>NZ_JAJOMB010000024.1 GCF_021129305.1 Kineosporia babensis | reverse complement strand
GGCCACGGCCTCGGCCATCTTCGCCGGAACCCGCCGGGCGCCCGCCGCGCCGGCCTCGACCAGCCAGGCCGCAGCACCCGGTCCCAGGGCCAGAAACTGCGCCTCGGCGCTGGTGCGGGCGCGTGGAGTCCGGTCGCCGTTCTTGTCTTCGCGCGGTGGGTAGTGGGTTTCGTCCAGGACCGGGTTTCCGGGTGTTCCCCGCTGGTGGCGGGCAACCTCGCTGGTCTGGCCCTGCTCGTTCACCGCGGTGACGATGAGTTCCTCGCCGTGGAAACGGGCCCAGACCCGGGTGTCGATCAGCTGGTGCGGGACCGAGTAGCGCACGGCCTCAACCGAGATCGTGCCGTCCCAGTTCACTCGCCGGGTCGTGCCGAACGCTGCCGTGAACGGCTTTGCGGGCAGCGGATGCAGCCGCTGACGCTCCTCGGCCAGCCGCTCAACCGGGCGGGCCCGGCTCTCGCGGTGAACGCGGGTGTTGACTTCCTCGCAGAAGGCCCGGCAGGCCGCCTCGAGCTCTCCGAAGGTGCGGTAGTCGCCCAGCAGGTTCGCGTCGGTGGGCACCAGGTCGGCCTTCGCGATCCGGACCGTGGCCTCCGAGCCGCCCTTGGTCTCCGGGTCGGCCGGCACGCAGGTGCGGATCGTGGTCCCGTAATGCCGGGCGACTTCCACGATCTCCGGGTTGCGGATGGCGATCCCGGCGACATGGTCTGTGGTGACGGTCTTCTCGTTGTCCGTCAGGACGTAGGCAGGGACTCCACCGATCCGCCGGAACGTCGCATCAAGGCACGCTGTCACGGTCGGGACGGTCTTGTCCCAGATCGGGATCACCACCCGAAACCGTGACCAGGCCAGCCACGCGCACCACAGCACCGTCTGCCGGCCACCGACCATCGGACCGTGACCGTAGTCGTACTGCAACCACAGGCCAGGCTCGACGACCCACGGCCGGTAAACCCGCCGCCGCCCGGCCCGCCACTGCGACTTGGCCTCCGCGACCGTGCGGCGGGTCGTGCGTTCACCACCGGTGAAGCCCATCGCGACGATCCGCCGGTGGACCACGTCCGCACGGACCTTCCCGTGAGAACGGACCACCAGTTCTTCGATCTTGGGCAGGAACTCATCGATCGACCGCGCCCGGTGCTGACGCTTGTCCGGGTGCTGACCCGCCGCCCGCATCTTCACATAACGGGCCACCGTGTGATGGTCACACCCGGCCAGCTCCGCCGCAGCGCGGTAACTACCCGTGAGGTCATACGCCTCGAGGATCTCCATGATCTCCCTGCTGTTCTTCACCGGACGACCCTCGCCGACCGGCAATCGGACCCAGCCAGTGGGGAGGTATCTGGCCATCCGCGGGGAGAACCCTGGCCATCAGTGGGGCGGTAAATGGCCGCCTACGGGGAGCTTGGCATGGCCGCCGTCATGTGTTTCGGGCTGGTCTGTTTATTGCTGGCGGCTGTGATGGGGGTAGGAATCAGCCGTCTAGGTCGCGCCCAGGCTGATCTGAGTGATATGTCGGGTAAGGGGCTACGGGCGGTCGATTCCATCGACCGCGCGATGACGTCCTTCGTGCAGGTCCGCCTGGATCTGGCCGACCTCGTCCTCGTCTCGGACATCACGCAGTACTCAGCGGTCTTGCAGCGCCTGGAGGCCGACGACATCCGCTTCGACATGACATGGGCCATGTACCAGGACTCCAGGCCCTCCGCGTCGGCGCAGGAGCGAGCATCTCTCGAGGAGAGCATGCGTGATTACCGAGCAGCCCTGCAACCGGTCAAACAGGCAGCTCTGAGCGGCGACGTCGCGGACTTCGTTGCTGCCCGGGCGGCACTGTCGCAGGCCGTTCTCGAGATCAGCGATGCCCTCGGATCTATGCGCGAGTCCGAGTCCGAGTCGGCTGCTGCTATCGCGGCGGCGGGACACGAGGCCTACCGCCGGTCGGTTCTGCTGATGCTCGCGACAGGATTGGTGGCCATCATCACCGCGGTGGGTCTGTCGATCCTGGTGGGGCGCAGTATCGCCCGTCCGCTGGCTGCAACGGTCCAGGTGCTCGTCGGCCTCGCCGAGGGAAGGCTCGATCGCCGCGTGCAGCACACCAGCGCTGACGAGGTCGGGCAGCTCGCGGCGGCGACCAACTCGGCCGTCGAGCGACTGGCTGAGATGGTGCGCAAGATCGCCGACAACGCTGGCTCACTGTCGGGCATGTCGGTTGGGCTGACGACCCTCGCGCACGAGTTGTCGGGCGGCGCGGCCTCATCGGCGGCACAGTCCAGAGTCGTTGCCGATGCGAGCCGGCAGATCGGGGCAAGTATCGCCACCGTTGCCCAGGGTGGCCAAGAGATGTCATCGGCCATCGAGAACATCGCCCGCTCCAGCCATCAGGTTTCGGCCACCGCGGCTGAGGCGGTCTCCGCGGCCATCCAGGCAGGCGTCACCGTGCAGCGGCTCGAGTCCTCCAGCGACGAGATCGGTCAGGTGGTGGACCTGATCACGAACATCGCGGCGCAGACCAAGCTGCTCGCGCTGAACGCCACGATCGAGGCGGCCAGGGCCGGAAGAGCCGGCACCGGCTTTGCTGTTGTCGCCGAGGAGGTCAAGATGCTGGCCGGGCAGACGGCACGGGCTACCGAGGACATCACGAACCGCGTGGGAGTTGCCCGCGAAGATGCCAAGGCGGCTGTCGCGTCCATCACCGCGATCAAGGATGTCATCAGCCAGATCGATGATCTGCAGACGGTCGTCGCCTCCGCCGTCGAAGAGCAGTCCGCGACCACCTCCGAGATGGTCCGCAACGTCTCGGACGTCTCAGGGGCGGCCGGTGAGATCGCCGAGAACGTGGCGGGAGTAGCGGCGTCCGCCGGCCAGACCACCGTGCACGCCTCAAGAACAGCTGAGACGGCTCAGGAAGTTTCCCAGGCCGCAGCGGATCTCGAGGGGCTGGTGTCAGGCTTTCGGATGTAGGCCCCTCGCCGAACCATGCGGTATCAAAAGAGCCGCCAGAACCAGCAGCGGCAGCCATGATCGCCGGACCGATCTCACCAAAAACGTCGCTACGCCAGAGCGGACCGACGGTAACTGGGATGACCATGGCGGCCCCTGCCCAGCGCACGAGCGGCCTTCGTAGCGCACGGTCTCGGCGGCTCCTGTTCTCGGGAACCATGGTGCTCGTAGCCATCGTGTCCGACTTGGCGGTGACGGCGATCGCCGAGAGCCGGCCCATAGGTGCCCGGTGGCGCTGGGCGCGCTGGACCTGAGGCTCGGTTTCAACTCCGGCGGCCTTCTCCCTGGGGCGACGACCTGCCCGTCCTGGCTCATCCGCAGCATCACCGGTGCCATGACGGCGGATGTTCGTCCTGGCGTGCAGTTCGCGATTGTCCAGACCTGCTGAGCAGATCGGCCTGGCGCTGCTGTTCGTTGCGGCGCTGGGCAATCTCCTTGACCGCTGGGGTGACGGGCACGTGAGTGACTACTTCCACACCGGCTGGTGACCCGCGTTCAACCTGGCCGACGTCTGGATCAGTACCGGGGTCGCGCTCCTGGTCATCGGCCTGCGGGTGTGGCTTTCGCCGCGCACGGCGGCTCCGGCGGCCTCACTCATAGCCCAACGTTCTAATGACTGTTAGTTTGTTGGTGTGACCCGAGACGAGTGCGATCTTCTCTGCCTGGACCTTCCCCACGCGGAAGCCGTCCGCGAGGCCCTGCCGATACTGGATCGAGCTCAGGAACGGGCAGATCAGGCCAAAGCGCTCGGAGACCCGACCCGCCTGCGGGTGGCCGCTGCCCTGGCCACCGGCGGGGAACTGTGCGTCTGCGACCTGGCCTGGGTCTGCGGCCTGGCGCAGAACCTCGTGTCCCACCACGCCCGCAACCTCCGCTCGGCCGGCGTCGCCGCCTCCCGCCGCGACGGGCGGCTCGTGATGTACCGCCTGACCCCGACGGGGCAGACCCTGCTGCAGGCGCTCCTCCCCGAAGTGGTGCTCCTCGCGCCCGAGGCAGCTGACCTGGAAAACGCGCAGAAGACCATCTGAATCCCTCGGATCCAGACGATCCCCGCTCCCTGAAGGACCCCCTAACTCACTGAAGGACGAGGTGACTGGTCATGGACCCCTGCTGCGGCCCGAACGAGCCAGAACCATCCGTGCGTACCCACGCGAAAACACGCCCAGCGCCCGCCCCCGTGAACCTCGAAACGGGCACGGCGGATGCCTGCGGCGATGGCTGCTCCTGCTGCGGAAACGACACCCCGTTCTCAAAGCGCCATGAGGACAGCCATGAGCATCCGTCCGCGCCCGCGGGCCGGACGCAGTTGCTGATCGCCCAGGCTCCCTCAGCGCTTTCCCCGCTCCTGGTCCCAGGATCGCGAGCATCGGTGGAAACAGGCGGCTGCTGCGCGGGCGAAACATGCAGTTGCGCAAACGAGCACGGTGCAGAACCTGCCGGGAACGGTAGCCGCGGTTCCGCCGTGGTCGATGACTGCTGCAGTTTCGACGGAGAGTTCGATACCGAAGCCCAGCCCGAACGTCTGCGCGACGTCCCGGCCCTGCGATTCGCAGTCGTCTCAGGCGTCCTGCTGGTGGCCGGCCTGATCCTGGGCCGCTGGGTCAACGGCCCGACCGGAACCGTGCTGGAGGTCGGCGCCCTACTGGCCGGCGGATGGACCTTCGTCCCCGAGGCCCTGCGCAACCTGCTGCGCGGGCGACTCGGCGTGGGCACCCTCATGACGATCGCCGCCGCCGGCGCGGTGGCCCTGGGCGAAGTGGGCGAGGCCGCGATGCTGGCCTTCCTGTTCTCCATCGCCGAAGGCCTGGAAGGCTACGCGGTCACCCGGACCCGGCGCGGTCTGCGCGCCCTACTGGACCTGGTCCCCGACGAGGCCCTGGTCCTGCGCGGCGGCGCCACCGTGACCGTTCACCCCGAAGACCTGAGAGTTGCAGACCTGCTCCTGGTCCGCCCAGGAGCACGGATCGCCACCGACGGCGTCGTGCGCTCCGGGCGCTCCTCCCTCGACACCTCCGCCGTCACCGGTGAATCCATCCCCGTCGAGACCGGACCCGGCGCCGAAGTCTTCGCCGGCACCATCAACGGCGGCGGCGTCCTGGAGGTCGAGGTCACCGCGACCACCGCCGACAACTCCCTGGCCCGGGTCGTCCACATCGTCGAAGAAGCCCAGGAACGCAAAGGCTCGGCACAACGCCTGGCCGACCGCCTCGCACGGCCCCTGGTGCCCGCCGTGATGGTCCTGTCGGCACTGATCGCCCTGCTCGGCAGCATCTTCGGGGACCCATCCGTGTGGCTGGAACGAGCCCTGGTCGTCCTCGTCGCCGCAGCCCCCTGCGCGCTGGCCATCTCCGTCCCGGTCGCCGTCGTCACCGCGATCGGCTCCGCAGCCCGCTTCGGCGTCCTGGTCAAGGGCGGCGCCGCCCTCGAAGCCCTGGGCAACATCCGCACCGTCGCCCTGGACAAGACCGGAACCCTCACCCGCGGCAAGCCGGTCGTGATCGAGATCGTCCCCACCCAAGGCTCCACCCGCCAGGACGTCCTCAGCGTCGCCGCAGCCCTGGAAGCCCACAGCGAACACCCCCTCGCCGCAGCCATCCTCGCCGCCAACCCCACCCCAGCCCGCCCCGCCACCGACGTCACCGCGCTCGCCGGATCGGGACTGGAAGGCACCGTCGAGGGACAACCAGCCCGGCTCGGACGCCCCGGATTCATCGACCCCGGGACCCTCAACCCTGACGTTCGGCGCCTCCAGGAAGCCGGAGCGACCGCTGTCCTGGTCGAGCGCGAAGGACAAGTACTCGGCATCGTGGCCGTGCGTGACGAACTGCGCCCCGAGGCCCGCGAGACGGTCGCCGAACTGCGCCGACTCGGGATCGCCGTGGCCATGCTGACCGGCGACAACGCCCGCACCGCCCACGCACTCGCGGCTCAGGCCGGCATCGATCAGGTCCACGCCGACCTGCGCCCCGAGGACAAGGCCCGCATCATCGAGCAACTCCGCACCGGCAACCGGGGCGGGGTCGCAATGGCCGGCGACGGCATCAACGACGCCCCGGCCCTGGCCACCGCCGACGTCGGGATCGCGATGGGCGCCATGGGCACCGACGTGGCCATCGAGACCGCCGACGTGGCCCTGATGGGCGAAGACCTGCGCCACCTGCCCGTCGCCCTCGCCCACGCCCGACGAGCCCGGCGGATCATGGTCCAGAGCCTGGTGCTGTCCACGCTCATCCTCCTGATCCTCGTACCGCTCTCAGCACTGGGAGTGCTCGGCCTCGCCGTGGTGGTCGCCGCACACGAACTCGGCGAAGTCCTCGTCATCGGCAACGGCGTCCGCGCCACCCGCCGACGCGCGGAATCGCCGGACGCTCGTTCGCATGAACGTCATGAGCTTTCCAAAGTCTCCGAGCCTTCAAGCCTTTAAGCGTTGGATAGGAAGATCACGACCGTGCCACTACCAGGCGGGGTCCGGTCGGTGGTGGGCTCCCGGAAGGAATCTGATTCATGTCCTGTATCCCTGGGGCGGACGACGTCCGACGACGGATGCGCGCTGATCGACGGGCGCGGGGCTATCGCGCCGCATAGCGGGCCAGTACGGCTTCCAGGATGGGCTGAAGGGTCTGGCGTTCCTGCTCGGTGACGATCTGAGTGATCATGACGCCTGCGGTGACGGCCTCGGCGACCTTCTCACGCAACTGGTGGCCCTGTTCAGTGAGCGCGACCAGGCGGACTCTGCGGTCGGAGCCGGTGACACGGGTCAGGAGTCCCTGTTTCTCGAGCTGGTCGGCCACACCGCTGGCGTAGGAACGGTTGGCTCCCAGTTGCTCGGCCAGGTCGCTCATCCGTGTCGGCTGGGCCAGGACCAGCAGGACGCGCGCGGTGGAGGCGGGCATGTCCAGGGGGGCCACCGCGTCGGCGAAGTCGGCCTTGACTCTCTCGGCCAGCAGAATCAGCGAACGCGTCAGGGCGCGTGACTGAGCCAGGGATTCCTCGGTGCCGTCCATGAGAGCAAGCTACATCCTCGACTGAATAGTTCAGAAAGTGAATCATTCTTGGTATGCTCGGGCCTGGCCCCACCGGGCCCCATAACGCGTACGGAGAGACTTCATGACCGCTACATCGGCACACGCCGCCCCTACGACCTCGCCGCTCACCATCGCGCGCCTGGCCGCTTTCGCGGCGGCCGCCGCGGTGCTGGACCTGGCGGCCTTCGCCGTTGCCGGGGCGGCTGATGCCTCGATGAAGGTGGAGGGCACGCCGTACGAGATCAACGCGGTCGCGGTGGCTGGCGCCTCGATCGTTCCGATCCTGCTCGGGGGACTGTTCGTCGGGTTCCTGTCCCGGCGCCGGCCTGCTGCCGTGAAGTGGTTCGGGTGGGGCGGTCTGGTGGTGGCACTGCTGTCGATCATCTCGCCCCTGGTCGGTGCCGAGGACACCGCGACGGGGGTGGCCCTGGCGGCGATGCACGTGTTCGTCGGTGGTGCCTGGGCTCTGGCTCTGGCCCCCTGGAAAGCCGGCCGCTAAAGGCCGAACCGGATCGGCCCGAACCGGATCTCGGGCCAGGCCTGCTCACCGGATCGGCCCGATCCGGTGAGCAGGCCCCGCTAATGCCGTGCCGTGCCATGCCGTGCTGTGGCGGTGATGGCTGGTCGGCCGTAGGCAAGGGAGAGGTGAACATGAGCGACTGGAACACGAAGATCATCGAGGAGTTCCGGGCGAACGAGGGCCGCGTCGGTGGCCCGTTCGCCGGAGCGCCGATGGTTCTGGTGCATCATCGTGGGCGCAAGAGTGGCCGTGAGATGCTCAGCCCGATGATGTACCTACCGCACGAGGACGACCCGGATGTCATCTTCGTGTTCGCGTCCAAGGGCGGGGCGCCGGAGAACCCGGGCTGGTACTACAACCTGACGGCCGCCGGCAGCGCGGTGGTGGAACGTGGCGGGGAGACCTACCCGGTCCTGGTGCGTGAAGTGAACGGCGACGAACGAGATCGCCGTTACGCCACACAGGCCCAGAAATATCCCGGCTTCGCAGATTACGCGGCCAAAACACAGGGCATCCGCGCCATTCCGGTCCTGGAACTGACCCGCTCCACCGAATAGCCGTACTCCGCCGCGGGCGGCGCTTGCTCCCATACGTTGCCGGTAGGTCGCCGGTAACTCGCACGTTTGCGAACGTCTGCCCAGTTCCGCCGACGCCATCGAGAAATCCGTTAGCGATCGGCGGGATGGTCTGATTCCGCAACGCTGCGTCGATCCTGACAGCGTCGCAGGTACCTGGTGTCGAACGGTGAGCTCTCTGCTGAGTAGGGCATCGGTTTCGACGACCGGGTCCCGGGGTTGGTTCGGGTGCCCCCTCCTGCACCCGAACCAACCCCCAGGGTCTGTTCGATCGTTCCTGCGCTGCAGCCGGTGTGGTCCTTTGCAGGGTTTCCCGTACGGGTGTTCAGGCTTTGGCGGTGGCGCTGAGTTCGGCGACGAGCTGGCTGACGGTGGCCTCGGCGGTCGGAGGCGGGCCGAACAGCTGGGCCTGGCGGCGGGTGTCGGCGACGTAGCGGCCGCTGTCGAACCAGGCGAACATGGCGGCCATGTCCTTGACCAGGGGGACGAATCCGCCGACCAGGGCTCCGGCGGTCCGGGTGATCACCGGGGGAATGGCGCGGACCTTGATGGGGGTGCCGGCCTGGCTGCTCATCAGGCCGGCGATCTCGGCGAGGGTGGCAGGTTGTTCCCAGCCGATGTCGATACGTTCGCCGTCGTCGGTGTCGGCGTCCACGGCGGCGGCCAGGTAGGCCGCGAGGTGGGCGGTGTGCACGAACGTCATCGGGACGGTGCTCTTGCCCATCCAGATCAGGCGTCCCTTGTCCAGGGGATTGCCGCCCATGCTGACGATCTGATCGAGGAAGGCGCCCGGGCGCAGGGCCACGAACGGTACGTGGCGGCGCTCGAGTTCGTCCTCGGCGAGCTTCTTGTGCCAGAAGTGCGTGACCTCGGGGGTCAGGTCGCTGGTCAGGATGCTGGTCAGCACGAAGCGCCGGATGCCGCTGCGGGCGGCGGCCTCGGACAGGTTCGCGTTGCCGAGCGTATCGATGTCGTGGGCGTTCTTGTTGCTACCGGTGTAACCGGCGGCGGTGGTGATGACTGCGTCGGCGCCGGTCATCGCGGTGGTCAGGGAGTCCAGGTCGAGCATGTCGCCGCGGGCGATCTGCACGCCCTTGGCCTCCAGGCGGCTGGCGTCGCTCGTGGGCCGTACCAGCGCGCGAACGTGCTTGCCGCGCTGGAGCAGTTCATCGACGACCTGACCGCCGACGGAACCGGTCGCACCGACCACCAGGACGGGAGCGTTATCGGCAGGAGGCATGGTCATGGTTTCCTCGCAGCTGTTCTCGGGGTTCTCGGAAAGTCCGCAGGTGTTCAACGATCATCGGACGGCACCGTCGTGAGGGACGGCTGCCGGGCAGGTGGGCACGAGTGCCTGACGCGCTCTCGTGCCCACCAGCGGCTGGTGCCGGTCCAAGCAGTCCCGTCCGGGCAGTGCCTGTCCGCAGGGCGGGGCACGCCTGACGTGCCCCGCGGGAGCGGCTGGGCTCAGTTCTGGTCGGAGGCCCGGCGCGGGTCACCACCGGCCGCGAGCAGTTTGGTCAGGTCGAAGGTGACGTGCACGCGGGTGATCTGGCCGTTCTCGACGGTCACCCAGTTCGCCACGGGCCAGGACTCGTGCTCACCGTGGGGGTGCAGGTCGAACCAGGTCATCACGTCGTTGCCGTCGATCCACTGCCTGCGGATCGTGATGTCCTTGGTGACGGAGAAGATCCGGGCGATGGACTGCTGGTACTGCTCGTCGCCGTCGATCTGGCCCAGCGGCCCGTTGACCCGGATGTCCGGGGCGAACACGCCGACCAGGTCCTGCGGCCGGTTGGTACGCCAGGCCTCGAAGTAGGCGCGGGCGGGGGCCGGGATCTCGCTCTGGGCAGGGGATGTCATGACGACCTCCATGGTCGAGAGAGTGGGTCATGGTCGAGAGAGTGGGTCACGCCGAGGGCTGCCTGCCGGCGGACGCTGGTGGCATCCACCAGGAAGATCGAAAAACCCTCAGTATGAGCTGAAGTCGCCGCCGGTAGCGGCCTCGATCTGAGCCGGTTCGTGCAGGCGCAGGGTCTGTCCGTGCACCGCGGCGCCGGCCGGCCCGGCCAGGGCCGCGACGTACTCGCCGACCTGCTCTCCGGTGATGCGTGAACCGGGCCGGGTGCCCTGCGGCCCGAGGAAGGCCACCATGATCAGGTCGTTGACCCGGGGCCGGCCACCGGTCTCGACGCCGATCGCCTGCATCAGCTTGTTCTGCGCGACCGACACCACCGCCATCGGGCCCATACCGGGGCCGGGGGCGCCCATGGAGCCGACCGGACCGTTGATGCTGGTGTACGAGCCATCCGGTGAGAGCATCGGCAGGAGGGTCTGCGCCGCCAGATAGTGCGGGTACAGGCTGTTCTCCATCACCGCTTTGAAGTCCCCGAAGCCCGACTGCAGCATCGAGGGCGTCTGGTGCCAGCCGGCCGGCGCCGCAGCCACCGCCTGCAGCCCTTCGCTCAGCCGCCGCACCTGCGCCTGCACACCGGCTGCTCCCTCGGGCGTGCCGATGTCACCGGTGAACGTCACCACGCTCTGGCGGTGCTCGGGGGACAGGCGGGCCAGGAGACGCTCCGCCTTCTGCGGTGAGCGGGAGGGGACCAGGACCCGGGCACCGGCCCGAGCGAAACCCTCCACCAGGAAGAACCCGACATTCCCGGTTCCTCCCACCACGACGACGTCCCGGCCGGACAGATCCCGGGCGCCTGCCCCGGCGGGCTGCTGCGGTTGCGGGCTCGAGGGCACTGTCACTGCAGGGCCCCGGACGGCTGGGCACGCAGCGGCGCGAGCGCCTGGCTCCAGCCGATGACCTGGTCGAGCATCCCGGCCAGCTGCGGCAGGCAGTACTCGCCCGGCTCGAAGTCGCGGTAGTTCTGGAACTCGGTGGCGAAGGGCAGGACCACCTGCGCGCGCACGTCGGCCATCATCAGCTCACCGGCCATGACCCGCAGGTGCTCCACCGCCCGGACCCCGCCGTGCGCGCCGTAGGACACGAAACCCACAGCCTTGTTGTTCCATTCGGCGAACAGGTAGTCCAGGGCGTTCTTCAGCACACCGGACGTGCTGTGGTTGTACTCCGGGGTGACGATCACGAAACCGTCGAACGAGGCGACCTTCTGGGCCCACTGCACGGTGTGCTCGTTCTGGTACTGCCCGAACGACGGCGGCATCGGCTCGTCCAGGTGCGGCAGCGGGAAGTCCCGCAGATCCACCAGCTCGAATTGTGCGTCCTCACGCTTCGACGCCAGTTCCAGCACCCAGCGGGCGACCTGCTCACCGGCACGGTTTGGACGGGTGCTTCCCAGGATGATCCCGATACGGGTCATGACCAGATCTCTCTTCTCACCGACGGTCATCCACCCACTGGATAGTGCAGTAAGTGAACTGTTTATGTCGGGTACCATAGTCCTATGTCCCGCGAGCGTCCAACTGAACCCCAAGCCCTCGCGGCCACCCCGGAAGCCACCCCGGAGGCCGCTCCGCAGGCGTGGGCCGAGGGGCTGCCTGAACGTTGCGGCGGCCCGTGTGACCGTGCCGGACAGGCCGCGCGTGCTCACCTGGCAACGAGCCCGGACCCGGCGCCGGTGATGGCTGTGGGCGCCATCCAGGAAGCGGCTGCCGTACTGGAGGCCGAGGCGCTCATGCGGTTGTCAGTGCTGGTTCAGTCCACCTTCGGGCGCGTGGCGGCCGAGCACGGGCTGACCGCCGTTCAGGCGCGCATGCTGTGCGTGCTGCTGCCCTGTCCGGCGGGCATGGCCCAGCTGGCGGGAATGCTCGGTGTCGGCAAGGCCAATCTCACCGGACTTGTCGATCGTGCGGCGCAACGTGGCCTGGTCGAGCGAACGCTCGTGCCCGATGACCGACGCGTCATCCAGGTCACCCTCACGCGGCAGGGCAGGGACACAGCGACCGCTTTCCACCAGGGCGTCACCCATCAGCTCTCCGGCGCCCTTGAGCCCCTCACGCCTCACGCCAGGACATGTCTGAGGTCGTCCATTGCCACGATCACCGACGCGGTTGACGCCCCGAGAACCTAGACGCCGCATCATGGCGCAGAAGCTCTTACCCGTCACCCGGATGCGGCAACGGGTGGCCGTAGCCCCAGCACGACAATCCGGCGGAGCCTTGCCCGGCGCGGATCCCGTCGCGTCGTTCGCTCTTGACGCTCTTCACCTCGTCCTGTGTGAAGATCGCCGCCTTGCCCCGTCGGTGCGGTCACGGGGGATCCAAGGTGGTGCCGGCGTTCGCGGCGAACGGAAACGCTTCAGACCGGAACGTTTCGGGCCTTTGTGGCTAGGTCTGTGCTGCTGGCCGTGGCAGCGGAGAGGCCCACCTGGTCAAGAGCGCACCGTCCGTTCAGGACGATTCTCCACACGGTGGTGACAAGGTCCTGGCCGGTGCTTGCGGGCAGAATGTCCAGAGGGGCACAAGAACCGGGACGCCCTGGTGCCGCTCTGGGGGTGCGGGCCCGCAGGGTCTCGCCGGCCTGGGTCACAAATCTGCGAAGAACTGGCGGCGAACGTTGAGCAAGTGCGTGCGCATACGCTGGGAAGCCGTCGCAGCGTCACGTTCGCGCAGCGCGTCGGCGATGGACTCGTGCTCGTCTCGGCAGCTTGCCCAGTTGGCCTGTGTGTAGATCTCGTCCCCGACCCGCCCCCAGGTCAACGACGAGCGGCTCTCCTCCAGCAGAGCATGCATGCGATCGACGACCTCGTTGTGAGCCCCGGCGGCCAGTGCGCGGTGAAACACCATGTCCGCCTCCTCCCGCTCCTGCACCGTTTGAGCGGCCACGCCCTGCGCCAGGCACCGCTCGAACCGCTCGAAGTCCCCGTCGGTGGCGCGGATCGCGACCAAATGCATCAGTCGCGGCTCCCAGGCGATCCTCGCCTCCAGTACCGCATCCGGACTGGAGGTCGTCTGCCTTCGGGCAGGCGCGGTGGCGGACAGATAGGTCCCGCGTCCGACGGTTCTGGTGATCCGGCCCTGCTGCTCCAGGAGAGCGAGTTGCCCACGTAGCACGTGCCGGGAACAGCCCAGGCGCTCAGCCAGCACCCGTTCCGGGGGCAGACGCTGGCCCAGCAGCAGGTGTCCCGAACTCAACTGCTCCTCTATGAACGTGGAAAGGTCAGGGCGCTGTGTCACTGGTCGATTCCCAGGACCGAATGGCGGACGGATCGTACGTGACCGGCCATGGATTCGGCGGCGGCCTGCCGGTCCCGCCCGCGGATGGCCGCGACCAAATCCCGGTGGTGATCATAGGTCTCAGCTCGTGTCCGCACGGTGACCCCTCGGTTCTTCCGCTCCACCCAGCCGAGCGTGTTACGGGCCGAGTTCAGAATGTCCACCATTGCAACGATTTCCGGATTATGAGTGGCTGCGGCGACGGTACGGTGAACGGAGATGTCCCATGCCTCAAAATCCTCCCAGCTCCCCTGGACGTCCTGGGCACGTGCCAGGCAATGCTCCAGTTCGTCAATGTCCGACTGGGTCGCCGACAGGGCCGCCAGCGCGGCCACCTCGGGCTCGAACAGCAAGGAGACGGTCATGACGGCTGATGGCGAGAAGCCCTCACCGGCCGAGTCGATCTGCTCGGGCCGCGCGACGGCGGCAACCGCGAAGGTGCCGCGCCCGACGTGGCGAGAGACCCTGCCCTCCTCTTCGAACTGGATCATCGCACTGCGGATCTCAGCTCTCGTGCAGCCGAACTGCTGAGCCAGCGCACGTTCTGGAGGAAGGCGACGTTCGTCGTCAGCCGCCAGCGCCGCTGCGCTGATCAGTTCGTCAAGACTGCGCCGGATCTGCGACGGGGCACCGGTCAACATGGCGTGCACTCCTGTGGTCTCTGGTCTCAACCAAAGATAACCAATAGCTTGAAGTTCAGGGAGCAATGGTTGGAATGGTTGAGTGAAAAGCTTGTAACAGACCAAGATTCATCCCTCTCCTCTGGACTGACTTAAGCCAATGGAATCCACCGATCTCGGACTTCGGATGTCGCTCGCTGTCATCCTTCACGAGGTGCCTGGCTCGCTGATGTCCGAGGTCCTCTCGGTCAACGGCATTCGGGACCAGCGGACGCGGGCCCTGCCTGCCTGGCTCACCGGTTATCTGGTGCTGGCCATGCCCGTGGCTCCGCGCCTGGCGTACCAGGACGTGGCTCGCCTGATCTGGCGGGTGGTGCCCGATGCTCTGGGTATCTCGCTCAGGTACGACCCCCCGACATCTGGCGCCATCGTCCGAGCACGTCAGCGACTGGGCATTGCCCCGTTCATCACCCTTGCCGATCGCCTCTCCTGCCGCGCCGGCGCCGGCGCAGGCACCACACGGCCCGAGGAGGCGCTGAGCGCAGTGCTGAGCGCAGCGCTGGGCGGTGCAGAGGGTAAGGCTGCGGGCGATCCGTCTGTCACCACACGCTCACGTGATCAGGTCCTGATTCGTCAGGAAAAGGTGGCCTTGCAGTGCATAGCCCTCGTTCACGAACTGCAGCTCCGCTCCGGAAACGATTTCGAAACACGCTAAGTCAACAGTGGGATGCTCTGGATTGGCGGTCGTTTCATGAGCGACGATCGCGCTGCAGCAGTCGCAAGGCTGCGACCAATACAACCAATCCGCTCGATTGTCAGTCGCAGTCGTCGGGTTCGGGCGAGCAGGCCTGTCTGCAGGCTCTCAGCGGGGCCAGCACAGCTTCCGCGCACATGACGAGCATCCGAGGAGAGTCATGGCAAGCACGACAGAGGTGATGGGCGCGGGCGTGACCAAACCGGTTGCGACGTCCAGGCGGAGTTGGGTAGCCGCCCAGTCGGACCTCCGCACCGGTACTCGGGTCGGCCAGTCGTGAGTGCCACCTGGTCCGCGCCGGCCGGTACGTTGCCGGCGAGCGTCCTGAGGGCGGAGTCGATCGTCCACGACTACAGCGGCGTCGTGGTGCTGCGCGAGGTTGACCTGGCTATCCGGGGCGGTGAGATCCACGCGCTGCTGGGTCAGAACGGCTCGGGGAAGAGCACGCTGATCAAGGTCCTCACCGGTGCGCTCTCGCCGTCGTCGGGGCAGTTGTCCCTGGACGGCCAGGAAGTGTCTTTCGCAACGCCGCAGGCATCGACGAGTGCCGGTATCGCTGTCGTCCATCAGAACTACAACCTGTTTCCTGAGCTGAGCGTGGAGAAGAATCTCCTGGCGACGGCCAGCAAGGTGCCCCGACGTCGGGCGGCCCTCAACGCCATCGACGAGCGGTCCTGGCGTGCGAAGGTGCAGGGTGTTCTGGATCGTCTGGGGGTCAGTGTCGATGCAGCGGTGAAGGTTTCGGAGCTGGGCCCGGCGGAGCGCAAGTTCGTCGAGATAGCCCGCGCCATGCTGTCGGAACCGAGGTTCCTCATCCTGGACGAACCCACTGCTTCGCTGGAACCTGATGCGGCCACCCAGGTGCTGGATCTCATGCGTACGCTGCGGGCGCAGGGCATCGGGGTGGTGTTCGTCTCGCACCGACTGGACGAGGTGCTCCAGGCCGCCGACCGGTACAGCATTCTGCGGGATGGGGCCTTGGTCGCCACCGGCGAGGTAGCGGGACTGACGCCGTCTCGGCTCACCGAGCTGATGATCGGTCAGAAGGCGGAACAGGCAGCTGCCCGGGCCTCGACGCCGCCCGGTCCGCTGATGCTGCAGTTGCGCAAATCATCCGTGGGGGCAGGACACTTCGATGTCGATCTGCACGCCGGTCAGGTCGTCGCGGTCACCGGTCTGGTTGGATCCGGCGCAGCCACGGTGGTTTCGATGGTCGGTGGGGACGTCCCCCTGGACGGTCAGGCTGTTCGGGATGGGCAGAGCATTCGTCTGCGTCACGTCCGTGATGCTCAGAAGGCGGGTATCGGGTTCATTCCTGAGGACCGCAAGGGCCGCGGCGTGGTGCTCATGCAGTCCTGTGCGGTGAACATGTCCTTGTCCTCGCTGGCTCGGATCTCTCGCGCAGGTATGGTTTCGGCCCGGTCGCTGAGGCAGCGTGCCGAGCACTTCCGCTCTCGTCTTCAGATCAAGATGGGCGATGTCAACGCGCCGATCTCCTCGCTGTCCGGAGGTAATCAGCAGAAGGTCATGGTGGCCAGGCTGCTGGCGGCACAGTTCCAGATCATGGCCGTGGCCGAGCCCAGCCAAGGCGTTGACATCGGAGGGCGGTCCCAGATCCACGACCTGCTGCGTGAGTTCGTTGACGGTGGAGGAAGCGTCCTGCTGTTCTCCACCGACACCGACGAGGTGCTGGCCCTGGCCGACACCGTCTACGTCTTCCGCCACGGCGAGATGATCCATCACGCCGACCGTGAGCACCTGGACGAGCACAGCCTTGCCGCTCTGGTCGCCGGCGTCCATGAAACGGTTTAAGCAGCACAAGATCCGCATTCGCCCCGGCTCCACGTCCATGCCCTGACACGTCCCGAGAAGGCCACCTGCATGTCGTACGCTCCCAACGCGCTCAAGGTCTCCCGCGCGAGTGAACGAGTCCGCCGCCCGGCGGGCGAGCTCTTCGATCTTCTGTTCGTCCCTGCCATCCTGGTCCTGCTTGTCGCCTACCTCGCCGTGAGCAACGACGCTTTCCTGTCGCGGATCAACATCATCACGGTCCTGAGCCAGGCCGCGATCCTTGCGATCGTCGCGTTCGCCATGACCATCGTCATCAACACGGGTGAACTCGATCTGTCGGTTGGTACGGCTTCGGCCCTGATCAGTGTCGTCGGGGCCATGGTCATGGCCAATACCGGCTCAGTGGCCCTGGGCTTCGCTGCGGCATTGCTGCTCGGCCTCATCGTCGGTCTGGTCAACGGCTTCTTGGTGGCGTTCCTCCAAGTTCCCTCCTTCATCGCCACTCTCGGCGTGATGATCATCTGCCAGGCCGCCGGACTGGCACTGACCGACGGCGGCATCGTCACGGGCCTGCCTACGCTGATCTCGGAACTGTCCCTCCTGCGGATCGCCGGACTGCCCCTCCTGGTGATCGCCACCGCCGTGGTCTTCCTCGCTGCATGGTGGCTGCAGAGCAAGACGGTTTTCGGTTACCGTGCCCTGGCGGTCGGTGGGAACGCCGAAGCCGCACGCCTTTCAGGCATCAACGTCCCGCGCGTCCGGCTACTGGTGTTCGTCGTCTCGGGCGTGGCTGCCGCTCTCGCCGGGCTCGCCCTCCTGATCCGCGTCCAGTCGGGCCAGCCCAACGCCAACGACACCCTGGCACTGGAAGCCATCGCAGCGGTCGTGGTCGGCGGCACCAGCCTCGCCGGGGGCAGGGGAGCGGTGACCCGAACGCTGTGGGGTGTCCTGCTGATCGTCGTCTTGCGCAATGGCCTCGACATCAGCGGCATCAGCGAGGATTACAAGAACATCGTTCTCGGCTGCGTCTTCATTCTGGCAGCGTCCGCAGACTTCATGCGCCGGCGCCTCGTCCGCAGCAAGCCGCGACTGCAACCCACAGCCTGAAAACTTCTACACGGCAGCCAATACCTTCCAGCAGCCCTGCTGTGAACGACTGCCTGATCCTGCATCGGGGCCACCCCGCCCCAGCGATCCCGCCCAGCGATCGATCGTCAACCCAGCTCAACACTCCCTCTCGAAGGACCTCTCATGAACCTGCTCAACGCCTCCGCCAACGGCGCACGCCTTCCCTTAGCGGCTGCAACGGCGGCCGTCCTGCTGACCTCCGCATGCTCGTCGGCATCCCCGGCAACGGCCGAAGGCGGGACATCCGAAGGCAAGGTCACGGTCGCCATGAACCTCTACTCCCGCGAACTTCCGTACTTCCAGCAGATCGTCAAGGGCGCGCAGGCCGCGGGCGACGCCGACGGGAACCTCGACCTCAAGGTCACCTACGGCGAGGTTGACCCTCAGATGCAGTACAGCCAGCTCGAAAGCGCACTCAGCACCAGCCCCGACGCCTTGATGGTGGTGCCGATGGATGCCGCCTCGGTGGTTCCGGTCCTTCAGCAGGCCTCCACCAGCGGCGTTCCGGTAGTCACAGTCGCCAATGATCTGACCGAGGCCGGCCAGCAGGTCCAGACCGCTCACGTGGGAGCCAACTACGAGGAAGTGGGCCGGGTCAAAGCCCAGTACCTGGCCGAAACCCTAGGATCCAAGGCAAAGGTCGGCTACATCCACGCCATCCGAGGAAACAGCTTCACCGAGGAGCAGTTCGTCGGCGCCAAGGAGGTCTTCGCGGAGAACCCCGGCCTGGAGATCATCGACGGAGGCTACGCGGGCGCCTTCTCCTCCGACGCGGGTCTGACCACCGCAGAGAACCTGCTCACCGCACACCCGGACCTCGACGCCATCTACTTCGACAACGACGACCTGGCCCTGGGCGGCATCACCGCCATTCAGCAGCGTGGCATCGACAGTGACGACATCGTCGTCATCGGTGGCGACGGCACCCCGGACGCGATCGCAGCCGTCGAGGCCGGCACCCTCGACATGACCGTCAGCCTGTGCGGCTACGTCACCGGTGTCCGTAGCACCGAACTGATGCTGGACTTCCTGCGCAACGGCACCAAGCCCGCCGAGCGGGTCCTGGAAATCCCCACGCTGCAGATCGACTCCGACAGCGTGACGGAGGCCAAGGAGAAGATCACCGCCGGTGAGTGCTGACCGACGGCGCGCTCGATAAGGCTGAAAACGTAAGCAATGCGCCGATGAACGAGTCGTTCGCATCGGCGCTGATGAAAGGAACCATGTAGTGGGCGACATCAAGTACATCACCAAGGTCGAGGGCCTCGGCTCGTTCGGCGACTACTCGCCGGTCTCGGTCTCCGGGGACATCGTGGCGGTGGCCGGCCAGTTCGGGACCGACGGGATCGAGCCGGACGTCCAGGTCCGGGGTTCCTTCGAGAGCGTCGGGAAGGCGCTGGCGGCAGCCGGTCTCGGCTTCGAGGACGTCTTCCAGTTCCGGACCTACCTGGTCGGCCGGGAGACCATCCCGACCTTCATGAAGGTGCGCAAGGAGGTCTTCGCCGAGATCTATCCCTCCGGCGAGTACCCGCCGAACACGCTGCTGATCGTGGCCGGTCTGGTCGAGCCGCAGTTCGTGGTGGAGATCGAGGCCCTGGCCCGGATCCCGAAGTGATGACCGCGACTCACTACTCGTTCACCCACGGCCGTGACCAGGTGATCTCCTACCCGGTCACGGTCGGCGGGGTCCGCACCCGCGTGCTGGAAGCCGGTTCGACCAATGAGGCCGGCGACAACATCCTGGTCTGCATGCACGGCGTCGGCTCGCGGGCCGACCGGTTCACCCCGACCATCCCCGGGCTGGTCGAGGCCGGTTTCCACGTCTTCGTCCTGGACTACCCGGGGCACGGGCTGGCCGACAAGCGTCCCGACATCGACTACCGGCCGCAGGCGTTCGCCGCGTTCGTGGCCGGGGTGCTGGACGAGCTGAAGCTGTCCGGGGTGACCCTGGTCGGAACGTCTCTGGGCGGCCTGGTCGGTTCCCGGATCGCGGTCGATCGTCCGGACCTGGTCAGCAAACTCGTGCTGATCGGGACCATGGGGATTGCACCGCTGGCTGAAGCGGACATGGTGCCTCCGAAGAACGTGGCCAACGGATCGCCCGAAGGTGTGCGTGAGAAGCTGGGTTTCCTGGTCTCCGACCCGGCGATGGTTACCGACGAGTGGGTTCGCGAGGAGTCGATGATCAACTCCTCCGAAGGGGCCGCGCAGGCCCTGGAGACGGCAGCGCGCCACCTGAACGAGCAGGCCAACGCCGACAACCAGACTCATCGCCTGACCACGCTTCGCCCGGACCTGCCGATCCTGATCGTCTGGGGCGAGAACGACCGCTGGACACCGGTCACGATGGCCGGGATCTGTCACGAGTTGCTACCCGGCTCCCGCTTGGTGGTGATGCCCGGCTGCGGGCACGCGCCCTATTTCGAGGACCCTGACGCCTTCGTGGGGTGCCTGAACCAGTTCGTCGCCGAGTCCGTCTGACGACTCGACTACCTGGGTGATTGAAAGGAGAAGCTATGCCTTCCAAATGGCTGCTGATCGAGAACGGCACCGTCATCGACGGCGACCTCACGCCGCCGATCGAGAACTGCGACGTCCTGGTCAAGGACGCCCGCATCGTCAAGCTCGGCAAGATCGACCGTGAGGTGGACATCCCACGCGGCGAAGACCTGCGAGTGATCGACGCCACCGGCAAGACGGTGATGCCAGGCCTCATCGACATCCACTGCCACATGACCTACGGCCTGGCCCGCACCGAAGAAGAGATCAGCATCTACACCCCGCCGGAGCTGCGCACGCTGATCGCCGCGCAGAACGTGGAGAAGGTGCTCAGCGCCGGCGTCACCAGCATCTCCCAGCCCGGTGGCAGCTACTTCATCGGCGTCGGCCTGCGCGAGGGGATCAAGCGCGGCATCGTCCACGGTCCCCGGATGACCAGCGCCGGAAGGTATCTCACCACCAGCAACGGCCTGACCGACTGGTTCCCGGACGCCACCGGCAACCCGGAGTCCTCGATCGGCAAGCTGACCAACACGCCGGATGAGATGAAGGCCGAGATCCGCCGGCAGAAGAAGGCCGGCGTCGACCTGATCAAGCTCGCCGACAGCCCCTACGGCGATTTCCAGGCGTTCACCAACGACGAGCTGAAGATGGCCGCCGACCTGGCCCACCAGCTCGGCCTGAAGATCACCATCCACGCCCGCGGCTCGGCCGAGACCAACGCGGCCGTGAACGCCGGCTTCGACCACATCATGCACGGCAACTTCATGACCGACGCGACCATCGAGAACCTGGCGAAGTCGCAGATCCCGCTGGCCCCGACCCAGCTGTTCATGCACCACATCGTCGAGTTCGCGAAGATCTCCGGCAACCGGCCCTCGATCGTCTCGGCCACCGACCAGATGAACGAGGCGACCATGGAGTCGCTGCACCGGGCCCACGCGGCCGGGGTGAAGTTCGCGATGGGCACCGACTCGGGCTTCGCCACCGTGCCGTACGGCGAGTTCCACGCCCGCGAGCTGGAAATGCTGATGCTCTACACCGGGATGAGCTCGCTGCAGGCGATCCAGGCCGGCACGAAGCACGGCGCCAACGCGATGGGCCTGCCCGACGACCTGGGCGTCATCGCCGAGGGCAAGCTGGCCGACATCATCGTCGTGAACGGCGACCCGGTGAAGGACATCAAGGTGCTCTACCAGCCGGGCCGGGTCGAGACCGTGATCCTCAACGGCCAGGTCCAGGTGTTCCCCGACGACATCCGCACCCGGTGGATCCGCAACGACTACCTGCCGCACGAGTACGGCTGGGAGATCCTCTCCTACGAGCGGGCCTTCGAGGGCGGCGACCGGGAACTGACCCAGCTGGACTGGACCAAGGAAAGGCGCATGGACATGGTCAACGACGTGCGCAAGTCAGAGAAGATCGGCGCCGAGAACGCCGCGGCCGAATGAGCGGGAGTCCCCTCCGATGAAGTACGTCACTTTCCTGAGCGCCGACGGCCCCCGGGTCGGGCTGCTCACCTCACCCAGCACCGTCACCGAGGTACTCGTGGCCGGCGGCCTGCCGGAGGTGATCACCACCGGCGGCGACCTGCCCCTGGGCGCAGAGCACGCCTACACCGACCTGACGATCCTCGCTCCGATCCCGGAGCCGGCCCGCAACATCATGTGCGTGGGCAAGAACTACCGCGAGCACGCCAGCGAGTTCGCGGGCAGCGGCTACGACGGCGGCGCCGATGTCGTCGTGCCTCAGTTCCCGATCATCTTCACCAAGGCGCCCAGCTCGGTCACCGGCCCGGACACGACCGTGGTGCCGCCGTCCGTGGTGAAGGAGACCGACTACGAGGCCGAGTTCGCCGTGATCATCGGCCGCGGAGGCCGGGACATCACCAAGGACGAGGCAATGAGCCACGTCTGGGGATACACGCTGATCAACGACCTCACGGCCCGGGACCTCCAGCGCGATCACAAGCAGTGGTTCCTGGGCAAGTCTCCGGACGGCTTCGCGCCGATGGGCCCGCTCGCCGTCACCGCCGACGAGGTGAACCTGGACGAGCTCGTCCTGACCGGCACGGTCAACGGCGAGCTGCGGCAGAAGGCCAGCGCCGCTGACCTGATCTTCGACGTCCCCACCCTGATCGCCACGATCTCCTCGGTCCTTACCCTGCAGCCCGGCGACATCATCGCCACCGGAACCCCCGCCGGAGTCGGCATCGGATTCACCCCACCACGCTTCCTGACCGCAGGAGACATCGTGGAGGTCTCCGCCCCGGGCCTGGGCGTTCTGCGCACCACGATCGGCTGAAGACCAGCACCCGCGCAATCAAGACGTGCGTGGTGGCCACCGGTATCAACCCAGTGGCCACCGCGCACCTCAACTAAAGGCCGTCGCAAATCGACTCCGAGCGTTGGGCATGAAGGAGATCGCCTCAGTGAGGAGCACGTCGGGGACCGGAGCACCTCGGCTTGCTGGTCCGATGCCGGAGATATTGCCCTTCTGAAAAGCCCTTGTCGGCTGGACGAGACCTCGAATCATTGTTGATCGGAACGACTCTGTTCGTGGTTAGGGCTTGAGGCCGAGCGCTTCATGAAGCTGACGTACCTTTGCGAGCGTTTGACGCAACTCATGGAGCTCTGCCAGCTCGGTAGCGGTCGCTGTGTTGGGCGCTGAGGGCGATGCTTCTCGGGTCGGCCGCCGGACGGCGTCGAGAGCATCCAGCGCAGTTTCATCTGCTGTGGGCAGAGTGTGAAGATATTTCTCGGTCGTTGTGATTGAAGCGTGCCCGAGGCGTTCTTTGACCACCTGAAGGTCGGCTCCACCGTTCAGCAACCAGGAAGCATGGGCGTGGCGCAGCCCATGTGGAGTGAAATTGAAGCCAAGATTAACCTTGGAGAGCGTTGGTATCCAGATCGCGTTTCGAAACCATCCGCGGCCGATATGGCCGTCCGTCGCCACGGTGCGTGGCGTGCGTGGTGAATCTTTGTTGGTGGCGCGACGCTCGGCCCGGTACGTGGCCATGGCATCTCGGCAGAACTGGCATCGGCATTTGCCCGCGGTGTACGCCGAGCAAGTCCCGTGAAGATAGGTTCGGTCCTTTGCGTTGGGTTCAGTTCTTCCCAGGCTTTCCGGATCGGGGAGAACGGCTGGCCGGTTCCTTCGGGCGGTTCGCTGAACGGGCATCGTGAAGAGCAGATCGTCTGGGCCAAGGTTGGCGGCAGTTATATGAGCTGCAAGCTTGTCCGCGAGATGGGAGGCGATGCGAAAGCGCCTCCATTCGCGATCCTTCGGGTATTCCTTGACCACGAAGTTCTGATTATCCGGCCGATCCTTGGCCGTAAGTTGAACGACGGCTCGTGAGACGGTGAGCATGCCGGTTCTTGAGTTCAGGTCCTTGGCTCGGAGTTCGGTCAGCTCACCCCAGCGAAGACCTGACTCGATATCAGTCTCGACCAAGAGGCGCATGAAGTCGTTGGGTAGAGCTCGGTAGATTTCATCGAACTGCTCTGCTGTGATGATTTCCTTGGGGCGGGAAGCCAGGGGAGGGGTCTTCACTCCCTTGCCGGGATGGATGATCGTCACGTGGTCATTGAAGGCCGTCGTGAAGATGGCATCCACGATCACCTTGCAAACTCGGATCGTAGGCGGATTCAATCGGTAGTCCGGTCCCTGGAGGGTGACGATCCACTCCCGAATATCATTGGGAAGAATCTCCCCAATTCTCATGTCCCCGAGTTCGGGCAAAATGTATGCGTCCAAGGTGTACCGGTAGTTCTCGCGGGTCGATGCCTCGATCACGTGGTTCGGGAACCAGGTCTCCTCGATGTACTTGCCGAACTTGACCCTTCCGCGGCGTGGATCGCCGATGCGGGCGGCGCCGGACAGGTTCTCTGCCCGCTGCCATGCCCGGTCGGCCTCGCGCTCGTTGGTGTACGTGCCGGCCGTCTGAAGACGTCCGTGGATGTCGCGGTACCTGGCTCTGTACGTGACGCGACCGTTACGGCCTGTCCTGATCTCGAGGTAGCCCATGCGTTGCTCCTGCTTCCGTGCTGGGAGCAATTTGGGTGCGAACTCTGCCGATACTCGATGAACCGTCGCGGCCTAGTGCGGACTCAAATTGCTTGTCCTGCATGCACTTTAGCAAGTGCTAGCCTGATGACATGAGGGCTTCGATTGACGCGAATCACCGCTGGGGGTCAGGGGGTCGCAGGTTCAAATCCTGTCAGCCCGACCATATAAGTACAGGTCAGGAGTTCGTAAGAGCTCCTGACCTTTTCTTGTTTGGCGGGGCTTGTTGAGTATTTGTTGACAGACTTCGCCGAACTTGACCGCACATCAGCAACGAAATCTCCTTTGTGGTCTGCATCACAACAGGCGGGAACTGAGAGTCGGAGAGGATCGACGTGTCGCTGGTCCCAGGTGCAGCTGCGGACAGCGGGAGCTCTCAGTCTGTCCGCCCGGAGACGGTGAAGGCCAAAGTGAGCATCCCGACGGTGGAGCCCTGGGTGCGGTGGACCGTGGACGCGTAGAGCAGTTCGACGTTCTCGCGGACGTACACGGCCGGAAGCCGAATCTGGCCGCCGTGTTCCAGATGACGGACTTGAAGTGAACCGTTCTCGTGGCGCTCCAGGACGTGCCAGGCGTCTCCGTTGCGGACGAAGTCATTGCCTCGATGGGTGGACAGGCGGCGTTGGTTCTGGCGCGTGACGATCCAGTCCCCGGTTCCGGCCAAGTTTCCGTCGTGCAGGTCGATACCGTCGACCTCGACCTGCCCGGCCTTGACGCGGTCGGCGCGGGCTCGGGCTGCGAGGGCGGTGACGTCGGCGTTGGTCGCAGCCACCATCACCGAGACGTTTCCGGCCTGAACGTCCGCCCACCAGCCTCGGTAGGCGGCGTCGGTCATTGCCTCGACCGAGCCTCCGTGGATCCGCTGACGCTCCTCGTAGAAGCGGAGTGCGTTCGTGTCGCCGATGCGGATCTGTAGGGTCGCGGCGGCTTCGTCAGGGTCGTTAAAGCGGTGCAGGGTGGCTAGTTCCACCGCGCCCGCCTCGGCAGCGATCAGGCGAAGCGCGCCACCGGACTCCACCGCAGACAGCTGGCGGTAATCGCCGAGCAGGCGCACAGTTGCGCCGTGGTGGGCGGCGATCGCGGTGATCCGGTCCAGGGTGAACGTGCCGGCCATCCCCGCCTCGTCCACCAGGATGACGTCCCCTGAGCGGACGGCCAGGGTACGCAGGCTCGGCGGCAGATTCTGGATGCGGCCGGTCTCGAAGGCGTAGCTGTGGCGGCCGGACAGGTGCTCGTGCAGAAACTTGTGCGCGTTCTCGGCCGGGACGTTCAAGTCGTTGGCGAGTACGGCGGCGGAGGCCGCGGACGTGGCCAGCGGGATGAGTCTGCGCTGCTGCGCTTGCAGGGTGTGCAGGTAGGCGACCATCGCCGTCGTCTTCCCGGTACCGGCCGCGCCAATCCCCACGGACAGGAGGCGTTCGTCGGTCGCGAAGGCGGTCACCATCGCCCGCTGGCCGGCGTCCAGGACGCGCCCGTGAACGGCCTCAAATCCTTCCAGTGTGGCGCTCATCCACGCTGAGGAGGGGACGGAATTGGTCTCGGCAGCGGGGCTGGTGGCGGCGTTCACGAGGCGCTGTTCGGCGTCCAGGATCGCTTGGCTGGTGTAACGGCCGGCCCCGTGCTGCACGAACACCGACGACCCGTCCGCGCGCTTCAGGTTCTCGGGCTCGGCCAGAAGAACGGGTGCCTCGATGCTGATGCTGTGGCCCGGTGCAATCGCCCGTTCGACCACCGCTGTCACGGCGGCCTGGTGCTCCTTCAAACCAGCGACGGACAACGCCGCCGACTGAACAGGAAGGTCGTCGTCGACTTTCGGCGCGACGCCTGGAGCGATGCTGATCAGGTTGATGCCGATGATCGGTTGATGCCGGGAGGCAGTGACTTTCACGAGGCGTTCGGCCTCGGCCCGCAGATTCAACACGGTCCAGGTAGAGCGCTTCTCCGCGACGTTCGCCATGACCTGAGCTGCCAGAGCTTGGACGGAGATCGGCTTCACGTTGGCGCTGGCGTGATTCTCTGGGGTCGGAACGGCCGCCATGAGTTGGGTGACGGCATCGCGACCATGGCGGGTCAGAGCCTGCTCTCGCCAGGTTGCGCGCATCTCGGGTAGCGATCGAGGAGCCCGCTTCGCCCGGCGGGTGTCGAGGTTCGCGCGGCGGGCCAGTTTGTGCGCCACGGACGCGGACGGGTCGTGTCCGTGCTCGGAGCGGTAGGCGCTGGTCAGCTCCTCGTACCGGGCCGCCAGGGCACTACGGCGGCGGGAGAAATCCTTGATCAGGGCCGGGTCAATACCGGCGATCTCGTACACCGGCTGCTTGCCACGGCCTCCGTCTCTCGGCTCGAACTGCACACCGGTCCGGGCCGCCAAGGCGATCTGGAAGGCCGTGTTGTAGTGCTCGGAGGCGGCGACGGTGAGGCGGAACAACGCGCGTCCGTCCAAGGTCCGCCAGATGCCGTCGATGCCCTGGACCTTGTTGCTGATGGCCACGTGGGTGTGGGGGTTGGGGTCGCCGTCGCGGCTGTCGTAGTGGTCGAAGGAGACGCCGATCAGGCCCTTGGTCTCGATCTGTGCCACCCCGCCGGTGCCTGTCCTCGTAAACGCCGCGTGCTGCTCCAGCATCGCCAGAGTGGCGTCCTTGGCCTCGTGATGCGCTGCGATGACCGCGTTACGAACCCAAGCGCGTTCGTCTAGAGCCCATAGCAGAGCAGCGGATTTCACCGGGGCGAAGACGAGGTCGTACCCGGCGACGGACCCGCGGTGGCGGCGGGCTTCCTCGACCCGGACCCGCTTGTCCTCGGCCGGAGTCGGTGGGCGTCCGGTCTCCTCGATCACGGCCGCTACGCGTTCCTGGACCCGCTCCTCGAACGGCTCCAGCGGGGTGTACGCGGCGAACGGGCGTCCGAGAGTGACGCTGCGCAGAGCCTCGGCGCTGACCTTCTCCAGCTCCTCCGGGGCCATGCCGGCGGTGATGCGCTCGCGCTGGTAGGCCCGGATTCGAGCGTCGGCGTCGGGGTGCAGACCCATCCCGAACAACGCTTGCATCTGCTCGGCCTGCACGATGCGGGCGGGCTGGCCCTGGTCCGGGGCCAGGCCCAGCAGGTGCAGTCCTCGGCCGATCCAGATGCCGGGCGGGTTGCCTTCAGCCGTGTAGTACGCGCTCACGTCCTGGCCCGGCTTGGCCCGCGCATCGACGTGGGCGGTGGCGATGTCCCGCATCAGATACAGGTAGCCGTCTCCGGCAGTCAGCTTCGCGATCGTCATGACCACGGCGGTCAGCCCTTGGCCATGTCGTGCGAGCGATGGCCAAAGCCACCGACTGCTCGGATTTCGAACGGCTTGGGGTACGCTTTCGGGTCTGGTCGTGAGCTCTGGTGGTGGGCCGTGCGGGCAGCGGGCAGGCCTCCGGCCTGACCGTCACGGACTGGTCGTGGGAGCCGCCGAGGCTCACGGGTCAAGAGCGGCCCGAAGGGGCGTCCCGCAGGGACCCGAAGGGCTCTTGAGGCGTGAGAAGCGGCCCCACAAGCTGCGCGGCCCACCACCAGAGCGTCCTTTCGGTCGGCAGGTTCAGTCGCCGGATCCGTCCCTGAACTGCTGTGGACGCTCATGAACTTCACCGACCTCTCCTGATACTCTCCGAACCCGTACGACTTGAAATGGACTCATTAGCAATTGTTTTCGTGACCACAGAGTACATGTCGTGCAAGAGGTGTCTCTGGTTTTCCGCTCCTACTGGCGTCGAATGCTCTGCTAGCGAGGCATGGTCCTCGGCTACCTGACGAGGCGCTCGCCTGGATGACTGGGCATGGCTCTTCGGTCGGTAGGATCCCGCCGAGGATCAGGTTTTGCGGTGTAGGGGGGTTGCAGTGGATTTCCGTCCTGTCGAACGGCCGGCGGATGCCTTTCAGCAGTCGCTGTCGGCTGATGAGGTGCGGGCGGTCTTCGCTCACGTTTTCCGTGGCGACGCAGAACCCACTGCCGTGGTCGAGCTGGGCGCCGGCCTGTACAACAACGTTTACCGCGTCACGGTGACCGGTCAGAGCGCACCTCTGATTCTGCGGGCGGCTCCGCCTGCGGAACGTCAGTTCCGTAGTGAGCGTCATTTGATGCGCAACGAGTTCGCCAGCCAGCCGTGGCTGGCGCCGATCGCCCAGTTCATGCCGCAGGTCGTTGCCGCGGACTGGACCGGTTCCGTGATCGAGCGGGACTGGATGATTCAGACCTACCTCGACGGTGTCCCCGCCCCTGACATCTTGAGCACTTACCCGCGAGACACCTTCCCGGGGTACTTCCGGCAGATGGGAGCGATCACCCGCTCGGTGCACGACGTGCGCGGTGATCACTTCGGGCCTGTGGCTGGCCCCGCCTATGGGTCCTGGAGTGACGCGTTGCTGGCGTCGTTCGACTCGATCGCCTTCGACCTCGACACCGCGGGTCTGGACTCAGCCGACCTCCAGAAGGTCATGGCGATCGCGTCCGATGCGCGGCCCACGCTGGACGAGATCACCGAGCCGATGCTGCTGACCGGTGATCTGTGGACGATCAACTGCCTCCTGGCGTCCGGAGCCCCGGAGCCGACGATCACCGGCGTCCTGGACTTCGATCGGACCTGGTTCGGTGACCCGGCAGCTGACTGGACCATCCGCATGGCCAAGGCCAAACAGGATGAGCGTCAGGCCTTCTGGGAGACCTACGGCCAGACGTCAGAGACGCCCGAGGCGCGTTGGCGAGAGCTGGTCTACGAGGCACGTCACCTGGGCGGGATCCGACTGGAACGGCTCCGGCTCGGGAAGGACGATCTCGTCGCCGACAGCTACCCGGCTATGGAAGCGATCCTCAACCAGCTGACGTAGCGAGACCACTCTCTGATCGAACCCTGACGCGGATCTGATCGGCGAGGTTCTCAGCCCGTGCCTCGACCTCGACAGGGTCGGTTCCGGCAACGACGAACTCTGCCACTCGGTCACGGTTCGATAGGGCGGTCGTGACCCGTTCTCCCGGGTTGAAGCGCTGCCGGACGTAGGGGACGCCAGGACCGACCGCTGGCAGGCCCTCAACGGCGACGAGGCGGCCGCCTTCAGGGGCTGTGACGAAGCGGACCATGGCGTGACCGCCTCTGTCCTGCTGAACGGCGGCTGGACGGCCGAGCGCGATGTCGAGCAGCACGGCGTAGACGTCGATGGCCAAGGCGTAGCGGAGGAGGAGCCCGATCTGGCCGGCCGCCAGTCGCGCACCGATCTCGATCACCGTGCATGTTCCGTCGTGGCCGAGGATGAGCTCGGTGTGCGCTGCGCCATTGCGGATGCCGACCGCTCGGATGGCGCGTTCTGCTTCGCGCTTCAGGGCTCTCTGCTGGTCGAAGGCCAGGACGGCGGGGACGTGGTGCGCAGTCTCGACCCGGTGGGGGTAGCCGGTCACTGTCTTGCGGGTCACAGCCAGGTGCCGAGCGACGCCATCCTGGACGACGGATTCGACGCTGTACTCATGCCCCCTGATCAACGGCTGGATCAGTACGCGCCGATTTTCGTTTCCGTACATACCTCGTGCCGAGCGCGCGGCGTGTACAGCTGCAGGCAAGTCAGCGGGTGCCGTGACCACAGAGACCCCGACCGAACCGGCACCGCTGGCCGGCTTGACGACGCACGGGGTCGCGACCTGCATCCCACGGAGATCGTGCTGGTCGTGGAGGACGACTGTCGCAGGAACGCGCACCCCGGCCCTGGTCAATGCGGTGGCCATAGCCTCCTTGTCACGGGCAGCGGGAGCACGCCTCGGTTCGTTGCCTGGGAGCCCCAAGGCGGCGCACACCTGTGCGACGACGACGGTGAGGTACTCGTTGAAGGTCAGTACCGCCTCTATCTGGTGTCGGCGGCAGTACTCGACGATCTCGGCAACCGCGCGGTCAGTCTGTGCGAAGTCAACGGCGACAACCCCACTCACCCCGACGGGCAGAACCGCTTGATCCTGATCGTGGCTGGTCGCTGCGTGGATGGTGATCCGGCGGTCAGCAGCGGCCTTCAGCAGTCGCTCGGCGTCCGGACCCGTGGCATCGATCAGAAGCACAGCGGGAGCCGTCATCAGGTGTAGTCCTCCGGCCCTCCATCGCGGTGGGTGTCCAGGGTGAAGCAGTGGAAACCGCCGCCGAAAAGCCGTCGATGGCGGTGCCGGACCGGGATGACGTCGAAGCCCTCGGTTTCGAGGGCCTTGATGAGGCCGGTGCAGTCCTCGTTCGCCAGGACGGTGTGCTCGTTGATCGAGAAGATGTTCAGGTCGATGTACGGGCTCGTCAGCACGAGGTCGTCGTAATCGTCGTAGACCGGGAACGCGCCGTGGTCGGGCTCTGGCGGAACGATGAAGCGCCAGGAGCGGAAGCTCTCGGGCATGAGGTCGCGGATGCCGTGGTGGCGGGTCAGGAAGACGCCTGGGCGCAGGGCGAGGAGCATCGAGTCGATGTGGTTGTCGGCCATCCTCCAGACCCGATGAAGTCGGAACCGTTTCCCCAGGTGGGTTCGGAGCCAGCGCAGTCCTTGCTCGTGGTTGTCCTGGGCGACGTTGACTATCAGGTCGCGCCCCAGCCGCAGCACCTGGGCACCGTCGAGCATCATCTCGTGACCGACGTCGTACGGTCCGGACCGGGGATCAGCGATGGACTCGGTGGGGCCGCCCAACGTCGTCGTGGAGTCGCGAGCATAGGACAAGTCGAAAGATGCGTCGCTGAGCGTCGGCCGCGGCATGACGCTCCACTGCGCGCCGGAGCGCGCGTAGTTCTGGAAGACGCCATGCAGCAGCTGGGTTTCCAGGTAGCGGGATCTAATCGCCGGTGGTGTCTCGATGATCTGATCGCCGATGACGAGCGTGTTGTCACGGACGTTGAGCGCCGGTGTCGGAGCGGCCTGCCACCCCAGGCCTGCAATCGGCGTTGCGTCCTCGGGCAGGGGCAACGGTCGATGAACGGTCACGCCCAAAGCGGCGAGGGTCTGCGCGAGCTGTTCAACGTCCTCGTGCAGTTCGTCGGCGTAACGCTGGTTGATCTTCCAGGTCTCCGCGTTCATGCCGTTCGAGCTCGTGAGCCGAGGGTAGGCCCAGTCGGAACGGAACCCGGTGATGCTCTCGTGATAGAAGAGCTCGAAGGAGAGGTCACGGTCATGACCCATGTAGTTGGCTGCTGACCCGACGATGACCTCGTGCAGCGGGGTGAAGTCGTCGTAACTGTTCAGGCGCATACTGAACCGGCCCCCTCAAAGACGACGTCCACCGGCCCGTCATCAGGAACGACGTGGACGAGCCGTTCGCTGACCTTCCCACCTTGGCGGGTCCGGAGGAGGAGTGCGCCGCTGCTGACGACCTGCACGGTGCGCTGTTCGCTCCATCCTGAGAAACGCCATTCGCCGTCTGCTCCGGCCGGCACCAGAGCGAGGATGCGATCGTCCACGGTCAGACTCAGGCTCCCCTCGGTGTGCTTGATCTGCGCCGGGACGAGCGAGCCTTCCAGCGAGTCGTCCGACTGGAAGTCGATGAACTGGGTAGGCACGAGGCAGTCGACCGCGGATGAGTGAGGCCGATCCCGTGGCACTTTCGAGGTGTAGTGGTTCAGCAGTACTTGATCGCTGTGGAGCAGATCCTGCCAGGAGTCCGGGAAGAGCCGCGTCAGTTCTGGTGTCAGCAGGACGTCGATGACGGCGTGGACGCGGGTGGTCGTGCTGGTGTTGCGGACGGAGTGCTCGCGGGAGAAGTCGCCGTACCAGAAGGTTCCCGGCTGCCAGCAGTGCTCGACGCCGTCGAGCGTCAGCACCGCTTCGGGCGTCGTGACGATCGGGATGTGCAGACGCATGAATCCTCGGTCGAGCTGGTGTTTGAGATCCCGATGCGGGGCGATGACGGCTCCCGGTCCCAGGGCCATCAGCCGTGCTGCGTTGCGCGGAGCGGGAATGGATTCCAGCACCTGCGCCAGGTATGGCAACTGTCCGAGCCAGAAGGTCGGCGCGAACGGTTCGCACCCGGGTCCGCCGGGGTCGGTGCGCTCAGAGTCGCCGCCCGGGCTGTGCAGCGGCAGGATGCGCCAGTCGATGACGGCCGGTTCGCTGATTCCGTGGACGGTGTGCGAACGCTGAAGGTCCCACGTGTGGCCGGTGACGCCCGAGAGTTCGTCCTGCAGACGGCGTGCGTCGAGATCGAGAGCCAGCCGGGTCGCGGCGTAGGTACTCATGAATCCTCCTGATCTGAAGAGGGTTTACGACGAGAAGCTCAGCGCCGTGGTTCCCACGTGCTGACTGGGGTCGATCGAGTCGGCGGGAATCGCTGCAAAGCGTTCATCCAGGCGCCCGAAGGTCACCTCGTACCCGACAGCAGGGTCGAAGGCGATGCAGAAGACGAACTGCACCGGCGCCCCTGGCGTCAGCGGGATCGCCGGCATGGACACGATCACTCCGGTCCGGGTCACGTCGTCGTAGCGCAGGTCCAGGTCGTCCAGCGCCGTCAGGAACGCCTCGAAGCTGGGGACTGCCCAGGTGGGCGGCACGTGATACTCCACCACACTGCGACAAGGCTCGGCGTGGACATCGACGATCTGCTGAGCGATTGTCTGGTAGATGTGCAGCGACCCGGAGACCTGGGCGTTGACCTCGGTGAACACCACCTGCCCGTCGGGCAGCACCAGGGCATCGGCGCTGAGGTACCCGCGGTAGCCAAAGGCGCGGTAGGCCTCGGCCAGGCGAGCGCCGCCGTCCAGGAGTGCGGTTCGGGTCTGCTCGGGCACGTTGGGAGACAGCGGCACGACCTGATGGCTCAGGCGGCGGGCCACGTAGATCAGGTGCCCTGTCTCTGTGGGGTGAGTGCCGTTGTCGGAGGCGTAGTGCTCGGAGTAGACCGCGGACGCGTTGACCGCGAACTCCTCGATGACCACGGGCCAGCGGTCGCTGCTGCTGGCCCAGCTCCATCGCTCTCGCCAGTACGCTTCGACACCGCTTGTTCCGGGCGCCAGTTGGTGAAGGTGGCGTGCGCCGACGTGGTCCACGAGAAGGCGCGAGTCGCGCACCAGCAGCTGGTTGCCGACGCCGGCGCCGTTGTGGGCCTGCTTCACCATGACGGCGCGATCGCCCGACCGTTCCAGCAGTGCGTTCGTGGCTGCCACGGCTTCGACCTGGCTTCGGCAGACCCGGCCGACGGGGATCCGGACTCCAGCTGCGGCGGCAAGCGCTCGAAAGTTGGCCTTGTTGTTGCCGATCTCGCCTCCTCCCTGAGAGAAGAAGGCAGCTCCGGGAAACTGGGCGCTGACACCTATCGCGTCAGCGAACCGCGCTACCGACGCCGACGGCCACAGGGCGAAGACCTCGTGGACTGCAGCCGTTCCCGATGGCCCGAGCGTCGCCCGGACCTCAGCTATCAGATCGGGGTTTTCGAGAGACGCCGGATCGAGGACCTTGTCGCCCCACGTTCCAGCAGGAGCGACGGTGATGGTCAGTTCGTCGCGAGGAACGCCGGTGTGGGCGAGGGCGTACTCGAGGAATCCGGCGTCAGGCTGGCAGCACAATACGATCAGGTCTCTCGGGTGAGCGAACCAGAGGACGCGTTGGGTCCAGGCCCTCATGTCCGTGCGTTCGCGGATCGACGGGTCGATGTGGTTGCCGATCAGGATTCTCATGGAGTCCCCAATAGCGCTGAAATCGCTTTGAATTGAGATCAGATGCGGAGTGCTGCCGGTAGGACGTCGAAGGCTCGCATCGTGGCTGTGGGGCGCCGCTTCCCTGTGCCCACCGGCTCCAAGTGGGCTGGATGGTCGGCGAGGGCAGAGATCAGCGCACGCAGTCCCGCGGCAGCGGCGGTCGTCCCGATACACGCATGGGTTCCCCATCCGTACCCGAGGTGAGGATTCGGGGAACGCTCCGGAAGGATCCGATCCGGTTCCGCGAAGGCATCCGGGTCGCGGTTGGCCGCGACGAACAACGGAATCACTTTCTGCCCAGGCGCGATCTGAACTCCACCGATGCCGGCGGAAACCAGGGCGACGCGAGTCGTTCCCTGAACTGGGCCGTCGAACCGGACCAGTTCGTCAACAGCGGTGCCCAAGGGACCACCTTCTTTAAGCCTTTCCAGGATCTCAGGGTGCGTGAGAAGGACTCCGATGGAGTTGCCGATGGCAGCCGACATGGTGCTGTATCCACCCTGGAACATCACGCGGGCAGTGTTTTTCACGTACAGCTGGACGAGTTCTTTGTCATCCCTGGTCGCTCGACGAACCTGGGCCAGGAGCCCCGTACCTCGCTGTCCGGCGTACCAGCCGTCGACCAGGTCGCTCAGTTCCTGGCGGGCCTTCCGTCCTGGCTCGACCAGGGCGGGGTTCAGTCCGCCGTCCATACTGCGCATGATGGCGTCCGAGACCTCTGCGAACTCCTGGTAAGGAGGGGTCTTCACCCCCAGCAGATCTCCCATCAACGACAGGGACAGGGGCACCGCAAGCTCCGCGATGACGTCGAACTCTTCCCTGTCCGTGAGCTCGTCCAATCGTTGCTTGGCGAACCGGCGCGTGCGCGCCTCCACCGCCAACAGGGGCTGAGCGTGCAAGGCATTCATGAAAAGCGATCGGATGTGCCCCTGTTCGGGAGGGTCGAGGGTCTGGACGCTCTGGCTTTCAGCTGGGACGTCTCGTCCGCTGCGACGCGGATCGCGGGCGAAGGTCTGATGATCGCGAAGGACCCGGACGCAATCCGCGTACCGCGTCAGCACCCAGGACTGCATCCCTTCATGCCAGAAGACTGGAGCTTCGCGTCGCAGATCGCTCAGGAGCGGGTAGGGGTTCGCCAAGGTGTCGGCGTCCAGCGGGTTGTACCGATCAACGACAGACACGGCTCACCTCCCCGTGGATTGGTCTGATGCGGAAAGGGTTTCGCCCGGCCCGGAGCTTGCTGCGCTCCGGGCCGGCAGCAGAATCAGTGGTCGTAGGACATCACGAACCTCCTCCCGTCGAAGCAGATACCTGAGGCGAGCGGCGGACGAACCAGACACGAACTCGGCTCCGACGACAGCCTCACCAATCAGAGCCGAGTTCGTCTGCGTACCGGCGGCCGAGGAGGGATTCAGCCTCCGGCGGCCTCATTGAGAATGCCTGAGAAGGCAGGGACGACGAACCTCGCCGAGGGACGTTTCGGGGACGTCCCTGAACGTCCCCCGGTTCTCAGTGGGTGAGCGAGTGCAGGTAGTCGATCAGGCTGGAACCTTCCCGGAGGTCGCTGAGCACCAAGGGCGCACCAGCCGAACGGAGCGTTTCAGCGCTGTCCACGCCGGTCGCGACGGCGACGACGTGAGCCCCAGCATCCTGAGCCGCCTGCACATCACGCGGAGTGTCTCCAATGAGCACGACCGGCGTAGCGAGAGGCAAGCCGTGATGCTGGTGGACACGTCTCCTCGCGACCTCGACCAGCGCCCCGCGATCTTCGGAATGCTCGCCGTACGCCCCGCACTCCAGGTCCAGCAGGTGATCGAGCCCGAAGGCCCGAACCTTCACCAGAGCATTGGCCGCGATGTTGCCCGTAAGGACCGACGAGACGAAGTCCCGTTCCGCAGCCGCGAGCATGAGAACCTCTCGAACACCGGGAAGTACTTCGCCCCTACGAGCCAGCTCGATTTCCATGCCGGCCCCAGCAGCCTCCAGGGCAGGAGCCATGAGGTCCCAGTCCGGAGGCTCGAGACCGTGGTCGAGGAACATCTGCCGGCAGATGAGTCTGTCGGTTCGTCCCTCCGTCCTCGCACGGTGAACAGGTGGTCGGCCAGTGAGGCGGGTGAACGCATCGGCGTAGATCTGCTTGCTCACGCCGTTGTTCTCGATCAGCGTGTGGTCGATGTCCCAGAGCACGATGAGCGGCACGCTGCCCCAGCGTAGGACGCCACGGGTCGAGGGCAGAGTGCACGGTGGTTGAAATGCGTTCTTGCGCCCGATACGAGACATCGGGTTTGCTGTGCTGAGTGAACGAGCGATTGCGTTCCGCTCTGGTGCAGCGGGGGCTGACCGTGGCAGAAGTCGCGGCCGAGTGCGGCGTCGATCCCAAGACCGCCAGCCGATGGGTCAGCGGACGTGTACCCCAGCGACGGCACCGCTGGAGCATCGCCCACCTGCTCGGCCTGGACGAGGAACACCTCTGGCCGGAGGCACTGGACAACGGTTTGGGAGTGTCCAACGCCAGCGGGGAGATCGCGGCTACCTTCGCCAACCGCGCCAGCGTTCCCCGCGACCTGTGGCTGGAGTTGCTCCGAGGGGCCTCGAAGCACATCGACGTGCTGGTCTTCTCCGGCACCTTCTTCGCCCAGACCAACCCGCACATCGCCCGCATGCTGCAAGAACGAGCCGAGGCTGGTGCCCACGTCCGGCTGTGCTTCGGCGACCCGGAGGGCCAGGCCGTCCGGCTGAGGGGCGAGGAAGAGGGAATCGGTGAGAGCCTGGCCGCAAAGATCCGCGCGTCGCTGACGTACTACCGAACGCTCGTCGGTCGCCCCGGCTGTGAGGTCCACCTGCACGACACCACGCTGTACAACTCACTCTTCCGGTACGACGACCAGCTCCTGGTCAACCCGCACATCTGGGGGCAGCCCGCCAGCGCCAACCCACTGTTCCAGCTGAGACGGATCGACAGCACCGATGCCGAATGGTTCAACCAGTACGAGCAGAGCTTCGACGCCATCTGGAGCACCACGCGTCCCTGGGCGCCCGAGAAGTAGGAGCACCACCATGGGCAGGACCGAGTACTACTACGACAACACCGCCCCCAAGGCCAACTCCCTGGTGCCGGCCAGCAACCTGCTCGTCGTCAACGAAGCCGGCGAGATCCTCCTGCAGCGACGCCGCGACACCGGCCAGTGGGCGCTCCCCGGTGGCGCGCAGGACATCGGCGAGACCGCCGCGCAGTGCGCGGTACGCGAATGTGAGGAAGAGACCGGCATCATCGCCGAGGTGACCGGCTTCCTCGGGGTCTACTCCAACCCGTCCCACATCGTGGCCTACACCGACGGGGAGGTCCGCCAGCAGTTCGAGGTCGCCTACATCGGCCGCCCGATCGGCGGCGAGCCCACCATCAACGACGAAGCCGACGGCGTGCGCTGGGTCAGCCCCGAGAACCTGACCGATCTCGACATCCATCCGAGCATGCACGAGCAGATCGGCCACTACCTGGCGGGCACCTACCCCTACCTCGGGTGATGCCTCAGAGCACGACGCCCGCGGTCGCGGCGGCCGTCCGAATCCGATCCACACTGGCATGGATCTCCGGTGCCGCCCGGCGGATGAACCGGCCGACGATGCTCTCCCGCCCGTAGCGGGACAAGATCTCGCCGACCCGTTCCTCAGAGCTGGTCGGCAGGCCGTCGGGCGTGGTGGTCATGTCGCAGAACACCAGCGCATCCACCAGCAGCGGCTGATCGACGAGAGGAAACTCGGAACTGAGCACGTCACGCAGGCCGCGCTCCTCGGCCTCGAGGAGCGCGTAGGAATGGTTCGCCACAAGACGAACGACCAGCTCATCAACTCCGCTTGACCGAAGGAACCGAGCGCCGTCGAGTGGATGAAAGCCCGTCTTCGTCAGGTTCGGGGCGTACCCGATGTCATGCAGCACTGCTGCAGCTTCGAGTGTTTCCGCATGCTCCTGCATCAGGGGCGTCAACTGCCGCGTCCGCTCGGAAACTCCTAGTGAGTGCTGCCAGCGACGTGGAAGCCCTTCCCGAAGCTGGGTTTCCGCAAGCCGCCTCGCCCCCAACGGTGTCATCATCACAACTGGTCCTTCGCGCCTTGTCCTGGTGAAATCAGTTGCCGCAATTTGCGGGTACCGGTGACCGTCAGTCCGCCTGTCCGAAGATCTGACGAAGGCAGGCATCATGTTCTTGGTAGATCACAGGATCTGACGAGATGGACTCCGCATTGTCCCCGCAAAGATCATCTTCATCCATAGCAATGATCTTCGCGCTATACAGGCCTGAAACCACGGCGGCAATCTGCCGCCCGTGTACATCCAGGTCGCCTGCATACTGCAGGTCGACCTGGCAGTCCCTCGCAAGGCCGAGCAGCACGTGATCGACAGCTCGCAACTGTCCGCTGGTGCAGGCGAGCGGCCTCTTGATCCCTTGCTGAACGGCTTGTTCTATTACTGAGGGGTTTTCGACGACGGTCAGGGTCTGCCGCGCAAAGGTGGGTGGTGTCTCCGTCAAGTCGAAGAGGTTCAGAGAGACAGGGCCAACTGCCTCTCGCAGGCGGCGATCGATGACCCCACTCCCGGTTGTTTCTGCGTTCATGACCAAAACGGTTGCGGAAAAGCGATCCCCAATGATTCCGGCCTTCCCCAGAAGCGATCGAACAAGATCAGGACGCTCAGGCGCCTCGACGGCGAGGGCTTCGGCAACCGCCAACACCAGTCGCTTACCTGCCAGAGTGTCCAAATCAAAGTAGTGCGGGTCTTGGGCGACATCATGACTGAGCTTTGCAAGGCTGACTTTTCGGCGTATGGGCACCTGATCGAGAATCTCTCCCAGTGCGTCGATCTGGCGCCGGGTGGGTGCTTCGTCTTCTCCAAAACCAGCGCTCCGCATGCTCGCGACGAGTCCAGGCACACGGTGGAGTCTCTGTCGCGCGAAGTCCCACACCTCGTCTCTCAGACTCCTTGCCTGGCGCGCCGCTTCGCTGCGATCGACGATGGGTCGACCGACTGCCTGAACCACGAGCGACGGAAGAACTTCGGGCGAGAGTTCAAACCTGTCGAGAAGCTCACGCAGAGACACCACGGTGTCGCCTGCCTTCACGCGGACCGATGAGCTTCCCCGCCGATGACGGGGTGTCGTGTCGAGATAGGATCGGAGAACCGAAATTCCGGCCCGGTTGAGACTTCTGATTCGAATCGTAGCCAGTTCCGTAGACTTTGATCCCGAGGCGAGGCGGTCGTGTACCGCTTGCCACAGAGGTAGCAGGTCAGGATCCGCTGCGAGCCTCTGGATATCGGCCGGCATCCTAGTTCTCCTCGATCATAAGCTGTCCTTCGGTGAGATTCTCGCTCATCCCATCAAGGGTCGGCTCCTCGAAGGAGAGTGGTTTCGCGTCACCGTGCCCTTCCCAAAGCCACGGGACCGTCACTCTCTTGTTGCCGGACGTGATGACCTCGTGGATGACGACCCGCTCGGATTCACGTTTGATCAAGGGCGGCATGCTTGGAGTCGTCGAAAGGACATCGAAGTCCCATTCTCGTAGAAGTGACAACACCTGACGAAGGTTCGGGTCGTCGAAAGCTGCATCGATCTCGTCGATCGACAGGAGCCTCGGCCCGACATAGTCCGGACCTGAGTACATCGACCAGGCGGCCGCAAGCAGGGGGAGCATGGTGGCGAGGCGAGATTCACCAGTGGACAAGCTCTTCAGAGGATTTGATCTTGAGGTCACGGACTTGAACCCGCCTCGCCCGGTGCCGTCGCTCGGGAAACTGGCGTGAGCGACGGAGATCTTCCACTCGTGCCAGGTGCGGTAGTCGAAGGCATGCGCTACTCGGTCGGACCAGGCCCCGCCCACGACTTCATCCATGCGCTGGCGCAGCACCTGATACATCTGCTCGAAGGTTTCATCCGAAGGCGCCGCGGTAATGAGCTCCATCATGCGCTGCGCATCTGGGGTTTCGCGGATAACCCAGTCGACCTCCACCCCGACGTCGGCAACGCCCGTGCGCACACCGGCAAGGGTCCGTCGAATCTGCTGTACAAGCTCCACAGCAAGCTGCCTGCGTTGCTGGATGTCGCTTCGAAGCTTCGCGAAGAGGGAAGCCTTGACCACGGTCTTGGTTTCGCCGCGGAGCTCGTTCTCGATGGTCGTGTTTGCCATCTGAAGGCTGTGCAGGGCGATTCTGATGTCTTCGCCCGCTGTTGCGTGAGGACCGAAGTGACTGACGGTCCGCCAGTCGGTTCCCTGAGGTGTCAGAACCATCAGATTTTGATCGTACGGACGTAGTTTCTCGCTCGCCTCATGGACTTTCGTCTGAAGGTTGGTCAGCGCATCATCGCGTCCAGCCGTCAGAATCGGCAGACGAAGACTGTCTGCCAGCTTGCCTTTGAGCTGGTGTCCGGCCCACTCTAAAGCTGCCTCCAGGTTCCGAGGCCGACCGGTGCTGTCGATGAGGATTCCTTCAGGGACAGAGGCCAGCCGCATCGTGACCATGAGACTAAGCCTGGAACATTGAGTTTCGCGGGCTTCCTGCAGGCTGAGCCATTGCGACTCGGCGTTGCGCAGGTCTGTCTCCGCTACCCCAGCCTTTAGATTGGCCTGCGTCAAAGCGTTCGCAGATGATTGGGCCTCTCCGCGCAAGGACTCGAGCGTAGTGGCGGCCTCGCCCTTGCGGGCGAGCAGTTCCTCATACTCGGCGCCGTACAGTTCCCTGCGAGCATCAATGGTTCTCGCAAGCAGGTCAGCTTTAGTCTTCTTGGAACTGGCTTCGCGCCGGGCTGCTTCTGCTTCGCGCTGGGTCGCTCCGACAGTCACGAGTGCCTGACGAGCCCGCGGAACCAGATCCAGAGCTCGATTTGCAGCCTCTCGCCATCCTGCCGTTGTCTCAGCCAGTCTGTTGAGCCCTGCGTCTAAGGTCTCGAGTGCTTCGAGAGTTGTCGGCAACATGGTTCCGTCGCTCTGAGCAGCAGCTTCATGAACCTGTCGTAGCCTTTCACGGTTCTCCTTCGACGCCGCATTCATCTTCGACCGTGCAGCGGTTGCCTCAGAATGCGCCCGAGACCTCTCGTTGCCGGCGCTATCCTCGGCAACGAGAGCTTTTTCAAGATCTGATGTTTGAGGAAAGGTGTCGCGTTCGTGCTCAGCACGAGCCAGTGCTTCCTCCGCAGACTTACTCTCATTCAGAGCTTTAGTCTGGGATTCGAGGCAGCCTTGGTGCTCAGAAAAGGCTCTGCTCTGGGCCGAAACAGCGGTATTTCGAGAATCCCGAGCCTGCCCGGCTGCGGTCCGTGCTTGTGTGAGTTCGTTGTCGGCGCGTGCTCCGTCTGCTGCGAGCTGGGCCAGAACGCGTTCTTTGGCCACTTCCGCCTGAGCGATCTCACGTGCGGTCGCGACTTTGGCTTGTTCAAGTGCCGAAGTCAACCGAGCGACCGCTGCGCGCGTAGCCAGGACGGCAGAATCTGCCGGTAGTGACTCACGTTCCCGACCAGCCGACTTCTCGTCGTCGGTCAGCCTCTGTCGAGCCGATATGGCGGTATCGACGGCCTTCTGCGCTGCCGCTTCCTCCGACAAGAGTCTTGCAAGGTGTTCCTTACGAGCGCGTTCTCGCGTTGTGCGACCGATGAAAGCAGCCTGATAATGGCTGGGCGCTGAAGCCGTTAGGGTTCCTATCTCAACGATTCCGGAGTGGATTTCCTCGTGACTCGATGCTCGTGTTTCGCGGGTCGGGTCCAGCACAACCGAAGACAGGATCGCGTGGACCCGATCGGCAGGGACGAGCGTTTCGTCTTCAACAACGAGAACATCAGCCAGAACCCTGGGCGTTTGAGAGCGGGTGTGACGGTCAATGGGTGTCGGATCCAGTGTGAGGTCTCCGGTCAGCAGGCGACCGTCGATCGTGACGACGGCGTCCAGGAGCCCCGATACCAGCAAGGCACCTTCGACCCGGTTGGCTTCTTCTGCGCTGACATAGTCCGCGAAACTCACGAGTTCGTACAGCGGCTGGCCTACGGTGGTGTCACGTTCAGGGCGCCACGCCGGGCTGGAGGGTACCGGCGCTGTTGTTCGGGCATAACGAACTTGTTCGCTCTTTTCGCTCAGGAGCTTCTGAGCATTCCGAACCTCGGTATCGGCCTCTGCCATTCTCGCTGCCAGAGTCCTGGCAACCGTCTGATAGGCGCGTTCGACTGTTTCGGAGACCGTTTGAGGCGAGATGAGCTCGTTGACGTTGCTATCATCGTTTGCGCTTAAGGCGAGTGCTGTAAACAGAATTTCGGAATCCGGTCCTGAATGGAGAATTTCACGCAGCTGTATCAGTTCAGATTTCCACACCATCACCCGCTGAACCCAGTCTCGAGCTGAGATTGAGGCCGAGGCGTGTCCGTCCGACAATTCGATCTCTGCCTTCGACGTCACCCCATTGGCCGTCATGATGGCTTCCTCATAAGAAGTTTCGGCGCGTCGGCGGGAATCGGAGAGCTTCTCATGTTTGGCCTGGACAGCTGACTCGGTGATCATGACCTGCTGATCGGCTTCCAGCACAGACGTCTCGGCTCGCGCCAGGGCTTGAGCCGCTTGGTCGAGTCTGTTCCTTGCTCCCGCTTCCAAAGCGTCCGCGGTGCCGACCTTGCGTTCGCACCCGGGAAGATCGATGCGCTTGGATGCAGCCAACCAGGCGCCTTCGAGCCACCTCACGATTGCGGCAGGTGCAATGCGATCATCGGTGATCAGAAATTGTTCAGGCAATGGCGAAAGCTCTATTCGCTGATCACCCCAGGCTGTGCAGCTTTCTTTGAAAGCCTGTTCTGCTGCTTCGCGGATAGTTTCAGCCTTGGCCTCGGTCAGTTCAGCCTGCTCCAGTGTGCTTTCGCTCGCTCGTGACTGTTCGGCCAGGAGCTCAAGCGTGTTGGCCGCCTGCGATTGTGCCCGCAGTGCCTGGGAGACCTTTCGGGACGTCCCCCTTCGCATCTCCACCCAAGCCAACGGTGTGGAGACCACGGTTGCCGGCGAAGTGTCCGACAGCGAGGAACTCTCCTGGCCGGTTCCCGCTGACAGAATCTGCTCGGTGAGGGAGGCCGAGGCAATGGCGGTTCCGGATTCGAAAAGACGTTCGAGTGCAGCCCCGGCAGATGTGACCGCGCTAATGCCGACGAGTTCCTGCCCGATCTCCTGTAGGTGATGCTGAGCCGATCTTGCAATATCCTGCTTCTCGGACAGGTCGTTGCGTCCATCGCGGGCTCGACCTTCGGCTTTTTCCAGCCGCTCATAGGATTCTGATTCCTGAGCGCGTAGCTCTGTGAGCCGTTTTTCCATCTCGGGAAGTTCTGCGCCGGCATGATCGCGAAGTGAACTTTCGCACCCTTGCAGCGTTCCCTCTGCATCGGTGATCAGACCCGCCAGCCGATCGCACTTGGCTTGAGCTTCTCGTGATTGTCGCTGCGCCTTCTCTAGATTGGCTGTGATCTCTTCTTTTCTGCCAGTCTGCTTGGCTAGCGCTTTTTCTCTGGTGACGAGTGAGGCGCACTCAAGATCTAGGCTCTTGTTCAGGTACTCTCGATAGGCAGTATCCGCTACCTGAAGCTGCTTGGCCTCTTCCCGTCCTTGGGCGAGCCTCAGTTCCTGTTGGTGGATACGTTCCATGCTCTCGGCGATGACAGTCAATTGGCCCTTATTCAGGGCCGGTAGAGCTTCGGTCAGGACTTCTCGCATCTGGTTCGGCGAGATTCCCTCGCTTGTGCGGACACTCCGCACGCTCCGCAGCACGCTGATCAGCGCATCGAACTGGACCTCGTCTAGGGTTGCGAAGAGATGCGACCGAATATCTTCCTTGTACTCCCCTTCGGCCCCGAGGCCTACCTTTTCGCTCGACTGGAGAAGTCCACTGAGCTTCGCCTTGAGTCGCTGCACATCGGTGAACAGTCGGCCGCCGCTAGCCGCGACTTGCCGAGCCAGAACTTCGATGCTCACCGGCTCTCGGTCCTGCGCGAGGTTGAGTTCCTCGCCGACGCGGGCTGATGTCGTGAAAAAGACACGTTGCAGGGTGCCACTGACCGAACGCAACCAAAGCCCGGTCGTGAAGTAGTCGACTTCTTGGCCTACGGCGGGTCGGAAGCCGTACTCCATCCACCAGACACCAGTCCGATCTTCTTTCTCATTTCGGTCCGTATGGCGGCTCAGCAACGTGCCAGATGCCTCGCCGGAGACCGAGAGGGCTTTACCGGAGTGATCTCCGTCCAGGAGAAGGGTCCAAAGCATCGAGGCCGTAAGTGATTTGCCTGATCCGTTTGCTCCGGCCAGGGCTGCCCATCCGTCGGCAAAGATGAAACCCTCCTCGGACCAGGTCCAGGAGTTTACGACGCCCGCTCTCGTAGGCTGCCATCGTCCAATACGGCCGGGAATCCCTGCCTGAAAGGTTGCCGAAGAAGCTTCCAAGGGTTTCCCAGAAACTGCCTGTCCGGTTCGTAGATCGATGGTCTTGGCCGGCGGCTGACTGCCCATCAGGTAATCACTTTCGCTCGGTGGGGCGCATGTGATGAGAGGTCGCGGGAAAGGACAGAAGGTTGTCCGAGCGGACGGTCTACTGCGATTCCTCGGGAGCTACTGGGCTATCAACTGCTGATTGTCGTAGCTTTACGCGCCACAGGAATACGCCTGGCGTAGGTATCCAGGTGTCTGGGTCATCTGACCTGCGTAGGAGACCAGCAGTGACCAGTTCATCGGCGGCAGCCCGGGCCAGGAGATGCAGTCGTTCACCGTACGAGGCCGCCCATTTAGGCAGCGACGTCCGTACAACCGTGAAGTGCTCAATCATCTGAGCGAGCGTGACGTTCCGCTCAGGGTTGCCGTTCCGAACCATTTCGTGTAGCAGAGACAAGGCAGCCTGGCGCTCACTGCGCCGACCAAGTGGAAAATCGATAGCGGTCGCTGCCCCGCTGGGGTCTGATACCTCCCACCAGTCTTGACGAACGGTGACTTTCAGCCCCAGCGCGGCGGCATCGTTCAATGCACGCTCCCGTCCCGAGTCTGTTGAGAGGTAGCCCAGGCCGCCGCTTCGAGTAGCTGGGTCATCCAAAGGGTCAGCAGCAGGGTCGTCAATGACACGGCGGACGGCGGTAAGGCGTCGCTCTTCCAGGGGATCTGGCTGGCTGTTGCCGGCGTCTGCCTGGTCGTTGCGTGAAAGAGAGTTCGCGCTGAGGGCCTTCGCGTGTTCATGGACCGGTCGTCTGCTCAACTCAAGTCGTGTCGGTGACAGTGATGCAAACTTTGTCGCCAGGCTGTCGCGATCGGCGGTGATAACTAAATCTGCATCCTCATCGTCCGCGGCACGTTCGAGGTCTGAGTCAACGATGATCTCGCCCTCGTACTCCAGCAGTTTGAGCGCGTCAACAATATTGCGGCGATTCTGTTGAGCCTCCTGCTTGCGGATTCCTTCCGATGCCACGATCCGGAAGACAGGCAGACGATCTGATGCCGATTCGGCCGCACAAACCTGCGAAACCGACTGCAGCAACTCTCGAAGGGTCATTCGGGGGCGCCGCCACAGCTGTTCGCAGATCAGGGCGACCAATACCAGGACCTGCGGATCTGCTGGGTGCGCTCTACGTCCGGCGCGGTTGAGGTAGGGGCCGCGATCTGTCGGGATGTCGTCGCGACGCTTATGAAGCCGTACCAAGGCGGGAACTTTGTGTATCTCGAGCCGCCAGCCCAGCTCGCTGCGGAAGAACTCGATCAGTTCTCGGCGGCCCTGAAGAATCGTACGGTACAGAACGGGTTCTTCGGCCGCCGATACCCGGCAAGTGGCGAGCAGGCGCCGCGCGGCCTCCGCCAGATCCGGATCCAAAAGCTGGTTCATGCGGCACCCCCGCTAGCTAACCCTAAAGTTTCACTGATATCGCTGAAATCGGCGTCGCTGGCCGCTGATGCGGGGAGCACAATCATCCGGATGAGAGGGCCCGTCAGCCGCCCCTCGGCGAGGTCGATGGTGACAGTCTCACCCAGGTCTATGTGAGTCACACGAAGAACGACGCCTGCTCTCTCAGCCTGCGCCTGACCGTATCCGGCTTCGTGGTCAAAGGTCTGGATGGCAACTTCGACGGCGCTCAGCAACACAGCCGCGGCCTCGTGGTCGAGCCCCGAAAAATGCGAAAGATCTACCTCACCCTTGGTTATCAACTTGCTGGCTAGGTTCTTTCGGATGCGTGCGATGTGAGACGCCCGGGCCAATGCCTCGGTCCGCTCAACGCTTGTATCGGCGAGCTTCTTCGGGCGTCCAGCAGCGGATCCATGTCGTTCGTGTTCCCGCAATGTCAACTCGACAACGCGACTGCTTTCGCCGGCGCGTGCCATCGTGGCGTGAGCGACGTCTTCATCGTTGGAGACCAGCACGTGATGCGACGGCCAGTTTCCGAAGGCCGCGTTGTAGACGCTCCGAGCGGCTTCGGGCGTCGGCTGGGAATGCAGGCTGTAGGCAAGCTCGCGAAAGTCTGCGCCAAGGTCTGATCCTCGGCGCATTGCCGTGTAACGGCGATCAATCGCGATAAGAAGGGTGTGCACGGCGCCGGTCGCTGAGGAGATGAGCCGGTTCACGGATCCTTCGGGAGCGAACCAGGCAGCCAGGTCGTCGAGGAGACGTACCCGCTCCTCGATCCACTCCTGCTGATCTTCTGCATCGATGAGGCCCGCATGCGCCACCGCGGCTTCGGCCAAGCCACGAGGTCCTATGTTCGCCAAGTCGGCGAGCGCTTGATCAACTCGTCGCAGGGCGAGACCGTATTCTCGGGGAAACTGGCGCAGGGCTTCGACCACACGATCGCGGTTGTCGCCGAAGAGTGCATCGTCAGTGACATCGGACTGCACAATTTGAGCCAACGCCGCGTAGAAGTCGGCCGTCACCCGCTGAAGTTCGTCGATACGTGAACGGACGTCCCCGAAAGCCGTCGGCAAGAGCCCGGGATCCGCGGTCCGATGGTCCAGCAGGTCGCGAAGCGTTCTCTCAACGCCGTCCAAGAGCCGGGCTGGCAACTGCAGAGCCCGACCAGCGTCCATCGTCGCTACCCGGACAGCCGCTACGACACCTCGGCCGAGCTGCGTCAGCGCCCACGCCTCTTGACGACGGATTACAGCGTCGTACCCAGAGCTCATGGCTGCATAGTCACGAAACGGCTCTACAAGGTCCGAATCGGTCAGATGGTCCAGGGCCTTGCGCAGGTCCAGCTCGGTCAGCGGATCCCGAAATCCGATCTCTCGGACCTGCTTGATGATCTCAGGAGCCGTCGACATCGGAGCTCGCGTCGATAACTCCTCCAAAGCTGCCAAGACGGCTGCCTTGCGTTCCCGAGCCAAGGCATCCGGCTCGGCGAAATTGCGCCACGCATCCGCGTCGACATGGCGCCACCACTGGCGTGGAGCTGGCTTCACCTCACCAGCCCACTTTCGGGCGCCCTGCGCCGGGCGTTCGTCGCGCCCTGTTTCGGCCGTCCTTCGATTCAGCGACAACCGTCGGGTAATGCCGTACTGCCCCGTGCAGACTCAACCCTGCCCCCTAGCAAGTGATGGTCCGATTCCAGAAGTGACCATACGTTGCACCACCGACAATCTTGGCCAAATACCCTCTGAGCTGCAGCGGCATGCTCATGGCAGCGGGGAGGTGTCCGCTGTACGTGGCCCTCACGGCGGCGGGTACTCGTGCAGGATCCGCAAGCCGTGTCGGTCTTCAGCTGTCAAGCCACGGTGGGCTGATCACTGTGCCGGGGCCCTCGGTGTAGAACCGGGCGTCAAGTGGTCGCCTCGTTGATGCCCGTTCGGGCACGAGCAGTCTGCCTGTCTTCCGAGCGCTGCAGACTGGGGTCAGAGACAGCCGAAGGTGCTGGTGGCTCGGCCCTGGCACACGGTCACCAGCGTTTCCCAGCAGCAGCCATCAGATCGCAAGACCAAGCGTTTCGTGAAGCTGCCTGACCTTCGCAACTGTCGCCCGAAGCTGTTCCAGCTCAGCCAGTTCGGCCTCACGCTCCTGGCTCGTCTCGGGCTCGGTCGCAGGCCGGGTGCCCTGCCGCATGACCGCCAACGCGTCAAGCGCGGTCTCGTCAGCATTCGGCAAAGTGTGCAGGTACCGTTCGGTCGTGCTGATCGACGCGTGCCCGAGCCGTTCCTTCACCACCTGCAGATCGGCCCCGCCAGCCAGCAGCCATGAGGCGTGAGCGTGGCGCAGCCCATGCGGTGTCACGTGGAAGCCGAGCTCGGCCTTGGCGAGCGCCTTCATCCAGACGTTCGTCCGGAACCATCCGCGGCCGATGTGCCCGTCGGTGGCCACCGCCCGCGGCTTCCTCGGAGCATCCTTCCCACCGGCTCGACGCTGCGCCCGGTACGCCGCAACGGCGTCCTTGCAGTACTGGCAGCGGCACTTGCCCGGTCCGTACACGGACGTGGTGCCGTGAAGGAAGGTGCGTCCCTGAGCGTTCGGCTCGGTCCGTCCGAGGGTCTCGGGATCGGGGAGGACTTCCGGCCGGCTTCGGCGGGCGGTAGTGGCCTCGGGCGCTTCGAAGAGCAGATCGTCGGCCCCGAGTCCCCGCGCCTCGATGTGCAGGGCGATCTTGTCCACGAGGTGCTGACTGAGCTTGAACGACCGGTACTCCTGGTCCTTCGGGTAAGCCTTGACGATGAAGCGCTGACCGTCGGGCCGGTCCTTGGACGTCAGCTCGGTGACGGCTCGCGAGACGACAAGCATGCGGGTCTGCAGGTCGAGGTCCTTGGGCCGCAACTCAGTCAGCTCGCCCCAGCGCAGTCCCGACTCGATGTCGGTCTCGACCAGGAGGCGCATCGTCTCGCCGGGCAGGGCGAGGTGGACCTGGTCGTACATCTCCGGAGTCAGGATGCGGCGCGGCCGGGTCGGAACCGGCGGGGTCTTCACGCCACGGCCGGGGTGGACCGGCACGATCTGATCGTTGAAGGCCGTCGTGAAGATGGCGTCCACGATCACCTTGCACTTGGCGATCGTGGCGGGGGACGCGCCGTAGTCCGGCCCTTGGAGCGTGGTGATCCACGCCCGAAGGTCGCTGGCGAGGATCTCCTGCAGCCGCATAGTCCCGAGCTCAGGGATCACGTAGAGGTCGAGCCGGTTCCGGTAGGTCTCGCGGGTGCTGGCCTCGATGACGTGGTTGGGGAACCACTGGGTCTCGACGTAGGCCTCCAGGGTCTGCCGACCCCGGCGGGGATCACCGACCTGGGCCGCGGCGGTGCTGTTCTCCGCCGCGTTTCCGGCGCGCTCTGCTGCCCGGTAGGAGGGGAAGGTGCCGGCTACCCGACGGCGGTTCCTCTTATCACGGTAGCGAGCCGTGTAGGTGATCTTCCCACTCCGGCCGACTCGTTCCTCAACCCACGCCATGCTCATCCCTAAGATCGGCCTGGGGGCAATTTGGGGGCAGACGCTGCCGGACTCCACCGACTGAGACCGGACGCCTGCGAACCAGAAATGCCCTCTGACCTGCACTTTATCAATTTGGATGATCGCGGGCCGCAGGACTGGAAGACGTTGGAACCGCGTTCCCACGGCAGGGGTCACTGGTTCGAACCCAGTATCGCCCACCCGAGAAAGAAGCAGGTAGGAGGCCGAAAGGCCCCCTTTTCTGCTTTGACCTGAAGGGCTCCCAGCGGGGCTCGCGGCGCCAAATTGGCGCCAAACGCTGCGATCTAGCTCTCGTCGAGAGCCAGCGCGGGCGCCGTTCGCCTTCTCGCTCCGATCACGTTCCGTGGTCCGGCATCCGTGCCATTCTAAGTTGGAACCCGGTGGATCAGTCGGTCCAGATGTTCCTGACTGATGCTCGGCTGCTGGCGTAGAGGCGAGGTGATGGATGGTAACCAAGGTCGAAACCCCTCGATCAGCCGCCGGCGGTACTGGCTCTCGCCTCTAGCCCTGGCCTTGCAGCAAGGGTGCGACTCTGATCGATCGAAAATCGAATCTGATTCGAGACTTCTTCGGCTGTGATGATTTGCTCGGCGCAGGGCTGAGGTTTCTGGGGCTGGTTTGGTGGGATTTCTGCAGGCTATTCGCATGCTCGCGGATCGGTGCGTGGTGCTGCGGATAGTCAAGTTGGCAGCAGTATTTGGCGGAGCATTGTGAAGACCCTGGTCAGGGTGTGGGCCCAGGGCCAGCCCTCGGCCAGGCGTAGGAAGGTGCACCGGCCGGTGCGGTCAAGGCGGGCTCCGGTGGGCAGGAGTCGGTAACGGATCGTCTTCCACTCCGCCCTGGCCAGGGCCTTGGTCTCGTTATCGCAACTGATCAGGAGCATGCTCTGGGTCCAAGCCGGGAGGTCCGCGGCGATCAGTGCAAGCTGCAGCCACGCCTGGTTGATCGAGAAGAGCCGGGAGGGCAGCCGGTGCCGGCCGGCGTTCTGGGCCTGGCGGATGCGGTTCTCGACGCGTACGTGAGCCTGGTGGCGGGCTTCGAGGAAGGCGATCTGATCGGTGCAGGTGTTCGTGGCAAAGGTCCGTTAGCACCAGCCGTCGCGATCCTCGAAGGCATCCAGTTGTGCTCTTGGGTAAGGGCGTTCGCGGCGAACGATGATCAGCATCCCCTCGGGCCAGGCTCTGGCCCTTGCCGTTCTTGGCAGGTTTGCCGGTGAGAAGGCGGGCGCGGCGGGAGGCCGCCCGGCGCAGCCGGGTGGCCTCGGCCAAGGGCTGGGTCAGCTCGCGCCTGTGCTCCCTCGCGGCGGCGTCCGTCGTGGCCATCGGCGATGCCTCAGACCCATTCGGTCAGCATCGCTATCGTAGCCCGAACGTCCTCGGTGACGGCGTACCGATCGAATATCAGAGCCCTTGAGCAGTGAGGTGCTCGGTGAACGCGTGGGAGAACCCGGCGCCGTCGGTGCGCACCAGGACCATCTCAGCCCTTACGGCTGCGGGCCGCTGGTCCAGGGCCGATTCCAGGGCGGTGATGTGGTCGGCGGCGGTGTTCGCGCCGGCGTTGCCCGGGCGCTGGATCTCATCCCGGCCAGGGCCTCGTTGGTGTTGTCCAGAAAGCACAGCAGCGGATGGAACCCGAACCGCCCCTGAAATGGGCTGCCGCCTGCTCTTTCTGATCTGAACGGACCTTAACCAGCGTGGCCTCCAGGTCCAGCACCGCATAATCCAGCACCCGCCCGGCAGCACAAGCCGGCGGCAGCATCCGGCCGGTCAGTTCCGCTAAGACTAGCCACGCCCGGTGCCGTGCGGCGGCCCGCGCCGCGCCCGGCTCGCCCTGCATGCCTTCGTCCAGGCCCCTCCACGCTGTTGCGGTCGAGACCACCGGGCCGTGCAACCGCGATCGATCGTTCAACGCGGCCATGCCGCTGATCGCTTCGCCGCCACCAGCCAGCATCGCCGCCAAATCCGTGAGAATCTGACCCGGATCGTGCCCTGAACTGCGGAGACGCAAACCATCAGCCGCCTCCGACAACCCAGCACGCCGGCCCAACCGCTCAGCCAGTTCCCGCAACAGAAGCGTCCCGGCGTGGCTGACCACACCCGTTCCATCGGTCGTGACCTCCGGCCACGACCGTGCGCCGATACTCTTCACCCAGAGAGTGCTCCCCGGACATGCTTCTGACTTCTTAGACAAGATGAGAATCTCACTGTCGGACGGGCACTCTCACCATTCTGCGAGCACCACCCCGTCGGGCTTCCTGCAGGATCAAGGCTAGGGTGCTCAGATGCCTCCGAGATTCGGGCGTTCCGGCGCCGCCGTTGCGTCACTGTCCGTCGTCACCCTGGCTGTCCTGAGTGGGTGCTCCTGGCAACAGGATTCGGCACGGCCGGACGCGGTGGTCCGCTTGGCGGTGGTGGATTCTGGGATAGCGGCTAATTTAAATGTTTTCCGCGAGTACTCGATCTCCCGAGACACCGATTTCGTGTCGAGCAGCCACGGCACGATGATGGCCTCGGTCGCCCTCGGTGTAAACGGTCTCAGTGCGGAGGCTGTTGATCCAGACTTGGTCGAGGTTCTGAGCATCAACATCGATGCGGGTACCGACGTCGGTGCTGATGCGATTGCCCGGGGCATCGGCAGGGCCGTTGATCGGGGGGCCGACGTCATTCTCGTCAGCCGTGGAGTGCGCCGGGGCGCAGATGCTCTGCAAGCGGCTGTGCAGCAAGCCAGTTCGCACGGCGCCATGGTCGTGGCGGCAGCAGGAAATGTTCGGTTTCTTCCGGCGGACTACCCAGCGCGCTACCCGGATGTGCTCTCTGTCGGGGCTCGGTATCGGGACGGGCGTCTCTGGGAGCTCTCGGCCAGCGAGCCGGTGGATACGTTCGCAGCAGGTGTGAATGTGCCCGTGGTCGGTCCGGACGGGGTCGTGCGAACCGAGTCCGGCACCTCGATCGCGGCCGCCGTGGTTGCGCGGGATGTGCTGCAGCAGTTAGTCACAGGTGAGCTGGAGGAGCCGCGTGGTTTTATCCCAATGAGTAACGAATAGACCTAGTGAGTCTGCCCGAGTAGCCGCATCAAACAGACCGTGATCATGTCGTGCGGCCACCTTCGTGGTGGAGAAGAACGAGGGCTGCGGCGACGATGCCGCCGACGCGCCAGGGGCACCCGTGCCAGCGGCGTAAGGCCTTGAACGTTGTTTTCAGGACCGGGTTGACGGGTCACCCAGGGCCCGTACGGCACTGCGGAGGCTGTTGTGGGCCTTCTGGCTCATGGCCAGGCTGCCGCTCGCGGGTGTCTTGAACGGGAACAAGTAGCACGTCCTTTTCGCCTTCGTAGCCGGTCCGCCAGCGCCTTGTGCTCGGTGTCGAGCAGGTGCGCATCGGAGCGGGCCGCGGTGGTGTCGTGTTTGTTGCCTGGGCGTACGTTCGAGGTCCACAACGGCCAGCCCTCTGGCGCGGAGACGGCCTGAATGTTCCCGCCGTGACGGGCGTGCTTGCCCGACCACCACAGATCCACCCCGGGTGTGGGCCCGCGGGTGTGGATACGGTCGGTCTCGATCAGGGTCCCGTCCAGGATCACGTGCGTGTGACCGGCGGCCCGGGCTGGCGCGCGGCCAGCACCGTGATGCCCTCGCTCTGGTAGCTGTAGGCCGTCGAGACAGAGATCTTGTTGTCTCTGGCTAACACGATCATCCGGGTGTCGTCGATGAGCCACCGCAACACCAGAACCGCTTGCCAGTAGGGAGTTAAAGCCCTTGCGCCCGAACGTGTGCCACACCGATCACGTCCGGCGGCCAGTGAGACGGACAGGAACAGCACGAGGCCCTGTTCGGCGGCGTTGAACATGCCGACGTAGACGTCGTTCAGGATGCCGATGAAAATGGCTGTCTTGTCGGCAGGGCGACGGGCTGGTCGGCTTGGTGATGGTGCCGATGTGGGTTCGTCGGCATGGTGGTGGCAGTCTCCGGGCGTGAGAGGGCGCCGGACGGCTGGGGTCGTTATCCGGGAGTGGCTGGTGGGATCAGGCGTCCGTCGGTGATGGCCCCGATGAGCGCCGGGCGGTGGTGGCCGGTCGAGGGCGTTCGGGCTGTGATGGCGGCGATGCAGGCGCCGATCATGGTCAGGGCCTGGCGTAGCGGACTGGCGTTGACGGTGTCTCGGTCGTGGGCCAGGGCGTTGAAGATGTCTGCGCGGAGTTCGATGAGCAGCCGGGCTGCCTGGTGGTAGAGGCGTGTGGCGTGCGCGGGCCGGCCTGCCCGCAGCCATCGGCGGACGGTGGACTCAGGCCGTCCCAGTGTGGCGGCGATCCGGCGTCGCCCGTGCCCGAAGACGCTGGCGTGCAGAGCGTTTGCGATGACCTCGGTGGCGTCGGCGCGGCGCGGCTGGCATGTGGACGGCAGGAGCACATGTGTGCGGGAGCAGTGGCGGCAGCGGGCGCGTCGGGGCCGGATCAGCAGGTCTGGGCCGCTCAGTTGCCGGATGCGGCGTGCTCGTGCGTGCGACCAGGCCTGCAGGCTCGCGCCGCAGGAGGGGCAGGCCAGGCGGCCGGCCCGCAGGTCTGACTCGGCCTGCTGAGGGTCCACAACGATGATCACCGGGTCGGGCTCCTGTCACGGTTGACCACCCTTGCCTACCAGAGGCCGGCACGGGCAGGGGTCATCTCGTGTTGATCGCCGACGGGCCAAGGTCATTTCGGGCCCTCGGGTCGGTCCGGACCGAGACCGGCAGGGCGCCGACAGCCTCGGCGGTGGATCGAGTGGGCATCAGGTCGTGGTCGTGTCTGTCGGCACGGTGGCGGTGCCGATCAAGGGGTTCGGCAGTCGGCATCTTCGATGACGGAAACCCCTCGTTGGTCGGCTTCCTCAGCGACGCCTGACAAGGCCCTCGGATACCTCGAGAAACCCCTTCACATAAGACGCTCATCTACGCGCGGGATCTCTGTGACAGACACCGTGAGAGGTTCCATCCTATCGAGGTTCCGCGGCCTGAATCGGGCAGCCACGCCGCACCTCGCCGAAGATCACTGCGAGCTCGCCGTTCAGCGCGATCAAACTGCTCCGAGTCGCCACCCGTTACTCGGAATGGATCCTTGCTTAGATGACGACTAGCTGTGAGTGCAATGATACGTGCGTCACGCTTTCAACGCCTTAGAAAGTATTCGTTTCATATGGGAAATCTGTGATCATGATCCCGTGAAATCGAGTCATCCGGAACACATCACCCGCCTGACCGCAGGTCTGCGCACTGTAGCGGTGCCGGTCACCGCTGCTCTGGTACTGACCGCTCTGGGGGGCACGTCGGCATCGGCGTCCGACCACGCGTTCACGCAGAACAGCGCCGGGGTCGCTGCCCTAAGTGCCACCAAGCCGCTTGAAGACTTGGGGTTTGACACCGAGGGTATGACCGGTGAGGAGATCGTCGCCGAAGGCCTGGAGCAGGAAGGGCTTGAGGCTGGGTCGGTCGAAATCGGTCTGGACGAGATCCAGGTCGAAGCTGAGGCACAGGCCGCTAATGACCCGTATGCGATCGATCTGCGACTGGACCCCGAGACTGCGCATGGGACCGTCACGGTCACCGACGCCGTTAGTGGGCGAACGGTGACCTCCACCTACGACATCGACGTTGAGACGTCGACTCCTGAGCGTACGGTCTTCACCCTGGCTGACACGGACACGGGACGGACCTACGACTACGACTCGGCCACGGCCCAGGAGTCCATCCCAGGACCGGCTTTCGCGATCCCCATTGCTTTCGTCGGAATCTCGGCGGCGACCATGCTCTACTACATGGCCATTGGTGCTGCGATCGTGATCGGCGGTATTGCAGCCCTCGAGGCGGGTCGGGCGGTCGGCCGGATCATCGACGAGAACAAGAAGCGTTCACAGGACAAGAAGCGCTACCACTACCCGGCCAAGGTCCAGAACAACAAGGTATACATCAGCGGACGTGGACTCACCGCGTCGGCGGCCGTGGCGCGGGGTAAGAAGAGCCAGGACGTGTGGTCCACGACAAAAGCTCGGGCCAAATCCATCGCCAAGGGCGTCAAGGGCGGGTTGAACCCGGTGCGCGAAGAGGTTCACGGCGGCGCCGGGTCTGGCCACATGTGGCACTACCATCCCAATGGGCGCACGCCGCACATGCATTCGTTCTATGGTCGTGCCCTTTAGAGCATCCTCGCGATCGGAACCGTGATGACCACTGCTGACTCCGCCGCCGAGCAGGCGCAGGCTCGTGACTACTACCAGGTGCCCGACGCGTCGACCGTCGCAGACGCCGTCCGTCTCCTGAAGTCCTGGGGGGCCGAGCCGATGCCGGTCGGCACCCAGGAGGGCAGCTTCTTCGACGAGTACGTCGAGGAGGACCTGGTGGTGTTCCAAGCACGGATCACGGATCAGGAGTTCATCTCGGCGCATATCACCGCTCTTGAGGTCGAGGGGTTTGGCGACGGGGACGAGTCCGACGACGATCCCGAGGACGAGTCCGGCATCGTCGTGATCCTCGAGCGCAGTCGTGATGACGCCACCAAGGTCGGGAACTTCAGGGTTCATGGTCCTGGGCAATGGGTTCGTGAGGCGTTGTGGGCTGCGACCGGGGTGGTTCCGAGGGATCCGGTCGATGCGACCTCGGACCTGTACAGGCGGGCGGTGGAGGCGGAGCATCCAGGAAGGTGGGATGCTCCGGTTCCGATGTACCTCCGCTTGGGACGGTTCTGGCCCCGCTACGTGGCCTTCATGCGACCTCGCTGGCGGCGCGCACGGCGGTCCTACCTAGCAGACCGTGCCTGACCCCGCCGGGCAGTCGCGCAGCGGGATCGAGGAGAGCGACGGCAACTTCGATCCCGCTCTGCGACTCAGGGTGGACCTAGTCGCAACCGTAACGGCAGGCAAGGTTCGTCTCGCCTCGTACGGTGAGACCTGGCGAGCGCTGACGCTTTGGATGCTCGGTACTGCCGTCCGTAACTGGCCCACCTGGGGGCTGGTAGTCGGTACCGGAGCCCTCGTGTGGTTCGCTGACGTAGCGTTGTTCGGGCGATACTTTCCCGCACTGCCGTTCCTGACAATTGCCGCCGGTCTCTTGGCCCTGGCGGTCACGCTGTACTGGCCGGTCATGACGGCCGCGACGGCTTACGTCTTCTTCGATCGCCGCAGTGTCCTCCTTATCGATGACGCCGGCAGCGCGTTGATCGGTCTTCGTGTAAAGGGGGACGAAGACCAGGTCGAGTTAAGTTTGCATTCCCACATCGCCCGGCGGGTCGGTGCAGGGCAGGGCCGACGACTGAGGGAAGAGCTGGTCCAGAATCTACCCTCGCTCTTGGCGCGGCATCCGGGGGCTGTCGTTCGATTCGGTGCTCAGAACGAGCGTCTGGCCGAGGTCTACGCCGAAGAGCTAGCGGCAGCGCTGCCCCCTTCGGACGGCTGGCAACTCTACCGGACAGGGCTCAAAGGCGAGGTCCGCCGCGGCTGAGGACGGTTGCTGTCCAGGACAACTGAGCCCATTCCAACCTGCGTCAGCGGTTAACCCAGGTCTTTCAAGAAGTTTCGGGCGAGGGCTCCTGAGGTGGAATCGGTTTCGTTTGGCAGGGGTATTCGGCGTTGGACGGTGAATGCTCCGGGCCGGGCCGGTCGCGTAAACGAGTTCTGGCACAAATTGTGTGATCTTGTAGCGGTGCGTTACAGATTTCATGATCGTCTAGCCGTGAGCATGGGCCTCCATGGGCCTCGGGAACCGATACGGGGGACTGTCCCAGTGATCGGCGGCCAGCGTGACGTCACTCGAGCTGATCTTCAGATCGCTGGTCATCCGGGCAGGGCCTTCCGATCGGAGACGATGTGGTCCACCGGCCCGCTCTGGAAACGCGGGCCGTCCCACTGCCTCGTCGAAAAGCTCCCTATGTCGCATCGGCAGCGATCAGTTCTGCGGGTGGCGCGGCCAGTGCCGCCCCGTGCGCTTCTCGAGCTCCAGGTTGAATCGCTCCAGGTAGCAGCCGAACTCGGTGACATCGTGATCGGACCAGGTGGACATGACCTGGTCGAGCACGGCGACGACGATCTCGTGCTGGGAGTCCAGCGCACTCTGCCCGGCCGGGGTCAGCCCGAACCGGCGGGCGATGCACTCGTTCGTCGCCGGAAGCCGTTCCAGCAGGCCTTGGCGCAGCGCGCTCGCGGTCTGCCGGTTCAACGTCGAGACATCGAGGCCGAAGGCGGCGCTGAGCTCACCGATCGTCATCGGGCCCTGATCGTGGATCCGGCTCAGGATGATGAAGATGCTGCGGTCCAGGTGCCCAGGACGGTTCACCGGCGAGAGCGCGTACCGGTGCAGGAGGACCTGCTCGAACGCGATCTTCTCCGACCGCCCTGCCCTGTTCACTGCTGCCCTCTCGGTCGGCAAACTGCGCGAGCCCATGCCCGCAGAATGCGCGTTCACCTTAACGGCCGGCCCGCAGCAGGAGTTCCTGGGGTCGACCGGCTCAGAGCTCGTCGGCGCCGAGTGGAGCGGAGCCGACGGGATTCGTCACCGGAGCGCTGAGCATGCCCGCGATGGCGTCGGCCAGGAACGAGCCGACCTCCGGCCAGCAGGGTTCGATCCCCTCCCGTTCCGTCTTCGCCTCGTACTCGGCCGTGGTGCTGAGCACCAGCCGGGAGATCAGGATCGCGCGGCCCTGCACCACCGAACGGTCCAGATGGGAAAGCCTTTCGGTGAGCGACCGGACACGTTGCCCGAAGACCGTGGAGGAGGTGAGCAACTCGCGCTTGAGCTCGCGCAGGCCTGGTTCGTGCATCGACTGGGCGGTGAAGCGGGCCCGCCAGCTCGGCCGGGGAAGCGTGGCGAGCATGCTGATCGACGGCATGACCAGAGTGCGGATGTCGCCGAGGATGGTGTCCTCCTCGGCCGGGGACTGGATCCGGATCGCCTCCACCGCGTTGGTGTGCCGTTCCAGGAGCGCGCGCAGTAGCCCGTCGCGGTCGCCGAAGTAGTAGCGAACTGCCGAGTGGTTGGTGTTGCCGGCCTCGTCGGCCACCCTGCGGTCGGACACCGAGGCCACTCCGTGCTGAGCGAACAGTCTTTCGGCGGTGTCCAGTAATGCCGTGCGCGCGGCCTCCGACCTGGCCAACTCCGGATCTCCTTGCCTCGGTCCTGTTTTCTGGGGCCTCAACCTAGCCGACCGGCATCTGGAACGGCCGTTCGACCGGGCTTTTGTAAGTCACGCGACTTAAGCTACCGTCTAAGTCACATGACTTATAGACGCTTGTGGAGACCTTTGTGGATGCAGTAGCCGACACGTCCGGTGGTGCCGTTGCACCGGGAAGTGATGCGGACAGTGCCAGCCGGAAGGAGCACATCGTCCGCACCGTGTTCCTCTTCGTGATCCCGTTCCTGATGATCACGATGATGTTCGCGACCTACATGGGCACGATGCACTCCCCGCATCCGCGGGACCTGCCCGTGGCGGTGATCGGCAACGGTGCCGAGGCCGAGTCGATCAAGGACGCTCTGAGCGGCGATGCGGTCGAGGCCCGTTCGGTGCCCACTCGCGAAGCAGCCGTCGATCTCCTGCGTGATCAGGAGATCGTGGCCGCTCTCCAGCCTCCGGCGAACTCCGGAGAGCCGGCGGCGATTCTCACCGCCAGTGCAGCGGGAGCCTCCCAGGCGGCAACGGCTCGCCAGCTCCTGACCCCGGTGGCCGTCGCGGCGAACTGGACCGTGGTCTCGGACGAGGTGGCGCCGCTGCCCGACGGTGATCAGGCCGGGATCTCGGTGATGTTCGCGGCGATGGGCATGATGCTGGCCGGGTACGTGCCGCTGAGCATCATGCTGCAGAACAGCCCGCAGTTGCTGCGCCTGCGCCGGTTCCTGCCGGTGATGCTGGGCTGGGCCGTGGCGACCAGCACGATCATCTGGCTGATCCAGGGGCCGATCGTCGGCGCGATCGACGGGCACTACCTGGTCTACCTGGGGGTGGGCCTGCTCGCCACCAGCGCGGTCGGGCTGGCCCAGCTGTTGTTCAGCAAGATCCTGGGGCCGTTGGCCGTACTGCTGGGCATGCTGTTGTGGGTCTCGTTCGGCATGCCCTCGTCCAACCTGGCCATGTCGATCCACACCATGCCGGAGTTCTTCCAGTTCCTGCACGGTGTGCTCCCGCTGCCGGCCGCGGGTGAAGCTCTGCGCGCAGCCCTGTACTTCGACGGTCGGGGAGTGGGCGCCCATCTGGCCGTTCTCGGGGTCTGGATCGCCGCGTCCATCGTTCTGATTCTTCTTCGCGAGCGCAGCGCCTCGGGCAAGACCGCCCCGGGGGCCCCGCCGTTGGACGCCGAACTCCCGGCCCTGGCCGGTGGGCCGATCCGCTCCAAGCGGTTCCGCTACGCCACCCTCGTCGCCTTCCCGCTGTCCATCCTGGTCGTGGTGGTGGGCCTGATGAGTTTCGCGATGCACAAACCCACGCCGCACGACATTCCGGTGGTCGTGATCGGGACCGGCGCGGAACAGACTGCGGCGGGCCTGAACGCGCAGATGGACAAGATTCTGGACGTCAAGGTCGCGGACTCGGTCGATCAGGCGGTCGAGGACATCCGGGCCCAGGAGATCGTGGCCGCCTTCGAACTGCCCACCTCCGCCCAGGGGCCCGCGACGTTGTACTCCTCCTCCGCGGCCGGGTCGAGTCAGCAGATGATGGTGCAGGCCATTTTCGGCCAGATCGCCGCGGCGCAGCAGATGCAGTTGCAGACCGACGACGTCACACCGCTGCACGACAGCGACACCATGGGCAGTAACAGCATGTACGTGGGCATGTCGTGGATCATGTCCGGCTTCCTGCTGCTGGCCGTGCTGCGTGGGGGAGCGCCGCATCTTCGTCGCTTCCGGCAGTTCCTGCCGCACCTGGCCGGCTGGGCGATCGGGATGTCGGTGTGGCTGTGGTTCCTGTTCGACGTGCTGATCGGTGCGGTCAGCGCACCGGTCGGGCAGCTGATCGGCTTCGGCGCGATCACGATCTTCTCGGTCTCGCTGGCGACTGCGGTGTTCACCCGGCTCTTCGGGATCGCGGCCATCGTGCCGGTGATGGTGGTGCTGATGATGGCCGGGGTCCCGGCTTCCGGCGGCGGCCTGTCGCTGTACATGGTTCCGGAGTTCTTCCGGTCGCTGCACGATGTGCTGCCGCTCGCCGCTGCGGTCGACATCGCCCGTTCGCTGGTCTATTTCGACGGCGTCGGCACCGGGCAGAACCTGGCCACCCTCGGGATCTGGGCTGCTGCCGGGGTGGTGCTCAACGTGCTGGTGGACCAGTACCTCGAGCGGCGTGAACAGGCTCAGGAGGGCCGGGCCGAGATCGCTGAGCAGGACCAGGAGTTGGCTGCAAGAGTGTGACCGCACCGTCGCTCGCCCCGGTGCGTGGGGCGGGCGACGGCTGTCCCCGAGGTGAACCATGAAACACCCTGTCGCGGTGACCTTGCGGCTGGAATCCAGGCCCGGCCTGAGCCCTGTTCTGCGGGAATTCGTTCTGATCGCGGGGCTGTTCGGGCTCTACAAGCTGGGCCGGTCACTGGCCCAGGGCAAGGAGCCGCTAGCGTTTCAGAACGCCCAGCTGATCCGCGGGCTGGAGGCAGCCCTGCACCTGCCCTCAGAGGCCTGGCTGCAGTCGCTGGTACCTTCGGCCGGAGCCTTCACGACGCTGAACGTGTACTACGTGGGTGTCCACTTCCCGCTGATGATCGCCTTCCTCCTGTGGGGATTCTTCGGCCGTCCCCAGCCGGAGTACCGCTGGGCCCGGAATCTGCTGATCGTGCAGACCGGCCTGGCCCTGGTCGTGCACCTGCTCTTCCCGCTCGCCCCGCCGAGAATGTTCCCGCAGTGGGGCTTTCTCGACTCAATGACGGTCTACGGGCCATCCGCCTACGACGGACCCAGCGCCGGTGTGGCGAATCAGTTCGCCGCGATGCCCAGCCTGCACATCGGCTGGGCGGTGCTCATCGCCTACGTCGTGGTGCGCACCGGACCCCGCTGGATCGCGATCCCGGCCGTGCTGCACGCCCTGTTCACGGTGGCAGTCGTGGTTCTCACCGCGAACCACTGGTGGCTCGACGGGGTGGCCGGGACCGGTCTCCTGCTCATGGCCGTGGCCGTTGTGCGGCCTGCGCCCGGCCGATGGACGTGAATCCGGTGCCGGTGCGCCGCGGTCCCCGCACGTCGCAGGCGATGCTGGTGCCGGGTGGGCCGGCCGAACGGATCGCGATCCTCTCGCCGCGCGAACGCGAGGCGGTCCGGCTGGTCGCCGAAGGGCTGAGCAATGCCGAGATCACGCAACGGCTGGTGATCAGCCCGGCCACCGCGAAGGCGCATGTCAATCGGGCGCTGCGCAAGTGCGGGTGCCGGGACCGGGCCCAGCTGGTGATCCTGGCCTACGAGGGCGGGCTGGTGAAGGTCGGTGGCCGCACAGGGTAGGCCGGCGGGTTGCGGCAATGCAGGAATGTGGTCCGGCAATTGGGTTGCGGGCTCTGAAAGGGGGTTCGGTTGGCTGCGGTGGCTTCTCCCGGCCTACGGGTTCGTTGGCCACTGGCGCCTGCTGCGGATCGTGACCGGTTGGGCTGAAGCGGATTCCCGCAGGATTTCGTTCGTCTCATTTTTCCCTCATCTTTTCTGATTAGTCTCCGGCGGTACGCAATGGATCGGGCGTCTGGTAGGCCTTTGTTCATCTGTGGTTCATCAACGGGGAGGGATTGTGGCTCTGACCTGGCCGGCATCAGGGGGTATCGCCTCGCAGCGCCAGCGGCTGCAGGACGACGCGGCGCAGGACGGCCTGTCCGGGGCGCTTGCCCGAGGCCTGTCCTGGCTGCCGCTGACCAGCCTGCTGCTGGTCGGCAGTGGCCGCGATGTTGCGCAGCATTGCCGAGGCTGACGTCAGCTCCCTGAGTATCCGCGAGCCGGACCTGGAAGAGATCTTCCTGGGCTACTACGGCGAGGCGGCACCGCGATGACGATCCGGGAACAGCCTTCGCGGGTGTCGGCCAGGCCGCCGGCCCAGGGCGTTTCCGGCCGGCCCTTGGCTCTGGCGCCTTACCGACCAGTCATGCACCACGGTGATTCGCGCATGGCCTCATCGCCTACGGATCGCAGTATTCGAGGTGATAACACTGTTCCGGCAACGCACTTGGCGCAGGCCGTGCCTGCTCCGGGGGTATCGGCACCTCCCAGGTGGCCACTCGCCACCAGCCCCTTTAGCCACCCGCTGATTCCGGCCGCCGCGCCGGGCTCCGGCTTCCGCGCAGCCCGAGATGCGCCAAGGGTGTCAATCGTTGTCACCTTCGAACGCAGTGGTGAGTTGGTACGGTCGACCGTTGCCCTGGGAACGCCTCAGCACCTGATCAAGCCGTCGGTGGTCGTCCGTCGACTCTCCACTGCGAGGCATGGAAGGACCTGGCTGAGGAGCGCTTCTGAGGTAGAGCACTAAAAGGCCCTCTCTGTTGACGATTTGCCCGATATAGTCGTTCACCCTTGGTAAGGGTTCAATCGGGGGAATCTCATGTCGACCGAGAGAGAGCCGTCACTACCGGCTAGCGTCCGGATCATCGATCTGACGAATGGTGCGGCAGACCGGCCGGCCGAGCGATTCAGGCAGCACCTTCGGCAACAGGGCCTTGCCATCCACGACGTGACCGAGTCAGGTCCCGCCGTGGAGCTGACACTGCTGATCGTCGCCGACGATTCCCTCGTCCCCGATGACATTGTCGCGCCTGATCAAGTTTTCGTTCCGGTGGTCTTCGCGGATGATGAGAAGAATCCGAAGGGGTCGATGTCGGAACTGAGAATTCCCGAGAACGGATACGAGGCTGCCGCGGCCAAGGTTGCGATGCTTGCCCGGGCGGGGGTGGCCCGGGTCGAGGACCTCAACCGTGTCCTGAGGCAGGCCCAGCGCTGGGAGGAGAACGGCAGGAGGTCGGCTGACCTCCTGCGCGGCAGGCCCCTTGCCATCGCCGAGGACCTACCTGACCTGGCTCTGGCAGCGATTCCGGATCGGCACCCCCTGATCAGGCGTTACGTGTCGGAAAGCAGCAGCGTGCACCGTCGGCATCGCCGGCGAAACTACTTGCTCGTCCTCGGCGTGGTGCTGGTACTCATGGTGACTAGCGCTGTTCTCCTGATCGAGCGCTCTCGCGCCGAGACGTCCGCTGCGCGGGCTCAGCGAGAAGCCGCCGTGTCCGGCGGCGCCCAGCTCGCTCGAAAGGCCAAAGAGGCTCTAGAGCAGGGTGAACCGGATATTCCGAGTCTCCTGGCCGACGCAGCCCTCCAACTCGACCCCAGCCCGGGCACGACCTCTCTGGCCCGCGAGATCCTGGCAGCCAGCCCTCCCCACACTTCTACGAAGTTGCCGGGGACCGCGCAGGCGCTCGCAGCTTCTCGCTCCGGGAACGTCATAGCGGTGGCGTATGAGGACGGAACAGCCGCCCTCTACAACTCGGCTGGGAGCATGATGCGGAACCTGCCTGCTGAGCCCGGGAACCGGCCTGTTCGGCCAGCGGTTTCTGACGACGGTCACCGGGTGGCGCTGGTCGGCACTCGACTACGGGTCTGGCACGACGATGCTCTGACCTCGGCAGATCTCCCGACCTCTCTCCAAGGCGCTGTGCCGATCTGGGCCGGAGACGATCTGGTTCTGAGCGCTCCAGGCCGTTCGGGTATCTGGGAGGACGGGCGTCTGAGTAGGCCGCCCGGATGGGGAACCCCACCTCCGGTTGTCGGTGCAGCGGCTGACATCGACATCAGCCCAGACGGCAACCGGGTCGCCATCGGCGGCTCCACAGGGGTCTGGATAGGGGAGCTCGGCAGTGGCCGCCGCCTCTACTCCAGCCGACAGCCGGAGGTGGCCGGGGTGACATTTACCCCAGACGGTCAGCGACTGTTCGTCCAATCGGACTCTGGTGAAGACAGCTTCACCGTCGTCTTGCTGAAAGACAGCAAGCCATCCATCGACTATGCACCGGGCCGGGCCACGTTTGCTCCTGGACCCGATAGTTCGCTCCTGGCGTTGGCTATCGGTGGCATTTGCTTCTTCGCGCCGCCAGCGCAGGAACTTTCGCCGTGTCTTCGCCTTTCTCAGGGCGGCGCGCCTCTGGTGGCTGTGGTGGGGGAGTCCCATATGGTGACCGCTGGAACTGATTCCTACCTCAGGATCTGGAGCAAGATCAGCTCTCCGGCTTATCCCGATGTGGAGGCCTCGAAGGGCATAGACGCCTTCGTGCCTGCAGCATCCCGGCGTTCGGCCACCCGATCTCGCCTGGGGGTCGATCCAACGGCGGGAACAGCGACCTTCTACGGGCAGACCGCTGGTGAATTGGCCGGAGTGACTCTCTCACCCCTCCGGTTGGTTTCCCGGGGATTCATGAAGCTGCCGGACTTCAATCAGGTCACCGTCTCCGTACGCGGAGATCACGTCGCCCAGTTGTGGTCGGGCCAGCTTAGTGTGTACGGGATGCCGTCAGGCGACCGTGAATGGTCCACCACGGACGTCCAGGGTCGGGCTGACCCAGTAGTCGGTCAAGGAGTCCTCTTGGCCCTGAGCGATGACGGGACAACGGCGGTCGCTGCCGGCGATTCCTTCGCCCAGATATGGCGGGCTGACGGAGGTAGCGCGGTCCTGAAGACCGACGGATCGCCACCAACCTCGATCCTCATCGACGCAGACAACGGCGTGTCGGTGGTGACCAGCAACGGATCGGTGGTGGACGAGGATGGACGTGCGAAACCGGCCCCCGGCGGTGCGAATCTGGCCGCCGCGCGTGCGGCGGACGGTACTACCGTCTACCTGGCCAGTTCCGGACAGCTCATCGTCGAAAACGGCGATTCCGAGGTCACGGTTGCAGAGATTCCCACCGAGCTCTCCGCCTACGCTCTGAAGGTCTCCGCCGACGCGAGCCTGGTGGCCGTCTTCGGCGACAGGCAGGCTCGGGTGCTCAGCACTGCCACTGGTGAGGTCTTGTTGCAGGCACACGGCTCCTCGACTTCCAACACGGTTCAGGACGTGGGGTTCCTCGGAAATGACAAGGTCCTGCTGCTGGAACGGGCCGGAGGCCTGATCGAGCGTCAGTTGGAGTCGGACGAAGCATTCCGAAGGCGCTTTCATGCTCAGATACCTCGCGAACTCACCGCTGCGGAGATCACTGCTCTGGACGTCCCGGTCGCCGGATTGCCCTGATGCATAACATCTTTCTCTGCTACGCCAACTTACGACTCGTCGAGGCTCGGCAGTTGCGGCAAGACCTCGTGCAGCTCGGGCAGAGCGTCTGGATGGACAAACCCAGTTCTCTGTCGGATAGAGAAACCTCCATCGAGGCGCTCGGACTGCCTCCTGGTCTCCAGCATCAAAAGGTCATCTTCGAGGCGATCGCCGAGAGTGCCGCGTTTCTCGTGCACGACAGCCTTCCACTCCGCAACTCGTCCTACTGCACCAGCGAATTCGAGTATGCCCGCCGACTGGGAATCCGTGTCGCCGTCATCACTGATCCGCTCCTGCCGGACGATCATTGGGACTGGTCGTGGGTGATGCGGGCTGATCGGGAAGCACTTCAGGCGCTTACCGATCTTCTTGATGAGCGCCTCGATCTGGCACTCGCCCATCTTCGTCTGAGCGCAGAGATGGATCGGGGGAGTGCGGAGCAGACCTCCCGGGTCAGGCGGGTGCTGTCACCGGCGGCCCGGCACCGCTTGGCAGATGCCAAGATGCTGCTTGCCGCCGAGGTCGCCTTGAACGCACCGAGGATCAGCGATGCCCAGAGGGGCCACGCGCTCCGGGTCGTCGATCATGAACGGTCCCGGATCCAGGACCGTCGGCGTCTGGGGATTGCAGCTGTTGGACTAATTCTGGCGGCTGTGGTCGGCACCTTGTTCTTCCTTCGGGCTGAGGGACGCCACCAGGACGAAGCCCGGAGCGATCAGGCCCGGGCATCGTCGCTGAGATTCGCCAGGCAAGCCACCGACCTCCTCGGATCGGATACCGAGGCGGCTCTCACCGCAGCACGGCATGCCTTGTCGCTCGACAACAAGGTCACAACGCGAGAAACGTTGCAGAGGGTGTTGTCCAGGCGGGAAATCTCTGTGCTTCGGCCAATCCCCATTCGAAACTACAGTTCGGGAGCGGTGTCAGCGGACGGTTCCCGACTGGTCTTCAACTATGGCCGGGGACTGGTTGTCCTGGACGCATCGGGTACGCTGCTCGGTGATCTGCCCCTGAGCAGTCCGATCGGTTCCCAGCAGGTGACGTTCGTGAGTCCCACCCAGGTTCTGGCCGTCCTCCGTGATTCCGGGCGCCTCGTGTCGATCGATCTCGGGACCGAGGCAGTCACCCAGCTCTCCGATCGAGAGGTCACCGCCTTCGCCCAAGGTTCCGAGGGGCGAATCTGGTGGGCTGACGAGGAGGGGACCGTGGGCTTTGTCGACAGCTCAGGCGAGGAAGTCCCGGTTCTGGGTGATCAGGGCACGGTCCTGGCTCTCGAACCTGGGCCAGAGCTCCTGACCCTGCTGACCGACGACGATGTGGTCCGCCGCTTCAGCGTCCAGGGGGAACAGTTGACCCTCACATGGGAGACGGATCTAGCCACGATCCGCACCCCACCGGCAAGAACCGAGAGCCCGGACAGCCCAGAGATGTGGCGTACAGTGCGAAATCTCGGGCAAATCGAGAGCGTTCGCAACTCCCTCAGAGCACCGATGCTGTTGCCATGCGGCGACCGGACCCAGGTCATGCTCAGTCGTCGCCAGAGCCTTTGGCAGACGGTGCACGTCGAACTTGATGCTCAGGGCCGTCCCACATCACCGTTCTCGAGCGGAAGTTCCATGTGGGGCGCTGCTTGTCTGCCCACCGGGAATGCTTTCGGCATCGGTATCATGAATCGTGCGGTTACGTCTCTCCCGAGCTCTGGTTGGGTTCCTGTGGGTGTCAGTAGGCCATCGGATTCGAACGCCTTCTCGACAGTCGCCACGCGCGACGGGGGTTCTCCGGTAGCCATCGCCTACAGCAGCGGACGCATCGAGATCCTCGCGCAGGGCGCACCGCTCTCTCGCTCTGTCGGGGGAGCGATGAGCGCAGCAGTTCTGCCCGGCGATCAGGTTCTCCTCCAAATGCTGAACGGTGACCTCTTCGCGGTCTCTCTCGACAGCCGTGTCCCCGCAACCGCTGTCGGGCACCTCGCCGATCCGCTGTCACCACTCGTTGTTGCAACAAGCAGAGGGGCGATCGGGTTCGCCGGCAACGCCGTCCACCAGTTGGGACCAAAGGGCATCATCCGAACCTGGCCCCAGGGAGGTGCTGTCAAAGGCATCACCTCGACTGCTGAGGGAGATCGTGTGGTCGCTACTCTTGCTGATAGGAGTCTGAAAGTCATTGATCTGGCCGACGGCCACCAGACTTCCCTGTCCAGCCCCGACACACCTGCGGGCGATGTGCTGACGAGCGTAGCGATGGACGGCGACCACTTCTACGGGATCACGGATCGGGGGACAGTGATCCACGCGGCCGCCACCGATGGTCGGCTACTGCGGAGCATCGAGGGTGTAGCCACCAGTGTCTGCGTGACTCCGCAACACAGGGTCGTTGTCGTTGGAAGCGATGGTTCGGTCCGCCTCTTCTCCAGCAGCCTGGAACAGGAGGCCATCAAAGAAGTCTCTGCGCAACCACAGTCGCTGCAATGCAACCGCCTGACCGGTGACGTGATGGTCCAAGCGGAACTGGGCGCGGTCGCCCTTTCCGGGCGCAATCTCGAACTTCGTCAAGTGGTTCCCGATGCCCGGGGAGAGCTACAGATTTCCCCAGAGGGGACCCGAGCTATCAGCTTCGTACCCTTCGAGCGCTCACACAGCGGTACGGTGGTGGACATGACCACGCTGCGAAGCAGGGCATCGAAAGGCGATCCGGTTCCTGCTCCCGGAGCAATCTCCATCTCGTCCGAGACGCAAGACACCTTGGCCCAGTTGGCGACCTGGCGCCCTTTGGGGTGATGGATCCTGAATCTGCAAGCTGGGCTTACCCTGCAATGACGGGAAGGGCTACAGGCTGAGTTCACCAAACTGCGGATTCATCGGGATGCCCTCAAAGGAAACGTCATCCGGACCCGATACCGGTCGGAAGATGCAACTCGGGGCGAGACAGATGGGTGCGTCACATGGTCAGGCCTTGCTCGGCGGGCTGGAAGGTGGGACCTGGCCCGGCTTCGTGATCAGGCCCTCTCGCTGGCCGGCGACCGGTGCTCGACGGCGGACAGGGGCACGCTCTGGTCCAGGAGCTGGTGCGTGGAAGAGAAGTTGTTCGTGATCTCGTGCGTGATCTGGTACGTGGTTTCGCTCGCGTACTCGATCTCGACCGTCACCTCGACCCTGCCTACGAACGGATTCTGGCTCGGACCCTCGAGAACGACGGTGGTTCGGACGACTGCCTCGAGCGTGAACTGGCTGCTGTCCGGGCTCAGCTTCATCACCGAACTGGCGATCTCACCGGTGACCTGGAAAGCGTCCGCTTCCGGGCCCGCGCCCTGATCCTCGTTCTCGGTGGTGCAGCACTTGGACTGGAACAGGCCGGCCGGTCGGTTGAGGCACTGGGGACCGGTCTCGACGGCAGGATCCCCAGACGGACCGATGACGAGGCGGAACTGCGGAACTGGGAAGGGCATCCGTCCAAGGTTCAGCGAGAATCGCATCGGGGGGATGTCGTTGTCCGGCTGGAGGACGTCCAGGGCCCGGTCGTGAAGGTCAGCGAAGTGCTGAGGGCTGCCGAACGGATTGCTAACACCGGATCTCCCTCGCCGGCGCACATCGTGAACCAACTCCGGGCCGCGCTCGAGGCCGGTAGAGCGCTCCACAGCCTTGCAGCGCTCTTCCTCAACTGTGTCGGTGCCGACCTTCGGGAACTGGACGATTGGCGGCTGATCTCCCTGGACGGCATCCGCTGGTCCAAGGAAACGCAGTGGCCTCCCGGGAGAAAAGAGTGGGTGGACAGGCACTCTCATGGTGAGGGCCGGGTCAAGGTGATCTGGGATATTCCCGGCGTGCTCGCAGGGTGAGCCGGGGTTCGGATCAGTACCGACGGGCAGATCAGCGACATGGCGCGTCACCACCGATCGGTCAGGTCTCGCGGAGCCACCACAACCAGTGGACGACGTGGCTGTCCGGGCCGCGAATCGTCCATGGTCGGTGCTCCTGCGGGGCAGTGACTCCGGTCTGAGATAATCGCTCTTGCGCAACCTGACCAGCTGGAACGAGATGAAGGAAGGCGGGCACTTCCCGGGCTGGGAGCAGCCCGGAGCGCTGGTCGCGGAGATCAGGAAGGCCTTCCCCGTCAGCTGATCGTCAGGTGTCCGGCGGCACCGGGAGAAGGTTCCGGATCCAGGCTGGGCTTCGCACCCGATGGTGCGCATCATCCGGTCGTAGCGCGGGGCCGTCGCGCTCACGGTGGGCTTGCGGCGATCTCGTCGCGGCCCCAGGCCTGCAGCATCGGCAGCACCTGCGCGGTGCGGGAATCGGGCTCAACCGTGTAGATCACCAGACGCTGGTCATGCTGGTTCGGAGGCGAGACGGTCTCGATGCCGAAGGTGAGCAGCCCGGCCCGGGGATGCGCGATCCGCTTACGCAAAGAGGTCTGATCCGCCACGGTCAGTTCGTCCCACCACTGCCCCAGACGGGAGTCAGGGGCAGTGCGCAGGTCCTCGATCAGGGCGAGCAGTTGCTGATCCGGGGCGTGCCGGCTCATCTGGTGACGCAAGGTACCGACGGCTGCCCGGGCGAAGTCCTCCCAGTTGTCGATCCGGGTCTGGGCGGCGGAGTCGAGCAGAAGCCAGCGGCAGAACGAGAAGCCGGGTTCCAGATGGACGCCGAGCACCGCCTCGAGCGGGCCGCCCCAGGCCAGGACTCGCGAGAACCGGTCGAGCAGGAGCGTGGGAATGTGCTCGAGGGCGGCCATCACCCGCAGCAGTCCTGGATCGGGCGACTGCGGGGCTGAGTGGCGTGGTCCCCGGCGTCCCGGTCCGGCCAGCTGGCGCAGGTGGGTCTGCTCGGTCTCGTCCAGCCGCAGCGCGCGGGCCAGGGCTGCGCAGATGTCGTCGCTGAGCGTGGGCTGGCGGCCCTGTTCGATCCGGCTGTAGTAGTCGGCGCTCAGCCCGGCCAGGAACGCGACCTCCTCCTTGCGCAGCCCGGGGACGCGTCGGGCTCCGGGGAAGGGGGTGATGCCGGCCTGCGAGGGGGTGAGCCGGTCACGGCGCGAGCGCAGGAAGGCGCCGAGGCCCATGGTGTCGGGGGCCGGTCTGCTCATGCGCTTCACGATACGGCGCGGCCCAGGAACGAACCTGGTCAGAGCATGCCCAGGTTCGATCGGGCCTGGCCGGTGGGGGCAGCGGGCGGGTTGGTTGGAGGGCGAGCGCAGACACCTCAGGAGGAAACATGCACCGGGCATTTCGGGTCGGGATCATCGGAGCCGACACCAACGCCAGCTGGGCTCAGCTGTCTCACGTCCCCGCGATCAAGGGGTCGGCCGATCTCGAGCTGGCGGCGGTGGCCACCCGCCGTGAGGAAAGCGCCAAGGCGGCTGCCGCGGCGTTCGGGGCCGAGCGCTGGTACACGGACCCGTTGGCCCTGATCGCGGACGAGCGCGTCGACATCGTCACGGTGGCCGTTCGGGTGGCGGCCCACCGCACGCTGGTCGAGGCCGCGCTGAAGGCGGGAAAAGCGGTCTACTGTGAGGCGCCGCTCGGTATCGACATGACCGAGACGCAGTTGCTCCGGGCGGCCGGGGCCGAGGCGCTGACCGCGGTGGGGCTGCAGGGCCGTCTCAACCCGGCTGCGCGCCGGGCGGCGCGGATGATCGCCGAAGGCGCCATCGGGCGTCCTCTGACTGCTCGAATCGTCTCGACCACCAGTGCTGCCGGAGCCTCGACGGTTTCGCCGTACCTGCACTACGAGGACCCCGCCTCGGGAGCCAACATCCTCACCATCACGGCCGGGCACACCCTGGACCTGATGGAGTTCGTGCTGGGGGAGAGGATCTCCGAGGTCGAGGCCCGGACTCCGACCTTGTTCCCGACGGTTCAGGTGATCGACACCCGGAGCTCGGTCCTGCGGGAAACTCCCGATCATGCCGATGTTCTCGGCCTGGTCGGTGCTGGTGTCGTGTTCAACACCTCGATCGTCGGGGGCGTGGCACCGGACGAGGCGGAGTTCGATTTCATGGTCCGGGGGACACTGGGCTGGTTGCGTCTGCGGGGCGGCACGCTCTACGGCGTTCAGGGCGGTGACCTGACGCTCACCGCGAGCGTCGACTTCGAGAAGCCCGATGCTGCAGTTCTACCGGGCAGCGGTCCGGCGCTGAACGTGGCCGAGGTGTACGCGCGGATTGTTGACGATCTCAGGTCGGGTACGCGGACATCCCCGGGCTTTGCGCTGGCTGAGCGCAGTGCTGCTGTGGTTGCCGCGGTGGCCCGGGCCGGACGGACCGGAGCCCGGCAGAAGGTCTGAGTCCCCGAACGACCTGAGGACGTTGCGGCCGACCCTGGGCCGGAAACCGGACGTCACCTCAGCGTGGCTCTGTCCCGCTGATCAGGCGCTGCTGCAACCGATGGACGCTCTCGGCGCTACCGCCGTGGTGAAAGAACCAGGCGTTGGCACCACCAGGGAAGGCGTTCACTGCGGTCAGGAAGGCCAGCAGCGCCTGAGGTTCCACGCCGTGTAGGGCTGCGGCCACACCGGTGGGCAGCGGGGGTGCGTCGGGGCTGAGGGCAGCCATGATCCGATCGTGCACGGCGGGCAGGGCTGACTCGGTGAGCTGATAGTCGGCGACGATGGCGGCCTGGCTCACCCCGGCCAGCAGCAGGGCCACGGCTACGGTGAGACCTGTACGGTCTTTACCGGCCGTGCAGTGCACGAGTACTGGCGCCGGGGCCGCCGCGATCAGGGTGACTGCCTGGGCCAGGCGGGCGGCGGCCGCTCCGTGGGCGAACAGCAGGTAGAGAGCTTCGAGCGAGGTGAGCGCCGAGGCCGGGTCGCGGTTGAGTTCGCCCAGGACGGGCGCGCTGAGCACGGTGGAGCAATGGGCCAGAGGGTGCTCCGAGACGGGTCGGGTCGGCTCACGCAGATCGATCACCGTGGCCGGGGGCCAGGGCACTCTCGGAGGGGTCGTGTCGCCGGGGCGAGGTGCGTCGCTGCGCAGCAGGAATCCTGGGCTCAGGCCGGGCGCAGCGGTGGCTACGTCACGCAGGTTCGGTGGCCAGGCCGGGGCACCAGGCTCGGGGCGTTGCCGCATGATCCACCTCGATGTCCAGAGTTGACGCCTCCAGGCATTGCTTCCCAGACGAACTCATACACAGCCTACGCATGGACAAGCGCAGCGAAGGACTGCTTCGTCCGGAAGGCGAATGCGAAGATCCTGTCAGGGCCGGCGGTGACAAGACCTGAAGGCGCCCTGCGGCCGGGGTCCGACCGCAGGGAGAACCTCGCTCAGCCCGCGTAGAAGAAGCGCCGACGCCAGGCCTCGTACTCGGCCTGCGGCTGCTGGCGAGCTCGTCCGAGTTCCTCCGAGTCGCTGCCGATCCGGTACCGCAGACGGCCGGTTTCATCGGTGGCGGCCGCGAAGATGGTGTCGGCCACGCTTTGGGAGGTGGCCAGGTACCCCGGCGGGGGCTCGACCTGGAAGCCGTCCAGCGTCGCCTTGATCATCGAACTGTAGACGTCGGACGCGGGAATCCCGGTGAACCTCGCGTAGGTCGCGGCGAAGAAGTTGGTGTCCGGGACGAACCCGGGCTCGACCACCTTGACCTGGATGTTCTGCCCGGTCAGTTCGTCCGCGAGCGACTCGGACCAGTTGTACACGGCGCCCTTGGCCGCGCTGTACACCGACTGCAGCGGCATCGGCACGGTGGCGTTCCCGGACGAGAGGTTGACGATGCGCCCGCTGCCCTGGGCGCGGAACACCGGCAGGGCGGCGCGGACGACGTGCATGGGCCCGAAGACGTTGGTGTCGAAGACTTCCTGGACCATCGGGACGGGTGTGGTCTCGAAAGGCGCAAACAAGCCGATGCCCGCGTTGTTGACCACGACGTCCAAACGTCCGAAATGCTCTGCCGCCCGGGCGACCGCGGCCTGAACGGCTTCTTCGTCACGCACGTCGAGTGGGTGGACGAGCAGACGCTCGGAGGTCTCGCCGGTCCACCGACCCGGATCGCGAAGAGTGGCGACGACGTTCCAGCCGACCTCAAGGAATTTGGCCGCTACGGAGCGGCCAAAGCCGGACGAACTACCCGTGACGAGGACGGTGGGGGCCATGCGAATGCTCCTGGTGCCTGAGTTGCGATTGAATGACCAGCATGTTCGACGTTTCGCGCAGCCGTCCAAGGCCGATCGGTCATGGCTCCATGCACCCTGGGCATGCCCGTGGCTGACCCCGATCTGCGTCTCCTGCGCTACTTCGTCGCGGTGGCCGAGGAACGCAACCTCACCCGGGCAGCGGAACGGCTCCTGATCACCCAGCCCGCCCTCTCACGGGCCATCCAGTCGCTCGAACGGGCGGTCGGCGTGGATCTGCTGATCCGCCGACCCCGCGGCCTGGAACTGACCGCGGCCGGGCAGAGCCTGCTGGAGTCCGCTCGCGACCTCGATGCCCGGATGAGCGCTGCGTTGCAGAACGCGCGGGAGGCCGAGCGGCCCCGGCTGAAGGTCAGCGTTCACATCTGCGACGTGTCCCTGGCCGCCGAACTCTGCGCCTTCGAGCCGGAGATCGATTTCAGCAGTGACGACACCCGCGAGCAGGCCGACCATCTGCGCTCGGGCCGGCACCAGGTCGCCCTGTTGCGCGACCAGTTCGACGAGCCCGGCGTCACCCAGCACCTGCTGCTGACCGAACCGCGCACTGTCATTCTGCCTGCGCGCCACGCCCTGGCCGACCGGGAGTGCATCGAACTCGACGAACTGCTGGACGAGCCGATCACCACGTGGGCCCGGATGTCGGTGGCCGAGGCGGCACACTGGGCCGCCGCCGACGAGAACGGTCGCGAATGGCGCTCAGGTCCGACGGTGACCACACCGGGGGAGGTGCTCGCCGCCGTGCGCCTGGAGCAGGCCATCGCCTTCTACCCGTGGTCGACGGCCCCTCCTGGCACCGCGCTTCCGGGTCTGATTTCCCGTGAGGTGAAAGGGGTCTCGCCGTCGAAGCTCTGGGTCGGACACCGGGCCGCCGACCGATCGCCGGCCGTGACCGAGTTCCTGGAGTGCCTGCTCGGGTGAAGGTAGCGGCTATTTGCGCATCCCGCTCGGCCACCTTCTGCTGGTGGCCAGGCCCGAAGTGTCGATATCCTGACGAAAAGGGCTAAGGGGGACAGGGCTGAGCCGGACCTGGAGGCGCGAGGCTGCGATCACCGCGGTCGTGTTCTTGTTCTGTCTGGCCGGAGGGCTGATTCGGGTCGGCGACGGGCAGTCGCCCGGGCCGGTAAGCCCCGTCCTGTTCGCCCTGCTGTCGTGCGCGGCGTTGCCTTGGCGGCACCGCGCACCCTCGGTCGTCCTGGCCGTCACCACCGCGGGTTGCTTGCTGGTGCAGCCGCTGGAGCTGGTGCCGAGCCCGGTCGTCGTGGTTCCGGCGCTCTTCGCCGCCTACAGCTTCGCCGCAGCCGCCAGGACCGAACGCCAAGCCACCGCAGGGGTAACGCTCAGCTCGCTGGTGCTGCTGATCGGTGCGATTCCGTGGTCGGGCGAGCTTTCCTGGCAGGACGCCAGCAGACTGGGTGCAACGGCGACGTTCCCACTGGTGGCCGGGATTCTCGGACGTTCGACCAGGCACCGTCAGGCCTATCTGGCGGCCGTGCAGGAGCGGGCTGTGCGGGCTGAGCAGGAGCGTGAGCACGAGGCGCGGCGCCGGGTGGGGGAAGAGAGACTGCGTATCGCCCGTGAGCTGCACGACCTCGTGGCCCATCAGATCACCCTGGCCAACGCACAGGCCACAGTCGCGGCTCACCTGTTCGACGCTCGACCGGAGCAGAGCCGTCAGAGCCTGACCGAGCTGGTCGAGACCACCCGACAGGCCCTCGACGAACTGCGGAGCACCGTGGGCCTGCTGCGCCAGAGCGGCGACTCGGCGACGCCGGCCGAACCGGCGCCCGGCCTGGCCCAGCTTCCCCTCCTGCTGAACTCATTTCGTCGCGCAGGCCTGGAAGTCGAACTTGCCGAGGAAGGTTCACCGCGAGCGCTCCCGCCCGGGATCGATCTCAACGCCTATCGCATCGTCCAGGAGGCTCTGACCAACGTGACCAAACACGCCGCCACGGCCCGCGCCCAGGTGATGCTGGCCTGGTCGTCCGGGCATCTGATCCTGACCGTGAGCAACAGCGAGAACCAGCCGGGTGCCTCAAGCCGGCCGCTGGCGTCCTTCATTTCCGAAAGGTCCTCTGGTTACGGGCTGATCGGGATGCGCGAGAGAGCCGCTGCGGCAGGCGGGGAACTTTCGGCCGGCCCGGATCCCCAGGGTGGGTTCCGGGTCTGGGCCTGCCTTCCGATTCCGGCGAAGCGGGAGCTGCGGTGATGCTGAGGGTGTTGCTGGCCGACGATCAGGCATTGCTGCGAGATGCTTTTCGCGTTCTTCTGGATTCCGCCGACGATCTCGTTGTGGTGGGTGAGGCCGGCGACGGCCGGGAAGCGGTCAGGCTTGTCCGGGAACTGCGTCCGGACGTGGTGGTCATGGATATTCGGATGCCGGAGGTGGACGGTCTTGCCGCCACTGAGCAGATCTGCGCGGATCCTGATCTGCAGGCCACGCGTGTGCTGATTCTGACGACCTATGAGACCGACGCCCACGTGGCCCAGGCACTCCGGGCGGGGGCCGCGGGCTTTATCGGCAAAGGCATAGGGGCGGAAGAACTGATGGACGCGGTGCGCACCGTCGCGGCAGGGGAGACTTTGTTGTCTCCTCACGCGACCCGTTCTCTGGTTGAGCGTTTTCTGGCAACTCCGGAAGGCCCGTCCGAAAAGGCTCTGAAAGAACTGAGGACGCTGACCGCCCGTGAGCGGGAAATGCTCGCCCAGGTTGCTACCGGGCTGTCCAACACCGAGATTGCCGAACGGTTGTTCCTCAGCCCTTTCACCGTGCGGGCCCACGTGCAACGGGCGATGACGAAGCTGGGTGCCCGGGATCGGGCGCAGTTGGTGGTGATCGCCTATCGAACGGGATTGGTCCACGCCGCCCCCGGAGGCGACGTGGACCCGTCCTCTGGTTAAGGCAGTTGCAGTGCTGAGTGCGCCGGATGCGCCGTGGAACTGGGTGTGCCGTTGAGGTTGCGCAGCAGGGTGTTCCGCGCGTCGAGGGCCTGCTGGGTGAGCGGGTACATCATGCTTTCGCCGTTGCCGACCAGGGCCTGGTTCTGGGCCACGAAGTCGCGGGTGCCGCGTTCGTAGGCGGTGAAGGCGGCGGTGTGGCCGGGCTGCGTGGCCAGGGCGTGCGCGAGCATGTAGGCGCCGGCCAGAGCCAGGCTGGAGCCCTGACCGGTGAGGAACGAGGGCGCGTGCGCAGCATCGCCGACGAGCGCGACCCGTCCGCTGGACCAGTGCGGCATGCGAATCTGGCTGACCGTGTCGGTGAACAGGTCGTCCGCCTGGTGCATGGCCTTGATCATGCTGGGGATCTCCCATCCGTCCTCGGCAAAGACCTCTGCTGCTTCAGCTTTCTTCGCATCGGCGTAGGTGAAGAACCCATAGACCTGGTCCGGGTCACCCACGGCATACAGCGCGGCCGTCCGGCCCGGGGCATTCCACACCATGAGTTCGTGCGAGAGGTCGTAGATGTTGGGCATGCTGAAAATGGCGAAACGACGGCCGAGGTGACGGCTGAACTGTTCCTCCGGGCCGAAGACAGATGCCCTGGTCTGCGAGTGCATTCCGTCGGCCCCGATGACCAGGTCGAAGGTGCGGCGGCGACCACTGCGGAACGAGACATCAATCCCCGCAATGGTTTCGTTCAGCGTCTCGATGCTGTCGTTGAAGAGGAACTCCACATCGTCGCGCACCAGGGAATGCAGAGCCTCGGCCAGGTCTCCGCGGCGTACCTCCAGATCGTCGGTGGTGCCGGATCCAAGGCTGACCGTGGCCACCGTGCTGCCGTCGCTGTCCAGGAAAGTGGCGCGCCGCGCATCGACATGCGCCTGCCGCAGTTGGGGCAGGATTCCCATCCGCCGGACGACTTCCACGGCCGAGCCGCGAATATCGATCGGATATCCGCCCGAGCGCAACGTATTCGCCTTCTCCACCACGGTGACCGTGAACCCGGAACGGCTGAGCCAGTAGGCCAGCGCCGGACCAGCAATACTTGCGCCTGAGATCAGTACCTTCATGAGAGATTTCCATTCGTGGGGATGCGGGTGAAGAACAGTGCGGCCGCGGCGACGAGCGCGGAGACCACAAATCCGACGACAAAGGACGTGTGCGTCGGGTCATCGGTGGACGGATCGGTTCCGAGGGCGAGGACGATCCCGGCGAGCATCGCGCCCAGGGCGACACCGACCACCCGGGTCACCACGAGCAGGCTGGTGGCCATGCCGGTGTCGCGGGTCTCGACGGTGGTCGCGGTCGCGGCCAGCAGCGCGGTGGTGCCGGCTCCGGCGGCGAAGGCGGTGAGCACCTTGGCCAGGACGAGCTGCCAGGACGAGGAGTGCACGAACGCCAGTGCCAGCAGAGAGATCACGGTGACGACGGTGCCCACGACGACCACCGCCCGCGGGCCGAACCGGGCCGCCGCCACACCACCGACCGAGTCGCTCACCGCTCCGGCGATCACGCCCGGCAGCAGGAGCAGGCCGATGGTGGTGGTGCCGGCCCCGAACCCGTAGCCGCTGCCCGAGACCGCGAGCAGTTGCGGCAGGAGGAAGATCATCATGCCGGAGCTGGCCATGATGAAGAACGTGAGCAGGTAGGCGTTGCGCATCTGCGGGGTGGCCAGGCGGCGCAGGTCCTGACGGATCGAGCTGCGGCGACCGGGCTCGGGCTGCAGTGGTGGGTCGTGCGGCATGAGCCGGGTGACGGCCGCGGTGGCGGCCATGATCACGATCGTCGGCAGCAGGAAGATCCAGTTCCAGGCCAGGTTCTCCGCGATCGGCCCGGCTACCAGGGTCCCGACCATCCCGCCGCCGGTGAACAAGGCCAGGACCACCCCGATCGCTGCCTGGGACTCGCCGGCCGGGAGGTTCTTGCGCACCAGGATGAACGACAGCGGCAGCGCGCCGACCATCACGCCCTGCAGGACCTGGCCGACCAGGAGCACCGGCAGATCAGATGCAGTACCGGCCAGCAGACCGCCCGCCGAGACCACCACAGCCACGGCCAGCAGCACCCGCTTGCCGCCGAACCGGTCGCCGAGCCGGCCGGCCACCGGTGTGAACACCGCGCCCGCGAAGAGCAGCACGTTCGAGATCAGCGCGCCCTGCGCCGGGCTGACCCCGAGTTCGCGCTGCAGCAGCGGCAGCGCGGGCTCGACCACCGACTGCAGGGTGCCCAAGGCCAGGGCCAGAACCCCGAGGGCAGCGATCGACATCCTCCTGACCCGGCGCGAACTCGAGGGAGTCGTGGCAACCTCGGCCACGTCGACGGATGTCCCGTTCATGGGTGGACCACTCCAGACAACTCGAAGGAACTCGGTTGCCTCCACACTCCCTTCCGGCTGCAGGCCGGTCGTCGCCCTCCGGAACCAACTGCGTCTGGTGCAGATGCACTAGAAGCGGCGAGATGATGGTGATCATGAGTCGTCTCAACCAGACCTGGCGCGACGTGGACGGTGAGCGCGTCGAGGGCACCTGGCGGCCGGTGTTCATCCACAAGTTCGGCTGTTACTTCCTCATCGACCTGTGCATCTACGCCGACGCTCTGATCGACTGCGAGGGCCTGACCACGCTGGCGGAGTTCGAGGAGAAGGTGGCCTGCGGGTTCGTGGCGACCGAGATCAAGGACGGCGGTGAGGCCTCGAGCCATGGTCTGGCCGGGTGGACGTTCGCGCGGCCCGAGCCCTGGATCAGCGCCGAGAAGCTCATCGGGGAGGTGCGTGACGAGATCGAGCGGCTGAACAACCGTCCGATCTCCTCCGATCGCTGCCTGGACGCCTTGCAGGTCTTCCTCGAAAAGCAGACCGAGGCCAACCGGGACCTGCTGCGAGAGGCGTACGCGGCGGTCCCGCAGCACGAACGCACCTACCTGCTGCGCGACATGGACCGCCGGGACCGGCCCTTACGTGACCTGATCACCGGCCCGGACCAGAACGCCGAGCACTACGCCGAAGCCCTGCAGTACTTCGCTGCCCAGGACCGGGCCAGGACAACACGGGAACGCCCCGAGCCGGACGAGGCGGGAACCAGTGTGGTCATCCCAGACGCCCACTACGCCAACGAAACCCCCGATGATCCGCGCCTGTTGATGCTGAGCAACCAGCACCGCGCCGAGATCAGCATCGAAGGAGTCACGTATCCGAGCGCCGAGCACGCCTACTGGGCGCTGGCCGTCGTGGACGAGGACGTCCGGGCCCGGGTGATCGCCGAAGAGAGTCGGCGTCTGATCGAACACCTGGTGCGAGGCGCTCAACTGCGTGAGCACTGGGATCAGATCCGCCTGTCGGTCATGACGGACGTGCTGCGAGCGAAGTTCGCCCAGCATCCCGACGCGGCGGCAACGCTGATCGGCACGGGGTCTGCGCGGCTGATCCACCACGGCCCCGAGCATTCGTTCTGGACGGAAGACGATGGTCAGGGCCGCAACTGGATCGGCCGAATCCTCGAACTCCTTCGCTCGGACCTGATCCGCGCCCAACTGGACGCTTGAGCGAAGAATATTGCGCGGTGCAACAGATCGCCCGCGTCGTCGGGTGACGGCACGGGCGACCCGGCCGCGAAACGCGACCTAACGACTGACGCTGGCACCTAGCGGCGTGGGAGCTGAGCCGCCGAGCTGGGCCGTCGGGATGCCTTTGGTCTCGCGGGCGGTGACGGCGGAGATCGCCGCGGTGATTGCGATGACCGCGGTGAAGCTGGCGGTGACCTTCCAGCCGCCCTCCTGAACTCCACCCTCGGCGGAGGGGGCCGTACGCCTCCCGCTCAACGTGGCCCCCGCCGCGACCTCCGGCCTGGCCCAGCACGTCGCGTTCGTCTGCGCCGACATCGTCACCGTCGCCCGTCGCGCCCGTGCCGCAGAAATGCGCTTCCTTCCCGTGCCCGCCAATTACTAGGGACTGTGGACAGTTTCTGTCCTCGACGTCACCGGGGTGACGAGGGAGCCGTCCCGGCCCCGCTGGATTGGTTCTATGCCGCTTGGGAGGGTGCTTGTGGTGGTTGTTCTTTCCTGCGGCGCAGCCGTGGTTTCGGCCGGACGAGGCCGGGGCGTCCGGCTTCCTGCCAGGCTCGTTCGGCGGCCAGGCCCCGGGCCCGGATGTTGCGGGCAGCGTTGATGTCGGCATGCTCGTAGAGCCCGCAGGCGCCGCAGTAGAACGTGTCACGGGTGATGCGGTTGGTGGCGTCAATGACGGCGCAGGCTGAGCATTGCTGTGAGGTGTGGGCCGGGTTGACCAGCCAGATACGGCGTCCCAGCCCGGCGCTTTCAGCCCTGACCGTGACCCATCGGGCTACTCGTGCCGGTGCCGCCTGCGCCAGGGCCCGGTTCAGGCCCGACTTGGCTGCCACGTTCTTGCCGGGTTCCTCGGTCGTGCCCTTCGCTGACTTCGTCATGCCCTGAAGGTTCAGGTCTTCCAAAACGATGACCTCGTGTTCAGCCACGAGGGTCTTGGCGGTGTGCCGGGCCCAGTTCTCCTCAATGTTCGACACGCGCCGGTGCAGACGAGCGATCCGGCGCGAGAGCTGCCGCCAGCGCCGACCGTACTTCTTCGTTCCCGAACGATCCTGCTGAAGGGCGATAATCTCGGCCCGGATACCGGCCAGACGCGCGACGAGTTCGCCCGCATGATGCATCAAGCCGGATGATACGGCTCCCTGCATACTTTCAGGGGCAGCGGACTCTGAAGCTGTAGCCACGAGAACGGCGACACCACGGTCGATCCCGACCACCGATCCCGGTTGCGCCACGGGCAACTGCTCGACGGCAACATCACGGAATCCGATGCTGGCTCGCCAGGAGCAGCCCTCCCGGTTGGCGCGGGTCAAGGTCAGCGTGGTGGCCACGCCACCACGCTCGGCATACCGCCGCAACTGCCGTACCGCAGGCTTCGACAGAGGGATGACGCCGACGCCCTGGACGTACAGGTGAGGACGTGGACGCTTCTTCGTGCCTTCGAGGTTGAGTTTCCAGCCGGTGGTTTCGTCGTAGCCGATGGTGCGCCACCGGCCCTGGCCCTTGAACCGCGGGTACCCGGGGGTCTCACCAGCATTGACGCGCCGGAAGAACGCGGTGAAGGCCTCGTCCACCCGGCGCATCGCCCACCTCAACGGCTGGATACCCCAGGCCAGGACATCATCGCGCACACCCCGCAGATGCGTGATGTGACCGAACTGCTGGAACAGGTCGATCCGGGTCCTCGAAGGATGCCGGTAGGCATCCCGACGCTCTTGAAGCGCCGCGTTGTAGATCTCGCGAGTGGCATCGAGAAGCTCCAGCAGAGAACGTTTCTGGGCGCGGGTCGCGGGCTTGAACGCGATCTCGGCCTTGCGGAAGACCGTATCGTCGCGCCCATCGACGATCAGCTTGCCACCAGCACGGCCCATGCCGTACCGGGGCGCCCGGACCCTCGAGGAGATCATGCCGATCACTGTGCCACGAGAGCCCGACAAAACAGGAATCATCGACGTCAGGAGCCACGTACTACAACAGGCGCAACGGGCGCAACAGGCGCAACATCTACCCGAGCGCCGCGACCTGCATCCACGCCGTTGCCGACGCTTGTGTCGCTTCGAAGGATCGGCCAAGCCGCCGCCACTGGCTGAGCTCTGAAAACGCGGCCTCGACCTTCCACAACGGCTTCCACGGCCGGAACTCACCCTTCGGCCGGTCCGGGTCAAACGTGATCACCGCCTTGACTCCGTAGTCGGCCTCCAGTCCGTTGGCCATGCCCCGGAATCCCACATCTCCCATGATCGTGGTGACGCGCTCGGCGGTCGGCAGCACATCCACGAGAAGTTCCTTCGCAGCGCGCACGTCGTGCATCCGCGAGCCCGTCACCCGCACCGCGACTGGCAAGCCAAGGTAGTCGATCGGGATGGTGCGCTGGGCGCCGTTCAGCTTGTACTTACCGTGCCCCTGGTGAAACGACACGCCTCGCTGGCCGCCCTTGGCGATCTGGGTATCGACCAGCAGCAGCGACGGTTCGGCCTCACACCCGGCCGCCATCCGCAGCGTTCGACGCAGCATATCCATCGCCCGCTGCCACACGCCCCGGTCCCGCCAGCGCGCCCAGGTCCGCCAGATCGTGTTCCAGTTCCCCGAACTCCGACGGGATCATACGCCACGGACATCCCGCCTTCGCCCGGTACAAGATCGCGTTGACCATCGTGCGGCGATCCACCTGCGGTGCCGGGCCCCGGCTACCTCCGCAGCCGAACACCGGCTCGAGCAGACCCCATTCGTCATCAGTCAGATCAGTTGCATACGGCACGCCTCGCCAACCGGCACCAGCCCGCCGATCATGAGGAAAACTGTCCACAGTCCCTTACGGGGCCGCCAACGCTCCCGTCCGGCTCGCCGCCCAAAGCCGCTGACTCGTCCGCTCTCGACAGGCGCCGGTCGTCACTCGCTGATACCGATGGGCGTACCAACCGTGATGAAGGGACGAGGGCTCATGCCGAAGGACGAGCATCAGGCCGGGGTGGCCAAGGTGGCCGAGATCATCAAGGACGTCCGGATCGCCATGCTGACCACCATCGACGACGACGGTCACCTGGTCAGCCGGCCGATGGCGGTGCAGCAGGTCGAGTTCGACGGCGACCTGTGGTTCGTGTCCGACGGCGATGCCCGCAAGGTGCACCAGATCCAGCACGGTGCGCGCACCAACGTCTCCTTCGCCAGCAACGGGGCCTGGCTGTCGGTGGCCGGGGACGCCGAGGTGCGGCACGACCGGCAGAAGCTGGAAGAACTGTGGAACCCCGTCCTGGAGGCCTGGTTTCCCGATGGCCCGGATATGGCCGGCATCGCGCTGGTGAAGATCCACGCCGATACGGCCGAGTACTGGGACGCGCCCGGCAGCAAGGTCACCACGCTGATCAGCTACGTGAAGGCCAGGGTGAAGGGGGAACGGGCCGAGGTCGGCGAGAACGAGGTCGTCGATCTCTGAAAGTGATCAGCCTCCGAGGACGGGCGGCGCGTCGGCCAGGCGATGGCGGCATCGCGGTTCACCTGAAAAGCCAGGGGCAACAGCAGTACCTCCCTGATGTGGCGTCCGGGTCATAGGCTCGGTCGCGGATTGGGAGGTACTGCAGATGGCTACATGGCTGATCACCGGCTGTTCCACCGGGCTTGGGCGGGCCCTGGCCGAGAGTGCGCTCAAAGCGGGGCATCAGGTCGTCCTGACGGCCCGCGACCCGTCCTCGATCGCTGATCTGGCGGCGGCCTACCCGGAAACGGCGCTGGCCGAGCGGCTCGACGTCACCGACAAGGCCCGGATCGGTGAGGTGGTCGAGGCTGCCCTGGCCCGTTTCGGGCAGATCGACGTCCTGGTGAACAATGCCGGGTACGGCTACCGGGCCGCGGTCGAAGAGGCCGACGACACCGACGTCCATCATTTGTTCGCCACCAACGTCTTCGGCGCCGTTCACCTCATCCAGGCCGTGCTGCCGGGCATGCGGGAACGCCGGTCGGGGACGATCCTCAACATCTCCTCGATCGGGGCACGCCTGACCCCGAGCGGATCGGGGTTCTACTCGGCGACCAAGGCTGCGCTGGAAGGCATTACCGGATCTCTGCGCAAGGAGGTCGCCCCACTGGGAATCCGGGCCGTGGTGGTGGAGCCCGGTGCCTTCCGGACCGATTTCGCGGGCCGCTCACTGACTCAGTCCGCCCGGGCGATCACCGATTACGCGCCGACGGCCGGGGTACGGCGCAAGGAGAACGACAAGGTCCACGGCACCCAGCCCGGCGATCCGGTACTGGCCGCCCGGGCTCTGCTCGCGGTGGCGGACAGCGATGACCCACCGGCTCTGCTGCTGCTCGGCAACGATGCCCTGCAGGCGTACACCGCCGGTCGTGACGCCCTGGATACCGATGTGCAGAACTGGCGCGCCGTGAGTGCCGGCACCGACCTCGTCGGCTGACCTCCTGAGAAAGGAAAAGATCTTGGAATACCGCCTTCTGGGGCGCACCGGGTTGTCAGTCAGCCCGTTGTGCCTGGGCGCAATGATGTTCGGCCCCTGGGGCAACAGCGACCAGGCCGAATCGGTCAAGATCATCCACCGGGCCATGGACGCCGGTGTCAACTTCATCGATACCGCGGACGTCTACTCGGGCGGGGTCTCGGAGGAGATCGTTGGCCAGGCCCTGCAGGGCCGGCGCGACGAGGTGGTTCTGGCGACGAAGTTCTTCATGCCGATGGACGATCGCCCCAATCACGGGGGCGGCTCCCGGAAATGGATCATCCAGGAGGTCGAGAACTCGCTGCGGCGCCTCGGAACCGACTACCTCGACCTGTACCAGGTCCACCGGCCCAGCCCGACCACGGACGTCGAGGAAACTCTCGGCGCGCTGACGGATCTGGTGCGCCAGGGCAAGGTCCGCTACATCGGCTCGTCGTCCTACTCGGGCTCGCAGATCGTCGAGGCGCAATGGGCCTCTCGCGAGCGCAGTCTCGAACGGTTCGTCACCGAGCAGCCGCCGTACTCGATCCTGGTGAGGGGCATCGAGGAGGACGTGCTGCCGACGGTTCAGCGGCACGGGATGGGGACGCTCACCTACAGTCCGCTGGCCGGCGGCTGGCTTTCGGGACGCTGGCGTAAGGATGCCGCGGGGATGCCGACCTCCTCGGCTCGCCCGTCGGCGCGGTTCGACATGTCCAGCCCGGCCAATCAGCGCAAGCTCGACGTCGTCGAGGAACTGGCGTTGCTGGCTGAGCGTGCGGGCATCACCTTGATCGAGCTGGCCATCGCCTTCGTCATCAACCACCCGGGCGTGACCTCGGCGATCATCGGGCCGCGGACGATGGAACAGCTGGAGTCGCAGCTGCCGGCGGCTGAGGTCCGGCTGAGCGCTGAGGTGCTGGACCGGATCGACGAACTGGTGGCCCCGGGGGTGACGCTGAACCCGGACGACAACAGCTACGGTGCGGCGGAACTGACGGCTCAGGCCCGGCGTCGCTGATCTGCGGGGGTTTGTTCGGTCGGCAGGTTCTCCTGCGAAGCTGCCCATGAGGCCAGGAGTTTGAGACCGTCGGACGTCGGGGTGCCCGCGGCTGCGGTGTAGATGTTCAGCCGTAGCCCGGGCTCCGACGGCAGGTCCATCGCCTCGAAGTCCAGGTCGAGCTGGCCCACGACGGGGTGGCGCAGGCGCTTGCGGCCGCTGCGGTGAAACCGGACGTCCTGCGAGGCCCAGCGTTGCCGGAACAGCTCGCTGCGGGTGGACAGTTCGCCGATCAGTTCGATCAGGCTGGGGTCGTGCGGGTTGCGCCCGGCCTCGAGGCGGAGCATGGCTGCTGCGTCGTCGGCGACCTGGTCGTAGTCGACGAAGAAGGCCGGGGCCTCGGGGGCGAGGTAGATGAAGCGGGTGGTGTTGGCCGGGCGTCGGTCGGAGGCCAGCACGGGGGAGTACAGAGCCCGCGCGAGCTGGTTCATCGCCAGGATGTCGTGGCGGCCGTTGCGGATCCAGGCGGGTGCCTCGGTGACGGCGTCCAGAACCTGCTGGATGGGCGCGCGCACGCTGGTCGGGTAGACGTTGTGGCGGCGCTTTCGCCGGCCCTGGGCCTCGGCCAGCGCGAACAGGTGCTCGCGTTCGGCCTCGTCCAGGTGCAGGGCTTTGGCCAGCGCGTCCAGAACGCTGTCGGAGGTGCCGCCGAGGGTGCCGCGTTCCATCCGTACGTAGTAGTCCACCGAGACACCGGCCAGCAGGGCAACCTCTTCGCGGCGCAGGCCCTTGACCCTGCGGTTGGCGCCGTAGGCGGGCAGGCAGGCGTCCTGGGGGCTAATGCGGGCGCGCCGGGAGCTGAGGAACTCCCGGACCTCGGCGCGCAGGTCGCGGCTGCTCATGGTTCCACCGTAGTCAGCGTCGGCGGATCAGCCAGGTACTGGTGTTACCCGGATCGGCGCCGATGAGTTTCTCCTCCGGTTGCGGTCTGAGTCTGGACACAACCGGGACGGACGAACGGGAACGACATGCGCGACGTGGTGCTTTACCAGCTCTTGTCCCTGGACGGGGTTGCCGAAGAGCCGGGGGACTGGATGCACGAGGTGGACGATGCGGTGTTCGAGAACCTGCGGTCGGTGATTTCCGATCAGGACGACATCCTGCTCGGGCGGGGCACCTACGACTACTGGGTGGACTACTGGCCCACCTCCGACGTGCAGCCCTTCGCCGACTTCGTCAACACCACCCCGAAGCACGTCTTCACCTCGGGCGCTTTCGAGGCGGCATGGGACAACACCACGGTCGTCACCGAGCCGGCCGTCGACTACGTGCGGCGGTTGCGGGAGCAGGAGGGCGGGGACATCGGGATCCACGGCTCGATCCGGCTGGCGGGCAGCCTGATCAATGCCGATCTGGTGGATCGTCTGGAGTTGGTGGTGGCCCCGGCGGTCGCGGGGTCAGGCCGGCGGCTGTTCGGCTCGGGCACTGCGGCTCACCGGCTTCAGTTGCTGAAGGTGTCCTCGTCGCCGACCGGGGCCGTCTTCGCCAGCTACGCCCGGCCGGTGCCCGTGCCGAACTGATGCCGAACTGAGAACTCGGCCGAGAAAATCTCGCGAGGATGTCGATCCGGCTCGCTCCCGTTCGAATCATGGGTGAGCCGGGCGCGGCAGGCATCCGGCGAGACGACTGAAGGAGAGTTCTGGTCATGACGAAGTTCATGCTGGTCATGCGGGCATCGGAGGAGACTTTCGCGGCGATGTCCGGGGTGCCGATGGAGGAGATGCTGGAGACTGTCGGACGGTTCAACGACGAGCTGATCAAGGCCGGGGTGCTGCTGGCGGCCGAGGGCCTGGATCCCGAGGTGAGTGTCGTGGTCGATTACTCCAGCACGCCTGCGCTGGTGACGGACGGGCCGTACGGGGAGGTCCGGGAGTTGTTCGGTGGCTTCTACCTGATCGATGTGCCGGCCCTGGAGGACGCGGTGGAGTGGGCGCGCCGGATGCCTGCGTTCCCGGGGGCGAAGACCGAGATCCGACGGGTCGCCAGCATCGACGAGTTCCCGCAGGACAACGAGTACGTGGCCCGGGAGCGGGCCTGGCGCGAGCAGAACGGCCAGCTCTGAACGACACCTCGGCCCAGCGGGAGGTCGAGGTGGTGTGGCGGATCGAGTCCGCGCGCATCGTCGGTGCCCTCGCGCGCTTCACCCAGGACTTCTCGCTGGCCGAGGACGTGGCGCAGGAAGCCCTGGCCGAGGCGCTGCAGAAGTGGCCGCGCGAGGGCGTGCCGCCGAACCCGGCCGGATGGCTGTTCACGGTCGGCCGCCGCCGGGCCGTGGATGCCTTCCGGCGGCGCTCGGCCCTGGACGAGCGGTACACCGCGCTGGCCCACGAGCAGCCGCAGGAGCACCACGACCAGCAGTGGGATCCGGACGCCATCGATGACGACGTCCTGGCCCTGCTGTTCATGGCTTGCCATCCGGTGCTGTCGGCGGAAGCCCGGGTGGGCCTGACCCTGCGCGTGGTCGGGGGCCTGACCAGCGAGGAGATCGCCCGGGCCTTCCTGGTCCCGGTGCCGACGATCCAGGCGCGGATCACCCGGGCCAAGAAGACCCTGGCGGCTGCCCGGGTGCCCTTCGAACTACCTTCGGCCGAGCTCCGCCGCGAACGACTCGGGGGAGTGGGAAACGTCCTCTATCTGATCTTCAGTGAAGGAGCGAACGCGACCGCGGGGGAGGATCTGCTGCGGGTCGACCTGGCCGACGAAGCACGCCGGCTGGCCCGGGTGCTGAGCCGTCTGGTGCCCGACGATCCGGAGGTGCACGGGCTGCTGGCCCTGATGGAACTGACCGCCGCCCGGTTCCCGGCCCGGGTCGGGCCGGACGGCGCGCCGATCCTGCTCGAAGAACAGAACCGGCGCCGCTGGGATCGCGCGGCAATCGTCCGGGGGCAGGCCGCGTTGGCTCAGGCAACCAGCAAAGGACGCGGTTTGGGCGCCTTCGGTCTGCAGGCGGCAATTGCCTCGTGCCACGCCGCGGCTCCATCGGTCGCGGAAACCGACTGGGGGACCATCGTTCTGCTCTACGAAGCGCTGGGCCGGCTCGCCCCGTCCCCAATTGTTGATCTGAACCGCGCGGTGGCCGTCTCCCGGGCCTACGGGCCTCACGAAGCCCTGACCATCGTCGACCAGCTCGAAGGACTGGCCGGCTCACACCTGCTGCCGAGTGTGCGCGGCGAGCTCCTGGCCCAGCTCGGCCGCACCCACGAAGCCCGCCAGGAACTCGAACGGGCCGCCGAACTCTGCCGCAACGAACGCGAGCGGGAACTGCTGCGCGGCAAAGTCAATCGTCTCAAATGAAGGAGAAATCATGTCACGCACCCGAGTCCACAACTTCACGATCTCCCTGGACGGATTCGCCACCGGAGAGGGCCTGAGCGCCGAACAACCGTTCGGGCACGCCGGTCACCGACTTCACCAGTGGATGATGGCCACCGCCTTCGGCGCCCCGATCATGGGACTTCCGGGCGGCAGTTCGGGAGTGGACAACGCCTTTGCCCAGCAGCACGAGCCGGGGATCGGTGCCGAGATCATGGGCTCGCGCAAGTTCGGGCCTCCTGGATGGCAGGACGACCCGAACTGGCGGGGCTGGTGGGGCCCGAACCCGCCGTTCCACACCCCGACCTACGTCCTGACCAGCCGGCCGCGCTCGCCGTTGGAGATGGAGGGCGGTACGACGTTTCACTTTCTCGACGCTCCTGGGGCCGAGGCCCTGAAGATCGCTCAGGAGGCGGCCTCGGGTAAGGACGTGCGGATCGGGGGAGGACCGACGATGCTGCGGGACTTCCTGGCCGCCGGGCTGATTGATCACCTGCATGTGGTGCAGGTGCCGGTCCTGCTGGGGCGCGGCGTGCGGTTGTGGGACGGGCTGGAGGGGCTGGAGCAGCAGTACCAGGTGGAGACGGTCTCGACCCCGAGCGGCGTCACGCACTTCACCTTCAGCCGCTGACATCGCTGGGCGCATGCTCGACGCGCCGCGGAACGGGTTCGGCGCGGCGATGATGACATGGAAATGGTGACGCGGACATGGTGGCGCCCAGCGCCGGCGAAGCATGCGGACGGGCCGCGGCGCCGGTACTGGGCGTCCGTGCTGAGCAGCGGTCAGGAGATGGCGGCCCGCACGAGCTCGGTGACCTTCTTCTCGACCTCGGGGCTCCACTCCACCAGGGCGAACGCAGTCGGCCAGAGGCCTCCGTCGTCCAGGTTCGCGGCGTCCTGGAAGCCCAGGGTCGAGTAGCGGGCCTTGAACTTGCCGGCCTCCTGGAAGAACACCACCACCTTGCCCGCCGCATCGGCGTAGGCCGGCATGCCGTACCAGGTCTTGGGGGTCAGGTCCGGGGCCGTGCCGGTGACGGTGACGTGCACCCGCTCGGCGAGGTCACGGTCGGCGGGCGCCATGTTCGAGATGGCGTCCAGCACCTGCTGCAGGCCGTCGGCCTTCTTCGCGCCCTTCTTGCCCTCGGCCCGCAGCTCCGCGGCCCGGGCCTTCATGGCGGCCCGCTCTTCGGCGCTGAACCCGTCTGTGGCCTTCTCCGTCGCCATACTCGGTGCCCCTTTCGTCACGACCTACGGTCCTCATCGGTGATCACGACGGTAGTGCGCTGGGCGGCCCGGTGCTTCTCGAATCCTGACCAACTCTCGCCGGGTGCCGGGCCTCGGCCCTGGGCAGAACGGGCCTCGATCTCCGCCTCGGTCGTGTTCCACAGTGCATTCGCGCACTTCAGGCCCGTGGCGTCGAGAACGTCCTAGGGAACGCGGGCGTCGAGTCGGAGTCTTCTCGAACGGGCACATCGACTTCCGGATCGGCCGCCGGCGTGAACCAGTCACTCGAAAAGCACTCGAGGATTCCTCGAGCATGCAGTGCCCGGGCGAGGTGGTGGATCCTGCCCGTTGGAGCGCAGTGACAGGGGTTCCGTATGGAACAAAACTTGTGATTGTGTACTATTGCGAACATTCAGTGACGAGCGGGGGGCTTGCCGTTGAGATTGCGCGACGTCGGGTTACCAGGCGGTGCGGATGCGGGGAGATCCGTCCGTCGTCCTCGAGGGCCTGGGTGAGGGCTTCGCGCCGAGGCTGCGGCCGGTGGTCCGCTGAATCTGATTGAGCAGCACCTGTTTCCGTTGCGGTTCCTCTGCCGTGCCGGCTCGCCGGTCCGCGTCCTCTCGACTGGCGGCTTGATCGGGCGTTCGGGGGTTGCGGGAACGATCGTGGGCCGAGGGGGCTGGAATTCACGGGCAATGACTGGGGGAAGCATCATCCACGCAAAAGGCCGTACCCGGAACGGGAAACGGGCCGTACGCCGCCGCGCCGGCCCTGGGGTCTGTGCGAGGGCTGTGGTGAAGATCGTTCTCGGGCAACGGGGCTGAGCCTGCTGAGGCCGGTTCCGCGTCTGCGGTAGGAACCGAAAGATCATGCTGGGCCGCGAAGGCTTCCTTCGGCATGCCCAAAAGTGCTGATGAAACACCCTCGATGGGCCGGTGTCCGGGTGATCGCGCCGGAAGCGACGTCAACCTGGTCTCGACCGGGTCTGGAGAGGGTCCTGTCAGGATCGGCGAAACCGTACCAAGGAGGGGCACCGGGATGGTCCAGAAGGGTCAGGCCACCGTGATCGCAGGAGATTTCAGTACCTCCCCGCCCGGGACGGTCGGATCCGTCGCCGGTGACGGTCCGGATCTGGGCAACCTGGAGAAGCTTTCGGTGCGCACCGTGCCGATCGCCGATCTGCACCCGGGACTGCACCTGCGTCAGGCGGGCGTGGACGAGGGGCACATCGCCCTGCTGGTCGAGGCGGCCCGCGGCGACGGCCTGCCTCCCATCCTGGTCCAGACCCAGGGGTGGCGGGTCATCGACGGCCTGCACCGGCTCGAGGCGGTGCGGCGCTGCGGCCGGAACAGCATCAGCGTGCGGTTCGTGGACTGCGCCGATTCCGAGGCGCTGGTCCTGGCGGTGAAGGCCAACACCCATCACGGCCTGCCGTTGTCCAAGACCGACCGGATCCGGGGCGCCCAGCGGGTGCTCGGCGCGCATCCGGACTGGTCGGACCGGGTCATCGCCGGCATCACCGGCCTGAGCGCGCGCACCGTGGCCTCGCTGCGGGTGCGCTCGGGCGACGGCAGCGACCAGCCGGCCAAGCGTCTGGGCCGCGACGGCCGGCGGCGTCCGGTGGCCGGTGGTGAGGGCCGGCGGCGGGCGGCGGAGTACCTGCTGCAGAACCCGAAGGCCCCGCTCAGACAGGTGGCCCGGGCCACCGACGTCTCGTTGGGGACGGTGCACGACGTCAGCGCGCGCCTGCGGCGGGGCACTGCGCCCCAGGCCGGTTCCGACGTCGAGCCGGCCGAGAACGAGCCGAATCTGAGCATCGTGCCGAACGCCGCCGCAGCGCCCGGGCCCCGCGCCCGCCGTACCCGTTCCGGTGCCTCGACAGCCGCCCGCCCCGGCCCGGGCTCGCGCATGCCGGCCATCCGTGACGGCAGCCCCGGGGCGAACGATCCGGCCGCCCCCGCGGCCCCGAAGGCAGTCGGGAACGCCCCGCTGACCTGGGCGGGTGTGGCGGCGACGGTGGCCAGCGATCCCGCCGTGCGCTACACCGAGGGCGGGAAGGACTTCCTGCGGTGGATGGCGGCGCACGCGGCCGATCCGGACGGCTGGCGCGACTTCGTGGAGACCATCCCGGCGCACTGGCTCAGCGTCATCGCGCCGATCGCCGAGGGCGTGAGCAAGGAGTGGGGCCTGCTGGCCGAGCAGCTCAAGCACAAGCAGGATCCGGACCGCTGACCGGGCGTACATCCGGGCCGCGACCGACCGTCGGGGATCTCCGTACCAACGAGAGAACGGGAAGCATGGCTGACGTCGATGAAGATCAGGACCACCCCCGTCCGCACGTGGTCGTGGTCGGGGCAGGAATCGCCGGGCTGACGGCCGCCTTCGCCCTGCGCGAGGCCCCGGTGCGGCTGAGCGTGCTGGAGGCCGGCTCGCGCCTGGGCGGGAAACTGGCGGTCTCGCAGATCGCCGGGGTGCAGGTCGACGAGGGCGCAGAAGGCCTGTACGCGCGCAGGCCGAAGACCGCCCGGCTGGTGGCGGACGTGGGTCTGGGCGAGCAGCTGACCACGGCGACCACCAAGGCCACGGCGATCTGGACGCACAAGGCGCTCCGGGCCCTGCCGTACCACCAGTTCATGGGTGTGCCCTCGGACATGGACGAACTGGCGGGCACCGGCCTGCTGTCGCCGGAAGGCATCGCCCGGGCCCGTCAGGAGGCGGATCTTCCCCTGCGCGGGCACGAGACCGACCGTGATGTGGCCGGTTTCGTAGGTGACCGGTACGGTCGTGAGGTTGTCGATCAGCTGGTCGACCCGTTCCTGGCCGATGTCTGCGCCGGGCGCTCGGACGAGCTGTCGTTCCAGGCGATGCTGACGCCGCTGGCGCGGGCCCTCAAGAAGCATCCGTCGCTGACCGCCGCGGCCGGTTCACTGATCGCCCCGCCCAGCCCGCCCGGTCAGGAGCCCCCGCCGGGTCTGGCCACGCTCACGGGTGGGATGGGATCCCTCCCGCCGGCTCTGGCCCAGGAGATCCTGCGCACCTCACCGGGCGCCGAGATCCGGCTCGAGACAACGGTCGAGAGCCTCCAGCGGCGCGAGCGCGGGTGGCGTCTGCAGGTGAGCACGGGCGGTTCGGTGCAGCAGATCGAGGCCGACGCCGTCGTCCTGGCCCTGCCGGCCGAGGCCGCGAGCAAGCTGCTCTCCGGTCTGCCCCCGGTGAGTCAGGCCGCAGCAGACCTGGCCGACATCCCTTACACCGGAACGGCCATCATCACGTTCGCCTACCCCCGGCAGGCCTTCCCCGAAGGGATCGGCGGGCATCGGTTCTGCGGCTACCGGGTGCCGGCCCGTGAGGGTTACGCCACCAAGGCGGTCACCTTCTCCAGCGTGAAATGGCGTCATCTGGCGGGGGACCTGGAGATCCTGCGCTGCCAGATCGGCGGGGTCGGCGATCAGCAGGTGCTCGGGCGCGACGACGACGAACTGGTGGCCCTGGCCGGTTCCGAGCTCGCCGAAGCCACCGGGGTGGATGCCCCACCTGTGGCTGCCCGGGTCAGCCGGTGGGCCGATTCCCTACCGCAGTACACCGTGGGTCATCTGGCGCGGGTGGAGCGGATCCACGCGAGCCTGGCCACCCAGCCGGGGCTGGCCGCCTGCGGGGCGGCCTTCGACGGGGTAGGCGTGGGTAACTGCATCGCGAGCGCCTTCAAGGCAGCCGAGTCGGTGCAGGACTGGATGTTCCAGGAGGCAGCAGCCCGCGGCTGAGAGGCCGGAGCGTGAACGAGTGCGGTGCCGTCCCGGGGCGGCATCGCACTCGTTTGTCTTTGCGGCACAGCGAAAAGGGCGGGAAACAGGGATCCCGCCCTTTTCGCTGCCTTGGGTGAACGGATCAGGTGAGCGCCGGGGTCAGGGCCGGCGGCAGCACCTGAGCCACCGCGATGCTCAGTTCTTCCTCGGGGTTGTCGGGCAGGTCGGGGCAGCGCCAGGCGATGTGCTGGTCCGGCCGCACGAGAACGGCTCCGGTGCCGGACATCTGGCGCAGTTTCGCCCACCGGCCCTCGACGTCGGCGAACTCGGCGCCCTCGCCGATCCCGGCCACCACGATGTCCACGCCGAAGGTCTGCCCGGTGCGGGCGGCGCTGCGGCGCCAGGCCGCCTCGCCCTCCGGGCCGGTGATCAGGACCAGGGTGGTCTCGGGACCGGGCAGGTCGAGGGTGGACAGGCGCTTGCCGTCGCGTTCGATCCAGGCGTGCGGCAGCACGTGCCCCGGGCGGGTGACCGGGTGGTAGACGTCGCGCAGCGGGGCCCGGGCCGGTTCCGGGGTGCCGTCCGGGGTCAGGGCGCCGTCCTCGTAGGAGAAGCCCAGTTCCATGTCGTGGGCCTGGCAGCCGCCCCGGTGGGTGGCGAACATCTCCCGGGCGCGGGCCCGCACGGTCTCGCCCATGGGTGAGGTGTCGAAGTAGGCGTCGAAGTTGGCGGCGCGCAGGTGCTGCGGGGTGCGGTGGCCCAGGCCGATCGCCTCGAGCAGGGCCTGGTGGTGCGAGGCGGCCGAGACCGCCCAGGCGACGTTCTGCCGGCCGATCGGCAGGCGTTCGGCCTCGTAGGTGTCCAGCAGGCTGTCGTCGGCCTGGCCGGACAGGACGGCCGCCAGTTTCCAGGCCAGGTTGTGCGCGTCCTGGATGCCGGTGTTCAGGCCCAGGCCCACGGTCGGCGGCTGACGGTGCACCGCATCCCCGGCCAGCAGCACCCGGCCCACGCGGTACCGGTCGGCCATCAGCGACTCCAGCGTCCAGTTGGTCACGTGGTGCAGGTCCACCACCAGTTCCGGCAGGCCCAGCACCTCGCGGATGCGGGGGACCACCTTGGTCTGGTCGACCTGGACCGGGTCTCCCGGTGGGAAGTGCAGCACCCACTCCTCACAGTGCTTGCCCCAGGTCGGGCCCATCTCGATGAGGTTGGTGGACATCTCGGGGTTGTACGGGTTGAGCAGGTGAGTGATCAGCGTGCCCTCGCGCCACCACGGTGACAGGTCGGCGGTGAAGTACGCCGTGGTCACGTTGAGCTGGCTGGGGCGGCCGTGCATCTGCACCCCTACCGCGGCCCCGACGCCGCGGCCGCCGTCGGCAGCGATCATGTACTGCGCCTCGACGGTGGAGGTCTCACCGGTGGTGGCGTCGAAGATCTGCGCGACGATGCGGTCGCCCTCGTCGCGAAAGCTCTTCATCTCGTGGCGGAATCGGACCGCACCGGGCGAGCGCCGCTCGGCGTGCTCGCGCAGGATCGGCTCCAGCCGGTGCTGGGGCAGCTTGACCGGCAGCAGGGCGCCGGCCCGGGCGTAGGTCTCGCGCAGCGAGCCACCGCCGAAGGCCTCCATCTCGTGCACCACCCGGGCGTCCATGTCCGCCTCGCCGCTGAGGGTGGTGATCCAGCGGATCTGGCCGAACTTCTCCAGCGGGGCGCCCTGTTCGATCATCTGGGCGTCCAGGCCGTGCTGGCGGTAGATCGCCATCGTGCGCTGGTTCAGGTAGTGGGCCTTGGGGATGGTGGAGGTGCCGGCGTGCCGTTCCACGAGCAGGTAGTCCACCCCGTGGTCGGCCAGGAAGTTGGCGGCGGACAGGCCGCAACCACCGCCACCCACGATCAGCACAGGGATCTTGGTGCTCATGCTCGTCCTCCCGACGATGGTTCCCGCTCCGGGCGTGATTGCCCGGCAGCCTGGCAAGGTGCTCTGCAACTCCGCTCAAGGACCGGTGGATTTGCCGCCCGGCCCGACGGACGTCTCAAATTTGTTCTCAAGGAGCAGGTTTCGCCGGTGGTCGGCTTGAGTTGAACGCGGAGCCGAACTTAGTCTCAGGTCCGGGCCACCGCGGCCGTCAGGGAGGAGTCCTGCGATGAATTCACCGTCTCCGGGTCACCCGAGGCAGGCCGTGATCGGGATCTGCGCCCGCACCGCTCCGGTCACTCTGCAGGGCACCGAGCTGGTGGTGAGCCTGACCCTGCAGGCCCACGTGCAGATGCTGGCCGCGGCCGGCTGCCTGCCGCTGCTGGTGCCGCTGGTGCCCGGCGCGCGGGCGGTGGTGGATCGGCTGGACGGCCTGCTGATCCCGGGCGGACCGGACCTGGACCCCGAATTGTACGGCGCCCCGGCCCATCCCATGACCCGGGTACCCAGCCCGGCCGCCGACCGCATCGAGCGTGAGGTGGTCGAGCAGGCGCTGGAGACCGGGCTGCCCGTGCTGGGAATCTGCCGGGGCATGCAGCTGCTCAACGTCCTGCACGGCGGCACGCTGCACCAGCACCTGCCGGAGGTCACCGGCAATCACGAGCACCAGCCGGACAGCGAGACGTTCGAGTTCGGCCGGCACCGCCTGGAGCTGCAGCCCGGGAGCCGGGTGCGCCAGATCCTGCAGGACGGGCCGTTCGAATCCGCCTGTCATCACCACCAGGCCGTCGCCGAGGTGGGCCGTGGGCTCACCGTCAGCGCCACGGCCCCGGACGGAGTGGTCGAGGTCATCGAGGCCGGCGCCGATGCTTTCGTGCTGGGGGTGCAGTGGGAGGCCGGGCAGACCCCCGACGACCGCCTGCACCGCGCCCTGGTCGCTGCCGCCACGGCCTGATTCACGCTTACCCCGCTCGAACCGTCTACCCAGGAGAGGCCGATGCCCCCACGGATGAAGAACCCCTCGCTGGTCGTCCCCGACGCGCTGCAGCCCCTGCTCGACCTGTCCAACGCCATCGGTCAGGCCGACGTGCCGAAGCAGACCCTGGACCTGGTGCGGCTGTACATCAGCCACCTCAACGGCCGTCAGTACCAGACCCCCTCCAGCGCCGGTTCGATCGACGAACGCCTGCTGAAGGTGAGCCAGTGGCGCAGCGACCCGTCCTTCACCCCGGCCGAACGGGCCGCGCTGGCCCTGGCCGAGTCCTGCTCGCAGCTGGGCAGCCGTACCGACCCGGTCCCGGACGAGGTCTGGGACGCCGCCGCCGAGCACTTCACCGAGCAGCAACTGGGCGCCCTCGTCCTGCAGATCGCCCTGGTCAATCTGTGGAACTGCGTGAACGTCTCGACCCGGCAGGAACCCGCCGACTGGCGCTGATCCCGGCCGCCGCGAAGAAGCTGAACCCAGCAGACGAGGAGAACACATGCTGAAACTGATGAACGTGGGGCTGGGCCGGACCGGGACCACGTCGCTGAAGCGGGCCCTGGAGACGATCGGGTGGGGGCCGAGCTTCCACATGTTCGACGTGATCAGCGACGACGACCGGCTGCGCAGCTGGGAGCAGATCGTCGTGGACGGTCAGGAACCCGACTGGGAGAAGGTGTTCGAGGGCTACACCTCGGTGGTCGACGGCCCCGGATCGCTGTACTACCGCCAGATCCTGCAGGCCCTGCCCGAGACCAAGGTGGTGCTGACCATCCGGGACGGTGAGGAGTGGTACCGCAGCACCTACGACACCCTGTACCAGTTCGTGCTGCGGGCCCGGCAGAGCCCGCCACCGCCGGACTCCACCCCGGCCCGGATCCTGCGGGTGACCGACAGCCTGGTCTGGAGCGGGCTGTTCGGGGGCCGGTTCGAGGAACGCGACCACGCCATCGCCGCGTTCCGCGAGCACAACCAGGGCGTGGTCAACAGCATCGACCCCGACAACCTCCTGGTGTACGACGTCAAGCAGGGCTGGGAACCGCTGTGCTCCTTCCTGGGGGTGCCCCGCCCGTCGGAGCCCTTCCCGCACCTGAACGACACCGAGTCGATGAAGCGAAACGTCGAGAAGGCCGGTCGTTCCTAGCGAAAAGGCAACGTGCAGAGGGCCCGGACGCCGACGCGTCCGGGCCCTCTGCCGGTGTTCTCAGGAGAGCTCCTCCAGTTCGAGCACGATCTGCGAAGGCAACGGCAGCGTCCGGATGTGGGCCGCCAGTTCGTCGGCGCGCTCCTGGTAGCGCGGGGTGGACAGGATGTCCTGGGCGATGCCGGCGATCTCCTCGGAAAGATTGATGCCCTCGGGCAACTGAGCGGGCAGCACCAGCTGGGCCACCCCGAAGTCCGCGGCGGCCGCCCCGATCGCCTTGGCGTAGTCGTTCTCCGGGATCACCACCTGCGCAACCCCGGCGTTCATGAAGGTGACCGCAGTCGCCCCGCCCCCGTGGTGGATCGCCAGATCACAGGTGGGGGCCACGACATCCAGCGGCAGCCAGCCGATGTGGACGTCTCCCAGTTGGCCGGCGAACTGCTCGGCCGCCCCCTCGGGTGCGGCGAACACCACTTCCGCGCCCTCGGAGATCAGCTGATCCACCAGATGACGCATCGAACTGCCCGGGGTGTTCAGCATCAGGCTCCGGGTGCCCGAGGTGATGAGAACCCGCGGACGATCTTTGGGACGGGTGTACATCCACGGCTCCAGCCGCCCCTGCCGGTTACGCGGGATCCAGCGCATGGGCCGTGCCGTAGGGCTCGGCGAGGGGCGAAGACCCGGGGGACACACGTCGAGGAACAGATCCGCCTCCGGAGCCCCGCTCAGACCCAGGCGATCCAGCTCCACCTGCAACCCGGGCTCGGTGCGCAACGGCAGGATGTCCCAGTACTGCCGCACGTAGAGCACATCGAGCGAGGCCGCCAGCAGACCGGGGATGTACGACAGGCCTCCGACCACCACATCCGGGGTCCAGTCCTGCGACACCTCCAGCAGCGCTTGCAGTCGCGCGCTGGCTTCCTTCGGGTGCGGGGTCTGCACGGCGGGCAGCCCGATGGCCTGCGCACACTCCAGCAGCGGTGCGTCCACGGTGGTGAGGACGTCATGGCCGGCGTTGCGGGCGGCGACGGCCAGCGGGGCCATCGCGAAGACCGTGCCCTGGCTGCCGCCGGCGGTGAACAGGAACCTCATGCGAATCCTTCCTGAAAGAGCGGGTGGACGAGGCGTTCGAGTGTCATGGATGCGGCATTCGAACAGGCTCACCGGCGCTCAGGTCACGGTGGTAGAGGGCCTGCCAGTAGAAACTCCACGGCCGGGCCCAGCTGTCCACCACGCAGGTCCACTCCTGACCCGGGCGCATGGCGTCGACATACTTCTGGCTCGAGGCCTCGACCGCACCGCTGTCATAGATGTCGAGGATGTCGCGCAGCAGCCCCGAGCTCAGCGCCTTGGCCACCACCTCGTCCCCCTGCGCGTGCCCGTCCAGCCGCTTGTCCATGTACTTGCCGGTCTGGTTCTTGGTGTAGAAGTACTCGCACCGCTGCGCGATCAGCCGCAGGTAGTTCGTCACGGTGGTGGCGGGCATCTCCCCGAACGAGTTGATGTTGATGCACAGGTCGAACCGCATCTGCTCGGGCAGCGTCAGCGCCTGCTCGTTGGTCAGGAAGGTGATCCGGGCGTACTGCTGCGGCTCCAGCACCGCCTTCAGGTAGGCCCGGGACAGCTCCAGGGTGTTGGGCAGGTCGATGATCGTGTAACCGGCCAGATCGTGATTGGACATCAGGGCATGACAGGTACGCCCGTACCCGGCCCCGATCTCCAGCACCCGGCCCCCGGGCAGGCCGGCGACGTGATCCAGGCAGTCCAGCTCGTACAGGGCCTGCAGGTAGTCCATGCACAGGAGCTCACCGTGGCAGCGCACCGTGATCGGGTCGCCGACCTGACGGTGCCGGATCCGCCGCAGCCGGGCCCGCTGCCGGTCCGTGAGCTGCAGGCCCAGGTTGTAGACCAGGTCCTTGAGGTAGCGCACCCCGTTCGTGCCCGGATCCCACAGCGCGATCTTGAAGTTCGGGCTGCTCGAGCGGAAGGAACTCAGGTCCGCGGCCACCTCCGGAGTGATCAAGGTGCTGGTGATGTGAGCCCACTGCTCACTCTGGTCGTACATGGTGGCCATCGCCTGCCTCGCCGTCTCGTCGCCTCGCCGGGGAACTACCTGACTCGTGCCGTCTCGCCCTTCACGAGGCGCGCTCATGGATGGATCCGGTCGCCACCGCGGTTCCGCATCGCGAGGGCAGGGCTCACCGGCCCACTCGCGCGGACAGCTCGGGACCGTGAGAAACTAGGTACCGCAACAGTTCACCCACCAGACGCACCTGCTCCACCGAGGTCGCCGGCCCGGTCGGCAGCGCGATCACCTGCTCGGCCAGACGCTCGGTGTTCGGCAGCCGGACGGCACCCGCGTAGGGCTCCAGTTGATGGCAGGCCGGTGAGAAGTACTTCTGGGCGATCACGTTCTCCGCCGCCAGAGCCCGCACCAGCAGGTCACGGTGGACTCCGGTGACCTCCGCGTCGATCAGGGCCACGGCGTACTGGCAGTTGGCGCTCGCGCTCTCGTCGAAGGGCAGAACCCGCACCCCGGGCAGCGCGTCCAGTTCGGTGCGGTAGGCCTTCAGATTGGCGCGATTGTGCCGCACCGTGGCCGGGAAGGCCTCCAGCGAGGTCAGGCCCATCGCAGCGCCGGCCTCGCTCAGCTTGGCGTTGGTACCGACCGACCGGATCGCCCCGTCCGCGGCGCCGAAGGCCCGCAGCGCCCGCAGTTCGTCGGCCAGAGCGGCATTGCCGGTGACGACCGCCCCACCCTCGAAACTGTTGACCACCTTGGTGGCGTGAAAGCTGAACACCTCGGCCTCACCGAAACCACCGATCGGACGACCCTGCTCGGTGCACCCCAGAGCGTGCGCGGCATCGAACGTCAGGGTCAGACGGTGCCGGTCGGCCACCTTCGTCAGATCCTCGACAGCACACGGCTGGCCCCACAGGTGCACTCCCAGAACGGCCGAAGTGCGCTCGCTGAGCGCGCTCTCGACGGCCGCCGGGTCCAGGCAGCCGGTCAGCGGATCCACATCGCAGAACACTGGGGTCAGGCCCGCCATCCGGGCCGAGTGCGCGGTGGCGACGTAGGTCATCGAGGGCATGATGATCTCGCCGCGCACCCCCAGGGCCCGGTGCAGCAACTGCAGGGCGGCCGTGGCGTTGCACACCGCCACGCAGTGCTCCACCCCCGCCACCTCGGCGATGCGGCCCTCGAACTCCCGTACCAGGGGGCCGTTGTTGGTGAGCCACTGCCGGTCGAGCACCTGGCTCAGGCGCTCGAAGAACCGGGAACGATCACCGACGCTCGGGCGTCCTACGAACAGCGGCTGCGCGAAAACGCTGGATCCGCCGAACATGGCGAGGTCATTGACCTGGTGCTTCACACACGACCTCCGGAGCGCTGGGGGAGTGAGGCAAGCGCGTCGCATCGTCACGGCGCCTCGGCACAGGAGCGTTCCCCAGGCGCCTCGCGCTCCGGTTGAGATCGGCTGGGGACCTCCTCGCTGCAGCAGCGGCCTTCAGAGCACTCCCGAGCGCTGCCCTAGTCCCCTTCCACCGGACACCGGCCGAGGGCGGGCACAGTGAGCCGGGGCGAGGGCCTGGACGTGCCGGTGCCCCGCCGGCGTCCGTCGTTCTTTCTGGGTGGTTGATCAAGCATGAGAATCCTGGTGACCGGTGGAGCGGGGTTCGTGGGCTCCCACTACGTGCGCAGTCTGCTGGCCGGGGCCTACCCCGGATACCAGGACTGCGACGTGACCGTCGTGGACAAGCTGACCTATGCCGCCAGCGAGGAGAACCTTCCGCTCGGCGACCAGCGGCTGACGTTGGTCAAGGGCGACATCGGCGACGCCGGCCTGATGATGGACGTGCTGCCCGGACACGATGCGGTGGTGCACTTCGCGGCCGAGAGCCACGTGGACCGCTCGCTGGAGGATGCGGCGCCGTTCATCCACACCAACGTGCTGGGCACCCAGAACCTGCTGGAATGTGCTCTGCAGCGGTCGGTCCCGAAGATCGTGCAGATCTCCACCGACGAGGTGTACGGCAGCATCGCCGAGGGTGCCTGGACCGAGAACAGCCCGCTGGAGCCGAATTCGCCCTACTCGGCCTCGAAGGCGTCGGCGGACCTGATGGCGCGGGCGTACCACCGCTCGCACCGGCTTCCGGTGGTGGTGACCCGGTGCTCCAACAACTACGGCCCGTATCAGCACGTGGAAAAGGTGATTCCGCACTTCGTCACCCGGTTGCTGAACGGGCAGCGGGTGCCGTTGTACGGCGACGGGCGCAACGTGCGCGAGTGGCTGCACGTGGACGATCACTGTCGCGGCGTGCAGTTGGCGCTGACCCAGGGACGGGAGGGCGAGGTGTACAACCTCGGTGGCGGTTGCGAACTCAGCAATCGCGAGCTCACCGAGCGGCTGGTGCAGCTGTGCGGGGCCGACTGGGCGTCGGTGGACTTCGTGCCCGACCGCAAGGGGCACGACCGGCGGTACGCCCTGGACGACAGCAAGGCCCGGGCGGAACTGGGGTACCAGGCCCGGTGGACGTTCGATCAAGGATTGACGGACGTGGTGGGCTGGTATCGCGAGCACGGCTCGTGGGGGAGCATCGGGTAGGCGCACGGGTCGTCTGCAGCTGCCCAGAGCCCCGTGACCGGATCGTTCCGGTCACGGGGCCCTGGTCGTGTCTGGATCGGGTGCGCGTTCGTGCCGCCGGATCGCCCGGAACGGTAGCAGCGAACGCGCACCCAGCGCCCGTGGTGCGGAGGGGGGAAGCGAACACCACGGGCGCGTCTGAGGGGCGCTGTTCAGCTCACGCGTCGCGGCGCTTGAGCAGATAGCCGGCCACGGCCAGCAGCGCGACGGTCCACAGGCACATGACCCCGAAGCCCTGCCACGGCGAGAGCAGGTCGTCGCTGCCCTGCTGGGTCTGGCCGATCAGGATGCCCGCCTCGGTGGGGAGGTAGGCGTGGGCGTACTCGCCGAACTTGCCGGGGATCAGCTGCACCAGCGGAGCCAGCACCAGGACGAAGCCGATGATCCCGGTGATGCCGGCCGCGGTGTGCCGCACCAGCGCACCCACCGCCAGGGCCAGGACCGACAGCACGGCCAGGTACAGGGCGGTGCCGATCACCACCCGCAGCACACCGGGATCGCCGAGGGCCACGGGGGCCTTCTCCTCGAGGATCGGGGCCCCGATGAAGAACGAGCCGAACGCGCTGACCAGGCTCACGCCCAGGCACAGGACGAAGAGCACGGTGGCCTTGGCGGCCAGCATCGGTACCCGCCGCGGCACCGCCAGCAGGCTGGCCCGGATCATGCCGGTGGAGTACTCCGAGGCGATCACCATCACGCCGAGCACGCAGACGGCCAGCTGGGCGACCAGGAAGCCGCTGCCGAGGATGACCGCGGCCGGGTCGTCCACGATCAGCGCCTGGGTCTCGGCGTCGGTGTCGTCCCAGGTGGCCACGGTCAGGCTGACCAGGATCGCGGTCAGGCCGAGGAACAGGGCCAGCAACAGCACGAGCGACCACACGGTGGAACGGACGGTGCGGATCTTGGTCCACTCCGACTGCAGCAGGTTGACGAAGCTGACGCGGCCGGCGGTGCCCGTCGTGCGCCCGACGGTGGTGGCGGTCATTTGCTGCCTCCGGTGACCTTCGAGTTCGTGCCCTTACCGGTGTCCGCGCTGTATTCGACGCTTTCCCGGGTCAATTCCATAAAGGCCTCCTCCAGCGATCCGCGCTGAGTGGTGACCCCGTGCAGAACCAGCCCTTCCTGGGCGGCGATCTCACCGATCCTCGCGGCGTCCAGGTCGGCGACGATGAGTTCCTGGGTGCCGTTCGGAGTGACCACCCCGCCTGCACGTGCAATTGCCTGAGCCAATGCATCGGCATCGGGACTCTGCACCAGGACGGCGTCTTTCCGCGCGCGGTCGATGAATTCCTGGGTGGAGCAGTCGGCCATCAGCCGGCCGCGGCCAATCACGATGAGATGTTCGGCCGTCACCGCCATCTCGTTCATCAGGTGACTGGAGACAAAAACCGTTCGCCCCTCGGCGGCCAGCTGTTTCATCAGGTTACGGATCCAGAGGATGCCCTCCGGGTCCAGGCCGTTCACCGGCTCGTCCAGGATCAGCACTGCCGGATCGCCGAGCAACGCCGCGGCCAGGCCCAGGCGCTGGCCCATGCCCAGGGAGAAACCGCCCGCGCGCTTCTTGGCCACGTCCTGCAGGCCGACCGTCGAAAGCACTTCCTCGACGCGCTTTTTACCGATCCCCTGGGTCTGGGCCAGGCACAGCAGGTGGCTGTAGGCGCTGCGGCCGGTGTGCACGGCGCGGGCCTCCAGCAGGGCCCCGACCGTGCTCAGCGGACGCTCCAGGTCCTGGTAGCGCCGGCCGTCGATGCTGGACGCGCCCTCGTCCGCGCGGTCCAGGCCCAGCAGCAGCCGCATGGTGGTCGACTTCCCGGCGCCGTTGGCGCCCAGGAACCCGGTCACCACACCGGGTTTCACGGTGAAGGACAGGTCCTGCACCGCGATCTTGTCGCCGTATCGTTTGGTCAGGTTCTTGGCCTCGATCATCGATTCCCATCCTCTGGAGATGTGGTTCCCACCGGAAAAAGGTTCTGAAGGAGCAGGTTCTGCGAGCGGATCCGGGCAGCACGAAACATCCGGCCGCAGAACCGAGATCGGAAAGAGCAGTCGGTCAGGTGCTTTCGGGAAGTCCTCGCGGATGCGCGGTCGGACCTGAAGAAGGCAAGGGGTGGCCGGCCCCCGCACCCATGTGGTCGCGGGGGAGCCGGCTGTGAAGTTTTCGGGAACTGCCGGCCCGGCGGGCCGGACGCTACTGGGGCTGGGTGAACCTCAGCATGTTGCCGGACGGATCGCGGAAGGCGCAGTCGCGCACGCCGTAGGGCTGGTCGACCGGCTCCTGCATGACCTCGGCGCCGGCCTCACGGATGCGCTCGAAGGTGGCGTCGCAGTTGTCGGTGCCGAAGATGACCCCGCTGAGCAGCCCCTTGGCCATCAGGCCGGCCATCGCCTCACGGTCGGTGGGCGAGGCGTCGGGGTTGGCCACCGGGGGTTCGAGCACGATGTCCACGTCGGGCTGGTCGGGGGAGCCGACGGTGATCCACCGCATCCCCTCGAAGGCGACGTCGTTGCGGACCTCGAAGCCGAGGGTGTCACGGTAGAACTCAATCGCCTTGTCCGGGTCCTCGACCGAGAGGAAGCACTGAGAGAGCGTGATCTTCATGCTGGAAGCCTACGGACGGCTGGGGAGCTTCGCTTCTCCATTCCTGACCGGTCGCGTACGGATCTTGACGATGCAGGCCGGAATCGGGGCGGCATGGGCGTGCGGGCGGGCCCGGTAGGCGCTGGGGCTTTCCCCGACCAGGTCGGTGAAACGGGAACTGAAGGAGCCCAGCGAGGTACAGCCGACGGCGAAGCAGACCTCGGTGACGCTCAGGTCGCCCTTGCGCAGCAGCGCCTTGGCCCGCTCGATCCGCCTGGTCATCAGGTAGCTGTAGGGCGTCTCGCCGAACGCCGAGCGGAAGCTGCGGGAGAAGTGGCCCGGTGACATCAGCGCCGTGCGGGCGAGGATGGTGACGTCGAGGGGCTGGGCGTAGTCGCGGTCGATCTGATCGCGGGCACGCCGGAGCCGAACCAGGTCATCCACTCTCACCGGGCCATCCTCCCACAGCACCGCAGCCGTGCGGTCCGGGCCGGATCCCGTTCCAGGAGCCGGCCGGTGCGCCTGTCGCCCGAACCGGCCGTGATCATGCACCTTTGGCTTGAGCACGCAGGACCTGCGTGATCGCCGAACTGAGGGTCTAGGTGGTGGCGAACCCGACCAGGACCCGGCCCAGGATGTCGGTCTGGATCCGGTGCCAGGAGCCGGGCAGCTGCAGGCCCCAGCCGCTGGGCAGGGCCTTTGCGGTGGCGACGGCGGCAGCGCGCAGCCAGTCGCTGGTGTTGTCGCTGTTGAGCACCAGGGCGGGGGTGCGGTAGCCGGCCAGGGCCTGCACCGGCACCTTGAAGTCGCCGCAGACGGCGGTGTCGTAGGGCAGGGTGTGGGCGTTGGCCTCGTTGGTGGCCCACAGCGGACCGTTGCGCCACTCGGCGATCAGCTCCGGGGAGAAGCCCACCAGTTCGGCCAGGAAGTACTCGGCCGCCGCACCCGGCCGGCCGGCGGCCAGCAGGGCGTCGAGCTGCTGCGCGAAGTCGGCGGGCGGCTGGGGGAAGCCCTCGACGCGGAAGTACGGCTCGTGCAGGGCGAGCTTGGTGATGGTGGTGCCGGCGACCGCGGCCCGCAGCGCCAGGTTGGCTCCGGAGGAGCCGGCGAAGACCACGGCCTGGCCTCCGGCCTCGTCGATCACCGCCTGCAGGTCCTCGATCTCGCGGTCCACGGTGTAGGTGGGCGCGTCGCCGCTCTCGCCCCGTCCGCGCCGGTCGTAGACGTAGACGGTGCAGTGCGGGGCGATCTCCGGGACCAGGGCGTCGAAAATGGTGTGGTCGCGGAAACTGCCGTTCAGCAGAACGATCGGGGGGCCTTCCCCGATCGCGTCATAAGCGATCGTCGTCCCGTCGCGCGAAACTACTTTCCGCATCATCTGCTCCTCGCACAAAGCCGGTGGGTTCGCGACGCAAAGCTGGGGGATCGTGGTGGACCGGCGCTCGAGAGGCGCTCGTATCCCGGCCGCCGCGGGCATTCTCCACCGGCCGGTCAACAGAATTGCTTGATCTCGGCCGAAGAATTGTTCAATCTCCCGAAGTATTCCTGCGGTTCAATCGGACGGTGGGAGAAAAGAATGGTTCTGACGGTGGGTCGCGAACTGGTAAAGGGGCGGCCGGGTTCATCAATAGGCGTCGAATCATGTTCGGCTTCGAGTTACCGGGAATAACGTCAATTTGACGGTTCGGCTGGACGCGGCGAACCGGTCGGGGGAGTGGCCGACCTCGTTCCGGTGCCGCCCGCCCGGTGCCCGAAAGGCCCGCCGGACCTGCGGATGTGTCACGCCATCTCCGCAGATACCGTATCTGGGGTGGGCTTTTCCGGGCTCCGGCCGGTGGCCGTGCGGGATCTGCGGAGAAAGACGGCCCTAAACCTTATTAGCAGGCCGTTAACCAAGCCGCCGACGTTATCAGGGCCACGATGTCATGGCAAGGTGGCGGGTATCGACTTTGTCCCGCGGTCCTCGAAGATCATCCCGGCCGTGGTTGCCGGACACGCCGCCCGGACGAGAAGAATCAGCCGCGGAAGCCGGAAAATACTGCCCGATCAGGTGTTCGAGGCCCGGGCCGCCTCCCGCAGATGAGAATTCTGCCGAAAGCGGCTTAGTCCCTAGATATTTGTGCCGCCCCGATGCATCCTCAGTGGGACGGATTCGCCATTGATCAGGGGGAATTACGAATGCACCGGGAAGTCAGGCCGCTCAGCGTGGATCTGCTCGGCCCTCTGGCCCTTCGTCTCGACGGCAGACCGGTCACCCCCAGCGCCCCCAAGCAACGACAGGTGCTGGCCGTGCTGGCCGTGAACATGGGGCGCGTCGTGACCGTTCCGACCCTGGTCGAGGAGTTGTGGGCCGAACGGCCGCCGCGCAGTTACTCCACCACCCTGCAGACCTACATCCTGCAGTTGCGCAACGCCCTGGCCGAGGCGAGTTCGGGGCGTCCGGGGGCCCGGCAGATCCTCAGCACCCGCCACAACGGGTACCTGCTGGAAGGAGCGATGTGCCAGACCGACGTCGAGGTGTTCGACCAGGGGGTGCGGGCGGGGCGGGCGGCGTCGGAGGAGGGCGACTACCGGCGCGCGTCGCTGGAGTACACCCGGGCGCTGGACATGTGGCGCGGGCCGGTCCTGGTGGACGTGCGGATGGGGCGGGTGCTGCAGATCGAGGCCGCCTCTCTGGAGGAGCACCGCCTGGGGGCGCTGGAGCGGCGGATCGAGGCGGACCTGGCGCTGGGCCGGCACGCCGACCTGCTGGGCGAGCTGACCCTGCTCACGGCCAAGAGCCCGATGAACGAGAACCTGTGCGCCTTCCTGATGACCGCGCTCAGCCGGGCCGGTCACGTCGGGCGGGCGCTGCAGGCCTTTCACCGCCTGCGCTCGGAACTGAACCGTGAACTGGGGGTCGAGCCGGGCCCGCGGGTGCAGCGGCTGCAGGCGGCCATCCTGTCCGGTGACCCGACGCTGGTCTCCTGAAGTCTTTCCCGGAAAAGGATTTCGACCAACGCTGGAGCGAGCCACCGAGCCCGGCTTGAGCTGGCCACGACATCGGCGGGTCAGACTGGAATCCCGGTCTAGGCAGTGAGGTGGCAGATGGACAGCGCGGTGGAGAAGGCCGTCGAGTGCATGTGGCGGCGGTACGGCGAGGCGCTGTCGCTGGAGGAACTGGCCGACAGCGCCGGACTGAGCCGCTTCTACTTCGCCCGGCTCTTCCGGGACACGGTCGGCATCACCCCGGGGCGCTACCTGGCCGCGGTGCGGGTGGCCGAGGCCAAGCGGATGCTTCTGGAGAGCTCGATCCGGGTCACCGACGTAGCTTTCGCGGTCGGCTACAACAGCCTGGGCTCCTTCACCAACTACTTCTCCGCCAGTGTCGGGGTCTCCCCGGGGCGCTTCCGGCGGATGGCGAACGCCAAGGCGTTCGGCCCGCCCTCGGTGACCGCCCCGAGCACGCCGGCGGGGACGATCGCGGGAACCATCAGTCTCCCGGCCGGACTGGGTAACGCCCGCGCCCTGGTCGGGGCGTTTCCCAGCCCGCTGCTGCAGCATCCGGTCGGCGCCGCAGTCCTGGTGGACGTCCCTCATGGTCGTCCCTGCTGTTACGAGCTGGCGCAGGTGCCGGTGGGCACCTGGTACGTGCTCGCCGTCGCGACGGCGGCCACGTTCGCCGGTGATCAGCAGCAGGACGGGTGTGAGGTGCTGCGCAGCGGGCTGATTCGGGTTCGGGTGAGTGCCGAGGGGGTGACGAGTACGGCCGTGCGGATGCGGCGGCGTCATCTGCTGGACTCGCCGGTGCTGCTGGCCCTGCCGGACCTGGTTCCCCGGCCCAGCCGGCTCAGCGGCGACGGGTGCCCGGTGGCCACCCCGGCGGAGGCTCTGCGCGACGTCGTGGACGGTTGAGCGCGTTCGACTGACGAGTCAGTAACACTTGAACGACGTGGGTCCCGTCAGCGGGATCCACGTGACAGCAGCCGTCCGGGAGCGGTTTCCGATCCACTGACAGCGGATACCAGCACCGTGCACGCCACCACGAGCAGTACCGCGGACGTCGGCCCGGCCAGGTCGCTCACCGCGCCCACCCCCACGATCGCGGTGACCACGGCCAGGGGCATGGCGGTGGCTCGCACGGTGACGACGGTAGGGATCTCCTCCGGCGTCGCGGCCGCCAGCAGGCGGTTGTTGAAGTAGACGTAGGCGACCTCGAACAGCACCAGAAACACGGCGTACAACAGCAGGGACGGGACGGTCCGGGCGATCAGGACGGCTCCCACCAGCGGTGGCAACGGCAGCAGGAGCCAGGTGGCGGAGGGCAGTCGGCCCAGGTATTTCTGCACCGGCAGCGCACCCAGCGAACCGGCGAAGATCGCCAGGGAGGACAGCGCGACGAAGATCCCGACCAGTCGCTCGTCGCCGTGGAGCACCTGCAACGGGATCACGGTGACCGCGATGGTGTGAAAACCCTGCCAGAGGGCCACCAGTGAGAACCGGGCGAACAGGGCCAGCAGCACCGGGTTGTGGATGAGCGGGCTCAGGCGATCCTCCGGAGCCTGGTCGGTGGCCGGTTCGACGGCCGGCCCGGGTTCGGGCAGGGCCCGGGCCAGCAGAGCCGAAGTGAGCAGGGTGGCGGCGTTGAGCACCAGCAGCCCACGCAGGGACAGCACTGTGCCGGCCGGGCCGACCAGGGCGGCCCCGACGCTGGTTCCGGTGAGGCGGCCGATCTCGGCGAGGGTGTTGGCCCGGTTGAGCCGGCCGGGGTCGGTGACCAGGCGCAGCAGGACCGAGGTGCCGGAGCGGGTGACGGCCTCGCAGAAGCCGCGTACCAGCAGCGCAGTGGTGGCGCCGACGACGAGGGCGGGGCCGGGCAGCGCGATCGCGGCCAGGGTGAGGGCCAGGCTGCAGATCTCGGCCGTGCGGATCAGCCGGCGGGCCGAGTGCTGGGTCAGCAGTCGCTGCAGCGGGCGGGCCAGGAGCAGGGCCGGCAGCCAGGGGGCACTGAGCACGGCGCCGGCCAGCAGCCCGGAGCCGGTGTCCGAGCCGACCTGCGTGGAAAGGGCGACCAGCACCAGGAAACTTCCGCTGGTGTTGCTGAAGAGCAGCAGGGGAACGAGATACGGCGAGCGCTGCAGCGGGGTGACAAGTGAGGTCATGGCATCCGGTTTCTGCGAGGGCACGGGTTCGCGGAAGGGGCTGCGGGCGGCCTGAGTTCAGGCCGCCGTCACCGAGCACTCGAAAGGACCGGTGCCGGTCGCTTATGTTGCTCGTATGCCTGACGCTACCGGGGACCGTCCGTGTGTGGTCGTGGTGGATGCCTATGCGGCCGTCCGATCGCTTGTCCTGGCTTTTCGGCAACGAGGGTTCGACTGCGTGCGGGTGCAGTCCACGATCGGGGTGCCCCCGGTGTACCGGTCCGCCCTGCCGGTGGCCAGCGACTTCGTGGCCGACATCCAGCACGAGGGCGACGTGGCCGCGACGGTGGCCGCCGTGCGGGCGTTCGCGCCGGTGGCGGTGGTGCCCGGCGGAGAGGTCGGCGTCGAGTTCGCTGATCTGCTGGCCGATTCGCTGGGGTTACCCGGCAACGGCACGGCGCTGAGCGCTGCCCGGCGGGACAAGTACCTCATGGTGCAGACCTTGCATGCAGCGGGAGTGCATGCGGGCCGGCAGTTGCGGGTCACCGACGCCCAGGAACTGGAGATGTGGCACCGGCGGCTCGGTGGGCGGGTGGTGATCAAGCCGCTGCGCAGCTCGGGCAGCCAGGGTGTGCACTTTTGTGACTCGCCCGAGGAGTCGGTGGCCGCGTACCGAGGACTGATCGGTGAACTCGACGTTTTCGCGCAGCCCAATCGTGCGGTGGTGGCCCAGGAATACCTGTCCGGCACCGAGTACATGGTCAACACCGTCAGTCGGGACGGCCGGCACCAGGTGTGCGACGTCTGGCGCACCGACCGGATCAGCGCCAACGGGATCGTGGACCTGTGCGACGCGCTGGTGCTGGTGCCCTCGCCCGACCAGGTCGTACCGGCGCTGGAGAAATACGCTTTCGAGGTGCTGGACGCGATGGGGATCCAGCACGGACCGGCTCACCTGGAGGTCAGGCTCACGCCCGAGGGTCCGTGCCTGGTGGAGATCGGGGCCCGGATCGCCGGTGGGGGTATCCCGGCCACGGCTGGTCTCGGCATCGGGGAGTCGCAGCTGGAATGGACGGTCGACGCCTACACGGACCCGGAGCGGTTTCGGCAGCGGGTCGGCACCGGCTACGCCCTGCAGCGCCACTGCGCCATCGCCGGGATGGTCTCGCCGGTGGAAGGGACCCTGCGGGAGTACCAGGGACTGGACGAGATCCGTTCTCTGGAGAGCTTTCACGCGCTGGCCCTCTTGGTCGAGCCGGGCGGTCGTCTGTCGGTGACGGTGAACGACCTGACCTTTCCGGTGCTGGTCACACTGGTACATCCGCTGCGGTCGGTGGTGGAGCGGGATCTGAACACCATCCGGCACCTCGACGGCCGGGCGTTCTACGCCCTGGTCCAGGCCGGGCGCGGCACCTGATACACGAAACTGACCGCGGTACGTGGTTCGGAGGCGGTGAGGTTGGGGGCTGATCGGTGCAGCACCATACCGTCGAACAGCACCGCTGAGCCCGGGGCCAGGGGCAGCGAAAGCGCCTGGTCCTGAACGGCCGTGCCCTCAAGTTCGACGTGCGGCTCGACCGCCTGCTGCGCCGCCGGCTGACCAGGCCCGCGCTCCGGATCGCCGACGTGCGGCAGCAGGCCCTTACGGTGTGAGCCGGGGATGAACTGCAGGCAGCCGTTGCGCGTGGTCGCCGGTTCCACGGCGATCCACACGGTCAGGACGCTGCTGGTGTCCAGGTCGAAACCGGTTGGAGCGAAGGCCATGTCCTGGTGCCACGGCTTCTCCGAACCCACCAGCGGGGGTTTGGCCCACAGAAATGCGTTGACCAGCCGGCCCGGTGTACCGGCCACCGCCGCGACCGGGCCCTCGGCCAAGCCCAGCGACTGCTGGATGTCGTCGAATGCGGTCACGTGCTGGTGGATTCGGCTGGCCGAGCGCAGCACACCGGCCAGGGGCGGCTGGTCCTGCTGCCAGGCGGCCCAGCCCCCGATCCCGGCGGCCTCCAGCACGAAGTCGTCGCTGGAGGCGGTGAGCGTGCCGGCCCGGGCCTGCAGTTCACCGACCGCGGCCCGCAGCTGCTGCAGGTGCGCGAGTCCGAGCAGGCCCGGCAGAGCGGCGAATCCGTCTCGGATCATGCTCCCGCGCAGATCGGCCGATGTGTCGATGCTCATCCGGAATCTCCCTGGCTCGCCGGTGCGGGTCGCGGTTCCTGAACGAAAGTACCCGCTCGGGCGTTCATCTCGTACCGTTGCCGCAACCGGGTTGCGCTGCTTAAGCTCTCGCTCTGTGTGCCGGTCGGCTCACATCTGTCACCTCCACGGGAAGGAGTGATCGAACATGTCTGACGGCGACTTCATGGACACGCGGGACGAGGACCAGGACACCACCAAGTGGTAGTTCGCCGGTCCGCGCGACCGATGTGACTGAACAGTGCCGCCCGTGCGGAGGTGAACTCCGTGCGGGCGGTGCCCGGACGAAGGAGATGCGCGTGGTTGGACACCGGGTGGCCCCGGCCGGCGAGATCCCCGCCGAACTGCTGCAGATCGACGACTCCCACGACGAGCGTTACTGGGCCTCGATCCAGGCGGTGATCGAGCTCGGGCGCCGCCAGGCCTCCGGTCCGGCCGGGCTGGAGCTGCTGCGCTCGCTGGTGGTGGCGCATCCGCAGTGGCCGGTGCGAGCGGCGGCGGTGCGTCTGCTGGCCGAGCACCACGCCGCCGACGCGCGGGCTCAGGAGGCGATCGCCGCGGGCACCCACGACACCGTGGACTGGGTGGCCTTCACCGCGCTGAAAACCATCTCCCAGTACCGGATCCGGGTGGCCGTGCCGGACCTGATCCGGATCTCCGGCTGGCCCAGCAACTTCACCCGGCCCGACTTCACCCGCAAACCGGTCGGTTGCGGGGCGGCCCTGACCAAGCAGGCCCTGATCGCCGTGTTCGGCACCCGCGACCCGCAGGAGCTGCGCCGGCTGGAGGACGAGTACTTCTCCGGGATGCGCGAGCAGCTGGAACGAGCCCGCACCCGGGCGCCCCGCTTCGGCGACACGGTGCTGGTGCCGCAGGGGCCGGCGGTGATCGGTGCGGACGGTGTCGATCCCGGCCCGTTCCGGATGACCCAGGACGAGGGCTCACGGATCGTGGACGTGGCGGCCTTCCTGATCGACCGGACCACGGTCACCAACGCCCGCTACCGCCAGTTCCTCGAAGAGGTCGACGGCAGCGGTGAGTTCGATCATCCGGACCAGCCGCTCGAGCGCTCCCACCGGCCGGTGCACGGGCACGACCCGCGCTTCAACGCCGACCAGGCGCCGGTGGTCGGGATCGACTGGTACGACGCCTGGGCCTTCGCGAACTGGGCCGGCGGGCGTCTGCCCAGCGAGGTGCAGTGGGAGAAGGCGGCCCGCGGCCCGGACGGCCGCCGCTTCCCGTGGGGCGAGGACTGGGACCCGGCCCGGGTCAACTACGTCGAGCGCTCCTTCGGCCGCGAGGTCTCGGACCTGGAAGAGCTGGAGGGCCTGCTGGTGACCATCACCTCCGACAGCGTCCCCGCCCGGCCGGTGCTGCCGGCCGACGCGCTGCCCGAGGGGGCCAGCCCGTACGGCGCGCTGCAGATGTCCGGCAACGTCTGGGAACTCACCCGGACCAACTTCTACACCGGCCAGGACATGGACCCGTTCTTCCGCGGACGTCACCCGCTGGAGTTCATGAACCGCAAGGACGCCTTCCACGTGCTGCGCGGCGGGACCTGGACCTCCCCGCAGACCTGCCTGACCACGTTCTACCGCGGCAAGGACCTGATCACCGACCGGCACAACGAGGTCGGATTCCGCTGTGTCTACGAGGTGAGGGACTGATGCGCCTGACGTCGCTGGGGCACGCCGCGGTGCTGGTCGAGACCGGCCACGAGCGCATCCTTTTCGATCCCTGGCTCACCCAGCGCCTGGACCGGTTCTGGGAGCACCATCCGGCGCTGCCCGCCCCGCTGGTGGACGAGGTGCTGGAGGGTGGGGTGGACCACGTGGTCTTCAGCCACCACCACTTCGACCACCACCATTTCCCCTCCCTGCTGCGGCTGGGGGAGGACAGCGAGGTCGACTTCGACGACAGCCCGCACCGTACCGCCGACATCACCTGCATCTACCCGACGGGTGCGCTGCCCCCACGGCTGACCGCCTCCGGGCTCGGCCACCAGGCCATCGCCTGGACCCTGCGCCGGTTCGGCTTCGAGCAGCTGCGGCCGGTCCGCCCGGGCGAGACCGTCGTACTGGAAGGGGCCACCCTGCGGACGTTTCCCTCCGCGGTGCCCTTCCCCGAGATGAGCGTGCTGGTCAGCACCCCCGAGGCCAGTGTGCTGCTGTGCGGCGACTCGATCCTGCACGAGAGCACGGTGCAGGCGTTCGCCCAGCCCGACGCCCCGCGGGTGGACGCGCTGTTCCTGCCCGCCCACAGCGTGTCTCCGCCGGGGGTGCTCACCGAGCGGCGGCCGGTGGGCGACGCGGAGGCGGTGCGGGCCCGGGCCCAGGCCACGTTCGAGCGGTACGTGCAGGCGATCCCGGCCGCCGTCACCATCCCCTCGTCTTTCGGGTGGCGGGTGAGCGCGGAGACCGGCCCGGAGTACGACTGGTGCAACCACGCGATGTTCCCGTTCACGCCGGTCGAGGCCCGGCAACGGCTGCAGGAACTGCAGCGCGAGGGACTGCTGTGGGGGCCGGGGCAGGTTCTTCAGGTGGGCCCGGGAAGCGTGGAACGGGTTGACGGGCCGGTCGGCCCGCAGGCCTACGACTTCGAGAAGGTCTACGCCGAGGTGGCTCTGGACCCGCAGATCGAGGTACCGGCCTTCGACCCCGCCGTCGACCGGGTGGGCCGGCAGTCCCGCGGCGCCGAGGACCTGCTGGCCGACCTGCTGCAACGCCTGGTGGCCACCGACTTCTGGTACCGCGCCCTGGACGCCGGGGCCGGCGGCCACGTGATCTCGCTGTACGAGGACGACGGGGAACAGACGTCCTTCCTGCTGGATCCGGTGGCCGCGCGGATCACCCGCTGCGGGTCCGGTCCCGCCCGCGAACACCTCACCGGCACCGAGAGCTGGACCGAGATCGCGGCCAGCACCCTGGAAGCCCTGCTGCACGACGAGCTGCTCTACGGCAGTTCGTTCACCCTCTGGGCCAGCGACAGCAACCTGCTCTCGGCCGTCTTCCACCACCCGGCCCACTACACCCGTCACGTGCAGCGCTTCCTGAAGGCCGCCGGACGGTGAGCGCCGGCGAGATGCTGCTGGTGGAGCACGAGAGCGAGTGCCTGCGCCACAACCCGCTGGGCGATCCGTTCCGGCGCACCGTCGAGGTCCACCTGCCGCCGGGCTACGACGAGTCCCGCAGCTACCCGGTCGTCTACTGGCTCAGCGGGTTCGGGGCCCGCCCCACCCTGGCCACCCGTCCCTACGCCTTCGGCTCCGCCCCGATCCGGCGGCTGCACCAGGCGATGCTCGAGGGAAGCGTCCCGGCCGCCCTGCTGGTGGTGCCCGACTGCACCACCGCCTTCGGCGGCTCGCAGTACATCGACTCACCCGGCTGCGGGGCCTACGCGCAGTACCTGGCCGAGGTGGTCGACGTGGTGGACCACCGGTTCGCCACCGTGCCCGGCTGGCGGGCCCGGGCGGTCGCCGGGAAGTCCAGCGGCGGGTACGGGGCGCTGATCGCGGGCATGACGTCACCGCTGTTCGGCTCGGTGCTGGCGCACTCGCCGGACGCCGGGTTCGAGCACTGCTACCTGCCGCTGCTGCCGTCGGTGCTGGACCACCTGGGCGCGGCCGGCGGGCTGGAGCACCTGCTGGCGCAGCGCGAGAGCGGCCCGCACGACGCGTCCTTCATGGTGGCGATGAGCCTGGTGGCGATGGGCGTGTGTTACTCCTCCCGGGCCGGGCTGACGGCCGGGCAGGCGTTCGTCTGCGATCCGGTCACCGGCCGTTTCCGCGACGAGGTCTGGCAGCAGTGGCTGCGGCACGACCCGGTGCGGATGGTCGCCGACCACGTGCACGCCCTGTCGTCGCTGGCGCTGCTGCACATCGATGTCGGGCAGCGCGACGAGTACGGGATGCACTGGGGCGCCCGGGCTCTGCACGCCACCCTGGAGCAGCACGGGCTGCCGCACCGCTACCGCGAGCACGCCGGCGGCCACCACGGCATCGAGCATGTCGTCGTGGAGGCCCTGGCGGCGCTGAAGGAGATCTGGCCGCAGCATCCGGAACCGCTGGCATGTGCGGGATAGCCGGCTTCGTGAGCCTGCAGGGCCCCCACGACCGGTCCTGGTTGCAGGCGCTGGGCCGGGGGATGAACGCGGCCATGGCCCACCGGGGTGAGGGCAGCACCAGCCCGTACGTCAGTGCCGACGCCGGCGTGATGCTGACCAGCGTGCGCCTGGCGGTGCGGGATCGCAGTCCGGCCGGAGACCAGCCGATGACCTCGCCCGACGGGCGCACGGTGCTGGTGCACAACGGGGAGGTGTACTCCTCGCGCGATCCCCGGGCGCCGCAGTGGTCGCCGCGCAGCCCGGGAGACACCGAGTTCGTGCTGCAGCAGATCCACGGCTCGGCCGATCCGGCCGCGGCGCTGCGCGCGCTGTCCGGCATGTTCGCGCTGGCCTGGCACGACACCGTCACCGGGCAGGTGGTGCTGGCCCGCGACCACTTCGGGGTCAAGCCGCTGGTCTACAGCCACACCGAGGGCGGCATCCTGTTCGCCTCCGAACCCCAGGCCCTGCTCAGCACCGGTCTGGTCGGCGCCGAGGTCGACCCCGCCGAGTTCGTGCTGCGCTCCTGGGTGCGGATGGACGCCGCCGACGAGCACAGCTGGCTGCGCGACGTCCGGGTTCTTCCCCCGGCCCAGTACCTCAGCATCACCGCGCCCCGCCTGCACACACGACGGTTCTGGAGCATCGAGCCACAGGACACCCCGGTCGGCGCCGAGGAGATCCGCGCGGCCTTCGACCATGCCCTGCAGGAACGCCGGGCGGCCGACGTGCCCCGGGCGGCCGTGCTCAGCGGCGGCGTGGACAGTACGGCGGTGCTGGCGGGCCTGCGCGCGGCCGGGGAACCGGTACAGGCCTACGTGGTGCGCTACCAGGATGGCATCGGCGGCTCGGGCGAGGACGCGCGGCACGCCCAGGAGGTCGCCGAGCTCCTGGACACCCCGCTGACCGTCTGCGACCTGGACCGCCGCACCGCCGCCGACCTGGTGAGCGTGCTGCCCGGCCGGCTGATGCGCCCGCTGCTGCACGGCGCCGAACTGGCCATGTACCAGCTCTACCGCAGCATCAGCGCCGACGGGAACGTCGTCGTGTACTCCGGGCACGGAGCCGACGAACTGTGGGGCTACCAGGACGGTGGCTACTTCCCGATCGTCGACCCGGCCGCCCCCACGCACCTGCACGCCCGGCACTACCTCACCCACCACCTGCACGCGCGCGAGCGCCCGGTGTGGGCCCAGCTGATCGGCTGGCTGGCCCGGCAGCTCGACGTGAACCTGGGCGAGGTGCACGAGCAGGTCTGGGAGCGGGTGCTGGCCGAGTACCGTTCGCTGCCGGCCCTCGACCCGCTCAAGCGCGGCCGCCATCACCTGCTGCGACGCTTCCTGGTCTACGTCAACGACATGGTGGACGCCACGTCCAGCAGCTTCACGCTGGAGGACCGGCCGGTGTTCCAGGACGTCACGCTGGCCGAGCTGGCCTTCCGTGCCCCCGAGCACCTGAAGTACTCGCAGCAGCCGGGAAGCCACAAGGACCTGCTGAAGTCGGCCCTGGACGACCTGCTGCCCGCCTCGGTGCGCGCCCGCCCCAAGCAGGGCTTTCCCTCGCCGACCGATCCGCGCTACCTGGACCTGCTCGCGCAGCAGGCCGACGAGCTGGGGATGCCGTTCGGCCTGCCGCCCCTGCCCGCCCAGCTGCGCCGGCGCCTGGGCGTGGGGGAGTGGATGTTCCTCGCCTCCAGTTCCGCCTGGCTCGCCGACCTGGCCCGGCCCACCACCCACCCCGCCGCAGGAGGCCTGATGACCGCCAGCCACCCCACCTGGCAGTGGAACACGCTCACCGATGCCCAGGAGATGGACCCTCAGCCGGCCCGGATGCCCGAGGCCGAGGCTCAGGAATGGTGCAACTTCGTTCTCTGGCAACCGACTTCGCTGCCGGACGGGTGCAACGAGGTGATCGGCACCCTGCGGCGGGAGGCACCGCCCGGGCGGACCGAGCACACCGCCGGCCGCACGCCGTGGAGCGCCGCCAACCCCAGTGCCTACCGCACCGAGATCAGCGGCGGCGGCCGACGGCTGCGGCTGAAGCAGTTCCTGTACGACTGGGCCTTCCCGGCCGTGGACCACCCCTGCCTGTGGGGCAGCCCCACCCGGGCCGTACCGATCGGTGAGGGACGCGTCGTGTGGCTGGGCACCGACTACCTGGGCCACCCGGGAGCCGGCGCCCGCATGGCCCGCACCACCGTGGAGATGTCCGTCCTGAAAGGCAGTTTCGGCGACGACGAGATCCGCGAGCTGTTCGCGGGCCTGCGCCCGGCGCAGGAGCCGGTACCGGCCCGGGTCCTGGCCACCCCGTTCCACGAGCTCAGCTACTGGGCCCGCTACCCGGTGGACATGGTGTCGGTGCCGACCGGCGTGTTCGTGATGGAACGCAAAGGACGCTCGCACGAGGGTGAGTGGGTGGCCACGGCCCAGGTGCCCCGGTTCGTCTCCGGTCAGGGCCTGCCGACGTCGGTGGGCGGGTTCCGGGTGCAGAGCGCGGCAACCTTCGGCGACGCCGGGGGCGCTCGCGAACTCGAGATCGTGTACCTCAGCGACACCGGCGCCGAGCTGCGGCTGCTGCTGCAGCGCACCGGCGCCGGACGGCTGCAGTTCCCGCCCCGGCCCGAGAAGCACCCGGCGCATCGCGAGGTGGCCCAGATCGGCGGGCGCACCGTGCATCTGGGCTACGTGGACCGCGACTTCGGCGCCTGCGAAGCGGTGTGGCGGCACCCGGACGGGTACGACCTGCGGCTGCTCGCGAGCGCGGGTGCCGGTCTCGGGCGCGACGGTTTCGCCGAGACGGTGGGCCGCCTCGACAGTGCGTTGCGGCTGGCCGGTCACGAGGAGGTCCTGGCGTGACGCGCTCGCAGCAGCAGGCCCGGGCGGTGCTCGATCCGGCTACCGGCAGCGTGGTGGAGCACCTGCCCGACACCACGGCGGCGGGTGTCGACGAGACGCTCAAGCGCGCCCGGGCGGCCTACGAAGACACGTGGAGCCGGACCACGCCCACCCAGCGGCACGACCGGCTGCGGGCACTCGCCGATCTGGTGCGGGCCGAGCGGGTGTCCTTCGCCGAGCTGGAGCAGAGCAACACCGGCAAGCCCACGGCCCGGGCGTTCGGCGAGGTGGACTTCGCGGTGCGGGTCCTCGACTGGTTCGCCGCGGCGAGTCTGTACCCCCAGGGGCAGACCCACCCCGCCGGCCCCGGGATGCGCGTGTACTCCGACCGCGTGCCGGTCGGCGTGGTGGCGGCCATCTGCCCGAACAACTACCCCCTGCTCCTTGCCACCTGGAAGCTCGCTGCCGCCCTGGCCTACGGCAACACTGTGGTGGTCAAACCGGCTCCGGAGACGCCCTTGTCGATCCATCGGCTGGTCGAGAGGGCCGAGACGGTGCTGCCCCCGGACGTGCTGAGTGCCGTCTACGGCGGCACCGAGGTCGCGCAGGCTCTGTGCGACCACCCGGGTACCGACATGGTCTCCTTCACCGGATCGACCAGAGCCGGCCGGGAAGTCGCCCACCGCTGCGCCGAGGCGATCAAACCCGTGTCGCTGGAACTGGGCGGCAAGAGCCCGGTGGTGGTCTTCGCAGACGCCGACCTGGAGGGCGCCGCCCGCGCGGTGGTGAACGCCTTCACCGGCAACACCGGGCAGATGTGCGTGGCCGGGACGCGTCTGGTGGTCGAGGAGCCGATCCACGAGCAGTTCGTGACCCGGGTGGCCGAACTTGCCGGCGCCCTACGGCCCGGGCGGCCGCGCGACGCGGAGACCGACCTGGGTCCGTTGATCACGCAAGCCGCCCTCGAGCGCACGGCCGAGATCGTCGAGGAGGCCGAGGCGTCGGGAGCGCGCATCGTGCTGCCCGCATCCGCGACGGGGGTTCGGCACGAGCTGGACGGTGGCTTCTTCGTCAACCCGGTGATCGTGGACCACGTGCCGACCTCGGCACGCGCCTGGCGGGAGGAGATCTTCGCCCCGGTGCTGTCGGTGGCCACCTTCACCAGCGAGGCCCAGGCCCTGAACCTGGCCCACGACACCGCCTACGGCCTGTCCGCCTCGGTCTGGAGCACCGACACCGAACGGGTGGAACGATTCGTGCGAGCGTTCCGGGCCGGCCTGGTGTGGGCCAACACCTGGGGAGACACCGAGGAGAGCGTCAGCGTGTCCGGGCTGGGCCAGTCCGGCTACGGGCGAGAACTGGGCCTGCACGCGGTCGAGGGCTACACCCGGGCCCGGGCCGTGTGGGTGGCCCACCGGCCGGGCGGCTGAGCAATGGCCGATTCGCCGCCCTGCCTGGACTTTCGCAGCGACACCCGAACCCTGCCCGACCCGGCGATGCGCTCGGCCATGGCCTCCGCTCAGGTCGGCGACGACGTCTACGGAGACGACCCCACCGTCATCCGCCTGGAGACGGCCGGAGCGGAGTTGCTCGGCACGCAGAAGGCACTCCTGACCCCCACCGCCACGATGGCCAACCTCCTCGCCGTACGTACCCACGCGAGCAACGGTGCGGGCGATCGGGCGCCCCGGGCCATCGTCGGGGAGCACAGCCACATGGGCTTCCTCGAAGCCGAGGGGCTGCAGAGCTTCGGCGGCATCGACCTGCAGACCTGCGAGCAGGACGAGGACGGGGTGCCCGACCAGGAACACCTGCAAAAGCAATTGCGTAAGGACGCGGGTCGGCCCACGGTGGTCGGTCTGGAGAACACCGCGATGATGCACGCCGGCAACGCCATCACCCTGGAACAGACACAGGCCCTGGCCGAGCAGGTGCACGAACACAGCGCCCACCTGCACCTGGACGGCGCCCGCCTGTCCAACGCTGCAGTGGCGCTCGGCTGCCCACCCGCCGCGTTGGCCGGGCCGGCCGACAGCGTCACCTTCGCGCTGTCCAAAGGGCTGGGCGCTCCGGCCGGGGCCCTGCTGTGCGGGAGCGAGGAATTCGTCGAGCAGGCCCGACGGCTCCGGGCCTGGCTGGGCGGCACGATGCACCAAAGCGGGGTTCTGGCCGCGCCGGCTCTGCGGGCCCTGGGCCGCCTGCCCGACCTGGCCGTGGACCACGCCACCGCCGCCCAGCTGCGGGCCGAGGTCAGCCACGTACCCGGGGCCCAGGTGCTGCGCTCGCGGCATCCCACGAACCTGGTCATGGTGCGACTCGCGGGCCTGACCTCCCCGGAGTGCAGCGCTCGGCTGAGTGAGCACGGCGTTCGCGTACTGTCCCTTCCCACCGGGTACGTACGTTTCGTGCTGCACCGCTCGCACGGAGTCGAGAGCGTACGCCGGGCCGCGCAGGCACTGCGGTCGGTGGCCCAGACGAGCGGAGTTACGGAGGCATAATGAGTCAGGCCCCACCCCGTGAGCACGACCAGCGGGTGAAGGACACCTTGGCCAAGTTCGAGAACGAGATCGACCTGTGGGTGGCCTCCTCGGACGCCACGCACGGGCCCTACCTGATCCCGCTGTCCTTCTTCTGGGACGGTGCCGGTTTCCTGGTCTCGACTCCCCGCAACTCCGTCACCGGCCGGAATCTGCTGGCCAACGGCCGGGTGCGGCTGGGAGTGGGGCAGGTGCGGGACGTGGTGATGGTCGACGGGGTGGTGCGGGCGCTGCCGGCTCCTGGGCCCACCAAGGCTGTGGGGGACGCGTTCGCGGCCAAGGCCGGGTTCGACCCCCGGGCGCAGAAGGAGCCCTACCCGTTCTTCCACATCCGTCCTCAGCGGATCCAGGCCTGGCGTGAGGTGAACGAGATCGCCGGCCGGGACCTGATGCGCGACGGAGCCTGGCTTCCGTGAGGTTGCGGCACTGAAAAGTATTGCCTCCGGCGCAACCTGGGCATTGTCGAAGGTGCCGGTCGCGGCTGGCCCGCCTCAGGATGGGAGTGACCTGCCGCCGACCGGAACGGAGCGCTGATCGACCGTGACCACGCCCACTGTGCTCAAGCCCCGCTCCGGCCGGGCCGTCGGTGACCGCCTGGCCCGATCGGCCCGGGCCGGCGAGGGGATCGGGATGCCGAGCGAGCAGGTGCCCGCCTGGCTCGAGGCCCGCCGCAGGGCGGTCGGTGCCCAGGTCCGCCGGATTCCCTTCGCCGAGCTCGACCAGTGGTCGTTCGAGCCCGGCAGCTCGAACCTCCGGCACCACAGCGGCCGGTTCTTCACCGTCGAGGGCCTGGACGTGCGCGGCCCGCAGTCCTCGTGGCAGCAGCCCATCATCGTGCAGCCGGAGATCGGCATCCTGGGCATCCTGGCCAAGGAGTTCGACGGGGTGCTGCACTTCCTGATGCAGGCCAAGATGGAGCCCGGCAACCCCAACCTGGTGCAGCTCTCGCCCACCGTCCAGGCCACCCGCAGCAACTACACCAAGGCGCACGGCGGCACGAACGTGCGCTATCTGGAGCACTTCCTGCAGGCCGGGCCGCACCAGGTGATCACCGACGTGCTGCAGTCCGAACACGGCTCCTGGTTCTACCGCAAGCGCAACCGCAACCTGATCGTCGAGGTGAGCGGGGACGTCCCCTTGCTGGGTGAGGATTTCGGCTGGTTCACCCTGGGTCAGCTGAAAGCCCTGCTGCAGCAGGACAACGTGGTGAACATGGACGCTCGCACCGTGCTGGCCAGTGCCCCGCTGGGGGTCGACGGGCAGCAGGCGCTCTCCTCCGACACCGAGGTGATGTCGTGGTTCACCGGAGAACGCAGCCGGCTCACCCTGGACGCACACCTGCGGCCCCTGGACGGGATCGAGGGGTGGCTGCGGGACTCGCACAGCATCCATCGGGGCGACCACCGGTTCTTCCGGGTGGTGGCCGTGGCGGTGGAGGGAGCCGGGCGTGAGGTGGCCGGCTGGAGCCAGCCGCTGATCGAGCCGGTGGCCCCGGGCGTGGTCGGCTTCGCCTGGCGCAGCTTCGGCGGGGTGGGCCACGTGCTGGTGAACGCGCGGGCTGAGGGCGGATTTCTGGACACCGCCGAACTGGGGCCCACGGTGCAGTGCGTCCCAGCCAACTACACCCGTCTGCCGGCGTCCGAACGTCCTCGCTTTCTGGATCTTTTCGAGAACCCGGACGCCGGGCGGATTCGGTACTCGGCGATGCACTCCGAAGAGGGCGGACGCTTCCTGAACGCCGAAAGTCGCTACCTCATCGTCGAGACCGACGAGTCGAGCACGCCGGCCCAGGCCCCGCCGGGGTATCGCTGGGTCACACCGGCGCAGCTGAGCCTGCTAGCCGGGCACAGCCGCTACGTCAATGTGCAGGCCCGATCGCTGCTGTCGGTTCTGAGGTAGACCCGAGGGGACGGCACCGGTGCCGAAAAGCACCGGTGCCTCAGGCGTCTACCATCTGGGCTTGCCGTTGGACCTGCTCGATCAACCGCGCCTGCGCGATCAGGTCCTCACCACAGCCGTCCGGATCTGTTCCCTGCCGGACCGAGGCCGCGAAAGACTGCGCGATGTTGCGGAACTGGTGGTCCGGTTCCAAGGTCAGCTCTTCGGTCTGGGCCGGTTGCTCCAGCCGGATCACGGGTTTCAGATCCGGGGGAGGGGTGAAGGCGCGATCCAGGCTCAGCCGGCCGCTGCTGCCCCACAGGCTGTAGCCCGAACGGTATGCGTGCTCGAACCCGAAAGACAGCTCGGCGCTGATCCCTTCGGGCGTGGTGAGCAGCACGTGCCCGGCCACGTCGACTCCGGTGACCGGGTCGCGGCGCAGGACCGCCCCGAGTACCTGCAGCGAGCCGCCCAGGAAGTACGAGGCCGCCCGCAGCGGGTACACGCCCACGTCCAGCAGCGCACCGCCGCCCAGGGACGGGTTGTAGCGCACGTCCTGCGCCGGCAGCTGCGGGATGCCGAAGCTGGCGCTGAAGACCTGCAGCCGGCCGATCCTTCCGGCGGCCAGCAGGTCCCGCACCGCCCGGTGCTGGTGGTGGTGCAGGAACATGAAGTTCTCGGTCAGCCGCAGGTTCTGCGACCGGGCCTGCTGCACCAGCTGCTCGGCGACGGCCTGCTCGCCGGTCAGCGGCTTCTCCGACAGCACATGCTTGCCGGCCGCCAGGGCCCGTGCCGCCCAGTGCGCGTGCAGACCCGAGGGCAGCGGGATGTAGACGGCCTCCACATCGTCGCGGGCCAGAAGGGCGTCGTAGCCGACCACGCCCGCGCAGCCGAACCGGGTGGCGAACTGCACCGCCCGGTCGGCGTCCCGGCTGGCCACCGCCACGATCTCGATCTGCCTGGTCTCCTGCATGGCCGGCAGCATCCGCCGCAACGCAATGCTCGCGCACCCGAGCACCCCGACCCGAACGGCCGGGGCGCTCATGCCCGGACCGGGACCGGCGGGCACTGCTCGAACGTGGGCAGGCGACCACTGGCGGCGACCTGGGCCAGCGTGGGGGCCGCCGCGTCCTTGTCCGAACGGATCGGCTCCTGGGTCAGACCCCAGGGAAGGGCAAGTTCCGGGTCCAGCGCGTCGATCTCGATCATCGTGCCCGGCACGTACTCGGCCGAGCAGAGGTAGCACATCGAGGTGTCGTCGCTCAGGGCTAGGAAGGCGTGCCCGATCCCGTCCGGCAGGAACACTGCGGTACCCGACCCGGCGCTCTGCTCGGTGACCTCGTACTGCCCGAACGTGGGCGAGCCCAGGCGGATGTCGACCGCGATGTCCAGCGCCCGGCCCCGCACACAGGTTACGAACTTGCCCTGCCCGGGCGGTACCGTCGTGCCGTGGATGCCGCGCAGGGTGTTCTTGCGCGAGACCGAGAAGTTCACCTGCCGCACGATCAGGTCCCAGCCGCTGGCGGCCCGTAGGTCGCTGCTCTTGACCGCCTCGAAGAAGGTGCCCCGGCGGTCAGGGAACGGCTCCGGATCGACCCGGTAGGCCCCGGCGATCGACATCTCGGTGAACCGCATCAGTACCCCTCACTCTTCTGGCTCTTCGCAGGGCTGCCCATCAGGAGTTCCAGCGCAGGTAGATCACCGGGGGCTCGCGTCCGTCGATCTTCTCCAGCCGCACCTGCGACAGGTCCAGCACCTCGCGCAGGGCGGCCGTCTCGCCCGGCCACTTGGGGTGCGCCAGTTCGTCGAAGGCCACGATCGAGCCCTTGGCCAGGTACGGCGTGATCATCCGCAGCACGTCGCGGGTGGGCTCGTACAGGTCCAGGTCGAAGTAGGCCAAGGCGATCACGGTGTGCGGGTTCTCCTCCAGGTAGCGCGGCACGCTCTCGCGCACGTCACCCTGCACGACGAAGCTGCGCTGCACGTGGCCCAGATGCTCACCCAGTTCGTGGGCGCGCAGCACCTCGCGCAGATGCTGCGGGTACTCCTCGCTGGTGCGGAAACGGCCCACCACGGCGCTGGGGCTCACCTCGTCCACCCGGTTGATGTCGGGGAAACCGGTGAAGGTGTCGAAACCGATGATCCGGCGCAGGGAGTTCTGCGGCTCGTAGATGCCCCGCAGCGCGGTGAACGCGGCCAGATGACGGCCGTGCAGCACCCCGAACTCCATGATCACCCCGGGCACCTCGCGCACCTGCCGGTACAGCGCGTCCATCGTCAGCAGGTCGCTGAGCTGGCCCCGGCGCAGGTAGACGGGCAGGTTGTCGATCAGGTACTCCGGCGGGACCGGGCTCTCGCGCAGCAGTTCGGTGAGCTGCTCGCGCGACTCCCGCTCGGCCGTCGACTCGTGCGGGACGATCAGCGGATCGGTGTACCTAGGGCTGGTGGGGCTCTCGGTCATCCTGCTCTCCCTCCGGTGGCCTCAGCCGATCCAGGCGTCCGGAGCGGGAAAACCGCGTCCGGGAGCCGGGAACAGCGATTCCAGCTGACTTGCCAGGTCTTCGCTCAGGGGTTCTTGCCAGGCCCGCAGTGCATCGTCGATGTGCTCGGTGGTGCGCGGCCCGATGATGGCGCCGCTCACTTCAGGCCGCGACAGCACCCAGGCCAGCCCGGCCTGGGCCGGCGGCCGTCCGGCTTCGTGGCACACCTTCTCGTACTCGGCGATCTGGTCCCGGTGCTGCGCCAGGGCGCTTGCCGAACGACCCTGGGCGGACTTCACCGCCTCGCCCGCGGCCTGCTTGGCCAGCACTCCGGAGAGCAGCCCGCTGTGCAGGGGCGACCAGACCAGCACCCCGATGCCGTAGGCCTCGGCCGCGGGCAGGATCTCCAGTTCGGGCTCGCGGGTGGCCAGGTTGTACAGGCACTGCTCCGAGGCCAGCGAGGTCACCCCGCGTCGGCGCGCGCTCTCCTGAGCGGCCGCCAGGTCCCAGCCCGCGCAGTTGGAGGACCCGACGTAGCGGACCTTGCCCTGCTGGACGAGAAGCTCCATGGCCTGCCAGATCTCGTCCCAGGCGACGCTGCGGTCGACGTGGTGGATCTGGAACAGGTCGATCCAGTCGGTCTGCAGCCGCCGCAGCGAGGCCTCGCAGGACCGCACGATGTTGCGCAGCGACAGCCCCGAGTCGTTCGGCACATCGCTCATCGGCAGGCCGACCTTGGTCGAGACGATCACGTCGTCGCGGCGGGACCCGCGGGCGGCCCAGCGCCCGATCACCTCTTCGGTCCAGCCCTTGTACACCCGCCAGCCGTACACGCTCGCGGTGTCCACGAGGTTGATGCCCCGCTCGTGGGCGTGATCGAGCAGGCGGTGGGCCTGCGCCTCGTCGAGACGGCCGCCGAAGTTCACGGTTCCCAGGCCCAGCCGGCTCACCAGCAGTCCGGTGCGTCCGAGCCTGACGTGCAAGTCCGTGGACCCGGACAAGCGCAGCTCCCTTCCTCCGGCCGGCGCCGCAGCCTTCCGGGCGACATCCTGGTACGGGCCAGGGCGGGAAGTCTTCTTCCAGGTTGCCCGCCGCAAGAAGGCTTCTACCGCAGGCAATGTCGAAGGTGCCGGGAGGATGTGGCCTGGCTAGCCTTCGAGTCGTGGCGGGGGTCAGCATCCGACGCCAGACCAGACCGAACTCTGAGTGTGGAGGTAGTCCGTGCCGGACATGCCGGGCAAGGCGAATGTCGCAGCGTTGAGCGACCTGGCAACTCCCTGGAGCCTGCGCGTGGTGGCCACGCTGGGCGTCGCCGAGCAGATGGCCGGCGGGATCGAGGAGGTCGGCGAGCTCGCCACCAAGACCGGCAGTGACGCCGAGTCGCTGGCGCGGGTGCTGCGGCACCTGGTCGGTCAGGGGGTCTTCGAGGAACCCGGTGAGGGACGCTTCCGGCTGAACGAGGCGGCGCGGGTGCTGCTGGAACCCGGCCCGCTGCGGGGTTTTGACCTCGATGGCCACGGCGGCCGGATCGCCGGGGCCTGGAGCGGACTGCTGTCCGCCGTCCGTACCGGAAAGCCGACCTACGAAACCGTTTACGGACGTCCGTTCTGGGAGGATCTGGAGGCGAACCCTCAGCTCGCCGCCAGTTACGACTCCCTGATGGGGTACGAGGGTGCGGGAGTGCCGGACCCGGACGTGCTGCTGCACGACGACTGGAGTTCGGTGCGGCGCGTGGTGGACGTCGGTGGTGGGACCGGGGGGATGCTCGCCGAGATCCTCAAGGCGCACCCCCACGTGCAGGGCACCCTGGTGGACCTGCCGCGCACGGTCGAGCGCTCCGGCGAGATCTTCGAGGCCGCCGGAGTGGCCGACCGGGTGCAGGTGAGCGGGCAGAGTTTCTTCGACCCGCTGCCGCCCGGCGGCGACGTGTACCTGCTGGCCCGCGTGCTGCTCGACTGGTCCGACGAGCCGGCCACACAACTGCTGCGCGGCTGCGCCGAGGCCGCTGCCCCGAACGGCCGGGTGGTGGTGGTCGGAGGCGTCTCGGCCGGTGCCGCCGCCAGCCGGGCCGGGCTGCTGCTGATGGTCCTCAACGGCGGCCGGACCAGGAACTTCACCCAGTTCACGGCGATGGCCGCGGCCGCCGGGCTGAAGGTCACCGCCTCGGGGGAGAACGCCCGGGGGCGCTTCGTGGTCGAGGCCACCCCGCAGTCGTGAAGGGGATCATCCTGGCCGGGGGCCACGGCACCCGGCTGCACCCGGTCACCCTCGCGCTGTCGAAACAGCTGCTGCCGGTGTACGACAAGCCGATGATCCACTACCCGCTGTCGGTGCTGATGCTGGCCGGGATCACCGACATCCAGATCATCACCGCGCCGCGCGACCGGGCCACCTTCGAGGGCCTGCTGGGCGACGGCTCGTCGCTGGGGCTGCGGCTGAGCTACGCGCAGCAGGAGCACCCGCGCGGCCTGGCCGACGCGTTCCTGGTCTCGGCCGACCACGTGGGTGACGACTCGGTGGCCCTGATCCTGGGGGACAACATCTTTCACGGCGCCGGGTTCGCCGGCCTGCTGCAGTCGCTGGCCCGTGACGTGCAGGGCTGTGTGCTGTTCGGGCATCCGGTGCGCGATCCGGAGCGCTACGGCGTGGGCGAGGTGGACGAGTTCGGCAACCTGGTCTCGCTCGAGGAGAAACCGCTCAAGCCCCGCTCCAACCTGGCGGTCACCGGGCTGTACTACTACGACAACCAGGTGCTGGAGATCGCCCGGGGGCTGCGGCCTTCCGAGCGTGGTGAACTGGAGATCACCGACGTCAACCGCGTGTACCTGGAGCAGGGCCGGGCCCGCCTGGTACAGCTGGGGCGGGGTTTCGTCTGGCTGGACACAGGCACCCACGACGCCCTGATGCAGGCCGGGCAGTACGTGCAGGTGCTGCACCAGCGCCAGGGCGTGCGGATCGCCTGCCTGGAGGAGATCGCCTGGCGGATGGGCTACATCGACCAGGACGAGTGTTTCAGCCTGGGCGCCCGCCTGGCCAAGTCGCCCTACGGGCAGTACATCATGGACGTCGCCCAGGCCTGAGGCCGGGCCCTTGCGGAAAAGGGTTGCAGCGCATGAGGATCCTGTTCGTGGCCACCGGCAGCCAGGTCACCGTCTACGCCATGGCCCCGCTGGTGGCGGCGGCCCGCAACGCCGGCCACCAGGTCGTGATGGCGGCCAACGAGCCCCTGATCGGCTTCGTCGAGAACCTCGAGATCCCGGCCGTCGCGATCATGCCGCAGGCGATCCGGCACTTCATGGAACCCGGCCCGGCACCGCAGGATGCGCGCGAGAATCAGGTACGGGTCGGGCGAGCCTTCGCCCGGATGGCCGGCGCCGGCCGGGAAGCCCTGCTGCAGCTGGCTCAGGACTGGCCACCGGACCGGGTGGTGGGCGGGTCGATGAGCTACGGCGCCGGCCTGCTCGCCCGCCAAAGGGGGGTGCCCTACACCCGCCACGCCGAGTACTTCCGCATCCCGCTGGAGGACATCGACAGCGGCGCCGCCCAGGGCCTGCAGCACGGGGGACTGGGCGAGCTCCCGCAGCCTGACCAGTTCATCGAGACCAGCCCGCCATCCCTGCGCAGCAAGGGTTTTCCCGACGCCCAGCTGATGCGCTGGGTGCCGCGCAACCCGCAGCGCCGCCTGGAGCCCTGGATGTACGCCCGGCGAGGATCGCGCCCGCGCGTCCTGATCACCTCGGGCACGCACTTTCGGATGCTGAGTGCCGAGGCCACCCGCGACCTGGCCGCCGTGCTGGTGAGCGAGGGCATGGACGTGCTGATCGCGGCGACCCAGGCGGTGGCCCAGGAGCTGGGCCCGTCGATGGGGCCGCATGTGCAGGTGGGCTGGATCCCGCTGGATGTGGTCGCGCACGCCTGTGACCTGGCGATCCACCACGGCGGCGCCACTACGTCGATGACTTTGCTGGAAGCCGGGGTGCCCCAGGTGATCGTGCCCCCGAACATGCACACCCAGGCGATCGCCGAGGCGCTGACCGACTTCGGGGCAGCCCTGACGGTGCCGGCCGATGCGCAGCACGAACCGGTGTCGGCGCTGGCCGCCAGCAGCCTGAAGATCCTGCACGAGGACGGTTTTGCGCAGCGGGCCCGGGCCCTGGCTCAGGAGAACGCTGCCCTGGCCTCACCCGCCGATGTAGTCCTGCCCTGGGACTAGGGCGGTGATGGCCGCGCTGAAGTGGTCGAACTCGGCGCCCGGGCCGTTGCGCGGCGGGCCCAGCAGCGACACCACGGCGCAGCGGCCGTTCCGGACCGCGGGCAGTCGCCGGGCGTGCGTGATCAGGCTGGTGCCCGGACCGCACTCGATCAGAACGTCGGGCTCGTGCTCGCTGAGATTACTGAGGGCGGGCCAGAACAGCACCGGGTCCACGGGTTGCGCGGCCCAGTAGGACGGGTCCTCGGTCTGCTCCGGGCCCAGCGGCTGGGTGGTGTAACCCGAGAAGATGCTCAGCTGCGCGGGGTGCACCGGAATCGACTTCAGCAGCGGGAGCGCCGCATCGGCCAGGGGCCGCAGTGCGGTGCTGTGGAACGGTGCCTGCGAGGGCACCGGCGCGCAGGTGAACCCGTCCTCGCGAAGCGCCTGGACCATGGCCTGCAGCGGTTCCCGAGGCCCGGCGAGCACGACCTGACGGGGTGCGTTCACGGCCGCTACATCCACGCCCGGGATGAGCCGCGGCTCGATCTCGGAGCGGGTGGCGGCCACCGCGACCATGCCACCCGCCGGGGCCGATCCCACCGCCGCCACCCGTTGCTGCAGGATGGCCAGGGCGTCGCGCAGGTCGAAGACCCCGGCCAGCGCGGCCGCCGACAGTTCCCCCACGCTGTGGCCGAGGGCGTACACCGGCTGCAGGCCCAGCTCCAGCAGCACCCGGCCCAGCGCGTAGTCCAGCGCGAACAGCAGCGGCTGAGAACTGCGCGCGTCGTCGCTGGGGATCCGCGGGGCAGCGCTGAGCCAGTCCTCGCGCAGCGCCGTTCCCGCGGGCCCCAGGGCGTCGAACACCTCGTCGAGCGCTGTGCGGAACGGCTCCAGGCGGCGGTAGAGCCCGGTACCCATCCCCGGGTACTGGGCGCCCTGACCCGGCATCAGCAGAGCCGCCCGCCGGGGCGGTGAGGCGATCACGCTCAGGCCACGCCGAGCCGGCGGTTGACCAGGTCGAGCAGCTGCCGGGGGGTCTTGGCCGAGTCCAGTTCGTCGTCCGAGATCTGCACCCCGTAGTCGCGCTGGATGTGGTTCAGGGTCTCCAGCAGGGCCAGCGAGTCGTACCCGAGTTCGTCGAAGGGCTCGTGCGGTCCCTGCTCCAGCGGTGAGGTGGTCTCGTCCTCACCCGCGCAGCGGCGCATGATGTCTTCCAGGTCGGTCAGGGTGATCGGTGTGCTCATCGGCGTTCTCCTTCTGCTTCGGGTAACCGGGTGGTCAGGCTCGGGCCGGCCGCAGCACCATGGCCGAGTTGAAACCACCTCGGCCGCGGGCGATCACCAGGGCGGCCCGGGGCTCCCAGGGGCGCGGTCGGTCGATCACCAGGTCGAGGCCAGGGGCGGAACCGGGCCGGACGTTGATGGTCGGCGGGATCAGCCGTTCGCGCATGGCCAGCAGCGCACACGCCAGGTCGGTGGGAGCCGCTCCGGAACTCATCCGCCCGGTCATCGTCTTCGGGATCGTCACCGGCACCCGCCCGGGCCCGAAGACCTCGCGGATCACCGCCGCCTCGGCCTCGTCCTGGGCCAGGTCGCCCGAGCCGTCGGCGAACACCACCCCGATCTGCTCGGCCGGCTCACCCGCGTCGCGCAGGGCGTTCTGCACGGCGCGCCGCAGCCCGGGGACGCCGCCGCGGTGCGCCGCCGCATCAAAAGTCGCGCTGTAACCGGCGATCTCGCCGTAGACATGGGCACCGCGGGCCCGGGCGGTGTCGGCATCCTCGACCACCAGGATGCTGCCGCCCTCCCCGGGTACGTAGCCGCTGGCCCGCTCGTCGAACGGCAGGTAGGCGCTGTCCGGATCGGCACCCGGGCTGAGGCCGCCGTCGCTCATCCGCGAGACCCAGCCGTAGGGGCAGAAGGAACTGTCCACCCCGCCGGAGACGATCAGCCGGGACCCTTTGCGGATGCTGCGCCGGGCCTGGGCGAGGGCGTCCAGACCGCCGGCCTGGTCGGCCACCACCACACCGGCCGGTCCGCGCAGATCCTGACGGATCGAGATCTGCCCGGTGTTCACCGCGTAGAACCAGGCGAAGGACATGTAGACGCTGACGTGCTCCGGGCCCTCGGACCACAGCTTGTCCAGTTCGCGCTGACCGAACTCGAAACCGCCGAACGAGCTGGAGGTGGCCACCCCCATCTCGTCGGTGTCGTAGGTGTCCTCGGCGAGGCGGCAGTCGTCCATCGCCCAGGCCGCGGCGGTGAGCGCGATCTGGGTCATCCGGTCGGTCTGCGGGATCAGCCGCCCGGGCAGGTGCTCGGCCGGGTCGAAATCGGGCAGCTCACCGCCCAGCCGGGCCGGGTAGCCGCTGGTGTCGAAGCGTTCCACGGCCCGGATCCCGGAGCGGCCCTGCAGGGTGGCGGCCCAGAAGTCCTCGGTGCCCAGGCCGTTGGGGGCAGCCACCCCGATCCCGGTGACGACGGCGCTGGGGGCTTGGGTGCTCATGCTCACGGCTCTCCGGCTCCGGGACGGGTCAGGATCATGGCGCTCTGGAAACCGCCGAATCCGCTGCCGATGTTCAGCACCGCGTCCAGGGGCTGGCGGCGGGCCTGCAGCGGCACGTAGTCGAGGTCCAGCTCGGGGTCGGGATCGTGCAGGTTGGCGGTCGGCGGGATCACGCCCTGCTCGATCGCCAGGGCGCAGGCCGCGATCTCGATGGCGCCGACGGCCCCCAGCGAGTGCCCGATCATCGACTTGATCGAGCTCACCGGCGTGGCGTAGGCGTGCGCCCCCAGCGACTTCTTCAGGGCGGCGGTCTCGTGCCGGTCGTTCTGCCGGGTGGCGGTGCCGTGGGCGCACACGTAGTCCAGGTCGGTGGCCGAAAGACCGCTGTGGCGCAGCGCGGCGGTGATCGCCGCGGCCATCTCGGTGCCGTCGGCCTTCAGCCCGGTCATGTGGTAGGCGTTGGTGCGGGAGGCGAAACCGCTGATCCGGGCGTAGATCCGGGCTCCCCGGGCCCGGGCGTGGGCCTCGGACTCCAGCACCATCACGGCCGCCCCCTCGCCGAGCACGAACCCGTTGCGGTTGCGGTCGAACGGGCGCAGGGCGTGCGTGGCGTCGTCATTGCTGGAGGAGGTCGCCTTGATCGCGTCGAAACAGGCCACGGTGATCGGTGAGACCGGGGCGTCGGTACCGCCGGTGATCATCACGTCGGCCGCACCCTCCTCGATCAGGTCGACCGCGTGACCGACCGCGTCCAGGCCGGAGGTACAGCCGGCCGAGATCGCCGCCACCGGGCCCTGCGCGTCGGCCTCCCAGGCCAGTTCGCCGGCCATCGAGCCGGGCATGTAGTAGTCGTACAGGTGCGGGCTGGCGTAGCGGTGGTCCAGCAGCCACTCGCGGCCGTTGTCGCTCATCACCAGGTACTCGGACTCGAGGTTGCAGGTCGAGCCCACGGCGGTGCCCAGGCTCACGCCGGTGCGGTGCGGATCCACCTGCCCGGGGGCGATCGCGCTGTCGCTCATCGCCTCGCGGGTGGCGACCAGCGCGAACTGCGCTGCCCGGTCCAGCCGCCGCAGTTCCCGGGCCGACAGTTCGGCCTCAGCCGCAGCGAAGTCCACCTCCGCAGCGATCCGGGAGCGAAAGCCCGTGGCATCGAACGCCGTGATCGCCCGGGTGGCCGTGCGCCCCGAGGTGACGGTCTCCCAGAACGCCTTGCTTCCTGTCCCACCCGGTGCGACCACACCCAGGCCGGTGATGACCGCCGTCCGCTCAGCCATCGGAACACCTGCCCGCTGTCCGCGGCACTCGCCCTAACATCCGTGACCGGTCCAAGACGCCTGACCCCCAAGCCGGTGAACGATTTTCGTCCCGAGCCTGCGTTCCGCGGGTGGAGGGTTACTCGAAGGTCAGCGGAAGGATCGGTTCTCTCCGGTGCGGGAACGGCCCGGGCCCGTGTTACCTCCGGCCCGCCCCGTACGTCAGACCGGATGACCCGTTGAACCGAACTCGTCAGGAGAGAACGCGTGAGTGAACTGAAGCAGCGGATGAGCAACCCGGCGGCCCTGTTGCCGGAGACGTACCAGGGGGTGGGGCACCTGATGGCGGCCATCCACTCCGGTGGGGTGCCGGAGCAGACGCTGGAGCTGGTGCATCTGCGGGCCAGCCAGATCAACGGGTGCACGGCCTGTATCCACACCGGTGTGCAGAACGCCGCCAAGGTGGGGCTGAGCACCGAGCGGATGCTGGCGCTGCCCGGCTGGGCGGAGTCACCGCTCTTCGACGACGCCGAGCGGGCCGCCCTGGCGCTGGCCGAGGCGATGACCCGGCTGGCCGACAACCCGGGCTCGGTGAGCGAGGAGATCTGGGACGCCGTCGCGGACCACTTCGACGAGAAGCAGCTGGCGGCGATCATCCTGCACGTGGCCACCGCCAACTTCTTCAACCGGCTGAACACCACGGTGCGCCAGGCTCCGGTGGACTCCTGGAGCTGAGTGTCACCGGGCGGCAGGGACGTCCGAGCGCGTCCCTGCCGCTCCTGCGGACCTGCGGGTTCGACCACCGGCGGAGTTTCCCTTGAGTCAGACTGGGGCGCCGGCTGCCACGTTGCGGAAAGCACCGCATCCACGAGAGGGCAGCAGAATGGCGCATGGGACTGGGCAGATCACGCAGGAACGAACGGATCCGCCGGGCACCCGGGGCGGCGCGGGGCCGGAGGTGTTCATCCGGCCGGACGCGTTCACCCCGGTGGGCCGGCCGGCGCTGCGCCGGGGGGAGCGCGGATGGCTGGAACGGGTCGAGCTGATCACCCCGGCGATGTGCGGCAACAACTCGCTGTTCGTCGGGCAGCTGGGCGACTGGACCTGGGACGCGGTGGGTTCGGCCTGCGGGATCGACCCGTACACGGCGGTGGACGACGAGGGCAACCCGGTGTACCTGTCGTTCGCCTATTTCCGGGTCCGGTCGGCGACCGGCCTGTGCGCGGAGGACCTGACCTTCGGCGACCGGCTGCGGGTGCGTTCCAAGGTGATGTCCAGCGGTGGTGACTCCCTGCTGACGGTGCACCGGGCCACCTTGGCGTCATCGTCGTCGCCGGCCGAGCCGGACGGCAGTGCCGACGACGTGGAGAGCTTCTTCGGCTACCGGGCCCCGCAGACCATCCACGTGGAGAACTTCAACCGGTGGATCCAGCGTTCCGGGCACGGCACCAATCACGGCCTTCGCCCGGCCACCCCGGCGGGCTTTCGCACGGCGCACCTGCCGGTGGTGCCGGACCGCCACACGCCCCGGCGGACCTGGGCCTCGGCCCGGCGCAACGTCGGCTTCCGCACCGAGGCGGAGCCGCCGGCCCGGGCCACCCTGAACCTGGACTACCAGGTCAACGCCAGCCGGGACCTCAACGGGGTGGGACTGCTGTACTTCGCCTCGTACTTCTCGATCGTCGACTGGGCGGTGCTGAGCCTGTGGCGCAGCCTGCAGCGGCCGGCCAGCGCGTTCCTGAGCCGCCGGGTGCTGGACCGGCAGCTGTGTTTCATCGCCAACGCCAACGCCGAGGACGTCCTGGGCGTGCAGATCAGCACGTTCAGCGACACCGACGGTACGGACGTGGTGGACGTGGCCGTGCGGCGCGCCGACGGTGATCTCCTGGCGGTGGCCCGCCAGCGGCTGCAGCACCCCACTCCCTGCTGAACACCCCGCACGACGGCGGCCCACCGGACATGAGATCCGGTGGGCCGCTGTCTTTGTGGCAGAACGAGATTCAGGTGACGCTGTGGTGCGAGTTCACGAAATCGACCAGGGTGCGCGGGGTGGCGACCCGGTCGAAGTCGTCCTCCTCGATGGTGACGTTGAACTGACGGCGCAGCCGCGTGTGGGTCTCCATCCGGGCCAGGGAGTCGTAGCCGAGATCCTCGAACGAGCTGTCCTGGGCCTGCTCGAACGAGGGCCAGTCACCGGCCCAGGCATGCTCACGCATGATGTCCTCCAGCATTGCCAGCGAGATCTTCTGCACCGTCTGCTCTCCTGTCCGCAGCGAGGAACCGGCCACCGCCTGATCCGTGAGCCTGCCGTCCGCCTCTACAGGGCGGGTCGAACCCCGGCGGAAACCGTGGTAACGAAAGCTCTCTCACTCGAGCGGCGCTCGAGAGCGACTCGAGCCGTGGTGGAGGCCGTGACCTGCACCGATGAAGGATCGGCGACTTGCCTGAGCGAGCGCCGAACTCCGTGGTAGCTTCGCCGCACATTCAGGAACGGGCTGGTCAAACGGCCCGCACGCAGGGGGTTCTCGTGAAAAGATCCTTGATGGCGGCTGTCCTGGCGACAGTGGCCGCGGCCGGACTGGCCGGGCCACTGGTTCCCGGGCCGGCCGTTGCGGACATCGTCGAGCGGGGGGCGCCGAGTGCCGCCCCGTCGGCGATCTCGTGGTCGCCGTGCCCGGCGGACGACCCGATCGTCGGGGGAGCACTGGCCGGTCTGGAATGCGGTTCGCTGGACGTGCCGCTCGATCACTCCCGGCCTTCCCGGGGCACCATCACGCTGGCGCTCACCCGGGCGAAACACACCGTGCCGCAGGCGCAGTACCAGGGCATCGTGCTGCTCAACCGGGGGCAGTGGCCGGGCAGCTTCGGGCGTGACCTGCCCACCCGGTTCGCCAACGGGTCGGTGGGTTTGCCGGTCTCGGTCGGGGCCACCTACGACTGGATCGGGTTCGACCCGCGGGGGGTCGGGGCGAGCGAGCCGTCGGTGACCTGTTCACCGGACTACCTTTCCCCGGGTTCGGCCCGGCCCGACTACGTTCCCCGCACGGTCGCCGAGGAGAAGAAGTGGCTCCGGGAGGCCCGCAAGTACGCGGACAGCTGCGGCGACAAGTACGGCAACACCCTGAAGTACCTCAACACCAAGGACACCGCCCGGGACATGGACCTGATCCGGGCCGCCCTGGGCCAGAAAACCCTGAACTACCTGGGCTTCTCCTACGGCACGTACCTCGGTGAGGTGTACGCCTCGATGTTCCCGGACCGGGTGCGCCGGATGGTGCTGGACACCGTGGCGGCGCCCGACGGCGTGGGCTACGAGAACATGCTCAAGCAGAACGTGGCCTTCGAGAAGCGGGCCGGGGAGTTCTTCGCCTGGATCGCGAAATACCACTCGGTGTACGGGCTGGGCACCACGCAGGCCGCGGTCGAGAAGAACTACCACAAGGGCCTGAACGCCCTCGCCGAGGCGCCGATCGACGGCCGGATCGGCCCGGCCGAGTACAGCGACATCTTCCTGGTGAATGCCTACCGCACCTACGCCTGGATCCCGCACGCCCAGGTGCTGGCCGACTGGGTGCTGCGCGGCGACCCGAGCGGGCTGCGGGCCAATTACGCCGAGCAGCGCGAGTTCCCGGCGATGAACACCTACGCGATGTACACCTCGGTGCAGTGCAGTGACGCGGCCTGGCCTCGCGACTGGTCTCGCTGGCGCACCGACCTGCAGCGTCAGCAGCGGCAGGGCAACACGTTCATGACCTGGGCCAACGGCTGGTACAACGCGCCCTGTGCGTTCTGGCCGGTGCCGGCCGGCCAGCCGCAGAAGGTGGGGCACTCCGGGGTGAACATCCTGATGCTGCAGCCGGAGAACGACGGGGCGATGCCGGTGCAGGGCGCGCTGGATGCCCATGCGCGTTTCCCGAACTCCCGTTTCGTGCTGGAGCGGGACGGGAACTTCCACGGTTCGTCGCTGACCGGTAACGCCAACGCGTGCATGAACGCCTACGTGAGCAACTACCTGAAGGACGGTTCCCGGCCGACGGCCAAGCGGGGAGCGGACGCCTCCTGTGCGGCCAGTCCCGCTCCGGTTCCCGCGGCCGGCTGATTCCAGAGCAGAGGACGGTGGGCGCGCGTGCGGGGGAACCCTGGACTGCACCAGTGGTTCCGGGAACCCCCGCACGAGAGCGTCCGTCGTCCTCTACTTGACCGTGACGTTCCAGAGGTTGCCGTCCGGGTCACTGAAAGCACCCCGGTAGGTGCCGTTCTCGTCCTCTGCGGCCGGGACGGCGACCTTTCCGCCCGAGGACGCGGCGGCGCTCAGGAGCAGGTCGGCCTCCTCGCGCGAGTCGGCCCGGTACGTGAACACGCTGTGGTGGAAGCCGGAACCGCTCTCTTCCACACCGGCGTCCTTGGCCAGGGTCTTGCGGGGCATCAGGGCCAGGCGGCACCGGCCCTCCTCGACGTGGAAGTCGATGTACTTGTCGCCGTAGTCGCGGTCGACCTTCATGCCGAGGGCCTCGTAGAACGCCTTGGAGGCCTTGGTGTCCTGCACCCCCAGCAGCGCGCCGACCTCGGTGGGTACCGGCGGGTTCTGGGCCGGGCCGTCGTCCTTGCGGTGCGGGGCGGCGAGCTTCCAGATCGAGCCGTCCGGGGTGCGGTACACCGCGGAGAACCCGGCGAACAGCGACTTCTTCGGCGGCTTGAGCACCGTGGCGCCCTGCTGCCGGGCGGCCTCGACCAGGGTCTGCACCTCGGTCGGCTGCTTGAGCACGTACGAGATGACGAAACCACGGAACCCGTCGGTGGTGGCCGGGGTGCCCACCGTGGCGGCCAGGGCGTCGCTCTGGTGCAGGCCCACCTGCGCCGTGCCGTGCAGGTCGAGGTCCACGGACTCGCCCTGCTCGGTGGCCTGCGGGGCGAACGTGGCCTTGTAGAAGTTCTCCGCGGTGGCGACCTCGGGGACGGCCAGGTCGAGGACATCAAGGGCGAAAGTCATGGTGGAACTCCTTACACGAGACGGTTCAGGCGATCTGCTGGAAACGGATGAGGTTGCCGGCCGGGTCGCGCAGCGCGAAGTCACGCACCCCGTACGGCTGGTCGATGGGCTCCTGGACCACCTCCACGTCCTGGCCCTGCAGCCGCTCGAACGTACCGTCCAGGTCGCTGGTGGCCAGGTTGATCCCGGCGAAGGTGCCCTTGAGCATCATCTCGGTGACCATGGTGCGCTCGGCCTCGGTGATCCCCGGATCGGCCATCGGGGGCTGCAGCACCAGCGAGGTGTCCGGCTGGCCGGCCGGGCCGACGGTGATCCAGCGCATGTCGTCGTAGCCGACGTCGTTACGTACCTCGAAGCCGAGTATGTCCCGGTAGAAGACGAGTGAGGCGTCCGCGTCGAGGTGCGGCAGGAAGCTCTGGTGGATGGTGATCTCCATACCGTCAACGCTAGAGGCGCGCTCGCGCGGGTCGCTTCTCAGATCCTGACCACCTTGGCGACCACTGCGGCTCGAGCGGACCTCCAGCCGGCTGCACCAGGCTGACGCCGGCAGACGGAGACCCGGCCCGGGCGCCCCAGGCGACACCGGCAGACGGCGGGAGCGACATGGTCCAGGGCGAGGTCGGCAGGCTCGAGAGGATGCCGCGGGCAGAACGTGAGGCCCGGGTGCTGGAGCGGGTGCAGCAGCAGTTGCACTACGTCTACGAGAACCTGCCCTTCTACCGGCAGCACTACGACGCCCACGGCTTCCGCCCCGAGCAGGTGCGCTCGCTGGCCGACTTCACCGCCCGGGTGCCGGTGATCACCAAGGCCATGCTGCGCGACGACCAGGTGCTGCACCCGCCGTTCGGCTCCTACCTGGGCGTGGACCGCGACCAGGTGGTACGCGTGCACGGATCGTCGGGCACCACCGGCAAGCCCACGCTCTACGCCTTCTCCGCCGCCGACTGGGAACACACCGCTCAGGTGATGGGCCGCGCGTTCGCCGTCGCCGGTGTGGGCCCGCAGGACACCGCGCAACTGGCCACGGTGTTCAGCCTGTTCATGGGCGGGTGGGGCGCTCTGCTGGGGTGCCAGAGAGTGGGCGCCGGGGCCTTCCCGATCGGCGCCGGGGAGACCGAGCGGCAGATCGAGCTGATGTACCGGGTGGGCAGCACCGTGCTGGTGACCACGCCGACCTATGCGCTGCACATGCTGGAGGTGGCCCGCACCCTGGGCTACGACACCACGCGATCACCGCTGCGCCTGGGCATCTTCATCGGGGAGCCCGGTGCGGCGATCCCGGCCACCCGCCGGGTCCTGGCCGACGGGTGGGGGATCGACGTGCGGGACATGGCCACGACCTCGGAGATGACGCCCTGGGCGACCAACGTGGAGTGCTCGGCCGGGGCCGGGGTGCACGTGCTGCAGGACGAGGTGTGGACCGAGATCGTGGACAAGAACGACTCTTCGGTGCCGGCGGCCGAAGGGGTCAGCGGCGGCGTCGTGTACACCCATCTGCACCGCGACTCCCAGCCGATGATCCGGTTCTACTCCGGCGACGAGTCCCACATGACCTACGAGCCGTGCTCCTGCGGCCGGAGCTACCCGCGCCTGCCGCAGGGCATCTACGGGCGCCTGGACGACATGCTGATCATCCGGGGCGCCAACGTCTACCCCAGCCAGGTGCAGCGGGTGCTGCTGGAGGTGCCGGGTACCGGGGTGGAGTTCGTGATCGTGCTGGAGCGGCAGCAGAGCCTGGACCGGGCGCTGGTACGGGTGGAGCACGACCCGTCCTGGCCCGCGGACACGCCCGCCCTGCGCGAGGACCTGGCCGGGCGGGTGCGGCGCAAGCTCAAGCTGGAGACCAACATTCACTTCGACGTGGAGATCCTGGCGCCCAACACCCTGGAACGCGCCGTCTCCAAGGCCCGGCGGGTGCACGACCTGCGCGAGGCCGGCCGGCTGTCGGCCGCCACCCCCTGATCGAGCACCTTTCGGAGAGTGATATGACGCATTCCGCAGACCACTCCGTCACCGGATCCGCCCCGCAGCCGGACACGTTCGTGCGGGTCTGCTCGTTGCGGGAACTACGCCCGGGGCGGCCGCGACCCTTCCAGGTCGGCTCCAGAACCATTGCGGTGGTACGCCAGGGGGACGAGGTGTTCGCGGTGAGCGACCGCTGCTCGCACGCGGACGTGTCCCTCTCCGAGGGCGAGGTGTACGGTGGCGTGATCGAATGCTGGCTGCACGGATCGTGTTTCGATCTGCGGACCGGCGCGGCCACCAATCCGCCGGCGCAGAAGCCGATCGATACCTACCCGGTGCGCGTCGTGCAGGGTGAGGTGGAGGTGGCGCTCCCGCATGACTAGCCCCCGGCTGCGTCGGGTGCTGCGCAGCACCGGGCGCTTCGTGATGAACGGGCTGATCGGGTCGGCCTGCGTGTGGGTGGGCCCACCGCCGGAGTTCTGGCCCCGTCCCGAAGGGGCGGATCTCTCACCACCGCCGACGGCACTGAGCCAGCACGAGCAGATGGTCTGGAACTCCCTGCTGGAGCGACTGCGCTGAGCGGGCTGAGCGGTAGTGAGCGCAGGAGGTTCGGATGAGTACGGCTGACCCCCATCACGTGTCGCTGCGCCGGGTGGCCGGGCTGTTCGGGGCCTACCGCCGGCGCCTGTCGTTCGTGGCGGTGCTGGTGGTCGCCTCCACCCTGGTCACCCTGATCAACCCGTTCCTGATCCGGGAGATCATGGACGTGGCGCTGCCCGAGGGGCGCACCGGCCTGCTCAGCGTGCTCGCCCTGGGCATGATCGTGGTGGCGGTGGTGAACAGCTCGTTCAACGTCTGGCAGACCTACCTGGCCACCCGGATCGGCCAGCAGGTGATGCACGACCTGCGCACCGCCGTGTACGCCCACCTGCAGCGGATGTCGCTGGCCTTCTTCACCCGCACCCGCACCGGCGAGGTGCAGTCGCGCATCGCCAACGACATCGGGGGGATGCAGGCCACCCTGACCACCACCGCGTCCACCATCGTCTCGGACCTGACCATCTTCACCGCCACCGTCCTGGCCATGGCGGTGCTGGACTGGCGGCTGACCATCGCCTCGCTGCTGATGCTCCCGCTGTTCGTCTGGATCAGCCGCCGGGTGGGCAAGGAGCGGCGGCACATCACCCGCGAGCGCCAGCGCCAGCTCGCCGTGATCAGCTCCACCGTGCAGGAATCGCTGTCGGTGAGCGGGGTGCTGCTCGGCCACACCATGGGCCGCACCCGCTCGCTGACCGCCGACCTGGACCGCGAGTCGGCGAAACTGTCCGATCTCGAGGTGCGTTCGCACATGGCCGGGCGCTGGACCCAGTCGTCGGTGTGGGTGATCATGGCCTCGATGCCGGCGGTGATCTACTGGGTGGCCGGACTGGCCAACGGGGCCGGCCCGAACCAGATCTCGATCGGCACCCTGGTCGCCTTCACCACCCTGCAGACCAACCTGCTGCGACCGGCGGTGCAGCTGCTGGACGTGGGGGTGGAGATCCAGAGCTCCCTGGAACTGTTCGGCCGGATCTTCGAGTACCTGGACCTGCCGGTGGACGTGGCCGAGAGCAGCAACCCGGTCTCGCTGGAGCGGGTTCGGGGCGAGCTGCGGCTGGAGGCGGTGAGTTTCGCCTACCCGGGGGCGCACCGGCCCACCCTCAGCGAGATCGATGTGACGGTCGAGCCCGGCCGGAGCCTGGCCATCGTGGGCGAGACCGGCTCGGGCAAGACGACGCTGAGCTACCTGATACCACGCCTGTACGACGCCACCTCGGGCCGGGTGAGTATCGACGGGGTCGACGTGAAGGACCTGTCCTTCGACTCCCTCGCGGCCGCCGTGGGCACCGTCTTCCAGGAGACCTACCTGTTCAACGCCTCGGTTGCCGAGAACCTGCGGTTCGCCCGGCCCGGGGCGAGCCAGGAGGAGCTGGAGGCTGCGGCCCGCACTGCGCACATCCACGACTACCTGCAGTCCTTGCCGGACGGGTACGAGACCGTGGTGGGGGAGCGGGGCTACCGCTTCTCCGGGGGTGAGAAGCAGCGGCTGGCCATCGCCCGCGCCGTGCTGCGTGATCCGGCCGTCCTGGTGCTCGACGAGGCCACCAGCGCCCTGGACACCCAGACCGAGCTGGCGGTGCAGCAGGCCATCGAGGCGGCCAGTGCCGGGCGCACCACGGTGACGATCGCCCACCGGCTCTCCACGGTGATCAATGCCGACGAGATCGTGGTGCTGGACCAGGGCCGGATCGTCGAACGCGGCACCCACGAGCAGCTTCTGGGCCTGGGCGGCCACTACGCCGCGCTGGTCAAGCGCGATGCCGACCAGCGCGCGGAACGTCTGGCCCAGGAGGCCGACTAGTTCGGGACCGCCCTCGGGCGATCCCGAACCAGCGCGAGCGGTTTCAGGGATTGAGGACCCAGGCCGAGGAGTGCTGGCTGAAACCGATGTGCGGGTAGTACTCCACCGCGGCCGGCGCCGACAGCAGCACGACCTTGGCCGTCGGGGCCTCCTTCTGCACCGCCTCGATCAGCGCCCGGCCGATGCCGGTGCGCTGCTGATCGGCGCTCACCGCGATGTCGGACAGGTAGGTGACGTAGGAGAAGTCCGACACGCAGCGCGCCAGCCCCACCAGCCGGCCCTCGATCCGGCAGGTCACCACCAGGTTGGCGTTGCGCACCATGGCCGCCATCCGGCCGGTGTCGGCCACCGGCCGCCGCTCGCCCAGCCCGGAGGAACGGTAGACCTCCAGTACCTCCTGCAGGTCGAGGCCGGGGCCGGGCTCACGCTCAATCTGCCACATGACTCAGCATCTCCAATCGTTTGAGGACGACATCATGATGCTCCAGAAACCGCTCGGGCCGCAGCTTCCCGACGTCGAGACCGCTACGGCGCAGCAGCACCTCGAAGTTCTCGGCGCCGCGGGCGGCCCCGTCGGCGGCGGCCTGCACGCCCCGGTACGCCGCCTCGCGTTCCACCCCGCGTTCGAGCAGTTCGGCCAGCACGGCCGAGCTGTAGATCAGGCCGTTGCCCTGCTCCAGCGCCGCGCGCATCCGCCCGGTGTCCACCCGCAGCTCGGCCACCAGGTCGTCGGCCGCGCGCACCTGGTAGTGCGCCAGCATCATCGAGTCGGGCAGGACCACCCGCTCCACCGATGAGTGCGACAGGTCCCGTTCGTGCCACAGGGCAACGTCTTCCAGCACGGCCCCGGCGTGCCCCCGCAGCAGGCGGGCCAGGCCGACCAGGCGCTCGCTGCCGGTCGGATTCCGCTTGTGCGGCATCGCGCTGGAGCCCTGGTAACGGCCCGGACGGGGCTCCTCGACCTCGCGGATCTCACTGCGCGACAGCAACCGGATCTCGGTGGCGATCTGCTCCACGCAGGCGCCCAGAGTGGCCAGGGCCAGCACCATCTCGGCGTGCCGGTCGCGGGCCACCACCTGGCTGGGGGCCGGCTCGACGCCCAGCCCGAGCTCCCGGCACACCTCCTGCTCCACGTACGGGTCGATCAGCGAGTACGTGCCGACCGAACCCGAGATCGTGCCCACCGCCACGGCGGCCCGGGCCGCGCGCAGCCGGTGGATCGAGCGATCGATGGCGAAGGCGAAGCCGGCCAGCTTGTGGCCGAACGTGGTGGGCTCGGCGTGCATGCCGTGAGTACGCCCGATGCACAGTGTGTTCCAGTGCTCCTGGGCGCGGGTGGCCAGCGTGGCCCGCAGCCCGGTGGCGGCCTGCAGCACCAGGTCGCCCGAACGGGCCAGGGTGTGCCCCAGGGCCGTGTCGACCACGTCGTAGCTGGTCATGCCCAGGTGCACCCAGCGGGCCGAGTCCTCGGGCAGGCGCTCGCAGAAGGCGCTGAGGAAGGCCAGGATCTCGTGGTCGCGCTCACGTTCCAGCTCGCGCACCCGTTCGGGGGTGGGTACCGGGGCCCGGGAGATCTCGGCCACGGCCGGCTGGGGCACCCGGCCGAGGCGGCCCTGGGCCTGGGTGGCCAGCACCTCGACCCGGACCCAGGTGCGCAGGCGGGTCTGGTCGGACCACAACTCGGCCATGGCCGGCAGCGCGTATCGGGAAATCACCATCCTGGCAGAATAGGGAGCCCGGCCCGGCGGAACATATCGAAGACTGCTCTGGCGCAGGATGTCTCGGCCTGGTGGCGATGTTCGTCCGGATCGGCGCCGCAGTTGAACAGGCCCGGCGAAAGGCTTTCTCCCAGCTTGCTTCTTCCGGAGGGCCGGCCTCGGTGCGGGCCTTGTCCCCGGTCGCTGCGGTGTCTTTAGTGAAGGGGTGTCAGTCATCGCTGCAGCACCCCAACAGGATCCGGCCTTCCGGAGCGTGCGCCAGATGCGGCAGGCCCTGCTGCGCGGCGAGTTCAGCATCGCCGCGCACGTCCAGCACACGCTGGACGCCATCCGCGAGCACGACCACCTCTTCAACGCCTACGTGTCGGTCGCCGGCGAATCGGCGCTGCGCGAGGCCGCCGAGGCCGACCGGCTGGTGGCGCAACTGGGCGAGGCAGCCCTGCGGCACCGGCCTCTGCTCGGCGTGACCGTCTCGGTCAAAGACCTTGTCCAGACGCAGGATCTGCCCACCCGGCGCGGTTCGCTGCGGCCCAACCACCGGCCGGCCGAGGACGCCCCGGCGGTGGCCCGGCTGCGGGCGGCCGGGGCGATCGTGGTGGGCAAGACTCGCACCTCCGAGCACGGGTGGAGCGCCAGCACGGTCAGCACCCACGCCGATCCCACCCGAAACCCCTGGAACCGCAACGTTTCCGCCGGGGGATCCAGCGGGGGCGCGGCAGCGGCGGTCTCGGCCGGCCTCTGCGATGTGGCCCTGGGTACCGATGGTGCCGGTTCGGTGCGCATCCCCGCGGCGTTCTGCGGGGTGGTGGGCTTCAAGCCGTCGTTCGGGCGGATCCCCTACGTGCCGGCCGGCGCCGACCGGCTGTCCCACGTGGGCCCGCTGACCCGGACGGTCACCGACGCGATCGACCTGATGGAGGTGCTGGCCGGCCCCGATCCCCGCGACCCGGACTCGTGGAGTCACCCGCCGCAGCCGGTGCTGGACCCGCACCCCCTGCGAGTGGCCTGGATCGACTTTCCCGGCACCAGCGACCAGGTGCGTGAAGGGTGCGCGGAGTCGGAGCAGGTACTGAAAGCCCTGGGATACGAGGTGAAACGCATCGAGGTTCCCTTCGCCGATCCGTACCGCGCCCTGGTCGACCTGCTGGCCGCCTGCGAGGCGGCCGAAACCCCCTCGGGCGAGGACGAGCTGGGCGATCCGGGCCGCCTGGCCCTGGCCGCCTACGGGCGCACCCTGGATGCGAGTGCGGTGATCCGGGCCGAAGCCACCCGCCTGCACCTGCGGGCCCAGCTGGAGCAGGTCATGCAGGAGCACGACCTGCTGGCCATGCCCACCGTGCCGGTGAGCCCGTTCGCCCACGACGCCATTGCCCCGGCGCACCTGGCCGACGACCCGCTGCAGTGGCTGGCCTGGACGCCGGCCACCTACCCCTTCAACTTCACCGGCCAGCCCGCCGTCTCGGTGCCGGTGGGCCTGAGCGCCGACCGGCTGCCGGTGGGCCTGCAGCTGGCCGGGCGGGTCGGCGAGGACTCCCGCGTGCTGGCGGCGGCCTACCTGGTGGAGGCCGAACTCGGGCTTCCGATGACACCCCCTTCCCCCTGTGAGGAGCGACGAGATGACGTCCAGACCGTGGTCGGTGCAGGGCGAGCGAGGTGACGTCGGGCGCCCGTCGTTCGTCGCCGAGTTCGGGCTCTGGGACGAACGGCAGCGGGCCGCGGCCGCGCGGGTGGAGGTGGAACTGGCCCAGGTCGACCTGGTGCGGGTGGCCTTCTGCGACCCGCACGGCCTGGCCCGCTCCAAGACGGTTCCGGCCCAGGTCTTTCGCCGGGCCCTGCACAACGGCATGGACTTCAGCGCCGGGCCGTTCCTGTTCGACACCGGCCACGCGGTGGCCCTGGACTTCCTGAGCGACTCCGGGGTCGGGGTGGCCGAGCTGCGCGGGGCCGGCAACTTCGTCCTGGTCCCCGACCCCACCACGTTCCAGATCCTGCCGGGCCGCGAACCGCGCACGGCCTGGGTGCTGGGCGACGAGTTCCTGCGCGACGGAACGGCGCACCCGCTCTCGGCCCGCCAGGTCCTGCGCCGCACCTGCCAGGCGTACGAGCGACGCGAGCTGTCACCCGTCATCGGTCTGGAACTGGAGTGGCACCTGACCCGGCTGACCGGTGGGCCACCACCCAACACCGGCAACGGTTTCGGCGCGCAGGGCCCGGCCCCGGCGGTGCAGGCGATGAACTCGGGCTACCAGTTCAACCTGGACAGCCACTACGACTCCGTCGCCGAGGTCGTCGACCCGCTGGGGATGCTGCTGCTGGGTCTGGGACTGCCGCTGCGGACCATGGAGCACGAGTCGGGGCCCGGCCAGATCGAGATGACCGTGGACCCGCTGCAGGCCCTGGACGCTGCCGACGCCCTGCTGCTGATGCGCACCCAGCTCAAGCAGGCGTGCCGCCGCACCGGTCACCACGCGTCGTTCATGACCCTGCCCCGGCTGGACAGCTTCGACCCCAGCGGCTGGCACCTGCACCAGTCCGTGGCCAGCACCAAGGAGCAACGCAACATCCTGGCCGGCGCCGGCCCCGAACCTCTCTCGCAGGAGGGCCGCAGCTACCTGGACGGGCTGCTGTCGCAGGCCCGGGAGCTGTGCCTGCTGTCGGTGCCCACGGTCAACGGCTACCGCCGGATGGACTCACAGTTCACCCTGTCGCCGACCACCGTGAACTGGAGCCCCGAAGACCGCAGCGCCATGGTGCGGCTGGCCGGCGCCGGGGCCGCCCGGCACCTGGAGAACCGGGTAGCCGAGCCCTGCGCCAATCCCTACCTGGCCATCGCCGCCCAGCTCAGCGCGGGTCTGGACGGCCTGGCCCGGGGAGCCGGCCTCGCGCCCGGCTACCCGGCCCTGCCCACGTCTCTGCGCGAGGCGCTCGAGGACTTCCGCACGAGCCCGGCGGCGCGGTCGCTGCTGGGCGCGCCCCTGCAGGCCTGCCTCACCAAGCTCAAGGAGAGCGAGGCCGAGCGGTTCGAGAACTGGTGCACCGCCGAAGGTCTCGATCCCGGCGAGGTCACCCAGAACGTCACCGAGTGGGAGCACCGCGAGTACTTCGCTGCCTTCTGACCCATCCCCCCGCTGGAAACAACGAGAGGAAGAACATGTCGCGCTACGACTGGGGCGAGACGAACCCGGGAATCGAGAAGCTCAAGGAGGCGATCGAGCCCGCCCGCCAGAAGGTGGTCAACCACCCGATCTACCAGCAGCTCAACACCAAGGAGGCGGTGGTCACCTTCATGGAGCACCACTCCTACGCGGTGTGGGACTTCATGTCGCTGCTGAAGGTGCTGCAGCGCAGCCTGACCTGCGTCGAGGTGCCCTGGGTGCCGACCGGCCACACCGGCAGCCGGCGCCTGATCAACGACATCACCCTGGTCGAGGAGAGCGACGAGCTCGGCAACGGGTTCATCAGCCACTTCGAGCTCTACCTGGACGGCATGCGCCAGTGCGGCGCGGACACCACCTCGATCGACGCCTTCATCGACCTGCTGCGGGCCGGGCGGCCGGTGCCCGCGGCGATCGAGGCGGCCGGGGTACCGCGGCCCTCGGCCGAGTTCATCCACCAGACCTGGGCCTTCATCGACGACTACCCGGTGCACTGCCAGGCCGCGGCCTTCGCCTTCGGCCGGGAGGACCTGATCCCGGACATGTTCGACCAGGTCGCCGCGCTGAAGGAGGAGCACGCCGACCTGTCCACGTTCGTGGACTACCTGCGCCGCCACATCCAGGTGGACGCCGAGGAGCACACCCCGATGGCCATGCAGATGCTGGCCGACCTGTGCGGCGACGACCAGGCCAAGTGGGCCCAGTGCCAGGACACGGTGATCGAGGCCCTGGCCGCCCGGGAGAAGTTCTGGGACGGCATCCTCGGCGCGATCCTCGCGCGCTCGAACTGACATCCGACCGCTGCGCGCCCCGGGTCCCCACCGCGGACCCGGGGAGCCCTCACGAAGCGAGGTGTACCCGAACGTGGCCACGGACCAGAAGGATCGCAAACCCGCTGCGAACAACGGCCGGGACGAGCGGATCGCCCAGCGCTCCCGGCACGAGAACTGGAAGAAACCCCCGCGCCGGATCGAGAAGTCCGAGTGCATCACCTGCGACCTGTGCCTGCGCAACTGCCCACCGGAGTTCGGGGCGATCTTCGACCGGGGCCTGGACGTGGTGATCGTGCCGGAACTGTGCTCCGGCTGCCCGGCCTGCGTGCTGGTCTGCCCGGTCGACTGCATCTACGTGGACGAGGACTGGCAGGCCACGGAAACCCCGGTGTGGGACCACATCGGCCTGACCGCGAAAGGAACCGCCCAGTGAGCCTGCCGACCGGCCAGAACGCGGCCGGGCCCTCCCGGCGCGAGCAGATGAGGAAGGCCCGGCAGAGCCGGCGGCCCAGCCGCCTGGGGCAGAGCGCCGGAGCCGCCCTCAAACCCGACTACCTGGTGCCCGAGGACGCCGGGTTCCCCAGCCTGCTGAAACGCACATGGCAGGCGGCGCTCGCCGCCGCCGACCTGTCCGACGCGCTGGAGTCGCTGCTGACCCTGGACGGCCACGTGCCGGCGGACATCCAGTTGCGTGCGCTCAGCCCGGCCCAGGCCGGTGCCGTAGAAGTGCTGTTCGGACGCTCCTGGCACCCGGGACTGGACCAGTCCCGTACACGTCCGGCCGTTGCGACCGGCTCCGGCCAGACGTCGGCTCCCGGTTTTCTGGGCGAGATCGCCCTGGACACCAGTGGACGGGTGCTGGTGCGGGTACCTTCGGCCGCGCCGCTGGCCCGCACAGGCAAGCTGGTCAGCGGGGTGATCCGCGTGCCCTGGACGAGCGCGGAGGTGAGCGCCTACCGCGACCGGATGCAGGAGCAGGCAGTACGTTTCACCGCCGGAGTGCAGGACGCCCGGGGCTGGCTGAACAACCAGGGCGACGAGGCCCGCGAGCAGATCATCGACCAGCTGAAGGAGGCGGCGCTGCGCACGGCGCCGTTCGTGCTGTACAGCGGCGACCGGCAGTACACCAACTTCCGCGAGCACAACACCCTCACCGGCAAGACCCTGTGGCCCGGGCACCCCGACTGTGCCCTGAGCAGCCTGTCGCAGGTGCCGGTGGCGGTGTGGTCGGACGAGGACGTCCTGCTGGTGGTCGGCCTGCACCTGCTGATCCGCTCGAACGGGTTCGCCCGGATCGAGGAGGCCAACGGCACCCAGCTGTCCCTGGACCACGTGGCTCACCTGCTGGAACGAACCCGGCTGGGCTACAACGACGCCGACCCCGAGATCGCGCCGGTGCCGGCCGCGAACGGCACCGCCGTCACCGATCTCGACACCCTGGCCGGTGACCTGGCCGCCCGCCGGCGTCACCTCGTCACCCGGGTGCAGCTGTACCGCGAGATCCACGGCCCGCTGATGCACAAGATCGAACGCGTGGCCGACGCCCCCGGGCCCGGGGTGCGCCGGCGCGAGGCAGAACTGTGCGCCCGGCTCACCCAGCACCTGCCGCTGACCGGCAGCACGCTGGAGGAACTGCAGCATCAGCTCGCCGAGGCGCCGCAGTGGCTGGCCCGGCCGCACGGGCAGTACCCGTCCGGCCTGGAATCGCTGGTGTACGAGACGGTCCGGGCCAGTTCCGAGGTGTTCCGGACCGACATGGCGATGAGCCGGGGGATGCGCTCGCTGACCCGGCTGGTGCAGGCGCTCAAGGACGAGCAGTGGCCCACGATCGCGGCCTGGGACACCCCGAACTTCTTCTGCTGTGTGGTGCCCACCCGCCAGGCCCTGGCCCACTTCGGTGACTCACCGGCCCACCTGGCCGACGCCAGCTGGGCGATCTCGGCCCGGATGCACTACAACTCCTGGCACTTCCTGGTGGGCAATCTGCCCAAGGTGCCCGAGATCGCCGCGCGGGACTACTTCGTGCCGCCGGTGATCCCGGACATCGCGCACTACTCCGACCAGCACCATCACGGGCACGTGGCGGCCAAGGTGCGCTTCAGCATCCGCAGCCCGCAGTCGGTGCGGGTGCTGGGCCGGCCGCTCAACGGGTTCGTGGACCTGCGGCTGCTGCGCTGCGAGGGCCCGGCCTTCGAGGAAGCCGATCTCCTGGCCGCGCATCGCACCTCGGCGTTCGTGGCGCAGGCCACCGGCCTGGGCGCGGACCTGGTGGCTCAGGGCGAGGACATCGAGATCTCGACGTTTGACTCGCAGTGGCATTGGGACCAGATCGCCGGCCCGGACCCTCGAACCCGATGAAACGCGAAGACGGTGTCCCCCGGATTCAAGGGGACACCGTCTTCGGTGCTGATCGGGTCAGCTCAGGTCACGAGGCGACCGGCTGCTCGGCCGAGCGGGAGTGCACCACGCGGTAGGTGTTCCACTCCACGCTCGTGGTCAGGGCCTTGCGGCGCTGCTGGTTCCTGCGGCGGGCGATCTCGAACTCACCGGGAACGCTGCGGTGGTGACGGTCGAAGCTCGCCTTGTCGGCCCACTGCGAGTACACCACCACGAAGTCGTTGTCCTGCCCGGCAGCCTGCAGATCTCCGCTGCCCTCGCCGATCCCGCGGGCCCGGATGCCGCGCAGGACGGTCTGCGAGCGGTACCCCGGCACGTCCACCAGCCAGTCCTGGCTCGTGCGCAGGGTCTCGATCAGTTCGCCCTGGCGGGCCGGCTCGACGCCCAGCACCTCGATGACGGTGTAGTCGTCGCGATCGGGTGACAGTTCGGTGACCCCGCCCAGCGACGGGTGGCGCTGGCTGGCCGCGACCTCGGTCTGCATCAGCCTGACGTACGTGGTGATCTCGTGGAAGACCGGCACGGTGCGGTGCTTGAACTCGTCACCCTGGTAGCGGGACTCCAGGTCCTGCTTGCCGCGCCACTGGATGAAGTTGGCCGTGCCCATCTTGTCCTGCCCCCGGTGCACGGTGCTGGAGATCCAGCCGGGGAAGGCGGCCTTGTCGACGATCGAGCTCATCTCCCGCACCAGCCGGTCCACCCGTTCGGGGGCATCGGTCTTGAACAGGTTCAGGACGGTCAGGTAGCCGTCTTCCGGGTCGATGAAAGGCATCGTTCTCCTCGAACTCTCGTAGTGGTCAGCGAATCGGGGACGCGGAGGCGGCAGTGACCAGTTCGGCGTCCGGGAGGCCGGCACCGGGCTCGCCGAACCACCGGGTGAGGGCCTCGGCGAGGCCCTCGGTCTGCGGGCCGTCGGCCACCCAGGCGATGTAGCCGTCGGGACGGATCAGGACCCGGTGCACTCCCGGCAGCCCTTCGATCTCGGTGGCCGGAAGGTCGAGAACCTTTACCCGGCCGGACCATCCACCCGCTACAGCGACCGGCTCGCCCAGGTTCAGCAGGACGCCCTGCCCGGAACGCAGCAGGTCGAACACCCGGGCCGGGCCGTCGGCAGAGGCACCCAGCGGGGCGTCCGGCACCCGGCGGCCCAGCAGCGGGTGTTCCGGGCCGCCCACCTCGTAGCGGATGTCCAGCCCGGTCACCATGCCGACCAGCAGCTTCTGCACGCTCTCGTAGGCCAGCAGCTCGCCCATCACCTCGCGCAGCGGGTCCATCTCGTCGCCGCTGAGGTACAGGGTGCGCTGGGCCAGGGTGTTGGTCAGGATCCGGGCGCCGACCGGGTGGCGTTCCTGGTGGAAGGTGTCCAGCAGGTCGTCCGGGGCCTGGCCCTTCAGCACGGCCGCCAGTTTCCAGCCCAGGTTCACGGCGTCGCCGATGCCGGCGCTCATGCCCTGGGCACCCACCGGCAGATGGATGTGCGCGGCGTCGCCGAGCAGGAAGGCGCGGCCCTTGCGGTACTGCTCGGCCTGCCGGCTGGCGTCGGTGGTGTAGCTGGTCCACAACGGCTTGCCGGCGCTGATGTCCTCACCGGTGAGCCGGTTCCACGAGGCAGCCACCTCCTCGAAGCTGGGCGGCCCGTCGGTGCGCCGCCGGGCCCCGCGTTCGTACACCACCACCCGGCTGACCTGCGGGCCCATCGGCAGCACCATGACCATGCCGCCGGGCACGCGCTCGCCGGAGAAGCGCGGACGCAGCTGGAGCCCGGCCACGTCGGCGAACCACATCTCGATCGTGGCGTCGGTTCCGGGGAAGGGGATGTCGAGTGCCCGGCGTACGGTGCTGCGGGCTCCGTCGCAGCCGGCCACGTACCGGGCGCGCAGGGTCTGCGGGCCCTGGGGACCTTCGACCTGCACCTCTACCGGGTCGGCCGGATCATCGGGCTGGCTCAGGCCGGTGACCTGCTGCTCGCGCCGGACCTCGGCGCCCAGGCCACCGGCCCAGCCGGCCAGGATGCCCTCGGTCATGGACTGCGGCTTGCCCCGGGCGCCGTAGGAACCGCCCTCCAGCACCCGGAAGTCGATGGGCAGGCCGCCGAAGTGGCCCACCGGAATGGTGTCCACCGTGCCGAAGCGCGGTAGCAGCCCGCGCTGGTCGAACTCCTCGATGGTGCGGGCCGAGAAGCCCAGGGCCCGGGACTGCTGCATCGGCTCGGCGAGCCGGTCCAGCACCAGGACCTGCACCCCGTTCAGGCGCAGTTCGCCGGCCAGCATGAGCCCGGTGGGCCCGGCCCCGATGACGATGACATCGGCGTCAAGTTCTGGCATGTTGCATCCTGCCTTCCACGGTTGAGAGTTGGTCGAGGTTGCCTGCCGTGCGTTCCAGGTGGGCCCGGGCCTGCGGCTGGGCCAGGACCTCGCGCATCAGTTCGCGCAAGGGCTCGACCCGCGCGTCGCCGAACAGCAGCAGTGCCTGGGCCGCCACGTGGGCCAGCACGTGCGCACCGGCGCGATGGCGCTCCTGGTGGTAGCGCTCGAGCCCGTCGGGGTCGGCGTGCCCGTTGCTGACCGCGGCCAGTTTCGAGCCCAGATTCACAGCGTCCTGCAGGCCCGCGTTGAGGGCCTGCCCGCCGATCGGCATGTGCCAGCGGGCCGCGTCCCCGGCCAGGAAAACCCTTCCCTGGCAGTAGGTGTCGGCCTGGCCGTACCCGTCGTGGAAGGAGTCGAGCCACAAGGGCCGGGCCGGCGTGAGGTCCTCCCCGGTGACCTCGCGCCAGGTGCGCACCACTTCCGCGAACGCCGGCACCCGGTAGAAACCCTCGTCCTCGGCCACCGGCGGCTGGGAGGCGGCGTACATCATCACCCGAGTGACCCCGTCCCGGCTCACTGCGGTGGCGAAACCGTTGGGTAGACGCTGGAACCTTCGCTCCGGCAAGGAAATACCGGTGAGATCGGCCCGCAGCAGGCGCCGGGTCGGGGCCGTGGCCGAGACCGGGAACCCACCCAGGTGCCGGACGGTGCTGCCGGCGCCGTCGCACCCGATCAGGAACCGGGCCCGCACCGACCGCACCCGTTCCTGCGGCTCGTGCCCCTGGGGCTCGCGGACCTGGGCCAGCACGTGATCGGAGTGCTGTTCCAGGCCGGTCAGCGTTCGGCCCCGGGCGATCACCACGCCCAGTTCCTGGGCCCGCTGGGCCAGGACGGCCTCGGTGCGGTACTGCGCGATCTTCCAGTTCCCGGCGAAGGGTGAGTCCAGACCGCCCAGGTCGAGCGGGAACCCGGCGAAGTGCCCCCGGGACTCCCGCGTGGCCTCCTCGAGCAGGTGCCCGAAGCCGCGCTCGTGCAGGAGCTCGGCGGTGCGGGTGCTCAGCTGACTGGCCCGTGACTCCTGCATCGGGGCGTGGAGTTGCTCCAGCACGAGCACCGGCACCGCCGCCCGGGCCAGCTCGCAGGCCAGCAGCAGCCCCACCGGCCCGGCCCCGACGATCACCACCGGGGCGGCGTCGACCTCAGCGGTCACGAGCCGGCCGGCGCCTGAGCCAGGGCCTGGGCGTGCGCCTTGGCCGCGTGCAGCGTGGTCATGCTGTTGCCGCTGAGCGCCTGCCGCACCATGGCCTGGGCGCTCTCGACGGTGGCGTCCGGGCCCAGCACCTCGCTGATCCGGGACCGGTTGAGCTGCACCGTGTGGCGCGAGCTGACCTGTACCTCCTCCGGCCCGGCGGGAGTGATCAGCCAGCGACCGGTGTGCAGGTCCATCAACGCCGGCAGGACGATCTGCTTGTACACAATGCTGCGGTGCGGCCGGCACACCCGGATCGAGCGGGTGGTGTGCGTGGACCCGTCCTTGGTGGAGGTGTCCATCTCCAGGACCTGCAGGCCCGGGGTGTTCTCCTCGAGCCGGACCCGGGCCACGTGCGGCAGCCGCTGCGACCACAGCTGGGCGTCGTTCAGGAAGTCGTACACCCCCTCGGCCCCGGCCTGCACCGTTACCGTGTCCTCGAAGGTGAACAGCCGCCCTGCAGAACTCGCTTCGGCCCCGGCCTTCAGCGCGCCCAGTTCGGAGGTGCTGTTGCGCTCCACCGCCTGGCTGATCCACTCCAGGTCGGCCGGGTCGTCGCCGGCGGCGAAGAAGTCGTGCAGCAGACGCACCCGGCAGTGCGCGTCCGACAGCGGCTCGACCACCCAGCGCCCGCCCATGCCACCGACCGGATGCTGCGATTTGCGCTGCCGGAACGAGACACTCAGCGCCGCGGGGTCGTGCACCCGCTCGGACGTCCAGGTCTTCGCCTCACCGTTGGCGGTCGCCCAGATCTGGATCTGCTCGGTGTCGCCGCGGCGGCTGAGGCTCTCGGCGTGAATGGTCGGCGGAAAGATCTGCGGCCACGAACTCACGTCGGCGACCAGGGCGTACACCTGGTCGGCCGGCGCCTGCACCTCGACGGAATGCTCGGTCTCACGAACGGTTCTGGTCGTCATGGTGACTTCCTCCGGTGACGTCGGCTCAGCGGCTGGTGGTCAGCGGGCGCTCGCCGGCCGCGAGGCCGGACGCCGAGGCGGGGCCGAACCAGCGCTCCAGCGCCGTGGTCAGGTCGTCCTCGGTTCCCGGCGCGGCCCAGGCGACGTACCCGTCGGGGCGCAGCAGCAGCGACTCGGTGACGATCGAGCCCTCCTCGGGACCGGCCGGCACCTTGTTCACCTCGACCACGTCCACCCGGTCGGCCCAGGCGGCGGCCGTAGCGCTGGTGGCGCCGCTGGAGTCGGCGGTGATCAGGACGCCGCGGGCCGGGCGCAGGTACTGCGCCACCGGCCGGTCGGTGCCCTCGCGCAGGTCGAGCCGGCGATCGGGCATCCGCCGGCCCACCAGCGGATGCGACGAGGCGCCGACCGGGTAGCGGATGTCGAAACCGCTGACCATGCCGGACAGGTGGCGGGCCACCTCCGGCAGGGCCATCAGTTCCCGCACCACCGAACGGATCGGCTCGGCCGGGCTGCCGGCCAGGTTCAGGCGGCCCTGCGCCCGGGTGTTGCGCAGCACCCGCTCACCGACCGGGTGCCGTTCGTCGTGGTAGGTGTCCAGGAGCGAGTGCGGAGCCCGGCCCCGGACGGTGGCGGCCAGCTTCCAGCCCAGGTTCACCGCGTCCTGCAGGCCGATGCTCATACCCTGCCCGCCGGCCGGCAGGTGGATGTGGGCCGAGTCGCCGGCCAGCAGCACCCGGTTGCGCCGGTACTGCGTGGCCTGGCGGGTGGCGTCGGTGAAACGGCTCACCCAGCGGGCCTGCCCGTGATGGATGGAGTCGCCGGTCAGCCGCTGCCAGGCGTCCGCGACATCGCCGAAGCTGACCTGCCGCTGCTGGTCGGGGGGATTACCGGTCTCGCAGACGATGATCCGGAAGTACCCGGAGTCCAGGGGCCCGGCCATCACCATGCCGTTGGGCAGCAGTTCGCCGATCATCCGGGTCTTGATCTCGCAGCCGCTCACGTCGGCCAGGTACATCTCACAGGTGGCGTCCGAGCCCGGGAACTCGAACCCGGCCAGCTTGCGCACCAGGCTGCGGCCCCCGTCGCAGCCGACCAGGTAGGCGGCCCGGTACTCGATCCGACCGGCCGGGCCGTGCACCACCGCGGTGACCGAGTGCTCGTCCTGCTCCAGCGAGCTGAGCTCCTGACCGCGCTCGATCCGGACCCCCAGCTCCAGAGCCCGCTCCTGGAGCATCTCCTCGACCTTGAACTGGGGAACGCCCCGCACCCCGAAGTGCGAACCTTCCAGGATCGAGAAGTCCAGGGGGATCCCGCCGAAGTGCCCGGTCGGCGAGATCTCCACGTTCTCGAGCCGTTCCAGGAGACCCCGGGCCTGCAGGAGCTCGGCCGCCCGGGCGGTGAAGCCCAGACCCCGCGACTGCTCGGTGCGTTCGGTGAACCGTTCGACCACGGTCACCTCGGCGCCGCCCAGTCGCAGCTCCGTGGCCAGCATGAGCCCGGTGGGCCCGGCGCCGATGACGATGACGTCTGTGTCCATGCTCAGTCCCTGACGAGAGTCGTTGGCAGGATGGGTGAAGTACTGGGTTCTTGAGCGCTCAGACCGCGACGGCCTCGATGATCGAGACCGGTGAGCCGGTGGGGGTGCAGCCGGTGACCTTCAGCCCGGCCTTGGCGAACAGGTCGGTGTACTGCTGCAGGGTGCGCTCCTGGGCGCCCAGGAGCAGCAGCAGCCACAGGTCGATGACGGTGCCCGGGTGGTGCTGGTTGGGATCGTCCAGCACGTACTCGATCACCAGCATCCGGCCGCCGTCGGCGATCGCCTCGCGCACGTTGCTCAGCACCCGCAGGCAGTCCTGCTCGGAGAAGTCGTGCAGGATGTGCTTGAGCACGTAGACGTCGGCCCCGGCCGGCAGCTTGTCGAAGTAGGTGCCGTTGCGGATGGTGGCCCGGTCCTGCACCCCGGCCGCCGCCAGCACCGAGGGGGCCTCGCCGGTGGAGCGCTCGGCGTCGAAGAGGATGCCCTGGGCCTGCGGGGCCTGCTGCAGGATGCCGGCCAGAAGGGTGCCGCGGCCGCCGACCACGTCCACCACGGTGCGGTAGGGGGAGAAGTCGTAGGCGGCCACCACCGGGCCGGTCTCGGACTCCGACATGCTGCGCATACCCAGGAAGAACTCGCCGGCGTACTCGGGATTGGCCATCAGGAAGTCGTAGGCACCCATGCCCCGCAGCTTGGGGAGGTTGGCCTCCCCGGTGCGCACCGACGTCCCCAGGTGGGCCCATTCCTCCCACATCAGCGGGTGCCCCATGAGCAGGGCCAGGCCCCGCATGGAGTCCGGGGCGTCCTCCCGCAGCGACTCGCCCAGCGGGGTCAGGGCGAAGCGGCCGTCGTCCTGGGCGCTGAACACCGAGTAGCCGCTGAGGGTACGCAGCAGCCGGTGGGTGGCCTCCGGGTCGGAGCCCACCCGCTGGGCGATCTCGCCGGCCGAGAGCGGACCCTGGGCCAGGACGTCGGCCACCCCGAGCTTGGCCGCCACCGAGACGGCCTGGGTGATCACGGCCCCCTGGATGAGATCGAACAGGGCGTAGGTCGCCGACAGATCACGAACTTGCGGGGACGCGGTCACGATTGCCTCCTGGTTGGCAGCGGCATTGGGGCCGACCCTAGGTCGGTCCAATTTGCCTCTGCAACCGCCCATCTCGTTCAACCGGACCGGGGTGACGGTTGAACGCCGCAGTGCCGCAACGGCATCGAGTGCGGCTCGAGCCGGAATGCTGGCGGGCCGCCAGAATGCAGCGAAAGTGTCTTACGGACGGGAGGGTCACGATGGCGGACAACGGACGGGTTGCGCTGGTCACCGGGGCGACCAGCGGAATCGGCCTGGCGGTGGCCGAGACCCTCGGTGGCCTCGGGTTCCGGGTGTTCATCTGCGCCCGCAGCCAGGACGCGGTCACCGAGACGGTCGGCAAGCTGCGCGCCGACGGCCACGACGCGGACGGGGCGACGGCGGACGTGCGCAGCCCGGAACAGGTCACCGATCTGGTGGCGCAGGTGATCGAGCGCTACGGGCAGATCGACGTGCTGGTCAACAACGCCGGCCGCAGCGGTGGCGGGGTGACCGCCGAGATCGCCGACGAGCTGTGGACCGACGTGATGGCCACCAACCTCAACAGCGTGTTCTGGGTGACCCGGGAGGTGCTGCGCCAGGCCGGGCAGACCGAGCGCGGATGGGGCCGGATCGTCAACATCGCCTCCACCGGTGGCAAGCAGGGCGTGGCGTTGGGCGCCCCGTACTCCGCCTCCAAGCACGGGGTGATCGGCTTCACCAAGGCCCTCGGCCTGGAACTGGCCAAGACCGGGGTCACCGTGAACGCGGTCTGCCCCGGCTATGTGGAGACCCCGATGGCCCAGCGGGTGCGGCAGGGCTACGCCGCCCACTACGCCACCACCGAAGAGGCGATCCTGGAACGCTTCCAGGCCAAGATCCCGCTGGGCCGCTACTCCACACCCGAGGAGGTCGCCGGGATGGTGGGCTATCTGGTCACCGACGCCGCCGCCCCGGTCACGGCCCAGGCGATCAACGTCTGCGGCGGGCTGGGCAACTACTGAGCCCGGCACCCGCCGGGCCCGAAGGGGAGTGAGCCACATGCACAGCACACTGATCGTGGGCCGGATGCGGCCGGAGTCCGCGCAGGACGTGGCCCAGCTGTTCGCCGACTTCGACCGCAGCGACCTGCCGCACCGGATGGGCACCCGGCGCCGGGAACTGTTCACCTACCAGGGGCTGTACTTCCACCTGCAGGACTTCTCCGAACAGGACGGGGGCCACCGGATCCAGCAGGCCCGCACCGACCCGCGCTTCGTCCGGATCAGCGACGACCTCAAACCCTTCATCGAGGCCTTCGACCCGGCCACCTGGCGCTCGCCGGCCGACGCCCTGGCCTCCCGGTTCTACCACTGGCAGCCCTGAGCATGAGAAAGGCCCTTGGCGCTCTGCGAAGAGCGCCAAGGGCCTTTTCTATGCGCCGGATTCAGTGCCCCGGGCTGGTCCAGTGCTCGGCCAGCCAGGCCTGCAGCGGGATCAGGTCGCTGCGCAGGTTCCGTAGGGCGGGCAGATCGGCGTGGTAGCCGTCGGCCTGGAACCAGTCGAACATTCGGGCCAGGTCTTCCCGAGCGATCCGCAGCTTCTCGATCGAGAGCGGGACGTAGTTCACCGGCCGGCCGCAGACCGCGGCGAACGCCTGGGCCATCTGCGGGCCGGTCAGTTCGTCACCGGCGATCTCCACCTGCCGTCCCAGCCAGGTGCCGGGGGAGTCGAAGGCGTCGGCCGCGAACTTGGCGATGTCCGCCACCGCGATCATCTGGACCGGCAGTTCCGGGGGCATCCACAGGCCCAGCTGCAGGTGCCCGTCCACCGGCCGGGGACCGATCTCCTCGAAGATCTCGTGGAACATCACCGGCCGCAGAACGGTGGCCGGCAGCTGGATCTCGGCGATATGGCACTCGATCCGCCACTTGCTCTCGAAGTGCGGGATGCCGCTGTCACGCTCGGCGCCCCCGACCGAGCTGTACACGAAGTGCCCCACCCCGGCCTTGGCCGCCGCATCGGCCACGGCCTTGCCCTGGCGTTCCTCGGCCTGCGCGCCGCCCGGGCCCCGGAAGGTCTGCACGCTGAACACCCCGGCGCAGTCCTGCATCGCGCTCAGCAGGGAGGAAGCGTCCTCGAAGTCCCCGCGAACCAGGCTCGCTCCTTCGGCCTGAACGGCCTGGGCGGGCCCGGCGTCCGGGTTGCGCACCAGAGCCCGCACGTCGTACCCGCGGCGCAGGAGTTCGCGGGCCACCGCACCCCCTTGCCGTCCCGTGGCCCCGAGCACCAGGATCGTTCCGTTCTCAGTCACTGTGCTGCCTCCGTCTGCGCTGGTGTGCGCTTGAGGTGATCCGGTGCAGTGCTCACCACGGCACCGTGCCTTCCTGGGCCAGGCCCGCCCCGGTCGGGCCCTCCGGGCCGAGCATCGCCAGCCGCACCACGACGGCGGCCCCCTGCGCCGGCGTGCCGCGGCCCCGGTGGCCGTTCATGTCGGTGGCCACCACCCCGGGGTTGGCCGCATTCACCTTGATCCCGGCGTCTTCGAGTTCCTTCGCGTAGGCCAGGGTGATCGCGTTCACCGCGGCCTTGGACGACTGGTAGGCCAGCAGGTTGACCTCGGCGAACGGGGACGCGGGGTCGGACATCAGGGTGAGGGAGCCCATGTGGCTGGAGAGGTTGACGATCCGCCCGGCCGCCGAGCGTCGCAGCAGCGGCAGCATCGCGTTGGTCACCGTGACCAGCCCGAAGACGTTCGTCTCGTAGGCCTGGCGGATCTGCTCGTAGCTGGTCAGACTCGGCGCCCGGCTGAAACCGGCCACCCCCGCGTTGTTGACCAGGATGTCGAGACGACCGTGCTCGCGTTCGATCTCCTCGGCGGCCTGCTGCACGCTCTCGGCGTCGGTCACGTCCAGCCGCAGCGCCGGCGCAGTGATTCCCTCCTGCGCCAAGGCCTTGACCGCCTGCCGGCCTCGTTCCTGGTCACGGGCACCGAGCCGGACCAGGACTCCGCGCCGGGCGAGCTGGCGGGCGGTCTCGAACCCGATGCCCTTGTTAGCCCCGGTGACCAGCGCGATCGGTGGTGATGACATCCCGGCTCCGATTCCTCGTGAACAGTGATTCAGCCGCGGCGGACGTGACGTCCGAGCTTCCACTCGATGCACAGGCCCGGCCCGGTCCAGGCGCTTCCCCGCCGCAACTGCGGAAACACCCGTTCGTGCAGCAGGTGAGTGACGAGCTCGGTGCGCACCTGCGGGTCCTGGACCTCGGCCAGGTACTCGCGCTGATTGGCCGGCACCAGGGCGGTCATCAGGCTCTCCTCGGCGAGGAGCTCGAAGGTGCGGCGCTGCACCACGCCCTCGAAACCCGGCTCCAGAGAACGCGACACCGCCTGAACGGTCTGCGGGCTGGGCAGAATCCGCCGGTCGGCCCGGCGCTGGGCAGCGGCCCGATCGGCCTGATTGGTCACCGCCGCCAGTTCCAGGGCCCGCTTAACTGCGGCCGGCACCGGGCCGGGCCAGCCGCCGCGCCCTTCCAGCAGGTTCAGCCAGTACCCGCGCAGCATCCGGTTCGGGTCGTGGAAGAGCAGCGAGCCGGGATAGGCCGGGCCCAGGTCCGGTGCGCTCCACGACAGCAGGCCGTCGGGCCGCAGCACCTCCTGGAGAGCGCTCGCTGCACGGCCCATGGGCTCGGGCCGCAGCAGGTGAAAGACCATGTTGGCCATCGCCGCGTCGACCTGCCGGCCGGCCAGGACCTCGGACAGGGAACGGAACCGGCCATGGGTGTCGGTCAGCGAGTGGAAGCGGGTCCACGGGAAGCCGGCCAGAAGGTCGTACCCCCGGGCGTACCAGGACGAGGGGATGTCGACCAGGTGCAGCTCGAACGAGGCGCCTCGGGCGGCCAGCAGCTGCGGAATTCCCTTTTCCAGGGCTGATTTCAGCAGCTCCAAGGCTGCGAACCCGGTTCCGGCGCCGTAGTCGAGGACTCGTACCACGTCACCGGCCTGGGCAACGGCGGTGCGTGCCTCGAGTGCGGCCAGCACCTGGTTCACCACGATCGCGGTGGCGCCGGCGGCCCAGCCCCGCGGCCGTGCGAGATCACCGTCGAAGTACAGCAGCCGGTGCAGGTGCTCGCCGTCCGAACGGTCCAGGGTCTCGGCCGGAACCCACTGGTGCTGGCCGAGTCCCGGCCGCCGGGTGGTGGTGAGGGCCGGCCCTCGCACGACGAACCGGTTCATCGAGACCGCCACGAACGGGCCGGTGGAGGGGTAGCGCCGCTCCTGGTGCCCGGTCTGCTGCAGCCCGGCCAGGGCGGCGCAGCGCAGAAAAGCGGCGTGCTCGACCGGATACTGGTGCGAGAGGCCGTGATAGGTGTCGAAGGCCGGCGAGTGCAGACGGCCCAGGTTCTGCCGGGCCAAGGCCGGGGCCACGCAGTGCGCCTCCAGCACCACCAGGCCGAAGTCGCGCACGTGCGGGGTCCAGCGGCGCAGGTGCCGCACCAGGTCGGTCTCCACGTCGGTGGAGCTCAGCGCCCGCCCGTCCGGGCCCACGTAGGCGCCGCTGGCCCAGCCGGGCACGGCTTCGGACGGCCCGGACGGTTCCGGCTCGCCGACGAAGGTGCGGTCGTGGTCGATGAACGAGCGGATGTGCAGGCCCTGCTCGATCGCCAGCCCGTGCCCGGCCAGCAGTTCCTTGAGGGAGCCGGGATCGGTGATGTCGCCGGTCAGCAGCAGCGGATCCTCGATCCCGGCCTCTTTGAGCACCACGCGGGCGCGTTCCAGGGCCACCGGGCTGGCGTCCACCCCGATGTAGCGGATCGAGTCGCCGAACAATCCGTGCAGGTGCGCCAGCCAGCTGCCGTCTCCGCAGCCCATATCGGCGATGAACCGTGGACGTAGGGGGCCGGCAAATGCCTCTTGGATCAGTGGGTCGGCGTCGGCGAAGTAGCGTCGGTGGGCGGCCCCGCTGGCGCGGACGTTGAGGTCACGATGGCAGTGCCACTCGTGGCCGCCCGGGCTGACCACGCGCTCACCGCGACCCAGGGCCTCCAGGGCGGCCAGCATCGGCAGGTAGGAGCCGACCAGCCCGAAGTGATCCACGAAGTCCAGCCCGGCCCGGCCCTGTGCGCTCCAGGCGCCTTGCTCGTCCAGCCAGCCCACCAGCGTGAGCAGGCGGGCGGTGTCGCCGTCGGGGCGCCGCAGCTTGTCCTGGGCCTGGGCCGACAGCAGCGCCGGGACCAGCAGGGCGCCGTCCAGGTGGGTCACCACGAGATGCCCGGCCGGCATGGTGTTACGCCAGCGCGTGTGCTCGTCGATCTGCCGGCTGAAGGCTTCCTGGGTGCCGGAATCCCAGGGTCGGGCCCAGGCCTCGCTGTCGGTGGCGGTGAAGCCGGACAGGAACTCGCCCAGCGAGCGGTAGCGGTCGCGGTGCTGCAGCGCGAAACGGCCGCGGGCGGTCCAGCTCGGAGTGTCAGTGCCCTCCGTCCATCCGGAACTGGCCAGGGCTCTCCAGGCCACCCGCAGGTAGCCTGAACCAGGGAAAGATGTTGTGGAGGTGGGATTGTGCAGCAGCCCCAGTGTGTCCAGGGCCCGTACGGTGGAGGCCAGAACCACTCCGTCCTGATACAGGAAGGCGGACCGG
>NZ_JAJOMB010000023.1 GCF_021129305.1 Kineosporia babensis | reverse complement strand
ATCCGGCGAGAGTGGCCGGCGTCGTGGTCAGGGTGCGGTCGATCAGGACCTGGACGACCTCAGGGAAGCGAAGGCTTCCGTAGGCCAGTAGCGGCGCCGGGTCCGCCGATAGCTGGGCCGTCCGGCCAGAGGCCAGCGAGGTGGGTCGGTGTGAGGGGTCGCTGGTAGGCGGCACGTAGGGTCTGCTTCCGGATCTCGGGGTCTGCCTGGTCTGCGAGGCTCACCCACCAGTCGATCCCGGCCGGGTACGACCATAAGTAGGAGCGCAGCAAGGGGTTCGAGCCTCGATCGGCGAGCATGTCACCGATGTCGTCACCGGTCCAGAACGGTACTCGGTTCTGGGTGTACTCCGTGCATTCGGCAATCGAGACCCCGTTGTTGATCGCCAGATGCACCTCGCCGCGGATGGGCTGGAGGTAGTGCGCCAGCCTGACGCGGGCAATGACCTGAGGGTCGTCCGGGCACTCGGCATGCCGCCCGGTGTTCGCGTAACCCCTGTTGCAGCAAGGCCATACGACCTCCGGCACGGCGGCGTGACTCTCTGGCTGAACTCCGGAGTGCCCTCCCCTGAGGTGGCGCGGCGGGCGGGACACAGCGTGGATGTGCTGCTCAAGATTTACGCGGGCTGCATCGACGACGGGGCCGGCGAAGCCAACGGGAAGATCGACAAGGCGTTGGCAGACTGACAACCACACATCTCACGACTGGGCCGGGACGGGCATACGTTCCGGCCCTTCGTCTGTCCTGGGACACAGCGCTTGATCGGGTCGGCCGACACCTAGGCCCTGACCTGCGGAAACGTTTCTCTCTCAGCACCCGGTCTGGGACACACATGGGACACAGGCAGTGGCTCAAGGCTGCTTTTGGCGGCATCCGGTGGCACTCACCGGCAGTTGGAGGGAAAGGTTAAACGCGCTGGTCAGAGGCCGAATTTGCGGTCTGACCTGGGTGCCCCCGAGAGGATTCGAACCTCCGACACACGGTTTAGGAAACCGATGCTCTATCCCCTGAGCTACGAGGGCGGCCCGAACAGCCTAGCGCACCCGCTGGCGAACGAGATCTGCCCAGGTCAGAGCGCTCCACGGATCACGGAGTCCTCAGACCTAGACTCCGCCCATGCCGAAGCTGATGGTCTACGCCGGTTCCGCGGCCCCCGATGCGCCCGGTACTCGTACGGGCGGCGTTCCGCTTGCCCCGGCGGGGTTCACGTGGCCTATGTGCGCGGCTTGCGGGGGGAACATGCAGTTCCTGGCGCAGATTGCGCTCGGGGAGGGGCTGTTGTCGGTGTTCATGTGCCAGAACGATCCGGGGTTGTGCGATGAGTGGGACGCGGTAGCGGGCGGGAACCGGGCGTTCGTGTTTACGGGGGAGCTGGCGGCTGTAGGGGTTCCGGCGGTTGGCGAGGTTCAGTTGGGTGAGGTCTCGGCCATCAAAATTGTGGACGTAGCTGCTCCCGACTACGACGAAGCTCGCCGGCGCTTCGGTAGCGAGGAGGGGGTAGGTCAGCGGGTGGTGTTGGGGCAGCTTGGCGGGGAGCCGAGTTGGCTGCAGGGGGAGGAAACGCCGGATTGTGGTGATTGTGGGAAGGCGATGACGTTGGCTGCTCAGCTGGAGGAGGGGCACCAGTACGAGACCGGCGCCAACTTCGGTGGGGGCTGCGCCTACGCCTTTCACTGCTCCGGTTGCCTGACCGCGGCCTTTCTCTGGCAGCAATAGGTCTTTGCGCAGGTCAGGGATGGGTGCACACTCAGCTCATGACAACGTCTGGGGAACGTTCGAAGTACGCCGTGAGCCTGGCCGAGCTGGAGAGCTCCGCCCGTGTGCCGCTCGAGGAGTGCGTGACCAGTGAGGTCGCGACGCATGCTGAGCCGGCGATCAACGAGTACGACCAGAAGCTGGCCTACCTTCTGAGCATCCAGCACGCCGGCTGAGCGGGTGGAAACGCCGCTTTGTGTACACATGGCACCAGGGGTACGTGATGTACGCAATCGGGTGATGGCTCGGCCCGCTCTGGGTTGACGTAGCGGCAACGTGGCCCGGCCAAGAGGGTTGAATCCTGCTCGTGGGGCGTGGTGGTCCAATGGGCATTGCCGTCGGTGCCGCGGGTTGGTGAACGGCTGGCTTGCTCGACGCCGAGGCCCGTCAGCTCGAAGAGGTGCTGCTGCGGTCCCGGGCTGATCGACCCGTCAGGGGACCGAGGGTGGGCGATCCGGAAGTTAGTCCGCGAGGTGGGCGAGGGCGGCGCGGACCATGGGCTCGGAGGGGATGTGGCCGGGCTCGGGCTGCTCGTTGAGCACGGCGCCGGGGATGCGGGCGGCGATGATCTCGGCGGTCGAGTAGGGCACCTGGTCGTCGAGGCGGGAGTGCCACAGGGTGACGGGGGTGGTCAGGGTCTCGAGTTCGAAGTCCCACTCGCGCTGCTGCAGCACGGCCTCGCGGCCGGGGCCGGCGGCGCCGTTGGCGCAGGAGTCGGTGAGCGGGCGGCGGAACGGGTGGTCCTCAGGCATGGTGGCCAGGCCGACGGCCATGCTTTCGAACCAGTAACGGCGGACGTCGGCCTCGGGTTGCTCGGCGAACATCTCGAACGCTCGCTGAGACTCTTCGGGGTAGAGCTCGCGGGTCTCGGCCTCGTTCACCTTGCCGAGGCCGGCCAGGACGGCGACGCGCTCGAGGCGGTCGGGCAGGCCCGCGGCCAGGGCGTAGCAGTAGGGGGCGCCCGCGGAGATGCCCAGCGCGCTGAACTTGGTCAGCTCCAGGGAGTCGGCCAAGGGGGAGAGCAGCGCAGCCCACTCGCCGATCGACTTCATCACCAGGGGCGTGGAGCGGCCGTAGCCCGGGCGGGCCACGACGATCAGGCAGAGCGATGCCTCGGCGGCGAGTTTGCCCCATTCCGGGGAGATTCCGGCCGATCCCAGCAGGCCGTGGTGGATGAAGACCGGCTTGCCCTGGGGGTCGCCGTGGCGTTCGTATTCCAGGGTCACGTCGTCACGGGTGAAAACCGGCATGCAGTCAACCTAGCTGGCGAGGGCCTCGGCCGCTGAGACGGGGCAGTTCAGAACTGTTCTGGATGAAGATCCGGATGTCGGGTATCAGAAGTCCTTCCAGGTCCAGCGGCCGCCCAGCAGGGTGCCGGCCGCCGGCAAGGTGCGCAGATCGTCTACCGGCAGGGTGCTCGGGTCGTGCTCCAGAACGATCAGGTCGGCGGGTTCACCGGCGGCAACTCGCCCCGAGCGCTGACGTCGAGGGCGACTGAGAGCGGCACCCGCTGCTCCGGATGCCAGGCCTCGCGCCCGTCGCGATTACGGCCGACAGCGGCGGCGATGGCCAGCCAGAGGTCGAGGGGAGCGACCGGAGCATCCGAGCCGAAGCGCAGTACGGCGCCGGCGTCGTGCAAGGGAGCGGAAGGCAAAAGCCCGGTCGGTGCGGCCTTTCCAGTAGTGGTCGGCCACGTCGCGGTCGTCCATGGCGTGTTCCGGCTGAATGCTGGCCACCAGCCCGAGAGAGCCGGAGCGGGCGAAGTCCTCAACCACCGCGCCCACCCCGGTGGCTCCTGACCGCCCAGGCGACCCGCCCGTCTCAAATTCGCCCTCTTGCGGTGGTCAATTCCCCGAAAGACGCGAAAAGCAAGGCTGAGTGCGGTTTGCGTGCCGGTTTGCCAGAGATTCGGCTGCGTACTTAAGGTTTGGGGGCGCAAGGTCCCGTGGTCGGCCGACTGGCAGACAAAGGAGTCACCAGATGCAGCGCTCAACTCGCTCCAGGCTCGTCGGTCTCGCACTCACCGCCCTGCTGGTGGCGGCCTGCGGCGGCCCGGCCTCGTCGGACAGCAGTGCCGACACCGGCACCCTCACCGCCGTGATCGGCTACGGCAACAACCAGAGCTGGGATCCCACCCAGACCGCCTCGGCGTTCTCGATGGCCGCCTTCACCAACGTCTACGAGCCACTGGTCTCGGGTGACCCGATCACCCGGGAGCCGGAGGCCGGCCTGGCCGCGGTGCCCACCGAGACCGACGGCGAGACCATCACCTTCGAACTGCGCGAAGGGGCGAAATGGTCCGACGGGCAACCGGTGACGGCGCAGGACGTGGTGTTCACCTACGACCGGATCCTCGATCCGCAGGAGAACGTGCAGCTGCGGGCCTTCTTCTCAGGCTGGCTGGAGGAGGTGGTGGCGGCGAGCGACACGAGTGTCGAGTTCCGGCTCAAGCGCCCCTTCCAGTACGCGCTGGCCCGGGTGCAGACCGCGATGATCGTGCCCAAGCACGTCTTCGACGGGAAGTGGGAGGAGGCGGCGGCCGGTAAGACGCTGGGCTCGGGCCCGTACAAGATCACCGAGCAGGCCGCCCTGGACCACACCACGTTCGTGAAGAACGACCAGTACAACGGCGAGCACCCGGCCCAGTACGACACCCTGGTCTGGCGCTCCATCGTCGATGCGGCGCCGCGGGTGGCGGCCATCTCCGGGGCCCGGCCGGGTGCCCAGATCGCCGACAACATCCCGCCGGCCAACATCGAGCAGCTGCGCAAGGACGGCCGGGAGGTCGAGGCGGTCCAGGGCCAGAACAACGTGTTCCTGATGTTCAACACCACCAAGAAGCCCTTCGACGACAAGCGGGTACGGCAGGCGCTGCACTACGCCATCGACAAGGAGAAGGTGGTCCAGGTCGCGCTGAAGGGCGAGGGCGTGGGCGCCACCTCGTACCTGAACCCGGAGCTGGAGGCCTATCAGAAGGCCGCCACCGACTTCGCCTACGACCCGGACAAGGCCCGGCAGTTGCTGCAGGAGGCCGGGGTCAGCAACCTCAGCATCACCCTCGGTTCCACCAACACCTCGCTGGTGGCCGACACGATCAACGTGATCAAGGAGGGCTGGGACGCGGTCGGGGTGAGCACCACGCTGAACCCGCAGGACACCAAGGCCCTGTTCTCCAAGCTCGACGGCGGGGAGGACTACCAGGTGGTGGCCGCCTCGGGTAACCCGCAGCAGTTCGGCAACGACCCGGACCTGATCCAGCGGTTCTACTACAGCCCCGAGTCGCTCTGGTCGAACACCTACGCCCGGTTCGCCGGCCCCGAGGCCGAGGCGCTGTACGCGCAGATGGACAAGGCGGCCTACGCGGCCGACGAGGCCACCGCCACCACCGAGAACAAGAAGGTGCTGGACGCGATCGCCGAGGAGGCCGTGCTCTACCCGGTGGTGTTCACCCGGCTGGTCACCGCCTGGGTGCCGGACCGGCTGGAAGGGATTCAGCCGCAGGGCTATCCGGGCATCAACCTGATCCGGGCCCAGAGAGCCGACGGGGAGTGACCGTTGTAGCGCGGATGCTGCTGCGGCGTCTGCTGCTCTTCGTCCCGCTGGTGCTCGGCGTCATCCTGTTCGTCTTCGTGGTGATGCGCTTCGCCCCGACCGACCCGGCCCTGGCCGCGTTCGAGGGGGGAAGCGCCACCTCGGAGCAGCTGGAGGCGTTCCGCGAGGCGAACGGGCTGAACGATCCGCTGCCGGTGCGTTACGTGGCCTTCGTGGGCGATCTGGTCCAGGGCGACTTCGGCACCTCGCTGATCACCCGTCAGCCGGTGCTGGACACCATCCGCACCGCGCTGCCGCTGACCGTGCAGCTCACCGCGCTCGGCATCGTCATCGCGCTCACCGTGGCCACCCTGCTCGGGGTCACCGCCGCGGTGTTCCGCGACCGCTGGCCCGACCAGCTGATCCGCCTGGTCAGCCTGGTCGGGGTGGCCGCCCCGCCGTTCTGGGTGGCGCTGCTGCTGATCCAGTGGCTGGCGGTGGGCCGGGGCCTCTTTCCCACCGGTGGCTACGTCAACCCCTCCGAAGGCCTCGGGCCCTGGCTGAATTCACTTGCTCTGCCCGCCTTCTCGCTCGCCCTGCCGGTGGCCGCCCAGATGACCCGGATCATCCGCACCTCGGTGGTGGAGGAGCTGGACAAGGACTACGTGCGCACGGCCCGCGGGCTGGGTCTGCCGCCGCTGGTCGTCATCGGCCGCAACGTCCTGCGCAACGCCCTGGTGAATCCACTGACCGTGCTGGGCCTGCGGATCGGCTACATGCTCGGCGGCGCGGTGGTGATCGAGACCATGTTCGCGCTGCCCGGGATGGGGCAGAACATGATCCAGGCGGTCGGCGACGGTGACATCGCCAAGGTCCAGGGCTTCGTGCTGACCATCGCGATCGGGTTCCTGGTGGTGAACCTGGTGGTCGACGTGCTCTACCTGATCGCCAACCCCCGGCTGCGGACCGCGTCGTGAGGCCGCGGCTGCTCGACCTGGCCCGCCCGGGGATCCGGTTGCGGCGCGGTGGTGCCTACGCGGCCCTGGCCGTGCTGGTGCTGCTGGTCCTGGTGGCGCTGCTGGCGCCCTGGATCTCGCCCTACGACCCGAACGAGATCAGCGCGGACACCGGCGGCCCGTCGGCGCAGCACTGGCTCGGGGTGGACGACAACGGCCGCGACGTGTTCACCCGGCTGCTGCACGGCACCCGCTGGTCGCTGGCCATCGGCCTGCTCGCCACCGCGTTCGCCCTGGCCTGCGGGGCTGTGCTGGGGGCGTTCACGGCCACCGCCGGCAAGCGGGTGGACGAACTGGTGATGCGGGTGCTCGACGTGGTGATGGCCTTCCCCGGGATCGCGCTGGCCGCGGTGCTGGTGGCGGTGTTCGGGCGGGACATCCCGGTGCTGATCCTGGCCATCGGCTTCCTCTACGTCCCGCAGGTCACCCGGGTGGTCCGGGCCAACGTGCTGGCGCAGTACGCCGAGGACTACGTGTCCGCCGAGAAGACCATCGGGGCCCGGCGTTTCTACACCCTGACCCGGCACGTGGCGGTGAACTGCGCGGCGCCGGTGCTGGTGTTCTGCACGATCCTGGTGGCCGACGCGATCGTGTTCGAGAGCTCGCTGTCGTTCATCGGGGCCGGCATCCAGCCACCCGAGCCGTCCTGGGGCTCGGTGCTGGCCGACGGCAAGGACCTGGTGCTGATCGGCGGCTGGTGGGCCACGTTCTTCCCCGGCCTGCTGATCCTGATCACCGTGCTGGCGCTGAACATCCTGGCCGAGGGCATCTCCGACGCCTGGGCGGCACCCTCGGCCCGGCCGCAGGCCCAGCAGGCGGCCGAGCAGGACCTGGCCCGCGCGGCCGCCGAGAACCGGCCGCCGCAGCTGCCGGAGCAGGCCCTGCGCGAGGTCGGGGCGCGGCTGCGGGAAAGGCACCGGGAACCGGGCGAGTTCGTTCTGGAGGTCGAGCACCTGTCGATCAGCTTCCCGCAGCGGCATCGCGGCAGCGCCGTGGTGCAGGACATCTCGTTCGGCGTGCGGGCGGGTGAGGTGCTCGGCCTGATCGGCGAATCGGGCTGCGGCAAGTCCCTGACCGCGCTGGCGATCATGGGTCTGCAACCGCCCGGAGCCGTACTGGGCGGCCAGATCCGTTTCCACCAGCGGGATCTGCGCACCCTGCCGGCCAAGGAACGGCGCCGGCTGATGGGCCGCGAGATCGCCATGGTCTACCAGGACGCGCTCTCCTCGCTGAACCCCGCGCTGACCGTGCGCAGCCAGCTCAAACAGGTCACCCGGCGCGGCGGCCGGCGCTCGCCGCAGGAGCTGCTGCAGCTGGTCGGGCTGGACCCGGAGCGCACCCTGCGGGCCTACCCGCACGAGCTTTCCGGCGGGCAGCGGCAGCGGGTGCTGATCGCGCTGGCCCTGGCCCGGGACCCGAAGCTGATCATCGCCGACGAGCCCACCACCGCCCTCGACGTCACCGTGCAGGCCCAGGTGATGGAGCTGCTGCTGAACCTGCAGGCCGAGCTCGGCTTCGCGCTGGTGCTGGTCTCGCACGACCTGGCGCTGGTGGCCGAGCTCACCGACCGGGTGGTGGTGATGTACGCCGGGCAGGTGGCCGAGACCGGCCGTACCGCCGACATCGTCGGCGGACCGCGGCACCACTACACCCGCGGGCTGCTGGCCAGCGTGGTCTCGATCGAGCAGCAGGAGCAGGTGCTGGCCCAGATCAAGGGCGTGGTGCCGGCCCCGGCCGACTTCAACCAGGGCTGCCGCTTCGCCGATCGCTGCCCGGCCGCGCACGCGGAGGTCTGCCCACTGCAGCTGCCGCCGGTCGAGGCCGAAGGCGATCACCTGGTGGCCTGCCACTACCCGGTGGGGGTGTCACGATGAGCGAACTCATGCAGCTGGACAACGTTTCGGTGGTGCACCGGATCCGCGGCAAAGGGCTCTTCGGCAGTGCCTCGGTGTACGCGCTGACCGAGGCCGACCTGACCGTGCGGGCCGGGGAGACGGTCGGCGTGGTCGGTGAATCCGGCTGCGGGAAGACGACTCTGGCCCGGGTGCTGGTCGGTCTGCAGAAGCCCACCGGCGGCACGGTCAGCTTCCGCGGTCAGCCGTTGTGGTCGATGTCGGCGGCCGAGCGGCGCAAGACGTTCGGTGCCCGGATCGGCACGGTGTTCCAGGACCCGTCCACCGCGCTGAACCGCCGGCTCAGCGTTCAGCGGATCATCGCCGACCCCCTCGTCGTCCACCGCCGGGGCGACCGCGCCGCCCGGGCCACCCGCGTCCGTCAGTTGATGCAGTTGGTCGGCCTGCCCGCCGCCGTGGCCGACGCCGTGCCCGCCCAGCTCTCCGGCGGTCAGCGGCAGCGGGTGGCCATCGCCCGCGCGCTCGCCCTGGAGCCCGATCTGCTGGTGGCCGACGAACCGACCTCGGCGCTGGACGTCTCGGTCCGCGCCCAGATCCTGAACCTGCTCGACCGTCTGCAGTCCGAACTCGGTCTGGCCATGGTGTTCGTCTCGCACGACATCCAGACCGTGCGCCGGATGTCCGACCGCATCGTCACCATGTACCTCGGCCGGATCGCCGAGGAGGCCCCGGCCGGCCAGGTCGAGACCGGCGCCCGGCACCCGTACACGCACGCACTGTTCTCGGCGACCCCGCGCCTGCTCACCGCTGCCCGCCCGATCCCGCTCAGCGGACGCGTCCCTTCCGCCACGAATCCGCCCTCGGGCTGCAACTTTCGGACCAGGTGCTGGCGCGCCACCGACGAGTGCGCGGCCGGGTTGCCGCCCCTGTCCACCGAAGAGGGCGGCAGCTACCGGTGCATCCATCCGATCCGTACGGCCGAGGATCTGGTTCAGACCAGGGACGGGGTGGGCGGCTGAGCTCGGTCAGCTGTTGGCTATCTGCTCGAACTGCTCGCGCAACGCATCCCCGCTCAGGCCGCGCATCAGGCAGAGGATGAGCAGGATCCGCGCCTTCACACCGGTCAGGTGCCCGCCCCAGATCAGGCCGCGCTCAAGCAGATCGATCTCACCGCCGGGGTAGCCGTAGGTCCGGCGCAACGTGGGCCCGGCTCCGGCCCGGCTGCACAGGACGACCGGCAGCGGGCAGTTCTCCACCGCGCTGACTGCTCGCGCGGCCACGTGCCCGCCACCCATCCCCTCCAGCACGACGCCGCCGTACCCGAACCCGGCCAGGCCCGGCAGAATCCGCAGGTCGTCGTCCACCCCGGTGCTGAGCAAAGCGACTTCGGGCGCGTCGACGTCCAAAGGCACCTTGAGGACGGGGGAGTCACCGGCCGACAGCGGCAGATGCACCTCACCCTCCCGTACCAGTCCGAGGGCACCCCATGGCGAGGCGGTGAACGCGTCCGCATGCACCGCGCTGTCCTTGCGCACCGTGCGACCGCTGAAGATCCGGTCCGCGAACACCACCAGCACCCCGCTGGCCCGCGGCGACGACGCCACGTGGACCGCGGCCACCAGATTCGCGGCGCCGTCGGCACCGGGGGTGTCCCGATCCCGCATCGCGCCGGTCACCACCACCGGGCGCTGCCGCCCGGCCCCGAGCACGTCCAGGAAGAAGGCGGTCTCCTCCAGCGTGTCGGTGCCCTGCGAGACCACCACGCCGTCCACTTCCCGAGCCTCGGCGATGTGCTCCAGCAGCGCGAACAGGTCGGCGAAGCCCAGCGAGGGCGAGGGCAGCAGCCGCAGCTCGTGCGGCACTACCTGCACGTCGGGCAGCCACGGGGCGAGCTGGCCGGCCAGCTCGTCGGCACCACTGCGCGGCACCACACCGGGGGTGTCCCCGGCCCCGGACGAGCTGATCGTGCCGCCCAGGGTGATCAGCAGAACCTTCTTCATGGCGGCAATCTGTCGGGTGTAAACCCGGTGCGTCGAATCGGGCGGGTGGGGCAGGCTGACCGGATGACTGCCGCAGCGCCGCAGCTGGCCGATGCCATTCGGGTGAAACTGACTTCCGAGGGCGTTCTCGGCGAACGACCGTTCGTTGTGGCGATCGACGGACGCTCGGGGGCCGGGAAGTCGACGCTGGCCGGGGCGGTGGCCGGGTTGCTCGGAGAATGTCTGGTCATCGACGGCGACGATTTCTACGCCGGAGGCTCGCTGGAGGAGTGGGCCGGACGTTCCCCGGCCGCCAAAGTGGCCGAGGTGATGGACTGGCGGCGCCAGCGCGAACTGTTGACAACGTTACGAGCGGGCAAGAACGGAACTTGGTTCGGCTACGACTGGGAGGCCTTCGACGGCCGCCTGAGCACCACTGCGACGGTGGCCGAGCCGGCCCGGGTGATCGTCCTGGAAGGTGCCTACAGTGCCCGCCCGGAACTCGCCGACCAGCTCGACCTGCGGGTTCTCGCCGAGGCTGACCTGCCCACCCGGCGCCGGCGGCTGCGCGAGCGCGACGGCGAGCAGTGGCACGACGCCTGGTTCGACCTCTGGAGCCAGGCCGAGGACTTCTACTTCGGCCGGATCGTGCCGGCCGCGGGCTTCGATCTTCGCCTGGCGACCTGACCCGGGCGGATCCGGGCACCGCAGCACTGCTGCACCTAGCTCGTTCCGTCGTTGCCAGCTACCGCGGGCCGCGTGAGAATTCAGGGAGCGCTGATGCGTACGGGCGCGTGCACCACGGCGAAGGCGCGCCCGTGACACTGGTTTCTGTCTTGACGGGGTGCGGCGGTGCTGATTCAGGATGTCGATTTCCAATGTCCGGAGCAAGATTTCAGGTCTGCTCCAGCCTCCGGATTGATCCCGGAGGCGCGCGGGCGCGGGGTTGAGGTGGTCCGGCTGCAGGAAGCCGACTGGCCGGCTCTGCGTGAGGCCCGGCTGATGGCCCTGCGGTCGTCCCCGGATGCCTTCTGCGGGAGCTACTCCCAGGAGCGGCTGGTGCACCGGCGGGCCTGGCGGCGCCGGCTGCGCACCGGTTCCTGGACGGTGGCCAGATCCGGCGGCCGGCTGGTCGGCCTGATCGGGATGCTGCCCGAGCCGGATCCGGTGGGCGGCCCCAACGCGCCCTTCGGGACCCGCTGCATCGAGTCGGTCTGGGTGGCCCCGGACTTCCGGGGCCACGGGGTGCTGAAGCAGATGCTGGCCTCGGTCGAGGAGCAGGCGCTGCGCCAGGGCGTCGGGGTGCTGGTGCTCTGGGTGCTGGAGTCCAACCCGGTGGCCACCGAGGTCTACCGGCGGCTGGGCTACCGGCACACCGGGATCGCCCAGCCGATCAGCGTGCGCCGGCACTGGGACGTGGAGAACCGGTTGATGAAGAATCTGCTCTGAGTTCGTCCTGGCCAGGTGCGGGTCCGGCCCGCACCTGGCCAGAAGTTAGTACGGCCTAAGCCTTCCCACGGCCATGAGTTCGTCGTCTCGGTGTCACTCGTTGATGTCTTCGTGGTCCCCGGCAACGGCCAGCCTGAAGGTCATGCCCACCAACGACTCCGTGTCCCGGCGCGGGATGCTGCGCGGCGCCCTCGGCGTCGCCGGCCTCACCGCCACCGGCGTCATCGCCCCGGCAGCCTCTTCCCCGGCCGCTTCGGCCGCTCTGATCAGCCGCGGACGGCCGGTCATCACGCACGGCATCCAGGCCGGCGACGTCACCTCGAACAGCGCTGTGGTCTGGACCCGTTCGGACCGTCCGGCGCGGATGTTCGTGCAGGTGCCCGGCGTCGGCACCTACCGCGGCCCGGTGCTCACCGGCAAGAGCGACTTCACCGGCCGGGTGCAGCTCACCGGCCTGCCCGCGGGCGAGGCGCTCGACTACCGCGTCGTCCTGGCCGACCCGGACGCCCATCGCCCGGTCGGCGAGCGCGCGGACGGACTGCTGCGCACGGCCGCCAGAAGGCCCAAGGACATCAGATTCCTCTGGAGCGGTGACCAGAGCGGCCAGGGCTGGGGTCGCAACCCCGACCTCGGCGGCTTCCCGATCTACCGGCCCATGCTGAAACGCGACCCGCACTTCTTCCTGCACTCCGGCGACTCGATCTACGCCGACAACCCGATCACCGGCGACGTCGCCCTGGCCGACGGCCGGATCTACCGGAACGTTCTGGACGAGAGCAAGTCTCACGTTGCCGAGACGCTGGCCGACTTCCGCGGCGCGCACCGGTACAACCTTGGCGACGAGGCGATGCGTGCCTTCCTGGCCCGCACCCCGATGGTCTCGCAGTGGGACGACCACGAGGTCAGCAACAACTGGTACCCGGGCGAGATCCTCGACGACGAGCGCTACACCGAGAAGGACATCGAGGTGCTCAAGCGCCGGGCCTACCAGGCCTGGGCCGAGTACCAGCCGCTCAGCCCGCGCACCGTGCGTGAGCACCAGATCTACCGCAAGGTCTCCTACGGGCCGCTGCTCGACATCTTCATCCTCGACATGCGCACCTACCGGGACAGCAACACCCCTGGCCAGGAGAAGGGCGGGATCTCGCCCGACGGAGGTATTCTCGGCACCGAGCAGGCCCGCTGGCTGGTCCGGGAGCTGGACCGGTCCAAGGCCACCTGGAAGGTGATCCAGGCCGACATGCCGATCGGCCTGATCGTGCCGGACGGTGACAACATCGAAGCGGTCGCCCAGGGCCGGGCCGGTAGGCCGCTGGGCCGCGAGCGGCAGATCGCCTGGATCCTGCGGGAGATCAAGCGCCGCAAGGTGAAGAACACGGTGTGGCTGACCGCCGACGTGCACTACACCGCCGCCCACCACTACGACCCGGCCCGCGCGGGGTTCTCCGACTTCGACCCGTTCTGGGAGTTCGTCAGCGGGCCGCTGCACGCCGGGGCGTTCGGGCCGAACAAACTCGACTCCACCTTCGGCCCGAAGGAGGTGTTCGTCGCCGCCCCACCGGCCGCCAACACCTCACCGCTGGAGGGCTACCAGTTCTTCGGCGAGGTCGAGATCGACGCGCACAGCCAGGATTTCACCGTCTACCTGCGGGACATCAAGGGTAAGTCGCTCTGGTCGAAGACGCTCCGGAGCGCCTGAGCGAGGGCCGGCGAGGTGGTCAGCGGATCCTGATCACCTCGCTGGTCGCCCGGGTGATCGAGTAGGTGCGGTTGCTGTTCAGCGGCGACTTGTTCACCCCCATCAGCGCGAACGTGTAGCGCGCCCCGCGGGGTAGGCCGGACACCGTGGTGTTCATCTGCGCGCATCCACCGACCGGCTTGACCGAGGTGAACTTCTTCGGGGGCTGCGGCACATTGCGCGAGTAGTTGAACTGGTTCACGTACTCCGGCACCGCCACCACCTCGTAGGTCTGGGTGTCCGGGTCGCCCATGTCCCACCAGCGCACCGACACGTTTCCGCCGCCGGTGGCCGTCACCGCGAAGTTGTGGGCGATCGAGACCGGGTTGTGCGGCTGCATGCAGTCGTCCGGCGGTTGCAAGCTCACCACCGGCATCGGGGGAGGCCCGTTGAAGAGCACGCGGTGCGGATGCTCAGGGGGAGCGATCCGGGGACGCGCGGGCTCGGTGGGCTTGGAAACCCGGGGAGCCTTAGGTACGCCGCGGACCTGCGACCACTCCGGCACGTCCTCGTAGTACATCCAGTCCACGACCTTGCCTGCGTTGAGCTGCTCAGGCTGGCCCGAATCGGCCTTCGCCTGGACCAGGGCGACGGTGTCGTGGATAAGGGGGTCGAGCGCCCCCGTGGTGAAGAGACCGCCGAAGACGGCCAGAAATCCGGCCGAGGCGGCTAAGAGTGTGGTCCGGTCCTTCTTGCGGGCGCGCGTCGGTCTCGTACCTGAACCCCCAGCAACGGACGGTGTGGGCGCCTTGGCGCCTCGGGTCGCTGGGGACGGCTGGTTGGCTTGGGACCCACTGCGGTGCGTACCCCGTCCGTAATTCTTCCCCCGTGCCACCCGCGCGCCCTCCCTGGCCGACCGTCTCTCCTTGCCTCACGCCTGCATCGGCAGGAGGGTGATGTACCTGGTCAGCGCCCCTGCGCTGTCACCCAGGCGGACGTCACCCGACCGGCGGTTCACCCGGTCTCAGGAATGGCGCGTAAGGTACGTCGACGCACGAACTCGCCGGATCTGATGACGAGAGGCAGGCATGAGGCCGACCCGGTACAAGCGCTCCTTGGCCGCGGCAGGTCTTGCCGCCGTCGCTGTGTTGGGTGGATCACAGGCCGCCGTCGCCACCACCACGCCCGAGGCCGAGCCTTCGGCCAGCGCCACCGAGACGCCCAAGAAGAAGGCGGCCAAGAAGAAGCCCAGCTGGAAGCTGCGCAGCGAGGTCAACTTCAACGGCTCCAGCCTGCCCGAGGGCTGTGTGCGCTACTCCGGCAAGTACGCGGCCGGCAGCAGCGCCTGGTCCGAGGACAACGCCACGATGAAGGACGGCATCCTCCGGCTGAAGGTCGAGAAGAAGAAGACCGACAAGCAGGACTACACCACCGGCGGGATGGGCTGCTGGAACTGGCCCCAGACCTACGGCAAGTTCGAGGTCAAGGCCAAGGTGCCGGCGGGCCAGGGGATCAACAGCTACATCACCCTGTCGCCGACCAAGGACAACAGCGCCAACGCGATCACCAGCCTGGAGCTGCTCGCCCCGGACACCGCCACCGCCTACGTCAGCAACGGCTACGGCAAGAACTCCGAGCAGGCGCACTCCGAGCAGGACTTCGCCAAGAAGTTCCACACCTACACGATCGAGTGGGCGCCCAAGCACCTGCTGGTCCGGCTGGACGGTGAGGAGATCTTCTGGTCGGACAACGCCTACAAGGGCTCGCGCTGGCTCAGCATGGCCACCACCACCGGTGACTCGCTCAGCGGGAAGCCGGACAAGAGCTCCAAGCTGCCGAAGAACTTCGAGATCGACTCGATGAAGATCTACGAGTACACCAAGGTGCAGCCGGAGCCCGGCGAGACCCTGACCGTGGGCACCGACACCGCGGTCGCGACCCCGACCCCCGAGGCCACTGCGTCCTCCGGGGCCACGCCGAGCGAGACCGCCTCGGCCACGCCGATCCCGGCCGAGAACACCTCGAGCGGCGGCAAGCTCACCGGCGGCATCTGGCCCTGGCTGATCGGCGGCAGCGTGATGGTCGCCTCGGCCGTGGCGATCCTCAGCTACCCGGGCCGGCGCAAGCCGAAGAAGACGCCCCCGCCCTCGGAGACTTCCTACTCCCGGCCTTACTGAACCGTCTCGGGCTCGACCGTCTCGGGTTCGGCCTCGAGACTGCCCAGATCGGCCTGGACCGGTAAGAGGTCCCGGCCGGTGGCGGTGACCAGCAGGCCACCCGCGCTCAGCGGCAGGGCCACGGCATCACCGCGCGTGTCGGCCCGGGCCGCGGGCAGATCGGTGCGCACCAAAGTCGAGATCACCCGGGTCCCGCCGACCGCCACCACCGCAGAACGCAGGGTGTGCCGGAGCACCGGCGAGCCGTCGCGGGTGATCACCGTGCGCCCCGCCCACGCGCCCGGCCCTTCGTAGGCCCGCCCGAGCAGCACCTGCTCCATCAGCCGGGCCTGCCCGTCGCCGGTCAGGCTCAGCGTGGTGCGGTTCTCGTGCTGCGCACCCTGACACACCACGGTCGGCTCGGTGGCCAGATCCAGCCAGCTGCCCTCGTCCACCCGCAGGTTCAGTTCCATCACCGAATCCGGGCGCAGCCGACCGGGCTGAATGATCGTCGCGCCCGCGCTGCGCACCTTCAGACGGGCCCCGGGCTGCACGTGAACATCCACCACCGCCCGGTCTCCGCCCAGTGGCCCGGCCGCCGTGCCGACCAGATGCACCACGCCCTGGCCGGTCTGCCGCGCCGCGAAATGCCCACCGCCCCGGATGCTCTGGACAACCGTTCGCCCGTCACGAGCAACCGCGACGATCTCGATCCGCGAATCCACTTAGGCGCTGACCGCCGCCGTACGGTCCAGCTGAGCCAGCACCCAGTCCGCCACCGCACTCGCCCGCGGGTCCTCGCGCAGCGACTGCAGCACCACCGGCTGCGACCCCCGGACCTTGTGCGCGTCCCCGGCCATCACCTCCAGGTCGGCGCCGACCAGCGGGGCCAGATCGGTCTTGTTGATCACCAGCAGATCGGCCGTGGTCACCCCCGGCCCGCCCTTGCGCGGCACCTTGTCGCCCCCGGCCACGTCGACCACGAAGATCTGCACGTCCACCAGGCCCTTGCTGAACGAGGCGGTCAGGTTGTCGCCGCCCGACTCGACCAGCACCAGGTCCAGCGGTTCCAGCCGCTCCACCAGGTCGTCGATCGCGTCCAGGTTGGCGGTGATGTCGTCGCGAATGGCGGTGTGCGGGCAGCAACCGGTCTGCACCGCCACGATCCGCTCGTCCGGCAGCACCGCGTTCCGCCGCAGGAAGTCGGCATCCTCGGTGGTGTAGATGTCGTTCGTCACCACCCCCAGCTGCAGCCGCTCGCCCAGCACCCGGCACAGCGCCGCCACCAGCGCGGTCTTGCCTGAGCCGACCGGCCCGCCGATGCCCACCCGCAGCGGTCCGTTCGCCCCGGAGAGGCGGCCCGGCCCGGACAGATGCTCGTGCGGATCCTCGCCCGGCAGTTCGTGGGGTAGCGCGGCCGGACGGGGTACGCCGAGCCGGGCGCCGCCGTGGGCGGAATCGGTGAGGTAAAGGTCAGGACGCAAAGAGGCGCTCCTCTCGGGCGGCGTGGCGCTCGGCCAGCAGATCCAGCAGGGGGTCGGAATCGTCGGGCAGAAGAGCAAGATCGAGAACGTCGGCCGCACCTTGGTCGGGCCCGGTGGACACGGCGGCGGGGTCGGCTTTCGTGAGGTCGAGTTGCTGGGGCGGGGTGGCCCCGATGGGCGGGCCGGGTGGGGTGTGGGCCGGAATGTTGTGGCCGGCTTCGGCGGTTTTCGTTCGGTTCGTTCCGGGGTGGCTTTCGGGTTGACCGGAATCTGGCGAACCCCAGCTGAGCAGGGCCGCAGCCGCGATCTGTTCGATGGCCGGGCCCAGCCTGACCGTGACCGCGGCGACCGAGACCGGGTCCAGGGCAAGCAGGCGCTGGGCGGCAGTGGAGGGCGCGCTGACCGAGAGGTAGGCGGCGGCCAGGGCGGCCCCCTGGGCCGAGACCCCGCCGGCGGCGCAGGCGCAGCCGAGCACGACCGGGTGGTGCGGCCGGGCACCGAGATCGGTCCAGCTCAGCGTGGTGGAGGGGGCGGCCCAGGCAGCCTTTGCGGTACGTAGCAGACCTCGGCCCTGGGCGCGGGAGGCGATGCGCTGGGCCGGTGAGGGGGTGCGAGCGTCGGCCTCGGCGTCGAGCTGGGCCAGGTGGGCGGGAGCCTGAGGCGAGGCGCTGAGCACCGTCGCAGCGGCGGCCAGACCAGCAGTGACCAGCCCGGTGGTGCGCAGCCGGCGCTCCAGGAAACGCTCCAGGCCGGCTACTTCGGTGACCAGGCCCTCGGTGATCGCCTGCTCGATCCCGCCGGAGTGCACGTGACCACCGCTGGGCAGCCGCTGATCGGCCAGGGCCAGGAGCGAGGCGATTCCGGGGACGAGCACCGCACCAGCCTAGATCGCCCGTGTTACAGACAATGTCGTTTCGGCCGGCGGTGTGTCCGGGTCGCCGATCGGCCGGCCGGCGTCCTGCGGAGGCCCCTGAGGAGTGGATCGTCGGGCGGGTCCTACGCTGACCGATGTGCCCGAAGTTCCTGATGACCATGAAGATCGGGCTCGAGGTCCTTGGCCCTGGCTGATTCTGCTCGTCCTGACCGGCGTGTTCTCGCTGCTGCTGTGGTGGGCCGGGTTGCCTTCGCCGGCCCTGTTCGGCTCGCTGGCCGCCGGGCTGCTGTACGCCCTGGTGGCGCCGCGGGTGCCTGAGCTGCCCGGGCCCTCGCTGACTTTCGCGCAGGCGGTGCTGGGGGCGGCGATCGGGGCGGCGCTCAATCCGGGCACACTCACGGCGATGCGGCAGGACTGGCTTCCGGTGCTCCTGGCCTGCCTGGCCACCCTGCTGATCAGCGTGGTGGCCGGGTACCTGCTCTCGCTGCGGCCGGGGGTTTCCCGGGCCACCGGGGTTTTCGCGATGATTGCCGGTGGCGCCTCGGGAGTGGTGGCGATCTCCCGGGACCTGGGGGCGGACGACCGGGTGGTGGCGGTGGTGCAGTACCTGCGGGTGCTGATCATCATGCTCGGGATGCCGCTGGTGGCTCAGACGATCTTCGGCCCGGGCGAGGGCTCGGCGGTCACCTACGGGATCGAGATCTTCGACCCGGACGAGGTCACGATGATCGGGCCGTTCATGGTCGGCCCCGGGGACCTCGGCCCGATCCTGGCCGGCCTCGCGGTGACGGCATTCTCACTGGTGATCGGGCTGGCCCTGGCCCGGTCGATCAGGATCCCGGCGGGAGCACTGATCTTTCCGATGGCGGTGGCCGCAGTACTGGCCGCCACCGGGTTCGGGGCGGATGTGCCGTCCTGGCTGCAGAGCGTCGGTTTCGCCCTGATCGGCCTGCAGGTGGGCCTGCGGTTCACCCGCGAGAGCCTGAAGGCCGTCCTGGCCCTGCTGCCACTGGCCACGCTCACCATCGTCGCGCTGATCGTGGCCAGCGCCGGGCTCGGCGTGGTGCTGGCCGACGTAACCGGGCAGAGCATGCTGGACGGCTACCTGGCCACCACCCCCGGCGGCCTCTACGCCGTCCTGGCCACCGCGGTGGGCAGCGGCGCCGACGTCACCTTCGTGCTCATGGTCCAGATCGCCCGGTTGTTCGTAATGCTCTTCTGTGCACCGCTTCTGGCCCGGCTGATCGCTGGTCCGAAAACCTGACAGGCCGGTTGCGCCCTAGGATGTTCGGGCCAAAGCTGGGTGACGGCTGTGTCTGACGTGACGGTAGCCGCCTACCGTCACAGGCATGCTGAGAAGACTCGGGGGAGTCTCGGTGATCGTCGCCGGGCTGGTCCTCACTCCACTGACATCGACCACAGCGCTCGCGGTCCCGCCGGAAGTCGTCGAGTCCGGCGCTGCGGACGTCACCACGGCCGCAGCCGACTGCAACTTCACGCCGCGCTCGGTGGTGCTCAAGGGCCGGCCCAAGTCCCTGAAATTCAGCGTGCCGGAGGCCACCGACTGGAACGTGCGGATTCCCGACGCCAATGTCGACGCCGCGCCCGGCCGCCGGGTCAAGACGTTCTACCCCAAGGACTTCGCGAACTCGGACGCCGGGCTGCATCAGGCCACGGTCAGCCGGGGTACCGAGAGCTGCGCCAGCAACTTCCGGCTCCGCCGCGGCAGCCTGCTGACCCTGCTGGTCACGCACAAGCACCCCTACCGGTTCGTCGGCGGCTCGGTGCAGCGGTTCAACCTCGGGCCCAAGGGTGGGCGCAGCTTCCTGCCCGGCGCCCGGGTGGAACTGCAGCGGTGGACCAAGGACGGCTGGGTGACGCACCGGATGCTGACCACCAACAAAAAGGGCATCTTCGTGACCCGGCTGAAGATCGGTAAGCGCGCCTGGCGCGCCAAGTTCACCTCGACCAGCACCACTCAGGGATCGGTCTCGCGCACCGCCCGCAACGAGAGCGAGCTCTAGAGCTAGGACGCGGCGCCGGTGATCTCCGCCGGGGAGGCACCGGCGACCGCGTTCTTCAGGGCCGGGGTGAGATGCTCCAGCACGTACTGCAGGCTCGGCGGGGTGACGAAGTACATCGCGCCGGACAGAACCGGGTCGGTGTACACCGTGCGCTGCTCCTTCACCACGTCCAGCGCGGTGTAGGTGGGCACCTTCTCCAACGCATCGATGTCCGAGGCCTTTTCCGCCGCGATGACCAGCACGTCGGTGTCGATCACGTCCAGTCGCTCGGACGAGATCGCCGCCTGCTCGCCGGGTTTGGCCAGGGCGGCCAGGTCCGGGTTGACGGTGAAGCCGAGCAGTGACAGGAAGTCGGTGCCCAGGTCGGCCGGGTAGACGTAGATCAGCCCGTCGTAGAAACCGTTCTGGCTGAAGGTGGCCACCTTCCCGGCGAACTCCGGATTGGCCGAAGCCGCCTGGGCGTAGCCGTCCTTCACGTCCTGAATCAGCTTCTGGCCCTCCGCTTCCAGGCCGAGCGCCTGGGCCACCAGCAGCGTCTGGTCCTCCCAGGGGGAGAAGTAGTCGGTGCCGCCCTTGACTCCCGCAACGGTCGGGGCGAAGGCCGAGAACTTCTCGAAGTCGGCCTCTTTCATGCCCGAGTTGGTGCCGATGATGAGGTCCGGCTGCAGCGCGGCCACCTTCTCGAACTCGAAGCCGTCGGCGGTGCTGAGCACGGTCGGCTCGGCGTCGCCGAGCAGGTCCTGGGCCCAGGGCCAGACCGCGTAGGGCTGGTCGCCGTACCAGTCGGTGACGGCGATCGGGGTCACGCCCAGGGCCAGCACGATGTCCTGCTCGGACAGGCCGACGATGACGACCCGCTCGGGCTTGGCCGGGACCTCGGTGGTGCCGAAGCGGTGCTCCACGGTGAGCGGGAACCGGCCGGCGGAACCGGATGATCCGGAAGGGCTCGAGGAGCCTGAAGAACCCGCAGCGCCCGAGGACGCGGAAGCGCAGGCCGCCAGGGCCGCCCCGCCGAGCACCGAGGCGCCGGCGAGCAGGGCTGAGCGCCGGGTGAACTCGGCGGAGCTACGCGCGAAGGGCGGACGGCGTTGCGTGGTCATGACGCGGAAGGTAGCAGACCGAAGGTAAGCCTCACCTAACTATTTCGCCGTACGGTCGCCTGCGCACGCCGCAAGACCCACCAAACCGGACAGTTGCCGCGTCCCAAAGTGAAAACCCGATCAGAACATGAAGTATCGCTGCGCCATCGGCAGTTTGGTCGCGGGCTGTTCCTCCCAGACGTCGCCGTCGATCCGCACCGTGAAGGTGTCCGGATCGACCTTGATGTCGGGCGTGGCGGTGTTCTCCGGCATGTCGGCCTTGCCGCGCTGCCGCACGTTCTCGACCGCGACCAGACGCCGGTCCACGTTCAGGCGCTGGGCCAGGCCGTCGTCAATCGCCTGCGGCGCAACGAAATGCACGCTGGTGGCTGCGGCCACCGGGGCAGCGGCGCCGAACATCGGGCGAGGCAGAATCGGCTGCGGGGTGGGGATCGAGGCGTTGGCGTCGCCCATCTGCGCCCAGGCGATCATCCCGCCCTTGATCGTCAGGTGCGGGCGGACCCCGAAGAACGCCGGGTCCCAGAGCACCAGGTCGGCCAGCTTGCCCTTCTCGATCGAGCCGATCTCCTGCTCCATGCCGTGCGCCACCGCCGGGCAGATCGTGTACTTGGCGATGTAGCGCCGGGCCCGCAGGTTGTCGTCGTGCACGTCGCCCGCGAGCAGACCCCGCCGGGTCTTCATCACGTGCGCGGTCTGCCAGGTGCGCAGCACGACCTCGCCGATCCGGCCCATCGCCTGTGCGTCCGATCCGATCATCGAGATCGCGCCCAGGTCGTGCAGCAGGTCCTCGGCGGCGATCGTGCTCGGCCGGATCCGGGACTCGGCGAACGCCAGGTCCTCCGGGATGCTCGGCGAGAGATGGTGGCAGACCATCAGCATGTCCAGGTGCTCGGCCAGGGTGTTGACGGTGTGCGGCCGGGTCGGGTTCGTGCTCGAGGGCAGGATGTGGCCGTAGCCGGCGACGGTGATGATGTCGGGCGCGTGCCCACCCCCGGCGCCCTCGGTGTGGTAGCTGTGGATCGCCCGCCCGTTGATCGCGGCCAGCGTGGACTCCACGTAGCCGGCCTCGTTCAGGGTGTCGGTGTGGATGCTGGCCTGTACGCCGGTCTGGTCGCAGACGGTCAGGCAGGCGTCGATCGCGGCCGGGGTGGTGCCCCAGTCCTCGTGCAGCTTGAACCCCGAGGCGCCGTTGCGCAGCTGCTCCCACATCGCCTCGTGCGAGACGGTGTTGCCCTTGCCCAGCAGTGCGACGTTGACCGGCAGGCCGTCCATCGCCTCGAGCATCCTTGCGAGGTACCAGGATCCGGGGGTGACCGTGGTTGCCTTGGTGCCCTCGGCCGGGCCGGTGCCGCCGCCGATCAGCGTGGTGATGCCGTTGCCGAGCGCCTCGGGCACGATCTGCGGGCAGATGAAGTGCACGTGGCAGTCGATCCCGCCGGCGGTCAGGATCTTGCCGTTGCCGGCCAGGATCTCGGTGTTCGGGCCGACCACCAGATCGGGGTGCACGCCGTCCATGGTCTCGGGGTTGCCGGCCTTGCCCAGAGCCACGATCCGGCCGTCCCGCACGCCCACGTCGGCCTTGATCACGCCCCAGTGGTCCAGCACCAGGGCGCCGGTGATGATCAGGTCGGGGGTGCCCTGGGCGCGGGTGGCCCGGCCCTGGCCCATTGACTCGCGCAGCACCTTGCCGCCGCCGAACACGGCTTCCTCACCGGCCCGGCCAGGTCCGCCGCAGAGATCCTCGGTGGGGGAGATGAACAGGTCGGTGTCGGCCAGGCGGACCTTGTCGCCGACGGTGGGGCCGTAGAGCTGGGCGTAGCGGGCGCGGGAGAGGTCCAAGCCGGATCTGCCTTCCTTTGAAACCAGGGGACGCCAGTGGCGCCTTGGAGCAGGACTGTCGCCGACGTCCGTTGGTTGCCGAACTACCGGCGGACGTTCGTGGCGCCTTCGAGCGGGACTGTCACCGACGTCCCTAGTTGGCTTTTCAGTCGAGCGGGCCGGGAGCCGGGAGACTCAGCCCCGGCACCACCCGCGAGCCCGCGATCGGCACCAGGGTGACCTCGCGATCGACGCCCGGCTCGAAACGCACCGCAGTACCGGCGGCGATGTCCAGCCGCCGGCCGTGGGCCAGCTCGCGGTCGAACTCCAGGGCCGCGTTCGCCGAGGGGAAGTGGAAGTGCGAGCCCACCTGAACCGGCCGGTCACCGGTGTTGACCACCCGGATCGTGATGCGCTCGGCACCCTCGTTCAGGGTGATCTCACCGTCGGCCGGGATCACTTCACCGGGAATCATGCGCAGCTCCTAGGCGATCGGCTGGTGCACGGTGACGAGCTTGGTGCCGTCCGGGAAAGTGGCCTCCACCTGGACCTCGGGCAGCATCTCGGGCACGCCCTCCATCACGTCGTCGCGGCCCAGCACCTCCCGGCCGGCCTGCATCAGATCGGTGACCAGACGGCCGTCGCGAGCGCCCTCGAGGATGAACGAGCTGAGGATCGCGACCGCTTCGGGGTGGTTCAGCTTCAGGCCGCGGTCCTTGCGCCGCCAGGCAAGATCGGCTGCGTAGGAGAGCATCAGGCGTTCCTGCTCGTGCGGGGACAGCTGCATGAAGCGGTTCCGTTCGGTCTCGGACGGGTGAACTTCCTGGACTGCCGGGCACGATAGCGAGTGTGTGTTACAACCAGGCGCATTCGGCGGCCCGGGATCGGCGGGTGGCCACCGACGTCCTCAGGTTCGCCGGGCCCTGCCTCCCGGGCCCGGGCTCACAGAAAACTATGTGAAACTTGAACTTGTTCTGGGGTCCGTGCTGGTGTAGCGGTAGCGTGGCCGCGACTTACGTGCACGATCCGGAACTGAGGCTCTTCGCCGCGCGTATGCACCTTGTCGACGACCAGCTCCCTTGTACCCGAGAGGCACCACACCGTCATGACCAACGCCAGGAAAGCCCGGCAGGCCACCGCGGAGAAGGCGGCGAAGCTGCGCGCCGAGCAGGCGGCCAAGGAGAAGCGCCGCCGGATCGGCCTGGTCGCCGGTGCGGCCGCGATCGTGCTCGCCCTCGGTGGCGGGATCACGGCGATCGTGATGACCGCGCAGTCCCAGCAGAAGGAGGAGGACGCCCGGCTGGCCGCGACCAAGCTGGACGGCCTCAAGGAGTACGAGGACCTCGACGCCAACCACGTCGAGACCCCGGTCACCTACGAGCAGACCCCGCCGGTCGGTGGCAACCACAACCCGACCTGGCTGAACTGCGGCATCTACGCCGAGCCGGTGCCGAACGAGAACGCGGTGCACGCGCTGGAGCACGGTGCGGTCTGGATCACCTACCGCGACGACGTGCCCGAGTCCCAGGTCGAGCAGCTGAAGGACGAGGTCGGCAACCAGACCTACATGCTGCTCTCGCCGTACCCGAGCCAGGAGAACCCGATCACGCTCTCCTCGTGGGGTACCCAGATGTCGGTGGACACCGCTGACGACCCGCGGATCGAGAAGTACATCAAGGAGTACAAGCAGGGCCCGAAGACGCCGGAGCCGGGTGCCGCGTGCACCGGTGGCGTGGGCACGCCGGAAGGCTGATCCGCGTGGTGGTGTCGGGTGAGGCCGGCCCGGCCGAGGTGACGCAGGATCCTGAGCCGGACGAGCCGTCACGGGAGTTCTGGCTCAGCGGGCGGGTCCTGATCCGGATGGCGATCGGGGCGCTGGTGCTGCTGGTCGCCACCCTGCTGCTGGTCACCTACATCCAGGGCCCGGCCAAGCCCGCGGACAACTCCGCGGCGGCCGGGTTCGCCCGGGACATGATCGATCACCACGCCCAGGCGGTCGACATGGCCACCATCGTCCAGCGCCGCACCCAGGACGAGGACGTCCGGTACCTGACCACCGACATGGCGCTGACCCAGTCCAACCAGATGGGGCAGATGCAGGGCTGGCTGAACGTCTGGGGCCTGACCGTGGGCCGCAGCGGGGCGCCGATGGAGTGGATGGAAGGGCACGAGGCCGAGCACGAACTGGCCGGCCTGGACCCGGAGGACATCCCGGAGGCGGGCAGCAGCCTGATGCCGGGCATGGCCACCCAGGCCGACGTGAACAAGTTGCGCACGCTGCCCACCGGCGAGGCGGACGTGCTGTTCCTGCAGCTGATGATCAAGCATCACCGGGGCGGGGTGTCGATGGCGCAGGCCGCGCTCAAGCTGACCGACGAGCCGGTGGCGGTCAACCTGGCCCAGACCATCGTCAAGGCCCAGCAGTCCGAGATCGACCTGATGGAGAACATGCTCGCCGAGCGTGGGGCCGAGGCGAGCTAATACCGTTCGTCTCATGGCGACTCCTGAGTTCATCCTCGCCCTGCGCGAGAAGATCGGGCACGACGAGCTGTGGCTGCCCGGGGTGACCGCCCTGGTGCGGGACGCCTCGGGCCGGGTGCTGCTGGGGCAGCGTTCCGACAACGGGTTGTGGACGCTGCCCAGCGGGATCTCCGAGCCGGGCGAGGCGATGGCCGCCAGCTGTGTCCGGGAGGTGCTGGAGGAGACCGGGGTCACGATCGAGGTGACCGGGCTGATCTCGATCAGCACCACCGAACCGGTGATCTACTCCAACGGCGACCGCACGGTGTACGTGGACCACTTCTTCGCCTGCCGGCCGACCGGTGGGCAGGCGCAGGTGGGCGACGACGAATCGCTGGCGGTGGGCTGGTTCGACGTCTTCTCCCTGCCCGAGCCGTTGGCTCCCTCGGTTCCCCGGCTGCTGGCCGAAGCGGAGAAGTTCGAGGCCACCGGCCGGACTCTTTTCGACGGCTAGGCCCCAGGAACACGACCTGGCACTCTGGGGGGCTTGTCTGCCAGGGCCCTTGTGCCGCACCGTGTGATCACGTGCGATGGGGCGCCCGTGTGCGGCCGCCTGGGGCGAGAAGCCGTATTCGGCGTCCCTTGTCGGAGGGAGCTGGCATGTCGGACCCGAACAGTAACCCGCTCAACCAGCCACTGAACGTCGAGATCGCGCCTTATCAAGGCGGTGACGATCTGCTGAGCGGCTTCGTCGTCAGTGGACGCTGGCCGTCCTCCACCCGCGAGTGGGCGCAGTTCCTCACCTTGGCGGTCCGGCTCGCCGCGGTCCCCGGGCTGGTCCCGACCACCACGGTTTTCCGGGCGGTCGAGGACACGCCGGACGGGCCGATGCCCGGTGCGGTCGGACTGGTGACGTCCGCGGGACCGGTACTGGGTAACGGCGCCCCGGCGCCGGGCGAGTTCCGTCGCCAGACCCCACCGGCGTTGCTCCTGCTGCACCCCCCTTCCGAGAGCCGGCCTTCGATTCCGGAGGCTTCGGAGGCGGCGTCGGGCTGTGTGCTGCTTCCGGGCATCCCACATCTGGGCCTGGATCACCGGGCCTCGTGGGTGGAAGCAGAGCGTGACGGAACGATCACGAGATTGGTCAGCAAGGTCGGAGTGGACCCGGCGCAAGACCCTGACACTGCAGTCTTGGCGATGTTGTTGGCCGCCTGAACGATGTCGCTCCGGTCACACCCCCGGCCCGCCGCCGGCTCGGTAATCGGCCTGTGACCAGGCTTGTTACTCGTCTGTCCGGTGGGCCGGGGCGGTCCTGCGATCGGCTGCCGGGAGCACCGGGCTTCCGGCGCGCCGGGGGCGGGTTCGGCTTCCGGAGTGCCGTGCGAGCTAGCGTTGGGTGGTGCCCGAGCAGTCCGCCGGGGGGTCGCTGACCGAGCGATCCCTGACGCCCCAGATCGAGCGCCCGGTGGAGTCGTCGGGCGCTCCTGGCGCCACCCCGGAACGCGTCGTGGCCGCCGCCGAGGCCTGGCGCCGCGCGCTGGCCGGATCGGGCCTGCCCGACACCCTGCTCACCACCGGCCCCGAGGCCCGGGCCTCCTGGCTGGACCTGACCCACGCCCACCCCTCCGGCCTGGCCCAGCTGTTCGCCGGCCGGCCGACCCGGCTGTCCGCGCTGTTCCGGGAGCCCGAGGCGCACGACGTGGCCTGGAACCAGGTCCGGATGATCCGGCGGGCGGCGATCGTGCTGTCGGCCCAGCGCGGGGTGCAGGCCTCCTGCCTGTCGATCGGGGTGGCCACCTGGCGCCCGGCCGGATCCGCCTCGGGCGAGCTGGTCAACGCCCCGGTCGTGCTGCGCGCCTGCTCGATCCGCCCGCGTGGCGGGGAGAGCGACTTCGACCTGGACCTGGACGACTCGGTGCTGATCAACCCCGAGCTGGTGCGCACCCTGGTCGAGGACTACGGCATCGAGGCGGACGGCGCCGAGCTGGCCGCCGCGGCGCACGGTGAGAAGGGGTTCGACCCGCGCCCGGTCTACACCTGGCTCGAGCGCAACTGCGCCGGCCTGGACAGCTTCGCCATCGAGCGCAGCCTGGTCCTGGCCACTTTCGCGGCCGGTTCCGGGGCGGTGCTCGCCGATCTGGACGCCGCCGTGCCCGCGATCGCGGCGAACGAGCTGCTCAGCTCGGTGGCCGCGGCCGGTGCCCCGCGGGTGGTGCGACTGCCGGACACCGACGAGCCACCTTCGCTCATCCCGCAGCAGAAGCCGGTGGTGGGTGAGCCCGAGTCCCGCCGCCTGGCCGTGGTCGGCCGGCTGGGGCCGCGCGGGGCCCGGCCGGTGAGTCCGCCGCCCGAGGCCGACCCGGCCGACGAGCTGCTGGTGCTGGACTGCGACCCGGCCCAGACCGAGGCCGTGGCCACCGCCCTGCGCGGCGAGCACCTGGTGATCGAGGGCCCGCCCGGCTCCGGCGCCACGCACACCCTGGCCGCTGCGATCGCCGGACTGGTGGCTGCGGGCCGCCGGGTGCTGGTGCTCAGCCCCCGCCGGGCCAGCACCGAAACCCTGCTGAGCCGGCTGCATCAGGCCGGCATCGGCGAGCTGGTTCTAGACCTGAGGGACTCGCCCGGCGGACGTCCGGCCACCCGCACCGGTGCGCTGACCGCCACCCTCACCTCGGCGTTGACGGCCGCCACCAACGGCACCACCGGGCAGCTTCCGCCGCTGGGCAAGGCCGCGCTGGACGACGAGTCGGCCGAAGCCATCCGCCAGGCCCGGGTCCTGCTCGACGGTGACGTCATCGCCCTGCACGAGGTCCGCCAGCCGTGGGGAGTCAGCGCCTACGACACCATGACGGCGCTGGCTGAGCTCCCGGGCTCGGCCCGCGGGCAGGTTCGGCTGGGCGTTGAGGTGCTGAAGAGCCTGGACGGGGCCACCCGCGAGCGGGTGCGGGCGCATCTGCACGCCGCGGCCGCCGCCGGGGCCTTCACCCTCACCCGGGTCGACACCCGGTGGTACGACGCTCAGGTCACCACCAACACCGACGCCCGCAAGGCGCTGGAGGCCGCGCTCGTGCTGCGGGCCGGCCTGCGTCGCACCCGGATCGCGATGGACGGGGTTACCGCGGCGGCCGGGCTGCGTCCGGCCACCAGCGCGGAAGAGTGGCTGCCGCTGCTGAACCTGCTGCTCGGGGTGCGTTCGGTGGTGGATTCGATGCTGCCCCAGCTCTTCGACGCGCAGCTGGACGACCTGGTGGTGGCTACCGCCCCGCGCGGTGAACGGCCCACCGACGGCCCGGGGCGGCTGGAGCGGCGGCGGCTGAAACGTCAGGCCCAGGCGCTGGTCCGGCCCGGGGTCAGCGTTCCCGACCTGCACCGCACCCTGCGCACCGCCCAAGAACTGCTCTCCCGCTGGCAGAATCACGCCCTCACCCCGTCCAGCCCGAGCGTGGTGGTCGGGCTCACCGAGACGGCGGCCAGCGTCACCTCGGCGATGAATGCGCTGGCCGTGCTGGCCGGGACGTTCTCCGGCACACCGGCTCCCCAGCTGGGCTCGATGCCCCTGGACGACCTGGAACAACGCGTCGCCGACCTGGCCACCGACACCCAGGGCATCCTCGGCCAGCCCCGCCGGGCCCGGCTGCTGCAGGCCCTGCGCGACGCCGGGCTGGGCGACCTGGTCGGCGACCTGAAGGAACGGCGGATCGGCCCGGACGCCATCGACGCCGAGTTCGACCTGGCCTGGTGGTCCTCGGTGCGCGAGCGCATCGTCCAGTCGGACGAGCGGCTGGCCAGGCACGACCCGCAAACCTTGCGACGGGCCGCCCACACCCTGCGCACCGCCGAACTGGCCCGCGTCCAGGCCGGTTCCGCGCTGGTACGCACCGCCGTCACCAACCGTGCAGCCAAGGCCCTGACCGCCCAGCCCGAGCAGATGCGCACCCTGCGGACCTGGCTGACCCGCGACGACGCCCGGCCCCGCCTGTCCGACTTGGTACGCCGCTGCGGGGACGTGCTCTCCGCGCTGACCCCGGTCTGGGTGATGAGCCCGGACACCGTGGCCGCCTGCCTGGCCCCGGCCGATCCGAAGGTCAGACCGGTCGTGGACACGGTGGTTGTGGACGACGCCGGGCACATCGGTCTGCCCGAGGTAGTAGCTGCGCTCGCCCGCGGCGGTCAGGTGATCGTGGCCGGTGACCGCCGCCGGCTGGCCCCGCCGGACGGCAGCAAGTCGGTGGTCGAATCCCTGGCCCCCTTCACCAAGGTCTGCCGCCTGGACCGCGACCACCGCAGCAGCGACGGCCGCATGCTCCTACCCCTGGCCCCGCGATATCCCGAGGGCTGGCAGCAGACCCCGGGCACGGGCGTCCAGGCGCCGCTCTTCCTCGAGGCCGTGGCCGACGGCATCGCCATCCCGCCGCCCGGTGAAGAGCTGCCGGTCAGCGCGGACAGCGAGGTCGCCCGGGTGATCGACCTGGTCGAGCGGCACGCCCTGCAACAGCCGGAGCTGTCGCTGATCGTGATCACGCTGAGCGAACGGCACGCCGAGCGGATCGAGGAGTCGCTGCGGATCAGCCTGCCCGAGCGGCCGGTGCTGGCCCAGTGGCTCAGCCAGCAGCGCCGCACCGGCCTGGCCGAGCCCTTCACGATCCGCCCGGTGCAGCGGCTGCTGGGGATCGAGCGCGACACCGCCATCGTCTCGATCGGCCTGGCCCGCACCCCGCACGGCCGCGTTCTGCACCGCTTCGGCGTGCTCGACGGGGACAAGGGGGCGGCGGCGCTGACCACCGCGGTCAGCCGGGCCCGCTACCGCACCACCGTGGTCTGCTGCTTCACCGCCGACGACCTTCTGGTTGACCGATTGCGGACGGCGGGCGCGCGTTTGCTGCGCGATGTCCTGTTGGCCGCGGGTGGGCGAAACCCCGGCAGCGTCGGCCGGATGCCGAAGAACTCGGACGCGCTGGTCACCGAGCTTCGCGAACGGCTGTCCGCGGCGGGGCTGCCGGTACGGGACCGAGTGGGTGACGGTGCCTGGCCACTGGATGTCGCCGTGGCCGATCCGCGGGTGCCGGGCCGGATGCTCGTGGCCGTGGACCTGGACGGGCCGGCGTTCGCCTCACGCAACACCCGGGAGCGGGAACGGCATCGCCCGGCGCGCTGGGAACGGGCCGGCTGGGCGTACTGCCGGATCTCCGCGATGGACCTGGCCGCCGACCCCGACCGGGAGATCGCCCGGGTACGCGAGGTCTGGGAGGCCGCGATGGCCCAGCCGCTGCCGCCCGAGGCGTACGAACTGCCCGCCGGGTTGTCGCTGGACAGCCTCGACGTGGTCGAGACGGTGAATGCGGGCCTGCTGGAGGACGCGGTGCTGGCGGCCGCTTCCGGATCGGTAGGTGACGCTGTGCTGAACGCTGGGATACCGGATGGCACGGTGCCCGAAGCCGGGGCGGGACAACCGGTACCGTCTGATTCCGTGGGCATTTCTCTGGGACCTGAAGACGACGAACCCGCCTTCCCGGACCGTTCGGACGACGACCGGGACGAGGGCTGGGGCGAAGAGCGCTCCGGCTCGCGCGACGACGACCTGATTCGTGAGCGGCCGCCGCACTGGGGGTGATTTCTCCGGATTCGGCTGCAACCGGGGTTCCGCCTCGGGCGTGAGTGCTGTTGTAAGCAACGCACGCCCGATCCGGAGGAACCCGAAATGCTGATCTCCCGCCGTACCCAGGTCGTCGCCGCGGTTACCGGGGTGCCCGTCGTCGCGGCCGGTCTGTGGCTGGCCGCCAGCGGTCCGGCCCAGGCCGCGGAAAAGCCTTCTTCTTCTGCGGTTTCCGGGGCCTCGGCTGCTCCGGCTGCGGCCAAGCCGAACACTGAGGACCCGGTGCTGATCAAGGCCGGCAAGTTCCAGGGCAAGGACCGGATCCTGACCGTCGAGAAGGGCGGCAAGGTCTCGCTGAAGCGCTCCACGCCGACCAAGTCCAACGGCCTGTCCACCGAGGGCACTGCGATGAAGCTGACCAAGGTCGGCAAGAAGTACCAGATCATGAGCCTCAACGACAGCCACGAGATCGATGCCTACTGCCTGCAGGAGAAGCAGAACGGCACGGTGAACATCGCGCTGTGCGACGCCAAGAAGAAGAACCAGCTCTTCACCCTCGCCCCGGCCGGGAAGAAGTTCACGATCGACGGCAAGTGGGGTCACCTCGAGGTCTACAAGCGGACGATCTCGCACCTGCCGGGTGAGCACGCCGGCCCGGCGGCCAAGTTCTCGATCGTCGCCCAGTAGTCCTGGTCCGAGTTCTCTCCGACGCCGGTCTGGGCCCGGCTCAGGCTCCGGGCCCAGATCCGGCTCAGGCACGGCCCAGACCTGGCTCGGGCTCCGGGTTCAGACCTGGCTGAAAAATTTCTTGGGTTCTTCCGAACTTTCCCGCCGAAGGCCGCATCGAACGTAGTGAGAAGCAAGCAGAAGAACTACTTCGCTTCAACTGCAACGGATTCGGCGCCCCGAGGCGTGGTTGTGGTTGACGCCAAGTGCCAGCCGACCCGGAGGAATCATGTTCACCGCCCGCCTTTCCCGCCGTAGCAAGGTCGCCACCGCCGTCCTGGGCGTCCCCGCCGTCGCCGCCGGGATGTGGCTGTCCGCCGGTACCGCCCAGGCCACCTCGCAGGCCGAGCCGATCAGCGGCAAGCCGGTGCTGATCAAGGCCGGGACGTTCCAGGGCAAGGACCGGATCGTCTCGATCGGTGGCGACGGCAAGGTCGACCTGAAGCGCTCGAAGCCGACCAAGTCCAACGGCCTCTCCAGCGAGGGCACCACGATGGTGCTGAAGAAGGTCGGCAAGAAGAACCCGATGTACCAGATCATGAGCTCGAACGACAGCCACGAGATCGATGCCTACTGCGTGCAGCAGAAGAAGAACGGCAGCCTGAACATCGCGGTCTGCGACAAGAAGAAGGCCAACCAGCTGTTCGACTTCGCGCACAGCGGTGCCGAGTTCTCGATCGAGGGCAAGTACGGCTACGTCCAGGCCGCCAAGCGCAGCCTGCGGCTGTACGACGACAACAAGGACTCGATGACGTACTTCTCGGTGACCAAGGTCAAGTAGTTCCCTCCAGTGGGGGGCGCGGTGCCGGATCGAGGCGCCGCGCCCCCCACTGCTGTTTGCCCGGATGAGGGTGGGACTCAGCGCTGCGGACCCTGCTCGATCGGCCGGTCGCGCAGCAGGTCGCGGATCTCCTGGAGCAGCAGGATGTCCTCGGCGGGGGCGGCCGGCTCGGGCTCTTCACCGCGGCGACGGCGCTCCATCAGCGCGTTCATCGGGGCGATGATCAGGAAGTAGACCACCGCCGCGACGAGCAGGAAGTTGATCGCCGAGGTGAGCAGCTCGTTCACCTGCACCTCGGTGGCCGGATTGCTCGGCCGGATCCGGAAGTTGAGCCCGCCCACCTCCTTGGAGCCGAGCGAGGCGATCAGCGGGGTGATGATGCCGTCGGTGAACGCACTGACGATCTTGCCGAACGCCGCGCCGATCACCACCGCCACGGCCAGCTCGATCACGTTGCCGCGCAGGATGAAGTCTCTGAAGCCCTTGATCATGTCTGCTGTGCCCTTCGAGGGGTGGGGGAAACGGGGCAGAGGCGAGGTTAGTGCGGCCCGGGTGAGGTTGCCCGCCAGCGACGTCACCGGTGCGGTTCCGGAAGGTGAACGCCGCGTGAGCGATCCCGTACCGAACCAGTTGGGCTGCCCGAACCGATCGGCCTGCCGAACCGGATGGGCTGCCCGAACCGGCTGGGCGGCCGAACCGGTTGGACGGCGGAACCGGCTGGGCGGCGGAACTGGCTGGGCGGCGGAACTGGCTGGGCGGCGGAACTGGCTGGACGGCGGAACCGGCTGGGCGGCCGAACCGGCTGGGCGGCCGGATCGGCCTTGCGGTAGGCCCCGGTCTGCCGGATCGGCCTTGCGGTGGGCCCGGTCTGAGAGGGCAGCCGAACCCCGGGCACCCGGGCGACACGATCGAGGCCTGAACCAGCACCCACCACGGCAGCACCACCAACCAGTGCCCGCTACGGCAGCACCACCACCGAGACCTGCGCCCCGGTGGTTGCCCCCACCAAGCCGCTGACCTCCGACGCCGGAACCGCCAGTACCAGCACCCCGCCGTGCTCCTCGCCCGAATAAACGCTCAGCACCAGCGCATTTCGCGCAGCCTGCTCGGTGCTCGACGGACTCAGCGAAGAACTACCTCCTCCCGCTTCGGCCGACCAACTAGCCGCCGTACTGGCCAGCACATTTACCCGGTCTCCGGGACGCACCAGCGCAGCACCCGCCGGATCGCTCAGCCGAATCGGTACGGCCACGCTCTCGGCCGGTAAGCCCCGCAGGATCCCCGGGCCCAGCACCCTGGTGTCGGTTATCGGCTCACCTTCGCGAACCGGCGTGGCCAGAACCCGGCCGACCACCGAGTCGAGGCCCGGCAACGACTGACCCGGGCCGTTCTGCTCAACCGTCCTCAGATCCTCGGACGTGAGCCGGTGCCCGGCGGGAAGATCCTGTGCAGCAACAAGAACCGTGACCAGCTCGGGCGGCGCCGGGCCGGCCGCGCGGACGGTGAACCAGATCGCGAACAGCAGCACCCCGACCGTGAGCTTGGTGCGGTGCCGGGCAATCGTGAGGCGGGTCGTTCGGCTGCGCCCGCTGCCCAGCCGCGGCGGATGGCGGAGCTCGCGATACTGCCGCAGCGCGTCCGAGCCCTCAATTCGGCGAAAGGCCTTGCCAAGAAAGGTGTTCTCGCTCCGCCGACCTGGTGGAGAGCTGCTCGGCGGCGGGTTCCAGTGAGGTAGGCCATCGTGGCTGGTCGAAAACTCCTTCTGGGGCTTAAAGTTCGGCTCGAAGAGAGGGATCTCTGGCTCGGGTAGGGTGGCGATGGGATGAGCGGGGAACGCACCTGGCGCCGGAGCCGTACGATGCGGCGGAAACCACTCCAGCGGAGTCGGATTCGGTTCGATCGGATCCGCGCGTCGAGAAGCGGATTCCGCCGTTGGCTCGGGTATGAAGGCACCGGCTGAGCTAGAGCTGGACGTGCCCGTCGATTCGGAGGCGAATGTTCCCGCCGCCCGTGCCGGATCTGGTTCCGCGGCTTGATCGCCCTGGTCAACAGGGGCGTCGCTGGCTGGTCCGGATAGCAGCGTGCCTAGCGAAAACGCTTGTGGCGCATCACTAGCTGACTCCACCGGCCGCCGGGCCCTTCGACCGGTACGCCGGGCATCGCCGCCCGCCACCACCCCGGTCGAACCAACCGCAGAAGCGGGAGGCCCGAACCGGCCGGGCACCCAGCCGCCGGAGAGCAGTTCTTCGCGATCGGGGGCATCGGCTGGCATGCCGGTAAAGCTAGCCAGCCCCAAGTGCCCGAATCAGATCAGCCGAACCACCTGTGGACAAACCGGCCTTCGTGCCTGCTGTGGAAAACACAAAAGCGCCGACCGAGGTGATCGCTCACCCCGGTCGGCGTAGATCCAGAACTCAGGCCGCGCTACCGCTGGAGGCGGCCGAACCCGAAGAGCTGCTCTTGCTCTCGCCCGACGAGGACGACGAGGACGTTGACTTGCTCTCCGAGGACGAGCTCGAAGAGCTGCCCGAGTCCGAAGAGCCGGTCGACGAGGTCGCCGAGGGGGAGGTCGAGGTCGACGAACCGCGCGAGTCGTTGCGGTAGAAGCCCGAGCCCTTGAACACGATGCCCACCGAGTTGAACACCTTGCGCAGCTTGCCCGAGCACTCCGGGCAGGTGGTCAGCGCGTCGTCGGAGAACGCCTGCTGCGCCTCGAAGCCGTGGTTGCACTCGGTGCACGCATAGACGTACGTGGGCACGTCGTCCTCCTGATTAGCGGCTGGCACTCTCTAGTCTTGAGTGCCAATAGTAATGCACCCGCGGGTGTCGCCCGCACGGCTGACCGGGGGAGCCACCGGAACCGAGGAGACGGACTGCAATGGCGAACGAGGCTGAGATCCAGGCGATGCGGCAGGCGATCAGGCTGGCGGCCCGGGGCCTGGCCACAACTCTGCCCAACCCGGTGGTGGGCTGTGTGCTGCTGGACCCGGACGGAACGGTGGTCGCCGAGGGCTGGCACGAGCAGGCGGGCGGACCGCACGCCGAGGTGATGGCACTGAGGGCAGCCGGGAGCCGGGCACGGGGCACCACGGCGGTGGTCACGCTGGAGCCGTGCAACCACACCGGACGCACCGGCCCGTGTTCTGAAGCATTGCTGGCCGCGGGCGTCCAAAAGGTCGTTGTTGCAGTTCCGGATCCGACCGACGCCGCTTCCGGCGGGGCCGCGCGGTTGCGGGCCGCGGGCCTCGAGGTCGAGACCGGAGTGCTGGCCGAGGAGGCCGAGCGAGGTCTGGAGCCGGGCGAGGGCAACGAGGTCTGGCTCACCGCGGTCCGTAAGCAGCGGCCATTCGTGACCTGGAAGTTCGCCGCGACGCTGGACGGGCGGGTGGCCGCGCAGGACGGCACCAGTCAGTGGATCACCAGCGTGGAGGCCCGCAGCGACGTGCACCGGCTGCGTGCCCAGGTGGACACCATGCTGGTCGGGGTGGGTACCGTGCTGGCCGACGATCCGCTGCTGACGGTGCGCGATGCCGACGGCAACCCGCTGGCCCGGCAGCCGTTGCGGGTGGTGGCCGACACGCACAACCGCACGCCGGCGAACGCCCGGATCCGCGGGAACGACGCCCCCACCTGGATCGCCACGGGCGCGGAGGTGGGCACGATCGAGAGCCGATTGAGGACGGTCGCCGCACCGAACGCGGCTGGCTCGCCTCAGGGGAGTGGCGGGCAGGAACTGGGGACGAGCGGCGCACCTTACGCGGGCGGCACCCCCTACGGCGGTGGGCGGCGGGAGTTGGACCTGCACGCCCTGATGCGTCAGCTGTATGCCCGCGAGTGCAGACACGTCTTGCTGGAGGGCGGCCCGCGGATGGCCGGGGCGATGGTCGAGGCCGGACTGGTCGACCGGGTGATCGCCTACCTGGCCCCGTCCTTGCTCGGCGCCGGCCCGAACGCCCTGATGGACGCCGGGATCACGACTATTGCTGACGTCTGGCGCCTGGATCTTGTGGACGTGCGCCAGGTCGGAGGCGACGTACGAGTGCTTGCGCGGCCCCGGGCACGGTGACCCCGGGGGCATCCGGCGGGAAGTTCGGGCGGGCGGCCGCACCGGTAGCAACCCCGCCCGTGCCCGGCGCCCCAGCCGAGCCCGAACCATTGCCAGAACTGATGGGCCCACCCGGGTTCGCCGAGACGCGGGCCCGGGTGGTGCGTCCGGCGTCCTTGCCGTCCTTGGAGTGCCAGGCCGACAGCTTGCCGCCCAGGCTGACCGCCTTCAGCCGGTCCTCCGTGGCCTTGCGCACCGCCGCCGGCGTGACCACGATCAGGTCGTCGCGATGCCGCAGCGCAGTGCGGTTGTCCGGCACGATCGCCTCACCGTCGCGCAGGATCAGCGTGACGTTGGCACCGGGCGGCAGCCGCAACTCGAAGATCTCCACGCCGTGCAGCCGCGACTCCGGCCCGACGTGCGCCTCCAGCACCTCCGCCCCCTGCGCCCCGAGCGGCACCGACTCCACGTCCAGCCCGACCGTGGGCGAATCGTCCGAAAGCCCTAGCCGTTTGGCCACCCAGGGCAACGTGGGGGCCTGGACCAGGGTGAAGATCAGCACCAGGCAGAAGACGATGTCGAAGAGCTGATTGGCGTTCTCCACCCCCTGCGCCACCGGCACGGTCGCCAGCACCACCGGGACCGCTCCCCGCAGCCCGGCCCACGACAGGAAGGCCTGTTGCCGCAGGGGGATGCGGAACCACGACACCGCCAGCAGCACCGACAGGGGGCGGGCCAGGAGCAGCAGCACCAGGCCGATCAGGAAGGCCGGGCCGAGCGCGGCGGGCAGCCGTTCCGGCGAGGCCAGCAGCCCCAGCAGCACGAACAGGCCGATCTGGGCGATCCAGCCAAGCCCTTCGGCGAAGCCGCGCACCGCCACGCCGTGCGGCAGCCGGGAGTTACCGATCACCAGCGAGCACAGGTAGACCGCGATGAAGCCGGAGGCATGAATGGTGGCCGCCGCACCGTACGAGCCGACCGCGAAGGCGAAGACCGCGATCGGGTAGAGCCCGGAGGACGGCAGGGCCACCCGGCGCAGCACCACCGCGGCCAGCCAGCCGGTGCCCAGCCCGATCAGGGTGCCGACCACCAGCTCGAAGCCGGCCTCGTAGAGCAGGTAGCCGATGCCGTGGGAATGCTCGCCGTGCGCCACCGCGGTCAGCGCGATCACGATGATCACGACCGGGGCGTCGTTGAAACCGGACTCGGCCTCGAGCATCCCGACCAGGCGGGGCGGCAGCGGTACCCGGCGCAGCACGGAGAACACGGCGGCGGCGTCGGTGGAGGAGATCGCGGCACCCAGCAGCAGGGCCAGCGGCCATTCCAGGCTGAGGATGTAGTGCGCACCGACCCCGGCCACGGTGACCGAGACGCAGGTGCCCAGGGTGGCCAGCAGCGCGGCCGGGGCGACCGAGGGCCTGATCGTGGACCACTTCGTGGTCAGGCCGCCCTCGGCGAGGATCAGCACGAGTGCCGCGTAGCCCAGGACCCAGGCCAGCTCGGCGTTCTCGAACTGCAGGCCGAGGCCGCCCTCGCCGATGATCAACCCGAGCGCCAGGTAAAGAAGGAGTGACGGGAAACCGGTCCCCACGGAAAGCCGCACCGCAGCCACCGCGACGAGCAGAACGGCCGGACCGGCGAGCAGCGCTAGGTTGAGCTGCTCAATCGTCAAATTATTGGCCCTTCGTGGCGCACAGACACTTCCCAGGCCGTCATCAGCCTGGGCCGATCCTATCGGTCACCGACCGTCGTTCCACGGACCGCAAGTGCAGTCAATCCCCGAACAGTGGCTATTGTTCCTGCCGTGACCCGTCGCCGTGCCCTCCGTTTAACGGCCGTCGGCTCCGCTGTCGTTGCCGTGATCGCCGTCGTAGTCGTCGCCGTGCTGCTGGTGACGGTGGTTCGCCGGCCGCTGCCCGATCGCGGCGGTGAGGTGTCGATGCCCGGCCTGACCGGGAGCGCCACCGTGATCCGGGACGAACGCGGTGTGCCGCAGATCTTCGCCGACAACGCCGCGGACCTTTTCCGGGTCCAGGGCTACGTCAGCGCGCAGGACAGATTCTTCGAGATGGACCTGCGCCGGCACATCACCGCCGGGCGCCTGAGCGAGCTGGTCGGCGAGAACGAGGATGCGCTGACCGCCGACAAGCTGGTCCGCACGCTGGGCTGGCGGCAGGTGGCCGAGCAGGAGTACGAGAAGGCCACCGACTCCACCAAGGCCTACCTCGAGGCCTACGCGGCCGGGGTGAACGAGTACATCAAGGACCGGTCCAAGGCCGAGCTGAGCGTCAGCTACTCGATCCTGGAACGCAGCAACAGCCTGGCCGACATCGAGCCCTGGACCCCGGTCGACTCGGTCGCCTGGATCAAGGCGATGGCCTGGGACCTGCGCAGCAACTACGACGAGGAACTGCAGCGCGGCCAGGCGATCAACACCGTGCGCAACGTCGAGCGGGTCGAGCAGCTCTTCCCGGACTACCCCTACAACGAGCACACGCCGATCATCGACGGCCCGGCGAACGCCGGTAACCAGCCCGGATCCGGCGCCAACAACCGCGCCAACGCGAACAACAACGGCGCCGCCGACGCCGACGCCGACGCCGACGGCAACAACGGCGCAACCGGGGACGCTCCGGCGAACGGCTCGCAGAGCACGCCGAACCCCTCGGACTCGGCCACCCCGAACGGCACCGGCACCCCGACCGGCGAAGCAGCGGTCGAGGAGACCTCCGCCTCGCTGATCCCGAAGCACACCGGCAAGCGCGCCGACAGCAGCACCCCGCTGGCCACCCCGGCCGCGCAGCAGGCGCTCAGCGCCGCCACCAATGCGCTCGACAGCCTGCCCAGCGTCCTGGGCGGTTCCGACGAGGGCAACGGCTCGAACTCCTGGGTGGTGGCCGGCGACCTGACCGAGACCGGACTGCCGCTGCTGGCCAACGACCCGCACCTGGGGGTGTCCCAGCCGAGCATCTGGACCCAGGTCGGGCTGCACTGCAACAACCCCTCCGAGGAATGCCCGTTCGACGTCTCCGGCTACACCTTCGCCGGCCTGCCCGGCGTGGTGATCGGCCACAACTCGCGGATCAGCTGGGGTCTGACCAACCTGGCCCCCGACGTCAGCGACTTCTTCCTGGAGAACGTCAACGAATCCTCGTACCTGGTCGACGGCCGCAGCGAGCAGCTCGAGACCCGCACCGAGACGATCAAGGTGGCCGGCTCCGACCCGGTGACCATCACCGTCCGTAAGACCAAGCACGGGCCGCTGGTCTCCGACGTCCTCACCGACGTGGCCAAGGCCGGCCAGACGTCTCCCGTCCCGGGCGAGAAGGTGCTGCGCGGCAGTACCTACGCGGTGGCGCTGAACTGGACCGCACTCACCCCGGGCACCGCGATGGACGCGATCCTCGAGCTCAACGTGGCCCAGGATTTCAGCTCGTTCCGCAAGGCCGTGCAGCGCCTGGACGCCCCGGCCCAGAGCGTGATCTACGCCGACGTCGACGGCAACATCGGCTACCAGGCCCCCGGCCGGGTGCCGCTGCGCGGTCAGGGCGACCCGCAGGCCAAGGTTCCGGCCGACGGCACCTGGCCGCAGATCGGCTGGGACTCGCGCTACGACTGGGACGGCTGGGTCAAGAAGAAGGACCTGCCCTGGGTGGAGAACCCCAGCAGCGGCTACATCGTCGCCGCGAACCAGGCGGTGACCGGCCCGGACGGCACCGCCCAGCTGACCACCGACTGGGACTACGGCTACCGCTCGCAGCGGATCCAGGAGCTGATCGAGCAGGCCCGGGCCGAGCGCCCGATCACCGTCGACGACATGCGTGAGGTCCAGACCGACACGTACAACCCGATCGCCGAGCTGCTGGTGCCGGAGCTGCTGGAGCTGGCCCCGACCACCGACGAGTTCACCCAGAGCGGGGTCGAGCTGCTCGAGGGCTGGGACTACCGCCAGCCCACCGACTCGGCCGCCGCGGCGTACTTCAACACCGTCTGGGCCACGCTGCTTGACCTGACCTTCTCCGACGAGCTGCCCGAGGGCTTCCGGCCGGACGGCGGCGACCGCTGGTTCCAGATCGTGCGGACCCTGATGGAGGACCCGAAGGACGAGTGGTGGGACGACGGCCGCACCGACGACGTGGTCGAGTCCCGCGACGAGGTGCTGCGCCGGGCGATGACCACGGCCCGGCTGGATCTCACCCAGCGGCTGGGCAAGGACCCGTCCAAGTGGCGCTGGGGCAAGCTGCACCGGGTCACCCTGGAGCAGTCCCCGCTCGGTGCCGACGGGGTCCCGCAGATCATCAAGAAGCTGGTCAACCGCGGCCCGTACGAGGCCCCCGGCGGTTCCTCGATCGTCAACGCGTTCTCCTGGGACGCCTCGGCCGGTGACTTCTCGGTGACCGCGGCGCCCTCGATGCGGATGATCGTGGACATGTCCGACCTGGACAACTCCCGCTGGGTGAACCAGTCCGGGATCTCCGGGCACCCGTGGGACAAGCACTACGACGACCAGATCAGCGCCTGGCTCAAGGGCGAGGACTTCGCCTGGCCGTTCACCGCCGACGCGGTGCGCGCCGCCTCCGAGGAAGAGCAGACGTTCAAACCGGGTAGCTAGAAGAACAGAGTCCGGGACGGGGTGAGCACGCCGGCCACACGCTGGTCGTGGGGTTCGGCGGGTACCTCGTCCACCAGTTCGTCGTCGTGCACGATCGCGATGACCAGGGCCTTCGGGCTCAACCGGGTCAGCGTTGCGTCGTAGTACCCCCGTCCGCGCCCGAGACGTAGGCCGGTTCGGTCCACGGCCATCGCCGGGATCAGTAGGACGTCGGCCTGGGTAGCGGCGTCCGGTCCCAGCCGTTCCCCGGTCGGTTCCAACAACTTGAGGTCCCCCAGCCCCGAGGGGGCCGGGAGGTGCCCCCAGCCCGTGGGCGCCAGTCCTCCGGCGTCCAGCGCCCAGTCCAGAGTGGGTCGGCTCGCCGACTCCAGAACCACCGGCAGCAGTACACGCACTCCCATTGCACGCAGCCCAGCGCGCAGTTCACCGGTGCCGGGCTCGTCCGGTAGCGAGGCGTAGACCGCCACACAGGACGCCCCCCGCACCTGTGCCAACTCCAGTGCGGCCCGGGCCACGGACGTCTCAACTTGGTGCTTGTCGGCCTCGGGCCGCCGGGCCCGGGCCGCTCGCACGCGCTGACGCATCGCCTTCTTGCCGACGTCCGGGGTCACGATCGCTCCTCGCGCTACTCTCGGTGTGTACCCGTTTACGGGCGGTTGTCTTCAGGGTCCGACTGGCACCACCTTGCACCACCGTCTCGACCGGCCCTTGAGCAACTGGCGTAGTCCGGCGCAGTACCAGGGCATGACCAAGATGGGACCACATGACCAGGCCGACGGAGCCGACGGAGAATTCGACCCAGGCCCGGATGGGCCGGTTACGCAAACGTCTGGCCGTCGCCCTGGCCGTGGTCGCCGTGGTCCCGTTGCTGGCCGGCGCCGTTCTGCTGGGCCTGCTGGCCCCCGCCCACGCTCGGTCGGCGGCCACCGGCGCCGCCGCCCGCGACGCGGACGCAGCTGCCGTGACCCTCTCCGGCAGCTGCGATGCGCTACGGGCCAGCACTCGCGTCGCCGCCGGCGAAGTCGCCGCCTTTGCCACGCGCAACGCCGGCACGGTCACCCGCGAGGCCGCCCAGACGTTCGCCGACCGCGCCGTGGCCCGCCGGCCCGGCAGTGCGGTCGCCGTGTTCGACGCCCAGGCCCGACTGCTGGCCGGAGCTGGGCCGTTGCCCGCCCGGGAAATTGCCGAGAGCATCGGCGCGCAGGGTTTGGACACCGGCCCTTCGTGCGCCGCCGGCCGGGCCGCCACCGTGGTCGACGACGCCGGGCTGGCCGAGATCTCGCCGGTCCTGATCAACCCGGCCGGTACTACCGCCAAGGTGGACGTGGCCAGCGTGGTGATGTGGCTGCCGCTGAACCAGGCCTCGCTGTCCACCCTCGGCGCCCGGCTCGGCACCTCGAGCGAGCTGAGTGTGCTGGCCGCGGCGGGGCAGCCGGTGGTGCTGGCCTCCACCGTCGACGGGCCGGACCTGGCCCGGCTCCTGCGCCGCCTGCCCACCAGCGGCGCCGCCGAGGGCACCTACGAAGGGCTCGGGTACCGCCTGACCGAGGCCGGTCCCGGCGTGCCGTACCGGGTTCTGGCCACCAACCAGGTCGGGGGTAGCGGGCTGCGGCTGCTGGGCTGGGGGTTGCTGGCGCTGGCCCTGGTCGCGCTCGGGCCGCTGTGGTTCGTGCTGGTCCGGCTCACCCGGCCGGTCAGCGACGAGCTCGACGCGGTCGGCGACGAACTGGAGGCCGGGCGCCTGGCCCTGGCCGACAGCCTGGACCGCTTCGGCGAAGTGCTGGCCCACACCCACGACCTGAACGAGCTGCTCGCCACCGTGACCGGCGCGACCCTGTCCGGCACGAACGCGGCCGCGGCGGCGATCCTGCTGGTGGCCGACGAGGTGGATCCCTCGCCCCCGGTCGTGCCGAACGGCCGGCGTAGTGCCGAAGCCGGTCGCCGGGGTTCGGACCAGGCCGAGGCCCGGCCCGGCGACCGGCTCAGCGTGCACGCCGAAGCCGGCCGGCCGGACACCCGGGGGGAGCGGGCCCGGGCGGTCTTACCAGCCTTTGCTGAGCGACACTTCGCCGAACTCATGGCCAAGCCACAGGTTTTCGAGCCCACGCTGATCGACCTGCCCGGCGCGGGCCCGGTCGCGGCGATCGGCGTGGGGGTGGATTCGCTGCCGGTGGAGAGCTCCGCCGAGCGGGTCGCCGGGCGCCGTCGGCTGATCGGGGTGCTGGTGGTGGCCCGGGGTGAGGGCGGCCCCGCGTTCGACGCGCTGAACCTGACCCGGCTGCGCGCGCTGGCCGCCCAGACCGGCTCGGCGATCACCAACATCCGGCGCTATCTGGAGGTCCGCCGGCTGTCGATGACCGACACCCTGACCGGCCTGGGCAACCGCGCCCAGCTGGTCAGTGCGCTCTCCCGGGAGATCGCCGCGGCCAGCCGGGGAGAGGGCGTGCTGACCGTATTGATGCTGGACATCGACCATTTCAAGCAGGTCAACGACACCTGGGGGCACGGCTTCGGCGACGTGGTGCTGCGCGACTTCGCCGACCGGCTGCTGGCCTGCGTGCGCGAGGCCGACACGGTGGCCCGGTACGGGGGCGAGGAGTTCGTGGTGCTGCTGCGCGACACCGACGTGGACGGTGGGTGCCGGGTGGCGGAGCGGGTTCTCGATGCGGCCCGGTCACGACCGTTCGAAGAGGCGGATGTGAGCCAGCCGGTCACTGTGTCCATCGGGGTGGCTGCCTACCCCCGGGACGGACGGAGCGCGGATGACGTGCTGCAGGCGGCCGACTCCGCTCTGTACGCGGCTAAACGTGATGGTCGTAACCGTTGGAGAGTCGCCGAACCGAGTCACAACGCGCCGATTCCCTCGTTGCCTGGGTAGGTTTTGACCATGACGGAACCGAGCATCTCCGCTGACCTCGCGCCTCTGGGCGACGGCGCCCCCGGGCCCGCCGTGGTCAAGGCCGTGATTCCCGCCGCCGGCCTGGGTACCCGCTTCCTGCCCGCCACCAAGGCCACTCCCAAGGAGATGCTGCCGGTCGTCGACCGGCCGGCCATCCAGTACGTGGTGGAGGAGGCGGTCCGGGCCGGGCTGTCCGACGTCCTGATGATCACCGGCCGCGGCAAGCGGTCCCTGGAGGACCACTTCGACCGGGCCTGGGAGCTCGAGGCCGCGCTCGAGGCCAAGGGCGACAAGGACCGGCTGGAGCAGATCCGCGAGTCCGCCTACCTGGCCGACATCCACTACACCCGCCAGGGCGACCCGCGCGGTCTGGGCCACGCCGTGCTCTGCGCCGACCACCACGTCGGCGACGACCCGTTCGCCGTGCTGCTCGGCGACGACCTGATCGACGAGCGCGACGAGCTGCTCACCCGGATGATCGGCGTGCAGCGCCGGACCAAGGGCAGCGTGGTGGCGCTGATGGAGGTCGACCCCTCGCAGGTGCACCTGTACGGCTGCGCGGCGGTCGAGACCACCGGTGTGGACGACGTCGTGCGGGTCACCGGGATGGTCGAGAAGCCCGACCCCAAGGACGCCCCGTCCAACCTGGCCGTGATCGGCCGGTACGTGCTGCACCCGCGGGTCTTCGAGGTGCTGAAGGAGACCAAGCCCGGCCGAGGCAACGAGATCCAGCTGACCGACGCGCTGCAGGACCTGGCGCAGAGCCCGGACCAGGCCGGCGGCGGCGTGTACGGCGTGATCTTCAAGGGCCGCCGCTACGACACCGGCGACCGGCTCGACTACCTCAAGGCCGTGGTCCGCCTCGCCACCGAGCGCGAGGACCTGGGCCCGGACCTGCGCTCCTTCCTGCGCGAGTTCGTCGCCGAACTGCCCGCCGAATGATGCGCTCGGTCGACGAGCATCTCGCGGCCTGCCTGAGCGTCCTGTCGCCGCTTCCGGTGGTGGAACTTCCACTGCTGGAGGCGGTCGGCTGCGTTCTGGCCCAGGACGTGGTCTCGGCCATCGACATGCCGCGCTTCGACAACTCCTCGATGGACGGCTACGCGGTCCGGGCCGCCGAGGTGGCCCGGACCCCGGTCACCCTGCCGGTGCTGGGCGACATCCCGGCCGGCCGGGGAGACGCCCTGGAGCTCGCGCCCGGCACCACCATGCGGATCATGACCGGCGCCCCGGTACCGGCCGGGGCCGACGCCGTGGTTCAGGTCGAGGCCACCGACGGGGGCACCGAGACCGTCCGGATCGACCGCTCGTCGCAACCTGGGCAGTTCATCCGCCGGGCCGGCGAGGACGTGCGCGAGGGGCAGACCGTGCTCACCGCCGGCACCCCGCTGACCGCCCGGCACATCTCACTGGCCGCCTCGGTCGGCGCCGAACGGCTCAGCGTTCACCCCCGGCCGCGGGTCCTGGTCCTGCCCTCCGGCAGCGAACTCGTCCCGCCGGGAAAGGCGCTGCAGGCCGGGCAGATCCACGACTCCAACGGCTACGGCCTGGTCGCCGCCGCCCTCGAGGCCGGAGCGGTGGCCCGGCACGGCGGCATCATGGCCGACACCCCGGAGCAGGTCGGCCCGGCGCTGGAAAAGGCCGCTGCCGAGGCCGATCTGATCATCACCACCGGTGGGGTCAGCGCCGGCGCGTACGACACGGTCAAGGCCGTGCTGCGGGAACTCGGCACGGTGGAGTTCGTCCCGGTGGCCATGCAGCCGGGCAAGCCGCAGGGCTTCGGCACGATCGGGCCGAAGCGCACGCCGCTGTTCACCCTGCCCGGCAACCCGGTCAGCTCGCTGCTGTCGTTCCAGGTCTTCATCGTGCCCGCGCTGCGCCGTCTGGCCGGCCGGCCCGATGCCGAACCGCCGCACCGCAAGGCCACCGTGGTGGAGGGCTGGCGATCCCCGGCCGGTCGCCGTCAGTTCACCCGCTGCCTGCTCACCGTCACCGCGGCCGGGCCCACCGTGCGCCCGGTCGGCGGGCAGGGCTCGCATCTGGTGGCCGACCTGGCCGGGGCGAACTGCCTGGTCATCGTGCCGGAAGAGGTCACCGAGGTGAGCCCGGGCGACGAACTGGTCTACATCGTGCTGGAATCTGGCTCATGATGTGCCGGTGACTTCGCAACACCAGATTCCCCGGCTCACCCACGTCGACGACACCGGCGCGGCCCGGATGGTCGACGTCTCGGCCAAGCCGGTCACCGCCCGCGAGGCCACCGCCAAGGGTGTCGTCACCTGCTCCCCGGCCGTGATCGAACTGCTGCGCGGGGCGGGCGTGCCCAAGGGCGACGCCCTTGCCGTGGCCCGGATCGCCGGCATCCAGGCGGCCAAGCGCACCCCCGACCTGATCCCGCTGGCCCACCCGATCGCGGTGCACGGGGTTCAGGTCGACCTCGAGGTGCTCGACGAGGGCGTGGAGATCACCGCCACGGTCCGCACCGCCGACCGCACCGGCATCGAGATGGAGGCCCTGACCTGCGTCGCGGTCGCCGCTCTGGCCCTGGTCGATATGATTAAAGCGGTTGACAAGCTGGCCGAGATCGGCCGGATCCGGGTGGTGGCCAAGAGTGGTGGACGTTCCGGGGACTGGCGTCGTGACTGAGTCACGCCGCGCCCTGGTGGTCACCGCGTCCAACCGGGCCGCGGCCGGCGTCTACCCTGACACCAGCGGCCCCCTCCTGGTCGAAGGCCTGAACCGGCTGGGTTTCTCGGTCGACGGGCCGAAGGTGGTGCCCGACGGCGAACCGGTCGGCCAGGCCCTGAAGGCAGCCGTCACCGATGGGTACCACGTCGTCCTCACTACTGGGGGCACCGGCCTCACCCCCACCGACCGCACTCCCGAGCACACCCGTCCTCTGCTGGATCTGGAGGTGCCCGGGCTCGCGGAGGCGATCCGCAATCGTGGCGCAGCACAAGGGGTGCCGACCGCGATACTCTCCCGCGGGCTGGCCGGAGTGGCCGGTCGCACCCTGATCGTCAATCTTCCCGGTTCCCGCGGCGGCTGCCGCGACGGACTGGCCGTGCTCGAAGGAGTCCTGGTGCACGCCGTCGACCAGATCCACGGCGGCGATCACCGATGAGCGAACTCGGCGCCGGCGTCGGCTGGCCGATCGAACTGTCGGACGGCCTGATCACCCTGCGGCCGCTGCGCCGCCGGGACGCCCGGTCCTGGAACGCGGTCCGCTCGGCGAACGCGGAATGGCTGGCTCCCTGGGAGGCCACCCACCCCGAAGGCGGCGGCCGCCCGCTGACCTTCGGCGCGATGGTCCGCAGCTTCGATCGCGAGGCCCGCGCCGGGCGGATGATCCCGCTCGCCGTGCAGGTGCACGACCGGCTGGTCGGCCAGGTCAGCGTGAGCGGCATCGTCTGGGGTTCGCTGCGCTCCGGGCAGATCGGTTACTGGGTGGACCGGAACGTGGCCGGGCAGGGCATCACCCCCACCGCCGTCGCGATGATGGTGGACCACTGCTTCTTCGGCCTGGGCATGCACCGCCTGGAAGTGAACATCCGTCCGGAGAACACCGCCAGCCTGCGCGTTGTCGAGAAGCTCGGCTTCCGCCCGGAAGGCATCCGCCGGCGCTACCTGCACATCGACGGTGCGTGGCGCGATCACGCCAGTTTCGCGGTCACTCCGGACGACGTACCGGGCGGGATGCTCACTCGGTGGCGCCGCTCGCAACGCGTTCTGGCCGCCCAGGAACACGAGCAACATACTCGCTGGTCAGAACAGACCTAACCCTTAACCTCTACCTGAGGGTGACGACACACCTCTGTCGTTACGTGATCATTTGGGTGGGGCACCGTACCGTTTGTGCGTGCAGCCCAGCAGCCTGATCCTCCTCGCCATCGTTGTGGTGTGGGCTGCCTATCTGGTGCCGCAATGGGTAAGGCGTCGTGACGAACTGTCACAATCGCGCGCCGGGGACCGGTTTTCCGGGGGTCTGCGGGTCTTGAAGCGCCGACAGCGCACGCCCCGCAACGGACGTTCGGGCGACCCCCTGCTCACTTCCCCCCGGGTAATCGTCGACACCGACGGTGAACTCCTCTACATCCCCGCCGACAGGTTGCTGGCCGAACGCCTCGCCGGCTCCTCCCTGAGCCTTCCGCAGAGCGCGCAGCCCGGCGAACTCCTGGCGAACGAAGCCGCCGCCCGTTCCAAGCCGCAGTCCCCTGAGGGTCCTCCCGCGTCGGAGTCGGCCCCGGCGGGGGAAGCGGAACGCCCGGGGTGGATCGGTGGGCCTGGTTCGGTCTTCGACCAGGCTCTTTTTGATCGCCCGGCCTTCGACCGAGAAGCAGAGGACGGTTTCCACCGCTCGGGCGCCCGGGTCACCAAGCCTTCGAGAGACTCCTCGACAACCAAGGACGTTCAGGTTGCCTCCGCCGGCGAAGTCGCCGCCGCTGGTGGCCGGGTTACCGGTGGGAAAGGCCGCAGCGACGCTCAGGCGGCTCAGGGCACCGGGACGACTGACGCCGGCCAGGACGTTCGCGGCCACAACACAGTTCCGGGTGCTCCGGTCGCTGGTGATGGCCAGGCCGCTCGCGGTAGCCGGTCTGCTGGCGACAGCGCTGCAGTTCCGGCTACTCCGGCTGCTGACGGCGGCAGCCAGTCTGTTGGTGGTGGCCAGGCTGCTCGCGGTAACCGGTCTGCTGGCGACAGCACCGCAGTTCCTGGTGCTCCGGCTGCCGACGGCGGCCAGGCTCCGCGAGGCAACCGGTCTGCTGGCGGTGGCCCGGCTGGCCGAGGTGGCCAGCCCGTCGATGGTGGCGAGGCGGTTCGAGGTGGCCGGGCTGTTGGTGGCGGTAAGGCAGATCGGGGTGGCCCGTCCGTCGGTGGTGGCCAGGCCGCTCGCGGTAGCCAGTCGGTTGATGACGGTGAAGTCGTTCGTGAGGGTCGGGTCCTGCGCGGCGAGGTCGTTGCCGATGGCCGGACCGCGCGGGGTGGCGAGCCTGGTGGTGGCCGGGTTGTCCGCGGCGAGTTGGTTGGCGACGGTCAGGCGGCTCGAGGCAGTGAGGTCGCGCGCGGCAAGACGATTGGTGGTGAAGTTGTCCGCCGTGGAGAAGTAGCTCAGACCGGTGAGGGCGCTCGCGTCGAGGGGCGAGTTTCTCGCGGTTCGGGCCAAACCGGCTCTGGCGAGGTTGTTCGCGGCGGCCAGACGCGGGTAGGTGAAGCGGCTGGCAGTGGCCGGGGAGCTCAGGGCCAGGATGCTGCTGCCTCTGGTGCTGCTTCGGCCGACGCTGCGATGGCCGAACTCGAGGCAGGCCTGCTGGCCGGGTTCGGTCTCAGCGCTCCTGGTGCCCCTCGGGCGATCGAGGCGTCTTCTGCTGACCGGCCCGCGGTTCCCCGTGTGCAGGCCGAAGTCATGCCGACCGTGCAGCCTCCGCAGTCCGAGCCGATCCGCGCCAACCCCGCCAATCCCGGGAAGGCCGCCAAGTCCACCCGGGCCGAGGCCGCCGATCCCACCACCTCTGCAGCCAACACCGGTGCCACCACGGCCCCCGACCAGAGCGCGGCCGCCGAGAAGAGCCGGGCCGAGGAGATGGCGGAGCTGGAAGCTGGTCTCCTGGCAGGCTTCGGCCTGGCCACCCCAGCGCAACCGGCTGCCGCCGAGTCAGCCTCGCCGAACCCGGCTTCCCCGAACCCGGCCTCCCCGAACCGGACCGCTTCGAGCCAGGTCACCAAGAGCCAGGCCGCCGCGGACCAAGCCGCCAAGGGTCGGACCGCCGCGGATCAGGCCGCCAAGGGTCGGACCGCTGCGGATCAGGCCGCCAAGGGTCGGACCGCTGCTGACCGAGTCGCTTCGGACCGAGTCGCTAAGAGGCCAGCCGATTCGGACCAAGCTGCCAAGAGCCGAGCGACTGCGGACCAGACTGCGTCGGACCAGGGCCCGGCCCGGCATTCCAGCGAGGTCTTCGACAACCAGGCCGAAACCCCGCACACCCCAGCCCGGTCCACGTCATCCCCGGACTCTCGGCAGCCCGCTGCCGCGGAGGCCGCTGCACCGGCCACCCGCCCCGAGGGCAAGGCCAGCCAGGCCAACCGCGCTGACCGAAACCAGGCCACCCGAAAGGCCGGCCCAACTCGTTCACCCGCGGACTACGTCCCCGGTTCCAAAAACAGCCCCGGAGAATCCCAAAACGCGCACGGCGACGAAGAACCCGCGTACGTGGTCGAGCGCCCCGCCGCAGCCCGGGTGACCATCCCGGTGACCACGTCGGCGCCGATCTCGGCAAGTTCCGAGGCCGCGCAGGAGTCGTTCCAGGAGCTGATCGGGCGGCCGGGCAACCGCAACGCCCCCGAACCGGCCAGCCCTGAAACCACCGGTGAGGAAGACCCGGACGAAGCGCCGATCCCCGAATACACCACCACGCACGCGGATCTGGATGCAGCTCGGCTCAATGCCCGCCTGGCCGCCAGCCGCCGCGCCCGCAGCATGATCGTCCTGCTCGCGGCAACCAGTGCGGCGTGGGTGTTTTCGGTGATCGGCTCGGTCCCGGTGTTCATTCCGATCGCGGCCACGCTGCTGCTGTCCGCCCATGCCGTGGCCTCGCGCACCGCAGCGGTGCGCAGCCGGGAGACCCTGACCATGATGGCCGCGCACCTCTACGCAGCCGAAATGGCCCGGGAGCACGCCGAAAAGCGCCGCCAGGCCGCCGCCCGCACGCGGGCCCGCGCCGAGGCGCTGGCGGCCGCCCCGCCGCCGGAGTGGGTCAAGCGCCGGGCCGCGGCGGTGAGTGGCGATACGTGGGACCCGATTCCGGTGCCGCCGCCCACTTACCAGCTGAAGCCGGCCGTGCATCGACCGGCGCCCCCACCGCTGGAGAAGCCGGCGGAAAAGACCGAAGCAGCACCGGACCGGCAGGTCTCGCGAGGCTCCATGCCGCGCCGGGCTGCCGAGATCGAGCGGATCCTTCAGCTGGACCAGGACGCCCCCCGCGCAGTCAACGAATAAGGCCCTCGCGGCTGATCGGGAAGACAAAGCCACGCCATGGCGTGGCTTTGTCTTCCCGATCTCTGGTTTGCCTCCAAGCCGGACACAAGCGCACGGAAGCTGACAGAACCAGGCTTCAAGGACGTCCAAAATTTTCCGGCCCAACTTTATGCAACCTCATTGCATAAATAGCTGGCGACCGCTCATAGTCATGGGCAGCACTCCGGTTCCCTCAGCGCAGAAGGAAACACAGATGACCCCGAAGAAGTGGTTCGGTGCTCTGGCCGTCGCCACGGCCGCCTCGATCGCCCTGACCGGCTGCGGTCGCGCCGACAACACCGACGCCGAGCCCGAGGGCCAGTCCGCCGCGATCGGCGAGGGCCCGGCCACCGGCGACATCACGATCTGGGCGATGGGCCTGGAGGGTGAGTCGATGCCGGAGATCGCCCAGGCGTTCCAGGCCGAGAACCCGGACGCCAAGGTCACCATCACGGCGGTGCCCTGGGACGATGCCCCGACCAAGATCTCCACCGCGATCGCCTCCGGCCAGACCCCCGACGCCACCCTGATCAACCCCTCCGCCCTGGCCTCCTACGTGGCCACCGACGGCTTCGCCCCGGTCCCCGAGGGCCTGGTCGACGCGGCCGACTTCGACACCAACGCATTCCGGTCCACCGAGGTCAACGGCACGAACTACGCGGTTCCGCTGTACGTGGACACCCGGCCGCTCTTCTACCGCAAGGACCTGGCCGAGAAGGCGGGCGTAGAGGCACCGAAAACCTGGGACGAGTGGAACGGCTTCGCGAAGGCCCTCCAGGATGCGGGGGCGAAGGAGGGCATGCTGCTGCCCACCGGTGAGCTGGGCTTCACCGAGCAGGTGCTGATCCCGTTCCTCTGGGCGGCCGGCGGCACCCTGACCGACCAGGCGCAGAGCGAATTCACCCTGGACACCCCCGAGGTGGTGGCCGGCCTGACCCAGTACCGCTCGTTCATCGAGGACGGCGTGGCCAAGGACACCGGCACCTACGAGCCTTGGGGTTCGGTGGAGCAGCGCCTGGCCGACGGCGACATCGGCTCGGTGATCCAGGGTCCGTGGCTGGTGCCCGCGCTCAAGGAGATCCTCGGCGACGAGTACGAGGACAAGATCGGCGTGGCCACCCTCCCGGCCGGCCCGGCCAGTGGCGCCGCCTGGCTCGACGGTGGCCAGCTGGCGGTGTTCAAGGACGCCAAGAACGCCGAAGGCGCCTGGAAGTTCATCGAGTTCATCTCCGAGCCGGAGCAGGCCGCCGAGTTCTCCAAGCTCACCGGAGACCTGCCCGCCGTGACCGCGGCCTGGGAACCGGCCGGGCTGAACGAGGACCCGACCACGGCCGTCTTCAGTGACCAGCTCGCCGACACCGGCACTCCGCCTGCGGTGGCCACCTGGAACGAAGTTGCCCAGGTGATCGCCGGTTACGGCGAGAAGGTGGCGCGCGGCGCGGTCACCCCGCAGGACGCCGCCGAGCAGATGCAGAGCGAACTGAGCGGAATCGGCCTGGAATGACCGTCACCACCAAGCACGCCCCGGCGGCCGTGAACCCGGCCGCCGGGGGCAGCCCCAACCGCAAGCCGGCCTGGCGCCGCAAGCAGGCGATCGCGGCCTGGGTCCTGGCCCTGCCGTTCTCGCTGCTCTTCCTGGCCTTCATGGTCGGCCCGCTGATCGCCTCGCTGCTGATCAGCATGACCGACATGCGCGCCCGCGACCTGCGCAACCCGCTGGCGGTGGCGTTCGTCGGCCCGGGCAACTTCCTCGACCTCTTCGGCGACGAGAAGTTCCTGATCGCGATCCGCAACACGCTGTACTTCGCCGGGGTCGGGATGCCGCTGACCGTGGCGGTGGCCCTGCTGATCGCGCTGGCCCTGAACAACGGGATCAACCGGTTCCGCACGGTTTTCCGGGTCGGCTTCTACACCCCGGTGGTCACCAGCATCATCGCGATCGGGATCGTCTGGAAGTACATCCTGGAGCCGGACGGCCTGCTCAACCACGCGCTGGGCACGATCGGGATCAGCGGCCCGGACTGGCTGCACGACACCAGCACCGCGATGCCCTCGCTGATCGTGATGGCGATGTGGCGCAACATGGGCACACTGATGATCATCTTCCTGGCCGGCCTGCAGGGCCTGCCCCAGGACGTGTTCGAGGCGGCCCGGGTGGACGGCGCGAACGCCTGGCAGCGCTTCCGGCTGCTGACCCTGCCGCTGCTGCGCCCGGCCATCCTGCTGGGCTGCGTGATGATCAGCGTCTACTACTTCCAGTTCTTCGAAGAGGCGTTCGTGATGACCGGCGGCGGCCCGCTGGACAGTACCAAGTCGATCACCTACTTCACCTACGACCAGTTCGGCTTCGGCAACTACGGCTACGCCTCGGCCGCCAGTTACGTCCTGGCGATCGCGATCGGGCTGGTCACGCTGGTGCAGTTCCGGCTGCTGAGGGAGAAGTGATGAGAGCTCGCTGGTACCTGTACGTTCCGCTCAGCGCGGCGCTGCTGGCAACGATCTTCCCGTTCGTCTGGATGGCCAGCGGTGCGTTCAAGCCCCGGCAGGAGATCCTGGCCGGCGGGGCGAGCATCCTGCCGCACAACGCCACCCTGGAGAACTTCCGGGACCTGTTCACCCGCACCGACTTCACCGGCTACTTCCTCAACAGCGGGCTGGTCGCCGTCGCGGTGGTGGCGGGCAACCTGGTGTTCTGCTCGATGCTGGCCTACGCGCTGACCAAGCTCGAGTTCCCCGGCCGCAAGCTGCTGTTCGGCACCGTGATGACGATGCTGATGGTTCCCACCGTGGTCACCTTCATCCCGCTGTTCGTGCTGGTCACCAAGATGGGCCTGATCAACACCTACGGCGCGCTGATCCTGCCGTTCCTGGCCACCCCGCTGGGTGTGTTCATCATGCGGCAGTTCATCTCGCAGATCCCCGACGAGCTGATCGAGGCGGCCCGCCTGGACGGCGCCGGCGAGTTCCGGATCCTGTTCACGGTGATCCTGCCGCTGTGCGGGCCGGCCCTGGCCACACTGGCGATCCTGCAGTTCCTGAGCTCCTGGAACGAGTTCCTCTGGCCGCTGGTGGCCGCGCAGACCGAGGACATGTACACCCTGCCGGTCGGGATCGCGCTGATCTCGGCCAGCGCCAACAGCGTCAACTACGGCCTGCTGCTGGCCGGCGCCACGCTGATCGTGCTGCCGATCCTCGGCCTGTTCCTCTTCCTGCAGCGCTACTTCATCCAGGGCGTCGCCACGACGGGCCTCAAGTGAAAGGCACGACCATGTACCACAACCTGCTCGCCGAGCTCACTCTCGAGGAGAAGGTCAGCCTGCTGACCGGGCAGGACTTCTGGTCGACCCGGCCGATCGAGAAGATCGGGCTGAAGTCGATCGTCTTCTCCGACGGTCCTTCCGGGGTGCGCGGTCAGGCCTGGGACGAGCGCGACCCCTCGGTGAACCTGCCCTCGGCCACCGCACTCTCGGCGTCCTGGGACGTAGATGTCGCGCGTCGCTACGGCCAGGTGCTGGCCGACGAGGCGCAGCGCAAGGGGGTGGACGTGGTGCTCGGCCCGACCATCAACATGCACCGCACCCCCTTGGGCGGAAGGCATTTCGAGGCGTTCAGCGAAGACCCCTTCCTGACCGCGGAACTGGCGGCCGCCTACGTCGACGGCATTCAGGAGCTGGGCATCGGCGCCACGCCGAAGCACTACCTGTGCAACGACTTCGAGACCGACCGCTACACCGTGGACGTCCGGGTGGACGAGCGCGCGCTGCGTGAGGTGTACCTGCTGGCCTTCGAGAAGGCGGTGCGGGAATCGCGGGCCTGGCTGGTGATGAGCTCGTACAACCAGATCAACGGCGCCACCGCCAGCGAGAACGACCTGCTGGAGAGCCCGCTGAACGACGAGTGGGGCTTCGACGGGGTGCTGATCGGCGACTGGACCGGGGTGCGCAGCGTCGAATCGGCGCGCTACTCGCAGGATCTGGCCATGCCCGGGCCGGACGGGCCCTGGGGAGAGGCGCTGGTCAAGGCGGTCGAGGCCGGCGACATCCCGCTGGCGGCGATCGACCGCAAGGTCCTGCGGCTGCTGCACCTGGCCGCCCGCTGCGGAGCGCTGGAATCAGTCCCGGCCGAAACTCCCAAGGCTTCGGCCGGTCTGGATGCTGAAGCCTTCGCCCGGGCGGCGGCCAGTGCCGGTGCGGTGCTGCTCGAGAACCAGGACCTGCTTCCGGTCGAGCCCACGGCGACGAAGAAGATCGTGGTGGTCGGCCACAGCGCTCGCTTCCCGCGCACTCAGGGCGGCGGCAGCGCCAGCGTCGAGCCGAAGCGCGTGGTCACGCCGCTCGAGGGTGTGCAGGCGGCCTTCCCCGGCGCCGAGATCGAATACCTGCCGGGCGTTCTGGTCGAGAACGGCCTTAATCCACTGCCGGTGAGTCAGCTGCGCAACCCGGTCGCCTCGGAGCCCGGCGTGCACGTGGCCTTCCTCAACGACGGCAACGAGATCCACCTGGAAGAGCGCCGGGCCAGCAAGCTGGTCTGGTTCGGCGGCGACGCCCCGATCGAGCGCACCACCACCCTGGAACTGCTCACCTCGTGGACGCCGGACACCTCGGGCGAGGTCCGCTTCGGCATCGCGACGGTCGGCCGGGTGGAGCTGTACGCCGACAGAAACCTGGTACTGGACACGGTGATCAAGCCGGTCGGGACCGATCTGGGCGCCGCGCTGCTGGCACCCCCGGCCCACGCGGTGAATCTGGCGGTCACCGAGGGCCAGGCGGTGGCCCTGCGGTTGGTGCACACCCCACCGCGTAAGGACGCCGGGCTCCAGAACGCGCTCGGCATCACCTTCGGTCTGCTCCCGCCCGAGATCGACGACGATGCGCTGATCGAGTCCGCGGTGGCCGCGGCCCGGGGCGCCGATCTGGTGGTCGTGGTGGTCGGCAGCAACAAGGAACTGGAGGCCGAGGGGGCGGAGCGGGACACGCTGGCGTTGCCCGGGCGTCAGGACGATCTGGTGGCTGCGCTGGCGGCGGCCAACCCGCGCACGGTGGCCGTGGTGAACACCGGAGCCCCGGTGCTGCTGCCCTGGGCCGAGCAGGTCGGCGCGGTGCTGCAGGTGTGGTTCGGCGGTCAGGAACTCGGCAACGCGATCGGTGACCTGATCACCGGGGCGGCCGAGCCGGGCGGGCGGCTGCCCACCACCTGGCCGGCCAACGAGCAGGACGTGCCGATCTTCCGGATCGAGCCGGTCGACGGCGCGGTCGAGTACACCGAGGGCATCCACGTCGGGTACCGCAACTGGCTGCGGCAGGGCGTGCAGCCCGCCTACCCGTTCGGTCACGGCCTGGGCTACACCACCTGGCAACTGGACTCGCTGGAGGCTCCCCGCGAGGTCCAGGCGGCCGAGGACGGCACCTTCACCGTGTCGGTCCGGGTGGCGAACACCGGCGCGCGGGCCGGCAAGCAGGTGGTGCAGCTGTACGCCGCCCGGCCCGGGTCGTCGGTGGAGCGGCCGGTCACCTGGCTGGTCGGGTTCCGGGCGATCGAGCTGGAACCGGGGACGTCCGCGGTCGTCGAGATCGCGGTGCCCACCCGGTCGCTGGCTCACTACGACGGCGGCTGGCAGTTCGAGCCGGGGGCCTTCCGGCTGGTGGCCAGCACCTCGCTCTCGGCGGCGGGGGTCAGCGGCAGTATCGCTCTGACCGAGTTCTGACAAAGGACGCTGTGGGCACCTCAGGTGCCCACAGCGTCCACAATTGGTGGCTGGTGTCGGGAGAAGGGCAGGTCTCGTGGTTGCGGTCGACCCGCGCGCGATGCGGCGCGCCAACGCCGAGACGGTACGTGCCGTGCTCTACCAGGCTCCGGCCCTGACCCTGGCGGCGGTGGCGAAGGCGACCGGGCTGTCCCGGCGCACCGTCGAGTTGATCCTGATCGATCTGGAACGCGACGGCTGGATCCAGACCCGCCCGCCCGAGCTCGGTGAGAACGGCCGCGGCCGGCCGGCCCGCCAGTTCGAGTTCCGGGCCGGGGCCGGGGCGGTGCTGGCCGTGGACATCGCCCACGACCGCAGCACCGCCACCGTGGCCGACCTGCGCGGCACCGAGATCATCCGGCAGGTGGCCGACGGCCTGAGCGAGGCCGAACGGGACGATCGCCTGGCCCGGACCCGGCAGGCCGTCGCCGGGGCGCTGGAACAGGCCGGGTTGCGGCCCGAGGACCTCGGCGCGGTCTGCGTGGCCACCCCCGGCAACGTGAACGACGCCGGAGCGGTCGACGTCGGCCTCTCGATGCGCGGCTGGGTCGGCTTCAGCCTGCGCGAGGAGATCGCCCGCGACTTCAGCTGCCCGGTACTGGTCGAGAACAACGCGAAACTGGCGGTGCGGGCGGAGCTCTGGGACGGCGGGGCCACCCCGGGCGCCGACCACGTGCTGTGGCTGATGCTCGAGGGCCGCTACAACGGTATGAGCATCGTGGTCAACGGCGAGCCGTACCGCGGGGTGGACGGCGCCGCGGGCGAGATCTTCTGGGCCAAGACCCTGGGCTTCGACGAGCTGACCACCTCACCGCTGATCGGCCTGGGCTCGCTGCAGCCCCCCGAGCAGGCCCGCGCCGCCCAGCAGATCCTGGCCTCGGCCCGGGCCGGTGAACCCGGGGCGCTGGCCGAGGTGGAGCGGCTGGTGGGCATTCTCGGGCACGGCGTGAGCACGCTGGCCTGGGTCCTGGCCCCGCGCTACGTGGTGCTCGGCGGGGCGCTGAACACCGCGCTGGGTGATCTGCTGGCCCCGCGGCTGAGCGCCGTGCTGAAGGATCTCGGCCCGCCGTTCACCGAGATCCGGCGCTCGGCGCTGGGCGACTCGGTGGTCAGCCGGGGGGCCGTGCGCGCCGCGCTCGGGGCCTTCGACTGGTCCGAGTACACCCCGCTGCAGCCTGCTTCTCAGGCCTCGAGCGAGAGCCAGAGCGCCTGAGCCGGTTCCTCGCTGCGGTTGACGATCCGGTGCGGCCGCGAGGAGAGGTAGGCGATCGAGTCCCCGGGCTGCAGCACGTGCACGTCGCCGTCCAGTTCCACGGTGAGCTCGCCGGCGATCAGCACGCCCACCTCACGGCCCTCGGAGTGCTCGGCCGACACCCCGCTGGCTCCGCCCGGCACGTACTGGTGCACCGCCATCTCCACCCCGGCCCGCGGGTCGCGGTAGGCGATCCGCTGCACGCCGCCGGCCCCGGTGGTGGCGGTGATCTGCTCGTCCAGCCGGGTGACGGGGGAGCGGTCGGCGTCCTCGCTGGTGCCGAACAGGTCGGACATGTGCACGCCGAGCGCCGCCGATACCGAGACCAGGGTGCCCACCGAGGCGCTGGCCAGGCCGCGCTCGACCATGCTGAGCATCGAGACGCTGACCCCGGTGCGGTCGGCCAGTGACTTCAGCGTGAGGTTCTGCTGTTTGCGCAGCAGCCGGACCCGGGCCCCCATCATCCGGATCGTGCGTTCGGCCTCGAAATTGTTCGCCGGCCGGCTCACCGGAACCTCCGGACCCGACAGTTGCGGGCCGGTGTCCGGCGAGATGGATCTGACCGTTGCGGGTGCCCCCGTGTCCGCCATGCGTGTCGTTCCCAATCGTCTCAACAAGTGAAAACCGGAAGATGTGGCTGGAACGACTCGGATCGTGCCACATCCGTCCCGATTGCCGCGCTTTCCGCCACGGGTCGTGGCCAAGTTTGCGCTTTGGGTATAGGTTTCGTCACGTTGAGCTACGCACTGCGATCGGGGGACACGCTGTGCAGTCGGAGTTAAGCCGAAATTCGTCGGATGGTCGGGCGAATCGAGCCCGGTTCTGCTTACGGGTGGTCTTCGGCGCAGTGGTCGCCGCGGTCGTGGCAGCAGCCTTCTGGCGCGCGGCGGGCCCGGGCGGAGGGGTCGACGTGGCCTGGAGCGCGGTGGGCCTGCTTCTGGTCAGCGCCGGCTCGGTGGTGCTGGTCCGTGGTCGCTGACTGGTGTGGTGGGCGGGGGCGAGCAGCACCCGATCGGCGGGGGCGGAGCGCAAACTCCACCCCCGCCGTCCTTACATCAGGGAGCCCAGGGCGCCTCCACGGCCCAGGTGGTGTCGGCGTCGTACGAGGTGTCGTTGTCCCAGGCGTTGTTGCCGCCCGGGGTGGCCAGCCAGAGCTCGGCGTCGTAGTGCCGTAGGTACTGGCCGGGGAAGTTCCAGGCGGTCAGCTTGATCCCGCCGTCGCCCTCCTCCGCACACCAGGTGGCGTCCGCATCGAACAGCGCGGTGCCGTCGTCCGGGTTCTGCTTGACCCGGTAGGCCTGGTGCCGCAGATACGTCCCCGGGTAGTTGACCGCCTCGAACGAGTAGCACGACGCGTCGGCCAGACCCGGCACGATGTTCCAGGTGGCGTCGTTCTTCAGCAGCGCCTCGCTGGCCTCGGTGACCACCTCGGTGTAGCCCAGCGCCTGCCGGTGCCGGATGTACCGGTCGTCGAATCCCTCGGTGGTGGCCCGGACCGAGTGCCGGCCCAGCGCCACCTCCGGCGTCGGGTTCGAGGTCGGCGCCGCGATCAGCCGCTCGTTGGCCTGCTTCAGCCGGGGCACGTCCACCTTGACCACCTGCCGGTCGTAGGTGGCCAGGCCGTTCACCTCGTTCTCCACGTCGGTGGTCTCGGTGTAGACCGACGCCGAAAGCCCGGCCGCCACCCCCGAGGTGGTCATCTGCGTCCACAGCCCGACCAGCCGCCGGTTCAGCTTCGCCGCCGTGCCCTGGTCCTCGTAGCTGAATCCACCGTTCGGGAACCACTCGTGGCCGGGAACTTTCAGCCCCAGGCCACCGAACTCGCCCACCACCGCGGCGCGGGTGTCCGAAGGCCGGGCCACTCCCGGGCCGGTGTAGTTGTGGAAGTCGATGACGTCGCCGTTACCGCCGTCCACCGCCCCGCAGCAGTTGATCCCGCTCATGTTGTTCACCAGCCGGGTCGGGTCGTAGGCCTTGACCAGGTCGGCCACCCGGGCCTGCTCGTACTGGCCCCAGCCCTCGTTCTGGGCCACCCACATCACCACCGACGGCGAGCTGCGGTGCTGGTCGACCAGTGCCCGGAACTCCTTCTCCCACTGCGCCTTGGCCGCCGCACCGGGCTGGTAGTCCGGCCGCATCGAGGGCATGTCCTGCCAGACCAGCAGGCCCAGCCGGTCGGCGTGGTAGAACCAGCGCTGCGGCTCCACCTTGATGTGCTTGCGCACCATGTTGAAGCCGGTGTCCTTCAGCAGCTGCAGGTCGTACCGCAGGGCCTCGTCGGTCGGCGCGGTGTAGATCCCGTCCGGCCAGTAGCCCTGGTCCAGAGTGCCGGACTGGAAAAGGAACTTGCCGTTCAGCACGATCCGCTGCTTGCCGTCCACCTGCTGCACGGCGATCGAGCGCATCCCGGCGTACGAACTGATCGTGTCCACCGTCCGCTGACCCTGGCGCAACTCGACCTTGACGTCGTACAGGAACGGGTCGTCGGGCGTCCACAGGCGGGGTTTCGGGATCTTCAGCGACAACTGCTGCCCGGCCGCGGCACTCGCGCTGACCACCTTCTTGCCCTGACTGGAGACGGTGACCACCGACGTCCCCGGTTTGGTGCTGGTTGCCCTGACCTTGAGCGTGGACGACTTCAGATCCGGCACCAGATCGAGCTTGGTGACGTGGTTCTCGGCCACCGGCTCCAGCCAGACCGTCTGCCAGATGCCGGACGCCGAGGTGTAGAAGATCCCGCCCCCGGTCTGCGGCTCGACCGGCTGCGGTTCCTGCTTGCCGACCGCCTGCGTCCCGGCCTGGCCCGGATCCCAGACTCCCACCACGACGGTGTTCTCGCCCGCCTTGAGCAGGCCGGTGATGTCGTGCGAGAAGGCGTCGTAACCACCGTCGTGGGTGGCACCGGCCTTCTGCCCGTTCACCCAGACGTCGGTGCGGTAGTCGACCGCGTCGAAATTCAGCCGGACCTGGTCTTTCCAGCCCGCCGGAACGGTGAAAGTACGCCGGTACCAGAGCTTGTCATCGCCGTCGACCGTGCGCATGATGCCGGAGAGGGCGGATTCGGCCACGAACGGCACCCGGATCTTCTCCGCGTACGTCTGCGGGGGAGCGGTCTGGGTGCTGGGCGTGACCTGAAAATCCCAGATGCCGTTCAGGTTCTGCCACTGCGAACGAGCCAACTGGGGACGCGGGTACTCCGGCAACGGGGTGTCGGAGACCTGGTCGGTCCAGGGCGTGGTCATCGGGGCCGGCTTCGGCTCCCAGTCCGCCTGGGTGGCGGCCTGAGCGCTGGAGCCGACCAGAAGGCCGGTGGTGACCGCCGCGACCGCGGCGAGGACAAACGTCCGCTGTTTCCGAAGTGCCTGGAACAGGGCAGGCCGACGCATGGAAGCTCCCTTCGGTGGGAGCGTCAGCTCACCAGCAAAATCGACAAAAGGCACCTAGCCAGTCGGATAGGTGCCTTTTGTCGGATTATCTGTGCCCTAGAGGTCCCGCGAGGCACCCCGGGAGGGGAGCATCGTCCGGATCACCGGCTCCTTGAAGCCGCGCTCGGCGAAGGTGGCCAGCACCGCCGCCCCCAGCGCCTCGACCTTGTCCTGGCTGACCAGGGCGATCGACGAACCGCCGAAGCCGCCACCGGTCATCCGGGCGCCCAGCGCGCCGTGCTCCAGCGACACCTCCACCGCCACGTCGATCTCCAGGCAGGTGATCTCGAAGTCGTCCCGCATCGAGGCGTGCGAGGCGGTCATCAGCCGGCCGAACTCGCTCCAGTCGTTCTTGCTCATCGCCTGGCCGGCCGCGACCACCCGGTCGTTCTCGGTGACGATGTGCCGGGCCCGCTTGAGCAGCAGCGCGTCTTCCAGGCGGTCCAGGTCCGCCGGGGTGGCCAGGCGCAGCGAGTCCACCCCGAGCGCGGCCGCGGCCGCCTCGCAGGAGGCGCGGCGCTCGCCGTACTCGCCGCCGGCGTGGCTGTGGGTGACCCGGGTGTCGATGACCACCAGGGCCAGCCCGGCGCCGTCCAGGTCGAAGGGGACCTGCTCGGTGCTCAGGTTGAGCACGTCGAACAGCAGCGCGTGACCCTCGGTGCACAGGATCGAGGCGGCCTGGTCCATCAGGCCGGTCTTGGCGCCGACGTACTCGTTCTCGGCGAACTGGGCCAGCTGGGCCACAGCCAGGCCCTGCGGCGCGTCGGCCGGCTCGGCCAGGTCGATCAGGGCGACCGCGACGGCGCACTCCAGCGCGGCGCTCGAGGAGAGCCCGGCGCCCAGCGGCACCCGGCCGTCCATGAACAGGTCGGCACCGGGAACGGCGATCCCCCGCTGCTGCAGCGCCCAGGCGATACCGGCGACGTAGGCGCCCCAGCCCTCGACCGAGCCCGGCTCCAGCTTGTCCAGCTCGATCTCGGCGCCTTCGGCCTGCTGCGCCGAGGCGATCCGCAGGACCCGGGTGTCGTTCTTGGCGGCGGCCACGGTGACCCGGTCGGGGATCGCCAGCGGCATCACGAAGCCGTTGTTGTAGTCGGTGTGCTCACCGATCAGGTTCACCCGGCCCGGCGAGGACCAGACCCCGGCCGGTGCGGCCCCGTAGAGCTCCTCGAAGGCCGTCTTCACGGACTCGACCGGTTCTGCGTTGGACTGGCTGTTCACGGCTCGCCTTCGGTTCTGCTGCGCTGGGAGTGGTGCTTCATGGTGGCCCATCGGGGCGGGCCGCACCAGATTATGACTGCTCCTTTCGGGTCGCTTGTGATCGGGTAGACGCCTCTTCTGACCGGTTCTGATCGGTTCGGACTATGCTGGCCAGGTGTTCGCCGACGAGCGTCGCCAGAGGATCCTCGAGCTGGTCCGGGCCAACGGGGCGGTCTCGCTGCGCGAGCTGGCCCGGGTGTCCGGCAGCTCCGAGGTCACCGTGCGCCGCGACCTGCGCCTGCTGGAGTCCCAGGGCCTGCTCGACCGCCGGCACGGCGGGGCCGTGTCCACCGGCGGCCTGAGCCACGAGCCCAGCTACTCGGAGAAGTCCGGGGTGGCCTCCCGGGAGAAGAACGCGATCGGGGCGCTGGCGGCCGGCCTGGTCGAGGAGGGGGACGCGATCTGCGTCGGCGCGGGCACCACCACCCAGGCCTTCGCCCGCCATCTGGTGGGCTTTCGCGAGCTCACCGTGGTCACCAACTCGGTGCTGGTCGCGCAGGAGCTGGCCCGTTCGCGCACGATCGAGGTGGTGATGACCGGCGGCACGCTGCGCGGGTCGATCTTCGCCCTGGTCGGCTCGGTGGCCGAGCAGGCGCTCAGCGGCATGCGGGTGCGGCGCACCTTCATGTCCGGCAACGGCCTGACCGCCGAGCGCGGGCTGTCCACCCCCAACCTGGTGGTGGCCGGGGTGGACCGGGCCCTGGCGGCGGCCGCCGAGGAGATCGTGGTGCTGGCCGACCACACCAAGATCGGCCTGGAGACGATGGCCCAGACACTGCCGGTGGAGTCGATCGACCACCTGGTCACCAGCGAGCAGTGCCCGGCCGAGGCGGTGGCGCAGTTCCGGGCGAACGGGGTGCAGGTGCACGTGGCCGGCCCGGATGTTGGGGAGCCGGACGGCTGACCGTTGTTGTCAGTTTCCGATCGAACGTGCCAGATTATGACCAAGTCTTGACAGCTCAGAGCGAGGTTCTCGTGGCAATGATCCGCGATGTGACGACCATGGACGACGGAAGGCGGATCACGTACTACTACAGTGCGCCCGAATCCGTCTCCACCCCGGAGACTTCCGACCAGGACGAGGCGAAGCAGCAGTGAGCGAACGGCGTTTCGACCCGACCACCGGCGAGTGGATCACCTTCGCCACGCACCGGCAGAACCGCACCTTCCTGCCCCCGGCGGACGCCTGCCCGCTGTGCCCGGACCCGAACAACGAGTGGGACGGCGAGATCCGGCGCACCGACGTCCAGATCGCGGTGTTCGACAACCGGTTCCCGGCGCTCAGCCCCACCCCGCCGGCTCCGGACGTGGACAGCGACGAGCTCTTCCGGGCCGAGCCCGCCAGTGGCCGCTGCGAGGTGATCTCGTACTCCTCCGACCACAACGCCACCCTGGCCAAGCTCGGTCCCGAGCGGATCAGCCTGCTGGTCAACGCCTGGGCCGACCGGTACCAGGTGCTCGGCTCCGAAGGCCACGCCTACGTGCTGCCGTTCGAGAACCGCGGTGAGGCGATCGGCGTCACCCTGCACCACCCGCACGGCCAGATCTACGCGTACGACGACATCCCGGCCCGCCCGCTGCGCGAGCTGAGGACGGCCGCCGAGTACCGCACCCGTACCGGCCGCTGCGTGAACTGCGACGTGGTCGCCGCCGAACTGGCGGACGGCCGCCGGATCGTCGCCGAGAGCGAGCACTTCGTCGCGCACGTGCCGTTCTGGGCCCGTTACCCCTACGAGGTGCGGATCGCCCCCAAGGCGCACACCCCGTCGCTGGTCGCGGTGGCCGACGAGGCCCGGGACGACCTGGCCGGGCTGCTGCACCGGGTGTTCGTCGGCCTGGACGACCTGTTCGGCTTCCCGCTGCCCTACGTCCTCGGCATCTTCTCCTCGCCGCTGAACGGTGAGGCGTCGGTGGCCGGCTGGGACGGCAGCTGGGACGACATCTCGCACCTGCACCTGCTGATCTCGCCGCCCAACCGCAGCGCGACCAAGCTGAAGTACATCGCCGGCACCGAGCAGATGGGTGGGGCCTACTCCACCGACATCGCGCCCGAGGTGGCCGCGGCCACCCTGCGGGAGAAGATCCCGCAGAGCTGATCGTGTTCCTGGTGTGCCCCGGTCCGGTGGACCGGGGCACACCTGTTTTGGCGGTTACGTTCGGTGAGTGGGGGCCGACCCGTCGGGGTGAAGACTTGATACCCCGTTCTCATGAGTGCAGAACCTTGGCCAGGCGACCGAAAGTGATGGGACCGGGGAGGGTTCCCGGTCCGGTCCAGTGACGGCCGGGTTCTGCGCGGGTGAGGGGTGTGGGATGTCGTCGTCTCGCTCCTCGGGGGCAGTTGCCGGCTTTCGTGCTGCCCTTTCGCCGGCCTTGTCCGGGGCCCGCCGAATCGGCCCTGCTGCTGCCTTTTCGCTCGGGTGCTTGCTCACGGCTGGATCTTGGGGAGTCCGGCACGAGGGCTGCAGCGGAGGGCTGTGAGCGTGGGCGGGGCCGACGGCGTGGTTGTGCGCCGGTCCGCCGCCCCCACGCGAAAGCCGTTCGGTTTTGCTGCGGTGGCGCGGCTGCTGGCTGTGCTGCTTCTGGCCTGGGTGCTGGTGCCGGTGGCGGCGCAGTCGGCCGAGGCCCTCCATCCCAACGGCTATTCCGTGGCAGCCAGTGCCTACGGTGCTCGGGACGTAAAGGGAAACACCACGTATGCCGCGTCAAGTTATCCCGGAACGCCTTCGGCCACGGCGGGGAACGGCACGATGGTCAGTTCCTCCACGGCAGATCCAATCGCGAACACGGCGTTCGCCACCGCAGACATCACCAATCTGAGCCTGCTCGGCCTGATCAACCTGGCCGGCGCGCACGTCGAGTGCACGGCCAACACGGCCGGAGCATCTTCCAAGGCCCAGGCGTCGGGGCTGACGCTGCTAGGACTTGCACTCAGCAGCGTTCCGGCCGGCAACATTCCACCGAACACTACGGTCCAGCAGACGAACATCCTTGGCCAGAACATCGGATACATCACTTATCACGAGCAGACCGTCACCAATAACAACGGGCAGTGGTACGTCAGCGCCACAGCCGTTCATATCGTCAATAAGACGGCCTCATTGAACGGCACGGGAACGATCACCGACAATCTGGAACTGGGGCATGTGGAGTGCGGTAGCACCCAGTTGCCCACCGTTACCGCGATCAGCCCGGCCACAGGACCGGAGTCGGGCGGAAACCAGGTGACTGTCACTGGTACCAACTTCGCCAACATCACCGGCGTGAAGGTGGGAGCGGCGAATGCCCCGTCGTACACCGTGGATCCCAGCCTCACCTCGATGACCGTGGTGGTTCCGGCCGGTACCGGGGTCAAGGACCTCATCGTCACGAATGCGGCCGGGGCCAGTGCCAACACCGCAGCGGACAACTATGCCTATGTCGCCAAACCAACCATCACTGCGGTAAATCCCAATACTGGACCGGCTTCCGGGGGGACGTCTGTCGTCATCACCGGAACAAACTTCACCAATGTGACGGCCGTGAGTTTCGGCTCGACGGCCGCGACCAGTTACGTCGTCAACAACGCCACCCAGATCACGGCGGTGGCTCCCGCCCGCGCGGGCGGCACGGTCGATGTCAGGGTCACGGCGCTGGGCGGCACGTCCGATCCGGTGTCAGCCGATGAGTACACCTTTGTCGCCGCGCCAACCGTCACCAATCTGTCTCCGAATGCCGGCCCTCTGACTGCGGGTACCCCCGTTGTGATCACCGGCACCAACTTCATCGGGGTCACGGCGGTCAAGTTCGGCTCGAACACCGTGGTCAGTCCCACCATCGACAGCCCGACCCAGATCACTGCGATCGCGCCGGCCGGCGCCGCCGGAACGGTCAACGTAACGGTGACTGCTCTCGGCGGAACATCGACGATGGGGGGTGCGAACCAATACACCTACACGGCGGCGCCCTCGATCACTTCGGTCGCGCCCACCTCCGGCCCGACCACCGCTGGAACCTCCGTGGTGATCAGCGGCACGAATCTGCTCAATGCCTCGGCGGTGAAATTCGGCGCGACCCCTGCGGTCAGCTACACGGTCAACAGCAATACCCAGATCACCGCCACCGCGCCGGCTGGTAGCGCAGGCAAGGTAGATGTCACTGTCACCACTCCCGGCGGCACCTCCGCGAACACTTCCGGGGACGACTACACCTACGTAATTACGCCGACCGTGACTGCGGTTTCGCCAAGCCGGGGCCCGCTGGCCGGTGGTACGACCGTGGTGATCACCGGGACGAACTTCACCGCAGCGAGCTCGGTCAAGTTCGGCCCGACGAACGCGACATCCTTTGTGGTGAACGGCCCCACCCAGATCACGGCGGTTGCCCCGGCTCGCGCGGCCGGGGTCGCGGACATCACCGTGACCACTGGCGGCGGAACATCGCCCACCAGCAGCGTGGACGAGTACACCTACATGGCCGCGCCGACCGTCACCAATGTGTCCCCAGCCGCAGGCCCGACCGCTGGTGGCACCAGCGTGACCGTCACGGGCACGAACTTCACCGGTGCCACTTCCGTGACTTTTGGTGGCACAGCGGGAACTTCGCTCGTCGTCATCAGCGACACCCAACTGACGATTTCCTCGCCGGCTCGCAGTGCGTCCGTCGTTGATGTGGTCGTCACGGCGCCTGGCGGTACGTCCGCCATCACCAGCGCGGATCAGTACACCTACTTCGCGGCTCCGACGGTCACCGGGGTTTCCCCAGCGCTCGGTCCGACTACCGCGGGGACAGCGGTAACGATCACCGGAACCAACCTGACCGGCGCCACAGTCGTCGCCTTCGGGCCGAACAACGCCACCGGGGTCTCGGTCAACGCCGCTGGAACGCAGATCACGGCAACGGCCCCGGCCGGTAGCGGAGGAACTGTCGACGTCCGGGTCACGACGCCGGGCGGCACCTCGCCGAACACGGCCGCGGACGACTTCACCTACTACGCCCGGCCGACGGTCGCCTCGGTCAGCCCGGCCTACGGCCCGTTGGGCGGCGGGACGACGGTGATCATCACCGGCACCAGCTTCACCCCTGGGGCCACGGTGAGCTTCGGGTCCAACCCGGCGACCGGCGTGGTTTTCAACTCGTCTACATCCCTCACGGCGGTCGCACCCTTACGTGTGTCGGCAGGCACGGTCGATGTCACGGTCACCGATGTGGGCGGGACGTCCCTCGCGGTGTCCACCGATGAATACACCTACGTCGGGCCTCCCACGGTCACGGCTGTTTCTCCGAACGCGGGCCCTCTCGCCTCGGGGAACTCGGTGGTCATCACCGGCACCGGGTTCATCAACGCTGCCGGGGCGGCGGCTGCCTCGGCGGTGAAGTTCGGCGCGGCCAATGCGGTCAGCTACTCGGTCGACAGTGCTACCCAGATCACGGCAGTTGCGCCCGCTGGTTCGGCTGGAACGGTCAACGTCACGGTGACGGCGGTCGGCGGGACTTCCGCGACGGGAAGCGCCAACCAGTACACCTATACGGCGGCGCCCTCGATCACTTCGGTCGCACCCGCCTCCGGCCCGACCACGGCTGGAACCTCGGTGGTGATTACCGGCACGAACCTGCTGAATGCCTCAGCGGTGAAGTTCGGTGCGCTCAATGCGGTCAGCTACACGGTCAACAGCGCTACCCAGATCACGGCGGTGGCACCGGCCGGAGGCGCGGGCACGGTGGACGTCGCAGTCACCACCGTCGGGGGGACCTCGGCGAACACTTCGGCCGACGACTACACCTATCTGGTCACGCCGACGGTGACCGCGGTGTCGCCGAACCGGGGCCCGCTGGCGGGCGGTACGACCGTGGTGATCACCGGAACCGGCTTCGTCACCGGCGCCAGCACGGTGAAGTTCGGTTCAACGAACGCCACGTCCGTCGTGGTGAACAGCAACACCCAGATCACTGCAGTGGCCCCGGCCCGGGCGGCCGGCCTGGTGGATGTGACCGTGACGACGGCGGGGGGAACGTCGGCCACCAGTAGCGCAGACGGGTACAACTACGTCGCGGCGCCATCCGTGACCAGCGTGTCTCCGACGGTCGGCCCGACCGCGGGCGGGACCAGCGTCACGGTGACCGGCGCCAACTTCACCGGCGCCACGGCGGTGACGTTCGGCGGGGTGGCCGGGACCTCGATCGTCGTCAGCACCGACTCCCAATTGACGGTCACCGCACCAGCCCATGCTGCGGGCACCGTTGATGTGGTGGTCACCGCGCCCGGGGGATCATCGGCGATCAGCAGCGCCGATCAGTTCAGCTATTTCGCGGCCCCCACCGTCACTGCGGTCTCCCCGTCCTCCGGGCCGACCATCGCAGGTACGCCGGTGGTGATCACCGGTACCAACTTCATCAACGTGACGTCTGTGAAGTTCGGCAACACGGTGGTCAGCGCGAACGCCAACAGTTCCACGCAGATCACGGCCACAGCGCCGGCTGGCACCGCGGGTTCCACAGTGGACGTGACGGTCACTGCTGTAGGCGGCACGTCCGCGACGTCCGCGGCAGATCAGTACACCTTCGTCGCGCTTCCAACGGTGACCGGTATTGCTCCCGTCCGTGGACCGCTGGCCGGGGGTACGACCGTAGTCATCACCGGAACTGGTTTCACTGGTGCGTCTGCGGTTTCGTTCGGGGGTACGGCCGCTACCTCGTATACGGTCAATTCCGCCACGCAGATCACGGCAGTGGCCCCGGCCAGTTCGGCCGGCGTCGTGCACGTAACCGTCACCACTGTTGGCGGTACCTCGGCCACCAGCAGCGCCGACCAGTACACTTACGTCCTCGCGCCGACCGTTACCGGTGTGAGTCCCAACGTCGGCCCGATCGCCGGTGGCACGAGCATCACCGTGACCGGTACCAACTTCACCGGCGCCACCGGCGTGACGATCGGTGGTACGGCCGCCACTGGGGTCACCGTCAGCAGCGACACCCAGCTGGTGATTACCTCTCCGGCGCATGCGGCGGGCCTGGTGGACGTGATTGTGACCGCACCGGGCGGAACTTCGGTCAGCAGTGCCGGCTCCGGATTCACCTACTACGGCATTCCCACGGTAACTGCGATCTCCCCTGCGTCCGGACCGACCACCGCCGGCACGACGGTGACGATCACCGGAACGAACCTGACGGCGGCCACCGCAGTGAAGTTCGGCGCCAACGCGGCAGGCAGCTTTACCGTCAACTCGGCCACCCAGATCACGGCCACCGCACCTTCAGGTAGCCCAGGGACCGTGGACGTTACGGTGACCACACCGGGCGGCATCACCGCGATCACTCCAGCGGATCAGTACACCTACGTCACCGCGCCTACAGTCGCCGTGATCTCCCCGACGAGAGGGCCTCTGGGCGGCGGGAACTCGGTGGTGATCACCGGGTCCAACCTGCTTGGCGCGACTGCGGTGAAAATCGGCGCGGCGAACGCCACCTCGTACACGGTGAACAATTCCAACCAGATCACGGCGGTCGCTCCGGCCGGCAGCCTGGGAACGGTTGACGTCACCGTCACCACAGCCGGTGGTACCTCCGCGGTCAGTACCGCTGACCAGTACACCTACGTCGGCTTGCCGACTGTTACGGCGGTATCGCCGAGTACCGGGCCAACGGCGGGCGGAACGACGGTTACCGTAACGGGAACCGGCTTCACTGGAGCGACCGCGGTCTCCTTCGGCGGGGTTCCGGGGAACAGCATCGCCGTAAGTACGGACACCCAGCTCACGGTCGTCGCACCGGCCCAGGCCGCCGGAACGGTTGATGTGACAGTCACTGCCCCCGGCGGAGTTTCGGCGACCAGCGCGGCGGACCGCTTTACCTACGTGGCCCCACCCGTCGTGACTGGTCTGAGCCCCAGCAGCGGTCCGTTCGCCGGCAGCCTCACTCAAGTAGTGACCATCACCGGAACCGGCTTCACCGGAGCCACCGGCGTTACCTTCGACGGAGTCTCCGCCCTCCAGATCCTCAGCGTGACGCCGACCCAGATCCAGGTCCGCGGAGTGCCGCCGCACGCTACCGGCCCGGTCTATGTCCAGGTGACCACGCCCTACGGAACCAGCGGACAGGTCCCGGCGGCGGTCTACACCTACCAGGGGTTGCCCACCTTGACGGCGATCTCGCCGAACAGTGGACCGACCGCCGGGGGTAACTCGGTGGTGCTGACCGGAACCGGTTTCACCACGGCCACGAGCGTGCAGTTCGGATCCAACGCGGCTGGCTTCACGGTGAACTCGGACACTCAGATCACCGCCACCGTCCCCGCTGGTTCGGCTGGGGCAGTGAATGTCACCGTGACAACGCTTTACGGCCTGACCGGGGGATCGAACCCGCTGCAGTACACCTATGTGGCTGCGCCGGCGGTCTCTTCGGTATCGCCGGTGTCGGGTCCGGTTGCCGGCGGGACGCTGGTCACCGTCACGGGTACGGGCTTCACTGGGGCTACAGCCGTGCGGCTCGATGGTGTTGCGGCGACCGGGGTAACCGTAAGTTCGGACACGCAGATCACCGCCTTCACGCCGACTCATGCGGCCGGAACTGTAGACGTTTCGGTCACCACGGTCGGCGGGACCACAAGTCTCGCTGGGGCTTACACGTACATTGCGGTGCCGGTGGTGAGCTCGATCGTGCCCTCGTCTGGGCCGACCAGTGGGGGTACCTCGGTAGTCATCACCGGTACTGCTTTCAGCGGGGCGTCGGCGGTTTCGTTCGGGGGTAATGCGGCTACGTCGTACACGGTGAACTCGGCGACGCAGGTCACGGCGGTTGCTCCGGCGGGGTTGGCTGGAACTGTGGACGTCCGGGTCACCACGGTCGGTGGAACGTCAGCTGTGGTTGCTGCCGATCGGTATACGTACGTGGCTGCGCCTGCGGTCACGGCGGTTACCCCTCAGGCTGGACCGCTGGCCGGTGGGAACACCGTGATCGTCACGGGCACCGACTTCGCTGGAGCGTCAGCGGTTTTGTTCGGGGGTAATGCGGCTCCGTCGTACACGGTGAACTCGGCGACGCAGATCACCGCGGTTGCTCCGGTAGGTTCCGCTGGAACTGTGGACATCCGGGTCACCACGGTCGGTGGAACATCCGCGGTTGTGGCGGCAGACCGGTACTCGTACCAGGCGGTCCCTTCGATCAGCGGGCTGTCGCCTACGTACGGTCCGGTGGCGGGCGGGACGTTGGTAACGCTCACCGGTTCTGGCTTCAGCGGCGCGACGGCGGTGACTTTCGACGGGGTACCGGCGGCGGGTGTAATCGCGGTCAACAGTGACTCGCAGATCATTGCCCAGGCGCCGGCGCACGTCGCGGGTGTGGTCAATGTGGTGGTGACGGCTCCGGGCGGGACGTCTGCTGGGGCGAGCTACCGGTATGTGGGAACGCCAACGGTTTCCGGTCTTGCTCCGGTGAACGGCCCGATCTCGGGTGGGACCACGGTCGTCATCACCGGCACCGGGTTTGCCACGGCTTCCGGGGCTGCGGCGGTGCAGTTCGGCGGATTGAATGCGGCCAGCTACACGGTGAACAGCGATACGCAGATCACGGCAGTCACCCCGGCACATGCCGCTGGCGCGGTCGGGGTGACGATCAGTACGGCAGATGGGGGGACGTCGGCGGCCACCGCAGCGAGTACGTTCACCTACATCGCGGTGCCCACGGTCACCTCGATCACGCCAGGATCAGGGCCGGAGGCCGGCGGCACCAGCGTCGTCATCATCGGAACCGCGCTGTCCACGGCGAGTTCGGTGCGGTTTGGTGGAGTTGCGGCCAGTTTCACGGTGAACTCGGATACGCAGATCACGGCTGTTTCGCCTCCGGGAAGCGGCCTGGTTGACGTCGTCGTGACCACGGTCGGCGGAAACTCGGCCACCAGCGCGGCGGACCGCTTCCGATACGTGGGTGCGCCGACCGTCACCGGGCTCAGCCCTTCCAGCGGCCCGGTCGCCGGGGGTACATCGGTCACGATCACCGGTACACAGTTTTACGGCGTGACCGGCGTCAGCTTCGGGGGTAGCGCAGCAACATTCACCGTAGCCAGTCCGACCGAGATCACTGCTACTTCACCGTCGCACGCCGCCGGAGCGGTGGCCGTACTGGTGACTACCACCGACGGCGGTACCTCGGCAGCGGGCCAGAACTTCACCTATGTGGCTGATCCGGTGGTGACCGGACTGAACCCCACCACGGGACCGGCCCCCGGGGGCACGACCGTGGTGATCAGCGGCTCAGGGTTCAGCGGGGCCACGGCCGTCAAGTTCGGCTCGACACCCGCCGCCTCTTTCACCGTCAACAGCAGTTCGCAGATTACGGCCGTCAGTCCCGCGGGGTCGGTCGGCACCGTAGACGTAACCGTGACGGGGCAATTCGCAACCTCGGCCACCTCGTCGGCCGACCAATTTACCTACGTGGCCGGTCCAACCATCACCAGTGTCACCCCGGCGTCGGGGCCGTTGGCCGGTACCAACACCGTGACCATCGCCGGCACCGGCTTCACTCTGAACTCGGGTGTGACCTTCGGCGGTGTGGCCGCGACCTCGGTGCAGTACGTGTCCCCGACCCAGCTCACCGCCGTAGTACCAGCTGCCGGCGCGGGCCAGGTCGACGTGGTGGTGACAACCCCCTACGGCCAAGACACACTCGTCAACGGATACCGCTATCGGACCGCGCCTTCCGTCACTGGCTTGAACCCGTCGACCGGGCCGGAAGCCGGCGGGACGTCGGTGACGATCACGGGTACGGGTTTCGACGGCGCTACCGCAGTCCGGTTCGGCGCAGTACCAGCCACCCTCTTCACCGTCAGTACCGACAACTCGATCACCGCTACCGCCCCGGCCGGCAGCGGAGTCGTCGATGTGACGGTGACCGGGCCGGGCGGAACCTCGACCGTGGTCGTCGGCGATCGGTACCGCTACGCGCCCGTGCCGGTCCTGGCCGGAATCTCGCCGACGTTCGGCCCGACTGCTGGTGGAACGGTGGTGACGCTTTCCGGATCGGGCTTCACCGCAGCCAGTTCGGTGACGGTGAACGGCGCGGCCGTCGGCTTCACCGTGAACAGCGATTCCACGATCACGCTCACCACCCCAGGTGGAACCGGCACCGTTCCGATCGTCGTGACCACACCGGGCGGAACGACCGCAGCGCAGCAGTTCACCTACGCGAACGCACCGACGATCAGCAGCCTTTCCCCAGATCGCGGACCCCTGGGCGGCGGCACGTCGGTGACGATTGACGGAACCGGCTTCACCAGCGGATCTTCCGTAACCTTCGGCGGGTCTGCGGCGACATCGGTTCAGTTCGTGAGCAGCACCCGGCTGACTGCGGTCACACCGGCCACGGCTACCGCAGGGCCGGTGACCGCGACCGTTACTACCGCCTACGGCAGCGCGTCCAGCACCTACCGTTACGTGCAGGCTCCGACCGTAACGGCCGTTCAGCCCGGCGCGGGTCCGCTGGCCGGGGGTACCGCGGTCACGATCACCGGTACTGGCTTCACCGAAACCTCCGTAGTTCAGTTCGGCTCTACCCCGGCGACCAGCTTCACGGTGAACAGCGATACGTCGATCAGCGCAGTCGCTCCAGCTCGCCCGGCCGGAGCCGTGGACGTGACCGTAACTACCCCGGGCGGAACCTCGGCCACCTCCGCGGCCGACCAATTCACCTACCTCGTGGCGCCCAGCGTCATAACGCTCTCGCCCTCCTCCGGGCCAATCTCCGGTGGCACCAGCGTGACCATCACCGGTACGGGTTTCACGGCGGCATCCGCGGTCACGTTCGGGGGCGTCGCCGCCGCGTCCGTCAGTTACGTGAGCCCCACCGAACTCCAGGCCGTCTCCCCGAGCACAGGTAGTGCCGGGCCGGTTCTGGTGCGGGTAACCACTGCGGGCGGTGCTGACTCCGGCCTCTTTACCTACCGCGATGCGCCGACCGTGACTCAGATTCAGCCGGGAGCCGGGCCTGAGGCCGGGGGGACGACGGTGGTGATTACCGGGTCCGACTTCAGCGCCGCTACGCAAGTGCGCTTCGGAGCTGCCACGGCCACGTTCACTGTTGACAGCAACACCCGAATCACCGCAACAGCCCCAGCTGGAACCGGCACCGTCGACATCCGGGTGACTGGTCCGGGCGGAACCTCGGCTGTCTCGCCCGCTGACCGTTACCGCTACGCGCCGGTCCCCGCCGTAAATACCTTGTCGCCTACATTCGGGCCGACCGCGGGCGGGACTTCGCTAACGCTGTCGGGATCCGGCTTCACCGGGGCTACAACGCTTACTGTGAGCGGTGCTTCGGTTCCGTTCACCGTGGTCGACGACTCCACGATCACGGTGACTACGCCTGCCGGTACGGCGGGGAACGCGGCCGTTGTAGTGGTGACGCCCGGCGGGACGTCGGCGCCCATCCAATTCCTGTACGCGGACGCTCCTACAGTCAGCAGCCTGACACCGACGGAAGGGCCTCTGACCGGGGGTACGGCGGTCACCATCACCGGTACGGATTTCACCGCCGCCTCTGCGGTTACCTTTGGGGGACTAGCAGCTTCAGCGGTGACGTTCAGCAGCCCGACGCAGCTAGTGGCGGTCTCGCCGCCGAAGGCTACGTCTGGCCCGGTCAACGTGGTGGTGACTACGGCTTACGGCGCATCCGGATCAGGTATCACTTTTACCTACCGGGACGCGCCGACCGTAACCTCGGTCTCGCCTACGGCCGGTCCGGAAGCCGGTGGAACGCTGGTGACGATCACGGGTACCGGATTCACCGGGGCGACTAACGTGCGGTTCGGCTCAGCTCAGGCCACCGGGCTTACAGTCAGCAGCGACACTCAGATCACGGTCTTCGCCCCGGCCGGCACCGGCACAGTAGACGTGTTGGTGACCGCTCCAGGTGGTACATCGGCCCCCAGCGCTCAATACCGTTACGCGCCGGTGCCGTTGCTTAGCTCGCTCAGCCCCAACTCAGGGCCAGTGACCGGTGGCACCTCAGTAACGCTTACGGGTAGCGGGTTTACCGGTGCCAGCGGGGTAACCATCGCAGGTAGCCCCAACCCGTTCTCGGTTGTGAACGACACCACCATCACCCTGACCACCCCGGCCCACAGCGCCGGCAATACCCCGGTCGTGGTGACTACCCCTGGCGGATCGTCGGCCCCGGTGCAGTTCCTGTATGTGGATGCGCCCACCGTCAGCGCTATCTCACCAGACGCTGGTCCGTTGGGCGGCGGTACTACCGTGACCATCACGGGCACCGACCTCACTGCGGCCTCGGCGGTGACGTTCGGGGGAGTGGCCGCCACGTCGGTGCAGTACGTGAGCCCAACCCAGGTGCGAGCCGTATCCCCGGCCAAGGCAACGGCCGGCACCGTGAACGTCGTGGTCAGCACGATCTACGGCACCTCGGGCCCGGGTAATGGCTTTACCTACACCATTGCTCCCACCGTCACGACGGTTTCCCCGCAGGCCGGTCCTGTGGCCGGGGGTACAACGGTCACCATCTCAGGCTCGGGTCTGACCGGTGCCTCGAGCGTCACGTTTGATGGGGTAGCCGCGGCCTCTTACGCGGTGAACAACGACTCAACGATCACCGCCACCACTCCGCCGGGTGCAGCCGGGAACGCGGTGGTCCGGGTGACCACGGTCGGCGGCTCGGACATCGGCGTCTTCCGCTACGCCAGTGTGCCTTCCGTAAGTACCATTGCCCCTACAGCGGGCCCGGAAGCGGGCGGAACGTTGGTGACGATCACAGGTAGCGGATTCACTGGTGCCACCAGCGTCAGCTTCGGGGCCACGGTCGTGACCGGTGTGACGGTAAGCAGCGATACCCAGATAACCGTTTTCACCCCCGCGGGCACCGGAACCGTAGACGTGCGAGTTACCGCTCCTGGTGGTGTTTCAGCTCCGGGCGTCAGTTACCGCTTCGTGCCGCTGCCTGCAGTAGCTCAGATCAGCCCCAACTCGGGCCCGGTTACGGGCGGTACATCGCTGACGTTGACGGGTAGCGGGTTCACCGGCGCCAGCAGCGTGACCATCGCCGGCAGCCCCAACCCGTTCTCGGTTGTGAACGACACGACCATCACCCTGACCACCCCCGCACACGCAGCTGGCAATACCCCGGTTGCGGTAACAACCCCCGGAGGAACAACCGCCCCGGTCCAGTTCCTTTACGTCAACGCGCCTACCGTCACCAGCCTCTCACCGGTGGAAGGCCCGCTGACCGGTGGGACAGCAGTAACGATCATCGGTACCGATTTCACGGCTGCATCGGCAGTGACGTTCGGTGGAACTGCCGCGCAGTCGGTGCAGTACGTGAGCCCGACCCAGCTAACGGCGGTAACGCCGGTCAAGGCATCGGCCGGCCCGGTCAACGTCGTCGTCACCACGATCTACGGCGCGTCGGGCCCGGGTAACACCTTCACTTACCGGGACGCGCCGACCGTCACCTCGATCGTGCCCACAGCCGGTCCGGAAGCCGGCGGAACACTGGTGACAATTACGGGCACGGGATTCACCGGGGCTACGAACGTGCGGTTCGGCTCGGCTCAGGCCACCGGGCTTACGGTCAGCAGCGATACCCAGATCACGGTCTTCGCCCCCGCAGGCACGGGGACAGTAGACGTTCTCGTCACCGCACCCGGCGGTACTTCAGTTCCGAGCGCGCAGTACCGGTATGCCCCGGTGCCTACGGTCAGCCAGATCAGCCCTAGCTCGGGCCCGGTCACCGGCGGCACCGCCATAACGCTGACCGGAAGCGGATTTACCGGCGCCAGCAGTGTCACCATCGACGGCAGCAGCCAGTCGTACCAGGTCGTGAACGATTCGACCATCACGCTGACTACCCCCGCGCACCCAGCTGGCAATACCCCGGTCGTGGTGACTACCCCCGGCGGAACGACTACCCCGGTCCCGTTCCTCTACGTCAATGCCCCAACGGTCAGCGCAATCTCACCGGATGCTGGGCCGTTGAGTGGCGGCACCACAGTCACCCTCACCGGCACCGACTTCACCGCGGCCTCAGCAGTGACGTTCGGGGGAGTGGCCGCGTCCTCGGTGCAGTATGTAAGCGCGACCCAGATACGGGCGGTTTCCCCGGCCAAGGCAACGGCCGGTGCGGTCAACGTTGTGGTCAACACGATCTACGGAACGTCGGGCCCGGGAAACACTTTCACCTACACCAATGCCCCCACGGTTACGTCGGTCTCCCCGCAAGCTGGACCCCTGACCGGCGGTACAACCGTCACCATTTCCGGCTCAGGTCTGACTGGCGCTTCGAGCGTCACGTTCGACGGGGTAGCAGCGACGTCGTACACGGTGAACAACGACTCAACGATCACCGCGACCACCCCACCCGGATCGGCCGGGAACGCGGTGGTCCGGGTGGCCACGGTCGGCGGATCGGATATCGGCGTCTTCCGGTACGCCAATGTGCCTACCGTAAGCGCGGTTTCTCCTCTGTCCGGTCCGGAAGCCGGCGGAACACTGGTGACGATCACAGGTACCGGATTCACCGGCGCGACCAGTGTCAGCTTCGGGTCCACGGTGGTCGCCGGCATAACAGTGAGCAGCGACACCCAGATCAGCGTCTTCGCTCCCGCGGGCAACGGAATGGTTGACGTACTGGTCACCACGCCGGGCGGAACATCGGCCCCCAGCGCCAAATACCGCTACGCCCCAGTCCCGACCATCAACCAGATGACGCCTGACTCGGGTCCGATCACCGGTGGCACGGCCGCAACGCTCACCGGAACCGGCTTCACCGCAGCCACCAGCGTGACCATCGACGGTTCGGCCGCATCGTTCACGGTGGTGGACAGCGCGACCATCACCCTGACCACGCCGGCCCACGCAGCCGGAACCGTGCCGGTCGTGGTGACTACCCCCGGCGGAACAACGACTCCAGCGCAGTTCCGTTACGTCAACGCCCCGACCATCACAGCCATCTCACCGAATGACGGCCCGCTCGGCGGCGGTACCAACGTCACGGTGACCGGCGCCGACTTCACCCCCGACACGACCGTGACCTTCGCCGGTACCAGCGCTACTCAGGTGCAATACGTCAGCAGCACCGAACTCGTCGCCACCTCACCGGCCCACACTCCGGCCGGAACCGTGAACGTCCTGGTGAACAGCCCGTACGGCATCTCTAGCCCGGCCCCCTTCACCTACCGCAACACACCCGTCATCACCTCGATCACGCCCAGGGCCGGGCCGGAAGCGGGCGGTACGAGCGTCACCATCACCGGTACGGACTTCGCCGCCGCCAGCAGCGTCCGATTTGGCGCCAACCAGGCCTCGTTCACGGTGGACAGCAACACGCAGATCACTGCGACAACCCCGACCGGCACCGGCACCAGCCCAGTTACCGTCGTAACGCCGGGCGGAACCTCAGTAGCGGAACCATTCCGCTACGCCCCAGTCCCGGCCATCAGCCAACTGACGCCCACCACCGGCCCGCTGACCGGCGGCACTCTCGTCACCGTCTCGGGCAACGACTTCACCGACGCCTCCAGCCTGACCATCGATGGCTCTTCGGTCCCGTGCACCGTGGTCAACGCCTCCACGATTACCTTCACCACCCCCGCCGGCACTGCCGGAACCAAGAACGTCGCCATCACCACCCCCGGCGGTCAGACCCCTCCGGCGCAGTTCCGATACGTAACCCAGCCCACCATCGCCACCGTCACGCCCGCCGCAGGCCCCATCGCCGGCGGTACCACCGTGACCATCGCAGGCAGCAACCTCACCGACGTCACCACCGTGACTTTCGGCGGAACGCCGGCCACCACGTTCACCATTGACGACGCCAACACCATCACCGCCACCACCCCACCCGGCTCCGCCGGCACCGCAACCGTGCAAGTGACCAGCGCAGGCGGAAACGCCACCGGCACCTACCGCTACGCAAACGTCCCCACCATCACGCAACTCCAGCCCAGCGCGGGCCCCGAAGCCGGGGGCACCGCCGTAACCATCACCGGCACCGGCTTCACCGGCGCCACCAATGTCCGGTTCGGCGCCGTGCCCGCCACCTTCACCGTGGTCAGCAACACCGAGATCACGGCCACCACTCCGCCTGGCACCGGAACCAGCGCAGTCACCGTCCAAACGCCGGGCGGAACCGCGGCCGCCACGCAGTACCGGTACGCCCCCGTGCCCACCGTAAGCAGCCCGCAACCGCAGTCGGGCCCGCTCGGCGGGGGTACCACCGTGACCCTGACCGGCAGTGGTTTCACCGGAACAAGCACAGTCACCCTGAACGGCAGCCCGATTCCGTTCACCGTGGTCGACGACTCCACCATCACGTTCGCCACCCCTGCGGGCACTGCAGGCAGCAAGACCGTGGCGGTGACTACCCCGGGCGGTTCCGCGAGCACCCAGTTCCAGTACGTGAATGCGCCGGCCATAACGAACCTGCAGTCCGACGAAGGTCCCCTGACCGAAGGCACGCTGGTGACCATCACCGGCACCGGCTTCAACGCAGCCACGGTGGTCGACTTCGGCGGAACCCCGGCCACTAGTTTCGTCGTCAACACCGACACCGAGATCACGGCCCGCGCCCCCGCCCACAGCGCCGGCGTAGTAGACGTCCGAGTCACCGGCCCTGGTGGAACTTCGGGGCCGGCTCAGTTCACCTACCGCGCTGTCCCGCAGATCACCGGTCTGAGCCCCTCCTCCGGCCCGATCACCGGCGGCACCGTAGTAACGCTGACAGGGAGCGGATTCACCGGCGCTGGCACGGTCACCCTGAACAACAGCCCAATCCAGTTCACCGTGGTCAACGACTCCACCATCACGTTCACCACTCCCGCCGGTTCAGCAGGCACTGCGCCGGTAGCAGTCTCAACCGTAGGCGGCACGGCAACCGCAAGCTTTACCTACGCCAACGGCCCGACGGTCACAGCACTCACCCCGACGGCAGGTCCGTTGTCCGGCGGGACAGCCGTGACCATCAGCGGTACGGGATTCACGCTGGGCTCCGCGGTGAGCTTCGGCGCTGACCCCGCAGCCTCGGTGCAATGGGTCAACCCCACCGAAATTGTTGCTACAACGCCGATCAGCACTACCCCCGGCTCGGTGGACGTGGTCGTCACAACGATCTACGGCAACTCCGGAACCGCCGGCACCGACAACGACTTCACCTACACAACCGCACCCGTCATCACCAGCCTTCAGCCGAACCAGGGTCCGATCGCCGGTGGGAACACCGTGACCATCACCGGACTGGACTTCAGCGGAGCGACGGGAGTCAGCTTCGGAACCACCCCTGCGACAAGCTTCTTCGTCAGTAGCGACACCGAGATCACCGCAGTCGTTCCCGCGCACGCAGTCGGAACAGTAGACGTCCGGATCACCAGTCCGGGAGGAACGTCGGCGGCGGGCCAATACACCTACCTAGGCGTGCCCACCGTCGTTAGCCTTTCGCCGGACTCGGGCCCAGTTTCCGGAGGTACCAGCGTCACCATCACCGGTACCGGATTCACACCGACGTCCACAGTGACCTTCGGGGGTACGTCGGCGGGCCCGGTGCAGTGGCTGTCGGCAACCAAACTGGTGGTCGACAGTCCGGCCAAACCCGCTGGAGCAACGGACGTTGTGGTCACCACGCTTGGCGGCTCATCTGGTCCCGGCAACAGTTTTGACTACCAGAACACGCCGACCATCAGCGCGCTGACTCCCGACCGAGGGCCCTTACAAGGCACCACCGTCACCATCACCGGCGCCAACTTCACGCAGTTCGCCACCGTGAAGTTCGGCTCCACCCCAGCTGGCCCGGTGCAGTTCGTCTCGGTGAACCAGCTCATCGTGCCTGCCCCGCCCAGCAGTTCGGCCGGCCCGGTAGACGTTGAGGTCACGACAGCCGGTGGAACCTCGGCGCCCGAGACCTTCGCTTACGTGGCCGCACCGACCATCGGCGGCATCCAGCCCAGCAGCGGTCCGATCGCCGGCGGAACATCGATCGTCATCACCGGAACCGGCTTCACCGGGGCAGCCCAGGTCAGCTTTGGTTCCGGCCTGGCCACGAGCTTCACCGTGGACAGCGACACCCAGATCACCGCCGTCGCGCCCGCCGTAACCACGGCCACCGCAGTCAACCTCACCGTCGGAACCGTCGGCGGCACCTCCAATCCTGTTCAATACACCTACCGTGCAGCTCCACAGATCACCGGTCTTTCCCCCGACAACGGCCCGGCCGTGGGCGGCACCGTGGTCACCATCAACGGCAGCGGATTCACCGGCACGACCACGGTGACTCTGGACGGCGGCCCGATCCCGTTCACCGTGGTCAGCGACACCGAGATCACCTTCATCACGCCCGCCGGCCCGGTCGGACCGAAGCCGGTGACAGTCCGAACACCGGGAGGTTCGGCCGCGTCCACCTTCGATTTCCGAAACCTGCCGGTAATCAATAGCATTACGCCCAATACTGGACCACTTGCCGGTGGTGGGGCAGTCGCCATCGAAGGGTCAGGCTTCACCGGCGCCACGGCGCTCCGGTTCGGCCTGGTCGCCGCGACCAGCTGGTCCATCAGCAATGACACCACCATTACGGCCATTGTCCCGCAGGGTATTTCGCCCGGACAAACCTCTGTCACGCTCACCGGCCCGGGAGGCATCTCACCAGCCGCCGCCTACACCTACGTCGCCCGCCCGACGATCAGCGAGATCGCACCGGCCAGCGGCCCGGTCGGCGGCGGCACGTCAGTCATCATCCGCGGTGATGACTTCAGCAACGCCACCGGCGTGCTGTTCGACGGAATTCCCGCAAGCTCCTACACCGTCCAAGGCCCCCAGAGCATCGTCGCCGTCACACCGAGCAACGCAGCCGGTCCGGCCGATGTAGTCGTCACGACCGCCGGAGGTGACTCCGACCCAGGAACTTTCACCTACATCGCGGTACCACTGATCGCCGTCATCGAACCCGATGCTGGCCCGACCAGCGGCGGAACCGATATCACCATCAACGGTTCCGGCCTGGCCGATGCAGCGGTGACCGTGGACGGCGAACCGGTAAGCCACCAGCAAGTCAGCAGCAACCAGCTCCTCCTGCAAACCCCGCCGCACCCGGCCGGACCGGTGGACATCACCGTGACCACTGTGGCCGGTGTGGCCAGCAGCCCGTTCACCTACGTCGCACCACCGTCCGCCCCCGTCCTTTCGTTGATCAACCCGGCCAGTGGCCCACTCGAAGGAGGTCAGAATGTCACCCTGACCGGTGTCGGCTTCACCGATGCCTCGGCAGTGAACTTCGGTGACGCCACAGCTAGTTTCACCGTCAGCAATGACACCACGATCACCGCCGCGGTCCCGCCCGGCGACGAGGGCGCGGTCCGGGTCTCAGTGAGTACACCGAACGGAGTGACCAGTGAAGCAGTCGACTATGTGTACGTAGCCCCCACCGAAGCGCCCACCATCACCGGGGTAACTCCCCAGGTGGGCCCGGTCGCCGGTGGTACCCGAATCACCATCACCGGAACCGGCTTCGACGAGAACACCACCGTGGCGTTCGACGGAACCCCGGGCACGGACGTGCGGATCGGCGAGGCGGCGGAAGCCTCGCTCGTCCAAGACAGCACGTTGCCCACGGGCATCCGGGCCGCGGCCTCCACCACCCTGACCGTCCTCACCCCTGCGCACGCGGAAGGGCCGGCCACGGTGGAAGTGACGAACTCGGCCGGAAGCGCCTCGGCCGAAGTGCGGTTCACCTTCATTCCGCTGCTCGAGAACGCCACGATCAGCATGCAAGTACCGGTGAACACCGCCATGGCCGTAGCACCCCAAGGCTCGCTCTTCGCCGGGCTGCGGGTCCAGGCCTGCACCATCCCGAACCTGGGGACGACGACGGTCGGCACCAACGCGGCCTTCTGCCGGTACACCGCCCCGGCTCAGGTCGGGCTGGACAGCTTCACCATGCAGGTCACCGACGCCCTGGGGCAGCAGGCCTCCCAAGGAGTCCGGATCACGGTGACGGACTCCGGGGAAGAAGGCACCGGCACCGACCAGGAAGGCGGCAACAACGAGGGCGAGGGCACCGAAACCGACGGGGACGGAGACAACAACACCGGCGGCGAGGGCACCGGCACCGACAGCGCGGGAGGTAATGACGATGGGAGCGGCACCGGGAGCAACGGCGGTAACACCAACGAAACTCCCCGTCCTGGAAGCACTCAAGAACCCGGAGGTGAGGGCACCGGCGGAGCCGGCGGAAACGACTCAGGCGAGGAGACCCCCACGCCTACGGCAACCGCGTCCCCGTCAGCGTCCCCGACCACCCCGTCAGCCGGCGCAGAAGACCAAGGCGAGTCCGACGTCCTCAAGTGGTTCCTTGGTCTTCCGCTCCTGCTGTTGTTGCTCTGGCTGCTCTTCCTGCTCCTGGCCCGACGCCGCCGCAAGGAAGAGGAGAAAGCTACGCCGGAAGATCCAGATAAGCGCGGGTGAAGGCGTTGGTGAACTTGCCCTGCGGGTCCACCCGGTGCACCAGTTCTTCGAAGTCGCCGAGCCGGGGGTAGAGCGAACGCACCTGCTCCCGGGGCAGGCCGAACACCTTGCCCCAGTGCGGGCGGGCGTCGAAACCGGCCAGAGCGCCCTCCAGTGCGGCAATCGCCGGCGTCACCTTGGACAGGTCGTCGGTCCAGGTGAAGTGGAAGCCCACGGTGGTCCTTCCGTAGGCCGGGCTGATCCACAGGTCGTCCCCGGCGATCGTCCGGATCTCGGCCACCTGGAGCGCGGGCAGGAACTGCTCGCGCACCGCGTCCACGGCGGCCAGCGCGGCCCCGGCCTGCTCGATCGGCAGCAGGTACTCGGACTGCACCTCGTCCCCGCGCGAGGGGGTGAACTCGAACCGGAAGTGCGGCAGCCGCTCGTGCCAGGGACCAGGCACGCCGAGCTGCTGGGTGGCGTTCTCGGTGGGCATGCCGTCGATCGGGTGCCGGGCGCTGTCGGCCAGCGTGGCCCCGAAGTAGGTCGGCGGCGCGGCCGGGTCGGAGGCCAGTTGCTTGCGCCAGAGCAGATCCATGTTCGGCCCTCGCCAGTGGGTGAACGCGCTGACGCTGTAGGCGCTGCTCATGATCTCGTCGAAGTTGGCGATCAGCGCAGCCAGCGGCAGGTCGTCGTACACGTACTGGCGCACGTCGAAGGTGGGCTGCGCCTTCAGGGTGAGCGCAGTGACCACCCCGGCCAGGCCCAGCGCGATGATCGAGCCGTCGAAGTCCTTGTCACCTGTGCGCAGCGTGCGCAGCTCACCGTCGGGGCCGATCAGCTCGATCCCGGTGACCCCCGCGGCCAGGCAGCGATTACCGGTGCCCGAGCCGTGCGTGCCGGTGGCCGCGGCCCCGGCGACCGAGATGTGCGGCAGCGATCCGGTGTTGTGCAGGGCCAGGCCGGCGCTGTGCAGCGGCGGCATGACGTGCGCGAACCGCGCGCTCGCGGTGACCCGGGCGCTGCTCGTGGCGGTGTCCACGTCCACGTTCAGGGGTAGGTCCTCCAGGCTGAGCAGCAGCCCGTCGGTGGCCGCGACTGTGCTGAACGAGTGACCACTGCCCAGCACCCGTACCTTCGCCGCACCCGCCACCAGCTCTTGCACCTGCTCGACACTGGTGGCCCGGACGTAGCGCTCGGGGGTGAAGACCACGTTCCCGGCCCAGTTCGTGAGCGTCATTGCCTGAAGTCCTTTCGCCGCGGCCACAACCGCGTGGCACCGGGAAGATCCTGCCATCCGACTGGTTCGGCGAATAGCGTGGAGGCCATGAGGCTCTGGAACTCCTCGATCACCGCCCGGCCCGCCGAGATTGTCCGCTGCGGCACGAATGAGCAGGTCAGCCGGGTTGTGCAGCGGGCCCGGGCGGAGGGCAGGCCGCTTTCGGTGCTGGGCGGCGGCCACGACTGGGCCGGTCGCGCGGTCCGGGAGGGCGGCCTTGTCGTGGATCTCTCACCGATGAACCGGGTAGCCGTTTCGGGTGACGTAGCGCTGGCCGGCGGCGGCGCCACCTCGCTGGACGTCATGGAGGCCGCGGTCACGGCTGGCCAGAGCGTGGTGACGGGGACGGTGGGTTCGGTCGGGATGGCCGGGCTGGCGCTCGGCGGGGGGTACGGGCCGCAGTTGGGGAGCGCGGGGCTGGCCTGTGACCTGATCGTCGGCGCGGAGGTGGTTCTGGCCGACGGCACGGTGGTGCAGGCCGATGCCGAGCGAGAGCCTGACCTTTTCTGGGCGCTGCGTGGCGGGGGCGGGAACTTCGGCGTGGTCACCGAACTGCGGCTACGGCTGCGCCCGTTCTCTGCCGCACTGGCCGGCGCGGTGCTGTTCTCTCTGGATCAAGCAGAGGACGTTCTGGGCGCCTGGGCGGAAATGGCCCCTACGGTGCCGGAAGAGTTGGCAGTACAGCTCGGGGTGGCCGCCCTGCCGGACGGCACCCGCGTGATGGCGGTCATGCCGACCTGGGTGGGCGAAGCTGCAGTGGGCGAGGCCTGGGTCGGCCGGATCGAGGGCTGGGGTAAGCCGATGGTGAGCCAGGTGACGCGGGCGCCGCTCACGGAGCCGTTGCGAGCGAACGAGCAGATGTTCGCCGCCGACGGCCGGGGCTGGTTCCTGCGTCAGCGCAACCTGCCCGCCCTTACTCCCGAGATCATCGCGGTGCTGGTGGAGGCCCTGGCGGCCGCGCCGTCCGAGCACGAGGGCATCAGCCTGCACCACTTCCACGGTCGGGCCAGCCGGGTCGCGCCCGAGGCAACCGCTTTCGGTGAACGCCGGCCGCACCTGATGCTGGAGGCCATCACCGCCTGGCGGGGCGACGATCCGCAGCCACATCGCCAATGGGCCGGCGACTTGCACGCGGCCCTGGCTCCGCTGGCGCTGCCCGGTGGCTACCCCAATCTGCTGGCCGCCTCCGACACCGAGCAGATCGCCGCCGCCTGGGGACCGAACGTCACCCGGCTTCAGCAGGTCAAGCAGGCCTACGACCCCGATGGCCGGTTCACCGGTATTCCTCTGCCTGGGCGCACTCCGGGCGACTAGGGTGCTCAGCGTGCTGGATCCCAAGCTGAGACACCAGATTCCGACGATCAACAGACGCAGCCTGCTGAGTGGTGCCGTGCTCGGCCTCACCGGGCTCGTCATCACCGCCTGCGGGTCCTCCTCCGACGACGCCGACGACGCGGCCGACGCCCCCACCTCCGCAGCGAATCCCAGCACCGCCCCGGCCGAAACCACCGCCGAAAGCACCCAGGCCCAGGACGAGGCCGGGAAGGCCGAGTTCGCGGAGCTCGAGAAGACGTACGACGCCCGGCTGGGGGTCTACGCCCTGGACACCGGATCCGGTCAGGCCGTCGCCTACCAGTCCGGTGATCTGTTCGCGATGTGTTCCACCTTCAAGGTTCTCGCGGTCGGCACGGTGCTCAGCGAGATCGGCCTGGACCGGCTGGACGAACAGGTCAAGTACACCGCCGCCGACCGGGTGCCGAACTCCCCGGTCACCCAGGGCAGCACCTCGATGAGCCTGGGCGAGCTGTGCCAGGCCGCGCTCCAGCAGAGCGACAACACCGCCGCCAACCTGGTTGTCCAGCAGGTCGGCGGACCCGAGGGCGTAACTCAGTTCGCCCGCGCCCTGGGCGACGAGGTCACCCGGCTGGACCGGCTGGAGCCCGAGCTGAACGAGTCGACCCCCGGCGACGAACGCGACACCAGCAGCCCCGAGATGATGGGCAGCGACCTGTTCACCCTGCTCGAGGGCGACACCCTGGCCGAGGAGGCCCGCGCGCAGCTGAAGGACTGGCTGCTGGGCAACACCACCGGCGCCAACCGGATCCGCGCTGCGGTACCCAAGGGCTGGAAGGTCGCGGACAAGACCGGCTCCGGCTCGTACGGCACCGCCAACGACATCGCCCTGGTCTACCCCAAGGGCGACCAGGCCCCGATCGTGCTGTCGATCATGTCGAGCAAGGACAAGAAGAACGCCGATCGCGACGAGAAACTGATCGAGGAGGCGGCCAGGGTGGCGCTGGAGGCCCTGGGCGCCCTCGGGAACTGAGCTCACAACCCCTCCCCGGGACTGTGCGGACAACGTAGCGACTGGGTAATGGCAGCGGGACGGCCGGGTAACACGCGATTCCTAGCGTCATCAGGAGCGAGTTGCCCGGACCTAGCCCTTCAGGAGCTGCCCGATGGCCGAGACCGTTACCACCCCGCCCACCGTCACCGGGGAAGGAGCCCGCCGGCGCTGGATCGACCACTGGGATCCCGAGAACGAGCAGTTCTGGCAGCAGACCGGCCGGCCGATCGCCCGCCGCAACCTGATCTGGTCGATCTTCGCCGAGCACATCGGCTTCTCGGTCTGGCTGCTGTGGAGCATCGTGGTGGTGCGCCTGAACGACGTGGGCTGGAGCCTGAGCACCAGCCAGATCCTCTGGCTGACGGCCGTGCCCAGCGGGGTCGGGGCGTTCCTGCGCCTGCCCTACACCTTCGCGGTGCCCCGGTTCGGCGGCCGCAACTGGACCGTCGCCTCGGCCCTGCTGCTGATCATCCCCAGCGCGGGCCTGGCCTGGGCGGTGGAACGGCCCGAGATCGGTTACCCGGCACTGCTTCTGATCGCCGCCACGGCCGGCCTGGGCGGCGGTAACTTCGCCTCCAGCATGGCCAACATCTCGTTCTTCTACCCCGAGCGCGAGAAGGGCTTCGCCCTCGGCCTGAACGCCGCCGGCGGCAACCTGGGCGTGGCCGTGGTGCAGAAACTCGTACCCCAGATCATCGTCCTCGGCGGCGGCCTGACCCTGGCCTACGCCGGGCTGATGTACATCCCGCTCGCGGTGATCGCCGCGGTCTGCGCGTTCCTGTTCATGGACAACCTGACCGAGGCCAAGGCCGACCCGGGCCCGGTCTGGCAGTCGCTGCGCCACCGCGACACCTGGGTGATGTCGTTGCTCTACATCGGCACCTTCGGCTCGTTCATCGGCTACTCCTCGGCCTTCCCGACCTTGCTGGTGGCCGTCTTCGACCGCCAGGACATCGCCCTGACCTGGGCCTTCCTCGGCGCCGGGATCGGCTCGCTGGCCCGGCCGCTGGGCGGCCGGCTGTCCGACCGGATCGGCGGCGCGCAGGTCACCATGGCCAGCTTCGCCGCGCTGGCGCTGGGGGCGGCCGCCGGGCTCTGGTCGGTGCAGCACGCCAGCCTGGGCGTGTTCTTCGTCAGCTTCATGTTCCTGTTCGTGGCCACCGGCATCGGCAACGGCTCGACCTACCGGATGATCTCCCGGCTGTTCCAGCTCAAGGGCCTGCGCGAGGGCGGCTCACCCGAGACCATGCTGCGCACCCGCCGGGAGGCGGCCGGGGCGCTGGGCGTGATCAGTTCGGTGGGCGCGTTCGGCGGCTTCGCCGTCCCGATCTGCTACGCCTGGTCGAAATCCGCCTTCGGGACGATCGAGCCGGCCCTGAAGTTTTACCTGGTCTTCTTCCTGGTTCTTCTGGCTGTGACCTGGTGGCGCTACCTGCGCCGCTCAAGTGTGCTTGGCAGTGAGCAAATCTGAACACTTTCTGTAGATAAACGCCTCAACCGCATAGGCTTTGGCTCTGCATGTCGAGGAAGATTCGCTTCGTCCGGCGACCAAGAAGCAGTCACCGGAAGAACCGGCTTCGAAAGGTGCGACTGCCATGGCCCCCGAGGCTCTCACGGGTTTCAGCATTCTGCTCACCTGCGACCGGCGCGCCGACGAGCTGGCCGCCAACTTCAGCCGGCGTGGCGCCGGGGTGATCCAGGCCCCCACGCTGCGGTTCCTGCCGCTCGAAGAGGACGACGAATTGATCAGCCTGACCAGACAAGTGGTGCGCCGGCCACCCGACGCGGTGATCGTCACCACTGCGATCGGGTTCCGGGGCTGGATCGAGACGGCCGACTCGGCCGGGCTGGCCCCGCACCTGCTCGAGGTGCTGTCCGAGGCCCAGATCATGGCCCGCGGCCCGAAGGCCCGGGGCGCGATCCGCGCGGCCGGGCTGATCGAGAGCTGGTCGGCCGCCTCCGAGACCACCGCCGAGGTGGTGGATGCGCTGGTGGCGCAGGGGGTGGCCGGTCGCCGGGTGGTGATCCAGCTGCACGGCGCCACCGACGAGAGCCTGATCGAACGGCTGCGGGTGGCCGGGGCCGACGTGGTCGCGGTGCCGGTCTACCGCTGGGGCCCGGCACCGGATCCGGTGGCGGTGGAGCGCTCGATCGAGGCCACCTGCAACCGCACGGTCGACGTGGTGCTGTTCACCAGTGCGCCCGGGGCAGAGGCATTTCTGGCCACGGCCGCACGCCTCGGACGCCGAGAAGACCTCATAAAGGCACTACAAATGGACGTCGTTGCCGCGGCGGTCGGTCGGGTGACGGCAAAGCCCTTACTGGAGCAGGGCATCAACCCCCTCATCCCAGACCGTAGCCGACTGGGCGCACTGATCCGCACCACCGTGGACCACCTCACCACCGTACGCACCCGCAGCCTGAACACCGAGCAAGGGGTGCTGGAAATGCGCGGTCAGACGGCTCTTCTCAACGGCAGAACGCTGAACCTGTCGCCCGCCCCGATGGCCATCCTGCGCGAACTGGCCCGCCGGCCCGGCCATGTGGTGGACCGCCCCACCCTGCTGACGGCGCTGCCCGGAGCCAGCGACCTGCACGCGGTGGAGGTGGCCGTGGCCAGACTGCGGGCCGGGCTGGGCACCGCGAAAATCGTTCAGACCGTGGTGAAACGCGGCTACCGCCTGGTCGTGAAGACATGAGAACGGTCAAGACGCACTGCCCGTACTGCTCACTGCAGTGCGGCATCGAACTCAAGGCCGGCGACCGCCCGGTCACCCTGCAACCCCAGCCCGACTTCCCGGTCAACCGCGGCGGCCTCTGCTCCAAGGGCTGGACGGCCGCCGAACTGCTCGACCACCCCGACCGCCTGCTGCACCCCCTGGTTCGGGAGCGCGACGGCGACCGGACCAGCCCGTTCCGGGAGGCCACCTGGGACGAGGCACTGGACCGGGTCGTCCACGGCATCCAGCACGCGCAAGAGAAGTACGGGGTGGAATCGGTCGGCTGCTTCGGCGGGGGCGGCCTCACCAACGAGAAGGCCTACACGCTGGGCAAGTTCGCCCGGGTGGCGCTGCGTACCCCGGCGATCGACTACAACGGCCGCTGGTGCATGTCCTCCGCCGCAGCCGCCGCCAACAGCATGCTCGGCATCGACCGCGGCCTGCCCTTCCCGCTGGAGGACATCGCCCAGGCCGAGGCCGTGCTGCTGGTCGGCTCCAACGCGGCCGAGACCATGCCCCCGGCCATGCAGTTCTTCGACCAGGGCCGGGCCGGCGGTGCCCGGCACATCGTGGTCGACACCCGGGCCACCCCCACCGCCCGCGGCTCGCACCTGCACCTTCAGCCCCGCCCGGGCACCGACCTGGCCCTGGCCAACGGCCTGCTGCACCTGGCGATCCGTCGAGGCCTGGTAGATCAGCAGTACATCGACGCCCGCACCACCGACTGGGTCAAGGCCCGCTCCGGCGTCAACGCGTTCTGGCCCGACCGGGTGGAGCGGATCACCGGAGTGCCCGAGTCCCAGCTGCACGAGGTGCTGGACATCCTGGCCACCGCCCGGTCGGCGATGATCCTGACCGCTCGCGGCGCCGAGCAGCACAGCGCCGGCACCCGGACCGCGCAGGCCTTCATCAACCTGGCCCTCGCCCTCGGACTGCCGGGCCGGCCCTTCAGCGGCTGGGGCACCCTGACCGGTCAGGGCAACGGCCAGGGCGGCCGCGAGCACGGGCAGAAGGCCGACCAACTGCCGGGCTACCGCAAACTCGACGACCCGCAGGCCCGACGGCACGTCGCCGGGGTCTGGGGCGTCGAGCCGGACGAGCTGCCCCAGCCCGGCTTGTCCGCCTACGAGATGCTCGACCGGCTGGGAACCGCCCAGGGTGTGCGGGCGCTGCTGGTGATGGCCTCCAACATCGCGGTCAGCGCGCCCAACGCCAACCATGTACAACGCCGTCTGCAGGCCCTCGACCTACTGGTGGTCAGCGACATCTTCCTCACCGAGACGGCTGCTCTGGCCGACGTGGTGCTACCGACCGCGCAGTGGGCCGAGGAAGAGGGCACGATGACCAATCTCGAGGGCCGGATCATCCGCCGGCGTCGGGCCCTGCCTCCTCCCGAAAATGTCCGCGACGATCTGACCGTCCTCAAGCAGATCTCCGAAAGGCTCAGTCGCGGGCAGTACTTCAGCGCCGATGCCGAGGAGGTCTTCGAAGAACTCCGCGAGGCCAGCCGGGGCGGAATCGCCGACTACAGCGGAGTGACGTACCAGGCCGCCGAACGGGAAGAAGGCGTGTTCTGGCCCTGTCCGGAGGGCGCCGAGCAGGACGGCCGAAGGCTTTTCACCAAGAGCTTTCCAACCATGGACGGACGAGCCCGGTTCGTCCGCACCGACTACCGTGAACCGGCCGAAGCGGCGGATGCGGCGTATCCGTACCTGCTCACCACCGGCCGGGTGATGCAGCACTACCAGAGCGGCGCGCAGACCCGGCGCGTGGCCTCGCTGCGGATGGCCCAGCCGGAAGCGTTCGCCGAGATCCATCCAGACCTGGCTCGTCGCAACGGCATCGAGTCAGGCGACGAGGTGGAACTGCGAACCCGGCGAGGCAGTGGCGTGTTCCGGGCCCGGCTCACCGACACGGTGCGGCCCGACACGATCTTCGTCCCCTTCCACTGGGGCGGCCGCTCCAACGCCAACGCCCTGACCAACCCCGTGCTGGACCAGTTCTCCCGGATGCCGGCCTTCAAGGTCTGCGCGGTGGCGATCACCCGGCCCGGCCCGAACCCGATCGAGGAGAACAACGTCATGCACAGCACCCCCAGGTTCCTGCAGGGAGTCTTCGGCTTCGCCGGTCAGGGTCTGCACAAGCCCCAGCCGGTCGACCCGGCTCTGGCCTTCACCGTTCCGGCCGGAAAGACCGCTCAGGCGCTGTATTTCCGCGGCGGCAACTCCAGTGCGGAGCTGATCACGGTGGTGCTGACGCGGGACGGCCGGCCGATGCGCTACTTCCCGATCGGCGCCCGGTCCGACGTGCACGTGCCGCTGCGGGTGGTCGAGGATCTGGTCGGTGGCACGGTGCTGGAGCTGCACCTGGCCGCGCCGGAAGAGGTCGAGGGCACCTTGGTGGTCGATTTCGGGCTGGTGGAGGTATGAAGCGCCGGCTGGTACTGATCGGCAACGGGATGGCGGCCGCCCGCACGGTCGAGGAGATCCTCGAACGCGGTGGCGGTGACCTCTTCGAGATCACAATGTTCGGCGACGAGCCGTACGGCAACTACAACCGGATCATGCTCTCGCAGGTGCTTTCCGGTGAGGAGGACGAGTCCGGGATCTTCCTGAACGACCTGTCCTGGTACGAAGAGAACGGGATCAGCCTGCGGGCGCCGGTGCGGATCACCCGGATCGACCGCTTCGCCAAGCTGGTCTACGGCGACGACGGAAGCTCCACTCCCTATGACATTCTCGTGGTGGCGACCGGTAGCCGTTCGTTCGTCCCCCCGATGCAAGGGATCTATCGCGAGGACGGGAACCTGACCCCAGGCGTCCTTGGTTTCCGCTCCATCGACGACACCCGCGAGATCGTCCGGCTGGCCGGGCAACACCGCCGGGCCGTGGTGATCGGTGGTGGTCTGCTCGGGCTGGAAGCAGCCCGGGGCCTGCAGTCGCACGGGGTTCAGGTCGAGGTGCTGCACGCGGCCGGGCATCTGATGAACCAGCAGCTCGACGCGCCGGGCGGGGCGATCCTCAAGAGCAGTATCGAGGCGCTGGGGATCACCGTGCGGCTGAACGCGCGGGCGGTTGCGCTGCGGGGCGAACACCACGTCGAGGCCGTGCAACTGGACGACGGCACCGAGATCGAAGCCGACCTGGTGGTCCTCGCCGCGGGCATCCGCCCGAACGTGGACGTGGCTGTGACCAGCGGATTCACCGTGGAACGGGCGATCGTGGTGGACGACCGGATGGGTACCGCCGACGACCCGGACGTGTTCGCGGTGGGGGAGTGCGCCCAGCATCGGGGCGAGGTGTACGGCCTGGTGGCGCCGATCTGGGAGCAGGCCAGGGTACTGGCCGACCACCTCACCGGCGCCCGGCCCGATGCGAGGTACCACGGCTCCCGGACCACCACCAAGCTCAAGGTGGCCGGCGTGGACGTGGCCTCGATGGGGATCACCGCGCCCGAGCGCGACGACGACGAGTTCGTGGTGTTCAGCGAACCGCGCCGGGGCGTGTACAAGAGCGTGATCATCCGCGACGACCGGCTGATCGGCGCCACTTTGATCGGTGACGTGAAGAAGGCCGCCTTCCTGATCCAGGCCTTCGACCGCGGCCTGGCCCTGCCCGAGGAACGGGTCGGCCTGCTGTTCGACCTGGGCGCGACCTCGGCCGAACCGAGCGTGGCCGACCTGCCGGACGAGGTCCAGGTCTGCAACTGCAACGGCGTCAGCAAGTGCACGCTGGTGAAAACCGTTCAGGAAGGCGAGAAGACGGTCTCCGGGGTGATGGACAAGACCAAGGCGGGCAAGGGCTGCGGCTCGTGCAAGTCGCTGGTCAGGCAGATCGTGGAGTGGGCCGCCGGTGACGAGGTACAGGCCGATCCGGCCGAGCACTACTACGTGCCCGGTATCCCGCTGGCCAAGCCCGAGCTGATGTCCCGTATCCGCGAGCAACGGCTGTACTCGGTCTCGGCGGTCTTCGCGGCCCTGGCTCCCGGCGGGAACGAGGACGCCAAGAGCAAGATGGGCCTGACTTCGCTGCTGCGCACCATGTGGCCGCAGGACTTCGTGGACGAGCGCGACGGCCGGTTCATCAACGACCGGGTACACGCCAACATCCAGCGCGACGGCACCTTCTCGGTGGTCCCACAGATGAAGGGCGGAGTGACGTCGGTGGATCAGTTGCGCACCATCGCCGACGTGGCCGAGAAGTACCAGGTGCCGATGATCAAGCTGACCGGCGGCCAGCGGATCGACCTGCTCGGCATCCCCAAGGAGGATCTGCCCAAGGTCTGGGCCGACCTGGACATGCCCTCGGGTTACGCCTACGGCAAGAGCTTCCGCACCGTGAAGACGTGTGTCGGCTCGGACTTCTGCCGGTTCGGCCTGGGCGACTCCACCGCGCTGGGGGTGGCGATCGAGACCCGGTTCCAGGGCATCGAGTCACCCGGCAAGGTGAAGATGGCGGTCAGCGGCTGCCCCCGCAACTGCGCCGAGTCGCTGGTGAAGGACATCGGCATCGTGGCGGTCGAGGGCGGCCGGTGGGAGATCTACGTCGGCGGCGCGGCCGGGGCCCACATCCGCAAGGGCGACCTGCTGACCACCGTGGACACCCCCGAAGAGGTGCTCACCATCAGCGGCCGGTTCCTACAGTACTACCGGGAGAACGCCAAGTGGCTGGAGCGCACCTACGCCTTCGTGCCCCGGCTCGGCCTGGACCACATCCGCGCGGAGATGGAGAAGGACGCAGCAGGCCTGGACGAACGCATGCAGCAGACCGTCGAGGGCTACCGCGATCCCTGGAAGGAAGGCCGCGAACCCGCCGTCCCCGGGCAGTTCCGCACCTCCCTGCCGCTGATCTCGCTACCCCAGGTGCCGGTTCGCGATGGCAGCACCGCGCTGGGCGGCCGGGCCGGGCGTTCCACCACCGCCGATCCCCGTCTGCCGATCCCCGAAGGGCGCTGACCATGACTGCGGTATCCACCGGCATCGTTCTGGGCGCGGTAGACGAGATCCCGCCTGGTGAGGGCCGCGCCTACCAGGTGGGCGGCCGGACCATCGCCGTCTTCCGGCTGCGCTCCGGTGCGCTGAGAGCTTTCCCGGGGGTCTGCCCGCACGCCGGCGGCCCGCTGGCCGACGCCCAGACCGACGAGAACGTGCTGATCTGCCCGCTGCATCTGAACACCTGGGACCTGGCCACCGGCTGCTCCCGTTCCGGCCAGCCCGACCTGGAGGTGGTCCGGGTGCACGAGGCGGAGGGACAGATCATGATCCAGATCTGAACCCCGGCGCGCCGGTCGCCGTGTACACGGTGAAAGGCGTTGCTGAAAGTGTGGAGGTGTACCTCGTGTCGTGCCGGGTCGCGCTGGCCGTCCCCGATCCGTTGACCAAGGCCGGGGTGGAAGGCATCATCGCCGCCAGCCGCCGGGTCAGGGTGGTGCCGGATTCCCGCTCGATCGATGCGCACCTGTTGCTGCTGGTCGTGCCCGGGCCGGGGGCCGAGGCCGAGGAAGCGGTCCGGGCGGTGATCGGGCCGCGCCGGATGCCGATCCTGGCGGTGCTCGACCACCCGGGCGACAGTGACGGCGCCGACCTGGCCGAGCTCGGGGTGGTGGCCTGCCTGTGGCGGGCCGACCTGACCCCGGAGCGGCTGGTCGACGAGATCGTCGCGGCCGCAGCCACCACCCCCGCCCGGCTCACCGAAGATCTGCGCACCTACCGCGAACGCCGGCGCATCGCGCCCAGCCGCCGGGAGACCGACGTGCTCCGGCTGCTCGCCGAGGGCCTGGCGGTGCCCGAGATCGCGCAGCGCCTGGCCTATTCCGAACGGACGGTGCAGAAGACGCTGTACACCGTCACCGCCCGGCTCGAACTGCGCAACCGGACCCATGCGGTGGCCTACGCCTGGCGAGAGGGAGTGCTGTGACTGCCGAAGTGGTGAGCCCGCGGCGGGTGGCCGAGCCCGTGCCGACCCTGCGGATCAGCGTGCTGGCGGCCGACCAGCTGGACGAGGCCGGGGTGGTGAACCTGATCGCCCGGCGCCCGGAACTGACCCTGCAGCCGATCGACCGGCTCGACGAGGCGGCCGTCCTGCTGCTGGCCGCGCCCCGGATCACCGCCCAGGTGCTGCGCCAGCTGCGTGAGCTCACCGCCGGGCGGAACATCCCGATCGCCGCGATCCTGGAACGTTTCGGCGAGGTCGACCTGCTCACCGCCGTCGAAGTCGGCCTGCGCGGTGTGATCTGGCGCCCGCAGGTCACCCTGGAGGGCTTCGCCTCGCTGGTCCAGGTGGTCGGCGCCGGCGGCGGGGAGATGCCCCGGGAGCTGCAGGGCCGGCTGGTCCGGGAGATGGTCGAGCTGCAGCGCACCGTGCTGATCCCGCGCGGGCTGACCCCTTCCGGTCTGCAGCGCCGCGAGATCGAGGTGCTGGAGCTGATCGCCGAGGGCCTGGAGACCGGTGAGATCGCCGAGCGGATGCAGTACTCGCAGCGCACGGTCAAGAACATCATCTCCGGCATGATGACCCGGCTGGGGCTGCGCAACCGTTCTCACGCGGTGGCCTACGCCCTACGCGCAGGCCTGCTCTAACAACCCTGCTGCACGGCGACTTTGGCGTAACCCAGGGTCTGCCGCACGTACTGGTAGGTCCAGTTCAGCGGCCGGATCGACATTTCCGGGGCAACCATGTGCAGCCGGCCCGAGTAGCAGCGCTTCACGATCGTGCGGGTGCGGCTGACGTGATACTTCGCCGCCACCACGGCCACGTCGTCCCAGCCGCGTTCGGTGGCCAGCCTACCTAGCTCGCGCGCCTCGCCGCGGGTGGTGCGCGGATCGGGGTCGAAGCAGATCAGCTCGTAGGTGGTGGGCCGGGACGCGCACAGGTCGTGGATGCCCTGGAACGCCTCGTCCTGGGGGTAGGGGTTGGAGACCAGCACCACCGGCGCAATGCCCTGCTCGGCCAGCCCCACCGCGTAGTAGGCCGTCTCGGTACGTCCGCCCAGAGCCAGCACCGCGTCGATCCGGTCGTCCGACTGCAGCGTGTCCACCTGCGGGAACGAGTACAGCCGCCCGCCGCCGATCCCCACCACCAGGGCGAACACCAGCGCGGCGACGGCGGCCCGGCGAATCCAGCGGCGCCGTGGACAGGTGATCGGCGCCCCTCGCCCCGCAGTAGCCGTCATGACCGCATTCTCGCCGCAAGCGTCCTCTGATTTACAAATAGGCCCGCGCTACCGAAACCGACTGGGCTCCGTAGGACGGCCCGAAAAGGGCGGCATGCACCAGTAAAGGGTGCAGTTGGTGCAGACGGACGCGGTGCTGCCAGCCCGGCGGCAACGGTGCGGTGGCGGTGTAGGCCTCGAGGACGATGTCGAGGTGGGGTAAGCCGAAGAGCGACAGCATGGCCAGATCGGTCTCCGGGTGGCCGCCGTGCGCGGCGGGGTCGATCAACAGTGCCCCCTCCGCTCGCCAGAGCACGTTCCCGCTCCAGAGATCCCCGTGCAGGCGGGCAGCTGGTACCTCGGGGCCGGTGAGCCCCGGGTCACCTTCGCGTAGTTGTTCGCAGAGCTTGAGGACGTCGGCCAGCCCCTTTGCGTCCAGGCTGCCGGACTCCGCTGCGGTACGGGCAAAGGGCTCTACCCGGCATCGCGCGTAGAACTCGCCCCAGTGCGGTGGGGGTTCGGCCAGATGCTGCAGGGGGAGCGTGGCGATGAACCCGTGGTTCAGGCCCGGCGGGGGAGCGCCGTGGTGCGGCGCCCCGGCCTGGTGCGTCAGGGCGAGCCGGCGGCCGAACTCCTGGGCTTGTTCGGGCGACGGCGCCATGCTGTCGTAGCGGGGGAGGGTGATCGACGTGTCCGTCACCTCGAGCACCTCGGCGGTGGGCACTCCCTCCGCGGCTGCCCTCAACCAGCGCAACCCGGCCGCCTCGGCCTGGTAGAAGCCCGGGGCGGCGTTCTCGTCGCGCTTGGTGAAGGTCATGATCAGGCCGGGTGCTCGGTGCGTTCCTGCAGGTAGTCGACGATGCCGTCGGCGGCCGCCTCGATCTGCTCGATCATCTCGACGAACTCGGAGTTCTCGGCACTGCGGTCGTAGTACGGGTCGGCGACGTCGATCCGGCGGTCGTCCTCGGCCACGTGCTCCAGTTCCGGGTCGAACGAGCGCAGCAGCCGGATCTTGTCCGCGGACTCCTCGTCCGGGGCCATCGCGTGCAGCAGCCGGAAGTGACTGCGGTCCAGGGCCACCACCAGGTCGCGCTCGGCGAACCAGTTCTCGTCGAACTGCCGGGCGATGTGCGTGGAGCCGTCGTACCCGGCCTGCTTTATCGCCCACTGCGCCCGTTCGTCGGCCGGATCACCCACGTGATAGCTGTCGGTGCCGGCCGAGTCGACCACCACGTCCAGCCCGGCGTCCTCGGCCCGGGCCCGCAGGATCACCTCGGCCGAAGGAGACCGGCAGATGTTGCCGGTGCAGACAAAACAGATCCGGTACGCCGCCATGCCGCCCATTCTCGCAGCGGGTCCGACGACGTACCGGATCAGTTACCTCAAGCGGCCGGAACCGGCTCCGGGACCGACTCCGGGAACAGCCGTTCCAGCAGGTCGGCCAGGGTGATCACACCCACGAAGCGGCCGTCCTCGGTGACCGCGGCCAGGTGGTTACGGGTCTCCCGCATCTGGTTCATCGCCTGGAACACCTTGGTCTCGACCGGCAGCTGGTACACCGGCCGGGCCAGCGACTCGGCCGGGGCGTCGTCCGGCGCCATCAGGGTGTCCCGCACGTGCACCACCGCGTTCATCGAGTCGCCCTCACCGATCAGGATGCGCAGGTGACCGGAGGCCTGGGTGGCCTCCCGCACCGCCCGCACGTCCGCGCCCGGCGGCACCGAGGTGGTGCTGCGCTCGCGCTGCACCAGGTCGCCGATGGTCAGCGACTCCAGCTGCAGGGCGTTGTTGATCCGGTCGGAGTAGCCCACCTCGAGCGCCCCGGTGCTGGCCGAGTGCTCGACCAGACTGCGCAGCGCGGCCGGGTTCCGGCCCGAGGCCACCTGCTCGGCCGGTTCCACGTTGACCTTGCGCAGGCACCAGTTGGCCATCTCGTTCAGCAGGGTCAGCAGGGGCCGGGTGAGCGCCATGAACGCCCGCATCGGCAGCGCCAGCAGCACCGAGGAGGTCTCCGGGTGCGCGATCGCCCAGGACTTCGGCGCCATCTCACCCACCACCAGGTGCAGGAAGGTGACGATCAGCAGGGCCAGGACGAAACCGACGATGTCGGCCGGCAGGTAGCCCATGCCCCAGGACTCGAACATCGGGGTGAGCCAGTGGTGCACGGCCGGCTTGGTCACCGCCCCCAGCGCCAGGGTGCAGGCGGTGATCCCGAGCTGCGAGCCGGCCAGTACCACGGTCAGCTCGGACGAGCTGCGCAGCGCCGCCCGGGCCGCCCCGCTGTTCACCGCCAGATCTTCCAGCCGGTGTCGTTTCGCGGCCAGCAGGGCGAACTCGATGGCCACGAAGAAGGCGCTCAGCGCGATCAGCGCGACGGTCGCCACGATGACGACGATCGGGTTGCTCACTGGTGCACCTCCTCATGGGTGTCGGACGCTTCGGGCTCTTCGACCTGCTCGATCCGCAGCCGCAGCTCGGCCGGCACGTGCCGGTCCACCCGCAGCACCTCGGCCTGGACGACGAAACGCGGCGGGTCGCCGTCCATCGCCAGCAGCGCCGGGTCGATCGGCAGCTCGACCTCGACCACCGTGCCCACCCCGGGCAGCGAGCCGTACCGGGCGATCACCAGGCCGGCCAGCGTCTCGAAGTCACCACGCGGCAGGTCCATGTCGACCGCCCGCTCCACCTCGTCCAGCGGGGTGGAACCGGGTAGCACCCAGGTGCCGTTCTCGCCCTGCGGCCGGCGCGCGCCCTTGCCCGGCTCGGCCGGGTCGTGCTCGTCGGTGATCTCGCCGACCAGCTCCTCGGCCAGGTCCTCGGCCGTGATCAGGCCGATGAAACCGCCGTACTCGTCCAGCACGCAGGCCATCTGGGCGCGCTTGACCACCAGCAGCTGCAGCAGGGTGGGCAGCGGCATGGTGGTCGGCACCAGGGTGGCCGGGCGCATGATGTCGGCCGCGGTACCCGGGTGGTCGGCCGCCAGCGGCAGCACGTCCTGCAGGTGCACCACGCCGACCACCTGGTCGTCCTCGTCGAGGACGGGGTAGCGGCTGTGCCCCTTGCTCATCTGCTCGCGCACCTCGGCCAGGGTGTCCCCGGCATGCACCACGCCCACCGCGTGCCGCGGGATCATCGCGTGATGCACGTCCTGCTGCGGGAAGTCGAGGATCCGGTCCAGCAGCAGCGACAGCTCCTTGGGCAGGTCGCCGCTCTCGGCCGACTCCGCGACGATGTGCTCCAGGTCGCGGGCGGTGGCCGAGTGCTCCACGTCGTGCGCGGGCTCGATCCCCAGCACCTTCAGCAGGGCGTTCGACGACTTGTCGAAGATCTGGATCAGCCAGCCGAACAGGGCCAGGTAGATCGTCGTCGAGGCGGCCAGCCACAGCGCCACCGGATCGGGTTTGGCGATCGCCAGGTTCTTCGGGAACAGCTCACCGAAGATCATCTGCACACCGGTGGCGAAGATCAGCGCGAACACCGTGCCGATCGCGATGCCGACACCCTGCGGGATGCCGACGCCGCCGAGGGCCTCACCGATCGCCTCGCCGATCAGCGGTTCGGCCACGTAACCGACCAGCAGGCCGGTCACGGTGATCCCCAGCTGGGCGCCGGACAACATGAACGACGTGCGCCGGGTGACCTTCAGGGCCCGCTCGGCCGCGGTGTCTCCCGCGGCGGCCCGGGCGTTCAAGGCGGCCCGGTCAACCGCCATGTAAGCGAATTCCTGCGCCACGAAATACCCGGTGACGGCGGTGATCGCCAGCACTACCAGGATTCCCAGGAGCAGGGTCAGGATCCACATCAGTACGTTCCCCCCTTCACCGCGTCAGTGGCGCAGATCTGGGGGCATGGATAGTGGTAGTCGTCCATCTCTCTCCGTCGTGGGTCCAACTCTCCCGCGCATAACGTGCCATCGGCGGGGCTGGTTCCCACCGTGAGCAGGCATTTTCAGCCCGGCGTCATTTGTCCGGGTTCACCCGCTCCTGGATCAGCCCGATCAGGGCCCGGGCCGCCGCACTCGGCGCCCGGTCGGCGGGCACCGCCAGGGCCAGCGGGAAGGTCAGGTCGGCGCCGGTGACCGGGCGCACCGCGATTCCGGGCACCCCGGCCAGGCCGTAGCGCGGGAACAGCGCCACGCCCAGGCCGTTGCGGACGTAGTCCGGGCCGATCGCGTACTCGGTGATCTCGATGACCACCCGGCGGCGCACCCCGGCCGAGGCGAAGGCCAGGTCGGCCACGCTGCGGCTGCCGTACCCGACCGGTGCGTCGATGAAGTTCAGGTCGGCCAGCTGCTGGATCGCCACGCTCTCCTGCGCGGCCAGCGGATGTCCCTGCGGCAGCACCAGGTCCAGCATCGAGGAGGCCAGGTCGATCAGCTGCACCCCGGCCGGCCGGGGCCCACCCGGGGTGACGAAGGCAAGGTCGAGACGATGCTCGGCCAGTAGTTCGAACAGGCCCTGGGTGCCGGTCGGGGCGGTGCGAGTGTGCAACTGCACCCCGGGATGACGCCGGTGGTACTCGCCCAGAAGCGCCGGTACGTCGACAAAACGGATCGAAGTGAGCACGCCGATCCGTAACGACCCACCCAGGCCGCCCCGCACCCGGGCGACCGCATCGCGGGCGTCGCGGGCCGCGTCCAAAGTTGCTCGGGCGTGCGGCAGCAACTCGGCCCCCGCGTCGGTCAGGCTGACCCGGCGCGAACCGCGTTCCAGCAACTGCGAACCCAGACTGCGCTCCAGCTGCTTGACCGCCGCAGAAACCGCAGACTGCACGATGTGCAGCCGCTCGGCGGCGCGGGTGAAGTTCTGCTCCTCGGCGACCGCGACGAAGTACTCCAGATGGCGAAGCTCCACCCACTCAAGCTATCGCGGATCGCGATGGCAACCAGCGTGAACATTCGTTGGACGCGATAGCTGCCGAGCGCGACATTGGACCGGCACACCCCTTCTCGACACCGGAGCACACGTCATGTCCCAGGCCGCCACCCTGCCGAGAGCCACCGTCCGGGGCTCGCACCGGCACGGCACCGGATTCTGGCTGATCGCCTTCGCCTTCCTCACCGCGATGGCGTTCTCGACCGTCCCCACCCCGCTCTACCCGCTGTACATGGCCCGCGACGGGTTCTCCACGTTCATGGTCACCGTGGTCTTCGCCGCCTACGCGGTCGGCGTGGTGATCAGCCTGATCCTGGCCGGGCACGTCTCCGACTGGGTGGGCCGGCGCCGGGTGCTGGTGCCCGCCCTGCTGCTGGAACTGCTGGCGGCCGGGCTGTTCATCGTCAGCACCGACCTGACCGTGCTGCTGATCGCCCGGGTGATCACCGGTCTGGGCGTCGGCATGATCACCGCCACCGCCACCGCGCACCTGGCCGAACTGCACGCCGCCCACCGTCCCGGCGCCCCGGCGCAGCGTTTCGAGATGGTCTCCACCGCCGCCAACATCGGTGGTCTCGGCTTCGGCCCGCTGATCGCCGGATTCCTCGCTCAGTGGGTGAACGCGCCGCTGCGCACGCCGTACCTGGTGTTCGCGCTGCTCCTGCTGCTCGCGGTGGCCGCCGTGCTGATCGCCCCGGAGACGGTGAAGCGTCCCGAGGTGAGGCCGGCCTATCGCCCGCAGCGGGTCAGCGCCGACCACGGTGACCCGGCCGGGTACATCGCCGCCGCAGCCGCCGCGTTCGTCGCCTTCGCGGTCTTCGGCCTGTTCACCTCGGTGGCCCCGGGCTTCGTGGCGGGCACGCTGAACCAGCCGTCCCGGGCGCTGGCCGGGGTGATCGTGTTCGTGGTGTTCGGGGCGGCCGCGGTGGCCCAGATCGTCACCGCCCGGCTGAGCGCCCGGGCCAAGCTCACCGCTGGTCTGCTGTTCGAGGTGGCCGGTCTGGTGGTCACGGTGATCGGGACGCACGCCGAGAGCCTGGTCGCCTTCGTGCTCGGCGGCGTGCTGGCCGGGATCGGCGCGGGAGTGCTGTTCAAGGCGGCGATCGGCGCCGTGGTCGCGATGGCGGCGCCCGCCCGGCGCGGCGAGGCCCTGGCCGGGCTGTTCCTGATCGGCTACTTCGGTCTGATCATCCCGGTGCTGGGAATGGGCCTGGGGGTACGCAGCTTCGACACCGCCACCGTGCTGACCTGGTTCGCGGCCGCCTTGACGGTGATGCTGGCGACGGTCGCACTAAGGTTGGTGCCCTCGAACCGTGGGTGAAAGGTGCGCGTGATGGCGGTCTGTGTGGTCGGCAGTGTGAATCTCGACCATGTCGTGCGCGCCCCGCGGATCCCCGGGCCGGGGGAGACGATCCTGGGTACGGACGTCGCGGAGCACCCGGGCGGCAAGGGCGCGAACCAGGCCATCGGGTCGGGTCGCAGCGGCGCCGAAACGGTTTTCGTCGGGGCGATGGGGAACGACGCGGCCGCCGCACGTCTGCTCGCGCAGTTGCGCGGGGCTCAGGTCGAGGCCCGGGTGCGCACCACCGAGGCGCCGACCGGCACCGCCTGGATCACCGTGGGCGACGACGGCGAGAACGTGATCATCGTGGTCCCGGGCGCCAACGCCACCATCACCGAACTCACCGCGAACGAGCGCGCACTCGTCGGCCGGGCCCGGGTTCTGCTGATGCAGCAGGAGATTCCGGAAAGCGCCATGCTGCAGGCGGCTTCGTCGGCGGCCGAGGGTGCCCTGGTCCTGCTGAACGCGGCCCCCACCCGCGAGGTTTCGCCTGACCTGCTGAAACTCGTCCACGTGCTGATCGTGAACGAGCACGAGGCGGCCGACCTGTACGGTTCCCCGGCCGAGGCCGCCACCCTGGCCGACGCTCTGCTGGAACGGGTTCCGGCGGTGGTGCTCACTCTCGGCGCCGAAGGTTCGCTGATCGCGGTCCGGGGTCAGGAGCAGGTCCGGATCCCGGCCCACCGGGTGCCGGTCGTGGACACCACCGGTGCCGGAGATGCCTTCTGCGGTGCGCTCGCAGCCGAACTGGACTGCTCGGAAACCGCTTTGGACCTGCGCGAACGTCTGGTCGCGGCGGCCCGCTTCGCCACCTCGGTGAGCGCCCTGGCCGTGCAGCAGCCCGGAGCCGCCAGCAGCATCCCCACCCGTTCGGCGGTGCTGAAGGCCTTTCCGAACTAGGCCGTGTGGACAACGGCTCGCGGGTTTGATTGTCTGAACCGTAGGGCCTGCTGCGTCGCAGCCCCCGGACGAGGGATGCCGTACCCGGAACGCGACAAGACGGCATCGGGAGGCTCGTCATGGCATGGATCGTTCTTGTCGTCTCCGGGGTGCTCGAGGCAGTCTGGGCCACCGCTCTCGGCCGTTCCGAAGGTTTCAGCAAACTCGGCCCCACCGTGGTCTTCGCCGTCGGCCTGGTAGCCAGCATGGCCGGCCTGGCCTACGCCATGCGTACCCTGCCGATCGGTACCTCGTACGCGGTCTGGGTCGGCATCGGCGCGGTGCTCACCGTGGCCTTCGCGATGTTCACCGGCCAGGAGACGGTCTCGGCCACCAAGATCCTGCTGCTGGCGATGATCGTCGGCGGCGTGGTCGGGCTGAAGCTGACTCACTGAAAGCTGACTCGCTGAACTGGGGGCCCACTCAGCGGCCCTGGAGGCTGAGCAGCACCACCAGGGCATCGCAGACCACCACCCAGAAACACGTCTCCGTGAGCAGCTGCCGGTAGTTCAGCACCGAGCGGCGTAGCCAGAGCACCGCGAACACCATGGTGATCAGCGGAGCGACCGCCAGTGCGCAGGTGCCCAGGACGGCGTCGAGGAATCCGCCGTCCTGGGCCCGCGACCTCGCGGTGAGCACCACCAGCAGTTCCGTGGCTGCGGTCAGGGCCAGGGTGCCGGCCCCGATCGCGCTGACCCGGACGGTGCTGATCGAGCGCCGGTAGCGCACCGAAAGGCGCGATTGCACTCCCGGTCTCACCGGCCCACCCCACCTTCGATCACCGTGCGAAGTTCACAGTCTACGGTTGGTGACCGGGGGTGGTCGGATCGGCCGATCGGCCGGAAAACTCCTGCCGCTCATCGGCGGTCCGAAGGTCCCGGGCGACCGTTCGGCGCAGACTTGCTACCGCTCGGCGGCCGTAATCGACCACTTGTCGACGTTAACGGCGCCTTCTGTCACATCCGCAACACACGTTGTGGTCTGATACCGCGCGGAGCGAATGCCCGGTTAGTGAGTAGTTAACGGTCACAAAGTCCCAGTTCAGGCTGTCGTCGAGATCGCGGCGGAGCTTCCGGCGGGCCTCTGAACTGGGAACAAGATCGATTCGGGTGGCCTCTGAGGGGGGCCGAAAGACATCCTTGACACGGATGTGGCCTGTCCCTCAAGCTCTCACATCGGCGAACGTTGTTAACGTTCACAATCTTTGACTCAGTCGAGGGAGACGGGCATGGCGGCGCAACGGCTGCTCAGTAAGCCGCCGGCCGTAGCCGTCAGAGCCGATTCCGGCCCCCGCCCGCTGGGTCACAGCGACGCTCCGAAGAGATCGACCGCTCTGCGACGCCGTGGGCCCGCGGAGCAGATTGCTGGGAAGCCGTGACCGTCACCGAAGACATCCGCGCCACGCTGTCAGGCATCCGCGAGGAGGTGGCCCGGCTGCACGCCGAGCTGCCCCGCAACGGCCTGGTGGTCTGGACCGCGGGCAACGTCTCCGCCCGCGTGCCGGGCGCCGACCTGGCCGTGATCAAGCCCTCCGGGGTGTCCTACGACGACCTCGACGCCGAGTCGATGGTGGTCGTGGACCTGGACGGAAACCTGGTCGAGGGCAACTACTCCCCATCCTCCGACACCGCCGCGCACGCCTACGTGTACAAGCACATGCCGCACGTCAACGGCGTGGTGCACACGCACTCGCCCTTCGCCACCGCCTGGGCGGCCCGGCGCGAGCCGATCCCCTGCGTGCTGACCATGATGGCGGACGAGTTCGGTGGCGACATCCCGGTCGGCCCGTTCGCGCTGATCGGTGACGACTCGATCGGCCGCGGCATCGTCGAGACCCTGACCGGCAGCAACTCCCCGGCGGTCCTGATGGCCCAGCACGGCCCGTTCACCATCGGCAAGAGCGCCAAGGCGGCGGTCAAGGCCGCGGTCATGCTCGAGGAAGTGGCCCGCACCGTGCATCTGGCCCGCACCCTCGGCCCCGTCGAGCGGATCGCCCAGAGCGACATCGACAGCCTCTTCGACCGGTACCAGAACGTCTACGGCCGCTGAGCGCGGCGTCTTAGGGATTACGACATGACGCAGCAGTACCAGATCTGGTTCCTCACCGGCAGCCAGAACCTCTACGGCGACGACGTTCTCGAGCAGGTCGCCGGCCAGTCCCGGAAGATCTCCGAGGCGCTGGACGCGGCCGAGGGCATCGCCTTCGAGATCGTCTGGAAGCCGGTTCTGAAGGAGTCGGCCGCGATCCGCCGGATCATGCTCGAGGCCAACTCGGACGAGCGGGTGATCGGGCTGATCGCCTGGATGCACACCTTCTCCCCGGCCAAGATGTGGATCTCCGGCCTGGACGCGCTGACCAAGCCGCTGCTGCACCTGCACACCCAGGCGAACGAGGCCCTGCCCTGGGGCTCGATCGACATGGACTTCATGAACCTGAACCAGGCCGCCCACGGCGACCGCGAGTTCGGTTACATCCAGACCCGTCTCGGCGTCCCCCGCAAGACCGTCGCCGGTCACGTCAGCTCCCCGCGCACCATCGAGAAGGTGGCCACCTGGGCCCGGGCCGCGGCCGGCCGGCAGGCCGTGCGCACCCTGCGCCTGGCCCGCTTCGGCGACAACATGCGCAACGTCGCGGTCACCGAGGGCGACAAGGTCGAGGCCGAGCTGAAGTTCGGGGTCTCGGTCAACACCTACGGTGTGAACGAGCTGGTCGAGGTCGTCGACGCGGTCGAGGACGCCTCCGTCACCGAGCTGGTGAAGGAGTACCAGGACCTTTACGACGTGGCCGAGGAGCTGCGTACCGGGGGCGAGCGGCACGAGTCGCTGCGCTACGGCGCGCGGATCGAGCTCGGGCTGCGGACCTTCCTCACCGAGGGCGGTTTCGGCGCCTTCACCACGAACTTCGAGGACCTGGGCGGCCTTCGCCAGCTGCCCGGCCTGGGCGTTCAGCGGCTGATGGCCGACGGTTACGGATTCGGCGGCGAGGGCGACTGGAAGACCTCGGTCCTCCTGCACACGCTCAAGGCCGCCGCCCAGGGCCTGCCCGGTGGTACCTCCTTCATGGAGGACTACACCTACCACCTGGTGCCGGGACAGGAAGTGATTCTCGGCGCGCACATGCTCGAGGTGTGCCCGAGCATCGCCGCCGCCACCCCGCGGATCGAGATCCACCCGCTGGGTATCGGCGACCGCGAGGACCCGGTGCGGATGGTGTTCGACGCCGTCCCGGGTCCGGCGGTCACCATCGGTATCGCCGACATGGGAGACCGGTTCCGGTTCGTCGCCAACGAGATCGAGGTCGTCGAACCGCTCGAGGCCCTGCCCAAGCTGCCGGTCGCCCGGGCCGTCTGGAAGCCCCAGCCGGACCTGGCCACCTCGGCCGAGGCCTGGCTGACCGCCGGCGGTCCGCACCACACGGTGCTGTCCTCCGCGCTGAACGGGGAGCACCTGGCCGATCTCGCCGACATGCTCGGGACCGAGCTCGCCATGATCGACGCTTCGACCGACGTCCGCTCGTTCGGACGTGAACTGAAGTGGAACCAGGCGTACTTCCGCCTGGCGCAAGGGTTCTGACGCAACTCCCCTCCCAGTAGTGCAACTGCCCGGCGGCCAAGGATGGCCGTCTGAACAACCGGAGAGAACATGCAACGCAGCAAAGTTACTCGGATCGTCGCCGGCCTGACCATGGTGGCCGCCCTGGCCGCCTGCGGTTCGGCCGAGAAGACCGGTTCCACCGCCCCCAAGGCGGGCGACGATGTCGAGGGTTCGCTGGTCGGTGTGACCATGCCGACCCGTTCGTCCGAGCGATGGATCGCTGACGGCGACAACGTGAAGGCCTCCCTCGAGGAGCTCGGCTACGAGGTCAGCCTCGAGTACGCCGAGGACAAGATCCCGACCCAGGTCGAGCAGATCGAGAACCAGATCGCCCAGGGCGCGCGGGTTCTCATCGTCGCCGCGATCGACGGCACGGCGCTGACCTCGCAGCTGGAGCAGGCCCAGGAGCAGGGCATCAAGGTCATCTCCTACGACCGCCTGATCCGTGACACCGAGGCTGTCGACTACTACGCCAGCTTCGACAACTACAAGGTCGGCGTGCAGCAGGCCACCTCGCTGCTGCAGGGCCTGGGCCTGGTCGAGGCGGACGGCACCACCCGCACCGACGAGAAGGGCCCGTTCAACGTCGAGCTCTTCGCCGGCTCGCCCGACGACAACAACGCCACGTTCTTCTACGACGGCGCGATGGACACCCTGAAGCCGTTCCTCGACGACAAGACCCTGGTGGTCCCCAGCGGCGAGACCGACTTCGACACGATCGCCACCCTGCAGTGGAAGCCGGAGACGGCCCAGGCTCGCATGGAGAACGTGATCACCAAGGCGTACAAGGGTGACACCAAGCTCGACGGTGTGCTGTCCCCGTACGACGGCATGAGCATCGGCATCCTCTCGGCGCTGACCGGCTACGGCACCGCCGAGAACCCCTTCCCGGTCGTCACCGGCCAGGACGCCGAGCTGGCCTCGGTGAAGTCGATCGCCGGCGGCGAGCAGTACTCGACCATCTACAAGGACACCCGCCAGCTGGCGGACGTGGCCGTGGGCATGGCCGACGCCGTGATGAAGGGCGAGGAGCCCGAGGTGAACAACACCGAGGACTACGACAACGGCAAGAAGGTCGTTCCGTCGCAGCTCCTGGAGTCGGTCATCGTCACCAAGGACAACTACAAGGAAACCCTCGTGGACTCGGGCTACTACGAAGAGTCGGAACTCAGCTGACCTGAGTTCCCCAGCAGCCGGGCCGCCCACAGGCATCCCCTCCGCCGGATGTGGGCGGCCCGGCGCATCCCCTTGCTGAGCCCTTTGAGGAGCACGGATGCCCAGCAACATTCTGGAAATGCGCAATATCAGCAAGTCCTTCCCGGGCGTGAAGGCGCTGCAGAACGTCACTTTCACGGTGGCGGAGGGCGAGATCCACGCCATCTGCGGTGAGAACGGCGCCGGGAAGTCCACCCTGATGAAGGTTCTGTCAGGGGTCTACCCGCACGGTGAGTACGAAGGCGACATCGTCTACGAGGGCAACACCTGCCAGTTCGGCGGGACCCGCGACAGCGAGGCCCTCGGCATCGTGATCATCCACCAGGAGCTTGCCCTGGTGCCCGAGCTGTCGATCGCGGAGAACATCTTCCTCGGCAACGAGACGGCCACCCGTGGCCTGATCAACTGGGACGAGACCAATCAGCGCGCGGCCGAGCTGCTCGAGCGGGTCGGCCTGGCCGAGAACCCCACCACCAAGATCATCGATCTGGGCGTGGGCAAGCAGCAGCTGGTCGAGATCGCCAAGGCGATGTCGAAGAAGGTCAAGCTGCTGATCCTCGACGAGCCCACCGCAGCGCTCAACGACGACGACTCCGAGCACCTGCTCGGTCTGCTGCGCGGCCTGCGGGACGAGGGCATCACCTCGGTCATCATCTCGCACAAGCTGAACGAGATCCAGGCGATCAGCGACCAGGTCACGATCATCCGTGACGGTCAGACGATCGACACCCTGCACATGAAGCGGGACGAGGTCACCGAGGACCGGATCATCGCGCTGATGGTCGGGCGTTCCCTGGAGAACCGTTACCCCGAGAAGGATCCCGCGATCGAGATCGGTGCGGAGGTGCTGCGGATCGAGAACTGGACCGTGCACAGCCCCACCCAGCACGGCCGGGTCCTGATCCGCGAGGCCAACCTCAGCCTGCGGGCCGGCGAGATCGTCGGTCTGGCGGGCCTGATGGGCGCCGGGCGGACCGAACTGGCGATGAGCGTGTTCGGCCGCAGCTACGGCACCGGGATCAGCGGCCAGCTGTACAAGTTCGGCAAGCCGATCGAGGCCAAGAACGTGCGGCAGGCGATCCAGCACGGTCTGGCCTACGCCACCGAGGACCGAAAGCGGTACGGCCTCAACCTGATCGACAACATCACGCGCAACGTCTCGGCCGCCGCCCTGGGCAAGCTCGCCCGCCGCGGCTGGGTCGACGACAACCGTGAGCTGTCGGTCGCCGAGGGGTACCGCAAGAGCCTGCGGATCAAGGCGCCCACCGTGGCCTCGATCACCGGCAAGCTCAGCGGCGGCAACCAGCAGAAGGTCGTGCTGGCCAAGTGGATCTACACCGATCCCGACGTGCTGATCCTCGACGAGCCGACGCGCGGTATCGACGTCGGCGCCAAGTACGAGATCTACCAGATCATCAACCAGCTCGCGGCCGAGGGGAAGGCGATCCTGGTGATCTCCTCCGAACTGCCCGAGCTGCTGGGCATCTGCGACCGGATCTACGCCCTGTCGGCCGGGCGGATCACCGGCGAGGTGCCTCGTGAAGAAGCCACCCAGGAGCTGCTCATGCAGTACATGACCAGAGGGCAGGAGTGAGACCCATGGCTACGACCGATTCCTCCTCGACCCCGACCGAGACCGGCGAGTCCAAGGACGCCACGCCGGCCACCGAAGCCACCGAGACCACCGATGCGGTGACTCCGGAGACCGCTTCGGCCAACGGTACGAGCGAGACCAAGCCCGCCGAGACCGAGACCGAGTCCGCCGAGACCGAGGTCAAGGAGCCGGAGACCAAGGACGCCGAGGTCACGGATCCCGAGACCAAGGACGCTGTGGTCACGGAGTCCGAGACCAAGGACGCCGTGGTTGCCGAGCCCGAGACCAAGGACGTTGTGGTTGCGGACTCCGAGACCAAGGACTCCGCGGTCAAGGACTCTGAGACCAAGGACTCTGAGACCAAGGACTCTGAGACCAAGGACGCGGCGCCGGCCACCACCGACGTGACCAGCACCGAGTCGGCCACCACGGTCGCGGCGGCCGCCACGGCCACGGCGACCAAGGAAGCGGCGCCGAGCATCAAGCCGGCCGCCGTCGACCTGAAGGCCAAGCCGGGCGCGGCCGCGGTCGCCGTCGGCGGCAGCGGCGGCGGACGGTTCAAGTTCAACGTCAACAGCCTGCGCGAGAACGGCATCTACATCGCCTTCGCGCTGATCGTGCTGCTCTTCACCGTGCTGACCGGAGGGGACCTGCTGCAGCCGCAGAACCTCTCCAACATCATCGTCCAGAAGAGCTACATCCTGATCCTGGCGATCGGCATGGTGCTGATCATCATCGCCGGGCACATCGACCTGTCGGTGGGCTCGGTTCTCGCCGCGACCGGTGCGTTCTCCGCGGTACTGATGGTCAACAACGACATCCACTGGGCCATCGCGATCCCGCTCACCCTGCTGATGGGTGGTCTGATCGGGGCCTGGCAGGGCTACTGGGTGGCCTATTTCGGCATTCCGGCCTTCATCGTCACCCTGGCCGGCATGCTCGTGTTCCGCGCCGTCACCCTGGTGATCCTCGGTAACCAGGGCATCGGCCCGTTCCCCGACACGGTCCGCACCATGGCCAACGGGTTCACCCCGGGCTGGCTCGGCAACGTCGCGCTCGGCCCGCTGGGCGGTGCCGACCTGGTCACCCTGCTGGTCGGCGTGGCCCTGGTGGCCGCGATCGTCTGGACCCAGTGGAAGGCCCGGGCCGCCCGGGTCGGCTACGGACAGTCGGTCGAGCCGATGGGGCTGTTCCTGGCCAAGGTGATCGCCCCGTCCATCGTTCTGATGTTCGTGATCGTCCAGCTGGCCCGGTTCCGCAACCTGCCCTGGGTGCTGGTCCTGCTCGGCGCCCTGATCGTGATCTACACGCTGATCACCAGCCGCGCCGTGTTCGGCCGGCACATTTACGCCATCGGTGGCAACCTGCACGCCGCAACGCTTTCCGGCATCAAGGTCAAGCAGGTCACCTTCTGGCTGTTCGTCAACATGGGGGTGCTGGCCGCGGTCGCGGGCATCATCTTCTCCGGCCGGCTGAACCTGGCCGGCCCGACCGCGGGTAACAGCTTCGAGCTGGACGCCATCGCGGCCGCGTTCATCGGTGGCGCCGCCGTGCAGGGTGGTGTGGGTCGCGTGATCGGGGCCATCACCGGTGGTCTGATCATGGCCGTGATCGACAACGGCATGTCCCTGCTCGGCGCCGGCAGCGAAGAGGTCATGCTGGTCAAGGGTCTGGTGCTGCTGGCCGCGGTGGCCTTCGACGTCTGGACCAAGCGTCGCGCGGGTGCCAGTTCCAGATAGACATACCGGCGGTTTTGCTCATCGATCGGTCGATAGCCGGGGTGAAACCCCTGGTGCAGGAGTCGCTTCCGGCGCCTGCACCAGGGCTCGCCCCGGGCCGGTGATTCCCGCGACGTTAGGATCAGATCCATGACACCTCCGTCCCGGGCGGCGGCCCAGGCCGGCGGCGATCCAGGGAATCCCAGCAGTCCGGGCGGCGCCCACGCGCGCAAACGCCCAGGGATGCATGACGTCGCACGGCTCGCAGGGGTGTCGCACCAAACGGTTTCCCGCGTACTCAACGGTAGTGACGGCGTGAGTTCCCGGACTCGCGCCGTGGTTCTGGCGGCGATCGACGAGCTGGGCTATCGGCCCAACTCGGCGGCCCGCACACTGGTCACCGGCCGGTCCAAGGTGCTCGGCCTGGTCACCATAGGGGGCGCTCTCTACGGCCCGATGTCGATGCTGTACGGCGTCGAAGCGGCCGCCCGCGAGGAAGGTTACATCCTCACCGTCGCGAATGTCGGCGGGGGAGAGGGTGGTTCGGTTGAACGTGCGGTGACCAGGCTGGAACGTCAGGGCGTCGAGGGCATCGTCGTCGTGGCGCCGCTCACCTCGGTGGGCGAGAGCCTGTCCACCATGGCCCGGCACCTGCCCCTGGTGGCGATCGAGAGCTCGGTCAACCCGGCGCTGCCGGTGATCGCGGTGGACCAGATCGCCGGGGCCCGGGCCGCCACCGAGCACTTGCTGGCTCTCGGGCACCGCACGGTCTGGCACGTCGCTGGTCCTGGCCACTTCTACGAGGCCCAGGAACGGGTCAGCGGCTGGACGGCGGCCCTGGAGGACGCCGGTGCCGAGGTGCCCCCGCTGCTGTACGGCGACTGGGGTGCGCCCACGGGCTACGACGCGGGACAGATCCTCGCGCGGATGCCCGATGTCACGGCGGTGTTCGTCGCCAACGACTCGATGGCGGTCGGCGTGCTGCGGGCGCTGCGCGAGAACGGTCGCGCGCTGCCCGGCGACATCAGCGTGGTGGGGTTCGACGACATTCCCGAGGCCGGCTACTTCAGCCCACCGTTGACCACGGTGCGCCAGCCGTTCGAGGAGGTCGGGCGCCGCAGCCTGAAGGCGCTGCTGGCCCAGATCGAGACCGGCGAGAGCGTGCCCGAACGGCACGTGATCGAACCGGAACTGGTGATCCGGGAAAGCACCGCACCACCGCCCCCGGCCCAGTGAAGGGCGCGGTCCCTGTCCCCCGTCGGCCAGGGACCGCGCACCTGTCATCTGCTGCGCCGCCGCCCGAGCGGCGCCTTGCCCCACCCGCAGGGCGTCCGGCATCCGCCCGGTGCCGGGGACGAGTGGTACTCATCCAGTAAGCGACATCGCCCGCTTCGCGACAATCGGGAAGAAGCGGACAGTTGGACTGTCCTTGACCCGGATTTCACTCACGCTGCTCTAGAGCCTGGCCTCGGCGCGCGTCACTGCGTCCGGAATCGGTCCAGCTGACGACGCTCGCGCTTGGTCGGCCGCCCGGCTCCCCGATCGCGCACCGCGACGTGCACGATCTCCTCCTTGGGCGGCGGCGCCGGGGTCAGATCCTCGAAGCAGGTCACCGCCACCGCCGCGCCCACCCGCTTCTGGATCAGCTTGCGGACCACGGCGATCCGTTCACCGCCCGGAGTGATCGCCTCGATCTTGTCGCCCACCCGCACCATGGTCGAGGGCTTGGACTTGTTGCCGTTCACCGCGACGTGCCCGCCGCGGCAGGCGCTCGAGGCGGCCGAGCGGGTCTTGAACAGGCGCACCGAGGAGACCCAGACGTCCAGGCGCACTTCAGCCGGATCCATCCCTCCACCCTAAGCCTCGGTCGCCCTTTGGCGGTGCTTGCCCGCGCGCTGAAAAGGCGGTTCGCCAATCCGCGAAGTGGTCCCCGGCTCGAACGCTATTCCGCTATTCGGGACGAAAAATCTGGGGCAGAAGTTCACGAAAATCAAGACGGAGCGTCCTGTGGTGCGGTAGGGCAGTTGTGCTAGGTTTTTCGCCCATTAGTCCGATACGGCCGTAAAAGGACTTGTCATGGAATTCATGCAGGTCGGGCTGTTCGTGCTTGCGAAGTGACCGTCTTGCTACGCGAAGGGTGTCCATTGACCAGCTCAGCGCGGCCTCCCCGGCGTTCCCCGTCTCCGTGGCTGGTCGGCGCACTGGTCGCCGGCGCCGCGGCCTGGGCCCGGCACCGCGGAACGCTGCCCTGGCCGGAGACGGCCCCGGTGCAGCCCTCGCTGCGGCCGCAGCCGGTCGCCCCCCAGCTCCCCGCCCAGCAGCCGAGCCAGGCCGAGCCGGTGATCACCCCGGGCGACCTCGACCTGGCGGTGGCCAAGGAGCGCCAGCGTCTGGTGCAGCTGCAGCAGGAGTTGCAGCACCTGGTCAAGATCCGGCTGCCCGCCGCGCTGGCCGGCACCGAGGTGCCCCCGGCCGAGCAGCCGCAGGAACTCTCACCCGAGACGGTCTCGCTCCTGGACGAGATGCTGGGCCAGGTCAGCGGCACGGTGCAGGACCGCGACGAGTCGCGCCGCCTGGCCCTGGTCGAGCTGGCCAGCCGGGTGCAGACCTCGGCGCACCGGATCCAGCAGGCGATGAGTGGCCTGGCCGAGCAGCACCCGGGTGACCCGGACCTGCTCGAGACCACGATGCGGGTGGACCACGCGGCCACCCAGCAGGCCCGGCACGCGCAGAGCGTGAAGGTGCTGTGCGACGAGTGGCCCGGTCAGCAGTGGCCCGCCCCGCTGGCCCTGGTCGACGTGGTCCGGGCCGCCTCGGGCCGGATCGTGGCGTTCAGCCGGGTGCAGGTCACCGGTGACCAGACCGTGGCCGGGATGCCCGGGGTGGTCGAGCCGCTGATCCACCTGATCGCCGAACTGCTGGCCAACGCCACCGAGTACTCGGCCCCCACCACCCCGGTCAGCGTCGCGGTGCGCGGGGTGCAGCGCGGCGCCGTGATCGAGATCGACGACAGCGGTTTCGGCCTGGACGACTACCGCCTGGCCGAGGCCCGCGAGATCGTCTCCGGCCGGCGCCTGCTCGGAGTCAGCGACGTCGGGGAGATCCCGCAGACCGGTTTCGCCGTGGTCGGGCGCTTCGCCCGCCGTCACGGACTCACTGTCGACCTGGGGATCTCCCCGTACGGCGGAGTGCGGGCCGTGGTGCTGGTACCGACCCATCTGGTCGTGACGGTGGCCCTGCCCGCCCCGGCCGCGATCGAGCGTCCGGACCCGGAAAGTACCCCTCCCGCAGGCATTCGCCTGCCCGACGTGGTGGACACCCGGATCGCCCCGACGAGCGATCCCACCCCCGTCGTCGAATCGGCTCCCATGCCGAAGCGGAGCCCGATGCGCGAGGGGAAGGCGGCCAGCCGCTGCCCCGGCCAGGCGGACGACTCCGAAACCAAGCTTCCGCAGCGCCGTTCCGCGCGCAAGCAGGACCAGATCACCCCCTTCCGGAGCGACCTGGACGGCCGACCCCGTCCTGCGGTCACCCCCACCGCTCCCACCACCGCCCCCGATGACGCCGGCGACTGGATGGAACGGTTCTTCGAAGGGTCGCAGCCCATCCCGGTGAACCCGGTCGCCGAACCCTCGACGGACACCCCGTCGACGGGTGCGGCGCTGAGCTCAGAGCACGCGAATGACACCGACCTCGAAGGCCGCCCAAGCCTTTCGACCGAGCGGAAGGACGCCGCCGAGGGATGAGCAAGGAGCAGATTTCCGGTCAGCACGACCGAGACTGGATGATCGCCGAAGTCAGCGTCGTCCCTGGAGTACGTGACGTGGTCGTCTTCAGTGTGGACGGCCTGCTGCTGGCCGGTTCGGCCGGACTCGGCCGCGACCGCGCCGAGCGGCTGGCCGCCACCTGTTCCGGACTGCAGTCCCTGGGGCGCGCCCTGGGGCAGGAGTTCGGCACCGGTGACGGCCTGGTCCGGCACCAGATGATCGAGTTCGACGGTGGTTTCCTGTTCCTGCGCAGTGCCGACGGCGCCCACCTCGCGGTGGTCGCCGACCCGGTGGTCGACCCGCGCCAGGTGGCCCGGGCGATGCAGGCCCAGGTGCTGAAGATCGGCGCCGCCAACCTCAGCAGCCCGGCCCGCCAGGAAACTCCCCAATGACCGGGTCTGGGGAACCAGACCACTCAACCCCGGCGTTCCCGGCCCGGGCCCTGCGTCCTTACGTGATCACCAGGGGCCGGGCCCGGGCCAGCCGGAACACGGTCGGCGTGGAAACCCTGCTGATCGCGCCCGATCCCGACCGGGAACTGCCGGTCACCGCCTCCCGCGAGGAGCGGTCCCTGGTCCGGATGTGCTCGCGGCTGCTCTCGCTGGCCGAGGCCGCCGTACATCTGGACCTGCCGGTCAGCCTGGTCAGCGTGCTGGCCTCGGACCTGATCGACGCCGGTTACCTCTCGGCGCGCTCGGGCGTCTCCCGCCCGGCCGCCCCCGACTCCGCTCTGCTGCTGGAGGTGCTGAATGGACTCCGCGGGATCCGCTGACCGGTATCTCCCCGACACGATCCAGCGCTCGGCCAAGATTCTCGTGGTCGGCGCGTTCGGCGTCGGCAAGACCACGCTCGTCGGCTCGGTCAGCGAGATCACCCCGCTGCGCACCGAGGAGGTGATGACCGAGGCCTCGGTCGGCGTCGACGAGCTGCACGGCGGCAGCCGCAAGCGCACCACCACGGTGGCGATGGACTTCGGCCGGATCACGATCAACCCCGAGCTGGTCCTCTACCTGTTCGGGGCGCCCGGTCAGCGCCGGTTCTGGGACCTGTGGACGGATCTGGCGGTCGGCGCGATCGGCGTCCTGGTGCTGGTCGACGTGCGCACCCTGGAAGAAAGCTTCGACGTCCTCGAGCAGCTCGAGGAACGAGAACTGCCCTTTGCCGTTGCGGTGAACCGTTTTCCGGACAGCCCCGACGTGGACCTGGACCAGGTCAGCGCGGCCCTCGACCTGCTGCCGGAGACGCCGGTGGTGGAGTGCGACGCCCGCGACCGGCATTCCTGCGCCCAGGCCCTGCTGGCGTTGTGCGAGTACGTCGTCACCCACGATCCGCGTTCCCGGGAGTTCGCCCAGTGACTCAGTCCCCTCCGCCCGGCTGCCCCGCCCACTCCGGTACGGCCGGCCTCCCCCCGCTGATCAGCGCCACCGGAGCCCCCGACCACCGGGTGGTCTTCCGCCGGCTGCGCGATGAGCAAGGCCCGGTGGTCAAGGTCGAGCTGGAGCCGGGCGTGGCCGCCTGGCTGGTGATGGGCTACCGGGAACTGCTCACGGTGACCCGGGACGAGCGGCTCTTCGGGCACGACGCGCGCAACTGGCGGGACCTGAACGACGGCCTGGTCTCGCCGGACTCGGGTCTGCTGCCGATGATGGGCTGGCGGCCCAACCTGTTCCAGGCCGACGGCGAGGAGCACCGCCGGCTGCGCCGCCCGGTCGACGAGGGCATCGCCACCATCGACCAGCGGGCGATCCGCCGCGAGGTGGAGGCCCTGTGCGCCGACCTGATCGGTGACTTCGCCGAGCGCGGCTCGGCCGACCTGATCAGCGAGTACGCGGCGATCATCCCGACCCTGGCGCTGGCCTCGCTGTTCGGCCTGGACCGGGAGGGCGGGCAGGAGCTGCGCCGGGCCCTGGCCGCGCTGTTCGGCAGCCAGTCCGACTCCCAGGCCGGTGACCGCCGGTTCGACGAGATCCTGATCGACCTGGTGCTGAGCCGGGCCGGCGGGCCGAAGGTGAACGACGTCACCGGTGTGATCGTGGCGCACCCGGAGCTGCACAGCCTGGAAGAGCGCGTGCAGTCGCTGGTCCCGCTGATCGGCGCCGGCAACGAGACGATGACCTCGTGGATCGCGCACACGTTGCGGCTGCTGCTGACCGACCCGCGGTTCTCGGCCCAGCTGCGCGGCGGCAGCCTCGGGGTGGACGACGCACTCGACGAGGCGCTGTGGCGCGAGCCCCCGATGAACGTGATGCCGGCCCGGTACGCGCTGCAGGACACCGAACTCGGCGGCCAGCAGATCCGCAAGGGTGACGCGATGGTGCTCGGCCTGGGCGCGGTGGTCGACGACCCGATGATGCGGACCGGGAACGACCCGGTCGCCGAGCCGGGCAACCAGGCCCACCTGGCCTTCGCCGCGGGCCCGCACTCCTGCCCGGCCCGGGTGCCGGCCCGGGTGATCGTGCGGACCGCGGTGGGTACCGTGCTGAACCTGCTTCCGGACCTGCACCTCAGTGTCCCGGCCGAAGAACTCACCTGGCTGCCCTCACCGTGGACCCGGGTGCCGACCGCTCTGCCGGTCGAGTTCTCCACCGTGGCCAGACCGCTGACCACCTCCGGCGTCTGACCGGAGGAGACCGGTCTCAGGGAAGAGCCGGTCGCAAGAACGCAACCTTGCCAGGAGGCACCCAGTGTCCGAAACCGCGCCCCTCACCGTGGATCCGAACAGCGTTCCTCTCGTCGAGCTGGACCCTTCCGGCCGTGACCACCAGGGCGAGGCGGCCCGGTTGCGGGCGCTCGGCCCGGTGGTCCGGGTCAAGCTGCCGGGCGACGTGATCGCCTGGAGCATCACCGATCACGCGCTGCTCAGTGACCTGGTCAACGACTCCCGCTTCAGCAAGAACTGGCAGAACTGGAACGACATCAAGTCCGGCCACGTCGGCGACGACTGGCCGCTGATCGGCATGGTCAAGGTGACCAACATGCTCACCGCCGACGGTTCCGAGCACCGCCGGCTGCGCAAGCTGGTCACCGGCACGCTGACGCCGCGCCGGGTCGAGGCGCTGCGCCCCCGGGTCGAGGAGATCGTGAACGGCCTGCTCGACGAGCTGCCCACGCACGCCGACGAGGACGGGGTGGTCGACTTCCGCAAGTACTACTCCGACGTGGTCCCGGTGCTGGTGATCTCCGAGCTGCTCGGCATCCCGGAGGAGAAGCGGGACGCGCTGAAGTCCGAGATGGACAACGTCTTCCGGTCCGACCTGAGCCCGGAAGAGGTGGTCGCCAGCCAGATGCGGCTGTACGGGCTGCTGGCCGAGCAGGTCGTCTACCGCCGGGAGAACCCGGGCTCCGACCTGACCAGCGCGCTGATCGCGGAGAACGAGAACGACCCGGAGGCGCTGAACGAGCAGGAGCTGATCGGCACCCTGCTGATCATGCTCGGGGCCGGTCAGGAGACCACGGTCGCGCTGATCACCAACGCCGTCCGGGCTCTGTGCACCCACCCCGACCAGCGCGAGATCGCCACCACGGGCACCCCCCGGGAGTGGGCCGGTGTGGTCGAGGAGACGCTGCGCTGGGACGCCCCGATCGGTAACTTCCCGTTCCGGTACCCGCTGGAAGACGTGGAGATCGCCGGGGTGGTCATCCCCAAGGGCGAGGCGATCATGGCGCCGTACAGCGCCGTGGGCCGGGACGAGAAGCAGCACGGGGACGATGCGGGCCGGTTCGACATCAACCGCACCCAGCGCAAGAACCTGGCTTTCGGGGCCGGACCGCACATCTGCGTGGGGGCGGCCCTGGCCCGGCTGGAGGGAAACATCGCGATCCCGGCCGTTTTCGACCGCTACCCGAAGATCGACCTGGCCGTGGACGAGGGCGACCTGATCCCGCTGCCCTCGTTGTTCTCGAACAGCTCCTCGACCCTGCCGGTCAAACTCGGCTAACGCACGCAGCGCACCACACCCGTCTTCAGGTTGCGGTAGTTCGTGTACCCGTCGTCGTAGTTCAGCGCCCAGCGCGAGTTCTGCTCTGCAGCAGCCCGGTTCGCGGCCCAGTACCAGCCGCGGGCCGGGGTGCTGGGGAACGCCTCACGGTTGATCGCCGGGCCGACGAGTGATTCGTCCACCAGCGTGGCCAGTTCCTGAACCCCGGGCAACCGCCACTTACCCCCGTCGAGACCGGCGCAGTACGCCTCTGCCTCGGACGACGGCATCTCCTCGGAAGTTCCCCGCTGCCAGGTCAGTCCGGTCATCGGATCCTTCACCTGCTGGCCGGAAACCTCGTACTGCACCGTGCCGGAGCCCTTCGGCGACTGCACGCAGCGCACCGCGAATTCGCCGCTCTGGTCGGCCGCGTTGCTGGCCAGGCCTTCGTAGAAGTTCACGATCCAGGCGTAGGCCGGGTCGTGCGGGGTGGCCCACGGCGAGGACGTCCAGAAGAACGACACTGGTGTGTCGGGGAAGGCCTTGGGATTGATGGCAGGGCCTGAGCGCGTGGTGTCAACAATGGACGTCAGCTGCACTCGGGTGGGCAGCGTCCAGTTGGCATCAGCGAGAGTGAGTTTCGAGCAGTACTTCTGGGCTGCGGCAAAGGTGTATCGCTGAGAAGGGGTTTCGCGCTGCCAGGTCAGGCAGGTGATCTCGTCGAGCACCGTTCCGTTGTCGCGAACGGTGTAACGCTGTTGATCCGGCAGGTTCTCACCGGAGTTCGGCATGGTCCAGGCCGGCCACGTGCGGTCCGGGATGTCTTCTCGCGCGCATCCGTCGGTTCTGGCCTTCGACGGTGCAGTGCTCTTGGAAGTGGCAGTGCTCTTGGAAGTGGCAGCAGCGTTGGACCGAGCGGCGGCCGGGACTGCCGAGGGCGAGGTCGCAGGGGAGGGGGTAGGAGATGCCAAAGAGGCGCTGAGGGCGGCAGTCCCGACCGGCTTCTCGGCCCGGATCGTTGGCGGCTGGCTGACGTCGTACAAGAAACCGCTGACGAAAAGCAGCACCGCCGCAGCTCCGGCCACGGTGGCCACCCGCCCGGCCCACTTCACCGTGGCCCAGGCACCCACTTCCGGCTCGTCCGGAAGAAGCGCCGCCGCCGCGATCGGCTCGGCCTCCGGCGCCAGCACGCCCTTACGCACCAGAGCCGCGACCAGCGCAGCGGGCAGCGGCAAGACCTGCAGCCCGGCGATCAACCGGGCGATCGGCAACTGCTCCTCGGCCTCGCGCAGGCACACCACACACGTACGCACATGTTTGGTGATCCGCTTGCGCCACAACGGATTCGTCTCACCCCGCCAGCCCTCGACCACCGCCGAAAGACCGCTGCACAGGGGTTCTCGCTCCAGCGCAGCCACCGCCACCCGGCACTGCTCGAGCTGTTCCCGCATCCGCTGCAGCCGCACCGCGGTGTGCGCCTCACCGACTTCCAGCGCCGCCGCGATCTCGGCCCGGGTGATCCGCCCGGCCGACTCCTCCCACCACAGCGCCAGCAACGCCCGGTGCTCCTGGTCGAGCCACTGCCCGGCCCGCACCAGATGCCGTTCCTGACCCTGCAGATCCAGCCGGAGCACCGCCAGATCCTCGAAGCTCTGGAAAGGCTCGGAAGGTGCGGCGGTGAGCAGCGGTTCGGTGGCCTGCCGGCGGAAGTGATCGTCGATGTGCTGCGTGGTCACGGCGACCAGCCAGGACCGGAAGCCGGCCGGATGCTCCAGCCCGGGCAGACCGCTCACCAGCGCGAGCAGGACTTCCTGGGTCACGTCGTCCACATCGGCCGGGCGGCTCACCGCCCGGCCGACGAGGCCGTACACCAGAGGTACGTACCGGGCCATCAGCTCCTGCAGGGCAGCCCGATCACCCGCCTGTGCGGCGCGGACCAGACCCGGTTCGTCCTCCGGCATGGTTCTTCCTTACTTCTGCAGCGCGTAACTGGGGTGCGGCGGCTGGTTGTAGGCGGTGTTCTGCCAGGCGATGGCCACCCGGTACTGCGAGTCGTGCATCAGCGTGGTGAAGCGGCTGGTGGTCTCGTGTGGCGTGCTGTAGATCCGCAGCGCCTTGTCGTCCGCCTCCGGCCAGATCACTTCCTCCCGCCAGTCACCCAGGATGTCGCCGGACAGGGCCGGCGTGGCCTTGGTGCTGTTGTTGGAGTGCACCCCGTCGGCGGTCAGCAGGCGGGTCTCGCCGGTCGGCGTCCATTTGCTGATCTTGTTGCTGTCCAGCAGCTCTCGTGAGGTGTCGCCGTCCCACCAGAGGAGGAAGTTGGTGGAGCTGGGCTTGCTGCCGATCTTCTTGCCGGTGCTGTCCCGGGTGCCGTCCACGCTGGAGGACCACTGCTCGGCGCCCGGGCTGCCGGCCCAGATGTCGCCCGCCACACCCCGGCCGGTGTCGCAGCCGCAGCTGGCCGACTTGGTGATGATCTTGCCGGTGGCCGCGTCCGCGATGTAGTCGGCCGGCCCGCTGCCCTTGCTCTCGTTGACCTTGTACACCTCGAGCCCGGCCCGCGCGGGGATCAGGTCGCCCACGTGCAGGGTGTCGCCGTGGCCGAGCTTGGTCGTCCACAGGCCCTTGCCGTTGTCGTCCAGAGCCATCGCCCCGTAGACGATCTCGTCCTTGCCGTCGCCGTCCACGTCGGCCACGGACAGCTGGTGGTTGCCCTGCCCGGCCCAGTCGGCGGGCTTGCTCTGCTTGCTGGAGTCGAACTGCCAGCGCTGGGTCAGCTTGCCGCCCTTGAAGTCCCAGGCGGTGACCACCGAGCGGGTGTAGTAGCCGCGGGCCTCGATCAGGCTGGGCGTGCTGCCGCTCAGGTAGGCGGTGCCGGCCAGGAACCGGTCCACCCGGTTGCCGTAGTTGTCGCCCCAGCTGGAGACCGTGCCCCGGGCCGGGGTGTAGTTCACCGTGGACGTGGCCGCCCCGGTCTGGCCGTTGAACATGGTCAGGTACTCGGGCCCGGCCAGGACGTAGCCGCTGGAGTTGCGGTGGTCGGCGCCGGAGGTGCCGATGAACGTCCCCTTGCCGTCCTTGGTGCCGTCGGCCGTCTTCATCGCGACCTCGGCCTTGCCGTCACCGTCGTAGTCGTAGGCCTGGAACTGGGTGTAGTGCGCCCCGGCCCGGATGTTGCGGCCCAGGTCGATCCGCCACATCCGGGTGCCGTCGAGCTTGTAGGCGTCCACGTAGACGTTGCCGGTGTAGCCCGACTGCGAGTTGTCCTTGGCGTTGGTCGGATCCCACTTCAGGATCACCTCGTACTCGCCGTCGCCGTCCAGGTCGGCCACCGAGGCGTCGTTGGCGGTGTAGGTGTACGCCACACCGTCTTTCGTGGTCCCGCCGGAGGGCTTGCCGATCGGCACCCGCAGGTAGCCGCTGGAGAGGTTGCGCACGGCAGCGGTCTCGGAGCCGGTCCGCACCGTGTAGACGGCGTTCGCCGCGGCGTTCTTGTCCAGGTAGTTGGTGGAGCCGGTGATCCCGGACTTCACCAGCTTGCCGTCGCGGTACACGTCGAAGGCGGCGGTCTTGGCGTCGGTGGCCAGCAGCCGCCAGCTGATCAGGTTGTTGCTGCCCGAACGCACGCTGACCGCACCCCGGCCCAGTTGCTCCAGCTGATGGCCGGCCACGGTGACCTTGGCGGCGGCCGCAGCGGCCACGGTGCTGCTGCCGGTACCGCTCCCGACGGCCACGGCGGCCCCCGCGGCCACCAGGCTTCCGGTCAGGGCGATACCCGCGGCGACCGCGACGGTGCGGCGCCGGCTGGAATGACGACGTTGACTCACGGATTCCTCTTTTCACCGGCCTCGGCCGCGCCGCGTTCTCCACCGGGAGCGGGCGCGTGGAATCAGCTCACGCAATCCCTTTGCGCAAGCGGGCATTTCGATTCCGTGGTGGGCATCGTGAATCCTGGTCAGCTTGATTCGGGCTGTCAAACATCGAAAAGGTTGCCCGGGAAAGGGTCATGAACAGGTGCGGGGAACCTCAAGGTTGTGCTCACGTAACCGGTGCAGGGACGGGATAACGTAAATCCCCGAGAAATGTCACCGAGCCGGGCAACCTTTTCGCCGCCGATCCGATATGTGACGTGTTGCAGTCAATGCGTCACGAAATGTTACGGCCAGTACGTCAGGGTCAGGCGTCGGTCAAGACCCGGATAAATGGCTGCAACCAGCTTGTGAACCGGTCCTCACCAGCAGAAACATGGACGCCGTCCGGCCCGACCCGCCGGGCACTCCATCCCTGACAGGAGTGCTTTTCCATGTTCAAGAAGGTCGCCCTTCCGCTGGCGACGCTGGGCACGCTGTTCGCCGGGGTGGCGCTGGCCGCGCCGGCCGGTGCCCATGGCTACGTCTCCTCCCCGCCCAGTCGCCAGGCACTGTGCGCCAGCGGCGCGGTCTCCGGCTGCGGCCAGATCCAGTACGAGCCGCAGAGTGTGGAGGCCGCCAAGGGCTCGACCAAGTGCAGCGGCGGGAACGAGGCGTTCCGCGAGCTGGACGACGAGTCCCGGGACTGGCCGCACACCGCGGTCGGCACCAGCGAGACCTTCAACTGGACCCTGACCGCGCGGCACCGGACCAGCACCTGGCAGTACTACATCGGCGGCACCCTGATCGAGGAGTTCGACGACAAGAACGCGGTGCCCAACGCCACCGTCTCGCACCAGGTCGACCTGAGCGGCTACACCGGTGAGCAGACGTTGCTGGCGGTCTGGAACATCGGTGACACCCCGATGGCCTTCTACAACTGCATCGACCTGGACATCGGCGGCAGCGGTAGCGGTAACGGCAGTGGGAACGGCAACTCCGGCAACCCGCAGCAGCCGACCGTCGAGCCCACCGACGGCACCGACCAGCCGGACGAGACCACAGCGCCGCAGTACCCGGACGACGAACCCACCACCACCGTCCCCACTACCGGCGCGCCCGGCGCCGGCGAGCCGACCGAGACGCCTCAGGAGCCCGAAGCCGAGGGCGACTGGCAGGACTGGACCTGGTACAACCGCGGCGACAAGGTCACCTACGACGGCGTGACCTATGAATGCCGTCAGTCGCACACCACTCTGCCCGGCTGGGAACCGCCGGTAGTGCTCGCCCTCTGGCTGCCGGAGTGAGCCGGTTGCGGGCCGTTGCGGTCACCGGGGTCGTCCTGGCCGGTGGTGCGGTGCTGTTCCTGGCCGGTTGCGGAGCCCTCGACGGGGTGACGATCAGCACCGGTGGCGGGCAGCAGGCCACCACCCAACTGGCCACCACACACGGCTCGCACGCCGAGCCCAGCGCCACCGAGAGCGCGCAGACCGCCGAGGCCGGAGCCGGTTACAACGATGCCGACGTGATGTTCCTGCAGATGATGGTGGCCCGGCAGATCGAGACGGCCAAGCTCACCGCCCGGGCCGGTGACGGTGAGCTGTCCAAGCAGGCCGGCGCCCTGGTCGACGCGATCGCGGTGACCGAGGACGACGAGCGGGCCGAGATGAGCGGCTGGCTCAAGGCCTGGGGTGAGGACGAGCAGCCGGCCGACGACGCCGATCTGCACGCCGAGCACGGTGGGGTGAGCACGCTGACCGCGGCCGATCTGGAGGGCCTGGCCTCGGCGCCGGAGACGCAGTTCCAGACCCAGTACCTGAACCTGCTGATCGCCCAGCAGAGCAACGCGGTCGAAATCGCCGAGTACGTGGCCGAGAAGGGCCGGAACAAGGGTGTTCTCGAGCTGGCCGAGCGGATCGACACCTCACGCTCGGCCCAGGTCCAGCAGATGCTCAAGCTGATCGCGGAGAATCCCGCCGGATAGCGAAAGGGGGCGGATCGCCAGGCGATCCGTCCCCTTCACGTTCCCCGTAATTGCTCAGCAGGTGCCGTTGAGCGACCACTCGGTCGCGTTCGGCCCCGGCACCTGGGTGGTGCCGGCCCGCTCGGCCTTCCAGATCTGGTCGGTGAAGCTGACCTCGTCGCCGGTCGTGTACTTGCCGCCCGCGGAGTACGGTTCCGGGCAGGAGTCCCGGTTCTGCATCCAGACGAATGCCCCGACCCCGATCAGGGTCACGGCGACCAGAGACGCGATGATTCCTCGCGTGGCGGTCATGGGACGCACTTGTCCTTTCGGTCAGGGAGGGCACGAAAGATCCACCGAATTAATGATTCAGTGGCTAAGTGCGACGAAAACTACCACGCGGGCATCGGGCGACTTGTTACAGTTCAAAGGCGCGGCCGGATAATTGCTTTTCATGTCCGACCGGATTATTCGGCAGTTGTCGATTTGCCGGGACGCAGCGTGATCGCACCGGGATTCCGGCCGGGCTCAGGAGTGCTGGTCCGGCGCCTGCGCAGGGCGATCGAGCGACTTCCGATGGTGACGCCAAGTAATGCAAGGGTGTGACATGCCCTCCTTGCAAACCGGCTAAAGGTCAGACCTTTTCCCGGGTCGCGAAGCGCCCTCCAGCCGCTTCAGGGTCCGTCGTCCGAGTTGGCTCATCGTCGGGTTGCTCTCCCGGTAGTACCAGACCAGACCCATGGCCTGCGCGAATGCCCAGGCCTGGCCGCGCTCCCAGGTCAGGTCGTCCTCCTCCAGCCCGTGGCGCAGTCGCTCCCGGGTGGAGCCGCCGAGCAGGTGCCAGGCCGCCACCAGTTCGAGCGCCGGATCGGCCGGACCCAGACCACCGACGTCCAGCACTCCGCTCAGCCGCACCGCCGGCGCCGCCGAAACCAGTACGTTGCCCGGAATCAGATCGCCATGAGTGGTCAGGTCCGGAGCCACTCGCGGCAATTCTCGCCATTGAGCCCACCGGCTCCGCCAATAAGGCACATCCAGCAGTCCGGCGCTTTCCACGAAACATTTCTCCAGCCAGGCGTCCTGCGAAGTGAGTTCCCCGCCCCGGCCCTTTCCGGAAAAGGTCTGCCCCTCGGTGTCGATCGCCCGGATGTCGAGAATGAGTTCGGCCAGATCATCGGCGAAGCCGGGGGAGCGGCTGGGATCCACCTCGGTGGCAGTGACACCGCTCAACCAGGTCTGCACCGCCCAGGGCATCGGATACCCCTCGCCCGGCGCACCCAGGGCCACCTGCTCAGGAACCGGAAATCGGCTGGCAGCAAGAAGCTTCCGCGCGGCCGCCGCCTCGCCGACGAACTCGGCCCGGGCCTGGGCCGGCTCGGCCGGGCGCAGCGGGAATCGCGCGGCCAGCTCCTCGCCGATCCGGAAGACGGCATTCACCGTGCCCTCGGCCTGCACCCGGCGCACCGGCAGTCCGGCCCAGGCCGGAAACTGCCCGGCGATCAAGGCCGACACCACGGCCCCGGAAATCGGAAGCTGATCTGCGTGCACCGTTCCGTCCTCTCCTGCTGCTCCGGCTCCCGCGCCGGACCCGACCTTTAACCGGATGAACGTCGGCTGAACGTCGTCCCGAAACCGTCGTTTCACCCGATGTTCAATCTTTGACCCGGAAGGGATTCTCCACTAGTCAAGTTAGGATTCTTGTGGAAAGCTCCCGGGCTCGTGGAAGACTTCCAGCTGGACCTGCAGGGCACCGGGCACGACATTCAGATCGCCCCCTCGGCTTCGATCACCGGCAAGATCAAGGCCCGTAACAACGCCGGGCCGTGCTCCGTGCACATCGGTGAGGGCGTCAAGGGCAAGTGGAACATCAACGTCTCCGGTGGCGCCAGGGTCGTCATCGGGGCGGACACCACCTGTGAGACCGCGCAGGTCATCGCCACCGGCAGCGACATCATCATCGGCGAGGACTGCATGTTCTCGTTCGCGGTGGAGATCCGCACCAGTGACACCCACGCCATCTACGACATCGACAGTGGCGACCGGGTCAACCTGGACCAGCCGATCGACATCGGCGACCACGTCTGGCTGGGCAAGCAGGTGATCGTGCTGAAGGGCGCCTCGATCGGCTCGGGCAGCGTGGTCGGCGCCCGGGCGGTGGTCTCCGGCGAGATCCCGCCGCTGTCGGTGGGCGTGGGTGTTCCGGCCCGCGTGGTGCGCAGCAACGCGATCTGGACCCGGCGGATCGGCCAGGGCCGGCTCGATCTGGACCCGAAGGCGATGGACGTGGTGGAGGCGGTCCGCAACTCCGCATAGATGAGTTCGGCTGCCCAGGTCGGTCAGGAATCGAGAAGCGAGTCGCCCGGGTGCCGGGCGCCCGCGTGACACGATGCCAAGGACGTCTGTCCGCCTGACCGATGGAGAACCGATGAGCAAGGCCACTGCGCAGCAGCCGCACGTCGCCGACACCCACGAGATCATCCGCGTGCACGGGGCCCGGGAGAACAACCTCAAGGACGTCAGCGTGGAGCTGCCCAAGCGGCGGCTCACGGTGTTCACCGGGGTCTCCGGGTCGGGCAAGAGTTCACTGGTGTTCGGCACCATCGCGGCCGAGTCGCAGCGCCTGATCAACGAGACGTACTCGAGCTTCGTGCAGGGCTTCATGCCCTCGCTGGCCCGGCCCGACGTGGACGTGCTGGAGGGGCTGACCACCGCGATCATCGTGGACCAGCAGCGGATGGGCGCCGACCCGCGTTCCACCGTGGGCACCGCCACGGATGCCCACGCGATGCTGCGGATCCTGTTCAGCCGGCTGGGCAAGCCCTACATCGGCGGCCCGGGAGCGTTCTCGTTCAACGTCGCCTCGGTCTCCGGCAGCGGCGCGGTCACGGTGGAACGCGGGGCCGCGACCCGGGCGGTGAAGGCGGAATACACCCGGGTCGGCGGGATGTGCCCGCGCTGCGAAGGCCGCGGCTCGGTCAACGACATCGACCTGACCCAGCTCTTCGACGCGGAGAAGTCGCTCAACGACAATCCGTTCACCATTCCGGGTTACAGCATGGAGGGCTGGTACGGCCGGATCTTCATCGGCAGCGGCTACTTCGACCCGGACAAGCCGATCAGGAAGTACAACAAGCGCGAGCTGCACGACCTGCTCTACAAGGAGCCGACCAAGATCAAGGTCGACGGGATCAACATCACCTACGAGGGTCTGGTCCCGAAGATCCAGAAGTCGATGCTCTCGAAGGACGTGGAGTCGCTCCAGCCGCACGTGCGGGCCTTCGTGGAGCGCGCGGTCACCTTCACCACCTGCCCCGAGTGCGAGGGCACCCGGCTGGCCGAGGGGGCCCGCTCGGTCAAGATCAAGGGCATCAGCATTGCGGACGCGGCGCAGATGCAGATCAGCGACCTGGCGGTCTGGGTGTCCGGGCTCAAGGAGCCGAGCGTGGCACCGCTGCTGGAGAAGCTGCGGCACACCCTGAACTCGTTCGTCGAGATCGGCCTGGGCTACCTCAGCCTGGACCGCCCGGCGGGCACGCTCTCCGGTGGGGAGTCGCAGCGCACCAAGATGATCCGGCACCTGGGCTCGGCCCTGACCGACGTCACCTACGTGTTCGACGAGCCCACCATCGGCCTGCACCCGCACGACATCGCCCGGATGAACAACCTGCTGATCGAGCTGCGCGACAAGGGCAACACCGTGCTCGTGGTGGAGCACAAGCCCGAGGCCATCGCGATCGCCGACCACGTGGTCGACCTGGGCCCGCGGGCCGGTACCGCCGGCGGTGAGGTGGTCTACCAGGGGTCGCTCGAAGGGCTGCGTTCCAGCGACACCCTCACCGGCCGGCATCTGGACGACCGGTCGGTGCTGAAGGAGCAGGTGCGCGAGGCCGAAGAGGTGCTGCAGATCCGCGGGGCGGTGGCGAACAACCTGAAAAAGGTGGACGTCGACATTCCCCTGGGTGTGCTGGTGGTGGTCACCGGGGTGGCCGGGTCGGGCAAGAGCTCGCTGATCCACGGCTCGGTGGCGCCGCTGGACGATGTGGTGGCGATCGACCAGGCCCCGATCAAGGGATCGCGCCGATCCAACCCGGCCACCTACACCGGCCTGCTGGAGCCCATCCGCAAGGCCTTCGCCAAGGCCAACGGCGTGAAACCAGCTCTTTTCAGCGCCAACTCGGAGGGGGCTTGCCCGACCTGCAACGGTGCCGGGGTGATCTACACCGACCTGGCGATGATGGCCGGGGTGGCCACGCCGTGCGAGGACTGCGAGGGCAAGCGGTTCCAGGCCGCGGTGCTCGAATACACGCTGGGCGGCAAGAACATCAGCGAAGTGCTGTCGATGCCGGTGTCCGAGGCCGAGAAGTTCTTCGAGGACGGCGAGGCGAAAATCCCCGCCGCGTACAAGATCCTGGACCGGATGGAAGATGTCGGCCTGGGCTACCTGACCCTCGGCCAGCCGCTGACCACCCTCTCCGGCGGTGAGCGCCAGCGGCTGAAACTGGCCACCCACATGGGCGAGAAGGGCGGCGTCTACATCCTCGACGAGCCCACCACCGGCCTGCATCTGGCCGACGTGGAACAGCTGCTCGGCCTGCTCGACCGGCTGGTCGACTCGGGCAAGTCGGTGATCGTGATCGAGCACCACCAGGCCGTGATGGCGCACGCCGACTGGATCATCGACCTCGGCCCGGGGGCCGGTCACGACGGTGGGAACATCGTTTTCGAGGGCACCCCGGCCGATCTGGTGGCCGATCGTTCCACTCTGACCGGGCAGCATCTCGCCGAGTACATCGGAGCCTGAAATTGCGGACGGTGCCTGGGCTTGCACAGCCCAGGCACCGTTTCGGTGTGGTTCAGTTCCGGCGCAGACCTTGGGCCGTGATCACCGAGGCCAGGGCGGCCATCGCCACCGGTACCAGAAGGGCGGTGGACAGCTCGTCCCCGGCGGTATAGGCAGCGGCCGCCGCGGACAGGCCGAAGGCGGCGCCGAACTGGAATGAGGTGTTCAGCAGGCCTCCGGCCAGGCCTTGCTCCCCGGCGTCCACGCTGTCGGTGGCGGCGATCGTGAGCGGACCGTACGCCAGAGCGAACGCCAGTCCCAGCACGACGAACGAGGGCAGCATGGCGGAGTAGGCCCAGTCCGGGCCGACCGGTAGGAAGAGCAGGTAGGCCGCGGTGGCCAGGACGGTTCCGCCCAGGATCACCGGCGCGGTGCCGAACCGGTTCACCAGCCAGGGGGTCAGGGTCGGGGCCAGGACGGCGTCGATGCCGATCAGCAGCATCGCCAGACCGGTCTCCAAGGTGGACCAACCGCGCAGTTCCTGGAGATAGAGCACAACCAGGAACTGGAAACCGAAGAACGCCCCGGCGAACAGCGCCGCACCCAGGTTGGCCCGGCGCAGGGCCGCCGACTTCAGGATGCCGAGCCGGACCAGGGGAGCGGTGGCTCGGCGCTGGATTCGGACGAAGGCGGCCAGGAGGGCGCTGCCGGTGACGAACGAGGCCAAGGTCCAGCCCCAGCCTTCGCCCGGGTGTTCCAGCCGGACCAGGGTGAGTACCAGAAGCATCATGGCAGCAGTGATGGCGGCCGCCCCGGTGGCATCGAGATGCTGCTCAGGCGCTCGGGTTTCGGTGCCAGCCGGGATCAGCCGGAGTGCGGCCAGCAGGATGACCAGCGAGAGCAGTACCGGAGCGAAGAACACCCACCGCCAGTGGATCGCGGTCAGCAGACCGCCCGCGACCAGGCCCAGCGAGAAGCCTGCCGCCGCGGTGCCGGAGTAGAACAGCAGAGCCCGGTGGCGTTGCGGGCCTTCGGCGAAGCTGGTGGTGATGATCGAGAGCCCGGCCGGGGTCATGAAGGCCGCGGCCACGCCGGTGACGAACCTGGCGGTCAGTAGCATCCAGCTCTCGGTGGCCAGCCCGCCCAGCCCGGAGAACACCAGGAAGACACCCAGCCAGGCCAGGAACATCCGGCGCCGGCCGAACAGGTCAGCGGCCCGCCCGCCGAGCAGCATGAACCCGCCGTAGCCGACCACGTAGGCACTCATCACCACGCTCAGCGTCCCGGTGGACAGGCCCAGGTCAGCCCGGATGGCGGGCAGCGCCACGTTGAGCATCGCGACGTCGATGCCCTCCAGGAAGATGGCGCCGCAGAGCACGGCCAGCAGTCCGCCGCTCATCCGCGTAGTGGTGGTTGAAGTCGTCACGTGCAGATCCCCCTGACCATGGTTACCGAACCGCCGGTCGGTTCCTTCTTGTAACCGCTTCGAGCCTGAGGCAGCATCGATGGACATGGAAGAAGGCACTTCTGACTCACCCGGTCACCGCTGTGATACCGACCCCGATCCCTGGCAGTGGGACCGGCGGGAGGACTGCGAAGTGCGCCAGATCCTGGACCGCATCGCCGACAAGTGGTCGTTACTGGTGATCGCCCTGCTGCAGGGCCGCACCCTGCGCTTCACCGAGCTGAAGCGGCAGATCGACGGGATCAGCCAGCGGATGCTCACCTCCACGTTGCGCCAGCTGGAGCGCGACGGCCTCATCGAGCGCACTGTGCATCCGGTGGTGCCGCCCCGGGTCGACTACGCCCTCACCCCGCTCGGCTCCACCCTGCACTCCACCGTGCAGGCGCTGGTGACCTGGACTGAGCTGAACCAGAACGAGATCGCGGCCGCCCGGGCCCGCTACGACTCGGCGGCCACTTCCCGAGCCTGATGGGAAGGCGAAGCCACGCGACAACGGGCTTTGTCTTCCCAATATCTATAGCGGGGCGGTAGCAGGCTGTGTTCGGTGGGGAATGTGGCCGGCGGGGCGTAACGCGGCTGGGTGGGCGGCGTGGCCAGGCGGTCGGTTGGAGGGTTGTGACGCCCGCTTGGCTTGTCACGTGCCAGGGGCAGCCATGGGAGGCGGCGATCAAACATCGGGTGTATCCGCAGTGCCGCTGAGGTGCCCTGGTTGTGCGGTATGACCGCATCGGGCTGTCCGCTTTGGGTTGCTGTGACGATTTCACGCCTGAGCCCAGGTGAATCACCGAGTTCTGGTCCGGCGCGAGGCGTTGACAAGACATCCGATGTTTGTGACTCTCGACGCCAGAGATCCGATGACTGGAGTAGTGATGAAGCTGCTGCGAGTGGGAGAGCCGGGCGCCGAGCGCGTGGGTGCCCTTCAGGAGGACGGGCGTCTGCTCGATCTCACCGGTGTTCTCGATGCCGGCCGGGCCTGGACGTTCGCCGATCTGGACGCCGCCCGCGCCGCGATCGCAGCAGGCGGCCTGCCCGAACTGGCCCACGAAGGGGTGCGTACCGGTTCGCCGGTCCCGCGCCCGGCCGCAGTCATCTGCATCGGCCTGAACTACCGCGACCACGCCGAGGAGACCGGCGCCGCGATCCCGGCCGAGCCGATCATCTTCATGAAGATGCCCTCCACCGTGATCGGGCCCAACGACACCGTTCTGGTGCCCCGCGGCAGCGAGAAGACGGACTACGAGGTCGAACTCGGCGTCGTGCTCGGCAAGCAGGCCCGCTACCTGGACAGTGCCGAGGAGGGCCTGGCGGCGGTCGCCGGATACGTGGTCTCGCACGACGTCTCGGAGCGCGAGTTCCAGCTGGAGCGGGGCGGCACCTGGGACAAGGGCAAGAACTGCGAGACGTTCAACCCGCTCGGCCCCTGGTTCGTCACCGCCGACGAGGTGGCCGATCCGCACCAGCTGGGCCTGCGGCTGTGGGTGAACGGCGAACTGCGCCAGGACGGCAGCACCAGCAACCTGATCTTCGGCATCGGTGAGGTGATCCGCTACCTCAGCCAGTTCCTGGTGCTGGAGGCCGGCGACGTGATCAACACCGGTACCCCGGCCGGGGTCGCGCTCGGAATGGCCGATCCCAAGCCGTATCTGCGCCCGGGCGACGTGGTCGAGGTCGAGATCGACGGCCTGGGCCGGATGCGGCACGAGATGGGAGCGGCCTGATGCCCACCTTCACCCGGTTCGAGACGCACGACGTGCGCTTCCCGACCTCCAAGCACCTCGACGGCTCGGACGCGATGAACCCCGACCCGGACTACTCCGCGGCGTACCTGATCATCGGTACCGACGCTGAGGACGGGCTCGAGGGGCACGGTTTCGCGTTCACCATCGGCCGCGGCAACGACGTGCAGGTGGCTGCGATCCAGGCACTGGCCGGTCACATCCTGGGCCAGGACGTGGACACGGTGCTGGCCGACATGGGCACCACCTGGCGGCTTTTCGTGGACGACTCGCAGCTGCGCTGGCTGGGCCCGGAGAAGGGCGTGATGAACATGGCCATCTCGGCCGTGGTCAACGCGCTGTGGGACCTGAAGGCCAAGCGGGCCGGCCTGCCGCTGTGGGACCTGCTGGCCGGACTCACCCCCGAGCAGCTGGTCGACCTGGTCGACTTCCGCTACCTCACCGACGCGCTCACCCGCGACGAGGCACTGGACATCCTGCGCAAGGCTGAGCCGGGCCGCGCCGCCCGCCGGGCCGAGCTCATCGAAAAGGGCTTCCCGGCCTACACCACCACTCCGGGCTGGCTCGGCTACGCCGACGAGAAGCTGGTCCGGCTGGCCAAGGAGGCCGTGCAACAGGGCTACACGCAGATCAAGCTGAAGGTCGGCGGCAACGTCGAGGACGATGTGCGCCGGATGCGGCTGGCCCGCGAGGCGGTCGGCCCGGACATCCGGATCGCCACCGACGCCAACCAGCGCTGGGACGTGGCCGACGCGATCGAGTGGGTCAAGGCCCTGACGCCGTACGACCCGTGGTGGATCGAGGAGCCGACCAGCCCGGACGACGTGCTCGGGCACGCGGCGATCCGCAAGGGGGTGTCCCCGGTGAAGGTGGCCACCGGCGAGCACGTGCAGAACCGGATCGTGTTCAAGCAGCTGCTCCAGGCCGGCGCGCTGGACGTGCTGCAGATCGACGCGGCCCGGGTGGCCGGGGTCAACGAGAACATCGCGATCCTGCTGCTGGCGGCCAAGTTCGACATCCCGGTGTGCCCGCACGCCGGTGGGGTCGGCCTCTGCGAGCTGGTCCAGCACCTGAGCATGTTCGACTTCGTCGCGGTGGCCGGCACCACGAAGGACCGGGTGATCGAGTACGTCGAGCACCTGCACGAGCACTTCCTCGAACCGGTCCTGATCAGCCGGGGCAACTACGTCGCCCCGCAGCAGCCCGGTTTCTCGGCCCAGATGGTGCCCGCGACCCTCGAGCAGTTCGCCTTCCCCGGTGGCGCCGAATGGCTGGAGGTGCCCGCGTGAAGGGCCTGAAAGTTCTGATCACCGGCGGTGCCTCGGGCATCGGGGCGGCCACCGCCGCCCGGTTCGTCGAAGAGGGCGCGCTGGTGGCGATCCTGGATCGGGATCTGAGCCAGACGCCCGCGAATACCCAAGCCTTCGTGGCTGATCTGTCCGACGACGCGTCCGTTCGTAGCGCTGTCGAACAGGCCGCCCAGAGCCTCGGCGGCCTGGACATCCTGGTCAACAACGCGGGCATCGGCGCGCAGGGCACGGTGGAGGACAACTCCGACGAGGAGTGGCACCGGGTGCTCGACGTGAACCTGGTCGGCATCGTCCGGGCCAGCCGCGCGGCGCTGCCGTACCTGCGCGAGTCCAGCCAGGCTGCGATCGTGAACACCTGCTCGATCGCGGCCTGGACCGGCCTGGTGCAGCGCGCCCTGTACTCCGCCAGCAAGGGTGCGGTGCAGGCGCTGACCCTGGCGATGGCCGCGGACCACCTGCCCGAGGGCATCCGGGTGAACTGCGTGAACCCGGGTACCGCTGACACCCCCTGGGTTCAGAGACTTCTGGACAAGGCGGACGACCCGGCCGGTGAACGCGCCCGGCTCACCGCCCGCCAGCCCACCGGCCGGCTGGTCAGCGCCGACGAAGTGGCGCACGCCATCGTGCATCTGGCCGATCCGCGCTCCGGCTCCACCACCGGCACCGTCCTCGCGATCGACGGCGGCATGCACACCCTCAGACGTCCCACCTCCTGAACTGCCCACCCCGGCAAGCATTCTCAATGAGGAGAACCCCATGAAGCGCTCCACCCCCCGGTCCCTGGCGGTCCTCGCCGTCGCGGGCCTGAGCATCTCGGCACTGGCAGCCTGCGGCAGCAACGACGGCAGCGGCAACTCCGGCGGCAGCACCGACGCGGACGGCAACGTCACCATCGACTGGTCGATGTGGTCGGGCGGCACGGCCGAGAAGGACGCCTGGCAGGCGGCCGCCGACGCCGTGCACGCGGCCGACCCGAAGATCACCGTCAAGCTCGAGACCACCTCGTTCGACGACTACTTCACCAAGATGGGCACCCGGATCGCCGGTGGCTCGGCCCCCTGCATCGTCAGCGTGCAGAGCCTGCGCCTGGGCGCCCTGAAGGACGGCCTGCTCCCGCTCGACGACCTGATCCAGAGCAAGAGCCTGGACACCGAGGACTTCGTGCCGGCCTCGCTGGAGGGCCTGGCCTCCGACGGCGCGCAGTACGGCATTCCCTACGACAACGGCCCGATGCTGATGCTCTACAACGTGGACCGGTTCAAGGAGGCCGGGGTCGACGCGCCGAAGGCGGGCTGGACCTGGAACGACTTCACCGCGGCCGCGAAGGCCCTGAGCACCGACGGCAAGTTCGGCTTCGCCGCCTACCCGGCCGACCTGCAGATGTTCCCGATGCTGCTGAGCCTCTCCGGGCAGCAGCCGGTCAGCGAGGACGGCAAGCTGCAGCTGGACAACGCCGAACTGCAGGCCGCCGGGCAGACCTACGCCGACCTGGTCGGCAAGGACAAGGTGGCGCCGGAGCTGTCCGGCAACGACAGCACCTACGCCTACAACCAGTTCATCGCGGGGAACGCCGCGATGGTCGTCGACGGCCCCTGGGACCTGCTGAGCATCCAGTCGCAGAGCGACTTCCAGCTCGGCGCGGTGGAGATCCCGGCCGGCCCGAGCGGTAGCAAGACGCTGAGCGCGGGCTCCGGCTTCGGTATCTCCAAGAGCTGCAAGAACCCGGACGAGGCGTTCGCCGCGATCCAGACGATCACCAGCACCGAGCAGCTCTCGAAGCTGGCGGCCGACGGCCGGGCCTTCCCGTCCCGGGTGAGCGCGCAGGAGCCGTGGTACGACAACGCCTTCGACGGGGCCAAGGAGGCCCTGGAGGCGGCCGGCGCGACCGCCGAGCCGATGCGCACCACCAGCAACTGGACCAAGGTCGGCTCCGACCTGATCCAGTACGGCGTGCCGGCCATGAACGGGACCAGCACCGTCAAGGACACGTTCGGCCAGATCCAGTCGCAGGACGCGAACTGAAACCCTCAGCGGTCTGACGGCAGGGAGTACCGATGAGCACGCAGAGCACGACCGCGCCGGCCCGGGAAAGGCCGGCCCAGGGCGGGCCCCCGAGAAGCAAGAAGTCGTGGCGGGACTCCGACGCGACGGCGGCGACGGTGTTCGCCGCCCCCAGCACCATCGGCCTGACCGTGTTCACGGTCGTCCCGATCGTGATGTCGCTGGTGATGAGCTTCTACAACTGGCCGGCGTTCGGGGAGCGCTCGCTCACCGGCACCGGCAACTTCTCGGCGCTGCTGGGCAGCCCGGAGTTCCGGCGGGTCGTGCTCAACACGGTCGTCTTCACGGTGCTCTACCTGCCGCTGAACCTGCTCGTCTCGCTCGGCCTGTCGGTCTGGATCGCGACCATGCGGCGCGGCCGGCAGGCCCTGCGGGTGATCTTCTTCGTCCCGGTGGTCACCCCGATCGTGGCCAACGTGCTGGTCTGGAAGATGATCTACCAGCCCAACGGCCTGATCGACGGGATCGGCCAGCAGGTCGGCATCGACATGCCGAACTTCCTGGGTGACCCCAACTGGGCGATGATCGCCCTGGTGACGATGAGCGTCTGGCAGGGCTTCGGCTACAACCTGCTGGTCTTCTCGGCCGCGATCGACTCCATCCCGGCCTCGCTCAACGAGGCGGCCAGCCTGGACGGGGTCGGCCCGTGGCAGCGGTTCCGGCACATCACCCTGCCGATGATCTCGCCGTCGATGTTCTTCGCCACCACGATGACCCTGATCACCACGTTCCAGGTGTTCGCCCAGCCCTACCTCCTGACCGGGGGCGGGCCGGGCGCCACCACCGAGACCCTGGTGCTCTTCATCTACCGCGAGGGCTTCGCCAACTTCGCCCTCGGGATGGCCGCGGCCGGTGCCTGGGTGCTCTTCGCGATCATCCTGGTGATCACCGCCCTGCAGTTCCTCTTCCAGAAGAAGTGGGTGACCTACGATGTCTGAGCAACTGGTCACCGACCGGCCCGCCGGCCGTCCGGCCGGGCAGACCCGCAGCAGCGCCAAGAAGGTCCGGCACGCGGTCTCCGCGACCCTGCTGTGGCTGGTCGCCCTGCTCTTCCTGGCCCCGCTGATCTACACGGTGGCCACCTCGCTCAAGCCGGCCAGCGACGTCTTCAGTGTGCCGCCGAGCCTGTGGGGCAAGGAGATCCGCTGGCAGAACTACGCCGACGCGCTCGACTACCTGCCGTTCCACAAGTTCATCCTGAACGGTCTGCTGGTCGCCACCGCCGGCACCCTGATCACCCTGGTCGCGGCCAGCATGTCGGCCTACGCCTTCGCCCGGCTGAAGTTCCGCGGCCGCAACGTGCTCTTCGCCGCCTTCCTGGCCACCCTGATGATCCCGCAGGAAGTCCTGGTCGTGCCGATGTTCTCGCTGATGCAGGAGTTCGGCTGGGTGGACAGCTACCAGGCGCTGATCCTGCCCTGGGCGTTCACCGCGTTCGGGGTGTTCCTGATGCGGCAGTTCTTCCTGACCATCCCGCAGGAGTTGGCCGATGCGGCGACCGTCGACGGGGCCGGCAAGTTCCGCACCTTCTTCTCGGTGATGCTGCCGCTGGCCCGGCCCAGCCTGGCGGTGCTGGCGGTGTTCACCTTCATCAACTACTGGAACAGCTTCCTGTGGCCGCTGATCATCACCAACAGCGTGGAGGACAAGGGCACCGTGCCGCTCGGCCTGAGCCTGTTCTTCAGCCAGCAGGGCTCGCAGTGGAACCTGGTGATGGCCGCCTCGGTGATCTCGATGGTGCCCACCCTGCTGCTGCTCGTGATGCTGCGCAAGCACCTGGTCAGCGGGATCGCCACGACCGGGATGGGCGGCCGCTGATGCACTTCACACCACTGGGTTTCGGCGCCGCACCGCTCGGGAACCTTTACACCGAGGTCACTGACGAGGCCGCGCAGGAGGCACTGAACGCGGCCTGGGAAGCGGGCGTCCGGTACTTCGACACCGCCCCGCACTACGGGCTGGGTCTGTCGGAACGTCGCGTGGGGCGGGCGCTTCAGCAGCTGCCGCGGGATGAGTTCGTACTGCAGACCAAGGTGGGACGTCTGTTGCGGCCCTCGCCGGAAGGTGGCCGGGACCTGGACAACGGGTTCGATGTCCCCGCGGATCACACCCGGGTCTGGGACTTCTCGGCCGAAGGGGTTCGGCGTTCGATCGAGGAGAGCCTGGAACGCCTCGGCCTGGACCGGATCGACGTGGCCCTGGTGCACGACCCGGACGACCACGAGAACGAAGCCCGCGAAGGCGCTCTGCCGGAACTGCTGCGGCTGCGCGACGAGGGCGTGATCGGGGCGGTCGGCGCCGGGATGAACCAGGCGGCCATGCTGACCCGGTTCGTGGACGAGTTCGACCTGGACGTGGTGCTGCTGGCCGGGTGCTACAACCTGATCGAGCAGGACGCGCTGGACGATTTGCTGCCGGCCGCGCTGCGCCGCAACACCAAGGTGGTGTTGGGTGGGGTGTACGGCTCCGGGCTGCTGGCCTCGGACTCGCCCTCGCCGAACGCCACTTACCGGTACGAGCCGGTCACCGCACCGGTTCTCGAAAAGGCCCGGCGGATGGCCGCGATCGCGCTCGAGCACGGGGTGCACCTGCCCGCCGTGGCCGTGCAGTTCGCCCTGGCGCATCCGGCCGTGGCCTCGACCATCCTCGGCATGCGCAGCGCCGACGAGGTCCGGGCCAATGCCGAGCTGATCAAAGAGCCGGTGCCGCAGCCGGTCTGGGACGCGTTGCGGGCCGAGGGCCTGGTCCGATCCGACGCACCGCTACCGGAAGCCGCATGACCCGCATCATCGACGCTCATCACCACCTCTGGAACCCGGCGCAGCGAGAGTACCCGTGGATGGCGGGGCCGGGCCTGGAAGCTCTCCGCCGGCCGTTCGGGCTGACCGATCTGCGGGCCGAGACCACTGGTGCCAGCGTCTCTGAGACCATTCTGGTGCAGACCGTTTCGTCGGTCGCGGAAACCCAGGAATTTCTGGACGTGGCGGCCGGGTCGGACGGCCTGGTCGCCGCGGTGGTCGGCTGGGTCGATCTCGCTGTTCCCGAAATTGAAGACGTTGTGGCCCAGTTGCGCTCGAGTCGCGGTGGTGAGCTGCTGGCCGGGATCCGTCATCAGGTCGAGGACGAGCCGGACGTGGACTGGCTGCTGCGGCCCGAGGTCCAGCGCGGCGCCCGAGCCGTTGCCGAACAAGGCCTGGTGCACGATCTGCTGGTCCGCTGGGACCAGCTCCCGGCGGCCTGCGCCTTGGTCGGTTCCCTGCCCGAAGCGTCCTTCGTTCTGGACCACGCGGCCAAACCACCCATCGGCGACTTCGACGCCTACGTGCGCTGGGCGTCCCACATCGCCGAACTGGCCGCCCGGCCCAACGTGAGCTGCAAGCTCTCCGGCCTGTTCACCCTGGGGGCCGGCGAAGCAGAGATCGCCCGGGCCGTCGACCACCTGCTGGCGGTCTTCTCCCCGCACCGGCTGATCTTCGGAACCGACTGGCCGGTGAGCACTCTGGCCGGATCCTACGCCGAGACCGTCGGCCGCACCCTGGACCTGGTCGCCGAGCTCTCCACGACCGAGCAGGCCGCGTTCCGGCACCAGAACGCCGAACGTACCTACCGCGTCGGCAATTCCTCCTGATCCTGACCGCCCCCGAAGAATCTCATCGAGGAGAATCAGCACATGGCGATGTTCCACGAAAAGCCCCAGCGCCCGGAGCTGTACAAGCAGTTCGAGCGCGAGGTCCCGAGCTGGTACCGGGACGCCAAGTTCGGCATCTTCGTGCACTGGGGCGCCTACTCGGTACCCGCCTGGGCCGAGCCGACCGGCGAGCTGGGCACGATCGAGCGCCGCACCTGGTTCAAGCACAACCCGTACTCCGAGTGGTACTTCAACACCATCCGGATCGACGGCTCGCCCGCCCAGGAACGCCAGAACACGATCTACGGCGGCGCCCCCTACGACGACTTCCTGGACCAGTGGACGGCCTCGGAGTGGGACCCGAAGGCCATGCTCGAGTTGTTCCGCCGCACCGGCGCGCAGTACGTGGTGCCGACCACCAAGCACCACGACGGCATCACGCTGTGGGACGCCCCGGGCACCGGTGACCGGAACACCGTGGCGCGCGGCCCGAAGCGCGACATCATCGGTGAATTCGCAACTGCTGCGCGGGAAGCCGGCATCAAGTTCGGCGTCTACTACTCCGGCGGCCTGGACTGGCACTTCCACAAGGACGACAACGGCCCGATCGTCGACGAGGACTCAATGATGGGCCACCGGCCGGTCGACGAGGCCTACAACGAGTACGCCTTCGCCCATGTCGCCGACCTGATCGACCGGTACGCGCCGGACGTCCTCTGGGGTGACATCGAGTGGCCCGACGCCGGTAAGCCGGACGGCCCGAAGAGCTTCGCCCGGATCCTGGAGCAGTACTACGGCGCGGTGCCGGACGGTGTGGTCAACGACCGCTGGGGCCTGACCCACTGGGACTTCCGCACCACGGAGTACCAGCAGGGCCGCGATGCCGAGTCGGTCGAGGACATGTGGGAGAACTGCCGGGGCGTCGGCTACTCGTTCGCCTACAACCAGAACGAGGGAGCGGAAACACACTTCGACGGCCCGGGCGCGGTCCGGCACCTGCTCGACGTGGTCTCCCGGGGCGGCAACTTCCTGCTCAACGTCGGCCCGGACGAGGCCGGCCGGATCCCCGCCCTGCAGGTCGCCTGCCTGGAGGGCATCGCCGCCTGGATGGACGTGAACGGCGACCTGGTGCACGGGACCAACCCGGTCACCGTGGGCGCCGCCTCGGACGAGCCGTGGGTGCGCTGGACCGGTAAGGGTTCGCAGGTCAACGCGCTGATCCAGGCCACCGGCCCGGTGGTGCTCAAGGCCGAGGCCGGCGCCCTGAACCTGGCCACGGCCCGCCTGGTCGACGGCACCGCGGTCGACGCCACGGCGGTGGACGGCGGCGTGTCGGTGAACGTGCCCGAGTCCTCGGTGCCCGGCCCGGTAGCCGTCCTGTTCGACCTCGCCTGACCGAGGAGACCACATCGTCCTCTGGTTGTGGGTGTTTGCTCTGCGGACCCACGACCGGAGGACGAATGCGGGCTGGGCCGAACAGCATGGCTAGACTCCGCCGCATGGCCAAGAAGCTCTTCCCTGTCGTGCTCCGTGGCTACGACACCGATCAGATCGACGAACTCTTCACCCGTATCGACGAGGTCCTGGCGAACGGTGATGCGGACGCCCGCGCCGCGGTCCGCGAGGAACTGAAGTCCACGGTGTTCACCTTCGCGGCGCGGGGCTACCCGCCCACCGACGTCGCGATGGCGGTCGATCAGCGCCTGTCCGCCCTGTCCTGAACCGAATCGTCCCGGCCAGGCCGACCGGGACGGTTCATCAAGGCCGAGCCTGCCCTGCCGAGAGCATGGTATGGCTCCGCACCAGTTCGGCCGCCGCCGGGCACTGGCCGCTGTGGCGGCCGGTGCCTGCGTCGTACCCGCCTCGGTCCTCGGGCTGGGCCTGGGGTCCGATCACTTCCGGTCCGCGCTGGCGGCCGGCTCGGTGGTCCTGTTCGCCCTGCTGACCGGGCTCGCCTGCCACTGGCGGGGCACCCAGGCCCCGGACGACGAGTCCGAGCAGCAGATCTGGAAGTTCTTCCGCGCGGCCATGGGGTTCTGGGCCTTCAGCCAGTTCCTGCAACTGGGCAGTGTGCTCCTGCCGATCAACAGCTCGGGCCGCAGCACGCTGCAGAACCTGGGCTGGCTGATGATCCTGGTCGCCCTGGTGCCCTTCGTCGGCGGCATCGGCGCGGTGATGATGCGCGACTACGCGCGCCAGCCGGGAGCCCTGATCCGGGCGGTGCTGGACGCCACCGTGGTCGGCTGGGCCTTCTTCCTGACCCTCTGGGTGGCGGTGATCGGCCCGGCCATCGCGGCTCAGCGGGTGGCCACCGCCGACGCCCTGGTTCCGCTGCTCTGGCTGGGTACGGTGAGCCTGCTCGCTGCCCTGATGCTGTACCTGGTGGCCGGGATGAGCAACAGCGGGCTGCGGCCGCTGGTTCCCTGGTGGGGCACCCTGGGGCTGGTCGTGACCACCGGGGTGACCGACGCCTACGTGGTCTACGCAACGCTGAGCGGCACCTACCGCACCGGCACCCCGTTCGACGCGGGCTGGCCGATCGGCGCCACCCTGTTCCTCTGCGCCGCCCTGGTGCCGCCGCCGGACGCCAAGATCCCGATGCCCCGGCGGGTGCGCGGGTTCGGGGCCTCGGTCCCGGACGGCTTCATCGTGGTGGCCGCGCTGGTCTCGGCCGTCACCCCGGAGATCACCGGCTTCAAGGACGACATCACCAACTGGATCCGGACCGTCCTGCTCCTGCTGGTGGTGGTGCACCAGATCCTGGTCCGGCGGGAGAACCGGGCGCTGAACGAGATCCTGCAGGCCCGGGTGGTGGCCGGCACGGTGAGGATCGAGTCCAACAACAAGCGCTTCCGGGCGCTGGTGGAGAACAGTTCGGACGTGATCGGGCTGATGGACAAGGACGGCGTGCTCAGCTACATCAGTGACTCGGCGAGGCGGGTGCTGGGGGTCCCGGCCGAGTCGCTGGTCGGCCTGGAGATCAGCGCCTACCTGGACCAGGACTCCACCCGGGCGATGTACGCGGCGATGGCCAAGGTCTCCCGCGAACCGATGAGCCGGGAGATCATCGAACTGCGGCTGACCATGCCGGACGGCCGGGAACTGGTGATGGAGGAGGTCCTCACCAACATGCTCGACGATCCGGCGGTCCAGGCCTACGTGCTGAACACCCGGGACATCACCGAGCGCCGCAAGCTCGAGGACGACCTGGTGCACCAGGCCTTCCACGACTCCCTGACCGGCCTGGCCAACCGGGCCCTGTTCAACGACCGGGTGGCCCACGCCCTGCAGCGCACCCCGCCTCCCGGGCAGACCGAGCTGATCGGCGTGCTCTTCCTTGACCTGAACGGGTTCAAGGCGGTCAACGACACCCTGGGGCATCCGGCCGGGGACGCGCTGCTGGTGGTGGTCAGCCGACGCCTGGCCGGCTGCCTGCGCCCGGGCGACACGATCGCCCGGCTGGGTGGCGACGAGTTCGCGGTCCTGGTCGAGGGCGCCTCCAGCGAGGCCGATTTCGTGCAGCTGGCCCGGCACCTGCACGCCGCGCTGGAACCGGCGATCGACCTGGACGGGCAGGAGGTGTTCGTGGGCACGGCGATCGGGATCGCCTCCGCCGAGGTCGGCTCGATCGACGTGGACCAGCTGGTCCGCAACGCCGATCTGGCGATGTACCAGGCCAAGGAACGCCGCGATGGCCGGCCCGCGGTCTACGACCCCAGCCTGCACCACGAGCTGCTGGACCGGATGACCCTGGAGAGCGATCTGCGCCGGGCCCTGATCGACCAGGAGCTCGAGGTGCACTACCAGCCCACCTACATGCTCGACTCCGGGGAACTGGTCGGGGTGGAGGCCCTGGTGCGTTGGCCGCACCCCGAGCGCGGGATGGTCCCGCCGGACGTGTTCGTCCCGATTGCGGAACAGACCGGGATGATCCACGAACTGGGCCGTTTCGTGCTGAGCCAGGCCTGCGCCCAAGGCCAGGAATGGGCGGAGCTGTCCCCGTTCGTGGACCTGACGGTGTCGGTGAACGTCTCGGTGAAGCAGCTGCAACGGCGCGAGTTCGTCGCCGAGGTGCAGGAAACGCTGCGGGAAAGTGGTTTTCCGCCACAGCGCCTGGTGCTCGAGATGACCGAGAGCATCCTGGTCAGCGATACCGAGACCATCCTGCGCACGCTCCGGGCGTTCAAGGAGATGGGTGTGCGGATCGCCATCGACGACTTCGGCACCGGCTACTCGTCCCTGAGCTACCTGCACAACTTCCCGGTCGACATCCTGAAGATCGACCGCTCGTTCGTCGAGCGGCTGTCCGGCACCGGCGCCGAGGAGAGCCTGGTCGAGACCATCGTGCACCTGGGCCGGACGCTGAAACTGGAGACCATCGCCGAGGGGATCGAGCAGCCCGAGCAGATCCACGCGCTGCGCCGGCTCGGCTGCGAGCAGGCTCAGGGATACCACTTCGGGCGGCCGGGCCCGGCCGAGACCGTCACTCAGCTGATGCTGGCCACGGCGGCCCGGCGGGAGGCCCAGGCGGATGCCGCGGTGCCGCGGCACCCGGCGTAGAAGCTGTACTTCGTAGCTGGCAAAGCCGTTAGGGCGGTTTCCCGAGAGTGGGAAACCGCCCTAACCTGCGGTGGAGCTATAGGGATTTGAACCCTAGACCCCCTCGATGCGAACGAGGTGCGCTACCAGACTGCGCTATAGCCCCAACAAGAAGAAACACTAGCACTGTCCGGCCCCATGCTCCGAATCGGGGGAGGGAGCCGTCTGCCCGCCGCGATCCGTCCCCCGTTTTCGCAACATCGACAGTTGGCCGCAACGTCTTCACTACTGCAATCGAGTGACCGATGTTGCCTGAGAGGCCTCCCCGTGAGGTTGGACATTCCTCTTTAATAGGGCACCGTCGCGTACGGGCCAGGGAGGGCCGAGCATTGGGTCGGATTCGTGCAGGGGTACTGGTCGGCGTGGTTGCGGCCATGACCGTTTCTGCCTGCTCACCTGCAACTTCGAGTACGGACGGGTCGGTCCGGTCGGGCGCGGTGGTGGCGACCACGTCGCCGGTCACCGCCACGACGACGCCCGAGCCCACGGCCACTGGGGAGGTGGAGCAGGCTCCGGAGAGCGGAGAGGCCCGGATCTCGTTCGGGGGTGACGTGCACTTCGCCGGTTCCTCGGCCGCCGGGCTGAACGGCGACCTGGGTACCGCGTTCAAGCCGCTGAAGAAGGCGGACCTGGCGATCGTGAACCTGGAGACAGCGATCACCGACGGGGGAGTGCCCGAGCCCAAGGAGTTCACCTTCCGGGCTCCGGCGAAGGCACTCACCGCGTTGAAGGAGAACGGGGTGGACGTGGTCACCGTGGCCAACAACCACGGCATGGACTACGGGCCGGAAGGCCTGGCCGACACCCTGGCCGCCGGCAAGAAGGCCAAGTTGCCGATGATCGGCATCGGCGAGAACGTCACCGAGGCATTCGCCCCGTTCCGCAGCACCGTCAACGGCGTCGACATCTCGGTGATCGGGGCCACCGACGTGCTGGACAACTTCGCCCTGGGCACCTGGACCGCGACGGACAGCCAGCCCGGCCTGGCCTCGGCCAAGGTCGAGGGCCTGCTCGCCGAGGCGGTGCGCAAGGCCGCCGCCGAGTCCGACGTGGTGGTGGTCGTGCTGCACTGGGGAGTGGAGACGCAGTCCTGCCCCACGCAGCGCCAGCGTGACCTGGCCGCCGAGCTCAAGGAGGCCGGCGCCCAGGTGATCGTGGGCAGCCACGCCCACGTGCTGGAGCCCTACGAGGAAGAGGGCAACACCGCGATCCACTACGGCCTGGGCAATTTCGTCTTCTACGCCACCAAGGCCCAGTCGATCCGGTCCGGGGTCTACGACGTGGTGGTGGACCAGGACGGCGTGGTCGACACCAAGTGGAACCCGGCCCAGATCCGCAGCGGCCGCCCCCAGCTGCTCACCGGCTCGGACGCCAAGGCTGCCGGTGCCTACTTGTCTCAGCTGGCCAAGCAGTGCGGAGTCGACTGAGCACCTGGCCGGTGAGGTCAGCGCCGCGGGCATAACCCGGGCCTTGGCGTGGTTGAGGCCGTCGTCCACAATGTAGTTGAGTAATCAACCACTAGGAAGGCGGAGTCATGAGTGAGCTGGTCTTGGGCCTCGACACGTTCGGCGAGGTTCCGGTGGACGAGGCCGGGGCTCCGGTCTCGCAGGCCGCCGCGATCCGCCAGGTGGTGGACGAGGCGATCGTCGCCGACCAGACCGGCGTCGACGTGATCGCGCTGGGCGAGCACCACCGCTCCGAGTACGCCATCTCCAGCCCGGAGACCCTGCTGGCCGGCATCGCCACCCGGACCGAGCGGATCAAGCTGGCCACCGCCGTCACCGTGCTCAGCTCCGACGACCCGGTGCGGGTGTTCCAGCGCTTCGCCACCGTGGACGCCCTCTCCAACGGCCGGGCCCAGGCGATCCTCGGGCGGGGTTCGTTCACCGAGTCCTTCCCGCTGTTCGGCTACGACCTGGCCGACTACGACGTGCTGTTCGAGGAGAAGCTCGAGCTGTTCGTGAAGCTGCTCGACGAGAAGCCGGTCAGCTGGAGCGGCACCACCCGCGCCGCGCTGAGCAACGCCGACGTGTTCCCGAAGACCGAGTCCGGACGGCTGGACACCTGGGTCGGGGTCGGCGGCTCGCCGCAGTCGGTGGTCCGCACCGCGCAGCACGACCTCAAGCTGATGCTGGCGATCATCGGCGGTGACCCGGCCCGCTTCGCGCCCTACGTGGACCTGTACCGCCGCGCGGCCGAGCAGCTGGGCACCACCGCGCACCCGGTGGGCATGCACTCGCACGGGTTCATCGCGGACACCGACCAGGAGGCGATGGAGCTCTACTACGAGCCGCACAAGGCGATCATGGACGCGATCGGCGCCGAGCGCGGCTGGCCGCCCCGCACCCGGGCCCAGTTCGAGGCCGAGGTGGAAGACGGTTCGCTGTACGTGGGTTCGCCGGAGACGGTGGCCCGGCGGATCGCCAAGACCGTGAAGGCGCTCGACGTGGGCCGTTTCGACCTGACCTACACCGGTGGTGCGCTCCCCGCCGCCGCCCGGCTGCGCACCGTGGAACTGTACGGCTCCAAGGTGATCCCGATGGTCCGCGACCTGCTCAGCGCCTGAGTTCAGGGCCTTTGCGATCCGTGCCCACAAGCGTCTCCCATTGGTGAAAGGCAAGGCGAAATGACCACGATCGGCATCCTCGGGGCGGGCAAGGTCGGCACCGTGCTGGCCCGGCTCGCGACCGCGGCCGGATACGATGTGCTGATCTCCGGATCCGGCGACCCGGCCAAGATCTCGCTGATCATCGGCGTTCTGGCCCCCGGCGCACGGGCGGTCACCTCGAAACAGGCCGCGGCGCAGGCGGATCTGGTGATCCTGGCGTTGCCGCTGGGTAAGTACCGGAACATCCCGACGGACGAGGTGGCCGGCAAAGTGGTGATCGACGCGATGAACTACTGGTGGGAGACGGACGGGGTGCGAGACGACCTGAACGATCCGCGCACCACCTCCAGCGAGATCGTGCAGGAGTTCCTGTCCGCTTCCAAGGTGGTGAAAGCGTTCAACCACATGGGTTATCACGACCTGGAGAGCGAGGCCGGCAGCCCCGAGCGCAAGGCGATCGCTCTGGCCGGGGATGACGCTACCGCCGTGGCGCAGGTGGCTGCGCTGATCGATGCCCTGGGTTTCGACCCGGTCGAGGCCGGGCCGCTGGCTCAAGGGGTTCGGTTGCAGCCGGGGACGTCGCTGTTCGGGGCGAACACCGACGCGGCCACCATCCGGGCCGCGCTCGCGGAACCCTTCGAGCAGCCGGATCAGCCCACGGTGCCCTCAGACCTCCGATGAATAAAGCGCACGCTCCGGCCGAATAGGTTGCCGACCGGACATCCGAGCCAAGTCATCGGATGTATTCTGCCCATGTACGTAAGGGCAGAAGACCGGGAGCGTGAACAAAGTGGTTCAGAAGGCACTCCACACCCGCCTGCACGCAGGTAGTGAAGAAGCGTACGACCGGCTCCACGCAGAGGTTCCGGCCGATCTGGCCGCGGCCCTGGTGGAGGCCGGCGTACGCGACTGGCGGATCTGGCGCAACGGCCGCGACGTCTTCCACGTGGTCGACGTGGACGACTACAACCGGATGCGGGACGTGCTGCGCGACCATCCGGCCAACATCGCCTGGCAGGCCGCGGTGACGCCGCTGCAGTCCACCCCCGACGACTACTCCGGTGACGACGACGGCCTGCCCTTCGTCTGGAGTCTCTCCAGCCAGCTCAAGGGTCCGGAGTAGGGCCGTGGCGCTCACCGACGACGCGATCGACAAGATCAAGCAGATGATCATCTCCGGTCGCCTGGCTCCCGGCGACCGGCTTCCGCGCGAGGCCGATCTGGCCACCCAGCTGGGCCTTTCCCGCAACTCGCTGCGCGAGGCGGTGCGCGCCCTGGCCCTGATCAACGTGCTCGACGTGCGCCAGGGCGACGGCACCTACGTCACCAGCCTGGCCCCCGGCATGCTGACCGAGGCCATCTCGTTCATCGTCGACCTGCAGCACGACGGCTCGGTGCTGGAGTTCCTGGAGGTCCGGCGGCTGCTGGAACCGGCGGCCACCAGCCTGGCCGCCTACCGGATGAGCGACGAGGACGTGGCCGGCCTGGCCGACCTGCTGGACAGCCTGGGCGAGTCCCCGACCCTGGAGGCGCTGGTCGAGAACGACCAGGAGTTCCACCGCCGGATCGCCCGGGCCTCCGGCAACGACGTGCTGGCCTCGCTGATCGAGAGCGTCTCGGGCCGCACCCACCGGGCCCGGGTCTGGCGCGGCCTGACCCAGGACTCGGCGGTGGCCCGCACCCTGGACGAGCACCGGGCGATCCAGCTGGCCCTGGCCCAGCGCCAGCCCGACGTGGCCCAGGCCTACGCCAGCGTGCACGTGGCCGGGGTGGAGCAGTGGCTACGCCGCACGCTGGCCGAGGCCGGGGACCAGCCGAACCTGGGCTGACGGAATCAGAAGTCCCAGTCCTCGTCCTCGGTGTTCACCGCCTTGCCGATCACGTAGGACGAGCCCGAGCCGGAGAAGAAGTCGTGGTTCTCGTCGGCGTTGGGCGAGAGCGCGGCCAGGATCGCCGGGTTCACGTCGGTCTCCTCGCGCGGGAACAGCGCCTCGTAGCCCAGGTTCATCAGGGCCTTGTTGGCGTTGTAGCGCAGGAACTTCTTGACGTCCTCGGTCAGGCCGAGCGGGTCGTACAGGTCCTGGGTGTATTCCACCTCGTTCTCGTACAGCTCGAACAGCAGGCTGAAGGTGTAGTCCTTCAGTTCCTGCCGCTCCTGAGAACCCACCAGTTCCAGGCCCTTCTGGAACTTGTAGCCGATGTAGTAGCCGTGCACCGCCTCGTCCCGGATGATCAGCCGGATCAGGTCGGCGGTGTTGGTCAGCTTGGCCCGGCTGGACCAGTACATCGGCGCGTAGAAGCCGGAGTAGAACAGGAACGACTCCAGCATGGTGGAGGCGACCTTGCGCTTGAGCGGCTCCTCGCCCCGGTAGAACTCCAGCACGATCTCGGCCTTGCGCTGCAGGGCCGGGTTCTCCTCGGACCAGCGGAAGGCCTCGTCGATCTCCCGCGAGGAGATCAGTGTGGAGAAGATCGAGGAGTAGGACCGGGCGTGCACCGACTCCATGAACGCGATGTTGGTGTACACCGCCTCCTCGTGCTGGGTGAGCGAGTCCGGGATCAGGCTGACCGCGCCGACCGTGCCCTGGATCGTGTCCAGCAGGGTCAGGCCGGTGAACACCCGTGTCGTCATCTGCTTCTCGACGTCGCTCAGGGTGGCCCAGGACTGGATGTCGTTGGACAGCGGCACCTTCTCCGGCAGCCAGAAGTTGCCGGTCAGCCGGTCCCAGACCTCCAGATCCTTCTCGTCCTGGAGTTTGTTCCAGTTGATCGCCTGGACTCGGTCGATCAGTTTCACAGCATGCACGAGACGCAGCCCTCCACTTCGGTTCCTTCCAGCGCCATCTGCCGCAGCCGGATGTAGTAGATCGTCTTGATTCCCTTGCGCCACGCGTAGATCTGCGCCTTGTTGATGTCCCGGGTGCTGGCCGTGTCCTTGAAGAACAAGGTCAGCGAAAGCCCTTGATCGACGTGCTGAGTGGCCTCGGCGTAGGTGTCGATGATCTTTTCCGGGCCGATCTCGTACGCGTCCTGGTAGTACTCCAGATTCTCGTTCGTCATGAACGGCGCCGGGTAGTACACCCGCCCCAGCTTGCCTTCCTTGCGGATCTCGATCTTGGAGACGATCGGGTGGATCGAGGAGGTGGAATTGTTGATGTACGAGATGGATCCGGTCGGCGGCACCGCCTGCAGATTCTGGTTGTAGAGACCGTGCTCGGCGACCGAGGCGGCCAAGGCGCGCCAGTCGTCTCTGGTCGGGATCCGGATACCCTCGAAAAGCTCACGAACTCGGGACGTCCGGGGTTCCCAGACCTGCTCGGTGTACTTCTCGAAGTAGGAACCGTCGGCATACGCCGAGTCCTCGAAACCCGCGAAGCGTGAATTCCGTTCGATCGCCAGCTGGTTCGACGCCCGGACGGCGTGATAGGCCACCGTGTAGAAATAGATGTTGGTGAAGTCCAGGCCCTCTTCGGAACCGTAGAAGACCCGCTCGCGGGCCAGGTATCCGTGCAGGTTCATCTGGCCGAGCCCGATCGCGTGCCCGCCGGCATTGGCCCGTCGCACCGAAGGCACCGAATCGATGGACGTCTGGTCCGACACCGCGGTCAGCGCCCGGATCGCGGTCTCCACGGTAAGGCCGAAGTCGGGCGAGTCCATCGTGGAGGCAATGTTCAGCGAGCCCAGATTGCAGGAGATGTCGCGGCCGACGTGCTGGTAGGAAAGATCGGCATGGTAGGTCGACGGCGTGGAGACCTGGAGGATCTCCGAGCACAGGTTGGAATGGGTGATCTTGCCCTTGATCGGGTTGGCGCGATTGGCCGTGTCCTCGAAAAGGATGTACGGATAGCCGGATTCGAACTGCAGCTCGGCCAGGGTCTGGAAGAAGTCGCGGGCGTTGATCTTCTTCTTGCGGATCTGCCCGTTGTCCACCATCTCCCGGTACTTCTCGGAGATCTGAACGTCGGCGAACGGCACCCCGTACACGCGTTCCACGTCATAGGGCGAGAACAGGTACATGTCCTCGTTCTTCTTGGCCAGCTCGAACGTGATGTCCGGGATCACCACACCCAGCGAGAGCGTCTTGATCCGGATCTTCTCGTCCGCGTTCTCCCGCTTGGTGTCCAGGAACTGCATGATGTCCGGGTGGTGAGCGTGCAGATACACCGCCCCGGCCCCCTGGCGGGCCCCGAGCTGATTGGCGTAGGAGAACGAGTCCTCCAGCAGCTTCATCACCGGAATCACACCGCTGGACTGGTTCTCGATGTGCTTGATCGGTGCGCCGTGCTCGCGAATGTTGCTCAGCAGCAGCGCAACCCCGCCGCCGCGCTTGGACAACTGCAGGGCCGAGTTGATGCCGCGGGCGATCGACTCCATGTTGTCCTCGATCCGCAGCAGGAAGCACGAGACCGGCTCACCGCGCTGGGCCTTGCCGAGGTTCAGGAAGGTCGGGGTGGCGGGCTGAAAACGCCCGGAAATGATCTCGTCGACCAGCTGCCGGGCGAAGGCCTCGTCGCCGTCGGCCAGGGCCAGCGCGACCATGCAGACCCGGTCCTCGAAACGCTCCAGGTAACGCTTGCCGTCGAAGGTCTTCAGCGTGTACGAGGTGTAGTACTTGAACGCGCCGAGGAAGGTCGGGAACCGGAACTTCTTGGAATAGGCATGCTGGTAGAGCTTTTTGACGAACGCCCGGTCGTACTTCTCCAGGGTCGAGCTCTCGTAGTACTGGTTCGCGAGGAGGTAGTCGAGCTTCTCGTCCAGGTCGTGGAAGAAGACCGTGTTCTGGTTGACGTGCTGCAGGAAGTACTGCCGGGCGGCCTCCCGGTCCTTGTCGAACTGGATCTCGCCGTCGCGGCCGTAAAGGTTGAGCATCGCGTTGAGCGAGTGGTAGTCCATCGCCGGCGTGGCCGAGGTGCTCAGCTCCGGTTCGCTGACTGTCGTTGCCAAAAGAGTTCCAATCCCTTGCGGACGCGCTGCACGTCCTCGGTCGTTCCCATGAGCTCGAACGCGAACAGGTAAGGCACCTGACACTTGGCCGCGATGATGTCGCCGGCCACGCAGTACGCCGAGCCGAAGTTGGTGTTGCCCGCCGCGATCACCCCGCGCAGCAGCCCCCGGTTGCCTTCGTCGTTGAGGAACTTCACCACCTGCCGGGGCACCGCACCGCCCTCGTTACCGCCGCCGTAGGTGGGTACCAGCAGCACATAGGGGCTCATCGCGTGCAGGAACGGCTCGGCCGGGCGCAGCGGGATGCGCTGCGCGGCCAGGCCGAGCTTCTGGACGAAGCGGTGGGTGTTCTCGGAGACGCTGGAGTAGTAGACCAGCGAACTCATGCGACGGCCGCGGCCGCCTGAACGACGAGGGCGCGGATCCGGTCGGGGCGGTAGCCGGACCAGTGGTCCTCGCCGGCCACGACGACGGGTGCCTGCAGATAACCGAGGGCGAGGACGTACTCACGGGCCTCGGCGTTCTCGGTGATGTCGACGACCTCGTAGGCGAGGCCGGACTTCTCCAGGGCGCGATGCGTCGCGTCACACTGGACACAGGCGGGCTTGCTGTAAACGGTGATGGTCATCTGGCACATCCGAATCCCTCGATACCTCGGTGGCGCAGGGTGATTCCGGAGCGACGGCACGCGTGCGGCAGTGCCGGCCCGGTCTCGTCCCTCGCGAGCACCACGGACGTGCGCACCCGAGGGTACGCACGTTGCGGGCAGGTCTTCGGACTCGTGGGCCCGTGCTCACGCACACCTACTGACCGTCGCTTCCCAGGCCCGCTGCTGCGTGCCCAGTGCCGTTGACGGCGTTCGTTCCCACTCACCGCTGCGGGGCAGTCCCGGAATCACACCAGGTTCCCTCTTACGACGCCCCACCTGGATGGTGGAGCGAACCAGCAACAGGCAGCACCATATGCCGTAGGAGGGGGTGCCCGCGACAACTACATCTAGTGGGCGTGTCCGTGATCGCGAGTGACCCAGGGTTAGCGGCCCTCGAATGAGGGACGGCGCTTGGCCAGGAAGGCCTCGACAGCGGCGCGGTGGTCGGTGCTCAGTCCGAGACGAGCCTGTGCCAGCGCCTCATTGTGCAGCACGGTGGTCAGGGCGGCGGTGTCGATCAGCTTCTTCGTCTCGGCGTAGGCCAGGGTTGGTCCGGCGGCCAGACGTGCGGCCGTCTCCCGGGCGTGCTGCTGCACCTGACCGGTGGGAACGATCCGCCCGGCAATGCCCCAGGTGCCGGCTTCGGCGGGGGAGAAGGATTGACCCAGCAACAGAAGCTCTTTGGCGCGGGACGGGCCGACGGACTGCGTCAGGGTCAGTGAGAGTCCGGAGTCGCAGGTCAGGCCAATCGCGGTGAAAGCGGTTCCCAGTACGGCATCTTCGGCCATGATCCGCAGATCGCAGGCCAGGGCCAGAGCCAGTCCGGCGCCCACGCAGGTGCCCTCGACCGCGGCGATCACCGGCTTGGGCATGGTGATCAGGGCCTGGACGATTGGCGCGTAATCCTGCTCCACGGTGGCAAAAGCGGTAGCCGGGTCGGTGCGGAGCGCTTCGGCATGTTCGGCCAGATCCTGTCCGCCGCAGAACGAACCGCCCGCACCGGTCAGGACGACGGCGCGAACGGATTCGTCGGCGGCCACCTCCTCGACCGCCCTGCGCAGTGCCTTCTTGCTGTCGGCATCGAGCGCGTTGCGGCGTTGAGGACGGTTCAAAGTAAGGACGGTGACCGCGCCTTCGCGCTCCTGGAGCACCATTCATTCCTCCCTGGCTTTGGCGACCAGGGTGAGCACGTCGTAGGTGGCTACCGCGTCGCCGTCCTGGTTGCTGACCAGCGCGTCCCAGCGCACTTCGCCGTAGTCGGCGCTGTTGCGCGGGGTGATCTGCTTGACCGTGAGCTGGACCGAGATCGCGTCGTCGACCTTGACCGGAGTGAGGAAGCGCAGACCGTCGACCCCGAAGTTGGCCAGCACCGGGCCCGGGGCCGGATCGACGAAGAGCCCGGCGGCCAGCGAGACCACCAGATAGCCGTGCGCCACGATGCCGGCGAACAGCGGGTTCTTCTCGGCCGCGGCAGCATCGGTGTGGGCGTAGAACCGGTCTCCGGTGAACTCGGCGAAGTGCTCGATGTCGTCCAGCGTCACGGTGCGCGAGCCGGTGCTGATCGTGTCACCGACCTTGAGTTCGGCCAGGGACAGGCGGAAAGCATGCTCGGCCGGCGTATTCCGCTGCGATCCGGTGGTCCAGCGCCCGGTGACGGCGGTGAGCAGGCCGGGGGAGGACTGGACGGCGGTGCGCTGCATGTGCCCGAGTACCCCGCGGATGCCGCCGAGCTCTTCGCCGCCACCAGCTCGGCCCGGTCCACCGTGCACCAGCGTGGGCAGCGGCGAGCCATGCCCGGTGGACTCCTTGGCGCTGTCCCGGTCGAGCACCAGAATCCGGCCGTGCCAAGGCGCCAGCCCGAGCACCAGATGCCGGGCCACGGCCGGATCGTGGGTGATCACCGACCCGGCCAGACTGCCCTTGCCGCGAGCCGCCAAGGCGAGCGCATCGTCCATTGTTCGATAGCTCAGCACCGTACTGACCGGACCGAACGGCTCCGTCTCGTGAGGCTGTACGGCATCCGGGCGGGCTCGCAGCAGCAGCGGTTCCAGGAAGGCTCCTCGGCCGAAAGACCGGCCCGGATCGCCGAACACCAGATCGGCCTCGGACCGCAGTGCCTCGACCGCCTTACGCACCTCTTCACGCTGACCGAGACTGGCCAGTGCGCCCATCCGGACCTCGGGATCGCGCGGGTCGCCGACCGTGATCTTCGCCAGCCGGGCCCCGATCGCCGCCGCGACCTCGTCCGTCATCGGCTCAGGCACGATGACCCGGCGGATGGCCGTGCACTTCTGCCCGGCCTTCACCGTCATCTCGGTGACCACACCCTTGACGAACAGGTCGAACTCCGGATCGTCGGTGCTCACGTCCGGCCCCAGGATCGAACAGTTCAGCGAGTCGGCCTCGACGCCGAGGTGCACGCCGCCGTCGAGCACGTTCGGATGACGGCGCAAAATCCCTGCGGTGTGGGCAGAACCGGTGAAGGCGACCGAATCGTGCACCCCGAGCTGGTCCAGGAGCGAACCGGCGCTGCCGGCGACCAGCTGCAGCGAACCGGACGGCAGGATGCCGGACTCGATGATGATCCGGGCCGCGCGTTCGGTGAGGTAGGCGGTCTGGCCGGCCGGTTTCACGATCGAGGGCAGGCCGGCCAGGAAGGCGGGGGCCAGCTTCTCCAGCATGCCCCAGACCGGAAAGTTGAACGCGTTGATCTGGACGGCGACGCCCGGCCGGGAGGTGTAGATGTGCTGGCCGACGAAAGTGCCGGCCTTGCCGAGCTGCTCGAGGTGGCCGTCGAAGGCGATGGTGTCGTTCGGGAGTTCGCGCACGCCCTTGCCGGCGTAGCTGAACAGGGTGCCGATGCCGCCGTCCACGTCTACCCAGGTGTCTTTCGTGGTGGCTCCGGTGTGCACGCTGAGGTCGTACAACTCCGGCTTGTGCTCACCCAGGTGCAGCGCCAGCGTCTTGAGCAGCTTGGCCCGCTGATGGAAGGTCAGCGCCCGCACCGCCGGCCCGCCCTCCTCCCGCGCCCAGCGCACCATCTGCGCATAGTCCAGACCGCTGGCCGAAATCCGCGAGACCTCTTCGCCGGTGGCCGCGTCGAGCAACGGCTCGCCCTCGGTCTGCGCCCGGAACCAGTGCCCTGCGACGTAGCTCTCCAGCAACGTGGTCACGCCGGCTCCCCTCGAGCGCATGGTGGCTTCCGGCTTGCCACAAAAGGGCTTTCGGATCTTGGAACTGCCCATTGCGCTGTCGCCGGACTCGTGTCACGTTAATACAGACCGATCGGTAAGTAAATGGCGAGTAGCTCAGGGGCGACGATGACGACGGCCGATCTGGAAGCGCACTTCGACGCGGTGATTGCCCGGCGGGACCGGATCGAGCCGCGGGACTGGATGCCCGAGGCCTACCGGCGCACCCTGATCCGGCAGATCGCCCAGCACGCGCACTCCGAGATCATCGGGATGCAGCCGGAGGGCAACTGGATCGGCCGAGCGCCGTCGCTGCGCCGCAAGGCGATCCTGCTGGCCAAGGTGCAGGACGAGGCCGGCCACGGGCTCTACCTGTACTCGGCCTGCGAGACGCTCGGGATCTCCCGCGGTGAGCTGGTCGAGCTGCTGCTCGGCGGGAAGCAGAAGTACTCCTCGATCTTCAACTACCCCACGTTGTCCTATGCGGACGTGGGCACGATCGGCTGGCTGGTCGACGGCGCCGCGATCTGCAACCAGGTACCGCTGTGCCGCACCTCGTACGGGCCCTACGGCCGGGCGATGATCCGGATCTGCAAGGAGGAGTCGTTCCACCAGCGGCAGGGCTACGAGCTGCTGATGACGATGATGCGTGGCACCGAGGAGCAGCGGGCCCTGGTGCAGGAGTCGGTGGACCGGTTCTGGTGGCCCAGCCTGATGATGTTCGGGCCGCCGGACGAGCACTCCCCGAACAGCGAACGCTCGATGGCCTGGGGGATCAAGCGGCACTCGAACGACGAGCTGCGCCAGAAGTTCGTGGACCTGACGGTGCCGCAGGCCGAGGTGCTGGGCGTTCGGCTGCCCGACCCGGAGCTGAGCTGGAACGCCGAGCGGGAACACTACGACTTCGGCCGGCCGGACTGGGACGAGCTGTCCGCGGTGATTCGCGGCGACGGGCCCTGCAACGCCCAGCGCCTGGCGCATCGGCGCAAGGCCCATGACGACGGTGCCTGGGTGCGCGAGGCAGCAACGGCCTTTGCGGAGCGTGGCCGGGATGACTGATCGACGGGAATGGCCGCTGTACGAGGTTTTCGTGCGGGGCAAGCGTGGGCTGAATCATGTGCACGTGGGTTCGCTGCACGCGGCCGATTCGACGATGGCCTTGCGCAATGCCCGGGACGTGTACACCCGTCGCAACGAGGGCGTGAGCATCTGGGTGGTGCCGGCGGCAGCGATCACAGCTTCGAGCCCGGACGAGAAGGACCCGCTGTTCGGGCCGAGCGCGGACAAGGTCTACCGGCATCCGACCTTCTATCCGATCCCCGACGACGTTCCGCACATGTGAGGTGACAGGCATGGCGTTCGACGGCTTGCTGGAGGGGAATTCGGATCAATGGGCCTTCGGGACGGACTTCGACGATCCGCTGGCCGGGTTGGACGTGGCCTTGCCGGCTGCGCTTGATCCGCTGGAGCATGCCCGGTTCTGCCTGGGCCTGGCCGACGATGCGCTGATTCTTTCTCAGCGCCTGGCCGAATGGTGCAGCCGGGCGCCGGACTTGGAAGACGATGTGGCGCTGGCCAATCTGGCCCTGGATCTGCTGGGGCAGGCGCGTCTGCTGCTGGGGCGGGCTGCCCTGGTCGATCCTGCGGTGGTGCCGGTGCTGCCCGCGGGTTCGCCGGTTCCTGCGGAGGATGCGCTGGCTTTCTTCCGGGATGCTGCGGCCTTTCGTAATGTGCAGCTGGTTGAGCTGCCCAATGGAGACTTCGCCCATGTGATCGTCCGTTTGCTGATGTTCTCGGTGGCGCGGTTGGAGCTGTTCCAGCAGTTGCTGTCATCGGCGGATCCGGTGTTGGCGGCGGTGGCTGCTCGAGGGGTCAAAGAGCTCGCTTATCAGCGGGATTGGGCTGGTCGGTGGTTCGTCACCTTGGCTCGGGGAACCTCTGAGTCGCGGCGGCGGGTTCTGGCTGCCCTGGCTGGGCTCTGGGTTCATCAGGCTGAGCTGGCTGAGGCTTATGGGCTTTCCGGCGGTGCGGTTCTGGAGCGTGTGTTTCTTGCGGGTGGGGTCGCGCAGCCGGATTCGGTGGTGCGGGTCGGTGGTCGGGGGCGGGACGGGATGCATACCGAAGCACTGAGTCTGTTGCTGGCGGAGATGCAGGTGGTGGCGCGGGCGCATCCGATGGGGCGCTGGTGAGCGCGCTGGACCGGGCTCGGAGGGTGGCGGCCGAGGTGGTCGACCCCGAGCTGCCGATGCTCACCTTGCAGGATCTAGGCGTGCTGCGCAGCGTCGAGATGGAGGACGGGGTGGTCGCCGTAGCGATCACCCCCACTTATCTGGGGTGCCCGGCTCTGGCGACGATGCGGGACGATCTCGTGCACCGGCTGCAGGAAGCGGGCTTCCCGAGCATCGGGGTCCGGATCGAACTGGACCCGCCGTGGTCGAGCGACTGGATCTCGGAACGAGGCCGTCTGGCCCTGAAACAACACGGGCTTTCCGCGCCCGGGGCAGCCCCGCGTCCATTGGTACTGAACCTGGGCCCCACCCGACGCAACCTGACCTGCCCGCGGTGCGGTTCCGGCCGGACCACGGTGACTTCGGAATTCGGCGCCACCGCCTGTAAAGCCCTGTACCGCTGCGACGAATGCCGGGAACCCTTCGAGCACCTGAAGGAGATCTGAATGGCGCTGCTGATGCCGGAGCGGACCCGAGCAGTATTTCACCGCCTGAAGGTGAGAGCCGTTGATCGGCTCTGCGACGACGCGGTGGCCGTTACTTTCGATGTTCCGGAGAATCTCCGTAAGGCCTACGAATTCAGCGCCGGGCAGTCGCTGAATCTGCGGAGGAACCTGGACGGCGTTGAGCATCGGCGGTCGTACTCGATCTGCGCAGCGGTGGGGGAGCTGCCCACGATCGGGGTGCGCGAGGTTTCGGGCGGCTTGTTCTCATCCTGGCTGGTGAATCAGACAGCAGCGGGCGACGAGATCGAGGTGTCGACGCCGACCGGTTCCTGGCAGGCCGATCCGGAGGCCGGCGAAAGGCATCTGTGTATTGCGGCCGGATCGGGTATCACGCCATTGCTTTCGGTGGCCTCGACCGTTTTGCGGCATCCGAAGGCCCAGGTTTCTCTGCTCTACGGCAATCGCACCAGTCGCACCGTGATGTTCGCCGAAGAGCTGGCGGATCTGAAGAACCGTTTCGCTGAACAGTTTCAGCTGGTTCACGTGCTCAGCCGGGAACCGCGCGATGTCGAGCTGTTCTCCGGTCGGCTCGACGCCGAACGGGTGCGCACGTTGCTGACCGCTCTGGTTCCGGTCGAAACATTCGATCAGGTATGGCTTTGCGGACCCTTCGAAATGGTCCAGGGATGCCGCCGGGTTCTGGGCGAGCTGGGTGTGGCGGCCGAGAAGATTCACGTGGAGCTGTTCTACGTGGACGAACCGCCGCCGCAGCCTCGTCGCGATCCCGATCGCCCCCAGGGCGCGACCACCGAGCTCACCACCGTGCTGGACGGGCTGCGTTCCACAGCGCCGGTTTCCCGAGAGACCACGCTGCTGGACGGGGCGCAGGCCACCCGGGCTGACCTGCCGTTCGCCTGCAAGGGCGGGGTGTGCGGAACCTGCCGGGCCATGGTGCGTGCGGGCAAGGTGGACCTGCGCCGCAACTATGCGCTTGAACCGGCAGAGCTGGCAGCCGGTTTCGTTCTGACTTGTCAGTCCTTCCCGGTGTCGGAAGCTGTTACCGTCGACTACGACGCCTGATCGGGAGGTCGCGATGACTGCTGCACTGTTGGTCGAGGAACACAGAGACCGCGTGCTCTGGCGGCTGAACCGGCCGGAGCAGCGCAACGCCATCGACCGAGACATGGTGGCGGCCCTGCACGCGGCCTGTGCCGAGGTCGAGGCGGAGCCCCGGATCGTGCTGATCATCGGTGAGGGCGGCACCTTCGCAGCCGGGGCGGACATTGCCCAACTGCGCGAGCGTCGGCGTGATGCGGCTCTGCAGGGCATCAATTCCACCGTCTTCGACCGGATTCACCGCCTGCCCATGCCGACGATCGGGCTGGTGGACGGCTACGCCCTGGGTGGTGGCGCGGAACTGGCCTATGCCTGCGATTTCCGGATCGGCACGCCCGGCACGAAGATCGGTAATCCGGAGACCGGCCTGGGGATTCTGGCGGCGGCCGGGGCTTCGTGGCGGTTGCTGGAGCTGGTGGGGGAGCCACTGGCCAAGGAGATTCTGCTGGCCGGGCGGGTTCTGAACGCGCAAGAAGCGCTGGAGGTAAGGCTTTTGAACGAGGTCGTGCCTGCGCCGGACTTGGCAGCAGCCGGGCAGAGATGGGCCGACAAGATCGCGGCGCAGGCTCCGCTGGCGGTGCGGCTGACCAAGACGGTGATGCAGGCGCCGCGTGGGGCGCACCCGGTGATCGACGACGTGGCGCAGGCCGTGCTGTTCGAGACCGAGGAGAAGCACGAACGGATGACGGCCTTTCTGGAGCGGCGGAAGCGATGAATGCGCAACAGGATCTGGCCGAGCGCAGCGCGGCGGTCATGCTGGAGGGCGACCGGGCCAGTGCGGCTCTGGGCATGAAGCTGGAATTCGTTGCTCCGGGCCGGTCCCGGGTCTCGATGCCGGTGCGGGAGGACATGACCAACGGTCATCAGCTGTGCCACGGCGGGCTGATCTCGGCGCTGGCCGACACGGCGTTCGCGGTGGCCTGCAACAGCTACGGCGAGGTGGCCGTGGCGGCCGGTTTCGACGTCACGTTTCTGGAGTCGGCCCGGCTGGGCGACCACCTCGAGGCCTGGGCGGTGGAACGGGCTCGGCGGGGTCGGTCCGGTCTGTACGACGTCTCGGTGGTGCGGCTGTCCGACGAGAGCGTTATTGCCGAGTTCCGCGGGCGCAGCCGGTCTTTGGGGCGCCCTATCGCGGGGTTGTGAGCCCGTCGAAGGCCATCGTGGTGAGCGCGTCGGCCACGGTTGCCGGGTCGTCCGAACCGCTCGGCTGGTACCACTCCACCAGCGAGTTCACCAGGCCGAAGAGCAGCCGGCCGACCAGCGCCGGGGGCAGGTCGGCGCGCAGTGAACCCTCCTGCACCGCGGCCGAGACCAGTTCGGCGAGCTGCTCGTCCAGCCGGCGCCGGCGCTGCAACGCGTCCAGTTCGACCTCGCTGTTGCCCCGCACCCGCAGCAGCAGCGTCACGCTGGGCTGGTGCGCGATCAGCACCTCGACGCTGCGCCGCACCACCGCCCGCAGCCGTTCGTGCGCACTGCCCTCGGCTTCGGGCCGTACCGCCTCGGTCACCACGGCCGTCAGCTCGTCCAGCGCATCGTTCAGCGCGGCCGCGAGCAGCTGCTCCTTGCTCTCCACGTGGTGATAGATCGCGGCCTTGCTCAGCCCCAGCTCCTTGGCCAGATCGCCCATGCTGGTGGCGTCGTAACCGCGCCGGTTGAACAGTTCCACCGCCGTGCGCAGGATCGCGGCCTGGTCGTAGCCGGGGCGGCCCCGGCGTCGTGGGGGAGAGCTGGTCACCTGGCCAAGGCTCTCACGGCTGCGAACGAAAACCCGCATTGAAGACGTCGTTGAGTTACCGAGGTGCCCACATCGTCCTCAATTTCTCAGCCGGGCAGCCTGTTTGGTGAGGTGAACGCGTTCTGCCGTGCTGGTCGCGTACTTGGCCGCCTCGGCGTAGGCCCGGGCTGCGCCCACCCGGTCGCCGGAGCGTTCCAGCAGATGCCCTTGCACCGCGAAGAGCCGATGATGCTTCTTGGGCAGGCGGTTTTCGACCTGGGCGAGGGCAGCCAGCCCGGCCTGTGGGCCATCGGCCTCACCCACGGCCACGGCCCGGCTCAGCGCCGCGGCCGGGGTGTCGTGAATGGTCAGGAGCTCGTCGTACCAGGACAAGATCTGTGGCCAGTCGGTCTCCTCGGCGGTGGCGGCGTCGTCGTGCAGTGCGGCTATGGCGGCCTGGGCCTGGTACTCGCCCAGCCGGTCCTGGGCCAGCGCCGTCTGCAGGAGCAGCACTCCTTCCTCGATCTTCAGCGCGTTCCACAGCGAGCGGTTCTGCTGATCGAGCGGCACCAGGTTCTCGCCGTCGAACCGGGCTGGGCGGCGGGCGTCGTGCAGCAGCATGAGTGCCAGCAGGCCCAGCACTTCCGGCTCCCGGTTGCTCACGACCACCTGGCGGGTCAGCCGAATCGCCTCGGCGGACAGGTCCACCGATCCGGTGTAGCCCTCGTTGAAGATCAGATAGAGCACCCGCAGGACGTTCTCAAGACGGCCGGCCTGGTTGAGTTTCTGGTCGGTCAGCGACTTCTTGGCCCGGGAAATCCGCTGGGCCATGGTGGCTTCGGGCACCAGGAAGGCCTCGGCGATCTGGCGGGTGGTCAGCCCACCCACCGCGCGCAGCGTCAGGGCCACCGCCGAGCCGGGGCTGAGACTCGCGTGGCAGCAACGGAACAGCAGCTGCAAGGTGTCGTCGGCCTGCTCGGTCGGGCCTGGTTCCGGTTCGGTCTGCGCAGCTTCCTCACGCCGTCGCCGGGAGGCGTCCGAGCGGATGCCGTCGATCAGCCGGCGCGAGGCAACGGTGGTGAGCCAGGCTCGGGGGTTGGCCGGTGGCTGCTGCGGCCACTGCTGCCAGGCCTCCAGCAGTGCTTCCTGCAGGGCGTCCTCGGCCGCCGCGAAGTCGTTCCCGCGGCGGACGAGGACGGCCAGGACCTGCGGGGCCAGGTCTTTGAGGAGCTGATCCACTACATGCTCAGGATCGGCCGGACCTCGAGCAGCTCGTCTCCCGGCTTGCCCCCGGCCCCAGGAGCGGCCGACACCCGGGCGGCGATCTCGTACGCCCGCTCCTTGGACTCCACGTCGATCAGGTACCAGCCCGCCACCAGCTCCTTGGACTCGGCGTAAGGGCCGTCCGTGACCACCGGCGGGGCGCCCTCGCCGCCGGTCCGCACCAGGACCGAGTCGTTGCTGAGGGCCTGCACGTCGACGTACTCGCCGCTCTCGCGCAGTTCGGCGATGAGCTGGCGCTGGTAGGCCATGTGCGCGTCGATCTCCTCCGGGGTCCAGCCGAAGATCGGGGCGTGGCCGGGCTCACCCTCGGGGCTGAGACCGTAGTGCTTCAGCAGCAGGAACTTGGCCATGTCGGCTCTCCTTCGGTCGTGAACGGCCATCCTGCCGTCCTCACCCCTCGGTCGGAGCCACTTGCCGCCTCTCGACATCACTGCTGCTCGGTCTTCCCGATCTTGGAAGGGGCTCAGTTGCGCAGGCGGGAGTTGCGGTAGCCGTAGGCGAAGTAGATGACCAGGCCGAGCACCAGCCAGATGGCGAAGCGCCACCAGGTGGTGGCGGGCAGATCGAGCATCAGGTAGACCGCGAAGCCGATCCCCAGCAGGGGCAGCAGCGGGTTCAGCGGCACCCGGTAGGAGCGCGGGAAGTCGGGCCGGGTGTACTTCAGGATGATCACGCCCGCGTTGACCAGGACGAAGGCGAACAGGGTGCCGATGTTCACCAGCTTCACGATCTCGCTGAGCGGGACCAGCGCGGCCAGGATCGAGATCAGCCCGCCGAGGATCACGGTGAGCAGGGCCGGGGTGCCGAACCGCGGGTTGACCCGGGCCAGTTCCCTGGGCAGCAGGCCGTCGCGGCACATCGCGTAGAAGATCCGGGTCTGGCCGAACAGGATGACCAGGCACACGCTGGTGATCGCGACCAGGGCGCCGAACGAGAGCAGGGCCGCGGCCCAGGTGATGCCCGCGCCCTCGTCGAGCGCGGCCGCCAGCGGGGCGTCGCTGCCGGACAGCTGGCTGGTGCTGGCCAGGCCGACCGCGCCGAGCGAGACCAGCACGTAGAACACGGTGCAGATGGCCAGCGAGGACAGGATGGCCACGGGCAGGTCCCGCTTGGGGTTGCGGGCCTCCTCACTGCCGGTGGATATCGCGTCGAAGCCGATGAACGCGAAGAAGATCACCGCGGCCGCGCTGACCACGCCGTCCTGACCCTCCGGGGCGAACGGGGTGAGGTTGCCGCTGTTGAAGTTGGCGAAGGCGATCACGATGAAGAACACCAGGATGCTCATCTTGATCACGACCATGACCAGGTTGACCCGGGCGCTCTCGCGCACGCCGGTGATCAGCACGGCGGTGATCGCCAGCACGATCAGCACGGCCGGCAGGTTGAAGACGCCGCCGTCCTCGGGGGAATGGGCGATCGCCTCGGGCAGCTCCCAGCCCAGCGCGCTGTCCAGGAAGGCGTTCAGGTTGCCGCCCCAGCCGACGGCGATGCCGGCCACCGAGACGCCGTACTCCAGCACCAGGTCCCAGCCGATGATGAACGCCACCAGCTCGCCCAGGGTGACGTAGGTGTAGGTGTAGGCGCTGCCGGAAACCGGGATGCTGGAGGCCAGTTCGGCGTACGAGAGCGCGGAGAAGGCACAGGCCAGGGCGGCCAGCACGAACGAGAGCACGACGGCCGGGCCGGCCAGGGCCGCGCCCTCGCCGATCACCACGAAGATCCCGGTGCCGATCACCGCGCCGATCCCGAGCGCGGTGAGCTGGATCGGCCCGACCGCCCGCTTCAGGCCGCCGCCCTCGGGTTCGGCCACCAGAGAGTCGAGGGAGCGCCGGGCGAACAGGCGTGAACCCAGTCCGCCTCCTCCCGGAACCGGCGTCGTCGTCATGAACCGCACCCCCTGAGTCCGAACGCGTCCGCCCAGAACCGGGCTCCATCAGTAGTAAGCCTCCGGCCGCCGGCCCGCCACTCAGGGGCACGGATCAGCGGTGGAAGGTCTCTTGATCTTCGCGATCCGCGACCGGGCGCCCTCCCCGCGCACTGCCGCCCAACTGCACCCACGTCGCCGGCCACGCTGTGTGCATCTCAAATCCGGCCACCAACCTGCGCAGAGCCCTCCTGCCCTGCACCGATGCACCCCCGGAGGATTGCCCGCAAAACGGTCACGGTCACGGACTGCATCCATCCCCGCAATCCCGTTCTGAACAGGAGCATCTTCCTGCGCGTCACCAAATGCTGACACTGGGTGGTGAAACTGTTTGAACTTGACGTCTCATTAAGATTCAGACAATTGCTCGACTGCACTCTGTTACCTGCGCCACCTAGGCGCTGACTGCCGGACCGGCCATAGACAGGGGAGTGGCAAGGCGTGCTGACGAAGAAGGGGATGACCAAGAAGCGGGTTGTGGGGGCAACCGCGCTGGTCCTGATCGCCGTTGTGATCGGGACGGTTCCGGCCGTGGCCGGCCAGGGCCCCGACGGGGAGGAGAAGGTCGGTGCGGCCGTCTCCTGGACGAGTGCCGACGGCACCGCCTTTATCTCCGACTACTCCGAGAAGCCCCGGAGCAAGAAGTGGCGCCGCGACCATGCCAACGGCACGGGGAACTTTCCCGGGCGCTGGCAGCGGGAAGTAGTCGAGGCGTACATCAAGATGGAGCGCTCCAACCCGAGCGTCCCGCCGGGCGTGGGCACCGAGACCGCCACCGAGACCACGACCGAGCCGGGTGCGGGCGCCGCCACCACGACGACCACGACCACCACGACGACGACCACCGTGTCCCAGCCGGGCGGCACCGCGTCGGACTCTCCGACCCAGACGCAGACCACCGAACCGGCCCCGGGTGCTCCGACCACCGCACCCACCTCCTCGGCCGAGGAGCCGGGCCAGACCGAGAGCCCGGGTACGGACGAGACCACCAGCAGCACCGGCAGCGGCACCTTGCCGCCGGCCACGGGTGGTACCGAGGGCATCAGCGGAGTCTGTGACGGCCTGCGCAAGCCCGAGGCCACCGAACCGGACGAGACCTCGCAGACCGGCACCAGTAGCAGTAGCAGTAGCAGCACGGGCACCGACACCGAGACGCCCGGCTCGGTCACCGACACCGCGACCGAGACGGCGACCGAGTCCGCCACCGGCGAGGCAACGGGTGAGTCGACCGTCGAGCAGACCGAGAGCCCGGCGGAAACCACCACCCAGAGCCAGAGCACGGCCGAAAGCACCCTCCCGGCCGCGCCGCTCGGCAACAACTCGCAGCCCGACGCGCCCGGTGTGGTCGCGGTGAACACGCCGTCGGACGACGTGATGACGCCGTGTTCCACCACCAACCGCTCGGGTCTGCCCTGGGGCGCGAGTGGCCTGTACATGCCCGGCAGCAGCGCCGAGAACGCCGAGGGCTTCGCGGCCTGGCGGGGTGTCCCGGTCGACGTGGTGGTGGACTGGCCGGCCCGGCAGAGCTGGGAGGACGTGATCAACCCGACCTGGATCTTCGACTCCTGGAAGGGCACGCCGTACATGAAGTCGCTCGGCGTG
>NZ_JAJOMB010000022.1 GCF_021129305.1 Kineosporia babensis | reverse complement strand
ACGGGCCTGCTCGCCACGGGCCTGCTCGCCACGGGCCTGCTCGCCACGGGCCTGCTCGCCACGGCTCTGCTCGCCATGGGAACGCCTGCCATCGGTCAGTGCGGACCAGCGGTTGTCCGAACTCGACCCGCCACCGCCTCGGCCACCGCTCGACCGGTCACCCGGAGCATCACCGGGCCGACCGCCGGAGCCACTTCTGGGCCGCTGGGGGAGGCCGTCATCGAGGGCATTCCCGGGGCGATCGCTCGCACCGTCACGGCCGCCACCCCGCGGCGCAGCGGAACCGTCGCCGGGCGAGGACTCGCCCCGCGGCTGGCCCGGTTCCACCGAGAGCTCCGGCGGGAGGCCGTCCTTGCCGCCCTTCACCTGGGGCAACGGCTGGGTCGCGTCCACCGGCGGCTGGTTCACTGCGGGCCCCGATCGCTGAGGGAGCGAATGCCCGGTTCGTTCACGGGAGCCTGGGGCCACGCCGCCAATGGGGTCTCTGCCACTGGGTCATGGTACGACGGAGTGTCACCGAAACGGCTGTGTCGCATTGTGATCCAAGATCGAACGGATAACGAATCGGTCAGAGCTGACGGTAGGCGCCCCGGTGATACAGCAGAGCACCGGACCGATCGTCACAAACGTCCGCCGCCACCACCTCACCCAGGACGATGTTGTGATCTCCGCCGGGGTACACCGCCGTGGTGCGGCACTCCAGCGTGGCCACCGCCTCGTCGAGCAGCGCGACGTCCGTCTCCGGGCCGCGGTGGTGCGGTATCCGGTCCAGCTGCCCGATCAACGGACGTCCGCGGTTGGCCAGCCAGTCGGCCACCGGCCGGTGCCCGGAGTCCAGGACGCTGACTCCCCAGACCCCGGCCTCGACCACGGCGTCGTGGAACCGGGCCTCGCGTTCCACGCAGACCAGCACCAGCAGCGGGTCCAGCGACACCGAGGTGAAGGCGTTGACCGTCATCGCGTGGTCGAGGCGCCCTTCCCGGCTCGTCACCACACAGATACCGGTGGCGAACCGCCCCACCGCCCGCCTGAACGTGCCCTGATCCACTGCCATGCGCCCCAGACTAAGAGCCCGGCCTGAGAGCGCTTCGATCCCGCAGATCCACGCTCTGGCCGGACTGCGCCTCGGTGAGCACCCGCCCGATCTCCCCGCCGATCAACTCGTGCCGCTCCAGCAGGGCGTCACGCAGCGCCTCGACCAGGTGCTGGTTGTGCTCCAGCAGTTCCCGGGTGACCTGCTTGCGCGTGGCCAGCAGCTCCTCGAGCATCTTGCGGCCTTCGGCGTCGCCCATCAGCCGGGAGACCAGGTCGCCCCCGCCGGCCGAGGCTGCGAACGAGATCAGCGTGCCGCCCATCCCGGCGGAGCCGATCATCTGCGCCGCCACCGTGGTCGCATAGGTGAGGTCACCCGCCGGGCCGGTCGACACGTCCCCAAAGAAAAGCTCTTCGGCGACCTGACCCCCGAAGGCGATCGAGATCAACGCCCCGAGCTCCGCCTTCGAGCGGGTGTACACGTCGTCGCGGTCGCCGTGAGCCAGCAGCCCCAGCGAGTTCGCCCGCTTGATGATGGTCAGGATCTCCAGCCGGCGGTGCGGGGCCAGCAGCCAGGCCGCGACCGCATGCCCGGCCTCGTGCGTGGCGATCAGCCGCAGCTCGTGATCGGTGTAGCCGACCGGCTGCCCGAGCCCGACCTCGGTGACCAGCCGGGCCTGCTCCAGATCGCTCCACGACATCCCCGCCGCACCCCGGCGCACCGCGTTGACCAGGGCCTCGTCCAGCAGGTTCTCGATCCGGACCGGGCTGTACCCCTGGGTGACCCCGGCCAGCGCGTCCCGGTGCTCCGGGTCGGCCAGCTCGGCCTCGTGCGCCTTGCGCTCCAGGAAGTGGTCGATCAGCTCCCGCCGGCCGGCCTTGTCCGGCAGCCCGAACGTCATCCGGCGGTCGAACCGGCCCGGGCGCAGCAGCGCCGGGTCGAGCGCGTCGGCCCGGTTGGTGGCCGCGATGACCAGTACGTTCACCGGCTCCGGACGGGGGCGTGGGAGCTGCCGGGCGGCGGGCAGCAGGAGGTTGATCCGGTCCACGCCCCAGCCGATCGCCCGCTGCGCACCGGTGAGCTCGTCGAACGACTGCATCTGCACCAGCAGCTCGTTGACCACCGCCCCGACATCGCTGCTGACCATCCGCTCGACCTGCACCGGAGCCGTGTTCAGCACGGTCAGGCCGCTCAGCCCACCGCAGTCCGTCGAGTGCAGCGCAGCCGCCGGCGTGGCCGACAGCGAGACCCCGCCCCGGGCCAGGCCGATCGCGTCGATCTCCTCGATGAACGCGATCGCGCCACCCTCCCGGCGGGCGGCCTTGCGCAGCTCCTTGAAGAACGAGCGGATCTTGCGGCCGGTGGCGCCGTAGTACGAGGACTGGAACGCGGTGGCCGAGACGAACAGGAACGGCACCCCCGACTCGGCCGCCATCGCCTTGGCCATGTGCGTCTTTCCGGTGCCGGGTGAACCCTCGAAAAGGATTCCCCGGCGCGCGGTTCCGCCCATCTTGCGTTTGAAGGTCATGGCCGAGCGGAAGAGCTCGAGCGAACGGCGCACGTCCTCGGCCACCGGGGCCAGGCCCTTGACGTCGCTGATCCGCACCTCGATCTGCTCGGGCCGGTACAGCACGTGCGGTGAGCGCCCGGTGAAGGTCATCGTGCCCAGCGTCACCGCGGTCATCAGCCCGAAGAAGATGATCACGGTGAGCAGGAACGGGTCGATCGACGGCAGGGCCGGCAGGATCGGGTTCCCGCTCAGGTAGCGCCACCAGCAGTACCCGGCCACCGCGACCCCGGCCAGCAGCACCCGGCTCAGGCGCCGGCGCTGCCCCCGCGCGCGCTCCCGGCCGACGTCGTCGAGGCGCTCGTTCTCCAAAGCCCGGTGGCGCCCAAGCACCGTGTCGCTCGCCAAAACCGTCCTCCAAAGTTGTTTCCTGGTCCCAGGAGACACTCCGAAGTGGCCGTGGCTGCACTGCTGGTTGAGTCGTCACCCTCCCGGCGGTCAGCCGAACGCCCAAAGGCAGCACCCGTCGTCACTCATTGCGATTGGTTCCTACAGACGTATCGGTCCCCGGTGCCCGGTTCTCACTTAGGACGCACGTTCACGGACGATTCTGGGGGAATCATGAGCGAGAAGATCCAACTCGGCCTGCCGCTGCTGAAGAAGGGCAGCTCCGAGGTCATCGCGGTCCGCCGTCTGCAGGAGCTGCTGAACCACTTCCTGGTCGGCGGGGGCATGCTGGCGCCGCTGAAGGTGGACGGTGACTTCGGTGCGAAGACCGAGGAAGCGGTCGAGTATGTGCAGAAGTGGGCCAAGCTCGTGGTGGACGGCGATGTCGGGGCCAAGACCTGGACCTGGCTGCTGAACAACTGGTTCACCACCGAGGCGGACTGAATCAACGCAGATCGGGTGGGTTGCCCCGCGCGCCCACCCGATCTGAGTCTCAGGCGAACAGGTCTGTCTCGCGCCCCAATTCGTCGCGCACACCTCCGGTGTGGCCCCGCACCAGGCGATAGAACTCCAGCCCGAGCACCGGCTGGCTGATCTGGTTGCTCAGCGCGAAGGAGGCGTCGTTCGGGCTGAGCAGCACCTGGGTGGCGTGCGCCCGCAGCGCCTCGACCTTGGCCGGGGTGAACGCGGTGGCATCGATCGCGGTGGTGACCTGCTCGTCCGGAACCACCATGCTCGGCAGCCGGCCGTCCGGGTCCAGGCCGGTGTGGCCGGAGTTCTCCCGCATCAGCCGCAGGGCCTGACGAGTCAGCGTCTCGGGCAAGACGCTCCAGTAGACCTTCGGCACCGCCCAGGCATCCGGCCCTTGCACCGCCGCCAGCTCCACACCCCGCATCATCACCAGGTGCGCGTGAACGTGATCCGGATGGCCGTAACCGCCGCCGGGCTCGTACCCCACCACCACCTGCGGCTTCAGTTCGCGCAGGAGATCGGCCAGGCGCTCGGCCGGTTCTTCGACGTCGGTCAGGGCGAACGCACCGGGCGGCGGATTCGGTGACGGGACGACCACACCCTCGTGGTCGTAGGCCATTCCGGAGTCCGCGTAGACCGTGCCGCCGTCGGCCCGAACCGCAGCCGCCGGACGGCCGGGGGAAGTCGGATCGCCCAGGAAACGGTGGTCACTGATCCCCAGCGCAGTCATCGCCGCGGCCAGTTCACCCACCCGGAAATCGCCCAGCCGGTCGGGGTGCTGCAGGTGGGCCAGCTCCGGCGGGATCACCTCGCCCTGCTCACCGCGGGTGCAGGTGACCAGCGTGACCTGCGCACCCTCGGCGGCGTACTTGGCCATGGTGGCGCCGTTACCGATCGTCTCGTCGTCCGGATGGGCGTGCACGAGGACGATGCGCCTGGGGTTCTCGCTCATCCCGCCATTGTGGCGTCAGGGCCTCACCAGGAGTCGAACGTGGGGACGATCGCCTCGTCGATCGCCCGCAGCAGGGCCGAGGCGATGAACGGCTTGGTCAGATAGGTGGCGCCCAGGGCCCGGCCCTCGTCCACCTCGTCGCGCATCACCCGGGCGGACAGGAAGATGGCCGGCAGGTTGTCGCTGCCCTCCATCGCCCGCAGGTGCACGAGCAGTTCCATCCCACCCATCTCCGGCATCGAGATGTCGAGGATCGCGACATCCGGCCGGCCCCGCTCCGCCACCGCCGACAGCGCCGTCTTCGCCGAGGTCGTCCCGATCACCCGGTGCCCGTTGGACTGCAGCCGGAACGTGACGATCCGCACGGTGTCGGGATCGTCGTCCACCACCAGTACCCGGGCCATAACACGCCGTCCCCACACTCGGAAGCACTATCGTCCGTAGGGGGTGATCGGCCGTCCCGCTGCTGATCTTGAGGAATCCCGGGCCGTTCACCAGCGTCGTCAGAAATCGCGCCGATCGCTTCACCCGGGCAGCCGAGATGACGATCGGCCAGAGGTGACCCTTGCGACCACCCCGGCCGAGACGCCCCGCCGGGACCGGCCCGGCGACCACCGGCACCTGGGACGGTTCATCGGCACGCTCGCGCTGCTGGCCGTGCTGATCGTGGTGCCGACCACCGCCGCGGTGATCTCGTACGACCGGATGGTGCGTTCCAACGCCGAGCGGGAGATGCAGAACACCGCCGACCTGGCCAGCGTCTTCCTGCGGGAGCAGAGTTCCGGACTGGCCACGCTGATCGGTTCGGTGGCGGGCGACAACAATCTGGCCGAGGCGCTGGAGAACCCTCGGACTCAGGACACCCAGGACGCGGTCGCGCGGGTGCTGCGGACTCTGGCGGCGGCCGGGACGGACATTTCCACGGTGTTCGTCGTCGATGCGGACTACCAGGTGGTCGGGGACCTGCCGGACCGGGTGGCGGCCGGTTACGACCTCGGGGCCCAGGCCTGGGTGCCGGAGATCGACCCGGCCGCCCCGTATTCCGTCTCCTCGGTGTTCCAGAGCGATCTGACCGGCAACGACGTCAATCTCACGGCCGTGCCGGTCCGCGGCCACTCGGGCGGCCTGCTCGGCTACGTCGCGATTTCGCAGCGGATCTCCGGCTACCAGCGGTATGTGGACTCGTACGCCTCCGGCCGCGGCGTTCGGTTGAGCGTGCTGGACGCCTCGGACCGGCTGGTGGCGGACAGCGAAGGTGCTGCCGGGCAAGGGATCGCCGAATCGGTACGGCTGGCCCGGGGGCGTAGCGTGCTGGCCGGCAGCGGTCAGATCGTGGCGGTCAGTACGCCCTCGGCGGGTGAGAACGGTTACGGGTGGCGGGTGGTCGCTCAGGAGGACGAGGCCACCGCGATGCGGCCGGCGGTGTTCTTCCGGGCGGCGGCGATCGGGACCGGAGCCGTGCTGCTGATCAGCGCGGTGGTGGTGGCCGCGGTGCGGCGCCGGGCCAACTTCGCGGCGCGCCAGGCCACCTACTCGCTCAGCGAGAACCAGCGGCGGCTGCAGGATCTGGCCAACTCCTCGCCCGGTGTGCTGCTGCGCCTGACTCCGGACGGCACGGTGGACTTCTGCTCGGTGGGCGGTGAGCAACTGCTCGGCATCCCGGTGGAGGAGCTGGCCGGCCGGGAGCTGGCGCCCTTCCTGATGGCCGAGAGCGACCCGGAAACCGCCGACCGGCTGAAGGAACTGGTGCGCAGCGGCGAGCAGCAGGTGTTCCTGGCCCGGACCCGGGGCCCGGGCGGCACCCGGCGGATCGTGGAGTGCAACTTCCGGATCCGCAATGAGGGCGTGGACGAGATCTGGGGCTCGCTGCAGGACGTCACCGACCGGCTGAGCGCTCGCGACCAGGTGGAGCAGCTGTTCCAGCTGTCGGCCGACTTCATGGCGGTGGCCGACTTCGGCGGTCGGCTGGTGCAGACCAACCCGGTCTGGTCGGCCGCCCTCGGGATCGGTCCGGACCAGCTGCTCGGCCTGCGCTTCGAGGAGGTCTTCCACGTCGAGGACCAGCGCCGGGTCGCCGACCAGCTGGTCCGCCTGGTCACCGAGCCGGGCGTGGCCACCTTCGAGAACCGTTACGTGCGCGAGGCTTCGGTGCACACCCTGCTGTGGACCGTGGCCTCCGACCCGGACCGCCGGCTGATCTACGCGGTGGGCCGCGACATCACCGCGCAGAAGGACCTGCAGAACGCCCTGGCCGAGACCCGGGACCAGGCGGTCGAGGCGTCCCGGCTGAAGTCCGAGTTCGTGGCCACCATGAGCCACGAGATCCGGACCCCGATGAACGGCGTGATCGGCCTGACCGACCTGCTGCTGGGCACCCCGCTGACCGAGACCCAGCGGCGCTACGTGGAAGGGGTGCGCACGGCCGGCGACGCCCTGCTCACGGTGATCAACGACATCCTCGACTTCTCCAAGATCGAGGCCGGCCGGCTGCTGCTGGACAAGGTCGACTTCCGGCTCGAGGACGTGGTCGACGACGTGGTCACCCTGGTCCGGCAGAACGCCTCGGCCAAGGGCCTGGAGCTGAACGTGGAGTACGGGGCGGGGGTGCCGTTCGCGCTGAACGGCGACCCGGGCCGGCTGCGGCAGATCCTGCTGAACCTGACCCACAACGCGGTGAAGTTCACCGAGAGCGGCGGGGTCTCGATCGCGGTGACCCCGGGCGCGGCTCGTTCGGACGGCCTGGTCTCGGTGGACTTCGCGGTCACCGACACCGGGATCGGGATCGAGCCGGCCCGGCTGGACCTGCTGTTCGAGCCGTTCCGGCAGGCCGACGAGGGCACCAGCCGGGCCTACGGCGGGACCGGGCTGGGGCTGTCGATCAGCCGGCGCCTGGCCGATCTGATGGGCGGGACGATCCGGGCCACCAGCGAGATCGGCCGGGGGGCGACCTTCGTGGCCGAGCTGGTGTTCGCCCCGGCGGCCGACTGGGGACGCTCGGTGCGCGGTCGCGACGCCCGCGGGCTGGCGGTCCTGGTGGTCGACGACAACGAGGTCAACCGGCTGGTGATGACCACCCAGCTGACCCGCTGGGGGATGCGCCCGGTGGCGGCCGGCTCGGCCGACGAGGCGTTGGACATGCTGACCAACCGCTCCGCCCCGGTGGGTGGGTACGACCTGGCGGTGGTGGACATGCACATGCCCGAGAAGGACGGGATGACGCTGATCGAGCAGGTCCGGCGGGTCCCGGCGCTGGCCAACCTGCCGGTGATCCTGGTCAGTTCCGGCGCCGAGGTGGACGAGCAGGAGGCGCTGGCCCGGGGGATCGCGGCCCGGCTGACCAAGCCGGTGCGCCAGTCCGACCTGTTCAGCGCGCTGACCCGGGTGAGTCTGCCGGCGGTGGAGTCCGCTGCGGCGGCTTCGCCCGACCCGGTGGCCTCGGCGGACTCGCCCGAGCCGGTGCCGGAATCGGTGCTGGAGCCGGAACCCGAAGCGGCGCAACCGGTTGCGGCGCCGGAAGGCTCCGCGCGGGAGGGGTTCCGGCTGCTGCTGGTCGAGGACAACGACATCAACCAGACCGTCGCGCTCGGCATCCTGTCGCAGCTGGGTTACCAGGTCGACGTGGCCGGGCACGGTGAGCAGGCGCTGACCATGACCGAGCAGCACGACTACGACGCGATCCTGATGGACTGCCAGATGCCGGTGATGGACGGCTACACCGCCACCGTCGAGCTGCGCAAACGCCCGGCCACCCGGGAGGTTCCGATCATTGCGATGACCGCGGCCACGTTCGCCGCCGACCGGCAGCGCTGCTTCGACTCGGGGATGGACGACTTCATCGCCAAGCCGGTGCGCTCGGCCACCCTGCAGGCCACCCTGAACCGCTGGCTGCGGATCGGCACCGACGAGCCGCCGGCCGGCCGGGCCCAGAAGGTGCAGCCGATGGCCCCGCACTACTCGGCGGTGCGCGACCGGGTGGCCGCCTTCCGCGACAACGAGCACGTCACGGTGATCCCTACGGCCGTGAACCCAGCACCGGCGGCGGTCGGAGTTCTGGAAGAGGACTCCCGCCCGGCCGTCCCCCGTCAGGCGGGGCCGACCGAGGAAACCTTGGTGGAGGAACGACCGTCCGCGGGTGCACCGGACGGCTCAGGTCAGGAGGTACCCGTCATCGCCGAGACCCAAGAGCGGATCACCGAGCTCCTCGGAGAAGGTTCCGACTTCGAGATCGAGCTGGTGCGCGACATCATCAGCTCGTTCCTGTCCCGCAGCGTGGACCTGTTCCAGCGCCTCGGCCTGGCCGTCGCCGCCGACGACTCCGAGGCCGCCTACCTGCATTCGCACAGCCTGGCCGGGGCCGGCCTGAACCTCGGCACGGTCCGGGTGGTGGAGATCGCCAGGGTGATCGAGGCCGAGGCCCGGGCCGGCCGGGCCGGGCAGTGCGGCCAGCTGATGATCGACCTGGAGGTGGCGCTGGACCAGGCCCGGGTGAACCTGCGCGACCTGGCCGCCGGCCTGCCCGAGCCCGGGACCGGCTAGCCGGCCAGGTACCGGTAGCGGTGGTGGAAGACGAAGCCGGCCTTGGCGTAGCTCGCCAGGGCCGGTTCGTTGCCGGCCTCCACCTGCAGGTACATCGACATCGCGCCGTGCTGCCAGCTCCACTCGGCGACCGCCCCGATCAGGGCCAGTGACAGGCCCTGCCGCCGCCACTGCGGCAGCACCTTCATCGCGGTCAGCCCGCTCCACCCCTCGGCGAGCGAACCCCGGCCCAACCCCACCAACTCGCCCGCCGACGTCTTCACTGAGGCGAACACCTGACGTGGCGCGGAGGTGAGCAACCGGATCCCGTGCTCCGGCACCGCCTGCCCGCGATAGCGGTACTGCTCGATCCAGACCGGATCCGGCTCGTCCGCCAGGGTGATCTCGAGGTCTTCGGGCAGCGGCCGCCCGCCCAGCCGGGCCTGCAGCCCCCGCAGTTCGGCCACCGGGGCAGTAAGCACAGAGGTAGGAGTGATCTCCTCCCAGCCCGCGCCCTCGAACACCGCGGCCGCGGCCAGCAGTTGCTCACCGTCCAGGTCGTTGGGCCGGGGCTCGGGCAGGCTCGCCCGGGGGCGCAGCCCTCGCTCTGTGTACCAGTCCTCGACCTCGGTCAGGGCGACGTCCAGCGGCATGCCCGGCTCCCCGACCGGCAGCACCGAATTGGCCCGGCCGGTGTAGCCCCCGCTGGCCCGCAGCAGCCAACCGCCCAGCCAGTCCTGCTCCGCGGCCTGCCAGTGCTTGGCCATCACCAGTTCCAGGTCGGCCACCGACAGGGCCAGGTGCGGCGGTGCCGGCCGGGTGGCCTTCGGCGGAACCGGCTTGCCCGCGACCACGCTGCCCAGCCGCACCTCCACCGGCCCGCGCCGGCCCTGCACCCGCAGCGTGTGCTCGTCCGCCGCCAGCAACTCGCCCAGCACGTCACGCACGCCCTCGCCGTCGCGGAAACGGATCACCACGCGCGAACCGACATGCTCGGCCCACCTGCTGCTGGACGGCGTATTCATGCCCGGGACCCTTTCATGAGGTCACCCTTCGGCGACACGTGGTTTCCGGATCAGAGATACTGGGCCGGGCCCACTCGAGCGGGCCCCGACGACGTGCCCTGGAGAGCGACCAGGGCAGCCTTACAGGAGGACCGACGTGACCTACGTCATCGCGCAGCCTTGCGTGGATGTGAAGGACAAGGCCTGCATCGAGGAGTGCCCTGTCGACTGCATCTACGAAGGGGAACGGATGCTCTACATCCACCCCGACGAGTGCGTGGACTGTGGTGCCTGTGAGCCGGTCTGCCCCGTCGAGGCGATCTTCTACGAGGACGACGTCCCGGAGCAGTGGGGCGACTACTACAAGGCCAACGTGGAGTTCTTCGGCGACCTGGGCTCCCCGGGCGGCGCCGCCAAGATGGGCCTGATCAACAAGGACCACGGCCTGATCTCCGCGCTGCCGCCGCAGGCCGAGGAGTGAGCGCTCCGGTGCTGCCCGACTTCCCTTGGGACCGGCTCACGCCGTTCAAGAGCCAGGCCGGGCAGCACCCGGGCGGAATCGTCGACCTGTCGGTCGGCACCCCGGTCGACCCCACCCCCGACGTGGTCCGGCAGGCGCTGACCGCGGCCGCCGACGCGCCCGGGTACCCGCAGACCTACGGCACCCCGCCCCTGCGGGAGGCCGTGGCGGCCTGGTTCGCCCGCCGGCGCAACGTGCCCGACCTGGATCCGGCCGGCGTGATGCCGACGATCGGCTCCAAGGAACTGGTCGCCTGGCTGCCCACTCTGCTGGGGCTGGGAGCGGGCGATGTCGTCATGCATCCCCAAGTGGCATATCCCACGTACGACGTGGGTGCGCGACTGGCCGGAGCCACTCCACTGGCCGCCGACGGCACGCTTCAGGTGGGCCCGGCCAAGAACGCGGTCAAGCTGCTCTGGCTGAACTCGCCGGGCAATCCGACCGGCCGGGTGCTGGGCGTGGAACACCTGCGCAAGATGGTCGAATGGGCACGTTCGGTCGGGGCCGTGGTGGCCAGCGACGAGTGCTACGCCGAGCTCGGCTGGGACGGCGTCGAGGTGCCGAGCATCCTCGACCCGGAGGTCTGCGGCGGCTCGCACGAGGGTCTGCTGGCGGTCTACTCGACCAGCAAGCAGTCCAACCTGGCCGGTTACCGCGCCGCCTTCGTGGCCGGTGATCCCGTTCTGGTGCAACGTCTTCTGGAGATCCGCAAGCACGCCGGGATGATCGTCCCCTGGCCCGTGCAGGAGGCGCTGCGCGCCGCTCTGGGCGACGACGAGCACGTCGCGCAGCAGCGCGAGCGGTACCGCCGTCGGCGTGAAATCGTGCGCGAGTGGCTGGGCGCCGAGGGCTTCAAGATCGACCACTCGCAGGCCGGCCTGTACTTCTGGGCCACCCGGGACGAGCCCTGCTGGGACACGGTTGCCGATCTCGCCGGACGCGGGATCCTGGTCACACCGGGAGATTTCTACGGCCCGGCGGGGGCCCGGCACGTCCGGGTAGCTCTGACCGTGAGTGACGAAAGAGTGGCGCAACTCGCTGACCGGGCGGCTGGTCCGGATGGCTCCTCAGGATCAACGAGGGGTAACTTGCGTTAAGGCCATGTGTCCCGGCCTACCAGCCGGGCATGAGGTCATTAGACCCTGGACCCAGACACCAGCGTGGGAGCGTCCTATGTCCGACGGATCTGATCAGATCACCCTGAAGTACCCAGGCGGCGAACTCGACCTGGGGGTGACCCGGGCCACCGAGGGCGGCTCCGGTTTCGGTATCTCCTCGCTCCTGTCCACGAGCGGTTACGTGACCCTGGACCCGGGTTTCACGAACACCGCATCGTGCACCTCGGCCATCACCTACATCGACGGTGACCAGGGCATCCTGCGCTACCGCGGTTACCCGATCGCCGACCTGGCCGAGAAGTCCACCTTCCTCGAGGTCAGCTACCTGCTGATCTACGGTGAGCTGCCGTCCGCCACGCAGCTGGAGGACTTCACCACCCGGATCCAGCGGCACACGCTGCTGCACGAGGACTTCAAGCGCTTCTTCGACGGTTTCCCGCGCGACGCGCACCCGATGCCGGTGCTGTCGGCCGCCGTCTCGGCGCTGGGCACGTTCTATCCGGACAGCACCAGCATCCGCGACCACGACCAGGTCGAACTGGCCACGGTCCGGCTGCTGGCCAAGCTGCCGACGATCGCGGCCTACGCCTACAAGAAGTCGGTGGGCCAGCCGTTCCTCTACCCGGACAACTCGCTCGGCCTGGTGGAGAACTTCCTGCGGATGACGTTCGGCTTCCCGGCCGAGCCGTACGACGTGGACCCGGTCCTGGCCAAAGCCCTTGACCTGCTGTTCATTCTGCACGCCGACCACGAGCAGAACTGTTCCACCTCCACGGTCCGGCTGGTCGGCTCCGGCCAGGCCAACCTGTTCGCCTCGGTCTCGGCCGGCATCCACGCGCTGTCCGGCCCGCTGCACGGCGGCGCCAACTCGGCCGTGCTGGAGATGCTGGAAGAGATCAAGAACTCGCCCGACGGCCCGGACACCTTCATGAACAAGGTGAAGAACCGCGAGGGCGGGGTCCGGCTGATGGGCTTCGGGCACCGGGTCTACAAGAACTACGACCCGCGCGCGGCGATCATCAAGAAGACCGCCGACGACATCCTCCGGGGCCTCGGGGTGAACGACCCGCTGCTCGACATCGCGCTGCGGCTGGAGGAGATCGCGCTCAACGACGACTACTTCATCGAGCGCAAGCTGTACCCGAACGTGGACTTCTACACCGGCCTGATCTACAAGGCCATGGGCTTCCCGACCAAGATGTTCACGGTGCTCTTCGCCCTGGGCCGGCTGCCCGGGTGGATCGCCCAGTGGCGCGAGATGACGGAAGACAAGCAGACCAAGATCGGCCGTCCGCGGCAGGTCTACATCGGCGCTCCCGAGCGGCCGTACCTGGGGATCAGCGAACGCTGATAGGTCTCACAACGGCCCGGTGATCGGTACTTCCGGCGATCACCGGGCAATGGCTCCCGCCGGGTGCTCATCCGTGGATGAGTCGCCCGGTGGTTCCGTTTTGGTACTGCTTTGGGACGCGGTGGGCGCCGATCGCAGTCCCGGCCCCTCGGGGACCGGGTTGCGTTCAGTAGACGGTGATCTGGATCTGCCGGTTGCTGAGCTCGGAGGTGCTCTCCACCCAGCCGTTGTTCGAGTCGGCCCGGGTCCAGCGCTGCCCGGCCAGCGAAACCTGCTTGACCCCAAGGGCATCCGCGCGGGCCACCGCCCACGAGGCCAAAGCCCAGGCGTGCCGGTCGTTGTCGGAGGCCGGGACGGAGTACGTCAGGCTGGTGCCCGCGGTGTCCACCTCCGGCTTGCTGCGCCCCAGTTCCTCTTTCGCGGCGCTGCGCACGGCGGCGGCCCGCTCGGTCAGGCCGTTCTCGCCGGGCTGCTGCGCGGCCAGGCCGGCATCGTCCTTCAGGACGCAGTTCCAGCCGCCGGGCGAGCGGCCGGACAACGGTGAGACGATCAGCCGGGCCTCGGGCTCGTGGTCGGCGTAGGCCTCGGGGAAGCCGGAACGCTGCACCTTCTGGGCGGCCTCGGTGATGGTGAGATCGTCCAGGTCGCCGATCTTCTCGAGCTCGTCGTAGAACTTGTTGGTGGCGTAGATCGGGTCGAGGATCTCCTCGCGGGTTCCCCAGCCCATCGAAGGACGTTGCTGGAACAAGCCCACCGAGTCCCGGTCGCCGTAGGTGATGTTGCGCAGCTTGGACTCCTGGATGGCGGTGGCCACGCCGATCGTGGCCGCGCGCACCGGGAACTCGCGCTTTTCGGCGATGCCGGTGATGATCGCGGCGTTGTCGGCCTGATCGATCTCCAGGGTGTGCTTGCTGCCGTCGGTGAACTCGCCGGTGCAGATCTCGCGCAGCGTCACCGGCCCGACCGCGCCCTGCAGCCAGACCCAGGCGCCGCCCACGGCCAGCCCGGCGGTGACCGCGATCACCGTCAGGCCGATCAGGAACCCGCGGAAAGGACTGCGGCGCTTGCCCTTCTGGGCAGCCTTGCCCGACTTGCTTGCTGAGGCGGGCCGGTTGGTGCGGCTGCCTCGCTGGCTACCGTGGCCGGCGCGCATGTCGTCCCCGTACTCGTCGTCCGGTTCGCCGAAGAAGTCGGCGCGCTCGTCATGCCGGGCTGCTGCGTCGCGGTGATCGTCGGACTCGTAAGGTTCTTGCGGCCTGGACATCTCGACTGGCTCGACCGGTTTGGCGGCGGGGCGCCGGCGGCCGAACGGAAGGTGCCGGTTGTCCTCGTCGTCCTGAGGCATCGGCCGGGTACCGGCCGCGGAGTCCTCGGGCGGCCGACCGCCGCCGGGGACGGGTCGCTCCCGGCGTGGGGCACCGGCCTTCGGGCCCTTGGCGGGCACCGGGCGCGTCGGGTCGAAGCGGTTCACGCCGCCGGAACCTCCTTGCCTTCGTGGTACAGATCGAGCCGGTGATCATGCAGCTTCTTCCTGAGAGAAAACTGCATGACCACTGCGCAGGCCTCAGTCGTTGGCGTGCAGCGCCGCGTTCAGCTCGAAGGTGAAGCCGCCGCTGCGGGCCAGGGCCTCCACTGCGCCGGAGATCGAGTTGCGGCGGAACAGCAGGCCGTTGGCCCCGGACAGGGCCGAGGCCTTGACCACCTTCGGGTTCTCCTTGCTGGCGGGCGTGCCCTCGGTCTCGGCGCCCTTCGGCTCCGACAGCAGCAGCACCTTGGTGCCGGCGGTCAGGTACAGGCCGGCCTCCACGACACAGTCGTCACCCAGGCTGATGCCCAGGCCTGCGTTGGCGCCGAGCAGGCAGCGCTCGCCGATCGCGATGACCTCCTTGCCGCCGCCCGACAGCGTTCCCATGATCGACGCGCCGCCCCCGATGTCCGAGCCCTCGCCGACCGCGACGCCCTGCGAGATCCGGCCCTCAACCATCGAGTTGCCCAGCGTGCCCGCGTTGAAGTTGACGAAACCCTCGTGCATCACCGTGGTTCCGGCCGCCAGGTGGGCGCCCAGGCGGACCCGGCTGGCGTCGGCGATCCGCACCCCGGTCGGCAGCACGTAGTCGGTCATCCGCGGGAACTTGTCCACGCCGGTCACCTCGACCCGGGTGCCCGGGCCGCCGCCGGCCCGGATCCGCAGCCGGGTGGCCTCGAAGTCCTCGGCCGGGCAGGGGCCGTGGTTGGTCCACACCACGTTCGGCAGGGCGCCGAAGATGCCGCTCAGGTTGATCGTGTTGGGCTGCACCAGGCGGTGCGAGAGCAGGTGCAGACGCAGGTAGGCGTCCGGAGTGTCCTTCGGCTCGGCGTCCAGGTCGATCTCGGTGCGCACGACGTGCAGGCGCACCTTGCGGTGCGGGTCGGTGCCCTCCAGCGAGGCCAGATCGGCCGGAACGGCGTACGGGCCGGAGGCCTCAGGGGCGGCGCCGAGCTGCGGAGCCGGGTACCAGGTGTCCAGTACAACCCCGGCCTCGGTGCTGCTGGCCAGGCCATAACCCCAGGCCAGGCGGGAAGTGGAAGCGGGCGCGGGGGACGTGGAACTCACCTCGGTCATGTCTGCATCCTACGGGCGGGCGCAGGGTGGTCCTGCCGGTAAGGTCGCGCACATGACTGAGCCTGCGGCCCCGGTGAAACTCGATCTGGCCGGAGACGTCGCGGAACTCACGCGCGCCCTGTGCGACATCCCTTCCGTCAGTGGTGACGAGCTCCTCATCGCCGACTCCATCCAGGAGGCGCTGCAGGCCTACCCCCATCTCGAGGTCATCCGCGACGGCAACTGCGTCATCGCCCGCACGAATCTCGGCCGGGCCGAGCGAGTCGTCATCGCGGGGCACATCGACACCGTCCCGATCGCCGACAACCTGCCGACCTGGCTGTCTCCCGACGGCACGATGCTCCACGGTCGCGGAACGGTGGACATGAAGGGCGGCGTCGCCGTCGCACTGGCACTGGCCGCGCAGGTCGAAGCGCCCTCTCGCGACATCACCTACGTGTTCTACGACTGCGAAGAGGTAGAGGCCACCCGCAACGGGCTGGGCCGGCTCTCCCGCACTCGGCCCGAACTGCTCCAGGCGGACTTCGCGGTGTTGGGGGAGCCCACTTCGGCGGTGGTCGAGGGCGGCTGTCAGGGGACCATGCGGATCGAGGTGGAGACCACAGGAACGGCGGCCCACTCGGCGCGGTCGTGGATGGGCTCCAACGCGATCCACAAGGCCGGCGCCGTCCTGGACATCCTGAACGAGTACCAGGCGCGCGAGATCGAGGTGGACGGGCTGGTCTACCGGGAGGGCCTGAACGCCGTAGGTATCTCCGGGGGCATTGCTGGGAACGTGATCCCCGACCGCTGCACGGTGCTGGTCAACTACCGGTTCGCCCCGGACAAGACGCTGGACGAGGCCGAGGCGCACCTGCGCTCGCTGTTCGGCGAGTACGCGGTGAAGGTCACGGATGCTTCACCCGCGGCCCGGCCGGGGCTGAACGCGCCGGTGGCGGCCGAGTTCGTCCGGGCCGTGGGCGGAACTCCCGGCCCGAAGTTCGGCTGGACCGACGTGGCGCTGTTCTCCACGCTCGGTATCCCGGCGGTGAACTTCGGGCCCGGCAACCCCTCGCTGGCGCACAAGGACGACGAGCAGTGCCCGGTCAGCGAGATCGCGGCCTGCCTGAGCGCCCTGCGGCGCTGGCTGACCGCCTAGAAACCTGAAATTGAGGACGTCGTGGTCGCCTCAGGCGACCGCGAACAGATGGTCGACGATCGGGTCGGGAACCGCGTAGGAGTTCGCCCCGTCGATCGTCAGGCAGGTGGTGGTGCCCTGCATGAACCAGACCACGTCGTCGAACTCGAACGGCACCACCGGGCGCATCAGCCAGTGCTTGAACGACTCCCGGTGCATCACGGCCAGCGTGCGATTGCCGTACCAGAGCGTCACCGTGTCGATCCGCACCACGACCTCGATCGTGCCCACCCGCCAGCCCCGGCTGTCGGTGAGGTCGAACTCCAGCCGGCCGGTCCACTGAACCGGATGCACCTGCTGCGGATTGAACGGGGTACGCGGAGTCTGGGGGGCCGTGTCGGCCGCCCGGTCGTCACTGCGGTCCGGCTTGGAAGCGTCGAGTCGGCTGCCACTGGTCTGCTGCTCTGTCATCAGGTCTCGATTCCGCCCGTCACGCCCGTCACCGTCGCCGTACTCCGCACTGCTGCGCGTGGCCGGAATCCGCACGTCAGCCACAACGGGCTCGCGCCCGGCCCGCCGTCACCGTGCTGGTCTGCGTACTCATCTCGCCAGCGTCCCCCGGTCATCTCGCCCGTTGTGTCGCACCGTTACATCTTGCTCACGCATAGGCTTAATCAATGAGTGATTAGAGCGCAATATGGCGTTTTGCGCACCCGACGAGTGCAGTAAGCGTTCATTGATGAAGGTGGACAGGGGGTGTGGAAGATGCGGGGTCGTGTTACGGGGTACTTGCGAGTGTTAAGGGACCAAGGGGAACGGCGAGCAGATGGGCCGATACAGCCGAGAGATTTAAGAATCCTCGGCTCGGCCGAATCCGGTTACCGCCCGGTGCAGTCCCAGTGCATCAGCCCGGTGCATCAGGAGGGTGCAGCCGACAAGGCGGATCCAGCGGGGTGCCGCACCGCAGACTCATACCCCTGGCCTGCCCCGCCGGCCAGCGCGTCTGCCTGCGCCGCCGCTGCGCCTCTTCCGGCTCCCGGCGTGGGGCGAGCGGGGTCGGCCGTTTTGCTCGGCGTGGCTTTCCGGCTGCTCGCCATCGCCGGTGGTCCTTCGGTGGTCGCGGGGGCAATCCGGCGTTGTGTACTTCGAGTACATCCGGTGCCATGTGTACACAAGTGGCGGTGGGGGGTCGTTTCTCGCGGGGCCCCGGTCGGGCTCGGCGCGCACCATGGTCATGGGGCAAGCGGGCGCCTTCTCACCTACTGCGGTGGAACGGTGCTGCCTCGGCGTGACTTGCGGGTCGCGCCCTAGTCCCTAGGGCCTGTCCTGCGGATCTTTGCCTACTGCGGGGCACCCGGGACGCCGTCTGACCGCGTCCGGCGTGGCCCCACGCAAAACCATTGCGAGGGGCCCCACCGGCCACGCCCAGCCGACGCCCCGGGCACCTCCTCGCTACGGCCCTGATCCGCAGGACAGACCCTAGTCGTTGCGGTGCCGGCGGCGGGCCGAGAGGTCGATGATCGCCTGGCGTGAGGTGGGCGGGCCCAAGGGGTCGCGGCGGCCCTTGCCAGAGGACTTGCCCGACCCTGACTGCTCGCGGCCTTCGTCTTCACCGTTCTCGTCCGGCCAGCCGTTCGCCGAGCCGGCGCCGGCCTGCGGGTCCTTGTCCCACGGGGCCGGTGAGGACGGGGATGGGCTGGGGCTCCAGGGAGCGGGCTCTTCCGGGGCGTTGCTGTACGGCGAGGGGTAGGACGAGCTGCCGGAGTAGCTGTCGCCGAAGCTCGAGCTGCCGTACGACGAGCTGCTGCTGGAATAGCTGCTGTCCGAACCGGAAGATGAGCCCGAGGACGGGTAACCGGAACCGCTGCCGTACGAGGAACCGGAGTAGCTGTCACTGGACGACCGGCTGCTCGAGCTGCCGGAACCGGAGCCGGGCAGGGGGTCGTTGAGCGGGTCGCTCAGGGCCCGGATCGTCTCGGTGGACGGGCCGAGGTTCGGGTTGGGCCGGTAGATCTCGGCCGCTGCCTCCTGGAAACGGCGGTCCGCTTCGACCTGCTCCGGGCGCGGGGCCGAGGGCGTGGTGGGGGACTCGATCGCGGCGGCGCCGGGCATCATCCAGCTGCCGGTGTTCGGGCCCTGGGTGGTGGGCCAGCTGCCGGTGCTGCCGGATGCCGAAGCAGCCAGCCGGGCGGCCCGCTCGTAGGCCTCGCGGCGAATCTCCTCGGCGGCCCGGCGCACCTCTTCCAGGCGGCGGCGCTCGGCCTCGTCCCGCTCAGCCTGATCGCGGGCCAGGCGTTCGGCTTCTTCCCGCTCGGCGCGCTCACGGGCCTCGCGTTCCCGGCGGGCTGCCGCGGCGCGCTCGCGGGCCTCGTGGATCCGGCGCTCACGCTCGACCCGCTGCCGCTCCAGGCGGTCGGCCTCGGCCTTGGCCAGGGCCTCCTTGCGCTCCTTCTCGGCCTTTTCGGCAGCGATCCGCTCGGCTTCCGCCTTGGCCCGGGCCTCGGCTTCCTTGCGCTCGCGCTCCAGCCGTTCCCGTTCGAGCCGTTCCCGTTCGAGCCGTTCCCGTTCGAGCCGGGCCTGCTCCAGGCGCTCGCGCTCGAGGCGTTCGCGTTCCAGCCGTTCCCGTTCCAGGCGCTCGCGCTCGACGCGCTCCCGTTCCAGCCGTTCCCGTTCCAGCCGTTCCCGCTCCAGGCGTTCGCGTTCCAGGCGCTCGGCCTCGGCCTTGGCGCGGGCCTCCGCCTCCCGACGCTCACGTTCGACACGTTCGCGTTCACGACGTTCGGCCTCCGCCTTGGCGTGCGCCTCGGCAGCGATCCGCTCACGTTCCTTGCGCTCGCGATCCAGGCGCTCGGCCTCGGCCTTGGCCCGGGCCTCCGCCTCCCGACGCTCGCGCTCACGGCGCTCGGCGTCACGACGTTCACGTTCACGTCGCTCGTGTTCGATCCGCTCGCGTTCGCGGCGTTCCGCCTCGGCCTTGGCCAGCGCGGCCTGGCGTTCCCGCTCCAGCCGCTCGGCCTCGGCGCGGGCCTGCGCCGCCTCCCGCTCCCGCTCGATCTGCTCGGCCAGGCGCCGGGCCTCGGCCTCGATCCGCTCGCGCTCTTCCTTCTCGCGGCGCTCGGCCTCAATACGCTGCCGGGCCTCCTGGGCCGCGCGTTCCCGAGCCTCCCGTTCGCGAGCCTCCCGCTCAGCCCGTTCCCGGGCCTCCCGCTCGATCCGCTCTCGGGCTGCCCGCTCCCGTTCGGCGCGTTCCTGAGCCTGACGTTCGGCCTGCTCCCGGGCTTCTCGCTCGACCTTGGCCCGGGACTCCCGCACTGCCCGATCCTGGGCCTCGGAAGCCTGCCGGGACACCACAGAAGCAGCTGCAGCCTCTGCCCCGAGCGCCCCGAGCAGGCCCTGCGGCTCGACCGAGATGCCGTTGACCGGCGAAGCCGCCGCCTCGGCGTCCCGCGCCGCCCGCCGCGAGCGCCGGGTACCGGTGCCGGGCGTCTTCGGCGACTGTGACGATGCCGACTGGGACGACGGAGTGGACTGCGGCAGCTCGGCAGTGGTGCCGTAAGGCGTTTCGGCCCGGCCCTCTTCGATCTCGCGATCGGCCAGGCCGTCGGCGAGCGCCGGGTCTCCCGCAGCCGGCAACCGCAGGTCGACCCCGTTCACCGGGGCGGTACCCGAGGTGACCTCAGCGGCACTGGCATCGAGTTCCGGGTCGGTGGCCCGACGTCCCCCATTGAGCCCTTGAGAGACTGCGGAACGCGTGCCCGGACGGCTGTGCGGGCCGAGCACCTCGGCGCCGAGAGTGCGGGTCGGCGTGGGCGGTATCGAGACGGCCGTGACATCGTCCGCCGATTCCGCATCCCAGCTGGTGGTGGGGGCGCCGCTGTAGAGCGAGCGCGCCTCTTCGTCGCCCGGACGTTCCCGCTTGGCGGCCAGCAGACGTTCGTCGGCCCGGCGGAACAGCTTCTCGGCGTCCGCGTCGGGGCGCCGGCCGGACAGTGACCAAACCGCGGCCACCCCGGTGGTGATCGTCACGTCGAGACCGTCGGCCAGCTCGTTCCAGGGCCGTGCCCCGACCGCCGCGCACATCCGCTCGGCGACCGCGTTGGCCTCTTCGTCGCCGGTCCCGGGCAGCAGCACCACGAATTCGTCGCCGCCGTAACGCAGCAGCTGATCGTCGGTGCGCAGCTGCAGGGACAGGCTCGCGGCCACCCGGCGCAGCACCTCGTCCCCGACGACGTGGGTGAAACGGTCGTTGATCTCTTTGAAGTGGTTGACGTCGACCAGGATCAGCGCCAGCGGCAGCGAGCCGAAACGCAGCAGCTGCCGCAGTTCCTCGTCCAGCGCCCGGCGGTTACCCACCCCGGTCAGCGCATCGGTACGGCTCTCGGTGCGCAGCGCCTGGTGTTCCAGGGCCTGGCGGGCGGTGTCGGCCACCAGGTCCATCCCGCGCCAGCCGAGCCGGACCAGCAGCTCGGTCATCCGGTGCAGCACCGGCACGACCTCGCCGTTGGCGTAAGTCTCCAGCCAGAGCCGTTCCCGGGTCCGGCAGACCTCGAGCACCAGGTTGGGCAGGGTGGCCGGCGGGGCGATCGCCGCGTCGTCCAGGCTGCGGGCAGTGGCCAGCGAGCCGACCAGGGCGTGGGCCCGCATCGCGGCCAGCGAGACGATCTGACGCTCGGCGGAGGGTAGGTCACCCACCGTGCCGAAAGCATCGGGTCCGAGCAGCCGCAGGGCCTCGGACGGCCGGCCGCGGTAGGCGGCGGCCAGCGCCCGCACCCCGTTCGCACCCCGGCGCAAGGTGCCGGGGACCGCGTCCTCAGGCAGTTCGTCGACCTTCGTGGCCAACTCGACCGCACGCGTCATGAATTCTTGCTGCGGGTCCTGGGCACCCCCGGCCAGCGGTTCCATCGCCCGGGCGGCCAGTTCGGTGGCCCAGGTGGCCCAGTGCTCGGCCTGGTCGAGGGTGCTGCGCGAGGAGATGGTGTGCTCGATCCGGGTGCGGATCTCGTCGGCCCGGTCCTGCAGCCGCAGCGCCGCGTAGACCACCGCGAGGCCGTTCAGCAGCCGGTAGCCGCCGTCCTCGGTGAGCTCGTCGCCGGCCAGCGCGGAGTCGGCCCGGGCCAGGTCGGACGTGGCCCCGCCGATGTCTCCGGAGTCGACCCGGAACTGCGCCCGGGCGGCACAGGCGATCGCCGCCCAGAGCCCGGCCTGACGTTCGTGGGCGGCGCGTTCCAGCACGTCGCAGGCGGCGATGGCGGTCTGGTGACCCCCGCCCAGCCTGCGCAGCAGCACCGCGCGGCCGTACAGCGCGAGCAGCAGCGTCTCGTCGTCGGCGGTCTGGGCCAGGCTCGGGATCAGTGCCTCGAGTCGCCGAAGAGCGAGATCGGCGCGCCCGTACCGGCCTTCGACGACGAGTTTCTCGACGTCCGCCAGCGGAGACACGCCGTCCCGGGTCAACTCCTCCGGCAGACCGCGCACGCGCCGCACACTATCTGGGTTTGAGCGCACGACTCGAGTGAAGCGGGTCGTTAATTCTCAGGTGTGGGCTGAGCGTCACCTACGCGGACGAAGCGTAACGGTCGGGGCGGGTGATGAGGATGGTGTTGCGGTAGTGCGGGCCTGCCCCGAGCGCCTACCGTCACCGGATGAGCACGCGATCTGACAACGACCCGCAGCTGGCCAAGGACGAGCACACCTCCGGCCCGACCACGCTGCGTGGCGAACTGGTACCCGGATCCACCACCGACCAGAGGCTGCTGGACGGCCGCGGCCGAAGTGACTGGGTCCACACCGATCCCTGGCGGGTGATGCGCATCCAGGCCGAGTTCGTCGAGGGTTTCGGCACCCTCTCCGAGCTCGGGCCGGCGATCAGCGTCTTCGGCTCGGCCCGGACCCCGGAGGGCGCACCCGACTACAAGCTCGCCCAGCAGGTCGGGCAGGCGCTGGTGAAGGCCGGCTTCGCGGTGATCACCGGCGGCGGGCCGGGGGCGATGGCCGGGGCCAACCAGGGCGCGCACGAGGCCGAGGGGGTCTCGGTCGGCCTGGGTATCGAGCTGCCGTTCGAGCAGGGCCTGAACCCGTGGGTGAACCTGGGCGTCAACTTCCGCTACTTCTTCGCCCGCAAGACCATGTTCGTCAAGTACGCCCAGGGATTCATCGTGCTGCCGGGCGGTTTCGGCACCTTCGACGAGCTGTTCGAGGCGCTCGTGCTGGTACAGACCCACAAGGTCACCTCGTTCCCGATCGTGCTGCTGGGCACCGAGTACTGGCAGGGCCTGATGGACTGGCTGGCCGGGCCGGTGCTGGCCCGGGGGATGATCAAGGAGTCCGACCTGAAGCTGGTCACGCTCACCGACGACGTGGACGAGGCGGTGGCCCTGATGGTGGCCGCCCGCTCGGAACACGCCGCCGCCCCGGACCCCGCCGCGCGGGCCTGAGCCACCGGGTCAGAATGGCCTGGTGGCCCGCATCTGTGTTTTCTGCTCGTCGTCCGTGAGGATCGATCCCGCCTTCGTCGAGCTCGCCGCCCAGGTGGGCACCGCGATCGCCGCCCGGGGCCATGACCTGGTCTCCGGCGGCGGCTCGGTCTCGATGATGGGCGCGGTGGCCCAGGCGGTACGGGCCGGCGGCCGGCACACCGTGGGGGTGATCCCGCAGGCGCTGGTCGATCTGGAGGTGGCCGACCACGACTCGGACGAGCTGATCGTCACCCCCGACATGCGCACCCGGAAGGGGCGGATGGACGAGCTGGCGGACGCCTTCCTGACCCTGCCGGGCGGGATCGGCACGCTCGAGGAGCTGACCGAGGTCTGGGTGGCGGCCTCGCTGGGTATGCACGCCAAGCCGGTGGTGGTGCTCGACCCGACCGGGCTGTACGCGCCGCTGCACGAGCTGATCAGGAAGCTCTCGGCCGAGAACTTCCTGTCCGAGTCCGCGCTCGAGACCTTGGCCTGGACGGCTTCGGTGGACGAGGCGCTGGATCAGATCGACGCCCGGCTCGGCGAACTGCCGGTGGTGCCGGCCGTGATCGAGCAGGTGGAGTCCGCTCCGTGACGCTGCCTGCCCCCTCCGCCCGGCTCCGGCTCGGCGGCCGGGATTTCGCGCCCGGTGTGCCGGTGGTGATGGCGGTGATCAACCGCACCCCCGACTCGTTCTATGCCGGCAACCGGATGTTCGACGAGGACAAGGCGGCCGCCGCGGTGGCGAAGGCCGAGGCCGACGGCGCGGACATCGTCGACGTGGGCGGGGTGAAGGCTGGCCCGGGCGATCTGGTGGACACGGCCGAGGAACTGCGCCGGGTGGTCCCGTTCATCGCCCGGATTCGCGCGGCCCACCCCAATCTGCTGCTCAGCGTGGACACCTGGCGGGCCGACGTGGCCCGGGAGGCGTGCGCGGCCGGGGCGGACCTGATCAATGACACCTGGGCCGGTCACGATCCGGAGCTCCCTGAGATCGCGGCTGCCGCGGGGGCGGGGTTGGTCTGCTCCCACACCGGCGGAGCGGTCCCACGGACGCGTCCGCACCGGGTGGGCTACGGCACCTCGCCAGAGGGGGTGGTCGACGACGTCCTGAGCGGTCTGGCCTCCAGTGCCCGACGAGCAATGGACGCTGGGGTCCCGGGGGAGTCCTTGCTCCTGGACCCGACCCACGACTTCGGGAAGAACACCTGGCACGGCCTGGCTCTGCTGCGCCGTACCGACGATCTGGTGGCGCTAGGGCACCCGGTGCTGATGTCGTTGTCCCGCAAGGACTTCGTGGGCGAGACGCTGGACCTGCCGGTGGACGAACGGCTCGAGGGGACGCTGGCGGCGACGGCTGTGGCGGCCTGGTGCGGGGCGAAGGTCTTCCGGGTGCACGACGTCGCGGCCAGCCGGCGGGCGATCGACATGGTAGCGAGCATCCGCGGTGAACGGCCGCCGGCTCGTGCGGTGCGGGGGCTGGCGTGAGCGGTGGTTCAGAACTGCGTGAGGACGTGCGGGGCTGGTTCGCGCGGCGGACGTGGCAGCCGGTGCCGTGGTCGGCTGCGCAGCTGTTCGAGGCCAAGCGGGGGCAGACGGTCAGCGTGGTGCTGCCGGCGCTGAACGAGGAGGCGACGGTCGCCGGGGTGGTCGAGGCGGTCCGCGCGGCCGGGCCCCTGGTGGACGAGATCGTGGTGATGGACGGCGGGTGCACCGACCGCACGGCACAGCGCGCGGCCGCGGCCGGGGCCAAGGTGATCGGGCTGGCCGAGGCGCTGCCCGGGGTGGAGCCGCGGCCGGGCAAGGGCGAGGTGCTCTGGCGCTCGCTGGCCGCGACCACCGGCGACCTGGTGGTGTTCGTGGACGCGGATCTGGTCGAGGTGGGGCCGGAGGTGGTGGTCGGCCTGCTCGGGCCGCTGCTCACCGAACCGCAGGTGCAGCTGGTCAAGGGCTTCTACCGGCGGCCGCTGCGGCTGGACTCGGTGGAGCAGCGCAGCGGTGGCGGCCGGGTGACCGAGCTGATGGCCCGGCCGTTGCTGGCCCGGTTCGCGCCCCAGCTGAGTGGGGTCGTGCAGCCGCTGGGCGGGGAGTACGCGGCCCGGCGGGCGCTGCTGGAGCAGTTGCCGTTCGCCGGTGGGTACGGGGTCGAGATCGCCCTGCTGATGGACACCGTGCGCCGGGCCGGGCTGGACGCGATCGGGCAGGTGGACCTGGGGGTGCGCAAGCATCGCAACCGGGATCTGGCCGACCTGGGGGTGATGGCCTCGGAGATCCTGGCGGTGGTGCTGGATCGCGCCGGGGTGGACGAAGAGCCGCAGCCGGTCGACCTGGTGCAGTTCGCCGAGGCTGGTTCTTCGGCTGGTTCGTCGGCTGGTTCGTCGGTAAGGCCTGAGGCCGGGGGTGGCTGGCATCCGGTGGTACGGACCGTCGCGCGCTCCGGCCGGGCGCCGATCGAGCAGGTCCTGACCAGCTCATAGGCGCGACAAACCCGAACTGTCGGTGGCCCGTGGGACGATCTGTCGCGTGACCCTGCTGCTTCTGCTGCTCACCCTCGCCGTGATCGCCGCGGTGATCGCCGTGGCCACCGGCATGATCCGCGGCGGCCTGGACGAACCGGCCCCGACCGTCCCGGCCCGGGCCCTGCCGGCCGAAGGCATCACCGGCCGTGACGTGGCCGCGCTGCGCTTCGTGCAGGGCCTGCGCGGCTACCGGATGGACCAGGTGGATGCCGCGCTGGACGTACTCGGCGCCGAGGTGGACCGGCTGCGGGCCGAGGTGGCGCAGGAGCGGTCTGCCCGCCTGCAGATGGCGCGCGGCGGGCTGCTGAACGGTGGTCTCTCGGATGTGACGGTGCCGGGTGAAGGTGCCGCCAGCGCTGGGCCCGCCAATGTTGGGCCGGCCGATGCCGGGCGGACAGTTGAGCCGCAGGACGAGCCGAGTTGGCAGAGCGCTGCCCCTGGGCAATCAGGTGAGGCCGGTCAACCTGGCGCAGGCGGGGCTCCCGGCCCAGGAACCGGGCCTGCGTACGGATTCGCGACCGGCGCAGTTGCCGGCCAAGGGGCCAGCTCCGCCTCCGGTTACGGGGCCGGCGCAGCTGCCGGCCTGGGGGCCAGTTCTGCCTCCGGTTACGGGACGGGCGCTGCTCCTGGCCGCAGGACCGAGCCTGAATCCGGGCCTGAGATCGGCGCTGGCCTCGATCCCGGGCCGGGTGCCGTTCCTGAGCGCCCGGCGGACTCTGGAGCCACCTCAGGCTCTGGTGCCGCTCCACTCGGCTCTGCTCAGGGCAGCGGTCCCTCCTCCGGCCTCCCCGCCGGCGTCGCGGCTCCTTCCTGGCCCGATCCCAGCGTCCCCGAGACATCTTCTCCCACCAGCGATCCCGCACCTTCTTCCGCCAACGCGCCCACCCCGTCCCCTGATCCGGTTACCCGACCGCTGCGCCGCCCCCGGCGCCGCGCCGCAGGCGATCCGCTCACCGGTGAGTTCCCGGGGTCCCGGCCGGAAGAGCGTTCCTGATGGCGCAGTTCCGGGTCGAGGTCCCGGTCGCCGCGCCGGTCGCGCAGGTGTGGGCCCGGCTGACCGACTGGCCCGCCCACGCCGAACTGGCCCCGCTGACCACCATTCGGGTGATCGGGCCGGGCAATGCACCGGGTTCGTCGTTCGTCGCGCGGACGGGTTTCGGGCCGCTGGCCTTCGACGACCCGATGGAGATCGAGGAGTACCGGCCGCCGGCCGCTACGGGTCTGGCCGACCCGGAAGGGCGGGAAGAAGGTACCTCGGCGGCGGCCCGCTTCCGGGTGCGCAAGACCGGGTGGGCGGTGCGCGGCTGGATCGTGGCGGAGCTCTTTTCCGGTACCGGCTCCTCCGGCCGGCCCACCACCCGGCTGGTCTGGACCGAAGAGATCCGGGTGCCTCCCGAGCCGCTCACCCGTTGGGCCGCACCGGTGATCGCTGCGGTGGCCAAGGCCGGCTACGGGGCGGCGCTGCGGAAGATGGCCCGCCAGATCGAGAAGGGATCCGATGGCTGAGACACCTGCCCTGCTCACCGGCGAGGACGGCCTACGGCGCTGTTTCTGGGGCACCTCCAGCGCGGAGTACCGGGCCTACCACGACGAGGAGTGGGGGCGTCCGGTGCGGGGCGAGACGCGGCTGTTCGAGCGGATCACCTTGGAGGCGTTTCAGTCGGGTCTGGCCTGGATCACGATTCTGCGCAAACGGGAGAATTTCCGGGCTGCCTTCCACGGCTTCGACCCGGAGAAGGTCGCGGCCTTCGGCGAGGCCGACGTGGACCGGTTGCTCGGCGATCCGGGGATCGTGCGCAACCGGGCCAAGATCAACGCCGCGGTGCGCAACGCCCGGGCCGTTCTCGAGGTCCGGGACTCGGTCGAGGGCGGCCTCGACGCGCTGATCTGGTCGTTCGCGCCGGAGAAGCCTGCTCGGGCGCCGCGCCGGGCCGCCGACGTCCCGGCCACCACGCCCGCCTCCACGGCCCTGGCCAAGGAGCTCAAGCGGCGGGGCTTCGCGTTCGTCGGCCCGACCACCGCCTACGCCGCCATGCAGGCCTGCGGGCTGGTCAACGACCACTTCCAGGGGTGCCTGGCCCGGGACGCCTCAGGCCGCGGTTCAGCGGCGAAAAAGTGACGGTTGGGGCGCGAAGAGCGCGCCGATGTCCCAGGTCATGCCAAAATCGTCCGGCACCGGCTGATGTAATGCGGCCCCCTCGGGCGGCAAATCCTGCATCGCAGGTTGTGGTGGCAGCAAAATGAGGCGTGCGGACCCCGCCGGGGGCCACCGCGTTTCGTAGTGGAACCGGTAAGCGGGATAATGCTCGAGGTCACGCTCCGTGCCTGGCACGGGTTCGCGGCGGGTGTTGTGCCCACTAGCATTCAGCGATTCCAAGATCAGGAGTCGCGCCGAGGAAGGGGAGCCAGATGGCGGCCATGAAGCCGAGGACCGGCGACGGACCGCTGGAGGTCACGAAGGAAGGGCGCGGCATCGTCATGCGCGTTCCTCTCGAAGGTGGCGGCCGGCTGGTGGTTGAGATGTCCGCCACAGAAGCGAGCGAGCTGGGTGACGCGCTCAAGGCGGTAGGCAACTAGTACGGGTCCGGCCGGTGTCCGCACCGGCCGCAGTGACGGAGGTCGGGAACAGATGGTTGCGGTGGCACCGGTAGCGGTAGCACCCCGAGTGGGACCGCAGACCAGCGTCACGAGCAGGTCCGGGAACCTCGTCTCCGCACTGCGGCAGACGCAGGAGGCCGACCTGGTCGCGGTGTCGGTCCGCAAGGCCGAGGGTTCGGTCGTCGCGGACCGGCACGGCGATCAGGTCGCCGCCGCCTACGGCGTGGACCTGCGCGCGGTGATCGAGGCCGAGCGGGTCAAGGGCAGCACCGGGGAGATCGTCCGGGTTCCGGTGCTGGCCCCGGACGGTCTGCCGCAGCGGTTCGTCCTGGTCGGGATCGGCGCGGGCACCCCGCAGGACCTGCGCCGGGCCGCGGCCGCGCTCGGCCGTTCCGCCCGGGGCCGTCGCCATGTGATCACCACCCTCGGTAACGGATCATCCGCGGAAGGTGCTCGCGCGGTGGTCGAGGGTGTGGTTCTCGGCGGGTACACCCCGCCCAGCGCGGGCCTGAAGTCCCGCACCGAATCTTCGCCCGTCCCCCAGGTCACCCTGGTCGGCGCTCATCCCGAGGCCGGACTGGACCGGGGCCGGGCCCACGCCCGGGCCACCGTTCTGGCCCGCGACCTGGCCGAGACCCCGGCCAACCTCAAGAGCCCGGCCTGGCTCGCCGCCCAGGCTGCCGAACTCGGCGCCGCGGCCGGGCTGGAAGTCCGGATCTGGGACGAGGCGCGGCTGGCCGAAGAGGGTTTCGGCGGTCTGCTGGCCGTCGGCTCCGGCTCCAGCACCCCGCCCCGGTTCGTCCGGATCGACTACCGGCCCGAGGGCGTGCGGGCCCGCAAGCCGATCGTTCTGGTCGGCAAGGGCATCACCTACGACACCGGCGGCATCTCGATCAAGCCGCGCACGTCGATGGTCTCGATGAAGACCGACATGTCCGGGGCCGCCGCGGTGCTCGCCACCTTGCTGGCCTGCCCCGAGGTCGGCGTCCGCCGTCCGGTCACCGGTCTGCTGCCGCTGGCCGAGAACGCGTTCGGCGCCGACTCCTACCGTCCGGGCGACGTGGTCACCACCTACGGCGGCAAGACGGTCGAGATCCTGAACACCGATGCCGAGGGCCGGATGGTCCTGGCCGACGGACTGGGCTACGCGGTCGGCAACCTCGATCCCGAGGTCGTCGTCGACATCGCCACCCTGACCGGTGCCGCCTCGCTCGGCCTGGGCAAGCGGCACGGCGCGCTCTTCAGCAACACCGACCGCCTGGCCGCCGCCCTCACCGCGGCCGGCGCCGGCAGCGGGGAATCGTTGTGGCGCATGCCCCTGGTCGAGGACTACCGCCCGGTGCTCGATTCGACGCTGGCCGACATCCGCCACGTCACCGGCCGCGGCGCCGACACCAGCGGAGGCGGCGCGATCACGGCTGCCCTCTTCCTGCGTGAGTTCGTCGGCAACGCGCGCTGGGCCCATCTGGACATCGCCGGCCCGGCGCGTTCGGAGCGTGAGGAGTACGAAGTCACCCGGGGCGGCACCGGTTTCGGTGCGCGACTCCTGCTGCGCTGGCTGGAAGGCCTGCGCTAGAAGATTCGTAGGTCACCGGGGCGTTGCCCCGATGACAGGCACGTTGGGCGAGGGTCAGTCCTCGACCGCGGCGACCTGCCAGGTGCTCACGAAGTCCGGGTCGATCACGATCTGGCCGGTGTCGCGCAGCGTGTAGCGGCCGCTCTGGGCCTTGCGGTAGGCCGCCACATCGGCCGGCAGAACCGCGGGCTCGGGTTCGCCGGGGCGTTCCACCACCACGACGCCGTCGGCCACCTCGAGCACCCGCCCGCAGAACTGCTGGGCGTTGGTGACGTTGCCTGACTCGTCCAGGAAGGTGATGCCCACCAGCAGCCGGTGGCCGACCATGACGCTCAACTGCTCGCCGCCCCGCTGCAGCCGTCGCGGCGCGGTCGGACGGTTGGGGTTGATCGGGCCGGTGCGGTACTGGCCTGTGCGCTCTTCCTCGGTGAGGTCGTCGTCCGCGTACTCGGGGTACTCCAGATCCTCGGCAGCGGGTTCCTGGTCGTACTGGGTCAGGTCGATGCGCTCGTGTTCCGTAGGTGGCGAGCTTTCCTCGGGGGACGCCGCGTGGGCGCCCCGGGAGGAAGCACCTGCGGCAGGAGCGTCCAGGCCGAGGTCGATGCCGCGGTAACCGGAAGAGCTCAGCAGCGGGCTGATCACCTGTTCGGAGTTCTCCGGCTGCTCGTTCGATCCGGAACCGGTTCCCGAACCTGTTGCGTGCCGGCCCCCGCCTTCGCGGCTCAGCGCTTCACCGCCAGCAGAAGGCCGCCCCCGGAGGGCAGCATGGCCGGCAGGAGCTGCTTGTGGTCGCGGACGGCCTTGCCCAGTTCCCGGATCGAGGTGGTGATCGGGTCACGCTGGGCCGGGTCGGCCACCCGGTCGCGGTAGAGCGCGTTGTTCACCGCTACCGCTCCGCCGGGCCGCAGCAACCGGACCGCCTGCTCCAGGTGCTCTTCCACATCTAGCGTGCCCGCCTCGAGCAGCACCAGGTCGTAGGCGCCGTCGGTGAGGCGTGGCAGGACCTCCAGCGCCCGGCCGGGGATCATCCGGGTGCGGTTGGGGCGGATCCCGGCCTCGGCGAACGCCTCGCGGGCCGCGCGCTGGTTCTCCACCTCGACGTCGATCGTGGTGAGCACACCGTCGGCGGGCATGCCGCGCAGCAGGTAGACCCCGCTCACGCCGGTGCCGGTACCGATCTCGACCACCGCACGCGCCCGCAGCGCGGCCGCCACCACACCCAGTACGGCCCCGGCCCCGGGCGCGATCGTGGGGAAGCCCAGCGCGTCGGCACGGGCCCGGGCTCGCGCGAGTACTTCGTCCTCAGGGACGAATGTCTCGGCGTAGGCCCAACTGGCGGGCGTGGGGGCTTTGATTGTCGGCTCCAGTAGCGGGTGTGGTTCCGGTGTGGCGGTGTGACCGGCTCGGATGTTTCCACTCCGGCACCCCAAGAGTAGTGCTCCATCCGGTGGACACTCATCTACTGCAGACGGGTGACGGACCCCACGCGATGTACCTCTGCGGACGCAGAACCGGAGGTAGGCGTACTGCCGGTGCTGCGGGGGTACCTCAGGGTCGGACCGGGGGATGACCTGATGGTGGAGCCGGGGTGCCGGCCCCAGGATTGATGGGGCGAGGTGGCGCAGTGACCGGAGTAATGGGGGACGGATGAGGTCGGCACCGTGGTCGGCAAGACACCGGGGGAGCCCGGTGACAGATCAGCCGGCACCGATCCGGTTCCCAGGAAACTCTCGGGTTGAGCTGGAAGCGTCATCTCGCAGAGAACGGGAACGCGTCATCCGAGTGGCGCGTTGGGACCAGTTGAGTGAGAGGCGCTCAGGTGAGTGGCAAGAAGCCCGAACCGTGAGCGAGGATGGGAGGCAGGGTGTCGGCGTACGCGATGCCTGCGGGTTCGTTCCCGCTGAGGCTGTTCGGTCGAGGCCGCACGCAGGACCGGGCGGGCCGCGGCGTGGGTGAATCACGTCTCGCTCCGTCCGAAGGGTCCGGGTTGCCGCACGAGGCACCGAAGTCGTCCGAACCGTCCAGCGTTCCGCTTGTCGAGCAGCGCGCGGCTGCGCCTGCTGCGGTCGTCGCCGCCGCGGTGGCTCCCGCCGAGGTCGCGTGGACGCCGCCGAGCTGGGACGAGATCGTCCGCGAGCACTCGGCCCGGGTCTACCGCCTGGCCTACCGCCTGACCGGCAACCAGCACGATGCGGAGGACCTTACCCAGGAGGTCTTCGTCCGGGTCTTCCGGTCGCTGTCCTCCTACACCCCCGGCACGTTCGAGGGCTGGCTGCACCGGATCACCACCAACCTGTTCCTCGACCAGGCCCGGCGCAAGCAGCGGATCCGGTTCGACAACCTGACCGACGAGGTCACCGACCGGCTGCCCGGTCGCGAGGCCGGCCCGGAGCGGGCCTGGGAGCACAACAACCTGGACTACGACGTGCAGCGGGCGCTCGACGCCCTGCCGCCGGACTTCCGGGCCGCGGTCGTGCTCTGCGACATCGAGGGTCTGTCCTACGAGGAGATCGCCGCCACGCTGGACGTGAAGCTGGGCACCGTGCGCTCGCGGATCCACCGTGGCCGGGCCCTGCTGCGCGAGGAGCTGGCGCACCGCCGTCCGGCCCCGCCGGTCTTCGCGGATCTGAACAGCACCGAGGCCACCGTCACCGCGCCCGGTGAGCAGGTGACTCAATGAGCCATCTCGGTGGACGTCTGAGCGAGCTGGTCGACGGCGAACTCGAGGGTGCCGCCGCCGACCGTGCGCTCAGGCATCTCGCCGAGTGTCAGGACTGCCGGGACGCGCTCGAGATCGAGCGGCTGATGAAGCAGCGTCTGGCCAGCCTGACGGTTCCGGAGCCGGGTGACGCCCTGCTGCGCAACCTGTTCGACCTGGGCGGCCCGGCCGGTCCGCTGCCGCCCCGGCGCGAGCACGTGCCCGGCAGCCCCCGGCCCGCCTACGTGTCGCCGGGCGTGAGCGTGCGCCCGGCCCGGCCGGAGGTGCAGGTCTTCGCCGGCCCGCCGCCGCCGAGCCGCAAGAACCTCACCTTCGACCAGCGCCGGGCCCGGATGAGCCGGCCGCAGCGCCGGGTCGCCGCCACCCTGGTCGGTGCGGCCTGTCTGGTCGGGGCCGGGGTCGCGGGTGGGGTGGCCAGCTACGCGGTCAGCCCGGCCGACGTGGTCACACCGGTGGACAGCTTCGTGGTGCGGCACTTCGCCACCGCCGATGTCACACCGTGGGATTCGCAGAACAGCTGGTCCGTCCTCGGCGGTCGCTGAGCCGGGCCGGGTACCGGCGAGGAGTTCCGGTAATGACCAGAACCTCGGCTGCGCCAGACCTTCGCGGGGCGCAGCTGCGGAACTGGGCGGTCGTTCGGCCGCGGGTAAGACCGGTGTATGAAGGTGCGACATCTGGCTCGAGTCAGGTCTGAAGGCGGTGTCCGATGCGCCGCACTCAGGTAGACGTGCCAGAGTTGAGCTCGGCCGAAAACCGGCCGTTGGCCGCACGTCCATGAGCACCACCCGCGAGGAGCAGGGATGACTGACAAGGACCAGCCGTCGCAGAAGGACGAGCAGGTCTACTGGGCGCCGCAGACCGGACCGGCGGGGCCGGGAGCAGGACGCGCCGCGGATCCGGACGATGCCACCGCAGAGCGTCCGGCAGTTGGTCACGGCGGTGAGTCGAGCCAGACCCAGCCGGACGCCGGTCGAGCGCCTGGGGATCAAACGAATGCGGGTCAGGAAGCGCCACTGGCTGAGCGCTCCCCGCAGCAGAACCAGTACGCCCGCCCGGATGGTTCGCAGCCTTCGCTGAGCGGGCAGTCGTCTGTTCCGGGCGGCGCAGCTACTCCGAGTTCGTCTGGGCAGCGGGTGGAAGCTCCCGCGTGGCCGGCCTACCCGCCGCGCCCGGGGCAGCCAGGCCAGCCTGGTCTCAGTGGTTACGGCGCCGGGCAGTCCGGCCCGGGCGGTTTCGGCCAAAGTCAGAGCGGTTACGGCCAGGGCCAGAGCGGCTACGGCCAGAGTGGTCCGGGTCAAAGCGGTTACGGGCCGGGCTCTTCCGCGCAGAGTGGTTACGGCCAGGGCCAGTCCGGTTCGGGGTCGTCGGGTCAGCAGCCGGCCGGTCGGGAACAGGCCGGTCCGGGGCAGTGCGGCTCGGTGCAGTCGGGTGAGAGTCGTTACGGACAGGGCCAGTTCGGTCCGTCCGCGGGTCAGGGTGGCAGCGAGTCGGGTGAAGCCTCGGTGCAGGAACGGGATGCGGCGTTGAGTCAGTCGGCACAGGGCAGTGGCGGGTTCGGAAACCACGAGCACGATCAGAAGACGGGCGAGGCGCAACCGCCCTCGTCGGCGGCCAGGGACGCCGGAGCGGAGTCGGCGGACCAGACCTCGCCGAACGAGACGGTGGGCAGGCCGGACCAGCAGAGCCAGGGGCAGCACTACGGGGCCTACCCGGCCGCTTCAGGTGGCGGGCAATCCGGCTACTCCCAGAACACGTCAGGGAGCCAGGGGCAGCCCGGTCAGGCGCAGAACAGCCAGGCCCAGGGTGGCTCGAGCGGTCAGGGTGGTCCGAGTCAGGGCAGCCAGGCACCGGGCGGTCTGATGCAGGGCAGCCAGGGCCAGGGTGGTCAGGGCGGTTCGAGTCAGGCCGGCCAAGGCCAGAGCGGCCAAGGCGGTTTGAGCCAGGGCGTTCAGGCGCAGAGCGGTCAGACGCAGAGCGGTCAGACGCAGAGCGGTCAGGTCCAGGGCGGTCTGGTGCAGAGCGGTCCGAGCCAGGGCAACCAGGCGCAGGACAGCCTTGGCCAGAGTGCTCAGGGTGGTTCGAGCCAGAGCGGTCTGGTGCAGGGCGGTCAGGGCCAGAGCGGTCAGGGTGGTTCGAGCCACGGCGGTCAGGCGCAGGGCGGTCAGGGCCAGAGCGGTCAGGGCGGTTCGAGTCAGGGCAGCCAGGGTGGATGGTCTTCGCCGAGCGGTTCTTCCACCGGTTCCTGGACGGCCGACCTGGGCGAGGCCCGCTCCGGCGCCAATCCCCAGAACCCCCAGAGCACTCAGAACCCGAACCAGGGCGCCTATCCCGGCGCCGGACCACTCGGCTACGGCAGCGGCGGCCACAACACGGGCGGCTACAACTCGGGTGGCTACAACACCGGCGGCTACAGTTCGGGCGGTTTCAACACTGGCGGCTACAGCTCAGGTGGCTACAACACCGGCAGCTTCAGCCCGGGCGGCCAGAACGCAAACGGCCAGAACCCTGGCGGCCAGAACACCGGTGGCTTCAGCGCTGGTGGCTACAACACCGGCGGTTTCAACGCCGGCAGCTACAACACCGGTAACAACAGTGCTGGCAACCCTGCTGGCAACAACCCTGCCGGCAACAGCGGCGACCCGCTGATCCCCGGCCTCCAGCCGGCCTGGGGCCCACCGCCGCCGATGCCGCCCGGCCGTCCCAACGGCAAGGCCTCGGGCCGCGCGTCCCTGATCGCAGCCGCTCTGGGTGTGGGTCTGCTGGCCGGGGTCTTGGGAGGCTTCGGGGGTAGCGCGCTCTACGACGATGTTGCGGACGCCGACGGCCGCGCTCCCACGGTGTCGCTGCCCGAGCCGGTGAAGGACGACCGTAACCAGACGTCCGGCGAGGTCACCACCGTCGCGTCCGCGGTCACCCCCAGCGTGGTCTCGCTCGAGGTGGTGGCCGGGCAGTCGCAGGGCACCGGCTCCGGCTTCGTGGTCGACGCCGAGAACGGCTACATCCTGACCAACAACCACGTGGTCTCCGGCGACGGGGGCGATGCCGGCGCCGGGGGCAGCAGCCCGGACATCCAGGTCGTCTTCCAGGACGGCACCCAGGCCAAGGGCACGCTGGTCGGCGCCGACGCCTCGTACGACCTGGCCGTGGTCAAGGTCAAGGCCAAGGGTCTGCGCGAGCTCTCGTTCGGTGACTCCGACGAGGTGCAGGTGGGCGACCCGGTGGTGGCGATCGGCGCCCCGCTGGGCCTGACCGGCACGGTCACCACCGGCATCGTCAGCGCGCTGAACCGCCCGGTCGCGGCGGGCGAGGGTGACAGCCCGGCCTTCATCAACGCGATCCAGACCGACGCCGCGATCAACCCCGGCAACTCCGGCGGCCCGCTGGTCAACGCGGCCGGGCACGTGATCGCGGTGAACTCGGCGATCGCCCGGGTGCCGGGCACCACCGACGCCACCGGCGGCAGCATCGGCCTGGGCTTCGCGATCCCCAGCAACCAGGCCCAGCGCACCGCCGAGCAGCTGATCCAGACCGGCAAGGCCGACCACCCGATCATCGGCGTCACCCTCGACCCGACCTACGCCGGCGAGGGCGTGCTGGTGAACCAGGAGGCCCGCCAGGGCCAGGAGCCGGTCACTCCGGGTGGCCCGGCCGACCAGGCCGGGATCGAGCCGGGCGACGTGATCACCAAGTTCAACGGCCGCCCGGTGACCGCCCCGGACGAGCTGATCGTGGCGATCCGGGCCGAGAAGCCGGGCGACACGGTCACCCTGACCATCCGCCGGGGCGGGGGCAAGGAAGAGGAAGTGAAGGTGAAACTCAGTGCGTCCAGTGACTGAGCGTCGCGGCGCCGGGAACACCGCCGGGGCCGGCGTGACTCGAACGGAATACCGGACGGTTGGAGTTCCGTCCGGTACGGCCTAGTCTCGCGTTGTGTTCGGTATCAATCCGGCCGAGTTCATCGTGCTCCTGGCGGTGGCTGCGGTCGTCCTCGGCCCGGAACGCCTTCCGGAGTACGCCCAGGGGCTGGCCCGTCTGGTCCGGCAACTGCGGGCGATGGCCCAGGGCGCCCAGAAGCAGGTGCGCGAGGAGATCGGTCCGGAGTTCGACGAGATCGACTGGCAGAAGCTCGATCCGCGCCAGTACGACCCGCGCAGGATCGTGCGGGACGCGCTCTCGGACGCCTGGGACCCGGACGACCCGCTGGGCCTGAAGGAGAACGGCTACAACCGGGACACGATGAATCCCGATCTGGACGGCAAGCAGGCCCGGATGAACGGGTCGGCCGGTGGTTCCCGGCCGACACCGGCGGCCGGAGACCCGAAACCGCCCACTCCGGGTGGGGCGCCCGCGTTCGATCCGGACGCCACCTAGGAAAGGCCCTAGAACAGCACATGCGAAAGGCCCGGGAGAATTCCCGGGCCTTTCGCATACCCGCCGGCCGACTACGTCACCCGGCCACCGCCGTCGGAAACAAAATGGCGAGAGCCGGGCACGAGCACCGACCGCCACTCAGAGCAACGAGCCGCCAACTGGGGACGTCCGTGGCCACCCAAGTCGCGCCGGTGCGCCGATGGTGGCCGCACCCGTTCCGGAAAAGCTTTTCAGCGACCCGCGGGAGTCAACCCGAGCGAACGACCCGACAACCCACGGGCCCGCTTACCCAGCTTGCGGGCCACCGCGATGAGCGCCTGCGAAGCCGCGCTGTCGGGGTTGGAGCGCACGACCGGCACGCCACCGTCGCCCCCCTCACGCAGCGAGACGTCGAGCGGGATCTGGCCAAGCAGCGGCACCGGAGCCCCGATCGCCTCACCGAGGGAGTCGGCTACCGCCTGACCGCCACCGGAACCGAAGAGCTCGAGCCGGGTACCGTCGGGCTGCTCCAGCCAGGACATGTTCTCAACCACGCCGACCACCTGCTGCTTGGTCTGCAGAGCGATCGAGCCGGCCCGCTCGGCCACCTCGGCGGCGGCCTGCTGCGGCGTGGTGACCACCAGGATCTCGGCGGTGGGCAGCAGTTGGGCGGTGCTGATCGCGATGTCACCGGTGCCGGGCGGAAGGTCGAGCAGGAGCACGTCCAGGTCGCCCCAGAACACGTCGGTGAGGAACTGCTCCAGAGCACGGTGCAGCATCGGCCCGCGCCAGACCACCGGCTGGTTGCCCGGGACGAACATGCCGATCGAGATGACCTTCACGTCCTGCGAGACGGGCGGCAGGATCATGTCGTCCATCCGCGTGGGCGGCCGGTCGACACCGAGCATCCGGGGTACGGAGAAACCGTAGACGTCGGCGTCGAGCACACCCACGGAGAGCTCTTCGGCCGCCATGGCCGCGGCCAGGTTGACCGTGACCGAGGACTTGCCTACCCCGCCCTTGCCGGAAGCCACGGCGTAGATCCGGGTCAGGGAACCGGGCCGGGTGAAGGGGTTCTCCTTGGTGACCTGTCCGCCGCGCAGCTTCTCGCGCAGGTTGCCACGCTGCTCGTCGGACATCACGCCGAGGTCCACCTCGACCTGCGACACCCCGGCCACGGCGCCGACGGCGGCCTTGGTGTCCTGGGTGAGCCGATCCCGCATCGGGCAGCCGGCCACGGTCAGCAGCACCCGGACCGACACGGTCGAGCCGTCGATGTCGACCGATTCGACCATGTCGAGTTCGGTGATCGGGCGACGGATCTCGGGGTCGTTGACGGTGGCGAGGGCGGCGTGGACGGCATCAAGCAGCGGCGCTGACATACCGCCACTGTATTCCGCGCGGCCGGGCACCCCGGACGGAAGGGTGTCCTCAGCAACCTGGTTGATAACGATTCGGCGCGCGCGATCGGCCGATCTGCCTCAGGATGGTGCTCGGGCCAGGGGGAGCCTGAGATAACGGGACCGCGGCCGGCCGGGGGAAACGGGCTGGTCGTACCGATTTGGAGGTGTGGTGGAGCTACCGCCACGAACCCCGCTACCGGCGGGTGCAGTACCTGATCTGGATGTGTTGTGCCTGCGTACGGCCCAGCGCCTGAACAGCCCGGTGGCCTTGGTGTCGCTGGTCGACGAGGAGGGCCAGGCCCTGCCGGGCGTGTTCGGCCTGGCCGAACCCTGGCTGACGGAGCGCTGGACGCCGCTGACCCACTCGTTCTGCCAGCACGTGGTCACCTCCGGCGCGCCCTTCGTGGTGACCAACGCCCATGACGACCCGCTGGTGGCCAAGAACCTGGCGATCATGGACCTCGGGGTGATCGCCTACGCGGGCGTGCCGCTGCTGTCCGACGGCCGGGTGGTGGGGGCCCTGTGCGCGATCGACCACAAGCCCCGGGTGTGGACGGACGAGCAGGTGGCGGAGTTGAGCGTGCTCTCGGCCGAGGTCTCGCAGCAACTGGGCCGGCTGCTCCGGGCGAACTAGTGCCGGGGTAAGCCGTTGCGGCAGTAGGGGCACACGTTCCACTCGGCCTGGACCGACTTGCCGCAGTGCTGGCAGTGCCCACGGTCGAGGTTGGTGGCGCAGTAGGGGCAGACCACCATGTCCTCCTCGACGTGCTTGCCGCACTTGGGGCAGGCGTGGGTCTCGGTGGCGTCGGACTGTGTGACCCGGATGACTTCCTCGTAGGTGGTCTTGCCGTGCCGGGCCTTGAGCAGCCCGGAGGCGCGCAGCGTGGCCATGCCGGCCTCGCGGGCGGCGGCCGAGATCGCGGCCTCACTGGCGTCCTGCATCAGAACCTTGCGCATGGTGTCGTTGACCACCAGCACCTCGTACACCGCGGTCCGGCCCTTGTAGCCGGTGCCGCCGCACTCCGGGCAGCCGGTGCCCTTCATCGGGGTGGCGCCCTCCAGGTCGGAGGGCAGCAGCCCGAGCAGGGTGATCGTCTCCGCGCTGGGCCGGTAGGGCGCCCGGCAGGACACGCACGGGGTGCGCACCAGCCGCTGGGCGATCGCGCAGGTCAGCGACGAGGCCACCAGGAACGGCTCGACCCCCATGTCGACCAGCCGGGTCAGCGCGGCCACCGCCGAGTTGGTGTGCAGCGTGGTCAGCACCAGGTGACCGGTGATCGAGGCGGTCAGCGCCAGCTCGGCGGTCTCCTCGTCCCGCACCTCACCGACCAGGATGATGTCCGGGTCCTGCCGCAGGATCGAGCGCAGGCCGGCCGCGAAGGTCATCCCGATCTTGGCGTTCGCGCCGACCTGGGTGATCCCCGGCAGCTGCACCTCGACCGGGTCCTCGAGCGTGACGATGTTCTTCTCCGGATCGCTGATCTGCGCGATCGCCGAGTACAGGGTGTTGGTCTTACCGGATCCGGTCGGCCCGGTGATCAGCACCAGGCCCTGCGGCACGGCCAGCGAGGCCTCGAAGCTGGCCAGCTGGTCCGGCTCGAAACCGAGCTGGGCCAGGCTGGGTATCTCGTCGCCGCGGGTCAGCAGCCGAATGACCACCTTCTCGCCGTGCAGGCTGGGCAGCGTCGAGATCCGGCAGTCGATCGCCATCCCCTCGACCACGATCCGGGTCCGGCCGTCCTGCGGGATCCGGCGCTCGGAGATGTCCAGACCCGACATGATCTTGATCCGGCTGATCACCGAGGTGGCGATCCGGCGCGGCGCGTTCATCACGTCGCGCAGCAGACCGTCGATCCGGTAGCGCACCCGCAGCACCTCACGCTGCACCTCGACGTGGATGTCGGAGGCCCGCAGCCGGACTGCGTCGCCGAAGATCCGGTTCACCAGCTTGACGATCGGGGCGTCGTCGTCGGTGCTGCCGGCCATCCCGGAGAGGTCGGCCTCGTCCTCCTCGACGCTCTCCTCGGCCATCGAGACCGCGCTGGAGTCGGACCCCAGCGACCAGGCCCGGGCCAGCTGGTCACGGATCTGGCTGTCGGTGGCGACCATCACCGTGATGTCCGCGCTGCGGGTGTAGAGCTTCACGTCGTCGAGCGCGAGCACGTTGGTCGGGTCCGCCGCGGCCACCAGCAGGCCCTTGGGGGTGCGGTCGAGCACCAGGACGCGGGTGCGCTCGGCCACCGCGCGGGGCAGCAGACGCACCACGTCGGGGGCGGGCATGGTCCGGGAGAGGTCGACGATCTGCAGCCCGAGCAGCTTGGCCAGGGCCTCGGCGACGTCGCGTTCGGTGGCCAGGCGCAGGTCCGAGACCACCTGGCCGAGGCGGCGGCGCGGGGCGTCGGGGCGGCGCTGCTCGTTCAGCGCCATCTCGAGCTGCTCGGGTGTGAGCAGGCCCGACTCGACCAGGACGTCGCCCAGCCGGCGGCGCCCAGCCATGGGTGACGGACCGGGCTGGCGGGGCACACCGGAAACCCCGGCGCCCGGAGGGGTCGTCGTCACGAGGTCTCTGTCGGCACCACTTGCCCGTTGGTTGAGCCGGAACGGTGATCCGGCGGCTGCGCACCGTTGCCGGACGTGTCCGGGGCAGCTTTCGGGGTCCCGTTCGATCCGCCGTTCGAGGGCTCCTTGGCTTCTTTCGGTGACTTGGCGCTCTTACGGGCCGGGCTCTTCTTCTTGACCGGCCGGGGCCGGTCCTCGCCGTACTCCTCCAGCAGCGAGCGCAGTTCCGAGCGGACGAAGTCGCGGGTGGCCACCTCGCTCAGCGCGATCCGCAGCGCGGCCACCTCGCGGGCCAGGTACTCGGTGTCGGCCAGCGCCCGCTCGGCCCGGTCGCGGTCCTGCTCGGCGGCCACCCGGTCGCGGTCGGCCTGCCGGTTCTGGGCCAGCAGGATCAGCGGGGCGGCGTAGGAGGCCTGCAGGCTCAGGATCAGCGTCATCAGGGTGAAGTTCAGCCGCCGCGGGTCGAACTGCAGGTCCTCCGGGGCCAGCCAGTTCCACAGCAGCCAGCCGCCGACGAACAGGGTCATCCCGACCAGGAACGTGGCGGTGCCCATGAACCGGGCGAAGCGTTCCGAGGCCCGGCCGAAGCGCTCGGCGTCCACCGGAGGCCCGCTACGCCGGTTGCGCCGGGCGGCGTCCAGGGGCGTGTCCAGGCCGGTGCTGCTGCTCTCAAAGGCCGACATCAGCCGGCGGCGCCAGGCCTTCAGCCGGTGTACCGGTTCCTCCGGCACACCGCGCTCGGGCGGCTTACGGGCTTTCTTCTTCTTGCGCTCAGAGGACACGCGGGATCTCCCCGGTCATCGTGACGTCACGAAGATCGGCCGGATCCTCCCGCCAGTCCTCGGGCAGCAGGTGGTCCAGCACGTCGTCCACGGTGACCGCGCCGATCAGCCGGCCCAGCTCGTCGGTGACCGGGACCGAGACCAGGTTGTAGTGCGCCAGGTGCCGGGCCACCTGCTCCAGCGTGGCGTCGGCGCGCAGGCTCTTGACGTCCTTGTCCACGATCCGGCCGAGCAGCTGGGACGGGGGTTCGCGCAGCATCCGCTGGATGTGGACCATGCCCAGGAACTTGCCGGTCGGGGCCTCCAGCGGCGGGCGGCAGACGAACACGGCCGCGGCCAGGGCGGAGGAGAGCTCGGCGCGCCGGACCCGGGCCAGGGCCTCGGCGATCGCGGCGTCGGGCGGCAGCACCACCGGCTCGGAGGTCATCAGGCCCCCGGCGGTGTCGTCGCCGTAGGCCAGCAGCCGGCGCACATCGTCGGCCTCGTCCTTCTCCATCAGCTCGAGCAGCTGGTCACGTTGCTCCAGCGGCAGCTCGGAGAGCAGGTCGGCAGCGTCGTCGGGCTGCATCACCTCGAGCACGTCGGCGGCCCGGCCGGACTCCAGCTCGTTGAGGATCTCGACCTGGATCTCCTCCGGCAGCTCCTCCAGCACGTCGGCCAGCCGGTCGTCGGTGAGCGCGGAGGCCACCTCGTGCCGGCGCTTGGGGGCCAGCTCGTGGATCACCTCGGCCAGGTCGGCGGCCTTCATCCCGTCGAACGCGGCCAGCAGGTTTGCTGCGCCCTGACGTTCCTCGACGATTCCGAAGCCCTCCAGCGCGTCGATGTCGACGACGAAGGCTTCACCCCTTCGGGCGAAGCGGCCCGGCCGCACCCGGCGCACGTAGGCCCGGCACAGCCGCCACTCGCGCGTCCGGTTCGGCTGGATCGCGACGTCCTCGATGGTGACCTGGCTGCCGTCGTCCTTGAGCGTGACGGTGCGGTCGAGCAGCTCGCCCAGCACCAGGGTCTCGGTCGGCCGCTGCTCGAACCGGCGCATGTTGACCAGCCCGGTGGTGATCACCTGACCGGCGTCGATGCTGGTCACCCGGGTCATCGGCAGGAACACCCGGCGGCGCCCGACCACCTCGACGACCATCCCGACCACGCGGGTCGGTTTGCCGGGCCGGAACATGACGATGACGTCGCGGACCCGGCCGACCTGGTCACCGAGCGGGTCGAAGACGGCCAGTCCGGCCATCCGCGCGACGAACACCCGATTCGCGGCAGCCACACGTGCAGACTAGGTGGCCGGGTGAAGATCGGCTCGCTGGGGGATCGTGGTGCCGGTCACCGCACTCGGGCCTTTGAACCACACAAACTGGAGACGCTCTCCGCACCGGCCGCCGACGTCTGCAGTTTGGTCTGGCGGTCAGTCCTGATCGTTCTCGCGCCGCCGGCGAAGGCGGAGCGCGCGGCGCAGCCGCCCACCCCAGTGGAACGGCTGGCGTTCGGTGGTGGTCGCCGGACCGCCGGGCGGGGGAGCGGCTCCGGACGGGGAGTCGTCGTCGCCTTCGGCCGCCACCGTGACCGCGATCGGGCGCAGCAGCGAGATCATCGCGCCCGAGGCCCAGCGCTCGCGCTGCTGGGCCACGTCCACCCCGTTGAGCCGCGCGGCCGAGAGCACCGTGGCCGCCGCGTCCCACTCCGGGGTGTGCGCGGTCAGCGTGTCCACGTGGGCCAGGAATCCGATGACGGCGGCGCCGGTGTCCTTGCTACGGGCCATCACCTCGACCTCACCGCTGAGCATCGGCAGCATCTGCTCTCCGGCGCCGTAGACCACCGCCACCGCGTCGTCGTGCCAGGTGTGCCAGACCGCCTGATACCGCTCGGCCCCCGCAGGTTTCAGCCACACCACGTCGCTGCGGCTGCACGCCTCGGCCACCAGCGCGGCTTCGACCGGAGACAGCGGCCGGCGCAACTGCGAGGCGTTGCCGGATGCGGGATGGGTGGTCACAGATGCGAGAGTGCCACACCGATCTGGTCGTTCCGCCCGGTGCGCGCGGTCTGCTACCGAGCTGTGGCCGGGACGTGACCTGATCACCGCGTGGCCGTGACTTGAGGCTCTGGTACGAAGGGTTCTCGTGACTGCACTGCGGGCCTGGACATTGGTGGCGATCGGCGTCTTCGGCGTCAGCATCTCCGCCCCTCTGACCGCCGGAACCCTGGCCCCGATCATTGCGATCGCCTTCTGGCGCAACCTGGTCGGGGCCGGGGTGAGTGGTACCTGGGCGCTGCTCGGCGACCGCGAAGGGTTGCGCCGGATACCGGTGGGAGTGGTGTGGCTGTCGGTGTTCTCGGGAGTGGTTCTGGCCGCCCACTTCACCAGTTGGTTCGCCAGTCTGCGACTGACCAGCGTGGCCGCCTCCACCGCGCTGGTCTCGACCACGCCGGTGTTCCTGGTCGCCATCGATCTGATCCGCCGGATCGCGGTGCCGCGTTCGGTGCTGATCGGGGTCGCGCTCTCGCTGGCCGGGGTACTGGCGATCACCAGGGTGGACGCGGGCCGCTCGGCCGAGGCGCTGGCCGGGGACGCGCTGGCCATCTTTTCGGCCCTGGCCATGGCGTTCTATGTCCTCGCCGGGCAGAAGGTGATGCGGACGACATCACCGGCGATCTACACACTGATCGTCTACGCCACCTGTGCCGCCGTGATGCTGCCCGCGGCCCTGCTCACCGGCACTCAGTTGCTCGGCTTCTCCGCCCGCACCTGGATCGAGATCGGCCTGCTCACCCTGGGCGCGCAGGTGCTCGGCCACACCTTCTTCAACGCGGCGCTGCCCACCGTCGGCCCCACCCCGCTGGCCCTGGCGATCCTGCTCGAGGTACCGGGCGCCTCGCTGCTGGCCTGGGCCTGGCTGGGGGAGGCGCCGCCGGTGGCCGTGATTCCGGGAGCGGTGCTGATGCTGCTCGGGCTGGTGGTGGTCGTGCGCTCGCGGGCCGCTGCCCGGCCGGCCGAACCGGTCGAGGTGCCCTAGGTCGTGTTTTGAAATTCCATGCCTACTGCGGGGCACCCGGGACGCCGTCTGACCGCGTCCGGCGTGGCCCCACGTAGAACACCGCTACGAGGGGCCCCACCGGCCGCGTCCAGCCGACGCCCCGGGCACCTCCTCGCTACGGCAGCGAATTCCAAAACACTCCCTAGGCCTTCGCCCGGGCCAGAATCCGTTTCGCGTTCTCGACGTGCAGGTTCTCCACCAGCCGACCGCGCACGGTGGCCACCCCTCGTCCGTCGGCGGTGGCCTCCTCCCAGGCGGCCAGAATCTCCTGGCTCTCGGCGATCTGCTCGGCGCTGGGGGAGAACACCCGGTTGCACGGCTCGACCTGGGAGGGGTGGATCAGCGTCTTGCCGTCGAACCCGAACTGTCGTCCCTGCAGGCATTCAGCCTCGAACCCGGCCGCGTCCTTCACGTCGTTGTAGACCCCGTCGAGGATCAGCTTGCCCGCGGCCCGGGCCCCGAGCAGAGCCAGGCCGATCCCGGTCAGCAGTGGGGCGCGGCCCGGTACGGACTCGGCGTGCAGCTCGTTGGCCAGATCGTTGGTGCCGAGCACGAGCATGGTGAGGCGTTCGTCGGCCGCGGCGATCTGCGCGGAGCAGAGCACCGCGGTCGGGGTCTCCAGCATCGCCCAGATCGGAGTTTCGCCCGGAATGTCGCGAACTGTCTGCGGTGATTCGACTTTGGGCACCAGGACGGCCGACGGTCCGGCTTCCAGGGCGGCCTGCAGATCGGCTTCGTGCCAGGGAGTTCCCGGAGCGTTCACCCGGATCGCCACGGTCCGCTCGCCGTACGCCCGATCGGCCACCAGAGCGCAGACTCGTTCGCGGGCAGCCGGTTTGGCATCCGGCGCGACCGCGTCCTCAAGGTCGAGGATGAGCGCATCGGCGGGGATGCTCTTGGCCTTTTCCAGAGCCCGTTCGTTCGCACCAGGCATGTACAGGGCCGAGCGGATCATCGGAATCTCCTAGAGAGAATGGCGTTCCAGGAAGGCGGCGCCGGCCTTGGCCCGGCTGTGGACGGTCCGGGCGGTGAAACCGGTCAGGGCGAGGATGGCGACGAAGAAGAACAGCCGCAGCGGATCGCTCGGGTCGCTGACCGCGATGCCAAGCGCCGCGACCGCTCCGCCCAGGCAGAACCAGAGGCCCACTTTGCGCGCCACCATGCCCTCGGCCATCGCCCGCAGTCGGGGCAGTTCCGCGGCCGAGACCTTGCCGTTGCTCTCGATCTGCCCGCGCAGTTCGGCCTGGTCCTGCGGGGTCAGGCCGATCAGCGCCTCCGGCACCCGGGCGATCGCCGACTTGCCCAGGGTGGCGCGCAGCATCGGCACGATCATCACCACCACGCCCACGACGATCAGGACCAGGCCGGCAACCGCGAGTGCTTCTTCACCGTTCACCTGGCCAGCCAATCCGGTCCGGGGTGGTTGCGTCCAGCCCGGGTGGTTGCGGTCCGGTCACACCAACGGACGACTGCGCGGGTGCACGAGCCGGGCGCGGCTGGGGGACGTGGTCGGGGGAGTGAGCGGGGCAACAAAGTTGGCCGGGGGCAGACTTTGTTGCCCCGGTAATGTGGATTGGCGATAACAGGCCGCAAATGCGGCCGAGAAAAGCCGGGGTGGGCGGTGCGGTGGCGGGCGTTGGGCCGAACCGGGGCGGTCTGTCGGGCAGCGCGGCCGGAACTTGATGTGATCGGGGGCCGTTGTCCCGCTTGGATCAGCAGGTGCACCTTTTCCGCGGATAGGTAGTTTGACTGACATGAGTGCTGAGGCGGTTCGGCCCCCGGCGGTGCTGGTGGGGCAGGCAGTGGTCTGCGGTATCGCCGTCGCGGCGGCCCGCTTCGTCCCGGTGCCCCTGCTGGACGACGCCATCCGACTGCGCGCCACCCAGGTCGCCGTGGTCCGCACCCTGCGCGCCGGCGATCGCAGCTACCCCTCACGCCAGGTCGCGCCGCTGTACGAAGGCGCCGACACCGGCGGGGTGTTCCGCGAGGCCATGCGTTACCTGCGCACGGTGCCCCGCCGCGTCATCCTGTTCCCGGTGCGCAAGTACGTGGCCATCTTCGGCGCGGTGAAGGGGGTGCCCACCGACGTCATGCAGGTGGTGCTGCTCTCCCGCGCAGTGCATCGCAGCCTGGCCCGGGGCCTACTGCCCGACGACTCGGACAAGGACGCGCGCGAGGCGGAAGCTCGCCAGGTGCGCCGGGCTTACGACGAGGCGCTCAAGGGCATGGACCTGCGCCTGCTCACCGCGGCCATCGCGGACGGCCTGTCCCAGGGCCGCAAGCTCACACCGGCCGCGGTCAAGTTCGCCCGCCGGACCTTCAGCAAGCCGGAGGACGAGAAGGTCACCGACGCCGAACTGCGCCCCGATGGTGAGGTGGGCGAGAGCGCCGAGCGGGTCGAGGAGGCTCTGCAGCGCCCCGAGATCCAGGTCATCCTCGAGCGTTTCGACGAGGAATTCGAACGCGCACTGCAGCGCCCGGAAAAGTGAGTCAGCCGGGCGGACCCAGGGAGTGTAGGGCCCACCCGGCTGAACCGGCGTGATCAAGGGGCGCACAACGTCCCCATTCGGGTTTAAAGGTGGATGCCGCACTCCGACTTGGCCCGGCCCGCCCAGCGTCCGGCCCGCGCGTCCTCACCCGGCGCCACCGCCCGGGTGCAGGGGCCGCAGCCGATCGAGCGGTAGCCCATCTGCAGCAGCGGATTGCTCAGCACCTCGGGGTGCGCGTCCTGGTAGGCCTCGACGTGCTCGTCCGTCCAGGTCGCGATCGGGGCCAGCTTGAGCAGGTCCCGCTTGGCGTCCCACTGCACGATCGGGGTGTTGGCCCGGGCCTCGGACTCCGAGCGCCGCAAACCCGTTGCCCAGGCGCGGTATCCGCGCAGGGCGTTGTTCAGCGGGGCCACCTTGCGCATCGCGCAGCAGGCGTCCGGGTTGGTCTGCCACAGCTTCCCGCGCTGTGCCTCGTGCTCCTGCACCGACTCCTTCGGCCGGATGCTGAGCATCCGCAGCGGGTAGGAGTGCTGCACGGCCGAGGCCGTGCCGATGGTCTCGGCGAAGTGGTAACCGGTGTCCACGAAAAGCATGTCGGTGCCCGGGACGGCCCGCGAGGTCAGGTGGGCCAGCACGGTGTCGCCCATCGACGCGGTGATCACCAGGCTCTTGCCGAAAGCCTTTCCGGCCCAGCCCAGAACGGTCAGCGGGTCGGCGCCCTCGAGCACTCGGTTGGCCTCGGCGGCGAACGCCTCGGGGTTTTCCTCGAGCGCGGCGGCGACATCCTCGGGGCGGCTGATCAGAGAACCGATCATGGCTTCACTCTCCGGAAGGTTTATCTAGGTAAGGATAAGTCGAGCTGTTCGGGGCGGTGCAGTCCGTGAAAACTCATGCTGAACAGGCGAAGACAGCTACGACAGTGCCAGCCGCCGCGGCTGAGGCCCTCGACCGTGCCCGAGGCGATCGGTCGCAGGTCCTCCTCGCCGCAGAACGGGCAGCAGTACGGGACGGCCCTTTCCGAGGAGCTCACTTCAGGTCCGCCTCGTCGGCCCGGATCACCCAGGCCGCGAAGGACTCCTCGTCGGTGCGCTGCTTCAGCCAGGTCCGCACGATCCGCTCGACGAAGTCGGGCAGGTCGGCCGCCGTGGACTTCAGGCCCCGCACCTTGCGGCCGAAACCGGCGTGCACGCCGAGCCCGCCGCCGAGGTGGATCTGGAAGCCGTCGACCGTGTCGCCCTGCGGGTCGGCCGGGTTCGGCAACTGCACACCCTTCAGGCCGATGTCGGCGATCTGCGCCCGGGCGCAGGAGTTCGGGCAGCCGTTCATGTTGATGGTCAGGCCCGGGCCGTCCAGGGTGAACAACTCGGGGACGTCGGCCAGCCGGTTCTCCAGCTCGGCCACCAGGTCCGTGGCGGTGGACTTGGTCGCGGTGATCGCCAGCTTGCAGAACTCGATCCCGGTGCAGGCCATCGTGCCCCGCCGGAACGCCGAAGCCCTGGCCGTGAGCCCGATCTCCTCGAGCGCGTCGAGCAGGTCGGGCACCTTGGAGGCCACCACGTCCAGGATCACGATCTTCTGCTGCGGGGTGAAGCGCAGCCGATCGCTGCCCGCCGCCTCGGCCGCGTCCGCCAGCTTGCTCAGCACCGTGCCGCTGACCCGGCCGACCACCGGGGTGATGCCGACGTAGAACTTGCCGTTCTTCTGCCGGTGCACCCCGACGTGGTCGTGCCGGCCCTTCGGCAGTTCCGGCGCCGGGCCGTCGATCAGCTTGCGGCCCAGGTACTCCTGCTCCAGCACCTCGCGGAACACGTCCGGGCCCCAGTCGGCCATCAGGAACTTCAGCCGGGCCCGCGAGCGCAGCCGGCGGTAGCCGTAGTCCCGGAAGATCTTGATCACGCCGTGCCAGACGTCCGGCACCTCGTCCAGCGGCACCCAGGCGCCCAGCCGCTTGCCCAGCATCGGGTTGGTCGAGAGCCCGCCGCCGACCCAGAGGTCGAAACCCGGCCCGTGCTCAGGGTGGTTCACCCCGACGAAGGCGATGTCGTGGATCTCGTGGGCCACGTCCTGGTTCGGGTTGCCGCTGATCGCGGTCTTGAACTTGCGCGGCAGGTTCTGCAGTTCCTCGTCGCCGACGAACAGCTCACGGATCCGCTCCACCGCCGGCGTGCCGTCGATGATCTCGTCGGCGGCCACTCCGGCGACCGGCGAGCCGAGGATCACGCGCGGGGTGTCCCCGCAGGCGTCGGTGGTGATCAGGCCCGCGTCCCCGAGCTGGGTCCAGATCTGCGGCATGTCCTCGATCCGGATCCAGTGGTACTGGATGTTCTGCCGGTCGGTGACGTCCGCGGTGTCCCGGGCGTACTTGGTCGAGATCTCGGCGAGCGTGCGCAGCTGGTTCAGATCGACCGCGCCACCGTCGGTGCGGACCCGGAGCATGAAGTACTCGTCGTCCAGCTCGTGCGGCTCCAGCGAGTTGGTGCGGCCGCCGGGGATTCCCGGACGACGCTGGGTGTACAGCCCCCACCAGCGCATCCGGCCCCGCAGGTCGTCACCGGGGATGCTGGCGAAACCCTGCTGGGCGTACGTCTCGAAGACCCGGTCCTTGACGGCCAGGCCGCCCTCCTTGGCCTTCCACTCCTCGTTCGGGGTGAGCGGGGTGGTCTCGCCCAGGGCCCACTGTCCCTCCGAGCGCTTGGGCTTCGGCGGGAAGACGGTACCGGCGCCGGTCTGCGCGGTGTCGGTGCTCACGAGCGGTTCCTCCGGGTGATGGCAAGGTGGCGGACGGTAGTGCGCACACCCCAGAACCGCACACGTCAGCCGCCGGGCCGCGAACTGTCGCGGATACCGGTGGGTGAGGCGGCCTGGTGGGCCGGTGGGTTCTGGCGGGCGAGCGCGAGGTCGAGTCGGTGGATCTACCGACAGGCTGCGCTCGCAGTTCGGAGCAGGTCGACGTAGGCGCGCTTGGTCAGCATCTGCCCGGTGGGCGATCCGGCCGTGGAACTTCGGGGCGGCACCTGCGCTGGCATGGTTTCCTCCATCGGTCCTGGCGGTAGCACCGGCTCCGCATCCCCAGGGGTTTGCGGGTGGTTGCTGCGGCGTCTTCGATCCAGGTCTCTCGGCCGCTCTGGATGGTTTTCTTGACCGTACGTTCACATAACGAGATCGTCAACGAGCAAGTCCAGGATTTGGGACGACCAAAGCGTGGCTTTGGTCTGCCGGGCTCACTGCGCGTGTGGTCCCGCTGCTGCGGTCACTGGGAGAACATGCAGCCTGAGCACCGGATTCCCGCTACCCGACGGTCACAGAAAAGAGTCGGCACGTTACGAAGTGGTGTCGCTCACATCCGCCCCCGATGCACCCATTCGGGTGAGTCCGGCCGGGGGCGGCTCGACCTGCGGCGCTACCGGCGCCGTCCTAGCGTTTTCGCATGGCTACCACGACGTCCACGAACAGCAAGGAACAGCTCACGACGACGCAGATCAGCCCGAACACCCCGGATGCCTTCCAGGGCACGCCGAGCTACACGGTGCCCGGTCTGACCCTCGAGCAGGGGGCGGCCACCGCCGCCGCGCTGCAGCGGGTCCTGAACACCTACAACGATCTGCACCTGACCCTGAAGCACGTGCACTGGAACGTGGTCGGGCCGAACTTCATCTCCGTCCACGAGATGCTCGACCCGCAGGTCGAGCTGGTGCGGGGCTACGCCGACGACGTGGCCGAGCGGATCGCCACCCTGGGCAGCTCGCCGCAGGGCACCCCGGGCGCCCTGGTCGAGCAGCGGGACTGGGACGACTACTCGATCGGCCGGGCCGGGGCGATCGAGCACCTGGCCGCGCTGGACGCCGTCTACGTCGGCGTGATCAGCAGCCTCCGCAAGGCCGCGGCCGAGACCGAGGACCTCGACGACGTCACCAACGACCTGCTGATCGGCCACCTGCACGAGGTCGAGCAGTTCCACTGGTTCGTCCGGGCCCACCTGGAGAACGCCGGGGGCGTGCTCAGCACCGCGGGCCAGAACACCGAGAAGGGCTCGGCCCGGGCCGCCACGTCCTGACCGGCCGGACCTTCCGCCCCGGCCGGGTTCCGCTCTTGGCGGACATCCGGCCCGGACGGAAACTCCCCGGGCGGCTCCGGACGTTCCCCTCTCAGAGTCACCTGAAGAGATTCCGGCGGCCTCCGGGCGCGGATGCGCCGGGGCCGCGGGATCGGGGAGAATGATCACATGTCGAACCTCAGTTCGCTCCGGTCGCAGTCGCAGTCCGGGCTGCCCACCCCACCCCGTGGCGACACCATCGCGCAGTACGCCACGTACATCGAGGCGCAGCGGGCGGTCGACTACCTGTCCGACAACCACTTCCCGGTCCAGGCGGTCACCATCGTCGGGGTCGACCTGCAGATGGTCGAGCGGGTCACCGGCCGGCTCACCTACTCCCGGGTCGCCATCGCCGGCATGCTCTCGGGCGCCTGGTTCGGTCTCTTCGTCGGCCTGCTGATCTCGCTGTTCGGCAACGCCGAGGGCTTCAGCGTGCTGGCCGCGATGCTGATCGGTGCGGCCTTCGGCGGTCTGTTCGGCCTGATCTCGTACGCGTTCACCGGCGGCAAGCGCGACTTCACCTCGACCAGCCAGATCGTGGCCGGCGAGTACCGCGTGCTGTGCCTGAGCGAACAGGCCGGCGCCGCCCGCCAGCTGCTGAACAAGCTGGCCAGCGAGGGCGGCCCGCGCAGCCGCCCCGAGCGCCCGGACACGCCGGTCTCCCCGATGCACCAGCCCCAGCCGGGCCAGTACCCGGGTTACCAGGGCCAGCCGCAGCAGCAGTACGGCCAGCCCAACCCGCCGCAGGGTCAGCAGTGGGGCCAGCCCTGGGGCACCCCGCAGCAGCCCGGCCCGCACAACCAGGGCCAGCCCTACCAGCAGGACCAGTACGGCCAGACCGGGCCGATCGGCCAGCCGGGCCAGTACGGCCAGGACCAGTACGGCCAAGGTCAGTACGGGCAGAACCAGCACGGCCAGGGCCAGTACGGGCAGAACCAGTACGGGCAGGGGCAGCCGGGTCAGTACGGCCAGGGCCAGTACGGCCACGCCCAGCCCGGTCAGAACCAGTACGGCCAGCCCGGCCAGTACGGTCCCGGCCAGGGGCAGCCCACCGGCCAGTTCGCCCAGCCCGGGCACCCAGGGCAGCCCGGCCCGCAAGACCCCCCGCCGCCCCCGGTCACCGGCCCCACCTACAGCGAGATGATTGAGCGCAAGCGCGCCGAAGAACGAGAGGCGGCCGAACGCGAGGCCCTCGAGAAGCAGCGCCGCGCCCAGGCCGAACGCGAAGCCGCCGAACAGCGCGCCCGCGAACAGGCCGAGGCCACCACCCCGCAGCCGATCAGCCCGGACCCGGAAAAGCAGGACTGACAGCAGAACTCGCAGCCGCGGCTACCCTCCTGCCGCCCGGCGAATTTCGCGACAACGCGGAAACAAAGTGTGCTCTGGCAACACTTTGTTTCCGCGTTCTTGTCAGCGTTCCCTCGAATCGGCCGGCGGTCCACCCCTGTTCGTTGCGGTGCAACCCGCGCGGCCTGGACCTACCAGTGCTATGGCACAGAGCCCGGCGAACAACTCCTTGCGCTGCGTCAAGGTGGTCCATCTGGTGCCAGGTGTACACGTTGTCGAGGTGTCCGCCGCCCGACCACTCACGGTCCGGGGCTGTTTGTCCTTGTCCGGTGCGGTGGTAGCGAAACTTGACCGGGTCGACACCGCCCCGCGTAGGCATGAGCTTTCAGAACACGACCCAGATGGAAAGCTCGAGTTGTGATGCGGCATCCGGATCACACGTGATGGCCAACGTGGCCCGGGGAGAGCAGGTCCAGATCGGTGCCCGCCTGGCCGACGTGGCAGTGGCGCTACAGCAGGCGGTCGCCTACTGCGAGGCACCCGGTGGCCGCCTGGACTGCGCCGTTGGGACGCCCACGTAGAACACCGCTACGAGTCCCCCAGCCCTAGAGGGCCGGGAGGTGCCCCCAGTCCCAACGGCTCGCCAGACGACCACCGGGCACCTCCTCGCTACGGCAGCGACGTCCAGAACACTCCCTAGTTGAGCGGGGATCAGGCAGCGTGCCGTTGAAAGCGGCAGTTCGACGTTCGAGGCCGGGACCGGCAGTTGCATCCGCGAGATTCCCAGAGGCGCTTGGGATGTGGGCTGCCTGGCGGCAGTGCCGGATCAGGGGGCGGCGGAGGGGAAGCGGGACAGGTATGAGGGTGCTTGCAGGCCGCCGAACGAAGTCTGGTCCACGGGGGTTGCGGCCAGGGCAGCGTCCATGACGGCGAGCATGACTGCGTCTGCGGCGGCGGCTTGGATGGCGATGATGGTGGGGAAGTCGACTTCTACCGCGCCGGTGGCCAGGGCGAAAACTGTGTCTCCATCAAGCAAAGTGTGCGCTGGGGCCAGGGAACGGGCCAGGCCGTCGTGGGCTGCGGTGGCGGTGCGCCGGGCCTTGGCCGGGTCCAGGGCGGCGTTGGTGGCTACTACGGCGAGGGTGGTGTTGGCGGCCGGGGGAGCCGTGGCAGCGCTGAGGTCGGCCAGGTAAGAAGCGTTTTCGGCCGGGGAAGGCGTGATGGGCCGGGGGAGGCCGGGCGGGACGAAAGCGCTGCCGAGGAGGGTGCCGGTGGTCAGGTCCAGGGGTGAGCCCAGGGCGTTGAGTACGGCTATGGCGCCGACGATTACCCCGCCGGGCAGCTTGATCGAGGCGGTGCCGATGCCGCCCTTCAGCGTGGTCCGGGCGGCGAGGGCTCCGGTGCCCGCGCCGATCACACCGCGCTCGGTGACTGTGGAAGCGGCTGCGGCGGCCTGGTATCCGAGGGCGGCGTCGGGGCGGGCGGACAGGTCTCCGCCTCGGCCGAGGTCGAAAATGGCGGCGGCGGGGACGATCGGGACGAGGATCGACGTCGGATCCTCAGGCGGGCCGGCGGCGAAGCCCAGTCCTTGTTCCAGGCACCACTGCTGAACGCCGCCCGCGCTGGCCAGGCCGAAAGCGCTGCCGCCGGTGAGGGTAACGGCGTCGACCGTGGGCACCAGCGTGGTCGGGTCCAGCGCATCGGTCTCGTGGGTACCGGGACCGCCGCCACGCACGTTCACCGATCCGATCGTGCCGGGTGGCGGGATCACCGCAGTGACCCCGCTCAGCCAGCCGTCACCGATCCGCTGGGCGTGCCCGACTCGTAGGCCGGGGACGTCCGTGATCGAACCCCACTGCGAAACCGGCGGTGACACGTCCATAAGCAGTGATCCTAAAGCCACCCGTTGCGCTTGAAGCCCCGGAAGAGCCCGGCACAGATCGTCGCCATCAACGTCAGCACGGCCGGATAGCCCCAGGTGTGCTGCAGTTCCGGCATGTGCTCGAAGTTCATCCCGTAGATGCCGGCGATCATCGTCGGTACCGCGGCGATCGCCACCCAGGCCGAGATCTTGCGCATGTCCTCGTTCTCGGCGATCGAGACCCGGGCCAGGCCGGCCTGCAGGATCGAGGTGAGCAGCTCGTCGAAGCTGGCGACCTGCTCGTGCACCCGGGCGAGGTGGTCGGACACGTCGCGGAAGTACTCGCGGATCTCGGCGTGGATCATCCGGCGCGGCCGTTCGGACAGCTCCCGCAACGGCGCGGCGAGCGGCTGGACGGTGCGCTTCATCTCGATCACGTCGCGCTTGAGCTGGTAGATCCGCTCGATGTCGGTGTTGCCGCGCGGGGCGAACACGGTGCTCTCGATCTCTTCCAGGTCCTGCTGGACGGCGTCGACCACGGCCAGGTAGTCGTCGACCACCTTGTCGGCCACGGCGTGCAGCACGGCGGAGGGCCCGAGCGCGAGCTGTTCCTGGTCGCCCTCCAGCCGGCGGCGCAGCCCGGCCAGGGCAGCGGCCTTGCCGTGCCGGATGGTGATCACGAAGTAGTCGCCGACGAAGACCATGACGGCACCGGTCTCGACCACGTCACCACCGGCGTCCCGGTCGACCGAGTCGACGTAGGCCAGGGTGCGCATGGCCAGGAACATGTCGCTCTCATGGCGTTCCAGCTTGGGCCGCTGCCGGGGGCTGGCGGCGTCCTCGAGCGCGAGCGGGTGCAACGAGAACACGTCGCCGAGCTGTTCCAGCTGCTCGGACGAGGGCTCGTGCAGGCCGAGCCAGACGAAACCCTCACCCTGCTGGGCAGATCGGACGGCGCGGGGGAAGTCGGAGGTCTGCATCCGGCGGCCGTTGCAGTACAGCCCCCAGTCGACGGCAGCCTCGAGGAGCCCACCGGTCTTGGCGGACTCGTTCTCGATGCTGCGCTGCTGCAGGACGTCGATCGGGCCGTAACGCAGTGCTGGGTAGACGTTGCGCAGCTGCGGACGGGGTAGGGCCAGGGACCGGGCGAGGCCGGTGCGGTTCGTACGAGCCATGAGGGGGGTCACCTCCGTTGCAAAGGCAGACCCGCGGAGGGCGGCGCGTCAGGTCGGGCGCAACCCTGTGAAAGCTCCGCCGGCCCGGGGACAACGGGCAGCGCGGAGCTCATGATCCGCGGGGGAGTCGGTACTGGCAGGGGTGTCATCTCTGGACGGCACCGATCTCACCTCCCTCATCCGGGACCTTCGTCGAAGAGCATCATCGACCGTGCGACCGCGCCCTTGATCAGCCGTACGGGCGGACGGAACGGCATTCGGCCGCCGCTCATGCTAACCCTCGGGTAGCACCGGCAGAGGCCAATCCCTGGACATCCGTCCGAAGTCCGGGTGACCAGGTGATGACCTGGGCCCCGGGCTCACGCCCACGCAAACATCGTGATCGACGGGCAAAGCGTTACAGCCCGCCCCGGAGACGATTCCGGGGCGGGCTGTGGAAGACCCAATGAGGGACGAGGCGCGCACCGGCCGCCCAAGCGGCCGGTGACGCGGTTTGCTCAGGCGCGCAACGAAGCCATCCAGGCCTCGATCTCGTCCGGCCGGCGCGGCAGCCCGGCCGAGAGGTTCTCCACCCCGTCGGCAGTGACCAGCACGTCGTCCTCGATCCGGACCCCGATGCCGCGCAGTTCCTCGGGCGCCAGCAGGTCGTGCGGGCCGAAGTAGAGGCCGGGCTCGATCGTGAAGATCATGCCCGGCTGCAGCTCGGCGTCCAGGTACATCTCCTTGCGGGCCTGGGCGCAGTCGTGCACGTCGATGCCGAGGTGGTGGCTGGTGCCGTGCACCATCCAGCGGCGGTGGAACTGGCCCTCGCGCTGCAGCGACTCCTCGGCGGTGCCGGGCAGCAGGTCCCACTCGGCCAGGGTGCGGGCGATCACCTGCATGGCCGCGGCGTGCACCTCGCGGAACTTCACCCCGGGCCGGGCCGCGGCGAACGCGGCGTCGGCGGCGTCCAGCACGGCCTGGTAGACCCGGCGCTGCGGCTCGCTGAACCGGCCCGAGACCGGCAGGGTGCGGGTGACGTCGGCGGTGTACAGGCTGTCCACCTCCACCCCGGCGTCCACCAGCACCAGGTCGTTCTCGTTGACCGGGCCGTCGTTACGGATCCAGTGCAGGGTGCAGGCGTGCGGCCCGGAGGCGGCGATGGTGTCGTAGCCGACGCCGTTGCCCTCCCGCCGGGCCCGGCTCTCGAACACCGTCTCGACCACGCGCTCACCGCGCACCGCGGACACGGCTTCGGGCAGGGCCCGGACGATGTCCGCGAAACCCCTGGCCGTGACGTCCACCGCCCGGCGCATCTCGGCGACCTCGAACTCGTCCTTCACCAGGCGCAGCTCGGAGACGATGCGGGTGAGTTCCTGGTCGGCCTGGTGAGCCTCGTCCGCGCCGACCCCGGCCTCGGCGCGAGCCTGGTCGAGCAGCGTGTCCAGGCTCGGGTCGGCGTCGCGCACCACCCGGACCTTGACCGCGCCGACGTCCTTGGTGATCGCATCGCGCAGGTCGTCCAGCGGGCGGCAGGCCAGACCGGTCTCGGCCTCCACCTCTTCCAGGCTGGGCCGTACGCCCACCCAGAGCTCGCCGTAACGCGGGTCGGCGAAGAACTGTTCGGTGTCCCGCTCGGCCCGGGGCTGGAAGTAGAGCACGGCTTCGCCGCCGGACTCGATCACCAGGGCCGCGTCCGGCTCCCGGTCGGTGCCCAGCCCGGTGAGGTGGGCGAAGGCGGAGTGCGGCCGGAAGCGGTGGTCGGTGTCGTTGCTGCGGACCCGGAAGACCCCGGCCGGCAGCACCAGACGCTCACCGGGCAGTTCGGCCACCAGGCGGGCCCGGCGCTCGGCCGCGTAGGAGGCGGAAGGCATGCGGGCGGGCTGGTCCGAGGACCGCGGGGCCCAGCCGGAGGCGATGAACTTACGGAAAGCCGGCGAGTTCGGCCGCTCCCGGTGCTCGACCTCCTGAGGCTTCGCGGATTCGCCCTCAGGGCCCTGCACAACGGGTTCGTTCTCGCTCATGGGCAACATTCTGCCGCCTCCGGCCACGGGCAGTCAGGCGGGATTCGCGGGTTCAGCAGCGTTCCGGCCCAATCCGGACAGCAGAGCTCTGGGCCGTTCGTGCGCTGCCGCCCGATCGTCGCCCGGCCGGCCCGCCCGATGGCCTGCGGGTGGTGCGACAGATGGCCGGATGGCCTCGCGCGGCGGCTTGACCTGCGGCTCCGGGCAGGCAACCGTCTCTGTGTGACCCTTCTGCGGACCTGTCCACGCTGTGGCTCGGTCGCCCGGGAGCCGGGCGAGCACGGCGGCACCTGGACCTGTGAGGAACACGGCCAGATCGTTCCGGTCGGGCCGGCCCAGGTGCCTACGCAGAAACTTCTCCGGCAGGTGGCGCTCGACTCGCTGGTGCCGGTCTGGATGCCGCGTCCGCTTCCGCAGGGCTGGGAGGTCACCGGTCTGCAGTGGGCCGGGGCGGGCGCCGGGGGCACGGTGGCCTGTGTCGTGGCGGTCTCCGGGCCGCACCCGCTGCCGGAGATGGGCGACGAGGAACCGACCGTCGACCTGATGTTCGTGGCCGAGCAGCCGGGGATCGGCCTGGGGGCGCACCTGGCCGGGATGCACGGGGTGGACCCCGGACCGCTGCTGGCCGAGAAGGCGGCGCACGACCCGGCCGAGATCAAGCTGGAGGCCGACGACCACGAGGTGCCGCTGTGGTCGGTGCCGGTGGACGGCGGCCTGGCCTACGTGGGGGAGGCCTCCGGGGTCTGGCTCTGGGTGCTGGCCTGGCCGAGCTCGGCGGCGCTGGCTCTGCTGAACCGGTTCTGCCTCGTCGATGCCCGCAATGTGGAGACCGAGCCGGACCTGCCCTGCGGTTCGCTGACGCCCCGCCTACGCTGACCTGCGTGCGAATCGACCTTCACGCCCACTCCAGTGCCTCGGACGGAACCGAGACCCCGGCCGGGGTGATGGAGGCGGCCGCCGCTGCGGGGCTCGACGTCGTCGCGCTCACCGACCACGACACCACGGTCGGGGTGCCGGCCGCGGCCGAGGCCGCCCGCCGGCTGGGCCTAACCCTGCTGCCCGGCGCCGAGATCTCCTGCCAGGTCGGCGGGATCGGCGTGCACATGCTGGCCTACCTGCACGACCCGGCCGACCCGGCGCTGCTGGCCGAGCAGGAGCAGACCAAGCTCGACCGGCTGACCCGGGCCGAGCGGATGGTCCGGCGGCTGGCGAAGGACTTCGACATCACCTGGGCCGACGTACAGCGGCAGTGTGAGCCGGGTGCCGCGGTGGGTCGCCCGCACATCGCCGACGCCCTGATCGAGGCCGGGGCGGTGGCCACCCGCGACGAGGCCTTCGCCACCGTGCTGCACGGTCGCTCGCCGTACTACCTGCCGTACCACGCGCCCGAGGCAGGGCTGATCGTGCGCCTGGTGCGAGCGGCCGGCGGAGTACCGGTGATGGCGCACCCGCGGGCCGGCAAGCGCGGGCGGCTGGTCTCGGAGGCCGACATCGCCGCGCTCGCCGAGAGCGGGCTGGCCGGGCTGGAGGTGGACCACCGGGACCACGAGGAGCGGGACAAGCAGGTGCTGCGCGGCCTGGCTGCCGACCTAGGCCTGCTGACCACCGGTTCCAGCGACTACCACGGCACCGGCAAGGTCAACCGGATCGGTGAGCACACCACCGCGCCCGAGGTGCTGGAGAAGATCATCGCGCTCGGAACCCCGGAGCGGGTGATCCACGGGTGAGTGACCAGCTCGAGCTCCTGGGGATGCCGGAACCGCTCTACCCCTGCACCCCGACCCGCCTGGTCAACTGGCGAGACTGCCCGCGCCGCTACCGCTTTACCTACCTGGACAAGCCTCAGCCGCCGCGCGGACCGGCCTGGGCACACACCAGCATCGGCGCCGCGGTGCACTCCGCCCTGGCCGACTGGTGGGGTACCCCGCCCGAACGCCGGGACCCCGAACTGGCGTATCAACTGGTGCGCAAACGCTGGCTGAGCGATGGTTTCGCCGACCGGGAGCAGTCGGCCGCGGCGGGGCGGCGGGCCGTGGACTGGGTGAAGGACTACCTGTACGGCTCGGAGACCGACCCTCTGGCCGAACCGGTCGGGGTAGAGCGAACAGTCAATGCACGGACGTCGCGGCTGGCTTTGTCGGGCCGGGTGGACTTGATCGATCTGCGGGACGACGAACTCGTGGTGGTCGACTACAAGACCGGCCGCCGCGAGCCCACCGAGGAAGACGCCTTCGCCAGCCTGGCCCTGGCCGTGTACGCCGTGGCCACCGCGCGCACCTACCGGCGGCAGTGCGTGCAGGTCGAGCTGCATCACCTGCCCACCGGAACCCGCGCGGTGGCGCGCTACGACCTGGCCGGGCTGGAACGCAAGCTGGCCGAGGCGGATTCGCTGGGCGAGCAGGCCGCGGCGGCCGATGCGGCGTTCGCCGAGGGCCGGCGTGGAGATGACGTGTTCCCGCCGAACCCCGGCCCGGGCTGCTCGTTCTGCGATTTCCGCCGGTCCTGCCCCGAAGGGCGGGCAGCCTCCGAGGACCGCCCGCCCTGGAGCGCGCTCAAGCAGTGAGACAACCTGCTCAGGCAGTGAGCAGTGCCTGTTGCACCGCTTCCTCGGGGCTGCTCACGTAGGCGATGCCGTCGTCCACAGTTGTGCCGTCCGGCCCGACCACCCGCCAGCCGTCCAGCACCACCACCGGCACCCCACCCCGGCGCCGGGCCAGCGCGACCTCGCTGAGCGTGCCCCACGAACCCCCGACCGCGATCACCGCATCCGCGCTCCAGACGATGACGGCGTTACGTGCCTCGCCGATGTTCGTGACGATGGTGACCGACAGATCCGGGCTGGCGCCCTCGCGATCGGCCCCGGGGCGGATGCCGATCACGGTGCCGCCGGCCGAGCGCACCCCGGCCGCCACCGCGGCCATGACCCCGGTGCCGCCCCCGCAGATCACCACCGCTCCGGCCTCGGCCAGCAGAACACCTACCTGTCTGGCCGCCGCGGCCTGCTCGTCGGTGCAGTTGCGCGGGCCGCAGACCGCGACCTGGAAGACCCGGTCGGTCTCCTCACGGTTCGGGGTGGGCCGGGGCGATGGAGGCAGCACGATGCGGATCCCTTCGCAGAGCGGGTGAGGACGCCGGTGGAGCTCCGGGACGGCTGATCAGGTCAGGGCGTCCGAGAGGTCCCGACGGGCCGGATAGGCCCGGAACAAGGCGATCTCGTCCAGTAGCTGCCTGGATAGAGCTGAATGGGTGAAAACGCCGGATTGCAGCGTGCGTGCGGCGGTGGAGACCCGGCCGACGATCGGCTCGGTGCGGTTGTCAGCCGGCAGGGACAGCACCTGACGCAGCTCCCCGGCCGCCGCGTCCAGGTCGCTCAACGCCAGGTGGGCGTTGCACAGGTCGAGCCGGGCGGCGGCGACGAGCTCGGGGCAGCGCTGGGCCGGGACCGCGACCTCGAGCAGTTGCAGCGCCTCACCGGCCTCGCGCGCGGCCAGCCGGGCATTGGCCTCACCGCCCAGCGCCAGCCAGGCCTCGCTGGCGTAGTAGGCGGCCTTGGCCGGGCTGAAGCGGAACACCCCGGGCTGGTCGTCCACGGTGTCCAGCTCGCGCGCGGTGCGGGCCGCGCTGAGCGCCTGCTCCACCTGTTTCGTCTCACCGCAGGCGGCCCAGGCCCGGGCCTCGGCGCTGACCAGCCGCAGCAGGTTGCTGCCCTTGGTGGCGTGCCGCCGCCCGCTGTGCGCGATCTGGGCGGCGAGCGGGTAGTCGCCGCCCCAGTAGGCCACGTTCGACTGGACCCAGCGCAGGAAGGCCCGCAGCGAGTCGTCGTCGGCCAGCTCGGCGCAGAGCCAGGCGGTGCGGGTGTTGGTCTCGGCCGCCACCGGATCCCCGAGGTCGGCGCTGGCGTGGGCGATCAGCGCGCACAGCCGGCCGGCCAGCGAGTACAGCGGCGCGGTGAGGCTGGGGCGCTGGCGCTTCTCCAAGAGCTCGAAGACCTCGCGCCGCAGCCGCCAGACCGGGCCGACCAGGGCCAGCGGAGGTTGCGTGAGGTAGTCGTCGGAGAGCCGGCGGACCTGGGCGGCGAGCTGGTCGAGCAGGTCGTGGTCGAGACCACCCCGGCTGCCGGGCGCAGGCACTCGGTTCATCCGCGGACCGCCTCGTCTGGCTCAGGAGCAGGGCAGGGGCCCCGTCATCGGTGCCGGGGCAGGGCCAGGCTAATGGCTGCAACCGGGTTTTGGGGATGAAACACCGACGTTGCGTGACGGATCGCATACTTCCGGCGATCCGGATCGGGTTTCATTGTCTCGGCAACCAAAATCGGGTCACTCCGGGAACCAAACCGCGAACGTCCTCAAACCAAACGGCTTGAGGACGTCGGTGCGCACCCTGAGTGAGGCGAGCGGACTTTCAGTGGCGGTTGCGGTGCAGCTCGTCGCGCAGCGAGTGCAGGGCCACCGTGGCGGCCGACGGGGCCAGCGAGCCGGCGCCGTCACCCGGGACCGACGAATACATCCCGCGCGCCCAGTTCGGCAGCGAGGACCAGGCCAGCCCGGCGACCGGCGCCCAGGACGGCCGGTTGCGCTGGGTCAGCGCCAGCAGCTCCGGAACGGCCGGGCTGATCAGCGAACTGATGAACGCCCGGGCCTCGTGGGTCATCCGCAGCTGGGGTCGCATCCGGCGGAAGTACCGGGTCAGGTCGCGGCGGGTGGCCGGCACCCGGTCCGGCTCCAGTCCCCACACCGCGGCCGTGCGCAACTGCTCGTTCAGGTAGGCCTCGTGCTCGGCATCGCTCAGCGTGAGCCCACCGCGCCGGGTCACCTCCACGAACGAGGCGACCTGGCAGCAGTGCATCCACAACACCAGTTCCTCGTCGTCGCCGCGGAACTCGCTGCCCTCGCCGGAGAACCCGCCGACCTGACCCATCACCGCGCGCAGCCGGGCCCCGGTCATCGCCGCCTCGATGCTGTTGCCGAAGATCACCGCACCGATGTGACGCTGGGCCCACTGCAGCCGGTCCCACGGGTCGTCCACCCGCCGGGCGGTGGCGAACACGTTGGCCATGCCCTCCGGGTGCAGCACCTGCATGGCCAGGGCACGCAGCGTGGCCAGCCCGATCAGCGGGTCCGAGTGCACCCGCCAGGTCACCGTGCTCGGGCCGAAAAGCCCCCACTGACCCGCCTGGTCGGACTCGTGATCGGCATCGGGCTCGTCCGGCTCGGGATCGGCCCCGGCGGCCGCTGCGCGGTCGGCCGGATGCTCCAGGTAGTCCCACTGCTGCGGCTGAAGCGCCTGCTCGTGGTAGCTCTTGTGCTGTTCCACCTGTCCCTGTCCCCAGGCCCGGCGGGCCCGTCCGGCAGCGGATTGCGGCGTCCCTCGCCGACGTCCGGGCTCCAGCTCGACCGATCTGCCGTCGGAACGTGCGGCACCGGCCAAGGGAAGAAGGGCACTGCTCCGTTCCCAGCTGTCATCCGTCGCGCTTGCTGCCATGGGGGTAAGCCTGTCGGATTCGACCCTTGATCGCCTGTCGAGCCCTCCGACGGCCCAATCGGACACAGTCAGTCGATAGTCTGAAAGCGGGTCTTTCCGGCCCGCCGTCTGGAGGGAACCGATCCATGGGCCGCGTAATCGCCGTCGCCAACCAGAAGGGCGGCGTTGCCAAGACCACTTCGGTGGCCTCGCTCGGCGCGGCGTTCGTGCTGCGCGGGCTGCGCGTCCTGCTGGTCGATCTGGACCCGCAGTCGTCGCTGACCTTCAGCCTGGGCATCGATCCGGACGTGGTCGAGTACTCCATCTCGGACGTGGTGCGTGGCGAGGTGGACCTGACCACGGCCCGGCTGCGCACCAGCGAGGGGATGGACCTGATCCCCTCCACGATCGACCTGCTGGCCGCCGAGGCGATGCTGCTGCCCGCCCCGCAGCGCGAGTTCGTGGTCCGCCGCGGCCTGGAGGAGGTGCTCTCCACCTACGACGTGATCCTGCTCGACTGCTCGCCCAGCCTGGGCCTGCTCACCCTGAACGCGCTGGCCGCGGCCGACGAGGTGATCGTGCCGCTGCAGTGCGAGATGCTCAGCCACCGCGGGGTGGGCCAGCTGCTGGACACCGTGGCCGACGTGCACCGCCTGCTCAACCCCCGGCTGCGGGTGCGCGGTCTGCTGCCGACGATGTACGACAAGCGTTCGGTGCACGCCCGGGCGGTGCTGGGCGACGTGAAGCGGCGTTACCGGGTGCCGGTGCTGAACCCGATCCCGCGCTCGGTGAAGTTCGCCGAGGCGCCCAGCGTGGGCACCACGATCATCGCCACCTCGCCCAGCTCCTCGGGGGCCCGGGCGTATTTCCGGATCGCGGACGGCCTGCTGCGGGCCTGGCGGTTCGGTGGCCGGAAGGCCGCCCCGCCGGCGGCCCCCCGCCCGACCCGGATGGCCCCCAGCGTGCGCCCGCCGGCTCCGGGTGAGGCCGACGCCATGTGACCCCCTGCTTCACCAGCGCTTGTGTCACCTACCCAGACTTTGCGTTGGCAAAAGCCCTGGTGGTGGGTCGGGCGGGAACCGCAAAGCCGTGTGAAGCCTGGACGGAGGCTGGTGAAGCAGCGCGGCGCCCTAGACGCAGATGTGGCCCGCACCGAACCGGTGCGGGCCACATCCGTTGCTGGGGACTAGCTTTCGGTGGAGCCGGCCGAAGCGCTCTCGGCGGGGGCGGCGGAAGAGCCGGAGCCCCGGCCACCCCGGCGGCGGCGCCGGCGACGAGGAGCGTCGCCGCCCTCGCCGGAGCCCTCGCTCGAGTTGCTCTCGGTCGCGCTGCCCTCGGCTACCGCCGGAGCGTCGGAACCTTCGGTGGCAGTAGCGTTCTCGACCGGAATGCCGGCCCGGGTCCGGCGCCGCTGACGGGTCCGGCTACGCCGCGGCGCGTCTTCGGTGCTCTCGCCCGCGTCGGCCTTCTCCTCGCCCTCGGACCGGGAACGGCTGCGCGAACGGCCGCCCTTGCCGGAGTCCCGGGAACCGCCCGAGTCCCGCCGCGAGCCGCCGGAACGGGTAGCGGGACCGCCGCCCCGCTTCCCGGTCTCGCCCAGGTCCTCGACCTCTTCGGCGGCCAGTCCGGCGCGGGTGCGGGAGGCGCGCGGCAGCGTGCCCTTCACCCCGGCCGGGATGTTCAGGTCCTCGAAGAAGTGCTCGGACGAGGAGTACGTCTCGGCCGGCTCCGGGATGCCCAGGTCGAGCGCCTTGTCGATCATCATCCAGCGGTGCAGGTCGTCCCAGTCCACGAAGGTGACGGCGACACCCGTGTTCCCGGCCCGGCCGGTGCGGCCGATCCGGTGCAGGTACGTCTTCTCGTCCTCCGGGCAGGCGTAGTTGACCACGTGGGTGACGTTCTCCACGTCGATCCCGCGGGCCGCCACGTCGGTGGCCACCAGCACGTCGATCTTGCCGTTGCGGAAGGCCCGCAGGGCCTGCTCGCGGGCACCCTGGCCCAAGTCACCGTGGATCGCCGCGGCGGCGAAGCCCCGGTCGGCCAGTTCCTCGGAGACCTTGGCGGCGGTGCGCTTGGTCCGGGTGAAGATGATCGACAGCCCGCGGCCCTCGGACTGCAGCAGCCGGGCCAGCATCTCGACCTTGTCCATCGCGTGCGCGCGGTAGATGAACTGCGCGATCGCCAGCACCGTGGCGCCGGAGTCGGTCGGGTCGGAGGCCCGGATGTGGGTCGGCTGGGTCATGTACTTGCGGGCCAGCGAGACCACCGCGCCCGGCATGGTGGCCGAGAACAGCAGGGTCTGGCGGCCGTCGGGGGTGAGCGACATCAGCTTCTCGACGTCGGGCAGGAAGCCCAGGTCGAGCATCTCGTCGGCCTCGTCGAGCACCAGGGTGCGCACGTGGGCCAGGTTCAGCAGGCCCTGCTGGGCCAGGTCGAGCAGCCGCCCGGGCGTGCCGACGACCACCTCGATGCCCTTCTTCAGCGCCTCGACCTGCGGCTCGTAGGCCCGGCCGCCGTAGACGGTGAGGATCCGCGCGCTCAGGTTCTTCGAGGCCACCTTGAGGTCCTCGGCGACCTGGGTGGCCAGTTCCCGGGTGGGGACGATGGCCAGGGCCTGCGGGGCGCCCGGGGCGGCCAGCTCGGCGAAACCCTCGTCCTTCGGGCCGACGACCCGGTGCAGCAGCGGGATGCCGAAGCCCAGCGTCTTGCCGGTACCGGTCTTGGCCTGGCCGATCACGTCGCTGCCGGCGATCGCCACCGGCAGGGTCATCGCCTGGATCGGGAAGGGGGCGCTCATCCCGGCCTTGAGCAGGGCCTCGGCGACCCGCGGGTCGGTGCCCAGCTCGGCCCAGGTGGGCACGTGGACGGCGGCCTCGGCGTCGTTCTCCACGACGGCCACGATCTCGCCGGCGGTGTCGAGGTCGTGCCTCGCCGCGGCGGACAGATTCTCTTCGGACGATTCGCCGGAGTTGCTGGATGAAGCGGACACGCAGTGCCTAACTCTTCGGGGGCGCAGGCCTGCGGCCGGAGTGCGCCGACCCCAGTGGGGGTGGCGGAGGGAAAAGGCGCTCCGGCGGGCCGCGCTGCGGCATTCGGAAGCCGACCGTGTGAGCGACCGGTCATCCACTTACAGATGGTTCCAGGTGTAGCAGGTACCTCTAACTGACTGATCCTACCTGGTCGGAGGGCTCAGTACCCTCTGCATCATGGAGCAGCAGGAAGACAGGTTCGCCGATCCGGCATACCGGGCGGCGGTCGTCGATCTTTTGGGAACCCTGGCCTACGGTGAATTGAGCGCATTCCTCCGTCTTTCCACGGACGCGGATCTGGCCCCCCGGCTTTCCGCCAAGGCCGCGGTCGCCGCCCTGGCCGCCACCGAGTACGCGCACTACGACCGGCTGCGCGCCCGGATCGTCGAGATCGGCGCCGACCCGGAGGCCGCGATGGCCCCGTTCGTCGAGGCGCTGGACGGCTTCCACGAGCGGACCAAGCCCTCGAGCTGGCTGGAGGGGCTGGTCAAGTTCTACGTCGGCGACGGCATCGCCTCGGACTTCTACCGGGAGATCACCACCTACCTCGACCCGGACACCCGCGACCTGGTGCTGGGCACCCTGGAGTCGGACAAGCGCTCGTCGTACGTGCTGCAGGAGGTGCGCCAGGCGATCAGCGACGACCCGATCCAGGGCAGCCGGCTGGCGCTGTGGGCCCGCCGCCTGGTCGGCGAGGCGCTCAGCCAGGGCCAGCGGGTGGCGGCCGACCGGGACACCTTCTCCACCCTGCTGACCGGCACCAGCGAGCACCCGGGGATGGGCCTGGCCGGGATCGTCTCGATGTTCAGCCGGATCACCGAGCAGCACACCCGGCGGATGGCCGAGATGGGCCTGAAAGCCTGAAGAACGTCGAAGGCGCCGGTCCCCGAGGGGGAACGGCGCCTTCGCAACAGTGGTGCTACAGCGTGCCGAAACCGACCCGGCGGGTCTCTTCCGCACCGATCTCGACGTAGCCGATCTGGGCGCCCGGCACGACCACGAGGCGGCCCTTGTCGTCCTTCAGCCGCAGCAGCGAACCCGAGGCGATCGCGGCCTCCACGGCCTTGACGACGGACTCGGCCGAGTCGGGCGACTCCAGCACGATGTCACGGGCGATGTCCCGGACGCCGATCTTGACCTCCACGCGAGTGGCCCCTTCCGTCCTTGCCGGCCCCCTCGCGGGGCAGCTTTCCGACTTTCCGACTGATCATCCGAAGCCTAAGGGTCTCCTGGCGGTTTGCCGCCCCCGACGCACACACGGGTTGGCCGCCGAGGTGGTCCGGCCGGTGTGAACGGCCGGGACGAGCCGCCGGGATTTCCACAAACAGCCTGGTCGGCCCGGCCACCGGAGATCGTCACCGACCTGGCCGGCTTCGCCCGCGGCAGAGTTAGCCGATAGCGGAATCGCCGGTCCGGGCGATCTCTCAGTGCCGGTGGATCGCCTCCTGGCTCTCACCCAGCCCGGTCAGATCGGCCACCGGACGCGGACCGTTCGCCAGATCGTCCGACAGTTCGCTCTGCCGATCGCTGCCGGAACGGTCCGCCGGCTCGGCGGCCCCCTCCGGACCGGACGGCTGCTCACCGGGCCGCTCCTCGTGCAGCGGGATCGAGCCGATCCCGCGCCAGGTGATCCCGGCCAGCAGGCGCACCGCGTCCTCGCGGCCCATCGGCCGGCCCTTCTGCAGCCAGTTGCGGGCGGCCACGTGCGCCATCCCGGACAGGCCGATCCCGATCAGCTCGCACTCGCGCCAGGGCTGGCCGGTCTCCTCGTGGATCACCTCGGCGATCATCCGGCCGCACTGCTCGTTCACCGCCTCCACCCGGCCGCGCACGTCCGGGTCGTTGGTGAGGTCGGACTCGAAGATCAGCCGGAACGACTCGTTCTCCCGGTCGATGAACTCGAAGAACGCGCCCAGCGCGCTGGCCACCCGCAGCTTGTTGTCCGGGGTGTTCTCGATGGCGCCGCGCAGCAGGTCCACCACCTCGGCCGAGTGCTGCTCGATCAGCGCCAGGTACAGCTCCCGCTTGCCCGGGAAGTGCTGGTAGAGGACCGGCTTGCTGACTCCGGCCCGCTCGGCGATCTCGTCCATGGCGGCCGCGTGGTAGCCCTGAGCCACGAAGACCTCCCGGGCGGCCCCGAGGAGCTGGCTCCGGCGTGCTGTCCTCGGCAACCTGGTTCCGCGCGAGCGCACCTCTGGTGTCGACATTGCTTGCCTCCCCGCATCAGTGCCCGTCAGCGGATGCTAAGACGCTTCGGCTGCGCCCCCGCGATTCCGATGCTTTAAGTGATTGTAAGGCTACGAGGCGTTACCAAATCATGGTGCGAGTAGCCCCTCTGCGGCGGGAGAGACATCCGTTCAGGTGATCGTCCCCACGTTTCAACGCCACTCCAATGGGTATAGCCGCTACCTCTCGGTTCTTAACCGTCCTCTTGCTGCCGCCGGGTCGTCGGTCCCAGCCTGTCCGGAAAGCCGGCTCGTCGTCACGTCCGTGTCCCGGTGACCCTCCGGACTCGGAAGGCAGCGCGAAGCCGGGTAGCGTGCGGGGCTGAACTGGCGCTGCTGGAAGGAAGTAACGGCCGATGCGGACGGGTAAGCGGCTCAACCGATCACTGGTCCTGCCTCTGGCGGCGGTGATGCTCGCACTGGCCGGCTGCTCGGCGCTGCCCGGCGGATCCTCCGGTGAGGACAGTGCCGCAACCGCCACTACGTCGCCGGAATCCGCAGTTGCCCCGGAGGCGACGGCCGGGGCCACCCCGAGCGCGGCCGGTGAATCGGATTCGGCGCAGGCGGCCGGGGAGGAACAGCAGCCCTCGCCGCTGCCCAAGGGCCTGACCCAGAAGGACGTCGACGCCGGCGTGCTCTCGGCCAAGGTGAAGTGGAAGGCCTCGGGCCGGCTGCAGACGGTCAAGGGGCAGGCCAAGGCGCCGGGTAAGAAGGGCGAGGTGATGAAGGTCCGGATCCAGGTGGAGAAGGGCCTGAAGATCGACCGGGAGAAGTTCGCCGACTTCGTCCTGGCCACGCTGAACGACAAGCGGAGCTGGACGGAGAAGGGCAAGCGCCGCTTCGCCCGCACCGACGACGCTTCCGCGGCCTTCACCACGGTCGTCCTGGCCAGCCCGCAGACCTCGGCCGACCTGTGCCGGCCGCTGCAGACGATGGGCAAGCTCTCCTGCCGCAACGGCGACCGGGTGGTCCTGACCAATTACCGCTGGGTCAAGGCGATCCCCGAATATCAGAAGAACCGCCAGGGTTACCGCCAGTATGTCGTCAACCACGAGGTCGGCCACGCGCTCGGGCACGGGCACGAGTACTGCGCCGGCAAGGGCGAACTGGCTCCGCTCATGATGCAGCAGACCAAGGGCCTGCTGGGTTGCAAGCCGAACCCCTGGCCGCACCCGTGAAGCCGCTCGTCGAGCCGGGTTCCGAGTTGACCTCGGACGAGCTGACCCGGTACTCGCGCCAGGTGCTGCTGCCCGGGATGGGCTCGGACGGGCAGCGCCGGCTGAAGAACGCGCGGGTGCTGGTGATCGGCGCCGGGGGACTGGGCAGCCCGGTGCTGACGTATCTGGCCGCGGCCGGGGTCGGATCGATCAGCGTGATCGACGACGACGTGGTCGAGCTGTCGAACCTGCACCGCCAGGTGTTGCACGCCGGGGCGGCCGCGGGCACGCCCAAGGTAGAGAGCGCGCGCGCCGCGCTGGCCAAGCTGAATCCGCTGGTGCTGGTGGAGACGAGCAACACCCGGATCAACCGTGAGAACGCACTGCAACTGATCGACGGCCACGATCTGGTGCTGGACGGGACCGACAACTTCGCCACCCGCTACCTGGTCGGCGACGCCTGCGCGGTGGCCGGGGTGCCGCTGGTCTGGGGCTCGGTGTTCCGCTTCGACGGCCAGGTTTCGGTGTTCTGGTCGAAGCCGCCCGAGGGGCACCAGCCGGTGACGTATCGCGATCTGCACCCCACGCCTCCGCCTCCCGGGTCGGTTCCCTCCTGCGCGGAGGGCGGCGTGCTGGGGGTAACCTGCGCGGCCATCGGGTCGGTGATGGCGACCGAGGCGATCAAACTGATCGCCGGGGTAGGGGATCCGCTGCTCGGGCGGATCATGCTGTTCGACGCGGCCGGGATGAACTGGCAGACGATCCGGGTTCGCCCGGCGCCGGATTCGGCTCCCGTCACCCAACTCCTCGACGACTACGAGGCGTTCTGCGCAGTGGCGCCCACCACGTCCCCAGTTGAAGATCTGACCGTAGGCGAACTGGCCCAGCGTCTGGAGCGGAGGGAACGTGGCGAAGACGATTTCGTGCTTGTAGACGTCCGCGAGCCCGAGGAGCGGCGGATCGCCTTGATCCCGGGGGCGGTAGGGCTACCCCTTTCAGTGCTTCGAACTGGAGACGTCGGTGCGCTCCTGGCGGAGGTGGCCGACGGACGTCCGTTGGTTCTGCACTGCAAGAGCGGGGTGCGTTCGGCGCAGGCGCTGGAACTCGCCCGCTCGGCCGGGGTGAGTGACATCGTGCACGTACGCGGAGGCGTCCTCAGTTGGATCGCCGAGATCGACCCCGGTCAGCCCCGCTACTGAAGCCCGAAAATCCTTTCCCCGGGCGACGTTGCCCGGGGAAAGGACGGTTACGGAAGATCAGCGACGGGACCCGACCCGACCGCGAGTGCCGACACCGGCGAAGTGCAGCGCCAGGAGGAACAGGCCCAGCGTGGTGAGCGTCGTGTTCGTGAAGGCGTCGCCGAGGTCGGCGTTCGCGAAGTCGAGCAGAAGCGCAAGACCGAAAACTACAGCTGCCGCGATCGCGAGCATGGTTACCTCCGTGTGAGGGTCCCCGGTCGGTGAGGACAGTCCTGGCCCGGTTGATCACCGGGCGCTGCAACGATCTTGGGGCTCCTGATCAAGGTACGCATTTCGAGTCAACCCTCACCGATGTGAGGTTAGGAGTGATCGTGCCGTTCACGGGTAGTCATCCCGCCGCCGTACTGCCCTTGCTGGGCACCCGGCTGGTGCCGTCCGCGCTGGTGATCGGCAGCATGAGCCCGGACCTGCTGTACTACCTGGCGCTGCCCGACCCGGTGCGCTGGCGCTGGTCCGAAGTCAGCCATTCCCCTTTCGGAATAGTCGGTTTCGACTTGGCGATGGGTTTGCTGGCGTTCCTGATCTGGCACGGGCTGATCGTTCCGCTGGCCGTCGCGATCTCGCCCGCAGCGTTGCGTGATCGGCTTGCCCCCGAGCTTCCGGTGCCCCTGCTGCATCATGCCCGCCGGGTGCCGGTGATCGTCCTCTCCCTGTGGATCGGCGCGGCTACCCACGTCCTCTGGGACGAGTTCACGCATCCCGGCCGTTGGGGCACCGAGAACATCCCCTGGCTCGCTGAGCAGCACGGACTGCTGCTGGGCTATCGCTGGGGGCAGTACGGGAGCAGCGTTGTCGGCCTTGCCTTGATCGGCTGGGTGTTGCTGCGCTGGTGGATGCGCACTTCCCCGCAGCCAGGTTTGCAACGGGTTGCCGCCTTGCGCCCGGCGGTCGCTGCGGGGGTGTGGCTGATTGTGCTGAGCTGCGCCGGGGTAGGCGCCGGAATCGGCCTGTGGGCCAGTATCAGTGGCGCGCTGGGAACCGGATCCCTGGCGTTCCTGGTGGCTACCTACGGCGGTGGTGCGGGGATGGCGGCGGTTCTGATCTGTTCTGTCGCGGTGCCTTTCCGGCGGGGGTAGCTAGGGCCTGTCCTGTGGATCAGGGCCTATTTCTTCTTCGGGGTTTTAGGGGTGCCCAGTTGCTCGGCCAGTGCTTGGTGCATCGGCTGGCCCTCGACCAGCCAGCCCGCCCGCTGCGGCCAACCCCGCTGCACCGTCTCGATGATGATCCGGTCGAACTCCGGCAGTTCCCCCTCCTCGACCGCGGTGAGGAAGTCGGACCAGTGCATCACCTCGAGCTTGGTGAAGTACGGGGCCAGCAGGCCTTCGGCGCGGGAGATGAACGAGTCGTTCACCACCAGGGTGCGGCCCTTGATCATCGGGGCGGTGGTGGACCAGGCCCGGAACACCGCAACGCCCCGGCCCGAAGGTGACTGCTCGGTGTGCGCCCGGATCGTCACGTCGTCGCGGGTGACCTGGTACACCGGCACCATCGTGTTCCGCGAGATGCCCATCAGCCGGTACAGGTCGTTGTCCGCCTTCTCGTCCTTCACCTGCACCGCCTTGGGCGCGCCGGCCAGCGACCCGGGCGCCTCGCCGCGGGCGATCAGGGCGTCCAGCACGGTCTTGGACCAGACCAGGGCGCCCTTGCTGGTCCAGTGGCTGTCGCCCTTCTGGAACACTGAGCCCGGGTCCTCGTCCTGCGCGGCCTGCAGCTGGTCCCACGAGATCACCACCGGGCCGTCCGGATCGGCGGCCCAGGTCTGCTCGGTCTGCGTACGCACCTGCTCGGAGCAGGCCAGCAGGGCGTCGGCGCGCTTGCCGAGCACGCCGGACATGATCGCGGACTTGTCCGGGGCGATCGCCACCATCAGCGACTTGCCGTTGGCCTGGGCGATCCCGGTGAGCCGGTCCAGGCCCGCCGCCACCGGGGCCGGGTCGAAGTCGTGCTTGCAGGGCAGGGTGAAGTCCTCCGACAGGAACGGGGTGCGGTTGCGGCCCAGCACCACGGCCGGGTTCAGGCTGGTGCCGAGCCGGTCGCGGGAGGCCTGGCCGATCGCCTCGGTGACGTACTGCCGCAGGGCCAGCCGGTCGCGCAGCGCCTCGTCGGTCTGCTGGCTGTCGGCGCCGCTGAGCAGACCGGAGGGGGAGACGTCGGGGAACGAGGTGATCTTGCGGTTCTCCTCGCCCCAGGGCATCGGCGGGTCGAGCAGCCAGACCGCGAGCAGGGCGGCGGCGAACCCGGCTACCAGCACCCGGGCCGCCCTCACGCTGCGCCTGCGCTGACGTTCCGCGCGGAACCGGGCCAGCAGGTCGTCGAGTTCCTCGGTGGCCGAGTGCGGTGCCGGTTCCTCGGGTTCGGCCGGCTGGTTCTCGGCCGGCTGCTTTTCGGGCGGCCGGCTGCCGGTTGGGTGCTTTTCGGTTGAGTGCTTGAGGACGGGGTCGGTCGCCTCTGGCTCGGTTGTCCCGCAGTCGCGTGGCTCGGGGGTCGCCGGGGGGTTGTCCACCCGGGCTTCGGGGGCTGGGTGGTGGATGACCTCGAGCCGGTCCGGATGCTCCGCGGAGCGGACGGCCAAGCCGGAAGATCGTTGCACGCTGTGATGGGCCGCCGGGCCGGTCGGGGAGCCTGAGGCATGCGAAGAGTGTGGGGTGGAAGGGCCGCCGACGGGGCCCAACCGGCCGAACGTGGCCGCGGATTCGGCCGCCCGGTGGCCCACTCCGGGCGGGTTCTCGGGTTCGTCGTCGTCCGGAAGGATGATGGTTCGGCCCACGGGTGACAGCATGGCAGAACAATCAGAACTGGAAGTACAGGAACGGGCTGAAATCCAGCCAGAGCACCGAGATCAACGCAACCGCGAGCAGGACCGGCGCGGTGATCGCAGCCATCGGATATCGGAATCGCCGGTGCGCTGAATGCCCGCCGTGCACCCATTGGAATCCGGTGGCATTTCGCGGCATCAGGAACGCCAGGGCGCCCAGGGTCAGGGCGAGCAGATTCCACGGGGTCAGGGTGATCAGGACGTCCGGCGACGGGCCACCCGGCGCCAGGCCGGTCATCGCCGCCCAGACGTCCACCGCCTCGGTCAGGGTCGGGGCCCGGAACGGTACCCAGCTGAACACTACGAACAGGGCCATCGCAGCACGTCGCAGGCCGGTGGTGAGCGGGCCGGGGGTGCTGCGGTGCCGGCCGGTCACCCGCTCCAGCAGCAGGGCCAGGCTGTGCAGCCCGCCCCAGACCAGGAAGCCCCAGGTGGCCCCGTGCCAGAGCGAGGTCAGCAGGAAAGTGATCAAGAGCGCGGCATACTCCCGGCGTACTCCGTGCCGATTGCCGCCGAGCGGAATGTAGACGTAATCCCGGAACCAGCGCGAGAGGGTCATGTGCCAGCGCCGCCAGAAATCCGCCGGGCCGGTGGCCGCGTAGGGCGAACGGAAATTCTCGGGAAAGCGAAAACCGAAGATTGCGGCGAGTCCTATCGCCATGTCCGAATAGCCGCTGAAGTCGAAATAGATCTGCAGGGCGTAGGCCAGGGCCCCGATCCAGGCGGTGGCGGCGTTGAAGCTGCCGTCCGGGGTGGCGAACGCGGCGTCGGCCACCACTCCGCAGGAGTCGGCGATGTAGGCCTTCTTGGTCAGGCCCCAGGCGAAGCGGGTCAGGCCGTAGGTGGCGTTGCCCAGCGTGACCTCGCGGCTGTCCTTGAGCTCCTTGGCGATCTCGGAGTACCGCACGATCGGGCCGGCGATCTGGTGCGGGAAGAGGAACAGGTAGAGCAGGTAGTCACGGCTGGAGCGCTCCGGCGGCAGGTCGCCGCGGCCCACGTCGATCACGTACGAGATGGCGTGGAAAGTGAAGAACGAGATGCCCAGGGGCAGGGCCCAGCTGACCTGCGGGGCGCCGGGCCAGGCCGTGCTGGCGAGGAACTCGCTGACCGGCGGCAGGTACTTGGCGAGCACGATCGGGACCAGAACGAGGATGACCAGGCCCGCGATCTCGGCTCTGGGGGCACTCCGGGAGGGCTCGGGCGCTCCTGGCGCCGACCCGTCCCCAGTTGTTGCTCGTGCTCTTGCCTTGGCTCTTGCCCTTCCGGCCATCCGGGCGCCGTAGAAACTGACCAGGGCGACGTAGAGCAGCACGAAGACGTGCCCGCCCGCGCCCCAGACGTAGAACACGATGCTGGCCAGCAGCAGGCAGGCGTTCCGCCACGACCGGGGCACCAGCAGGTAGGCCAGCAGGGTCAGGGGCAGGAAGAGGAACAGGAACGTCGGCGAGGAGAAGACCATGTCCGCAGATCTGTCGGGTCCGAAGCTTCAGGGTTTCCGGGATTGGAGGGGGTTGTGTGCATCGAAGGCGGGCCAGGGAAGCTTAGGGCCTTCCTGTGTCCTACTCATCGGGCATCGGTCGAACGGATGATGCTGCCGCGCACCGGATTTCTGGGCCGGCTGGGAGGAGTGCTCGGGTGACGTCTGCTGAGGATGCCGATCTGGCCGATCCGGCCGATTCGACCGCTGAGACTTTCGTGGCGGATGTGCTGGACGTGGTCAATGCGATCCCGCCGGGGAAGGTGCTGACCTACGGGGACGTGGCCGCGCTGGTTGGTCGGGGCGGTCCGCGGCAGGTGGGGAAAGTGATGTCGCAGTGGGGGAGTCTGGTGCCCTGGTGGCGGGTGCTGCGGGCCGGGGGCGCTCCGCCTACCGGGCACGAGCAGCGCGCGCTGGGGCACTACCGCGACGAGGGGACGCCGTTGCGGCCTGGTGGGGAGCGGGTGGATCTACGGCTGGCGCGGTGGTCGGCCGAGGACGAGTAGCGCTGGACAAAGCGGATGTTGTCGGTGGGCTGTGGTCTGATGTTGGCCGTGACCATCGCTACCCGTGAACGCCACACCGGGGGCCCGGCCGTTCGGCTGGTCGGCCCGAGTGAGGGCCCGGCCGAGCTGCTGGTCCCCGACCAGGCCCAGGCTCAGCTGGTCGCCCGGCGGCAGGGCAGCGGGCCGGTGGTGGTTTTCGGGGCTCCGGGCACGGGCAAGACCGCCATGCTGATCGAGGCGGTGGCGGCGCGGGTGGAGCGAGACGGGCTGTGGCCGGGTTCGGTGCTGGCGATCGCCCCTACCCGGCTGGCGTCGGCCCGGCTGCGGGAACGCTTGTCGGCCCGGATCGGCGGCACCGTGCAGGAGCCGATCTCGCGTACGCCGCACTCCTACGCCTTCGGGCTGCTGCACCGGGCCATGGCGTTCGACGGCATACCCTCGCCCCGGCTGATCTCCGGTCCGGAGCAGGACCGGATGCTGGCCGATCTGCTGGCCGGGCACGCCGAGGGGCAGGGCCGGGCCCCGAGCTGGCCCGATGCCACCGGTGAGGAGATCCGGCAGCTGCGCGGCTTCCGCGACGAGCTGCGCGATCTGCTGATGCGGGCCGTCGAGCGCGGTCTCACCCCGGAAGACCTGCGCCGCCTGGGCCGTCAGCAGGGCCGGCCGGACTGGGCCGCGGCCGCCGAGGTGATGTCCGAATATCTTGACGTGACAGCGCTTTCCACCCCGGGCGCGTACGACCCGGCGGGCATCGTCGATGCGGCCGCCGAGCTGCTCCTGTCCGACGAGGACCTGCTGGACGCGGAGCGGGCGCGGCGCCGGCTGATCGTGGTGGACGATGCGCACGAGCTCACGGTGGCCGCCGAGCACCTGCTGCGGCTGGTCTCCGGCAGCGGGCGCGACATCATCCTGGCCGGTGACCCCGACTCGGCCACCCAGACCTTCCGGGGTGCGCGGCCGGGCGGTCTGGCCGATGCGGTGCACAAGTTCACTCACACCGACGGCTCGTCGGCCGAGGTCATCACCCTGCGCACGGTGCATCGCCACGGTGCCGAACTGCGGGGTGTGGCCGGGCGAGTCGTGGAGCGGATCGGGGCGGCAGGCAAGGCTGTGCACCGCGCCGTCACCGCTACCGGTCCAGCCACTGCCTCGATCGAGGTCGAGGTCTTCGCCTCTCCGGCCCGCGAAGGTGCTTACATCGCGCAGTATCTGCGTCGGCTGCATCTGGAACAGCGGGTCCCCTGGCAGCAGATGGCCGTGGTGGTCCGCTCCACCAAGGCCACCTCGTCGCTGCGGCGCGCGCTCGGGGCCTCCGGTGTGCCGGTAGCCATTCCCACGGCCGAGGTGCCGGTGCGCGACGAGATCGCGGTGGTGCCGCTGCGGCTGGCCCTGCGCTGCGCCCTGCGGCCCGGCGAGCTCACCGCTGAGGTGGCCGGTGATCTGCTGACCAGCCCGGTCGGTGGTGCCGACGCGATCGCGGTACGTCGGTTGCGCCAGTCGCTGCGCTCCGAGGAGATTGCCGGAGGTGGCGGCCGGGCCAGCGATGCCCTGCTGGTCGAGGCCCTGGCCGAACCGGCGCGACTGGCCGCCCTGGAACCACGGATCTCCGCTCCGGCCCGGCGGGTGGCCACGGTGCTCGCCGCCGGGCGCGAGGCGGCGGCCAGACCGGAGGCCAGCCCCGAAACGGTGCTCTGGGAGATCTGGGACAAGACCGGGCTGGCCCTGGCCTGGCGGCGGACGGCCTTGTCCGGCGGCGTGGCGGGCACCCGGGCCGATCGCGATCTCGATGCCGTGATGGCCCTTTTCGAGGCTGCAGCCCGGTTCACCGATCGTTTCCCGGGGGCCGACGCCCAGGCCTTCCTCGATTTCCTGGAGGCGCAGGACGTTCCGGCCGACACCCTGGCCGAACGGGCTCCTACCGACGAGGCGGTGGCTCTGGTCACCGCAACCGGTGCGGCCGGTCTGGAGTGGGACGTGGTGGCCGTGGCCGGGGTGCAGGAAGGCGTCTGGCCCGACCTGCGGCTGCGGGACTCGTTGCTGGGTGGTCAGCGGCTGGCCGATGCGGTGGACGGGCGGGGCGACGAAGGATTCGTGGCCCAGCGAAAAGCCATCCAGGACGACGAGTTGCGGTTGTTCCACGTGGCGGTGAGCCGGCCGCGGCGGCATCTGCTGGTCACCGCGGTGCGCTCCGAAGAGGTCATGCCTTCCACCTTTCTCGACCTGGTCGATCCGGAGGCGGTGAGCGGTGAGCAGGAGGTGCGGCCGCTGGCCGAGGTGCCGCGGATGATGACGCTGCCTGCCCTGGTGGCGCAGCTGCGCGCGGTGGTGGTGGACCATCGGGCGGGCTCGTCGCGGCGCGAGGGCGCGGCCCGGCAACTGGCCCGGCTTGCCCTGGCCGGAGTGCCGGGCGCCGATCCGGCCGAGTGGTACGGGCTGGCACCGGTTTCCGTCGAGGGGCCACTGCGTCCGCCGCATACGCTGGTGCGCGTTTCCCCTTCGCAGGTGGAGTCGTTCGACCGGTGCTCCCTGCGCTGGCTGCTCGGGGCCTCCGGCGGGCGGCGGCCTTCGTCCACCGCGCAGGGGCTCGGCGAGCTGGTGCACGAGCTGGCCGAGCAGGTTCCGGACGGCAACCTGATCCGGCTGAGAACTCTGCTGAACGAGCGGTGGAGCCGGCTGGGCCTGGGCTCGGGCTGGGTGGCCGAGACCGAGCGGGCCCGGGCCGAGGGCATGGTGGCCAAGCTGGCCGAGTACGCGGCGGCGGCCAAGAAGGCCGGGCGCTCGCTGGTGGCAGTTGAGCAGACCGTCACGGTGGATGTCGGCCGGGCCCGGATCTCCGGCAAGGTGGACCGGCTGGAGCGCGACGCCGACGGCCGGCTGGTGGTCATCGACCTGAAGACCGGCAAGTCGGCGCCCAGCCGTGCCGAGCTCGCCCGGCACGCTCAGCTGGGCGTCTACCAGGTGACCATCGAGGAGGGCGGCTTCGCCCGGGCCGTGGCCAAGGCCGGGCTGCTGCCGGCGGCATCGGACGTGGCCGGGTCCGATGCCGCCGGACCGCAGGAGGCCGGGCTGGAGCCGGGTGGCCAGGACCAGCTGGGCCTGGAGCTGCCCGGTTCGGATCAGCGGGATCAGGCTGGGCCGGAGCGCAGGGCCTCGGGCGGCGCGATGCTGGTGCAGCTGGGCACGAAGAACAAGAGCGTGTCGGTGCAGTCGCAGGTTCCGCTGGCGAAGGACTCCGAACCGTCCTGGGCCCAGGACCTGGTGAAGAACACCGCCGAGGGAATGGCGGCCGGTCAGTTCCCGGCCAAGTCGAACAACATGTGCCAGGTCTGCGACGTGCGCCGAACCTGTCCGCTCCAGAACGAAGGCCGGCAGGTGGGGCAGTGAACGAGGACCAGCCGAACCTCGGTGAAACCGGGCAGGCCACTCCGGCGCCGGGGCCCGCCCAGAACAGCTCGTCGGGCAACCCACCGATTCCGGAAGGCGACGGTTCCGCGGCGGCCGGCAACAACGTCCAAAAGCACTCTACGGAAGCACCGGTCGAGGAGCAGCTCGGGTTCGATCTCGGCCTGCCCGCGCCCACCCCACCCCCCAAGCGTCGCCGCCCGCAAGCCGACCGAGCCGCCAGAAGTCCCCGGAAACAGGCCATCTCGGCCGCCGCGATCGCCAAGGCACTCGGCCGCCCGGAGCCCACGCCCGAACAGGTGGCCGTGATCGAGGCGCCGCTCGAACCGCTGCTGGTGGTGGCCGGCGCGGGCTCGGGCAAGACCGAGACGATGGCCGCGCGGGTGGTCTGGCTGGTGGCGAACGGACTGGTCGAGCCGGACGAGGTGCTGGGCCTGACGTTCACCCGCAAGGCCGCCGGGGAGCTGGCCGAGCGCATCCGGGCTCGGCTGCGGGCTCTGCACCGCAAGGGCCTCACGCCCGAGTCCCGGCCGGTCACCGTCTCCACGTATCACTCCTACGCCGCCAACGTCCTGGGCGACCATGCGCTGCGTCTCGGAATCGAGCCCGGGGCAAGGCTTCTGGGTGAGGCCGGCAGCTGGCAGCTGGTGGACGAGCTGGTCGAGCGCTGGGACGGCGACATGAGCGGCGTCGATCTCTCCCGCACCACGGTGGTCGACGCGGTGCTCGGTCTGGCCGGGGAGATCGCGGAGCACCTGCTGGATCCCGAGGGCATCGACGCGCTGGCCGAGTCGGCCCTGGAACGCATCGCCGAACTGCCCAAGAACGTCGGCGACGGGGTGCCGGGCAAGCCCAAGGGCGAGGTCAAGGTCGTGGCCCAGCGCATGCAGGCCCGGCGCGCGCTGATTCCCCTGGTCGCGGCCTACCACCGGCGCAAGCGAGAGCTCGAGGTGCTCGACTTCGGTGACCAGGTGGCGCTGGCCGCCCAGCTGGCACGGACCGTGCCGGACGTCGGAGCGGTGGAGCGCCAGCGGTTCCGGGTGGTGCTGCTGGACGAGTACCAGGACACCAGCCACGCCCAGGTGGTGCTGCTGCAGGAGCTGTTCGGCGGTGGGCACCCGGTGATCGCGGTCGGCGACCCGCACCAGTCCATCTATGCCTGGCGCGGCGCCTCGGCGGGCAACCTGCAGCGCTTCGGCCTCGACTTCCCGGCCACCGACGGGGGGCGGGCGGCCACCCGGCACCTGTCCACGAGCTGGCGTAACGACCTGGCGATCCTCCAGGTGGCGAACGAGTTGGCCGCGCCGCTGCGGCACACCCCGATCTGGAGCGACCCCGATCTGAGCGTGGACGTGCAGCCGCTCGCCGCCCGCCCGGGCGCCGGCCCGGGACGAGTGCGGCTGGAATGGCACGCCACGCTGGAGGACGAGGCCCGGGCGATCGCCGACATCGCCGAGTACGCCTGGGTGAACAGCGACGAGAGGCCTTCGGTGGCGGTGCTCTGCCGGGCCCGGGCCCAGTTCCCGCTGATCGAGGCGGCGCTGCGGGGGCGAGGTCTGCCGGTCGAGGTGATCGGTCTGGGTGGTCTGCTGCACGTTCCCGAGATCGCCGATCTGCGCGCGGCCCTGGAGGTGGTGCACGACCCGACCCGCGGTGACGCGCTGATGCGGCTGCTCACCGGCCCGGCCTGGCGGATCGGTCCCCGGGATCTGGATGGTCTGGGCGCCTGGGCCCGCGAACTGGCGGCGAGCTGGCGAGGCGACAAGAAAGACGGAAAGGTCCGCCTCCCGGCCGATTCGGGCCTGTCGGCGGCGCACATCCAGCTGGATGCGGTGGACGACGTGTCCATCGTCGACGCCATCGATGCCCTGCCCGAGCCGGACTGGGAAGGCGCTCAGGGGCAGGCGCTCTCGCCGGAAGGAAGGCGACGGCTGGAACGGCTGGCCGCACTGCTGCGAGGGCTGCGCGGCCGGCTCGCCCTGCCCCTGCCCGACCTGGTGCTGGAGGCCGAGCGGGCGCTGCTGCTCGACGTCGAGGTGGCGGCCCAGCCCAACCGTTCCCCGGCCGCCGCCCGGGCCCATCTCGACGCTTTCACCGATGTCGCAGCCCAGTTCGCGGACAGCGGCGACCGGCCGACCCTGGGCACCTTCCTGGGCTGGCTCACCGCGGCCGAGGATCGCGAGCGAGGCCTGGACGCAGGCGTGGTCGAGCAGCACGAGGACGCGATCCAGCTGCTCACCGTGCACGGCTCCAAGGGCCTGGAGTGGGACGTGGTGGCGGTCTGCGGCATGGTCGAGGGCACTTTCCCGGCCGGGCACGCGGGCCGGGCGCCGAAGCGGTCCAAGGGCTGGCTCGGCGACATCGGTGCGGTGCCCTTCCCGCTGCGCGGTGACGCGGGTGGCCTGCCGCAGTGGGATTTTCGGGCCGCGAGCACCCAGGACGAGCTGGAGGCCGAGCTCAAGCGGTTCATGGACTACTGCGGTGAGCACGAGGTGGCCGAAGAACGCCGGCTGGCCTACGTCGCCGCCACCCGGGCCAAGGATTCGCTGCTGCTCACCGGCGCGGTCTGGGGCGATGGCTCCACCCCGCGCGAACCCTCGCGGTTCATGGTCGAGATCCGGGAGATGTTGCGGCGGGCCGAAGGTGGGCTGCTGCCAGGGATGGGCGAGGCCGCGGCGACCACCGAGCGGATCACCGTGGGGCTGTGGACCGATCAGCCGGACGAGGGGGCCGAGAACCCGCGCGCGGTCGAGGGGCGCACTGCGGTCTGGTCGGATCCGCTGGGGGAGCGGCGCGAGGTCGTGGAGGACGGCGCCGAGCTGGTACGTCTGGCGATCGAGGCGCTCAGCGGTGAGCGGCGTCGGCTTTACGGCACCCGTCAGTTCACAACTGAGGACGTCGGTGGGGCCCGGGGCGGTGATTCAGGAGGACCAACAGAAACGGGCGAAGCCGGCGCGCCGGGCGCTGATCAAGGCAAGGACGCGTTCGGTCGGGTTGGGGGAGTAACGGCTGAGAACCAGCAGTTCGACGAAGGTTCCACGGTCGAGGTGGATGCCTCGGAGATGGGCGCGGCCGAGATCCGGGTCACCGAGTTCGGCGTGACCGAGGCGGGCTGGGCCATCGAGGACGACTGGATGCCCCTGGACGACTGGGCTCCAGATGACGAGTTCGAGCCCCCGCCGGACGATTTCGCCGACCAGCGGCTGATGCCGTACGAGCAGGGCCTGGCTCAGACGCAGCCGGCCGGTGCAGCGATCCGGCCCGGCCAGACGTCTCAGCCAGAGCAAGCGGCCGGGCCGGACCGAGCAGTCCCGGCCGATCAGGCCGGGCCGGTGAACCCGGCCGACGACCGTCATGCCTTCGCCCTCCTGGACCCGCAGACCACCGAAGAAGCAGCCTGGGCCCGCGAGGTAGAAGTCCTGCTCGCCGAACGCGATGCCGCCGCCAGCGGCGAGCTCACCGTCAAGCTGCCCACCCACCTGTCCGCGTCCCGTGCCGTCGCCCTGGCCGAAGACCGCCAGGCCCTGGCCGAACGCCTACGCCGGCCGATGCCCACCCAGCCCAGCCCGCAGGCCCGGCGAGGCAGCGCCTTCCACGCCTGGCTGGAAAGACGCTTCGGCGCCGCCGCCCTGGTCGACATCGACGATCTGCCCGGCGCCGGCGACGACCACTCCGACGCCAAACTCCAGACCCTGCAACAGAACTTCCTGGCCTCGGAATGGGCCGAGCGCACCGCCGAGACCGTCGAGGTCTCGATCGAGACACCGGTGGCCGGAGTGGTCCTGCGCGGCCGCATCGACGCCGTCTTCCGCAACCCCGACGGCAGCTGGGACGTGGTCGACTGGAAGACCGGCCGGCCGCCCACCCGCGAGCAGATGCCTGCCCTCTCGGTCCAGCTCGCCGTCTACCGCCTGGCCTGGTCCCGCCTCCAGAACATCCCGGTGGAGCAGGTCAGCGCCGCCTTCTTCTACGCCTCGGCCGGCCGCACCGTACGCCCGGTCGACCTGCTCGACGAGGCCGCCCTGGAAGAGCTGCTCACCATGTAGCCCGATGCCGCCATCGGCTGCCTCAGCATGCCGAGCTCGGGTTAGCTCTGAGCCGGGGAATGCGGCACCCCGAGCGGAGGATCGAAAGGCCCTCGGGTGGTGGGCATCAAGGCAGTGCCCTTCTTGCTGCGGCTGGCTCGCACCCGGGTCCGCACGGCGTTGGCGGCCAGCCCCTGGGCGTCGTAGCCGGCCTGGACCATGGCCTTCTCGATGGCTTCGGCGAGCTTTTCGGGACGGTGCGTACCGAGCAGCCAGTAGGTGAAGACCGGGTCCCAGGTGGCGGTGTTGAAACCGTTCAGGGCCAGCCCGGAGTCGGCCAGTCCGGCCTGGTTGCTGCGCTTGATCGAGTTGAATTCGCTGTGATGGCCCGCAGCTGAGAAGTTGTCGACGATGTGGACCCGGCCCGGGTCGATGGTTTCCCAGGGAATGATCAGCGGCTGGAGCCAGCGCGGGCCGAGGACAAGACCGTGCTCGTGGACGCGCTGCTTGTAGCTGATTGCAGTGAGCATGATCGGGATGTAGTAGACGCCAGCGGTGCAGCTCAGCACCCCGATGACGCCGGTCAGGCGAGTGGCCCAATCACCCCATGGGAAGAACCAGATAACCGCCGAGAGAACAGCATTCAGCAAAAGAATGCTGCCGAGGCGCTTCCAGGTCGGAAAGACCCGGAAAGTCTTCAAACGCTTGCCCATGTCGCGCCGACCCAGCCGGACGTAACGATCGATGGTGGGCACGACATCAGGGTCGTCCGGGCCTTCGACACGGAAAAACTCTCGCTGGTTCAAGGATGTCACTTTCGCTGATCGGTGGTCCGGACAGTGAGCTCTTCCCAGTGCCGCAGGAGATCACCTTCAATGCACCCGTGGTAGTTCACACCGTCGGAGTCGGGGCTGGCCAGGTAGATCTCTTCGGTGCTGCTGTGGACCGCGCTCCAGGACTCGGTGACAGCATTGCTGGCCCGGTCGACCGTGAACTGGGTAATGATGCTGGTCACGGGGCAGCTGACGACCATGCGAGGCCCTTCGACGGCGCCAGCAGGCAGATGCACCAGGTACCCGTCGGATCTGAGATGGGTGGTGTTCGTGTCTGGAGCACACCAGCGGGCCAGTTCCGCAACCCAGTGACTGGTCCGGCCCAAAGCAAAGGTGTGTATCCCGTTGCCGGTGACCACTTCATGCAGCCACAGGTCTGAATGCTGCGGGTACAGCAGCGCCCACTCCACAGCAGCGTCACGATGTCTTTCGGCGATGATTACTGCGGGAACCGTGCTGCGCATACTCAGAACAGCCAGCAGCCGCCCGTCTGCTTCGCCGGCTAGACGAGCCGGGGGCCCAGCAGCGGGAAGCGCCTGATAGAGACCGCGAGCTGCCAAGCCTCGAAGGGCCGTGGCCAGGACCGCGGCCTTCGACTCGGCCGGCACGCTGCTCAGCCACGGAAGAGGCGCGATGCCGGATTCGGCCGCCGGATCGAGGGCCACGATCTCCTCGTCGGTGAGGGACCCGAGCTCCAGAGGCTGGTCCTCAGCCGCGACGAACAAGCTGAGCCGGATCCTGCGCAAGGGCTCTGGAAAATTCGCTTCGAGCGCTGGGAAGGCTGGGTCGTCTACCGGAACGTCATACATGGGCATCCTGAAATCGTGGGCACGGGCGGTGGAAGCGCTTGCTACCAGGGGATGAAGGGGCGAGGAATGAACCGCTGCACGCCACCGGCGGCGTTGAGGGTTGCGTCGGCGGCCTTGCCGGCGACATTGCCGATGGCGCCGACCGCGCGGTCACGCAATTCGCCTGCCGCTTCGGGCGTCTTGCCCACCGCATCTCCTACCGCATCGGTAGCCCTTCCGGCTGTGTCCCAGCCGGCGCCCAGTACATCGCCGATCTGTTCGCGATGTTCGTAGGCGTAGGCGCCGGTTGCGACGATGCCTCCGCCGACAGCAGCCACAGCTAAGACTGGTGCTCCAACAGTGGCGGTTGCGCCAAACGCCAGCGCGGTCACGGCTGCTCCAGCGGCAGTCCCGGCTACGCCGCCCACTCCTTTGACAGTACGGTCCGTGGTCGAGGCCGTTTCGTCGGTCACAGCTGAACGGACGTCCGCGAGACCTGTGGCAATCCCCACCGGCCCCATCACTTTGGAGACGAACGGAGCAGCCAGCCGGGCGGGCCGGCCCAGCTTGTCCAGGATGGTGACCTTCCCCAGGACATCCGCCTCGGACAACGCCGGATACATGTTCTGCACGGTCTTGATGGCACCCGCATCACCCTGATAACTGCGGATGCTCTTGTAGAGGAAGTGGCCGCGAGAGGCGTCCAGCAGATGCTGCTGCTGGGCCAGAGGCAGGTGGGCGCCGCTGCGGGCCAGACTCAGCGTCTGGCCTTCGAGATCGATGTGCTGAAGCCGGGACATCAGGTCGCCCGGGTTCTGGTTCTGCAGAGCTTGTAGGGCTGACCAGGTGCGCTGGTACTCGAGATACTTGGGCATGGCTGAGGTCGGCACCAGGGCACCGCGGGTCAGGGCGAGGGTTTTCGGGGTGTACGAGGCGGCGGCCTTGGCCAAGGTGTATGCGGGCAGGAACGGGGCTACCTGCGTGATCGCGGCGGCAAGCCCCTCGGAGAGGTCGACATCCAGCTGGACCGCCTTGTTCAGCGCCTCCTCGACCAGCCGCGCAGCCTCTTTGACCATCAGGTCGCGTTCAAGCGTGTATTCCTTCGCGGCGGCCGGAGAATCGAGCAGTGGTGGCTCCAACTCGTCGGTCACCGAGCCGTTCCCGGCGATCCGCAGGCCGCGGCTCTCCGCGTAACTCTCCGCGTCGCCCACTGCCCGCTCGACGCCGGTCATTGCCGTGGCTGCGCCAGAAAGGGCCTTACGCAGATCAGTGACGGTCTGCAGTCTGCTCTCCAGTTGCCCGGTGAGCGCCTGCTTCTCGGTGCCAGCAGCGTCAGCCGCGACACCCGTCCATTGCTGGGTCTTGGTCTTGGCCAGGTCTTCGTCCACACGCTCGATCGCGTCAGCGATCCGGTTGGCCTCGTCCACCCCGGTGTCCAGCGACGCGGACTTCCACTTGCGCACCTGTTCCCAGTCGATCGGCACGATGCGAGATCACCGGTCCAGGATGGTGCTGCGCCGCAACAACGGTCCCCGGTAGTCCGCGGCCGCCGACTGATCGGTCGCTTCGTAGGCACCCGCTGCAACGTCCAGGTTCGACGCGTGCGAGGTCCCCTGTTCTCCCCAGCGGTCAAAAGCCGTACTGAGCCCCTCGGACACCAGTGCGACCAGGTCAGCCGAAACTGAGCCGGGCATGGCCTTGCGGATGCTGTCGAACTCGGGAGCGATCTTCTTCATGCGGCCGGCCAAGCCCGAAATCTTGTCCGCACTGTCGGTCAACTCCGAGGTCGTAACCTCGACCTTCTCGCCCAAGACCGCCTCGCTCCGCCGGAAACACGTCGAGCCGGGACCCTAACAAAGCCCTCTAACCAGTTGATGAACTGGGCTTTGTGGCCTTGGTCATCACCTCAGCAGGGCCCGCGCCATCACCAGCCGCTGGATCTGGTTCGTCCCCTCGTAGATCTGGGTGATCTTGGCGTCGCGCATCATCCGCTCCACCGGGTGGTCGTTCACGTACCCGGCCCCGCCGAGCAACTGCACCGCGTCCACCGTCACCTTCATCGCCACGTCCGAGGCGTGGCACTTCGCCGCCGCCCCGAAGAAGCCCAGATCCGGGTCGCCCCGTTCGCTCTTGGCGGCCGCCGCGTAGACCATCTGGCGGGCCGACTCCACCGCCATCGCCATGTCCGCCAGCATGAACTGCAGGCCCTGGAACTCGGCCAGATGCTTGCCGAACTGCTTGCGCTCCTTCACGTAACCCACCGCGTAGTCCAGTGCCCCCTGGGCGATCCCGACCGCCTGGGCCCCGATCGTCACCCGGGTGTGGTCCAAGGTGCGCAGCGCCAGCTGCAGCCCTTCATCAGGCTGGCCCACCAGCCGGTCGCCGGGCAGCCGGACATTGTCGAAGTGCAGCTCGCGAGTGGGGCTGCCCTTGATCCCGAGCTTGCGCTCCTTGGCCCCCCAGGAGAAGCCCTCGTCGCCGGTCTCGACCACGAAGGCCCCGATGTTGCGCCCGCGCCGGCCGTCCGGATCGGTCACCGCCAGCACCGTGTAGTACCGGCTCTCGCCCGCGTTGGTGATCCAGGACTTCTGGCCGTTCAGGATCCAGTCGTCGCCGTCGCGCACCGCCCGGGTGCGCATGCTGGCGGTGTCGCTGCCGGCCTCCCGCTCGGACAGGCCGTACGAGAACATCGCCTCGCCGGTGGCCACCGGCGTCAGGTAGCGCTTCTTCAGTTCCTCGCTGCCGCCGAGCATCAGCGGCAGGGTGCCGAGCTTGTTCACCGCCGGGATCAGCGAGGTGGATGCGCAGACCCGGGAGATCTCCTCGATCACCAGGCAGGTGGCCAGGGCGTCGGCCCCGACCCCGTTGTAGGCCTCGGGAATGTGCGGGGCGTGGAAGTCGCCGGCCCTCAGCGCCTCGTACGAGGCCTGGGGGAACTCCCCGTTCAGGTCCGCCGCGGCTGCGTGCGGGGCGATTTTGCTGGTGCACAGCTCCCGGACCGCGGTCTGGAGCTCACGCTGGTCGTCGGACAGCGCGAAGAACGGGAAGTCAGCCACGTCGCTCATGCCTTCGAGAGTAATCACGCCGACCGCGATCCGCGCCCCACCAGATGCGCCACAAATCACTCGGCCGGCGTGACCACTGCGCCGAAACCGTCAGGACAGGGCCGGAACGACTTCCTTCTGGAAGAGTTCGACACCACTGGAATCGGTGGCGACCTCGGGGAAGTACAGGATCGAGTACTCCAGCCCGTGCCCGCTCATCTTCTGCAGCTGCTCGGCGATCTGCTCCGGGGTGCCGATCAGCCCGGCGTTGCGCACGTTGTCGACCGTCCGGGTCACCGCCTCGGCCGCCATGAACGGCTTGTACCGGTCCTCCAGCTTCGCCAGCCGCTCGGCCACCTCGGCCTCGTCCCGGCCGATGATCACGTTGTAGTCGGCGGTCCGGGTGATCTCGGCGAAGTCCCGGCCCAGGTCACGGCAGTGCCCGGCGAGCACCTCGGACTTGTGCAGGAAGGTCTCCTCGTCACCGGAGTAGTTGGTGTACGAGGCGTACTTCGCGGCGATCTTCAGCGTCTTCTTCTCCCCGCCTCCGGCTACCCAGAACGGGATGCCGCCGGCCTGCACCGGCTGGGGGTAACAGAGCGCGCCGTCCACCTGGTAGTGCTCGCCGGAGAACGTGGCCACCCCGTTCTGCCAGGCCTGACGCATGATCTCGACCCCGTCGGCGAGCATGCCGAGCCGGTCGCCGGCCCCCGGGAACCCGTACCCGTAGGCGTTCCACTCGTGCTCGTACCAGCCCGCGCCGATCCCCATCTCCAGCCGTCCGGCCGAGATCACGTCCACCGTGGCGGCGATCTTGGCCAGGTGCATCGGGTTGCGGTAGCCCATGCACGTGCACATCTGCCCCAGCCGGATCCGGCTGGTGGTGGCGGCCAGCGCGGACATCAGGGTCCACGCCTCGTGCGTGGCCTCCGAGGTCGGCACCGGGGTCGTATGCATGTGGTCGTAGACCCAGACCGATTCCCAGGGCCCGGCCTCGGCCAGCTGGGCCACCCGGAGCATCGTCGGCCAGTGTTCGCTGACGTCGATCCCGACCAGGTCGAGTCGCCAGCCCTGCGGGATGAACAATCCGAAGCGCATACGGTCACACTACGGCCCGCAAAGGGCTGGCGACGGGGCTCAGATCAAAAAGATCTAGAGCAGAGCCAGACCTTCAACTGGAGACGTCGGCGACCGGTGCGCGCGGATCGGTCACTGTCCGTGGGGTCGCCAGCCGGGCCAGTTCGGCCGCCAGGATCAGCCCGCCCTCGGTGGTCAGTACCGACTCGGGGTGGAACTGGAACCCGGCCAGGTTCCGGCCGCGCAGGGCGTGCACCAGCTGTCCGCTCTCGTCCAGTGCGAAGCTGACGTCACCCACCGGCTGGTCCGGGGCGGCGACCACGAAGCTGTTGTAGAAGCCGACCCGGTGCGCCTGGCCGAAGAGGTTGATGCCGCGCTGCTTGCCCTGGTCCGGTTCGGGCAGTCGTTGCACCACGAAACCCATTGCCAGGGAAAGGATCTGGTGCCCGAGACAGATGCCGAGAGTGGGTAGACCGGAGGCCAGGCGGCCTTGGGCCAGCGAGCGCAGCGCCCGGATCCGCCGGTCCAGGAGGTCGCGCGGATCGCCCGGGCCGGGGCCGAGCACCACCGGGTCGGAAGTGCTGACCAGGTGGTCGCCGATCGGGCCGGACAGGGCTTCCCAGGAGTGCTCGGTCACCGTGAAGCCCAGTGAGCGCAGCAAATGCCCGAGCATGGCGGTGAAATCGTCCTCGGCGTTGACCACCTCGACCCGGCCCCCGGCCGGCATCGACTCGACGGTTCCGAAAGGCTGCATCCAGTAACGGGCCAGGGTGTGGTTGCGGCTGGCCAGCAACTCCGCGAACTTGTCGGGCGAGTCCGGACCCGACCGCAAACGTCCTCTGCTTGAAGTTCCGGTCAACGCGGCCATGATTCCGGCTGCCTTGGAACGGGTCTCGGCCAGCTCGGCCTCGGGTCGGGAGCCGCGGACCAGGGTTGCGCCGGCGGCCACCCGCACCTTCCCGTCGGGGGTGATCTCGGCGGTGCGGATCAGGATCGGCGCGTCGAGACGCTGTCCGCCGTTCTCGTCGGTGTCGATCAGGGCCAGAATGCCTCCGTAATAACGCCTTCCACGCTTCTCGTGACGAGCGATCACGCGGCAGGCATTGCGGATCGGGCTTCCCGTCACGGTGGGGGCAAACATGGTGGCCACGAGGATGTCTCGGACGTCGGCGGTGGCGTGGCCGTCCAGCACATACTCGGTGTGGGTGAGGTGGGCCATCGGTTTGAGGAAGGGGCCGCGCACCCGTCCGCCGTTCTCGGTGACGGCCGCCATCATCTTGAGTTCCTCGTCCACCACCATGGCGAGTTCGTCGCGTTCCTTCTCGTCGGTCAGAAACGCCTCCAGGGCAGCTTCTCTGGCCGCGTCATCGGCGAAGCCGCCCGGCGGGTGCCGCAAAGTGCCGGAGATCGGGTTCATCGACACCACGCCGGACTCCAGGCTCACGTGCCGCTCCGGCGTCGCCCCCACCAAAGTGGTGCGCGGGGTGTGCAGCAGGAAGGTCCAGTAGGCGTTGTGCTCGGTCTGCAGGAGCCGATTGAGGACGCCGAGCGCGGCTCGGGCGCGTGGCTCCCGTCCCAGATCGAGCTGGCCTTCCAGACAGCGATGGATGACGAAGTTGGAACCCTCGCCGGCCGCGATCTCCTGCTCCAGGACCTCGCGGACCGAGCGTTCGTAGGCGGCGTCGGCCACGTCGAAGCCGTTCTCCACGAAGGTTTCCGGGCCCTTGGGCAGCACGCTCAGCAGTTCGGCCACCTCGAGGGTGGTCCGTTCGGACACTTCGAGGGCGAGGATGGGCGTGTCGTCGTCCACCACCTCGAAGCCGCGCTCGGTGATCTGCCGGAAGCCGACCGCGGCCAGCACCGGCCGCCCTCCTCCGCCGGGCTGCGGAAGGTCATGGATTGCGGTGACTTCGGTCCCGGTGCCGATGAGGATCTCGGCTCTGGCCGGGCTTCTACCTGGCCGGTAGAGCACGGCGAAGGACTCGGCCGTCTCCAGCCGGGTGACGAGATCGCCTACGCGGGACGGTTGTTGCTGATGATCGGACATTGGGCGCCTGTTCGGTCAGGGGCGCCCCGCCGGCCGGAACCGGGGCAGAAATGCCATCGGCCGCCTCGACGAGGCGGCCGCGGATGAGAAACGAATGAGAATCGAATCAACGCGAGGTGGCCGCCGACTAAGCGAACCACCAGAAAGTGCGGCTGATTCTCATACGTACACCGTATCGCACCCCGTACGACGCGTGCCGGTCTCATCGCACCGATACTCTCGATTCATGCGCTTATCAGTCATGGGGTGCGGCTACCTGGGCGCCGTGCACGCCGCGTGCATGGCCGACTTCGGCCATGAGGTCATCGGAGTCGACGTCGACGAGCGGAAGATCGCCGACCTGACCCGGGCCAAGGCCCCGTTCTTCGAGCCCGGGCTGCCCGAACTGCTGCAGCGGGCGATGGATTCCGGCCGGCTCTCGTTCACCACCGACGTCGCGGCCCTCGCGCACGACGGCGCCGCGCCCACGGTGCACTTCATCTGTGTGGGCACGCCGCAGCGGGCCGGGGAGTTCGCCGCCGACACCACTTATGTGGACGCGGCGGTGCGGGCCCTGCTGCCGTACCTGCGGCCCGGCGACCTGGTGGTCGGCAAGTCCACCGTCCCGGTCGGCACCGCGGCCCGGCTGGCCGCGATGATCTCCGAGGCCGTGCCCGGCGCGATGCTGGCCTGGAACCCGGAGTTCCTGCGCGAGGGGCACGCGGTGCAGGACACCCAGCGGCCCGACCGGATCGTCTACGGTCTGCCCGCCGACCCGGACGAGGCGGCCCGCACCAAGGCCCTGCTCGACGAGGTCTACGCCAACCCGATCGCCACCGGCACGATCCCGGTGCTCACCTCCGACTACGCCACCGCCGAACTGGTCAAGACCGCGGCCAACGCCTTCCTGGCCACCAAGATCTCGTTCATCAACGCGATGGCCGAGGTCTGCGAGGCGGCCGGGGCCGACGTCTCCGCGCTGGCCGCCGCGATCGGCCACGACGAGCGGATCGGCCCGAAGTTCCTGGGCGCCGGCCTCGGTTTCGGTGGCGGCTGCCTGCCCAAGGACATCCGGGCGTTCATGGCCCGGGCCGGTGAGCTCGGCGCCGACCAGGCCCTGACCTTCCTGCGCGAGGTCGACGCGATCAACATGCGCCGCCGCACCCGGATGGTGGACCTGGCCCGCGAGGTGCTGCACGGCACGTTCCTGGGCCGCAAGGTGGCGGTGCTCGGCGCCGCGTTCAAGCCCGAGAGCGACGACATCCGCGACTCCCCGGCGCTGAACGTGGCCGCCCAGATCCGGCTGCAGGGGGCCGAGGTCGTGGTCACCGACCCGGCCGCGCTGGAGAACGCCCGCCGGGCCTGGCCCGACCTGCACTACGAGGACAAGGTCGAGGTGGCCTGCGACGGCGCCGACGTGGTGCTGCTGCTGACCGAGTGGAAGCAGTACAAGGCGATCGACCCGGCCCAGCTGGCCGGCATCGTCCGGGCCCGCAACGTGCTCGACGGCCGCAACGCCCTGGACCCGCAGGCCTGGCGGGCCGCGGGCTGGACGTACCGGGCGCTGGGCCGGCCCCGGGTCTAGGTCGTCAGGAACGGGGAGGGCGTCCGCGCGATGCCCTCCCCGTTGCCGTTCCCGCCAGGGATGTGCTGGCCGTGTTCTTACGACAGGAGCCTTGTCGTAAGAGGGCGTGAGGTTTCAATCTCCTCGCCCGGCTTCGCTCCTCCTGAACCGGGAGCCGTGAAAATCCGCCTGGCAAGTCCCTCCCGGGCCGGGCCGCTGGGAGCGCTACCAGCCGGGCGGCCCAAAACCGTTACTCACCGCGCGATAGGGATGAGCCGTGAGTTACCTCTGACATGCCCTGTCCCTGTCCGTCCCTGACGGCTACGATTGCCCCTGTGTGCCCCCGCCCCCCGTCGGGGGCACACACCTTTTGTTGGCCGTCCTACCCAGATTCGGCCTGTAGCAACGGTCATCCGGCCGGTGAGAGGTGCGTTGTGGCGCTGAAAATGCGACACGACGGGCGTTCATTCACCGGCCCCGGCGTGTCTCAGGGCAATACTTAAGCAATGTCCGACTCCCGATCTCCGGCGGCCCGGCGTTCGTCGCGCCCCGGAACGGGAACTCCTCATGCACTCAGGCGTCATCCCCGGGCCCGGCGAATCGGCGCCGCCCGCCTCGGCGATGACGACGTAGTCAGGCCGGCCCGGCGCAGCGGGGGCGGCCCGCAGGGGCCGCGCGGCCCGAAAAGGCCGAAGGGGCCGAGGCCGGACCGGGAGGGCATGGGCGCACTGCGGGTGCGTCGCTCGATCACGCTGCTCGTGCTCACCCTGCTCGCCCCCGGCGCCGCGCAGACCGTCACCGGTCCCTCGCCCACCTCGCACCGCCCCGAGCGCCTGGGCCGGATCCGGCTCGCGGTGGCCCGCGCCGGACTGCGGCTCTGGCTCGGCTGCGCCGTCCTGGCCGTGCTGCTGGTCCTGATCTCCCTGCTGAACCGCGAGTGGGTGCTGGGCCTGTTCACCCACTCGTGGGTGCTGCGTCCGCTGGCGATCGGGCTGTTCGCCGGGGCGATCCTGTGGCCGTTGCTGATGCTCGACGCCTGGCGGATCGGCCAGGCCCCGGAACTCAGCCGCCGTTCGCGCCAGTGGATCGCGCTGCTGACCGCAGTGCTGATGATCGCCACGTTCGCGGTGCCGACCCTGCTGGGGCGCCGGGTCTGGGCAGCCGCAGACCTGCTCTCCGGGGTGTTCGGTTCCGGCAAGGACTCGGCCGCGGTGGACGGCCGGTACAACGTTCTCCTGCTCGGCGGGGACACCGGACCCACCCGGGTCGGCACCCGCCCCGACAGCATCCACCTGGCCAGCGTGGACGAGAAGACCGGGCAGACGGCGTTGTTCAGCCTGCCCCGCAACCTGCAGAACGTGCCCTTCCCGGCCGGTACGCCCGCCGCCAAGGCCCTGCCCCAGGGCTGGAACTGCGGCGACGACTGTCTGCTGAACGCGATCTACAAGTACGGCAACGACAATCCCGCACTCTTCCCCGGGGTCGCGGACCCGGGTGCCGAGGCGATGATGCAGGCGGCCGAGGGCGTCACCGGGCTCAAGGTCAACTACTACGTGATCATCGACCTGCAGGGCTTCGAGGACCTGATCGACGCGGTCGGTGGGGTGGACATCGATGTCGCCACCCGCACCCCGATCGGTGGCGGCAGCAGCCCGATCCACGGCTGGATCGAGCCCGGTGAGCAGCACCTCGACGGCTACCACGCGCTCTGGTACGCCCGGTCCCGGGCGACCACCAGCGACTACGACCGGATGGCGCGGCAGCGCTGCGTGATGACGGCGATGGTGAGCCAGCTCGACCCGGCCAAGGTGATGCGCAACTTCCAGGGCATCGCCGCGGCCGGTTCCCAGGTGGTGGCCACCGACATCCCGGCGAACCGGCTGCCCGCCTTCCTGAAGCTGGCCCAGAAGGCCAAGCGCAGCCAGATCGAGAGCGTGCAGTTCGTGCCGCCGCTGATCGTTCCGAGGCACCCGGACTTCGCCCAGATCCGCACGACGGTGGCGCAGACCCTGAGCAGCCTGCGCGACGGTCAGTCAGAAAAAGCCGAAAAGGATTCCACCCCGACGCTCGCGGCACCTTCTGCCAGCAGCGAGCCGACGGCCGCGGCCCCGGGCGAAGATCCGGAACTCCCGGCCGCAGGCGCGGATTCGACGGCCGAGGGGAAAGGGTCCACCCCGGAAGCTTCGTCACAGAGCGCATCGGCAAATGTGCGCTCCGTATGCTGAAGAGATCGACTTTCGTTCCCAGGAAAGGGAAATCCGGCCCGGAACGGCGAACAGCCCGGCTCCTCTCGCCCTTACGGGCATAACTTTGCTGTGACATTCCCGGTTGTTCCCGTACGGACATGCCTGATCAGAGCCGTCTGGGGGTAATCCGGCACAGATCCGCGAGCCATCCGCGCACCTGGCACGCCCCGGGCGCGGATAGGCTGGCCGGGACATGGACGGCCACCTGCCTGAGGCGCCCGGCGCCCACTCTCACCCCGAATTGCTGGCTGCGGACGCGCCGGTGAGCATCGTGCTCTGCGTGCTCAACGAGCAGCGTCACCTGGAGCAGGCGGTTCGCCACGCTCTCGACCAGGACCACGAGGGTCACCTGCAGATGGTGATCGCGCTCGGCCCGTCGAAGGACAACACCGACGCGATCGCCGAGCGACTGGCCGCGGCCGACTCGCGGATCATCCTGGTGCGCAACCCGGACCCGCACGGCAGCACCCCGGCCGGCCTGAACGCGGCCATCGCCGAGACCAAGTACCCGGTCGTGGTCCGGATCGACGGGCACTCGATGCTGCCGCGCGACTATGTCCGCGTCGCCGTCGAGACCATGCGCGAGACCGGGGCGGACAACGTCGGCGGGGTGATGGCGGCCGAGGGGGAGACCCCGTTCGAAGAGGCTGTCGCCCGGGCGATGACGAGCAAGATGGGCGTCGGCAACGCGGCCTTCCACACCGGCGGTTCCGCGGGCGAGGCCGACACGGTCTACCTCGGTGTCTTCCGCCGCTCCGCGCTGGAGCGGGTGGGTGGCTACGACGAGACGTTCCTGCGGGCCCAGGACTGGGAGATGAACCTGCGGATCCGTCGCACCGGCGGCCGGGTCTGGTTCCAGCCCAAGCTGCGGGTGTCGTACCGGCCGCGCTCCACGGTCAAGGCGCTGAGCCGGCAGTACTTCTTCTACGGTCGCTGGCGCCGGGTGGTCATGCGCCGGCACGAGGGTACGGTCAACTTCCGCTACCTGGCTCCGCCGATCGCGCTGGCCGGCGTCGTGGGTGGGCTCGGTCTGGCGGCCGCCGGGGTCAAGGCCGGTGCGGTACTGCCCGCCGGGTACCTGGTGGCGATCTGCGCGGGGTCGGCGTTCGAGGGCCGGGGTCTGCCGCCCGGTGCCTGGGTCCGCCTGCCCGTGGTCACCGCGACCATGCACCTCAGCTGGGGCGCCGGGTTCATCCTGAGCCCCCGCAAGTTGGCCGAGCTGCCCAGCAAGATCGGCGGGCTGTCTCTGCCGGACACCTCCGCCTCCTGAGCCACTCGCTCAGGCGCGCAACGCATCTTGGGTGCCCACAACGTCTCCAATTGAAGACGTTGTGGGCACCGATGCTTTTGGGGCTCGTTTCCGGGGGAACGAGATCAGTGCACGGACGCGCCGACGCTCCAGTCCCTGATCAACTCGGCGAATGTTTGCCCATCGGTGCTCCAGTCCAGATCTACCCGCGCGGCCGACCAACCGGCTGACCCCAGCCGTTCGCGTACCCCGGCGTTGCTGCGCAGTTCCCGGATGACAGCCTCCGCGGCGTCCACATCGCGGAAGGGGACCACTTTTCCGCTGCCGTAGTGCCCCACCATCTCGGCCGCGACGGCGTTCGGGGTAGTCACCACCGGCACCCCGCAAGCCATGTACTCCATCACCTTGGTCGGCCGGGACACGGCGTAGTTGGGCTCGTCGTGCAGCAGCGCCAGCCCGGCCAGCGATCCGGGCAGCAGACCCAGGGCCTGGCGGTTGGGCACGAAACCGTGGTGCACGATCCATTCTTCGGCGTGGGCGTGGGCCAGTAGCCCGGCCAGATCGCCGTCGGCCGGGCCGATGAGTTCGACCTTCACCTCCGGCCCCAGCCGCCGGCCCAGCTCGATCATCTCCAGCGCGCCGCGAGCCTTGGTGATCCGGCCCAGGTAGACCACGCGATCGGTGCCCGGCGGCGGGGGCTTCTGATCCGGTACGGGCACGCTGTTCGGCACCACCGGATGATCCAGGCGGAACCGGTCGCGGTAGCCCTCCTCGGCCAGCAGCAACGAACAGCGGCGCTCGGCCCAGCGCTCGGCGGCGCGGACGGCAGCCCCGGTAAGGGGGCGCACCGAGCGGGGGAGCCAGGGCTTCATCCGTAACGCGGCGGCCGTGTCTTCGTGCACGTCCCAGACGACCAAGGGGGGACGGCGGCGGTTCAGGCCGGGGACGGCGAGCAGGAGTTCGGGATCGTGGAGCAGCGCGAGATCGTGCTCCGGGCCGATCCGGTGCAGCAGACGCCGGGCGGCCGAGACGGCGGTGATGCGCTGACGGCCGGCCGCGCGGGGGAGTTCTACCGCCGTCACCCCTTCCGGGGGCCGCCGATGGGTGGCCTCGAAGGGCGCGGCGTAGGTGACCTGAATGCCGGCGGCCAGCAGGGCGGAGAGCTGGCGGTAGCGGATCCGGGCGTCGTCCGGGTCATGGACCACGGTCATTACCAGGACGCGAGGGGCCTTCGGGACTTCTGGGACAGCGCCGGGGACAGGCGGGAGCGACGTGCCCAGCGGCAGGGAACTGTCCTGGGGCACGTCGCTCTCACCCACCCGTACGCTTCACTCGGGGCCGTTCTCCGAATCGGTGTAGGCCTGGATGACCTCGTCCACGCCGCCGTCCATGATCAGCTTGCCCTTGTGGATCCACAGCACCCGGTTGCAGGTCTTGGTGATCGCCGGCAGGGCGTGGCTGACCAGGAAGACCGTACCGGCCGATTCCCGCAGTTCGCGGATCCGGGCCTCACTGCGCTGCTGGAACTGCCGGTCGCCGACCGAGAGCGCCTCGTCGATCATCAGCACCTGGTGCGAGACCGAGGCGGCGATCGAGAACCGCAGCCGGGCCGCCATGCCCTGCGAGTAGGTGCGCATCGGCAGATCGAGGAACTCCGGCTCCAGGCCGGAGAACTCCACGATGCTGTCGTACTTGGCCCGCACCTCCTCCATGCTCAGGCCCAGGGCCAGACCACCGAGGATGACGTTGCGCTCGCCGGACAGCTCGTTCATCAGGGCCGCACCGACGCCCAGCAGGGTGGGGTTGCCCAGCGAGAAGATCGAGCCGCGGGCCGGCGGCACCAGCCCGGCGACACCCTGCAGCAGGGTCGACTTGCCGGAGCCGTTGGTGCCGACGACGCCGATCGCGTCGCCTTCGTAGGCGGTGAAGCTGATCCCCCGGACGGCGTGCACCTCGCGGGCCCGGCGCAGCGCTGGAGTGCGTGCCAGCAGGCCCTTCTTCTCGCTGTTACGCCCGCTGGCCGCCTTGCCGGTGGCCCACACCTTGTAGGTGATGTGCAGGTTGTCCACGATCACGGTGGGCCGCTCGCGCGGGCCGGCCGGGACCCGGGTCTTGATCTTCTTCAGGCCGCTCGGGCCGACACCCTTTTTGGCCGCTTTCTTGGCCGGGGCCTTCTTGACGGGCGCGGGGGCGGGCTCAGGCTGCTCCGGTTCCGGCTCGGTGGCCCAGGCGGCCGGGGCCGAGCCCACCGGGTCGGCCAGGGTGGGCTTGGGGGCGTCCTGCCCAGGGGCGTTCTCCACGCCCTCCCCGTTGTAGCCGGTTGCCACCGACCCGCGCGGGAAAGGGGTCTGCTCAGTCACGTCCGTACAGTCCTTCAGCTCGCCAGAAGAAGATGAACCCAACAACGAACAGCACCACGCCGTAGCCGCCGGCCAGGGCCCAGGTGGCCGCAGTGATCTCGATCCCGTTCTCGGCGCCGCGCAGCCCGTCGAGCATCGCGTACCGGATCAGGCTGATGTAGACGTTGAGCGGGTTCAACTCGAGGAGGGTGCCGAGGATGCCCTCGTCCTGGAAACGGTCCCCGATGATGTAGAAGATCCCGGACAGGTAGAAGAACAGCCGGGTGACGAACGGGATCAGCTGGGTGATGTCGCGCATGTGCACGGTCAGCCGGGCGGCCAGGAAGGCCACGCCCGCGCAGAACAGGGCCATCAGCGCGTAGGCCGGGACGATCATCAGCCAGTCGATGTCCGGTGCCTCGCCGGTCAGCATGACGATGACCATCATCACCAGCACCATGGCGCACAGCTCGAGCGCCTTCTGGATCACCGTGGCCAGGGGCAGCACGGCCCGGGGGAAGTGCAGCGCCCGCACCATGCCCCGGTTGCTGATCAGCGACTTGGCGCCGTCGGAGAAGCAGCCCGAGAAGAAGGTGAAGGTGAAGACCCCGACCACCAGGAAGGCCGGGTAGTTGTCCGGCCGGCTGTCGTTGGACATGATCACGCTGAACACCAGGCCGTAGACCGCCGCCTGGATCAGCGGGTTCAGGATCACCCAGCCCATGCCCAGCCGGTTGGCCTCGTTCTGCGCCCGGAACCGTGACTTGGCGAACTCCCAGGTCAGGTGCCGGCGGGACCACAGCTCTTTCAGGTACGCGCCCAGCGGGGGCCGGCCCCCGAGCTGGACCAGACCGTACTGCGCAGCTCTCGCTGCAGCCCGCTGCGATGCGCCCGTCTCGGGCCGGATCGGCAGGATGCTGGTCAAAGTCGCTCCACGGTTGCGCTGTCTGCACGGTTGTCGAAGGCGCCACGGGTGTCGAGCACGAGGGGTGCGAGCCGGGCGATCTCGTCGAGATCGTAGCTTGAGTGGCGTTGCAGGAGTACGGCGATGTCGGCTTCGGGCAGGGCGGCGCGCAGGTCCGGAACGCACCGCAGAGCGCCGTGCGAGGTCGGCGACGCGCTCGCTTCACCTTCCGGTGCCAAATCGTGACCAAGTGGTTCACTCTGGCTGCCGCCCGGGTGACCGCTGAGTGCCCAGTCGGACACGAACGGGTCATGGAAGACCACGTCGGCCCCCGCGGATTGCAACCGGATCGCAATCGGCGCCGCGGGCGTCTCGCGCTGGTCCGAGATGTCTGCCTTGTACGTCACACCGAGCAGCAGCACCCGGGACCCGCGCAGCGGCTTGGCCGCGTCGTTCAGCCGGTCCTGCACCCGCTGCACGATGTAGCTCGGCATGGCGTTGTTGATCTCCTGCGCCAGCTCGACGAACCGGAACGGGTAGCCGAGCGCGGCCCGGACCCGGTAGGAGAGGTAGTTCGGGTCGATCGGGATGCAGTGCCCACCCACTCCCGGACCGGGGTAGAACGCCTGGAAGCCGAAGGGTTTGGTGGCCGCGCAGCGGATCACGTCCCACAGGTCGATGCCCAGTTCGTGGCAGAACCGGGCCATCTCGTTGACCAGCGCGATGTTGACGTGCCGGTAGGTGTTCTCCAGCAACTTGGACATCTCCGCCTCGCGGGTGCCGCGGGCGGTGACCACCTCGTCCACAATTTTCCGGTAGAACGCGGCCGCCCGCTCGGTGCAGGCCGCGGTGGTGCCGCCGACCACCTTGGGGGTGTTGCGAAAACCCCAGCGCGGGTTGCCGGGGTCGATCCGCTCGGGTGAGAAGGCCAGGAACAGGTCCTGCCCGACCCGCAGGCCGCCCTCCTCGAGCATCGGGCGCAGCAGTTCGTCGGTGGTACCCGGGTAGGTGGTGGACTCCAGCACGACCAGGGTGTCGCGCTGCACGAAGGCGGCCACCGAGGCGGTGGCGGCCAGCACCATCCGCAGGTCGGGCCCGCCGTCCTCGGCCAGCGGGGTGGGCACGCAGATCACCACGGTGCGGGCGTGGGCCACGATCGAGGCGTCGGTGTGAGCGGTGAACCCGGCCCGGCGCATTGCCGCGATGTCGGCGTCGTTCAGGTCGTCGACGTGTGAGCGGCCGACGTTCAGCCGCTCGACCACTGCCAGGTCGAGATCCAGCCCGGCCACCTGCAGGCCGCTGCGGCAGGCCTCCTGGGCCAGCGGCAGCCCGACGTAGCCGAGCCCCACCACCACCAGGTCGGGCGTGTCGGAGCCGGTTGTGGTGTGGTGCGACATCACGTACGAGGTCCTTCCGCCCACCGGCCGGATCACGGGCGCCGGACGAGGCGGAGGAGCTGCTGCCGATCTCCGCGTGCCGCCGACCGGATGCTGTCTCCAGGCGCCCGGTTGAATTGTGACACGCTGTGCGCATTAGTGGGGCGGCACGTAACTAATACCTGGTCAGCGGCCGGACCAACCCAGGCCGGTCCAGTCCCTTCCGTCGCTTTTCGCCCGAATCGCCTCGCCCAGCTCGGTTTCGGCCGAGGCCAGGCTCCCCAGCCGGTAGTAGCGGGCGGCGATCTCGGCCCGGGCGCGCACGTAGTCGTCGCTGGCCCCCGGCAGCAGATGCTCCACGAAGCGCCCGTCGAACAGCCCGGGGGTGAGAGCGTCGGTGACCAGCAACTGGTCCCGGCCGATCTGCGGCACGCCCTGCAGACCGGGCGCCAGCACCGGGCTGACCGACAGCGGACCCCGCAGATCGCCGGGCCGGGTGAGTCGGGGCGGGCGCCCCACCAGGTTGGCCACCGCCGGCGGCAGCACCCGGCCGATGGTGCGCCGGGCGAACCGCTGGGCGTGCAGCGAGGCGGCTTCCATCCGCTCGCCGGCCGGGACCCCGACGGCGGCCAGGCCGATCACGGTGCGGGCGGCCTCGGTGGCGCCGGTCGGCGGTTCCAGGTCGCGGCAGGACGCGGCCAGCCGGTCGCGCACCCGCTGGTCGAGCAGGCGTTCCAGGGCGGCGTCGAACTCCCGCGGCCGGTCCGGGTCGGCCGAGAGGGCCAGGCCGGTGTTGGCGACGATCCGGGCCCGGGTGCGCTGATCGTCGGTGACCGCGTCGGCGTTCGGCACCAGCAGAGTGGGCACGGCCGAGTAGAGCAGCTCGTGCACGGCGTTGTAGCCGCTGGCCGAAACCGCCGCGTCGAACGCCTTCATGTAGCGCACCAGCGGGAAGACCGAGATCTGCTTGAGCCCGTTGGCCGCGGCGGCCCGGCCGCGCAGCGGCGAGGAGGTGACCACGACCTGCCAGCCGGCCGCGCTGAACTGCTCGACCGTGCGCTGGTAGGCGGCGTACAGGTCGCTGCGCTTGCTGCTGCCCAGGGTCAGCAGCAGCCGGGGCTTGTCCGGGTCCAGGCCGAGCTCGGCGCCCGCCTGCTCGCGGTCGAGCTGCGGCACCTGACCGACCAGGGTGATCGGGCCGACCCGGCGGGAGTCCTCCAGGTAGACGGTGCGCCCGACGTCACCGGCCGAGGCCAGGTCGCCGGGCTCCAGAACGGCAGCGAACAGCCGGCGGTAACGCAGCGCCCGGGCCCCCACGCCCTTCTTCCACATCGCCCGGCGGCTCCAGATGAACGGCACGTCCGGCATCCGGCGCAGCGCCCGCAGCACCCCGTCGTAGGGATAGACCCCGTCGAAGACGAACGCGCTGGCATTGGTCTCGGCCACCACCGCGGTGATCCGCTCGGCCAGGTAGGCGTCCCAGTGCCGGCGCGGTACCTGTTTGCGCTGCGAGCCCGGGGCCCACTCGGCGCGCATGCCGTACTGGTTGACCACGGTGACCGCTGAGGACAGCGAGAAGATCACCGGGTCCATCCCGCCGAGCGAGGCCAGGGCCAGAGCCAGCTGCCGGGACAGGTGTCCCATCCCCTTGCCGTTGGTGGTGGCGAGCACCACCGTGGGCGGTCCGGTGCGCATGGAGTGAGGTCGCCGTCCTCATCTTCAACGAGAGCCTGCTGTTCGCTTCTGTCGCCTCGGCCGTTCGGAGGGGTGGACCCTCGGTAACCGTGGTGGGGTTCAACATACGGCAGACTGGGCGGTCGCCGAGCAGGTGCACGCTGTGACGATGCCGGTTCGGCCGGCCGTGGGCACAAGCTGAGGAAGAGGTCCGGGATGGGAGCGCTCGCCCGCTGGCGGCGCAGGCTCAGGCGTCAGGTTCGGTCCGTGCCCAAGGGCAGCCGCCGGGCCGCCCGGCTGGCGATCACCTACGCCGAGACCGCGGCCGCGGTCCGCCGCGACAAGGAGCGCCGGCACGAGGACGCGCTGCGGCTGCTGCAGGACGCGGCCCGGCGCAGCCCCAAGGACATGCGGGTGGCCCGGCTGCGCGCGCAGGTGCTGGCCCGCACCGGGCAGCTGTCCGACGCGGTGGCCGAGGCCTCCCGGCTGGCGCTGACCGCGCCCAGCAGCAAGAACATCCGGCTGCAGCGGGCGGTGCAGGGCCGGTACGTGGAGACGGACGCAGCCTGGCGCCCGCGGGTGCCGGGGGTGCATCCGGCCCGGTTGCCCGAGCCGTTGCCCGGCCGGGTGCTCTACCTGGCCAAGGAATCGATGCCGCACCGCAACAACGGCTACTGCACCCGGACTCACGAGACGCTGTTGGCGGTGCGTGGGGCCGGGCGGGACCCGGTCGCCGTCACCCTGCCCGGCTTCCCGGCCGCGGCCGACGAGAACCAGGCGGTGGGCCCCACCTCCCGGGTGGACGACATCGAGTACCACCACGTGATGCCCGGGGCGGGCCAGCTCTCGGCGGTGACCTGGGAGGAGTACGTCCAGCTCACCACCACCACGTTCGCCCGGCAGGTGGCCCGGGTACGCCCGGAGGTGCTGCACGCCGGCTCCGGCCACCGCGGTTACGACCTGGGCGTGGTCGGGCAGGCGCTGTCCGACTGGGCCGGGCTGCCGTGGATCTACGAGGTGCGCTCGTTCTTCGAGACCACCTGGACCGCGGACGAGCGGTACGCCGAGCACGCCGAGTACTACCGCCGCCGGTTCGCCGCGGAGACCCGGGCGATGCTGGCCGCAGACGCGGTGGTCACCCTGAGCGGGCCGATGCGCGAGGAGATCGTGCACGCCCACGCGGTGCCCGAGGACAAGGTCTTCGTGATCCCGAACGCCGTGGACCTGGACCGGTTCGAGCCACGCCCGCGCTCGGAGCAGTTGCGCAAGGAGCTGGGTCTGGACGGCACCTTCGTCCTGGGCTACATCAGCAACCTCGATCACTTCCGGGAGGGCCAGGAGGTGCTGCTCGAGGCCGCCGCCCGGCTGCGCTCCCAGGGCCTGCCGGTCAGTGTGCTGCTGGTGGGCGAGGGCCGGCGCCGGGCCGCCCTGGAGGCTCAGGCCCAGGAGCTCGGTCTGGGCCCGGCCGCGGTGTTCGCCGGCTCGGTGCCGTTCGACGAGGTACCCGACTGGTACGCCCAGATCGACCTGTTCGTGGTGCCGCGGGTGCCGGAACGGGCCGGGCGGATGGTCTCGCCGATGAAACCCTTCGAGGCAATGGCGATGGAGGTGCCGGTGCTGGTCAGCGACCTGCCCGCGCTGGTCGAGATCGCCGGCGAAGGGCTGGGCCGGGCCAGCGTGTTCCAGGCCGGCAGCGCGCAGTCCCTGGCCGAGACGGTCACCTGGCTCACCGACCACCCGGAAGAGCTGATGAAGAAGGCCGCCGAGGCAGCCGAGTGGGTACGCCGGGAACGCACCTGGGCCGGCAACGGCCAGGCGTTCGACGCGGTGTACAGGTTCGCCGCCGAGCGTTACGCGGAAAGGGCCCGCTGATGCTGATCTCGATGCCCGGCCGCGACCAGAGCACCGAGGCCTGGAGCGCCGAGACCTTCTCGGCCCTGGCCCGGATGCCGGTCGAGGGCCCCGAGCCGGTGGTCTGGCCGTTCACCCCGTACTACACCGGCAACCCGTTCCAGAGCGTGCTCTACAGCCGGTTCGCCACCCAGAACCTGGTCGCGGCCCCCACCTTCCGGGCCGCTGACCTGCAGGTGAGCACCCGCAACTGGCCGGGTGACGTGCCCCTGGTGGTGCACCTGCACTGGCTGAACCAGGTGCTGGCCAAGGCCACCACCGACCGGGAGGCGGACGAGGCCGTCGGCCGGCACACCGATCTGCTGGACACCCTGCGCAACCGCGGCGCCCGGCTGGTCTGGACGGTGCACAACGTCCTGCCGCACGACGCCCGCTTCGAGGCCCAAGAGGTGCGGCTGCGCGAGCAGGTGGTGCAGCGGGCCGACCTGGTGCACGTGATGAGCTCGCGCACGGTCGAGGCGGTGGAGGACTGGTTCCGCCTGCCGCCCGAAAAGATCTATCAGTGCGATCATCCCGGCTATCAGGGGGTGTACCCGGACTGGGTAGGGCGGACCGAGGCCCGTCGCCGGCTGCGGATCCCCGACGGTGCGGTGGCGCTGCTGCTGACCGGCGCGGTCAAGCCGTACAAGGGCCTGGCCGATCTGCTCGAGGCGGTCGACCGGGTGTCGCGGGTGCGGCCGGGCGAAGTGGTGCTGATCGTGGCCGGCCGGCCCGACGAGGCGCCCGAGACGAAGGAATTCGTGACGGCTGCGGCTGCTCATCCGGCCGTGCGGCTGCTGCCGGTCCAGGTGCCGGACGCAGACATCCAGGTGCTGATGCGCGCTGCCGACCTGGTGGCGCTGCCCTACCGGCGCTCGCTGAACTCCGGAGTTCTGGCGCTGGCGCTGAGCTTTGGCCGGCCGGTCCTGCTGCCGTCCAACTCCGGTTCGCTGCCGGTGGTGGAGGGTGGTGCGGCGCTGGTGTACCCGCCCGACGGGGTGGAGGCGCTGACCGAGGCTGTCTTCAGTTGTCTGGAGGCCGATCTGGGTGCTCTGGGCCGGGCCGCCGAGGTGGCTGGCCGGCGGATCGACCGGCAGGTGATCAGCGAACGCTTCGCTACGGACATGCGCTCGTGGGTAGGCACCGGTGTGGTGCCCCGGACCGCTCCGGCCGCTGAACTGGCGGTACAGAGCGAGACGATCGACGGGGTGGCCGCCGGAATCCCGCCCGGAGCCTCGTGATGAGCCGGATCGTGCACATCACCGGCGCCCGGCCCAACTTTCCCAAGGCCGCCCCGGTGCTCGCCGCCCTGCACGGCCGGGCCGAGCAGGTGCTGGTGCACACCGGCCAGCACTACGACGACCGGTTGAGCCGGGTCTTCTTCGACGAACTGGACCTGCCGGAGCCGGATCTCAACCTGGGGGTGGGCTCGGGCAGTCACGCCGAGCAGACCGCGGCGGTGATGATCGGCCTGGAGAAGGTTTTCACCGAGCGGCGCCCCGACCTGGTGGTGGTCTACGGCGACATCAATTCCACCTTGGCCGCCGCCCTGGTCGCGGCCAAACTGCTGATCCCGGTGGCGCACGTCGAGGCCGGGCTGCGCAGCTTCGACCTGAGCATGCCGGAAGAGGTGAACCGCCGGGTCACCGACCAGCTTTCCGACCTGCTGCTGGTCACCAGCGCCGATGCGGTGGGGCACCTGGCCCGGGAGGGGGTGCCGGCCGATCGCATCCACTTCGTCGGCAACCCGATGATCGACACGCTGCTGAAGCACCTCGACCGGTTCGACGAAGAGGCGGCCCGGAGCACCCACGGCCTCGAGAGCGACTACCTGGTGGCCACTCTGCACCGGCCGGCGAACGTGGACGACCCGGCGGCGGTGCAGCAACTGGTCGCCACCCTGCACAAGGCCGCCGAGCGGATGCCCATCGTGATCCCGCTGCACCCGCGCGGCCGGGCCGGACTCGAGAAGGCGGGCCTGCACGCGTCCTCTGGCGTCAAGCTCGTGGATCCCTTGCCCTACACCGCTTTTCTGGGCCTGGTCAGGGGCGCGGCGGCGGTGCTCACCGACTCCGGGGGAGTGCAGGAGGAGGCGAGCGTGCTCGGCGTGCCCTGCCTGACCATGCGGCCCAATACCGAGCGGCCGGTGACTATTACCCACGGCACCAATCGACTGGTCGGCCTGGACGGCGTGCTGCCCGCTCTGGACGAGGTGCTCGCCGCCTCCCGGCCGGAGCGCCCGGCGCCGCTGCACCAGCGTCCGCCGTTGTGGGACGGTGCCGCCGGTCCGCGCATCGCCGACGTCGTCCTGAACTGGCTGGCCGCCCGATGAACCTGCGCGCCGGCGTCCTCAAAGCTCTTCGCCACCTGCCCGAACCTCGTGACGAGGCAGCGATCCGCGCGGCCATCGCCGCCCGCGATCTGGTGCTGGGCCGCAAACCCGCCCCGTTCGCCCGCCCCCAGAAGCCGGCCCCGAGCCCGATGGTGCGCCGACCGACCGGTCTCCCCGACGTCCCCAGTTTGCCCGAAGATCAGCAATGGCTACTGCCGCAGGGCATTACCGGATCCGGGCACAAGGTGCGCAGTCTGTACGAGACCGGTGACGGCGGCGGGCGCAGCTACGACATCGAACTGCTGGAGCAGCTCAACACCGAGTACCGGGGCAAACGCCTGGTGCCCAGCCCGCCCTCGTACAGCGACACCGCCCTGGCCGAATCGGCCCGACGGCGGGTGGGCTGGGTGAACGCAATGGTGGGTCTGGCCGGCCAGCGCACGCTGGAGATCGGCTGTGGCAACGGTTTTGAGGTCTGGTCGTTGGCGCACAACCTGGGCTGCGATGCCCACGGGGTAGACGTTACCCACTATCGGCCGTGGGACCAATTGCAGGGCGAGAAGGTGCATTTCGAGTGCGCCGACCTGGCTGCGCAGAGCCCGTACCAGCCCGGCAGCTTCGACCGGGTGCTCAGCTTCACCGTCTGGGAGCACGTCACCCACCCGTACGCGATGCTCAAGGCCACCTACGATCTGCTGAAACCGGGCGGTCTGGCCTGGATCCGGGCCAATCTGCACGCCGGGCCGCAGGCCTCGCACCGCTATCGCGACATCTACTTCCCCTGGCCGCACCTGCTGTTCACCGATCAGGTGGTCCGCGACTGGGACGTGGCCAACGGCCGGCGGCCGATCGGGCATGCCTGGGTGAACCGGCTCAGCTGGCTGCACTACGAGTTCTACGCCGACCAGCTCGGGTTCGAGGTCGCGCACCGGGCGTTCACCGAGACCCGGATCGACGAGGAGTTCTACACCCGGTTCGAGGACGTGCTGGGCCGCTACCCCCGCACCGACCTGCAGCGCGACTACTTCCTGCTGGTTCTGCGCAAGCCACTCTAGCGTCGGGTTCCTGTTCACCCAGCGTCTCGCTTCACCCGTTCCCGTGCGCTCAAGCTCCTCGCCGGTAGCTCCGAGGAGTCAAGGGAAGCGCCAGGAGAGTGGTGGACTGCTCTCTTCGGGCGACGGGCGATGTGCTGCGGGGGCCGGATTCCAGCCGGTACGGGGCTGTTGTCCGCGCCCTGGTGGGGTTACTCCGGACGATGGTTGCCCGGGGACGCCCCCTCACCCCCGCACGGATGCGGCCGATGGACTCTTCGTGGCCGGCTCAGGTCTTTTCAGCCGGCCACCCTTGTGTCCACAACCCGAGGGAGCCACACCCGATGCGCCGTCCCCACTCGATCACGCTGACCGTCCTGGGAACTGCAGTCGCCGTACTGGCTGGAAGCGGAGCTGCTGCGGCCGCACCGCTGCCGGTCGCGGCCCCGAAGAAGAACTGCCCGTCGGCCTCCGGCGGAAACATCGGCAAGGCCAGCGTGCCCAAGGGCGCGGTGAAGATTTACGGCCACGGTTGGGGCCACGGTATGGGGATGAGCCAGTACGGCGCGCAGGGAGCGGCCCGGCTGGGATGTGGTTACAAGACCATTCTGAAGACTTACTACCACGACGTGTCGCTGACCAAGCAGAACCTGAACGCGCCGGTGGTGCTGAATCTGGGCTCGGGCGCGAGCAAGTCGAAGCTTCAGGCCCGGACCGGATCGGTGCGCTGGTCCAGCAGCGTGCGTAATGTGGTGCAGCCCAAGGGAACCACCTGGACGGTCTCGCGCAAGACGATCAACAGCCGGCCCGGTATCGCGCTGTTCGACGACGCCGGCAAGCGGCGGATGTTCGTGCAGAACTCCGGCCTGATGTCGGCCGCGCACACCGGCAAGGTGGTGAATGTCTATCCCTACGGCGGCAGTACGAAGCTCTCCACCCGGTACGACACGGCGCGCTTCGTCGGCTCCAAGGACGGGATCACGGTCAAGGAGGTGATCACCGCCTCGGACGGCCAGAGCGCCGTGCAGAAGTACCTGATGGGTCTGGCCGAGGTGCCGATCTCCTGGCCGATCGAGGCGCTGAAGGCCCAGACCGTGGCCGCCCGGACGTACCTGGCCTCCAAGTACAGCGAGTCGTCCGAGGCCTACGTGCTCAGCACCACCACCTACGACCAGGTGTACAAGGGCTGGGACGTCGAGTCGGTGGACCTGGCCGGGACCGGCCGCTGGCGCAAGGCGGTGACCGCCACCAACGAGCAGGTGCTGGTGGACGGTTCGGGCCGGCGGATCGAGGCGCTGTACTCCTCGTCGATGGGTGGGTACACCGAGAACCGGGAATACGTCTGGGGCAACTACGAGATCAGTTACCTCAAGCCGGTGGACGACAGCCGCTGGGACGCCGCCTCCGACAACCCTTTCCGCAACTGGAGTGTGGGGATGTCGAAGAAGGTGTTCGCCAAGAAGTTCGGGTTCGACTCGGTGAGCTCGTACAAGGTGGCGGCCCGGGGCAAGTCCTCCCGGCAGAACGGGGTGACGATCACCGGCAAGATCGACGGCAAGAAGCAGACCAAGACCTTCACCGGCGCTCAGGCCCGGTACCGGCTCGGCCTGAAGTCCCCGGGCTTCACCTTCGGCTGACGTACGGCCTAGAGCGCGGGGCCGAGGTCGGTGATGGTGACCTGCTCCTGGCTGACCAGGTGCTCGCGCTGTTCGACGGTGAGTTGGCTCAGGTCGTGGTGCAGCACCACCGAACCCCCGGCGACCAGAGGCGCTAGGTAGGCCTCGATCGCCCGGGAGGGCCCCGCGTCGGTCAGCAAGCGGGTGCCCGGCTCCGCCGCTGCCGTGCTCGCCTGGACCAGCAGGTCTCCGTAGCTCACGGTCAACTCACCCGTGGTCAGGGCCGGCGTGTCGGCGGTGGGCGCGGCGTAGGGGGTGAACACGTCTGGCTGCAGCCGGATCTCCGCCGCCGCGTCGATCGCTCCCGGGGGTACGTCTCCGGTCCAGCGCGTGGCCAGTGACGGCAGCGCCACCACGACCAGTTCGGCCTCGGTACTGCCCTTCGGCGGGGAGGAGGGGCGGTCGGTGACCAGGACGTCGAACTCCAGGTCGGTGCGGGCGGGGCCCAGGTTCTCGTCGAAGACCACCGCGTGCACCCCGACCGCCCAGGCCGCCAGCAGCCAGGAGACGCTGCGCCAGTGCACCGGCAGCGCGATGCCCACGGTCGAGCCGGGCTGGCAGTCCAGCTCCTCGACCAGCAGGTTCGCAGTCTTGGCGACCCAGTTGCCCAGCGTCTTGGCGGAGAACTCGACCCGCTCGGAGTTGGGCCCGTACCAAGTCACGCGCGGGCGGCCCGGGTCGGCGGCGAGCAGGGACGACATCAGCGCGGCAATGTCCGCCGGGGTCTGAGGAATCACGGCGCTCAGCGTATGCGGGGGTGATCGCCGGCGCTTGCCGGGTGGGGACCGGTGCTTGCCGGGCCGGGTGGGGATTGGAGCGCAGCGGGAACTGTCTCGTAGGTTTGGCGCCCGACGCCGGTACAGCCGCTGGCCGTACGCCCCGGGCCCCCGCCGGTGGGGTGATCCGCACGACCGAAAGTTGAGAGCCGTGAGCCAGCGGACGAGCACCCCTGCCGCCACCGACTCCCTGCCCGGACTGCGCGGAGAGCAACTGTCCGGCATCGTCCTGGCCCGCGGTGGCCCCCTGGCCGCGGGATTCGCCGCCGTGGTCGGGCTGCTGGCCGCCGTGCTGGTGCCCTTCGGGGGCTGGCGGCCGTGGCTGGTGCTGCCGCTGGTGATCGCCGGTTTCGCCGCTGTGGTGTGGCTGGTGCGCTGGATCCCGGCGAGTCAGGCGCCGCGCTGGACAGCTCCCGCGGTCCTGGCGATCGCGACCGGGCACGGGCTGTGGGCCGCGCTTACCCACGCTGAGCATGTGGTGCTGCGACGGGACGCCGGCTCGTACGCGCTTTACACCCAGTGGATCTCGACCCGGCACGGTCTGCCGATTCCCTCCTGGCTGGAGGCGTTCGGGGGTAGTGAGGCATTGGCTGACCCCGCGTTCCGGCTGGCGAGTCCGGCGTACTACCAGGTGGCGAACGGCAGCGGGGTAGACATCGTCCCGCAGTTCCTGCTCGGCGCCCCCGCGGTGTATTCGCTGGGCTGGTGGGTGAACGGCTGGGGCGGCGTGCTGGTGATGCCGGCGATCTTCTCGGCGCTGGCCATGCTGGGCTTCGCCGGGCTGGCCACCCGGCTGATCGGCGCGCGCTGGGCGGTGCTGGCGACAGCCTCCCTGGTGTTGGCGCAGCCCATGCTCCAGGCCGCACGCTCTACCTACTCCGAGCCGATCGCCCTGCTGCTGGTCACCGTTGCTGCCGCGCTGCTGGTGGACGCGGTGAAGTCCGGCAACGAGGGAGTCGAAAAGGCCGCCCGGATGCTGGGGCTGAGCGCCGGTCTGGCCTTCGGTCTGGCGGGGCTGTTCCGGGTGGACGGCCTGCGCGAGGTCTCGTTGCTGCTGCCGGTGGCCGCTGTGCTCGCGTTGCGCAAGCATCCGGCTTCCCGGCCGCTGGTGGTCGGGACGTTGGCGGGCACGGCCGTCGCGGTGGTGCCGGCGGTGTGGTTGTCCCGTCCATACCTGGGGACGATCTCCGCCAGTTTGATTCCCCTGATCGCCGGCGGTGTGGTGCTGGGGCTGTTCAGCCTCGCCGTCGTTCAGATCGCCCGCCGTCGGGAGGGAAAGACTTCCGCACTGGGCACGGCGCTGACCACCGATGCCTGGCGCGCGCGGTGGCCGTGGTTGCTGGCCGGGGCGGTGGCGCTGATCGGGGTAGGGCTGGCCAGTCGGCCGCTGTGGATGGTGGCCCGGCAGGACCCGAACGACCCGGGCGCGAAGGTGGTCGCCGGGCTGCAGCTGGAACAGGGCCTGACCTTGGACGTCGGCCGCACCTATTACGAGTACAGCCTGAACTGGATCAGCTGGTACCTGGGACCGCTGATGATCGTGGCCGCCTGGGCGGTCTTCACCTTCCTGGCCGCGGCCACCGCGCGCTGGTGGCTGGCCACCCTGCCGACCCGACCGACCGAGGCGAGCCCGACGTCCTCAAGCAGTAGGGAAGTTCCGGTCTGGCTCGGCCCGGCCGTGATCGCCTTCGGCAGCATCCTGCTCACGGTGTACCGACCCGGGATCACCCCGGACCACCCCTGGGCCGACCGCCGGATGGTCCCCGTGGTCATCCCCGCCCTGGTCCTGGCCGCCACCGCCGCTGCAGCGTGGATCGCCCGCCGGGCCCTGCGCCGCTGGACCGCCACCGCCCTGACCGGGGTGATCGCCGCAGCGGTCGTGATCATGCTGGTGCCGCCGGCCCTGGCCACCCTGCCGATCGCCGGCCAGCGCACCGAGAAGGGGCAGGTCGCGGCGGCCGAGAAGGTGTGCGCCGCGCTCGGGGAGAAGGATGTGGTGGTGGCTCTGGACAACCGCGCCGCCAACGAGTGGCCGCAGGTGATCCGCGGGTTCTGCGACCGTCCGGCGGCCTCGGTCCGGATCACCGACATCGACGACACCCAGGCCGTGGCCGACACGGTCCGGCCGATCGTGCAGCGGATCACCGCGGCCGGCAACCGCCCGGTGCTGCTGGCCGCCACCGAGCAGGGCGAGGCCGTGATCACGGCTCTCGGCCTGACCTCGCGGCAGGTGGTGGACCTGGTCTCGAACGAGCCGCAGCGCTACCTCACCCGGGTGCCCGACGGCGAGGCCCGGCTCGATGTCGATGTGTGGCTGGCAGATGCCTCAGAGGTGTCCCGATAGGGCTCAACGGGCGATTGGCGGCCCAACCGTTATCCACAGCTACCCGGGCACCGTCCGAAACGTCCTCCGGCAGCCGGTAACCTCTGCCCCGATGAGTGCTTCGCCCGTGGCCCCGCAGACCCCGACGTCGAACCAGCCGATCGGGGAGCCGGTCGCGCCCGAGTCCGGCGGCGTTACCGCCACCATCGTGCTGCCCTGCTTCAACGAGCAGGACCACGTGCTGGCCGAACTCGAGCGCATCACCACCTCGATGGATGCCTCCGGCCTCAGCTACGAGGTCCTGGCCATCGACGATGCCAGCTCCGACAACACCCTCGCCGTGCTGCGCGAGGCCGCCACCCGGATGCCGCACGTGCAGGTGCTGGCGTTCCGGCGCAACGGCGGCTCGGGCACGGCCCGGCGGATCGGCACGATGCGCGCCCGTGGTGACATCGTGGTCTGGACCGACGCCGACATGACGTACCCGAACGAGCGGATCCCCGAGCTCGTGCAGATCCTGCTCACCGACCCGAGCTACGACCAGGTGGTCGGTGCCCGGCTCACCGAGGAGGGCACGCACAAGTGGCTGCGCGTGCCGGCGAAGTGGCTGATCCGCAAGATCGCCGAGCGGCTGAGCAACCAGAAGATCCCCGACCTGAACTCCGGTCTGCGGGCCTTCCGGCGCTCGGTCTCGCTGCCCTACCTGCGCCTGCTGCCGCCCGGGTTCTCCTGCGTCACCACCATCACGCTGTCGTTCCTGCAGAACCAGCACGACATCCGCTACGTCGAGATCGACTACGCGAAGCGGGCCGGCACGTCCAAGTTCCACTTCGTGCGGGACGCCTACCGCTACATCCTCCAGGTGCTGCGGATGATCATGTACTTCGACCCGCTCAAGGTGCTCATGCCGCTGGCCCTGTGGCTGCTGGCGATCGGGTTCGTGAAGGGGATCGTGGACATGGTCCGGCACCCGTTCTACTTCCCGGCCAACACCATGCTGCTGGTCATGGCCGGGCTGCTGATCGCCAGCATGGGCCTGCTGGCCGACCTGATCGTCCGCTCGCGCGGGGACAGCGCGCTCGATCCCGGCGTGCACGAGGGCTGAGGCATGGCGCCCCGTTCCGCGCGCTGCACCGCGCCACGGCTCGTCGGTCCCCGCTCGACGCGTAACTCCCGGACCTGCCGTTACCTGGTCTTCCGGTCGCAGACCCGGCGCTGCCGGGGGTGGCGGGCCTGATGACGAGCTTCCTGGTCTCCTCCGGCCAGCGCCCGGCCCCCACGCCTGGTGGCCTGCGCATCGCCGTCGTCGGTCCGTCGCACCCGTTCAAGGGCGGCGTGGCCGCGCACACCACGCAGACCGCGCACGCTCTGGCCGCGGCCGGGCACGACGTGCAGCTGGTGTCGTGGTCCCGGCTGTACCCGCACGCGCTGTACCCGGGTGAGCAGGCCGTGCCCGACGGCGGGCCCGACCTGCCGCCCTACCCGAACACCGTCCGCCCGCTGCGCTGGGACCGGCCGAACACCTGGTGGAGCACCGGTAAGGCGCTGCGCGAGGTCGACCTGGTGATCGTGGTGGTCGTGGTGCCGATCCAGGTGCCCTCGCTGCTCACCCTGATCCGCTCGATCCGGATGTCCTCGCGCGGGCGCAAGATCGGTTCGCCGAAGCCGCGGATCGTGGCGATCGCCCACAACGTGGTGCCGCACGAGACGCATCCGGGCGGCGAGATGCTGATCCGCCAGATGCTGCGCTCGGTCGACGGGATCGTGGTGCACTCGGCCGAACAGGCCCGGCTGGCCCACGAGCTCGGTCTCGACCGGCGTCCGGTGGTCACCGTGCCGCTGGCCCCGCACCTGCCCGGAGGGCTGCCCGACCCGGCCGGCCGGCACCTGGCCGCCACCCGCCCGATCCGGGAGGAAGGCGATCCGCTGCGCGTGCTCACGCTCGGCATGGTGCGCGAGTACAAGGGCTACGACCTGCTGCTCGAGGCGGCCAAGGGTGTTCCCGAGGTCACCGTCACGGTGGCTGGGGAGCAGTGGGGCCAGGCCGGCGAACGGGTGCGTGAACTGGCGGCCGACCCGGCGCTGGCCGGGCGGGTGAACGTGCGCGCGGGTTACATCGCGGGCATCGACATCCCGGCCCTGCTGGCCGAGCACGACGTGCTGGCGCTGCCGTACCGCCATGCCACCGCCTCGCAGAACGTGCTGCTCGGGCATGCCCACGGGCTGCCGGTGCTGGCCACCTCGGTGGGCACCTTCGGCGATGACGTGAAGGACGGGGTGGACGGCCTGCTGGTCCCCCCCGCGGACGTGCCTGCGCTGGTCACCGCGTTGAAGCGGCTCACCGCCACCGGTGAGCTGATGCGCCTGCGGGCCGGGTTGCCGGACATCGATCTGGCCGGGCCCTGGGCGCGGTACGTGGACGCGCTCACCGGAGTCACGCCGGTCGAGTCGCGGCGGTGAGTTCGGTGGGGGGTCACGAACCGGAGCCCGGCGGCGAGGTTTCGGAGCAACGGACGTCGGGCGGGCCTGCCAGGGCTGGTTCGGCTTCGGGATCTGGTTCGGTTTCGGAGCAGCGGACGTCGGGCGGGGCTACCGGGGACGGTTCGGCTTCGGGTGTGAGCCCGGCTTCAGATGCTGGTGCGGCTCGAGGCACGGAGTCGGCTGCGGGTGATGGTTCGGCTTCGGGTGTGGAGCCGGTGGCGAGTTCGGTCCCGGCTGCCTCGGCCGGTCATGACCCGGGGGAAGATCGTGCTGGTACCGCTGATGCTCTTGGTGATGCTGCTCTTCGTAGTGGTGGCGGTGGTGGTAGTGGTCGCAGTGGTGGCGGCGCTGCTGGTCTTCGTGGTCCCGCCGCTGACGGCGATGCTGCTGGCCCTGGTGAAGCGGCTCATGGCGGCAAAGCACTGATCGCCCGGGTCGGCGCGCTGGCCGGCCAGGCCAGCGAACTCAGCCGCACCCGCTGGTTCCGGCTCTCCTTCGGCCTGCTTCTGGTGGCCCTGGCCGGCTGGGCCGTGTTCTCCCAGTACGAGCAGGTGGCCGACGCGATCGGTCAGCTCAGCCCGCCCTGGCTGGTGCTCGCCACATTGGCCACCCTGGTCAACGTAGGACTGGCCGGCATGGTCTGGCGCACCAACCTGGCCGACCTCGGCTCCCCGCTCAAGCTGCCGGTGGCCGCCCGGATCTTCTTCGTCGGCCAGCTCGGCAAGTACCTGCCCGGCAGCGTCTGGCCGGTGGTCATGCAGACCGAGCTGGGCCGCGACCACCAGGTGCCGCGCCGCCGCACCGCCACCGCCACCGTCGTCGGCATGCTGATCTCGGTGCTCAGCGCTCTGCTGGTGGTGCTGATCGCGCTGCCCTTCGCCCCCGAGGCGCTGCCCGAGGGCTTCGGCTGGGCGGTGCTCCTGGTGGTGCCGCTGGCCGTGGTGCTGCACCCGGCCGTGATGGGCCGGGTGGTCGACCGGGCGCTGCGCATCGTCAGCAAGGAAGGCCTGCCCGAGCGCAGTTCCGGCCGGGGGATGGTCACTGCCACGCTGTGGGCGGTCGGCTCCTGGATCGGGGCGGGCCTGCAGGTCTGGGCGCTCAGTGTGCCGCTCGGCGCCGACGCCACGGTCTCCACTGCGGTGCTGCTGATCGGCGGCTACGCGCTGGCCTGGGCGGTCGGCTTCGTGATCATCATCGCTCCGGCCGGGGCCGGGGCCCGCGAGGTGGCCCTGGCCGCGGTGCTCTCGCAGGTGCTGGACAGCCACGGCAAGGTCGTCGTGGTGGTGCTGGTTTCTCGCGTGCTCTTCACCGTGGTCGACCTGGTCGCGGCCGGCGCCGGAATCCTGGCCGCCCGGCGGCACCAGCCCGTCACTCCGGCGTCCTGAAGAAAAGTGCACGACTAGGACAAAAGTCTGCGACGGGGGTTGCCGGTCGTGGGATGAATCCGCAGGGAGTGGCTCCCGTGGTCGCACGCGGCAGGGCAGGATGTGCCTGTGACTCCGGGCAACCCCTACTCTCGGCGAAATCCGGCCGAGTTAGGTCGGGTCACGGGTCTGGCTGGCTCGTATCCGGTTGGCGATGAGAGCGGTAGACCCTCGTCGCGGCGGCGGCGGTCGGCCTGGCCGAACTCGGCGAGGCTGAACGGCGCCGATCCGGGCACCACCCGCCCCAGCGCTACCGGCCCGAACATGCCCAGGTCGAACGAGACCGGCTCGAACATGACCGGGGTGAGCGGGACGGGCTCGAACACGACCGGGGTGAGCGGGACCGGCTCGAACATGACCGGGGTGAGCGAGACCGGCTCGAACACGACCGGGGTGAACGTGACTGCGCCGAACACAACCGGGCCGAACACAGCCGGGCCGAACGCGACTGGGCCGAACGCGACCGGGCCGAACACAACCGTGCTGGTCACAGCAGGTTCCGCAACCCACCCGACCAGCCCGGGCCCCGCGCGCTCGTCCGCCCGCACCTACCGCCCAGGTCACCCGGTCAACATCCACCAGATCCTGTCCGGGTTCCGCCGCGGCGGCAGCGACCCCTGCTACCGCACCCAGGCCGGGGCCCCGATCTGGCGGGCCACCCGTACTCCCGACGGCCCGGCATTGCTGCGGGTGAACGCCCGCGCATCCCTGGGCGAAGTCGAAGCCACTGCCTGGGGCCCGGGCGCAGCCTGGGTGCTCGACGGCATCCCCGAACTGCTGGGCGCGGCCGACGACCCAGCCGGGTTCGTGCCCAAGCCGGAGCACACCAAGCTGGTCCAGGCCTGGCGCTCGCATCCCAACTACCGGCTGCCGCGCAGCCGGACGGTGTTCGAGGCCTTGGTGCCGGCGGTCCTGGAACAGAAGGTCACCGGTCTGGAAGCCCGCCGGTCCTGGCGCGCCCTGGTACTCAAGTACGGAGAGCCCGCTCCCGGTCCGGCCCAGGAAGCAACCGGGATGTTCGTGCCACCCGACGCGGCTACCTGGAGGCAGATCCCGTCGTGGGTATGGCTCAAGGCCGGGGTAGATGAATCCCGGCGGCGGGCGGTGCTCAATGGGGCACAGGTAGCCGGACGTCTGGAGCAGACCGTTGATCTACCCCACGACGAAGCCGCCCGGAAGCTGAGGACGATCCCGGGCATCGGAGTCTGGACGGCAGCGGAGGTTCGGCAGCGCTCGCACGGCGATCCGGACGCGTTCTCCTGGGCCGACTATCACGTGTCGCGCAACGTCTCGTGGGCGCTGACCGGCACTGTCATGGACGACGAGGGCTGTGCCGAAGTGATCGAGTGCTACCGGGGGCACCGCTACCGCGTGCAGAAACTGCTGGAGCTGGACGCCGTGGCCCGCCCCCGCCGGGCCCCGCGGATGACCCTGCCCACGCACCTACCCAGGTAGTACGCGCAGGCCGCGGGGCTCCAGGCTGATCGTGACGGTCAGGTCCTCGGACCAGGCGGCCGCGGACAAGCGCTGGGCCAGCGCGCCGAGGGCCACCGGGTCGGCCGGCAACTCGGGCACGACGAAGAGCCCGGACTGTTCCACGTTCACCACGCAGATCGGGGCACTGACCCCCGGCAACGGTGAAGGTGCGGCCAACGCCACCTCGACCGCGCGAAGCAACCGGTCGAGCACCGGCCCAGGCGGCGCAGTCGGGGCCTCCACCGTTTCCGGATCTACCCCCAGCGCCCAGCGGACCGCCTCGACCTGGCCATACCGGAACCAGTCCGCCGCAACCGGCCGCAACATGACCGCGGCGCCGGGACCGTCCTCGTCCTTGGGCAGAACGAAATCGCCGTACCCCCGGACCAAGGCCACCGGTACGCCGCTGAGCTTGCCCTTGACCAGATCCGCTGCCCCGGCCAGTTCGTCGGCTACGGCGCGGATGGTCACTTCCATGCGCTGCCCGTGAGTGTCGTCCTGACCGCGCAGATCTTCGGTGGGGGAAAGGCCGGCGCATCCCAACGCGAAATCGGTCTGGCCGTCGCGCCAGGCCCTGCCAGCGGTATCGGAGACCACTACCCCCAGCTGCAATCCGGTCAGGGAGGTCAGGGCCGCCCGGATCGCGCGGGCCGAGGCATCCGGATCGCCCGGGAGCAGCAGCACCGTGCCGGGGGCGACGTTGGAGTTGTCCACCCCGGCCGCGGCCATCACTGGTCCCGCCGCCGCCTCGACAATGCGAGCCAGGCCGCCGGGGGTACGCCGGGCCGCGACCAACCGTTTGGACTCGGCACTGATCTGCTCGTCCCGACCGTGCGCGTCGACCGTGCGCCCCTCGGCCTTGGAGATGATCTTGCTGGAGACGACCAGCACATCACCGTCTTCCAGACCCAGCCCGCTGCGGCCGGCCGCGTCCAGGACCAGGGCGGCCACATCGTCCTCGGTTGTGACCTCCCCGATCCCACGCACCGGGTAGACGTGCAGTTCGCCGTTCATCCGAGTTCGGCGGCCAGATCGAGAGCGGCGCCGGCGATGGCGGCGGTGGCTTCCGTATCGGTCATCAGCAACGGCACCGCCCGTAGGGTCACACCCTCGGGCATCGGGCTCTGTGCATCGCCGGGGGCGACCAGCCAGCCCCCGAGGAAGTCGGAGTACAAGTCGGCCACCGCGGCCGCCGAGGTCTGGACCCCGATCGCGCTGAGGCAGGCATCGGCCATACCCCGCACCGGAGCCCCACCGATGATCGGGGAGACACCCACCACCGGGGCCTTGGTCGCCCGGATCGCGTCGCGCAGACCGGGCACCGCCAGGATCGTGCCGATCGAGACCACCGGGTTGCTCGGCGGCAGCACCACCACGTCGGCCTCGGCGATCGCGTCCAGCACCCCGGGCGCGGGCTTGGCCTGCTCGATGCCGACCGCGAGGATCTGCCGGGCCACCGGGGCGGCGTGCAGGCGAACCCACCATTCCTGGAAGTGCACCGCCTTCACCGCGGGGGTGCCGTCGGCCGAAGGTTCACCCTCCGGGTCGTCGATCACGACGTGGGTCTCGATCGGGTCGTCGCTCATCGGCAGCAGCCGGACCCCGGGCTGCCATCGGGCGCACAGCGCCTCGGTCACCGCGGACAGCGGGTAACCCAGGCCGAGCATGCGCGAGCGCACCAGATGGGTGGCGATGTCGCGGTCGCCCAGGGTGAACCACTGTGGCTCGGCCCCGTACTCGGCCAGCTCCGCGGCCACGCCGAAGGTCTCGCCGGCCCGGCCCCAGCCCTGGTCGGGATGGATCCCGCCGCCCAGGGTGTACATGACGGTGTCGAGGTCCGGGCAGATCCGCAGACCGTGCAGGGTGACGTCGTCGGCGGTGTTGCCGATGACCGTGACCTCGTGCGGGCCGTCCGCCCGGGAATCCAGGTGATGCAGGAGGCCGCGGAGGAATCGTGCGCCGCCGACCCCACCGGCCAAAGCCGTGATGCGCATGGCTTGATCCTTTCAGACGGCTTTTCGCATCGCGGCCCGGGAGCACCCAACCGCTCGATGGACCCGGTGCATCAGTGCAGGGGCGCACCGGTCCTATACATACGGGTGTGCACTACCGAAGAGATCCGTGTGAGGGGCATCATTCCGGACCCATCGGGACTCATCACAGGGAACCGAATGGCCGCAACCGGGAGTTGGCACCTGCAACGGAGGATTTCGCCCCGACGAACGGGGGAGGAGAGCGTCACATGGCCGGACGACATTTTCTCGGCCCAATTCCGGTCGCTGTGGTCCGGAAGCCGTGATCGCCATCGCAACGCTGAACTGCAACCTCATGCGTCACGGGGTGGGATGTCCTAGCTTCTCCCGATCGGTACGGGTGAAATTCCGCGTGTTACATGGGATGGTGCACGTGTCAAACGCAAGTGACTAGCAGACTTCAGCTTGACGGAGCAGGCACGACACGCGTGTAATTTCATTGGTGTCAACAGCAGGAAATCACCTAACGTATGCGCGCCATCACGCTTAGTGGGGGGAACGCCCTGTCACAGGGGCCCGGGTCGAGGGAGGCGCCAAGTGCACGAGCTCATGGCGGCAGGTGACATCATCATCAGCGACAGCACGAATGACGCAGAGCAGTCAGAGAATTCGGCCGAGCTGGATGTTCTCACCCTGGTTGCCACGAGTTCCGACGGGCTGCCTCCGGAGCTGGCCTGGCAGGAACGGGCGCTCTGCGCGCAGACCGACCCGGAGGCGTTCTTCCCGGAGAAGGGCGGCTCCACCCGCGAGGCCAAGCGGGTCTGCATGTCGTGCGAGGTCCGGGCCGAATGCCTGGAATATGCACTGGCCAAGGACGAGCGGTTCGGGATCTGGGGCGGTCTGTCCGAGCGCGAGCGCCGCCGGGTGAAGAAGCAGGCGGTCTGAGCCGGGCGAACACCGTTCCGTTGTCATGAGAATCTCACGGTGAGTTTTCGTGGCCAGGTACCGACCACACCGTCTCCCCGATCGACGCCCGGCGCCGACAACCGGCGTCCGGGTCTGCTTTTCGTCGAGCCCGAGGCGGAGCAGCCGGACGAGGAGATCGACTGGTCGGCCTGGCAGCCCCCGAGCGAGCCAGGACCGGCGGTCGTCGTCACCGCGGTCCTGGTCGCCCACGACGGCGCGCTCTTCCTGCCGCGCACTCTTGATGCACTCGAAGGACAGACCCGCAGGCCCGACCGGCTGATCGCCGTCGACGCCGGTTCGGCCGACGAAAGTCCGCAGATGCTGGCGATCGCGACGCCCGACCTGGTGCGGCTGGGGCCGCAGACCGGTTTCGGTGAAGCGGTGCGTTCGGCTCTGGCTGCGGTCGGTGACGAATCGGGGACGGGTCCCGCCTCCAGTTCGACGAGTGGCCGAAACCCGGCTTCGGCCGCGATTTCCGGGGCTCTGACGCTGCCCGTGCAGCAGTCCCCGGTGGAGTGGCTGTGGCTGCTGCACGACGACAGCGCGCCGGCTCCGGACACCCTGCAGCGGCTGGTCGAGACGATCGACGCCGGTCCCTCGATCGGGATCGCCGGGTGCAAGCAGGTGCACTGGGCCGACAGCCGCCGGCTGCTCGACGTCGGGTTCACCACCTCACGGTTCGGCGCCCGGGTGACCGGGGTCGACGTGGACGACATCGACCAGGGGCAGCTGGATCACCGCAGCGACGTGCTGGCCGTGGGCACCGCCGGAATGCTGGTCCGGCGCGAGCTCTGGGAGAGTCTCGGCGGCCCGGACCCGGCGCTGCGCAACGCCCGGATCGACCTCGACCTGTGCCGGCGGGCGCACCTGCGGGGCGAGCGCGTGGTCGTGGTACCACCCGCGGTGATGGCCCACGCCGAGGCGACTTCGTCCGGCCTGCGCGCGTCTTCGCCGAACCCGGCGGCCTGGGCCCGGCACGACCGGCGGGCCGCCGTGCACCTGCGGCTGGCCTCGGTCGCGCTGCCGCTGCTGCCCTTCCTGATCCTCTGGCTGGGCGCGGCGGCGGTGCTGCGCGCGCTGGCCCGGCTCACGCTCAAGCAGCCCGACCGGGCGCTGGGCGAGATCACCGCGTACCTGGCGGCGGTGTTGCGGCCGATCGCCTGGATCAAGGCCCGGTGGCGGGCTCGCAAGGGCCGCACCATGTCGCGCCGGGAGTACCGGCGCCTGCTTGCGGGCACCTGGCCCACCCTTCGGCAGCGGCGCGACCGGCTGTCGTCCTACCTGCGGGCGCAGGAGGCGGTGTGGGCCGAACCGGCCCCGGCCTCAGCGGTTGCCGCACCGCCGGCGAAACCAGCCGGAGCGAGGCGGAACGGGTGGGCGGTGCGTCGCCCTCGGGCCGACGAGCTGGTCCAGCCGCCGACCGCCGAGCACGAAGGTCTGGTCGTAGACCTGCGGGAGTACCCGGCCGGCCCGACCCACCCGCTGGACGACCCGTCCCCGGTCGATGCTCCGATCACTCCGGGCCCGCCGGTCGACTTCGCGGCGGGGATGCCGGTCGAGGACGAGGCGCGGTTCGACGACGAGCGTGAGCCGCTGCGTGGTCCGGGACAACTGCGCTTCGGCCTGCTGGTCGCCTTCCTGACCGGGACAGCCGGGCTGGTGGCGTTGCGGGTGCTGCTGCGCGGTTCCGGCGTTGCGGTGGGTGACGCGCTGATCCCGGCCCCCGCCGAGGCCGGCCGGTTGTGGTCGGCCGGCCTGGCCAGCTGGCGCTCCACCGGCCTGGGCCTGTCCGCCGCGGCCGACCCGTTCGACCTGGTACTCGCCCTGATCTCCTGGCCGTTCGCCGGCTCCACCCGGGGCGGCGTGGAGTTCCTGCTGCTCGGCGCTCTGCCGTTGGCCGCCCTGTCGGCCTGGGCGGCAGCCTCGGCGCTGACCCGTTCGCGGGCGCTGCGGGCCTGGGCGGCGCTGGTCTGGGCCGCGGCGCCGTCGCTGATCCTCTCGGTCACCGCGGGCCGGCTCGGCGCCGTGGTGGCCCACCTGATGCTGCCGATGACCGCTCTCGCGCTGACCCGGGCGGTCGGCCTACGCCCGCTGGAGCTGCTCGGGCCCTCGATGCCAGGCATGGTGCGGCGGCGCCGGGCCTCGATGGCCGCCGCCTCCGGCGCCGGGCTGGCCCTCACGGTCGTGATCGCCGCGGCGCCCGCTCTGGCCCTGCCCGCCCTGGCTGCCGTGCTGATCCTGATGGTGGTGGCCCGGGCCGGACGCTGGCTGCTGCTCTGGACGCTGGCCGTGCCGGGGGTGCTGCTCGCGCCGTGGTGGCAGGCCGTGGCCGGTGATCCGCGGCTGCTTCTGGCCGAGCCCGGCGGTGCCAGCGCGGTGCTGCCCGGTTCGCCCGGCTGGGCTGCGGTTCTGTGGCCGACCGATCCTGCGGTGATCAACCACGGCCTGGTGCATCGCCTGGGCCAGGCCGTCGCCGACTTCATCGGCTTCGGCGACGCAGGGGTCTGGCTGCGGATCTTCGCCGTGTTCGTGGTCGTGCCGCCGATCGTGCTCGGCGTGGCCGCCCTGACCGGGGCCCGGCGCCGCCGGATCGCCGCGCTGGGCTGGCTGGTCGGCCTGATCGCGCTGCTCACGGCCGTGGCGATTCCGGTGGTCGACACCCGCCGGGGGGCAGACGGGCTGCTGCACGGCTGGTCCGGCCCAGCGGTCTCGCTGTTCCTGCTGGCGTTGATCGTGGCTGCGCTGTCGAACCTGGACGGGGCGGCGGGCCGGTTGCGTGCGCGCAGCATCGGCATCGGCCACTGGAGCGCGGTGAGCATGGGAGCTCTGGCCGTGCTCACTCCTGTCCTGCTTCTGACCTCCTGGGCGGCTGATGGCTGGACGGGGAGCCCAAACCGCTGGGTACACCGGACCGACCCCGAGGTGCTGCCCGCCGTGGCTGCGGCCGAGGCGAACGGCCCAGCGGCCACCCGGACGTTGGCGATCCAGCCCATGGCGGACGGCGTGCGGTGGACGCTGTACCGCACCGGCGGTCCACAGATCGGTCAGGAGTCGGCCGCTTCACTCACACCCTCGGCCACCGCGGCGCGGGCAGACGGTGACGAACCGGTGCTACAGGCCATCGGCGCGCTGGTGTCCGGGGCCGGGGACGACCAACGTGAGCGGTTCGCCGACCTGAACATCGGCTCGGTGCTGCTGCTGACCGGGAGGCCCGCTGACCAGGGCGCGACCGAGGCTGCACAGGCTGCGCTGGATGTGGCGCCGGGGCTGGTACGTGTGAGCAACGGCGACGACAAGGTGCTGTGGCGCGTCGAACTCGGCGCCACCGCTACTGACAGCGAGGCGGATGAGGCGGCTCCCACCCGCCCGGCCCGGGTACGGGTGCTCTCCGCCGAGGGTGAGCTGATCTCGACAGTTCCGGCGTCGGACGTGAACTTCAGCGCCGAGGTCGACCAGGGGGAGACCGGCCGCCTGCTGGTGCTGAGCGAACGCGCCGACCCCGGCTGGACGGCCACGCTGAACGGGACCGAGCTGAAGCCGGCCACGCACGGGGGCTGGGCTCAGGCCTTCGAGCTGCCTGCCGACAGCGGGGAACTGGCGGTGAGTCACTCCGCCACGTCCGGCAACGCGCTGGACCTGTCGCGCCTTGGGGTACTGGGGCTGGCGTTGCTGGTGGCGGTTCCGCTGCCCCGGCGGCGGTTGCGTCTGCTGATCCCGCAGAAGGGCTGGCGGTCGCTCTCGCAGCAGGAGGCACCGGAGCCGATGGTCAGCACCGGACGTCGGGTGCGGCGTCCCGGCGATGCGCCGGAACGTCCGCGCCGGGGGACCACTGATCCGGCCCAGGCCTATGCGGATCACCAGGCCCGGATGGCCGAGCTGGCTCGCCGATTGGCTCTGGAGACGGCTGACGGGGACGACCCGATGGCGGAGCCGCCTTCGCGTCGCCGTCGTCGGGCGGCCCGGCAGGCAGCGGAGGCGATGGCGGCCGAGGCCATGCTGGTGGAGGCCCGGCGTGATGCGGCCAAGCGGCGCAAGGAGCGGCGGGCGCTGGAAACGGCTGCGGTGGAGGAGCCAGAACCAGAGGACGGCGGTGAAGACACCAGGGGCGCTCAAGGGGATGCCGGGGGCGCTCAAGGGGGCACGGAAGCCGACGATCAGCCGCCGGCCAGGACCGAGCCGGACCCTCAGGCGACGGCCGAGATGGTGGTCGGGGACCTGACCGAGGCGAGCCACGTCGAAACGGTGCGGGAAACGTCCCCAAGCACTGCTACCCCAGCCCCGACGCAAGGTGGGCCGACCGCGCCCGGCGCGTTGCACGTCCAAAAGCAGCTTGTAAGCCAACCAGAGGCCAGTGGGGGCCCGACTGCTTCCCTGCCGCCCGAGCCGCGGACGTCGGACGAAAATGCCCTCCCGGGTACCGAGAATTTCGCCGAGGAAAGCCCGGCCGAAGCGGGCGATTCACGACCGGTGGAAAGCGCGCCGAATCCGGCGGGTCCGGCCGATAGCGCGGACGGCGAGGCCCGAAGTGGGGACGCGGCAACGTCCGGGGAGTCGGGAGAGACTGCCAGCGGATCGGTTCGTCAACCGGCCCGTGAGCGCGGCCAGGAAGCGGGTCACGACGCTCCGGCCGACTCCGGGGAGGAAGAGAGTTCGTGAATCAGCGCGCGCGTGGGGTGCTTTCGGTGACGGGAGTGCTGACGGTCGCAGGGGGGATCGCGGTCGGCGCCGCGATGCTTCCCGAACAGATCGGGGTAGGTCCGGTTTCGAGTCCGGTAGCCAATCGGCTGCCGGCCGCGATCGCGGTGCCGACGCTGGCCTGTTCCGGCCCGGAGACGCTGGTCGTCCCGGACGGCGGCAAGGCTGTGAGCCCGGGAGCGGGCGTGCTGATCAGTGCTCTGCTGGCCTCGGACGGCGAGGCGGAGGCCACGCTTCAGGCCGAGGGCAAGAACTTCGACGCGATCCGCGATCTGAGTGAAAGCGTCCCGAAGAGCGCGGTTTCCGTACATGCCGGTACTCGGGTACCGTTGGGGGCCAAGGCCGGGCGGACGTCCATTGCTGGGCTCTCCACCTGGAATCTCGGGCCGATCGTGATGACCGGAGAGAGCGAAAGCACGGCGCCCCCGCCCGAACTGGCCGCTGTGCAGTCGACTTTGACTCCCAAGGGCGATCTGCGCGGGCTTTCGGCCAGTCGATGTGACCAGACGTCGGCGGATGCCTGGCTGGTCGGAGGGGGTACGAAAACCGGTGAGCGGCTGAGGTTATTGCTGTCCAACCCGACCGCGGCCACCGCCGTGGTGGACGTTTCCGTCCTGGGGGAGAAGGGCAAGGTCGAGGCGCCGGCGGGAGACGGGGTCGTGGTCCCGGCAGGTGGCCAGACTCCGGTGCTGGTGGACGCTCTGGCTCCCGATCAGGAGCGGGTGGCGGTTCATCTGGTGGCCCGGAGTGGCCAGGTGGTTGCGCGGATGCACGGCTCGAAGCTGCGGGGGCTCGTCCCGGGCGGGGTGGATGTGGTCTCGCCCTCCGCCGAACCGGCCAAACGCCAGCTGATACCCGGTATTTCGCTGGTCAACGGCTACTCCAAGACGGCGGACGATCCGGCTGCGGCGGGTTCCACCTCGATCCGGCTGGCCGTACCGGGCAATGAGGAGGCCGTGGTCAAGATCCGGCTGCTCAATTCCTCCGGCGAGGTGGAGATGCCTGGCGCCGCGGTACTGAACGTGCCTGCCGGCGGAGTGGTCGATGTGCCGATCGCGGGGATCGCCTCGGGCACCTACACGGCCGTGATCGACGCCGATGTGCCGGTGGTGGCCGGTGCCCAGATCGGCCGCCCGGCCGCCGCGGGAGCACAGGCCACCGACTTCGGCTGGGCCCCGGCGGTGACCGCCCGTAAGAGCGGCGGGTACACCATGCTGCCTCCCGGCACCCGGGCCACGGTCTCACTGGTCGCCGCGGCCAAGGCCAGCTCGCTCACGATCACTCCGCTCGACGCCGAGGGCGAGGAGCTGGACGTGGTGAACGTGGAGATGAAGGAAGCCACGGCGGCGGCGTTCCCGCTGGCGGAGGGCGCGGTGGCGTTCCGGATGTCCGATCCTCAGGGTGGGGCGGTGGCGGCCTCGGTGGTGGCCACCGCGACCGATGCCGTCGGCACCCTGATCACCGTGCTCGGGGTCGACCCGGCCAAGGCCGACGAGGTGCCGGCCACGGCCGTGGCCGACACCCGGGTGGGCCTGAAGTAGTTCAGCTGTCCCGGTTGTAGCGCGGATCGACCTCTTCGGGGGTGAGGTTGAGCAGATGCGCCACCTGCTCGACCACCACGCTCTGGGCCAGCTCGCCGATGTCGTGGGCGTCCGCAGCCCGGGTCTCGACCGGACGCCGGTAGACCACGATCCGCGGGGGCAGATCGCCGTCGGCGGGGAAGAATCGGCCCAGGGGTACTTCTCCGTGCTCCCAGGGCGAAGGATCGCTCGGGGGTACGTCCTCCACCGCGAACTCCACGTCCTGCAGTTGCTTGTCCCAGCGCCGCGAGAGGTGCTCGACCGCGTCCAGAATCAGGTCGTCGAAGCGGTCGGCACGGCTGCGCCAGGCCGGGACGGTGCGGGGCAGGAGCTGACCCCGGATCCCCCGGCCACGCCGGTCGCGTCGTTTCGGGTGGCGTGCGCCGGGCCCTCCCGAGGCGGCTGGATCTGGGATCGCGCGAGGTCGGGACACGTGTCCGAGGGTACTCCGCGGGCCTTGGGCGACCGCGGAAATTCGGCCCGCCGCTGATCTGCAGGCTCGGCATCCGTGACGTCCGGGGACGGATCGGGCAAGATGAGGGCGTCATCGCCGGAACCGAGCAGCGGGACCGGCGGGTTGGCGAAGACACGGATCGGGTGGCGTGCCGGTGCAGCCGGTACGCCTGATGAGGGAGTAACTTCTCAATCGTGAGTGGAGTGCGCCGTTGTTCCCGGACCGCTTGCCAGCGGGTAGCGGTCGCCACCCTCACCTATGTCTATTCCGACTCCACGGCGGTGCTGGGGCCCTTGGCCACCTACGCCGAGCCGCACTGCTACGACCTGTGCGCGGTGCACGCGGAACGGCTGACCGCGCCGCGGGGCTGGGAGATCGTCCGGCTGGCGCCGGGCGAGTACGTCCCGCCGCCGCCTTCGCACGACGACCTGCTGGCCCTGGCCGACGCGGTGCGCGAGGCGGCCCGGCCACCGGCCACCGAGCTTGCGCCGGACGCCGAGTTGTCCACCGTCGAGGTCAACCGGCGTGGGCACCTGCGGGTGCTGAAGGATCCGATCCTGGGTGAACCCCTCACCTGATCCAGTGCGATCTGAATCACGTTCAGGATGCCGCTTTCGCGGCGCTTGATCCGGGATGCCGCGACGCTCCGGTGGCTCAAGGTGCCGGTGTGACTCGCCGAATGACAGGGAGCATCGCCAGCAGCCCGCGTTCGAGTGATTACTCGCCGTCGGGTTACTTCCCCTGTCGTCCGAAGCAAGGACCTTTCCTCAATGACTCCTCAGTCCTCGGATTCCACCGGCACACCCGCCCCCACCCGGGGGCGGCGGCGCGGCCGGGCGGCCGGACCGTCGATCCCCCTCGGCTCGCTGACCCAGCGCGAGCATCGGTCCGAGATCCAGTGCCAGGCCTGTGGAAGCAGCCGGGTCACCCGGCTGTCGATGAATCTGACCGACGGTACTCCGGTGGAGTTCACCTCTTGCCACCGGTGCGAGCACCGCACCTGGGAGCACGGCGGGGACGCCCTGAGCGTCGCCTCGGTGCTGGACAAGGCTCGCAAGAACTGACGTACCGGATCCGGGCCACGAACCATCGAGACCGGCTCGTGGCCCGATCCGTGCACGTCACCGGGTCGGCTCAGATAGCCTGCCCCGGTGGCTCAGCTCACCGAAATCGTCAAAGCCAACGACATCAGAGGCCTGGTCGGCACCCAGTTGACCGAGCGGACCGCCAGGGCCCTCGGCTCGGCGTTCGCGCGGGCGGTGCTCACCTCGGACCCCGATGCCCCGCCCGGACGGGTCCTGATCGGCCGGGACATGCGCGACAGCGGCGAGTCGCTGGCCCAGGCCTTCGCCGACGGCGTCACCGGTGAGGGCGCCGAGGTCGTGATGATCGGCCTGTGCAGCACCGACGGGCTGTACTACGCCAGCGGGGCGCTGGACGCGCCCGGGGTGATGCTCACCGCCAGCCACAACCCGGCCAGCTACAACGGGATGAAGATGTGCCGGGCCGGGGCCCGCCCGATCGGCCTGGACAGCGGCCTGGCCGAGATCCGCGACCTGGCCCAGGCGCTGCTCGACCACCCCACCTGGGGCACCGGCGAGCCTTCGGCCGCGCCGGGCAAGGTCAGCGAGAGCGACACCCTGCGCGGTTACGCCGAGCACCTGCGCGGTCTGGTCCCGCTGACCTCCCGGCGCAAGCTCAAGATCGTGGTGGACGCCGGTAACGGCATGGCCGGCCTGACCGTCCCCGCGGTGCTGGGCAGCGCCCTCGGCCTGGACGACCTGCCGCTGGAGATCGTCCCGCTGTACTTCGAGCTGGACGGCACCTTCCCCAACCACGAGGCCAACCCGCTCGACCCGGCCAACCTGCGCGACCTGCAGAAGGCGGTCCCCGAGCACGGCGCCGACCTGGGCCTGGCCTTCGACGGTGACGCCGACCGCTGCTTCGTGATCGACGAGCGCGGCGAGCCGGTCAGCCCGAGCGCGATCACCGCGCTGGTCGCGGCCCGGGAGATCGCCAAGGAGCGGGCCGCCGGGCACCAGGCCACGGTGATCCACAACCTGATCACCTCGCGCACCGTGCCCGAGGTGATCGCCGAGAACGACGCCAAGGCGGTGCGCACCCGGGTCGGGCACGCCTTCATCAAGGTCGAGATGGCCAAGTACGACGCCGTGTTCGGCGGCGAGCACTCGGCGCACTACTACTTCCGCGACTTCTGGTTCGCCGACACCGGGATGCTGGCCGCGCTGCACGTGCTGGCCGCCCTGGGCGAGCAGGACGGGCCGCTGTCCGGCCTGGTCGAGCAGTACGAGCGGTACACGCCCAGCGGTGAGATCAACTCCGTGGTGGCCGACGTGGACGAGGCCACCGAGCGGGTGGCCAAGGCGTTCGAGGGCCGCCCGGGTGTGGTGGTGGACCGGCTCGACGGCCTGACCATCAGCCACGAGGCCGACGCGCCGAGCGGCGAGGGCAGCCTCCCCGGCCTGTGGTGGTTCAACCTGCGCCCGAGCAATACCGAGCCGTTGTTGCGGCTGAACTCCGAGGCGGCCGACCCGGCGGTGATGGCCGCGCTGCGCGACGAGGTGCTCGCGCTGGTCCGGGTCGCCGAGCGCGCCACCGATGCGACAGGATGAGCGCGTGACCGCTATCGAACCCTGGCTCCAGGAGATCCTCCGCTGCCCGAGCTGCCGCTCGGCCCTGACCGAGGGCCAGGGCCCGGACGCCGCGCCGGAGCTGCAGTGCACCGGCTGCTCGCTGGCCTACCGGATCGACGACGGCATCCCGGTGCTGCTCGTGGACGAGGCCCGCACCCGGTCCTGACCGGTTTTCCGGGTGGCTCGGTCGGCAGGTTAGGAACCGTACGTACGGCTCGCTGGAGATTGCGCGATGGCACTGGACGAACAGCTGCTCGACGACCCCGACGGCCTGGCCGCGGCCGATCCATCCGGCAGCCTGCGGGCCCTGGCGATGGCCGGGGCGCAGGTCCGGATGGCTCTTTCGGCCACCGCCGAGGCCCCGGTCTCCAAGATCGTGGCGGACGGCCGTCCGCGGGCGGTCGTGGTGGCCAGCCTGGGCGGCTCGGCCGTGGTCGGCGATGTCCTGATCCTGCTGGCCGGCAGCGGTGCCCCGGTGCCGGTCTCGGTCCGGCGGGGTCTGCCGTTGCCGGGCTGGGTCGGCCCGCTCGACCTGGTCGTCGCCGTGTCGATGTCCGGCCGGGCGCCGGGCCCGCTGGGTCTGGCTGCCGAGGCGGCCCGTCGTGGCTGCCGTCTGCTGACGGTCGGCGCGCCGCGTTCCCCGCTGGCCGAGGTGTCGGAGCGCACCGGCGGCGTGCACGTCGCCGTCCCGCGTAACGAGACTCCGGCGGCCCGGGCCTCCCGGATGGCGCTGTGGTCGCTGGCGATCCCGGTGATCTCGGTGGCTCACCAGCTGGGGCTTACGGACGCGTCCAACGAGGTGCTGGAGCGGGTCGCCGACCGGCTCGACGCCCAGGCGGACAAGTACCGGCCCTCCTCCGACGCCTTCGTCAACCCGGCCAAGTCGCTCGCCCTCGAACTGTCCGGCGTGATGCCGGTGGTGCTGGGCGACGGAGACGTCACCGGTGTGGCTGCGCTACGGGCCGTTTCGATGCTCGCCCGGACCGCGCGGGTTCCGGCTATGCGTGGAGCCCTGCCCGACGATGCGGGTGACGTGGTCGCCACCTTCGACGGCCCGCTGGCCCGGCGGCCTGCGGCGGACATTTTCGCGGACCCCGAGTTCGACGACGTCCCGGCCGCCTCACCGCAGATGCGTCTGCTCCTGCTGCGCGATGCGGCGCCCACCCTGGACCGGCCGGACGGTTCCTGGCTGGAGACGAGTCGTACGGCCGATGCGGTTCGGGCCACAGCAGAGGACGCGGGGGTACGGGTCACCGAGGTCGCTGCGGATCCGGGGCATCCCCTTGAGCGGCTGGCCGACCTGGTCTCGCTCACCGACTTCGCCTCGGTGTACATGGCCCTGGCCAGCGGGATCGATCCGCTGACCTCGCCGCACGTGGCCGACCTCAGGGATCGCACTCAATAAGTGGTTTCCTCCGGCAAGTAGTACCTTGCTCCCGCTGTGTTCCAGGCGTTTGTCCAGGCGGGAGACGGGTATGTCCACCGAGGGTGGGTCCAAGGCGATCATTGCGGCGCTCAGCGCCAATCTGGGGATCGCCGCAACCAAGTTCGTTGCCTTCGCGCTGACCCAGTCCAGCTCGATGCTGGCCGAAGGCATCCACTCGCTGGCTGACTCGGGCAACCAGGTGCTGCTGCTGATCGGTGGCCGGCGGGCGGAGAGGCGGGCCAACGAGGAGCACCCGTTCGGGTACGGGCGTTCGCGCTACCTGTACGCGTTCCTGGTGTCGGTGATCCTGTTCAGCGTCGGCGGGTTGTTCGCGCTGTACGAGGCGTACCACAAGTGGTCGCACCCGGAGCCGATCGAGAACTGGCAGTGGGTGCCGGTGGTGGTGCTGCTGGCAGCGATCACGATGGAAGGTCTCAGCCTGCGGACCGCGGTGCGCGAGGCCACCCCGCAGCGGGACGGCCGCAGCTGGTGGCGGTTCATCCGGGAGACCAAGTCGCCCGAGCTGCCGGTGGTGCTGCTGGAGGACACGGCGGCCGAGCTGGGTCTGGTGTTCGCGCTCTTCGGGGTCTCGATGACCCTGGTCACCGGCGACGGGCGGTGGGACGCGGTGGGTACGGCGATGATCGGGCTGCTGCTGATCGTGGTCGCGGTGATCCTCGCCATGGAGACCTCCTCGCTGCTGGTCGGCGAGGGAGCCACGGCCGACGACCTGGCGCAGATCAAGCAGGCGCTGATCGGGTCGGGCGTGAACGGGGTGATCCACATCCGCACGCTGTACGTCGGGCCGGACGAGCTGCTGGTGGCGGCGAAGATCGCGGTGGTGCCGACGGAGTCGGCGGTCGAGGTGGCCGAGGCGATCAACGAGGCCGAGGTCCGGGTCCGGGCCGCGGTGCCGGACGCCAAGCTGATCTTCCTGGAGCCGGACATCGCCCACGGAGACGGCGGACCGGCCGGAGTTCCCGCGAGCTAGGGCCCTCTGGTGGCTGGCATAGGAGTGCTTTAACGACGTGGACAGCGATAACGCTGGCCTAGCAGGCGCTTGACCGTCGATTCGGATTCTGTGGGTAGCGTCGGAACAGTTCCGCCGCTCCACCCTGTTCGGACCCGATTCATGCCTGTCACTTCGAGTCAGGAGGCCGTCGTGCGCGCTGACCCCGCACCCCGCACGCTCCGTCCTGTCCTGCCGCACCAGGCCCGCAGGCCGGATCGCTGGGCGCAGTACCCGGACGGCGCCGAGCCGCAGCGCTTCGGCTGGTTCGGCCGCTGGTCACGGCGGTCCCGGATGGCCGCCACGGTCGTCGTGATCGCCTCGCTGGCCCTGGTCGGCGCGCTGGTGATCAGTTCCGCGCAGGCGGTCAAGGCGGTGGCCGGCACCAACGACGGTTCCCGCTACGGCCGTTCCGCGCAGTACCAGGTGCCGGTCCCGCCGGGCGTCACCCAGGAGCCGGGGTACCTGCCCGGGCACCCCGACGGTGGCACCGGCTCGATCGGGGCGGCGGACATCGACACGCCCTAGGATTGACCCTCCGGTCAAGATCGGCAGCGTGCTGCGGAGGAGGTTCTGATGTCGGTGATACCTCGCTCCGGTGGCCGTCGCCCCCCGCAGCACGTGCATCCGCAGGACGTGAGCATCGAGACCGCGCTCACCGCCCTGGCCGATCCGGTCCGGCTCTCGATCGTGCGGTGCGTGGCCGCCGCCCCGGACTGGGCCCTGCCCTGCGGATCGTTCGAGGTCGGCGTGGGCAAGGCCACTCTCAGCCATCACTTCACCGTGCTGCGCGACGCCGGGCTGGTGGAGCAGCGCGACGAGGGCGCCCGCCGCACGATCCGGCTGCGGCGGGACGAGTTCGACGAACGGTTTCCCGGCCTGCTGGCTCTCGTGCTGCCCCCGCAGGCCCAGGTGGGAGCGCAAACGGGCGCACCCACGTCCGTTGCTCGATCCGGAACTGACCACGAACAAACCGCACCGGCGGATCCCGAACCGTGACCGGATTGCTATCGTGGACCGTGTTCCGGCGTAGGTGATGCCGACGGCCTAGAGGGGCCGCGCCGGGTCTGGCAAGGCGCACGTCCTGGCCGGGTCGCTTCTGACCCGGATTTTCGGTGGACCTGCTTCGCCCTGCCTCGACCCGTTCACCCGCGACTGGGACTTCTCTATTTCCAGCCGCATCCCACGATGCCGAAGGACAGGTATGACGTTCGAATACAAGGTGGCCGACCTCTCGCTGGCCGAGACCGGCCGCCACGAGCTGCGTCTGGCCGAGCACGAGATGCCCGGCCTGATGGCCCTGCGGGCCGAGTTCGGTGACAGCAAGCCGCTGGCCGGCGCCCGGATCACCGGCTCCCTGCACATGACCGTGCAGACCGCCGTGCTGATCGAGACGCTGACCGCGCTCGGCGCCGAGGTCCGCTGGGCCTCCTGCAACATCTTCTCCACCCAGGACACCGCGGCCGCCGCGGTCGTCGTGGGCCCCAACGGAACCCCCGAGAACCCGCAGGGTGTGCCGGTCTTCGCCTGGAAGGGCGAGACCCTGGAGGAGTACTGGTGGTGCACCGAGCAGATCCTCAACTGGGGTGACGGCCAGGGCCCGAACATGATCCTGGACGACGGTGGCGACGTGACGCTGCTGGTGCACAAGGGCGTCGAGTTCGAGAAGGCCGGCGCCGTGCCGGCCACCACCGAGAACGACAGCGAAGAGTACGGCGTCATCCTCGAGGTGCTGCGCCGCTCGCTGAAGGACTCGCCGGAGCGCTTCACCAAGATCGCCTCCGAGATCAAGGGCGTCACCGAAGAGACCACCACCGGCGTGCACCGGCTGTACGAGATGTACCGCAACGGCACGCTGCTCTTCCCGGCGATCAACGTCAACGACTCGGTCACCAAGTCGAAGTTCGACAACAAGTACGGCATCCGGCACTCGCTGGTCGACGGCATCAACCGCGGCACCGACGTGCTGATCGGCGGCAAGGTGGCCGTGGTCTGCGGTTACGGCGACGTCGGCAAGGGCGCGGCGGAGTCGCTGCGCGGCCAGGGCGCCCGGGTCATCGTCACCGAGATCGACCCGATCTGCGCGCTGCAGGCGGCGATGGACGGTTACCAGGTCGCCACCCTCGAGGACGTGCTGGCCCAGGGTGACTTCTTCATCACCACCACCGGCAACTTCGACGTGATCACGGCCACCCACATGCAGGGCATGAAGGACAAGGCCGTGGTCGGCAACATCGGCCACTTCGACAACGAGATCGACATGGCCGGCCTGGCCAAGATCTCGGGCATCACCAAGACCGAGATCAAGCCGCAGGTCCACGAGTGGACGTTCGCTGACGGCCGCTCGATCATCGTGCTGTCCGAGGGCCGTCTGCTGAACCTGGGCAACGCCACCGGCCACCCGAGCTTCGTGATGTCGAACTCGTTCGCCAACCAGGTGATCGCGCAGATCGAGATCTTCACCAAGCGCGACGAGTACGAGACCCAGGTCTACGTGCTGCCCAAGCACCTGGACGAGAAGGTGGCCCGGCTGCACCTGGACGCGCTCGGCGTGAAGCTGACCGAGCTGACCAAGGCGCAGGCCGAGTACATCGGCGTGCACGTCGAGGGCCCGTACAAGCCGGAGCACTACCGCTACTGATCGCGTTTCGCCAGAGGGCGCATCTTCTTCCTTCGGGAAGAGGGTGCGCCTTCGCGCTTTTGGGCTTTCTTGCTTGAGGACGTTGCGGCTGGCCGAGTTTCTCGGTGGCACCTTGAGTTTCGGCCTGGGTGGTGGGGCCGCTTCACCGTCCGGGCCGGAAAGGTTTGCGATGTGTGCATCGCGTACTTCCGGTACCAGGCGTACACATTCGCCCGGCGACTTCACGCGATCCCTTTGATCGCCCGCACCAGCGCCCGGCCAGCGGAGCCACCCCCTCGCTGTGGTGCACCCACGCGGCCTTTACTCCAGTGCTATGGCACAGAGCCCGGCGAACAACTACTCGCGATGTGTAAAGGTGGTGCATCTGGTGCCAGGTGTACACATCATCGAGGTGTCCCCGCCCAACCGCTCACGGTCCGGGACTGCTTCCCCTCTATGCCCGGTGCGGTGACCACACGCCTTGACCAGATCAACTCCGCCCCGCGGTAGGCAAGATCCGCAGGACGGGCCCTCAGGTTGTGTTTTGAAAGTCACGCCGACCTTGCTTCTTCCACACCCCAGCTGCTTCCCGGCGAGAACACGACAATGCGTGAACAAAGTGTCTCTGGCGGCACTTTGTTTACGCACTCTCTCGAGTCGCCTTCGAGTCGCCCGGTCGGCGGGTCCACCCCACCCGGCCCTGGGCGGTCGGGGACCACTTCTCCTTGCCGGGCGCGATGCGGTGGTCACGAACCTTGACCGGGCCGACTGCGCCCCGAAAGTAGGCAAAGATCCGCAGGACCGGACCTGGCCGCAATGTCGTTACTTAGACGCGGTGCGGGCCGACCGACGGGGGCGTGGTCTGGGCGGACAGGCCCAGACTCGGCCTTAGCTGAAAAGCATTGGCCCTAGGTCGTATTCGAAATTCCATGCCTACTGCCGGGCGCACCGGGGCGCCGTCTGACCGTGGCAGGTGGGGCCCCACGTAGAACACCGCTACGAGAGGCCCCACCGGCCACGTCGGCCGACACCTCGGGCGCCTCCTCGCCTACGGCGGCGCATTCCAAAACACTCCCTAGTCGCGGTCGGGCAGGCCGAAACCGGTGGAGGACAGCGGGCTGGCGGCGGCGCGGCTGGCGCGGCGGGCGGCTCGTTGCTGGGACTCTCGCCAGAGGCGGGCGTAGTCGCGGTCGCGGCGCTCGGCGAGGACTGCGGCCAGGAAATCTTCGGGGTGTGTGCCGGGCGGAGGCGGCGGCGCGACGAACTCGCCCACCTGACCGGCCAGTGACCAGCCGAGCCGCTGCCGGGCCTCGGGGGTCAGGCGGGTGGCGCGGGCCAGGAACTGGCGGCAGGCCCGGGCCAGCGGGTCGGGCAGACGGCCCAGGTCGGCGTTGCGGATCCAGGGGGCCAGGTGCGGCGGCATCGGCACGGCCGGTGGAAGCTGCTGGGGCTGGCGCTCGCGGATCACGTAGGTGCCCGCGACCAGGTCGCCCAGGCGTTTACCGCGCTTGTTGAGCAGCGACGTGACCAGGGCGATGGCCCCGAGCGACCAGTAGATCTCGAACACCGCGAGCAGGCCCCGGATCAGCGCGTGCCGGGCCCGGATCGGACCCCCGTCGTCGCGGACCACCCGGAGCCCGGCCAGCCACTTGCCCAGGGACCGGCCCCGGGTGAGGGTCTCGACCAGGATCGGGATGCCGATCAGCACGGCCAGGGAGGCGACCAGGCCCAGCGCGCTGCCCGCGGCCGCGTCTATCTCGCCGGTGGTGGCGTAGAGCAGCCAGTAGAGCAGCAGGAAGGCCACGACGGTGACCAGCACGTCGACCGCCACCGCCAGCGCCCGGGTGATGAACGAGGCGGGCCGCAGTTCGAGGACCACCGCCTCGCCGGTGATCAGTTCGTCGGAGAAGTCCAGCTCGTCGACGCCGACCAGCCCGGCGACGGTCGCGCCGGAGCGGTCCGGCGAAGGGCCGGGCAGCGGGGCGAGCGGGTCTGTGATCACGGGAACCAGACTACGTGGGGCCACCGACAGTCTTCCCGGCTAGGGCTTGTCTTGGAGTTCGCTGCCGTAGCGAGGAGGTGCCCGGGGCGTTGGCTGGGCGTGGCCGGTGGGGCCCTGCGTAGCGGTGTTCTACGTGGGGCCCCACCGGACACGGTCAGATGGCGTCCCGGGTGCCCCGCAGTAGGCATGGAACTTCAAAACATGACCTAGTCTCAGGGCTGTGGACTTGGATGCCTTCGTCGCGGTGCACTCGGCCGACTGGGACCGGCTGGACCGGCTGACGAAGCGGCGCCGGCTGTCCGGCGCCGAGGTGGACGAGATGGTGCTGCTGTACCAGCGGGCGGCCACCCACCTGTCCGTGGTGCGTTCGTTCTCACCCGACGCCGGCCTGGTGGCCCGGCTGTCCGGAACGGTGGCCCGGGCCCGCACCGCGATCTCGGGCGGCAACGAGCCGCTGCTGCGGGAGTTCGCCCGGATGGCCGCAGTCTCGTTCCCCGCCGCCGTCTACCGCTCCCGCTGGTGGGCACTCGGCGCCACGGCCGGGACCGTCCTGGTCTCCTTCGTGGTCGCGGTCTGGGTCGCCGCCAACCCCGAGGTGCAGGCCGCCTTCGGCACCGAGCAGCAGATCCAGCAACTGGTGAACAACGACTTCGAGAACTACTACTCGGAGAACGCCGCCTCGGGCTTCGCGGTCCAGGTCTGGACCAACAACGCCTGGGTGGCGGCGCTGTGCTTCGTCCTCGGCATCACCGGGATCGGTGTGGTCTGGGTGCTGGCGCAGAACGCGCTCAACCTCGGCCTGACCGCCGGGCTGATGGCCGCGAACGACCGGCTGGGCCTGTTCTTCGGCCTGATCACCCCGCACGGCCTGCTCGAGCTGACCGCCGTCTTCGTCGCCGCCGGGGCCGGGCTCAAGGTGTTCTGGGCCTGGGTCGACCCGGGAGCCCGCACCCGGGCCCGGGCGGTCGGTGAGGAGGGCCGGGCGATGGTGACGATCGCGATCGGCCTGGTCGTGGTGCTGCTGGTCTCGGGCGTGGTCGAGGCGTTCGTGACCCCGTCCCCGTTGCCCACCTGGGCCCGCATCGCGATCGGGTTCGTGGTCTGGGCGGTGTTCGTCGGGTACATCTGGCGCTTCGGTAAACCGGCTGCACAAGCCGGTGAAACCGGCGATCTGGCAGCTGAATTGGCGGGAGACGTGCGGCCTGTGGCAGGCTGAGCCGTAGATCGTACATATGTTCGAGGGGAGCGAGCAATGGCCGAGGTTCTTCTGTTCCACCATGCCCAGGGGCTCACGTCCGGGGTGCTGGAATTCGCGCAGGTAGTTCAGCAGGCCGGGCACACCGTGCACACCCCGGATCTGTACGAGGGCAAAACGTTCTCCGGGCTGGACGAAGGGGTGAACCACGCCCGTTCACTGGGCTTCGACACGGTGCTCGAGCGCGGTGTGCAGGCGGCCCAGGCCGTGCCCGAGAACGTGGTGTACGCCGGGTTCTCGCTCGGCGTTCTGCCGGTGGCCAAGCTCGCCACCACCCGGCCCGGCGCGGTGGGGGCGCTGTTCCTGAGCGGTTTCGTGCCGCCGTCCGAGTTCGGTACCTGGCCGGGCATTCCGGCGCAGATCCACGGTATGAACGCCGACCCGGAGTTCGCGGACTCGGGCGACCTGGCCGCGGCGAAGAGTTTCGCGACCGACTCGCAGGGCCGGGCCGAGGTATTCGTCTACCCGGGCTCGGCGCACCTTTTCGCCGACGCCAGCCTGGGGGAGTACGACGAGTCGGCTGCCGGGCTGCTCACCGAGCGAGTACTGGCCTTCCTCACAACGGTCTAGCCCGGCCGGGCGCAGAACACCCGACGCGAGCCGGGCTCGGAGTGCCTGACGTGAGCCGGGTTCGGAGTGCCTGACGTGAGCCGGGTTCGGAGTGCCTGACGTGAGCCGGGTTCGGAGTGCCTGACGTGAGCCGGGTTCGGAGTGCCTGACGCGGGCTGGGTTCGGAGTGCCTGACGCGGGCCGGGTTCGGAGCACCCCAAGAGCGCGCTGGGCCCAGGAGGTCTGGCTCAGAGCAGGCCGGCGGCCTTCAGGGCCAGATACCGGTCGGCCAGTTGCGGCGGCAGATCCTCAGGCGAAGCGTCCACCACATCCACGCCCATCCGCCGCAGCTCGGCAGTGGTTGCCGTACGGTCCAACTCGGCCCGTCCGGCCGCCGCCGCCCCGTAGACCGCATACGCGTCACCACGTCCGTCGGCCATGGCCGCCATCTGCGGATCGGCCACCGAGGCCACCACCACCCGATGCCGCGTGCAGAGCTGACCGATCACCGGCATCAGCCCTTCCTCAATCGCCGCACCCTCCAGCGAAGTCAGCAGCACCACCAGTGCCCGCTGCGACGTCCGCGAAAGCACCGTCGACACAATGGCCGGCCAGTCCGCCTCCACCAGATCCGCCTCCACCGGGGCCATGGCAGTCACCAGACGCGGCAGCAGATCGCTGCGGCTGGCCCCTTCCACCCGAGCCCGCACCCGGCGGTCCATGGCCAGCAGATCCACCCGGTCGCCCGCCCGGGAAGCCAGCGCAGCCAGCAACAACGCAGCATCCATGGCCGCATCCAGCCGCGGCTCGTCACCCACCCGGGCGGCCGAGGTGCGCGAGGTGTCCAGCACCAGCAGCACCCGGCGGTCACGCTCCGGGCGCCAGGTACGCACGACCACCGCTCCCCGCCGGGCCGTGGCCCGCCAGTCGATCGACCGCACATCGTCGCCGCCCACGTAATCACGCAGCGAATCGAACTCGGTGCCCTGCCCGCGCACCCGCAGCGAGGTACGGCCGTCCAGTTCACGCAACTGCGCAAGCTTGCTGGGCAGATGCTTGCGCGAGCCAAAAGGTGGCAGCACACGCGCAGTTCCGGGCGCCGGCAGCGAGAACTGGCGGGCCGCGACACCGAGCGGACCGAAGCTGCGCACCGTCACTTCTCCGGCCCGGCGGTCACCACGGCGGGTAGGACTCAGCGTGGTGACCAAGCGACGGCTCTGTCCGGCCGGAAGGTCCACCGGGTGACGGTCGAGCGCAGCCCCGGCCGAGGGCTGCCAGGCATCCCGCAGCGAACCGCGCACCGTGCGCCGGCCCGCATTCGTCAGCACGAACGACGCGGTGGTGGCGGTGCCGAGCCGGACCGTGGCCACCGGTTCCCGCCGCACCCGCAGAGCCCGCGGCGATCCGGCGAGCAGCAGATCGGCCAGCACGACCACGGCGAGCAGCCCGGCCCAGCCCAGCAACGATCCCCAGCCCGGCCACAGAACAACCGGAATCAGGCCGACCGCGGCCAGAAGCACCGCGCGCCCACTGATCGTCACCGGGGAACGGGAACGCTGGCGAGCACGGTGTTCAGCACGCCGTCGGTGGTCAGGCCCTCCAGTTCGGCCTCCGGGCGAAGCTGCATCCGGTGCCGCAAAGTGGCCGGGGCCAGCGCCTTCACGTCATCCGGGGTGACGTACGGCCGCCCCTGCATCCAGGCCCAGGCCCGCGAGGTGTTCAGCAGACCAGTGGCACCACGAGGGGAGACTCCGAGCGCCAGGGAAGGCGAGGAACGCGTGGCCTGCACGACGTCGACGATGTACCCCATCACCTCACGGCTCACCTCGACGGTACGCACCGCCCGGGTGGCGGCGGCCAGATCGGCCGGGCCCGCCACCGCCTGTACCCCGGCCGCGGCCAGGTCTCGCGGGTCGAAACCGGCGGCGTGCCGGGCCAGCACCTCAAGCTCCACGTCACGCGGGGGCAGCTGCATGTGCACCTTGAGCAGGAAGCGGTCCAGCTGCGCCTCGGGCAGTGGGTAGGTGCCCTCGTACTCGACCGGGTTCTGGGTGGCCGCCACGACGAACGGGTCGGGCAGCTTACGGGCCTGGCCGTCCACGCTGACCTGGCGTTCTTCCATCGCCTCGAGCAGCGCGGCCTGGGTCTTCGGCGGCGTCCGGTTGATCTCGTCGGCCAGCAGCAGGTTGGTGAAGACCGGGCCGTTGCGGAACGAGAACTCGCCGCTGCGGTTGTCGTAGACCAGCGAGCCGGTCACGTCGCCGGGCATCAGGTCGGGGGTGAACTGCACCCGGCTGGTCTCCAGGTGCAGCGCCGCCGAGATCGAGCGCACCAGCAGGGTCTTGGCGACCCCGGGCACCCCCTCGAGCAGGATGTGGCCCCGGCACAGCAGCGCGATCACCAGCCCGGCCACCGCGTCGTCCTGGCCCACCACGGCCTTGCGCACTTCGTTGCGCACCCGGTTCAGCGCCTCCCGGGCGGTCTCGGCGTCGCCGTGCTGCTGGTCGGTGTCCGGGTACACGGTCGGGTAGTCGGTCACGAGGCGAGCCTCTCAGATCGTGAGGAGTTCAACGGTTGCGGGTGGGGGAGGGCACGACGCCGGCGGCACGTTCGATCTGGTCCAGCCGATCGGCCAGTTCGACCAGTTCGCCGTCACTGCCGGGGGTGGGACCGATCAGAGCCTGCCCGATCTCGTACTGGTTGCCGCCGGTCCGGGCCGCCACCTGGACGACCAGCTGTTCCGGCGTAATGCCCGGGGAGGCAGCGATCCGGCTGGCCAGACGCCGGAGGGTGGCGGTACGCAAGGTGGCGGCGGCACGGCCGCGGGCGTGGAACTGCCGATACAGCCGGGCCCGGCCCTCCTGGGTCTCGGCCGCCCGGACGATCACCGGCAGCGGTTCGCCGACCAGGCGACCGAAACGCCGGGCCCGCCAGAACATCGCCAGCAGGGTGATCAGACCGATCTGGATCAGCACCCACACCACCCAGTCCGGCGCCAGTTCGTCGATCGACTGCCGCTGCCCGGAGCCGACCACTTCCAGCGGATCGGGCATGTACCAGACCAGTTCGGGCTGCGCGCCGAAGGTGTGCAGGGCCAGCGCGGCGTTGCCGCCGGCGGGCAGGTACTCGTTGGTGATCAGGTCGGACTGACCGATCACGATGATCTGCTTGCCCCCTGACACGGTGACCACGTACGTGCCGCGATCGGTAGCGCTGTCCACGTCCGAGGTGTCGTCCGAATCGGACTGGGGGTAACAGATGGCGACCCCGCCCTCGGAGGCGCCACCGGAGCGCGCGTACAGATTTCCGCCTCCCCGTACGGCTCCGGCGGTGACGGCGGCCTCGATCGAGCAGCGAGGGTCGCGCACGTCCAGGCGATTGCTGTAGCCGGCGGTACGTACCTGCGGGGCAAGCACACTCAGGGTCAGCTCGTCCGGCTCGATCAGAATCAGGCGGGACGCGTCGTCGCGGGCCAGACGGTCGAGCTGCTCCGGAGCCAGCAGCTTGGTGTCGGTGACGACCAGGGTGCTGTTCGGCGTGGTGGCCTCGGTGACTGCGGTGGAGCGTTCTGCCTGGATCACTTCCACCCCCTGCCGCTGAAGCACCTGGGCCAGACCGCGGCTGCCTTCCGGCGCGGGGTTGGCCGGGCTGAGCCGGCGTCCGTCCGAGGAGGTGGGCACGGTCAGCGCGACCACGGCGACCGAGAGCGCGATGACCACTGCAACGGCCAGCGGCCAGCGCGAGCGGATGGCCAGAGCACGCAGATCCTGAATTACGGACGGGGTGGTCGCCGGCGCTTCCACCGTGGTCTGGGTGGGTGGCTGGGTCATGCCGGCACCACCGGCTCCGCCTTGGCGCTGCGCACCTTCTCGTCCAGCTCCCGAAGGAATCGGTCCACCTCCGGCCCCGCTGACTCCGTCAGCTCCAGATGCCCGTAGCAGACGTCGTCAAAATGCCGTGCCGCAGTAAGCAGTTCCCCCGCCAACCCAGGCACCGCCGCCCCACCGTCGCGCGCTACCTCAGCCGCAGTAGCCCCGGGGGAGGCCGAAACCAGCGCACGCTCGGACAGCTCGCGGGCAACCGCCCGGAACCGCTCCAGCACCGCGTCGGCCCACTCTCCCTGAGCGGCGTGCCGGTCAGCCGCGGACCGGTGATCGGCGGCGGTGGTGACATAGGCCGGCAACACCGCCGCAGCCTTACGCCGGTACTGGCGCCGAATACCGCCGGAGTACCAGATCGCGAACACCGCAGCGATCACCGCCAGCACCGCCAGCACCGTCACGGTGATCTGCACCGGGGAGTCGAAACCCGGCTGCAGGTTGTCGAACTTGTCCTGGACCCACTCCAGTGCCCGCTCGATCAGGCTCGGCCGGGCGTCCTGGTACTCCCGGCGCGAGAGCTCCTCGAGCATCCACTGCCGCGCCTGCTGCCGGTCCGGGTCGAGCGGTACCTCGGTCAGGAGCCAGTTCACCGGGGCTGCTCCGAGCGCAGCACCTCGACGTCCATGCCCTCACGCCGCATCCGCAGGTCGAGATAGAGCAACGCGACCGCGCCGGCGGTGAACGGGTAGACCACGGCCCCGGCCATGATCGTGCCGATGTTGGTGATCAGCAGTTGCACGAGCTCCCCGGAAGCACCGGAGAAGTCGGCCACCCCGGCCAGCAGCACCCCGATCACGCTGAACGGCACCGAGAAGATCTGCTGCACGATGTAGGTGATCACGGCGGTGAGCAGGGTGATCCCGAAGACCCGCCAGAACGTCCCGCGCACCAGCCCGAACGAGCGGCGCAGGGCCGCGGCCACACCCAGGTTCTCGAGCAGCAGCGCGGGTGCCGCCACCGACCAGAAACCCAGGTAGAAGGCCAGATAGGCGACGAAGCTCAGGAGCATGCCGACGATCAGCACGATCGCCCCGACGACCTCGGCGCCGTCCAGGGCGAGCAGCAGGATCAGGCCCGGCGCCACCCCCAGGGCGATGATCAGCGGGGCGATCACCAGCAGCAGCAGCGCCAGCCCGAGCAGGGCCCACAGCCGGGGCCGGGTGCGCTGCCAGAGCGCGCCCGGGGCCAGAGTCTCCCCGCGCACCGCCGCCCCGACCGCGACGATCAGCAGACCGGTGATGATGGTGGTGGCCAGCAAGGACTGGACCATGGCGATCAGGATGGTGATCCCGCCGGCCCCGATCAGCTCGGCCAGGTCGCTGTTGCTGATCTCGGCGCTCTCCGGCGCGGTGCTGATCGGGCTGTTGACGATGGTGTTCAGGGCGAAGGCCTGGGGCACGGTGCCGATCAGCGTGATGATCGCGCCGACCACGGCCGCCAGCCCCACCATGGTGCGCGGGTTGGACCGGATGACCCGGATCGCGCCGTCGTAGATCTCGCCGATGCTCAGCGGTCGCAGCGGGATGATGCCCGCGCCCCGCCCCATGCCGCGCTGCCAGCCCGGCTGCCCGGGGGCCGGGCTACCCCAGCCGCCCTGCTGCGGGGGAGCACCCCAGCCGCCCGGTTGCCCAGGCACGTTCCAGCCCGGTTGCTGAGGTCCGCCCCAGCCCTGCTGCTGGGACCCGTCCCAGCCGGGCGGAGGGGGACCGTTGTACCCAGGCTGCGGCGCATACCCCGGCTGCGGCGGCGGCCCGTTCCAGCCCTGCGACTGCCCCGGTGCATTGCCACCCCACTGCGGCTGGCCCGGAGCGTTACCGCCGTACTGCGGCGACCCGGGAGGAGAGTTCCACCCCTGCGGCCCGGGACCCGCCGGGGGCGACTGCCCGGCGCCAGGAGCCTGGCCCCATCCCGAAGGCGGCGCTCCCCAGCCGGCCTGGGCCTGCTGCTCGTGCGGGTTGGGCGCCTGCCCCCACCCGGGCGGGCCCGCCACCGGGCCGTCACCAGGTGTGCCAGCCACCTCGTCCTTACGCTGTTCGCCCTGGTCGGAGCCGTTTTCGGGAGGCAGGGGACCGGGCCGCTTCTCCGGTTCGCCGCCGGGACCCGTCCATCCACCCGGTTGATCGGACACCCGACAACCCCTCCCGTTCGCTCCACACCGCCGCCGGTACCGCGTTCCAGGGACCACAACGAAGATCCCCGTCCTGGGGTTCATCCTGGCATGTCGGGGCAGAGCAGGGCGGCCGAGAGATCCCCCGGCGGCCGAAGAACGAGGAGCCCGTTTCGTGGTTTGACCCAGGTGTTTGACAACATGTCCCCCATGAGAGGCCGGGTTCTCGTCGTCGATGACGACAATGCGCTGTCCGAGATGCTCGGGATCGTCCTGCGGGGCGAGGGGTTCGAGCCGGTTTTCTGTGCCGACGGGGGTGGTGCGCTGGAGGCGTTCCGCGCCACCCGGCCGGATCTGGTGCTGCTCGACCTGATGCTGCCGGGCAAGGACGGCATCGAGGTCTGCCGCCTGATCCGCGCGGAGTCGGGCGTGCCCATCGTCATGCTCACCGCCAAGACCGACACCGTGGACGTGGTGCTCGGCCTGGAGTCGGGGGCGGACGACTACATGGTCAAGCCGTTCAAGCCCAAGGAGCTGGTCGCCCGGGTCCGGGCCCGGCTGCGGCGGACCGAGGAGCCGGCGCCGGAGGCCCTGGAGATCGGCGAGGTGTCGATCGACGTGGCCGGTCACGTGGTGCGCCGCGCCGGTGAGGTGATCTCGCTGACCCCGCTGGAGTTCGACCTGCTGGTCGCCCTGGCCCGCAAGCCCTGGCAGGTGTTCACCCGCGAGGTGCTGCTGGAGCAGGTCTGGGGTTACCGGCACGCGGCCGACACCCGGCTGGTGAACGTGCACGTGCAGCGGCTGCGCTCGAAGATCGAGAAGGACCCGGAGCGGCCGGAGATCGTGGTCACCGTGCGCGGCGTCGGTTACAAGGCCGGACCGGCCTAACCATGGCCGAGGGCCCGGCGGGCACGAGCACGGGGGAGCCGGCCCGGCCCGGCCGCGGTAAGGGCGGCCCAGCCGCCAAGGCCGGTGCGCCCAAAGCCGGTGCGCCCAAGTCCGGTGCACCCAAGAACAAGGCTCCCAAGCCCAAGGCAGCCTCGCCGTCGTCGGTGATTGCGATCCGGGCTCCCGAACCGCCCCGGCCCCGCGGCCCGGTCCGCCGGCTCACCGGCCGGATCCGGCGCTCGGTGCTGTCCCGGATCAAGAAGCTGCTCAAGAAGATCCGGCGGCGCTGGAGCCGCTCGATGCGGCTGCGCGTGGTCGCCACCACCATGCTGCTCGGCCTCGGCGTGGTGCTGGTGGTCGGCAACTTCCTGCTGATGCGGATCCGCGACGGCCTGATCGACTCCCGCACCGAGACCGCGATGGCCGAGGCCGCGGCGCTCACCCAGGACGCCAACAAACTTCTCGCGGCCAACGACTACCAGGACCCGGCGCGCCAGGAGAGCGACATCAACGACCTCCTGGCCCAGCTCCAGGGGCCGGACGGGCCGGACAACCGCGAGGTCGTGCTGCGCCGGGCCCAGCGCTCCACCCAGCCCACCGAGCTGAAGGACCGGGCCACCCGCGGCATCCCCTTCGACGTGATCCCGCAGACCCTGCGCGATGCGGTGAACTCCCGCGGCCGCCAGCAGTCGCAGATCACCACGGTCCCCACCAGCAGCGGTGAACGGGAGCCGGCCCTCGCGGTCGGCACGATCATCAACATCCCGCTCTCCGGCGACTACGAGCTCTACTTCGTCTTCCCGCTGGAACGCGAGAACCAGATCCTCGACCTGGTCCGGGGCACCCTGCTGCCCTCCGGCCTGGGTCTGGTGCTGCTGGTCGGTGGCGTGGCCTACGTGATCACCCGGCAGGTGGTCACCCCGATCCGGCAGGCTGCCAAGACCGCCGAGCAGCTGGCCTCCGGGCGGCTGGACCGGCGGATGAAGGTGCGCGGTCAGGACGACATCGCCCGGCTGGGGCGGGCGTTCAACGGGATGGCGGCCAGCCTGGAACGGCAGATCCACCAGCTCGAGGAGCTCTCCCGGGTCCAGCGCCGGTTCGTCTCGGACGTCTCGCACGAGCTGCGCACCCCGCTGACCACGATCCGGATGGCCAGCGAGGTCATCCACGAGAGCCGTGACGACCTCGGCGACCCGATCCTGCGCCGCAGTGCGGAGCTGCTGCAGGCCCAGGTCGACCGGTTCGAGCTGCTGCTCGGCGACCTGCTGGAGATCAGCCGGTTCGACGCCGGCGCCGCGGTGCTGGACGTGGACTCGGCCGACGTGCGCGAGGTGGCCGAGCGGGTGGTGGACAACCTGCTGCCGCTGGCCGAGCGCAAGGGCAGCACCATCGTCCTGCAGCTGTCGTTGCAACCCTGCGTTGCCCAGATCGACTCCCGCCGGGTGGAACGGGTGGTGCGCAACCTGGTCGGCAACGCGATCGAGCACGGTGAGGGCCGTCCGATCGAGGTGCAGGTGGCCGAATCGGCCGATGCCGTGGCGATCGCGGTACGCGACCATGGGGTCGGGCTCAGCTCCGAAGAACTGAGCATGGTTTTCAACCGTTTCTGGCGGGCCGATCCGGCCCGGGCCAGAACCATCGGCGGTACCGGCCTGGGGCTGTCCATCTCCCAGGAGGACGCGCACCTGCACGGAGGCTGGCTGCAGGTGTGGGGCGAGCCCGGCGTCGGGGCGGTGTTCCGGCTCACGCTGCCCAAGAAGGTCGGCGCGCTGCTGGTCGGATCGCCGCTGCCCCTGGTGCCGCATCTCGGCCAGGAGACCGGATCGCTGCCGGCGCTGACCGCGGGCCCCGAGATCGAGGGGCAGCTCGAGGAGCCCGAAGTGGGGTCGCAACCGTAGTGATGGCGCACGGCTTTTCCAACAATGGACGGGGTGGTCCCGTCGGCGGGGGACGTCCGGTGAGCGTCGACCGGCTTCGGGCGAAGACCCTGCTGGTGCTCACCCTGGTCGCGATGCTGGGGCTGAGCGGCTGCGCGACGATTCCCGACCACGGCCCGGTGGTCAGCGGCGACGTGGTGAACGACGATCCGCTCGAGGGGGTCTTCCGGCTCGCCGCGGAAGGCCCGAAGGCCGGGCAGACCCCGGTCGAGGTGGTGCGTGGTTTCCTGGCCGCCAGTGCGACCTACAGCGACGACCACGCCGTCGCCCGGAGTTTCCTCAGCCCGGAGCGTCGCCTGGTCTGGCGGCCGGACACTTCGGCCACGGTCTTCCGCTCGCTGACCACGCTGACCACCCGTCAGCTCAGCGACGGCGCTGAGATCCCGGAGCAGGAAGCGGCTACCCCCAGCGCATCGACGGCCGGGACGCCCACCAGTGCCACCCCCGCCTCCACCGCTGCCCCCGGAGTCGCCCGGGCCGCAGGGAGCACCGATCGAGAAGTAGCCGAGGTAGTGGTTCGTACCCCTGCGATCGCGGAGGTGGACAGCAGCGGCCGCTACAGCGTGGTGGCGCCCGGAGCCAAGGTCGAGCAGCGCTACTTCGGACTGGTCCGGATGGACGACGGCCACTGGCGGATCAACTCGCTCGACGACGGAATCCTGATCACCCGCAACGACTTCAGCGTCACGTTCAAGCCGTACGAGGTCTACTTCCCCGACCCGTCCGGTGAATACCTGGTGCCGGCCCCCCACTGGTTCCCCAGTGCGCCCGGCTCCCCGGAACTGCCCACCACTCTGGTCCGGGCCCTGCTGGAGGGGCCGCCGGACTGGCTGGAGGACGCGGTGGCCTCCAGCGTCCCGATCGGCACGGACATGTCGGTGAGCGCGGTGACGGTGGAGAACGGCACCGCCACAGTGGACCTGACCAGCCCGGCCCGGGATGCCGACGACCGGCAGCGACAACTCATGCTGGCCCAGTTGCAGACCACGCTGGGCCAGTTGCCGAACATCTCCTCGGTCCGGATCACGGTCGATCAGGTCACCTTCAACATCCCGCAGGACTCCGGCCCTCGTCCGGTCGTGGACCCCTCGGTCGGTGCCGCAGCTGTCGGCATCGACACCAAGGGACGGGTGGTCCGCCTTGCGGTTGAAGGCAACGAGGTGGTGGAAGGGCTCGAGGCACTCACCCAGTACAACTCGGTCTACGGACTCACCTACCCCGCAGTGTCCTACGACGGCGGCTGGTTCGCCGCCCTCTCCAGCGATCGCACCCGGCTCTTCCTGGCCGAGGCCGGCGCCGACAGCACGTTCCAGCTGCGCGGCAGCGGAATGACGGCTCCGTCGTTCGACCCGCGGGGCTGGGTCTGGACGGTCGGCGACACCGGAGTACAGGCCACGTACGCGGCGGACGCCCGGTCGGAGGAGTCACGGGTGGACGTGGACGCTTCCTGGCTGGAAGGTTTCGAGGTCGAGGCCATGCGGGTCTCCCGCGACGGCACCCGCGCGGTGCTGGCCATCACCGACGGCGGCACCCCGCACGTGTTCATCACCGGGATCGTCCGGGACGACGACGGTCGCCCGTCCCGGCTGACTCAGCCGATGGGCCTGGTACCCGACCTGGTCACCGTGCGCGACGTGGCCTGGGTGGACGAGAGTCACGTCGCGGTGCTGGGCCGCCGCAAGGCCGGGGCCGCCAACAGCGGCGACGAGCAGATCCAGACCGAGGTGGAACGCCCGTGGATCGTCGAGATCGGCGGGCGGATCCAGCCGATCACGGCGGTGACCGGTGCCCAGACGATCGCGGTGGGCGACGGGCCCGCCTCTTTGGTGGCGGGAACGGCGAGCGACACACAAGGACGCTCGGGGTCCACCTGGGCGAAGATCTCCAGTGCCCGGTGGCCGGCTTTTCCGGGCTGAGTGCGGCGTGAGTCCTTACGGTTAAGTCCGGAGGATGCTCCGGATTACCCTGGGTGCCAGCTGATCGGAATGTGCGCAGCGCACGACCGTGATTGTCCCGTGATCGGCCCTGCCCTGAGTGCCAGAACGCTTTGTGATCTGCCTGTGATCGTGGGTGAAACCGGCTTCGATTTCCCGGTGAAGAGCGCAATGCCGAACGGTTCCGATCCGCCAGGAAGCTCCGCAGGATTGGGCCGAACGAGTGGATCCGGATTCGGCCCGGGCCGGATGCCCGGCGGTTTTCCGGCCGTTCGGCCCGAGTGCCGCCAAGGCTGCCCGTTCTACATTCCACAGGTAGGCACGAAGGCGTCCTTATCCACAGATCGGCCGATGCGGCAGATCGGCCGTAGTGAACGCGGCAGGGTGGAAACATGCTTTTCGAACCGAAAGCTGTGAATTTCCCGTCGCCCGCGGCCGGGAACCGGCCGCCGGCCTGGCGTCTCGGGCTCGGCCTGGTCTGGCCCGCGACCTGCGCCGGGTGCGGTGCTCCGGACGTGCAGTTGTGCGAGCCGTGCCGGCGGGTGGTGTCCGGCCCGGCCTTCTTCGAGCCGATGGTCGGCTGGCCCCCGGGCTGGGGCGTCTGGGGCGTCACGGCCTACGGCGGCACCTCGGCCCGGCTCGTCGTGTCCTGGAAGGAGCGCGGTCGGCACGACCTGACCTGGCCGTTCGGCGCAGGTCTGGCGGCCGCGGTGCTGGCCTGCCGGCAGGCCAGCGCGGCCCCGCCGGAGCCTTGGCTGCTGGTGCCCGTGCCCTCCACCTCGGCGGCCCGGCGCAAACGCGGCGGCAACCTGGTGGCGGCTCTGGCCCACCGCGCGGTCCGGTGCGGGGGCTCGGTCTGGGCAGCCGGCGGTCACGGCGCCCCGCCGAGCGTTGCCGAGATTCTCACGCATCGGCGGGATGTCCAGGATCAGGGCGAACTCTCGGGCCGGGCGCGCCGAAAAAACCTTGCCGGTGCACTTGCCGTTCGCCCGGGGCTGCGCTTTCCTCTCCTGCAACGCGGTTGCGTCATCGTCGATGACGTCGTCACGACCGGTGCAACCGTGGCCGAAGCGGCTCGTGCGCTCACTTCTGCGGGTGCTCGGGTCGTCGGGGTATGCGGCCTGACGGTGGCATTACGTCGACAGGGGGTATCCACATCCGAATAGCTGCTCTAGCCTCTTCGCACGGCGATACGGCAGTCGCCACTTCCGCCCTACGCGCCGAATTCCGCGTGGACTGCAGGAAGGAGGATGTCGACAACCAGCCGGCTTCCTAGGCCGGCGATTCCCCATTGATGCTCAGGCGCCCGGTGCCTCCATTCCGCCGGACGGAACTAATCGAGAACCCGCCCCGTTCGGTCAGGCACATGAGGCGTAGCAACGGCTACAGGAGGATTCTTCGTGGACATCGTGATTACTGGTCGGCACGTTGAGGTTACGGACCGATTCCGGCGGATCGCCGAGGAGAAGCTGGCGAAGGTGTCCCAGCTCAGTCCGACCGCCTTTCGGATCGACGTCGAGCTGTCCCACGAGCGCAATCCCCGTCAGTCCAGTCAGTGTGAGCGAGTAGAGATAACCGTCCGTGACCGAGGGCCGGTGATCCGGGCCGAGGCCTGTGGTCAGGACGAGCTCTCCGCCCTCGACATCGCCTTCGGCAAGCTGCTCGAGCGGCTGCGCCGCACCAGCGACCGGAAAAAGGTGCATCACGGCCGGCACGCTCCCGCCACGGTGCGCGGGGCCACCGCCAACGGCCGGGCGAGCGCGATCGCCCACGCCGGAATCGCCCTGGCCGAGCGCCCGGTCGAAGGGCTCAACGGCACGGCCCTGAACGGCGCCCCGGTCCGCACCCCGCTGGACGACGCGGCCGAGGAAGAAGACGGTTTCGCCGCCACGATGGACTGGGCGAACCTGCCGGAGGGGGCCGAGGCACTGGCCGACAGCCCGGTGCTGATCCGGACCAAGGACCATCCGGCCTCGCCGATGACGATCGACCAGGCGCTCTACGAGATGGAACTGGTCGGTCACGATTTCTTCCTGTTCGTCGATGCCGCGTGCGGCAAGCCGTCGGTGGTCTATCGTCGGCGCGGATGGAGCTACGGCGTGATCCGACTGGCGGTCGACGCAGAGGCCGAGGCCGAAGCGACGGCCTGAGTGCCCCGAGTGCAGCGGACCCTGCACCTTCCGTAAGCCCGACCGCAACCAGCGGTCCTCGCCCGCCGGGCCCGGCCACCGCCGGCCCGGCGGGCGGTGCCGTTCCGGCGTCAGCCGGTGCCCGCCCCGCCCGTGAGCGGCTGAGTCTGGCCCAAGCTCGCCGGATCGCCCTGGCGGCCCAGGGTTTCGGCGTGGAACGGCCGTCGGGCCCGATCACCGCCCGGCATCTGCAGCGGGTCATCGACACCGTGGGCATCCTGCAGATCGACTCGGTCAACGTGCTCTCCCGAAGCCACTACCTGCCGGTGTTCAGCCGCCTCGGTGACTACCCACGTCCGTTGCTGGAAAAGGTGGCCAACAACGCTCCGCGCCGGATGGTCGAGTACTGGGCGCACGAGGCCTCGTTCATCCCGCCGCAGACCCACCGGCTGCTGCGCTGGCGGATGGACCGGGCCGCGCACGAGTCCTGGGGCGGGATGCAGCGCATCGCCCGCGATCGCGCCGACCTGCTCGAGGAGGTGCTCGAGGTGGTCGACCGGCACGGCCCGCTGACCGCCTCGGCCGCCGAGAAGATCCTGGACGACGGCCGCCCCCGCGAACGCACCGGTGAATGGGGCTGGAACTGGAGCGACGTCAAACGCGCCATCGAGTACCAGTTCTGGGCCGGGCGGATCACCTCGGCCGGCCGTACCCAGCAGTTCGAGCGCCGCTACGCCCTGCCCGAGCGGGTGCTGCCCAGCGCGGTGACGGCCGCGCCCGACCCGGACCCCGAGGACGCCCGGCGGGAACTGGTCCGGATCGCGGCCCGGGCGATGGGTGTGGCCACCGAACGCTGCCTGCGCGACTACTTCCGGCTCAAACCGGCCGAGTCGCAGGCCGCTGTGCGGGATCTGGTCGAGGCCGGGGAACTGCTGCCGGTGACTGTGGACGGCTGGGGAAGGCAGGCCTATCTGCACCCCGGCGCCCGGATCCCGCGCCGGATCACCGCCCGGGCCCTGCTCAGCCCGTTCGACTCGCTGGTCTGGGAACGCCCGCGGACCGAGGCGCTCTGGGACTTCCGGCTGCGCCTGGAGATCTACACCCCGGCGGCGAAACGGGAGTTCGGTTACTACGTGCTGCCTTTCCTGCTCGGCGACCAATTGGTCGGCCGGGTCGACCTCAAGGCCGACCGGGCTCCCGGGGGCGGCGGGCAGTTGCTGGTGAAGGCCGCCTACTCCGAGCTCGGCGTGCCGGCTGCGGCGGTGGCCGGTGAACTCGCCGACGAGCTGCGGCTGATGGCGCAGTGGCTGGAGCTGGACGGTGTGAAGGCCGAGAAGAAGGGGGATCTCGGCCCGGCCCTGACCAAACTGTTCCGCTCCTGAGGCGACCTTTCAGATCGAGGCGGGTCAGCGTCCCTCATTCGGTTCTGGATCCGAGGCGAGCCGGGCGTGCAGGTGCTCGTCCGAGCGCCTGCCGTCCACCGGGTACTGCATCGCCTGGCGCATCACGCCCTCCTGCAGATACCCGCCGCGCCGGGCGACCTGACACGAACGGGCGTTCTCCACGGCGTGGTACAGCTCGATCCGGTGCCAGCCCAGCCGTCGGAACACGGTGGCGCTGGCCCGGGCGAGCCCGCTGGAGGCCAAGGAACGACCGCGGGCCTCGGGCAGCAGCCAGTAACCGACCACTCCGGTGGCCAGGTGCGCATCGAGCAGACCGAACCGGATCTGGCCCAGCACCTGCTCACCTGGCCCGGTGACCGCCCAGGCTGCTCCGCTTCCCTGACCCCACTGATCCGACCAGGAGTGGATCGCGGCCAGGGCAGCGTCCCGGTCGTCCAACAGCTGCGAGGCGTACTGCCGCACCAGCGGATCCTGCATCGCCAGCGGGATCACCGGGGCGTCGGTCGTGGTCCACGGGCGCAGCCGATGCCCGTCCGCCAGCTTCAGCTCGGGCTGGCGCTTCACGGGTATTGGAGGGTGAGCAGATCCGAGGGGACCATGTCGTACTTCACCAGGTCACCGCGTGGTCCCCCGTCGGGCGGCAGATGTACCCCACGTTCCAAGCCCAGGCGCCGGAAACCGGCCTTCTCTGCCACTCGTTGCGATGCCAGGTTGTCCACGCTCGCCCGGAGACCAAGATTCCCCCAGCCCAGGCCGCCCTCCTCCGTAGGTAGAAGCGCGTGCCTGGCGCCCAGGAACGCTGCCTCGGTAGCCAGACCGCGCCCCCTGGCCTCCGGATGCATCCAGTAGCCGATCTCACCCTGGTTGTCGCGCCGGTCGTGGATGAACACCACCACCTCGCCCAGCATCAGGTCGGTCTGCGGGTCGGCGATCGCCCAGCTCACTGCCTTCCCGGTGGCGTTGTTCTCGGCGTCTCGGCGAAGGTGGGTGCGGGCGTCCTCAGCGGTGTAGTTCTCCTTGATGCCGGGGATCCAGTACTTGTTCGCCGGGTCCGCGTGCCCTTCCACAAAACGGGGGACGTCGGACTCGACGGACGCACGTAGCCGCACCGAGCGTCCGTTGATGGTTACCGGGTCGTACCAGGGGTGGGTGGGCGTCAGGGGAGTGTTCTCGTCGATGCGCATCGAGGCGAGCCAGCCGTCCACGATCTTGCCGCGGTGTTCTAGCAGACCCGGCAGGGAGCCCTCCACCGTGAACCCCACCGACCAGGCCGCCCGCCGGCTGGCCCAGTTACCCACGTTGGCGCGCCACTGCACCACCTCGATGCCCTGCCGGGCGCCCCAGGGGAGGGCCAACCGCAGCGCCCGCGACATCAGGCCCTTACCCCGGGCCTGCGGCGCCAGGGCGAAGCCGAGCTCCGCCAGGGCAGGCAGGATCGGCCTGCGCAGATCCACCGCCCCGACCAGGTTGCCCTCGTACTCGATGCCGAAGTCGAACCGCGATCCCTCGGCCCACGAGCGGCGCCCAGCCGCCACGTACTCCAGCGCATGCTCACGCCGGTACGGCCACGGCACCGTGGTCCAGCGCTCCATCGCCGGATCGTTGCAGTAGGCGACGATCGTGTCGGCATCCTCCTCACGCAGTTCGCGAAGAGTCACCAAACCGTCGGTGAGCTGGGGGACAAGGCCGCTGGAGGGGGACGACAGACCGGACACGCAAGCGAGCCTGACCCATGTTGGGGGGTGGAGCAAACACGTTTGGGTGCTAAGCCTGTCTACGATGTAGGGCACGGCGCCGGACCGCCGTTCGTCATGCCTAGAAGCGGTAGTGTGATCTCTGCGGGTCACGGTGCCGGACAAAGCACGGTTGAAGGACTTGGAGCGCGCCCCGTGGTGAAGATCGTCGAGAAGCTGCTGCGAGCCGGTGAAGGCCGCACACTGAAGCGTCTCCAGAACATGGCCGCGCAGGTCAACGCGCTCGAGGACGACTTCGTCAGGCTCAGCGACACCGAGCTGCGGGAGGAGACCGAGCGGTTCAAGGCCCGGCACGCCGACGGCGAGAGCCTGGACGCCCTGCTGCCCGAGGCCTTCGCCACCGTGCGCGAGGCCGCCAAGCGCACCCTGGGCCAGCGGCACTTCGACGTGCAGCTGGTCGGCGGCGCGGCGCTGCACTCGGGCAACGTGGCCGAGATGAAGACCGGTGAGGGCAAGACCCTGGTCGCCACCGCCCCGGCCTACCTGAACGCGCTGGCCGGCAAGGGCGTGCACGTCGTCACCGTGAACGACTACCTGGCCGAGTACCAGTCCGACCTGATGGGCCGGGTCTACCGGTTCCTGGGCCTGTCGGTCGGCAACATCCTGTCGCAGATGACCCCGTCCCAGCGCCGCGAGTCGTACAACGCCGACATCACCTACGGCACGAACAACGAGTTCGGCTTCGACTTCCTGCGCGACAACATGGCCTGGAACGGCACCGACCTGGTGCAGCGCGGCCACTTCTTCGCGGTCGTGGACGAGGTCGACTCGATCCTGATCGACGAGGCCCGCACGCCGCTGATCATCTCCGGCCCCTCCGACTCACCCACCAAGTGGTACAAGGAGTTCGCCAAGATCGCCCGGGTCCTCAAGCGCGACGAGGACTACGAGGTCGACGAGAAGAAGCGCACCGTCGGTGTCCTGGAGAGCGGGATCGAGAAGGTCGAGGACCAGCTCGGCATCGACAACCTGTACGAGAGCGTGAACACCCCGCTGATCGGGTTCCTGAACAACGCCGTCAAGGTGAAGGAACTGTTCAAGCGCGACAAGGAGTACGTCGTCACGAACGGCGAGGTGCTCATCGTCGACGAGCACACCGGGCGCATCCTGGCCGGTCGCCGCTACAACGAGGGTCTGCACCAGGCGATCGAGGCCAAGGAGGGCGTGGAGATCAAGAGCGAGAACCAGACGCTCGCCACGGTCACCCTGCAGAACTACTTCCGGATGTACGACAAGCTCTCCGGCATGACCGGTACCGCCCAGACCGAGGCGGCCGAGCTGATGTCGATCTACAAGCTCGGCGTGGTCAGCATCCCGACCAACCGGCCGATGCAGCGCAAGGACCAGTCCGACCTGATCTACAAGACCGAAGAGGCCAAGTTCGCGGCCGTGGTCGAGGACATCGCCGAGAAGCACGCCACCGGTCAGCCGGTGCTGGTCGGTACCACCAGCGTGGAGAAGAGCGAGCACCTCTCCGAGCTGCTGCGCAAGGCCGAGGTGCAGCACGAGGTGCTGAACGCCAAGCAGCACGAGCGCGAGGCCGCGATCGTCGCCCAGGCCGGGCGCAAGAACCAGGTCACGGTGGCTACCAACATGGCCGGTCGTGGTACCGACATCATGCTGGGCGGTAACGCCGAGTTCACCGCGGTGGCCACGCTGAAGCAGCGCGGCCTGGACCCGGTGGAGACGGCCGAGGCGTACGAGGAGGCCTGGCCGGCCGCGCTCGAGGCGGCCCAGCAGTCGGTCAAGGACGAGCACGAAGAGGTCATCGAGCTCGGCGGGCTGTACGTGCTGGGCACCGAGCGGCACGAGTCCCGGCGGATCGACAACCAGCTGCGCGGTCGTTCCGGCCGGCAGGGCGACCCGGGCGAGAGCCGGTTCTACCTCTCGCTGCAGGACGACCTGATGCGGATGTTCAACTCGGCGATGGTCGAGTCGTTCCTGACCGCGGCCAAGGTGCCGGACGAGATCCCGATCGAGTCGCGGATGGTCACCCGGGCCATCCAGAGCGCGCAGAGCCAGGTCGAGGCCCGCAACTTCGAGATCCGCAAGAACGTGCTGAAGTACGACGACGTCCTCAACCGCCAGCGTGAGGTGATCTACTCCGAGCGCCGCCGGGTGCTGGAGGGCGCGGACCTGAAGGAACAGATCCGCCACTTCATCGACGACGTGCTGAAGGGCTACATCACCGCGGCCACCGCCGAGGGCTTCGCCGACGACTGGGACCTGGACCAGCTGTGGGTGGAGATGAACCGGCTCTACCCGGCCACGATCTCGCTGGGCGACGTGATCGAGGAGGCGGGCGACCGCGGCTCGATCACCCAGGACATGCTGATCAAGGAGCTCACCGCCGACGCGCAGCTGGCGTACGACAAGCGCGAGGAAGAGCTGGGCGAGACCACGGTGCGCGAGCTGGAGCGCCGCGTGGTGCTCTCGGTGCTCGACCGTAAGTGGCGCGAGCACCTGTACGAGATGGACTACCTGCAGGAGGGCATCCACCTGCGGGCGATGGCCCAGCGCGACCCGCTGGTGGAGTACCAGCGGGAGGGCTACACGCTCTTCCAGGCGATGACCGAGGCGATCAAGGAAGAGTCGATCGCCTACCTGTTCCACGTCGAGGTCGAGGTGCAGCAGCCGGCCGAGGCTGAGGGGCTGTCCCAGGACGCGCCCGTGCTGGTGGCCAAGGGCCTGGTGGCCGGTCAGCAGCGTCCGGCGCAGCTGCAGTACAGCGCGCCGAGCGAGGACGTCGGTGGTGGCGTCGAGGTGCACCAGGAGAACAGCAACGGCACGGTCACCCCGGCCGACGAGGACGGCAACCCGGTGAACCGGGCCTCCCGTCGGGCGGCGCGCAAGAAGGGCCGCCGCTGAGCCTGCGATGAACCGGTGAGGCGCTCGCGGTTGGCCCCGCTGTTGCTGAGCTTTCAGTAGACGGGCTTCGGTTCGGTCGATGAAGGACGGGTCCGGTCGTGTGTCGCACGACGGGCCCGTTCCTTTGTTCGGCTGGCCTTCTTGGGTGTTCGGTGCAGCTTGACCGGTTCGCACGGCTGGTTGCTCGGCTGGTTCGTCCGCGCGTGGGCGTGGCTTGTCGGCGGCAGTTCTGGTCTGGCGGGCTCGCGTTCGGGAGACCTTGTGAATCCAGTTGGCCTTCCGAGCGGTTGTGCCCGCGTGCCGCGTGCCGCGTGCCGCGTGCCGCGTGCCGCGTGCCGCTGGCCCGCTATCGCGTACCCTCGTGCCGCTGACCCGCATGCGGCCCGCCACCGCTGGTTCGGTGGCGGGCCGCGGCCGTTCAGCCGGCCGTCTTTCGCGAACAGCCGCTCCGGCTCTGCTCGATCCCGTCGGCTCGGGCGGTCTCGGTACCGGCTGCCTGCGCTCTGGCCGCTGCCGGGTGCAGGGGTGCGGTCCCTGTACCCAGGCGCGTCCGGCGCCAGGCTCCGTGCACCGAAATGCCGCTTTCGCCGGGGATCTTGCGGATCCGGGCAGAGCGCTCCGGCTGCTCACCTGGAGGCGACCGATCCCCGAAACCGGCCGCCCTCAGGCCTTGGCGGTTGTCCAACCGGTTACGCCTACCGGTCCGACATCCGGAGCCTGCTCTGAACCGGATGCCGGATCGGCACCCCGAGTTCGCGAAGTCCTTGAAGGTGGTGCGTCACGACGCGGCGGATCCGACACCGGCCCAGCCTGATGCCCCTTTCACGCGACACCCCCTGCTGGGCAGGAAGCCGACCCTGGCCCGCACTCTGACTGCTGACTCGAGCGACCGCTGTTCCCCAGATCGCCGACCTGGATAGGCGTGGTCAGACGCAGTAGCTCGAGTGACCACACGTCCGGAAGACATTGATCTTTCAGCCAGGCCAGGCAACCGTGACGCCGGTTTCGGTGGGCAATGTGCTCCTTCCGGCCTGAGGCCCGCGATCCGGTCGTTCCGCTAGCGTTCCTGCTTGGCCTGCATCTCGAATTCGGTGACGCGCCAGCGTCCGTGCAGCCCTTCCATCCGGAAAGCCACTGCCCTGATCCGCTGAGGCTCGTTGATGACGGCGCTGACTTCGTAGACCCCGGCTTTCGGGCTGCAGAGAACCAGCGCTCGCAGCCGAGGTTTTGCGCCAGGACCACTGCTGTTGCGCAACGTGCGAGCGGTGAGAGCACCTCTGCGGACCAGGGTTCCGTGTACTTCCGGGGTGGTCCAGCGCACCAGCTGAGTAGGAGGACGAAGTCCGCAGGCCACCTCCATCGCTGCCTGGATGAAAGCCGCTGCCCAAGGGCGTGGCTCGGGAAGGAGATCAGCAGCATCGGCTGTCTTTGAGGCGCCCGATTCTCCAGGCGCGCCGGCTGAGGATCCGGCCGACCGACGTGCGCCGGAGGCCGAGGAAGTCGGGCGGAAGTCTAATGTCGTCGCGCGCTTTGGGTCGCTGTCGAAACCTGTGGACCGCCGCATCGCCGGCTGCGGGCCCGTAGTCTTAGCGAGACGCTGTAGCCTTTCCGGTCGCAGGCCGGCCGTGTCGCGCAGAGACGGACTTTCCTGGGCGTTGCCCCGGGCAGCGGTGGGTCCAGCGGTGACTCCCCAAGTCACGCCGCCCCGGGCACCCCTGGGTGCATCAATGGTGTCCTGTTCTTCGCCGGACGTCTGGCCTCGGTCTGCTTCGGAGCTCTTGCCATCAGATGCATCTTCCGAAGCGCCACCCGGGCGGCTGTTCTCGCCGTGGCCCTGAGCAGCAGAACGTGACAGGTCGCTCGATGCCGACTGCAGCGTCCCCTGTTGGCTGCTGTTGCCGGCGAATTCCTCACGGGTGGCGTGCGGGAAGGACATGAACGGGTCGGCATCAGGAATGACCAGGGCGAGAATGCCTTGTCCGGGCGATACGGCGTTCGTCCGGTCCTCCAGGGGAATCCTCGCTGCGGCGCAGGGTTCGTTGCGGGGAACCGGCCGCAGTCGCAGCGGAGGAGGAGGGATCTGCGGCGATTTCGGCCGAGGCTGGGCGCGTCGGCGGCGCGGCTTGGCGGTGGAGGTTGCTGTCGGCGTGGTCATCGGCCGCTCTCCTTGGACTGGGACGCTGAGGTGATCGAATCCGGGGAACGCAGGCGCTCACCGGGCAGGAGCCGATGCGGATCGGCGCCGATCAGATGCCGGTTCACGCGGTACCAGCGCGGCCACTCGTGGGCTATCTCCGAGTCGGTGGCGCCCGGTCCGAGATGACGTGAAGCGATGGACCAAAGGGTGTCGCCCTGGCGCACGACGACATGCTTGCGACGCTCGTCGTTCGCAGCTGATGCCCGCCGGGCCGTGGGGGCAACCATCTCGATCTTGCCGTTGGGTGCTGAGGAGGTGGCAGCCGTCGGACGCGGTCGATCCGGGGTCCAGCCGGGCGAAAGCCTCTGAAGCAACTCTTCTCGCCCGGCCGGGGTGGGAGTATCGGCCCGAAGTGAGCTCACCCCGGCAACGCTGGCTCGTGAAGGCAGCGAAGCACTGGCATGCCCAGGTAAAGCCATGATCGTGGCCTGCGATCCCGAAACGGCCGAAGAGTAGGCCAACTCGGCTCGGGGCAGGGTAGACGCAGGCGCCTGCGACCCGGAGAACCCCGGTCTCGTCGGGGTCGTCGCCGGGGTGAACAACAACTCGGGATGAGCTGGACCACCAGCCGAGACCCGGGTGATCGACGGAGTCGACGCAGACGCCGCATGGGCAACGGTCGGTGCCGCGACCAGCGCGACGCCCAGCAAGGTGGCGACGGCGTTGCGGACCGTGGCCGGAGCGATCCGGCGAGCTGCGCAGGTGGCCGGAACGGCCAGCCGTGATGCTCGGCCCAGGACCGCAAGGGTGCTCGCAGCCAGAGCCGACAGCAGCCAGATCGCTACGGCGGTGCCCGCGCTGCCCGCGACCAGGCCGAGAGCCTGGTCCGGAAGTGCAGGTCCGGGCGCTCTGAGATGCGCCCAGGCGTCCACGGTGAGCCGGCCGAGCTGAAAGGCCAGACCGGCGACCAGGGTGAACGCGGCGAGCAGAAGAGCGGCACCGCGCGAGCGGCCGTGCTCTCTGCTGATCCGTGGTTTTTGTGACATTGAGACCCCCGTGGCCCACTCATGACACCGCTAACTTCATCGGACGACGTTTGATGTCGTTTGATGACCTTTAGTGTTGCCTGGAGTCGGGGGTCGCGTCCACTCCGCAACGATGCCTGTGGATAAGTCCGATCCAGCCGTTACTCCTTGTCGGTGCGCGGTAACGTTCGGCGGATGCGCTGGGAGGAGCTCTTCGACGATCTCGAGGCCCGGTTCGCGGAGCAGGAGCGCGAAGAGGCCGAGGCCGACCTGATCGGGCTGGTGCGCGCCGAGCGCGAGCGGGTCTCCTTCGTCGACCGGATGCGCGCTCACCAGGGCGCTTGTCTCATCCTTGATCTGCGGGACGGAAGCAGCCGCCGGGGAACGGTTCTCGATGTCGGTAAGGACTGGGTGCTGCTCCGGGCGCCGGCCGGAGCAGCCGGACGGGAGAACGACCTGCTGGTCCCGGCCGAGTCGGTGGTCTCGGCCGGCGGGCTGTCCCGGTTCTCGCTGGCTGCCGGTGAATCGATCGGGCGCCGATTGCGTCTGAACACGGTGCTGCGGGGACTGGCCCGGGACCGCTCAGCGGTGGCGCTGGACTTCTGGCCCAGCGGTCACCTGGACGGCACGATCGATCGTGTGGGTGCTGATCATCTGGATCTGGCGGTTCATCCGCCGGATGCCGTGCGCAGGCCGGGTGAGGTACGGCAGATGCGTACCGTTCCGTTCTCGGCCCTGGCCGCCGTGCTGGTCCGTTAGAGCTGGTCCTGCTCGGCGTCGGCCGAGGGGCGTCCGCGCACCATCTCGCGGGTCTCCGCGTACTTGCGCTGGATGTACTCCTCCAGGATCGTCGTCTCGACCCGCCACTGGCCTCGGCCGCCGATCTGGATCGCCGGCAACTCACCGGTACGCACCAGTGCGTAAGCCTGTCGGGGGGAGATGTTCAGTTCCTCCGCGACGTCGGCGAGTTCCAGGAAACGGGGAGTCACGCAGCCCTCCTGCGGCGGTGGTGACCGGCCATCCGGGCCGGCCGATCTACAGGCCAGTCTGTCATGCCGGGCTCCTGGTCCCACGAGTTATCCACAGCAAGCACGAAGCCCGGTTTGTCCACAGGCTTGGGCAAATGCGCTTCCGATTGATCCGGTTTCTGCCACGATGTGCGCACGCAGTGACAGGTCGGTCGCCGTCTGCTCGCATGTCCGTTCCGGGCGTCGCGGTGGCTTCGGGAAGACCACGTCGAAACTGCACGGGGATCGAAAAAGGGGGCGGCATGGCGGTGTCCGAACTCGCGCCGGTGACGGCAGCGGCACCACGTCTGAGGCGGCCGGGCTGGCGGGACCCAAGACTCATCGTCGGCCTGGTGCTGTTGTTCGGCTCGGTCGCGGCCGGGGCCCGGCTGATGTCCGAAGCGGGCCAGTTGCGCGCCGTCTATGCGGCCCGCACCGCCCTGCCGCCGGGCACCGCTCTGACCGCGGACGTCCTGAAGGTGGTCCGAGTACGGGTCGAGGGCGCCGGCGCGGGGTATCTGGACGCGGCCAGCCCGTTACCTGCGGGCGCAGTACTCACCCGCACGGTCGGTGAAGGCGAGCTGATCCCGATGGCCGCTATCGGATCAACGGCCAGCCTGAGCGTCCGTCCGGTCGCCATTCCGTTCGACGGCACCCCTCCGGCCGGTCTGGTGGCCGGTGGGCGCGCCGACATCTGGGCCGCCGACAAACATCGTGAGCAAGCCCGCGGTGGATACCAGGCACCCCGCCAGATCGCTTCGGGCATCGAGGTCTTCGCGGTCTCAGGGCCTGGTACCGGGCTGAGTTCGGGGCGCTCCGGAGCGCTCGAGGTGCTGGTTCCGCAGGAGTCGCTCTCCGAAGTTCTGGACGCCCTGGCCAACGAGTCCAAGCTCAGCGTTCTGCCGGTGCTCGGCACGCCTCGTCCGGCCACCCGGTCGTGACGCTCACCGTCCTCACCGCTGTCGTCGGGGATCGCGAGGCCCCGCTGGTCTCCGGTCTGGAACGTTCGCCGTTCGACGTCACGGTGGTCCGTCGCTGCGTCGATGTGCTGGACCTGCTCTCGGCCGCCTCGGCAGGTCTGGCCCACGCGGTTGTCCTGTCCGCCGATTTGCAGCGCCTGGACCGTGACACGGTGACCCGGCTGCAGTTAACCGGTCTGGCCGTGATCGGGCTGGCAGCTCCGGGCGACGCGAACGCCGCCGAGCGCCTGACCCGGCTCGGGGTGGACCCGGTGCTGTCCGCCGATGCTCCGGTCGAGACGATCGCCGCGGCTGTGGCCGACGCAGTCACCGAAGTCGCCGGCCAGCAGAAGCTCCTCGGCCATCCGGCGGTAACCGTGGGGGCCACCGACCTCGGCCTGGGCGATCCGGCAACGGCCTTGCCCGGTCTGCCCGGCCCGGACGGGTCCGACGGGGTCAGGCATACCCGGCCGCCCGGCCGGATAGTCGCGGTCTGGGGTCCGGCCGGTGCTCCGGGCCGCACCACGGTGGCCGTCACGCTGGCATCACAACTCGCCGCCGCCGGGCAGAAGACGCTCCTGGTGGATGCGGACACTCACGGCGCCAGCGTGGCGCAGACACTCGGTCTGCTCGACGAGTCGGCCGGTGTCGCGGCGGCGGCCCGGGCCGCGAACCAGGGTGCTCTGGACCTGGACAAGCTGGCCGAGCTGGCTCCACCGGTAGGACCCGGACTACGGGTGCTGACCGGGTTGCCGCAGTCCCGGCGCTGGCCCGAGTTGCGGGCCTCGGCCCTCGAAGTGGTCTGGGAGAAGGCCCGCACCCTGGCGGCCTGGACGGTGATCGATGCAGGGTTCGGTCTGGAGGCCGACGAGGAGCTGATGTTCGACACGGCATCCCCGCGTCGTCATGCGGCCACCCTGAGCGCGCTGACCGCCGCGGACGTGGTGCTGGCCGTCGGCTCGGCCGAGCCGATCGCCCTGCAACGCCTGATCGCCGGTCTGCCCGAGGTCAAGGACGTGGTCGGCCCGGACGTGCGGGTGGTGGTCACCCGGGTCCGGGACACCGCGGTCGGTCCGCGAGCTGGCCAGCTGATCACGGAGGCGCTGCACCGCTATGCCGGGGTTGCCGAGGTCGTGCTGGTCCCGGACGACCGCTCGGCCCTGGACGCGGCCATGCTGCAGGGCAAGTCGCTGACCGAGCATGCTCCGGGGTCAGTGGCCTGCCGTCCTTTCGAGTCGCTGGCTGCGGCGCTGGTCAAAGAGTTCGGCCCGGTTCCCTCCGCCGGAACTCGTCCCCGTCGGCGCTCGCGCTGGTCGCGGCGCAGCGCGTGAGTTCGCCGGAGCCCGGCTTCTACGATGCCCGGATGGAGACGAGCGGTGAACTGCGGGGCCTGATCGTTGACTGGGGTGGCGTGCTCACGGCTCCTCTGGACGAGGCGGTCACCCGCTGGGCCGCGGCCGAGGGCATCGGGATGGACACCTACGCCTCGGTGATGAAGAACCTGGTCGATGAGAGCGACTCACCGATCCACTCCCTCGAGCGGGGAGAGCTGGATCCGGCTGCCTTCGAGCAGGTGGTGGCGGAACGATTCCGGGCCCAGGGGACACCGGTCGAGGCCGACGGCCTGCTGACCCGGATGCTCGAGGGTCTGCAGGCCCTGTCCGAGGACATGGTCGGGTTGCTGCGCCGGGCCCGCAAAGCCGGGCTGCGGACCGCTCTGCTGTCGAACTCCTGGGGCGAGCACTACCCCGAGCACCTGTGGATCGGGGCTTTCGACGAGGTGGTGATCTCAGGCCGGGTCGGCCTGCGCAAGCCCGAACCGGAAATCTTCCGGCACACCTGTCGGCTCCTGGATCTGGCCCCGCAGCAGTGCGTGTTCGTCGACGACCTACGGGCCAACATCGTCGGGGCCGCGCAGACCGGCCTGATCGGTGTCCACTTCACCTCTTACCAGGACGCCGTGGACGAACTCGAGATCCTGTTCGGCCTCGATCTGCGCTGAGCACCGGCGGACGCGAGAATGTGGTTTCGCATCCGTCCGGGAGGTGCCGATGAAGGCGCGGCCGCGACGACGCCGAGCGCCTTTCGCGGTACAGGCTGCCCGGCGGGCCACCGGTATCAGGATCGATCCCGCACATCTGCATCTCACCCTGCGGTTGCCGGCGCCTGGCGCGCGCCCGATCGCGTCGGGCGGGCGCTGGGGGATCGTTCTCGGCGGTGGTGGCGTCCTCGGATCCGCCTGGTTGATCGGGGCCCTGACCGCGTTGGAGGAACATCGGGGTCTGGACGCCCGCGACGCCGACCTCATCATCGGAACCTCGGCGGGATCGGTGATCGGGGCCTTGCTGGCCGCCGGTATTTCCGTCGCTGAGCAGCGCAAACAGCAGCTGGGCGGTGACACCCCCCCCTTCGGTCGGCGGATCCAGCACTTCTTCGATCCGGACCGGCCGGTGGGCCGGTCCGCGCCGTCGATGCCGAAGCTACGGCCAGGTGGCGTCCCCATGCTCCGTACCCACCGCAAGACCCTGCACGAGCTGCCCTTCATCACCGTGCTGGCCGGCCTGGCCCCGATCGGCCGGCAGCGGATGAGCGGGGTCCGGGCGCTGGTCGAGGCAGCGGTCCCGCCGGGTGAATGGCTGCCGGACGACCGGTACCGGGCGGTGGCTCTCGACTACGACAGCGGGAATCGCGTGCAGTTCGGTGCGCCGGGGGCTCCGGCCGTGGGCCTGTCCGACGCGGTCCTGGCCTCCTGCGCGATTCCCGGCTGGTTCGAGCCGGTCGACCTGCTCGGGCGCCGGTACGTGGACGGCGGAATGTGGTCCAACAGCAACGCCGATCTGGCCGCCGGGGCCGGTCTGGACGAGGTCTTCGTGCTGGCCCCGATGTTCTCCGCGGTCTACGACGAGCCCGGTGACTGGCGCGCGCGGACCGAGCGCCGGATCCGGGTGCTGAGCACCCGCCGGGTGCTCAACGAGGCCCGGCTGGTGCAGCGGGCCGGCGCGACGGTTACGGTTCTGGGTCCGGGCCCCGATGACCTGCGGCTGATCGGGCACAACCTGATGGCTCCGTCCCGGAGGAGACTGGTGTTGAGCAGCGCCATCCGGTCCGCTCGGATGGCGCTCGGCGAACCGGCCGTCCCGCCGGACGAGTGAGACGAAAGTGGACCAATGACGAGGGTGTACGTCCCGACCACGCTGACTGTTCTGGCGCAGATGGCGAAACGTGGGGTGCTCAACCCGGACGCGGCCGACTCTGCGCCCCTGCCCGCGCACGCCGTGACCGCGGCGATCCGCGAGTGGTACACCGACGACGACGTCGAGAGCCTGGAGTTCGCCGCGCTCACCGAGGCCGGCGAGGCATCGCTGCGGATGCTGGCCGAGGACCCGCGCTTCCCGCGCCGGGTCGTGCTCGCGCTGGACGTCCCGGCCCAGGCCGTGCGACCGGAAGGCCCGTTCCGGTCCTCGGTCACGCTCGAGGTCGAGGTGCCGTTGTCCGAGGTCGTCAGCCTGCACGTGGACGAACCCGAGGCGGAGGACATCATGCTCGCCGCGATCGCGGCGCTGAACGCGGCTGACGCCGGTGACGAGGACGCGCAGTTCCTCCTCGAGGAGGCCAACGCCTGTGACCTGCTCTGGTACGACATCAGCGAGATCGACGACCTGATCTCCGACTGATCGCTGATCGGTGTGCGGCCCGTCAGCCGGCGGTGAGCCGCCGACGGGCCGAACAACGATGCCGGTCAGGAACGCTCGGCCAGCCACTGGGCGCCGATGCGCCCCTCGGCGTCGATCGCGGCCCGGACCGCAGGTTCGGCCGCCTTCTCCACCTTGCTCCCGAACAGCGGGATCTTGGCCTTCAGTTCGCCCACGACCTGCTCGACGCACCCACCGTCGGGTGCCGGGGCAAGCGTGAGCGTGCCCGTCAGCCGGACCGGCACGCCGCTCAGTTCGACGTCGATGCTGCCGTTGCGGCTGCCGTCGGGGGCGGCCGGGCCCCACTTCTCGGTCTGCGTGATCGTGATGCTCGTGCTGATCATCGCCCGGAACGCATCCGGGACGACTTCCGGCGGCAGCGTCCGGTGGCTGACGATCACCGCGGACTCGCCTTCCTGCTGCACCCGGACGTCCCACGCGCCCTTGGAGATGGTCCCCACCTTGCGCTCCTGGAACGCCTGGTCCGTGAGCATGGCGAAAACGCTGGCTGGGTCGGCTCGGTAATGCATGTCAGCGGTCACGCGCACGGATGACACCCTTTCGGCTCATACAGATGATGGCCCGATCGAATCGACAAGACTCCTCGGACGACCGGACCGCGTTGTCGGCTGGTCGCCGTCGCAGGCAAGGGTAGGGTCACGGGTCGGAGGCCGCGCCAGGAGCGTGCCGCCGTGCACAGCGTTCTCTCTCACATGTTCTGGGGTGCCGCGTGATGTCGGGTGGTCCTTTGACGTTGCCGACGACGGAAGGGGACAGGGAGGCGCTGCTCGCAGGCGCCCAGCGGGCCGGGCGGGAGATCACCGCCCAGGAGCCACCAGGCCGGCCACAACCGGACCCGGGTGAGTTCCTGCACCGCTACTTCCGCAACGTCGCTCTCGACGACCTGCGTGAGCGGTCCGCTCTCGATCTGGCCGGGCTGGCGTTCTCGCACCGCGAGCTGGCTGCGCTCCGGCCTCAGGGCACCGCGCTGGTCCGGGTGTTCACTCCCACCGAGGAGACGCACGGCTGGTCGTGCGGCAACACGGTGATCGAGATCGTCGTCGAGGACATGCCCTTCCTGGTCGACTCGGTGAACGCCGAACTCGCCCGGCTCGGTTGCGAGCTGCAGATGACGATCCACCCGCAGTTCGTGGTGCGACGCGACGTCACCGGCGCGATCCTCGAGATCCTGCGGGTGGAACCGCACCTGGCCGCCTCGCGTTCGGCCGGTGCCGGTGGCCAGTCGCTGCCGCGCGACGCCCAGCCCGAGTCGTGGATCCACGTCGAGGTGGGCCGGGAGACGGATCCGCAGCGTGTCGCCGCGATGGAGCAGGGCCTGCGCCGGGTGCTGGACGACGTGCGGGTCGCGGTCGAGGACTGGCCCAAGATGCGGGCCACCGCCGACCGGATCGCCGACGACCTGCAGCACACGCCGCCCGTCGGCCCGGCCCGGGCCGAGGCGGAGGAGGGCGCGGAGCTGCTGCGCTGGCTGGCCGCAGGCCACTTCACCTTCATCGGCTACCGCGAGTACGACCTGATCGAGCGCGACGGCGAGGACCTGCTGATCGCCCGCACCGGCACCGGGCTGGGTGTGCTGCGGCACGACCAGGACGCCCGGGGCGCCCGCGCACTCACCCCGCAGGCCCAGGTCAAGGCCAAGGAGCCGACGCTCCTGGTGCTGACCAAGGCGAACTCCCGCTCCACCGTGCACCGGCCCGGTTACCTCGACTACATCGGGGTGAAGACGTTCGACGAGAACGGCCGGGTCACCGGGGAACGCCGATTCCTCGGCCTGTACGCCTCCACCGCTTACACCGCCGACGTCCGGGACGTGCCGGTGATCCGCCGCAAGGCCGAGGCGGTGCTCTCGGCGGGCGGGTTCTCCCCGGACAGCCACTCCGGCAAGGACCTGCTGGAGATCCTCCAGGTCTACCCCCGCGACGAGCTGTTCGAGATCCACGCCGAGATGCTCGCGTGGATCACGATGACCGTGATGCAGCTGCAGGAACGCCGGCGCACCCGGCTTTTCCTGCGGGTGGAGGACTACGGCCGTTACGTCTCCTGCCTGGTCTTCCTGCCCCGGGACCGCTACGTCACGTCGGTCCGGCTGGCGATCGAGCGAGTCCTGCGGGAGGCGATCGGGGCCCGGACCGCCGACTACACCGCCCGGGTCACCGAATCGGTCCTGGCCCGGCTGCACTTCGTGGTCCGGGTGGAGCCCGGCGCGGCCGTGCCCGATCTGGATCTGCCCGCGCTCGAGGAGCAGCTGGTCCGGCTGACCCGCAGCTGGGACGACGACTTCGCCGAGGCCGCCGCGCAGCAGGTGGGTGACGCCGACGGCGCCCGGCTGGTGCGTGAGTGGGGCTCCGGCATCGGCCAGGCCTACCGGGTGGACGTCGAGCCGGAGACCGCGGTCGCGGACCTGTGCCGGCTGGACGGGATGGACGCGGCCGACGACCGGGCCGCAGTGCTCGGGATGAAGCTCTACGAGCCGGAAGGCGCGGCCCCGGGCGAACACCGGTTCGTTCTCTACCGCCGGGAGCCGCTGTCTCTGTCGGCGGTGCTGCCCTACCTGACCAACCTCGGGGTGGAGGTGGTGGACGAGCGGCCCTACGCGTTCAGCTCGGCCTCCGGCCGCCAGGGCTACATCTACGACTTCGGTCTGCGCGGGGCCCAGCCCCAGGTGACCGGCAGCCTGGCCACGCACGAGCGGCTGCACCGGCTGTTCTGCGAGGCGTTCGAGTCGGCCTGGTGGGGCGACGCCGAGAGCGACGGCTTCGAACGCCTCGTGCTGGTGGCCGGCCTGGACTGGCGGCAGGTCTCGGTGCTGCGCGGTTACGCCCGCTACCTGCGCCAGACCGGCTCGACGTTCGGCCAGGACTACATCGGCGACTGCCTGGTCTCCAACCCGCAGATCGCCGTCCTGCTGACCGACCTGTTCGAAACCCGTTTCGACCCGGACCGGTTCGGCGGCCAGAACGCCTCCGGCCTGGACACCGAGGGCCGCCACACCGAGTCGGTCGCCCTGGTCTCGAAGATCTCGGCCGCGCTCGACGAGGTCTCCAGCCTCGACCAGGACCGCATCCTGCGCTCCTTCCTGGCCCTGGTCCAGGCCACCACCCGCACCAACCGCTACCTGTTCGAGGACGACGCCCAGCCGGCCACCGGGATCCGCCGCTCGCTGGCCTTCAAGCTCGACCCGCACGCGGTGCCGGAACTGCCGGCCCCCCGCCCGGCGCACGAGATCTTCGTGTACTCGCCCTGGGTGGAAGGCGTGCACCTGCGGTTCGGCGCCGTCGCCCGCGGCGGCCTGCGCTGGAGCGACCGGCGGGAGGACTTCCGCACCGAGATCCTCGGCCTGGTCAAGGCACAGATGGTGAAGAACGCGGTGATCGTGCCCACCGGCGCCAAGGGCGGTTTCGTGGCCAAGCGGCTGCCCGACCCGGCCGTGGACCGGGACGCGTGGCTCGCCGAGGGCATCGCCTGCTACCGCAGCTTCATCGGCTCGCTGCTCGACGTCACCGACAACCGGGTGGTCCAGGAGGACGGCAGTCAGCGGATCGTGCCGCCGCCCCGGGTGTTCCGGCACGACGGCGACGACAGCTATCTGGTCGTTGCGGCGGACAAGGGCACCGCGGCGTTCTCCGACCTGGCCAACGAGGTGGCCGCCGGCTACGGGTTCTGGCTGGGCGACGCGTTCGCCTCCGGCGGCTCGGTCGGATACGACCACAAGGTCATGGGCATCACCGCCCGGGGAGCCTGGGAGAGCGTCGACCGGCACTTCCGCGAGCTCGGCCACGACGTCGCCACGATGCGGACCAGCGTGGTCGGTGTCGGGGACATGAGCGGCGACGTGTTCGGCAACGGCATGCTGCTGTCGAAGGCCCTGCAACTGGTGGCCGCCTTCGACCACCGGCACATCTTCCTCGACCCGGACCCGGATCCGGACACCTCCTACACCGAGCGCTCGCGGATGTTCCGGCTGCCTCGCTCCAGCTGGGCCGACTACGACACCGGCCTGATCAGCGAAGGGGGCGGTGTCTTCCCCCGCAGCGCGAAGTCGGTGCCGATCACCCCCCAGGTCGCGCAGCGTCTGGGCATCCCCGCCGACCGCACCGCGATGCCCCCGAACGAACTGATGAAGGCCATCCTGGCCGCCCCCGTCGACCTGCTCTGGAACGGCGGCATCGGCACCTACGTCAAGGCCTCGAAGGAGAGCCACGGCGAGGTCGGGGACAAGGCCAACGACGCCATCCGGATCGACGGCCGGCAGCTGCGGGCCCGGGTGGTCGGTGAGGGCGGCAACCTCGGCCTGACCCAGCTCGGCCGGGTGGAGGCCGCGCTGTGCGGGGTGCGGGTGAACACCGACGCCATCGACAACTCGGCCGGCGTGGACTGCTCCGACCACGAGGTCAACATCAAGATCCTGCTCGACGCCCTGGTGGTGGCCGGGCGCCTGGACGCAGGTGAACGCACCGAACTGCTGGCCTCGATGACCGACGACGTGGCCCGTCTGGTGCTGCGCGACAACTACGAGCAGAACGTGCTGCTCGGCAACGCCCGCCGCCAGTCGCGCGGCATGCTGCAGGTGCACCAGCGCTTCATCCAGGCGCTGGAAGCCCGGGGCGCGCTGGACCGGGCGCTGGAGTTCCTGCCGGACGACGCCGGCCTGGCCGAGCGGGCCGCGGCCGAGATGGGACTCAGCTCGCCGGAGTTCTCCGTGCTGGTGGCCTACGCCAAGCTCACCCTCACCGAGGACATCGTCGACACGGCGTTGCCTGACGACCCCTGGCTCGACCGGGTGCTGGTCGGCTACTTCCCGCCGCAGATCGGCAAGAACTACGCCGACGCCCTGGCCGCCCACCCGCTGCGCCGGCAGATCGTCACCACGTGCCTGGTCAACGACATGGTCAACCGCGGCGGCATCACCTTCGCCTTCCGCTGCCAGGAGGAGACCGGCGCCGACCCGGAGCAGATCGCCCGCGCCTACATCGTGGCCCGGGAGGTCTTCGGGTTCGAGGCCTTCGCCCGCTCGGTGGAGGCCCTGGACGGCCTCCTCTCCACCCACGACCAGGCCTCTCTCTACCTGGGTTTCCGGCGGCTGCTGGACCGGGCCGTGCGCTGGTTCCTCCAGGCGGTGCCGGGGACCATCGACATCGCCGAGCAGGTGGCGCGGTTCGGCCCGGTGATCGCCGAGCTGGCCCCGCAGATCCCCGAACTGGTCGGCCCGGAACAGCGCACGGTGCTGGTGGCCGAGATCGAGGAACGCAAGCGCAGCGGGGTACCTGAGCCGCTGGCCCGGCAGGCGGCCGGCCTGCTGACCCGCTACATGCTGCTTGACATCACCCAGATCGCGAACCAGGTGGGAGCCGACCCGGCCGAGGTGGCCCGGGTCTACCTGACCCTCTCGGAGCGCTACGCCGGGCAGAGCCTGCTGCGGCGCATCTCCGGCCTGCCCCGCAGCGACCACTGGCAGTTGCAGGCCCGGGCGGCGCTGCGGGCGGACCTGTACGCCGCGCTGGAGTCGCTCACCGTGGCGGTGCTGACCCGGACGGAACCCGGTGCGCCGGCCGACCGGATCGCGCAGTTCGAGCAGGCCAACGGCGACCGGCTGGTCCGGGTGCGCTCGACCCTGGAGGAAGTGATCCGGCTGCCGGCGGCGGACGTGGCGGCGCTGTCGGTGGTGCTGCGCTCGCTGCGGAGCATTGTCTGACCCGGCCTGCGCATCCTTCATACCTGGTAAACGCCGGGGGCATCCCGAATGTGAGGCCCCCGGCGGAAAACCTGCCCCGGCGCGATCACCGCAGTCGGACGTCTACTACGACCGATAGTTAGAGTTGCCCGCATGCCCACGATGAAAGACCTGGTTGCCAAGCACACCAACCTCGGCCAGGCCGACCTCGAGTGGCTGCAACTGCTCACCGGCGACTGGCAGCTGCTGTCCGACCTGTCGTTCGCCGACCTGGTGCTTTGGGTCCCGCGCAAGGACGACGGGGGCTGGGTCGCGGTCGCGCACTGCCGGCCCAGTACCGGCGTGACCGTCTACTACGACGACGTCGTAGGTACCACGGTCGAGGCCGGACGGCGTCCGCTGCTCGATCGTGCCTACGAGCAGCTGCGGATCTGCCGGGAGCGGGGGACCGACTACCAGGAGGACGTCACGGTCCGCGAGGAGACCGTGCCGGTGCTGCGGGCCGGCCGCCCGATCGCGGTGCTGGCCCGGCACACCAATCTCTCCGCCGCCCGCACCCCCAGCCGGCTCGAGCTGACCTACCTGCAGTGTGCCGATGAGCTGACCCGGATGATCTGTGAGGGCGAGTTCCCGGCCCCGGGGGCACCGAGCGGTCCTCGCCGGGGCGCCCCGCGGGTCGGTGACGGCCTGATCCGGATGGACAAGGACGGCAAGGTCACCTACGCCAGCCCGAACGCCGTTTCCGCCCTGCACCGGCTGGGGCACTTCGGCGAGGTGGTCGACCACAGCCTCTCCGAGATCGTCACCTCGTTGCTCGACCAGCCCGGACTGGTCGACGAGTCGCTGCCGCTGGTGCTGATGGGCCGGGCGCCCTGGCGCAGCCACATCGAGAACCACGGCGCCACGCTGTCGATGCGGGCGGTGCCGCTGAAGACGGCGGGGGAACGGACCGGCGCCCTGCTGCTGGTGCGCGAGATCTCCGAACTGCGCCGGCGGGAGCAGGAACTCCTCACTAAGGACGCGACGATCCGTGAGGTCCATCACCGGGTCAAGAACAACCTCCAGACGGTGGCCGCCCTGCTGCGCCTGCAGGCCCGCCGGATCAAGTCCCCGGAAGGCCGCGGGGCCCTGCAGGAGGCGATGCGCCGGGTCTCCACGATCGCTCTGGTGCACGAGACACTGTCCGAGGGCTTCGGCGAGAAGGTCGACTTCGACGATGTGGTGGGCCGCACCCTGTCTCTGGCAGTCGAGTTGGCCGCGCCCTCTACGTCGGTGAAGATTCGCAGGGAGGGGCGCTTCGGCGAACTGCGGGCCGAGAACGCGACCCCGCTCGCTCTGGTCCTGACCGAATTGGTGACGAACGCGGTCGAGCACGGCTTCCGGGAGCGCGGCGGCACGGTCACCCTGATCGTCGAGCGCAACGGCGCCGATCTACGGGTGACGATCCGGGACGACGGCACCGGGCTTCCCGAGGAGTTCCGGGCCGGGCAGTCCGGACTCGGCACGCAGATCGTCCAGGCCCTCGTGAGCGGTGAGATGCGGGGGCGCATCTCGTGGGCGCCGGCACCGGAAGGCGGCACCGACGTCATTGTCGAGGTCACCCTGCGTAAGGCGACGGCGAGCGTCTCGCGCGACGAAATGCCCGAGGGCTGAATTACCCCGCAAACACACGATGTCCCGGGCATCCAGGTGGCGATGCTCCGGGACATGCAGTGACCGGTGGTCCAGACGGCGCGGTTCGGTTTCCGCGCTGGATCAGGAAACCTGCTGCGCGATGGTGGTCTTCGCCGAACGGGCCGCCGGATCCGGTACCTATGCGCCGCCGCGTCTCAAATGCCTGGTCGAGTGGCATTTTCGAAGGGCCGGTGGCGCGTCGTCGTTCGATGGTGCGGAAGTGCTGCTGCCGCAGGCTGTATGACTCAACCGCGGCAGCGGTGTTGCTGATAGGTGCTGTGTCGCCGAGAAGCGGCGGCGGATACTGCGATCTTTCGACTGCTGACGTTGCGGTTGCCGAACCCCGATTGTGTCGGCGGCTCGGCCGCACGTTCCTGAGCGACCGCAGTACCCGCGCCGGCCTGGTCCACGGTGGGCTGACGAAAGTCAGCCGGCGCGACGGGCCCGAGCGTTACGGCGCTTCAGCGCACGACGCTCGTCCTCCGAAAGGCCACCCCAGACACCGGCGTCCTGGCCGGAGTCGATGGCCCAGCGAAGGCACGTCTCGACGACCTCGCATCGACGGCAAACAGCCTTGGCTTCCTCGATCTGAAGGATCGCAGGGCCGGTGTTCCCGATCGGGAAGAACAGCTCCGGGTCCTCCTCGAGGCAAGCTGCCTCATGGCGCCAGTCCATGGGATCGTCCACTCCTCACGCCCGGGTGGGCGGTCGTATACGGTACGAGGCGCGGCGGCAGACGCCTTGCCTCATGGGTTGGTGGCCTGCTCCCGGTTTACGGGTTGTGGCCCAGGTCGACCGGAGAGTCTCCAGCCGTCGGTGATTGCGTTTTTCTTGCTCCCACCGGATCTAACGACCAGCCTCACACGCTTGTGCCCGCTTTCACAAGGGTTTTCCCCGAGTGATCTGAGCGACGTTTCGTTGCCCACGGTCACGATGCAGGACTGTAGTCGTTAGAACACGCTGCGTATATACGTAGCTGGTCATTGCTATCGGCAGAATCTGCCTGGTTGGACAGTGGTTCGGTTCTGTCGTGTCCGTTCTGTGACCCTGAGTGTGGGGCAAAGAACGCATTAGGTGAACGCGTTCCCACGGCGCGTACATTCCTGGGTGCACGCCGTGAAAGAGCCAGAAGAGTGGTGTCAGGATTCTTCTGGGTGTTCCACGCAGAGTGATCCGTGTCTTGCCTGCCCCTTATATTGGCGCACGCGCAAGCGGTTTGCAGGCCGAAGTGCCCAAAAGACCCCAATAGGGCCGAGCGGGTGCAGCACCGGAAGAATGGCTTTCGCGCTCTTAAGTCGGAGCTGATGCGCTTGTGACATTCGTTGCGGCGGAACGATCCTCGTGACGGGGAACCGTGGCGGGTTCGGTTTTACGGTAGCGCGTTTAATCGCTATCGGGTGAATGGACGATGAAGGAGAGGATGTGTTCGATGCCGAGGCAGGAAAGCCCGGCGGGGCAGGACCAGGAGGGTCCAGGCGGTCGTGAGGACCTCCGTCTCCTGGTTGCTGTCCTGGTCGGGCTGGAGGCGCTGGCTCTGCTCGTAGGGGCGGTGCTCCTGGTTGTCGAAGGGCTGGGCGCATCGCGGCCGGTGAACGGGATCGGGCTCGGCGTCATAGCGGCCGTCATCGGCCTGGCTCTGGCCGGCTGTGTTCGTGGGCTGCGGGAGGGCGCGCGCTGGACCAGGGGGCCGGTGATGACCTGGCAGCTGCTTCAGGCGGGGGTAGGTATGCCGGTGTCTGCAAGCAACTACTGGTACTACGGCATTCCCATCCTCGCCATTGCGGTCGTAGTGGGCTTCCTGGTCGCAGGGAAGCACGTGATCGTCCGGGAGGAAGACGCAGCCGCCTGAGGGGCGCTCAGAAGGCGCCTGGCGGCGCAGAAGGCGCCTACGCGGCCTTTGTGCCGCTCCGGGCGGCCGAGGGTGTTCAGAAGACGTTGCCAAAGACAGAACGGGTGTCACTCGGGATCCCGAGTGACACCCGTTCTGCGTTCGTCAGAGCTCTTGGGTGAGTCCGCTGCGCAGGATGTTCAGGCTCTTGGTCAGCAGCCGGGAGACATGCATCTGGGAGACGCCCACCTCGGCCGCGATCTGCGCCTGTGAGAGGCCCTTGCCGAACCTGAGCTCCAGAATCCGCTGCTCCCGCTCGGGCAGGCGGGCCAGTAGCGGGCGCAACGTCTCGCGCTGTTCCACCAGTTCCAGCCCGGCGTCCTCGAAGGCTTTGCCCATTCGGTCCGACTCGTCGGCCGTTGTGGGCAGCGGGACCGTGATGTAGGCGCTGGCGGTGTCCAGGGCCTCGATCACCAGGTCCGCATCGACGTCCAGGTGCTGGGCGATCTCCTGGACGGTGGGGGAGCGGTCGAGGGTGTGGGTGAGGGTTTCGCGGGCTTCGGAGACGCGGCGGCCGAGGTCCTGGATGCGGCGGGGGATGCGCATGGCCCAGCCGCGGTCGCGGAAGTGGCGGCGGATTTCGCCGACGATGGTGGGTACGGCGAAGGCGGCGAAGGCTCCGCGGTGGGGGTCGAAGCGGTCGACGGCGTGCAGGAGGCCGATGGTGCCGACTTGGACGAGGTCGTCGTAGGGTTCGCCGCGGCCTTTGAAGCGTTGGGCGAGGTGGTGGACCAGGGGGAGGTGGGCCTCGATCACTGTGCGGCGTAGCTGCTGGTACTGCGGATCGGTCTTGGGCAGGGCAGCCAGCCGGAGCAGATCAGGATCGGACTGGGCGGGGGTGTCGCCCTCGTCCTCCCGGACGTGACGGCCCCGCGGGCGGGCCGCCCCGGCCGTCTCCTCGTCCAGGTCTTCGTTCTCGCGTAGCCGGGCAGCCACGCTGCTGATCGAGGCGGCCGGGGTCTGGGCGGCCCGTCGGTGCGGGGCCCGGACCGGTGCCGCCTCGGCCGGAGCACTCACCTGGTCGTCGAGAACGGACTCCGGGGGGAGGGCCGATTCGTCCTGCTGGCCAGGTGGATCAGTGCTCTCGCCGGCGTCCGGGGTCTCACCCCGCTGGGGTGTGCGCTGCAGCACGCTAAGCGTCGTCTCCTGCTGCTGGATCACTGGTCTCCCCGTCCGACGTACGTCAGTTTGATCCACGCGCCGTGCTCGCCGACGCCGGTGACGACCTCTCCGGCGAGGGCCCGGAGCACCGACCAGGCGTAGCCCTGCCCTTCGGGAAGCCGGCTGAGCGGGCCAGTGATCAGGATCGAGAGCGTCCCGCTGCCGGGCGGCCCGACCTCGAAGCCGGCGGTTAGCACCTCGCCCGGGTGGGAACGCCCACGCAACAGCAGGGAGCAGGCCTCGTCCACGGCGATCCGCAGGTCCTCGATCTCGTCCAGCGTCAGATCGAGCCGGGTGGCCAGCCCTGCGGTCGCGGTCCGGATCATCGCCAGGTACGCCGGATCGGCCGGTACTCGCAGATCTACGGTGTCCGTGCTCCGGACGGTCTCGGAGCGGCTGCCGAGCGAAATCGTGCCCACACCCTTCCATGACCACGCAGAACGCGCCGGATTGTTGCGGTGCGCGGTTCGTCCGTTACCGAACGAGACCAATGTCACCATGCGGCAAGAATAGAACACACTGCGTTGTGCATGTCGACGTAACTAGCGCACTAGTCGTGAGCATTTTCCGAGCCTGTCGCTGTATGTCACAACCTGCTGGACGGTGCTTGCATATCGTCACACCCGCCTCTCTCCGAGCGTCCAAGCGTGACGGTTTCGACATCTGGGGACAGATTCGTTGCTGTCCGAAATCGCCTGCCGGCCGAATTCCTCATGATGGACGTCGGCGGGTCCCGGAGCGAGGTCGCGTTCACCATCTCATCGCGTCCGGCCGTCATCGGCAGGTCCGTCCGGATGCGCCACCTGTAAGGAGAGCACCTTTCCTCCGACGATCAGCAGCCCACGGCCCGGTGGTCCGGCCGGGCGGCGGTTCAGCCGGACACCCAGCACATCGCCGTCGATCGGCGAGACCGCGCCCAGGACCAGCCCTTGCCGGGCATCCCGGGCCAGCGCCAGAACGCCGCGGTAGGCAGCCGCGATCTCCGGTCCGGAAGCCGCGACCACGAGGTGGCCTCCGGCGGCAAGGTGCAAAGCCAGGACCTCGGGAAGCTGATCGGTGCCGGGACCCGGCAGTTCCGGGCCGGGGGGATGATCCAGAAGCACTACCGAGCCTGGTTCTTCTCTGAGGTACCCGGCCAGGGTGGACACGTCCTGCGCTTGCCGGGCGGTGCCTGCAGGAAACAGGAACGCGGGAAGCCCACACTCGCGCAGGCCTTCCCACAGGCTCGCCAGCGCGGTGGAGCGTCCGCTGCCCCGCGATCCGAGAACGACTGTGACCGGAGCGGCCAGGACATCCAGGCGGATCGGCTGCGTCCGGTCGCCGCCGATTCCGATCGGGACCAGGCCCGGTGAACGCCGGCCGTGTGCACCGACCCGCGGCAGATGGGCTCGCGAGATTTTCACCGGCAGGGCGGGCACCCGCCACGCATCGTCTGTTCTCACCCGTCGACCTGAGACTCCTGTGGCCGGGCGAGCAACCTGAAGCTGATGAAAGGCGTTCCGCGGCGGGGCGAGCCACCAGCCACGGCCGGGAGGCCCGGTGCCGCGGGCGGCTCCCGCCGGAACTCCGAGCACCATTGCGTCGGCCGGATCCGGCAAGGCAAGCACCAGCCGTTGCGGGAACAGCGATGACAGGTGCCCGGTCAGGAACTGGACGCCTCCGGTCACGGCCACACAGATTCCGCAGCCCGGTCCATCCCGCAGCAGTCGCAGCAGATCGTCGTGGAGGTCCATCAGACCGGGCTCCGCCCAGGCGGAGGTCAGTGCTTCCCAGCCGTCCACCAGGAGGAGCACCGGGTCCCGGGCAACCGGCTCGGCCTGGCGTTCCTGCAGCACGCCGAGCATGAGCCGGAGCAGCCGCTCGGCACGTTCATGATCGTCCGGCCGGATCACGGCCGCCCAGCCGTCCCGCTCCAGATCGCCGAGTTGCCCGGTGGCGTCCAGAACACTGCAGTGGACGTCCCTCACCCCTGCGAGCCCGACGATCCGGGCCGCTGTGGTGCACAGTGAGCGGATCACGTTCGAGCGCCCGGACCGAGGTCCGCCGACCACCGCCAGATGCCCCGTGCTCAGATCCCAGAAAGCCGGTTCCTGGAGTTGCTCCTCCGGCAGGTCGATCAGTCCGAAGGGCAGGCTTCGGCCGGTGACCGGTGCGGCGAGATCAGCGGTGCTCAGGTCGGTCGGCAACTCCGGCAGCCAGGGCGCCTGGGTGTGATCGAGCCCAAGTAACGCGGCGGCCGACTGAGCGGCCACCACGACACGCTCGAGATCGACCGGCCCTGCTTCTTCCTCGTTCTCCATCGTTGGTGCTGGTGCCTGGGCAGTGTCGAGCACTCTTACTGTCGCTTTCTTCCCGGTGGTGAGTGCCGGTGTTCTTCCCAGCACCCGGGCCGTCTGGAACTGGACTGGAGGATCGGCTCCGGCCCGCAGCAATGCCCGCCCCGGAATGCTGGGCAGGACGGAGGCCGCCGGATCCGAGATCAGGTCCTGGGAGTCGGCGGCGTCGCGCACCCGCAGGGCGATCCGCAGATTCATGTTCGCGGTGATGTCCGGCGATACCACGCCGGCCGGACGCTGGGTGGCCAGCACGAGATGGATCCCGAGTGAGCGGCCGACAGTGGCGATGCGGACCAGTCCGGTGACGAATTCGGGAATCTCCTCGGCGAGCACCCGGAACTCGTCGACGATCACCATGAGCCGGGGCATCGGATCGAGGCTTCCATCGCCCTGCCGGGCCGTGAGGTAGCTCTCGATGTCGACGCAGCCGGCGTTCAGCAGAATCCGTTCCCTTCGGCGTAGTTCCGCGCTGAACGAGATCAGGGCCCGTTGAGCCGACTGCGGATCCAGGTCAGTGAGAACGGCACCGACATGGGGAAGGCGGGTGCAGGACTGGAAGGCGGCCCCACCTTTGTAGTCCACCAGCAGAAAGGTCAGGCGCTGCGGGCTCGAGCCCAGGGCCAGCGAGGCGATCAGGGTCTGCAGCAGTTCGGACTTGCCTGCCCCCGTTGTTCCGCCGATCAGCAGGTGCGGCCCATCCGCGGCCAGGTCGACCACCACCTGTCCGGTTGCCGACCGTCCGAGCACTGCACGAATCGGGTCTGAGCGGGCCCAGGCCTGAGCCAGTTCGGTCGTCTCGACCGGCTCCGGGCGGCCGCCCTGCCGAAGCTCCTCGAGCAGGTGCACCTGCTCGGGAAGGCCGCCGGCGCCCTCGGGAGTGGCGTCCCTCAGCGGTGCGAGATCACGGGCGAGGCGGGCTGCCCAGCGAGAACCTGCAAGGTCCGGCCGGAACGACAGCGGCGGCTGACCGGCCCGACGCAGGGTGGCCCGGGCTTGGTCGGTCGCGTGGACGATCGTCGCCGAGCATTCGAGGGGAAGCGCGGACTCGTCCCGTTCCAGGCAGACGACGACGCAGACCGGTCGGTCGGCGTGCGGGTCCGCAGTACCGGCCTGAGCGAGCACCCGGGCCACGTCTGCCTGCCCACGCAGGCGCCGGGCGCCGTCAAGAACGAGAACACTGGGCTGATTCTTTCTGGAACCTGAGGTTTCGGGTGGCCGGTGATGAGGGAGCCAGTTCAGCCAGTCCCACTCGTCGGCCCCTTCCGGCGTTGCGGCGAGGTCGGCTCCTGGTGGTTTGGATCGCAGCAGACTGATCGACAGGTCGAGTGGTGAGTGCAGAACCGAGAGCTGGCCGATGATCGACCGGGCGGTGCTCAGCGCCGACTCACGCCGACCGCTGATACCGATCACCCGAAACGCTTTCAGCTCCAGCACGACCGGTGCGTCGGGGTGCGTCGGCCGACGGTGACCGGCCGGGGATGAAGCATCGCGGATCACGGCGGAGGAAGGCACCTCGCCGCGGCCCAGCCGTACCGTCAGGGCCGCAGGGTGCTCAGCCGTGCGATGCCACAGTTCGGTGGTGGGGATACGTGCCATCGTCCCGATCCGGGCCAGGTCGGGGTGCGTCAGGTCCAGATATTCGGCGTCTGCGGTGAGTGATCGCTGCAGTTGCTGCTGTGCCTCGCGGACGGCGGTCTGATGGCCCACCGTACGGGCAAGACCTTCTCGCCTGCCCCGGCGCCGGTCGGTGAGGTATTGCGCCAGCATCAGCAGGGGACTCAGAACGGCGATCAACAGATAGGCGGGCTGGCGCCAGATGATTGCGGCGGGAACGGCGAGCAGCAGCGGGGCGAGAACCATGAGCCAAGGCAGATGCTGACGGGCCGGTTCCTGCGGGGGCGGCGGCAACTCGACGATTGATTCGGGTCTCGGCGCTCCGAGCGGTCGGCGCCGGTTCACCAGCAGGTGTCCTTCGCCATCGGGGACGGCGGCTGCGGCCGGCTGATCGGGGGTGCGTACCAGCAGTGTGCTCCCGCCGACCCGGACCGCGGTATTCACCGGAAGCGGGCGGCCTGTCTCGCCGACGGCCGATCCGGACAGCCAGGTTCCGTTGGCTGACAGCAGATCCCGGATCCGGACGATGCCGTCTGCGGTTTCGAGTTCGGCGTGCCGCCGGGAAAGGTCTGGATCGGCCAGTGGTACATCACAGGAACTCTGTCGCCCGATCAGCAGCGGGCCGCCGGGTGTCAGCGGATAGGTAAACCCGGCATCAGGCCCGGAGACCACGTGGAGTTCGAGCCCGCCGTCGTACCTGATCGGCAGTTCTCCAGGGTCCCCCATAACCAGCGTCGCCCCGTGCAGGACCGGAGGTAGACCGATCGGCTGCGTTGATGGTAGGGCTCGCCCGGAGCAGTGAAATAAATTGAACGAGAGTGCATTACGTTGGTGCGGAGAGGATCGGAGCGCATCGCTCAAGGGGCCGGTCGCCATGTCCAGGGTGGTTCCGCGATCGGCCTCGATCTCGACATCAACTGGCTTCACTCCAATCTCAGGAAGCACAATGGTCAGCCGAAGTTTCATGGTTCGATTGTGCGCCTCTTATAGGGCATCTCGGGACGCCCTGTGGATAACTTGCGAAGGACTGCCGGAACGGGCGGTTTCGTTCGGGGTTGTGGATAACTGAATTGGCATCTGTCCGGATTTGCGTATGCTGCGGGCCACGGGGAGTTGCGGCGAGTCCGCACTGAGAACGGATCGATCCGGCGGGGGAGGAATCGATGGACGCTGTCGCGATCGTGTCCGGTGAAGTGCGGGAGCTGATCCGGCGGGAAGGGATTGACCCGGGCCGGGATTCGGCCGGTCTGCGACGGCTGGTCGAGGCGGCGATCGCGGCGTACGACGAACGCTCCCTCACTCGGGCGCTGCCCCCGCTGGCGGATACTCGTCAGGCGGTCAAGCGGGTGCTCGACGAAGTCTCCGGTTTCGGGCCGCTGCAGCCGTATCTCGACGATCCCTCGATCGAGGAAATCTGGATTAACGATCCAGGGCAAATATTCATTGCACGTTCCGGTGTCAGTGAGCTCACCACGACCGTCCTCTCCGACCAGGAGGTTCGTGACCTGGTCGAGCGGATGCTGAAGTTCTCCGGCCGCCGCGTCGACCTGGCGAGCCCGTTCGTGGATGCGATGCTGCCCGACGGCTCCCGGCTGCATGCTGTCATCCCGGACATCACACGATCCTCCTACGCGGTCAACATCCGCAAGTTCACCGTGGTCTCCACCCGTCTGGACGACCTGGTCACTCTGGGAACCCTCAGCCCGCACGCTGCCGAGTTCCTCAAGGCATCGGTGGCCGCCGGGCTCAACATCCTGGTCTCCGGGGGTACTCAAGCGGGCAAGACCACCTTGCTCAACTGTCTTCTGGGCGCCGTCCCGGCCCGTGAGCGCATCATCACCTGCGAAGAGGTGTTCGAGTTGCGGGTCGCGCTGCGCGACTGCGTGGCCATGCAGTGCCGGCAGGCCAGCCTCGAGGGCACCGGTGAGATCCCGTTGCGGCGGCTGGTGAAGGAGGCCCTCCGGATGCGGCCCAACCGGCTGATCGTCGGCGAGGTCAGACAGGCCGAGAGTCTCGATCTGCTGCTGGCACTCAACAGCGGTCTACCCGGGATGGCCACGGTGCACGCCAATTCGGCCCGCGAGGCCGTGGTGAAGATGTGCACCCTGCCGCTGCTGGCCGGGGAGAACGTGAGCGCCCGGTTCATCGTCCCGACCGTGGCCAGCTCCATCGACCTGGTGGTCCAGATCCGGCTGGATGCCGACGGACGTCGCCGGGTCAGCGAGATCATCGGTGTGCCGGGCAGAGTCGAGGCCGACGTGATCGAGACGACCGAGATCTTCGCCCGCCGTCACGACCGGCTCAGCCGGGCCGAGGGATTCCCGCCACACCCCGAACGCTACGAACAGGCCGGGATCGACATCGCGGCGTTGCTCCGCGGCGGCTGGAGGTGAACCGATGGGAGCGCTGCTGGGACTGATCGCCGGGGTTGGGCTCTTCCTGGTCTGGTGGGCCTGCTGGGAGCCGGAACCGCGCCCCGCGGAGACCAGGACCAGCGTGATCGGGCGACTGCGCTCGTTGCTGCGCGAGGCCGATCTGCCCTCGGTCTCGCCCGCTGCCTTCTTCACGGTCTGCGGGGCGACCGCCGTCGGCGTCGGTCTGATCGTCCTGGCCTTTACCGCTGTCGCCTCACTGGCCGGCTGTTTCGCAGTCATCGCAGGCTGGGCGCCCTACTCGGTGATCCGGGCCCGGGCCCGTCGGCGCCGACAACGGCTGCGCGAACTCTGGCCGGACGTCGTGGACAACCTCGCCTCCGGCGTCCGGGCCGGTCTTTCCCTGCCGGACGCGCTTTCAGCCCTGGCCGACCGTGGTCCTGAACCGCTGCGTCCGCCGTTCCGGGCCTTTGCTCATGACTATCGGCTGAGCGGCAACTTCGCGGACTCGCTGGACGCGCTGAAGACCCGACTGGCCGACCCGACCGGTGACCGGCTCTGCGAGGCCCTGCGGATCACCCGTGAGGTGGGCGGGTCCGACCTGGGCAAGCTCCTGCGTAACCTGTCGATGTTCCTGCGGGACGACGCCCGGGTCCGTTCCGAGATGGAAGCCCGGCAGAGCTGGACGGTTTCCGCCGCCCGTCTCGCAGTGTCGGCCCCCTGGCTCGTCCTGGCTCTGCTGGCCACGAAACCCGAGTCGGTACAGGCCTACAGCAGCGCCACGGGTTCGGTGGTGCTGATCTTCGGAGGTGCTGTCTCCGTGCTGGCCTATCGCCTGATGACCGTGATCGGCAGGCTTCCGGAGGAACGGCGGGTGCTGCGCTGATGGCCGCGGCAGGTGCATTGCTCGGAGCTGTGGCCGGGTTCGGGGCCTGGCTGGTCATCCTCGGGGTGCCCTGGCGCAGCGGGCCCACGCTGGACCAGCGCCTGGCTCCCTACCTCCGGGGCGCCCGGCTGTCGACCGATCTGGACCCGGCTCGTGGATCGGCCTGGCAGGAGTGGCTCCAGCCGGTCCTGGCCACCGCATCGGCCTGGGCCGCGCGGGTGAGCGGAGGCAATGCCTCGGTCGAAAGAAGACTTCGGCGGCTGGGTTCTGGCCTGGCGATCGAGCAGTTCCGGGCGCAGCAGGTGCTGGCCGCAGTAGTCGGTGCCTGTCTTGGCGCCGGTGTCAGCGGGCTGATCGCAGCGAGCAACGGTCTCAGCGTGGTCACTCTTGTCGGGCTCGTGCTGATCGGTGCGTTGCTCGGGGTGCTCGGCCGCGACCAGGCGCTGGATTGGCAGGTACGTCGACGAGAGCAGCGCATCTTGGCCGAGTTTCCCTCCGTCGCAGAGATTCTGGCGCTTGCGGTCGGTGCCGGTGAAGGGCCGCTGGGCGCTCTGGACCGGGTGGCCCGAACCTGCTCGGGCGAACTGTCCGACGAAATTGCGCAGACTCTCGCCGACGCCCGTACCGGTCGGTCGCTGACCGATGCCCTCAACGATCTCGCCGTTCGCACCTCCATCCCCAGCGTGGCACGGTTCGTCGACGGCATGGTGGTGGCGATCGAACGCGGCACTCCCTTGGCCGACGTGCTCCGGGCTCAGGCCCAGGACGTCCGAGACCTCACCCGGCGAAGACTCATGGAGGCCGGTGGGCGGCGGGAGATCGGGGCCATGGTGCCCGTGGTTTTCCTGATTCTGCCGGTCACGGTGCTCTTCGCGCTCTATCCCGGCTTGGCAGTACTCGAACTCACGGTCTGATCGTCAGATCCAGCAGAAACCGAACGGGGAATGCAATGTCCGAAGTAGTTCAGCCGGATCGGCTGTGCGCCCACCGTCCGAACCGGCTGCTCCAGGGGAGCAAGTCACATCAGCAAGGCGGATCGCACCGGACGGGTCGACTGCACCACCTGAACGGCCCGGACCCCGTGAACGGGAAAGGTGGCGTGGACAGGCGGCGAGGCGTGAGTGGGGACCACAGCGTGTGTGGGGAGCACGGATTGAACAGGGAGCACGGCTTGAACGGATTGCGCCCCCGGTACCGGACGCGCCCTCGGTACCGGGTGTATCGGCCAAGCCCATCGCAGGGAGCGAACTGGCTGGCCAGCCTCACGCACTACGTGGCCGCATCCGTCTCCACCCGGATTCACCTGAGCCGTAGGGAGATCCGGCGCAGCCATGAGCGGGGCGACGTGCCCGGCTGGGTGCTCGTGACACTGATGACGGCTGGTCTTGTCGTGGCGCTATGGGGAGCGGCCGGCCCGCGGCTGGTACAGATTTTCAACGACTCTGTGGACAACGTTGTGGGCGGCCCGTGACCGTAGCGGCGGCGGTCGGCAGGCGACGGGAGTCCGGCGAACCCTGAGCGTCACCACCTGACAGCAGGGCACAACAAGACGTGGACAGTTGGGGGCAGTTCGGGTGAGTAGCAATTCGCGGGGGAGGGGCAGTTCTCCAGCCACCAGCCCGGCTGAGTCAAAATCCCGTCCGGACAGGCAAGGCATGCCCACGGCACGGGAACGCCGGTGAATTGGCAAGAATGCAGCGCCGCCGCATCCCTGGGGCGGCCCGAACGCGATCGTGCTGCGAACGGAAAGCGGTCGCACAGCAGTGACTCTGGATCGGCAGTGACCGATTTCGTCATGGTCGGTGCCCTGACAGTGTTCCTGTTTCTGGGCCTCGTCCAGCTTGCGCTCACCGTTCACGTTCGCAACGTCCTGACCGACTGCGCGGCTCAGGGCGCCCGGTTCGGAGCTCTGGCCGACCGCGATCCTGAGGCAGGTGCCGTCCGCACCCAAAGTCTCATCGCTGAGGCGCTCTCCCCGGGATATGCGGAACAGGTCTCGGCTCGGTTGGTCGATCTGGAGGGAGTCACCACGGTCCAGGTAGAGGTGCGGGCCCCGGTGCCCGTTGCCGGCTTGATCGGGGTAGGGCGCAGCATCAGCGTCACCGGGCACGCATTGGCCGAGGCGCCATGATCACAGCAGACGCAAATCGAAGCCCGGCCAAGGCCCGAGGTAGGTCTAGGACCAAGGCCAAGCCCAGTGCCGGGGGCAGGCAGACGGTCGAGGACAGGCCCAATACCGAGGCCACGAACAGAACTGGCACCAAGCCCAGACCCAGAACTGAGGCCAAGCTCAGCATCGGAACCCGAGCCGAGGCCAGGCCCGGAACTGAAGCCAGGCCCAGCGTCGGGATCCGGGCCGAGGACAGGTCCAGAACTGAGGCGAAGCTCAGCATTGGGATCCGGGCCGAAGACAGGTCCAGAACTGAGGCCAGACCGGGAACTGAGGCCAAGCTCGGCGTCGGGATCCGGGCCGAGGTCAGGCCCGGAACTGAAGCCAGGCCCAGCACCAAAGGCAGGGCCGGGGACCGACCCAAGGCCGAATCCAGACCCAGAGCCATGAGAACCGGCGGCGACGAAGGCTCGGCGGTGATCGAGTTCGTGGCTCTGGGCCTGCTGCTCATGCTGCCGGTTGCCTATCTGGTGCTCGTGCTCGGCCGGATTCAGGCGGCTTCGTTCGCGGCCAACGGTGCGGCCCGCGAGGGCGCCCGTGCCTTCGCGGCGGCCGACAGCGATGCCGAAGCACAACGTCATCTCGCCATCACCACCGAACTTGCCTTGAGAGACCACCATTTCGCTGACGAAGCAGGCGAGGTAGCCATCTCCTGCACTGCTTCGCCCTGCCTGACTCCGGGAGAACGGGTCACCGTCGAGGTGCAGATCGCCGCGCGATTCCCCTGGCTGCCCGCCGGGTTTGCCGACGCATTGAATGCGCGCGTCGTGGTGAGCGCCAGCCAGGCCGAGGTGGTGGACGAGTTCCGGGAGGCAGGACCCTAGATGCCACGGTCACCTATGGACGAGACGCCGCCGAATAATCGGCAGCGATCTGGGGATGAGCAGTTTCCCCAAGGCCGGCAACCAGGTGGAGGCCGGCGATCGCCGAAGGGCCAGCGGCTCTCCAGAGGCAAACACGCGTCGAGGGAGAAGCAGCCACCTGAAGGCCGGAGACCCGCGCACCTCGAAGCTGAAAGCGGCCAGATCCTGCTTCTTGTAACCGGATTCGTTGTCCTGGCGATTCTGCTGGTTCTGGTGACGGTCGATGTCACGGCGCTGCATCTGCAGCGTCAAGCCTTGCAGGCGGCCGCCGACGGGGCTGCCCGGGATGCCGCCGATGCGTTGGACGAGGCAACGTTCTACGAGCACGGCGCCCAGGAGCGACCCGTTGCATTGACGGACGCCAGTGTCCAGGAGAGCGTGCGTGACTACCTCAGTCAGGCGCCGGAATCACTGGTAGAACTCCAGATCGGGGTGGGTGGGCCGACCGGCGCTCTGGACGAGGCCACCGCTGAAGTGACGCTGACTGGTCGAGCTCGCGTTCCGCTGGTGGCTGTGGTGGTGCGGCGCTGGGCGTCAGGAGTGCCGCTGGAGTCGACGAGTCGCGCCTCGGCCCAAGAAGAGCCCTAAGAGACAGCCTGCCGGCAAGGATCCCTCGGATGCGCTACGCGCAGACGAGGTGGCCCGCGCAGACGAGGTGGCCCGCGCAGACGAGGTGGCCCGCG
>NZ_JAJOMB010000021.1 GCF_021129305.1 Kineosporia babensis | reverse complement strand
GGCCCCGTCCGGGGAAGCGGTGACGATCGAGCAGTCGGCCGAGGGTTCGGGCGAAGGGGAGTCTCAGGAGACCGAGGGGACCCAGGAAACCGAAGGGGCCGAAGGCATCCCGACCGACGCGGCGAGGTCCAGCGTGACCACCGACGCGGCGAGCCCAGGGACCGGCTCGGCCACCACGTCCTCTGGTTCTGACTGACACCACTGAGTACCAGCAACGGACGCTTCCGGTCACCGGGAGCGTCCGTTGCTGGTTCTGCGGTTCTCGGCAGAGTGGAGGAGCCAGGGCAACCCGTCTGCCGCAATCCCACCCGATCGTGCCGTTCGGCCGGTCCGGGGGTGGAGCCGATCGGCGCGGCGGGGTTCACTCGAAGTCGGGGCAGTTCATGTCATGACTTCGGCGTGATGCGAGGGAGGTGCCAGATGACCGTGCTCATCGTCTTCATGGTGCTGGCCGGCGGCGGGCTGATCGGGCTCTATCTGCGAGACGCAGTCACCAGCCGCCGGATCAGCAACGAGGGCAACGAGTTTCTCGAGACCTTCGAGGGAACGCCGCCCGACCCGCACGACGACTGACCAGGACCGGTTCTAGGAACGCGCGCCCACGGCGTGCTCCATCGCCAGCTGGTTCAGCCGGACGAAACCGAAACCGCGCTCGGCCACGGCGTCCACGTCCAGGTCCTCGTACGCGGACTTGTCGGCCAGCAGGTCGGCCAGGGTCTCGCCCTCGCCCAGGGTGGGCTCGGCCAGCTCCAGCACGCCCGAGTAGGCCAGCGCCTCCTGCACCTCCGGGTCGGCCCGGAAGGCCGTGGCCCGCTCCGCCAGCAGCAGGTAGCTGGCCATGTTGGCAGCGGCCGAGTCCCACACGCCCTGCTTGTCCTCGGTGCGCGAGGGCTTGTAGTCGAAGTGCTTCGGGCCCGTGTAAGTCGGCCCGCCGCCCGGGAATCCGTTCTCCAGCAGGTCCACCGTGGCGAACGCGGAGAACAGGTCGCCGTGGCCGAACACCAGGTCCTGGTCGTACTTGATGCTCTTCTGGCCGTTCAGGTCGATGTGGAAGAGCTTGCCGGCCCACAGCGCCTGGGCGATGCCGGTGGTGTAGTTCAGCCCGGCCATCTGCTCGTGGCCGACCTCGGGGTTCAAGCCGACGATGTCACCGTGCTCCAGCTTGGCGATCAGGCCGAGGGCGTGACCGACGGTCGGCAGCAGGATGTCGCCGCGCGGCTCGTTCGGCTTGGGCTCGATCGCGATCCGCAGCCCGTAGCCCTTCTCCTTGATGTAGCCGGCCACCGTGTCGATGCCCTCGGCGTAGCGGTCGTGGGCGGCGTTCAGGTCCTTGGCGCTGTCGTACTCCGCGCCCTCCCGCCCGCCCCACATCACGAAGGTGTCGGCGCCCAGCTCGGCGGCCAGGTCGACGTTGCGGATCACCTTGCGCAGGCCGTAACGCCGCACCCGGCGGTCGTTCGAGGTGAACGCGCCGTCCTTGAAGATCGGGTGGCTGAAGGTGTTGGTGGTGAGCATCTCGACGGTGATGCCGGTCTCGGCCAGGGCGCCCTTGAACCGCTCGAGGATCTTCTCCCGGTCGGCCTCGCTGCTGCCGAACGGCACCACGTCGTCGTCGTGGAAGGTGACGTGCGCGGCGCCGAGCTCGGCCAGCTTGTGCACCGACTCGACCGGGTCCAGGTCGGGCCGGCTGGCGCTGCCGAACTGGTCCTGCCCCGGCCAGCCGACCGTCCAGAGGCCGAACGAGAAACCGTCTGCGGGGGTGGGCTTGCGCGTCATCGCGATCAACTCCGGTTCGGGGGTTCACGGGTTTTGTTGACGCCGTGAATTTATCCAGCCGGAACGGTAGGGTCAAGGCATGTCAGCCCCGGTTGCGCCGGTCCGGCAGGACTGGATGCGCGAGCACAACCTCTCGCTCGCGCTCCTCGTCGTGCTGCGGGCGGCCGAGCCGGTCTCACGGGCCCAGGTGGCTGCGCTGACCGGGCTCTCCCGGGCCGCGGTGACGAACATCGTCGACCGGCTGGTCGAGACCGGTCTGGTGCGGGAACTGGCCCCGGTGGCGCTCCCGCGTGGCCGTCCGGCGGTACCCCTGGTGCCGGTGCGCGGTGCGGTGGCGGCGCTCGGGCTCGAGGTGAACGTCGACTACCTCGGGGTGCGCGCGTTCGACCTGACCGGGGAGCTGGTCGCCGAGCAGGTGGTGCACGCCGACCTGCGCGGTTCCGATCCCCAGGAAGTCGCCGCCCGGCTGGCCGAGGTCGCCGCCGAGGTGCGGGCCGCGGTGCTGGCGCAGGGCTCGCAGATCGCCGGGGGCACGCTGGCCCTGCCCGGCCTGATCGACTCCTCCTCGGTGCTGCGCACGGCCCCCAACCTGGGCTGGCGCGACCTGGACGCCCTGCAGTTGCTGCCGGCCGAGGTGGTCGGTGGGGTGGTCGGTTTCACCGTGGCCAACGAGGCCGACCTGGCCGCCCGGGCCGAGGTCCGGGCCCGGCTGCACGAGAACGAAAAGCCCAGCTTCTTCTACGTTTCCGGGGAGATCGGGATCGGCGGCGCCCGGGTGCTGGCCGGCGAGGTGAATGCCGGGCGGCACGGCTGGGCCGGCGAGATCGGGCACGTGGTGGTGGGTTCCACCCCCGGCGCGGGGCTGATCCGGCTGGAGGACGTGGCGGGTCAGCACGCGCTGCTCGCGGCGGCGGGCCGTCCGGGAGCGGCCTTGACCGAGCTGCTTGCGGCCCTCGAGAGTGCGGATGCCCAAGCGCTGGCGGCAGTGGGCGAGGCCGGGCGGGCGCTGGGGATTGCGCTGTCGGCGGTCGCGCACATCTCCGACGTAGATGAGGCGGTGCTGGGCGGCACCTTCGCCTCGCTGTTCGACGTGCTCGCCGGGCCGGTCGAGCAGGCGCTCGCCGAACTGGTGGTGTTCAGCGACTGGGCGCCGGTGCGGGTCAGCCGGGCCCGGGCCGGTGACTACGCCGCGATGACCGGGGCCGCCTGCACCGTCATCGACCGCCTGGTGGCCTCGCCCGCCCTCTGGTCCCTGGCCCGAAGCAGATCGTGAAGACAAGGCCGCGGCCTTGTCTTCACGATCAGTGGTTCAGGGCAGCAGCGAGGCCAGGGTCTCTACGGTCTGCAGGCGCTGCGCCGGGGTGGGCGCGAGCGGGGTGACGGAAAGGGTGGTCACGCCGGCTTCGTGCAGAGCTGAAACTCTTTCGGCCACCCAGGACTTGGGCCCGACCAGGCTGAGCGATCGCAGCAGGTCGCCGGGTACGGCGGCCGCGGCCTCCTCCTTGCGACCGGCCAGGTAGAGCTCCTGCACCCGGTCCGCCTCGGCCTCGAAGCCGTAGCGGGCGGCCAGATCGTGGTAGAAGTTCTTGCCCTTCGCGCCCATTCCGCCCAAGTAGAGCGCGAACTGAGGCCGCACCAGATCGATCGACCCAGCCACGTCGTCCCCAATTGCCACCGGGATCGGCACTACCACGTCCAGCTCGCCCAACGCCGGATCGCGCTTGGCCTTACCGGCCGCGAGCGCCTCGCCCCAGACCTCCGGCGCCCCCTCGGGCCGGAAGAAGAACGGCGCCCAGCCCTCGGCCAGTTCCGCCGCCAGCTGCACGTTCTTCGGGCCCATGGCCGCGATCAGGATCGGGATGCGTTCGCGCACCGGATGATTGATCAGTTTCAGCGACTTGCCCAGACCGGTGCCACCTTTCAGCGGCATCGAGTAGTGCCGGCCGGAGTGCTCCAGCCGCTCGCGGCGCCAGATCTGCCGGCAGATCCCGATGATCTCGCGGGTGCGGCCGATCGGGGCGTCGTAGGGCACCCCGTGGAAGCCCTCGATCACCTGGGGCCCGCTGGCCCCCAGACCGAGGGTGAAGCGGCCGCCGGAAACGTGGTCCAGCCCCGCCGCCGTCATGGCGAGCAGGGCTGGGGTGCGGGTGTAGATCGGCAGGATGTTGGAGGCGATCTCCAGGTCGGGCACCTTGGCGGCGATGTACCCGAGCTGGCTCACCGCGTCGAAGCTGTAGGCCTCGGCCACGTAGACGATCGACAGGCCGGCCCGCCGGTAGTCCGGCAGCTCCTGCACCACGTCGACGAAGCTCTGGCTGTAGGGCAGCGGCATTCCGATCCGCACACGGGCCTCCTGGACAACGCTCGGGGACGGGCTGTGAGCATCCTGCTCCCCACCGGTGAGTCTCACCAGTAGGGCCGGTGTGATCGATCAGCCAGTCCCCGAGCGGTACTGTCCCAGGACCTAGACCCCTTCGAGCAGAACTGAGGACGCGTCCTCGCCGGTCTCGGGGAAGCTCACCTCGAGTTCGGGCTCCTCCTCCTCGGCCGCCGGGACCAGCGCGGTCCCGATCGCCGCGAGGTCCAGCCGGCCCAGCATCCGGGGCTCGTCGTTGGTGCCGATGGCCGACAGCCGCAGCATGGTGACGTCGCTCAGCGCCGCCTCCAGCGAGCCCGCCGGGTGGCCGGAACGCTTGGGTTCCGGGTCCTCCCAGACCGCCTTCTCGATCGCCCGCAGCGCGTGCACCACCAGGCCGACCACCTGCCCGCCGGCCGCGTCCGGGTCGGTGCTGACGATCAGCACGTAGGACTTGGCCAGCGCCGAGTCCGCGACCCCCAGCATCCGGCTCAGCCGGTACAGCGGCACCACGGTGTCGCGGTGCGTGAACAGCCCGAGCATCTGGTCGTTGGCCGAGTCCAGCACCGAGTACTGGGCCGGGAACTCCAGGATCTCCTTCACCTGGTGCAGCGGCACCGCGTACCCCTTGTCCGCCGCGCCGAGCGAGAACGTCAGGTACGTCTCGTTGTGCGCGCTGCGGGTCCAGGTGTCGGCGTCCGCCGATCCCGGCTCGGCGTCGCCCGAGCGCTGGGCCGGTACCGCCTCGGCCCGGCCCTCGTGCGGGGTGTTCAGCCGGGACAGCGCCCGCAGGTCGTCGTGCTCCAGCATCTTCTCCACCACCAAGGTGAGGAAGTCGCCCTGCTCCGGCACCCGCAGCACGTTCTGCAGGTAGCGCCGGCCGGGCACCTGCACGCTCGGCAGCCGCAGCTGCTCGACCGAGGCGATGTGGGTCAGGTCGAGCACCTCGGACAGCATCATCACGACCAGACCGTCCTGGAAGCGGATCGCCACCCCCTCGGTGGTGTCGTCGCTGCTGAGCGTGCCCAGCCCGGCCAGTTCCAGCGGGTCGAACACCGGGATCTCGGCGCCGTCGTAGTCGGTGACCCCCTTGCAGGAGCCGTGCCGCAGCGGGGAGTGGCGCACCTTCACCCGGGGCAGGATGGTGTGCACCGACTCGATCGAGATGGCCAGCCGGTGGTCGGCGCAGCGCACCAGGAGCATCGAGCCCTGCCCGCCGGTGTGCAGGCTGGAGCTGTCCTCCCCGCCGCCGCTGAAGACGCCGTCGGTGCGGCCCTCCTCCTGCGCCAGCGGGACTCCGGGCAGGGCGAACATCGCGTCCACGTCCAGGACGCTGACGATGCCGCCGGTCTCGGGCCGGGTGAAGGTGTGCGAGACCATCAGCCGGCCGCCGTCCGGGGTGCCCATCCGGGTCATCCCGGAAGGGGTGGTGACCCCGTGCACGCCGTCCACGATCAGCCCCAGCAGCTTCTGCTCGCGCAGCAGCACCACGATCACCCGGCGGGAGCGGTGGACGCTCTGGTCCGCCTCCTCCGCCTCACCGGTGCCGACCTGGCCGCCGCCGTGCATGGCGAGCAGGTCGAGCACCGGGATGACCTGGCCGCGCAGGTTCACCGCGCCGAGCATGCCCGGGGCGCTGACCGGCAGGACCTCGAGCTGGTCGGGGCAGGGGGTGACCTCCCGCACGTCGCCCAGCGGGACCCCGACACACGCCTCACCGGCGGCGAACAGCCCGTAGGTGGTCTGCGTGTGGTCGGTGTCCGCCCCGCCCGGCGCGATGCTCAGGGTGGTCATGCCTGGCCCCCGCCGGCCGGCGCGCCGCCCAGCAGTTCCTGGATCAGCCGGCTGACCTGGGCCGAGGCCTCGATCTGGGTCTTCGTGGCGGAGACGATCATCTCGATCGAGGCGCTGGTCTGCGCCACGCTGGTGACGATCTCCTCGAACGACTCGCCGGCCTTCTCCGAGACCCGGGCCCCGTCGTTGACCCGGTTCGTCGACTCCTGCACCAGCTTGGAGATCTCGTGCGCGGCCTCGGCCGAGCGCTCGGCCAGCTTGCGGACCTCGCCGGCCACCACCGAGAAGCCCAGACCGTGCTCACCGGCCCGGGCCGCCTCGATCGAGGCGTTGAAGGCCAGCAGGTTGGTCTGGTCGGCGATGTCGCTCATCACCTGGACGATCTCGCCGATCTGGGCCGAACTGCGCTGGATCAGCGAGATCGCCTGGACCGACTCGCGCAGCGCCTGCGAACCGGCCTGGGCGTCCTCCTGGGTGGAGGTCGACCAGCGGTTGGCGTCGGCGGTGCTCATCGAGATCGCCTCGATCGACTCGGTCAGCTGCTGCACGGCCTGGCCCATCGACTCGGCCTTGGCGTTCAGCCGCTGCTCCAGCTGCACCTGGTCGGTGATGTCGTAGGCGTACTTGATCACCTTCATCGGCCGGCCGTTCAGGTCCAGGATCGGGTTGTAGCTGGCCTGGATCCAGACGTTGCGGCCGTACTTGCCGACCCGGTGGAACCGGCCCGAGCGCAGCTCCCCGTTCTGCAGCCGCAGCCAGAAGTCGCGGTAGTCCTCGGAGAGCACGTACTCGGGCGAGCAGAAGATGCTGTGGTGCTGCCCGACGATCTCGCCCTTGGTGTAGCCCATGGTGCGCAGGAAGTTGTCGTTCGCGGTGAGGATCCGGCCCTCGAGGTCGAACTCGATCACCGCCTGGGCCCGGTCGAGCGCGTCCACCCGGCCCTCGAACTCGGCGTTGCGCAGCTTGTCGGCGGTCACGTCGGTGGCGAACTTGACCACCTTGAACGGCTTGCCCTCGGCGTTCAGGATCGGGTTGTAGGTGGCCCGGATCCACACCTCGGCCCCGGTCTTGGTGACCCGCCGGTACTCGCCGGAGTCGAACTCGCCGCGGCCCAGCTTCTCCCAGAACTGCCGGTACTCGGGGCTGCCGGCCTCTTCCGGCTTGAGGAACAGCCGGTGGTGCTGACCGCGCAGCTCGTGGATGCGGTAGCCCATCAGGTCGAGGAAGGCGTCGTTGGCGTCCAGCACGTTGCCGTCGAGGTCGAACTCGATCACCGCCTGCGAGCGCGAGATCGCGTCGATCTTGCCCTCGAAGTCCGCGTTGCGGATCTTCGTGGCGGTGATGTCGGCGGCGAACTTGACCACCTTCCAGGGCTTGCCGTCCAGGCCGAAGATCGGGTTGTAGGTGGCCTGCAGCCACACGTCCCGTCCGCCCTTGGCCAGCCGGTGGTACTCACCGCTGCAGAACTCGCCCTCGCGCAGGCTGCGCCAGAACTCCAGGTAGCCGTTGGACTCGGCGATCTCCGGCGGCACGAACATCCGGTGGTGCTGCCCGATCACCTCGTCGCGGTCGTACCCGACGGTGGCCAGGAAGTTGTCGTTGGCGGTGAGGATCTTGCCGTTCAGGTCGAACTCGATCACCGCCTGGGAGCGGTCCATCGCCGCGACCTTGCCCTCGAAGTCGGCGTTGATCATCCGGCTCTGGGTGACGTCGGTGGCGAACTTGGCCACCTTCCAGGGCCGGCCGTCGATCCCGATGATCGGGTTGTAGGTGGCCTGCAGCCAGACGTCGCGCCCGCCCTTGGCGATCCGGTGGAACTCACCGGCCACGAACTCGCCGTCCCCGAGCTTCTGCCAGAACTGCCGGTAGGCGGCGGTCCGGGCGTCGGCGGCGGTGACGAACATCCGGTGGTGCTGGCCGATCACCTCCTGGCGGGAGTAGCCCATGGTCTCGAGGAAGTTCTCGTTGGCGTCGAGGATGACCCCGTTCAGGTCGAACTCGATCACCGCCTCGGACCGGCTGATCGCCTGCATCTTGCCCTGCGCGTCGGCCGCGGCCCGCTTGCCCGGGGTGACGTCCAGCGCGTACTCGACCACCTTGATCACGTGGCCCTCGGCGTTCTTGACCGGGACCCAGGTGGAGCGGATCCACAGGTCGCGCTTGCCCGGCCAGACCCGGCGGAACTCGTTGGTGTGGTTGCCGCCCGAGCGCAGGTCCTCCCACAGCTCGGTGTACTCGCTGGCCTCGACGACCTCGGTGGGTACGAAGGCACTGTGGTTGAGGCCGACGATCTCCGCGGGGGTGAAACCCATCAGCTCGGCGAACCGTTCGTTCGCCTGCAGCACGGTGCCGTCCGGGGTGTATTCGGCCACGGCCTGACCGCGCCCGAATGCCTCGACCTGGCTCTTCAGTTCCGCCAGCAGCTCACGCTCATCGGCCGTGTGGCCGTACTCGTCCGACAACTTGAGTTTCTCCTGTCCCAGCACCTGGACGCCTAGCTCCGTCGAAGTGCTCGATCGGTGCGCCGGGACAGAGATGAAGTAACGCTGTGCTCCGGCCACTCTAATGACCTAAGCGAAGCGGGTACCCCGGACAGGTGAAGGCGCCAGCAGAGCGCGACGATCGCCTGCCGGCACCTTGATCACGATTACTTTTCGTCGACTGTCGAAGTCGGCTCCGGTTCTCAGCCCAGCAGTTCGGAGATCAGCGCGGCCACCTCCGAGGAGGCCTCCACCTGGATCTGGGTGGCCTCCACGATCAGCGAGATCGAGCCGCTGGTGTGCCCCACGCTGGTCACGATCTCCTCGAACGCGTCGCCGGCCCGGCGCGAGACCTGGGCGCCCTGGTCCACCCGCTCGTTGGACTCGCGCACCAGCTTGGAGATCTCGCGGGCCGCCTCGGCCGAGCGCTCGGCCAGCTTGCGGACCTCGCCGGCCACCACCGAGAAGCCCAGGCCGTGCTCACCGGCCCGGGCCGCCTCGATCGAGGCGTTGAAGGCCAGCAGGTTGGTCTGGTCGGCGATGTCGCTCATCACCTGGACGATCTCCGAGATCTGCGCGGAACTGCGCTGGATCAGCGAGATCGCCTCGACCGACTCGCGCAGCGCCTGCGAACCGGCCTCGGCGCCCTCCTGGGTGGAGGCCGAATGGCGGTTGGCGTCCGAGGAACTCATCGAGATCGCCTCGATCGACTCGGCCAGCCGCTGCACCACCGCGCTCATCGCCTGGGTCTTGGCCTTCAGCCGCTGCTCCAGCTGGACCTGCTCGGTGATGTCGTAGGCGTACTTGATCACCTTGGCCGGATTGCCCTCGAGATCCAGGATCGGGTTGTAGCTGGCCTGGATCCACACGTCCCGGTCGAACTTGCCGACCCGGTGGAACCGGCCCGAGCGGAACTCGCCGCGCTGCAGCCGCAACCAGAAGTCCCGGTACTCCTCGGAGACCACGTAGTCGGCCGGGCAGAAGATGCTGTGGTGCTGGCCGACGATCTCGCGCAGGGTGTAGCCCACGGTCTTGAGGAAGTTGTCGTTGGCGGTGAGAATCCGCCCCTCCAGGTCGAACTCGATCACCGCCTGGGCCCGGTCCAGGGCGTCCACCCGGCCCGCGTACTCGGCGTTGCGCAGCTTCTGGTCGGTGACGTCGGTGGCAAACTTGACCACCTTGACCGGGTTGCCCTCCACGTCGAGGATCGGGTTGTAGGTGGCCCGGATCCAGACCGGCCGCTCGTCCTTGCCCAGCCGCAGGTACTCGCCGGAGTCGAACTCCCCGCGTCCGAGCTTCTCCCAGAACCGGCGGTACTCCGGGCTGTCCGCATCCTGCTGGGGCACGAACAGCCGGTGGTGCTTGCCGCGCACCTCCTCCAGCTTGTAGCCCATCAGGCCGAGGAAGGCGTCGTTGGCGTCCAGCACGTGGCCCTCGAGGTCGAACTCGATCACCGCCTGGGAGCGCCGGATCGCGGTGATCTTGCTCTCGAAGTCGGCGTTGCGGCGCTTCTCCTCGGTCACGTCGATCGCGAACTTGACCACCTTGCAGGGCAGTCCGTCGATGTCGTAGACCGGGTTGTAGACCGCCCGCAGCCACACGTCGCGCCCGCCCTCGGCCTTGCGGTGGAACTCCCCGGAGACGAACTCGCCGGAGCGCAGCCGGTGCCAGAACTCCTGGTAGGGCTCGGAGTTCGCCTCGGCCTCGGTGACGAACATCCGGTGGTGGCGGCCCACCACCTCGTCCCGGGAGTAGCCCATGGTGTGCAGGAAGTTCTCGTTGGCGCTGAGGATCACCCCGTCCAGGCCGAACTCGATCACCGCCTGGGACCGGTCGATCGCGGTGAGCTTGCTCTCGAAGTCGGCGTTGCGGCGCTTGGTCTCGGTGACGTCGACGGCGTACTTGACCACCTTCCAGGGCCGGCCGTCGATGTCCAGGATCGGGTTGTAGACCGCCTGCAGCCACACGTCGCGCCCGCCCTTGGCCTTGCGCCGGAACTCGTCGGAGACGAACTCGGCCTCGGCCAGACGCTGCCAGAACTGCTCGTAGGCGGCCGAGCGGGCCTCCTCCGGGGTGACGAACATCCGGTGGTGCTGGCCGACCACCTCTTCGCGGGTGTAGCCCATCGTGGTCAGGAAGTTCTCGTTGGCATCGAGGATGGTCCCGGTCAGGTCGAACTCGATCACCGCCTGGGACCGGTTGATCGCCGCGATCTTGCCCTGGCTGTCGGCCGCCGCCCGCTTGGCCGCGGTGATGTCGAGGGCGTACTCCACCACCTTGACCACGTCGTGGTGGATGTTGCGGACCGGGGTCCAGGTGGAGCGGATCCAGACGTCCTGGTTGTGCCGCCAGACCTGGCGGAACTCACCCTGCGGGTCGCCGGCCCGCAGTTCCTCCCAGATCTGCTCGTACTCGGGAGCCTGGGCCACGTCCTCGGGCACCAGGTCGCGGCGGTTGCGGCCGAGCATCTGCGCGGCGTCGCCGCCGAGCAGGGCGGCGAACATGTCGTTCATCTCCCAGACCGTGCCGTCCAGCCCGAACACGGCTCGCGCCTGCCCCCGGCCGTAGGCCTCGACCTGGCTCCTGAGTTCCGCGAGCTGTTCCTCGTCCGTCACCGCAGCCCCTCCGTCCCGTTGTGGTGTGGGGACGGTCGTCGCTCGGTCACGGCGCCTTGAGTACGCGAGGTGGGCGGCACCCGTGCGGGCGACCCTCGATCACCCAGCGCAATCGGGAGCGGGCGAACTCAGATCCAGCTGCGCAGCCACATCCGGTCGCTCCAGCTGGGCTGCGGGATCAGCTGCGCGGTGTAGACCGGCACGAAGAACCAGAAACAGAGCACGGCCAGCAGCACCAGGGCCCCGGCGATCCACGCCCCGTTGCGTCTGCGCCGGGCCGAGTCGCTGGTCCGGCCCAGGATCAGGCCGAGCACGTAGACCACGGTGAGCACCACCCAGGGGGTGAAGGCGACCGTGTAGAAGTTGAAGATCGTCCGGTCCTGGTACTGGAACCAGGGCAGGTAGCCGGCGGTCAGCCCGGCCAGCACGGCACCGGCCCGCCAGTCCCGGCGCAGCGCCCAGTGGAACAGCAGCACGGCGATCCCCAGGGTGGCGCCCCACCAGATCAGCGGGTTGCCGAGCGCGGTGATCGCCTGGGAACAGGCGTCGACGTCGCAGCCGCGCTCCCCGGCCTTGGCCGACTCGTAGTAGAACGCGGTGGGCCGGCCCAGCACGATCCACGACCAGGGGTTGGCCTCGTACGGGTGGGTGGCGTCCAGATCGATGTTGAATTCCCACATCTGCTGGTGGTAGTACGCCAGGCTGCGCAGGGCCGAGGGCAGGAAGGTCAGGCCCTCACCCGGGTGCTCGGCCGCCCAGTTGCGGTTGTAGGCGTCACTCGAGAGGAACCAGCCGGTCCAGCTCAGCAGATAGGTGGCGAACGCGACCACCAGCATGGCCGCGCCGGAGACCGCGTTCCACAGGACCGATCCGGCGAACCAGTGCCGCAGCCCGACCGCCCGCCGCGCCCCCATGTCCCAGAACACGATCATCAGGCCGAACACCAGGGCGAAGTACAGACCGGACCACTTGGTGCCGGCGCACAGACCCAGGCAGACCGCCCCGGCCAGACGCCACCAGCGCACGCCCAGCCACCACGACCACGAATCGGTGGTCACCTGCTCGCGGTCGGCGAACTCGGACGCGGCCCGCAGCGCCAGCCGCCGCCGGCCGACGTCCCGGTCGATCAGCAGGCAGCCGAACGCGGCCAGCGCCCAGAACATCACGAACACGTCGAGCAGGCCGGTGCGGCTGTGCACGAAGTGCTGACCGTCCACCGACAGCAGCAGGCCGGCGGTCAGGCCGAGCAGGGTGGAACCGAACAGCCGGCGGGCGATCAGGATGATCATCAGGATCGACAGGGTGCCGACCACCGCCGAGGCGAAGCGCCAGCCGAACGGGTTGGTCGGGCCGAAGATCCACTCGCCCAGGCCGATCATCCACTTACCGACCGGTGGGTGCACCACGAAGTCCGGGGTGGTCAGGAAGACGTTGGTGTCGCCGCGGTTCCACAGCGGGTCGACCTCGTCGCCCTTGCCCTTCCAGGCCAGCTCGTAGCCGGCCTCGATCATCGACCAGCCCTGCTTGACGTAGTACGTCTCGTCGAAGACCAGGGTGCTCGGGCGGCCCAGGTTCCAGAACCGCAGCAGGCCGCCGAACGCGGTCACGGTCAGGACGGCCAGCCAGCCCCGCCACGAGAGCCGGGGCCGGGGCGCCTCGGGCGCGGGGGGTCTGGCCGCCCGCACCGCGGCGCGGGTGGCCGCGGCATAGCTGGTCACCCGCGTCATCGTAGGGGTACGGGGGTGATCCGACACCAAGTCACCTGTCAGACTGGCACTCGCCGTGATCGGCTAGGGGGTGGGTTCGCCGGTTGTGGGCGGGGGCTCATGACCAGTGATGACGCAGAGCTACTGGCCCCGGGCCAGATACGGATTTGAGAGGACCGACGCGGTTGAGTGCGGCTTCGAAGGCCCCGGCGGACGACCAGCGGGCCTGGTTACCCCGGCCGCGGCGGGACGACCCCTCCGGTCCGGTGCTGGTCCTGATCGCCCTGGCCGCGCTGGGCTTCGGCCTGGCCAGCACCGCCGGGCTGTGGGCCGACCCGGCGGGCCGGTTCATCGCCGGCAACGTGCCTGATGCGACCCACTACTCCTGGTGGCTCGGGCACACCCCGCACTCGATCGGGCAGCTGGAGAACCCGTTCGAGACCAAGGACCTGAACTGGCCGACCGGCGTGGGCGCGATGAACAACACCACGCTGCTGCTGCCGGCCGTCCTCCTGTCGCCGCTGACCCTGCTGGTCAACTCGGTGCTCACGCTGAACGTGCTGAACCTGCTGGCGGTCCCGGCCTGCTTCGCGGCCGGCTACTGGGCGCTGCGCAAGGTGCCGGGCGTCTCCTCCGGCGCGGCCGCGGTCGGCGCCGCCGCGTTCGCCATCTCCCCGGCGATCATCAACTCGCTCACCGGGCACATCACCATGGCGTTCGCCCCGGGCCTGCCGATCCTGATCGCGCTGAGCGTGGAGGCCTGGCGCACCGACCACCGCCGCACCAGCCGCTTCGACGCGCACAGCCCGATCCGGGTCGGCCTCTGGCTCGGCCTGGTCGCGCTGCTGCAGGTGTTCATCGGCGAGGAGGTGCTGTTCCAGGCCGGCATCGGCGCGGTCCTGATCCTGCTCACCGCCGCGGTGTTCCGGCCGCGCCAGATCAAGGCCGGGGCCGCTCGCCTGGCCCGCACCCTGCTGGTCGCCTTCGCGGTCTTCCTGCCGCTCGCCGCCTACCCGCTCTACCTGCAGTTCTTCGGGCCGCACGCGCATCACGGCAGCCCGTTCACCAAGGACTACTTCGGCGCCGACCTGACCGCCTTCTACACCCCCACCCAGGGTGTGCTGCTCAGCCGCGAGGCCGATCTGGAGCGGGCCCGGCTGTTCCCCGGCGGGATCGAGGAGCACCTGGCCTACCTGGGCTGGCCGCTGATCATCACCTGCCTGATCACCGTGGTACTGGGCTGGCGGATGCTGGCCGTGCGCTGCGCCGCGGTGGGTCTGCTGGTCACCGCCGGGCTCTCGCTCGGCGGCCGGCTGTGGATCGACGGGGTCTGGACCGAGCACCGCGGCCCGTACTCGTTCCTGCAGGAGTTGCCGGTCACCGAGGCCTCGCTGGCCACCCGCCTGGGCCTGCTGGTGGCCCTGTTCGCCGGGGTGCTGCTGGCCCTGGCCGTGCAGGGGCTGCGCAGCGGTTCCCGGCACCGGCTGCTGCACCCCTCGCCCCGGGCCAACGCCAGCCGGACCAACGTCACCGCCCGGGCTCTCGGCGCGGTGGGTGTGTCGGTGGCCTGCCTGGCCCCGATGCTGCCCGCCACCATCCCGGTGGTCGACGTGACCGAGACCCCGGAGTGGTTCACCAGCCAGGCACAGGAGCTGCCGGAGGATACCGTCGTGGTCGTGCTGCCCTACCCGGTGCCCAGCCTGCCCACCGCGATGCGCTGGCAGTCCGAGGCCGACTACCCGTTCCGGATGCCCGGCGGTTACTTCCTCGGCCCGGCCGAGGACGGCCAGGCCTACGTCGGGGGAGCGGCCGACCCGGCCACCGCCCGGCTGCTGACCGAGGTGCAGTACACCGGCACGCCGCGGATGGTCACGCCGGCCGATCGGATGCAGGCTCAGGCCGACATCACGGCCTGGGGTGCGGACAAGATCGTGCTGGGGCCTGATCCGGCCAATGCGGCGTTGAAGCAGACCGTCACCGACCTGCTCGGGCAGGAGCCGGTCAGCCAGGGCGGCGTCGATGTCTGGGAGCTGCCGTGAGCGGCCGTCTGGTGCTGGCCGCCACCCCGATCGGCGATCCGGAGGACGCCTCGGTCCGGCTCTCCCGGCTGATCGAGACCGCCGACCTGATCGCGGCCGAGGACACCCGGCGCTTCCGCCGGCTGGCCGCCGCCCTCGGGATCACCCCGCAGGGCAAGGTGATCAGCAACTACGAGCACAACGAAGAGGCCCGATCCGGAACGCTGCTCGAGGTGGTGGCCGGTGGTGGCACGGTGCTCGTGGTCACCGACGCGGGCATGCCCGGCGTCTCCGATCCCGGGCTGCGGGCGGTGCGGGCCGTGGTCGAGGCCGGCCTGCCGGTGACCGCGCTGCCCGGCCCTTCGGCGGCGCTCACCGCGCTGGCCCTGTCCGGCCTGCCCACCGACCGGTTCTGTTTCGAGGGATTCCCGCCGCGGACCAACGGCAAACGCGCCTCGGCGTTCCGGGCGCTGGCCGAAGAGCCGCGCACGATGATCTTTTTCGAGTCGCCCCGCCGCACCGCCGACACCCTGGCCGCTCTGCGCGATGCCCTCGACGCCGAGCGGCCGGCCGCGGTCTGCCGGGAGCTGACCAAGACGTACGAAGAGGTCAAACGCGGTTCGCTGGCCGAATTGGCGCTCTGGGCCGAGGAGACCGAGGTGCTCGGCGAGATCTCGATCGTCGTGGCCGGAGCCCCCGAGCGCGCGCCGATCGACATCTCCGACCCGACAGCAAAGGACGATGTGGCCGCCTTGGTCGCTCAGGTCCAGTCAATGGTGGACGAGGGTGAGCGGCTCAAGGACGCGGTGGCCACGGTGGCGCGCCGGACCGGGGTGAACAAGCGCGCTCTGTACGACGCTGCCGTGAAAGCCCGTTCCGCCGAATAGCATTGGCGACCACAGCGTCCTTCAATCCGGTAGTGCCCGGTACCGCTCGGCGGTGATCCGGTAGAGCACGTGCGGGGCACCCCACCAGTCCGGGTAGTTCGGGTGCTGGAAGTCGTCGGCGGGATCGCGGGTCAGCCCGAGCTTCTCCATCACCCGGCGGGAGGGCTGATTGGTCACGGTGGTCATCGAAACCACCTGATCCAGCTCCAGCACCTCGAACGCGTGCCGCAGTGCCGCCCGTCCCGCCTCGGGCGCATAACCCTTGCCCCAGTGCGCTTTCGCCAGGCGCCAGCCTACTTCGGTCGCGCCGGGAGCGACGATGTCCGGCATCGGCCAGAGCCCGGTCAGGCCCGCGAGTTCCCCGCTCTCCTTGACCTCGACCGCCCACAGCCCCCAGCCGGTCAGCTCGATGTGCTCATGCAGGATGTCGATCGAGAGGTCGGCCTCTTCCCGGGTCTGGACGGAGGGGAAGAACCGCCGCACCTCGGGATCCGCGTTCATCGCGTAGTACGGATCGCGGTCGCGGTCTTCCCACTGGCGCAGAATCAGGCGGGGGGTTTCGAGGGGGGTCAGCACCGGGGCATCATGCCATTGGTGACCTTGGTGCGAAACCCCGTAAATGCTACGAAAGTTATGTAACTGAGCGAGGGCTACTACGAGCGACTGACCAAGCCCGGCAGGCCCCGCTTGATCTGCCGCACGGCCTGGGCGATCCGGTGCTCGTTCTCGATCAGCGCGAACCGGACGTACCCGTCGCCGTCCGGGCCGAACCCGACGCCCGGTGAGACCGCCACGTCGCACTCCTTGACCAGCCGGGTGGCGAAGGCGATCGATCCCTCCGCACGGAACTGCTCAGGGATCGGCGCCCAGACGAACATCGTGCCCTTGGGCCGGGCCACCTCCCAGCCGATTCGCGACAGCCCGTCGCACAGCGCGTTGCGCCGGGCCTCGTAGACCGCGTTGACCTCGGCCGGGTACTGCGCAGCCTCGTTCAGGGTGACCGTGGCGGCGATCTGGACCGGCTGGAACGAGCCGTAGTCCAGGTAGCTCTTCAGCTTGGCGAGCGCGGCGACCACCTCGGCGTTCCCGAGCAGGAAGGCCATCCGCCAGCCGGCCATCGAGAACGACTTGGTCATCGAGTACAGCTCGACCGCGCAGTCCAGCGCGCCCTCGCACTCCAGGATCGAGGGCGGACGAACCCCGTCGAACCACACGTCGGCGTAGGCGAAGTCGTGCACCAGGACGACGTCGCGCTCGCGCGCCCAGTCGACCAGTCGTTGCAGGTCTTCCTTGGTGGCGGTGGCCGTGGTCGGGTTGTGGGGGAAGCAGAGCACCACCACGCGAGGCTTCGGCCACCCGTACTCCCAGGCCTCCATCACCGCGTCCACGTAGTCCGAAGCCCCCGACGGCCCGATCGCCACCTGCCGGGCATCGGCCCCGGCGAAGTAGGGGCCCCAGATGTGGATCGGGTACGACGGCGAGGGCACCAAGGCCGCGTCGCCCGGCTGCAGCAGCACCCACATCAGGTGGCTGAAGCCCTCTTTCGCGCCGATGGTGGCGATCACGTTGCGAGTGGGGTCCAGCTCGACCCCGTACTGGGAGGCGTAGCGGGCGGCGATCGCCTCGCGCAGTTTCGGGATACCGCGAGAGGACGAGTACCGGTGGTTGCGCGAATTGTGCGCTGCCTCGGCCAGTTTCTCCACCGCGATCTCCGGACTGGGGATGTCCGGGTTGCCGAAACCCAGGTCGACGATGTCCTTTCCGGCCCGCCGGGCCTCCAGCTTCAGGCCGTCGATGATGGTGAACACGTACGGCGGCAGGCCCGGGATTCTTCTGAACTCCACCATCACAACGTTAGTCAGGCATCCGGTGCCCGGCGGATAGCCAATCGCCTGATCCTGGCCTTGTGCGGTTATGGGGAGAAGACGATGCGCGAGACGGCCGCCCGGACCAGACTGGCCGCATGCCGACCCGCCTGACCCAGATCGTGATCGACGCCGCCGACACCACCGCCCTGTCCCGGTGGTGGGGAGAGGCGCTGGGCTGGAAAGTCACCCATGACGACGGGGACGAGAGCAGCGTGCTCCCGGCCGAGGGAGAACCGGGGATCGAGCTGGTGTTCTGCCCGGTGCCGGAGAAGAAGGAGACCTGGAACCGGGTGCACCTCGACCTGGCCAGCGGCAGCGCCGAGCACCAGGCCCAGGCGGTGGCCCGGCTGGAGGCGCTGGGGGTCACCCGGGTCGATCTGGAGGTCGAGCGGCCGTGGGTGGTGCTTCGGGATCCGGAGGGCAACGAGTTCTGCGTGCTGGAGCACCGGGACGAGTACGACGGCCGCGGCCCGATCGCGGCGATCGTGATGTGGGCCGAGGACCCGGCGGCGCTCGGCCGGTTCTGGCAGCAGGCCGCCCGCGGTGAACTGGAGGCCGAGGGCGGGCCGGTGGCCACGCTCGAGCTGACCACTCCCGGTCCGTTGCTGGAGTTCGTTCGCAGCACCACCCCCAAGACGGTCAAGAACCGGCTGCACCTGGATCTGCGGCCGTACACCGCCGACGACCGCGCCGCCGAGGTGAGCCGGCTGATCGGGCTGGGGGCGTTCCGGGTCGACGTGGGTCAGTCGGCCGAGGTCACCTGGACGGTGCTCAGCGATCCAGAGGGCAACGAGTTCTGCGTTCTGAGCGCTCGGGACTGAGCCGAGTGCCCACCCGTCTGGCCGGAGCGGTGATCGACTGCGAGCAGGACCACGCCGGGTTGGCCCGCTGGTGGGGTGGGGTACTGGGCTGGCCGGTCGTGTCTTCCCCGGCCGGGGAGACGGTGCTGGCTCCTTCGGCCGGGGCGCCCGGTGTCGAGCTGGTGTTCGGTTCGGCTCCGGAGCCGAAGTCCGGATGGAATCGGATCCACTTCGATCTGCAGGCCGTGGACCCGCCGGCCCGGGTTGCCCAGCTGGAGGCGCTGGGGGCCCGGCGCATCGAACTGGACGTCGAGCGTCCCTGGTTTGTTCTCCAGGATCCCCAGGGCAACGAGTTCTGCGTGCTCAGGCACTGGGACGGCTACGACGGGCGAGGCTCGATCGCCGCGATCACCGTGCAGGCGCGGGAGCCGCTGCCCCTGGCTCAGTTCTGGGCGCAGGCGGTAGGGGGCGCCGTCATGGTCGGTAGCGAGCACGTCACCGCGCTGGATCCGGGTTCCGGCCCGCTGATCCAGTTCGTGCGCAGCGCTGCGCCGAAGATCGTGAAGAACCGGATCCACCTGGACGTGCGACCTTTCGCCGGGGACGATCCGGAGGCTGAGGCGAAGCGGCTGCTCGCCCGGGGAGCCCGGCCCGCCGACGTGGGGCAGAGCGGGGCCGAACCCTGGGTGGTACTGGCCGATCCGGAGGGCAACGAGTTCTGCGTGCTGGACCCTTGACCTTCCGGGTGCTTTCCGGCCGTTCGATGCCTTCGGCCAAGATTGTCGGACCCTGCCTCTATGGTCCCCATCATGGATTCGGTCCAGACCTACACATACCGCCAGCCGTCCGAGCTCACCCCGGGCGGGCTGGGGCTGGAGACGTCCGGCGGTACCGCCCTGCGGGACCCCGGGGCGCACCCGCGGTTCTTCACCGGGTTCCTGCAGCGTCCGGCGGTGGCTGCGGCCGGGCTTCTGGCGGTGGCAGAAGTGGCTCGCACCAGGTATTTCCAGCCGGCCGACACCACGTTCCGCGATCCGGTGGTCACCAGCGACGGGGAGCGGCTGCGCTTCGAGTCGTTCTCGGTGTGCGGCGGTGTGCACCTGCGGCTCGACGTGCTGGGCTCCGGTTTCGACGGTGACGTCATCGACCGGGGCACCACCAACGTCGACGTCAACGAACCGCTGCGGCGCATGCTCAGCGGGCTGCTCGACGGGCAGCCGCTGCATCTGGCTGTCGGCCCGGACGACGTGACGGTCACCACCAAGACCGACTCCGTGGTCGAGCGCAAGGTGCCGTTGCCTGCCCGCTGGGTGCGTGGCTTCGGCGAGATCTACGTGCTCACCAGCGAGTTCGATGCCCGGGCGGAGATTCCGGCCGCCGAGGCGTCACGTCTGCTGCGGTCCCTGCCCAGCCAGCGCCGGGCCGCCGGTGCGTTCTGGTTCGCGCCGGCCGGCCGCTCGCTGCGCCTGGTCTCCCGGCCGGTTCCGGGGGCGGTGTGCCTCCCTGGTCCGCAGCGTCTTTCGGCGATCCTGCCCCTGCTGCGGTTCGCCACCGGGCTGCGGGTCTACGGGCCGGGGGTCACGAGCACCAGCCAGCCGGTCGCCAGCGCCTGGGAACTGGCGTTGCCCGGTATGCGGCTCACCGCAACCCTTTCACCCGATGCCACCCGCGGTTTCTCCGGTGAGGGAGCAGTGCTCGACGCGCTCTCGGGAGACACCGTGGCTGAAGACGCAGACCTGGTCAGCGTGCTGCTCGCCTTCGAACCGCGGATCGACCTCGCCGAGCTGGCGGCGGGGTCCGGGCTCACTCCGGCCCGGGTCCGGGCCGCACTGGTCCGCCTCGGTGCGGCCGGGAGGGTCGGCCATGATCTGGCCGAGGCCGCCTCCTTCCACCGTGAGCTGCCCTTCGACGGTGGTCTGGTCGAGCAGATGAACCCCCGCCACGGCGCTGCTCGGGCGCTGGTCGCGGCCGGTGCGGTCAGTCTCGAGCAGAACCGGCCCGGCGAGGTGATCGGCCTGGTCAGCGCGGGCGATCACACGCATCGGGTGCGGCTGGCGGGCGATCGGCGGACCTGCACCTGCGTCTGGTTCGCGAAGCACCAGGGCAGCCGGGGCCCGTGCAAGCACGTTCTGGCCGTGGAGCAGTCGGCCCGGGAAGAGGTCTGAGCGATGGACTTCGACGAACTGCTGGACGGCGTGCGGGCTCAGGAGCTCGACCGCATGGTGAGCGTGATGATCGAGCTCACCGACGAGCAGCGGCGGGCCCTGGCCCCGCAGATGGCTGCTTTTGCCCGGACCTATGTGGGCGGCGGCTGGTCCGACAGTCGCTCGCTGCAGAAGAACCCGGCGGCGGCCGTGGCGGCCGCGATCGTGGGCACGCTCCCGGCCTCGAAACTGCCGGCCGTTCTGCGCCGGCTCTGGGTGAGCATCGCTTACGGCTCCGGCAGCCGGGCGCTGGCCGACCACCTGGTCCGGATCCTTCAGGCCCGTGGCCTGACCGGTAACCCGAAGCTGGCCGACGAGCTGGCCCGGCGGGTGCGCGACAGTGACCTGTCCAGCGCCCGCTGGTTCTTCGAGCTGGCCCGGCAGATGCTGTTGCGTAGTACGCAAGCGCCGCAGGTGCATCCGGCCTTCGTCCGGGTGTGGATCACCTGGGCGGAACAGATCGACGAGGATGTCCGGGCCCGGCCCGACTGGGCGGGACTGGCCTTCAGCTCCTGGGAGACCAGGGGCACTGGAGCCCGGCTGTCCGAGCCGGGCGTGCGCAGCACCCTGCTCCAACTGAGTGCTGATGGGCTGATTCCGCGCACCGAACTGCTCGAGGCCTGTGTCGGCGCTCTGCAGGCCACGGATCGGAAACTGGATCTGCGCGGCCTGGTCGACTTCCACGAAGAACTGGCCCCTTCGCTCGACGAGATCCGGGCCGGTCACTATGTCAGCTTGCTGGCCGGTGCGCCTGCCTTCGTCGCCATGGTGGCTCAGCAGCACCTGCAGGCTCTTGATGCAGCCGGCCGGCTGCAGGTCGCCGAGCTGGCGCAGGCCTCGGAGGCGGTTCTGGTCCGGCCGGACAAGGGCCTTTTCCGGGCCCAGCTGGGCTGGTTGCGAGCCGCGCTGAAGCGGAACCCGGGAGGCCGGGAGCCCCTGGCCCGGGCCGTGGCGGTGGGCTTCGGGCATCCGGACCCGGCGCTGCAGAAGAGCGCTCTGGAGCTGCTGGCCCCGTACGTCAAGGAGCTACCCGGCCCGTTGCTCTCGGAACTCTCCTCTGCTGCAGCCGGTTTGGCGCCGGATCTGCATGGCCGGGCCGCCGGGCTGTTCGGCGCCGAGGTGCCTACCGAGGAACTGGGTGACCCGGAACTTCCGCTCGCGCAGCCTGCGGCGCCGCTGGAACTCCTCGACACACCCGAAGAAGCGGCTGAGGTCCTGGCCGTGTTCTACCAGAGCTACGAGTACTGGATGCAGGTCGATCCGCAGCAGATCGAGCGCATGCTCGAGGCCCTGGTGCGCTGGTCCTGGAGCGATCCGGAGCACTTGCACCGTGCGCTCGCTCCGCTGTTCGGGCAACTCCGCTGGCTTCAGGGTGAGCCGCCGCCGCGTCACTACCAGCAGGGCAGCCCTGGCGAGTACATCAACGTCAGCACCCTGGAGGCGATCAACCTCTGCCTGCGTTCAGCCCAGTCCTGCGCCGAGCGCCCGTCGGAGCAACGCCACCGTCAGGAGCTGGACCCGGAGCACCTGCCGTACCCGTCCGGCCGGATGGCCGGGCTGAGGCCGGGAGCAGTTCTGAACCGCCGGATCTGGGAGGTCGCCTCCGGCATCCGCTGGGCACCGGTACCGGTGCTGCTGGCCACGCCCAGCACGGTCGACGGGGTGATCGAGGGGGAGGAGCTGCGGCGTCGTCTGCTGCTGGTCGAGTCCGCCGGATGCCGGCCGTGGCTGCACGACCTGATCCAGGCCTGGCTGAGGGTCTGCCCGGCCGAGCGGGACGGCCTGCTGGAGGACGTGCGGCGGGTTGCCGGGCCGGAGAACGCCGAGCATCTGGTCGGCCTGTCCGAGGTCAGGGCGGAGGTGCGGCTCGAGGGCTGGACCCAGACCCAGGCCCAGCGGGACGGTTTCGGCCCGATCACACAGGAGGTGCTCGGCACCCGCCTGGTCGGCTCGATCACCCCGGACAGCGACACGCTCGAACCCTGGAACCAGCTGTGGCACCTGCCCGCTCCGGACGGCGGGAGACCGGGCTGGAGCAAGAGTCCCTGGCTCTCGATGTGGCCGTCGCTGCTGCCTTTCGAGCCGGACATCACGGCCGCCCATCTGAGCCGGGAGGATCTTGAGGCCCACCGTGGGGCAGGTGAAGTCGTCCGCCTGCACGCCGAGGCTCCGGGCCCGGCCGGCGCGATGAGCCTGCTCCTGTACTGCTACGGCCTCAACCTTCCGGAAGCGGGCGACCGGGCGGCCACCGCCGAAGGCCTGATCGCGCTGATCGGCCGGGGCGATCTCGACGCCGGGCAGTTCGGGGCGCTCCTGGGGCACCTGATCACCCGAAGCGATCTGAAGCTGAACCGCGTGGTGGAGACCCTGCAGACGGTCGGGCAGGCCGGGGCCTGGTCTGCGCTTCGGCCGATCCTGGTCGAAGCCTTGGCGCGCTGTCTGCCCACCGGTGCCCAGGTACCACCCGCCCGTCTGGCCGATCTGGTCGCGCTGGCGGTCGAGGCGGTTCATCGAGGTGGCTCGTGGGAGGTGGGCGAGCAGACCGATCTGGCTTCTCGTTTGAACCACCTGGCCATCCGCAAGAGTGCCAGTCGTCTGCGCACCGAAGCGCGGCGTCTCCAGGCTGCTCTGGCCCCTGTCGCGGTAGGAGACTGACCGATGGAATGGGACGAACTGTTCCTCGTCATGCGCAAGCAGGGTGCCGAGGGCACCACCACCGCACTGCTCGAGCTGACCGATGCCCAGCGGCGGGTGCTCGCGCCCGAGGTGGCCGGCTTCGCGAGGGCAGCCGGAAGGTGGTGGACCGGAGACGATGTCGAGTACAGCAACTACTTTCGGAATGCTCGCCGAGGCCCCAACGGTCTGATGGCTGCCACGGCCGTCGCGGTGGTGGGTACCCTCCCCGCCTCCAGGATTCCGGCGGCGCTGCGGCGGATCGAGATCGACGCCTCGAACGGCCGCGGTCTGGACGAGCTGATCGGCCGGCTCTTTCAGGTGCTCGAGGCCCGAAAGCTCACCGGCAGTCCGAAGCTGGCCGCTGATCTGGTCGGCCGAGTCCGCGAGACCGACGTCCACAGCCGGGCCTGGTTCTTCCACCTGTCTCTGGAACTCACCCGGCGGGGATCGGGTGAACTGCCGCACGCTCCCGGATTCCTGCGCCTGTGGATCGAGAACGTGCAGCGGGTGCTCGCCGACGTCCGGGCCCGCCCGTCCTGGTCGGTCCTGATCATCCGGGCCCTGGAGGTTCGGGACACCGGTCATCTGTTCGACCAGCCCGGTCGGCGCCAGATGCTGCTCACCCTGAACCAGGAGGGACTGCTCGCCCGCAGCGAGCTGATCGACGCCTGTGTCGCGGCCCTGCAGACGAACGATCGTCAGGTGAATCTGCACGGCCTGATCGCCCTGCACGACAGCATCGATCCGAAGGGCGAGGAGGTGGTTCGCCGGATCGGTCAGTACCTCAGCCTGATTGCGGCGGCCCCGGCCAACGTGGCGAGTCTGGCCCAGCAGCGCCTGCGGGCGCTCGACGAGCAGGGCGATCTGCCCACCGAAGTCCTCCGCGAGGCGACGGTGGCGGTGCTGGCCCGGCTCGACAAGGGGCTCTTCCGGGCTCAGTTGTCCTGGCTGCGAACCGCTCTGAAGAACCGGTCGGACGAGCAGGCAGCAGATGCCCGGGAGAAGCTCTTGCCGGCCTTGTCCACGGGGCTCGGGCACCCCGATGCGGCACTGCAGAAGATGGTGCTGAACCTGCTCGCTCCGTACGCGGGTCACCTGAGCGCCTCGGCGAGGGAACACATCGGATCGGTGGCGCAGACTCTGCCGCCGGATCTGCGGGACCGGGCGGCTCAGCTCTTCATCATGGAACCGCTCGCAGCCCCGGCAGCCGGTTCGGTGCTTCCGGTACCGCCGCCGTCCGCCGCGTTGGTGCCGATCACCGACTCGCAGGAGCTCACCGAAGAACTGGCGGTTCTGCTCCAGAGCCGGGACTGGTGGGCTCCGGCCGACCTCGTTCAGATCGAGCGGATTCTCGGGGCCTTGGTGCAGCTGTCCTGGCGCGAGCCCGAAAAGCTGCGCGCCACCATGACTCCGCTGCTCGAGGGCACGCTGAAATGGCTTCCCCGAGAGCCACCGTCGGAGGCCGATCCGTATCTCGACGAGGATGACGGTGCCGGCAGTCTGCTGGACGTCCTGGCGGCGTGCGTGCAGTCGGCGCAGGCCTGCGCCGAGCGTGCTGAGACTGACCGGAAGCCCCAGGTGATCGCCCAGCTCGGCGAGCCCGGGTCCGCCTTGACCGGGTCTGACTTCAACGAGTCTGACCTGACCGGCTTTGGGTCAGCCCGGCCGGGCTTTCGTCCAAAGTCGGCCGGGCCGGGGAACGTGCTGCGCAGCCGGCTCCGGGAGATTGCTCACGGGATCTGGTGGTCGCCGGTGCCCGTGTTGCTGTCCACCCCGACCAGCGCCGCCGGTGTTCTGGAAGCCGATGCGCTGATCGAACGTCTCCAGCAGCATGCGGCCGTGGGCAGTACACCTTGGACCCTCGACCTGGAACAGGCCTGGCTGCGAGTGTCCCCGGCCGACCGCCACCGGGTTCGGGCCGCGATCCCGGGCGAGATCGGGCTGAGCCGTCTCGAGCCCCTGCACAGTGCACGGGCTGAGGCCGCCTTTCACACCTGGACCAGAAAGGTCCGCCCCTGGGAGTACTGGAACGAGAACCCTGAACTCAAGTCCAGCCAGATCGTGGCCCTCAGCCCCGCTTCCGCAGTCCCTTCGCCCTGGCACGGGCTCTGGCATCTGCCGGTCCCGCGCAACGATCGCAGCCAGTACCGTGACACCTCCTGGCTTACGCTCTGGCCGTCCTTGCTGCCGTTCGACCGCGATGTGATGGCGGCCCAGCTGGTTCGGGACATTCCTGAACTCGGCCGCGGCGCGGGCGATGCACTGCGTGCTCACGCCGAGGGCCTGGGCCCGATCGGGGCCGCCGGCCACCTCTTGCACTGCATCGGCCTCGATCTGCCGGATGCCGCCGAACGGGCCGGTGCCACCGATGCGCTGATCACTCTGATCGGCCGGGGGCAGCTCGACACCCGCGCGTTCGGTCAGCTCCTGGGCGGTCAGATCGCTGAGCACGGCCTGAAGCTCAACCGTGTGGTGGGGGCGTTGAGGGGGATCGGGGAGGCCGGTGGCTGGGCGCCGCTCGGGCAGATCCTCATCGCTGCGCTCCCGCCTTGCCTGGCCGCTCAGTCGCACACCTCGATCACCCGGCTCGCCGATCTGGTGGCCCTGACGGTCGAGTCGGTTCAGCAGGCGGGGCCGTCGGCGCTGGGGGAGGGCTCTGGCTCGGATGTGCCCGGCCTTGCCGAGGTCGCGGGCCGGTCCGGTTCCAGCCGGCTGCGTTCCGAGGCGCGTCGGCTGCAGTCGGCACTTGAGGCGGCTCGGGCGCCGGAAGGTCGGCTGCGGGAAGGCAGGGCGCCGGGAGGTCGGTAGCGGGAAGGCCGGGCGCCGGAAGGCCAGCCGCGGGAAGGTCGGCTGCCGGGAGGTCGGCTGCCGGGAGGTCGGCTGCCGGGAAGGTCGGCTGCCGGGAGGTCGGCTGCCGGGAGGCCGGGTGCCGGGAGGTCGGGTGCCGGGAGGTGGGCCGCTGGAAGGTCGGGTGCCGGAAGAGAGGGAACAGTGACAGGGCAGCTCGATGAGGGCGCCGGAAGTGTGGAGATCCGTGAGAAGGAGGATCGCCGGCCCGGCCCGGCACGCGGACGGAGCAGGCCGGGGGAAAGCAGGTTGCAGAACATGGAAAGATTCAGGACATGACCAGGATCCTCACCGCGGTCGCTTGGCCTTACGCCAACGGCCCTCGTCACATCGGCCATGTCGCCGGCTTCGGCGTGCCCTCCGACGTCTACAGCCGCTACATGCGAATGGCCGGACATGACGTGCTGATGGTGAGCGGCACGGACGAGCACGGCACGCCGATCCTGGTGCAGGCCGAGCAGGAGGGTGTGTCGCCGCGCGAGCTGGCCGACCGCTACAACCGGATGATCGTCGAGGACCTGCACGCCCTCGGCCTGTCCTACGACCTGTTCACCCGCACCACCACGCGCAACCACTACGCCGTGGCGCAGGAGCTGTTCCGCACCGATCACGCCAACGGCTACATGATCGAGCAGACCACCACCGGTGCGGTCTCCCCGTCCACCGGCCGCACCCTGCCCGACCGCTACATCGAGGGCACCTGCCCGATCTGCAAGTTCACCTCCGCCCGCGGCGACCAGTGCGACAACTGCGGCAACCAGCTCGACCCGGCCGACCTGATCGACCCGAAGAGCCGGGTCAACGGCGAGACCCCGAAGTTCGTCGAGACCACGCACTTCTTCCTCGACCTGCCCGCGCTGGCCGAGGCGCTCGGCGAGTGGCTGAAGACCCGGGAGGGCTGGCGGCCCAACGTCCTGAAGTTCTCGCTCAACCTGCTCGAGGACCTCAAGCCCCGGGCGATGACCAGGGACATCGACTGGGGTATCCCGGTGCCGCTGGAGGGCTGGGAGGACAACAACGCCAAGCGCCTGTACGTCTGGTTCGACGCGGTGGTCGGCTACCTCTCGGCCTCGATCGAGTGGGCCCGGCGCACCGACGACCCGGAGCAGTGGCGCAAGTGGTGGAACGACCCCGAGGCCGCCTCCAACTACTTCATGGGCAAGGACAACATCACCTTCCACTCGCAGATCTGGCCAGCCGAGCTGCTGGCCTACGCGGGTAAGGGCGCCAAGGGCGGCGAGCCGGGCCGGTACGGCGTGCTGAACCTGCCCACCGAGGTGGTCAGCAGCGAGTTCCTGACCATGGAGGGCAAGCAGTTCTCCTCCAGCCGCGGCGTGGTCATCTACGTGCGCGACATCCTGTCCCGCTACCAGCCCGACGCGCTGCGCTACTTCATCTGCGCGGCCGGGCCGGAGAACCAGGACACCGACTTCACCTGGGCCGAGTTCGTCCGCCGCACCAACGACGAGCTGGTGGCCGGCTGGGGCAACCTGGTCAACCGCACCGCCTCGCTGATCCACAAGAACCTGGGTGCGATCCCCGAGGCCGGTGAGCTGCAGGAGATCGACACCGCAGTGCTGCAGACCACCCAGGCCGGTTTCGCCACCGTGGGGGACCTGCTTCAGGGGCACAAGCAGAAGGCCGCCCTGACCGAGGCGATGCGGGTGGTCGCCGAGGTCAACCGGTACCTGTCCGAGACCGAGCCGTGGAAGCTGAAGAAGACCGACTTCGAGCGGATGAAGACGGTGCTGCACGTGGCCGCCCAGGCGATCAACGACTGCCGGGTGCTGCTTTCGCCGTTCCTGCCGCACAGCTCGCAGCTGGTGCACGAGGCGTTCGGCGGTACCGGCACGGTCTCGCCGCTGCCGGAGATCCGTGAGGTGGAGGACCTGGACGGCGGCCCGGGCTATCCGGTGCTGATGGGTAACTACAAGCTGGGCGAGACGGTGGCGGCCTGGGAGTCGGCGCCGATCGTGCCCGGCACCGTCGTTGCGGCGCCCACGCCGATCTTCCGCAAGCTGGACGAGTCGGTGATCGAGGAGGAACTCGCCCGCCTCGCCGCCAAGGACCAGTAACAAACAAATGGTGGACGTGCGTGCGCAAGTTGCGCACGCACGTCCACCATTTGTTGTTTGCCAGTACCAGGGCGCACCTACGTCCCCCCATTTGTAAGGAAAGCTTTTGAGCAAGAAGGAAACCGGCCCGGTCCCGCTGCCCGACGCGCTGCCGCTGCCCGTGGTGGACAACCACACCCATCTCGACCACGCGCGCAACACCGAGGCGGGCGAGCTCGTCTCCGACGAGACCGTGGAAAAGCTGATCGCTCAGGCAGTTTCGGTCAACGTCACGCGGATGGTGCAGATCGGCTGCGACCTGCCGGCCGCCCGCTGGACCGCCCAGGCCGTCGAGCGTTTCCCGCAGTTGCTCGGGGGTGTCGCCCTGCATCCCACCGAGGCCACCAAACACGCTGCCGCCGGTGACTTCTCGCAGGCGTTCGAGGAGATCGAGAAGCTCGCCGCACATCCCCGGATCCGGGTGGTGGGCGAAACCGGCCTGGACCACTACTGGGTGGACGATGATGCCGGTAAAACTGCTCAGGAAGAGTCTTTTCGCCGTCACATCGATCTGGCCAAGCGACTCGGCAAGGCGCTGCAGATCCACGACCGCAACGCCCACGACGACGTGATCCGGGTGCTGGAGGAGGAGGGCGCGCCCGAGCGGACGGTGTTCCACTGCTTCTCCGGCGGCGCGGCGATGGCCCAGCTGGCCGCCGACCGGGGCTGGTTCCTGTCCTTCGCCGGTACGGTCACGTTCAAAAACGCCGCCGACCTGCGGGAGGCTCTGCAGGTGGTCCCGCTGGAGCAGGTACTGGTCGAGACGGATGCGCCGTACCTGACCCCGATGCCGTACCGAGGCCGGGTCAATGCCAGTTACCTGGTGCCGCTGACCGTCCGGTTCATGGCCGAGACAGTGCAGCGCGATCTGGCCGAGGTCTGTGCCGCGCTCGACGCCACCTCGCAACGGGTCTACGGAACGTGGTGACCGGGGGTAACGGAGTTCACGTCTACCCCACAGTCGAACCCCTACGGAGCAGTTTCTGACATCTGTCGATGAAGCTTTTTCGGGGGTCGTGGAATGCCCTGAACCACAGCAATTTCCGCCGTCTTACGGCACTCCCGGAAGCCCCGCTGACCTGCGTTGATCCATTTCGCGGGGACTTGTCCAGAACCCCGTTCGGGGGTACTGGGCTTGGGATTCGGTCTCGGTTCGATTACGGTGTGCGGTCGACAGCCGGGATCGGACCCTCCCGGCGGAGGCCCCACGTACTCCGAGGGGCTGACGCGATCACCCTCCGGATCGCCTCCGCCGACCGTACCCGGGGAGAACGAGGCTTGGAGCATCGTGCGCTCGCTCGTCCACAGCAGATCGGCGCGCTACCTCGCGCAGGCAGCAGTTCTCGCCGCTACCGTCGGCGGCAGCGTCTGGTACAGCCAGGCGAACCAGACCGTCACCCTCTCGGTCGACGGCAAGACCACCGAGGTCACCTCCTTCGCCAAGGACGTGGCCGGGGTCCTCGAGGACCAGAACATCTCGGTCGGTGAGCGCGACCTGGTCGCTCCCGGCATCGACGCCAAGGTCGGCGAGGGCGACACCGTGGTGGTGCGCTACGCCCGCCCGCTGAACCTCACGGTGGACGGCGAGGAGCGCACCTACTGGACCACCGAGCTCAGCGTGGACAAGGCGCTGCTGGCTCTCGGGGTGCGGTCCGAGGGCGCCGAGCTGTCCGCCTCCCGGTCCGACCGGATCGACCGGGCCGGGATGACCATGTCGCTGAGCACGCCGAAGACGGTGACGCTGGTCGCGGACGGCGAGAAGCAGAAGATCACCAGCACCGCGGCCACCGTCTCGGACCTGCTCACCGACGAGAGCGTCAAGGTCGGCGAGCTGGACAAGCTCTCCCAGGTGCCCAGCACGCCGCTGCGTGACGGCCTGACCGTCAAGCTGGCCCGGGTCACCCAGAAGGAAGTCACCAAGACCCAGTCGGTCGACCACAAGACCAAGAAGACCGAGACCGGCAAGCTCTACGAGGGTGAGACCAAGGTCGTCACCGAGGGCCGCGACGGGGTCAAGCAGACGGTCTGGAAGATCACCAGGACCGACGGCAAGATCACCAAGCGCCAGCTGGTCGACACCAAGGTCACCCGCAAGGCGGTGACCGAGGTGGTCCAGGTCGGCACCAAGGAGAAGTCGGCCCCGGCCTCTTCCGGGGGCGACTCCGGGGGCGCGGCCGACGGCCTGAACTGGGCCGCGCTGGCCGAGTGCGAGAGCGGTGGCAACCCGAAGGCGGTCAACCCGGCCGGCTACTACGGGCTCTACCAGTTCAGCACCAGCACCTGGGCCTCGGTGGGCGGCTCGGGCAACCCGGCCGACGCCAGCTCCGCGGAGCAGACCAAGCGGGCCAAGATCCTCTACAACAAGGCCGGCGCCGGGCAGTGGCCGGTCTGCGGCAAGAAGCTCTGAGTTTCTTCCTGCGCAACCAGCAACGGACGGGTGTGACCCCATCGGGGCGCACACCCGTCCGTTGTTTTTGGTGACTGACCGGGCAAGGTAAGGTCGGCCGCTGTGTCCACGTCCCTGCTCGGCGCCGCCGACATCCGTCAGCTGGCCGACCGGCTCGGCGTACGCCCGACCAAACAGCTCGGGCAGAACTTCGTGGTCGACGCCAACACCGTGCGCCGGATCGCCCGCCTGGCCCAGATCGGCGAGGGCGACCTGGTCACCGAGATCGGCCCGGGCCTGGGCTCGCTGACCCTGGCGCTGCTGGAGACCGGGGCCGCCGTGGTCGCGGTGGAGATCGACCCCAAGCTGGCGGCCGAGCTGCCGGCCACGATCGCCGCGCGGGCCCCGGAGGCGGTGGACCGGTTCAGCGTCGTGCTCTCGGACGCCCTGCTGGTCCAGACCGCGCAGCTGGAGGTCGACGGGCGCACCCCGACGGCGGTGGTCGCCAACCTGCCCTACAACGTGGCCGTGCCGGTGCTGCTGACCCTGCTGGAGCGGGTCCCTACGCTGCGCTCCGGGCTGGTCATGGTGCAGGCCGAGGTGGCCGACCGGCTGGCCGCGCGACCGGGGGACAAGACCTACGGCGTGCCCTCGGTGAAGGCTGCCTGGTACGCCGACGTGACCTGGGGCGGGGCGGTCTCGCGGCAGGTGTTCTGGCCGGTGCCGAACGTGGAGTCCGGCCTGGTGCAGTTCACCGCCCGGCCGCATCCGCAGACCAGCGCCACCCGCGAAGAGGTGTTCGCCTGCGTGGACGCCGCCTTCGCCCAGCGCCGCAAGACGCTGCGGGCCGCGCTGGCCGGCTGGGCGGGCTCGGCCGACGCCGCCGAGGCCGCGCTGCGCAAGGCCGGGATCGACCCGAGGACCCGGGGCGAGAAACTCACCGTGGAACAGTTCGCCGAGCTGGCCGCCGCACGCTAATTTGGCCGCCATGCCGACGGTCCAGCCGATCCTGCTCACTCCCGACGCCGAGCGTCTGGCGGCTTTCTACATCCAGGTCTTCGGGGCGAAGCAGACCTCGCGCGAGCCGGCCGAGGGCGCGGTCTTCTACATCGGCCTGCAGATCGGCGACAGCGAGCTCGGGATCGTGGCCGAAACGGCGATCGAGCCGCACTCGCCGACCCGGGCCCTGCTCTCGATCGAGGTGGCCGATGCCGACGCCACCGCGGTGAAGGTGGAGGCCGCCGGCGGCAAGGTGATGGGCCCGGCCAACGACATGCCCTGGGGGCAGCGGGTGGCGCACACCCAGGACCCGGACGGCACGCCGGTGAACCTGACCCAGAACCTGCTGAAGTAGGAAGTGTCGGGAATCTCCTTCGGCCGTTTCGCCGGAACCGGCAGGCCCTTACAGCGGATATTCGCCCCGGCGCGGGCATAAGTCCGTGTCGTCGGGAGGCGCGGCGCGTTCCGGGGTCATAGCGTTCGGGCATGTCAACGACCGAAAGCCAGACTCCGGGTGCACCGACGATCAGCGTCGCCACGATGAACGCGATCAGCATCGACCTGGACGCCGGAATCTCCCGGCTGCCCCGCCAGGGCGTGCGGCCGGGCCCGCAGACCCGGGACTGAGGTTTCTGTAGCGTCGAAAATTCTCTTGAGCCGCAGGCGCATCTGACGGCAATGTAGGGAGGCCGCCCCCAGCCTCCCGAAGGATCCTCCTGCCATGCGCCTGCTCCGAGATCTCTGGCAGACCTCGCCCCGACAATGCGCCTTCGTGGTTGCGCTGGTGGTGTTCGGCGGGGCCGGGCAGGCCGTGGCGGCCGCGCTGGCCGGACCGGTCCTGGTGGAGCGCTCCTGGGTGATGTTCGCCCTGCTGGCGATCGGCCTGACGCTTTACGTGGTGGGCGATCTGGCCGTCAACATGGTGGCCGCCCGGCTGACCGCCGACTGGTCGGCCGATCTGCGCCGCCGGCTGTGCCAGGTGGCCTTCGCCCAGCCTCTGCAGACGCTGGAGGGCACGCCGGTCGGGGAGCTGCTGGACCGGATCGACGGCGACATCTACCAGGTGGCCAGCGAGCTGCGTAACAGCGGCCTGCGGATGTTCCAGTACACCGCGGTGGCCCTGCTCTCCATCGTCACCGCGCTTTTCGTCTGGTGGCCGGCCGGGCTGGGGATGATCCTGGTGGTCGTCTTCATGGTGGTGGTCCTGGCCCGGCCGATCCAGCGGATCAACCCGGCCCGGATGCACGAGGAAGAGGCCTGGTCCGATCTGGCGGCCGTGATGGAGGAGTCGATCCACGGTCAGGACGACGTCCGGACCACCCTGGGCCGCCCTTACGTGCTGCGGCTTTACGCCGACCGGGCGAGCCGGGTGCTGGCCCGTGGCCGGGTGGTCTGGCGGCTGAGCGCGAAACTGGCGGTCGTCGCGTCGGTCATCGTCCGGGTCTCCATCTCGGTCGTGGTGGTGGCCGGGGTCTGGGCCCTGAACGCCGGTCAGATCGACGCCGCCCGGCTCACCTCGATCTGGCTGCTGGTACTGGCTTTCGGCGCCACCGTGGACCACATCAGCCGGATGGTGCCGCACCTGCAGCAGGCTCTGGGCGCGTGGGGGCGGGTGCAGCAGCTGGCCGCCTCGGCGGTCGAGCCGGAAGGGGGCAAGGCTCCGGCGGACGGCGAACTGCACCTTCGGAACCTGACTTTCGCCTACCCCGGTGAGTCGGAGCGCGGGGCGGTGCTGCACGACGTCTCACTGACTTTCGTGCCCGGGCGCTCCTACGCGCTGATCGGGCGCACCGGTTCCGGCAAGTCCACCCTGACCAAGCTTCTGACCCGCTCGGTCGACGTCCCCCCGGGCACGGTGTACCTGGCCGGTACCGACCTGACCGAGATCGACCTCGAGCAGTTGCGGCGCTGGGTGGCGGTGGTGCCGCAGCGCACCGAGATCCTGGCCGGCACCCTGGCCGAGAACATCGCGTTGTTCGACCCGGAGCTGACCGGTTCGGCCGGGCGGGTGATGGCCGAACTCGGTCTGGAGTCCTGGGTGGCCGGGCTGCCGGACGGCCTGAACACCCGGCTGGGCGACGAGGGTTACGTGCTCAGCGCCGGTCAGGAGCAGCTGGTGGCGTTCGGCCGGATCCTGGTGCGCGACCCGCACCTGGTGATCCTGGACGAGGCCACCGCCCGGATGGACCCGGTCACCGAACTGCAGGTGCAGCGGGCCAGCGCCCGGCTGCTGGCGGGCCGGATCGGCATCGTGATCGCGCACCGGCTGTCCTCGGTGGCCGACTGCGACGAGGTGGTGGTGCTGGAGAGCGGGCGCGTGGTGGAGGCCGGCCCGCTGGCCCAGTCCGAGCGCTACGCCAAGCTGGCCGCGACCGGTCAGCGGCGGGCCCCGGCGCTGGCCCAGGTCGGCAGCCACCTGCCCGAGCAGCGATCCGGGGTGCTCCTGGCGGATCCTCCGGCGCCGATCGTGGCCGAGGCTCCGGCCCGGACTCAGCCGCCCTCGGTCGCCGAGCCGGTCAAGGGCTCGGCCGTCCGCGAGATCATGACCCTGTTGGTGAACGACCCGCGCTACGGCCTGGCGGCCTGCGGCGTGTTCCTGGTGATGCTGCTGCTCGGCCTGGACGGCTCGGTGCTGCCGGCGCTGTGGGCCCAGCTGATCGACGGCACCGGTGAGGCGTTCTGGCCGGCCGTCGGCATCGTCGCCGCCCTGCTGGTCACCGCGCCGTTGCCCTGGTTCCCGGACCGCTGGTTCCCGGAGTGGTGGGTGCGCCAGATGCTGCGGATCAGCGCCCGGCTGACCCACGCCCAGACCGGGGAACGCCGGGTCAGCAACCACACCCCGGCCGCGGTGATCGCCCAGTCCGGCGACACCGAGCGGGTGGTGCAGCTGGCCGACAACATGATCGACAACCTGGTCGCGATCCTGGTGATGGCCGGGATGACGGCGATCTCCGGCTCGATCGTGCCGGCCCTGTTCTTCCTGGCCACGATGGTGCTCTCCGGCCTGGCGGCCACCTTGTTCGGGCCGAAGCTGGAGAAGGCGGCCGACCGCACGGTGAAGGCCCGCGCGGCCTTCGCCACCTCGCTGGTCTCCTCGCTGTCGGCGGCCCGCACGGTGAAGCTCAGCGGTGCCACCGGTTCGGTGCTGAACCACCTGGCCCGGCTGGACCGCACCCGCAGCGACCGCCAGCGCGAGGAGATCATGATCCAGGTCTGGTCGCGTTCCACCCCGGCGCTGACCACCGGCCTGCTCCCGATCGGGGCCTGGGCGCTGTTCCTGCAGGGCACCCTGACCACGGCCGGGGTGCTGATCGCGGTCTCCACCCTGGGCTCGGCCCGCTGGTTCGCCTGGACCACCGCCTCGTTCGTCTCGCAGCTGCCCTCGGCCCGGGTCTGGAGCACCCGCACCCACGCGATGATCGGCGAGCTGAACTACTCCCGCCCGGTGCCGGACCTGGACATCACCACCGGCACCGCGCCCAGCCCGGTGCTGCCGGACCGGGAGCCGCTGCGCGAGCTGCGGCTGTCCCGGTTCAGCGCGGTGCACGAGGACGGGATCGTCGGGGCCCGGGACGTGGACCTGACCGTGCGCCAGGGCGAGCTGGTGCTGGTCGTCGGGCCGGTCGGCGCGGGTAAGTCCTCGCTGCTGCGGGCGCTGGCCGGGATCGTGCACCACACCGGCTCACTGGCCTGGAACGGCTCGGAGGTGACCGCGCCGGAGCGGTTCCTGCGGCCGAACCAGGTGGGCTACGTGGGGCAGGTACCGCGGGTGCTGTCCGGCTCGATCGCCGACAACATCGCGCTCGGGCACAACGTGGAGGTGCACAGCGCGGTGGCCACGGCCCAGCTGGAGCGCGACCTGGTCGAGTCCGGAGCGGGGCTGAGCATGATGATCGGGCACAAGGGCACCCGGTTGTCCGGTGGTCAGCTGCAGCGGCTGGCGCTGGCCCGCGCCCTGGCCCCGCGGACCGAGCTGCTGGTGGCCGACGACGTGTCCTCGGCGCTGGACGTGGCCACCGAGCTGGACCTGTGGCAGGCGCTGCGCGAGCACGGGGTCACGGTGGTCGGCTCCACGTCCAAGCGGGCTGCGCTGGAACGGGCGGACCAGGTGGTCGTGATGGTGAACGGTCGTTCGGTGGCCCAGGGGCGCTGGGTGGAACTGGAGGACGAGTGGGGGCACCTGGCCGGGTGAGCGCGCGGGCGGGCTGAGTGAAGCAGCCCGGCCAAGCTCGAATAGAGTGGCGGGCATGGCGGCGACGACGGAAGCGGTGATCGTGCGCGCGCCCGCCAAGATCAATCTTGAGCTGCGGGTGGGCCCGGTCCGGGAAGACGGCTATCACGAGCTGGCCACCGTGTTCCATGCGGTGGCCCTGTTCGACGACCTCACCGCCCGGGCCACCGCGCCCGGCGCCGGGGTCAGCATCACGGTGGACGGCATCCAGGCCGACGAGGTGCCCACCGACAGCTCCAACCTGGCCGTCAAGGCCGCCGAGCTGCTGGCCGCGCACATCGGCCTGGAGTCCGCCGACGTGGCCTTCGAGCTGCGCAAGGGCATCCCGGTGGCCGGGGGCATGGCCGGGGGCTCTGCCGATGCGGCCGCCGCCCTGGTGGCCTGCGACGCGCTCTGGCACGCCGGGCTGGACCGCGAGACGCTGCACGAGCTGGCCGCCCAGCTGGGTTCGGACGTGCCGTTCTCGCTGCTCGGGGGCACCGCGATCGGCGGTGGCCGGGGCGAGGTGCTCACCCCGGTGCTGGCCCGCGGCGAGTACACCTGGGTGATCGCGCTGGCCGATCACGGTCTTTCCACCCCCGGCGTCTACGGCAAGATCGACGCGATGCGCGCGGCCGGCGAGGTGGCTCAGCCCACGCCGGTGCCCGAGATCGACGACGAGCTGATGGCCGCGCTGCGGGCCGGTGACGCCGAGGGCCTGGGCCGCACGCTGCACAACGAACTCCAGCCCGCCGCGCTGGCGCTGGCCCCGCACCTGGAGAAGGCCCTGGAGATCGGCCGTAAGGTCGGTGCGCTCGGAGGCATCGTCTCCGGATCCGGCCCGACCACGGTGTTCCTGGCCCGCGACTCCAGCCAGGCCCTTGATCTCGCGGTCGCCCTGACCGCCTCCGGCGCAGCGGTCGATGTCCGCCGCGCCACCGGCCCGGTTCCCGGCGCCCGGCTTGTCGAATCGATACGTGGATAACGGTGGCTCACCTTCTCAACGCGGAATCCGTCACGGTGGTGCACGGGTCCCGGACGCTTTTGGACGCGGTCTCTCTCGGTCTCGACGACGGGGACCGGATCGGTGTGGTCGGCCGTAACGGCGAGGGCAAGTCCACCCTGCTGCGGGTGCTCGCCCGTCAGCAGGAGCCGGACGGTGGCCGGGTCACGATGGGCCGCGACGTGCGCCTCGGCGCGCTCTGGCAGGAAGACCGCCTCGATCCGGAAATGACCGTGCGGCAGGCGGTCATGGGCACCCTGGAGGCGCACGAGTGGGCCGGCGATGCCCGGGTGCGCGACGTGCTCGGCGGTCTGCTCGGCGGACTCGAGGCCCCGCTGGTCGGCGGGCTGGACGCGAAGTTCGGCCGGCTCTCCGGCGGGCAGCGGCGCCGGGTCGGCCTGGCCGCGCTGCTGATCGGTGAGCACGACCTGGTGATGCTCGACGAGCCCACCAACCATCTGGACGTGGAGGGCGTGGCCTGGCTGGCCCGCCACCTGAACCAGCGCTGGCCCGCCGGTCGCGGCGGCCTGCTGGTGGTCACCCACGACCGCTGGTTCCTGGACGCGGTCTGCGGCCGGATCTGGGAGGTTCACGACGGGGTCGTGGACAGCTACGACGGCGGTTACGCGGCCTACACGCTGACTCGCGCCGAACGGGCCCGGGTGGCTGCGGTGACCGAGGAACGGCGCCAGAACACCTTGCGCAAGGAACTTGCCTGGCTGCAGCGCGGCGCCCCGGCGCGGACCAGCAAGCCCCGGTTCCGGATCGACGCGGCCGAGAGCCTGATCGCCGACGAGCCGCCCCCGCGCGACCAGATGAACCTGGCCAAGATGGCCACCGCCCGGCTCGGCAAGGACGTCATCGACCTGGAGGACGTCACCGTCACGGTCGGTTCCGGCGACGAGGCGAAAACCCTTCTGGAGCACGTCACCTGGCGGCTGGGCCCGGGTGACCGGATCGGCATCGTCGGGGTCAACGGCTCCGGCAAGACCACGCTGATGCGGATGATGCTGGGTGGTCCGGACGCCCCGGTCCCGGCCTCCGGAAAGGTCAAGCGGGGCAAGACGGTTCAGGCCGTGATCCTCAGCCAGGACGTGCGCGAGCTGGACGCCGTCGCCGACCAGAAGGTGCAGGAGGCGGTCGAGAAGGTCCGCGGCACCGTGCGGATCGGCAACAAGGACGTCACCGCGGGCCAGCTGCTGGAGCGCCTGGGCTTCACCAAGGACAAGATCTGGACCCGGGTGGGCGATCTGTCCGGTGGCGAGCGGCGCCGGCTGCAGCTGCTGCGCCTGCTGATGGGCGAGCCGAACGTGCTGCTGCTCGACGAGCCGACGAACGACCTGGACACCGACACGCTCGCGGCGATCGAGGACACGCTGGACGAGTGGCCCGGCACGCTGATCGTGGTCTCCCACGACCGGTACCTGCTGGAGCGGTTGTGCGACCGCCAGGTGGCCCTGCTGGGCGACCGGCAGATCCGTGACCTGCCTGGTGGAGTGGAGGAGTACCTCACCCTACGGGCCCGCCAGGAAGAGACCGCGTCCTCAACGGCGTCTACAGTTGTGGCCCCTAAGGAGACCAGCGCCGCCGACGCCCGCGCCGCCCGCAAGGAGATGGCCCGGCTGGAGCGCCAGATCGCGAAACTCGGCTCCCGGGAAGAGAAACTGCACGCGCAGATGGCCGAGAAGGCGACCGATCACACCGCGGTGGCCAAGCTCGACGCCGAACTGCGCCAGATCACGGCCGAGAAGGAAGCCCTCGAGGAAGAGTGGCTGGAGGCCGCCGAAACCGCTGGCTGACCAGCGGTTCCGGCGAGACCCCTACTTGACCGCGCCCAGCGAGAGGCCGCGGACCAGCTTGTCCTGAGCCGCGAACCCGGCGATCAGCACCGGCAGCGAGACCAACGTGGCCGCCGCGCAGAGCTTGGCCAGGAACAGGCCCTGGCTGCTGATGAAGCCGACCAGGAACACCGGTGAGGTGGACGAGATGGTCGCGGTCAGGTTCACCGCGAACAGGAACTCGTTCCAGCTGAAGATGAAACAGATCAGGCTGGTGGCCGCGATGCCGGGGGTGGCCATCGGGACCACGATGCTCCACAGCGAGCGCAGCACCCCGGCCCCGTCGACCGAGGCGGCCTCGAGGATCTCCTTGGGCACCTCGGCCAGGAACGACTGCATCATCCAGACCGCGATCGGCAGGTTCATCGCGGTGTAGAGGATCACCAGCACCCAGATGTTGTCCAGCATCCCGACCCGCTTGACCAGCAGGTAGATCGGCAGCAGGGCGGCGATCGCGGGCAGGAACTTGGTGGAGAGGAAGAAGAACATCACGTCCGTCCACTTCTCCACCGGACGGATCGACAGGGCGTACGCGGCCGGGATCGACAGCGCCAGCACCAGCAGGGTCGAGACGATGCTGGCCATCGCCGAGTTGATCAGGTACGGCCCGACGCCCCGGTCAAACAGCGCGCCGTAGTTCTCGAAGGTGATGCCGGAGAACAGCGTCGGCGGGTTGGTGGCCGCGTCCGCCTCGGTGTGCAGCGAGGTGAGCACCATCCAGGCCACCGGGGCGAAGAACAGCAGCGTGGCCACCCAGGCGACGATGGTCCAGACCGGACCACCCTTCTCGGCGATGTCGCCCTCACCGCGGCTGTCCTTCTTGCGCCGGTTGAGGAACGTGCCCCGCTTCTCCAGGGTCGAAGTGCTCATCGGCCTTGCTCCTCTCGGAAGAGCGAGCTGACCACCCGCAGCGCGAAGGTGGCCACGATCATCGTGCCGATCACGGTGACCACGCCGGCCGCCGCCGCCTCGCCGTACTCGAACTTACGGAAGGTGGTCAGGTAGATCTCGTAGGGCAGGTTGGTGGTCGCACTGCCCGGTCCGCCCTGGGTGATCGAGAAGACCGCATCGATGTGCTGGACGATGTAGATCGCCCCGAGCAGGGTGGCCAGTTCCAGGTACTGCCGCAGGTGCGGCAGGGTGATGTAGCGGAAGATCTTGACGCTGGAGGCGCCGTCGACCCGGGCCGCCTCGAGGATGTCGGTCGGCTGGGCCTGCAGGCCGGCCAGCAGGATCAGCATCATGAACGGGGTCCACTGCCAGACCAGCGCCATGATCACCGCGGGCATCGGGTAGTTGGACACGAAGTCGATGGTCGGGCCCTGGTCGGCCCCGAAGAGCTGCCAGACCCAGTTCAGGACGCCGTTGATCAGACCGTACGACGGGTTGTAGATGGCGTGCTTCCACAGCAGCGCCGAGGCCACCGGCATGATCAGGAAGGGCGCGATCAGCAGGGTGCGGGCCAGCCCGCGGCCGGGGAACTTGCGGTCCAGCAGGATGGCCAGGCCCAGGCCGAGCAGCAGGCTCAGGCCCACGGTGCCGACGGTCAGGGTGACCGTGTTGAACACCGCGCTGCGCAGCCGGCCGTCGGTGAAGACCGTGACGTAGTTGTCCAGGCCGACGAACTCGTTGTAGTTGCCCAGACCGAGGAAGTTCTTGTCGCCGGGATTCAGCGCGCTCCAGTGCAGCGACGAGATGACCAGCGTGACCAGGAACGGGATCTGGGTGATGACGATCGTGAAGATGAGGGCCGGCAGCAGCGGAGCGCGCCGGATCCACCGGGACCTCGCAGAGGTCCCGGTGGCCCGGCGTGCCGGTGGGGCCGCGTTCTCATCCTGACGTGTATCGGCAACGGTAGACATTGCCACTCCTCAGGGTTCGAGACGACGGGGGATTCGGCTGACTACTTGCCCTGGTAGTTCTTCGCGACCTCTTCGGCTTCCTTCTGGCCCGAGTCGAGCGCTTCCTTCACGGTGCCGCTGCCGGTCAGCGCGGCGCTGATCGACTGCGAGACCTTGGTGCCCAGGTCCTGGAACTCCGGGATGGTCACGTACTGCACGCCGACCGTCGGGCGGGGCTGGACACCCGGGTTGGTCGGGTCGGTGTTCTGGATCGACTCCAGGGTCAGCGCCCCGAAGTCGCCGGAAGCCTCCTTGTACTCGGCCAGTTCGTAGGTGCTGGCCCGCTTGCCGGAGGGAACCCGGCTCCAGCCCAGCTTCTCGCCGACCGTCTTCTCGTACTCCTTGCTGGTCGCCCAGAGCGCGAACTTCGAGGCGGCGTCGGTCTTCTTGGTGGTCTTGGGCATCACCCAGTTCCACGACCAGAGCCAGCCGCTGTACTCGGTCTCCTTGACCGGGGCGTAGGCGTAGCCGACCTTGCCGACCACCTTGCTGCTCTCCGGGTTCTCCAGCGAGCCGGCGGCCGAGGTGGCGTCGTACCACATGGCGACCTTGCTCTGGCTCATCGCGTTCAGGCACTCGGTGAAGCCGGCCGAGGCCGCGCCCTCCTCGCCGTGCTCGCGGATCAGCTTCACGTAGAAGTCGACCGCCTCGGTGAACTCGGGCGAGTTCACCTGGGCCTGCCAGTCCTGGGTGAACCAGGTGCCCCCGAAGGTGTTCACCACGGTGGTGAGCGGGGCGAACATCTCGCCCCAGCCGGGCAGGCCGCGCAGGCAGATGCCCTTCATCCCGGGCTCGGCGCCGTCCACCTCGGCGGCCAGTTTCGCCACCTCGTCCCAGGTGGGCTTGTCCGGCATCTTCAGCCCTTCCTTCTCGAAGATGTCCTTGCGGTACATCAGGAAGGAGGACTCGCCGTAGAACGGCAGGGCGTAGAGCTTGCCGTCCTCGCCCTTGAGGCTGTCGGCCACCGGGGCGAGCAGGTCGGCACTGTCGTAGGTCGAGTCGGCGTCGGCGAACGAGCTCATCTCGTGCAGCCAGCCGTTCTTCTGCCACAGCGCCGTCTCGTAGGCGCCGACGCTGGCGATGTCGTACTGCCCGGCCTGGCTGGCCACGTCCTGGGTGACCTTGTCACGCAGCTGGTTCTCGGGCAGCACGGTGTAGTTCACCTTGATGCCGGTGTCCTTGGTGAAGGTGTCGGCGGTGAGTTCCTGAATGTCGACCATCTGAGGGTTGCCCACCATCAGGACATTGATCGACTCCTCGTCCGAGTCGCCACCCCCGCCGGCTCCACCACCGCCTGCGCCTGCGCACGCGGTGGTGACCAGAGCGGTCGTGATGGCTCCTGCCATCAGACCGATCCGCCAGTTGTTCTTCGTCCTGGTCACGAAATCCTCCTCGACTTGTGCGGGACCAACTGCTGCTTCGACTACAGAAAGTTGAGTATTAATTACCTAAGGTGATGACAAGGTTGTCAGAACTGGCTGCCGACGAAGGAACGCGAAGTATGAACGGGCTTGACCCGATCGATCCGGCCGGCCTCACACCATCACCGCCTCTATCCCGATGGCGCGCAGGCGCCGGATCTGACCTTCGTTGGCCGAGCGGTCGGTGACGATAGTCGAAAAGTCACGGGCCTGCGCAAACCGGTACGAGGAATCTGAGCCAAGCTTTGAGGAATCGGTGAGCAGCACGGTTCGCCGGCTGGAGCCCACCGCCCGCGCCTTGACCGCCGCCACGGCCGCATCCGGGCAGGTCGCGCCGCGTTCCAGGGTGAGCCCGTTGGCGCCCAGGATGCTCAGGTCGAAGACGAAGTCCTCGAGCATCCGCAGCGCCCAGTGGTCGATCGTGCCCAGCGTCTTGCCGCGGACCCGCCCGCCGATCAGCACCACCGAGACCGCCTCGCGCGGGGCCATCACCAGCGCGATCGGCAGCGAGTTGGTGACCACGGTGAGCGGCCGGCGCGGGGTGAGCCGTTCCGCGAACGCCTGGGTGGTCGAGCCCTCGTCGATGTAGATCGACTCCGCGGTGCCGACCAGGCCGATCGCGTGATCGGCGATCCGGCCCTTCTCGTCGGTGCGAGAAGTGTTGCGCAGCGCCAGCGTTCCCTCGAAGCCGAGGCGTTCCACCGGGATCGCCCCGCCGTGCACCCGCCGCAGCAGTCCCTCGGCCTCCAGGGCCGTCAGGTCGCGGCGCACCGTCTCCTTGGCCACCGTGAGCTCACGGGCCACTTCCGCAACATCGATCCGTCCCACCTGCCGTGCCTGATCGACCAGCCAGCGCCGTCGTTCATAGGCATAGAGCTCCATTGCCCGCCTCCGCCCGTCCGTGGCCGAACCGGCCCGGAGCATGTGTCTGTGATGTAAACCTCAGGCACAGCAACTCCACAAGGGGGTGCGGGAAAACGGGCAGCATCTTGAGCCAAACGGACACGTCCGGGCGCCCGAACGGGTCGTGATTGTCCGTTTTCGTGGCTAAGTGGACCTGTGGGAACGGTCCTCGGTCGCGCGGCCGGACGGCAGGGTCGAGTGACCTTGGAAGGTGGGCCTTCGGGAACTTTTTACGGACGCCGTGGCTGGCTGGCGCCTCAACCGCTTGCTGGACGCTGTGGCTGGCTGGCGCCTCAACCGCTTGCTGGACGCTGTGGCTGGCTGGCGCCTCAACCGCTTGCTGGACGCTGTGGCTGAGTGGCGCCTCAACCGCTGGAGGACGCGGTGGCTGGGTGGCGCTTCGAGAGCTTGCGGACGTCGGTGGCCGGGGTGGTGGCGCTCAGCTCGCCTCGAAGGCGGTGAGCAGGTCGCGCAGCAGCCGGGAGAGGTCGTCGTGTTCGCCCGGGTCCAGGGCGGCCAGCACCGAGCGCTCCACCTCGAGCAGGTCGGCCAGCGCCGCGTCGGCCACCGCCCGGCCGCCCGCCTCCAGCCGGACCATCACCCCACGCCCGTCGCTCGGGTCGGGCAGCCGGCGAACCAGGCCGCGCGAGGCCAGCCGGTCGATCCGGTTGGTCATCGTGCCGCTGGTGACCATGGTCAGGCCGACCAGCTGGCCGGGGGAGAGCTGGTACGGATCCCCGCTGCGGCGCAACGCGGAAAGCACGTCGAACTCCCAGGTCTCGAGCTCGTGCCGGGCGAACGCGGCCGAACGGGCCTTGTCCAGCAACCGGGCCAGCCGGCTGACCCGCGAAAGCACCTCCAGCGGAGCGACATCCAGGTCGGGCCGCTCGCGCCGCCAGGCCGCGACGATCCGGTCGACCTCGTCGACGGTCTGTCCGCTCACTCGTCGAGCGCCTTGGCCGCGGTCCGGTACTCGGCCCGCCCGGCCCGCTCCTCACGCAGGCCCGGGGTGGACTCCAGCCCGGTCAGCCCGTTCCAGGCCAGGTTCACGATGTGGGCGGCCACCATGGCCTTGTCCGGCTTGCGGTGGTCGAGCCAGAACTGACCGGTGAAGGCCACCATGCCGACCAGCATCTGGGCGTACAGCGGGGCGGTCTGGGAGTCGAACCCGCGGTCGGCGAACTGCTCGGCCAGGATGTACTCCACGTGCGTGGCGACATCGCTGAGCAGGCTGGAGAAGCCGCCGCGGGGCTCGCTGATCGGCGAGTCGCGCACCAGGATCCGGAAGCCGTCGGTCTCCGCCTCGATGTAGTCCAGCAGCGTCATCGCGGCGATCTCGAGCACCCGGCGCGGATGGTTGGGCTTGGTCAGCGCCGCGGTCATCGCCTCGAGCAGCTTGCGCGTCTCCACCTCGACGACCACCGCGTACAGCCCGTCCTTGCCGCCGAAGTGCTCGTACACCACGGGTTTGGAGACCCCGGCGGTGGCCGCGATCTCCTCCACGCTGGTGCCCTCGAAGCCCTTGGCGGCGAACAGGCCCCGGCCGATCTCCAGCAGCTGCTCGCGTCGCTGGGCCCCGGTCATCCGGGATCGGCCGACACTCCTGGACGCGCGCGGACGGTCGGGCGTCGGGGACTGGTGGCCTGTACTCACGCAGCTATCATGCCCAACTCACACGATCGGTGTGGAAGACGGTCCTGCGCCCGGGTCGGCGCAGGGGGTGTACGCAGGGGTCGGCTCGGGCCCGCTCCGGACCCGGCTCAGGCTCGGCGGGCAGCCAGCCGGGTGGTGTCCGGCCAGCGCACGTGGGTGGCCCAGCCGAGTTTCTCGAAGAACCAGATCACCCGGGCGCTGGAGTCGATCTGGCCGCGCAGCACCCCGTGCCGGGCGCAGGTCGGGTCGGCGTGGTGCAGGTTGTGCCAGGACTCGCCGAACGACAGCAGGGCCAGCCACCAGACGTTGCCGGAGCGGTCGCGGCTCTTGAACGGCCGCTCACCCAGCGCGTGGCAGATCGAGTTGATCGACCAGGTGACGTGGTGCAGCAGGCCGATGCGCACCAGCGAGCCCCAGAAGAAGGCGGTGGCCGCGCCCTGCCAGGCCCCGGTGATCGCGAGGCCGAGCAGCGCGGGCAGGCCGAGTGAGACGATCACCAGCGGGCCGAACGAGCGCGACACGAACATCACACCCTTGTCCCGCATCAGGTCGGGGGCGTAGCGCCGGGGGTTGGTGTTCTCCGGGTCGAACAGCCAGCCCATGTGGGCGTACCAGAGGCCCTTGAGCAAGGCCGGCACCGTCTCGCCGTAGCGCCAGGGGGAGTGCGGGTCGCCCTCGCGGTCGCTGAACGCGTGGTGCCGGCGGTGGTCGGCCACCCAGCGCAGCACCGGCCCCTCGACCGCCAGCGAGCCGGCCACGGCCAGGGCGATGGTCAGCGGGCGGTTGGCCCGGAACGCGCCGTGGGTGAAGAAACGGTGGAAGCCGACCGTGATGCCGAGGCCGGAGATCAGGTAGAGGACGAACGCGATCACCAGGTCGTGCCAGTTCAGCACCCGGCCCCAGGCCATCGGAATCGCGGCCAGCAGGGCCACGAACGGCACCGCGATGAAGATGAACAGCGCGGTCTGCTCCCCGCGCCGTTTGGGGTTCGGGTCGACGTGCGGCTCACCCCGGACCGGGCCCCGGGGCTGACTCGTCCGGGTCGGGCCGGGTGCATCGGGAGTGCTGGGTACGGGCGCGGCGGCTGCCGGTGAACTCACGGTGGGATCCCATCTGCCGGGAAGGCTGCGCACACGTCGGAGTAGCTGATCTGCACCGCCGGACTCTGCTTGCCCGCAACGCACAGCGCCCCGCGACGGGCAACCTACGATCCGTAACTTACGAAAGCGTAACCCGAGATCCGCCAGGTGGGCAGGGGCTGCGAGGTGAAGTTCTGCCCTCGCCCGGCTCACCCGGGACCCCTTCGGCCGGGAGCGGTCCGGGCGGTGATTCGGGCAACGATTCGGGCAACGTTCGCGACTTCGCCCGATACCGATGCGACGAGAAGGCCCCGGACTTGGCAGACTGGTCCCGGCCCCCACCGGTCCTAGCGGTCCGCGGGCGGCCTTCCCCCCTGGTGTAACGGCAACACACAGGCCTTTGGAGCCTTGAGATACCTGTTCGAATCAGGTGGGGGGAGCGTCAGGTCAGCGCATCGGAAGGTTCGTCCGTGAGTACAGATCAGCCGGCCGCCGTCATCGTCCTGGCCGCTGGTGAGGGCAAACGGATGCGCTCGCGGACCCCCAAGGTGCTGCACCCGATCGCGGGCCGCTCGCTGGTCGGGCACGCCCTCGCCGCCGCCTGGAGTCTGCGCCCCGAGCACCTCGCGGTCGTGGTCCGCCACCAGCGCGAGCTGGTCGCCGGGCACGTCGCCCAGATCGCCCCCGAGGCCGTGATCGCCGATCAGGACGAGGTCCCCGGCACCGGCAGTGCGGTGGCCGCCGGCCTGCGCGCCCTCGGTCCGCTGAAGGGCGTGGTCGTGGTGACCTACGCCGATGTGCCTCTGCTGTCCGGCGAGACGCTGGCCGCCCTGGTCGCCGCCCACCGGGCCGAGCAGGCCGCCGTCACCGTGCTCACCGCCGAGGTGGGCGACCCGACCGGTTACGGCCGGGTGCTGCGCGATGCCGCGGGCAACGTCACCGGGATCGTCGAGCAGCGCGACGCCACGCCCGAGCAGCAGGCCGTCCGGGAGATCAACTCCGGCATCTACGCCTTCGACGCGGACGTACTGAACGACGCGCTCGGCCGGATCACCGCCGACAACGACCAGAACGAGATGTACCTGACCGACGTGCTGGGCATCGCCCACGCCGACGGCCGGGCGGTCCGGGCGGTCCCCACCGCCGACCTCTGGCAGGTCGAGGGCGTGAACGACCGGGTGCAGCTGGCCACCCTGGGAGCCGAGCTCAACCGCCGGCTGCTCGTCGCCCACATGCGGGCCGGGGTCACCGTGGTCGACCCGGCGAGCACCTGGGTGGACGTAGACGTGGCGCTGGCCTCGGACGTTACCCTGCAGCCGGGCAGCCAGCTCCTGGCCGGCACCACGGTCGCCTCCGGCGCCACCATCGGCCCGGACTCCACGCTGTCGGCCTGCGTGGTGGGTGAGGGCGCCTCGGTGATCCGCAGCCACTGCGTCGGCGCGCGGATCGAGGCCGGCGCGGGTGTCGGCCCGTTCAGCTACCTGCGCCCGGGCACCGTGCTCGGCCCGGACGGCAAGATCGGCGCGTTCGTCGAGACCAAGAACGCCACCATCGGCGCCGGGGCCAAGGTGCCGCACCTCACCTACGCCGGCGACGCCACCATCGGGGCCGGCGCGAACATCGGCGCGGCCACCATCTTCGCCAACTACGACGGGGTGAAGAAGCACCACACCACGGTCGGCGCGCACGCCCGGGTGGGCAGCGACACCGTCCTCGTGGCCCCGGTCACGATCGGCGACGGCGCCTACACGGCGGCCGGCTCCACGATCACCGAGGACGTGCCCGCCGGGGCGCTGGCGGTGGCCCGGGGGCGTCAGCACAACAGCGAGGGCTGGGTGGCCAAGCGCCGAGAAGGCACTCCTTCGGCCCGCGCGGCCGAGAGCTCGGTGGCGGACCCCGGGGCCTGACCGGCCGCTTGCGACCGGTCCGGGCACTGCGGCCGGATTCGCTTCGATAACGGACGTTGTACTCGTCCCGGTGGGTTGCGGCCGGTTACGCGGTGGTCGGCCCCGGATGGTCCGACTGCGTGGAATCCGTTTCCGGGCGCGCCCTTCCGGCGCCCGGCGGCAACGTCCGGTTCGTCCGTCCCGGCCCCGGTCTTCGGCAAGATCGTCATAAAGGCCTAGGTCGGGTCGGGTGTACGGGCGAATCTCGGCCTGCTCCGGTCATGTACAGTGGTCCGGTTACCTCGGCGAGGGTTGTGGGCAACACGAGCAACCGTGATCGACGCGGACACCACTACGCGCACAGCGCCTGTGACTCCGCCGGGCGAGCCGTCTTCATATCGTTCGTTCAGATGAATCTGCGCGTGGCCCCTCGGTCGCGCCCCGTGATTGAGGAGAACTGTTGTGTCCGAGGTAAAGCTCAGCGCCACGCCGCGTAACGACTTCGGCAAGGGCGCTGCGCGTCGGCTGCGCCGCGACCACCAGGTGCCGGCGGTGCTCTACGGGCACGGCACCGACCCGGTCCACGTCGCGCTGCCCGGGCACGCGACCATGCTCGCGCTCAAGGGCAACGCGAACGCCCTGCTGACCATCGAGATCGAGGGCAAGAGCCAGCTCGCCCTGCCCAAGGACGTGCAGCGTCACCCGCTCAAGGGCACCATCGAGCACATCGACCTGCTGATCGTCCGCCAGGGCGAGAAGGTCACCGTCGACGTCCCGCTGCACTTCGCCGGCGACCCGGCCCCGGGCGGCCTGGTCCAGATCGAGCTCACCTCGCTGAGCCTCGAGGTCGAGGCCACCAAGATCCCGGACGGCATCGAGCACAGCATCGAGGGCCTCGAGGTCGGCGGCCAGGTCCTGGCCGGCGCCATCACCCTGCCGGCCGGCGCCACGCTCGCCGGTGACGCCGAGGCCGTCGCGCTCGTCGTCTCCGACGCCGCCCGCTCCGTCTCCGCCGAGGACGCGGGCGAAGCCGCCCCCGCCGCCGAAGGCGCCGAGGCCTGATCCAGGTCTGATTCTTCGCCTCAGGGCCGTTTCCGCTGTCGGCGGGACCGGCCCTGAGGCATGTCTGCCCCCGCCCCACGGCTCGGCCCCACCACAGCCGGCTCCGCCGGCTAATGCGGCGCTTCACCAGAGTTTGTTGCCGGGAATGCCTCGTCCACCTGGGGTTTTGCTGGCGCGCAACCTGGCGATGCTACGCAAAGTCTGGTGAAGCTCAGCGGAGTGCGCATGAGCCGGCCCGCTGCGGAACCGGACCCGAGCCGCCAGCGTGCCCACAGCGTCCCTAGTTCGAACTGCTCTACCCCACGAGACCGGAGCCCGTGATGCCCGCCGCAACCCCCGACCCCACCACCGTCGAGAGTGACCTGCCCTGGCTGGTGGTCGGGCTCGGCAACCCGGGCGAGCGTTACGCCCGCAACCGGCACAACATCGGCGCCCGGGTGGCGGACGAGGTGGTGGCCCGGATGGGTGGGCGGTTCACCACACACCGCGCCCGGGCCCAGGTCTACGACGGCCGTTGGGCCCCGATGGGCGCACGGCCCGGAGCCCGGATGATCGTGGCCAAGCCGAGCACCTACATGAACGAGTCGGGCGGGCCGGTGGCCGGGCTGCTGAAGTTCTTCGGCCTCACCCCGGACCGGCTGATCGTGGCGCACGACGAGCTCGACATCCCGTTCGGCGGCCTGCGGCTGAAATGGGGCGGGGGCGAGGGCGGTCACAACGGGCTGCGCTCGATCAGTAAGTCAACGGGAAGTAAAGATTATGGACGGGTGCGGCTGGGTGTGGGCCGACCGCCCGGTCGGATGGAGGCGGCCGACTTCGTGCTCAAGGACTTTCCTGGGGCCCAGAGCGAGGAGGTGGCGCTGCTGATCGGGGAGGGCGCAGACGCTCTGGAGGAGCTCGCGCGGTCCAACTTTGCCCGGATTCAGGGCGTTTACAATACGAAGAGTGTCTGATGTGAACCGAGCGTCGAAGAACGTGCGGTTTTAAGTGGTGACATCAGGTGAACTGACGGCAACTGTCAGGTGAAAGTACGGCGTTCGGTCTATATTCACTCAAGCCGGACAGATCATCGGGGATCCTCCCGGCAGGCTCTGACTGCCATAAGGAAAGCTTAATTGAGTGTTAAGTCCAGGGGGAGGGCGAATGGCAGTCATGGAGCCCCGCGGTAGGAGCCTGCGCCAATTGGACGAGGTGGTTCCGATCGCGGCAGCCCCGCCGCTCGCCCGCGGTTCCCGGCCGGTCTCGGCCACCGGCCGGCACGTCGGTCTGGGTGGCAGCGTCGAGCCCGACACCCTGATGCGCCGCTACCAGCACTACGCCCTGGCCGGGGACTTCCTGGCCTCGCTGCTGGCCGGTCTGCTGGCGCTGTTCGCCCGCTTCGGCGCCCCGGCCGGCGCCTACCTCCAGCTCAGCCTCACCCTGCCGGTGCTGTGGGTGCTGATCATCGCCGGTCAGCGCGGCTACGAGCGGCGTTTCCTGGGCACCGGCACCGAGGAGTTCCGCCGGGTGCTGCAGGGCGGGCTGGTGATGTTCTGCGCGATCGCGGTGGTCTCCTACGGCCTGCGCAGCGAGGTGGCGCGCGGCTACGTGTTCCTGGCGATCCCGGCCACGGTCCTGTTCACCCTGCTGGTGCGCCGGCAGTTGCGGTCCTGGATCTACCGGCTGCGGGCGCGCGGTCTGGCCCTGCAGCGGGTGCTCGTGGTGGGCCGGGCCGACGTGGTGGTCTCGGTGATCGAGAAACTGGACAACGAGCCGCAGCACGGCCTGGTGCCGGTCGGTGCCTGCGTGCCGCTGGCCGGGGCCGAGGTCTCGCACGTGCAGGACGTGCCGGTGGTCGGCGACCCGGGCCGGGTGCTGGACGCGGTGGAGGACACCGGGGCGCACGTGGTCGCGGTGGTCTCGCACCCGGACCTGTCCGGCCAGGCGCTGCGCCGGCTGTCCTGGGCGCTGGAGGAACGCGGGGTCGAGCTGATCGTCTCGCCCGGCATCATCGAGGTGGCCGGGCCGCGGCTGTCGATCCGGCCGATCGCCGGGCTGTCTCTGCTGCACCTGGAACGGCCCTCCGGCAACGGCGGGCGGATGCTCGGCAAGCTGGCCTTCGACCGGATCGTCGGCACCCTGCTGACCGTGCTGGCCCTGCCTGTACTGGCGGCGATCGCGATCGGGGTCAAGCTGACCAGCCCGGGCCCGGTGCTCTACCGGCAGACCCGGGTCGGGGCCGGTGGCCGCGAGTTCACCATGCTCAAGTTCCGCTCGATGGTGGTGGACGCGGACGGGCGCCGGGCCGCGCTGATGGCCCTCAGCGACGGCAACGGGGTGCTGTTCAAGCTGCGCCGCGATCCTCGGGTGACCCGGTTCGGCGCCGTGCTGCGCCGCTTCTCGCTGGACGAGCTGCCGCAGCTGCTGAACGTCGTGCGCGGCGACATGTCGCTGGTCGGACCCCGTCCGCCGCTGCCCGAGGAGGTGGCCGGCTACAGCGCCGACGCGGCCCGGCGGCTGAAGGTCCGGCCCGGCCTGACCGGGCTCTGGCAGGTGAGCGGGCGCAGCGACCTGAACTGGGAGGAGTCGCTGCGGCTGGACCTGCGCTACACCGACAACTGGTCGATCGCCCTGGACCTCTCGATCCTCTGGCGGACCCTGCGCGCAGTGGTCAAAGGAGCCGGCGCTTACTGAGACAATGCCGCTTCGGCTGCTGCGAAGGGAACTTGCAATGACGATGGGGCCCGGTGGGGATGACGCGCGTCTTTCCCGCACACTGGCTCATGCGGCCGGTCTCGCACTGCTCGACGTGAGAACCGGACACGCAGAGGGCAAGGAACTGAAGGACAAGGGTGACGCCCGCGCCCAGGCTGTGCTCTCTTCGCTGCTGGACTACCACCGCCCCGGCGACGCCGTGCTGAGCGAGGAGGCGGCGGACTCCGCGGCCCGGCTCACCGCCGGCCGGGTCTGGATCATCGACCCGCTGGACGGCACCCGCGAGTTCTCCGAGCGCCCGCGCACCGACTGGGCCGTCCACGTCGCCTTCTGGGAGGCCGGTGAGCTCGCCGAGGGCGCCATCGCGCTGCCCGCCCGCGACGTCACCTACGGCACCGACGACCCGCCGGTGGTGCCCGCTCGCGCCGAGGGCCCGATCCGCCTGGCGGTCAGCCGCTCCCGCCCGCCGGCCTTCGTCACGCAGGTGGCCGAGGAGCTCGGCGCGGAGCTGGTGCCGATGGGCTCGGCCGGGGTGAAGTGCGCCAGCGTCTGGCTCGGCGAGGCCGACGCCTATCTGCACGCCGGTGGCCAGTTCGAGTGGGACTCGGCCGCCCCGGTCGCGGTCGCCCGCGCCGCCGGGCTGCACACCAGCCGGATCGACGGCTCGCCGCTGGTGTACAACCGTCCGGACCCGAAGTTGCCGGACCTGCTTGTGTGTCGCACAGAGTTCGCTGACACCATTCTGGCTGCCGTTGCCCGCCACACGCCCGCCGAAGTTTCTTGAGGTGATCGCCCGATGAGCACGTCGGAGTACCGGCTCTCCCAGCTGCAGACGCTGGAGGCCGAGTCCATCCACATCATCCGGGAGGTGGTGGCCGAGCTCGAGAGACCTGTCCTGCTGTTCAGCGGTGGGAAGGACTCGATCGTGATGCTGCGCCTGGCGGAGAAGGCGTTCGCCCCGGCCCGGATCCCGTTCCCGGTGATGCACGTGGACACCGGCCACAACTTCCAGGAAGTGCTGGACTTCCGCGATCGCCGGGTGGCCGAGCTGGGCGTCCAGCTGATCGTCGCCAGCGTCCCCGAGGCGCTCGACCGCGGCCTGGTCAGCGAGCCGCCGGACGGCACCCGCAACCGGATCCAGACCCCGGTGCTGCTCGACGCGCTGGAGAAGTACCGCTTCACCGCCGCTTTCGGTGGCGCCCGGCGGGACGAGGACAAGGCCCGGGCCAAGGAGCGGGTGTTCTCGTTCCGCGACGAGTTCGGCCAGTGGGACCCCAAGAACCAGCGGCCCGAGCTGTGGAACACCTACAACGGCCGGATCCAGATGGGCGAGAACATCCGGGTCTTCCCGCTGTCGAACTGGACCGAGCTGGACATCTGGCAGTACGTCAAGCAGGAGAAGATCGCCCTGCCCTCGATCTACTTCGCGCACCAGCGTGAGGTTTTCGACCGGGGCGGGATGCTCTACGGCGTGCACGAGGTCTGCCAGCCCAAGTCGAACGAGACGGTGTTCACCGAGACCGTGCGCTACCGCACCGTCGGCGACGCCAGCCTGACGGCGGCCGTACGCAGTGACGCGGACACCCTCGACAAGATCATCGACGAGGTCGCGTCCACCCGGATCACCGAGCGCGGGGCCACTCGTGGGGACGACAAGTTCAGCGAGGCCGCGATGGAAGACCGCAAGCGCGAAGGGTATTTCTGACAGTGGACATGTTGCGCTTCGCCACCGCGGGTTCGGTGGACGACGGCAAGAGCACCCTCATCGGCCGCCTGCTCTTCGACTCGAAGTCGATCTTCGAGGACCAGCTCAGCGCGGTCGAGGCGGCGAGCACGGCCAAGGGCGACGACTACGTGAACCTGGCGCTGCTGACCGACGGCCTGCGGGCCGAGCGGGAGCAGGGCATCACGATCGACGTGGCCTACCGCTACTTCGCCACCCCGCGGCGCAAATTCATCATCGCCGACACCCCGGGGCACATCCAGTACACCCGGAACATGGTCACCGGGGCCTCCACCGCCGACCTGGCGATCATCCTGGTCGACGCGCGTAAGGGCCTGGTCGAGCAGAGCCGCCGGCACGCCTTCCTGGCCACCCTGCTGCGGGTCCCGCACCTGGTGCTCGCGGTGAACAAGATGGACCTGGTGGACTACTCGCAGGCGGTCTACGAGCAGATCCACGACGAGTTCACCCGGTTCGCCGACAAGCTCAACGTCGCCGACCTGACGGTGATCCCGCTCTCCGCGCTCAAGGGCGACAACATCGTCTCCCGTTCGGAGAACATGCCCTGGTACGAAGGGCCTTCGCTGCTGCACCACCTGGAGCACGTGCACGTCTCCAGCGACCGCAACCTGATCGACGTGCGGTTCCCGGTGCAGTACGTGATCCGCCCGCAGTCGGCCCAGTACCCCGACTACCGGGGCTACGCGGGCACGGTGGCCAGCGGCACGATCAAGGCCGGCGACGAGATCATGGTGCTGCCCTCGGGTTTCACCAGCACGGTGGCCGCGGTGGAGACCGCCGACGGCCCGGTCGCCGAGGCGTTCCCGCCGATGGCCGTCACGGTCCGGCTGAACGACGAGATCGACATCTCCCGGGGGGACATGATCTGCCGCCCGCAGAACGCCCCCAAGGCAGCCCAGAACATCGACGCGATGATCTGCTGGATGTCCGAGGACGCGCTGCGCCCGGGCCGCAAGCTCGGGATCAAGCACACCTCGCGCAGTGCCCGGGTGATGGTCAAGGAGCTGGAGTACCGGCTCGATGTGAACACCCTGCACCGCGACCCGTCGGCCGAGGAACTGCGGCTCAACGACATCGGCCGGGTCCGGCTGCGCACCACGCAGCCGCTGCTGTGCGACGAGTACGCGCGTAACCGGGAGACCGGCGGCTTCATCCTGATCGACGAGAACACCAACCGCACGGTCGGTGCGGGCATGATCACCGCAGCCGACTAGGTCGTGTTTTGGAAGTCCATGCCTACTGCGGGGCACCCGGTGGCCGCCTGGACTGCGCCGTTGGAACGCCCACGTAGAACACCGCTACGAGGGCGTCCCAACGGCTTGCCAGACGACCACCGGGCACCTCCTCGCTACGGCAGCGACTTCCAAAACACTCCCTAAGCCTGGAGGTACCCGGTGGCGACTGCTCGAAAGCCCGTGGTCGTCACCGGGATGCCTCGCTCGGGCACCAGCTGGGTGGGCAAGATGCTCCAGTTGTCCGGCGAGGTCGTCTACGTCAACGAGCCGATGAATCCCTCGCGTCCGCCCGGCCGCAGCCCGGGGGTGCTGAACGCCGACGTCGAGCACTACTTCCACTACATCCCCGGCTCCGACCAGGCCCGCTGGCGCGCCGCCTTCGCGCGCACCCTGAGCCTGCGTTACTCCCTGCTGCCGGAACTGCGCCGCAACCGCTCGGCCGGTGATCTGATGCGGGCGGCCAAGTACTGCACCGAGTTCGGCCGGGGCCGGCTCACCGGGCGCACGGCGCTGCTCGACGATCCGTACGCCAGCGTCTCGGCGGGCTGGCTGGCCTCCGAGTTCGACGCCACCGTCGTGGTTCTGGTCCGCGACCCGGTCACTCTGGTGGCCAGTTGGCAGAAGCTGGGCTGGGTGGTCGATCCGGCCGAGTTGCTCAACCAGCCCGCGCTGATGGCTGATCACCTCGAGCCCGAGCGGGAACGCCTGAGCCGGGCCGCCCGCTCCGGCGATCCGGTCGAGCAGATCATCGCGGTCTGGCGGGCGGTGTACCTGGCCGTGCTGGGGCAGGCCGACGCCGGCCGGGTGCTGCTGCGGCGTTACGAGGACCTGGCCGCGCAGCCGGTGCCGGCCTTCGAGAACCTCTACCGGGACTGCGGCCTGACGTACGACCAGGCCACCCGGGCCGCGGTGCAGCAGGCCACCGGCGCCGACACCGGCAACTCCGGCGCGTTCCAGTGGTCCGGGCTCTCGCGCACGGCGTTCCGCCCGATGGACAGCGCCGCGAAACTGCGGGAGCCCGTGGGTCTGCCGGATTCCGTGGTGGATCAGGTGCGATCGGGAACTGAGGACGTCCTGGGGCGCCTGAGTCGGTAGTCGCCAGAATCCCTGTGCAGCAATAGCTTTGCCCGGCTTTGACCGTTCGTCGGCAATCGGGCGATTCGCCCGGTGAACGGGCTCGGGCCGTCCTACCCTGACTCCGTGGGCATATGCCCGGCCAACGGGGAGGCGCAATGAGCATGATCCGAAAAGCACTGGCATCAGTGGGAACTGCCGTGACTGCGGCGGCGCTGGTGGTGATCGCCGGTCCGCCGGCCCAGGCCTCGCAGGACGGGGTCAATTCCGGAACGGTGTCCAGCACCTGGCAGACCAACGCCCCGGTGTGGGATCTGGCCTACGCCAACGGCGCCGTCTACGCCGCCGGAGAGTTCACTTCCGTGCGTCCTCCGGGTGCGGCCGCCGGTACCCAGGAGACGGCTCGGCGCTACCTGGCGGCCTTCGATTCCTCCAGCGGAGCGCTGCTTCCGTTCAACCACACCTTCAACGTACGGCCCCGGGTCCTCGCCACCTCGCCGGACGGGTCGGTGCTGTATGTCGGCGGTGACTTCACCCAGGTGGACGGCCAGCCGGCGGGGCGGCTGGTGGCCTTCAGCACAGCCACCGGCAACCGCATCACGGCTTTCGCTCCACAGCCCGCGGCAGCCGTCACCGCCATCACCGCCTCCTCCGGAACCGTCTGGTTCGGAGGCAGTTTCGGACGGGTGAACAACACTCCACGGCAGCGGCTGGCAGCGGTGCGCGCCGCGGACGGCGGGCTGCTGCCCTGGAACCCGGGTGCGGACGGCGTCGTGTACACGTTGTCATCCTCGGCCGACGGCGGCAAAGTCTACGCCGGAGGCGGTTTCAGTACGCTGGCCGGTGCGGCGCGTCGGGCGGTGGGTGCTCTCGACGGAACGAGCGGCGCTGGTCTGCCGTTCGCCGCGGGTTCGGCCATGCCGCCGGTGACGAACGGCTGCACTTCGGTGGTGCGTGATTCGGTGATTGCCTCTGGAGTGGTCTATTTCGGGGCCGAGGGTACCGGCGGGGGCTGCTTCGACGGAACCTTCGCGGCCTCGGTTTCCTCCGGGAACCTGATCTGGAAGAACACCTGCCTCGGCGGTACCCAGTCGGTCGAGGTGGTGCGGGGCTGGCTCTACAAGGGCTCGCACGCGCACGACTGCGCCCGCCAGAACGCCTACAACGACCCGGACGCCTTCCCGCAGGTTCCGGAGTCCAGTTCCCGGCATCTGCTGGCGCAGCGGCTCGACAACGGTTTCCTCGGGCCCTGGTACCCCAACACCAACGCGGGGGTGGGCGGTCTCGGGCCGCGCACGATGACCACCGACGGCACGAATCTGTGGGTGGGAGGACAGTTCACGTCGGTGAACAAACGAGCCCAGGTGGGGCTGGCCCGGTTCGCCCCGACGCCGGACAGCCCACCGGCTCGGCCGGCGGCGCCCACCCTGGTCTCGTCCAGCGGCACTTCGGTGCAGATGCGGGTCACCGTGCCACTCGATCTGGACAACACCGATCTGCGAGTACGGCTCTACCGTGACGGATCCAGCACTCCGGTGGCCACTTCGCCGGTCCAGCACGTGCTGTTCTGGCGGCAGCCGGTGGTCGTGCTGACCGACAGCGGGCTTACCCCGGGCAGTACGCACACCTACCGGGTGGACGTGGTGCAGGCCGACGAAAACGCTTCGTCCACGTTGTCACCCGCTTCCGTCCCGGTCGTGGTCGGTGGGTGAACTGCGGGTATCCGCCAGGAAAACGTCAATTCCCGCCTAAGGAATCCGGAGGCCTTCTCGTCGGTAAATTGCCACTGGCCGGTGGCAATTTACCGACGAGGTCCTGAAGTTGATGAAAGACGCAGCTCAGCGGCACTGTTCTTGGGTTCGGGAATGTTTCGGCCGGGTATCGGAGAAGGCTTCTCCAGCGGTCGGCTTAAGTAATCGAAGGGGTCGGGTCGGGTTTGAGGCCCAGTGTTATGTTCCGGTGACGAATGGGTGTTGTTCGCTGTTAGTGTCCTCCCCGTCTTTCTGAGATCCGACTTTCAGATCTGCCGACCAATCAACGCGGGGAGCAAGGAATGCCGGAGATTCAACGCCGGGGGAGCAACTGGAGAACCAGACGGGTGGCGATCGCGACCGCGGTCGTGGCCAGCCTGGCGGCCGGGGCGGCGGTCTCGTTCGCCCAAGGCGGCCGGGCCGAACCCGAGAAGGCCGAAAAACGGCACGAGACACAGCTGGTCGCCAACGGGACCTTCGAGTCCGGGGGGAACGGCTGGAAGATCAAGAGTCCCGGCCGGCTGGACGTGGTCTCAGAAGGACGTGCCGGGGGCGCGATCCAGATCGGCACCGCCGAGAAGTCGACCGTGGCTCTGAACGACGTCGCCAACGTGGCGCCGGGAACCGCTGCGGGCAGCGAGTTCCGGGTCAGCGCCTGGGTCCGCACCAGCACGCCGAACGTCAGCACCCAGCTGCGGGTGCGTGAGGTGCGCCACGGGGAACTGCTCGGGGAGGGGACGGATCAGGTCTCGCTGCGCGACACCGAGTGGCACCAGCTCACCTTCGCCTACCGGTCGCAGGCCCAGGACAGCACGCTCGACCTCAATGTGGTGGCCTGGCAGTTGCCGGCGGCGAGCACGCTGGTGGTCGACGACGTCTCGATGAGCACCTACGCCCCGGTGGTCAGCCCGCCGCCCCCGGCCACCGCGGAGCCCACCCCGACCAAGGTGCCGACCAGCACCGAGCCGCCCAAGGAGCCCGGCCCGACCGGCACCGCCACCAGCACCACCGTGCCGGAGGAGCCGACCCAGCCCGAGCCCGGTGAAGAGTGCACCCTGGACGACAAGCTCGTGCCCTCGTGCGGCGCCCTCTGGGGCATGTACACCCGCAAGACCGCCAATGACTGGGTCACCCCGTTCACCGATCTGGAGAAGAGCACCGGGCGCACCTTCGACATCGTCAAGCGCTACCACGACTGGTCGAACAAGGGTGCCAACGGCCAGTTCCCGGACGCGGACGAGAAGGAGCTGGGGGCCGACGGCCGGCGCATCCTGTTCTTCGCCTGGGTGTCCAACACCTGGTCCAACGGGGGCCACGCGAAGTGGAAGGACATCGCCGCCGGCAAGTACGACGAGTCGGTGATCATCCCGCAGGCCCAGCGGCTGAAGGCCTGGCCGCACAAGTTCTTCCTGGGCTACGACCACGAGATGGACGGGGTGACCCGCAACGACTTCGGCACCTCGGCCGAGTACGTGGCCGCCTACCGGCACATCTACGACGTGCTCAAGAAGCAGGGCGTGACCAACGCGGTCTGGGTCTGGAACCCCACCGGCTATCTGGGCAACGAGGAGAAGATCGCCGGGATGTACCCCGGGGACGCCTACGTGGACTGGATCGGCTACGACCCGTACAACTTCCACCTCTGCCACGGCTCGCCCTGGCGGGACACCAAGACGGTGCTGACCACCTTCTACAGCTGGCTGGAGAAGAAGGGCCTGGGCGACAAGCCGTTCATGCTGGCCGAGTTCGGCTCGTCGTTCGACCCGAAGAACCCGGCCGCGATGGGTGACTGGTACGCGGACATGGTGCCGGCGATGAAGGCGCTGCCGAACATCAAGGCGGCGGTGCACTTCAACTCCGGTAACGGCAAGCAGTACTGCGACTACCGGATCACCACGAACAAGCAGAGCATGGAGGGCTTCGCCGAGGCCGGGCAGGACCCGTACCTGCAGCCGCTGGGCTGAGCCGCCGCAGAGCCGTTCCCCGTGGGCAGTCCTACGGGGAACGGTCCTCGGCCGCCGGCCGCACCACGACCGGCCCGGGATGCACGGTGGCCCGGGCCGGTACGTCGTGCACCACCACGCTGCCGGCCCCGATCCGGGCATCCGCCCCGATCCGCACCGAGCCGATGATCACCACGTTGGCGCCGAGTTCCACACCGTCCTCGATCACCGGGCAATCGGTCTCGGCGCGCCGATTGCCGATGGTCACGCCGTGCCGCAGCATCACCCCGGCGCCGATCCGGGCGTGCGGATTCACCACCAGCCCAACGCCGTGCCGCAGCCGCAGACCGGGCCCGACCTCGGTGCGCACCGGAAGCTCCACGCCGAGCAGCCATTCGCTGATCAGCTTGTAGCCGGTGCCGACCAGAAGGTACGCGGGCCGGGCCCACGAGGCATCGGTACGGCGCAGTTGCTGGGCCGCCCGGAACAGCACCAGCACCACCTGGCTCTTCGGATAGCCCCGGTTGGCCGACCAGTCCTGCGTCAGGTCCGCGAGCTTCATCCCGTCACTCCGTATCCGTAGTACCAGGCCAGCGGAAATGTGCTGCCGGTGACCGTGATCCGGGCCGCCCGGGGCATTCCGGTCCGCCAGCTCTGGTCGGCCCGGACCTCGACCGGCCCCTGGGTGAACCGCATCGGGTTACCGGCCACCGTGTGCTGCACCCCGAGCTCGAGCACTCGGCTCTCGGGGTGTTCCTGCCACTGGGCCAGCGGCTCAACCTCAAGGAACTGCGCCACCGAGACCAGCGAGCGGCGTGGATCGGCAACGAAGTCCTCGTACCGCAGCAGCCGTTGCGCCGCGCCCAGCCGCAGCCGCAGTGCCGCATACATGGCGTTGTGGGCATCCCACTGCAACGCTGCATGCCCGGCCGAGTACTGCGGCATGTAGACGTCGCCGCTGGTGACCTCGGGCCGCACCGTCTGTTTGCTCCAGGAGTGGGCCACGCCCCGGGGATCGCGCACCACGTGCAGCACCCGCAGGTCCACCTCCGGATCCACGGCCAGGCAGGCTGCGAACGAGATGTGTTTGCTGGAGTCGATCACCAGGGCCCGGCCGCTCACCTCGCCGGCCGCGGTATAGATGCGCCGGTAGAGCTCGGTGTACCGGGCCACCGCCGAACTGGGCCGCAGCAACAGGCGAGGCACGTGCCGGGACCGGTCGACTGCGGACTTGAGCTGTTGCACCTCGGCCAGGTCCACCTGGTCCCAGCCGCCGAACGCCTGCTCACCCACACTCTTCCAGAACGAGCAGGCTGCAAACGGCTCACCACAGCCGCAGAGCTGGTTCTCGGCCACCCCGCGCTGCCACAGGTGGCGTACCTCGCCCAGCGGGCAGGCGTCCGGCAACTGGCCCAGCGCCAGTTCGATCAGGGTGGAGCCGCTGCGCCCGACCCCGCCCACGAAGGCCACCCTCATGCTGCCCTGCTTCCTGCGTGGGCCAGTGCCCCGGCCATGAACCGCTCGTTCTGCCCGGCTCCCTGCTGCTTCATCCGGCAGGCCCGCAGCAGCATTTCCAGGCAGTACAGATCCACCAGCGCCGGAGCCAGCGCCGGATCCACCCCCACCTCGGGCAACTGCGACGGCACCACCTGCCGGGCCGTGTCGAGTGCGGCGCCGACCGTAGCCCCGCCCTGCACGAACCGGCGCTGGAAGGTGTAGTGAACGAGGTCCAGGCCGACCGGTGCCAGATCGGCGTAGTGCTCCCAGTCCCACACCCAGACCTGCCGGCCTACGGTTCCCATGTTCCAGGGGGACCAATCTCCGTGCCAGGCACCGAAATCCATGGCCAGATCCTCGTGATCGCGCAGCACCCGCTGCCGGTACCGCTCGGCGAGACCATCCGGCAGCAACGCACCCACGCGCCGGCAATCGTCCTTAATTTTCTTGAGGTACGCCGACTCTCCGAATCGCTCGGACCGGCGGCCGGTGGCGATGCGACTGATCAGGTCGGGTCGGGGTCCGGCCCCAGGAAGGTGGCGGGTCACTCCGGGTGGCATCGGTGCTGTGGCCAGAAGGCTTCTTCCGTGCCAGCTTCCGGAATGCAGTACCCGGGGAAGCATCGGAACCGAAGAGCTGGAAAGGTCGGCCAGAACCGAGGCCTCGTGATCGACCAGGCCGCGGGTGTAGTCGTTCCAGCCGACCTTGACGAAGGCCTTGGCCTGCCCGGCCGGATCGAACAGCTGCAGCGTCGGCTTCCGATTGGGTGCGGGCGCAGCCACGCCGATGGCCGCGACGCCCGGTCCCAGAACCGTGCTCAGATGCCCGAGCAGTCTCTGATCGGAATCAGCCGCAGAAGGCGGGAGACAGACCGACAGGACCCCGCGCGTCATCCATTTACCCAGCCCTGATCCAAAGGCTGCAGCGCTGGCCACTTTCCGGGCACGTACTCGTGGTCGCCGCAGCTTGTTGTAGGCCAGCAGCGATGCCGTGGCCACCCGCCGGTCCATCGGCATGAGCATCCGAGCGGCCTCGACCGAGGGCATCACCGCGTACTGTTCGAGCACCTGGTGCCCGGCGGGAGGCGCGCCCAGAGTGACCACGACGTCAGAGTCCGCAGGCCACAGCTGCTCCACCAGAAGACGCAGACCCGCCGCCGGTTTCCGGCCGTCCCAGTTCACTCCAGCTCCGCAACCTGGTCGGCCAGCCCGAGGTCCGGCAGCATGGCGTTGGTGTGGTCGGACGAGTCCAGCCGCCAGTCACAGCCCTGGCCGTCGGAGTTGAAATAGACCAGGGCCTTGAGCTGCGGATGGGTGGAGGCCCGGCTCACCGAGTCGGCGATCCACTCGGCCTGCCGGGCGGGCTGCTCGGGATCGCGCAGACTGCCGAACTCGGCCAGCATCAAGGGCTTCTCCTTGGACTCGGCCCACTCCAGGAAGGGGGTGAAGATCTCGTCGAAGCTCTTCCAGTAGCGGTGGTCGGCGCAGGTGTAGAAGTTGTAGCCGTCGGCCGCGATCCAGTCGACCTGGTCGTCGCCGGGCCAGTACTGGTCCACGCCTCCGTTCGTGCCGTCGAAGGCCGGGGCGTTCGGCGACCAGACCCACTCCACCGGCAGACCCTCGAACTTCGAGCGCACGTGCTGCCAGGCCCGAATGAAGTCGGGCCCGGAGCGCACCCAGTCGCGGTTCAGCGCGCCGTCCATCTCGAACGCGTAGCGGATCAGCACCCGCTCGGCCCCGCTGTCGGCGATCGCCTCGGCGTACGACTCCAGCTGCGGGTCGAACATCCCGGAGGCGACCAGCTGGGTGTCGGCGCCCGAGCCCATCGAGATCATCGGGATCCGGCCCTCTTCCAGGTCCCACTGCAGCCGCCAGTCCCAGGTGCGCACCTCGGCGAAGTCGGTGACGTAGAAGTGGTCGATCGCCAGCTTGTGCCCCAGATCGGCCTCCAGCTGGGTGACCGCGGCCATCTGCCGGTCCCGGTTGTGGCCACCGGTCGGCTGGGCCCAGGCCCCGATAGCCGGCCGGTGCGGGCCCTCGGGCGAGACCGTGGGCACGGCGGCGGAAGGCTGCGGGCCGTCCGGGTTCGAGCCCGAGTCCGAGCAGGCGCTGAGCAGGCTCATGGTCAGGATCAGGGCGGTCAGGCGATATCTCACTGGAGCCAGCCCATTTCGCGACCCAGGAGTTTCTCCACATCGGCCACCGGCTCGGCGAAGAACTCGTGCAGGGCGCTGCGGGTGGCCGGTTCCATGCCGGAGGCGGCGTGGTAGTTGTAGCGTCGGGCGTTCTGCAGCGGCCGGTCGGGCAGTTCGAGGAACCGCGTGACCTGGTTGAACACGGTGGCCGGCTCGTCGTAGAAGTCCTCGCTGCGCAGGATCAGCAGGCGCTCGGCCGGAACCTGCTGCTGCCAGCGCTCGATCTGCGGGGCGTAGACACCACGGTCCTGGTAGGCGTAGTAGTCGTACGGCCGGCTGTAGTAGTAGGGGTCGGCCTGCATCTTCTCGGCCTCACCGGCCAGCCGCCCGGGCTCGGCGGCCAGCGCATCCTCGAAGGACAGGTCCTCGACCCCGGCCCGGACCCGCTCCTTGTAGTGCGAATAGGCTCTTTCGGCCGGATCCCGGAGCAGCATGATCACCTTGGCGGTGGGCAGCAGTTCGGCGGCCCGGGCCGGTACCCGCGGGTCGTACAGGTAGTTGGGGGAGGCTTCGCCGGTGCGGGTCGGGGCGCCTCGGAGCCGGCTGAGCACAGTGCGGGTCGGGGTACTGGCGAAGTGTGAGCGGTACCAGAGCGGGCCGTTGGCGTAGTGCCAGTAGAAGTAGTGCGGGCTCTTGATGTTCAGCGGGGAGGGGAACATCGGCAGCACGCCCGGATGGCTCAGCAGGTAGTTCCAGAGCGAGGTGGTGCCGCCGCGTTTGGTGCCGATGACCAGGAAGTCGGGCAGCGGCCGGAGCCCGGCGGTGGCCCGGCCCCAGCCCCGCAAACCGTTGCGCACCACGTTCTTCCCGGAGTCCGGCAGAACCCGCTTGATCATCTCAGCCCACCTTCCTGGTGATCTCGCCGAGCTCCATCCGGGCCCGGAAATGCCAGAGCACTGCGGCGTAGGCGGCGGTGCCGGCCAGCAGGTACGCCGTCAGCGCCAGATAACCCTCGCCGATCGTGGCTTTGGCGAGCAGTCCGCCACCGCCGTAGATGATGACGGCCAGAGCGCAGGTCCAGGCCGTGGTGGCGTTGTAGCCGCGCAGTCCCAGCCCCCAGCGCACCTGTACCACGGCGATCAGGTTGTCCAGCGCCATGGCTGCGCCCCAGGCGATCGCGGCGCCTTCGAGGCCGTAACGGGGTACCAGCCAGAGGTTCAGGCCGACCATGGTGACCACCGCCAGCGACTTGTTCAGTAGCAGCCAGTGTGAGCGCCCGGCCATCAGCAGCACCGTGCCGACATTGCCGGTGCCGAGATTGACCAGCATGGCCAGGGCCAGGATGCTCATCGCGGTGGCGCCGACCCCGAAGCCGGGGCCGAACAGGTCCAGCAGCAGACCGGAGAAGCAGGCCAGGGCCAGGTACAGCGGCCACGAGGAGGCGACGATCCAGAGCGTGGCCACCCGGTAGATCCGCCCGGCGCGCTCGGTCTGCCCGGTGCTCATCAGGGCGCTGATCTGGGGAGCGATGGCCAACCGCATGGCCTGCAGGACCAGTGTGCCGGAGGTGATGAATCGGCTGGCGGTGGCGTACACCCCGGCCTCGGCCGGGGTCAGGAACGCGGCCACCAGAAGCACCCCGCACCAGACCAGGAAAACGTCGATCGCCGCGGAGATACCCCGGACCGCGCTGAATGCCCAGAACTCCCGGGCAATTTGCGGCAACGGCCGCGGCGGGTGAACCTCGTCGGAATCCGTGCGCCGGACCTGGCGGCGCAGCGTCCAGCCGGCTACCAGCAGGGCCGGGATGAACAGCAGGGTCCAGATCAGCGGCACGACCAGTCCGGTCCAGCCGGCCAGGACGGCAATGCCGATGCCGAGCGGCCGGCCGAGCGGGATGAGCACGTTCTGTACCGCGACGAACCCGACCACGCTGCCGAACGCCCGGGTGGCCTGCGCGGCCACGGTGGCGGTGGTGGCCACCACGAGGAAGGGGGCCATCAGGTGCACGTACTGCTCGGCCCGGCCATGATCGGAACTGCCGTTGGCCAGAAGATCGAGCAGCCAGGGCGTGAGCCACCACAGCAGCCCGGCCAGCAGCAGCGAGCCCAGGGCCACCGGAATCATGGCCACGGCGATCAGCCGGCGCGTCTCACCGGCCTGGCCCAGCGCCCGAGCCCGGGAAAGAGCCCGCATCAGGCCGGTGTCCGCGCCCAGGGTGGAAAGGCTCTGCGCGATCATGAAGACCGCGACCGCCTCGAAGAACAGGCCTGCCCCGGCCGCCCCCAGCCCGCGGGCGACCACGATGGTCAGCAGCAGCCCGCCGACCGCCGAGATCACCGCCCCGGCGGCGGCGATCGAGCCGCCCTTGGCCACCGCCGCTAGGTCGCGATGCGCTCTGGTGGTCGTGGTCACGAGGCGACTGCCCGTGGGCCGAGAACTGCGCGCGGCCGGGCCTGGCGGCGTTCGGCGTTGTCGGTGTCGCGCAGGCAGACCGCCGCCGCCGTCATCACGATCACCAGCACCGAGCCCATCAGGCCGTAGTACATGAGCTCGACCGACACCATCACCAGCACCGCGTGCAGCCACAGATGGGTGTTGTCGGGAGGCCGGGCGGTACGCACCACCAGGAACAGGAACCAGCCCACGAACAACACCAGCCCGCCGAACCCGTGGGCGAACATCACCTGCCAGAACTGGCCCTGGGTACCGACCGATGGGTTCCCCTCCGGCCCGATCGAGGGCCGCGGAGCGCCGTAGCCCAGCACCGGCGAATCGAGCGTGCGCTCGAATGCCTCGGAGTACAGCGACAACCGGGTGTCGTTGGTGTCGCCGGTCTCGGTGCGGCTCTCGATCATCGCGCCGACCGGGATCACCACGGTCATCGCCATCACCGTGGCGGCGAACACCCCGATCCCGATCAGTGCCAGGGCCTGCCCGCGCAGCAGCTGCCGCACCGCGATGTAGACGATGCCGATGCCCGCGCCCAGCAGCATGCCCCGGTTCTGCGTGGAGAAGGCCGGGATCAGTGAGAGCGGCACCATCGCGGCCAGCCCCCAGAACAGCAGGTTCTTTCGCATCCGGCTCAGCGTGATGAACACGAAGGGCAGCAGCAGCGAGTAGTTCGAGCCCCAGCCGTTGGTGTACTTGAACGGGGCGCTGGGCCGGGTGGCCATCTGGAAGTAGCCGTTCGGGTCGCCCTGGGTGAAGGTCGGGCGGACCATCTCGCGCACCAGCTCGTTCTGCTGCAGGCCGCCGGGCAGCAGGTAGGACATCGGGCTGGCGAACCCGCCGTCGGGCACCAGCAGGCCGAGGAACCCGCCGAACACCACCAGCAGCCAGAACGAGGTCATCACGGCGGCCACCCGCTCCACCCCGAGGCCGGAGGAGGCGTTGTACACGTAGACGAAGGTGATGGTGGCGGCCAGGTAGAGCGAGAAGCGGAAGGCGAAGCCGAACATCCGCCCGCCGGAGTCGATCTGCACTGCCGAGGCGAGCACCCAGCCGAGGAAGAGCAGCCAGATACCGAACCCGGGTGGCACCCGGACCGAACCCCGGGCGATCAGCAGCACCAGCATCGGGACGGCGAACAGGATCCACACGCCGTCCCCGAGCCCCAGCAGCCACCAGGCCAGGTAACCGCCGAACGCCGCGGCCAGCGGCCAGGCGGGTAGATCGGTGCTGGAGGACGCCGGTGGCCGGGTCGGTGGATCGGGAATTGAGGACGTAGGTGGCTGGGCGGGCATCAGATGCCTCGGCCGAAGCGGTGGCTGAGGTTGCTGAGGAACTGGGCGCGCACCAGGCCGGTGCTGACCAGCAGGGCCAGTACCGAGCGCTTCTCCCGCCAGTTGCCGCGCAGGGCCCGGACGGCGTGTGCCCGGGCCGGGCGGCGCTGACCCATCCCGGCGTAGGCGAAGGCGATCTGCCCGTGCAGCCGGGCCAGGCCGGCCCGGTCGCCGGCGAACTCCGGATGCTTGCGCAGCAGGTAGCCCAGGGCGTTGACGATGGTCTGCCAGCGGTCGAAGAAGTAGGACGACTCGTGCCAGTAGACCCGCACCTGGGGCCGGCTGACGGCGATCACCGGGGCCCGGCGGGCGGCCCGCAGCAACAGGTCGTAGTCCTCGCCGTAGCCGCCGGGGATCTCCTCGTCGACCAGGCCGATGCCGGCGGTCTCGTCCAGCAGGTCGGCCCGGCGGAACACCAGGGTGCTCGGGTGGACAGCCATCTGCCGGTCGCGCAGGAAGTCGGCGTGCGAGAGGGATTCGGCGGTGGGCAGGCGAGGCCGGTCCTGGCCCCGGAAGTGCACCAGGATGCCGCTGGCCACGGCTGAGGCTTCGGGGTGGTGACGCAACTGCTCGAACTGGGCCCGTAGTTTGCCCGGCAGCCACTCGTCGTCGTCATCGCAGAAGGCCACGAATTCTCCGGTGGCCTGGGTGATTCCGGTGTTTCGGGCGCCCGGGAGGCCGGGGGTGCGGGTGTTGCGCAGGATCCGGACCGTGCGGCGGGGTGGGCCGGTGGTGGGGCTGGTGTCGCTCTGAGGTTCGGCCGGTTGCTCGTTTTCGGTGAGCTGCTCGGCCGGGCGCTCGGTCAGGTGCTCGGTCAAGTGCTCGGCCAGGTGGTCGGGCAGGCCCAGGTCGTGCGGCTCGCTCTGGTCGAACACCACCAGACACTCCAGCGGACCGGGATGGTCCTGCTCGAGGATCGCGGTGAGTGCCCGGCGCAACTGCTCCGGCCGGTTGCGGGTGGCCACCACCGCAGTGACCGAGGCCGCTGCCGGGGCGTCCGTCGCCGGAGCCTCCATCGCCGGAGCCTCCGTCGAGGCTGCCCCCGGGGTCGCCGCCGGTGCAGGGTGGTGCTCGCTCATCGCAGCCCCCGAGTCGCCGTTTCACCGGATTGGACTTGATGCCTGGTTAGGTCGCGCTTGACGTGCAGTACCGAGCCGGATCGATCACGGCCAGTGTCCGGCCGGTTCCGGACGGCGCCCAGTTTAGGGTGATGGGCGGCAACTGTACGACGATTCCGCTACCAAATTCCGCCTCTTTTGTAACACCTAAGAACATTGCCCGTTGCGTAACAAAAGACCTTTACTTGAGTGAACGCCGGGTTATGCTGACGGCGATCAGGGCGTCATGGGGGACTTCTCTTAAGGAAGCGTGATGCATGTCTGTGGCAGCGCCCTACGGCCCGCAGAGCACCGAGCTGGCCCGGTACCTGTCGGTGCCGCGGCGCCGGTGGCGTGCCGTGCTGCTGGTCGGGGCGGTGGTGCTCGGCCTGGCCGCGGCCTACCTCGCGCTCGGCCCGCGCACCTACACCTCGGTGGCTCTGGTCGAACTGCGGGCGATCACCATCTCGCCGTTCGACGAGACCAAGGCCGGCAGCCAGCTGATCGACGTGGACACCGAGGCGAAAACCGCCTCGTCCAAGGTGGTTGCGGCGGCTGCGGCCGAGTCGCTGTCGGGTAAGCCGGACCCGGGCTGGATGCTGCAGCACGTCACCATCCGCCCGGCCTCGGGCACCACCACGCTGTCGATCCAGTTCCAGGCCGGTACCGCGGCCGAATCCGCAGCCGGGGCCAATGCTTTCGCAGCTGCCTACCTGAGCAGCCGGGGGAAGTGGGCCACCGAGCGGCGCGACGGGCTGGTCGAGGCCAACCAGAGCAACATCGAAGACCTGCAGGATCGCCTCGGTGAGGTGAACAAGTCGCTGGCCGGGGCGGATCCGACCACGGCCCAGGCACAGGACGACAGCAGCGCCAAGACCCTGCTGATCCAGCAGATCAATGATCTGGCGGTGAAGCAGAACTCGCTCAAGGGGATGAGCATCGACCCGGGGCAGGTGGTCAGCGCCCCCGATCCCGGCGAGGCGCTGGTGTCCCCGCAGCGCCGGCTGGTGATGATGGGCGGCCTGCTGGTGGCCCTGCTGCTCGGTGCGGTGGGCGCTTTCGCCCGCGAGGTCACCGACCGCCGGCTGCGCAGCGCCGAGCAGATGGAAGGGCTGATCGGGGCCGGCGTGGTGGCGGCTGCCGTCCGCCCACGCCCCGGTGAGCCGGACGATGCGCTGTACGTCCTGCGCACCCGGGTGGCCCGGGCCGTGGCCGAGAACGCTCTGCCCGCGCTGCTGTTCGTTGATCACGCCCGGCCCGAACGCACCGGGCGGGTCGCGCACGGCGTGGCCGAACTGCTGCACCAGTCCGGTAGCAAGGTGGAACTGGTCATTGTCTCCGAGGACGAGGTCAAGGGTTTCGGCGAGACGGTAGAACCACAGCGTTCGGCCTCGGGGCTGCGGATCACCCGGGTCCGGTTGCTGCGGGCCCAGCCGGCGGCCGGGCTCGACGTGGTGCGCGAGAAGATCGCGGCTGCCTCGTCCGGCCAGGGCCTGGTGGTGGTCGCCACCCAGGGTGCGGTCCGCCGCTCGGTGGTGCTTGCGCTGGGGTCGCTGGTCGAAGAGGCCGTGCTGGTCGGGCAGTCCGGGGCCACCGCCCTCGATGCGGTGCGGATCACGGTGCGCGATGTCGGGGACTGCGGTGGTCATGTCTTCGGTGGGGTCTTTCTCGGCAAGCGAGGCCTGGCGGCGCCGACGTCGGCGGGGAACGTTCAGGGGGCGTCCAAGGGTGCTGATCCGGCTCCGAAGACGCCGGTACCCGAGACACGCCCGAAGTCTGCGGTGAACCGGGCCACCGGCTGGCCCGGTTCGAGCCGCTCCGATCCCGACTCGACCGGATCAGCACCGCCGACTGCGCCGATTCCCTTGGTGCGCAGCGAGTCCCGGTCCGGTTCCGGCTCGCCTCAGGGCTCGTGAGTCATGCCCGGTGCCCGCAGACGAGGGCTGAGCTCTGTCCTGATCCTGGTAACCGCCGGTGCGCTGGTGGCCTGTGCCGGGTCGGAGCAGAGCCTCGGTGAACTCGCCGTAGCCTCGCCCAGTCCCAGCAAGCCGGCCCCGGCTTCCTCGGCGTCGGAGGCAGCCTCGGCTTCGGCTTCGACGGAAGCTGAACCGGAGCCGGTGGCCGAGGCCGAACCGGTGAAAGGCCTGCAGGGCGGCGGAACCTACGTGTACGAGACCGGCGACCTGCGGGTCACCGTCGACTTCCCGGCCAGCGGCCAGCAGGAGAACGTCAGGCAGCTCAAGTCCTTCCTGCGCAAGACCCGTTCCCCGGCCCTCCAGATGGTTTCCGTCACCGTTCGCAACCACACCACCGAAGACTTCTCCGTCAAGGGTTTCCGCGTGCTGGGTGAACCCGGTCCGGTCGACCTGTTCCCGGTCGCCTCGTTCATCAGCCTCGCGATGTCACAACCGGCCGCCGTCAACAACCAGGAGATCGCCATGGATGGGACCATCGCCGCGCTGACGTCCGCAGTCACCGTGGAGGCGGGGGCCACGCTGACCACCCTGGTCGCCACCCAGCAGTCGGTCTCCCGGATCGACCGGATCGAGTACACACCCCCGGACGGAGAACCGGTCGAGGTCAGACCGCTCTGGGAGATCAAGCAGGAAGCCGCCAAACTCGCCCGGCAACAGGCCCGCGAAGCCGACCAGCTGGCCCGGAGACAGGCGAGACAGGCCCGGGAAGAAGCCCGGAGGGCGGCCCGCGGTGGTGCCTGAGCCGGGAACCGAAACCGCGCTCCCCACCCGGGGTGAGCCTCCGGAACCGACTCGAGCACCAGCGTCTCCAAGCAGGCAGGTCCAGCCGCAACCCCTGATCCGGACCGTACCCGGCAGCGATCTGCGGATCAGTACCTCGGTACCGGATTACGACCAGGCCGAACTCTTCGGCCTGAAGCTTTCCAACTGCACCATCGAGCAACTCGTGGGCACGGTCGAGGCCTGGGTCGACCAGGGCGTGAGCCGAACCGCCGCCGGGGTCAACGCGAACGTCGTCAATCTGAGCGCCCGCCGGCCCGAAACCCGAGAACTGTTCCGGGCGAACGATGTCAATTATCTCGACGGCCAGTCCCTGGTCTGGGCCAGCCGCCTCCTGGGACTGTCGGCCGAAGAACGGGTCGCCACCACCGACGTGGCGCTGCCGCTGGCGCAGATGTGCAAACGGCGGGATTTCGGCCTGTTCCTGCTGGGTGGCCAGCCAGAAGTGGCGCAGAAAGCTGCAGCTCGGCTGGAAGCGCAAGTGCCCGGTCTGAAGACGTATACCCACGACGGGTTCTTCACCCCGGATCAGGATGAGCAGGTGGTCCAGGCGATCGTGGCCAGCGGGGCCAAGGTGGTGCTGGTCGGGCTCGGCGATCCGCGGCAGCAGCAGTGGGTTCAGCAGCACCGGTATCAGGTCAACGGCGTAATGCTGACTTGCGGTGGTCTTTTCGATTGGATCAGCGGTAACAACCGGAGGCCGCCGCAGTGGATGGTCGGCTGGGGGCTGGAGTGGCTCTGGCGGATGTGGCTGGAGCCCCGGCGGCTGGCTCGACGGTACCTTGTCGGCAACCCCGAGTTCCTGCTCCGGCTGGCTGGGGCCTGGTTCTTCCGTAGGTAGCGCGAAAAGGGGGCACCGGTTCGAAAACCGGTGCCCCCTCGTCCATTGTTATGGCGTGTAGGTCAGCACCGGTGTACTGGCGCTGCGGTTACCGGCCCGGTCGATGGTTCGCACGAAATAGCGCGTCGTCTCGGTGGGCGGGTCGAGCAGCACAGTGGCTGCATTCAGCGTGGTGATCACCCGGTCGTCGGCAATCAGTTCGTAGCGCACCGCCCGGCCCGACGAGTCGGTGGCCGGGCTCCAGGTCAGCCGCAGCCCGTTGGTGACCACGCGGCTGGTGAAATCCGCGGGTGCGCCAGGAGCGGTGGAGTCGATCGGGGCGAAGCGCATGAACGCGCCGGTCCAGACCCGGGTTCCGTTGGTGTTGCGGCCGCTGACGAAGTCGCCGCCGGCCCAGAGCACGCCGTTGCTGTCGAATTCCAGGGCCCAGGCGCCGAACTTGCCGCGCGAGGCCACCCCGGCCGGAAGGAACTCCGGAAGGTAGGTGCCGGTCGCAGCATCCCAGGCGCCGATGTACTCGATGTTGTCGGCCTGGTTCCAGCCGGTCGGGCTGGGCCAGTTCTTCGCCCCTGAGTACAGCCACTGCGAGCAGTGGCAACTGGCGTAGACGATGCCGTCCTTGGCGGTGAGCACCTGGAAGTCACCCTTGTTGTGGGCGATCGCCGAGGAGGCCAGGTTCAGCGTGGCGGTGTCATAGCCGAACATCATGTGCTCGGCCCCGCCCTCGTACACCTTGTCGCCGACCTCGACCACTCCCTGCTGGTAGCGCGAGCTGGCGTTGCTGAACTGCGGCGCGGCCAGGCCGGGCACCAGTGCAGCCCCGTCGGCGGTGCTCAGCACGGCGAAGTAGCCGGTGGCGGTCTGGTTGATCGTCTCGAAACGGCCCACCACGTAGACCCGTTCGCCGTTGGCCGACCCCTCGATGGCGTTGATGTTGCCGAGCACCTCCGGCCGCCAGTTCTCGTCGGGGGTACCGTTGCTCGCCGAAACTCGGGTGAGTGAACGGGAGTAGACGGCCGTGGGCCGGGTACCGCCGGACACGTGGGTGAAATTCCCTCCGATGTAGAGGTATCCGCCGGAGATCTCCAGCCCGCGGACGTACAAGGGCTGGCTGCTCTGCCGCTGCTCCAGGTTGACCTGCCAGGAGGTGTCGGTCGCCCCGGTGGTCGGGTTCAGCGCCACAATGCCCGGCGCGGCCTGACCGTTGACCGTGCTGAAGTTGCCGCCCGCCACGACATTTCCGTTGGGCAACGCGATCAGCCGCTCGACCTGACCGTCCAGGGTGGGCCGGAAATCGTCCAGCCATTCCCCGGTATCCACATCGAAGGCGGCCAGCCGGGCCTGCTCCACCCGGCCGGTGCCGTCCGCGTCCTGCTGGACATAGGCGAAGTTGCCGCCCACGATCATCCGGTTGCCCACCTGGGCCAGGGCCTTGACCTCGGTGGTGTCGACGCTGTCCACTCCGCTGGCCAGACCGCCCACGCCCCAGGGGTTCGCGAGCGTGCGGCTGTCGGCCATCGCCCGCTGGGTGCTGGCCTCGGTGCCGCTGTCGGTGATCGCCGGGTAGCTCACCGCGCTCGAGAGCAGCCGCGGTCGGAGGTAGACCTGGGTGAACGGCATCGCCCGGGCCGAGCTGGAGTTCTTCCAGATGTAGCTGGTGTCGCTGGTGCTGCCGGTGGCCGAGCTGCCGTAAGCCCATCCGGCCCGGTAGTTCTCGTTGCTGTTGGTGGTCGTGCTGACCCGGGCCCAGGTCTGGTCGGAGCCCCAGTTCCCGGTGCTCGCGCTGTTACCGGAGGCCGTGCCGGTGCCGCTGTTGCCGGTGGCGGTCATCGACCAGTTGGTGATCGGCAGGGCGGCGTTGATCGCCCAGGTCCAGCGGGAGCGGTTGGACAGCCGGAAACGCACTTCCTGGGAGGTGGTTCCGTCGACGTTGCGGGCCCGCTTCAGTCGCACCCCCTCGGTGAGCGCGTCCGGCCGGCCGCCGTCGAGCAGCGCGTCGATGGTCTTGGCGGGCAGCGTGACCGGGGTGAAAGCATCAGTGCCGGAAGGAGTTGCGTTGATCTCGGCCGGGGTGCCCTGGCCGTCGGACTGGAAGGTCCAGTTGTCCCGGCCACGGCCGACCAGGACCCAGCCGCCGCCGTCGGTGGTCTGGTCACAGTAGAACTGGGCGGGGGCGACCAGGGTGGGAGTCTGCAGCCAGTAGACGCCGTCCGGCGAGGTGGGAGCTACCTGCTTGATCTCGTAACAGGAGGCGGCGGCCGCAGCGGACGACGAACCGTCGCGGACGACAGCGGCATTCGCGATCGGGGCAGTCACGGTGAGGGCAGCGCCCAGCATTGCCGTGACCAGTAACCCCGCAAGCGTCCGCTGTCGGCCGGAGAGAGCTGTACGCATGAGATCTCCAGCTGTCCAAGGGAGAAGAAAGTGGAGTCAGTATTGCCCTGTACGTGACCCTTGGGTGAAGAAAACTAGAAATATGTAAAACAAACTACTACGCGTATATCCCGACTACGGATTGATGCTCACCAAAGCGGAACGGCCGCCCCTCAGATCCCCTGAGGAGCGGCCGTTCTCGTGCCATCGATGTCAGGTTTTATGGGACGGGTTCTGGTTCGCGCGCCTCGTCCTCGCCGGCCACTGCGAGCGCAGTGAATCCGTGACGACGGCGCAGTCCCATCCACACCAGGGGAGCCACGATCAGCGCCGAGAGCAGAATGATCCCGGTTTCCACATTTCCCACACCGAACAGTTTCAGCGCCGAGGCCAGCAACACGAACGCCAGCGCGCGCTGGACCAGGGCGCCGGGCAGTCGGGTGGAGAGCTGGGCGCCGAGCCAGGCGCCGGGCACGCTGCCGACGATCAGGGCCAGGGTGAGGTCGAGCTGGAAGTCGCCGAACAGGATGTGCCCGAGCGCGGCCGAAAATACCAGCGGCACAGCCTGAACCAGGTCGGTGCCGACCAGCTGGGCCGCCTTGAGTGCCGGGTACAGCGCCATCAGGGCAATGATGATCAGCGATCCGCTGCCTACCGAGGTGATCCCGACGATCAGCCCACCGAGCGCCCCGACCAGCAACGTGGGGATCGGCCGGACCGCCACCTGGGGCAAGGCCTCGGTCTCCGGCTCCACCCGGCCGTCGCGTCGCGCCGCCCGCTCGCGCAACCCCTGGTACATCCGCACGCACAGCCCGGTCATCGCGATCAGCAGGGCCACGCCGAGTGCCATCTTGATCGCGTGCTGCACCGATTCGCCGCTGCCGAAGGCCCGGGCCACCAGCACGCCGCAGAACGCGGTGGGGATCGACCCGGCGCACAGCCAGAACACCAGCTTCAGGTTCACCGTGCCGCGGCGCAGGTGCACCCACGAGCCGACCGGCTTCATCACCGCCGCCGCGACCAGGTCGCTGGAGACCGCCGCCATCGGGGTCACCCCGAAGAACAGCACCAGCACCGGGGTCATCAGGGCGCCCCCGCCCATCCCGGTCAGGCCGACCACGATGCCGATGCCGAACGCGGCCAGGGCCATCAACGGATCAAAGTCCATCGGGTGACTATAAAAGGTAGAGAAGATTCTGCACACCCCTGTGAAGGGACTGTTACGAAGGACCGGCTGGGCTGGGGTGATGTCAACCGGGGGACGGGGGGAGGCGGCGGGGCGGCCGAGGAGGCAGAATGATTGCGTGAGCAACGAAAACTCGGAGAACTCGACGGCCGGCGCCTACGTGACGAGTGGACAGGAGTTCACCCGCGACGCCAACTACATCGCCACCCGGATCACCCGGGACGGCGCCGACGGTTATCCGGTGGAGGCCGGCCGCTACCGCCTGGTGGTGGCCCGGGCCTGCCCCTGGGCCAACCGCGCGATCATCGTGCGCCGGCTGCTCGGCCTGGAGGACGCGATCTCCATGGGGGTGTGCGGCCCTACCCACGATCGCCGCAGCTGGACCTTCGACCTGGACCCGGGCGGCGTGGACCCGGTGCTTGGCATCCCCCGCATCCAGGACGCCTACTTCGCCCGCTTCCCGGACTACCCCCGCGGGATCACCGTCCCCGCCATGGTCGACGTGCCCACCGGCCAGGTCGTGACCAACAACTACCCCCAGATCACCCTCGACTTCTCCACCGAGTGGACGGAGTTTCACCGCGAGGGTGCGCCCCAGCTCTACCCCTCACACCTGCGTGACGAGATCGACGAGGTCGCGCTGCGGGTGTTCAAGGACGTGAACAACGGCGTGTACCGGTGCGGGTTCGCCGGCAGCCAGGAGGCCTACGAGCGGGCCTACAAGCGCCTGTTCGACGCGATGGACTGGCTGGAGGAACGTCTGACGAACCAGCGCTTCCTCGTCGGCGACACCATCACCGAGGCCGACGTACGGCTCTTCACCACCCTGGCCCGGTTCGACGCTGTGTACCACGGGCATTTCAAGTGCAACCGCCAGAAGCTGAGCGAGTTCCCGGCGCTCTGGGCGTACGCCCGCGACCTGTTCCAGACCCCCGGCTTCGGCGACACCACGGACTTCGACCACATCAAGAAGCACTATTACGTGGTCCACGAGGACATCAACCCCACCCAGATCGTCCCCGCCGGCCCGGACCTCTCGAACTGGCTTACCCCGCACCACCGGGAGCAGCTGGGCGGCCGCCCGTTCGGTGACGGCACCCCTCCCAGCCCTGTCCGCGAGAGCGAGCGGGTGCCCTCCGAACACAATCCCCTGTAACTGGCCGAGCTAAGGAAGGGCGGCGGCTCAGCACTCCGCCGCCCTCCCATCCCCACCCCCCATCCGTCCCAGGTTTGCCAGCTTTAGTCGCGCTGGAAGCACGGATCGGGCGCTTCCAGCGCAACCAGAGCTGGCAAAGGCGACCAGCGCTGGTGAAGCCGGAGCAGGAGGGGAAGGGGGCGGGTGGGTATGGGTCCGCAGCCAGTCCGAATCCGGCTCGATGGATGGCATGCCGAAGCAGCCCCTCGCCCAGCTGCAAGCACAACCTGGGGAGCGGACAAGACCAAGGGAGGATCAGACGGCGGTCTGCCCCTTCCCGGAGTACGCCACATCGCGCAGGTCCACGTACTGCGGCCGCAGATCGCCGTGGTTGTCGTGCCGGGCCAGCTCCAGCGCCATCTGGGCCGCCGAGGCCAGCGTGACGTGCCGGTACCACCCCCGCCAGCTACGCACCTCGTAGTGCCCCAGCCCGGTCTTCTGCTTCACCGCCCGGCAGTGCGCCGCCGCCCCCTCGATCAACTGCACGATCGGCACCACCTCGGCCAGCCCGGCATGGGGGCGCAGGTAGGCCGTGTAGTACGAGCGGGCCCGGGCGTTGCGGTTGGTGCCCGAGAGCATCAGATACGACATCTCGATCCGGGCCGGATCGGGGCTGCGGGTGGAGAAGCGATGCAGCACGGTGTTGCGCAGCTGCAGCATCTCGTGGCCGGGCACGGTGCCGGCCGCCGGCGGGTTCTGCGACTCGTCGGTCAGGGCTTTGCCGAACTGCCCGAACTGGCCCACCCCGCCCGCCTGCATCTCTCCGGCGCTGCCCGCGACCAGGTGCTGAACCCCGTAACGACGCAACAGGCGATGCAGGATGGGCTTCTCGGTGCAGACGAGATTGCAGGCCACCCAGACCGGCCGGATCGAGCTTTCCCAGGCCCGGCGAATCATCTCCGCCGCGATTGCCGACTTGCTGCGGTAAACCACTTCGGGCGGGATCTGTGCCTGCTCACGTCGTTTCGGGTCGCTCACCCAGGCCGGCGGCAGATACAACTCGGAGTCGATCAGGAATGCCTGCCGGTCGGCGGTCAGATAGAACAGCAGCAGGCCGATCTGGCAGTTCTCCACCCGCTGGGTGTCGTGGCTGTACTGGCGTTCCACCGCGACCGCGTTGCGGCCCTTCTTGGGGAAGGCGATCTCGGTCAGGAACAGCGTGCCGCCGGTCCGCCCACCGGCCTGAATGGCGATGGCGCGCAGTTCCTCCCGCACCGAGAACTCGTCCCAGCGGGCCGAGGTGAGCAGCCGCTGCACCCCGTCGGCGCGGATTTCCCCGGAATAGTGGCCGACCGTCTCGCCCCGCCGCAGCCCGGCTGAATGAGCTTTCGGAAGGTCGACCAGATAGTTCCAGGCGCGCTTGCGAGGTTCGGCTCGGCTGAAATTGTGTGCAATCCGATCGTAGACGACCTTCAAGGATCTCTCGTACCCGGGATCGTGCACGTGCCCCCTCCACAGTGCCAGGCGTCGCTTTCCCGCGAGGGGATTCGACCAGCCGGAATCCCGGCCCCGTGCCGAGTGCGTTTCCGGATCCGGATCATTTTATGAGTCGCACCGGTTTGCGCCAGATCCAAGAATTCTGATGGCCGGAAGAGTGCCACCCCAGCAAGCGCAGATGTCCGCCAGATGTCGTTCATTTTCGGCGCCCGAACCTGCCCGAAATCCGCCCTCGACCGCACTGCCTGCACAAATCGCGGCCGGGCGGACCGGGCCGGACCCGCCGCCTCGTCCCGGAAATCGCCGTAAGCTGACAACGGCCCGGACTGCCCGCGCAGCCCGGCGCGTTGTGCTGTTCGGAAAAACCCTGCGTCAAGTCACCGGAGCCATGAGCCTCACCGGAATCCTCGACCTGATCGGCGCCGACCGCGCCGTGAGCGAAGTCCTGCGGATCGCCCGCGAAGGCGGCGAACCGCTCCTCGATCTGACCGGCCCGCCAGGGCTGCGCGCCCCCCTGACCGCCGGGATCGCCGGCGCCGGGCGCACCGTGCTGGCGATCACCGCCACCGGCCGTGAGGCCGAAGACCTGGCCGCCGCGCTGCGCTGCTTCCTGCCCGAACATGCTGTGGCGGAGTTCGGCGCCTGGGAGACCCTGCCGCACGAGCGCCTGAGCCCCCGCAGCGACACGGTGGGCCGCCGGATCGCCGTGCTGCGCCGCCTGGCCCACCCCGAGCAGGATGAGCACGGCGCCCTGCAGGTGGTGGTCGCCCCGGTGCGCGCGGTGCTGCAGCCGGTGGTCCGCGGGCTGGGCGACCTGGAGCCGGTGGCGCTGCACTCCGGCCAGGAGGCCGAGCTGACCGACGTGGTCGAGCGCCTGGCCGCGGCCGCCTACAGCCGTACCGACCTGGTGGAGCGGCGCGGGGAGTTCGCCGTGCGCGGCGGCATCCTGGACGTCTTCCCGCCCACCGAGGAGCACCCCCTGCGGGTGGAGTTCTGGGGTGACGAGGTCGAGGAGATCCGCTACTTCGCGGTCGCCGACCAGCGCAGCCTGCAGGTGGCGGAGTCCGGGCTGTGGGCCCCGCCCTGCCGTGAGCTCCTGCTGACCGAGGAGGTCAAGACCAAGGCGGCCGAGCTGGCCGAGCGCCTGCCCGGCGTGGCCGACCTGCTCGGCAAGGTCGCCGCGGGCGTGGCCGTCGAGGGCATGGAGTCGCTCACCCCGGTCCTGGTCGACGCCATGGAATCGGTGCTGGACGTGCTGCCCGAGCATACCCACGTGGTGCTGGCCGATCCGGAGCGGATCCGCGCCCGGGCCCACGACCTGGTCGCCACCAGCGAGGAGTTCCTGCAGGCGAGCTGGCTCAGCGCGGCCGCGGGCAGCGCCGTCCCGGTCGACCTGGAGCCGATCCTGGGCACCGGCTCGTTCTGGACCCTGGCCGACGTCCGGGCCCACGCCCTGAAACTGAACCTGCCCTGGTGGACGATCTCCCCGTTCGGCCTGGACGAGACCGGTCAGGCCGCCCATGACGAGGGTGACGAGGGCGCGGTCGTCTTCGTCCCCGAGATCGTCGCCCCCGAGCCCTACCGCGGCGACCGCGAGAAGACCCTGGAAGACATCACCGGCTGGCTGCACGAGGGCTGGCGGGTCGTGGTGATCACCGAGGGCAGTGGTCTGGCCCGCCGGGTGGTCGAGATGCTCACCGAAGCCGACCTCGCCGCAACCGCGACCGACGATCTTTCCCAGCCACCGGCGTCCTCAGTTGTGGCAGTAGGAACCGGCCGCCTCAACCAGGGCCTGATCGCTTCCGAACTCAAGCTCGCCGTCCTCACCGAGACCGATCTGACCGGCGGCAGCGCCCCGGGCTCGACCACCAAGGACATGCGCCGGATGCCGGCGCGCCGCAAGAACGTGGTCGACCCGATGCAGCTGAGCACCGGCGACAACGTGGTGCACGAGCAGCACGGCGTGGGCAAGTTCGTCGAGCTGGTGCAGCGCACCGTGGCCGGGGCCACCCGCGAGTACCTGGTGATCGAGTACGCGCCGAGCAAGCGCGGTCAGCCCGGCGACCGTCTCTTCGTGCCGACCGACGCGCTCGACCAGGTCACCCGGTACGTGGGCGGTGAGCAGCCCAGCCTGAACAAGCTCGGCGGCTCGGACTGGGCCAAGACCAAGGGCCGCGCTCGCAAGGCGGTCAAGCAGATCGCCGGCGAGCTGATCCAGCTCTACAGCGCCCGGATGGCCACCTCCGGGCACGCCTTCGCCCCGGACACCCCCTGGCAGCGCGAGCTGGAGGACGCGTTCGCCTACGTGGAGACGCCCGACCAGCTGGTGACCATCGAAGAGGTCAAGCAGGACATGGAGAAGACGGTCCCGATGGACCGGCTGATCTGTGGCGACGTCGGCTACGGCAAGACCGAGATCGCGGTCCGCGCGGCGTTCAAGGCGGTGCAGGACGGCAAGCAGGTGGCCGTGCTGGTGCCGACCACGCTACTGGTCCAGCAGCACCTGGACACCTTCGTCGAGCGCTACGTCAACTTCCCGGTCAACGTCAAGGGCCTGTCCCGCTTCTCCACCGAGGCCGACGCCCGCGCCGTCAAGGAGGGCATCACCGACGGCTCGGTCGACGTGGTGATCGGTACCCACCGGCTGCTGACCAGCGAGATCAAGTTCAAGGACCTCGGTCTGGTGGTGATCGACGAGGAACAGCGCTTCGGCGTCGAGCACAAGGAGCGGCTGAAGCAGCTGCGCACCAACGTCGACGTGCTGGCGATGAGCGCCACCCCGATCCCGCGTACCCTCGAGCTCGCGGTCACCGGGATCCGCGAGATGTCCACGCTCGCCACCCCGCCCGAAGAGCGGCACCCGGTGCTGACTTTCGTGGGTGGCTACGACGAGCGGCAGATCTCCGCCGCGATCCGCCGGGAACTGCTGCGCGAGGGCCAGGTCTTCTTCATCCACAACCGGGTGGAGTCGATCGACCGCACCGCCGCCCGGCTGCACGAGCTGGTTCCGGAGGCCCGGATCGCCACCGCCCACGGCAAGATGGGCGAGCACCAGCTCGAGCAGGTGATGGTCGACTTCTGGGAGAAGCGCTTCGACGTCCTGGTCTGCACCACGATCATCGAGACCGGCCTGGACATCTCCAACGCCAACACGCTGATCCTGGAACGCGCTGACATGATGGGTCTTTCGCAGCTGCACCAGCTGCGTGGGCGGGTCGGCCGGGGTCGCGAACGGGCCTACGCGTACTTCCTGTACCCCAGCGAGAAGCCGCTCACCGAAACCGCTCTGGACCGCCTGCAGACGATTGCGGCGAACACCGACCTGGGCGCCGGGATGCGGGTGGCGATGAAGGACCTGGAGATCCGCGGCGCCGGAAACCTGCTCGGCGGCGAGCAGTCCGGGCACATCGCAGGCGTCGGGTTCGACCTGTACATCCGGCTGGTCGGCGAGGCCGTGGCGGAGTTCCGCGGCGAGAACGAGCAGGAGTACCAGGAGGTCAAGATCGACCTTCCGGTCGATGCCCACCTGCCCACCGCCTACCTGCCCGACGAGCGGCTGCGCCTGGAGGCCTACCGTAAGCTCGCCGAGGTCTCCTCCGACGAGGCCCTGGACGCGGTCAAGGCCGAGCTGATCGACCGCTACGGCCCGCTTCCGGAAGTGGTCACCAACCTGCTCGAGGTCGCCCGGCTGCGGATCCTGGCCCGTCAGGCCAACCTCAGCGAGATCGCCACAATGGGCAAGGCGATCCGCTTCGGCCCGATCGACCTGCCCGACTCCGCCCGGATGCGCCTGCACCGGCTCTACCCCGGCACCCAGGACAAGCCGGCCACGAAGACGGTTCTGGTTCCGGGGCCGACCACGGCCCGGATCGGTGGGCGGCCGTTGCGCGACGTCGCGGTGCTGAACTGGGCTCGCGAGTTCATCGAGTCGGTGCTGCTGTCGTCGGTGCGGGCGGCCTCCGCGGTGGGCACCCGCAAGTAAAAGCAAGAACAAGATCTGGATGAACGGCTGTGCGGCCTGGGGTGCCTGGGGCACCTCGGGCCGCTGGCCGGGGACATACTCCGTGCGGGCCTGGGTTTTGCCAGTCACCGGTGTGGTGGTCGGGGACATTCACTCCGAGGACATGCCCCGTGGGCGGTTGCCCCAGGGACATTTACCCTCAGCGGCTGAGCTTGATCGGTGCGCCAGCAGGTCGGATTGCTCGGAGTAGCGGTGGTTACCGCGCGTGGCCCGGCCGCGAGGGCCTTCGTGATGTGTGTACACATCGGTCACCTGGTACGCGGTGTACACACATCTCGGAACCGGCGATTTACGCCCCCGGCCGGCTTCGGCCCTAGCCGCGCTGGCCCGTGTCAGGCGCCCGGCCCTTGGCCCGCGCCAACCCCGTCGGCGTCCGGCTCGTACGGAGCGGCGGGCGTCCGGCCGGTTTCATGTCCAGCGCGTTCCCGGTCGCTGTCACCTCAGGTGAGTCGCTGGTCGGCGACGTTCGTCGCCGGGGCGCCACGAGCGTCCATTGTTGGGATTTGTTGTGAAGGTCACCCCTGGCACCCCGTTCTGTCGTAGCCGGGCGATAGCATCGCGTGCGTGATTGCGACCCGGCGCCGGGTGGGCGCTCTTGTGGCCGGTACGGCCGCCGTTCTTGCCGTGACTCTCTCCGGCTGCGGCAGCAGTCAGGCCGGAGCTGCGGCAGTCATCGGTGACCGCCGGATCTCCGTGGCCGACGTGCAGAACGGGTACACCGACATCCTGCCGCTGGTCGGGCAGGACGCCGGGGTCACCCAGGCGCAGATCCTGAATCTGCTCATCCTGCAGCCCTATCTGGCCGATGCCGCCGCCGGCCTCAATCGTGGCGTCTCCGAGCAGGACGCCCGGCTGGACATCTCCTCGTCCGGCAGCATCGCCTCGGAAGACCTGAGCGAGGCCGGGGTCCAGGTCTGGCAGGCCAACCTGGCCAACTCCGCGCTGCAGACCGACCGCGCAGCCGATCAGATCGCCGCCACCTACGCCGACATCGAGCAGGAGCTGAAGTCGCAGGGCGTGCACATCAACCCGCGCTACGGCAACGGCATCGACTACAGCACCTTCACCATCACCCAGTCCCGGCCGGACTGGCTGGAGGCCGCCCAGCCTGCGGCTGAGGACCCGACCACCGGTCAGCCCGGCGCTGGTCAGCCCGGCACCGATCAGCCTGGTGCTGGTGAGCCCGGCACCGAGGCGCCGGTTCCCGACGCGAGCCCCGCGCCGTAGTGGCTCCGGAACAACCGTCCGGCGGGGCCACCCCGGCCCGGCCGGACGCACCGTCAGCCGCGCTCGAAAACTCGGCCGCGCTCGAAAACTCGGCCGTGCCAATTCCGGCGGCCGAGGACCCGGCCGCGCCAACTTCGGCGACCGGGAACTCGGCCGTGCCGACTCGGGTGGCGGAGGACTCGGCTGTGCCGACGCGGGCGGCGGAGGACTCGACCGTGCCGAGTCTGGCGGCCGAGAATCCGGCCATGCCGACTCGGGCGGCCGAGAGCCCGGCCACGCCAATTCCGGCGGCGAAGGACTCAGCTGAGCCAACTCTGGCGTCCGAGAACCTGGCTACCCCGGAAGGTGCAGCCGTCCCCGCAACCGGCCGCATCGTCCTCTTGCTGACCACCCCACGCACTGCCCCCGGCCTGCTGAGTTTTCCCGCCTGGCAACGACTTCGGGTAGCCGACGCGGTACTCGCCGCCGACCCCGACCCGGCCTGGCTGGATGCCTTCGCCGAGGCCGGCGTCGTGCCTGAGGACGTGGCCGCGCTCTCGGTCGGTGAGCGAGCCGGCCGCCTGGTGGTCGATGCCTCCGGAGGCCGCGAACTGGTGTGGTGGGGCAGCGACGACGGCGATCCCGGCCTGACCGATGCGCTGGCCGAGCACCTGTCCCGCCGCGCGGTCGCCGCCCTGCCGCCCGAGGTCGAGGTGATCACCGGCTCCTACGATCTGCCCGGCGCCCGGCTGCTCGACCTGGTCTCGGTGATGGACACGCTGCGCTCGCCCGGCGGCTGCCCGTGGGACGCCGAGCAGACCCACACCTCGCTGCTGCCCTACCTGCTGGAGGAGGCGCACGAGGTGATCGAGGCGGTGGAGTCGGAAGATCCGGCCCACCTGCAGGAAGAGCTCGGCGACCTGTTGCTGCAGGTGATGTTCCACGCCCGGGTGGCGCAGGAGACCTCGGACTTCGGGATCGACGAGGTGTCCGCGGGGATCGTGGCCAAGCTGGTCCGGCGGCACCCGCACGTGTTCGCCGACGCCCCGGCCGGATCGGCGGCCGAGGTGGAGCAGTCCTGGGAGGCGTTGAAGGCCGAGGAGAAGAGCGGCCGGCAGGGCTTCGAGGGCATCCCGGCCACGTTGCCCGCGCTGGCCAAGGCCCAGAAGATGCTCGGCCGGCTGGCCCGCGCCGGGGTCGACCTGGACGAGGCGATCGAGCAGGCGGCCAAGGGCGACGAACTGGCCGCCGCACTGCTGCGGGTGGTGGTGCTGGCCCGGGCGGGCAACGAGGACGCCGAGGCCGCGCTGCGGGCGGCTCTGGGCCGGATGGTCCCACCGGAGCTATAGGTTGTCCGCCTGCGAAAGACCGCCAGAACCGAAAGGCAGTTCCCGATGAGCCCGCAGTTGCTCCACTCCGGCAAGGTGCGTGACGTCTACGCCGACGGCGACGACATCATCCTGGTCGCCTCCGACCGGGTCTCGGTCTACGACGTGGTCCTGCCCACCCCGGTGCCGGACAAGGGCAAGATCCTGACCCAGCTCTCGCTCTGGTGGTTCGACCAGCTGAAAGATCTGGTGCCGCACCACATCGTCTCGGCCACCGACGTCCCCGAGGAGTGGGCCGGCCGGGCCGTGCGGTGCAAGAAGCTCACGATGATCCCGGTCGAGTGCATCGCCCGCGGCTACCTGGCCGGCCTCGGCCTCGAGGAGTACCGCCGCGACCAGGCGATCTCCGGGGTGCAACTGCCGGCCGGCCTGGTCGAGGGCTCGAAGCTGCCCGAACCGGTGTTCACCCCCACCACCAAGGCCTCCGAGGGCCACGACGAGTTCATGACCTACGACGAGGTGGTGGCCCAGCAGGGCGCCGACCTGAGCGACCGGCTGCGTGAGCTCACCCTGGCCGTCTACACCCGGGGCGCCGAGATCGCCGCCCGCAGCGGCGTGATCATCGCCGACACCAAGCTGGAGTTCGGTCTGGACGCCGCGGGCGAACTGGTGCTCGGCGACGAGGTGCTCACCTCCGACTCCTCGCGGTTCTGGCCGGCTGACACCTGGACCCCGGGCGGGCCGCAGAAGTCGTGGGACAAGCAGTTCGTCCGGGACTGGTCGCTGACCAGCGGCTGGGACAAGACGTACCCCGGTCCGGAGATTCCCGAGGAGATCGTCGAGAAGACCCGCGCGCTGTACGTGGACGTGTACGAGCGGATCACCGGCAACCGCTGGTAATTCGCCCCTCGAGAGGCTGGCGGGCCACTTCGTGCGGCACGATGGGGTGCATGCGCGAGCAGCACGGTGAGGACCCGATCGTCACGGCCCGGTTCCGTGACGCCGCCACGAAGGTGCTGGACGCCCTGCTCGAGGCCGCTCCCGAATCGGCCACCGAGCTGGGCGAGCACCGTTACGACGAGCGCACCACCGAGCTGACCGTCGAGGCCACCATCGGCCGGGCCTCGATGCTGGTGGACGCGTTGTCCGCGCTGGACGAGGTGGACGACACCGCGCTCACCCCGGACGACCGGGTGGACCTGGAGATCCTGCGCACCCGGGTCAGCGGCACGCTGTGGGAACAGACCGAGCTGCGCCGGTTCGAGACCGACCCGCTGCTGCACCTGCCCGCCGACGGCCTCTACCCGCTGATCACCCGGGACGGCCCGGTGCCGGATCGGCTGCGGGCCCTGAACGCCCGCCTGACCCACGTGCCGGCCCGGCTGGAACAGGCTCGCTCGGTGCTGCACGACATGCCCCGGATCCATGTGCAGACCGCGATCGAGCGGGCCCGGGGCACGGTGCCGTTGCTCACCGACGACCTGGAACCCTTGCTGGAACAGGACGAGTCGCTGGCCGGGCCGGTGCGCCAGGCCCGCCAGGACGCGCTGGAAGCCCTGGAGCGACACGTCCACTGGTTGCAGGCGCAGTTGCCGGTCAGCGACGGCGAGGCCCGGCTCGGTGAGCTGAACTATGCCGCCCGGCTCTGGTACACGCTGGACACCGAGACCAGCCCGGACGCCCTGCTCACCAGGGCCGAGAGCGACCTGCAGGGGATCGAGGAGGAGATCGCCGAGCTGGCGGTGCGGATCAGCGGCCGGCCGATGAGCGCCACGCTGGTCCGTGAGGTGCTGGACCAGGCCGCCGACACCGCCCCGATCGCCGCCGACGGGGTGCGCGCACTCTGCGAACAGGCCCTGACCCTGATCACCGACCGGGTCCGCGAGCTCGACCTGGTCACCCTGCTGCCGGTGCCGATCCAGGTGATCGAGGTACCTCCGGCCCGGGCCGGCATCGTGGCCTACTGCGACCCGCCCGGCCCGCTCGAGCCGGGTGCCGCGGACGGGCTGCTGCCCACCTTCTTCGCAGTCGCCCCGAGCCTGAACGACGCCGGTCTGCGGCGCGAGTACAACGGCCACATGCTGCGGAATCTGGCCGTGCACGAGGGAATTCCGGGCCATGCGCTGCAACTGGCCCACGCCACCGGCTACCGCGGCGGAACCCCGGTGCGCACCGCCATCCGCAGCGAGACGTTCACCGAGGGCTGGGCCGTGTACGCCGAGGAACTGATCTCCTCGGCCGGGCTCGGCCTGGGCGGCCAGGACGACGACTGGCTGCGGCTGATGTCGCTGAAGATGGCCCTGCGCAGCGCCATCAACGCGATCCTGGACGTCCGGGTGCACGCGCACGGGATGACCGAGGACGAGGCGCTGCAGCTGATGACCGCGCGTGGGCACCAGGAACCGGGCGAGGCCGCGGGCAAATGGCGCCGGGCCCTGCTCACCTCCACCCAGCTGTCCGCCTACTACGTCGGGCACCGGGAGATCCGCGACCTGGCCGCCCGGCTCGGCTCGGCCAACCCGGACCGCTCGCGCCGTGAGGTGAACGACGAGATCCTGGCGCACGGGGCACCGCCGCCCCGCCACCTGCGCACCCTTCTCCAACTGGACTGAATACCTGGTGAACAGCAGGACCATCGGCCCGCGGACACCGGCCCCCGGGTGAGGGGCGGCGCGGGTGGCTGGCGATAGGCTCCGTTCCGTAGACGTAACGGTCAGACATGTCGCCGGACGCATCGGTCCGGCCTACCGTGAGACGAGCAGGAGCACGAAGCATGGCAAGTATTGAGGCCGTCGGCGCCCGCGAGATCCTCGACTCCCGGGGCAACCCCACCGTCGAGGTCGAGGTCGCCCTGGACGACGGCACCATCGCCCGCGCCGCAGTTCCCTCGGGTGCCTCCACCGGCGCCTTCGAGGCGGTCGAGCGCCGCGACGGTGACAAGAAGCGCTACCTGGGCAAGGGCGTCGAGAACGCGGTCAACGCCGTGCTCGACCAGATCCAGCCCGCACTGCTCGGCTTCGAGGCCAGCGACCAGCGGATGATCGACCAGGCGATGCTCGACCTGGACGGCACCGACAACAAGGGCACCCTGGGCGCCAACGCCATCCTGGGTGCCTCGCTGGCCGTGGCCAAGGCCGCCGCCGAGTCGGCCGAGCTGCCGCTGTTCCGCTACCTGGGCGGCCCGAACGCGCACATCCTCCCCGTTCCGATGATGAACATCGTCAACGGTGGCGCGCACGCCGACAGCGGTGTGGACGTGCAGGAGTTCATGATCGCCCCGTTCGGCGCGCCGTCCTTCAAGGAAGCGCTGCGGATGGGGGCCGAGGTCTACCACTCGCTGAAGTCGGTGCTGAAGGCCCAGGGCCTTTCCACCGGTCTGGGCGACGAGGGCGGCTTCGCCCCGAGCGTGGCCGGCACCAAGGAGGCCCTGGAGCTGATCGCCACCGCGATCGACAAGGCCGGTTACGTGCTCGGCACCGACCTGGGCCTGGCCCTGGACGTGGCCGCCACCGAGTTCCACAGCGAGGGCGTCTACTCGTTCGAGGGCGGCAAGCGCTCCTCGGCCGAGATGGTCGAGTTCTACGCGAGTCTGGTCCGCGACTACCCGCTGGTCTCGATCGAGGACCCGCTGGACGAGAGCGACTGGGAGGGCTGGACCGCCCTGACCACCGAGGTCGGCTCCAAGGTGCAGATCGTCGGCGACGACCTGTTCGTCACCAACCCGGCCCGCCTGCAGCAGGGCATCGAGACCGGCGCGGCGAACGCGCTGCTGGTCAAGGTGAACCAGATCGGCACGCTGACCGAGACCTTCGACGCGGTCGCGCTGGCCCACCGCAACGGCTACCGCTGCATGATGAGCCACCGTTCCGGTGAGACGGAGGACACCACGATCGCCGACCTGGCGGTCGCCACCGACTGCGGCCAGATCAAGACCGGTGCCCCGGCCCGCTCGGACCGGGTGGCCAAGTACAACCAGCTGCTGCGCATCGAGGAAGAGCTCGACGACGCTGCGGTGTACGCCGGCGCCGGCGCGTTCCCGCGGTTCGCTCACCGATGAGCCCTCGCCGTCCCCCCGCGCCCGGTTCCGGCGGATCCTCGGATCCCTCGGGCACCCCTCGTGCGTCCCGGGCGCGGGGAGACGGCACCAAGGCCGCCGGTAAGGCGCCGTACAAGAAGGCCGCCCCGAAAAAGGCTGCGGCTCAGTCGCAGCCGCTGAAGAAGACCGCGCCCAAGAAGACCGCTGCCGCCAAGAAGGCGCCTCGGCGCCCGGAAGGCGTCTCCGCTCAAGAGCGCGCCGCCGCGTCCGCCGCGGCGAAGAAGAAGCGCGCCGCCGCCAAGCAACGTGCCCGCACGATGGCCGCCGGCTCCCCGATCTCGCGCTCCCCGCACAAGAACCGCACCCGCACCACGGCCAGCCGTTCAGGCGGCCTGCGCTCCACCAGCACCCGCCCCGGATCGGCCCGGCCCCGCGCCGCGGCGGCCGGGCGTGGCACCCGCAAGCGCGGCTTCGGGGTCGGAAGCGGGCGCCCGGTCTGGGTTCTCGGTGCGGTCGGGGTGATGCTCGCGCTGCTGATCCTGCCCTACTTCGAGAAGTGGCTGGGGCAGCGCTCGGAGCTGGAGGCCACCCGGGCCGAGGTCGCGCAGGCCACCCAGGACGTGGCCGAGCTGGAGAAGCAGCAAGAACGCTGGAAGGACGACGAATACGTGCGAGCCCAGGCCCGGGCCCGGCTGGGCTATGTGATGCCCGGCGAAACCGGTTACCGCGTGACGGATCCCGGAACCGACTCCGAGACCCCGGAAACCGGTACGCAAGAGACCGTTCCCACCGGTAACCGCTCGTGGTTCTCCAGTATCTGGCTCTCCGCCGAGGCCGCTGGGGCCGCAGGCGAAGCCCAGGCCACCACGGTGGTGCCGTGAGTGCCGCCGAGGCCCAGCGCGACGCGGGCCCCACCCCGGTCACCGACGAGGACCTGGCGGCCGTGCATCGTCAGCTCAAGCGTCCCGCCCGCAACGTGGTCGCCGTCGGCGCCCGCTGCCCCTGCGGCCAGCCCGACGTGGTCCAGACCTATCCCCGGCTGGACGACGGCACCCCGTTCCCCACCATGTACTACCTCACCTGTCCCAAGGCCGCCGGTGCCATCGGCACGCTCGAGGCCTCGGGACTGATGAAGGAGATGACGGCCCGGATCGCCGAGGATCCGGACCTGGCAGCCGCCCAGCGCCGGGCGCACGAGGACTACCTCCAGCGGCGGGCCGAGCTCGCCGAGGTGCCCGAGATCGCCGGCGTCAGTGCCGGGGGCATGCCCGAGCGGGTCAAGTGCCTGCACGTCTACGCGGCCCACGCACTGGCCGCCGGACGAGGGGTGAATCCGCTGGGGGACGAGGTTCTCGATGCTCTGCCGTGCTGGTGGGAGAGAGGGCCCTGCGGAGTGGAGGAAAGATGACGAGGGTTGCTGCGATCGACTGCGGCACCAACTCGATCCGGCTTCTGATCGCCGACATGAGCCGCAGCCGCGGCACTCTGGTCGACGTCGAGCGCCGGATGGAGATCGTGAGGCTGGGCCAGGGGGTGGACCAGACCGGGGAGATCAGCCCGGATGCGATGGACCGCACGCTCGAGGTGGCCCGGCGTTACGCCGACCTGTGCCACCAGCACGAGGTGCACGCGATCCGGTTCGTGGCCACCTCGGCCACCCGGGACGCCCGTAACCGCAAGGTCTTCGTGCAGGGCATCCGTGAGGCGCTCGGGGTCGAGCCGGAGGTGATCCCCGGCTCGGAAGAGGCCGAGCTCTCGTTCACCGGGGCCACCGGTGGGCTGGCCGACGGGCACGACGCGCCGTTCCTGGTGGTCGACCTGGGCGGCGGCTCGACCGAGTTCGTGCTCGGCGAACAGCATGTGCAGAGCGCGATCTCGGTGAACATCGGCTGTGTCCGGATGACCGAGCGGCACCTGCGCAGCGACCCGCCGACCGCCGAGGAGGTGGCCGCCGCCACCGCCGACATCGACGCCGCGCTGGCCCAGGTCAGCGAGAAGGTGGTGCTGGAGGAGGCGCGCACGCTGGTCGGCGTGGCCGGCACGATCACCACCGTGACGGCGCACGCCCTCGGCCTGAGCGAGTACGACCCGAAGGCGATCCACGGCGCCACGCTCACCCTGGACCAGGTTCAGGCCGCCTGCACCGAGCTGCTGGAGATGCCCCGCGAGCAGCGGGCCGCCCTGCCGTACATGCACCCGGGCCGGGTGGACGTGATCGGCGCCGGGGCCCTGGTCTGGCGGCGGATCACCGAGCGGATGCAGGCCACCGGCATGGTGACCAAGCAGGTCACCTCCGAGCACGACATCCTCGACGGGATGGCCTGGGGCCTGGCCTAGACGGGCGCGGGAACCTCTACGCGTACCCGATCCGGGTGCGTGTAGAGGTTCATCGAGTCGCCCCGCACGAAACCGGCCAGGGTCAGCCCGGCCTCGTCGGCCAGGTCGACGGCCAGCGTGGAAGGCGCGGAAACTGCCGACAGCAGCGGGATCCCGGCCATCGTCGCCTTCTGCGTGAGCTCGAACGAGGCCCGCCCGCTGACCTGCAGCACCGTCTCCTTGGCGGGCAGCAGACCGTGGGTCAGCGCCCAGCCGATCACCTTGTCCACCGCGTTGTGCCGGCCTACGTCCTCCCGCACGCACAGCAGTTCGCCCTGCGCGCTGAACAACCCCGCCGCGTGCAGCCCACCCGTGCGATCGAAAGCCCGCTGCGCCTCGCGCAACCGGTCCGGCAACGAGACCAGAAGCCCCGCGTCGATCAAAGGTTCCACCGACAGCGTCCGGTTACCGTCTGCATCCATGATTGGGAGGGTGACCGGCCCCACAACTGGACGCCGGGCGAGCACCTCTGCGATCGAATCGCTCCCGCACACGCCGCAGGCGCTGGAGGTAGCCCCGAGCCGCGCCTGGGGGACCGGAACCCCGGCGGCCAGCCCGATGCGTACCGTGTCGGCATCGCACGACGTCAGTTCGGTGAGATCGCTCGAGGAACGCGCCACCCCCTCTGCCACCAGCCAGCCCAGCGCGAGTTCGAGGTCGTGCCCCGGCGTGCGCATCGTGGTGGCGATGGTCTGCTCACCGACCTTGAGCGTCAGCGGCGCCTCCACCGCGAGCTGGTCGGGGCGGGCGGTCGAGGAGGCCTGAGGGCTTCCGGCCCCACGCACCCGAACCACCCGGCGGCGATCGACGAGATGTCCCATACCCTCCAGCGTAAGCCTGCCCTGAGAGTTCAGCTGTGAGCGGGACCGCCCGCAGCACCCCCGGCCGACCGAATAACCTGTGCACAGGCCCTCGTAGCCCAACGGCAGAGGCAGGCGCCTTAAAAGCGCTCGAGTACGGGTTCGAATCCCGTCGGGGGCACCACCGCACTGGCTGAACCCTGAGCACCGGCTGTCTCGTATGTCGGGGGAACTGGTTCTCCGGGGTAGGGCGGATACATGGCGCGCAGGCACGCGAGTCCCGAGGCTTTCGAGCTGGTCGGGATGTCCGCCGACCCCACTCCGGGCGATCCGGAGCTGATCCGTGGCGTCCTGCAGCGTTATTCCGACATCGGGGATGCGGCCGAGAGCGCCCTGAACATCCTGCGCAAGGGTGGGGCGCTGGAGAGCGGCCGGGGCTCGGCGATGGACAAGCTCGCCGAGATGATCGGCGAGGACCTGCCCGACAAGCTGCGCAAGACCGCCACCTCCTACCAGGAGGCGGCCCGGGCCTACCGGGAGTACATCCCTCGCCTGGAAGATGCCCAGACCACGTTTGACCAGGCGGTGGACCGGGCTCAGGCGGCTGCGCCGGCGGCGAACCAGGCTGCTCCGGCCCCGCTCGCTCCCGACGCCACCGAGGATGCCCGGGCCGCCGCGCGGCGTACCGAGGCTGCGACCGAGTCCGGCCAGGCCGAGCTGAGTGCGGCCCGGAGCCTGGCCGAGCAGGCCCGCACGCTGCGCGAGAACGCTCAGGCGCAAGCCTCCGAGACCCTGGACCGGGCTGCGGGGGAGGCGATTCCGGAGCGCAACATCTTCCAGAAGATCGGGGACTTCTTCAAAGAGTTCCCCTTCGTCGAGATCCTGCTCGGCCTGCTGATCGCCGTCGTCGCGGTGTTCTTCCCGGTGGTCGGGGCGCTGCTCAGCGGGGCCCTGTTCCTGATCTCACAGGTCGGCGCGATAGCCAACGGCGAGTTCGAACTAGGGACGTTTCTGCTCGGGTTGGCCACGCTGATCCCCGGGGGCTCGTTGTTCCGGGCCGGTGGGGGAGCGGTCAAGGGCGGCGCGGAGGTCGCCGCCGGGGTCGGCGCGGGAACTGCCAGAACAGTGGACGGTCCACTCGCCGATGTTGCTTCCTCGGCAGTGCCTGCCCGGGCTGTCGGTCCCGGAACCCGAGACGTCCTCAAGGACGCAGGCAGGGACGCCGGGTTGGAAGCCGGTGCGGAAACCGTGAATCAGGTGGCCGCGGGCGACGAGTTCGACGCGGGGGCGGTGGCCGGTGCTGCTGGTCTGGCCGGAGCAGCGGGGTTGGCCGGACTGGCCGGGGGACGTCGTGGGCGGGGTGACGGGGCCGGGGAGCCGGCGTCGCCTTCCGGCGCTTCCGGGTCCTCCGGGGGCGATCGCTCACGGAGCGGTCCGTTCGATGACGACGACTTCGCTCCCACCTTGCGCGGGGCGGACCGGCTCGAGCCGGCCGAGCCCGGGGTCTTCATCCACAAGGCCAGCGGAGCCCGGCTGGAGGCCCAGTTCACCGACCTGAACGAGCCGCAGATCTTCCGGGTGGCCGGTACTGATCGCGAAGTCACGTTCGTCGACGGCATCTTCGAGGACCGGGCCACCGGTGAGCAGGCCGACTTCGACCTGCGGCCCACCTTCCCCCGCAACGACGACCACTTCCTGGTCGCCGGGCAGGAGACCGGCGACTTCCGGAAGATCGAGACCGGGGACGACCTGGCGCTGCTGTCCCCGCGCGACGGGATCGTGCTGGTCCGCACCGATCTGCTGGAAGGACTGGAGGGCCGGCCCGCGCTCGGCCGCGGCCCGGCGCTGAACGACAGCAAGCTGGCCAGCGTGCGCGAGGCCTTCGACGGCAACATCCCGCTGGACCCGGTGGTCCTGCGGCAGGGCGAGATCGTCGACGGCAATCACCGGATCGCCGTCTCCCGGGAACGCGGGATCCCGTTCGTGCCGATCCGGGTGGACCGGTTGTCCGCCGGATAACCGGATAACTGGGGACGCCGGTCAGGCTTCCGGGTCGATGATCACGATCGGGCTGGTCGAGTCGGGATCGTCGTATCCGGACGGGCGGTACGTCCACGCGGTCTCGGCGGGCCGGGCCCGGTGGTATCCCTGATCTTGCTGGTGGCTTGGGTACGGGGTCTGCTGCTGGACCGGCGCCGGGGCTGAGGTGAACCCGGCGATCGGGGTGAGCACGCGGTGCCAGCCGGGCTTGGCCGGGGACAGGATGTTGCCCTGCGCGTGAGTCACCCCGAGCGCAGCCAGATGTCCCAGGTCGGCCGCGGTCTCCGGACCCTCGGCACAGAGCAGGACCTTCAGCTCCTGGGCGTACGTCACCAGACCACGCAGCACCGCCGTGCGGCCCGGGTCGGAAGCACAGCCGACCACCAGCGTCCGGTCGATCTTGACCATGTCCGGCTGCAGCATGGCCAGCCGGGAGAACTCCAGGGCGCCCGCCCCGACGTCGTCCAGGGCGATCCCGGCGCCCCGGTCCCGGAGGTCGTTCACCACCCGGACCAGGTCGTTCATGTCCACGTCGCCCGGGTCCTCGCTGAGCTCGATCACCACGCCGGACAGGTCGTCCGGCAGGCCGGTGCGCATCCGGGCGGTCATCAGGGCCCGGGCCGAGGCGTTGACGTAGAGCACGTGCCCGGCGGGCCGGTCCGGCAGGTCCAGCGCGGCCTGGATCGCGGCCAGTTCCAGCAGGTCGCCGAAGCCCTCGCGGTAGGCCTGGCGGAACACCTCGCCGGTCTCGGGCGGGCTGCTGTCCGGCTGGCCGCCGGGCAGGTCGAAACGGGCCAGGGCCTCGTGCGCGCAGACCTGCTGGTCCCGCAGGTCCACGATCGGCTGGGTGACCATGGTGAAGCTCGGCATCCGGTGCACCCGGCGACGACCCCGGCGGGAGGCCAGTGGCGGGCTGGACTCGTCGTTCGGGCGGATCGGGTCGGCCTTGACGTTGATCGAGGTGAGCTCGATCTTGCCGGTCGGCGGGCCCAGTGGCGGCTCGTCCCCGGCGATCACCACCCGGTTGCGGCCGGCTCGCTTGGCCGCGTACAGCGCTTCGTCGGCCGCGGCGACGGCGGCGCCGGGGTCGGTCAGCGGGTCCCATTCGGCCACCCCGGCCGAGAACGTCTGCTCGTACGGGGTTACCTCGCGCAGCCGCTCCAGCACGGTGGCCAGTTGCAGGGGAGTGAATCCGGGGGCCAGGAGGGCGAACTCCTCACCGCCGTACCGGGCCAGCATCGCCGGGGGACGAAGTTGTGCGGTCCAGGCGGCCACCGATTCGCGCAGCAGCAGGTCACCGGCCTGGTGCCCACGGGTGTCGTTGAAGACCTTGAACTTGTCCAGGTCGATCATCGCCACGCAGAACGTGGTGCCGTGCTCCCGGGCCATCGCGGTGGCGCGGGCCAGCTCCCAGTCCCAGGTGCGCCGGTTCGGGGCGCCGGTCAGGCCGTCGGCCCGGGCCTGCTCGCGCAACTCCACCGCCAGGCCCTGCACGGTGGAGATCAGCCAGAGGATCCGGACCAGGATCAGGATGCAGATCAGCAGCATCCCGACCGCGATCACCTGCCAGTGCCGGGCGTCGCTGTTGAACCCGTCGGCCAGCAGCGCGATGTTGGGCAGCAGCAGGGCCAGGACCAGGGCGGCCTGCCGGGAACGGCTCAGCCGGTCCTCCGGGGCCGAGGGGTCCGGGTCGGCCAGCATCCGCATCGACGGCACGCCCGCCGCCGCGGCGATCAGCAGGTAGCCGCCCAGCGTGCCGGCGTCGATCAGCGGGCTGGACTGCAGGCTGGAGGAGATCAGGGTGGAGACCTCGTAGCCGACGTCCGCGGCCAGGGTCAGCCCGACGCCCATCACCAGCAGCGCGTACGAGACGGTGCGGGCTCCCGGCACGGCGTAGAGCCGGGCCAGCACGGTGAGCAGGAACAGGTCGCCGAGCGGGTAGGCGGCGCCGATCGACTTGGACATCAGCGGCAGGGTCGAGCTGTCGGCCAGCGGGGCGATCACGAAGATGCCCAGCACCACCCCGGTACTGGTGGTGACGATCAGCGCGTCCAGCACGGCGCCGTGGTCCTGGCGGCCACCCCGGGCCCGGGAGAAGTCCAGCGTGCCCAGGCCGAGCAGGGGGTAGGCGGCCAGCGAGATCAGGTCGGAGGCGCCGAGGTGCTGACCCGTGCTGACGCTCGGCTCCAGGGTGCGGATCAGGTCACCCAGCACCCACAGGAAGGTCCCGGCCAGCAGCAGAGTCCAGCCGCGGCGCCGGGCCGGCTGGTGCAGCAGCACGCCGAGCAGGCCGACCGCCACGGCGCCGACCCCGATCAGCACCCCGAAAGGACCGGCCTCTTCGTCCGGCAGCAGGGCGTGCACCCCGATCAGAACGGTCAGCAGGGCCAGCGCGGCGAGCAGGACAAGGTTGCCGGCGCCGGCGGCGCGGGCCCCGTTCAGCAGGCTCGCGGGCCCGGTGGCCCGGGGTACGTCCTCGTCGGTGGCCAGGCCGGCGGGTTCCAGGCGGTCGGGCTTCAGCACGTAGGAACACACCAGGGCCGGGGTGCCCGGAGACGCCCGTCGGGCAGACCCGTCCGGTCAACCCTCATGTCGCCCAAGCTCCCGCCTTCGCCGCCACCGGTCCGCCCGGCCCGGCGACGTCCTAAACCGACATCTCACGGTGCAATCACGTGGTCTGAAGAGTAACGGGGTCGGGGCGATGGCGACACAATCCGCACAGGGGCAACTGGAGCATTGCCCAGCATCACCGGCATCGGCGCGTGATCCGGGAGAAACGGACCGTGACCGCCCGGACGCGTCCGGGCGGATCCGGGCTGATCGCAGGCGCCCGCGGGTGGCCGGGAGGGGCACAGCGGGTTCGCAGATAACTTCTTCAGAAAGATCTTCGCGTCGGGAACTTCCCCGGCCGCCGGAACATTAGATTCACAACGGTCGCACAGTCGGCCGTGCCCGGACGTGGCCAACTACGGGCAGAAGGAGACAACGAACAACGGTCGGAGGACCGATGGAAAGCAAGAACCCTGTCTTCGGGCGCAGTGATCAGTTCGCCCGTGGGGGTTACGCGACGTTCGACACTCGTACCCCGAGCTCGGACGATCTTCAGGGCATGTACGACGCGCCGTCGGTGACGTCGCGCAACACCGCCCGGATGACCATCGACGACGTGATCATGCGGACCGCGTCGCTGTTCGCCGTGCTGCTGGCCACCGCCATCGCGGTGTTCGCCCTGGTCGATCCGCGCGACCCGATCATCCTCCCGATCGTCTTCGGCGGCATGATCGTCGGCCTCGGCCTGAGCCTCTGGATCTCGTTCAGCAAGAAGGTCCGCCCGGGCGCGATGCTGGCCTACGCGGCGGCCGAGGGTCTGTTCGTCGGTGGCATCAGCCTGCTCTTCAACACCATGTACGACGGCATCGTCACCCAGGCCATCCTGGGCACGCTCGGCGCGTTCGTCGCCATGCTGGTGCTGTACAAGACCGGCGTGGTCCGGGCCACCCCCAAGTTCACCAAGATCCTGATGATCGCCGGTGCCGGCTACCTGGCGTTCGGCCTGATCAACCTGATCGTCTCGCTGGTCAGCGGCAACAGCGCCTACAACAGCCCGCTGGGCTGGCTGATCGCCGCCTTCGGCGTCGGCCTGGCCTCGTTCTTCCTGGTGCTCGACTTCGACTTCGTCGAGCAGGGCATCCGCAACGGCCTGCCCCAGGAGCAGGCCTGGACCGCCGCGTTCGGCCTCACGGTCACGCTGGTCTGGCTGTACATCGAGATCCTGCGCCTCCTCGCGATCCTGCGCGGCGACGACTGATCCGACCGCACCTGATCCAACGGTGCTGATCCAACGGCACCGCGCCGCCGACTCGCCCGGGCCCACCGGCCCGCGGTAGTCGGCCGAGCAGTTCAGCACGAGCAGATCGCCCCTGCCTGGCTCCTCCAGGCAGGGGCGATCTTTGTGCCGGTGCCGGTGCCGGTGCCGGTGCCGGTGCCGGTGCCGGTTCTACGGGCCCCGACCGCACCCGGTCTGCACAAACGTCCCCTTGTCCGGTCTGCCCTGACGGAATCTTCGGGGCTCCCATAGGCTGACAACGTGCCCGATCCCACCACCTCGCCCCAGTCCGTTCCGCCCCAGAACTGGCACCCGCCTCAGGGGCTGCTGGAGATCGCCGAACTGGTGCTGAGCGGCGCGCTGCCGGTCGCGCCGGGCATCGTGGAGGTGCCACCGGAGATCGCGAAACGGCTGGACGCGGGCGAGACGATCGCCCTGGAGGATGCCGAGGGCACACCGGTCGCGGGTCTGGCCTGGGAGGTCCACCAGAATCTGCCGTTGCCCCAGTTCACGCCGCTGAAGCCGTTCACCCAGGGGCCGGTCCGGGCCGAGCGTCGCACCCCCGCGCTGGTCCGGGAGGGGGCAACGGAGGAAGTGCTGGCTGTGCCGGTCACGGTGGCTCTGACCGCAGCCCAGGTGGCGCAGATCCGGGCGCAGGCAGCCGAAGCCAGTCGCGTCGTCCTCTGGTTGGCAGTGATCGGCGCGGGTCGCAGCCTGCCGCTGCCGCCGGACGGGCTCTGGCGCGCAGTCCGCGATCTCGCTGCTGAGCAGGGCGAAGCGCATGAACAGGCCGTGCCGGTGGCCGTTCCTTGGCTGGCCAACACCGACGACGCAGCACTGCTGACCGCAGTCGCCCGCGGCTACGGAGCTACCGAGGTCCTGCCCCCGCTATCTGCAGCCGAGCAGGGCGAACTTCACCCAGCCTTTGCCCGTGAACACGCTCGCGCAGTGCCCCCGCCGCACCGCCGGGGCCTCACCGTCTTCTTCACCGGCCTGTCCGGCTCCGGTAAGTCCACGGTGGCCAAGGCCCTGGCTGAGCGTCTGCTCGACCACACCACTCGCACCGTCTCCTTGCTCGACGGAGACGAGGTGCGCCGCATGCTCTCGGCCGGCCTCACCTTCAGCCGGGCCGACCGTGACCTCAACATCCGCCGGATCGGCTTCGTCGCCGCCGAGGTGACCCGGCACGGCGGTCTGGCCATCTGCGCGCCCATCGCACCCTTCGACAGCGTCCGGGCCGAGGTCCGCGCCGGGGTGGAACAGGTCGGCGACTTCGTCCTGGTGCACATCTCCACCCCGCTCGAGGAATGCGAACGCCGTGATCGCAAGGGCCTGTACGCCAAGGCCCGGGCCGGTCAGATCCCCGACTTCACCGGGATCTCCTCGCCCTACGAGATCCCGGCCGACCCGGAACTGCGCATCGACACCACCGGTATCGCGATCGACGCGGCGGTCGAGCAGGTCTGGAGCCTGCTCACCGAACGCGGATACCTGAGCGCACCGGAGCCGAGCCGCACGAACGAGTAGCCCGCACCGTCCGAGGAAGGGAAACCGTCCATGGCCGTCGGCCCGCCCCTGGAACTGGAAGAGCTCGAGCGTCTCGTCACCTCGGGACACGTCGACACCGTGCTGGTGGTCTGGACCGATCCGGGCGGACGGCTGCAGGGCGAGCGAGTGCACGCGCGGCACTTCTCCAGCCAGGTCCTGGCCAACGGACTCAACCTCGAACCAGGACGGGCCGACCCGAGCGCGGCCGCACTCTCGGCCCCCTCGGGCGCTCTCGTACTACGCCCCGACCCGGGCACGTTACGTCCGGCTCCTTGGCTCGCAGGGTCGGTGATGGTGCAGGGCAACCTGTTCCGCGCCGACGGGCTGCCGGTGCGAACGGCTCCGCGCCAGGTGCTGGCGGCGCAGGTCAAGGAGGCCGCGGACCTGGGCGTTGTGCCTGCCGGATCGATCGCCCTCCAGTTCAGCGTGTTCGACGCTACCTACGCGGCCGCCGCGGAGCGGGGATGGACCGGCCTGCCAGGAGGCGCTCAGACCGGGGGTATCGGCAGTACGAACGTAGACGAGGATCTGCTGCGCGACCTGAGACAGACGGCCTACAACGCCGGCCTGACGGTGCAGTCGTCCTACGGAACGGGCGTGCCGGGGCAACACGACATGTCCTTTGCGCCCGACGACCTGATCCGTGCCGCCGACAACCAGGTCGTCTTCCGCACCGCAGCGACCGAGCTGGCCCACCGCCACGACAAGGCGCTGACCTTCATGGCCCGCTACGACGACCGGCCCGGCAACGGCGCCCGGCTCTCGATGAGCCTGCGCGGCCTGGACGGCTCATTCGTGTTCAACGACACGGCCAACCAGGACTTCTCCGACGGACGCAGCGCGGTGTTCCGGAGCTTCGTCGCCGGGGTTCTGGCCACGTTGCGCGACTTCACTCTGCTCTACGCCCCCACCGTCAACTCCTACAAGCGCTTCCGCCGCGACTCGTCCGCCCCCACCGCGATCACCTGGGGGGAGGGCGGCCCGGCCAGCGCGCTGCGGGTAGCTGGCCGCGGAGAGACTTTGCGGGTGCAGAACCGGGTGCCTGGGGCAGACGTGAACCCCTACCTGGCTTTGGCTGGAATGCTGGCGGGCGGGCTCTACGGCATCCGCGCCGGGCTTCCGCTGGAGCAACCGCTGATCGGTGACTCCCGAGCGCCAGGTCTGGCCCGGGTGCCGGCTTCGCTGGGCGCCGCTCGCGAGACCTTCGCCGGTTCGGATCTGGCTCGCAATGCCTTCGGTGAGGACGTTGTGGCCACCGTCCTGCGTTCCGCCGACGCCGAACTGGATGCGTTTGAGTCGTCGGTGACGGACTGGGAGCGTCGGCGCGGCTTCGAGATGCAGTAAGAACAGAACTGGAGACGTCCGCCCGGGCTTTGGGATGTCAGGGGGCAGCGTCAGGCGCGGGCTAACATCACCAGGTGCTCAGCCCCACCCACGACGAAGCCACCAAGCGCCTGGAACGCCTCGCCGACCGGTTGCGGGTGGTCGGCCCCCGGCTCGGCGCTCGGCAGGGACCCGAAGCCGCTGACCTGCTCGGCCAGGTCCGGGCCGGCCTGCAGAAGATCGCCGATCTGACCGCCGACGCCGACGGTGAGCCCCGCCGCCCGGTGCCCGTCCTGTCCGCCTACGCCCTGGCCGACCAGGCGATGGTGCTCGGACACGACCTGCTGCGCGGTGGAGAACGTACCGATCTGTTCCGTTCGGAGGCCGTCGCCGCCGTCCGGGCCGTGCACGATCTGGTCTGACCGCGCGCTATTGGATCTTCGTCACGTGAGTCGCTACCCGAATCAGGGCGAGAACTCAACCAATTCGTGACCTCGATCGGGAACAGAATCCCAAAGTCTTCCCGCTGCAACGACTGCTGGCAGCGGTTACGCCACCGCCTCGTCCGCCGAGGAACCGGGGGCGAACCAGAAGTGCTTCCCGACCCGTGGTTACGGTGTTGCCGAATTCTGCCCGCGCTGTTCAACTGCGGATGGGGTACTCGTATCCCGCGAGCGAAGGGAGCGCACGTGAGCCGAGCCAGAAGAGCGCGGAAGATCGCTGCGGCGGCGGCCTTCGGGGGTGGGGGCATCGGCGCCCTCGGCGCGGCGGCCTACGGTCTGCTGCTCACCGAGGTCCGGATTGCGCGCAAGGTCATCGGCCAGCCTTTCGGTAATGCCGGCCCCGGTGGTGAAGGCCGTTACGGCGCCTTCCCCGGTGAGCCGATCCAGCTGATCATGCTCGGCGACTCCACCTCGGTGGGCCTCGGCGCCGACCACGGGGAGCAGACTCCGGGTGCGGTGATCGCGGCCGGTCTGGCGTCGATCGCCAAGCGCCCGGTCGAAGTGCGGATGTACGGACGGGTCGGCGGGCAGTCGTGGGAACTCGAGGGTCAGACTGCGCGGGCCCTGGACGAAGGACCCCGGCCGGACGTCGTGGTGATCATGGTCGGCGCGAACGACGTGACGCACCGGGTCAAGCCGCAGGTGTCGGTGCGGGCCTTGGAGGCTTCGGTGCGCCGGCTGCGCGAGGCCGGGGTCGAGGTCGTCGTGGGCACCTGCCCCGACCTCGGCACGATCCAGGAAATCCCGCGTCCCCTGCGGTATCTCGCGCAGCGCCTGAGTCGTCAGCTGGCCGCCGCCCAGACCATTGCCGTGGTCGAGGCGGGCGGCGCGTCGGTGTCCCTGGCCGACCTGCTGGCCGACGAGTTCATCGCGCACCGGATCGAGATGTTCTCCCTGGACCGGTTCCACCCCTCGGCCACCGGCTACGCGCGGGTGGGCGAAGCCATCCTGCCCAGTGTCGCGGCCGCCCTCGGCTTCATGCCCGGCGAGCGCGACCGGGTGCCTGACTACCGCCGCGGTGAAGGTATCGACGATGTGGCGCACGCCGCGGTCCGGGCGGCCGAGAGCGGTGGTACCGAGGTGTCCGGCATCGAGGTCTCCGGCGCCGAGCGTGGCCCCCGAGGCCGCTGGGCCGCCTTCCGCCGTCGCCGCGCCCCCAAGCTCGAGCAGGACAACAAGCTCGACCAGGACGACCGGCTCAAGCAGGACGACAAGCTCGGTCAGAGCGACTCGGTGGAACCCGGCGGCACCCCAGCCTCGTCCTGACCCATCACGAAAGGCCACAGTTACCCGCACCGGAGCCGCTACGGGTGTTGGATGGGCAAGGTGAAGTACGCCGAGTCGATCATTGAGCTGATGGGCAACACCCCGCTGGTGAAGCTGGGCCGGATTGCCGAGCACGTTCCCCCGCTGGTCCTGGCCAAGGTGGAGTACCTCAACCCCGGCGGTTCGGTGAAGGACCGGATCGCGCTACGGATGATCGAGGCCGCCGAGAAGAGCGGGGAACTGCGCCCGGGCGGCACGATCGTCGAGCCCACCTCCGGCAACACCGGGGTCGGCCTGGCGTTGGTGGCCCAGCGCCGGGGCTACAAGTGTGTCTTCGTCTGCCCGGACAAGGTCAGCGAGGACAAGCGCAACGTCCTCAAGGCCTACGGCGCCGAGGTGGTGGTCTGCCCGACCGCGGTCGCGCCCGAGCACCCGGACTCGTACTACTCCGTCTCCGACCGCCTGGTGCGGGAGATCGAGGGGGCCTGGAAACCCAATCAGTACGCCAACCCCGAGGGCCCGGCCAGCCACTTCGCCAGCACCGGCCCGGAGATCTGGAACGACACCGAGGGCCGGGTCACCCACTTCGTCACCGGAGTGGGCACCGGTGGCACGATCACCGGCACCGGCCGCTACCTGAAGCAGGCGTCCGAAGGACGCGTGAAGGTGATCGGAGCCGATCCCGAGGGCTCCGTGTACTCCGGGGGCACGGGACGTCCTTACTTGGTCGAGGGGGTGGGCGAGGACTTCTGGCCGTCCGCCTACGACCCCTCGGTGCCGGACGAGATCATCGCGGTCTCCGACGCCGACTCCTTCGCGATGACCCGTCGGCTCGCCCGGGAGGAGGGCCTGCTGGTCGGCGGTTCCTGCGGGATGGCCGTGGTGGCGGCCCTGCGGGCGGCCCAGAACCTCACAGCACAGGACGTTGTGGTCGTCCTGCTGCCCGACGGCGGCCGTGGGTATCTGGGCAAGATCTTCAACGACCAGTGGATGGCCTCGTACGGTTTCCTCAGCCAGGACGGCGGCCTGACCGTGGGCGACGTGCTCCGGGCCAAGGCCGGTGACCTGCCCGACCTGGTGCACACCCACCCCACCGAGACGGTCCGCGACGCGATCAGCATCCTGCGCGAGTACAGCGTCTCGCAGATGCCGGTGGTCAAGGCCGAGCCGCCGGTGATGGCCGGCGAGGTGGCCGGCTCGGTCAGCGAGCGCGACCTGCTGGAGGCGGTCTTCACCGGCCGGGCGAACCTCGCCGATCCGGTGGAACGGCACATGTCCGGCCCGCTTCCCCTGGTCGGAGCAGGAGAACCGGTCGAGGTGGTCAGGAAGGCGCTGGAACAGGTCGATGCCGTGATGGTGGTGGCCGACGGCAAACCCGCCGGTGTCCTGACCCGGCTGGACCTGCTGGGGGTTTACGCCGGCTGAGCGACGGTTGACCCGGCCGGGTGAGTCACCCGGCCGGTTCCGGTGACGCCCGTTCGCAGCAGCGGACGGGTGCGGCGCCACGCTGCGTCAGATGGGCGTCACCTGGATAGGGCATCCGAGTGTCTCGGGGGCCGGGAAGTGAAGGATCCACCGGCTGCGCGCCGATGGATCAGGGCAAGCGACTTCCCCGGAAACACCCCCCCGCGAACGAGGAGGCACCGTGGCCCGACTTCTGGTGGTCGAGGACGACCCGGACGTCCGTGATCTGATCTCGATGCGGCTGGTGATGGTCGGCCACCGCGTCATCGCGATGCCCGATGCGGACCTGGCGCTGGACTCGGTGGACCAGTTCGGGGCCCCGGACGCCTACGTGCTCGACGTAGGCCTGCCCGGCATGGACGGTTTCGACCTGCTCACCCGGCTGCGCCGCAACAAGCTCGACATCCCGGCGATCTTCGTCTCCGCCTCGGCCCGGGAGCGCGACATCCTGCGCGGGCACGAGCTGGGCGCCGCCTACCTGACCAAACCCTTTGCTGCGCACGCCCTTCTGGACGCGGTGGACGAGGCGATCACCGGCCGCCCGATTCCTTCCGTCACCGAGCACGCCTGGTGAGGCCGCAGAAGCAGGACTGAGAAGCTCGGGGGTGCGGTGTGAGAAGCACTTTGCCGGCGGCGCCGAGCGCGCCGTCGACCGCGGCCGCTTTCGTGCCACCGGTCAGCGGCGGGCATTCGCTGATCGACCTGCTGTGGCGTAATTCCGAGGCCTCGATGATGGTGGTCGACCGGGAACGGGTGGTGCGGCACGCCAATCCGGCCGCGCTCGGGCTGCTCGAGGAACTCGGCATCGCGGTCGGTGACAAGGTGCGGCGTTTCGCCCAGGAGGTCCGGCCGGTCCGCGAGGGCCGCCCGGCGTTCGAGTCGGCGGTGGAGATCACCTCGCTGGAAAAGGTTCTGGCCGGGACCACGTTGTCCCGGGTGACCGTGAGCGTGCTCTACCCGGGCCGGTCCGAACCCCGCCGGATGCTGCTGTCCGGCCAGCCGATCGAACTGGACGACGGCAGCCGCGGCGCGCTGATGATCTGGAACGACATCACCGACAGCTGGCAGGTGGCCGAGCGCAGCCGCAACGAGCTGGACCGGCTGGGGCAGCTGCTGGCGGGCGCCGCCGACTACGCGATCATCATGCTCGACGGCTGCGGCAAGGTGCACAGCTGGAGCGCGGCGGCCGAACAGCTGCAGGGGTACTCGGCCGAAGAGGCCATCGGGATGCCCTATTCCAGGTTCTTCGACGCGGCCGACCAGGCCGCCGGGCTGCCGGCCCAGATCCTGGCCGACGCGGCCTCGATGGGCCGGATCCACATCGAGGGCAAGCGGGTGCGCCGCGACGGTTCGGTGTTCTGGGCGCACGCCTCGATCTCGGCGATGCGGGACGACCAGGGCCGCCTGCAGGGGTACGTGAAGGTCACCCACGACGTCTCCGAGCAGCGGGCGCTGCAGCAGGCCAGCCAGGAGCTGACCGAGCTGCTGGAGGAGCGGGTGGCCGAGCGCACCGTGCAGCTGGAGCAGAAGAACGCCGACCTGGCCGCGGTGAACGCCGAGCTCGAGGCGTTCTCGTACAGCGTCTCGCACGACCTGCGGGCGCCGTTGCGGGCGATGAGCGGTTTCGCCCGGATCATGGCCGAGGACTACGCCGGGCAGATGCCCGAGGAAGCCACCAAGTACCTCACCAAGATCACCGACAATGCCGAGCACATGGGCAATCTGATCGACGCCCTGCTGTCCTTCTCCCGGATGCAGCGCCAGCAGATGCAGTCGCAGAAGATCGACATGGCGGCGCTGGCCCAGGAGTGCTGGGACGCTCTGGCCCCGGCCCGGGAAGGCCGCCGGATCGAGTTCGTGCTGGCGCCGCTGCCGCCGGCCTACGGGGACCGGCGGCTGATCCAGCAGGTGTGGATGAACCTGCTGGACAACGCGATCAAGTACACCGGGCAGCGGGAGCAGGCCCGGGTACAGGTGCGGGCCGAGGTGGCCGAACAGGACGAGGCGGCGTTGCAGGACCACAGCCGGCCCGACCCGCTGCCGGTTCCGGACACGGTGATGTACCTGGTCAAGGACAACGGGGCCGGGTTCGACATGCGGTACGTGGCCAAGATCGGTCAGGTGTTCCAGCGGCTGCACCACAACGACGAGTTCACCGGGACCGGGATCGGCCTGGCCCTTTCGCAGCGGATCGTGCAGCGCCACGGCGGGCAGTTGTCGGCGGTGGGGGAGATCGGTGTGGGCGCGACGATGGGTTTCACACTGCCGTCACCGGGGGGTGATCTGCGATGAGTGGGGTAGCTTCGGCGGCCGGCGTCAACGACGGGCCGATCGGCGAACTGCAGCCCTGGCTGCTGCTGGTGGAGGACAGCCCGCACGACCGGGAACTGGCCCTGCACGCGTTGCGGCGGGGGCGCTTTCCGGGCCGGGTGGAGTCGGCCCGCGACGGGGTGGAGGCCCTGGACCTGCTGCTGTGCCGCGGGCCCTGGGCCGGGCGGGACGTGCACGACCTGCCCCGGGCGGTTCTGCTGGACATCAAGATGCCGATGCTCTCGGGGATCGACGTGCTGCGCGAGATCCGCGCTCACCCGGTGCTGACCGAGGTACCGGCGGTGATGATGACGTCCTCGGCCGAGGACGGCGACCTGGAAACCTGTTACGCGCTGGGAGCGAACAGCTACATCGTCAAGCCGGTCGAGATCGAGCCGTACTTCGAGACGGTCCTCGACATCGGCCGGTACTGGCTGGTCCACAACCATCCACCCCGCGACCGGAGGGTCGCACTCGCCGGTGGGGGCCGGTGAATGCGAAAGAGCGGGACCGGCATCACACCACGGGAGAAATCATGCCATCGCCACTGCGGCTGCTGCTCGTCGAGGACCGCCCCGACGACGCCGAGCTGCTCCTTCTGGAGCTGAAACGCGCCGGTTACCAGCCTATCTGGACCCGGGCCGAGACCCCGGAGGAGTTCGTCGCCGGGCTCGCCGAGCAGCCGGACATCGTTCTGTGCGACTACTCCCTGCCCGCGATGACCGCTCCGGACGCCCTGCGGATGCTCCAGGAGCAGCAGCAGGACATCCCGCTGATCGTGGTCAGCGGCGTGATGGACGAGGACACCTGCGTGAACTCGCTGCGGCTGGGAGCCTCGGACTACCTGCTCAAGGACCGGCTGGTCCGGCTGGCCCCGGCGATCGAGCACGCCCTGGCCAAACGCCGGCTCTCGGCCCAGGCCCGGGTGATCGAGCAGCAGAGCCGGGAGACCGCCGAGATCCTGCGCGGCGTGGTCGATCACGCCCCGGCCGCGATCTGCGTGCGCGACGCGACCGGCCGCACGCTGCTGACCAACACCGAGTTCGACCGGCTGCGCCCGACCGGCAACGGCGGCCGCCCGGCCGTGCTCGACCGCCGCAAGCTGACCTCGGTGGAACAGGCCTGCCTGGACGGCGCGGACAAGGTCGAGGGCGAGGAGATCTGGTCGGTCGACGGTGAGGACCGGACCTTCCTGACCGTGCGCTACCCGGTGGTGGACGGCTCCGGCCGGCGGTTCGCGATCGGCGCGATCTACGTCGACATCACCCGGCAGAAGCAGGTCGAGGAGGAACTGCGCGAACTCGACCGGATGAAGGGCGAGTTCGTCGCCACCGTGAGCCACGAGTTGCGCACCCCGCTGACCAGCATCACCGGCTACGCGGAGATGCTGCTGGCCGGGGACGCCGACCCGGTGCACACCAAGATGATCGAGGTGATCGACCGCAACTCCCGGCGGCTGCTGACCCTGGTCGAGGACCTGCTCACGCTCTCCCGGGTGGACTCCAACATCGCCGCCCGGATGGACGAGCAGGTCGACGTGGCCGAACTGGTCAACACGGCGGTGGGAGTGCTGACCCCGGCCATGGAGTCCCAGGGCGTCGAACTGCAGTTGCAGCTCATGCCCGCCCTGCCCCACCTGATCGGCAACCGCTCGCAGCTGGAACGAGTTCTGCTGAACCTGCTCTCGAACGCGGTGAAGTTCTCCACCGCGGGCGGACTGGTGACGATCGCCGCGTCGGTGCCGGACATCTCCCGGCCGGCGGTGGAGATCCGGGTGAAGGACAGCGGCATCGGCATCCCGGTGGAGGAACAGGACCAGCTGTTCACCCGCTTCTTCCGCACCGAGCAGGCCCGGCACCAGGCGATCCAGGGCACCGGGCTGGGGCTGGCCGTGGTCCGGCAGATCGTGGAAGGGCACCACGGCACGATCGGGGTGGAGAGCGCTGCCGACGAGGGCGCGACCTTCATCGTCACCCTCCCGGCGATGAATCCCGCCGGTCTCGCGGTACGGCTGTAGCGCAACGAGAAAGGGCTCCCCGGGTAGATCTCACCCGGGGAGCCCTTTTTCGTCGGTTCAGAAGTCGGGCGTAGCGTCGATCACCTTGTGCTCCTGCGAGAGCATCGACTCCACCCGCCAGACCAGGGCTTTCGGGCTGAACGGCTTGACGATGTAGCCGTCCGCCCCGGCCTGCTGCCCGTACACGATGTCCGACTCGGTGCCGCGGGCCGAGAGCATCAGCACCCGCACCTGCGACAGCGCCTGGTCGGCGCGCATCGCCCGGCAGACATCCAGGCCGCTGTGTTCCGGCAGCATCCAGTCCAGCACCACCAGATCGGGCGCCAGGCCGCTGGCGGCCCGCAGCCCGGCGTCCCCGTCGGGCGCGAGGCGAACCGCGTGCCCGGCATCGCTCAGCGCGATGTACAGCAGATCCCGGATGTCGGGGTCGTCGTCGATGACGAGGATCTCGGCCATGGGGCATCCCCTCGCGGCTGTGGTTGTGGGTATCCGTCCCGTCGGCGGCCGGGCTCAGTCTTATGAGCACAACTGGGGACGGGCGGCGCGAGTTGGTCCCTTCGGCCTACCGGCGGCCCTTGCGGGACTTCAGATAGTCACTGACCACGTACTCGCCCAGGTTGTCCAGCCCAGGGGTGAACACCCGTCCGCCGTTACGCCGGGCGATCGCGTCCATGAACCGCTGCAGCCCGGGGTTCTCGCCCAGCATGAACACGTTGATCGCCGCACCGTAACGGGTCAGCGCATCCACCTCGGCCACGGTCAGGCTGATCGTCCTCGGGGAGGGCGGGTAGTCGAAGTAGGCGCTGCCGTCCTCCGGATCGAGGTGCGCGGTCGGCTCGCCGTCGGTGACCACCAGCACCACCGGCTCGGCGTCCGGATGCCGGCGCAGGTGCCGTCCGGCGATCGACAAGGCGTGCTGCAGGTTGGTGCCCTGCACGTAGTCCGGCTCCACCCCGGCCAGCTGTTCCACCGTGAGCTTGGCCGCGTAGCGCCCGAAGCCGACGATCTGCAGCGCATCCTGCGGGAACCGGGTGGCGACCAGGTGGGCCAGCGCCAGCGCGGTCTCCTTCATCGGGCCCCACCGGCCCTCCGAGATCATCGAGAACGACAGGTCCACGCACAGCGCCACCGCCGCACTGGCCCGCCGCTCAGTCTCGACCACCTCGAAATCCTCGGCCAGCAGCGAGATCCGCCCACCGGGAGAACCCGACCCGACCTGACGGCGCACCGCATTGCCCAACGAGCGCACCACGTCCAAAGGTTGTTCGTCGCCGAACTCCCAACGCCGGGAGGCGCCGGTGGCCTCCCCGGCCGCCCCCGCGTCCCTAATGTCGTGCTCGCCCCGCCGGCCCGAACCCAGGTGCGCGAAAACCTGCCGCAGCGCACTCTGCCCGAGTCGCCGTAAAGCCTTGGGCGAGAGGGTGAGTGCGCCGTCGGCCCGGGTCAGCCAGCCCTGCCGCTCCAGCTCGCGTTCCAGCTCCTGCAGGGCCTGAACATCCGCCGCGGCGCCCGCCCCGAGCGAACGCTCGACCGTCTCCACGTCGATGTCGTCCAGCGTGGCGCCCGGATGGTCCTGCGACAGCTGGTCGATCAGGTCGTCCAGATCGGCCAGCTCCTGCAGCGCCCCGGCCGCCTCGCCGTAGCCCAGCTCGCCCTTCCCCTTCATCCGCCGGCCCTCGCCGCGCCCCTGACCCCAGCTCTCGCCGGGCCGCAGCGCCCGCAGGTTGTCGGTGAGCTGATTCATCTTGCCCTGCAGGCCGGCATCGCCGAGCGCCTGCTGCATCAGCCCCTGCAGTTCCTCGCGCTGCTGCTGGCTCAGCGAGTTCATCAGCCGGTCCGCCGCCGCGGCCTGCCGGGCCAGCGAATCGATCAGCTCTTCGACGTTCTGCGGGTCGTCCGGGAATATCTGGCCGTGCTTGTCCATGAACTGCTGGAAGTCCTCGGGCGTGTCCTCGCCCCGGGAATGCTTCTCCAGCAACGAGTTCAGGTCGTCCAGCATCTCGTTCATGGCCGCCATCGCTGCGGCTCGCTGCTGGGGATCAGCGTCCGGCCCCAGGCCCTGCAGGGCGTTGCGCATGCCGTTGAACTGCTGGTCGATCACATCGCTGCGCAGCCCGTCGAGGATCTGCCGGTAGATCTGCTCGGCCTCCTTCGAGGCCCAGCGGTACTCCGACAACTCCTGCACCGCAGCGCTGGTGGACCGCGGCAGGGCATCCAGCTGGGCCTCGGCGAACCGGGCGTCGTCGCCGTCCCGCAACGAGAGCTCGTCCTTCTCCGCCGCCAGGGCCTGGTCCAGCTGAGCCCGGGCCCGGGTGACCGCACCGTCCAGCCGACCGCGCCGCGAGGTCTCCCGCCGCATCCGCTCGGCCCGCGCCCGTAGCGTGTCCAGCCCGGTGCGCCGCCCGTTCTCGTCGGGCAGGCCGCGGCGCAGCAGGTCACGCAGGGCGTCGCGAACGTTCTCGCCGCTCAGGACCCGGTCGCCGACCGCGTCCAGCGCCCGGCGCACGTCGTAGGGAGGGGTGAGCGGATCCGGCCCGCCGCGCCACGGACCGTACCGGTAACGAGGATCGCGCCGGCGTGGGCTCACTCCCCGTCGCCCCCGTACACGGTGCGACCGTCGTCCAGGAAGTCCTTGGCCAGGCGACGGGTGAGATGCAGCCCCTCAAGCGTGAATTCGATGGCTGAGGCGGCATCGGCCGGACCGGGCACCTCGTCGAAACCGAGGCGTTCCAGCACCACCGAAAGGCCGGGCACGGTACCCAGCTGGGCCAGCAGATCGGCCGAGGGCACGTTCTCACCGGTCGAAATGCCTTCGCCCTCGGCCACGGCCGCCACGAAGCCGGTCAGGTCCACTCCGCCGAGCCGGTTGCGCCAGGTCTCGGCCACCGAGCGGCGCAGCAGGTGATCCAGCAGCTCGACCTCGCGGCCCTCACCGTCGGCCTCGAACTCGACCTTGCCGCGCAGCGTCCCGGTGATCGTCTCGATGTCACCGACCCGGGCCACCGGCGGTGCCCCGTCCGGATCCGTCTCACCGTTCAGCGTGGCCCGGCGCAGCGCCGAGGCCGCCACGGTCTCGGCCGCCGCGATCGAGAACCGGGCCGAGACACCGGAACGCTGGTCCACCGCGTTGGACTCGCGGACCGCCCGGGTGAACCGGGCCAGCACCTCCAGCAGGTGCTCGGGCAGCACCGCGACCAGCTGCGCCTCCTGCCGGACCAGCGCCATCTCCAGCTCGAGGTCGACCGGGTAGTGGGTGCGGATCTCGGCGCCGAAGCGGTCCTTGAGCGGGGTGATGATCCGGCCGCGGTTGGTGTAGTCCTCCGGGTTGGCGCTGGCCAGCAGCAACAGGTCCAGGTCGAGGCGCAGCACGTAGCCGCGCACCTGCACGTCGCGCTCCTCCAGCACGTTCAGCAGCGCCACCTGGATCCGCTCGGCCAGGTCGGGCAGCTCGTTGACTGCCATGATCCCGCGGTGCATCCGCGGCACCAGGCCGAAATGGATGGTCTCCGGGTCACCCAGGGTGCGGCCCTCGGCCACCTTCATCGGGTCCACGTCGCCGATCAGATCGCCCACGCTGGTGTCGGGGGTGGCCAGCTTCTCGGCGTAGCGGGACTCGCGGTGCACCCAGGCCACCGGCAGTTCGTCGCCGAGTTCGGCCGCCCGGCGGATCGAGGCCGGGGTGATCGGGTCGTACGGGTGCTCGTTCAGCTCGGCGCCGGAGATCACCGGGGTCCACTCGTCGAGCAGGCCGACGATGGTGCGGATCAGCCGGGTCTTGCCCTGCCCGCGCTCGCCCAGCAGCACCAGGTCGTGGCCGGCCAGCAGCGAGCGCTCCAGGTCGGGCAGCACCGAGTCGTCGAAGCCGACCACGCCGGGGAAGCGCGGCTTGCCCGCCCGCATCAGCTCGAGCAGGTTCGCCGAGATCTCCTGCTTGACCGTGCGGTGCAGATGACCGGAGGCCCGTAAGGCGCCCAGCGTGGTGGGCAGGTTCTCGGGCCAAGGGGTGGTGGATGGATCCGGGGAGATCGTCACGCCCCGACGTTACGTCGGCGAACGGGGGCCTGGCACGTCGCGACGGGCTCTTAAACTGCTTTTCGCCGGGAGCGTGATCGGGAATAAAAGCCCACGAGCACCAATTGGGGACGAGTGCGCGCCGCACGCTCGAGCCGTTCCGCGGGCGTGGGTGGCTGGTTTTCGACCGAGCCGCTGCGCTCTCACCGCCGCTTTCAGCGGCCGGTGCGCACCTCGTCCCCGATTTGTCAGCGGGGCCCGAACCTGGCCTCGTTCCGCGCCCGTGCCTTGGCCGCCTCCACCTCGCGGTTCTTCGGCGGCGCGGTGGTGACCAGCTCCGCCAGCAGCTCGTCGGTGATCTGGGTGATCGCCGCGACCGCCCGGGCGAACGCCTCCTCGTTGGCCTTCGAGGGCGCGGTGGTGCCGGCGATCTTGCGCACGTACTGCAGCGCCGCCGCGCCGACCTCGTCGTGCGTGGCCGGCGGCTCGAAGTTGGCCAGGGTACGGATGTTGCGGCACATGCTCTGCTCCTGCCGTAGGGCTTTACGGGTTAAGACGTTCCTGGAGCCCGGAACTCACCGCGGGCCACTCCTCGGCGATCACCGAGAACAGCACGCTGTCCCGCATGGTGCCGTCCGCCCGGGGCTGATAGCGCCGCAACACCCCTTCGGGCCGGGCCCCCAGCCGGGCGATCGCGCGCTGCGAACGGTGATTACGGATGTCGGTCTTCAGCTGCACCCGGCCCGCGCCCAGCTCCTCGAAGGCGTGCCGCAGCAGCAGGAACTTGGCGCTGGGATTGACCCGCCCGCCCCACACCGCCGGCGTGTACATGGTCCAGCCGATCTCCAGCCGGGCTGCTCCCACCACCACGTCGAGGTACGAGGTCGTGCCCACCACCGCTCCGGCAGCCAGCCCACCCACCGCTTCGCTGAGCCTGACCACCCAGGCCGTATCGCCCCGTTCGGTCACCCGCTCAGCGATCGAGGCGCCGAACTGCTCGGCGCTGGCGGGCCGGCCCGGAACGTGCGCCCAGACCGCCTCGTGGTCCAGCGCGGCGAAGAGCTCGTGCGCATCCGCAGCCGTGAACTTCGTCAACGTGACCGAACCGCCGGACAGGACCACCGCGTCGGCAATCGGCCACTTCAACGCCGGCCAGGGGGTGTCGTCGGGCCGCTCGTCCACGGGCGGGGTGTAGCTGCTCACCGTTACTCCTTCTCGAAGCATCCGTATTAGGGCCTGTCCTGTGGATCTTTGCCTACTGCGGGGCACCCGGGACGCCGTCTGGACGCGTCCGGCGTGGCCCCACGCAAAACCATTGCGAGGGGCCCCACCGGCCACGCCCAGCCGACGCCCCGGGCACCTCCTCGCTACGGCCAGGATCCACAGGACAGGCCCTAGTGTGTTTTTGAAGTCCATGCCTACTGTGGGGGCGGAGTTGACCCGGTCAAGATTTGTGGTCACCGCACTGGGCAAGGGGGGACCAGTCCCGGACCGTGAGCGGCTGGGCTGGGACACTCCGATGAGGTGTACACCTGGTACCGGATGGACCACCTTGACACATCGCGAGCAGTCGTGGCCGGGCCTTGTGCCATAGCACTGGGTAGGGGCTGCGCGGGTGCATCGCAGCGATGGGGGTGGGTCTGCCGGTCGGGCGCTGGTGCGGGCGACTCCAGGGATTGCGGAAAGTTGTGCCCCCACCGGGAAGGGAATTACACCGTGGTCATGTCGTCGTCGAAGGCATGCGCCCGGCCCCGCGAATGCCAGGCCTGGGCCAGCACCTCGGTCATCGGCAGCAGGTCCTGAGCCGGCCGGGCGAACGGCAGCCGGATCCGCGACTCGAACGCTCCGTCCAGACCGAACCGCGGCCCCGGGGTCAGCCAGATCCCCATTGCCCGGGCCGCCGCGGCCACGTGCGAGCTACGTGGCTCCGGCAGCTGACACCACAGCGAAAGACCTCCCTGCGGCATCGGAACCTTCCACTGCGGCAGCTGTTCTCGCAGGGCGTCGTGCAGCGCGACCGCCCGCTCGGCCAGCAACTGCTGGCGGTGCAGTCGGATCGGGGTCAGGTTCTCCAGCAGGTGCGCGGTAGCCAGTTGCTCCAGCAGGGGGCCGCCCAGGTCCTCGTTGCCGCGGGCCAGCGCGAGCCGGCGGATCAGCGGCTGCGACGCCCGGATCCAGCCGATCCGCAGACCGCCCCAGAACGTCTTGGAGGCCGACCCCAGGGTGATGACGTGCTCCGCCGGGGCGAAGGCGGCCAGCGGGCGTGGCATCGGCAGCGGCGCCGGAGCGGGTTTGCCGGCACGGGCGGCGGGCAGCGTGGTGCGCAGGTCGAGGTTGCGCATGGTCTCGTCCACGATGATCCGGCAGCCGGTGTCGGCGATCATCGCGCCCAGGTCCCGCCGCTCGGACTCCTCCATCAGGCGGCCGGTGGGGTTGTGGAAATCGATCATCAGGTAGGCCAGATGGGCCCCGGTCTGGCGCAGCAGCGTGCTCATCCGCGCGATGTCCCAGCCGTCCTCGATCGGCAGGGGGACGCAGCGGCCTCCGGAGTCGCGGATCGTCTGGGCGGCGGCGGGATAGGTGGGGTGTTCGACCAGTACTCGGTCACCGCGTTCCATCACCACGTCCAGCACCAGGTGCAGCGCCTGCAGCGCGCCGTTGGTGACCAGGATCTGCTCCGGGGTGGTGGGCAGCCCGGACTCCGTGTACTGCTGGGCGATGCGCTCGCGCAGCAGGGGGAGGCCAGCGGTGACGTAGCCGTTGCCGGGCAGGAAGCGAGGTAGCTCGGCCAGGGCGGCCTGGTAGGCGGGGTAGAGCTCGGCGGGGGCTTCCAGCGCGGCGGAGGAGAAGTCGCCGTTGGGGCCGGACGGCTCGGCCTCGCCGCTGAGGTGCTCGGGCCAGATCGGCGACTCCAGCTTGCTGTCGCGCGGCAGCGTGGTCCAGGTACCGGCCCCCTGACTGCCCTCGGCGAACCCGGACTCGCGCAGCAGACGGTAGGCCGAAGTGGTGGTGGTGCGGCTGGTCTGCAGGGCTTCGGCGAGGGTGCGCTCGGAGGGCAGCACGGTGTCCACCGGCAGACGCCCGTCCAGGACCAGCAGACGCAGCCGGTCGGCGAGCGCCCGATAGCCCGGGACGCCCTCGTTGGAGACCCGCCAGTCGGTCAGCATTGGCATCAGCTCACGAGCACTGACTCGGCCACGTTGCTGAATTGGCTGCTTCTTAGCGGGAGGCATGGGGCCAGTCTGTAGAGATTGGCTATGTGATGCAAGGCCACGGAGGCGACAATGGACGTATGGCCTTCTTCATTGTGCTTCTGCTGCTGACCGCGACCATCGCCCTCGCCCCCTGGCTGGGCCAGGACTCCCGAGAGCTCGACCCGGACCGCTTCGTCCCCACTCACCCACTGCACGAGGGCCGCGGGATGAACTGCGGCTGAGGGGCGCCTTGAGCCGGCGCCGCCCTTACTCGCCCCGTCGCGAGTCCCCACCCGGGGGCTCGCGACTTTTTTGCTTGCGGTCCCCCAGTCCCAGGGGGCCGGGAGGTGCCCCCAGGTGTGCGCACCGACGCGGTTCGGCTCCAGGATGTAGATGTGGAGGTTGTTGACGAGTACCTGCACCAAGCTCCCGCGGCCGCCCTACGTCCGTATATCGCCTGGTACAGCGGCTACCGGCAGCGTGGCGTAGCGCCCGGCCGGCATCGCGGGCTGCCCTCGCCCTGGCTCACGCTGATCTTCACGCTCGACGAGCCGATGGTGGCCGCGGCCCTGCCCGACGGCCATCCCGGGGGTAGCTATGACACCTACATCGGAGGCCTGCATCGCTCCCCAGCGGTGATCGTGCATCAGGGGGCTCAATCCGGCATACAGGTAGCGCTCTCGCCACTGGGTTGCCGGGCTCTGCTTGGCCTGCCAGGCGGAGCGCTCGCCGGGGAGAACCTGACCCTGCACACACTGCTCGGTCGGGACGGGGTAGAGGTGCACGAGCGCCTGCAGGCGGCGGTGTCGTGGGTTGAGCGCTTTGCCGTCCTGGACCGGTTCTTCACGGGTCGGTTGGCGTTCAAGGGTCCACCGCGCGAAGTGGTGCACGCCTGGAACCTGCTGCTGACCGCGCGAGGCAGCATCGGAGTGGCCGAGCTGGCCACCGAAGTCGGCTGGAGCACCCGCAACCTGGCCTACCGGTTCACCACCGAGATCGGCCTCAGCCCGAAGGCCGCCGGCAAAGTGGCCCGGTTCGACGCGGCCCGGCGCCTGCTGGTGCATCGGCTGAACGGCCCGCAGGCCGGTCTGGCCCGGCTGGCGGCCGACTGCGGGTATGCCGACCAGGCCCACCTGAGCCGGGAGTTCGCCGAGATGGCCGGGCTCTCGCCGCGTCGCTGGCTGGCCGAGGAACTGGGTAACGGCTGGGTCCCGGAGCTTTCCGAAACCTTCAAGACCGGCTGAGTGGTCTGCGGCACAGTGAACGCGTGCCCGCCCGTCGGGAGGGCTTTCGACTCGGGAGGAATCATGACCGAAACGCCAACTGCCCCACCGCCTGCCGTCTGGCCCACCTTCACCGCCCGCGACGCCCGCGGCCTGATCGCCTTCCTGGTCAAGGCTTTCGGCTTCGAGGAGACGGCCGTGTACGGCGACGGCGACGTGGTGCACCATGCCGAGCTGAGCTGGCCGCCCGGTGGTGGGGTGATGCTCGGCTCGGCCCGCGACGACAACAAGCCGATCACCCCGATCGGCAGCTTCAGCTGTTATGTGGTGGTGCCGGAGGGGATCGAGCAGCTGATCGAGCGGGCCCGCTCGGCCGGCGCCAAGATCACCGTCGAGCTGAAGCAGACCGACTACGGCTCGACCGATTTCGCCGCCCAGGACCCGGAGGGCAACACCTGGTACTTCGGTACCTATCCGGGCGAACCCCGTAAGTCCCGCTGACCGGGTTCACGCCCTGCGCCTCTGCCGGGCCGCCGTGCTCGGCAGAAGCGGCAGGGGCGTGGGCGGTTTCAGCTGCTTCAGGCGCAGGTACGTGACCACCCGCCCGCCGCCGTGCGTGGCGATCCGGGTCAGCGTGTGCTCCAGATCCTCCACGTCCCGCGCCACCACGGTGAGCCAGTAGTCCATCTCGCCGGCCACCGTGTCGGCCGCGATCACCTGGGGCAGCTCGCGCACCTCGCGCTCGAACCGTTCGGTGGCCCGCGGGTTGGGCGTGGTGACCGACATGAACACGGTCAGCGGGAAGCCGACCGCGGCTGCATCCACCCGGGCGCTGATGATCCGGATGGCGCCGCTCTCCTTCAGCCGCCGCACCCGGTGCAGGGTGGCGGCGGGGGAGAGGCCGACCAGTTCGGCCAGCTCGAGATTCGTCCGATCGGCGTCCTGCTGCAGCTGCGTGAGCAGTTTTACGTCAATTTCGTCAAGCTCAACCGCCATGGCGCCAAACAATAGTTGGCAACTTCGGCGAGTGCCCGATTTATCTATGTGTGCAGCGGACGATGTCAACCATGTTCCCCGCTCGTCTGCGCTCCCTCCTCTCCGACCGCCGCACCTCAGCCCTCGCCGCGCTGACGATCGCCGGTATCACCTGGGGCACCACGGTCCCGCTGAGCAAGGCCGCGTTCGCCGGCTTCGGCCCGGCCTGGCTCACGGTGTTCCGCTTCGCCGTGGCCGGCCTGGTGATCGTGGCCGTGGTCCGGCCCCGGCTGAGCAAGGTGCGCCCGGCGCTGTGGGCCTACGGCGCCTTCGGGTACGGCGCCTGCGTGCTGCTGCAGAACATCGGCCTGGAGCGCACCAGCGTCACCCATGCGGCGCTGCTGCTCGGCTCGGTCCCGGTGATCGTGGCGGTGCTCGCGGTGATCTTCAACGGTGCCCGGGTCGGCCCGATCGCCTGGGTCGGTTTCGCCCTGTCGCTGATCGGCATCGTGGTGGTGGCCGGCGCCGGAGGCGGCGACGCGACCCTGACCGGAGACCTGATCGTGCTGGGTTCGGTGCTGATCGGCGCGGTTTTCACCATCCTCCAGGCCCGGCTGCTGCCCGGGCAGGACGTGGTCGCGGTGAGCACGGCGCAGTTCCTGGCCTCGGCGGTGGCCGTGCTGCCCTTCGCCCTGCTGACCGAGTCCGTGCCGACGCCCGGGGTGGGTGGGCTGGACACCGGCGCCCTGCTGGCCGCACTGGCGCTGGGCGTGTTCGGGACCGTGCTGCCCTTCACCCTTTTCGCCTACGGGCAGACCGGGGTCGAGCCGCACATCGCCGGAGTCTTCCTGAACCTCGAGACGCTTGTTGCTACCACCATTGCCATCGTTGTCCTGGGCGAGCCGCTGGGCGGCGGGCAGGTCGCCGGTGGGCTGGCGCTGTTGGTGGGCATCTACATCGGCACGGTCTACCAGTCCCGGACGAGCCGGGTCCCGGTCGCGGTTTCCCCGGCCACTGCGCAACCGGCGGGCTACCGGGTGTCGGGCCCACGGACGTCCGTTGCTGGTGCTCGTAGTGGTTCGACGGCTCTGCCTCCGCGTCAGGTGGCTCGGCCTGCCCCGGGACTGCACCTGTTCCCGGACGCACTGGGGCTGGCGGACGAGGTGCTCGAGCGCGACGGTCAGCCGATGTTCACCCGGGCCGCCTGACGTCAACCAGCGGTTGACGCACAACAAATCGTCAACCTAAGGTTGACGCATGACGGATTCCAGTTCGGCAACCCAGAGTGTGCGCCTGGACGATCTGATCCAGGGCATCAAGAAGGTCCACGACAACCCGCTGGAGCAGTTGTCCAACGCGGTTCTGGTCGGTGACTACCTGGGCGAGGTGGCCGATCATCTGATCGGGCACTTCGTCGACCAGGCCCGCCGGTCCGGAGCGTCCTGGACCGACATCGGCAACAGCATCGGGGTGAGCAAGCAGGCCGCCCAGAAACGGTTCGTGGCCAAGGGGGACTCCGCGGCGATGGACCCGAACGAAGGTTTCAACCGGTTCACGCCCCGGGCCCGCACCGTGATCCTGCAGGCCCACACCGCGGCGCAGAAGGCCGGCAACGACGTGATGGTGCCCGCCCACCTGCTCCTGGGACTGGCCGCGGTACCCGACACGCTGGCCCTGAAGGTGCTGGCAGGCCAGGGCATCACGGTCGAGCGGCTGACCGAGGCGGCCCAGGCCGTCCTGCCGGCCCGGGTGGAGGGCGCGCCGGATCTGGTGCCGTACGACGCAGCGGCCAAGAAGGTGCTCGAGCTGACCATGCGCACTGCGCTTCGCTACGGCCACAACTACGTCGGTACCGAGCACATCCTGCTGGCCCTGCTGGAGTTCGAGAACGGGCAGGGGCTGCTCGGTTCGCTGGGGGTCACGCTCGCCGATGCCGAGACCGGCGTGGCCCAGGCCCTGGAAGAGCTCCAGCCCGGGCAGTGATCTCACGATCCGGGCGCCAAGATTAGAACCTGGTCACGATCCGGCGGCGATCCGGCTCCGGGAGGGGAGTGCCGAATCGGGGGTTGTGCGTGACGGTTGCCGTCTCACGGGCATTTTCGGGGCATTCGGCGAGTTTGCCTGACGATCGGTCCGGGCGTGTATGGTCGGCTGGCCACCGTCCCCGCGGGGATCCCTCTGCGCTCACGCGGTGCGCGACAGGACAGCAATCCCTGGCGACGCCGCCGGGGGTCTCGCGTAGGCGCCCTCGTACCGCAACGGTGCGTCGTGTGCCGGAACGAAGGGGTACACAGCACCGTGAGCTGGATAGAGGTGATCGTCCTCGGTCTGGTGCAGGGCCTGACCGAGTTCCTCCCCGTATCGTCGTCGGGACACCTGAGGATCGTGTCCGAGGTGTTCTTCGACCGGGACGCGGGCGCGGCTTTCACCGCCGTCACCCAGCTCGGTACCGAGGCGGCCGTGCTGATCTACTTCGCCAAGGACATCTGGAAACTCTTCGTCACCTGGCTCGAGGGCTTCGTCGCCCCGCACCTGCGCCAGACCCAGGAGTACAAGATGGCCTGGATGGTCATCCTCGGCACCATCCCGATCGGTGTGCTCGGCCTGCTCTTCGAGGACATGATCAAGGAGCCCGCCCGTAACCTCTGGCTGGTCTCGACCATGCTGGTGGTCTTCGGCATCTTCCTGGGCCTGGCCGAGAAGTTCGGCAAGCAGGAGCGCGACTTCGACCGGCTGACCATGAAGGACGGCATCATCCTCGGCTTCGCCCAGGCGATGGCGCTGATCCCGGGCGTCTCGCGCTCGGGCGGCACGATCACCGCCGGCCTGGCGATCGGCCTCAAGCGCGCGGTGGCCGTGCGTTTCTCGTTCCTGCTGGCGATCCCCGCAGTGGTGGCCTCCGGCCTGTTCACCCTGCCGGACGTGACCGCCGGGGACGGCCCGGGGGTGCCGCAGATGGTGGTCGCCACCCTGGTCGCCTTCGTGGTCGGCTACGTGATCATCGCCTGGCTGATGAAGTTCGTGGAGCGTCACAGCGTCTACGTCTTCGTCGTCTACCGGATCATCCTCGGCCTGGTGCTGCTCGGTGCGCTGAGCGCCGGGGTGATCTCCGCAACCTGATCGGTGTTTCGTGGAAGGGCCGCCCGGAACCGGGCGGCCCTTCCGGCGTTTCTAGGGCTTGTCGATCGGGGTGACGGTGACCAGAGGGGTGCGTACGTCCATCCGGAATCCGGGTGGCATGACGGTGGTGGAACTGCGGCGCCAGCAGACCCGAAGATTGTTCAGGCCGAAGGCGACGAAGAGCACCAGCCAGACGATGATGAAGATGCGGCCGGGAAGATCGTCCTGCGTGGTGTTCCACAGCGAGCCGACCGTGACCACCCCGCCGACCAGGATGACCAGCGTGGCGATGCCGACCAGCCAGGCGCCGAGACGGGTGAACTCGACGCGGGCTCGGGGCATGCGCGACAACATGTGGTCAAAGCTGACATGTGGTGCCTTGGGCTGCATCTTGGGCCGCAATGGAGAAGTGGTGGGCGGTAGCAGGCTTGACGACCCGGCCCAAATCGCTTCCCGGCTCGGGATTTTCATTGGGTGCGATCCGCTGCCATAGCCCTGGGCTTGGCGGTATCACATTGGTATCATGTTGGCCATGGCGATGACCCTGCGTCTTGATGATGCGCAGTCCGAGGCCCTTCGGCGCCGGGCCGAGCGCGAGGGCCGGAGTATGCAGCAGGTGGCCCAGGCCGCCATCAGCGAATACCTGCTCCGGGCCGACGACGACGCGCAGACCGAAGAGCTTGCCGCTGCGGGTGCCACGAAGTTCGCCGATCTGCTGCGCCGTCTCGGCGAATGATCCGCTACCTGAGCGTTGAGCAGGCCCTGTTGATCTCCCGGTACGCCGTCGGTGGCCCGGTCCAGGTGCGGGACCTCGGTCTGCTGGATGCTGCGGTGAACCGGCCCCGGGCCGGGATGTTCGGTCAGGAGGCCTATCCGGACCTGCTGACCAAGGCGGCAGCGCTCCTGCACTCGCTGGTGTCCAACCATCCACTGGTCGATGGCAACAAGCGGCTGGCGTGGCTGGGGACCTACGTCTTCTGTGCCAAGAACGGTGAGGAGCTCTCGCCGGCCGACGATGACGCCTTCGACCTGGTGATGGCCATCGCTGCCGGTGAACTCGATGATCTGGCTGTGATCGCCGGTCGGCTCAAGAGTTCGTAGCCGCCTGATCCCCAGCCGTGCCCGCTTTGAAGCGGACACGGCTGGGCGCGTCACTCAGCCTTGACACCTGGCCCGTGGTCGGGGCAGCGGCCGGCCGGGTTCTTCTTCAGGTACTGCTGGCGGTAGTCCTCGCGCACCGCACACATATGCCGCTGAGCTAGGCCGCCGACACGTTCAGAACCGTGGCCTCAGCAGCGGGCGTGGGCTCTGGAACTGGTAGGCCCATGTCGCGCAGCACCGCCAGATGCTCCGACATGGCCTCTCGCATTAGTGACTCGGTCTCTTCCCTGGTGTCACCAGCAGCTACCACCCCCGGAAGGTCGGGACTGTAGGCGGAGAAACCTGACTCCCGGTCGCCCTCGAACACAACCACGTAGCCCTTCACAGGTGCTCCTCTCACAGTCCGGCCTGCTTCAGGATGCTCGCTTCGGTCTTCGGTTTCAACGTGGCGCTCGGTCGGCCGGCCACGGTGACCAGGCCTGGTTTCTGTGGGTGGTGGAAGTGTCGGTGCGAGCCGGTCGTGCGCTTGAGTTGCCAGCCGTCCGCTTCCAGCAGCTTGACCATGTCCCCCACCTTGATCGGCATGAAACCGACCATAGGTGGAGGTAATGACCGAATCCGATCCTGGAACGCGGACTCCGTGCTCGTAGCACCTCTTGTTGCCAGTCGGCTGACTAGTCCGCCTTCACACCCGTCCCATACAGCACGCCCACCCCGATCGGGCAGGCGACGCCGGTGCCGTGGTCGGGGCAGTAGCCGGCTGGGTTCTTCTTCAAGTACTGCTGGTGGTAGTCCTGCCCTTCATAGGGCAATTCTCTGCCGGTCAGCTTCGCTTGGTCCGCTTGCTGATGGGGAGGCTGCGGACTCTCAGATGGTCCTTGCTGATGGAAATGACGGCGCCGGACTCGATCTCGGTTGCCACGGCCTTCAGGTTCTGCACCAGCAGGCTGCACTGCTGGGCGGCAGTCAGGGCATCGGCCGAGCGAAACAGGACCAGGGATGGTGTGTCGGCGCCGGACAGGGCAAGCATCGTTGCGAAGTCCGAGTCTGCAGACACGATCGTGGCGCCCACTTCGGCGGCGAAGGCCATGATCGTGTGGTCTGAGGCAGTCAGCAAGCCGTGATCCATGACATGGCTGGCCTCAAACCCCTCCTTGACCAGGCCTTCGGCCAGGCGAGGGGAGAGGTTGGCGTCAACCAGCAGGTTCATGCGGGTCGGGCCAGTGGGATCTCTCGCTCCTGGGTGAGAAGGGTCGCGTATTCCAGGGCGGCGAGCAGATCTTCCTGCTCAAGGTAGGGATAGTCGTCAAGGATCTGGTCGAATCCTTGGCCGGCAGCCAGTTGCCCGAGGACGGCAGTGACGGTCACACGGGTGTCCCGTATACAGGGCAGGCCCCGCATACGTCCGGGGTCGACGGTGATGCGTCCCACGATCATGCCCTCAGACTACGCTCGATCGTCCTGGCCGACAGGTTCTGCTAGCAGATCGTCCTCAACGGCGGGCGACGCTGAGGTGCCGCACCCGGCGGGGATGCAGCACCTCTCGCCGGACTTACTCGGCCTTGACTCCGGTGCCGTAGAGCACGCCTACGCCGATCGGGCAGGCGACGCCGGTACCGTGGTCGGGGCAGTAGCCGGCCGGGTTCTTCTTCAAGTACTGCTGGTGGTAGTCCTCGGCGTACCAGAACGTGCCCGCGTCCTCGGCCGGGCGCGACTCCGTGGTGATGGCGCCGAAGCCGGCCTTGTCGAGCGCGGCCTGGTAGGCGGTCTTACTGGCCAGGTAGGCGTCGCGCTGCTCGTCGGTGGTCCAGTAGAACGCCGAGCGGTACTGCGTGCCCAGGTCGTTGCCCTGGCGGTAGCCCTGGGTCGGGTCGTGCGACTCCCAGAACGTGCGCAGCAGTTCGTCGAGGCTCAGCTTGGCCGGGTCGTAGGCGACCAGCACGGCCTCGGTGTGGCCGGTGAGGCTGCTGCAGGTCTCTTCGTACGTCGGGTTGGGGGTGTAGCCGCCCTGGTAGCCGACCGCGGTGGTGACCACGCCGGGGGTCTGCCAGAACGTCTTCTCAGCGCCCCAGAAGCAGCCCATGGCCAGGTAGACCACCTGGGTGCCCTCGGGCCAGGGGCCCTCGAGCGGGGTGTCGAGAACGGCGTGGCGGGCCGGCACGGTGAACGGCCGGCTGTCCCGGCCCGGCAGCGCCTTGTCCCGCTCGACCATCGTGCTCTTCAGCCTGCTGCCGAACATCATCCGGTCCTCCTCGTCCTGTAGGGCGGAACGATCGGTCCGCTCCCGCCTTGCACAACCAAGTGTGGCCCCGATCCGTTCCCGCCGCCGGGCCCGAGCCGGACCAGAACTGTCGGTGCTCGGTAGTAGCTTGGGACCTGTGAACGAGCCGAACCGCAAGCCTGGGGATCCCCGCTGGTCAACCGCCGGGTTCTCGACCCGGGCCATCCACGTGGGGTCCGAGCCGGACCCGGCCACCGGGGCCGTCGTCACCCCGATCTACCAGACCTCCACCTATGCGCAGGACGGCGTGGGCGGCCTGCGTCAGGGCCTCGGGGTGGGGTACGAGTACTCGCGTTCGGGTAACCCGACCCGAACGGCTCTCGAGGAGTGTCTGGCTGCGCTGGAGGCTCCGGACGGTTCGGCCCGCGGCTTCGCGTTCGCCTCCGGGCTGGCGGCCGAGGATGCGGTGCTGCGCTCGCTGCTGCGCCCGGGCGACCACATGGTCATTCCGGACGACGCCTACGGCGGCACCTACCGTCTGGTGGCCCGGGTGGCTCAGCCCTGGGGCGTCGGGCACACGCCGGCCTCGCTGGTCGACATCGACGCGGTGCGGGCGGCCATCCGGCCTGGTCAGACCCGCCTCGTCTGGGTCGAGACGCCGACCAACCCGCTGTTGTCGGTCGCCGACATCGCCGGTCTGGCCGAGGTGGCACACGCGGCCGGGGCGCTGCTGGTCGTCGACAACACGTTCGCCACGCCCTACCTGCAGCAGCCGCTCAGTCTGGGTGCCGACATCGTGGTGCACTCCACCACCAAGTATGCCGGGGGCCACTCCGATGTCGTCGGGGGCGCCGCAGTGGTCTCGCACAGTGCCTTCGCCCCGTGGATGGACGGCATTGCCGACCTGGGCGAAAGCGCCGTCGAGCGAGTCGGTTTCAACCAGAACTCGATGGGCGCGGTTTCCGGCCCGTTCGACTCCTGGCTGGTCCAGCGCGGCCTGAAAACCCTTGCGGTGCGGATGGAACGGCACTGCGACAATGCCGAGAAGATCGTCGAGATGCTGCGGCAGCACCCGAAGGTCAGCCGGGTGCTCTACCCCTCGCTCGACGACCACCCCGGCCACAAGGCCGCGGTCGAGCAGATGCGGCGCTTCGGGGGCATGGTGTCGTTCCAGGTCGCCGGGGGCAAGGAGGCCGCGCTCGAGGTCTGCCGGCGCACGCAGGTGTTCACGCTGGCCGAGTCGCTGGGCGGCGTCGAGTCGCTGATCGAGCACCCGGGTCAGATGACTCACGCGTCGGTGGCCGGGTCGGCGCTCGAGGTGCCGGACGATCTGGTGCGGATCTCGGCAGGTCTGGAAGACGCGTCGGACCTGGTGGCCGATCTGGAGCAGGCCCTGGGCTGACAACGGCACGTTCTTGGACAGCGTGTGGATCTGGCGCGGATGTACCGCGGCGGGTTCACACGCTGTCTGCTTTTGCCGCCCGGTTGGAGTGGCCGGGCGGAGCGGGCGGGCGGAATAGCTGGGTGGAGCGGGCGGGTGGTGTGGCTGGGTGGAGCGGCCGGGCGGAGTGGGCTGGGTGGAGCGGGCGGGGTGGAGTGGCCGGGTGGAGTGGCCGGGCGGAATGGCCGGGCGGAATGGCTGGGCGGAATGGCTGGGCGTAGCGGCCGGATAGAGCGGGCAGGCGGAGTGGGCTGGGTGGAGTGGCTGGGCGTAGCGGTCGGATGGAGCGGCCGGATGGGGCGGGCAGGTGGAGTGGCCGGGTGGAGTGGCCGGGTGGAGTGGCTGGGCGGAGTGGGCCGCCCCTGTATCCAGGGCTCACGCGAGCTGTGGCGTCATCGGGAAGACAAAACACGCTATGGCGTCGTTTTGTCTTCCCGACGATTGCTCGGTGCGGCGCGGAGGGGTGCATTTCGGTCGGAGGGGATTGAGGACGGGGCGGCTGGGTATCGAGTCGACATCCGGCAGGGCGAGGGCATGGGCGAGGGAAGCGGGGCGAGGGAAGTGGGACGAGGGCACGGGCGAGGGAAGCGGGACGATGGCGCTCGAGAGATGGCTCGGTGCAGGTGATCCCGCGAGAGTGGCGAGCTAGCTGAGAGTGCGCCTGGGGTAGGGCAATTTGAGCGCCGGGCAGCTGATGCCGGGTGGCGGAGAGCAAAGGTTGCCGTAGACAGGCGCAGGTAGATCCGGCAGCGAGAATGGTTGTTTAAGGACAGCGGGCGCTCAGGAGGACGCGATGCCGGAACTGGTTCTCTGCGTGGATGTCGGCTCAACGTTCACCAAGAACTTGCTCGTCGATCCGGCCGAAGGTCAGGTACTCGGCGCGACCCAGCACCCCACCACCCGGCCCGACGTCATGACCGCCATCGCCGCCACCCAGGCCGAGCTGGCCGAAAGTATCAACACGGCAGCCAAAAACGCCGAGATCCGGGCCTGCTCCAGCGCAGGTGGCGGCCTACGTCTGGCGGTGGTCGGCCACGAGCGGCTGGTAACGGCGGAAGCTGGTCAGCGGGTGGCGCTTTCGGCCGGGGGACGGGTGGTGCACCTGAGCAGCGGGGCGTTGACTGCCGAGGGCGTCGAGTTGCTGCGCGAGTCCCGTCCTGACCTGATCGTTCTCACCGGCGGCACCGATGGCGGCAACGCAGACGTAGTCGTCGGCAACGCCCGTCGCATCGGTATCGCGCGGCTGCCCGTCCCCGTAGTGCTCGCCTGCAACGCGGATGCGGCCGAGGCTGCCGCGCACGAGCTACGTCGGCGGGGGCGCAAGGTCACGGTCACCGGCAACGTGCTGCCTCAGATCGGCAAGCTCGATCCCGTCCCCGCGCGGGAGGCGATTCGTCAAGCGTTCCTGGAGCATGTCATCGGGGGTAAAGGCCTGTCGCAGAAGGGCTCGCAGATCAATGGACGTTCCTTCCGCCAGTTGGTCCTCGCGCCGACGCCAGATGCGGTGCTCAGTGGGGTGGAGGTGCTCGCGGGCGGCCGAGGGCTGCTGATGGTAGACGTCGGTGGGGCCACGACGGATGTGTATTCCGTTCTGCCGGCGTCTGACCAGGAGGACGAAGAGCCCAGGAAACGGGCGGCGGGGGACTGGCTGTCGGCGCGCACGGTCGAAGGAGATCTGGGGGTGAGGTCCGGGGCTACGGGTGTGGTTGAGGCGGCGCTTGCGGAGGGGCTGATCGAGGCAGAAGCGGAAGGGCAGCTCAGGGAGTACGCGAGCAGCCCCGTGCCGGGGGTAAGACATCTGGACCAGCGTCTGGCCGAGTTGGCTGTTCTGATCGCCGTTCGCCGCCACGGCCGCCCGACCTACCCAGGTGCCGCCCCGCGTCCGTTGCGTGAAGTTGGTGTTCTGGTGGGCAGCGGGGGAGTTCTTCGTCACGCAGACCAGGTGGGCCGAGACGCCGTCCTCAATCAGCTCCGGACCGACCACAGCGGCGGGTGGGCCGTTCCCGAAGCCGCAACCATCAGCGTCGACGTGGGCTACACCCTTTTCGCGGCAGGGCTTCTGCGCGACCGGATCAGCCCCGAAGCAGCGCACCGCCTGGCCGCCTCGGGGCTGAGTGCCTAGGAGATGAACCCGTAACGACACAGGGCGAACGTCGCCGCGCCGATCTTGGCGCAGCAGGCAGTATGGGATGGGTGAGCATCGAGCAGGACGACCCCACCCGCGTGCGCCCCGCCGAACTGCCGCACGGCCTGCGGGTGAGCGCCGCCTGGGCCTGGCGGATCCTGCTCATCGCGGGCACGGTCTACCTGATCTGGCGGATCTTCGCCGAGTACAAGGTGATCTTCGTACCCCTGCTGGTGGCGCTGATGCTCTCCGCGCTGCTCAAGCCGATTCAGCGGGCGATGGCCCGGGACGAGAACAAGATCGGCCTGCCGAACTCCGCCTCCGCCCTGCTCACCGTCTTCTTCACGATCGCGTTCGTGGCCGGCCTGATGGCGCTGATCGGGCAGCAGGCGGTCAGCGGGTTCGACGGCCTGCGCGACGACGCTGCCGAGGGCCTCAGCGAACTGCAGGAACAGCTGGCCCGCTCGCCGCTGAACCTGACCAGCGACCAGCTCGACCAGTACGTCGACGTGCTGCAGGACAACATCCGGGGCAACGGCGGCAGCGATGTCGTCTCTGGGGCGCTGGAGGTCACCAGCACCGCCGGGCACGTGCTCACCGGCATGTTCATCACCCTCTTCGCGCTGTACTTCTTCCTCTCCGGCGGGGACCGGATGTGGTCCTGGGTGGTCAGCCTGTTCCCTGCGGGCAGCCGGGAGAAGGTGCGCGGGTCGGGGGTACGGGCCTGGGCCACACTCACCGCCTACGTCCGGGCCACCGTCATCGTGGCGATCGTCGACGGCGTGGGGGTCTGGATCGGGGCGGCCATTCTCGGCGTCCCGCTGGCCTTCCCTCTGGGCATGCTGGTCTTCCTGGGCGCCTTCGTGCCGATCGTGGGTGCGCTGTTCTCCGGCATCGCCGCCGTACTCGTCGCCCTGGTCGCGGGCGGGATCGTCGACGCGGTGATCATGCTGGCCATCGTGGTCGGCGTGCAGCAGTTGGAGGCGCACGCCCTGCAGCCGTTCCTGCTGGGCCGGGCGGTGCGGGTGCACCCCCTGGCGGTGATCCTGGCGATCGCGGCCGGGGTGCTGCTGGCCGGCATTGTCGGGGCCCTGTTCGCGGTGCCGTTCGTGGCCGTGGTCAACGTGATCGGCGAGTACCTGGCCGGGCGGGATCCGGAGGAGCAGCACGAGAAACCGAGCGAGGAGCAAGTAGGTCCCCTGGCCGATCAGACCCGGGACGACGAGGATCCGGAGACCTGGGACGACACCGACGAGGAGGAAGAACAGCCTCAGGAAGCGGTGCGCGGGGAGTAGAGGCAGCACTCAGGAGATGCCGCGGGCCTGCAGCCACATCTCCAGGGTGGCCAGCTGCCAGAGCTTGTTGCCGTTCAGCGGAGTGTGCGCAGCGTTCGGGTCACGCAACAGCCCAGCCACGTACTCCGGCCGGAACACCCCACGCCGGCGCGCCTCCGGCGACTCCAGCGTGTCCCTGACCCGTTCAACCAGCTTCCCCTGCAACCGAAACAGCGCCGGCACCGGGAAATACCCCTTAGGCCGCTGAAGCACCGACCGCGGCAGCAATCCCCGGGCAGCCTGCTTGAGCACCCCCTTACCCCCGCGCGCCAGCTTGAAGGGCACCGGGCAGGCCGCCGCCAGTTCCACGAACTCGTGGTCCAGAAAAGGCATGCGCGCCTCCAGACCGTGCGCCATCGTCATCGCATCCACCCGCTTCACCGGGTCGTCCACCAGCATCACCGTGGTGTCCATCCGCATCGCCGCGTCCACCGCGCTCTGCGCCCCGGGCCGGTTGAAGTGCTCGGTCAGCCAGGCCCGGGCCGGATCCAGCCCGCGCAGCAACTGATCGGCCGGGTCAGGCAGCTCCAGGTCCGGCGAGATCGCCGCGCGCAGTTCCGAAGCCGAGCGATCCAGGAACGCCCGGTCGTAGGCAGGCAGCGCCGCACCCCGGCTGACCTGGGCCAACGACTGGTACCAGTGATAACCGCCGAGCACCTCGTCGGCCCCCTGCCCGGTCTGCACCACTGGACAGTGCGCCGAGACCACCTGGCTGAGCAGGTAGAAGGCCACGCAGTCGTGGCTGACCATCGGCTCGGGCATGGCCGCCAGGCAGGCCTCGATCGGCTGCACCAGATCTTCCTCACCGACCCGGATGCGCTGGTGATCGGTGCCGTACATCTGCGCCACCAGGTCCGAGTACCGGAACTCGTCGCCCAGTTGCTCGTCGCTGCTGTCGAAGCCGATCGAGAACGTCTTGAGCCCCGGCCCGTGCTCGCTGGCCAGCAGCGCCACCACCAGGCTGGAGTCCAGCCCGCCGGAAAGCAGCACGCCCACCTCGACATCGGCGATCGACCTACGCTTCACGGCGGTCCGCAGTGAGGCCAGCAGCTGTTCCTGCCAGTCCTTCTCGGTCCACGCCGCGTGTTCGGGCTTACGGCTGAAATCCGGCCGCCAGTAGACGTGATCGGTACTGCGGCCATCCGGCTCGACCACACGCACGGTGGCCGGGGGTAGCTTGCGGACTCCGGCGAGGATGGTGCGGGGCGCCGGCACCACGCTGTGAAAGCTCAGGTAGTGCGCCAGAGCCACCGGGTCGATCGAAGTGTCTACCCCGTCGGCCGCCAGCAATGCCGGCAAAGTGCTGGCGAACCGCAGCACCCCGGGCGATGCGGCCAGGTAAAGCGGTTTGACGCCGAGCCGGTCGCGGGCGAGAACCAGGCGCCCGGAGTCCCTTTCGGTGATGGCTACGGCGAACGTGCCGATCAGGTGCTCGGCGAACTGCGGGCCCCAGTGCGCGTACGCCCGGAGCGCCACCTCGGTGTCCCCGTCGGAGAAGAACCGGTGCCCGGCGGCGGCCAGTTCGGTGCGCAGCTCGCGGTAGTTGTAGATGCACCCATTGAGGACGCCGGTCAGCCCGGCTTCCGGGGTGCTCATCGGCTGGGCACTGGCGTCGGACAGGTCGATCAGCCGCAGCCGGCGATGGCCGAGCGCCACTCGCCCGTGCGACCACAGACCGGCATCGTCCGGGCCCCGGTCGGCCAGGGCCGCAGTCATTGCGTCGACCGTGCGGATGTCGGCGCGCGCCGAGTCGAAGCGCACTTCCCCGGCCAGCCCGCACATGATTCAGATCATCCCAGTTTTCCGATCCGGGGGTTTTGATCCGGCGATATCGGGGTAAGGCCGCAAAAGCGAACGGCCGGCCGCCCGGAAAGGGCGACCGGCCGAGCGACGAAATATCAGCCCGAGAAAGGCTTCGCCTCGAGAATCTTCACCTTGAGCTCGCGGCCGTTGGGGGCGGTGTACGCCGTGGTGTCGCCCACCTTGTGGCCTGCGATCGCCGCGCCGAGCGGGCTCTTCTCGCTGTAGACCTCGAGCTCCGTGTCGCCGGCCACCTCGCGGCTGCCGAGCAGGAAGGTCATCTCCTCGCCGGCCAGGTCGATGGTGACCACGCTGCCCGAGGCGACCGTGCCGTCGTCGGCCAGCGCCTCGCCGACCTGCGCGGTCTCCAGCAGCTGACGCAGCTGACGGATGCGGGCCTCCTGCTTGCCCTGCTCGTCCTTGGCCGCGTGGTAGCCGCCGTTCTCCTTCAGGTCGCCCTCGGCGCGGGCGGCCTCGATCTTCTTGGCGATGTCGACCCGGCCCTCGCCCGAGAGGTACTCGAACTCTTTCTTCAACCGGTCATAGGCGTCTTGGGTCAGCCATGCGACGGCAGCACCGGTCTCGCTCACGGGGCATCTCCATTTCTGGTCGCATTGAGGCCGCTCTTTTATGCGGCAACGGCGTCCGGGACGAAACCTTGAGCTTAACAAGAAAGCCCGGATTGCAGGTGCAGGGTGCAACGCCGGGCACCGGTGAACGGTTCCGCCCGGCTCATCCACCCCACCGGTAACGTTGCCGGTCAGGCGGCGAGGCAGCCACTCACCAGGCCGGTGGTGGCCTCTTCGCTGGTGGGAATCGTCACGGTCATCCGGACCCGGCCGTCGGCGTCGCCCTCGACCTCCACGTCCTGCCGGCCCACCTCGGTGTTCAGCGAGTTCAGGGCGTGCACGGTGCAGACCGCGCGCTCGGCCCCGGCGTGCAGCTGCAGGTCGAAGGTGACCACCACCTCGGAGGCCGAGCGCACGTCGAAGCTGTGGTCCTGCCAGGTGACCTTGTCCCGGTCGATCACGGTCACCCAGTAGGTGAACGCCAGCACCACGGCCGCCAGCACCACCAGGACGGCGATCACCAGCCGGCGGTTCACCGTGCGCGGCTTGCCGTAGCGCTCGTGCAGATGGGTGTCGCTCACGCGCAGGTCCTCTGGCTGTCAGATGGCATCGGGCGGTGGTCCGGGAATGCCCGGGCGTCCGACATGATTGTCCACTCAGACCGGGATGGGCCTGCCACTGGGGCGCCTGAGCCCGGTCTCCCGCCCGAATTCTGATCTCAGGAGGACCCCGGCATGGCCGAGCAGCTCAGGCTCATGGCGGTGCACGCGCATCCCGACGACGAGTCCAGCAAGGGCGCCGCCACGCTCGCCCGTTACGTGGACGAGGGCGTGGACGTCCTGGTCGTCAGCTGCACCGGTGGCGAGCGCGGCGACGTGCTGAACCCCAAGCTGCAGGGCGACCCCGAGGTGGAGCGTGACCTGCCCGAACTCCGCCGCAAGGAGATGGCCAACGCCGCCGCGGCGCTCGGGGTGAAGCACCACTGGCTCGGCTTCGTCGACTCCGGCCTGCCCGAGGGCGACCCGCTGCCGCCGCTGCCCGAGGGCTGCTTTGCGGCCCAGCCGCTCGAGATCGCCTCGGCGCCGCTGGTGCGCCTGGTGCGCGAGTTCCGCCCGCACGTGATGACCACGTACAACGAGCTGGGTGGCTACCCGCACCCCGACCACATCATGACCCACAAGGTCTCGGTCGAGGCGTTCGAGTCGGCCGGCGACCCCACCCGCTACCCGGACAGCGGCGAGCCCTGGACCCCGCTGAAGCTGTACTACGACGTGGGCTTCTCCCGCGGCCGGATGACCGCGTTCCACGAAGCCCTGCTCGCGGCCGGCAAGGAGTCGCCGATCGGGGAGTGGCTGAAGGCCCGCGAGGACGGCACCCGCCCGCCCGAGCGGGAGATCACCACCCGGGTCAACATCGTCGGCTGGATGGACCGCCGGGACGAGGCGCTGCGCTCGCACGCCACCCAGATCGACCCGGACGGCTGGTTCTTCGCGATCCCGAACGACATGCAGGCCCAGGTGTGGCCGACCGACGACTTCGAGCTGGCGCGTAGTCTGGTGCAGTCGGAACTGCCGGAGGACGACCTGTTCGCCGGCATCCGCGACCGGGCCCGGGTCTGAAGCCGACCGCGGCCAGAGTCTGACGAACTGGGTGTGATGCAGTGATCTCCGCCGTGGTGAGCCTCGCCTCGAACAAGCCGGATGCGGTGCGGGTGCCCGACCCGGACATCGTCTCGCCCGGTTTCCTCGGGTTCATGACGGTGTTCCTGCTCGCGGTGGTCACCGTGCTGCTGATCCGCAGCATGACCAAGCACATGCGCACGGTGAAGTTCAACGCCGACCAGCTCGAGCGGGAGCAGCCGAAGGACTCAGGCGTTCAGGCGCCGGGCCAGAGCTAGCGCCCCCGGGACGTCGTCCACCACCAGGGCGTCCACCCCGGCCGCGGCCAGTTCCGCGGCCGGTTCCAGCGCCGGTGACCAGGCCAGCACCTGCAGTCCGGCCCGGTGCGCGATGTCGATCGCGTAACCGGCCGGGCGGTGGTGCGGGGCGGAGTCGGTGCCGTTGGGGCCGAACGACTTCCAGTGCGCCGACAGCACCTCCACCCCCAGCCGGGCGGCCGCCGGTACGGCCTTGCGGATCGGGAACGAGATCCAGGTGATCAGCCCGCGCGCCACCCCCGGCATCTCCCGGCCCACGAACAGCAACGAGGCCGGGTCGAACGAGGTCACGAGCAACGGACGCGTGCGCTCGGCTTCCAGAGTCGGCAGCAGCAGGGCGGTGGTGTCCTGGGAGGGCGGCAGCAGCGCGTCCTCCAGAGCCGTCTTCACGTCGAAGATCAGCCCGACGCCGGCCGGGACCACCTCCAGCAGGTCCGGCAGCGCCAGCAGCCCGGCCTTGTGCGCCTCGTCCGTGCTCAGGTCCGACACGAACCGGCCGTCGTCCGGGCTCACGCTCGGCCAGTGGTGGACGAACAGCCCGCCGTCGCGGGTGCGCCGCACGTCCACCTCGAGCCAGGGCACCCCGTGGCGCACCGCCTCGCGGAAGGCCGGCAGCGAATTCTCCGGCCAGCCCGCCACGTTCTTGCCGAAACCCCGGTGCGAGGCGATCGTCAGCCCGGGGCCGAACGGGCCACGCTGAGCTGCGGATGAGTTCTGCTCGGACATGCTGATTCAGCGGCCGGCGGCCACGTCCCCCAACTGCTCCACCGCGGGAGCCGAGGCGAGCGACGCGTCCACTGGTTCTGCGCCTTCCTGACCGAAATCGGAGGCCGCCGCCTCCTGGGGCGACACGTCCCCGACCGCGTCCCCACTCGCCGCCGCGGCCGCCGAGGCGTGCGTCTGGCGGTGCGGGAGCTTGGCGATCATCTTGTCCCGGGTCGCCGCGACCTCGCTGACCGCGTCCAGGAAGCGCTGCGTGCTCTCGCCCGGCGCGATGTCGCCGAAGTAGAAGCGGCGCATCGCGATCCGCTCGGCCATCCGCGAGTCGTCGGCCAGGCGGGCGGACAGCACGCTGCCGAACCCACCGATGGTGTTCGAGTCAATGACGTCGGACGCGCCGCTGATCGGGGCGTCCACGGCCAGCTGGGCCGGGTTGTCGCGCCGGTCGGTGATGAACAGCGGGGCATCGTTGCGCAGGTACAGGAAGTCCAGGCCGACGCTGGAGACGTCGGTGACCATGGCGTCGCACTCCTGGAAGAGCGCCAGGATCGAGCCCTCCATCGCGGTCGCGTGACCGGCCTGCGGATCCGCCTCGGCGGCCTGCTCGATCAGGCCGAGGATCTCCCGGTGCGCGCCCACCACCTCGATCGTGGTGCTGCTGGCGACCCGCGGGTGCGGCCGGTAGACCACCCGCACGCCCTCGGTGGCCAGCAGTTGCTGCACGATCGGCACGCCGTACAGGTCGACCGAGGTGTAGTTGTTGAAGTCGTTCTCGCCCTCCCAGGTGGGGGCGTAGATCACCGTGCGCCGCTCGGAGGGCGGCAGCACCGGCTCGAACTTCAGGTCCAGCTGCGGCCGCCCGGTGCGGACCAGCCGGTCCTGATCGAAGTTGATCAGCGCGGCGGCGTGCCGGCGCTCGGCCGCCTCACCTGCCACGAACACCCGGTCGTAGGCCTTGGCCTGGTTCGAGACCATGCTGACCTTGTCGCTCTCACCGTGGTTGACGTGCACGTGCAGGATCGAGGCGACGGCGAGCGACTGGAAGTTGGCCACGCCGTTGTTGACGTAGATCGCCACCTTCGGGTCCAGCTCGTCGTACAGCTCCAGCACGTCGGCCAGCCGGCGGGTGTAGACGGTGGGCAGCGGGGTGCGCTCGCTCAGGTTGTTGAACGAGGCCTTGGAGCGCAGCACCAGCACCACCGGGTGCCGGCGGTGCAGCTCCTCGAACACCGGCAGCCACTGGTCCAGCTGGTACATCTTGCGCCGGTCCTCGGCGAAGTAGACCACCACCTCGGCGGCCGGCGCCGGGCCCTCGGGCACCCGGTTCAGCCGCGGCCCCCGGGTCTTGCCGCCGCGACGCATCGATCGCCGCTTGTTGCTGATGGTGTTCGTCAGCGCCCCGAACGTGGCCGGGTTGGGCGAGCGGAGAAAGTTGGACACGGACTTCGGCAGCGCCATCGGGGGTCTGGAGCCTTTCGGAATCGGTCGGACGAAGTGAAGGACCGGCCGGAAGCATATGCGGGCCGGGCAAGCCGGACATCATCCGGAAGTTCTGGGCGTTTGCCTGATCGTTCTTGCTCGTTCAGATTGTTACAGGCCCAGTCCCCGCCTGATGGTGGCCGTGCGTGACCATCCACCGGGTGGAGCAGGGGCGATCTGACCGTGTGTCAGGTTTGGAAACCATCTGTGCGGGGAACGTGACTCAGCGGACAGGCGACCGGTACGTGAACACAGTGCTAATGTCGGTCGACTCGAGACCGAGAGAACGGACTCCAGAGGGTGAATGGGCAGGGTCGATCGGCGGAAGCGGTGCGGCACCGTACCGGCAGTGCCGTCACCATGCGTGATCGCGAACCCGCGGCGGCCCGGACCGGCGCGGCCGGCCTCGAGGTGGCCGGGACGCTGATCAGCGAATCCGGCCTGGACGTGGTCTTCCTCGACCTTCACGGCGAGGCGGCCCCGCGGCCGGAGGCCCTTCGGGTGGTCCTGGCCGAGCAGGGCATCGTCGTCGCCGACGAGCACATCGTCACGGTGAGCAGCCTCGGCGGCACCTCGGCACTGGCCCGGGCGGTGGCCGGGCAGCCCGATCCGGGGCAGCCGGCGCCGGTCGAGGACGGTTCGCACGGCATCGGTTCCAACTCGGTGCCACGCCGGGCCCTGGCGCTGATCCCGGTCGATCTGGTGACGAACGGCACAGTTCTGGGTGCCGTGCTGGACGACCCCCGACTGCGCACGGCCGCGCTGGCCGGTCCGGACGACACCTTCCTCGAGGTGCTCCGGATCGACGCCGCCGACCGTCCGGCCGCGGCCGGTGTGGTGCACGAACTCGACCCCGGCGCGCCCGAGAGCCTGCTGCTGGAACTCGTCCGCCGGCTGCCCGCCGCCGGAGTGACGGTCAAGCCGGTGCCGATCGGTGGTTACGTCTGGGCCCGGCCCAGCGGTCCGGGCGAGTCCGCGACCGCCGAGCTGGCGCTGATCGAGCTGCCCGAGCGCCGGGTCCGGCTACGGGAGGCGGCCCGCGGCGGCGACGGTTTCTTCTCCACCTTCGTGCTGCGCAAGCTCTCCTGGCGGCTGACCGGAGTGGCCGAGCGCCTGGGCCTGACCCCCAACCAGGTCACCGCCATCTCGTTCGTGATCGGCCTGGCCGCCGCCGCGCTGATCGCCACCGGCGACCGGCTGCCCGCGGTGATCGGCGCCGTGCTGCTGCAGCTGTGCGTGGTGATCGACTGCGTCGACGGCGAACTGGCCCGCTACCGCCGCCGGTTCTCCCGGTTCGGCGCCTGGTTGGACGCCAGCACCGACCGGATCAAGGAGTTCGCGGTCATCTTCGGCCTGGCCGTCGCCGGGGCGCAGGCCGGGCTGGACCTGTGGCCGCTGGCCGCGCTGGCGATCGGGGTGCAGACCTTCCGCAGCCTGGCCGACCTGTCCTGGTCGCTGCGCCGCCAGCAGCTGGACCCGCCGGTGGTGCCCGTCCCGCAGTGGCAGGCCTCGGCCACCCGGGTCCGGATCCCGCAGGGGTACGTCTCGGCCACCGACACCCACGGGGTGGGCGGCTGGCTCAAACGGATCGGGCACTTCCCGATCGCCGAGCGCTTCCTGGTGATCTCCCTGGGCGCGGCCCTTCTCACGCCCCGGGTCACCCTGATCGTGCTGTGCGCCGGAGGTCTGGCCGCCGGCGTCTATCTGCTCGCCGCCCTGGCCTCCCGGGGCCGTTCGCTGGCCGGTGACCAGACGCCCAAGATCGTCGCCGACACCGGTCCCTGGTTCGGCGCCGGCCTGCTGCGGCTGCGCGGCCGCTCCGCGGTGATCGCCGCTCCGCTGGTCGCGGTCGCCGAGATCGCCGCCGTCTACCTGCTCGCCACCATGGTCCAGGCCCAGCACGGGGCCGCGGTGATGCTCGTCGCGGTCATCGCGGTGGCGCACTACCTGCAGGCCTACGGCGTGCGCGAAGGCGCCGGCGAGGAGTTCCTGCTGATCGGTGCCGACCTGCGCCTGGCTGCTTTCGTCCTGCTGATCGTCCTGCCCGGCCTGCTGATGCCGGTCGACGTGGAGAACTGGGTCACCGGGGGCCTGTGGGCCCTCACCGCCGTGGTCGCCGTGACCTCGGCCGGAGCAAGTCTCAAGTCATGGATCGGAGTCACGCGATGAGCGGGCCCAGCATCGCCGAGCTCCGCCGGGTCGGCCAGCCCGAGCACGTGCGGACCCGGGCGGCCGCCGAGCACTGGGTGGCGCACGCCTACCTCCGGCAGATCTCGCCCTACCTGACCCGGCCGCTGGTGGCTCTGGGTCTGTCCGCCAACCAGGTCACCTGGCTGATGATCACCGCGGCCGCGCTGGCCGCGCTCTCCACCGCCTGGATCGGGATCGCCGGCGCGCTGCTGGCCGCCTTCCTGGTGCAGATGCAGATGCTGCTGGACTGCTCCGACGGCGAGGTCGCCCGCTGGCGGGGCACGTCCTCGCCGGTCGGGATCTACCTGGACCGGGTGGGGCACTACGTCGCCGAGTGCGGCATCGCCCTGGCCCTCGGTTTCCGGGTGGCCAACGGCGACGGATTCGGTTCCGTGAACGTGCAGATCGGTGACGGCTGGGGGGCCGGGGTGCTGGAGGCGCTGGCCGATCCGGCGCTGTTCCTCGGTGCCCTGCTGGCTCTGCTGGTGGCCCTCAACAAGGTGGAGAACGACCTGGTGCACGTCTCGCGAGGGCAGGCCGGCATGACGGCGATGAAGGATGCCGAGCAGGTGCGGGTACCCACCGCCGGTTCGGTGCGCACGCTGCGGAAGGTGGCCAAACTGTTCCCGTTCCACCGGATCTTCCACTCGGTCGAGATGTCGCTGCTGATCCTGGCGGTCGCGGTCGTCGACCTGGTCCTGGGCAACCACACCGCCACCGCCGCCCTGCTGCTGGCCATGGTCGCGGCGGCCCTGGTCACGGTCGCCGGGCACCTGGCCGCCGTCCTTTCCTCGGCGCGGCTGCGGTGAGCGCCATGACCAGTCCGGAGATGTCAGGGGCCGTGAAGTCGCTGCCGATCGCGCACTACGGTGTCGTTCTGCTCACCCAGGGCAGCCGGCCCGAGGCGCTGAACAAGGCCGTGCAGTCCGTGCTGGACCAGCGCGGGGTAGTCACCGACGTGGTCGTGGTCGGCAACGGCTGGAAGCCCACCGGCCTGCCCAAGGGGGCGCGCGGGGTGGCCCTGCCGGAGAACCTCGGCATCCCGGCCGGGCGCAACGCGGGCGTACCCCACGTCGAGGGTGAGTACCTGTTCTTCCTCGACGACGATGCTTTCCTGCCCACGCCCGACGTGCTGGCCCGGATCGCCCAGCGTTTCACCGACGAGCCCGGCGTGGGCCTGATCCAGCCGCGGGTGGCCGACCCGGAGGGCCTGCCGTCTCCCCGCCGCTGGACGCCCCGCCTGCGGGTGGGCGACCCGATGCGCAGCAGCGACGTGGCCGCCATCTGGGAAGGCGGAGTGGCCCTGCGCCGCGACGTCTTCACTGCCACGCAGGGCTGGCCGGCGCCGTTCTTCTACGCCCACGAGGGCATCGAACTGGCCTGGCGGGTCTGGGACGCCGGCTACCGGGTGCGCTACGACGGCGAGATCTTCGTCAACCACCCGGTGATCCAGCCGACCCGGCACAGCGTGTTCCACCGGTTCTCGGCCCGTAACCGGGTCTGGCTGGCCCGCCGCAATCTGCCCTTCCCGGTCGGCGCGATCTACGTCCTGGTCTGGTTCAGCATCTCCGCGCTGCGTCTGCGCGCCAAGGAAGACGCGATGGAGATGCTGAGGGGTTACTGGCAGGGCCTGACCCAGGAGTGCGGTCCGCGTAAGCGGATGGGCTGGCGCGCCGTCTGGCGGATGACCAAGGCCGGCCGTCCCCCGGTGATCTGAGCGATCTGACGCGAACGTACCTACGAACGTCCGCGCGTACGTCCACTGCAGCGCCCCCAAGGCAACCTGCTTACGGACGTCCGCGCGGACGTCCGTCGTTTGCCCACCACGGTGACCTGCGTACGGACGTCTGTGCGAGCGTCCCTAGGTCTGCTCACCAAGGCGCCCTGTTTGCAGACGCCGGTGTGGGCGCTGGTGGGTCCGTCCACCAAGTACCAGGTGTACACGTTTCTCCATCCTCTCCACCGCCGCCGGCCGGGGGTGGTTGAAGGGATAGGCCGACGATCAGGGATCTGCTCGGCCGTAGGGCACAGCTAGGTCGTAATGCCGTTGATCGTGCGGAGCACGAGAGGCCGGGCGCGGGTGGGATACCGCGTCCGGGTCGGCTTGCGGGGGTTACGGGCGCGTCCGAAAGCGCTACTGCCGGTGACGTGAGACCTTGGCGCCGTGGCGAACCGTCTGGAGTACGCAACCAGCCCGTACCTGCTGCAGCACAAGGACAACCCGGTCGAGTGGTGGCAGTGGGGCGATGCCGCCTTTGCCGAGGCGGCCCGGCGGGACTGCCCGGTGCTGCTCAGCGTCGGTTATGCGGCCTGCCACTGGTGTCACGTGATGGCGCACGAGTCGTTCGAGGACCCCGAGGTCGCCGACCTGATGAACACCCTGTTCGTCAACGTCAAGGTGGACCGCGAGGAACGCCCGGACGTGGACGCCACCTACATGGCCGCCACCCAGGCGCTGACCGGGCAGGGCGGGTGGCCGATGACCGTGTTCCTCACCCCGGAGGGCACCCCCTTCTACGCGGGCACGTACTACCCACCCCAGCCGATCAACGGGATGCCGTCGTTCCGTCAGCTGATCACCGCGGTCGCCAACACCTGGAACCAGCGCCGCGACGAGGTGGAGGAAGCCGGGCAGCGGATTGCGAACGCACTGGCCGACCAGGCCGTACCCAAGAGCGCCGGGGCAGAGCCGCCGAGCTGGGACACCCTGACCAACGCCCTGCAGAAACTGGTCTCGTCGGAAGACCCGGTGCACGGGGGATTCGGGGGTGCGCCCAAGTTCCCGCCGTCCATGGTTCTGGAGTTCCTGATCCGCTACGCCGCCGCCCAGCCGGAGACCCCCGGCGGTCGGGCCGCGCGTGACCTGACGGGCCGGACGCTGCGGGCGATGGCTCGCAGCGGCATGTACGACCAGATCGCCGGGGGCTTCGCCCGCTACAGCGTGGATGCGGCCTGGGTGGTGCCGCACTTCGAGAAGATGCTCTACGACAACGCTCAGCTGGCCCGGGTGTATCTGCACTGGTGGCGGCTGACCGGAGAGCCGGTGGGATCCCGGATCGCCCAGGAGACCTGCGACTGGATGCTTGCCGCGCTGCTCACCGAGGAGCACGGTCTGGCCTCCTCGCTGGACGCCGACACCGAGGTAACGGACGAGGTCACCGGAGAGGTGCACGGCGAGGAAGGCCGTACCTATGTCTGGACCCCGGAGGACCTGCTGACTCACCTGGGCCCCGAAGACGGGCCCTGGGCTGCGGCTTTGATGCGGGTGGGACGGCCGGGCACGTTCGAGCGCGGCGCCTCCACCGCACAGCTCACCCAGGACGTCTGGGCGGACCCGTTCGCAGCCGCGCGCTGGACGGCGATCCGCGAAAAGCTGCGCCTGGTACGCAATGCCCGCCCCCAGCCGGCCCGGGACGACAAGGTGGTGGCGGCCTGGAACGGTCTGGCCATCGCCGCCCTGGCCGAGACCGGCGCCCTGCTGGACCGGCCCGACCTGGTGAAGGCGGCCGAGCGGATAGCGGGTTTGGTGCTGCGGGCGCACGTTCACGGTTCCGGGGTGATCCCGAGGTTGTACCGGGTGAGCCGGCACGGTGCGCACGGTGCTCCGGCCGGGGTGCTCGAGGACTACGGAGATCTCGCCGAGGGCCTGCTCACCCTGCACTGCGTCACCGGGGAAGTGCGCTGGCTGGCCACCGCGGGCAATCTGCTGCAGGTGGTGATGGAGCAGTTCATCGACGAGGACGGGGTACACGACACCGCCAAGGACTCCACCGACCAGGCCCTGCTGAAGGTCCGTCGCCCGGCCGACCCCACCGACAACGCCTACCCCTCGGGCGCTTCCTCCGCGGCGGGCGCCCTACTTACCTACGCCGCGCTGACCGGATCGCACCGCGCCCGTGAAGCAGCCGACCGTTGCCTGGCCGCCAGCGGCGCCGTGGGTGGGCACGCGCCGCAGGCGTTCGGCTGGGCCCTGGCCGTTTCGGTGGCCCGACTCGAAGGCCCCCGGGAGATCGCGATCGTGGGCAGTGATGACGACCCCTACCGCCAGGAACTGCACCGCGCCGCGCTGGCCAGTACCTCTCCCGGTGCCGTGATCAGCGCGGGCCCGCCGGACTCACCCGGCGTTCCGCTGCTGGCCGGGCGCACCCTGAGTTCCTTCGGGAAAGCCCGGGCGTTCGTCTGCCACGACTTCGTCTGCAAGCTCCCAGCTTCCAGCGTGGAGGAGCTGCAGCACCAGCTCACCCGCCCGGACGAGCCCTGATCAGCGCAGGTCGACCAGGCTGGGCCGGCCGCTGAGCAGGCTCTGCCACTCGGCGCTGCTGAACACCAGGGCCGGGCCCGCCGGATTGCCGGCATCGCGAACGGCCACCCGGTCGCCGGGCTCGAGCACGGCCACCTCGAGGCGGTCGTCGAGGCCCTCCTGAGAACGTCCGGGGACCCATGTGGTCGTGGCCGGATCGATCGCAACGCTCAGATCTGTGACCTTGCCGCTGCGCTGTGTGGTCATGTGCACAGGGTAGCGCTCTGATTGCGCAAGTCTGCCCGTTCGGCGAACAGCGGCCGACATCGATGCCGTGCCAGGGCCTGCCGGTGCCCGGATCTGCCCTGCGCGAAGCCGTGATTACTTGCTTGCATCGGCCATGCAAGCAAGTAATCATCTGATCATGAGCGAATCGACAGCAGGGCAGGACGCCGCAGTGAAGGCCTGGTTCGGCGCCCGCCTACCGGCGGAGTGGAACGAACCCGCGGCCGAGGTCACCACCGACCGCGAAGAGATCACGGTGCGGCTGATCATCGGCACCCCGGCGGCGGCCGAGCACACCGTGGAGCAGGGCGACGACGCCGGGGCGGCGGCCCGGGCCGAGGCGATCGCCGGTCACATCGCCCGGTTCCGGGACGAGACCCGCGAGCGGCGTATCCAGATCGCCCGGGAGGCCGAGCACCGGTTCGGCCGCAAGGTGGCCTGGGCGGTGACCTCGGCCGACACGACCGAGGTGTTCACCAGCCTGGCCGTGCCGGTGATGACCCGGCTGCGGCAGTCCGAGCGGCTGGTGCTGGACACCCTGGTGGACGCCGGGGTGGCCCGTTCCCGCGCGCACGCGCTGGCCTGGTGCGTACGGCTGGTCGGCGACAACGCCTCCACCTGGCTCACCGACCTGCGCTCGGCGATGGCCGAAGTGGAGAAGGTGCGTAAGGCGGGCCCGGTCTGAGCCTCAGCTGCTGTAGGCGGCCAGGCTGATGCCGGTGTAGTGGGCCAGGAAGGCCAGCACGGTGAAGGCGTGGAACACCTCGTGGAACCCGAACCAGCGCGGGCTCGGGTTCGGCTTCTTCAGGCCGTAGACCACGCCGCCCATGGTGTAGAGCAGGCCGCCGGCCACCACCAGGGCGAACACGGCCAGCCCGCCGCCGCGCAGCAGGTCCGGCACGTAGACCACGGCCACCCAGCCGAGCGCGATGTAGACCGGCACGTACAGCCAGCGCGGCGCCCCGATCCACAGCACCCGGAAGGCCACGCCCAGCAGCGCCCCGGTCCAGACGATCCACAGGAGGGTCCGGGCCGGGCCGTCCGGCAGCAGCAGCACGCTGAACGGGGTGTACGTCCCGGCGATGATCAGGAAGATGTTGGCGTGGTCCAGGCGCTTGAGTACCGCGCCGGCCCGGGGGCTCCAGTTGCGGCGGTGGTACAGCGCACTCACCCCGAACAGCATCGAGGCGGTGACCGCGAAGATCGTCGTGGAGATCCGGGTGCGCTCGTCCGGCGCCAGGATCACCAGGATCGCGCCGAGCAGCACCGCCAGCGGGAAGGTGCCGAAGTGCAGCCAGCCGCGCAGTCTCGGTTTCAGCTCCTCGAGCTTGTTCTCGAGCTTGTCCTCGATCCGGCCGATCCGCTCACGCCCGGCCTCGATCCGGGACTCCACGCGTTCCTTGCCGGAGTCGAGCAGTTCACGCCCTGGACCAGGGTTCGGGGGTTCGTGCCGAGGCTCCGTCATTGCACGAGGCTAACCGCGCAACCTGGGTAAGCGCGGTGGGAGAACCACTCAGGATTTCGGGGGGCCATGCCCCTTGACTGTTCGGCGGGGCCATGCTTTCACTGAGTGATGTCACTATCGGGTCTCGAGAATGCGCCGAGCGCTTGAAGATCGGGCACTTCGCTACATCCCGGCCGCGCGACAGCGATAACGTGAGGCTCATGGGACTGCGCCGGCTGGTCTACCGCGCCTATCAGCGAAAGGTCGCGGCGAACCTGTCGCCCGCCTCGGTACCCCGGCACATCGGGGTGATCCTGGACGGTAACCGGCGCTGGGCGAAGAATTCCGGGCTGGACGCCAGTGGTGGCCACCGGGCCGGCGCCGCCAAGATCCTGGAGTTCCTGGGCTGGTGCGACCAGGTCGGCGTGGAGGTGGTCACGCTGTGGCTGCTGTCCACCGACAACCTCACCGGTCGCTCGCCGAAGGAGCTGGCCGCCCTGCTGGAGATCATCGAGGGCGTGGCCGGTGAGATCGCCGCCACCGGTAGCTGGCAGGTGCATCCGGTCGGGGCGCTGGACCTGCTGCCCGCGGCCACCGCGAACCGGCTCAAGGAGCTGGAGGAGCAGACCCGCGAGGTGGGCTGCCCGCGGATGGTGAACGTGGCGGTCGGCTACGGCGGCCGGCACGAGATCGCCGATGCGGTGCGCTCGTTGCTGTCCGACCACGCCGCGCGCGGCACCACCATCGAGGAGCTCGCCGAGATCCTGGACGTGGACCACATCGCCGAGCACCTCTACACCAAGGGCCAGCCGGACCCGGACCTGGTGATCCGCACCTCGGGCGAGCAGCGGCTGTCCGGCTTCCTGCTCTGGCAGAGCGCGCACAGCGAGTTCTCGTTCTGCGAGGCGCTGTGGCCGGACTTCCGCAAGGTCGACTTCCTCCGGGCGCTGCGGCAGTACGGCCTACGGGAACGGCGCTACGGCAAGTAGATCCAGAACAGAAGACGCTGTGCGCGCGTCTCCCTGAATGGACAGCTTGAGAAGAGCACCTGTCGCAACGGTGCCCTAGCGGTAACTTTCTTGTGCTGGAAGCAAGCGTCCCGCTTTCCCGGGAATTGCGCACCCCCTTCTTCAGGTATTTATCCTGCTCGTCATATCCGCGAACCGCTCACCGGATCGTCCGCGTGTCTGTAACCTGGCCGTGATAGGGCAGATATCGCTCTGTGATCGCTGAATGCGGAGCGTCAGCCCTGTTCAGGCCGGAAATCAGGCCTGCCGTACCGGGTTCCGGCCGAACGCCGGATGTCACCGTCGGATATGTCACCACCAGCGGCAAAGTCGTTTACGTGCAATGGGTTGACGGCAGGTGGGGTGGATAGCGACGGTGGTGTCTCCGCGTAGCGTCGCTTGCCGCCAGGTAATACGTCGTTGCCTGGCAAGGCGCTCGTCATCCTCCAGCGAGGGGAGTCACCGTGGCATTGCCCGCGAGTTTCACCCAGGCCTCTTCGGACGCGTCGGCCCGATCCCGGGGCCGGACGTTCGTGCTCGACACTTCGGTCCTGCTGTCGGACCCGAAGGCGATCCACCGCTTCGCCGAGCACGAGGTAGTTCTCCCGGTCGTCGTGATCACCGAGCTCGAGGGGAAGCGCAATCACCCCGAACTCGGTTATTTCGCCCGGGAAGCCCTGCGTCTGCTCGACGATCTGCGGATCGGGCACGGACGGCTGGATGCGCCGATGCCGATCGGGGAGCACGGGGGCACCCTGCGGGTCGAGCTGAACCACGCCGATCTGGCGGTGCTGCCGGACGGTTTCCGGGGCACCGACAACGACAGCCGGATCCTGGCGGTGGCCCGCAGCCTGGCCACCGAGGGCCTCCAGGTCACGCTGGTCAGCAAGGACCTGCCGATGCGGATCAAGGCCTCGGCGATCGGGCTGGACGCGGAGGAGTACCAGGCCGGCCTGGCGGTCGACTCGGGCTGGACCGGCCTGGACGAGCTGGAGCTGGACGCCGCCGAGGTGGCACAGCTGTACGCGGGCGAGACGCTGGACCTCGATGCGGCCCGGGACCTGCCCTGCCACACCGGGCTGGTGATCGTCTCGCCGAACGGCTCCGCGCTGGGCCGGGTCACCCCGGACAAGAAGGTCAAGCTGGTGCGCGGCGACCGCGAGCTGTTCGGCGTGCACGGGCGCAGCGCCGAGCAGCGGATCGCGATCGACCTGCTGCTGGACCCGGAGATCGGGATCCTGTCGATGGGCGGGCGGGCCGGTACCGGTAAGTCGGCGCTGGCCCTGTGCGCCGGCCTGGAAGCGGTGCTGGAGCGGGGCCAGCACCGCAAGATCATGGTGTTCCGCCCGCTGTACGCGGTCGGCGGCCAGGATCTGGGGTACCTGCCGGGCACCGAGGCCGAGAAGATGAACCCCTGGGCCCAGGCCGTGTTCGACACCCTGGGGGCGCTGGTCGCCCCTGAGGTGGTCGAGGAGGTGATGGCGCGCGGCATGCTCGAGGTGCTCCCGCTCACCCACATCCGCGGCCGTTCGCTGCACGACGCCTTCGTGATCGTCGACGAGGCGCAGTCGCTGGAGCGCAATGTGCTGCTCACGGTGCTCTCCCGGATCGGGCAGAACTCCCGGGTGGTGCTCACCCACGACGTGGCCCAGCGCGACAACCTGCGGGTCGGCCGGCACGACGGCGTCGCGGCGGTGATCGAGGCGCTGAAGGGGCACCCGTTGTTCGCCCACATCACCCTCACCCGTTCGGAGCGCTCGCCGGTGGCGGCGCTGGTCACCGAGCTGCTGGAGAACTTCGTGCCCTGAGTAGCCGCCCGGCACCCGTTCGGACCCGGACCCGGCTCGGAGAACTCCGAGCCGGGTCCGGCGTTTTGGTTGCTCGCGGCTACCGAAAGTGAGCGCAATTCGGTCGTCGGCGGCGATGCCCGACGCTCCGTCCGAACCCCCTGCGAAGCTGCCCGAGATCTCAAAAATCCTTGTGTCAGTAGGCGTTGGTCGACCGATCGGGAGCGCCACCCGTTCGCGCGTGACGCCCGTCACAATCCCCACGGTGGGTAATAGAACAGTCACGAATCTCTACGCAGAGCGATTACATCAATGTGATTTGTTTGCGCTTCGGCGGATCGCCTTGCACGGTGAATCCGTCAGCACTCCGCTGCAGTGAGTGACGACGAGCCATCTGCTTCACCCGGTGGAGAACTTCCGGCCACCTGGCGATCACGGTTCGTTCGGATCTCGCGGGCCCCCAGGGTGTCAACGCGGTACCGAAGTCGGGTACCGGCGGGCCGGGAGCGGAGTGGAACAGCTGCGCCGCGACCCGGGGCGCACGGTCGAAAGGTTCTTCGTGGCTCCCAGCACCCTGCGCTCGATCTCGGCCTTCATGCTCCTCGGCGCCGTCACCGGCACCGCGATCGCCGTGGCCCCGCACAGCGGCTCCTCTGCAGCCCCCAGCACCACCAGCGTCCAGGCCTCGACCCTGGACCTGTCCGGCCGGACCGTTCCGGCCGCGCTCACCAGCTCGTTCGGTGGCGGCTCGCACGGCGCGCTCAGCGCCGGCGTCACGATCGCCAACCCCTCGCTCATCGGCACCACCTACGCGGCCAGCCCGCTGGTGGGCCTGCACACGAGCGCGCAGCGGCGCAGTGCCGGTCAGGTCGCGGCCGACCAGGTGCTCGCCGACGCAGCAGCCAAGCAGGCCCGCAAGCAGAAGGCGGACGCGGCCGCCCGCAAGAAGGTCGCCAAGACGGCGGACACCACCAAGGCCAAGGCCCAGAAGGCGCGCAAGGCCGCGATCAAGCAGGCGGCCCGCAAGACCCCGGGCAACTCCAAGGCGATCGCCAAGGAGATGGTGGCCAAGCGGGGCTGGGCGTCCGGCCAGTTCGGCTGCCTGGAGAAGCTGTGGACCAAGGAGAGCGGCTGGAACCACACCGCGCAGAACCCCTCCTCCAGCGCCTACGGCATCCCGCAGTCGCTGCCGGGCAGCAAGATGTCCTCGGCCGGCAAGGACTGGCGCTCCAACCCGAGCACCCAGATCAAGTGGGGCCTGGGCTACATCAAGGACCGCTACGGCAACCCCTGTGGTGCCTGGGCGCACTCGCGCTCGCACGGCTGGTACTGATCCGCTCGCGAACCGGGTCCTCTCCTTCGGGGGAGGGCCCGGTTTGCTTTTGGACGTTTCTGGTCACCGTGGGTTGATCTGTGTAACCGAGCGTAGATTGATACGTCTGATTGAGGTCAAACCTTTCCTAACCCTCACCAGGAGACTTGTGCTTGTCCTTCCGATTCGCCACGGTAGTCGCCGTGACGGCAACCGTTGGGTCTGAAAACGATGAAGGCCTCGCGGACTTGTGGTTGAGCACAGGAGGGGTGCCCACCTCGGTCCGAGGCGAGACCAAGACGTACCCCAAGCGCTCGGACCTACGCCGGGCCGAGGCCCGTGCGGCAACCCGGCGTCAGTCGAGCAGCCGCCCCTCCGGCGGTAGCCGCCCCTCGGGTGCCCCCGCCGGTGGCCGCAGCCAGCGCCCGCCGGCCCCGGCCAGCGCGATGCGCAGCGCCGAGGCCGCCCGCCGCAGCTCGCTGCAGGCGCGCTACCCGGTCGCGGTGGCCCCGACTCCCGCGGTCCTGCCGATCCCGCAGACCGACCCGTGGCGCCCGGCCGGCATCGACATGCCCGTGCCGCGCCCGGTCTCCGGCGACACGTTCCGCCAGCCGGACAACCAGCCGCCGCTGATCCCGGTCGTCATCCCGGCCCCCGAGCCGAAGCGCCGGCTCACCGAGGCCGACCTGATCCCCTCGCCGCCGACCGCGCCGATCGACCTGCGGGCGCCGGAGGCGAGCGCGGTCGAGGCCGCCGAATGGGGCCTGGATCTCACCACCGAGCCCGCCACTCCCGAGGTGGCACCGGGGCGCCGAAAAACCGCGACCGAACCCCGTAAGTCCGGCAAGTCCGGCCTGCTCGGTGGCAAGACCAAGTCGACCGCGGCCCGCCTGCTGGTGATGGCCCTGGTGGTCGGCGCCGAGGGCGTGGCGGTCACCCAGCTCGCCGGTAACGCCTCACCGATCGAGGGCAACAGCGGCACGGCCGCCGCCGCGTTCGAGCTGACGGCCGAAGAGATCCAGGTCCAGGAGCAGGAGGCGGCCGAGGCGGCTGCCGCCACCAAGGCCGCCGAGGAAGCCGCGGCCGAGGCCGAGGAGCGCAACACCCAGGTCAAGGACTCCTCGCCGGCCAAGGCGAAGGCCGCGCTCTCCCAGTACACCCAGGCCAAGGCCGCCGCCGACCGGATCAAGGCCGCCGAGGAACGCCGCGAGCGGGCCCTGCGCAACGCGCAGCGCGATCCGAAGTCCGCGGCCCGCGTGATGGTCACCGACCGCGGCTGGTCCTCCGCCGAGTTCTCCTGCCTGGACTCGCTGTGGACCAAGGAGAGCAACTGGAACTACCAGGCGCAGAATCCCACCTCCAGCGCCTACGGCATCCCGCAGTCGCTGCCGGGCAGCAAGATGGCCTCGGCGGGTTCCGACTGGCGGACGAACCCGGTGACCCAGATCCGCTGGGGTCTGGACTACATCGAGGACCGCTACGGAACCCCTTGCGCCGCCTGGGGTCACAGCCAGTCGGTGAACTGGTACTAGAAACAGACAGGAACGGCGCCCTCCGCTCGAGAGAGGGCGCCGTTCCTGCGTTTACGGGTGGGTCATCCGGCTCACGTCGAGCAGTTCGTCCAGCTGGGTCTCGGTGAGGTCGCCCGTCCCCAGGGCCAGCGCCGCCGCCTTGATCGTGATGCGTTCGGCCACCGCGTACTTGGCGATCTTCGCGGCCGCCTCGTAGCCCAGCGGCCGGGCCAGCGGGGTGACGATCGAGGGGGAGGACTCGGCCAGTTCCCGGGCCCGCGCCTCGTTCGGCTCGATCCCGTCCACCACCCGCTCGGCCAGCAGCTGCGAGCCGTTGGTGAGCAGCCGGATCTGCTCCAGCAGCGAGCGGGCGATCACCGGCACCATCACGTTCAGCTCGAAGTTGCCGCTGGCCCCGGCCCAGGCCAGGGTGGCGTCGTGGCCCACCACCTGGGCACAGATCTGCAGCACCGCCTCGGGGATCACCGGGTTCACCTTGCCCGGCATGATCGAGGAACCGGGCTGCAGGTCGGGCAGGTGGATCTCGCCCAGGCCGGCGTTCGGGCCGGAGGACATCCAGCGCAGGTCGTTGCAGATCTTGGTCAGGCTGACGGCCAGACCGCGCAGCGCACCGGACAGTTCGACCAGGCCGTCCCGGGAACCGTGCGCCTCGAAATGATCCCGTGCCTCGGTGATCGGAAGGCCCGTGCTGGTGGCCAGATCCGCGATCACCGCGGCGGCGAAACCGGGCGGAGTGTTGATCCCGGTACCCACCGCCGTACCGCCCAGCGGCACCTCGGCCACTCGCGGCAGGGTGCCCTGGATCCGCTCGATCGAACGCCGGATCTGCGCCGCGTGCCCGCCGAACTCCTGGCCGAGGGTGACCGGGGTGGCATCCATCAGGTGGGTACGCCCGGCCTTCACCACGTGCTGGGTGCGCGTGGCCAGGTTCTCGAACGAGGTGGCCAGCTTCTCCAGGGCCGGCACCAGGGACTGCACCACCGCGCCGGTGGCGGCCACGTGCACGGCCGTGGGCACCGTGTCGTTGGACGACTGTGAGGCGTTGACGTGGTCGTTCGGGTGCACCGGACGCCCGAGGTCGCGGCCGGCCAGGGCAGCCACGACCTCGTTCACGTTCATGTTCGTCGAGGTGCCGGAACCGGTCTGGAACACGTCGATCGGGAACTGATCGGCGTGCTCACCCTCGGCGATCCGGGTGGCGGCCGCGGCCACCGCCGCGGCCACGTCTTTCTCCACCACCCCCAGCTCGGCGTTCACCCGGGCCGCGGAGGCCTTGATCCGGGCCAGGGCACAGATCACCGTGGGGTCGATCCGCACCCCGCTGATCGGGAAATTGTCCACGGCACGCTGGGTCTGGGCGCCCCACAGGGCGTTCGCGGGAACCAGGACCTCGCCCATCGTGTCGTGCTCGACGCGCATGTCTTCATTGGCCATACCCGATCCTGGCCCCGCGAATCACCGTTCAGCCACCCGAGCCGGGCAACCTGGCCTCTGGCCACAACTGCGGCTCAGGCCACCTTCGGGGTGCTGATCGTGCTGCTCAGCACCTGCACGGCGCCGTCCGAGAGGGCGTACTCCATGGCCACGATCGCCAGCCGGCCGTCGGCCACCCGGCGGCCGATCACGCTGGAGCGCTCGGGCAGCTCCTGGGCCACCTGCACCGAGTGGTCGGCGACGATCTCGTTGATCTCGCCGTGGCCCTGCAGCCGGGCCCCGATCACGCTGGAGCTGAGCATCTCGACCACGGTGCGCAGGTACCCCGAGGGCATCTTGCCGCTGTCGTGCGCCTGCATGGTGGCCTTCACCGCCCCGCAGCTGTCGTGCCCGAGCACGATCACCAGCGGGATCTCCAGTACGTCGACCCCGAACTCGATCGAGCCGAGCACGGCGTTGTCCACCGCGTGACCGGCCGTGCGGACCACGAACAGGTCGCCCAGGCCGCGGTCGAAGATGATCTCGGCGGCCACCCGGGAGTCGGCGCAGCCGAAGATCAGGGCGAACGGGCGCTGGCCGTTCGCCAGCCCGGAACGGCGGTGCGCGTCCTGGTTGGGGTGGGCCACCTCACCGTTGACGAAGCGCCGGTTACCGGCCAGAAGCTCGGCCAGGCTCCCGGCGGCGTCCAGTTCCACTGCGTCACTACCCATGTTCGTGCTCACCCTCGTCGTTCCTCTCTCGCGCTCCGGAAATCCGAGCGTGCATATGGTGTCTGATTCTTCCGCTCAGCGAAGACCGGTCAACAGCGAGCAACCGCAGAATCAGCGAATCGTCCCTGATCGCGAAGGAATTCTCGACCCGGTTCCGGGATTCGGACCGCGATCGGCCCGGCCAATCGTGCAGAGAGTGCCGATTCAGTGCGCGACACGCCGACACGCCGGATTGCGACACGCACGTCGCGTCCCCCGACCCGGCCACGGTGGGCCGCAGGTGGCGTCCGGCGATTCCCGATGCGGTTGGGACAGCCTGGGACCTTTGTGGAGCGGCTGAACACGGGGATGCAGGTCTGGACCGAACACCCTACTTTCCTCCTGCCACCCCAAAGATGCGAAACAATCCGCTACCGATCCCTTACGTTCGGTCACATAAGGAGCCTGTGAAAGGGGAACGTGGTGGTTCCGGAGACAACGCTCACCGCCCTGGGCAGCATCGAGGCGGGTAAGGGGCAGGAAGTCGAACGCCTGCGCCGGCAGGTCGAAGTCATGCTCGCCCACGTTCTCGATCTGGGGCTCACCCCGGCGCCGCAGGCGTGGATGTTCGAGGCGGTCAGGGGTCGCAACACCGTGGTGGACCTGGCTGCAGTCGGGGCCGACGGCTGGAACGCCGCACCTACCGACGCCGACCGGATGCTGGCCACCGAATCGCTGGTGCGGGCGCACCGGGAGCTGAGCCGGATCGTCGCCCCGGCCCGGCCGGCCACGCTGGAGCTCCTGCACAACTACCGGGAGGGCCGCCGTCCAGGCAAGGTCGTCGGTGGCCGGATCCCGCGCCAGAGCCCACCGGTCTCGGTGTCCAACGGCCGAAAGGGGCTGCTGGCCAAGGTCAACTTCTTCGGCGGGATCAGCCCGGGCGGCAGCACCGTGCCCCTGGTGCGCTGGCTGATGACGGCCACGCTGGGCTTTCTGGCGGCCTTCGTGCTGCTGGCGGCGGTGCCTCAGGCGCGGGAAGCGAGTGCGGGCACCGGCCTGGGCGCGGACGACCCGGCGTTCGGCTCCCTGCTGCTGCGCGAGGTCTTCCTGCTGACCGCGGCCGCACTGGGCGCGGCCCTGACCGCGCTGTACCGGGCCGGCCGGGAGGTCGCCCGAGGCAGTTACGACCCGGAGTTCGACCACACCTTCCTGCAGCGCATCCTGCTCGGAATGGCGGCCGGCCTGGTGATCGCCGAACTCCTTCCGCTGGGGTCCGGTGACGACGCGCTCTCCGGTCTGGCCCGCCCGGCGATCGCCCTGCTGGGTGGTTTCGCCGCCGACGCGGTGCACAGCGTGCTGGCCCGGCTGATGGCCGCGCTGGAAACGCTGTTCAACGGCGGATCGGCCAACCGGGAGCAGACCGAGCGGGAACTCGCCGAGAAACGCGCCGAAGAGGTTCTGGCCCAGGCCGATCGGGCAACCCTGAACAAGCTTCTGGAAATCCGGCGGATCGCCTCCTCCGGGGCTCCGACCCGGGCCATCATCGAGGAGATCGACCGGGTGATCACCGTGGTTGCCGCCCCGGTCTGAACCCCCGCGACCCGGCTTTCGTACGGGCGGCGCCCACCGCGTCCGTAATTGGGAAGCCAGGTGGCACCCAACCTGTCCGGTCAGGTGCCTACTATTCGGTGTATGGCCCCTGAGTTCGCGTACTCCGATCTGCTTCCCACCGCGCCGGACACCCAGACGCCCTACCGGCTGCTGAGCACCGACGGTATCCGCACGATCGAGGCGGCCGGCCGCCAGTTCCTCGAGGTGTCGCCCGAAGCCCTGGCCCTGCTCGCCGACACCGCGATGCACGACATCGCGCACTACCTGCGCCCGGCCCACCTGGCCCAGCTCGCCCGCATCCTGGACGACCCGGAAGCCAGCCCCAACGACCGGTTCGTCGCCCTCGACCTGCTCCGCAACGCGAACGTCGCAGCGGGCGGGATCCTGCCGATGTGCCAGGACACCGGCACCGCGATCGTGATGGGCAAACGGGGGACGCAGGTGCTCACCTCCCCGGGCGCCGTCTCCGACGAGGAGGCCCTGAGCAAGGGCATCTTCGATGCCTACACCCGGCTGAACCTGCGCTACTCGCAGATGGCGCCGATCACGATGTGGGACGAGAAGAACACCGGCTCCAACCTTCCCGCGCAGATCGAGCTGTACTCGGACACCGAGCCCGGGCACGAGGCCGGCTACAAGTTCCTGTTCATGGCCAAGGGCGGCGGCAGCGCCAACAAGTCCTTCCTGTACCAGGAGACCAAGGCCGTGCTGAACCCGGAGCGGATGGTCAAGTTCCTGGACGAGAAGCTGCGCTCGCTGGGCACGGCCGCCTGCCCGCCGTACCACCTGGCCGTGGTGGTCGGCGGGACCAGCGCCGAATTCGCCCTGAAGACCGCCAAGTACGCCAGCGCCAAGTACCTGGACAATCTGCCCACCTCGGGTTCGCCCACCGGGCACGCCTTCCGCGACCTGGACCTGGAACTGCAGGTGCTGGAGCTGACCCGGCAGTTCGGGATCGGGGCGCAGTTCGGCGGCAAGTACTTCTGCCACGACGTCCGGGTGGTCCGCCTGCCCCGGCACGGTGCCTCGCTGCCGGTGGCCATCGCGGTCTCGTGCAGTGCCGACCGGCAGGTGCTGGGCAAGATCAACGCCGAGGGCATCTGGCTGGAGCAGCTGGAGACCGATCCGGCGCAGTACCTTCCGGAGACCACCGACGAGCACCTCGACGGTGCCGACGACGAAGCAGTCAGGATCGACCTGAACCGGCCGATGGCCGAGATCCGCGCCGAGCTGACCAAGTACCCGGTGAAGACCCGGCTCTCGCTGACCGGCCCGCTGGTGGTGGCCCGGGACATCGCGCACGCCAAGATCAAGGAACGGCTGGACGCGGGCGAGTCGATGCCTTCGTATCTGCAGGACCACGCGGTGTACTACGCAGGCCCGGCCAAGACGCCCGACGGGTATGCCTCGGGTTCGTTCGGGCCGACCACGGCCGGGCGGATGGACAGCTACGTCGAGCAGTTCCAGGCCGCCGGGGGTTCAATGGTCATGCTGGCCAAGGGGAATCGCTCCAAGGCGGTGACCGATGCCTGCAACGCGCACGGCGGCTTCTACCTGGGCTCGATCGGTGGCCCGGCGGCCCGGCTGGCCCAGGACTGCATCCGCAAGGTCGAGGTGCTGGAGTACGCCGAACTGGGCATGGAAGCGGTCTGGAAGATCGAGGTGGAGGACTTCCCGGCCTTCATCGTGGTCGACGACAAGGGCAACGACTTCTTCGCCGAGGTGACCAAGCCGATGGCGATGACGATTCAGCGGCGGCCCGGGCTGGTCAGCTGAGCCTCGACCGCCTTCTGGACCAGGTGCGGCGCCTGGCCCTGGAACCCGGCCGGTTCCAGGGTCAGGCCGGTGGCGAGCGTGGCGATGCCGTGCACGTGCGTCCAGAGTAGGAGCGCGCGCTCGTCCGCGGAACCCGCTCCGGGGAAGTCGGTTTCGATCACCTGAGTGATCTGCGCGAGCAGCGGTAGCCAGATCTCGCGCAGGTGCTGACCGCTGTGCGAGGTCTGCGGGTCGGCGAGGATGTCATGGCGGAACATCAGCCGGAACATCTCCGGACGGCGCTGGGCGAACTCCAGGTAGGCGAGCGCGACCTGCTCGAGACGCATTCCGGCCGAACCGGTTTCGGGCAGGGCGCGCTGCAGGTCGGCGGTGAGATCCACGAGGCCCGCCTTCGCGATCGCGACCAGCAGTAGCCGATGGGTGGGGAAGTAACGCCGCGGCGCTCCGTGCGAAACCCCGGCCTGGCGGGCGATCTCGCGTAGGCCCAGGTGCTCGGGGCCCTTCGTCTCGAGCAGTTCCACGCCCACCTCGATCAGGCGTCGTTCCAGGGAGCTCATTTGGTGGCGTAAGTGTCGACGTACTCCTGGCCGCTGTGCCGGGCCAGGGTCGCCATCAGTTCGTCGGTGATTTCCCTTACCAGTTTCAGGTTCTGCTCGCGGCCCTGGTACTTCTGGAGATCCAGTGGCGGGCAGAAGGTGATGTGGACCTTGCCCGGCCGCCAGAGCGTCTTGCCCGGCGGGTTCACCCGGTCGGTGCCCCGCAGAACGACCGGGACGACGGGTGCGCCGGTGGCCAGCGCCACCCGGATCGTGCCGGTCCTGCCTCGGTAAAGACGTCCGTCGGGGGAGCGGGTGCCCTCCGGGAAGATGCCCCAGATCTTGCCCTGCTCAAGGATTGTGATGGCCTGCTGCAGGGATGCGGCCGCCTTGGCGCCGTGCTTGCGGTCCACCGGGATCTGACCCGCGGCGGTGAAGAACCAGCGCATCAGGAGCCCGCGCAGGCCCTTGGTGGTGAAGTACTCGTCCTTGGCCAGGAAGGTCACCCGGCGGCGCAGGACCAGGATCACGAACAGCGAGTCGCAGAACGAAAGATGGTTGCCGGCCAGGATCACCGGGCCGCTGGAGGGTACGTGCTCGGTGCCGCGGACCACCGGGCGGCCGAACAGCCACACCGCCGGCGACAGGGCGAGCTTGAGCAGTCTGAACATCTGGAGGCCTCCCGGCGGCTTGAGGTAGACAGTGTCTACTCGAGTCGGCGGGAAGGGCAAGACCTGACTGAGGACGGTGTGTCTGGGTGGGCGTCTCAGCCGAGCTTGGCGGCCACGGCGGTGGCGAACAGGTTCATCTGGGCCTCGTCGGCGGTACCGGTGACGATCGTGGTGATGCCGTCCTCGCCGCGGTGCACCCAGCTGGTGGTGCCCCGGTCGGTGCGGCTGCGGTCGATCCACTCCAGGCCGCCGATGTTCTCGGTGCCGTCTTCCTTGCCGTCGGTGACCTGCCGCGACTCCCAGGCCTTGGTCGGGTTCTCGGCCTGCTGCACGCCGACGTAGGTGCCGCTCGGCGTGGTGTAGGTGAGCTGCCAGGCGGTGATCCCGTCGGTGGTCTTGAGCTGCAGACCGGCGGCGCGGGTGGTCCATTCCGGGGTGAGCACCGGCACCACCGGGGTGAAGCCGAGCTCGTCGCTGGCGCCGGTGGCGGCCGCGTTCGGGTTGATCGCCCGGGCCGGGATCTCGTTCGGCCGCGGGACCAGCAGCAGCAGGACGAGCACGATGCCGACGATCACCGCCATCGAGATCAGCATGTCCTTCGGGCGGGTGCTGAGCGACTTGCGGCGGTGCTCCGCGCTGCGGTCCGCGGCCGAGCCGACGACCTGTGCGGCTGGTCCGGCGGGGGTGCTGGGCGTCTCGGTCACCTCCCTATGGTTGCGCCTGGGGTGGGTAAATGCGTAACCGGGTGGCCTGCGGCCCGGCGCCGCCGGTGGATGGCTACGCTTGATCACGCTCTGGACAGGCATCGCGAGGAGGCGGCGTGGACGAGGTACTGGTCATCGGTGAGGCCCTGGTCGACATCGTCTCGGCGCCCGGGCGGGTGCCCGTGGAGCATCCGGGCGGCAGCCCGGCCAACGTGGCGCTCGGCCTTTCCCGGCTGGGAGTGGGTACCCGCCTGCTGACCAGGATCGGTGACGACGAGCGGGGCGCCTCGATCGTCGGGCACCTGCGCGGCTCCGGAGTGGAACTGGCCGAGGGATCGATCACCGCGGCGGCCACGTCCACGGCCACGGCGCACCTGGATGACGCCGGCGTGGCCACATATGACTTCGCCCTGGAGTGGTCGCTCCCCGATGACATCGGTGTCATTTCGGCGCGAGCGGTGCACACCGGGTCGATCGCGGCCACTCTGACGCCGGGCGGCGAGGACGTGCTGCGCCTGGTCGAGGAGAACGCCGGCCGGGTGGTGATCTCGTACGACCCGAACGCCCGGCCTGCGCTGATGGGGGATCGCAGCACGGCGCTGGAGCGGATCGAGCGCATCGTGCGGGCCTCGGACGTGGTCAAGGTCAGCGACGAGGACCTGGCCTGGCTCACCCCGGGGGTGGATCCGCTGCAGGTGATCGAGGCCTGGCGGGCCAGTGGCCCGGCGCTGGTGGTGCTGACCCGCGGGGGTGAGGGCGCGGTCGGAGTGCTGGCCTCGGGCGTGGTCGAGGTGCCGGCGCCGAAGATCGCGGTGGCCGACACGGTAGGCGCGGGGGATGCGCTGATGGCCGGGCTGCTGCACGCGCTCGATCAGGCCGGGCTGCTCACGCCTGCGGCCATCGGCTCGTTGCGGGACAAGTCGCCGGCCGACCTGGCCCCGATGCTGACCCACGCCGTGCGGGTGGCGGCCTACACCTGCACCCAGGCCGGGGCCCAGCCGCCTACCCGCGCCGAGATCGACGCCTGGCAGCCCTGATCCGCTTCAGGTGGTGGGCTCGGCGAGGCGGGCGTCCAGCTTGGCCTGGGCGCCGGCCAGCCAGGTCTCGCAGCGCCGGGCCAGCGCCTCACCGCGCTCCCACAACGCCAGGGACTCCTCCAGCGTCTCGGCGCCGCTCTCCAGCCGCCGCACCACGCTGACCAGTTCGTCGCGGGCCTCTTCGTAGGACAGCTTGGCCAGCTCGGCATCCAGCGCGGCAGCGTCGGCGGACGCGGCCTCGACCGGGTCGTCCCCGGTCTTCGTCGGCTCGGTCTTCTTCTGGCGGGGCGCAGTCACCTCGCGAGCCTACGGCCTACCCGAGCCAGCCACCTCGTCTGTCGTTATTCGCCCTGAACGCTCGTGACCTGCGCAGCGATCTCGCCCTCGTGTACCCGCACCCGCAGCGCTTCTCCGCCCGAAACCTCGCTGGCAGCGCGCACCACGCGCCCGTCCGCCCGCTGCACCACCGCGTACCCCCGCTCCATCGTCGCCAGGGGAGACAACGCCCGCACCCGTTGCCGCAGATGCCCTACGTCCTGCCGGGCGTGCGACAGGCGATTGCTCAGCGCCCGGGCAGCTCGTTCCCGCTGCACCGACACCAGATCGGACTGGGCGGTCAGCAGGCGGTGCGGGTCAGCCAGAACCGGCCGGGAGCGCAAAGCCGCGATCGACTCGGCTTCCCGTGCCACCCGCGTCCTCAATGCCTGAAGTGCCCGCCGCCGCTGCTGAGCGACCCCCTCCAGCTCCGCAGCCATGTCCGGCACGATCCGCTTCCCTGCGTCGGTCGGGGTGGACGCCGCCCAGTCCGCCACCAGGTCCAGCAACGGCTTGTCCACCTCGTGCCCGATCGCGCTCACGATCGGCGTGCGGCAGGCCGAGACCACCCGGAGCAGTCCCTCGTTGCTGAACGGCAGCAGGTCTTCGACCGAGCCTCCGCCCCGGGCGACGACGATGACGTCCACCTGTTCGTCGGCGTCCAGCGAGCGCAACGCACCCACCACGTCCTCAACCGCCTTGGGCCCTTGCACCGCCACCGGGCGGATGTCGAAGCGGACGGCGGGCCAGCGTCGCCGCGCGTTCTCCACCACATCCCGCTCCGCCGCCGAGGCCCGCCCGCAGACCAGCCCCACCACCTGAGGCAGGAACGGCAGGGGACGCTTGCGCTCGGCCGCGAACAGGCCCTCGGCGGTCAGCAACCGGCGCAGATGTTCCAGCTGGGCGAGCAGCTCGCCTACCCCGACCGGGCGGATCTGGTCGGCGAAAAGGCTCAGCGATCCCCGGCGCGGGAAGAGCTGGGCGCGGGCGTGCATGACCACCCGGGAGCCGTCCTGCAGCGGGGTAGGCAGCGCGTCCAGCACCCGCACGTGCGTGCTCACGTTGAACGACAGGTCCACATCCGGATCACGCAGCGTGAGATAGCAGGTGGTCTGTCCCGGTCTGCGCGTGAGCTGCACCACCTGACCCTCCACCCACACCCCCGGTGACCTGGCGATGTAGTCGGTGAGCTTGGCCGACAGCAGGCGCACCGGCCAGGGCTGTTCCGCAGTGGTCTCACTCGCCGTGGCCGGGATCTTCCGGGGCGTATTGCTCACCACGTCACGCTAGCCGACCGCAATGCCCGCAGAATGCGCACTTACCATGGAGTCGTGACCGCATCGAGCATTGCCTCCACGGCCCCCACCTCCTCCGTCAGCAGCGAAGGCACGAAGCGGGTGCTGCTGGCCTCCCCGCGCGGGTACTGCGCCGGGGTGGACCGCGCGGTGCTTGCGGTGGAGAAGGCGCTGGAGGTGCACGGCGCCCCGGTCTACGTGCGCAAGGAGATCGTGCACAACCGGCACGTCGTCACCTCGCTCGAGGCCCGCGGCGCGATCTTCGTGAACGAGACGGACGACGTGCCCGAGGGCGCCATCGTGGTCTTCTCCGCGCACGGCGTGTCGCCGGCCGTCGTCGCCGCGGCCGACCGCCGTCAGTTGAAGACCATCGACGCCACCTGCCCGCTGGTCACCAAGGTGCACAAGGAAGCGGTGCGCTTCGCCAGCAGTGACTACGACATCCTGCTGATCGGTCACACCGGTCACGAGGAGGTCGAGGGCACCGCGGGTGAGGCGCCCGAGCACATCCAGATCGTCAACAGCCCCGACGACGTCGAGAACGTCGTGGTCCGCGACCCGGACAAGGTGGTCTGGATCTCGCAGACCACGCTGTCGGTGGACGAGACGATGGAGACGGTGCGCCGGCTGCGGGAGAAGTTCCCCACGCTGCAGAACCCGCCGAGCGACGACATCTGCTACGCCACCCAGAACCGGCAGGTCGCGGTCAAGAAGATCGCCCCACAGGCGGACCTGGTGATCGTGGTCGGCTCGCAGAACTCCTCGAACTCGGTGCGCCTGGTCGAGGTCGCCCTGGAGTACGGCGCCAAGGCCTCGCACCGGATCGACTTCGCGGCCGAGATCGACGAGGCCTGGCTGGAGGGCGTCACCACGGTCGGCGTCACCTCGGGTGCCTCGGTGCCGGAGATCCTGGTGCAGGACGTCCTGGCCTGGCTGGCCGAGCGCGGCTACGGCGACACCGAAGAGGTGGTCACGGCCAAGGAGGACCTGCTGTTCTCGCTGCCGAAGGAGATCCGCCGGGACATGAAGGCGGCCGAGGCCAAGAAGGCCGCCCAGCAGGACTGAGTCCGCTCCTTCCAGACGCGTCGGCCCGCTCCGGAAGGAGCGGGCCGATCCTGTTCTGGCCCTCTTCGCCCGGGCGTGTTCTGATGGGCAGGTCCCGCCCGGCGTCGTTCGACGAAGAGGTTGATCGCAGATGGCAGGCAACAGAGGCGTTGCTTACATGGGTCCCGGCAAGGTCGAGGTCCAGGAAACCGACTACCCGAAACTGGAACTGCAGGACGGCCCGGGGGTCCACCCGGACAACATCGGCCGAAAATGCAACCACGGCGTCATTCTCAAGGTCGCCACCACCAACATCTGCGGCAGCGACCAGCACATGGTCCGCGGCCGCACCACCGCCCCGCAGCACCTCGTGCTCGGTCACGAGATCCTCGGTGAGGTCGTCGAGGTGGGCTCCGACGTGGAGTTCATCAAGGTCGGTGACCTGTGCTCGGTGCCGTTCAACATCGCCTGCGGGCGCTGCCGCAACTGCAAAGAGGGCAAGACCGGGATCTGCCTGACGGTGAACCCGGCCCGTCCGGGCGCGGCCTACGGGTACGTGGACATGGGCGGCTGGGTCGGCGGCCAGGCCGAGTACGTGATGGTGCCCTACGCCGATTTCAACCTGCTGCGATTCCCCGACAAGGACAAGGCCCTGAGCAAGCTCACGGACCTGACCATGCTCTCGGACATCTTCCCCACCGGCTATCACGGCGCGGTCTCCGCGGGCGTGAAACCGGGCTCCACGGTCTACATCGCAGGTGCCGGTCCGGTCGGGCTGGCGGCTGCCGCCGGGGCCCAGCTGCTCGGCGCCGCGGTGGTCATCGTGGCCGACCTGGTGCCGGAAAGGCTCGCGCAGGCCCGGAGTTTCGGCTGCGAGACGGTGGACGTGTCCAAGGGCGACCCGAAGGACCAGATCCTGCAGATCCTCGGCGTGCCCGAGGTGGACTGCGGGGTGGACGCGGTCGGCTTCGAGGCCCGGGGCCACGGTGAAGGCGCAGCTCAGGAAGCTCCCGCCACGGTGCTGAACTCGCTGATGGAGATCACTGCCGCGGGTGGCGCGCTGGGTATCCCCGGGCTCTACGTCACCGGTGACCCGGGTGGTATCGACGAGGCCGCGAAAGTCGGATCGCTGTCACTGTCGCTGGGAACCGGCTGGGCGAAGTCGCTTTCGTTCGTCACCGGCCAGTGCCCGGTGATGAAGTACAACTACGGCCTGATGCAGGCGATCCTGAACGACAAGGTGCAGATCGCCAAGGCCGTGAACGCCACGGTGATCTCGCTCGACGAGGCTCCGCAGGGGTATGCGGACTTCGACCAGGGTGCGGCGAAGAAGTTCGTGATCGACCCGCACGGCATGGTCGCGGCCTGATGCATGGCTCCCGGGGTGGTCACCTTTGGTTGAGGTGGTCACCCCGGGCGTCTTTTGTTTGAACGTTTGTGGGCGCGTGAGGTTCTCGGCCCACCTTGGGTTCCGGCTGGGTTGCAGATCGGGTGCAGTTGGGTTTGGGTCGGGACCGATCGAACCTGGCGTTCGGACTGGATTTCGCCTGCCGGTCAGCCGAGTTCGGTGGCCAGCCAGCGGTTGCGTTCCTCCAGTAGTTTCGTCATGTAGCGCCGCAGGAACAGCCGGTCGACCAACGCCCCGATCGGACCGGCCGGCGAGGCGAAGTCGACCACGTCCACCATGCGGGTTCCGGCGCCGCTCGCTTCGAACCGGTGCTCATGGCGCCAGAGCGCGAACGGCCCGCGCACCTGCTCGTCGACGAACCGGCGGGGCTCCTCGTGAGCGGTGATCTTCGACGTCATCCGGAACGGGATGCCGAAGTGCCGTGCCTGCCAGGTGACCGTTTCACCGAGCTTCATCTCGCCGGACCTGACCCCTCCGACGATCTTCTCGCCCGAGCCCTGCATGGACGAGGTGTGAGCGTCCACGGAAAGGCTGAGACGGAAGCAGGCTTCGACGGGCGCGGCGATGTGGGTCTCCAGCCGGAAGGAGACGATGCGGTTGCGGATCATGGCGGTTCACCAGCTCTCGGTCGGGCCGGTCGGATGGGATCGGCCGGGGACGGAAACGGACGGGCCGTGACGGACTGAGTCAGGCCGGTCGAGGCCGGTCGAGGCCGGTTCAGGTCGGGGCGGGTTGCTGACTCCTCCGTTCCGGGTCCTGCGGTGGTGGGTCTTGGGTCGTCTTTGAGTCGTGCCTTCCTTCGGGAGTCTCGGCCGGTGCTGCTCAGGCGGCCGTCGGCGTGATGGGTTGCCGGGTTGCCGGGTTGCCGGTGGTTCGGGTGCTTCCAGTTCGGTTACCGGGACGGCTGTCGAGTCAGAGTGCCGCGTGGAGCGGGAAGGCTTGGTCTATACCGTCTTCCGGGCTGAAGCGAGTCGCCGTCTGCTGGCCGGTGCACTGGCAGGGCCGCCCCTTCCTCAAACGCTCTGGCCGGGTGGTTCAACGGCCGGACCAATGGCCGGGGTCAGAGCGCTCTGATCGGCCGGGGTTGTTCAGGCCCTCGGGTGCTCGGCCGACCGGTTCGTGCTCGGTGTGGTCGGTGCCTGGTTCTCGGCTGGGCTGGTGGTTCTCCAGGTCCAGGCTCAGGTGTGCCGGGGCGGGGTGCGGCGGGCCGGCGATGAGCTCGTCGGCGGTGAGCGGGCGTGGGCTGGATTCGAGCGGGGTGAGGCTGGGCAGGTCGGTGTCGACCAGGTCGAGGTCCTGCATCTTGCGGGCGGTGACCAGGACCCGGCGTTCCAGGGTGCCGACCAGCGCGTTGTAGTCCTCGACGACGCGGTGCAGGTCGCGGCCGAGTTTGCCGGCGTGCTCGCCGAGGCCGGACAGGCGGCGGTAGAGCTCGGTCCCGATCTCGAGCAGGTGCCGGGCGTTGCCGCTGACTGCCTCGGACTGCCAGGTGAGGGCCACGGTGCGGAGCAGGGCGAGCAGGGTGGTGGGGGTGGCCAGGACGACCCGGCGGGCCATCGCGTGCTCGAGCAGGCTGGGGTCGGCGGTGCAGGCGGCGGCCAGGAAGGCCTCGCCCGGCACGAAGCAGATCACCAGTTGCGGGGTGGGCTGGAAGGCGGTCCAGTACTCCTTGGCGGCCAGGGTGTCCACGTGCGCCCGCAGGGCCTTGGCGTGCGCCCCTGCGGCGGCCGACAGTGCGGCCTCACCCTTTTCGCTGGCTTCGAGGAAGGCAGCGAGCGGGGCCTTCGCGTCGACCACGACGTACTTGCCGCCGGGAAGGTGGACCACCAGGTCGGGCCGCACGTTGTTGCCGTCGGGGGTGGTGCCGGAGGCCTGGGTGAAGAAGTCGACCCGGGGCAGCATGCCGGCGTGCTCGACCACCCGGCGCAGCTGGACCTCGCCCCAGGCACCGCGCGAGGTGGGTGAACGCAGGGCACTGGCCAGGGCCGCGGTCTGGGCGCGCAGCGATTCGCCGGAGGCGTGCACGGCGCTGAGGTGCTCGTCGAGCCGGGAGAACTGCTCGACCCGGTCCCGCTCCAGGGTCTGGACCTGTTTCTCCACCCGCTGCAGGGTGGTCGCCAGCGGGGACAAGGTGGCGACCAGTTCGTGATCCTGCCCGGCGGCCGCCTCCAGATCGGTGATCCGCTCACGCAGCAGGTCGCGCTCGGTCTCCAGCGCGGCCTGCCGGGCCCGCAGCAGCGGCGGGAACGCGGCGTAGGCCGCCGCCGCAGCCAGTGCCAGACCCATGATCAGGCCGAGCAGGAAGCCCACCGATGTCGTCATGCGGCCACGATGCCAGGCCGCACCGACAGTCTTGTCCCCGGACCGTCCGACAACCCGGCCGGCGCCTCGTGGACGCTTCCTGCCGCGGTGCCCACAAACGTTTCGTCCTTATGCAGTTGCTCTTGATCCCGGAACCGCCGGCCGGGCGCCCGAGGCGACCCGGACGTCCGCAATTCAGAACTGTCGGCGCTGGCCAGTAACCTGGACGCGTGGCACTCACCATCGGCATCGTCGGTCTCCCGAACGTCGGCAAGTCGACGCTCTTCAACGCCCTCACCAAGGCGGAGGTGCTCGCGGCGAACTACCCGTTCGCCACGATCGAGCCCAACGTCGGGGTGGTTCCGCTGCCCGACGAGCGGCTCGGCCAGCTGGCCGGGGTGTTCGGCAGCGAGAAGCAGATCCCGGCGACGGTCTCCTTCGTCGACATCGCGGGCATCGTCAAGGGCGCCAGCGAGGGTGAGGGCCTGGGCAACAAGTTCCTCGCCAACATCCGTGAGGCCGACGCGATCTGCCAGGTGGTCCGCGCCTTCGTGGACGACGACGTGATTCACGTCGCCGGCCGGGTCGACCCGGCCGACGACATCGAGGTGATCCACACCGAGCTGATGCTGGCCGACCTCCAGACCCTGGAGAAGGCCATCCCGCGGCTGGAGAAAGAGGTCAAGGGCAAGAAGGCCGACAAGGCCGTGCTCGACGCCGCGGTCGCCGCCCAGAAGCTGCTGGAGGACGGCACCACGCTGGCCAAGGGCGCCGCGAAGGCCGGCATCGAGATGGAGCACCTGCGCGAGCTCAGCCTGATGACCAGCAAGCCCTTCATCTACGTGTTCAACGTGGACGAGGACGGCCTGTCCGACGAGACGCTGCAGGCCAAGATGCGCGACCTGGTCGCCCCCGCCGACGCGATCTTCCTCAACGCCAAGCTGGAGTCCGAGCTGATCGAGCTGGACGCCGAGGAGGCCGCCGAGCTGCTGGCCAGCGTCGGGCAGACCGAGTCCGGCATGGACCAGCTGGCCAAGGTCGGCTTCCACACCCTCGGCCTGCAGACCTACCTCACAGCCGGCCCGAAGGAGTCCCGCGCCTGGACGATCCACCAGGGCTGGACCGCCCCGCAGGCCGCCGGCGTGATCCACACCGACTTCCAGCGCGGCTTCATCAAGGCCGAGATCGTCAGCTTCGCCGACCTGCTCGAGGCCGGCTCGATGGCCGAGGCCAAGGCCAAGGGCCGGGTCCGGATGGAAGGTAAGGACTACGTCATGCAGGACGGCGACGTGGTCGAGTTCCGGTTCAATGTGTAGCTGAGTTCCGGTTCGTCACCTGGTGCCTGGTTCGCTACTTGCGGCCGGGCACCAGTTCGTTGAGGTCCAGCTGGATCCGGAACGGTGTCGTGACCCGCAACTTGTCGCGATGGATGACGGTCGGCGCGTAGGCGAGCGTGGGGGCGTCCAGTTCGATGTGTAGGGATCGCAGGTAGCTCTGCGGCCCATGCCCGAAGTGGGATCCGGCGTCCGATGAAGGGCGGCTTGCTGGGGTAGGCTCGACGACAAGTTAACTTGCTGTCGAGGTTGGCGGGGGCTACCTTGGTGATGCCGATCGTTGCTGTGAGCGCTCGGAAGCACGGGATTGTGGATGAGGACATGCAGCACGCGTTTGCCAACCCGATCCGAATCTACGAGGTGGATGAGGGGCTGCGGATGTTCATCGGCCCTGATCGATCGGCGCGACTGCTGGAGGTCGGGGTGGTCGAGGGAGATATTGCCCCGGTGATCGTGCATGCGATGCCCGCTCGGCCGAAGTTCTTGAGGTGATGCAGATGCCACGGACCGTACAAGAGATCCTTGACCATGCCGACGAGCTGGCCGCTCGCTTCGAAGCTTTCGAGCCGGCTGAGTCGAACGCGGGCAAAGGCGAACCGCAACTGGAGGCGTTGCGCCAGGCGGTTCTGGCGAGGTCGGACGCTGAGCGTGCTCTTGCTGAACTTGTGTGGCAGGCGCATTCTTCGGGGCACTCATGGCGTTCCATCGGTGACCTGCTGGGCACTTCGGGTGAGGCTGCTCGTCAGCGGTACGGAAAGCGGAGCAGGCGTTCGAACTCGGCTTCGCACCGCTCGTCCTGAGCTTCTGGGGCAACGGCTCAGATGGCTGATCGATGCCGGACTCCGGTCGAGTTCCGGTTCAACGTCTGACGGTGAGTCCTCGTGCCGCGCATGAACAAGTTGAAGAGTGCGCAGGTGAGAGCGCATCTCCAGGTCATTGAAGATCGTCTGTCAGACCTGGGAAGCCTTGTCACGGTGACCCATCGGCCGTTCGGTCCGGCTGATGGGCACATGGTCTCCGCCGTACCGGCCAATCCCCGCAGCCTGGCCTTCTCCTGGATCTGGACGGATGTGGTTGTGTTCGAAGCCGGCCGAGAGGGTGGGCGCTGGGAGTTGGAACCGACCGCTGCGGATCTTCAGTTTCTTGGTGACGTCGTGGCAGCCATGGTGGCCGGCCGCGTGGTGGAGACATTCGCGGCTGGAAGATCGGCTGTTGCCGTAACGCTGGCCAGCGGTGATGTGGTGTGTGAAGTGGGATACGGAGGCGGTTTGGCTTCGGTTGTCCCGCTGCCTGGCTGGCGACGCTGGGGGCACCGTACTCAGTACGAGCCGTACAAGTAGGTGGCCGCACGACTCTGGAATCGTCCTCTGGCCGGTTAGTTTCGGACGGAGCCGGTGGGCAGAACGGCCCAGACGATTATCTTGAGGTCTTCGACGGTGTAGATGACGCGGTGGTCGCCGATCCGCAAGGTGTGGCGGTCCGGGTCTGACGCCAGTGGGATCGGGCGGGGAGCAGGCGGCGTGGGGGAGAGGCCGCGCGGGTCGCGTTCCAGGGCGAGCAGCGTTTTCAGGATTCGCAGGGCGACTGGGCGGGGGGCGGCGCTGATCTCGTCGCGGGCTGCGGGTGCGATCAGCGTGCGGTAGTCATCGGGCACGGGAGGCTGTTTCGCTGAGTACGTCCTCGAGCGGAACGGCGCGGTCGGACGACTGGGCCTTGGTGCGCTCGTCGACGATGCGGCTGATCTCGCGCTCCTCGAGTTCGAGGTAGTGCTTCAGCACGTCGAGCGGGACCACCGCGGCCACCGGCTTGTTGCGGCGCAGGATCACGGTCGGCTGGTCGCGCTCGGCCTTGTCGACCACGTCGGCCAGGTGCGCGCGGGCTTCGCGGACGGAGATGCGGGGCACATCAATCATGTACAAAAGGTACCAAGCGACCCATGTGTACACGTTGCGGAACCTTCTTTGCCCGCTGGGAAGAGTCTTGGGGGACGTCGGGCGCAGGTCTGGCGTCTTGGTGCCGGTTGGGTGCCGTGCCGGTTAAGGGGCCCGACAACGGGTTGGGGCGAGCGGCGGGGCACAGGAGTGCTGGGGTGGGGGAGCAACTACTGTCTGGGTGATGGATCCCCGGTTGAGCTTTCTGTCGCTGATAGTCCGGGACGTCGTCAAGAGCCGGGCGTTCTACGTCGAGCAGCTGGGCTGGCCGGTCGAGCTGGAGGTGCCGGACGAGGTGGTGATGATCCGGGTCGGCGAGAAGCTGGTGCTGTCGTTGTGGCAGGAGAGCGCCGCCGTGCAGGAGATCGGGCCGATCGCGCGAGGTGAGGGGGCACTGCCGTTCACGTTGGCGCACAACGTGGCCTCGCCGGCCGAGGTGGATCAGGTGATTGCCGAGGCCAAGGCAGCTGGGGGCACTGTGGTCGTGGAGCCGGCCTCGCGGGAATGGGGCGGCTACAGCGGGTATTTCGCCGACCCGGACGGTTTCCGCTGGGAGGTCGCCTACAACCCGGGTGAGATCGGGGCGTCCGTTCTCTGACGTTATTTCGCTGGCCGGTCGCTGAGGCGGGCAGTAGCGTCCGGGGGATGAACCCGACCGTGACTCTCTGGCGGCCGACCGGCCCGGAGGAGTTGGCCCTTGTTCGACCCGGATGAAGGCAAGGCGGCCGACGGCACGATCGTGACCGGGGTAGCTCGTTCGCGCGTGCCGTCGGCGTTTGAGCCGGTCCTGCAGGCGGCGGTCCAGCAGGCCAATGGACGCTCGCTGTACCTGTACGGCTCCGTGGCCACCGGGCATGCCCGGCAAGGAGTTTCAGACCTGGATCTGTTGTCTGTCGGAGCTTCGGGCCGGACTGCTGGGCCAGAGTTGTCGCGGCAGTTCGCGGGGCTCGTCCGTGGCGTGGAGATCAGTGCGTTGACGGCGCAGGATCTGGTGGGGGACAGCGACGAGTCGTACGGCAACCGGGTCTTCTTGCGGCATTACTGCGTGCTCTTGGTAGGTCCGGATATGGCTGCGGGCCAGGCGTTTCCGGCTGACGTCAGGGCGGCCCGGGGCTTCAACGGGGATATTGCCCAGCATGTTGAAGTGTGGCGTGGAGCCCTTCAGGCCGGTGAAACCCAAGGCCTGGCTCGGAGGATCGCGCGGAAGACCTTGCTGGCGTTGTCTGGGCTGGTCAGTGTGCACGACGAGATCTGGACCACCGATCGCCGGACCGCGGCGGCGCGCTGGAGCAAGGTGCGGCCGGAACTGGCTGCCGGGCTGGAGGAACTGAGCCTCTGGAGCGAGCAGCCGATCGACTGTTCCGGGCTCGAGATCCAGACGATGATGGACGATGTCGTGTCGCCGATCGTGCGGGACTTCCGGTCCGCGGTGGGCCTGTGGAACTGAGAAGAACCCAGCAACTACGAAAGGACAGCCGTGCCGGCCGAGGCCACTCCACCCGTCCGTCTGCATCTTGTTCGTCATGGTCAGCAGGTTCGTGAAGGTCAGGACGGACCGCTCACCCCGTTGGGTCAGGAGCAGGCCGCTGCCACCGGGAGAGCGCTCGCGCTGACCGAGGCAGACCGGCTGGTGTCGAGCACCCGGCAGCGGGCGGTGGCTACGGCCCGGGCGTTCGGGCGTGAGCCGGAGCAGGTGGCGGATCTGGACGAGATTCGCTTCGGCGAGAGCTGGACCTGGGCCGATGCCGACGAGCGCGAGGATCTGCTGCTGTGGCGACCCGAGCACCGGACGCCTGGGGGCGAGTCGCTGGGAGAGTTTCAGGAACGCGTTCAACGGGCTTTGAACGGTCTGATGGATCAGCCGCCGCGAGGCCGGCTGATCGTGGTGGTCCACGCCGGGGTGATCGACGCGGCGTTGCGCTGGGTGTACGGGCTCGGGCCGGATGCCGACTGGACCACCGAGACCTCCGCCTGTCACGCGTCCATCACCGAAGTGCACCACTGGCCGCGCGGGCGCGGCCCGAAAGAGGCGCCGCGCCACTCGTTCCTGATCCGGCTGGGCGACGTGCGGCACTTCCCGCCGGAGCTGGTCAGCGGCGAGTGAGAGCGGAAACCGGCCCGGCCAGGCAACTTCAGGGGAAGCCCGGCCGGACCGGCGGCTGGAGAACCGCAGCTCAGCCCGCTGCGCGATAGGCCTTGCCCGGCTCGGTGAGGGCACCCCCGGGGCGGTACAGGCCGGTCTCGTCCTGGCCGTTCTTGGAGGTCGGGAAGGCGAACCAGGAGTAGCGCTCGACGTAGTCCAGCTCCTCGAGCATCTTGGTGGACAGCCGCACGAACTCGGCCTGGTCGGCGGGGGAGGCGAACTTGGGCCCGCCGCCGAAGTTCATCAGCGAGTACTCGGTCAGCCAGATCGGCTTGCCGTACTTGGCGTGGGTGGCCTCGACATACGTCTTCAGGTGCTGGGTGGCGTTCTTCGGGTTGAAGTCCGAGCCGTACCAGTGCAGCGTGATGAAGTCGACGCGGTAGTTCTTGTCCTCGGCGCCCTGCATGAACTTCTCCAGCCACTGCCCGTCCTGGTCGGCGCCCCAGGCCACGGCCGGGCTGCCCAGCCGCAGACCGGTGCCCTCGAGCTGGGGCCACAGCTCCAGCGCCCGCTCGACGCTCAGGTTGGACTGCTCGGCCAGGTCGGGCTCGTTGAAGCCGAGCAGGGTATTGCCGTGCTTCTTGGCGGTGGCCAGGGTGCTGGCGTTGACCGCGTCCGCACCCCAGATCATCGGCACGAAGTCCACGCCGGCCGGGGCCTTGACGTCTTGCGGGTCGGGCGCCCAGTTGTAGAACCAGCTCACCCCGGAGTCCTTGAGCGAGGCGGTCATGCCGTCCTGGTTCCAGGTGGCGGCGCCCTTCTTGACCGAGCCGACCGAGCCGAACGCGTCCGGCCCAGCGGGCTGGGCAGAGGGCGTGGCCGGCTTCTGCTTCGGCGTGGTGGTGCGCGCCTTCTTGGCCTGAGCGGTGAGCTTCTTCTTGGCCCGGGCCACCCGTTCGGCCAGTTTTTTGGCCTCGGCCGTGGCTCGTGCCGAAGAAGCCAGAGGCTGAGAAGCGGAAGGTTGCGAAGGCTGGGCGCTCGCAGTGGCCTGCGGTATCTGTGCGCTGATCAGATTGGCACCGGCAGCCCCGGCCGAGGGGCTCTGGCTGCGTAGTCCGAGGTAGCCGAGCCCACCGCCGATCAGGGCGAGGGCGGCCAGCAGTCCGACGAGGCGTTTGTTCCGGCGGGTCACGGTTGCCGAGCCTAGGAGCGCCCGCGCTAAGCCCGATGAGCCGAAAGGCCTAACGCTGCGCTAAAGCAGGTGCGACTGTCTGGGCCCGCCGAACCGTGCTCGGCAAGCGGATCGGGTAATTCCGGCCCGTCGGTTCGGCCGGAATTACCCGATCGTGCAAAATGTGCTCAGTGCGCCGAGTATCCGCCGTCGACCAGGTGATAGCTGCCCGTGATGAAGCTGGCTGCGTCCGAGGCCAGGAAGGCGACCAGCGCGGCCACCTCTTCCGGCCGGCCCAGGCGGCGCAGGGCGTGCTCGCCGGCCAGGTGCTCCTGGACCGAGACCTCCATCTTGGCCTCGAGCAGCGGAGTGCGGATGAAGCCAGGGCCCACCGCGTTCACCCGCACGCTCTGCGGCGAGTACTCCAGCGCGGCGTTCTTGGTCAGGCCCAGCAGGGCGTGCTTGCTGGTCACGTAGGCCGAGCTGCCGGGGATCCCGACCGAGCCGAGCACCGAGGCCATGTTGACGACCGAGCCGCCACCGTTCGCCGCCATCGCCGGGATCTGCGCCTGCAGCGCGTGGAACACCCCGTTCAGGTTGATGTCGAGAACCCGCTTCCAGGCGTCCAGCGGGTACTCGGCGACCGGGGTGGCCGGGCCGCCGATGCCGGCGTTGTTCACCGAGATCTTCAGCGGGGCCAGCGCCTGCGCGGCCTCGACCAGGGCGATGTTCACGTCTCGGTCGCCGATGTCACCGACGACCGCCTTGGCGACGCCCCCGGCGGCCTCGATCTCCTTCACGGTCCGGTCGGCGTCCTCGGCGTTGATGTCCGAGACGATGACGCTCGCGCCGTTCGCACCCAGCAGCAGGGCAACGGCGCGGCCGATGCCCGCCCCCGCGCCGGTGACGATCGCCGAACGATCCGCTACGTCGTAGGTGGCCATGATGGTTCTCCGTCCTGAGCAGCAGGGACGTCCGGCTCACGGTCGGGAGATCGTTCGCCCCTAGCAAGAGTTGTGTTGACATCAAGATAACCGACAGGTGTCGGGTTCTAATCCGGGAGGGTCTCTAATGGACGCACGGCAGCGCCGGAGCCGCGAGCGGTTGCACCAGGCCGTGCTCCGGCTGGCCGAGGAACGGCCGGTCACTCAGGTCAGCGTGTCCGAGCTGGCCAGGGAGGCGGGGGTGCATCGCTCGACCTTCTACGAGCATGCCAATTCCCCCGACGATCTGCTGCGTCAGGCGTTGCTGGTGGACCTGGACGCGCTGCGCCAGCCGCTGCTGGCCGACACCGGCGCGGACCTGGCCACGGTGGCCAGCGAGGTGACGCAGGGGGTGATGCGGCACATCGAGAGCCGGATCGCGATCTATCGCCGCGACCTGGCCTACAGCTCCGAGGTCGGCCTGCGCTCGATGCTCGGCGCGCACTTCCTGGAGTCCAGCCGGATCCTGCTCGAGCTGGCCCGGGTGCGGATCGAGATGCCGGTGGCCGGGGTGCCCGACGACGCGGCGGCCGACATCGCCGCGCGGCTGATCGCCGACGGCACGGTGGGCGCGATCGCGGGCTGGCTGGAGCACCCGGAGTTGTCGGTCGAGGACTTCCTGAGCGTCTATGTGCAGATGCTCCCGGCTTGGTGGCCGCTCAACACGGCCGCCAAGAGCTGAAAAGCCCACCAACGACGGACGTTCTGCTCACCGCCCGCGGCGAGCAGAACGTCCGTTGGTGGTCACCTACCGATCAGGGGCCGGGCGTTCACCGGAAACCCAGCGCGATCGTCTCCAATCTGGCGCGATAGGCGGCCTGGTCGTGCTCAGGCGGCATGTTCGAGTTCTCCTGGCGATGCCCCGCGGCGCCGTCGATCATTTCGCGCGCCAAGTCGGCGTGCCCCACATGCCGGTTCAGTTCCGCGATCATGTGAATCAGGATCCGGTGCAGCGTCACGGTCTGATGTTCCTCCCGCCACCATGGCACGGTGCCGGTCGCGTCCAGGGGCAGGGCCTCGATGGTCTGGTCGGAGTGTGCGTTGACCCGCCGATACATGGCGATGATCTCTGCCGACGACTCGTCCGCAGTGGCGTACATGTCGACGTTGTCCTCCAGGTCGTCGGGCCACGGCCAGGGGAACTGCTCGTCCGGGCAGGGCCGGCCGAAGACCTGGCCGAAGTAGCCGGCTTCGGTGGTGGCCAGGTGCTTCACCAGGCCGAGCAGGTTCGTTCCGGTCGGGACCAGGGGGCGCCGGAGGTCGTACTCGGACAAGCCTTCGAGCTTCCACAGCAGCGCGTCGCGCGCCTGCTGCAGGTAGTGCTGAAGCCCGGCCTTGAACTCGTCTTCTGCCATCTCGCCATCGTGGCAGCCCGGGGTGCTCGCAGGCACCGGATTAAGCCAGGCGTGGGTGCGGGCCGATCGGCGCGGCCGTTGTTACCGTGATCGGTCATGGAGCATCGCGTGCAGGTGAGCCCCGATTACCAACTCTGGGCCGAGGAGCGAGGTTCGGGAACACCCTTGATCCTGGTGATGGGTGCGAACGCCAGCGGGGTGACCTGGCCGGAAGACCTGGTCGACCGGCTGGCGGCCCGGCATCGGGTGATCCGCTACGACCATCGCGACACCGGGCTTTCCACCTGGGCTTTCGACGAGCGCCCCTATCCGCTGACCGATCTCGCGGCCGACGTGGTGGCCCTGATGGACGGCCTGGGAATTGACCGGGCGCATGTGGTGGGCATGTCGCTCGGCGGCACCCTGGTGCAGGTGCTGCTGCTCGAGAATCCTCAGAGGCTCTTGAGCGCAACCATTTTCGCGACGGCGGCGCTCGGGGCCTGGATGGACGAGAGTGCCGGACTGCCGGGCCCGGATCCGGAACTGCTCAAGCTCTGGGAGCACCTGGGCGACGAGCGGAGCCCGCAGGAAGAGCTGGCCTTCCGGGTGGAGCATTGGCGCCTGCTGAACGGCAGGCAAATTCCTTTCGATCCGGCCGAGTTCGAGCGGCTGGAGCAGCGGGTGATCGAGCACACCGGTCACGATCGTTCGTCGACGGCCCACGCCCGGGCTGCGCAGGAAGGGCTGGAGCGCGGCCCGGAGCTGGCGGGGGTCCAGGTGCCGACGCTGGTGGTGGAAGCACCGGAAGACCCGATCAACCCGCCGCCGCACGCCCAGTACATCGCCGACAGCATCGGAAGCTCCCGTTTGGTAACGGTTCCCGGTCTGGGGCACGCGATCCCGGCGGCCGCGGTTGCGCCCTTGGCCGATGCGGTGCTGGCCTTTACTGCAGAAATCGACAGGCGGCCGAACTAGGGACGGAAGTGGCTGGGTTGCCTTGGCACGCTGAGGCCAGGTGCGTGGCTGGTCGGCGGGGGACGTGGGCGGTTCGGTCGCGTAGAGGCCGATGGTGCTGAGGAGACCGGAGGGTCCAGGTCCCTCCGCTGGACTCTCCGGCCTCCTGGCTGGTTGGCGTCTGGCTGCTTTTCGGCTGGCCTTCGGCCTTCGGTTCGCCGGGCTGATCAGCCGGCGTGGACCATTCCTTCTGAGCTCAGGTCCTTGCTGCGGGCGTTGACCATGAACAGGACCAGCAGGGTGGCCAGGGCGATGAAACCGGAGCCCGCCCAGAACGCCACGTGGTAGCCGTGGACAGCGGCCTCGCCGGCCAGGGCCTGGGGTGATGCGCCCGCGGTGGCGTTGTCGGCCAGCCAGCTGGTGACCGCGCTGGCGAAGAAGGTGTTCAGCAGGGCCGTGCCGAGGGCGCCGCCGATCTGCTGGCTGGTGTTCAGCATGGCGCTGGCCACACCCGCGTCGTGCTCTTCCACCCGGGTCAGCGCCAGGCTGGAGGAGACCACGAAGAACAGGCCCATGCCCAGGCTGATCAGAACCTCGGCGGGCAGGATCAGGGTGAGCCAGCTGCTGTCGGTCTCGATCCGGGTGAGCAGCGCCAGGCCTGCGGTGGCCAGCACTCCGCCGACGACGAGCAGGACCCTCGGGTCGATCCGGGGCATCAGGCTGCTGGCCACTGTGGCGGCAACGATGATGCCCGCGCTGAACGGCAGGAAGGCGAAACCGGACTTGACCGCGCTGTACCCCAGGTTCTGCTGGAAGTAGTAGGCGAGGAACAGGAACATGGCGAACAGCCCGGCCCCGATCAGCAGCGAGGAGGCGTAGGCGGCGCCCCGGTTGCGGTCGAGCACCACGCGCAGCGGCAGCAGCGGATGGTGGGTGCGCTGCTCCCAGATCACGAAACCGATCAGCAGCACGGCCGCTGCCACCAGCCAGGTGACGGTGCTGGTGGAGCGCCAGCCGTCCTCGGCCTCGGCGGCCTGGGTGAAGCCGTAGACCAGGGCGGCGAGACCACCGCTGACCATCACCGCGCCGGGGATGTCGTAGCGGGTGTCACCATGGGCCCGGCTTTCCCGGATCGTGCCGATAGCAGCCACTGCGGCCAGGATCGCGATCGGCACGTTGACGTACAGGCACCAGCGCCAGCTGACGTACTCGGTGAGCACACCGCCGAGGATCAGGCCGATCGCCGCACCGCCGCCGGAGATCGCGCCGTAGACCCCGAAGGCCCGGGCCCGTTCCTTCGCATCGGTGAAGCTGACCTGCAGCAGGGAGAGGGCGGCGGGGGCCAGCAGCGCGGCGAACAGCCCCTGCAGGGCGCGGGCGCCGAACAGCATGGCCTCGTTCACCGCGGCGCCGCCGAGCGCCGAGGCCCCGGCGAAGCCGAGCAGGCCGATGATGAAAATGCGCTTACGGCCGGTGAAGTCGGCGATCCGCCCGCCGAGCAGCAGCAGACCGCCGAAGGCCAGGGCGTACGCGGTGACCACCCATTGCCGGTTGGCGTCGCTGATGCCGAGGTCGGTCTGGGCCGAGGGCAGGGCGATGTTCACGATGGACGCGTCGAGCACGACCATCAGCTGGGCGATGGCGATGACCACGAGGGCCCACCACCGGCGGGGGTCGGCCGCAGCCGGCAGTTCGGCCGCGGGTGCGGCCGTCGCCTGACTTTCGGTTGATGCCATGGCTGATCCGTCTCTCAAGACAAGTGCGGAGTCCGTGCGGCTCCCGAAACCGGGTCGCTCAGCCGCGCGGGAAAGTGGAGGACGTTCTCAACTTCGAGAACGGGGACGACCATAACCCGAAAGTGGAGAGCGCTGTCAACTTTGCCGACGGCTCTCAACTTTCTCGGCACGAAGGTGCGGAGATGGGTACACTTGGCCGATGAGCGACGACCGGGAGCAGACCTGCCGGCCGCTGCGGAAAGACGCTGAGCGCAACCGCCAGCGAATCCTCACAGCGGCTCGTGCCCTGCTGGCCGAGCAGGGTCTGGGCGTCAGCCACGACCAGCTGGCCGAGGCCGCCGACGTCGCCGTCGGCACCGTCTACCGGCGTTTTCCGGACAAGGACTCGCTGCTGGAGGCCCTCTTCACCGAGGACGTCGACCAGATCGTCTGCCTGGCCCAGCACTCCCTCGAGGTTGCTGACCCGTGGGAGGCGATGGTCGGCTTCATCACCAGGTCGCTGGAGGTCCAGGCCGGCAATCGGGGGCTCAAGGAGTTCCTGATGTTCAACGTCACCAGCGACACCATGACCACCTGCCGGGCCCGCCTCCTGCCGGTGATCGAGCAGATCGTGGCCCGGGCTCAGGCGGCCGGAGTGATCCGGCCCGGCGTCACCGCCTATGACCTGGGCCTGATCCCGCTGATGGTGGGCCCGGTGATGGACGGCTGCCGGGCGGTCCGCCCCGAGCTGTGGCGGCGCTCGCTCGACATCGTGATCGAGGGCCTGCGCGCCTGCCCGGAGAAGGAGCGCCTGCCGGTGCCCGACCTGGAGCCCGACGAGTTCGTCGAGCTCCTGCGCCAGGCCCAGACTTCACCCGGACGGCGCTGACCCTCGCCTAGGTCGTGTTTTGAAGTTCCATGCCTACTGCGGGGCACCCGGGACGCCGTCTGACCGCGTCCGGCGTGGCCCCACGTAGAACACCGCTACGAGGGGCCCCACCGGCCGCGCCCAGCCGACGCCCCGGGCACCTCCTCGCTACGGCAGCGAACTTCAAAACACTCCCTATCATGAGGGCCGGGGGTGGTCATGGATCGCGCGGATCTGGGCGTACTGGTTCTCGACATCGATGCACTCGGCTGTCTGGCCGCCGGTGCTGCGGTGGTCACCTCGCCGTCGGTGTACCAGCTGGTCGATTCGTCCGGCCGGAGCAGGCCTTTCGTGGCGGCCGCGCTGCTGGCCTCTTCGAGCCTGCTGGCCCTGGCCGCGAACCGCCCGACCCGAGCGGCGCTGGGTCGCTCGGCCGCGGTCAACGCGCTCTGGGTCCTGGCCTGTGCTGCGGCTTTTCGGAAACAGCAGACCAATGAGGGGCGCGTGCTGGTCGTCGGCACAGCAGCGCTCGACGCCGTGATGGGCGGGCTGCAGTGGTACCTGCGCCCCAAGCCCTGACTCGCTTCCGGCTGGGTTGAGCCCGGTTCAGCGGGTGAGGAACTCGCGCAGTCCGCTCAGGAGGCGGTCCACGTCTTCGTCGTTGTTGTACGGAGCCAGCCCGAAGCGCAGGCCTCCGGCGGGTCCCAGCCCCAGCCGCCGCGCGGTCTCGTAGGCGTAGAAGGAACCGGCCGGGGCGTTGATGCCGCGCTCGGCCAGGAACGGGTAGGCGTCCGCGGCCGCGTGCTCGGCGAAAGTCAGCAGCAGCGTGGGGGTTCGCTGCGCGGCCCGGGACCAGACGGTGATCGGGCTCAGGGCGCTCAGCTCGCTCAGGCCGGTCTCGATCTTTGAGCGCAGGGCCTCTTCGTGGGTCTCGATCGCCCCCAGCGAACTGACCAGGCGCTCGCGGCGGGTGGTGCCCTCGCCCGGTGAGATCGCCGCGATGAAGTCGATGGCCGCGGTCACGCCGGCCATCAGCTCGTACGGCAAGGTGCCCAGTTCGAAGCGCTCCGGCACGGAGTTGGACGAGGGCGCGAGCTTGTCCGGCTGCAGCTCGGCCAGGAGCTCCGGGGCGGCCGCGACCACGCCGCAGTGCGGGCCGAAGAACTTGTAGGGCGAGCAGGCCAGGAAGTCGGCACCGAAATCGGCCAGCGAGACCGGGGCGTGGGCGCTCAGATGCACGGCGTCGACGAAGAACAGGGCTCCGGCGGCGTGCACTGCGTCGGCGATCGGGCGCAGCGCGGGCTTGGTGCCGATCAGGTTCGAGGCACCCGTGACCGCAACCAGGCGAGTGCGCTCACTCAGGTGCGCACCCACGTCCTCAAGCTCGCCGGTCTCCGGATCGAAGTCGATCCAGCGCACCGTGGCCCCCACACTCTGGGCCGCCAGGACCCAAGGGCGCACGTTCGCGTCGTGGTCCAGCCGGCTGAGCACGATCTCGTCGCCGGGCTGCCAGGTCTTGGCCAGGGTGCGGGAGAACTCGAAGGTCAGCGACGTCATGCTGCGGCCGAAGACCACGCCCCCGGGATCGGCGTCGAGCAGGTCGGCCAGAGCCGCGCGGGAGCGCCTGACCACCTCTTCGGCGCGCTGCTCCGCCCGGGTGAAGGTGGAACGGTTGGAGATCGCCGACAGCATGGTCTCGCGCACGGCATCCGCGACCACATCAGCGGTCTGGGTGCCGCCGGCCCCGTCGAAGTGCGCGGCCCCTTCGGCCAGCGCCGGGAAGTGGGACCGGATCTGCGCTACCTCGAGCACGGGACTCCTAGAACGACCATTTGCGTTCGATCCGGTCGCGGATCGAGCGGTGACCGATGTGCCAGCCCTTGGAGTCCTCGCAGTAGAACGTGTCCATCGCGCCGGACTCCAGGCCTTCCTTGACCTCGACGGCCCGCGCCTTGATACCGGCGACGGCCGAGCTGGGATAGATGTTCTTGCTGTGGACCGGGCAGCGGTCCGGGGCATGATGCACGGCGTGCCACCGCTTGCGGCCCATGTCCGTTCTCCTAGCTGCCCTGATCGATCATCACCGCAACGGTACCGGCCGGGAGGGGGCTTCGCCTCAGCGGGCAGATCGGTACCGTTGGGGTACATCGCAGCGTTACGGGTCAGTAACGGTCGGTCGTCGGCCTTGCGGATTCAGGCGCTTGCGGATTTATTGGACAGGATGGTCGAGGCTGGCGGCCTTGCCGCTCCGGCCGGGATCGGACGGTGCGGCCCGCGCCCTAGCACTGCTCAGGAAAGGACCTTCGCTTGAGCCGTTCGATGCCGGGCAAGCCGTGGATCGCGGTACTCGTGGCCGCCGCGCTGACCCTCGCCGCCTGTTCCGGGGGAGACGACCCGGACGAGAACCAGCAGACGCCGGACGGCAAGCAGAACAGCGCGGCCCCCACCCCGACCACCGCGCCGATCTCGATCAGCTACGCCAGCTCGCGGGAGTTCTCCTCGTACAACAACAACATCGCCGAGCAGGCCAACCCGGCCAACGCGGTGGTGCTGAACCACGTGCTGCGCGGCTTCTGGTACTTCGGCCCGGACGGCGAGCGGGTGCCCGACCCCGACTTCGGCTCGTTCAAGCAGCTCAGCAGCAATCCCCAGACCGTCGAGTACACCTTCGCCGAGGGCGCCACCTGGTCCGACGGCGAGCCCCTGGACTGCGACGACGCGGTGCTGGCGTGGGCCGCGAACGTGGGCCGCTGGCCCACCGGTGAACGGGACCAGTACACCGGCGACAAGCTCACCGCCTTCTCCGCGATCAATCCGGCCGCCTGGGCCGACGTCTCGATGCCCAAGTGCGCCGACGGCGAGCGCAGTTTCACTGTCACCTTCGACCGGGTCTTCGCCGACTGGACCTCGCTGTTCGGCCCGGGCACGATCCTGCCCGCGCACGTGGTCGAGAAGCGTTCCGGGGTGAAGGATCTGATCGCCGCCGTCGAGGACGGCAAGCAGGCGACGATGGAGAAGATCGGTAAGACCTACAACACGATCTGGGTGTTCAAGCCGGGCAGCTACGACCAGGACATCGCGCCCAGCGCCGGCCCGTACCAGGTGGCCTCCTGGAAGGCCGGCGAGGCGCTGACCCTGGAGCCCAACCCCAAGTGGTGGGGCACGCCGCCGGCCGTGCAGAACGTGGTGATCCGGATGATCCCGGAGGACGAGCAGGCGCAGGCCCTGATCGACGGCACGGTGCAGGTGATCGACCCGACGCCGACCGAGGCGATGCTGAAGACGCTGGCCGCGGCCGGGGACGCGGTGCAGGTCTCCAGCCACGACTCGTTCGTCTGGGAACACCTGGACTTCAATTTCGACGGTCAGTTCAAGTCCCGGGCGCTGCGCCAGGCGTTCGCCAAGTGCGTTCCCCGCCAGCAGATCCTGGACGAGCTGATCAAACCCGCCAATCCGCAGGCCCAGGTGCTGCAGTCGCGTTTCCGGCTGCCGTTCCAGGAGGGCTACGAGCAGACGTCGGCCACCGGCGGGCAGGCCTACGCGGCGGTCGATCTCGAGGGTTCGCGCAAGATCCTCAAGGACCTGAAGAAGACCGGCACCAAGGTCCGGATCGCCTACCTGGCTCCCGACCTGCGCCGCGAGCAGGAGGTGAAGCTGATCAAGAAGTCCTGTGAGAAGGCCGGTTTCAAGATCGAGGACGCGGGCAGCTACACCTTCTTCTCCTCCGAGCTCGAGCGCGGCGACTTCGACGCGGCGCTGTACGCCTGGACCAGTTCGGCGATGCTCAGCCAGACCTACCCGATCTACGTCAGCAAGGGCACACAGAACTTCATCGGTTACAGCGACAAGAACGTGGATCTGCTGCTGAAGCGGCTGTACTCGGAGCTCGACCCGGAGCGGCAGCTGAGCCTGCTGGAACAGCTGGACACCGCGCTGTGGGAGGACGTCGCCACGCTGCCGTTGTTCGTCTTCCCGGGCCTGGTGGCCAGCGCCCCGCAGGTCGAGAAGGTGCAGTACAACCCCAGCTGGTCCGGGCCGACCTGGAACGCGAACGTCTGGACCGAGACCGCCCAGCCCTAGTCTCCCCGCCGACCAGGGAACGGGCTGATCGAACTGGGGACGAGCGTCCCCAGTTCCTGAGGAAGGTGCCCCGAGCGCGGCAACTGGGGACGAGCGTCCCTAGTTTCTGAAGAAGGTGACCCGAGCGCTGTGGCCGGGACGCGCGTCCTTCATCACTGGGTGCAGACGCACAGCTCGTTGCCGTCGGCGTCGGCGAGCACCCACCAGTCGGGGGCGAACTCGTCGGTGACCAGCCGGCCACCGGCCTCGACCGCGTCGGCCACCCGCTTGGGAGCCTCGTCGAAGGGCACGTAGACGTCGAAGTGGATCCGGTTGCGCTGCTCCCGGGAGTCCTCGGTGGGCTGGAACCAGACCACCGGGCCGACCTCGTCCGGGTTGTGCAGCTCGATGCCCTCGTCGCCGCGCCGCTCCACGTACCCCAGCCCGGCCCGCCAGAACGGCCGGATCGCGTCGGCGTCGCGGGTGTCGATGGCCAGCTCCACCCGGGCCGCCGGGGCCAGCACCTCGGCGCCGACCGAGTCCACGTGCACCATGATCCGCTGCGCCAGCTCCACGTCCAGCGCGGTGACCCCGCCCGAGGAGTGTGTGCTCAGGGTGAAGGTGACCTTGTCGAAGCGCAGGTCGACGTCGGGATGGTGGTTCATCTCCTCGGCGCTCAGCGCGACCCGGGAGATCAGCTCGACCGCCTGGGGGAAACCGGGCGCCTTCACCCGGACCCGCAGCAGAGACGTGCCGGATTTGTGCACCGCGGGCAGACCCACCAGCGCGGTGTCCAGTTCCTGCATGGTCAGCAGTTCAGGCATGCCGACCAGCCTAGGACGTGGATCACAATCCTGCCCGGATTCATGACCCGCTCGGGCATCCTTCGTGCGCCGGTCACGCAGAGTTGGGATGCTGCGGACGTGACTGACGCAATCGTCCCCACCCTCGTCGTCGGCGGCGCCGTGGTCGACGACCTGGACCGCCCCACCGTGCTGCTGGCCGCGCGCCGCACCGAGCCGCCGCACCTGGCCGGTGGGTGGGAGCTGCCCGGCGGGAAGGTGGACCCGGGGGAGGAGCCACTGCAGGCGCTGCACCGCGAGCTGTTCGAGGAGCTCGGGGTGAAGGTCGAGGTGGGCGACGAACTCCTCGCCCCCAACGGCCTGGGCTGGGACCTTCCGCCCGCGCACCGGATGCGGGTCTGGCTGGTCCGGGTGATCGAGGGGGAACCGGCGCCGATCGAGGTGCACGACGCGCTGCAGCACCTGCCGCTGGGGCGCTGGGCCGAGGTGGGCTGGCTGCCCGCAGATGTCCCGATCGTCACCGCCCTGACCGCTCTGGCGGAGGAACGTCAGGCCCGCTGAGCCGCGGGTAACATGAGCAGGACCTATTTCTGAAGCCCTCGCCCACCTGGGGGCCCACCCAACGACCGGATCGGCCTTATCAGCATGCCTACGCAGACCCGTGACGACCTGCGCAATGTCGCCATTGTCGCCCACGTCGACCACGGAAAGACCACGCTCGTCGATGCCATGCTCTGGCAGACCGGCTCCTTCGGTGACCACGCGCACGTGGACGACCGGGCGATGGACTCCAACGACCTGGAGCGCGAGAAGGGCATCACCATTCTCGCCAAGAACACCGCCGTGCGGTACTCCGGTCCGGGTGCACCCGAGGGTGGGGTCACCTTCAACATCATCGACACCCCCGGCCACGCCGACTTCGGCGGCGAGGTCGAGCGCGGGCTGAGCATGGTGGACGCGATCGCCCTGCTGGTCGACGCCTCCGAGGGCCCGCTCCCGCAGACCCGGTTCGTGCTGCGCAAGGCGCTCGCGGCGCACATGCCGGTGATCCTCGTGGTGAACAAGACCGACCGTCCCGACGCCCGGATCTCCGAGGTCGTGGACGAGACCTACGAGCTGTTCATGGACCTGCTCGACGGCACCGGCCTGGACCCGGACGTGGCCCTGGACTTCCCGATCGTCTACGCCTCGGGCCGGGCCGGCCGGGCCTCGCTGACCCGCCCGGAGAACGGCCAGCTGCCGGACTCCGAGAACCTGGAGCCGCTGTTCCAGGTGCTGCTGGACGCCGTCCCGGCGCCGTCCTACGACGACAAGATGCCGCTGCAGGCGCACGTCACCAACCTGGACGCCTCGCCGTTCCTGGGCCGTCTGGCGCTGTGCCGGATCCACAACGGCACCATGCGCAAGGGCCAGCAGGTGGCCTGGTGCAAGCAGGACGGCACGGTCAGCCGGGTGAAGATCACCGAGCTGATGATCACCAAGGCGCTCACCCGCGAGCCCGCCGAGGAGGCCGGCCCGGGCGACATCGTCGCCATCGCCGGTATCCCGGAGATCACCATCGGCGAGACCCTGGCCGACCCGGAGGACCCGCAGCCGCTGCCGCTGATCTCGGTGGACGAGCCGGCCATCTCGATGACCATCGGCGCCAACTCCTCGCCGCTGGCCGGCCGCACGGTCAAGGGCACCAAGGTCACCGCCCGGCTGATCAAGGACCGGCTGGACCGGGAGCTGGTCGGTAACGTCTCGATGCGGGTGCTGAACACCGAGCGGCCCGACACCTGGGAGGTGCAGGGCCGCGGTGAGCTGGCGCTGGCCATCCTGGTCGAGACCATGCGCCGGGAGATGTTCGAGCTCACCGTGGGCAAGCCGCAGGTGGTCACCAAGGTGGTCGACGGCAAGGTGCACGAGCCGTTCGAGCGCCTGACCATCGACTCCCCCGAGGAGTACATGGGCGCGATCACCCAGCTCCTGGCGGTGCGCGCGGGCCGGATGGAGCAGATGTCCAACCACGGCACCGGCTGGATCCGGATGGAGTGGCTGGTCCCCTCGCGCGGCCTGATCGGCTTCCGGACCGAGTTCCTGACCGACACCCGGGGCACCGGCATCGCGCACGCCACCTTCGAGGGCTACGAGCCCTGGGTCGGCGAGCTGCGCACCCGTCCCTCCGGCTCGCTGGTGGCCGACCGGGCCGGCGCGGTGACCGCCTTCGCGATCACCAACCTGCAGGAGCGCGGCACGCTGTTCGTCGAGCCGACCACGGCGGTGTACGAGGGCATGATCGTCGGCGAGAACTCCCGCGCCGACGACATGGACGTGAACATCACCAAGGAGAAGAAGCTCACCAACATGCGCTCGTCCACCGCGGACAACTTCGAGCGCCTGGTGCCGCCGCGCAAGCTCTCCCTGGAGCAGAGCCTGGAGTTCTGCCGCGACGACGAGTGCGTCGAGGTCACCCCCGAGGCGGTGCGGATCCGCAAGGTCGTCCTGGACGCCACCGAGCGGGCTCGTAGCACCGCGCGGGCCAAGAAGGGCTGACCCGTTCGGGTACATCGCCCGGCCGGTCCCGGGACCTTCGGCACCCGGTGACAGATTTTCCTGCGAAGCCCCGTCTCTCCCAGCAGATCTGGGAGGGCGGGGCTTCTCAGTTCGCAAGATTTGTGTCCGGCAGGTAAATTATCAGCGCCTGCATGTTTCGATGTGGCCAAGCTCACGTTATAAAATTTCGGTGTCCGTTTCGCGCCTTTCCGAGCGAATGGGGCAGCGGGTCCGTTCGGCGATTCGGACGAATGTCCGGAAATCGTGTCGGTTTCGAGATCGACCCGTGGCCGACCCTTGTCCGTTCGTGCCGGTGGGTAGTCGGCCGAGTGACCGAGTGCGACCGTCGCCGAAGATCCTCCGGTCGGGAAGGGTTTTCGAACGTGGTTTCATCGTGTTCAGCAGCTGTTAGCGGAGCATCCTTGTCCGGATCGTAATCAGCTGCGAACGCCTATCGTGTCCCGAATCCGGTACCAAGAGTGCAGGCGCCGTGACCTGTCCACGAGACGGACAGCGTGGGTCGGGTGTGACCAGCGCCCGGCACTGGCCGAGATGTCGGAAACCTAAGGAGAACGACAAGTGAAGCAGCGCAGGCTTCTTGCTGCCAGCGCTCTGTTCGCGGCGGGGGCCCTTGCCCTGACCGCGTGCGGTGGCGGCAGTGACGACGAAGGCGACGGCGGCGGGGCCACGAACCCCGATGCCTCGATCACCATCTACAACGTGAAGCCGCAGAACCCCCTGGTTCCCGGTAACACCAACGAGGTGGCGGGCGGTGTCATCCTCGACAACACCTTCCGTGGGCTGGTCGACTACAACCCGGACAACGCCGCCCCGGAGATGTCGATGGCCGAGTCCATCGAGTCGGACGACAACATCACCTGGACCGTCAAGCTGAAGGAAGGCCAGACCTTCCAGGACGGCACCCCGGTCGACGCCGACAGCTTCATCAACGCCTGGAACTGGACCGCCTACGGTCCGAACGCGGCGCTGAACAGCTACTTCTTCTCGTCGTTCGACGGCTTCGAGGCGCTCAACCCGGCCGACCCGGACGAGGACGGCCCGAAGGAAGCGCCCAAGCCCAAGACCGAGACGCTGTCCGGCCTGAAGAAGGTCAGCGACACCGAGTTCACGGTCAAGCTGGCCAGCGCCCAGTCGTTCTTCCCGACCATGGTCGGCTACACGGCGTTCTACCCGCTGCCGCAGGCCTTCTTCGACGACCCGGAGGCGTTCGGCAAGAAGCCGATCGGCAACGGCCCGTTCCAGGTCACCGAGGGCAACGGCGACACCGGCTTCACCCTGGACGTCTGGTCCGGTTACAAGGGTGAGGACAAGCCGAAGATCGCCCAGGCGATCTTCAAGACCTACACCTCGGACTCCGCCGCCTACTCCGACGTGCTGGCCGGCAACCTCGACTTCCTGGAGCAGGTCCCGCCGTCGGCGCTGGTGGACAACCAGTACCAGGAGGAGAGCGACGGCCACTTCGTGGACAAGGCCGTCGGGATCATCCAGACGGTGACCCTGCCGCAGTACGCCGACGGCTTCAAGGACAACCCGGACCTGGGTAAGGCCCTGTCGCTGGCGATCGACCGGGACACGATCACCAAGAACGTGTTCAACAGCGCCCGTACGCCGGCCACCGGCTGGGTCTCCCCGATCGTCGACGGCTACAAGGCCGGCGCCTGCGGCGAGTTCTGCACCTTCGACGCCGCCAAGGCGAAGGAGTACTTCGACAAGCAGGACTTCAAGGGCCCGTTCTCGTTCTCCTACAACGGCGACTCGCCGGGTAACAAGGAGACGGCCGAGGCGGTCTGCAACAGCATCAAGAACGCCCTGGGCGTGGAGTGCAACGCCAAGCCGTACGTCGACTTCGCCACCCTGCGCGCCGACGTCGTGGGCCGCAAGATGGACAACATGCACCGCAGCGGCTGGCAGATGGACTACCCGCACATCCAGAACTTCCTGGAGCCGCTGTACCTGACCGGCGCCGGCTCGAACGACGGCGAGTTCAGCAGCCCGAAGTTCGACGCGCTGATCAAGGAAGCCAACGCCGCCGAGGGCGACGAGGCGCTGACCCTCTACCAGGAGGCCGAAGCCGTTCTCGCCGAGAACATGACGGTCATCCCGCTGTGGTACCAGGCTCAGCAGTCGGTCTGGTCCGAGCGTCTGAGCAACGTCAAGGTCACCCCGCGCAGCACGCTGGACCTCTCCAGCGTGACCGCCACGGACTGATCGCAGCGTCGGCCCTCACCGGCCGGCAGCACCACCCGGCCGGCGTCTCATCCAGCACAGATGAGGCGCCGGTCGCAGGACAAAGCAATACCGCGACACTTTCGACGGCCGGTCCCGCACCAGCACCGCGCGGGACCGGCCGATCGGCGGGCAAAACCCATGAAGGGTAGGCGAAAGCCATGGGGCGTTACGTAGTCAGACGCCTGCTTCTGATGATTCCGGTGCTGATCGGAACCACGTTCCTGATCTATTCGATGGCCTGGGCCCTGCCCGGTGACCCGTTCGCCAGCCGCTGCGGTCAGCGTCCGTGCCCGGAGAGCTTCGTCCAGGCCGAGACCGAGCGTCTGCACCTGGACGACCCGCTGCCGATTCAGTACGGCTACTTCATGCTGAACATGGCGCAGGGCGACTTCGGCCAGACCTCGAACGGCGAGTCCGTGCTCGAGGCGGCCTCCCGGGCCTTCCCGGTCACCGTCAAGCTGACCGTCGTGGCCATCGCCTTCGAGATCGTCCTGGGCATCGGCGTCGGTATCGCCGCGGCTCTGCGGCGAGGTGGCTATCTGGACGGATTCTTCCTGTTCGTCAGCCTCGTGGCTATTTCTTTTCCGGCCTTCGTCATCGGCTACGTGCTGCAGTACTTCCTGGGCGTGAAGCTCGGGCTGTTCAGCGTGACGGTGGGGCGCGGGGCACCCTGGGAGGACCTGATACTCCCGGGCTTCGTGCTGGCCTCGCTGTCGCTGGCCTACGTGCTCCGGCTGACCCGGGCCACCCTGCTGGAGACGCTGAAGGCCGACCACGTGCGTACCGCGATCGCCAAGGGCCTGCCCCGCGGCATGGTGCTGCGCAAGCACGTGGTGCGTAACTCGCTGATCCCGGTGATCACCTACATCGGTGCCGACGTCGGCATCCTGCTCGGCGGTGCGATCGTCACCGAGGGCGTGTTCAACATCCAGGGCATCGGCGGAATGCTCTTCCACGCCCTGAGCATCCGCGAGAACGCCACCGTGGTCAGTGTGACCACTCTGGTGGTGCTGGTCATCCTGCTGGTGAACCTGCTCGTGGACCTGCTGTACGCCAGGCTCGACCCGAGGATCCGTTATGAGTGAACCCGACAACGTCGCTGCGCTTGAGAAGGTCGAAGGGGCGCCGGGCACCCCGAGCTCGGCGGTGCCCGAGGTCGGCCGGTCCCGCACCCTCGGCGGTGACGCCTGGGAGACCCTGCGCGGGTCCTGGGTGTTCTGGGGTTCGCTGATCCTGATCGGCGTCCTGGTCGTGATGGCGATCTGGCCGGGCCTGTTCACCAGCGTCGACCCGCGGGCCTGCGACGCGGCCCGGTCCCGGCAGGAGCCCAGCGGCGCCGCCTGGTTCGGCTACGACGTGCAGGGCTGCGACGTCTACGCCCGCACCATGTACGGCGCCCGCGCCTCGATGATGGTCGGCGGCCTGTCCACCTTGATGGCGCTCCTCCTGGGCGCCGGGATGGGCATCTACGCCGGCTTCTACGGCGGCTGGATCGACATCCTGCTGTCCCGGGTCACCGACATCTTCATCGGTATCCCGATCCTGCTCGGCAGCATCATCATCCTGAGCTCGATCCCGACCCCGCCGGACAGCGACTTCCTCAACGTCCTGAAGGTCTCGCTGGCGATCGCCGTGCTGGCCTGGCCCTCCACCGCGCGGGTCGCCCGCTCGGCGGTGATCCAGGTGAAGCAGGCCGACTTCGTGGCCGCCTCGCGGGCGCTGGGTGCCAGCCGCGGCTGGATGATCCGCAAGCACATCCTGCCGAACGCGGCCGCCCCGGTGATCGTCATCACCACGATCAGCCTGGGTGGGTACATCGGCGCCGAGGCGACCCTGTCGTTCCTGGGTATCGGCCTGCAGCCGCCGGTGGTGTCCTGGGGTATCGCGATCAACGACGCCGCGGCCTACATCCGCAACACCCCGCACATGCTGTTCTTCCCGGCGATCTTCCTGTCCCTGACCGTGCTGGCCTTCATCGCGCTCGGCGACGTCGTCCGCGAGGCGCTCGACCCGAAGGCGATGTGACCATGTTCAGTCAGAAGACCACCTCGCCCGTCGAAGAGGGCAAGCCCGAGGTCGACGAGAACCAGCCGCTGCTGCAGGTGCGCGACCTGAGCGTGGTGTTCCGCACCCGCGAGGGCTCGGCCCAGGCGGTCAACAAGGTCGACCTCGACCTGGCCCGCGGCCAGACCCTGGCCATCCTGGGTGAGTCCGGCTCGGGCAAGTCGGTGACCGCGCAGGCGATCATGGGCATCCTCGACATGCCGCCGGCCGAGATCACCTCCGGGACCATCAAGTTCCGCGGCAAGGACCTGCTGACCATGCCCGAGAAGGAGCGCCGGCTGTACCGCGGCCAGCGCATCTCGATGGTCTTCCAGGACGCGCTGTCGGCGCTGAACCCGGTCTACACGGTCGGTGAGCAGATCGGTGAGCTCTTCACCGTGCACCGCGGGATGTCCCGCAAGGACGCGAAGAAGAAGTCCATCGAGCTGATGGACAAGGTGCGGATCCCGGGCGCGGCCGCCCGGGTGACCGACTACCCGCACCAGTTCTCCGGCGGTATGCGCCAGCGCATCATGATCGCGATGGCGATCGCGCTGGACCCGGACATCATCATCGCCGACGAGCCCACCACCGCCCTGGACGTCACGGTCCAGGCCCAGGTGATGGAACTGCTCGCCGAGATGCGCCGGGAGACCGGCAGCGGCCTGATCCTGATCACCCACGACCTCGGCGTGGTGGCCGAGACCGCGGACATGATCAGCGTGATGTACGCCGGCCGGACGGTCGAGCACGGCCCGGCCACCAAGGTCTTCGCCAACCCGGCCCACCCGTACACGCTGGGCCTGCTGGAGTCGATGCCGCGCCTGACCGGGGCGGGGGACCGGCTCTACGCCATCCCCGGCCTGCCGCCGAGCCTGCTCAACCTGCCGTCCGGCTGCCCGTTCGCGGCCCGCTGCCCGCGGGCCGAGGACATCTGCCGGCAGGACCCCCCGCCGCCGGCCGTCGAGATCGACGGAACCCGTTTCTCCGCATGTCACTTCGCCGAGGAGGTCGTCGCTCATGGCGTCCGCTGAGACTCCGGCCGCACCGGCCCCGGACACCGCTGCGGCGGATCCGATCATGAACGTCAAGGGCCTGGTCAAGCACTTCCCGCTGCGCAGCGGCGTCGTGATCAAGCGCCAGGTCGGCGCCGTACAGGCGGTCGACGGGGTCGACCTGCAGGTCCGGCCCGGGGAGACGATCGGCGTGGTCGGCGAGTCCGGCTGCGGCAAGTCCACCCTGGCCAAGCTGCTGATCGGTCTGGAGACCCCGACCGCGGGCTCGATCTCGCTGACCGGCCGGGAGATGGTCGGGGCCTCGGGCGGCAAGCTCAAGGCGATGCGCCGCGACGTCCAGATGATCTTCCAGGACCCGTACACCTCGCTGAACCCGAGGATGACGGTCGGCGACATCATCGCCGAGCCGCTGGAGATCCACCCGGACGCGGTGCCCAAGGCCCAGCGCACCGAGCGGGTGCGGGAACTGATGTCGCTGGTCGGTCTCTCGCCCGAGCACATCGACCGCTACGCCCACCAGTTCTCCGGCGGGCAGCGCCAGCGGATCGGGATCGCCCGGGGCCTGGCCCTGAACCCGAAGCTGCTGATCTGCGACGAGCCGGTCTCCGCGCTCGACGTCTCGGTGCAGGCCCAGGTGATCAACCTGCTGCAGGACCTGCAGAACCGGCTGGGCATCTCGCTGATCTTCATCGCCCACGACCTGTCCGTGGTCCGGCACATCTCGCACCGGGTGGCGGTGATGTACCTGGGCCGGATCGTCGAACTGGGCGACAAGGAGCAGGTTTACAACAACCCGCAGCACCCCTACACCAAGGCGCTGCTGTCGGCGGTGCCCAACCCCGACCCGGCGATGCGCGGCAAGGGCAACCAGATCGTGCTGGAGGGTGACCCGCCGAGCCCGGCGAACCCGCCCTCGGGCTGCCGGTTCCGGACCCGTTGCTGGAAGGCCCAGGCCAAGTGCGCCGAGGTCGACCCGGGCCTGGAGCTGACCTCGTCCGGGGCGCGCGCCGCGTGCCACTTCCCGGGTGACACGCCTTCGCAGCCGGAGGTTGCGGCCTAGAAAGTCCCGTACAAACCAAAGGACGCCGGCGAGACCAGGTCTCGCCGGCGTCCTTTGGTTTGTGGTTCAGTCGTCGTTCTTCTTCTTTTTCCCGCCGCTACCCGGCTCCGGACCGCAGATCACCGTGTCCTCGGCGTTGTACACGGCGTGGAAGGTCTCGGTCTTCTCCACCTTGTCCGAACCCGGCTTGCGGAACGTCCGGGAGATCGAGACGTCGAAACCGCTGTTCGCGCTCTGCGCCACGCAGCCGTCCGAGTCGTCGTAGTGCGTCTCGGGGGTGCGCAGGTTGCTGCGCTCGCTCTTGCCCGCGGTGATGTCCCAGTACTTCGTGCCGTAGAAGCTCACCGTCACCTGCGAGCTGGCCGAGGCCTTGATCAGGACGGCCGTGTCGGTGTCGTTCTTCCACTTCAGGTCGACCGTGGGCCAGTTCACCGTGGCCTCGCGGCCTTCCGGGTAGCGCGAGATGTAGAACGAATGCGGCTTGTGGTAGACGTCTTCCAGGCCGGCGAAGAAGACGTTGTTGAAGATCGTGGTGGCCATCTGCGAGACGCCGCCGCCGTAATCCTGCACCAGACGGCCGTTCTGGATGGCCGGGGCCGGGTTGTAGCCCTTGGCCGCGGTGCGCTCGCCGAGAACCTCGTTCAGGCTGAAGGTCTCGCCCGGCAGCACCAGGGTGCCGTCCACCTCGCGGGCCGCGATCCGCAGGTTCTCGGTGCGGCCGGCGTCGGCGGTGAGGTTGGTGGAGAAGGTCGAGATCCGCTCCTTCACGCCCAGGCCCTCGGCCTTTTCGGTGGTCAGCTTCGGCTTCTGCGCGGAGGTCGGTACCTCGGCCACCCGCTGGTCGGCGGCCGTGGCCACCAGCGGTCCGCGCACCTGCTCGGCCAGCGCGGCCGCGGCCACGGTGACGCCGTCCTTGCCCGGGATCACCTTGGGCTTGCCGTTCTCCACCACGATCTGGGCGTCGACCGGCTTCTTGGAGATGCCCTTGCCCTCGGCGAGCACCGTCTCGCGCAGCTTCTTGCCGTTGACGTTCAGCGCCAGCTCGCCGTCCTTGGCCTTGAACGAGAGGGCCGGCACGATCTGCTCGGGGCTGAGTTCGACCTCGGTCTTGCCGACCTTGACGGTCAGCGGCGCGGAGACCGCGGGCTCGGCCTGCTCGCTGACCACCTTCTCGGCGTCGGCGGTGCTGATCTCGGGGGTCTTCGGCTGAACCGGCACGTCCACCTCGCCGGTGAGCCAGCCCGAGCGCACCACACCGGCTGCGCCGCTGGCGATCTCGTAGCCGTCGGTGGAGCTCTCGACCTTGGGGGTGGTGCCGTCGAACGAAACCTTCGCGTTCTTCGGCTCCTCGCCGGAGTTCTTGCGGAATGCGTCCAGGCCCTTTTCGATGCTCTCGTCGGAGAGCGACGGGTCGGCCTCTTCGGCGCCCCCGCCGGCCATCTTCTTCCAGAGCGCGACCGGGTTGACGGTGAAGCCGGTGAGCCGGTCGGCCACCGCTTCGGAGTTCAGGGTCAGGCCCAGATCTTCGATCGGGGTGGCCTTTTCGTCCTTGCCCTCGGAGGCGGTGAGCACGATCTTGCCGTCCAGGTCCGCGAACGCCTGGTTCAGCGTGTTGACCGCTTCGCTCTTGTTCAGCCCGCCGATGTCCACGCCGGCCACGCTGGTGCCTTCGGCGACCCGGTCCGACTCCAGCCAGGCGAAGCCCAGGTAGGCGGCCAGCGCGCTGCCCGCCACCGCCGCGCCGATGATGAGGCTCTTACGGCCACCGGGGATGCGGCTTGCCGGGACGACGGTGCCCCCGGAGCCGCCGCTTCGGTCGTTGCCCCCGCTGTCGTTGCTGCCGTAGGGGTCCGAGCCCGAATGGGAGACGCGGCTGTTGGGGCTGCTGAGCGGGCGGACTTCGGTGGCTTCCCAGTCGGTGTCCGCGAAGCCGCGGGAATCCGAGTCGGGTGCCGCGGCTCCCCTGGAGCGATCCTGCTCCGGGTCGTCGTAGTCCGAGGGGTCGTAGTCGGAGCCATTGCGGTTTGAGTTGTTGCGGTCGGGGTTGTCCCAGCTCAGTTCTTCCGGGCCGGAACCGTCGCCGTTGTTGTCGGCCCGCTGATCGAACTGGGGACGTGCCTGGTCACCACCGCGGTCCCCGGCACCAGACCTCTGGTTGCCTCCGGGGGCCGGCGCAAACCCCGCCGCGCCCAAAGCCGCAGCGTTGCCATTGTCCCTACCCCGGTCCGAGTCGCTGCCGCGTTCTCCGCTGTTGCCGTGGTCCGGGTTGTTGCGGCCCGGGCCGACCTCGCCTTCGGACCTACCGCTGGGCAGGGCACGGTTCTGCCCCGGCCGCGGCGCAAAGCCCTGCGCCGGCGAATCGCCGTTCTCCCGGGGCCCGGCTCCGGCCGACCCAGCCGTCCCGGCCGCACGAGGCAACGCGCCCCGCGGCTGAGGACCGAACGGCAGCGGGCCGCGCGCATTGGCGCTGCGGGGATCAACCCCGCGAGGGTCAATACCGCGTGGTCCAGCGCCGCGAGAGCCAGCTTCCTGTGAGTTGACGTCGCGGGGGTCAGCCTCGCGTGGGTTGGGGTTTCGGGGGTCAGCGCTACGCGGGTGGGCGTCCCGTTGGCCAGCCTCGCGTGGTTGGGGGCTGCGGGGGTCAGCACCGCGCGGGTGGGTGCCGCCCGAGTCAGCTTCACGTGGGTTGGGGCTGTGTGGGCCAGCGCCGCGAGAGTTTGCGTCGCGGGGGCCGGCGCCCCGGGAGTCTGCGCTGCGGGGGGAGCCGCTTTGAAGGGTTGACCATCGTGAACCCTCGCCGCGGGGCTCTACACCACGCGAGCTTGAGTCGCGTGAGTCGGCGCCGTGGGGGCCTGCACCGCGTGCTTCTGAGCCGCGTGCTTCGGGGCCGCGTGCTTCGGGGCTGCGGGAATCGCTGTCCGGTGATCCCGGTCCGTTGCCGCCGCGGCCACCGAAACCAGCCGGCCGAAGACCGGACGCTCCCGGATTCTGTCCGGCCTGCGGCGCGAACTCCTGCCGGACCAACCCGCCCGGACGCTGTTCAGCGCCATCGTCGGCCCGGCTACCGAGCGCAGCCGGCCTCAAGTCAAAGTTGTTCGGCCCGAGGCTGCCCGGACCGCCATTGCCGCGGTAGCCGTCAGCGTTGCCGTCCTGGCCCGAACGACCACCCTCACCGCCAGCCCCGCGTTCGGAACTGGAGCCGTCTGTACCCCGGCGCGGGGGCAGTTCGGGACCACCGGGCGGGCCGTAGTTGGCGCCCGCGCCCTGTCGCGCCGAGAAGGTGGGGGAGGGCATGGGGGCCGGCATCTCCGCGGGCCGGACGGTCGGCTGGCCCCCGGCGCGCTCGCCGCTGGAACGCTCACCCCGGCTCTGCTCACCCCGGCTCTGCTCGCCACGGGCCTGCTCGCCACGGGCCTGCTCGCCACGGGCCTGCTCGCC
>NZ_JAJOMB010000020.1 GCF_021129305.1 Kineosporia babensis | reverse complement strand
TGATGGCGCTCGGGTGTGCCGAGAGCAAGAGGGATCGCCCCGAGTGTGGCGGCGGACATTGCTGTCGTCTGCTGGGACAGCATGCGGGCAGCATTCCCATAAACTGGAGCCAGGCTCTGAGCGGCCGTTGGTGGCTGGTCCGTCAGGCTGCCGCACGGCTTGTTTGATGAGGACAGGCCGAGGGGATGGGTGCTGATCCGGGCATAGGAGGTGGTTCATCCGCTCCATGCCGACATGAAGCGGTAATGGGCCAGCTGGAAGACATTTTCAGGCGCTTGTACCGGCAGCGGAACCTGATCATCCACGCGGGGCAGCTGACATCATGTGCCCTGCGTGGCTCGCTGCGGACTGCCGCACCACTCGTGGGTGCGGGTGTCGACACCGCAGTCCGGGCTGCAACGATCGACGGCGTGCCACCGTTGGAACTCGCAGCCAGGGCTGAGATTCGGCTGGCTGCAGCGGCCGTCGGCAAGTGCCCACTCTTGGGGCTGCTGTCCGCCAGCTACGTCCTCCCCGATCGGTGAGGCACTCGACAGAGCGGTCTCGCCCTGGCATTCCAAGGCGTACATTGACCTGACCGGTTTGGGCGATGACAGGTGGATTGGGCGATGCAGGTCTCCCCGAAGCCCGGGCACGATTATCTCAGCGGAGGCCTGCGCTTTCTGACCGAGCTGATCGCGTGGGTGGCTACGCCGTGGGCGTTGTGGTCGCACTCGAAGGTCTTGGCGATCGGTTCGGTGGTGCTGTTGATTGCGCTGCCGGCGATTTTCAGCACACCGGGGGACCGGCCGGGTGGTGACGGGCCGGTGGCGGTTGCGGGCATCGTCACGATCGGCTTGCTGGTGGTGCAGTTGGTGGCCGCCACCGTCGCGACGTGGGTGCTGGCGCCCACCTGGCTGGCTGTGATCGTCACTGTGCTGTGTCTGCTTGTGGTCGTGACTGAGCAGCCGCGCTGGCGTGCGCTTACCCGTTGACTGCCTGGGTGAAGGCGGCGACTCGGGCGGCGATGACGGAGTCCGGGGCTGTGTGGAATTCGCCGTCCAGCAGTTCGAAGGTGCCGTGCGGGGCGAGGGCAGCCAGGTGCCGTGCGGGTTCCTGAAGGTAGGCAGGGCTGCCGGTGCTGGCCAGGCCGAGCAGGGGCACGGTGAGTTGCTGGGCGAGGTCGGTGGGTAGTGAGTGGTCGTCGCCGCCCAGGCAGTGCCCGTCGTAGGCGAGGGTTGGGGCGACGGCGGTGAAGTGGGCCCACATCGGGGTGGCCTTCATGCCCTCGACCATGTCCTCGGGCAGGCCGACGGCCTTGAGCATGAAGAACTCGTAGGCGCCGTCGCGGTCACCGGCGGCGTTGAACTTCTCCAGCGTGGTTGTGTACCCCTCCGGCAGGGGAGGGCCGTCGGGCAGGCGGTACGGGGGCTCGAAGGGGATGACGCCGCTGACCTGAGCGCTGGCGGCGGTGGCCTGGAGGGCGAGCGCGGCGCCGGAGGAGAAGCCGGCCAGGAATGCCGGCCCACCCGGGCGGACGGCCTGGATCACGGCCTGGATGTCTTCTACCTCGCGTTGCACGGCGTAGGGCGCGGTGTCGGTGCTGTCACCCCGGCCGCGCCGGTCGTAGACCACCCCGACGCAGCCTGCGGCGGCCAGCGCCTCGGCCAGGCTGCTGGAGTCCAGACGGCGCTGGGTTGCGCCCCCGACGATCAGGACGAGCGGGCCGTCCGATCCGTTTGAGTCGTGGACGTCGAAGGCGATCACGGTGCCATCAGCGGAAACGGTGGTCTGCGGGGCGCGGGAGGCCACGGGCATCTCATACATGTTCTCTCCGACCGTCGATGACTGAGAAACTCATCGGAACGTTTCGGCGGCGACTGGACATGAGCAGGTGTGAAGGACGAAGCGTTCCGGCGCCTGTACACCACCCACTTCACGGCGATCCTGAACTATGCGCAGCGCCGGGTGAGCACCCCGGACGACGCCGCCGACCTGGTTGCCGAGACGTTCCTGGTGGCCTGGCGCCGACGAGCGGAGATACCCCCGGGCGGTGAGGCCCGGCTGTGGCTGTTCGGGGTGGCCCGCCTGGTGCTGGCCAATCACACCCGGGGCGAGCAGCGTCGCGTGCGGCTGGGCGAGCGGCTGCGGCTGGACCTGCGCGAAGGGCTCGAGGATCCGGCCGTCGACCTGGTCGAGGCCCTCGCCGTGGATGCGGCGCTGAGCGCTCTGGACGACACCGACCGTGAAGTGCTGGAGCTGACCGTCTGGGAGCAGCTCAGCCCGCGGGAGATCGGCGCCCTGCTGGACCTTCCGGCCCGGGTGGTGCGCTCGAGGTTGTTCCGGGCCCGGACCCGGATGCGTGGCCGGTTCGATTCCGGGAACTTGACGAACGATCGAGCGGGGGCCGGACATGTACCGGATGTCCGCACAGCGCTCACGCCGAGAAAGGAGAGGAAGGCATGAACGACCGTCAGATCGAGGATTTGATGCGCCGGGCCCGCCCGGTCCAGTCGCCGTCCTCCGGATTTCATCAGGCGAGGCAGGAACTCCTGGAGGAGATCATGTCCAGTCAGACCGAGGAAACCCTCGAAACCGGTTCCGACGTCACCCCGTTGCGAATCCGCCCGGTGAAGCGCACGGCCTGGCTGGCGGGAGTGGCTGCGGCCGCTGCGCTGGTCCTGCCCCTGGTTTTCTTCCCGAACAACGACGAAACGGTTTCTCCGGCGGCCGATCTGCCCCAGCAGGAGCTGAAGAGTGACGGTAACCCCTACCTTTTCGTGGAGAACGACGACTGGAAGCTGACCGAGCTGTACCAGGGCGCCGCGCAGGACGGCAGCGAGACGTTCACCCGGGGCCGGGAGAGCATGACGATCTCGTGGCTGCCGATGCGGATCTGGGACCGGACGCTGGAGCGGCTCGGCCCGGACATCGACGAGCGGGGCACGATCGACGTCTTCGGCCAGGAGGCCACGATTCTCGGCCTGGACCTGCACTACGAACTGCTGATTCCGGTCGGCGAGGTGTTCGTCACCGTGCGGATCGACGGTATCCGCGAGCGGGAGGCGTTCCTCTCGGCGGTGAGCGGGCTGCGGGTGCTGCAACCGCAGGAGTGGGAAGCCGCCCTCGGTGAGGGTTTCGTCCGGCCGGAGACCTCGGTCGCGGTGGCCGAGGAGATGCTCAGTGATGTTCCGGTGCCGGCTGGCCTGGAGGCGGCGGACTTGAGGGCCGAATACAGCCAGGACCGTTACTATTTCGGCATCGATGTGCTCCGTACGGTGAGCTGTGCCTGGCTGGAGGAGTATGCGCAGGCCCGGGCCGCCGACGACGACAAGGGCATGGCCGCGGTGGACGACGCGCTGAGCGGCCACCGCGAGTGGGCGGTGCTGCAGGAGATGAACCGCACGGGTGACTGGGGGAGTCAGGTGCCGATCTTCGCGGCCAAGGTGGCGATCCGCGCGGACGTCTCCCCGTACCAGGAGGCGTTGTCCTGCGACCGATGAGGGACGCACGCCCGGGCCGCGCGACTGTGTGACCCGGGCGTCCGGTTCAGTTCGAGCGCGAGTCGGGCGGCAGGATGGTCGAGACCGTGGTGAAGAACCGGTTGATCTGCTCCACCACCGCCTCCAGCTTGTCCAGGTCCAGCGGTTTGGTGACGAACGCGCTGGCGTGACCGTGGTAGCTGGCCAGTACGTCGGACTCGGCGTCGGAGGTCGTGAAGACCACCACCGGGATGGCCCGCAGCCGCTCCTCGGACTTGATCGCGGCCAGCGCCTCCCGACCGTCCAGGCGCGGCATGTTCAGGTCGAGCAGGATCAGGTCTGGGCGCGGGGCGTCGGCGTGCGAGCCTTCCCGGCGCAGGAACTCCAGACCCGCCTGGCCGTCCCCGGCCACGTGCAGTTGGGGCGGCACGCTGGCGCGTTCCAGGGCTTCGGTGATCATCAGGACGTCACCCGGGTCGTCCTCGACGAGCAGGACGACCGGGATGCGGGCGGGAGCGTTGGGCACCACGTCGTGGAGTGCCTCTCTGGGAGATGACTGCGGGTTGTTGGGAGCACCGCGGTTTGGCTGCACGGTTGACCGCATATGATCACACACTTCCCCTTCGGTCCCGTGCGTCGCTGGCGGCCGAAGCGCGGGTATGGGTGACTGAGGGGATGCAGACCCGGCACCACAGCGCGGACGAGCCGTTGCGCAGGCTCAGCCGCTTCGACGGGACGGGCTTCCACCCGGTCACCGCCGACAGCATCCAGGCCCCCTTCGTCCATGTCTTCGTGCACGGCTGGCAACCGGGGTTCTGGCTGCAGGAACGTTTCCACGCGGTGGGTGACCTGGTGGCCGAGCTGCCGGCCTGGGACCCGCGGCTGATCGACCCGACCGGCCGTACCCTGAGCTCGTACTACCTGCCGCTGCTGGAGGCCCTGGCCGGGCTCGGCGAGGACCACTGTGTGCTGCACTACTCCTGGCTGGACGAGTCGGCCACCGACGCCGACCTGATCCTGGCCTACCGCTCGCGCCAGGCCACCCAGAACAACGGCCGGCGCCTGGCGATGGCCCTGCAGCAGGGCCTGAGCAACCCGGACGCCCGGATCCAGCTGATCGGGCACAGCCATGGCAGCGCGGTCGCCGTGCACGCAGCGGCGGCGCTGGAGCGGGCGCCCGAGCAGGTGACGCTGCTGGACGCCCCCGACAACCGGCTCAGCCGGCTCAGCGGCGCCGCCAACCTGACCGACGTGGTCCTGCCCCGGATCGCGCCCGGTCGCACCGACGGCCGGACCTTCGTCGACTCCTACACCTCGGTCTTCGGCAGCCCGTACCACCGGATCCCCGGACTGTCGGCGGTGGTCGACGTGGTGCTGACCCCGGCCGGCAAGGCACCCGATCACAATGTGGTGCGGGCGGTGAACTGGGCGCATCTGTACGCCGTGGAGTGGTACGCCCGGTCGGTGCGCGAGTCGGGGCACGGCGTGGGCTACGGCTGGTCACCGCTGGCCGGGGCGAGCGTGGCCCGGCTGCATCCGTCCTACCGTTCGCTGTGGCCGTTGCGGCCCCTGGAACTGACCCGGATGCCGGAGATGGCGTGGAAGCCCTGGCAGCAGCGCGTGGCGGCCCGTGGGCTGCGGCGGGGCCGGATCACCGGGGCCGATCTCACCCTCGATGCGCACAAGCCCGCCGCGGCGGTGATCCTGAGCAGCCTGCCCGGCGACGGCCTGATCGAGTTCGGGCTCGAGGTCCAGGGCGGCGACGGCAGCGAGCAGATCCAGATCGACCTGGACGCGCTCACCGTCTTCGTGGCCGAGGCCCGCTACCCGGTACCGGCCTCCGGACGGTACGTGATGCTGGCCGACGGACGAGCCGGTGACCATCTGCTCACCGCCCGGCTGATCACCTCCGGGCCCGACTCTCAAGCTCAGGTTCGGATCACCGGCGTGACCATCGTGTCCTGGCCGGACGCCGCCCCCGGCTTCACCTTTCGCCGCCTGGCCCTGACCACGTTCACCTCCGGCGCGGTCAGCGGCAGCCTGGCCACGGTCGCGACCGGCGCCGGTCTGCTCTGGCTGCGCCGGCAGCTGCGTTCGCTGCTACAGCGCTGAGACCGGGCCCACCACGACGGGTTCCTCGTGAAAGACCAGCGCGGCGGCACCCACCGCCGCCGCGTCCGCGACATGCGCGGCCAGGGTGACGCCGACGGTGAGAAAGCCGTCGGCGTGCAGACGTTGTTCCAGCACCGCCACATAGATCGACCCGGCGGTGCTGAACGACGGCCCGGCCAGGGCCAGCGAGTCGATGTCCAGCAGGTGCGCGAGCGTGACCACAGCATCGGCCAGGTAGTGCGCGGACTCCTCCACCAGCTCCAGCGCGAGCGTGTCCCCGTGCACCGCGGCGGCGGCCACCATACCGAAATCCCTGAAGGGATCGCCCTCTTCGGTGAGCTCGATGGCCGAGGCGCGTCCCTCGTCCATCAGCAGTTGAGCTCTGTGCGCCACCGTATGGGGAGCGGCCAGGTCTTCCAGTGAAGGCCCGGCATCGCGTCCGGCCCGATGCAGATGCAGCCGTCCGAGCGGGCCCGGATTACCCCCGGCCCCGCGATGGACCGCCCCGGCCAGAATGAAGCCCGCGCCGATCCCGGCCCCCATGTACAAGGTGCAGTGGGCCACCGCGCCGGCGGTGCGCCCGCTCCAGTGTTCCCCGACGGCCGCGGCGGTGGCGTCGTTGTCCATCGCCACCGGCACCCCGAGCGCTTGGGACAAAGCGTCCCGTACCGGAAATCCGCTCCACCGGGGCAACGTGCGTGCCTCCCGGATCGCCCCGGCCTCGCGGTCGATCGTGCCCGGCACCGCCAGCCCTACCCCGATCAGCTGCTCGGAGCCGATGGCGGTGGCCCGCAGCAGAGTGTCCACATGCCCGGCGACGACGGTGATGACGTCGGCGGGGTCGTCCTGGCGGGCCCCGCGGACCCGGATCCGACCGACCACCGCGCCGCGAGCGTCCGTCAGCACCACCACGATCCAGTCGGCCCCGAGCTGTACCCCGACAGCGCAACGGGCCCGGGCCGAGATGGTCAGCATCACCCGGGGTTTACCGCCGGTGGGCTCACGCAGTCCGCTCTCCTCGACCAGTCCCTCGTCCAGGAGGGAGCGCACGGCGTGGGTGATCGCGGCGGGGGTGAGGCCGGTGATCTCGGCCAGCTGGACGCGGCTGATCGGGGCGCGGGTACGGATCAGATCCAGCACCACGCGCCGGGTGGATGTGCGGGGGGCCCGGCGGGCGCGCTTGCTCGTCTCAGGCCCTACATCCGCTCCGTACACGGGCGCAAGCATGGCACGGTCCGCTCGGCGCCGAGCACCGCTTTTCCCCGGCGCCGGGCATGTCATGCTGGGCGGCATGACTTCAGCGGCGGGGGCCGGTGCGGGCCCCCGGGTGGGCATGGCGCTGCTGGCGATGGATGACGACAGCGGCCTGGAACCGTTCTACGCCAGCCTGCTGGCCGGGCTGGAAGAGGAACTGGACCGCCACGACGGCACCGTCTTCCTGCACATCGTTCCGGATCTGGACGCCGAGATCCTCGCCTACCGCCGTTGGGTGGCCGAGGACCTGGTGGACGCGCTGGTGGTCTCCGACCTCGTCGAGGGCGACCCCCGTCTGGTGGTCTGCGCCGAGCTGGGGCTGCCGGCCATCCACATCGGCGGTGACCCAGCCTCAGGCGCCTGGGTGGTCGACTACGACAACGCCGGCGCCATGCGAGCCGCCGTCCAGCACCTGACCGGCCTGGGACACGAGAACATCGCCTGGGTCTCGGGTCCGGAGCGTTACCGCCACACCCAGGCTCGGGCCGAGGCCTTCACTGACGCGGTGAACGCGGCGGGTGGGCGGGGAACCCGACGGGAGGGCGACTACGGTGCGGCGGCGGGTACCAGCCTGACCGGCGAGCTGCTCGACCTGAACCCTCGGCCCACCGCCGTGGTCTATGACAACGACCTGATGGCCGTGGCCGGACTGCGCGAGGCCCGCCGCCGGGGCGTCCAGGTGCCGCACGACCTGTCGATCCTGGCCTGGGACGACTCAGCCAACAGCCGGATCTGCCACCCGCCGCTGTCTGTGGTCAGCCGCGACGTGCACGAGCTCGGCGTGATCACCGCCGGGGTGCTGCTGCAGGCGGTGCGCGGCGACGTCCCGATGGTGCAGACCCCACCCTGCGCCCAGGTCGTCGCCCGCGCCTCCACCGCGCCTCCGAAAAGTTAACTGGTGACGTGCACGACGAGGGCTTGCTGCGGCCACAGCGCCGGGATCTGCAGACCCAGCGTGTCGAGCATCAGGCCGCTCAGCACCACCTCCGGTTCGGACAGCCAGCGCGGCGTGATCCAACCCCAGCGGGCCTTTCCGATCTCCTCGCGCACGCGCACCTGATAGCTGCGGTCCGGATCGAGGCCGTGCAGCCGAACCGGCTCCGGCCGAGCATCTTCCAGCGTGGCCACCGTGGCGATCGTCCACACCCCAGCACGACGATCGGTAGCAACCACACCCCGCACCCGTAGAGCCGGATCACGGACGTCGGTGTGCACCACGGTGCCGCTGTGCAGCAACCCGCGCAGTTCCCGATACAGCCCGGCGAAACGCTGCAGCCGCTGCACCTCTTCCTCGTCGCACTGCAGCACATCCCATTCGAACCCCGCCGAACCGGTCAGGCTGGTCGCCAGCCGGTACGAAAGATCAACCGTACGGCCGGAACTGTGCGCGGTGGGCGGGCCGACGTGCGCACCGATCAGCTCCGGCGGCAGGAGCAGCTCGGTCCAGCGCTGAATGTCCTGCCGTTCCACCGCATCGTTGGAATCGCTGGCCCAGACCCGGTCGGCCACCTCGATCGCTCCCAGGTCGCAGCGCGCGCCGCCGGATGAGCAGGACTCGATCTCCAGACCCGGATGCCGGGCTTTGAGCTCCGCCATCAGTGCCAGGGCGGCTTGAGTTTGGGCATGCACACCGGGACGACCCCGGTGGCGGGCATCGACCAGGTCGCGGTTGTGATCCCACTTGATGAAAGCCAGCCCGAGCTGCGCCACCAGCCCACTCATCCGCTCCAGCAGGTAGCCGTACGCATCCGGATCGGCCAGGTCGAGCAGATACTGGGTGCGCCAGGAAAGACCTGCGGGTGAGGGAACCTGAGCCGGATCGTGCAGGAGCCACTCCGGATGGGCCCGGGCCAGATCCGAGTCAAGGCTGACCATCTCGGGCTCGAACCACAGCCCGAACTGCATCCCGAGTTCGCGCACCCGCTCGGCCAGCGGCTCCAGGCCTTCGGGCCAGACCGTGCGATCCACCTCCCAGTCTCCCAGGCCGCGAGTATCATTGCGGCGAGCCAGGAACCAGCCGTCGTCCAGAACGAACCGTTCCACCCCGATCTCAGCCGCCCGCTCGGCGAGCTGCAGGACCTTGGCCGGGTTGTGGTCGAAGTAGACGGCCTCCCAGGTATTCAGAACCAATGGACGGGGTGCCTGGGGATGCTGGGGACGTGACCTCAGGTAGGTGTGGAACTTGTGGGTCACCCCGTCGAACCCGTCCGGCGACCACGCGAACCAGGCCTTCGGCGAGGTGTAGGAACTGCCTGGTTCCAGGACGATTTCGCCGGGGCGCAGCAGTTCGCCCGCGCCCAGGAGCGTGGGGTTTTCCGGCAGGCGGTCGGTGCGGTAAGTGACGTCGGCGGGCCAGGCCAGGTGGACGGCCCACACTTCGCCGGAGCGGGCTCGGGCCTCGCCGTCAGAAAGAGCCAGCAGCCAGGGCTGATCGTGGCCGGGACGGCCGCGGCGTGTCTGCCGGGCCAACGAACCGCGGCTCAGCTGGGTGGTTTGCGGCGCCTTCTCACGGGTCCAGCGGCCGGAGAACGTGGTGACGCTGTCCGCTCGGGTGGGGACCGGCAGCACGGCTTCCAGCCACTGCACTTCGACCGGTTCGCCCTCGGTGCTCAGAACGTGCTGCAGGCCGAGCAGGCCACCCGGTTCCAGCCACAGCCGGGTGGTCAGGCGAAGGCCGGATTCATTGTCCTGTAAGGTTGTTTCGAGTTCCTGATCGGTCCCGGAGACGGTGCCGAGATGCCAGCGGGGGATCAGGGGGATGCCGTTGCGTACCAGCAGCAGACCGGGCCGGCCGGGCCAGCCGTCGGGCTCGGTGGGTAGAACGCCGGGGCGCCAGGCCGCATCGAGCGTGCCCGGGGGAGTCTGACGGTCGTCCGCGTCCCTGAGGGCGATGAGGTCCTCGGGGCTCAGAGGTCCGAGGTCGGCACCCCAATGCTGGACGATGGGGGGAGCGTCAGTGGGATGACGGACGATCACGGCCACTCCGTCACGCCTGAGCACCGACGTCTGCGGCGCAGAGGTCGGCATCGCTGACGTTGGGGTCGCGGATGCTGGGGGCGTGGGCTTTTGGGGTGCTGGGGTTGTGGCGCTCGGGCCAGGGGTGGGATCGATAGGGGTGTCGGGCACGGTTTCTCCTGGGGAAGGGAACGAGACGAAGGCTCCACGGCCGGAAGGGCTTTGAGAGTCAGAACGAGGTTGGGTGCCTGGATGAAGACCGTTTCAGGTCGTCAGTGGTGAGACGTTCTTCTCGGGAACCGCCGGCGGCTCGGCGTGGGCCAGGGGCGAGCGCAGCACCACCAGAGCCCCGCCAACAGCCGCAGCAGTAGCAGCATCAGGCGAGAGCAAAATCTTGACCGGCCGCAGCAATCGGGCCAGGGCACCGCGTTCGGCCGCCCGGGTAGCCGCCTCGGCGTACAACGGGCCCGCGGTCACCATGGCCGGACCGGACAGCACCACGGTATCCAGGTCGAACAGGTTCATCAGGGTGACCACCGCGTCCGCCAGCCGGTCCGCCGACGTGCGCAGCAGAGCCAGGGCCCACCGATCGCCCCGGTCTGCCGCCACCGCCAGGCGCTCGAAGTCGTTCAGCGTGTCCTCCGGTCGCCCGGACAACCGTAACCGCCCCTGCTGCAAGGGATCGGCAACCGCCTGAGCCACCACCGCAGCCGGCCCGGCCGTCACCTCCGCGCACCCCCGATTGCCGCACGCGCACAACGTCGAACTGGGATCCAGCGGAACATGCCCGATCTCCACCGGATTGGCGATCGGGCCACCGAAAGCCTCACCGTTGAGCACCACCCCGCCACCGATCCCGCTACCACTCACCCAGACCACCCCGAACGTGCCCACCCCGAGCGCACCCGTCCACTGCTCACTGATCGCCGCCGCCGTGGCATCGTTCTCCAGCAGCACCGGCAGCGACAGCAACTCGTTCAGCGTGGTGCTCAGCGGAAAACGTTGCCATGCCGGGGTCGGCTGCGCAGTCAGGATCATGCCGCGCTCACGGTCCTGCGGCCCGTGCGTGACCAGGCCCAGCCCGAGCACCCGCTTCCGCGGCACGGCGGCCGAGGCCAGCAGGTGCTCCACGTGCGCGGCCAGGGTAGTCAGCGTGGCCTGCACCGTGCCGTCCCCGACACCCGGCGACTGCGCGCTGACCAGCCGTCTTCCGGTGAAATCAGTGACCACGGTGGTGATCGTGGAGCGGGACAGCTGAACGCCCACGGCGTACCAGGCATCCGGAGCGAGGTCGAGCAGGCGCCGGGGTGAGCCGACCGCCACCGGGCGGCGGCCGGTCTCCCGGACCAGACCGCCGGCCAGGAGCTCGCGCACGGTGTTGGTGATCGTCGCCGGCGTCAGTCCCGAGTGGGCGGCCAGTTCGACCCGGCTGATCGGGCCGGAAGTCCTGATCAGATCGAGGACGAGGGCGAGGGTCGGTGTCGCCAAGGTGCCCCCTTCGCGGACGGAGAGTTCAAAGGCGCAGGTCAGGGGCGCAACGCAGGCCGGTGAACAGCTCCGTCGCGATGTCCCAGGACTATATTGACACACTAAATTTAGCTCCGTAAGAATTGCGTCACCGCAAAGTTGCGGGAGATGAGCCGTCGGTGGCACCCGGCGGTCAACGGGAAGGACCAAGGATGTTCCTTACGGCGATGAGGGCTCGCTCCCGGACGAACCGGGCCCGGGCTCTGCAGATTTCGGCCGGTCTGGTCGCGCTCGGGATGCTCGCGGCCGGCTGTTCCGGTGGCAGCGGCAGCTCAGAGGGCTCCGGAGGCGGCGGCACCACCACGATGGTGGTCTACACCGGCCAGTCCGGGGACTACCAGATCAACTTCAACCCGTTCTCGCCCACCCAGATCGGCGGCGGGGCGGCGATCTACGAGCAGCTGTTCTTCATCAACAAGTCCGGTGACGGCGAACCGCAGCCGCTGCTGGGCACCGAGTACACCTGGAACGACGACGGCACCGAGCTGTCGATCACCCTGCGCGACGACGTGAAATGGACCGACGGCGAGGCGTTCACCGCCGACGACGTGGTGTTCAGCCTCAACATCGTCAAGGACCACGCGGCGCTGAACTCGATCGGTTTCGACGGTGAGGCCAAGGCTGTCGACGACACCCACGTGGTGATCACCTTCCCCGAGGCGGCCTTCACCCAGGGCCCGGATGTGCTCGGCAACATCTACATGGTGCCCGAGCACCTGTGGGAAGGGCGTAACCCGGAGACCGACGTCAACGAGGAGCCGGTCGGCACCGGCCCGCTCAAGTTCGGCGACTTCAAGGCCCAGGCGTTCACCTACGTGGCCAACGAGGACTACTGGGGCGAGGTCCCGGCGATCAAGACGGTGCGCTTCCTGTCGCTGTCGGGCAACACCGCCGGCGCCGACGGGATCATGGCCGGCACGATCGACTGGCAGACCTCGCCGGTGCCGAACATGGACAAGGTCTCGGAGGTCTACCCGGGATACGACGCGCTGACCTCCAACCTGATGCAGACGTCGCTGATCGCCTGCGCCAACCCGGATCTGGGCTGCACCGGCCCGCAGACCGACCCGGCCGTGCGGCGGGCGGTGTACTACGCCCTGAACCGGCAGCAGATCAACGCCCTGGGCTTCCAGAACACCAACAGCGAGATCTCGCCGAGCTACGCGCTGCTGTCCAACCAGAAGGACATGATCTCCTCGGCGATCACCGAGCCGGTGGCCCCGGAGACCGGTGACGCCGCCGCGGCCACCGCCGAACTCGAAGGCGCCGGCTGGGCCAAGGGCAGCGACGGGATCTACGCCAAGGACGGCGAGAAGCTCAGCCTGATGGTCGAGACGGTGACCGGCTGGACCGACTACATCACCGGCCTGCAGACGATGGCCCAGCAGCTCAAGGAGGTGGGCATCGAGCTGAAGGTGGGCCAGTCGTCCTGGAACGAGTGGACCGGCAAGAAGACCAGCGGCAAGTTCCAGCTGGCGATCGACAACCTCTACCAGGGCTCGGCGCCGGACCCGTACTACGTGTACAACAACTTCTTCTCCACCACGAGCACGGCCAAGGTGGGCAAGACCTCGGGCAACAACGTCTCCCGGTTCTCCGACCCGGAGGTGGACCAGGCGATCAAGGCGCTCAGCGGCCTGCCGCTGGACGACCACGCCGGACGGCAGCCGCACCTGGACGTCATCCAGAACACGATCGTCGAGGAGATGCCCTACATCCCGCTGTGGACCGGTGGCACCACCAGCGTCTGGAACGTGAAGAAGTTCAGCGGCTGGCCCAGCGACAGCGACATGTACGCCTACCCGGCGGTGTGGTCGCGCAACGACTTCGCCGAGATCATCAAGCACGTCAAGCCGGCGTCCTGACCGACCTCCTGCGTGATCGGGCCGGCCACCGGCCCGATCACGGCCCGGACCTGCGAAAGGTGGTCGTGCCGTGAACTTCGTCGTGCGCAAACTCCTGTTCTACGCGGTCGCCGTCTGGGCGGCCATCACCCTGAACTTCGCCATTCCCCGCCTGCTGCCGGGCAATCCGGTGGACATCCTGCTGGCCAAGCTGCAGGCCCGGGGCGCCAGCGTCACCCCCGAGTCCCGGGCCGCCTACGCCGCCCTGCTCGGCGGGGAGAGCGACGACCCGATCCTCGTCCAGTACTGGGACTACCTGGTCAACCTGGTCCAGGGCGACCTGGGCACCTCGGTCACCTACTTCCCGACCAACGTCACCGAGGTCATCTCCACCTCGATGCCGTGGACCATCATGCTGGTCGGCATCGCCACCGTGATCGCCGCGGTGCTGGGCGTGGGCCTGGGCGCGATCGTCGGCTGGAAACCGGGTACCTGGCTGGACTCGGCCGTGCCGGCCACCACGATCCTGGCGGCGGTGCCGTACTTCTGGCTGGCCCTGGTGCTGGTCTACTTCCTGTCCCGGGTGCTGGGCTGGTTCCCGGCCCAGGGCGGCTACGACGTGGTCCTCGATCCCGGGTTCAACGCACCGTTCGTCGAGTCGGCGATCCGTTACGGGTTCCTGCCGGCCCTGACCATCGTGCTGGCCTCGCTCGGCGGCTGGCTGCTGGGCATGCGCAACATGATGGTCTCCACGCTGTCCGAGGACTACGTGCTCACCGCCCGGGCCAAAGGCCTTCCCGAGCGGACGATCATGCGCAACTACGCGGCCCGCAACGCGGTGCTGCCCTCGATCGCCGGGTTCGCCATCTCGCTGGGCTTCGTGGTCTCCGGCTCGGTGGTCACCGAGCAGGTGTTCTCCTACCCGGGCATCGGCTCCAAGCTGCTCTCGGCCGTGCAGAACAACGACTACGCCCTGATGCAGGGCATTTTCCTCTACATCACCCTGGCCGTTCTCGGCGCCAACCTGGTGGTCGACCTGCTGTACGGCCTGATCGATCCGCGTATCCGGGCCAAGGCCTGAGAGGAGGAACCCGATGACCACCTCGACCCCCACGGACCCACCCCGGCCGACCGGAGCGTCCGTTGCTGATTCCACTCTGATCGCTCAGGAGAGCCCGGCCGCGCCCACCGCGATCACCGGTCCGGGCGGCCCGATCGCCGGACCGCCACCGACCCCGCCACCGACCCCGGCAGCCGTGCCACCCGCCCAGCCCCGGCGGCGCGGCTGGCGTTCGCTGCTGCCCACCATGACCCCGTGGCTGGCCCTCGGCCTGACCCTGGTCGGGCTGATCACGCTGTTCGGCCTGATCGGCCCGTTCCTGGTCGGCGACCCCGACACGATCCGCGACATCGGCCTGGCCGGCCCGACCGGTGAGAACATCCTGGGCACCACCCAGACCGGGCAGGACGTGTTCTCCCAGCTGGCCTTCGCCACCCGGGGCTCGCTGCAGATCGGCCTGATCGTCGGAGTACTGGCCACCGTGCTCTCCGCGTTCTTCGGCATCTACGGCGCCTACCTGGGCGGCTTCGCCGACGAGGCGTTCTCGTTGCTGTCCAACGTCTTTCTGGTGATCCCCGGCCTGCCGCTGGTGATCGTGATCTCCGGCTTCGTGCCGCCGGAGAGCCGTGGCCTGTGGACGATCGCCCTCGTGCTCGCCCTGACCAGCTGGGCGGCCTCGGCCCGGGTGCTGCGGGCCCAGACGCTCTCGGTCCGCCAGCGCGACTACGTGTCCGCCTCGCAGCTGTCCGGCGAACGGCCCTGGCGGGTGATCGTGGTGGAGATCCTGCCGAACCTGCTGCCGGTGCTGGCCTCGCAGTTCGTCTACGCGGTGATCGCGGCCATCCTCGGTGAAGCCGGCCTGTCGTTCCTGGGTCTGGGCGCGTCCAACTCCTCCACCCTGGGCACGATGCTGTTCTACGCCCAGAACGGTTTCGCCCTGCCGCTGGGCGCCTGGTGGTGGTTCGTCCCGCCGGGCCTGATCATCGCCCTGTTCGGGATGGGGCTCTCACTGATCAACTTCTCGATCGACGAGATCATCGACCCCCGGCTGAAGAACGCCCGCAATGCCCGGCGGCTGGCTCGCACCCGGAAGGAGTCCTGATGGCCCGGCAACCCGTGCTCAGTGTGCGCGACCTGACGGTGATCTACGAGACCGAGCAGCCGGTGACCGCGGTCAGGCAGGCCTCCCTGGAACTGGGCCGCGGCGAGATCCTCGGCCTGGCCGGGGAGTCCGGCTGCGGCAAGACCACCCTGGCCTACGCGATCAACCGGCTGCACCAGCCCCCGGCCCGGATCGCCGGTGGCTCGGTGATCTTCCACGATCGCGAGGGCGAGGACATCGACCTGCTGGCCCTCAAGGACGAGGGTCTGCGCCAGTTCCGCTGGTCCCAGCTGTCGATGGTGTTCCAGGGAGCGATGAACTCGCTGAACCCGGTGCGCACCATCGGATATCAGCTGGACGACACGCTCAAGGTGCACGACGGCTCGCTGTCCAGGGCGCAGCGCAAGGAGCGCGCGGCCGAGGTTCTCACCCGGGTCGGCGTCGATCCGGTCCGGCTGCGGTCCTATCCGCACGAGCTGTCCGGCGGGATGCGGCAGCGGGTGATGATCGCGATGGCCATGCTGCTGCAGCCGCAGATCATGATCATGGACGAGCCGACCACCGCGCTCGACGTGGTGGTGCAGCGCGAGATCCTGCGCGAGATCCTGCGGCTGCGCGACGAACTCGACTTCGCGGTCATCTTCATCACCCACGACCTGCCGCTGCTGCTGGAGATCGCCGACCGGATCGCGGTGATGTACCAGGGCGAGATCGTCGAACTCGGTACCGCGCAGCAGGTGCACCAGCAGGCGCAGCACCCGTACACCCGCAAGCTGCTCGGCTCGTTCCCCAGCCTGACCGGTTCGCGCAGCGACTTCGTCCGGCACGGCAGCGCCCAGGAGAGGTCAGCATGAGCAGCGTGAAGGTCACCGACCTGACCAAGGACTACCTGATCCGGGACGGCCTGCGCCGGCGCCGGATGCGGGCGGTCAACAAGGTCAGTTTCGAGCTGACTCCCGGTCGTACGGTGGCTCTGGTGGGGGAGTCCGGTTCGGGCAAGTCCACCATCGCCAAACTGCTCACCCGGCTGGAGCGTCCGACCTCGGGCACGATCGACGTGCTGACGGACGATGGCGCGCGGGTTGCGGGGTCGGCGTACCGGCGCGAGGTCCAGATGGTCTTCCAGGACCCGTTCGCCTCGCTGAACCCGTTCCACTCGGTGGCTCACCACATCGCCCGCCCACTGCGGCTGCACAAGCGAACCCAGGACGCCGCGTCCACTCGTTCGGAGGTTCTGGCCATGCTGGAGCGGGTGAACCTCACGCCCGCCGAGGAGATGGCCGAGCGCCGGCCGCACGAACTCTCGGGCGGTCAGCGCCAGCGGGTGGCGATCGCCCGGGCGCTGGCTCCGGGGGCGCAGGTGCTGATCGCCGACGAGCCGGTCTCGATGCTGGACGTCTCGATCCGGCTGGGCGTGCTGAACCTGCTCGGCCGCCTGCAGCGCGAAAGTCGGCTGGCAGTGCTGTACATCACCCACGACCTGGCCACCGCCCGGCACTTCTCCGACGACATCCTGGTGCTGCATCACGGCCGGGTGGTCGAGCGTGGCCCGGCCGATGCGGTGATCCTGGATCCGCATCACGACTACACCAAGCTGCTGGCCCTGTCGGCGCCGGATCCCAACCGGCTCGGCGGAGTGGTGCGTTCCACGGCCCCTGACCGGGACGCGATCGACGACTCGGTCTGCTACGACCATCATCTCGGGGACTGGGTACCCAGCGGCACCCAGGAGGTCGCGGCATGAAGCTGGCCGAGGGGCTGGTGTACGGCGGCGACTACAACCCCGAACAATGGACGCGTGCGGTCTGGCTCGAGGACATGGCACTCATGCGGGAGGCTGGGGTCAACCTGGTCACGCTCGGCGTTTTCTCCTGGGGTCTCGTCGAAACATCCGACGGGGTTTTCGAGTTCGGCTGGCTGGACGAGATCGTCGAGCTGCTGCACGAGAACGGCATCGGGATCAACCTGGCCACCCCGACCGCAGCTCCGCCGAGCTGGCTGCACACCGCCCACCCGGAGATCCTGCCGCGCCTTGGCGACCTGTACCAGGAACCGCCGGGCGGCCGGAACGCCTGGTGCCCGAGCTCACCGGTGTTCCGCCGCTACGCGCTGCGGATCGCCGAGCAACTGGCCCGGCGCTACGGGCAGCACCCGGCGGTGCGGCTCTGGCACGTCGGCAACGAGCTCGGCGGTGGGAATGCCCGCTGCTACTGCGATGTCTCGGCCCAGGCGTTCCGGGAATGGCTGACCGAGCGGCACGGCACCCTCGAGGCGGTGAACCAGGCGTGGGGCACGGCGTTCTGGGGTCACCGGTTCGGCGCCTGGGAGGAGATCCTGCCGCCTCGCGGTAAGCACGGTGCGCCCAACCCCGGCCTGTTCATCGACTACGAACGGTATTCCTCCGACGCCCTGCTGGCTCACTATCGCGCTGAACGTGAGGTGCTACAGGAGTTCTCGGATCGGCCGGTCACCACGAACATGATGGTCGGGCCCGGCGCTCAGGTGGTGGACTACGCCCGCTGGGCCCCGCACACCGACATCGCGGCGACCGATCACTACACCTTGGTCAACGATCCGGACCGGGCGGTGGAGCTGGCCTGCGCGGGCGACCGGATGCGGGGGATGTTCGCGGATCGGCGGCCGTGGCTGCTGATGGAGCATTCCACCGGCGGGCCGAGTTGGCAGCAGCGCAACCGGGCCAAGGATCCGGGGGAGATCCTCCGGAACTCGCTGGCCCACGTGGCGCGGGGATCCGACGGGGCGATGTTCTTCCAGTGGCGGTCCTCGACGGCCGGGGCCGAGCAGTTCCACTCCGCCATGCTGCCGCACGCCGGTACCCGCTCGAGGGTCTGGCACGAGGTGCTAGAGCTCGGTTCCCGTCTGAAAGCGCTTAACGAGGTGGCCGGTTCGCGGGTGGAGCCGGCCCGGGCGGCGATGGTGGTCGACGACGAGTCCGGCTGGTATCTGCAGCACGGGCTCAAGCCGCACCGGGGCTTGCGCTACGGGCGGGAGTTGCGGGCCTGGCACAAGGCGCTGTGGGAGCGGCAGGTGCTGCTCGACCTGGTCCCGGCCGGTGCGGATCTGGCCGGTTACGACCTGGTGCTGGTGCCCAACCTGATGCTGGTCTCCGACGCGGTGGCTGAAGAGCTTTCAGCTCTGCCGCAGCACGGCACAGCCCTGGTGGTGACTTACCTTTCGGGGATCTGCGAGCCGACGGGACGGGTGCGAACCGGCGGCTACCCCGGGGCCTTCCGCGACGTTCTGGGCGCCTGGAGCGATGAGTTCTACCCGCTGCAGGACGGCGAGGAGGTGCAGTTGGACGACGGCGGCGTGGTGCGGGACTGGACCGAGCGGGTTCACCTGGACGGCGCCGAGGCCGTGGTGTCCTACGCCAGCAGTTCGCTGAGCGGTGCCCCGGCGGTGACCCGCCGTCCGATCGGTGCGGGTGCCGCCTGGTACGTCTCGGCGGCCTTGTCAGAGCGCAGCATCTCGGCGATCGTGGAGCGGTTGATCACTGAGGCAGGGCTGCCGCGCACGGTGCCGGCGCCCTCCGGGCTGGAGGCGGTGCGTCGGATCGGTGAGAACGCCTCCTACCTGTTCCTGATCAATCATCGCACCGATGACGTGGAAGTGGCGGCGGAAGGCCTGGACCTGCTGACCGAGGAGAAGGTCGGTCCGGTGACGGTGGTGCCGGCCGGTGGTGTGCGGGTCGTGCGTGAGAACCCTGCAGTCGAATCGCCCGGGAGGGCCTTGTGAAACACCAGGAAGTGACCAGCGGCTGGACCGTCACCGCGACGGCCGGTGAACTGCCGGAGGCGGTCAGGGGAACCTGGCCGGCCATGGTTCCGGGCAGCATTCACACCGATCTGCTGGCCGCCGGGGCGATCGATGAGCCGTACGACGACGCGCACGAGAACGACCTGGAATGGTTCCACCGCACCGATTGGCTCTATCGCACTGAACTGGACCTCGAACCACCGGCCGCCGGTGAACGCATCGACCTGGTGTTCGACGGCATCGACACGATCGCGACGCTCAAGCTGGGTGGGACCGTCCTCGGCGAGACCGCAAACATGCACCGCAGCTACCGGTTTGACATCACCGGGCACGCGGCTGCCCACGACCTGGAAGTGGACATCCGCTCGGCCACGATCTGGGCCGAGGCCCTGCGCGAGGAACTCGGCAACCGGCCGGCCACCAACGCGCCGCGCCCGTTCAACTTCGTCCGCAAGATGGCCAGCTCGTTCGGCTGGGACTGGGGGCCCGACTTCCGCACCGCCGCCCTGTGGAAGCCGGTCCGGATCGAACGCTGGGCCACTGCGCGACTGGCCCAGGTGCGTCCTGTTGTCGGGGTGGCCCCTGACGGCACCGGCACCGTCCAGGTGCACGTCGAGATCGAGCGCTCCGGGCTGGAACCGGACACGGCGTTGGAACTGACAGCCGAGGTCTCGGGGGTCAGAACGACCACGACGATTGCGGCGGGCGAGAATGGCGCCGTGTTGAGCCTACGGGTGCCCGAGGCTCCGCTGTGGTGGCCGGTAGGCCACGGTGACCAGCCGCTGGCCGAGTTGAGCGTCGAGCTGAAGAACGACCAGATTGTCGACGCGTGGACTCGCCGGATCGGGTTCCGCACGGTTGAGATCGACACGGGCGACGACGAGTACGGCACCCGCTTTAGCATTCTGATCAATGGCAAGCCGATTGCGGTGCGTGGGGCGAACTGGATCCCCGACGACCACTTCGTCTCCCGGATCACCCGCGAGCGCCTCGACCGTCGGCTGGACCAGGCCTTGGGCGCGCACCTGAACCTGGTGCGGATCTGGGGCGGGGGAATGTTCGAGTCCGACGACTTCTACGAGTTGTGCGATGAGAAGGGCCTTCTGGTCTGGCAGGACTTCCTGCTGGCCTGTGCGGCCTACCCCGAGGAAGAGCCGCTGCGCACCGAGATCGAGGCCGAGGCCCGCGAGAACGTGGTGCGCTTGATGCCGCACCCGTCGCTGATCCTGTGGAACGGCGGCAACGAGAACCTCTGGGGTCACGAGGACTGGGACTGGAAGCGACGTCTGGGCGATCTGACCTGGGGGCAGGACTACGCCCAGCGCCTGTTCAGGCAGATCGTGGCGGAACTGGACCCGACTCGTCCGTACAGCGACAACAGCCCCTACACCCCGCGGCGCACGCCGGAGCAGTCGCACCCCAACGATGCCGACCGGGGCACGCACCATCAGTGGGAGGTCTGGAACCGGATCGACTGGACCGCCTACCGCAGCGAGATTCCGCGTTTCTGCTCGGAGTTCGGATATCAGGCGCCGCCCGCGTGGCGCACGCTGACCGACCACGTGCGTGCCACGGACGGCACTGCTCTGGCCGAGGCGGCGGCTCCGTACGCCGATCCGGTGTTCCTGATCCACCAGAAGGCCGACGACGGCACCGGCAAGCTCGAGCGGGGCATGGATCCGCACACCGGGGTGCCGCAACGGTTCGAGGACTGGCACTGGGCTGCGCAGCTCAACCAGGCCCGGGCCATCCGGCACGCGGTGGAGCACTACCGTTCGTACTGGCCGCGTACCGCCGGGTGGATCGTCTGGCAGCTGAACGACTGCTGGCCGGTGGTCTCCTGGGCGCTGGTCGACTACGAGGAGCGGCCCAAGCCGGTCTATTTCGCTCTGCGCCGGGCCGCCGCACCACGGGCGCTGTATCTGACCGAGGGCACGTTGGTGGCGGTGAACGACACCGACGAGCCGTGGCTGGGCACATCCGAGGTCCGGCGCGAGACCTTCGCGGGGGAGCAGCACACCTCGGGCAACTTCACCGTTTCCGCACAGCCGCGCAGCGTTGTCGTCCTGCCGTTGCCGGCGGATCTCACCACGGCCAAGGACCCGGCCGGTGAGGTGCTGGTCGCCGAACTCGACGGCCTGCGGGCGGTCAAGACCTTTGGCGAGGACGTCACCCTCACCCTGGACCCCGACCCGCTGGAAGTCAGCGCCGACAAGGTCGACGGTGGTTACCGGATCGACGTGCGGGCCCGGAGCTTCGCCTCCGACATCACCGTTCACCCCGATCGTCTGGCCTCCGACGCGCAGGTGGACGACGGCGTGATCAGCCTGCCGGCCGGGGCCCGGGCCAGTTTCCTGGTGACCAGCACCGCCGACCTCGATCCGGCCGGCCTCACCCGGGCGCCGGTGCTGCGCACCGCCAACGACCTGAAAGCCGTTGCGGTGCGAACCGCTTCCCCGGCCACCGGTTCCGGTGGCCACATGGTCGCTGACTGAGCCACACCGTCCTCCATTTACTAACCCTCTCAGGAGCTTTGATGAACGAGCCCACCCAGCGTCGTTTCCCGGAAGGGTTCCTCTGGGGAACCGCCACGTCCTCGTACCAGATCGAGGGCGCCACCGAGGCGGACGGCCGCAAGCCGTCCATCTGGGACACCTTCTCCCGCGTGCCCGGAGCCGTCCGCAACGCCGAGAACGGCGACATTGCAGCCGATCACTACAACCGGCTGGGCGAGGACGTCAAGCTGATGGCCGATCTCGGGGTGAACGCCTACCGGTTCTCGGTGGCCTGGCCGCGGGTGCAGCCCCTGGGTTCGGGCCCGGCCAACCAGCCCGGCCTGGACTTCTACAAGCGCCTGACCGACCAGCTGCTGGAGCACGACATCGCCCCGGCGGTCACGCTGTACCACTGGGACCTGCCGCAGCCGCTGCAGGACGCCGGGGGCTGGCCGAACCGCGACACCGCCTACCGGTTCGCCGAATACGCCGCCCTGGTGGCTGATGCGCTGGGCGACCGGGTGCATCTGTGGATCACGCTGAACGAGTCGTGGTGCGCCGCCTACCTCGGTTACCTCTCGGGTGAGCACGCGCCGGGGATCAAGGACCCGGCGCAGGCGCTGGCCTCGGTGCACACCCTGAACCTGGCCCACGGTCTGGGCGCGCAGGCGGTACGGCAGAACGCGGGACCGGACGCCAAGGTGGCGATCGCGCACAACCTTCAGGTGAACCGGGCCCACACCGACTCGCCGGAAGACCTGGCCGTGAAAGCCAAGCTGGACCTGGTCAACAACGAGATCCTGCTCGCCCCGCAACTCGACGGCGCCTACCCGGAAGGGCTGTTCGAGGCCACGGCGGCGTTCACCGACTGGTCTTTCGTACAGACCGGCGACCTGGAGATCATCAACGCCCCACTCGACGGCCTGGGGCTGAACTACTACTCCACCGGCTTCGTGAAGGCCGGGATCGACCCGGACCGCGACCCGTTCCAGCCCACCCTGGTCGAGGGCGCGATGCGGGTGCGGCCGGAGGGCGAGTACACCGAGATGGGCTGGCTGGTGCGGCCCGAGGGCCTGACCGAACTGCTGCTCGAGATGCACCAGCGCCGGCCCGGGCTGCCGCTGTACATCACCGAGAACGGCGCGGCCTTCGACGACGTGGTGGCCGAGGACGGTCAGGTGCACGACGAGCGGCGCACCGCCTACCTGCAGACCCACATCGAGGCGGTGGGCCAAGCGATCGACGCCGGGGCGAACGTCCGCGGTTACTTCGCCTGGTCGCTGATGGACAACTTCGAGTGGTCGTACGGGTACGGCAAACGGTTCGGGCTGGTGCACGTGGACTACGACACCCTGGTGCGCACGGTGAAGGACTCCGGGCACTGGTACCGCTCGCACATCGCCGGCTACAGGTAACCAGCCAGCCGGGTAGCGACCGGGCGCAGGACCGGAAGGTCGAGCGAGGCGTGCACGCATCGCGCGAACAACCAGGCCAGCACCCGGTCGCGGTCCAGCCCGGCCAGATCGGCCACCCGGTGCACCAGCGCCCGCGGATCGTGGTGCAGGCGCTCGTCGCAGTTGAGCAGGTGCTGCAGGACGTCGTAGTGCGGGTCGCCGACGTACGGCTTGGGGTCGATCACCAGCCACGGCTCACGCTCGGCCTGCAGCACGTTGCCGGCGTGCAGGTCGGTGGCCAGCAGCACCTGCTCGGTGGCGGTGGTGGGTAGCTCACGCAGGAGGTTCAGCCCGGCCCGGGCCAGACCGCGGTCGATCGTGATCGGGCGGGCCTGGGCCGAGTCGGCCCAGGCGTTGCACATCTGGCTCAGCGGCCGGAACGGGTGCCCGCCCAGGGGCGCCGCCCACAGCTTGCGCAGCACCTCGACGATCACGGCGTCCTGCTCCGCCTCGGGCCGGGCCTCGGCCAGCGGGGTACCCGGCGTGCAGCGTTCCAGCAGCAGCACACTGCTCACAGCGGTTTGTTCGCTCGCGTGCACGCGGACCGCGCCGTGCCCGGACCAGGTTGCGAGCCCGGCAGCCTCGTCGTCCGCCTCGTAGTGCCGCCAGCTGACCTTGAGCACCCGGTCCCCGTCGGCCGCAGCCACCCAGGAACAGGTCCCGCCGGGCTGGTACGGCTCCTGGAGCTGCAGGGACCAGCGGGCCGCGTACTCGTCGACGATGTCCGGCAACTCACGCAACCAGCCGTGGAACTGCGCGTCGTGGTTGTCCCGGGCATGGCGCAGCAGGTTCTCCGGCAGCAAGATCACCCGCTTATGATGCGTGGCGGATCTGGCCACGGCCACCGGTTTTGGCGGCATACATGGCGGAGTCGGCGCTCTTGATCGATTGTTCCGGATCGGCGCCCGGCGGCGCCAGGAGCACCCCGATGCTGGCCCCCACCGAGACCCGGTGACCGTCCAGGTCGATCGGGCGGCTGATCGTGGCCAGGATGCGCGAGGCGATGTCGTCGGCGTGCTCGTCGCTGGCCCCGGGCAGGATCACCGCGAACTCGTCGCCGCCGAGACGGGCCACCACGTCACCGGAACGCACCACGGCGCTGATCCGCTCGGCCACGGTCCGCAGCACCACGTCGCCGCTCTCGTGCCCGAGCGTGTCGTTGATCTTCTTGAAGCCGTCCAGGTCCACGTACAGCAGCGCAGTCGGCCCGGCCGTCCCACTCAGGTTCTGCTGCCAGCGGTCATGGAACAACCGGCGGTTGGCCAGACCGGTGAGCTGGTCGGTGTGGGCCTGCGTCCGGGCCGTCTGCAACGAGTCGTCCAGCTGCTCCACCACACCGTGCAGCCGGGCCAGGACCAGCAGGTACAGGGCGATCGAGCCGAACGCGATCAGCGGCGCGTCGATCGGCCCGCCGCGCAGCCATTCCAGCAGCAGCACCAGCGGGGCCATCAGGCTGGCGGCGGCCAGCCCGTACAACCGTCTTCGCCCGATCACCCCGGCCAGCAGCGGCGCGGTGGCCTGGGAGATCGCGGGCATGGACGGGTGCAGGGCGGCCGCGGCCAGCAGCGCATGACTGAAGAACCAGCCGCCGTCCAGGAGCCCGCCCGCGCTGTACAGGCCCTCCAGCTCCAGCAGGGTGTAGGCGATGTCGGTGACCAGCAGACAGCTCACCCCGGCAACCAGCAGACGGTACGCGAACGGCCTTTTCCCGGCGCCGATGGTCAGCCGGAAGAGCACGGCCAGAGCGGTCAGATCCAGGATCGGATAGGCCAGCGACACCGCCTGGGCGAACAACGACAGGGTGCCGTCGCCGGCCGTGGGGGAGATCAGGTACAGCCAGGCCAGCATGCTCGCGCCGATGGTCAGGACCGCCGCGTCGATCAGGCCGGGGCGGTCCCAGCCGGTATGTCGCGACAGCGTGAAGCCGATCAGCGCGGCGATCAGGGCCAGGTTGGAGGGAACGTAGAAGGCATCGGCCCAGGACGGGAACACGTCCTGGCCGAAGGCACTCTGCGTCCAGTAGGCGATGTCCCCGACGGCGAACAGACCGGCCCGTGCGGCCAGGGCGTACCAGGGCCAGCGCAGCGCTGGCCGGTAGATACGGACGCCAGCCAAAATGATGCCGCTCGCGCAGAAATGCAGCAGCGTGGCCAGGACCGCCTGGACGTGCTCCCAAGGCAGCAACGGGTACACCAGGGCCAGTACGGCGCAGAACGCGACGTACCACTGCCACCCCCGTGACCCTGGCACCAGCCTGCTCCCCCCGAAGCCCTTGAGCCGTCATCATCGGCCGGTTGCGCGATCGGGTGAAGCTCCGAATTTCCCGGCGCGCCCCCGGCCGGCCGCAGCCTCAAGATCACCTAGCCTCAGCGTGATCATCTTCGGGGGGAAGGTTTTCGACATGAGCACCGCGCCACCGCACACCCGCCGCCGCAAACGTCAGGCTGCGGGCGGATTTGCCGCTCTCATCACCATCTTCGCACTGGCCTCGCCGGCCGGGGCGACCGGATCACCCGGGGCCGAACTACCGGGCCAGATATCCAAGCCCCAGCAGCTCACCCTGCTCGGCGCCGGCCCGTCCGGATACACAGTGGCCCGCAACCACACCGAGGTGCTCACCGCCCCGGCCGGAAAACCCTTCGCCGACAACCGGATCACCTACTCCGAGGACGGTTCGCCCGGGCGGCTCCAGCAGGTCAAGGACCTGACCGGCCACCAGCTACGGTGGGCCACCGCCGCCGACAGCGCCTGGCGGATCCACACCGCCGATCTGCGCACCGGGGCCACGACCACCCAGAACGTTCCCGATCGGCCGCTCGCCTTCGTCCCCACCGGATACGTCGGAGAGCTCGGCAGCCGCATCACCCTGCACCGCAAAGGTCTCGCCGACAAAGTCCTGATCAACGACGTGTCGGCCGACCCGGGCATGGCCGGGGCACCCACCTACGTCGCTGCCGACGCCGGTAGTGCGCTGATCAGCTACGCCCGCACGATCGCCGACCAGCCCACGTCCGGCCGCACCCTGGTACACGTGCCGTTCGGTTCCAGCGCCGTCGAGGTGATCGTCCCGCCCCGGACCGCACCCGGGTACTGGCCGGGACAGGTAGCCCTGACCCCGTCGTCCTTCGTCTGGCTCTCGTACGGTTTCGCCGACCGGTCCTTCTCCAGGATCGGGCGCAGGGCCCGCACCGACACCGAGATCACCGACCAGGAAGTGCCGTGGTTGCGCGCCGGCACCCGGATCGACTTCGCCGCGACCGACCAGCAGGTCGCCGTCGCCGACTCCTGGGTACCGCCCGGGAAGCTGAACACGACCGGGCTGCGGGTCCTGGTCGCCGGTGCCTGGCGGGAGGTGCCCTTACCAGAGAGCCTTTTCGGCACCGGAAGTACCGAGACGAGCCAGTTCGGCGGCGTCGAGGCCATCGGCAACCGCCTGGTGTACGCCCTCGGCTCGGCCGCCGAGCAACCCGCCGGAGTGCACGAGATCACCGCCGACGGGACGTCCCGGCCACTCGCAGCCCTGACCGAGACCTACCGCCCGGTCGAGACACTCGCGCTGGCGGCCGGGCGGCTGTACTACACCGGCCGGCCCGGCTCCGCCGACCCCGATGACGGGATCCGGCTGATCGCCCGACGTCCGGTCGAACAGGATTCAGCCGGGCGCCTGTCGCTGGGCGCCAAGGAGACCGGGGAACCGTTCTTCCGGGTGCCCGCCTGGCTGATGTCCCCACCCGGGGCCCTGGCGGCGTCCGGCGACCGCTGGCTGTTGCGTGGGCTGCCACCCACACCGCACTACTACCTGGCCAGCAGTACGTTCTCCACCACCGACCTTGGCCCGGCCTCCGCCGAGCCGACGCCGCTGCGGCTGTCCGGCCCGTACGCCGTGGCCGGCAACCGGGTGTTCCGGGACAAGAGCGCCACCCCGCTGCTCGACCTGACCAGCGGGACGAAAGACGTTGATCTGTTTGGCTCGCGGGTGTTGTGGTCGACGACCGGCGGGCAGTTGCGCACGCAGGACGTGACGCAGGGCGCGGCCAGCACCCTGGCTCAGGGGGCCGGCGGCGAGGTGGCGATCTGGGGGAGTGACATCGCCTGGGCTGACGGCTCGTCGCTGCGGATCGCCACCTTGGCCAAACCGCAGCAGCCCCGCGTGGTCACGAACACTGGCGGGGTACACGAACTGCGCTTCACCGAGGGCACTTTGAGCTGGCAGGACAACGCTGGGCGGTTGCGGGTCCTGAACACCCGCTCGAACCGCACTAATCCACAGATCACGCCGCTGAAGGCCCCGGCCGACGTCTACGACCACCTGATGACCGGGGTCGCGGCCAACGGGCGGGCCCAGGTGCTGCCGCTGCCGTTCGGTCAGGACACCAACTACCGGCCCAGGCTGATCGCGGCCAAGACCGAGCCCAGCGTCACCGCAGGCACCAACTGGGCGCCGGAGTTCGACACCAGCAAGGCGCTCATCGCGGTCAAGCTCACGATCCGGCGCAACAGCCGGGTGGTGGCGAACCTGACCGGTGAGGCCGCCCACGGCACCGTCCACGGCCTGAACTGGGACACCACCGGCGCCACGCCTGGCGTGTACACCTGGGCGCTGACCGCTCAGGCGGCGGACGGCGACGGCACCCTGGCCGGACCCGTCGAAGGGAAGGTCACGGTGGCTAGAACCTAACCGACGAACAGTTCCGAGATGGCGGTGTAGTCGTCGGTGAACTGGCCCGGGGTGGTGGTCTGGTTGACCCGCAGCCGGACGGTCCGGGACTGCACCGCCTCGATCGTCATGTACTGGATCTCGCGGGTCTCGTCCTCCAGCGACTGGTTGACGCTCAGGCCGTTGTCGAACATCCAGGTCACCGAGCGGATCCGGCGTCCGGCGGGGTAACGGTCCTCGCCGGAGACCGGGTCGACCTTGGTGTAGCCGTTGGTCAGCCCGACCGTCTGGATCGTCGAGGCGGCCGGCAACGTGATGGTGATGAACTCGTCCGAGTAGAAGCCGGGGGCCCGCCAGGCGGTGTTCGGGTCTTCGTCGGTCAGGTGCTCGGTGCCGTAGGTGACCGGGTCGCCGGCGGCGTCCTCGGCCGGATCGGCGGTACGGTCCGCGACGATCGTGGCGCTCTTGGCCAGGTTCACCACGGTGGTCGGGGCGGCGGTGCCGGTGCTGGCCACCCCCGAGGGCAGGTCGGCCGGCCGCAGACTGGAGGACGCGTCGTCCCCGCTGCGGCTGGCCGCGAACTGCAGGCCGACGAAGACGCAGATCAGGACGCCGACGACGGACACACCCCGGATGATCCAGGGACGTTCGGAGTCACGGGTGGTGCGCACCGGCGTCAGCGCGTTCCCGCTGACCGAGGGGAGCGCGGCCTGCAGTTCCAGTCCGCAGCGCGGGCATTCGGGGTCGGCGAGCAGGTAGCCGGCGCCGCAGCGGGTACAGGTCACTGGTCCGTCCCATCGAGAATGACCTGCGTCCGGCGGTGGAACTCCTCCGGGTCGAGGCCGGCGTTCTCCATCGAGGCGGCGACGGTCTCGATGATCTGCTGCTCGATCACCCGGATCTGCCGCTGCGCCGCGAAGCCGGCCATCAGATTCCCGGACTCCTGATCGGTGCCCAGTTCGCGCACGCTGGCGTGGGCGCCGCGCTCGTCCGAGGTCCCGAGCTGGCGCAGCCGATCGCGCAGGTCCCAGGACAGCTGCTCCTGGCCGAGCAGGGCCAGCACCAGGTTCAGCGGTGCACGCAGGAAGGTACCGGGCAGGTCGGGGAGCACGCCGAGCGCGGTGCGCAGCACCACCCCGGGCCCGGACGCGGCGTACTGGTCGATCTCGCGGTACCGGGCCCGGACCGGCGGCAGACCGCAGCTGACCAGGTCCAGGTGCAGCCGGCGGCCCTGGACCAGGGCCCGCACGAACACCCAGACCTCGCCCTGACCCCGGTCCGGTGCGGTGCGCACGCTCAGGTAGCGGTGGGTTCCGGTGGAATCGGACTCGGTGAGCTGCTCCATCTCCGCGACCGGCAGCCGGTGGCGCAGCAGGCCGGTGGCCGGATCCAGCCGCGGATCACCGGAGTGCGCGCTCGCCGGGGTGATCAGCCGGTCCTGGACCGAGACCTCCTCGGGACCGTTCAGCTGAGCCAGATCGCGGGCCAGGGCCTCACGCAGGCTCTCGGTGCTGAACTCGGCCGCGCCGCCACCGCCTGCGGCCAGCGAGACCGTCCGGGTGTAGGTGTGCTGCGCGGGCCCGGCACCGATGAACGGCTGCTCGGCGGCGTCCTGCGGGTAGTAGGTGACGTTGCCGAGCTGGGCCTCGGCGATGTACCGCAGCCGGGCCTGGCGGGACCTGGGCCCGGCCGGGCTCTGCGTGGGGTCGAACCGGCCCGGCATCAGGTGGTCCAGGATGGTCTGCCGGTTGATCAGCCGCTCGACGGTGATCGTGGTCCAGGCCGCCCCCATCACGATCACGAAGACGCCGATGACCTCCAGCAGGAAGGCGCCGAAGGGGGTGTGCTCCTCGTACCCGCTGGAGCCGTCGATCGAGGCGAACAGCCCGGAACTGGACTCCAGCAGGAGCAGGGCGATCAGCAGCGCGATCAGCGCGGGCACCAGCAGCACGAGGGCGGCCAGGAACCGCAGCCGCAGGGCGGTGCGGGCCGCCCGCAGGGTCAGCAGCGCCGAGCCGGTCAGGGCCAGGATCGCCAGCAGCAGCTTGGCCTGCAGCACCAGGAAGACCAGCAGGACGACGGTGAGCACCAGATCGCGCACGACCTGGTTGCGGCGCGCGTTCAGGGCGTGCCGCACCACCGGTACGGCGTCGGTGCTGAACGCGGGCGCGACCGAGCGCTTGGCCGAGCCCACCAGTTCCCGCAGGACCGCGTTGCGGAACGGCGGGTCGAGGTAGACGCCGGCGCTCAGATAACGCGTGGCGGGACTGCCCAGCATCCGGCGCTGCGCCGACGTGGGGGGCAGGTCGGGCGGTCGGCTGTCCGGCTCTGCCGTCCTGACCACTGCAGTTAACCCCCGATAGCGTCAGCAATACCCGATTCGAGAGCTTACCAATGAGTCATCAGAGCGCCGGTGCGGGCGGGGAACCGTTCCCCGCCCGACCTGCCCGCACGTCGGGTCAGCTGATCGCAGCGCGCAGCTGGGCGGCCGCCGCGGCGACGTCAGGAGCGCTGTAGATCGCGCTGCCGGCCACGGCCACGATGGCGCCGGAGCCCTGCACCGCGGCGATGCTGGAGACGTTCACACCACCGGCGACCGAGAACGGCACCCCGGCGCTCCGGCCGGCCTCCAGCAGGGTCTGCAGGCTGAAGCCGGGCTCGGCCTGCTCGTCCAGGCCGGCGTGCATCTCGACGAACTCGGCGCCCAGGTCGATGACCTCCTTGGCCCGGCCCACCTTGTCGTGCACCCCGATCAGGTCCACGACGACACCCTTGCCGTACTTGCGGGCGGCCTTCACCGCACCGGCGAGGGTGCTGTCCCCGGCCGCGCCCAGCACGGTGACCAGGTCGGCGCCCGTAGCGAAGGCGATGTCGGCCTCCAGCTCACCGGCGTCCATCGTCTTCAGGTCGGCGAAGACGATCTTGTCCGGGTGCGCCTGCTTCATCGCGGTGATCACGCTCAGCCCGACGCTCTTGATCAGCGGCGTGCCGAGCTCCAGGATGTCGACGGACGGCGCCGCGGCGGCCGCCAGCTCCAGCGCCTTCTCGGTGCTCAGGGTGTCGATGGCGAATTGCAGCTGCATGATTTCTCCTCTTGCGCGGAACGGGTTATTCGAGATTGGCGTGGCGTGGCCACAGGTCGTCGCCGGAGGCACCGGAGTTCAGCCAGAGGGCGTGGAACAGGGCGTCGCCGATCAGCATCACGGTCTGCTCGAAAAGGCTTCCGGCGTACTGCGAGCTGGCCGCGCCGGAGCGATCCAGCTTCTCGGCGGCGGGCACCACGACCACGGTGCCGGCCAGTTCGGCCAGCCGGGAGCGGGGATTCGTGGTGATGGCCGCCACTTCGGCACCCGCCGCCACCGCGGTCTCGGCGGCCCGCACCACGGCGGCCGTGCTGCCGGAACCGCTTGCGGTGAGCAGGATGTCCTGCGGGCCGATGGCGGGCGTGGTCACTTCGCCGACCACGTGCACGGTGAGCCCCAGGTGCATGAGCCGCATCGCGGTCATCCGCAGGGCCAGCCCGGACCGGCCCGCGCCGAGCACGAAAACCCGCTCATACCGGTCCAGAAGCTGGGCCAGCCGGGACAGGTCTGCGCCCGCCACCTGCTGGGCGCAGGCGCCGACTTCTTCGGTGATTGCCGTCAATGACTGTGCTGCAGTAGCCGTTCTCGAGGACACGACAGTGATGCTGGCAGCGCGGCGCCGCGGCTGCCGCCCTGCGACGGTCGAGCCCTACCTACCCGAACGGGTAGGTGCCGGCCATCCGCTAGGTTCTGCGGAATGACCGAAGCCTCCCGCCGCCAGGGCGCCGAGAACAACCGGCTGCTCGCGGAACTGGGTGAGCAGCACGCCGTGACGCTGGAATCCCTGCTCGCCGTGCTGCGCTCCGGCCACCTGGACGACCGGGCGGCCCGCACGATGGCGATCGACCTGGCCGCCTCGGCCCTGGTGCAGCTGCGCACCCAGACCGACCAGGTGCGGGCGGCCGTGCTGGAACCGGTGGTCGGGGCCTTCGCCCGGCTGAAGAACGACCTGCGGCCGCTGGTTAGGTTCGGCGATCTGGACGTGCAGTTCGTCGAGCCGCCCTCGACCGGCCGGGCGCTGCCGGGGGAGGTGGCGCACTCGGCCCGGGCGATCGTGCGTACTGCGGTCCTGGCCCTGGTCGATGCCGGAGAAGCCCAGCGGGTGCGCATTCACTGGGACTGCGACGGGCTGAACCTGCTGATCCACGTGCGCGACGACGGCCGGGGCGAACTCACCGGGCACGACGACGCGCTGCGCCCGATCGCCGAGAAGGTGACCGCACTGAGCGGTCACCTGGACGTCTCCTCCACCCCGGGCTGGGGCTCCAACCTGAGCATCGTGATCCCGCTCGACCCGCCCTCGCCCTCGTTGCCGCTGGGCGAGAGCGTGGACCTGAGCCCGCGCGAGCAGGAAGTGCTGCGGCTGCTGGTCGGCGGCGGGCGCAACCAGGAGATCGCCAAAGAGCTCGGGATCAGCGAGAACACGGTCAAGTTCCACGTCTCGAACCTGTTACGCAAGGCCGGGGCCCGGACCCGGGCGGAACTGGTCGCCCTGGCCCGGTAGACCGCCCTTTGTGCTGCGGAACCGCAGGCGGAGGTTCTGCGGAACCAGGGTGATGGTGGTGGACATCCCGGTCGGTGCGGGGCCCTCGACCGTCCCGGCCTGAAGCACCTCGCGCACCAGATGGTCCAGCCGGGCCAGCGAGAGTTCGGCGCCGACGCAACGCCGGGCGCCCGCTCCGAACGGGAAGTACTCGTTGATCCTGGGGTGCAGGCCGTTCCAGCGCTCGGGCCGGAACTCTTCCGGATCGGGGAAGACCTGCGCATCGCGGTGGCTCACATAGGGCGAGAGCACCAGTTCGTCGCCCGCGCGCAGTCGCCAGCCGGCGTAGATCCCGTCCTGGGCCACCATCCGGCTGATCAGCCAGGTGGGCGGGTACAGGCGTAGCGTCTCGTTGATCAGCCAGGTGCGGGCGGTTTCGTCGGTGCGGGCCCGTTCCTGCCACTGCGGGTGGGCGGCGAGCATGGCCAGCACCCAGGCGCCGGCTGCACCGGGAACCACCGAGCCGGCCAGGAGCATGGCCACCGCGAAGTTGGTGACTACCTGAGGCTCGACGCCGGCCCGGGCGAGTTCACCCACCAGCGAGTCGGGGTGTGCGACGGCCTGGATCTGGTTCTGCAGCAGAGTGTCCCGGCTCCGGGCATGCCGGTGGCGCCGGGTCAGCAGAGCGAGGACGCCGCGTAGTCGGGTGCCCTGATCCACCACCTCGGTGAGCGGGGACAGCAGGGCGAGGGTGGCCTCTTCCAGGGCCGGATCGGAGGTCCCGGTCACCAGCCGGGCGGTGGAGCGCAGGTTGAGGCGACTGAGATCGCCCACCAGATCGGTGGGTTCGCCGACCCTGACCCACGCCCGAACGTGTTCGGTGAGTTCCTCGTCCATAGTCGGGTTGGCTGCGGTGTGCAGAACGGAGGACGAGCGCCGGCGGGCCAGCATCCAGGCGTCCAGGGCAGCTTCGCCGCGGGCGGCGGATTCCGACTCCATCCGCCGGTTCAAGGTCATCTGGAAGTCGGTGTTCGTGCGCCGGAACATGGTTTCGATCAGGTCCGGGTCGCTGACGAACACCAGGTTGGCGGCCATCCGCACCACCGGCGCCCGGCTGGGCAGCGTGCTCAGGAAGGCGAGGCGGTCGGTGTTGTAGGCGGAGGTGAAAGCACGCCAGCTGAGGCCGGATTCGGCTGGATCGAGCGCACGGGAGGCGGCTGCCTCCCGTGCGCGGGATCGGATCAGTGCCAGGAGTAGCGGCCCGGCATGGTCTTACGGGTGAGACGCTCGATGATGCGCTTCATCGCAGAACCTCCAGCTCGACTTCAGGGAAGAGCCCGACATAAAAGGGGTAAATCGGACTTCGATCGAGGGTAGGTCAGGAAACCGAAGCCGTCCAGCATTCCCGAGGCCGGATCCCCTAGGCTGCCCCGGTGACGAAGCGCAACGTGATCTTGGACGTGGACACCGGTATTGACGACGCGATGGCGATCATGTTCGCCGTGCGGCATCCGGGCATCGACGTGCGGGCGATCAGTTGCGTGGCGGGCAATGCCTCCCTGGAGCGAGTGGTGACCAACACCCTCGGCGTGCTCGAGCTGCTCGACGCCCCGCCGATCCCGGTGGCCGGCGGAGCCCAGCAGCCCCTGATCGAACCGTCGCGCCCGGCCTCCTGGGTGCACGGCGCCGACGGCCTGGCCGGGCTCGATCTGCCGGTCGGCGGGCGCAAGCCGGTGCAGCAGCACGCGGTCGAGCTGATGCGGCAGACCCTGATGGCCGCCGCCGAGCCGCTGACCGTGGTCTGCCTGGCCCCGATGACCAACCTGGCCCTGCTGCTGCGCACCCACCCCGAGGTGATCGAGCGGATCGAGCGAGTGGTGTTCATGGGCGGAGCCGTGGCCGACGGAAATGCCACCGCGCTGGCGGAGTTCAACGTCTGGCACGATCCGGAAGCGGCCTACGTGGTGCTGAACAGCGGCGTGCCGCTGACCATGTACGGTCTCGACGTCTTCCACACCGTCGAGGCGAGCGCCGAGACCACTGCCGACCTGAAAGCGTCCGGGCAGCGCCTCGATCAGGTCCTCGGCGCCCTGCTCGGCTACGAGATGGTCAACCCGCTCACCGGTGCGATCACGGTCAACCGGGTGATCGGCGACGCCGGAGCGGTCTGCGCGATCACCTCGCCCGAGCTGTTCCGCTTCGAGACCTGGCCGTTGCAGGTCGAACTCGCACCCGGACTGAGCCGGGGCCAGACGGTGGTCGACCGCCGCCGGGCGATCGGCGAAGACACGTTCTACCCGACCGGCCAGCGGCCCTGGCCGACGGCGGACATCGCGCTCAGCGCCGACCCCGAGGCCGTGCTCCAGCTCTTCTTCGACACCGTTCGCTGAGTGCCCCCAGACGGATTCGAACCGCCGGCCTTCTCGTTCGTAGCGAGACGCGCTCTCCAGCTGCGCCATGGGGGCCTGATGGATCGCTTCCGGCCGAGGACTCGAACCTCGATCAACGGGTTCAGAGCCCGTCGTGCTGCCATTGCACCAGCCGGAAAGGGTGACGTGCGGGCGGAGGGAGTCGAACCCCCACAGCCGAGGCGGCGGCTCTACAGGCCGTTGGGCTCAACCACATGCCCAGTGCACCCGCGGGTCGGGACTAGGGCCTGTCCTGTGGATCTTTGCCTACTGCGGGGCACCCGGGACGCCGTCTGGACGCGTCCGGCGTGGCCCCACGCAAAACCATTGCGAGGGGCCCCACCGGCCACGCCCAGCCGACGCCCCGGGCACCTCCTCGCTACGGCCATGATCCACAGGACAGGCCCTGCGCGGAAGCTGAAGGAGTCGAACCCTCGGGCGCACTGCCCGGCCCTGTTTTCGAGACAGGTTCGCCACCACTGGCGCCAGCTTCCTGGGACAACGAAAAAGCGCCGCGGCCGGAGGTTCCCGGCCGCGGCGCTTGGTCAGCACCTGATCAGGCACTTACAAGACCGTGCGGGAACGCTGTCGGGACGACTGATAGCGACGCTGGCGCAGTGAGTAACGCATGATTTCAGTCCTTCCAGATCGCTGTCGTACCCGGCCGGCGTTTCCGGCGCGAGATCAGGATGGCACGGCGCTCGTGCGCAGCGCCAGGGTATTTACCGCAGGCGTTGCGTGAGGGGTGAGCCCAGCACGGCCGGCGCCACGGTGACCTTGTCGATGTTCGGCGCCCAGCCCTGCGAACTGGTCAGCCGCAGCGGCTGGTTCGCGGTCTTCAAGGTGACCGCGATGCTGCGCTGGGAGAAGCTGTTCCAGTCGTAGGTGTAGCGGAAGTACCCGTGACCGATCGGCCGGGTGCCCTCCTGCAGTTCGGCCCGCCGGTCCACCACCTGGGGGTTGTACTGGTGATCACCCTTCAGTTCGGCATTGGCGTAGGTGATGGCCACGTCGTAGTCGCCGGGCTGGTCGTAGCCCTTGACCCGGTCGAACACCACCGCGTTCTCGGTGCCGTTGCCGACGTAACCCACGTACCCACGTCCGCTGGCATTGCTCCCGACCGAAGCGGCCAGTTCGGTGACGGACGCCTGTCCCTCGAGCCGTGCGTCCTCTGCTTCCAGAACTACCTGCGAAGCATCAGATTTACGGACGCGGGTGGTCGTCAACGTGTCGATCAGGACTCCGGAGGGGGAGCGAAGTTCGATCTCGTTGATGCCCTCGACCAGGCGCAGGCGCACGGTCGACTTCCACGAACCGGACTGCTTGGCGGAGAGTTTGGCGCGTTCCCGGCCGTTGACGGTGACCCGGACATCCGATGGCTTCTTGGTCCGGTAGGCGACATCCACGTCGTAGTAGCCGGTGTCCATCGCCGTCACATAGAGGTCGCTGCGGGCCTTGCCGCTCAGTGAAGCCTGCCCGTGATCGAGCTTGGCGCCGTTGTAGAGGCGGAAGGTGGAAGCGGGGTACTGGGTGGGCTCGCCGTCGGTGACGTCGGTGAGCAGGTAGCGGTCCAGGGTGACATCGGGGTTGGGGAGCAGGGTCTTGCCGTCCTGGCTGGTGCGCAGGGAGAGGGTGTGAGTACCGGCCTTGAGGTCGAGGAGGACCTCGGCGCTGCCCCGGTAGTCCCAGTGCAGGTCGGCCGCGTACTGCACGAGCTTGCTGAACCTGTCGTCCACGAAAAGGGCATGACGGCCGGGTTTCTTGTTGCTGGCGCCGATCACCTGCAGCCGGTACGCGCCGGTGCGGGGCACCTTGACGGTCCAATCGCTGCGGGAGTCCAGGGTCTTGAAGGCGCGGACGTCCTTGTTGCCCGAGGCCAGCCAGGTCCAGCCGCCGCTCGCCTGCGGATCGTGGGTGGTGATGTCGGCACCGGTGACCTTGGTGTCCTCGGCCTCGACGGTGGTGGTCCAGGGCTGCGCGGCGTATGCCTTGGCCACGTCCCGGTCTCCGGACGGGGTGATGATGACCTGGTAGGCGGCGTAGCGGTTGTAGGTCTGCACCGGCAGGTTCAGCGCGCCGGAGTTGAGCTTGACCGCGTTCTTGGCCCACACCACTCGCGGGGTCTGAGCCAGGCCCTCGGCGCCGGTGGTGGCCACCTCGCGGACCTCGATGTCGACGCTTGCCCCGAACGTCTTGCGGTCCAGGCCGGACAGCTGCAGCGCTACGTCGTCGTCCGATCCGCCGAGCAGAACCGTTGCGCGGGAGTTGGTGTCGTCACGAGCGGCGATGGCCTGCAGGGTGTCGGCGGTGTCCGGCTGCGGCGCAGTGACCTTGACGGTCTGGGAGCCTTCGAGATCGCCGTACCACTTGAACAGCCACCAGCCGGCGTTGGCACCGTTGGGGCGGGCGGTGTTGTCGGAGAAGTTGCCCGAGTAGCCCCAGTAGGCGGTCTGAGCGTCGACCTTGGTGTCCTCGAACATCGAGAACCACTGCACCAGCTGGCCGGGGGTGCCCATGTCGCGCAGCATGCCGTACTCGGTGATGTTCACCGGCAGCGGGCCGATGCCGTGTTCCTGCTCCAGGGCGCGGTACTCGGCCAGATGGCCGCGGTAGGTGGCCAGGTTCTCGATGCCCAGCTCGTGCCAGATCCAGATGTCCGGCAGCACCTTCCGGTCCTTGGCGAACGCGACGAAGTCGCTGCTGCGCTGCTTCAGCCAGCGGCTGTCACCAGGGCCGCCGACCCGGGCGTGGCCCAGGCCGTGCCGGGCGTAGACCTCCTGGATCTCGTTGTACGTGGCCTCCCAGTCACCGAGGAACTGATCCTTCTGGGTGGCCCAGTCCGGGTACCAGTTGCCGCCGTCGGCCTCGTTGAACGGGATGATGACGTACTTCTCCGGATGCTCGGAGCGGGTGGCCACTGCCTCGACCACGAACTCGAGCACCTCGAGGTAGTCCCAGACCCCGTTGGGTCCCTCGGTGTACGTGCCCTTGGCCAGGTCGTAGGTCCGCTCGTCGCCGGGCCGTTCGCCGCTGTTGTAAGGCCATTCGGGGTAGTAGTCCTGGGCGTAGATGTACAGGTCCTCGCCGTGCTTGGCGAAGAAGCCGTCCTCGATCTTGAGGGTGTCGCCGCCCGGGTGCTGGGTGCCGTACGGCGGTTTCTGCGAGGTGTTGGTGATGTGGGCGCCGTTGATCAGGGCCTGGGTGGGGGCCCCTTCGTCGCCGAATCCGTACAGGGTGCCGCTGGCCCCACCGCGGAAATCGCCGGTGGTGGTGGAGAAATCAATCTTCAAGGGCTGACTCGCTGCTTGTGAGGGTGGCGCGCTCAGGACGGAGAACATCAGGGCGGCGGCCGTGGCCACCACCCCGGCCAGGGACTTCTTCATGAAGGACTCTCCTCGTCGTCGAGACAGGTCGCATCCGAGTGTCGGGCCGCGGCCAAGGTAGCAATCGGGTGATAACGGTTTCAATGGGTTCGTGATAGCGGTTTCATCCGGGGTCTTGATAGCGCTTTCAGAATCGGGTTACCGTCGACGGGGAGCACCGGCCTCGGCTCACGGGGTCGGTGCCGACGGGCCTGATCCACGATGACGAGGAGTCCGGTGCTGCGCAGGTTCACCTTCGGAGATTCCGCCCTGGAGCTGGTGTTTGAACACGGTCCGGGGGTTGCGGTCCGCCTGGTCCGGGCCGGCGGGGCGGATGTGTATCCGGTTGCCGTGGTCGAGATCGTCACGGCTGCTCAGGGCCGGCTGCCGGCTTCGAGCCGCTTGGCGCACACCCAGCTCGGAACGGAGCTGCGCTACACCGGGCACGAGATCCAGCAGCGTGGCGGCGTGCGCACGCTCGTGGTGAGGCAGGCGGGCGGCGGTCTGGAGGCGGACTTGCTGCTCACCCAGCCGGCGGGGATGGCGGCGGCGACGGCCCGGGTGGTGGTCCGGGCGGCTGGTGGTGGACGCGTGGTGTTGCGGTCGGTGGCCTCATGGTCGGGCGGCTTCACGGCGGCTTCGGTACAAGCACCAGCAACGGACGCTGTGGTCGCCCAGGTGCCCACGGCCGCCTCGGCTCCACTCCCCGAAGCCGACAAGCGGGAAGCCGGGGATCCTCTGGTGGGCTGGGAGTTGGTGTCGGGGGTCAGCGACTGGCTGGCTGAGGGGCGCTTCACCAGCAGACCTCTTCGCGAGCTGGGGTTGCCGCAACTGGCGGCGGCGCTGACTCATCAGCCGCCGCGTGGCTCGTACACCGCTACGTCTCAGGGCACCTGGTCGACCGGGCACCACCTGCCGGTGGGCGCGGTGGTCCATGCAGCGCAGCAACAGGCCCTGGCCTGGCAGATCGAGCACAACGGAGCCTGGCGCTGGGAGATCGGTGACGACGAGACCGGCGCCGTCCTGACCCTGGCCGGCCCGACCGACGAGGACGCGGCCTGGACCAAGGTGCTACAGCCCGGCGAGGAGTTCAGCACCGTCCCGGTCACCCTGGCCTGGGGCAAGAACTTCACCGCAGCGATGGCCGGACTGACCGATCACCGACGGGCCGGCCGCCGCCCCCACCAGGACAACGCGCTGATGCCGGTGGTGTTCAACGACTACATGAACACCCTCAACGGCGACCCGACCACCGAGCGCCTGCTCCCCCTGATCCAGGCCGCGGCCGAGGTCGGCGCCGAGGTGTTCTGCATCGACGCCGGCTGGTACGACGACACCGGCCACTGGTGGGACAGCGTGGGGGAGTGGCAGCCCTCGCGCACCCGCTTTCCCAACGGACTGCAGGAAGTGATCGAGGCCGTCCGGGCGCACGGCCTGGTCCCGGGGCTGTGGCTGGAGCCGGAGGTGATCGGGATCAACAGCCCGATGGCCGAAAAGCTGCCGCGGGAGGCATTTCTGCAGCGCAACCAGGAGCGGGTGGTCGAGCATCACCGCTATCACCTCGATCTGCGGCACCCGGCGGCCGTCGAGCATCTGAACGGGGTGGTGGACCGGCTGGTCGAGGAGTTCGGCATCGGCTTCTTCAAGCTGGACTACAACATCAACCCCGGCCCGGGGACCGACCTCGATGCGGACAGCCCGGGCGCCGGGCTGCTGGAGCACAACCGCGCACACCTGGCCTGGCTGGATGCGGTGCTGGAGCGTCATCCGCGGCTGATCCTGGAGAACTGCTCGTCGGGTGCGATGCGTTCGGACTGGGCGATCCTGTCCCGGCTCGCCCTGCAGTCCACGTCGGACCAACAGGACTTCCGGTTGTTCCCGCCGATCGCGGCGGCGGCGCCGATGACCATGCTGCCCGAGCAGGCGGCCAACTGGGCCTACCCGCAGCCCGGGATGACGCCCGAGCAGATCTCGTTCTGCCTGGTCACCGGGCTGCTGGGCCGGTTCTACCTGTCCGGCTACCTGAACCGGATGACGTCGGCCGAGCGCGAGCGGGTGGCCGCGGCGGTTGCGGTGGCCAAGGAGATCCGTTCGTTCGTCCGCACCGGGCATCCGATCTGGCCCTTGCACCTGCCGATCTGGGACGGGTCCTGGGTCGCCTTGGGTCTGTGCCGGGCGGACGAGGACCTGGTCTCGCTCTGGCGGCGCGGCCGACAGAGCGAGGTTCAGCTGCATCTGCCGCACCGGGCTCAGCAGCAGATCACCGTCGAAACCGTTTTCCCGAAGGATCTTCCGCCCTGGTCCACGCACTGGGATGCCGACCGGGCCGTGCTCACCGTACGCGCCGACAGCACCCATGACGTGGCTGCCCGCACTTTTCGTCTGCACGTGAGCGACCCGAACGACTGAACGAACCCCTGCCCACCCGTCCGTACAAGGAGCAGTTCAATGAAGAATCCGTTCCTCACCGTCGTCGCCGCGGCCACTCTCGCCGCCGTGACCTTGACCGCCTGCTCGGACCCGGGAGCGGGCGATGCCGGCGAACCTGCGACCGCCAGCGACTGGCCGGCCCAGGACGCCGATCTCAACGGCATCACGCTGACCGTCTGGGCCGCGCAGAACTCCAACAAGGTTCCGGAAAGCGTGGTCTCGGCCTTTGAGTCGAGCACCGGCGCCACCGTGGACGTGGTCACCATCCCCGACCCGTACGAGCAGAGCGTGCAGACCAAGGTGGCCACCGGAGACAAGCCCGACCTGGCCTTCTGGCAGCCCACCGCCTCGCAGCTGACCGCCCTGAACGCCCGCACCAACCTGCAGCCCCTCGACGGGGCGCCCTGGCTGGACTCGTACTCGGGCGATCTGCGCGGCATCACCGGAATCCTGGACGAGACCCGTTATGCCGCGCTGATCACCACCCCGGCGGTGGAGGGCGTCTACTACAACAAGCAGGTCTTCGAGCAGGCCGGCATCACCGAGACCCCCGCCAACTGGGACGAGTTCCTTGCTGTGGCACGCAAACTCAAGGGCGAGAACGTCACCCCGTTCTTCGACTTCGGCGCCGGAACACCGTGGGCCACGCAGTGGTGGGTGCAGGTGCAACTGGCCGATGCCGCCAAGGACGGCCTGTGGGAGCGGGTGAACCAGAACCAGGAGAAGTTCACCGACCCGACGATCCAGAAGGCGATCGACAGCTACCAAGGGCTGATCGAGGAAGGGCTGTTCAACCAGAACCTGAAGACGGCCACGTTCGAGGACCAGGGTGCGGCGTTGCTGGCCGGTGAGGCGGCGATGGCGATCCAGGTGAACTCCTTCTTCGGGCAGCTGCAGTCGCTGGCCGACACCGACGAGCTGAACGAGAAGATCGGCTTCTTCCCGATCTCGCCCTCCGGCAACGTCGGCACGTTCATCCCCGACCAGTCCAACGCCCTGGTGGCCTTCCGGACCGGTGATGCCGAACGGGAGGCCGCAGCCCGGCAGCTGCTGTCGTTCTGGCTCGGCGACGGGTACGCCGGTTTCGTCGAGGCGCAGTCCACGGTCTCGTTGCAGGACGCCGTCCCGACCCCGGCCGGGGTGCCGCAAGCGCTCCTGGACGTTCACGCGTCTCTCGGTGATGCGGTCGGCTCCATGCAGGCTCTGGCCGTGGCCAACCCGGATCTGTATCTGAACCTGGGCGACCTGATCCAGGGCACCAAGACGTCTCAGGAAGTGGCCGAGGCCACCCAGGCCCAGTTCGCCGAGCTGGCCAAAGCCATCGGTACCGAAGGCTTCTGAGCGTGGCCGTCGTCATCGACCGCGCCCTCGCGCCACCGAGCCCGAGCCGGCCCCGAACGTCATCCGGTCAACGGGCCGCCCACGACCACCCGCTGTGGTTCCTGATCCCGGCGCTGGCCGTCCTCACCGTGTTCTTCGTCCTGCCCACGGTGTTCAACTTCGTCTACGCGTTCACCGACTGGTCCAGCTTCAAGTCCTCGATCTCGTTCGCCGGGCTGGAGAACTTCCGGTCCCTGCTGTCCAACGGTTCCTTGGCCGACGCGCTGGTCGTCACCATGGTCTATGCCGCGCTGGTAGCCGTCTTCCAGAACCTGTTCGGCCTGGTCCTGGCCCTGCTGCTGGAGCGCGACACCGCGGTGAACCGGGCCGTGCGGGTCGCGTTCTTCGTTCCGGTGGTGATGTCGGCCCTGGCGGTGGGCTACATCTTTCAGGCCCTGCTGAAGCCCGAGGGCGCGCTGAACCAGATCCTCGGGTTCCTCGCCGGCCGTACCGTCGAGATCGCCTGGCTGGGCAGCACCACCTGGACGATCGTGGTGGTGGCGCTGGTGCACGCCTGGAAGTGGATGGGCCTGTCCATGCTGATCTACCTGGCCGGGCTGAAGACGATCAACAGCGAGGTGATCGAGGCGGCCCGGATCGACGGCGCGGGCTGGTGGAAGACGTTTCTGGCCATCCGTTTCCCGTTGCTGGCGCCGGCGATCACGTTCAACGTGGCCACCGCGCTGCTCGGCTCGATGAACGGTTTCGACATCGTTCAGGCCACCACCGCGGGCGGGCCCGGCGGGAGCACCGAACTGCTCAACATCTGGGTGTTCCGGACCTTCGGCCAGGGGCTGTTCGCCCAGGCCACCACGATGAGCCTGGTGCTGTTCGTGGCCGTCACGGTGCTGGCCTTCCCGGTGATCCGGACCCTGCGCCGACGAGAGGACGTGTTGTGAACCGGTTCGCCAGGCTGCAGCCGGTGGCCGCGGTGGCCACCGCCCTCGTCCTGCTGGGGATCCCGTTCTGGCTGGTGCTGGTGACCGCGGCCAAGGATCAGGCGCAGGCCCTGAACCCGACCCTTGCCCTCCCGGAACGCTGGCAGTTGCTGGAGAACCTGCAGGCGGTGTTCACCGACGGGCGGATGCTGGCCGCGCTCGGTGGCAGCCTGCTGGTGATGGTTCCGTCGGTGCTCGGCGTGCTGATCCTGGGGTCGATGGCCTCGTGGATCCTGGCCCGGCGCAGTTCACGGTGGCTGGCGGCGGTGTACGCGCTGGCGATCAGCGGCATCGTGCTGCCGCCGGCGGTGGTCACGATCGTCCTGCTGCTGCGCCAGCTCGGCCTGGCCGGAACCGCGACCGGCATGGTGGGGGTGTACATGGGGATGTACCTGTCCACGGTGATCTTCTTCGTCACCGGCTTCGTGCGGACCATCCCGCTGGAGCTGGAGGAGGCGGCCCGGGTGGACGGCGCCTCCCCTTGGCGGGTCTTCGCCCGGATCATCCTGCCGTTGCTGCGCCCGGTCCTGGCCACCGCGACGATCCTGATCTGCCTGTACATCTGGAACGACGTGTTCTACGCGCTGTTCGTGATCGGCGGCCGGATCGACACCCTGCCGCTGAACCTCTACCAGGTCGCCAGTTCCGGTCTCTACCTGCAGAACTGGCACCTGGTGTTCGCCTATATCATCCTGATGAGCCTGCCCCTGCTGCTCACCTTCGTCGTCGCCCAGCGGCGCATCATCTCCGGGATCACCAGCGGGGCCGTGAAGTGACAGCACGCTCGTTGCCGAGGAGGGCAGGGATGCCAGGGCAGACGTCCCGGCCGGCCACGATCACCGACGTGGCCGCACGCGCCGGGGTCTCGGTCCCTACCGTCTCGCGGGTGCTCACCGGGGCCGCGCGGGTCAGCCCGGACAAGCGCCGGCTGGTCGAGGCCGCGATCTCCGAGCTGCGGTTCCGGCCCAGCGCGGCGGCCCGGGTCCTGGCCTCGCGGCGCTCGCAGGTGATTGCCGTGATCGCGGGGGAGACCTCGCGCTACGGCTACGCCGAGACCATCCGCGGGGTGGAGGAGGCGGCTCGGGCGGTGGGTTACACGGTGATGATCACGGTGGTCGAGTCCGCCGACCAGGACGAGCTGGACCGGGCCATGTCGGCCACCCTCTCGCAGCCCATCGCCGGGGTGATCGTGCTGAAGTTCGACCCGCCCGGGGTGGCCGCGCTGCACCGGGTTCCGGCCGATCTGCCGGTAGTGGCGCTGTCCGGGGTGCGGGAGAAGAACATCGCCCAGGCCGTGCTGGACGAGACCCGCGCGGCCGAGGAACTCACCGCGTTCCTGCTCGGGCTCGGTCACGCCACCGTGCATCACGTCCGGGTGCCGCCCTCCCGGCGCGAGGACGGCCGCACCACCGGCTGGCGGCGGGCTCTGCGCAAGGCCGGTGCAGAGGTGATCACGCCGTACGACGCCACCTGGGAACCGCGCAGCGGCCGGGCGATCGGGCACGAGATCGCGGCCGACGCCTCGGTGAGCGCGGTGTTCTGCGGCAACGACGAGATCGCCATGGGTGTGGTGCGGGGCCTGAACGACCAGGGGCTGCGGGTGCCCGAAGACGTGTCGGTGGTGGGCTTCGACAACCATCCGCTGGCCGAGATGTGGTCACCGGCGCTGACCACGGTGGAGCAGGACTTCGCCGGGATGGGCCGGCGCGGGTTCGACCTGCTGGCCCAGCTGGTGAACGGCGAGGACGGCCGGACCTTCTCGTCCGAGCGCCCGCGGCTGCTGGTGCGGGACAGCGCGGCCGCCCCGGCGCCGCAGCGGGGCTGAGCCACCGGCGCCGACTCCAAGGGCTGCCAAGTAGCGAGCTAAGTAAAGGTGTATTTCGGACTTAAATAGCAAACGCCACTCTTCCGTAGAAGACTTACATATCGGTAACGTGCGCCACGGCGGCTGAGGAGGGGTCTCGTGGCGGATGTTCTCGTGGTGCCGGTGAGTCTCGCGGCGCTGTATCTGGCTGAGGACGTCGACGTGGTGGGGGCGGCAGATTTCACGCGCCTGCCGTATGTGGACCCGCTCACCGGTCGGGACATGAACTCGGGCACCCCGTACGTCAGCGAGGTGATTCTTCCCGACCCGCTTCAGGACCAGAGTTTCCCGCTCCAGGCTGGCGTGCATCTGCATTGGACGCTGCCCGACGCGCTGACCAGGCTCGTCCAGCGCGACGGGACCACCCGGGCGCCCACCGTGCCGAATCGGTGGCTGGTGACCCGCCGCAACCAGGGCAAGATCGAGAAGTCATGGGTGGTCGAGAGCGACTACCTGGCCGCACCCACCGATACCGCAGCCGCCGGCATCGCCTTCCCCGTGCCCGGTGACGTGCCGTTTCGGCGTCTCGGCCGGGCCGTGCCGCTGGCGGACTGGAACCCGGGACTGCCTGGCGACCGACTGCCGCAGGTGACGGCCATTGGTCATGGCGAGGCTGCCTTCGCGGCGTTCTACCCCGACTGTCACAGCGTCTTCGGCTTCCATGACGCTGACTTCGCCTCGACACCGCCTCCCAACGGCATCCAGTATGAGGTCGCGGGCTGGTTCTCCTCGCCCGCGCAGGACACCCTCGCCGACCTGACCACGGGACCCGACTGGCGCGTGGCCCTGAGCAGCGGTTTCGCCTGGACCGTACCGGAGGGCAGCGCCCGCCCTACGTCCACGGTCTGCTTTGCCTCGCTCCTGTTCCGGCCCGATGGCCGGACGGTCAGCCCACTGCTGCACGACCAGGACGCCGGGGTGTACGTCGGCACAACCGCGACCGAGGCCCTCGCCGCCCACCTCGGTGCCGAACTCGGTGGCGACCCCGATCAGGTGGAGAACCTGCTAGAGGCCCTCGCCTACGCCGATGAACTGGAGGCCACGCCCCTCGACGTCGGCATCAGGCTGGCCGAGGAGCGGCACGCGGACGGCTTTCGGCCCCTGCCGTCCGGCGAGCTGTGGACGATCCGCCGTGAGGACGCACCGAACGTGGACGCCCCGACCCGGCAGCGGCGCGAGGCGCTCACCCTCAGCCACGCGATCGGTGACCTGCTGAACGCGCTGAACACGGCACAGGAGACTCTCGACCGGGCGCGCGGCGCGCAGGTCAGCCTGCGCGAACAGCTTTTCGCGGATTGGTACAAGTACATGATCTGCGCCTATCCGGCAGGGGGCGCGCGGGAGAGTTACCCCGATCCGGACGAGGTGCGCTCCTACCTGGGATGGTGGATGGCGCATCTGACCGGGCAGGACGGCGTCGCGGACGAGGCGGAGCTTGCGTTCCGAGCCGCCCGTGCGGCCATGGCCGCCGCGCTGAAGACCTACAACGTTGCGACGGCCGTGCCCAACGGGGCGACTTTTGTTCTCGACGCGGTCCCCGCCCCCCAGTACCACCTGCCCGCCGAGCCCGTCGTGCTGCTCACCGGCCAGGCCGCCACCCCTTCGGATCGGCACGGCCAGGACGGAACCCTGGCCTGCCAGGTCCTTTCGGTCACAGACCCGCGTGACCCGGTGGCCCTTCAGAAGACGCTGCCGGGGGCGGGCTTCGTCCCCGATGTCTGGGCGCACAACCCCTGGCACCCGGTGCTGCTCGAATGGGAAGTCGAGTTCCTCGCGACTGGGGGCGGCGACAATCTCGGCCCGTCCGATTCGGTGTACGACCCGGCCTACCTCACACAGGCCTACGAACTGGTCCCCGGTGAGGTGGATCTGCGGACCCGGCCGGGATTTGAGGCCCCGACCCGTGCTGCGAGCGTGTATGCGGGCAGAACCGTTCTGTCGCAGAGCGCGAAGCCAGTGCTGTCCGCGCGCGTCCTGCGCTACCTGGCCGGGACCGTCGTCGACTCCTACAACACCGCACACGGGACGACGCTCGCGCCCGCCGATTTCCAGGCCGCCCCCGACACCGTGCTCACCTGGTACGACGCCCACGGTGAGGATGCCCGTCTCAAGACCCTCGTGGCGGTCTACCAGCACCTGGCCGAGCACGAGGACAGCAATCTCGCGCAGGTGCTCGGCGGTTTCAACGACGCCCTGCTGATGCGGCGCCTCACCCGGCAGCTCCCGATCGCCGACCCGCTCGGATTCCCTGCCTACCAGGAGTTCGCTCGCCAGGTCGCAGCCGCCGTCGGCGACGACACCCGGCACGCTCCCGAGCCGCTTTCCGCGTACAACCCGATTCGCGCCGGGGTGATGCGCCTGTCCCGGCTGCGCATGGTCGACAACTTCGGGCAGTGCTGCGACGTCGACGTGGACTCCGCGGCCACCACCACCCAGCTGCGGGTACCGGACCGGCCCGGCTGGGTGGCCATGCCACCGCGCCTGACACAGCCGTCCCGGCTGTCGTTCCGATGGCTGGACTCCGACCACGAACTGCGGGAGATGAACGACGTGCCGGTCACCTCCCCGGTGTGCGGCTGGGTGGTTCCCGACGATCTCAACGGCGGCCTCGCCTTCTACGACGAGGACGGCGTCGAACTCGGCCTGCTCACGGCGGATCCGGAGCCGTCGAACGGCGATCTCGCCCGCTGGCTTGCCTCACCCGGCAGCACCGTCACCGGCATCCCGCAGATCGGCAACGCCCATCTGAAGGCGGTCGCGGCCCGGCTCCAGGCCCTCGGTCCCGACCCGTTCGCGGCGTTCGTCGCCGCCCTCGACATCCTCACCTCGGGTGTCGAGCCCGAGGACCAGAGCCTGGACGTGTTCACCATCAGGCCACTGGCCGTCCTGCGGGCCGAACTCGACCTCCAGCTCATGGGACTGCCCGCGGTCCACCAGGACTGGAACGTCTTCCGCCAAGACCTGCGGCGGACCACCCGCGACTCCAACGGCTACCCCGCAGTGGTCTTTCCCGTGCGGGTCGGCTCGGCGGCGCGCCTGAACGACGGGCTCATCGGCTACTGGCGGGAGGACCCTGCGCTGTTCCTCGGGCTCGGCGACTTCGTGCCGGTGACGACCGCGCCCCCACTGGCCGTGGGACCCGGCCAGGAGGCCCACATCCTCACGATGCTCGTCGACCCCAGGGCGCCTGTTCATCTGACCTCGGGGTTCCTGCCCGCCCAGGCCATCAGCCTGCCCGCCGACCAGTACCGCACCGCCATGGAGGCACTGCGCGTCCCCGAGTTCACCGCGCCCGTGCTCGTGGACGGCGATTCTCTGGCGCTGCCCGTCCCCAGCGTGGCCGGGCACCGGTGGACCTGGCGGGAGCGCGGACCTGCTACGTGGACCGACCGGCAACTCGACCCGGTGCACAACGACGCGGGTCTGCCCACCCTGCCCACGGCCCGCGAGGGCTGGCTGACACTCGTTCCGGACACCGAGTAGAGGATTCCGATGCCGAAAATCAATCTGTCGCTGACCCTTCCCGAGGTCAACCAGATCCTCGACGCTCTCGGGGCCCTCCCGTACGCCCAGGTCTACGAGCTGATCGGCTCCCTCCAGCAGCAGGCCCAAGGTCAGCTAGGCCTCGCCCCGGCCGCTGAGGAGGTGCAGAAATGAGCGATTCCCTCGTCCTGCACTGGCCCCTGAACGCTCTCGCCCCGCAGAACGTGATTCTCGACAGCGGTCCGAACGCCATCAACGGGATCTACAAGGGCACGCCGACGATCGTCACCGACCAGAAATTCGCCTGCCTGAGCCTTGACGGGAAAGACCAGTACGTCAGCGTGCCGGCGGGTAATCCGGCGCTGCAACTGACGGCCTACACCCTGTCGGCCTGGATCAAATGGGCCCCGGGCGGTGCCAACTCAGCCGTCGCGGTGTTCGGGAAGGCCTCACCCAACATCCGGCTCAGGCTCTACGGTGACGGACGGCTCGAGCACTTGTTCGACTCAACAGTGGGCCTGGAGACCACCCTCTCGGACGCCGGAGCGGTGCCCGGCAACGTCTGGGCGCACGTGGCCATCACCCATGACGGCGGTGTCGCGCGAACCTATGTGGACGGCGCCCTGGTCGCACAGGCGCAGGGACGCGGCTCCCGCGTGGCCGACCAGGCGGAGTTCGAACTCGCCGCCGGCAATGGGACACTCAGCTTCGCTGGTCTCGTGGCGCAGTTCCGCGTGTACTCCCGTGCGCTGACCACCGCGGAGATCCAGCGGGACATGGCCGACAGCGAACCTCCGCTGGAAGCGTTCGTCCGAACCCACCCGCTCGACTTCGGCTTCGTCAACAACGACGGTCAGCCCGTCCTGTTCATCGACGACACCAACCTTCAGGTGATGTCCCTGGAGGTGACCAACAGCTCCCGCCACGCCATCGAGGCCGTCCCGCTCACCGGGGTATCCTCCAGCACCTACCATTTCGCGCTGCGCCTACGGAAAGGCACACTCGCCGCCGCGCTCACCCCGAAGGTCTCCTCGGCGGACTGGGCGATAGCGGCCGAGCCGGACGGCACGGCCCTGTATTTCCAGTGGAAGAACAACCTCAAGCCGATCCTTCCCGGCGCAACGATCTCCGTGGACGTGTCGGGCCTGAACGCCGACGGTACGGACGGCACCCACGGCACCCAGGTGGAACTGGAGTACGGCACCGTCAGGTACACCGGGCAGAGCCAGCCCCTGGCCGGCACCCGAGTGCAGTACCTCGACGTGGTCAACCACCGAGGGCGCCGTGACCTGCCCCTGGACCTGCGGTTCGTCGGGGGTGACCGGGTCCTCAGCGACGGGGCGACCGCCAGTGCTCTGACCCTGCACCTCACCAACGTGATGAGCGCCGGCAAGGGCATCTCTTTCCAGACAGCAGAGCCGGTGTCGGCCTTCCGGGTGTCCTTCGATGCCGAACCGGACGGAGCGAGCCCGACCGCCAAGAACGAGAAGCCCTGGGCACTGACCACGGTCGGGGCGGCGGGCAACATCAGTCTGTCGGTGTCGGCGGGCTGGAGCATCACGAAGGTCCTGGACCGGGAACGCGCCTGGGACATCACCCCGGACGCCGACACCCTGCTGACGCCCGGGCAGTTCATCGAGTTCAGGCTCGACAAGGTCTATGCGCTGCCCAAGCAGGGCCACGCCCCGATCCTGGTGGAGTACCGCAACATCCCAGGCTACGCCGACGGCTCGATGACCGCGCCGGTGGAACGCACCCCGCTGCTGTTCAACCAGTCCTTCGCCGGGGTCAACTTCCCTCCGACCGATCTGGAGGGGCGCTTCCAGATCCTGCACACCCCCACCGACGCCAACGGGGTCCCCGCCCTCATCATCGGCCGTAAGCGGGACCAGAACCTTCGCCTCGGCTACGGGAACGACCACACGTGGATCCAGTCTCACAGTGGGCTTCCCCTGGCCCTCAACCCGCTGGGCAACCGGGTCGGCGTCGGCGTCTCGGCACCCGCGAGCCGCCTGCACATCGTCGACGCCAACCAGGACGCCACCAACGGAACGCTGATCATCGGGCCGACGAACCAGTCGAACCTGCGGCTCGGATACCACGCGAGCTACTCCTGGATCCAGTCGCACGGAGGTAAGCCGCTGCTGCTGAACCCCGTCGCCAGCGCCGTGGGCATCGGCGCGGTCACCGAGCCGAAGGGCCGCCTGCACGTCGTCAACGTCAGCGAGAACTCCCTCGGCGGCGCCCTGTACGTCGGCCCGGACAACCAGGCGCACATCCGGTTCGGGCACCACCAGGACTACTCCTGGATCCAGTCCGGCGGGGCCAAGCCACTGGCCATCAACCCGCTGGGCACCGACCCCGTCGCCATCGGCACCTCGGGTCCGCTCGGCGGCAAGGTCACGATCATGAACGCGGGCTCCCATCTTCAGCTACGCCGGGACACCGGCCACGGAGGCGGCGGGCAGGTCCTCTACCTGGAGCTGTTCCAGGACACCACGACCGGCGACGCCATCACCTACCCGAGCATCAGGTTTCATCACGGCAGCAAGTTCTGGCACCGCATCGAAGGACGGCCGGAGGGGTTCGCGTTCAAGGACGGCAACCTGCCCAGCGACACCTTCGTCGATGCCTACGCCCAGACGTTCGTGGCCAGCAACGGCTTCAGGATCAAAGACGTCACCATCGGCGTGGAGGAGTTGCGCATCCTGAAGCGGCTCGCGGCCGGAGCGCTGGAGTTCGACCTGTTCAACGTCAAGCAGGGGGAGTACGCCTACGCGGCCGACTACAAACCCTACGACGGCGACCGCAGGAACGTGTGGACATGGCGACGTAAGGAACGCATCGACCAGGGCCGCTGGCGCATCACTTTCCCGAGCTGAACGGAGTCCTCCTGCCATGGGGAAAAAGGACGTGGCCCGGGCCAAGGGCAAGAGCACCATTCCCATCCGGAAGGCCATCACCCGCTCGGCCACCAAACCCGCCCGCGACGCGAAGCTGCAGGCGATCGCCCAGCAGGCCCTGGCCGAGCAGCGGGCACTCGCCCAGCGGCGGGCCCAGGACCTGGCGAACCGGCCGGTGGCCCCGCCAGGCAATCGGGGCGACGGCCAGTTGCACCTCGCGTTCGTGAAGATCGGTCAGGGCGACTGCGCGATCATGGCGACCCCGAGAGGCCAGATCGTTCTGTTCGACTGCGGCTCGGACGCCAAGGACTCCGAGACCGACCTGCTCTACCGACGGCGGGTTCAGGCGGTCCTGACCCGGGCCAAGTTCATGGCCGGCTACAACACCGTCGACATCCTGGTACTCACCCATCCGGACGCGGATCACTACAACCAGCTGACGAACATCCTCAACCCCGCCGTCACCATCAACAACGTGTACTTCAGTTCGGAGCTGAGGTTCTACGCCCAAGGCGCCACCAGCAGCTTCATCACCACACAGATGAGCAACGTCCTCGGGATCAAGAAGGTCGTGCACAACCACGATCCCGGCAACCAGGCGCCCGGGCAGGTGACCATCGCGGTGAACGGGGGGACCCCCACCCCGGTCCCGGCAGCTTCGGCCGGCGTCTTCGTCGACCGGCTCGACGCCGCCGGTGGGATCAGGATTGTCGACGAGCCGAACTGCACGGTCAGCATCCTGGCCGCCGACGTCTCACACCAGTACGTGGCCGACAACAGCAACACCACCAACCGAGGAAGCGTGGTCACGCTGATCGAGACGACCCGTGACAAGATCCTCATCTGCGGAGACGCCACCTTCAACACCGAGCAGTACCTGCTGAACACCGCGCGGGCCCGGATCACCGGCATGTCCATCGCCCAGGCGGGCCACCACGGCAGCCGTCTCACCTCCTCCTCCCAGGCCTTCGTCGATACGGTCAACCCGCTGCGCAGCGTCATCAGCGCGCCGAAGGCCGTGCCGCTGCACCACCTGCCGAGCGAGGAGGTGATCGACCGTTACCGGACCCGGCTCAACACCAGCAATCGGGCGCTGATCCCCAGTCACGAGACGTTCGGCTGGCGGGCCGGCAGCTTTGGCAGCTACACCAACGAGAGCCAGTTCCACCAGGAACAGGTCTTCACGACCGGGTCGTGGGACACCGTCGAGTTCACCCTCACGCCGTGACCCCCGACCAGCTCAGGGGCATCGTGACCGCGACCGACGGCCGCCTCGACGTACAACTGGACGCGCTCACCGGGATCAGCGCGTTCTTCACCGGGTTCTTCCCCGCCGGACGCCTCGTCCTGACCTCGGTGACGACCACGGCCGCGACCGCCGACGGCGTGACGGTCACGGGAACCGGCGCGTCCGGGCCGTTCACCGGTATGGCCGTGTCCGCCACGTTCGCGGCGGCCGGGGGCACCGTCACCGCGCTCGTGCGGGCGACCGGAGACCAGAACTGGACTTTCGTCGACGCCTTCGGCGTGCTGCGGCACTCCATCTTCGACTCGCTGCGCTTCCAGGGGCCGGCGCTGGTCCTGGACTCGACGACGGCTGTCATGTCCTTCACCGGCACGCTGATCATCACTACGCCGATGGCCCCACTGGATCTGCTGTTGCCCGGTGTCACGCACACCGTGACCGGCGAGATCACCACCGTCACCGGTGATCCCGAACTGGGATTCCCCACCTCAACAGTGCCCGACATCCTGCTCTACGGGCCGCAGGGGGCGAGTCTCGACCTGGGCCTGTTCACCCTGACCGATCTGCGGTACGAGATCCTCGGCGATCCGACCTTCGACTACGACGTCGTCGACTACGCGGTCCAGAGCTCGATCGTGGTCACCGGCTCGGTGCCGGTGCGCGTGGCCGGTGTGCCCCACAGCGCGCTCCTCTACACCGAGATCTTCGGCTGGGGCGACAGCGTGCTGTTCGTCGCCGACTTCACCGACCTGGGACCGCTGAGCCTGGCCGATGTGGCGGCCTTCACCGGCCAGTCATCACTGCCGATCCCCTTCGACTTCGACGTGTCCAGCCCGGTGGTACTCACCGACGTGCGGATGCTGGTCGCCCCGAAAACCATGACGCTGAGCTACATCAGCGTGAAGCTGGAGACCGCCGAGGAATGGCAGATCGTCGAGGACGTGCTGGACCTTCAGGCCATCGACCTGACCTTCCGGATCGACAGCCCGCTGTCCGGCGCGCGGCTGTCCGGCGTGCTGAGCGGACTGTTCGGCATCGGCGCGTCGGGTGTCCTGGAGATGAGTGCCAACTTCGGCGACCGCTCGGTCGGCGGTGCGCTGCGCTCCGGCGACGGGCCGCTCAGCATCCGTGAGGTCTACACCGACTTCACCGGCCAGGATCCGGCCCCGGTGCCCGACCTGGCGGTGGCCAGGTTCGACTTCGGCCTCGCCTTCCCACCCGCACCCCAGCCCTTCACCTACCACGGCTTCCTGGAACTGGTCGGCGACTGGAAGCTCACCGACCAGTTGTCGCTCACCGACGTGATGTTCTCGCTGAGCCACGACCCCGACACCAGGTTCGCGGCCATGGCCACCTTCGTCATCCAGGGTGTGGGCGTCGCGATCGGGGCGTCCTACGATCCGGCCCCGGACAAGCAATGGGAGTTCAGCGGGGCGAGCGGCCCGGGCCAGCAGATCGCGATCGGCGAGCTCTTCCAGACCCTGGCCGGCAACTTCGGCGCCATCGCCCTGCCCACGCCGATCTCCCAGCTGGTGATCGAGAACCTGGGAATCGAGGTGTCCACCGGGACCAAACGCCTCTACCTCACCGGTGAGGCGCTCTTTCCGATCGACACCGCGTCGGCCGACCTCACCATCGCCATCGACACCGCACAGCGCTCCTTCACTGCATCGCTCGTGGTGAGCGTGCCGACCGCGCACGGCCCGTTCACCCCCCGGTTCGATCTGCTGTTCGCCCAGCAGGAGACCGCGACCCTGTTCACCGCCGCGTACTCGCATGCGACGGGTGACCCGGTCCCCGCCCTGAAGGACCTGATCGCCGCGCTCCTGCCGTCGGCGGCGGCCTACGTCCCGGACGGCCTGGTGGTCGACCTCAACGACACCTTCATGGCCGTGGACGGCCCGGCGAAGGTGTTCGGCGCCGACCTGGCGATCACCCTCGACCTGTCCCACCTGCCGGTGTTCGGCGACCACCTCGACCTCGGGGTGATGGGCTTCGATCCGCTGCGGCTGGTCGCACTGTCGGCCGCGCTGAGCGCCACCGAGGTGACAGCGATCAACGGGCAGCTGCCGACGGCGATCACCAAGCTGCCCGACGGGGACCGGGCAGCCGGGTTCCTGGTCAGCGGAAAGCTGAAGCTGGGCGTGCTGGAACAGCCGATGGCGTTGCCCGTCTCACCGGCCCAGACGGCGCCACCGATCACTTCCAAGCAGACCCAGACCGCTGACAACACGCTCTGGTACAAGGTCCAGCGGTCCTTCGGCCCGATCCAGCTCGACCGGGTCGGCGTCGCCTACCTGCACGAACCCGGCCAGCCCGCGAGACTGTCGGTCCGGGTGGACGCCTCGGTCTCGGCAGGCGGGCTGACCCTGTCGTGCGACGGGCTCAGCGCCTCGGTGTCGCTCGCCGATCCGGCGGCGCTGCCGGTGTTCGATCTGGCCGGGCTGGGGGTGTCCTACACCGGGGGACCAGTGACGCTCAGCGGGGCGTTCCTCAGGAACACCGTGACCTACCAAGGCAAACCGATCCCCTCTTACAGTGGTAAAGCCGTCATCGAGACTGAGACGTTCACGCTCGGCGCGCTCGGATCGTATCTGCAGCTCCCCGAGGGGCCGTCGCTGTTCGTGTACGCGTTCCTGAACTACCCGATCGGTGGGCCTGCGTTCTTCTTCGTCGAGGGGATCGCCGCGGGCTTCGGCTACAACCGGCGGTTCATCGCGCCTGCGGTCGACCAGATCGCGAGCTTCCCGCTGGTCGCCGAGGCCGTCGGCACGACGGTCCCCGGCACCCTGGCCACCGAGCTGTCCCAGCTGGCGGACGCCCTGCCGCCGTCTCCGGGCGACGTCTTCCTCGCTGCGGGTCTGCGCTTCACGTCGTTCAAGATGATCGACTCGTTCCTGCTGGTGACGGCCGGGTTCGGGCACCGGTTCGAGCTGAACGTGCTGGGTCTGTCGACACTGGTCCTGCCCGTGCCCGATGCCGGCCTGGGAGACGTCACGCCGGTCGCGGAGATCCAACTGGCGATGAAGGCGTCCTTCATGCCGGACGACGGCTACTTCTCCCTGCTGGCCCAGCTCACCTCCAACTCCTATCTGCTGTCCCGGGCGTGCCGCCTGACCGGCGGGTTCGCGTTCGTCACCTGGTTCGCCGGAGACCACGACGGCGACTTTGTCCTGACCGTGGGCGGCTACCACCCCCACTTCACCAAGCCCGGCCACTACCCCGCCGTGCCGCGCCTCGGGTTCGACTGGAAGGTCTCCGACAAGCTCGCGCTCAAAGGCTCGGCCTATTTCGCCCTCACCCCGGGCGCGCTGATGGCCGGCGCGGCGCTCAGCGCTACGTACGAGGACGGGTCCTTGCGGGCCTGGTTCGACGCCGGGATGGACTTCCTCATCGCCTGGCAGCCATACCATTACGAGGCGGCGCTGCACATCAGTGTGGGGGCGTCCTACACGTTCAGCTTCTTCGGCAGCCACACAATCAACGTGCACGTCGGCACCGACGTGCGGTTCTGGGGCCCGGACTTCGGCGGCACCGCTTACATCGACCTTGACGTCATCTCGTTCACGATCACGTTCGGGTCTTCCGGCGGCGCCTCGGCCGAACCCGTCCCGTGGAACAGGTTCAGGACGGCGCAGCTGCCCGCGGCGGACAAAGCCGTCACGGTGGTGCTGCGCGGTGGCGCACCGCAGGCCGCGGCCGGGACCTACCTGGGCACGGTCAACCCCGCCGAACTGGAACTGCTCACCGATTCCTGCGTCCCGGCGACGAGCGGACGGTCGGGAACGACGGCGCTGACCGGGACCGGAGCCCTGGCCTTCGCAATAGCCCCCGTGGGGGCAAAGCCCGGCACGTTCACCTCGGTCCAGACGATCAACATCACCCAGGGCACGACCCCGGTGAACGCTTCGTTCAGGTTCGAACCGGTCGCCAAGAGCCTTCCCGCTGCACTGTGGGGTGAGGAACTCACCCCAACGCTGTCCAAGGAGGCTCTGTGCGAGGACATGCTGACCGGGTACGTGGTGCGGCCCACGCCACCAGTCAGACCCGCGACGACATCCAGCCTGCCCGTGTCGAGCCTCCAGTCCGCGACCGCGCTGTTCGTCGAGCACCACGCGTTCGAGTGGGTCCCGCTGCCGACTTTCACCAAGGCGGCGGACCAGACCCTGAACCTCACCGCCGGGGCGCAGACCCGCGACGCCATCGCCGGCAAGCTACGGCCGGACCTGCTCATCGACCTGAACGGGCTGGCCCCGGCCGATTTCCTGCTGGCCCCGGAGGTGGGCGCGAATGGCTGACAACCTGACCTTCGTCAGCTTCCTGCGGCCCTCCCTGCCGACCGGCGACTACACGATCGACGTCGCCCAGGATCTCAAGAGCGTCGAGCCCAGCACGCTGGTGGACCCCACGACCTTCACGACGACTCGGACCTTCAGTGTTGCGGGGGAACGGTTCACGCTGCCGCCGACCATGGTCAGATCGGTGTTCCCACCGGACGGCGGACTCGGCGACTACGCCGAGGTGCTCCCGCACGTCGTCCTCGACCGGCCGACGCTGCCCTGGGAACGTCCCGCCACGGCCGCGTCGCCCACGGCCCCGCCCTGGCTGGTGCTGCTGGTGTTCAGCGGCGACGAACAACCCGAGCTGAAGACCGTGACGCTCGGCACGCTCGCGACCGGCGAGGCCTACATTCCCGCGCCCGTGCTGGAGCAGGCCCAGAAGGCGGCCGACCCGGTGAACGTCATCGACGTCAAACGCACCCTGCTGGCCTCGATCATGCCCTCGCTCACCGATCTGGAGCGGCTCGCCCACGTCCGGCATGGCACCGAGGAGACCGCCGTGGTGATCGCCGGCCGGCTGGCCGTGCCCGGCGTGCCCACAACCGTTCACCTGGTCTCGGTCGAGGGCCGGTACTCCGACTCGGGTTTCGTGCTCGGCCCCGACACGGCGGGGGCGCAGGTTCGGCTGGTGACGCTGGCGAACTGGCGGTTCGCCTCGGTGTCCCAGGAACACACCTTTCCCTACCTCGCGCGGGCCCTCGCCGACGAAGGGACCCCGTTCCGGCTCCCCGACAGCGGGGTGCCCGCCGCCGACGGGTTTCTGCGGCAGGGGTACGTCCCGGTCGGGCACGAACTCCGGCAGGGCGGCCGTACGGTTTCGTGGTACCGCGGGCCCTTCGTCACCGGCACCTCGCCTGCAGACCCGCGCCTCGGCGTCCGGGCCTCCGACGAACTGTTGCGCTACCACCCGGCCGTGGGAATGCTCGATCTCGGATACGCCTCGGCCTGGCAGCTGGGCCGGATGCTGACGCTCCAGCACACCACGATCGCGCGGAGCGTCACCGCCTGGAAACGGCGGCTTTCCATGGCAGCCGGGCGTGACGAGCCGTCCGACCACCCCCTCGACCTGGTCGACATCGACGTCACCGTGCCCGGCGACGTGCGAGCGTTCCTGGACGACCTGGCCACACTGCGCGGTGTGCCACTGCGCTACCTCGTGCCGGACGAACGACTGCTGCCGGTAGAGACGATCCGGTTCCTCCAGCTCGACCCGGCCTGGATCACCCATCTCCTCGACGGCGCGACCAGCATCGGCCGGATCACCCGCGCAGATGCCGACCGGGACCGGACACACCCGGTGCCGGTGAACACGGCCCCCGTCACCGGGGCGCTGATCCGCTCAGCTCTTGTTCCCGGATACCCCGGCCTGCTGATCGACGCCTACGCCTCGGAGTCTGGAGGCACCCAGCTGCCCGTGCTCCGCACCGAACGGCTGTCGCCCACAATCCTGCTCTGCCTGTTCCAAGGCGTTCTCGGCAGGCTCGACCTTCACCAACCCCCGCAGGACCAGCACTTCGGCGTGGAACTGCCCTCGGCGGGCGGCGTGGCCAAAACCCTCAGAACAGCCGACGGCTCACCCGGCCCGTCCACTCCTGTCCAAGCCTTGCCCACAACCGGTGTCGTCCCCATCACGGCCCTGGCCGACGCCATGGCCACGGTCCTGAATGTCCAGGCCGCCACCTTCGACTCCGGGGCCTTCGCCCGCCAGATGATCGAGACCGCACAGCGCGTCACCTTCCTGCGCACCTGAGAGGGCCTGCAACCCATCGGGTGACCAGAGCATCAGCTGGTTCGGGCTATCTCTGGGAAAGAGGTCTCCGTCGGGGACGGTTTGCTTGGTCGCTTCCCAGCCCAACGGAGACCTCTCCCATCTCCACCGAACGAAACCCCCTGCTACATCAGCCCTACCGACTTAATCCAGAACACGGCCTAGTGATCGGCCAGATCGGCGTGCGTCTGGCGGATCTTGTCCCACGACTTGGGCTTGACCGGCGTGGGCAGCGCGGCCCGGCTGCGCCCGTCCGGCCGGGCGGTGCCCAGTTCCGGCTTCCCGGAGGTGAAGAGCCAGGCGTCGAACAGCTTCGTCAGGTCCTGCTTGGAGATCTTCTCGGCCAGCGCGATGAACTCGGCCGTGGTGCCGTGGCTGTTCTCCTTGTTCTTGAGCCAGGTCTTGAGCAGGGTGCGGAAGGCCTTGTCACCGATCTGCATCCGCAGCGCGTGCACGGCCATCGCCCCGCGCAGGTAGACCGGTCCGGCGAACATCTCCGCCGGACCCGGGTCGCCGATCTTCAGGTCCCAGAACGGGTCCTCGGCCGGGATCACCTCGTAGGCGTAGTCGAACAGCTCCTGCGGCGTGCCCTCGTTCTCCTGCTCCGACCACAACCATTCCGCGTAGCTGGCGAAACCCTCGTTGAGCCAGATGTCGCGCCACTGACCCACCGACACCGAGTCGCCGAACCACTGGTGCGCCTGCTCGTGGGCCACCACGTACATGGCACTGCCGTTACGCCAGAACCGGGCGTCGTACACCGGCCGGGTCTGCGTCTCCAGCGCGAAACCGAGCCACCCGAACGGCACCACCACGCTGCCGCGGGCCTCGAACGGGTACGCGCCGAACCACTGCTCCTGCGACTCGATGACCTCGTTCGAGCGGCGGATGTTGGCCTTGGCCGGGTTCGCGTACTGGCCCAGCGAGGTGGAGAAGGCGTTCAGGATCTGCTCGCCCTGGTCGGTCTCGTCGAGTTCCAGCTCGTACTTCCCGACCGCCAGGAAGGCCAGATAGGTGGCCTGCGGGGTGGTGCTGCGCCAGCTCCAGCGGTCCCAGCCCTTGAGCTCACCCTGGGCCACGGTGACCGTGCCGTTGCTCAGCGCCTGCACGGTGTCCGGGACCAGGGCCGAGACGTCGTAGGTGGCCTTGTCGGTGGGGTGGTCGTTGCTGGGGAACCACCACCAGGCGCTCTCCGGCTCGTTCACCGCCAGCGCCCCGTCGGGCGTGCGCTTCCAGTTGGTGAAGCCGTTCACCTTCACCTTGGACGGGGTGTCCGCGTACTTGACGACGATGTTCAGCGGATCGCCCTTGAAGACCTCCCGGGCCGGGGTCACCACCAGCTCGTGGTTCTTGTTCTTGTGCTTGAACTTGGCGGCCCGGTCGTTCACCCGCACCGAGGAGACCTTCAGGGCGAAGTCGAGGTTGAAACTGGAGAGGTCCTGGGTGCTGCGGGCCACGATCGTGGTGGTGCCGGAGAGCTCGTCGGTCTTGGGCTGGTAGCGCACCCGGATGTCGTAGTGCTCGACGTCGTAACCACCGTTGCCGTACCCGGGGAAGTAGACGTCCCCGGCTCCCGGGTCGCCCGGCGTACCGGCCGCGTAGGCCACCCCGGCGCCCACGGCCAGGGCCGTGGCGGTGACCGCCGAGGTGGTGAACGTGCGGATCGAGACTCTTCGCATGAGCGGTCTTCCGTTCGTCGCAGGGCTGAGGCTCACCGAAGATCGCTTCAGAGCGGATTCCCGGCAAGCACTTTCGCCCACGCGCTCACGGACAAAGACACTGTCCGGTTGCGCGGGGGTGAGCTTGCCGCTGGAGTAGGCAAATGGACGATTCGCCCATCCGCGCCGCTCTTGACCTGCTTCTGCTCGTGCTCACGGTGCTGTGCCTGACGGCCGTCGTGGTGGTCGGGTCACGAGCCGCTGTGCTGGCGGTGCGGGCCCGTCGACAGGGGATGCCGCTGGGCCGGGAGACCGACGGCGGCAAGCGGGAGGTGCTGCGCAGGGCGTTGCGCGAGGGCGCCGATGGGATCGATCTGGTCGAGTTGCGGCACCTGGCCGAGGAACTGCGCTCGCGCCGGCCTCGGTGGTTCGCTGCATTGTTCGTGGCGGTGCAGTTGGGGGCGGCTTTGTCGGCCCCGCCGCCTTGGCATCTGCTGCTTCTGGGTCTGCTCATCCTTGCGATCGTGATCATGCTGGTGGCGGTGGAACGGAACGCCCGGGTGGCCGGGGCCTTCTTGCGCCGCTATCCGGTGCCTACGCTGAAAGCGGCCGGTCTGGGGGCATGACCGAGCTTCAGACCGTGGCCAGCGGGCTATTGCTGGTGCTCGCGGTCACGGTCCTGGCTGTACATTTCGTGCAGCTGCGGCGGGTGCGTCAGCGGATCTCGGCCGAGCGCAGAGCCCTGCAGCTGCCGTTCGATCGGGTCAGCGCCCGCGAGCGCCGACGCGTGATGGGGGTGGCTCTGCGGGAGGGGACCGAACCCGAGGAGCTCGGCCAGGTTCGGATCATGGCTCTGCAGATGCAGGCGCAGCGGTTCTTCTTCGTGTTCTTCGTCCTGCAGGCTGCTTGGCATTGGCCCCGGGTCGTCGCCGGGTCGGGGCCGGTCGAGACCACTCTTCTCGCCCTGTTCACGGTCGTCGCCGTGGTGGGGGTCATCTACGGCGAACGTGATGCGCGTCTCGGCCGGGCCTTTCTGCGTCGTTTCCCGGCCCGCTCCTGCGCCGACGCGGACCAGGTGCCGCAACCACACCGTCCATAATTGGCGCCATGCACAACCCCGAGGCTCCGCAGACCGCCCAGGACTTCGCCCGCAACATCGCCGCCGTCCAGGACCGCATCGCGGCCGCGGCCGAGCGGGCGGGCCGTGACGCGTCGGCGGTCCGCCTGTTGCCGGTCAGCAAGACCGTGCCCGAGGAGCGGCTGCGCCGGGCCGTGGAGGCCGGCTGCCGCGAACTGGGCGAGAACAAGGTGCAGGAGGCCACGCGCAAGCACCACGAGATGGCCGATCTGGACGTCGCCTGGTCGATCATCGGGCACCTGCAGACCAACAAGGCCCGTGACGTGGCCGCCTACGCCAGCGAGTTCCAGGCCCTGGACAGCCTGCGGGTGGCCGAGGCGCTGGACCGCCGGCTCCAGGCCGCGGGCCGCAGCCTGGACGTGTTCGTGCAGGTCAACACCTCGGCCGAGGAACAGAAGTACGGCCTCGCACCGGAGGAACTACCGGCCTTTCTGACCGCCCTGCCGCAGTACAGCAGCCTCAGGGTGCGCGGGCTGATGACCTTGGCGGTGTTCAGCGCCGACACCGAGCGGGTGCGCGGCTGCTTCTCGCTGCTGCGGACCTTGCGCGATCAGCATTTCGAGGCGGGCGAGCTGTCCATGGGCATGTCCGGGGACTTCGAGACCGCGATCGAGGAAGGCTCCACGGTGGTCCGCGTCGGTCAGGCGATCTTCGGGGCCCGGGCCACGCCGGACAGTCAGTACTGGCCGGGCGCGGCCGGCTGAAAAAGGGGCAGGTCCGTCGTTCGGCTGATTCCGCCTGATTGACGCTTCACCGGTCACAGCGGACCCATAGCTTGGCCCAGCGAGCACGGGCCGAGCACGGCGGACCTCCTCATCGACAAGGACGGCGTAATGAGCGACTGGCAGGGCGGCCAGCCCCCACGGCACGCCAATCCCGGACAGCACGCCAACTCCGGGCAGTGGGCCCGGCCCGGTCAGGAACAGCTGAGCTGGGGCCAGTCGGGCTGGGAACAGCCGCCCCGCCGGCCGGACCGTCGTCCCTGGTACAAGAAGAAGCGGTTTCTGCTGCCGCTGATCCTGCTGGCCGGCTTCGCCCTGCTCGGTTCTCAGTTGGACGATCCGGCCACCAACGCCCCGGGTGCGCAGAGCACGGCCACCCCGCAGCCGTCGTCAACCACCGAGCCGTCCAACGATGTTCAGGCTGAGGTCGCCGCCCTCGAACAGCAGACCCAGGAGCGGGCCGAGGCCAAGGCGGAAGCAGAGGCGAAAGCCGAAGCGAAGGCGGAAGCCAAGGCCAAGGCGAAAGCAAAAGCCAAACGGCTGAAGGCAGAACGGATCAGGAAGAAGCGCGAGGCCCGCAAACGGCGCGAGGCCCGTGAACGCCGGGAAGCCCAGGCAGCGGCCGAGCAGGAGCGCCAGCGCGAGGAGGAAGAGCAGCGCGAAGCGGAAGAAGAAGACGCGGCCACGAGCGCCTACTACCAGAACTGCACGGCGGCTCGCGCGGCTGGTGCAGCTCCGGTCCGCGTCGGCGATCCGGGTTATGGGCGCCACCTCGACCGCGACGGTGACGGCGTGGGCTGCGAGTAGCCTGCCCGTCCCCAACGGGCCGAGTCACACAGCTTTCACAGCTACGATGCACGGGTGTCCAGCGCGCTTCGACCCGCAAGCGCGCTGACCCATGCCCGGGTGGCCGTGCCCGCCGTGATCGGCCTGCTGGCCGTGGGCGCCTACTGCGCCTCGGTGGCCACCCCTCTGCTCGCCTCCCTCATCGTCGGCCTGATCAGCGTGGCCGTGCTGCTCCTGGTCAGCGACCGGCGCGGGCCCTGGCTGGGGATCGAGGCAGTGGTCCTGGGCAGCGCCCAGTACGGACTGCACCACGGGCTGGAAAGGCTGAGCAGCAGCGGGATCGTGCTGCCGCGGGGCTGTACCGCACCGGAGGGATTCCTCGGCTGCGCCGGTGATCTGGGCTGGCGTGGCCTGGTGGTGGTCGCCCTGCGGGTGCTGATCGCGCTGCTGGTGGTGCTCGCCCTGCGCCAGAGCCGCCAGGCCCTGCAGCGTTCGGTCGAGCTGACCTTCCCGCCGCGGCTGCGCTCGCGGATCTTCGGCCTGCGGCAGCTGGTTTCGTGTCGCGCCCGTCGGGCCCAGGCCCTCGAGAAGCTGGTGCGCAGCGCGCCGCGGCGTGGTCCGCCCCGGGGCTCCTTCCCCGGCCGGACGGCCGCGTTCATCTGATCCGGCTCCCTGGAGCCGCGCTCATCAGCTTTCCCGAACCAGTATTCGGGCTTTCCGCATTCTGAACCGTTCCGGTGCCGTGGCTTTCGCCTGCCCGGATTCGGCGCTGCGGACAGCCCGGCCAGGAAGGACCCCCCCATGTCCCGCAATCTCAAGCTTTCCGGCGCCCTGATCGCCGTTGTCGTGCTCTTCATCGGCGCCGCGTTCATCTTCTCGGCCACCCGCAGCGAACCCTCGCAGGCCGCCACCCAGCCCACCGGCAACGGCCAGGTGCAGCGCGAGGATTCGCACGTGCTGGGCGAACCCGGCTCGAGCGATGTGACCCTGGTCGAGTTCCTCGACTTCGAATGCCCCTCCTGCGGCGCCATGTACCCCTTCGTCGAGGAACTGCGCCAGACCTACGCCGGACAGGTGACCTTCGTGGCCCGCCACTTCCCGCTGCCCATGCACAGCAACGCCAACGACGCCGCCCTGGCCGCCGAGGCCGCGGCTCAGCAGGACCAGTTCGAAGCCATGTACAGCAAGCTCTTCCAGACCCAGAACGCCTGGGGCGGCCAGGACAACCAGGCCGCGACCTTCCGGGGCTACGCCGAGGAACTCGGCCTGGACCTGGCCGAGTACGACGCCGCGCTCGCCGACCCGGCCACCCAGGAACGCGTCGACCGGGACCAGAAGGACGGCGAAGACCTGCAGGTCCCGGGTACGCCGACCTTCTTCCTGAACGGCAAGCTGCTGCAGCCGGAAAGCGCGGAGGAGTTCACCGCCGCGATCGACGAGGCTCTGAAGTCATGAGTCTCGACACCCGAAGTGAGCCGACCGCACCACCGCGGGCCGACGTCCGTCATCTGGCTCTGCTCCTGATCATCGGTGCTTCGATCGGGCTGGCCGCATCGTTCACGCTGATGGTCGAGAAGATCCATCTGCTGAGCGATCCGACGTACGTGCCCAGCTGCACCGTGAACGCGGTCCTCAGTTGCGGGCCGGTGATGTCCAGCGATCAGGCCGGGGTGTTCGGTTTTCCCAATCCGCTGCTCGGGATCGCCGGGTTCCCGCTGGTGATCGCCACCGGCGCAGTGCTTCTGGCCGGAGCCCGGTTGCGGTCCTGGTACTGGGTCGGCCTGCAGATCGGGGTCACGGCGGGTTTCGGGTTCGTGCACTGGCTGATCTTCCAGACGTTGTTCCGGATCGGCGCGCTGTGCCCGTACTGCATGGTGGTGTGGGCGGTGACGGCGCCGATCTTCTGGTTCGTCACGCTGTACAACTTGAGGACGCTGGCGGCCCGGCGACCGGGGAGTCGGCCGGCCACGATCTCCTCGGCTCTGGCGACGATTCCGGCGGTGCCGTTGGTGATCTGGTACCTGGCCGTGTTCTGCCTGGTGATGTTCCGGTTCTGGGACGAGTTCGTCGGGCTAAGCAGCTAGGGCCTGGACGTGAGACGCGAGAGCCTGCACGCGGCGGTCGATCTCGGTCAGGGCGCTGACGTAGGCCTGGCGCGTGCCGATCGGGCTGGGATTGGGAACCGACCAGTGCAGGCTCTGCGCCCGCTTCAGTGATTCGTGGGCCTTGTCGCACAGGGTGACGACGAGGTCGCCTTCCTCGGTGACCTCGTCGATCGCCCGGGGGCGGTGGTCGTCGAGGTCGAGGCCGTGCTCGTGCGCCACCGCCAGCAAGCGTGGTGCCATGTCTCTGGGCTGCAGGCCGGCCGAGGTGGCGGGCACCGGGCTGTGCCGTTGCCAGAGCGCGGCGGCCAGTGGTGAGCGGGCGGTGTTGCCGGTGCAGACGAACAGCAGGCGGCGGACCAGCAGCGGCTGCGTGACCTCGGCGGCCTTCTCGGCCTCGGGCGAGAGATGCAGGTACTTGCGCCGGCGATCGCCTTCGGAACGGTGCTCGCCGATCAGCCCGGCCTGGTTCAGCACGGTGAGGTGGTGGGTGAGCAGGTTGGCCGGGATGCCGAGCTCGGCCCGGATCTGACCCACGGCCAGGTCGCTCAGCGCCAGCAGGTCCACGATCCGCAGCCGCGTGGCATCGCCCAGCGCTGCGTGCTGCCGGGCGCGGTGCTCAAGGTTGTCGGCCATTGCTTCAAGATTGACTGAACTAATTCTGGCGGTCAAGCTGACGCCCATGACTGACCTGCGCCGACCCCCGGGCACACCCGGCGAGGTGTTCGTGGCGTTCCTCCAACTCGGCCTGACCTCGTTCGGCGGGCCGGTGGCGCACCTGGGCTACTTCCGCGAGGCGCTGGTGGTGCGGCGCAAGTGGCTCAGCGAGCAGGCCTACGCCGATGTGGTGGCGCTGTGCCAGTTCCTGCCCGGGCCTGCCTCAAGTCAGGTCGGCATGGCGTTGGGTCTGCAGCGGGCCGGTTACCTGGGCATGCTCGCGGCGTGGGTGGCCTTCACCCTGCCCTCGGCCGTGGCTCTGGCGCTGTTCGCCTACGCCGTGGTGGAGATCGGCGACCTGTCCGACGCCGGGTGGATCATCGGTCTGAAGGCGGCCGCCGTCGCGGTAGTGGCGCAGGCCGTGCTGGGGATGGCGAGTTCGCTGGCGCCCGATCGCAAACGCGCCACGGTCGCTGGTGCGGCTGCGATTGCCGCCCTGCTGATCGCCGGCCCCTGGGCGCAGGTCGCCATTATTGCCGTGGCCGGGGTCATCGGCTTGTTGTGGCTGCGCCGAGAGGCGTCTTCGGAAAAAACCTCTCAAGAAGCAGCTTTCGATGTACAGGTGCCCCGGCCGGTGGCCTTGTCCGCGCTGGCCGCCTTCGCGGTACTGCTGATTGCCCTTCCCCTGGTAGTCGATGGTGCGCTCTTCGAGATCTTTTACTCTGCCGGCGCACTGGTCTTCGGTGGTGGACATGTGGTGCTGCCCCTGCTGGAATCGCAGACGGTGTCCACGGGTTTGGTCGGCCACGACGAATTCCTGGCCGGATATGGTGCCGCTCAAGCAGTTCCGGGACCGCTGTTCACCTTCGCCGCCTACCTGGGTGCGCTGATCGATGGGGTCCCCGGCGTCATCATCGCCATCTGCGCGATCTTCCTGCCCGCAGCCCTGCTCGTGCTGGGTGCGCTGCCGTTCTGGCAGTCGCTGCGGCATCTGCCGAAAGCCCGGGCCGCGTTGATGGGGGTGAACGCCGGGGTGGTCGGCCTGCTCGCGGCCGCTCTCTACGACCCGGTGTTCACCGACGGCATCACCTCGGCCCGGACTCTGGCGGTGGCCATTGCGGCCTTCGTGTTGCTTACCCGTTGGGCTGCGCCGCCCTGGGCCGTGGTGCTCGGTTCGGCCGCGGTCGGGTTCGTCCTCCTCTGACCAGGCTAGGTATTCACACTGTGACGGGTTCGGCCGGCTGGTTCAGACGATGGACGAGGGCCTCGCCTTCGACGTCAAGGTTCGGCAGAGCGCGCTCCAGTCGGGCGGGAAGCCACCAGATCCGCTCACCCACGATCGCCATCACCGCCGGGACGATCAGCATCCGGACCAGGAAGGCGTCGGCCAGAACGCCCACCGCAAGGCCGAATCCGATGGTCTTGATGATGATGTCGTCGCTGAGCGCGAAGCCGGCGAACACCCCGAACATGATGATCGCGGCGGCGGTGACCACCCGGGCGCTGTGCGCGAAGCCGTCGATCACGGCCTGCCGGGCCTCGGTGCCGTGCACGTGGGCCTCCCGCATCCGGGTCACGATGAACACTTCGTAGTCCATGGCCAGGCCGAACAACACGCCGGTGAGCAGCAGCGGCAGGATGAACAGCACCGGTGTGGTCACGTCCAGGCCGATCACCTCGTTCAGCCAACCCCACTGGAACACCGCGACCACCGCTCCGAGGGCCACGCCCACGCTGAGCAGGAAACCGAGGGCGGCCTTGAGCGGCACCAGGATCGAGCGGAACACCAGCACCAGCAGGACGAAGGCCAAGCCGACGACCACCAGCAGGTAGAGCGGGAAGATGTCCAGCAGTTCCTGCGAGATGTCCACCCCGACCGCGGTGGTGCCGGTGACCATCACGGTGGCATCGGTCCCGGCCACCGCATCCCGGATCGTCTCGACCAGGGCCTTGGTGTCCGCGTCGGCCGGGCCGGTGCGCGGCACGACGGTGAAGCTGGCCAGGTTCACCGCGTCGAGTTGCTGCTGGAACGCTTCCTGGGCCTGCGGCGTGTCACTGGTGACCGGCGGGATCAGCGCAGCCACGTCGAGAGTCGAAAGCTTTTCCTGCACAGCCGAAACCGCCCCCGCCTGGTCGGCGGATCCGGCCGTGTCCACCACCACCAGCAGCGGGCCGTTGGCGCCGGGGCCGAAGTTCTCGGAGATCGTGTCGTAGGCCAGGCGACGGTCACTGCCGGCCGGGAAGGTGGCGTCGTCCGGCAGGGCCAGTTCCATTTTGGCCACCGGCAGCGAGATCACGGCTGCCAGAGCCACACCCAGGACCAGCGCCCCAACCTTGAACCGGCTGACCGCCTGAACCCAGCGCTGCCCGGCCGGAGGTCCTTCCCGCTTGACCGGGTCCCGACGGCCCCGGATCACCCGGTGGCCCGCGAACCCCAGCGCGGCGGGCAACAGGGTGAGCGCGATCAGCACGGCCAGGGCGACCATCGCGGCTCCGGCCACCCCCATCTGGATCAGGAAGCCGATGCCGGTGATGCTCAGCCCCAGCAGTGCGATGATCACCGTCAGCCCGGCGAAAATGACGGCTGAACCGGCGGTTCCGACCGCAACCCCGGCTGCCTCGGCCAGCGGCCGGCCCTGTCGTACCTCCTGCTGGTAACGCGACATGATGAACAGCGCATAGTCGATCCCGACCGCCAGGCCCAGCATCGTGCCCAGCGCCGGAGTCACCGAGCTCAGCTCGATCACGCTGGTCAGCGCGGTGATGCCGAGGGCGCCGATGCCCACCCCGATCAGCGCGGTGATCAGCGGCATCCCGGCCGCGACGAGCGAGCCGAAGGTGATCACCAGGACGACCAGGGCCACCGCGATACCGACGACCTCAGCCGTGGTCGCGTGCATCTCCTCACTGAGTGCGTCACCCCCGATGTGAGCTTCCAGCCCGCCCGCCTCGAGCAGAGCCTTGGCGTCCTCGAGGGCGATCTTGTCCGGTTCGCCCAAGTCGGCCGCGAGCTCCCGGTACGAGATCGTCGCGTAGGCGACCGTCCCGTCCTCAGTTATGGTTCCTGAACTGAAAGGATCGGCAATGCCCTGCACACCAGGGCTTTTGGCGATCTCCAGAGCCTGGCCGATCAGGGCTTGATGGGCCTCGGACGTGAGCGCTTCGCCCTCGATCACCAGACGGGCGGTGGCGCCGTCGGGAGAGGTCTCCGGGCTGCGCTCCTTGATCAGCTCGAACGCGTCGGTGGACTCCATTCCGGAAAGCGTGAAGTTGCCGTTGGTCTGCCCGGACGAACCGGCGGCAGCAAACCCGACCACCGCCAGCAGCGCGATCCAGAAACCGGCCACCAGTCGGCGGTGCCGGAACGACCAGGATCCGAGCCGGAAAAGATGCCATGCCATGAGAGTGATTGCCCTTCCTAGGGCGCGCTCACCACCCAGGGAGCGCGCTGCGGCATCATCAAACTAGCCGATCGGCAAGTGGATGCCAAGGGCGAGCGACCATTTTGCTAGCCGATCGACTAGTGATGGCCGAAGGCTGGGCAGCGGCAGGGCAGAGGGCCGATCCGCAGAGGACCGGGCTGATCGGAGGCTGATCGGAGGGCTGGCCGGAGAGTTGCGGTCGGTGCCCGAGGCCTCAGCTGCTGCGTCGCCGGCGCTGGGGGACCAGGCGCTGGCCGGCCTCGATCAGGGCAGCGGCCAGGTCGTCGTCGTTCATCTCGGCGAACCGGGGGGCGCTGGCCGAGATCGCGATGCCGCTCAGCGCGACGTCGGCGCAGATGATCTGCTCCATGGTCGGGTCCTCACCGAGCAGGATGGCCATGAACCGGTCGTCGATCCCCTCGAAACCGGGTACGTGGCCCAGCCCGATCTGGGTGATGTGGGCATCGCCCCAGGCCAGGCCGAGCAGGGTGCGGTTCTGCACGACCAGCCGGACGAAGCCGTCCAGGAAGGTGCGGGTGCGGGCCGCCTGGCTGCGCTGCGCCTCGGCCTCCTCGAGCACCTCGGAGAGCCGGCGCAGCGCGGGCTGCACCACGGCCAGCACGATCTCTTCCTTGGTCTTGAAGTGGTAGTACAGCGCGGCCTTGGTCACGCCCATCTCGTCGGCGATCATCTGCAGCGAGGTGGCGCCCACGCCGTTCTTGGCGAACTGGGCCAGGGCGGCGTCGAGCACCCGCTGGCGGCCGTCGACGCGTCGGGCGGTGGTCATGGCTGCTCCTCGCAGTTCACTGGCAGGAGTTTATGCTAGCTGCTCGGCTAGTGGCGGCTCCTCCAGGCCGGATCGGTAGGGTGCTGACCTGTGACTCTGCCTGTTCGTGATCTGCGTACCTGTTTCGTCGGAGACTCCTTCACCGCCGGGGTGGGCGACAGCACCGCGCTGGGCTGGACCGGGAGGGTCAGCGCGGCCGCGATCCGTGAAGGCGCCCGTCAGGGCTACGCTTTCACCGGTTACAACCTCGGCATCCGGCGGGACACGTCACAGGACATCGCGGCGCGGATCGTTGCCGAGACCACCCCGCGGCTGAGCCCGGCCGAGGACGCCCGGGTAGTCCTCGCCTTCGGTGTCAACGACACTACGCTCGCCGGGCACGGGCATCCTCAAGTTTCGGCTGAGCAGACCCTGCAGGCGCTGCGCTCCATTCAGCGGCAGATGCCCGCCACCGGGCTCTTCTTCGTCGGGCCACCGGCCATCGACAACGAGGAACAGAACGAGCGGATCGCCGTCCTGGACACCCACCTCAGCGGACTGTGCCGCGAACTGGACATCCCGCACGTCTCCAGTTTCTCCAGCACCGTGAGCAATCCGTTGTGGCGCCAGCAGGTTCGCGAAGGCGACGGCGCGCACCCGGATGCCGGCGGGTACGAGATCCTGGCCGGCCTGATCATCCCGCCCCTGCTGGCCTGGCTCAGCCAGGGATCAACAGACCGTGGATAAGCCAGGGGCCGGACACCAGACTCGTTGAGGAAGCACCACCCACCTCGACGACAAGGAACGAACATGCTCACCATCCCTGACCTGTCCGGAAAGCTCGCGGTTGTGACCGGTGCCAGCGACGGTGTCGGTCTGGGACTGGCCACCCGCCTGGCCGCCGCTGGAGCGGAAGTGGTGATGCCCGTCCGTAATCGACGTAAGGGCCAGGCCGCGATCGAGAGGATCAAGCAGACGCAACCCCGCGCCGTCCTCTCGTTGCGGGATCTGGATCTTTCGTCGCTGGAGTCCGTGCACGCGCTCGGGGCGACGCTGAACCAGGAGGGCCGGGCGATTCACCTGCTGATCAACAACGCCGGGGTGATGACGCCGCCGGAACGGCAGACCACGGCGGACGGGTACGAACTGCAGTTCGGCAGCAATCACCTGGGGCACTTCGCCCTGGTCGCACACCTGATGCCGCTGCTGCGGGCCGGGCGAGCCCGAGTGACGTCGCAGGTCAGCGTGGCCGCCCAGAGCGGGCGGATCAACTGGGACGACCTGAACTGGGAACGCTCGTACCACGGGCAGCGCGCGTACGCGCAGTCGAAGATCGCGTTCGGGCTGTTCGGGCTGGAACTGCAGCGCCGCAGTGAGGCCGGGGGATGGGGGATCACCAGCAACATCTCGCATCCGGGGATCGCGCCGACCAATCTGCTGAAGGCCCGGCCCGAGATCGGCCGGCCGCAGGCCACCATGGGTGGGCGGATGATTCAGTGGATGGCGGACCGGGGCCTGGTGTTCGGGACGGTGGAATCGGCTGGTCTGCCGGCATTGATGGCGGCGGTCGGTGCGCAGGGGGAGCCGGGGCGGATGTACGGGCCGAGCCGGTGGATGCACCTGTCCGGGCCGCCCGCCGAGCAGAAGCTCTACCGTCCTCTGCGCAGCGCCGAGGAAGCCGCCCGGATCTGGGAGGTTTCCGAGGAGCTGACCCGTACCAAGTTCCTGGTTGGGTGAGACTGAGCGCATGGATCGTGCTGAGCTGGCTGACTTCCTCCGCAAGCGCCGGGAGGCCCTGCAACCGGAAGACGTAGGGCTACCGCGGGGTCAGCGCCGACGCACCGGTGGGCTGCGCCGCGAGGAAGTGGCTGCGCTGTGCGGAATGTCGGAAAACTATTACAGCCGGATCGAACAGCAGCGAGGGCCGCAGCCGTCGGCCCAGATGCTCGCCGCCATCGCCCGGGGGCTGCATCTGTCGCTGGCCGAACGCGACCACCTGTTCGAGGTCGGCGGCCATCCGGTACCGCAGCGCCAGCTGCGCGGGGACCACATCACCCCGGGCATGATGCGCATCATCGACCGGCTGGAAGACACGCCCGCGCAGGTGTTGAACCATCTGGGCGAGACGTTGAAGCAGACCCGGCCGGCCATCGCCCTGATGGGGGACGACCAGCGCTGGACCGGCAAGGCCCGCAGCCTGGGCTACCGCTGGTTCACCGAACCGGAGGCGCGGTGCATCTACCCGCCGGAGGACCACGACATGCACAGCCGGATCTTCGCCGCGGGCATGCGCGAGCGGTACGGGCGCAAGCTGCCCCGGGTGGCCGAGTACGTGGACGACCTGCTGGCGAAAAGCCCCGAGTTCGTGCGGTACTGGTCGGAACACGAGGTGGGGCTGATCTACACCGAGGGCAAGCGGTACCTGCACCCGCAGCTGGGCGTGCTCGACCTGCAGTGCCAGACGCTGGTGGATCCCGAGCAGCACCAGACCCTGCTGGTGTACACGGCCGCGCCGGGCACCGAGGCCTACGAAAAGTTGCAACTGCTCAGCGCGGTCGACTTTTCGACGCTCTGAAAGGTCTCAGGCCGGAACGTACTGCCGGCCGATCTGCTGCACCACCCACAGACTGTCCGCGTTGGCCCAGTACTCGCGGATCAGGCCGTCGCTGATGCGCAGGGTGTCGGTGCCGTAGAACTCCACGGTCCGGCCCTTCGCGTTGGGGGCGGTGCCCGGCAGCACACCGGTGTAGGTGCCCTGGGCCTTCCAGCGCAGGATCACGAAGTCCCCGTCCTGGAAGGGGCCCAGCTGCACCTTGAACCGGAGGTCGGCAAAGACCGCGTGGGCGCCGGAGATCCAGCGCTCGAGCAGGTCCCGGCCGGTGTTGTCGGCCGCCGCGCCTCCGAACAGCGGCGCGGCGTGGGAGACGAAATCGGTAGCGACGATGCTGGGGGAGAGGGCGAGATCACCGTTCCAGAGGTCGACCCAGGCGGCGGCGAGTTCGGCAGGGGTTTGATCAGGCATCCGAGCATCCCTTCGGTGTCTGGACGCAGCCGAGTAGATCATCACCGCGGGCCGGGCGCCACCGGTTGGCCGGTTTCGGGTCGAACGGCAGACGTCAGTGCGTGCGTTCGCCGTCGGGGTGCGGCTTTTCGTCGGTAAGCGACTTCAGCGCATTGTCCCAGCGGTCGCGCTCCTCGAGGTAGATCGGCACCGCGATGGGGGCCGGCATCAGGCAGACCCCGATGCGGGTGAGGACGCGGTCCAGGTGCATCAGCCAGAGACTCATGGCCACCATCCAACCGGTTGGTGACCGGGCTGTGGGAGGCCCGGTCAGCACCCGGATCAGGTGCTCGGGTCGGCCTGGAGCGAGAGCTGCCACAGGCGCTGCAGCAGGTCGGGGTCGAGCTCCGGGCCGGGCTGCAGATCGGTGCGCCCGGCGGCGCCGTGCACCTCATGGTGCAACTGCTCCATCTGCAGGTCGAGCTGCTCGGCCGCGTCGGCGGCCTGCTTCAGGTCGGCCCGCAGGTCCTCGGGCACCTCGCGGTCGTACTTGTAGAAGATCTTGTGCTCCAGGCTGGCCCAGAAGTCCATCGCGATGGTCCGCAGCTGCAGCTCGACGATCACCGGGACCGGGCCGGTGGACAGGAACACCGGGATCTCGACGATCGCGTGCAGGCTCTGGTAGCCGTTCGCCTTGGGGTTGGCGATGTAGTCCTTGACCTGGATCAGCCGCACGTCGTCCTGCGAGGTCAGGGCCTCCAGCACGCGGTAGGTGTCGGCCCGGAAGCTGCAGGTGATCCGCACCCCGGCGATGTCGGTGATGTGCCGCCGGATCGAGGGCAGGCTGGGGTGCACACCCCGCCGGGCGACCTTCTCCAGGATGCTGACCGGGGTCTTGACCCGGGAGTTGACGTGCTCGATCGGGTTGTAGCGGTGCAGCTGCAGGAACTCCTCGCGCAGAATCGAGACCTTGGTCAGGATCTCCTGCACGGCCCAGCGGTACTCCATCTCGAACCGGTTGAAGTCGTCGCGCATCCGGCGGAAGAACTCGATCCGCTCGGCGTCGAGCGACACGACCTCGGCGGATGCCACCAGCTCGCCCGCCCGATGCTCCGGGTCGGCCGCCCCACCCACGATTACCTCCAGCACGTCTTTACCGATCACGTTCCGTTAGGGTAACCCGCCGACCTGAAGGCCTGGTGAACCCCTACCTCGGGCGGCTGAACGCCTGTACCTGCTGGTAGCTGACGGTGTCGGCGGGAGCGGGCCGGTCTTGAGCCAGTTCGTTCGCCGTCTGTAAGGCAGCGGTCAGGGCCTGGCGGTAGAGCAGCGAGCCGGTGCTGATCCGGGCGACGCCTAGTTCGGCCAGCTGGCTGCGGGTGTACCTGGGCGAGGCCAGCACGTTCAGCGGCAGCCCGTGGGCCAGTTGCGCGATGTCCGGCTCGGTGAGCGGGCCCGGTACGAACACCCCGTCGGCCCCGGCGTCCTGGTAGGCCTGCAGGCGGGCCGGGGTGGACTCCAGCTCGGAGCTCAGCCAGTAGGTATCGGTGCGGGCGTTGACGAACAGGCTCGGTGCGGCGGCCTTGACCGCGGCGATCTTGGCCGCGTGCCGGGCCGGATCGACCAGGGCGCCCTTGGTGGCGTCCTCCAGGTTGATCCCGCACACCCCCAGCTCGGACAGCTGCGCCGTCAGGTCGGCCAGTTCGGCCGGATCATCGGTGAAGCCGTCCTCCAGATCCACCGTGACCATCGCCAGAGGCACGATCTGGCGGACCAGCGTCAGGGTTGATTCCCGGCCCTGACGGGTGGCGTCCGGCAGGCCCTGCGCAGCGGCGATGCCCAGGCTGGTGGTGCCGAGCGCCGGGAACCCGGCCTGGGCCAGCAGTGCGGCCGAGGCCACGTCCCAGGCGTTGGGCAGGATGAACGGCTGCCCCGGGCGGTGCAGCGCGGCGAATCTGGTGGTCGGCATGGGCTCCAGCTTGCCCTCTTCTGTCATGATCACGGTTTCTGCGGGTCCGGCTCGGCGGAATGGTGGGCAACGTGCACTGGGGATACAAGGCGCTGACCGGGGTGATGGTCGGCTCGTGGATGGTGGCGGGGTACGCGGTGCTCTCCGGGCTGGACGGTTGCGCCGCCGACGAGGTGGTCGAACGGCACGAACGGGCTCTGGACCTGGTGGTTCACCAGTTGCCCGCCTCCCAGATGGACGTGGCGTCCTTCGACGGCTGCACCGAATCGGGCGGCGGTCCGGCCGCGAGCATCGCCCTGGTCGGCACCGAGGACCCCTTGCCCGGCCTGGTGCGCGATCACGGGTGGACCCAGCTCGAGCGCAGCGAGTTCGAGGACCCGACCGCTCTTTCCGAGGGATACCTCCAGTTCGAGGACGCCTTCGTGGTGATCTCCCTGTTCGAGCCGACCGTACCCGAGGGCAGCCGGGCTCTGGAGGTCTTCGTGGTCAAGGCGCCCTGAACGTCTCAGAACAGCGTCTGGGGAACCTGGTCGGCGGGCATCAGGCCGGTCAGCGTCACCCTCAGGCCGCTCAGCGGTGGCAACGGCTCACTGCGCAGCAACCGGCTCACCGTGCTGCGCCACCCGGAGCGCTCGGTACCGGCCGTCAGGTCGCTCTGTTTTCGGCGCAGCGGGCTGCCCTGGTCGCTGGGCTGCATGGTCAGCGTGATCCCGGTGCCCACCAGCCCGGCCTTCTCGGCCCGGCGCAGCACCCGCTCCAGGCAGGTCTCGGCCAGCTCGGCAGGCGTGTGATCCGCCCGCCCGTAGCCGGAGGTGGACGTCTCGGCGCTGAGTGACTCGCGATGCTGCACCGGCCGGACCTGGGCGTCGTCGGTGCCCGCGCGGATCTGGCCCAGCCGCCGGGCCATCCCGGTGCCGCAGATGGACTGCAGCTGGTTTTTCGGGATCCGGTCGAGGTCGAGCAGGCGGTGCACATCCAGGTCCCGCAGCCGGGCAGCCGTCTTCGGCCCGATGCCCCAGACCTGGCCGATCGGCAGCTCGGCCCGCAACCGGGCTTCCTGATCCGCCGCAATCACGTGCAGTCCATCGGGTTTGGCCGCCCGCGAGGCCAGCTTGGCGATCAGCTTGGTCCGGCCCACGCCGACGCTGACGGCGATGCCCAGCTGCGCGGCCACCTCGGCCCGGATCGCCTGGGCGGCCTGGCGGGCGGCGGACTGGTCCGGCGCCGCGACATCCAGAAAGGCCTCTTCCATCGAACCCGGCTCGACCGCGCGGGCGTGGCGGTGGAACACCTCGAACAGGGCGTCGGCCACCTCCTCGACCTCGGCGTGCGGCACCTCGAGCACCACCAGCTCGGGGCACTGGTACAGCGCCTCCTGCACCAGCGTGCCGGAGCGCACGCCCCGGGCCCGGGCCGGGTAGTTCGCGCTGGCGATGATGACGTGGTTGACCACCGCGACCGGCCGGGCCTGCAGCTCGGGCCGGGCCCGGAGGGCGACCGAGGCGAAGAAGCAGTCGGCATCCGCGTGCAGCAGCGGGCGTTCGAACATGTGTTCGATCATAGCCGCAGAAAAGAGGGCGGGTGCTCCGTGTGCACCCGCCCTCTGTGTTCGCGGTTACTTGCCGGCGCGGAACCCGGCCTGGTCCGGCTCGGTGATCGGCACCCGGGTACCCGGCGCCTTGGTCTTCTGGGTGATCTTGGCGTCTGAGGGCGCGAAGATGATCTGCGAGATCTGCTGGTAGTGCAGGTCGGAGTCGGGGATGTAGTTGATCGAGCTGAGCGCCTGGTCCTGACCGGCGGACTCGACCACGAACCGGCCGTAGCCCAGGATCTGGCCGGGCACCGTCCGGTCGTAGCGCATGTCGGTGACCTTGGACATCGGCATGATGTCGACCTGGCGGGTGATGATCCCGTGCACCCGCATCAGCCGCCGGTTGGTCGCGATGATCAGCTCGTCCCACCACCACCACAGGTGCAGGCCGAGCCGGGCCAGCAGGATCAGCCAGGCCCCGGCCGCGATGGTGACGAAGAGGCCGCTGGTCAGGCTGGTCAGCCAGGCCAGCATCACCAGGCCGAAGATCGCGCTGGCGGCCGGCTCGAACAGGATGATCCAGTGCCGGCGGAACATGAAGACGATGTTCTCGCTGGGGATCAGGTAGCGGTCGAGCTCGGCCGGGACACCCGGTCCGTAGCGCTCCGAGTGCCTCATACCGGCCACCCCTTCTCGCGGTTGCGGGGTGCTCGCGCCGGTGCTGCGCAGAGCACGGCATCAGGTGTGGTGCGTGAGGACGACATCAGCCCGTGCATGCTTCTTACTAACACGGTGCTCCGAACGAGTGAAGCGCGCCATGCTGGTGAGGCGGATGTCACGCACCGCTCGCGGTGGGTCGTGGGGGAGATTGAAGGACGCTGTGGCTGGGTTCCCGACTTGGTGGCACCTTGGGCTGGTGGTCGGCTTGATGGGGAGCAGCAGGCGGAGCGGTCGGCTTGAATGGTGGTTCAGTGCCATGTCACACCGCAACTGCATTGACGTGGAGCCGGACCTCTCCAGCTCTGGCCAACCCGGCCGGTGAATGCTACGGCCGTGTTAACTCCTACGAGATAGCCGTATTCGCGGCGAGCGAGGTGATCTGACGGGTTCTCAACGGCTTGTCCCTGTGCAATATTACAGGCGTGGCAGAGCGAGGGCGCGTCATCGTAATCGGGGCTGGGATCATCGGCGCCGCCATCGCCCGCTCCCTTGTGCGCGGCGGGAGCGACGTGGTGGTGCTCGACCGCGGTCCTTCCGCCGGGGGAACCTCCTCCAGCGGCGAGGGCAACCTCCTGGTCTCGGACAAAGGCCCAGGTAGCGAGCTGGAACTGATGCAGCGCTCGCTAGAACTGTGGCGCGAGATCGGGCCGCAACTGCGCGATGAGCTGCCGTCGGGCTTTCCGGGCCTGGAACTGGAGTACAAAGGTGGGCTGGTCGTCGCCACCACCGAGCAGGGTGCGCAGGGCCTGCGGGAGTTCGCGGCTCAGCAGCGCACGGCCGGTGTGCTGGCCGAGGAGGTGGGAGAGGAACAGGTGCGCCAACTGGAGCCGGACCTCACCCGCAACTACACCAGCGCCGTCTACTATCCGCAGGACGCCCAGGTCCAGCCCGTGATAGCCACCGAATCACTGCTCGCCTCGGCCCGTTCCGGCGGGGCCCAGGTGCACCAGGGCGTTGAGGTGCTCGGCGCGGTGACGAGCGGCAGCCGGATCACCGGAGTGCGCACCAGCAACGGCGACTTCCTGGGCGATGCCGTGGTGGTCGCGGCCGGGCCCTGGTCAGGACAGCTGGCCGCGAAACTCGGCGCCTCGCTGCCGGTGAAGCCCCGGCGAGGAACGGTCATGGTCACCACCCGCATGCCTCAACGGATCCAGCACAAGGTCTACGACGCGGACTACGTCGGCGCGGTCGGCTCCGGGGCCGCCGATCTACAGGTCTCCAGCGTGGTCGAATCCACCGCCGCGGGTACCGTGCTGATCGGATCGTCCCGGGAACGGCGCGGTTTCGACGACCGGATCGAGGCCCGGGTCCTGGCCGCGCTCGCAGCCAAAGCGCTTCTGCTGTTCCCCTTCCTGTCCGACGTCGCGGTGATGCGGGCGTACGGCGGCTTCCGGCCGTTCATGCCGGATCATCTGCCGGTGATCGGAGCCGATCCGCGAGTTCCCGGCCTGTGGCATGCAACGGGGCACGAGGGGGCGGGCATCGGCCTGAGTCTGGCCACCGCCGAGATCCTGACCCGCGAACTGCTGGAGACCCCGGGCGAGAATCCCTTCCGGGTCGACCGTCCCAGTCTTCAGCCCTATCTGGAGGAGGCCGCGTGAGGGGACCTCGTCGTCTGCCCGCCGAGCAGGACCCGGTCCGCCCGAAGGACTCCGGCCCGGTGACGATCACCGTGGACGGTGAGTCGCTCAGCGGCCTCCAGGGCCAGAGCATCGCCGGGGTGCTGATGGGCAACGGCCGGCAGTCGTGGCGGCGCAGCCCGCGCACCGGTCGGCCCCGCGGCGTGTTCTGCGGGATCGGCGTGTGTTTCGACTGCCTGCTCACGGTGAACGACATCCCCGACGTGCGCGCCTGCCAGCGGCGGGCGGGGGAGGGCGACGTGATCACCACGCAGGAGGCTTCGGATGTCTGAGAAGGCCTGCCAGGTACTGATCATCGGCGGTGGGCCGGCCGGGATGTCCGCGGCCCGGGCGGCTCTGGCCGGTGGCGCGCAGGTGGTGCTGCTGGAAGCCGGCGATGCCCTGGGCGGGCAGTTCTGGCGGCATCTGCCCGAGTCGCGCAAGGGCGGCGAGGAGCAGGTGCTGCACCACAAGTGGCGGCACTTCAACACCGTGCAGCGCGAACTGCGCGACGATCCGGGGTGCGAAGTCGTTCTCGGCGCGCACGTCTGGGCGATCGAGCGGCCGGACGGCGGCCAGGCCCCAGCGGTGCACGTCATGGTCGGCCCGCCGGACGGCGCCGATCGCGAACCGCGCACCTACCTGCCCCAGAGCATCATTTTCGCCACCGGTGGGCAGGAACGCACCTTGCCCTTCCCCGGCTGGGACCTGCCCGGGGTGTACACCGCCGGTGCGGCCCAGGCCTTGGCCAAGGGCGAACGGGTCGCGGTGGGGCAGCGGGTGCTCGTGGCCGGTGCCGGTCCGTTCCTGCTGCCGGTGGTCACCAGCCTGATCAGGACCGGGGCCACGGTGATCGGCGTAGCTGAGGCATCAGGCTGGAAACGACTTGCCAAGGGCTGGCTTTCGCGTCCCTGGGAGCTGGCGGCCACTCGCTCGAAGGCCGGTGAGCTCGGCGGCTACCTGCGCGAGATGGTGCATCACCGCGTGCCCTATCGCGCCGGGACGACCGTGATCGCGGCACACGGCGAGGAAAGTGTCGAATCGGTCACCCTTGCCAGACTCGACGCCGACTGGAAACCTGTTCCTGGCACGCAACGCCGGGTCGAGGTCGACGCGGTCTGCGTGAGCCACGGGTTCGTCCCGCGCACCGAGCTCGCCCTCACGGTCGGCTGCACCGTCGACGCCCACGGATTCGTCGTGGTCGACGACCAGCAGCGCACGTCCGTCGAAAACGTCTTCTGCGCGGGAGAGCTCACCGGCATCGGCGGAGTCGATCTGGCTCTGGCCGAGGGAGAGATCGCCGGGGCCACCGCCGCCGGAACGCAACCCCGAGCGTCCGTTGTCAAAGCCCGTAACGTCTTTCGGGCCTTTGCCGAACGCCTGCAGACGGCGCACGGCATCCGGCCCGGATGGCAGACCTGGCCCGAACCCGGCACCACGCTGTGCCGCTGCGAGGACGTCACGGTCGGCGAGGTCCGCGAGGTGGCCGCCGCCACCCAGGCGCGCGGGCTGCGTTCACTGAAACTCACCACCAGAGCCGGTCTCGGGCCGTGCCAGGGCCGCACCTGCGGCCGCAACACCGAAGAGATCCTCAGCTCCTGCGGTCTGCTCGATCCGGGCCGCACCGCCCGTCGTCCGATCGCGATCCCGGTCCGGCTCGGCGAACTCGCCGCCACCACCAGCTCCCAACGAGAGGAAACGCCATGAGCGCCACCGACCTGCGCGGCGTCATCGTCGCCACCGCCCTGCCGTACAAGGAGAACCCCTCGGCCCCGGCCGGTCTCGAGGTGGACTACGACAAGTTCGCCGAGCACTGCGACTGGCTGATCAGCAACGGCTGCCGCGGCGTGGGCCCGAACGGCTCGCTGGGGGAGTACTCCTCGCTGACCGACGCCGAGCGCCGCAAGGTGATCCAGGTCGCGGTCGAGACCGTGGGCGATCGCGGCGTGGTCGTGGCCGGCGTGCACGGTCCCGGCTGGCACCAGGCCAGGCACTGGGCCGAACTGGCCGCCGAGGACGGCGCGCACGGCGTGCTCTCGCTCCCGCCGACCATGTACCGCGCCTCGAACTCCCAGGTGGTCGAGCACTTCGAGAAGATCGCCGAAGTCGGCCTGCCGGTGATGATCTACAACAACCCGATCGACACCAAGGTCGACCTGGTGCCCAAGCTGGTCGCCGAGATCGCCCAGATCCCGAACATCTCGGCGATCAAGGAGTTCAGCGGCGACGTCCGGCGGATGTTCGAGATCTCCGAACTGTGCGACATCGACGTCATCGCCGGCGCCGACGACGTGCTGTTCGAGCTGATGGTGGACGGCGCGGTGGGCTGGTTCGCCGGGTTCCCCAACACCTTCCCGCGCGAGTCGGTGGAGATCTACGAGCACATGCGGGCGGGCCGGGTGAACGAGGCCCGGGAGCTGTACAAGCACCTGGTCGCGGTGTTCCGCTGGGACTCGCGGGTGGAGTTCGTGCAGGCGATCAAGCTGGGCATGGAGATGGTCGGGCGTTACGGTGGCCCGTGCCGCCCGCCGCGCGGCCCGCTCACCGCCGAGCACACCGCTCAGGTGCGCGCCGACATGGAACGCGCGATCGCGGGCCTGGAATCGCTGAAGGCCACCGCCTCCGTCTGAAAGAGGTTCTGACATGCGGTCCACGAGGCTCTACTCGGCGGTCGACTCGCACACCGAGGGCATGCCGACTCGGGTGGTCACCGGGGGCATCGGGGTGATCCCCGGCGCCACCATGAACGAGCGCCGGCTGCACTTCATCGCCGAGATGGATCACATCCGGCGGTTCCTGGTGAACGAGCCTCGTGGGCACGCGGCGATGAGCGGCGCGATCCTGCAGCCGCCCACCCGCCCCGACGCCGACTTCGGGGTGCTCTACATCGAGGTCTCCGGCTGCCTGCCGATGTGCGGGCACGGCACCATCGGGGTGGCCACCGTGCTGGTCGAGACCGGCATGGTCGAGGTGAGCGAACCGGTCACCACGATCCGGCTGGACACCCCGGCCGGGCTGGTGGTGGCCCAGGTCGCGGTCAAGGACGGGCACGCCGAGTCGGTGACGCTGGAGAACGTCCCCTCGTACTGCGAGCGGCTCGACGAAGTGGTGCCGGTGCCCGGCCTGGGCGAGGTGCCCTACAGCCTGGCCTTCGGCGGGAACTTCTACGCCATGGTCGATCTGGCGGCGGTGAACCTGCCGTTCGACCGGGCCCGGCAGCAGGACATCCTGCAGGCCGGCCTGGCGATCATGGACGCGATCAACACCCAGAACCCGCCCAAGCACCCGACCATCGACGGCGTCGACCACGTGCACCACGTCGAGTTCATCGCCCCCGGCTCGGACGCCCGGCTCTCCCAGCACGCGATGGCGATCCACCCCGGCTGGTTCGACCGTTCCCCCTGCGGCACGGGAACCTCGGCCCGGATGGCAGAGTTGTACGCACGTGGTGAGCTGCCGCTGAACCAGGACTTCGTGAACGAGTCGTTCATCGGCAGCCGCTTCGTCGGCCGGCTGGTCGGCGAGACCACGGTCGGCCCGCACCGGGCGGTGTTGCCCACGATCACCGGGCGCGCCTGGGTGACCGGCATCGGGCAGTACCTGCTCGACCCGAGCGACCCGTACCCGGAAGGGTTCACGTTCTAAGCCACTTGGCCGTTCTAGTGCAGGAAGACGACATGACTACAGAGCTGGACCAGATCCTCGCCGCCGCGGCCGTCGTTCCGCTGACCGGGCCCTCCAGCCCTTCACCGGACACCCGGGCCGGCTGGCTGGAAGCGGTCGCCGCGGCGCTCGACGGTGCCGCCGAAGAACTGGTGGAGCTGGCCCAGAACGAGTCCCACCTGCCCACCGCGCGGCTGACCGGTGAGCTGAAGCGGACCACGTTCCAGGCCCGGCTGTTCGCCACGGCGCTGCGCGAGGGCACGGTGCTGCCCACCCAGATCGACCCGCCGCAAGCCGAGTGGGGCAGCGGCCCACGCCCCGACCTGCGTCGCACGGTGCTCCCGTTGGGGCCGGTGCTGGTGTTCGCGGCGAGCAACTTCCCGTTCGCGTTCAGCGTCTTCGGCGGCGACACGGTCTCGGCCCTGGCAGCCGGCTGCCCGGTCGTGGTCAAGGCTCACCCGGGGCACCCGGTGCTCTCGCGCCGGACCGCCGCGCTGGTCGAGCAGGCGCTCGCCTCGGTGGGCGCGCCGGCGGGTGTGTTCGCTCTGATTGAAGACGTCGAACCGTCCTTGAGCGCGCTGCGGGACCCCCGGATCAAGGCCGTTGGGTTCACCGGTTCCACCGCGGGTGGGCGCGCGCTGCACGACATCGCGCTCTCCCGCCCGGAACCCATCCCGTTCTACGGCGAGCTGGGCAGCGTGAACCCGGTGGTGGTCACCGCCGAGGGCTGGGCCGAGCGTTCGGACGAGATCGCCTCCGGCTGGCTCGATTCGCTGCTGATGGGCTCCGGCCAGTTCTGCACCAACCCCGGCCTGGTGTTCGTGCCCGACGCCGAACAGTTCTTGGCCGGGCTCTCGCTGCCGGCCCCGGGGCGGATGCTGAACTCGCACCTGGAGAAGGGCTTTGCCCAGTCGGTCGAGGTGATGGCCGGACTGCCCGGCGTGGCGCAGGCGCAGGCCGGCCCGGCCAACGAGCAGGGTGTGGTGGCCCGGGTCTTCACCGCCTCGCTGGCCGACGTGGTGGCCTCGCCCCAGGCCCTCGACCTGGAGATGTTCGGCCCGGCCGGGCTGGTGGTCTCGTACGGCGACGACCTGTTCGGCCTGCTCGAACTTCTGCGCACCGTGCCCGGCCAGCTCACCGGCACCGTGCAGGGCACGACCGAAGGATTCGAGGCCGGGGCACTGACCGCGGTGCTGAGCGCTCGGACCGGGCGGGTGCTGTACAACCAGTGGCCCACCGGCGTCAGCGTCACCGCGGCCCAGCAGCACGGTGGCCCCTATCCCGCGTCCACCAGCCCGCTCAGCACTTCGGTCGGTCTGGCCGCGATCGAGCGCTTCCAGCGTCCCGTCGCCTTCCAGAACTTCCCCCCGGCCCTTCTGCCCGCCCACCTGCGCTCCTGATCCACGCGGATCACCCGGACGTGGTCGCAGTTCCTTGCGATCACGTCCGGGTGAACCTGACTCGTTCGTGAAGGCTCTAGGGTTGGACAGCGCGTAGGGACGGGTGCCTGCCGGTTTCGCAGGCCCGCCGGGGAGGTAGAGGTCGTGGTTTCACACATCGGTCCGCTGGCCGTGAGCGCCAACCTGCGGGGCACGGTCGAGGAGGCGCTGGCTGCGGCCATCGTCTCCGGTGAGCTGGGGCCCGGGGAACTGCTCACCGCCCCCACCCTGGGCGCCCGCTTCGGGGTCTCGGCCACGCCGGTCCGCGAGGCCATGCTCAACCTGCAGAAGCGCGGCTTCGTGGAGGCGGTGCGCAACAAGGGCTTCCGCGTCACCGAGGTCAGCGAGCAGGACCTGTGGGAGATCGTCCGGCTGCGCCAGCTGCTGGAGGTGCCCCCGATGCGCGACATCGCCCGGACCATCCAGCCCGCCTCCTGCGCCGAGCTGCGGGTGAAGGCCGACCTGATCGTGCGCAGCGCCGAGGCAGCCGACATTCCCACGTATCTCGACGCCGACGTGGACTTTCACCTCACCCTGCTGAAGCTGACCGGCAACCGGCGCCTGGTCGAGATGGTCCGCGACCTGCGCCAGCAGACCCGGATGGTCGGCCTGGTGAACATGATCGGCACCGAGGAACTGGCCCGCTCGGCGGTGGAACACCACCACCTGATGGACCGGCTGGAGCAGGGCGACGGCCGGGGTGCGGAGCAGCTGATGCACGCCCACATCGAGCACGTGCTGGGCTGGTGGAACGGCCGGGTCGAGCGCGACTGAGGGCAGTGCCATTGCACAGCCCCCAACTGCCTGACCAGCGTCCGTGACCTGGCAGGAGCTCGCACAGCGCCAAAACCCCAGGTCAGCTCACGGCTCGCCAGCGCAACCCCTGGTGATGTGGGGACGCTGGCTGGTGAAGCTTGATGCTGGCCGGCGAGCATGGGGCCGGCTGGCGAAGTGTGGACGCCTGCGGGTGAAGTCGGATGCCGGCCGGCGAGGGTGGGCACCGGCTGGCGAAGCGGGGCGCTGGCCGGTGAGCATGAGGTACCAGCTGGCGAAGCGTGGACGCCTGCGGGTGAAGTCGGATGCTGGCTGGCGAGCATGGGGCCGGCTGGCGAAGCGGGACGTCTGCGGGTGAAGTCGGTTGCTGGCTGGCGAGGGTGAGGTACCGGCTGGCGAAGCGGGGCGCCGGCCGGTGAAGGGGGCACTGGCTGTTGATGCCGGGACGCTGGCTGGCGAGGGGAGTACCGGGTGGTGAGGCAGCGGCCCCGGGTGGTGAGGCAGCGGCACCGGTTGGTGAAGCAGGGAAGCCGTTTGGTGAAGCGGGGGCACCGGCCGTGAAGGTGGATGCTGGCTGGTGAAGCTTGGGTGTGTGCTCAGTCCGGTTGCTTCATTCGGCTGGTCAGCCTAGCTGTTCCCCCGGTGGCTGAGGCATTTCGTGGCCGGGCGCGTGGCTCTGCCGGGTCGACCCAGCTAGTTTCAGCTCGCGGACCTGGCCGCTGCACTGGCCAATCCACCTGGTCAGCCTGGCCACTTCGACCGCCTGAGCCGCTACGCCACGTCACCCAGCCAAGACGCCACCCACGCCAATCCGCCGCCCCCGCCGGGCCCTCGCATCAAATTGCAGCTACGGCAGGCTGCTACGCCAGGCCATTCGCACCGGGTCGCGACCCATGCCAAGCCGTCGCCACGCCGAGCTCGCCGCATCAGACTGCAGCTATGCCGGGCTGCTGCGCCAGGCCACCCGCACCGGGTCGCAACCCATGCCGAGCCGTCGCTACGCCGGGCCCGCCGCATCAGACTGCAGCTATGCCGGGCTGCTGCGCCAGGCCACCCACGCCAGGTCGCGACCCAATGCCAAGCGGCCACGCCGAGCTGCGGCTCGGACCGCCATCCACATCAAACTGCCGCCATGCCCGGCCACCGACGCCGAATTGCCACATCAAGCCACGACACAGGCCGCTTCACTCAACTGCAGGCCCCACCGGCTGCCTCGCCCAACCGCGTGCCCAGCGCTCCGCCCAGCCGCCTCGCTGGCCGGCCGCCTCGCCTGGCTGAAAGGTGCTGCTCACCATCGCTGGGCGGAAGTGTTACGGCGCGGTTGCCGGGCTTGAGCGCTTAAGTAGGAGGGCCCGGCTCATCGTTGCGGTGGGTTACTCAGAAACCTGCTGCAGTGACCACATTTCGCGGCGCCCTGACGAAAATGTGCCATCCGTCGAAACAAACATTGCCGGCTTGTAACTAGTTGGTCCTGGACCCTTCACCTATGAGGTGTGACATATTACTGTTCCTGCAGGTGGCCGGGACCGCAGCAGCGGATCGGCACCCGTCGCCCGGTGACCGGGTGAGCCAGGACAGGGATGTCTCCGTGCTGGTCCACGTGGTCGCCGCGACGCCCCGCCAGCCTGCCCCGATGGCGCGGGCATCTGCTTTAGAGAACGTTTTTCGCTGATCCAGACCAGCGCGGACCGTTGAGGCCGAGGATTCAGGCCCGGTCCGCGCGGCATCCCGGAAGGCAGGACCTCGTGAAGAGAAGCGCACCCCCGGTGGCGATGGGTGGCCTGATGATGGCCTCGGTCCTGGCCCTGTCGGCCTGCTCGGGCGGTTCGTCCGGCGGCGGCAGCACCAGCGGCGCCGGCGGTGAGGCCCCGGTCAAGGGCGGGACCGTCGAGGTGCTGCAGACCTCGGACTTCTCCTACCTGGACCCGACGCGCGGCTGGGACGGTGGGGTCAACTCCTTCTACCGGCTGGTCTACCGCACCCTGGTGGCGAAGGCCCCGAACGACGCGGCCGACCCCAACGCGATGGTGCCGGACCTGGCCGAGTCGCTGGGACAGGCCTCGGAGGACGGCCTGACCTGGACGTACAAGATCAAGCAGGGCGTCAAGTTCGACACCGGCGCCCCGATCACCTCCAAGGACGTCAAGTTCGGCATCAGCCGCAGCTGGGACCCGGAGATCGGGATCGGCTCGCCGTACATGAAGCAGCTGATCGACGCGCCGGACGACTACGAGGGCCCCTACAAGTCCGGTGACCTCGAAACCATCGAGACCCCGGACGACCAGACCATCGTCTTCCATCTGAAGGCGCCGTTCCCGGAGTTCGACGCGGCCCTGTCGCAGCCCAGCGCCACCCCGTTCCCGGAGGGCACCGGCGAGGGCGACGAGTTCATCAACGACATCGTCGCCTCCGGCCCGTACGACCTGGAGAAGTTCACCCCCGGCAGCCTGGTGCAGCTCAAGCGCAACGCGGAGTGGGACGAGAGCACCGACGAGATCCGTAAGGCCTACCCGGACGCCTGGAAGTTCACCATCGGGGTGGACGGCGCCACCATCGACGAGCGGCTGATCGCCCAGCAGGGCTCCGACATCAACACGATGACCAGCGCCCCGACCCTGCAGACCGCCACGATCGCCCGGGTGCAGACCCCGCAGCTGCAGGAACGGCTGATCAAGAACCCGTCGACCTGCCTGACCTACATGGGGATGAACACCACCAAGGCGCCGCTGGACGACGTGAAGGTGCGTCAGGCGATCGAGTTCGCGGTGAACAAGAGCAGCGTGCTGAACGCCACCGGCGGCACCCAGTTCGCCACCATGGCCAGCACGATCATCCCCTCCACGGTCTCCGGCCACACCGGCTTCGACCTGTACCCGAGTGCGGACGGCAGCGGTGACGTGGAGAAGGCCAAGGCCCTGCTGGCCGAGGCCGGCCAGGCCGACGGCTTCGAGCTGACCCTGGACATCCGGGCCACCCCGGCCATGCAGCGTCAGGGTGAGGCCGTGCAGGAGTCGCTGGCCCGGGTCGGGATCGACGTGAAGCTCAACGTGATCGACACGTCCACCTACTACGAGACCATCGGCACCACCTCGCAGCAGAACGACATGGCGATCACCGGCTGGTGCCCGGACTGGAACTCCAGCGCCTCGACCTTCATCCCGCCGCTGTTCGACGGCCGCAACATCTACGACAAGGGCAACTCCAACCTGGCCCAGCTGAACGACGAGGCGGTCAACAAGGCGATCGACGCGGCCAAGGCCGAGACCGACGTGGAGGCCGCCAACGCCGCCTGGGGTGCGCTGGACGAGCAGATCATGCAGCTGGCCCCGATCGTGCCGCTGAACGTGGAGAACCGGCTCTACCTGCCGGGCGAGAACGTGGGCGGGGTGATCACCCCCAGCGGTGACATCGACTACACGATCATCGGGCTGAAGGACCCCTCGAAGAGCTGACATGACCATCCCTTCAACCGGTCTGCAGGTGCCGGCGGAGTCCCCGAACGAGGGGGACTCCGCCGGCACCACCCCGCCGGCACGCTGGAGCGTGCTGCGGAACCTGCTGCGCGACTGGGCCGCCCTGGCCTGCCTGGGCTACGTCGGCCTGATCGTGCTGATGGCGGTGTTCGCCCCGCTGATCGTGAAGGTCAGCGGCTGGGGCCCGTACGAGTTCGACCAGAGCGCGATCGACCCGAACATGGGCGGCATCCCGCTGGGCAGCTGGGGCGGCATCTCCGGCGAGCACTGGCTCGGCGTGGAACCCGGCTCCGGTCGCGACATCTTCGCCCGGATCGTCTACGGTGCTCGTTCCTCGCTGCTGATCGCGCTCAGTGCGACGCTGCTGACCAGCCTTCTCGGCGTGGTCTTCGGGCTGCTGGCGGGCTATTTCGGTGGCCGCACCGACATGGTGATCTCGCGGGTGATGGAGTTCCTGATGGCCTTCCCCGCGCTGATCTTCATGATCGCGGTGCTCTCGGCGCTGCCCGCCGACGACCGGGCCTACCTGCTGGTCCTGGTGATCTCGGTGTTCGGCTGGCCGTACCTGGCCCGGATCGTGCGGGGCCAGACGATGTCGCTCAAGCAGCGTGAGTTCGTCGAGGCGGCAGTGGCTTCCGGCGCATCGCGGCGAACCGTGGTGTTCACCGAGATCCTGCCCAACCTGCGTTCCACCATCCTGGTGATGGTGACCCTGGCGGTGCCCGGCTACATCGGCACCGAGGCCGGCCTGTCGTTCCTCGGTGTGGGTGTGGTGCCGCCCACCCCGTCCTGGGGTCAGATGATCGCCAGCTCGGTGAGCTGGTACGCGGTGGTTCCCACCTACTTCCTGGTGCCGGGAACCTTCCTGGCCCTGCTCGTCCTTTCGTTCATGGTTCTGGGTGACCGGATCCGTGCCGCAGTCGACCCGGGAGGCCGTTCGTGACCCGGTTCGTGGTCAACCGTGTGGCCGGCATGCTGCTGGTCCTGTTCCTGGTCTGCCTGTTCACCTACATGGTGTTCTTCCTGCTCTCGCCCGACCCGGCGGTGCAGATCTGCGGAAAGAACTGCACGCCGGAGCGGATCGACCAGATCCGCGAGAACCTCGGCCTGACAGATCCTTTCCTCACTCAGTTCTGGAACTTCCTGTCCGGCCTGTTCGCCGGGCGTACCTACGGCGGCGGGATCGAGTGCGCGGCGCCCTGCCTGGGCTACTCGTTCCAGACCTCGCAGCTGGTCACCGACATGATCGTGCAGCGCCTGCCGGTCACCGCGGTGGTGGCGATCGGGGCGGCCGTGCTGTGGCTGCTGATGGGCGTGATCGGCGGCCTGCTGAGCGCGGTGCAGGAGGGTAAGTTCGCCGACAAGTTCATCGCCGGGCTGACTCTCGGTGGGATGTCGGTGCCGAACTACGTGCTGGCGCTGGCCCTGCAGTACGTCTTCGTGGTCTGGCTGCAGGTGCTGCCGTTCTCGCAGGCGGTACCGTTCGCCGACGACCCGGTGCAGTGGTTCCTGAACTTCATCCTGCCCTGGTCGGTGCTGGCGATCGGCTACGCGGCGAGCTACACGCGCCTCACCCGGGCCAACGTGATCGACACGCTGAACGAGAACTTCGTGCGCACCGCCAAAGCCAAGGGATTGCGCCCGGATCTGGTCTGGCGCCGGCACGCGTTGCGCCCGGCCCTGACCCCGATCGTCACCATCGCCGGGATGGACTTCGCCGGCCTGCTGGGAGGCGCGCTGATCACCGAGACGGTGTTCGGGATCAACGGCGTGGGCAAGCTCGCGGCCGACTCGATCACCAAGAACGACCAGCCGGTGATCATGGGCGTGACCCTGCTGGCGGCGTTCTTCGTGGTGGTCGGCAACATGGTGGTGGACCTGCTGTACTCGGTGATCGACCCTCGGGTGAAGGCGGGTGCCCCGGCATGAGCCAGCTGCTGAAGGCGAACGGGCTGAGCGTGAGCTTCGGCGCCGCCAAGGTGGTCGACGAGATCAGCTTCGGGGTGCCGCGCGGTGGCACCCTGGGCATCGTCGGCGAGAGCGGATCCGGCAAATCGATGACCAGCCTGGCCATCATGGGTCTGCTGCCCAAGGGCGGAAAACGCGAAGGAAGCCTCGATTTCGACGGCACGGAACTGACCGCGCTGTCCGAACCGCAGATGCGGGCGGTGCGTGGTGACCGGATCGCGATGGTGTTCCAGGATCCGCTGTCCTCGCTGAACCCGTACTACACGGTGGGCACGCAGATCGCCGAGGCCTACCGGTCGCACCGCTCCGGGGTCAGCCGCAAAGCCGCCAAGCAGGCGGCGATCGAGGCGATGGAACGGGTGCACATCCGCGAGGCCGGGCGGCGGGTGGACGACTACCCGCACCAGTTCTCCGGCGGTATGCGCCAGCGCGTGATGATCGCGATGGCGCTGAGCACCGACCCGGAACTGATCATCGCCGACGAGCCGACCACGGCGCTGGACGTGACCGTGCAGGCGCAGATCCTGGAACTGCTGGCCGAGGTGCAGCGCGACACCGGCGCGGCGCTGATCCTGATCACCCATGACCTGGCCGTGGTCAGTGAGGTGGCCGACGAGCTGATCGTGATGCGGCACGGCAAGGTGGTGGAGACCGGCAGCGCCGAGCAGATCTTCTCCGACCCGCAGCACTCCTACACCCAGGCGCTGCTCGACGCCGTGCCCCGGATCGACGACTCGATCGGCGAACTGCGAACCACCGGAGGCAAGGCATGAGCGCGCTGCTGAAGGCCACCGACCTGGTCAAGGAGTTCCCGGTGGCCGGCACGGCCGGGCTGTTCACCCCGGCCAAGAAGTTCACCGCGGTGGACCAGGTCTCGTTCGAGCTGCAGGCCGGGCAGACCCTGGCCCTGGTCGGCGAGTCCGGCTCGGGCAAGTCCACCACCGCGCGGCTGGCCTCCCGGCTGATCGACGTCACCTCCGGCACCGTGCACCTGGACGGCCAGGACATCACCTCGCTGCAGGGCGCGGACCTGCTGGAGGTACGCCGTCAGGTGCAGGTGGTCTTCCAGGACCCGTTCTCCTCGCTCAACCCCCGGCACAAGATCACCCAGATCATCACCGCGCCGCTGCGCTACCAGAAGCGGCCGATGCCCGGCGGCGCCCGCAAGGTGGCGCAGGGCCTGATGGAGCGGGTCGGCCTGAACCCCGAGCACGTCGACCGCTTCCCCTCGCAGTTCTCCGGCGGTCAGGCCCAGCGGATCGGGATCGCCCGGGCCCTGGCCGTGGGCCCGCGGGTGCTGGTCTGCGACGAGGCGGTCTCGGCGCTGGACGTGTCGGTGCAGGCCGCGATCATCAACCTGCTGCGCGATCTGCAGCGCGAAGAGGGCTTCGGCTGCCTGTTCATCGCCCACGACCTGGCCGTGGTCCGGCAGATCGCCACCCGGGTGGCGGTGATGACGGCCGGTCAGGTGGTCGAGACGGGTGAACGTGACGAGGTGTTCGACCACCCGCAGCACGAGTACACCCGCAAGTTGCTGGCCGCGGTGCCCCGGATCCGCCCGGAGTGGGAAGCGGCGCGGCGGCGTAATGCTGAGAAAGTGAAGTCATGAACGTTGTCGAATACCCGATCCCGGGCGCCTGGGTGCGTGAGTTCCGGGTCGAGGTCCCGCTGGACTGGTCCAACCCCTCCGGTCCGGCGATCGAAGTCTTCGTGCGCGAGCTGGCCGACCCGGAACGCCGCCACGACGACCTGCCCCTGCTCACCTTCCTGCAGGGCGGCCCGGGTGGCGCCAACCCCCGGCCCGCGCCGCTGGGGGGCTGGCTGGCCGAGGCGCTGCCGCACTACCGCGTGGTCATGGTCGATCAACGGGGGACGGGTGGCAGCTCACCGGTGGACGGTGGGGTGATCAGTACTTTCCCCGACGGCCGGGCGGCCGCGGACTACCTGCTGAACTTCCGGGCCGACTCGATCGTGCGCGATCTGGAGCATGTCCGGAAAACCGCCTATGACGGCCGGAAATGGGCCACTCTCGCGCAGAGCTTCGGCGGCTGGATCACCCTGACCTACCTGTCGCTGGCGCCCGAGGCACTCAAGGCCTGCTACGTCTGCGGCGGCATTCCGGGCACTCCGCCGGATCCCGACGAGGTCTATCGGCGCACCTTCACCCGTGCGGCGGACAAGACGGCGGACTTCTACCGGCGCTATCCCCAGGACGTGGACACCGTCGGCCGGATCGCCGACCTGCTCGGCTCGGGGGAGATCAAACTTGCGGACGGTTCGCCGCTTTCGGCCCGGAGGTTCCAGAGCCTGGGTGGAGACCTGGGTTTCGGACCTGGCCATCTGCGGTTGCATTGGCTGGTCTCGGAAGGACTACGAACGGACGGCCGACTCACCGACGGCTTCCTGGAGCAGGTTCTGGTGAAGTCGTCCACCGCCGGAAACCCGCTGTTCTGGACGCTGCAGGAATCGATCTACGGGCACGAGGGGAACGGGCCGTTCCGCTGGTCCGCGCAACGCGAACGTGAGCGCCGTCCCGAGTTCGGCGAGGACCAGCGTCCCCTGCTGTTCACCTCGGAAATGGCCTTCCCGTGGATGTTCGAGGAGTTCACGGCGTTGCGTCCGTTCAAGGCAGCAATGGACGTTCTGGCTGAGCAGGCGGTCTGGTCGCCTCTGTACGACCTGGAGCGGCTGGCGGGCAACGAAGTTCCGCTCGCAGCAGCGGTTTACCACGATGATCTGTTCGTGGACGAGGGATTGCAGCGGGACACGCTCTCTCGCCTGGGGAACGCGCAGGCCTGGGTGACGAACGAGTTCGAGCACGACGGGATCGGCAGCGGGCGCACGTTCGGCCGGCTGCGGGAGATGGTGCGCGACCGAGGAGGAGAGCTTCGATGAACCCGAACAGCACGCCGGCAACACCGGACGGGACAGACGTGATGGGCGCGGAGAGCGCCACTCCCACGGCGCCGACCGGGGGCGCTACGCCCACCTCCCCGGCCACCACTCCGACCGGCGATAACAGGCCGTCGCAAGAAATAGACGGTGCTCGACCGGCCCCGGCCGACCGTCGCCCGCGCTGGATCGGCACCCGGCCGCCCCGTCTGGGCGAGGTGAGCACCGGCTTCCAGCAGTGGATTGCGCAAGGCTGGGGCGAGCGCGACGTTGCCGCCCCCGTCGATGCCGCCGCCGCTCAGGCGGCCGCCGACCACCGGGCCCGGCTGAGCGCGGCCATGCCCGGCCAGACCATCGTGCTGGAAGCCGGCCAGGCGCCCAACCGCAACGGTGACGCCGACTACGCCTTCCGCGCCGACAGCGACTTCGTCTGGGCCACCTCGTGCCAGACCGAAGGCGCCGTGCTGGTGATGACGCCGCGCGAGGGTGGGCACGAGTCCGTCCTGTACATCCCTCCGCCGGCCGGCCCCAGCGAGAAGAACTTCTACGCCAGCGCCACCCACGGCGAACTCTGGGTGGGCCCGTCCGCCGGGGTGGACGCCTGGTCCCGAGCGCTGGACCTGCCCGTGCGCCCGGTGGCCGACATCCACAAGCCCGCGCCGTCCGACGGACTGGCCGAGATCGTCTCCAATCTGCGCATGATCAAGGACGACTGGGAACTCGCCCAGCTCCGTGAGGCGATCGACGCCACGGTCGGCGGATTCGAGGCCGTCGCGGCCGAGATCCCGCGCGCCTCGGCCGAAGGCCTGGGCGAACGCTGGCTGCAGGGCACGTTCGACCGGTACGCCCGCACGTTCGGCAACGGACCGGGCTACGCCACCATCGTCGGCTCCGGCCCGCACGCCCCGATCCTGCACTGGGTGCGCTGCGACGGCCCGATCCTGCCCGGCGAGACACTGCTGCTGGACATGGGGGTGGAGGCCCGCTCGCTGTACACCGCCGACGTCACCCGCACGCTGCCCGTCGGCGGGGCGTTCACCGAGGTCCAGCGCAAGGTGCACGATCTGGTCGAGGCCTCGCACCGGGCCGGCATGGCCCAGGTCCGGGCCGGGAACCAGTACTCCGACTTCCATTTCGCCTCGCTCGAGGTCCTGGCCGAAGGCCTGCACGACTGGGGTCTGCTGCCGGTCTCGGTCGACGAGGCGCTGGCCCCGGAAGGGCAGCAGCATCGCCGGTACATCGTCTGCGGCATCGGCCACCACCTCGGCCTGGACGTGCACGACTGCGGCAACTCGGCCTACGAGCAGTACGCCGGCGCCACCATGCAGGCCGACATGGTGATGACGGTCGAGCCCGGTCTGTACTTCCACGCCCACGACGAGACCGTGCCGCCGGAACTGCGCGGGATCGGCGTGCGGATCGAGGACGACCTGCTGGTCACCGAAAACGGCCACGAGGTGCTCTCCGGGGCGCTGCCGATCGACGCCGCCGGACTCGAACGCTGGACCCAGGAGAAAACGCGTTGACGCTCGCCCAGCCCTTCCCGCTCTCCGACGTCACCCTGCTCGACGGCGTGCAGTCGCGCGCCCAGGACCAGATGCTCCACCTGGCCCGGGTCTACCCGGTGGACCGGGCGCTCGCGGTGTTCCGGGCCAACGCCGGTCTGGACACCAAGGGCGCTGTGCCGCCGGGTAACTGGGAAGATTTCGGTCACCCGGACGAACAGCCTTGGTCCGGTGCCGACTACCCGGGCGCCGGGGTCGCGCCCACCGCCAGCCTGTTGCGTGGGCACTACGCCGGGCACTTCCTGTCCATGCTCGCCCTGGCCTACGCCTCGACGGGGGAGGAGGTGTTCCGGCAGAAGTCGGACGAGATGGTTGCCGGTCTGGCCGAGGTTCAGGCTGCGCTGGCCGAGACCAAGCGGTTCACCCATCCGGGATTCCTCGCTGCGTACGGGGAATGGCAGTTCGACCGGCTGGAGGGCATGGCGCCCTACGGGGAGATCTGGGCGCCCTGGTACACCTGTCACAAGATCATGGCCGGGCTGCTCGACGCCTACGAGCACACCGGTTCGCAGCAGGCCCTCGACGTGGTCACCGCGATGGGGCACTGGACGGCCGCCCGGATGCAGCGGGTGGAACGTGAGCAGCTGCAGCGAATGTGGTCGCTCTACATCGCCGGTGAGTACGGCGGGATGAACGAGAGCATGGTGGCGCTGTACCGGATCACCGGCGAGAAGTCCTTCCTGGAGGCTGCTTCCGCCTTCGAGATGGACAGCCTGCTGGACGCGGGTGCGGCCGGGCAGGACATTCTCGACGGGATGCACGCCAACCAGCACCTGCCCATGCTGGTCGGGCATCTGGGGCAGTACGAGGCCACTGGTGAATCCCGCTACCTCGAGGCCGTGCTCAACCTCTGGGACCAGGTCGTGCCCGGCCGCACGTTCGCGCACGGCGGTACCGGCGAGGGCGAACTCTGGGGTCCGGCCGAGGCCGTGTCCCGCTTCATCGGCCGCCGCAACGCCGAGACCTGTGCCACGTACAACCTGCTCAAGATCGGCCGTGGCCTGTTCGCCCACACCCTGGACGTGCGCTACGCCGACTACGCCGAGCGCGCCTGGCTGAATCACATCGTGGGCTCGCGGGCCGACGTCAGCTCGGACGTCGATCCCGAGGTCGTGTACATGTACCCGGTCGACCCGGGTGCGGTCCGTGAGTACGGCAACGTCGGAACCTGCTGCGGCGGAACCGGCCTGGAAAGCCATGTCAAGCACCAGGAATCGGTGTTCTTCCAGGCGCCGGGTGAGCTGTTCGTGCTGCAGTACATCCCCTCGCAGGTGAAGTGGGCCGATGGCACGGTCACCTTGGAAACCCGTTATCCGCGGGAGGGTCAGGTCGCGCTGAAGCTCGACGTGGCGGGTACGTACGCGGTGCACGTGCGGATCCCGAGCTGGGCCCGGGGTTCGGAGCTGGTCACGGTGAACGACCACGAGATCGAGCTCGAACAACAGCATCCGGGGTTCGTCACGATCCGGCGTGAGTTCGCGGCCGGTGACTGCATCATCATCGAGATGCCGCTGAAACTGCGGCTGGTCCCGACGACGGACGACCCCACCCTGGCCAGTCTGGAACTCGGCCCGACGGTGCTGATGGCCCGCGACGACGCCACCACCACCCGCACGGTGGCCCCGGCCGCGTTCCGCCTTCTCGACGGCACGCTGAGCGGATTCCAGCCGGACGGCGACCTGGTCAACGCCCTGGGGCACACGTTCGAGCCGGCCTGGTCGGGCGGTGATCACCGCTACCACCTGTACGTCCGGATCGAGGACGAGCGGATCGCCTTCCTGGGTGAGGGCGGCGACAGTGGGGTGCCCGACCGCAAGGATCAGGACGGCTGGTCGTTCCTGACCGGCTTGTGGTCGAACGGTGGCTACTCCCGTACGCAGGACTTCCTGGCTGCGGTTCACCACAATGCCGTCCAGGCAGCCAAAGCCGGGCTGTTGAGCCGATCCGAGACCATCAGCGTCCTCAATTCTGCGGCCGCCAGCACGCTCGACAACCCAGCTGTTGCGCGCCGCGGGACCACCGACTGGGAGTTGCCGGCCGGTCACACCTGGACCGAGCGTCCCGAAGCTTCGGGTCCGGGGTTCCAGATGTTCCGGTCTGCGGAATCCGTTGAGGACGTGGTGGTCTGGGAGCTGCCTGCGGACGTCGGTTCCGAGCATGCGGCGCCGGTGATCCGGGTGGACGTGGCGGGGGAGCGGGCCTCGTCGGGCTGGTACACCAGCGCGCCTTCGGTTTCGGTCGCCGTGGTTTCGCCGGGCCCGGGTATTGCTTCGGTCGAGATCGCCACCCAGGACGAGTGGACGCCCGTCTCGGGCTCTCTCGCCCTGGAGACCGACGGGCGTTATCGGGTGCGGGCCCGGGCCACCGATGCCACCGGCCGGACCGTGCACGCGGTGCGCGAGATCGACGTGGACACCACGGCGCCGGTGCCGACCGTCCGCGTCCGTTCGCTCGGATCCAGCAGCGTAGAGGTGACTCTCGACGCCAAGGACGACGTCTCCGGCCTGGACCGGATCCAGTGGCGCACCGAGGAGACGTTCCTGGGCGTGTACCAGGAGCCGTTCACCCGGGCGCTGCGCGAAGAACCGCAGATCCTGGAGTACACGGCCACCGACCGGGCCGGTAACCGTACTCCGATGCAGACGGTGAAACTGCCTGCGCTGGGCTGACTTACCGCGTCAGCGTGGGTGCGGGATCCTCCGGGTCCCGCACCCACGCTGTCAGCCGGCCCAGATCGACCGGTCCGGTCGTGTCCACCCGCAGCACTTTCCCCAGATCCAGCGGGGCACCGCGGGCGGCCCAGTCCCTCCACTCCTCGGTCATGTCCCGCTCGTCCTGGTGCACGCGGTGGCGAGTGCGATCGCGATACCGCTGCTGAGCCACGTCGATCGGGACGTCGCACCAGATCTCCAGCACCGTTCGGGCCTCAGACCTGGTGATCCCGGCCCGGGCGAATTCCCGGTCGCGGGGCCGGAACCACCAGGACTCGACGATGACCGGCCCGGTGAGCCCTTCGGCCAGCGACCAGATCGTGTCCATCGCGATCCGGCCGAGCAGGGCCCGGGGCGCGGCCGGGCCGACGAGGTCGGCCAGGCTCTCCTTGAACCGGTCCTTGGCGAGAACCGGGATGTCCAGGCACCGGCCCAAGGAGGTGGCCAGGGTGGTCTTACCCGAGCCCGGGAGTCCGTTCACCATCACGACTGCACTGGCCATGGCCCGTGACCTTATCGATCGCGACCGTCACGGCGAGACCGTCCGAGGTGGCCGACACCTTTTCCAAGGAGACGCCTTCCGGTAGTTCGGGGTCGAAGGTCCGGGGCTCGAGGGCGTCTTGCTCGCCGGTGAGCCGCTGCAGCAGCGCCGCCTGCACCTGCCGGTCGCCGATGACCAGGCTCTGGGGCGTGAGGACCAGGCTGGAGCCGTCAGTGGTCAAGTCCAGCAGGACTTTCAGCGGTCGGCCGAGCATCTGCTCCTGCAGGGTGATGGTGAGCAGGCCGTCCTGTTCGCCGAGGGTGGCGCCGGAGAGGGCCTGCACCTGAGCGCCGATCCGCTCCGCGACGGAGTCGTAGTCGAAGGTCAGGGTGACCGGGCCGAGTCCGCCGGTGGCCAGCTCGAGCAGGACCGGGGTGTGGCCCAGCGAGACCTCGGGGGTGGCCGCGCCGTCGGCTGCGCAACTCAGGGCCTCGGTTATCCGGCTGCGCACCTGATGGGCCACCACGAACTCGGCGGTGATGAGCGCGATCAGCATCACCAGCGTGGCGGCCGCGATCACTCGGAGTTTCACGTGATGGTCATTGCGGTCGGCTGCTCGGCCGGGGCGCTGGGAAGCTTGGCGCCTTCCACGTCGAGGTCCGGCAGCAGACGCTCCAGCCAGGCCGGGAGCCACCAGGCCCGGCGGCCCAGGAGCGTGAGCACGGCCGGGACCAGCGTCATCCGGACCACGAAGGCGTCCACCAGAACACCGGCGGCCAGGGCGAAGGCGATGCTCATGATCGTCGGGTTGTCGCTCAGGGTGAAACTGGCGAAGACCCCGATCATGATCAGCGCGGCGGCGATCACCACCCGGCCGGCCAGCCGGGCGCCGGTGAACACCGCGTCCTGGGGGTCACCGGTGTGCACGTAGTGCTCGCGCATGCCGGAGACGAGAAAGACCTCGTAGTCCATGGCCAGCCCGAACAGCACCGACATCAGCACGATCGGCATGAAGCTGATCATCGGACCGGCTTCCTCCACGCCGAACAGGTCCAGGGCCCAGCCCCACTGGAACACCGCGACGGTCAGGCCGAGGGCGGCGCCGATCGAGAGCAGGTAGCCCAGGGTGGCCTTCACCGGCACCGCGATCGAGCGGAACACCATCATCAGCAGGATCAGCGACAGCCCGGCCACCACGACGCCGTAGGGCACCAGCGCGTCCGCGAGCTTCTCGGACAGGTCGATCTGGATCGCGGTCTGGCCGGTGACCTGGGTCGGGGTTCCGGTGTCGGCCAGAATCTGCGGCTCGGCGGCCCGGATCTCGGTGACCAGGTCGGCGGTGGCCGCATCCCGGGGGCCGGTGGTGGGCACGACCTGCACCACGGCCACCGAGCCGTCCTCGGCCACGGCGCCCGGTACCGCCTGGGCGACGCCCGGCAGGGCCTGCAGGTGTTCGGCGACGGCCTGGGCCGAGCGCTGGGGTTCGTCGTGGCCCTGGGTGTCGGCGACCACCATCAGCGGGCCGTTGGCGCCGGGGCCGAACTTCTCCTCGACGATGTCGTAGGTCTTGCGTTCGGTGCTCTCGGCCGCGGCGGTGGAGTTGTCCGGCAGAGCCAGTTCCAGATCGGCAGCCGGCACGGCCAGGAAGGCCAGGGCTGCGATGCCGGCGACGACGGTGAGCCAGGGGCGGCGGGAAGCCCCCTTGACCCAGCGTTCGCTCGCATTGGTGGTTTCCGGGCGACGCTGCTGGGGGCGCAGGCGTTCCCCGCAGTAGGCGAGCAGGGCCGGTACCAGGGTGAGGGCGACCAGGACGGCGACGGTCACGGCCGCCGCGGCGCTCAGGCCCATCACGGTCAGCATCGGCACGCCGGCCACGGCCAGACCCAGCAGCGCGATGACCACGGTGGCGCCGGCGAAGAGCACGGCGCTGCCGGCGGTGCCGTTGGCCCGGGCCACCGACTCCGCGACCGGCATGCCCTCGGCCAGCTGCCGGCGGTGCCGGGAGACCAGGAACAGGGCGTAGTCCAGGCCGACGGCCAGGCCCAGCATCAGCGACAGGGTGGGGGCGGTGGAGGAGATGGTGAACGCGTGCGAGGCGGCCATCAGCCCGGCCATCCCGATCCCGACCCCGATCAGCGCGGTGATCAGCGGGATCCCCGCAGCGAGCATCGAGCCGAAGGTGACCAGCAGGATCAGCACGGCCACGCCGACCCCGATCAGCTCGGTCGCGTGCACGCCACCGGGCAGGTCGGAATACGCCTGACCACCGGTCTCGACGCTCAGACCGGCCTGGCGCGCCACCTCGACCCCGGCCTCCAGCTCGGACAACGCGTCCGACTCCAGCTCCGCGTTCTCGACCGGGTAGGAGACGCTGGCCAGGGCGGTGCTGCCGTCTGGCGAGACGGTGCCGGTCTCGAAGGGATTGCTCACCGCGGCCACCTGAGGAGCCTCGGCGGCCGCGGCCAGCGCCTGCTGGATCGGCTGCTGGTACTGCTGATCGGTGATCCGGGCGCCGTCCGGCGCCTGGAAAACCAGCTGGGCGCTGGTACCGGCGGCCGCGGGGATCGCCCCGCCGAGATCGTCCATTGCTTGTTGGGAACCGGAACCGGGCAGCGAGAACTCGTCGTCGAGATTCGGGCCGAGTTTCCCGGCCGTACCCACCACCGCCAGCAGCACGAGCAGCCAGCCGGTCAGGACCAGCAGCCGGCGCCGGTAGGAGAACCGGCCGAGACGGTACAGAGCGGATGCCATGTCAACCCTCGGGATCAGGGACCGGACGGCTCTCGCCCGGTCGGATCCCTATGCCAGCGAGCCCAGCCGACGGCTTCACCTCGCGGAACCTGACGGTCAGCTGACGGTTCGTCCCGGAAAGCCCCGCAGAACCGGAGCCCGGCCCGGCGGATGGCAGGATGACCGGGGTGATCAGGCCGGACCGAATTCTTGTGGTGGACGACGACCCGGGCATCCGCGATCTGCTCGGCTCGGCCCTGGAGTTCTCCGGGTTCCGGGTGACGGCAGTGGCCGATGTGGCCGAGGCGCTCCGGCAGATCCCCGACGGCGAGTTCGACGCCCTGGTGCTGGACGTGATGCTGCCCGGCACGGACGGGTTCGACCTGGTGCAGCTGCTGCGCTCGCGGGGTGAGCAGGTGCCGGTGCTGCTGCTGACCGCCCGGGACGCGGTCGAGGACCGGGTGCGGGGGCTGCGTCTGGGCGCGGACGACTACGTGACCAAGCCGTTCAGCGTGGTCGAGGTGGCGGCCCGGCTGGAGGCCCTGCTGCGCCGCGCCCGCCCGGCCGACGAGCCGGCCGAGGACGAAGGGGTGCTGCGGGTGGCCGATCTGGAGCTGAACGAGGCGGTGCACAGCGTGACCCGCGGCGGCCAGGCGGTGCAGCTGTCGCCCACCGAGTTCCGGCTGCTGCGGTACCTGATGCTGAATGCCGGCCGGGTGGTGTCCAAAGCCCAGATCCTGCAGCAGGTCTGGCAGTACGACTTCGGCGGCGACGCGAGTGTGGTGGAGCGCTTCGTGAGCAACCTGCGGCGCAAGCTCGACGACGGGCGCGAGCCGTTGATCCACACCGTGCGCGGGTTCGGCTACTCGATCCGGGCCCCGCATTGAGGATGCTGGCGGCGCACCGGCCGCGCAGCATCCGCCTGCGCCTGATCGCCTCCGTGCTCGCGGTCCTCACGCTGGTCCTGGCCGGGTCGGCGGGGGCGGTGACCTGGTCGCTCAGCACCTTTCTGGAGGACCGGGTGAGCGAGCGGCTGGAGAGCGTGCGCGATCAGATCCAGCAGGCGGTCGCCCTGAACGTGGCCAACCAGGGCGGGCTGGAGGTCGGGATCGAGCGGCTGGAACCGCTGCTGGGCGAGCGCACCGGGCTGATCCTGGTGCTGGACGGGCAGCCGGGGTTCTCGATGAACCTGCCCATCGTCTCCACCGGGCAGGCGGTGCGGGAGTCCGGGCGGGCGCCGGGCGAGGTGGTGTTCGTGGACGGGCCCTCGGCCGCGATCACGGTGCCGACCAAGGGCCTGCGGATCGCCCTGGAGACCGGGACCGAGCCGGTGGAGGTGGATTCGGTGGTGCTGGTGGTCTCCCGCAGCGACGACCTGGAGACGCTGAACCGGCTGGTCCGGATCGGGGTGCTGGTCGGGGTGCTGGCCCTGGGCCTGCTGGCGGTGCTGACCGCGGTGGTGGTGCGGGCCGGGCTGCGGCCGCTGACCGAGCTCGCCGACGCGGTGCAGGCGGTGGGCCGGGGGGAGCGCGGGCCCTCCTCGATCGCTCTGCAGGGCAGTACGGAGACCGGTCAGGTGGCCGCGGCCGTGCGCGAGGCGTTCACCGCGCGGGCCCGGGCCGAGGACCGGCTGCGCTCGTTTGTCGCCGACGCCTCCCACGAGTTGCGCACCCCGCTGACCAAGATCGGCGGCTGGGTGGACCTGTACCTGCAGGGCGGGCTGCGCGGGGAAGAGGGCACCCAGGCGGCGATGGAGAAGGTCGAGGCCGAGGTGGGGCGGATGGGCCTGCTGGTGGAGGAGCTGTCGCTGCTGGCCCGGCTGGACGCGCAGGTGCCGCTGGACCTGGTCGAGCTCGACCTCGGGCCGCTGGTGCGGGAAGTGCTGGACGATGCCCAGGTGGTCTCGGCGCAGCGGGACTTCACGTTCCACGAGCCCGCTGCGCCGGTACGGGTCCGGGGCGACGCCGAGCGGCTGCGCCGGGTGCTGCGCAACCTGGTGGGCAACGCCGTGCAGCACACCCGGGCCGACGCCGCGGTCGAGGTGACGCTCCGGACCCAGGAGCAGACGGTGCTGATCTCGGTCCGCGACCACGGCGACGGCATCCCGGCCGAGCAACTGCCCAAGCTGTTCGAGCGGTTCTGGCGGGCCGAGGAGAGCCGCAGCCGGGCCCAGGGCGGCTCCGGCCTCGGCCTGGCCATCGTCGAGGCGGTGGTGGTGGCGCACGGCGGTACGGTGAGCGCCACCTCGCAGACCGGGGCCGGGCCGGATCAGGGCACGAACGTGACGATCAGCCTGCCCCGCCTGGAGTGATCACGTCGAGGTCGTGGCCGACGTGGACGGGGCCGTCGAACCCGTTCTGCGCCTTGGCTTTCCAGCTGGCATCGGGCACGTTCGGGGTGCCCGGGGCCAGGTGGGAGAGCACGAGCTGCCGCACCCCGGCCGCGGCCGCGACCTGGCCGACCCGCTTGACGTCGGTGTGGCTCTCGGTCAGGTGGGCGATCTGCTCCGGGCTCAGGTCCGGGTCCAGGGCCATCACCTCCAGGTCGATCACCTCGTGCACGAGCACGTCGGCGCCCTGGGCCAGCCGGATCAGGTTGGCCGAGACCGTGGTGTCGCCGCTGATCACCACCGAACCCTTGGCGGTGTCGAACCGGAACCCGAACGAGGGGGTCACCGGCGGATGGTCCACCAGGACCGCGCTGACCCGGACCCGTTCGTCCTTCATCACCTCGAACGGCTCCTGGCCGTCGAGGACCTCGATGTCGTGCGGTACCAGCATCTGGCGGATGTCCGGCCAGCCCTCGTCCCGGGTGCGCAGATTGATGTCGTAGGCGGCGGCCTGGATCGCGCTCGCGAAGAAGTCGCTGATACCCGGCGTGGGGTTGCCGGGATTCACCAGCGGCGGCGGATCCTCGACGCGTCCTTCGGGAAGCCAGCCGGCCCGGCCGGGACCGTAGACGTGCAGGGGCAGGCCCAGCGGGTTCACTCCACCGAACCGCAGCCAGGGCAGGGCGAAGGCATCGGCCAGATGATCCGAGTGCAGATGGGTGACGAAGGCGGCGGGGATGCGCTCGGGTGACAGGTCGGTGGCGCCCAGCTGGTCGAACGCGCCGTGCCCGAGGTCGACCAGGTACGTGTAGCCGTCCACGACGACGGCGGTGCAGATGCCGCTGCGGCCGGGGAACGGCACGGGCCCGCCGGAGGTGCCCAGGAGCACGACGTGGGTGCCGGTCTGAGGGACAGAGGTCTTGGCGAACATCGGGACGGCGTCCTTTCGGCTGGACTCTTATCGACGTCCTCAGCCTCGGGAGACGACCTTCGCGTTGCGCCCCGGAGCGCCTGACGGTTACCTGACGGGCGTTTGTGGCGGCGATCACTTGAATCCGGTGGTCCGGTCCGGGGTCGCCCCAGCGATCAGCAGGTTGTGAAGGAGAGCAGGCTGGACGAGGAGCGGCTGTTGCGGCTCGTGGCGCGCGGCGATGCCGACGCGTTCGACGAGCTGTACCGCCGCAATGCGCCCTGGCTGGCCGTGCGCCTGCGGCGTCGCTGTCCGGACGACGGGATCGTCGCCGAAGTTCTGCAGGACACATTCGTCACGGTTTGGCGGGCGGCCGGCTCGTTCTCGGACCTGCACCCGCGCGGTAGCGCGGCGGGCTGGTTGTGGACGATCGCCGCGCGCCGCCTGGTGGATGCGTTGCGCAGGCAGGCCCGGCGGCCGGAGGTACCGACCGACGATCTGCCGGCCGTCAGTACTCCGGCGGCCGAGGACGAGGCACTGTCGGCCACCGTGGGCCATGAGGTCGGGGCCGCGTTGTCCCGGCTGGCCCCGGAGCTGCAGGACGTGATCCGGTCGATGGTTCTGGACGGGCTGACCGTGCGCGAGACGTCGATTCTGCTCGGGGTGCCGGAAGGCACGGTGAAAAGGCGGGCCCGGCAGGCCCGGCAGTCGTTACGGGAGGCGCTCGGATGAGCAGTCATGTCACCGCTCAGGAGATGGCCGCGTACGTCGACGGCGGCACCGGGGTGGACTTCTGGGCGCTGGAGGTGCACCTGGAGAAGTGCGCCGGGTGCCGGGACGATCTGGCGAAAGCGGCTGCTCCGAGCCTGGATCCGCTGCTCAGCGGTGCCCACACGGCAATTCGGGCGCAAGTGGCCACCGGCCCGGCTCCGGTGCCGCGGCGCCGGGTTCGGGTGCTGGCCCAACGATGGACGGTGTGGTCGCTGATGCCCTGGACCCTCACCACCGCGGTGGCTCTGGTGGCGGCGACGGTGCTGGATCAGGCCTTTCCGCTGCGTCCCTCGCTGGTGCTGCTGCTGGCGCCGGTGGCTCCGCTGAGCGGCTTGGCCGCGGCCTGGTCGGCGCGGGCCGATCCGGCCTGGGAAACCATCTCGGGTACAGCCCGTTTCGGCCTGGAACTGCTGCTCGGCCGGACCCTGGTGGTGCTGGCCACGGTGGTGGCGTTCCTCGGCCTGACCGGGCTGTACCTGGGCCGCTCGCCGGTGATGTGGCTGCTGCCCTGCCTGGCCTTCACCTCGGCCACGCTGCTGCTGGGCGGTTTCGTCGGGGTGGAGCGGGCGGCACTGGGCCTGGGGCTGGGCTGGCTGGCGGTCGTGGTGGCGCCGGCGTTGGTCACCGCTCAGCTGCCGGTGCTGGTCGGGGGTTCCTCGGCGGCTCTGATCTGGGGCCTGACGGCGCTCGGCCTGGGCGCGGCTGCTCTTCTTCGCGCGAGTGATCACCAACAATCGAGAGGCCAGTGATGCGCGCGATCCGGGCGGACGAGCTGCAACCCACGACGAACCCGTGGGCGATCGAGAGCCAGGACCTGAAGGTCAGGGCGGGCAAGTATCTGGCCGTGCGGGGTCTGAGCCTGAACCTGGGCAGCGGGGTGCACGGGCTGCTGGGGCCCAACGGCGCGGGCAAGACCACCTTGATGCGCACCCTGGCAACGGTGATCAAGCCGCACCAGGGCCAGTTGCGGTTGCTGGGGACGGCGGCGGACGACCGGCGGGGTCTGCGCCCGTTGCGCCGGCGGCTGGGTTATCTGCCGCAGAACTTCGGCTACTACCCGAAGTTCACTGTGCGCGACTACGTGGAGTACCTGGCCTGGCTGCGGGAGATGCCTGCGGCGGCGGTGCCGGGGGCGGCGCAGCGGGTGATCGAGCGGGTCGGGCTGGCCGACCGGGCCGACGCCAAGCTGAAGTCGTTGTCCGGCGGGATGTTGCGCCGGGCCGGGGTGGCCCAGGCGATCGTGAACGATCCGGATCTGCTGCTGCTCGACGAGCCGACGGTGGGCCTGGACCCGGAGCAGCGGGTGCAGTTCCGGGAGCTGCTGCGCGAGATCGGCCAGGACAGCTGTGTGCTGGTCTCGACCCACCTGGTCGAGGACGTGGTGGCGGCCTGTTCCGATGTGCTGGTGATGGATCAGGGGCTGCTGGTCTTCCAGGGCCGGCCCGCCGATCTGGTCGACCGGGGCCGCCATCCCGACGGGGTGGGGGACAGCCCGGCCGAGCGTGGTTACTCGGCGCTGCTGCGTCAGCACCGGAGCGCCTCATGATCCGGGTGCTGCGGATCGAGTTGCGTCGTTCCAACGTGCCCGTGGTGGCGCTGAGCGTCTTCCTGGTGAGCGCGCTCGTCCTGGGTCTGACTTTTCGGGAGTGGCTGCGCGACTGGTCGCAACTGGCTGAGATGACCGAGCAGGCAGTGGGTCTGACCGCCGCGCTGGCGGCCGCCGGTGGTGCGGTCCTGGGCCGTCGGGAGAAGCGTTCCCGGGCCGACGAGCTGTTCGCCGGCACCGGACGTCCGGCCTGGCAGAAAGTCGCGCCGACCGCGGGTGCCCTGAGCATCGGGCTGGTGGCGGTCCAGGGTTTGATCCTGGCGGCGGCGCTGGTGCTGGTGCGGGTGAACGCGAGCTACCAGAGCTATTCGGCGGTATGGCAGCTCGGGCCCGATCTGGCGGTCCTGGCCGGGGCCGGTCTGCTCGGGCTGGCGGCCGGTAGGGCCTGGTCCTCGGCGTTCGTGGCGCCGGGGCTGGCGGCCGGGCTGGTACTCGTCCAGGTGGTGTTCAGCGCCAGCGGGGTTCCGCACCCGCTGTCGTTCTTCAACAGCGGCGCCAGCACCTGGACCCGTCTGGCCGACGAGGTCGTGCTCGGCCGGGCCGCACTGGGAGCAGGCCTGCTGGTGGCCGGGATCCTGCTGGCCGCGTCCCGGAACTGGGCCGTGCGCGGGCTGGGGGCGGGTGCGCTGGTCGCCGGGGTGGCCGCAGCCCTGGTGATCACTCCGGTCCAGCGATTCGAGGTGGACCCGGCGGCCCGGCGCCTGGTGTGTTCGGAGGGTGCGCCGCAGGTGTGCGTCACCGCGGTCCACGCCTATGCGCTGGCGGACACCACCCGCCAGGCCCGCGAGGCTCTCGGGCACCTGTCCCAGCTCCCGGACGCCCCGCAGCGGGCGATCGAGCTGAACTACGACCCGGTGGCGGCCGGATTGACCGATACCAGCACCTCGACCCTGCCTTGGGACACCACACCCGACGTTGCGCCTGGGACCATGCAGTTCGAGCTGGTTCTCAAGGACGGGGCCGCCACGGATCCGGACCTGATGCGGAGCATGGTCAGCGGAGCCGGGGCCTCGCTGAACGGATGCCGGCTGGACGATCCGCGGCCGCTGGCGGTGGCCGGCGCCTGGCTGACCGACGCCCCCACCTTCGAGCCGATCTCGCCCTACCTGCGCGATATGCCGTTCCCGATCCCGACACCGCCTGAGGAGATGCAGGCGATCGGGGCGGCCGTGGCGAAACTCCGCGCCCTGCCGCACCAGCAGCAGGTCCAGCGGGTGAGCGAGTTCCGGGAAGCGCTGCGGGCCTGCCGCACCAAGGGCCTGATGGACATCCTGATCGCGCCGGGGCCGGCATGATCACCGGCTGGATCCCGCTCTACGTCCGCTCCCGGGGCGTGCTCCTGGCCCTGCTGGCCGCCCTGGCCGTGATCGCCGGGATCTGGCTTCTGGCCGCGGAGCACGGTGCGATCGACGAGCGCCTGGCCGTGATCACCACCGGCGCGGCGATGATGCTGGCCGGGCCCACGCTGGGCACGTTCGACCAGGCGCTGGAGTCGACCGCGGCGATGCCCTGGCCGCCGCGCCGGGCCCTGCACCTGATCCTGTTCGCCCTGCTGATCGCCGCCGTGCTGGCCGGGATCGGCTACGCGCCCGGATGGGTGGTGCTGCGCAACTGCCTGGGGCTGGCCGGGCTGGTCGGGATCGGGGCCGCGCTGGTCGGGGTGCGTTACGGCTGGGTGCCGGCGTTGCTGTGGACCGCCCCGCAGGCGCTCTTTCACAGTCAGGGCGGGCCGGTGCCCCAGCAGGTGCTGTTCTGGCTCGATCAACCGGCCGCCAGCACCGCGGCGATCGTCACCGCCGCCGTGCTGTTCGGTTTGGGTGTGTCGTTCTACGCCCGGCGGGGTGGCCCGCCGGTCAGCGCGGCCGAATCGGCGCTGCCCAGCTGAGGATTCAGTCCGGACGAGGCCAGACCCGCCCTGCGAGACGCTCTATGTCGGTGTTGAACCGCTGCAGGAACTGGGCGAAGGTGGCGATGTCCTCGTCCGGCCAGTCGGCCATCACCTTGTCCAGGCTGATCAGGATCTGGTCACGCTGGGCGTCCAGGGCCTCGGCCCCGGCCTCGGTGAGCACGAACTTGCGGGCGATCCCGCCGTCCGGGTCGGGGATCCGGTCCATCAGCCCGGCCCGCATCGCCGCCGCGGTCTGCCGGTTCAGGGTGGAGGCGTCGAGCCCGAGCACGTCGCTGAGCTCACCGATCGACATCGCCCCCTTGATCCGCAGCAGGCTGAGCAGGATGTAGGCGCTGCGGTCGAGCTGGTGCTTGCGGGCGTAGGACGACAGCGAGTGCCGGGCCAGGAGCATCTGCTCGTACTCGACCGCCGCTGAACGCCTCACGTGTGCTCCTTCTCGAGTGGATCAAAGGACGTCTGCACGCTGTCATTCTGTCAGCGCGCGGGTCCTTCGGTGGCATTGATTGTGCATCATGCACATGATGTGCGCTATACATGTGTAGTGCGTGATGCACGTCCGTGATCCGTCTCTTCATGGGAGTTCGGCTTGAGCACCCCTCAATCCCCCGCTCAACCTGCTGCTCGCACCGGTGCCGTCGTCGCCACCCTGGCCTTCGCCGGAACCACCGCCGCGATCATGCAGACCCTGGTAACGCCGCTCATCGCCGAGCTGCCGCAGATCCTCGACACCAGCGCCTCCAACTCCGCCTGGGTGATCACCGTCACCCTGCTCGTGGCCGCCGTGTGCGTGCCGATCGTCGGGCGCCTCGGCGACCTGGTGGGCAAGCGGCTGATGCTGCTGGCCTGCACCTTCCCGCTGATCGCGGGCTCTGTCGTGTGCGCCCTGGCCTCCTCCGTCGTCCCGATGATCGTGGGCCGCGGCCTGCAGGGCATGGGCATGGGGATGATCCCGCTGGGCATCGCCCTGCTGCGCGACGTCGTCCCGGCCGAGCGCCTCAGCGGCTCGATCGCCCTGGTCAGCGCCTCGATGGGAATCGGCGGCGGGCTCGGCCTGCCGATCGCCTCGGCGGTGGCGCAGTACGCCAACTGGCGCGTGCTGTTCTGGGGCTCGGCCGTGCTGGCCGCGATCATCATGGTCCTGGTCTGGCGCTTCATTCCGGCCACCCCGCCCGGTGCCAAGGGTCAGCGCTTCGACTTCCTGGGCGCGATCGGCCTGGCCATCGGCCTGGTCTGCCTGCTCCTGGGCATCTCCAAGGGTGCTGACTGGGGCTGGGGCTCGGCGACCACCGTCGGCCTGCTGGTCACCGCCGTGGCCGTGCTCCTGGCCTGGGGCTTCTACGAGACCCGGACCACCGAGCCGCTGGTCGACCTGCGTACCACCGCCCGCCCGCGGGTGCTGCTGACCAACGTCGCCTCGATCTTTATCGGGATCGGCATGTACGCCCAGATGCTGGTCTTCCCGCAGCTGCTGCAGCTGCCCGAGGCCACCGGCTACGGCCTGGGCCAGACCATGCTCGCCGCCGGTCTGTGGATGGCCCCGGCCGGCATCGTGATGATGGTGGTCTCGCCGATCGGCGGGAAGCTGATCGACCGTCGCGGCCCGAAGACGGCTCTGGTGCTGGGTGCGGTGATCCTGGCCGCCGGTTACGGGCTCACCCAGTTCCTGATGGGCTCGGCGCTCGGCCTGATGGTCTCCGGTCTGGTGATCAGCACCGGTGTGGCGTTCGCCTACGGTTCGATGCCGGCGCTGATCATGCGGGCCGTGCCGCAGTCGGAGACGGCTGCCGCCAACGGTTTCAACACGCTGATGCGCTCGCTCGGCACGACCATCGGGGCGGCCGTGATCGGGGTGGTGCTGGCCCAGATGACCACCTCGTTCGGCCCGGTGGCGCTGCCCTCGGAGGACGGCTTCCGGGTGGCTCTGCTGATCGGCGGGGCGGTGGCTCTGCTCTCGGCGATCGTCGCCGCGACCATCCCGTCCACCCCGGCCGGCCGGGGAAACGAGAGCGTCACCCTGTCGGTGAAGCCGGAAGATGCCGTGGCTGAGTCCAGTCACTGACCGGTTGATCGGTCGGATGGGGCAGAAGCCGTTCTTTGACGGTTTCTGCCCCATCTGCCCGCCTTAGCATCGAGGCAACTTGATGCGACCAGGCAGGGGAGCCGACGGTGGCGTTCGTGGAAACGGGCCGTAAGACGGCCGTGTTCGGCAAGGTCTTCGCCTGGGTGGCGGGTATCGCCAGCGCGGTGGTGGCGGCCTTCATCGTGGCCGAACTGGGATTCGAGAAGCCTCCCGAACCGCCGGAGGCGAACCGGGTGGGCACGTACTACGGCGAGGCCCAGAACGCCGGTCTGCGCGCGGGCGTCACCTTCGAGGTGCAGTCGGTGGAGGCGGACGGGGACGCCCTGGCCCGGATCGAGTGGGTCGCACCACTGAACGGCATGGGCTCCCTGAACGGTCAGATCAACGGCGAGGACGCCCGGTTCGAGGGCCAGGTGGCCAGCCTCAACGGCCCGTGGAACACGAAGCTCAGCTGTGACTTCCAGGACGCCGACCAGATCCGCTGCGACTACGGCCTCACCTCGGCCCTGGTGGACAACCGCGGCCCGCAGCAGGGCTCGTTCTCGGCCCGCCGCTGACCCTCAGTCCCCAGTGGCGAACTCGCTGCGCCGCTGGAGCAGGCTGCTCACCGACTGCTTGACGTCGATCTGGGCGAGGCCCACCACCTCACCGCTGCTGCGGTACGGCACCTCGTAACTCACCGCCGCGCCACCCAGTTCCAGGGAGCGCTCGTTGGCGCGGGCGTGCGCGTTGGCCAGAGCGGTCTGCATCGCCTGCGCGGTGCTCGTGGTGGAGCACGAGAGCGTCTTGGTGTCGTTCTGCTTGATCGACACGACCGCCGTGCAACGTCCGGCCTTGGCCCCGTCGTCGTTGATCCGGAAGGTCGCCCGCAGCGCCACCCGGCTGACCGCCGCGGCCGGGCCACCGGCGGCGGCGTTGACCGTGACCTGGGTGCTGAGCGTGCACTGGTCCGCGGTGCACTCGTGCTTCAGCTCCCCGGTGGTCACCGCCACCTGGGCGTCGAGCGCGTTCTTCAGCTGCCCGGTCTGGTCGATCAGCTCGTCGTAGGCCTCGCGCACCTGATCCGTGCTCAGTTCGCTCAGCGCAACCCCGTCGAACACCGACACCTGCGGCGCCGGCCCGGAGGTGGATTCTGAGTAGGACACCGGAGCCTGGTCCGACCGTTCCGAAGCGGGCGCCGGTTCACCCGTGAACAGCGTGGTCGGCAGGTGCAGCAGCCGATGCGGGCTGGAGCGGGTGACGTAGACGGGGCCGGCGGAGGTGCGGGCGATCAACGCGGGCGTGCCGTTCAGCATCTCCTCGGAAGAGCTGGGCGTGAAGCTGGTGCCCGGCTGGTTCAGCACCGCAAGGGTTCGCTCGGCCATGGCCTGGGGCGAGGCGGGGGCCAGATGGTCCAGGTCGAGGTCCGACAGATCGGCGCCGTCGATCTGGACCCAGCTGCGGGCCGGAACACCGGCCGGATCCAGATACGGCAGCACGTTCAGCACATCGGCCCGGGAGAGCCGGGCGAACGTGCCCTCGTCGGTACGGGCGATCGGGGTGTCCTCGTAGCCGAAGCTGCCGGTCAGGTCGCCGTCCCGGGTGATCCGGACATCGAGGACGCCGTCCCGGTAGCTGACCCCGGGTGCGTCCTGCAACGCTCGTACGGCCTCGAGGAAGGGCGCGGACAGTGCCGCCGGCTCCTGGTCGGAACCGCTGTCGTCGCGGCCCAGGAGCGCGAAGGCCAGGCCGGCGGCCAGAACCAGAACCAGCGCACCGGCCCCACCGGCCAGGGCCAGATTCCGGCGTCGGTGATGCGGGGCGGGCCGGGGCTTGCGGACGGGGAGCGGGCTTTCCCGCGTAGGGACGTCGGGGTCAGGCTCCAGCTCGAAGTTCGGCTGGAGTTCCGGCTCGGGTTTCGGCTTGATCGGCACTCCGGGAGCGAAGCGCTGACCTGGCTCGGCCGAGCCCATCGGCGGACGCCAGGGGGAGGTGTCGTTCCACTGCGAAAGCGGTCCGGTCTGCGCCAATTGGCCGATTTCGATGGCCGGGGGCGTCGGCAACATCGGGGTCGGACGGGTGACGGGGGCGGAGCTCGAGGAGGGCGGATCCCAGTGCAGGGAACGGTTCTCCTGGACGGTCTGGTTGCGCGGCTCGCCCGGTTCGGGGGCGGACGAGTCCTTCTGATTCACCAAAACCACGCACCTGAGCATCATCTGGGGCCAACATCGAAGATGCCCCACACCGGGGCGCAGAGGTTAACACCGTTTTGAAGGAGCGACCAAAGGCGGGGGTTTTCGCCCGGGTGAAATCACGGAGTCACGAAATCCTTTGAGCCATGATCCATTTCAGGAAGCGGTCGGCCCGCGCCCGGCCGCCGGAACCCGAAGCGTCACCAGAGTGCCCCCACCCTCGGCCTGCTCCCAGCCGAGCACGGCCCCCAGCGAGTCGGCCCGCTCCCGCATGCCGATCTTGCCGAACGACGGGGTCAGCGCATCGGCCGGCGCTTCGGCCGGCATGCCCACCCCGTCGTCACGCACGCTGACCACCAGATCGCTGCCGTCGATCACCGCCCGCACCGCGATCCGCCGGCAGCCGGCGTGATGCAGGGCGTTGCTGAGCGCCTCCTGCACGATCCGGTAGATCGCCACCTGGTTGTCCGGCGGCAGGTCGTCCGGCAGATGCTCCACGTCGCAGGCCACCGACACCGAACCCTCGGCACCCTCGGCCCGCCGGGACAGCTCCCGCACCGCGGCGGCCAGGCCGAGCGTGTCCAGCGCCAGCGGCCGCATCTGGGTGATCAGGTGCCGGAGCACCCCGATCTGCTCGTGCACCATGCCGCGCGCGTCCTGCACACCCGCCGCCAGCCGGTCCGGATCGTGGGTGCGCGAGAGCCCGGCCAGCCACAGCTCCAGGGCGGCCAGATCCTGCAGGGTCTGGTCGTGCAGCTCCTGGGCCCAGCGCCGCCGCTCCTCCTCCTGCCCCTGCAGCCGGGCCCGCAGATGCCGCATCCGCCGGGCGTGGGCGGCCAGGCGGGCGGCCCGGATCGCCAGGGTGGCGGTGACCAGCAGCAAGAAGGAGGGGACGAGCAGGAGCAGGACCACCGGCTGGTCCCGGCCGGTGGCCCGCCAGAGCCCGACCACCGCCAGCACCGCACCAGCACTGGCCCCGATCAGCAGCCGGGCCCGCAGCGTCATCACCTCGTCGGCGTCCCCCCGGGCCAAGGGGATGCCGGCCAGGAAGAGCAGCGCCGCCACCCCGCCGACCCAGGCGACCAGGTGCGGCTGCGCGTCGGTGAACTCCAGGGTCAGCCCGGCGACGGCCAACGCAATACCCGCCACCGCGCAGGCCAGCAGGCCCCGGCCTCCGGGGGTGCGCAATCGCGCGGCCCAGCTCACGGGAGCGGCCTGAGATCGTCGCTCCACCCGAGAACCACCCCTCGGATCGCTCTCAACACACTGGCCGCGAGCGTCTGCAAGTTCACCCCAAAAGACCGAATCGGCGAGCGGCGTCCACGAGCTCGGACCGGTGATGGGCGCCCAGCCGGGCCCGCAACGCAGCCCGGTGCGCCTCGACGGTCCGCAGGCTGATGAACAGCTCGTGGGCGATCTCGGCGTTGGTGTGCCCCCGCGCGAGCAGCCGCAGCACGTCCCGCTCGCGTTCGCTCAGGCCGTCCTTGCGGGCCTCGGTGTGCCGCAGCAGCTGCGCCCCGAGCTGCGGCTGCAGGTACACCTCGCCGGCCATCACGATCTCGATCGCCCGGATCAGCTCACCCGCCGCCGCATCCTTCAGCAGGTAGCCGTGCGCGCCCCGGCTCAGCGCCTCCCGGGCGAAACCCGGATCGTCGTGCATGGTCAGCACCAGGATCCGCGGCGGGTGGGGCAGGCCGAGCAGGGCCGGCACGGCGTCCAGCCCGCTCTCGCGACCCAGCGCGATGTCCAGCACCACCAGGTCCGGCGCCGACTCCACCACCGTCCCGGCGACCTTGGCCAGATCACCGCACTCACCCACCACCAGACAGCGCGGATCGGCCTCGAGCAGGGCCCGTAACCCGGTGCGGATCATCGAGTGGTCGTCGGCCAGCACGATGCGCCAGGTCAGATCCCCATCCACCGGATCAGGGTATGCCGAAGATCTGCGGCAAACCCGCAAGGTGCTGCGGGCGAACGACGAGGACGCACCTGCGGCGGGCGGCGCATCATCGAGGACGTCTCCACCTGAGTCCCGGGGGGACCGGCAGTTTCCGCACAACGGGGTACGGGTTCGGGACTCCCCGGCACCGGAGGTTCGTCATGATGCACCGTCACCAGCCTGCCCTCACCACGCACACCGTGGAGCTCGACCAGATCCGCGCGATCGACGCCCAGCTGAGCTCCCGCCCGCCGATCACGGCCGCGATGCTCGGGATGGAGCAGGCCGTGGCCGGCGCCGCGGCCGCCTTCGCACCCTCGATGTTCAGCCTGCGCCAGAGCAGCGCCGCGGTGCTCGGGGCACGCGCGGTGCTGCGGCACGTCCGGGCCGAGGGCACCCCGGAGTACCCCTACGTGAACGGGCGGTTCGAGGACCCGGTGACCGGTGCGGTGCACACCGTGGAACTGCACTCCCAGGCGCTGCACCAGCTGTGCGTGGCGATGCGGCTGAGCCAGTGCTGGGGCACGGACGCGGTCCTGAGCGGCAGCAGCATCCGCTGAGAACTACCCTCGGGCGGGTGCAGCACACTCGCCTCGACCTGGCCAGGATCCAGGCGGCCCGCGCGGCCATCGACCCGCTGTTCCTGAACACGCCGCTGTACCGCTGCGAGCCGCTGGAACCGGTGCTCGGGGCCCAGGTCAGCATCAAGCTCGAAACCGCCAACCCGGTGGGCAGCTTCAAGGGCCGGGGCGCGGAATGGGTGGCCCACCAGGCCGAGCAGGCCGGCGTGCAGTCCCTGGTCTGCGCCAGCGCGGGCAACCTGGGCACCGCGCTGGCCTGGTCCGGCCGCCGCCGTGACCTCGACGTCACGGTGGTGGCCCGCCGCAACGCGCCCCGGGCCAAACTGGAGCGGATCAGCGCCCTGGGTGCCAAGCTCGAGCTGGTCGACGGCGACTTCGAGGTGGCCCGCGAGCGCGCCGTGGTGCTGGCCCACCGCGACGGCGCCCAGCTGGTCGAGGACAGCCTCGATCTGCGCACCTGCGAGGGCGCGGGCACGATCGGCCTGGAACTGGCCCAGAGCCTGAGCTCGTTCGACACCGTGCTGATCGCGCTCGGTGGTGGGGCGATGGCCACCGGCGTGGGGTACGTCCTGAGCCGGCTCGCCCCCGACACCGAGGTGGTCTGCGTGCAGCCGCAGGAGGCGCCCGCCCTGACACTGTCCTGGCGGCAGCGCAAGGTGGTCACCACCGAGACGATGAACACGATCGCCGACGGGGTGGCCGGGCGCTTCCCGATCCCGGCCGTGCTGGACGATCTGCTGCTGGTGGCCGACGACGCCGTGCTGGTGGCGGAGGAGTCGATCGTCGCGGGCCTGCGGGTGCTGCGGGAACGGGCCGGCCTGGTGGTCGAGCCCTCGGCCGCGCTCGGCGTGGCCGCCGTGCTGGAGGACCGGGAGCGGTTCGAGGGCAAGCACGTGGTCACCATCGTCTGCGGGAACAACGTCGATCCGGACGCCTACCTGGGCTGGGTCAGCTGAGTTGCCGGGGCAGCACGACCACCTTGCCGAGCACCGAGCGTTCCTCCAGCGAAGCCACCGCCTCACCGGCCTGCTCGAGCGGGTACGTGCGGTGCAGCGGGGGAGTGAACGACAGCAGCGGCACGAGCTGGGCCCACTCCTGCACGAACGCCTCGGGATGCTTGGCGTTGTAGGCACCCCAGCCCACGCCACGCACGTCAATGTTGTTCAGCAGCAGACGATTCACCTTCACCGAGGGAATCTCGCCCGCGGTGAAGCCGATCACCAGCAGCCGCCCCAGCGGCGCCAGGCAGCGCAGCGAATCGGTGAACCGGTCACCACCGACCGGGTCGACCACGATGTCCACCCCCGCCCCCGACGTCAACGCGAGCACCGCGTCCTTGAATTCGTCGGCCAGCACCACCTCCTCGCAACCCAGCGACCGCACGAACTCGGCTTTTTCCGGCGTGGAGACCACCGAGATCACCCGCGCGCCCAGCACCTGCGCCAGCTGGATCGTCGCCGTGCCGATACCGCCGGCGGCCCCGTGCACCAGCACCGTCTCGCCCTTGCGCAACCCACCCCGCCGCACCAGAGCGTGCGACATGGTCAGGTAATTCAGCGGCAGACAGGCGCCGGCCACGAAATCCACCGCGGCGGGCAGCAGGCCGACCCGATGCACGGGTGCGGCCACGGTGGCGGCGAAGGCGCCGGTCGTGGTGGCCGCCACCACCCGGTCGCCGGGCGAAAATCCCCACCCCGCAGGCGCTTCACGCACCGTCCCGGCCACCTCGCCGCCGAGGACGAAGGGCAGCTCGGGCTTGTACTGGTACTGGTTCTTCGACATCAGCACGTCGGGAAAGTTCGCCCCGGCCGCCTCGACGTCGATCAGGACCTCGTCCGGCCCGGCGACCGGCTCGGCCACCTCCTCGATCCGGACCGACCGCGGCCCGTCCGTGCTGATGATGCGCGCTGCCCGCACCGATGCCTCCTAGGTCGGGTTTTGGAATTCCATGCCTACTGCGGGGCGCCCGGGACGCCGTCTGACCGCGTCCGGTGGGGCCCTACGTAGAACACCGCTACGAAGGGCCCCACCGGCCACGCCCAGCCGACGCCCCGGGCACCTCCTCGCTACGGCAGCGAATTCCAAAACACTCCCTAGTACCAGACGGCTGAACCCATCACCCTGCCATCGATCCGGGTCGGCTACCTTTCGGACGATGAGCACCCTGCTGTACGTCAGCGACCTGAGCTACCCGGCGAAGGGCCGCCGCTACTGCGACGAGGACATCTACCTCTCGGCCCGGATGCGCGCGGAGTTCGACGTGGCGCTGTGCCACCCGCTGGACGCCGCGAACCTGATGAGCGGCTTCGACGTCGTGGTGGTGCGCAACAGCGGCCCGGTGATCCACTACCCGGCCCCGTACCAGGCCTTCCGCACCGCCGCGCTCGCGGCCGGGACCCCGGTGTTCAACCAGCTCACCGGCAAGGCCGACATGCGCGGCAAGCAGTACCTGATCGAGCTGTTCCAGGCCGGCTACCCGGTGATCCCCACCATCGACCGGCCCGGCGACCTGGACCGGTTGCCGCCGGCGAAGCAGTTCGTGGCCAAGCCCAAGTTCGGTGCCGACTCGGTGGGCCTGACCTTTCTCGACTCCCCGGAGCAGGCGGCCTTCACCGACCAGCTGGTCCAGCCCCGGATCGACTTCCGCTACGAGGTGTCCTTCTACTTCGTCGACCGCACCCTGCACTACGCGCTGTACGCCCCCGACCCGGCCCGGCGCTGGCAGTTGCAGCGGTACGAGCCCACCGAGGCCGACCGTGCGTTCGCCCAGCGGTTCATCGACTGGAACGACATCGAGCACGGCATCCAGCGGGTGGACGCCTGCCGCACGCCGGACGGTGAGCTGCTGCTGGTCGAGCTGGAGGACCTCAACCCGTACCTGTCGCTGGACCTGGTGGCCGAGGCGGAGCGGGAGGCGTTCGTGGCCGCGATGACACGCTCAATCCAGGCCCTCTCAGCCGCGCACCGGTAGCCGGCGGTAGGCCCGTATGTTCTGGGTGGGCTGCCAGCGCGCCCGGCCCGCCCGGCGTAGCTCGGGCAGCCGCTCGAACAGGGCCTGCAACCCGACCTCGGTCTCCAGCCGGGCCAGGCCGGCGCCGATGCAGTAGTGCTCGCCGGCTGAGAACGCCAGATGTGCCTTGCTGTTGGCTCGGAAGAGCTGGAACGCGTTCGGGTTCTCGAACACCTGCGGATCCCGGTTGGCCCCACCCAGCAGCAGGAACAGCTCGACGCCGGCCTGCAGCCGGTGCCCGGCCACCTCGCAGTCCTGGTTCACCCGGCGCGCGGTGAACTGCACCGGCGGTTCGTAGCGCAGCGTCTCCTCCAGCACCTCGGTCAGCACGCTGCGGTCGGCCACGGCGGCCCGGCGCAGGTCCGGCTGGTCGAGGAAGCGCGCGGTGACGTGCCCGATCAGCCCCACCGACGTCTCGAAGCCGGCGATCAGCAGCACCCCGAGGGTGGCCAGCAGGTCGTGCCGCCCGAGCTGTTCCGGGTCCTGCGAGCGCTCGACCAGCGAGGCCAGCAGCGAACCCTCAGGGGCCTGCGACTTCTGCGCGATCGCGGTGTCCAGGTAGGCGTTCAGGTTCGCCCAGCCCGCGTCGAGACGTCGCTGGTTGCGGGTGGAGGGCAGCCCGGCTGTGGTGGACAGCGGCAGGATGTCGCCGAGCGCGGCCAGGCGCCGCCAGTCCTCGCCCACCGGCAGGCCGGTGAGCTCGCAGATCACCCGCACGGCCAGCGGCACGGCGTAGTCCTGCACCACGTCGAACGAGGGCTGCCCGGCCAGTTCGTCGATGCGCTGGTGGGCCAGCTTGAGCAGGCTCTCGCGGCGCTGCTGCAGGGCCTTGGCGGTGAACCAGGGGGTGACCAGGCGGCGCAGCCGGGGATGGTCCGGGCGATTGCGCATCAGGAACGAGTCCTCGATCGGCCGCACCAGCCCGCTCCTGCGCGCCGGCGGCTCGGCCACCCCCAGCTCGGGCGCGCGCAGGGCCTGGGCGACGAAGCCGTGCGAGGCGCTGATCGCGACCGGGCCCAGGGTGCTGTGCACCAGCTCGCCCTGGCTGCGGATCCGCTCGTACAGCGGGTACGGTGCCCGCTGCGGCCGGCGCACGATCAGCTCGGCCAGCGGCTCCTTCCGGAACGCGGCGAGCTGGTAGAACATCCGGATCTGGAACAGCTCCCACTGCGTCCGCGCGCTGTGGGACAGCTCTTCTGCACTGGGATTCGCCACGATGCCCCCGCCCGCGATGTCTGATGCGTAGGCAAAAGATACCGAGAGACCGGCCGGTCAGGCCGAGAGCGGGGTGTCCCATTCCAGGTGCCGGGCCACGTCCTCGTCGCTGAACGGGGCCGGCGGCAGCGTCGGCGGCCGCGAAGCACCGGTCATCGCTGCACTGGCCGCGATGTTGTACTCGGTCCGGGGCCGCCGGACCTGCTCGTACAGCTTCAGCGCCGAGTCCTGATCCGGGCTGTCCCGCAACGCCTTCGCCAGCACCACCGCGTCCTCGAAGGCCATCGACGCCCCCTGGCCGGTGGCCGGGGAAGCCGCGTGCGCTGCGTCCCCGATGATCAGCATCCGCTCGCTGCGCCACTTCTCGACCTGGGGCAGGTCGCGGGCATTGGTGACGAGGATGCCCTCGGTGGCGGCCACGATCTCGGCGGTGGGCGTCTGGTCCTGCTGCAGACCTTCCAGCAGCTGCGCGCGCAACTCGGCCGAGGGCTCGACCCCGACCTGCTCCAGTGCTGGCGCGGTCTGCCGGGCGAACCAGTAGGTCTGCCCGGCGGGGGAGAGCGTGTAGCCGAAGCTGGCGGCCCGGCCGCGGACCATCGTGATCCGGCCGGGAACGCTGGGCGGGGTGGCGGTGCTGGTGTAGCCGTAGAACACGCGCTGCCCGGCGTACCGGGGCCCGGCCGCGTTCGGGTCGATCAGCGTGCGCACCAGGGAGTTCAGGCCGTCGGCCCCGATCAGCAGATCGGCCGTGACGGTGCTGCCGTCGGCCAGCTCGGCGGTGACCCCGTCGGCGTTCTCCACCGCGCCGAGGAGCCCGGCGCCGTGGCGCAGTTCGATGCCCTGCACCCCGACCTCGGCCTGCAGCGCAGCGGTGAGCTCGCTCCAGCGCAGGCAGCGGAAGCGGGTCAGCTCGTCCTCGACCTCGCCCAGCGGCCGGGCGATCAGCTCGGTGCCGTTCTCGTCCAGCGCGCTCATCGAGGTCAGGTCGAACCCGGCCCGGCTGATCGGCGCGGCCGCCCCGAACTGCCCCAGCGCCTTCATCCCGTTACTGGCCAGGGTCAGGAAGGCGCCCAGGTCGGTGGCCGTGCGCGGGTGCGCCTCGCAGACCACCACGCGCAGGCCGGCGCGGTGCAGGGCCAGGGCTGCGGCGGTGCCGGCGATGCCGCCACCGATGATCACGACGTGAGCGTTTTGTCCGGGCACGGGCCCCAGCCTAGGGGAGCTACGGGGCTGCGGTGAGCTCCTCGCGCCGCTCCTGGAGAGTGCCGGTCAGCTTCTTTACGTCGTTCTCGACGACCGCCCGGGTCAGGTGGGAGCCCCAGTAGAACGGGCCGGGCATCCAGCTCGGGCCCTCGGGTCCGTACCCCAGCCGTTCCGCCTGCTTCTTGATCGCCGCGTTCGTCTTGGTGGTGGAGCACGAGACGGTACCGGACTGGTGCAGAGGGACGGTGACGATGGCGCTGCAGTTACCGGCCTCGGCGTGGCGGCCGACGAGCGTGAAGTGGGCGTCCACCAGGACCCGGGCACTCTTGCGGTCGGGGACGTGGCGCTTTGCGTTCTGGCCGGCTGCCTTCGCGTCGGCCTCGGCGTAGGTCCGGGCCTCCAGCGGGACGGTTTGCTCGCACTTGCGGTAGGTGCAGGTGGTGGTGGCCTGGCCCAGCCCCAGTTCGATGCTCGGGTCGAACACCACACCCAGGTCCGCGGACTGCTCGATCATCGTGTCGTACTCCCGGGCGACCTGGGCGGTGTTCATCTCCTGCAGGTCGGCCCCGCCGATCTGCAGCAGTTCCGGTATGTGCCCCGGGGTCAGGCCGTTACCGGGGCTGCGCCGCTCGGTCTCGGGGTCTCCCCACGCCTGGCTGAGCACGAAGGCCTCGGACAGATGAGTCACCCGGTGCGGTTTCTCCTTGGTGACGTACAGCGGGCCGTCCACCGTGTTGACCATCAGAAAGAGCCTGGGGCCGTTGGACACCACGGTGTGCCTCGGGAGCCAGGACGAGCGGGACAGGTCGTCGGGGTTGGGCGAGAAGTCGGTGTCGGGTCGCTCCAGGAGCTTCAGGATGCGGTCGGCCAGGGCGACGGAGGACTCCGGCAGCGGGTGCACCAGCTGCAGCTTCTGAAGTCCCCTCTCGTCCATCGCCGTCCAGTTGTGCTTCGGCCGGTGGTCCGAGCGGATGTACGGCATGATCTGCCTCAGCGCGCCCCCCTCGAGATCCACGAAGGTCTGCCCGCCGGTGCGCAGAATCGGCAGCTCGGGCAGGACCGTGCCGCTCACCTCGCCGTACCTGCTGATCCGCACGTCGTACTGGGGGCCGACGCTGTAGGCCACCCCCGGCGCCGCCCTGAGCGACTGCGCCGCCTCGAAGAACGGCGCGGCCAGCTCATCCCGGTTCTTGCCGAACGTCACCTGGTACACCCCGAACCCGACGGCCAGGACGATCACGAGGGCAGCGGCCAGCCGGGCCCGCGGGTACTTCTTCGTCTCATCCATCACGTCACCTGCAGTGCCTCGTCCGCTGCCTTGCCCGCTCATCTCGTCCCGCTGGTCGCGCTACTGCGCCGCCAGGTCCTTCTCCCGCTGCTTCAGGGTGACGGCGATCTGCTTCAGGTCGGGGTTGGAGACCGCGAAAGCTGTTCCGCTGCTGCGGTAGTAGGGGTTGATCCGGGCGCCGAGCTGCTTCGACTCCTTCTTGCTCCGGGCGAGCTCCGCGCGGACCGCGTCCGCCGTCTTGCCGGTCGAGCAGGACAGGAACTGCGGCTCGCCGAGCCGGACGGTGGTGGTGGAGGTGCAGGTGCCGTTCCAGCGGGTGTCCGGGAACCAGAAGCTGGCCTTCACGGTGACCGGGACGCTGGTCGGCTCCTCGGTGCTGGTCTCGGAGGGCTGGGCCAGCACCTCGACGCGGTGCGTGCAGGCGCGCACCGTGCACGAGGTCTCCGGCTCCTCCACCACCAGATCGATCCGTGGGTCCATGACGTAGGTGAGTTTCTTGGCGATCACGGCCAGGTTGGCGACGGCCATCGCCATGTCCTGGGCGCTGCGCTGCGAGACCTCGAAGCTGGCGACCGGCCGGGCGTCGTGAAGAACGAGCGGGTCGGGCTCCTGGTAGGCCACCGGTGCCACGTTGTCCGAAGACATCGCCTGGCCGGCCGGATCGCCGGAGCTGGAGCTGCCGGCGGTCTTGCTGCCGGTCGGTGACGGCAGGCTGCCGATCAACTCGGCGGGCAGGTTCAGCAGCCGATGCGGCTCGGCCTTGCTGACGTACACCCGGCCGACGGACGTGTTCGCCATGTACGCCGGGACCTCGCCGTACAGCAGGACCTGGGTGTTGCGCGCCCCCGGCGGCAGCGGGGCGCTGGTGTACAGGTCGGCGAAATCGTCGTCGTCGAACGGGTCGGGGACGAAGTTGGTGCTCGGCTCCCGCAGGATCTGCAGGACGTGGTCGGCCAGTGCCTGTGGAGAGTCCGGCAGCATGTAGTCGTGGCGCAGGACCTTCACCTCCTCGGGCCCGATCCGGGCCCAGGCCGAGGTCGGCCTGGCACTGGGCGGAAAACTCATGGCGAAGGGCAGCAGATCGGTCACGTCATGGCTGACCAGACGGTTGTAGGTGACGCCGTCGGTGCGCACCATCTCAGTGGCCCCCAGGGTGCCGACCGCGTCACCGTCCCGGCTGATCCGCACGTCGTACCCGTGCCCCTCCACGCGGATGCCGGCCGCCTCCCGCATCGACTCGGCCGCCTCGAAGAAGGGGGCCGAAGGACTCGCCTCGGCTGGGGCGCGGTCCTCGGCCGTAGCGAAGGTGTGCGCCGCCAGGGCCGCGATCGCCACCAGACCCACCGCGCTGCCGATCACGGCCAGCTTGTACTGCTGCTTCACCACGCACCACACCTGAACATCACCCGGGCATCCCAGGTCGATGCCCGCTTCGGGGTCCTAGACCCTAACAGTCCCGTTCCGGGCCGTCAGAGGGCTCAGCCCTCGTAAAGCTCCAGGTAGAGCTGGTGGATCTGCTCGGCCTGCTCGCCCAGGCTGTCGGGGTTGGCCAGGTTGTGCGGCAGGTTCAGCTCGGCCGGGAACTCGTGCTCGGCCACCTTCAGATCGTTGGCCTCGGCGATCTGCCCGGGAACGGCGGTGGCCGCGTCCAGGTCGATGTACGGGTCCTTGGCCGAGTAGGCCACCGCGATGCCGGCGAGCTTGTCGTTGACCGGGTCCTCGCGCAGGTTGCGCATGATCCGCAGGTACTGGCCCAGGCCGCTGAGGGTGAAGTTGGTGTCGCCGACCTTGCGGTCGGGCAGGACCCGGTTGCCGTACAGCACGGTCAGTGGCCGCAGCAGGTACGGCGGGGCCTGCGAGGCGGCCGGCTGGTAGAACGGCGAGAGCAGCAGCAGACGGCTCACCGCGTCGGTGCGGTACTCGGCCAGCCAGGTGCCCAGCACCCCACCGCCCGACATCCCGATCACTCCGGCCTCCTCACCCAGGCCGGCCACCACGTTCATCGCGTCGTCGGCATAGTCGCCCAGCTCGTCCGCACTGACCTGGCTGGCCTCGTCCACGTCCGTCAGGCCGTGGTGCCCCTCACGCGGCACGTAGACGTTGTAGCCGCGCTCGTAGAACACGTCGGCCAGGGCCACGAAGTCTTTCGGGCAGGCGGTGTAGCCGTGCAGCATCAGCACCGACTTGGCGGTCTTCTCCGGGTGCACCCGCAGCACGCTGCGGCACTCCTCGAGCACCTCGCCGTTGGCCGTGTCCTGTTCCACCGCAGCCGTTCCCGCGGCCCTGGCCTCCTCGAAGGACAGCGCCTGCGGTTCGGCGTTCTGCAGCCGGTCGCTGCCCAGCGGCCAGACGTAGAGCAGGCCGACCAGCACAACCAGAACTGCGATCACGGCCCCGACGCCCAGCCCCACCCGGCGCCAGATCCGTGACTTCCCCCTGCGCGTGCCGGTCTCGCCGGCCCGTTCGCCACTATTCACCATGTGTTCCCGCCCCAGATCGATCAGGTAATTCTGGGGTGATTACTAGCAGCACGCGCCTCAATTTCACCAATTGGCACGTGAGGGCAATCCGGCAACAAAGGACGCTCGCGGCCCGGAACGCTGGAAAGCTGCGGTTTCAGGCCTGCAGGGCAGCGCTCTCGCGCCGGATCGGGCGGGCCAGGGGCCGGCCCGTGACCAGACGCTCGAGTTCGTCCAGCGCGCCTTCGCTCATCCGGATCGTCTCGGAGCCGGTCGAGCCGGCGATGTGCGGGGTGAGCATCACGTTGGGCAGGGTGCGCAGCGGTGAGTCCAGGGGCAGGGGTTCGGGGTCGGTGACGTCGAGCATGGCGTTGAGACGTCCGCGGCGGCATTCCTCGGTCAGCGCGGCGGTGTCGATCAGGGCACCTCGGGCGGTGTTGATCACGCAGCAGTGTTCCGGCAGCGCGGCCAGTTGCTGCGCCCCGATCATCTGCCGGGTGGAGGGCAGGTCCGGGGCGTGCAGGGTGAGGATGTCCACGCGCGGCAGGATCGCTTCGAGGCTGGTCAGCTCGGCACCGGCGGCCTCCACCGCGGCCTGCTCGGCGTAGGGGTCGGCCACCAGACACGTCACCTCGCGCAGGTTTTGCGTGATCAGGCGCACCACCCGGCGGCCGATGCGCGAGAAACCGACCACGCCGATGGTCAGGCCGGTATTGCTCAACCGGCCGAAGCGGAAGGGATCAGGGTCCTGCTGAGCGGCGGCAGACAGGAACGGCGCCTTCTTACCGGCCATGACGACCGCGGCGAAGGTGAACTCGGCCACCGGGTCGGCGTTGAGATCGGCGCTGTTGGAGACCTGGATGCCGCGCTCCCACAGCTGCGGGCTGACCACGTGGCGAACGCTTCCGGCACAGTGCAGCACAGCCCGCAAGCGGGGCATCCGGCTCAGCGCCCAGGCATCGATGGTGGGTACGCCCCAACCGGTGAGCAGGACTTCCACCTCGGCCAGGCGCTGTTCGGTGCCGGGCTGGTCGAAGTCGGGCAGCCAGAGCGGTTCCACGGCTTGGCTCAGGCTGCGCAGGCGCCGGCGGCGGGGTTCGTCGAACTGGGTGTGCCACCACTGCTCGTCCATCACCACCAGGGCGTTGGGCATCTCCAAGCCGGCAGATCTCGTGCTGCTGGCCGTTGCGGCCTTGCTGGCCGGTTGGGTCATGCCTGCAGGTCCAGTGCCGGTTCCGGCCGGTGCACGCCGCGCGGGCGGTAGCCGAGGTGGTCGGACAAGCCGAGAAGGTCGGCCAGCAGCCAGATCACGGCGCACCACATTTCGGTGCCCTGCAGGCCCGGGATCGTCCTCAGCTCACCCCCTGCCGCGAAACCGAAGCCTTCGTCTCTGCGCCACTGACCCAGGACGTCCTCAAGCAGCTTGTGGGCCACCGCGGCCACCTCTTCGGACCGGTAGCCGCTCGCCCGGGTCAGCCACAACGGGTGCGCCACATCCAGAACGTTGCAGGCGTTGTACCGCCCGAGCCGGAAGTAGCGGGCGTCGCGGAGATGCTCGAGTACCGTGTCGACGATCCGCTCGGAATGCCCTACCGGAAGCCCGAACTGGGCGAACGTGCCGCGCGAGGCCCGGTAGAAGCCGTTGACCACCTGCAGCAGACCCTCCGTCGACGAGCGCCGGCCCCACATGCCGGTGGCCGGATCAGTGTTGGTCACCAGCCAGCCGACCAGCGCCTCGAACGCAGCCGACCGCCCGGCGCTTAGAGCCTTCTGGTTCCAGAGCAGGGCCGTGCCCACGCCGTCCACCCAGTGCCCGGCCTGCCAGGCGTTCGTGCGCCACGGCTGGGCTCGCAGGCCGGTGACGATCTGCTCGGCGCTTGCAGCGGCGACCACGTTCACCGGAGCGGGGAAAGCGCTGCCGAGCACGTCCAGGGCATATCCCACGCAGAGGACATGGTAGGCCGTCTCGCCGTCGAAAAGTTCACTTGCGGAGGGTGGTTGGGTGATTGGGCGGCCGAGTTCGGGGACCAGCCCGGTCACCGGATCCTGCCAGCCGCGCAGTCTTTCGATCTGCTCGGCGGCGGGCAGTTGGTCCGGGGCCCGGGAGAGCAGAAGGTCGGCGATCTCGATGGCGTCGCACTGCGCGCGCACGGTGGGCGCCGCCCCGGGGGTGTCGGTGAACAGGCGCTGCTCAGCGTCCCAGGACCGGGCCAGGATCGCCGGGGCCGATCCGCGCGCCTCGTCCGCCCAGGCGGACAGTCGCTGCCCAAGGCTCCCGATCGTCCGTTGCTCCTGCTCCTGCTCCTGCTCTTGTTCTTGATCGGCCGGTTTCACCCGCCAGCGCAGCAGGCGGGCCGGGTTGCCGCCCACCACCGCCCCGGCCGCGACATCCTTGGTCACCACCGCCCCGGCCGCGATCACCGACCGGTCGCCCACCACCACACCGTCGAGAATCACCACGTGCGAGCCGATCCACACGTCGTTGCCGATGCTGATGCCCTGCGACTTCAGCGGCTGACGGAACACCTCCACGTCGGGATCGTCCATGGTGTGGTTGAAACCGAGGATCGAGGTGTGAGCGCCGATCCGCACCGCGTTGCCCAGGGTGACGGCGCCACGCACCACGGTGTACGCGTTGATGCTGCAGTCCCGACCGGTGCTGAGCGTGCCACTCAGGTAGGCGCCCGCCGCGACGTAAGAGCCTGATCCGAGCCGAAGTTCGTCATTCTGCACCGACGCCGCCTCGGACACGAAGCAGCGCTCGCCGAACTCGAAGCCGTCGGCCCGGGCCAGACCTTCCTGCAGCTGCTGTTGCCGGGCCAGCGCGCCCTGATCGGCCCGGTCCCAGAACAGCCAGGGCGAGTAGTCCACGTCCTGGCGATGGAAGTCCCCGGCCACATCCCGCGTCATGCTTCGCCTTCCCGTCCGCCTTGACGAGTTCCGACTGGTGCTGTGAAGTACATGCTGTTCGATCGAACAACGCAACCAATCGAACACACTCGAACATCGGGCAAGGGTGGATGGCCGTCTCCAGAACGGGTTTCGCGCAGCAGCGCCGCGACCACCTGCTGCAGCTGGCCCGGGCTCAGGGTTCACTGGTGGTGAGCGAGGTGGCGCCCACGCTCGGGGTCTCGGAGCTGACCATCCGGCGCGACGTGAACGACCTAGCCGCCCAGGGACTTCTGACCCGGGTGCACGGTGGGGCGGTCCTGCCGCAGAAACCGGCCGCCCGTTCCCGTTCTCGCGGTCCGGGTGGGCCGGTGCTGATGCTCTCGCCCGGTCGTAGCCACTACCACGCCCAGATCGCCGAGGGTGCGCGCTCCGGCGCCCAGCGTCTCGGGCTGGACCTGAGCGTTGAGCACTCGGCGAACCCGGTCGGCGGCGCAGGTGGGGCGGAACTCGAGCGGCTGCTGGGAGTGCTGTGGACCCCGCGCTGGCGTGCCTCGTCCAGCGCGGGAGACATGCTCGGCGAGAAGCCGGTTGTCCTGGTGGAACGCTTCGCCCCACCGGGCAGTGCGCTGTTCGGTCTGGATGCGGTCGGCGCCGATCATGCTCACGGTGTGCACCTGGCGCTGGAGCACCTGCGCGAGCGCGGCCATACCCGGATCCTGCTGGCCGCCCGCAACGACAGTCCCACCGCCCGGACCGTCCGCGCCACCTTCCGGCAGTTGCAGGGCGCGGATCTGATCGCCGAGCCCTTTCTGAGTGCGGCCGGAGCAGATCCGCAGCCCGGCGCGGCCGCGGTGTACCTGCCGGACGAGGTTGCCCGGCACGGCGCCACCGCGGTGATCGTGCACAACGACGTAGACGCGCTGAACCTGATCGAGCAACTGCACGGCGCCGGTCTGCAGGTGCCCGGAGATGTCTCGATCGTGGCCTACGACGACGTGGTGGCCGGATTGGGCGGCCTGGACCTGACCACCGTTGCCCCGCCCACCCGAGAGATCGGCCAGGAAGCGCTGCGGCTGCTGGTGCGCCGGATCGAGCACGGCGGGCCGGCCCGCCGGCACCTGCGGCTGCTACCCACGTTGATCGATCGCGGTTCCACCACTCACCGGCCGGCCGACCGGGCGTGAGTGGATGCGGAACGGGTCAGGGGATCCGGGCGATGCACTCGTCGGCCTTGACCGGGTCGTCGGGGAACAGGCTGTTGCAGCCGGCGATCTGGTTCTGCTGGTAGAGATCGCTGTTCTCGAGCTGGTAGCGGCCGCTGCCGTTGAGCACCAGCAAGGTGGCAGCGGCCCCCACGACGACCGCGAACAGCAGGCCCAGGGTCAGGGCGAGGACGAGTCGGCGCTCCCGGTCCTCCGGTAGTGGCGGGCGCCGGATCTGGGCTTCGTCCTGCCGCAGTTCCCGGCGTCTTCGCGGTTCCTGACGTTTTCGCGGTTCCTGACGTTTACGGGACGGAGGGCGCCGCCGCGCGGTCCAGCCCTCCAGGCTCTCGGCCAAGCGAATGCCTCCAACGGTGACGTGCGATCGGGACGGGAAGCCTCCGATCGCCTTCGTGGCCAGGTCGGCAGCCGCTCAGAACGAACACATGCTGCCACCTCGCCCTCGGGACCGGAAGAGGCCGGGCCAGTACCGGCAGTGCGGGGACGGTACGTCCCCGTGACGAGATCAACTCCGGCAAATGCCGTACCGGTGGCGCGGACGGGCTCAGGTTCGACTAACCTACGTTCCCGTAGGTTAACCGTCGCGAAGGAGATCCGCTGTGCCCGAGCCGTCGATCTGGGCAGGTTCCTACGGACCGGGAGTCCCGCTCCAGCTGGAGTACGACGACGAGACCCTGGTCGACCAGCTCGAGAACACCGTCGCCCGGTTCGGCGAGCGGCCGGCCATGGAGTTCCTGGGCCGCTCGGTCAGCTACGCGCAGTTCGGCGAGCAGGTCTCCCGGGCCGCCGAGGCGCTGCGCCGGCTCGGGGTGCAGGCTGGTGACCACGTGGCCGTGCTGATGCCGACCTGCCCGCAGCACCTCGTCGCCTTCCACGCCGTGCTGCGCCTGGGCGCCACCGTGGTCGAGCACAACCCGCTCTACACCACCGGCGAGCTCAAGGCCCCGTTCGCCGACCACCGCGCGAAGGTGGCTCTGGTCTGGGACAAGGCGGTGAAGACGATCACCCCGATCCTGCGCGACCCGGACCAGGCCCTGCAGAGCGTCGTCACCCTGGACATGACCCTCGACCTGCCGCTGGCCAAGCGCCTGGCCCTGCGCCTGCCGATCGCCAAGGCCCGGGCCACCCGGGCCGAGATGACCGGCCCGGCCGAGGGCTTCCCCAAGTTCGCCGACCTGCTGAAGGCCCCGCTGGACCCGGCCCACCCCAAGCCCGGCCCGGACGACGTCGCGCTGCTGCTGTACACCTCGGGCACCAGCGGTACCCCCAAGGGCGTGCCGCTGCTGCACCGCAACGTGATCGCCAACTGCAAGATGGGCGTGGCCTGGGTGCCCGGCCTCAAGCACGGCCAGGAACGCTGGCTGTCGTCGCTGCCGATGTTCCACGCCTACGGCCTGACCGTGGGCCTGCTGTGCGGGATCCGGGCCGGCGCCGAGCTGGTGCTGCTGCCCAAGCCGGACACCACGCTGATGGTGGACGCCCTGCAGCGCCGCCGGCCCACCTTCGTGCCCGGCGTGCCGCCGATCTACCGGCGCATCCTGGACGAGGCCACCAAGCGCGGGGTCTCGATGCGCAGCATGCAGTACTCGCTGTCCGGGGCGATGCCGTTGCCGGCCGAGCTGATCAAGGAGTGGGAAGCGGCGACCGGGGGCACCCTGGTCGAGGGCTACGGCCTGACCGAGACCGCGCCGATGGTGATCGGCAACCCGATGACCCAGACCCGCCCGGGCTCGATCGGCGTGCCCTTCCCCGACACCGAGGTCCGCATCGTCAACCCCGACCAGCCCGCCGAGGAGGTGCCGCTGGGCGAGCGCGGCGAGCTGGTGGTCAAGGGCCCGCAGGTGTTCGGCGGCTACCGCGACCGGCCCGAGGAGACGGCCGAGGTGCTGCAGGACGGCTGGTTCCGCACCGGTGACATCGTCACCATGTCCGAGGACGGCTTCCTCACCGTGGTCGACCGGATCAAGGAAGTGGTGATCGTCGGCGGTTTCAACGTCTACCCCAGCGAGGTCGAGGACGTCCTGCGCCGGCACTCCAGCGTGCAGGACGCGGCCGTGGTGGGCGTGCCCGACGAGCACGGCAACGACGAGGTGGTGGCCGCGGTGGTGGCGGCCGAGGGCGAGAAGGTGGACCCGGACGCGCTCGGTGCCTACCTGCGCGAGGAGCTGACCCGCTACAAGGTGCCGCGCCGGTTCGTGGTGGTGGAGAAGCTGCCGGTCAACCAGATGGGCAAGGTCCTGCGCCGCGAGGTGGCCGATCTGGTGAAGCAGGCCTGACACTGGCCGGATGACGACACCGCAGGAGCTGGAGGCAGCGCTCCCAGCCGCAGCTTTGCGGGCGGAGGACGCGTGGTGGCCGAAACCGGCCCCACGCCCCTTCCGGCACGTGGTGGGGGCCCGTCGGCTCCCGAGCGAGCAGTGGTTGCGCCCCCGGGAGCAGGATGCGGCGCTGGTGGCCTGGCGGCGGGCCTTGCTGGACGCCGAAGGCGCCCGGGCGTTCGCTGCGTTGCCCGGTACCGACCTGGCCGGGGATGTGCTGCTGGGCCTGATCCGGTCGGTGCTCGCAAGCCCGGTTGAGGACGCGGCGGGGTCACCGAGCGGTCATCCGCTCGACGTCGCGGGGCGGCTGGTGGCCGAGGACCTGTGCCTGGTCGACCTGGCCGACGGCCGCCCGCGCCTGGTCGGGGCCAGCCTGGCGATGCCCAACCGCTGGCTGCTGGCCGAGAAGCTGGGCCAGGACATGGCCGGCATCCACGTGCCCGTGCCCGGGTACGCCGAGCAGCTCTCACCCGCGGTGGACAAGTTCCTGACCAGCCTGCGCGAGGACCGGATCATGACCCGGGCCAACTGGGCGATCACCGACGACCCGCGCCTGTTCCAGCCCGCCGCCGACTCCCGCGCCCAGCAAGGGGTTTCGGTGCGCACCCCGCAGGAGGCGGCCAGGCTTCTGCACGTGCGGGTGGAGTACCAGACCCTGCGCCTGCTGCCGCCGCCCGCCCGCAGCAGCGTGGTGTTCACCATTCGTACCGCCCACGAGCCGCTCTCGGCGCTGGCCGACCGCCCTCAGGTGGCCGCGGACCTGGCCTCGACGATCGAGGTCATGCCCGCGGACGACCTGGAGTACAAGGGCGTGCTGCCCTACCGGGAGCCGGTTCTGGAACTGCTGCAGGATTTTTCGATGAGGGACGCTTGAACGGCGCCGACGGGTGGGCGGTGCGGCCGCTCTAGAGCCCCGCCGCGCGGACCGCGCCGTGGAACTGGGCGGCCCAGTCCACCAGTTCGGCCCGGTCCCGCGCGGCGCTGGAGGAAGCCAGGAACACGTGGTCCACCCCGTGCTCGGCCAGCGCCGCGACATCCTCGGTGAACTGCTCGAAATCGCCGGCGTAGGGCTCGCGCCCGGCCGTGGTGACCCGGCTGAAATCGCGCTTGATCACCTGGGTGATGCACGTGACGGCACCCGGGTCCCGCCCGTACTCGGCTGCCTTCTCGCGCAACTGAGCCAGCTGGGCGCCGATCTGGGCCGGCGTGAGATTGGTCGGCAGCCAGCCGTCGGCCCGCCGGGCGATCCGGTCCAGTGCCTTGCCCCGGCCCCCGCCGAGGACGACCGGGATCGGGCGCGCAGGCTTGGGCCCGACCGTCGAGGGCGAGATGGTGTAGCGCTCGTTGCGGAACTTGACCGGGTCCGGGCCCCAGACCGCCTCGGCCACGTCGAGGAACTCGTCCAGGGCGGCGCCCCGCTCGGCGAAGGGGCGAGGTGCGCTGGCGTCGTACTCGTCGATCGACCAGCCGGTGCCCAGCCCGGCGATCAGCCGCCCGCCGATGATCCGGTCGATGCTGGCCAGGGAGTTGGCCAGGACGACCGGCAGGTGCAGCGGAGCGACCAGGACGTTGGTGCCGAGCTCGAGCCGGGAGGTGACCGCCCCGGCCGCGGTGAGCACGGCGAGCGGGTCGGGGGAGTTGCGGTAGTACTCGGGCCAGGGCACGTCCGGCATGCCGTACAGGCCGTGCCCGCCGCTCTGGTCCTCCGGCACCAGCAGCCGCTCGAACGCCCAGGCGCTGTCCAGGCCGATCTCCTCGAAAGCCTGGGCGGTGGCGGTGATGTCGGTGCGCAGGTCGTACCAGTGCAACTGCGGAAGGCTCATCCCGAGCTTGATCACGGCGACTCCTCGAACCACGGGGAACAGTAACGGGCAGATTATCCGGGTTCGGGGCGATTCGGCGGCTGGAGCAGTCGCTCCTGCGGGTTCAGGCGGACTCCGGGGCGCAGGGCCGGCCCGAGCGCTCGGCTGCCCGGGAGGCCACGTTCGCGTCCGAGCAGAATCCGGTGCGCCTCCGCTTCAGGCACAGCAGACCGATCAGCCGGCCCGCATCGTCCACCACCGCGCGTCGGCGTTGCCCGGCTGCGAGCAGCTGCTGGCGGGCCTCCTCGGCGCTCAGCGTGGCCTCGAGGGTGCGCCCGTCCAGCGTGGCGTACGCCAGCGCCGGGCCGTTCGCCGCATCGGGCAGGTCGTCGCGCACCAGCGTCCCGGCCAGGGTCCCGTCCGGCGCGACCAGCAGCAGCATGTGCACGTGGTCGTCGTCGAACTCGGCCAGCGCCTGCGGCACGGTGACGCCGGTCGGCAGCGTCTTCGGCATCCGCACCAGCACGTCGCCCACCTGCAGGCCGAGGAGCTCGGCGGAGGGTGCGCGCAGATCGGCCGGGGTGGTGCCAGACATTGCTTCACTTCCTTGTGACGTCACTGCGAAGAACGGGTGCCCCTTCGATGATGACTGAAGAGGCACCCGTTGTCCCAACCAGGACAATCTCTAGTTACGGAAGGTGAAGCTGTCGAGGTCCACGAAGTCGGACGGCTGACCCGAGGTGAAGGTCAGGTAGACGTCGTGGGTTCCGGTCACTCCGGACAAAGCGCCGGGCACATCGCGGTAGCTGGTCCAGCCGCCGGTATTGCCCACCGCTATGGTCGAGACCGGAGCAGCGGTTCGGCTGTCCAGCCTGACCTCGATCAGCCCGCTCACCCCGGAGGCAGCGCCCGAGGCCACCTTGGCCACGAACGTCCGGGCCGGGGTGGTGCCGAACTTGACGCCCTGGAACTGCGCCCAGTCACCGTTGGAGATGTAGCCGAGCTTGTTGCCGTCGACCACCTGGGTGCCGGACTGGCTGTCGAAGCTCTCGGCCTGGATGGTGCTGTACGCGTCGCGGTTCCCGCCGCCGGTCGGGGGCGGCGTGGTGCCACCGCCGTTCTTCTGCGAGACCGTCACGTAGTCCACGATCATCGGTACGCCGGAGGCGGTCTGGGCGGTCGGGTTGCCCGGCCAGCTGCCGCCGATCGCCACGTTGAGGATCAGGAAGAAGCCGTGGTGGGTGGCGTTGTTCCAGGTGGTGGCGTCCATCTGGTTGGCGTTGACGGTGAAGAACTGCTGGCCGTCCACGTACCAGCGCAGCTGCTCCGGCGAGGTGCTGCGGTCGAGTTCCACCGCGTAGGTGTGGAATCCGGCCTGGGGTGAGGGGCTGAGGTTGGAGCGGCTACCGCTCAGGCCGCTGAACTCGTTGCACGGCCCGCCCGGGGCGACCCCGCAGTGCAGGGTGCCGTGCACGGTGTTCTGGCCGTTCACGTTCTCCAGCACGTCGATCTCGCCGACGCCCGGCCAGTTGGTGTAGTTGCCGCGAAAGGCCTCGCCCAGCGACCAGAAGGCGGGCCAGATGCCCTGCGCCGCAGCGCCGGTCACGTTCGGCAGCTGGATCCGGCTCTCGAACCGCACCACGCCGCCGGCCGGAGCGGCGAAGTTGGTGCGCTGGGTCTCGATCCGGGCCGAGGTCCAGTTGCCGGCCGAGTCGCGCCGCGGGGTGATCCGCAGGTTGCCGTTGCCGTCCAGGCTGACGTTCTGCGTGCTGTTGGTGTGGTAGGCGATCTCGCCCGTTCCCCAGTTGGCGGCGCCGCCGGGGTAGTTGTGACCGATGTCGAAGATCCAGTTCGACGACGAGGGAAGGGTGTTCGCGGTCCCGTTGAAGTCGTCGCTCCACACCGTGGTGAATCCTGCCGGGGGAGCAGGTACGGCGGCGGTCGCCGCCGGGGCGGTCAGGGCGAGCGCGGCGGCGATGACGGCGGTGGCCAGGAGGGCGGTGCGTTTGAGCATGGTGATCCTCTTCTTCGAGTTTCACTGCGGAGGAAGGCGCCCGGCCCGGCCCCCCGCCGAGCCGGGCGCCGGCTTGCTAGCTCAGGCCGTTGGCCACGGCCTTGGTGAGTTCGGCGGTGCTGGTGTCACCGGACAGCTCCCAGAAGAACGACCCGCCCAGGCTCTGCTGCTTGGCGTAGGTCATCTTCCCGGCGATGGTGGCCGGTGTGTCGTAGCTCCACCAGTTGCTGCCGCACTTGGCGTAGGCGGTGCCACCCACCGTGCCCGTGGCCGGGCAGGTGTTCTTCAGGACCTTGTAGTCCTCGATGCCGGCCTCGTAGGTACCGGGGGCCGGGCCGGTGGCTGATCCGCCCGGCGCCGCCTGGGACACCCCGGTCCAGCCCCGGCCGTAGAAACCGACGCCCAGAAGCAGTTTCGAGCTGGGGATGCCCAGGCTCTTCAGCTTCTTGATCGCGGTGTCGGAGTCGAAGCCGGGGTTCGGGGCACCGGTGTAGTTGTTCAGCGGGGAGTGCGGGGCGGTCGGGCCGTCGGCGTCGAAGGCCCCGTAGAAGTCGTACGTCATCGGCAGGTACCAGTCCACGTACTGGGCCGCCCCGGCGTAGTCGGCCTTCTCGATCTTGCCGCCCGCGGTGCCGTCGGCGGTGATCGCGGAGGTGACCAGGTCGTTGCCGAACGCGGTGCGCAGCGCCTGCATCAGGTTGCGGTACGCGGCTGCTCCGCTGGTGTCGCAGGACAGGCCGCAGGCGTTCGGGTACTCCCAGTCGATGTCGATTCCGTCGAAAACATCAGCCCAGCGCGAGTCCTCGACCAGGGCCCGGCAGGACTGGGCGAAGGCCGTCGGGTTCTTCGCCGCCTCACCGAAGCCGCCCGACCAGGTCCAGCCGCCGAACGACCAGATCACCTTCAGGTTCGGGTACTTCTTCTTCAGCTGGCGCAGCTGGTTGAAGTTGCCGGCCACCGGCTGGTCCCAGGTGTCGGCCACCCCGCTCACGGAATCGGCTGCGGTGAAGGTCTTCTGGTAGTCGGCGTAGGCGTCACCGATCACGCACTTGCCGCCGGTGACGTTGCCGAAGGCGTAGTTGATGTGGGTGAGCCGGGCCGCCGCGCCACTGGTGTCCAGCGCCTTGACCTGGAAGTTGCGCTGGTAGGTGCTCCAGTTGGTGTAGTAACCGATCACCTTCTTGCCGCTGGGGTTGGGCGGCGGATCGGTGGTCGGCGGGGGAGTGGTGGGCGGCGTGGTCGGGTCGGTGCCGCCGCAGGCACCCCCGTCCACCCACACGTCCTGCGCGTTGGCGCCCGGAACATCGCCGTACGTCCACCATTTCGCGGTCCAGGTGTGGTTGTTGTACGTGACCACGGCGCCGCCGTTGTAGGCCACGTCCTTGGCCCAGGCAGGACCGGTGCAGGCGGCCGAGACGGCCGACCGGTTGGGGGTGGCGGCCTGGGCGCCGGCCGGGACGAGGGTGGCGACGAGCGCCACGGTGGCAGTGGCCGCAAGGCAGGCAGCGGCCAGTCGAACACGTTTCATGACGATCCCTTCAGGGCGGGAGGCATGATTAGTGAGGAGGCCTTACTTAATGCTGAACCAAGGGTACAAGTCCGGACCCGCAAATGGGAAGAAGGTAAAACGCCGGACGTCGCCCGACGGGGGCGCATTGTGCTGGTAATCGGCGCCCGGCGCAGGCGGTACGCTCTGAGCGCATTCATCCGGTTCCTTCTGAATGCGCCCAATCCCGCCTGCTTCCGCCTGCTCTGATCTGGAGAACCTCCCATGGCCCTGAGTCGCCGTCCCCGTCAGCTGGTGAGCCTTGGTGCGGTCGCCGGTGTCCTGGGCGTCGGTGTGGTGGTCATCGGCCTGAGCGACCGCGCCGAGGCGGCCGCCGTTCCCAGTTGTGCGACGGCGAGTGCCTGCCCGGATCAGGGCGTGCTCCCGAATCAGGGCGAGGCGCAGCAGATATCGCGCCGCTGAGCGGTCAGCCGGTCACGGAGCGGATCCACTTCAGCTGCTTGGTGATCGCGGCGGCGCCGACCATCTTCTCCCGGTCGGATCCCCAGAACACGCCGACCATGCGCTCCTTGCCCTTGGGGGCGATCGTCATCACCGGGGCCCCTGAATCGCCTCCGGCCGGAACGCCGCGCACCTTCACCGCGCAGAAGTCCTTACCGCCCGGGGCGGCGTAGTACTCACAGCCCTTCTTCTTGGCCGAGAGCACCTTCAGATCGGCCTGGCGCAACTGGTTGGCCTGGCACTTGTGCTCGTCGTCCTCGCAGGTCGCGCCCCAGCCGAACACCCGCACCGCCTGCCCGGGCCGAACCGCGGCCCTGGACAGCTTGGCCGGCTTCACGTCCTTCATCTTCTGCACCTTGATCAGCATGACGTCGGCGCCGTTCGGGCTGGCCACCCGGCTGCCCCGGATCACCCGCACCTTCTGCCCCTCACGCTGATTGAGGTTGCCCGCCCGGAACGTGATCCGCCGGTCGGCCACCGGCTTGTCCGGCCGGTCGAAGAAGCAGTGCGACGCGCTGATCACCCACTGATCGGTGAGCGCGGTTCCCGTGCAATGGGGCTTGCCGTCCACCAGCATCCGCACCGCCCAGGGGCCGTAAACACTCTTCTTGCCGTCGATCACCCCCACGCTCGCCTGCGCCGAAGGGGGTGCGACCAGCAGCCCCGCCCCCGCCATCAAACCCACCGCCATCAGGCTCACTGCCACCGAAGCACCCCGGCCCCGCACCCGTCCGCCCAGCTTCTTCGGCGCCCCACTGCCTTGCCGGCACCGCTCGCCGCCACCTGACCGCGAACTGCCGCGATCCTGCTTCAGCCCAGCTCGTTCCTGCCCCGACCCGTCCTGCTGCATCTGCCCACTCCCTGTCTGCCCGAATCCGGCCGACAGGTCTGATGCGCGCACCGGCCACTTTGTTCGCCCGAATCGTCGACTTACTCAGGCGCATTCCGGACCGGTTCCCTGGAGACGAGTCCGCAACGTGTACACCGCGTCCTTCTGGTACCACGTGTACACAAACCGAAACGGTGGTTCCTCCGCGCCCGGGTCTGCGCCGGCGAGCCGACCAGTAGATTCGGTCCGGTGAGCATGCACGAAATGGATACCCGCAGCCCTCAGTTCGCCGAACTCATGGCCCGGAGCTACCACGAGCTGGTCGGCGAGCCGCTCGTGCCCGATGGCCCGGCCGGACGGCCACCCGGCAGCGACGGGCCGACCGTTGCGGACCGGCTCTACCGGGCGCCGTTCGGGTTGCTGGCCCACGACACGTCCCCGGATCCGGTGTTCAGGTACGCGAACCTGGCGGTGCAGAAGCTCTTCGAATACGGCTGGGACGAGTTCGTCGGGCTGCCTTCCCGGTTGTCCGCGGGCGAAGAGGACCGGGAGGCTCGCCGGGTCCTGCTGGAGAACGTCCGTCGTCATGGGTTCACGAACGACTACCGTGGGCCACGGGTGGCTCGTTCCGGGCGGCGGTTCTGGATCGACAACGTCACGGTTTGGAATCTGATCGATGACGATGGCACACGGGTCGGGCAAGCAGCGCTGATCCGGCGCTGGGAGGACTTCTGAGCAACCGGCTTGCGGCTCAAGCGGCTTGAGAGCGCAGGGTGAAGGGCATGGACAAGAACGAGGACCGGCGGTATCCGATCGGTGACGTGGCCCGGCGGACCGGGCTGGCGGTGAGTGCCGTGCGCTTCTACTCGGACGAGGGCATCGTGCGCCCGGCCGGGACCAACAGCGCGGGCCATCGGCTCTACGACCTGCACACGATCGCGCAGCTCGAGCTGATCCGCACACTGCGTGAGCTGGGTGCCGGGCTGGAGGAGATCCGGCGCCTGCTCACCGGCGAGACCGAGCTGCGGTACCTGCTGGCCGAACATCTGGAACTGGTGGAACAGCAAGGGAAAGATCTGCTGGCCCGAAGGGCAGTGTTACGCACCCTGGTTCGGCTGGAGCACCCGGCCGAGCAGGCGGCGCTGCTGCACAAGCTGGTGACGATGCCCGACGCAGAGCGTGAGCGTCTGGTGGATGCCTTCTGGTCCGAGGTCGCGGCGGACCTGCCGGGCGACTTCGGGCAGCGCCTGGCCACGATGCGTCCGACGTTGTCGCCGGACCCGACCGCCGCTCAGCTCGAGGCCTGGATCGAGCTGGCCGATCTGTTGCAGGACAACGATTTCCGGGCTGAAGTCCGTGAATACCTGCGCGCGGTGCACGGCGAAGGGCCGGGCGTGGCAATGTCGGCCGGGCCGGTGCAGGACATGATCCACGGGCCGGGCGCCGAGATCGTCGAGGCCATGCTGGCGGCCCGTCGCAGCGGTCTGGCGCCGGAGGCCGACCATGCCCAGGATCTGGCCCGGCGCCTGTCTGAGCAGGCCGGTCTGCCGTTCGGGGTGCAGGACTCGCCGGAGTGTCGGCTGCGGTTGGCCGAGGCTTTCCGGATGCTCGGCCCGATGCCGCCCGACCTGGCTGATCCGCAGTACGAAGCCACGCACGGCCGGTACCTTGCCCTGGTCGCGGTGATCAACGGGACGCAGCCGGTGCCGCCGCTGGATGAGCAGGAAGACCTGGCCGGCCTGTCCGAGTGGATCGCCGCTGCCCTGCAGGCTTCGGCCGTGGCATCCCAATAGGGAGGTCCACGCGAACGCGCCGGTTCAGTAGTTGCCGATGACCACGAGCGGCGCGGGGAACCTGACCGAACTCAAGCGCCACTTCGGAGCCGACCCTGGCCGTCTTCGTGAAGCGCCGGGAACCAGCCTGGGCCAAACGGTTCCCGGCGCAGGAGCTTACGCGGCGCTGATGTCCAGGGCGGTCCAGGCCAGGGCAGTCGCGGCGTCGAGCAGAGCCTTCTCGGCGTCAGGCCCCACGCAGTGCGCGGCGAACTCGGGCTGGTGGTTCAGCGCGGGGGCCGAGTTGATGCCGATGTACGGGTGGATGGCCGGGACCACCTGGGACACGTTGCCCATGTCGGTGGAGGCGCGGTTCATCGCCCGGGCCGGGGAGCCGCGATCGAACACCCGACCCAGCTGATGCGCGTTCTGGACGTAGGCGCGCAAAGCCGGGTCGAACGTCCTGAATTCCGCGTAGGGCCGGCTCTCCGGGGAGATGTCGAGCGTTGCGCCGGTGGCCAGCGCTCCGGCCTGGAAGCAGCGCCAGACCTTCTCCTCGGTCTCGGCGAGCTGGGCCAGTGACTCGGCCCGCACGTACCAGCGGCCCTCGGTGTGCGCGGGAATGGCGTTCGGCGCTTCCCCGCCGTTGGTCATCACCCCGTGCACCCGGACCGTGGGCGGAAGTTGCTGGCGCAGAAGCCCGATCGCGACCTGGGCGATGGTGAAGGCATCGGCGGCATTGACGCCCTGCTGGGGGTAGGCCGCTGCGTGCGCGGCCTTGCCCTGGTAGGAGACGTGCGAGTGCGACACCGCGAACGGTTCGGCCTCGGCGACGTCCACCGGTGCGGGGTGGGCCATCATCGCCAGGTCCAGCCCGGCGAACGCTCCCCGCTCCAGCAGCTCGATCTTGCCTCCACCGCCTTCTTCGGCCGGCGTGCCGTAGACCTCGATGGTCAGGCCGGCGGCATCGGCGAGCGGAGCCAGGGCCCGCGCTGCGCCTACGGTGATGGCCGAGATCAGGTTGTGCCCGCAGGCGTGGCCCAGGCCGGGCAGGGCGTCGTATTCCGCGCACAGCCCGAGCCGGAAGGGCCCGCTGCCGTAGGTGGCCAGGAAGGCGGTTTCGAGGCCGAGGTAGGCCGGGGTCACGGCGAACCCGGCCTCCTCCAGCGACTCGGCCACCCAGCGCGCCGAACGATGCTCCTCCCATGCGGTTTCGGGGTTCGCGTGCAGCAGTTCGGAGAGCTGGATCAGGCGCTCGGCGTCCTGGGCGATGGTCCGGGCGGCGGCATCCTTACTCATCGCCGGGTACTCCGTACGAGGGTGCCTGCTCCGGATTCAGGCCGCGCGTCACGTACGCGTCGCGCTGTGGCATCCAAATCTCGAGCAGGGCGCGCAGGTCCTGGATCGGGGTGTCGCTCCAGTCCACCCGCAGATCGGTCTCCCGCCAGGCCACCTTCCGGACCACCGAAAGTCCGGCCGAGCGAACCGGTCCGGCCTCGCCACCGGCGTCGAGACCGGCTTCCAGGGCGGCCAGCAGACGCTCTTCGAGTTCACCTGAGGACGCTTCGAACGCCTTGACGATCACGGCGACGACGTCGGCGGATTCCAGGAGGTTTCCGGCCGCGACTACCTGGGTACCTACCTGGTGGTGGTGCACGCCCAGGGTCTTCGAGCCGGAGAACGCGGCCCCCTGGCCGTTCAGATCCAGCACCGTGAGCTGGCGGTGCTGGATCAGCTCGCGTCCCTCGACCAGACCCGACAGGGCAGCCTGCGCTCCGGCGCCGGTCTCCAGAGCGTCCAAAAGCTCGGTACCCAGGCGCGGATCGGTGACGTTCTGCGAGGACGCCCCACCCACCCCAGCGCGCAGGTGGATGCACCGGGCGGCCACCGCCGGGCTGGAGGACGAGACCGCGATGCCCACTGCGCCCGAGCCGTCCGTGGCCAGAATCGAGAAAGTCACTGGGGGATCACCGCAATCGCGTCGACCTCGACCAGCCACTCCGGCCGGGCCAGCGCCGAGACCACCAGGCCGGTGGAGATCGGGTGCACGCCCTTGGTGTACTTGCCGATAATGCGGTACACCGTCTCGCGGTAGCGCGGGTCGACGATGTAGATGGTGAGCTTGACCAGGTGCTCCAGCTTGGCGCCGGACTCCTCGAGCAGCATCGCGATGTTGGTCATCGCCTGCTCGGTCTGCGCGCCGACGTCACCGATCCCGACCGATTCGCTGGTGTCGAGGTTCTGGCCGATCTGGCCGCGCACGTAGACCGTGTTCCCGGCGACGACCGCCTGGCAGAGGTCGTTGTCGAGGTTCTGCTCGGGGTAGGTGACCTTGGTGTTGAACGGGCGGATGCGCTTGTGCCCGCCCACGACGATCGGTTCGGACATCTTCAGGCCCCCTGGTAGGCGTGGTAGCTGAGCTTGGTGGTGATGTGCCCGGCCACGTGCTTGGCGTCGTGCCACACCCCCCAGATGAAACTGGAGCCGCGGCGTGAGAGCCAGGGCAGACCGAGGAAGTACACACCGGGTTCCTGCGAGACACCGCGCCGGTGAACGGGTTTGCCCTTGGCGTCGAAGGTGTCCACCTGGAGCCAGCCGTAGTCGGCGGTGAAGCCGGTGGCCCAGATGATCGAGGTGACCCCCGCGGCGGCCAGGTCGAGTTCGAGCAGCGGCTCGGACTGCGAGAACGGCTTCAGGACGCGGGCCTCGGGTTCCTCGGGAAGGTCCAGTCCGTTGCGGCTCACGTAGGCGTCGGCGGCGTCCAGCAGGGCCAGGTAGTTGCTGTCGCCGGCGGCGATGTTGTCGGCCAGGTCGGGCTTGAACCGCACGGTGCCGTTCTCGAACGAGTCGGTCAGGCCGACCAGGTTGATGCCGTCGGCGGCCAGGTTGCGGAAGTCGACGGTGTGACCGCCGCGGGCACCGCTGACCGCGATGGTGACGTGCTCGGCGCCGGCCGGCGGGGTCTCCATGTCCCACAGATCGAGAACGCCGAGCCACCAGACGAAGTCACGTCCCCGGTAGCTGCGCGGCGGGCGGTCGTGCGCGCCCACGCTCAGGTAGACCTCGCGGCCGGCGCGCTTGAGCTCGTCGGCGATCTGCACCCCGGAGGATCCGGCTCCGACCACGAGCACGCCGCCTTCGGGCAGCTGCTGCGGGTTGTGGTAGCTGCTGGAGTGGATCTGGTGCAGGTTCTCGCTCGGCGCGACGATCGGCGGGTAGGACGGCTTCTGGAACGGGCCGGTGGCGGCGACCACGAAGCGCGCGTTCACCGTTCCCTCGGAGGTCTGCGCCCGAAAGCCCGGACGGTCGGAATTACGCTGCACCGAAGTGACTTCCACGCCGGTGCGGATCGGCAGGGCGAACTTCTCGGCGTAGGCCTCGAAGTAACCGGCCACCTGCTCCTTGCCGGCGAAGCCGTCGGGGGCCACGTCGGCGAACTCCAGGCCGGGAAAGCGGTCGTGCCAGGCCGGGCCGTTGGCGACCAGCGAGTCCCACCGCTCCGAGCGCCAGCGTTCGGCGATCCGGCCGCGTTCCAGCACCAGGTGCGAAACCCCCGCTGCGGTGAGGTGCTCGCTCATCGCGACACCGGCCTGGCCGGCCCCGACGACGAGGACCTCGACCTCTTGGTGAGACATAGGAAGACTCCACTCCGGACAGAATTGTGTTACCCCGTGGACGATTTCATCGTGGTCCCGGGATTGAGTTCTGTCCAACACATGTTCTTGACGAAGCAATTCAGTTCTGCAGATGCACGAGGGTCAGCCCTTGACCGCGCCGCCCAGGATTCCGCGCACGAAGTAGCGCTGCAGGGCCAGGGTGACCACCACGGGCGGGATCATCGACATCAGCGCAGCGGCCGAGAGCGCGTTCAGGCCGCCTCCGGTGGACTGCACCAGCCCGGCGATCTGCACGGTGGCCGGGGCCACGTCGGCGCCACCGCCCAGGAACAGCAGCGGCACCAGCAGGTCGTTCCAGGACCACATGAACTGGATGATGGCCAGCGCCACCATGATCGGGACGCTGGTGGGCAGCACGATGCTGAAGAAGGTACGCGGCACGCTGGCGCCGTCCAGGGCGGCGGCCTCGAGCAGTTCCTCGGGGAAGGCCCGGAAGAAGCCGTGCAGCAGGTAGGTGCCGAACGGGATCACGAAACCGGCCTGGAACAGCCAGACACTGGGCAGTTCACCGGTCAGGCCGAGGTCGCCGAACAACCGCAGCAGCGGCACCAGGGTCAGCTGCGGTGGCACCACCAGCAGGCTGACCACGATCGCGAGCAGCGTCATCCGGCCGCGGAACTTCATCCGGGCCAGGGTGTAGGCGGCCACCGCGCAGATCACCACGGTGATCGCGGTGGTCGGCAGGGTGACCAGGGTGCTGTTCAGGATCGCCCGGCCGATCCCGCCGGTGGTCCACGCGTCCTGGTAGTTGGTCATCGTGAACCAGGGCTTGACCAGGGCGTTCCACCAGCCGTTGGTGGCCGAGTCGGCGATCGTGCGGAACGAGTAGACGATCAGGCCGAGCAGCGGCAGGACCCAGGCCGCGCAGACCACGACCAGGACGGTGTGCACCAGGCCGCGGGCGGGGGAGAACGGTCGGCGCCGGGCCCGGGCGGGCGCCGGAAGGGTGGTGCTCATCGGGCGTTCTCCTCGCGGAACTGGCGGACGTTGACGACGATGATCGGGACGGCGGCGATCAGCAGGACCACCGCGATCGCCGAGGCGTGGCCGTAGTCGCGGGCCTGGAACAGTTCGGCGTACATCCGGTTGGCGATCACGTTGGTGTCGAAGGCGCCGTTGGTCATCGTGTAGACGATGTCGAAGATCTTCAGCGCGAAGATCACCTGCGTGGTGTAGACGACGATGATGGTCGGGGCGATCTGCGGGACCGCGATGTGCCAGAACGCCCGCAGCTCACCGGCCCCGTCCAGGCGGGCGGCCTCCAGGGTGGAGGCGTCCACGTTCTTGATCGCGGCCGAGAGCATCAGCATCGCGGTGCCGGTGGACATCCACACGCCCACCGCGATCAGCGCCCAGGTGGTCAGCGCCGGGTCGGACAGGAAGGCGATCGGCTCCAGCCCGAGCTGGTTGAGCATGCCGTTCAGGGTGCCGGTCTGGGCGGCGCCGGCCGGCTGGTAGGCGTACATCAGCCGCCAGATCACCGCGGCGGCCGAGAACGAGATGGCCATCGGCAGGATCATCACGGTCCGCACCAGCCACTCGTAGCGCACCCGGTCGGCCAGGGCGGCGATCACCAGGCCCAGCGCCAGGGTGAGCACCGGCAGCACGATCAGCCAGATCAGGTTGTTCACCAGCACCGGGCGGACCTGCTCGCTGAGCACCCAGCCGTAGTTGTCCAGGCCGACGAAGCCCTCACCGGAACGGTTGCGGAACGACATCAGCAGGGTCTGGATCAGCGGGTAGACCAGGATCGTGCCGCCCAGCAGCAGCGGCAGGGCCAGCCAGAGCCACGGGCGCACCCGGTCCTGGGCGCGGGCCGGCAGCAGCCGCAGGAGGCGTTCGCCCAGGGCCAGCCACAGCAGGACCAGCGCGGGGATCACCAGGACACCCGCCACGAGGGAGAACAACGGCGTGGAGTTCACGGTTCGGCTCCAGGATCTTCGGCAGAGTCAGGGCGGGGGAGCCCGGCGGTACCGGGCTCCCCCGAGAAAGAGGGCAGGTCAGCCGAGGGCGGCCTGGGCGTCGTCGATCGACTTCAGCCCGGCGTCCAGGGTGGAGGCGTCCTGAACGTAGTTGGAGAACGCGGTGTAGACGGTGGACCGCACGCTGGTGTCGATGGTGTGGCTCGGCAGCGGCGCCAGGTCCTTGCTGAGCAGGTCGGTGGAGATCTTCTTCAGCAGTTCGTTCGGGTAGGCCTCGGCCGGCACGTTCTGGTTCGGGGCCACGTAGTTGCCGGTGGCCGCGATCAGGGTCTGCGCCTCGTCGGAGGCCAGGTACTTCAGGAACGACTGCACCTCGGGCCGGTCGGCGAAGGCGGCCACCACGGTGCCGGTGTAGGCCTCGGTGCCGGCGTAGTCCGGGTTCTCGGCCGGGATCGGCATGAAGTCCAGGTTCTCGCCGGCCTTGACCGCCGGGTTGCCGGCCATCAGGGTGGCGGCCCCGTAGGTACCCCACTCGAACAGCGAGCACTGGTCGTTGTACATGCCGTTGCCGGCCGCCCCGGGCTCGGTGGACAGCGCCGCCGAGGGACCGCCGTAGACCATGCCGTCGGTGTGCACGATCTCGCCGATCGCCTCGAAGGCGGCCTTCACCTTCGGGTCCGACCACTTGGTCTCACCGGTGGCCAGGCCCGCGGTGAACTCCGGGCCCTGCGACTTCATGATCTGGTTGAACACCATGAAGGTGCCCGGCCAGCCGGTGCTGGCGCCCGCACTCAGGCCCAGGCACCAGGGGGCGCTGCCGGAGGCGGCCTGCTGCTCGGTCCAGGCGCTGAGCTCGTCCCAGTCGCCGTCGGTCGGCCCGTCGTACTTCTGCGGGTCGTACCAGACCATGAAGTTGTCCAGCGACATGTACAGCGCGTAGGTCTTGTCGTCGAACGTGGCCGCGTCGATCAGGCCCTGCTCGAAGTTCTTCTCCAGGGTGTCGGCGCCGACGATCGAGCCGACGTCCTTCAGGTCGCCGGAGTTCGCGTACTGGCGCACCATCGCCATGCTGGAGACGGTCATCACGTCGACCGGGTTGCCGGAGTCGACCCCGGCCTGGATCACCGTGGTGTAGTCCTCGGTGCCGGTGTAGTCGACCTTGATCCCGGTGGCCTCCTCGAACGGGGCGAAGGCGGACAGCAGCCGCTCCCGCTCGGTCCCGGCCAGGGTGCCGACCACAGTGACCGTGCCCTCGGTCTTCTCGCCGTTGCTCAGCAGGCTCTCGGAGAACGACTTGGCCGCGTCCACGTACTGCGCGGGCAGTTCCGGGGCCGAGGCGGCCGAGCCGCCGGAGGCGGAGCTGCCGGCATCGGCGCAACCGGCCAGGGTCACGCCCAGAGCGGCGAAGGCGGCACCGACGACCGTGGTCGTGCGGCGGCGGGTGGATCGGGGAGAACGCATCGGGACCTCCGTCGAAGGGGGACTGGCGGGGGATGGCGTCACCGGTGATCCGGGCGCGATCGGTTCGGGTTCTTTCGGCAGTAGGGCCGGACGTCCCCACCGCAGTGGGCATCTCGTCGGCCGCTGCCCAGATTAGGAGCGCTCGCTTCCGGAGTAAAAAATGGATTGGGCGGGTAAGTGCATCAGTTTCGGAGATGAATTAATCCGATAACTGACGAGAAACATTGGCGAAACCTGAAGAGGTCGCTGCAGGTCGGAGCGGGGTTGCCGGAAGGCGACGGGATCGGTCATCGTGCCGGGACCGCATCGGAATTACTGATGCGGTCGGGCAACGAACGAAATCGAGCAGGGGAGAGCAATGGCCCGCAAGGCCGACATCACGCTGGCTCAGCTGCGCTACTTCGTCGAGGCAGCCACCTGCCTGAGCATGACCCAGGCGGCGATGAACCTGCTGGTGGCCCAGTCGGCGGTCTCCTCCGCGGTGGCCCAGCTCGAAAGCCAGGTCGGGGCGCAGCTGTTCATCCGGATGCGCTCCAAGGGCCTGGCCCTCACCCCGGCCGGCCAGCAACTGCTGGGCGACGCCCGCTCGGTGCTCGGCAACCTCGACGAGGCGCTGGACGCCGCCCGCGGGATGGACGAGCAGGTGCGCGGCACGATCCGGATCGCCTTCTTCGTCACCCTCGCCCCGTTCCTGCTCGCCGACGTGATGACGCTGCTGGCCGAACGGCACCCGCACCTGGACGTGGACGTGGTCGAGGTGGACGCCGACGAGGCCCGCGAGGCGCTGCGCTCGGGCCGGGCCGAGATGGCGGTCAGTTACGACTTCGCCTTCGGCGACGAGATGCGCCGGGAGACCGTCACCACGGTCAGCCCGCACGTGGTGCTGCCCGACGGGCACGTGCTGGCCGCCCGCAGCCGGGTCCCGCTGCGCGAACTGGCCCGCGACAAGCTGATCCTGCTGGACCTGCCGCACAGCCGGGAGTACTTCCTGGACGTGATGCGCGGGGCCGGGGTCGAGCCGATCGTCGGGCACCGCTCGCACGGCTACGAGACCGTGCGCTCGCTGGTGGCCAAGGGCTACGGCTACTCCATCCTGAACCAGCGCCCGCAGCACGACTTCACCTACGACGGGCGGCGGGTGATCACCCGGCCGATCGCCGACGAGGTGCCCGGCCTGCCACTGGTGGTGGCCACCCTGCGCTCGGTACGGGCCACGGCCCGGGTCCGGGCGGTGGCGGACGCGGTCCGGGTGGCGGCCACCGGGCTGACCGGCGAAAACCGCCCAGAACGGGCAATCTGAATCAGCGGACGGGTGGAGCCGGTGTGATTCTCATGTTTCCACGAGGTTTCGCGCACCGGGGTGGACGTGAAGTACATCGCACCGGTCGATGTACTTCACCCGGATCAGCTATTTGAAAGATCCGGCCCGGCTCCGCACACTGCCGCACAACCCCAGCACCGCTCCGTACCGAGCCTGCACCACCTGATCTGGAGTCCTCTTGAGCGACAACGCCAGCCCGTCCGGCCTCTTCGACGTCGAGGCCGTCCTCGCCGCGCTGACCGAGCCGGAAAAGGTCGACCTGCTCTCCGGCCGGGGGATGTGGAAGACCGCGGCGCTGCCTCGGCACGGCGTGCCGAGCATCGTGATGACCGACGGCACCTACGGCGTGCGCTACTCCGAGGAACAGATCGAGAACGACCAGCAGGGCGGTTTCGACCTGGACGACTTCCTGGCGGTGGTCAACCGCCGGGCCAACGGCACCGACACCGCCTGGGGCCGCACCCGCCCCGCCACCTGCTTCCCGACCGGCGCCACCCTGGCCTGCTCCTGGGACCCGGCGCTGGCCCGGCAACTGGGTGCCGCGCTGGCCGCCGAGTGCGGCGAGTTCGGGGTGGACGTGCTGCTGGGGCCGGGCATCAACCTGCGCCGCACCCCCCTGGGCGGGCGTAGCTACGAGTACTACTCCGAAGACCCGCTGCTCACCGCCGAGATCGCGGCCGGCGTGGTGGAGGGCCTGCAGGAGAACGGGGTCGGGGCCTCGCTGAAGCACTTCGCCGCCAACAACAGCGAGGTCGAGCGCACCACCATGGACTCGGTGATCGAGGAACGGGCGCTGCGCGAGATCTACCTGAAGGCCTTCGAGCGGGTGGTCGGGCGCAGCGACCCGTGGACGGTGATGAGCTCGTACAACCGGCTCAACGGGGTTCAGACGTCGCAGGATCCGTGGCTGCTGAGCGAGGTGCTGCGCGAGGACTGGGGTTATCGCGGGGCGGTGGTGTCCGACTGGCACGGCATCAAGGACCGCGCCGCCTCGGTCCGCGCCGGCAACGACCTGGACATGCCCGAGAGCCCGGCCCGCAAGGCCGCCCTGCGCCGGGCGATCGACGAGAAGCTGATCAGCACCGAGGATCTGGACCGGGCCTGCCGCCGGGTGCTGGAACTGGTGCACCGCGCGGTCGCCGCCCGGCCGCTGCGTCAGCAGGCGTTCGACCGGGCCGAGCACCACGAGCTGGCCCGCAGCATGGCCGCCCGCTCGCTGGTGCTGCTGAAGAACACGGGGGTGCTGCCGCTGAACCCGGCTGAGCTGAAGCGGGTTCTGGTGGTGGGCCCGGGCGCGGTCCAGCCGATCATCCAGGGCTCCGGCAGCGCCACCACCATGCCCACCCAGGTTGACATCCCGCTCGAGGAGATCCGCCGGGCGCTGGGCGAAGACGTGCAGGTGCTGCATACCGACGACGACTCCGGGGCGGCCGAGGCCGATCTGGTGTTGGTCTTCGTCAACACCGACCTGCAGTACGACGGTGAGGGCGCCGACCGCCGCACCCTGAATCTGGCCGCCGGGCAGGATCAGCTGGTGCAGGAACTGGCCGCCTCCGGAACCGACGTAGTGGTGCTCCTGGCCAGCCCGGACGCGGTCGTGATGCCCTGGCTGAACGAGGTTTCCGCGGTCGTGGCCACCTTCCTGGCCGGGCAGGGAGCGGGCCGGGCCATCGCCGACGTCCTGGTCGGCATCGCCGAGCCGACCGGGCGGCTCACCACCACCTTCCCGGCCCGGATCGAGGACATCCCGAGCTACCTGACCTACCCCGGCGAGAACGGCCGGCATGTTTACTCCGAGGGCATCCACGTCGGGTACCGCTCGTACGACGCCCTCGGCCGCGAGCCGCTGTTCGCCTTTGGGCACGGCCTGGGCTACACCATGTTCGAGATCGGTTCCGTCACCGCCACGGTCGTCGGCGAAACGGTAGAACTGGTTGTCCCGGTGAAGAACACGGGCGAACGTCAGGGGCGCGAGACGGTCCAGATCTACGCCGAACACCAAAACCCGCGCGTGCAGCGTCCGTTGCTGGAACTGGTCGCCTTCGCCGGAGTCGAGCTGGACGCGGGCGAGAGCACCGAGCTCGAGATCGCCTTCCCCGTGGACGACCTCCGGTTCTGGGACACCTCCCGGCAGGCCTGGGTGCTGGACGGCGAGAGCGTGCGCCTGCACGCCGGGCGCTCCAGCCGCGACCTGGTCTCGGCGGCCGAGGTGGTCACGCAGGAATCGGCGCCGCGCCATCGCCCGGTCGTGCGTGACACCCAACCGGTGTTCATCCTGAACAACCCGGCCGCCCGCCGCGCCACCGTGCGGTTCCTGGCCGAGACCCTCAACCGCACCCCCGAGGACGTGGACCGGCTGCTGGAGTACAGCCGGGACTCGTTCATCGGCATCGTCGCCACCCTGGAGCGGCGCTTCCGGATCAGCTTCACCGACCAGCAGGCCGAGGACCTGCTGGCCGCGATCCGCGCCGAGGTCTAGGCCCTGTCCTAGGCGAGCTCGCGCTGCACCCAGTCGGCCAGCACCCGGGCGCACTCGCTCACCGTCTCCGGCCAGGTGCGGGCGGAGTTCTCGTCGGCGTCGTCGCTGACCAGCTTGATCAGCCGCACCGGCAGGTCCAGGCGGGCCGCGGCGGCGGCCACGGCGTAGCCCTCCATGTCCACCAGGTGCGCCTGCTCGGCCAGGGCATCGCGCTGCGGCCCACCCGCGACGAACGTGTCGCCTGAGGCCAGCGCGATGCCGCCGGGCGCCGCGAGCTGCAGCGGGGCACCGTAGGTCTCACCGGTGAGCCGGAACAGCAGATCGGTGTCCAGGTCGTGCTGGATCACCGTGCTGATCTCGTGCAGGCCCACCAGACCGGAACGCAACGCTCCGGCCGTCCCCAGATTGACCAGGCTCGCCGGGCGCACCCCGGCGGCCAGGGTCAGGGTCAGCGCGGTGGTGGCGTTGATCTTGCCGATCCCAGTGATCAGCACCGGCAGCCCGGCGTCCAGGAACTGGGCCTCCTCCTTGACCGCGACCACCAGCAAAGGCTTGTCGGCACTGATGGTTCCGATCAGCTGTTCGGTGCTCACAAACGTCCTTAGTCAGGCTTGGTCAGGTGGTTGGTCCGTCCGGGCGATTCTAGGTGGCGAACCGTGAGGCATCACCCGGTCGGCCGTTCACGTAACGGTGTCAGATGGCCACACTCGGTGACCATGGGTTGGGCGAGAACTGAACGCATGGTGATGAGCAGCATCCTGGCGGCCGGGATGGGCGTGGCGTTGTTCGCCCCCGCCGCGGCCGCCGAGGACCGCCCGGTGCACTACGGCGGGCTGAAGTTCTCCAGCCAGGTCGTCCAGGCCGACCGCCTCTACGCCTCCGCGCCGCTGCCGGCCTCGGTGGACCTGCGCGCGTACGCGGTTCCGGTGGGCAACCAGGGCGCCGTGGACTCCTGCGTCGCCTGGTCGCAGGGCTACGCGATCGCCGGCTGGTACGCCAACCGCTACGGCAAGGGCGGTCAGCCGTTCGCCCCGATGTACATGTACTCGCAGATCAAGGTCAGCAACAGCGGCGGGGGCGGCGGCGCCTACTCGGTCGACGGCCTGCAACTGCTGGACGACCAGGGCATCGCCCCCAAGGCCAAGTACTCCGGCGACGACTACGACTTCCGCACCGCGCCGACCTCGGGCGACCGGCTCGCGGCAGCGCCGTACAAGATGGCCGGATTCAACATGCTGTACGCGGGGAACACCTCCCCGGGCAGCACCAACACCGCCAAGAACAACGCGATCAAGGCCGCCCTGGCCGGTGGCGACCCGGTGTACCTGGCGCTGCCGATCTACAACGAGTTCGACTACCTGAACGCGCCCGGCCACGACAACGTCCTGGAGGCCTCCGAGGTCGCCGGGCAGAGCGAGCGCGGCGGCCACGCGGTGGTCGCGATGGGCTACGACAGCACCGGCATCCAGATCCAGAACTCATGGGGGACGGGCTGGGGTAACGCCGGGTACGGCACGCTGGCTTGGGATTTCGTGGGCCAGTACGTGCGCGAGGCCGCCACCCTGGGCGGCTTCGAGAGCAACACCCCGGTCACCGACCAGGACCCGGACGACTCGGCCGGCACCTTCAGCGTGATCGGCTCGAGCCAGCAGCCGGCCACCGGCAACGCCAAGCTCGAGCTGTCCTCGAGCACCAGCCTGGGCGCCACCGCCGCAGCCTTCCGCAGCGCCAAGTACACCGCCACCGTCACCACAAGCACCGGCACTCGTAAGGTTTCGCCGACCTGGGTGTCCAGTTCCTCGCTGCGGATCGCCCTGCCCGCGGGCCAGGGCGGCACCGACGCCACGATCGAGATCCAGAAGAACGGCGTGTCGGCCGGGACGGTGACCGTGACCTACCTGGGCCGGGTCACCGCGGCCGCCTGGAAGGTGGACGCGGCGACCGGCGCCCGCAACGGCACGATCACCGGAACCGGCCTGTCGAAGTCACAGAACTGGAAGCTGAGCGAGGTCGCCGGCAGCGGTGAGGTCAGCCTGCCGATCGTGGCTTCGCAGGCGGCGCTGAACTCCGCCTCGGCCGGTGTCTTCCTCGAAAGTGACTCTCGGGTGCAGGTGAAGCTGCCGGCCCAGGTCGCTGGCGGCGCCGGTACCTGGCGAGTCTCGTTCGCCCCCACCTCGGGCGCCGGCTTCTCCGCCCTCAGCCCGGCCACCCGTCTGGACGTGAAGTACACGGCGCCGAAAATCAGCCGTCTGTCCAGCACGGCCTTCGCGGTCACCGGAGGCGCGGCGATCACCGTCACCGGAACCGATCTCGCGGCGCTCGACGCCACCCAGTCCGACGCGCTCGTGCTGCGGCCGACCAGCAGCAGCGTGAACAGCGGCCAGGACATCGACGCCGTCATCACCTCGAAGACCCAGACCCAGATCGGCTTCACCGCTCCGGCCGCCCCGGCGGGTCAGTACCGGGTGGTGCTCAAGAGCGGCCTGGGCGAGAGCGCCGACTCCGGCCGGACCCTGGACAAGCTCGAGGCCGTAGCTGTGTCGGCGGTGACCAGTTCCAGCACCCGGTTGCTGGCCGGCGGCGGCAAGCTGGTCCTGACCACCACCGGTCTGGGCGCCAACGCCCGGGAGATGACCGCCAAGAAGATCACGGCCAAGCTGGAGAGCACGGTCAACGGCAGGACGATCGCCCGCCCGGTCGCGCTGAAGTGGCTGTCCGACACCACCGCCGAGGCAACCGTCCCGGCCGGTACTCCCGGGCAGAACGCCGACCTCATCGTCTACCGATCCGGGATCGCGGCTCCGGCGGTGACTCTCACCTACACCGCCGGGATCTCCGGCAGCTCCAAGGCCGTGCTGCCGACCACCGGCGGCACGGTCAAGCTCACCGGTCACGGCCTGTCCGGAACCTTCGTCCTGCGTAACCTCAACGCCGGCACCGAAGTCCAGCTCGACGACGTCGCCCCGGCCGCCGACGGCAAGTCCGCCGTGATCACCGTCCCGGCCTCGGCCGAGGGCATCTACCAGGTGAAGTTCACCCCGAGCGGCACTTTCACCGGCGCGCCCCTGGCGTTCACCAGCAAGGCGATCCTCACGGTCACCGACAACGGCTGATCCGACACCACGATGCCCCGCAGGCCATTCCGGCCGGCGGGGCATCGCGACGTTTGCGTGATCTCGGCCACATCCTACGAAGGATCAAGTAGCCCGTTCTCCTTGCTGCGTGTACCTTCCTGAGCATCGGCAACCTGGGGGATGCGGCCGGTTCTCCACCTGCGCACCCGGTTGCCCCTTCACTCTTCTCGCCTGACTTCCCCACGAGAACGGAAACCCCCTACCCATGCACTGCCTCGACTGTGCCCTGCACAACGGCCACCACGCCACCGCCGTCGGCTGCTGCCACTACTGCGGCGCCGCAACCTGTCTCGAGCACGCGACCGTCGTCCAGCCCACCGCCGGCCCGATCGGCATGGTCCCCAGGGCCCCGAAGCGCCGCATCGTCAGCTGCCTGAACTGCACCCCCAACGGCCAGAGCCTCAGCGCGCCCGCACCGATCGTGCTGCCGCGCACCGAGACCCTGGCCGTCTGAAAGCATCTGTCAGGCAGGCGTACTGGCCCCGGCGATCGCCGCCTGGTACACGTCGTCCCAGCCCGGGGCCAGCGCCGCCGCCCGCTCGCAGGCCAGCACCAGGCTGGCTTCCCGGGCGATGCCCTGACCGGCGATGTCGAAGGCCGTGCCGTGGTCGACCGAGACCCGTACCACCGGCAGGCCGATCGTGATGTTGACCCCGTCGTCGCCGTACACCGCCTTGAACGGCGCGTGCCCCTGGTCGTGGTAGCAGGCCACCACGATGTTCCACTTTCCGCGCACCGCAGCCGGAATCAGTGCATCCGCCGGGATCGGGCCGTGCGCGTTGATGCCCCGCTCCTTGGCCCGCTCGATCGCCGGGGCCAGCACGTCCGCGTCCTGGTTACCGAAGATCCGGTTCTCCCCGGCGTGCGGGTTCAGGCCGCACACCCCGATCGGCTCGTCCGGCTTGCCCAGCGCCCGCACGAACGCCCCGGCGAGCGAGAGCAGATCGTCCGACCGCTGCGGCGTGGTGTTCTCCACCGCATCGGCCAGGGACATGTGCCCGGTGAGGTGGAAGAAGTACAGATCGCCGGCCGAGAGCACCAGACTGAAGTTGCGCACGTCGAACTCGTGCGCCAGCAGTTCGGTGTGGCCCGGCCAGTTGTGCCCACCGGCGTGCATCGCGGCCTTGTTCAGCGGGGCCGTCACGATGCCGTCGATCAGCCCTTCGCGGCCCAGCCGGCAGGCCTCCACCACGAAGCGGTAGGACCCGTCCCCGGCCGCAGCGTTGAGCTCGCCGACCGGGATGTGCCCGAGCGAGGGGCCGGTCTGCAGCACCTCGATCGTGTTCGGGTCGTTGGTCGCCTCCCGCGGATCACTGATCACCCGTACCGCTTCCGGGTCGAGCCCGGCGTAACGCGCACCGTTGCGCAGCGCGTCGGCGTCGCCCACCACCACCGGCACGCAGATCTCGCGCAGTTCGGGGTGGCTGAGCAGGGTGCGGGCGGTGATCTCGGGGCCGATCCCGGCGACGTCGCCAAGGGTCACGGCGAGCACGGGACGTCGGCCGGTCGAGTTGCTGGGGGAAGGCATGAGGGTTCCTTTCCGAGGACGGTGCAGGTTCTTGAACTACGGACGGGGTGGCTGGCGACGCTGGTCAGCCCGGCTCACGAGGTGGTGGGTTTCGCAGCCGACGGACGATCTGGGCCAGGCCGGCGTTGTCGCCGAACCCGCCGGATCTGGTCACGATGCGCAGACCGGCTGCGGTGCCGCCGTTCACGGTGCCGAGCGGGACGCCCGGCAGCAGGTTGCAGTGGAGCGTCACCGACGTGGCGCCGATCTCCTTGAGAGTGGCGGCGGCGCCGTCACCGCCGACGAGAACGATCGCGCTGTAGTCGTTCTGGCGGAGCTGCTCGGCCACGCGTTGGCCGAACTGCTGAGCTGCCCCGGAGGTGCTCGGCTGGCGTTCGGTGGGCGTGGTGACGACGTCGGTGTCGGGCTCGGTGAGGTTGGCGACGGCTGCCGCTGCGGTCGGGTGAAGTGAGCTGACGGCCACCAGGATCCGCCCGGGTGCCTGATGTGCCGGCCCGGGTTGGCTTGTGTTGTCGGCCCAGAGTTCAGCGAAGGCGTTGGCCAGCCCGGCCGAACCCGCTGCCAGGACCGCTGGGCCGGCTTCGTCGATCAAGGCCGCCAGTGCATCCAGGTCGGACTCGGTCGCCGCATCCGCCGTCAACACGCTGCCGTGCTGACCAGCTTTTGGCGCAGGGCAAACCCCACCCGCCCGGGGAGACACGGCCACGCCGAGCAAAGGTTGAGACGTAGGCGTGCCCTTATATCGCACCCGACCCGGTGCGGTCGCCAAATCCCAGGCAACTGACCCTTGCACCAGCTCCGACAGCCGACTCGCACGGACTGGCGTCACCGGATCCGAAGCAGCCGCCGATGAAGCCAACGAAACCCCACCGACCAGCACCACCCCGTCCACGACAGTCCGCCCCTGAGAGGGAAACGCCGGGCAGAGCACCACCGAAGCATCAGCGAAAGCGGTGGACCAAGCAGCCAGCGCACCACGCACCTGCCCGGCGACCGAACCCCGCATGGTCGAGTCCACCTTCACGAACACCCGGTCGCACCCCCGGGCCAGCAGATCCAGCACACCCGCAGACGTGACCGAGGCAGCCTTCTCATCCGGTAGGGCCCGAGCACCGGTAGCGACTGCCAGCACCCCGGAGTCGGCACCTAGCCCAGGCTCAGCCGCCGACCAGACAGATGACTCGGCCGCCGGATCAGCGGGCAGCAACAACTGCACGGAGAAGCCACACCCGGCGAAAACCACGGCGGAATCGGCGGCTCCGGTCAGGTCGTCGGCGACAATGCCCAGCAGCGATGGCTTCACAACGACGCCCCACCGCAGATCACCAGGTGCTGCCCAGTGATCGAACCGCCGTCCGGCCCCAGCAGGAACGCCGTCAGACCGGCCACCTCGGAAGGCTCCACGAACCGTCCGAGCGCAGGAACCCGCGGGGGAGTGGCAGAGCGGTTCGGGTCCTGCAGCATGGCCGTGGCCGTCGGGCCCGGCGCCACCACATTCACGGTGATCCGGCGGGGTGCCAGTTCCATGGCCCAGGAGCGGGTCAGACCGATCAGCGCAGCCTTGGTGGCCGAGTACTGACTCTTGCCCGCAACTCCGGTGGCCGTGCGGCTACCGATCAGCACGATTCGGGCACCGTCCGGCAGACCGCCCACCACCGCATCGACCAGCCGGCTCGGAGCGTCCACGTGCAGCGCCCACATCCGGGCGCCGTCCTCGTGGTCCAGCTTGCCCAGCGGAGCACTGAACTGGACCCCGGCGGCATGCACCACGGCATCCAGATCGCCCCGGCCGGCCACATCCGCAGCCACCGCGCCGAGCTCTGAGGCCGAGGAAAGATCCGCCGAGACCCATTCACAGCCGGGCAAAGAGGGATCGCGACGACTGACGCCCACCACGCGCCGACCGTCCCCGATCAGCTTCTCGGCAATCGCCCGGCCGATCCCCGAGCTCACACCGGTCACCAGCACGGCCATGTCAGACGCCGATCCGGGAAAGGTCCAGCCGGACGTGCTTGATGGTCTGCCGGTGGTACGTGTAGGTCACGTGCAGCAGGCCGTCCGCGCCCTGGTGGATCGCCGGGTAGGACAGCTCACGGTTCAGGCCGTCGCGGGAGTTGTTGGTCAGGCAGTAGCCGTCGCCCTCGTCCAGGTTGAGCACGCGCTGCCAACTTTCGCCACCGTCGGGCGAGAGGGCCAGCGTCATCGGCGCCCGCGGAGCACCCCAGAAGGCCTTGTGCTCCGCAACCTCGACCACGGCTGGAGCAGCGTCCTCCACAATGCCGTTCTCGTCGATCTCGTCGTAGAGCGAAAGCCGGCGTTCGGTGGCGTCGAGCCGGCTGGAGTCGTTGAACACCAGGGCCAGGCGGCCGTCGGACAGGCGGGTCTGCATGATGGACGAGTTGTTGTTGGGCAGGTCGGTCGGCTGCGGGGCGCTCCAGCTCGAGCCGTCGTCGGACGATCGGGACAGGTAGATGTGGTCGGCCCACCGGCTGCGGTACAGGGCCACCAGCGAACCACCGCCCAGGTCAACGATGTTCATGTGTACCGAGCCGACGCTGGCCGGAACTTCGACCTCGCGCCAGGTCGTGCCCTGGTCGTCCGACAGCATCACCGAGCTGGTGTCCGCATCACCGCTCCAGCGTTCGCCGGGCACCTTCACACAGCGGAAGATCCCCAGCAGCCAACGGCCGGATTCGGTGACCACGACCGGTTGCCGGATGAAAACGCCACTGCGCTCGTCCGCCGGGAAGAGGGTCTCGACCTCGCCCCAGGTCTGCCCCGAGTCCTTCGAGATCCGGCGCCGCACCGAGGCCGTGTCCTGATCGCCGGCGCGCTGCGCGGTCCACAGCAGCCACAGGTCACCGCCGGGAGTCGGGAAGAGGACCGGGTTCTGCTCGGAATGCTGGGCATCGTCGGACAACTGGACCGGTGCGGTCCAGACGTCTTCGATCAGCCGGGAGAACCAGACGCTGATGTCGCCGACGCCCTCCTGCGTGCCGCCGAACCAGACCATTCCGAGGTCGCCGTCGGGGAGCGTGGTAATGAAGGACGCGTGGCTCTGGACCGTGGGAACGTCCAGATAGGCGTCGGAGCGGCCCGGGTCGCCGGGCCGGAGCCGGCCGTCCAGCAGCGCCTTGTCGACGCTCATGCCTCACCTCGGGCGACCGAAAGGTGATTACGGGCAGCCACTTCCAGGTGAACCAGGTCGCAGGCGACGGTCAGGACCGTCCACCCTTCGGAGATTCGCTTGGCCGCGACCTCGCCGGAGGGGGTGTGCAGACCGGCCGCGATCCCGTTCTCCTCGCAGGCCTGCTTCACCCGGGTCAGCGCGGCCTCGAACGCGTCGGCCACGGCCGGATCGGTCGACGTCGCGCCGCCGATGGCCAAAGTCAGGTCGGAGGGCCCGACGTAGAGCCCGTCCAGCCCGGGCGTGGCGGCGATCGCCTCCACGTTCTCCAGGCCCTGCGCGGTCTCGATCATCGCCAGCACGGCCACCGCGGCATCGGCCTCGGCCGGCTTCGGCCCGACCCGGAGCATCGAGCGCATCGGACCGTAGGAGCGAATGCCGTTGGGCGCGTAGCGTGCGGCCGCGACCGCCGCGGCCGCGTCCTCGGCGGTGTTGATCAGCGGCACGATGATGCCGGTGGCGCCCGCGTCCAGGGCCCGGCCGATCGTGCCCGGGTCGTTCGAGCTCACCCGGATCACCCCGGCCGAGCTGCCGCCGGCGTCGATCGCGGTGAGGCCGGCCAGCATGCCGTCGTAGCCGAACAGGCCGTGCTGGGCGTCCATCGCGACGTAGTCGTAGCCGAGGCGGGCCAGTCTCTCGGTCGAGGGCGGGGCGTCCAGCAGGACCCAGTACCCGACCAGGGTCTCGCGGTTGCGCAGCCGGGCGGCGAAGTCAGCGACGGTCATGGGAGAAATTCCTTTCTGGGGTGACTTTCAGCGGTGGTAGGCAGGCATCGGGCCGCGCAGCTGCGCGCCGACCTGATCGCAGGCCTCCACCACGTCCTGCGGCAGCGGGCCCTTCTCGGCGGCGGCCAGGTTGGCCTCCAGGTGTGCGACCTTGGAGCCGCCGAGCAGGATCGAGCCGACCACGTCCCGGCTCAGCAGCCAGCGCAGAGCCAGCTCACTCGGGCTCAGGCCGGCCTGCTCGGCGATGTCGTTCACCGCCTCGATCGCGTCGAAGATCTCGGCGTTCCAGTAGCGTTCGGTGTACATCGCGGCCAGCCGGGAGTCGCCGAACCGGCCGTGCTCGGGCCGGTCGCCGAAGCTGTGCCGGCCGGCCAGCAGCCCACCGCCGAGCGGGTTGTAGACCATGGTCGAAAGGCCGCTGGTGACGGCGAACTCGGCGTACTCCTCCTCGATCCGGCGGGCGATCAGGTTGTAGAGCTGCTGCGCGACAACTGGACGCGGGGTGCCGACGGCGTCGGCGGCCGCATCCACGGCGGCGATGTGCCAGGCGGAGAAGTTGGAGACGCCGAGCGCACCGATCTTGCCTTCGGCGACCAGCCGGGCAACCTCGCCGAGAGTCTCCTCCAGCGGGGTGGAACGGTCGGGCTGGTGCAGGTAGAACAGGTCGACCCGCTCCACGCCCAGCCGGTTCAGGCTGCCCTCGACGCAGGCCCGGATGGCCTTGGCCGAAAGGGGCGGGGCGCCGTCGGCATCGGGGTGGGGGATGCCCGCCTTGGTGGCCAGCACGAATCCGCTCCGGGAGGGAAGAAGCTCTCCCAGGAGCGATTCCGTGGCCCCGCCGGCGTATCCGTTGGCCGTGTCGATCATCGTGACACCGGCGTCCAGGGCGACGTCGAGCATGCGCCCGGCCGTCTCCTTGTCCACCGTGTCGCCGAACGTCATCGTGCCGAGGGCGAGGCGGCTGAATTCGAATGGGGGACGCACTACGCAACCTTTCCCTGTACAGCGAGGACGCTGCGGGGCTTGCGTCCTCGAATCGTGGCCGGGTCGAGCGCGGCTGCTCGCAGCGCCCGGGTGTAGGGCTCGGCCGGCTGGGACAGCACCTGCTGCGTGGGTCCGGCCTCGACCACCTGGCCCCGGCGCATCACCACCACGTCCTGGCTGATTTCCCGCACCACGCCGAGGTTGTGCGAGATGAACAGGTAGCTCACCCCGGTCTGCTGCTGCAGTTCGGCCAGCAGCTTGAGCACCTGAGCCTGCACCGACACGTCAAGTGCGCTGGTGGCCTCGTCGCAGACCAGCACCTCAGGGCGGCTGGCCAGGGCCCGGGCAATGCCGATCCGCTGGCGCTGGCCGCCGGAGAACTCGGCCGGTCCCCGGTTCAGCGCGGTCGACGGCAGCCCGACCAGGTCGATCAGGTGCGCGGCCTCCTTGTTCCGCTCGGCGGTGGAAACCCCGCGCAGTTTCAGCGGTTCGGCCACGATCTGCTGCGCGGTCAGGTGCGGGTCGAGCGAGCCGTACGGGTCCTGGAACACCATCTGGATCTTCGAGCGCAGCGGCCGCAGCTTCTTCTCCGGCAATTGGGCGATATCGGTCTCGGCGAGGACGATTGATCCCGAAGTCGGCTTGACCAGGCGTACCAAAGCGCGCGCCACGGTGGATTTTCCGCAGCCCGATTCACCGACCAGGGCCACGGTGCGTCCGCGTTCCACGCTCAGGCTGACATCGTCCACGGCGCGGTGGATGCCGGTGGGGGTGGGGTAGTCGACCACGAGGTGTTCCACGCGGAGAACGACGTCGGCGCGGTGCTCGGTGTTGTGGTGCTCGGTCACGGGCGTGCTCCTTCCGGCCGGGCAGCGGTTGTGGCAGTGGTTGCGGTGCCGGGGACGGCCGAGAGGCCGGTTGCCCCGGCGGGGCGGCGGGCGTCCTCTGGTTTGAGGGTTGTGGCGGTTGGTTCTGCAGGGCTGGCCGCGGGAGCCTCGGCCGGGGGTGCGGGGGTTGGGCTTTCCTGCTTGGGGACGTTCTGGCCGGCCGGGGTTTCCGGTGCGGTGGTGGACGGCGCGTCGAGTTGGGGGATGGCCGCGAGAAGCTTGCGGGTGTACTCGGTCTGGGGGCGCTCGACGATGTCCTCCACCTCGCCGCTCTCGGTGAAGCGGCCGGCCTTCATCACGTGGATGCGGTCGGACACCACCCGGGCCACGCCGAGGTCGTGCGTGATCATCAGGATGCCGATCCGGGTGCGCTCCTGCAGTTCCAGCAGCAGGTCGAGCACGCCCGCCTGAACGGTCACGTCCAGGGCACTGGTCGGCTCGTCGGCCACCAGCAGCCGGGGCTCGCCGGCCAGGGCGATCGCGATCAGGATGCGCTGGAGCATGCCCCCCGAGAGCTGGTGCGGGTACTTGCGCAGCTGAGCCGAAGGGTCGGGAATGTGCACGCTGTCCAGGAGTTCGGCCGCGCGGTCCCGGGCCTGGGAACGGGAGAGTTCCGGATGCCGGGTGCGCACCGCCCCGGCCAGTTGGCGCCCCACCGTGAAGACCGGGTTCAGCGCGGTCATCGGGTCCTGCGGGATCAGCGAGACCGAGCGGCCACGCACGTCCACGATCGAGTCCGGGTCGGCGATGACGTCCTTACCGGCCAGCTCCACCCGGCCCGACAGCACCGCCAGGCCGGCCGGCAGCAGCCGCAGCACACCCATCGCGGTGGTCGACTTGCCCGAGCCGGACTCGCCGATCAGGGTGACGGTCTCGCCCTCCCCGACGCAGAAGCTCACGCCGTCGACCGCGCGGACCACGCCCGCTTCGGTCATCAGCTCGATCTGCAGGTCCTCTACTTCGAGAAGCTTCACGACTGCACCACCTTCCGACGGCGCACCCGGTCGCGCACGCCGTCACCGAGCAGGTTGACCCCGACCACCAGCAGCACGATCACCAGGCCGGGAAGAGTGACCAGCCACCACGAGGTGGTGATGTAGTTCTGGCCGTCGGAGATGATCCGTCCCCAGGTGGCGAACGGACGCTGGGGACCGGCGCCGAGGTAGCTCAGCGCGCTCTCCAGAAGCACGGCCTGGGCCAGCAGCAGAAGCACCACCAGCGAGGCCGGGCGGATCACGTTGGGCAGCACGTGCTGCGACAGGATCTGCAGCCGGCGCAGTCCCAGGACCTGAGCGGCGGCCACGTAAGGCTTTTCCCGCTCCACCAGCACCAGCGAGCGGGTCAGCCGGGCCACCTCGGGCCACTGCGCGATCGCGATGACCAGGGTGATCACCGGCAGCGAGGGGCCGAACAGGGCGACCACGAGCAGGAGCATCATCAGCAGCGGCAGCGACATCTGGGCCTCCAGCAGCCGGGAGACCGCGGTGTCCACCCAGCCGCCGAAGAACCCGGCGGCCGAACCGGCCAGGATCCCGATCAGGCCGGAGACGGTGACCGCGAGCAGGCCGATGGCGATCGAGACCTGGCCGCCGTGCAGTACCAGCGAGAGCAGATCGCGGCCCAGGGCGTCGGTGCCGAACAGGTGCCCGTCGGTCAGCGGCGGCAGCCGGCGCTGGGACAGGTCCTGCTGGTCCGGGTCGGGGATCGGCAGCACCTGGGCCAGCGCCACCGGGATCACCACGACCAGGGTGCAGATCGCGCCGGTGACGGTCTTGAAACGGTTGCCCCGGTGCTTGCCCGCCACGGCCGAGCGGGCGAGATCGTCCGCGGTGACCGCACTGGGCCTTTCGACGGAGACGCTCATGAGGTGGCCTTTCCGAGGCGGACCCGCGGGTCCAGCAGCGGGTACAGGAGATCGATCAGCAGTTGCACGGTGACCGACAGGACCGAGGTGACCAGTACGGTGGCCACGATCAGCGGGTAGTCGCGGGTCTCCAGGGCCCGCACCACCAGGGAGCCGACGCCGGGCCAGGCGAACACCACCTCGACCACGACCACACCGTTCAGCAGCGCGGCGAACCGGGTGCCGAGCGCGGTGATCACCGGCACGGCGGCGTTGCCCATGGCGTACTGCCAGGTCAGGGCGCGTTCGCCGACCCCGCGGGAGCGGGCCACGGTGAGGTAGGGCGAGGCGAAGTTGTTCACCATCTCGCGCCGCACCATCCGGCTGATCAGGGCGATCTGCAGGATGGCGACGGTGACCGTGGGCAGCACCAGCCCGCCCCAGGTGGTGAACCCGGAGGCCGGCAGGATCGGCACCAGCACGGCGAACAGGGTCAGCAGCATGACGCCGGTCCAGAACTCCGGCATCGACTGCCCGGCCACGGTGAGGACGTTCGCGCCCAGTTCGCGGCGGCTGTCGGCGTGCCGGGCCATCCAGACCCCCAGCGGCACCGAGACGATCGTGGTCAGCAGGATCGCCGAGGTGGCCAGGGTGATCGTGTAGGGCATCCGGTCCAGGACCACGCTCAGCGCCGAGTCCTGGTAACTGAAGGACGTCCCGAGGTCGCCCTGGAAGAGCCCGGTCAGGAAGGTCCAGTACTGGGAGAGGATCGACTGGTCCAGGCCGAAGCGCTCACGGACCTCGGCGAGCTGCTCGTTGGTGGCGAACGGGCCGGCGTAGGCCCGGGCCGGATCGCCGGGGGCCAGCCGGATCAGGACGAAAACCGTGGAGACGGTGAGGAACACGGTGAGCACGCTCTGGGTCAGGCGTTTGCCCGCGTACTTGGTCAGCGGCGGCAGTTGAGGTCTGCGCGACATGGCTCATGCCCCCAATCGCACGGTGGTGAGGTCGTAGGAGTTGTTGGCGCCGAGCGTCATTCCGCCCACTCGGTCGCGCCGGGCGACCACGGCCTTCGGGGCGAACGCCCACATCGCCGGCCAGGTCTTCCAGACCGCTTCCTGGGCCTGCACCAGCAGCTCCTCGCGTTGCTGCTCGTCCACCTCGGAGGAGGCCTGGCCGATCAGCTTCGTGACCTCGGGAACGATGTACCCGTGGTAGGTGTCCCGGGTCTTCTCCTTCTCCGGGGTACCGGTGAACATGCCCTGGAGCATGGTCACGGCCAGGCCGGTGGGGCTGGCGTAGCCGTTGGCCAGCAGATCCCAGTCGCCGCCCTTGCCCTGGCGCCAGGTGGAGATGTCGCCGCCGGGCTCGAACTGCTGCAGCTTCACCCGGACCCCGACCGCGCGGAGCATCTCGTAGACCGCTTCCATCACCTGGCTGTCACCGGCGAACTCGCCCGACTCCCAGATGATCGTCATCGGCAGGTCGCGCACGCCCAGGTCGCTGAGCAACTGACGGGCCCTGGCCGGGTCGTAGCGGTACTCACCGACCGCGGCGGCGCCGGTCAGATCCGGCGCCACCACCCCCTGCACGGGTACGACCGCGCCCTGCAGCACGTCATTGATCAGCGAGTCGCCGTCGATCGCGTAGCTGAGCGCCTCACGGACCCGGACATCGGCCAGCGGGCTGCTCTCGGGCTTGCGGAAGTTGTAGAAGAAATGGGTCAGCCGGGTGCCCGGGCGGGTCTCGATCCTCACGCCCTTGAGCCCGCGCAGCTGCTCCACCGAGTCGGGGGTGATCGAGTCGATCACGTCGATCTCCCCGCTGCGCAGGCTGACCACCCGACCCGACTCCGAAGGCAGGAAACGGACGTCCACCTGTTCGATCGTCGGTTTGGTCCCCCAGTAGTTGGGGTTGGCCTGCAACCGGTAGGTGCCCGCCCCGCGGTCGGAGTTCAGCACCGTGTAGGGGCCGGTGCCGACGCCGGTCTGCAGCTCCTCGGGCCGGTTCGCCCGCGCCGGAGTGATCAGGATGTTGGTGAGCAGGTAGTCCAGGATCGGCAGCGGCTGGTCGGTGACCAGGCGGAAGGTGCGCTCGTCGACCTTCTGCACCCGCGGCCACTCCGGGAAGAACGTGGCCAGGAAGCCGCCGTCGGTGTCCCGGTAGGACTCCAGCGCCACCTTGACGTCGTCGACCTGCACCGCGCTGCCGTCGGAGTAGCGGATGCCCTCGCGCAGCTGCACGGTCCACTCGGTGGGGGCGGTGAGGGTGATGCTCTCGGCCAGGACCGGCTGGACCTTCAGGTCGGGAGTCAGCCGGGTCAGGCTCTGGCGGACCGCGCGCTGCACGGTCACCGCCGCGTCGAACTGGTTCAGCTTGTTGTCCAGGCTGACCAGCGAACGGTTGAGCGCAAGATTCAGGGTGCCCGGACCGGGCAGGCCGGTCGGGGTGGCGCAGCCGGCGAGGCCTCCGGTGGCGCCTGCGGCTGAGGCGAGCATGCCCAGCTTCAGCAGGCTCCGCCGGCTCAGCGCGCCGGGGTGTTTCGGTGGGGTCATCGTTGACCACTCCTCGCAACGGGTGAGGGGCTTGCCGGGAACCTTCACACCGGTTGCGCGTTCCGCGCCAGGTTTTCGCGCAGAATGGGCGCCAATTGAGTGACCTGCTTAACATCGCCGGGGAGTTCTTGCGCTGACCTGCGCACAACGCGCAACCTGTTCTTCGGTCGTCGGAGAAACCGCCGGCCCGTCCCTCAGAGTCGAGGAGGCCCCGTGGTCCAGGTGCTCAGTTCCCGCCGCCGGCGCGAGGAGATCGTCCGGCTGGCCGAGACCCGTGGCCTGGCCGAGGTCGGCGAGATGGCCGAGCGCTTCGCGGTCTCGCCCTCGACCATCCGCCGCGACCTGGCCCGGCTGGAGTCCGCCGGGAAGCTGGCCCGGACCTACGGCGGGGCGATGGTGGCGCAGAGCCACACCGAGCCGTCGCTGCAGCAGCGCATCGGTGAGGCGTTCAGCGAGAAGCTGGCCATCGCCACCTGGGCCGCCGAGCAGATCCAGCCCGGCGAGTCGATCGCGCTGGACGCCGGCTCCACCACGGCCGCCCTGGCCCACCGCCTGCGCTCGCGCTCCGGCGTCACCGTGACCACCGCCAGCCTGACCGTGCTGGGGGAGCTGACCGGCGCCGAGGGCGTGACCCTGCACTGCCTGGGCGGCACCCTGCGCCCGCTCAGCCAGGCCCTGGTCGGCCCGATCGCCGAGATCGCCCTGAGCCGGATGAGCTTCGACCGGGTGTTCCTGGGCGCCGACAGCGTGGACGCCGAGCGCGGCATCTGCGAGGCCGACCTGTCCCAGTCCCAGCTGAAGGAGCTGCTGGCCGCCCGCAGCGATCACGTCTACGTGCTGGCCCACGCCGCCAAGCTGGGCCGCCGCCCGTTCCACGCCTGGACCCGGTTCGCCCCGGGCTGGACGCTGGTCACCACCGGCACCGGCGAGCTGGTCGAGCCTTTCCTGGAGCAGGGCATCCAGGTGATCACGGTGCCTGGCCCGGAAAGGGCTGAGGCGCCGGAGCGGGGCGTGGGTAATTGGTGATCTGAGCCGCCACGTCACCAGAACTAGCCTGACCCGCATGACAGATCGCGAAGTGCTGGCCCGGATCAGGTCCACCGCATGGATGCAGGAAGACCTTGCGGAATGCGGTTTCGACATGGCGCAAGCCGGAAAGCCCCTGCCGGAAGAGCTGGTGCTACCCATCGGCGCACCGTGGGAGAAGGTTGCCGGCGACTCCTCCGGCGATGCCTACCTGCTGGTCGGCACCGGTGACGACTTCCCGGTGGTCTATCTCGACACCGAAGGCCGGGGTGGGCTCCTGGCTCCTACGCTGCGCGAGGCCCTGGCGTTGGTGGTCGGTGTGCCACACGTGGCCGATGCCGAGCGTTACACCGGCCTGGCGGACGAGGCAGCGCTGGCGGCGCTGATGGCCGAGAACGACGAGAAGGAGTACGGCCATCAGCCGGAATACGCCCCTCGACGCGCCGATTTGGTCGAGGAACTCGGCCTGCCCGGCACGCTGGGTGTCCTTTCGAGGTTCTTGACGGCGTCCCAGGACCGCCGATACCGGCCGTTCTCCGTCGAGCTGAACATGTCCTACGGTCCTCTGGCCGGCCCGGACGAAACGGATCTCCCGGTGGAGGAGAACGGTGAAACAAGGTTCGGTCTCCAGCCGTGACCGGCCCGTTGGACGCTCCGTGAAGAGCCGGGGCCCATCTTTCTGGGCCCTGAATGCGCTTTCGGACCAACGGAAATGCCCGGCCGGGGAGATCAGGAGAACATCTATCGCGCAGTTATCCGCAGCTTAAGCGTCGCGGGTTGTTGGCCGGAATTCGGCCGGTTACGTTGAGGCTGCGAGGTTTTCGCGGCGTTGTGAGGAGATGGATGTGACACCCAAGGGCTGGCGGATCGCCGGTGGAGTTTCTGCGGTACTGGTGGCCGTGGGCGCTTTCACGGCGGTGCAGGCGAGCGCCACCGAGCCGGCCAAGACCTCCGGAAAGGCCGTCGCTGCGGCGGTTCCGGAGTTCCGCGACGACTTCACCAGCTTCGACAAGAACGTGTGGAGCTGCGAGTACACCTGCCCGACGATCGAGGGTGAGAAGGCCCGGTTCCGGCTGAAGTCCGCGGTTGCGCCGGACAACTACGGTTCCTGGTCGAAGGCCAGGTACAAGGCGCGCAAGTTCACCGAGGGCAAGTTCACGGTGCGTTTCGCGCTGACCGACCGGCCGGAGAAGAAGGTGGACGACAAGAAGGGCGTCTGGTGGGGCGTCGCGCTGTGGGACGACGGTCCGAAGGCCGACGGGAGCCAGTTCAACGAGATCAACTTCGGCTACACCACGAACCAGAGCTTCACCAACACCCAGTTGCTGTTCGAGAGCGCCAAGCGGGGCAAGTACAAGTCGGTCAAGGTCGACACCGGCGTGAACCTGTACGACCAGCAGTGGCACGAGGCCACCCTGGAGTACGACCGGAACGCGGTGAAGTTCTACCTCGACGGCAAGCTGCTGGAGACGATCACCGACCAGGCGGTCATCCCGACCGACCCGATGAGCCTGATCCTCGGCCCGCGCCTGGTCACCGGCAGCCAGCCGCTGACCCAGGGCTTCACCGAGTCGATCGACTGGGTCACGATCAACTGAGACCACTGTGAAGGAAGCGGCGCCGGACCCTGATCCCGGCGCCGCTTCGCTGTGCGGGGCCGAAAGGGCTCAGTAGCCGAAGTTCTGGGTCCAGAACGGCCCGCCCGGCCGCAGGTCAACGCCCACCCCGAGCGAGACGAACGCCGGGTTGAGAATGTTGACCCGATGGCCCGGGCTGTTCATCCAGGCCTGCATCACCGGCTCGGCCGCGGCCTGCCCGGCGGCGATGTTCTCGGCTCCTGGGGCGGGATGACCGGCCGCCAGCATGCGCTGCCCCGGGTCGGAGCCGTCCGGGTCCATGTGGTCGAAGAACTGCAGATCAGACATTCGCTCGCTGTGCTGCCGGGCCGCTGCCCGCAGCCGTTCGTCGGCCTTCAGCGGTGGGCTCCCGGCACGCTGGCGGGCCGCGTTGACCAGCCGTAGCACCTGGTCCTCCAGATGCCGGCGCCGCGCCTGCCCGGTGGCGCTGCCCTTCTCGATCCGGACCTGAACGGTTGCCGGGGCCCAGGTGTCAGGCTCTTCGGTGGGCAGGCTCCGCCGCGTCGGGGGACCGGACGGGCGGTCCGGCGGTCGTTTCCGGCCGCTGCGCGGCTTGGCTCGCTTGGGCATACGTCCTCTGTATACCTTTTCGCACGCTCGAGCAAAGCGCTCGCCGTGCGTGCGGGATCGGGGCAACAAAGTCTGCCCCTGGCAAACTTTGTTGCCCCGATATTGAGATTCGGCGATAACAGGCTGTGTCGCGACTAGGAGAAGGGTGGCGGCGCTGGAACCGGTTGACCAGCGCCGCCTTCCGGGCTACTTCTGCGCCGGAACCTCCTTGCCGAACATCGCGCACACCGCCACGAGCTGCACCTGGCCCTGTGCCAGGGCGAAACGTTCCAGTGCCGGATCTTCCTGCGCTTCCGAAGACACGAAGGCGTTGTTGACGTCTCCTGCCACGGAACGCTTTCCGTCGCTGCTGACCAGCGTCGTCGTGTTGTGCCCGAGGGTGCCGCCGTCGTGGCCCCAGCCGGTCCCGCACGGTGTCTCCTGGCGGTACAGGCCCAGGCCGTAGCCGATCGGAGCGCCCCACTCCTCGCTCAGGTCGACCGTCTTCTTCATCTCGTTCAGCTGCGCCTTCGGCAGCAGGTCGCCACCCAGCAGCGTCGAGTAGAAGGTGCTCAGGTCGCGGGCTGTCGAGACCACCGCCCCGGCCGACCCGGCCCAGCTCAACGACCACTGCGAGGTGTCGGCGTAGCTGAACCTGCCGTCCGCGACCTCGGTCAGGTACCCGTGTGCGAAGCCCGGCCCGGGGTTCGCCACCTTCGGGTCGGCCAGATAGGTGTCGCGCAGCCGCAACGGCTTGGCGATCTTCTGCTGGATCAGCGTTTTCACCGGCTGGCCGGTGACCTGGTGCAGCATCTCGCCGAGCACGATGTAGCCGGTGTTCGAGTAGTGCCAGCCCTGGCCCGGGGCGAAGTACGGGTCGTTACGGAAGCCCACCTCGAGCAGTTCCTGCGGGGTGGCCTCCCGTTCGGGATCGGCCAGGATCTCCTTGAAGGCCTGCTCGTCCTCGGTGTAGTTGAACAGGCCGCTGGTGTGCTGCAGCAGCATCCGCACGGTGATCTTCTGGCCGTTCGGCACCACCCCCGGCAGGTACTTCTCCACCGGGGCGTCCAGCTTGAGCTTGCCCTGGGCGGCCAGTTGCAGGGTCAGCACGGCCACGAAGGTCTTGGTCTGGCTCCCGGCCTCGTACTGGTCCTTGTTCTTCAGCCGCCGCTTGGTCTCGCGATCGGCCAGGCCGGCCGTGGCGGTGCGCAGCTTGTGGCCGTCGTCCACCCGGACCAGGGTGCCGACCGCGCCGGCCTTCACCAGGGCGTCGACCGAATGCTGCAGATCGTTGTGGTGATCGCCGGCGGCCGCGGAGGCCGGGACGGCCGTGAGGACGGTGCCGGTCAGCACGGCGGCCAGGGCGAAGGCCGCGGTGGCGGACCGGCCCAGGCGGTGCGAACTGCTGGATCGCTTCATCTGCGGGTACGCTCCCTTGCGGTAGAAACCCGGAAACACACAGGCGAACGAAGCCGGGTACCCAGCCCGGCCGTCCCCCATTCACCCTACGAGCAAAGCCCGGCAAAGGTGCCTCGGGTGATCCGAAAACCGCACTCTGAGAACAGTTCCGGGAACGGGAGTGCCCTTTGGGGCGGTCTCGGTCGGGAGCAGAGCAACGGACGGGTGGGTCGCCTCGGGCGGGGGAGTCGCCGAGGCTCCTGGGGGACTGTGGTTTCGGCCCCGTATCCTTGAGCCGTGTCTGTCCGCCGTGCATCGCGCTCGCGCTCGGCGGTGTTCGCGCCGCTCGGCGACGTGGGGAGGGCGGTCCGGGTCGAGCAGCGCCTGGCCGACGCCATCCGGGTGGGCCTGCTGGCCGACGGTGAGCGGCTGCCCAGCGAACAAGAGCTGGCCACCATGCTCGGGGTCGCCACCGTCACCGCCCGCGAGGCGTTGCAGGCCCTGCGCGAGAAGGGTCTGGTCACCACCGTCCGGGGCCGGGGCGGCGGGAGCTTCGTGCACCGTCCGCACAAGATGGACGAGCAGGCGCTGAGCCATCGTCTGGCCGGGATGTCCCGGGTCGAGCTGCGTGACCGGGGCACCCTGTACCGGGTGATCCTGGCCGGTTGCGCGGAACTGGCCGCGGAGTACGCCGACGAGCAGGACGTGGAAGAACTACGCAGCCTGATCACCCCCGACGCCTCTGGTCATCAGGGGGTGGAGTTCACTCTGGCTGTGGCCGCGCTGACCCAGTCGGCGCGGATGACTCGCGAGATGATCCGGCAGGAGGCGGACTTCGGCGTCCTGCTGCGGTTCGGCGCCCAGACGTATCAGGAAGCACTGGTCGACGCGATCGCGAAACATGACGGTGACACCGCCCGGCGTACCGTTCAGGCCCATGTGGACGGAGCGCTCGCAGGTCTGGCCGAGCTCCACCGCGCGGTGCGATGATGCGGCGGTGCGCACCGAGACGCCTTTGGGTGCTGTTGCCCGCGATGTCTCCGGCCTTTTCGAAGGCCTCTTCGTAGCGCTCGAAGACATGCGCGAGTGCCTGGCCGGGCTCTTCGCCCTGGGGCCGGCCCCGGCTCAGGCTGTGGTCGGCGTCCTGCAGGAGCGGGCCCGGGCGCGACTGGACGCGGGGCTCGTCCTCGGTTGTGGATTCGTCTCGGCCAAGGACGCCCTGGCCGACCGGTCGTTGTATCTGGCCTGGTGGCAAGGGGAGCGCCGACAGTTCCTGGGGGAGGCGGGCGCGCCGGACGCAGACGTGCTCGACTACACCCGCCGCGAGTGGTTCCGGGTGCCGGAGCAGACCCGGCGGCGGCATGTCACCGGCCCGTACGTCGACTACATCTGCACGGACGAGTACGTGGTCACGCTCAGCGTTCCGGTGGTGGTGCAGGAGCGGATGCTGGGCATCGTCGGCGCCGACACTCTGGTCGAGACGCTGGAGGAGGTGCTGCTGGAGGGGCTGGGGGCAGCCGGCGCCACCTTGGTCTCCGGGCACGGCCGGGTGATCGCTTCGGCCGACCATCGGCTCGCCGCAGGCAAATTGATCAACCTGGACGCGTGCCGGGAGGGCGCCGCTTGCGGGTCGCTGCCGCTGTCGGTGGTGCGGATGTAAAAAACGAATGTCGCTCTGGACGTTTAAACATCTGGTCCCATAGGTTTAAGGCGTGCAGCCCACGCCCCCGGTTCTTCTGCGCGCCCTGACCAAGCGTTTCGGTGAGGTCGTGGCCGTCGACGGCCTTGACCTGACGGTTCACGACGGCGAGTTCTTCTCGATGCTCGGCCCTTCCGGCTCGGGCAAGACCACGGTGCTGCGGCTGATCGCGGGCTTCGAGCGAGCCACCTCCGGCACGATCGAGCTCGACGGCCAGGACGTCACCGCCACGGCCGCGCATCAGCGCGACGTGAGCACCGTGTTCCAGGACTACGCGCTGTTCCCGCACCTGAGCGTGCTCGACAACGTCGCCTACGGCCTGCGGGTCCGGCGGGTTCCCAAGCGCAGCCGTCACGAAAAGGCCCGCGAGGCGCTGGCCCTGATGCGGCTGGAGCAGGTGGCCGAGCGCCGTCCGCACCAGCTCTCGGGCGGGCAGCGGCAGCGGGTGGCGCTGGCCCGGGCGATCGTGGTGCAGCCCAAGGTGCTGCTGCTCGACGAGCCGCTCGGGGCACTGGATCTCAAGCTCCGTGAGCAGATGCAGGTCGAGCTCAAGCAGTTGCAGCGCCGGCTCGGCACCACCTTCGTCTTCGTCACCCACGACCAGGAAGAAGCGCTGAGCCTGAGCGACCGGGTGGCGGTGTTCGACCAGGGCCGGATCGTCCAGATCGGCACCCCGGCCGAGATCTACGAACGGCCCGCCAGTCCTTACGTGGCCCAGTTCGTCGGCACGTCCAATCTGTTCGATTCCGCCACGTCGCAGAGGCTGTTCGGGATCGCGCGGCGTCATGGCCTGCGGCCCGAGAAGATTCAGCTGCACCACGAGCGCGTTCCCGACGCGGAGATCGTCGTGGAAGGCGTGATCGCCGAGTCGATCTACCTGGGCAGTGAGATCCGCGTGCACCTGCAGCTGGACGACGGCACCCAGCTGATCGTGCTGGAACGGGCCGGCGAGCACACCGAGCACCGAGGCGAGAAGGTCGTGGCCTCCTGGTCCCGCCGCGACCTGGTCCCCCTGACCGACGAGAAGGCGAGTTGAGTTCCATGAAGAGCTTGGCCACAGCCCTGGTGTCCGCGGTGGCACTGACCGCCCTGGCTGCCTGCGGGGGCGGTAGTGACAGCGCCGAGACATCGCAAGCGGTCGAAGAACTCGGGGAGAAGGAGGGGCAGGTCTCGATCCTGGCCTGGCCCGGCTACGTCGAGGACGGCACCAACGATCCCGAGGTCGACTGGGTGACGCCGTTCGAGGAGCAGACCGGCTGCCAGGTCACCAGCAAGACGTACGGCACCTCCGACGAGGCACTGAACCTGGCCAAGACCGGCGAGTACGACGTGGTCGCGGCCTCCGGTGACCTGTCGCTGCGGCTGATCGCCTCGAAGGAGGCGGCGGCGGTGAACACCGATCTGGTGCCGAACTACGCCGAGGTGTTCGACTTCCTCAAGAACACCGAGTGGAACACCGTGGACGGCGTGAACTACGGTATCCCGCACGGTTACGGCGCGAACCTGCTGCAGTACAACACCGACGTGGTCACCGAGGCGCCGACCTCGTGGAGCGCGGTGTTCGAGGAGTCCGAACTGGCCAAGTACCAGGGCAAGGTCACCGCCTACGACTCGCCGATCTACATCGCCGACGCCGCGCTGTACCTGATGAAGCACGACCCGGACAGCGGCATCACCAACCCGTACGCGCTGGATCAGGAGCAGCTGGACGCGGCCGTGCAGTTGCTGAAGACCCAGCGCAAGTACGTGGGGGAGTACTGGTCGGACTACCTGAAGCTGATCTCCGCCTCGGAGACCGGCGACACCGTGGTCGGCACCACCTGGCAGGTGATCGTGAACTCGATCGGCAAGGACAACATCAGGGCGGTCCTGCCGGAGGAGGGCTCGACCGCCTGGAACGACACCTGGATGCTCTCGGCCCAGGCCGAGAACCCGAACTGCGGCTACGCCTGGCTCGACTACATCGTCAGCCCGAAGGCCAACGCCCAGGCCACCGAGTACTTCGGCGAGGCCCCGAACAGCGAGGCGGCCTGCGCCGAGACCACCGACCCGAAGCACTGCGAGACCTACCACGCCGGTGACGAGGAGTTCTCCAAGAGCCTGTGGTACTGGCGCACCCCGATCAAGGAGTGCCTGGACGGCCGGGACGTCGAATGCACCGACTACGCCCAGTGGACGGCCGCCTGGACCGAGATCAAGGGATGAGTCACCGCGTCGGCGCACTGCTCGGCCGTTACCCGGCCCTGCGCCTGGGCCTGCTCATCGCCGCGCCGCTGACCTGGCTGGTCGCGGTCTACGTGGTGGCCCTGGCGGCGCTGCTGGTGACCGCGCTGTGGCAGGTCGACAGTTTCACCGGTGACCTGGAGCGCACGGTCAGCCTGGAGAACCTGAAGACCGTGCTCACCGGCGAGCTGTACCGCACCGTCACCCTGCGCACGGTCGGGGTGGCGGCCCTGGTCACCGTGATCGACGTGCTGATCGCCCTGCCGATCGCCTTCTACATGGCCAAGGTCGCCACCCCGCGGCGGCGCCGGATCCTGCTGATCGCCGTGCTCACCCCGCTGTGGGCCAGTTACCTGGTGAAGGCGTTCGCCTGGCGGGCAACCCTTTCCGACGGCGGCCTGCTGGAGTGGCTGGGCACCCCGATCGGCCTGCAGAGCCCGGGCTACGGCCTGAGCGCGGTGGTGATGACCCAGGCCTACATCTGGCTGCCGTACGTGATCCTGCCGATCTTCGCCGGGCTGGAACGGGTTCCGGACTCGCTCCTGGAGGCCTCCGGCGACCTGGGCGGCGGCCCGGTGCACACGCTGCGCTGGGTCGTGCTCCCGCTGCTGGTGCCCGCCGTCATCGCCGGCTCGATCTTCAGCTTCTCCCTGACCCTGGGCGACTACATCACCGTCAACATCGTCGGCGGCACCAGCCAGATGCTCGGCAACCTGGTCTTCGTCAACGCCGGCGCGGCCAACAACCTGCCGCTGGCCGCCACGATCGCGCTGATCCCGATCGTGGTCATGCTCGGCTACCTCGCTGCGGTCCGCCGCACCGGAGCTCTGGACAACCTATGACCCTCAGCCGCACCGCCCGCCGGGTCCTGGCCGGGCTGACCGGGCTGATCCTGACCGGCATCTACCTGCCGCTGATGGTCGTGGTGATCAACTCGTTCAACACCGACCAGGCGATGACCTGGCCACCCAGCGGCCTGACCCTGGAATGGTGGCGCCGCGCCGCAAGCAACACCGGTGCCCGCGACGCGGTGCTCACCAGCGTCCAGGTGGCCGCCCTGGCCACGCTGATCGCGCTGATCCTGGGCACACTGCTGTCGCTGGCCCTGCAGCGCTTCGCCTTCTTCGGTCAGAACGCGGTGAACCTGCTGGTCATCCTGCCGATCGCGTTGCCCGGCATCGTCACCGGCATCGCCCTGAACAACGCCTTCAAGGGCATCCTGGGCCTGCAACTGGGTCTGCTCACCGTGGTGGTGGCCCATGCGACCTTCTGCATCGTGACGGTCTTCAACAACGTGCAGGCCCGGCTGCGGCGTCTGGGCGGCAGCCTGGAAGAGGCCTCGGCCGACCTGGGGGCCGGGCCGTGGACCACCTTCCGGCTGGTCACCTTTCCCCAGCTGCGCTCGGCGTTGCTGGCCGGGGGCCTGCTGGCCTTCGCCCTGAGCTTCGACGAGATCATCGTGACCACCTTCACCGCCGGCAGCGGCGTGCAGACCCTGCCGATCTGGATCCTGAACAACCTGTTCCGGCCCAGCCAGGCGCCGATCGTGAATGTGGTTGCGGTGGTGCTGATCCTGATCTCCGTCATCCCGATCTGGATCGCCCAGCGGCTCGACGGCGAACGCTGATCAGCGCCCGGTCGAGCCGTCGATCTGCTCGCGCAGAATGTCCGCGTGCCCGGCGTGCCGTCCGGTCTCCTCGATCAGGTGGGTCAGGGCCCAGCGCACGCTCGGGCCACCCGGCAGGACCGCCGCCGCGTCGTCGAACCCGTCGAGCACCTCATTGGCCCGGGCCACCGTTTCCCGGTACCGGGCCACCACATCCGGCAAGGACGCGTCCGTGGTGAAAGTTTTCGACCAATCGGGGACGTTCGCGCGCAGGAAGGTGGCTCGTTCCACCTCGGTGAGGTGGTTGAGCAGACCGATCAGGTTCGTGCCCGACGGTACGCCGGGCCTGCGAACCTCGGGCTCGGGCGTGCCGGCTACCTTTTCGGCGATCGAGGCACGTAGATAGTCGAGAAAGCCTCGCAACACCTCGAGTTCGCTGGAACCGGTGCGGGGCGGGGGAGTGTCACGGCGCCTGGGCATGCAGAACCTCTCTCAGCGAACGCGGCGGATCAGGATGACGTGGTCGGTCACCTCGGCGCTCTGGCCGTTGGGCCCGGTGGCCAGGCGGTTGAGGGCAGCGGCCCGTTCCACCGTCCAGGGCGCTTCCAGAGCCAGTTCAGCCACCTTCGCGGCCACGCTGGGAATGGTCGCGTCCTGGTCCCAGGACCATGGAGCCACCGAGCCGTGATCGACGATCAGCAGATGCCCACCCGGGTTCAGCACCTCGGCTGCGGTCCGCAGCACCTTCACCCGGTCCAGCGCGAACGGCGTGTGGAAGTAGTGCGCGCTGACCAGGTCGAACCGGCCGGCGGGGAAGGTCTGGCCCAGTTCGTGCTGCTCGGCGGTGATCGGCAGATTCAGCGACCGCGCCAGCTCCGCCAGCCGCGACACCGCCACCGGCGAGATGTCGGTGGCGGTGACCTTCCAGCCCTGCCGGGCCAGCCACAGCGCGTCTCCACCCGCCCCACAACCCAGATCAAGAGCGTCTCCGATTGGCAGTCCGGAAACGATCTCGGTCAGGCGGGCGTTCGGCCGGGGATCACGGACCGCGGGCCGTCCGGCGTACAGGTTGTCCCAGAAACCGAGCGGATCGGTGTCGTTCATCGTGAGCTCCTCGTATCGGCGATGCAGAAGTCTCACCACCTCGGGCCGGAGGAAGCACGAAAACTTGCCGTTCCAGCAAGACGTTCCACCCGCGAGCCGGACCACCGGGCAAGCTGACCCGTGTGGATCCCGCGACCGAAGACGTCCTCAATGCCGTCGGCCCCCGCCTGCGCACCCTGCGCCGCCAGCGCAACATCACCCTGGCCGACCTCGCCCAGAGAACCGGCATCTCGCAAAGCTCGCTCTCCCGGCTGGAAAGCGGCCAGCGCCGGGCCACCCTGGAACTGCTGCTCCCGCTCGCGCGCACCTACCACGTCCCGCTCGACGATCTGGTCGGCGCGCCCCGCACCGGCGATCCGCGGATCCATCTGAAGCCGGTGCAGCAGTTCGGCGTCTCGCTGGTGCCGCTGTCGCGGGACCCGGGCGGTGTGCACGCGTTCAAGATGATCATCCCGGCCCGGCCTGAACCGCTGGAGCCGGACCTGCAGACGCACGAGGGCGTCCAATGGCTCTACGTGCTCAGCGGACGGCTGCGGCTGGTGGTGGCCGAGCGCGACCGTACGCTTGCGGCCGGTGAGGTGGCCCAGTTCGACACGAGGCAGCCGCACTGGCTGGGCAGTGCCGACGCCCGTGCGGTGGAACTGCTCATCCTGTTCGGCGTCCAGGGTCTATAACTAAACGGTTCCAAAACCGGCAAAAGCCTCATCCTGCGAGATACTTCCTGAGCTGATCCACCGGCTCAAGGAAGAGGTTGCGATGCCCGAGTTCGACGACGGCCAGCCGGAGACCGAGCTTCCGGACACGGCCGTGGTGCAGACCGATGTGCTGATCGTCGGCTCCGGCCCGGCCGGCGCCTCGGCCGCGCTCTTCCTGGCCACCCTGGGCGTACCGACCATCATGATCACGAAGTACCGCTGGACCGCGAACACCCCGCGCGCCCACATCACCAACCAGCGGGCGATGGAGATCTTCCGGGACCTGGGCATCGAGGAGCAGGTGCTGGCCGACGCCACCCCGCACCACCTGGTCGGCGACACGGTGTTCTGCACCTCGATCGCCGGGGAGGAGATCGGCCGGATCCAGACCTGGGGGACCAGTGCCGCTCGCGAGGCCGACTACCAGCTGGCCTCGCCCTGCCTGACCGTGGACATCCCGCAGACCTATCTCGAGCCGATCCTGGTGCGCAACGCGGCCGAACGCGGCGCCCAGAACCGGTTCTCCACCGAATACCTCTCGCACACCCAGGACGCGGACGGCGTCGACGTGCAGGTGCTCGACCGGCTGACCGGGCGCCCGTACACCATCCGGGCCAAGTACCTGATCGGCGCGGACGGGGCACGGTCCAAGGTGGCGGCCGACATCGGCCTGCCGTTCGAGGGGGCGATGGACATTGCCGGCTCCATGAACATCACCTTCAAGGCCGATCTGAGCGCCTACTGCGAACCCCGGCCGTCGGTGCTGTACTGGGTGATTCAGCCGGGCTCGAACGTCGGCGGCATCGGGGCCGGGCTGGTCCGGATGGTGCGCACCTGGAACGAGTGGCTGATCGTCTGGGGCTACGACATCGCCGGCCCGCCGCCGGTGGTGGACGAGGAAGCCGCCACCCAGATCGTGCGCAGCCTGCTCGGACTGCCGGAGATCGAGGTGGAGATCACCGGCACCTCGTTGTGGGGCAACAACGAGATGTACGCGACGCATCTGCAGGCCGGGCGGGTGTTCTGCGCCGGGGACGCGGTGCACCGGCATCCGCCCTCGAACGGCCTGGGCTCGAACACCTCCGTCCAGGACTCGTACAACCTGGCCTGGAAGCTGGCGGCCGTGCTCAAGGGCCAGGCCCGACCGTCGCTGCTGGAGACGTATTCGGCCGAGCGGGCACCGGTGGCCGAGCGCATCGTCCAGCGGGCCAACCGCTCCAGCCGGGAGTTCGTCGACTTCTTCGTGGCGCTGGGCCTGACCGATGCTCCGGACGAGGCCGAGATGGTCCGCCGGATCGAGGAGCGCAAGGAGAACTCGCCGGCCGGCCTGGCCAAGCGGGCGGCGCTGGTCAAGGCGATGGAGCTGAAGCACTACGAGTTCAACGCGCACGGTGTGGAACTGGGCCAGTTCTACACCTCGGACGCGGTGGTGCCGGACGGTTCCCGGCGGCCGGATCCGGAACGGGACCCCGACCTGTACTACCAGTCCTCCACGGTGCCCGGTTCGCACCTGCCGCACGCCTGGGTCGGGGACAGCCGGCATCGGCTGGCGATGATGGATCTGGCCTCCTACCAATGCTTTACCTTGATCACGGGGATCGCTGGTGAGCGCTGGGAAGACGTGGCGGCGAAGGTATCGGCCGCGCTGGACGTTGAGATCGCCACGGTGGTGATCGGGCCCGGCCGGGCGGTCACCGACCTGTACTACGACTGGTCGCGCCTTCGGGAGATCGAGGAGAGCGGCGCGCTGCTGGTGCGGCCGGACAAGCACATCGGCTGGCGGGTCAGCGCGATGCCGGCCGAACCGGAAGGTGCTCTGCGCGAGGCATTGAGCCGGATTCTCGGGCGTTCGTAATGCAGTTCGCCCACGAGACACTCGGTCAGCGGGTCCGGTTCGCCACCGGCGGCGCGGCCGAGGCGGTGGCCGAGGAGATCGCCTCGCTCGGGGCCACGCGGGTCATGCTCATCGCTGGTGCGTCCGAAGCCGCTGTCGCCCAACGGATCACGGCGGGCCTGCCGGTGGTGGAGACGTTCGACGAAGTCGTCAGGCACGTTCCGGTCGCCGTGGCCGAAAGAGCCAGAGCAACTGCCAGCAACGGACGCGTGGACGCCCTGGTGTGTGTCGGCGGCGGTTCCTCCACCGGGCTGGCGAAGGCAGTGGCGCTCAGCACCAGCCTGCCGATCGTTGCCGTCCCGACCACCTACGCCGGCTCCGAGGCAACCGATATCTGGGGGCTGACCGAGGGCGGGTCCAAGACCACCGGGGCCGACCGCTGGGTGCTGCCCCGGTCAGTGGTTTACGACGCCGAGCTGACCCTTTCGCTGCCGCTGGACCTCAGCGTGGCCTCCGGCCTGAACGCCATGGCACATTGCGTGGACAGCCTCTGGGCGCCGCGGGCCGATGCGATCAACGCCGCCATGGCCACCGAAGGCATCCGGGCCCTGAGCGCAGCCCTGGCGCAGATCGTCCAGAATCCCAGTGATCTGGCAGGCCGCGAGCAAGCCCTGTACGGGGCGTATCTGTCCGCGGTGGCCTTCGCCTCAGCGGGTTCTGGCCTGCACCACAAGATCTGCCACGTGCTCGGCGGCCTCTACGACCTGCCCCACGCCCCCACGCACGCCGTGATCCTGCCGCACGTGCTCGCCCTCAACGCCCCGCACGCTCCCGCCGCAGCCGACCGGCTGGCCCAGGCATTCGGCAGCACCACCGCGCTGGAAGGCCTGCAAGACCTGCGGCGCCGAATCGGCGCCCCGACCGCGCTACGTGACTTCGGCCTGACCGAAGAGCAGATCCCCGCAGCCGTCGAGGCTCTGAGCGCCGTGGTGCCACCGTCCAACCCGGCGCCGGTCACTCCCGCTGCGCTGCAAGAGCTCCTGCACAACGCCTGGTCCGGTCACCAGCCGGCGGAAACCAGCCGGCAGCGTCACCGTGAGGCCGATCTAGTGCGGCGCGTGGTCGCATCCTTCGATCAAACCCCCGATCCCCGCCTGAAAGAGCTCATGCAGCAGGTGGTCCGGCACACCCACGCCTTCCTGCGCGCGGTGCGCCTCACCGAGGCCGAATGGCAGAAGGGCATCGACTTCCTGACCGCCGTCGGCCACATCACCGACGACCGGCGCCAGGAGTTCATCCTGCTCTCCGACACCCTCGGCGTCTCGATGCAGACCATCACGATCAACCACGAAGCCTACGAGAACGCCACGGAAGCAACCGTCTTCGGCCCGTTCTTCGTCGAGGACTCGCCCCGCATCCCGCTCGGCGGCAACATCGCGGCCGATGCCCCCGGCCAGCCGTGCTGGGTCGCCGGCACGGTCCGCGACACCAACGGGCAGCCGGTGCCGAACGCCCGGATCGAGGTGTGGCAGGCCGACGACGACGGCTTGTACGACGTGCAGTACGACGACGGCCGGACCGCCGCCCGAGCCCACCTGTTCAGTGACGCCGAGGGCGAATTCTGCTTCTGGGCCGTTACTCCCACGCCCTACCCGATCCCGCACGACGGTCCGGTCGGAGCCATGCTGACCGCGACCGGGCGCTCACCGATGCGGGCTTCCCACCTGCACTTCATGGTGACCGCCGAGGGACTGCGCACGCTCGTCACGCACATCTTCGTCCGGGGCGACGAACTTCTCGGCAGCGACAGCGTGTTCGGCGTCCGGGATTCGCTGGTGCAGGACTTCGTCACGCATCCGGCTGATCATCCGACGCCGGACGGGCGCGAAATGAGTGGTCAGGACTGGACCGAGGTGCACTTCGGCATCGTCCTGGCCCCGGGCTAGAACTTGCCGAGCGCGAATTCGGCGCCCTGCTGGCGCATCCCGTTGTTGAAGTAGGACACGTGCGGGTCGAACTGCCCACCCGCCTGGCACACGAAGTCGTTCGCCACGCAGTAACTGCGCAGCCGATCTGCGAACTCGTCCAGAGCCCCGGCCCTACGCTGGTTCGTCATCATCCCGTTCAGGCTGCTGTCGTACGTGCCGGCATTGAACGGTTCGCTACCCACGAACCGCGGGTCACCGTAGAGCACCGACGCAACCACATCGTCCTTTGCTTTGGGGGTGAGCTCTCCGGCTTCCTGGCCGGCATCGCGTTCGGACGGGCTGATCAGCGCATCGCCCACCACCAGCGCCCCCTGCGAGAACCCCATCACCACCGACCGCTGATCCGGACAGGCCCGGGCCGCCGCATTCAGCTCCTGCACCACCAGCCGCACACCCTCGTCGGCGCTCTCCCCGAAGTACGCATCGCCCGGGGTAGTGCTCAGCGACTGCGCGTTCGCCGGGTAGGGCACGTCGTAATGCCGGACCGCGTGCTCCTGCGAGATCTGCGCGGCCACCGGGCTCAGCAGGTTCGTCTCGTCCAACGGTTCACCGGTGCCGCGTACGGTCACGACCAGAACCTCGGTGCAGGCCGCGTCGTACGTAGTCGTCGGCCGATCCGGCGTCTCCTCGTCGCCGCTGCAGCCGGTCACCAGGAGCGCTACCAGGGCCGAGCAGGCGATCCAGCGGGGTGGCACGATCCCTCCGAAGGGTGTGGGTGAGTCAGGCAACTCAATCACGCTTGCGGCAGCAGCGCCGGTTCGGGTGGCTCAGCCATCGGCGCGGACAGCCGTGAATATTCGCTGGGATCCCGGTAGCCCCACTGCTAGCTTTCGGCCTATGTCCGCGCCACCCCTGCCGACCGCCTTCGCTGTCTCGCGCTGGGGCGAAGACCCCTGGTCGCGCGGTTCCTGGAGCCTGATCGGGCGCCACGGGAGCGCTGCTGACCGGATCCAACTGGGGACGCCCGTGGGCACCCGGCTGCGGATCGCCGGCGAAGCGACCCACCCCACTCGCTCGGGTATGACACACGGGGCCTACGAGCAGGGCATCGAGGCGGCGGCCTGGGCCGCAGAGTTCGGGCATCGGCGGGTGGCGGTTCTCGGAGCCGGGATGGCAGGGCTCGGCGCGGCCCGTGAGCTGGCGCATCGTGGCCTTGACACGCAGGTGTGGGAGGCCCGCGACCGCGTCGGCGGACGTACGGCAGGCATCGACCTCGACGGCTTCACCTTCGACCTGGGCGCGAACTGGCTGCAGCAGTACGACCAGAACGTCCTGGCCCGCCTGGCCGAACTGCTCCAGCTGACCACCACCGCAACCGATTTCACCTCCCCACTGGTCCTGGGCGCGGCGGATCACACGAGCGGCCTTGATCAGGCCTTACGCGATCGCCTGGCCACCGCCGCGGAAGGCTCGTCCGTGGCCGATGTGCTGACCGAGTGGACCGCGAACCCGCACCCCTGGACGCCCGCGGCCATCCGCCGCTTCATCGACGCGGAGATCACCATGGACGCCGGTGTTCCGCTGGAATGGCTCAGCGCCCGGCACGGTTTCGAGGCCGGCGTGGGTGAGGGCGATCAGTGGATCTCCGGCAGCTACCGCCTCCTGGTAGACCACCTGGCCCAGGGCCTGGACATCCGCCTGGAGCATCCCGTGCACACGATCCGCGTCAGCACCGACGGCGTGACCCTGACCGGTGAAGCCGGCGAGTTCTCAGCGGACGCCGTGATCGTCACCGCCCCCGTCGCGGTCCTGGCCGCCGACGTCATCGAGTTCTCACCGCCCCTGCCCGCAGAGCACCGCGTCGCCCTCGGCCACCTCGGCATGGGACGGGTGGAAAAGGTGATCCTGCGCTTCGCCGAACGCTCCTGGCCGCAGAGCCCGTCCGGCTACTACCGCCTGCACGGCCCGGACGAGGGCTCGGTCAGCGAATGGCTCGACGCCACCTCAGCCGACGGCAAGCCCACGCTGGTCGGCCTCTTCGCCGGACCCTGGCTGGAGCGGATCTGGGCCGGCCCGGACGCGGAGGTGGCGGCCGCGGCCTCCCAGATCTTCCATGCAGCAGGCCTTTATACCCGTCCGTCGTGGCAAATGTGACATGAACGCACGATCGGCGGGCCGGGATTATCTCTCGGCCCGCCGATCGGAGGTTTCAACCAGTGCGAACTAAACCGCCTTGATGAACGCGAATTCCTGGGGGGCGAGTTCACGCGTACCGAATTCTTTCCCGCTCAGCAATTCCACGCCAGGGAGCATTACCGTTGCCGGGGAAGCGCTGTGGTTGATCACCGTGATGAGATCTCCCCGGCTGGCAATTTCCACCCCCTCGGGCAGATCTGCCAACAGGGGAGTCACGAAGGCCTCGCGGAGCAGACGGTCGACGATAGCGTTCAGGCCGGAGGGGTCGGGCATGGTGCCTACGTACCAGGCCTGGCCGGCGCCGTGGGCGCGCCGGGTGAGGGCGGGGCGGCCGGCCGAGGGGCCGGAGCGGAAGGTGCCCAGGACCTCGGCGGAGTCTGCCCACAGGGCTTCGGCGAAGTGCGTGCCGCCGAGCACACCCCCGCTGGCCAACTCAAGCGTCACGCGGTCGAGGCCGTCGGGGGCCTGTTCTGCGTCCTGTGCTTCGGCCGCGCCGGCGCGCTCGGCGACAGTGGTGGAGGTGGGCAGCGGCAGGGCGCGGAAGTCTTCCAGGCCGACGCCCAGCAGTGGCCCGAGTTGGGTCAGGAAGCCGCCCTCGCGGAAGCGGTCGTTGGCGTCCACGATGTCGCTGAACGGGCCGGTCAGCAGCACACCGCCGTCGGCCACGAACCGGCTCAGGGCGGCAGCGCCGTCGTCGCGCAGCAGGTACAGGAACGGGGCGATGGCCAGGTTGTAGCGGCCGGAAACCTGCTCCGGGGGCACGATGTCGACCATCACGCCACGCCGGTGCAGCGCGCCGTACCACTCCCGGATCAGGGCGAGGTAATCCAGTGTGCTCGGGTGGTCAGGGTTCTCGATCGCCCACCAGTTCTCCCAGTCGAACACCAAGGCGACCTGGGCATCGTCCCCTGGTGTAGGCAGTTCCGGCAGCGCCGCCAGCTGCTTGCCCAGGGCGGAGGCTTCCTGCCAGGTACGGGTGCGGGTACCCGCGTGAGGGAGCATCGCCGAGTGGAACTTCTCGGCGCCGGCCCGCGACTGCCGCCACTGGAAGTAGAAGATGCCGTCGGCGCCGCGGCCGATCGACTGCGCGGTCTCGGCCGCCAACTGGCCGTCCTGCTTGGAGACGTTCGTGCGTCGCCAGTTCACCGCGTCCGTTGCCTGTTCCATCAGCAGCCAGGGCGTTCCCGGCTTCAGCGAGCGCATCAGGTCGCGCTGGAAGGCGGTGTTGCGGGGGCGGTTCGGGTCGAGCGGGTCGGGGTAGCAGTCGTCGGTGATGACGTCGATGTGCGGCGCCCAGGACTGGTAGTTGCCGGGCTTGAAGGCGCCCATCATGTTCGTGGAGATGGGCTGGGTGGCCCCGGCGGCGCGGATGATGTCGCGCTCGGCCAGATAGCACTCCAGCCACATGTCCGACATGAAGCGGTGGTAGTCCAGGAGCTGCGCGGGGTTGCGGCTGTAGGGGGCCTTGCGCGGCGGCATGACCTCTTCCCACCGGCCGTAACGCTGCGACCAGAACGCGGTGCCCCAGGCCTCGTTCAGCTCGGGAATGCCTCCGTACCGCTTCTGCAGCCAGTCCCGGAAGGCGGTTTGGGCGGCGTCGGAGTACTCGACCGGCAGGTGGCAGCCGTACTCGTTGTTGACGTGCCACATCACTACGGCGGGGTGGTCGGCGTACCGTTCGGCCAGCTTGCCGACCAGCTCGGCGGCCAGGCGGCGGTAGGTGGGCGAGGCGGGGGAGTAGTGCTGACGCGAGCCGTGCCAGTAGGTGGCGCCGTTCTCGTCCACCGCCAGCGTGTCGGGGTGCTCCACGCTCATCCAGGGCGGGGGCGAGGCGGTGGCGGTGGCCAGGTTGACCCCGATACCGCCCGCGTGCAGCTTGCCGATGATCCGGTCGAGCCAGTCGAAGTCCCAGGTACCGGGCGCGGGCTGCAGCCGGGACCAGGAGAAGATGCCCAGGCTGACGGTGGTCACGCAGGCTTCGCGCATCCGCTTCACGTCCTCGTCCCAGACGTGTTCCGGCCACTGCTCGGGGTTGTAGTCGGCACCGTAGAGCATGGGTACGTCAGCGTCCTTGCCACTCGGGAGCATTTACTTGCCCGGCAAGCTTAAACAACTGCTCCCATCGGTCAGACGAGCCCTTCGAGCACTCCCGACAGCAGCCCCCAGACCCGTTCGCCGAACGCCCGGACCTCGTCCTCACCGGCCGGTTCGGGGTCGGCCAGCCAGGTGGAAAGCAGGGCCAGGGTGCCCCCGGCGACGAAGTGCGCGGCCTCGAGTGCGCGATCGTAGGGCACCTCGGGCTGGCGCAGCAGGATCAGGTCGCGCACGTGCTCGGTGAGGTAGCTGACCACCTCGCCCCGGCTCTGCCCGAACGACGTGGTCTGGCTGACCAGGCAGCGGTACAGCCAGCGCACCCGGTTGAGCTCGCCGATGAGTTCGAGCAGGGCCTGCGGCGGGCCGGTGTCCTCCGGGCGGGGCACCGCGGCGCTGCCGGCCAGGACGTCGAGGTCACGCCGCACGGTCTCGGCCAGCAGATCGTCCGGGCTGGTGTAATGCAGGTAGAAGGTGGGCCGGCTGACCTTGGCCACGCTGGTGATGTCGGTGATCGAGATGCCCGCCGGATCCCGCTCGCGCAGGAGTTCGCGCACCGCGCTGCCCAGTTGAGCGCGGGTGCGCTTGACGCGGGGGTCGAGCGGCTCGGCGATCATCATTGCACTATCCAACACCCGAACCCCACAACGGTTTTCAGGGCAAAGGTCCGTGCGAAAACAGGACCATGCGCACTGGGGCGATCTAAACCCGCAATTAAGGACGTTGTGGGCGCCTGATCGGGGCGCGGAGGCTTCCAGCCGTCCCGGGAACGATAGGGCACGCTATCGGCCGGGAGCGAGCGACCTGATGGCCCGGTCGGGAGGCGCTCGCCGGAGAGCCGGGTCAAAATGCGGCAATGCGCCGCAAACTTCAGGCTCTACCGCTGTGGGTCACGGCGCTGCTCGCCTGGCCATTTGTCACGGTCTGCGTTCTGGCGGCCAGTCTCTTGGTCAACCCTTTCATCGGTGTGCAGAAGAGCTTCGCAGACCTGGCGATCGATGCGGCGATACGCGGGCTGAGCATCGGCCCGGTCACGGTGATCATTCTGGCCCGTTACCACCGCCGGGCCCGTGAAGTCACCGGTATCGAGGACCGTGACGAGTTGCGCGTTGTCCAGCGCGCGACTCAGAAAGGTCCGGTGCCGAGCGATCCCCGACTGCGGGCGGCAGCCCGGAATCTGGCTCTTGATCTGCGTGAGAAACAGCTGATGCTGCGTCCTTTCGCCGTGTGCTTCGAGATTCTGCTCGGGCTGGCCTTCACCGCCGCGGTGGTCTGGTCGTTCTGGTTCGCCGTGGTCGCGACGCTCTTCTTCCTGATCGCGGCGCTGACCTGGACTGCCCCGCGCCGGATCGAGCGGCGGATCGAACTGCTCAGCGATGCCGAGAACACCTCAGCCGATACCAAGGGCGCTCGCTAGGATCGGCGCATGGCGACGGTACGCGAGGTTCAGGTCACCTTCGACTGTGCGGAGCCGGAGATGGTGGCGCGATTCTGGTGCGCGGTGCTGGGTTACGAGGCGCCGCCGCCCAGCGGGTATGCGAGCTGGGACGAGTACCACCAGACTCTGCCGCCCGAGGACCGCGGCTCGCACTATGCCTGTGTGGACCCGGCCGGGAAGGGCCCGCGGCTGTTCTTCCAGCGGGTTCCCGAGGGCAAGACGGTGAAGAACCGGGTGCACCTGGACGTGCGGGTCGGGACCGGAATGGTCGGGGCGCAACGTCAGGCTGCGCTCGAGGCCGAGTGCGCCCGGCTGGAGAAGCTCGGCGGCAAGAAGGTCCGGCTGATGGTGGCCGATGAGGACAACGAGTCCTGCCTGGTCATGCAGGACATCGAGGGCAACGAGTTCTGCCTGGACTAGATTCGGTGAGCGGGCGGGCGGATCTGGTTCGTCCCGTTTCCGGCGGCAAGTACAGCGTGAGTCTGCTGATCGGTAAGCTTGGACACGCCTGGCACCAGGATTTCGCCGAAACCTCTCATGTCCTACTGGGGACGGCCGACTGAGGCCTCAAGATTGCCCCTCCACCGCGCAATCAAGCATCTCCCGGATGTGAGGCTCAGCGGTATGGACGTAAAAGTGTCAGTCGCGCCGGCTCCGATGCCGGCGCCGGTACCACCCTCTTCGTCGGTCGCGGTCCAGACCCTGACCCGCGGATCGGGCGAGTCGGCAGGCCCTTCGGCCGGGGACAAGTTCCCGATCATGGCCTCCCAGCTCGCCGCTGCCCGGCAGGGCGCCTCCCTGGCCGCAATTCCCTGGGACGACATCACCTCGGCCGACCTGTACGCCATGCACAACAGCGGAATCATCGACGCCCAGTTCCTGAACCTGGCCCTCAACTACATGACGATGGCGCCCGGAATGGGGCGCGGCGAACCGCTGATGCCACCGACCATCTCCAGCACCCCGGACGGAAGCATCAGCCTGGACGGCTACATCTGACACGCCCGTTCGGGTAGGCGCCCCTCACACCGCTTTCCGGCCCGCCGACCGGCATTCGCAACAGGCCGGAAGACCGCTGGCCCTTGAGGTGCCACGGAGGCCCGGTGACGTCCCACGGCTCAATGCCGCCCAACTCCGCCTTACCTAAGGCATCCCCGGCCGACCAGGCACCCAACTCGGCCATCCCCCGGCAGCGCGGCGGACGTCCGGTGGTCCGCTGTGAGGTCTGCGAGCGCCGCTTCCCCGCCGGAGACGACTCGGGAAGCGTGCTGCCCCTGCACGTGGGGGTAGACGGCGAGACCTGCCCAGGCGCCCAGACAGTTCAGTTCACGCCGTACCAGCCTCCGTGCCCGGTCTGTTCCATCCCCGTCCAGATGTTCTACGGAGCGCAGGACGGGCAGTACTTCCCGGAGCACAACCGTCCCCGCACCGAGGACGACCCCGCCGTAGAGCTCTGCAGCGGCAGCGTGGCCGAAGATCTGCCGCGTCAGCGTTCCGCAGCCCCTGCCGGCATGGCCGCTGGGCGGCGTCGAATCCCGCACTGGGCCCAGGACCTCGTCAGCACCCTGATCACCTGGGCCTTCCTGATCGGGGCGCTGCTGGTGGTCGTCAGCCTGATCTGGCTGGTGGTGACCATGACCCAGGACAGCGCCCTGAACGCCCTTCCGGTGGTTACTTGGCGGGCTTGAAGGTCCGCATCACGATGTCGAAGTCGTCCTGCCGGGACTCCCAGTCGTCCGCCGGGATCGACCAGACCAGGGCGTAGGCTCGGGAGTCGCTGATCCGCATGTTCCGGTTGATCACGTGCAGCTGGTTGCCGTTCGACGTGCGCCAGGTGTACTCCCAGTCGGCCGCGTCGTAGTTCCGGTACTTGATCTCCTCCAGGCTGATCAGCTTGTACCCGGAGAACCGGTTGCGGGCCGACGGCTCGTTGGCCTGCCAGTCCTTCAGCGCGTTCGGCTTGGGCTCGGTGGTGGTGTCGACCTGCAGGTATGCCCCGCTCCGAGAATCGCGGAAATACACGCTGCTGTTCCGCGTCGAGCGCTCCCAGCCCTTCGGCAGCGCCACACTGAACCCGGTCGAGTCCCGCCGCACCTCGAAATCGTCGGGAAGAGCATTCGGATCAGAGGACGGTTCGGTCGCCTCAGGCTCCTGGGTCTCCTGAGTGGGCGCTTCGGTGGGGGCCTCGGTCGGGTCGGCGCCTTCCGTCTCTTCGGCCGAGGGCTCGGCCCCTTCGGTCGCCGACGCGCTGGGTGTGGGCTGCGGGGGTGTGGCCTGGTCGGCCGGATCGTCTCCGCGGGTCTGGACCAGGATCAGGGCGATGGAGACCAGGACCACGGCAAGCGCCGCGACCACGGCCAGCCGGCGGCCCTCCGGGGGAAGATTACGTAGCCGGTGCGAAAGCGGTGGCCGGTCGCGCGGTGGCTGCGGTGGGGTAGCTGGTTGCAGCGGTGCCGCGGGGGAGTGCGTGGTGGGCTGGGTGCTCGACGACGGGGTGTTCTGCGACGGGGTAATTGTCGACGGGGTGGTTGGAGCGGGCGGCGAGGCGTCCAGTGCTTCGGTGGGCGCGGGCTGGACCTGTGCGGACGGGATAGCTTCCGTGGCAGCAGGTTCCGCCGGGGTAGAGGCGGCACTCGACGGTGCCGCGGCCGAGCCTGACGCCGCCGAGGTCTTCGCCGTGGATGCCTGCGGGGCGCTCGGCGTAGCGGTATCTACGGACGGTGCCGCCGCGGGGGTAGGAGCTGCTTCGGCGCTGGCCTTCGTGGGGCGGCCCGGCTTCGTGGTGCCGTCGGGAGTGGGGCTGCCAGGAGCAGCTTTGGCGGATGCGGCGGTGACGCTGGTGGGTGTTGCGGGACTAGATGCGGCATCAGCGGGTGTGGTGCTGCCGGGTGCTGGAGTGCTCGATGTAGAGCTGCCGGATGTGCCGCTGGTGGGCGTCACGGTGCCGGGTGTGCCCTGGGCGGGTGTTGTGCTGCCGCCGGGTGTGCCGTCGTGCTTGGCAGTGCCGGGTGCAGCGCTGGCGGACGTGGTGCTCTCGGACGTGGGGCTGCCGGGAGCTGGAGTTCTCGATGCAGAGCTGCCGGGCGCATCGCTGGTGGGCGTCACGCGGGGTACAGCGCTGGCAGGCGTGGCGCTGTCGGACGTCGCGCTGTCGGACGTCGCGCTGTCGGAGGTGGTGCTGCCGGGCATCACGGTGCCAGGCTGGCCCTGGGCGGGTGTTGTGCTGCTACCAGGCGTGCCCTTGGCGGGTGCGCTGTCGTGCGTGGCGGTGCCGGGTGCAGCGCCCTCGGACGTGGCGCTCCCGGACGAGGCCGGGTCCAGGTCCGGGGTTGACGGGTCACCGGGTGTTGCGTCGGTGTCTTTCTTCGCCGCGTTGCCGGAGCTTGCTTCGGCGTCGGGTGCCGGTTTGTCGCCAGAAGACTTGGCGGATTCGGGTTCTGGCTCCTGGCCAGAGTCTCCCGTGGAGCCTGCGGCGGTAACGCCGCTCAGCTTGGAAGCCGCGGCCTTGTCAGCGGATTCGTCTTCCGAGCTCGGCTCGGTCTTCGAGGCGGGCTCGGCTCGGGAAGCTGCCTCGCCGCTGGAGGTGGGCTCGGCCTCGGAAGCGGTTTCGGGGCTGGAAGCAGGCTCTGCCGTGGAACTGGCCTGAGTCTTGGTGGCCGCTGCCTCGGATGCGGGCTTGCCCTGGGAGCCGGGTCCAGCCTGAGACTTGGCATCGCCATCGGCAGGCTCGACATCGGGGCTGAGCTTGGCTCCGGCCTGACCCTTGGCCTCGGCGTCAGACTCGTTCTCGGGACTGGACTCGGCTGCGCCTTCACCTTGAGCGCTGCCTTCTGGGGCCGTTGGCGCGGCGCCCGCAGCCGCCTGCTCGTCAGCCTCGGCGGAGTCCTGACCCGGTCGCCCGGCTTCCTCGATCGACTGCGCGGCGCCAACCGGCTCGACCTGAGCCGACTCTGCTTCAGCCGGCTTCTCGCCCACCGATGCCCCGCTGCCCGCCACCGAAACGCCCGGTACCGAAGCGCTCGGTACCGAAGGGCCGTCTGGCGTGGCATCCGGGGCAGCAACGTCTGCCCCATCGACTTGTGCTTCACCGGTCTTTGGGGCAGCGGAATCGCCGGCCAAAGCGGTCTCGGCCGGTTCGGCGGCGAGCGGCTCCGAAGGTGCGCCACCGCGGACCGGACCGGGGGTGCCCGAGGCGAGCACACCGTCCTTTGGTTCGCTCTTACCCGGCGCAGCCGTTCTGGAAGGCAGCCCGAGGATCGGCGGCACCACCCGCGTCTGCGCCTCGGCCAGCTTGGTCCGCGCCCGCAGCAGCAACTGCCGGGTGCCGGCCGCGTCGGGCCGCGCCCAGGCGTCCTTCTTCAGCATCTGCGCGATCACCGGGCCGAGGGCACCGGCGTTCACGGTCGGCGGCGTGGGCTGATTGACCACAGCGGTGAGGGTGAGCACCGCGGACTCGCGGCGGAACGGGGGCAGACCTTCGGTGATCGCGAACAGCGTGGCCCCCAGGGACCACAGGTCGCAGGCCGGGCCAGGCGACTCGCCGCGGGCCCGCTCGGGGGACATGTAGCCCGGCGAGCCGACGAACATGCCGCTGGTGCTGAGCGTGGTCTCGTCGGTGATCCGGGCGATGCCGAAGTCGGTGAGGACCGCTCGCCCGCTGTCGGTGACGATGATGTTGCCCGGCTTGACGTCGCGGTGCACCACCCCGGCCCGGTGCGCGGCCTCCAGGGCGTCCAGCAGGTCCAGGCCGATGCCGATCGCCTGGTCCAGCGGGATCGGCTCGTCCTGCTTGATCAGGTCGGACAGCGTCTTGCCGGACAGCAGCTGCATCACGATCCAGGGCCGGCCGTCGGCCTGGAACACGTCGAAGATGGTGACCGCGGAGGGGTGGTCGATCCGGCCGGCCGCGCGGGCCTCCCGCAGCATCCACAGGTTCAGGTCGTCGCGCTGCTGCTGGTTCACCCCGGCCGCGGGGCGCAGTTCCTTGATCGCGACCGGACGGTGCAGCAGCACGTCGAAGCCGGTCCAGACCGCGCCCATCCCGCCGCGGCCCAGCAACTCACCGATGCGGTAGCGGTTGGCCAGCAGCTTCTCGCCGGACCGGTAGTCGGACGTACTCATGACGCGGTACTCACCCCGCGCTCCTTCCGTCCGTTCGCCGAAGCCCGCTCAACCGCGGGCGAATCTCTCCCACCGGTCTTGTATCCGAGATCGGGTGAACACCACAAACCTGGCATGTAGTGAGCTCGATCGCCAACTCGCACGTCGCGATGTAACGCCTGCTACATTCACTGCTGTGACGGACGACGTGAGTTGGCTGATCCTGGTGGTCAAACTCCCCGCCGAGCCCTCCCGCCACCGGGTTGCCGTGTGGCGGGAGCTGCGCAAGGTGGGGGCGTTGTCGCTGGGGCAGGGCATCTGGGCGGCACCCGACGTCCCGGTCTTCGCCGAGGGCGTCGAACGCGCGCTGGCCCTCACCGAGCGGGCCGAGGGGGTGAGCGTGACCCTGCAGGCCTCGGGGCGCACCGCGCTGGACGCCGAGCGCTTCCGGGAGATGTTCACCGCCGAGCGGGCCGACGAGTGGAAAGAGTTCCTGGCCGACTGCTTCAAGTTCGAGCAGGAGATCGCCAAGGAGATCCGGGTCGCCAAGTTCACCCTGGCGGAACTGGAAGAGGAAGAGCAGAGCCTGGAGCGGCTACGGCGCTGGCACCGGGACATCTCGGCGCGGGACGTGTTCGGCGCCCCGGCCGCCGCCGAGGCCGGTGAACGGCTCAAGCAGTGCGCCGAGGCCTGCGAGGACTACGCGGAGAAGGTTTTCGCCGCCCTGCACGGGAACCGATGATGCAACGTTCGATGTGGCCGCTGTACGCGGCCGGATTCACCACCGCCTTCGGAGCCCACGGCATCGCCGCCAACCTGGGCGGATTCTCCGACGACATGGTCAGCTCATTGCTCGTGCTCGGCGCCCTGCTGGCCCTGTACGACGGCGCCGAGGTCGTCCTGAAGCCGGTCTTCGGTGCGCTGTCCGACCGGATCGGCGCCCGGCCGGTGCTGCTGGGCGGCCTGATCGCCTTCGCCGCGGCCTCGTCGTTGTACGTGATCGCCGACACCCAGGCCATGCTCTGGGCCGCCCGGCTCGGTCAGGGCGCGGCCGCCTCGGCCTTCTCCCCGTCGGCCTCGGCCCTGGTCGCGCTGATCAACCCGGCGGCGAAACGAGGCCGGGCCTTCGGCAGTTACGGGTTCTACAAGTCCATCGGCTACACCCTCGGCCCGCTGCTGGGCGGTGTGCTGGTCTGGCTCGGTGGCCTGCGCCTGCTCTTCCTGGTCATGGCGTTGTGCGGTGCGCTCGTGGCGCTCTGGGCCTGGCGCGAGGTGCCCGACGTGAAACCCAAGGCAAGCAAGCGTCAAACCCTGGCCGATCTGGCCAGGCGCCTTTCTGACCGGGCGTTTCTGGCCCCCACTGCCGCGCTTGCGGCTGCGACAGCTGCGCTTTCGGCCGGTGTCGGTTTCTTGCCGGTCTCGGGTGCGGCGGCTGGTCTGGGGACGATCGCGACCGGTGCGGCGGTCTCGGTCCTCGCGGCGACAGCGGCAGTGGTCCAGCCAAGGACGGGCCGACTGATGGACGAGGGGCGCCTCACGGTGCGCTTCGGGTTGCTGACCGGGTTGTTCATCACCGCGGGCGGTCTCGCGTTCGCCATGGTGCCCGGTCTGACCGGCATCCTGATCGCGGCCGCTCTGATCGGCGCCGGCACCGGCATGGTCACGCCGTTGGGCTTCGCCGCGCTGGCTGCATCTACACCGGAAGAACGCATGGGACAGACCATGGGCTCGGCCGAACTCGGTCGCGAACTTGGAGACGCGGGAGGTCCCCTTCTGGTGGCCGGGGTGGCCGCCGCTTCGGCTCTGGTCTGGGGGTGGGCGGCGCTTGCCGTGATCGTGGGGCTGGGCGCGTTGATCGCTTCGCTCGGCGGGCGCCGGGCTCCAGCGCAGTCGGTGGCGGACCGGCCGGAGACGGCGAGGTAATCGGGACCAAAGGCCCGGGCCACTCGTCCCTGATCGATGCTCGTTATCGTGCGAGGGCGTGAGTGCGCTGACCGACTAGGAGATCTCCCTGTGAACGACGTCTATCTGTTTATCCACGTCGCCACCGCGATCATGTTCATCGGCGCGGTCATGGTGGCCACCAGCTTATTCCCGAGGTACGCGGCGGCGGACGACGCAGCCGAGGGTGGGCGTGCGGTTGCCGTGGCGATGCACCGGATCACGCAGCTCTACGGTCTGCTGGCGCTGATCTGCCCGGCGGCCGGGGCGATTCTGGCGGTGCGGTACGGCATTCTGGGCGAGACCTGGATCTGGCTGTCGATCGTGCTGGTCGCTGTGGCCTGGCTGATGCTCCTGCTGAAAATCATTCCCCAGCAGGAGAAGATGCTGACGGCCGAGTCTGCTGGGCTGAGCAAGCTGCGAGGTCAGGCGGCGGCTTTCGCCGGCGTGTTCAACCTGCTGTGGTTCGTGGTGCTGATCCTGATGTACGCCAGGCCCTGACTTCTGGTTGTCGGCAGACCCTCACTGATCTTCAGTGAGCGGAACGTCGATCGGAAGGCCTGCTGCCAGGGCGGCATCTGCCAGTCGATCCGAACGGGAATCGGTGCTTGGGGTGGGAGTGCTAATCGATCGGCAAGGGGCGACGGTGCAGAATTTCCAGACGGGTGACTGCTCTGGTGAGTGCAACATACAGGTGGTTCAGGCCGCGGGCGTCCCCCTCGACGATGGCAGCCGGTTCGACCACGATGACATGGTCGAACTCCAGGCCTTTGGCCGTGGCGGCGGGCAGCACGCTCACTCGTGGTGGTGACGTGTTGAGGCCGGCTGCCGAGACCATCCGTTGGAGGCGGCCGACCTCGCCGGGCGCGGCGATGACGCCGATGGAACCCGGCAATTTCACGGCGCTTTGCACGGCTTTGAGGGTTGCCCGCGTGAGGTCGGGGGTGGCTTGGACCGCCAGATGGCCGTCCGTGCGGAAGGATAGCGAGGGAGGGACGCTGACGTTGAGCGAGGGCAGGAGCCGGTTGGCGTAGGCCAGAATGGTGGCGGGTACGCGAAAACCGGTCGTCAGGGACAAGATTTGGGACTCTGGTTTGCCTAGGTGAGCCAGCTGTTCAGGCCAGGTGCGGGCGGCCCAGGGCGTGGTGCCCTGAGCGAGGTCACCGAGCACGGTGACGGAGCCCAGGTCGACACGTCGGCCGAGTACGCGGCACTGCATGGGTGAAAGATCCTGAGCCTCGTCGATCACGACGTGCCCGTACCCAGGAGGGCGTTCCACCAGAGCAGCCACCTCGTCGATGAGCACCAGGTCCGCGTCGGACCAGCGGGCACTCTTCCAGGAGCGGGGCGGCTTCGGCCAGAGCAGGGCTTTCTGCTCCTCGGCGGTCAGCCTGCCGTCGGCTGCGGCGGCGAGGGCGGTCGGGGAGGTGAGTACCGCGGCCACGATCTCTTCAGGACGAACCTTGGGCCAGACCGAGTCGACGAACGCCGCGATGGAACGACCCGTCTTACGCATCCATTCGTTGTTCTTCGGCCCGGCCCGCCGCTCGGCCTGCTGCCGGACCACATTCACCACCCGGGTCCGGACCCGCTCGCGACCCACGGCGTACGGGGCATCCTGAGCCAGGACGCCGGCCACCACTTCGCGCAGTTCGTCGAGCGAGACACGCCAGCGGTACGAGCCGTCGACCACGGCAACGGATGAGGTGGGTTCGGTGACCCGCGCATACAGCGCGCGGCGCAGTACCTGGGCCATCCGGGCGTCGTGTTTCACCAATGCGGTGGCCTGCGGATCCTGGGCCCGCACCGGGTGGCGGGCGATCTCGTCCTGGATCGTGCACTGCCGCACCTCGAGCTCGCCCAGCGAAGGCAGGACATCGGAGATGTACTGCAGAAAGGCCCGGTTGGGGCCGACGATCAGAAGCCCGCTGCGTTGGACCCGGCCGGGATAGGTGTAAAGCAGATAGGCGGCCCGGTGCAGGCCGACGGCGGTCTTGCCGGTGCCGGGCGCTCCCTGCACGCACACCGACTTGCTCAGCGGTGCCCGCACCAGATCGTCCTGCTCGGGCTGGATCGTGGCCGCGATGTCACGCATCGGGCCGACACGAGGTCGTTCGAGTTCTCTGGCCACCGTCAGGCTTGGTGCCGACTCGCCGGCGGCCAGGTGTTCGTCCTCCAGACTGCTCAGATCCTCGGATGCCCCGCTGCTTCCGGGAGTCCAGCCGAACCGACGCCGTACCGCCACACCCTTCGGGTCGTGAGCGCCGGCCTGGTAGAAGGCGCGTGATACCGGCGCTCGCCAGTCGACGACGAGGGGTGGCGCCTCGGGATGTTCGGCGAGCCGGCGGCGACCGATGTGGTAGCTCTGCCCGAGGTGGTCGCCGGCTGCCGATGACTCGTCAAACGTCACACGCCCGAAGAACAACGGACGATCCGGCTCCTCGCTCAGTGCCTTGGCCCGGCTGCGCAGCACGTACCCCAGCGCTTCGGCGTCTGCGCCGGAGGCCGCCACCCCTTCACCGGCGACCACCTGCTCGGTGCTGTCGGTGATCGTCGCCGCCAGTGCTGTGCGGCATCGATCGTGGTATCGCCGTTCCTGGTCCAGAGCGTGATCCAACGACTTCACACCACAAGGATAGCGCAACCGAGTATCAAATGTTACTGAGTTGTGTTTTCAGGAGAGTGCGGTCAGTCCCTGCCGAAGCTGACCGAAGGCAAGATCTGCTGAGGCGACCGCGTCAGAAACCATCGCGTCCGCCGCCTCCCCAGCGGACACACGTCTCCAATTCTCCAGCGCGAGGACCCTTTGCACCGCGACGATCTGGCCGGCGGCCAACCGGGACGCGATCGCACCGTTCTCATCCAGTGCCTGGGTCAGCGCCGATTCCGCACGCATCGTGTACTCGTACAGGCGGGCGACCAGCCGGGGCGTTCCGTACAGCAGTGAATGAAAGGCCAGCACCTGCGGATCGTCGTTCAGCCCGGTTACCGGATCCCGGGCGTGCAGCCGGTCGAGGAAATGGTGATGCAACGCATCCAGTGGTGACTGGTCCGTCAACCGTTCGCGCACCACCCGGGCGGCCTCGTCCTCATGATCGGCCAGACGGTGCAACGCGAGATCTTCCTTGGCAGGGAAGTACCGGAACAACGTGGGTTTGGAGACCCCGGCCGCGCTCGCCACCTGTTCCACTGACACCTTGTCGAACCCGTCGGCCAGAAAGAGGGCGATCGCCGCATCCGAGATCTCGCGATACGTGCGCTGCTTCTTGCGCTCCCTCAGGCCCGGCTGCTCGCTCATGGCCACCGATCGTAGGGGGTGAGGCACAATCGGCCGTTGATCGAGCCGGTCACGGTGACCTCAGCGCAGAGCCACGGCCGCGCCTGAAATGACCAGCAGCACGAGGTAGGCCCAGGCATGAACGGTGTCGGGGACGGGAACGCGGCGGCGTCGGAGCAGGATGACGACGGGAATCGCGGAGACCAATAGACATGCGGCGGCCCCGATGTCGGCCGAGCCCACCAGTAGACGTCCGGAGTCGTCGGCGTCGGGGGTGGTCAGGAGCGCTACGAGGGTTGCGGGGAGCGCGATGGCGAAGGTGAGGGGGTTGGCCAAGGCTGTCGCGTCGGCCATGGAGACGCCAGAGCGGCGCATGGCCGGCACAGTGAGCACGCTGCCCCCTACACCGAGGAAAGAGGCGACGGCGCCGATGGGGATGCCTAGGGAGGGCGGTGCTTGGCGGGGGTTGGGGGAGTCGGGGTGGACGAAGCCTGGGCGAAAGAGCAGATCCAGCACCGTCAGCCCGATGTAGGTCACGAACGCCCACTTCAGCACCCGGCCGTCGACCAGTGGGTTGGCGGCGGCGCCCAGAGCGCCGCCGATGGCCAGGTAGATGATCAGGGCGGGTTTGATCCGGGCCAGCAGTTCGCGGCGCGAGGCCAGCGTGGCGACCAGGGCGTTCACCAGCATGATCAGCAGCGAGGTGGCGGTGGCGATGCCGAGCACCTGGGCCCCGTCGCCGCCGTGCGCCCAGGCGATCACCGGCACCGCGACGAAACCACCGCCGAAGCCGAACCACACCGTGCTCACGCCGAGCAGCACGCCGACGCCGACCAGGATCAGATTGACCGTCACCCCCAGAGCCAACAACCAAATGGGGGACGTAGTCGAGTTCAGTTTCGCTCGTGGGCGCTGCCGAGCAGGGTGGTGGAGGTCAGCCAGTCGGCCATGCGCGTGATGCTGGCCTGGGCCTGAGGGACGTCAGGGGTGTTGAGATGGCCGTGGACGGTGTCGGGTTCGCGGATCACGGTGACGTCCACGCCTCCGGCGAGCAGTTCGGCGCCGAACTGCTCGCCGGAGGCGCGCAGGGTGTCGTGGTCGCAGTTGATGATGAACGTGGGTGGTAGGCCGCTGAGGTCGTGGCCACCGGGGAAGGCGTAGGGCTGTTTGAGCAGGGCCGGGTCTTCGACGTAGTTCAGGTTCATCGAGCGCACCGAGTCCGGCCAGAACGCGGCCTCGTCCGGCAGGGCCTCGGCCTTGGCCCGGAGCTCGGCCGACAGCGGCGGTAGCTCGGCGTGGACCACGGGGTAGGCCAGGAGCAGGGCACGGGGGACGGGCCCGCCCCGGTCGCGTAGGCGGAGGGTGGCGCCGGCGGCCAGGTTGGCTCCGGCACTGGCCCCACCGAGTGCCCAGGATCGGGCGGTGTCGTGGTTGCTGGCCCAGACCCAGGCTGCGGTGACTTCTTCGGACGCGACCGGGAAATGGTTCGGCCGCTCGAGGTCGTTGTCGGCGGCCAGGTCCTTCCAGCGCGGTCCCTCGGGCTTGGGCACGCGCCGGTAGTCGACGGTGACCACGCGAATGCCTCGCTGTGCGAGCCGGCGGGCCACCCAGTCGTTCTCGGGCATGTCCAGGTCGCCCGCGAAGAAGGCGCCGCCATGGCACCAGACCAGGCCCAGATCGCTCGATTCCCCGTCGGGCAGGTAGATGCGCAGCGGGATCGTGCCGTGGGGGCCGTCGATGCCGCGTTCCTCGATCACTGGGTACGC
>NZ_JAJOMB010000002.1 GCF_021129305.1 Kineosporia babensis | reverse complement strand
GTCGACCACTTCGCTGGCGTAGGCGTCGATGGTCTGGGCGTGGGTGGTGACCTGGTCGGGGTCCATGGTCATGGTTCCGCTGGAGGTGGCGACCGCGGCCTTGGCGAGTTGCTCGTAGACCAGTCCGGACACGGCCGCCTCGACCTTCTCCTCCAAAGGCCCGACCGCAGTGAGGATGAGCTGGCCGGTGATGTAGCCGACGAGCTGGGTGGTGAGCCAGTTGGTGGTCATCCGCGCGGCGGCAATGGCTGCGGCGGAGGCCGCCTGGGAGAGGCCGAACGTGGCCACGGTGGCGGCCTGGGCGGCCGCGACGGTGGTGGCCAGCATGGTCAGGTGGGCGACCGCGGCGGCCTTGGTCAGTTCGATCATCATCGCGGTGCTCTCGAGGCCGAGCGCGCAGCCCTCGCAGGCGGTCAGCATGGCGCTCATGTGCCCCGAGGAGGCGTTCGACCAGGACGCGGCGAGAGTGTCGTAGCTGCCACCGGTATAGGCGGAGCCCACGCTGGAGATCGTGCCGGTCGCGGTGTCCTGCCCGGCCAGCAGATCGTCGCCGAACTGGCGCACGTGCCCGGCGAGTTCACGCACGGCGTCCTCGTCGATGTCAGGCCAGTACACCCCGGCCAGCCCCAGCAGCCAGGTCACCGGTTCCGGCAGATCGATCGACACCAGACGCCCCTCACAGTCCGCCATTATCGTCACCGAACGAAACCGTCAGATTTCGATCGGATTGGACGCTACCAAGGTCGTCCCGGAGCGATAAGGCATGATCGTCGTGACGATCACGACGTACAGGCTGAGCAACAGGCGTGAAGGGAACGGGCGTGAAACTGCCGGACATCGAGGACCTGAACCCCGATCACCTGAGCGTCTACCGCGAGCGCGCCGCCGCAGCGACCGAGCAGTGGCACGCCCTACGGTCGAACACCGATGCGCTGCAACAAGAACTCGCTGCGATGCGCGGTACCGCCACCTCCCCTGACGGTTACGTGAGCGCCGTGGTCAATCTGCAGGGACTGCTGCAGGAACTGGACCTGGACCCGCGCATCTACCGCCAGACAGACAGCGAAGCGCTTGCAGCCCTGGTGAAAAACACTGTCCAGAAAGCCGCGGAAGATGCGGCCCAGCGGGCACAGGCCGTCATGGATCGCCTGTTTCCCGGGCAGAACCTGGACGCCCTGGCCCGGGGCGAGATCCCCAGCTTCCCGGAAACTTGATCGCCGAGAAGCTTTCCGGTTCAGGCCCACGAACAGATCAGACGGGCAGCGCGAGCACCCAGACATCGTCGCCGCAGGAGCGCCAGGGCAATACCGCCGCGGCGGTCGAAGAGTGTGTGGTCACTCGGCTTTCACGCCGTCGGGCCAGCAGCACCCGTAGTAGTTCCGCTCTCAAAGCCACCGGCGCAAGCGGTGAGACGCAAAGTTCGAGGAGGGCAAACGTCCGTAAGCCGTCCTCCCAAACGAAATCGTCGCCCAGGTGAGCTGACAGATCGCGCCACCACAGCGTCCCTAATTGGAGCGGCAAACCGTAGGCGCACCCGACCAGCCGGCCACCCACCGAAGCCACGCAGGCCATGAAGCCGTAGCTGGCCGCCTGGCGGGTGAGCAGATCGCGGTGGTCGGCCACCGAACGTCTGGGGTACGCGGCGTGGAAGACGCTGCGGATGTCGGCGAAGTGCTCCATCGTCGCCGGCCCGTCCCAGATGCTCAGCTCGGCCTGATCCATCCATCCATTGAACGCCCGTTATACGAACTTTGCCCGATCAACTTCCGGTAGTTGAAACATAACGAACCGACGACGGATCCATCACGTTACGTACGCACCGCCACCAAGGCGTACCTAACATTAGGTTAGCCTCAGCTCATCACGTGCGGCGCAGAGTCACTGCTGCGCCGCACGTTCATGTGCACCCTCCAGAGACAGGAAGTCCTCGTGTTTGCTCGTCGTCGCCTGATGGCCGGTGCGGTTGCCACCGCCGCCGCGCTGGTGCTGGCCGCTTGTGGTGGCGGTTCCGACTCCGAAGCCGAGGGCTCCGAGTCGCCGGCCGCCGCCTCCGAAGCGTCCTTCCCGATCACCGTCAAGCACGCTCTGGGCGAGACGGTCGTCCCGGAGAAGCCCGAGCGGATCGCCACGGTTCAGTGGGCGAACCACGAGGTTCCGCTGGCGCTCGGCGTGGTTCCGGTCGGCTACGCGAAGGCCAACTTCGGTGACGCGGACGGCGACGGCCTGCTCTCCTGGCAGAAGGCCAAGCTGGACGAGCTCGGCGGCGAGACCCCGGTGCAGTTCGACGAGACCGACGGCATCGACTTCGAGGCCGTGGCCGACACCCAGCCGAGCCTGATCCTGGCGACCTACTCCGGTCTGACCCAGGAGGACTACGACACGCTGAGCGAGATCGCGCCGACCATCCCGTACCCGAACGGGCCGTGGGAGACCAGCTGGCGCGACATGATCAAGCTGAGCAGCCAGGCGATGGGCCAGGAGACCCAGGGCACCGAGCTGATCGCCTCGATCGAGAAGGCGATGACCGACGAGGCCGCGAAGTACCCGCAGCTGGCCGACAAGAAGACGATGTTCCTGACCCACGTGGACAGCAGCGACCTGAGCAAGGTCAGCTTCTACACCGACAAGGACACCCGCGCGCAGTTCTTCAGCGACCTGGGCCTGGGCACGCCCGCCAGCATCGCCGAGGCCTCGGCCGCGACCGAGGAGTTCTCGCAGGAAGTCAGCGCCGAGACGGTCGACACGTTCAACGACGTCGAGATCATCGTCACCTACGGCGACGGCAACCTGCTCGAGACCCTGAAGAAGGACCCGATCCTGTCGAAGATGCCGGCGGTCCAGAGCGGCGCGATCGTCCTGCTCGACGGCACCAGCGAGATCGGCACCGCGGCCAACCCGACTCCGCTGTCGATCGAGACGATGCTCCCCGAGTACGTCAAGATGCTGGCGGACGCGGCCGACAAGGTCGACGCCGCTCAGTGAGCACGACCGAAGCAGTAATGTCCTCGGGCGCCGCCGTTGTGCGGCGCCCGAGGCGCGTGCGGATGGCCTGGTTCCTGGTCTGTCTGGGCATTCTGGCGTTGCTGGTGGTGGCGTCGATCGCGATCGGTACCCGAACGGTGCCGGTCTCCTCGATCCTCAGTGCGCTGGGTGGCTCGGACGAGACCCTCGACGAGGCCGTGATCCAGGTCCGGATCCCGCGGACCGTGCTGGCGATCATCGCTGGTGCCGCACTGGCTGTTTCCGGGGCGGTGTTCCAGGGCGTGACCCGTAACCCGCTGGCCGATCCGGGCATTCTCGGGATCAACATGGGCGCCTCGCTGGCCGTGGTGATCGGCTTGGCCTATTTCGGGATGAGCAACCCCAACAGCCAGATCTGGGTGGCCATTTCCGGCGCCGCACTCTCGGCGATCTTCGTGTACGCCGTGGGTTCGCTCGGGCGCGGTGGCCCCACTCCCCTGAAGCTTGCGCTGGCCGGTGCCGCGACGTCCGCGGCGCTGATCTCGTTCGTGACCGCGGTGATCCTGCCCCGCGGCGACATCGCCGAGAACGTGCAGTCCTGGCAGATCGGCGGGGTCGGCGGTGCCACCTTCGAGCGGATCTGGCAGATGCTGCCGTTCATCGGGGTCGGCCTGGCGATCTGCTTCCTCTCCGCCAAGAGCCTGAACTCCCTTGCCTTGGGGGACGACGTGGCGGCCGGGTTGGGCGAAAAGGTTGCGGTGGCGCGGGGGATGGCTTCTCTGGGTGCGGTGATGCTGGCCGGTGCGGCCACCGCGATCTGTGGGCCGATCGGTTTCGTCGGTCTGGTCGTGCCGCACCTGTGCCGTCTGCTGGTCGGCCCGGATCACCGCTGGCTGCTGCCGTTCACGGCGCTGACCGGGGCTTCGCTGCTGCTCGCGGCCGACGTGGTCGGCCGGATCATCGCCCGTCCGGCCGAGATCGAGGTGGGCATCGTGACCGCCTTCATCGGTGCGCCGTTCTTCATCTACATCGTCCGTCGCCAGAAGGTCCGTGCGCTGTGAGTACAACTGCATTGAGGACGCCCGACGCGACGACGCTGGCCACAGTCACTTTGGGTCGCAGGCGGCGCAACCGGCGGCGCCTGGTCGTGCTCTCGGTGCTGTCGGTGCTGATCGTCGTGATGGTTGCGGTCTCCCTGATGGTCGGGCGCACGTTCTACCCGCCGATGGACGTGCTGCGGGTGATCATGGGCCAGGAGGTCCAGGGCGCCTCGTTCACCGTCGGCCGGCTGCGACTGCCCCGCACGGTGATGGCGGTCCTGGCCGGGGCCTGCTTCGGCCTGGGCGGCGTGACCTTCCAGACCATGCTGCGTAACCCGCTGGCCAGCCCGGACATCATCGGGATCAGCACCGGCGCGAGCACCGCGGCGGCCTTCGCGATCATCACGCTGGGCCTGTCCGGCACCGGGGTCTCGGCCTTCGCGATCGGCGCCGGGCTGGGCGTGGCGATGCTGGTCTACCTGCTGGCCTACAAGGACGGGGTCTCGGGCATCCGGCTGATCCTGATCGGGATCGGCATCGCGGCGATGATGCAGTCGGCCACCTCGTACGTGCTGTCCACGGCCGGGCAGTGGGACCTGCAGGAGGCGCTGCGCTGGCTCACCGGCAGCCTGAACGGGATGCGCTGGCCCTCGGTGGTGCTGGTGGCGGTGATCATGATTTTGTTCGTGCCGCTGCTGTCTGTGGTAGCGAAGGACCTGAACATGCTGCAGCTGGGCGACGACACCGCCTCGGCGCTGGGCGTGCGGGTGGACCGCACCCGGCTGCTCGTGGTGATCGCCGCCGTGGGCCTGATCGCGTTCGCCACCTCGGCCACCGGGCCGATCGCCTTCCTCGCCTTCCTGGCCGGGCCGATCGCGGTGCGACTGGTCGGGCCGGGCTCGTCCATGCTGTTGCCCGCGGCGCTGGTCGGCGCCCTGCTGGTGCTGATCGCCGACTTCTGCGGACAGTACGCGCTGGGCACGCGGTTCCCGGTCGGGGTTGTCACCGGCGTGCTGGGTGCGCCCTATCTCATCTACCTGATCATTCGTACGAACCGGACCGGAGGGGCCCTGTGATGCCCGGGTCCCCCGACCGGGCCGGAGGAGCGTTGTGACCACCGAACACCTGCTCAAGGCCGAGAATCTCAGTCTCGGCTACAAGGAACGCACGGTCATCGAAGGCCTGGAGCTGACCGTCACCCCCGGCAAGGTCACGGCGATCGTCGGGGCCAACGCCTGCGGTAAGTCCACCCTGCTGCGCTCCATGTCGCGCCTGCTCAGCCCGCGTAAGGGCCAGGTGCTGCTGGACGGCAAGGAGGTGCACAAGACGGCAGCCAAGGAGCTCGCGCGCACCCTGGGCCTGCTGCCGCAGTCGCCGATCGCGCCCGAGGGCATCACGGTGACCGACCTGGTCGGGCGTGGCCGGCATCCGCACCAGGGCGTGTTCTCGCGCTGGTCCGCCCAGGACGACGCCGCAGTGGCTTCCGCGTTGGAAGCCACTCATACGGTGGAACTGGCCGATCGAGCGGTGGACGAGTTGTCCGGCGGTCAGCGTCAGCGGGTCTGGATCGCGATGGCGCTGGCCCAGGAGACCGATCTGCTGCTGCTCGACGAGCCCACCACCTTCCTGGACGTGCAGCATCAGGTGGAGGTGCTGGACCTGCTCACCGACCTGAACCGCTCGCGGGGCACGACCGTGGTGATGGTGCTGCACGACCTGAACCTGGCTGCGCGGTACTGCGATCAGCTGATCGCCATCGCGGACGGCAAGGTCCACGCGGCCGGGGATCCGGCGGATGTGCTGACCGAGGACATGGTGCGGGCGGTGTTCGGCCTGGACAGCAAGGTGATCACCGATCCGACGTCGGGTGGGCCGCTGATGCTGCCGATCGGGCGGCATCACATGGTGGCTAGCGCCGCCGGTGAGCTGCCAGAGCACCGGTCATAAGGCCTGCGGCGGACAGGAAGAGGATGAGTTCGCCGAGGCCGAAGCCACCCGTGGTGCCGGTCTCGTCGGCCTTGATGCCGTCGGCGACGGCGGCCACCACGAAGGCGGCGGCGAAGGCCAGACCGGCCGCGAAGAGGGCTGCTGCGCGGTAGTTCCCGGATCGGCGGATCGAGAGGCCGGCCGCTGCCGTCGCGCCCAGCACGAGGGCAAGAGCCACGAGGCCCACGGGAATCATCTGTCGTCCTTCCGGCGGTTCGGCTGCCCCGGTGCAGCCGCCGCGTAAAGGTATGGGCTGCTTGCCGGGTTGCCTACGGCCGGACGGGTGAAAACGCACGGCTGGTCTTCAGCGGCCGGGGTGGACCAGGCCGGTTTCGTAGGCGAGGACGACGGCCTGGACCCGGTCGCGCAGGCCGAGTTTGCTCAGGATGCGGTGGACGTGGGTCTTGACCGTGGCCTCGGCGATGACCAGGTGTTCGGCGATAGCGCTGTTGGGCAGGCCGCGGGCGATCATGACGAGGACGTCACGCTCGCGCTCGGTGAGCAGGTCGAGCCGGGCGTGGCGGTGCCGGTGGGCGTCTGCGGCGGCGTCGAACTTGGGCACGAAGTGCTCGAGCAGGCGCTTGGTGGTGCTGGGGGCCACGATCGCGTCGCCGTTGGCCACGGACCGGATGCCGTAGAGCAGTTCGGCACTGGGGACGTCTTTCAGCAGGAAGCCACTGGCTCCCGCCTGGAGACCGGCATAGGCGTACTCGTCCAGGTCGAAGGTGGTGAGGATGATGACGTGGGGCGGGTTCTCGGTGCCGGTGAGCCGCCGCGTGGCCTGAACGCCGTCGAGGTGCGGCATGCGGACGTCCATGAGCACGATGTCGGCGGTCACCTCGCCGAGCAGCTGCAGCGCCTGCAGACCGTCCGCCGCTTCGCCGACCACCTCCATGTCGGGCTGGGCCTGCAGCACCATGCGGAAGCCGGTACGGACGAGCTCCTGATCGTCCACCAGGGCCACGCGGATCATGACGCCCCTACCGGGAACCAGGCACGCACGAGGAATCCGCCGTCGGGGGTGGGGCCGATCTCGGTTCGGCCGTCGAAAAGGGCTGCTCGTTCGCGGATTCCGATGAGGCCGTGGCCCGTTCCGGGGATCGGGCCGTGGCCCGTGCCAGGGACCGGGCTGTGGCCTGTTCCGGGGACCGCCGTGGGGGTGGCTTCGGCGCCGATCTTCTTTCCAGAGGCTGGTTCAGCTCCCTCCGCCGCCCCAGCGGTAGCTACCTCGACCTGGATCTCCCCCGTGCTGAACAGCATGTCCACCCCGACGTTCACTCGCACCCCCGCCCCACCGTGCTTCAACGCGTTCGTGAGGCCTTCCTCGATCACGCGATAGACGGCCAGTTGCACGCTCTCCGGAATGCCCCCTGCATCCGGTACCGCACCGCCCTGCACGTCCAGCCCACTCAACCGGAACTGATCGACCAGGGCAACGATATCAGCGAATTCCGGCTGCGGAGACACGGATTCGCTACCTCCGTCCCGTAGCACACCCAGCAGACGCCGGAGTTCGGTGAGGGTGGAGCGCCCGGTCTCGGCGATCGTGGTCACCGCCGCCCGGGCCTGGCCCGGCGCGGTGTCGATCGCCCAGGTCGCGCCCTCGGCCTGGACCACCATGACGCTGACGTGATGGGCCACCACGTCGTGCATCTCGCGTGCAATGCGGGTGCGCTCGGTCAGGGTTGCGGCGTGCACGGCGGCGTCGCGCTCGCGTTCCAGCCTGGCCGCCCGCTCCTCCAACGCCTGTAGGTAGCTGTGCCGGAGTGCGATGTTGGTGGCCAGCACCCAGACCACGATCACGAACAGAGCCTGCAGAAAGGCGTTTCCGAGGCTCTGGTAGGGCATGCGGGTGGAGGCGAGCGCGACCAGGGCCAGGCAGACGCCCAGGGCGATCCGGCCGGAGCGGACCGGTTCGTGGCGGGCGATGGTGTACAGGCTGATCAGAAGGGCGGTCTGGGCTCCGTTCACCGGTACGGCCAGTCCCCACTCGACCAGCATGGCCAGCACGCTGATGCCGAGGACGGTGAAGGGCGCCCGCCGGCGCCAGAACAGGGCCAGGGCGGGCGGCAGGCTGCACAAGAGCGCCGCGGGCCAGCCGACCAGGCCTGCCACATAGATCACCGAGGCCCCGGCGGCTATCAGGGCGGCGGCCACGACCAGCAGGTCTGCGGCCAGGCGATGGCGGATCGGGTGATCGTGGGCGAAGCGGCGCAGCCAGCCGTACATCATCCGAGCCTAGGGCCTGTCCTGTGGATCAGGGCCGTTGCGAGGATGCGCCCAGGGTGTCGGCTGGGTGTGGCCGCTCGCAGTGGTTTTGCGTGGGGCAGCGCTGGACGCGTCCAGAAGGCGTCCCGGTTCCCCCGCAGTAGGCAAAGATCCACGGGACAGGCCCTAAACGTCTCGGGTGTGCAGGCGGGCCAGCCCGGCCAGATTGAGCAGGGCCATCGCACCGAGGAACAGCGCGGCGGCCCCCAACGGCGACGGCCCGCCCTGGTCCACGCCGATCAGCGAGCCGAAACTGCCGAAGGGCAACCACAGGTGAGCGTTGCCGGCGGTCTTCTCCAGCAGCATCGAGATCATCGGCTCGACCGCCGCCGGATAGATGAAGAACGTGGCCACCGCGGCCGGTAAGGAGGGTAGGAGCACTCCCAGAGCCAGCCCGAACCAGCCCACGCCCAGTCCTAGGACAACCATGCCCAGCCCGTTGCGCAGGACGACTTCTGCAGTGGCGAACTCCGCCAGATCCCCGCCGGTGGCCAGCAGACCCGTGACCCAGGCGGCCGCCTGGCACAGCAGGACCACCGACAGCAGGTAGGCCGTCATCACGAGGGTACGTGCGACGGCCAGTACGCGGCGGTCGGGCAGGACTGTCAGGAGCGGCCGGATCGTGCCGTAGCGGGAGTCGTGCCCCCAGGCCAGCACCCCGAGCAGGCCCAGCAGCAGAGCCAGCGGTGACGGCTGACCAGGGTTGAGCACCGATCGCGCCAGATCGGCGTCGACCACGTCGCCTTCCACCAGCACGATGGCCAGCGCGAGCCCGGCCGAGGCGAGCAGGCACAGCCCGGTGATCAGCCAGGTGCTGCGGAGGGTGCGCAACCTGAACCATTCCATCGCCATCGCGCGCCGTACCTGTGTCTGGACCTGAACCTGCTCAGGCATGGTCGGCTCCCCCGGCGTACTCCATGGATTCGGCGGTGACCTGCAGATACGCATCCTCGAGCCGATCCGCCCCGACACCCGCGACGAACGCGGTGAGCGGCCCCTGGGCCAGGACACGCCCGCGGCCGAGCACCACCACGTCGTCAGCAAGGGTTTCGATACCGGCGAGCTGGTGACTGGAGACCAGCACCGTGCGCCCCTGGGCGGCCAGATCGCGCAGGAAGGTGCGCAGCCAGTGGATGCCCTGCGGGTCGAGCCCGTTCTCCGGCTCGTCCAGGACGATCACCTTCGGGTCGCCGAGCAGCGCCACCGCCAGACTGAGGCGCTGCGCCATACCCAGGGAGAAACCCTTGGGCCGCCGGTGCGCAACGTCCGCCAGACCGACCAGGGCGAGCACTTCGTCCACTCGTGGCTGCGGTACCCCTCCTCCGACGGCCAGCATGCGCAGGTGGTCGTGGGCGCTGCGACCCGGATGCCAGGCCCTGGTCTCCAGCACCGCGCCGACCGTGCGGATCGGATCGGGCAGATCGCGGAACCGGGTTCCGTCGAACGTGGTGACACCCTCGCCGTGGTCGAGTTCGAGCATGAGCCGCAGCGTGGTGGACTTACCGGCCCCGTTCGGGCCGAGGAAGGCCGTGACCACGCCGGAGCGGACATCGAAGCTGAGATCCTCCACGGCGGTGGCCGCGCCGTAGCGTTTGGTCAGGTGCCTGCACGAAATCATGGGCCCAACACTAGAAATCCGAACCGCTGTGGTCGTCATCCTGCAGATCGGTCTCTGCGTAAACCTGTGGATGTACAAGTCGTCCACAGGCCGGTTGCCGGCCTAGAGGACCAGCCAGGTGCGGCCGTCGATCAGTTCCCGGGCCGCATCGAGGTGCCCGGCGTGAGTGGCCGTCTCGGTGAGTACGTGCAGCACCGTCTGCTGCAGGTCACGGTGGCGGTCGGGGAAGTAGTCCGGCCACCAGGCCGCCGCGCTGTCGAGCGGGGTCGCCCGGATGATGCGGTTGGCCTCACGGACCGCCTCGCGGTAGCCGGCCACCACGGCTGCTGCCTCGACGTCCTCCGGCAACTGCCAGCCGTCTGGTTCGTCGTTCCCGCCCTGGGCTGCCGGCCGTCCGGCCACCACGCCCTGGAACCAGAAGACCTCTACGTCCTTCGCGAGATGGTTCACCAGGCTCAGGCACGACCAGCCCGAGGGCAGCACGGGCCGGCGCAGGTCCTGCTCGTCGAGGCCCTCGATCGCCCCCAGTACGTGAGCGCGCTGGCCGTCGAGGTACGAGAGCAGCAGTTCGGCCGGTGAGAGCGACATCCCGTCACACTACTTTCCGAAATGCACCTTTCACCGGGAGTGTCGCCGGTGGGTCGGAGCCATCTTGTCGGTGGTCTTCCCTAGGCTGCCTCGCATCGGTTGGACTCGGCACTTCGAGCAAGGAGTTGGGCACGTGAGCGACACGGTCGGGCTGGTGGTCGGCACGGAGGACTCCACGCCGCTGAAATTTGCCGTGGCGGTCGCTCCGGACGCCTATCTGCAGCTGGACGACGTGGTGGTCACCCAGCGCGTGATTCCCGGGGTCGGGCCGGTGATGACCTCGGGCATCGTCACCGAGGTGCGTTCCCGGCACGAGGGCGCGAGCTTCGGTTCCGACGTCTTCCTGATCGCCGACGGGGTGCTGCCCGCCCAGGTGCAGGAGATCGCCGAGGTCACCACCACCCGGGTCGATCCGGAGGTGTACGTGCCGCCCCGTCCGGGTGAGGCGGCGCGCCGGGCGGCCGGTGAAGAACGGGCCCGGGCGCTGTACTTCGACAAGATGGAGAAGAAGGTTCCGGTCGGGACCGGCCGCGACGGCGAGCCCGTGTACCTCAACCTGGAGTTCCTCAACGGGGTGCGGGGCGCCCACGTCTCGATCAGCGGCATCTCCGGGGTGGCCACCAAGACCAGTTTCGCGCTCTGGCTCATGCACTCGATCTTCCGCTCCGGAGTGCTGGGCGGCGGGGGCCGCAACTCCAAGGCCCTGGTCTTCAGCGTCAAGGGTGAGGATCTGCTCTTCCTCGACAAGACCAACGTCCGTCTGGACGAGGAACTGCGGGCCGACTACGGCGTGCTCGGCCTGCCGGCCGCGCCGTTCGAGTCGGTGGGCTTCTTCGCTCCGCCGACCCCGCAGGACCCGACCGGCCGGCCGCACGTGTCCGGGCGCACCAGCGGGGTGCACGCCTTCTGGTGGACCCTGGCCGAGTTCTGCGCCGAGGGCCTGCTGCCGTACGTGTTCGCCGACGTGGAGGACGAGCGCAACCAGTACACGATGGTCGTGCACAACGTGGCCACGAAGCTGAAGTACGAGGCGGTGCCGGCCGGGCTGGACGGCGCGGTGACCATCGAGGGCAAGACCCTGCGGACGTACGAGCAGCTGGTTGATTTCGTGGTCGAGCAACTCGGGGACGACTCCACCCGGGGTTCCTGGGCCGGCCCGGCGATCGGCCCGGGCACCGCGAACGCCTTCATCCGGCGGCTGATCTCGTCGGTCCGCCCGCTGCGCGAGATCCTGCGGGGTGACCTGCAGAAGTCCGACGAGCGGGTGGTCTCCACCGAGGGGCAGCAGATCACCGTGGTCGACCTGCACCAGTTGCAGGAGCGGGCGCAGCGTTTCGTGGTCGGTGTGGTGCTGGCCTCCGAGACCCGGCGGAAAGAAGCAGCCGGCACCGGCAGCCTGCTGTTCACGATGATCGACGAGCTGAACAAGTACGCGCCGCGCGAGGGCAACAGCCCGATCAAGGACACGTTGCTCGACATCGCCGAGCGCGGGCGCTCGCTGGGGATCATCCTGATCGGCGCCCAGCAGACCGCCAGCGAGGTCGAGCGGCGAATCATCAGCAACAGCAGCATCAAAGTGGTCGGGCGGCTGGACCCGGCCGAGGCCGGGCGGCCGGAGTACGGGTTCCTGCCGCCCTCGCAGCGGCAGCGGGCCACGCTGATCAAGCCGGGCACCATGTTCATCACCCAGCCCGAGATCCCGGTGCCGCTGGCCGTGGAGTTCCCGTTCCCGGCCTGGGCCACCCGGTTGTCCGAATGCCTCCCGCACGAACTCGGCGAGAGTCCGGCGAAAAGCCCCGGTGCGGAGAAGAAACCGGCGGCGAACGTCTTCACCCGGCTTCCCCCGACCTTCGATGACGACGAACCGCCGTTCTGATCCGTGGTGGCGAGCCGGGCCGTTCACAGCCGGGCCCGCCCGTGGCCAGTCGGCCCAGTCAGCCCGGTCGGGTTCGGTCAGCCCGGTCGGGGCTCGGTCGGCCCGGCCGCTCCCGCACCTCACCATCGTCCGTCCCTCACCTGAGGAGGCCCGCTCCATGAAGTTCCTGCACACCTCCGACTGGCACGTCGGTAAACAGCTCAAGGGCCGTGACCGGATCGATGAGCAGCGGGCGGTCCTGCGCGAGATCGTCGGCGTGGCCGCCGCTCACGAGGTCGACGCGGTGCTGATCTCCGGCGACCTGTACGAGAACGCCGTCCCCAGCGCCGCCGCCCAGCAGCTGGTGGTGCGCACCCTGCTGCAACTGCGTGATCTGGGGTGCGAGGTGATCGCGCTGGCCGGGAACCACGACCACCCGGGCACGTTCGACGCGTTCCGGCCGCTGATGGGCCGCTCGGGCATCACCCTGCTGGGCAACGCGCGGCCTGCCGACAAGGGCGGCGTGGTCCGGTTCAAGGCCCGCTCCGACGGGCAGGACACGTCGGTGGCCCTGCTGCCGTTCCTCTCCCAGCGGTACGCGGTACGGGCGGCGAACCTGATCACCAACACCGCTTCCGAGAACGTCGGCGCCTACGACCAGATGGTGCGTGACGTGCTGGCCGCGCTGTGCGCCGAGTTCCACGACGACACCGTCAACCTGGCCATGGCCCATCTGACCGTCACCAACGGGATCTGGGGCGGGGGTGAACGGCAGGCCCAGTCCATCTTCGAGTACTCGGTACCGGCCAGCATCTTCCCGGCCGAGTGCAGTTATGCCGCGCTCGGGCACCTGCACCGGCGGCAGGCCCTTCCGGCGGCCTGCCCGGTGATCTACAGCGGCGCCCCGATCGCGGTCGACTTCGGTGAGCAGGACAACCCCTCGGTGGTGTGCGTGGTCGAGGCCACCGCGAGCACCCCGGCCCGGATCACGGACGTGCCGATCAGCTCGGCCCGCAAGCTTCGTACAGTGCACGGCACGGTGGCCGAGCTGGAGGCCGCGGCCGAAGGTTTCGGCGACGACTACCTCCGGGTGATGGTGCGCGAACCGGCCCGCTCCGGCCTACGGGAGGCGATCAGCGATGTCCTGCCGAACGCCCTGGAGGTCCGGATCGATCCGGAGTTCAGTGGTTCGGCCGAGCGCTCGGCCCAGCACAAGGACCGCACCACGGGCAGCCCTCAGGAGCTGTTCGAACGCTACTGCGAGCAGTCCGGGGTGAAGGACGACGCCGTGGCCCGCCTGTTCGCCCGGCTGAGCGACGAGGTCGTCGCGCAGGAGGCGTCGGCATGAGGCCGGTGCTGCTGGAGATGGAGGGCTTCGCCTCGTTCCGCGAGCGGGCGGTGGTCGACTTCGAGGAGGCCGACTACTTCGCCATCGTCGGGCCGACCGGGGCCGGGAAGTCCACCCTGGTCGATGCCATGACGTTCGCGTTGTTCGGCTCGGCGCCGCGCTGGCAGCGCCGCAACGCCGTGAACATGGCCCTGTCACCGCACGGCAACCGGGCGGTGGTGCGGCTGGTGTTCGAGCTGGCCGGCGAGCGCTACGTGGTGGCGCGGGAGGTGCGCCGCACCGGTGCCTCGGTCTCGGCCAAGAACCAGCGGCTGGAACGGCTTCCGTCCGCGACCAGCCGGGGCGAGCCGGACGAGGTCACCGAGTCGCTCGCGACCGACAGCAAGGTCACCGGGGCGGTCGAGGCCCTGCTGGGGCTGAGTTTCGAGCAGTTCCGCCAGTGTGTGGTGCTGCCGCAGAACGCCTTCGCCGAGTTCCTGCACTCCACGCCGAGCAATCGGCAGGAGATCCTGCTGCGGCTGATCGGGGCCGAGCACTACGAGCAGATCCAGAAGCGGGCCAACGAGAAGGCCAGTCAGTCGCTGGACCGGGTGGATCGCCTGAACCGGACACTGGCTGAACTGGGCGATGCCACGCCGGAGGCAGAGGCCTCCGCACAGGAACGTGAGCAGCGGCTGGAAGAGCTGGTCGCTCAGGTGCGGGCGGCCCTGCCGGGTCTCGCTTCGGCACAGGAAGCCCTGGCCGAGGCTCTGCGGGACGAAGAGCAGCTGGCGGGCGAACGTGACCGGCTGGCGGCGATCGTGGTCCCGGCCGGGGTGGCCGAGATCGATCAGGAAGTCTCGGCGGCCCGGGCCGCGGCGACGACTGCCGCCGAGCTGGAAGCTGCTGCTGAGCAGAAGGATTCGGCTGCCCGAGAGAAGCTTTCGGCCGCGCCCGCACGGGGCCCGCTCGAGCAGGCGGTGCAGCACCACACCGAGCTGGCCCAGCTCACCTCTGAGCGACCGGCGGCGGTGGCGTCTGCCGATGCTGCCCGCCGGCGCCATGAAAAGGCCGATCACCAGGTCACCGCAGCCGAACTGCAACACGTCCAGGCCCAGGCCGCCGCCGAGCGATCGGGGCGGGCGGCCGAGGAAGCCCAGCGGCGGGTGACCGAACTGGAGGGGCAGCATGCTCTGCTCACTCGCCCTTCGCTGCCGACCGGGCTGGATGAGCTGGATCGGGACCTGACCGCGGCCCGAGCCGAGTACCAGGTCCTCCGGACCGCCTTGGGGGCTGCCGAAAAGGCGGACGAAGCAGCGGCTGCGGCTCATCAGGCCGCCCCCAAGCGCAGCAAGCTGGAGCGTGCCCGCAGCATTCTCGAGGAACTGGCCGGGCTGAGCGATCAGCTGTCCGCGTTGGAGTCGCGATCGCAGGCCGCACACCAGGCGGCCAAGGACGCCGCCCAAGCGGTACAGGCCGGTGATGCTGCCCTCCGGCAGGCGAGGCAGCGTCGGGACGAGGTTCAGCGTCAGCACGCCGCCCGGTCTCTGCGAGCGCATCTGGTGGCCGGGGAAGACTGCCCGGTGTGCATGCAGCCGGTGTCTGCGGTCTCGGTGATCGATCCGGCCGCGGACACTGCGCACCAGGACCTGGCCGTTGTCGACGCCGCTATCGCCAAGGCCGAGACCGAACTAGACCGGTCGCGCGCTCTTCTCGACCAGGCTTCCCGGGCGGAGAGCGGCGCCGAGGCCAACCTGGAGTCGGCTCGGCGACGCCTGGCGGAGCTGAAGGCTCAACTGCCCCCTGAGTGCCCGGATCTCACCACCGCAGACCGGCTCCTGGCCGAGATCGACGCCCTTGAGAAAGCCGCGCAGAGCTCGTCTGCCCAAGTGCGCAAGGCCCGGGCCGAGATCGACGCCGTGCGCTCGCGGGGTGAGCAACTGGCGGCCGCCGAGGCCCGGATCCGCAGTGCGCTGGGGCAGGCCCGTGATCCGCTGGTCGGGTTGGGAGCTCCCACGGTCGAGGACCTCACCCTGCCGGATGCCTGGAAGCGGCTGATCGGGTGGGCCGCCGAACAGGCCGGCCGGCTGAGCACCGAACTGGCCGAGAAACGTAAGGAACTCGAGGCAGCGCTGGCGGAGCAACGACTCACCGGCACCTCGCTCAAGGCCGGCGAGGACACGCTGCGTCAGGCCCGCACCGAGCAGCAGCAGGCACTGGCCGCCGCCGAGCGGGCCCGGACCACGCTGGAGCAGGCTGAGCAGCGGATCGCGCAACTGGGCTCAGAGCTCGAGACCGCTCCGGCGCTCGAGGAGGCCCGTGCCCAGCTCGATCAGATCGCTCAGCTCGAGGCCGCGGTGCGACAGACCGACGAGGCGCTCAGGGTGGCCCGCCAGGCACGGGACCGAGCCCGTCGGCAGCTGACGTCGTTGGACGATCAGCTGGCAGGCGGGTGGGCTGTGCTGCGGCGCGCCCGGGACTCGGTGGTTCAGCTGGGTGCCCCCGAGTTCGAGGGAGAAAGCCTGCTGACCGGGTGGAACACGCTCACCACCTGGAGTTCCTCGGCGGCCGGGCAGCGCTCGCAGGCCCTGGTCGCGGCCCAGAACGTCACCGCGCAGCGGCGAGAACAGTCCGCCACCGCGCGAGCCGAGCTGACCGGCGTCCTCAAACACCACGAGATCCCGGTGAGTGGCGACGATCTGGCCACCAGTGCCCTGGCCGCCGCCACCGGCGCTCACACCGAGGCGCGGGGCGCGCTCGAACGGATCCGCGAACGGCGGGAGCGGGCCGCTCAGACGGTCGCCGAGCGAGCCGTCGAGGAACGCGACGCCCAGGTCGCCAAGATGCTCGGGGAACTGCTGCGTTCCACCCAGTTCCCGCGCTGGCTGGCCACTGCCGCCCTGGAGAGCCTGGTGATCGAGGCGTCCGACACCCTGCGGCAGCTCTCGAACAACCAGTTCGACCTGGACCACGACGACAAGGGCGACCTGGTGGTGGTCGATCACACCGATGCGGACGCCCGGCGCTCGGTGAAGACCCTCTCCGGTGGGGAGACCTTCCAGGCCAGCCTGGCGATGGCGCTCGCGCTGTCGTCGCAGATGTCACAGCTGTCCAGTGCCGGTGGGGCGCGGCTCGACTCGATCTTCCTGGACGAGGGTTTCGGCACGCTGGACCCGGACACGCTGGAGACGGTGGCGGGAACGCTGGAGAACCTGGCCCGGGGCGAGCGGATGGTCGGGGTGATCACCCACGTACCGGCCCTGGCCGACCGGGTGCCGGTGCGGTTCAACGTGCGGCGCGATGCTCAGACTTCGAGGGTGGAGAGGCAGAACCTGTGAGTACGGCGATGAGCTACTCGGTGGAGGCGTGGGACCCGAGCTACGGGAGCACGTTCGCCGCCGAGGATGAAGACGGCCTTTCCGGGTCGAAGGCCGAACTCGAGCCGGACATCGAGATTCCCGCGGCCGAGTGGCGGGCGATTGGTCCTCGAAAAGGTCAGAACCATCCGCCCACAGTGCTTTTTGTGGACGGGGTACGCCGGGTGGACGCACGGATCTGGATCCGCTCGGCCGAGCTGGACGATGAGGCCGCCCTGGGGTTGTGCGCGTCCTACGCCTCCGGAGTGGTGGTTTGCCGTCATGACAGTCGCGGCAACTCAGCCGGTATCGGAGGTAGCGATGTCCGGCGGGGGTTGTTCACCACGGCCCTCGAAGCTCGCGAAATCCCAGCTCCGGCCGGGAACTACCGGGCTCACGTCACCGATGCCGATCCGGCCACCCCGTTGCCGGCGCTGCTGTCTGCTCTCCTGCAGCAGCGGCTGTCCGAGCTGGAGATCAGCGTTGCGGTGGCGGCCCGGGACCAGCTCGAACCGTCGCAGCAGGACGAGGATCTGCTGGTGATCGACGGGCCGCTGCGCGGTCGGCAGCACCTGCCCCGGACGATCGGCTACATCAAGACGCACCACAGCCGCTATCTGCCCAGCGAGCTGAACCAGCTGGTCAGCAAGCTCGAGCCGGGCTACCGCACACCGGTGTTCCGGATGGGCACGAACTGGGAGCGGTACTCGTGGTACCTGCGGCTGCCCTACCGAGAGGGTGCGCCGTGGGCCGGGATCGTGCGGGTGGAGTGCAGCGCCGACCTGACCGCTGCGGATGCGGTGGAACTGGCCTATCTGAGCCAATCAGTTCTGGTGCGCTACGCCAGTGACGAGATCAAAGACCCGCGGGCCCCGCAGAACCTGTACCCGATCGCCGGGCTGGAGCGAGAACTGCGGCGCCGGCTGGGGAATCCGCAGCTGCTGCACCGCTCGTTGCGGACCCGAAGGGGGTAGGGCCTGCCCTGTGGATCAGGGCCGTAGCGAGGAGGCGCCCGGCGGTAGGCAAAGATCCCGCAGGACAGGCTCTAACGGCGGACTCCGACACGTTCGTCGCGGGAACGTCCCCGCGCGCGGAAGGTGAAGCGCCGACGCAGCGAATGGCCGAAAGTGAAAGTAGCCGCGGCGGGGTCGTAATCGGCCCGAGGGCCTGACAACGGAGGAAGCACAAGGTCGGCCACGGGCTCGGCAGCCTCTACCGACTCAGGCGCCGCGACCTGCTCGACCGGCGCACCTACGTCCGTAAGTTCTTCGCCCTTGGCCGTCTCAGGCGACCCGGGCTCGGCCAGCCCAGGAGACGCGTCCCCCATTGGCTCTGCAACCGGCTCGACCACTGACATCGTCGCCGCCACCGCGAGCGCCGCGGTGGTGATCAGCGGGCGCACCGGCTGACGCAACGGCAGCCCGTCCAGCGTGGCAGCGTCCACCCAGCGCGGCGTGTAACGGTTGTTGCGGCTGGAGTGCTTCATCTCCGGGCCGGACATCTGCAGCTCGACCTCGTCGGGCACCACCGCGATGAAGTACGCCTGCCCGTCGTGGTCGGGCAACCGCCCGGCCAGCGTGATCTCCAGGCCGAGTTCCTCTTCGATCTCCCGGATCGCCGTCTGCTCGGGAGTCTCGCCCGGTTCCATCCGCCCACCGGGAACACTCAGGTAACGGTGCCCGCGAACGTAGCGTTCGATCATGGCGACCCGGCCGGTGGGAGCCAGGGTGACCACCCGGGCTCGACGAACCTTCACCGGCTCTTCTTTACCTTTTGTCCGCACTCGCCCTGCCACATCTGCCATCGTGCCCTGGCTCGTGCCCCGAGCCAACCTGAGCTAGCCCACACTCGCGGCGCTACGACCTGCCGGACCACCGACTTGGGCGTAGCGTGACGGCCGCACACTTTGAGTGATCTCTTCTCGGGAGGCCCGGTCATGCGTCCGCTTGTGATCAGTGCAGCGTCGATTTTCGCCCTGACCCCGCTCGTTTTTGCCTACCCCGCCCAGGCAGCCCCGGGACAGGCGACGGCGAGCGTCAACCCGGAAGGCTGGAAGCTGACGTACAACGCCGCCCCGGGACAGGTGAACAAGATCGTGGCCTCGGTGGAGAGCAACGACGCCGGGGCCTTGGTGTACCTGATCGACGATTCGGTGCCGATCGATCCGGGCGCCGGCTGCGAGCATCTGGTCGACGACGACCGCACCAGCGTGCGCTGTGTGGTGCAACCCGTGGACAAGCCGGACCCGTACGCCACCATGACGATGAGCCTGCGGGACAAGAACGACAACGTCGAGTTCCACAACAACACGTCACAGGCCTTCTACTTCAACGAGTTCCGGCTCGGCGACGGAAAAGACACCCTGGACAGCAGCAAAGCCATCAAGGAGGACGGCAGCTTCGTCTGGGGGCAGAACGGGCCGGACCGGATCACCACCGGATCGGTCGCCACCGTGCAGGGCGGCGAGGGGGCAGACGTTCTGACCGCCAACGGCAGTTACAGCGACCTGGACGGCGGCAAGGGCGACGACAAGCTCTGGGGCGGGGTAGGCACGCAGTACCTACGCGGCGGGCCGGATGACGATGTGATCCACGGCGGCGCCGGCAACGACACGCTCTACGGAGGGCGGGGCGACGACAAGCTGTATGGCGAGCAGGGCGTCGACTCGATCTACGGCAATAGCGGCGACGACTTCATCAACGGCGGTAAGGGCATGGACAAGCTCGGCGGCGGCGCCGGCGAGGACCTGCTCAAGCCCTGACTACGTCACTGCAGCAACATGGCGTAGCGTGACGTTCGCAACACCAAGCGTCACATCTTTCACGGGGGATTCACCATGGCACTGCACTTCACCCAGCGACGTCTGCTCGGCGCCGCCGCGATCCTGGCCTGCGGCCTGGCTCCACTGGCGGTGAGCAGCCCGGCGCACGCCGATCAGCAGATCACTTCGAGCGCGATCGTCGCCGCGGCCTCCTCGCAGCTGGCCTACATCGCGCCGGCCGGGGTGGCGAACGAGGTTGTCGCCTCGGCCAGCTGGAGCAAGGACAAGACCAAGCTGATCTACCGGATCAACGACGTGATCCGGATCGATCTCGGCGACGGGTGCGTGTACCCGGACAAGGACGACCGCACCAAGGTGCGCTGCGTGGTCACCCCCGCCCCGGAGGCCAAGGCTTACCCCGCACTGTCGATGAAGCTGGGGGACGGCGACGACAAGGTCTGGTTCGACAACCGCACGAAGCAGACCAAGTACTTCGCCAAGATCGCGCTCGGCCCGGGCGCCGACTGGCTGGACAGCACCAGCAAGGGCCTGGACGGGACGCAGGTTCTCGGACAGGGCGGTGACGACTGGATCGCTGCCGGCCCCCGGGCCAAGGTCTGGGGTGGTAACGGCGACGACCAGATCAAGTTGTGGGGCAAGAACACCTGGGCCGACGGCGGCAAGGACGACGACCAGATCTGGGGCAACGCCGGCCGTCAGTTGCTGCTCGGCGGTGACGGCAACGACAAGATCTGGGGCGGCGACGGGGACGACGACATCTGGGGCAACAGCGGCGACGACCAGTTGTGGGGGCAGGGTGGCGCCGACCGGATCTGGGGCGGTGACGGTAACGACTGGATCTGGGGCGGTGGGGGCAAGGACATGCTGCGCGGCGGGCCGGGCAAGAACGTCGTGAAGCAGTAACTGCATCCAGGACCTGTCCGGCGCTTTCGGCGCCGGGCAGGTCTTTGCATTTTGTCCGCCCGAACGGGCAGTCATCGTTGCCCTGCTGCCACCTGCGGTACCCGAAAGTAACCTGGTCCTGTCTACCGAGGGAGCCAGATGAAACGGGAAACGTGCAGCTTCTTCGCCGTGCTGACCACCGTTGTCGCGCTGACCGCCTGCGCCGGTAAGGAGGACCCGGACGCGGTGTCCCCCCGACTTCCTTTCGAGGGCGCCACTTTTACGGTTGCCAGCAAGGGCACCACCGAGAACATTCTGCTGGGCAAGATGACCGCCGCGGTGCTGTCCGCGCACGGCGCCACGATCGTCGACGAGACCGAGAACCCGAAGGACGCTCGCGCCGCACTGACCAGCGGTGCAGTGGACATGTACTGGGAATACACCGGCGCTGCCTGGGTTTCGTACCGCGGCAACGCCCAGGCCATCGCCGATCCGGTGCAGCAGTACCAGGAGATGAAGGTGGCCGATGCGGCCGAGGGCATCGCCTGGCTGGACGGCGCCCCGGTGAACAACAGCTACGCCATCGCGGTGGCCGGGGACAAGGCCAAGGAGCTACGGCTGGAGTCGCTGACCGACCTGGCCAAGCTGTCCAAGTCCAAGTCCGCCGGGATCAGCTTCTGTATCGACGCCGAGTTCTCGGCTCGCAAGGACGGTTTTACCGGGATGACCGAGGCCTACGGCATCCGGGTGGACCAGGACAAGGTGAAGACACTCGAGGGCGAGGTGATCTCCAGCGAGGTGGCCAAGGGCCAGACCTGCACGTTCGGCGAGGTGTTCGCCACCGACGGCCGGATCAGCGCCCTCGGCCTGAAGGTGCTCACCGACGACCGCTACCTGTTCCCCAGCTACAGCGCGGCCCTCACCCTGCGTCAGGAGACCCTGGACCAGCACCCGAAGATCGCCGACTACATCAACTCGGTCACCGCCCAGCTCGACGATGCCACGATGACCGAGCTGAACACGCGGGTGGACGCGGAGGGTGAGGATCCGGAGGAGGTCGCCGAGTCCTGGCTGCAGGAGAAGGGCCTGATCTAGTCCATTTCCAGCGGGGCCTCCCCTAGCACCGTGTAGCTGACCACCCAGTAGACGAGGTAGAGCGCCAGCAACACGAATCCGTGGTGGCGGCGAAGGCGTCCGGTGGAGATGAAGTAGGCGGCGAGGCCGGTCATCACGATCAGGACGGGCAGGTGCCAGGCCAGGACGTCGTCGCCGATCTCGATGCTGCCGCCGGTCAGCAGGATGATGCCCAGCTTGGCGGTGACGCCGAAGACCACGCTGCCGATCACGTTGCCGATGCCGATCTCCGACACGCCACGGCGGTTGGGCCCCACCGTGAGGAAGATGTCCTCCAAGGTCAGCACCAGGGTGGCGATGGTGGCGCCGAACAGCGTTCCCTCGATGGAGAAGTCGTCGAGGATGCCTTCGATGCCCTCGCTGGTCAGGGTTGCTGCGGCCACCAGCCCGACCAGGGCCAGCAGGGCGAGGCCGATCCCGGCCAGCCGGGGTTGGTTCACCGGGAACGGGGGCAGGTCGGTGGGGCGTTCGGCAACTGCAGTACCAACGGACGGTGTGGTCGCCGAGGTTGCTGAGCCGGCGGTACCGGCAGTGGAGACTTCCATCTGCTCCAGGATCTCGGCGTTGCGGAACACCGGCGTGGTGCTGCGCAACTCGCACGCGGCCACGTAGGTGATGAACCCGGCGAACAGCAGCACCAGCAGCACGCCGTCGCTGGTGGTCAACGGGCCGGTCAGCACGAAGGGCAGCATCGCCAGCGGTGACAGGGCGAAGATGGTGACGTAGCTGCGCGGGATGTTCACCCGGGTGGGTTTGATGATCGCGGCCAGGGCGAGCACGATTCCGGTCATCGAGATCGCCGTGCCGAAGACCGTGCCCAAAGCCACCCCGTCGAGGTCTTCCAGGTTCAGCGCTACCCCGAGGGCGACGTCGTCGAACTCGATCCCGGTGAACACGATCGCCAGCAGGAACACCGAGATGTGCAGTCCGGCGGCCGCTCCGACCAGGTAGAACACGAGTTTCTCGGCGCAGTAGACCAGTAGGGCCGCGCCCACTAGGAAGAAGAGAATCGAGATCATGCCGCAGGTGCCTCCTTGCGCCCGTGGATCAAGCCTGTTGCGGTCTGTGCGGTCGGGGGGTGAGCTGCAGACTCACCGGTTGCTGAGCTGCTGCTACCGCGGCGGCCACCACCTCGTGGTCGCCGGACAGGTGGCACACCGGATCGGTGCGCGAGGCATCGCCGGTGAGCTGGAAGGCCTGGCATCGGCAACCGCCGAAATCCAGCTCCTGCCGGTCGCAACTGCGGCACGGGTCCGGCATCCAGTCCGTGCCCCGGAAGGCATTCATCACCGGGGAATCGGTCCAGATCTCGGCGAGTTCCTGCTCCCGGATGCTGGCTTTCGGCAGCGGTAACGACTGAGCGGCCGGGCACGGCAGCACCTCGCCGTTGGGGGCGACCGTCAGTTGCCGGGACGCCCAGCCACCCATGCAGGGCTTGGGGTACTTGCTGTAGTAGTCGGGGATCACGTACAGCACATCCATGGACAATCGTTCTCGGGCCTCGCGCACCACCGCCTCGGCCTGGGCCAGCTGTTCCCGGCTGGGCAGCAGGGCGTCCCGGTTCTTCCAGGCCCAGCCGTAGTACTGGGTGTTGGCCAGTTCCACCCGATCGGCTCCGACCTCCTCGGCCAGCCGCAGCACGTCTGCGATCCGGTCGATGTTGCGCCGGTGCAGCACCACGTTCACCGTCAGCGGCCAGCCCAGTTCCTTCACCAGCCGCATCGCGTCGATCTTGCGCTGGAACGACGGGATGCCGGCGATCCGGTCGGACAGCACCGGGGCATCAGCCTGGATGCTGACCTGCACGTGGTCCAGCCCGGCTTCCCGCAAACGCTCAGCGGTCCGGCGGGAGAAGCCGATCGCGCTGGTGACCAGGTTCGTGTACAGCCCCAGACCAGCTGCCTGATCGACGATCTCGACCAGATCGCGGCGCAGCAAGGGCTCGCCTCCCGACAGGTGAGCCTGCAGAACCCCGAGTTCGGCTGCCTCGGCGAGGGTTCGCCTCCACTCGTCGGTGCTGAGTTCGTCGGTGTACGAGGCCATGTTGATCGGGTTCGAGCAGTAGGCGCAGGACAGCGGGCAGCGGTAGGTGAGCTCGGCCAGGAGCCCGAACGGACTATCCATCGGGCAGCTCCACGCAACGACGGGCGGCCAGGCCGGCCAGGAATCGCTGCACCTCGTCGGTAGGCACCTCGCGGTAGCGAGCCCTCAGTTCGGCCACGATCTCCGGGACCGTGCGCTGCCCGTCGCAAAGCTTCAGGATGGCCGCGCCGGTCTCGTTGAGCACGACCACGGTCTCGGGGAGCAACAACACGGGACGTTTGCGGGCCACCGAGTAGGTCAGGCGGACGTGGCGGGCCAGCCGCGGGCGGGTACTCACCTCTAGGCTGTTCACTGTGGGCACGCCCGGTCGATCGCGTCCATCAGGCTCCACAGCACGTCGCACTTGAACGAGAGCGCATCGATCGCCGCAGCTTGCGACTCGGTGGAAAGACAGTATTGGGTGACCACTTCCAGGGCGTGCTCGCTGTCGCGGGGTGCCTGTTCCAGGCGGGCCCGGAAGTAGGCCAGGCCGGCCGGATCGATCCAGGTGTAGTGCCGCTCGAACGCCGCCAGTCGCTCGGCCATCAGATCGGGGGCGAAGAGTTCGGTCAGTGAGGAGGCCACCGATTCCACCCACGGACGGGTGCGGGTGAAGGTCAGGTACGCCTCGACCGCGAAGCGCGCACCGGGCACCAGATGCCGATGGTCGAGCAACTCCTCGCGGTTCAGTCCGGCCGCCTCGCCGAGCCGCAGCCAGGCCTCGATCCCGCCCTCGCCCTCGGCGGTGCCGTCGTGATCGGTGATCCGGCGGATCCAGCGGCGCCGCACCTCCGGATCGGGGCAGTTGGACAGGATCGCGCCGTCCTTACGCGGGATGATCTCCTGGTAGTAGAAGCGGTTCGCGATCCAGCCACGCAACTGCTGCGGGCTCAGCTCACCGGCGTTCATTCTCACGTGGAACGGGTGCTGGTCGTGGTACTTCCTCGAGTGGGCACGCAGCCGGGCGACGAACTCGGTGTCGCCGGCCGGCTGGGCCATCTGAGTCACCTGAGTCTCCTGGGTCGTCTGGGGCATCGTTCAGACCTCCATCTCGAGTCCGTCCACGGCCACTTCCAGCCTGTTCTGCTCCACCGCAAGCCTTTCCGGTGTGCCTTCGAGCAGGATCGGGTTGGTGTTGTTCAGGTGCACGAAGACGGTCCGCCCCGATCTGCGGCCGAGCAGGTCGAGGTTCTCCTCCACCGGGGTGTGCCCCATCTGCCGGGACGTCTTGGCGGCCAGACCGAGCCGCACCAGTTCGTCGTCACGGAAGCAGGTTCCGTCGATCAGCAGGCAGGTGCAGCTTTCGATCTGCTCCCGGATCTGCGGGGTGAGCTGCTGAACGCCGGGCAGGTACACCAGGGTTCCTCCGGTGTTCGCGTCGTGCAGTCGGTAGCCCACGACCCGCCCGGGCCCGGCCCCCACCCCGAAACGGTCACGTTTGCTCGTCTCCACTTCAAAAGCACTGCAGGTGAGCCCTTCGGTGAGGCTCTGAACCGCTCCGGCGACCACCGGCGTCCATTCGACCTGGCAGTAACGTTCCAGCAAGGTCAGCAGGCCGGAACCGTCGCACAGGGTCTTGTGCACCGCGGGAGTGGCGTGCAGCCGGATCGACTCGGCCTCCCGCAGGAGCAGCAGTCCCATCGTGTGGTCGAGCTCGGCATCGGTCAGAAAGACCGCCTCCACCGGGGATTCCCGGGCGCTGCGCGGTTGCAGCGGTGGGAAGGACGCGAACTGGGTGAGCACGTCCGGTGAGGCGTTGAACAGGAACCAGCGCTGCCGATCGGGGCTGACAACAATCGACGATTGAGTGCGGGGAGGGGCGGCCCCGGAGCGTACGTTCACACAGACCTCGCAACCACAGTTCCACTGCGGCGAACCGCCGCCGGCTGCGGAGCCGAGTACCCGTACCCACATCCGTGAACCACCCCTCCTCGGGTTATCTCAGTTCTCTCAGTCGTCGAGCTGGGCGATGTACATCGTCACCTCAGGGGCGACGGCGATCTCGTCGAACGCAGGCGTCTCCCACTCCTCGTAACGGGATTCCATGGCTGCACCTCCTCTCAGATCAGTCGTCGTCGCCGCGGCCGGGGGTGTCCTCGGGCAGGGCGAAAACGATCAGCGCGCTGCCGTGACCGGCACCGAGCATCCCGGGCAGGAAACCTTCCGCCCAGCCGCCCCAGCCGACCGGCACGGCGATGTACTGCCGACCGTCCACCGAGTACGTGACCGGGCTGCTGTGATGGCCGCTGCCGCACTGGAACTGCCAGAGCAGTTCCCCGGTGCGGGCGTCGTAAGCGTTGAACTCGCCCGACGGCTCCCCGGCGAACACCAGGTCTCCCCCGGTGGCCAGCACCGAGGCACACATCGGCAGTTCGTTGCGCCAGCGCCACTTCTCTTCGCCGTTGGCGTCGAAGGCACTGAGGTACCCCACGGCTTCTTCGATGTCGACCGCGACGCCGGCGCCCCAGTACGGGATGCCTTCCTTGAACTCGCGACGGCGGCGGGCAGCGGTGGCTCCGACGTCCTGGATCGGTACGTAGAACAGTTCCGTCTTGGGACTGTAGGCCGCGTGCGTCCACTCCTTGGCGCCGGCCGGGCCCGGGTAGAAGTGCACGGCGACCCCCTCGGCCTCCGGGTACACCTTGGGCACGACCTGCCCGTCGCGGGTGATCGCTCCCCAGGTGATCCGGTCGACGAACGGGGTGATCGAGACCCGTTCACCGTTGGTGCGGTCGAGCACGAACATGTACCCGTTCTTGTCGAAGTGGGCCAGCAGCTTGCGGCCGTCCTTCTCGAACAGGATGCACTCGCTCATGCTGTCGTAGTCCCACACGTCGTGCGGGGTGCACTGGTAGTGCCAGCGGATCTGACCGGTGTCGGCGTCGACCGCGACCAGGCTGTCGGTGTAGAGGTTGTCGCCCTCGCGCACCTCCCCGTCGAAGTCGGGGGCCGGGTTGCCGGTACCCCAGATCAGCAGGTTCTGCTCCACGTCGTAAGTGCCGGTCAGCCAGCAGTTCCCGCCACCGCGCTGCCAGGCCTCGCCGTCGGCCGGCCAGGTCTCTGAACCGGGCTCACCGGGCTTGGGCACCATGTAGCAGCGCCACTGGTGTTCCCCGGTCTCGAGGTCGAACGCATCGAGATGACCGCGCACCCCGAACTCACCGCCCGAACTGCCCACGATCACGTTGTTCTTCACCACGATCGGAGCCATCGTGCCGCTCTCGCCGGCCCGCACGTCGCCGTACGTCTTGTCCCAGACCCGCTTGCCGGTGGTGGCGTCCAGAGCGAGCACGTGCGCGTTGGCGGTGACGAAGAAGACCTTGCCCTTGGCCACCGCGACCCCGCGGTTGACGTTGCCGCAGCACAGCGACACGTCGAACGGCACCGCGTGCTTGTAGCGCCAGATCTCCACCCCGGTAGCGGCATTCAGCGCCCAGACCCAGCCGTCCCAGCCGGAGAGGAACATGATGCCGTCCACCACCAGCGGGGTGGCCTCGAACGAGTACGTCGAGGTGCCGGCGATGATCCCGCTGACCCCGGCCTGGAAGATCCACGCCGGGCCGATGCGCTTGATGTTCTCGGTGTTGATCTGGTCCAGCGAGCTGAACCGCTGCCCGTCGTAGGTGCCGTAGTAGGTGAGCCAGTTCTGCGGTTCCGAACGGGCGTCCACGATCCGCTCGAAGGTGAGGTTCTCGGTGACCGGCGGGGCGACGTCCCCGCCCGCGACCTTGCCGCTGAGACGGCCCTGGTCGACCGCCTCGCCGGCGTCGACGTACGGTTCTGCGGATTCCGAAGTGGTCATCGCGATGGCTCCTTTCAGGGGCGCGGCTGGTCGGGACGGTCGAGACGGGCCTCCGGCGGCACGTCCCCGAGGACGACGATGGCACCGGTCAGGCCGCGGCCCTCGTCGTTGCCGGAGGGCGAGCTGAACCAGTAGTAGCCCGGGCCGTCCAGATTGAGTCTGGCCGTGCCCCGGGAGTGGTTGACCAGCCAGATGAACTTGCGGTCACCGTTGCTTGGCAGCAGGGCGCAGTGCGTGTTCAGGTCGTCGTTGATCAGCTCGAGTTCCAGGTCGCCGCCGTGCGGCAGCACCAGGATCGAGGGGTCCCAGCAGATCTCGTCGGGACGGATCCGGATCGTCGCCTCCATCACCCCGTCCTCCCGTTCCTTGGCCTCGGCGACATTGCCGGTGTTCAGCAGCCGGCCCAGGGCAGCGGTGTTCTGCCCGCCCAACCCCAGCCGGCGCAGCAGATCTTCGCGTTCTTCCACGGTCGTCATCGACCTCAGCTCCTCGTCGGAAACGATCAAACCTTCCGCCGAAGTGGACCTTACGCCGGGGGTCCGACATTCTCGCCGGGCCGCCGTTCGCCCGCCCCGAGCTACCGTTCAGACCGGTTCTGCGCCCACCGGCCGAGATTCATCACCTTGTCCCAGGCCGCCACGAAGTCCCGGGCAAAATTCGGTTCGGCGTCATCGGCCGCGTAGAGTTCGCTCAGCGCCCGCAGTTCGGGGTTGGATCCGAAGACGAGATCAGCCCGGCCGGCGCGCCAGCACACCTCTCCGGTACTCCGGTCCCTTCCTTCGAAAGTAGCTTCCGATGATGATTTTTCCGTTGCTGGAGTCCAGTGGTAGCGCATGTCAAGGAGATTCACGAAGAAGTCATTGGTCAGCACGCCGGGAGTGGCGGTGAGCACGCCGAGTCCGTCACGGCCGATGCCGAGTGCGCGCAGACCGCCGAGCAGCACGGTCATCTCGGGGGCGCTCAGGGTCAGCTGGCTCGCCCGGTCGATCAGTAAGCGCTCGGACAGGTGCTGGGCTCTTCGGCTGCGGTAGTTGCGGAAGCCGTCGGCCAGCGGTTCCAGCGCGGCGAACCATTGCGGGTCGGTCCAGGCCTGCGAAGCATCGATGCGGCCGGGGGTGAAGGGCACGTCGATCTCGTGGCCAGCTTTCCGGGCGGCTGCTTCCACCGCTGCACAGCCGCCCAGGACGACGAGGTCGGCCATCGAGATGTTCGGTGGTCTGAGCTCTTCCAGGGTTTGCAGCACCGGGTGCAGGGTTTCCGGATCGTTGGCTTCCCAGGAGCGCTGCGGCTCGAGACGTACCCGGCCACCGTTCGAACCGCCGCGCCGGTCGCTGTTGCGGTAGGTGGAGGCCGAGGCCCAGGCGGTGGAGACAAGGTCGGCGATGGTCCGGCCGGAACGGAGGATCTGGTGCTTGAGCTGCGTGATCTCATCGAGGGTGAGGCTGGTACTGAACTCGGTCCGTACTGGGGGCGGGACCGGGTCCTGCCAGACCAGGTGCTCCTGCGGGACGAGCGGCCCGAGATAGCGCTCCCGCGGGCCCATGTCGATGTGGGTGAGCTTGAACCAGGCCCGGGCGAACGCCTCGGCCAACTGCTCCGGATGCTCCATGAACCGCCGGGCGATCGGCTCGTAGTCCGGGTCTACCCGAAAGGCCAGATCTGTGGTCAGGAACGTGGGCGCGTGCCGCACGGCCGGATCGTGCGCGTCCGGCACCGTCCCGGCGCCCGCCCCGCCTCGCGGCACCCACTGCCACAACCCGGCCGGGCTCAGCGCCACGTCCCACTCGTACTGAAACAAGTTCCGGAAGTAGCTGTTGTCCCAGGTTGTCGGCGTCTGGGTCCAGGTTCCGTCCAGACCGCTCGTCACCGTGTCCCCGGCCTGACCGGTGCCATGCCCGCCCTGCCAGCCGAACCCCTGCTGTTCCAGATCTGCCACCGCAGGCTCCGGGCCCAGGTACCGCTCCGGGTCCGCCACGCCGTGGGTCTTGCCGAACGTGTGCCCGCCGCCTATCAGGGCAACGGTTTCCTCGTCGTTGAAGCCCATCCGCCGGAACGTGTCGCGGATGTCCCGCGCCGACATCAGCGGATCCGGCACCGTGTTCGGGCCTTCCGGATTGACGTAGATCAACCCCAGCTGGTCCGCCGCCAACGGCCCGTTCAGATCGTGCACCCCGGTATGCCGTTCATCGGCCATCCACGCCTGTTCCGGCCCCCAGTCCACCCGATCTGCCTGGTAGACCTCGTCCCGCCCACCCGCGTAGCCGAAAGTACGCAGGCCCATCGACTCCAGCGCCCGGTTGCCGGCGAAGACCATGAGGTCAGCCCAGGAGATCCGCCGGCCGTACTTCTTCTTCACCGGCCAGAGCAGGCGACGCGCCTTGTCCAGGTTCCGGTTGTCCGGCCAGCTGTCCACCGGAGCAAATCGCTGCAGGCTCGCGCTCGGGCCGCCACGACCGTCCCCAATCCTGTAGGTACCGGCGCAGTGCCAGACCATCCGGACGATCAGCGGCCCGTAGTGGCCGAAGTCGGCCGGCCACCAGTCCTGCGACGTGGTGAGCACCGCATCGACATCCCGGGCCAACGCGTCAAGGTCTACTTCGGCGAAAGCCTTTGGGTAATCGAAATCGTCGGATGCAGGCCACTGCAGAACGCTGAGATCCAAATGTCTGCTGCTGTCTTCGGATGTTCCACGTGAGTCGAGGATGGCTGAGTACGGACGCTCGTGCGGACTGGGTAGCCCCAGCCCACCACCGGGGGCAGCGTCATGGGAACGATCAGCCACAAGGCTCCTTAGATGTCGAGCGCGCGACGTACAGCCGGGGCATTACGTCGGGAGACCGGTACGTCTCCCCCGTTTTCCATGATCAGCAGCAGTTCTCCGCCTCGGCCGCGTTCGACCTCCCGCACCCGGCTCAGGTTGACCACATAGCTGCGGTGCACCCGGAGAAACCCGACGTCGGCCAGTTCCCCGCCCAACCGGTCCAGACTCGCCGACGCCGCCCGCAAGCGTCCTTGATCGGTGGAGAGCCAGACGTCGTTGCCGTCCGACTCCGCGAAGGCGACCTCGGGCAGACGCAACAACACCATGCGGTTCTCCCTGGTGGCGACCACTCTGCGCGGCCGGATCGCGGCTGGGCGGTCAGCACTGGGCATGCCCGGACCGGGCTCGGTGGCGTTGAAGTGGACCAGGTTGCCGATCAGATGGCCGGACAGGAACACCGGGCGGATGACGATCGGCGTGGGTTCGTCGGAGAGGTTCGTGAAGATCTGCGTGGAGCCCACCCAGTCCGGATTCCGCGCCGCCTGCGTGGCGGCGTACTGCGCGGCGCCGATCAGCTCCGGGAGGCCGGGATTCCAGCGCACCGTCGGATCGAGCGCAGGGGTGGCCGCCGGAACACCCATCAGCACACTGGCCGTCTCGTCGGCGATCACCACCTTCCCGGCCGTGTCCATCGCCGCGAGCGGAGTGCTCGCCCCCGCCCGGGCCTGGGTGTACGCCGCAACCAGCTCGGCTCCGCTGTTGCGCGCGCGTCTTCGCAGTTGGGCCTGGGTAGTGACAGCGGCGTTGCTCAGCCAGTTCCCGGCGAACGACGGCAGCCGACTGCGCCAGCACGAGATGTTCAGGACGGCGATCGGCTCACGGGTGACCACGTCGCGCACCGCGACGCCCGCACACGTCCAGTCGTGAAACGCCTTGCACCAGTGCTCCGGCCCCTTGACCAGCACCGGGCCGTGCGTCTCAAGAGCCATGCCCATGCCGTTGGTGCCCGCCGCCGATTCCGACCAGCAGAACCAGGGGGCGAGATTGGCCTCGGCCGCGCGGGCGAGAGTTCCCTGGTCACCCCACTCGGCCAGGATGCGCCCGGTGGAGTCGGTGACGGTGAGCACTCCCCCGGCGAAGCCCACGTCCTGGGCCACCGCCGCCGCCCGAAAGCCCAGCTCGGCGAACACGCCGTCATGCTCAGGGGTGTGCTCGATCTCGGCAACCGCGATCGGCGCCTCGGTCAGGTTCGGATCGACCCGGTAGCGCTCGCGACAACGATGCCAGGAGATCGCCACCTCGGGGCGAACGCCCAGCACCTGGTCCTCGCCCTGCACGAACCGTTCCCAGGCGGCGTACACCGAGCCCAGAGGTTCACGCCGTCGTGCATCCTTCATCGTGGAGAACCGCCCTTGGTCCGTCCGCAACGCCCGCCGTGGTGATGCCATTTGTTTCGCTTGTTGCCGAGTTGTAACCATCAACACTCTAGGTACCGATTTCAGGGATGGCTAGGGCGCGGCGGCGGCCGGTCTCATTCCGCCAGCCGGGAGAACCGGCGAAATCCACTGCCCGATAAAAATATTCGCCACAACAAAGGACGCCCGCACCGCCGGGCGGTGCGGACGTTTCGCTGCACCCACGACCGCAGCCTCAGCATCTTCAGCGTGCAATCGGTCTTCGGACCGGCTTACCAGCGGGCAGCACCACTGGCAGGCCGCCCTGGTTGAGGTTCAGGTGGGCTGGGCCGGGGTGCACTGCGACCCCAGCGATCGTGGCCGAGCGGGAACGCGCTCGTGGTGATCAAGTCACTGGGATGGCAGCCAAGCAGGCGGAGGCGGTGCATCAGGGCATCGCCTCCGACTTGGAGGTCAGCACGGGCAAGAAGACTTGGGCCGAGGTCGCTGCTCGCATCCGGAGCTGTTCCTTCGGTTGATCCAATCTGCCCCGGAGAGAGTAGGACCGGTGGAACGGGAGGACGCGGCCCTTACAGTCGGTTCATCCCACGGCGGGTTGCGTTTCACGCTGGTCCCGGGCACGCGCGCTCAGATCAAATTTATTGCTTGAAGAGCCATTTCGCCTCTAGCGACGGCTTCACCCCTCACCTGTTCGAGAGGGACGCCAAGGACCTGCTGCAACGCGTACTCGTCACCGTAGACACGTTCGAGCAAGTCCGCATAATCCTCGGCACCGGCCTCCAGCATGCCGATCTCCCGAGCCAGAGCCACGATGTCGCGCAGATCTTGCCGTCGCATGGCCACGAGCTTCATCGCCATCAAGTGCTCCGGTGGAGCAAAGACGACTCGTAGCCCTGGAAGCTCGGGCAGCGAAATCGCCGGGTGGGGCGGGATCCATGGACGCGCCGCCTGGTTGAGCCACCGCGGAGACATCTTCTCGGCTCTGGCGACCGTGGCAGCCTCTTCCAGCACCGCCGAATCGGACGCCAGAACGTCGATATCCCTGGTACGCCGGTCGTTCCGAACCGACAGAGCAATGGCGGCACCACCTACGACGTAGATGCTGGCGCGCACACCGCGTTCCTTGAGCCGGACGTTGAGCAGGGCCAGCAGATGCTCCATGCGCGGCCGGCTCAGCTCCGGCGAAAGATCACTCATACGGTGGTCAGATCCCTCGCAGAAACATAGATACGGCGTTGCGCGAGCCAGGATGGCGTATGGGCGCGGACACCCATCTCATCGAACATCGGGCTGTCAAGGATCCAGTCGGCCGTAAGCGCGGCGCGCTGCGTCCAGGCCGGAGTCGGCTGGCCGGCCAAGTCGAATTCATGTTCTGCCAAGGCGGCCAGGAACGCGTCCCACTCCGTTCGCCCGGTGCTCTGAGGGGCAGCCTCCCAGGCACTGGAAATCTCGGGACGGTCAGTCAAGAGCTCTCGCAGATGATCGCGGGCCTGAAGAGCGAGTTTGAAGGCCCAGATCTCGTCAGGCTCGGCCAAGGCGCTCGCGATGGCGGCGGCTGACATCGGAGGAGTCATCCAGCCATGGTCGGATGCTTGCTTCAGCGCACTACCAATGCGCCGAGCGCGAAGGTAGAAGGTTGCCGAGGGAACAGTCCGCCCCGACCGGTAGGTGGAGAAGCGCGATGCAGATGTACCGAGGGCCGCGGCGAAGGCTGCCTGTCGAAGGCCACTGTCTCGACAAGCACGGTCGAGATCCTCAGTCATGACCCGCAGATCGACATCCACTCGAGAATATTATCAGATTGGATAATCTGCTCCGGCTTCCCGGAAGAGTACGGTCAGGCGGAGGTTCACTACGGACCCTTGCCTCATGACCCGCCACTCATCACCCCGAGCAGCAGAACAAGCCCCCAAACAAAATTAAGGGACCGTCGATGACGGTCCCTTAATTTGTCTGGTGGAGCTGAGGGGATTCGAACCCCTGACCCCCTCCATGCCATGGAGGTGCGCTACCAGCTGCGCTACAGCCCCGCCCCTGATTCGGTCCGCCGAGGCGGTTGCCCTGCTCAGGAAGCTCTAAGAGCATATCCCACTCCGGGGACTGCTCTTGACCACCCCCTGCCGGCGGACCGGATCAGGTGCCTATCGAGACGTCACTTGGCGTAGGTCTCGAACTCGGTGATCCGCGTGGTGCCGGTCGCGGAGACCACCTCGAAGGTCAGCTTCTTGGTCGAGATCGGGGTGAACGTCTTCACGCCGGAGTTCGTCCCCGTGGAGATCGTCTTGCCGCTGGTCTCGTCGATCAGCTTCCAGGAGGTGACCTTGCTGCCGGACGCCTCCTTGATCACGATCGAGCCGACGGTCTTGGCGCTCGACCACTTCACCGAGATGTCGCCGGTGTTCCCGCTGGGCTGCCAGTAGGTGCTGGTGTTGCCGTCGATGACGTTGCCGTAGCTGCTGCCCGAGGCCTTGCTGCTGCCGTCCGCACCCGCACCGATCGACAGGTTGGTGCCACCCGGGGCCGGGGCCGGCGTGGTCGTGCCGGGAGCCGGGGTGGTGGTGCCCGGCGCGGGGGTGGTGGTGCCCGGGTTCGGCGCGGTGGTGCCGCCGTCCGAGGTCTTCATCCCGGTGCCGTGACCAGCGGTGCTCTTCACGATCGAGGGGATCGAGGCGCCGGCGTCGAGCTTGGTGGTGTACGGGACGGTGACCGTGCCGTTGGACGTCATGCCGGCGCCGGCGTGGGTGCCCTCACCGGTCCACTTCACGTTGTCGAGGACGTTGCCCGAGGCCTGCCAGGTGCCCTTGAGGTCGGTGTAGTACGTGCCCAGGACGTTCTGCGAGTCCTTGAAGTAGTTGTTCTGGACCAGCGCCTTGCCGCCGTTACGGGGGTTGATGCCCGAGGAGCCGAGCTTCTCGTAGTAGTTGTTGTAGATGTGCGCGGTGGCCGCGCGCAGCAGCGGCGTGCGCGATTCGATGTTCTGGTAGTAGTTGTGGTGGTAGGTCACCGGGCCGTTGCCGGTGTCGCTGTCGCTGGAACCCACCAGGCCGCCCCGGCCGGAGTTCTTCAGCACGCTGTACGAGAGGGTGACGTACTTGACGCCGGACTTCATGTCGAAAAGACCGTCGTAACCCTCGGACTCGCCGCCGGAGGCCTCCAGGGTGAGGTGGTCGGCCCAGACGTTGCTCACGCTCGACTCCAGGCCGATCGCGTCGCCGCCGTTGGAGGTCGCGCCGTTGGACTTCTTCACGTTCTTCACGTGCAGGTTCTGCAGGATGATGTTCTTGGAGTTGCGCACGTGGATGCCGATCTGGTCGAACACCCCGGTGCTGCCGACGCCGATCAGCGTCACGTTGCTGATGTCCTTCAGCTCGATCACGCCGGCCGCGGTGTTGCAGCTGCCCGAGACCTTGGCGGTGTTGCCGATCGTGATCGTGCCGGCGACCTCGATGATGATCGGGGTGCTGTTCGCCGCCCGACCGCAAAGCGCCTGATGGATCTGGGTTCCCGTGGTGGCCCGCACGGTCTTGCCGCCGGCGCCGCCGGTGGTACCGCCGTTCTGCGCCGCGAAGCCGGTCGCGCCGCTGGGCTCAGCTGCCGTGGCCTCGCTGGCACCCTGCAGGTTCACCACCGCGGCCGTGGCCACCGCGGCGACCGCAACCGTCGCCGCGCCGCCGATACCCAGTACGCGCTTGCCCCGTCGCTTCATCGTTGCCGTCCCATCCGTCTTCCTCGGCCCGCCTGATTCGGGCTCGGTCACGCCTGCTTAGTCGGACCAGGGGCCGCGAAAGTTGCCTGGTTTGAAGGATTTCTGGAAACTTTTTGAGCCTTAGGGCAAGGGCGGACGCGGTGTGTCAAGTGAGCGTCAAGGCGAACCTGTGTCTTTCACATCTTCGACCGGCCGGGGCAGCGGCCTGACCGTGACGTTCCCGCCCAGGCCGCGCACCCACGTCCATCAGTCGGCCGGCACCTCGAAGCCGCTGAACAGCAGCGCCGCCAGCCCCAGAGCCACCAGGATGTTGAGCACGGTGGCGGCGCCGAACACCACGATCGGCTGCCATCCGGCCTGTTTCAGGGCCGAGACCCGGAACTCCAGGCCGATGCTGACGAACGCCAGGATCAGGAACCAGACCCGGAAGTCGTTGACCACCCCGATCGCGTCGTCGCCGGTGGCCTCGCTGACGTTCTGCAGGTAGATCGTGGCGATCACCGAGGCGGCGACGAAACCCAGCACGAACTTCGGGAAGCGCCGCCACAACTCGCCGAGGCCGGGCCTCGGGGCGCCCGGGGTGCGCTCGACCCGGTAGGCGAAGTAGGCCGCGAGCGCCACCGCCACCACGCCGATCAGCGCGTTCTGGGTGACCTTGACGATGCTGGCGATCGCCAGCGGGCCCTCCCCCGCGATCGCCCCGGCCGCCGTCACCGCTGCGGTGGTGTCGATGTTGCCGCCGATCCAGGCCCCGGCCACGGCATCCTCGAGATTGAGGACGTCGGCCAGCCAGGGAAGCAGGAAGATGGACGGCAGCGCGAAGGCGATGACCAGGCTCGCGGCGTAGGCCAGTTGTTCTTTGCGGGCCTGCACGGCGCCGGCCGCGGCGATCGCCGCGCTGACCCCGCAGATCGAGACCGCGCTGGCCAGGAGGGCGCGGAGCTTCTGGTCCAGGCCGAGCCGGCCGCCCAGCCACCAGGTGAAGCCGAAGACGATGGTGATCAGCAGGACCGCCTGCAGGATCGAGCGGCCCGCGGCGTCGACGATCAGCTTCAGGTTGATCGAGGCGCCGAGCAGGACCAGACCGGTCTTGATGAAGAACTCGGTGCGAAAGCCCTCGGCCAGCTGCTCGCGCAGGCCGGTGGCAGTGAGTACGGCGTTGCCGGCCAGCCCGAACAGGATGGCGTAGACCGGGTACTCGACGGCCGAGGCGATGTCTTCCCAGGATCCGCCCTCGGCCCATTCCGGCACGTGCTCACTGAGGTAGTAGCTGATCCAGGCCAGGGCGAGGACGACAAGAACACCCAGAACGAAACTGGGGACGCGGGTGGCCGGCCGGGTCGTGGTGGTCTCGGTCATCAGGGCACCAGTCCGTTCGTGATGACTCCGGCCAGGATCAGGGCGAGCAGGATCAGGCCGACCGCGGTGGCCAGCCAGTCCTCGTTCACCGCCCAGCGTTCTTCGGTACTGGTGCTCTGCTCGGGATCGGAATCGGGGGCGGGGGTGGGACCGGTGCCGGACATGGTGGACCTCCATGCATCGCGGGCAGTGGCCACAATTCTGATTAACTCCATAGAGATGGTCAAGATTGCGCCGGACAGGGATCGGCGTTCGAGTGAGGGCGGGTACGGAGAGTAACTCTGCTGGGCCATTATCGTCGTTCTTGATCCGCCGACTACGAAGAGTGTGAATGCGAACGGGCCCGCTGCTGGCCGAATCCTGGCTGCGCTGGCGGTGGGCACCTCACTGCTGGTTTCCCTCGTGCTCGTGCTGCAGCTCGGGTCACCGACCTCGCTGGCCCGGCTGTCAGCCGGATCGGTCGCCGCCTGTGCGCTGCTGACCGCGGCCGCGGGTGCCCGACGCGGCCTGCTCACGGCCCGGCAGACTCCGGCGCGGAGCATCTGGCTCATCCTCGCCGCGGCCCTGGGCCTGTTCGGGCTCAGCCAGAGCGCCACTTTGGCGATCACCCTCACCGGCCCCGGACCCGTCCTGGAAGGTCTGCGCTGGCTGGCGCTCGCGCTGGCCTGCCCGCTGTTCCTGGTCGGGGTGGTCCGGCTGCTGACCCCGCATCAGCGCGGAACCGCCCGGGTGAGAACGCTGCTCGACGGGACGATGATCGGCTGGGCGATCCTGATCGCGGTCTGGGTCACCGTGCTCGGCCCGGCCCTGCGTGAGAACCCGGCGGCGGTCGGGGCGCTGTCCGTGACCGGTCTGTTCGCCACCTTGATCATCACCATCTCGCTGACCGTCTACCTGGCCGCCGATCTGCACCGGAACGGGGTTCAGCCTGCGGTGCCGTGGTGGAGCCTGGTCAGCCTCGTGGTCCTGACCTCGGTGGCGGACACCTGGCTGGCCTACGCCACGCTGGCCGGGACCTACCGGATCGGCAACCCGCTGGACGCCTTCTGGCTGCTCGGCATCAGTTGCCTGCTGGCCGGAGCGCTGCTGCCGGCCCGTCCCCGCTCGCAACCGCTCTCTCACCGGCGCCGGTTCGGCGAGGCGGTCCCGAACTCGTTCATCATTGCGGCCACCCTCGCCGCGGCGGCAATGCCCGAGCTCACCGGTTTCCGCGACGACATCAGCCGCTGGCTCAGCGCCGTCCTGATCCTGATGATGCTCGCCCACCAGACCCTGGCCCGCCGCGAGAACCGTTCCCTGACCCAGGCTCTGGAGCAACGGGTCGAGGCCGGCCACAAGCGGTTCCAGGCTCTGGTGGAGAACAGCTCCGACGTGATCGGCCTGGTGGACCGCGACGGAGTGCTGAGCTACGTCAGCAACTCGGTCGGCCGGGTCCTCGGCGCCGAGGCCGACGCCATCGTCGGCCTGCACGTCAGCGCGCTGCTGGACGAGAAGTCGAACCAGATCATGAACGACGCCATGGCCCGGGTCTCGGCCGTACCGCTGAGCCGGGAACGGGTGGAGCTGAACGTGATCCTGCCCGGCGGGACGGAACTGGTCATGGAGGAGGTCGTGACCAACATGCTCGACGACCCAGCGGTGAACGCCTACGTGCTGAACGCCCGGGACATCACCGAGCGCCGCCGGCTCGAGGACGACCTGGTGCACCAGGCCTTCCACGACACCCTGACCGGCCTGGCCAACCGGGCGCTGTTCAACGACCGGGTGCAGCACGCGCTGCACCGCCGGGCCGGTACCGAGCAGCCCGAGATCATCGGGGTGCTGTTCCTGGACCTGAACGGCTTCAAGTCGGTGAACGACACGCTCGGGCACGCCGCCGGCGACGCCCTGCTGGTCGAGGTCGCCGCCCGGCTGACCGCCTGCCTGCGCCCCGGTGACACGATCGCCCGGCTGGGCGGGGACGAGTTCGCCGTCCTGGTCGAGGGGGCGCAGGCCGAGACCGAGTTCGTCGACCTGGCGATGCGGCTGCACCAGGCCCTGGAACCGGCGATCGTGGTGAACGACCAGGAGCTGTTCGTCGGCACCAGCATCGGCATCGCCGGCGCCGAGGTGGGCTCGATCGCGGTGGACCAGCTGATCCGCAATGCCGACCTGGCGATGTACCAGGCCAAGGAACGGCGTGACGGCCGGCCCGCCCGGTACGACCCGAGCCTGCACCACGACCTGCTGGAACGGGTTGCACTGGAGAGCGATCTGCGCCGGGCCCTGGTCGACCAGGAGCTCGAGGTGCACTACCAGCCGACGATCGTGCTGGAGTCCGGCGCGATGGTCGGGGTGGAGGCGCTGGTGCGCTGGCCGCACCCGGAGCGCGGGATGGTCCGGCCCGACCTGTTCATCCCGATCGCCGAGCAGACCGGAATGATCCACGAGCTGGGCCGGCAGGTGCTGCGCCGGGCCTGCGCCCAAGGCCAGGAATGGGCCCAGCTGTCACCGCAGACGGCGCTGACCGTGGCGGTGAACGTCTCGGCCAAGCAGCTGCAGCGCCGCGACTTCGTCGACGAGGTCCGTGAGGTGCTGCTGGAGAGTGGTTTCCCGGCCGAGCGCCTGGTCCTCGAAATGACCGAGAGCGTGCTGGTCCACGACGCCGAGGCCACCCTGGACACCCTGCAGGCGCTGAAGGCGATGGGAGTGCGGATCGCGATCGACGACTTCGGCACCGGCTACTCCTCGCTGAGCTACCTGCACCGCTTCCCGGTCGACATCCTGAAGATCGACCGCTCGTTCGTGGAACGGCTGTCCGGCACCGAGGACGAGGACAACCTGGTCGAGAGCATCGTGCAGCTGGGCCACACGCTGCGCCTGGAGACGATCGCCGAGGGGATCGAGGAGGCCGACCAGATCGAGGCGTTACGCCGGCTGGGCTGCCAGATGGCTCAGGGTTACCACTTCGGCCGCCCCGTGCCGGCCCAGGACCTCTCACACCTGATTGCCCCCTCGCTCCCGCAGCCCTCTCCCGAGCTGCTGCACCCCTGATCAGAACTCATCTGTGGAGGCCGTCGGCGACGGCCTCCACAGGCGTTTTGCGGGCATCTGCCGAGCGCGACGAACGTCACCGTTGGTCGCCGGCCACCGGCCGAAAAGTTCACCCGGAGAGAGCCTTCATCACCAATCAGTCACGCCGGTTACGCAGGATGGCCCTATCCGGTACCCGGATCGCCCCGCACCATTCGAGGTGTGACCATCTTTGCCACCCCAGGCCCGACCTGGAACGCCATGATCGCTGCCCTGGACGACGACGCGCCCGACGAGAACTGGGCCTTCAAGCTGGTGCTGCAGTGCCGTGACCACACCCGTCTCGCGCTCCAGATGGAGGAGTCGGCAGAGGTGATCGGTCCGGCCATCACGGAGTGGAACCGGGACCCCGGGGCCCGCACCCCTCGTCGTCTCGACGCCGCACCGCCGCGCCGCGGCACCAAGGACATCGCCGGCGGCCCGCACGGCCCGCAGGGCTCCTACAAGGGCTGGCACGTGCTGCTCGGGACGCTGATCGGCAACGAGTTCGAGGACGCCCGCAAGATGACGCCGACCTGGACCCGGAGCCTCTACATGGAGGACCCGTGGACGGTGCCCCGGCCCGGCATGACCGATCACCAGATCCGCACCACCACGCCGGACTGGCTGAGCGAGCGCGGTGTCTACGTCAGCGACCGGGACCTGGGCGAGCAGTAGGGCCCGGGCCAACGGCATCCGGAGCGGCCGAATCCCGCAAACGAAACAGAGGGACCGTCTCTCGACGGTCCCTCTGTTGATTTCCGGTGGAGCTGAGGGGATTCGAACCCCTGACCCCCTCCATGCCATGGAGGTGCGCTACCAGCTGCGCTACAGCCCCGCCACGCGATGAGCTCCGCTTTCGCGGCCTCTCGTTCGGCGTCATGGAACTTTACCGCAGGACAAGGGGGAAACTACAAATCGAGAACCTTCGGAGCGTCCGCGGCGGGCTCGGCCAGCGCGACCGCCGGCCTCCCGTCCGGCGTCGTAACACCCAGAAGGTCCGGGAGAGCAACGATTTCGTCCATGGTCACGATGCCGGGCCGAGTACCCGCGACCCGCTGGGCGGCCAGGGCGGTGAGCAGGCCGGTGGTCTCGGACTGGCCCGCACCGGAGGTGGCGAGGCGTTCGCCTGTGCGCCGATTCACAGCAATGACATGCCAGTCGCTGGAGCCGAGGTGAGGTGCACGGGCGATCAGGCCCTTCAGGGAGGGCACATGGGCGACCGCGGCCAGGGTTGCGGTGGCGAGACCGGAACTGAGCGTTAGGTAGCTGCGCACCCGCAGGTCGGCGAGGAGCAGGTTGTCGGGGAAGTCGGCGCGGAGGTAGCGGCGGCGCCGCCGGTCGGGGCCAACGACCATTTGGCTGGTGGTCAGGTTGCGCACCACACCCCCTTCGGCCGGCTGGTAGACCTCGGCACCGATCAGGTCAGCGGTCCAGGCCACCGCGGCAGGGCCGTGCACCTCCCCCGAGCCCAGCATCACCAGGAGATCGATTTCGTCGCCCGGCTCGGAAGCCAGCGCCCGGGCGAGCACAGTGCTCAGACCTGGCGCCAACCCCGCGCCCAGGACCACGTTGGCGTCGCGTAACTGCGCCAGGTAGGCGGCGGTAGCGGAAATCTCGACCAGGGGTGTCGTACCCACGTAGGTGGCGATCCGGGCGTCCTCAATCCCCGATGCGTTCACCACCACGTCCACACTGGCCGATTCGCGCTTCAAGGCGCGCCAACCGTCCTCAGTTGGAAGCTCTACCCGCACCCCGCCCGGAACCGCTGTGCGACCCGCGGGAATCACCTCATCCCCTGCCGCCAGCAGTTCCGCGGCAACCACGCGGCCGACCGCACCCCGCGCACCCAGTACCAACGCCTTCACGAGATTCTCCAAACGTTCGGTTGGATTCTGACCATAGACAGGCGGCCGCCGATTCTGCAACCAGCCGGTTGGAGTTGTACCGTCCTCGGCATGGCCTGGGACACGGAGGCAACCCGTAAGAAGCTTTTGGACGCGGGGGCGCGGCAATTCGCCCAGCACGGGTTTGCGGGCGCGCGGGTGGACGCGATCGGCCGGGACGCCGGCGTGAACAAGGAACGCGTGTACCGCTACTTCGGTGACAAGCAGCAGTTCTTTGCCGCGGTACTGGAGCGAGAGCTGTCCGCGCTGCTGGAGGGCATCGAGGTGCCGGACGTCGGCGCGTTTACCGCGGAGCTGTTCGACCGTTGCCTGGCGCGGCCCGAGCTACCCCGGCTTCTGGCCTGGGAGAGTCTGGAACTGGGACAAGCGGTGGCGCTGGCCCGGAGGAAGCCGATCTGCGCGGGGCAGGTGCACTGCTTCCGGGTGGCGGTGCCCGGCCTGGATCAGAAGGCGGCCGAGCACCTGCTGCTGACCGCGGTCACGCTGGTGACGGCGTGCTGGTCGCTGGGCGCCGTGGCGGAATCGGTGCTCGGCGCCGGGCTGGATCTGACCGCCCGGCGCGAAGCACTGATCCTGCAGATGGAGAAGCTGGCTCAGTTGACGTTGTAGCGGCTCAGCCGCCAGCCCTGGCCGGTGTACTGCAGTTCGGCCCAGTGCGCGTTGCGCAGGCCTTCCATCGCGTGCCAGGGCCAAGCCGGCGTACCCAGGAGGCTGAAAATGGCTCCCCGTAGGGCTCCGCCGTGACCGACACAGACCAGCGTTCCGCTGTCCATCGCCTTCTCGGCCTCGACGATCGCGGAGGCGCAGCGCTCGGCCGCCTCGTTCCGGGTCTCGCCGTTACCCCCGAGCCGCAGCTCGACGTCGCCGCGGCGCCAGGCGTCGTAGTCGTCGCCCCAGCCCTTGACGATCTCGTCCCGGGTCAGGCCTTCCCACTCCCCTGCCGAGATCTCCCGCAGGCGCTCGTCCAGGCCGACCTCGACGTGCAGCTTGGTGGCCAGGGCGCGGGCGGTCTGCGCGGCGCGGGACAGGTCGGACGAGAGGATCCTCACGTCGGTGCCGACCAGTTCCTGGTACAGCGCATCGGCGGTGCGCTGGGCCTGGCCCACACCCACGTCGTCGAGCGGGACGTCGGTCTGCCCCTGGAAGCGCGCGGAGGCGTTCCAGGTGGTACGACCGTGCCGGATGAGGATGACGCGGGTCGCGGTCACTCCTGCTCGCCGGCCGCGTTGCTGTCGGCGGTGATGTCGGCGGGCAACTCGAGGACCGGGCAGTCCTTCCAGAGCCGCTCCAGCGTGTAGTACTCGCGCTCTTCCTCGTGCTGCACGTGCACCACGATGTCGCCGAAGTCGAGCAGGACCCAGCGGCCCTCCTGGTGACCCTCGCGGCGGATCGGCTTGGCGCCGATCTTGAGGAGTTCCTCCTCCACGCCGTCGACGACCGACTTCACCTGGCGCTCGTTGTTCGCCGAGGCCACCAGGAAGGTGTCGGTGATCACCAGGTGGTCACTGACGTCGATGGCGACGATGTCGGTGGCGAGCTTCTCCGAGGCCGCCCGGGCGGCACGGATGGCGAGGTCGATGGCATGGTCTGACGCGGTCACGTCCCCAACCTTCTCACGGGTTCAGGGCGCGTCCGGACGATAGAGGCGATGCTTGGCGATGTACTGCACCACGCCGTCCGGCACCAGGTACCAGACCGGCTCACCGTCGGCGACCCGGTCGCGGCAGTCGGTGCTGGAGATCGCCAGGGCCGGCACCTCCAGCAGGCTGATCCGGTCGGCGGGCAGGCCGGAGCCGTCCAGCCGGTGCCCGGGCCGGGTGACCCCGATGAAGTAGGCCAGCTGGAACAGCTCGTCCGGGTTCTTCCAGGACAGGATCGCGGTGAGCGCATCGGCGCCGGTGATGAAGTACAGGTCGGCGTCCGGGTACAGCGCGGCCAGGTCGCGCAGCGTGTCCTTGGTGTAGGTGGGCCCGCCGCGGTCGATGTCCACCCGGCTGACCGTGAAGCGCGGGTTGGCGGCGGTGGCGATCACTGTCATCAGGTACCGGTGCTCGGCCGGGCTGACCCGCCGGTCGTCGACCTTCTGCCAGGGCTCGCCGGTGGGCACGAACACCACCTCGTCCAGGCCGAAGCGGCTGCCCACCTCGGAGGCGGCCACCAGGTGGCCGTGGTGCACCGGGTCGAAGGTGCCACCCATCACACCGATGCGCCGCCGGGGCCGGGGCTCCTGCTCGGGGCCCGTCCCGGCGGTGTCACCGGTGGGTAAACCGCTCACTCAGTGCTGGCTCTGCTGCTTGTTCGAGACGTTGCGGAAGGCGTACGTCAGCAGGAACAGCACGAAGAACACGACGGCCGCGATCGCCGGGTACGCCCAGTACGGCATCGGCAGCTCGTGGTGTGCCTCGGCGTGCTCGGTAGCAGCTGCGAACAGAGCAGAAGAGACGATCATCGTCGAGAAACCTCTCATCGAACGGGCGCGCCGGGTGATCGTCCCGGGCGAACCGAGTCTGCCATGCCCGGTAGCAGGCTGCGCGGGCGCCCCGCCCGGCACAGCGGACGGTGTCACCTACGCGGGCCACTACGCTGGCGGTGATGAATCCCGCAGCCGACACCGACCTCGACCGTGCCCTGCCCCCGCAGGTGAGCGTGGTCGTGCCGATGTACGACGAAGAGGCCGTGATCGGCATGTTCGTCGACCGGCTGCGTCCCGTCCTGGACGATCTGGGCCAGACCTACGAGGTCGTGGTGGTCGACGACGGCAGCCGGGACACCACCCCGGCGCTGCTCGAGAAGGCCCGCCGGGACTGGGCCGAGCTGCGGGTGATCCGGCTGCGCGCCAACGCCGGGCACCAGGCCGCGCTGTCGGCCGGGCTGATGCGGGCCCGCGGGGCCTGGGTGGCCACCATCGACGCCGACCTGCAGGACCCGCCGGAGACCATCGCGGCGATGCTGGAAGCGGCCCGCGAGCAGTCGGCCGACGTGGTCTACGGCGTGCGCAACGACCGCACCACCGACTCGGCCTTCAAACGGCTCACCGCGAACGCCTACTACCGGATGATCCGGCGGCTGGTCGGGCACCACGTGCCGGCCGACGCGGGTGACTTCCGGCTGATGTCGCGGGCCACGGTGGACGCGGTGAACCGGCTGCCGGCCCAGAACCGGGTGCTGCGGCTGGTCGTGCCGGCGCTGGGTTTTCCCAGTGCCCAGGTCGAGTACCGGCGGGAGGAGCGGGCGGCCGGCACCACGAAGTACCCGCTCTCGCGGATGATCCGGCTCACTGTGGACAGCCTGACCGGTTTCTCGATCGCTCCGCTGCGCCTGGCCACGTACTTCGGCCTGGGTGGGGCCGCGGTGACCGCGCTGCTGCTGGCGATCGCCGTGGTGGCGTTCGTCACCGACCACACGCTGCCCGGCTGGACCTCGACCTTCGTGGTGGTCGCGGCGGTGGGCACGCTGCAGCTGCTGTGCCTGGGGCTGCTCGGTGAGTACGTCGGCCGGCTCTACACGCAGTTGCAGGGACGGCCGACGTATCACATCGCGTACGACTCGGTGGAGTGGGATTCCGAGCAGAACTGAGGACGTTGTTGCTGGGTTTTCTTGTTACGCGGGCTTTTTCGCGTGCACCAGGAGAGTGACGCCCGGCAGTGACTTCACCGGCAGGTAGCGCTCCAGCGTGATCACCGCACGCAGCGCGTTGTTCAGCAGCGCCGGCGGGTTGTCCAGGTCGCTACCGGTGGAGCTGCGGCGGCGCAGCTGGACCAGCGGGCGCATCAGGACGTTCCAGCTGACCATCGGCTCCAGCTGGAAACCGGCGCCCAGCAACAGGTCCGACAACGTCTGCCGGGTGTAGCGGCGTACGTGGCCGACCGCGTCGTCGTGCGCCGACCAGAGCTTGGGGTCACACGGAACCGCCACCAGGAACGTGCCGCCCGGCTTCAGCGCCTCGAAAACCCCGGCCGCGGCGGCCTTGTCATCGTCCAGGTGCTCGAGCACGTCGAACGCCACCACCAGGTCGAGACTGCCCGCATCCAGCGGCAGCTGGGTGGCATCGCCCCGCAGCACCGGAATCCCCCGGGCCGCACAGACTTCGGCGCCGGTGGGACCGTACTCCAGCGCGGCCGCCTGCCAGCCCAGCGACTGCAGCACGCGAGTGTTACCCCCGCCCGCCGCACCGACGTCCAGTGCCCGGCCGGGCTTCAGCTCGGCGACGGCCTTGGCGAGCAGGTGCCGGCGCTCGCGGTACCACCAGTGCCGCTCCTCAAGCTCGGTGAGCTTGCGGACCTCGGTCGCCTCCATGCGTTCAGTACTCCCGGTTTTCGTCTCGTGGGGGTGGACAGAATTTCAGGGACGGGTGTGGCCCTCGCCGGTGACGACCCACTTGGTGGACGTCAGCTCGGCCAGGCCCATCGGCCCCCGGGCGTGCAGCTTCTGGGTGGAGATGCCGACCTCGGCACCGAGCCCGAACTCGGCGCCGTCGGTGAAGGCGGTGGACGCGTTCACCGCCACCACGGCGGAGTCGACCTCGGCGGTGAAGCGGTTGGCCGCGCGCAGATCCGAGGTGAGGATGGCCTCGGTGTGCCCGCTGGAGTAGGTGCGGATGTGCTCGATCGCCTGGCCCAGGTCGTCGACCACACCGACCGCGATCTCGGCGGCCAGGTACTCGGTGAACCAGTCGCCCTCGGTGGCGGCCTCGGCCTTGACCCCGGCCTTCTCGGCGGCGGCCAGGGCGCGCGGGTCGGCGTGGATGCGCACGTTCTGCTCGCCCAGCGCGGTGAGCACCGAGGGCAGGAAGGTGTCGGCCAGGTCGGCGTGCACCAGCAGCGTCTCGGCGGCGTTGCAGACGCTGGTGCGCCGCAGCTTGGCGTTGAGCATGACCTCGAGAGCCTTCGCCAGGTCGGCGCTGGAGTCGACGAAGACGTGGCAGTTGCCGGTGCCAGTCTCGATCACCGGCACGGTGGAGTTCTCCACCACGGTCTTGATCAGGCCCGCACCGCCCCGCGGCACCAGCAGGTCGACCAGGCCCCGGGCCCGCATCAGGTGTTGCACGCCCTCGCGGCCCCACGGGTCGATGGTGGCCACCGCGTCGGCCGGCAGACCCACGCTCTCCAGAGCCTGGCGAATCAGGCCGACCAGCACGGTGTTGGTGCTCTCAGCGGCCGAGCCACCCCGCAGCACGGCCGCGTTCCCGCTCTTCAGAGCCAGGCTCGCGGCATCGATGGTGACGTTCGGGCGGGCCTCGTAGACCATCCCGATCACCCCCATCGGCACCCGCAACTGGCGCAGCTGCAGGCCGTTGGGCAGCGTGGAACCGCGCACCACCTCGCCCACCGGGTCGGGCAGGCGCACGATGTCGCGCACCGCGGCGGCGATCGCCTCGATCCGCGGGCGGTCCAGGCGGAGCCGGTCGGCCAGGTTCGGGGCCAGGCCGGTGCGCTCGCCGCGCTCCAGGTCTTCGGTGTTGGCGGCGACGATCTGGCCGGCGTTGGCCACCAGCGCGTCGGCCAGGGCGTTCAGCGCCTCGTCTTTCTGCTGCCGCGGGGCGGTGGCCAGGGCCCGGGCGGCCTGCTGGGCGCGGCCGGCTACCTCGTGGACAGCGTCACGGACGGCGCTCGGGGACGTCTCGGCCGACTCGACTTCGGTGCTCACCGTGCCACTCTAATGGGCGGCGCACAGGCGTCCGTAACGCTTTCCGGCACCCGAGGTGCGGGCCGATCGGGAATCGGGGGACGAATCGTCCCCAATTCATCGGCTCACTCGTCGAACGGGACGATCTCCCCTAGGGCGTACACCCGCGGGCTACCGCTGTGCTGGGCCGAGAGCAGGTCGAGAACTTCCAGGCCGCTCACCCGCCAGCCGGGCAGCTCGTCGAAGACCTCGGCGCTGCCCCACAGCGACAGCGCCTGCAGGGTGGCCTGACCCGCGTCGTCGCACTCGTCCCAGTAACGGATCTGGGCACAGTTGCGGTCGTAGCGGATGCTGACGACGAACGCCCGCTCCACGCTGAGACGTTCCAGCGCTTCACGAACTTCGTTCTGAGCGAGGGCACCGCCGCCGACCGTGACCGTGACGAACCACAGTTCGCGGGCGTCCGCGGCGTCATCGGCGCGGCTGATGTACGGCTGCTGCTCGAGGGCTGCTCGCCGCACGCACGACGTGGAGGGGACGTCGTGACGTGATCCGATTGACACCCCTCTAGTTGAGCAGATGCTGACGCGAACGTCTTGGGAATCGGCCACGAACCGCTGAATTCGTAGGATCAGCACAGTCGGGCAGCGCGAATGCGTGGTGTGGCGGGATAGTGACGGGGCAGGTGATCTGCCCGTTTCGTGGTGGGTCGTTGACCGGTCAACCGGTGCCGGATCCCGGTCCTCGGCGCGCGCGATTTCGGTGAGCAGCGCGTGCGCGTTCGTTCGATCAGCGCGTGCGTTCGTTTGCTCAGCGCGTGCGCAGGAGCACGATGTCGTCGCGGTGCACGATCTCGCGGGCGTAGTCGGGACCGAGCTCGGCGGCCAGGTCCCGGGTGGAGCGGCCGAGCAGGGCCGGCAACTCTCCGGAGTCGAAATTGACCAGTCCGCGGGCCACCGCGGTCCCGGCCGGGTTCACCAGCTCGACCGCCGCCCCCGCGACGAACCGGCCCTCGACCTTGACCACCCCGGCCGGCAGGAGCGACATCCGGCGCTGGACCACCGCGGCCACCGCGCCTTCGTCGAGCACCAGGCGGCCCTCGGCCTCGGCCGCGTGACGCAGCCACAGCAGCCGGCTGGCCGTGCGCCCACCCCGGGCCTCGAACCAGGTACCCACGTCTTTGCCGGCCAGCCCCTCGGCCGCGTTCGCCGCTGAGGTGAGCAGCGTGGGGATGCCCGCGACGGTGGCGATCCGGGCCGCGTCGACCTTGGTCACCATGCCGCCGGTGCCGACGTTGCTGCCCACCGAACCGATCTCGACGCCCTCCAGATCGGCCGGGCCGCCGACCACCTCGATCCGGCGGGCCCCGGGCCGGCTGGGCGGGCCGTCGTACAGCGCGTCCACGTCGGACAGCAGCACCAGGGCATCGGCCCGGACCAGGTGCGCCACCAGGGCGGCCAGCCGGTCGTTGTCGCCGAAGCGGATCTCGTCGGTGGCCACGGTGTCGTTCTCGTTCACCACCGGCAGCACGCCCAGGTTCAGCAGCCGGGACAGGGTGCGGCGGGCGTTGGCGTAGTGCGTGCGGCGGATCACGTCGTCGGCGGTCAGCAGCACCTGCCCGACGGTGATTTGGCGCCGGGCGAAGGCGGCGGTGTAGTGCGCCATCAGCAGGCCCTGCCCCACGCTGGCCGCGGCCTGCTGGGTGGCCAGGTCCTTCGGGCGCCGGGCGAGGGTGAGCGGGGTGAGGCCGGCCGCGATCGCCCCGGAGGAGACCAGCACGATCTCCTGCCCGGCCAGCCGGTGCTCGGCCAGCGCGGTGACCAGCTGCTCGATCCGCTCGGCGTCGATGCTGCCGTTGGCGGCCGAGGTCAGCGACGAGGAGCCGACCTTGACCACGATCCGCTGCGCGGCCACCAGCCGGTGCCGCCCCTGCTCAGTACCTTCCACTCGCCTAGTCCTACCAATCCATGGGTGACCTCGGTCAAAGCAGTTTCACCCCTCGGACAGGCCAGAACTCCCATCCCCGGTCGCTGCTCGCCACACCAGCCCTGGTTGCCTTCACCAGCCCTGGTTGCCTTCACCAGCCCTGGTTGCCTTCACCAGGCTTGGTTGCAGCAGAAGCGTTAGAAAGTTGCTTCTACTGCAACCAGAGCTGGTGAACCTGAGCTGGGGTGGGAGGTAGCGAGCTTCAGGCGCGGTCTGGGGTGTCCTCGAGCTCGGCCGGAGAATCGGCCGGAGACTCGGCCGGGTCGGTCCAGTGCCCGGCCCGCCGCTCGGCCGCGAGCTCGTCACGGGCCTCGGTCTTGGCGTCCATCGACTCGATGTACCGCTCGCGGCGCTCGGCACGGGTGGGCCGGGCGTCGGACTCCAGCCGTACGTCCGAGCCCCGCGGAGCCGCCGGGCCGGTCGCGGCCGCGATCAGTGTGGGCTCCCAGTCGAAGATCACGCCGTCGTCGCCACCGATCACCACCGTGGCGCCGGCCACCGCTCCGGCCTCGGCCAGGGCGTCCTCCACCCCGAGGCGGGCCAGCCGGTCGGCCAGGTAGCCGACCGCCTCGTCGTTGGCGAAGTCGGTCTGGCGCACCCAGCGCTCCGGCTTCACCCCGCGCACCCGGTAGAACGGGCCGTCCGAGCTGTTCTCCCGGCGCACGTCGAAGGCGTCCTTCTCGGCCACCGGTACCGGCCGGACGATCACCCGGGGGGCTTCCGGCGCCGGGGCCTCGGCGCGGGCCTGGGCCACCAGCTCGGCCATTGCGAAGGTGAGCTGGCGCAGGCCCTCGTGCGCGACGGCCGAGATGATGAACACCTTCAGGCCGCGCGCCTCCAGGTCCGGCTTGACCATCTCGGCCAGCTCGCGCGCCTCGGGCACGTCGACCTTGTTCAGCACGACCAGCCGCGGGCGGTCCTTCAGCGGCTTGGTGCCGGGCTCGACCGGGTAGGCGTCCAGCTCGGCCTCGATCACGTCGAGGTCGGTCAGCGGGTCCCGGCCGGGCTCCAGGGTGGCGCAGTCCAGCACCTGCACCAGGGCGGCGCAGCGCTCGACGTGGCGCAGGAACTCCAGGCCCAGGCCCTTGCCCTCGCTGGCGCCGGGGATCAGGCCGGGCACGTCGGCGACGGTGAAGCGCACGTCGCCGGCCTCGACCACGCCCAGGTTCGGGACCAGGGTGGTGAACGGGTAGTCGGCGATCTTCGGCCGGGCCGCGGACAGCGCGGCGATCAGGCTGGACTTGCCCGCGCTGGGGAAGCCGATCAGGCCGATGTCGGCCACGGTCTTCAGCTCGAGGGTGATGTCACCGGCCCAGCCGGGCTCACCGAGCAGCGCGAAGCCGGGCGCCTTGCGCCGGGCCGAGGCCAGCGAGGCGTTGCCCAGGCCGCCGCGGCCGCCCTCGGCGATCACCAGGCTGGCGCCGTTGCCGACCAGGTCGGCGATGACGTTGCCGTCCGCGTCCTTGATCATCGTGCCGTCCGGCACCCCGAGCACCATGTCGTCGCCGTTGGCGCCGTTGCGGTGGTCGCCCTCGCCGGGCTTGCCGTTGGTGGCCTTGCGGTGCGGCGAGCGGTGGTAGTCCAGCAGGGTGGTGACCTGCGGGTCGACGATCAGGGTGACGTCGCCGCCCTTGCCGCCGTTACCGCCGTCCGGCCCGCCCAGGGGCTTGAATTTTTCCCGGTGCACGGAAGCGCATCCGTGTCCGCCGTTGCCCGCCGCTACGTGCAGCGTGACCCGATCGACGAAGGTCACCATGCCGGCCTCTGCTCTCTTCGGTGGTACCCCGCCCGTAGTGATGGATCAGTTCGTGGGTACCAGCGCGAACTGATGGTTGCTGCAGAGCCGAAACAGAGGACGTCAGTGGTTCAGGAACGTCCTCGTCCCTGGTCTGCGTGCTTCCCGATCCGTGCAACGTTGTCGTATTACTGGTGGGTCAGGTGGCTTCAGGACAGCTTGCGTACCTGAACACGCAAGAGGGCGAGCCGGTCACCCGGCCCGCCCTCGTGCGAAAGAAAAGCTGTGGTCAGCCTTACTCGGCGCCGACCGGGCTGACGATGCTCACGATGCGGCGGCCGCGGCGCTGGCCGAACTCCACCGCACCCGCGGAGAGCGCGAACAGCGTGTCGTCCTTGCCCAGGCCGACGTTGTCGCCCGGGTGGAAGTGGGTGCCCCGCTGGCGGACGATGATCTCGCCGGCCTTGACGGCCTGGCCACCGAACCGCTTGACACCCAGACGCTGAGCGTTGGAGTCGCGGCCGTTACGGGAGGAGCTTGCGCCCTTCTTGTGTGCCATGTCTGTGTGCCTGCCTTCTGGTCAGCCGAGACTACTTGGAGATACCGGTGATCTTGATCGTCGTCAGCGGCTGGCGGTGGCCCTGGCGCTTCTTGTACCCGGTCTTGTTCTTGAACTTCTGGATGACGATCTTCGGGCCCTTGGTGGCCTCGACGATCTCGGCGGCGACGCTCACCTTGGCGAGGGCGTCGGCGGCGCTGGTCACGTCGGTGCCGTCGACCAGCAGCAGCGGGACGAGGTTCACCGCGTCGCCGGGCGCACCCTCGACCTTGTCAACAGTGAGGACGTCGCCAACGGCAACCTTCTCCTGGCGGCCACCAGCGCGGACGATCGCGTACACGTGAAATCACTCTCCGGTCGGTTCAGGGGGTGCGATCTTCTTCCCTGACACCCGAGAGGGTGAGGGCTGACGCAGGCATATCGATGCCACGCGGCGCACCGCAGTAAAGATTACGGATCGCAAGGCCCAGGAGCAAACCGGCTCCGGGCCTGGACCATTCTCTCAGGTCAGCCGGGCCCTACAACACCAGGCGCTCGGGAGCGGATCTCAGGTCGGACGCTGCCCCGGCCGATAGGGGAGGCACGCGCGATCAAGGACGGGGCCGGACAGAATGCAGCGCAGCTGGCTGAGCGAGCACGTCGGCGCCTGGGACGTGGTCGCGGCCAACCAGGCCGGCATCGGCATGATGCTGGCCTCGGCCGTGCTGCTGGTCGTGGACGAGTTCACCTCGGGCTGGCAGGGCGCCGCGCACTGGTTCACCATCGGGCTCACCCTGCTGCTGCTCGCCTTCGCCTATCTGCTGGCCCGCTGGGGTCTGCGGCTGCCCTCCTGGGCGTTCTTCGCCATCCCCCTGACCTGCTCGCTCGTCCTGACCGGGATGAGCTTCGCCAAGCAGGACGCCGGAGCCCCCGCGCTGTTCGCCTCCACCCTGCCGATCCTCTACGGCGCCGCGATCCTGAGACCGCGAGGCAGCTACGTCATGCTCGCCTACAACATCGCCAGCGACGCCGCCCTCACCTTCAGCCTGCTGCCCGCGCACGATGCCTTCCGCTCGATGGCCTACCTCCTGATCGTGGTCGGCGCCTCCAGCATCCTGATCACCCGGGGTACGACCGCCACCCGCCAGCTCACCGAACTGCTGCGCGCCCAGGCCGGCGTGGACACCCTCACCGGCCTGGTCACCCGCCGGGTGCTGGACGAGGCCGCGCACGGAGCGATCAGCGCCGCCAACTCCCCCGCGGGCACCGCGCTGCTGCTGATCGACGTGGACAAGTTCAAGACGATCAACGACACCTACGGTCATCCGGTCGGTGACGCCGCACTGAAACACCTCGCCGCCATCCTGGCCGCGAACATGCGCCCGGACGCGGTGATCGGCCGGCTCGGCGGGGACGAGCTGGCGGTGCTGTTGCCCGGCTGCGACTACGAGGTGGCCCTGCGCCGGGCCAACGATCTGGTCAAGGCGGTGCGGGGCTCTCCCCTGCAGATCGAGAACGGCGAACTGCTGCATCTCAGCGTCAGCATCGGGGTCTCCCACGCCCCCACCGAGGCGGACGACCTGCCCCAGTTGTACGCCAGCGCCGACGTCTCGCTGTACCAGGCGAAACGTGGTGGTCGCGATCAGGTCGGCGCCCGTTCATCGACCCTGGGGGTGCGCCCCCGCACCCCGCCTCTAGGGTGAGCGACGTGTCCTGGAGTGACGAGCACGTCCCCGATCAGCACGGCCGTACCGTGATCGTGACCGGCGGTAACAGCGGGATCGGGGCCGTGGTGGCCCGGACGCTCGCCGAACGGGGCGCGAAAGTGGTGCTGGCCTGCCGGAGCATGGAAAAAGGACAGGCTGCGGCCCAGACCATGCCCGGTGACGTTCGGGTACTTCCGCTGGATCTGGCCGACCTGACCTCGGTCCGGCAGTTCAACGACCGTTTCGCCGACGAGGTGGGCCGGGCGCACGTGCTGCTGAACAACGCCGGGGTGATGGCGGTGCCGCACCGCACCACCCGCGACGGCTTCGAAATGCACATGGGCACGAACTTCCTGGGGCCGTTCGCCCTCACCGGGCTCCTGCTGCCGGTGCTGTCCGAGCGCGTGGTCACCCTCTCCAGCGTGGTGCACCGCCGCGGCCGGATCGACCTGGACGACCTGAACTGGGAGAGCCGCCGCTACGCCCGCTGGGGCGCCTACGCCCAGTCCAAGCTCGCCGATCTGCTGTTCGCCCGTGAGCTTCAGCGCCGTCTGTGGGCAGCCCGTTCGCAGGTGATGTCGATCGCCGCTCATCCGGGAGTGGCCAACACCGACCTCACCTCGCACACCGGCTCAAAAGTGCAGAACACCCTGCTCTCGCTGACATCCCGGATGGCCGGGCACACGGCCGAGCAGGCGGCCCTGTCGGTGCTGTTCGCGGTCTGCAGTTCTCAGGCCGGGCCCGGCGGGTACTACGGCCCCACCGGCCCGGGTGAAGTGCGCGGTTTTCCCGGTCCCTCCACCTCGAGCACGGCTTCGCAGGACGAGGCCACCGCAGCGCAGTTGTGGCGAAAGGCCGAGGAACTCACCGGAGTCAGCTACCTCTAAGCTCCAGCCGGGACGCCGTTCCGGGGATCAGCCGCACCGGAACTTCCCAGCGCTGTCGATGCAGACGGCAGACCGCACCCGCTGCGTCGCACCAGGACGCCCGGACCTCGACCAGCAGCCAGCCGTTGATCCTCCCACCGGAAATCCCCTCAGCGAAGATCAATTCGCGATCCAGCCCGGCCGCGCCACCAGCGCCGGACTCGAGCAGCCCGGCGGGATGCGGGGTCACCTCCAGCCAGGTTTCTTCGAGCGTTTCGCCGGGCGAAAGATCAAGAGCAACCTGCAAATGGACGCTCGACTCGCCGAGATCCTGCACCGGCACCGGAGTGGGTGGCGGGCTGGGCGGGTCGTCGAACTCGACGTCGAGCAAGGAAATGCGATGCCCGGCCGCCTCGGCCAGACAGAGCCGATGATGGACGAGGGTGAGCGCCGACGGTTCCAGCAGCCCGGTCCGCAGGGTGGTCACCTGGTCGGTGCGCGGATCGTAACGCCGGATCGAGGAGTTGAAAGTATCGGCGATCGCCACCGAGCCGTCGGGCAGCACCGCAACCCCGAGCGGATGCTGCAGCCGGGCCGCCCAGCCCTCACCGTCATCATCCCCGTACTCGAAAAGCCCTTGTCCGACAGCAGTTCTGACCTGAAGCCCACCGCCGGCCCGGTACACCAGCCGCAACGCCGAGCTTTCCGCGTCGACCACCCACAACCCGTCCGGCCCCACCGCCAGACCAGAAGGCTGAGCGAACCAGGCACTTTCGGCCGGCCCGTCGACCAGTCCTTCCTTACCGGTGCCGGCATAGCGGGACACCACGCCACTGAGAACGTCAACCGCCCAGAGCTGATGCCGCCCGATCCCGGCAACAACAAGCCGGTCCTCGAACCAGACCACGTCACCCGGCGTCGAAATCCCCTCGGCCACAGTGCAGACCGCAAAGTCGGACAGCCTCAGCCCACGGATGGCGTCGTTCCCGCTGTCGGCGATCACCACCTCGAACCCGACCTCGTCCGCCACCTCAGGAGGAAGCAGCGCCAACCCCAGCGGGTCAGCAAACCGGCTGACTTCAGCCGCCCCGTCCACCAGCCCCCGCTCCGAAGAACCAATTCTGGTCTGATCTGGGGAGGGCGAAACAAAGACGCCCGGCCCAGAGACCACCAGCTGGTGATGCCCGGTATCCGCCACCACAAGGCCACCCTCAGGCAACAAGGCCAGGAGCCCACCCGGAAAGCGCAGGCCCAACTCCCCCACACCTTCCGAAACCGCCGACGAGACCATCGGTGAGCCGGCCGACGCAGGCCCACCACCCACGTCCGCTGCTTCCCGATCGATCAGTCCCACCAGCTCGGCGACATGCCCCTCCCCCGAGGCCTGCCGCACCACATACCCGGCCGGATCAATCAAAACCAGGGTGGGCCAAGCATTCACCGCGTACGAGTCCCAGTTCAGCAGGTCCGGATCGTCCAGCACCGGATGCTCCACCCGATACCGCTCCACCGCGTTCCGTACCGCCGAAGCCTCAGCCTCGTAAGGGAACTTGGGTGAGTGCACCCCGATCACGGTGAGCACGTCCGCGAACTCCCGCTCAACTGAACGCAATTCCTCGATCACGTGCACACAGTTGACGCACGCGGACGTCCAGAATTCCAGCAGCACCCACCGGCCGCGCAGGCCCTCCAGCGTCAAGGGCTCCGAGTTCAGCCACCCGCGTCCCCGCAACCGAGGCGCCCGAACCCTCACGCCAAAACCGCGACGTGCGGCCGGTTCCACAAAGAAACCGACCGCACGCCCGACGTCCTCAATCAGTGGTGGTGGTTGTTCCGGCCCTTACGGCCGCCGCCCCCACCGCCGTTGCCGTTCTCCTGCTGCTTCTTCTCCACCGGCTCGTCGTGCATGACCAGCCCGCGGCCGCCGCAGTGCTCACAGGTCTCGCTGAACACCTCGAGCAGACCCTGGCCGACCCGCTTGCGCGTCATCTGCACCAGGCCCAGCGAGGTGACCTCGGCGACCTGGTGCCGGGTGCGGTCGCGGCCCAGGCACTCCAGCAGCCGGCGCAGCACCAGGTCCCGGTTGGACTCCAGCACCATGTCGATGAAGTCGACCACGATGATCCCGCCGATGTCGCGCAGCCGCAGCTGGTGCACGACCTCCTCGGCGGCCTCGAGGTTGTTCTTGGTGACGGTCTCTTCCAGGTTGCCGCCCGCACCGGTGAACTTGCCGGTGTTGACGTCGATGACGGTCATCGCCTCGGTCCGGTCGATCACCAGCGAGCCGCCCGAGGGCAGCCAGACCTTGCGGTCCAGACCCTTGGCCAGCTGCTCGTCGATCCGGTACTTGGCGAAGACGTCCTTGTCCTCCTGCCAGTGCTGCAGCCGGGAGACCAGGTCGGGCGCCACGTGCGAGATGTAGCCGTGCAGCGTGCCCCAGGCCTCGTCGCCGGAGATGATCAGCTTGCTGAAGTCCTCGTTGAAGACGTCCCGCACGACCTTGATCGCCAGGTCCGGCTCGCCGTAGAGCATGGCGGGCGCGTTCACCGAGCCGACCTTGGCCGAGATGTCCTCCCACTGCGCCTGCAGCCGCTGGACGTCACGCTCGAGTTCCTCGTCGCTGGCGCCCTCGGCCGCCGTGCGCACGATCACGCCGGCGTTGTCCGGCACCACCTCACGCAGGATCTTCTTCAGGCGGGAGCGCTCGGTGTCCGGCAGCTTGCGGCTGATCCCGGTCATCGAGCCGTCCGGCACGTACACCAGGTAGCGCCCGGGCATCGAGATCTGGCTGGTCAGGCGGGCGCCCTTGTGGCCGATCGGGTCCTTGGTGACCTGCACCAGCACCGAGTCGCCGGCCTTCAGCGCGTGCTCGATCCGGCGCGGCTGGCCCTCCAGGCCGGCGGCGTCCCAGTTCACCTCACCGGCGTAGAGCACGGCGTTGCGGCCCTTGCCGATGTCGACGAACGCGGCCTCCATGCTCGGGAGCACGTTCTGCACCCGGCCGAGGTAGACGTTGCCGACCGTGGAGGTCTGGGTCTTACGGGCGACGTAGTGCTCGACCAGGACCCCGTCTTCCAGGACGCCGATCTGGGTGCGACCCTCGCGCTCGCGCACCACCATCTTGCGCTCGACGCTCTCCCGGCGGGCCAGGAACTCGGCCTCGCTCAGGATGGTGCGGCGGCGGCCGGCCTCACGGCCCTCGCGGCGGCGCTGCTTCTTGGCCTCCAGACGGGTGGAACCGCGTACCGAGGTGACGTCGTCGCTGCTGGTACCGCCGCTGCGGCGACCCTCACGGCCCTCGCGGACCTTGGTGACGACCGTGGTTCCCTCGTCGACGGTGACCTCACCGTCGGTGCTGCCGGAACCCTTGCGGCGACGACGGCGACGACGACGGCTGCCGGTGGACTCGGAGGACTCTTCGCCGTCCTCGTCCTCGCCACCCTCGGAGTCCTCCGCGGCCGGCTCGGCTTCCTCGGCACCCTCTTCCGCAGCAGCGGCAGGGGCGTCGGACTGCTCGGCGGAGTCGCCCCGGCTACGGCCACGACGACCCCGGCCACCCCGGCGACGACGACGGCGGGGAGCGTTGCTCTCCTCTTCCTCGCCGTCCTCGGAGCCCTCTTCCGCGTCCTGCTCGGCGTCTTCCTCCTCGCCTGCGTCCTCAGTTTCGGCGGCGTCCTCCGCCGGGCCCTCCAGCAGGCCCGTCGCCTCTTCGGCGACGTCCTCGGCGGCGACGGTCTCGTCCTCGTCGATGTCCTCGGCGGGCGTGGCGGCGGCGTCCTGCGCCTCTTCGATCACCGGCTTGGGCGGGCCGGCCGGGCGGGAGGCAGCCCGGCGCGGACGCTGGGCGGCCGGCTCGGGGGCCTGGAAGAGCGGCATGATCGCCGGTCGGGCAGGAGCTTCGGTGGCCTCGTCGGCCTGGGCCGCGGCGGTGTAGCTGCGGCCGGCTTCCGGGGCGTCGCCCCGCTGAGCGGCAGCGGCCTGGTCGCGGGCGGCCTGAGCAGCTTCCTCGGCGGCAGCCTCCGCGGCGCGCTCGGCCGCGGAGCGCACACGGGTACGCGGGCGGGTGCGGGGAGCTTCAGCAACGGACGGTGTGGTCACCGGAGTCTGCGAGCTCGCCGGGGCGGTGGTCGGGCGGGCGTCAGCAGAGGACGCGGTGGTCGCCGACGCGCTCGGCGCACCGGAGTCGGTGGCCGGGGTGCTCTCGGCCGTAGCGTTCTCGGCCTTGGCCTCCACCTTGGCCTCCGCCGGGGCGTCAGCCTTGCTGTCAGCCTTGGCGTCACTGACCGCCGGGCTGCTGCTCACATCACTTGTCGCGGCCTCGTCCGGCTCGGTCGCCGCCACCCGGGTGGCCGGGGCGGACGCCTTGCGGGTGCTGCGACGGCGGGTGGTCTTCTTGGCCGGGGCCGGCTCGGCGAACAGGCCGCCGTCAGACTCCGGAGCGGCCGGAGCCTGCTCGGTACCGGCCACGCTGGCCAGCGCCTGCGCCGTGTCCGCCGCAGCCGCATCACCAGCACCGGCAACCGCATCACTGCCGGTCACAGTGCTGTCAGCCGCAGTGCTCGCGGCCGGATCAGTGCTTTCAGTGCTCGTCGGGCCGTCCGCAGCAGCAACGGCGCCGCCGTCCACGCTCTCGCCGGCCTCCGGCGCAACCGCCGCAGCGGCCCGCTTGGAGGTGCGCTTGCGCGGCGCCCGGGCTCGCTTGACCGGAGCCGGGGTCTCGCCCTCGGCCGCGCTCTCCCCGGCGGCCTCGGTGCTGTCGTTGCCCTCAACCGCAGCGGCCGGAGCAGCCACGGCCTTCTTCGCGGTGCGCGCCCGGGTGCTGCGACGGCGCGTGGTGGTGCTGGCCGCCGCTTCCGGATCGGGGACCACGGCCGCGGGCTCGGTGCCCGGAACGCTGCCGGCCTCGGGGGCGGCGGCGTCGGGCACGGCGATCGCGGCGTCGCTGGCCATGCTCACGTTCTGGGTGCGCTGGGGCTCGGCCGAAGCCACCGGAGCGGCCGGAGCCGCCGGGGCATCGGTGCGGTCCTGGGCGGCCGCCGGGTCGCCGACCGGCGCGGTCTTCGCGCCCGGGTCGGGTACCGGTCCACCGGCCGGCTCGCCGATCACGGCGCCGGCCTGAGCTGCACTGTCGGGTACGGCGACCGATCCTGCGGTGGTGCTGGCGGTCGAGGTCTGGTCGCCACCGTTGCCGACAACCTCGCCGCTGCGTTCTTCGCCATCTGCGACCGCGGGTGTTTCTTCATTGCTCGCCACGGGCGTTCTCCCGTTCAACCCCGGGCGCCGACCACACCGCGTCGGCGCCGCTCGGGGCACTCGTGTAGGTCGCCGCGCCTACCGGTCGCGGCGGAAGTCAAGACCTTGCGCCCTCAGCGGTGCGCGCCGAGCCGGTCAGGGCTGGGGGCGCGGCACCAGTCAGGCGCCGGCGCCGTCCCGATCGGGGACCAATGGGTCGGTCACCGATCCGTCTGCCTCGTCGAGCAGCCCCTGCGCCAGGCGCGTCACCCGGGGTGGTGACGGAGGCGCGAAGTCGGCTACCGCGCGGAAAGCGGAAAGGACGTCGTCGGGGCGTACGGCCGGTGTGTTATGCCGCACGACCAAGCTCAGTATCGCACAACCGTTACCGGGTCTTGATGTGACACCAGGCTCCACTTCGATCCGGAGAACGGCCTCGCGGGCGTCAAAAGTCCTGAGCCCGTTCTTCGTCATCCTCTGGACCTCGACCCGCTCGGCCGCCAGGAAGCGCTCGACCACGTCGCGGACCGTGCTGTCGTTGGCCGCCGCGGCCTCCTCGCCGGGAGTGTCGGCGAACAGCTCGATCTGCCAGACCGAGGCCTGCAGCCGGTCGGCCAGCAGCCCGGGACCGGCCTCGACCACGTCGACGATGTCCAGGCCGTCGGGCAGGGCACTGTTCAGCGCGTCCCGGATCTCCTCCGGCTCCCGGCGCTCGGCCAGCGAGATCTCGATGTACTCGGCCTCGCTGGCGGTACCGGTCGGCGCGGCGTTGGCGTAGCTGATCTTCGGGTGCGGGTTGAACCCGGCCGAATAGGCCATCGGGACCGCGGCCCGGCGCAGCGCCCGCTCCAGCGCGCGCTGGAAGTCACGGTGGCTGGAGAACCGCAGCCGGCCCCGCTTGGCGTAGCGCAGGCGGAGTTTCTGCACGACGGGCGGCGGGGGCGGGCCCTCGGGCATGCGCGCCATCAGTTCACCGGTCCGTAGTTGGGGGTGTGCGAGTGCACCCGGTTCTGGCCCGGCACCACGCTCTGACCGGGCGCCACGTCCAGGCCCGGCGCCGAGCCGAGCAGCGAGCCCTTGACGCTCAGCGGCAGCAGCGAGCGCCCGGTCGGGCCGACCTGGATCTCGGTGTTCATCTGCGGGCACACGCCGCAGTCGAAGCACGGCGTCCAGCGGCAGTCCTCGACCTCGTCCTCGGACAGGGCGTCCTGCCAGTCGTCCCAGAGCCATTCCTTGTCCAGGCCGGAGTCCAGGTGATCCCAGGGCAGGACCTCGGTCTCCTCGCGCTCGCGGGTGGTGTACCAGTCCACGTCCACCGCGGTGTCGGCCAGGGCCTGGTCGGCGCAGGCCATCCAGCGGTCGTAGGAGAAGTGCTCGCTCCAGCCGTCGAACCGGCCGCCGTCCTCCCAGACCGCCCGGATCACCTTGCCGACCCGCCGGTCGCCCCGCGAGAGCAGGCCCTCGACCTGGCCGGGCTTGCCGTCGTGGTAGCGGAAGCCGATCGCCTTGCCGTAGCGCTTGTCCGAGCGGATCGCGTCGCGCAGCTTGGCCAGCCGGGCGTCGACCACCTCGGGGGCGGTCTGGCCGGCCCACTGGAACGGGGTGTGCGGCTTGGGCACGAACCCGCCGATCGAGACCGTGCAGCGGATGTCCTTGGTGCCGGAGACCTCGCGGCCGGTCTGGATCACCCGCTTGGCCAGCTCGGCGATCTGCAGCACGTCCTCGTCGGTCTCGGTGGGCAGACCGCACATGAAGTAGAGCTTGACCTGCCGCCAGCCGGCGCCGTAGGCGGCCGCGACGGTGCGCACCAGGTCGTCCTCGGTGACCATCTTGTTGATCACCTTGCGGATCCGCTCGCTGCCGCCCTCGGGGGCGAAGGTCAGGCCGGAGCGCCGGCCGTTGCGGGACAGCTCCTGGGCCAGGTCGATGTTGAACGCGTCGACCCGGGTGCTGGGCAGCGACAGGCCGGTGTTGGTGCCCTCGTAGCGGTCGGCCAGCTGCTTGGTCACGTCGGCGATCTCGGAGTGGTCGGCCGAGCTCAGGCTGAGCAGGCCCACCTCCTCGAAGCCGGTGGCGCGCAGCCCGGAGTCGACCATCGAGCCGATCCCCTGGATGGTGCGCTCACGCACCGGGCGGGTGATCATCCCGGCCTGGCAGAACCGGCAGCCCCGGGTGCAGCCGCGGAAGATCTCCACGCTCATCCGCTCGTGCACGCTCTCGGCCACCGGGACCAGCGGCTTCTTCGGGTACGGCCACTCGTCGAGGTCCATCACGGTGTGCTTGCTGACCCGCCACGGCACGCCCGCGCGCTTCGGGGCGACCCGGCTGATCCGGCCGTCGGGCCGGTACTCCACCTCGTACAGCGAGGGCACGTAGACCCCGCCGGTGCCGGAGAGCCGGTACAGCAGCTCCTCGCGGCCGCCCGGGCGGCCCTCCTGCTTCCACTCCCGGATCACGTCGGTGATGATCCCGACGGCCTGCTCGCCGTCGCCGAGCACGGCGGCGTCGATGAAGTCGGCGATCGGCTCGGGGTTGAACGCCGCGTGCCCGCCGGCCAGCACGATCGGGTGGTCGATCCCGCGCTCGGCGGCCTCGATCGGGATCCCGGCCAGGTCGAGCGCGGTGAGCATGTTGGTGTAGCCGAGTTCGGTGGAGAACGAGAGGCCGAGCACGTCGAAGTCGCCCACCGGGCGGTGTGCGTCGACCGTGAACTGGGGAACGCCGTGCTCACGCATCAGCTTCTCCAGGTCGGGCCACACCGCGTAGGTGCGCTCGGCCAGGGCGTCGGGCCGCTCGTTCAGGACCTCGTAGAGGATCATCGTGCCCTGGTTGGGCAGGCCGACCTCGTACGCGTCCGGATACATGAGGGCCCAGCGCACCGTCTCCGGGCCGGCGAAGTCCCACTCCTTGATCGTGGAGTTGAGCTCCCCACCGACGTACTGGATCGGCTTGGAGACAAACGGCAGGAGCGCCTCGAGCCGGTCGAAGACCGATTCGCCGCTCACTGCCGGCTGGGTGTCCGTACGCATCGGGCCAGTTTAAGCGGGACCTAGGACTCTGGACGAAAGCCGGTGCCCAGGTCCCGCCGAAGGGACCTCAGAGCGAGGGGAACCAGAGGGCGATCTCCCGGGCCGCGGACTCGGGCGAGTCGGAGCCGTGCACCACGTTCTGCTGGACCTTGGTGCCCCAGTCCCGGGCCAGGTCGCCGCGGATCGAGCCGGGCGCGGCCTTGATCGGGTCGGTCGCCCCGGCCAGCGAGCGGAACGCGGGGATGACCTGCTCACCCTCGACGACGGCGGCGACCACCGGGCCGGACATCATGAACTCGACCAGCACGCCGTAGAACGACTTGCCGACGTGCTCCTCGTAGTGCTTCTCGAGCAGCTCGGGGGTGGGCACCAGCATCTGCAGGGCGACGACGTCGTAGCCCTTGGTCTCGATCCGGCGCAGCACCTCGCCGATCTGACGGTGGCGCACGCCGTCCGGCTTCACAAGAACAAGCGTCCGCTCCGCGGCCATGATCGTTTCCCTCTCGACAGTTCAGCACCTGGATGCCCGATGTTCCGGCGCCGGATGAGCACCGGTCGGGCAGGCAGAGCCTACTGAACACCGATCGGTGTCTGATCCTCGCCCGTCACCCGTTTGCGGTCTCAGGACCGTGCGGGGCCCGGGCGACGTTAACGATGTGCTGTCATCTTCCGCTGGAGGAGCCATGGAACACCCGCCGCTGACCACGGTGCTGTCGTCGGTGCTGGCCGCTGCCGTGGAGAACCCGAGCCGGCCCGCGCTGCTGGCCACGGTGATCCCGATGCCCCGGCGCCCCGGCCCGGAACCGGCCGCACAGTCGGAGGAGGAGCAGCCCGACCCCTCCACCGCCGCCTGAGACTTCAGACCAGCGGCACCGGAACGCCGTCCGCAGTGAACCGGATCATCGGCTCGCGGGCGGCGTTGCTCGTCCCGGGCCGGATCTCGCTCGCCAGCACCCGGCCGTCGGCCGCGATCCGGTGGACGATCACCTGGCCCTGGGCGTCGGAGTACCGCAGTTCGATGCTCCGGTTCAGGTCCTGCGCCACCACCTGAGCCACCGCCAGCGGGTCCCGGGCGGCTGCACCGAGATGCCCGGGCAGTGCCGCGCCCGGCCGGACCTCCCGGACGATGTTCACCAGGTCCTCGATGCTCTGCTCGATCGTGTCCAGATCGCCGGCCGAGGGCGAGCGGTTGTTCAGCAGGGCCTGCTGCAGCGTCCAGCGCATGGCCGCGTCCTGCTCCTGCAGCACCCGGGCCCGGTCCGGATGATCGGCCTCCAACTGCCCGAGCGCCCACGAGACCGCGCCCCGATAACGGTCGAAACTTTGGTGCGCGGCCGAGGAATTCAGCACCAGGTGCGAGGACCGGGCGTGCGCCTGCACGTAGCGGGCGATCGGGTGGGCCACCTCGTGGTCCTGCTTCGTACCCCAGCCCGCGTCGGTCAGGAGCTTGTCGAAGGCGTAGGCCGGCGTGCGCGGCCCGGCGACCGGCCAGGGACCGACCGGCAAGGGATGGTCCTGGGCCTGGGTCGCAAGTTGCTCGGCCTGCTGCTTGTAGGTCCGGTACTCCTGCTCGAACATCTCGACGTAGACATCGCCCACCACCCGGTCGGACCGGAACCTCTGGGCGTGGGTCTCCAGGAACACCCCGCGCTCGGCGAGCTCGCCCTCCAGATGCCCTTTGAACACGGCCTTGACCAGCACCACCGGGCCCTGACTCTGCTTCTGGTGCTGCTCGTCCCGGATGTTGACGGTGTCTCGTGCCCCCTCGCCCTGTGCAGTGGTGCGATTGACCACGGTGCCGCCCGCCCCGTCCAGAGTTGATGCTCCGGACTGCGAGTCGTCGGGGGTGTGCGGGGTGACCGGCTGGCTGCCCCCGCCCAGCCCCGGGTTCTCCAGCTGCCGGTCGGCCGAGATGTGGCCGATCACCTCGCCGGCCTGCCCCGCGGCGGCGGTGGTGGTCGGCCGCCACAGGCCGGTCTCGCTGTTCGCCGTCACGCCGATCTGATGCTTGGCGTAGCGCCCGGTCCCCTTGCCGTTCGGCAGGTATGCCACCTGTTGCAGGTGGTGCAGCTGCCCGGTCAGGAAGTAGCTCGCCTGTTCCCCGGAACGACCGGGCACGAACTGGTTACGGGCCAATTGATGACGCTGCCCACCGGTCGCCTTGTGCAGGTGGTTGCGCAGCATGGTCCGGTTCAGCGCGTTCGGCAGGCTCGCCGAGGACCGGGTGTCGCGGTCGTTGGCGTCGGGCCCGAACATCTGCCCGGCCAGTTCCCACGCCGCCGGGGTGAGATCGTCCAGGAAGGTCTCGGCCACGTACACGTCCCGGGGCAGCGGCGGCAACGGGGCCAGGCGCGCGGCATCCGCGGCGTCGGCCCGCTGCTGGCCCTCGACGATCGAGCGCGGGATCAGGATCTCCATCTCCACGTCGTACTCCGTCCGGTGCGGCCCCTTCTGGTTCTGCGGCATCTGGAACTTGTGCAGCAGAAGGTTGTTCAGCGAGCGGCCGGCCTGCTTGGTCCGGTTGGTCCCGGCCCCCAGCTCACCCCGCACCTTGACCACGTAGTGCCCGCTCCAGTCGTAGGCGGTCTGCTCCTCGACCACCACGTCGGTCCGGGTGATCTCGTTGCGCTGCGAGGCCTGCAGGTCGATCTGCGGCGCCCCGGAGGTACCGGAAGTCGGCCCGGTGCCGCCGAACCCGGGTTTCAGCAGGGTCAGGCCACCCGACCGGGTCCGGGCCCAGGACCAGTTGTCCACCGCCTGGGCGTGGTCGTAGTTCTCGATGCCGTGCTGGTCGAGGAAACCGACGATCTCGGGCGCCGAGGTCAGCTTCAGGTCCAGCGTCATCTCCAGGATGTCCTCGAGCACGGCGTTCACCGGGTTGGCGAGCTGGTGCTGGTCGCCGTGCTCGGACATCAGGTCGCCGGCCATGGCGTGCTCCCGCTGGGCCGAGGCCAGGCTGGTGATCCAGTCCATCCCGATCAGCTGGCGGCCGAGCACCGGCTTGTCCCCGGCCATCCGGCGGTACCAGGTGTCGTTCGGGTCGATCTCCTTCCACCGGGTGTGCCGCGGCCCGACCAGGCCCGGGGACGAGCGGTCGAGGGCGTCCCAGAGCACGTCCACCATCGACGTGGCCTCGGCCGGGGTGTCGCTGCGCGGGTAGATCGTCAGCGCCTGGATCCCGTGGTGCCCCATCGACTTCGGCCCGCCCCGGGTCAGGTACTCGGGCAGCACCAGGTCGTCCTTGGTCCGGCCGATCCGGCGCAGGTGTGCCTCCAGGCCGTGCTGGCCGGCCTTGGCCCGGTACCCGTCGATCTCCCGCTGCGTGGCACTGACGTCCAGATCGCCCGGCGCGTGGTGGATCTGGCGCTCCAGCCGGTCCAGGACCGAGGTGATCAGCGAGTCGTCCAGGGTGCCGAGCTGACCCTGGTCCCAGCGCCAGAGCGCATCGCGCACCTGGTCGGCGTTGATCGGCACCTGCCCCCGGCCGTAGGCAGCCAGGGCCTTGGGCTCGGGCAGGATGTACATCATCGAGCGCGGTCCCACCGTGGTCGCGGCCTGGTCCACCCGGTTCGGCCGGAACTTCCCGCGGTGTTCCTGAACCCCGTCGAGGTGGTAGGTCACCGGCGCCATGAAGCCGTAGGCCCGGTGGAAATCCAGGTGCAGCAGTTCTTTACCGCCGGTCCGGCCCATCGAAGTACCCTTGCGCCGGGTGTCCCGGTAGACCGCTCCTTCCTCGGCCGACAACGCACCCAGGGCGACATCCCCGTCTCCGATCGAGTCACCCATCCGGAAGCCGGTACTCAGCGCCCACTCGTTCTGGATCGCCCGGGAGTCCCCGTGCTGCTTCAGATAGAGCTTGATGTCACCGGCCACGTACTCGCCGTCGGTGACCCCGGCGTACAGCGACGGCCCCAGTTCGGCCGCGATTCCCAGACCGGCATGCTCGTCGCTCAGGAATCCCGGATCGAAGAGCAGACCGGTCTCGTATTCCCCGCGCACCGACTCCTTGAAGTAGGAGCGCATCATCACCGCACTGGCCATGTTCGCGACCAGTTCGTCGGCCGGCCCACCCGGACGGGTCAGTTCCGGGAACAGGGATCGGGCCGCGGGCAGTAGACCGGCGGTGTCGACGTGATGGATCAGCGCCAGTTCCAGCACGTTCGGATCGGTCTTCGGCAGGCCGGATTCGCTGACCGCCCGAGGGTCGAACTCCGGCAGACCCAGGCCGGGAACCCGGGCAACCGTGCGGGTTCCCGGAATCGGCGGGCCGGTCCAGGTGAAGCGATGCGCATCCGGCGCAATCGCGGCCACGGATTCGCGGGCGGCCCGATTGGCCAGTTGCGCCTTCTCGTTCAGCGTTTCAAAGCGTTCCCGCGCCTCGGTCAACTGCCGGCGGGTCTCGTTGATCCCTTGCTCTGCCAGTGACTTCTGCGCCTCGGTCCCGCCCAGGAAGACCACTCGTCCATTGTTCTGGGCCTTTTCGTAAGCCTTCTCGGCCCGCCCCAGAACCTTGCGCTGAGCGTCCCGCTCCCGCCGGGCCTGGCGGGCATCGGCGGCGAGCTGCCGGGATTTCTCCTGGGATTCGTGCCGATTCTGCGCCTTGGCCGCGACTTCCTGAATTCTCGCCTTGGCCTGCCGGATCTGCTCTCGGCGTTTTTCCTGCAACTGCTCAGCCAACGGACGATCGGGCTGGGTAGGGGCCTGAAGCGCCAGGAGGTCAGGGCTCACCGAAGAGTGCGGTGAACGCAGCAGGAATCCGGTGGCGGTACCGCGCGCGGCGGCCATCCGGCGGGAGAGCTGACGGGCCAGCTCGCTCGTCCGGTTCTTGAGAATGTCCATCTGCCGGATCTTCTCGATCGGCCGGGTGGTGCGGTGTCTCAGCCATTCGGCCGGGCCGTTGGGCAGATCGGCGTAGTCGATCCGGACCCGGTAGACCACCGGCAGCACGTGCTCGACCAGCTTCAGGTCTTTGGACTCGTTCAGCTCGACCCGGTTGCCGATGGTGGTCGCCGACTGCCCGGCCGCCGCGGTACGTGAGAGGTCCATTCCGGCGCCGAACATCTGCATCAGATCCACGCCGGCGTTGACCCGCAGACCGCTGGTGACGGTCCGGCTGCCCGAGGTGCCGTGACCGGCGCTGGTCGAGGAGATCGAGAGGAAGACGCTGCTCATCGTGTCCACCTCCCGTGCCGGGTACTCGGCCTGGGCGTCGAGCCGGCTCTCGCCGACGACCGTGACCCGGGCCAGCCGGGAAACACCCATCGGGGTGGTACCGCGCAGCATGAACTGCCCGCCGTCGGTGACCACGTTGTTGTCCAGTGCCTCGAGCGCGTACTGGGTGGTGAATTTGCGGATGGTCTGGGCGTTGCGGGAGCGGTGGGTGGAGGAGACATTGAGCTTTCGGGTCAGCCGCCGGCTCGGTGCTCCCCCGGCCGGGCGCTGATCCAGCGGTCGTTCCCAGAGCACGTCCACCAGGCCGCTGAATCCGGCCTCGGTCATCACCTGCTGATAGACCGCCTCCGCGGCCTCCCGGTTCACCGCCACCTGAGCAGAGTCGGCGCCCCGGCCCTCGAGAATGTGGGCCGGCAGGTCCATCTTGGCCACCGGCGGCACCGGGACGGGCGGCCGGCTCGAGACCGGTTCTTCCTCGTAAATGGTCTCGAGCCGCTTACCCTTGTCCACCACCGGAACTGGCGGATTGCGCCGGTCCGGCACCGCATCCGGATGGAACTCGACCGTGCCGTTCTCGACCGCGAAGCCCGGTCTCAGCGAACTGCGGTCCACCGGGAAGCCGTGGGCGAAAGCCTGCCACTGCGGGGTCGCCACGAATGCCGATCCGGCCACCCAGTCGGTATTCAGCACAGAACGGTTCGGCTTGCCCACCAGATGAATCTCGGTGCGGTGCCGGACCGGTACCGCATAGGAGTTCACCGGCCCGGTGTATCGACTGACGTCCGGCTGCACCGCCACTTTTCCGGCCGACAACGAGTCACCGTCGGCCCCGCTCATCCCGACCCGGAACGAAGGCCCCAGGGTCGCCCCGGGCAGAGGCAGGGCGTCGGCCGCCAGGCTCACGTTTCCGCCCGCCACGTTGGTCACCGACTGGCTGCCGCCGAAACCGACGATGGCCGTGCGCACCCGCTCGATGTGCATCTTCTCGCTGACCATACCCAGCGGCGTGGCCTGCGACGGCAGGTACTCGCTGCGGCCGATGACCTTGGCCACGACCTCGCCGCGCTTGTCGTGGATCAGGTACTCGTAGGGCCGCGAGCCGCTCGTGGCCTCGATCATGTTGTCCGGCCAGGCCCCCATCATCACCTGCAACTGCAGCGCCTCGGGTGAGTCGACGGCCAGTTTCATCCCGCCCGGGCCGTTCAGCGCCTGCATCGTCCGGTCGTAGACGGTGTCCAGCCCGTCCATGCCGCTGGCGAAGTAGTAGTCCGGGAACTCCTTGCTCCGCGCCTCGAACTCCGCTGCCAACGGCCCGGATTCCGGAGCCACGGCAATGACCTTCTCCGACAGCGGGTTCCGCAGCAGATCACTCGGAACGTAGACGAGCAGATCTTCCGACGTCGGCACGACCCGGCCGTCGGGGCCCGGTCTGGTGGAGTCGGTGCTCCAGGACGGCGGGATGTCGGTCCAGGAATCATTCGGCCGGGTCCGGAACCTGACCGTGTAGTTGGCGTCGTAGGCCACCATGGTCGAATCATCGCGGTAGTCCAGAACCCGGCCGGATTCCACGTCTTTGGGGGCCGAGGTCGAGATGTTGACCTGATTCACGGTGCCGAACACCGACATCCCCATCCGGGCGACCCCGGCAAAGACTGCGCCGAACGTTCCGGTCACCCGGAAAGCCCCGGCCTGGCCGCTGGTGGCCTGCACATGACCACCGGTGTTGAACGCGCCCTGGGTGTTCTGGTTGGCCCGGAACTGGCCGGGTGCGTCGTTCGGATCCTTGATCGCTGCGGAATCACCCGGGCCTCCGCTGCCGTCGGCCCGGCGATAGACTCCCTCCGCCTTGTCGATCAGCCGCGGATTGTCCGGGCGGATGTCGACCATCACGTCGATCCCGCCAAGGTTGAACCAGTACCCGGTGTTCAGATTCCGGTAGGCCCCGAGCAGCCGCCCGGGCAGATTCTCCACATCGTCGTGCCCCAGCTTTCCGCCGCGTTCCTGCACCCCGGTGGTGATTGCGGCGGCCAGGGCATCGACGTTCGGCAAGGCGCCTCGTGGGGTCCCCACCGCATGCGGCGCGGCGGGCGAAAGAGGTGATGGTGGAGCAACTACCAGAGGACGATTGTCAGCCGGGCTGGTTGCCGGTTCGTTGCGCACCGGCTCCCGCGAGACGATTCCGTCGTTGGCCGGTACTGCTGGAATCTCGGCCGGGTCCGTGAGCCGTCGCTTCTCCTGGTCGTAGAAATCCGCCACGACGTAGGAGGCATCCAGTTCACCGGCGGCCTTCTCCTTGCCCGCGGTCACCATCAGGACGTCCGCGACCTGGTAGCGAAGATCCGCATTGCTGAGCGTGGCCGACCGGGCGGTCTGCTCGACGTCGGTCGCATCCGGAAGCACCACCTGCCTGGCGATCACCTTGTCGGCCGCCGCCAGCACGGTGGCCTGCTGCTTCTCCGGAAGCAGCTGAACCCGGTCCCGCGCGGCCTGCGCGGTGGCCGCCGGGGTGGTGAGATCGCCGGCCCTGCTCAGATCGCCGAGCCAGTTGCGCTGGTACTGGCGCATGTCCATCGGCACGGCCGGGTGCTGGGTCAGGTCCAGCGGGAACTCGGGAACCCGGCCCCGGGGATGCTCCGGCATCTGCGGGTACCGCCGATGCAGCACCTCAGGCTCGGGATGAGCAGCCATACCGGGCGTGGCCGAGGTCGCCGGAAGGGTGAGGGCGGCGGCCGTGGTCACCGGCCCCAGGTCATCGGGCAGTCTGATCAGAGCACCGTCCGGGCCCTTGATGATCGCCCGGGCCTCCACCGGAACCCGGGGCACGGCGTCCGGCCCGAGGACGAACCCGCCCGCCGGAGACTGCAGTTCCAGTGGGACGACCGAGCCCTCGACGTTTCGGAAGGCGAAGGCGTGCTGCGGCTGCCCGGGCGCCTTCGAGTACACGAACGCCGTTGCGCCCGGACCGGCCTCCAGCAGCGTCTGTTTCACCGGATCCCAGGACGAGCCCAGCCGGTCCCAGGTCTCGGCGCCCAGGTTCTGCGCGGTGAGAAGTTCTGGGGTGAGGGCATTGTCAACGGTATGCGCTGAGGTCGGGCCGTAGAGCATCTGATTGAGCTCGCGCAGCCGTGCCAGGCAGTCCGCCAGATACGCCGCCCGGGCCGCGTACAGCGCGGCCAGCTGCTGGTTCAACGCATCTGTCTGGACAGTGCTCTCCCCCACCGCCGACTCGCTCCGCGCCCAGCTGCCGAGCTGAGAATTCGCGGTCACCGGCGGCAGCTGCTCAGGAATCTCCGGCTGAACCAGTGTCTCGGCCTTGCCCGTGCTCACCGGATCCTTGGAAGAAGGCTGAACCGATGGACCTTTCATCAGCAGCGCCGGAACATTGACCCCGTTCCCCTTCGTCATGTTCAGCGTGGCCAGACCGAGCGCCCCGGCCGTGGTGCTACCCGCCCCGTCGGCCAGCGAGGCGGTCACCGTCCCCGCACCCTCGATCTTCCACTGCCCACTGAGCGCACCGTTGGCCAGGATCTCACCGACCATCTCACCGCCGAGCCCGGCCGGGAGCTGCGCCGCCGCCAGCCCGATGTAGTGCCCGAGCCCACCGTTGATGCCGTGCGCCTTGAGCATCGACCCGGCCACCTTGCTGAGCCCGATCGCCCCCGGCACCGCGATCGCCAGCCCGGCCCCGGCCGCGATCAGCCCGCCCATCCCGGCCTGCCCCAGCGCCTTGATGTCGAACTTGCCACCGGCTCCCAGCACCACCTCGAGCTGGGCCATGAACTCGGCCCCGACCTCGGTCAGCACCGTCCCGGCCATCGCCGAGAGCAGGATCTTGCCAACGGCTTTGGCAGTGATGATCCGCGCCGCCGCATGGGTCGCCGCGATCCGGGCCGCGGCCCCGGGCGGGTTGTAGACCATCTCGTAGTACGCCCACAGGTACTGGGCGAGCATAAAGATCAGGACCCAGCGGATCACCGCGTTCAGCTTGCGGACCTCGAAGCCCATCGTCTTCAGGTACCGGGCCAGGTCCAGCAGGATGTCGGCCGCGGCCACCAGCAGCTTCGGCCCCGAGGAGACGTACATCCCGGCGGCCACCGCGAACGCCTCCGCGGTTTCGCCGAGCATCCGGCCCCGGACGTTGCGCACCGACGTGTGCAGGGCGGGGATCAGCTCGGACTGGGTCTTGCGGCCACCCTCGGCGAGGATCTGCGAGGCGCCGTCCAGCACGGCCGGAGACACTGCGGACGGACGGATCCCGGTCAGGTAGTAGAGGATCTCTTCCATCGCCGACGGGTTGAGTTGGGTGGCCATACCTCATCTCGCAGGGGTGCCGGAGGGACGTCTTCGAAGCGGGAGAGGCCTAGCTCCGACGGCCCCAGTGCGCCGCGGTTCCGGCATTCGTGGCGTCCACCCGGTCGTGTACCTTGACCGCGGTCCCACTGTCGTCGACGAAACGCGTCAGCAGCGACTCCAGCCCCGTGAAGATGTCGAAGACCGTGCTGATCGGCGGTTCGGTGGCCTTCTTGATCTCCAGGTCGAGCTCGCAGGCGGCGCGGGGCACGAGCGGTCCCAGACCGGCCAGCCCCTGATCCAGGCCTTGGGCGATCTGACCGGCCAGCGCCCGGAGCTCGTCGAGGTTGGAGATCTGGTGGCGCAGGTCGGCCCCGCCGTTGCGGACCGTCCGGTCGCTCACGAGGAGCCCTTGCTCTCGGACTCGGTGGCCGGAGCGTCGAAGGCCTCGGACATCGCCCGGACGAACTCCTCGAAACCGGCCTTCGGATCGAACAGGTCGGGCGAGATGGCGGCGTCCGGGGCGATCTGCGCGATCTGGTCCATCGCGGCCTGCCGGCCCCGGGCCCGGGCCTTCTCGGCCGTCTCCAGGATCAGGTGCGAGAGCTCGGCCGGCGGCAGCGAGCGGTAGGCGGTCCCGCGAAAGGCCAGGTCGACGAGTTCGCCGCGGCCGTTGGCGGTCACCGTGAGGATCTTGCGCCGGGAGGTCTCGGAGTACTGCGTCGCCGAGCCCTGCGACTGGATGCGCTCGACCAGCTCGCGCATCTGCTCGAGCTCGTCCTCAAGGTTGTAGGCCCAGGGATCTGGGATGGAGCCCATCGCTTTCTCCGTTCCGCCCGTCGAGGTGGCACCGACCTCGCTGCCACACTTCCCTCACGCGGGGCGGAAACGGAGAGTTCACGCATGCGAAACATTGCGTTCATCATGCGACGAACGGTCGGGCGATCAGGCCCGGCGAACCGCAGCGGCGATCTCGGTGTTGCCGGAGACCAGCTCGAGCACCTTGCCCGCGGTGCCCGGGGCGTCGAGCAGCGCCACCACCACCGCAGCCACGTCCGCCCGGGGTACCGAACCGCGATTGACGCTGGGCGCCAGCTTGATCTGGCCGGTGCCCGGCCCGTCGATCAGCCCGCCCGGCCGCAGGATGGTCCAGTCCAGGTCGCGGGCCCGCAGGTCGTCCTCCGCGGCGAGTTTGGCCACCAGGTAGGAATAGAAGACGTCGTCCAGGCCTTCGGGACGCGCCCCACCGGCGACCAGGTCGGCTCCCAGGCTGCCGATCTGCACGTAGCGCCGCACGCCCGCCTTCTCCGCGGCCTCGGCCAGCAGAACCGCCGCGCCCCGGTCCACCGTGTCCTTCCGCGGCGCACCGCTGCCCGGTCCGGCCCCAGCGGCGAACACCACGGCGTCGGCCCCGGCCAGCAGCCGCACCACCGCCTCGACGTCGGCGCTCTCCAGGTCCAGGACGGCCGGCGTCATGCCCACTGCACGTAGGTCGTCCGACTGAGCAGGATTACGGATGATTCCGACCACGTCGTCGCCGCGGTCATGGAGCATCCGCCCCAGGATCAGAGCGATCTTTCCGTGGCCTCCGGCGATCACGATGCGCATGGTCTGGACGCTAACCCAGGTGAACGTGAACTGTCCCGGGCAGAAACGTGATGGATCTGACCGACGGTAGGCCGCTGCGTCGAGCGGGCTTCTCAGGCAGACTCGCTGGATTCCCCGTCGCGCTCCTCTTTGGCTTGCTCCGCCTCGTGCAGGGCCCAGCGTTCGGCGGTCTCGCGCTCCAGCCGGGTGCCGATCCGGAGTGACACGACCCACAGCGCCGCGAACAGCCCGCCGACGAACAGCATGGTGTGCACCCAGAAGCCGAACCCGATGATCAGCACCTGCAGGAACGTGCCGACCAGGTACCCCGTGCGGCTGCGCAGCATCCCCGCGGTCAGGATGCAGGCCAGGGCGAGGGCGCAGGTGATGCCCAGCGCCGCGCCGGTGGAGAGGTCAGAGAGCTCCTTGGCGACCAGACCGGCGAAGAACATCACCAGCGCCTCGCTGACGAGGACGGTTGCAGCCATGGTCCGGGTGGGGTTACGCACCCGCCCAGTCTGTCAAACCCTCTAAAGGAATCGTCTACCTACCCTCTGCCCAGTCTCTGCTGAGTCTCTGCCAAACTCTCCGGCCAATAGCCGCTCCTACTGCGAACTGAACGCTGCGTCGAACGCGGCCGCGGGCGGGTCGAACAGCTGTGAGCGGACGAACGCCAGCGCCTCGGGCGCCCCGAGCAGCCGATCCATCCCGGCGTCCTCCCACTCGATCGAGACCGGGCCGTCGTAACCGATCGCGTTGAGCATCCGGAAACAGGCTTCCCAGGGCACGTCGCCGTGGCCGGTCGAGACGAAGTCCCAGCCGCGGCGTGGGTCGGCCCAGGCCAGGTGCGAGCCGAGCCGGCCGTTGCGGCCGTTGCCGACCTGACGCTTGGCGTCCTTGCAGTCCACGTGGTAAATCCGGTCCTTGAAGTCCCAGAGGAACCCGACCGGGTCGAGGTCCTGCCAGACGAAGTGCGAGGGGTCCCAGTTCAGCCCGAACGCGGGCCGGTGACCGATCGCTTCCAGGGTGCGTTGCGCCGTCCAGTAGTCGTAGGCAATTTCGGACGGGTGGACCTCGTGGGCGAACCGCACGCCTTCGGAGTCGAAGACGTCCAGGATCGGGTTCCAGCGCGTCGCGAAGTCCTGGTACCCGGCGTCCACCAGTTCCTGGGACACCGGCGGGAACATCGCCACGTACTTCCAGATCGCCGAGCCGGTGAAGCCGACCACGGTGTCCACCCCGAGCCGGGCCGCGGCCCGCGCGGTGTACTTCAGCTCTTCGGCGGCCCGGGTGCGCACGCCCTCGGGCGATCCGTCGCCCCAGACCCGGTCGGTCAGGATGCCGCGGTGCCGGGCGTCGATCGGGTCGTCGCAGACCGCCTGGCCGCTCAGGTGGTTGGAGATGGCGTGGACCGTCAGACCGTGCTTCTCCAGCAGGTCCTTGCGGCCCTGCAGGTAGGCGTCGTCCTCGGCGGCCCGGACCACGTCCAAATGGTCGCCCCAGCAGGCGATCTCGAGGCCGTCGTAGCCCCAGCCGGAAGCCAGCCGGCAGACCTCCTCGAACGGCAGATCGGCCCACTGGCCGGTGAAAAGGGTTACTGGTCGGGCCATCGGAGCGACCTCCCGGGAAGGGGCCGCCCGGGCCTGAATCAGGCCCGGGCGGCGGTGGACTACTTCTTCTGCACCTGCTTGATCAGGTCGGCCGCGTCGCGCTTGAGCACGGCCCGCACGTCGGCGTCCTTCACGATCACCTTCGTCACCGAGGCGCTGAAGATCTTCAGCGCCGCGACCTGCTTCTTGGTGTTCTTCTGCTTGCGGGCCGCCTCCAGCTCGGCCTGCAGCAGCACCGCCCCGGCCACGGTCACCTTCTTGTCCTTGCGGAACTGGGTGATCAGGGCCTTGACGTCGGCGAACGAGGTGACCACGGAGAACTCCACCGTCGTGGTGGTGCTCAGGCCGGCCTGGTCGGTGGCCTGGACGTTCAGCGTGTGGGTGCCCAGATCCAGTTTCCAGAGCGCGATCTGGTCACCGGCCTGGATCTCCTCCTCGTCCAGGGTGGCGACGACGGTGTCGATCCCGCCTTCGTCGGTGGCCTCCCACTTCGGCTTGAGGACGCCGGCGTCCCCGTACTCGATGCCCGCCTCCACTCCGGTGACGGTCACGACCGGCGGGGTGGTGTCGTCCGGTGGTTCCTCGGTGCCGCCCTCCTCGGTGGAGAAGGTGAGCTGATCGAGGATCACGCCGCCGGTGGAGGTGACGAAGAGCTTGCCGGTGCCTTCCGGCACGTTCTTCAGCCCCACCGTCTTGTCGGCGAGTTCGGCGCTGTCCACCTTCAGCTGAGCGATCGGCTCGGCGTCCGGGGCACCCCAGCGGAAGGCCAGCGTGCCGGCTCCGGACGAGCGGACCACGATCGACTTGATCGCCTCCAGGTTCACCGGGTCCCAGCCCAGATGATCGCCGGCGTCGAACGAGGTGACCTTCCGCAGACCACCGGCGTTCTCGTCGTCGGTGATCTCGACGCCCTCCTGGACGTCGGCCCACTCGGCCTGCTGCTCACGCGGGTTGAGGATCAGTGTGGCCTCACCGGTGGCCGGTGGGACCCCGTTCGCCCCGCCGTCGGTGTAGCGGATCACCATGACCCCGAAGATGTTCTCGGTGACCCCGTGCTCCTGCGCATCCGCCGGGGTCGGAAGGGTGAACTGGCAACCGGTACCCTGGCTGAGCGGGTGGGCGTGGCTGTCGTGACCCAGCCCGAAGTCCCAGGCCATCCGGCCGCACACCGGCGTGTCCCCGTCCTCCGGATCGGTCGCCGTCACCGTGAACGGAACCTGGTCGCCCCAGTTGAAGAACGACCCGTCCGCCGGGGTGGTGACCTTGACCGTGGGCGCCACGTTGCCGACGCTGATCGCGATCGTGGTCAGGGCGAACTTGCCGCCCGGGTCGGTCACTTTCAGCCGGGCTTTGTAGGCGCCCAGTTCCTCGTACGTGTAGGACGTGGTCTCACCGGTGGCGTCGAACTCGCCGTCGCCGGTGAAGTCCCATTCGTACGTCAGGTCCTCGCCCTCCGGGTCGATCGACCCGGCGCCGGAGAACTCGACCGTGAGCGGAGCCTCGCTGCTGCTCACCTTGTCCGCGGTGATCTTGGCCTGCGGGCTCTTGTTCCCCGGAGCCCAGTCGATCCGGTACAGACCGGCGTCCGGGTTCTGCCGGAAGAAGCCGTCCCCGTAGTCCAGCACGTAAAGCGAACCGTCCGGCCCGAACTCGATGTCGATCGGGCTGTCGGTGATCGGCTGGACGTTCAGGGTGAGATCACGGTTGGGCAGGAACTGCTCGATCTTGGAGACCGGGCCGTTCGGCCAGTCGACGGTGAAGGCCGCCAGGTAGTCCTGCGAGAACTCGGCGAAGAACGCCTTGTTGTCCCAGAACTCGGGCAGTTTCGTGCTCGAGGGGTTGTCCGCGTCGTAGTGGTAGACCGGGCCGCCCATCGGGCCCTGGCCCCCTTGGCGGTCGAACTCGGTCAGTTCCGGCCAGGGCTGGTCGTCCGCGTCGTCCCCGTAGTAGAGGGTGGCGGGCGTGGCCGGCGGCAGGGTGTCCAGACCGGTGTTCCAGCGTGAGTTGTTCTCGGCGCCGGCGGCGCAGTCGAAGAACTCACCCGGGGTGGCGGTCTCGAAGTTCCACTCGTTGTAGTTGAAGTTGTCGCCGGTGCAGTACGGCCAGCCCGAGTTCATCGGGTTGTCGATCCCGGTGGTCTGCCACTCGACCAGGCCCATCGGGCCCCGCTGCGGGTTCGCCACCCCGGCGTCCGGGCCGTAGTCGCCCCAGGAAACACTGTTGGTCTCGGCGTCCACGTCGATCCGGAACGGGTTGCGCACGCCCTGCACGAAGATCTCCGGCCGGGTGTTCTCGGTCCCGGCCGGGTAGAGGTTGCCCTCCGGCACGGTGTACGAGCCGTCCTCGGCGACCTTGATCCGCAGGATCTTGCCGCGCAGGTCGTTCGTGTTGCCGGCCCCGCGACGGGAGTCGAGCCCGGGGTTGTAGCCGGGCCGGTCGTTGTTCGGCGCGAAGCCGTCCGCCCCGGGGGTGCTGGCGGGGGTGTTGTCGCCGGTGCCGAGGTAGAGGTTGCCCTCGCCGTCGAAGTCGACGTCACCGGCCACGTGACAGCACTGCCCGCGCTGCTGCTCGACCTTGATGATCACCTGCTCGGTGCTCAGGTCGAGCTTGCCGGTGGCGTCGTCCCACTTCACCCGGGAGAGCTGGTTGTAGCCCTTCCACTGGTCCCAGTAGGTCTCGTCGGCGCCGGCCGGCAGCGAGGTCGGGGCCGAGCCGGTCGGCGTGCTGGCCGGGTACGGCGCGTCCATCGTCTTGGGCGCGTAGTAGAAGTAGACCCAGTTGTTCTCGGCGAACTCCGGGTCCAGGGTGACCGTCTGCAGGCCGTCCTCGGAGTTGCTGTACACGTCGAACGTGCCGGCCGTGGTGGTCAGGCCGGTGGCCGGATCGGTCAGCCGGACCACCCCGTTGCGGGCGGTGTGCAGCACCCGGCTGTCCGGCAGCACGGCCAGGTCGATCGGCTCGCCGGTCTCCTTGGTCAGCGTGACCTTCTCGTAGTTGGCCCAGTTCAGCGGGTCGTCCGCGGCCCCGGGATCTTCCGGGGCCTGGGCCAGACCGTGGTGGCCTCCGGTGTTGGCCACCGCTGACTTCGGCGAGCCCAGGCCGACCACCAGGCTCGAGACCAGGGCGACCAGCAGTACCGCAACCAGCAGACTGAACAGCCGGATCCGCCGCAACCCCGTTGTCGCGGCCATCACAGGCTCGACAGGTGCTGGTAGCCCAGACGAGCGTGCTGCAACGACTGCGCCGGAGCGGTGGTGCCGCCCGGGGCGGTGTCCTGCTCGACCATCGGGTTACGGCTGTCGGTGCGGCCCACCCGGCGGAAGAACTTGTCGTAGTCGATCTGCCCGGTCCCGAACGGCACGATGTTGTACCCGTTCGCCACGTCGGCGTCCGGCTCACCGTCCTTGGCGTGGAACAGCGGGAACCGGGCGTTGGCGGTGAGCACCGTGGCCGCCGGGTCGAACACGTCCTTGCGGGTCGAGCCGTCCTTGGCGGTGTACTCCTTGAACTTGTACTGCGCCACGTGCGCCCAGAAGATGTCCATCTCCAGGTGCACGTACTTCGGGTCGGTCACCTTCAGGAAGTACTCCAGCTTCCGGATTCCCGTGCTGCGCGTGGGATTACCGCTCGCGTCGGCCGGTCCGGTGTCGAGCAGGAAGTTGTAGGCCGCGTCGTGGTTGTGGGTGTACAGCTTCAGGCCCGCCTTCGCGGCGATCTTGCCCAGCGCGTTCCACTTCTCCGCGGCAACGTCCCAGTCCGCCTTGAACGAGCTGTTGGTCGGGTCGGAGCCGGTGCCGATGTGCTGCATGCCAAGGATGTTCGCGATCTCGGTGTGCAGCTTGAAGCGCTCCAGGTCGGCGTCGGTGAACGGCCAGGAGGAGGGGATGAAGCCGTGGTTGCCCTGGGCCTTCAGGCCGTTGTCGTTCAGCCACTTGCGCAGCTGCTTGGCGCCCTCCACGCTCTCCAGCGAGGCCCCGCCGGGAGCGTTGGCGTGCTGGCTGTAACCGGCGAACTCGACCTGCTTGTAACCGATCTTGGCCAGCGCCTCGAAAACCTCCTTGAACCCGGACGGACCGTTGAAGGTGTTCGGGTCGCGGGAGATCGCGTCGCGCACGGTGTAAAGGATGATCCCGCGCTTGCCCTTCGGGATCGCACCGCTCTTGCCCTTGGTCCCTGGGGCGGCCGCGGCCGGCCCGGCGGGCAGCGCCACGGCCGCCGCGGCGGCCAGGCCGGTGCTGGCTGCGAAGAGCTGACGACGGTTCAGCCGCAGGGCTTTGGCCAGGGCTGATGGCTCGTTCTGCGATGGTGCGTCGAACATTCTTGTCTCCTAGACTGGAGCGGTCAGGGGGGCTGCGAGCTAGGTGCTGATCTCCTTCCTGGCGGGTTCCCGCCGGTGTGCCAGCACCGGCGGGAACCGTTTTCGGGCGGTGGTCAGGCGGCGCTGCTGGCCGCGGCCACGAGCGGCAGGGCCTGCCAGCGCGATCCGCCGGCGGCCGACTCGGCCACCGCGGCCAGCACCTGCTGCACTTGGAGTCCGTCCTCGAACGACGGCGTCGGGTCCACCCCGTTGCCGAGATCGGCCAGCAGGTCGGCGATCTCGTGGGTGAAGGAGTGCTCGTACCCGATCAGGTGGCCGGGCGGCCACCAGGACTTCAGGTACGGGTGTTCCGGCTCGGTGACCAGGATCCGGGTGAACCCGCCGGTCTCCGGGCTGGAGGTGCCGTCGTACAGGTGCAGCTCGTTCATCGCCTCGAAGTCGAAGGCCAGGCTGCCCAGGCTGCCGTTGATCTCGATCCGGATGGCGTTCTTGCGGCCTCCGGCGAAACGGGTGGCCTCGAAGGACCCGAGCGCCCCACCGGTGAACCGACCGATGAAGAGAGCCGCATCGTCCACTGTTACTGCACCCTTGATGTCGCTGTCGGCACCCGCCGACAGACCGGAGGACGCGGTGGGCAGAGGACGCTCCTTGACGAACGTTTCGGTCAGGCCGCTCACCCCCGCCAGCTGGTCGCCCACGATGAACTGTGTGGCGTCGACGATGTGGGCGCCGATGTCGCCCAGCGCCCCGCTGCCCGCCCGTTCCGCCTGCAACCGCCAGACCAGCGGGAAGTCCGGGTCGATGATCCAGTCCTGCAGATACTGCGCCCGCACGTGCCGGATCTCGCCAAGCCGTCCTTCGGCCACCAGTTTTCGGGACAGTGTGATCGCGGGCACCCGGCGGTAGTTGAAGCCGACCATCGAGCGCACCCCCTGAGCCCGGGCCTGCTGCGCCGCCGCCACCATCAGTTCGGCCTCGGCCACGGTGTTGGCCAGCGGCTTCTCGCACAGCACGTGCTTGCCCGCGGCCAGCGCGGCGATCGCGATCTCGGCGTGCGTGTCCCCGGGTGAGCAGATGTCGATGATCTGGATGTCGTCGCGCTCCAGCAGCGCCCGCCAGTCCGTCTCGACGCTCGCCCAGCCGAGTTTCGCCGCCGCCTGCTCGGTGGCGGTGCGGTCCCGGCCGCAGATCGCGGTCATCCGGGCCTGCGCCGGCAGGTCGAAGAAGTGCCCGGCCGACCGCCACGCCTGGGAGTGCGCCGCTCCCATGAAGGCGTAGCCGATCATGCCTACTCCATAAGTCTTCTCCCCCATCAGGACTCGAATCCGAGGGAGAGGTACTGGTCCACGTTCTCCTTGGTGATCGTCTCGCTGGTCAGCGTGATCGAGGCGGGCACCCCGAGCTCGACCAGGTCGGCCATCCCCTTGCTCTGGCCGACCAGCCGGGCCAGCTTCACCGCCGAGGCCGCCATGCTCGGCGGGTAGGTGACGGTCGCCTTCATCACCCCGGAGTCGGCCTTGATCAGGTCCATCATGTTCCGCGAGCCGGCCCCGCCGACCATGATGAACTCGTCCCGGCCGGCCTGCTCGATCGCCGCCAGGACGCCCAGGCCCTGGTCGTCGTCGTGGTTCCAGAGCGCGTCGAGCTTGGGCGCGGCCTGCAGCAGGTTACTGGTCACCTGCTGCCCGGACTCCACCGTGAACTGCGCGCTGACCTTGTTCGAGACCTTGAAACCGGCAGTGGCCAGGGCCTCTTCGAAGCCCTTGCTGCGGTCCTGGGTGAGCGGCAGGTCGGCGATCCCCTGCACCTCGCCGATCACCGGGTCCTTGACGCCCTTCTCGGTGAGCTGCTGGGCCAGGTAGTACCCGGCGGCCGCGCCCATGCCGTAGTTGTCGCCGCCGATGTAGGTGCGGTACCCGCGCGCCGAGGAGAACACCCGGTCCAGGTTGATCACCTGGATCCCGGCCTCCATCGCCTTGATCCCGACCTCGGTCAGGGCGTTGCCGTCGAACGGCAGGATCACCAGGACGTTGACGTTGCGGCTGATCAGGGTCTCCACCTGGGAGATCTGCTGATTGACGTCGTTGCTGCCCTCGACCGCCTGGAAGTCGACGTCCTCGTACTTGGCGGCCTCCTCCTCGGCCTTGGTCGTGATCGCGCCGATCCAGCCGTGGTCGGCGGCCGGGGCGCTGAACCCGATGACCACCTCCTGGCCGGGCTCGTCGTTCCCGCTGCCGGTGTTGGCCACCTGGCTGGCGCCGGTGCTCTCCGGCTCGTCCGGTTCGTTGCTGGTGCAGGCGGCGAGCAGGCCGGCCGCGCCGAGCAGACCGGACCCGGCCAGCAGCCGGCGGCGATCGAGGGTGAAGCCGTCCATGGGAACCTCCGTTGTGGTCGGACTTTCAAAGTTGAGACGTGGTGGGGGCCGGCCGCCCGGCCCGCACCTGTGGTTGTTGCTCGCCTTGGCTCACATACTTGCCCGCCCAGCCCGCGCCTAGGTCGTGTCGCGGTTGGCGCGGCGCTGCAGCAGCACGGCCCCGACGATGATCAGGCCCTTGGCGATGTTCTGGGTCTCGGTGGCGAGGTTGTTCAGGATGAAGATGTTGGAGATCGTGATGAAGACCAGCACGCCCAGGATGGAACCGATCAGGGTGCCCCGGCCTCCGCTCAGCAGCGTCCCGCCGATGATCACCGCGGCGATGGCGTCGAGCTCGTAAAGGTTTCCGTGGGTGCTGGAGCCGGTGGTGGTCCGGGCCAGGAGCATCACCGCGGCGATTCCGCAGCAGGTTCCGGAGAGCACGTACAGCAGTGCGGTGTTCAGCCGGGTGTCGATGCCCGCCAGCCGCGCCGCCTCGGTGTTGCCGCCGATCGCGAAGGTGCGCCGGCCGAAGGTGGTGCGGTTCAGCAGGATCCAGCCCAGCGCGGCCACCACCGCCAGAATGATCACCATCAGCGGGATGCCGAGCACGTCGGTCTTGGCCAGGTCCTTGATGCCCTGCTCGTTCACCAGCTGGGTGCGGTTGTCGGCCAGCCGGGCGGCCAGGCCACGGGCCGAGACCATCATGGCCAGCGTGACGATGAAGGGCACCAGCCGGCCGTAGGCGATCAGCAGGCCGTTGGCCAGCCCGGCCCCGGCACCGACCAGGATCGCGCACAGCGCCATCATCCAGGGGCCGTACGACTGGGTGGCCAGCGTGGTGGCCCAGACCGAGGCCAGGGCCACGATCGCGCCCACCGACAGGTCGATCCCGCCGCCGATGATCACGAAGGTCATGCCGATCGTGACCACCCCGATCACCGACGAGCTGACCAGGATGTTCTCGAGATTGTCGGTGGTCAGGAAGTTCTCGCTGGTGACCGCGCCGATCACGATCAGCACGGCGAGCACCGCGACCAGCCCGAGGTTGCGGACCTCGGTGCCCCGCATCCGGGCCAGCACGCCCGGCCGTTGCGTAGAGACGGCCGGTGGGGCCGTGGAGACACTCATCGCGCGATTCCTTCCATCACCAGGTCGAGCACGCGGTGCTCGTCGAGTTCGTCGGCGGGACCGGTGTGCACCACCTGGCCTTCCCGCATCACCAGCACCCGGTCGGCCAGACCGAGTACCTCCGGCACCTCGCTGGAGACCAGCAGAACGCCCATCCCGTCGTCGGCCAGGCGCCGGACCAGGGCGTAGATCTCCGATCGGGCGCCCACGTCCACCCCCCGCGTGGGCTCGTCGAGCAGCAGCAGCTTGGTCGAGCCGAGCAGCCAGCGGGCCAGCACCACCTTCTGCTGGTTACCGCCGGAAAGGGTCTTCACCGCGCGGGTCACATCGGCCGGGCGCACCTCCAACCCGGCCGTGGCCTCCTGCGCGGTGATCTTCTCGCGGCGCCGGTCCAGCCACCCCGGAACGGTTTTCGTCATCCGGGACAGTGAGGCCAGTGTGACGTTGCGGGCCACCGGTTCGCCCAGCAGCAGGGCCTGGCTCTTGCGCTCTTCCGGCGCGAGGCCCATGCCGGCCTTGACCGCAGCCCGCACCGACCCGGCCGGCAGCTCGCGGCCTTCCATCCGGACCGTGCCGGTAGTTCGCCGTCGAGCCCCGTAGATGGTCTCCAGCACCTCGGAGCGCCCGGCGCCGACCAGGCCGGCCAGCCCGACGATCTCGCCAGGCCGCACCACCAGGTCCACTCCCTCGAAAGCGCCCTTCAGGGCCAGACCCTCGACCTGCAACAGCGGAGCATCGCTGGAGAACGGATCCGAAGTTCGCGGCGGAAAGAGGTATTCGACGTTCCGCCCGGTCATCAGCGAGACCAGCTCCGGCGTGGGCGTGCTCTTGGCGGGCAGCCCGGTGGCTACCGTACGCCCGTCCTTCAGCACGGTGACCATGTCGCCGATCTGCCGGATCTCCTCCAGCCGGTGCGAAATGTAGACCACCGCAACGTTCTCGGCGATCAGCCCGCGGATCACCCGGAACAGGTTGTCCACCTCGTCGTGGGCCAGCACCGCCGAGGGCTCGTCCATCACGATCAGCTTGGCGTCCCGGGCCAGCGCCCGGGCCAGACTGACGATCTGCTGCTGAGCCGCCGACAGCCGCCCGACCTCCCGGCTCACCGGGATCTCGGAGTGGCCAAGCTTTTTCAGTACCGCAGCGGCCGCCGCACCCTGCGCGCTGCGGTGCACGAACCCGGCGGTGGCCTTCTCGTGACCGAGGTAAAGATTGTCAGCCACCGAAAGCCCCGGCACCAGGTCGAGCTCCTGGTAGATGGTGGCGATCCCGCGCTGGATGGCCGACGAGGGCGAGGAGAACGAGACATCCTCCCCCTCCCAGCTCAGGCTGCCCTCGTCCGGCCGGTGCGCTCCGGCGAGAACCCTGATCAGAGTGGACTTCCCGGCGCCGTTCTGGCCGAGAAGACAGTGCACCTGCCCTGCGGCGACGTCGAGGTCGACGCCGTCCAGGGCCCGTACACCAGGGAACTGCTTGACGATTCCGCGCATGCGCAGCAGAACGCCGTCGTCCACGGTGGCCTCCTCTTCGAGGTCAGGATGGAAGGTGCCTAGGAGAGTGGGTCAGTTAGTGGCACTCTGCCCGTTGACGGAGAGGGCCGAGTCGGAGATGAGCCGCCCGGCACCGACAACTCCTGCGGTGCCGCCGAGCTCGGACAGGACGATGGGCAGATTCCCGGTCGCGAGAGGAAGCGAACGGCGATACACGACACTGCGGATCTCGGCGAGCAGCGGATGACCGAGACCGGCCACGCCGCCCCCGATCACCACCAGACCAGGGTTGAAGAAGCTGACCAGCGAGGCCAGGACCTTGCCGATCCGGGTACCGCCGTCGCGGATCAGGGCCAGGCTGACCGGATCTCCGGCATCGGCGGCGGCTCCGACATCCTTCGCGGACAGGGTTTTTCCCAGCATTTCCGCCAGATACGCGGAACGGCCGCTACGAGCGGCGGCTTCGGCGTCCCGGGCCAGGGCGGCGCCACCGAAGGCAGCCTCCAGGCACCCGGTATTGCCGCAGGCGCAGACCGGACCGTGCCCGTCCACCTGGATGTGCCCGATGTCGCCGGCCGAGCCGTTCACCCCGCGGTAGATCTCCCCGCCGACCACTATGCCGCAGCCGATGCCGGTGCCGATCTTGACGAAGAGCAGGTCGCGCACGCTCCGGGCAGTACCGGCGTGCAGTTCGCCGAGGGCCATCACGTTCACGTCGTTGTCGACCATGACCGGGGCCCCCAGGGCCGCACCGAGCACGTCGCGAATCGGAAACCGACTCCAGCCAGGCATTATCGGCGGAGCGACCAGGGCCCCCTCGGCCTGGCTGACCGGACCGGGCACTCCGACGCCGACCCCGGCGACCGATCCCCCGGCCAGCGACGCGCGCAGCTTGGCCACCAGATCGGTGGCCTGGTCGAGCACCACCCGCGGGCCGAGCCGGACGTCGGTCTCGGCCCGGTCCTGGCCGAGCAGGTTCAGCTCGCCGTCCAGCACGGCCACGTCGATCGAGGTGGCGCCGATGTCGATGCCGACGAAGCGCAGGTTCTGTGACAGGGCGACCATCTGCGAGCGCCGGCCACCTCGGGAGGCGGCCAGGCCGACGATGTCGACGAAGCCCAGCTCGGCCAGGCGCTCGACCTCGATCGCCACCTTGGACTTGGACAGCTCCACAGCGTCACCGAGCTCGGCCCGGGATTGCGGCCCGCTGTCCCGCAGAATTCTGAGAAACCGCGCCTGGTGCCGGTTCTCCGGACGGGTGCCGACTCGTGCCACGACGCCGACCTCCCTGTCCGTGTCTGGCCGCTACCCCTGTGTAGCACCTGTGAGTGACAGTAGTCAGGCTTCGCCCTTTTTGTGAAGAACTTCGGCCACAAAAAACAAAAAGTCCGGTGAGCGGTCGATTGAGGACGCCTGGCGCGCCACAAGCGCGCAGGTCACCCCGACAACGTGGTCGGGTTGGGCAACCAGCGAAGCTGCTACTTGATCCGGAACAGCCGGCGGACGTCGGCGGCCATCGTGACCGAGCCGGTGGCCAGCACCCCGCCGCCGATCTGGCCACCCAGTTCGGCCTGGCCCATGGCGTAGTCCAGGGCGTCGTCCAGGCGCTGGAAGGTGGTCACCCGTTCCTCGCCGAAAACGTCCTCGGCGATCTCGGCCAGCTCGTCCGGGTCCATCGCCCGCGGGGAGGAGGTGCGGGTGACCACGATCTCGTCGAGCACCGGCTCCAGCACGCCGAGGATGCTCTCCGCGTCCTTGTCCTCCAGCACCGCTACCACGCCGACCAGTTTGTTGAAGCCGAAGGCCTCTTCCAGGCTGTCTGCGAGAACCTGGGCGCCGGAAGGGTTATGGGCCGCGTCGATCAGTACCGCCGGGCTCTGCCGGACCATTTCGAGACGGCCGGGTGAGCTGGCGTCGGCGAACGCGGCGCGCACCACGTCGATGTCCAGACCGGTTCCCTCACGGGAGTTGTCGGTGGTGGACCAGTCGCGCCCGTCCGAGAGCAGGAAGGCCTCGACCGCGGCGAGCGCGGTGGCCGCGTTCTGCGCCTGGTGGGCGCCGTGCAGCGGGAGGAAGAGGTCGGGGTAGACCGCGGCCACGCCCTGGAGCGTGAGAAGCTGCCCGCCGACGGCTACTTCGCGACTGCTGACGCTGAACTCGTAGCCCTCGCGGAAAACCGTGGCCCCGACCTCGGCCGCGCGCTCCAGCAGCGGCTCCATCGCTTCCTCGAGCTGCTCCGAAAGCACGGCGATGGCACCGGGTTTGATGATGCCGGCCTTCTCGGTGGCGATCGTGGCCGGATCGTGGCCGAGGAAACGCTCGTGATCGACGCCGACCGGGGTGACCACGGCCACCCGGGCGTCGATGATGTTGGTCGCGTCCCAGGAGCCGCCCAGGCCGACCTCGACCGCGGCCACGTCCACCGGGGTGTCGGAGAACGCCGCGTAGGCCAGCGCGACCAGCACCTCGAAGTAGGTCAGGCGCGGGTTACCGGCCTCGGCGTTGCGGGCGTCGACCAGCTCCAGGTAGGGCTTGATCTCGTCGTAGACCTCGACGAAGCGTTCCTGGTCGATCAGCTCGCCGTCGATCGAGATCCGCTCGCGCACGTCGTTCAGGTGCGGGCTGGTGAACCGGCCGGTGCGCAGGTTGTGCTCGCGCAGCAGCCGCTCGATCATCCGGGTGGTGGAGCTCTTGCCGTTGGTGCCGGTGACGTGCACGGCCTCGAACGAGCGCTGCGGGTCGCCGAGCAGCTCGGCCACCGCCTGGATCCGGTCCAGGCTGGGCACCAGGTCGTGCTCCGGGGCCCGGTCGAGGATCTCCTTGTAGACCTCGGCGGAGCGCTGCGAGAGCGCCTCGGCCGCTGCGGCCTCCTTGGCATCCCGCTGCGGTCCCCGACCGTCGATCCGTGCCATCAGCGCATCTCCACCTTGCTCATTCCCCGCAGCCTAGTCCGCGCGGGGGAAGATCCCCGCACCCGGATCGCTCCCCGACAGCCCGCAGCACCGCGTCGGCCGGAGCGACCCAGCATTCGTGCGCCTCTGGAGTAAACCTTCAGGCTGGGCTGCGGCTGTGCTTGGTCATGGACGACGACCGACGGGAAGGACTGGCATCGTGCCCGCCGCACCGCACACAGCAGCTTCGAGCCGAAGTTCGAGCAGAGGAGGGACGGCCCTGGACTTCGAGGAGTTCTACCGCCGCGAGTTCCCCCGGATGGTGACCCTGGCGGGCGTGGTCTCGGGCAGCCGGGCGGTGGCCGAGGACGTCGCCCAGGACGCACTGCTGCAGGCCCGGCAGAGCTGGGACTCGGTTGGCGGTTACGAGCGTCCGGGTGCCTGGCTGCGCAAGGTCACGATCCAGCTGGCCTCGAAGCGGCTGCGCCGGGCCCGCGCCGAGGCGGCCGCCGTGCTGAAGCTCGGCCGCCCGGTGCCGGCGCTGCCACCCGCACCAGAACAGTACGAGGTGGTCCTGGCGGCGATCCGGCGGTTACCCCGGCAGCAACGGGCCGCCGTGGTGCTGGCCTACCTGGAGGACCGCAGTGTGAAGGAAGTGGCGGAGATTCTTGGCTGCGCGGAGGGGACGGCCAAGGCTCACCTGTACAAGGCTCGCGCCCGGCTGGCGAAGATCCTGGGAGAGGAGGACGGCCGATGAGCAAGGTGAGCAGGACGAGCAACCTGGACGACCGGATCCGGTCTGCCCTGCACGACCTGGACGAGCGGGTGGCGGCTGCTCCGCCCGCCCCGGACCGAGTCCAACACCGGTACCTGATCCCGGCACTGGCCGCAGTGGCTGTACTGGCGGTGCTGGCCGGCACCCTGCTGCTCGGCGGGCTACCGGAAAAGGCGGCCGTCGCCCCCTCGGACGACCCGACACCGGTGCCCTCCCTGGTCGTCCCCGACCAGGACGGGCCCAGCCAGACGCCGGAGCAGGCCGAACGGGACGAGGTCTTCCCGGTCGTGGCCGAACTGCCCCTGCGGCAGCGGATCGGCACGATCATCGGCACACCGATGCGAGCGCCGGAAGGTGTGTGGGTGCTCAGCCGGCCCACCATCCCGGCCGGCCTGGAACGGTTCCACGGTTGCCTGCGGGCGCCTGACGGGCCGGATTACCAGATCTGCGACACCGAGGAGTACACCGAGCTGCTCCTTCTGAACGCCGGCGCCTCCCAGATCCAGCACGCGTTTCCCCAGCCCGGCGGGGGCCTGCAGACGGAGATCGGCGGAGCGGACTGGTTCCAGGTGATGGACGACGCGGTCTACTGCGGAAGTGAGAGCACCCAGGCCACCCCGCTGGCCACCGTCTGCCGGGTGGACCGTTCGACCCTGGAGTTCGAGGGTCTTCTGCTCAGGTGCGACCCGTCGGACCGCGAGAACTTCTGCATCGGCGAACCGCAGGAGGTCGCCAGCCTCCTGACCCAGATCCTGGCCGGCGAGTGGTACGACGGGCCGAAGGCCGGCTCGGCCGGGATCGAGGTGGAGGAGGACGGTGGACTGGTTCTGGTCGACCCGGAACAGGAAACCCGGGTTGTACTGAGCACCGAGCCCTCGTTCCACGCCTCGGCGGTCATGCGCCCTTAGAACGCGTCAGAGCCCGGCCTTCTCGTACGCCTCGTCGAGCAGTTCCGACGCCTCGGCGTTCGAGAGGCCGTGCTCGACCGCCTCGTAGTACACCTGCACCAGCTGCTCGCCGCCGATCTTCTCGAACGTCTCGTTCCAGCGTTCGGCGTCCTGCCGCCAGTAGCCCACCGTCGCCACCCGCTCGAGCGGCCAGCCGTGCCCCTTGCGCAGCAGCTTGCGGATCTCCCGGGACTGCGCCGCCTCGCCCGAGTACCAGACGTACCCCGGGCCCTTCCCGACCAGCTCCGGCAGCTTGGCCGCGATCAGGTCGGCCAGCGCCCCGGGCGCCACGCCGTTACCTGTGCCCACGCTCGCGTCGACGCTGCGGGCGTGACACTGGGTGGCGGGCAGCCCGGCCAGGTCCGCCGCGTCCACCGTCTCGACCATCGCGTGCACGGCCGGGCCGTCGGGCTTGCACTCCTCGATGATCCGGGCCAGGGCCGGCAGGCCGGTGAGGTCGGCGGCGGCCAGGATCCACCGGGCGTCGGCCGGGGGCTCGAACCAGCAGCGCGGCCGGGTGATCATCAGCTGCTGCCCGACCTGTGCCTTGACCGCCCACTCGCCTGCGACCCCGCCCGGGTGAACCACGAAGTCCACGGTCATCCGGGCGTTCTCACCCGGTTCGAAGGAGCGCACGGTGTAGTTGCGGCCGGGCGGGGCGACCTGCGGGTCGTGATGCCCCCAGACGCCGTCCTTCTCGGTCAGCGGGGCGGGCCGGTCCTGCCCCTCCTTGGGGAACCAGAGGACGACCGCCTCGTCCGGCACCTGCAGCGGCTGGTACTGCGACAGCTCGGGTCCGCCGAGGACGATCCGCACCAGGTGCGGGCTGATCCGTTCGGTGGCGACGACCTCGGCGTAGATGGCACCGGTCACGCTGTAGGTCATCTCTGGCTGCTCCCAGCTCAAGCAATAGTTAGGACAGCCTAACCTTAAGCCATCGCAGCCCTGGCATCCAGACCAGGTGAAGTGCGCGACACCCGCAAGAGCGACCGAACCGGCGGCCGGGACGCGTCCTCCAGTTCGAGAGCCACCAACCCACAACGGCGCCCCGGCCCACAGGAGCCGGGACGCCGCGGGAGAACCGGGTTACTTGGTGGTGATCCGTACCGTGGCGGAGGCCCCCTTCTGCTTGGTGACCTGGATCCTCACGCCGGCGTCGGCGACCTTGACGCCGTGGTCGAGCTGCTTGGGGTCGAAGTAGTCCTTGGTGTCGTCGAAGGTCGGGTTGCCCTTCAGACCCTTGATCTTCTGCTTCTTACCCTCCAGGTGCAGGGTGATGCTGTCGGCCTTCTTCTTGCTGAACGGCGCGTCGTACAGCTGCACCCGGGTGCGCCACGGCTTGCCGTCCGGGCGGATCAGCGCCTTCGGGTGCGCATCCACGTTCAGGTTGCGGCCCTGGCCCGGGTGCACGCTTACGTCGTTGTCGGCGAACGAGGTGTCCCAGTAGGTGATCAGCAGGCCTTCCTGGTACGGGAAGTGCTCCACGTAGTCCGGCCGGGTGGAGGCCCAGCCGAAGTTGTACGGCCCCGTCTTCAGATACTTGTCGTAGCTGACGTGGGTCCGGTTGGCAGCGATGTAATAGTGGTCGTACTCCACCTGCTCGGTACCCGTGGTGCGCCGGAAACCGTCGGCATCCCAGCCGTTGTCGTCCGTCTCGGCACCGTCCTCGAACACCCCTTCGACCGCGATCTCGTCGAGGAAGATCCCGGCCGGCTTGGTCGGGTCGTTGCCCACCGCAGCCGGGTCGGTGGCGTAACGGAAGCGCAGGCCCACCGTCTGGCCGGCGAAGGCGGACAGGTCGAAGGTGGCCGGCTGCCAGCCCTCGCTCAGCCCGTCGATGCCGTTGCCCTCGGCCGGATTCGCGATCGAGCCCGGGATCGCCTTCCAGCCGCTGCCGTCGTCCACCTCGACATAGGCGTAGTCGCAGGCGGTCTCGCCACAGTCCTCGATGTTCCAGTTCGCCTGGAAGGTCAGAGCGGGCGAACCGGCGGGCACCGCCACCGAGCGGCTCAGCGTGTTGCTCAGCTCGTTCCCGCTGCCGCTGTACCACTCGTACTCACCGGCGGCCGGTTCCACCAGCTGCTCGGTGACCTGCTTCTTGGGCAGGACCACCACCGCCGCCTGGGGCTTGGAGGTGTTGTACTCCGAGGGACCGAGGTCGATCGTGCGGCTCTTGTCCTTGCCCGCCTGCACCACCTCGTAGTCCAGCCAGCCGAGCTGCAGCTTCTCCCAGGCCCCGAGGTCCCCGGCCCGCTCGCCGAGTGCCTCGCCCTTGGCCCCGAGCCGGCTCTGCGCCATCAGCGACCACCACTCCACCGGGCTGCCCTCGCCGCCGGCGGTGTCGTAGTTGTCGGGCAGGCCCAGGTCGTGGCCGTATTCGTGGGCGAACACGCTGAGCCCACCGTTCTCCGGCTGCGTGGTGTAGTCGCCGACCCAGATGCCGGTGTCGCCGATCTGGGTGCCGCCCAGCGGGTTGTCCGCCGGGCCGGCGCTGCCGGCCTGGTCGAAGAACGCGTACCAGCGGTGGCTCCAGATCGCGTCCTCACCCTGCTGCGGGTCCTGGTCGGCCTGGTCGCCGCCGGCGTGGACGATCTGGAAGTGGTCGATGTACCCGTCCGGCTCGTTGAAGTCGCCGTCCCCGTCGTGGTCGTAACGGTCCCACTGGTCGTACTCGGCCACCGCGGCCTTGATCTCGGCGTCCGACTTACCGGCCGCCTTCTGGTCGGCGACCCACACGTTCATCGCGTCGGCCAGCATCTCCCAGGTGTTGTCGCAGATCACGTCCGCGCAGGGGTAGCCGTTGGAGCGGCCGTAGCGGGCCTCGTTGTAGGGCAGCTTGACCCAGTCGCTGACCGTGCCCTCGACGCTGTACCGGCCGGAGGACTGGGTCTCGTAATAGGTCTTCAGCGATTCGGCGTTCTTGCCCTCGCCGAAGTACAGGTCCTCGAAATGCTCCTTGCTGTAGTCCTTCTGCCAGACCGTGGTGTTGTCGTCCTTGCCCGGCTTCGGGATCTGGTTGTGCAGCGGACCGTCGAACACCGTGGGCCCGACGAAATCCGGGTCGGTGTCCTGGTCGGGGTAGTCCGGATGACGCTCGTCGCCGAACTCGGCCAGCACCACGAACACCTTGTCGGTCTGCTCGCGGGCCAGCTCGACGTACTTGTCGTCGCCCTTGCCCTTGCTCCCGGCCAGCTTCACCACCTGGCTGCCGTTCTTGCGCTGAACCGTGGCCTCACCGTTCAGCACCTGGGTCAGGGCCTCCTGCTTCAGCGCCCGGGCCTTGTCCTGCAACGGGCTGGACAGGTCGTCCGTACCCTGAACGGCCTGATCAGGGGTACCGACGGCAGGTTGCGCCAGTGGTGCGGACGCTGCCGCCGAGCCGGGCAGCGCGATCGCCGCTCCCGCGGCCAGGGAAAGGGTCGCCAGACCCACCAGGACTTTTCGCACTCAGACCTCCGAGTCCGCTGATCCCGCGGTCCAGGTGCCGCAGGACTCGGAGTCGAACCTAGGCGAGAACACCGCTCAAGTTAAGGTATTTGTCGGATATAGAAGCAGAAACACCACCGAAACCCGCGAATCGCCGAACGCCTGCCGATCCGGGCAGCCGTTCGGCGATCGCCGTGTTTCCAGAGTCAGCACGGAGACTTTCGTGCCGGAGGGGACGTCAGGGGTTGGTGACCTTGATCGTCATGTCGTCCCGGTCCTGCTTCAGCACCTCGATCCGGACCCCGACGGCCGGAAGTTTCACCCCGTGGTCGGGCTGGGCCTCGTCGAAGTAGTCGCCGGTGTCGTCGAAGACCGGATTACCCTCCTGCTTCTTGATCTTCGTCCGTTCGCCGTTGGTGTGCAGGGTGATGCTGTCGGTCTTCTCCAGGCCGAACGGCGCGTCGTACATCTGGACCCGGGTGCGGAACGGGCGCCCGGTAGCGTCGTCGTAGATCGGTTCCGGATGCGCGTCCACGTACAGGTTGCGGCCTGCCCCGGGATGCTGGCTGACACTGTTGTTGCTGTAGGAGGTGTCCCAGTACGACACCAGCAGACCCACCTGGTAGGGGAAGTGCTCGGCGTAGTCCGGCTTGGTGGAGGCCCAGCCGATGTTGTACGGCCCGGTCTTCAAGTACTGGTCGTAGCTGACGTAGGAGCGGTAGCCGGCGATGTAGTACTGCTCGGCGGTGGTCACCACCCGGCCCTCGATCCGCTCGAAACCGTCTGCGGTCCAGGCCTCGTCGGCCGTCTCGGCACCGTCCTCGAAGACACCCGCCACCGCGATGTCGTCCACGAAGAACCCAGGCGCCCGGGTGGTCACCTGACCCTCGACCGCCGGGTCGGTGACGTAACGGAACCGCAGCTGGACGTTCTGCCCGGCGTAGCCGGACAGGTCGAACGTGGCCGGCTGCCAGCCCTCGCTGACTCCGTCGATCCCGTTGCCCTCACCCGCCTTGGTGATCGAGCCGGGGATGGCGTCCCAGCCGTCCCCGTCGTTGATGTCCACGTAGGCGTAGTCACAGGCGTCCGGCCCGCAGTCCTCGATGTTCCAGTTGGCCTGGAAGGTCAGCTGGGGCGAGCCGGCCGGCAGGTCCACCGCCCGGGTCAGGGTGTGAGTGAAGCTGTTACCGGTCCCGCTGAACCACTCCCACTCCCCCGAGGCCGGCTCGACCGGCTTGGAGCTGGTCTCCTTCTCCGGCAGCACCACCACGGTGGCCTGCGGATCAGCGGTGTTGAACTCCTCCGGGCCGAGTTCGATCGTCCGGCTCTCACCGGCGCCGACCAGTTCGTAGTCCAGCCAGCCCAGCTGGAGCTTCTGCCAGGCTCCGATGTCACCGGGCCGCTCGCCCAGCGCCTCGCCCTTGGCCCCCAGCCGGCTCTGGCCCATCAGGGTCCACCACTCGTTGGCGTTGCCCTGGCCGCCGCCGAGGTCGTACTCGTCCGGGAGACCGAGATCATGGCCGTACTCGTGGGCGAAGACGCTCAGACCGCCGTTCTCCGGCTGGATCGTGTAGTCCCCGACCCACAGCCCGGTGGTGCCGATCTGCGTTCCGCCCCGCCGGTTTCCGGCCGGCCCGCTGGTGCTGTTCTGGCTGACGTACCAGCGGTGGCTCCAGATCGCGTCCTCGCCCTGCTGCGGGTCGCCGTCGGCCTGGTCACCACCGGCGTGCACCACCTGGAAGTGGTCGATGTATCCGTCCGGCTCGTTGAAGTCGCCGTCACCGTCGTAGTCGTAACGGTCCCACTGGTCGAACTCGGCCACGTCCGCCTTGATCTGGGCGTCCGACTTACCGGCCGCCTTCTGGTCCGCGACCCAGGCGTTGAGCGCGTCGGTCACCAGGGCCCAGGTGTTGTTACAGGTGTCACCGGCGCACGGGTAACCGTTGGATCGGCCGTACCGGGCCTCGTTGTAGGGCACCTTGACCCAGTCGGTCACCGTACCTTCGACGCTGTACCGGCCCGAGGACTGCGACTCGTAGTACGTCTTCAGCGACTCACCATCGCCGAAATACAGATCCTGGAAGTGCTTCTGGTCGTAGTCGGGCTGCCAGATCGTGGTGTTGTCGTCCTTGCCCGGCTCCGGGATGGCGTTGCGCAGCGGCCCCTCGAAGGTCGCCGGGCCAGGAATGGCCGGAGCCGTGTCCTGATCAGGGAAGTTCGGATGACGTTCGTTGCCGAACTCGGCCAGTACCACGAAGATCCGGTCGGTCTTCTCCCGGGCCAGTTCCACGTACCGGTCGTCGTCGATCCCGGTTCCGTCGAGCCGGACCACGTCACTACCGTTGCGCCGCAACACATCGGCCTCGCCGTCCAGCACTCCGGACACCGCCTCCTCCCGCAGCGCCCGTGCCTTCTCGGCCAGGGGGTTGGGCAGGTCGTCCGATCCGGCGACCTCGGACCCGCTCACCGCCTGCACCGCTCTCGGCACCGCCGCCTGCGCGGTCACCGGCACCAGCAGCCCGGCCCCGGCCGCCACCAACGACGCCGTGGCCAGGCCGATCAAAGCCTTTCGCATCAGACCTCCCGTTTCCCGAGCACCCGCAATGACACCGCCGGGTGCACCGAAAACTTAAGGATCGCTGTGCGTCAGCCAAGAGTCACCTTTGTTACAAACCGGGTCACCCGGCAAAGCCACAGCTGAAAAGCCCTGGCGAGAGATACGTCTCATATTGTTTTATTGGGCAACCTTTTGGCTGTGAGCCAGGCCATGACCAAAGCAGGGCGTCCGGTCCTGGACAGCGACCGAACGCCCCGCTCCCACCCGATCAGATCAGGGGGTGGTCACCCGGATCGTCATCCGGGTCTTCTTCTGCTTCAGCACCTCGATCTTCACTCCGGTGCCGGGCAGCTTCACGCCGTGGTCGAGCTGCACCGGGTCGAAGTAGTTCTGCGTGTCGTCGAACACCGGGTTGCCCGGCTGCTTCGGGATCCGGGTCTTCTCCCCCTCGATGTGCAGGCGGAGGCTGTCGGTCCGATCCAGGCCGAACGGCGCGTCGTAGAGCTGGATCCGGGTCCGGAACGGCTTGCCGTCGCTGCGGTACAACGGCGCCGGGTGCGCGTCCACGTACAGGTTGCGCCCCGCGCCCGGGTGCTGGCTGACGTTGTTGTCGACCTGCGAGGTGTCCCAGTAGGAGACCAGCAGCCCTTCCTGGTACGGGAAGTGCTCCACCCAGAAGGGCTTTTCGGTCTGCCAGCCGAAGTTGTACGGACCGGTCTTCAGATATTGGTCGTAGCTGACGTACGACCGGTGGCCGGCGATGTAGAAGTGGTCGTAGTACTCCGTCACCGTGCCGGTGGTCCGCACGAAACCAAGTCTCTGCCAGCCGTTGTCACCGTCCTCGGCACCATCGGTGAAGGCTCCCGACACCTCGATGTCGTCGACGAACAGCCCGCCCGGCTGCTTGACGTCCTGACCGGCCACGGCCGGATCGGTGGTGTACCGCAGCCGCAGGTCCACCTTCTGGCCGGCGTAGGCGCCCAGGTCGAACGAGGCCGGCTGCCAGCCCTTGCTCAGCCCGTCGATACCGTAGCCCTCGGCCTCGCCGTTGGTGATCGAGCCGAAGATCGCCTTCCACCCCTTGCCGTCGTTCACCTCTACATAGGCGTAGTCACAGGCGGTCGTGCCGCAGTCCTCGATGTTCCAGCTGGCCTGGAAGGTCAGCTGCGGATCGGTGGCCGGCATCTCGAGCGTCCGGGTCAGCGTGGTGTTGAGCATGTCCCCGGTGCCGCTCCACCACTCGTACTCGCCGCTCACCGGTTTCGGCAGTTCGGTGACCACCTTCTTCAGCGGCAGAGGTACCACCACGGCCTGGGCCCGGTCGGTGTTGTACTCCTGCGGGCCGAGTTCCACCACCCGGTCGCGGCGGCCGTACGGCACCACCTCGTAGTCCAGCCAGCCGAGCTGCAGCTTCTGCCAGGCGCCGAGATCACCGGCGCGCGAACCGATCGGCTCGCCCTTACCGTTCAGCCGGCTCTGCGCCATCAGCGACCACCACTCCACCGGGCTGCCCTCACCACCGGTGGTGTCGTAGTCGTCCGGCAGCCCGAGGTCGTGGCCGTACTCGTGGGCGAACACGTCCATGCCGCCGTTCTCCGGCTGCATCGTGTAGTCGCCCACCCAGATACCGGTGCCACCGACCTGGGTGCCGCCCAGCGGATTGCTCGCCGGGCCGTCCCTTCCGGCGCGGTCGAGGTTCACGTACGAACGGTGGCTCCAGATCGCGTGCTCCCCCTGGTACGGGTCGCGGTCGGCCTGGTCACCCCCGGCGTGCACGATCTGGAAGTGGTCGATGTACCCGTCCGGCTCGTTGAAGTCCCCGTCGCCGTCGTGGTCGTAGCGGTCCCACCGGTCGAACTCGGCCAGCCCGGCCTTGATCTCGGCATCGCTGCGGCCGCCGGCCTTCTGCCCGTCCACCCAGGCCTTCAGCGCGTCGGAGAGCAGGGACCAGACGTTGACGCAGACGTTGCCGGTGCACGGATAGCCGTTCGAGCGGCCGTAGCGGGCCTCGTTGTACGGCACCTTGACCCAGTCGGTGACCACGCCGTCCACGCTGTAGCGGCCCGAACTCTGGGTCTGGTAGTACGTCTTCAGCGACTCGACGCCCTCACCCTCGCCGAAGTACATCTGCTCGAAGTGCTCACGATCGTAGTCCGGCTGCCAGTTGGTGGTGTTGTCGTCCGTTCCGGGCTGCGGGATCCGGTTGTGCAGCGGGCCGTCGAACACGCTCGGGCCGGGCGTCTTCGGATCGGTGTCCTGATCCGGGTAGTCCGGGTGCCGCTCGTTGCCGAACTCGGCCAGCACCACGAAGATCTTGTCGGTCGCCTGCCGGCCGAGCTCGACGTACTGCCCCTCGTCCTTGCTGCTGCGCCGGTTCTCGGCATTCGCCGGGCCGTCCAGGCGGACCACCTTGCTGCCGTTGCGGTTCTCCACCTCGGCTTCCCCGTTCAGCACCTGGGTCACCGCCTTGTCCCGCAGAGCACGGGCTTTCACCTGCAGCGGGCCGACCAGATCATCGTCCGATTGACCGGTCACCTCCAGCAGGTCGCTCGGCGCCACCGCCCGCACCGGTTGCGCAGCGCCCAGCGCCACCCCCGGCAACGCGGTCACCGCGCCACCGGCGATCCCCAGGGTCAGCAGACCCACCAGCACTTTTCGCTTCAAGGCCAACCCCCGAGAACGTCCCCCGAATAAGCCCCATCCCGTCAACTGCTAGAGGCTCGCAGGCGATCATTTCGGAGTCCCGGTCAGTAGCCCACGACCGAGAAGGGCATTGATGCGTTCGTCCCGCCCAAGCCCGGGCAAACGACCGAGGCGACCACCAACGTCTCCCAATGGGGGACGGTGTGGTCGCCTCGGTCGGACTCGCCACCTGGGCAGCGATCGGGCTTTTCGGCGGATCAGGCCGACTTCTCGCGCCGCTCCCGCGGTTTACGCACCGGCGCCTCGCGCGGCACCAGCGTCGGGTTGACGTTCTCCAGCACCACTTCGCGGGTGACCACGCAGCGCGCCACGTCGTCCCGGCTGGGTACGTCGAACATCACCGGCAGCAGCACCTCTTCGACGATGGCCCGCAGGCCTCGAGCGCCGGTGCCCCGCAGGATCGCCTGGTCGGCGATGGCGTCCAGCGCGTCGTCGGTGAACTCCAACTCCACCCCGTCGATCTCGAACATCCGCTGGTACTGCTTGACCAGCGCGTTCTTCGGCCGGGTGAGGATGCGCACGAGCGCCTCCCGGTCGAGGTTGGAGACCGTGGTGATCACCGGGAGCCGGCCGATGAACTCGGGGATCAGCCCGAACTTCAGCAGGTCCTCCGGCATCACGTCGGCGTAGGAGTCGTTGTTCGCCTTCGCCTCGTGCAGCGGGGCGCCGAAACCGATGCCGCGCTTGCCCACCCGGGACTGGATGATCTGGTCCAGCCCGGCGAACGCCCCACCCACGATGAACAGCACGTTGGTGGTGTCGATCTGGATGAACTCCTGGTGCGGGTGCTTACGGCCACCCTGCGGCGGCACACTCGCGGTAGTGCCTTCGAGGATCTTCAGCAGGGCCTGCTGAACCCCCTCGCCGGACACGTCCCGGGTGATCGACGGGTTCTCCGACTTCCGGGCGATCTTGTCGACCTCGTCGATGTAGATGATCCCGGTCTCGGCCTTCTTGACGTCGTAGTCGGCCGCCTGGATCAGCTTCAGCAGGATGTTCTCGACGTCCTCGCCGACGTAACCGGCCTCGGTGAGGGCGGTCGCGTCGGCGATCGCGAACGGCACGTTCAGCATCTTGGCCAGGGTCTGGGCCAGATACGTCTTGCCGCAGCCGGTCGGCCCGATCAGGAGGATGTTCGACTTGGCGATCTCGACCGGCTCGTCACCGCGCCGGCCGGGCTCGCCCGCCTGGATCCGCTTGTAGTGGTTGTACACGGCGACCGCGAGGCTCTTCTTCGCCGGCGCCTGCCCGACCACGTACTGCTCGAGGAAGTCGAAGATCTCCTTCGGCTTCGGCAGCTCGACCAGACCGAGCTCGCTGGCCTCGGCCAGCTCCTCCTCGATGATCTCATTGCACAGGTCGATGCACTCGTCGCAGATGTAGACGCCGGGCCCGGCGATGAGCTTCTTCACCTGCTTCTGGCTCTTTCCACAGAAAGAGCACTTCAGCAGGTCGCCACCGTCTCCGATGCGTGCCACGCGCAGTCCTTCCTCCGGGGGCTTACTGGCTCCTCGCCCGTCTGCATTCGACCGGCCCCAGCACCATTCAACGCCACTGGGACGCCGCTGTCAGCGGCACCCCCTGTTCGGTCGGCGTGTCAGGCGCCGGACGGGTCGGGCGGCGTGGAGACCTGAACGCCCTTACGACTTGTGAGTACCTGGTCGATGAGCCCGTATTCCAGGGCCTGAGCGGCGGTCAGGATCTTGTCCCGCTCGATGTCCTTCTGCACCTGTTCCGAGGTGTGGTTCGAGTGCAGTGCGATGGTGTCTTCCAGCCAGGTCCGCATCCGCAGGACCTCGTTCGCCTGGATCTCGATGTCCGAGGCCTGGCCGTAGTCGCCACCGGACATCGCCGGCTGGTGGATCAGCACCCGGGCGTTCGGCAGCGCCAGGCGCTTGCCCTTGGTGCCGGCCGCCAGGAGCACCGCGGCGGCCGAGGCCGCCTGCCCCAGGCAGACCGTCTGGATGTCCGGCTTCACGTACTGCATCGTGTCGTAGATTGCCGTAAGTGCCGTGAACGAGCCACCCGGGCTGTTGATGTACAGGGTGATGTCACGGTCCGGGTCCTGGCTCTCCAGCACGATCAGCTGCGACATCACGTCGTCGGCGGAGGCGTCGTCCACCTGCACCCCGAGGAAGATGATGCGGTCCTCGAACAGCTTGGTGTACGGGTCCATCCGCTTGAAGCCGTAGGCGGTGCGTTCCTCGAAGTTCGGGAGCACGTAGCGGCTGCTGGGCGCGGCGACGTGGCCGGCGGTGCGGCCAGAACCCGGCAGGTGCAGACCTGCGTGGTGATCGGGGTAGCTCATCGGGTCAACTCCTGATGCTCTTGCTGGCTTGGGAAGGCGGTTCGGACAGCGGTTCGGCAGGCTCTGACCGGGAGGTCAGGCGCCGGTGCCGCCACCACCACTGACGTCGCGGGCGGAGCGGACCACGTGGTCGACGATGCCGTACTCGAGGGCTTCCTGCGCGGTGAACCAGCGGTCGCGGTCGGAGTCCTTGGTGATGGTCTCGACCGACTGCCCGGTCTGCTCGGCGATCAGCTCGGCCATCTGCCGCTTGATGTGCAGGATCTGCTCGGCCTGGATCTTGATGTCCGTCGCCGAGCCACCGATGCCGCCCAGCGGCTGGTGCATCATCACGCGGGCGTGCGGGGTGGCCGAGCGCTTGCCCTTGGCGCCCGCGGTGAGCAGGAACTGCCCCATCGAGGCGGCCAGGCCCATCGCGATGGTGGCCACGTCGCAGGAGACGTACTGCATGGTGTCGTAGATCGCCATGCCGGCGGTCACCGAGCCACCGGGCGAGTTGATGTAGAGGTAGATGTCCTTGTTCGGGTCTTCCGCGGCGAGCAGCAGCATCTGCGCGCAGATCGCGTTCGCGTTCTCGTCGCGCACCTCGGAACCGAGGAAGATGATCCGGTCCTTCAGGAGACGGTTGTACACGTGGTCGTCGTAACCCATGCCGGGTGACGCCGTGCGGGCCACCGGCTGGTCGAACGAATTCGTCACCGGGTCGATCCCCGGAACGATCAAGTGGCTCACGATGTCGCTCCCCAAAACGTTGGCACCTGACCCCGGGTACACCCGGGGCGTCCGGGTGGGCCACCCGGTGCATTGACCCTAACGCGGACCACTGGCGGTGATCCTCCCCTACCGGCGGTTGTTCGCTGTGGGCGCATCAGGGCCCACGGTGCATGACCCGGATGGGCTCTGACCAGGCGACACGCCCGCGCGCGCAAGAGTCCTCAGGGTGAATCGCGGCGGGTCGGACCCGGTTTCACCAGTGCCCCACGGCCGGATCCGGCAGGTCGTACGGATCTCCTGCGGCGGAACTTCTGCGGAAAGCAGAACCGGCACCCCAGCCGAGTCTTCGTCGTTCTGGGATGCCGGTTCGGGCTGACTTGAGGAGATCAGAGAGTGGGCAGCGCGGCCGGGTCGTCGGACTTCTTCTTGTCCGTGTCGCCGTCCTCGTCCGCCTCGACCTCTTCGGCGTCCTCGATCTCGGCCTCAGCCTCGGGGCTGGCCGGGAACAGGGCGGACAGGTCGATCTCGTTGCCCGACTCGTCCTTCACCGAGGCCCGCTCGAGCACCTGGGCCAGCGCCTTGCGGCGGCCGACCTCGGCCACCATCGAGGGCACCTGACCGGCCTCGTCCACGGCCTTGATGAACTCGTTCGGGTCCATCCGGTACTGCTGGGCGGAGGCCAGCAGGTACTCGATCAGCTCCTGCTGACCGACCTGGACCTCTTCCTTCTCGGCGATCGCGTCGAGCAGCAGCTGGGCCTTGAACGCCTTGCGGGCCTCGACCTCGACCTCTTCGCCGTGCGGGTCGTCCTCGGCCTTGCCCTCCTGCTCCAGGTGCTGCTTGACCTCGGCCTTGATGATGCCGTCGGGGACCGGGATCTCGACGCCCTCGAGCAGCTTCTCGAGCAGACGCTCGCGGGCCTGGATGCCCTGCTGGTACTTCGCCTCCTGCTCGGCCTGCTCCGAGAGGCTGGTACGCAGCTCCTCGATCGAGTCGAACTCGGAGGCCATCTGGGCGAACTCGTCGTCCGCCTCGGGCAGCTCGCGCTCCTTGACCGACTGCACGGTCACGGTGACGTGGGCTTCCTCACCGGCGCGGTCGCCGCCGGCCAGCGGGGAGTCGAAGGTGGTGGTCTCGCCGGCCGACAGGCCCGGCAGGACGTCGTCCATGCCCTGGAGCATCTCGCCCGAGCCGACCCGGTACGAGACGCCCTTGACGCTGTCGATCTCGTCGCCGCCGATGGTCGCCGCGATGTCGATGCTGAGGAAGTCGCCGTCGGCGGCCGGGCGCTCGACGGTGACCAGGGAGCCGAAGCGCTCGCGCAGGGTCTGCAGACGCTCCTCGACCTGCTCGTCGCCGACCTTCACGTCCTCCACGACGACCTCGACCGCGTCGAGGGCGGGCAGCTCGAACTCGGGGCGCACGTCGACCTCGGCGGTGAAGGCCAGGTCGCCACCGGCGGCCGGGTCCGGCACGGCGGTGACGTCGACCTCGGGCTGGCCGAGCGGGCGGATCTCGGTCTCCTGCACGGCCTGCGTGTAGAAGCCGGGCAGGGCGTTGTTGACGGCTTCTTCGATCACGACGCCGCGGCCGAAGCGCTGGTCGATGATCCGCGGCGGGACCTTGCCCTTGCGGAAGCCGGGGACGGTGACCTGCGACGCGATGTTCTTGTAGGCCGCGTCCATGCTCGGCTTGAGTTCGTCGAAGGGCACCTCGACGGTGAGCTTGACCCGGGTGGGGTTGAGGGTCTCGACGGCGCTCTTCACGAGGGGACTTCTCCTGGCCTTGGACAACTGAGGACGATGGCCGAGGTGCCGTGCGCTGCGATCGGCTGCGCGGACGCGCCGGGAAGCAGTAACGGCATCATGGCCTTCGGCACATCCTAGCCGCGCCACGAGGGCGCGCAGGACATGCCCGGGCCACCCTAGCCAGATTCCTGGCCGGGGACCTGGATCAGGACTGCGACCAGCCCTGATGCCGGCGCATCGCTGCGCTCGTCGGGGTACCCGGATTCGAACCGGGGGCCTTCCGCTCCCAAAGCGGACGCGCTACCAAGCTGCGCCACACCCCGCCGACCCACTCGAACCGGCAACGGGTGTCCGGCCGACCGGGTGACAGGCAGTAGGCTACGACACGACGGCCTGGACGTTCGCCAGATTTCCGGTTTTACGGAACACTGGTGCCCGTTCGAGACGTGCGGGTGTAGCTCAATGGTAGAGCCCCAGCCTTCCAAGCTGGTCATGCCGGTTCGATCCCGGTCACCCGCTCCACCAAGAAGGGCCAGGTCAGAGGCACACAGCCTCCGATCCTGGCCCTTCATCATGAGATGACAATCGCCCGGCGTGCCAGATGGGCCACCGACGGGCCACAGTTACGCGCAGAACCGTTCGGTCCTGGTGTCGTGCTTCATCCTGGGCAGGTGGAGCAGCGAGCGAGTTACCTGCGGCGACGCCCGGTCGCGCTCCCTCAGCGCCTGGCCGAGCTCTGTGGTCCGGAACACGGCCAGATCGAGTTACCCCCGGCCCTTGTCTGGACCGGCCGCCGCACCTACGACCCTGGGCTCCCCTGCCGACCTCGCTGTGATCTATGAACGCCTCATCGTCGAGGCAACCGGCCGCTCCGACCCGGAAACTCTCTTGAACGAGGCGCTTCTCACCCGCTTGGCCCGAACAGCACCGGCCAGCATGTTCAGGCGACGCCGGATGTCTTGTTCTGACCGTTTGATACCGGTAGTCATGGACGGCGGCGAACCGGGCAAAGGAGATCGAGGGATCCCTGACCGCGATCGCCACGGCCCTACACCGGCATCACGCTCGAGTCACCGGCTCAGTGACCACCGCCGGGGAACGGGCACTCAGCAGCTGGGGGCACGGTTGGGACGGCGTGGCTCAGGGCTACGAGACTGCCACTGAGAATCGGCCGGCGATGCACCTGGAGGCGATTCGCCCGACGCATCAGCGGCTGTTCGGACCCGTATCGCAGAGCTGCGACGCCAAGGACACGCCCCACAACGCCACGGCGCCCAGATCACCGACCAGCAACTCACCGATCAGGCTCTCTGGGGCAAAGATCCGATGACTGAACCACCACCGACGGCGTCCACGGAGGCACCCACAAGTACAGTCGCAACGCCACCAGGTTCACCGCTGACGCTGACCTCGTCGAAGCCGAGAAGTACCTGCGCTCCAGCCAGGAGTTCAATGCCCAGGACCGTGAGGCAACAGCCACCGGTGAACCCGAAATCAGCATCGAGTTCCCCTCAGGCAAGTGTTCGGCCCCGACTACCGCCGCCGCGTGCCGCAAGATGAACGTCAACGCCCTTTTCGCGGGCTGGGAAGAAGCATTCGTCACCGACATGGCCGGCCTCCGCATCGACGGAATCCAGGAAAGCTTTCGCCGGGGCTTCGCCAAGAGCCTGGACGGGCAGATCACCCTGCGGGACTACGAAAGGCGACCGACTGGGAGTTCGACACCCCGGAAGAGCTGCACGAGCACTTGAAAAGCCTCTGGACCAAGTTCTACGGCGAGGCCGACCCGGCCCAGAGCCTCGTCTGATCATTCGATGGCTCATTCGTCGCTCCCACCGCAGATCCGGCCGGCCGTGCGTGTTCTCTGGGAGTACCACGACCTGCACCACCGCCTGGAGCCCACAGACGTGGGCATCGGGCTCGGCAGTCACGACCTGGGCGTAGCTACACGCGCAGCCCAGCTCTATCTGGGCGGCACCGTCCCGCTCATCGTTTTCACCGGTGCCAACGCCCCGACGACCATCGAACGATTCCCGCGCGGCGAGGCCGTCGCCTACCGGGAGCATGCGCTCGGCCTCGGCGTGCCGGACGAGGTGATTCTGGTCGAACCCGAGGCTCGTAATACCGGCGAAAACATCACGTTCACAAGAGCATTGCTGCACAAGCACAGGGTCGAACCGAGATCGGTCACCCTGGTCTCCCGCCCCTACCAGCAGCGCCGGGCCTACGCGACGTGTCGCAAGCTCTGGCCTGAGGTCGAGGTCGTGCAGTGCGCGTCGCTGCCCCTTGCCCTGGACGACTACGTCGCCGGCATCGGCGATCCGGATCGCGTGGTGAACATGCTCGTCGGTGACACCCAGCGGATCGAGGTCTACGCCGAAAAGGGCTTCGCCATCGAGCAGCCCATGCCCGACGACGTCCGTGAGGCCTTCCGCCAACTCGTCGACGCCGGATACACGTCCCGTCTGATCTGACACCCCACGGAACACGAGAAGTCAAGGCGCTCGCCAGAAGAAGCTTTCGAGCAGGTCGTGCAGGCGCAGACGTTCGGGGTCGATGCGGTCGCGGCCGTAGCTGTCCAGGAATTGCTCCGCGTAGGCGGGGCCGAACTGGGGATTCATCGGGCTGCGGAGGCTGCGGATCATGTCGGCAAGGTCGGAATGGGGGTCGGCGAGAGAGGCCCGGCCGACGTCTACGAACGAGACGATGCCGGCTGGGGCGATCAGGACGTTGGGTAGGCAGAAATCGCCGTGGCAGAGGGATTGTGAGCCTTTGCCGATGGCCGCGGCCAAACACTCCAGTTCCGCCAAGGCGGAGGCCGCCGTGGTGTCGCTCTTACCAGCGGCAGCCCAGGCTCGGTCAACGATTCCGGCGCTCACTCGCTCTCGGATCTCACTCAGAAGAAAAGGGATTGAACCGTCGAAGGTGAGGACGTCGTTCGTTGGTTGGTCGTGCAGCTTGCGGGCAGCGGCAGCGAGGAGGTCGACTACGGCGGCGCGTTCCGAGGTGGGCCAAGGGTCGGAGGCGGGACGGCCGGGGAGAGCTTGTGTCACCAGCCAGGATTGAGTGATGTCGGTGCCGGCGGCCAGGACCTTGGCCACTGGGATGCCCAAAGCAGAAAGCCATTTGAGACGGGCGGCCTCGCCTTCGAGATCGTCGGCCAGGTGGGGTGGGGCGCTGTGGTCGACGATCTTGGCGAAGGCTACGGCGGTGCTATCACTGTCGAGCAGGCGCAGCACTCGGGCGTGGGACAGACCGAGGGTGACGGGTTCTTGCCGAAGGCTGCTGAGCGCCGGGTCGAGAAGTTCCACAGAGCCAACTTTAGGGTGCTTTCACAACTAGGCCAGGCCGCCGACATACACTCCGGCGTCGCGTAGTTCGTCCACTCCCACGAGTTTGTACGGGTCACTGCCTTCCAGGTCGACGCCCTGCAGTGCCTTCATCTGGCGCAGCGGTTTCAGGTTCTGGACCGGGTTGCCGCCGAGCCAGAGTTCGTCGACCAAGGGCATCCGGGTCAGTGGCTTCAGGTCGGTGACCTGGTTGCCGGCGATGTCGAGCATGGTCAGTGCGGTGAGCCCGGTCAGCGGCGTCAGGTCTTGAAGGTTGTTCTCGCGCAGGGTCAGTCGGTCCAGGGTGGCGAGAGCGGACAAAGCTGAGACGTCGGTGATCTGGTTACGGGCCAGGTCCAGTTCGGCGATCGTGGTCAGGTTGGCCAGTGCGGACACCTCGGTGATCTGGTTGCCGGACAGGCCCACGGCGGACAGGTCTTTGAGGTTGTGCAGCGGGGTCAGGTCGGCGATCCGGTTGTTGGAGGCGCCCAGTTCACGCAGCTCGGTCAGGGTGGCCAGCGGGGTCAGGTCGCGCACCCGGTTGTTCGTCAGTTTCAGGCTGGTCAGGCCGGGCACCTGGTCCAGGCCGATCACGTCGTTCAGTTCGTTGGTGGAGACGTCCAGGGTGCCGAGGTTGGGCAGGTGCTCCAGGCCGGCCAGGGACCGGATGCGGCCGCTGGTGCTCTGGTCGCCGTTGCAGCTCAGACTGAAGACGCTGTCCAGCTTGCGTTGTGAGGTGGGCTGCTCGGCGTCGGTCAGGCCCAGGGTGGTGGCCACGCAACCGGCCAGGGCGGGGTCGGGGAAGAGCTCGGCGAGCTTGGTGCGGTTGGCCAGGCGGTCATAGGTCCAGTAGCCAACGCCGGCCAGGAGGGCCAGCACCAACAGCGAAGCGGGGACGCGGATGGCGGTGGTTCGGGACGGGAGGGCGATTTCAGAGCCGCCGGGACCGCTCACCACGACGACGGGTAGGAGCAGTGCGGCCAGGGCAACGATTCCGGCGGCGGTGACCAGGGCGGGGCTTACGGCGCCGCCGATGTAGGGCAGGCTGCGAGCTGCGTGGGCCAGCAGGGCAACGGCGTAGATCAGGGAAAGCAGGGTGCCGCTGATCGTGGCCAGGCCGGTGAGCAGCCGGTCGTGGGTGCGCCAGGCGGCTCCGGCCAGGAGCAGCACCAGGCCCAGGCCGGTCAGGGCGATCGGAGCCATCACGTCCGCGGCGTTGATGGCCACCTGGATCACCGAGAAGTCCATGGTGATCAGGTGCAGCGCGTCGTTCCGCAGGGATCGCCAGACGCCGAGCACGGACAGCACCAGGCCGGTGGCGACCGTCAGCCAGGCCCAGAACGGCCGGGAACTCAGCCGGCCGAGCACGACGGCCAGCGGTGCGCTGCCGAAGGCGACGATCAGGAACCGGACGAGCCCGGTGGCCTGGTAGGTCTGGCCCAGGTGGATCGCGCTGATCGCAGCGGCCAGGGCGATCGCGGCCGCGGAGACGAACCCCAGGGCCCGTTGTGTCGACATGTCCGGATCATCCCGTAGTCGGCCCCGGCGGTGATTCCTCCTGAAGTACCGCGTGCCGGTACTTCAGGCTGATGGTGGGCGCTGCAGCAGGACTTGGTGTTCCGCGTCCTCGAAGCCCAGGTTCCGGTACATGTCGATCGCGTGATAGCCGGGATCGGCGACCACCACCAGACGCGAGGCCGACAGCTGGGCCAGCCCCCACGTCCCCAATTGGTGAACTAACGCGTTAGCGAGACCTCGGCGCCGGAACGACGGATGGGTTTCCACGTTCTGGAACCGGGCCAGCCCGCTGCCGTCGCTGAACAGACCTGCCCCGCAGACCAACTCGCCGTCAACGAAGGCACCGAACCAGGCACCGTGACCGGCTTCTGCGATGCTTCGCGACTCGCGGGTCTTCACGTCGGCGAACTGGGACAGGTGGGGGTCGGGCGGGCCCTCGGTCAGCGACATCCGCAGGCGGGCGATCTGGGCCCAGTCCGCATCACTGAGCAGAGGACGGATCTCGGCCGCCGGTTGCGAGGTGGGCGGGCGGAGCGAGTCGGCGGTCAGCACGGTGTCCACCAGGACGTCCATGCTCAGTGCTTCCAGGCCGGCCGTGTCTTCGACGTTGCCGTCACCAGAGTCCAGCCCGAGGGCCAGGTGCTCGGCGGCGGGAAACTCACGGGTGAACTCGGCGACCCAGCCGGGCCAATCCCCCACGCCCGGCCGCTCGCGCAGCAGCAAGAAGTTGCCCCACCAGTAGACCGGATTCGCCGGAGTGCGTACCACCAGGTGGGAGCCGCGGTCGGAGATCTGCGAACCGCCCAGCCCGCGAACCATCAGATCGGTGCGGAACCCGAGCGAAGCAATCCTCACGTCTACCCCTGAACCTTTTGTCGGCCTCGGCCGTGTCTCTGAGTAGTCAAATTATGACGGCTCAGAGCCAGAGGGAGACAACCGAGGTGCGCAAGTCCGATCGGCCGGGAATCGACCTGACGGGATCGGATCCGTTCGCGGCGCTGGTGGTCCGGACCGACTTCGGCGACGACGCGGCCTGGGCCCGAATCCAGGAAAGTCTTGCCACGCCTTATCTTCCGCAGCTCCCGGTCGGGAACGCGTTCTTGGTCGAGGACCGGGCCTGGGCAGGGGCGCGCTGGGAGGACGTGGCATTTGGGCTGCCTGAGGACGCTGCGCCGGAAGTGGTGTTCGTGGCCGATGGGGTTGCAATGCAGGAGCCACACGAACTGCTGGCGGTGCACGCCTTCCGGTTGCTCAAGCCGGAGCTGGCGGCCATGTACTTCGGCGCGGACCGGGGCTTCACCGACCATTTCCGGCTCAGCGCCCGGCAGGCCGACTACATGGCCCTCAACCTGGCCTCGGGCAGCCAGCACTTCGGTGACTTCGCCGGCCCCGACCAGCCGGTGATACACCGGGCCTGATCAAAGCGAAGCAGTATCAGAAGGGCAGTGGCCCTGGCGACTCCCATCCCTGTGCCGGTTGTGCCGGTTGCCGGTGGACAAATCGCTGCCATGCCGAGGTGAGTGCTGGCGAAGGGGGCGCGCTTTCGTGCGCGGTCCGGGGCCGGCGCCGGGATTGGTGGTGGAGATCCTTGATCCAGCGGTTCAGACGAGTCTGGGTACGTTGAGCAAAGGTCAGGGCGTCCTGCCGGGTCGGGTGCCGGTCCGGGATGGGTGCGGGCGGGTTCGGGTCGGGTTGTAGGTCGTTCAGTGGTGGCGTGTTACGGGGTAGTGGGGGTGCGCTGGGGTGCTCGGTGCGCTCGGGGCTGATCCAGATGATGGTGAAGGGTGGGTGCCCTTCGTCGGGGTGGGCGGTGCGGGCGTCCCACTGTTTGCTGGTCTTTAGCTGGTGGTGGCGGTGGCACGCGGGGTGGGTGTTGCACAGGCAAGTAGCTCCGCCCTGGTCGTAGGGGCGCAGGTGATCGATCTCGCAGCGGTGAACGGGTTGTCCGCAGCCGGGGAAGGAACAGTGCGGCCAGATCGCGGTGAGCAGGTCGAGCAGGGCCTGGGCGGGGCGGTAGCGGGTGGCTTGAGGGGTGGTGTGGTCAAGGCCGTACAGGCAACCACGATCAGCAGGGCCGGCGGGACCAGCAGCATCAGTGGCGCCGACAGGATCAGTGGGGCTGGCGGGCGCGGCAAAGGCGGAAGGGGCGGCAGAGCCAGCGAGACCAGCAGAGTCGGCGGGGTCAGCGGAACCAGCAGGGTCGGCAGGGTGGGAACGGTGGTTCGAGACTCGTAGTCCTGTCGGGCTTTCTGTTCCTGGATCGGTCGCCATCGGCGATCCACCCGGCACGGCTGCACCGGGAACGGCCGTGTCGGGAGACGCTGCGCCGGGTGGGCTTCCGAGTGAGTTTCCGGATGGCGGCCTGTCAGGTGGATCACTGGGCGGGCTTCCGGGTGGCGACTGGTCGGGTGGATGGTGGGGTGGATGCTGGCAGCAGGGCAGGACCAGGAGGGTGACCCGCTCGACGTCGATACCGAGGCTGCGGGCATGTTCGGCGGTGATGGCCCCCTGACCGCGCAGGATGCCAGGAGCGGTGGACGCGCCGGTCCAGGTGTCCAGGGTGGTGGTCAGGGTCAGGTGAACTCCACGACCCTTCCTGCGGGGCAGATCACGGAACATCCACCAGGCCGGAACCAGACCCCTGGTAGCGAACGTCTTCCCAGGGCGTGGAAATGCTCCGATACCGAACAGGTCGTACTCATGTTCCTGAGCAGCCCGCCGCCCATCGAAGAAGCTCTCCCCCGCGCCGGGCTCCTCACTCGCCCCGGGCTCCTTGTCCGGCTCAGGCCCGTTCGCAGGCTCTGGCCCGTTCGCAGGCTCTGGCCCGTTGGCAGACTCAGGCTCCTCGCCAGACTCATGGCCCTTGCCTGACGCGGAATCCCTGTCCGACCCAGAGCCCTCGTCCGACCCAGAGCCCTCGTCCGACCCAGAGCCCTCGTCCGGATCAGAGTCCTCGTCCGGCCCAGAGCCCTCGTCCTGGTTGGTGTTCCCGCCGAACCGGGAACCGTCGTTCGGGGCGTCGTCGTTCCCGTTGTCATCCGGGGGCGGAGGCGTCGGGACGATCGGGATGTCCATCTCGGTGCCCAGCATCGTGAAGATCGCCGCCAAAGCATCAGCACACCGCTGAGCATGACTACGCGGGTCGGGATCACCATCGGCCTCGGCCTGGTCACGACAGGCATCAGCCATCGCATCCAGCACCCCGACCATCCACTGGGCCGCCTCCGCATCCAGGACCGCACCCACGAAGGCCATCCCGTCCTCCAACGGACGCGACCACACCCGACGCTGCTCCCGCGCCATCCCATGGACCCCGCGAGGAGAGATCCGGATGAACAACTCCGTGATCAGCCTGTCCAGACGAGGAAGAACCAGTCCCGGCGCGCGAGCAGCCAGCGCCGCCTCGAACACCCGCCACTGCGGCGAACCCGGACCGAAGTCCGGCAGACATGCCGGTGGGTGACTCAACCGCCCCGCGATCAAAGCTGCCCGGTCCCAGTCCAGACGCCCCTGCTCCAGCAGGGCAAACACCTGGCCCAGATGCTGGATCAGGACCCACCCGGCCCGCACCTGCCGGGTAGAACGCTGCGGAGTCAAACCGAACTCCACCGCCAACCGATCCGCAACCGCCTTCAAACCCGGCGGATCCACCACCACACCACCACTGCCATCGCCGCCGTCGTCGCCCCCCGAGCGGCCAGAGCGGGCTTGTTCCTGCTCGACCAGAGCCACCCAGCCACGAGCCGCCACAGCAGCAGCCTGACGCGCACGCACCTCCACCAGACACGACTCACGCAGACCACCACCAGCACCAGCATCACCGCCGCCACCGCAGGCGCCCTCACCGGCGGCCGGGCCGAGAACCCCGGCCATCAACCTCTTCACCCCGAAAACACCATCCCCCCGGATGATTACACGATCTACTGGGTCACTAGAACCAGACTATCTCCCACCACCGACAATCTTGAACCAGCGCTCCACGGCTCACCACAAGACCTCCGACAACCCGCCCACCGAAGGCACCGGCACCAGCGGCAGCCCCAGGAGACGATCCCCAATGCCACCAGCCCGCACTGGCTGGCGGTACTCGGTATTGCCCTCCCGGTCACCAGAAAATGACTGTCCGGGACACGGTTCGATCACAACCGCCCCGGCGCTCCGGCGAACGGCCGCCTCGCCCGAAATCGCCGACCCTAGGCCCACCTGGCGATATTCACCGAGGCGACCACAGCGTCTCTGATTGGGATCGAAAACCCGGCATCGGACGCTTGCTGAACCTCAAAAGCCGATTAACAAGAAGCTTTTGTGTTCGGAACCCGACCGGATCCGCCTGTTAGCATCCGCTCAACTCCCACCAGATTCCAACCGAGGGAACCCCTTTGCCCAGACGCGCCTCAACTCCCCTCCCCCGCCGCAACCGCAGACGGATAACTCTGGCCGCGGTGCTGGCCGTGACGGCCGGCCTGGCTGCCGTGGTGAGCGGGACCGTGCCGTCTCCGATAAGCAACGACGCTGCTCAGTCGGCCCCCGCCCAGGCGGACTTCGCCAGCGACAAGTCGAAGACCCCGCCGGCTGATCTGCTTTCCGACGGCCTGTCCGGCCAGAAGGCGGGCACGCCGATCCCGGGCAGCTACGTGGTGCGTCTGGCCGACCGGCCCGGTCTGCGCAGGGCAAAGCTGATCCAGGCCGCCACCGACCGGCTGACCAGCGAGTTCGGCGGCACCGCAACCTACGTGTACACCGCCGCGCTGCGCGGTTTCTCGGCCCGGATGTCGGCCGGACAGGCCAAGCAGATGGCTGCTGACCCGGACGTCGCCTCGGTCACCGAGGACGTGGTGATGACCAGCTTGGCCGTGGAGACGCAGAGCCCGGCGCCCTGGCACCTGGACCGGCTCGACCAGAACAGCCTGCCGTTGAGCGGCACCTACGACTACGAGGGCGGCGGCGCCGGGGCGAACATCTTCGTCCTGGACACCGGCGTTCGCACCAGCCACCAGGAGTTCGGCGGCCGGGCCAAGCCCTCCGGCCCGAACCCGGAGGACGCCCAGGACTGCGCCGGTCACGGCACCGCGGTCGGCGGCGCGGCGGCCGGCTCGACGTACGGCGTGGCCAAGCAGGCCACTCTGTACGGCATCCGGGTGCTCGACTGCGACGGCACCGGCCCGAAGACCGGTGGGCTGCAGGCGATCGACTGGATCACCAAGAACGCCCCGCGCCCGGCCGTGGTGAACCTGAGCTGGGGCACCTCCGGCCAGGACGACCTGGACGCGGCGATCCGGAACTCGATCAAGGCCGGGGTCACCTACGTGATCGCGGCGGGCAACAGCAACGAGAACGCCTGCACCGGCTCGCCGGCCCGGGTCGAGGAAGCCATCGTGGTCGGCGCCTCGGACCAGCAGGACAACCGCGCCGGGTTCTCCAGTTACGGCTCCTGCCTGGACATCTTCGCCCCCGGCACGGACATCCAGACCGCCTCGTACGACAGCGACACCTCCACCACCACGTCGGGCGGCACCTCGTTGTCGGCGCCGATCGTGGCCGGCGCGGTGGCCCTGCACCAGGCCGCCAATCCCTCGGACAGCCCGGCCCAGGTGCTCGCGGCGCTGAAGAAGTGCTCGGCCGGGGAGGTCGGCAACCCGGGCCCGGGCTCGCCGAACGAACTGCTGGGATCACGCTGCCAGGCCTCCGGCCCGGCGTTGGCCAACCCTGGTCGGCAGAGCACCGCCGTCGGCCAGGAGGTAGACCTGGACGTTCGCCCCGAGAACGCCGCCGACAGCGTGCGTTACGGTGCCCAGGGTCTGCCCTCGGGTCTGAGCATGAACGCGACCAGCGGCAAGATCACCGGTGCGGCCGCTGCCGGGGCCAAGAGCTCGATGGTCACCCTGACCGCCACCGGTCCGGCCGGCACCACCACCCAGACCCTGCTCTGGGACGTCGTCCTCGGGATGGGCAACATCAAGGGGATCAACGGCGAGTGCTGGGACGCGCCGTCCTCCAACACCGACGACGGCAACCAGCTGCAGCTGTGGGAGTGCAACCACAAGTGGGTGGCCGCGACCGACGGCACGATCACCTTCTCCGAGAACCCCTCGGCGTGCGTGACCGACAAGGACGGCCGGATCGAGACCTGGCGTTGCGACGGCAGCGCGGCCCAGGTCTGGCAGGCCCGGGACGGTCAGCTGGTGAACCCGGCCTCGGGTAGGTGCGTCTCGGTGCCGAACTCGGGCTGGGGCACCAAGCTCACCACCGCGGCCTGCACCGATCACGCGGGCCAGCAGTGGCAGCTGCCCACCGGGATGAACGCCACGATCACCCTGGACACCCCGGGCGACCAGATCACCGTGCGGGGTGAGCGGGTCAGCAAGCGGGTCACCGCCCGCAGCTCGGACACCACCCAGACCTTCCGTTACGCCGCCGAGGGCTTGCCCGAGGGGCTGAGCATCAACGCCTCGACCGGCCTGATCAGCGGTACCTCGCCGAAGCCGCAGGCCACCAGCACGGTCGGCGTGACGGCGACCAGCCGCAGCGGGGAGAGCAAGTCCGCCACCTTCACCTGGAAGGTCACCGACGGGCAGATCACCGGCCCGGCCGACCTGTGCGTGGACAACTGGTACGGCAAGACCGACAACGGCAATCCGATCGCGGTGTTCTGGTGCAACGACGGGGGCACTCAGCAGTGGACCGAGCAGGCCGGCGGCACCTTGGAGATCCAGGACAAGTGCATGACGGTGGACGGCTCGAAGGTGGTCCTGGGTGAGTGTGCCGGGGCGAAGACCTGGGAGCAACAGAGCAACGGCACCTTGGCCCTGACCGGGACTGCGCGCTGCCTCACGGCGCCGGACCTGAACGGCGGCACGCCGTTCGAGGTGGCGGACTGCTCCACCTCGGAGAACCAGAAGTGGCGGCTGCCCAACACCACCGGCACCCCCGAGCCCGACCCGGAGCCCACCACCCCGTCCCCTGAAGAACCTGAAGAACCGGAGGCGCCTGAAGAACCTGAGGTGCCCGAGGGCGCGATCGTGCACGCCAGCAAGAACTGGTGCGCGGACGTCCGTGATGACGTTGTCGGTCTGTGGGACTGCAACGACACCCCGCCGCAGAAGTTCACGCTGACTGAGGAGGGCCGGGTGCTGCAGGGTGAGGCCTGCATGACCCCGGCGGCTGACTCCAGCGGTGTGAATCTGAAGGAGTGCTCGGTCACAGACGCCACCCAGGAGTGGAAGCAGGCCGGCGACGGGACGGTGCGTAACCCGGCCTCCGGGCTCTGCCTGACCGCCAAGGGCCTGGGCTACATCGAACCGTTCGTGCTGGCTGACTGCACCGGCGCGGACACCCAACTCTGGGCCCTGCCGGGCGCCTGAGCTCGGGTAAGGGGGCTGGTCGGAACGTTTCGACCAGCCCCCTGCTGCGCCCAGAGGTCAGGAAAGTGCGTAGTGATCTTGCTGGGACAGAACGTACAGTTGATGACGGCGGTGCGGACTTCCCGCATTTAGGGACGCCTCGACACTACTCATCAAGGCTGACCAGCATGCTCACTGAACTGCTCCTGGCCGGTGCGGCCACCACCGTGGCCGTGCTGCGGCCCTGGCGCGACCCCGCGCTGCTGAAGGACGCCCTGTTCCCGGGGGCCAGGCGGCCGGCCGAGCCCGATCCGTTCGAGGCGCTGCGGCTGCAGCTGCGCCTGCACGCCCTGGCCGACGAGATCAACCGGCTGCACTACGACGAGACGATCTTCGCCCGGGCGGCCCGGCTGGAGGCCAGCGCCGCGGCGTACGACGACCTGCTCGGCAGCGCTTGCCGGCTGGCCGGGGTGCCGGAGACCAGCGAGGCCGCCCCGGTCTGCGGCTACGCCACGCCGACCCCGAAAAGGCTTGCCGGGCGCGAACTCCGGGCCCACCGCGAGCTGCAGCTGGCCGAACGTGGCTGGTCCTGGTAGTTCCTAGCGGGTCACCGTGCGCGAGGTCTTGGCGCCGGTGCTGACCGAGCCGGGGTAGACCACCCGCCAGTCCCGTTCCCCGCTGCGCAGCTTGGTGCTGAAGGTGCCGTTCTTGGCCGTCTTCACCGTCTTGGCGGTGATCCAGCGACCGCTCTGCGCCCGGTACATGACCTTGACCGGCTGCCCGCCGTGGTTGGCCCAAGTGGCTTCCTGCGAGCCGAAGTTGACCCGGCGCAGCTTGCCCGAGATCTTGCGGTCCTTGCCCTGCCGGGCCACGGCGATGCTGAGGTCGGCGGCGCGGCGCAGGCGGAAGCTGGAGGAGCAGCTGGTCACAGTCTCACCGTTCTGGCGCTTGACCTTGACCGCGATCCGGCCGGCGTCCCGGTTGGCGAAGCGCTGCGGGATGAACTGGGCCACCGCGTCCTCGCCGGTGGCGGTGTCGTACAGGTAGAGACCGATCGCGCCGGCCTCCAGAGTCCACTGCTGCGCCGAGGGCACGTCGAACCCGACGTTGCGCGAGCGCTGCCCCAGAGTCACTGTGCCGGGAGTGATCTTGCAGGTCGCCGCCACGGCCTCGGTCTGGGCCCGGGAGGCGGGCAGGAAGAGCAAAGACGAAAGGACGACCGTGGCGGCCACTGTGCTCGCGAACGGAATGCGTACCTTCAGTTTGATCACACCTTTGACACGGTCCCCGTAAGCCCCCGGTTCACTGACGGGTTGCCGATCCGGCGGTGTGTTCTGCGGCGGAATCCGGATCGGCCGGTGCCAAGCTCCTGCCATGAAGATCACCATGCGTACAGGTGGCATCACTGCGGGTATCGCAGTGACGGCCGCCGCAGCCCTGTTCGCGCTCCCCGCCTCGGCCGGCCAGGCCACCGCGGCCGCGGCCGCGGCCGCCAAGAAGCCCAAACTCGTCGACCTGCAGATCCTGAGCTTCAACGACTACCACGGCCACCTCGAACCCCCCTCGGGCAGCGACGGCAGCGTGCTGACCGGGGACGGGCAGGTCGCGGCGGGCGGCTCGGAGTACCTCACCACCGCCCTGCGGGACCTGCGCAAGGGCGAGAAGAACAGTCTTACCGTGGCCGCCGGCGACCTGATCGGCGGTTCCCCCTCGTTGTCCGGCCTGTTCAAGGACGAGCCCAGCATCGAGACGCTGAACAACATGGACATCGACGTCTCCGGGGTGGGCAACCACGAGTTCGACGAGGGCGTGGCCGAGCTGCTGCGGATGCAGTACGGCGGCTGCCACCCCACCGAAGGGTGCTTCGACGACGACGGTTTCGACGGCGCGAACTTCACCTACCTGGCCGCGAACGCCCAGTACAAGGACGGCGTGAGAGTCGAGAAGCCGGAAGGCCAGAAGAAGTACGGCCGCTGGTTCAGGGCCTCGACCGGCCGGACCGTGCTGCCGGCCACCGAGGTGAAGAAGGTGGGCGGGGTCAAGGTCGGCTTCATCGGCATGTCGCTGGAGGACACGCCGCAGCTGGTGGCCCCGGCCGGGATCCAGGACATCACCTTCAAGGACGAGGTGGTCAGCGCCAACCTGGCCGCCGCGGACCTGCGTGAGAAGGGCGTCGAGGCGATCGTGGTGCTGCTGCACGAGGGCGGAGTACCGCCGCAGGGCGCCACTTTCGACTACCAGTGCAACTCCGGCAGCGCGGCCGACATCTCCGGCCCGATCGTCGAGATCGCCAAGAACCTCGACCCCGCGATCGACCTGCTGGTCACCGGGCACACCCACTTCTCCTACAACTGCGCGATCCCGGACCCGGACGGTCAGCCGCGCTGGGTCACCAGCGACGCCTCGTTCGGCCGGACCGTCACCGAGACCCGGCTGAAGCTGGACCGCCGCAGCGGCGACGTGCTGCGGGACCAGGTCACCTCGCACAACGTGGTGGTCAACCGGGAGCAGCCCAAGGCCGCTGACCAGACCAAGGTGATCGCCAAGTGGAACGAGCTGGCCGCGCCGATCTCGAACCAGGTGATCGGCGAGATCACCGGTGACATCCGGCGCAGCGTGGGCCGGGACACCGAGTCCAGCCTGGGCGACCTGATCGCCGACGCCCAGCTCGCGGCCACCACGGCCGAGCAGGACGGCGGTTCGCAGATCGCGTTCATGAACCCGGGCGGCGTGCGGGCCGACCTGACCTACGTCGGCTCGGCCGTCGGCGAGGGGGACGGAAAGGTGACCTACGGCGAGGCTTTCACCGTTCAGCCGTTCGGTGGCCTGGTGATGTCGCTGACCCTGACCGGCCGGCAGATCGACACGCTGCTGGAGCAGCAGTGGAGCAAGGAGACCGACGGCAGCACCAAGTTCCTGCACCTCGGGGTCTCCGACGGCTTCACCTACAGCTGGTCCAAGTCCGCTCCGGTGGGCGCGAAGGTCGCCGCGAGCTCGATCAAGCTGAACGGCCAGGTGATCGAGGCGGCCAAGCAGTACCGGGTCACGGTGAACGCATTCATGGCCGACGGCGGCGACGGGTTCTCGGTGCTGAAGGACGGCACCGACCGGATCGGCGGCGTCGACCTGGACGCCCTCACCAGCTACCTGAAGGCCAACTCCCCGGTCACCGGCCCCACCCCGAACCGGGTCACCGCGCTCGACTGAGTTCGGCCGCAACGCCGGCAAAGTACTGAGGACGACGGACCGCGTAGGTGAGCGGTCCGTCGTCCTCAGTCAGTTCTGGAAGGTCAGTAGCCCCCAGCGCGTCAGTAGCCCCAGCGCTCGACCATCGGGCGCAGCTCGACCGGGACGTCGGAGATGTCCGGGAGCGGACGACCGGGCTGGATGGTGCCGGTCTTGATCTTCTCCTTCCAGTCCCCGATGCCCTTCTTGAAGTCGCCGTGGTCCTTCTTGCCGTACTCCAGCATCCCGGGCTCCCACTCCAGGCCGAGGAACTCGCAGATCAGCTGGGTCTGCTTGACCGGCTCGCTGGTCAGGTCCTCGTACCGGATGGTCAGGCCGGCCCGCTTGTTGCGGGCCTTCTCCAGGTACTCCATGTAGTTCAGGGTGTGCCGGATCGCCTTGTTCAGCGGCCGGTTCTCCGGGTCGCCCTCGTGCCAGGACTGGGCGATCGACCAGGGGTGGCGGATCAGGTAGATGAACTTGGCCTTGGGCCAGGCGGTGGCCAGCCGGTCGGCCACGAAGACGTTGCTCGGGGTCTTCTCGACCAGCACCGACTTGCCGCTCATGGTGAGCTCGCGGTGCAGCATCCGGTCCCACAGCAGGTGCTCGAGGTCGCGCTCGTTCAGGTCGAAGTGCTCCAGGGCCTGCTGCACCGGCGTGGTGTAGGCGATCACCTGGGTGCGGCGGAAGTGCATCTCGTGCGGCGAGTGGATCTGCGAGTGGCTGTTCAGGATGACCCGGGAGAGGGTGGAGCCGGAACGGACCGAGGAGAGCAGGAAGACCGGGCGCTGCACCAGGCGGTCGCGAGGGTCGGACGGGCGGCGGACCGGGATCCGCGGCTTGACCTCTTCCTCGACGACGACCTCCACCGGCGGCGGGGGTACCTCTTCCTCGTCCTTGATCCGCACCAAACGGAACCCGAAGCGCTGTTCGAGCTCCCGGTTGACTGCTGCTACCACCTTGCGTCGCTGTGCCACGCGAGCAGAGGTTACGCAGTTTCTCTGTGCGTTGTACATGCAGGACCTGTGTTGAGACAGACTTGGTACAAAATTCCGACAAGCGCTGAACGAATACCGGATTTCACCGGACGTTCCGCCGATCCGGGGCACCTTCGAACTCTCCGGTTACGTTCTTGTGAAGCGCTTTTGATGATCTTGCGGGCCGGTGCGCACGCCGGATCGGCCGTCGGCAGAGATGATGGCTGAGTGCCGGAACCCTCACCCTCAGCCACCGCCGAGAGCTACTGGGACGTCCTGGTCGTCGGGGCCGGGCTGGCCGGAATCGGCACGGCCTGCCACCTGGAGCGGGAGCTGCCCGGACTGAGCTACGCGGTGCTGGAGTCGCGCGCGGTCAGCGGGGGCACCTGGGACCTGTTCCGGTATCCGGGCGTGCGTTCGGACTCGGACATGTTCAGCCTGAGCTACTCGTTCCGGCCCTGGTCGAGTCGGCGCTCGATCGCCGACGGTGCCTCGGTGCTGCACTACCTGCGCCAGAGTGCGCAGGAGTACGGGGTGTCGGCCAAGATCCGGTACCGGCATCGGGTGGTGTCGGCCTCGTGGTGCAGTGCGCGGGCGCTGTGGTCGGTACTTGCGGAAATGGAGGACGGCTCCACGCGCACCTTGCGGTGTCGGTTCCTGTGCCTCAGTACCGGGTACTACGACTACGCCGATCCCTATCTACCGGAGTTCCCCGGGCAGGAGCAGTACCAGGGGCGGATCGTGCACCCCCAGCTCTGGCCGGACGACCTGGACTGGACCGGCGAGGACGTGGTGGTGATCGGCAGCGGGGCCACGGCCGTCTCCCTAGTACCGGCGCTGGCCCCGGCGGCTCGCAGCCTGACCATGCTGCAGCGCTCCCCCAGCTACGTGATCTCTCTACCCCAGCGTCACTCGTCCCGTGCCTCTTTTGTCCCGGCCAAGACGGCCCGGCGCAGACGTCGGCGCGCGGTGGCGACCGTGTCGGCGTTCTGGCATCTGTGCCGGCTCGCGCCTTCCCTGACCTCACGCTGGCTACGCGACCAGGTGCGTCCTCTGCTCCCTGAGGGCTACCCGATGCAGCACTTCACACCTCGCTACAACCCCTGGGACCAGCGGCTGTGCGTAGTGCCGAACGCTGACCTGTTCACCGCGATATCCGCAGGGGACGCGGAGATCGTCACCGGGGAGATCGCGAGCTTTACCGAGAACGGCATAGAGCTGACCAATGGACGCGTGTTGCCCGCCTCTCTGGTGGTGGCGGCAACCGGGTTGCGGGTCAAGCTGCTGGGCGGCATCGCCCTGGACCTGGACGGTTCTCCCGTCGACCCCGCCGAGAAGGTGGCATACAAAGGAACGCTGCTCACGGACGTCCCTAATCTGGCGTTTTCGATCGGGTACGACAACGCCTCCTGGACGCTCAAGACCGAACTGTCCGCCCGGTTCGTGGTGCGGGTGCTTCGGCATATGCAGGCGCACGGGTACCGGGCCGCGGTGGCGAAACCACCGCCCACTGCGCACCGGACTCCCCTGATGACGCTGACGTCGGGGTACATCAACCGGGCCGGGCACCTGATCCCGACTCAGGGGCGGCGCTGGCCTTGGCGCACGTATTCGTCGTACGGGCTGGATGCACTGCTGATGCGGATGACCCCGGTAGACGGCGAAGGACTGGATTTCACCCGCTGACGTTTTGGGCACCGGGTCAAGGCCGGTCCAAGATCGGCCGACATTGGGCGGGTGAACACGGGGGCCGAGCACAGCGGATCCAGCGTCGCCCTGCTCGTCTGCGGGACCGGCGGCCGGACCTTCGCGGTTCCGCTGACCACGGTGCGCGAGACCATGCGCCCGCTGACCGCGCACCCGGTGCCGGGAATGCCCTCGTTCGTGCTGGGGGTGGCCCGGATCCGCGGCCGGTCGGTGCCGGTGGTGGACTCCGGGGCGCTGACCGGTGACCAGCGGGTGCTCGCGAGCCGCTGGATCACCCTCGATGCCGGAGCCGACCGCCAGGTGGCGCTGGCGGTGCAACGGGTGGTGGGGATCCGCACGCTGGCCACCGCCGACCTGGCCGAGATGCCGCCGCTGCTGGACGGGCTGGGCCCGCAGCTGTTCTCCGCGATCTCCACCCGCGACCAGCAGCTGCTGCTCGCGCTGCAGGCCTCGCACCTGGTGCCGGACGAGCTCTGGGCCCGGCTGGCGGAGGTGTCGTCATCCTGACCGATCACCAGGCCCGAGCCGGGTCCACCAGTGCCGCCGGGTCCACCAGTGCCGCCGGGAGCGTCGGGACCGAACCGGACGACGAGATCGAGGAGTTCGCCGGGCTCGTCGAGCGCCGGCTCGGCCTGACCTTCGGGCCGGGCGACCGGGGCCGGCTCTCGCAGGTACTGCACCAGCGGATGCTGGCCCGGCACACCCCTGATCCGGCGGACTACCTGCCGTACGTGGAGAAGTCGGGCGACGAGCTGAGCGCGCTGGCCGGTTCGCTGACCGTGGGTGAGACCTACTTCCTGCGCCAGCCCGAGCAGTTCGCCGCGCTGGCCAGGACCGTGCTGCCGGAACGGCTGGCCCGCAGCGACCGGCCCGCCAACCTGCCGCTGCAGGTGCTGTCGGCCGGATGCGCGAGCGGTGAAGAGGCCTACTCGCTGGCGATCACCCTGTCCGAGGCCGGGCACCCGGGGGCGAAGATCACCGGCCTGGACGTGAATCCGCTGGCTCTGGCCAAAGCCCGGACCGGGCAGTACACCTCGTGGTCGATGCGGGCGGTGCCGGCGCCGACCCAGCGCCGCTGGTTCACCCAGGACGGCGGGCACTACCTGGTGAACCAGGGCCTGCGGGACGCGGTGGAGTTCCGGCGGCAGAACCTGGCCGGGACCGATCATGCTTTCTGGCGGCCGAGTTTCGACGTGATCTTCTGCCGCAACGTGCTGATGTACTTCGCTCCCGAGAAGATGGCCGAGGCCGTGCGGCGACTGCAGAGCGCGCTGCTGCCGGGCGGCTACCTGTTCCTGGGCTCGGCCGAGACGCTGCGCGGGGTGTCCGACGACTTCGGGCTGTGCGAGGCCGAGGGGGTCTTCTACTACCGGCTGCTGGATCCGGCGGCCACGCCCCGGGTGGTGCCCAAGAGCCTGCCCGCCCAGCGGGGCCCTTCGCCGCAGGAACGCGAATCCTTCGGCCAGGTACTGGATCTGGTCCGGGCCGAGCGCTTCGAGGCCGCGCTCGGCGCGATCGAGCTGATCGAGACGCCCTCCTCGCCCCCGCGCACCCCCTGGGAGACCGAGGTGATGCTGGTCCGGGCCATGCTGCTGACCCATTCCGGGGACCTCAGTGGCGCCAGCCGGGACGCCCACCGGCTGCTGGGACGGGGCGGGGACGTGGCCGCCGATGCCCATGCGGTGCTGGCCACCTGCCGCGAGAGCACCGCGGACGACCGCGGTGCGCTGCTGCACTGGAAGGCCGCGGTGAACGCCGATCCGGCCTTCGCCCTGGGGCATCTCAACATCGGCCGGCTCAACCGGCTGCACGGCGACCTGAGCGGCTCGAACCGTTCCTACGACCGGGCCGCCGACCTGCTGATCCTGGAGAGTGAGCGCCGGGTGATGCTTTTCGGCGGCGGCTTCGACCGGGAGGCGCTGCTGTCGGTGTGCCGGACGATCGCGCACGGAGGCCGCTCATGAGCCCGCTGGGCACGCTGGCCGCCCTGGACGAGCTCGGGACCCGGGCCGCGGCGATGCGGGCCGAGTTCGACGCCGCCTTCGCCGAGCTGCCGGGCGGTGACGAGACCGCGCTCGATGACGTGCTGCTGCTGACGGTGGGCGGTGAGGAACGGGCGGTCCTGCTCAGCGAGGTGGCCGCGGTGACCTCCGGCCCGTCGATCACCGCGGTGCCCAGCCGGCACCCGGCGATGATCGGGATCTTCAGCAGCCGGGGGTCGGTGGCCGCGGTCTGGGACCTGGCCTCGCTGCTCGGCCTGCCGGCCCAGGAACCGCGCTGGCTGCTGGTGCCCGCGGCGGAGCCCGGGGTGGCCCTGACCTTCCGCGACTTCACCGGCTTCCGCCGGACCGAGACCGCCTCGATCGGTACCGGGCGCACCCTGCCCCTGGCCGACCTGGTGGGCACCATCCGCGAGATCTGTGCGAAGACGGAGAACTGACGATGCGATCCAACTGGACCTTCGGGCGCACCCTGGCACTCGGGTTCGCGCTGGTGCTGCTGCTGAACCTGATCGGCGGCGCGGTGGCGTTCTACGGCCTGAAAGAGGTGGTGCGGGCCAAGGACCAGGTGATCGAGCAGGACGCCGCGCTGGAGCTGATCGCCCAGAAGATGCTCACCGCGCGGGCCAACCGGGCCGCCGACGTGCGGGCCTTCCTGCTGACCGGGGACCCGGAATTCAGCGCACGCGCGGACCGGAGCACCGAGGTCTTCGAGAACCTGATCGAGGACGCCGAGGCCGGGGTGCACACCGACGACGGCCGCAACCTGGTCAGCCAGATCAAGGAGGCCGAGGACGAGGCCCGCGCCGCCAACACCGATCTGATCCAGAAGCGCCAGGAAGGCACCGCGCAGGACTCGGCCGAGGACTTCGAGAAGGTGAGCCCGATCCGGGTGCGCCTGGAGGACCTGCTCACCAGGTTCGCCGGCTACGAGCACCAGCTGGCCCAGGACGGGATCGCGGCGGCCGAGGCGGCCCAGCGGCGCGACCAGATCCTGATCCTGGCCGTGGTCGGCGGCTCGGTGGTGGCCACCGCGGTGATCGGGGCGGTGATCACCCGGCGGCTGCGCACCCGGATCGGCGGTGCGGTGGGCCAGGTCCAGACCTCCTCGGCCGAGCTGCAGACCACCGCCAACCAGCAGGCGGTCGGGGCGATGGAGCAGGCCACCGCGATGAGCGAGATCTCCACGACGATCAACGAGCTGCTGGCCACCTCCCGGCAGATCACCGAGAGCGCGCAGCGGGTCTCCGACGTGGCCGAGCAGACCGCGCAGGCCGGCGGCTCCGGGCGCAGCACGCTGGCCACCGCGCAGCAGTCGATGGCCGAGATCCGCCACCAGGTGCAGGTGATCGTCGACCACATGATCGAGCTGGGTGAGAAGTCCCAGCAGATCGGCGCGGTGCTGGACATCGTCTCGGAACTGGCCGAGCAGACCAACATCCTGGCGATCAACTCGACGATCGAGGCGGCCGGGGCGGGCGAGTCGGGCCGGCGCTTCGGGGTGGTCGCGGACGAGATCCGCAAGCTGGCCGACCGGGTGGCGGAGTCGACCAAGGAGATCCGCACGCTGATCGAGGTGGTGCGCGGGGCGGTGCACACCACGGTGATGGCCACCGAGATCGGGGCCAAGTCGGTGGACGCCGGGACCGCCCAGTTCGAGACCGTGGCCGCGCAGTTCGAGCAGATCGTGGAGCTGATGCAGACCACCACCGAGGCGGCCCGGGAGATCGAGCTGAGCACCAAGCAGCAGAGCACCGCGGTCGAGCAGGTGAACTTCGCGGTCGGCAACGTCACCCAGACCACCAAGGAGAGCGAGGCCGGCTCGGCCCAGACGCTGACCACGGCCTCGCAGCTGGCCGAGCTGTCGGCCCGGCTGCGCAGGCTGATCGAACGGGACGACTTCGACGCGGCGCCACACCCGGAGCGTTTCGCCCACGCCGGCTCCCCGGCCTCCGGCTCGTCAGGTTCATCGGGTTCGTCCGGTTCTTCGGGCCCGAATCCGGGCGAGTGACCCATGGACGATCTCCTCCAGTATTTCCGGATCGAGGCCCGGGAGCTGATCGACGAGCTCAGCGGGGCGCTCTCCGAGCTGGCCCGGGGTGGGCCGGCGACCGGCCCGGCCGGGATCGCGCTGCGGCACGCGCACACCCTGAAGGGGGCGGCGCGGGTGGTGGCGCAGACCGAGATGGCCGACCAGGTGCACGAACTGGAGGAGATGCTCGGGCCCTACCGTGCCGCCGAGCAGCCGATCCCGGCGGACGAGCTGGACCGGATGCAGCTGCTGGTGGACCGGCTGAGTGCCGATCTGGACACGATGGGGGCGCCGGAGACCGAGCCGACCGCCACCATCCCGCAGCCCCGCAACTCGACTGAAAGTGGTGTAGCACCGGTTCTTTCCGCCGACGAACCGGCGGCCGCCGCGGCGGTCGAGACCAGCCGGAGCGAGGATGCCTCGAACACCGTCCAGACCGCCCGGGCCTCCCTGCTGGAGATCGACAGCCTGATCGACGGAGTGACCCAGACCCGTACCCAGCTCAGCTCGGTGCGCGAAGGCGCCTCGCGGGCCCGCCGGCTGCGGGCCGCGATGGAGGAGGCCGGCCGCCTGAACGAGCTGCAGATCGAGGAACTGGCTGCGCTGGCCCGGACGCTGGAGGGCAGCGCGGACCGGATCGAACGGGAGTTGCGCGAGGTGTACACCACGGCCGAGCGGCTGCGGCTGATCCCGGTCGAGACGATCGTGCCCGACCTGGAACGCGGGGTGCGGGACGTGAACGCCGCGCAGGGCAAGCGGGCCCGGCTGGAGGTTCGCGGCGCTCAGATTGCCCTGGATGCAACCATCCTCGCATCGGCCCAGACCGCACTGCGGCAGATCGTGCGTAACGCGGTGGCCCACGGCATCGAGCCCCCGCAGGAACGCCGGGCCCGCGGCAAGGACGAGAGCGGGCTGGTCCGGGTGGAGATCAGTCACGGTGCGGGCGGGGTTCGCTTCCGCTGCACAGACGACGGCAGCGGGATCGACCTGGACGCGGTGCGGCGCAAGCTGGTGCAGTCCGGCCGGGCGCCGAGCGAGGACCTCGACGACGCCCAGACCCTGCAGCTGCTGATGGGCAGCGGGATCAGCACGGCCGCCACGGTGAGCGAGATCTCCGGGCACGGAATCGGTCTGGACGTGGTGCAGGACGTGGTGCGGCGCATCGGCGGCCGGATCGACATCGCCACCAGCCCGGGCGCGGGCACCACGATCGATCTGACCACCCCGGCCTCGATGACGGCTCAGGAGGTGGTGCTGGTGCGGGCCACCGACGGCGCCGACGTGACGGCCGTGCCGCTGCGCTCGGTGCGACAGGCCCGCCGGATCTCCCCGGAGGACTTCTCCGGAGCCATGGCGGTGCGCTTCGACGGCCGCCGGATTCCCTATCAGCCGCTGGCGGACGTCCTCGATCTGCCCGGTGAACCGGCTGCGGACGAGGAATCCGGACGGACGGTGCTGCTCCTGGAGGGCGGCAAGGGTCTGGTCGCGGTCGGGGTGCGGCGGCTGATCGGGACGGCCGAGGTGGCCGTCCGGGCGCTGCCACCGCTGGCGCCGGTTCCCCCTCTGGTGTGCGGGATCTGGATCGACATCGACGGCCGACCCCGGCCGGTGCTGGACCCGGCCGAGGTGGCGGTGGCGGCCACCACCCGAAGGCTCCCCCGCACCACCGCGCCGGTCCCCCTGCCGCCGGCTACAACGTCTGTCGTTTCCGGGGACGGACCGATCCCGATCCTGATCGTCGACGACTCGCTGACCACCCGGATGCTGGAGCGCAGCATTCTGCAGGCCGCGGGCTACCGGGTGGACGAGGCCGGCTCGGCCGAGGAAGGGCTGGCGATGGCCACCCGAACCCGTTACGCGGTAGCCGTCGTGGACGTGGAGATGCCGGGGATGGACGGGTTCGCCTTCATCCGGCAGACCCGCAGCCGGCCCGAACTGCAGCACATGCCCTGCATTCTGGTCACCACCAAGGCCGGGCCGGACGACCGGGAGCGGGGCCGGGCGGCCGGTGCCCGGGCGCACATCGACAAGGGCGAGTTCCATCAGAGCACCCTGCTCGACGCGGTGGCCACGCTGGTTCGGGAAGGAGCCTGATGGGCGGGGACGGCAGGCGGATCCGGGTGCTCGTGGTCGAGGACTCGCGCACCGTCAGGGCCCGGATCGTGGCCACGCTGCGCAGCGATCCGGCGTTCGAGGTGGTCGGCGAGGCCGGGGACGGGGACACCGCGATCCAGGAGTGCCAGCGGCTGCGGCCCGATCTGGTCACGATGGACATGATGCTGCCGGGCCTGTCCGGCCTGGCCGCCACCGAGCACCTGATGCAGCACTGCCCCACGCCGATCCTGGTGATCTCCAGCGCCGACAACCGGGCCGGGTTCATCGACACCATCGCCGCCCTGGACGCCGGGGCGGTGGACGTGCTGGACAAACCGCTGGGGCAGAACGCCACCGGCGGCAACGACGCCTGGGACCGCGACTTCCTGCGCACCTGCCGGCTGGTGGCCAAGATCCGGGTGATCCGCCGGATCGGTCATCACGCTCCGGTCCCCGCTGCCCGGGTTCCCCAGGCCAGTACTCCGAAACCCGATCCCCAGCATCCCTATTCGGTGGTGGCGATCGGGGCCTCCACCGGCGGGCCGACCGCCGTGGCCAGCGTCCTTCGTTCTCTGCCGGTGACTTTCGCCCTGCCGATCCTGCTGGTGCTGCACGTGCACGAGTCGTTCGGCAACGCGTTCGCCTCCTGGCTGGGCGAGGCCACCGACCGCCGGGTGCGGCTGGCGACCAGCGGTGAACCGCTCAGCCTGGTCCGCCCGGGTGAGGTGGTGATGGCTCCCCCGGGCCGGCATCTGCGACTTCGGGGGAACACGCTGATGCTCACCGACGAACCGGAAAGACATTCCTGCCGGCCCAGTGTGGACATCCTGTTCGAGTCGCTGGCCGCCTCGCACGGGCCCCGGGTGGCGGCCTGCCTGCTGACCGGGATGGGCAAGGACGGAGCCCTCGGGCTGCTGGAGATCGACAAGAGCGGAGGACTGACCATCGCGCAGGACGAGGCCACCTCGGCGGTGTTCGGCATGCCGGGTGAGGCGGTCCGGCTGGGGGCCGCCCAGCACGTCCTGCCGATCGAGAAGATCGGGCCGGTGCTCGGCCGGCTGATCGTGCCCTCGGACCTGACCGGGCGGGTGAGGCAGCGATGAGCAACCATCAGCCGGAAAGCATCGGCACCGTACTGATTCTGGACGACAGCCTGACCGTCCGGATGGACCTGAACCGGGCCTTCGAGGAGGCCGGGTGGCGCACCGTGCTGTGTGCCACGGTCGCCGCGGCCTGGGAGCAGCTGGCCGCCGAGACGGTGGACTGCGTGGTGCTGGACGTGAACCTGCCCGACGGCAACGGGGTGGACGTGCTGCGGGAACTGCGCACCGACCCGGCCACCGAGGCGCTGCCGGTGCTGATGCTCAGTTCCGAGGCCGAGGTGAAGGACCGGATCCGCGGGCTCAGCACCGGGGCCGACGAGTACCTGGGCAAGCCCTACGACTCGGGCTACCTGGTGGCCCGGGCCCAGGAACTGATCGCCCGTGACCAGCCCGACACCGAGCATCCGCTGCGGGTGCTGGTGATCGACGACGACACCGAGGTGCTGGCCCGGTTCGCGGCCCTGCTGCAGGACAACGGCTACGAGGTGGTGCAGGCCGACTCCGGTACCGCCGGGCTGCGCTCGGCGGCGGCCCGGCGCCCCGATGCGGTGCTGGTGGACGCGGCCCTGCCGGACCTCGACGGGGCCACCGTGATCCGCCGGATCCGGCTGGACTCGGCTCTGCGCGGGATTCCCTGTCTGCTGCTGGCCGCCTCCGACGACGCCGGGGCCGAGCTGACCGCGCTGGATGCCGGGGCCGATGCCTTCGTGCAGGCCGGGACGGACGCGGACGTGGTGCTGGCCAAGCTGTCGGCGGCGCTGCGCGGGGCCTCGGCGCCCGGGCCGGTGGTGGACACCGCCAGTCTGCAGCGGCTCAAGAAGGTGGTGGCGATCGGGGGCTCGGTGCTGTCCGAGCACGCCGAGCACCTGCGGGCCGAGGGTTTCGACGTGGTGCCGGCCCGCTCCGGTGAGGAAGCCCTGGAGCTGCTGGCCTTTCAGCGGTGCGACTGCATCCTGATCGAGGGTACCGGCGGGCTGGAGGTCTGCCAGAAGGTGAAGTCGGCGCCCGGGGTGCGCGACGTGCCGCTGATCGTGATCGGCGACGACGACCGGCGCCAGAGCATGATCGACGCGCTGGGGGCCGGGGCCGACGACTACGTGCAGGCCTCGACCGATCCGCGGGTGCTGCTCGCCCGGATCCGCGCCCAGCTGCAGCGCAAGCAGGTCGCCGACGAGCACCGGATGATCCGGGAGAGCCTGCTGCGCAAGGAGATCGAGGCCGCCCAGGCCCGCGCCGACGCCGAGATCGCGCTGACCAAGGCCGCCATGGTGGAGGAGCTGGAGCGCAAGAACCAGGAGCTGGAGGCGTTCAGCTACTCGGTCTCGCACGACCTGCGCAGTCCGCTGCGGGCGATCGACGGGTTCACCGCGATGCTGATCGAGACGGTCGAGGAGCACCTGGACTCCTCCGGGCAGCACTACGCCGCCCGGATCAAGGCCTCGGTCAAGCGGATGAACGAGATGATCGACGACCTGATCGAGCTGTCCCGGGTGGGCCGGGCCGACCTGTCCCGCCGCTCGGTGGACCTGGGCGCGATGGCCGCCGAAATCCTGGCCGACCTGGCGGTGGGCGCCCAGGAGCGCACGGTCGAGACGGTGATCGCCGCCGACCTGCTGGTCTCGGCCGACTCCCGGCTGCTGCGCAACGTGATGGAGAATCTGCTCGGCAACGCCTGGAAGTTCAGCGGTCAGGCCGAGGCCGCCCGGGTCGAAGTAGGACGCGGGCCGGACGGCGCGTTCTTCGTCCGGGACAACGGCAGCGGGTTCGACATGAGCCAGGCCCAGCGGCTGTTCTCACCGTTCCAGCGGCTGCACAAGCAGAGCGAGTTCCCCGGTACCGGCATCGGCCTGGCCACCGTGCACCGGATCGTGGAGCGACACGGCGGGCGGATCTGGGCGGAGTCGAGTCCGGGCCAGGGCGCGACGTTCTGGTTCACGCTGCCGGGCTGAGGTGGGCGAGACAGCGCCGTCCACCACCGTGACCAGTTGCCCCAGCAGGGCGCTGAGCTGGGCGGCGAATCCGGCCAGACCGGCCTCGGCGGCTCCACCGGAGGTGCGCTCCCCCGGCCGGGTCACGATCATCACCGGCCGCTCGTGCAGACCGGCCTCGATCAGGTCGGCGGCCAGCTCGTGCACCCGGATCCGGCCGGCCCCGCTCCAGGGCTGAGCACACCAGCGCCGGGCCCAGACCAGCGTCGCCTCCGGCGGCACGGCCTCGGTGAGTTCCCGGCCGAGGCCGTCGTCGTAACGCAGGCCGATCACCCTGCCCCGGCGGCTGACCGGGATCGGCCGGTAGCGCTCGATCTTCCCCGAGTGCGGGCGCAACCGGACCGGCTCGACCGACTCGTCCGCCAGCCAGACCGGCTGGCCGGGGGCGTTCAGCCCGGCCCCGAGCCAGCCCTGCGGCCGGGGGTAACGCACCAGCAGCGCCTCGGCCTCGGGCGGCAGGTCCACGATCTCGATCTCGCCCGCGTCGTTCCAGCGGTTGTCGGTGATCGAGGTGACCAGCGGGATCCGGTTGGCGGCGCGCAACTGGGCGAGCTTGGTCAGGACGGCGATCCAGGCGGCGTCCGGGTCGGGCTGGGTGGCGATGACCGGGGCCACCTCGCACAGGTACAGATTGCCCGACCGGTTCACCAGTTGCCTTGACAGCACGGTGATCACGTCGATCAGGGCGGCGGGATCGGACGGTTGCGGGGTCCGGACCGGGTCGGCCGCCCAGCTGAGTTCGCTGGCGTGGTGGATCTTCGCGGTCACCCGGACCAGCAGCTCGCTGCGCGGGGCCAGACCCAGCCGCTGCAGCAGGTAGTGGTGCATCCGGCCGGAGCGGCGCACCAGCGAGTACCGCATCAGGGCGTCCGGCGTGCCCACGAAACGCCCGGTCATCCAGGCTGTTCCGCCGTACAGAGCGGGCTGGTCGCGGTGGTAGCTGAGCCGGGCGATCTCCAGCCACAGCCGCAGCGCCGGGTGCCCGGCCGGGGCGACGATCACGTCGTTGTTCACGCCCTGCCGGGCGTCCAGCACCGCCAGCGTGAAGCCCGGGACCGAGGCCAGGACGTCCTCGAAGACCTGCGGCAGGGCGTCGTCGCCGACCAGGTTGTCACCGTCCGCGTACAGTCCACCGAACCGCCGGACGATCTCGATCCTCAGGTGGTCGCTGGCGGCCGCGTAGCCCCGGGGCGTGCGCTTGGCCCGCTCGGCCTGGATCTGTTCGCCCAGAACCAGTTCGGCCTGGTCGTGGAACACCTCGTCGATCGGTACGACCAGCACACCGTGCTCGCGGGCCCACTCCAGCATCGGCCGGATCTGCCCGGCCCGGGCTGCGTCACCGGTCTGTGCGGCCAGTACCTCGGACCGGCTCAGATCGGTCCAGAGCACGAAATCGGCTTTCCCGGCGTAGTTCTTGGCCGCCGCGCCGAAGTTGGCCCGGAAGCTGCCGGTCTCGGCCGGCAGCGCACCGCCCAGCCAGATGCCGTGCACCAGGTGCGGCACCGTGCCCGCGGCCGGCAGCTTGGGCGTGCCCTTCGGCTGCCCCCAGGCCCGGGCCTTCGCGTCCCGGGCCACGGTGCTGACCGCTCCGCTCTCGCCCAGCATCAGCCGGACCCCGAGTTCGCCCGGATCGGGCGCGCAGGGCTTGGCCGGGTGAGCCAGGTCCAGCCAGCGCAGGAACGGGGCCAGCGCCTCGACCGGCATGGTGGACGGGTCGACCGTCATCCAGGCCGGACGCGGCGGCAGGGCCCGGCGCCGGTACGGGTCCGGGCCCATGTGCTCGGCCAGACTGGTTTCCTGGGCCTCGGTGTAAAGCTGGTCGGACGTGTGCCGGCGCAGCCAGCGCAGCGTCTCCCCGGCGGGCTTCGACGCGGCGGGCTTTCGGTCGGCGAGATCTTCGGCGTCCAGCTCGGCCAGCAGCCTTGCGGCTTCTCGGCGCCGGGCGCGGGCGGCCACATCGGCCAGCGCCCGCAGGTGCTCGGCCGAGCTCACGGCCTGGTCCTGGACCATGACCGCCGGGCCCCCGTCGGCCAGCAGCACCGGCCGCTCGAGCAGTTCGCCCAGCCGGGCCGCGAACCAGGTGCGGCCGTGTTCTGGGCCGCCGCTCATCCGCAGCAGCACCGGGCCGCCCTGCCGTCCGGACCCGGACAGCCGCAGGGCCAGTGCCTCGGGAGTGACCCGGCGGTTGCGGGCCCAGGCGGTCCCGAGCTGCCCGGTCAGGTCCACCCCGATGAACCCTTCCGGCAACCAGCCGGCCACCGTGACCAGGGCGTCGTTGGCCGCGACCCGCAACGTCTCGGACTGCTCGCGGACCTGGGCCGGGGTGAGCAGGCGCACCGGCACCACCGCCTCGTCGAGGACCCAGGCCACGCCGGTGATGGTCTTCTCCCGGGCGAACCACTCCTGCCCCTGAGGGTCCGGCTGCAGCATCGCCTCGGCCTCGGCGGGCAGGCCCAGATAGTCCGGCACACCGTCGTCACGCCAGCGGAATCGGGTGACCGAGGTGACCTTCGGCCCGAAACCCCGCTCGCCCAGCACCGCGAAGAACCGCAGCACAGCGATCCAGACCGCGTCCGGGTCGGGCATCTGCTGGACCACCGGGGCGACCGCGCTCAGCTGCAGGTTGCCGGGCCGGGCGATCAGCCGGCGCAGCAGCGAGCTGATGATCTTGGCGGTGCGCACGGCGGTCTCGGCCTCCGGCGCGAGCACCCCCGGCTTGGGGGCGGCCCAGGTACGCGCGCTCTGCTCCCGGATCGCGCCCATCACCCGCACGAAACTGGGCTCGGAGTGGCTGAAGCCGAGCCGGGCCATCATCTCGCAGTGCACGTGACCGGCGCGCTTGGCCACGGTGTAGCGGTGCCAGAGCCGGTAGTCGGAGGCGTTGGCCCGGCGCAGGCCCAGGTCGCCCGCGCCGAACAGGCCCGACTGGCTGAGCGAGCAGGCCCTGCGGTCCAGCTCCCGCCACAGCAGCAGGGCCGGGTGCCGGGCCGGGGCCACGATCACGTCGCAGTTGACCCGGGCCGGAGGGGTCATGTGCGGGGTGAAGGCCGGCACCGAGCGGGCTACCGCCCGGAACACCCCGGGCAGGTCCTGCACGGCCTCGAGCTCGTGCGGCTCACGCCGGTCGCCGGGCAGCAGGAACAGGTCGTCGCCGTCCACGTAGGCGCCGCCGAAACGAGTCATGATCTCCAGCCGCAGCCGGTCGCTGGCCCCCGAGTAGCCGCGCGGCAGCAGCTTCACCAGGTCGGTGACGTACTGGGCCCACAGCCGCATCGGCGCGGCCGCGTGGAACACCTCGTTCACCGAGACCACGGCGATGTCGCGCTGCCGGGCCCAGTCGAGCATCGAGACGATGACGGCCGCGCGACCGGCCGGTTGGGTCGTGGTCATCGCCCGGGCGACCTCGGCCCTGGTCAGATCCGTCCACACCGCGAACCGGACCTTGCCCGCGTAGTGCTCGGCCGCGGCCCCGAAATTTGACCGCAGATCGCCGTTCTCGGGTGCCGGGCCGCCCAGCCAGATGCCGTGCACCAGGTGCGGCACGGCCGCTGCGCCGGGCAGGCGGGGCGCGCCGGGCACTCCCCAGTCGGCGCCGGGCCGCACCCGGCTGACCCGGCCTCGCGGCAGCTTGTCCAAGGCCAGATCGCCCGGCTCGGGGGCGGTGAAACGACCGTTCACCCGGGTCAGGCTGATCGCAGAGAGGAAGCCGGCCACCCGGTTGGCCGGGATCCGGGCCACGTCCACTTCGGCCAGAAAGGCGGGCTGGGGGCTCAGGCGACGAAAGCCGAACAGGTCGGGACCAAGGTGGGCCAGGACCCGTTCCTCATGTTCCGGTTCGCCCACCGGCAGGTTCAGCTTGCTCCGCAGCCAGGCGAGAGTCGCTTTCCCAGAACGGCCTTCGATCTCAGCGATGCCGAGATCTGGCTGCGGCCCGGGAGTACGGCGGGTACGCCGGACCTGTCTCAGCAGGGCATCGACGATCGGCTCGGCGGAGCGCTCCGAGTCGATCTGAACCGCCTGCGCCGCAGCGGCGACGCCGACCGGGCAGACCAGCTCACCGAGCAACCAGACCGGCTGATCATTCACCGAGACGGCGCGGCCCAGCCAGGTGTCCGTGGACCGTTCGCGCGGGATCAGGGCCTCGGCTGCCGCGGGCAACTGCACCCGGACGATCCGGCCGTCCTCGTCGGCCCGCACCGCCGTCACCGAGCTGATCTCCGGTACTCCCTGCGAACCGGCGATTTCGGCGACCAGGCTGAGCAGCGCGATCCACAGCGCCTCCGGATCCGGCTGGGCCTGCACCACCGGAGCGATCGCGGTCAACTGCAGATCACCGCCCCGGGCGATCATCCGGCGCAGCGTCGCGGTCACCAGATCGCGGGCCACCGCCGGCGCGGGGGCAGGGGCCGCGTCGGTGCTGATCCACGAATGTTCCTCGACCGACCGGATCGCGCCGTAGAACCGGACCAACCGCACGTCGTCCATGGCGATGCCGCTGCGCCACAGTGCCTGAGCAATCGCCCAGCCTGCCCGGCGTGGCTCCGGATAACGCCGCCAGGCTTCGCTTTTCGGCATACCTGGGCCAAGGCCGGTCATCGTGCTCAGGCCGTCGAAGTGCACCACGTCCGGGCGGGAACAGGCCTGCCGGGTCAGTTCCTGCCACAACCTGAGCACCGGATGCCGGGCCGGGGCCACGATCGCGTCGTTGTTCACCCGCAGGCCCGGCACGTGCACGCTCAGGCCCAGCGGACCGGCCGCGACCGCCTGCAGCACGGCCAAAAGGTCCTGCGGAACCGTGGCGCCCGGCGGCAGGTTCCGGCCCTCCGGCGCGGCCGGCTCGTGCACCAGGTCGCCGTCCAGGTAGATCCCGCCGAACCGGGCCAGCACCTCCAGTCGCAGCAGGTCCGAAGCCCCGGCCAGTCCGCAGGGCAAACGTTTCGCCAGCTCGGCCCGGTACTGCGGGTGCAGCAGCATCGGCGCGCCGGCGTGGAACACCTCGTCCACGTTCACCAGCAGCACGCCGTTGGTCTCGGCCCACTCCAGCCAGTCGGCGTGCGCGGTCCGGATCTGCGAACGGGGGACGTCGGTCCAGACCACGAAGGTCAGCCGGCTTGCGTAGCGGGTGGCGGCCGCGGCCAGATTGGCCCGCAGCGAGCCGTTCGCCGGGGCCGGGCCGCCCAGCCAGATCGCGTGCACGATGTGCGGGATCGCGCTCAGCTCAGCGGTTCCGGGCCATTCCGGGGGCAGATCGCCGGTGAGCTCGGTGACCGCAGCGCCTGCGCCGGTGGTTCGGCTCAGGCTGATCCGGCGCAGGAACGGCAGCACCTCCTCAGCCTTGAGCCGGGCCTGGTCGACGTCGGCGAAGCGGGTGGGCTCAGGGATCCGGGCGCCGAACAGATCGGGGCCGAGGGCAGCCGTCAGCTCGGCCTCGGTGCCGTCCTGGCACAGACCGGTCGTACGCAGCCAGGCGAGCAGTTCCGGGTCGGGCTCGGCCTGCGAGGCCTGCTGGACCTGCGGGCCCTGCTGAGCCGGGGACTGCGGAGTGATCAGGTCGGCCTTGAGCTGGGCCAGCAACCGGGCGGCCCGCCGGGACACCGGCGCCGGGTCCGGATCGGGGACCACCTCGCCCGAACCCTCCGGTCCACCCACGTCCACCGAGCTGCTCAGGCGCACCGACGTCCCCAGTTCTGCCGCCCTTGTGGTTCCCGCGAGCGCTGCCGGATCGAAAAGCTCAGGAATCGCCCCGGCAACGTTCTCCTTCACATCTATTGCACGGACAGTAGGGGTGTGACGTTCACCGGTATCGCGGGCCTGCCTCTTCAGGCTAAGGTTTTTGACGCTCCGGTCAGCGGTCTCACCTGCACTGAAGCACGATCGAGCAGTTGGCCGAGGCTGGGAACGGGGGTCTGTTGACCGAGCGGGCAACGTTGTCTGGCCGGATCGCCGAACCTGCCCCGAACCGACAGCCCTCCCAGTCACCGGCCTCGGTCCCGGTGCTCTCCGCGCGTTCGGCCTATGCCGCGCTGGCCGCTCTCAACCCCCGGCTGCCCTCCGACGACGCCCGGCTGCAGCTGCTGCACCGGCTGGCCGAGATCACCCGGGCCGAGGCCGTGCGGTTCTACGCCGGATCCGGTGCCTCCGGGCCGCTGCGGGCCCAGCTGGCCTGGCCGCCCGGTGAATTCGACGCGAACGAACGGCTCGAGCTCGCCGACCTGCGCCAGCGCGCCGACATCCGGGCCTGGGCCGTGCTGCGCCACGAGGAACAGGTGCACGGCGTACTCACGGTGAGCACCCGGCGCCGGCTGAGTCGCGGTCGCCGGCGTGAGCTGAACGACACCGCCAACTGCCTGATGGTTCTGCTGCGCCGGGACCAGGTCCAGGACGAGCTGGAACGCCAGCAGAGCTACACCATGCAGCTGGCCGGCGAGGTGCTCGACTCCACCCGGCAGCTGGCCGGGGTGCGGGAACTGGAACGCCGGCGGGTGGCGGCCGAGGTGGTCACCTTCAGCCGGACCCGGCTGAGCCCGCTGCAGACCGGCATCGACCGGCTGGTCGAGAGCACCGGCCAGAGCCGGCGGATCGCCGAGCTGGACCGGTTGCGCAGTCAGCTCGACGAGCTGGTCACCGACTTCCGGGCGCTGGTGCGCGGGATCTACCCCCAGGTGCTCTCGCAACGCGGTCTGCGGGCCGCGCTGGCCGAGGTGGCGGCGGGGCATCCGGGGCAGTTCCGGATCACCGGTTCGGTGCCGGGCCGGGTCGACCCCGAGGTGGCGGCCTCGCTGTACTACCTGAGCACGGTGGCCATGCAGGCGCTCGCGCCGGATCGCGCCGATCTGGAGATCGTGCTGGAACACCGTCGATTGGAGACGCTCGCGGCCGGCTTACAGGTGACGTTGCAGGCGCGTACGTCGCTGAGTAAGGCGCAGATCCGGGCCGCGCTCACCGTCGAGAGCGACCGTCTGGGCACGATCGGCGGCTGGGTGGACGTGCACGCCGAGGCGGACCGGATCCGGGTGGTGGCCTGGGTGCCGGACCGGCTGGAGCCGGTGTCGCGAGCCGGGCTGGTGGCGGTCCCGGGGCTGCACGCCCGGGTCCGGGCGCAGGCGCTCGGCCTGGTGGCCCGGTACGCCGAGGCCCCCGGCTCGGCCCGGGCCCGGCGCCTGCTGAGCCGGCTGGACGAGCCGGTGCACGTGGCGGTGCTCACCGCGCCGGAGAGCGGGCGGCGGCTGGACCGGGTCACCGAGACGGTGCGGACCCGGCCGAATCTGGTGCTGGTGCCGTTCGTGCCGGGCTCGCCCGGGGGCCGGCCCGATCGCAGCACGGTGGCGCACGGTGACCTGTCGCTGGGGATCGCCGATGCGGTGCCCGACGTGCTGGTGCGGCCCGGGGCGGCCGATCCGGCGCAGCGGTTCGAGCTGGTGCTGCCCGGCGTCGGGCGGCTGGGCCCGGACCGGCCCTGGTCCGAGCTGCCGGAGGTGCTGACCACCGAGGTGGTGGCCCGGGCCGACCTGCTGCGCTCCCGGACCGCGCTGGCCACCATGCTCGACCTGGTCCGGCTGAACCCGCCGCCGGCCCCGCGCCGGGGGGCGCTGGAGCGCGACCTCGACGAATTGCGTTCCGGGGCGGGAGAACTGGATGCCCTGGAGAACGAGGTACAGGCGCAGCTGTGAGCCGGCTCAGAAGGGAATGAAACCGTGCACCGCGGTGCCCGCTCCGGGGCCGGTGCGAACCTGGATCCGGCCGCCCGCGGCGACCATCCGGCGGCGCATGTTGATCAGCCCGGACATCCCCCGGCCGATGCTGCTGCTCATGCCCGGGCCGGCGTCGGTGACCGAGAACCGCAGGCCGCCGGCGTGGTCGGACAGCCAGAGCACCACCTCGGCGCCGGGGGCGTGCTTGCGGGCGTTGTTCACCGCCTCCAGGCAGATGAAGTAGATCGCCAGCTCGACCACCGTCTCGTAGCGCTGGCTGCTGTCCCAGTCCTCCACCCGCAGGGTGACCAGCGTCCCGGCATCCCGGAACTCGGCCAGCAGAGCGGGCAGCACCCCCTCCTCGGCCAGCAGTTCACTGCCGCCGGTGGTGATCGCCAGCAGCGATCGCTCGGTCAGGTCCAGGCCCTCCCGCAGCCGCCCGAGCGAGTTGGTCAGCGGGGCCGGGTCGGGGTTCTGGGCGTGCACCTCGAGCAGGCCGAGGGTGATCCCGAGCGAGACCAGGTGGTGCTGGGCGCCGTCGTGGATGTCCCGCTCGATCTCCTGGCGCTCGGCGTCGCGCTCGCCGAAGGCCCGGCGGCGCAGCGAGGCCACCCGCTCGGCGTGCCCGCGCGCCGACTCCAGCGAACGGTCCAGCTCGTTCTGGGTCTGCACGCCGTGCAGTACCGGGCCGAGCAGGTCCACCGCATCGCTGAGCAGCCGCTCGCGGCGCCGGCTGAGCGGCAGCAGGCCCTGTTCCAGCCCGATCGCCCCGACCACCTCGGAACCGGCGATCAGCCGCAGCCACCGCAACCGGCGGCCGCGGACCGGGTTCGGGGCATCGGGCCAGACGTACTCGCTGCCGTCGGTCAGCCGCAGCCAGACCCGGTCGGCCCGCAGCACCGTGCGCAGGCGCCGGCACAGTGCGGTGAGGTGCACGCCGCCCGGGCCCGGGCGGATCGCCGCGACCTCGGCCAGCAGGGCGTCACGGCCCCCGGTCCCGCTCATCACCAGCGTCATCGCGGGCTCACTGCTCGCGCCGGGAACGCAGGTAGGTGAGGACCGCCAGCACCCGCCGGTGGTGCGAGGTGGCGTCGGTGGGCAGGTTCAGCTTGGCGAAGATCGCGGCCACGTTCTTCTCCACCGCCTTGGCGGAAAGGAACAGCTCACGGGCGATCCCGGCGTTGGATCGGCCCTCGGCCATCAGCCGCAGCACCTCGGTCTCCCGCTCGGTCAGCGAGCCCAGCTCGTCCGGCCGCCCGGCCGGCTGACCGACCAGCTGCCCGGCCACCACCGGCTCGATCACGATCTCCCCGGTGCTGACCCGGGTGACGGTGTCGCGCAGGGCGACCGCGCTGGAGATCCGGTCCTTCAGCCGGTAGCCGATCGCCTCGGTGCCGATCTTCAGGATCTCCATCAGGTAGTGCGCCTCGGCGTAGTGCGACAGCAGCAGCAGGCCGGTGTGCGGGTGGCGCTGGCGCAGCCGGCGGGCGGTGGTCAGGCCGCCGTCCGGCTCCGGGGGCATCCGGATGTCCAGCACCGCCACGTCCACCGGGGTGTGTTCCAGCAGGGCCATCAGCTTGTCACCTCCGTCCACCGCGCCGACCACGGTGTGGCCGGTGGCTTCCAGCAGCAGCACCAGGCCCTCACGGAACAGCGCGCCGTCCTCGGCCACGGCCACGCGTAGCGCAGCCGGGTGGCCGGCGGGGTCTCTCATGTGGGTGCCATGGTTCGTTCCGATGAACTTTCGGGTCGTCGGGGCCGGACGAGACAAATCCTGCTATCGCGGGATTACTCTAAATCGCGCTGTTGGCGGGTTCTGAGGCAGAGGGGCAATATTTGAGGTACGGCTTGGGCATCGACGTCGGTACGGCGTTCACCGCCGCTGCCGTCGGCCGGGCCGGAACCCTGCAGATGGTACGGCTCGGAACGAATGCCCCGCTGCTCGCGTCACTGGTCGGGATGCATCCGGACGGCTCGCTGACCGTGGGCGATCCCGCGGCCGAGGCGGCCGGGCGGGCGCAGGTACCGGCCCACGTCTTCCGCCGGCGGCTGGGCGACTCCACCCCGATCGCTGTCGGCCCGCGCTCCTGCACGGCCGGAGAGCTCCTGGCCACGCTGGTTTCCACGGTCCTGGAGCGGGTCACCGCCCAGCAGGGCGGCCCGCCCGGGCGGGTGGTGGTGACCTTCCCGGCGGCCTGGGGTCCCTACCGGCGCGAGCAGCTGGCCGAGGTGGCCCGGCACGCCGGTATCCCGCGCAGCGAGGTGACGCTCCTCACCGAGGGCGAGGCAGTCGCGGCGCACTACCTCAGCACCCGTCCCCCGGCCGGGCCGGCGCCGATCGCGGTGTACGACGTCGGCGGCAGCACCTTCGACGCCACGGTGGTCCGGACCTTCCGCAGGCGGCCGACCGGGCCACCCACGGTCGGCGTGATCGGGGTGCCGGAGTCGCTGGAGTGGTTCGGCGGGGTGGATCTGGACGAGGCGATCGTCCGGCATCTGGACACCGACACCGACGGCGCACTCTCGATGCTGGACGCCCGGCGCCCGGAGGACGCGGCGGTGCTGCGGCGGGTCCGCGAAGCCTGCCGGCGGGCCAAGGAGGAGCTGTCCGAGAGCACCGAGGTACGGATCGAGACCGAGCTGGGCAGGCCGGTCCCGCTGAGCCGGGCCCAGTTGGAGCAGTGGATCCGGCCCAACCTGGAGGCCGGGCTGCCTACGCTGCGCCGGGTGATCGAAGCGGCCGGGCTGCAGCCGGGCGACCTGGGCACGGTGCTGCTGGTCGGCGGCACCGCCCGAGTCCCCCTGGTGGCCACGATGGTGGCCGAGGACCTGGGGCGCAGCGTCATCATCCCGCCCGGGACCCAGTACGGGGCCGCGCTCGGGGCGGCGCTGATCGCTTCCTACCCTCGGGCCGAGCCGCGGCGCCGCTCAGCCTGACTTGGACAGCGGCTCGGAGTACAGGAACTGGCTGTCGGCCACGTTCCAGTGGGTGTCCAGGTAACTGCCCGGAGGCGGATCGGTGTTGAAGTAGTCGTCGCCGTTGCAGTCGATCAGGTTCACCTCGAGCGAGGTGTCCTTGGCCTTGGCCGGCACCTTGCAGATCTTGCGCAGACCGCCCTCGGGCAGCGACTCGTCGTCGTAGCAGAGCACGTCCGCGTCGTCCCAGCAGTGCCCGTTCTCGGTACCGTGCGGGGCGCTGGAGTTCACCCCGCCCAGGGTGTGCAGCAGTTCGTGCAGGGTGGGGGCCCAGCCCCAGCAGTCGGTCCCGATCGCGGCGAAGTGCGGGCCGTAGTCGTACAGGTTGTACCAGTCCGGCACGTCGTTGCCGCCCAGACCGAAGCCCACCCCGCAGGCCGGCTGGTCGTACCAGACGATGTACTTGCGGTCGGGGCGGTCGTAGCCCATCGTCCGCAGGGTCGCGGCGATGTCGTCCGGGCTCTCCATCGACGCCTGCGGGACCGACACGTCGTGGATCACCTGCCGGCACTTCTCGTCCAGCACCCAGCGCACCTTGCGCCAGCCGCCGCCGTTGATCTTGGCCGAGTAGATGAAGGCGGTGTCGATCCGCTTCAGCCACTGCCGGAAACGTTTCTCGTAGGCGGTGAACCGGCTCTGCTGCTCGTCCCCGTGCACATACACGGCCATCACGCGCTTGCCGCTGCTGCCGTCGTCCACGCACTTGCTAGGTGCCGCCGTCGGCTCCAGCGTCTGCGCAGGCTCGGGCGCCGCCGCCACCGGGACGGGGGCCGGGGACGGCGCGGTGGCCTGGGCCCCGGCCGCGAACGGGATCAGGCCGAGGCACAGCAACAAGCCGACCACCGGAACCAGGGCCGGGCCCCCGGCCCGGCGCAACCACGTCTTCAGTTTCGTCATCGTCTGCTCAGCGCCGGTCCAGCGCGGCCACGATGTCGGCCTGGGTCAGCAACTGCATGTCCTGCACCGACGGGCTCGGGATGGTGCGCAGCCGGCTGGCCTGCCGGGTGATCGCCTTGTCGAGCACCTGCCGGGCGTAACGGCCGTTGCCGAACGTGTCCCCGCGGTCCACCCCGGCGAAGTGCCGGCGCAGCACGTGCAGGGTCTCGTTGGTGGCCTCGTAACCGCCCGAGGTGGCCAGCGCCTGGAAGATCGCCACCAGCTCGTCCGGGGTGTAGGAGGCGAAGTTGATCTGGTGGCTGAACCGCGAGGCCAGACCCACGTTCGCGTCCAGGAACTGCTTCATGTCCCCGGTGTAACCGGCCACGATCACCACGATCTCGTCGCGGTGGTCCTCCATCAGCTTGACCAGGGTGTCGATCGCCTCGCGGCCGAAGTCGTTGCCCGCGCCGGGCGGGGCCAGGGTGTACGCCTCGTCGATGAACAGCACCCCGCCGCGGGCCCGGTTGAACACCTCCAGCGTCTTCTGCGCGGTGTGCCCGACATACTGCCCGACCAGGTCGGCCCGGGCCACCTCGACCATCTGGCCGGTGTCCAGCACCCCCATCGCGTTCAGCAACTGCCCGTAGAGCCGGGCCACCGTGGTCTTACCGGTACCGGGCGGGCCGGCGAAGACCAGGTGCCGCGACATCGACGGAGCCGGCAGCCCGGCCTCCACCCGGGCCTTGGCCGAGGCGATCAGGTCGACCACGTCGGCCACCTCGCGCTTGACCTCGGAAAGGCCGATCATCCCCTCGAGCCTGCGCATCAGGTTGTCCACCACCACCGTGGTGGAGCCCGCACCCCCGGCCGAGGCGTCCGGCGTGTCCTTCAGGTCCTCGGGAAGCAGCCGGGCGAGCTCGATCTCGGCCACGTCCGGGTTGGCCGCCAGCCGGTAGGCCTGCCGGCCCAGCATCTCCTCGAAGACCAGCCGGGCCGCCCGGGCGTTACCGAAAGTCTCGGTCCGGGGCATCTTCTCGAAGACCCGGCGCAGCGCCTCCTGGGTCTCGTACTCCAGCGCGTAGTGGTTCTTACGGCACAAACGCTCGACGATCGTCACCAGTTCGTCGCTGTTGTAGCTCTCGAACTCCACGGTCTTGGTGAACCGCGAGTCCAGGCCCGGGTTCTGGGCCATGAAGGCCCGCATGTTGGGGGCGTACCCGGCGACGATCACCACCAGCTCGTCGCGGTGGTCCTCCATCAGCTTGACCAGGGTGTCGATCGCCTCGCGGCCGAAGTCCTGGCTGCTGCCGTCCGGCGGGGCCAGGGTGTAGGCCTCGTCGATGAACAGCACCCCGCCGAGCGCCTCCTCCACCTTTTTGGTGGTCTTCACCGCGGTGCCACCGATGTGCTCGGCCACCAGGTCGGCCCGGGCCACCTCGACCATCTGCCCGGTCTTGAGCACACCGAGCGCGGCCAGGATCTTGCCGTAGAGCCGGGAAACCGTGGTCTTACCGGTACCGGGCGGGCCGGCGAAGACCAGGTGCCGCGACATCGGCGGGGCCTGAAGACCGGCCGAGGAGCGGCGTTTGGCCACCTGGTGCAGGCCGACCAGGGTGCCCACCTCACGCTTGACCGCGTCCAGGCCGACCAGGGCGTTCAGCTCGGCCAGCAGCGCCTTGATCGGGTCGGCCTCCTCCTTGGTCTCCTTGGGCTTGTCCTTCTCCGGGGCCTTGGCGTAGGCGTCCAGGCTGGGCTTCTCCCGGCCCGGGCCGGTCTTGCCCTGGCCGGGACCGGCCGTGTCCTTGGTCGGCTCGCCGAAGACCGGCGACTTCGTGGGAGACGGCTTGACCCCGTTGTGCCCCACGTCCAGGTCCGAACTGTCCAGGATGATGCCCGGGTTGGCGGTACTGACGCCTTCTCCCCCGTTGCCGCGCACCGTGCAGCCGCGGATCGCGACCGGGTGGTTGGTGTGCACCTCCACCCCGTCGCGGGCGTTGGAAACCATTTCGGAGTCGGCCAGAACGCCCTTGCTGCCGGCCGCCCAGATCATTCCGGAGCCCCCGGAGTCGCGCACCCGGCAGCCGGTGAACTCGGCCACCGCGCCGTCTCCGATCTGGACGCCGGTGCGCTCGGAGGCGGCGATGTCGGTGGCCGTGATGGTCGAGCGGGAACCCGTGGTCAGGTCGATACCGGTGCGGTTGTTGCGGATCTGGGTGTTGCCGAGCATCAGGGTGCTCTCCCCGGCCACCCGGATGCCCGCCCGGGCAGCACCTTCCAGCGTCGCGTCCTCCACCGTCGCGCTTCCGCCGGAGACGTGGATGCCGTAGTTGCCGCCCTCGACGCTCAGACCCCGCAGCATCGGCTGGGACTCGTCCTCGACCGAGACACCGACATCCACCTTCTCGAGCTTGGTGCCCTCGAACGTGGGGGTGCTCTGGTTCAGCAGCAGAACGCCCACACCCTGCGCCTGGCTCACCGATCCACCGGCGAAGGTGGGCGCCGACTCACCGGTGATGGCCAGGGCCGCGGCCCCGGCAACCGCGAAAGTGCATTCGTGGAAATGGCCTTTGGCCGCGTCGGAGGTGTGCAGCGCGTGGCCGGTGGACTCGGCGATCGTGCAGTTGCTCAGCTGCGGCGCAGCCGATTCGCGCAGCACCACCCCGTGCGCCTGGGCCTGGCTGAAGGTGCTCGCCTCGATCACCGGCTCGGCGTGCCCACCCACGTACAGGCCGACCTTCACGTCTTTCACGGTGGCGCGCTCCAGCCGGATCCGGCTTTCCTGCTGGACCACCACGCCCACGCCGTCCACGTCCGACACCGTGCAGTCCTGCAGCACCGCGGCGCTGGCCCCACCGGCCACCACCGCGTTGCCCTTGACCTTGCTGATCGTGCACTTGCTGAACGTCGGCGCGGCCTCCCCGGCCAGCAGCAGGCCGCCGTTGCTGAGGTCTTCCAGCTTCACGCCGGTGAACTCGCCGACGCCGCCCTCGAACACCACCGCGGCCCCGCCCGGGTTGCGGATCGAGCCGCCGTGCATCCGGATCCGGCCGTCGCGCACGTGCAGCCCGGCCACTCCCTCGGCCTCGACCGTGCACTCGGTGAGCCGGACCTGGCCGCCGGTGAGCTGCACGGTGGGCAGGTCCCGGTGACCGCCGCGGATGGTCAGCCCGGTCAGCTCGACCTTGCCGTGCGTCACCAGGATGCCCTGCCCGGAAGGGATCTCGACGATGACCGAGCCCGGGCCCTCCTCGGCGACCACGGTGACGTCCTGGCGGAAGGTCAGCGACTCCCGGTAGGTACCGGGCCGCACCGCCACGGTCGAGCCGGGCGCCGCCGTGGCCAGGGCCCGGCCGATCCCGGTGACGCAGTCGGAGTCGGTGGCCGAGACGGACAGAACCGTGACGGTCATCAACGGGCTCCTTCGAGTTGCGGGCTGGTCGCGTAAAGGGTTCCGTCGGAACGCATCCCCAGGGGGTAGCGCCACTGTTCCGGGACATGACGCTGCGCAGCGGCTGCGGGCACGGTCTTGATCGTCTCGTGCAGACGCTCGGCGGCCCGCTGGTCGGCCGGATCGTCCACCCGCTCGGTCGCGCCGGCCGGCAGTTCCCGCAACAGAACCCGAAGCTGGTCTCCGTTACTCGGCTGCACAACGTCCAGAACCACGAACTGAGTTCCCGGCGAGAACAGCACCCGGCCGGCGCCGTCGTCGCCCGGGCTGCTCACCCGCTCGGTACGGCGGGCGCTGCTGGCCCAGATGGCGTACTCGACAGTGCTTTCGGACGGTGCGGTCGGGACCAGCCGGGCCTCGGTGAAGGCCGGCTCGACCAGACGAACCCCCGAGCGGTACTGCTTGATCTGAGTCGTGTCCGGGCTGCCCGCGCGGAACACCGGCCCGACCACCGCGGGCAGCCGGCTCAGTCCAGAGCGCGCACACTTCGCCAGCAACGCCGCTCCGGCCGGATCGATCTCCGCGAAACCGCCGTCACTGTTGATCTCTTCGCCGCGCAGCACCGCATCGACCACGGACCCGACCCCGGCCAGATGCGCCCGCACCGCGACCAGCCCGACCATCAGATCGCCCCGGCCTGCGGCCGCCCGAAGGCCCGGCTGCAACGCGAGAACGCCGGTGACCGCGCGGGAATGCGCCTCGTAACGCCAGCCCAGCAGCGAACGGACGGACTCGCGGTCTTCCCGGGTAGCCTCGCCCGAGACCTGAATCCAGGACGCTCGCGGCAGTTCCATCTTCTTCAGCCGGGTCTCGGCCTTCTCCGGCGAGCTCTGGCCCTCCTGGGCCGGTTCTTCCGTTGCGGCCTGTTCTTCCGTTGCTTTCTGCTCGGTTTCGGATTCGGCGGCCGCGGTTACGTCACCGAGATCGCCGGTGTCCTCGGCCGGAACCCCGCCGGAAACGACGACCGGCGCAACCTCGAGATCGGCCAGGATCTCCAGGACTGCGCACAGCGGTTCGAGCACCGTCTCGATGATCGGTTCGATCTTGGGCTCGGTCTTCGGTTCAGGCTTGGGTTCGGCAACTGGTTGCGTGCCGATGTCCTTCGGAAGAGCGATCTCGGGAACCGCGTCCAGCAGCGGTGGCACCGAGCCGATTCCGATGAGAGACGCTTCGGCCCGCGTTGCGCTTTCGGCGTTCTCCGGCTCCGGCTTTGGCTTTGGCTCCGACTTCGGCACGTCGGTCGGCTCGGGATTCACACCTGAGCTCTTCGGATTCTCGGCCAAGCCGTCTGCGCCGTTGACCTTTTCGAGCGCTACCGGACGAGTCGGCGGCGGCTGGGTAGCCGTGAGTTCTGGGGCCACGGCTGCCGGCTGCTCGGCGGCCGCCTGCTCAGAGTCATGGGAAACCGCGGGAGCCCGATTCCGCTTGACCCGCTGATCCCGGCGAGCGCGTGACAGCCGGACCGCCTCACGCCAGTCCAAAGGCTTGGACGGACCCTCTGATCCTTCGGCCTCGTCAGACTTTTCGTCGTCCGCGGCCTGAGGGGTTTCGGCGTTCGGGGCGGTGGTGGCGGCGCGCTCGGCCTCGCCAAGGCGTTCGGCTTCGAGGCGGGCTTTCTCGGCCTCGGCGATCCGGGCCGCTTCCGCCTGCCTCTCGGCCTCGGCCAGACGCTCCGCCTCAAGCCGTTCAGCCTCAAGCCGCTCAGCCTCAAGCCGCTCAGCCTCGGCAAGGCGCGCGGCCTCGGCGGCGCGCTCGATCTCGGCGAGGCGTTCAGCTTCGGCAAGACGCTCGGCCTCAGCCCGGCGCTCAGCCTCCAGGCGCTCGATCTCAGCCTGACGCTCTGCTTCCGCGATCCGCTCAGCCTCAGCCTCAGCCAGACGCTCAGCCTCAGCCAGACGCTCAGCCTCAGCAGCGCGCTCGGCCTCCGCAGCCTTCTCAGCCTCAGCGATCCGAACCGCCTCAGCCCGCTCGGCCTCAGCCTGACGCTCAGCCTCGGCTACCCGCTCGACCTCAGCCAGACGCTCGGCTTCCGCAACCCGCTCAGCTTCCGCAACACGCTCGGCTTCCGCGATCCGCTCAGCCTCCGCCAGACGCTCAGCCTCCGCAGCCCGCTCGGCCTCCGCAGCCTTCTCAGCCTCAGCGATCCGAACCGCCTCAGCCCGCTCGGCCTCAGCCTGACGCTCAGCCTCGGCTACCCGCTCGACCTCAGCCAGACGCTCGGCTTCCGCAACCCGCTCAGCTTCCGCAACACGCTCGGCTTCCGCGATCCGCTCAGCCTCAGCAACACGCTCAGCTTCCGCCAACCGCTCAACCTCAGCCAGACGCTCGGCCTCAGCCAGACGCTCGGCCTCAGCCAGACGCTCAGCTTCCGCAGCCTGCTCCGCTGCAGCCAGACGCTCAGCCTCCGCTACCCGCTCGGCCTCAGCCAGACGCTCGGCTTCCGCCAACCGCGCAGCTTCCGCGATCCGCTCAGCCTCCGCAGCCTTCTCAGCCTCAGCGATCCGAACTGCCTCGGCCCGCTCGAACTCCGCCTGACGCTCGGCCGCAGCGATCCGCTCCGCCTCGGCGGTGCGTTCGGTCTCGGCCCGGCGAGCTTCCTCGGCCTCCTGCTCGGCCTCGGCAATACGGGCAGCTTCTGCGGCTCGCTCGATCTCGGCCTGGCGCTGCGCCTGCGCCTTTCGCTCAAGTTCGGCTTCGGCTCGGCGGGCTTCTTCGGCCACCCGCTCGGCCTCAGCGATCCGGGCTGCCTCGGCCTGCCTTTCGGCCTCGGCCTGGCGCTCGGCCTCGGCCTGCTCGAACTCCGCCTGGCGTTCGGCGGCGGCCGCTCGCTCAGCCTCGGCGATGCGCTCGATCTCGGCTCGGCGGGCCTCTTGGGCAACTCGCTTGGCTTCGGCGAGACGTTCGGCCTTTGCGGCTCGCTTGGCTTCCAGAACGCGCTCGATCTCGGCCAGACGCTCGGCTTCGGCCTGGCGCTGGGCCTGCGCAGCCCGTTCGAGCTCGGCCTGGCGCTCGGCTTCGGCCACCCGCTCAGCCTCAAGGCGGGCTTCCTCGGCTGCGGCGATCCGGGCTGCTTCGGCCTGGCTTTCGGCCTCGGCCACACGTTCGGCCTCAGCGGCACGCTCGATCTCGGCGGCACGCTCGATCTCGGCGAGGCGTTCAGCTTCGGCAAGACGCTCGGCCTCGGCCCGGCGCTCAGCCTCCAGTCGCTCGAGCTCGGCCTGGCGCGCAGCTTCCGCAGCACGCTCAGCCTCCGCCACCCGCGCAGCCTCTGCAGCACGCTCAGCTTCGGCCAACCGCTCAGCTTCGGCGCGACGCTCCATCTCAACGAGACGTTCGGCCTCGGCGAGACGCTCGGCCTCCACCGCACGCTCAGCCTCAGCACGACGCTCGACCTCAACAAGACGTTCGGCCTCAGCCAGCCGCTCAACCTCAGCCAAACGCTCGGCATCAGCAAGGCGCTCAGCCTCGGCCAGACGCTCGACCTCAGCGAGATGGGCCGCCTCGGCCGCCCGGGCCGTGGAGCCAGATCCCGCATCGTGAAGGGCCGCGATGTCGTCGCGGAACCAGGTCTGCTCGGACCCCTCGTCCAACGTGGTAGACGGCGCGGCCCCGAAATCAGCCGAAGGGGCAGGCGCGCTGGGCAGCGTCCCCAGGCTCGGCACCTGCAGGTCGGGCATGCTGAAGCGGAAAGCGTCAGCGCTCACGGTCGGCGACGGGTAGGTGTACGCCGGGGCGGAGGGCACCGAATCGCGGTTCGCGCTGACCGGCACCCGCGGACGCCGCCAGGTGGGCAGGACCGGCCCCAGCCCCACCAGTTCCACGCTGCCGGGCGAGCGCGCCACGAATCCGGCCTCGGCGAGCATGATCCGGGGACCCAGCAGGATCGGGCCGGAGCTGCTGACCACCGTCACGCCCAGCGCCGCGGCCAGCGCAGCCATCGCCCGGGACAGCACCGGGCTCGGACCACCCGCGACGATGGCCAGCACCACCGGGCGGCGGGCCCAGTCCGGCCGGCAGCGGACGGCCTGGGCCAGGGTGCGGATCGGCACCGTCCGGCCGTCGACCTCGAAACCGTTACGGCCCAGCGCGATGTGGACCACGAAGTGGGACTCGGGGGCGGCCGGCAGTTCTTCCTCGGGCACCGGCAGCGGCGCCAGGAACCAGCCCGCCCGGGTCGGGAACCCCACGCTCAGCAGACGTTCCGTCGCCACGTCGGGCGGGGTCTGGCGCATCGCGGCCCGCACCGCCGGGCCGGAGCGGACGATCTGGGCCGACGGGGTGAGGTGCCAGCCGTTCGCGCCCAACTGGACGTGCGGACGTCCAAAAGCATCGAACTGAAGTTCCGCACTACCCCGCAGCAGCGCCCGGCCCGGGTGGCTCAGCAGCCAGGTGCGCGAGCGGCGGCGGGCCCGGCGCAGGGGCTGCGTGCTCAACGGGCGCGACGTCATCAGGCACTCACCTGCGGCACGCTCCAGACGGGTTCGTCCTCGTCCGGGTGCTGCAGGAAGCTGAGCACGCGGTGCAGGGCGACGTCCGAGACCTCGGGACCCTCGTCCTGGGTCCGGCGCAGGTAGTCCAGCAGCTCGGGCTCGGGAGCCAGGCCGTAGTGCTCCAGGTAGTAGCTGATCGTGTCGGTCCAGACCCAGCGTCCGTCGGTGCGGAAGGTCAGGGGCACCACTTCGGGACGCTCGGGGTCCAGGAAGTCGGCCATGGTCGCCGAGGTGGTGAGCACCGGCAGACCGTTGCCGAGGTAGCGCAGCAGCCGGGTGAGCTCGCCGAGGTCGTCGATCAGCGGGTGGTCCTCGTCGAAGAGCGGCCCCTCCTGCGGGTCGACCAGGTCGAAGACCCGGGCCATCCGGACCGGCTCGGCCGGCTCGTCGGCCCAGACCAGCGCGCCGTGGGCGCAGGCGCTGCTCTGGTAGCCGGGCACCGGGATGCCGGGCCCGCAGACCTCGACCTGCGGAGCGTCCTCCCCCGCGTCCAGCAGGATCTCCTGGAGCCAGGAGGTGATGTCGACCAGGTCCTCACCGGTGGCCTCGTGCCCGGCCTGGACCACGTACACCCGGCGCGGGGCCGGCCAGGGCGCACCGTCGGCCGGGGTGCGCCAGGCCCGCCAGACCGCGACCAGCTCCGGGCCGGTTTCGATCGCCTGCCGGAGCGCCGCGTCCATCTCGTCGAGCGCCGGGTGCTCCGGGCCGAGCGTGGTCAGGTCGAGCGGGCCGTGGTGCTCGGTCAGGTCCTCGCGGCGCGGGTCGATCGCGCTGAAGGCCCAGGGCACCGGCAGGATCACCGTCTCGTCGATCCGGTCCAGGCTGTCGACCATCTCGGCGTCGTCCCCGGCGGCCCGCAGCTCGGCCGCCATCAGCGCGGCGTCCTGGGCCAGCACCGGCACCCGGGCGGTGGCGGCGGCGAATCCTACGGCCTGGGCCACGTCCACCCGGCCGCCCTCGGCCAGCCAGGAACGGGCCTGGGTGAGCAGGTCGTCGGGCAGTGCCCCGGCCAGCCGCAGCAGCAGCGTGTGCCAGACCTCCAGACCCGCCTCGTGCGGGTCCACGGCGCCGTCGTCACCGAACGTCGCGTCCGGCTGGGGCGGCGCCCATGCCGACACGTCCGCCTCCTGCTGGGCCACCGCCACCTCCGGTCCAAGAACTGTCTGCGGCCGCGCACACGGCCGTTGTCCACCCTGCTCACGGACACAAGGGCCGCAGGGTTCACCCGTTGCGGCAACGGATCTGCCCTCAGCCGCACTCCGCTCGCCGACGGCGGGCGAACCCTGCGCCCGCGCCCGGCCGTGGTGCCTGTGAGGGTGGGCATTGCCGCGACCGCCGACGACGGGCACGATGAACGTCGGCCGAACCGGCACAGAACACCTTCGATCGGGCCAGATCCACTGGTCCCGACCTGACCGGAACGACCTGCCCTACCAGTTCGGGCGAGAACGGAACCAGTTCAACGATGAATCAGCACCATCCCGCTACCCGGACCGAACACGACCTGCTCGGCGACCTCGACGTCCCGGCCGACGCCTACTACGGCATCCACACCCAGCGCGCGGTGCAGAACTTCGCGATCAGCGGCATCCCGGTGTCGATCTACCCGCACTTCGTGCGCGCCCTGGCCGCGGTGAAGCAGGCCGCGGCGGTGGCCAACCGCGATCTCGGCCTGCTGCCCGCCCCTCAGGCCGACGCCGTGGTGGCGGCCTGCGAGGAGATCCGCGCGGGCAAGCTGCACGAGCAGTTCGTCCTCGACGTGATCCAGGGCGGGGCCGGCACCTCGACCAACATGAACGCCAACGAGGTGGTCACCAACCGGGCGCTGGAGCTGCTCGGGCACGCCAAGGGCGAGTACCAGTACCTGCATCCGCTGAACGACGTCAACCGCGGGCAGAGCACGAACGACGTGTACCCCACGGCGATCAAGATCGCCCTGGACGCGCACATCGTCGAGCTGATCGACAACCTCGAGGTGCTGCGCCTGGCCCTGGCGGCCAAGGCCACCGAGTTCGCCGATGTGATCAAGATGGGCCGCACCCAGCTGCAGGACGCGGTGCCGATGACGCTGGGCCAGGAGTTCGCCGCCTTCGCGATCACCCTGAGCGAGGACCAGACCCGGCTGGAGGAGGCCCGGCTGCTGCTGCACGAGCTGAACCTGGGCGGCACCGCGATCGGCACCGGGCTGAACGCGCACCCGCAGTACCGCGAGCGGGTGGTGGCCGAGCTGGCCACGATCACCGGGATCGCCACCCTGGTCTCGGCCACCGACCTGATCGAGGCGACCTCCGACGTCGGCGTGTTCGTGCAGCTGTCCGGGGTGCTGAAGCGGGTCGCCGTGAAGCTCTCGAAGACCGCCAACGACCTGCGGCTGCTGTCCTCCGGGCCGCGGGCCGGGCTGAACGAGATCAACCTGCCCGCCCGGCAGGCCGGCTCGAGCATCATGCCGGGCAAGGTGAACCCGGTGATCCCCGAGGTGGTGAACCAGGTGGCGTTCGAGGTGATCGGCAACGACGTCACCATCACCCTGGCCGCCGAGGGCGGCCAGCTGCAGCTGAACGCGTTCGAGCCGATCATCGCGCACTCGCTGTTCGCCTCGCTGGACCACCTGGGCGCGGCCGCGGTGACGCTGGCGGACAAGTGCGTCAGCGGGATCACCGCCAACCGGGAGCTGCTGCACGAGCGGGTCTGGAACTCGATCGGCCTGGTCACCGCGCTGAGCCCGGCCCTGGGCTACGAGAACGCCAGCTCGGTGGCCCAGGAGGCACTGGCCTCGGGACGCGGGGTGGTGGACCTGGTGCTGGAGCGCGGGCTGCTCAGCCAGGCGCAGATCGACGAACTGCTCTCGGTGACCGCGCTGACGTCCAACCGTGGTGGCCTGCGTGCGCCATTTAACCCAGACGAAAAATAGCCGGAGCATTCCGGCAATCCTGTTCGGCCACCGTGCGAGCGTGCGACAAAGGGTGGGCCGGGGATCGCTGCTGTCCGCGGGGGTGTTCCTGACCCTGGCCGGCTGCTTCGGCACGGCCTCGGACGCCGGGGCGGCGCAGACCGCCGGCCCGGCCCAGGGGCACTTCGTGATCAGCGCCGGCCCGTTCGGCGAGGAACACCACGCCTGGGGCGACAGCCTGGCCACCGAGATCGCCCGGCAGGGTTCGGGGGCCAGCCTGGGCGTGGTCGACTCCTCGGGCAGCGTGTCGAACCTGCGCCGGCTCACCATCGGCACCGCCGACCTGGCGATCGCGACCGCGGACACCCTGTCGCCGACCCCGGACTCGTGCGCCGAGCAGGTCTCGGCCGGGGCGATCGACGAGAACCGGGTGCCGTTGCGCGCGGTCAGCCGGATCTACGAGGACTTCCTGCAGGTCCTGGTGCGCGGGACGGCGCCGATCGAGTCGGTGGCCGATCTGGCCGGCCGGCCGGTGGCGGTGGGCCAGACCGGTTCCGGCTCGGCGCTGATGGCCTGCCGGGTGCTGCAGACCGCCGGCGTCGAGGTCGAGTCCAAGCGGCTGGGCCTGGACGCCGGGATCGAGGCGCTGAACGCCGGCTCGGTGGACGCGGTGTTCTGGTCGGGCGGCCTGCCCACCCGCACGATCGAGTCCGCCAACGAGGACGAGCCGCTGCGGCTGCTCTCGCTCGGGCCGCTGGCCGAGCAGCTGCGCCAGGAGTACGGCCCGGGCTACCGGCCGGCTGCGGTGCCGGACGGGGTCTACGGCAGCACCGAGCAGATCACCACCGTGGCCTCGCCGAACATTCTGGTCAGCCGGGCCGACGCGGACCCGGCGATGGTGAACCTGGTGCTGGAGACCATCTTCAGCCGGCAGGACGAGATGACCGAGCAGGTACCGGCCGCGGTGGCCACCGACCGGCGCACCGCGATCCTCACCGGAGAGATGGACCTGCACCCGGCGGCCACCGACTACTACCGCACCACTCACCTCTGACCTGCACAGGAGCTTGAGAAAATTGAGAACATGAGGATCCCCCGCCGACCGGCCCCGCTGCGCGCGGGGATCCTGCTCGCCGTCACGGTGCTGGCCCTGGCCGCCTGCCAGGGCCAGCCGAAGGCTGCCTCGGAGCCCAGTTTCGCCCCCGGCACCACGATGGCCGACCTGTCCGGGGCGGGGAAGATCACCATCGCGGTGAAGTACGACCAGCCGGGCTTCGGGGCGGCGAGCGAGGCCGGGCCGCCGGAGGGCTTCGACGTGGAGATCGGCAAGCTGATCGCGGGCGGTCTGGGGCTGGGGCCGCAGGACATCACCTGGGCCCGGGCCACCTCGTCCAACCGGGAGGAGCTGCTCGAGCAGGGCCGGGCCGACCTGGTGATCGCCACTTACACGATGAACGAGGCGCGCCAGGACCGGGTGGGGTTCGCCGGGCCCTACTACATCGCCGGGCAGCAGATCATGGTGCGCAGCGCGGACGCCGACATCACCGGCCCCGACGACCTGCACAACGACCCGTCGCTGAAGGTCTGCAGCACCACCGGTTCCACCCCGGCCGCGGCGATCGAGCGCTATCTGATCCGGCCCGGCCAGCTGGTCACCAAGGACGGCTACGCCGACTGCGCCCAGGCCCTGAGCGAGGGCGAGGTGCAGGCGGTCACCACCGACAACGCCATCCTGCTGGGCCTGATCAGCGCCTCCGACGGCGAGTTCAAGATCGTCGGCGACCCGTTCACCGAGGAGCCCTACGGCATCGGGATCGTCAAGGGTGACCGGGAGTTCTGCACCTTCATCGCCGAGACCCTCAGCCAGACTGCGCGCAACGGCAGCTACGACCGGGCCTGGGCCAGTACGGCGGGCCTGATCCCCGAGGCCCGTACCCCCAGCCTGCCTCAGCTGGACCCTTGCGCCTGAGCTACTGCGACCCCAGCATGAAGCACCAGACCCGGTGCAGCGCAACCGATGACACCCGGGGATAGGACTCTTCCACGTCGGCCAGGTGCTCCAGCAGTTCCGGGTCCGGACTGAGGCCGTACTCCTCGAGGTAGTACGGCACGGTGTCGGACCAGACCCAGACGCCGTCGGTGCGCAGCGTCATCGACACCTCGTACCCGGCGTCCGGCAGCATGACGTCAGGCATCGTGGTGTCGGTGGCCAGCACCGGCGGGGCACCGGCGAGATAGTCCAGCAGACGCTCGATCTCGGCCGGGTCCTCGATCCTGGGGTGGCCGGCGTCAAAGGCCGGGCCGGTCTGCGGATCGACGCTGTCGAACGAGCGGGCCACCCGGATCGGGGTGAGCGGTTCCCGGGCCCAGAGCAGGGCCGAACGCAGCCAGGCCGCATTCTGGTAGCCGGGCAGCGCACTGTCCTCGACCCAGACCTCCACCTGCGGGCTCTCCTCCCCCGCATCGATCAGGTCGTCCTGAATCCTTGCGGCCAAGGCGTATTCGCCGCCACCGGGAGCCTGGACGGTGACCAGGTAGACCCGTCGCGGCTCGGCCGAGTCCGGGTCCAGCCGGGCCCGGGCGTCGGCCGGCGCCCGCCAGGCCCGCAACAACGCGATCACGTCCGGTTCGGTGGAGATCGAGCGGACCGCGGCCTGATCCAGCTGGTCCTCGTGCTCCTCGGCCGAAGAACCAAGATTGAGGACGAGGGGCGCGGCCGCCGCCGCTTCGGCGTCCGCCACCCGTACCGGCGCGAACGCCCACCGGCCGTCGTCGTTCTCGGCCCCCTCGCTGACCACCAGGTCGGCCAGCGGCTCGAGCTCGTGCCCGGCCCGGGCCAGCTCGTCCAGGATCACCAGAGCGTCCAGCTCCCACACCGGGGTCCGGGTGCCCAGCGCGGTGAACGCCAGCAGCGCGGCCATCTCATCGATCGTGCCCTCGGCCAGCCAGGTCCGGGCGTCGGCGATCACGTCGTCGGGCAGCAGCCCGGCCAGCCGCATCAGCAGCTGGTGCCATTCCCCGGGTGCCCGGCCGGAGCCTGGTACCGCGCCTGGTTCGACCGTCATCTCGCCCATCTCAGTTCGTTCCGTCCTCGCTGCGCCGTAATCCGGCCAGGTACACCTGGGCCAGGTATCCCGGCAGATCCAGAAGGTACCCCGGCAGAGGCACCTCCGCCCGCCACTGCCCGGCCCGGATCATCGCCTCGATGTGTTCTGCAGCAGGCAGTTGCACCGGCCGGGTCAGCCCGCCGGTCCCGTCGTGGCCGATGCTCACGAGCGCCTCGATCTCCTGGTGTACCTGGTCGGTCAGGTCGTCCAGGTCACCGGCCGCCAGCAGGCGCTCGGCGATCCGGCGGCGAGCCTGTTCCGGTGACAAGGTCTGCGACGGCCCGGCCACCGGAACAGCTCCGGCATCGTCGAACTCCGTGTCGTCCGACTCAGAACTCTGGACGAGCCAGTCGTCACGCATGATCGGGTTGTCGATGTAGGCGAAATCCCTTTCCCAGTCCCAGCGGTCCAGCCACCCCATCCGTTGGTCCGCGGGGATCCCCAGGGTGCCGCCCCGCATTTCCTGCGGCAGTGGCGCAGGGGCGAGGGGCAGGGGCTGCGGTGCGGTCAGGGCGTCGAACTGCTCCAGCACCTGCCGGGCGAACTCCGGCAGGGTCCGGGCCGGGCTGTTCACGGTCCGGGCCAGCATCAGCAGCCCGCCCTCGCTGATCCCGCTCCAGGCCCGACGGTCGTGCCCGGGCTGCCGGATCAGGTCGTTGAGCAGCCCGCGCAGCCGCACCGTGGCCTCGAGCTGCTCGATCTCGTTCAGCACCGACGGATGGTCGTCGTCCAGGTCGTAGTCCTGCTCGAAGTGCTCGAGCTCGATCCGGCTGTTGCCGGGGAAGAAGATCTTCCGGGCCTCGGCGATCGGGACCAGGCCGTCGACCGCGGCCTGGACCAGGGTCAGGTCGCCCTGGCGCCCGATCGTGACGCTCAGCGCCGGCATGTCCCCCAGTCCCTGCCGCTGGTCGGCCTCTATCCGCAGCAGCGCGTGGACGGCATCCTGGTCCCGGCCCGAGGGTGCGTCCAGTCGCACCACCAGAGTCCCGGTGCCCTGCTGGTTCTGGTGGTCGTCGATGCTGCGGGCCAGCTCGGCCGGGCTGAGGGCGGCCAGCAGCGGGTGCGACGAGGGGTCGGCATCCGGAGCCGGCAGCTGCAGGTCCTGATACCCGTGATCGCGCAGCATCCGGCCGATCCGCTGGACGGCCTGCTCCCGCAGCCGTTCCAGGTCGAACTCCCGCAGCCAGCGCGAATCGCTGTCCTCCAGGGCTTCCCGGGTCCGGTCGGCCAGGATCTCGGCATCAGAACGCGGGTCCGGGGTGCCCGACGGAGGCAGACCGAGCGCGGGGCGCACCAGCGCCGCCAGTTCCTGGACTGTCGAGTCCTGGGCGGCCTGCAGCAGCAGCGAGTCCGGCTCGTCCGGGTCCGGGGCCACCTGATCGTCCACTGCCCAGACGCTGTTCGGGCCCGGCAGCACGTTCAGGGTCAGACCGGCCGGGCCCTCGGGCTGCGGACCGGAACCGCCGTAGATCACCGGCTCGACCCGTACCGAGGCCGAGCCGAAGCCCGTCAGCGCCTCCTGCAGGCGCTCGGCGAGCCCGTCGATCCGGCTGCGGCTCACCCCGGCCCCGGCCCGCAGTTCGATGCTGGGGCGCAACACCTGGCCGCCGTCCGCGGCGACCTGCGCCTCGAACCGGAACGGGGCGGTGACCTGCCGTTCCCGGGTCCGGAACACGGTCTGGTCGAGCAGCGTCGCCAGCGGGTCGGGCCGGGGGCCGACGAACCCGCCCCGGGTCTGCCGGGCCGCCTCGATCTCCCGGTCCAGCAGGTTCACCCCGGTCTCGACGAATATCCGTAGGTACTCCGCGTCCAGCTCGTCGATCTCGCGCAGGTCCAGCCGGGTCAGCGCCTGGAGGTGGGCCAGGTCGTCGGCCGCTTCCCGATCGCGGGCCGTGCCCAGCAGGTCCGGAACCAGCATCCAGCGCTCGATCTGCGCCGCCGTCTCCGGAGTCAGGGAAGGGTCCTGCAGCCGGCGCTGGAGCAACTGCTGCCAGAGCGTGTCGATGTTCGCCTGCAGGGTCTGGCTCTCGTGCCGCTCCCGCACCTGGAGCAGCTCCTGCGAGCGCATGACCTGCTGAAGCAGCTGCCGGAGCGTCTCCTCCTGGGCGTGACTGGGCTCGGGGGCGTCCTCGGCCAGGTACTCACGAACGGCGGCGGGACTGATCCGGACATCGGCGTTGTCCCGCCGGGCCGAGGCGGCGAGCTCGCTCCAGCTCAGGTCGCTGCCGGCCAGCCGGGCGGCCAGCTCGTCGCGCAGTGCGGTGTCGGTGAACTCGCGCAGGTCGGTGGGCGGCAGGGTGCCCTCGCGCATCGCCAGGCCTTCGAGCATCCGGGTCAGGATCGGGCGCAGCTGGGTGGTCACCGGGGCCTGACCGTCCAGGACCCGCTGCAGCCAGTCGTCGTTCACCGCCCGCTGGAACGGCAGGGCGACCCAGCCGCTCACCTCAACCGTCCGGACCGGACCGGTAGCGGAAAGGTCGATCCGGTCGGGTGTTTCCGCAGGCAGGTCTACACCCGCAGCTTCCGGGTCGGCGGCGGGCCCGGCCTCCGGCCGGCTCTGGATCTGCGCCTGGGCCAGGTACTGCGGCAGATCGGACAGAGCCACCGACAGCGGAAGATCGTTGGGCCAGTATCGGTTACGGATCAGCTCGGCGACCCGCGCCACGCTCGGCAGCGGCACCGGATCTGCGCCGGCGAAACCGATCTGCTCGAGTTCGCCCAGCTCCTGATGCACCTCGTCGGTCAACCGCTCCAGGTCTACCGCCGCCAGCACCCGCTCGGCCGTCCGCCGCCGGATCTGCTCCGGGGTCGGCGCGGTTGAAGACCCAGCCTCGGCCTCCGAACCGGACCCTTCGCTCTCCTGGGAGTTCTCGGCGAGCCAGGCGTCCCTCATCATCGGGTTGTCCAGCGCGGCGAAGTCCCTCTCCCAGTTCCAGCGGTTCAGCCAGCGACCCCGATCGGCCGGATCGGTCCCGGATGCCGGCGCAACGGATTCCGCCTCTACTGCGGGTTCGGGGGTCATCGGCTGATGGTGATCGAGCACCCGCTCGGCGAGACCGGCCATGCTGGAGCCCGGTTCGGCCACCGTCAGCGCCGCAACCGTCAACTCCCGGTCGCTGAACTGCGGGCGGTCCTCCTCAGCCACCCCGCGCCGGTCCAGCACCGCACCCAACTCACCCCGCAACCTCCGCAACGCGGCCGCGCGAGGCTCAACAACGTCTGCCATTAGCTCGGACGCCTGCGCCTCGGGCAGCGGCACCCAGACCGGCTCCCCAAGCCCCGGCAGGTCAGTAGCACCGTCCCGAACGCCGGAAATGGCTTCACCACTGGCATGCTCGTCCGGCCGTCCGATCGCGACGGTGATTCCGAGGCCGTCGACCGGATGCCCCAGAGTACGCATCCCGACTGTCACGCCCTCGCCGGCGAGCCCGTCGGCCGGGTCCAGCCGAGCCAGCCGGATCGCGCCGGAGCCGGTTTCCACTATCTCGAGCAGACTCTCGGCCAACGCGGTACGACTCAGGTTCGCCAATAACGGATGACCGGATCTCGAGCGCGAGTCCGGCAGGCCGATCCCTTCGATCCCGGCCTGCTCCAGCCGCTCGCGGACCGCATCCAGAACCTGGGCGTTCAGCGCTTCGAGGTCGAACTGGTCCACCCACTCGAACATCGTCTCCAGCGAGGCATTCTCAGCGTCGCGGGCGAGGGCCGCGGCGTCGGAAGACCCTTGCGGCCCGGACAGCCCGACCGCGGTCCGCAGCACCCGCACCAGTTCGGCCGGATCGGCGTCCAGCCGGATCGGCACGGTCTGCCCGGCTCCACCCGCGCCCAGCTCGGCCGCCGAGAAACCGTCCAGGTCGTTCTCCTGGGTCAGCACCACCAGGCGCAGACTGGGCCGGTTCTCCTGAAGACCGTTGAACAGCGAGATCTCCGGGATCACCCGCAGGTGAGAACCGCCGAGCCGGGCGGCCGCCTGCTCGAGCCGGGCGGTGAGGTCGGCCCGCTCGTCCGGGCCGAACCCGAAGCCGGCCAGGATCTCGATCTGCGGGCGGATCCGGTAGGCGGGGCCTCCGTCGGCGGCCCGGCCGATCTCGGCGACGGTGCGGTATTCGACGGTGCGGTCGGCGCCGGCGAGGTCGGCCCGGACCTGATCCAGGACCGACTCCAGCGTGTCCGGACGTTCCAGCGCGGTCCGGAGCATCGTCCGTAGTTCGTCGTCCGAAAGCTCGAGATCGTCCGTCCGGTAAAGGCTCTGCAGCTGATCCCGTTCGGCCATCCGGTCTTCCAGGTGACCGGCGGCGACGAAGAGGGCCAAGGCTCGGGACGATTCCCCGGTGCCCGGTCGGGTCAGCGGGCTCAGCGCCTCGCCCAGACCATCGGCGGCCTCCCGGTCGGCCGCCTGAGCCTGGCCGAGCAGGTCCTGCTGCCGGTGCTCCATCGCCCGGACGATGGCCTGGAGCAGGGCCTGCTCTCCGGGCCGCAGAGGCCCGGAGCCCGCGGCCAAGAGCTCCTGGAACCGCTCGGTGGCCAGCTGCCTGCCCACGTTCTCGGTCTGGGCCGCGTGCGCCAGCGACCGCCACTGCGGATTCAGCTCTCCGGAGACCGGATCCACCAGCACCTCGGTCAGCCGGGCGGCCAGTTCGGTGTCGGTGAGCTGGTCGAGCCCGGTGGCCAAAGTGTTGTCCCGCAACGCGTTGCCCTGGAGCATGTCCAGCAGCACCGGCCGGGTCCAGGTGGTGGCCGGTTCCCGTCCGCGCAGCACGTTCTCGATCTGGGCGTCGGTGACCTGTGCCTGGTTGCGCACCGCCACCCGGCCGGTGATCTGCGTGGACCGGCGGTGCTCGAAGCTGAAAGGTCCGGTGACTTGGGACGCTTCGGGCTGGCCAACGGGGTCGGTCGCGGCAACTGGATCGGGAGTTTCGGCGGGCAGGTCCACCCCGCCGTCGGCCGGATCGCCGGAGTCGTCCGGGCCTTCCGGGTCACCCGTGCGGCCCGGATCACCGTCGCCCCGGCTGTTGTCCACGTGGGTCACGGCCAGCCACTGCGGCAGGTCGTGCAAGTACTCGCGCAGCCCCAGACCGGGAGTCCAGTCCCGTTCCCGGATCATCGTGTACAGCTGCTGCAGGCTGGGCTGAGCCACCCCGGCCGCGCCCGGATAACCGACCTCGGCCAGGTCGGACAGGTGCTGGCGCACCTCGCCGGACAGCTCGATCAGGTCGACCGCGTCCAGCACCCGCTGCGAGGTCTGTACCCGGGCTCGTTCCGCCGGTGCGGACGACGACTCGGCCACGGTCTCTTCCGGCGTGATGCCCAGAGCCATCGCGTCCAGCTCGGCGGCCAGGTCGGTGAGCCACTCGTCCCGCATGATCGGGTTGTCCATGGAGCTGTGCGGGTCGTCCGTCCAGTTCCACAGCCGCAACCACTCCATCCGCTGGTCCCGGGCGATACCGAGGTAACCGCCGCCCTCGTCGGCCTCCGGCGCGACCGGCTCCCCGTCCTCCGAATCGGTGTTGTCTCCGTAGAGCTCGGCCTGGTCCGAGTCGATCGAACGCGGCGGCGTCGGCGCGGGCCGCGGCACCCCGGTGGTACGGGCCAGATCCAGCACCCGCTGGGCGAAGCCAGCCATGGTGACCCCGCGCCGGTCGCTGGCCAGGGCCAGGGCGGCCAGGTCGGGATCGGTCAGCTCGGTCAGGCCGGCCCGCTCCTGGCTGCTCAGCCGCTCGAGCAGGGTGTCCACCTGGGCCCGGAGCCGGGCCAGGGCGTCGGCGTGCCGGTCGACGGCCGAGGGGAAGGGCCCCTGCTCGGGCATCGCCTCGTGCCAGGTGACCTCGGCGTAGTGCCGGGTCGGGTTCTGGGTCGCGGCCAGGCCGTGGTCGGCGTTGTAGGAGCCGTTCTCCGAACCGTCCTCGGAACCGTTGTCGTTCCAGTCGTTGTCGTTCTCGGTGTTGTCGTACCAGCCGTCCCCGAGGCTGGTGTCCTCGATCCCGGCGTTCTCGAACTGACGGTCGATCTCCTGCAGCGCCACCGTGAGGTCGAACTGCTCACCGGGATGCCCGAGCACCAGCCGCAGGCCCGGCATGTGACCCGGGCCGCCGTCTTCGCCACCGTAGATCTGCGGGATCACAGCCACGGTCAGGGCATTGCGGTCCAGGCCGTCGGCCGCGTCCAGCCGGGCGTACCGGGCGCCGGTGCCGAGCGCCGACTGGTACTCCCGCACCGCCTCGGTCAGCGACGGGCGGCTGAGCACCCGCAGCAGGGCGTGCGAGGCGGGGTCGGCGTCCGGCCGGGGCACCTGGATGTTCCCGTGCCCGGCCTCGACCAGCAGGTCACGCAGGTCGCTGATGGTGTTCTCCCGGGCCTCGTCCAGGTCGTACCCGTAAAGCCAGTGGTACGGGCTCTCCTGGCGGGCCTCGGCCACTCGTCCGAGCAGGATCTGGTTGTCCAGTCCGGGGTCGGCCGACCGGGCCGGCAGACCCAGGCTGAGCCGGACCAGGGCGCTTACCTGCGCCGCGGTCCGGTCCGGATCGGAGTCCAGCTGGACCTGCTCGACCAGTGCCTGCCGGCTGGAGTCGGCGTACCGCATCTCCTCGCGCAGTTCCGGTGAGAGTTCGGCCGGGGTCTCGGGCTGGAGCACCACCATCAGGTCGAACCGGGCCAGGCCTTCGGAAACCCCGGAGCGCACGGTGATCTGCGGCTCCACCCGCATCCCGCCGGCCCCGTCGACGGTCACCGCCGCCCGCGCCTGCTCGGCGACGGCCTGCAGCTGCTCAGGGGTCACGCCGGGCGATGCGACCAGGTCGATCCGCGGCCGGGCGACGAGCAGTTCGGCCCCGGCGGCGTCCCGGCCGACCTGCACGTCGTAGCGGAAGGGCCGGCTCACCCGGTGTTCCTGGGCCTGGAAGGCCACCTGGGCCAGCACGTCCGGCAGCAGGTCCTCGGCGCTGCGGGTCTCGGTGGCCAGCAGCCGCAGGCCGGTCGCCACCGTGTGCCGCAGCTCGTTGGCCGTGAACGGGGTCTGCTGACCACTCAGCCGGGTGAGCACCTGAAGGTCGTTCAGCAGGTTGTACTCCGGCCGCTGCTGGAGGTAGGCGAGCACCGGTACCAGGGCGTTGGGGTCACCCTGCCGGGCCAGCCCCAGCCGCAACCGGCTGAGCTGGCGCAGCAGGGCGATGCCCTCGGCCCGCTCGCGGTCCTGGTGCAGCCCGTGGAACTGGCCGAGCGCCTGCCGGACGGCCTCCAGGGTGCGCCGGGTCTGACCGTTCAGGTCGCCGGCCGAGTTCAGCGCCGCGGACACCCGGGCGGCGTCGATCCGCAGGTCGCGGTTGCCGTTCAGGGCCCGCTGAGCACCCTCGAGCCAGGCCTGGCTGGGCTCGCCCCAGTACAGCTCGTAGCCCAGGGTGTTGGCCAGGTACGTGTTCGAGCGCTCGCGCAGCTCCGGCTCCGGCAGCACGCCGTTGCGCAGCCACTGCCCTTCGGCGATCCGCAGCAGGGCCGGGCGGAACCGGGCGGTGGCCGGCCGCTCGCCCCGCACCACCGCCAGCACCTCGTCCAGGGTGATCGTGCGGTCGATCGGGAGCGGCACCCGCCCGGTCATCTCGAACGTCCGGCCGACCTCGGCCAGCTCGACCGGGCCGCTCAGGTCAGCCTGGTCGGGGCTCTCACCGTAGAGCGACTCGGCGTCGCTCTCCACCTCGCGCGCGGCCGGGGCCTCGTCGGCCTCCGAATCCCGGTAGCTGGGCGGCTGTTCGGTGTAGGACGGAGCCGCCTCGTCCTGGTGCCGGTAGCCGGTCAGCGGAGCGTCGGTGATGCCGCCGCGCGGGAAGGTCACCGAGCTCACCCGCACCTCGGGCGAGAACGCCACCGACTCCGGACCGGCCTGATGCACCCAGCGGCCACCGGGCTCGAGGGTCCGGGCCCGGTCTCCGTGGTGAACCAGCTCCGCGGGCTGGCGGGGCTCGCCCGGAGCGAAGTCCGACATCGGCAGGGCCAGCACCGGGCGCTGGTTACCACCGTAGGCCGGGGCGAACACGAAGGCCGCGCTCTCACCGGTCTGCGGCTCGACGAACGCCTCCACCACGGGCACGTCCGGAGCCTGCGCCACCGGCACCGCGAAGCCGCGCACGGTCACCCCGAAGCGGTCGGCCAGTTCCTGGAAGTAGGTGTGCTGCAGGGCCACCGGGACGAACAGCGGGGCTGGCGGGCGACCCTCCGAAGAAGGCATCACCGCCTGGAGCCGGTCGGCCAGAGCGGACGGGGTCAGGAGCTGAGAACCCGCATAGGGCAGCCCGTTCGAGGCCGGGACGAGGATGCCCACGAAGTCTTCCGGCACCCGCAACACGGTCGCCAGCTCACGGTCCTGGACGGCGTGCTGCGGGTCGACGAAGGCCACCACCGGCCCGCTGCGCCGGTCCACCAGCTCCGGGGCTGACACCTCGCTGCCGGCCGGGCGCACATCCAGCTGGCCCAGCCGCTCCGGGACCACGACGTCGCGCATCAGCACGGTCCGCTCCGGGTCGTAGTTGCCCCGGGTGGCGTCGGTGATGTCGACGACGGCGACCCCGGATTCGGCCTGGCCACCCCGGAAGGTGTGCAGCGCGGCGACCCGGCTGATCAAGCTGGTCAGCCGCTCCTCGGCAGCGGTGTCGCCGTCGGCGAACAGCGGCCGGGCGCTGCGCCCGTCGACCAGGGTGCGCACCAGGTGGCTGAGCAGATCGAGGTCCAGACCGGTGGCCCGCACCTGGGTCTGGATCTGCTGCCAGAGCATCCGGTTGCGGTAGGTGTTGCCGGCCTCGGTCGCCACCGAGTGCCGGATCAGCTGCCGGGACAGGGTGGCCAGGTCCGGCCAGCCCTGCTGCAGCGCGGCCGGGTCGTTCGCGAAGGCCGGCCGCTTGAGCAGGAGCGACCTCTCCAGGTCGAGGCCCCGGCGCAGGCTGGTCGCGTTGTTGCGGATGTGCTCGGCCATCGCCTCGGGGCGGGCCTGGAACACCTCGACGCTGCGGTTGCGGCCGAACAGCACCCGGGCCCAGTCGGAGACCAGCAGCGGGCCGGCGCCCAGCACCGGGTCCAGCACCACGTCGTGCTCGCCGTCGGCGAACCGCACCCGGACCAGCGGCGCGGCGTGGTGGCCGGAGGTCTGGCGGGTGGTGCCGGTCGGCCCCCAGGGGTTGTCCACCGTCATCTCGCCGAGCAACTCGGCCACCTGGCTGGACACCCCGCGCTGGGCGAGCTGGTACTGCTGGCGCAGGATCCGGTGATCCAGCAGCCCGGCGTCCGCCGAGTTCTCCAGCGACAGCAGGTCCGGCGACACCGGCAGGGCGGACAGTTCGGTGTAGAGCTCCCGGGCCTGGGCGACGGTGACCGTCGGGGCCAGGTTCTGCATCCCACCGAGCAGGAAGTCGACCGCGTCGGCGGCCGGGTGCCCCTCGAACAGGCTGCGCACCCGCCCGTTGAACGACCAGCCACCGAAATCGCCGTTGCTGTACCGGTTGGCCAGGCCGCCCAGCAACGCCGGTGAGCGTTCCACTCCGGCCAGCAGCTTGATCACGGTGGTCCGGTCGCCCCGGGCGACCGCCGACTCGATCGCCGAGGCGGTGCCCGCTCCCCCGCCGAACATGGCCTTGGCCAGATCGGCGGTGTCCTGGTCGATCAGCCCCTCGGCCTGGTACCGGTCGATCAGCGGAGCCGGGTCCATCAACTCCGGTGAGTTACGCACCGACAGCTGGGCCAGCTCAAGCATCCAGCGCGACCGGCCGGCCGCGCTGCTCAGCACCGGAGCCGGGTCCAGCCCGGTTCCTTCGCCCCGGGCCAGGGCGTTGCGCACCGGGTTGTCCGCGGGGTTCAGCCCCACCCGCTGGAACGGCTCGCGGGTCCAGCCGCCTTCCAGCACCGGGCCCGGATCGTCGAACCGCAGGTGCACCGGCTCCTTGTTCTGGGCCGGGGGGTAGGGCGGGTTCAGCGTCAGGTCCCGCCCCTCCAGCGTCGCCGAGATCAGCTGGACCGGCCCGCGGACCCGCAGCGAGAGAGCCTGCCTCAGGCTCTCCACCTCGGCCAGGCTCAGCTCGGCGGTGTGGACCAGGGTCAGGGTCGGCACACTGCCCTGCGGCCGGCTGTCCAGGAGGCCCAGCAGCGCCGGCCCCGGAACGGTCAGGTTCTGGCTGAGAACCACGATGGTCGGGCCCAGTTCGGTGTTGCGGGGCAGCCGCACCGGGTTGATCTGCGGCATCACGCCGCCGCGGCTCTCCGCCATCAGGGCGCCGTACGGGCTGGCCACGATCGCCAGCCCCGGCTGGGACGGGAACGGCACGGCGGCGAACTCGTTGCGCCAGCCCTCGAACTCCCGGCTCAGAGCGGCCTCGGTGCGCCGGCCCTGGCGGTAGGTGTCCCAGATCCGGGCGGCCATCAACCCGTCCCGGTTCTCGTAGGTCTTGTACCGGCTGAGCAGGTTCACGTTCGGGCGGATCTTGGCGGCACCGCGCACCACCGAGGGGGCGTGCCAGTCGTCCGCCCGGAGCCGGGCGAACAGGTCCTGCAGCCGAGGGTCGGTGAAGCGGGCCGGCACCGTGGGCGGCAGCAGCAGGCGGGCGTGCACCGCGGCGGCCTCGGCCAGATGCTGGTCCGGCAGGTCCTCGGTGTGCACCACCATCGCCTCGGTCGGCAGCACCGGTCCCCGTGCGGTGCTCCCGCCCAGGGAGTAGGTCAGGCCGTCGCCGCTGAACCGCTGGTGCAGCCGAACCTTGCGGGTCTGGTGGTCGTGGGGGTTGTTCGGGAAGGCGAACACATCGACCTCGACCTGGGTCGGCTGCGGGTGCCGGGCCATCTGCCATTCCCAGGCCAGCGTCGGCATCGTGGTCAGACCGGTTGCGGTGTCGGCGCGTTCGAGGTCTCCCTCCGGCCGGACCACCCGCCATTCAGCGTTACGCCGCCCGCCCTCGGGCCGTACCTGGTAGCCGATCTCTCCCTTGGCCAGGTGCACCGGGACCACCGGCTCGGGCGTGTACACCACCTCGTCCAGGTTCAGGGCCCGGGCGATCTGCTGGGCCCGCGGCCCGGAGACCTCGGTGACCAGCATGCCCACGCTTTCGTTGCGGCCTGACAGCCCACGCACCACCGAACCGGCGGGCAGGTCGATCCCGGCGGTCTGCAACTGCTGCCGGACGAACTTCGCCAGCTCCGTGGTCATCGCGCGGTCGTCCGACCACTGCCAGATCTCCGGCCGGATCGGGTTTCGCACCGCAGCCGCGGTGGTGGCCACGGGCGGCAGTACTTGAGGACGTTCGGGAGCCTCGGTGCCCTGGGTGTCCGTCGGGTTCCCGGTCACCTGCGTGGTTTCGGCCTCCGGGGTGACCGGCCCCTCGGTCGCCGGGACGCTCTCGGCCACGGCCGGCGGGTTCACCGGGCGGAACACGTCGTGGACCAGCTCGAACGACTTCCACAGTTGCCGGCCGCCGGGCGCCGTGCGTTCCGGAACGCCGTTGACCCGCTGAAGGCGGTGCCAGCTACCGATCAGCCGGCCCGGCGCCCGGGGGACCTTCGGAGCTTCCCAGACCAGGTCCAGGCGTACCAGGTCGGCCGCGACCTTCCGGCCCGGCCGGACGTTGGGGGCGAGATCCAGTACCCCGGTACCGCGGGCGTACCAGAGCGTCACCGAGCGCTGGTTGTTCGTGCCCGACATCAGTTCCTGCGCGGTCTGCGTCGAGAACAGTTCCCGGACCTGAGCGTTCGTGGACAGGTTCTGCGGGTCGTTGTTCTGCCGATCGGCCGCAGCGGTGGCGGCGCCGGCGTAACCCCGGAACACCGCCTGGGTGCCCAGGCGGGCGCGCAGACGTCCGATCGCGCCGTCGAAGTCCTTCTCCCGCACCATTTCGACGTCGGGCTTCGGGGCCGGTTCATCCGGCTTCTCAGCCGTCTCAGTCACCTCGGACGTCTCGGACACCTCGGCCGTCTCGGTCGTGGCGCTCTCAGGGTCCGGTTCCGGAGCGGGCGTGGGGTCGACCAGAGGACGTCCGCGGGCGTCGAGGCGCAGATCGGTGAAGATCGCGTTCAGCACCGGTACCTGGACGGCGAAACCGGTCTCGGGCTGGTGGTTCCCGGTCCGCCGGCCGGGCACCACGCGGTCCAGCTCGACTGCGATCGCCGTCGGCCGGCCATTCGGCGAGGTGATCAGCCGGACGTCGACCCGCACACCGCCGACCGACCGGCCGCGACCGGTCGCAGGGGTGGTGCTCAGCGGGGCGGCGTTCAGCCAGACCGGCACCCGGTCGCCGTTCACCGGGAGACCGGCCAGAGCCTGCGGGGCGATCACCGCGTTCAGGAACCGCGCCGAGGCATCACCTTCCGGCATCTGGTGCCCGAGCCGGTGCAGTTCGGCGGCCAGCTGGTCCCGGACCTGGTCGGCCACGGCGGTCAGGTCGGTGGCGGCCAGCGCCCGGGCGGTGTCCCGCGTCAGCTTCGGGTCGCGGCTGACCTGCTGGTGGGCGGCCTGCGCGGTGCGGTAGATCCGGGTCAGGTCCCGCTGGGTGGGCCGGACGTCGGCGCCCAGCGCACCCATCACGGAGGTGACCTGAGGGCTCTCGAACTGGTCGAGGGTCACCGGCAGCCGGTAGCGGATCCGCTCAGCGGCCGGGCTCTCGCCCGGGTCCACCGTCTTCAGCACAGCGCGACGCAGCGGGCGCTCCGCCTTGTCGTCGGAACGCACCGGGTACCGGTCGCTCTGGTTGAACGGGTGCGCACCGATCTCGTGCGCCAGGGTCAGCCCGGAACTGCCGACGTAGACCTGCTTCTCATTCTCCCGGGTGGCCGGCGTGGCCTGGGCCGGGGCCGGCGGGTCGCCCTGCTTCAGGGTGACCTCCCGGTCGGCCGCCACCGAGGGGTCCGCGGTCACCCGGATCTGGCTGCGCAGGTAGCGCCAGCGCCCGTCCAGCTCGAAACGCCCGGTCTGGTTGAAGATCCGCCGCGACTCGGCCTGCGCCTTGGCCGCGGCGGCCTCCAGCTCGGCCTGCGACACGGTCGGCCGGCCCTGCTCGTCGAGTTCCGGCACCAGCCGGACGGTCTGCTCGACCTCCATCACGGTGACGTCCGGGGTGACGTCGAACTCGGCCGCCCGGAACTGGATCTGCGCCCGCCGGAAGTACGGGCTGAGCTGCTCGCGCAGAGCCGCCGAGTTCACCAGCTGCTCGATCTGGTCGCGGCCCGGGCCGCCCTGTTGCGCCGAGGCGTCCAGCACTGCCCGCAGGTGCTCACGCGGGTCGGCCGAAGGCGGGACCGCATCGAAGGCGAACCGGCGCTGAACCGGCCGGACTGCTTCCACCGCAACCGAAAGCAGTCGCGACTGCTCCGGCGTCAGGCGGCCCGAAGCGTCCAAAAGCTCCTGCAGCCCGGACGTATCGATCCGAGCCGGATCCATCCGCCGGTAGACCGGTTCCAGGTCGGTCTGGAAGCCGACGTCGTACCGCCGCACGGCCCCGCCGGAGGTGGCCGGAGTCTGCTGCCGCAGCTCGGCGATCCGGGTGTCCCACTCCGGCTGCCAGTGCCGGTCGTCGGCCATCGGCAGGCGCAGCCCCCGACTGTCCGCGGCCAGCTCGCTGGGCCGGTTCCAGTCCTGGTGCACCAGGATCGGCCCGTCACCGAGCAGCTCGGCCGCACGGTCGATCGCTGCCTGGGCCAGCACCGGGTCGGCGATCTGGCTCACCGAGAAGGTGACCGGGCCGTCGGCGTCGTGCGGGATCCGGGTGCTGCGCGGCAGCAGTTCCGGGCCGTCCGAGGCCACCACCAGGCCGGGCTGATCATCGCTGCGCAGCAGGTAGAACGAGTCCCGCCCGGGCACGTCGGCGTTGCCCTGCCGGGCCGGGTTCAGGCGCACCAGTTCGGTCTCCGGTGCGGCGGCGGCCCGGGCCGGCGCCTTGCCGGTGGTGACCGGCGTTCCGCTGATATCGGCCCCGAGTTCGACCGTGCGCCGGACTTCCTGAACCGCTGCCGGGTCCGGGCTCTCGGCCGGACGACGGGCGGCGACGGTGAAGCCGTCCCGCGAGATGGTCGGGGTGATCTCGACATGGATCGGCCGGTTCGCCGGGCCGACCTCCAGGCTGAGCACCGGCTGCTGGTCCAGAGCGCGTGAGTTCAGCTGCTGTCGGAGCGCCTGGTCCCGATGCGGGTCGGGCCGCTCCCCCAGGTCCACCAGGGCGTCACGCACCGCGTGGAAGACCCGGTCCCGGGTCTCGTCCGGCCAGCCGGAGGGGCGGTGACCGGTGCCCAGCGACTCCATCCGGACCGTGTCCCGGCCCTGCGGGGTCATCCGGACCAGCTCGGCGGACTCGCCGTGCAGGTAGGCGACCTCGATGCCGAGATCGGTGACCAGCTGGTGGACGAAGGTCGACGGCAGATCAGGAATCCGCAGCAGCACCCGGTCCGGGAGCTCGGCCCGGTCGGCCAGCATGCGTCGCAGGTCGTTGCGCACGCTCGGGTCGATGCCGGTGACCGCGTCGGATCCCGGCTCGACGGTCAGCCAGCCCGGTTCCGGCAAGAGCGCCCGAGCCTGGTCCGCCTGACCGGAGCGCTGCAGCACCACGCCCGCCGCGGTCGGCCGGAACGTCCAGCCGGCCCCGGTCGCAGGAACAGCCTGCGGCGCAGCGGACTCCACGTTCCGGACCACGTCCGGAGTCTCGGCGTACAGCGACGTCGCGTCGTCCTCGGCCTCCCGTTCCGGCTGCTCGGCCGGAGTCTCGCCGAACGACGTGAGCACCTGGTCCGAGCCGATTTCCGCGTACGTCGGCGGCTGCTCGGTGTAGGACGGGGCCAGCACCTCCCGGTGCTCGTAGGGCACCAGGTTCGGGTCGGTCCGGATGGTCCCGTCGGCGCCCAGCGGCGCAGCCCGCTGGCTCAGCTGGAGGGCGGTGGCGGCCGGGCCGGAGCGGTGGACCCAGCGTTCCCCGGCCGGCGTCGTCTGCTCGGCGGCACCCTCGAAGTTCGTGGTCGGCACCTGAGCGTCCGGGAAGAAGGTCATCAGCGGCAGCAGCAGCACCGGCCGCTGGTTCCCGCCCGCCGTCGGGGTGAACAGGAACGCCGCGCTGTGGCCGGTGTTCGGCTCGACGAAGGCCTCGACCGGCATCCGGAACCCGGTCCCGGCCGTCGGCACCGCGTAGCCCTGCACCTGGCGGCCGGTATCGGTAGCCAGCTTCTGCAGGAAGCCGTGCTCCAGGGCGGCCGGCAGGAACAGGCTGGGGGCAGGCTGTCCGGGCGCCCGCGGCGGCTCGAGCGCCAGAATCAGGTCAGCCAGGTCCTCGGGGTCGATTCGCTCGGTGCCGTTGTAGGCCTGCCCGTTCGAGGACGGGAGCAGGATGCCGGTCGAGTTGTGCGGAGTCCGCAGGCTCGCTGCGGTGCTGCGGTCCTCGGCCGCGATCTGCGGCGTGGCCGGATCGGTGAACACCACGACGGAACCGCGCGGGCTCTGAACCAGTTCGGGCTCCAGGCGGGGTGCACTCAGGCCGCGTACTTCCAGCGGGCCCAGATCGGCCGGGACGGTCAGTTCCGGCATCCGGACCATCGAGGAGTCGAAGCCGTCACCGTACTCGGCCGCCGACTCCAGGAAGCGGGCCGCGACCAGGTAGTCCAACTGCCCGTCGCGGAAGGTGTTCAGGGTGTTCGTGTCCTGCACCAGCGCGTGCAGACGGTCGTAGTTGCGGCCCTCGCTGAGCAGCCCGCGCCGACCCGGGCTGTCGGCGATCGTGCGCACCAGGTGGCCGAGCATCTCCAGATCGGTGCCGACCACGCGCTGCTGGGCCAGCAACTGCCGCCACAGCGCCCGGCCGTAGTGCTGCTGCTCGGCCCGTGCGTTGGCGGGGTGACTCAGCCTCTGCTGGGCGAACGCCCCCAGGTCCGGCCAGCCCTGCCGGACCGCGTCCGGGCCGTCCGCGAAGACCGGCCGCTGAAGCAGGAACTGCTGCGGCCGGGTGGCGCTGGTCAGGGCGCTGATCGCGCTGGCCCGCACGTGCGCGGCGGAAGCGTCCGGGCGGGGCGCCCAGGTGCTGATCGCCTGGTCCTGGCCCAGCAGCAGCCGGGCCCAGTCGGAGGTCAGCAACGGCCCGGCCCACAGCATCGGGTCCAGAACCACGTCCTGCGGCCCGGACTCGAAGTTCACCGTGACCGCGGTGGCGGCGTGCCGGGGCGAGCGCTGGTGGAACTGACCGTTGACCGCCGCGGGGTTGGCGATGCTGAGGTCGCCGAACAGGTCGGTGACCCGGCCGGTCACCCCGTGCCGGGCCAGCACGCTGTGCTGGGCCAGGACCCGCTGCTCGATCAGGTCGTTGTTGGCGGTCAGGTCGCCCGCGGTAGCCACCTCGGCCATCTCGGCGTACAGCTCCCGGGCCTGGGCCACCGAGATCGAGGTCCGCAGGTGCTCGCCCCCGCCGAGCAGGAACTCCACCGTGGCCTCGGCCGGGTGACCGGCGAAGACGCGGCGCAGACTCTGCTCGAGCGGGTCGCCGCCGATCTCGGCGAAGCTGTCCGCCAGGGCGCCCAGAGCCTGCGGTGACCTCTGCTGATCCACCAGCACGCGGATGATCTCGGCGTGCTCGCCTCGTCCGAGGGCCCCGGCGAGCTCGGCCGCGGTGCCGGGCCGGCGCTGGAACAGGGCCCCGGCCACGTCGGCCGTGTCCTGGTCGATCAGCCCGCTGCGGCGCAACTGCTCGATCTGCGGTTGGGGCATCCGGCCGGCCGCCGAGGGCCGGATCGCCAGCCGGGCCAGGTCGAGAAGCCACTCGTCGCGGTCGGCCGGGCTGGTCAGGTCCGGCAACGAGTCGGCGGCGGCCGGCCCGCCCCGGGCCAGAGCGGCCTGATCGGCCCGTGCCCCGGTCCGGTCGCTGACCCGCAGGTTCGGCCCCGGCCGCCAGGCGTTCTGCAGCACCGCACCCACATCGGCGAGCTCCAGGAAACGCGAGACCGTGTTGTTGGCGGTGTGCGGCTCGCGGGCCAGCTTCAGCTCGTCCTTCTTGAGCTTCGCCGAGAAGACGATCACCTGGGAACGCAGCCGGTGGGCGAGCGCCTCGGCCACCTGGACCCGGCGGCTGCTGCCACCGGCGGTGACGATCAGGTTCAGGCCCGGCAGGCTGCCCTCGGGCCGGCTGTCCAGCAGCCGGATCAGCGGCACCACCGGCGTGGTCAGGTCCTTGCTGACCACCACGACGGTCGGGCCGGTCGCGGCGTACGTGGGCAGCGCCACCCGAGGCGCCGGCATCACCCGGCCGCCGGTGCTCTCGACCAGCACCGCACCGTACTTGGTCGGCCAGATCACGAAGCCGGTGTCCCGCACGTCCGGCATCGGCGCGGAGGCGAAGTTCTGGGCCCAGTTCTGATCGGCCGCTGTCGTGGTCGTGTTCTGGCGCCAGCCGTTCTGGAAGGTGCCCCAGCGCCGCACCGACATCTGCCCGTCCGGGCCGGGGCGCGGGGTGTCCAGGGCCAGGTCGACCCGGGCGGAGCGCATGGCCCGGAACGTCTGCTCGTTCTGCCGGGTGTTCCAGCCGTCCTCGCGGATCGTGGTGAGCGCGGTCTCCAGCCGCGGGTCGGTGTAGCGCAGCCGGATGTGCCCCGGAACCAGGCGCCGGGCGTAGGCCGCGGCCGCCTCGGCCTCACCCGTGTGGTTCAGGCCCTCGGTGTGCACGACCATTGCGTCGCTCGGCGCAACGCTCGGGGGAACGTCGATCGGGCGGTGGGAGAAGGTCAGCCCGTCGCTGCCGGTCGTCACCGCCATGTTCGTCCAGATGAACCGGGAGGAGTGCTGCGTGCGCGGGTTCGTCGGCAGCGGGACCTGGATGGAATGGGTTGTGTCGACCGGGTTCTGGGCCAGCTGCATTTCCCAGGCCAGGGTCGGCATCGTGCTCAGCCCGGTCGCGGAGTCGCTCGGGTCGACGGCGCCCCGCTCGAAGTTCAGCACCCGCCAGGACACCGGCCGGCGGTATCCGGCCGGGCGGACCTGGTAGCCGGTGAGACCCCGGCCGAGCGGCACCTCGACCACCGGCTCCGGCGTGTAGACCACCTGGAACAGGTGCAACGCCTCAGCCGCCCGCCGGGCGGTCTCGGCCGAAACCCCGGACAGCAGGATCCCCGCGCCCACGCCCGGACCGGTCAGCCCGCGCAGCACCGAGTGCTCCGGCAACTGGATCCCGGCTGCTTCCACGTCGCGGCGCAGCATCTGCGACTGCACGTCGGCCACCGGGCCGGTCTCCGACCAGGTCCAGCGCTCCGCCGGGTGCACGTCGGTGCGCCGCGCGGTCTCGGTCCGGGTCTCAGCCTGGGGGGCCGGCTGTTCGGCCGGGGCTGTCTGGTCCGGCTGGGCAGCAGCCGGGTCGGTCACCGGTCGCAACACGCCGTGCACGGCCTGGCTCGAAGTCCCCAGTTCCTTCCCGCCGGCCGGAATGGTCGCCTGAACCCCGCCGAAGCGCTCCAGCTGGCGCCAGACCGCCTTCAGCGTGCCGGCCTGATGGCCCGGGCCGCGCAGTCGAGGATCGGTGGGGCGCCAGGTCAGCTCCAGCTCGATCCGGTCGGCCACGCTCACCTTCTCGCGGTCGGGCCGGGCGTTCGCCGCGAGGCTCAGCACACCGGTGCCGCGCGAGTACCAAAGCGTGATCGAGCGAACGGCCGGTCCTCCGGCAGCCAGCTCCTGAGCAGTCCGGGCCGAGAACAGCTCCCGGACCTGCGAATCCGCGGACAGGTTCAGCGGATCGTTGCGCTGCTGATCCGCCTCGGCGGTCGGGCGGCCCGCATAACCGTGCACCACGGCGCTGGTCGCCAGCGCGGCCAGCAGCCGCTCGAGGGCGGCGTCGTAGTCCGGCCGCCGCTCCATGGCGACCGCGGGTGCCGGGGTGGCCGCCTCTGAGGTCGGGGCCGTGGTTGTCTCCGAGGTTGGAGCCGGGGCCGGGGCGTTCTCGGGGACCAGAGGACGTCCGTTGGCGTCGAGTCGCAGTTCCGTGAAGATCGCCTTGTGGCTGGGAATCTGGACGGCGAAGCCGGTGGCCTGGGATGCCGGCTGACCAAGCTCCGGAACCACCCGGGCCAGGTTCACCGCGACCGCCGCCGGGCGCCCGTCCGGCTGGGTGACCAGCCGGACATCGGCCAGAAGACCACCAGCCGGACGGCCGCCGTGGTCCAGGGCGGTGTCCGGGTTCAGCCAGAGGAGCACCGGATCGCCGTTGGTGGGCAGCCCGGTCAGTCCGCGCGGCGAGATCACCGAGTTCAGAACCTGCACTGAGGTACCGGCCGTCGGCATCCGGTGGCCGAGATCCTGTACCCGCCGGGCCAGTTCGTCGCGCACCTGGTCGGCGACGGCGGTCAGATCGGCCGTGAGGAGCGCGTCGGCAGTGCTCACCGCGTTCGGGCGCGGCGTGATCTTCGGGCGGTGGGCAGCCTGGGCGGTGCGGTAGATCCGGGTCAGGTCGCGCTGGGTCGGCCGGGCGTCCCAGCCCAGCGCGTTCATCACCGGCGTGACGCTGCTGTTGTCGGACGCGTCCAGGGTCACCGGCACGCGGTAGCGCACCCGGCCGTCGGCCGGGCCCTCACCCGGGTCCACCGTCTTCAGCCCGGCGCGGCGCAACGGCCGCTCGGCGGTGGCGTCCGGCCGCACCGGGTAGCGGTCGCTCAGGTTGAACGGGTGGGCACCGATCTCGTGGGCCAGCGCCAGGCCGGAACTCTCCACGTAGACCTGCTTCTCGTTCTCCCGGGTCGCCGGGGTGGCCAGTTCGGCCTCCGGCGGGCGGCCGGCCCTGACCGTGACCACCCGATCGGCCACGACCGAGGGGTCGGCGGTGACCTGGATCCGGCTGCGCAGGTAGCGGTCCCGGCCGTCCAGCTCGAAACGCCCGGTCTGGTTGAACAGCCGCCGCGACTCGTCCTGGGCTCTGGTCGCCGTGGCCTCCAGCTCGGCCGGCGAGACCATCGGACGGCCCCGGTGATCGAGTTCCGGCACCAGCCGGACGGTCTGCTCGACCTCCATCACCGTGACGTCCGGGGCCACGTCGAACTCGGTGGCCCGGAACTGGGTCAGCGGGTTGCGGAAATTCGGGTTCAGCTGTTCCCGGACCGGCGCCGAGTGCACCAACTGCTCGATCTGGTCGCGGCCCGGACCGCCCTGGGCGGCCGAGGCGTCCAGCACCGCCCGCAGATGGTCGCGCGGATCGGCCGAGAGCGGCACCGCGTCGAAGGCGAACCGGCGCTGCAACGGCCGGACCGCCTCCACCGCAACCGAAAGCAGCTGTGACTGTTCCGGCGTCAGCGGGCCAGAAGCGTCCAAAAGCTCACGCAGCCCGCCCGTGTCGATTTCCTGGGCGTCCATCCGCCGGTAGGCGGGCTCCGGCTGCTCGCTGAAGCTCACCTCGTAACGCCGCACCGCGCCACCGGTGCTGGTCTCGCTCTGCTCCCGCAGATCGCTGATCCGCTTGTCCCACTGCGGCTCCCACCGGGTGTCGTCGGCCATCGGCACCCGCAGTTGCCGGCTGCCCTCGGGCAACGGCAGCGAGCGCGCAGCCTCCCGGTCGTCGTGCACCCGTACCGGGCCCTCGCCGACGAAGTCGCCGGCCCGGTCGATCGCGGCCTGGGCCAGCGCCGGGTCGGCGATCCGGCTGACCGAGAAGGTGACCGGACCATCGCTGTCGTGCGGGATGCTCCCGTTGCCGGTGGTCCACTCCGGGCTGTCGGAAGCGACCACCAGGCCCGGGAATTCCGGGTTGCGCAGCAGGTGCACGTAGCCCGAGTCCTCGGTCAGCCGGACCCGCTCGCTGTCGGTCGGGTTCGACGGCCGGGCGGCGGACTTGCCCGAGGTGGCCAGTGCACCGTCGGTAGCCACCTCGACCTCGCGCCGGACGGAAACCGTTGCGGCGCTGTCCCGCTCGGCCGTCGGCCGGGAACCGGTCACGGTGAAGCCGTCCCGCGAGGCGTTCGGGCTGATCTCGACGGTGATCTGCTCGCCCGGGTGCGCGCGTGAGGTCACCTCGATCGTGGTGAGGGCCTGCTGGTCGAGCGCCGTTTCGCTCAGGCTCTCCTGAACAGCCTTATCCAGGGCCGGATCCGGGCTCTCCCCCAGCTCGGTCAGGGTGTCCTGGACGGCGTTGCCCAGCTGCTCCCGGGTCGGGGCGGACCAGCCGGACGGGCGGTGCCCGGAGCCCAGCGACTCGATCAGGACCGTGCCCGGGTCGCCGTCCGGGGTCATCCGGACCAGGCCGGACTCCTGCTGGAAGGCCACCTCGACGCCGAACTCGGTGGCCAGCTGGAGCGCGAAGGTCGAGGGCACGCCGGGCAGGTTCAGCAGGATCCGCTGCGGACCGGTCTCAGCCAGCCGGCGAATCTCGGCCTGCACGGCCGGATCTGTGCCGTTGACGGTGTCGAGACCGGGCTCGACGGTCAGCCAGCCCGGCTCCGGCCGCACCGGCGTGAGCGTGCTGCGGTGACCGGGCGGGTCCAGGACCACACCGGCCGCGGTGGGCCGGGCCGTCCAGCTCCGGGCCGGGACGGCCGGCTCGGTCACATTCTCGGAGCCGGTCACGTTCTCAGCGCCGGTCACGTTCTCGGGGGTGCGGACCAGCGAACGGAACCGCACGTCGTCCGGTGCCTCGCCGTACGGCGAGTTCCCGTCCGTGCCGGTGGACGTGCTGGTGGACGTGCCGGTGGGCGGCTGAGGTGCCCGCGTCGTGGCCAGCAGCCGGTCGTTGGCGGCGCGCTCGTACCTCGGCGGCCGGTCCCGGTAGCCCGGGGCCGACGGCTCGCGGTGCTGGTAGGGCACCAGGTCGGGGTCGCTGGTCCCGGCGCGGCGATCGGCCACCGGGCGTACCCGCAGGTCCATCGACAGCGCCACCGAGGCCGGGCCAGCACGGTGCACCCAGCGCTCACCGGGGGCCATCCGCCGGTCGTCGCCGTCCCCGTGGATCGTCATCGTGGGGTCTGCACCGCCCGGGAAGAACACCACCACGGGCAGGTTCATCACCGGGCGCGGGTTGCCGCCGAAGCCCGGGATGAACAGGAAGGCCGCGCTCTCGCCGGTCTCGGTCTCGATGAACGCCTCGAGCATCGCCTCCTGCCGACGCGGGGACTGCGGGGCTGCGAAGCCGTGCACCGGTGTCTGCAGCGTGTCGGCCAGGCTCTGCAGGTAGGTGTGGTGCAGCACGGAGGGAATGAACACCTGCCGGCCGTTGAGCGGAGTCTGGGCCATGATCTCGGCGGCCAGTTCGGCCACCGGCAGCGGACGCCCGGCGGAGTAGGCCCGGCCACCGGAGGCCGGGATCATCACCCCGATGGACTGCGGCGGAGTCTGCAGCACCTGAGCGGTGGCCCGGATCTCAGCAGCCTCCGCCGGGTCGGAGGGGTCGACGAACGCCAGCACCGTTGCGTCCGGGCTGTCCACGGTCAGCGGGAACAGCCGGTTCCCGGTCGAGGGACGCACCTCCAGGGCACCCAGTTCGGCCGGGACCAGCCGCTCCGGGATCAGCACGTCCAGCTCCACGCTGATCAGGCCGTGCCGGATCGCGTTGTGCACCCGGCCGAGCGCGTCCATCGGCTCGATCCGGTCCCCGCGGAAGGCGTTCAGCTGGTAGCCCGTCGCGAACTGCCGCACCAGGAACGAGCGCTGCCGGTCTCCGTCGAGCAGGCCGGCGTGCAGCCGGGCGTTGGCCAGCATCCGGTTCAGGTGGCCGATCATCTGCGCGTCCGGACCGATCGCGCGCTGGTGCGCGACCACGTACTGCCAGGCCGAGCGGACACCGGTCTCGATCGCCCCCACCTGCCGCTCGGGGTGCTGGTGAGTCTGCCGGTTCAGCCGGGCCAGGTCCGGCCAGCCCTGCCCGACCGCGGCCCGGTCCTGGGCGAAGACCGGCCGCTGCAGCAACAGGTTCTGCCGCCGGCCGGTTCCGTTCACCGCGCTCAGGGCGCTCTCGCGGACCTGACGGGCCGGTACGTCGGCGCGGGCGACGAAGGTCGGCAGGCTCTGGTCCCGGCCCAGCACCAGCCGGGCCCAGTCGTTCAGCAGCAGCGGGCCGGCACCCAGCACCGGGTCCAGCACCACGTCCTGGTCGCCGCCGTCGAAGTGCACCCGGACCAGGGTCGCGGCGTGCCGGGTGGTCTCCTGGCGGGTCAGGCCGGCCGGGCCCCAGGGGTTGTCCAGGGTCATCTCGCCGGTCAGCTCGGCCACCCGGGCGGCCACGCCGTAGCGCGCCAGCTCGGTCTGGTGCCGCATCAGCCGGTACTCCTGCTGCCCCGGTGTGGGGTTCAGGTCGAAGGAGACGGCGGTCCGGGCCATCCGCTCGTACAGGAAGCGGGACTGGCCGACCGAGATCGAGGTGGCCAGATCGTCCATCCCACCGAGCAGGAACTCCACCGCCGAGGCGGCCGGGTGTCCCTCGAAGGTGCTGCGTACCCGCTGCTGCAGAGTCCAGCCGCCGAGGTCGCCGGTGCTGAACTCGGCGGCCAGGTTGCTCAGCGACTCCGGCTCACGCCGGTGCCCGGCCAGCTGGCGCATCACGTCGACCGGGTCGCCCAGTTCGACCGCCCGGTTCACCGCTGCGCCCGAGCCCGGTACCGGCCCGAACATCGCGGTGACCAGATCGGCCGTCTGCTGATCGATCACTTCGGCCCGCAGCAGACGCTCGACCTGCGGGGCCGGGTCGGGCCGCTGGGCCGCCGGGCGCACCGCCAGGTGAGCGAGATCGACCAGCCACTGCGGCAGATCGCCGGCGTCGCGGAGGTCGGGAATCGGGTCCCGGCCGGTCCGGTCGCCCTGCGCGAGCACTGTCCGCTCGGTCTGCCGGGCCGGATCGAGACCGGCCGGCACGTCGGGCGCCGGGTTCCAGGCGTCCTGCAGCAGGGTCGCCGAATCCGCCGGCAAGGCTGTGGAGATCCCACCGGTGGCGATGCGCACGTCGTCGCGCAGGGTCAGGGTGTTGTTGCGGACCTTGGCCGAGACCGTCGTGACATCCGTGCCCAGCCGCTGGGCCAGGGCATCCGCCACCACACGCCCATGACCCCGGCTGTTCTTCACCACCTGCACCACCCGCAGCTGGGGCAGGCTGCCCTCGGGCCGGCTGTCCAGAACCCGCAGCAGGGCCGGCAGCGCCCGGATCAGGTCCCGGCTGTGCACCACCACGGTCGGTCCGGCCGTGAAGGTGTCGGTCGCCGGCAGGTCGGGCGTGGTCCGGCTCTCCCCAGGGGTGTTCTCGGTCAGCACCGCACCGTTCGGCGTGGCGCGGATCTGGAAGCCGTCGACCGTGGGCAGCGGCGTGGCGGCGAAAGCCGTTGCCCAGTCTCGGTCCTCGCGAGACTGGGACGTGCTGTCCAGCCGGCTGTTCTGGTAGACGTCCCAGCTCCGGAACGAGCGCACGCCGTCCGGGCGGGTGACGTCCGAGCCGTGCGAGATCATCGTCGGCCGACGGCGCAGGGTCCGCACGGCCTGGTCCACGGCCGGGGTGTTGGCTCCGGTGAGGCGGCGCCCGGTGAGCATCCCAAGCACCCGCTCGTCGGTCAGCCGCAGCGTCACCCCGCCCAGGTCCGGGAGCATGGCGACGACGTGCGCGACAGCGGCCTCGGCCAGCTCGGCGTTGGCCAGAAGTTCGGTGTGCACCACCATCTGCTCCATCGGCAGCACCGTGGCCGGCCGGCCGAGGGGACGGCTGGAGAAGACGATCCCGTCACCGCTGAGCATCTGGGAGACCGGCGCCGTGCGGATCCGGCCGACCTGCTGCGTCCGGTAGCTGAGCTCGACCACCGCGGGCAGCTGACGACCGGACACGGCCTGTTCCCAGGCCAGGGTCGGGATCGTGGTCAGCCCGGTCGAGACGTCGCTGGGGCCACCGTCTTCCTGGATGGTGAGCACCCGCCAGCGCGCGGCGCCGCTGCCGTCGGCGGTCCGCGGCTGGTAGCCCACGCCGTTCGGGTTCGACGGGATCTCGAGCACGCGCTCGGGGGTGTACAGCACCTCGGTCAGGTTCAGTGCCGCGGCGATCCGCTGGGCGGTCGGGGCCGGGACCTCGGAGACCAGAACCGTTTGGGACCCGTCCGCCTCGTTCTGGAGCGAGCGCAGCACGGCACCGTCCGGCAGCGTGATCCCGGCCTGTTCCAGCTGGCCGCGCAGCACGTGCGAACGGTTGTCCGCCTCGGCGCCGTCGGCCTCGCTCCAGCGCCAGACATCGGCCCGCGGCGGGTCGGCCAGGGCCCCCTCCACCGGTTGCGCGTCGTCCGTCGGCTGCGCTTCGTCAACCGGCTGCGCTTCGTCGACCGCCCGCAGGTTGTCCGGGATCGGGCCGGTGTACACCGTTGCGGCACGCCCGGTCTCAGTGGTCCCGGAACCTTCGGCATCCGAAGTAACGGGACCACCAGCGTCCCTGGTAACAACGCCGTCGGAACCCCTGGTAATTGCACCGTCGGCGTCGGTAGTGACGGCGCCTTCGGTGCCGGTGGTGACAGCGCCATCAGTACCCGTGATCACCGCGCCGTCGGCGTCCGTCGTCACCGCGTCGCCGGTGTCCGTGGTCACCGCACCGTCCGCGTCCGTGGCGGCGGTGTTCGTAGCGGCGGTGTTCGTGCTGGTCTCAGCCTGAACCGGCTGCATGATCTGGTGCACGCTCTCCGTGAGCGACCACAACGACCGGTCGCCCCCCGGAGCGGCCAGCCCGACCCGCTGAATCCGCTCCCAGCTTCCGGTCAGCTGCCCGCCGCCCGGGCCCTGAGGCGCCTGCCAGGTGAGCTCCAGCCGAACCTGGTCGGCCGACATCTCCTCCGGCGGGCTGTCCAGAACACCCTTGGCCCGGTTGTACCAGAGGGTCAGCGAACGCGAGGCCTGCGGACCGGCCGCCAGCTCCTGCGCGGTCCGGGCCGAGAACAGCTCGCGCACCCGCGGATCAGCGGCGAGGTTGAGCGGATCCTGGCGCTGGGCCGTGGTTTCCGCGGTCCGGTTGCCGGCGTAACCCCGCACCACCGCGGCCGTGCCCAGGCCGTCCAGCAGCCGGTCCAGTGCCCGTTCGAAGTCCGGGACCCGCTCCATCTTGACCTCGGGCGCCACGACGGTGGCCTTCTCCGGCTCGGGCTTCACCTCCGGCGTCACGGCGGGCGTCTCGACCACCAACGGACGGCCGGTGGCGTCCAGCCCGAGGTGCGCGAACAGCGTGTTCCAGGCGGGAATCTGCACCACGAAACCGGTGTGCGCGCGCACCCCGGAGCTGCTCGCGGTGCGCTCGGCCAGTCGTTCGATGTTCACCCCGACCGCCATCGGAGTGCCGCTCGGCGAGGTGATCAGCCGGAAGTCGAGCAGCATGCCGCCGGTACCCCGGCTGCGGTCGATCTCGGTGTCCGGGCCCAGCCAGACCGACACCGCCTCGCCGTTGGCCGGCAGGTTGCTGAGCCCACGCGGACCGGTCACCGCATTCATCAGCTGAGCGGGCCGGCCGGTCTCCGGGATCTGGTGGCCGAACTTGCGCAGTTCGCTGCCCAGCTGCTCGCGCAGCCGTTCGGCCACCGGGTTCAGGTCCACCGGAACGGGTTTGCGCGGCTGAGCGCCGGAGGCCGGAGCGGAAGCCGGGCGCCGGGTCTGGACGGTCCGGTAGATCCGGGTCAGGTCACGCTGGGTGGGCCGCACGTCGTCGCCGGTCCGGCCGGTCAAAGTGGTGACGCTTCGGGTCTCGTACTGGTCCAGGGTCACCGGGAGGCGGTAGCGCACTCGCGAAGCCGCGGATCCCGCACCCGGGTCGATGGTCCGCAGCGCGGGCTGCCGCAGCGGGCTGAAGGTGGCCGTGCCGTCCCCCACCGCCGGATAGCGGTCGGAGAGGTTGAACGGGTACGCCCCGATCTCCCGGACCAGCGTCGCCGCGGAACTGCCGGTGTAGACCTGAGTTCCGTCGCCCGGGGTGTCGGCCGTGCCGTCGCCCGCCCGAACCGTGACCACCCGGTCGGCCGGCGTATCGGTGTCGATCACCACCTGGGTGCGGTTGCGCAGGTAGCGCCAGCGACCGTCCAGCTCGAACCGGCCGGTGTGGTTGAAGATCCGGTTCGTCTCCTCGTACACCCGCTGGGCCAGGATCTCCAGCTCTTCCGGGGAAACCGTCGGCCGGCCGTCCTCACCCCGCTCCGGCACCAGCCGGACCACCTGCTCCACCTGCATCACGGTGGTGTCCGGGGAGACGTCGAACTCGGTGGCCCGGAACTGGATCGACGGACGGTCGGTACCCCGGTCGAGCTGTCCGCGCACCTGTGCGGAGGCCACGAGCTGCTGGATCTGCTCCCGCCCCGGACCGCCCTGATCGCTGGAGAGGTCCAGGACAGTACGCAGATACTCGCGCGGATCGGCCGACCCGGGCCGGGCCACGGCCGGGGCGAAGCGCTGCTGCAGCGGGCGCACCGCGTCGACCGCCGCGACCAGAGCCTGAGTCTGCTGCGGAGTCAGCGCCCCGGACTCCTCGATCAGCGCCCGCAGGTTCACCCGGGTGACCGGTGTGACGGCGGTCCGCGGGTAGGCCGGTTCGCTGTACTCCCGGAAGCCGACGTCGTAACTGCGCACCGCGCCGCCGGTGCTCTCGCCCTGCTTCGAAAGCTCCTGCAGACGCTCGATCTCGGCATTCCAGCCGGGCTGCCAGTGCGTGTCGCCGGCCATCGGCATCCGCTGCTGGCGGCTGCCTTCGGGCAACGGCAGGCTGCTCGCCGCCACCCGGTCGTCGTGCAGCCGGACCGGACCCGGGCCGATCAGGTCGGCGACCTGGCTGAGCGCGGCCCGGGCCAGGGCCGGGTCGGCGATCTGGCTCACCGAGAAGGTCGGCGGGCCGTCCACCTCGTGCGGGATGTCGTTGCTGGCCGGCAGCAGTTCCGGACGGTCCGAGGCGAGCACCAGGCCCGGAAGGTCGGGGCTGCGCAGCAGGTACACCGGGCCGGAGCCTGGTACGTCGGCGGTGATCCGCTGCGCGTCGGAGTCCAGGATCCCGGTGCGCTGCCGGCCCTCCTGCGGGTCGAGTTCCACCCGCACCTGCTCGACCTCCACCGGCGCGGCCTCGGCGGTACCGGCCTCGCGGGCCGGGGCCTTGCCCTTGCTCCGGGCGAAGTCGATCTCGACGGTCCGGCTGGTCTCCAGCAGCAGGGCCGGGGCCGAGCCGGTGGCGATCTGCTCGCCCTGCAGGTAGCGGCCGCCGGTCACGGTGAAACCGTCGCGGGCCGCGGTCGGGCCGACCTCGATCCGGATCTCCTGTCCGGGGTGCTCCAGCGACGGCACGTGCAGGGCCAGGACCGGCTGCTGGTTCAGGTGGTGCGGGTCCAGCTGCTCCTGGATCGCCTGGACCAGCTCCGGGTCCGGCCGCTCGCCCATCTCGCTCAGCGTGTCCCGGACCGCCTCGCCCAGGATCTGCGGAGTCTGCTCGGGCCAGCCCGGAAGCCGGTCGGACGGCGTGAACGGCTGCACCAGAACAGTTCCCGGGCCGTCCGGGGTCAGCCTGGTGATCACCCCGGACCCGGCGTCCTCGACCGCGAGCTCGATGCCCAGGTCGTCGGCCAGCTGCCGGGCGTCGGTGATCGTGACCCCCGGGATCCGCAGCAGGTAGCGCTCGATGTCACGGCCCTCGTCCGCGAGCATCCGCCGGACCTCGCCCAGCACCTGCGGGTCGGCGCCGGTGATCGCGTCGGAGCCGGCCTCGATCGTGGTCCAGCCCGGCTGCGGGGCAGCCGGAACCCGGATGCCCTCCTGCCCGGCCCGGTCCAGGATCAGGCCCGCCGCGCTCGAGCGGACCGTCCAGTCCGGTTCCACCGGGGGCAGCGGGTCGAGATCCCGGCTCAGGCCGAGGGCGGGAACCGGGGACGGCTCCCGGCTCGGGCCGCCCGAGGGCCCGGACGCGGCCTGGTCGTCGAGCAGCTCCGGCTCGTCGAACAGGGTCTCCATCCTCCCGAACAGCTGGTCCTCGCGGATCACCGGCAACTCCGGCCGCGACCGACGGCCCGAGCGGGCCTGGGACTCCAGGCTGGACTGCGAAGTGCTGCGAATGGTAGACGGCCGGCGCTGGCTGGACGTCTCGGCCACCGGTGCGGCGGGCGGGGGCGGCGGGGCCGGCGGGCGCGGGCCGGCATGCGAGAAGCGCTGGTCGCCCAGGGTGGAGTCGAGTGCCCGGTCGGCCACCCGCTTGGCCCCGAGCCAGTTCATGATCGCCGTGCGGAACGCGTGATCGGCCTGGTCGTAGGCGTCCTGGGCGAGCAGCAGGTCCAGCTGGGCCTGGTTGCGGGCGGCCTCGAAGTCCGGGTCCGGGATCGGCTGCCCGGCCTCGTCGAGTTCCTCCACCCGGTGGTCGTCGGTCAGCTGCTGCAGCTCCAGGGCCCGGGTCAGCATGGTGTGCCGGGCCTGCTGGCGCAGCGTGCCGGTCTTGTCCAGCTCCTTCAGCTGGTCGTCCGGCTGGCGGGTCCGGGCGTCCATCGTGAAGTCGAGCTTGTCCCGGGCGATGTCGGCGTTCATCCGCAGGCCGACGCCGCCCTCGATGGTACGCACGGTCAGCCGGGTGGCGTGCCGGCCCTGGTACACGGTCAGGAAGTCGACGTCGTACCGGACCAGGACCGAGGGCCCACCCCGGCGGACCATCCGGTTCAGGACCGAGGTGTCGCTGAACGCGTCGCGGTCACCGACGCCGCGCACCACCCGGGGGCCACCGCCGCTCTCGCCCCGGCTGTCCGACTGCACCACACCCGGGCCCATCCCGATGTTGGCGCTGGCCTCGTTGGTCAGGTAGCGGGTGGGGGCGGTGATCGAGCGCGGCACCGACGGCAGGTACAGACCCTGCGGGTCCTCGAAGCCCATCCGGAAGTCGCTGCCGGTGGCCACCGTGACGGCGTTGCGCAGCCGGGCGTAGACGGTCAGCCCGCGGCGCGGAGCCTGGAACCCCTTCTCCGTCTCGGCCAGCGGGAGCCAGCCGTGCACCGACTCCGGGCTGCTGATCAGCTGCAGCCGGGTCCGGTCGTCCATGCTGAAGTTCCGGTTCGGCCCCTTGGCCGCGTTCATCAGCTCGCGCAGTTCGGGGGTGCCGAGGAACCACTCGACGTAGGCCTGGGAAGGCATCTGGTGCTGCCGGGCGCCGAGGAAGTTCTGGACGTACTGCTCCACCGTGGCCGGGCTCCAGCTACCGGTCCGGCTGGTCACCCCCTGGTCGGCCGGGTCGGCGGCCTGCCCGGAGCGGGAGGACGCGCCTGGGGCCAACCGGAAGATCGGGCCGCCCGCACCGGTGATCGGCGCCGGGCCGGGCTCGTCGGCCGGGGCGTCGGCGGGCTTGGTGGCGCGCAGCGTGCTGGCCGCCACCTCGACCAGCATCGGCTGCAGCGGCGAGTCCTCGGCGATCTGCGGGGTGCCGTCCGGGCCGGGCACGGTGGCCGGGCGGTCGTCGACCTCGAAAGTGGCGCCGTTCGGCAGTTCCACCGAGAGCCGGACCCGGGTGATCGGGACCCGGAACGCCACCCGGTGCCCGACGATCCAGTTCATCTTCATAGCCCGGCTGGTCTCACTGCCGGAGGCGCTGTTCTCGGACGCCGCCTGGTAGCTGACCCCCGGGTTCGCGCCGACCGCGGCCCGCACCGGCTGCCCGGGCTCGCCGAGGTAGCCGTAGCCGGCGGTGAGCGAGGCCAGCACCCGGTTGATCCGGGCCAGCCGCTGGCTGCGGGTGACCGTGGCGTCGCTGTACAGTTCCAGGTCGCCGCCGTCGGCGATGACCTCGTCGAACTGCGCCCGCGCGGTCTCGACCTCGACCCTGAAGATCGCGGTCTTGTTCTTCCCGGCGCGGCGGGCCGCGTCGGTGTGGGCCTGCATCCGCTGGGCCCGGCGCTGAGCCGACCGGCTGGTCTCGGCCCCGGTTCCGTCCCCGCCCGGGTTCCCGTCGCCGTCCTGGGCGGCGGCGTGGGCCAGACGGTGGGCGGTGGCCATCGCCTGCGGAGTGGGCCGCTGCAGCCGGTTGCTCACCGCGCTGTGGCCGTACGACTTCAACGGGATCACCGCCCCGCCGTCCATCATCCCGTTCAGGAAGCCCGCCACGCCGTCCTCGCCGAGCAGCAGCGTGGCCAGACCCCGGTTGTCCTTCTTGTCCCGGCCGCCGGGCGGGAAGATCATGTCCGCGTACGGGCCCATCCGGGTGATCAGCCGGTCCAGCAGATAGGTCAGGTTCGGCACCTCGGCCGGGAAACCGGCGCCCAGCGAGGCCTTCGGCCCACCCTGCAGGTACGGCGGGGGCTCCAGGGTCATGATCGCGTCGGCCGGCAGGTCCGGCAGCACCGGAACGCTGCCCGGGTCGTAACCGTGCTCCTGCAGCCAGGTCCGGGCCTTGGGCGAGTTGCCCCAGGCGCGGTTGCGGGCCATCAGCCGGTCCAGGCCGTCCAGCAGCTTCTCGCCGGTGGCCGGGTCGGTGGTCACCCGGCGGGCCTGGCGCTCGGTGAGCAGCTCGATCGCGCCGTTGGGCACCGAGATCTCGCCCACCTCGCGGCGGGTGCGGACCCGGTTGGCCAGCGGCGAGCGCGACATCTCGTGCGCGGCGGCCAGCTGCCAGGCCAGGTTGCTGCTGACCACGAACAGGATGTGGGTCGGGCCCTGCACGGTGTTCAGATCGCGGTCGGCGCTGAAGTTCAGGTTCTCGGCGTTGTTCCGGCTCTGCCCGAACCGGCCGTTCAGCGAGGCCTGGAAGTAGTGGCCGAAGGCCGTGCTCCGGCCGCTCGGGCCGAGCACGAAGTCCCACATCCGCGAGCGCACGGTGCCGGAACCCGCGCTCTGGCCGCCGAGCTGGGCCATCTCGCTGAACATGCCCAGCGGCAGCACCTGCAGCACCTGGGAGTTGTCCAGGCTGGACCGGGCCGCCATCTCGACGTTGCGGTAGCGGCGGTAGACGACCTGGGTGCTGAACGAGCTGTCCAGCGCCTCCGGGCCGAAGGTGCCCTCGATCTCGTTCTGGTAGGTGTGCACGAACTCGGCGTCCGAGACCCGGGTGGCCAGGTCGTTCATCGCGTCGAGGACCTGGTCCACGCGGCTCACGAAGATCACCGTGCGACGGTCGGCCGCGTGCCCGGTACCGGGGGTACCGCGGTGGTCGAGCATCGCCGGGCGGGGGTGGATCTGGCGGCCGGCCGGGACGTCGGTGCGGTCGTAGCGGAACGGGCCGATCATCGGCCAGTCGCGCGAGCCCGCGGTGCGGGTCAGGGCCCGGGGCACGGTGATCGTGCCGATCCGGCTGACCACGGTCGGCCGGATCAGCCGGACCTGACGACGCGGGGAGTCGGCAACGATCGCCTGCCCGGAGGTCGAGTCCCCGGCGTCCGAGCCTTCGTCTCCCGGGGTGAGCGTCTCGGTCGTGGTCAGGGCGGTAGTGGCCGGGTCGGTCGCGGTCCGGTCGGTCGCGGTGGTCGTCGCCGCGGTGGTCGTCGCCGCGGTGGTCGTTTCCGGAACCGGTGTGATCTGGTCCTGCGTGGCCTGGCTGATCGTGCCGTCGCCCGTCGTGGTCCCACCCGTCGTGGTGGTCCCAGCCGGCGCGATTCCTTCCGTCGTCGCCTCGCTCGACGTAACCGGTTCCGTCGTCGCCGGTTCCGTCGTCGCCGGTTCCGTCGTCATCGGTTCGGTCGTCGTTGGTTCGGTGGTGGTGACGTCGGCCGGGCTGCTGCTGGCCAGCCGCTGCTGCCGCCGGGTCGTGCCGCCGGCCGCCTCCTGGATCAGCTGCTCCCGGGCCGCGTCGGCCGCCGCGTCCGGACCGGCCAGCCGCCGCGCCGCCAACGGCCGGAAGCGCCGCTCCACCTGCGCCTCGATCACGTAGTGCAGGTCGGTGCTGAACACGTCGGTGGTCGGGTCACCGATCCACAGCGCGTGCCCGCGCTGCACCGTGCCGGCCGACGTCGCGCGGGTCTTCTCCCACTGCATCCGGAAAGCCGCGCCCGGGCCCACGTTCGCGCCGGCGAAACGGGCCCGCAGATCGGTCAGCCAGCCGGCCCGGCGGCTGCGCGCCTGGTCCGACGAGGTGCTGGTGGTGTGCAGGTTGATCGAGCGGACCAGCGCGCTGTCCCAGTGCCCCTGGTAGGTCGGCTCGCCCCGGAACGGCGTGATCGTCACGGTCAGCACGTCGTTCCAGCCCAGCGAACCGCGCTCGAACTCGATCGTCCGCGGCCGCATGGTCACCAGCGAGCTCAGCGTGACCTTCTCGCGGATCTCCAGGTCCTTGTAGTACCGCTCCACCGCCGTGCGGTTGGAGTTGGTCGGCGGGCCGCCCTGTCCCTGAGTCAGTGAGTCCCCGAAGCCCGCCTCCCTGACCAACCCGCGCACCGCGTCCTCAAGTTCGCCCGGAAGGTCGCGCGGCGGAATCAGGTTCACGCCGGTACCCACCGGCGCCTGCCCGTCCTCGAACCAGGCCGGCAACGTGCGGGCCGGTTGCCCGGAGGCCGGGTCGTAGCGGGTCAGCATCGGCTTGACGCCGTCCACCCCCGGCAGGCCGAACCCGGCCGCCTCGAACTTGGAAAGGCTCAGCACCACGTGGATCTCGTGGCCGCCCGGGTTCAGCTCCTGCCAGGTCGAGGTCTCCGGCCGGTAGCTCAGGTCGGAAAGGTTCACGCTGGCCAGGTAGAGGGCCCGCGGGTGGTTGATCTGGTAGCCCTCCTTGTCCTGGGTGGAGTGCACCACGTCGGAGGTGTTGCGCCAGCTGTAGCCGCCGCTGGCCATCAGCCGCCAGGCCAGCCAGGACACCAGGTCGGTGACCGGGACACCCACGGCCGGGCCCACGGCCCCGCTCAGGTCGACCGCCTGGCCCTGGCTGAGCACCACGTTCTGGCCGGTGACCCGGGCCGAACGCTGGTTGGCCGAGCTGCCCACGCCCAGCGGCATCAGGTGGGTGATCGTGGCGCTGGTGTTCAGCGCGGTCCAGTCCTTCTTCTTGGCCCCGCGCAGCGTGGTCGAGTCGAAACGGCCCTCCAGCATGCCGATCAGGTCACGCTGCAGCGCCGTGCCGTGCGAGATCCGTTCGCTGTTCTCCCGGCCCGGGGCGCTGGGCGCGGTGATCGCCGACGGCAGCGCGTTGCGCCGGCTGGTCAGCAGATCCACGCCGATCGGGTTGTCCCCGTCCGCATCGTCCGGGTCGGTGACGAACTCGGTCAGGTCCACCACCGCGTCGATCGCCAGCGACGGCGCGGTGACGATGGCGTCGTTCTGCTGCTGGGTGACCTCGCGGGTGATCCGTTCCGCCTCGGGCGTCCACTGGATGTCCAGCAGGTCCTTCGGGGCCAGCATCTTCGCCGCGCCGGGCACGTTACCGGACTGCGGCGTCTGCCCTGCCTTGAGCTTCGTCGGCGTCAGAGTGATCACGTACTCGAAGCGGATCGGGAACTCCGAGCCGCCGTTGCTGCGCAGCGAGCGCTGGTCGGCCACCACGATGTCGCGCCGGTGCACCACCTGGCTGAGCCAGCCGGCCGACAGTTCCAGCGAGCCACCCACACCCACCGGCGAGAGCAGGGTGATCGCCAGCGGCACACTGCCGCCCTTACCCCGCACCCGTGACTTGGTGCCGGTGGCCGAGCGCCGCGGGTACATCTCCTGCCGGTGCTGGGTGTTCGGCTGGCTGAGCGCGCTGTCCTGCCGCACCTGCCGCAGCTGGATCCCGACGTCGACCTGGCTGCGGGAGCGGCGGCCGAACAGGTTGGGCCGGTGGGCCCGGGCCTCGATGGTGATCGTCCGGCCGTCACCGAAGAAGCTGTCGAACTCGTGCACCATCGGCTCGGTGATCCGGCCGATCTGCGAGTCCTCCATGTTCAGATCGAAAGCAGTTGCCAGGGAACGGATCCGAGCCACCATGGCAGCGATGTTCTGCACATCGGTGGTGTTCAGCTGACCGGCAGCCCGGGGGAAGTACGGCACCACCGAAAGCGTCGGCGCCGGCGGCCCGTCGGACGGCGCGATCCGCAGGGCGGGACGGCGGGACAGGCCGGACGTGCCACCGTCGCCGCTGTCGGTGGTCGAGCCGGTGCCCGAGCGGACCGGGGTGATCCGGTCCAGGCCGGCGTCCCGGCTCCCGGACGGCACGATCGGGTTCGCGGCCAGCGAGTCGGCCAGCGCCTGGGCCCGCGGGTGCAGGTCGTCCAGGCTCCGGGTCTGGCTCTGGCGCAGCTGCGGCAGCCGCTGACCGAACAGCGTGCGGCGCAACGACTGAACACTGCTGTGCCGGTTCACCGGCGGCCGGGACCGGCGGCTGCTCTCGGCGCCCGCGTCGTCGGTCAGCGTGGTCGCCACCGAGACCGGCCGGGGCAGCAGGTGCAGGTGATCGGCCTGGTTCAGCAGCCATTCGTTGACCGCGGCCGGGTGCTCGGCCGCCTCGGCCAGCGGCCGGAACCGCCCGTCCGGGCCCAGATCGGTGATCCCGGCGACGTGCTCCCAGACCTGGTTCACCAGCTGCGCGGCCTGGTCCCGGCGCAGCTGACCGAGCACGTTGTCGGCGCTGACCAGCACCACGTCCATCTGGGCGAGCTCGTTGCCGGCGTCTACGGCGGTCTGGTCGATGGCAGCCACCTGCTCCGCCGACGGCGCCCGGTAGTGCCGCTGGTCGCGTACCTGCTGGGCGGCCAGCACCCGGACCACGGCCGGCACGCTGTCCACCTGCAGCCGCTCGATCGTAGCGCCGGTGCGCTCGTAAGCGTTGTTCAGCTTCCGGTCGGCGAACCGAGCCCCCCGCGCGGTCCGCAGCAGCTGGTAACCGTCCTGCGTGCTCCCCGTCGTCTCCCGCCCGGTGGGCCGGGTCTCGTTCAGCGGCCGGGCCCGGGTCGGGATGTCGTGCCCAGCCAGCGAAGCCCGTCGCAGCAGACCCTGAGCCGGGTCCTGCCACGGAGTGACGGCCGGCGCCGCGTCCTCCTCGCCTCGCGGCGAACGCTCCGCGGGCGGCACCGTCATCGGCGGGTTCAGCGGGCGGCGGGGAGCGGTGGGAACGTACGCCAGGTCCCCAGCGCGCTCGTACCGGTAGACCCGCGGCGTGCCGTCAGCGTTGAAACCGAACTCGGCCGGCGACAGTTCGGCGTTGCGCTGGCGGGTCTGCTCCCCGACGAAGTCTTCGCCACCGATCCGGCGGCGCAGCCCGGACCAGGTGATGTTGCTGACCCAGTTACGCGGGCCGACCCGGTACTGGGTGTAGGCGGAGAAGCTGACCACCGGCACGCCGGGGTTGCCCGGGTCGGCCTCGCTGGTGGCCCGGATCGTGACGCTGACCCACCGGTTCGAGGGGGCGATGGTACGAGACTCCTGCCTGAGGACGATGGTGCGCACCTGGGCGCGGCCGTCCGGTCGGGGGGTCACCAGCTGGGTGAGGGCGCTGGTGGTCACCTGCTGTTCGATGGCTGACTGAAGGCCTCGGTGCCAGCGGTTGCCCAGGGAGCTGTCGAGCGCGCCGATCTCCTCGAGGGAGGACTGGATCCGGCGCACCAGGTTGTCGCGGATCGGCAGGCCGATCCGGAAGTCGGCGGCGACGGGGGGCATCCGGGTAAGGACGTCCTGCTCACCGTCCCGGCGCGGGTCGCCCTCGGGATCCTGGTCACTTTCCCGTTCCTGGTCCCCCTCACGGCGCGAGTCCCCTTCGCGCTCGCCCTCACGCTCACCTTCGCGCCGCGCGTCACCCTCACGCTCACCTTCACGGCGCGAGTCACCCTCACGTTCCCGGGTGCTATCCCGCTCCCCCTCGCGGTTGCCTTCACGAGTCCGGTCACCGTCCCGGGCCGAGTCGCTCTCCCGGCTCCGGTCACCCTCACGCCGGATGTCGTCCTCGCGCGCGAGCTCGCCATCCCGAGCCGAGTCGCCTTCACGGACCGGGTCACCCTCCCGAGTCAGCTCACCTTCGCGCCCAGTGTCGCTCTCCCGGAGCGGATCACCATCGCGCGCAAGCTCACCCTCCTGAACCAGGTCACCTTCCCGCCTGCTGTCACCCTCCCGCGCAAGATCGCCCTCGCGCACCGCATCGCCTTCACGCGCCAGGCCACCCTCCCGAGCCGAGTCACCCTCTCGAGCCAGGTCACCTTCCCGCCTGGTGTCACCCTCCCGCGCAAGATCGCCCTCGCGCACCACATCGCCTTCACGCGCAGAGTCACCTTCACGCGCCGGGTCGCTCTCCCGAGCCGGGTCACCTTCGCGGGCCGAGTCACCCTCGCGGTTCCGCGCGGGCCGCTCTCCTTCCGGAGTGTCGAGGTTCTCCCCCGGCTCCGGCGATTCACGAATGGTGTCGAGGCGGCCATCGTCCTCACCCCGGAAGTCGCCCTCCAGCTCGGCCGTGACCGCCCGCAGGACCATGTCGTGCAGCTGCTCCGGCGAGATCCGCTCGGTGCCCAGCACTTCGGGGTCAGCCAGGTCCGCCGGAACGAAATCAGGATCGTCCGAAAGCAGTTCGCCGAAACGGTCGACGGCCGGCTCCACGACGTCCTCGCCGGACCGCCGGGTGGTCTCCTCGCCGGAGCGACCACCGGAATCCTCGGCTGCCGGGTCGGCCGGGCGCAGCCCGCTGCCCTCACCACTGTTCTCAGAGGTTCGGACCTCACCGTCGCCGGAGTCCGGATCCGTGACCAGGCCGGCCACATCGTCCGTTGCCGAATCCCCGGAACGCTCGCCCGAGCGGTCCTGGGCGCCGCCGAAGAACGCCGCCAGCGAGGCAAATCCGTCGCCGGCCGCACCGCTGGTCGGGTCGAACAGCGCCTGCAACTGCTCCAGCCCGGACGCCCGGAACACGTCGGGGTCGATCTGGGCCAGGCGGTTGAACTCCTCCGTCAGGCTGTCGGCCGGACGGCCGTCGCCCTCGAGCATGGCCGCCAGGGAAGCCATCTGGCCCGTCGGGTTGCTCGGGTTGCTCGGGTTGCTCGGGTCCAGAATCCCGGCCGGGTCGGCGGAATCGGAGTCGGCGGGCGTGCCCAGGAGTGCCCGCAGCACCGCCGCCAACTGGGTGTTGCCGGCCGCGGGAGCGGCGAACACTTCGGGATCGATCTGGGCCAGACGGGCGAATTCATCCAGCACCGCGTCGGTGGACGACTCGCTGGCCGTCTCGCTGGGCGGGCGTACCGTGCCGCTGCGCAGAAGCGTGGCCAGCGAGGCGAACGAGTTCTCGGCCGGGCGACTGGAGGGGTCGAGCAGGTCGCTGGGGTCGATGAGGGACGGGTCGAGCGCCGGACGCAGTGTGGCGACCAGTTCGTTGTTCGCCCGGGTTTCGAACGGGTCCGCGTCGATCTGCGCCAGACGGGCGAATTCGTTGTCCAGTGCGTCGTTCTCGGCTAGCGACTGCTGGTCCGACGGCGTCGATTCGCCGCTGGAACGCCCGGTGGACAGCATCTGGCTACTCAGCACCACCGAGCCACCGGCCAGCCCGGCTGCGCCTACGACCGGAGTGCCGTCCGCGCTGAAAGAGGCCGAGGCGGAAGCAATGCGCGGGGTACGGGCCGGCCAGACACCGGGCCGGGTGGCGGCCGTTTCCTCGGTGGGAAGGCCATCGTTCCAGCGCCCATCGCCCGGGGGCAGCGACGATTCGGCGGACTGGACGTACCAGCTCTCGGCTGCTTCCGGATCAGAATCCAGGACGTCCGCCGGTTCAGCGTCAGCGCTGCTGTCCATGGTGAGCAGCGAAACCGTGTCCGGAGAGCCTTCCGGCAGAGCGCCGGACATCTCCTGCGTCAGCGGCTCGGGCAGCTCTGTACCGCGCTGGTCGGCCAGGAACTTGGCGGCCTCCCAACGAGCGGTGGCCACGGCCGCCGCCCGCTGCTGCTCGTCGATCTGCACGCCGAGTTCCTCGACCTGCTGCCGCAGCTCCTCGATCTCGTCGGCCCGGGCGTCCCGCTGGACCCCCTCGTCGACCGGGCCGTCATCGGCGAGCAGAGCGTCAATCGACTTCTCGTCGGCAACGGGACCGAACTCGTCCTTGGTCTCCAGAACGTCACTGTCCCGGAACTCCCGCGTACCCGCCGCGTCCGAGGTCTCGGCCACCGCACCGCCGGCCGAGACCTCGATGCCCTTTTCCTCGAAGCTCTCGGCGTCGCTCTCAAGGTCAGCCTTCTCCGAGGTACCCAGCTCGTCCGGCCCGACCCGGCCGTCCACCCCGACCTGTGCCTCGAGAAGCCGGTCGATCCGGTACTGCGCGGCCAGCCGGGTCTGGACCAGGTCGTGCAGCTTGGTCAGCTCGTCCTGCAGCAGGGCGTGCTCAAGAGCAGGCTGGGCCGCGCCCTCCGGCACCGTGATCGGCGCCTGGCCCTCGGGCAGGCTGAGGTCGGGCAGAGCCGAGACCGGCACCCGCAGGCGGGCTCCCGCCGGAACGTCCACCCGGATCGTCCCGGCCGCCGTCTTCACCAGGTACCGCAGGTCGTAGACCAGGGCGGCGTGCTCCTCGGTCACGCCCGCCCGGTTGCCGGTGTAGGCGCTGCCACCGAGCTGGTCACCCACGTACTTGGTGGTCTGCACGGTCGGCAACGGCACCGCGGGCGTGGCCGTGGTGGCGACCGCGCTGACCACCGGCACACCGGCCGAGCCGACCCCGACCGTGCGGGTGCGGATGTCGCGCTCGTCGGACTCCATCGCGGGCGGCGGGGCCAGCACGTCGGAAGCCGGGTTGTCGGTGAAGGTCTCGGCCTGGCCGACGGTTCCGTCGAAGCGCGGGTTCAGCATCACCGCCTGCACGGTGACCCCGCGCAGGACCTCCGTGGACTTCTCGTGCACCGAGCGCAGCATGCTGTGCACGCTGGCGATCGTGCTCATGTCCTTGACCCGCTGGTCGGCGGCGAACCGGTCGGTGGTGTCTGGGCCGACGACCGAGTACACGGCGCTGCGCAGAGCCGAGCGCAGGGCGTCGCGGCCCTCGGTGGGCTCCGGCGTGGCGTAGCGGTGCGGCCAGGGGGCCGCGCCGACGGTGTCCGGGTCGGGCTCCGGGGCGGGCCGGTTCCTGACCTCGTCCGGGATGTCCTTGATCAGCTTGCCCGGGCTGCGCCGCGGTGTCTGGTCGCGCGCCGGGACCGGTTTGGGCTCCGGCTCGGGCCCACCGAACTCCGGCGGGATCGGCTTGATCAGCTTGCCCGGGCTGCGGCGGGCCGGCTCAGCCGTGATCTCGACCTGGTTGCCGGGGTCACCCTGGAGGCCGGCCAGGGCCTCGTGCGGGTCGTCCGGCGTGACCTCACCGTCATGGGTGATCTCGACCTCGCTCGTGACCTGAATCTCGAACGGAGTTGCTCGGCCACCCAACTCGGCCGGGATCGGCTTGATCAGCTTGCCCGGGCTCCGGCGCGGCGGTTGGGCCGGCTCGGCGGCGGGCGGGTCCTTGATCAGCTTGCCCGGGCTGCGCCGCAGCCGGTTGTCCAGGGTGATCGGGCCGGCCTCGGGGTGGGTGTGCCGCAGGCCCTGGGCGTCGAACTGACGCTTCATCGTCACCTGGTCGGCCGACACCGAGAACTGGTGCCGGACCCCGTCCACCAGCATGTCCAGTTCCAGCACGAAGTCGCCGGTGACCTCGGCCACCGCCCGCACCCCGGACGTCTTGTGTTTCACCGAGCGGGAGAACCCGGAGGCCCCGCTGGTCGACTTCTCCCGGATCGAGGAGTTGGTCAGGGTGCCCTGCGCCGCACCGGCGTTCACCCCGGCGGCCGCGCCCTCACCGGTCTGGGTACCGGCGAACTGGCTGTTACCGCCTTCGGAACCGGGCGCCACGGTCATCTGCGGGCCGGCGGCGATCTCGTTGTTCCACCGGCCCAGGTGACTGGAGCCGTCCATCGCGGCGTTGTCGACCTCGGTGGTGATCGAGCCGGGAGCGGTGTCCAGGCTGTCCACCCGGACGTCGGTGCGCGGGACGAAACTCAGCGTGGCCCGGCCGATCCGGACGTCGGAACGGCTGTTCTCCGGCAGCAGGTCGGCCGGTACCCCGTCGAGCAGCGAGGTGCCGTGCCGCTCCGGGTTCTTCAGGATCTCCTGCACCCGCTCCAGGTTGTGGGCCCGGACCGGACGGCCGTCGCTGGGGAACAACCGCTCGCGCAGCTTCGCCGGCAAGGCGTCCAGGAAGTCGCCCAGCAGCTTCTCGGCGCGGGCCGGGTCGAAGCCGGAGACCTCGGTGGTGACCGCCTGGCCGAGCACGAAGCCCTCGTTGACCGAACGGCCGGGCCGGGCCGGGCCGAGCGCCAGCGGGTTCTGCAGCTTCACCGGCCCGTTCCGCACGATCGTCGGCGCCACCACCGAGTCCAGCGAAGGGTCGGTGATCGGCACCGAGGTGAGCAGAGCGTCCGGCTGGGTCACCTCGGTCACCGCGGACAGCTCCCGGCCGCGCGGCTTCAGCGAGAACGGCACCGGCAGCCGGCGGACGTCGGCCTGCAGCTGCAGGTGGTGCCGCATCAGCACCGAGACCGTGTTCTCCGGCTTGAGTTCCAGCGTGTTGCTGACGTACCCGAACACCGAGTGGTACTTGGTCGCCCGCCAGCGGTAGGAACTGCGGCCCTGCACGGTGCTCTGCAGGGTGGACTGGATCGCCTCCGGACGGATCTGGCCGAACAACCCGACGAAACCGAACGGCCCGTGGTCGAACCGGCGCTCGCCGAGCGCCATCGTCCCGTCCTTGACCTTGACGATCCGCCCGAGGTCGCCCACCACGTCGACGATCCGGCTGTCCAGGGTGTTCACCGTGGTCTTGACCGACAGGCCGGCCACGCTGATCGCCAGCCCGCCGGTACCGGTCACGGTGGGCAGGGTGTGCCCGCCGAAGGTGGCGTTGACCTGGTCGGCGTAGGCGTCCAGGACGTGCGGCTTGCCCACCCGGGCCATCGTCCGGCGGACCAGGTCGAGCAGGGCGTTGGCCTCGCGCACCTGCAGAACGGTGTGCGCGGCCGAGGCGGGGGTGCCCGGGCCGGTCAGCTCGGAATCGGCGCGGTTCAGCAGCAGCGGGTGCACCCGGGTCTGGGCCGGCACGTCGATCTGGGCGCGCTCCAGGGCGAGCGGCACCCGACGGTCCGGGCTGCCACCGAAACGCTCGGCCAGGTCGGCGAAGGTGTTGATCGCCGGGCGGCGCACCAGCCGCACCGAGATCTCGTAGCTGCGCACCGAACTCGCCGACTCGGCGTCGCGGCCCGGGACCGGCACGGAGACCACGGTCTGCGTGGTGGTGGTGCTCTGGGTGCGGTACCAGGCCAGGGTGTATCCCGCTCCGGCGGCCGGGCCGAGCGCTCGGCCGGCGCCCTGCAGCAGCAGCATGAAGCCGTTGAACTGGGCCACCCCGCGCTGGCGCACCGTGCTCACGGCGCCCGAGACCTGGCTTCCCTCCTGGGTGTTCAGCCAGTCCTCGAGGCTGCTCAACCGGGGCCGCACCTCGACGATCGCCTCACGGGTGCGGTGGAACGCCTGGGACGGGCCGCGCACGGTGAAGGCGATGTTGTGCTCGAGCGCCGCCGGGCCGAGCTCGCTGCGGATCAGTGTGTGGGTGCTCAGGTCCTCGAGCAGGTGCGGGGCCCCGGCGTCGGCGATCATCTGGGTGATCTGGTCGACCAGCATCGCCGAGGTCTGCACCGGAACGCTGGTGCCGGCCAGCGCCGACCAGCTGTCGGTACCGATGATCTGCAGGGCCTCGATCGGCGCGGGCAGTTCGGTGGGCAGGGTGAGCTGCTGGGTGGGCAGGTCACCGAGCGGCAGGCCGAGGGCCCGGGCCTGGGTCAGCGGGACGCTGACGATGCCGTAGACGCTCGGCCGCGGGCCGGCCTCGGCGCCGAACAGCGAGTCGGCCCAGCGCTTGTTCTGGGTGTCCCAGACCCGGTCCTGGACCTCGAACCGGGCGTTGAACAGCACGCTGTCGGCCTCGGTGCTGGTGGTCGTCTCCAGCCCGAACTGGTTGTCCTGGGTGTTCGAGCGGCCGTTCTCCCAGGTGCCGGAGACCATCACCTCACCGGAGGCGAAGTTCAGCACCGGCACCCCGACGACCGCGGTGAACACGCCGCCCAGGGTCAGGCCCCGGGCCCGGGCGTCGGTGTAGCGGGCCGAGGAGTTCAGGTCGTTGCGGCGCCGCACCTCGGCGTCGGAGACCAGGCCGATCGGCAGCAGTTCGCGGATCGCGGCCGAGGTCAGGAACTGGGTGGTGCGCCCGGACCGCAGGCCGAAGAGCCGCTTCGGGCCGCTCACCTTGGCCGAGGCCACACCGGTGGCCGAGCGCGCGGCCGTGGTCATCGAACTCGGGGTGCTCATCGTCCGGATCGTGTTGCCGGCCTGGTCCCGGTCGCCGAGCCGGCCGACCGCGGCGTTGCGCGAGTCCCCCAGCCCGCTCACGTCGACCATGCCCTCGATCCGCAGGTCCGGGGTCGCGGTCAGGGCCATCCGCTGGGCGTCGTTCAGCACCACCGGCCGGCCGTCCCGGATCGGCCGCACCGGCTCCGAGGTGATCGTGACCTGGTGCCGGGCCTGGTTGCTGGTAATCCGGGCGCCGGGGCTGCCGTCGTCGTTCTTGTGGTGCACGGTCAGGGTGACTTCCAGGTCCTGCCGCATGTCCGGCGCGATGCTGCCCTCGCGCGAGGACTCGGTGTGCGCGGTCGACATCATGGTCAGGCCGTTGTCGCTGCCGGTCCGCCGCCAGGGCTGGGCCTGCACGCTCGGCACCAGGGTCACGCCGAACGCCGGAGTGGGCACGGTGACCTGGAAAGGCAGCCGCTCGGTGATGTTTCCACCCTGATAGCGCAGCAGCATGCTGCTCTCGGTACCGGTCTGCACCCGGCTGCCCAGGGTGCTCGCAGCGCCGTCCAGCGGGGTGCGCACCACCCGGGCCTGGATGTTCACCAGGTGCTTGCCCTGGGTGCCGAAGTCCTGCCAAACCCCCTGCTCCGGAGTGATGTCGCGCAGCGAGTAGACCAGGGTGCCGCGCAGCGACTTCGGGTCGGCCGGGGCGTCCAGGCCGGCCTTGGCGTGCAGGTCGGTGAACTGGGCGTCAATCAGGCCGGGCTGGTGCAGCCGCTCCAGCACCCGGGACTCCTGGTGCTGGTCCAGGTAGGCCTGCAGGTCGTCCGGGGCGCTCAGGCCGTCCGTCCGGTGCGGGGGCAGCGGGCCGATCGGCTCGGCCGAGAAGTCCCAGAAGCTGTTCTGCGGCAGCAGATCCGGCCGGGGAACCTCCTCGTCGAACGATTCGGTGTCCGAGTTCTCCGGCTCCTCGGGAATGGTGTCGAGGGTCTGCCGGGGGCCCCCGGGAGCCGAATCCCAGGACGTTGCGGCCGGGTTGGGCAGGGCCGGTGCCGGGGCCGGGGGCTCGGGCCGGACGGTCCTGGTCACCGGCGCGTCGTCGTCACCGAAGGTGCTGGGGACGTCGTCGAGCATCTCGGTGAAGATCGAGCGGGTCCGGTAGCCGCCGGTCCCGCGGGTCCGCAGGCCAGTGGTCGGCGGGGCCACCGGGGCCTGCTCGTTGTCAGTTGTTTCGCTGCTGGCGGTTTCACTGCCGGGCGGGGCCGGAACAGAGGACGATGTGGCCGGGTCGGTCTCGGAGCTGCCCCCGATGATTCGCTCGGGATTACGCGCCCGCATCGAGGCGACCAGATCGGCCAGGTCGAGCTCCCGCAAGGCCGCCGGGTCGGCCAGCAGCAGGGCGGTGACCACCGGCAGCACATCGTTGCGCAGGGCCTGGCCCCGGACCCCGCCGACCTCGTCCAGCGACCGGTAGTCCCCCGAGGCCCGGCCCACCAGAACCTCGGCGTTGAGCCAGGCTTCGCCCTCGATCTCGGTCAGCCGCCGGTTCTGCTGGGCCTCGCGCAGTTCGTCGGCCCGCTGGGCCACGGCCCAGAGCCGGTCCATGGTCAGGCCCGGGTCCGTGGGGTCGGTCAACCCCAGCTGGTCGGCCAGCTCGAGCATCTCGCTCTGGTCGGCCCGCACCGGGAACGGCGCCGGACTGGTCATCCGGTCGATCCGGTCGAGGATCCGCTGGGCCTGGTGCTGGTCGACCTCGTCCGCCCCGTCGGCGAACGTGAAGAGGTTCCGCACCCGCTGCTCGGCGAACTCGGCGTCGTTCAGCAGGCCGATCTGCTCGCCCAGGCGCACCGAGAAGTCGTAGCGGCGGGCCGGGTCCGGGTCCCGCCGGCTGGCCCGCACCACGTCGTTCAGGTAGTCGACCATGCCCTCGGCCTCGGCCCGGGTCACCGCCCGGGTGGCCGTGCCGTTCGTGGAACCCCAGTTGACCACCACCTCGGCGACGTCCGTCCAGCCCACCGGGCCGTGGAACTGGGCCTCGAAGTACCGGCCGATCTCGGCCCGGCCGCCGACCTCGACGTCGCGCCGGATCCGCGAGTCGTAGCGGAAGCCGGTGGCCTCACCGAGCAGGTAGCGCACCGTGCTCTCGTCACCGTCGGAGATCATCCCGAAAAGGTGCTCGGAGTCGGTGTACTGGTTCAGCGTCTGGAACGAGTCGCGCGGTGTGTAGGTGGTCCGCCAGCGCACCGAGTCCTTCAGGTACAGCTCGGTGCCACCGTAGCTGTAGGTGCCCCCGCGCTGGCGCGGTGAGACCGCGGCACCCGACATCGGATGCTCCTGCGGACGGAACGAGCTCATCTGGGTCTGGCCGTCCGGGCCGGGCCAACGGCTGAACAGCCCGCCGTAACCCATCCCGGTCTCGATCTCGGCCCGCCGTACGGTGTCGGTACCACCGGTGCTCATCTGCAGCTGCGACCAGAAGGTCGGGAAACTCTGGTTGTTCAGCAGCTCCTGGACGAAGGTGGTGGGCCGGCCGTCAGCGCCGGAGATCACCCGGCCGGACGGGATGTTACGGACCAGCGGACGACCGGCGAGCAGCTTGTGGGCCCGGTCCAGGATGGCGTTGACCTGCTGCGCGTCGTGCACCGGGTAGTCGGTGCCGTAGGTCTCGTTGAACCTGATCAGCCGGTCGGCGGCGTCCTGCCGCAGTTCGTCGTGCCGGGCCTCGCCGCGCAGCTGGGCCGAGTACAGGGCCCAGGCCTGGGGCTCGGTGAGGGTCTCCCAGCCCGGCCGGTGGTCCTGGTGGCCCGGGGTGCGCATGCCCATGACGATCATCCGCTCGGTGGCCGAGGGATGGGCCCAGTCGTTCGGCCGGTCAGCCCGGCGCACCGGCACATCGCTCGGCACCAGGCGGTAACGACCGACGCTGTCCACCAGGATCGGGCCGGCCGGGTTGCCCGGGCCGATCGGCAGGCGGCTACGGAAACCCCTGGCCGGAGAACCGTTCAGGTTGTAGTAGACGGTGTTCGTCCCGTGGGGGGCGGCCGAGGCGGTGAGGTTCTCGTACGGCGACCATCGGCCCGCGTCAGCGCGTTCCGGCAGCCCTTCGCCCATCGACGCCGGGATCTCGGCCTGCCGACGGCCCGGGGCCAGCCAGGCTCCGGCGTTGCTGCGGTAGTCCGGCCCGAGCACGTTCGTGACCCGGGTGATGGCCGGGTTCAGCGCGTCCAGCACCGCACGCACGGTCTCCCGCTGCGGGCCGGTGAGCTCGTTCACCGCAGGCAGATACACGGTGCGGGACACCGCGTCCGGAGCCACCCGTCGCGCGTCGAAGGCAGCACCGGTCTCCGACCCCGGGAAGGTGATCGTCAGCCCGGAGGCGACCACCTCGATCCGGGCGTCGCGCATCCGGAACACACCGGGCTCGCTGGTAGGCGTCGGGACCGGGCGGCCGCGCTCGGCGAAGATGTCCGGACGGACGCCGGACAGCACCGGTGGGGCGCCGTCGGGCTGGAACCTCACCACCGAGGCCATCGGAACGCCGGGCAGCACCCCGTTCGGCCTGGGTGTGAGGTGCGGAACCGCGACTGAGACCGGCTGTTTCACCGCGCCGGCCAACCGGTCCAGGGTGAGCGCCGAAACGGCCGGCAGCGGGCCCCGGGTCGGGCTGGCCGGCGGCGTCGGGTCGGGCCGGAAGCGGTAGCCGCCCCCGGCCGGGTCGAGCACCAGCAGGCCCTGGCCCGGCACCGGGATCTGCTGATCGCCGAGGTCGGCCCGGATCGCGACCGCCTGCAACCGGGCCTCGCCGAGTTCCTGCTGCAGGTGCGCGATCTCGTAGGTGCCGCGCTCGCGCTCCGGGGTGCCCGGGGCCGCGGCCCGGCGGTCGGCCCGGGCGGCGGTGAGCAGGTCGTCCTCGATCCGGGTGGCCAGCTCGTCCCAGGCCGCGGCCCGGTCCCGGCGCGACTGGGCGGTCCTCGGTACCGGGGCGACGATCTCCTGGTGCAGCCGCTCGTACTGTTCCAGCCGGAGCAGGGCCTCCGGATCCGGCTGGGCCCCGGCCCGGTGATCGGGCACCCGGGCCTTGTACGACTGCACGATCTGCAGGACGTTCTGCGGAGTGGGCCGAGCGGTGTCCCGGCTGTCCTGCAGGTTCATCAGGGCGTTGGGGTGCTGCACGCCGGTGGCGGGCCGGGTCCGGCCCGAGGCGTCCAGCCCGATCTCGCCGCGCAGCGCGTCCGCGGCCACGCGGTCCGGGTTGTTGTCGTTCAGGGTGACGTCGGCCAGGCCGAAGTTGTGCCCGCGCTCGTGCTGCTGGACCACCGCGCTGGTGTCGTCGAACAGGTTGAACTCGTCCGCGCCCTGGTCGGCGGAGTTGCCCTGCCGGGACCAGACGTGGCTGGTGTGGTCCACCGGGCTGCCGTCGGTGACCGGCACCACCCGGGCCCGGACGAAGTAGATCTGGCCGTCCAGCTCGACCGGGCCGGAGGAGTTCCAGAACCGGGCCTGGCTGTCCTGTTCCTGCCGGCGCAGCCGGTCCAGGCCGGCCTCGGAGACGTCGCCGTGCCGGATCATCCGGTCGCGCAAGCTGATCTCGAGCACCTTGACCGTCTCGACGCTGCGGCCCGGCACCACCGTGGTCCCGGCCGGCACCGGGACGGTGAACTCGCGGGCCTCGAACCGCGCCGCCGGCCCCACATTCAGCACTTCACCGAGGTTCTGGCCGAGCTGGGCCTGGTTCAGCAGCTGCGAGCGGGTGATCCCGTACCGGCCCCAGCCGGTCTCCAGCGCGCTGCGCAGATCGGCCCGGGCGTCGGCCGTGCGCGGGGTGCGGACCGGATCACCGTCACCCAGCCGGCTCAGCAGGGCGTCGACCCGGCTGAGGGCGGCCCGCAGCTGGGCGGTCTGGGCCAGCCCCAGCGCGCCGTTGCCGTCCAGCAGCGTGCGCAGCGGCGCCGCCCCGAACTCGGCCGCGGCGAAGTCCCGCCGGAACACCCGCGGCAGGGTGATCCGGACCGGGTCGGCGCCCTCGCGCATCGCATCGGTGATCGACGGCGGCTGGAAATCGCTTCCGCGCGTGGGCGTCCGCCAGGTCAGCCCGTCACCGGGGACCTGCGCCCCGGCATTTGCCGCGGTCGGGATCCAAGCGGCGTTCGGTCCCTGGACGATCTTGTGCGGGGTGATGTCCAGCACCGCGAAGCGCTGGCGCAGCTGACTCTCCACCAGGGCCCGCAGGCGCTCGTCCCGGATGTCCAGAATCACCTTGGCCCGGTCGGCCTCGGCGGCGTACTCCGGGTTCGGGCGCTGCGGGTCCCGGTCGGGGCGGACCAGAGCCGGATCCACCGCGGCCCGGTCGGAGACCGCGAAACCGGCGGCCACCCGGTGCACGTAGAACTGGTGGTCCAGCCCGGTCGGGTCGGTCAGCGTGAACCGCTGGCCGTCCAGGCCGTTCATCCGCTGGTCCCACACCGGCGGCGGGAACAGGGTCGAGCCGGTCCCGGTGATCGTCACACCCTCGGGGTTCGCGGCGTCCGGCGCCGCCCGCAGCCAGCCCCGCAGCGTGTCGGTCCCCTGAACCGGGCCGACCTGCAACGGAAGTTCGCCTCCGGGGCGCAGCGGATCGGCGCTGAAGAACAGCCGGCGGCCGCTGATCCGGGCCAGGTCCGCGGCCACGGTGGTGGGCAGGTTGGAGACCAGCAACCGCGCGTTGGTCAGCGAGGGCCCGTGGTCGGCGAAGAACCGCGCCAGATCGCGCTGGACCTGCGGCTCGGAGCCGTCCAGCACCTGGGGCAGACGTGCGTCGTTCACCCCGAACACCAGCGGAATCCGGTTCGGCGTGACGTGCGCGTGCAGGCGCCCGCCGTCGTTCGGGGCGGTCCAGCCGTCCGGCAACAGGTCGGCCAGGTCCTGCGCACCGGCCTGACGGTCCTCGCCCAGGAACGGTCGTGCGGCCGGCGGCAGGTCGACCCCACGGTTGGCGACCGCATTCCAGGCCAGCTCGGCCAGATCGGAGTCGCCGCGGGGGCCGATCAGCACCCGGGCCGGAGCATTACCGGCCGCGGCCTGCCGGGGATCGAACTCGACCTGAAGGTAGACCGCGTCCTCGTCCCGGCCGGACGGGGCGAAGATCTGAGTCTGCTGTTCGTAGCGCCCGTCCCGGCCGCCCCGGGTCTGGTCCCAGTTCCGGGCCGGGGCCGGATCGGTCCCGGTGACGATCGGGTGGTCGGCCGGCAGACCACCGACCCGGTCCGGGGCCGACTCGTCCGGTGTCGGGACCAGGTCGCCGTAGCCCAGGCGCTCCAGTTCGGTCCGCACGGTCCGGACCAGAGCGTCGTGCGCCGCCGGCAGGTCGTAGCGGTCGAGCCAGGTCGGCGGCCCCACCTGCCCAGCGAGCTCGAGTTCGCGCTCCCCCTCGACCACGAACCGGTACAGGTCCCGCAGGTCGCGCAGGGTCGGGACCGAGCCCTTCGAGTTCATCAGGGTGCGGCCCTGGTCGAGCGTGGTCGGGGCGGCGTGCGGCGTGCGCTCGTCGGCCCGGCTCACGTCCGGCCGCAACCGCAGGAACTTGTAGCGCAGCGGCTCCGGGCGATCCCGGTCCGCGCGGTACCGGTCGCCCAGGCCGAGCACATGCCCGACCTCGTGACTCAGCGCCGTCCGGGGGTTGTCGAGGAACACCCGGTCGCTCTGTTCCCGGCCCCAGCCCGGGCCCAGGTCCATGACGTGCGCACCCATGGGAGCATCGGCACCGTAGGTCAGGTCTGGCACCACCCGGATGAACACCTTGCGGTGATCGGCCGCGAAACCGTCGGTCTCACCGTACGAATCGGCGATCCCCTCGCGCATCCGCTCGAGCGTCCCCGCCGCCTGGGCCTCGGTGACCCCGTCCACCGGACGCAGGTGCACCTTCGGCCGCAGCACCACCAACCGGACGTCACCGGCCAGGTCGACGATCTGCGCCGGGTACTGGGTGGTCATCCGGGTCACCTGGTGCGAGTCCGGGAGCATGATGCTGCGCACCACGTCCTGCAGCGCGTCCGGCCGGGCCCCCTCACGGGCCAGCGCGTCCTCCTCCTGCCGCCGGATCTCGCTCTGCACGTAACGAGCCAGATCGCCGGACGAGGTGTTCTGCGCGGGCGCCGGCAGATCGGTCCGGGCGGCCAGCGCCGTGGCGACCTGCTGCAGCGTCACCCGGGCGGCATAGTCGATCTCCCGGGTGCCGTCGAGGTACTCGCGCAGGATCGACAGCTCCGGGCCGATCCACTTCGGCGCGGTGTCGAAGCTACGGACCCGCGGGCGCGCGATGATCTCGTCGAGCAGGGTGCGCAACGGCTGCGGGTCGCCGGCGGCAGCCATCAGGTTGGTCTCGGCGATCACCCACTGGCGCAGCGTCTCGGGCGCGTACAGTCCGCTCCGGGGCGGCGGAAGCATCCCCCGCCGGTGCAGCGCCCGCTCGAACAGCCGCTGGAGCGTCGGCTTGGCCAGGCTGTCCGGCGCCACCTGGCCGGAGATCACCTGGTCGATCGCCGCGAACGGCATCAGCGCGGCGGCCCCACCGTCCCGGACTGTGGCGAGCATGGAACTCACCTGGATCGTACGGCCCTGCGCCGGATCGTTGAGGGCCGCCGCCATTTCGGCTGTCCATGCCCCGGAGGGTATTTCGGCCTGCGGACCCAAGGCCGACAGATCGGTGTCGGGGAACGAGGTGGCCTCGTGCAGCGGCGCCCGGTCGTCGTGCAGCACGACTTGGGTCAGTCCCGGGGCCAGGTCCCGCCACTTGGTCAGTTTGGCCTCGGCCGTAGCGGTGTCGTTGACCTGGCCGGCCGAGACGGTGGGCCGGTCCGGGTGCACCGGCAGCCGCTGCCCGGCCAGATCCAGGGCCGGACGGTCGGACAGCACCAGACCGGCCGCGGTCGGCATCACGTGCACCGGCGCAACCACGCCGCGCAGTGCCACCTGAGTCTTGTCGGCCCGCTTCTTCAGGCGCTCGCCGTCGGCGCTGAGCATCGTGCTCAGGCGGTCCGGCCGGTCCGGGCCGTTGACCACGCCTTCCCAGGCCGGCGACGGGTACAGGTTCTGCCCGGTGGCCTCGATCAGCGCAGCGTCGACGACCTGCGAGCCCTCAGGGTGCGGCCCCTCCCCCAACGGCTGCGAGCGCAACCAGCCCCGGAACACGTCGGTGTCGGCGACGGTCTCGACGGAGGACCGGAAACCGTTGCCGGAGTCGATTCTCAACGCATCAGCGGAGAACAGCACCGTGCTGCCGAACTGTCGGGACAGCTGCGCGGCGAACTCCGGCCGGACATTCCCCAGCAGCAGGCGGATCTTCTCGCGAGCCGAGCCGCTCAGGCTCTCAACCAGGCGTGTGACCAAGGCGCGGGATGCCGCCGAGGCGCCGTCGCCGTCCACAATCAGCGCGGTCGAGCCCGGTTCCACGGTCGGCACCGTCATCCCGGTGACATCGGCCCCGGCCCGGGTGACATGAATCCAGCCCCGCCCGGAACGTAGGTCCAAGGCTCCTTCCCAGCCCGGAAGCTGCCGGCGGTGAGCAGTCACCTCGGCGAGCGGCCGGCCCGGGGTCGGGTCGGGAGCAGCCGGGAGCGGACTGATCTGGCTACCCAGATCGTCTACCAGCCAGGCTTTTCCGCCGCCTTCCACCGCATGCGGGCGAGTGCGCACCCAGCCCGGGGTGGCCGCGCTGCCGAAGTCACGTTCCAGCGGCCGGCTGTTCCAGGTGCCAGGGTCGAGCACTCCCGGCGAGTGGATGATGTCCAGGCCGTACCGGTCGGCCCATTCCCGGGCGTGCACCTCGGAGATCTCGGAACTGTAGATCCGCCAGGCGGTCACGCCGTTCTCGGCGCTCTGCGCGAGCACGGCCTCGATCCGGCTGGTGACGCTGCGGTACGCCCCGCTGCCGATCGGTGTCTCGCCGCTGTCCGGCGGGTCGAGCACGACCAGCGCGGCCCGGCCGGACTCCGGCACCACCGGCGGCAGGTCCAGCGCGGTCATCCCGTTCCAGGCCAGCGTGTACACGTCGCCGTCCTGCCGCTGCGCCCAGCCGGCTTCCGGGCTGCTGGGTTCGCTGGGAGCCGGGGACGGCGCCACCGGAGGAGTACCGCCCGAGGGCATGGCCCGCCCGGTACGGGCGAACGAAATACCCAATCCCTCGCCGAAACCCGAGCCGAATCCGGTGTCGAAGGAGATACCCAGCCCGATGTCGTTCTGACCACCGGGGGTTCCGGGCGCCCGCACGGTGGCCGAGCTGTCCGTGGAGCCCGGGCTGCTCAACGCCGGCGAAGGCGTCCGGGGCCGGCCGACCTTCATCTGCGCGCCGAAGCCGGTGGGGTCCGGGTGGAAGAACAGCGTGTCGGCGGACGGGTCGTGCGCCGGGATCGGGTCGGTGCTGCGCTGCCGCTGCCAGTCCGAGGCCCGGCTGGTGTAGGGCTTGCCTTTACGGGTCTGGCTGAAGATCGCGGTGCGATCGGCCGTTTCCGCGGTCAGGCTACGGGTCAGCTTGCGCAGCCACTCACGCTGCTGCGAGGTGAGCCGGTCGACCCGGGGCACGTGCACCTGGACCAGGCCCGGCTTGAGCGGGCGCCGGTGGGCGTCGTAGCCCATCGCCAGCGACTGCGGCGCGCCCGGGAAGCTCACCACCAGGCCGGAGGCGGCCGCGTCGATCCAGTTGCCGTCCAGCTCGAAGGCCGCCGGGTTGAGCAGGTCCGGCTCGAGCGTGCCCTCGACGAACCAGTTCTGCCGGGGGTTGAGCACCGTCGGCACCCGCTGCCCACCCGGCCGGGCCTCGATCCCGGTGCCGGAGGCCACCGCCTGGGCCGCCGGGTTGGCCGGCTGGTCGGCCGGGAAGAAGTCCAGGGTGACCGGCGTGTCCAGGGCGTTGGCCAGCCAGCTCACGATCGCCGGGTCGGGGCGCTCCAGCGGACCGGAGTAGCTGATCGAGTAGCTGCCGGACGGCTCGCGTTCCAGTGTGAGCTTCTTGTACGTGATCTGGGCCGGCTCGCCCAGCGCCGTGGTCCGCAGGATCTGCGCGTCGACCCGCAGCAGGTCGGCCTCGAGCCGGTCGGCCTCCCGGGCCAGAGCCCCGGTCTGGTTCAGGTCCGCAGCCTGGGCCGCGGCCCGGTAGGCGACGTTGATCTCCTCCAGGGTCTGCTGGATGTACCGCCCGTGGTTCTTCCAGGCGTCCAGCAGCGCGTACCCGGCGTCCTGGCGCTGGGCCGGGGTGGCCGAGCCGGCCGCCACGTCCCGGGCCGCCTGGCGGTAGCGCGCCCGGGCCGGGGCCACCACCTCGGTGTAGTTCCGGCCGACCTGCCGGACGTGGTCCATCGACCCGGTGTCGCCCTCGGCCACCCGCTGCAGGATCTCGATCAGGTCGCGCGGGGTCGGCAGGCCGGGATCGCTGCGCATCAGGGCGCCGTTGGCGTCCAGGAAGGTGCCCGGGCGGCTGATCGGCGCGGTCTGCTCGCCGGTGTCGCTCTCCCGCACCCGCAGGGTGCGCTCCCGGAACACCTCGGCCCGGGACCGCTCCGGCTCCTCGCCCGGATCCGCCGGGTCGAAGGGGTCTTCGCGCACGGGCTGGTTCTCGTAGCGGTCCGGCTGGCCGAGATGGTGGCCGCGTTCGTGCTGCAGCACCCAGCCCTCGGTGTCCACCCGGACGTTGAACTCGTCCTCGCCGAGCGGCCTTCCGTCCAGCCCGATCTCCGGGAAGACGTTCACCACCCGGTGCGCCGGCCGGCCCTCGTCACCGCGCAGGATCCGGACCCGCACGTAGGTCGGCTCCCCGTTGAACAGCACCGGGCCGGTCTGGTTCCAGTGCTTGTTCAGGGTCTCCTGGTCGCGCTTCCAGAGCGCGTCGACCTGGGCCTGGCTCACTCCCTGCTCGGCCACGTACTGCACCCGGGAGGTCAGCTCGACCACGGTGGGCCGGCCCTCCGGCCGGAAGATCCGGGCGTCGAAGGCGCTGCTCGGGTAGCCGCCGAGCCGGCTGCCCAGGGCCGAGCGCAGCTCGACCTGCTCGAGCAGGTGGTCGGTGCTGGGCTCCGGGTCCGGCCGCTGCCCCAGAGCCGTGATCAGCGACTCCAGATCGTCCCGCAGGCTGGTGGTCCGGGTGGTCGCGGGCAGCCCGGGGGCCAGGTCCGGGATCTTCTGCAGCAGCTGGGTGGCGATCACCCGCTGCCGGTCGGTCAGGTCCCGGTCGGCCGTGCCCGGGGTGAGCTGGAGCATCTCGTCGACCGCGCTGCGCCACTGCCCGGGCCGGTCCTGCTCCCGTTCCCAGCGCCGCTGGCCGAACGCGCTGACCTCGACCACCTCGGCCCGGCGACGCATCCGGCGGGTGATCTTCGGCGCGCCGTGCCGGTCCTCGGCCGACGAGCGGCGCATCGCGGGCCCACCGGCGAACGACTGACGGCCCGCGCTCGAGTAGCCGGGCAGGACGTCGGCGTTGCCCACGTGCCGCTTGTCCATCCCGGACAGCAGCGGGTGATCGCTGATCGCGTCCCGGGCGGCCTGGTTCAGCACCGGGTCGGGCAGGCTGTACACGATCTTCGGCGCGGCCGCCTCCGGCGCCACGTGGTTGGCCGAGAGGTTGCCACCGGCGTACTCGGAGACCTCGAGACCGGCCGGGATCCGGCGCACGTGCAGCAGGTGCTCGGCGCCCTCGCTGTCGCGCACCACGATGCGTTCCGGCAGCGTGGGCTGGTTGAGCGTGATCTCCCAGGACAGGTCCGGGTAGGCCGACCGGCCGCTCACCCCGACCTGCGGGGCGGCGCCGGGCACCGGGGTGACCTGCAGCCAGCCGTTCAGCAGGTCGGTACCGGCCACCGGGGCCACGCTCAGCAGGGGCCGGTCGCCGGGCGCCTGGGTCAGCCGGTCCGCGCTGTAACTGAAGGCCAGATCGTGCTTCTGGGCCAGCTGCTGGGCGAAGTAGGTGGGCAGCCCGCTGACCAGGAACCGGGTGTTCTCCCCGAGCGTCTCGCGATTCGCGGCCACGAAGGCGTCCAGGTCACGACGCACCGAGACCTTCGACCCGTCCGGGATCTCCATCGTCCCGCGCCGGTTCACGTAGGCGATCTCGGGGCCCGCCGGGTTCTTCACGAAACCGCGCGCGGCCGGATCCGGCTGCCAGCCCTCGACCCGCAGCGGGTTAGTCCGGTCCAGGACCGGGTGAGCGGTGATCGGCGCATCGACCAGTTCCGGGCTCGGCTCACCCTCGACGAACCGCAGCCAGCCCTCGCCCCGGCCCTCGCGCAGGTCGGTCAGCACGGTGACCGGCTGCCCGGTGATCCGGGCGATCTGCTCGGCCAGCGGCCGGCTTTCCGGCAGCACCCGCTGAACGTCCCCGGAGGTCTGCAGGAACAGACCACCCTCCGGGTCGGAGCGCAGCTGCCAGCGGTCGTCCAGCCGGACCGGGGTGCCGTCCGGGCCGGGCTGCAGCGAGGCTGCGGGAACGTCCGGGTTCGCCGCGTTGCCGTCCCGCACCAGCTTCTCGGCCTGGTCCAGCCGCTCCTGGCTGAAAGCCACTGCGGAGTCGGCGGTTGCGCCGTGGAAGTCCCGGCGCCAGCCCGCCGCGACCTGCGTGGTGCTGGGGAACTGCGGGGCGATCCGGTCACGCTCGTCGAAGCTGCGCTGCAGGATGTCGCGGCCCTCGGTGACCCGGTCGAGGCGCTCGCGCATCGGCGCCACCAGGTCCTGCGCCACCTGCCCGCGGGCCCAGGCGCCCAGGCCGGTGTCCTCGGCCGCGTCGGCCAGATCGCTCAGCCGGGTGTCCGGCCCGGTCAGGTCCGGGCCGAGCCCGAGTTCGGAGAAGTCCGGGTCCAGGTTCTGGTCCAGCCAGTCCCGCAGCGAAGCGCCGCCCTCGACCGGGTGGAAGAGCCACAGGTCGGCGTGCCGGCCGGTGGGCAGCTGGGCGAACTGCTCCTGCAGGCTGGTGAACTCGGCCGGGGTGTAGCCGCTGCCGAGGTAGACGTCGGCCCGCTGCCCGGGCGCGGTGTTCGCGATGATCGACTGCAGGGCCGCCGCCCGCAGGTCCAGGAAGTCGCTGAGCAGCTGGCTGTAGGCCAGGGCCGGGCCGACCGACTCCGACCCCTGGCCCCGGCGGGCGTTGGCAATGCCCTCGCTCAGCGCCGAGAGGTAGTTGGCGTTACGCAGTTTCAGCCGGTTCTCGGCCGCGGTGATCTGGCTGTCGCCACCCTCGATCCGGGCCAGCCACAGCTGGTTCTCGGCCTGGTCGCGCTGGCTGCGGGCCAGGGATTTCCAGCCCCGCAGGACGTCCGCCGGCACCGGGGCGCTCTCGGACGCGGTGACCGTGGTGTCGTCCACGCTGTGCTGGTCGCGCTGGTTGGCCGGGGTGGCCCGCGGATCGGCCGGCGGGTCGTAGGCGAAGGCCTGCGGGGTGGCGTCGTTCTCGTTGATGGTCTGCAGCGGGCCGCTCTGCGACGGGTTCGCCCGCCCGGCCCGGATCGAGCCGCTCTCGGAATCAGAGGCCGAACCGATGGTGAACGCATCGGAGTTGTCCGGCTGGGCCTGGGCCGGCAGCGGGTTGCGGTACAGCGGCTCGCGCACCGCCATCAGGCCGACCGGGTCCTCCCGGCGGGCCCCCTGCAGGAAGTACGGAACCTCCCGGGTCAGCGCGGTCTCCAGGTCCGGCGCGTCCAGGAACTGCGGGCGGCGGCCGGGCTCCTTGGCATACAGCACCAGCTGGCCGTCGGTGTCCGTGGCCCCGCGCCGGACCGCCCGGATCTCGTCCCGGCTCTGCCGCCAGGAGTCGGAGGTGGCCAGCACGTCGCTGCCGGTGGCCTCGGCCAGGCGCTGGGCGAACTCCGGGGTGACCCCGCCCATCATCAGGATGATCGGCCGCGGCCGGCCGTCCGGGCCGGCGCTGGAACGGTCGGCCATCCGGTTCACCCGGTCGGCCAGCTGGTCCGCGCTCAGGCTCTCCTGCACCACGGCGCCGTTGCGGAACGAGGTCATCCGGACCTGCCCCGGGCCCCCGTTCGAGGAGGGCTGGAACGAGCCGTCCAGCGGGTACCAGTCGCCGTAGCTGGGCAGGCCGTAGGCGGCCCGCAGCCGGTCCTGCTCGGCCTGGTACTGCTGCCGCTCGGCCTCGTCCGCCGAGGCCGGGTCGGGCCCCTGGTCGGTCAGCAGCGGCAGGTAGCGGCCGTGCGCCGTGGGGTTGCCGAGCTCCCGGTGCAGCAGCCGCTTGGCGATCACCGCCTCGCTGTCGACCAGCAGTTCCATCGCCCCGTCGAGGCGGAAGGTCTGGACCGAGCCGTCCCCGGAGTAGGCGACGAACCGGTTCTGCTGCATCGCCCCGAACCGCTGCTGGGCCAGCAGACCGGCGTTGACCCGCATGAACGGCGCGGTGCGGCGGTGCGAGTTCGCCACCGGGATGCGCTCGTTGACGGTCATGATCGCGTCTTTGCCGTAGTCGCCCCCGGCCCCGGCGCCGAAGGTGAACGAAGCCAGCGGGTTTCCGCCCGCAATGGTGCTCACCGTGCCGCTCAGGTTGCCCGCACCGTTGTCGCCGAACAGCTTGATGTCGGCCTGCTCGCGCATCCCGACGGTCTCGGCCAGCGACGCCGCGGTCATCCACTCCTGCGGCACCGGGTTGTAGAAACGGTGCGTGGTCTCCAACGTGCCGCGCGCGTCGGTGACCACCCCGTTCCCCCGGTTCAGCGGCGGGAACACGTGCCCGTCGTCCAGAGTCAGGTGGAAGGCCGCCAGGGTCTGGGCCGAACCGGTCAGCCCCGCGTACGCCTCCCGGGGCACGCCGGTGCGGGTCATCAGGTCGCGTACCGTGCCGGAGCCGGAGTCCAGGTTGCGCACTGTGCTGTCGTGCAGCTCGCGCAGGGCGGGCTTGCTCACCCCGGCCGCGATCACCGCCCGGTCGCGCGCCTCCGAGCGCGAGACCGGCAGCTCGGTCAGACCCTCACGCTGCAGGATCTGGTCGACGTCGAGCCGCGCGCCGCCGGCGTCGGTGCTGGCCACCGCCACCGCGGAACGGCCCGGCAGGTGGCCCGGGGCGCGCAGCACCTGGTCGGAGATCGAGACCGTCTCGGGCACGTACGAGGACTCGGTGGGCGAGGTCGAGGACCGCGAGCCCAGGCCCGGCAGCACCTGCGCCGGGCGCGAGGGGTCGAAGTTGCGCAGCGCGGTGACCGAGATCTTGTACATGCCGGTGTAGCTGTGCACCGGCCCGCCGAAGTGCACCACGTCCCGGATCCGCAGGATCCGGCCACGGTGGCGCACGTCGGCGTGGTACGGGTTGGTACTCAGGCCACCGGAAAGGCTACCGCCGGTAGTGCCTTTCAGCGGGTCGAAGCCGCTGTAGGTGCCGGTGACCGAGGCGGAACTGGTGACGAACCGGGTGTCGCGGACCGCGTCCCGCTGGGTGTTGAGCTTGTACAGGTAGTGGTCGGCGTCCTCGGTCCGGTCGTAGAGGTAGCTGCCGTCCTCGCCGATCAGCCCGGCCTCGACCCAGGCCGGGTCGATCTCCTCCGGGCGCAGGGCCTCGGCCCGGATCTGCAGCGTGACGTCCGAGACCCCACCGGCCACACCCCGGCTCTGGTGCAGGAACAGGCCCGGCCCGGCGATCGTGTCGCGGTGCCCGAGCAGCGCGGCGTCGTCCAGCATGGTGCTCAGCGAGGCGGGTACCCCGGTGCGCCGGATCGTCCCGGTGCCCGGCTGGTTCCCGGTGTGCCACTCGACGTCGAGCAGACCCGGATCGACCTTCAGCAGTGCGCGGCGGGCACTTTCCAGCACGGTGTTGTGAGTGCCCGGCAGCGCCGAGGACGGGTCCTGCATCAGGGTGCTGGACAGCAGCGGCATCTCGGAAGGCTGGATCGCGGCCGGGATCTCGGCCGGCCGCTCCTGCGGCAGCCCGGTCTCCGGCCGGTGCACCGAGAGCCCACCGAGCACCGCCAGCCGGGCCCCGCCGTGCTGCGCCCCGCGTTCGGTGAGCGGGTCGGCGTCCCAGGTCTCGACCTGGATGTCCCAGACCATGGCCGAGCGCACCGGGGTGTGCTCCTTGCGGGCCCCGTCCCGCCAGTTGCCGCCGACCGCCTCGTTCGCCTCGATCCGGCTGAGCTCGTTGTCCTTCGCGGTCCGCGACCCACCCAGGGCCACCCCGCCGTCCGCGGTGCCCAGCTGGTCCGCGCCGGCCGCGACCGTCTCGGTGTGCCGGTCCCGGTCGCGGCTGAGCAGGGCCGGCTCGGAGTCGACCATCGTGCTCTTGCGGAACGTCCCGTGCCCGGCCTCCTTCTGCTCGGAGTACGGGCGGCCGGTGATCACCACCCGGCCGTGCCGGTTGCTCACCGCCCCCGGCGCCAGGTAGCGGGTCACCGAGACCACGTCGCGGTTGAAGATCAGCCGGGAGGCCAGCTGGTCCTGGTTCAGCCAGGTCGACAGCATCGCGCCGAAGTCCGCGTCCGGGATGCCGCCGGCCCGCAGCAGCTGCTCGGTGGCGGCCACGATCTCGGGCACCCCGAGCAGGTCCACCACCAGGTCGTCCGGCTTCAGCCGGAGCCGGCCGGGCACCGGGCCGTCGGTCAGCGCGGCCGGGTCGAAGGGCGGCAGCACGGCCGGGGCGTCCCGGTCCACCATGGTCGGCGTGATCACCTCGATCACCCGGCCGAGGTCCGGGTTCGGGGTGTCCTGCCCGTCCGCCGTGGTCGGCGGGGCCATGTTCTCCGGCACGTGGTACCGGATGATGCCCGGGATCTCCTTGTGCTCGGAGACCGAGTACCAGGCCCGCTGCGCGGTGTCCGCCGGGCTCGTCCCGGACTCCCCGGTCAGCGCCTGGACCGCGGCCCGGACCGGCTTGGCGGTCAGGGCCGAGGCCTCCCCCAGCGAGGCCAGCCGCGGTTCGAAGGTGACCTTGGTGTTCAGCTCGAAACCGGTCGGGAAGGTGAACGAGCGGAACTCGCCCGCCTGCAGGTAGCCCTCCGCGATCCAGGAACCGGACCGCGCCGTGCTCTCGTTCTGCAGCCGGTCGCGGGCGGTCACGCCGGTGCTGCCCGGGGCCTCGCTCATCCCGCTGTTCGGGTTCGCGGTGTCGCTGACCGGCGTCGGCGTCGTGCCCACGCTGCCCGACCAGGTCCCGTTCAGGTCCCCGGTCAGCCGGTCGGTGTTCGACAGGTCGGCGTAGGCGATCGGGTAGTGGTCCATCGAGCCGGCGCCGGTCTTGTTGCCGACCCAGGTCTTCCCCTGACGGGAGGCCACCGTGACCTCGACCCGCAGCCGTCCGCCCGGAGCGTCCAGGTAGTACTCCCCGGCCTGCCGGTGGCTGATCAGCTGGGTGGTGAAGGGCAGCGCCGTCTTCGCCGAGAAGTACTGCATCGCCCAGCGTTCGAGGTTGTGCGCGTCCCGCCGGGAGAGCCCCTGGGAACCGAGCAGTTTCGGGTCCCGCACCGAGTCGGTGATCATCCCGGTGACGTCCTTGGCCACCTGGTGGTAGCTGCCCAGTACGTCGACCACGGCCGGGCCCCGGCTCTTGCCGGAAAGGATGGACGCCGGTGGCTGGCGGTCGCGGGTCTCGCCCGCGTCGTGCGGCAGTCGCGATCCGGGACGCACCCCGGCGTCGTCGGTGCTGTCCCGCACGGCCTTCAGCTCCGCCTCGAACCGCGCGGCCTCCTGCTCGCTGAGCCGGATGTAACGAGTGACCTTGGTGGTTATCGGTTCCCGGGCCCCCGCGGCGTCGGTGCGCACGTCGGTGACCAGGTCGACGTCCATCCGGTAGGTCCGGGTGGCGGCCTCGAAGTTGCGGAAACGCCAGTCCCCGGCCCCGATCGAGGCGTTCTCCTCCCGGGTGCGCATCACCTGGCCGCCGCCCGAGGGCGCCAGCCCGATCGAGACCGGCTGCCGCTCCGGCAGGATCTTCGGGAAGTGCCCACCCATCCGGGCGCTTCCGGTCAGCGCGCTGCTGACGCTCCGGGTCTCGCCACCCCAGAACAGGTGCCGGGTGTCCTGCTGCAGCGGAACGGTGCTGGAGTCGACCGGCTGCACCGAGGTCACCCGGCCGGTCAGCCGCAGACCAGCCCAGCCGCCCTCGGCATCGGTCGGGATCGTCGGGGTCAGGTACCCGGAGCCGAAGATGTCCATCCGGTGCCGGAACAGCGAGCTGTCGTCGAAGAGGTTGTCAACCTCGCGCCGGAAGTCCTCACCGGCCGCGGTGAAACGGTCGTTCAGCTGCTGCACCGGGTCGCCGGCCCGGCCGGTGCCCGCGTCGTCCGCCGAGATCGACTCGTCCGTGGTGAAGACCCGCCAGGTGACGTCGTGGAAGGCGTCGCGCTGGGCGGTACTGGCGTTCTCCGGGAGCCGGATCGGCTCGCCGAGCCGGTCGGGACCCGGCTTCGGGTCTGCCCCGTCCGCGGCGCCGGCCTCGACCTCGGGTGACTCGTGGTCGGGGAAGGCCAGCAGCACCTCCTCCGGCGCCCGGGCCACGGTCTGGACGGTGCCGTCCGCCGCGGTGCGGGTCAGCCGCCAGCCGCTGCCGTTCTCGCCGTCGGCGGTGGTGCTGAAGTAGGCGAACTGGTTGTGCACCGCGTTCGGGTCGGCGGTCAGCACCCCGCCGACGTACTCGCCCAGCAGGTTCTGGCCACGCACCCCGGCCTTCCCGCCGAAACCGAAGCCGGCGGTCTGCGGCAGGGTGAAGTCGAACCCGATGTTCACGCTGCCGGACTTGGCCTGGTAGGCGTCCTTGAACAGGCCCGGGTTCTGGTACTGGCTGATGTCGATCGACTGGGTGGAGCGCTGCCCCAGCCGCAGCCGCTGTCGTTCCTGCGGGGTGTGGTACGTGGTACTGCCTGGCTCGTGCAGCGCTCCCAGGTCGAGGTGCAGCCGGTAGCCGTTGCCGAGGTCGATGCCCCGCGGGTCGGCCAGCCGCCGGGACGGCGCGAAGTACGAGACCTGGTCCTGGTAGCCGTCTTCCAGCGGCTGGTTGGCCCGCACCTGGGCCGGTTCCGGAGTCTGGTTGATCAGCGCCAGCTTCGGGACCTCAGACCGGATCGCGGCCACCACCGCAGCCGGCACCCCCGCCCCGAGCCGGTTCACGGCCCGGTCGGCGATCGCGTCGAACGAGCGCATCGTGGCGTCGCCGACCTCGACCACGTGGCCGAACTCGCCCCAGGGAAGGCGTTTTCCGGCCCGCGAGTCGATGATCACCCGGCCCGGCAGCCGCCGGTCCGGCCTGGGCACGGTGTCGTTGGCGTTCTCGGCCGGCCCACGGGGGTGCTCGGGTAGCCCGCCAATGGTGGACGCGGTGTCCTGGGAAGCGGAGTCCGCTTGCGGATAGTGCGTGGTGGCGTAGTCGTCGGCCAGCTTGTCGAGGCGCTCGTCGAGCACGCTCAGCCGGTCCAGCAGCGCAGAGTCCGGGCCGTCCTGGTGGGCCAGCCGGGTGGTGAGGTCGTTCAGGTCCTGCTGGACCTGGTGCAGCTGCTCCCGGTGGCTGCTCAGCTGGGTCTGGGTGAACGGGCCGGGCGCGGTGCGGTGCTGCGTGCCGGGCGGGCCGTAGACCTCCTGCACCTGCCGGGACAGCTGGTCGGCGTTCTGCTGGACGCGCCGCTGAACCGCGGTGTAGGCGTCCCGGTACAGCGCGGACAGCTCGATCTCGACCGCGCTGATCGCCTCGCGGGAACGCTGCAGCCCGCGCGGGCTGGCCGGAGCCTCGGTCAGCTCCCGGGCGTGGTCCAGGGCATCCTGCAACTGCTGGCGCCGGACCTGGCGGTTCGTCCCGTCGGCGGTCGGCCCGTCCGGCAGCAGGGCCAGGGCCCGCTCGGCCTCGGCCACCCGCAGCGGCAGCTGGGAGAACTCGAAGGAGCGCTGCAGCGAAAGACGTTCCGGCTGCGCCACCAGTCCCTGCAGCAGGGACTCCACGGTGGTCCGGGCCTGGGTGCCGGCCACCAGGGCCAGCTCGCGCACCTTCTGCTCGGGCGTCCGGTCCCCGCCGGGGCTGAGGTACTCGGCCAGATCGGTGAGCCGGCGCGGGTCCACCTGACCGCGGTAGCCAGGGGCCGGTGGCTGCGACGAACGCAGGTCGGGCACCAGGTTGCGCAGCCGCTCCATCCCGCCGAGCTGGGCCAGGCCGAAGCCGTCGGGGTAGAAGTGGGCGGCCAGAATGGCGTCGTTGAGCAGGTTCTCGCGCCGGGCACCGACCCGCAGGGCCAGCTGCTCGGCCCCGGCCCGGTCGGTGGCGCCGAGCTCGCGCAGCCGCTGGAACGGCGCGGCGTAGGCCTGCTGCCAGCGATTGAGCGGTTCGTTGCGGATCCCGAAGGTCTCGCTGAGCTCGCGCTGCACGGCTCGCGGGGGAATTGCGTCTGGCCGCCGGTGCTGCGCGGGGGCCGGGCGTTCCAGACCCGAGCCGTTGTCCTGGCTCGACTGGTTGTCCTGAGCAGGCGCCTGGGAGGACGATGCGAAGTTCGGGTTCCCACCGGCCAGACCACCCGAGCGGATGCCCAGACCGCGCACGATCTCGGTGCCCAGCCAGGTCATGTCCCGGGCCAGGTCGGCCGAGGGCGGGGTGGCCATCATCACCGCGGTGAGCACCGGGACCACCCGCCGGGCAACCGTGTTGGGCGCGGTGGTCGGAATCCGGTGGGCCAGCTGCTGGGCCGCCCGCTCGTACTGGGCCACGTCGCCGCGCCGCTGCGCCCGGTACTCGCTCGCCCGGCGCTCGGCATCGGCGAACCAGTTGTCGAACCGGAAGCCCTTGGCGGTCTTGCCCTGGGCGTCACGCAGCTGGCCGTTGCCCAGCCCAGCTGCCTCCAGCGCCTGAGTCAGGTCCGGGCCGATGTCCTGCAGCCAGGTGCGCAGGCTCTCGGGGTCACCCAGCCCGAACCGGGTGGCCTGGGCGACCTCGTGGGCCAGCGCGTCCGAGGTGCCCGGGAGCTCCCGGCCCTGGGTCCGCCACTGCTCGTAGGCGGCCAGCGCCCGCTCCCGGGAGACCGGCTCGCCGCGCGGGTTCACCCGGGACAGTTCGTCGGTGATCGCCTGCAGCAGGTCCTCGGGCAGGGCCCGGGACGGGCTCTCGGGCAGTCCTCGGGCCGCGGCCCGGATCCCGCCGTGCCGGTCGCTCAGGGCCTGCGCCTGCTCGGCGACGTCGAAGGCGTGCTGCCCGGCCTGCTGCACCCGGGTCAGCGGATGGTCGATCTCGTCGATGCCCTGCATCGGGGTCGGCCGCTCGCCGATCTTGGAGAAGATCATCGCGTCGTTGAAGCGCGACTCGTACACGTACAGCAGCGGTTGCCCGGGGGCCGTGGACTCGATCTTCACGCTGGTCATCAGGCCGAACGCGGTCGTGTTGGCGACCGAACGGTCGCGGTTGCCGGTGAACGCCGAGACCAGCAGCCGGCGCGGGCTGTAGTTGCGGCCCTTGTCCTGCTGGGTGATCTTGAGCCAGTCGTCACCGTGATTGCGCAGGTCCTTGACGAAGGCCGGGTCCTGCTGGAAGGCGAACCGGCCCACCGCATCGGTCAGCCGGCCCGCGTTCGCCCCGACCCACTGCCGGACCAGCGGCGGCAGGCCCTCGACGGTGTCGATCAGGTCGTGCCGGTTCAGCGCCAGCACGGCGTTCTTGCCGATCCGGTCCCCGTTGTCCGGGCGCATGGTCTCGACCGTGGCCACGGCGTGGGTGTAGGCGGTGACCATCACGCCGTGCAGGTGCCGGCTCTCGGCGAAGCTGCCCAGCCAGGCTCGCTCCTGCGGGCTGACCTGCCGCCCGGCCACAGCGTCGACGAAGTGGTCGACGATCTCGTCGGCGAACCGGTTGCCCAGTGTGACCAGGTCCCGGGCCCGGGCCGCGGTCTCGTTGCCCTCGGCGTTGTTCGCGAAGTCGTTCAGCAGGGTGCTGATACCGGCACCCGGCACGCCCTGGCTGAACTGCGGGAAGAAGTCGTTCTGGTAGGCGTTCTCGGGGTATTCCAGGGCCTCGGTCCCGAAACCGTCGGTGACCTTGGCGGTGCCGTCGACCAGGGCCTGGGCAACCGCGTCGGTCGCCTCCGCCCGGTACGGCGGCTCGTTCGCCGCCCAGCGCCAGACCTGCTCCGGATCGGCTGGCTTCAGCGCCTGCTCCAGGGTCAGCCCCTGCCGGCCGGCCTCCTTCAGCCAGGACAGCGATGCCTTGGTGTTGTCGTGCTGGGTCCAGACGTCCGGGGCCAGGCCGGCTTCCTGCCGGACCCCGGCGGCCGGGCCGTAGACCGCCTCGATGATGTAACCGGTGTAGGTCTCGGTCGGCTCGGCATTGGTGTAAGCGGCCGCGGTGGCCCGCGACGGGTACACCACCCCGTCGATGCCGACCGCGAACGGCCGTTTGTCCAGCTTGAACGTGACCCCGGTGCCGGGCAGCTCGCCGACCTTCTCCGCGGTCCAGGGCCGGGTGTCGCCCTTCTCGACCCGCTTGCCCAGCATCACGCCGCTCTCGACCTCACCACCGGTGAGACCGCCGCGCTGACGTGTGCGCTGCAGATCCAGGCTGTTCACCAGGTCGCTGATGGTCGCCTCGGCGGTCTGGACCGTGTCTGCGGTCAGCCCGGCCAGCCCTCGGTCGGCCACCTGCCCGGCGTCGCTCAGCAGCGCCGCCGCGATCGGCACCACCTGCTGGCGCAGCAGCCCGGCGTCCGGGTCGTTGCTGGTGCGCAGACCGGAGTGGTACCCGCTGGCCCGGCCGACCACCGCGTTCGCTGTGTCGAGCAGTTCGCCGCGCTGGGCCGGCGGCAGGTCGCCGAGGATCTGGTTGGCCTGCTCCGATCGGTCCCGCAACCAGTCCCGGCGAGCCGCCTCGAACGTCTCCGGGCTGTCGTCGAGCAGGGTGGCCACGTCGCTGAGCCCGGCAACCACCGGACTGTCCGAAAGATTGCTGGCCACCGAGGGTTCCGGAACCATCAAGGAGTCGGCCGTCGGCAGCGGACCGGTGGCATAACTCAGGTTGCCACCGGGCAGCCCGCCCGAGCGGATCCCCAGCCCACGCGCGATCTCGCTGCCCAGCCAGCTCAGCCGCCCGGCCAGCTCCGCCGACGGCGGCGTCGCCATCATCACCGCGGTCAAGACCGGAAGCACCCGGTCGGCAACCTGGTTCGGCGCGGTGGTCGGGATCGTTCGGGCAACCTGCGTAGCCAGCACCCGGAACGGGGTGACCTCGGCATCCGGCCTGGAGGCCAGGAACTCGGCCGCCCGCTGCTCGGTGTCCCGGTACCAGTGGTCGAATTGGAAGCCCTGGTCGGTGCGGCCGGAGGGATCGCGCAGGCGCCCGTCGCCCAGCCCGGCGGTCCGCAGCGCGCCGGTCAGTTCCGGGCCGAAGTGCCCGGTCCAGAAACCGGAGTCCGGGAACGGGCCGGCGTTCTCGGCCGGGCCCAGCTGGTTGCGGTGGTCCTGGGTGACCGCCTCGAACTGGGCCAGGTCGTCGCCGGCCATCTGGTACACGTAGGCGCCGAGGTGACCGTAGTCCTCGTCGATGAATCGGGCGTGGTCCTGACCCATCCCAACGAACGGCACACCCCGCCCGATCGCGTCACCGGTGATCTCGGCCATCGAGAGGTCACGCCAGTGCTGGAACAGGATCTGCTGGTCGGTGTGACCGGCCAGATCCTCCCGCATGTCCTCCGGGAGCCTCGGGTCGTTCAGTGCCCGCTCGTGCATCAGATCCAGGTAGGAGCTGACGAAAGCGTTCATCTGAGGCCGGAACTCGGTGTCGAACCGGGCACCCAGCTGGTTGCGGAACGCGGTCAGCCCGGCCCCCAGCGTGCCGCCCCGCGGCAGACCGAAAGCGAACTGCGTCAACAGACCGCTGGCGGCCACGACCTGGCCAACCCGCTGTTCGGCCGGGGTCGGCACACCGCCGGCGATGCCCTGCCCACTGCGCAGGTCGATGCCGTGGGCCAGGGCCAGCCGGATCGATTCCGAGGCCCGGCCGGCCCAGGGCCCGACGGTCAGGCCGGTCAGGTCGCCCGCTGCGAACAGCGGACCCCAGCCGGACAGCGACTCGGCCAGACGTGGGTACAGCGACTCGCCGCCGTGGTCGGGGAAATCGGTGATCGAGTTCAGCCCGAACTCGGCGGCCAACGGCGCGTACATCGCGCCGACCATCTGCCGCAGCGCCGGGCTGCCGGACAGATCGTCCACCGGGATCGACTCGTAGGTGAAAGGCGGCCAGTCCGCAGGGTTGTCGCTGCGCGAGACCGCCCGCAGGATGTCCGGCAGGGTCACCTGGTCGTGCCGCTCACCGATCACGTTGGTCTCGCCGGCCATGAACCGGACCCAGGTACCCGGGCTGTGCTCGCCCGCCAGGTTGCCCAGGTGCCTGGTGTTCCCGGCGAGGAACTCGTCCAGCTCGTCGCGGTCCTCGAAAATCCGCACCTGGCCGTCGTTCAGCAGACCGTTCAGGGCAGCGGCCTGCTGCGGGGTGAGCTGGTCCGGGGTGATCTGCTGGGGCCCGACCCAGACGCCGCCGCGCGAGGGGGCGGAACTCGTGCCGGCGTAGTTCGGGTTACCACCGGGCAGACCGGCCTGGAGCAGTCCCAGCCCGCGCACGATGTCCCGCCCGCCGGCCCGGACGCCGACCACGAGTTCCTTGTACCCGACCGGGTTCTTCAGCGGGTCCGGAGCATTCGCCATCAGCAGCGAAGTGACCACCGGCACGACTTCCTGAGCCAGCCGGTTGCTGCCACCGTCGGTGGGCAGCGCTCGGACGATGCTCTCGGCATCCGCCCGGAACGATCCACTCTCCCCCAGCGGCTGGCTCTCCAGGAACTGCTGGGCCTGGGAAACCTGCTGGTCCCACCAGCGGTCGAAGTTCTGGCCCTCGACCGGCTGAATGTCGGCCCGCCTCCGCCCCGGCCGGTTCAGCCCGGCGGCGGCCAGCGCACCGGTCAAACCCTGGGAGAACGAACTCAGGGCGAAAGTGTTTGAGGACGGGGTGGTCCCGTCGGTCGAACCGGTCACCGGAGGCGGGGTCTCGGGTGTGGTGGACCGCGCGTCGGCATCCGTCTCCGGCTGGCCGGCCGGTTCCTGGACTTCGGGCTGCCCGGTCTCGGTGGTCTGCACCGGCTGCTCCGGACGATCCGCACCGTCGGACTCGCCGGAACGGTCCACCGGGCTGGGCATCTGATCGGGATCGCCGCTGCCGTCGATATGGTGCACCGTGGCCGGCAGGTCGTCCGGATCGGCCTGGACCGCCTGGTCGATGGCCCGGGCCTGGTCGCCGTCCAGCCCGATGACCTGCACCCCGCGGTCCATCGCGTCGCCGGTGAAAGCCACGGTGGACATGTCGTTCCAGCGCCGGAAGAGCTGGTCGGTGTCGGTCTGCCCGGCCAGGTCGGCGTGGGCCTCGGCGGGCAGCGTGGGGTCGACGACCGCCCGCTGCGCCATCATGTCCAGATAGCTGCCGGTGAAGTCACTGAGCTGGGGCAGGAAGTCGCTGTAGAAGCTCGAGCCCAGCTGGTCCCGGTGCGCGATCAGCTGCTCGCCCAGTGAGGTGTTCGGGTCCAGCCCGGCCACGAACTGAGCCAGCGCCGTGTTCTGCCGCGCGAGCTGCCCCACCCGGGACTCGGCCTGGGCCAACGGCGAACCGGCCGCACCGGCGGTACCCTGGTTGTTGCTCAGGTCGTTCGCGTGCGCCCACGACAGGCTCAGCGACTGTGTGGCGGGCCGGGCCTGAGGGCCGGAGATCAGCTGGTTGAACCCGACCTCGTTGACCAGCGGGGCCCAGCTGGAGACCGAGGTGGCGATCTGCGGATAGATCGAGCTGCCGCCGTGGGCCGGGAGGTCGGTGGCCGGGTTCAGCCCGTACTGAGCCGCGGCCGGGGCGAACGCCGTGCTGACCGCCTGCTGCAGGGCCGGGCTGGCCGCGAGGTTGTCCGCCGGAAGGGCCTGAGTGGTGAAGGTCGGCCAGTTCAGCGGGTTGTCGCTGCGCGAGACGCTGCGCAGGACCTCGGTCAGCGACACCGAGTCCGAGCCGATCACGTTGCTGCGGTCCGGCGCGAGCTGGACCCAGTTGCCCTGCCCCTGCGAACCGATCCAGACCGGAGTGGTCGGCAGCACCACCGGCGTGCTGCGGGCTGCCGACGGCGCCGGGTCCGACTGCGCAACGTTCGGCTGCACGGTTTCGGACTGCGCCGTGTTCGGCTGGACGGTGTTCGACTGGGTGGCGTTCTGCTGCACGGCCGTCGAGTCGGGTTGGCCGGCATTCGGGACGGGCGAACCCGTCTGCCCAGCAACCGTTGCCGGCGAGACCGTCTCGGCCGAGGCAGCGCTGCTCGGTTCGGTGTCCGGCGTGCCTTCCGGAGTCAACCCGCCAGTCTGCGGCACGGTCGGAGTGGTCTGCCCGGCCTCGGTCGGCGTCCCGCCCTGCGCCACTTCCGGCACCACCGGGCCGGTCTGGTCGGCTCCCGTCCGGGTACCGCTCTGCGCCACACCCGGCACCGCCGGCCCGGTCCGGTCGGCGCCTGTCTGGGCACCGCCCTGCGCCACCGCCGGTACAGCCGGACCGGTCTGCACCCCGCTCTGCGCCACACCCGGCACCACCGGAACGTTCGGCGCAGCAGCAGTTCCCGGAAGCGCAGTGACCACGCCAGTACTGCTCAGCAGAATGGCCTGCGACCCGGGCGGCGGAACCTCGCTGAGCTGACTGACCGGCACGGCCTGCTGACTCTGCAGATCCATCGCCACGGGCTGACCCCGCCAGTTCACCACGGCCAGGTTGACCGGCGCCTGACCAGCGGGCTGCACGTTGACGAAAACCGTTGTTCCGTGCCCACCCTGCGAAACCGCCTGCGCCACCGGCGCCCACGAGTCACCGAGCGAGGCCCAGCCGGTGTCCACCGTCGCTGCCGCGCCGACCGGCGGTGCAGGCACGAACGAACTCGCGGTCGGGTGCAGCAGCGTCTGGAACTGCTGGATGTTGCCCACCGGATCGTTCAGCGAGATCCGCTGCCCGGCACCGGTTGCCATCTGGACCTGCTGGTCCACGACGAACTGGGCGAGCTCGGCGCGAGCAGCGGCTGCGTCGGCCAGCGGCGTGGCGGCGTAGCTGCTCAGCCCCTCACCGGCCACCTGCCGGTCGTACCAGGCCGAGTAGTCGTTGATCGACGAGCTGATCGGCGCCACTCGCTGCGCCAGCTCAGCCCCGGCGAGGTTGTTCTCCTGCGCCACCTCGCGGACGTAAGCCTCCAGACCGCTGCGCATTTCGTTCGACGTGGTCAGACCGTCGAACGTGACCACCCCGGCCGGAACGGTCTCCACTCCCACCGGCACCAGACCGGCCGGCGTGTTCGCACCCGGCAGCCGAGCCGGGTCGGGCTCCGCCGCCCAGGAACCGAGGTCGTTGGCGGGCACCGTTCGGTCGGCCGGATTCTGCCGGCCGGGAACGTTGTTCGGGTTCTGCTGATCCGGATTCCGGTCGGCCGCCGGCAGCGAATCGCTCCTCGGAGCATCCGGCGAAGTGGGCTTGCCCGAAGCCGGGTCCAGACGGTTCTGCGCGTAGGCGGCCAGTGTGGCCGGGTCGGTGGGATTGGTCTGGCTGATCGGCGTCGAGGCACCGGAACTCGTTTCCGAGAAGATGCTTTCGTCGTCGCCGAACGAGGATTCGGTGCCGGTGCTCGACCCGGTGTTGGTGCGGGAAATCGGCGTGATCTGCGGACCGGTCACCTGCCCGCCACTCGTCGACCCACTGATCGTCGGGCCGCCACCCGTCGATCCGCCACCGGTGATGTTGATGTCAAACCCGTTGTCCGGCTGGCTGTTCGGGCCTTCGCCCGGAACCGCCGCGTTCGGGATCAGCGGCGTGGTGTCGGAGTACTCGCCGGTGCCGGACGAGCCGGCCGCCCCCGAGCTCGAGTTGGCCGTGGAACCCTTTCCGGCAGAACTGTTTCCACCGGTGATGGCGCTGATCCAGGCCGGCTTGTTCAGCCCTTCGCTCTTGTTCATCACGGTGAGCGCGCCGATCGCGGCCAGGCCACCCCCGGCCTCACCCGCCGTCTCGGCCAGCGCCGAGGTCACCGAACCCCAGGTCGGGGCCGCCCAGACCCCGGTGGTGATACCGGTCATCGCCACTTCGGCGACCACCTCGGTGGTGATCCCGATCGGCAGCTCGGTCAGCGCCCCGGCGGTCAGGCCCATCAGGTTCGGGCTCGAGTTCAGCCCGGTGCCCTTGAGGTAGGTGCTGATCACCCCGCCCAGCCGCTTGGCGATCGGGATCATCCCGGCCATCGCCACCAGGCTGCCGACCGCGCCGATCGCCGAGTCGGCCAGCTTCTTCTCGTTGATCGGGGCGATTCCCAGGGCCAGCCGCTCGATCTGGGCCAGCAGGTTGGTGCCCACCTCGTAGGCGAAGCTGGCCCCGGCGATCTTCAGCAGCACGCCCATCGCGCCCTTGACCACCGCGGTCCGGGCGATGCCCTGGGCGGCCGCCATCCGGGCGGCCGCGGCCGGCGGGTTGTAGAGCATCTCGACGAAGGCGATCGCGATCTGGATCATCAAGAAGATGATCATCCAGCGGATCAGGCGCTTGAGGTAGTCGACCTCGGAGGCCATGTCCTTCAGGTAGGCGGCACTCTGTTTCAGGCTCTGCCCGGAGGACTTCAGGATGTGCGGGTCAGCCGTGCTGAACGGGGCGACCCGCGCGCGCAGCGCCCGGCCGGTCTGGCCGTGCATGTCTCCCTCGAGGGAGCGCACCACCTGGCCGAGCTGCGGCTCGAGCTGGAACAGCGCGTCACCGGTGCGGTCCAGGGTGTCGGCGACCGCCCAGACCTTGAGCTCGTTGACCGAGGGGAAGGGAATGCCGGTGAGGCCCTCGAGGAGCTTCTTGACGCCCTCGCTCGAAATATTCACCCTGCACCCCCTTCCGGAGCCGTTACGTCGTCAACCCTCTACATGCGAAGAGAGCGGGCCTGGTCAGGCCCGCTCTCCCCGTGCTTGCCCTACGTCCTGCGGTTAGTGCCTTCCGACCGTTCCGCCACTGCCCGGGGCCATGAAGTCACCCGCTGTGGTGGCGTTCTCACCCGCGTTGTCGCGCACCGTCTTGGCGTTGTTCACACCCTCGGCGTGCGAGCCGATCGCCTCACTCAGGGCCTCGAGCACGCTCGTACCCACGGTGACCGCGTTCTCCACCACCTTCATGACGTTCTGCGACAGCTCGTCGGTGGCCGTCCCGCCGTCCAGCAGGTCGCCGTACCGGCCCATGTCGCTCTTCAGGTTCTGCGCGGTCTGGGCCTGCAGGTTCCGGGCCTGGACGAGCATCGGGATCTTGCGCGCCAGCGAGTCCGGGTCGTGCTCGATCCGCTCGGTCACGAGAAACCCTTTCGGCGTGGGATGTCGTCGAGCGCGGTGGCGGGCATGTACTGCCCGGCCGCATTCAGCAGGCTGTCCATCAGGTCGTCCATCGAAGCAGCAGGTTTCAGCAGGTCAAGCGGCATGGCACTGGTCGGTGAGATCTCACCGATGCTGGCCATCGCCGTCGAAATCGCTTTTTCCCTGGCCTCTTCGATGGTTGAAACCAGAAGCTTACCCAGCTCGGCCGGTGCAAGCGAGCGGTAGGCGTCCGATCGGAAGCTGATGTCACGGACCTCACCCCGGCCACCGACCGTCACCGTGAACATCTTGTTCTTCGGCATCGCCTTGTAGGTGGCCGCCTCGCCCCGGGCCCGGATGTCGTCGGCCAGCTGCCGCACCCGGTCCAGTTCGTCCTGCGCCTCGCGGAAATCGCTCGAGGCGTTCTCGTCGGGCTTCATCGGAAATCCTCCTGTCACCACGGATCGGGCCTGCTCAGCGGCCGGTTTCGGGACGCCGGGCGCGGCCCGGGACCTGACCGACGCTGGTGTCCACATCGTGCTCGGGACGCACCGGAACCTCTGGCACACTACCCGGGAGCTGGCCGGTCCGGCCGATCACCGCCGGAGCGCAGTCCGGATCGGCGCCCCAGACGTCGTCCACATCGATGACCTGAAGGTTGCGGTTGCGCTTACGTTCCTGGCCGTTGGCCCCACCGCCGGGCATCATCGGCATCATCGGGGGCATCCCGCCCGCGCGGCTGGTACCCGTGCTCTCGGATCCGATCGCACCGGTTCCCACTCCACCGCCGGTGCTGGCCAGCGCCGAGGGAACGCTCAGGGTGCCGGCGTGCTGGGCTCCGGCCATCGCTCCGCCGGGCTCGAAGGCCTTGACCGAGAATCCGGATCCGCTGCCCAGGTTGGTGGCCCCGGACTGGGAGATGTTGCCGATCGAGGTACCGCCCCCGCCGCCGGCTCCGAGCCCGCTGCCCGCTCCGACCTGCAGCGAGTCCACCTCGGTGGGGAACTGGCTGGCGGGCAGGTCGGCGCCGAGCCCGCCGGTGCCGGAGCCGAGGCCGTCGACCCCGAGTTCGTTGAGCTGGCTGGGGGTCAGCCCGATGTCGTCGAGCAGACCGCTCATCTGCAGATCCTGCAGCTGAGCGGGATTCAGGTCGCCCAGCACCTCCAGGCCGGAACCGCCCACCCCGAGCTCGTCCAGCTGCGCATCGCTCAGCGCGATCCCGTCCAGCAGGCCGGAGTCGGACAGGTCGCCCAGCTGCCCCATGCTGAGATCGCCGAGGTCCTGCGGGATGTCCGCACCGAGGTCGTTCGTCGTGGTCAGGTCCAGGGTGCTGGCCGAGAACAGCGAGCTGCCGTCCGAGCCGCCGTCACCGGCCACGGTCACGCCGTCCAGCAGACCGCCGTCCTGCAGCGTCAGCATCTGATCGAGGGTCAGGTCGCCGAGCGAGGAGCTCCAGTCCGCGCCGGCCCCGGAAGCACCCAGCAGCGTGCGCATCTGGTCGGTGATCGCGACGTCGTCCAGCGCCCCGCTGTCCAGCAGCTGGTCCAGCTGGGCCGGGCTCATCGTGCCGAGATCGCTGTCGGCGACCAGGAAGCCGTCGCCGCCCAGCGGGTTCGTACCGCCCAGCAGGCTGCTCGAGCCGGTGAAGCCACCACCGCCCCCGCCCACCTGCACCGTGCCGAACGTGCCGGTGCCGTCGGAGAAGTCGTCCTGGAGATCGGAGAACCCGCCGCCGACGCCCGCACCACCGTCGTCGTCCCGCGAAGCCGACTCTGCGGCGAAGCTGCCGCCCGGATCCGCGGAGCCGCCGGCCCCGATCGACAGGTTGTCGAGCAGCCCCGCGTCCTGCAGGGCGGCCAGCTGGTCCAGGCTCAGTTCGCCCAGGGTCACCGCCCCGTCGGCCGACAGGCCGGCGTCGCGCAGGACGTCCCGCATCGCGTCGGTGATCAGGAACTGGTCGAGATCACCGGCGTTCTGGGCCGCCTGCAGCTGGGCCAGGCTCATCCCGCCCACGCTGCCGCCAAGGCCGCCGACGCTGCCCCCGCCCACACCGTCGTCGGAGTTCGCAGCGTTCGCCGTGTTCGCCACGCCGAACGCACCGACCGGCGGAACAACGCCGCGCGCCTGCGCTCCCGCACCCTCGCCGCCTTGGCCGCCGTCACCGCCGGTGCCGGGACCGCCGTCGGTTCCGAGCAGGCCCCCGCCACCGCCGCCACCGGCCTGGAAGGTGTTCTCCGAACCGCCGGTGCTCACATTGGCGGTCTGGCCGGCGTTCGGATCGGCGGTACGCAGGTTGTTCTCGTTGCCGCCGGCTCCACCGGGACCACCGGGATCGTTCGTGAAGTTGTTGGTCTCGTTGCCCGGGCCACCACCGGTGTCACCCTCGGTCAGGAAGAGGTTCTGGGTTCCGGCCCCCGGACCGCCACCGCTGTTCGCACCCGGGCCGGCGTTGTCGCCCGGGACGTCGGTGCCGGGGCCAGGGCCTCCGATCGTGAGGTTGGAGTTCGCGCCCGGGTCGTTCGCGTTGATGTCGACCTCGCCGGGGGTGGGCTGGCCGCGCAGGGCCGCCGCGCCGTCGCCGAAGTCGGTCACCAGTTGCGGCGAGGCAACCATGGTGTCCGGGAAAGCCTGCGAGACCTCGGTGGCCCACTTCGCCCGGATCGCCGCGTCCAGCGCGCTCCAGCTGGCCCCGTTGAAAACGTCGAACGGGCCGCCGGCGGCGCCCAGTTCCGGGATGGTGATCATCACGTTCTGCGCCGGGGTGGTGCCCTCGGGCGCGGCCACCGACTCCACCCGGGCGCTGTTCATCAGCTTGATCACGAAGTTGATCGGGTTGAGCAGGGCGCCCTCGTAGCGGGTGCCGAGCTCGGTCAGTTCCCGGGTGACCTGGTCCCGGAAGATCCGGGCCCCGTGGTAGGAGTTCTCGAACCGCCGGTCCCAGGCCCGGGCCTTCTCCCGGGCCCCCTCGACCTTGGCCATCGCGTTGGTCACCCGCTGCACGAAGGTCTCGCTGGCCGAGCCCCGGAACGACTCCGCGTCCTGGTCCAGGTTCTCCAGGGTGCGGGCCATCTCGTCGATCTTCAGGCCCATGTACTCGGCCGCCTGGGCGAACCACTTACGAGTCTCGTCGATGCTCACCGGGTCGAGCACCTTGCCGTTGCCCATCAGGTTGGGCACCTGGGCGTGGAAGGCCTGCCAGGCGTCCCGGGTGAGCACCAGGTTGCCCGAGCCCGGGGTGCCGGTGTCCAGGTTGTCGATGCTCGGCGAGCCGGCCAGCTGGATCTCGATGTACTGGTTGCGCTCCTCGTCGACCCGGCGCCAGAAGGTGAGCTTCCCCGCCGTCTGGCCGGTGCTGTAGCCGACCGTGGGCTGCTCACCCTGACCGGTCACCACCAGCCAGGCGGCCGAGCCCGGCTGCCCGACCACGGCCGGGGTGACCGTTCGGTCGATCGACCCGGCACCCCCGGGCGCCCCGAGGGCGAAGCCGAGCACATTGTTGATGATGTCCTCGATCGTGCTGCCCGGATCGTAAGGCATGGCTTCTCATCGCTCCTGGTCCGGCTGGTCTTTCCAGCCACTCTGTCGAGAACTACCGGTACACAATCGAACTCAGCCCCGGCCGGGACGACGTTCGTAGTCGGGACGCGGGCCGGGCCGGGCCGGGGTGGGGAAGCCGGGAACCGACGGCTCCTCGGCCGCCTCCTGGCCGTCGTCGTCGGAGCGCCCGATCACCGCGGCCGGGGAGTCCGGGTCGGTACCCCAGACGTCCTCGTCCTCGGTGAGCCAGGTCTTGCGTTCCCGGTCCTTGCCGCCCTGGTTGCCGGCGTTGGGCATGCCACCCATCGGCGGCATCATCGGCATGCCACCCATGCCGGACATCGCCGAACGGGCGTCGGCCGCCTGGGCATCGGCCATCGAGGTGCCGAGCGAGCCGATGTTGCTCTGCCCGGCCATCTCCCCGACCGGCTTCAGCCCGGCAGACTCCAGGCCCACGCCGCCACCCATGGTGTTCGACATCGGCTGGCTGACGTTCTTCAGCGGGGTCGCGCTGCCCAGCTCGCCACCACCACCGCCGCCCAGGCTTCCGCCGCCCCCGATGTCCGTCGTGTCGATCGCGGTCGGGAACGCGCTGGAGGGAGTGTTCGAGCCGAGCGACTCCGGCAGCAGGCTGTCGCCGATCCCGCCGCCCAGACCACTGCCCAGGCCACCCAGACTGCCGCCGGTGGACCCCGGGGTGCTCGAGCCCAGGCCGGAACCGGTACCCAGCCCACTGCCGAGACCGCTGTCGTCCAGGCCCAGTTCGGCCATCTGGCCGGGGGTCAGGTCGAGATCGTCCAGCAGGCCGGCCCTTTGCAGGTCCTGCAGCTGGACCGGGGTCAGGTCGCCCAGCGACTCGATGCCCGAGGTGTCGGCGCCGAGCAGACCGTCGGCCTGCAGCTCGGCGAGCTGCTCGGGGGTGACCGGGATGTCGTCCAGCAGACCGGACTCGGCCAGCTGGCCGAGCTGGCCGCCGGTCAGGTCGCCGAGGTCGGTGGGCTGGGTGGTGGGCGAGGAACCGAGGTCCAGGCCGCCGCTGGTACCCAGCCCGGCCTCGTCCAGGATCGCCTGGTCCTCGGCGGACAGGTCCAGGTCGTCGAGCAGACCGGCGTCCTGCAGGGCACCCAGCTGCTCGGGGCTCAGGTCGCCCAGCGAGCCGCTGTCGAACGGGACACCGGCCGCCTCCAGAGCGTCGGTCATCTCCCCGGTGAGCGGGTATCCGTTGAGCGCGCCGGCTTCCTGCAGGGCACCCAGCTGATCGGCGGTGAGCTCACCGAGGTTGTTCGCGCCACCGGCGGGCATCCCCGCATCGGCCAGGATCTGCTGGCCCTCCGGGGTCAGCTCCAGATCGTCCAGCAGACCGGCGTCCTGCAGGGCACCCAGCTGTTCGGCGTTCAGGTCGCCGAGCGTGCCGGAGGCGGGCATCCCGGCCTCGGCCAGGGCGTCGCGCATGTCCCCGGTCAACGGCACGTCGTTCAGCGCCCCGGCCGAGGAGAGCGCACCCAGCTGCCCGGCCGAGAGGTCGCCGAGGTCGTTGGCCGCCGAACTGCCCAGCTGCCCGGCGTCCTGCAGGATCTGCTCGTCCTGCGGGGTGAGGGCCAGGTCGTCGAGCAGCCCGGCCTCCTGCAGGGCGTCCAGCTGCTGCGGGCTCAGATCGCCCAGGCTGCCGCCGGTGGCCGGCATCCCGGCCTCGGCCAGGGCATCGGTCATCGCCCCGGTGAGCGGGACGTCGTCGAGCGCCCCGGCTTCCTGCAGGGCGCCCAGCTGACCGGACGAAAGGTCGCCCAGGTCCTGCGGAGTCAGCATCCCGGCGTCGGAGAGGATCTGCTGGTCGTCGGCGCTCAGCGGGATGTCGTCGAGCAGGCCGGCGTCCGAGAGCGCGTCCAGCTGCTCATCGGTCAGCTCGCCCAGGTTGGAGATGTTGCCGCCGGCCGGGACCCCGGCCTCGGTCAGCGCCTGGCGCATCTCGTCGGTCAGCGGCTGGTCGTCCAGCGCCCCGGAGTCGCGCAGCTTGGCCAGCTGCGAGGGGCCCAGCTGGCCGAGCGAGGTGGGCACCGGTACCCCACCGAGCCCGTTCTCACCGCCCAGGCCGAGTCCGTCCTCACCGCCGAGACCGAGGCCGTCCTCACCGCCGAGCCCGAGGCCGCCGGCCGAGCCACCGGTCGGGAGCTCGGCCAGGTTCTCGGTGAGACCGGAGTCGTCCAGCCCCAGCCCGCCTCCGCCGACCCCACCGGTCGGGACCTCGGCCAGGCTCTGGGTGCCGTCCGGCCCCAGCCCGTTCCCGCCGACCCCACCGGTGGGATCTTCGGTGGCCCAGGAGGAATCGGCGGTCTCCGGGATGTCCGGCAGACCGTCGCCGTCCAGGTCCAGCCCGCCGCCCCCGATGCCGCCGGTGGGGATCTCCTCGTTGTCCGGGATCCCGTTGCCGTCCAGATCCAGGTTGCCGCCCCCGGCCCCGTTCGGGTCCAGGTTGAGGTTGCTGTTCCCGCCGAGGCCGTTCGGGTCCAGGTTGAGATTGCTGTTCCCGCCGAGGCCGTTCGGGTCCATGTTGAGGTTCGGGCCGCCGCCCCAGTCGAACGGCGGGATGTTCAGGTTCGGGCCGTTGCCCCAGTCGAACGGGGGGATGTTCAGGTTCGGGCCGCCGCCGAGCCCGGGGATGTTGAGGTTCGAGTTCGGCCCCACGTTCGGGTTGCCGATCTTCGGGTTCGGCTTCATGTCCGGCGGGATGATCACCGCCGAGGCGTTGTTGAAGTCCACCACCAGCTGCTTGCCCGCGGTGATCGTGTCGCCGAAGGCGTCCAGCACGGTCTTGGCCCACAGGCCGCGGATCTGGTCGTCGATGACGCCCCAGGACGGGATGTCGAAGACGTTGTACGGCCCCGGGTTCGGCAGGTTCGGGATGGTGATCATGATCGTGTACCAGTTGCCGACCTGGTCGGTGATCAGCCCACCGCCGGAGTCACCGTTGATCCCGCCCTGGGTCAGCCCGCCGCTGGCGTTGAGCTGCTCGTTCGGCTTGAGATCGACGGTGTGGGTGTTGCCGTAGCTGTCGGTGTAGGTGGTGTCCCGGGTCTGGTTGAAGGTGCTCTCCACGCCCGCGTTGTTCAGCGCCTTGATCACGAAGTTGTGCGGGTTGAAGATCGTGCCGTCGTACTTGGCGCGCAGGTTGTTCAGGTCGTTGATCAGCGCGTCCTGGAACAGCCGGGCGCCGTGGTAGGCGTTGGTGAAGGCGGTGTCCCACAGCCGCATCTTGGACTGCACGTCCTCGACCTTGACCATCGCGGTCTGCATCCGCTGCAGGAAGGTCTCGCTGGCCGAGCCCCGGAACGAGTCCTCGTCCCGGTTGAACTTGTCCACCTCGGCCTTCATCTCGGAGTGCTTGAGCTCGTAGTAGTCGGCCACCTTGCTCAGCAGCAACCGGGTGTCGGCGATGCTGTTCGGGTTCAGCCGGGAGTCGGCGCCGCTGCCCAGGTACCGGGGCACACCCGTGTAGAAACCGCCCCAGGCGTCGCGGATCGAGGCCAGGCTGCCCTGGAAGGCACCGGTGTCCTCGTGGCGGATGGTGGTGTCGCCCTCGCCGGTGCCGGCGATCTTGATGTCGATCCACTCCACGTGCGTGCCCGGGTGCTTACGCCAGAACCGCAGCGCGTCGTCGGTCGCCCCCGGCTTCCAGCCCGCGGTGAGCTTGTCCTGCTTCTTGGCGGTGAGCCAGCGCCCGCGCCCCGGCTGGCCGACCACCTCAGGAGTGACGTCGTTGTTGATGGAGCCGTCGAGCCCGCCGCCGAGTGCCCAGCCGAGCACCTGGAGCACGACGTCCTGAATCGTGCCGCCGACTTCGTAGCCTGCCATGGCTTCCCATCACTCCTGAGCCGTGCGGCCGGCCGGCGCGCATCCGCACCGGCCGGCCGTTCTATCGGTTTTTCGTTGCTGCGCTGCGGATCACGCCGCCGGCGTGGAGCTCCCGCCGGAGCCGAGCCCGCTGGAGGCCTGCTCGACGTAACCGCCGAACTCCGCCGCCGACGTCTCGTTCAGCGACTGCACTTCCTCCTGGTTGTCCAGGAAGCCCTGCAGACCGCTGTAGAGGTGCTGGGACTGCTCCTTGAACTGCGTCATCCGGGTCTTGAAGTTCTCCCGGACCGACTCGGCCGCGGCGAGCAGGTCCGCACCCGGGGTGAACTCGGTGCGGCCAACGCCCATCCGCAGTGGTGCCGAGAGATTACCCGTGACCCCGCCCCAGCCGAACGAGTGCAGCCGGGCGTACGCCTCGGCGTCGTAGTTCGTGAACTGGGTGATCCGGTCGTTGAGGTAAGCCTCGTTGATCGTGATCTTGTCGACCATCGGACCTTCCTTTCGCCTCGGGGGTGGACGCCGGTGCCCGGTACAGGGGTCCGCTCACCGGCGCCCACGCACCGCACCGATCACATGAACTGGGCCGCGCCCTGACGGTCGCCGTTCAGGATCTCGTTGTGGATGTTCTGCAGCGCCACGATGCCCTTGTTCATGGCCTGCTCCATCGCCTGGTGCCCGGCGTTCCACTCGCTCTGCGCGAGCGAGTAGTTGCCCGGGGCCTCACCCTCGTTGGCGTTCATGAACGCCTGGGCGGACGCCTGCAACTGGTCCAGCAGATCCCGCATCCGGGCGGTGACCTGCTGGAGTTCGGCCATCGTGTCCTGGCCGCCGGTGGGGCTGTAGCTGTAACCGCTCATGTTCTCTCCCTGATTGCTCGAAGTCTGGCCGTCGGGTGCGGGACCCAGGTCAGCCGGCGTTCGCCCAGCCGCCGGCGTAGCCCTGGTTGTTACTCTCGGTCGTGGTGGTGATCTGGCGGTACTTGCCCATCGACTCGTTGAGCAGGTTCAGGGCGTTCTGCACCCGGTTGAAGCCGGTCTGCCACTCCTGGATGCTGTTCTGGTACCGGGTGGCCGCGTCACCGCGGTAGGAGCCGGCCAGGTGCCCGGAGGCGCCGTCGACCTGGCTCTGGACCTGCTTGCACCCCGACTGCGCGTTGTCGAACGTGCTGAGCATCGTCGACGTGGTAGCCGGGTCGTATGTCCTCTGGCCGTTAGCCATCAGGAATTCCTCTCCTGGTCGGGTACTGCGCACCGGTGCACCGACTCTCGGCGGCACCGGCTCCTTCCCGGAAGGCACTGCCCGGGCAGCCTCCGGTGGTCTGTGGCCGTTCGGGGCCCGAACGGCGGTCTCACTGCGCGGTGCTCTCCTCGTCCGGCAGCCAGATCTGGGTCGGCTGCAACGGGGTGAACTCGCTCTGGTCGGGCAGTTCGCCCGCCTCCTGCGGCCGGAAGAAGATGCTCTGCGCCGGTTCCAGTGGCTGGCCCTCCACGACGTTCGCCGGGGTGGCCGGGATCGTCGGCTCCAGCTCCATGCCCTCAACCAGATGGCGTGGGGTGGCGGCCTGCACCGGCTCCAGAAGCGGTTGCTGCACGGTGTATCCGCGCTGCAGCAGCAGCGGCGAGCCCTCCTCGTAGCCCTGCGGCAGGCTCCGGCGGGTCGGCGTGAGCGTCTCCTCGTCGGGCAGTCTGCCCAGGTTCTGGCGAGTGGGCGTAACCGTCTCCGCGTCAGGCAGTTTGGGCAGACTCCGGCGGGTGGGGGCCAGCGGTTCCTCCGGCCGGACCGACTTCTTGAAGATCTGGGTCGGGGTTGCGGGGACAGCGTTCTCGTCCCGGACGTGGGCCGCGCTCACCGGCGGGGGCCCGCCCTGGCCGTACTGCCCCCAGCCGGTCGCGGTGGCCTGGTTGTTCTCCTCGGTGGCGGTGGCGATCCGGCGGTAGCCCTGCATCGACTCGCTGAGCAGGTTCAGCCCGTTGCGCACCCGGTGGAACCCGGTCAGCCACTCGGCCATGCTGTTCTGGTACCGGACCGCGGCCTCGCCCGTGTAGTGCACGGTCAGATTGCCGGTGATCTCGTCGGTGTTGGCCGCGATGCTCTGGCACATCGTCATGGTGGTGTCGAAGGCCTGCACCATGTTCTGCGTGGTGGCCGGGTCGTAACTTCTCTGCGTCAAGACCTCTCCCCTGTCCGCTCGCCGGTTGCCTGATTCATCAGCGCAGCCCCGAGGTGCTCAGCAGGGTTCCCTCACGCAGCAGCCGCAGATACGCCGGCGGGACCGGCACGGCCTGCTCGGCGCTGTAGCCCAGGGCCTTGATCGCGTCCTCCCCGGCCAGCGGGTAGGCCGTCCCGGAGTCGTTCACCAGCAGGTAGGACGGGTTGGAACCGTCCTCCGCCAGCGAGATCCCGACCAGCCGGCCGGTTCCCGGGGCGACCCGGACCGCCTGGGTCGGATCGGTGATCGTCTCCTGGCCGCTGCCGTTGCCGACATGGGCCCCCGAGGGCAGCGGTGCCCGCACCAGATCGGCCCGGTCGGCGTTGAACTCGCCCGGGTACTCGATGCAGGGAGCCGAACCCACGGACGGGGCGGCCACCGTGGGCGGCACCGCCGGGATGCCGTCGTCGGTGGAACTGGGACCCTTCTGCGCGGCGGCCAGCGCCGCAGCACTGATCGTGCTGGTCGGCCGGCCGGAAGCTGCGCTGTCCAGAAGGTATTGGGTCTGGGTCAGCGCCGAAAGGCCCATCTTCGTGAGCACGTAGTAGGTGCTGCCGGTGGAGAAGAAGTCACCGATCCGGGTCGGCTGCCCGTCGATCGTCGGGCCCTTGACCTTGCCCTTGGCGACCTCGGCGGGGGCCAGCGCGGGCCCGGCCGGGATCAGGTCGAGCCAGTCGGCGGGCACGGTCAGCGGGCTGATCGCCCCCCAGCCGAGCACGTCGGCCACCCAGGGCTCGGCCAGTTCCAGCGACTGCCCCTGCCAGAGCAGGTACACGCTCCGGTCGGGCGCGGTGACCAGCAGGCCCTCCTCGGCCTGGAACCGGTCCACCGCCGGTTCCTCACCGATGTCGGTGACCATCGAAACCGTGGGCGAAGTGGGGTAGTTGGTGACCGGCGTGGTCACGCAGACCCGCCAGACACCGGTGCTCAGCCCGGCCAGGGTGGGCAGGCTGTCCGGGGCGCCCGGCACCCCGATCGGCTCACCGCGCGGAACCCCTTCCAGCGTCTTGGCCTTCACCGACGCCGTGGTCACACTGCCGCCGACCACCAGCCGGGCCGAGGCGAGATTCTCCACCGGCCGCAGCATTCCGTCCCTCAGCAGGTAGCGGCTGCCGTCCTCCTTGTTGACGATCAGCGTGCCGGCCTGCTGCCAGGCGGTCGAGCCCCGGGCCGAGAACACCGCGTACAGCGCCACGATACCCAGCGCCAGCAGGGCCACCATGATGCTGGCCATGATCCCGCGCAGGTCCCGGCGGGTGGGGTTCTCCAGGCCGTCCGGCTCGGCGGCGACCAGCGCACCGACCAGCCGCTGGTGCATGTACGACTGGGCCTCGACCTGGTCACGACGTGACTGCATCGGCTCAGCCCACCATCGCGCGGATCACCGCGTAGTAGCCCAGGACCCCGAAAGCCAGCGGCAGCAGCGCGGTCAGGCTGATCACGTGCAGGAAGTCACCGATCCGGCCCCAGATCGGAGTCAGCCGGCGCAGCGGCAGGGTGTGCGCCAGGACGGCCAGCACCGCGGCGGTCCCGGCCAGCACACCGGCCAGAACCATTCGCCAGAGTGTGTTCACGTCGCCCGCGGTGTCCACCGCCAGCACCGCCAGACCGATCAGCGAGGGCAGGGCGAGCGCCAGCCGGTGCCAGGCGCTGGTCATCGCCCGCAGCGCCAGGAACGGTGCGATCGTGGCCACCGCGGCGGTGGTCGGGGCGATCCAGCCGGGCTCCAGGGCCAGCACCACCAGGGCCGCGGTGGTGGCCAGGCCGATCGCCACGTACAGCGCGGTCATCATCTGGTCGGCCTCGGCGGCGCCGTCGACCACCTCCCCGCCCGGCTCGGGGTCGATGTCCTTCTGCAGGTCGGCGGTGTCCACCGGCAGTTCCGGCAGGCGCAGCCGGCTGAGCCGGAAACCGAGCGTGGGCACGTACGGGCGCACCGCCGCGGCCGCGACCAGGCCCACGGTGGCGATCTGGGCATTGCTGAACTCGGTGGCCAGCATCAGCAGACCGGTGGCCAGGGTGAGCCCGGCCACCAGCAGCATCGCGACGAACCAGGGGCCGGGCCGGTGCGGGCCGACGATCAGCACGGCCGCGGTCCCGGCCACCACCAGACCCGCGGTGGCCGCGAACAGCGAGGTCATCACGTACAGCTCGGGGTCCAGGGCGATCGCGTCGATCAGCCCGAGCGAGCCGTCCACCGCGAAGGTCACCCCGCACACGGCCAGGGTGACCGCGAAGGCCCGGTCCTTGACCCGGTGCTCGGCGGTCCACGCGGCGCTGAGGAAGGCGATCGTGACGACCAGGCCGAAGATCGGGTGGGCGTAGCCCGGTTCGGCCCGCAGCACCAGGATCGCGGCGGCCAGCGCGGCCACCGCCACGCTCAGCGCCGCGGTCCGGGTCCAGGCGGCCCGCCACAGTCCGGAACGGCCGCTCAGGCCGGTGGCGATGCCGTCGATCAGGTCGTCGAAGTCGAGCGGCGGGATCTGCTCCGAGCGCGGCCGCAGGTGCAGGTGCTGGCCGTCGGCCAGGCGCAGTTCCTCGACCGTGCGGTCCTCGTCGAGCGGGGTCTCGCCGAGCCGCTGCAGGACCCAGCCGCTGTGCTCCAGGCCGCGGTCGGCCAGGTCCGGGCCGAGGGCCTGGAGCAGGGCGGGCATCAGGTCGGACAGCGGCACGTGCACGGGCACCGACAGGTCGACCTGACTGGTCGGTCCGGTGATCACGAGTCGGCACAACTCGCCGGTGCTGAGGTCGGGCATATCCGTTGCACGGGCCGGACCGCCCCTCGGTTCACCGCAAGCTTCCGGATTCGGTGAACATCAGGTAAGCGGTGATTCGACGAATCCGAAACTTCGGCGCCCCGCCGCCGGCGGCCCGCCGACCCCGGCGTGACCACCGACGTCCGTGGGCAGTGACTCCTCCCAGCCACAAACGTCCATAAGCAATGGACGTTCGTGCTCACCTACCCGGCTGCGGGCGGGTGCGGCAGGTGCGCGGGAACGTCCTCGATCAAAGGACGTCGGTGGGCAGGATCGGCGGCAATCTCACCGAGGTGGATTTTTCGGTGAGCGCCGGGCCGGGTTCATCCGTGGTGGAAGGTGTGACAACCGTTCCCTTCCGCCGGCCGGCCCGCCGCAACGGCCCGGAGATGCCGCACGGCGAGATCACTCTGCAGGAACCGCCCGAGCTGCCGGAGAACAAACCGGCCGGGATGCGGATGCTGGTCACCGTGCTGCCGATGCTGCTGATCTCCGGCGGCATGATGCTGATGTACACCACCAACGGCAGCGCCGGCGGGATGAGCTATCTGATGATGGCCATGATGGGTGGCGGCATGATGGGGATGGCGGCCGGCCAGCTGATCATGTCCGGCGGCGACCGCAAGCACCAGATCGGCGGCGACCGGCGCGACTACCTGCGTTACCTGTCGCAGACCCGCAAGCAGGTGCGCACCTTCGCCGAGAAGCAGCGCTCGGCCCTGGCCTGGCGGCACCCGGACCCGGAGTCGCTGTGGTCGCTGGCGATGACCAGCCGGCTGTGGGAGCGACGGCCCGCGCACCCCGACTTCGGTGAGTTGCGAGTGGGTTACGGCGCGCAGCGGCTGGCGGTGCGGATCACCCCGCTGCAGACCAAGCCGGTGGAGGACCTGGAACCGGTGGCGGCCAAGGCCCTGCGCCGGTTCACCAAGGCCTACACGATGATCCCGGACCAGCCGGTGGCGCTGTACGTGCGGGGTTTCGCGCACATCCGGGTGGGCAGCGACAACGGCACCAAGGAGGACGCCCGGCGGCTGATCCGGGCCCTGCTGGCCCAGCTGGTCACCTTCCACGCCCCGGACGAGGTGCTGGTGGCGGTGTGTTCCTCGGCGGACAACGCCGAGCACTGGACCTGGGTGAAGTGGCTGCCGCACGCCCAGCACACCAGTTCGGTGGACGCGGCCGGGCCGGTGCGGTTGTTCGGCGACTCCCTGGAGGACGTGGAACGGCTGCTGGGGCAGGCGTTCGGCGAGCGCGACAAGTTCGAGGGCGGGGCCACCCCCTCGCGGGAAGAGCCGTTCGTGGTGGTGATCAACGACGGCGGCCGGATCCCGCCCGGCGCCCGGTTCCTGGCCACCGGTTACCGCAACGCGGTGATGATCGACCTGGACGGGCACGCGGCGATGGCCGGGCGTGGGGTGCTCACCCTGGACGTGAAGCCGGACGAGGTCGAGATGGTGAAGAAGGACCGGGTGGGCCGGGAGGTGCGCACCCGGTTGTGCTCCCCGGACGGTCTCTCGCTGCCCCGGGCCCAGACCCTGGCCCGGCTGCTGGCCCCGCACACCACCCGGCTCGGGGCCGGTGAGCAGCAGGTCCAGGACGGACTGAGTGCCGACCTGGACCTGCCGCTGCTGCTCGGGATCGACGATCTGGAGAAGTTCGACCCGCGCCCGGCCTGGGCCGCCCGCAAGGCCAAGGAACGGCTGCGGGTGCCGATCGGGGTGGCCGCCGACGGCTCGCCGATCGAGCTGGACATCAAGGAGTCGGCCGAGGACGGGATGGGCCCGCACGGCATGCTGATCGGGGCCACCGGTTCCGGCAAGAGCGAACTGCTGCGCACCCTGGTGATGGCGCTGGCGGCCACCCACTCCTCGGAGACGCTGAACTTCGTCCTGGTCGACTTCAAGGGTGGCGCCACCTTCGCCGGCCTGGACGAGCTGCCGCACGTGTCCGCCACGATCACCAACCTGGCCGACGAGGCCGCGCTGGTGGACCGGATGCACGACGCGCTCAGCGGTGAGCTGGTGCGCCGGCAGGAACTGCTGCGGGCGGCCGGCAACTACAGCTCGGTGCGTGACTACGAGCGGGCCCGGCAGAAGGGCGCCCCGCTCGACCCGCTGCCCACCCTGTTCCTGGTGGTCGACGAGTTCAGCGAGCTGATCGCCACGCACGGCGACTTCATCGAGCTGTTCGTGATGATCGGCCGGCTGGGCCGCTCGCTGGCGGTGCACCTGCTGCTGGCCTCGCAGCGTCTGGACGACGGCCGGATCCACCAGCTCGAGGGTCACCTCTCGTACCGGATCGGCCTGCGCACCTTCTCGGCGATGGAGTCGCGCGCGGTGATCGGCGTGCCGGACGCCTACGAGCTGCCCTCGGCGCCGGGCAACGGCTACCTGCGCTCCGACGTGGCCACCATCACCCGGTTCAAGGCGGCCTACGTCTCCGGCCCGCACCGGCTGCGCTCGGCCAAGATCCGCCAGGAGGTGATCGCCAGTCAGGTGCTGCCCTACGGGGTCGGCTACCTGCCGGTGGCCAAGCCCGCCGAGGCGCCGAAACCTCAGGTCAACGAGGACGAGGACGAGGGTGTGGCGGCGCCGCTGCAGTCCTCGGTGATGTCGGTGCTGGCCTCCCGGCTGATCGACCAGGGCCCGCCGGCCCACCAGGTCTGGCTGCCCCCGCTGGACACCTCGCCGACCCTGGACCAGGTGCTGCCGCCGCTGCTGCCCGACCCGGAACGCGGTCTGCGGCCGGTGGAAACCGATCCCGGTCAGCACCTGAAGGTGCCGATCGGGCTGATCGACAAGCCGTTCGAGCAGATCCGCGACCTGCTGGTGGTGGACCTGGCCGGGGTCGGCGGGCACGCCGGGATCGCCGGTGGCCCGCAGAGCGGCAAGAGCACCCTGCTGCGCACCCTGATCACCGGCCTGGCGCTCACCCACTCACCGCGCGAGGTGCAGTTCTACTGCCTGGACTTCGGTGGTGGCCAGCTCTCCTCGATCGGCGACCTGCCGCACGTCGGCGGGGTCACCGGCCGGCACGACCCGGACCGGATCAACCGCACCATCGCCGAGGTGCTGACCATCCTCAGCGACCGCGAGCGGCGCTTCGCCGAGCTCGACGTGGCCGGGATGCCGGCCTACCGGGAGCTGCTGGCCGCGGGGAAGGTCGAGGACCAGTTCGGTGACCTGTTCCTGGTCGTCGACGGCTGGTTCACCCTGCGCCAGGAGTTCGAGAAGGCCGAGGAGGCGGCCCGCGAGATCGCCGGCCGGGGCCTGAACTACGGCATCCACCTGCTGCTCACCGCCTCGCGCTGGTCCGAGGTGCACCACACCATGCGGGACAAGATCGGCACCCGGCTGGAGCTGCGGCTGGGCGATGCGGTGGAGTCCGGCATCGACCTGCGGGCCGCTGCCCAGGTGCCCAAGCAGCCTGGCCGCGGTCTGACCGACGGCAAGCTGCACTTCCTCGGGGCGCTGCCGCGGATCGACGGGCAGAGCACGACCGACGACCTGGCCGGCGGGATCCGGCACCTGGTCTCCTCGGTGGTCGACACCTGGACCGGGCCCACCGTGCGCCCGGTGCGGACCCTGCCCGGCCAGCTGCCGCTGGAGCAGCTGCCGCCGGCCGAGGGTGACCTGCGGATCGCGATCGGCCTGGACGAGACCCACCTGAAGCCGGTCTGGCACGACTTCCGGGCGCAGCCGCACCTGACCGTGCTGGGCGACACCGAGAGCGGCAAGACCAACCTGCTGCGGGTGATCGTGCGCGGCATCCTGAGCCGGTACACGGCCAAGGAGGCGAAGATCCTGGCGGTCGACTACCGCCGGGAACTGTTCGACCTGATCCCCGAGGAGTACCGGCTGGGCTACTCGGTCTCGGTGGACACCACCCGCAAGAGTGCCCAGGACGCGGTCGCCGGGCTGCGGCCGCGGCTGCCCGGGGCCGAGATCACCCCGGACCAGCTGCGCCGGCGCGACTGGTGGAAGGGCCCGCTGCTGTTCGTCCTGGTCGACGACTACGACCTGCTGACCGGGATGGACAACCCGCTCTCGGACCTGGTGCCGCTGCTGCCCCAGGCCGGGGACATCGGCCTGCACGTGGTGCTGACCCGGGCCGCGGCCGGGGTGATGCGGATGTCGATGGACCCGGTGCTGCGCCGGATGCAGGAGCTGAACACCCCCGACCTGGCGCTGTCCTGCCCGCCCAACGAGGGGCCGCTGCTGGGCAACGTGAAGGCCCGGCACCTGCCCCCGGGCCGGGCCCAGCTGCTCACCCGGCGCGGCGGCCGGCTGATCCAGACCGCCCTCGCCCCGGCTCCCGAGCGGGTGGCGCAATAGGGTTTACCCCCGACTTTTCCGGGGGCGCAGCCCCCGCCGAGGGGGGTGCGCCCCATTCCGGGAAAACCCCCAATTTTGCGAATCTCAGTACATGCCGCCGATCGCCCAGATCCCCGCCCAGAGCACGCCCCCGACCGCCGTCGGTATGACCACGGCCGAGCGGGAAGAACGGTTCAACGACATCGTCCGGACCCATCGCCCGGGCCTGATCGCCTTCACCACCCGCCTGGTCGGGGGCGACATCGGCCGGGCCGAGGACGTGGTGCAGGAGACCTTCGTGCGGGCCTGGCGGCGGATCGAGCTGCTGACCCCGGAGCACGGTTCGGTGAGCTCCTGGCTACGCCGGGTGGCCTACAACGTGGCCGTGGACGGCCACCGGATGCGCAAGGTCCGGCCCACCGAGGTGGAGCTGCAGCACCACGACGCGCCGGTAAGGCAAGATGGGGCGGACGGGACAGACCGGGTGCTGGCCGAGATCGTGGTGCGTGACATGCTGAACTCGATCTGGCCGGAGCACCGGGCCGTCCTGGAAGAGGTGTACCTGAAAGACCGGACCGCCGCGGAAGCGGCCGCCGCCCTGGGGATCCCGGTCGGCACGGTGAAGAGCAGGCTGTTCTACGCGCTGCGCACGCTGCGCGGGAACGCCATGGAGAGCGGGCTTCGGGCGAGCTGAATGACAGCACAGCAGGTTGCGGTGGTCCTGGCGATCATCCTGATCCCGGTCGGTGTCCTGCTGATCGGGTTCGGTACCCGGCGGGCGCCGGAGATGTCCCGGCCGGTCGAGGAGGCCGAGGCCGGCACCGGCCGGCTCGAAGAGGCCCAGTCCGTACCGGATCCGGCCGACGAGCCCGCCACCGAGGCCACCGGCGCCGCCGCGCTGACCGTGCTGGAGACCAGACCGTTCGTCCCGGTCACCGAACCCGGGCACGAGAGCACCCCGCAGGAGCGCCGGCGCTGCCGGGACCGGCTGGGCCAGATGCTCGACGCCGACCTCGCCGAGGTGGTCAAGCTGGTCGCGAACCGGCCCCCGGAACTGCGCGGTCTGCTGCTGACCACCCCCGCCTCCGTGGTCTCCCAGGAACTGGCCGTCCTGCGCGCCTATCTGCGCGGCAACCTCACCGGCCTGGACGCCCGGCTGCGCAACGGCCCGCTGCAGGAGGCCGACTCCGACATCGCTGCCTGCCTGGTCTCCGGGCTGGGCCGGCTGCCGGTGCACCACGGCGTGGTGTTCCACCGGGCCGAACGCGGTGACCTCCCGCTGGACGCCTTCTTCCCCGGCGCGGTGCTGACCGAGCCGGCCTTCGCCCGGGCCGAGCGGCACGCCTTCCCGGCCGGCGACTCCGGCTCCGCCCCGCTGATCAGTTACGTCATCTGGTCCGAGACCGGGCGTCACACCCCGCTTCTGGTCGGTCACGCCGACACCGTGGTGTTCCCGGCCACCGCCCGGTTCCGGGTGCTCGGGCTGGACCACCAGCCCGGCCAGTTCGAGGACGACATCACCGTGTACCTGGCCGAGGAGAACAGCCGGCCGGGCGGCCGGCGCCGGCCCGAGCAGCAGGTGATGGACCATCTGCGGGACAGTGCCCGGACCGCCGGGATCGGCCCGATCGACGGCCCGGCCCCCTCCCCGGTCTCGCATCCGGGTCTGGACGAGACGGGGCGGCCCTACGCGGTGAACACCGAAGCGCTGGCGGCCGCCGAGGTCTGAGTTACGAGGAGTGGACGCGTAGTTCGGACAGCTGCGCGTTCGGCCAGCCGGTGTTGGCGCTGAAGGTGAGCTTCAGGTAGCGCACCCGGGTCTGGGCGGTGGAGATCGAGACCGTGTTGGCCGAGCCCGAGTTGGCGTCGAACGTGTACCCGGCCGGGGCCTTGATCCGGTTGTAGGACGAGCCGTTCTTGCTGCCTGCGAACGAGATCGTCTGGGCCCGGCTGTTCCAGTCCGCGACCGGCGGTAGCGAAAGCACGAACCGGCCCACCGTCTGCTGCTTGCCCAGATCGATGGTCAGGGTCTGCGGAAAGCCTTCGGTGGCCTCCCAGTAGCTGTACACGTCGCCGTCGGTGACGTTGCCGGCCACGTAGTCCTGAGTGTGGCTGCTCTCCTGAACCCCGCGCGAGGCGGCCAGGTTCACCGACGGATCAGCGGCCTTGGGCTTGGCGGCAGGCTCTTTCGCCGCCGGCTCGGCCGTCTTCTGCTTGGCCGGCTGCGAGTCGGCCCCGGGTTCCTTCGATTCCTTGGGTTCGGCCGTCTTCTGCTTCGGTTCCGGTTCCGCGCTCGCCTTGGCCTTCGGCTCCTTGGTCGGCTCGGCGCTGGTGGCCGCGGCGTCCAGCGTGGTGGTCGGCTCGACCGGCGGCGCCAGGGTGGGCTCCTGGGTCTTCTCGACCGCGATCACGTTCGAGGCCTGCGGCGCCGGGCGGTTGCCGAGTGCGGCGAAGGCCAGGCAGCCGACTCCGGCGCTGAGCACCAGCATTCCGGCCGTGACCTGAGTGGGCGAGGAGAGCCAGCGGCGCCGTTGACCGATCTGCCGGGCTTCGCGCCGGGTCATCGTTCCGTCGGCCGAGACCACCGACTCGCTGTACGAGGTCCGGGCCCCTGCGCCGGTGGGCCGGGAGTCGTTCATCGAGCTGCCTTTCGTATCTGCTGCTGAAAACTGACGGTCCTGAGGACGTACCGCCGGAGCGCTCATTCGATCCGGAACTGGTCCAGGTCGGGGCCCGGGCCGTGGGGGTTGTCGAACCGGATCGTGTTGCTGCCCTTCTTGAGCTTGATCGGGATCTCCAGGTAGGCCGGGGTGACCCAGTCCCCCGCGCCGGACACGCTGAACTTCTGGCTGTTGCCGTTCACGGTGACGTAGAGATCCCGGAGGCCGTCGTTCTCGTAGACCACGGTGAGGGTCCGGGCCCCGCCCACCTCGACGCCGTTCACCGGGACGGTCAGGCTGCGCCCGGGTTCCAGGTAGCTGATCCGGCTGCCCGAGGCGCAGGACGAGCACTGCTGCTCCCGGATGTCGCCGACCCGTTCGTTCTGCGGGGAACCGGCATTGATCCGGCGGGCGGTGAACACCGCCGCCTTTTCCTTGGACTCGGTCTTCTTCTCCGCGGTCGGAGCGTCCTCCGGCTCGCTCTCACTGGTCTTGGTGGCCGGGGCTTTGGGCGATTCCTCGTCCGGTTGTGCGGCTTCCGAGGACTTGTTCGCCTTCGGCTCCTTGGCCGGGGCGGTGGCCGTCGGGGTTGCGGCGGCCTGAGTCTGACTCGGGGTGGGCGTCGCGGACGGGCTCGGGACGGAACCGGGGGTGGTCTGGCCGGCCTCCGACTGCAGGGCCCACGACGGCGAGTCGGGCAGACCGGACGAGCTCGGGCCGTTCGGCTGCGGAGCCAGGGCCGCCGACGCGACCGGGACGGCCAGGCCGCTGAGTGCGACCGTCACGCCGAGGATCACGCAACGGACCACCGGGCTGCGCCCGGACCACAGCGCGGACCCGGGTGAGGAGGTCAGGGTCTTGCGCGTCGTTTCGCTCATTTCGCCATCCTGACGCTGAGAGTGGTGCCGGAATGGGGCTCCGAGCTGAGGGAGAAGACCGCACCGATGCTCCTCGCCCGCCGGGCCATTGCCGCCAGGCCATCGTAGTCACCGCTGTGCAGCGCGGATTCGTCCAGGGGAAGCGCGAATCCGCGGCCGTTGTCCTCGACCGTGAGCACCAGATCACCCCGGCGCTCGGCCAGGGTGACCCGGACCCGGGTGGCCCCGGCGTGCTGAGAAACGTTGTCCAGCGCCTCGTCGAGGATCTGGGCCAGTTCGTGGCGCACCGGCAGCGGCGGCCAGACCGGGGCCAGGTCGGTGGCCAGCGTGGTACGGCCGGAGCTGTCCCACTCGGTGCACAGCCGCTTGAGCGCGGTCGCGAAGTTCTCGTCCGAACGGTCGAAACGCAGCCCGCGCACCGGCATCCGGGTGCGCTCCAGGGCCGCGGTGGCGTCACGGGTGAGGGTGTGAGCCAGTTGCTCGGCCAGGCTGCCGTTGGCCGGGCGCAGGCCGACCGCGCCCAGCGAGGCCCGGCTCAGCCGACGGGTCACCAGGGCCTGCAGCTCTTCCGGGTCCAGGCCCTCGGTCTCCAGCAGGTCCAGCAGCCGGCGGGTGAACCAGCGGGAGACGGCCACCGCCCAGACGCCGACCGGCACCACCACGAGCGGGGAGATCAGCAGGACCGCGGCGGTCGAGTCGGACGGGTTCTGCTGCGCCATCACGAACCAGGCCGCCAACGCCGCCTGGACCGCCTGCCCCAGCCACACCGGCACCGCGCGGTAGCCGATCAGCACACCGGCCAGCGCGGCCGAGCCGGCCTGGTAGACCAGCGAGACCAGATCGCCCACGCCGAGCACCATCACGCTCAGGCCGATCGCGATGTCGAAGGCGATCAGGGCGAACCGGTCGGGCCCCTGAGCCAGCCGCGGCAGCATCCGCAGCTGCTGAAAACCCGCCAGCAGCACCAGGACCAGCAGCAGGGCCAGGCGCCAGAGCTGGTCCGAGAGGGCCCCGTCGAGGGCCAGCCCGGCGCCGGCGGTGGCCAGGGCGCACAGCATCCGGAGCACGATCACGGATCGGGCGAGGGTGAGTGCCACCGCCGCCGAGACTCCGGGCCGGCCGGAGGGAACGAAACGAGGAACGGCGAGATTCCCGGAACCGGGGCCTCTGGTGGTGCGCTGGATCACTCAGGCCTCTTCGAGAAGTCAGTGCGCAAGTGCGCAATCAGCGCTTTTTATATAGCCGTGCGCAGCCGGGCACAAGAGCCTCCGGAGAATCGAAACACGGGTGTCACCTGGCCGGATGACTGCCGGACGGCTACTGTCCGAAAGTCCACACGTGATCGTTGTCCGGGCTGCAGCGCCATAGGGTCAGAGGTTGGTCTGCACGACGATTGGCATTGTCGGCGTCGCTGACATCCAGGCACAGCCCGCTCTTCACGTTCACCAGATAGAAGCCTCCACCCTGAGACTGCTTCCGGAACATCTGATTGTCTGCGCTGCCGAAGGCGCAGGTGCGGGCCTTCACGTTGCTGCCCGCCGGGGCGGCACCCAGCCCGTCCACGTCCAGGCACCAGTTCGACTTCTGGTTGCGGATCAGGAAGGCGTCCCCGCCCCGGGAAACCGTTTCGTACATCTGGTTGTCGCCGTCGCCGGGGCGGCACTCGAACTGCGTCACCTGCGAGCCCTCGTCGACCGCACCGTAGTACGGCAGGTCCACGCACATCCCGCTGAACGAGTTCCGGATCACCCCGACCGAGCGCACCTGGGTGGTGGCCTTGGCCTGCTTGGCGGCAGGCTCTGCCTTTTCGGCCTTCTCCTCGGCGCCGGTCTTCTTCCCGGCCGCCGGCTCGGCCGGTTCGTCAGCATCGCCCGCACCGTCGGAGGCCGCCGTGGTCTCGGTCACGGTGGTGGTGCGGACCCGTTCCGGCGACTGCTTCTTGGTCTCCGTCGCGGACGGCTCAGCCTTCTTCGGCTCGGCGGTGGGGGAGGTAGTGGGCTCGGCGGAGGGCTGGATCGCCGTGTGCTCGCCGCTGAGCGCCGCCGTGTTCGGGCGGGCCGCGTCACCGGAACTGCCGGATCCACCGAACACGGCCACGCCGGCCGAGGCCACTCCCAGGGCCAGCAGAACGCTGCCGGCCACCAGTGCGGTGCTGCGCGAGTTGAGATTCTTCATCGGCGTCTTCGCCGGCACTCCCGACTCCCCGGAGTCCGTCCGCGGCTTCGGTTCTGAGTCATTGGTGGTCACCTGCACTCCTCAACCGTCGACCGGCCGGACCGCGCCCAGAATAGGGTTCCAACCTGCACAAAGCGACCGGCCAACTACCCAGAGCTGCCCGTGCGACCTCGATGGATTGCCCCTTGGGGCAAATGGCCAGGTCAGAGGCTTGAACCAGTGGGAAAACCCCTACCCTCCCGGAGGGATCAACGGCCCTGCGCAGGCGGGATGTCCTCCGGGCCCAGCAGCCGCAGATCGTCTGTACTCACCGCAAATTCCTCCGCTGCGGCCAGCCGCGCGGCCTGCCGCCCGATCATTGCCAGCAGAAGCTGCTCGACGTCAGGATCCTCGCCCACGGGCCGCCCCTGGCAGTAGTCCAGCAGCGCCCGGCAGGCCTCCTGTGTGAGTTCGTAGTCGTACTCAAGCGCCCGGGCCTGCACGGCCTCAACCAGATCGAACGGCGTAAGGACGGGACGGCCGGCCCGATCACCAGAGTCGGCTTCCGGGAGAAGGGCCTGGGAGCCGAAGATCCCTTCGAGGTCGGCCAGAGCCTGGTCGAAGCCGGGGATCCGAGCCAGGTCGGGCGTCCCGCCGCATGCGGCCATGGTCTGCTCGGCCGCCAGCGCCGCCTGCCGGTGAGCCCGGTTCAGCACTTCGAGCAACTGGTCGGCCAGTTCGTCCGCGGAAAGAGTTCGGTGTGCCTCACCTTCGAATCTCAGACCGGTCACCTTTCCGGCCAGCGTGCAGGTGAGCGTGATCACGCCGTCCGGTGAAAGCACATCAATGGTGGACGTCTGCAGCTCCTGGGCGCTCAGGGCCAGTTCCCGGCCCTGCCGCACGAACTGGGAAAGAGCCTGGGCCAGATCGTCATCGTCCGGTGGTGAGTTCATGTTCTGTCGTTCTCCTTGTGGTGCTACTGCCTGGCGGTGGTACCTGGATCTGCTCTGGTGAGAAGTACTGGCCTCCCGCCCCGCTCGAAACCAATGGATTGCAGGGCTGTCCCGGGCGGAACGCGGAAACGGGCTCCGGCCGGGACACTCACCTGGATCGAGCCCATGGGTGTGCGCACGAGGTAACGGATGTCGTAGACCACGTGTTCGCTGTGATCCCGGTCGTTGCCCTTTGACTTCACCAGAACGGTTTCCAGGCTGACTCCGTCCAGGAGATCGACCGGCCGCTCCACGCTCGCGCGGATCAGCCCGGGAAGAACGGCGCTCGCGGTCAGATCTGAGATCCGGAGGTCGGCCGCGAACCGTTCGGCGGGGCTCCGACCGGGCAGCGAGGAGGACGCCGCGCGCAACGCATCCCGCAGTTCGGCAACGCCAGCCGGCTGTTCCAGCGTGGCCGACCGATGCGGCCAGAACGCTTCGTCTGAATTCTGTTTCCCGGGTGATTTTTTCAGCGCGGTCGAGCCACCGAACTCCACCGGAACAGGCTTGATCAGCTTCCCCGGACTACGCCGAGGCGACGGCTCGCCTTCCGACACCGGCGGACCACCGAACTCCGGCGGGATCCGTTTGATCAGCTTGCCGGGACTGCGTCTCACCGGCCGCTCGGCCACCGCCGCATCCTCGGCGCCCGGCACCGCTGGCGGACCACCGAACTCCGGCGGAATGCGCTTGATCAGCTTTCCCGGACTACGCCGTGGCGGATTTTCGACCACCACGGGCTCGGCCGGCCGATCCTTGATCAGTTTGCCCGGGCTGCGCCGCAGCCGGGACTCGACCGTGACCCGCCCGGGAGCCCGGTACCCATGAAGCCAATTCTGATCGTCGACCTGACGTTTCATCGTCACCCGATCGGCAACCACGGTGAACTGACGACGCTCTCCCTTCACCAACGTCTCCAGTTCCAGCACGAAAGCGCCATTTACGGATACCACCGCCCCGGAAAGTTGTGGCTCCTCGGAAAGGGGATCGAAGCGCAGGGTGACGCGTCCGGTGCGCTGCTGAGAACGTCGGTGCTCCGGGAAAACATCCGTCGGGACGCCGTCCAGGAGAGCGGCGCCGTGCCGTTCCGGATCCGTCAGAGCAGCCTGGACTCGCTGGCGGTTCTGGGCCCAGGCTTGCTGTTTGCTTTCCGGGAACAAGGTTTTCCGCAGATCGGGAGAAAGGCCGGCGACAAGGCTGTCGAGCAGGTCGGTAGCTCTGGCTGAGGTGAACCCCTCCAGACGGTAGGCGGACCCCTGGCCGAGGGTGAGACTCTCGGCGGCGGAAAGACCCGGTGGCAGGGTGAGGAGCGGTCGTGGAGGCAGCGGTTCGGAGTGGTTCAGCCGCTCAGCCAGACTCGTGAAAATGCTGTGGGCCGGCTCGGCGGGCTCGAGGATGCCGGCTTCTGGATTGTCTGGTGTGACGGTGGTCAGAGCGTCGAGAGAAGAGATCGGCGGTTCGGGCTCCGGCTCGAAGATCCCGCGAGAGTCCCTGCTCTCGCCGAGGTTGTTGGGCTGGGCGAGGGCTCGGACTCCGGTCGGTTCAGTCGATTCCTCGGCGACAACCTGCTCCGGGTCAGCCGGCTTCGGGGTCACGGGCTCCAGTGGCACAAGGTTCGAGGGCACGGGGCTCGGGGTCGCTGGACTCGAGGTCGCGGGACTCGAGGTCGCGGGACTCGGGGTCGCGGGACTCGGGGTCGCGGGACTCGGGGTCGCGGGACTCGGGGTCGCGGGACTTGGAGGCCTCGGTGTCGTTGGCTGCAGGAGCGCCGGGGTCTTGGACTCCGGGAGCGCTGGCGTCGTGGACTCCGGGGGCGCTGGTGTTATTGGCTCGGGCGGCGCTTCGGTGCTGCGCAGCAGGATGTCCGTGAGCACCCACCGGGTGCCGTTCGGCCCCACAACCCGCAACAACGCCGCCGCCCGCACCCGGTGCCCCATGAGCCCGGTCCCGGCGGCGTTCTCCATGACCGTCCCGAAACGCAGAAGCTCGCGGCGCTGCGTGGCCCGGGTGCTCGTGTCCCCTGCTCCCGCTCCGTCTCCCCAGAGCGGGGCGATCGGCCCGGAACGGTCCAGCGGCTCCCCGTCGTAGCTCTGCCCGAGGGTGAGGCTGCGGGTGATCGATCCACTGGTGGCGTTGGTCACCGAGTCGTTGGAGACCTCGATGTGGTCGATGGCGATGTCCCGGCTGCTGCGCTCGCTGCGGGGTGCATAGAGCGTCATCTCGATCTGCACGTCGGCGCCCGGCCGGGAAAGGAAGGCCGACGTACCGGCGCGGCTGACCAGAGTAAGTTCGCCGGTCTGGACGAACTGGTTGAGCCGGGCGAACATGCCTTCAGCCGAGGACGCCGTCTGCGGGGTGAGGCGCCGGGCCCAGTTCGGATCAGCCTGCTCCAGGGCCTGCCGAAGCTCCTGAACCCCGGACAGGTCGTAGATCTGTACCGGGCGCTGAGGCAGCCAGGCCGCTCCTTGCAGCAGGCGGGGCCAGGCGTCGATCTCGATCACGGCGTCACCATTGGTCTCGGCGTCCGGCCGGGGCAGCGGGTCGCGGTCCAGCAGGAGCGGGGCTTCGAGCAGGGGGCCGCTGGTCTCGTCCGGTTGCCGGGCGGCCTCTCGGTTGTGGAATCGGAGGGTGACGTCGGCGCTCAGCCGGGCTCGGGACAGGCCGACGTCCGCTGCGGGCCGGGGTGCGGGAACCGAGGGCTGGGTTGACGGGGTTGCGAAGGCTCGTTGCATCAGGCCCACGGCGATCCGCAGGTACGGCACCACGAGCAGGCCGAGGCCCTGGCTGATCAGGCTGGCCGCGCCCTGGAGCACCACCGAGAAGGCGGCCTGCCAGAGCCGGTCCACCTGCACGGTGACGTCGTAGTGGTAAGGCACCTGGAACTCGCCGGTGCTACCGAAGCTGCGCTGCCAGGAACGCACTTCCCGGGTGGAGACCTGAGTGCGGGCCGCGCCGGAGCGCATCTCGCCGGCCGCGACCGGGGTGAACGTCTGGCTGGAACTCGCTCCGGTGGGCCGGAAGTTGAGCTGGTGAGTCCGGCTCGTGGTGTCGGTGATCCGGGTCCGGCCCGGCTGGTCACCTGCTGCCAGTCCGGTACCCCGGGCGCTGATGTGCGAGAGCACATTGTCCAGACCACCGGTGGCCAGCGCCCGGCCGCGCACATCGGCCAGCGAGCCCGGGTCGGCGGGCCGGGCACTCAGCCCGACGGTGACGATCTGTGGGCCGAACCAGGAACGGAACACGGCCCGTACCTGCGCCTGCCCTTCCGGCCCGAGATTGACCAGGGTGCGCAGGCCCAGCGAGCTGGTGTACTCGTTGACCCTGGAGAGCACGCCGGGCAGGTAGGTGCTGGATCCCGGCGTGGTGATACCGGGCGCATGGTGCTCCAGCATGGTCCGGATCTGGTTCTCCAGGCCACCTCGGCCGGCTACGAGCTCAACCCCGGTGACCGCTCCGTAGCCGATCTGCCCGTTACTGCCGGAATACCATGCTGGCAGCCGAAGTTCACGCGGCCTGGCCTCCGGCAGCGCCCGGGCACCTTCCACACCCTGGTCCCGCCGCCGAACCAGCTCGGCCAGGTTCGGGTAGTTGTGCAGATCGTTGTCCACCAGGTGAAACTGCACGCCCTCGGGCAGTTCGACCGCCCGGACCACCTCCACCTGGCCCGCGTCGGAAACCGTGTTGAGCCCGACGTTACGCACCCCGCTGCGCACCGTGACCACGTACACGGCCCGGGCCGAGAACCGATGGCTGTGCACCGTGTCCTCCACCGTCACCCGCATGACGCTGGTGTTGTCGTTGGTCAGCTCGCTGTGCGATCGCCCGCGTCCGTACAGGTACTGACCACCCGGGCGGAAGGACTGCCCGGACCGGGCGCCGGTGATGCCCACACGGCCGGCCTGCGCGGAGGTCGTGCCCAGACTGTTGGCCGTGGTGGACTGCAGCCAGCGCTCGGCGTCCAGCGGCGGTGCCGGGGCAAGGGCCTGCAGATCCGAAAGGTAGCCCTGAACCTCGACAGTCACGTCCTGTCCAGCCAGCAGGCCCGAGGTGACAATGCCTTCGACGACGTAGCTGTCGCGAAAGATCCGCAGCGGATTCGCCTGCAGATGCTCGACCGAGAAGGTGCTCTGCAGCATCGAGTTCGCACCGGACTCCGGCGCTCGCAGTCCTTCGCCGACCAAGGACTGCCCCGCCAGCCGGACGATCGGTGAACTGGAGATCCGGCCCGCCGAATCGCTGGTCGAGCGTCCGTCCAGGACCGCTCCGCCAAGAGCTTGCCGGATCAGGTTCTGCAGCGGCCCACTCCCCTCGACCCATTCCACCAGAGCGGTTTCCGGCAGCACTCCAGAACGGTTGCGCAGAGCGGTTCGGTCCACGACACTCACCTCGCGCGGTATCGCAGTCACCGGCCGGGCTGCGGTCGAAGGCTCGCCCAGTGTGCGGTAGGTGGGTACCGCCAGCATCACTTCACCGTCCCTCGGCGCGAATTGCGGTGCACTGCCGTAGGAGTAAGAAACTTCGAGGCGATACCGGACCGGGATCGCGAAGAGCTCGCTGCCCTGCGACACCGGGCTCAGCATGTAGTACTCATGCCCGGTGCCCACTCCCGCGCCGACATTGTGCGAGGTGGAACCAGTGTGGGTGTACTGACCTCCGATGTCGGCGCCCACGTCTGCGGCTCCGGTCACCTGAGCGTTCCAGGCGAACGGGGTGAGCGATGACTGCTCCTCCCCCGGCATCGTCGATCCGATGAAGTTCAGGGTCTGGGCCTTCGGCAGCCTGGTGACCTGGCGCACGCCCACCTCGTCACCGCCCGGAAGATAACGGCGGTCGATCCGGAGGTTGGCCGAGATCCGATGCACGCCGGTCTTTCCCGGAAGCTCGAAGACCGTCAGCGAGCCACCGTCGATCGCGTCGTCCAAGCCGGTCCGCAGCCCGCTACGGGAACGCAGCAGATCCAGTTTCTGCTGATTCTTGAGCAGAGCCTCGGACGCCGGGTCCGGCCCTTCCACTGCCCGGAAGAGGGCATTGTCGGTGACCGCGGTGAACCAGGAACTCCAGCTGGACACCGCCTCGGCGGGAAGGAAGCCCTCCTTGCGCAGAAACGTCTCCAATTGGTTCATCAACGGGTCGGCACCGGTGACTGCGGTTGCGGTGGTGGACAGACCAAGGACGCGCAGATGCAGCAACTCGGCCGGCAAGTGGCGGTTCTCCTGCACAACTGCATTGATGACGTCGGCCTGCGGCACCTGGAGAACCACCGGATAGCGGGTGGCTGGGTCGGCAAGAACGGTTCCGGCCTGAGGCCGTAGCGCGGAACCGGCCGCAGGCACCAGTTCAGCCCTCAGCTGGAACTGCCCGGACACTCGCGGCAGCACTCCGGCCGTGCGCAAAGACCTCACCACCCGAGCCGTACCGCCGGAATTCAGCGTGTGCGCAAAGCGGTACTGCATACCGCCGCCAACGCCCACTCTTCCGGAATCGCTGCCGGACAAGCGGAATGAGAGATCCAGCCCCAGACCAGAAGCGTTAGTGGTGGTCACCGAGGTCTGACCACGCATCGACCGGAGCACGTACGACTCCAGCACACCGTTCTGCAACGGCGGGCCGGACGAGGTCAGATCGTCGGCCAGTTCCGCGCTCAGCCGCAGGTATCCGAGCACATTGCCCGAACGGTCGTACAGCAGTGGCGAAGCAATGGTGTCACCCCACAGCATCAGCGGAAAGTTGGCCCGAAGCTCGCCCTCGGAAAGGAAACTGCGCAAGTCGTCCCAGGAGCTGGCCGACAAGCGCGCAGTGTGGTCGGCGAAACCGGCGGTTACATCGGCCAGAATGTCATCGCTGCGAGGAAAACTTTCAGCACCGAGCAGCGGCGTCTGCTCCAGCAGGGCTCGAGTCGGCAACACCGGCTGGGCTGCAGCGGCCGGTTCGGTGAGGTGCTTGGGGAACCAGGCCTGCAGCCGTGGGGTGGGAACGACGTTCTCGGTGATCGTGGTCCAGCCCTCGTCCCCACGAAGCCGGCCCGAGGCGGCGTCGGCGATCCCGTCCATCAGGTGGAACTGCCACTCCATGGCGAAATCGTGCAACCAGGAACGCTCCCGGCTCCGAAGAATGGTGTACGCCTGCACGCTGGTCGCCGTGGTGAGTGTGCGATCGGTCTGGTTCAGCGTCCACAGACCCCGCCCGGTCAGCCCCACCCGATCCAGCGGCGCCTGATTCACGTCCCACAAGTGGGTGTGCGAGTAGCCGAGCGTGCGCAGATCCGAGCTGGTGCTCACGGAACCCAGCTCAGGCATGCCGAAAGCCCAGCGTTGCACGGTGACCGGCGGACCGTCGGGCATCTCCTCCAGTCCGGGCCCGATCCGCCGGGCGTCCCAGAGCCGTAGCCGGAGCGAGACCGGGTACGTCTCGTCGCCGCGATGCACCGGAACCACGAACCCGGAACGTGAGAGCAGCTGGTCCCAGGCCGCGCTCAGCAGACGGGGGGTGAAGACCTCCCGCATCCGGTCGGCGTAGGCCGGATCCGCGCTCACCCGGGTGACGAGCTCGTCGCGAATCCGATCGGTGAGAGCCTGCGGTACGGGACGGATGTGGATCATCCCGCGGGAACCGCTTCGATCGGATCCGAACTCGCTGATCGCGGTGGAAAGTTGGGGTGTGGCCGGCTCCTGAGGCGGGACGATGTTCACCTGGGGAACCACCGGCTCCGGGACGAGTACCGGATCAGGTTCCGGGATCACGGTCGGCTCGGTGCGCTGTGTCGGCGCGGGATCAGAATCGCTCAGTGCCAGGAGTTCACGCTCCTTTTGCGGGGCCAGCGCTGAATCACGCGGCGCAGCCGGAGCCCGGCCCGGCAGATACGCGCGATCAGGCTCGCGCAACCCGGTCTGCGCTTCACCAACCACCCGGGTCCGGGCGACATCGTCGGACGGTTGCGGATCAGAGCCACGTAGCACCACCGGATCCGGCCGTCGCGGCAGAGCCAGATCCGGTGCCGCTCCGGGCTCACGCAGGGCAGCAGTCACCACTGGCGGCGCCGGTTCGGCCGGCCCTGAAAGAGGGCTTGCGCTCACACCGGCTTCGGTGAACGACTGCGCCCCAGTATTTTCACCGGATCGCAGCACTTCCGGTGAAGGATTCGGCTCTGCTACAGTTCTTTCCGATGGAGAAGTGAATATTCCGGACACTGACGAGTCGCCCGGGTTTCCACCACGTAGCCCATTGCGGTGCAGTCCCAGCACATTCACGGTGTCCAGCATGAGCCGCTCCACCTGACGTACCTGAGTTCGCGTCACCTCCGGCGCTTGAGAAAGCAGAGCAGCAGCCGCAGGAACGAGTTCGCGGCGTAACCGGCCGGCGGTCGCATCGTTCGAGATGCTGAGCGCCTGATGGTAACCGCTGACCAGACCGACCACTCTGGTGGCGATCAGGCGAAGTTCCCCGGACCGGGCTCTGGGCAGATCGTTCAGGATGGTGTCGGCCCGATCGGCGAGACCGGCCGACCATCTTCGGCGTAACGGATCACGATAGGCATCACGCATCGGAGGAATCTGCGCCAGTTCCTTCAGATCCTTGCGCACCGATCGCAGGGTCATCGAAGCCTTTGGCGCCACAACGGGTTCGCGTGGTTTATCTGCACGGGATTCGTCGGCACCAGTCACCGGCTCGAGCAAGGCACCGCTCGGTCGAGGACTCCTGTCATCGTCCTTCAGATCTGCGGGCAGCGGCCGATCCGGTCCTTCCTCCGCCACCTTCAGCGCTGGTACCGCCACCTGCGAGGCCGCATCTGTCCGGCCCTGGTCCACCGAACCAGCAACCACTGCCTCAGGCAGCTCTTCGGGCTGCGCCGACGAAAGAGAAGCGTCCGCCTCCGGGCTGCTGACAATCGAACCCTTCTGCGACCCGCCGACCAGCCACGAGGGCCGGTTCAGCCCGGACTGCTTGTTCAGCAGCGCCAGTGCTCCCAGCCCGCCCGCTCCCCCGGCCATGTCCGCCCCGGTGTCGAACACCGCCGAAGTAACCGCCGTCCAGCTCACCGACCACGAGTCGTAGAGGATCCCGTTGGCCATCAACTCGGCCAGCACCTCGGTACCGATCCCGAACGGCAGCTCCTGCAGATGCTGGGAGAGAAAGCTGAACGAGTCCTTCCCGACATTGAGGCCGGCATTCTTCAGCAACCCACCCACGGCCCCGAACAGCGCACCGGCCCCCGGGATCGCCGCTGCGAGCACGAGCAGCCCGACCGTCGCGTTCAGCGCCGAGTCACGCAGCTTCGCCCCGCTGATCTCCGGGCGCAGCCCCAGGCCCAGCTGCTCGATCTGGGCCAGTAGACCGGAACCCACCTCATAGATGAACACCGCCCCGGCGACCTTCGCCCCGGCCAGCGCGGCGGCCCGGACCACGGCCACTCGGGCCATCGCCTGGGCGGCCGCGATCCGGGCCGCGGCCCCGGGCGGGTTGTAGAGCATCTCGACGAAGGCTATCGCCATCTGCAGCACCAGGAAGATCATCATCCAGCGCATCAGGCGCTTGAGATAGTCGATCTCCAGGGCCATCTCGTTCAGGTACCGCCCCGAGTCGCGCATCACCGCGGCGGCCTTGTGCAGCAGTTTCGGTTCGGTCAGGGCGAACGGTGCCGCCCGCCGGTAGAAGGCCCGCGCGGTCTGGCCGTTCAGGTCGCCCAGGAGCGAGCGGAGCAGCATTTCCACCTGTGGTGCGAGCGCTCCGACCATCCGGGCATGGGTCAGCATCGACTCGGCAGCCGCCCGGACCTTCTGCTCGCTGACCGACGGATAGGGCACTCCGGAGACAACTTCCAGGAAGGTCTTGGCCTCGGTGCTCGGGATCGCCATCAGATCGGCCTTCCTGGTGCTGGTGGTACTCGGTGCTCAGTAGATCTCGGGGCCCTGGTCCGGCCGGCCGAACCAGGCCACTCGTCCCTCCGGCAGGGTCTGCCAGCGCGGAGCGGGCTGCGGCCAGCCCTGAGAAGCGACGATCGTCCGGTCGGGTTCGCGCCGGTAGCTCAGGCCGAAGAATCCGGCGCCCCGCCGGCCGATCACCTCGGAGTCGGGATCGTGCTCGGCGTAGCTGAAAATGCCTTCGGGGGTGAGCATCAGACAGTTGAGACTGATCGCCGCCTCGGCCCGCTCCCGGATCGCGGCGGCGGTCGAGGCGATCGCTGCCGCGGCCGTTGCCCCCTGGTCGATCTGCTCCCGCACGGCGAGGTAGTAGCGCTCGCTGTCGGTCTCCCCCTCGGCCTGCTTCAGCAGACCGGGTGAGATCAGCGGGTCCAGAACGTCGGCCGGACGGATCTCGCCGTTGTGCGCGAAGGCCGCCCATTCGTCCCCAAAGGGGTGTGTATTACCCACAGACACGGCCAGCCGGGGACTGGCCATCCGGATGTGCAGGATCGCCATGTCGGTTTCCCAGCTGCGCAGTTCCTGCCGTAACCGGGTGCTGTCGTCGGCCCGGTCGGTGGCCTTGACCGTCCCGATCAGCCCGGTCTCGGTGCGAAAGCCGATACCCCAGCCGTCCTTGTGTTCGCAGGCCAGCTCGAGAAAGGGTTCCAGGTCCTCACCGAGCAGCTCGGCCACGGGGGCCGGGTGCCGGGCGACGACGCCGATCAGTCGGCACATCGAAATTCACTCTCCTGCTCAGGTGCGGTGGGCCCGGCCGACGAACCGGCGCTCGACCTGGCCGGCGACCGCGGCCAGGGTGAGGTTGGCGATCACGAAGACCACCGCCACCACCACGTAGCTCTGGATGATGGTGTGGTTGAACTCGCCGAGAACCTTCGCCGAGTAGAGCAGTTCCAGGTAGCTGACCACGTAGCCCAGGGTGCTGTCCTTGAGCAGCCGGATCACCTGGCTGACCAGGGCGGGCGCGGCCATCCGGATCGCCTGCGGCAGCACCACCAGGCGCATGGTCTGCCAGTAGCCCATGCCTACCGCCAGCGCGGCCTCGGTCTGGCCCTGCGGCAGGGCTTTCACCGCCGAGCGGAAGATCTCGGCCAGCACCGCGGAGTTGGTCAGCACGATCGGGATGATCAGCTGCCAGAACAGCGGGATCCGCAGCCCGGTGGTGGGCAGGCCGAGCAGGAACGCGTAGATCAGCAGGAGCAGCGGAATCGCCCGCAGCACCTCGATGTACAGCGCGGCCGGCCGGTTCAGCAGTGGCGAGCGGGAGAGCCGGGCCAGCGCCAGCAGCGCGCCCAGCGGAAGCGCGAGGGCTCCGCTGACCACGGTCACCTGCAAGGTCGCCAGCAGACCGATGGCCAGGTACCGGAGCACCGGCCACTGGGTGAACAGCTGCCACTTGTCCCATTCCAGCTGGCCGTTGATCGCGAACTGGCGCACGGCCAGAGCAACCAGGGCCAGCAGCGCCAGCGACGAGAGCGCGGTGGCGATCGCGATGCGGCGCTGGGCCTGCGGGCCGGGAACGTCGAACAGGGCGGCGTCCTGCTGCCCGATCGAGCCCAGCCGCACCGTCAGCGGCCGGCGCTGGACCGGCGCCTCGGTGGTGACGGTCATCGCTGCACCGCCAGCCGCCGGTCGAGAATGCCTGCGGAGCGGCCGATCACGAATGCCAGGGCCACGTAACAGGCCGCGGCCGCGCCGAAGGTCACCAGCGGCTGGGCGTAACGCTGGTCGAGCAGCTGGGTCTGGCCGGTCAGCTCCTGGGTCACCCCGACCGCGGCGGCCAGCGAGGAGTTCAGGATCACCGCAATCAGCAGCGAGGCCAGCGGCTGGATGCTGGTGCGCACCGCCTGGGGCAGCACCACCTGGGTGAGCACCTGGCCGAAGGTGCAGCCGATGGCCCGGGCCGCCTCGATCTGGCCGAGAGGCACACCCCGGACCCCGGCCCGCAGGGTCTCGCTGAAGAAGGTGGCCCAGTACAGGCTCATCGCCGCGACCGCGGTCCACAGCAGCGGCCCGATCAGCCCGATCTCCGGCAGGCCGAAGACGAACAGGGTGAGCAGCACCAGCAGCGGCAGGCTCCGCACCAGTTCCACGTAGCCGGTGGCGGCCAGCCGCAGCGGCAGCACCGGGCTGATCCGGCAGACCGTCAGCAGCACCCCGAGCAGCCCGGCCAGCACGAAGGTCGCGGCGCTGATCTGGATCGAGACCAGCAGCCCCCGGCCGAAGACCCCGAGATTGTCGACGACGACGTCCATGGGTCAGCCGATGGTGGGCGGGGCCGGGACGTCCCCCGGGACGGCGGTGCCGACCGTGGCCTGCCACACCTTGGCCCAGGTGCCGTCGGCGATCTTCGCCTCCAGCCAGGTGTTCACGAACTCCTGGAACTCGGGGTCGTCCTTGGCCAGGCCGATGCCGTACGGGTCGGTGGTGAACTTCTCGCCGATCACCTCGACGTCGTCGTTGGTGACCGCGTTGCCGGCCAGGATCGACTGGTCGATCACGTAGGCGTCGGCCCGGCCCTGCCGAAGTGCCTGCAGTGCCTCGGTGTTGGTCTCGAACAGCTGGATCTCGGCGTCCGGCGCGGCCTTGGTGATCTCGTTCGGCGCGGTCGAGGCGGACTGGGTGACCACGGTCTTGTCGTTCAGGTCGGCCAGCGTGGCGATGCCCTCGGTACCGGCCTTCACCTGGATGCCCAGACCGTCCTGGTAGTACGGGCCGGCGAAGGAGATCTTCTCCTGGCGCTCCGGAGTGATCGTGTACGTGGCGAACACCACGTCGACCGAACCGTTCTGGATCAGCGCCTCGCGGGTCTGCGAGGTCACGTTGACCAGCTTGGTCTTCGGCTCGCCGATGATGTAGTCGGCCAGCAGCTGCGACATCGCCGCGTCGAAACCCTCGACCTGGCCGGTGGTCGGGTTCAGCAGCGAGAACAGCGCCGAGGTCTGCACCCCGCCGACGGTCAGCTCACCCTTCTCCTTGATCTCGGCCATGGTCGAGCCGGCCGGCAGGTCGGTGGCCGGTTGCTGGGCCTCGATCAGCGCCTGGATCGCCGAGGAGTCGGCCTTGGAGGTGGCCTGGCCGGCGCCACCACCGGGCACCGCCGCCTCGGAGGAACCTCCGGAGCAGCCGGCGATCAGGGCGAGCACGGCACCGGCGGCAGCCACGGTGCCGAAGCGCCGGCCGAGGGGGGAAACGCTGGACCTCATGAAAGGCTCCGTATGACGAAGGTTTGGGTTTCACCGGCATTCCTTACCGATTTGGTGAACTTATCCCGGCGCCTGGTCCGCACTCCAACGCGAATCCTTTGGCGCACCCATCAGAAGTCTTTATGAATGACCGGTGTCCAGGCGGTATCCCCTGGTGCGACGATCGATCGGTGGAAGTTCAGCAGCTGCGGGTCCTGGCCGAGATTGCCCGAACGGGCTCCTACACGGCGGCCGCGCGGTCACTCGGGTACACCCAGCCCGCCGTGAGCTACCAGATGCGTCGGCTGCAGGACTCGCTCGGCGTGCCGGTGGTGGTCCGGATCGGGCGCGGCCTGCAGCTCACCGAGGTGGGCGAGGTGCTGCTACGGCACGCCGACAACGTCTTCTCGGTGCTGCGCGCGGTGGAGCAGGACATGACCTCGACCGTGGCCCGGGGCGGGGGCCTGGTGCGGGTGGTGGCCTTCCAGAGCGGGCTGCTGCGGCTGCTGCCCCAGGTGATCGAGCGGCTGCGGGTCTCGCACCCGGACATCCGGATCAGCCTCACCCAGGCCGAGCCGGTCGAGGCCAGACGGCTGGTGCGGGCCGGGGAGGCGGACCTGGGTCTGCTGTGCAACTGGGCCAACGAGGAGGTGCCGCAGGACGAGGGCACCATGCTGCGGCACCAGCTGATCACCGACCGGCGCTGTGTGCTGATGCCGGCCGGGCATCCGCTGGCCCGACGCGAGAGCATTCATCTGGCCGAGCTGGTCGACGCGGACTGGGTGATGGAGTCGTTCCGCGACCGCTTCGTCGCCGCCTGCACCAACGCCGGTTTCAGCCCGCGGATCGTGGCCACCGTGGACGATGTGCTCACCATTCAGTCGCTGGTGGCCGGGGGCGCCGGGATCAGCCTGATGGGCGAGCTGGGCCTGCTCGCCCACCCGCGCGCCGACCTGGCGCACCGCCCGCTGAGCGACTGGCCGCTGCGCCGCACCTACGCCCTGCTGTGGCCGGACCTGGCCCGGGTGCCGGCCGTGGCCGTGGTGCTGAACGAACTGCGTCGCGTGGCCCGCCGGATCAGCTGAGGAACAGCGTGCCCAGCAGGAACACGTTCAGCGAGATCACCGCTCCCAGAACCACAACCGTGGTGAGAACCGTGACCGGCCGGTTGCGGGCGTCTCCCATGACTGACCGGCGGCTGGTGAACCAGACCAGTGGGGCGAGGGCGAACGGGATCCCGAACGAGAGCACCACCTGGCTGAGCACCAGCGCAGCGGTCGGATCCACCCCGATCGCCAGGATCACCAGGGCGGGCAGCACCGAGATGCACCGCCGGGTCCAGACCGACAGGCTGCGGTGCAGGAAGCCGGACATGATGGTCTGCCCGGAGTAGACCCCCACGCAGGTCGAGGCCAGGCTGGAGGCGAGCAGCGCGGCGCCGAAGACCCAGCTGCTCAGTTCTCCAGTCACTGAGGCGAATCCGGCGTGCGCGCCCTCAAGAGTGTCGGTGGGCACCAGTACCGTTGCGGCCAGCATGATCGAGATGTTCACGGTGGCGGCGAGCAGCATTGCGCCGACGATCTCGCGCCGGGTGCGTCGGATCAGACTGGGCATCGCCCGGCGGGAGATCAGGGCCTCGCCCTTGGTCAGGTGCGAATGGAGGTAGACCACGTGCGGCATCACCGTGGCGCCGACGATTCCGGCGGCAAGGTAGGCGCTGTCGGTGCCGTCGAGGCGCGGCTGGAAGCCTTCCAGCACCGTGAACACCTTCAGGTCGGCAAGAACGGCCTGGTAGGCGAACCCGGCCGCCACCACCGCGAAACATACGTACACAACGGGGCGGAACGCGTCCCTACCGTGCACGTGCAGGGCCAGGATCGCGAACGCGGCAACGATCATGATCACCGCGCCCAGCAACAGGGGGACGCCGAAGAGCAGGTAGAGAGCGATGGCGCCGCCGACGATCTCGGCCAGGTCGGTCATGATGACGACCACTTCGGCCTGCAGCCACATCCCGATCCGGGCCGGCCGCGGCATGCGCTGCTTGCACTGCTCCGGCAGCGACCGCCCGGTGACCAGGCCGAGTTTCGCCGACAGGTACTGCACCAGCATGCCCACCGCGCTGGCCGCCACCACCACCCAGACCAGCATGGTGCCGTACTGCGCACCGGCCGAGACGTTGGTGGCGAAGTTGCCGGGGTCGATGTAGGCCACCGCCGCGACCAGGGCCGAGCCGAGCGTGGTGCCCACCGCACGGCGGCCGGTGCTCTTCTCCCGGACGCCGGTGGCTTCGACGCCGGAGTGGACGGGGTGATCGAGGGTCGAGGGAGCAACCGGCGGTGGGTTCATGGACACGCTCGCATTCTGCGGGAAGAAGGTTCGCGGGAGCAGGCGAACACCTGCTCCCGCGAGCGGAGGAGGGTCAGTAGATGTTGGAAGGCCGGACCATGCCCTCGGCCAGGTCACCGAATCCGGGGGCAACGATCGCGCCCGGATTCACCAGCACCTCCTCCACGATCAGGGTCTCCGTGGTGAGCAGCAGCGCCGCGATCGAGGCGGCACTCTGCAGCGCGGAACGGGTCACCTTCAGCGGATCGATGATCCCGAAGTCGAACATGTCCCCGTACTGCCCGTTCAGCGCGTTGAAGCCCTGCCCGATCGGCAGCGCGGCCACCCGGGCCACCACTTCGTCCCCGTCGTGCCCGGCGTTGATCACGATCCAGCGCAGCGGCTCCTCCAGCGCCCGCCGCACGATGTCCCGCCCGACCGCGGCGTCGCCCTCCAGTGAGAGCCCGTCCAGCGCCGCCTGGGCCTGCACCAGGGCCGTGCCCCCGCCGGCCACCACACCTTCCTCGATCGCCGCCTGGGTGGCCATCAGCGAGTCCTCCAGGCGGTGCTGCTTCTCCCGCAACTCCACGTCGGTCACCGCCCCGACGTTGATCACCGCCACCTGCCCCGAGAGCCGGGCCATCCGCAGGCGCAGCGAGTCCTGGTCGTGCTCGTTCTCGGCCCGGGCCAGCTCCTTGCCGATCTGCTGCACCCGCACCCGCACGGCCTCCGGGTCGCCGTTGCCGCCGACGATGGTGGTGCCCACCTCGCTCACCGTCACCCGTCGGGCCCGGCCCAGGTTCTCCAGCCGCAGCGAAGAAAGCGACACCCCGGACTCGGAACTGACCACGGTGCCGCCCAGCACCACCGCCAGGTCCTCCAGCTCGGCCACCCGGCGGTGCCCGAAGCCCGGTGCCCGCACAGCCACCGAGTGGAAGGTGTCGTGCAGGTGGTTGGTGATCAGCATCGACAGCGCCGGGCCGTCCACGTTCTCGGCCAGCAGCACCAGCGGCCGCCCGGTCCGCCGCACCTGCTCCAGCACCGGCATCAGGGTCTGGACCGAGGTGATCTTCTCGTTGGTCAGCAGGACGTAGGCGTCTTCCAGCACCGCCTCCATCCGGTCCTTGTCGGTGACGAAGTACGGCGAGATGTAACCGTGGTCGAACTCCACGCCGTCGGTGTAGCTGACTCCCATGCCGAAGTGCGGCCACTCCTCCACCGTGACCACCCCGGTGTTGCCGACCTTCTCCATCGCCTGGGCGATCACCTCGCCGATCTCGGCGTCGTTGTTGGCCGAGAGCATGGCCACGTGCTGCAGGTCGGAGCGCCCGCTGACCGGCACGCTGCGCTCCGCCAGCACCTCGATCACCGTGGCCACGGCCTTCTCGATGCCCCGCTTCACCTGCATCGGGTTGGCGCCCGCAGCAACTGCTCGCAGTCCCTCCCGGACCAGGGCCTGAGCCAGCACGGTGGCCGTGGTGGTGCCGTCACCGGCCACCCCGTTGGTCTTCATCGCCACCTCTTTGACCAGTTGCGCGCCCATGTTGGCGAACGGGTCGCGCAGCTGGATCTCCCGGGCGATGGTGACGCCGTCGTTCGTGATCGTCGGTGCGCCGGTGAGCTTCTCGATCACCGCGTTGCGGCCCTTCGGGCCCAGGGTGACCTTCACGGCGTCCGCCAGGGCGTTGACCCCGGCCTCCAGCAAGCTTCGTGCGTCCGAGTTGAAACGCAGGTCCTTAGCCACGGTCTACCTCCTTTTCAGTAGAAGAAGATGAAGGCGCTTCGAGACCAAAGAGCAGTCGCCGAAGCACCTTTACGGAATCAGAATGGCCCGACCACGGACATTTCCCTGGTCGAGATCGGTCAGTGCCTGGGCAAAGTCGGCAAGAGCATAGGTCGCCGTGTGCAGCGTGACCTTGCCCCGCGCGGCCAGCACCATCAGCTCGACCAGGTCGCTGTACGAGCCCACCAGGTTGCCGACGAAATTGATCTCGGTGGAGATGATGTCGATCGCCGGGACCGAGAGCGTTCCGCCGTAACCGATCACGTAGTAGTTCCCGGCCCGGCGCAGCATGGCCACCCCGTCCTCCAGAGCACCACCTTCGCCGACGAAGTCGATCACCGCCTCGGCGCCGTTGCCCTGGGTCAGGTCGAGCACCTGCTGCACGTGCGTGCCGTCAGCCACGATCGTGTGCTCGGCGCCCAGCTCGGAAGCCAGCTTCAACGCGTCTGGAGAACGGTCCACCACCACCAGGCGGGCCGCCGAAAGGGCCCGGAAGACCTGAACTCCGATGTGCCCGAGCCCACCGGCCCCGATCACCACCGCAGTATCGCCCGGCCGCAACGCGCGAGCCGCCTTGGCCACCGCGTGATAGGCGGTCAGACCGGCGTCCGCCAGAGCAGCGACATCGGCCGGCTGCAGCGAAGGATCCAGCTTGACCACGGAACGGGCATTGGTCAGCAGGTATTCGGCATACCCGCCGTCGGTGTCGATGCCGGGGAACTTCGAGCCCACGCAGTGCACATCGTCACCGTCGCGGCAGGCCCGGCACAGCCCACAGGTCACCAGCGGATGCAGAATCACCGGGTCGCCCACGGCCACGTTGGTCACCGCCGAGCCGACTTCCGAAACCCATCCGGCATTCTCGTGCCCGATCGTGTAGGGAAGAGCGACACCGGACTTCTGTTCCCACTGGCCCTCGATGATGTGCAGGTCCGTCCGGCAGACCCCGGCACCGCCGACCTTCACGATCACGTCCAGGGGCGAATTGAGGACGGGGTCCGGCACCTCGGTGAGAACCGGCTGGGTTTCGTACTTCCCGAGCTGAACAGCCTTCATGACGCCCTCCTCCAGAGATCTGCGACCGGGATGACCCCGGACAGGGTGCCGGGCGACGAGCCGTCGCCGTAGCGGGTGGCCAAGAGCCCTCGGCAGAAGATGCCGTTGCCGTCGATGCTGACCCGCACCGTTTTGGCGAACCGCAAATGCTTGGGGACGTCGGCCACCGGCGCGCCGGAAGAGTCCACCATGAGTGGGTCGCCGGGTTGGTGGGAGAGCCCGATCTCGGCCCGTCGCCGTAACAGCGCTTCGGTGGCGGTGCCGGGCGGCAGATCCGACAACCGGGCCGACGCCAGGCCTTCCACCTCCCAGCCCGCCTCGATCAGCGAACGGCAGGAGCGTTCCAGGCAGGCAGTGTGGGCCTTGCGCTGGAAAGTTGCTCTCAGCTCGTCCAGTTCGCCCTCGGCCTGCCCGGGGAAGGAACCGCTGAACCCGGCGTCGTCCGCCACTCCCCCGTTGATCTCCTCCGAGGCGAAGTGGTCCTCCAGCCGGACGGTCACCGTGTCCACCCAGGCGAGCTTTGTAACCACGTCGTGCGCGTCCGCCACCATCAGGTAGGCAAAGTTCGGCGCACAGAAGTAGGTAGGCAGCCGCAGCCGGACATAAACGTGCGCACCATCGGCCACCGAATCAGCACCATCCACCGCCGAGGCCGCGCCACCGGCAACATCCGGGCGGACCCGACCGCCAGCCAACGCCTCGCCACTGCCACTCACGCTCGAGCCAGCGGCCCGGTCGGCTCGCACGCCACCGGCCTCGTCCACCCGAACCTCGGTGACGAAGTTTAGCTCGGTGATCGGCTCGTCCAGCTCCGGATCCCGCACCAGCCCGAGCGCGATCCAGACCTCCTGCTCCCGCGGCACCCTCGATCCTGACAGGCCCGACAAGCCCAGCCCGCCCGAAAGCCCCGGCCCGCCTGACATCTCTGCTCTCGTCGGCAACTCCGAAGGCCCGCTCACGCCGTCACCGGAGCGGTCTCGTCCACCGGCGCAGACCCCACCGCCGGCCCGGACTCCCCGGTGACCAGACCCGGGGACTTGACCTGAGCGTCCTCTGGTACCTCAAAACCGTACAGCCGAGCGGCGTTCAGGCCAAGGATCTTCTTCTTCACCTCGGTGGTGAGAACCCCGTACTCGCCCTGCATGTCCTCCGGAATCTGGAAGTCGACGAACATCTCGACCAGCCACTTGGGCTGCCAGATCGCATAGTCGCTGGCGAAGGTCAGCCGGTTCTCGTCCAGCCAGTACAGCAGTTCCCCGATCATCTGGGCGAAGTAGCGCGGCCGGCTGTGGATGAACGGCATCGCCACGGCCAGCCCGCCGTAGACGTTGGGCTCCTGGGTGGCGATCCAGCAGAAGTCCTCGAGCCGGGGCAGGCCCACGTGCTCGATGATGAAGTTCAGGTTGGGGAAGGCCGTGGCCACGTCGTCCACGTCGGCCACGTCGAACGCGTCCCGGTTCAGCGGGTAGATCGTCGGGCCCTTGTGCACGTGAATGTTCTTCACGCCCAGCTGTTCGCACTTCTCCAGGTAGCGGTAGGACCAGGGGTCGGTCAGCTTCCAGCCCTTGGAATCGCCCTTCCACTCGGCCGTGTACAGCTTCACCCCCTTGAACTGCCAGCGCTCGTGCAGGGCCTCCAGCGCGTCCAGGCCGGCCTCCCCGTCGCGCGGGTCCCAGGCGCCGTTGGTGATCAGCTTCTCCGGGTGCTTCTCGGCCAGGGCGCCGTTGCGCTCGGTGGTGTTGAAGCCGTTGGTGTAGAAGTCGGTCAGGTAGGTGGGCTGGAAGATGCCCTTGTCCACGTAGCCGGCCTCGAACAGGTCGTGCATCAGGTCGTCCTCGGTGTACGACCCGAACTTCTCCAGGTCCCAGACCCATTCGGCTGGGCTCAGGTTCTTCTGGTAGTCGTAGAAGCAGCCGGTGAAACCCGCTCCGTATCTGTTCTTCTGGTTCGCCGCGCCACCGTCCCAGAAGTGGATGTGACTGTCGACGATGTAGTACTTCTCTCCGTCTTTCTCGTACATTCCAGTCTCCTCAGCTTGAACCCAGCGGTCCCGCCCATGCACCCGCGACTGTGCACGGACGAGACCGAGGCCGTATCCAGAGAACCCTTACTCGACGACCTTCAGATCGAAATCGATGTACTCGGCGGCGTCCTCGGGGTTGGCGAAGAGCATGGTCCGGTCGTCGAAATGGACCATCCGGCCGTAGTGGGTGGACATGATCTCCTCGAAGTCCGACTGGTCGAACTCCGAGCCCAGGGCCTGGGTGATCTCCTCGAAGTCGAAGGTCAGCAACCGTTCTCCGTCGACCCGGATCATCGAGGGGTACTCGGCGATCTGCACGCCGTCCTTGCGCCGCATCACCTCGGCGACCACGTACCCGTTCTGGTTGTTCATCAGGGTGACGCCGCACTTGTTCGAGGACCCGATGTCCCGCCCGAACACCATGTCGCTCATGCTTCCTCCTCGCTGACGCTCGTCGTCAGCCTGAGCGTCGCCCTGCGCCCTTTGATGAACTCGCTGCGCTCGCTCATGCGGACAGCTCCTTCGGCTCGGGCACTCCCAGATCGGCCAGCACGGAACGCAGGTCGTCCTTGGCAGCGGCGAACGAGTCGGCGAACGGCACCACCCGCTCGGCCGGGTGCGACCAGATCGGCTGCAGTTCCTGAGCAGCATGCAGACTCACCGGCAGCCACTCGGACAGCCAGGTCTGCAGAAGCTCGACATTCGCGGCCCCGTGCTCGGAGTCGCGCACCAGCAGGCTGAGCAGCGAACGGGTGTAGGCCAGGTCGCGGGAGAAGTCGTTCTCCCCGGTACCGACCAGCGAGGGCGTGACGTAGTCGCCGTTGCGGGCACTGATCTGCATCACCAGGTGCGAGCGGAACAGCCCACCCACCAGCGTCTCGTACACCACGTTGGTGGCGAACAGGGCCTCGGCCCAGTCCCCGATCGCGGTCAGCCGCTCGGCGTTCTCCCGCACGCCCTGCCAGGCCGGGTCCTCGTGCCAGACCGAACGGTGCACCGAGCCGTCGAATCCGATGTCGGCTTCACTCAGGTCCAGGTTGTACAGCGCCAGGTCCTGGGCGAAGCGCATCTTGTGGGCGCTGTTCACCGCGATCGCGTTGTTGATCATGTTGGTCGGGGCCGAGCGCTGGCAGGCGACGAACACGTGCAGACCGATCCCGTTCTCGGCGTGCATCCAGGCGCCGAGGTTGCGCTCGACGAACCGGACCCAGCCCGGCGCCCAGTTCTGGTAGGCCTTGGCCAGTTTGGCGTTGGCCAGGTTCTGCTGGATCTGCCGCACCACGTTGGCGTTGTTGCGGTAGATCGTCTGTTCCCATTCCTGGTTCGGATCGCGGAACCGGTGCCAGTCGCTGGACTTCAGCGCCGTCCAGTCCTGCGGGTAACCGCCCTCACCGTCGGCGAATCCGTAGATCCAGCCCTGGGTGAGGTGCCGGGCCGGGTCGGGCTGGACGTCGAAGGTCACGTCCTCGTAGGTGGTGGCCCGCATCTTGGCCGGCTGGAAATAGTTGTACGAGCGGCTGTTCGCGCTCGGGAAGTCCAGCGCGCCGGCTTCGGCGTCGGTGAACTCCGGCTTGGGGAAACTGCGTACCGCGTCGGGCTTTTTGACAGGTGCTGCCATATCGAAACCCCTCAGCTTTCAGAAACACTGGTGGTGAACTTGTCGAAGTGGATCCGGTCGGTGGGGACGTCCTTGCTCTCCAGCAGGGCGATCGCGGCGTCGACCATGGGTGGTGGACCACAGAGGTAACAGTCCGTGTCGGTCAGGTCCGGCTCCAACCGGTCCACGACGTCCGTGATCAGCCCGAAGTCCCCGGTGACCCCGAGCGTCTCCCATTCGGCCTCGGTGACGTGCGAGAGCGCCGGGACGAAGCGGAAGTCCTTGATCTTCAGGCCGAGCGAGATGATCTCCGGCAGGTAGAACAGGTCCTCGGCTGTTCTGGCGCCGTAGTAGAAGACCACCGGCCGCTCGGTGCCGGTCTCGGCCAGGCGGCGCACCAGCGCGAGAATCGGGGCCATCCCGGCTCCCCCGGCGATGCAGACCACCCGCCGCCGGTCCTCCTCACCCGAGGCCCGGAGCGTGCAGGATCCGTAGGGCCCGGTCAGCAGCAGCGGATCCCCAGGAGCGAGCGAGGAGTCCAGCAGTCCGGAGAAGTGCCCGCCCGGGTACTTCTTGATGATGAACTCGATCTCGCCGGTCTCCTCCGCAGAGGACGGTGTGGTCGCCATCGAGAACGACCGCTTGACATCGCTGTCGGGCAGCCGGATCTCCGAATACTGCCCGGCCTTGTGCACGAACCGTTCCCCCTCGCCGAGTTTCAGCTTCAGGGAGACGATGTCCCCGGTCAGCGGGGTGATCGCGGCGATACTGGTACGCACGGTCTGGATCGGGACGGCGTCGTGCAGTTCCTCCTCGTCGTAGTTGATCAGCTCGACCGTGATGTCGCTGTACGCGTGGGTCTTGCACAGCAGCACGTAGCCCTCTTCGCTCTCGTAGTCGGCGAGCGCGAAGGTGGAGTAGCGGGCCATCTGCACGTCGCCGTCCAGCAGGAACGACTTGCAGGCCGAGCACTGACCTTCCCGGCAGCCGTGCATCAGCGAGATGCCCTGCCGGAAGGCGGCGTCCAGCACGGTCTCGTCCTCGTCGACCTCCATCTCCAGGTCGACCGGCTCGAAGTGGACGCGGTGCTTGTCACCCATCTGAGCTCCTAAGGTGAGAAGGTCCGGTGGCGGCCGAAGCTGAGGACCGCCGCCACCGGACCGATCAGGGGTGTCAGGCCACGGCAGCGGGCCGGCCGCCCGGGCCGCCGGCCTTGTAGGCGGCCACGGCGGCTTCCCTTTCGGCGTCGGACATCTCGTTCAGCAGCACGTTCGGGCTCTGGAAGGTGATGCCGCGCACGTCGTCCAGGGTCCACAGCTTCTTCGGGTCGTCCAGGTCCAGGTGCGGCTGCGGCACCAGGGTCTTCCCGTCGTCGCGGACGTAACCCAGGCTGCTGATCACGTCGGCCAGGTCCTGGTTGTGGTGCAGGGTCTCCCACTCCCGGTGACCGGTGAGGCGTCCCATGTTGGGGGTCGGGCGTCCTTCGTACTCCGGCCGGAACGCCTTGATGTCGGTCCACGCGCAGGTCTCGGAGCAGTAGGTGCGCCACTGCCCGTCCACCTTCTCGGTGACCATGTCGGGCCGGATCAGGCACGGCACCATGCAGGTCCAGCAGCGGTGCGGGTACTGGTAGTCGACGTCCTCGAAGGCGATCGGCTTGTTCCGGCCCGGGTAGCGCAGCCGGTTGTAGTTCTCCCACCAGACGCCGTACTTGTTGTACCAGCCGGGGTACTTGGACTCGAACCACTCGAAGTCCTGGTCGGTCATCGGGTCGATCCGCCAGTAGTTCACCGGCCAGCCGGTGGCGAAGAACTGGGCCACCTCGTGCACGTAGCCCTTGTTGACGATCCGGTTCCAGGCCTCCTCGACCAGGTCGTGCGGGATCTTCAGGCCGTACTTCTCCAGCGGGATCAGGTAGCTGCGGTAGTAGTCGTCGTAGATCCAGCGGCGCCACATCTCGGCGTAGGAGTCCCGGTCCTTGCGCCGGTCCTTGGTGCCGTACTCGATGAAGGTGCCGATCGCGGCGTCCACCACGCAGTGGTTGTTCCACCAGGCGTAGCGCAGGTCGCGTTCCAGGAGCTGGCGGTTGCTCTCGTCGGCCAGGGCCATCAGCAGGATCGAGTAGCCGTTGCTGATGTGCCGGGACTCGTCCGACTGCACCGAGTGGAACACGGTGGGCAGCAGGTAGTCGCCGTTGGCGGCGGCCTCCGACGGCATCGCCACGAACAGGGTGTTGGTGAAGGCGGTCTCGGCGACCACGGTGAGGTAGATGTTCGCCGCGGTGATCGCGTCACCGGTGATGAAACCCTCGCCGAACTGCCGGCCGATGGTGCCCGCGTAGTTGTTCGCGAACGCCTTCTCGCTCATGTCGAACCCGGCCGGGTCGATGTAGTGGTTCATGTAGAGCCGTTTGAGGTTCATCTGGATCGTGGAGTGCCGGACCTCGTCGATCATCTGCACGGCCAGGCCGTTGTGGATCTCCGGGTTGGGCACCGCGTCGATCGCCATCGGCATCGCCCGGGCCGCGGAGATCTCCGGGAACGGGATGATCGACAGGAACAGCTTCTGCCACTCCATCCAGCGCTGCTGGACCTGGCGGAACATGTTGCCGCGGATCGCGCCGTCCATCGCGCCGAAGACCCGGTTGTCCTTCTCCTCCTCCATCGGGAAGTAGGAGCGCAGGATCTGCTTGAGCGGGTCCTTCTTCGGGGCCTTCTCGAACGTGTAGTCGGTGCCGAAGCGGGTCGCCGGGGTGGCGAAGGTCGGCTCCCACGAGAGCTCGGTGATCTTCTTGTGTGCCTTGCTGAGGCTCTGCCTGCTCAATGTGCCTCCCAAGTCGGGGTCGGGTTCGATCACAACCCGGCAGGAGGCCGTTGGGCGTCTCAATCTGAGACGGGCGTCACTTCGGGCGAGCCAAATCCGCGGCGGCCGGGTTAGTGTGCAGAGGCCGGGAACAACCAGCTGGCGACCACAAGGGCGGTGGGCGCGGATGCGTGCTGTGCAGGGCGAGCGGCAGGATCACGGCTGGCAGCGGCAGGTCGCCGACGCCAGGGAGCGTTTCCTTACCCAGCAGGACGTTTCGGCTGACATCGTGCGCGAGCCGATCCTGGCGTCGTGGTCGCGCTCGCACCGGCGCGGGGTGGAGGCCGACCGGATCGACCTGCCCTACGTGACCGATCTGGACACCGACTCGCCGCTGGTCACCTGCGCGGCACCGATCCTGCGCCAGCTCGGTGAGCAGTTGCAGTCCGAGCCGGTGAGCATCCTGCTGACCGATGCCCAGGGGGTGGTGCTGGACCGGGTGGACTCCGACAGCGCGATCGCCCGCTATCTCGACCGGGTCGATCTGGCACCGGGTTTCAGCTACGCCGAGAAGTGGGTCGGCACGAACGGCATCGGCACTGCACTCAGCGAAGGGCGTCCGGTGCTGGTGCACGGCCCGGAGCACTACGCCGAGAACCTGGAACGGCTGGCCTGCGCCGGGGTTCCGATCAAGCACCCGGTGCAGGGCACGGTGCTCGGGGCCCTGGACCTGACCTCCTGGGCGGGGCAGTCCACGGCGATGATGCAGGCGCTGGCCGGGGCTTGCGCCGAGCGGATCGAGCGGGGCCTGCTGAACACCGCCGGGCTCACCGAACTGGCGCTGTTCCGGGAGTACCTGAAGACGTCGCAGCGCACCAACGGGGTGGTGCTGGCGGTGAACGGCGACGTGGTGATGATGAACGAGCAGGCCCGACGGACGTTGTCGGCGGCTGATCAGCACTCGCTGATGGAGTGGGCGGCGGACGTGCGGGACGAGTCGGCGCCGGTCACGCTGATCTGCGATCTGCCCAGCGGCCTGGTCGCCCGGCTGAAGTACCGCCCGGTGAACGGACGCCGGGGGCAGCTCGGCGGGGTGGTCGAGGTGCGGTTCAGCAAGCAGCCCACGGCCGAGCCGGCCGTGCTGCTGCCCCGCCAGAACGCCCTGCCCGGGCTGGTGGGCAGCAGTGGAGTCTGGCAGCGGTGCGTGGCCGAGGTGGAGTCCTGCTATCGCAGCCGGGAGTGGCTGGTGCTGTCCGGCGAGGCAGGCACCGGCAAGCTGGCGCTGCTGCGAGCGGTGCTGGCCCGGCATGATCCGGCCGGGCACGTACGGGTGCTGAACGGGGAGGACACCCGGGCCCCGGCCGCGGTGGACGCCTGGCTCGACGAAGTGGCGGCGGAGCTGGAGGAGGACGGGGCCCTGCTGATCCGTCACGCCGAGCGGCTCTGCGCCGAGGCGCTGATCGGCCTGGGTGATCTGCTGCAGGCTCATGCGCTGGGAGGATCGACCGACGGCTGCTGGGTGGCGCTGACTCTCTCCACCGGACCTTCCGGCCCGGCTCCGGACACCGAGACCGCGGCTTACCTGCTGCCGCACTTTCCGCACACCGTGGCCGTTCCTTCGCTACGACACCACAGTGAGGACGTGCCGGAGCTGGTCCCGAGTCTGCTGGCGGGTCTGGGGCGGGGTCACAATCTCCGGTTCGGGTTCGACGCCATGCAACAGCTCACCCGAGCTCCCTGGCCGGGCAACGTGGCCCAGTTGCGCTCGGTCCTGCTGGAGCTGCTCAACCGGCGGCGTTCGGGCACCGTGCACGCCACCGACCTGCCGGCCGAGGCCCGTTCGGCGACCCGGCGTCAGCTCAGTCAGCTGGAGGCGCTGGAGCGGGATGCGATCGTGCGCAGCCTGAGTTCGCACGGCGGCAACAAGACCCGGGCCTGCGCCGAGCTGGGGATGTCCCGGGCCACCATTTACCGCAAGATCCGCGACTACGGGATCAGCGGGATGTGAGCTGCTCAGGCGGTCAGATCCTGAGGCTGGTCCTGGGGCCGGTCCTGGGGCTGGTTGCGGGGCTGGGTCCGGCGCAGCGCGGCCCGACGGTGAGTCACGTTCCGGCGCGCCCGGGACAGTTCGAGGCCGGCCATCACGGTGGCGAACAGCACGCAGGCGACCGGCGCCAGCCAGGCCGCCAGGCTCGGCAGATCCGGCAGGCCGAACGGCAGGTCCGGCAGGCTGATCGGGTTGGAGATGTTCACCGACACGTCGGGCCGGGGGAGATCGGGCAGGTCCGGCAGCCAGTCCGTCGAGATCACCCCGCCCAGCATCAGGCCGATCAGCAGGGTTGCGGTCCAGCCCACGAACTCGTACCCGGTCTTGAGGGCGATGTAGGCCCGCGGGTACTCGTCCATGAACGCCTCGTCGTCCCGGTCGTCGCCGTCCAGACGGAACTCGACTGCCCCGAACTGCAGGCCACCGCCGGGCTCGCTCTTGAGCACCTGCTCCTTGAGCGCCTTCAACTCCGCCCCGGCCGACGGGTACAGCGCCACCTCCTGGACCAGTTCGTCGGCGGAGGGCACCTGTACTCGCAGCACCCCGGACTTCTCGTCGCCGAAGACGCCCACCTCGTCCACGTCCCAGGAGTCCAGCACCTCCGTGCCGTCACGCTCCCAGATCACTGAGTAACCGATCAGGTGCCGCTTCACCCGGACGGTGTGCTGGGTACCGGCTTCCGTGGTCAGGGTCCAGATCTCGGCGGCGCTCATGGTGGATCTCCTTGTCTCTCGAAGGGCGGTGCGATGGTTGCTGCTTGGGGACGGGAGCTGCTCACACGGCCAGCGGCTGAGTCGGGGCCTGGGCCTGGATCCGGTGCAGCGCGGCCTGGCGGCGGGCCAGCTTGTGCCGCACCCGGTACAGCTCGCAGCCGGCCAGCACGGCGGCGGTCAGCAGGGTGGCGACCGGGGCCACCCAGACCGGCAGGCTCGGCAGGTCGGGCAGGCTGAACGGCAGGCTCGGCAGGTCGGGCAGGCTGACCGGGCTGGACACGTCCACCGACACGTCCGGCACCGGGAGGCCAGGCAGATCCGGCAGCAGCGCCATCAGCCGTTCCTTCGGGAACAGCCCGGTCATCACCAGGCCGGCCAGCATCGATCCGGACCAGCCGAAGAACGCTTTCCCGGCCCGCTTCGCGGCGTACGCCCGCGGGTTCTCGTCCATGAGCTTCTCGTCCTTGGAGTCGTCGCCGTCCAGCACGAACTCGCTCGCGCCGAACTGCAGGCCGCCGCCGGGCTCGCCCTTGTACACCTGCTCCTTGAGCGCCTTCAGCTCCGATCCGGCCAAGGGGTACAGCGCCACCTCCTGAACCGGATCCGATGCGGAGGGCACCTGCACCCGCAGCACCCCGGACTTCTCGTCGCCGAAGATGCCCACCTCTTCGGCGTCCCAGGAGTCCAGCACCTCGGCGCCGTCGCGCTCCCAGAGCACCGAGTAGCCGATCAGGTGCCGCTTCACCCGGACCGTGTGCTGGGTGCCGGCCTCGGTGCTCAGAGTGAAGATCTCGACGGCGCTCATGGTGGTTTTCCTTGTCTCTCGAAGTCTTTCGGCTGGTCGGGAATGCGCTTCCCGACAGGTAAAAAGCTATTCGGATCAGCGCCGCCGATCGTCCGCCAGAGGTAGCAGAGACGCTGATCAGACCAAAGGGTGACCGGTACGCCGTTGGGTGCATCCAGCCCGGACGAACCACATCGTGATCAATGGCCCCTTTAGCCGCTGAACGGCTCTAGGCTCGTCGACCGATGACATCGATATCCCGCCCCGCTTCGAACTGGTGGCTCGCGATCCGCGGGGCGAAGCGCCGCCGGATCGCCTACGAAGCAGCTCTGGCCGCCGGTCTCGCCGGAATTACCGCGTTCATGGCCGCCGACACCTGGTTCGACCTCCCGCCGGGCCCCCGAATCGCGCTGACGGTCACCGTCAGCCTGCTCACCCTGGCTGCTGTTCCACTGCGCCGGTCCCGGCCGATCACCGCGCTGCTGCTGGCCGCGCTGACCGAGTTCACCGGGGCCGGCCTCGCCCTGTTCGTGGTGTCCTTCGCCGTCGGCTACCGCTACCGGCAGATCCGCCGGTCAGCTGTCCTCCTCGGCTTCGGCTTCACCGCAGTGGCCTGCATGGTCGGGGCTCATCTGGGTGAGGACGGGTCTGCCACCTTCAACGCCCTCGCCGGCCTGATGTACTTCCTGGTGGCCGGAGTGCTGCCGGGAACCCTGGCCGCCGTGCTGGCCCAGCGCCGGCTGCTGGTGATGTCGATGAACCAGCGCAACATCGAGCTGCACGAACAACAACAGGTGGTGGCCGGCCAGGCCCAGGCTCGTGAGCGCACCCGGATCGCGGCCGAGTTGCACGACTCGCTGGGCCACCGGCTCACCCTGATCTCGCTGTACGCGGGCGGCCTCGCTCAGGCGGCCACCCCGTCCCCGAGTACCGAAAAGGCCCGCGCCCAGGCGGTCGGGCTGCTGCGCGACACCTCGGCCCAGGCGATGGGCGAACTCCGGCAGATCCTCAAGGTGCTGCATCAGGACGGCCCGGCCGAGGCCGGCCGGTCGCTGGACGAGGTGGAACCGACGATCGCCGCGGCCCGGCAGACCGGCACCGAGATCGAGCTGGTCCGCTCCGGTGATCCCCGGCCGCTGCCGATCCTGGCCGAGCACGCTGCCTACCGGGTGGTGCAGGAGGGCATCACGAATGCGCTGAAACACGCTCGGGGGGCGCCGATCCGGGTCGAGGTGCACTACACCGAGGACGCCGTGCACGTCAGCGTGCGCAACCGGCCGGGGCTGCCTTATCAGGGGCAGAGCACCGGCCAGGGTCTGCACGGGCTGGCCGAACGGGTCCGGCTGGCTGGTGGCGTGCTGTCCTCCGGCTCGCTGGAGGACGGGGATTTCCGGCTCGGCGGGGTACTCCCCTACGAGGCCGAGGTGCCCGAGCCGGTCACCCTGCCGCCCAGCGACTTCCAGCACCGGATCCGCAGGACCAGTCGCTGGCAGCGGCTGGGCGCCGTAGGGATCGTGCTGACCACGGCGATCGCGCTGGCCGCCCTGATCGGCGCGATCACCGAGATCGAGACCCTGGACTCGACCGACCAGGGCGTGTACAACTTCGCCGAGACCGGTGACGACTTCCAGCGCCTGAAACTGCTGCTGCCCCAACCGCTGTCCACCGAGACTCGGGCCGACGGCCAGGTCTGCCGGATCTACACGGGAGGCGCCGAGGACACCCCGCTGACCCTGAGCACCGAGGTCAACTACGAGTTCTGCTTCCGCGACGATGTTCTGGTGAGCAAGCAGAAGGTCGAGATGAGGACCCAGCTGCAGATCACCGACGGTACGTGAGCCGCCGGGTCAGCGCCTCGAACGGCCCCCGGTAGCCGGCCGCGCGCATCCGGTCGGCCATCAGCACGGTGGCCAGCCAGGTGGCGATGGCCAGCGCAGCCGTTGCGGTGAGCGAGAGTTCGCCGGACAGGTCGAGCAGGTACGGCGTGAAAACGATGAACCACACCGGGGACTGGGCCAGGTAGCAGGTCATCGAGCGCTGTCCGGTGGCCGCGAGGGCCTGGGTGATCCGGCCGGGCTGCTGGGCGCTCAGCCGCAGTGCGACCAGGGCGATCAGCGCCGCGTAGCCGTAGCCGCCGATCACGCCGGTGACGTGGTGCATCCCCTCTGCAAAGGCCGAGGTCGGGGTGGACTCGAGCACCAGGTGCAGGGCCTTCGGCTGCGCGCCGAGCACTGCCGCGGCGATTCCCACCACCGCGGTCACCGTGAGCAGGCGCTGGTGCTCGGCCGGGAACTCCAGCACCCGGCGGCGGCCGGCCCAGAGCCCGACCAGGTACGGGCTGACCACCATGACCCAGCCCACCATCACGGCGCCCAGAGCGTCCGGGAGCCGATCGGCGATCTGGGTGGTGAAGTCGGGTGAGAGGGACTGCTGGTTGGCCGTCAGATCACCGGCCGCGGCGGCGTTCATCGCGGTGGTGATCGCCAGGCTCAGGACGGCCACCAGGAGCAGGGTGCGATCTTTCCAGTGCACCGCCCACAGGCCGAGGAACAGCAGCGCGCCGTACATGGACAGCACATCGCCGCCGAAGAGCAGCACCAGGTGCAGGACGCCGATCCCGATCAGCAGCAGGCTGCGCCGGCGCAGGAGTTTGCGGGTCTGCTTGCGGGTGCCGCTCTGTCGCGCCACGATCCGGGCCACGCCGTAGCCGAAGAGCAGGGCGAACATCGGGTAGGCCCGCTGGTCCACGAACGTGGTGGTGGCCCAGTTCACTGCCCGGTCGAGCAGGGCCATGTCGGGCACCGGCCCGCCCCGCAGGAAGGTGTGGGTGTTGGCCAGGGCGATCAGCAGAAGCATCACGCCGCGGGCGAGGTCGGGGGCGAGGGATCGTTCAGCGACCGGCGTGGGGCCGCTGTAGGTGCGCTCGGGGGCGGTCTGGCTCATGTGGATCAGCCAATCTCACCCCCGATCAGGAGACGTCGGGCAAAAGTCTCATTCGTTTTCCGCCCGTGTCCGGCTGAAGTCGCAGCGGCCGCCGTCCCCCAGCACGATCCGCAAACGGCGAAGGCCGCGACCTCTGGATGAGGTCGTGGCCCAAGGCGTTTGGATCGCAACTCAGAGCGAGGCGGAGGTCCTCGACGGCCCGGCCGGGCCCGACGTCACACTGCCCTGGTTCTCCTGCCGCGCGGCGGTGAGCCGCTCACGGTGTGCCTGAAGCGTACGGATCGCCTTGAGCGCAGCGAACCCCAGCGCGAATCCCACCAGTACCCAGACGATCATCGGTGCTCCCTCCAGAAGGAGCCCTAGAGGTATCACACCGTGATGAACGCAGGTGAAACGTCAGTTCGGGGCCGGTTCGTCGATTCCGCGCACCGGGTCCTGAACCCCCTCGAACCGGACCAGAACGGCCGCGGCGACCGCGGTCAGGACGAAGCCGAGGATGAAGATCGGCCAGTAGCCGTCCCGCACCTCATCGCCCAGGAAGGCCACGCCCGCGATGGTCGGGGCGATGGTCTGGGTGGTGATCAGCGAGGTGGTGGCCGCAGTGACCGAGCCCCGCTGCAGCGCCAGGGAGTAGACGAAGAACGCCAGCACCCCGGACAGCACCAGTACGTACGTGACACCCGAGGTGAGCAGGTCGCCCAGGACGAAGTCGTGCAGCAGGCGGGAGGCGATCGCCACGATGGCGTAGCCCATCCCCCCGGCCAGGCCGAGCACGGCGGCGGCGAGCGCCCCCTCGAACCGGGTGGCGAAGAAGGCGACCAGCACCACCAGGGCCAGCACCACGAACAGGGAACGGGTCAGGGTGGGAGTACCTCGCTCGGTGCCTGTCTCCCCGGCCGCCGAGGACAGCAGCACCAGGCCACCGACCACGGCCACGATGGCGCCCCATTCCAGCCGGCTGAGGTGGTCGCCGAAGTAGCGCACGGCCAGCAGGGCGGTGACCACCAGGCTGACCGCGATCCCGGTCTGGGCCAGGAACAGCGGCACCTGACGCACCGCGACCAGATGGAACACGTAGCCGAGCACCAGCAGCACGATCGAGGCCAGCAGCAGCGGCCGACGCAGCAGGTCGATCACCGTGCGCGGGGTCAGGTTCCCTTCCGGGATCTCCCGCGAGGCCCTGGCCTGCATGATCGAGGCCACGCCGTACATGACAGCAGCGACCAGGGCCGAGCCAAGTCCGAGCAGCACAGAGTCATCTTCCCAGGTCTGGCTGTCAAGGCTCACAGGGGGCGCCGCGCTGCGTCTGGAGTACCTCAAGACAGGTCTGTATCCAGGGTCGAACGACGCTCGGCAGCTGGCACACTTTGGCCTGATTTGTCAGATTGACCGTTAACTGCTGTACGAGGTGTACCGATGCGTGTGCTGAAGGCGATCGTCTCCCCACCCGGCCATCGGCGCGGCCCCCTGCTGATCGGGCTGGGCCTGGCCACGGTGGTCGGGGCCGGGACGCTGACCGCGCTGGCACTGAACGTGGACGACTCCGACGACCGCCCCGCTCAACGTACGGCTGCCCCGGCCGGCAGCGTTCTGCCACTCCCCACCCCGACCGACCTCGCCCCCACCACCCCGGCCATCACCGCCACCCCGATCTCCGAGAAGACCAAGGCGACCCGGGCGACGTCCCAGCCCGAGACGTCCACAGTTACCGAGAAGGCCAAGGCCGAGCCGTCGCAGACCGCCACCTCGGCCAAGGTCAAGAAGCAGAAGGCCGGGCCGGTGATCACCGGGCCGTTCCTGGTCCGCAACGAGGGCACCGGGATGTGCCTGGACCTGCCGTTCTACGAGGGGGCCGAGCCCGGCACCCAGGTCCAGCTGTGGGAGTGCCACTCGCCCGCGCTGAACGGCGAGGACGACAACCACGAGTACGAGAAGCTGCAGTTCGGCAGCGAGTTCCTGCTGCGCAACGTGCGGGCGAAGCAGTGCCTGGACGTCTACGGCAACGAGGGCGCGAACCCGGGCGAGGCGGTGCTGACCTACCAGTGCGTGGTCGGCGACGCGGACAATCTGATGTTCCGGAAGAAGTCGGTCAGCGGCGGGATGCAGATCATCCACGCCAAGAGCGACCTGTGCCTGGACGTCGCCCCCGACAACCCGGGCAACGGCCAGATGACCCAGCTGAGCACCTGCAGCTCCACCCCCAACCAGATCTGGACCCTCCTCTAGCTCAGCTTCACCAGCTCTGGTCGCAGTAGCCGCAGCATTTTGGTGCAACTACTGCGACCAGAGCTGGGAAATGCGACCAGGGCTGGGAATGGCTGCGCCCCGTCCGGGGGAAGGACGGGGCGCTGGTGGCGGAGATGTTGGGATCAGGCGGGTTGGACCGGCTCCGGCTGGGCTGTGGGGCGCGCCGACTTACCCGTCAGCGTCAGGTACACGCTGCTCAGGAGGTAGTAGGCGATGTACAGCAGGGACAGCCAGATCAGCAGCATGCTCGGGTCGGGCATCTGGGTGAGCAGCACCGCGTACGCCACCAGCCAGGCCGCCGTGGCCGCCAGGTTGGTCCGGCGGAAGGCCTTGGTCCGCGACGGGTAGATGTACTTGATCGGCACGAAGACCAGGATCGAGCAGACCGTCAGGATGATGCTGGTGGTGGTCGGGCTCAGGTTCGCGATGATCACGTAGAAGGCGACCACGTTCCAGTAGCTCGGGAAGCCCAGGAAGAAGTGGTCGTCGGTCTTGGCGTCGACCCGGCAGAACTGGTACGCCGAGGCCATCAGCGGCAGCGCCGCCAGCACCCCGCCGAGCGTGCCCTCGGGCAGGTAACCGCCGGTCCACAGCAGCACCACGGGCACGAACGCGTAGGTGATGTAGTCGACGATGTCGTCGAGCCGGGCCCCGTCGAACGACGGGATGGTCTCCTTGACCCGCAGCCGCCGGGCGAGCATCCCGTCGGTGCCGTCGATGACGAGCGCGGCCAGGCTGATCCAGAGCGCGCGGATCGCGTCGCCCTCGAAGGCCGCGATCACCATCAGGAACGCGAGAACGGTGCCGCTCGCGGTGTAGACGTGAACAGCCATGCCGGCAAGCCGGAATCGAGCCGATGCTTCGTAAGGCTCGAATACGACGTCGTGTGTCGTCAGCGGAACCCCCGGGGCAACAGGATCGATCGGATGGGCAGACCTCTCACCCGAACAGGGCTCGAGCGGGGAAAGTCTCTCACAGACTGACTGTCCCCTCGCCCGCCCGCAGGTTGCCCTCCGGTCATATTTGCGTTACCCGCAGTCATTTTCTGATTCCCCCAGGTGCCTCACCAGTGCACGAGCCGCTGGCGAGAGCCGTGGCGACTACATCTCAGGATGTACTTCCCGGCGAGTAGAGACGTCCGAAAAGCGCCGTAGGTGCCTTCCCGGGACGGACGCGAGGGGCCAGTCGTCCGCACGAGGCTCGCCCCATGAATCAGAAGACGTCACTCGCGAGCCGCTTCACCCGGCTCCTGCATGCGGCTCCACGTCGGTCTCTGCTGGCCGTCCTGCTTTTCGTCGTCCTGGCCGGGGTGGTCGGCGGCCCGGTGGCCGGCGCCCTGGACACCGAGGGCGGCTTCACGCCTCCCGATGCCGAGTCGACCAGAGCGGTGGAACGGGTCGAAGAGGTGACCGGCCTGAACCCGGCCTCCGGAGTGGTTCTGCTGGTGGACACCGCCCGGACCAGCACCCAGGAAGTGGCCGGCACCCTCGCCGGGATCGAGGGCATGACCGAGGTCACGCAGGACAGCACCCTGGTCACCGGGATGCTGCGGGCCGACGCCGCCGAGACCGAGGTGGCGCACGACGTGGTCGAGGCGTTCGCGGACAACGACGCGGTGACGGCCGGGGGCCAGGCGGTGATGCAGCTGCAGCTCGGCGAGCAGACCGAGCAGGACCTCACCCGCGCCGAGCTGCTGGCCTTCCCTGCCCTGGTGCTGCTGTCGATCCTGATCTTCGGCGGCCGGGGCGCCGTCCTGCCCCTGGTGATCGGGGTCACCACCGTGATCGGCACGTTCCTGGTGCTGATGGGCGCCAACCAGATCTACGGCCTGAGCATCTTCGCGCTCAACCTGGTGATCGGCCTGGGGCTGGGCCTGGCCGTGGACTACGCGCTGTTCCTGCTCAACCGCTACCGCGAGGAACTGGCCACGCAGGGCGCCGGAGCCGCCGCGGTGATCACGACCATGCAGACGGCCGGGCGCACGGTGGTCTACTCGGCCGCCACGGTCGCGGTGGCCCTGGCCACGCTGGCCGTCTTCCCGATGGGCTTCCTGCGCTCGATGGGCATCGCTGGTGCGGCGGTTGCGGTGGTCGCCGCCCTGGCCTCGCTGATCATCGCCCCGGCCCTGTTCGGCCTCTGGGGTGCCAAGCTGGCCCGGCGGCAGAAGGACAACCAGCGCTGGTACCACTTCTCGCACGCCGTGATGCGTCGCCCCGGAGTGATCGCCACCGCCACGGCCGCGGTGATGCTGCTCCTGGCCGCACCCGCGCTGCGCGCCAACTGGACGCCGGTAGACGCGTCCATCATTCCTACTGATCTCAGTTCGCGAGTGGTCGCCGACGCCCTCGAAGACGAGAACGACACCGCGGTGATCGTCGCGATCGAGAGCGACAACGCCGCCCAGGTCCAGACCTTCGCCACCGAAGCCGGCGCTCTCAACGGCGTCGCCGAGAGCGCCGGAGCAACCGACCTGGGCCAGAACGTCTGGCAGCTGAACCTGATGGTGGCGGGCGACGCGGCCGGCCCGGACGCGCAGCGAGTGGTCGAAGAGGTACGCGACCTGGCCACCGACCAAGGGGTCGACGCCCTGGTGACCGGAGAGGCAGCGTCCTTCATCGACCAGCAGCAGGCGATCTCCGGCACCCTCCCGATCGCGGTGACCGCCCTCGTCCTCCTGACCATGCTCGTGCTCTGGCTGATGACCGGCTCGGTGGTGCTGCCGGTGAAGGCCGTGATCATGAACGTGCTCACGGTGGGCGTCTCGCTCGGCGCGATCACCTTCATCTACCAGGACGGGCGGCTGGAGAACCTGCTCGGCTACACCCCCAACGGCGGCGTGGAGCCCACCAACTTCCTGGTCGCCGCCGCGATGGTCTTCGCCCTCTCGACCGACTACGGGGTGTTCCTGCTCGGCCGGATCAAGGAGGCCCGCGAGTCCGGCCTGCCCGAGCGCGAGGCCGTGGCGATCGGTCTGGGCCGCACCGGCAGCATCGTCACCGCCGCCGCCATCCTGCTGGCCGTGGCGATCGGCGCGTTCAGCACCAGCGAGATCTCGTTCATGCAGCAGATCGGCATCGCCACCGCGGTGGGCGTGCTGGTGGACGCGTTCGTGGTGCGCTCGCTGCTGGTACCCACCCTGATGGCGATGATGGGCAAGTGGAACTGGTGGTCGCCGATGTGGCTGCGCAAGGTGCACGACAAGGTCGGGCTGTCCGAAGGGCGTCCCGAGCTGGCGGTCCCGGCACCGGCCGATGCCGCCCGCTGAACCGGACCACAACCTAAGGTGGAAAGGGTGATCCGGATCGCTCGCCCGCTGCTGATCGACGTTGCCCTCGTCCTGGCCTGCAGCGTGGCGATGTTCACCGAGCAGGCGCTACGCAACCTGCCGCCGAGCCCGGCGGCAGGTGCGATGTTCGTGGTGACGAGCCTGCCGGTGCTGCTGCGCCGGCAGGCTCCGTCCGGCTCACTGGTCCTGGCCTTCGTGGCCCTGTTCGGGCTGGCCGAGCTGGACGTGGACATCTACAGCACGATCGGGTTCCCGGCCGTGCTCTGCGCCTACACCCTGGCCGATCGCTACGGCCGGCGCGCCGCCCTGATCAGCGCCCCGATCGCGGCCGGCCTGACCATCGCCATCCTCCAGATCTACAGCCCCCACGTGCTGTTCAGCTGGAGCACCGTGCAGAACCTGGCCCTGGTGGTGCTGCCCCTGGCCCTCGGTGTGGCCGCCCACGACCACCGGGCCTGGCGCGAGGTCATGGTCGAAAGAGCCCAGGCGGCCGAGCGCAACCAGGAGGAGATCGCCCGGCGCCGGGTCAGCGACGAGCGGCTGCGGATCGCCCGCGACGTGCACGACGTGGTCGCCCACGCCCTGGTCACGATCAACGTACAGGCCGGGGTGGGCGCGTTCCTGGTCCGGACCGACCCGGACGAGGCCCATCTCGCCCTGCGCACGATCAAGCAGGTCAGCGGGGACGCCCTGGGCGATCTGCGGGCCACGCTGGGGGTGATCCGCAGCCCTCAGGGGATCGACACGCTCGGCGACCTGGCCGAGAGCCTGCGCACCGCCGGCCTGCAGATCACCCTGGACGTCAAAACCGAGGAGGGCCTGCCCACTTCGGTGGACAGCACGGCCTACCGGATCGTCCAGGAGTCGCTGACCAACACGCTGAAGCACGCCGGCCGGACCAGCGCCCGGATCACCGTCGCCCAGCAGGAGGGCCGGCTGCTCATCGAGATCACCGACGACGGTGGAACTCCCACGGAGCAGCAACTCAGCGTCAGCGGTTCGGGCAACGGCCTGCGTGGCATGCGCGAACGGGCGGCCGCGCTCGGCGGTTCGCTCGAGGCCGGCCCGGGTCCGGACGGCGGCTGGCGGGTCACCGCCGAACTCCCCCTCAGCAGTCCCCTGGAGGTACCGGCAACGTGAGCATCAAGGTATTGCTCGTGGACGACCAGCCCTTGCTGCGCGCGGGTTTTCGGGCCCTGATGAACGCGGTGCCCGACCTGGAGGTGGTCGGCGAGGCCGGGGACGGCGACGCGGCCGTGCAGATGGCGGTGGCCACCCGCCCCGACGTGGTGCTGATGGACATCCAGATGCCGCGCGCAGACGGGTTGCGGGCGACCGCGCGGATCACCGGCGAACCCCGGCTGGCCGGTACCCGGGTGATCGTGCTGACCACCTTCGAGCTGGACGAGTACGTGTTCGGCGCGCTCAGGGCCGGGGCCTCGGGGTTCCTGCTGAAGGACATCGAGCCCGAGGCCCTGATCGAGGCGGTCCGGCTGGTGCACGACGGGCAGGCGCTGCTCGCCCCGCAGGTCACCGGCCGGCTGATCCAGGCCTACGTGGGTAGCCCTACCGCCCCCGCCCCGGCGAAGGCCGAACCGAACGCCCACTGCGAGGCGATCGCCGAGCTGACCCAGCGCGAGCGCGACATCCTCGGCCTGGTGGCGGCCGGGATGTCGAACAAGGAGATCGCCGAGGAGCTGGTGCTCTCCCCGCTGACCGTGAAAACCCATGTCTCCCGGGTGCTCGGCAAGCTGGGCGCCCGGGATCGCGCCCAGCTCGTGGTGATCGCCTACGAAGGCGGCCTGATCCCTAGGGCCTGATCACGGCCACCCCGTGCGGCGGCCGGGCGGCCATCGCGGCGAGCGCCGGCCCGGCCTCTTCCAGGGTGAGTTCGGTGGTGATCATCGCGGCCGGGTCGAGCCGGCCGGCCGCGACCAGGGCCAGCAGCTGCGGGTAGGCGTGGGCGGCCAGCCCGTGGCTGCCCAGAACCTCCAGCTCCCGGCCGATCACGGTGTGCATCGGCACCGGCGGCAGCCCCAGGGCCGGCGGCAGCAGCCCGACCTGCACGTGGCGGCCGCGCGGGCGCAGGCTCTGGATCGAGTTGGCGCAGGTCTCGTGGCTGCCCAGGGCGTCCAGCGACAAGTGGGCGCCGCCGTCGGTCAGTTCCCGGATCGAACTGGGGACGTCGTTGCTGGGTATCGCTGCTGCGCTCGCCTCGGCAGCGGTCCCGACCTGCACAACCCGCTCGGCCCCCAGCCGAAGCGCCAGCTCCAGGGCCTTCGGCGAGACGTCCACGGCGACCACCCGGGCGCCGGCGGCCACCGCGATCGCGACCGCGGAAAGGCCGACCCCGCCGCAGCCGTGAACCGCGACCCACTCCCCCGCGCGAACCCGGCCGACCTGCGTGACCGCGCGGAAGGACGTCCCGAATCGGCAGCCCAGAATCGCCGCGACCGGCATCGGCACCTCGTCCGGCAGCGGCACCAGGTTCACCGCCGCCCGCTCCACCACCACGTACTCGGCGAACGAGCCCCAGCGGGTGAAGCCGGGCTGGCGCTGGTCCAGGCAGACCTGCCCGTCGCCCTGACGGCACGGCTCGCACACCCCGCAGGCGTACACGAACGGCGCGGTGACCCGCTGCCCGACCGTGAAACCCTCAACCCCGGCACCGATCGCGTACACCCGTCCGGCGAACTCGTGGCCCGGCACGTGCGGCAACTGCACATCGTCGTCGTGCCCGGCCAGCGCGTGCCAGTCCGAGCGGCACAGCCCGGTGGCCTCGACCGCGACCACCACGCCGCCCTCCGGCGCCGACGGCTCAGGAACGTCTCTGACCTGCGGAACATCGCCGAACGCCTCGAACACGACCGCGCGCACTGGTGCCCTCCTGAACCTGATTACCGACCGCTCAGCATGTTAGGAGAACGACCAGACGTGGTCGTCCTCGGCCGAGCAGGTGAACAGCGTCAGCTTGGCCCCCGGCGACGTCTGCCCGTTGTTCTCGTTGGACACGTCCAGGCAGAGGCCGCTCTTGACGTGCACCAGGAAGAACCCGTCGCCCTGGGCCTGCTTCTTGAACATCTGGTTGTCCTGGTCGCCGAGCAGACAGGTGTGGGTGTTCACCACGATCCCGGGCTCCACATTGCCCGAGCCGTTCACGTCCAGGCACCACTGCGACTTGACGTTGCGCAGCAGGAACGTGCCGTCGGCCTGGGTGACCGTCTCGTACGCCTGGTTGTCGGCCTTGCCGGGGACGCAGTCGTTCTGCACCACCAGCACGTTCTCGGAGACCGCACCCGTCCCGGACAGGTCCACGCAGTAGCCGGTGACCAGGTTCCTGACCACGCCGATCCGCTGCACCGTGGTGCCCGGCGTGGCCTCCGCCTCGGCCGCCGCCTTCTTGGCCTTCTTCTCCCCGGCCTCGGTCTGCTTCCCGCTCTTCTTGGGCTTGGAGGTTGCGGTCGGGTCGGCTTCCTTGGTCACCGTGCGGGTGCGGACCGGAGCATCAGCAGCGGCTTCGGTGGTCTTCGTCTTCTTCGGCTTCTCGGTGGCCGCCGGGGTCGGCTCCTCGGTGGCGCTGGGCTCAGCCGTGGGAGCAGGCAGGTTGGTCGAGGTCAGCGCCGTGTTGGTGGCCTCGCCCGAGCCGCTGCGGTTCGCCACCGCGTTCACCGCGGCCACGCCGCCGACCACCACGCCGACCACGGCCGCCATCGAGGCCGCGATCACCGCAAGCCCGCGCAGGCCCCGCTTGGGCAGGCCGATCGACGGACGCCCGCCGACCATCGACTTGTTCCAGGAGTTGAGGAACTCTTCCTGCCGCTCCGAGCGCTCCGAGGGATCGGGACTGCTCACCGTGCTACTCCTCAGCTCCGGTCGAAGGACCAGATGTGGTTGTCCGTTTCGGAACAGGGGTTCAGGGCCAGCTGGGTGTCCACCGGACTGTTCGTGGCGTCGGTGCCCTCCGGGTCCAGGCAGAGCCCGGTCTTCACGTTCACCAGGAAGAAGCCGTTGCCGGCGGCCTGCTTCTTGTACATCTGGTTGTCGTCCGAGCCGAACTTGCAGGTGTACGTGACCACGGTCGTCCCGGCGTCCACGGCGCCGCCGGCCGGCACGTCCAGGCACCACTGCGACTTCACGTTGCGCAGCAGGAACGTGCCGTCGGCCTGGGTGATCGTCTCGTACGCCTGGTTGTCGGTCTTGCCGGGGTAGCAGTTGGTCTGCAGCAGCGGCACGTTCTCGGAGACCGCGCCCAAGCCGGGCAGATCCACGCAGTAGCTGGTGACCAGGTTCCGGATCACGCCGATCCGCTTGGTCACCGTCCCCGGGCTCTCCTCGGCCTTGTCGGCCGCTTCCTGAGCCTTCTCCTTCTCCTGCTCGGTCTGCTTCTTGGCCGTGGGCGACTTCGTCGGGTCGGCCTCCTTGGTGACCGTCCGCGTCCGCACCGGCGCTTCTTCAGCGGCTTCGGTGGTCTCCGTGTTCTTCAGCTTCTTGGTGGCCGACGGGGTCGGCTCCTCCGCAGCGCTGGGCTCAGCCGTGGGAGTGGGCAGGTTCGTCGACGTCAGCGCCGCGTTGGTGGACGGATCGGGATCGCCGCTGTTGGCCAGTGCGTTGACCCCGGCCACGCCACCCAGCACCACGCCGACGACGGCCGCGACCGAGGCGATGATCACCGCGAGCCCGCGCAGGCCCCGGGTGGGCAGACCGATCGACGGACGCCCGCCCACCATCGACTTGTTCCAGGAAGAGAGAAACTCCTGCTGACGCTCGGAGGGACCCTCGTTCTCCGGCGGCACGGAGTTCGGGTTGCTCACGCTGTGTTTCTCCCACCAGGACCGGGATCGGCTAACACTTCACCGTGACAGCCCGCGATCCCGGCCTCCGGGTCCTGCCCGCAGGGGGTTCCCGTTATCCCCTGCGAACAGTGCCCGGAATTACCACTAGATCGAACTAGATCGAATGCGGTGGGATGTCGGCCGGCTCGATCCGCTGCAGGTCCTGCGAAGAGGCGACCGCCAGGTCCAGATCGCCCAGGCGGGCGGCCTGTCGCTCCGTCATCAGCTGGAACAGCTGCCGCGACACGCGCCCGTTGCCGAATCCGGCATTTCGCGGATGTGCGTCGAAATAGCCCACCAGCGCACTGCGGGTGTCCGGGGTGATCTCGTACTGGTGGTGCTCGGCCTGCAGTTCGACGATCTTCACCAGCTCCTCGGAGCTGTAGTCGACGAACTCCAGGGTGCGCGAGAACCGGGAACCCAGGCCCGGGTTGGAGTTCAGGAAGTTGGCCATCTCGTTGGAGTACCCGGCCACGATCACCACGATCTCGTCGCGGTGGTCCTCCATCAGCTTCATCAGCGTGACGATCGCCTCCTGGCCGAAGTCGTTCGACTGCCCGGGCGGCGAGAGCGAGTACGCCTCGTCCAGGAACAGCACGCCGCCCAGCGCCTTCCGGAACACGGCCTCGGTCTTCGGGGCGGTGTGGCCCACGTACGAGCCGACCAGCGCACCCCGGTCGGCCTCGACCAAATGCCCCTTCTCGAGCACCCCGAGCCGGGCCAATAGACCACCGTAAAGCCTGGCCACCGTGGTCTTTCCAGTACCCGGATTACCGGCGAAGACCAGGTGCCGGTTCAGCGGCGGCGCGGCCAGACCGGCCTCCTGCCGGCGGCGGACCATCTGCATCAGCTTGACCAGCGAGCTGACATCGGCCTTGACCTGCTCCAGACCGACCAGCCCGGTGAGCTTCTCGCGCAGCTCGTCCAGCGACTCCTCGGGCTCCTCGCCCGGTTTGACGTCCACGCCCAGTTCCTCTTCGGACGGGCCGGCCGAAACCACCTTCTTCTCGGGTGTACTCCCCGAACGCCGGGTCACCGCACTCGCCGGGACGGTCGAGTCCTCGACATCGCTGATCGTGATCCGGGCGAACTCCGGGGCCGCGTCCTCGTCCTGACTCAGGTCGGCCCCGGTGTCGTGGATCCGGCAGTCGGTGAAGCTCGGAGCGGCCTTCTTACCCACGTGCAGGGCCGGGAATCCAGAGGCCGAGATGTCGCAGTCCGCATAGGTTCCGGCCGCGCCGTCGCCCACGAAGATGCCGTTCTTGGTGGTGTCACGCACCCGCAGCCCGGTCACCGTCGGCCGGGCACCGGTCCAGACCACCAGGCCCGACCCGCCCGCACCCTCGATCCGGCAGTCCTCGACCGTGCCCTGGGCGTCCTTCTCCAGCACGATGCCCGCAGTCCCGGCCCGGCGCACCCGCACCTCACGCAGGCCGGCCGAGGCGCCCGGGCCGATCTGCACCGCGGAACGGTCGCTCCCGTGCACCTCGACCTTCTCCACCAGGGCCTTACGCTTCGAGGCCAGGGCGATCCCGACCGCGCAGCGGTCGACCTCCATCTCGGAGAGCTCCAGCTCAGCGTCGCCCTCGGTCTGCACCCCGCACAAACCGGCGCCGCGCAGCAGACCCGCCCGGACACGTCCGTCGGCCTTGCCCTTGAAATGAATCCCGTGCTCGGGGGTCTCGATCACCGAGACACCGGAGAGCTCCACGGTGGCCGAGTCACCGGCGCAGACCGCGCTGAAAGTCGTCTTCTCCACCCGGGAATCACTGAGCCGGGCGCCGGACGACCCGGACAGGAAGAATCCGTTACCGCCGCTGCGGCGTACCGCACCGTCCGAAAAGTACAGCTGGGCCTTGTCCCGGGTCACCACACCGGTCCCCGCCGACCGTTCCAGCACGCACTCGTGCAGGGTCAGCACGCTGTCGCCGGCCGCGACCAGCCCGGAGCGGCCGGTCACCTCGATCCGGCACTCACCCAGCCGGATGTCGCCGGAACCGGCCAGAACGCCGTCCCCGACGGACTTCTCGATCACACAGTCGTTGAGCACCACACCGGTCGCCTCGGTGTCGGCCACCGACGGGTCGGTGGCCGGGCAACTGCCGAGCACCCGCAGCCCCTCGGTGCCCGAGCGCTCGATCCGGCAGCCTCGCAGCACCACCGAGGCGACGTCCTCGACCAGCACCCCGCTGCGCCCGGTGCGCGAGATCTCGCAGCCCTCGGCCTGGGCCCGGCCGTTTCCGCGCACCCGCAGCCCGGAGCCCCGGGTGGAACGGATCTGGCTGCCGGCCATCGCCAGCTGCCCGGAATCGCTGACCACCAAGCCGGTTCCGTCGATCGCGGTGATCACCGAGTTCTCCAGCACCGCACGACTGGTGGCGGTCAGGTGCAGCCCGACCATCGGCGCACTGCTGATCCGGCACGAGGTGATCCGCGCCGCGCACTCACCCTCGAGATCGATCCGCCCGGCCAGCATCTCGCACTCGGTGAACTCCGAGGAACCGGACATCACCCGCAGCAGCGCCGCACCGTCCGCGGCCCCGGTCAGCACCAGACCGTGCAGCCGCACCGAAGCCATGACCGTCGTCCCGGCCGGTCCGGCCACCCGCACCGTTCCGGGCCCCTGCTCGGCCACGATCGCGACCGGCCGCTCGATCACCAGGCTCTCCGGGTACACCCCGGGAGCGACCGCGATGGTCTGCCCGTCCTGCGCCACGGCCAGCGCCTCGGCGATCGAGCCGAGCGCCTGACGCTCGCCCGGGGCCACGCGCAGAACGCCCGGCTGCGTTCGGCCGACGCCTTCGGGCGGGGTGTGCTGCGGGGTGCGAACCGTCGGCTTGCGCGGTTCGCGGGAACCGAGCCTCATCGGGAGTCCGGACGGCCGGCGAGCCCGTGCGGTGCGTTCATGATGCGTCGCTCTCCGTGTTGCCTGGTCGGGGGTCGGCCCCATCTTTCCGCTTTTTCGTGACAGGGCCAACGCTCGCCCAGCGGTGCACGTCGTCGTTCGCCTTCGCCGGTAGCTCGATCCCCGGATCGAGCAGGGCCAGAGCATCCAGCACCGAGCTGCCGACAGTGGCGACGTAAGGCCCGCTTTCCGATTCCTGATCCGGCTCGTCGTCCGGATCGACCTTGATCGGCCCCAGCAGGCCGGGCGGCGGCAGCAGCGGATCCGGACGGACGGGTGTGGCGGGCGTCTCGGTCCCGCTCACCTGTGTGGGTGTGCCCGCAGGAGCAACGGACGGGGTGGTCGGGGTGGGTGCCTGCGGTGGACTGCTCGGGTGGTCGGCCGGACCGGCCACTGGTTGCGTCGGGCCACCCAGCAGAGCCCCGAGCACATCCGCACCGGTGGCGGTAATGTGCCCCGTGGGCCTGATCCGCACCGGCTCCACCGGCTCCGGCCTGGTCACCTCGGGTCGGCGCTCGGGCGGCCGCGGACGTCCGAGCCCGAGCACCTGCTCGATCAGATCGTCGGCCAGCTCGGCCACCGGCGCCACCATCGAGCGGGTCGGCAGCCCGGTCGCCCCGGCCGCTGTCCAGCTCAGCAGCAACGCGCCCAGCAGCACCACGCTCAGCTCGGAACGCAACTGCTCCTGAGTTTGCTCGCCCAGCGCCTCGAACCCTTCGGCCACGGCCAGACGGTTGCCCACCATGGAGTTGGCCACGAACGACAACGGAGCCACCGCTGCCGCCTCGGAGCCGTCCGCCAGCTGCTCGGCCTGTTCGGCCAGTCCGGCCCACCAGGCCACCCGTTCGGCGGAGCGGTCTGGTCCGGCCAGCTCGGCCAGCCGTTCCCGCACCGCACCGACATCCAGATCGTCCGGCCCGGGAGCACGGGTGAGCGCGACCGCCGGCTCATCAGTCTCGGTTCCCTTACCCACCGGACGTTTCCCGAGCGCCTTGGCGCTGGGCCGGCCGGCCTCGGTGGACAGCCCAAGCTCCAGCAGGTCGTCCAGCCCAGCCGCTTCGCCGAGCGATGCCACGAGCGGACCGGGCACCGCCACGATCGTGATCCCGTCGGGCAGCCCGGCCGACATCTCGGGCAAGGCATCGGTTCCGCTCGGCAAGGAGTCCGTGACCAGCACAAGCCCCCGAATACCGGTGTCGTGCCGGGCGATCGGGACCAGATACCGCTCGCCGAACTCGCGCGCGGTCAGCTCCTGACCGTAGGCAAGCACCCGCACCGGCTCCTGCGGCGCCGGCCGGTGGAAGCTCACGTGCAGCAACGCCAGGGCCGGGTTCTCCAGCTTCGGGAACGACTGCACCGCAAGGAGTCCAGAACTGGAGACGTCCGCGGGCAGGTACCAGCCCGACGGCACCTTGATCGGCACCGGCGTCGGCGCCCAGGAACCCAGCCCGGCGTCCTGCAGCAGGCGCTGCGGAGAGTAGGCCGCCTCGACCAGATTGCGGACCCGGAAGGTGAGCGGCAGTTCGGTTCCGCCGTAACGGATCTTGTCCCGCTGGTGGCTGGTCCGCAGTGTCACGGTGACCAGGGCGTCCAGGTGCACCGGCCCGAACCAGTCGGTCTCCAGCGACCGGGCCTGGTACGCCGAGGTGGCCCGCTGCGAGCTGCTGATCGTGGTCCTGGTCCGGCCGGTGTACATCGGCGCGGCGATCACGATCGGGCGCACCGAGTCCTCCGAGGCCCCGTTCCCGGAGGCCGGCTTCGGATCGGCGTTCAGGTTGGCGAAGTGGTTCGGCGCCCCGCCCCGCGCGGATCCGGAGAAGTCCGTGCGGTTGCCCGGCGTGGAGTTCATCGTCATCACGTCGGCCTGGCCGCTGAAGTGCGCGGCCGGGAACTCGGCTGAGGCCTTCGGGTTCACCAGCCGGAAGCTGACCGACAGGCCGGCCATGGTGTCGGTGAACACGCTGCCGGTGGCCCGGACCGGGATCGGCAGGCGGGCCCGGTCCACATCCGCGCCGGTACCGGTGCTCAGCAGGTGGTGTTCCAGCACCCCGGCGTCGGTCAGGGTGCGTAGCTCGTCCTGACCGATCTGCCCCCAGGCCGCCAGCAGCGCCGGCGAACCGGCCTGCTGCTCGATCGCCTGACTCCAGGCGTCGTAGAGGAACCGCACCTTGTCCGGGTCGATCCGCAGCACCACGTCCTGGTCCAGCAGTTCGGCGCTGGTGAACCGGATCTCGGTACTGCCGGTGTTCAGCGAACCAGGGCTGACCCGGGAGACGATCGGTTCCCCGGTGCCCGCGGGCAGCGGCCGCTTCAGGTCCGCGGTGACCACTGCCACCGACTCACCCAGCGAGACCGTGCGGCTGTCCACCGTGGCCGTGACCCCGGCCGGACCGGCCGCGGTGAGCTGCTGGAAGTGCCGGGCCAGCGACATCGGCAGGCCCAGACCCAGGGTGTTCAGCACCGGCGAAGGCCGCCAGGTGCTGACCAGGGTGATCTCGACGTCGATCTCGCCGAGCAGCACGCTCAGGTCACCGGTCTGGCCGAACCCGTCGTACCGGTAGGGGGCCAGCGCCGTGGAGCCGCCCACACTGCGGTTCCAGCCGTGCAGCAGCTCGGCAATGGCCTGGCTCTGCACCCACTTCGGGCCTGCGACACCGTCGATCAGCCCGGTCAGGCCGGGAGCCAGGGTGATCGCCCGGCTGGTGGACCAGGTGGTGGTGCTGCGCTGATCGCCGCGGTTGGTGTAGCCGATCGTGCCGTCCAGACCCTCGGTGGTGACGTAGCCGCGGTTGCGCGGGTCACGGTTGAGCCGGATCAGCAGCTGGGTGGTGCGCTGGCCGAGGAAGGTGCCGTCCACCCGGGTCAGCATCAGACCCCCGCCGCGCAGGATCGGCGCCTGGCTGTTCAGGGCCTGCGGCGAGAGCATCACGTCCAGGCCGCCACGCACCCCGGAGAACGGGGCCTGCAACTGCCAGAGGCCGGTCAGGGCGCCGGGCTCGTGCCGGGCCAGCAGGTCGGTGGCCGCCTTCAGCACCGGGTTCGCCTGGCTCAACGCGGGTGCCCCGGCCGCCGGGGTGAAGTACTCGGTCACCGAATGCAGCGGCACCAGGGGGTATTCCGGTACCAGCGTGGGATCGATGTCGCTCACCGGGGCAACCGGCACCACCCGCTCCGGCTCGCCCACCGGGCCGAGCCGCTGCCCGTCGCTGGGCGCTTCGGTCCGCAGCCGGCGCGGCTCACCCGCCCGCAGGGCAGGCAGGCCGCCCAGCACAGAGTCCAGGTCCGCCAGGGTGAAGACGGTGCGCTCGGGTGCGTAGAACCGGATCCCCTTGGCGACGTCGACGTCCGTGGCGGCGGCCTTCACCCCGAGGTGCTGGTCCAGGCGACGGCTCTCGGTGAGGTGACGGGCCGAGACCGCGATCACCCGCCAACGCACCGCCCCGAGCCGTCCGTGGTGGGTGAGCTTCACCTTCAGGCTCTGCCCGGGATAACGGGTCAGGCCTTCGGAGTCACCCTTGGTCTCGACCTGCGCGAACTGCGGGCCGAACCGCGCATGGGCGCCGCCCCCGCTCCGGGAGACCCCGAACCGCACGTTCGCGTCGAGGCCGAAGGTCGCCGCGCTCGAGCCCGAGGCGGTCACAGCGGCGCCGTACTCCATCTGCACGCCGGTCTCGAAAGTGGCACTGGTGCCGTCGTCCTTGACACTGTGCACGATCGGGATCAGGGCGTACTGGGCCTCCCGGTCGCCGAACGTCAGTTTCTGCGAGACGTGACCGGCCTGGCCGTTGGCCTCGCGCACGAACAGCCCGCGCAGGTGCTCGGCGGTGATGTTGGCCAGCGCCCACAACCGCGCCGACGTCCGGTCGACGCCGACCCGGGCCAGCTGTTCCACCAGCGCGGTGCGCAGCTCGCCCGCGCCTTCGACGAAGGCGACCCGGTCTACCGGGCGCACCTCGACGGTGCCGTACGGGTCGGACAACGGCGAGAACACCCAGCCGGACGAGAACTGCCACCAGGACGTCTGTGCGCGAGTCGGCACCAGCGTCTGGGTACCGGCCTCGGAACCCGCGGCGAGCGTCCGCAATTGGTGATCGAGCCGTTCCGAAGCCAGTTCGTAGGGCTCCTCGGTCTCAGGCGTGGCGGCCGGCGCCTTCAGCGCCGACTCCGTCTTGTTCAGTGAGGTAAAGGGTTCCGGCACCAACCAACCCGCCACGGTACCGAACCGGCTCTGCGTGCTGGCTTCCCGATCTGGAGCCGCCCGGTGCATCAGCTTTCGGGAACCGTGCTCCAGCCCTCGAACCAGACGAGCCGAGACGTCTCGGGAGAGCACCCGGGTCACCGAGACTTTCAGAGTGACTTCGCCGGGGTACTGGTAGGCCACCGCCGGGCCGGTGTAGACCAGCGGCTTGGTGACGCTGCCGGAGTGGGTCACGTCCACACCGTCGGTCCGGGAACGGCCGGCCGACGAACCCAGCGCGAGCCGGCCGATGAACTTCCGGTCGGTCCCCGGGATCGGCATGCTCCAGTTCCAGCGGGTGCCCACGCTGAGCCCGGTGCCGGTCACGTCGCTACCGCCGTAGGTGAGGTCGAACCCGGCGCCCGGCTTCAGCGAGACCGCGGCCTCCTTCACCGGGATCGACTCCAGCGGCTCGGGGCTGGTGCGACGGGCCGAGATCTCGAAGGTGACGTGCTGAACGTCGCCGGTACCCAACTCCCGCACGTACGTCTCGCTGCGCCCACCCGGGCTGAACAGCGTGTCCTGGGAGTGGCGCAAGTCGGGCTGGCCGAACCGCTCGAGGAGCCAGTCCTGCAGGTCCAGCTGCTGGGCCCGGGTCCACGGATCCACCCGCACCTGGCCCTCCAGCTGACCGAGCAGACCGCTGAACTGGCGCACCAGGTTCTGGGTCCCGCTCAGGCCGAGGTTCCCGGCGAAACCGGCCGGACCGGTGGGCTCGGTCAGAGCCGGCGGCGGGTAGCGAACCTCGCCCAAGGCCGGGGGGATCGAATGTGCTTGCCCGGCATGCTCCTTGAGCGCTCGCTCGAACAGATCAGCCAGTTCTTCCGCCACGTAGACCGTGACCGTCAGATCCGACTTCTCCTCGGCCGCAAACGTCCCCACGTTCTTCTGTTCGGCCCCGACCGCCTCGGCGCCCAGCGAGAGGCGGACCTGCAGCTGGTACGGCACGCTCGAACCGGAGAACCCGACCCGATCGCCGGTGGCCTGCGCGGAACTGCTCTTCAGCTCCACGCCCCGGCCGGTGCTGAGCGGGAAGGCCACCGCAACGTACGGCCCGACGTCGCCGATCGGTCCGGGGCTCACCATCAGGCCGATGCTGGCGCCGAACGTGCCGCTGTTGCCGGTACCGGTGAACTGGTTGCTACCGCCGCCCTTGTCGGTGCGCACCGGCATCTCCAGCGCCGGGCCCAGCCGACGCGCGGCCAGCACCTCGGCTCCGGCGTGCTGCACCAGCGCCCGGCCCTTGGTCCAGGGCAGCGGGGTGAGCGCGATCGTGGTGCCGAGCATTCGGGGCAGCTCGGTCCGCACCGCGGCCTCGGCCAGCCGGTGGTCGATCACCTGGGCCGCGGCCGAGCCGGCGACGATCGAGAGTGCCTTCTGGACCGCCTGGTTCAGCTGCCCGAGGCCGCCGATCGCGCCGAAGCCGGGCAGCACGGTGCTCAGCGCGCCGGTCAGCGGGCGCGACTGCGAACCGGTGATCCAGGGGCCGGGCTCCGGCCGGTAGTCGGCCACGGTCTCCGGGAAGGACACCCGCAGCGACTCGTTCAGCGTGATCCGGTGCCGGACGCCGCGGGTGCCGTCCACCCGCACCTCGGACACCAGCCGGGCGGGCAGGTCGAAGTAGGCCTGTTCGCCTTCGGGAGCGATGGTTTCGTTCGAGGAGGAGTCCAGGGTGAAGCCCTGCGTGCGCGACGTGGTGGACGAGCCGCTGATGCCGCCGCTGGGCACCACGGCCAGGTTGCCCTGCAGCACCGAGGTCCACACCGAGGCGTCGAACGTGCCGGTCCGGGTGATCGCCTGCGAGATCGCGGTGGAACGGGAGACCAGCGAGTCCAGCGGTCCGGCCGGGCTCTCGCCGAAACGCAGCTGCGGCTGCTGCGAGGACCGCACCCGACGGGCCTGAGCCCGGTCCACGTCCTGCAGCTTCAGCGTCAGGGTGTGCCCGGCGGCGGCCACGACCAGAGCGCCCTCCAGCATGGTCTGCACCGCGCTGGTGTCCCCCAGTTCGGCGATCCGCGTGGTCAGGGCGCCCTGCAGCGCGCCGAGCACGGCCGGGGTAGTCTCGAAGTTCGTGACCTGGGCGACGAAGGCGGCATCGGCCAAGCGGTTGCCACCGAAGCTCTCGGCGAAACCGAGCGGGCCGAAACCGAACTGCTGCTCGCTGTGCGCACCCGCCACCGGCAGCTCGACCGGTTCGGCAAACCCAACGGGCAGCTGGGCAACAGCCGGTTCGACCCGCTGCAGGGTCTGCAGTTCGAACGCTTCGCTGCCCTGGGCACCGATCTGAGGCAGGGCGGTCAGCTCGTCCAGGGAAACCGGCTGGGCTCCAGCCAGATCCGCGATTCCCGGTGACATCGGCCAGAACTCGAACGTATGGACGTCGGTGGGCACCCGGGCAGCCCGGCCCGCCTGAGCGTCGAGGAACCAGACTGTGTTGTCCCGGGTCACCACGTTGACCACGTGGCCGTGGTCGCGGCCGGGGATCTCGAACACCAATGCCGCCTGGGCACCTTCACCGGCTGCCAGCATCGCAGTCCGGATCTCGTCCAGATCACTCGTGCGGAAGACAGCAGTAGTCCCGAGTTGCTGACCCTGCCAGGCGATCAGCTCGGCGTGCGACCACATCTCGCTCGGCGGCGCCTGGAAAGCCTCACCCTCGCGCAGCGCGATCGACATCGTGATGAACGAGATCACGCAGTTGACCGCGTACTCGCCCCCGCGCTCCCACTCCGGGTTCACCGCCGCAAGCTCGGGGAAGGCGGCCCGCACAGCTGCGTCGTCGCTCAGCGGCTGGCCCTGAGCCTGACCGCCGGCGATGGGGTACGAGTACCCCCAGTTGTCAGCCAACTGCTCGCGGATCAGGCCGAGATCGTTTGCGGTGAAGCCCGGCTGGATCTGGAAGTAGGCCTTGAAGTCCTTCCAGGCCTGCTTGCCACCCCGCAGGTAACTGGCCCGCAGATCCGCGACCCACGCCGACTGGTACGAGCCGAACCGCGAGGCCAGCTCGTCCACCCGCTGCAGCGTTCCCAGAACGCTGCGCAGACCGGCGGCCGAAACGAAGGTGGCCAGGTCGTCGTTCCAGCTCTGGTACTGCGGGTCCCAGCCAAGCTGCGTGGCCAGGTACTCCAGCTGCTGCCCCAGCTCGGTCTTCTCGGCCGGATTCAGCCGCAACACGCTGTTCCACTGCGGGCTCGCCGCAAATTCCCGGAAGCCGGCGTACAGCTCGTTGAAGCCGCTGAACCACTGCCACGAACCGTCGGCCTGCTCGTAACCGCTGTCCCGGAAGCCCTGAACCGACTGAGCGTCAGCGTCTTTCAGCACGTAGCCGATGCTGGCGTGCGCAGCTTTGGCAGCATCGCTGAAACCCGAGACCGCCCACTCGTCCAGCTTGTACAACTGACCCGCCCGGGTCGGCGCCTTCTCGGTCACCAGCAGCGAGTACTTCATCGGCCGGTCGGGATCATGCGCCGGGTTGATCTGCTGGTTGACGCCCAGATTCGCCCAGCGCTGCATCCGGTCGGTACTGATCGAGCCCGGCTCTTCCAAGTACGAGACCTTGTGCCCGGAAAGCACGAAGGCCTCCAGGTTGCCGCTGCGGAAGCCCAGGTGCTGGGTGTGCGCGTACTGGTTCAGGTACTCGAAGACCGCCAGCTGGTTCACCCGCGGGTCCGGGCTCAGATAGGCCGCGTACTCCGGCCGGGCCGACTGCGGCCGGATCAGGTGCGCAGCGCTGCGCGAGCGCCAGAACTCGGTCAGGTCGACGACCTGGAAGTCCTGGGTGTGGTGCCGACGAGCCAGCTGCTGGTAGTGATCCACCGGCTTGCGCCCCGCGGATCCCCAGCTCGGGTGCCGGTCACCGGCGATCACCACCACCCGCCGGCGCCCCGGCGGCACCGAGGTCATCAGATCGCCCAGCAACTGGGCCACCCCGGTCAGGCTGGTGTCGTGCTCAACGTGCGCCTTGCCCTTCTTCCCGCTGAACCGCGACCACAGCACCAGGACCTCGACGTCCGGCCCGAGACTGATCCCCTTGCCGGACAGCCACTGCCCGATCGCCGGACCCCGCGCGGCCATCGAGACCGGGTCGATCCGCAACGCTTCCTTGAACCGGCCACCGAAACCGTACGCGAACTGCTCCACGTACCGGGTGCCGAACGTGACCGAGACCTGTTCCTGATCCGGGAAGGCGTTACGGGCGGCCCGGGTCAGGGCACCGATCGAGCGCACCTCCATCAGCCGAACCTGGTCCATCACCCCGGTCGCCGCGTAGAAGTCCCGGATCGACTCGGCCAGCGGACGCATCGCCGCATCCGGGCCGTTCACCGCCGGAAGACCCAGCGCCACCGTGGCATTCGGGTTGTTCAGCAACGTCGCCAGGATCCCCCACTGATCACCCGTCGCCATCCCGGGATGCGTGATCAGGAACGGCACGTCCGGCTCGGCCAGCAGCTCGGCCTGGTCCAGCGCACCGATCGGCGGCAGGTCCAGCAGCTCGTCGGCCGCAACCGGCTGCCCGAGATCAGCGATACCGGCGGACATCGGCCAGAACTCGACCTCGTTCACACCGTCCGGCAGCACCGCCACGCCACCGGCCTGAGCGTCCAGGAACCACACCTGCCCGCCGCGAGTCACCACGTTGACCACGTGCCCGAACCCACGGGCCGGAACATCGAAGACCATGGCCGCCTGGGCACCTTCACCGGCGCTCAACATGGCCGCGCGGATCTCGTCCAGATCGCTCGTGCGAAAAACTGCGGTGGTCCCGAGCTGCTGGTCTTGCCAGGCGATCAGCTCGGCGTGCGACCACATCTCGCTCGGCGGCGCCTGGAACGCCTCACCCTCGCGCAGCGCGATCGACATCGTGATGAACGAGATCACGCAGTTGACCGCGTACTCGCCCCCGCGGTTCAGTTCCGGGTTGACCAGGGCCAGCTCGGGGAAGTACTCCCGCACCCGCAGGTCGTCGCCGAGCAACTGCCCGGCGCGGTGCTCGCCTCCGGCCAGCCAACGCCGCCCGGTCCAGTTCTCCCGCAACTGCCCCCGGATCAGTTCCAGGTCGCGGGCGGTGAAGCCGGGCTGGAAGCGGAACGCCGCCTTGTAATCCGTCCAGGACTGCTCGCCGGCGTTGCGGTAGCTGTCCCGAAGGTCGCTCATCCAGGCGGACTGGTACGAGGCCAGGCGTTCCACCAGATGGTCGATCCGGGCCATGGTCTGCAACGTCCGGCCCAGACCGGAGCGGGTGGTGAACTGGGCCTGGGAGTCGTCCCAGGCCCCGGCGTTCCAGTCCCAGCCGAGCAGACCGGCCAGATGCTGCAGCTGAGAGGCGAACTCGGCCTTCTCGGCCTGGGTCAGCCGCAGCACGTAGGCCCACTCCGGGCTGTTGGCGAACCGTTCGAAGCCCGACCACAGCTCGTTGAAGCCGCTGGCCCACTGCCACTCGCCCCGGCTGTTCAGGTACCCGCTGTCGCGGAACCCCTGCACGGCCTCGGCCTGCTGGGCGGCGTCGGCCCGGCCGATGTAGGCCAGGCTGGCGTGGGTGTCCTTGGCGGTCTGGGTGAAGTTCTGCACCGCCCACTCGTCGACCTTGTAGATCTGGCCGCCGACGGTCGGGGCCTTCTCCATCACCAGGAGTGCGTAGCGCATCGAACGGCCGAGGTCGTGCGCCGGGTTGATCTGCCGGTTGACCCCCAGGTCGGCCCAGCGCTGCATCCGCTCGGTGCTGATCGAGCCCGGCTCCTCCAGGTAGGACACGTGGTGCCCGGCCAGGACGAAGGCCTCCAGGTTGCCGCTGCGGAAGCCCAGGTGCTGCACCCGGGCGTTGCGGTGCAGGTGCTCGTAGACGCCCAACTGGTTGACCCGCGGGTCGCTGGTCAGGTGCGGGTCGGCGCCCGGGGTGATCAGGGGCCGGCTGTCCGGGCTCTTCCAGAACTCGGTCAGGTCGATCACCTGGAATTGCGGCCCACTGGCCTGAGCGGCGAGCTGACCGTAGTAGCCGGAGGGCTTCTGCCCCGGAGCGCCCCAGCTCGGATGCCGGTCGCCCGCGATCACTACGATCCGCTCGCGCCCGGGAGTCAGGTTTCCCCGCAGGTCGTCGATCAGCTGACTGACGCCGGTCAGGCTGGTGTCGTGCTCGAGGTGGGCCTTGCCCTTCTTGCCACTGAACCGCGACCAGAGCACCAGAACCTCGGTGTTCGCGGACAGACTGATCCCTCGCGAACTCAGCCAGGCCCCGATCGCCGGGCCCCGGGCATCCATCGATCTGGTGTCGATCTTCAGGGCCCGCTTGAACTCCTCGCCGAAGTCCTCGGCGTACCGCTCGACGTAACGGGTGCCGAAGGTCAGCGAGACCTGCTCGGCGTCCGGGAAGCGGTTGCGGGCGGTCTTGGTCAGCTCACCCATCGAGCGGACGTGAATCGGGGTCACCTGGCCGCTGACGCCAGTTGCGGTGTAGAAGTCGTGAATCGACTCGGCCAGCGGGCGCATCGCCGCGTCCGGGCCGTCGGCGGCCGGGATACCCAGCGCCACATGAGCATTGGGGTTGTGCAGCAGGGTGGCCAGCAGGCCCCACTGATCGCCGGTGGCCATGCCCTGATGGGTGATCAGGAACGGCACGTCCGGTTCGGCCAGGAGTTCGGCCTGGTCCAGCGCACCGATCCGGGGAAGATCGGTCAGACCTTCGACCGGGACCGGACGGGCGTCGGCCAGATTCTCGATGTCGGCCGACATGGGCCAGAACTCGAACGTACGGACGCTTTCCGGCACCCGGGCGGCGCGGCCCGCCTGGGCGTCGAGGAACCACACTTGGTGGTCCCGGGTGACCACGTTGACCACGTGGCCGTACTCGCGGCCGGGGAGATCGAACACCAGGGCGGCCTGGCTGCCCTCGCCGGCCTGCAGCATGGCAGCGCGGATGCTCTCGAGGGAACCGGTGCGCACGACCTTCGGCGTGGCTCCTTCGGGCAGGCCGAGTTGCTGGCCCTGCCAGGCGATCAGCTCGGCGTGCGACCACATCTCGCTCGGCGGCGCCTGGAACGCCTCGCCCTCACGCACCGCGATCGACATCGTGATGAACGAGATCACGCAGTTGACGGCGTACTCGCCGCCGAGCTTCAACTCCGGGTTGACCAAGGCCAGCTCCGGGAAGACCGCCCGGACCTGGCCGTCATCGCTCAGCGCCCGACCCAGATGGGTCGGCCCACCGGCGATCGAGTAGCGGTGGCCCCAGTTGTCGGCCAGCTGCTCGGAGATCAGGCCGAGATCGTTGGCGGTGAAGCCCGGCTGGATCTGGAAGTAGGCCTTGAAGTCCTTCCAGGCCTGCTTGCCACCCCGCAGGTAGCCGGCCCGCAGGTCGGTCACCCAGGCCGACTGGTACGAGCCGAACCGGGAGGCCAGCTCGTCCACCCGGCGCAACGTACCCAGGGCCGTCCGCAGACCGGCGGACGAACCGAACCCGGCCAGATCGTCGTTCCAGCCCTGGTACTGCGGGTCCCAGCCCAGCTGCGTGGCCAGAGACTCCAGCTGCTGCCCCAGCTCGGTCTTATCGGCCGGACTCAGCCGCAGCACGCTGTTCCACTGCGCGCTTGCCGAGAAGTTCTGGAAACTGCTGTACAGCTCGTTGAAGCCGCTGAACCACTGCCACGAACCGTCCGCCTGCTCGTAACCACTGTCCCGGAAACCCCGGAGCGCTTCGGCGCCGCCGTCCTTCAGGACGTAGGCGACGCTGGCGTGCGCGGCCTTGGCGGCATCGCTGAAGCCCGAGACCGCCCACTCGTCCAGCTTGTACAGCTGACCGGCTCGGGTCGGCGCCTTCTCGGTGACCAGCAGCGAGTACTTCATCGGCCGGTCGAGGTCGTGCGGCGGGTTGATCTCGCGGTTGACGCCCAGATTCGCCCAGCGCTGCATCCGGTCGGTACTGATCGAGCCCGGCTCTTCCAAGTACGAAACCTTGTGCCCGGAAAGCACGAACGCTTCCAGGTTGCCACTGCGGAAGCCCAGGTGCTGGGTGTGCGCGTACTGGTTCAGGTATTCGTAGATGGCGAGCTGGTTCACCCGCGGGTCCGGGCTCAACTGGGCCGCGTACTCCGGCCGGGCCGATTGCGGCCGGATCAGGTGTGCAGCGCTGCGCGAGCGCCAGAACTCGGTCAGGTCGACGACCTTGAAGTTCGGGCCGCCGTTGTAGTAGGTATCGGCGATCTGCTGGTAGTAGTTCGCCGGCTTCTGCCCGGCCGAACCCCAGCTCGGGTGCCGGTCACCGGCGATCACGACAACCCGCCGGCGGCCCTGGGGCACCGAGCCCATCAGCTGGCTCAGCAGCTGGGCGACGCCGGTGATGCTGGTGTCGTGCTCGACGTGCGCCTTGCCCTTCTTACCGCTGAAGCGTGACCAGAGCACCAGGACCTCGACGTCCGGCCCGAGACCGATCCCCTTGGTGGCCAGCCATTCCCCGATCGCCGGGCCACGCGCGTCCATTGCTGCCGGATCGGTGCGCAGGGCTTCCTTGAACCGCCCGCCGAAGCCCTCGGCGAACTGCTCCACGTAGCGGGTGCCGAACGTGACCGAGACCTGGTCCTGGTCAGGGAAGGCGTTCCGGGCGGCCTTGGTGAGCCCGCCGATCGTTCTGGTCTCCATCAGCACGACCTGGTCCATCACCCCGGTCGCGGCGTAGAAGTCGCGGATCGACTCGGCCAGCGGACGCATCGCCGCATCCGGGCCGTTCGCCGCCGGAAGACCCAGTGCCACCGTGGCATTCGGGTTGTTCAGCAGCGTTGCCAGGATCCCCCACTGATCACCCGTCGCCATCCCGGGATGGGTGATCAGGAACGGTACGTCCGGCTCGGCCAGCAGTTCGGCCTGGTCCAGTGTGCCCAGCCAGGGCAGATCGGTCAGCTCGGCGGACGGCACCGGACGCTGCAGGTCGGCGATCCCCGGCGACATCGGCCAGAACTCGAACTCCTTGACGCCGTCCGGGATCACCGCGGTCGCACCGGCCTGGGCATCCAGGAACCACACCTCGCCGGCCCGGGTGACCACGTTGATCACGTGACCGTAGTCCTTGCCTGGCACCTCGAAGACCAGGGCGGCCTGAGAACCGTTGCCCGCCGCCAGCATGGCCGCGCGAACGTCTTCCACCGAGTCGGTCCGGAAAACCTTCGCGCCGTCGGAAGAGCCCAACTGCTGGCCCTGCCAGTTGATCAGCTCGGTACGCGACCACATCTCGCTCGGCGGCGCCTGGAACGCCTCACCCTCACGCACCGCGATCGACATCGTGATGAACGAGATCACGCAGTTGACCGCGTACTCGCCACCCCGCCCGAGCTCAGGGTTCACCGAGCCCAGTTCCGGGAAGTGCCGGCGCACCTGCTCCGGGTCGTTCAGCAGCAGGCCGGTGCGCAGCTCGTCACCGGCCAGCCGGGGCCCGTACCAGTTGTCCCGCAGCTGGTCCCGGATCAGGCCGAGATCGGCCTGGGTGAAGCCCTTCTGGTAGCCGAGCGTCCCGGCCCAGTAGTTCTTGAAGTTCTGCCAGGCCTCCTTACCACCCTGCAGGTAGCCGGGCCGCAGCTTGGTCGCCATCCAGGCCGACTGCACATCGCCGAACGGCTTGATCAGGGCGTCGACGCGGCTCATCGTCTGCAGGGTCTCCTGCAGACCGGCCCAGTCCCGCTCGAACAAACCACGCGCCGGGTCCCAGCCGTTGGCGCTCCAGTCCCAGCCCAGCTGGTCGGCCAGCTGCCGCAGCTGGACCGGCAGGTCGGCCTTCTCCGGCGGGGTGAGCCGCATGACGTAGGGCGTGTACTGGTTCTCGGCGAACTTGCCGAAAGCGGACCACAGCTCGTCGAAACCGCTGACTGCCTGCCAGGAACCGTCCGGCTTCTGGTAACCACCGTCGCGGAAACCCCGGACGCCGGCCACCAGTTGGTCGAAGTCCTCGGGCATCCGGGCGATGTACGAGAAACTGGTGTGCGCGGCCTTGGCGGCATCGCTGAACGCCTGGGCGGCCCACTCGTCGAGCTTGTACAACTGCCCGCTCAGCGTCGGCGAACGATCCACCTGCAGCCGAGCGTAACGCATTTCGCGGCCAAGGTCGTGCGGCGGGTTGATCTGCTCGTTGACCCCGAGGTTGGCCCAGCGCTGCATCCGGTCGGCGCTGATCGAGCCGGGCTCCTCGAGGTACGAGACCTGGTGTCCGGAAAGCACGAACGCTTCCAGGTTGCCGCTGCGGAAACCCAGGTGCTGGGTGTTCGCGTGCAGGTTCAGGTACTCGTAGATGCCCAGCTGGTTGACCCGGGCGTCGCTGGTGAGGTGCGGGTTCGCCCCCGGGGTGATGAGCCGGGCGCTGGTCGGGTCGTTCCAGAACTCGGTGAGGTCGACGACCCGGAAGTCGCCGGCGCGCAGGGCGTCCCCGACCTGCTGGTAGTGGTGGCCCGGCTTGCTGCTCGTGGTGCTGCCCCATTCGGGGTGCCGGTCCCCGGCGATCACCACGATCCGGTCCCGGCCGGCCGGGACCGAGTGCTGCAGGTCCTCCAGCAGCTGGGTGATCCCGGTCAGGCTGGTGTCGTGCTCGACGTGCGCCTTGCCCTTCTTCCCGCTGAACCGCGACCACAGCACCAGCACCTCGGTGTCCGCCCCGAGACTGATCCCCTTGCCGGACAGCCACTGCCCGATCGCCGGACCCCGCGCGGCCATCGAGGTCGAGTCGATCCGCAGCGCCTGCTTGAACTGCTCGCCGAAGTCCTCGGCGAACTGCTCCACGTAGCGGGTGCCGAAGGTGACCGAGACGTGGTTGTCCGCGGTGAAGGTGTTGCGGACCGTCCGGGTGAGGTCGCCCATCGCCTCGACGTCCATCGGGGTGACCCGGTGGCCGACCCCGGTGGCCCGGTAGAAGTCCAGGACCGACTGGGCCAGCGGGCGCATCGCGGCGTCCGGGCCGGAGGCCAGCGGCATCCCGAGCACGACCTTGGCCCTCGGGTTGTTCAGCAGCGTGGCCAGGATGCCCCACTGGTCGCCGGTGGCCATGCCCTGGTGGGTGATGGTGAACGGGACGTCGGGCCGGGCCAGCAGCTGGGCCTCGGTCAGCGGGGTCGAGCGGGAGCCCGCGAACTGCTGCTCGTGGAGAGCCGGAGCGCCGCCGGGTAGGCCCTCGCGGAAGTTGTGCAGACCGTTCTCGAGCGCCCACCGCCGGAAGATCTCCCGGCTCAGCGAGATCGAGTCGCCCGGCACTCCCTGGACCGGGTTCCGCTCCAGTTCCTGCAGGGCGTCGCGGACGTAGTCGAGATCCGGGCCGGCCAGGCCCCGGTGCTGCTTCCCGACCTTGTCGAAGACGCTTTCCAGCAGAGACATCTGGTGACGCTTGGCCGGCTGCTGACCCAGGTCCGGGTCGGAGGCCACCCGCTTGAGCCCATGGGCCGGGGCGGCGCTCGACCAGTTGTACTGCAGCCGGTCACCGATCCCGGTCAGGTCGTTGTCGGTGAAGCCACGGGTGACGGTGAAGGGTTCCTTGAGCGCCTTCCACTGCGCCACGTCCCCGGCCTGGTACAGATCGGCCCGCAGCTTGACCAGCCAGGTCGAGCGGTCCTTGGAGAGAGGGTCCAGCAGTTCGGTGAGCCGGCGGATGTTGTCGAGGACCTCGGGCTGGCGGGCCTTGTCGTCGAACACCGCCCGGGAGCGGTCCAGTTCCCAGTCGCCGTTGTCCTTGTGCCAGCCCAGCTGGTTGGCGAACGCGTCCATCCGGGCCGAGAGCTCGGGCTTGTCCTGCGGCCGGACCCGCACGACGGTGTCGTCGGCCCACTCCGGGCTGCTGCGCAGTGCCTCGAACCCGCCCCAGAGGTTGTCGAAACGGCTTTCCTGCTGCCATTTCCCGTTCTGGTTGCGGAAGCCGCTGTCCCGGAACTCGCGCAGCGCCTTGGCCGTGCCGTTGAACGCGTTCTTCGCCCCGGCGGTGCGCACCAGGTGATCGAGCACGTACAGCGCATCGGCGGTGGCCTCCATCAGGCCCTTGAGCTGCGGGTTGTTCACTCCTCGGAGCGCCAGCTCGTCGACCTTGTACAGCTGGCCGCTGCGAGTGGGCGACTGTTCCAGGGTGATCCGCTGATAGCCCAGGTTGCTCCAGGCCTTCATCCGGTCGCCGCTGAACGAGAAGTTCTCCTCCAGGTAGCTGACCTTGTGCCCGGAAAGCGTGTAGGCCTCCAGGTTTCCGCTGCGGAAGCCCAGGTGCTGCAGGTTGGAGTGCTGGTGCAGGTACTCGAACACCCCCAGCTGGTTGACCCGCGGATCGCTGGTCAGGGCCGGGTTCGCCGCCGGGTCCAGGAGCCGGGCGGCCTTCGGGTCGGTCCAGAACTCGGTCAGGTCGACGACTTTCAGGGCATCGGTGTACCCCTGGGCCAGCTCACCGAAGTACTCGGCCGGCTTGGCGCTCTGCCGGCCCCACTGCGGATGCCGGTCACCGGCGATCACCACCAGGCGCTGCCCACCGGCGGGGACCGAGGTGCTGAGATGGTCCAGGATCTGCCGGACGCCGGTCAGGCTGGTGTCGTGCTCGAGGTGGGCGTTGCCGCGCTTGCCGCTGAACCGCGACCAGAGCACCAGAACCTCGGTGCCCGGGGTCAGCGCGATCCCCTTCTCCCCCAGGTAGGCGCCGATGTCCTGGTTGCGCCCGGCCATCGAGCCGGCGTCGATCCGCAGAGCCTGCTTGTACGTCTCGCGGAACTGCCCGCGGAAGTCCGGGGTGTACTTGGCCACGTACTTGGTGCCGTAGTTGATCGGCACGATCAGGCTGTCCAGGCCCTCGATCTTCTTCAGGGCCTTGCCGAAATCGTCCATCACGCCGATGTCGACCGGGATCACCCGGTCGCCCACGCCGGCCGCCTCGTAGAAGCTGGAGATCGTCCGGGCGGCACGTCCGGTGGCCGCGTCGATCCCTTCCAACGAGGGACGTCCGAGGGCCACCATCGCGCTCGGGTTGTGAAGCAGGGTGGCCAGGACACTCCACTGGTCACCAGTGGCGTAGCCGGCGTGCTTGATCACGAACGGCGTGCCGTGCTCGACGGCCGGCAAAGGTACGCGCGGCCCGGCCTTGCCCTTGAACGGCGCGCCGCCCAGCAGGCCGGGGCGATGCAGGTCCAGGGCCTTGATCAGGTCGGTGGTGACCCCGCTGACCCGCTGCACCAGGTCCTGGGTGACCTCGCCGATCTGGTTGGCGCCGAACAGGGCGGTCACCACCGGGACGACCTCGCTGTCCAGCCGGCGCTGTCGCTGGTCCTGGCTGAACGAGTGCGGAGCAGGCCCGTCGCCGGAGCTGCGGAACACCACGTAGCGGGCCAGGTCGGTGAGTTCGGGGCGCAGCGCGGCGGCCAGACCGCTGGCCAGCGCGGCACCCAAGAAGACCTGCTCCGGCCACCAGGCGCCCAAGTCGTCGGTGCCCTTGAGCGCCGAGTCGAACGTCCCCAGTTGGAAGGTGGTCTGTAGTTCCTGGTCGGAGAGCTCCTGGACCCGCGGCGCGGGGAACGGCTCCACGGTGGTGTGGTCAGCCCCCAGCACAATGCGCAGCTCGTCGGCGGTGAACGGCGCCGAGGGGTGGACGGCGAAGTCGTGCGGACGCAGGAGGGGCGGCAACGCCTCGATCAGGTCGGCCACCTGGGCCAGGCCCGGAACCTGGCCATTGGCACCGGGTTCGATGTGCAGCACCGGGCCGTCGACGGTGAACTCGCGGGCGGGGGCGCCAAGAGAAAGGTCACCGGCCTCGAACGGGCGCAGGACGGTGCGGCCGTCGACCGTGGTGAGCTCGAGCGAATTGAGCGACGGCGAGCCGGGGAGGCTGTCGATCATCGCCTGGGCCCAGCTGGTCCGGCCGGTGGCCAGGTCGTGCAGCACCTGCGCGCCGGACAGCGGCGAGACGTACGCATCGGTCAGGTTCTCGCGCAGCTGAACCAGCAGATCGGCCTGCACCTGAACCACTTTGGCGCCTGCGCCCAGGTTGGCGCTGAACTCCTCGACCGCCCGGCCCAGACCGGCCGAGAAGTCGCTCTGCGCCTGGGCGATCAGGTCCTGCCGGTAGGGCGCCGGGTCGATCTTGGCGAACCGGGCATCGGCGTGCGCTTGCAGACCGCTTGCCCAGGACTGGATCTCGTCCAGGCTCTGCAGGTTCGCAACCGGCGGCGGGCCGGCCAGCAGCTGCTCGAGGGCTCCCTCGACCTTGGGGGCGAGGTAGGCCAGGTCCATCCCGGCCGCGTCGGCGCGGGCGAAGATCGAGCCCGGGGTGGTGTAGAGCCTGCTCATCACCTGGTTCACCCCGTCGGCGACCGAACCCAGGGCGTCACTGCGCACCTGGAGCTGTTCGGCCGGGCTGAGGTGCCCGAGGTCGGCTGCGTCAAGCTTGGCGAAGGCCGTGCCCTCGAGCCGGTGCGCGACCTGCTCAACCCGGTGGTGGAAGGTGCTCCAGGCCTGCGGCTGCTTGAGCAGCTGCTCGTAGGCGAAGTGCAGGTTGACCGGGGCGCTGACCGATCCGGCGTACGAGACCCCTTTCTTCATCGCCGTTTCCAGGCTGTGGCCACTGGCCTGGTGCAGCCGGGCGAGGTCGGCGGCCTGAGTGCGGAAGTTGGCCAGGACCGAGTCGGAAACAGCCTGCGGTACCCCGGCCTGGGCGAACCGGGACTCGAAGATCGCCACGTCGTGCTCGATCGCGGCGGCCGGGTTCGCGTAGAGCTGCCGGCCGGTGGAGAACGGGCTCTCGGGGAGCTGAGCCGGGCGGGCGGTGGTCTCGGTGAACGGCTTGGGCGCCGGAGTCTGCGCTGCCTCGTCAGCCAGCGAGCTGGGCTTCGGAACCTGGACCAGCTCTTGGACCTGGTCCAGGTTCGGGCCTGGAACCTGCTCGATCTGAACCCCGCCCGCGGTGTCGGGGGTCGCTCGCCCGACCCCGGCGTCGAGATCGTCCATCGCGCTGTGGCCCGACACCGGGCCCGCAGACACCGCATCATCACCCGGACCGACCGGGCGGTAGTCCCAGGAGTCGTTGGCCCGCCAGTCGGCCTGGGCCGAACGCCCACCCCCGAACGCGTCTCCGCTGCCCATCTCGTGATCCAGCCAGCCGCGACGGCTACCACCCGCCCCGTAGGCGTCGTGGAAGGCGACCGCGGTGTTCGCCCGATGATCCGCAGCGATGGCGTCGATCAGCTTCTGGTCGGCGTTGGCCCCCTCGGCCAGGTCGTGGAAGCGGCGGCCCGCGTCGTCCAGCGCGTCCGTCGCCTCGCCCTCGAACCGCAGCCGGTCGGGGATGTTCGCGGTGATCTCGTCGATCTTGGACGACCAGTTCTGGAACGCCTCCTCGCCGATCGCCTTGTTCAGTGTGGCCGGATCGGCGAAATGCTCAAGACCGGCCGCGTACGGGTGGTTGCCCCGGTACGGCTCGGGAGCAGCATCCGCCCGCAGTGCCGCGTCACCGAACAACTCGGCCCGCAGCGCAGAGTCGGCCTCGGACAGGAACTCGTCCGCCGGCCTGCCGGTGAACCGGATGTCCAGGTCCCGCAGGGTCTGGTTGAAACCGCCGCGCAGTTCACCGGCGAAGTTGATCCGGGCCCGGTCCAGCGCCCCGTCGCCGATCCCCCACGAAGCCTGGCCCCGGGTGCTCTCGGCCATGGCGTCGAACTTGGGCAGCTGGGCAATCAGCTCATCCTCGAACCGAGCCTGCCGGGCGAACAACTCCGGTAGTCCATCGCCGATCCGCGCGACGACCTCGTCCAGCTTCGCCGACATCTCGGTACCGGTCAGGCCAGGGGTGAACTCCAGGTCGCGGTAGTTGGCCCGGACCAGGTCGACCACATCGCCCCAGACCTTGGACAACCCGTCCAGGGAGACGCCGCCCGGCGGGTCCACCTCCCGCCCGGCCGTGGTGGGCAGGTCGTTCGACTCGCTGCTGAGCCGGACCGCGTTGTCCCGGCCGTGGATCAGCCGGGCCACATCACCGGCCTCCATCCCCTCCGGAAGCTGACCGGCGTGCAGCGGATTGCTCTGCCACTGAACATAAGTCAGCCGGTCCAGCGCCAGGTCGGCATCGCCACCGGCCTTGACCACGAAGTCCTGCCAGACCGCCTTGACCATCTCCCGCAGGTCACCGAAGGCGTAGTCGTCGTTGTGGATCGCCTCGCGCAGCAACCGGTCGCCGGATGTCTCGGTCATCGCCTTGCGGATGTCGGCGTCGCTCAGCGAGTTCCGCAGCCAGGGCGCCTCGTCCCGGTAGGCCTGCAGTTGCGAGGGTGAGGGGCCCAGGTCGCGGGCCTCGACGAACTTCTGGTAGGTGGCCGGGTCCAGGCCGAGCGAGTCCAGCGTGGCCTTCAGGGTCTGCTCGTCGACCTTGAGGTTGCTGAAGTTCAGCTCGGCCTGGGCCTTCTCCAGCCCACGCCACTCCATCTCGTCCAGGCCGAGCGCCCGGTGCGGCTGGAACTCCCCCGGCCCCTGGAACATCTCGTCGCCCCGGGCCGGGACCGGCGCCCCGCTGAACTCGCTGTCGCGCACGGCATCGATCTGCTTCTTGGCGGCGATGTCGATCTCGACCTGTGCCTCGGCGAACTTGACGTCGGCGGCGTCCAGTTCGGCCATCCGGGCATCGACCTGGGCCCCGTCGAGACCCTGGGCAGCCAGCTGCTGCTCGGCCTTGGCCACCAGACGCTCGGCGATCACCACGTCGTTGATCTGCTGGGCGGCTACCTGCCCGGTGGCTCCGGCCTCCAGACCCGCGGCTCTGGCCGCCTGCGCCTGGTGCAGCAGCCCCTGAGCCGCCTGGTAGGTGACCACGGCATCGGCGTTGCCCGGGAACAGCCGGTCGGCCAGATGCTTGACCTCGGCCAGCGGGTCACCCGCATGAGGCTTGGGCACCGCCGGGCTGGGGATCTCCGGCTGCACCCTGGCCGGGTTCACCGAAGGGTCGACCACCCGCCCCTCGGGCGTGACCGCCAAAGGCTGGGCATCCGTCCCGAGTTCACCGGCCCGACCCACCGGGATCTCTCCCCCGGCCAGGTCGGGACGGGCACCGACCGCCGAACCGGCATCGTCGATGTCTCCCAGATGCGCGCTGGCCGAGTCGGCGGTGCTGGGCCGGGGAGCATCGACGTCGGCCAGCTGGGCCAGGGCGTCTTCGATCCGGTTGACGCCCGGCGCCTCGAGCTTGGCCACCTGCGGCTCGATGTGCACGCCGTCCTGGATCAGCGGCTGGCGAGCAGGCCCGCTGTTGAACGAGATATCACCGCTGGGGCGCACGCTCGGCAGGTCGAACGATCCCGGCCGGCCGGCCGCGGCGCCACCGGTGAGGTTGTTGCCGATGTGCGTGATCGCGTCCTCGGAGAGACTGATCTGCACGGCCTCGTCGGTCTTCTTCAGCACCTGGAACTCGCGGTCCATCAGCTTCGGCAGCTCACGGACGGCGAAGTCGCTCAGGTCGGCGTGCAGCTTGGCGTTGTGGATCGAGCTGAGAGCGTTTCCGCCGGAACTACTTCCCAGCGAGCCGCCCGGCACCGAGCCGAGGCTGTGCCCGGTCGCGCCGGTGAACATGTTCTGCATGCCGTTCAGCGCGGTGGTCTGATCCAGGCCCAGCATGCTCTGCAGACCGCCCGGAGTGGACAGATGCTCGGTGAGCCCGGTGATGCCGTTGATCGGGGTGGCGCCACCGATGCCGTCGACGACGCGCAGGTTGGCGCTCAGGTCAACGGAATTCACGCCGTCGGTGAGCTTGAGGCTGTGGATGTCGAAACTCACGCCCGCGCTGTTGGTGAGCTTGAGTTCGTTCAGCCCGATCGCGTTGCCCGTACCGTTGCTGATCTGCAGCTTGCCTACGTCCACCGAAGAGACGCCGTCGCTGAAGCGCATCGGGCCGGCGCCTGGGCTGTCCACCCGCAGACCGGCCGGGCTCACCATGGCCACCCCGTCGGTGAGCTTCATGCTCCCCAGGTCGAAAGTCACGCCCGCGCTGTTGGTCACCTTCAGGTCGGCCAGGCTGCTCACCGCGCCGCTGCCGTCGGTGATCTGCAGGCCGCCCGGCTTCAGGGTGACGTTGCCGTCGGTGAGGACCGAAGTGCCACCCAGCTTGTTCAGGTCACCGAGCTGGTTCAGGTTGCCGACCTTGGTCAGGGCGTCCAGATCGCCCATCGCCTTCAGCGAGCCGACCGCACCCGCGCTGCCCAGACCGTCCACCAGCCCCGGGATCTTCACCGCACCCAGACCACCGGCCGCCGGAAGCACCAGCTTGCTCGCCCCGGCCCCGGCCTCACCCAACGCTGGGCTGATCTGGGCTCCGGCGTTGGCGATGGCATCGATGCTGCCGAACTGCCGCAGGTCTGCCCCGCCCACGTCCCCCAGCGAGGAGAACGAGTTGTTCGGTACGTGAATCCCGCTGGCATTGGCCGAGAACGAGGAGTTCGCGCCGTTCACCTGCCAGCTGGAGTTGTTCAGGTCGGCGATCGTGGTGTTGTTGCCGATGTTGACGCTGCCGAAGTCACCGCGGGGCCCGCGCAGCAGCGAGCCGTCGACATCGGGCATCCGGTTGATCACGTCCGAGACCCGGATCGGCGGCATCTCGGTGACCGGCCGGGACAGGTCGGGCAGCGCGTTGCCCAAGCCGGTGGAAGCGCCTCCCGGAGTGATGATCTCGGGGTGCATCACCTTGGACCAGGCGTCGTACACGCCCCCGCCCGTCATGGTCACGCCCTTGACCACCTGGACGGTGTCGCCCATCTTGTCCAGCAGGGTCATGTTCTTGAACGAGCCGATGTTCAGGCCGCGCCCCAGCACCCCGATCTTGAAGGCGTTCAGCACCCCCAGGCCCCGGATCTCGTGCCCGGCCATCGGCAGGAAGATCCGCAGCGCCTGCCAGCCGCCCAGCGACTCCATCGTCAGCTGGGCGAACCGGCTGTTCAGGAAGCCGTCGAGCGCGCTGTTGAGCTTGGCCACCCCGGCACCGGCCAGCTTGCCCAGGCCGTTGACGAACCCGGCCGAGATCGCCGAGATCGAGGTGTTCGGCAGCGCTACCAGGCCGTGCGCGAAGGCCCCCGCCCCGACGACCGCCTTGGGGATCCAGGCGGCGCCGGTCCTGACCGCGGTGACCACCACGTTGCCGAAGTTGCTGACGTTCTTGGTGATGCCCGACCAGGTGAGGTTCCGGAAGATGTTCAGCATCCCGTTGCCCAGGCCCTTCAGGCCGGCCCAGGTGCCCTTGGCGATCGCCGCCGTCGCCGACTTGATCGAGGAGACCAGGTCCCCGAGCTTGAGCGCCCGGGTGCTCGGGAACAGCACCCCCACCAGCGAGAGCAGCAGTTCACCGATGCTGCTGTTGCCCTGCGCGAAGTCGACGATCTCCTTCACCGCGAGCACCACGTTCAGGGCGAAGGCGATCAGGCCGAGCGGGCCGCCGACGAAGATCGCCACCACGGTGATCAGCAGGACGATCCAGAAGAAGGCGTCCCAGAACTGCTCGCAGGCGCTCTTGGCCCAGGGGTTGGTGGCGTGCGCCACCGAGTCCACCGCCGAGGAGGCCGTGCTCGCCGCGGACTCCAGGTCGGCCTTGGCGTTCTCGGCCTGCTGCTTGAGCGTCTCGCGCTTGGTGTCGTCCTCGTCCAGGCCCTGGGCCTGCGAGAGCGCGCTGTCGGCGGAGGCCTGGGCGTCCCGCAGCTTCTGCGCGTAGCTGGACATCGCCGGCGCCGCGGTCTCGAACGCATCGGCGACCGCGGACAGGAACGTCTTGGTCTTGGACTCGATCTCCTCGCGCAGCCAGTCCGCGGTCCGCCCGACGAAGGCACCGTCCCCGGTGCCCGACATGATGTTGTTGATCCCCTGGTCCGCGTCGGTCGCGGCCTGCTGGATCAGCTTCATGTACTTGACGATGCCGTCGACCACCTCCGGGTCGCCGGGGGTCGGGTCGCCGCCCAGACCCAGGGGCGACCAGTCACCGGGACGCGCCAAGACAGACTCCTTGCTCGGTTCAGGGGGCCGAGGGCGAACCGCCCGCGATCACGCAAAGCAAGCAGAGACACCCAGCCGACGACTGTCGCTAATCTCCTCCGCCCGCGCCAGAGGACCGCCCGAGGCCTGAGCACGAGCGCGCCCGAAACTCCCCAGGGATCTGCCCTTGGTTACTACCCGCATTGACAAACCCCCTCCCGATCACGAAACGTGATGCCACCCGTAGTCCGGCCTTTGTCCGAGCCGGTTCTGAGATGCATCCTGAGCAGGGAACGGAGGCGCCGCGCCGTGGCCAACGGGCAGCCAGATCTTCAGATCAACTACGATCAGTTACACAAGCTGGCGAACGACGCGCGCACGCTGAAGGACAACCTCGACAACGACGTGCCCGGCCTGTCCACCGGGATCAGCGGGGTGCGCAAGCGGTCCGAGGCGATCGGCAGCCAGAAGCTCTCCAGCTCGCTGATCAAGTTCCACACCGCCTGGGAGCAGCCGTTCAAGGACGCGATGGACCGGCTCGGCGACCTGTCGGAACTGCTCGACGGGGTGGCCACCAAGTTCTTCGACATGGACAGCGACTTCGCCGCCAAGTCCAGCAGCTCGCTGGCCAGCCTGATCCTGGCCCAGTGGCAGGGCCGCAAAGACGAGTGGGACAAGTACCAGGCCACCAAGGACCTGACGTTCACCCCCTCGCCGCTGTGGAACGAGCACGGCGAACTGGTCCAGGGTGAGGACGTCCCGCTGATTCCCTGGGGCACGGTTCCCGAGGACCCCGGCGCCCGGCCCACTCACACCGATGCCCAGTCGATCTACGACGAGCAGCACGCGGGCAACCCGAACATCTCCAGGCCGGAGTTCGACGGCAACCCGGCCAAGACCGACACCGAGTACGACGACGACGGCCGGATCACCTCGCAGACCACCAAGAACTCCTCGCAGGAGGGTCTGTCCTACGAGACGACCACCAGTTACGAGTACGAGGGCACGAACGAGCACCCCAGCTCCTCGACCACCACGCTGACCCACGGCGACGGCTCGACCGAGGAGATCACCACCGAGTACACGTACCGCGAGGTCGACGCCGCGGACGACGACCCGGCCGGGGTTGGCGAGGACGGAAACAAGAAGAAGTACCTGATCGAGTCCTTCGTCAGTGAGAACACCTACGACGACCCGGACGACGACGACAACGACAGCAGCTCGACCACCACGACCACGACCAAGCGCGACGACCAGGAGAACGACATCGGTTACGTAGCAGTCAGTGTCGAGGACGGTGAGGAGACCACGGTCGAGGTCAGCAACAACGAGGGCACCGAGGACGACGTCAAGGTGATGACCGACGACGACGGCACGGTGCGTAAGTGGAAGGGCAACGCCGACACCGACGACTGGACCCAGGTCGAGGGCCCGGCCCTGTACGGGGACGACGAGTAGCCCGCCGCGAGTGCTCCTTCCAGCCTGTGAATGTCCGGCGACCGCCGGGCTCGACCGAAAGGAACAAGTCCTTGAGTGACATGAAGGTCGTCTACGACGACGTGCAGACGGTGGCCACCAAGCTGCGCCAGACGGCCACCGACACGGTGCCCAAGCTGTCGCTGATCCAGAACGCGGTCAACGGCCTGCTGGCCGACGGCGGCGGCCTGTGGCTGATGCAGTCCAGCCCGGTGCTGAACGACAAGTACCAGGCCTTCAACACCTCGGTCACCCAGGCGGTCAACAGCATCCCGTCCTGGGCCAACCAGTTCGAGAACATCGTGGCCCAGCTGCGGGACATGGACGCCCAGATCGTCGACGCCGCCAAGGCTTCCGGCTGATCCCCTGCTCCACCTGATCCGCCGTGATCAGCCGTGATCAGCCCTGACCTGACCGACCCAGCGAAAGAAGCCAGCGATGCCCGACGTTAACGTCGACCCGGTTGCCGCGCGCAACGTCATCAAGGTGATGAACCAGCACAAGGACACCATCATCACCGACCTGGACGACCTGCTCACCAAGGTCACCGCCCTGCTGACCAACGACGGCGGCCTGTGGCTGAAGCAGTCCAGCCCGGTGATGAGCGTGGAGTTCGCCACCTTCCAGAAGAACCTGCGCGACGCGATCGCCAACATCCAGAACTTCGGCGAGAGCTTCGAGAGCACGGTCAAGAACCTCGAGGACCTCGACCTGGGGTACTCCAAGACCTCCGAGCCGGCCGACGCCTGACCTTTATTCACCTTCCGTCCGAACCACTTCCGGGATGTCAGCACGATGAGCGGGATCAGCCTGAGCCGCACGACCGTCCTCACTGTCGTGCTGCTCGTCGAGGTCGCCGTGATCGGCTTCTTCGTCGCCCGCTGGTACAGCCGGCGATGGGGCTGGAAGTCCACCTTCGGACGGATCCGGCGCTACGTCGGGGCCACCTTCGCCGACCTGTTCGCACCGGCGGTCCAGCTGTACCGCTTCGGCCGGAACGTGCGCCTGATCGCCGCCCAGCTCACCGATCCCGAGCTGGGCGGCGCTCTGCGGCTGGCCACCGGTGACGCCCAGGACCAGCTGGCGGGTGAGCCGGACAGTTCCCCGTTCGCGGCCCGGATCAGTTCGGGCAGCGTGTCTTTGGGCATTTCCGGCCTGCACCGGGTGACTCCGGGCCGGCCCTGGAAGGCTCGGGAGAACTGGTGGCAGGCTCCGCGGAGCGCGCTCACGGTGGGCCCGGGCTCGGGCGAGGACTTCGACGACGTGGTGATCGCCCCGGTGGTGATCGGGGCCGAGCACGGCGTGGTCACCGTGCTCGATCTGCTGCGCGCCCCGGGCGTGATCGAGGTGATCGGCCCGAATCGTCCGGTCGGCAGTCTGATCTGCGCGGTTGCGGCCCAGCTGGCCTCCGGCCTGAACACTTTCGAGCCGATGGACGTAGTGGTCGCCTCCGGTCTGCACCCCCGGTTCTCGGGTCCAAGACCGATCGAGGTGCTGCGCGATCTGGACGCCCGCTCCCGGGCCGAGGGCTACCAGGACCGGTTCACGGTGCTGCTGTGTGGTCCGCTGAACGACGCCGAGGCCGATCTGCTGACGGCTCTGATTCCACGGCTGCCGCTTCTGCGGGTGATGCTGGCCGGGCCCTACGACGGCCGCCGCTGGAAGCTGCCGATCACCGAGAGCGGGCGGATCGAGGCGCCGGAACTGGGCCTGTTCACCGATTCCACGCCGGTCGAGCGCGCAGTGGCCCGGGCCCTCTCAGCCGGGACCGCGACCCGTCCGGTGGTCGAAACTGACCATCCCGAACCTGCTTCCCGACGTGAGGCCCGCCGGGCCGGCGCCCACGTGCCGCCGCCCGCAGCGGTACCGCTGCCGCCCGAGGAGTCCGCCTTCTTCGCCGAGCCCGAGTACCAGGAGTACGAGGGCTACCAGGAATCCCGTTACCAGGCTGCGGAATACCCCACGTCCGAGTATCCGGCTGCGCAGTACCAGTACCAGCCGGACGAGTACCGCAGCTCCTACCCGGACGACGCCTACGCCCCGCCGCCCGCCGAGCCATCGACGTCCGAACCAGCGTCCGCACCGTCGTCCGCACCGCGGTCCTCGCCCTGGGACCTCGACGAGCCGGATCCGGACTCACCGGCGACCGGTGAGTTCAGCGTGAGCGCAATCAGCGCGAGCAACCCCGCCTCGCCGGACGCCGAGGACGGCAACCGCCGTCCCCGGCACTGAAAGGAACCATCCCGTGCAGCTGGTGATCAGCGTCGCCGCTCCGGTCGAGGACGACCCCGACCGGCTGACTCCCTCCGGTACTTCGCCGGTCCCCGGTGAGGCCCCGGTCGCGACGCAGAGCTGGGACGTGGTTCTCGACGTCCACAAAGACACCCCGATCGGGGTTCTCGCCGATGCGGCGGCCAACACCGGAGGCGGCAACCGGGTGGGCGCCCGGGTCGACGGCCTCACCCAGAACGCCACCGGCTCCACCGCCCAAGGGTGGAGCAGCGCTCCCGACGCTGCGCCGGGCGTCATCAATGCGCCCTTCGTGGACGGCCGGCCGGTCGACCCGAACGCCACCGTCGGGCAGGTCGGCCTGGTCTCCGGACAGCGAATCGGGCTGAACGCCGCCACCCCGCCCGACGACACCGCCTGGCGCCCGGCCGAGACCGGCGAGGACTGGCTGGAGATCCACGCGGTCGGCGGCCCCGACGCGGGCCGGATCTGGCCGGTCGGCTTCGGGACCTACGGCATCGGCCGCGCCCCCGGCAGCTGGATCCGCCTGGACTCCGACCGGACGCCGCTCGAGGGTCCCGAACTCACCGTCGACGCCGAGGGCGTGGCCTGGTTGTCCGGGCTGGGCCAGATCAAGCTCACCCAGACCGGGATGACCCTGGCCGACGAGACCGCCACCGTGCGCGGCGGCCGGCTCAGCCTGCCCGAGCCGCCCCGTGACGAGGTCGGCAGCCCCGATCCGAAATACCGTAAGGCGCTGGAGGACGCCGCGATCGAGCACCAGGAGCTGCTGCAGGGGCACGAAGGAGCCCGGCGCTGGCCGATCGGGATGGACCTGGCGATCGGCGACACGCTGCTGCGGCTGGTCCGGCGGTTCGACCCGGACGCGGCACTGGCCCCCTCCGAGGACCGGATCGGCCGCGACTTCAACCGTCCGCCCCGGCTGGTGCCCCCGCTGCTGCAGCCGCCGGTCAAGATGCCGAACCCGCCCAAACCGCCGCAGCGGCGCCGGATCCCGCTGCTGATGATGCTCACCCCGATGGTGATGGGGCTGGCCTTCGTCTACTTCTTCAAGTCGTACTTCTTCCTGCTGATCACCCTGATGACCCCGCTGATGCTGCTGGGCAACTGGGCGGCCGACCGGCGCAGCGGGGCCCGGCAGTACCGGGAGGACAGCGCCGAGTACCGGCGGCGCCGGATGCAGGCCGAGAAGGACGTTTTCGCCAGCATCAACGAGGAGCGGATCGCCCGCTGCGCGGCCTCGCCCGACCCGGCGCTGCTCGGCCTGATCGCCAACGGCCCCAGCAGCCGGCTGTGGGAACGCCGCCGCACCGACCCCGACTTCCTGGTGCTGCGGGTGGGCACGGTGGACCAGCCCTCGCTGATGGAACTCGACGACCCGGCTCGCGAGGAGCCGAACCGGCGTTACCGCTGGACGGTTCCGGACGCCCCGGTCGGCGTCTCGCTGATCGAGCGCGGGGTGGTCGGGGTGGCCGGCGAGCCGGGCGCCACCGGTTCGATCGTGCGCTGGATGGTGACCCAGGCCGCCACCCTGCACAGCCCTCGTGACCTGCGGCTGTTCCTGCTGCTGGCACCCAACGGCATGGGGGGTGCGGCCGGGCAGCCGATCGATCGCTGGAACTGGGCGCGCTGGCTGCCGCAGGCCCGCCCGTTCGTCCCGGGGGCCGGCAGCCCTCTGGTCACGGTCGGCAACGACCCGGAGACCGTCGCCCACCGGGTCAACGAGCTGGTGCAGCTGATCAAGGCCCGGCAGGAGGCCCGCGGTTCCCAGCTGGGCACCGTGCTCTTCGCCGAACCCGACGTCCTGGTCGTGATGGACGGCGCGCGCTGGCTGCGGGACGTGCCCGGGGTGATGAACATCCTGGTCCAGGGCCCGGCCGTGCGGGTCTTCACGATCGGGGTGGACGCGATGGAGCGGCTGCTGCCCGAGGAGTGCACGGCGGTGGTCCGGGCCGACCACGACGGTCTCACCCTGCGCCAGCGCGACCTGCCCAACGTCTCCCGGATCCGCCCCGACGACGTCGGCCTGGACTGGTGCGAGGACGTCGCGCGTTCGCTGTCCAGCCTGCGCGACGTCACCCCGGACGAGATCGCCGGCCTGCCGCAGCAGGTCGGCCTGCTGGAACTGCTGCGGGCCGAACCGCCCACCGGCGAGCTGATCGCGGGCATGTGGGCCCGGCGGCCCTCCTCCACCTCGTTCCCGCTGGGCCGGGGCTTCGAGGGCACCGTGGCGTTCGACCTGGTGCGGGACGGGCCGCACGGTCTGATCGCGGGCACCACCGGTTCGGGCAAGTCCGAGCTGCTGCAGTCGATGGTGGCCTCGCTGGCCGCCGTGAACCGGCCCGACGAGCTGGTTTTCGTGCTGGTGGACTACAAGGGCGGCAGCGCCTTCCACGCCTGTGTCGATCTGCCGCACACCCTGGGCATGGTGACCGACCTCGACGAGGCGCTGGCCCTGCGGGCCCTGGAGTCGCTGGCGGCCGAGCTGCGCCGGCGCGAGCAGATGCTGGCCGACGCCGGGGTGAAGGACCTGGTGGAGTACCGCGCGCTGCGGGCCCGGCAGCCCGGCCTGATCCCGATGCCCCGGCTGCTGCTGGTGATCGACGAGTTCGCCACGCTGGCCCGGGAGACCCCGAGCTTCGTGCCCGGGCTGGTCAGCATCGCGCAGCGGGGCCGTTCGCTGGGCATCCACCTGATCCTGGCCACCCAGCGCCCGGCCGGCGTGGTCACCTCCGACATCAAGGCCAACACCAACCTGCGGATCGCGCTGCGGGTCACCGACATCGGCGAGAGCCAGGACGTGATCGACACGCACGACGCCGCGCACATCTCGGTCCGCAACCCGGGCCGGGCGCTGGCCCGGCTCGGCCACCGCTCCACCATGCCGTTCCAGACCGCCTTCGTCGGGGCCCCGCTGGCCGCCGAGGACGCGGACGAGGAACCGGCCGAGAAGGTTGTGCCGGCACCGGCGGCCGAGCCGCTGACCTGGGGCCGGCTGGGTCGCCCGGTACAGCTCGGCGAGGGTGAGGAACCCGGCGCGGATCTGAGCCTGCCCGGCGACGAGGCCGAGCGCACCGACCTCGACCTGCTGGTCGAGGCGATCAAGGACGCCGCCGAGCGGGCCGAGGTGCCGCTGCAGCCCAGCCCCTGGCTGCCCGCGCTGCCGCCGTTGCTGCTGCTGGAGGACCTGGACCGGCGCAACCAGGAGCAGGGCACCGCGATGTTCACCCGGGACGGGCTGAGCGTGGCCCCGTTCGCCGAGGCCGACCTGCCCGCCCATCAGCGGCGCCAGACCCTCGCGTTCGACCCCGCGACCGAGGGCCACCTGTTCGTCATCGGCGCCCCGCGGGCCGGCCGTTCCCAGGTGCTGCGGACCATCGCCGGCAGCCTGGCCCGCTCGAACTCCAGCGCCGACGTGCAGATGTACGGCATCGACGCGGCCGGGAGCGCGCTGAGCGTGCTCACCGACCTGCCGCACTGCGGGGGTGTGGTGCCCCGGGCCGACCTGGAGCGGATGACCCGGCTGATCACCTGGCTGTCCGAGGAACTGGAGCACCGGCACCAGCTGCTGGCCCAGCACACCGTGGCCGACCTGCCCGAGCTGCGGATCAAGCTGGGCCGCGAGCACGCCCCGGCCCACCTGTTCCTGTTCGTGGACGGCTGGGACGCGCTGGCCACGATGCTCTCGGAGTACGACGGCGGGGTGCTCTACGCGGTGCTGCAGGAAATTCTGCGCGAAGGTGCGGGCGCCGGGATCCACGCGATCATGACCTCGGAGCGGGCGCTCAGCGCCGGCCGGGTGGCCTCGCTCAGCGACAACAAGCTGATGCTGCGGATGACCGATCGCAGCGACCTGTCGATGATCGGGGTCCCGGCCAACCGGCTGCCCACGGTGATCCCGCCGGGCCGGGCCTGGCGCACCCAGGACCAGGTCGAGGTGCAGGTGGCCCTGCTGGCGGCCGACTACTCCGGTCAGGGGCAGGCGCTGGCGCTGAAGGCGATCGGGCTGGACGCGGCCGAGCGGGACCGGCACCTGGCCGACTCGCGCCGTCCGCACCCGATCGCGGCGCTGCCGGCCCAGGCGGCGTTCTCCGACCTGTTCGGCCGCTGGCCCGCGGCCGAGCGCCGGCCGCTGCGGGCGCTGCTCGGCGTCGGTGGGGACGCCACCCCGCTCACGGTCGACTTCAGTGGCCGGGCTCACACTTTCGCGGTGGCCGGCCCGGCCGGTTCCGGGCGCAGCAACGTGCTCGCCACCCTCGGCATCTCGTTGCTGGCCACCGGCACCAAGCTGATCGTGATCACTCCGCGCGAGTCTCCGTTGCGCCGGCTGGCCAGCCACCAGTCGGTCCATGTGATCGACGGCCTGCGTCCCAACCCGGAGGAACTGAAGGCACTGGTCGCCCCCGGGGGTCAGACCGTGCTGCTGATCGACGACGTGGATCTCTTCGGGCACAACCATCCGCTGGATGCGGTCCTGCGGGAAGTGTCCTCGGTGGGCCGCGACCGGGGCCTGGGCATCGCCTTCGCCGGCTCCGGCGAGGTGCTCACCGGCCCGGCCGGCGGCTGGCTCGGCGAGGCCAAGCGCAGTCGACAGGGAGTGCTGCTGGCGCCGCAGACCAGCCTGGAGGGTGACCTGCTCGGCATCCGGCTGGCCCACAGCCAGATGCGGGTGCCGGTACGCCCGGGCCGCGGTTACACCACTCTCGGCGCCGCCCAGGGAAAGGCGCAGATCATCGCGATTCCGCAGACAACACTGAAGTGATCTTCGGGCGTCCAGGTGAACTCTTCCCGGGCCGTACCCGCAATCCGTGCAAACATCCGCCATCACGCAAAGCCGTTGCCCACAGGCCGAACCCACCAGAGAGTTGCCGGATCTTCACAGCCCGCAGCATTCAATCCCGCATCCGAGCAGAACCCGGGGTTTTCCCCTTATCAGAAATGATGATCTGACGTTGGCTTAAGGTTCTGATCATGTATTTACAGGCCAAAATCGCGGTATAGATTGACATCGTTTACTGTTCCACGAGCTTGCGGCGCCCCGGCGGTCATCGGCGGTGCCCACTCCGGACGGTGACGACATCCGACGACGAGGACCTTGTGGAAGCGACGGTTTGAGCAATGAGCGTTGGCCCGCAGACCCGCACCTGGCCGGGGACCGGCCGCCCGGCCGTGGTCACTGATCGGCACCCGAGGCGGATCAAGATCGCGGTGGAGGCGGTCGACGTCTTCAGCCGCGCCGGGGTGGCCGGGCTGATCGGGCCCAGCCAGGACCTGCAACTGCTGCCCACCCCGCAACTGCCGCAGTCCGACGTCGTCGTGGTGGTGGCCCCGCGCCTGAGCGGTCTGGCCCTGCGCCGGCTGCGCGGGCTGCGCGAGGTCTGCAAGGCCCCCTTCCTGCTCATTCTTGACAACGTTGGCGATGGCGACTGGCTGGCCGCCGCCGAGGTCGGGGTGGCCGGGGCGATGTGGCGCTCGGAGGTCACCCCGGACCAGTTCACCGAGGTCGTCCGGACGATCATCGGCGGCGGCAGCCAGTTGCCGCCCGAGGTGCAGGGCCGGCTGCTGAAGGACGTGGCACACCTGCAGCAGACGGTGCTCGGCCCGCGTGGGCTGACCGCCTCGGGCCTGGAGACCCGTGAGGTGGACGTGCTGCGGCTGATCGCCGAAGGGCTGGACACGGCCGAGATCGCCGACCGGATGAAGTACTCCGAGCGCACGGTCAAGAACATCCTGTACGCGATGATGACCCGGCTGAACCTGCGCAACCGCTCACACGCGGTGGCCTACGCGATGCGCTCCGGAATCATCTGAGTCATCGGAACACCCGGCGTGGGTCCGGTCCGGCTGCCACCATGACCTGATGCACAGCGATCGGATCGCGGACACCCGGGCCTGGGCGCGCAGCGTGCTCGGCCCGGTGGAGCTTCTCGAGCTCAAGGTCCGGCCCTGGGCGGTGACCTGGCAGGCCGGCCCGGCCTTCGTCAAAGCCTCCACCGTGCACACCGGGCACGAGGCGGCAGTCCTGCAGGTACTCACCCGGGCCTGCCCGCAGCTGGTGCCCGACCTGATCGCTGCCGATCCACCACATCACCGGCTGATCGTGGCCTCGGCCGGAACCGTGCTGCGCGAACTGCATTCGGGCGAAAAGTTCGACCTGGCCGTCTGGATCCCCCTGGTGCAGCAGTTCGCCCAGCTCCAGCGCGCAGTCATGCCCTACGTGGACGAACTGCTGGCCCAGGGTGTGCCCGACGAGCGCCCGCACCGCCATCTGGACCTGCTGCAGGACTTCGTCACCGCACCGCAGCTGCCGCCGGCCGAGCGAGACCGGCTCGCCCGCATCGCCGAGAAGTGGGACGCCGGACGGCAGTGGCTGGTTCCGCCCTCTCTGCAGCACGGCGATCTGCACGACAACAACGTGGCGGTGGACGCGGCCGGCGTCTCCCGGTTCTTCGACTTCGGCGACTCCAGCGTGGCTCATCCGTTCAGCACCATGGATCTACCACTCTCCTTCGCCCAGGAAGACAAAGTCGACACGCGACGTCTGGAAGACGCCTACCTGGAGGTCTTCACCGACCTGGCACCCCTGAGCGAGCTCCGCGCCGAACTGCAGGCAGTGATCGCCGTCGCTCCCCTGCAGCGGGCGCGGAACTGGCTCCGGGCGCTGAGCACCGATACTCCCGGGGTGGCCTGGGACCCGAAGGCGGCCCAGGAATGGGACCATCCGATCGAGTACTGGCTGAACTGCCTCAGGTGAGAAGGCCGCGGATGTAGGCGGCCTGCCCCACGTGCTGCGCGTCGTCGTCCATCACGCTGATCAGCCGCACACCCAGGGTCACCGGCGGGTCCCAGGCCTCGTCGACGATCCGGTCCAGGTCCGCGTCCTTCAGCCCGGCCACGTACTGCAGCGTGTGCGCGTGCACCGCCTCGTAGTAGTCCACCAGCAGCTGCGGATCCGCCACCCGCACCTGCGCGACCTGCTCGCTGGTATGGCCGTATCCATGGTCCTTGTCGTCGAACGGCAGGTCGAAGCGCCGGGCGAATCCCTGTGCGGTGTAGACCTGTTCGGTTCCGGCCACGTCGGCCACGTGGTCGTCCTGCACCCGGGTGAGGTGCCAGAGCAGCCAGCCGATCGAGTTACCGGTGCCACCCGGCCGGTGGGCCAGCTGCTCGGCACTCAACCCGGAGGCCACCTGGGCGAGCGACTCGCGGACCCGCTCGTAACCGTCCTCAAGCAGTTCAGCAGTGTTCATGTCCGCGAGCCTAGGCGCGTTGCGGGCCGGTGCCAGATGAACCGGGACACCGATGCCCGACGTGTCCCCTTTCATGAGGCCACTGCACAGCAACCACGGCGGTTCCGGGCTCGAACCGGGCGAGTACCTCTTCTGCCAGTCCCTCACTTCCGAGTCCGGCCGATTCGTCCTGCAGAACAGCTTTCCGGACGGCACCACGCTGTACGACAACCTGCACGACGAGAGCATCTGGTCTGCCCCGGCCGGCATCCCCTGCGGCACCAGCACATTCGCGTTCGGGCTGGACGGTGCGCTGACGATCTGGGACCACGACCGGGTTCCGTTGTGGCACAGCGGTACTCAGGGTTCGGGAGCCGAGCGGCTGTGCGTGCTCGACAACGGCAGTGCAGTGCTTATGGACGCTGAGGGCACCGCGGTCTGGTCCACCGGCTCGGTCGCGTCCCCCACTCGGGCGCCGATCGCCCGGCCCGGCCGGGGAGCCCGGCTACAACCCGGTGAATCGCTCCGCCACCAGTCACTGACCAGCGAAGACGGCAGCACCGTGCTGTTTCACACCGAGCACGGGGTGCACCTTTACATCCGTTCGCTGGGGTTTGACGTGGTGGCCTCGAGCGTGCAGGAACAGGGGACGTCTCTGGTCCTGGACGACGACGGAATGCTGCGTTTGCGTTGTGGGGGGCGGGTCCTCGAGGAGATCGCCGGGCCGGGGGCGGAGCTGGTGGTGCGCTCCGGCGCGGTGGAACTGCAGGACGAGTGCGGTGCCGTGGTCTGGTCGCGAGCCTCGCACCTGGCGCACGCGGCGAACCGTCGGCCGGCTTCCCGTCTGCGGCCGGAATCCGGCCCGCGGCAACAGGATCTGCAGATCTGCTTCGACTCGCTGACCGGTGGGCAGGGCTACTCGGTGGCCGTGGTGCTGGACCGCCCGCCGATCGAGGTGCTGAGTCAGGCCGGCGTCCCGAACCCGCAGCGCAGCACCTGGCAGCAGCTCCTGACCAAGGACCCGGCCCGGATCCCGGTGGCCGCCGTGCCCTTCGCTCAGCACACCCTGCTGCTGGTCGGGGCGCCCCGGTTCCCGGAGGCCGCGATCTCGGCCGGGGGCACGGTGTTCCAGGAGTCGCGCGACCCCGGCCTGCTGCAGCCGATCGAATGGACGATGCACCGGTACGGCAAGGCCGTGGTCCGGATGACCGAGGCGGAACCCGAGGAGTCGTTCGGCCTGGAGCACCTGAGCGCCAGCTCGGCCGTGGCCCACATGCAGAGCCCGCTCGCCTTCCGGCCCGGCCTGCGCTGGCTGGCCCAGTTCCAGGGCCTGGAGTTGCTCTGCCGGCTCGCCGGGATCGACCCCGGACCGGCCGAGCTGAGACAGCCCCTGCTCGGCGGGACGGTTCCCGCCGAGCTCTGCCGACCTCAGCCCCCGGCCTTCAGCTCCGTGTCCGGCTGAACGGCCTCACTTGCCCAGCAGGTCGCGGAAGGCCCCGCCGGCCGTGGTGTGGGTGGACAGCGCGTGGTTGCCGTTGTCGCCCACGTCGAACTCGAAGTAGGCCTGGTAGGCCACGTTGTTCTTCGGGTCGTTCATGAACTTGTACATCTGCTCGATGTAGTACGGGTTGTCACCGCCGCCGTGCCCGTCCGGGCGCTCCCACAGACCCCATTCCGGCAGACCCATCGGCTTGCCCTTCGAGCGGGCGAAGTCGGCCCAGGTGTTCAGCCCGAAGGTGCCGTTCAGCTTGTCGTCCCAGGCCACCTCGCGGCGCTGCTGCTTGCAGTCGGCGTCGCAGTCGGCCGGGAACGGGTAGGCGCCCGGCGCCCAGGAGATGTCGTAGATGTCCACGCTGATGTAGTCCACGTACTCGTTGCCCGGGTAGTACTTGCGCGAGTCGTACTTCTCGCCGCCGATGTTCGGGTTCCAGTCGAACTGCAGGTTCTCGGTGCCCGGGACCGAGCGCATCGCCTTGACGATGTGCTGCCAGTACCCGATGAAGTTCTCCTTGGTGTCCGGGTGCCAGCGCGAGGCGCTCAGGTTGAACTCCCAGCCCAGCCGCAGGATCGCATCGCCCTGCCCGGCGTTCACCAGGTTCTGCGCGAGGGTCCGGAAGTGCTCGTCGTACTCCCCGCGGGCACCGGCCGCCATGGTGGCCGACTTGTCCTGGGTGGGCAGCAGCGCGGTGGCGTAGACCATCCGGTAGCCGGAGCCCTTCCAGGCGTCCAGCATGTAGTGCGGGTTGGCGATCTCGTCCCAGCTGGTGCGGGTGGAGAAGTCCAGCGCGTAGTCGACGTCGCGGCCCAGCCAGTTGCCGAAGCTGTCCACCTCGGCCGGTGAGGTGCCGCGGAACACGCCGAGCTTCACGTGCTCGGCCGCGCCGAAGCTGCGCGGGCGGCCGGTGTCGGCGACGGCCTTGGTCTGCGCCGCCTCCTCCGCCTTCTTGGCCTTCTGAGCAGCCTTGGCCGCGGCCTCGGCCAGCTTGTCCCGGTCCGCGACCTGGGCGATCGCCGGGGCCTGGCCCAGGCTGACCGGCCGCCGGGCGGCCTGGGTCTCGGCCACCTCGGCGGCGATCGACGGGGTGGCGTCCATCGAGACCGAGGGCAGTTCGGAGACCGCGGTGGTGGAGGTCATCGCCGCGCTGCTCTCCGGAGCGTCTGCGGGGATCTTGTCCAGCGCCACGACCACTCCGCCGAGGATCGCCAGCACGCCCAGCGCGGCGGCCGCGATCTGCGGGAGCTGCAGGTGCCGGCCGCGGGGCGGGCGCTGTGCGTCCTCCTCCTCGCGCAGGGCGCGGCGGCTGCCGGGCCGCGGCGCCGCCCGGCGCTCGGAGCGGGCCGCGCGAGCAGCCTGGTCGGCCCCGAAGCCACGGGCGTGCGGCGGCTGCACCTGGGGTTCCTCGTCGGCCACCGACGCCGGTTCCGGTTCGGACAGCCGCCGCGTCGGCCGGGCCGGCTCGTCGGCCGGGTCCAGCCCGTACGGGTGCGAGGGACGATCAGGCATGAACGGGCACCGGCCTCCTGCCTCAGCCCGCGAGCGCGCTGAGGCGACGATTGATTACGTTCAGGAAGCGTAACCGCTGGCTTGGCCGGTTCAGCCTGCTTGACGAAGATTTGACCGGCGCTATGCGTCACCGTAAGAGAACGGACCGGAATCGGGCAAAGCTCATCGGTGGGACATGACATTCGTCCGGGTCCAGGGATGACGTCACGTCACTGCCCCCAGGGCCCGGCCCGCCCGACAGTAGAAGGGCAGCCGCCGAGCCGGAGGGAACAACGAGCGTCATGACCAACCCGTCCTGGAGCACCCGCGAGATCGCCGAGCTGACCGGAGTCACGCTGCGCACCGTCCGGCACTACCACGAGGTGGGCCTGCTGCCCGAGCCGCAGCGCCGGACGAACGGCTACAAGCAGTACGACAGCGCCCACCGGGCCCGCATCCTGCGCATCAAACAGCTCACCGACCTGGGGTTCTCGCTGCACCGGATCGCCGAGATGGGCACCGCCGAGCAGGTGCCCCGCGAGGCCCTGAGCACGCTGCACGCCGAGCTCACCGAGAACATCGAACGGCTGGAGCGGGCCCGTTGCGAACTCGGGAACCTGCTCGGCCAGGAGCCCCTACTACTCCAGTAGCAGCGGGGAGGACCTGCGGCTACGCCGCGCGGGGGACGAAACCGCCACCGGGCGGAGCGTAGCCTGACGCCGTGCCCGACACCGCCGTCTCCCGGATCCGGCGCGGTATCCGCGAGCATCCCCATTACGCCGACCTGGTCTGGGGTTTCGCGGTCGCCGGGCTGTTGCTGCTGAGCTGGTGGACCACCCGTGACACCGAACCACCCGGCCTGAACCATCCGGCCACCCCGCTCACCGTCTCGATCAGCGCCGCGATCGTGCTGGTCGCGGTCTCCCTGCGCAGTTTCGACCCGCGCCTGGTCACCCTGGGCACGGCCGCCGTCTGCGCGCTCTTCTCGGTGGTCACCGACGGCCACGACCCGGGCCCGCAGATGGCCCTCGGGTTCATCACTTACTCGCTCGGCCTGAAGGTGGCGCGGAAGAACGCGGTACCTGTCGCAGCGGGTGCGGTCGCTGCGATGTGGGTGGCCGAGATCTATGTCTCGGACGGCTGGCCGGTACCCGCCGAGGGCATCGGCACGCTGTTGTGGGTCACCGTGGGCACGGCGGTCGGCGAGGCCGCGCGCAACCGCCGGGCCTTCATCGCCGCGATCCAGGACCGGGCCCAGCGAGCCGAGCAGACCCGCGAGGAAGAGGCCCAGCGCCGGGTGATCCAGGAACGGCTGCGGATCGCCCGAGAGCTGCACGACGTGGTGGCGCACCACATCGCCGTGATCAACGTGCAGGCCGGGGCGGTCAGCCACCTGCTCACCCGGCGGCCGGAGGCGATCGCCCCGGCCGTGCTGCACATCCGTGAGGCCTGCGACACCGTGCTGACCGAACTCGGCTCGATCGTCGGGGTGCTGCGCCAGCCCGGCGATCCGGCCTCCACCGAGCCCGCCCCCGGCCTGGAACGCCTGCCCGACCTGCTGCAGTCGATGGCCGGGGTGGACCACGAGGTCGCCACCGCGATCAGCGGGGACCCGCGCAAACTGCCCTCGGTGACCGATCTGGCCGCCTACCGGATCATCCAGGAGGCGCTCACCAACGCGCACAAGTACGGCACCGGCCGCACCGACCTGGAAATTCGTTACCGGAACAGCACGATCGAGATCCGGGTGAGCAATCTGCGGGCCGCTCACACCCCCGGTGCGGGTTCCGGCTACGGTCTGCTCGGGATGAGCGAACGGGTCGCGGCGGCCGCCGGCACCCTGCACACCGAACTCACCGGCGAAGGACGTTTCGTGGTCCAGGTCAGTATGCCCACTCCCCCGATCACCCGCACCGCGCCGGAGCCGGCGTGAGCATCCGGGTGCTGCTGGCCGACGACCAGGCCCTGATCCGGGCCGGATACCGGCTGATCCTGGAGTCGGAGGACGACATCGAGGTGGTCGGCGAGGCGAGGAACGGGGCCGAGGCGGTGGCCCTGGCCCGTTCCGAGCGCGCCGACGTGGTCCTGATGGACCTGAGAATGCCCGGTACCGACGGGATCGAGGCCACCCGGCAGATCGCCGCCGACGAGGATCTGGCCGGGGTAAGGGTTCTCGTGCTCACCACCTTCGAGAACGACGAGAACGTGCTGCACGCGCTGCGCGCCGGGGCCAGCGGTTTCCTGGGCAAGAACGTCGGCCCGGACGACGTCCTCAACGGGATCCGGACCGTCGCGGCCGGCGAGTCCCTGCTGTCCCCCAAGGCAACTCGCGGCCTGGTGAGTCACTTGCTCACCCGGTCCGAGACCCCGCTGCCCGAACTGCCCCAGGCCGGTCTGCTGACCGCCCGCGAGCGCGAGGTGACCGTGCTGGCCGCCTACGGCTTCTCGAACGAGGAGATCGGGACTCGGTTGGGCGTTTCCACCCTGACCGCGAAAACCCACGCGCACCGGGCGATGACCAAGCTCGGGGTGCGAGACCGGGCGCAATTGGTAGTTCTCGCCTACCAGCACGGCCTGGCCCGGCCGGGTGAACGCCCGGTCTGAGGTCTACTCCTGCGGTAGCCAGGGGTCGAGACTCTGCTACTGGAGTAGCAGCCCGGTATCGCCCTCGGGCTGATGTGAAGGGCCCTTCGTCTCTTCGAGACTGAAGCAGGCCGCAGCGACGTCGCGCGGCCGCCCTAGAAGACATCTCCCGAACCGAGGTCTCCGGTGTCGATACTCTCGAGATTCAGCGTGATCAACCGCAAGCTGGTCGCGCTCGTCTGTGTCCTGGTGGTGGGACTGGGGGTCTACGCCGCCGGGTCCCTGAAGCAGCAACTGCTGCCCGATCTGGCCTTTCCGGCCGTGACCGTGGTGGCGCCCTATCCGGGGGCCTCCCCCGCGGTGGTCGAGGAGCAGGTCACCGTCCCGATCGAGGACGCGGTGGCGAACCTGGACGGGCTGGAGACCTACCAGTCCACCTCGATGCAGGGACTGTCCACCACCACGATGATGTTCGAGTTCGGGGTGGACACCGAGGACGTCGCGAACTCGGTGCGCCAGGCGCTGAGCCGGGTCGCCTCGCTCCCCTCGACGGTGGAGCCCGAGGTGGCCACCGGCTCGACCGGCGACCTGCCGACGATGACGCTGGCCGTCCTGTCCGACGGCGACCAGGCGGCGCAGGAGGCCCTGGCTCAGAAGGTCCAGTCCGAGGTCGTGCCCGCCCTGCAGGGTGTGGACGGGGTGAACGAGGTCTCGGTCTCGGGGGTCACCGAACGGACGGTCACCGTCACCCCGGACGCCGCGAAGCTCGCCGCCGCCGGCCAGCCGGTCACCGCCGTCACCACCGCGCTGCAGACCATGGGCACGGTCTCGGCGGCCGGTTCGGTCGACACCGAGGGCAAGGACGTCAGCGTCCAGGTCGGTGCCGCCGTCTCCGACCTCAAGGCGATCCAGAACCTCTGGCTCCCCGCCCCGCCCACCGGTGGCCAGGCCGTGCAGCTGAAGGACGTCGCCCAGGTCGCCTCCGCCGAGACCGACGCCACCTCGATCACCCGGACCGACGGTCGTCCCAGCCTCGGTGTCTCGATCACGATGGCGCACAACGGCAGTTCCTCCTCGGTCTCCGACGGGGTCACCGAGAAACTGCCCGGCCTGGAACAGGCCCTGGGCAACGGCGTGAGCATCGTGGTGGTCTCGGACAGCGGGCCGCCGGTGCGGGACGCGGTGCGCGGGCTGCTCGAGGAGGGCGGTCTCGGCCTGGTGATGGCCGTGCTGGTGATCGTGCTGTTCCTGCGCTCGGCCCGCTCCACCCTGGTCACCGCCATGTCGATCCCGCTGTCGCTGCTGGTCGCGCTGATCGTGATCTGGCTGCAGGACTACTCGCTGAACATGCTCACCCTGGGCGGCCTGACCATCGCGGTGGGCCGGATCGTGGACGACTCGATCGTGGTGCTGGAGAACATCAAACGCCACCTCGGCTACGGCGAGGACCGCCAGAGCGCGATCTTCACCGCGGTCCGCGAGGTCTCCTCCGCGGTCACCTCCTCCACCCTGACCACGGTGGCGGTCTTCCTGCCGATCGCCTTCGTCGGCGGGCTGGTCGGGGAGCTGTTCGCACCGTTCGCGATCACCATCACGGTGGCCATGCTGGCCTCGCTGCTGGTCTCGCTCACCATCATCCCGGTGCTGGCCTACTGGTTCCTGAAGACCCCGAAGGACGCGGTGGGGGTCTCGGCGCAGGAGTACCGCGAGCGGGTCGAGGCCGAGGAGCGCGAGGGCCTGCTGCCGCGCACCTACCTGGCGGTGATCACCTGGGCGGTGAACCGGCGCAAGCGGGTGCTGGCCGGGGCCGTGGTGCTGCTGTTCGCCAGCCTGGCGATGGCCGGTGGGCTGAAGACCAGCTTCCTGGGCGACTCCGGCGAGGAGAGCCTGTCGATCACCCAGGACCTGCCGGCCGGGACCAACCTGGCCACCACCGACGCGGCCGTGCAGAAGGTCGAGGAGGTCGTCGAGGGTCTGGACGGGATCGAGAGCTACCAGGTCAGCATCGGCTCCTCGGGCGGCCTGTTCGCCACCGGGTCCTCGGCCAATCACGCCGCCTACACGCTCACCCTCAAGGAGGACGCGGACACCCAGGCGCTGCGGGACGAGTTGCGCAAGCAGTTCGACGCGATGCCCGAGGCCGGCAAGTTCGCGATCCAGGCCGCGGCCGGGCTCAGCTCGGACATCGAGGTGGTGGTCACCGCCACCGACGACGCGGTTCTCGGCGAGGCCACTCAGCAGGTGCAGGACGCTCTTTCCGGGCTTTCCGAGGCCGGCGACGTGCGCAGTGACCTGAGCGAGAACTCGCCGCAGTTCGCCATCACCGGGATCGGCCGGGCCGCCGCCCAGGCCGGGCTCACCGACACGGTGATCAGCGAGACCCTGCGCACCGCGATCGCCGGAACCACGGTCACCCAGATCAGTCTCGGCGGGACCGAGCAGGAAGTCGTCCTGAAGACGACTCCCCAGGCACCCGCGTCCATTGCTGACATCCGGGCTCTGCCGGTGCCTACGGCCACCGGGACGATCCCGCTGGGCGACGTGGCGAAGGTCGAAGAGGTCGAGGCGCCCACCGAGCAGAGCCGGGTGGACGGCGAGCGCACCGCGACGGTCACCGTGACCCCGGTGGGCGACGACACCGGGGCGGCCACCGCGGCGGTCACCAAGGCCCTCGACGGCCTGGACCTGCCGGCCGGGGCCGAGCACAGCATCGGTGGTGTGAGTGCCGACCAGAGTGAGAGTTTCGCGGCCCTCGGCCTGGCCATGGTGATGGCCGTCGCCCTGGTCTTCCTGCTCATCGTGGCGGTCTTCCGCAGCATCCGGCAGACGCTGGTCCTGCTGGTCTCCATCCCGTTCGCGTTCATCGGGGCGTTCGCCCTGCTGCTGGTCACCGACACCCCGCTGGGCATCGCCGCGATGATCGGCATCCTGATGCTGATCGGCATCGTGGTGACCAACGCGATCGTCCTGGTCGACCTGATCAACCAGTACCGCGAGCGCGGCCTGGGGGTGCTCGAGGCGGTGACCGAGGGCGGGATGCGGCGGCTGCGGCCGATTCTGATGACCGCGCTGGCCACGATCTTCGCTCTGGTGCCGATGGCGCTGGGGATCACCGGGCACGGCGGGTTCATCTCGCAGCCGCTGGCCGTGGTGGTGATCGGCGGCCTGGTCAGCTCGACCGCCCTGACCCTGGTGCTGATCCCGGTCCTGTACACCATGGTCGAGGGCCGGCGGGAGCGCCGCCGGCAGCGTAAGGCGGCGGTGCCGCAGCAGACGTCCCGGAAGTCTCCGGTCAACGCCTGATCCGCCCAAAACCAGAACGGCCGCTCCCCGGAAAGGGAGCGGCCGTTCGGCTTTTCAGTTCACCCGGACCAGGTCCACCTTCATCGTACTGCTGCCGACCTTGACGTTGAGCTTCTTCGGGGTCTGGCCGGCCGCCAGAGCACCCGGCAGGCCGATCTTGAACGGCATCCCCGACCAGCCGGCCGACTTCACCGTCTTCTTCACGCCGTAGCGGTAGGTGCGCCCGTCGTCCTTCTTCACCGACACCAGGGCCTTGCCCGGCTTCAGCAGGGTGACCTCACGCAGCTCCTTGCGGGTCGAGATCACCATGTTCTTGCTGAACTTCTGCGCGTTGGCCGAGTACGCGTCGCCGCGGGCGCCGAGCATCACGCCGTAGATCGTCCGGGTCTTGCCGCCGACCTTGTCGGTGGCGGCGAACAGCAGGCAGCCGCCGGCCGCGTAGGTGGTGCCGGTCTTGATCCCGATCACGCCGTTGCTGCCCAGCAGCTTGTTGGTCGACTTCAGGTTGTTCTGCGGGATCTTCGCGCTGCTCAGGCGCACCACCTCGCGGAAGGCGGGCTGTTTCATCGCCGCCTGGGCCAGGTCGAGCAGGTCCTCGGTGCTGCTGCGCGAACCGGAGTCGACCCCGTGCACGTCCTTGAAACTGGTCGAGGTGAGCCCCAGCTCGCGGGCGTTCGCGTTCATCTTGTTGACGAACTTGCCGGTCGAGCCCGCGTCCCAGCGGGCCAGGGTCTCGCCCAGGTTGCCGCCGGAGGAGATCAGCAGACCCTGCAGCGCCTGCCGCTGGGTCAGCTTGTCGCCCTTCTTCACCTTGACCACCGAGGCGCCCTCCTTCTTCAGCCGGTTGTAGCTGTTGACGTCGGCCTTGGTGATCTTGATCTTCGGGCCCTTGGCGCCGGCCTTCAGCGGGTGGCTCTCCAGGACGGTGTACGCCGCCATGACTTTGGTGATGCTGGCGATCGGCACCGACTCGGTGGTGCTGCCGAGCGTGCCGACCGTGCCCAGGCCGGCCACCTCGATCCGCGCGCGGCCGGTGCTGGGCCAGCTGATCTTCGCCTTACCGGCCACCTTCTGGCCGGCCGGGACCACCAGCTGGGCCTTGGTCGGGGTGGCGCCGGGCAGCGCGGAGGCCAGGTTCGGCACCACCGGCACGGCGATCGCGGCGGTGGTCACGGCGGCCAGCGCCACGTAACGCTTCTTGAAGGTGCCTCGACTGATCTTCACAGGCCGACTTTAGGGGAAACCGGACAAAGGGAACGTCAAAACAGCGACGGCGGATGCGGCCGGCCAGACCCCATCCGCCGAAGCGGGATCACTCAGGGGCGTTGCCCTGGTAGATCTTGTTCTTGCCGGAGCCACCGAAGATCTTGTCCTTGCCGCCCTCACCGGCGATCAGGTCGTTGCCGGCGTTGCCGTAGAGCTTGTCCGCCCCCGGGCCGCCGAGGATGCTGTCATCGCCCTTGCCGCCCTGGATCTCGTCCTTGCCCGCACCGCCCGTGATCAGGTCGTCCCCGGCCTCACCGGCGATCTGGTCGTCGCCCTTGCCGCCGTCCAGCACGTCGTCGCCCTTGCCGCCGATGATGGTGTCGTCGCCGTTGCCGCCGGAGACGAAGTCGTGGCCGGCGTCCGCGGTGATCAGGTCCTCGCCGCTGCCACCGAGGATGAAGTCGATGCCGGCGCCACCGATCAGCACGTCGTCACCCGCACCACCGTCGATGCTGTCGCTGCCCTTGCCGCCGTCCACCATGTCGTTACCCGGGCCGGCGCAGATGATGTCGTCGCCGCCCTTGCCGTCGATCAGGTCGTCGCCGCCGAGCGCCACGATCACGTCGTCGCCCTCGGTACCGACCAGGTGGTCATCGCCCGCGGTGCCGAGGATCGTGGCCTCGAGCCCCTCGCAGGTGGCAGTGGCCCGGGGCTGCGCGGAGGCTCCCTGGGCCGAGACCACCGAAGCCAGGAGCAGACCGCTGACACCCAGGGCGGCGACCATACCGGAGACGGCGATTCGCTTGGTACGCATGATGTTTCGTTCCTTCCGAGCGACGTTTGCTGACGTGGTCAAGACTGGCCCTCCAGGCCGGTCCACCGCGTCCGTCTCCGGAATGGTTGCCTTGGTCAGACTTTGGTCGCACCCGGCGCCCGTAGGTGAGACGCTCCCTAGCCGACGGTCCAGATGTGGTCGTCGTCCGGCGAGCAGGTGTACACGGTGAGCAGCTGACCGGGCCGGTTGCGCTCGTCGTCGCCGGCGCCGTCGACGTCCAGGCACAGGCCGCTCTTCACGTGCCGCAGGTAGTAGCCGTCGGTCTGCGGCTCGGCCCGGAACATCTGGTTCTCGGTGTCACCGGACTGGCACGGGCTGACGATCACCACCGCCCCCGGCTTCACGCTGCCGGTGCCGGGCAGGTCGAGGCAGTAGTTCGTCTTCAGGTTGCGCAGCATCAGCTCGCCGAACTGCTCGACCAGCTCGAAGTCCTGGTTGTCGTTCGGGCCCGGGATGCAGTTGTACTGGTTGACCGCGGTGCCCACGGCCGGCACGTCCGCGGCGGGCAGGTCGATGCACTGCCCGGTGGCCAGATTACGGATGATGCCCATCGAGGCGAGCGGGGCCGGCGCCTTGGCCTTCGGCGCCTTCTTCTCCGACTTCACCTGGTCGACCTGCTTGCCGCCGGAGTCGTTCCGGCCCTCGCCCGATCCCGATGCCTGGTCGCCGGACTCCTTGCCGCTCTTGGGTTTGGGAGCCTCACCGTCGCCCTGGCCGGCCTTCTCGTCCTCGACCGCCGGGGCATCGTCCTCCGGGCTCGGCGGAAGCGCGTCCAGCTGAGCCTCCTTGCGCTCGCTGTCGTTCAGCAGGGCGCTGCCGTCGGGCCGGTCACCGTCCCAGCGGGCCACCGAATCCACCGCGAGTGCACCGCCGATCACCGCGGCCGAGACGATGGTGACGAAACCCAGCACGGCGGCGGTGCCCTGGAGCCCGCGGACCGACAGACCGAACGGCAGGCGCGGCGGCGTGGAACCCTGCTCGGGCGAGCCGGACTCACCCAGATCGAGTTCACTGTCCGTATGCCGTTCGGAACTCAGCTCCCGGGTTTCCACGATGCCCACCTTTGCACTACTGGCGGCGTCATGGAAACGGCCCGAGGTCGGTAAACACCGATGGCCGCCGGTCCGGAGTCCCGATCCCCCTCCGGATCAGGTGCGCAGACCGACGGCCACGGGTGCCCCCCACGGGCGCCGGAGCGGACCGGGTTCCCTCCGGCCTCCGCGGTAACCCCCACCGAAACCGCGAACGACCGCCCTGCTCCGCCAGACGCCCACCGGTAAATATACTGTACTGACTCGCGCGGATGAACCGTGAGCCGTACATTCTGCTTAACGGTTCCAGCGTGGAAGTACCGGCTGGCCTGACTGGGGGCGAAAGGGTGTCCGATTCCCGACCGGCGTTCGCCGACCGGCTGAACGAACTGTTCGCCACGATCGGCCAGCGCGACGAGAGCGGTACCTGGCGCGAGTTCTCCACCCCGTACGTGGCCCGCGCGATCAGCGAGGACCCAGGCCACGACACCACTCTGTCCCGGGTCTACCTGGCCACCCTGCGCTCGGGCAGCAACACCAACCCGACCATCGCGGTGGTCCGGGCGATCGCCGCGTTCTTCGACCGGCACCGCGCCGCCCACGACGCCCCGATCACCGCGGCCTACCTGCTCGGGGAGGATGCGCAGGAGATCGAGTGGCGCCAGAAACTGGCCGATCACCAGGTCCGGGCGATCGCCATGCGGGCCGGGGAGATGAGCCCCCAGCTGCGCCGTCAGGTACTGCGGATGCTCGACGTGCTGGACGAGACCGGCTCGGCGGCCGACTGAGCCTCGGCATCCTCGACCGCTGCCGCCAGCCCGGCCAGCCAGCGGGCGTCGGAGTCCAGGTCGTCACCGCCGAGAGCGGGCATGACGTAAGGCGATTCGACCGGCTGCCCGGCCTGCTTGCGGCGCAGTGCGTCGACGGTCAGCACGGCCCGCACCCGGATCTCCCGGGTGTCCTCAGCAGTCGCCGAACTGTCCCCGAACTCCGCACTTCTCACGCGGGCGGCCAGTTCGGGATCGTAGTAGGGCCCGAGCTGCACGATCGTGTCGCGGATCTCGATCACCCGGCGGAAGTAGGCCCGGTCCGTCCAGGGCAGCCAGCCGCCGGGCAGCACCAGATGAGGGAAGGCGGCCCGCATCCGGAACCAGAGCGGGCCGAGCCGGCGGTACAGGCCACGCCGTTCCCGCGCCTGCCGTACCCGGGCCGGCCACGAGGCCACCGCCGGGTAGCAGAAACCCGTGACGATCAGCGCGGTTCCGAGCAGCACCAGGACCGGGTAGACCAGGCTGACCGCGGCGATCACCTCCTCGTCCGGCCGCAGGTCCCCGGCCAGGCCCAGGGTCAGGGCCACCCCAACCTTGCTCAGGCAGGCGGTGAGCAGGCAGGCCAGCGCCACCGAGACGATCCGCAGGCTGGTGCGCAGCCGGACCCGGTGGGCGGCCCGGGCGTACCGCACCGACCAGCGAAAGGCGTGGCTCAGGCCGAATCCCATGTAGCCGAGCGCCGTCACCGTGAAGATCACGCTGTGCCGGTCGTCCAGGCTCTCCAGCGCGGCCGGGGCGATCCGGATCGGCGGCGGGGCCAGCACCCAGGCGAGCGCCATCACCGTCTGCGCCCCGATCAGCCCGGCCAGCCAGCGGCGCAACTGCCCGGAGGTGTGCTCCCCACCCACCGAGTAGCCGTAGAAGGCCATCAGGCAGTAGGTCGCGGTCACCGTGAACAGGTTCAGCAGCAGCCGGGACAGGCCCGGGACTGCTTCCTCGATCACCTCGTTCAGCCCGGGCATCGCGGCCAGCGGGCCCAGCGCCAGGCAGAAGCACAACCCGGTGACCGCGCGCAGCGGCCGATCACCGGGCGAGCGGCGCAGGTGCTGCAGCTTCACGATCGCGGCCCACCACAGGCCGATCTCCAGTGCCACGGTGAGCGCGACCCTCACGACCAGCCCCCGCCGCCGGACAGCGCGTGCCCGATCCGCTCGAGCGCGGCCTGCCGGTTCGGATCGGCGGCCTGCGCAGCGGCCTCGCCCAGACCGTCGCCCCGCCCGGCCCACTCGTGCAGGATGGTCGCGATCAGCTCGGCCTCCCACTCCGGCCGGCTGTCGTAGGCGGTGCGGAGACGGGGCTCACCATCGTGACCAGCGATGATGTGCCCGACCTCGTGCAGGATGATGTGCTCCTGATGGGCCGGGGTGGTCTGCGACTGGTAGACGATCACGTCCGCCGCGTCGGTGGCGAACCAGATCCCGAACGGGCCGGGCTGCTCGATCGCGAAGGGCACCAGCCGGATCGGCCGGCCCCGGTGCTGCGCGAGCCGGCGGCACAGCTCACGAGGACCGAACGGCGCAGGCACGTCCAGCTCACGCAGCAGCGCCCGGCACCGCCGTCGCAGTTGTCGCTCACGCATCCCGAATCACGCTACCCGGCCACTTCGGTCGATAAGCCTCCTGTGCTCCGGATCGCCTCAATCGTGCCTAAAGGTGCTGCCCTCAGGAGCAACGTCCCAGCTCAGATCTGTCGTACCGGCAGATCTCGAAGCCGGCGGCCGGGCCCAGACCTAAACCGCATTTAAGGTCCCACTTTCACTGGCCCGCCTAGGTTCGGGCCCGAACGGAACCGCTCAGCCGGCGAACCCGCATCCGTGCGGTCGATCCGGCACCGGTCGCCAGGGGTCAGCCCGAGGCGGGGCGTTCCGGGGCAGGAAGAACATGAGCAGCAAGCGCAGCAACCGCCGTCGTATCGTCATGGCCTCCGCAGCGGGCCTGGTCCTGCTGCTCGGTGTGGGCTCGTACACCGTTGCCGGCGCCGCAAATCCGTGGCACGACCGGGGCGGCCGCGAGCGTCCGGCCACCAGCACGCCCGCGCCGAGCCCGAGCACCACCCCGGCCGACGAGAACCAGAACTCGGCCGACGTCACGCTGCCCCCGGCCAACGGCCAGTTCGACTACCAGATCGGCGGGGCCTACGAGCCCGCGACGGGCGTCGAGATCGTCGACCGCGACCGTGAGGCCGAGCCCGCCGCCGGCAAGTACAACATCTGCTACGTCAACGCTTTCCAGACCCAGCCCGGCGACGCCGAGTACTGGACCGGCGAGCAGGACGACCTGCTGCTGAAGAACGCCGACGGCGAGTACGTGCGCGACTCGGAGTGGGACGAGTACATCCTCGACACCTCCACCGAGGCCAAGCGCGAGGCCCTGGCCGGGATCGTCGGCGAGTGGATCGACGGTTGCGCCGCAGCCGGTTTCGACGCCGTCGAGCCGGACAACCTGGACACCTACACGCGTTCGGACGAGCTGCTCACCAAGGACGACAACGTCGCGTTCTCGGCGTTGCTGGCCCAGCGGGCGCACGAGGCGGGCCTGGCCATCGCCCAGAAGAACACCGCCGAGCTGGACCAGAACGACGCCCGGACGGCCGGTTTCGACTTCGCCATCGCGGAGGAGTGCCAGGTCTGGAAGGAGTGCGACGCCTACACCGACATCTACGGCGACCAGGTCTACGAGATCGAGTACACCGACAACGGCAGGTCCGCCTACGCCACCGCCTGCAAGAGCCAGGGCCAGGACATCTCGGTGATCCTGCGCGACCGCGACGTGGTCCCGGCCGGCAAGTCGGCGTACCACTACCAGGCCTGCTGAGCTCCTCAGAGCGGTAGGCCGCGGCCTTCGACCACGCTCTTCATCACCAGCGTCGAAGTCAGCTTCTGCACGCCCGGCAAGGTGGCCAGCTTGCTGTCGTACAACTGCTGAAATCCGGTGAGGTCACTGGCGACCACCCGCAGCAGGAAGTCGGGCGTGCCGAAGAGCCGCTGGGCCTGGACCACGTGCGGGATCTCGACCACGGCCTGCTCGAAGGCCGCGACGATCCCCGCCCCGCTCTCGGTGAGGGTGACGAACACCAGGGCCTCGAAGCCGAGCCCGACCCCGGCCGGGTCGAGCTGGGCCCGGTAACCGGTGATCACCCCGTCGCGCTCCAGCGCCCGCAGCCGGCGGTGGGCCGGGGACACACTCAGGCCCACCCGCCCGGCCAGCTCGGTGAGCGTCAGGCGGCCGTCGGCCTGCACCTGCGCAAGAATCTCGCGATCGAGGGCGTCCACCGGCCGATTCTTTCTCATCACGAGCCCCTGCAGTACCGGATCCGGGCAGCACTTCCCGGTGAATCGTCCGTAACTTTCTGGTTCGGCGGCACACCGGTGCCCCGGATTCACGAAAGGCGGGCCGAACCAATGGCCTTGGGGATGATTGCGGCGTTCTGGGCGGTTTCCGTCCTCCTGGTCCTGACGCCGGGAGCCGACTGGGCCTACGCGATCACCGCCGGGCTGCGCTACCGCTCGGTGCTGCCGGCCGTCTCCGGTCTGCTGGCCGGGTACCTGCTGATCACCGTGGTCGTCGCGGCCGGGGCAGCTGCCGTGATCACGAGCACGCCCGGCGCCCTGACCGTGCTGACCCTGGCCGGTGCGGGCTACCTCGCCTACCTGGGTATCACCACGATCCTCAATCCGCCGGTCCCCCAGGCCCACAACAGCACCGAGAACACGTCGACCCTGAGCCAGGTGGCCCGCGGCACCATGATCAGCGGCCTGAATCCCAAGGCCCTGCTGCTGTTCCTGGCTCTGCTGCCCCAGTTCACCGACCCGTCGGCGGCCTGGCCCCTCACCATCCAGCTGATCGCGCTCGGCGGCCTGCACATGCTGATGTGCGCCATCGTCTACACCGGCGTGGGCACCAGCTCCCGGGCCCTGCTGCGGGCCCGGCCCGCGGCGGCGAAGATCGTGGCCCGCTGCTCCGGCGTCGCGATGACCGCGATCAGCATCGGTCTACTGGCCGAGCAGGCCGTACACCTCTAACGCAGCGGCGAAACCGGGTCCGGCCGCCGACCACCGGCGATCGCGGTGAGCAGTGAGCGCCCGATCACCCCCGGCCGGGCCAGCACGGAGGGATGGCGCAGCATCTGCGAGACCTCCACGAACACCCGGTTGACCTCGTGGTCACGCATGCCGGTTGGCCACTACCCTTCCCACCAGCCAGCCCCGGACCCGATCGGCCAACGACGAGGCCGCACCGGCGTCACCCGCGGCATCCCCGGAGGTGGCGATCGCCCAGGCCGCGTCCACGACCACCTTCTGCATCCGGAAGAACTCCCGTGCTGGTACATCCAGGTCCGGGTCCGCACTCAGGTAGATCGACAACGCCGCCGCCTGCAGCGCGGCCGAGCTGATGCCCTGGCCGTAGATCGGGTTGAACGAGGCCGCTGCGTCGCCCACCACCGCCAGCCGGGCCGGCAACCGTTCGCAGGCCCAGTAGTCCCGCCGCCGGTTGTCCGGGAACCGGTAGGTGACCACGTCGCCGAGCATCTCGTTCTCGGCCACCCGGCCGAACGGCGCCGGGTACTCCTTGAGGCAGCGCTCGACCATGTCCTGGTTGGTCGCCCCGGGCCGGAAGGCGCCGTAACCGCCCTGCACCACCATCCAGCGGTCGCCCTCCACCGTCATGAAGATCGCCCCGCCGGAAGCACCGCCGCGCGTCGTCCCGGTCACCGCCATCCCCAGCCCGATCGGCACCTCACCCGGCTCACGCCGGAAGAGGGCGGTGGAGTAGTTGACGCCGGAGGCGACCCGGACCATCGGCGGCTTCGAGAATCCGGCCGCCTCCAGCCAGTCGCCCACCTTGCTGGACCGGCCACTGGCGTCCACCACGAAATCGGCCGGCTCGCAAACGTCTTCGATCTGCACCCCGCTCACCACCGCGCCCTCGAACGTCAGCCCGCTCACCCGTCCGTTGCTGATCTTGACGTTCGGCACCGCCTGCAGTTCCCGCCGGACCAGTTCCTCCAGGAACGGCCTGGTCATGGCCAGCCGCAGCACCTCCGAGCCGTTCGCCCGGGGCACCCGGTCGTCCCAGATCTGCACCCGGGCGGTGGTGACCCGGCAGGCTCCGGCCGCCACCGCCCGTTCGACGAACCCCGGGAACCAGCGCTCCAGATGCTCGGCCCCGGCGGCCAGCAGAACGTGCGCCTGACCGCTCTGCGGTACCCCTTTGCGCGGCCCCGACAGGTCGTCCCGATCGACGACCAGCACCGTCTCGGCGTGGTCGGCCAGCACTCGCGCAGTCAACAACCCGGCCATGCTGGCGCCGATCACCACGGCTGTACCTAGGCGCCGGACCGGGGGTACGGCGGGCGGCCCGGCCACCCCGATCGTCGCGAACATGCTGGCGGCCTTCGTCATGCGCCCGATTATGCGAACAAGCCGGAACCCTACGAAAGCGTCAACATCAACCCGACCAAGGTGAACAACCGGGGCTGAACGATCCGGTGAACCGTTCCCGGTGCACCAGCCGTGATCAGATGGTGACCCCGCCGAGAGTGACCTTCGCCCCGGGCCCGTCCCCTACCCAGAAGACCCTGCAGCCCCTGCGCTTCGCGGTGCTGGCCACCGACCGCCTGGACGAGGCGGCCGTCGGCAATCTCCTGGAGAACCAGCCCGGGTTCCGTAACCAGCCGCTGAACCGCCTGGCCCACGCCGATGTGCTGGTCGTGGTCGCCCCTGCCCTCACCGGGGTGGTGCTGCGGCGGATCCGGACCATCACCGAGGGTCGCTCGATCCCGGTGGCCGCGGTGCTCGATCACGTCGGGGACGCCGACCTGCTGGCCGGCGTGGAGGCCGGGCTACGCGGGGTGCTGTGGCGTAAGCAGACCAACGCGGCGCGGCTGGCCACGCTGCTTCTGTCGGTCTCCTCCGGGGAAAGCGATCTACCCACGGTGATGCAGAGCCGCCTGCTGCAGGAACTGGCCGACCTACAGCGTTCGGTGCTGGCCCCGCGCGGGATCACCGCCTCGGGCCTGGAGGCCCGCGAGGTGCAGGTGCTCGCCCTGATGGCCGACGGCCTGGGCACCAGCGAGATCGCCGAGCGCATCACCTACTCCGAGCGCACGGTCAAGAACATCATCTCCGGTCTGCTGACCCGCTGGAACCTGCGCAACCGCACCCAGGCCGTGGCCTACGCGCTGCGCTCAGGAATCCTTTGACCAGGCCTTCCACAACTGCGCGTAGACCCCGCCGGCCGCCAGCAACTCGTCGTGGGTGCCCTGCTCGGCGACCCGGCCGGACTCCATCACCACGATCCGGTCGGCCGTGGCCGCCTGCGTGAGCCGGTGCGCCACCACCACCGCGGTGCGCCCGTCCAGGGCCTGCATCGCTGAACGTTCCAGCAGCCGGGCCCCGGCACTACCGGCCTCGGCGGTGGCCTCGTCGAGGATCGCCACCGGAGGGTCGGCCAGCACCAGCCGGGCCAGGGCCAGCTGCTGAGCCTGGGCGGCGGTGAGCGCATGACCGCCGTCCCCGACCACCGTCTCCAGGCCTTCGGGCAGCAGCCGCACCCACTCCAGCGCGTGCACCTTGGTCAGCGCCGCTTCCAGCTCGGCGGCCGAGGCCGCGGGCCGGGCCAACCGCAGATCGTCGATCAGCGGCCCGGCGAACACGTGCACTTCCTGGGTGACCAGCGCGACCGTGCGACGCACCCCGTCCTGCCCCAGCTCCCGGACGTCGCGCCTGCCCAGACGGATCGTCCCCGCCGCGGGCGGATGAAATCCCGCGATCAGCTTGACCAGCGTGGTCTTTCCGGCGCCGCTGGCCCCCACCACGGCGATCCGCTGCTGCGCCCCGAACTCCAGGTCCACGTCGGTCAGCACGTCGTGCCCGGCGGTGTAGGCATGGCGCACCTTTTCAACACCGATGGACGCCTGTGCGGACTCGATCGCTGCGGTCCCGGTCCGCGGGGCCTCGGGCAGATCGACCACGCCGACCAGCCGGGCCAGGCTGGCGGCCGCCGACTGGGCCTCGTCGAGCAGGAAGAGTGCGGTGTTGATCGGGGTGAACAGGCTGTGGAAGTAGAACGCGGCGGCCGAGGCGGTACCGATCGACACCGAGCCGTCACGCACCAGCGCGTATCCGACCAGCAAAACCCCGGAAAGACCTAGAAATTCAGCCAGGTTCAACCGGCCGAAGAAGCCGGTCTGCAGAGCCACCCCGTCGAGCGTGCGCTCGACCGTCCGCACGGAGGCATCGGCGACCCGGGGCACCTGCCGCCCTCGCAACCGGAACGCCCGCACCGTCCGGGCCCCGCCGATCGTCTCCAGCAACTGTTGTTGCTGTTCCCCGGCCGCCACCCGCTGCGCCGCGTATACCCGCCCGGAGCGGCGCAGGTACCAGCGCACGGTGAGCACCTGGACCGGCCCGGCAACCAGCGCGGCCAGGAAGAATCGCCAGTCCAGCACCGCCAGGGCCAGCAGAGTAAGGACGATGGTCAGCCCCGCGCGGGCAAACTCGGGGAGCGCCTCCCGCACACCTTCACTGATCTTGGTGACGTCGTTGGTCACCCGCGAGGTCAGGTCACCGGACCCGGCCCGCTCGACCTCGGCGATCGGCAGCCGCAGCGCCCGCTCGACGAACCGCTCCCGCAGCCCGGCCAGCGCCGATTCCCCCGCGGTGGCCAGCTGGGCCAGCCCGAACGGAGTGAGCAGGGCCTGCCCCAGGGCGACCGCCGCGATCCCGACGGCCGGCCAGACCAGCGCACCGGCCGCCTGGCCCTCGGCCACGATGTCGACGATCCGGCCGAGCAGCGGCTGGCTGAGCAGACCCACCGCGGTCGCCGCGACCAGCAGGAGCATCCCGCTCAGGGCCGGAACCCGCTGCGGGCGAATCAGGCTCCAGACCACCTGCCGGCACCGGGCCGCCGTGGCGATCGGCAGGCGGGCGTCGTCCTTCATCGAAACCGTAGTCATGACAGCACCGTCGATCGGTAGGTCTCGTCGTCGCGGACCAGGTCCGCATGTCTGCCCTCGGCCTGGTTGCGGCCCTCCACCAGCATGACCACCCGGTCGGTGACCGCCAGCAACGCAGGGCTGGTGGTGACCAGCACGGTGGTCCGCCCGGCCCGGACCTCACGGATGCCTTCGGCGATCCGGGCCTCGGTCACGCTGTCGACCGCGGTGGTCGGATCGTGCAGAACCAGTACCGGCGCATCGATGTTCAGCGCCCGGGCCAGCGCCACCCGCTGCCGCTGCCCGCCGGAAAGGTTGCCGGCCCGCTCGGTGAGCACGGTGGCCCGGCCCTCGGGCAGACTCTCGATCACCTCGTCGGCCGCGCTGGCCGAGAGCACCCGGGCCGCGAGTTCGCTGTTGCCTTCGGCGCTCTCGATGCTCTCCAGCAGCGGTCCGCCGAACAGCTCGGCATCGTGTGCGGCCACCAGCACCCGGGCCCGGACGTGGTCGGGGTGCAACTCGGCCAGGTCGTCCTCGCCCAGCCTCGCCGTCCCGGCCTCCGGATCGATCTCGCGGCCGAAAAGCCTGAGCAGAGCCACCGCATCGGCCGGATCGCGCGGCACCACGCCCAGGATCTCCCCCGGACCGGCCTGCAGATCAACCGATTTCAGGCAGCCCGAGGCAACGCCCTGCAGAGAAATCCCAACTGGGGACGTCGGACTCGCCTTTGGGCGCTCCCCGGAACCCTCGCCGACCAGCCCGGTACTGGAAAGAACCTCGGCCACCCGGCCCGCGCTGGCCCGGCCCGCCGCCAGTTCCGAGCCGACCCACGCGAACACCTGCAACGGCCCGAGCAGGAACTGCGCCAGACCGATCGCCGCGGTGAGATCGCCGATGCTGATCTCCCCGTCCAGCGCCAGCTTTCCGCCGACCGCCGCCACCAGGGCCAGAAAGACCCCGGTCAGCAACAGGATCGCGCCTTCGTAGGCTCCGCGGGCCCGGGCCGCCCGCACCGTCGCGGCCAGAGCCCGGCGACTCGGCGTGCGGTACCGGTCCACCGCCGCCTGCTCCGCGCCGATCCCCTTGAGCACCCGCAGCCCGGCCACCAGATCGGCCGCCACTCCGGAAGCCGCTGCCGCCTCGGCCTGTTCGGCCTCGCTCCGGCTCTCCAGCGGCCGGCCCAGCAGGTGTGTCAGCCAGAGCATCAGCGGCGCCCCGATCAGCACCAGCAACCCGAGCGGCAGGCTGACCCACAGCAGCGCCACGGCCGCCACGATCATCGCCGTGATCTGCGCCAGCGCCACCCCGACGGCCATCGCCACCGCCCCGGTCCGCTGCGCGTCGCTGGTTGCGATGCTGGTCAGCGCCCCGGGCAGGCGGCCTTCCTCGGCCCCGCCGCGAGCGTCGAGAACCCGCTCGGTGAGCTGCATCCGCACATCGTGGGCGCCCCACTCGGCCACTGCCTCGATCTTGCGGGCGCCGTTGCGGTAGCTGTTCGACAGCACCGCGAAGACCACCGCGAGTACACCGATCCAGATCAGCAGGTCGCTCACCCCGCCGGAACCGTCACCGGCCCCGCTGACCGCCTCGTCGATCACCTTGCCGATCACCACCGGCACCAGGGCCTCGCCGAACTGGTGCGCGCACAGCAGCAGGGTGGCCACGACCAGCTGGCCCCGGCGGGCAGTGAGGACGTGCCGGAGAACGTCTTTTCCGGTCACCGGGCTGGACAGGCTCATATGAAGTAAGGCTAACCTAACGCTCCAGGCATGAGGTATGCCCGACTGAATGCTGTCTGCCGACCTTGTCAGATCGCCAGGACGGTTGTCATGAAGGAGATGGCATGGCGGTCACCGCCGATCCGCCGGTCCGGACCCGCGATCGCGGCGGCCGGGACTCGCTGCGCCTGACCGGGCTGCTCCTGGCCCTGGTCCTGCTCGGCGTGGTGGTCGTGGCCAGCCTGGCGTTCGGGGCCAAGTTCATCCCGTTCGGCGAGAGCTGGCGGCTGTGGTGGGACAACGACGGCTCCTCGAACGCCGCGATCATCCACGACCTGCGCCTGCCCCGGACCATGGTCGGGCTGATGGTCGGCGCCGCCCTGGGCCTTTCCGGGGCGCTGATGCAGGCGCTCACCCTGAACCCGCTGGCCGAGCCGGGCCTGCTCGGGGTCAACCTGGGCGCGGCCACCGGCGTGGTGCTGGCCATCGCGTTCTTCGGCATCACCACGATCAGCGGCTACGTCTGGTTCGCCTTCGCCGGCGCGGCCCTCACCTCGGTCGTGGTCTTCCTGCTGGGCAACACCGGCCGCTCGGCCACGCCCGACCGGCAGATCCTGGCCGGTATCGCGATCACCACCGTGATGGGCAGCGGGATCTACGCGATCCTGGTGCTGCGGCCGGAGGTGTTCAACAAGTACCGGTTCTGGGAGGTCGGCTCGCTGGGCGACGTCAGCGTCTCGGCCGGCTGGCGGGTGGCGCCCTTCGTCGCGATCGGCATCGGGCTGGCCCTGGCCCTCGGCCCGGCGCTGAACGCCCTGGCGATGGGCGAGGAGACCGGCCGGGCCCTGGGCGCTCACGTGATGCGCACCCGACTGCTGGGCATGCTCGCAGTGACCCTGCTGTGCGGCGGCGCCACCGCGGTGGTCGGCCCGATCTACTTCGTCGGCCTGGCGGTACCGCACATGACCCGGATGTTCACCGGCCCCGACCAGCGCTGGATCCTGCTCTACTCGATGGTGCTGGCGCCGGTGCTGCTGCTCCTGGCCGACATCATCGGCCGGGTGATCACCGCGCCCTCGGAACTGCAGGTCGGCATCGTGACCGCGTTCGTCGGGGCCCCGGTGTTCATCGTCCTGGCCCGGCGCCGCCGATTGGCCCAGCTGTGAGCCGGGCGCAGGTGCTCAGCGGCGCGGTCGTCCGCAACCCCACCGGCTCGGTCTCCGCCCGGATCGACCTACGCGCCGCCGCCGTCACCCTGGTCCTGGTCCTGCTCGCCCTGGCCATCGCCCTGCACAGCCTGGCCAGCGGCGACTTCGAGATCCCGCTGCCCGACGTGGTGCGCACCCTGCTGGGCCAGGAGACCGGCGGCGCCAAGTTCATCGTGCTGGACCTGCGCCTGCCCCGGACCCTGACCGCCCTGCTGGTCGGCGCCGCGCTCGGGGTCAGCGGCGCGATCTTCCAGAGCCTGACCCGCAACCCGCTCGGAAGCCCGGACTTCATCGGCCTGACGATCGGCGCGTCCACCGGGGCCCTGCTGGTGATCCTGGTGCTGAACGGCAGCACCAACCAGATCGCGCTGGGCGCCCTGCTCGGCTGCGCGGCCACCGCGGTGGCGATCTACCTGCTGGCCTACCGCAGGGGCGCGCAGAGCTTCCGGCTGATCCTGGTCGGCATCGGGATCGGCGCCATGCTCGACGCGTTCAACTCGTTCCTGATCACCCGGGCCCGCCTGGACGAGGCGGTGGGCGCCCAGGTCTGGCTGATCGGCACCCTGAACGGCCGCTCCTGGGACCAGGTCCGGCCGCTCCTGCTGGCGGTGATCGTCCTGCTCCCGCTGGCCTTCTGGCAGTCCCGGCACCTGAACATGCTCTCCCTGGGCGACGAAACGGCCACCGCCCTGGGCGTCCCGGTCGAACGCACCCGCGGCCTGCTGTTCGCCTGTGCCGTGGCGCTGGCCGCCGTGGCCACCTCGGCCGCGGGACCGATCGCGTTCGTTGCTCTGGCCGCCCCACAACTGGCGATCCGGGTGACCCGCAGCGCCGGGTCCGGACTGGCCTCCTCGGCCGCGATGGGCGCACTGCTGCTGGTGGCGAGCGACTGGGTGGCGCAGCGGGCGCTGCCCTCGGGCCCGGTCCCGGTCGGGATCGCCACCGGGCTGCTCGGCGGGGCGTATCTGTGCTGGTTGCTGGTTCACGAGTGGCGGAAGGGTCGTTGATTCCATGAGCAGGCTCCGGGCCGAAGGCCTGACCCTCAGCTACGACCAGCGGGTGGTCACCGAGAACCTCGGCGTCACCGTCCCGGACGGTTCGTTCACGGTGATCGTCGGGCCCAACGCCTGCGGCAAGTCCACCCTGCTCAAGGCCCTGGCCCGGTTGCTGGGCCCGAAGGCCGGCCAGGTGTACCTGGACGAGAAGGCGATCGGCAGCTACTCCAGCAAGCAGGTCGCGCACCGGCTGGGCATGCTGCCGCAGACCCCGATCGCCCCGAACGGGATCACCGTGGGCGACCTGGTGGCCCGCGGCCGCTACGCGCACCAGTCGCTGCTGCGCCAGTGGTCGAAGGAGGACGAGGCCGTCGTCGTCGAGGCGATGGAGCAGACCAGCGTGCACGAGCTGGCCAAGCGCTACGTCGGCGAGCTGTCCGGCGGCCAGCGCCAGCGGGTCTGGCTGGCCATGGCGCTGGCCCAGCAGACCCCGATCCTGCTGCTCGACGAGCCCACCACCTACCTCGACATCACCCACCAGGTGGAGGTTCTCGACCTCTGCGCGGACCTGCACGAACAGGGCCGCACCCTGGTCGCGGTGCTGCACGACCTGAACCTGGCCACCCGCTACGCCACCCACCTGATCGCGATGCGCGAGGGCCGGATCGTGGCCGAAGGTGACCCGGGCCGGATCGTCACCGCCGAGATGGTCGAGCAGACGTTCGGTCTGAAGTGCCGGGTGATCCCTGACCCGGAGACCGGGACCCCGCTCATCATCCCGGTGGACCGGGCGGCCCGCCGCAGCGGTGTGGGTGCGACCTTGGGATGACGTCCGGCCCGCGCCGGATCCGCCCTGAGGTCGATGTGATCGGTTTGCGGCCGGGCCAGGCTGGTCCACCATGGACAAGCTGAAGAACCTCGACGGGCAACTGATCGTTCCCGACCCCGAACTGATCGCCCTCTTCCTGGTCACCGCCGCCTTCGTGGCCGCGACCAGCGTCTTCGTCGCGATCCGCCGCCGGCGTCCGATGCCCGTCGCCGTCGGTGCTGCGGCCTTCGTCGGGGTGGCCGCCTACTGGGTCGGCCTGTTCTACCTGTCGGAGTTCTCGGCCGGGCTCGGCACGCTGCTGGGCCTCGGCGTGATCGGAGTGGCCTGCGGCTGGGCGGTGAAGGACGACCTGACTTCGGCCGAGGCGCTGGCCGTGGGTCTGGGCTGCACCTTGCTCGCCACGCTGTTCGGGTTCATCGGTTCCTACCTGGCGCTGGCCAGTTTCCTGGTCGCGGCAGCCAGTTATCCGGCGGTCCGGCTGTGGTGGGAGTCCCGCCGGTCGTTGGCGGCCACCAGCGCCGGTCTCGGCGCGCTGCTCGTCGCCTCTGTGGTCGGCTTTGGCATGCTGCGTTCATGACGCTTGGTACCCCGCTCCCCCTGGTCGCCGCTCCGATGGCCGGTGGTCCCACTACGACCGGTCTGGCCGCCGCCGTCGCTCAGGCCGGCGCGTTCCCTTTCCTGGCAGCGGGATACAAGAGTCCCTCAGCACTTTCGGCCGAGATCGAGGAAGTTCGCTCGCTCGGCAAACCCTTCGGCGTCAACCTTTTCGTGCCGGGCCCGCAGACCGTGGACACCGCGGCGTTCAAGGCCTACGCCGAGCGAATCCAGCCGGAGGCGGACCAGTACGGCCTCCACCTCGACCCCTCCCCGGTGGTCGACGATGACGACTGGGCCGCGAAAGTTGCTCTCCTGGTGCAGCACCCGGTCCCCGTCGTCTCGCTCACCTTCGGGTTGCCCGCCGCCGAGGACATCACCGCTCTGCAGCAGGCCGGTTCGCAGGTGTTCGCCAGCGTCACCACCGTCGCCGAAGCCGTCGCCGCTGATGCCCTGGGCGTGGACGGCCTGGTGGTGCAGGGCTCGGACGCCGGTGGCCACAGCGCCACGCACGATCCGGCGCGGGTCGTCGAAACTGCTTCAACAACGGACGTTGTCCGCCAGGTCTGCGCGAACGTCGGGCTTCCGGTGATTGCGGCCGGTGGGGTCGACGGGCCCGGCTCCGTGCGAAGGCTTCTGGACGCCGGCGCCTCGGCCGTCGCGGTGGGAACGCTCCTTCTGCGCACCGACGAGGCCGGCACCTCCCCGCTGCACCGAGCCGCTCTGGCCGACCCGGCGTTCGCCGAAACCGTGACCACCCGGGCCTTCACCGGCCGACCCGCCCGCGCCCTGCGCAACGGCTTCACCGACCGTCACAGCCAGGCCGCGCCGGTCGCCTACCCCGCCGTGCACCACCTCACCCGCTCGCTGCGCCAGGCCGCGGCCCGGGCCGGTGACTCCGATCGTCTGCACCTGTGGGCCGGCACCGGATTCCGCAGCGCCCCCACCGGCTCAGCTGCGCAGGTCATCCGGCATCTCGCAGAAAAAGCATGATCCTTTCGAACCAAATGTCCGGGCCGGCCCTCGAACTTGATGGAGACGGCGACAACGTCGTCCATCGGTTTCGTGGGAAAGGACCGCATCATGATCACCCGCACCCGAGCCGCCCTGGGCTCCGCCGCCATCGCCGCGATCGCTGCCGCCGGTACCGTGGCCACGGCCGTCCCTGCCCTCGCCATCGACAGCCCGCCCTGCTCCGATTCCGGCGCATCCGGCTACGTCCGGGTGATGAACGACCCGGACGGCGACGGGGTCCACACCGCCGTGCAGTGCTTCGCCAACGCGGGCACCTGGAACGGCAGCATCCCGGGCATCGCCGGGGTGGAGACCGGGGTCAACCGCACCTCGATCACCTACAACGACGATGACGGCCAGCACACGGTGGACCTGCCCGACGGTGCCGATTCCCAGCTCGGCGACGGCTCGGTCGAGGTCGTTTCGGTCACGATCCACTGAGGCATTGAGCACCTGACCTCCAGTGATTAGGGTAGGCAAACCTAATCACTGGAGGTCTTTCGATGTCTGCCCGTCTCGTGCGTTCAGGACTGTCCCGGCGCGCGTTCGGCGCCACGATCGCCACTGCCACCCTGGCCCTCGTCGCCGCCTGCGGTAGTGACTCCGACGGTGACTCGAGCACCGCGCCCGGCTCCGGCGCGGATGCCGACGCCGCTTCCGACGCCTTCCCGGTGACCATCGAGCACAAGTTCGGCTCGACCGAGATCCCGGCCAAGCCGACCAAGGTCGTGGTGGTCGGCCTGGTCGAGCAGGACGCCCTGCTGGCCCTGGGCACCGTGCCGATCGCGACCACCGAGTGGTTCGGCGCGAAGGAGGGTGCGATCTGGCCCTGGGCCACCGACAAGCTGGGCGGCGCCGCGGTTCCCGAGGTTCTGAACAGCACCGACGGCATCCAGTTCGAGAAGGTGGCGGCGCTGCAGCCGGACCTGATTGTGGGCATGTACTCGGGCGTGACCCAGGAGGACTACGACAAGCTGCAGCAGATCGCGCCGACCCTGCCCGCGCCCAAGGACGCCAAGGACTACGGGGTAGCCTGGGACGTGATCACCCCCACCCTGGGCAAGGCGCTGGGGATGGAGGCCGAGGCGCAGAAGCTGGTCGACGAGGTCAACGCCCAGTTCGAGCAGGTCCGCGCCGACAACCCGGGCTTCGCTGAGCAGATCGCGCTGATGGCCACCCTGTACGAGGGCTACTACGTCTACTCCGAGGAGGACCCGCGCGGCCAGTTCCTGAAGTCGCTCGGTTTCAGCCTGCCCGACGGTCTGGCCGAGGCGGTGGGCGATCAGTTCGGCGCCAGCATCAGCAAGGAACGGATCGAACTGCTGGACGTGGACGCGCTGGTCTGGCTGGTGCCGGACCCGGTGAAGGACAAGGCCGGGCTGGCCGCGGACAACCTGTACAACAAGCTCGACGTGTTCAAGGACGCGCGGGACGTCTATCTTTCGGACGGAACCGACGGAGGGGCACCGCTTTCCGAGCTCGGGGCGGCCACCTCGTTCGTCACGGTGCTGAGCCTGCCGTTCCTGATCGAGGAGCTGGTTCCGCTGATCACGCAGGCCGCCGACGGGGACCCGGCCACGGCCGTCGGGGACGAAAGCTAAACCTGCGGCCCTTCCATGAAGTCGACCAGGCTGGCCGGGCGCAGATCCTGCCAGTGGGTCTCGATGTAGTCGATGCACGGCCGGCGGGCCTCCGGACCGAAAACGGAGCGCCAGCCGGCCGGTACCTCGATGAAGTCGGGCCACAGGCTGTGCTGGTTCTCATCGTTCACCAGGACCAGGTAGGTGCCGTCGGGATTCTCGAACGGGTTGCTCATGTTCTTCTCCGCACCTCGTCTCCAGACCAGAACTGTCGAGCTCTCAGAACCAAAACGACTGCGGGGCCGGGCAAGGCCACGGGGAGACGCCGAGGGGCCAGCACTCCCCTCGCCGCGGGCATTCTCCCCGTGACCCTGCTCGGCCCCGCAATCTTTCTTCCGGAAGCTTCAGATACATACTAGCGCAAAGCCTTTGGCCGAGAGCAAGGCCTGATCCATCAGTCCGGAGCGATCTGCAGCACACCGTCCAGCGACCACCGGGCCCGGTCGCCGGTCCGGTACATCCGCTGGCCGGTCTGGTACGGATCGGCCACGAAAGATCCTGCGGTCAGATCGAACCGGTTCAGGTAGCCGTAGGCCAGCCCGACCCCGGCCAGGTACAGATCTCCGGTAGCCCCGGTCGGAACCGGCCGCAGGGCACCGTCCAGAACATAAGTGCGCACACCGTCCAGCCGATAGGCCGCCCGGCCACCCGCCGCGTCACCGTGCCAGCCGTACGCGTCCACCGATGCCTCGGCCGCCCGGTACAGGTCGTGAACCACCAATCCCGGCACCGCGCAAACCTGTTTCCAGAAACCCGATTCCACCGCCTCTCCGCCCAGCAGCAACACCGACAACCCAGCCGGCAAAAGCCCTTCTGAAACCAGTTCTCCCAGCCGCTCGGAGTCGACGCTGAGCACGTCCACCGATGCTTCCCGCACATACTCAACCACTGCCGCCGGACTTTCACCGGCCGGTTCGGCCAGCACATGCAGTTCGTGCCCGGCGAGCATCCACAGCACCGATTCCCAGGCCTCGTCCCGCCCGAACGACATCGCCTGGGCCACTCGGCAAGGCTTGGCGTCCGATCCGATCAGCCTTTCCCGATGCGAGGCAGCCAGATTCACGATGCCGGCATGAGCCACGATCACCCCGGCCGGCTTCCCCTCCGGATAGGTCACGTACGCCGGCATGTCCGGTCCCAGCCGACCGCCCCGGTCCGGATCGTTCAGCGGCGCATCCAATTCTTCGCCCTCCAGCAATGACGGTGAGTCCAGCGTGAGAACCGGTTTCGCGTCCTGCAGCATGACCCGGACCTGCTCGTCGCTCTGCCCGGAGTCGATCGGCAGGTACGCGGCACCGGTCTTCAGCACCGCCAGGATCGCAGGCAGCATCCAGGCCCGATCCAGTTTCAGCGCAACGACTTTACCGCGCAACGGCCCGGCCCACAGCAGCACCCGGGCCGCGCGGTTGGTCCAGGCCTCCAGTTCGGCGAACGTCCAACTGGTGTCCGCGGTGACCAGGGCCGCGGCTGCCGGTTGCCGACGAGCCTGCTGGGCCAGCAGATCCACGATGGTCAGGCCCATCGTCTCCAAGGAAACCGGTCCGCCGGCCGCCCATTCCCCGGTCAGTTTCTCGCGTTCGCCGGGCAGCAGAACGTCGTACCGGCTCAGCCGGGCGGTCGGCTGCTGCACCGCCTGCTCCAGGACAAGGACCAGCCGGGCTCCGAGCAGCGCGACCGTGGTCGAGTTGAAAAGCTCGGACCGGTAGGCGATCGCGCCGTCCAGACCGTCCGGCCCCAGATCGGTCAGGTCGAACGACAGATCGAACTCGGACGTGGTCTGCTCCAGGCGCACCGGCAGACTCGACAGACCCCTCAGAACCAATGGACGTGGCGCTCCGGTCCGGCACGCCACCCGCACCTGAGGCATTCGGTCGAGTTGAGCGAACTGGGCAAGCTGAGCGTACGGAACGTCCCCGCGATCGAGCGCGGCCAGATCGCAGTCGCGCACCCGGGCCAGCAGGTCGGCGAAGCTGGGGTCGCCCGAGGTGTCGGTACGCAGCACGAGCACGTTGGTGAAGCTTCCGACCATCTCGTCCAGTGCCGGATCACCCCGGCCGCTGATCGACGAGAGCAACGGAAGATCCTCGCCGGAGCCCAGTTTGGTCAGCAGCACCGCCACCGCCGCCTGCAGCAGCATGAACAGCGAAACATCGTGCTCAGCGGCGGTTGCCCGCAACTGCTGGGCCAGCTCGGGCTCGATCAGGAACGGTTCGGCACCGCCTTGGTCGCTGCGCACAGCCGGAGGTTTCCGGTCGGCAGGCAGGCTGAACCCGCCCAGACCGGCCAGTCGCTCCCGCCAGTAGGCCACCTGCTTGTCCCGCCCGGGCCGGGACCGCTGCCAGATCGCGTAATCAGCGTACTGCACGGGCAACGGCTCGAACTTGGGCAACTGTCCAAGCACCCGAGCCTCGTAGGCCGTGGAAAGGTCACGCAGCAGCGGAACGTCCGACCACTCGTCCACCGCGAAGCGATGGGCCAGGAGCAGGAGCACATGCTCGTCCGGAGCCACCCGGAACAAAGTCGCCCGCAGCGGAACCTCCGCGTCCAAGCGGAAGCCGTGCCCCGAAGCGTCCTCAATCAAACGCTTCAAAGCCTTGCCGGAAGCCTCGACGACCCGAAGCTCAGTTGCCCCTTCCAGCACCACCTGCACCGAAGAACTCGCATCGAGCACCGTGCGCAGGCTCTCGTGCCGCATCACCAGGTCGCTCAATGCCTCGCGCAGCGCCTGAACATTCAGCCGGCCGATCAGGCGCCACGTCATCGGCACGTTGCCACCCGGCAGCGCGGCCTCCTGAGCCGCCGACAAGGGCACCACCGACGGACGGGGCGAAACCGGGATCAGTTCCGACCGTTCGGCCAGAACCGGCAGACGTCGCGCCAGCTGCTCCACGTCCGGCGCATCGAAAATGTCCCGCACGCCGACCTTCACACCGAGCCCGGTCCGCAGACGACAGGCCAGGCGCATGGCCAGCAGCGAATGCCCGCCCATCGCGAAGAAGTTGTCGCGGATGCCGATCTGGTTCACCTCCAGCACCTCGGCGAACACTTCGGCCAGGGCCTGCTCCCGTTCGGTCCGGGGGTGCAGCACGCCCGTGGAAACCGCTGCCGGAAGGGCCGATACGTCCATTTTGCCACTACTGCTACGCGGCATACTCTGCAGCACGACGATCGTGGCCGGGATCATCGCGGCCGGCAGGCGCCCGGTCAACGCCGCCCGGATCTCCTCGGGATCCACGTTCCTGGTGGTGGTCACGTACCCGACCAGACGACCGTCGTCCATCGGCACTACCGCGGCCTGCTGGACCAGACGCAGTGCCTTGAGCGAAGCCTCGATCTCGCCGAGTTCCACCCGGTACCCGCGTACCTTCACCTGCCGGTCCGCCCGCCCGAGCAACTCCAGAACACCGTCCGGACTCCAGCGGGCCAGATCGCCCGTGCGGTACATCCGTTCACCCACCCGAAATGGGTCAGCCACGAATCGTTCAGCCGTCTGAGCCCGGCGCCTCAGGTACCCGAGGGCGAGACCAGGCCCGGCCACATACAACTCACCGATCACCCCCGCCGGCACCGGACGCAACGCGCCGTCCAGCAGGTACGTCCGCACCCCGTCCACCCGATAGGCACTGCGCCGACCGGCTCGATCGCCTACCCAGCCATACGCGTCCACAGTTGTCTCAGTAGGGCCGTACAGGTCGTAAGCCTGCAAACCGGGCTCTGCGCAGATCTGCTGCCACAGCTGCGGATCCATTGGCTCACCGCCGACCGCGACCAGCTTGAGGCGGCTCTCCAGCAGCCCGGCCCCGATCAGCTCGCCCAGGTGGGCCGGGGTGAGATCGAGGCCGTCGACGCCGTGCTTGTCCAGATAGGTGACCAGCTCTTCCGGATCCTGGCAGACGCTTTCGGCGATGACGTGCACCTGATGCCCGGCCAGCATCCACAGGACCGGGTCCCAGGACGCGTCGAACCCGAACGAGTGCACGTGCCCGATCCGTAGCCGCCCGGTGAACTTCGGCATCAGCTGACGCCGGTGGCTGGCCAGCAGGTTGGCCAGACCGGCGTGCGTGGTCAGTACGCCCTTCGGGGCACCGGTCGAGCCGGACGTGTAACTGACGTAGGCCGGCATCGCGGCGGTGATCTCGGGCAGTTCGGAATTCGCCGAGAACCAGGCATTCTCGAGCTGTTCGACCGAGCGGATGACCATGGCCGGCGAGGCGTCTGTGAGCATGACGTAGGCCCGGCCTGCGGGCTCGGCGCCTTCCAGGGCCAGGGCCGCGGCCCCGGTCTTCATCACCGCCAGCACGGCCGGCAGCATCCAGGCGCGCGGCAGTGACAGCGCCACGATCTCGCCGCGCAGGTCGTGATGATGATGCCGGCGCAGGCCCGCTGCTACCCGCCCGCTCCACTCCTCCAGCTCGGCGTACGTCCAACGCTGTTCCGCGGTGACCAGCGCAACGGCGTCGGGGGTGGCCTGAGACTGCTGCGCGAGCGCGTGAAGAATGGTTGCGGGCCGGTGGACAGGTTTTTCACCAGATGACCAAAAGCCGAGCAGCTTGGCCCGCTCCCCCTCCAGGAGCAGGTCGAGCCGCCCGGCTGATGAAATACTAGCCTGAACAAGTTGCCGAAGTACACCGGCAAGCCGGTCCAGTGCCTCCTGCGCCGACTGCGCGTCGAGCTGATCGGGCGCGAATTCCAGCTCCAGGCAAAGATGTTCGCCGGTCCGGGCAGAAAGCGCGAAAAGATAATGCGACGCGTCGCGTACGGCCGCGTCGGCCACCTCGACCTCGTCCACGCACCGGTGCAGCCCTGCACTCAGCGAGCGATCCTCGAAAACCACGATCGTGTCGAACAGCTCGCCCACCCCGGCAGCGTGCTGGATGGCAGCGAGGCTGAGGTGCTGATGTTCCCGCAGTGCATCCTGTGAGTACTGCAGGGTCCGCAGGATCTCGCCGATCGGCCGCGCCGGATCCATCCGCAACCGGACCGGCACGGTGTTGGCGAACTGCCCCACTCCCGACTCGGGCCGTTGTGCGGGGCCCGGTGACACGGTCGCGCCGAACACCACGTCCTGCGATCCGGTCAGCAACGACAGCACCAGCGCCCAGGCACCCTGCACAACGGTGCTCAGCTCGACCCGTTCCTTCTGGGCGAAATCACCTAGTGCGGCGGTGGTCTGCGGATCCAGCTCGGTCACCAGGCGCTCGGGCAACCGGGTCGGTGCTTGCCTGGTCGGCGTCTGCCTGGTCGGCGTCCGTTCGACCTGGGCCGGCTGGTTGTCGTTCGGCAGAGTGCCGGCCACCAGGGTGCCTCGGGTCAGGCCGGCAAGTTCTTCACGCCAGGCCTTCAGCGCGGCCCCCTGATCGCGCTCGCTCAGCCAGTCCAGATACAGCCGATGATCCAACGGCGGCGAAAGTTCCTTACCGTCCGAGGCAGTATCGTCCGAGCGAGCCAAGATGAGCAGCTCTTCCAGCAGCACCGGCATTGACCAGCTGTCGAGCAGCAGCTGGTGGTAGGTGAGCACCAGCCGATGGTGCGCCCGACCGAGCCGGTACAACGTCGCCCGCATCAACGGAGCCGCCGAAGGCTCGAACCCGCGCAGCAGATCCGTCTCCAGCAGCCCGGCCAGTTCCTGTTCCAGCACGGCCCGGCCGTAACCCGCCGCGGACATCTGCCCGAGGTCGATCTCCTGCCAGGGCAGCGTGACCTCGTGGTCGGCCGACGCCACGTTCTCGCCAGTCCGGCTCGGCCGGAAGGCCACCCGCAGATTCGGGTGCCGGTCGAGCAGACCTTGGGCCGCGGCCCGCCAGCGCACGGGGTCGAGCTCGCCTTGCAGGTCCAGCACCAGTTGTCCGATGTAGACGTCCGGGGTGTCTTCCCGGCGCTGCTGAACCTCGAACAGCAGCCCCTCCTGCAACGGCGTCAGCGGGAAATCCACTTCGGCCTACCGCAAGAAGGCACGCAGCGCAGCCGCCGGTGCCTTCGCTCCCCGGGACCTGGCCGCCTGCGCCCGAGCGCCGACCACCGAGGTCAGGATCTCTCCGGAGCGCACCGCGATCGTCGACAGCAGTGCGGACGAGAGCCCATGAGTATGTTCGGTGCCGCCTTGCAGATAGATGCCCGCCCGGATCCCCGGTGAGGTCTCCACCCGGTAGTCGCGTTGCACCTTCAGCCGGCCTTCGGCGTCCAGTCGGCAGTCAGGAGCCAGGTCGCCCAGTAACGGCCGCGGGTCGACGTGGTCGTAGCCAGTGGCGAAAACTGCGAGATCGGCGTCCATGTCGACGCTGCGGCCGGTAGCCAGCGAGCGCACGGTCACGCTCACCTGGTCGGCCTGCTCACGAACCGCTTCCACCCGGGAGACGTTCATCATGGTCAGCCGTTCGTGCCCGGTGACCTTCTCCTGGTACTGACGCCGGTACAGCTCTTCGATCAGGTCACCGTCCACCACCGAGTAGTTGGTGTTGGAGTGGTACCCCGTCAGCATCTGCTTGACCTCGGCCGGGGCGTCGTAGAAGTCGTCCACCGCTTCCGGGTCGAAGATCCGGTTCGCGAAGGGGGTGTCGTCGGACGGGCTGTAGCCGTAGCGGGAGAACACGGAGACCACTTCGGCGGCCGTGAACCGCTCGTGCAGAAACGCCGTCACCTCGGCCGCACTCTGGCCGGCGCCGACCACCACGAACCGGCGGGCCGCGTCCACGTCGATCTCCTCGACCCGGTGCAGCAGCTGGTGGTTGTGCCACACGTGCGCGGAACCGGAGATCCCCTCGGGAAAACGAGGTTGCAGGCCGGTGCCGATGACCACGTTGCGGGCCCGGTAGGTGACCTCGCGACCGTTGCCGTCCGCGGTCAGCTCACGAGCCGTGACATCGACGGCGACCACCTCGTCCTGGCTGATCACCGGCTCGATCGAGACCACCTCGTGGCCCCAGTCGACCAGGTCGGCCACCCGGGCCGCAGCCCATTCCAGATACCCGTGGAACTCCAGGCGCAGCGGGAAGAGCGTCTTGTGGTTGATGAAGTCGACCAGCCGGCCGTTCTCGTGCAGGTAGGCCAGAAAGCTGAACCCGCTGGTCGGGTTCCGCATCGTGACCAGGTCCTTCAGGAACGAGACCTGCATCGTCGCGTCCTCCAGCAGCATGCCCCGGTGCCAGCCGAAGGACTGCTGCCGCTCGAAGAACCGCACCGCCACCCGGTCGCCGTCCCCGGCCCCGTCGTTGTGCTCCACCGCGGCGATCGCCAGGGCGAGATTCGACGGGCCGAACCCGACGCCGATCAGGTCGTGAACGGGATGGGACAGCTCGTCCGGGGTCCCCATGGACGATCCGTCGAATGACAGCAAGCTCACCAGGGGCCTCCGGGACGCACCGCAGCCGGGCTCGACGCCCGAATTACTTAGGTGAGGCTACCCTAATTCACCCGACAGGTGCAGTGCCTGGTCCCGACGACGTGGCTCCGGGTTCGAAGATTCCGGCCAAGGCCTCCAACTCAGCGGGCTCTTGCTCCACAGTTTCGGCCCGACGTCCCAGTTCAGACGGCGATGGTGCCCGAGACGACGGTCACTGCCTCGCCACCGATCCAGTTCTGTTCACCAAGCTGCACCGAGATCCGACCGTCCCGTCCCCGATGACGCCCCTGGAAAGCCTGGTACCCACTGCCCAGCGCCACATCGAGCCCACTCAGCTGCACGTGGCGGGCGACGCAGGCGTTACCGCTGCCGCAGACCGGGTCCTCGATCAGGCTGCCCCCGTCATCGAAGAACGAGCGCACGTGCAGATCGCCGGCGGCGTCCAGGGCGTAGAGCGTGAAGTCTGTCGTGATCGCGCAGAGCTTCCGGTAGGCAGCCAGGTCAGGCTGCAACGCGTGCAACTCCTCCACCCGGACCCGGCCGACCAGCCAGCGTGGGCCGATCTCGATGATCGTCGGCTGGTCCGCCTTCACACCCCCGAGCACCCGGGTGAACAGTTCCTCGTCGACCAGCGGTTCCACCGAGACCGCCGCCGGCGCTGCGAAAGCCGTCGCGCCATCGTCCAAACGCCGCAGTTCGACCAGCCCGGCGGCGCATTCCTGGACCCACGCGGCACCCGACTGGAGCTGACCTACGTCCACAAGCGCCTTGCACGTGCCGATCGTGGGGTGACCCGCGAACGGGAGTTCGCGCCCGGGCGTGAAGATCCTGACCCGGTAATCGGCCTTTGAGGTGGTCGCGGGCAGTACGAAAGTGGTCTCGGAGAGGTTGGTCCAGTTGGCCAGCCGCTGCATCTCCTCGTCGCTGAGGCCTTCGGCATCGAGGACGACGGCCACCGGGTTGCCGAGACCGGGCCGAGAAGTGAAGACATCCACCTGGGCAAATCTGCGCATGCCCTTTACGGTGCCGCGAGCCGGTCGGGGGTGACACGGCCAATTCAGTGTCCGTGGACCGGTCTCGCGTTCGGCTGTACCGCTTTCGATCTTGAGGACGCTTGTGGCTTGGAACCTTTGCGGCGACGCCTGCCCCGCATGGGCGTTTTAGGTGGTTGGCCAAGATTGTCGGTGGTGCGAGCTAGTCTCTTTCTCAGCAGTCGGGACTGCCGAGAGATGTTGCCATACGGGGGTGTTGGCGTGAGCAGACTTAGCGACGGAACCTTCCGGGTGGGTGGACTGCCCAGCCTCGCCCCCACGTCGCCGAGATCAGACGGCGACTCGATCTACGAGGGCCGACACGACGCTTCGGCTGGAGCCACCGTTCCGGGGGCCTACCTCTCGAAGCTTGACGATTTGAAGGGCCTCTCAGCGGATGCGCTTCTGGAGTCGGTGCTGGAGTCGGAATTCGTTCTGCGTCAGTTCGCTGCGCGCCAAGCCGAGGCAATCGCTCTGCTGGCGGCGCGCACGGCGCCTGCTCGTCGAGGTCCTCGCCGGGGTCCGCGTGCTCGCGTGGCTCGTCCTGCCGACGGAGCGGATGTCTCGGACGGTTCGGCCGATCCCGACGCATCCGATGACGACCTCGATCCCGACGAGGATGACGCCACGCAGATCGGTTCGCGGACCATGGTGGCAAACCGGCTGGCGCCCGAGCTGACCATCACGCCGCAGCGCATGAGTCATATCGTGGCCACCACCGTCCATCTGACGAAGAATCTGCCCGGGGTGATGGCGCTGGTGAAGGCCGGCCGCCTGGACTGGCTGCGGGCCGAACTGATCGCCCGGCGGCTGCACAACCCGTCACCCGGTCTTGAGTGGTTCAAGCCGGGGTGTGACGAGTGGGCGATCGTGCAGGCCGCGCTGGTTCTGCAGGCTCCGGCGCTCGCCTACCCACAACTGAAGGAGCTGATCGGGCAGTTGCTCCAAGGGCTGCGGCCGACCGACACCAACGAACGGCACCGCCAGGCCAACGACGCCCGCCGAGTCTGGACCGAGCCTTTGCCCGACGGTATGGCCGCCTTCGGAGCCAACCTCTCCGCCGAGAAGATCCAGCTCATCGAGGCAGTTCTGGACGCGATGGCCGACGCGGCCCGCGACGCCGCCCTGGCCACCGGCCGGCCCGATCCACGTACCCATGAGCAGCGCCGGGCCGACGCCCTGGCCGCGATCTTCCAGGCGCTGGCTGAAGGAATCGACGTGCCGCTGGCGCGCGATCCACGACAGTTCACCCGGGAAGACCCGGACCCGCGGCCCGCCCCGCAACCTGGCCACCGCCCGTCCGAGCCGGAGGCAGACAACCCCGACCCAGTTGACCCAGTTGACCCGGTTGGCACGCCCGACTCGCCGGCCGAAGGCACCGAGCACAGCGATTCGCCCGATCCTTCGGTCTGCTCCGCCTGTGCGCGGCGCGCTCTGATCGATCGTCTGGAGTCCGAGACGCAAGCCCAGGAGGAGGCCGATCAACGCTTCTTCACCGAGTTCGGCCTGCAAGCCGTTCCGACAGGCCACATCCCGGCCTTCTGGGAACTGTCCAAGGTGTCTCAACGCAACGGCCGGGCAACCCTGGCGGTTGTCACCCTCACCGACAGAACGCTTCGAGGGCTCAGCGAAACCTTGGGACATCTACAAGGCTACGGAGCCATCGCGGCCGATCAGGCGCGACGCATCGCTGCCCAGGCAACCAGTGTCGTCCTCATGCCGGTCTTTCCAGACCACCGCGACGTGTCAAGGCGCAGCCCTGCCCAGAGCCCAGCGCCGCAGCCTTGGGCGGAATCCGGTTCAGAGCCCGGTGCAGAATGCGGTGCTGCGCCACGTACAGGCTCCGACCAGGGCCATGAGCACGATTCAGCACAGGCCAACCGCTACCGACCCGGCAATGACCTGGCCCGCCAGGTCATTGCCCGCTACCAAACCTGCACCTACCCCAACTGCCCCCGACCAGCAGCAACCTGCGACCTGGATCACCTGACGCCGTTCGAGCGCGGCGGGCGCACTTGTGCGTGCAATCTTCACGCGGCCTGCAGAAGACACCACCGTGCAAAGACTTTCGGCGGATGGGAAGCCCGCATGGTCCGTCCGGATGAACCGTACCCACCCGGCACCATCATCTGGACCACCCCGGACGGCGTCAATCACGACAACCCACCACCATGTCTACCGGGCATGCCCGGCTGGACCGTGCTCAGTGCCCCAGCCTCAGCCTCAGCCCCAGAGGCCGAACCCGCTTCGAAGCCTACTCCGGCAGCCCCGAGCCCAGCCGATACGGCGCCGAACCGCCCCTCTCGCGAAGACGCCATGCCCGCCGCGGAACGGACAACCCAGCGCACCAAGCGTTGGCAACAGCGACTCGACCGCCAGTTCAAGACCGATCAGGCTCAACTGAAGGCCCGCGAACGCAACCAGAAGCTGCCCCCGGTCAACCGCCCTCCCAACGCCCCCTGGGGTGAAAGCACCGGGATAGATGAAACTTTGGGACCGCCTCCCTTCTGATCGCCCATCACCAGAACCCGATTTCAGACGAGGAGCCGCTTCCACCCTCGCCGCCCATCTCATAGCCTGATCGACCGAGCCGACCAAGGAGAATCTCTGATGCCCACCCGCGAACTCACCCTCACCCGGACTTTCGACGCTCCGCAGCAGCTGGTCTGGGACGCATACACGATCCCCGAGCAGATCGCCCGCTGGTGGGGGCCGAACGGACTGCACACCCCGGCCGACCAGATCACCGTCGAACTGCGCGAGGGCGGGGCTTTCAACCTGACCATGGTCGACGGCGAGGGCAACGAATACCCGTCCGCGATGACCATCCGCGAGCTCCAGCCGATCGACCGGCTGGTCTACGGCTGGGACGATCAGCGTGGTCTGGGTGGCGGCGAGATCACTGTCTCGTTCAGCGACGACGGCGGAAAGACACGCCTGATGCAGCACTTCACCGGAGAGATCACGGACGAGATGTTTCCCATGATGGAGCAGGGCACCAACGAGCAGCTCGACAAACTGGTGGCTCTGCTGTCCTCCTGATCAGGCTCCTGGGCGTCAGGGGCGATCATTTCACGAAGCGGCTTTCCACAGGTCGAACTATCCACAGGCCTGCCTTTCCACGGGACGGCCACTCGCACGAACCCGGAGTTGTCCACAGGACTTCAGGCCTGTGGACAACTTTCCGGGCGTTCTTCTCCCTTCCTCCATGATGGATTCACCGAAAGACTCAGGGGGAAGGACCTTTCGATGACGAGCGACGAGATGCAGCGCTATCTGGAGCGTCTGGCCATGTTGCCGGACAACCCAGATCTACCGGAGGACGAGCCGCCGTCAGCAGTGGCAACCCAGATACGAGTGGACGTAGTGGGCGGCCAGCCTCGTCGGCTGCGCCGCGTGCACACGAACGGGTTGGGATGGGCCGGCCTGCCCGAGCTGTTCATCGACCCGCCGGCAAGTTACCGACCGGGCGAAGAGCAGGATTGGGCAACTCTGGCGTTCCTGATCGCCTGCGCTCTGGTCACCCTGGGTATGGGACTGGCCGAGGTGGAGGATCATCTCGAGGTCGAACCGTATCAAGACGTCTTCCGAGGACGTCCGGTGCGGCTCTGGCTCGCCCAGTACGAGGCGCCGGACGAGGATCTGGCTCGCGCACTGAGAACGTCCAGCGACAAGGTGATCCGGGTCGAGTGCTCGCTGTGGAGCGATGAACCCGACGAGAACGCGAAGGTCCTCTTTCCGCCTGGTTCCGGACCGATCGGTTCCGGGGCAGCGCTTTCCGAGCCGGCTGGTGAGGTCGCGATCGACGCCGGTCCCGGGGAGCCCGGATTGGTCGGCGCCGGACTGGTCGGGGCTGGGCTGGCCGGGACTGGGCTGGTGGACGCAGTCACCGACGAGACCAGTCAGGACCACCCCGGCCTGAACCTGAACCGGGCATGTGCCTAAGGTCGATCAGGCTGCCCGGGGAGCACTCGATCTCCTTCGCCTTCGGGCAGCACACAACCGCCGAGCGAACCCCGGCCCAACCTGACGGCAAGATCCAGAGTCCCCCGTGCTCCCTGGCCCAGCCGACACAATCTCCCCCACCGGCCCCAGCCTCTTAACCACCCTTTGTGCCCGGCTGAACACCAACAGACTGGTACGTACCGTCGCTTCGTGGCATATTCGAGCGCTCCGGGACTGGGTTCGGGCCACACGGCTGGGGGTCACGAGTGAGGTTTGCTGTCACGCTGCGGGACGGCAGGGCAGCCGGTACCCAGACCGAGGCGCTGATCGATGCGCATCCGGATTCCGAACTGGCCATGGTGCTTCCACACCTGCTCGTGGCGCTGGACGATGACACCGACCCGGCCCAGGCCGAGCGGGTCGAAGTCTGGGTGGACGGACGGCGGGCGAATCCGGGCGGTGGGGCTGACACGTTGCGCTCCGCTGGGGTGCGTCCGGGTAGCGTCATCGAACTGCACGCGCACGAAGAACATCCGGCCCCCGCCCCCACCGGCGTCGCGGAGATCAGGGTGGTCAACGGGCCCGGCGCTGGACGAGTGCACCGGCTGGGCCTCGGGCAGACCGTGATCGGTCACGAAGCCCCCGGACTGGATCTGCCGGACGCCGATCTGCCGGCGAACGCCCTGACGCTAAGCGCTCGGCCCGGTGGTCAGGTCGATGTGATTCCGGGCGAGGGCATCAGCTTCCGGCTGGATGGGCAGGAACACACTGAGCGGCGCACCTGGCCGCACGGTGTCCACCTTCAGGCGTCCGAGACCGTGCTGGAACTGGCCGCGATCAGCGAACCGGACGCCGACTACCAGGAGTACGAGAACGGGCTCGGGCTGGAACTGTTCCGGCACACCCGCTCGGCCCGGCCACGCGGTGGAGCCCACTTCGTGCTGCCGTCGCGTCCGGTCAGCGCCCGTTCAGTACCGGGGCGCGAGCAGCGCCGGCTGCTGGAGAAGTGGATACGCGAACGGGAGAAGGCGCGCGAGGAGATCCGGGGCACTCTGGCCCGGGAGACCCGGACGCGGCGGGAGGCCACTCCTGATCCGGGGGTCACGCTGCTTACGGCGGTCGGGCCGGGGCGCCGCCTGTGGGAGCGGCTTCCGCTGGACGACGACTGGCTACAGCTAAGACTTGGGCTGGCACCGCAGCCACCGCGCACAGTCATCGAGGATCGCGACTCCGGAGCGCCGCTGCGGGTCGGGCGCACCCGGTTGCGTACCCAGCCGCCCGAGTCTCTGCCGACGTTGCTCGAAGATGTGCCGGTCACGCTGAACCTGCAGGCCATCGGGGTGTTGGGGATCGTGGGCAGGGCAGCCGTCGCGCAGGCCACTACCCGCTGGCTGGTGGCTCAGTGCGCGGCTTTTCATGCTCCCCGCGAGCTACGGATCACGGTTCTCACCGGGCACGACTACGCCGCCCGCCGACGCTGGGAGTGGGTGTCGCGGCTGCCTCACACGCGACCGGACGAGGCGTCAGGGGTCTCGGTGCTGATCGGCAACGACCACGAGTCGATCGAACGGCGCCTGCTGGAACTGGGCAGCCTGATCGACGAACGCCTGCGGCAGCGCCTTCCCCCTGGCCAGCGGGTCACCGCCTCACCGGAAGTGGTGGTGGTGCTGGACGGAGCCAGGAAGTTGACGGGGATACCAGGGGTGCTGCCGCTACTGGAGGAGGGGGCCAACGCCGGCATCCACGCGATCTGTGTGGACGAGGATGAGCAGTCGCTGCCGGAACTCTGCCGGGCGGTGGTGCTCTGCGGCCCGGAGACGGCGAGCGGTTCAGACTCCCGGAGCAGTTCGGGCTCGCGAGGCAGTTCGGGCTCCCGGAGCAGTTCCGACGCCAGGAGCAGCAACACGGACACCCGGAACAGCTCGAACAGCTCGGACGCCGAAACCGATTCGGGCACCAGGATCGCTTTCCGGCGGGCGGAGTCTCCAGTGCTGGAGGGGATCCGGCCCGACCTGGTGGAGGCGGCCTGGGCCGAGAGACTCTCGCGTTCACTGGCGGCGGTCAGGATGGCCTCAGTGAACCGGAAGCCGGACGCTACCCCCAGGTCCGAGCCCTACGTCTGGCCGATCGGGTGGGACGACGTGGGCTATCCGGCGCCTACGCGTCCTCGGTCTAGGTAGGTCGGTCTAGGTAGCTCGATCTCACGAACGCCAGCCGAGGCGTCCATCCTCTTTTCCTGAGAGGACGCCTCGGCTACCTACCTCACGAACGCCGCCAAGCGTCCGTTGCTCGAAATCTGCCCCGTACCAAATGTTACGGCTCCACCACGTTCTGCACCTCGGCCACCGGAATCAGCTCAGTGACCTCGTTGGCCAGCGGATCGAGCGCACCGCCACCTCCGTCGGAGCCCACCCACTGCGCCGTCCAGGCCGTGGATGCCTGCACCGGATACCCACCCGGATAACCCGTTGAGGCCCGCTGGAACTCGACCGTGCAGGCTCCCGCCTCGCCCATGCCGGCGGTGTAGGGCTTCATCGCCACCTCAGGCGGGCAGAGCTTGTGGCCACCGGGCCAGTCCAGGTTGAGACCGCCCGTAGCAGCGGTGACTTCGGCCCACACCGCCTCTCCGGCCCCGACCACCTCGGCCCGGATGAAGCGCTCCCCGGCCTCGCCGCCCACCGAGTCCGGGTCGGTGACCCAGAAGAAGGTGGGCAGACCGACCAGGGTGGCGTCGCCAGTTTCGTGGACCCGCGGGTTGCGGTCGATCTCCGGGTCGGGGATCTGCAGGTTGTCGCGGGCGGCCTGGGCCAGTTCTTCGGGTGTGACCATCGGAGCCGGAATCTCTTCTCCGGCGCCGAAAGCCCGGAAGAGGAACGTGGTCCACGTGGGGTTGTTGCCGGCGATCGGGTTGTCGTCGCCGGTGTCCACCGAGCCCAGGCCGTAGTCCACGTAGTCGCGCGGGTCCTTGCAGTAGGCCTTGTACCAAGACAGGTCCTGCCCGGACGCCTCCCGGGCGGCGGCGTCCTCCCAGACGCTGCGCGGACCGTACTGCGCGAACATGCCGGGGCTCTGCACCCCACCGGTGACCGCGTCGTACCAGTCGAGCATGGCCTCGGCGTTCGTGTAGTCGCCGGGGGCCGCTTCCCACCAGCAGACCGGGTGCAGATTCACCGCGAGAGTGCTGCCGCCGCCCCCACCCGGCGCTGCATTCCCAGTGAACTTGACCTGCACCGAGACCGAGTAGCCACCGGCCTCCGTGTCACCGCCCGGGGTCTGATCGGCTCGCGCCCCGGAAGCCGCGGACATCGAGGCCAGGACGGCGAGCGGCAGGGCAGCCAGCGCCAGCGGAACCGGCCGGGCCCTCACTTCTGGGCCGCCTTGCAGGTGGGAACCTTCTCGGTGGGCCACGACGAGACCCGCCAGACCCCCTGCGCGAACTCGACTTCCATGCTGATCAGCACTCCTCCGGGAGGCGGCACGAGCTGATATCCGTTCTCGTCCACCTCGGAAGTACGGTCGAGGTGGCAACCCGTCACCGTGGCGCGATCGTCCTTGATCTTCACCGACGAGACGTTGACGACGAAGGCACCGGTGGACCGGCGCCCGGCGGCCTCCTGGCTCAAGGCGCGTTCCCGAGCACTGGATACGGCCTGGCCGGTGGCGACGGCGGCGAGGGCGTCCTCGTCGACCTGCCAGGTGTTGGACAGTTGCACGCGCTGGGTCATGTAGCCGACCACCGCATCGACGGCGGCCCGGCCGCGCTGGTTGCGCGCCTTCACCTTGCCGCGCTCGACCCAGGCGCCCTCACCCGCCGGGTCGGCCGGTTCATAGGTCACAGCAGAGGACGCTGGGCTCGGCTGCCGGGAAACGGTTGGTATCGGTTCGGTCTCGGAGGGCGACGCATCGGACGACTTGGAGCCGGCGCCGCTGGGCCCGTCGCCGGTGTCGGGATCACCGTCGGCATCGGGGCCGGGCTCCGCCTCCGACAGCGACCCGGCAGCCTGTCCGGGCTGATATTCGGGCAGCTCATAGGGGTTGTCCGAGCCACACCCGGACAGGGTGGCGACGGACAGCGCGACCACCACGAAGGCCGCGTATACCACGCCTGAAAGGCGCTTCATGCCAGCTCCGACTCCCTCTGTACTCGCAAGTAGGGCTTATCGCCCTTCCGACGCGAATCGGTCCATCAACTGTTTCCTAACCATCACATCCTGATTAGTGCATAAGGTGCCTCAAGATGGCATTATCGTCACCCTTCGTGGAGTGCCTGGAGCGTTGGCGTCACGGGTGATCGCGATCAGCATCGAAGCTTGTCGGATGCGTCATCAGACCGCCCATCAGAGCAGACCGGAAGATCAAGAACAAACCATCCGATAACGATTCGGGCCGGGTGGCCAAGGAGAGCTCGTGAGCACGCAGGAACGCATCGACATGCGGTCCCGGGAGTCGGCCGACGGCCGGTCCGGCACCGGTGGCCGGACCGATTCCCCGCGCGGCAAGAGCGGCCTCGGGGCCGCCTCGGAACGACTGCCCCGGCCACCAGGTACCCGGCGCCCCGGGCTGGCGGTGCTCGCGGTGCTGCTGATCGTGCTCGGTGCGGCGGTGGCCGGGCTGCTCGCGCTGCGTCTCGACGAGCGTCAGGACGTGCTGGTCGCCCGCTCGAACATCACTGCCGGGCAGCAGATCACCGCGGAGAACCTGGCGGTGGCCAAGGTGGCCTCGGACGGGGTTGCGGTGATCGGGGCGGACCAGGCGGACGAGGTGATCGGCCGGTTCGCCAGCGCCGAGATCCCGGCCGGGCGGCTGATCGACGCCGGGATGCTGGCCGCGGCCGGGCTGCTGAAGTCGGACAAGGCCGCGGTCGGGATCCCGCTGAGCATCGGCCGCTTCCCGGCCGGCGGTCTGGAGGCCGGGGACGTGGTGCAGGTGGTGCGGGCGGTCGAGGGTGAGGGCAAGGAGGCCGCGGCACGGGCCACGGTGAGCTCGGTGAAGTCCTCGGAGGACGGGGTGTTCGGAGCCGGAGGGAGCGACGGTTCCACCGTTGTGACCCTGATCGTGGCCCGGGACGAGGCCGTTCAGGTCGCCGCCGCGGCCGCCGCCGACCAGATCAGCCTTGTGCTTCTGGAACGCGGGGCCTCCACGAAGGGGAACTGATGGCGCTCGTCGTCCTCGTCTCCGCCAAAGGCGCGCCGGGCGTCTCCACGCTCACCGTTGCCCTGGCCGCCCTGACCCCGGGCGCGGTCGCTGCCGACCTCGACCCGGACGGCGGTGACCTGGCACTGCGCTACCGCCGCCCGGACGGCGCACCGCTGGACGCCGAGCTCGGGCTGCTCTCGCTGGTGGCGGGGCTGCGCCGGGATCTGCCGGGGCATCGCCGGCTGCCGGCCGAGGGGTCCGCGGCCGCTGAGGGCCCGACCCGGCTCGAGGACCACCTACAGGTCACCGGGGGCGGGCTGGACCTGCTGCTCGGGGTGAACGGCCCGGAGCAGGCCACCGGCCTGGGGCCGTTGTGGAGCCCGCTGGCCCGGGCGCTGTCGGAGGCGGGGCGCACGATCTACGCCGACTGCGGGCGGATCGGGCCGACCGCTCCGACCATGCCGGTGCTGCACCAGGCCGATGCGGTGATCGTGGTGGCCCGGCCGGAACTGGAAGAACTGGCCCACCTGAGGGAGCGGCTGCGCTTCCTGACGAGTGCAGTGCCAGGGCGGTTTGCGGGGCGTGCGCAGATCGGTGTGGTGCTGGTGGCGCCGGAGCGGGACCGGGCGGTGGCCGGCCGGACCGAGCAGTTGCTGCACTCCTCCGGGGTGGGCGTGCCGGTGCTCGGGGCAATGGCGATCGACCAGCGCGGAGCCGAGGCGCTGCGCGGGATGAACCGCAGCCGGCTGGCCCGCTCCACGCTGATCCGGTCGGTGCGCTCGTTGCTGCCTTCCGTGAGTCTGCTGGCCGGGACGATCCCGGAACTGTCCGGTCCGGTCGAGGCAGCCCGGCCGGCGCCTTCTCGGTTCGTTGCCCCGGCCGCCCCCGCTCCTGCGGTTGATACGGCTGCTGCGGTTGCCCCGAGGGGGCAGGATTCGCCGGAGGTGGATCTGTTCGCCGAGGCGCGGGGCAAGATTCCGGCGCCGCCTTCGAAACCATCTTCGGTCCGGCCTTCGGTATCACCCGTTGTGGCGGCGCCGGCCGCGTACTCGAACCCTGCGCCCGCCCCGGTGGCCGAGAACCCGCGTCCCCTGGTGGTTGATCTGCCCGAGGCGCTACCTGCTGCCGTACCGCAGGTCCAGCCGCGAACCCGGCCCGAAGCTGTGCCTGCGGAGACGACGGCCGAGCAGACCTTGCCGCTGCGGCGCCGCCAGAACTCGTTCTTCGGAGACGCCCCGCCGGTTGACGAGGATCCGAGCCTGCTGCCGCTGACCGTGGCTCCCGGGATCTTTACGCCGCCGCCGGCCGAGGAGATCCGGGGTTTCGCGGGTTTCACTACACCGCCCGAGCCGGTGGAGCACGGTTCGGACCTGGGCCGGGAACAGGTGCCGGAGCCGAGCCCGGACCAAACCGGAGACGAACTCCGGCACACCCGCTCGCGGCGAGCGGCTTTCGGTCGGGATCCGGGAGCGCTGTACACCTCGGAACGGCGTCGGGCCCGGCGCCATGTGATGCCTTCCGACGAGAGCGAGAGTACCTACTCCGGGGGAAGTACTTCGGTCGGGAACTGGCGTCAGGAAAGGACGATCGAGCCGGACCCGAAGGATCCGCTGGGACTGGGCGAGACCAAGGCATCGAGTCGGCTGGACGCGCTCAGCAGCCCGTTGGACGTCGAGAGCCCACTGGATCCGGTCCGTAAGGAAGGGGTCGGCGAAGAGTCGGTCCGTGCGGATCTGGCCGGTACGGGCCAGGCTCCCGAGGACCGGACCGGCGACGAGCCCCCACCCCTGCCCCGCCGAGACCGGAACCTGACGTTCACCGAGGAACGCGACGGAGGCACCGGCTGGATCGCCCCGGACGTCTCCCCCTCGGAACTGCCCTACCGACCGGCCGTGGTGCCGACTTCGGTTCCCGCCAATGCCGTCTCACAAGCATCACCGGAACTGGCCAACGTCTCTCCCCTGCCGATCAACCGCACCGACATTCTGCGCGAGATCCGGGACCGGGCCCGGCTGGGAACCGACGGCACCGGAACCTGGGCCGGACACCGTGAGGCCACCGAACCGTCCGTTGCTCCTACCTCTACCGACGCGCAGGCCGACCTGAACGACACCAGCACAGATGCCGTCACGAGCAACAGCACCGACCCGAGCCCCAGCACCGAGATCGAGGCCGACACCGCCATCGTGCGCCCGATCCGCGACCCGTACGAACCACCCGAAGAAGGTGAGCGCTGATGGCGATCGACCAGCGCGTGGTGCGGCGGCTCCGGGAAGAAGTGGCCGACCTCCTGGCTCAGCAACGCCGCGAGGACGCCCTGACCGGCGCCGCCCCGATGAGCGCCGAGGACGAACGGCAGTACGCCCGCGCAGTGATCGGCCGGGTACTGGATCTGCATGCCCGATCGGAACTTTCGCTCGGCCGCACACCCCCGGAACCGGACGAGGAGACCGAGCTCGCCGAGGGCATCCACGCCGCCCTGTTCGGGGTCGGCCGGCTGCAGCCGCTGCTCGACGACCCGCTGGTCGAGAACATCGACATCAACGGCTGTGACCAGGTTTTCGTCGGCTACGCGGACGGTCGTGAGGTGGCCATGCCGCCGGTGGCCGAGTCCGACGACGAGCTGATCGAGCTGGTCCAGCTGCTGGGCGCCTACTCCGGTCTGACCAGCCGCTCGTTCGACGTGGCCAACCCGCAGCTGGACCTGCGCCTGCCGGACGGCTCGCGGATGTCGGCGGTGATGGGAGTCTGCCCCCGGCCGGCGGTCTCGATCCGGCGCTCGCGGCTGTCCCGGGTGACCCTGGACCAGCTGGTGGCCAACGACTCGCTCACCCCCGAGCTGGCCTCGTTCCTGGCCGCGGCGGTGCTGGCCCGCAAGAACATCATGATCGCGGGGGCGACCAACGCCGGCAAGACCACCATGCTGCGGGCCCTGGCGCACGAGATCCCGCCCCACGAGCGGCTGATCACGGTGGAGCGGTCGCTGGAGCTGGGGCTGGGCGAGTTCCCGGACCTGCACCCGAACGTGGTGCCGCTGGAGGAACGGCTGCCCAACTCAGAGGGCCTGGGCTCGATCGGGATGGCCGACCTGGTGCGCCGCTCGCTGCGGATGAACCCGAGCCGGGTGATCGTCGGTGAGGTGCTCGGCGACGAGATCGTCACCATGCTGAACGCGATGAGCCAGGGCAACGACGGCTCGCTCTCCACGATCCACGCCAACTCGGCGATCGAGGTGTTCAACCGGATCTGCACCTACGCCATCCAGTCGGCCGAGCGACTGCCGACCGAGGCCACGATGATGCTGATCGCCGGGGCCATCGACTTCGTGGTGTTCGTGGAGCGCCGCAACGACTACGCCGAGGGCGGGCGGCTGCGCCGGATCGTGACCAGCGTGCGTGAGGTCAACGGGGTCGACGGCCGGGTGCTCTCCAGCGAGGTGTTCCAGCCCGGCGACGACGGCCGGGCGGTTCCGGCCGCGCCGATCGCCTGCATCGACGAGTTGATCGTGGCCGGTTACGACCCGGCGGCGATGAGCAGCGTGCCCGTGCAAGGGGGGTGGCAGTGATGCTTCAGGACCTGAGCACCGGGCCGGCCCTGGCCATGCTCGCCGCCGGGGCTCTGGTCGGCGCCGGGCTGGCCCTGCTGATCGATGCGCTGGTGCGGCGTGAGCGGCACACCGGTGGTACCGACACCCGGACGTTCTCCGACCGGACCATGCGCCGGATCCGGGGTTTCGGTACGCGGTTGCCGATCGCGGTCCTGGCCGGGGTGTTCACCCTGCTGATCACCGCCTGGCCGGTCGCCTCGATCGCCGCCGTGGTGATGATCCTGGCCTGGCCCGCGCTGATGGGTGGCGCCCGGGAGGAGCGGCAGCAGGCCGAACGGCTGGAAGCCCTTGCGCTGTGGACCGAATCGCTGCGCGACACGATAGCCGGGGCGGTCGGGCTGGAGCAGGCCGTGATCGCCACCTCGCGGGCCGCCCCGGCTCCGATCGCCGACGAGATCGTGACGCTGGCCGACCGGTTGCGGGTGCGGGTGCCGCTGCCGACCGCGCTGCACCGGCTGGCCGACGACCTGAACGACGCCAGCGCTGACCTGGTGGTGGCCGCGCTGCTGCTGAACTCCCGGCTGCGCGGGCCGGGCCTGCGGCACGTGCTGACCAGCCTGTCGGAGTCGGTGCGGGCCGAGGTGGAGATGCGGGGCCGGGTCACCGCCGGGCGGGCCGCCACCCGGCGCAGTGTGCAGATCGTGGTGGCGGTGACCTTGCTGTTCGTGCTCGGGCTGCGCACCTTCAACCCCGGCTACGTGGAGCCTTACCAGCATCCGGCCGGGCAGGTCGTGCTGGCGATCGTGGTGGCGTTCTTCGCGGCGGGCTTCTTCTGGCTGAAGCAGCTGGCCGCGTACGACCTTCCGGAGCGCTTCATGCACAGCGGGGTGAAGCCATGATCGCGATCGTGCTGGCCGGCGCGCTGGCCGGGACCGGGGTGCTGCTGCTGGTGATCGCCTACGCCCGGCCGGTGATGCGGGGCGCCGGGGCCCCGGCCTCGCTGGCCGCCCTGGACGCGGAGCGGCAGAAATCGGCCGGCGGGGCCGAGACTCCGACCGCCACCAGCAGCGGGGGCCGCCTGTCCACGTCCATCGGTGGTCAGATCCGGCGCCAGCTGGAGCTTTCCGGGGTGCGACTGCCCGCCGGGCTGCGCGCGGACCTCTCACTGATCGACCGCTCGATCGAGAATCACCTGGCCTACAGCCTGCTCGGCGCGGCGGCCGGCGCGGTCGTCCCGTTCTTCTTCGGCACGCTGCTGATCGGCCTGGCCGGCGGGCTGCCGGTGACCACGCCGATCTTCCTCGGCCTGAGCGGGCTGCTGATCGGTGCGCTGCTGCCGACCATGCAGGCCGGTCAGCGGGCGGCGGTCCGGCGGCGCGACTTCCGGCACGTGGTCGGCTCGTTCCTCGACCTGGTGGCGCTGAACCTGTCCGGTGGGCGGGGCATTCCGGAAGCACTGAACTCGGCCGCCTCGGTCAGCGACGGCTGGGCGATGGTCCGGCTGCGGGACACCCTGGCGATCGCCCGGCTGCAGGGGGTGACCCCGTGGTCGGCGCTGAGCCGGCTGGGCGAGGAGACCGCGGTGGCCGAGCTGAGCGATCTCGGCGCGGCCCTGGAACTGGTCGCGGACGACGGAGCGAAGGTCCGCGAGTCACTGGCCGCCCGGGCGGCCTCGATGCGTCGTCGGGAAATGGCCGACGCCGAGGGACGGGCCCAGGCCCGCTCCCAGTCCATGCTCATCGCCCAGCTCCTGCTGGCGGTGGGCTTCCTGATCTTCCTGATCTACCCGGCGATCGTCCGGGTGCTGAGCGGGACCTGAAACACCGTGACGAAGGAGACCACAGATGAAGAGCGGACCGTTCCGCTTCGACCCGGCCTCGGCGGCCGGGTACGGAGAGATGGTGATCCGGCGGCGGATCGACGCCGCACGAAGCCGGGTGATCCGGGGGCCTCGCGACCGCGGCGCCTCGGTGGTGGAGTGGGTGGTGATCAGCGCCCTGCTGGTCGGGATCGCCGCTGCGGTGGGAGCCATCCTGCTGGACCGGCTCAGGTCGAAGGCCGAGAGCATCAACCTCGACGGCGGCGCTCCCTAGGCCGTGCGGTTCCTGCTGTCCGTTCTGTCCGTGATGTCAGTGCTGTCCGGGCCGAGCGGGGCGCCACCACGATCGAACTGGCGCTGTACATGCCGTTGCTGTTGTTCGTCATCTTTGCCACCGTGCAGGCGGCACTGCTGTTCCTCGGCAACCAGGCGGCCTCGGCCGCGGCGCGAGAGGCGGCCCGGGTGGCGCGGACGAGTCAGGACATCGGCGCGGCGGAGGCTCGTGGCCGGGCGTATGCGGCACAGGTGGGCCGCGGGGTGATCGAGGACGTGTCGGTACAGGTCTCGGCGGTCGGCGCCGACGAGGTGCGGGCCGTGGTGACGGGTAAGGGGATTCAGCTGGTGCCGGGGATCCCCGGGCTGCGGATCGAGCAGGTGGTCCAGGGGCCGGTCGAGGAATTCAGGCCGGACCTATGAGAACTCGCCGGAGCGCTGAGAGTGCTGAGAGTGCTGGGTCGGACACCGGGTCGATGACGGTGGAGATCGTGCTGTTGACGCCCTTGCTGGTGGCGTTCCTGCTGCTGGTGGTGGCGTTCGGGCGGTACGTGGCGGTGCGTGGTGAGGTGGAGGCGGCGAGCCGGGACGCGGTGCGGGCGGCCTCGCTGGAACGGGATGTGGGCTCTGCTCAGGCGGCCGCGACGCAGGTGGCGAACGCTTCGCTGGGCGGGCGCTGGACGTGTGAGGCGGTCGGGCTGAGCGGGAACTTCGTGGCCGGTGGCACGATCGAGACCGAGCTGAGCTGCCGGGTGCCGATGGACGATCTGGGTCTGCTGGGGCTGCCTGGAACGGTCTCGGTGCGGGCCAGCAGTTCGGCCCCGCTGGACATCTACCGGCGTACCGGTTCCGGAGGTGCGCCATGAGATCCCGGTGGGCAGTGCGGTTCAGATCGGCAGTGCAGTTCAGATCGGCAGCGCGGTTCCGAGCGGTGTTGCAGTTCAGAACTAGGGACGATGCTGGTCAGGCAACGATTTTCGTGGTGGCTTTCGCGGTGGTCCTGCTGGTGCTGGCCGGCCTGGTGGTGGACGGCGGGCTGGCGATCAACGCCCGGCAGCGGGTGACCGACGACGTGGAACAGGCGGCCCGGGCCGGTGCCCGGGAGATCCAGGTGGACACGCTGCGCGAGAGCGGGACGGTCCTGATCGACCCAGAGGCGGCCCGGGCGGCGGCCGCCCAGTTCATGGCTGCCCGCCAGTACCCGGCTTCCGGCGTGAACATCACGGCGGACGCCGAGGGGGTGGCGGTGCAGGCGACGATCGAGCAGAAGACCGCGCTGCTTTCTTTGATCTTTTTCAACAGTTTCACCGTGACCGCTCAGGGCCAGGCCCGGCCGGCGGTGGGCATCACCGGGGAGGGCTTGCCATGACGGCGCATTCCGCGGACCGGTCGTCGACAGGCGCCGGCCGGTTCACCCAGCAGGCACGTGACTCCGGCGACGCCCCCCGGCGTTCCCGGATCGGTGCGTTGTTCTCCGCGCTGGCCCTGCTCGCGCTGATCGCCGGGGTGCCGGCGCTGATGTACTTCCTCGCGGCGCCGCTGCTCGAAGGCGACCGGCTGTCGCAGACCCTGACGCTGACCGGCACTCTGGGCATGGACCAGGTGCTGGCGGTGCTGGTGGTGGTGGCTGCCCTGGCCTGGCTGCAGTTCGTGATCTGTGTGCTGGTCGAGCTCGGGGCCGCGCTGCGCGGCGGGGTGCTGGCCGCGCCGGTGCCGTTGTCCGGGCCGAGTCAGCGGCTGGCCCGGTGGCTGGTCGGCTCGATGCTGCTGGTCGGGGTGATGGCCGGGCAGATGGGCGTGGCGCAGGCGGCGGTGCGGCCGGACCTGGGTTCGGTCAAGCCCGGAACCGCAGTAACGGCAGCGGCTTACAGCGACCCGGACACCTTCTACGTGTTCGACGCCAACACCGCCCCGCCGAAGGCGCCCGAGTCGGCGTCGATCAGCCAGGTGAGCAACCGCCAGCTGACCGCACGGCAGGCGGCGGCCGAGGCGGCCAATGCCCGCCGCAGCGCGGCGCAGGCCGAGCAACGGGTATCCACCGGGCAGCTGGCCCGGGACGAGCTGGCTCTGGACGGGCACAAGGTCTACGTGGTGGAGGCTCCGACCGGGCGGCATCACGACACGCTGTGGGAGATCGCCGAGCGCCACCTGGGCGACGGGCGGCGGTACCACGAGATCTACCGGCTCAATGAGGGACGCTTGCAGCCGGACGGTCGCACCCTGCACCTTGCGCGGCTGATCCAGCCGGGATGGCGGCTGATCCTGCCGGAGGATGCGGTGGGAGTCACCCGGTGGGTGGCTGACCGTAACCCGGTGCGCGAGGCTCCGGTTGAGCCGGAGGAGACACCTCGGGCCGAGCCGCGGGGGAACGGTAACGGCGCTGATTCTGGGGCCGGTTCGGGCGCTGGTGCGGGTGCTGGGGCCGGGCAGGAGACGCCTTCCGCTTCGGCGACCGCCACGCCTCGGGCTACGAGCACCGCCCGGCCCTCCACAGCTGCGCCGTCTTCGACCGAGGCGCAGGGAACTTCGGCCACAGGACGAATCGCGAGCGCCGGCGACCCGAACTTCCTGCCCCCGCACAACCCGAACGTGGCCTCGCAGGGGGTCGGCGTTCTGCCGACCGACCCCACTCCGCCTCGGGGTACCAGCACCGCCCGGCCGAGCACCGGTGGGGCGGGGAACTCCCCAGCAGGCCCAAGCCAGGCCGCCAGCCCGAGCCAGGCCGCCAGCCCGAGCCAGGCCGCCAGCGCAACCAACAGCCCCAGTGCAACGAGCACTCAGAGCGCAACCAGCTCAAGCGCAACCAGTACCCCGAGCGCAAGCGGCACTCCCAGCGGCGCCGGCGCACCCGCGTCCTCAAGCACTTCGACCACTACCCAAGCCTCACCCCCGAGTGCCATGGAGACGACCGCCCCGACTCCCCCGGTGGCGACCGGCGAGAACAAAGCCGCGGACCCCGTCCCCAATCAAAGCTCTTCCGAATCGGACGGTTTTGGCCTCCCCGCCGAACTGATCGGCGCCGGACTGGTCACCGCCGCCATGCTGGGAACCTTGCTCCTGGTACGACGCCGGCGGCGGGGCGGACAAGACCAGCCGGGCGAGTTCGAGCGCGAGACCGAGGTATGGCTACGCACCGGCGCGGACGCCGATCGTGGCGCCCTGCTGGACCTTGCCCTGCGTTCGCTGCCCCGGGCCTGCCAGGAAGCCAATCTCCCCCTACCCCAGGCGTACGGCGCGGTGGTCGACGACGACGGCCTGGACCTGCTGCTGACCATGGCCCATGCCTCCGCTCCCCCGCCCTGGGCCGCCCTGGACGACGGGCTGCGCTGGCGCCTTACCTACAACGATGCCCAGCACCTGGTGGCTCACGGCGACAGCGCATACCCACTACTGGCCTCCGTCGGGCGCGACAACCTAGGTAGAGACGCTCTCATCAACCTGGGCGCCGCGGCCGGACCGGTGGCGGTGATTGGCTCCCCTGCCATGGCGGCTGCCGTGGTGCGGGCCCTGGCGCTGGGGCTGGCCGGAAACCCGTGGTCGCGGGGCATTGAAGTGCTCACCGCGGATCTGCCCCCGGCTTTGCCAGCCATCGCCGCAGGGCGACTGATTCCGTGCACGGGGGCCAAAGCGCTTACCGAGCAACTGGAACAGGGCTCAACGCGGATGCCCCGTACCGGTCCGGTCCAGATCCTCACCGGCGGTCCAGCCCCCGGCACCCGCCCCGAGCGAGTCGCCATCTACGGCGCCCCGCTGAACGTGCAGACCGCTTCCCGCCTCCAGACCGTGGTCGGACGCGGTGCGGATCTCGCTGTACTGGTCACCGGCGAACTGCCCGGGGCCCGCTGGCGGCTGCAGGTGGACGACTCCGGAATCCTTACCTGCGAGGAGCTTTCCCTGCAGGTCACGGCCAACCGGCTGGGCGACGGCAGCATCGAGCGTCTGCACTCGCTGTTCGTCTCCGCCGGGACTCCGGACCTACCTACCGCTTCCGGCCCGCAGGGCGAGCGCGTGGCCGAACCAGGCGGCGTGGTCGAGACCGACGACATCACCTGGGCGCAGGCGCCGGTGCGGGTGGCGATCCTGGGCAATGTCGAGGTTTTCGCGCCCGGCCCGATCGACCCTCGGCGCCTAGTGGTGGCCGAGGAAATTATGGCTTACCTGGCGCTGCACCCGGCGGGTACGCATCCGACCGTGCTCGGCTCCGCGATCTGGCCGCGCGGGGTCACCAGCGACGTCCGGGACGACATGATCGCCGAGGTCCGGGATTGGCTCGGCGCCGATGGCTCGGGCCAGCCCCGGCTGCGCGAAGGCACGGACGGGCGGCTGCGGCTGACCTCGGACGTGCCCTGCGACTGGGACGTGGTGCGCACCCTGGTCGACCGGGCTGACCGCACGAGGGACCGGACCCGCGAGCGTGACCTGCTGATCCGGGCGCTGCACCTGGTGCGCGGGCCGCTGGTCGGGGGTATCGCGCACGGTACCTACACCTGGCTGCCCCGCACCGGGGTGGAGCGGCAGTCCGAGCAGCTGATCCTGGACGCGGCCACCCGGCTGTGCCAGATCGCCTCCGAGGACGGCGACCACATGGCCGTGGAGCAGGCCGCCACCGCCGCGCTCAAGGCGGTGCCGCACGCGCAGAACCTGTGGCGCTACGTGATCCGCGCCGAGTTCACCCTCCACGGGCCGGGCCGGCTGCCCGACGTGGCCGATCACGTGCGGTTCGTGCTGGCTTCGTCCGGGGTGGACATCGAGCCGGAGACCATCACCCTGATCGAGCACCTGGCCGGGTCCGGCCAGGGTCAGCCCGGCTCGCACCAGCACACTCAGGCCGCTCAGCACCAGACCCAGCGCGCCCAGGCCCAGACCGGAACCGGAAGTTACTGATGCTTCCGCTGTTGCCGGCGAGCAGCGTGAGACCGTATTGCAACCTTATTGCGCTATGACCGAGATGTTCACTTTTCCTGATTACTGTCCTCGGCGTGCCTGCGCCCGCGACTGTCGCGTCCGTCCGTTGGTTCCCTCCGATTGCTGCCCTGGTTGCCGTGCTCCTGGCGATCGGCGCTCCCGCCCCCGCTCAGGCCGCTGAGGTACGGGGCGCTGAGAAGAAGGTCAAGCTAGGCGTTTTCCGCGGTACTTCGCCCGGCCAGGTCCGGGCCTTCGGCCACTGGCTGGACCGCGACGTGCAGTACGTGGTCGATTTCTCCAGCCGCACCACCTGGAACGAGATCGCCGACCCGGAGCACATGCTGCGGACCTGGCAGGGCCAGGGGTACCGGATGGTCTACGGGGTGGCAATGCTGCCGACCCGGCAGAGCTCCAGCATCCGGGCCGGGGCCCGGGGCGAGTACAACCATCACTACCGCAGGCTCGCCGAGAACCTGGTGGCCCACGGCCAGGGCAATGCGGTGATCCGGCTGGGCTGGGAGTTCAACCTCTCGTCGTGGAAGTGGCATCCGCGCAACAGCCGCGACTTCAAGGCCTACTGGCGCCACGTGGTGCGCACCATGCGCTCGGTGCCGGGGGCGCAGAACCTGAAGTTCGACTGGAACGTCAACAACGGTGGCAAGACCGACTCACGACGCTTCTACCCGGGCAACAAGTACGTGGACTTCATCGGGGTGGACGTCTACGACATCTCGTGGCCGCACTACCCCTACCCGAAGAACTGCGGCAAGACCTGTCGCAACAACCGTCAGGCCGCGGCCTGGAAGCTGATCCGCGACCAGAAGTACGGCCTGAAGTTCTGGTCACGTTTCGCCCGCTCGAAGAACAAGCCGCTGACCTTCCCCGAGTGGGGCGCCTGGCGCCGGTTCGAGGACCGCAAGGGCGGCGCCGACAACCCGTACTTCATCTCCCGGATGCACGCCTTCATCGACGACCCGAAGAACCGGGTGGCCTACCACGCCTACTTCGACTTCGACACGGCTCAGGGACACCACGAACTGAGGACGCTGCCGAACGCCGGCCGCCGGTACCGGCAGTTGTTCGGTGGCTGAGTTTCAGGAGAACCGGCCGTACCGGGCCGCGGCGCCGCTGATCTTGTAGCCCGAGCAGGACACGCCGGCCGTGTAGATCGGCGTGAGCCGCCTGGTCAGGGCGCCCTTGACCGGCGTACGGCTGTCCTTGGTGTTGTTGATCAGCCGGGGGAACCCGGACAGGGCGGTGCTGACCACCTTGTTGCCCGAGCCGCTGACGTGGTTTCCGATCACCGCCGCGTTGTAGTTGTGCACGTACTTGGCGCCGGCCGGGGCCCGGACCACCTGCTGGGCGATCAGGTTGTTGCGGACCTCGATCCGGCGGCTGGCGTAGCCGACGATCACGCCGGCGGCCGAGCGGGTGATCGTGTTGCGGCGGATCCGGACGTCGGCGGCACCGGTGGCGGCGCTCGGCCCGGCCGCCTTCACCGCGGCGCCGTTCTCGGAGTTGAACATGGTGTTGCGCTCGATCACGCCCGGGCCGGAGTTGTAGCCCGGCATCAGGTAGATGTTGTGGAAGTTCATGAACGCGCCGCCCACGGCGTTGTTGTCGTGGATGCAGTTGCCGGCGATCCGGTAGTCGCGTGGCACCCCGTTGCGGGCCGAGGAGCTGACCATCAGGTTGGAGACCCCGATGCTGCCCCAGACCTCGGCGTTCAGGAACGACCAGCCGGTCCCGCCGTCGAACTTGACCAGGAACTCCTTGCGCCCGTCGGCCGGGTTGCGGGTGACGTTGATCCCGGAGACCTGCCAGTAGTCGGCATTCTCGAGCTGCAGGGTGCCCTTGATCACGACCCGCTCACCGGCCGCGGCGCGCAGCCGGATCGGGGCGTTGCGGCGGCCCGGGCGGGCCCCGTAACCGGCTGCCCCGACATAGGTTCCGCCCTTGACCAGGATGGTGTCACCGGGCTCGGCCAGCTTGATCGCCTTGGTGATGGTGGCCAGCGGACGCTGTCCGGCGGCCATCCGGGTGGTGCCGTCGTGGCCTTCGGAGGAGACCAGGATGGTGCGGCCGGCGGCCGGTGAAGTGGCCGGTGCGGTCTTCGCGGAGGCCGCCTGCGAAGGGGCAGCCATCAGCGCGGCGGCGGCTGCGGATGCTGCGGCGGTGGCGAGGCCGAGGAACAGGGCGCGTGGGTTGCGTCGAGTCAGCACCCCGGATTGCTCGACCCCACCTGCCCCCCGCTTGAGTGACGCCCCAGTACTACCCCGAACGGAGTAGTCAGCCGCGGCGCAGGATGACCAGGGCCCGGTCGTCGCCCTCCTCGGTGCGGATGGCGCTGGTGATCCGCGCGGCGGCGCTCTCCACACCCCGGGCGATCAGCGGATCGGCGCGGCCGACCAGCCGGTCGATGCCCCGGCCGACGTCGAGGCGGCGGCTCTCCACCAGGCCGTCGGTGAACAGCATCAGGGCGTCACCGCGATCCAGCCGGCCGACGATCTTCGGGTAGACGGCGTCCTCGAGTACGCCCAGCGCAGGCCCCTGTTCGCCGTCCAGGACGTCCCAGCGGCCGGAGCCCGCGTGGTAGTGGGCGACCGGTGGGTGGCCGGCGCCGGTCACGCAGAAGACGCCGGTGTCCAGGTCGACGCTGACGTGGACCGCGGTGGCGAAGGCCTCTTCGGTGCCGAGCTGTGTGCCCAGGCGCACCACGTGCTGGTTGGCGGCGGACAGCAGCCCGGACGAGGGCACGGCATCGAGCAGCGCGCCCATCGCCCCGGCCAGCAGCAGCGCCCGGGCCCCGGCCTGGTAGCCGTTGCCGGACACGTCGACCAGCACCACCTCCAGCTCGTCCGGCCGGGGCTGGGCGGTGACCAGGAAGTCACCGCTGAACGAGTCGCCGAAGGCCGGGCGCAGGTCGGTGTCGAACCGCCAGCCCTGCGGCAAGTGCGGTTCTACGGAGCGGATCAGCATCTCGTTGCGCAGGTCGATCAGCACGGCGTTGGCGGTGGAGGCGTCCCGCAGGCCGGAGTCGGCGGCGTCGCGCTCACGGCGCTGCACCCAGCCGACCAGCACGGCGCCCAGGCAGACGCCGGTGACCGGGACCAGCGACCAGAACTGCTGCCCGGTCAGGGCCAGCACCACGGTGACGATGGCGCCGATCAGGGCCGCGTCGCGGACCAGGTGCCGGGGCCGCACGACCGCCGAGCCGAGGATCAGGAAGAGCCCGACACAGGCGGCGGGCAGGAAGCCGGGGGCGTGCTGGGCCACCAGGGCGAAGCTCAGGGCGGAGACGATGTTCAGCCAGATCCGGCCCGGCCCGGGCGAAGTGCCCTGATCGACCCAGCGCCGGGCCCGGCGGGCCGCCTTGCGCCCGCGACGGCCGAGCACCTGCCCCAGGAGCCCCCGAAGCTCGTCGAGGAGAACCCGTTCCGGGGCGGCGGTCACGTCGGCACCCCTGGGTGCCGGGATGCGGACGGCTCCTTTGGTGGGCCGCTCCGGGCCGTGGGCGGGGGTTGGGGTGGGGGCGGGTAGCTCGGGCCCAGGCGCCGGATCGCCGGAGAGCTCCGGATCGCCGGAAAACCTGGGCCCGGGCAGCCGCGGTGAGCCGTGGTTCAACGTGGCCATGCCCCGATCTTAGCCACACTGTAACTAATTAACCACGATGCGTAACCATGAGGTGTCTGGGGCGCATGGGCGGTTTCGGGTTACTCGGGCAGCGGAGGCAGGACGCCGGTGGTCTCGTAGGAGGCGAGCTGGTCGATCCGGCGGATGTGCCGGGGGTTGTTGCTGAACGGCTCGGCCAGGAACGCCTCGACGAAACCGGTGGCCTCGGCGAGCGAGTGCATCCGGCCGCCGACCGCCATCACGTTGGCGTCGTTGTGCTGGCGGCCCAGCTTGGCGGTCTCGGTGCTCCAGGCCAGGGCGGCCCGCACCCCCTTGACCTTGTTCGCCGCAATCTGCTCACCATTGCCGGACCCGCCGATGACGATGCACAGGCTGCCGGCGTCGGCGGCCACCGCCTCGGCCGCCCGCAGGCAGAACGGCGGGTAGTCGTCTTCCGGGTCGTACTGGTGCGGCCCGTGATCGACGATCTCGTGACCGGCTTCGGTGAGGTGCTTGGCCAGGTGCTGCTTCAGTTCCAGACCCGCGTGGTCTGATCCCAGGTGGACGCGCATGGCGCACAGTCTGGCACCCCCGGCCCGGGCCGGGAGCGCCAGACTCGGCGCAACCATTCACCCGTCGAACTACGGGTCGAACTACACGTCGAACTGCGGCGACTCGGTACGGGTGCGCTTGAGCTCGAAGAAGTACGGGTTGGCGGCCAGCAGCAGAGTGCCGTCCCAGAGCTTGCCTGCCTCCTCGCCGGTCGGCACCCGGGTGATCACCGGGCCGAAGAAGGCGGTGTCGTTGAACGCCACCACCGGGGTACCGACGTCCTCACCGACCTTGCCGATGCCCTCGGCGTGGCTGGCCCGCAACTGCTCGTCGTACTCGTCGCTGGTGGCGTACCGGGCCAGCTCGGCCGGCAGGCCCACCTCGGCCAGGGCCTTCTCGATGACCACCGAGTAGTCCTTCTCGCCCTCGTAGTGGATCAGCGCGCCCATCGCGTCGTACAGCGCCTTGACGTACTTCTCGCCGTGCAGCTCCCGGGCCGCGATGACCACCCGGACCGGGCCCCAGCCGCGGTCCATCAGGTCGCGGTAGACCTGCGGCAGCTCGTCGCGCCCCTCGTTCAGCACCGACAGGCTCATCACGTGCCACTTCACGTCGATCGGGCGGACCTTGCCGACCTCGATGATCCAGCGCGAGGTGGCCCAGGCGAAGGGGCACAGCGGGTCGAACCAGAAGTCGGCGGTGTCGCGCTCACTCATCGGGAGAGCCCTTCGTAGGTCGGGGTGGATTCGGCAATACGTTCCGCCACCGACAACGCACCGAATGCGCAAGGTCATCCCTGATCCCTGAGCGGCATCGGGACAGGTGTGGTGAGAGGATCCGGCGTGAGGAACCAGCACCCCTGAGCGCCACGCCGAGGGGCCAGGCCGGCACCGCGACCCGGCACCGCCTGAGCCCGTCCGACCTCTGACGCCCCACCGAGGAGGAAATCTGTGCCCGGCACGAACCTGACCCGCGACGAGGCGGCCGCCCGCGCCGCCGTGTTCACGGTGCAGTCGTACGACATCGACCTGGACCTGACCGGTGGCGAGGAGACCTTCACCTCGCGCACCACGGTGAAGTTCACCGCCGTCGGCACGCTGCCGGAAGAGTTGTTCATCGATCTGATCGCGCCCACGGTGCACGAGGTCGTCCTGAACGGCGTCGCCCTGGACGTCAGCCAGGTGGTCAGCACGGCCCGGATCGCCCTGCCGGGAGTGACCACGGGCGCCAACGAACTGCAGGTCGTCGCCGACGCCGCGTACATGCAGACGGGTGAGGGCCTGCACCGCTTCGTCGACCCGGTGGACGGCGAGACGTACCTGTACACGCAGTTCGAGGTGGCCGACGCGCGGCGGGTGTTCGCCTGCTTCGACCAGCCCGACCTGAAGGCGGTCTACACCTGGACGGTCAAGGCCCCCAGCCACTGGCAGGTGGTCACCGTCGCCACCGCGGTCGAGCCCGAGCCGGCCGAGAACGGGACCGCCGTCTGGCGTTTCGGGCCCACCGAGCTGATGAGCCCGTACGTCACCGCGCTGGTCGCCGGCCCCTACCACCGGGTCACCGACGAGCTGACCGTGCGCGACGGCCGGACCATCCCGCTCGGCGTGTTCTGCCGCAAGTCGCTGGCCGAGCACCTGGACGCGGACAACGTCATCGCGATCACCAAGGCCGGATTCGCCTGGTTCGAGAAGACCTTCGACTGCGACTACCCGTTCCCCAAGTACGACCAGCTGTTCGTCCCCGAGTTCAACGCCGGGGCGATGGAGAACGCCGGCACGGTGACCATCACCGAGGTCTACGTGTTCCGCTCGCGGGTGCCCGAGGCCCTGATCGAGCGCCGGGCGCTGACCATCCTGCACGAGCTGGCCCACATGTGGTTCGGCGACCTGGTCACCATGCGCTGGTGGGACGATCTGTGGCTGAACGAGTCGTTCGCCGAGTACGCCAGCACCCGCTGCCAGGCCGAGGCGACCCGGTGGGCCACCTCCTGGACCACTTTCAGCAGCGCCGAGAAGTCCTGGGCGTACCGGCAGGACCAGCTCAGCTCGACCCACCCGATCGTGGCCGACATCCGCGACCTGGAGGACGTCGAGGTCAACTTCGACGGGATCACCTACGCCAAGGGCGCTTCGGTGCTCAAGCAGCTGGTGCACTGGGTCGGTGAGAAGGACTTCGACGCCGGCCTGCGGCAGTACTTCAAGACCCACGCCTGGCAGAACACCACGCTGAAGGACCTGCTCGGGCACCTGGAGCAGACCAGCGGCCGGGACCTGGACAGCTGGTCGAAGGCCTGGCTGCAGACCGCCGGGGTGAACACCCTGCGCCCGGTGGTGGAGACCGGCGAGGACCGGGTGATCACCCGGTTCGCGATCGCCCAGGAAGCCGCCGCCGAGTACCCGCACCTGCGCCCGCACCGGCTCGTGGTCGGTGGGTACGACCTGGTTGAGGGCAAACTGCGGCGCACCACCCGGATCGAGCTGGACGTGGCCGGGGAGCTCACCGAGGTCCCGCAGCTGTCCGGAAAGGCCCGGCCCGACCTGATCCTGATCAACGACGAGGATCTGGCCTACACCAAGATCCGCCTGGACGCGGGCTCGCTGGACACCGCGATGGGCCACCTCGCCGACTTCGAGGACAGCCTGGCCCGCACCCTGGTCTGGGGCGCGGCCTGGGACATGACCCGCGACGCCGAGCTGCCCGCAAGGTCTTTCGTCGACCTGGTGCTCTCGAACATCGCCTCGGTGGACGACCCGAGCGTGGCCCAGACCCTGCTGCGCCAGCTCGCCGCCACGCTGGAGTCGTACGTGGCGCCGGAGTTCCGCAAGGAGACCGTCGCCACCGCTGCGGACCGGCTGTTCGCACTGCTGAAGACGGCCGAGCCGGGCAGCGACATGCAGCTGCTGCTGGCCCGTTCGTTCGCCGCGCACGCCGGCACCCCGGAACAGCTGGCCGCGGTGGAGACGCTGCTGTCGGGTGCGCTGAGCATCGACGGCCTGGCGGTGGACACCGAGATGCGCTGGGGTCTGCTGATCGCGCTGGTGGCCGGGGGTACGGTCGGCGAGAGCGAGATCGCCGCCGAACTGGCCAGGGACGACACGGCGACCGGCCGGGTGCACGCGGCGGCGGCCCGGGCCGCGATCCCGACGCCGGAGGCCAAGGCGGCGGCGTTCAAGAGCGTGGTCGAGGACGGCGATCTGCCGAACACCGTGCAGCAGGCCGTGATCGGTGGGTTCGGCCGGGTGCACGACCGTTCGCTGCTGGCGCCCTACGTCGCGCCCTACTTCGCGTCGCTGACCAAGGTTTACGCCGAGCGCACGAACGAGATGTCCGCGCAGATCGCCACCGGCCTGTACCCGTCGGCGCAGCCGGTGCTGGAGGTGCTGGCCGCCACCGAGCAGTGGCTGGCGGACTCCGAGGCCGAGCCGGCGCTGCGCCGTCTGGTGGTCGAGGGCCGCGACGCGGTGGCCCGGGCCGGGCGCGCGCAGGAGCGAGACCTGCGCGGCTGAGCCAAAGCCGGTAAACCACAATGGAGGACGTCGTACCCGGCTCGGGTACGACGTCCTCCATTGGGTTGGTGGTCCGGTCTACTTCCCGAAGAGCTTGATGTACCTCTTCAGGGACTTCTCCTGCACCGAGAGCTGGTGCGTGCCCTTGGAACCCACGTCGAACTCGAAGTAGGCCTGGTAGGCCACGTTGTTGCGCGGGTCGTCGACGAACTTGTACATCTGCTCGATGAAGTAGGGGTTGTCGTCACCGCCCTGCTTGTCCGGGCGCTCCCAGATCCCCCACTCCGGCAGCGACAGGGGCTTCTTCTTCGACTTGGCGAACCCGGCCCAGAAGTTCAGGCCGAAGTTCGCGTCCATGATGTTCTGCCAGGCCAGCTCCTGGTGCCCGCGCCGGCACTCGTTGTTGCACTGTCCGGGGTAGGGGTAGGAGCCCTCCGCCCAGGAGATGTCGTACACGTCGACCCCGATGTAGTCGACGTACTTGTTGCCCGGGTAGAAGAGCGTGGAGTCGTAACTGTCACCGCCGTTGTTGACGTTCCAGTCGAACTCCAGCCCCTCGGCGCCGGGCACCGAGCGCATGGTGGTGACGATCTCCCGCCAGTAGGCCTTGAAGTGCTTGTTGCCCTCGGCGCCTTCCGGGTGCCATTTGAAGGAACTCACGTTGGCTTCCCAGCCGAGCCGCAGGATCGCGTCGCCCTGGCCGTAGGCGACCAGGTTCTTGGCGAGGGTCTCGTAGTAGCCGTTGTAGTCCCCCTGGGCGCCGCGCTCGAGGGTGGACGGCTCGGACTTGATCCCCGGCAGCATGGCGGTGGCGAAGACCATCCGGTACTCGGTGCCCTGCCAGGTACGCAGCATGGAGAGCGGGTTGGCGATGTCGTCCCAGGTACGCCGGGGCGAGTAGTCGACCACGTACTGCATGTCGAGGCCCAGTTGGTCCTCGAACGCGGCCACCGCCGAAGGTGAGGTTCCCCGGAAGACCCCGCGTTTGACCTTCTTCTCGGCTCCGCTGGTGGCCTCGGCCTTCTTCTCCTCGTCGGCGCTGTCGTCCGGAGCGACGACCTGGCCGGGGGTAGACACGCTGGCCTGCCCGGTGGAGGCGTCGTCGCCCCCGCGGCCCATCGCGTAGAACACACCGACGATCACCAGCAGGAGGGCAAGAGCGCCGGCACCGAAGATCAGCGGACGTCGGTCGCGCTTCTTGGGCCGGCGGAACGATTCGGGGTTGTTGGGTGGGCGACGGCCCGGACCGTCGTCCTGCGGGACGAGATCGTCGAAGCTGGGCCGGCGGCGAACCAGATTGATGACGCCGGACGCGGCGGTCAGCGGTCCGAGACGGCTGGAGCGGGTACGGGCGGGGCGGTCTTCCGGCTGTTCTGGTCGTTCTGATTGCGGTCGGCGGCTGCGCTGTTCGGAGCCCTGATTGCGCTGGTCGGAGCCCTGGTTGCGCCGGTCCGGGCTCTGGCCTCGCTGATCAGCCCGGCCGGCCCAGCCGCGCGGCACCCGTTCGTCCGGCTGCTCGTCCCAGCTGTCCCGTTGCCGGCCGCCGTAGTCCCGACCGCCGTCGTCCCAGCCACCACTGTCCCGACCGCCGCCGTCCCAGCCACCACTGTCCCGACCGCCGTCGTCCCAACCACGATCGCCTCGGCCAGCACTGCCTCGATCGGCACTGCCCCGGTCCGCGCTGTCGAATCCGTAGCCGCCGAAACGGTCGCTCTCGTGCCGATCGGTGCGGTGCGGGTTCCCGAATCCCGGCTCCGAGTCGTACCGGTCACCACCGCGCACCTCAGCATTGGACCAGTCAGCGCCGGACCAGTCAGCGCTGCCCCGGCCCGACTCGTCGTCAAACGCCGGTTGCTGCCCGTCAGCGGGCCACGCGCGTTGATCTCTTTCGTTCCGGCCGCCGCGCGACGGATCTTCGGGCTCGGTCAGGAAGGGATGCGTCGGGCGCACCGGGCGTTCAGGCATAGCCGGGCACTGGTCTCCTACTCCCCCTGGCGACGTGGCTGAAGTGACTCACGGCCAGAAAGTGTACTAATGACCGACTTTCCCGTTGACCAACTTGAGTAAGTTCATCCGAAGTGCTCCAGAAACACAGCCTGTGAATCCGGCATGGAGCTGAGCAGATGGTTGCCGCTGTCACCCACGTCGTACTGGAAGTACGCCTGATAGGCCACGTTGTTCACCGGATCGTCGATGAATTCGTGCATCCGCTGAATGAAGTACGGATTGTCACCGCCGCCGTGACCGTCGGTGAGAGTGCGATCCCACAGCCCCCACTCCGGCAGCGACACCGGCTTGTCGTGCCGGGCCGCGAACTGCGACCAGAACTTCAGGCCGTACTTGGAGTTGTACGTGTCCTGCCAGGCCCTCTTCTGGCGCGCCAGCCGGCAGTCGGCGTCGCACTCGGCCGGGTAGGGGTAGGTCTTCTTGGCCCACGAGATGTCGTAGACGTCCACGCCGACGTAGTCCACGAACCCGTCGCCCGGGTAGAACCGGGTGCTGTCGTACCGGTTGCCGCCGTTGCTGGGGTTCCAGTCGAACTCCAGGCCCTCCGCTCCGGGCACCGAGCGCATGGTGGTGACCACCTGGCGCCAGTAGCCGATGAAGTCCTCGCGCTCGCCCGGGTGCCAGCGCCAGGTGCCCAGGTTGAACTCCCAGCCCAGCCGCAGGATGGCGTCCTCCTGGCCGTACTCGACCAGGTTCTCGGCCAGCTGCCGGTAGTGCCGGTTGTACTTGCCCTCGGCCCCGGCGGCCAGGCTGACCTTGAGGTTCTTGTCCTCGGGGAGCATGGCCAGGCCGTAGACGATCCGGTAGTCGTGCTCCTGCCAGGCCCGCAGCTGGTCGTAGGGGTTGGCGATCTCGTCCCAGCTGGAGCGCCGCGAGAAGTCGATCACGTAGTCCACGTCACGGCCCAGCCAGTCGCCGAACGCCTGCACCTCCTCGGGCGAGGTGCTGCGGAAGACGCCGATCCTGGCGCCGCGGTCATCGGCCGGAGCGGCTGTGGTCGCGGCCTGCGGTTCGGGCTCGGACCCGGTGTTCTCGGAATCCGAGGGGCCCAGCAGGCCGTAGACGGTGGCGGCGACCGCGACGATCACCACGAGCAGGACAGCCAGGAGCGAGACGACCCGCGAGCGGGACATTTTCGGTTGTGCACTCACGGATTACGCGATCTCCGGTGGGGACGAGTCGTCGACGACCATGCCGAAGTCGGCAGCCAGCAACGGGGCCAGCTGCTGCAGCTGGACGGAACTGACGGTGGTGCCGGACAACTGGGAGAGCCCTGTGATCCGGTGCAGCTCGGCGCCCCGCAGGTCGACCTCTTTCAGCTCAGCCCGCTGCACGTCGAGAATCTGCACCGAGCTCTTCACGAAGGCCACGCACTCAGCCACCGCATCGGCCAGGTCCAGCTCCTCGATGGTGCAACGGGTGAAGGCCACGTCGCGCAGCCGGGCCGCCCGCAGGTTCAGGTAGGTGATCTTGCAGTCCACGAAATGCACGGAGGACCAGCTGTTCTCGTACATCTCGGCCGAGCCGATCCGGGCGCCCTCGACCCGCACGTCCCGCCAGTCACCCCGTCCGGCCCGCAACGAGGGGAACCGGGACTGGGCCACCACGGTGTCGCGCAGCCGGGTCGAGCGCAGGTCGGCCTCGTCCGCCGCCACGTCGGTGAAGCTGCACTCCATCACCACGGCGTTGGACAGGTCGACGGCCTCCGTCTGGACACCCTGAAACGCCAGGCCGTCGATCCGGGCGCCGCGGGCCAGATCGTCCGCGTGGCCCACTTCCAGCCCGGGAAGGCGGATCTCGGAGATCCGAGGACCTTGGGTACCGGCCCGCCTGCGCTGGATCACTCCGGTTCCACCCAGTCGTCCGGGTGCAGGCGGGCGTCCACGGTGCGGACCAGGCTGGTCACCCGGGCCGAGTCCATCAGGTCCTCCAGCAGGACCGGCTGGCCCACCCCGTCGGCCAGAGGCACCCGCCAGTTCGGGTATTCGTCGTTGGTGCCGGGCTGGTTGATCGTGCGGCGGTCGCCCACCGCGTCGGCCAGCTGCACGCCGATCAGCTTGGCCGGGGTTTGGGTCAGGAACACGTGCAGCGCCTCGACCTTGTCCCGTTCGGTCGGGCCGACCTTGAGCAGGGCGAGCTTGGTGAGCTGGTCCAGCACCGCCTGCCGCTCGGCCGCGTCGATCGCCGCCTCCTGCTCGTAGGGGCGGGTGAGCAGGCCCAGGCGCTCACGCAGCTCGATGTGCTCACCGGCCAGATAGCCTGCGGTGGGCGGCAGGTCGTGGGTGGTGACGGTGGCCAGGCACAGTTCACGCCAGCTCTCCGGGGGCAGCGGCTTGCCGTCGCCCTCGTAGTCCCGCTCGAACCACAGGATGCTGGTGCCGAGAATGCCTCGTTCGGCGAGGTACTCGCGGGCCGAGGCCTCGACGTTGCCCAGGTCCTCGCCGATCACGAAGCAGCCGGCCCGCTGCGCCTCCAGGGCCAGCACCCCGATCATCGCCTCGTGGTCGTAGCGCACGTAGGTGCCGTCGGCCGGGGAGTTGCCCACCGGCACCCACCAGAACCGGAAAAGCCCGATGATGTGGTCGATCCGGAGGGCACCGGCATGCCGCAGCAGGGTGCGCAGCATGTCGCGGTAGGGGGCGTAGGCCAGTTCGGCCAGCCGGTCGGGCCGCCACGGAGGCTGCGACCAGTCCTGGCCCTGCTGGTTGAACGCGTCCGGCGGGGCGCCGGCCGTGACGCCCATCGCCAGTACGTCCGAAAGGGCCCAGGCGTCAGCCCCGTCGGGGTGCACACCCACGGCCAGGTCGTGCACCACGCCGACCGACATGCCGGAGTCCCGGGCCACCGCGCTGACCGCGGCCAGCTGCTGGTCCAGGCACCACTGCAGCCACATGTGGAACTCGACCCGGTCGGTCAGTTCCTCGCGGAGCTGCTTGACCGCCGCGCTGCGCGGGTCGAGGAAGTGCTCGGGCCAGTCGGCGGCCGGCAGCCCGTAGCGCTCGGCCAGCGTGCACCAGGTGGCGAAGTCCTCCAGGCCCTGGCCCTCACGGACGCAGAACGCCTCGAACGCGGCCTGGCGCTCCCGGCTGCGCGGGAACTCGAAAACCGTCTGCAGGGCGGCGGACTTGGCCTCCCACACGGCGTCGCGGTCGAGCTCGCCCGGGTCGGTGTTGAGCGCGCGCATCGCCTCGGCCTGCCACTCCAGGATCGCGCGCTCGGTGGAGGGCAGGTAGCCGACCTCGGGGATGTCCTCGACCCGCAGGTAGATCGGGTTGAAGAAGCGGCGGGTGCTGGGCAGGTAGGGCGAGGGCGTCATCGGGGTGACCGGCTCGGCCGCGTGCAGCGGGTTGACCAGGACGAAGTCCGCCCCGCCGGAACGTGCGCTCCAGCCGGTGAGCTCGGCCAGGTCGGCCAGGTCGCCCAGGCCCCAGGATCGGGACGAGCGCACCGAGTACAGCTGGGTCATGAATCCCCAGGCCCGGTCGTCCGCCACCGACTGCGGCAGGTCGATGGTGCGTGGGGTGACGATGTACGTGCTGAACGCCTCGGCCGCGGCGGAGGTGGGGTTCTCGCTGCCGGGGTAGCGGGCCTGCGGCTGGTAGCGGGCCCAGATGGTGTGGTAGCCGAGCGGGATGTCGCCCAGCACCATGTAGTTCACCCGGCGGACGGTGTGCCCGTCGAAGGTGGAGCGGGGCTCCAGCGGCTGCTCGGCCGCGAGCGGCAGGGTGAGCATCGTGCCGTCCTCGGTCTCCAGCCGGACCTCGAGGCGATGCAGCGGCAGCTCGGCGTCGATGTGGACCGGGACGACCGCCTTGTCTCCCTGACGCACCACGGTGACGTCGGGGAGCATCTTCTGCCAGGGGCGGCGCTGCACCTCTTCCAGCGCGGCGCGGACGTGGCGGCCGGTGCGCACCGGCATGTCCAGCGACTCCAGCACCCCGCAGAGGGTGCGGGTGGACACCGGCTGGGTGACGCCCTGCCAGTCCTTGACCTCGGCGGCCACGCCGAGCAGGGCGGCCAGCTCGACCAGTTCGGGCGGGGCGGCAGCGTCCAGGTCGAGGTCGCCGTCGGTCAGGGCGGGCCGGCGGAAACTGCCTTCGTCGTGGTCGGGGTGGTCGTCCGGACCGGTCCGCGCCTTGCCGCCCAGGCTGATCCCGGCGGGCGGGGTGGGGGCGCTGACGTCGTAGACGGAACCCTCGTCGTCCGGGCCGACGATCGAGTCCCGGCGGTCACGGCTGTCACGGGAAGGGCGCTGGTCGGTCACCGTTGTGCTTCCGTCGCGTTCGGTCTGGTCTGGACTCAAGATCTGGACTCAATAGCTGCTGCGAATCCTGCCAGACATCTTCCGGCCGCGCGGGGTGGTGCGACCAGGCCGCCGGTGCTGCTGATCACGCGCCCTCGCCGAACTGTCGCACCCCCCGTTTACTGTGGGCGCATGATCTCCCAACCCGCAGCGTCCCCCGCCGTCCCGGCCGAGCGCCTCGACCTGGTCGAGGATCTGCACGGGCAGCCGGTGGCCGATCCCTACCGCTGGCTGGAAGAGGTGGCCGACGAGCGCACCGAGAAGTGGTCGCTCCAGCAGGACGAGCTGTTCGCCGCCGCGTCCGGCACCTGGCCCGGCCGCGAGCGGATCGGCGCCCGGCTGGGTGAACTGCTCGGCGCCGGGGTGGCCGGGGTGCCGATCTGGCGGGGTGAGCGCACCTTCGCCATGCGCCGTGAGCCCGGGCAGGAGCACAGCGTGCTCCAGGTGCAGGACGAGCCCGGCGGTGAGCGCCGCGTCCTGGTCGACCCGATCGCGATCGACGCCACCGGTACCACCACGCTCGACGCCTGGCAGCCCGACCGGGAGGGCCGGCTGCTGGCCTACCAGCTCTCCGAGGGCGGCACCGAGGAGAGCGTGCTGCGGATCATCGACGTGAGCACCGGCGAGCTGGTGGACGGCCCGATCGACCGGGCCCGCTATTCCCCGGTGTCCTGGATCCCCGGCGGCCTGCCCGACCCGCAGGCCCCCGAAGGCCGGGTGCCTGCCTTCTACTACGTGCGCCGCCTGCCGAAAGACCAGGTTCCGGCCGGTGAGGAGCAGTACCACCGGCGAATCTGGTTGCACCGCCTGGGTTCTGATCCGGACAGCGACGTGCAGGTGTTCGGCGACGGGCACGACGCCCGGACCTATTTCGGGGTGGGCCTGTCGCGGGACGGGCGCTGGCTGATCGTCTCCGCCGCGGTGGGCACCGCGCCGCGTAACGATGTCTGGATCGCCGACCTGAGCGCTCCGGGCGCTCATCAGCAGCCGGAGTTCGTGCCGATCGCCACCGGCCTGGACGCCCAGTTCGGCGCGCACGTGGGCCGGGACGGGCGGCTGTACGTCTTCACCGACCTGGACGCCCCGCGGGGCCGGCTCGCGGTCTGCGACCCGAGCACGCCCGGCCCCGAGCACTGGCGCGACCTGATCCCGCAGCACCCGGAGGCGGTGCTGCAGGACTACACCGTGCTGGACGGCGAGCAGCTGATCGACAACCCGATGCTGCTGGCCAAGTGGACCAGGCACGCCGTCTCCGAGATCAGCGTGCACGACCTGGACTCCGGCTCGCGCTACCCGGGGGCCTCGGGCACGGTCGAACTGCCCGGCGTCGGCTCGGTGGGCGGGCTGTTCTCCCGGCCCGAGGGCGGGCACGAGTGCTGGTTCAGCTACACCGACCACGTCACCCCGCCGCACATCTACCGGCTGGACGGGGTCAGCGGGAAGGTCGAGCTGTTCGACCGGCCGCCCGGCACCGTCGAGGTCCCGGCCGTTCTCACCCGCCAGATCGAGTACAACTCCGCAGACGGCACCACCGTGCGGATGTTCGTCACCTGCCGGGCGGACCTGCTGGACGAGGCCGGGGCGCCGACCGCGGCCCGGCCCACCATCCTCTACGGGTACGGCGGTTTCGGGGTGCCGATGACGCCGGGCTACTCCGCGACCATCCTGGCCTGGGCCGAGGCCGGGGGCGTGTACGCGGTCGCCAACCTGCGCGGCGGCAGCGAAGAGGGTGAGGACTGGCACCGCGCCGGGATGCTCGGCCGTAAACAGAACGTCTTCGACGACTTCCACGCCGCGGCGGAGCATCTGATCGCCACCGGCTGGACGTCGGCGGCCCAGCTGGCGGTCAGCGGCGGCTCGAACGGTGGCCTGCTGGTCGGGGCCGCGCTCACCCAGCGCCCGGAGCTGTACCGGGCGGTGGTCTGCTCGGCGCCGCTGCTGGACATGGTGCGCTACGAGAAGTTCGGCCTGGGAGCCACCTGGAACGTCGAGTACGGCTCGGCCGAGGACGCCGAGCAGTTCGGCTGGCTGCACGCCTACTCGCCGTACCACCAGGTGAGTGAGGGGGTGGAGTACCCGGCCACGCTGTTCACCGTGTTCGACGGCGACACCCGGGTCGATCCGCTGCACGCCCGCAAGCTGTGCGCGGCCCTGCAGTACGCCACCACCGGCGACGCAGCGCAGCGCCCGATCCTGCTGCGGCGGGAGAAGGACGTGGGTCACGGGGCCCGGGCGCTGTCCCGCTCGATCACCTTGTCCACCGACACGATGTCGTTCCTGGCGCATCACACCGGGCTGAGCCTGGAGGGGTAGTTCTGCCCAGCCTGCGCCCCTCCGACTGGAGGGGCGCAGGTGGGTGCGGGGGACGTCCGTACGCAGTTGGGTTGATAAAGCCTGTGAACCGCGCACGGTTCGTCCGGAATTCTCCGGAACCGGGTTTCCCTGGGCCGGGCCGCCGGCGTTAGCCTCGGGCAAATGTTCGCCGCCCCACTCGTCGCCGCCCACACCCAGATCGGTGCGCTGCTCTCGACGTCGACGCCGGACCCGAGCGGGACCGGTTCCCCCTCCCCGACCGAGACCGTCAGCCCCACGCCCACCGCGAGCCCCGAGCCGACCGGCTCCTCCCTGACCGAGACCTGGCAGAACGCCTTCGACGCGGCCCAGAAGAGCGCCTCGGAGAAGGCCTGCAGCCCGGACGACTTCTCGATCTGCGGGGTCACCCTGCGGATCACCGGGAACGACCGGCTCGGGCAGTGGCTGGAGATCCTGATCGGCGGGCCGCTGCGGATCGCCTTCATCATCCTGATCGGCTGGGTGATCCGGAAGGTCGTGCACCGGCTGATCGGGCGGCTGTCCGACCGGATCGTGGCCGGTAACACCGCGGTCGGCAAGAGCTTCGCGGGTGAGGAGGCCGAGGAGGGGGCCGACGACGCGGTGGTCCGCAAGGTCGCCCCGCCGCTGGTCACCCGGCGCCGGGCGCGGGCCAAGACGCTGGCTCAGGTGCTGCGCAGCATCACCACGGTGATCATCTTCATCGTCACCAGCCTGATGGTGCTGGACGAGCTCGGCCTGCCGATCACCCCGCTGCTGGCCAGCTTCAGCGTGATCGGGGTGGCGCTGGGTCTGGGTGCGCAGAGCGTGGTGCGCGACATCCTGGCCGGCATGTTCATGATCCTCGAGGACCAGTACGGCGTGGGCGACTCGGTGAACGTGGGCGAGGCCAGCGGCGTGGTCGAGGCGGTGGGCCTGCGGGTGACCCAGCTGCGCGACATCAACGGCACGGTCTGGTACGTGCGCAACGGCGAGATCCTGTCGGTGGGTAACTCCTCGCAGGGCTGGTCGCGCGCGGTGATCGACGTGAACGTGGGCTTCGAGGAGGACATCGACCACGTCGAGGAGGTGCTCGAGGCGATCGCCGCCGACCTGCGGGCCGACCCGAAGTTCGCGGCCGTGATCATGGAGGACCCGGAGGTCTGGGGCGTCGAGACGGTCACCCCGGACAGCGTGGTGGTGCGCCTGGTGATCAAGACCTTCCCCGACCAGTCGCCGCCGGTGGCCCGGGAGATGCGCCGCCGGATCCGGGTGCGCTTCGCCCGCGAGGGCATCTGGCAGCACTCCACCACCCGCACGATGATCGTCAACTCCGGTGAGCCGATGCCCGCCGGACGTCCGGGGCAGCCCGCCTACGGCTCGCCCGCCGCCCCTTCCGACGAGCACAGCCCGACCTCCGGCGAGACCAGCTCGAAGCGCCATCCGGAAGAGCGGGAACTGGGGCGTTAACTACGCTGGCCAGTTATGACGTACTCCGAGCGGCTGACCGTCCGGCCTGACGTCATTCTCTGGCGAAGCCGTTCCGAGTCCATGCAGCCGTCCTTGATCCTTCCGGACGGCTGCATGGACTTGCTTTGGGACGGGGAACACCTGCGCATCGCCGGACCGGACACCACGGCCCACGTGCATCTCCCCCGCGGTGACACCACCTACCTGGCGCTTCGGTTCTCCGCGGCCACCGGCCCGGCCGCGCTCGGAGTCTCGGCTGCCGAGGTGGCGGACAGACAAGTGCCCCTGGCAGACGTCTGGGGCGACCGCCGCACGGCATTGCTGGAGGAGCAGATTGCGGCTGGCGGAGTTGCTGCGCTGGAACGGTGGCTGATCGGCGCTTCCGCGCCGGCTGATTCGTTAGGTAGCCGGGTTTTCAGCATGGCGCGGGCCGGGCTTCCCGTAGCGGAGATTGCCGACCGTAGTGGTTTCAGCGCTCGCCAACTGCAGCGCCGTAGCAAGGAGCTGTTCGGCTACGGCACCGGTCATCTGCTGCGTGTGCTGCGGTTGCAACGCGCGCTGGGCCGGGCCCGGGCCGGTCAGCCACTCGCCGGGGTGGCTGCCGACACGGGGTACTGCGATCAGGCTCATCTTTCCCGGGAAGTACGCGCGCTGACCGGGCGTACCCCCGTCGAACTCCTCAGCTGAGCAGTGCTTTAGTCGAGCAGTGCTTCACTCGAGCAGGGCTTCACTCGAGCGGGGCGAACAGGTCCACCTGGTTGCCGTCCGGGTCGTGCACCACGGCATAGCGCTGACCCCACGGCGCGTCCCAGGGTTCGAGCTCCCCTTCGTACCCCGCATCGATCACGGCACGGTAGGCCTCGTCCACCTCCGCGGGTGAGCCGGCCTGGAAGGCGATCGCGGACTGCGTCTGGCCCTTCTGCGGCCTGGTCCATTCCGGATGGAACGACTTGATCGTCTCCTCGGTGTCGAAGGCGATCTGAACCCCGCCGACGTCGGCCTGGACGTGCGGTTGGGTGCCCGCCTCGGCCGGGCTGGGCAGGTCCAGGCCGAGCAGCCGGTAGAAGGTCAGGCTGGCCGCCAGGTCGGCGACGACGAGTTCGATCACGGCGAGTCGTAGCTTCATGCCGCCGACGTTACGGGCTGCGACGGCGCTGGTCTTGGATCCTTCGGACGTCTACTGCCCGAGCCTCCGGTAGGCCCGGACCCCCAGCGCGGCGAACACCGCCACCAGCACCGCCTGGCTGATCAGGGCGTAGGGCAGGGCGTGCGTGGCGGCCCAGCTCACGCCCTCGATCTGCCGGCCGCTGAACAGTTCCCGGGCCGAGGTGGCCACGGCCGAGATCGGGTTCAGCTCGGCGATCCAGCCCAGGAACGTCGGCATGGTGCGTGGGTCGATGAACACGGTGGAGAGGAAGCCGATCGGCCAGACCAGGATCTGCACCCCCATCAGGGCTTCCGGCTTGCCGGCCCGGATCCCGATGAACACGCCGAGCCAGAGCATCGAGAAGCGCAGGGTCAGCAGCAGGGCGTAGGCGGCCAGGGCGGGCAGGATCCCGTTCTCCCACCGCCAGCCCAGCAGGAACCCGGCGCAGCTGAGGGCCACCAACTCGACCACCGACGTCAGCAGATCGGCCAGCACACGCCCGAGCAGCACCGCCCCGCCCGAGATCGGCAGCGAGCGGAAGCGGTCGGTGACGGTCTTGTTGGCGTCCGAGGCCAGCGCCGTCATCGTGGCCTCGATCCCGAACATCATGTTCAGCGCGAGCACACCGGGCAGCACGTAGACGAAGTAGTCCCCGGTGCTGCCGGCCACCGCCCCGCCGAACAGGCCGCCCATCATCAGCAGGATCATCACCGGGAAGAGCAGGTTGACCGCGATCAGGCCGGGCTGGGCCCGCCAGTGCAGCAGGGTGCGCCCGGCGATCACCAGGGCCTCGCGGAACAGGCTGGTGGATCCGAACGTGGTGCCGATCGGCGGCGTGGTGGCGCTCATCGGCTGATCACTTCCTCCGAAGTGGCGTGCAGGTGCAGATAGACGTCCTCCAGGGTTGGTTCGCGCAGCTCCCACTTCGGTTCTCCCACAAGTTGTTTCAGATCGGCAGTGGTACCGCGGGCGATCACCGAGCCGGCTTTCAGGATCACCACGTCGTCGGCCAGAGCGTCCGCCTCCTCGAGGTACTGCGTGGTCAGCAGGATCGCCACCCCCTGGTCGGCCATCTCGCGCAGCCGGGCCCAAAGATCGCGCCGGGCGTGCGGATCCACGCCGGTGGTGGGCTCGTCCACGAAAAGCACCCGGGGCGTGGTGATCAGCGAGGTGGCCAGGTCCATCCGGCGCCGCAGACCTCCGGACAGCTTGGACACCACCCGGTCCCCCACCTCGCCGAGCCCGGCCGTCTCCAGCAACCTGGCTGCATGCCGCCTGGCCTCGGCCCGGCGCATCCCGGCGAGCTTCGAGAACAGTTCCAGGTTCTGCCTTCCGGTGAGGATCTCGTCGAGCGCGGCGTACTGGCCCACCAGCCCGATCGAGGCCCGTACCTGCCCCGGATGAGTGGCGATGTCGTACCCCGCCACCTTCACCTGACCCTCGTCCGGAGTCAGGAGGGTGGTGAGAATCCGGATCATCGTGGTCTTTCCGGCGCCGTTGGTCCCGAGCAGCGCACAGATCCGGCCGGCCTCGACGATGATGTCCACCCCGTCGAGCGCCGGCGCCTCAGCTCCCCTGAAGTGCTTGCGCACCCCTCTTGCCTCGATCAGCACTTCCGGTTCTGCCATCTCCCCAACCCCTTTCATCGTTCCGGCCAAGACTCACGACCTTGACCCCGGTGGACCCCAGCCACCCCGCAGCGGTGAGCCGAACCCGCCCGCCAGCCGCCGCGTCCATAATTTACAACGTACTTTACAATGTAAGCAAGGCCTAGAATCGGGGCATGGCGAAGAGAGCGGAGCGCAGGGGTGACCCGATCAGGCTGATCGGGCTGCTCTGGCGGCCGAATGTGAGTGCGGGGCGGTCCGGGCTCACGCCGAAGCTGATCACCGACGCCGCGATCGGGGTTGCCGACGCCGAGGGGCTGGACGCGATCACGCTGCGGCGGGTGGCCCAGGAGCTCGGGGTCAGCGCGATGGCCCTGTATCCGTACATCGCGGGGCGGCCGGAGCTGATCGAGCTGATGCTGGACGCGGTGACCAGCGAGGTCTACGCCACGCTGGAGCGGCCGGCGCAGAAAGCAGACTGGCCCGACCGGGTGCGGCACATCGCCCAGGCGAACTGGGAGCACTGCTTCCGGCATCCGTGGACGGTGGACGTGAAGGCGGGGCGGCCGATGCCTGGGCCTGGGGTCAGTCAGAAGTACGAGATCGAGCTGGCCGGGCTGGACGGGATCGGGCTGAGCGATCTGGAGATGGAGTACACGCTCACGTCGCTGCTGGCCATGGTGTACGCGCTGGCCCGGGAGGAGATCGAGCTGGAGCGCAGCCGGGCACAGACCGAGCAGAGCGACGAGGACTGGTGGAACGAGGTGGCACCGTTGCTGACCAGCGCGATGAGTGAGTACGAGTTCCCGCTGGCCGGTCGGGTGGGCAGCGCGCTGGGTGAGGCCACCGGGAGGTCGGCGGACCCGCAGGGGGCGCTGCGGCATGCCACCGAGGTGACGATCAGTGGCCTGGCGGCGTTGATCAAGGACCGATAGGCGAGACTGAGGGCATGGCGGAGCAGACCCCGGGGCAGGCAGAGCAGCAGATCACCTTCTACGAGGCGATCGGTGGGCGGGAGACGTTCGCCAAGCTGGTGCACACCTTCTACCAGGGGGTCGCGCAGGATCCGGTGCTGCGCGAGATGTACCCGGAGGAGGACCTGGGCCCGGCCGAGGAACGGCTGCTGAAGTTCCTGGAGCAGTACTGGGGCGGGCCGACCACCTACAGCCAGGAGCGCGGCCACCCCCGGCTGCGGATGCGGCACATGCCCTTCCACGTCAACACCGACGCCCGCGACCGCTGGCTCAAGCACATGCGCGCGGGGGTAGACAGTCTCGGCCTACCCCCGGCCTACGAGTCGATGCTCTGGGACTACCTGGAGCGGGCGGCGTTCAGCCTGCAGAACGCGCCCGACTGAACACGCCCCAGAGCCTGGACACGACCTAGAACCCGAGGGCGCCGGAGCGGGCGAGCACATGCCCGCGGGAGGTGCTCAGCCGCCACCAGCGCCCGGCCGAGTGCAGCGTGGCCGCGTCTTCCTGGGCAGGATCAGCTGAAGCAGAGGCGCGGCCCAGGAACCCGAACGCCTCCGCCGCGAAGGCGACCCCGGAGGGAACCGCGGGGGCGTCGTCGCCGAGCAACGGACGTCCCCAAATGATCCCCCGCAGGCGAGCCACCGCGGCGGCGCCCGAGCCGGAGGGGACTCCGGCCGCAACCTCATCGATGCCGGTCTTCGCGGCGCTGCGCAGCACGTCCTGCGGGAGCAGACCCTCGACCGCCCAGCCGGTACGGGGCGGCGCCATACCGGCCCAGCCGGCGTTCGTGGCGGTGGTGGGCGGCACCGGCATCTCGATCGGCTTGCCCACGCTCTTGGGGGTGGGGCGGGCGCCGGCCATCAGGCGGTCGATCCGGGCGAACCGGTCGGCCATCGACGCCAGCGGAACCGTGGCGTCGAACTCGGCGGGCTCGGCCAGCGCAAGCACCCGCATCGCCAGCACGGTCGGGCCGCCGCCCCCGTGCATCGCGGCCGCGTACATGACCAGGACCGGGCCGTGGCCGACCAGGCGGATCGCCCCGCCGTCCTCGATCTGCCGGGCCCGGCCGACGAACGTGCGCACGTCGGTCAGGGACGAAAGGTCAGGCAGGAGCAGCCTCATGAGGCCACCGTCTTCTCACGGCGCCGACGCCAGCGGATCGGCTCGCCGGCCAGGTCGTTCAGCATCCGGCGCTCCTTCTCGCGGAGCCGGCGGGGAGCCTGCGCCTTGCGGTCGAAGGTGAACAACGTGGTCTCGGCGCGGGCGTAGATCAGGCCCTGGGACTCGTCGAGCACCTCGTACCCCAGCTCGAAGTCGGAGGCGCCGATCCGGGTGACCCACAGATCGATCGCCACCGGTTCGGGCCGGGAGATCAACGGCGCCAAGTACTCGATCTCCTGGCGAGCCACCAGCAACGCAGTGCCGTCGGCCGACGGTGTCTCCTCCAGGAAGTCCTCGCGCAGCGCGGCGACCCGCGCCTCTTCCAGGAGGCGCAGGATGATGACGTTGTTGACGTGGCCGTAGACATCGGAGTCCGACCAGCGCAACGGGACCAGTTCTCGGTGGCGAGGCACCCGTCCATCGTCCCTCATCCGAACTCCCGACCAGGACACAGGGTTACCGCCGGGGAACCGCGCCCGTGGCCTGGGTCACACAAATTCGGTGGTCAAGGGTTGCTCCCCGCGACCGATGGAATGACTGCACCCCGGACCGGGTGCCGGGAAGGAGGAGGGGCCTGGCCGGCGCCGGTCCGTGGGTTGCGCTCAAGAAGCCGGGCGTACTGCGACCGCCAGCCTGCCGTAGGCCGAGACCTCCGCCAGCCGGGCGACGCCCTGGGCGGCCTGGTCGAACGCCAGGGTCTCGGTGAGCTGGGGGCGCAGGGCCCCGGCATCCAGCAGGCGGGTCAGATCGGCGTGAGCCCGCTGCACCAGTTCCGGCTCCCGTTCCCGGTAGAGCGCGGAGTTGACGCCGAGCACGGTGAAGTTGGCGCTGCGCACCTGTTCCGGCGCGACCGGCACGGCCTGCTGCGAGGCGAAACCCGCCACCACGATCCGGGCCTCGAACCCGGCCAGCCGGCAGGACTGCTCGAACATCGGCCCGCCCACCGGATCGAAGACCACCTGCACGCCCTTGCCGCCGGTGAGCTCGCGGACCGCGGTCTCCACGTCCTGGCGGTGCCGGTGCAGCACCACCTGGGCGCCCAGAGCGCGGACCATCTTGAACTTCTCGTCCGAGCCGACCACGGCGATCACCTTCGCCCCGGCGGCGAGCGCCAGCTGCACCGCGGCGCTGCCCAGCCCACCGCCGGCGCCGTAGATCAGCACCCATTCGCCGACGTGCACGCTGGCCCGCCGGTACAGGCCGAGCCAGGCCGTGAGGTAGGCGATGTGGAAGACCGAGGCGGGGGCGTCGTCCAGGGCGGTGGGGGCCGGGAACACGTCCTGCGCGCGGGCCACGGCGTACTGGGCCAGGGCTCCGCTGGGCAGGGTGGTCTGGCCGATCACGCGCTCGCCCAGCCGGTACTGCGACACCTCCGGCCCGACCCCGACGATCTCACCGCACAGCTCCAGGCCGGGGGTGAAGGGCGGGGGTGGCGCCTGAACCGAAAGTCCTTGGGCCAGCGCTGCATCGGTGAGGCCGAGACCGGCCGCGTCGACCCGCACCAGCACTTGTCCCGGGCCGGGCGAGGGCACCGGAACCTCCTCCAGCCGCATCACCTTCAGCGGATCGCCCGGGCCGGTGACCCGCCAGGCCCGCATGGTGCTCCCGGCCGCCACGGTCCCGGACGAAGGCGCGTACGCCTCGGTGCTCATCAAACCCTCCGGCCCCAGAAATGGTCGCGGCTGCCGAGCGGGATCAGCCGGAACACACTGAACCGTCCGGCTGCCGCCGGGTCAACACAAACCGCCGCAACCGGGCATCCTTACCTGCCCGTCCGCGTCCTCGACAACCTCAGCGACAATCTCAGCCCAGCCCGCCGGCCAGCCCGACCCCACCGTCCAGGGTCAGCGTCTGCCCGGTGATCCATGAGGCATCATCGCTGGCCAGGAACGCGACCGCGGCCGCAACGTCGTCCGGGTCACCCAGCCGCCCCAGGGGATAACCCTCGGCGACCTCCTCCTCGCGCCCTTCGTACAGCGCGTGCGCGAACCGGGTCTTGACCACGGCCGGGGCGACCGCGTTGACCCGGATCCGCGGAGCCAGTTCCAGCGCCAGCTGCGCGGTGACGTGGATCAGCGCGGCCTTGCTGGCGCCGTACACCCCGATCCCCGGCGAGGGCCGCAGTCCGGCGATCGAGGCCACGTTGACGATCGCCGCGCCGTCGCGGCTGCCCAGGCCGAGCTTGCGGGCCTCGTCGGTCCAGGACAGCGCGGCGATCACGTTCACGTCGAAGACCTTGGCCGCGGCCCCCGCATCGACGCTGGCGGTGGGCCCGTAGACCGGGTTGATGCCGGTGTTGTTGACCAGCACGTCCAACCGTCCGAAGGCATCGAGCGTGCGCTGTACCGCGGTGGAACGGTGCTCGGCGTCGTCGGCCCGGCCGGCCACCCCGACCGCCACCGCCGGCCCACCCAGCTCGCCCACCGCGTCCTCCAGCGGCCCGGTCTTGCGGGCGGTGACGCACACCCGGGCGCCCTCGGCGATCAGCCGGCGCGCAATCGCCAACCCGATCCCCCGGCTGGCCCCGGTGACCAGGGCGACCCGGTCCTGAAACCTGCGGGACGCCGGGCCGTCGGTGACGACCTGCACCCCCGTCTCCTCGTCGAGACGCATCTGCCCCTCCTCATTCCAGCGAGAGCCGCGTCGCTCTCGGCCAGAACTCCCCGATCGATGCCCGAGATGTCCGCTCCCCGACCAAAGTCTCAGATCACCGTCGGCCGGCGGCAATAGGCCGTCCGGCCCGGATCCAGCATGCCCGTGTCCTTGACTGAGCGCCCGTTCATGGCATGCTCCCGCCATGGCGACCCGCTCGACGACGAGCTGGACCGACGGCGATGACGGCCGTCCCAACCACGACAGCGACGGCAAGGGCGTGAACCAGGACCCGGGCCGGTCCGGTGACTCGGCGCGGCGGCTGGTCGAGGCCGCGGTCGAGGCGTTCGCCGAACGGGGCTTCCACGCCACCACCACCCGCGACATCGCCACCCGGGTGGGGCTCAGCCCGGCCGCGCTCTACGTGCACTTCCCCTCGAAGCAGGCGCTGCTGGCCGAGATCAGCATCGTCGGGCACGAGGCCGCCCTGGATCTGATCGAGCGCTCGGTGGACCAGCCGGGTACTGCGCTGAGCCGACTGCAGGCGGTGATCCGGGCGTTCACCGCCTGGCACGCCGAGCGGCACCGGGTGGCCCGGGTGGTGCAGCACGAACTGGAGGCACTGGCCGAGCCGGACAAGCGCCGGGTGCTGGAGATCCGCCGCCGGATCGAGGGCGCGGTGGAGGCCCAGCTGAGCGCCGGCAACGCGAGTGGTGAGATGGACGTGCCCGACACCCGGGCGGTCGCGCGGGCCCTGCTGTCCCTGAGCGTGGACGTGGCGCGCTGGTACGACCCTCGGGGAAGCCGCAGCGCCGCGCAGATCGGGGAGCTCTACGCAGACCTGGCCACGCGCATGGTGACCGTCCGGGATTGAGGACGCAGGCGCGCGGCTTCCGGACGGAAAGGAACCTGAGTTGACGAGCAGTGAGCGGGCGCGGGACGCGCTGGCGGCGATCACTGGTGTGGAGGCCGAGAGCCCGGTACCGGTCGAGGAGCTGATCGCCAAGCTGGACGTTCAGCCGGACGGCGAGGACCGCTACCTGGGGCACAACTTCCACTCCCCCAACGGCCGGGTCTTCGGTGGCCAGGTGCTGGCCCAGGCCCTGGCCGCGGGCGCCAGGACCGTGGACCCGGACCGGCCGCCGCACTCTTTTCACGGCTACTTCCTGCGGCCGGGCGATCCGTCGGTGCCGATCGAGCTGTCGGTGGAACGGCTGCGGGACGGCCGTTCGTTCAGCGCCCGCCGGGTGCAGGCGGTGCAGCACGGCAAGCCGATCCTGTCGATGATCGCCTCGTTCCAGGAGCACGCCGAGGGTCTGGACCACCAGTCGCCGATGCCCGAGGTGCCGCGCCCGGACGAGGTGCCCTCGTTCCGCGACCGGCTGCTCGCGGCCGGGCACAGCGTGACCGAACTGGGCCCGCTGCTGAAGGCCCAGCCGTTCGAGCTGCGCCACGTGCAGAGCCCGCTGTTCCTGAGCCCGGGCCCGGAGAAGGTGGCCGAGCAGGCGGTCTGGATCCGGCCCACCAGCCCGCTGCCCCCGGGCGACCTGCTGCACGCGATCGTGCTGGCCTACGTCAGCGACTACACCGTGCTGGAACCCACGCTGCGGGCCCACGGCCTGGCCTGGGCCACTGCCGGGATGAAGACCGCGAGCCTGGACCACGCCATGTGGTTCCACCGCCCGGCCCGCTTCGACGACTGGTTCCTGTTCGTCGAGGAGAGCCCGTCCGCCTCCGGCGCCCGCGGGCTGGGGCTGGCCAAGATCTTCGCCCAGGACGGCACGCTGGTCGCCACGGTGGGTCAGGAGGGCATGTTCCGGGTGCCGGCGTGACCCTAGACTTTTGACGGGGTACACGCACAAGGGAGACCAATGTCGCGCACCGAGGAAATCAGCTCAGACGTCAAAGCGGTGAGTGCGGCGGCAGAAGAGGTCCGCAACCGCGCCGAAGAGGCCCTGGAGTTCGCCCGGAACGAGATCGACACCGCCTACGAGCACGGCTGGGACGGGGTCGGCCAGTCGATCAACATCGCCGGCGAGGCGCTCGAGAAGATCGTCGAGGAGCTGGACAGCACCAGCGGCACCTTCGAGAACGTGGCCAAGTCGCTGGACGCGATCAGCGAGCAGATGAGTCACAACGAGGTCGCCGAGCAGCTCGCGCTGACGATGACCGAGATCGACGCCGGCCACGAGACCATGCAGGGCACCAGCGAACTGGTCGAGGAGGCGCTGACCGGTGCCGACCAGGCCGAGCACCAGTCGCTCGGCACCCGGCTGCACAAGCTGCGCGAAGAGGTGGAGAAGCTCGCCGGGCAGCTGCAGCAGTCCCGCTCCGACATCGAGTCCGAGCACGAGCAGGCCGAGAAGATGGGCCAGCAGGAGGCGGACGCGGAGGCCAAGAAGCGGGAGGACGAGCAGGGCCAGGAGAAGGACGACGAGGACAGGCGCGACGAGGACGGGGACCGGCGGTCGGGTCGGGCCGCTCAGTCCTGAACTCTGAGTTCCACCCGCCGGTTCAGGGCGCGGCCTTCCGGGTTCCGGTCGTCGCCGAGGATCCCGGTAGCGCACCGTTGCCGGCTTTACCAGGGTTCTCCCGGGTTCGACCCTGAACGTGCACCTCCCTTTTCCCGCTGCTCAGCACGCTGTGCGAAGGTGTGAGCGTGTCCGTGCCCTCTGAAGCCCCAGCCGCGCAACCCGCCGCTGAACCGGTCCGTCGTAGCCGGGGCCAGCTGATCGGCCGGCTGGTTCTGGTGGCGGCCTCGATCCTGGCGTTCTACCTGCTCACCCAGCAGGTGAACGTCAGTGACCTGGGGCAGCGGCTGAGCCAGGCCAGTCCCGGCTGGCTGGCCACGGCGCTGCTCGCCTCGGTGCTGCCGGTGGTCGGCAGCGCGGCCGGATTCCTCGCCTTCGCGCCGGGACGTCTCCCCTTCGGGCAGATCACGCTGGTGCAGCTGGCCACCTCGTTCGTCAACCTGATCACCCCGGCGAGCGCAGGCGGGCTGGCGCTGAACGTGCGTTACCTGAGCCGGCGCGGCATTCCGCTGGCCGTGGCGGTGGCCGTGGTCGGGCTCGTGCAGACCATGTCGGTGCTGGTCACCGCGGTCGCGCTGACCGGGCTGCTGGCGGCCTCGGGGCGTTCGATGTCGGATGCCCCGCACGTGCCCTGGGTGCTGCCGCTGGTGGTGCTGGGGGTGGCGGCGGTGGTCGCGGTGGTGCTGCGGTTCTGGCCGCGCGGGCGGGAGCTGATCACCGTCCACGTGATCAAGCCGTTCCGGGAGGCCGGTCCGCAGCTGCGGGACATCGTCACCAGCAAGAAGCGGCTGGCCCTGGCGGTGGCCGCGCACCTGACCGTCACGCTGGGTTTCGTGGCCGTACTGGGTTCGGCGCTGGCGGCTTTCGACGAGAGCGCACCCCCGATCCTGATGGCTGCGGTGGTGATCGGTGGTTCGGCGATCGCCGGGGCGGTGCCGGTGCCGGGTGGGATCGGGGCGGCCGAGCTCGCGCTGTTCTCCGGGCTTTACGCGATCGGCGTGCAGGAGTCCGCCGCGCTCTCCGCGGCCCTGCTGTTCCGCCTGATCACGTTCTGGATCCGGGTGCCGATCGGCTGGCTCGCGCTGATCGTGCTGCGGCGTCAAGCTGCGGTCTAGAAGCCAACCAAACTAGAGACGGTGTGGTCACCCGCGCGGGTGACCACACCGTCTCTAGTTTGTAAGGCTTTGAAAGATCAGTCGCGCGTCAGCTTGCGGTGCGTGACCCGGTGCGGACGGGCCGCATCCTCACCCAGACGCTCGATCTTGTTCTTCTCGTAGGACTCGAAGTTGCCCTCGAACCAGTACCAGTTCGACGGGTCCTCCTCGGTGCCCTCGTAGGCCAGGATGTGCGTGGTCACCCGGTCCAGGAACCAGCGGTCGTGGGAGATCACCACGGCGCAGCCCGGGAACTCCAGCAGCGCGTTCTCCAGCGAGCCGAGCGTCTCCACGTCCAGGTCGTTGGTCGGTTCGTCGAGGAGCAGCAGGTTGCCGCCCTGCTTCAGGGTCAGCGCCAGGTTGAGCCGATTGCGCTCACCACCGGAGAGCACGCCGGTGGGCTTCTGCTGGTCCGGGCCCTTGAAGCCGAAGGCCGCCACGTAGGCGCGGCTGGGCATCTCGACCTGGCCGACCTTGATGTAGTCGAGGCCGTCGGAGACCGTCTCCCACAGCGTCTTGTTCGGGTCCAGGCCGCCGCGGTTCTGGTCGACGTAGGAGATCGAGACCGTGTCGCCGATCCGGACCTGACCGCCGGTCGGCTCCTCCATCCCGACGATCGTCTTGAACAGCGTGGTCTTACCCACACCGTTCGGGCCGATCACGCCGACGATGCCGTTGCGCGGCAGGGTGAACGAGAGGTCCTTGATCAGGTCCCGCTCGCCGAAGGCCTTGTGCAGCTTGTTGGTCTCGATCACCAGCGAGCCCAGGCGCGGGCCGGGCGGGATCTGGATCTCCTCGAAGTCGAGCTTCCTGGTGCGCTCGGCCTCGGCCGCCATCTCCTCGTACCGGGCCAGACGGGCCTTGCTCTTGGTCTGCCGGCCCTTGGCGTTCTGCCGGACCCAGTCCAGCTCGTCGGCCAGGCGCTTGGCCAGCTTGGCGTCCTTCTTGCCCTGGACGGCCAGGCGCTCCTGCTTCTTCTCCAGGTAGGTGGAGTAGTTGCCCTCGTAGGGGTAGGCCCGGCCGCGGTCCAGCTCGAGGATCCACTCGGCCACGTTGTCCAGGAAGTACCGGTCGTGGGTGACGGCCAGCACGGCGCCCTTGTACTGGGCCAGGAACTGCTCCAGCCAGTGCACGCTCTCCGCGTCCAGGTGGTTGGTGGGCTCGTCCAGCAGGAGCAGGTCGGGGGCGCTCAGCAGCAGCTTGCACAGCGCGACCCGGCGGCGCTCACCACCGGAGAGCACGCTCACGTCGGCGTCCGGCGGCGGGCAGCGCAGCGCGTCCATCGCCTGCTCGAGCTGGGAGTCCAGGTCCCAGGCGTCGGCGTCGTCCAGCGCCTCCTGCAGCTCGCCCATCTCGGCCAGCAGCTTGTCGTAGTCGGCATCGGGAGCGGCCATCTCCTCGGAGATGGCGTTGAACCGGTCGAGCTTGGCCTTGATCTCGCCGACCCCCTCCTCGACGTTGCCGAGGACGGTCTTGGACTCGTTCAGCTCCGGTTCCTGCATCAGGATGCCGACCGTGGCATCCGGGTCGAGCCGCACGTCCCCGTTGGACGGCTGGTCGATCCCGGCCATGATCTTCAGCACGCTGGACTTACCGGCCCCGTTCGGCCCGACCACGCCGATCTTTGCGCCGGGCAGGAAGGACAGCGTCACGTCATCCAGGATGACCTTGTCGCCGTGCGCCTTCCGGGCCTTCCGCATGGTGTAGATGTACTCAGCCACGCACCACAGGCTATCCCAGCCGCAGGCTTCCCCAGTTCACGGCGCAGATCCATCCCGTCCCGGTGGTCCCATGTTTTTCAAACATGACCTAGGCTCCGCTGCGAGGAGGACACTCAGCCATGTCAGCGCAGTTCGAACTGGGCTGGGTCTACGGGGTCTCACCAGTGGTGATGTTCCGGACGATGACCCGGCTGGAGCACATCACCGAGAAGGCCAGACATCTCGGCTACGAGGACTTCCGGGTCCTCGAGCTGCGGGAGCGGGCCGGCGTGTTCCGGAAGGTGACCGAGCGTCAGGCTTCCGAGATCATGCCCGCGCGCCGGTTCTTCGGCGGTAAGTCGATGATGACCGAGGCGCACTTCTGGGAGCAGCCCGCCTGGAACGGCGGCCGGGTCGGCGCGTACAAGGTCGAGCTGCACTCGGCTCCCCAGGTGGAGATCGTCGGGCAGGTGGCTCTGGAGCCGACCGGCACGGTCGGCACCCGGCTGCGCTGCGCGGTGCAGCTGGAGACGCACGGACGGTTCGGCCGCAAGGGCGGGCCCGAGGTCGCGGAGTCGCTGCGGGTGCGGATGGAGGAGGAACACCTGTTCCGGCTGCAGTGGCTGGAGCGCCAGGTTCCTTACGGCATGTAGTTGTCGGTGGGCGCAGGTAGCGTCGCCGACGTGACTAGCGCAGAAGAATCCAAGAACTGGTATCGCTCGGCCGTCACCTATCAGCTGTACATCCGCTCGTTCGCCGATTCCGACGGCGACGGCCTGGGCGACATCGGCGGGATCCGCTCCCGCCTGCCCTACCTGGCCGCGCTCGGGGTCGAGGCGCTGTGGATCAACCCCTGGTACCCCTCGCCGCAGGCCGATGCCGGGTACGACGTGGCCGACTACCGCAACATCCATCCGCCCTTCGGCGACCTGCAGCAGGCCCGGGCCCTGATCGACGAGGCGCACGCCGCCGGGCTGAAGGTCCTGCTCGACATCGTGCCCAACCACACCTCAGACGAGCACCCCTGGTTCGCCGCCGCGCTGGCCGCCGGCCCGGGCTCGCCCGAGCGGGACCGGTTCGTCTTCCGCTCCGGTCAGGGATCCGGTCCGGCACAGGCCCCGCCCAACGACTGGCCCTCGGTGTTCGGCGGACCGGCCTGGACCCAGCTGCCCGACGGCGAGTGGTACCTGCACCTGTTCGACGTCAAGCAGCCCGATCTGAACTGGGACAACGCCGAGGTCCGGGCCGAGTTCGAGAACGTCCTGCGGTTCTGGTTCGACCTCGGCGCCGACGGTTTCCGGATCGACGTGGCGCACGGTCTGGTCAAGGATCCGGCGCTGCCCGACCTGAACCTCACCGAGCAGCAGATCCTGGCCAAGGTGCAGCTGCCCGACCACCCGTACTGGGACCGGCCGGGGGTGCTGGAGGTCTGGCAGGAGTGGCGCTCGGTGGGTGACTCCTACGACCCGCCCAAGGTCTTCGTGGCCGAGGCCTGGGTGGAGAGCTCGGCCCGGCTGGCCGAGTACCTGCGCCCCGAGCGGCTGCACACGGCGTTCGACTTCGAGCTGATGCGCGCCCGCTGGAACGCCAAGGAACTGCGCGAGACGGCCCGGATCTCGCTGGAGGCGCACGAGTCGGTGGACGCGCCGGTGATGTGGACGCTGTCCAACCACGACGTGCCCCGCCACGTGACCCGGCTGGGCCGCCCGCAGGAGCGCACCCGCTCGGTCTGGCCCGAGGGCCCGACCGACCTGGAGCTGGGCACCCGGCGGGCCCGGGCGATCATTCTTTATGCACTCGCGCTGCCCGGAGGCGTGTACCTGTACCAGGGCGAGGAGCTGGGGCTGCCCGAGGTCGAGGACCTGCCCGAGGAACTGCTGCAGGATCCGACCTGGGAGCGTTCCGGTCACACCGACCGTGGGCGCGACGGCTGCCGGGTGCCGCTTCCTTGGCAGCGTGAGGGAGTGTCCCTGGGATTTGGGGACGCGGCGGGCTGGCTCCCGCAGCCGGCCTCGTTCGCGGGGTTGTCGGTCGAGGCTCAGGACGGCGATCCGGACTCGATGCTCACGCTGTACCGCGAGGCCCTGCGGCTGCGCCGGGAGCTGCCGCAGCTCGGCGCCGGGGGCGGGCCGTTGGTCTGGACGGGTGAAGAATCCGATGTTCTCGGCCTGGCCCGGGGCGCCGGCTTCATCTGCGTGCTCAACACAGGTGCGGTTGCGGTCCCGCTGCCGCCCGGCAGGGTGGTGCTGTCGAGTTCGCCCCTGGCGGGTGAACTGCTGCCGCCCGACGCGGCCGCGTGGATCCTGACCGACTGAGTTCCGCCGACCCCGTTCGCAGGAAAGGGGTGAATCATGACCGTTCCGAACGATGGGACGTTGCTCTCCCCGGAGTCCACCCTGCCTCCGGCCGAGCCCGAACCGCCGCTGCAGCCCCCGCGCCCGGGGCCCCCGACGGAGCCGCCGTCTCCCACCCCGGACATCCCGGGGCCGGGAACAGACCCGGCGCCGTCACCGCCCGCCCGGCCGGAGCCGGCCTTCTAGCAGAGCGTAGGAGATGACGAGCCCAGCCACGGCGTGGAAGTGCCGGGTCGCCCATGGCTAATGGCCGGATCCAGGTGGCCAAGAGAGCGCCAGGACCGTAGGTACCGGCTTGAGCATCGATCAGAAGTGCCCCGGCGTCCTCAGCGGTGCCGGGGCACTTCCGCGCTCAACTAGGGTGAACGGGTGTCCACCGCACCACCGCCGCCTGCAGCATCTTCACCACCACCGGCTGATCAGCCTTCCGCCGCACCTCAGGGTCACACCCCTGCGGGGGCGGAGCGCGAGCGATTGACGGTGGCGGGGATCGGAGCTGAGGGCTGGGGCGGCCTTGCCGCTGCTGCACAGGAAGCCATTCGGCAGGCGGATGTGGTGTTCGGGGGCGAGCGTCAGCTGGCGCTGCTTCCCCCGGAGGTCACGGCGCGGCAGGTGGCCTGGCCCACTCCCCTGGTGCGCGCGCTGCCGATGCTGCTGGTGAAGACTCCCGGCGCTCACAAGGTGGTCCTGGCCAGCGGGGATCCCACGTTCTTCGGCATTGCTACGACGATTGCCCGGGTGGTCCCCGGCTTCGACTTGACGGTGCTGCCGCACCCCTCCAGCGTTTCTCTGGCCTGCGCTCGGATGGGCTGGGCGCAGCAGGAGGTCGAGGTGGTCTCGCTGGTGGGGCGTCCGCTGGCCATGCTTCAGCCGTCCGTTGCGCCTCGACGGCGGTTGCTGGTCCTGGTGCCGAACGGAGAAATACCGGCGCAGGTGGCGAAGTTGCTGCGGGAAAGGGGTTTCGGGCCCAGCGAACTGACTGCTCTGAGCAACCTCGGCGCGATCGAAGGTCCGGATACCGCGGGGGAAAGCCGAGTTTCGGCGTCAGCGGATGAATGGCCTGCCAATGGTTTTCCGCTGCATGCCCCGCACGGCCCCCAGTCGCTCACCGTGCTGGCCATCACCTGCACGGCCGGCCCTACCCCAACCAGGCTTTCGCGCGTGCCGGGTCTGCCCGACGAGGCGTACGAGAACGACGGCCAGCTCACCAAGCGGCACGTGCGCGCGGTCACACTCTCGGCTCTGGCCCCCGAGCCCGGAGAACTGCTTTGGGACGTGGGTGGTGGCGCGGGCAGCATCGGCATCGAGTGGCTGCGTACTCACCCCTCCTGCACGGCGATCAGCGTCGAGCGCGACCCTGAGCGGGCGCGGCGCATCACCCGCAATGCCGAGCTTTTGGGCGTCCCCCATTTGCAAGTGAAGACCGGGGAAGCGCCCGCCGAACTCGCAGGGCTACCCACCCCCGACGCCATTTTCGTCGGGGGCGGACTCACCGCGCCGGGTCTGCTGGAGCACTGCTGGGAAGCGCTCGCCCCAGGGGGGCGCATCGTGGTGAACGTGACCACGCTGGAGTCGGAAATGCTTCTGGCCCAGGCGAAGGCAAGCTACGGCGGCACGCTCGCCAAGATCGAGATCGCCCGGGCCACGGCCATCGGGCGCTTCACCGGGTGGCGGCCCGCGATGCCGGTCACCCAATGGACAGCCTGGAAGGCCGCCGAATGACCGTCTACTTCATCGGCGCCGGGCCCGGAGCCGCCGATCTGCTCACCGTTCGTGGCCTGCGAATCCTGCAGAAGAGCCCGGTCTGCCTGTACGCGGGCTCACTGGTCCCGGCCGAGCTCCTGGACGACTGCCCTTCCGGGGCCAGACTGGTCGACACCGCCAACCTGGACCTCGACCAGATCATCGCCGAACTCAGTGAGGCCCACGCCCGCGGCGAAGACGTGGCCCGGCTACACTCCGGCGACCCGTCAGTGTTCAGCGCAGTCGCCGAGCAGATGCGCCGCCTGGACCAGCTCGATGTTCCGTACGAAATAGTCCCGGGTGTGCCCGCTTTCGCCGCAGCCGCCGCAGCGCTCAAGCGGGAGTTCACCGTGCCGGGCGTTGGCCAGTCGGTCATCCTCACCCGGATCGCCCGCCGCGCCACCGCCATGCCCGAAGGTCAGGATCTGGAAACCCTTGCGCAGAGCCGATCCACCCTGGTCCTGCACCTCGCCGTTCAGGAAATCGACAGCGTGGTAGCAACTCTCACCCCGATCTACGGCGCGGAATGCCCGGTGGCCGTGGTGGCCAAGGCCAGCCGCGAGGACGAGCAGATCCTGCGCGGCACCCTGGCCGGCATCGCCGATCAGGTTCACCGCGCCGGAATCAAACGCACCGCGGTGATCGTGGTCGGCCCGGTGCTGACCGCCGCGGAATTCCCCGACAGTCATCTCTACTCGAGCGAAAGGTGCCGTGCCTGATGCGCAAAGTTCTTCTGATCGGGGTCGGCGCGGGCGATCCGGACTACGTCACCGTGCAGGCGATCAAGGCCCTGAACACGGTGGACGCGTTCTTCCTGATCGACAAGGGCAGCAGCAAGGACGATCTGCTGGCCCTGCGCCGGGAGATCTGCGAACGGCACATCGAGGGCGACGGCTACCGGTTCGTCCAGGCCATGGACCCCGAACGGGACCGCACCGCAGAGGCTTACGGCGATGCGGTGAAGGACTGGCACCACCGCCGGGCCGAGATCTTCGAGCGGATGATCGCCGAGGAACTGGGCGAGGACGGTGTGGGCGCGATCCTGGTCTGGGGCGATCCTTCGCTGTACGACGGCACGATCCGGATCGTCGAGGAGCTGATCGAGCGCGGCAACGTGGCTTTCGAGTGGGACGTGATCCCCGGCGTGAGCAGCCTGCACGCGCTGACCGCCCGGCACCGCATCCCGCTGAACCGGATCGGTGAGCCCATCCACATCACTCCGGGCCGGCTGCTGACCGACGGAATGCCGCCCGGGCTGGACAATGTCGTGGTGATGCTGGACGGCGAGTGCGCCTTCCGCAAGGTGACCGACCCGGACGTGGACATCTACTGGGGCGCCTATCTGGGCACCCGCGACGAAATGCTGTTCAGCGGGCCGGTGGCCGAGATCGGTGCGCAGATCGAGGAGGCGCGGGCGCAGGCGCGCGAACGCAAGGGCTGGGTCATGGACACATATCTGTTGCGGCGGCGCAAGGGCTGATGAAGGTACTGGTTCTGGGCGGCACCGGCGAGGGGCGAACCCTGGCAGCAGAACTGGTGACGCTTGGACTCACCGTGATCTCGTCGCTGGCCGGCCGGGTGTCGTCGCCCAGGCTGCCAGCGGGCGAGGTGCGGATCGGCGGCTTCGGTGGGGCTGCGGGGTTGGCCGAGTTTCTCGCCCGGGAAGAGATTTCGGCCGTGGTGGACGCTACCCATCCGTTTGCGGCGGGGATGACAGCGAATGCTGCGCAGGCATGCGCGGGAACCGTGCCGCTGCTAATTTTGCGGCGCCCGGCCTGGGTACCCGAGCCTGGCGACAAATGGACGCTGGTCCCTGACATTCCCTCTGCCGCGGCCATCCTCAGTGAAACATCCCCCGACACAGTTGTCCTCCTGACCACCGGCCGCCAGGAAACCGCGGCTTTCGCCCCACTCCCCCAGTCCTTCATCCTGCGGGCTGTAGAAACCCCCGACGGCCCCCTTCCGAAGCGCTGCGAGGTCATCCTCGACCGCGGCCCGTTCACCCTCGAAGGCGAGCGAGAACTGTTCGCCAGCCGCAACGTCCAAAAGCTCGTGACCAAGAACAGCGGTGGCCCGATGACCGCCGCCAAACTCACCGCAGCCCGCGAGCGCGGCATCGAGGTGATCATGGTCGAGCGCCCGCCCCTGCCCCTGGGCGTACCGTCCGTGACCGGCATCGATGCCGCGCGATCCTGGCTGGAACACTTTCGCTAGCCTCAGAAAGGCGCTTCGCCGAGCTCAGGGATGATGCCTTCCGGCTCACCCCACGGATGCAGTCGCGTGCGACGCACCGGCTTGAACTCGCCCTGCGCTGCGGTCCTGGCTTGCCCGAGCCGACTCGCGGACTGCGATTTGCCGCCGTCGCGGTTGCGTGTGTACCAGTCGAGGGTGTCCTGCCAACACTGATGTCGGCTGTTCGTACGTTCGGCGCTGGTCATCGACTCGAAGCGGGTCTGAGTCTCGGCGGGCGGACGCGGGGCGGGCATCGCGGACAGGCTCCAGCCCGGCAGGCCGGGTAGACGCGGCGGTGAGCTGGGCAGATCGATGCCGTCGGGCGTGGTCCAGATGACTGCGCCGGGCGAGTCGTCAGGATTTTCGGCGCCGTCAGCCGGCCGAGTGCGCTGAAGACCACCAGGATGGCCGGTGCCTGGCCTGGGCTGGGCTCGGCGTGCGCTCCAGCCCGCAGCGGTTTTCAGCTGATGATGTGTTCTGCAGGCCGGGCCGATGTTGCACAGGCAAGACAAGCCGCCCTGCCCGAAGGGTTGTAGATGATCCACGTCGCAGCGGTTGAGCGGCACGCTGCAGCCAGGGAAAGAGCAGGTCTCGTGCAAGGTTTCCAGTATCCGGATCAGGTGCGGCCCTGGGCGGTACCGACGGGTGGCGGGCAGATCGTGCTTGAGCCCGAAAATGCAGGACTCGGTGGCGTTGTTCGTGCGGCTACGAGGAGCTGAAGAGCTTCTGGCCGGATCAGGGAAGGCACCGGGCAGCCCGAGGAGAGTGATCCGATCAGGCCGAACGCCGAGACGCCGCGCGACTTCGGCGGGGACCGGACCGTACCCGGTCAGGTGCGCCGGGACATCGTCCAGTCCGAGAAGAGCTGCGTCGGTGATGGTTACCGTCAGATGCACCTTTGGCCCGGCTGCCGACAAGAGGTCCAGCAGGGAACGCCAGTCAGGGTGTGCGCCCTTGGCCTCGGTCGTCATGGCCTGCTCATCGGCGGCTGCCGGTTGCTCCGCGGCCGCGGGCTGCTCGGCGGCTCCCGGTCGCTCGGCGGCCATGGGCTGCTCAGCGGCTCCCGGTCGCTCGGCGGCCGCGGGTGGCTCCGCTGCTACGGGCTGCTCCGCGGCTAAAGGTTGCTCAGCAGCTGCCGGTTGCTCGGTAGCCGCGGGCTGCTCGGTGGCTACCGGTTCGGGATCCCGCCGGCCCGTAGCAGCCGAGCTCGGAGTGGATGGCGTTCTCGTGTCGGCCGGAACGTTCTGCATCGGTGAGCTCATGGGAAAGGCCAAGCCTTCGTGCAGGCCCAGCACGAAGGCGGCCAAGGCGTCGGCGCGGCGCTGGTCGTGGGTGCGGGTATCGGGCCGGCCTTGAGCGGCTGCCTGGTCTCGGGCGGCATCGGCCGCTCGGTCCAGCAGCGCGTCCAGCAGCCTGGCCACCTCGGCGCTCACCGTGCCGAACACTGCGCCCATGCCGTCGGGCAGCGCCTCGATCCGAACGTGCCTGCTGCGCATCGCCTCACGGTGAGCTTCGGCACCGGACCCGGGCTTGAGTTCCTGCTCGATCCCGGCCAGAAGCCGTTCCAGCTCACTCAGGGGCAGGCGAGGCGCCTGGGTGGCCACGAACGTCTCCACCACCTGCCAACGGTCACCACCGGGTTCAAAATCCTCCAGCTCTTCGGCCAGCCGATCCATGACCCGGGCGACCGCTACGGCTCGCTCGAGGTCGAGCCGACCGGCCTGCAGCAACGCGAAGATCTGGGGAAGATGCCTGGTCAGCAGGCAGGCCTTGTGCACCAGCGCGGCCCCGGTCCGGGTATGCGCAGTGACCAGGGAGGACCAACGGGCCGCGACCAGCCGCCGCGCGTTCACCGCACGGCTGCCCGGGCTCGCATCGTTGCGACCATCAGCCGCGGGACCTGGACGACCAGCAGCGCCGGGCCGGTACCGAACGGATGGCGGCATGACGGACACAGCATCGGCGAGGCTCTGCAGTTGCCGGGCCTCCAGACCGCGAATCACCCACTGAATCAGCACTGCTCGATCGACCAGACGGTGCGCAGCAGCCCGCTCGGCGCCCGGCTGAGGCAGCTGGACCAGCTGCTCGAGCTCGAGCAGCAAGGAGTCGAACGCCTGGGCCAGCCCAGCGGGAACATTTTCACCGAACGATGCCGAAGCCAGCCCCGCCATGACCGAACACCCCCGCGGTAAGTTCCTTTTCGCGACCCCCTCGCGACAAGAAAGACCATAAACCACACCACCGACAAAATGGATTGGCCCATCCCCCGGCATCAAGGCACCCGAGCCAGCGCACCAAAACCCGGCGCACCAGGCTTGTGACTACCCTGCGGTCATGATTCCCGCGGTTCGGCTGACCAAGATCAAGCGCCCGGGCGGCACGCTGTGGTTCGACCTGCGGCAGATCCACGCGGACGAGCACGGCACCTGGCTGTACGGAGCGGTCGGCGCGCCCTGGAGCTGGACCCCGACCGGGGGCGAGCCGGAGACCGGCGGGCTCGATCACGCGGCGGTCATGTTGCTGGCCGAGGGTCGGCCGTGGGTCGGGTGGTGGCTGAATCTGGCCGATGGCCGGCAGCTCAGCATCGACGTCTGCCTGCCCACGGAACGCACACCGCACGGCTGGACGTTCGTCGACCTGGAACTCGACCCGGTGCGGCACGAGACGAACGGCCGGGTCGAGATCGAGGACTGGCCGGAGTTCGACCAAGCGCTCGCTCAGGAATTCATGAGCAGTTCAGAGGGCGATCTGGCACGCCGGACCGCCGAGCAGACGGCCGAGATGCTGCGCCGCGGCGAAGCGCCCTGGCTCCGGCAGGGCTGGGATCTCCTCGACGCCGAGCTCTGACTCGCAAAGGACTGCGGCGCAAGCGCTTTGCTCCGAAAGCGCCACCACCTCTAGAACTGCCACCCGCCGACGTCTCCAATTATTACAACCCCGTAACACCCGTGGGAGCGTTCCCATGAGCCCTTGACGTCACCTATGTCCGGAGCGCACCTTTGGGAGCGCTCCCACAGAGATGTTCCTCCGGGTCGAAGAGGCCCCGAAAGGAGAAAGCCATGAGCCCCACCATGCGCGGCACCCGGCGGATGCTGGCGGTGACCGCTGCCGCAGGTCTCGCCCTGACGATGGCCGCGTGCGGTTCGGACGACGGTGGCGACGCCGGCTCGGACGGCCAGATCACGCTGAAGGTCTCGACTTTCGGCACGTTCGGCTACGACGAGCTCTACAAGGAGTACGAGGCCGCCAACCCCAACATCAAGATCGTCGCCTCCAACGAGGGTGACCTGGGCAAGTACACCACCGCCCTGACCCAGCGGATCGCGGCCGGCAGCGGTGCCGGTGACGTGGTCGCGATCGAAGAGGGCGCGATCGCCCAGATGGTCAAGGCGGCCGACCGGTTCGTGAACTTCCAGGACCACGGCTTCGAGGCCGGCAACTGGGTGGACTGGAAGAACAAGCAGGCCACCACCCCCGACGGCAGCTCCACGATCGGCCTCGGGACCGACATCGGTGGCCTGGCCATGTGCTACCGGACCGACCTGTTCGAGAAGGCCGGACTGCCCACTGACCGTGAGGAGGTCTCCGCGCTCTGGCCCACCTGGGACGACTTCATCAAGGTCGGCAAGGACTACGTGGCGAAGGCCGGCGGCGAGGCCAAGTTCGTCGACTCCTCCACGAACTCCTACAACTCGATCCTGATGCAGGAGGCCGGGATTGCGCCCGGCTACACGTATTTCGACACCGAGGACAACCTGGTCTTCGACTCCAACCCGGCGGTCAAGAAGGCCTGGGACACCGCCAACGCGATCCTCGACGCGGATCTGTCGGCCGGCCTGAAGACCTTCACCCCGGAGTGGGACGCAGCGTTCAAGACCGACGACTTCGCCGTGCTCGGCTGCCCGGCCTGGATGACCGGCAACATCAAGAACAACGCCGGTGACGACTTCGCCGGCAAGTGGGACATCGCCACGATCCCCGGCGGCACCGGCAGCTGGGGCGGCTCGTTCATGGCCGTGCCGACCCAGAGCAAGCAGCAGGAAGAGGCGATCAAACTCGCCAAGTTCCTGACCAGCCCCGAGGGCCAGATGTCGGCGTTCGGTGAGGCCGGCGCGCTGCCGTCGTCGCCGAAGAACTTCGACAACCCGGAGCTGAAGGACTTCAAGAACGAGTACTTCAGCGACGCCCCGATCGGCGAGATCTTCATCGACGGTGTGCGTGACCTGAAGCCGGTCTACCTGGGTGAGAAGAACCAGGCCGTGCGGGACGCGATCGAGAACGACCTGCGTTCGGTCGAGCAGGGTCAGCGCACCGCGGACGAGGCCTGGCAGCAGGCGATCGCCAGTGCCAAGGCCGCGGCAGGTGTCTGACACGCTCGCCCCGGTCCAGCCGGCTCAGACCACCCGCCCCGCGTGGCGGGTGCGTCTGAGCCGGTTGGACCACAAGGGGTCCCCCTACGCGTTCGTCGCCCCGTTCTTCATCTTCTTCGGGATCTTCGGCGCCTTCCCGCTGATCTACACCTTCTGGGTGTCGCTGCACGACTGGCCGCTGCTCGGTGAGCACGCCTTCACCGGGCTGGAGAACTACCAGAACCTGTTGCAGGACGCCCAGTTCTGGAACGCCGCCAAGAACACCCTGGGGATCTTCGTGGTCTCCACCGTGCCGCAGTTCGCCCTGGCGCTGTGGCTGGCCGTGACCCTGAACCGCAAGTTCCGGGCCCAGACCCTGTTCCGGGTCGGCGTGATCATCCCCAACGTCACCTCGGTGGCCGCGGTCACCCTGATCTTCTCGATGATCTTCGCCAAGAGCTTCGGCCTGGTGAACTGGGTACTCGGCGGGTTCGGGGTGACCGCGATCGACTGGGCCGCGCACACCTGGTCGAGCTGGCTGGCGATCTCACTGATGGTCGACTGGCGCTGGACCGGCTACAACGCGCTGATCTTCCTGGCCGCCATGCAGGCCATCCCCAAGGAACTCTACGAGGCGGCGGCGATCGACGGTGCCTCCCGGACCCGGCAGTTCTGGTCGGTCACCCTGCCGCTACTGCGCCCGACCCTGATCTTCACCACGATCACCTCGATCATCGGCGGCGTGCAGCTGTTCACCGAGCCGCTGCTGTTCGCCCCCGGGGCCGGCGCGATCCAGGGCGGCACCACCCGCCAGTTCCAGACCCTGACCATGTACCTGATCGAGAACGGCTTCACCCGCTTCGAGTTCGGTTACGCCGGCGCGGTCGCCGCGATGATCTTCCTGCTGGTGCTGATCATCTCGCTGATCAACATCTGGCTCGTGCGCCGACTTGTCGGCTCGGACTGAAGGAGGTAGCCACCATGACCGCAGTCGTCACCGAGCCGGAGACCGGGCAGAACAGCAAGAAGACCCTGCGCCGTAAGGTCGTCGAGAGCAACACCCAGCTGTTCCGGGCCAGCCCGCTGAACTACCTGGTGCTGGTGATCACGTTCTTCCTCTCGGTCTTCCCGCTCTACTGGATGCTCGTGATGGCATCCCGCACCAACGACGAGATCGTCCAGATGCCACCCTCGTTCGTGCCCGGGAGCAACCTCGGCACGCACGTCGAGGCACTGTTCGACCAGGCCGACGTGCTCTTCGCCAAGTCCCTGATGAACTCGTTCATCGTGGCCGGCACGATCACCGTGGGTGTGGTGATCTTCTCCTCGCTGGCCGGCTTCGCCTTCGCCAAGCTCAAGTTCCGCGGCAGCAACGTGCTGCTGGCCATCGTGGTGCTGACCATGATGGTGCCGGTTCAGCTGGGCACCGTACCGCTGTACATCATGATGGACTGGTTCGGCATCCAGGGCTCCCTGTCCACCGTGATCCTGCCCTACCTGTTCAGCGGTTTCGGAGTCTTCCTGGTCCGCCAGTACGCGATCCAGGCGATCCCGGACGAGCTGATCGAGGCGGCCCGGGTGGACGGTGCCTCGACCCTGCGGATCTTCTGGTCGGTGGTGCTGCCCGGGCTGCGCCCGGCCGCCGCGATCCTGGGTCTGTTCACCTTCATGACGTACTGGAACGATTTCCTCTGGCCCTTCGTCGCCCTCAGCCCGGAGAATCCGACTGTGCAGGTCGCATTGTCCCGGCTGTCGAGCGGCTACTACACCGACCAGTCCCTGGTCATGGCGGGCACCCTGATGGCCACGCTCCCGCTGCTCGTCGTCGTCGTGTTCTTCGGTCGGCAACTGATCAGCGGAATCATGGATGGAGCAGTGAAAGCATGATTTTCTCGGACGATTTCGTCTTCGGCGGGGCCACCGCCGCGTATCAGATCGAGGGCGCGGCCACCGAGGGCGGGCGCGGCAAGTCGATCTGGGACGTCTTTTCGCACACCGAGGGACGGGTCGTCAACGGCGACACCGGGGACGTGGCGATCGACCACTACCACCGGTTCAAGGACGACGTGGCCCTGATGGCCGAGCTGGGGTTCAAGGCCTACCGCTACTCGGTGTCCTGGCCCCGGATCCAGCCGGACGGCACCGGAAAGGCCCTGGAGGCCGGCCTGGACTTCTACTCCCGGCTGACCGACGAGCTGCTGGGCGCCGGCATCGACCCGTGGATCACGCTCTACCACTGGGACCTGCCGCAGGCCCTGCAGGACGCGGGCGGCTGGCCGAACCGCGACACCGCCCAGCGCTTCGCCGATTTCAGTGCGATCGTGCACGAGCACCTGGGTGACCGGGTGAAGCACTGGATCACCCTGAACGAGCCGTTCGTGTCCAGCTTCGTGGGCTATGCCGCGGGCCGGCACGCCCCCGGTCTACGCGACCCGCAGGCCGCCCTGAAGTCCGTGCACCACCTGCTGCTCGGGCACGGCCTGGCCCTGCAGGCCCTGCGGGCGCAGAACGTGGCCGACATCGGGATCACCCTCAACCTGTACTCGGTCCAGGCGGCCTCGGACTCGGCCGTGGACACCGACGCCGCCCGCCGGGTGGACGGCTTCCAGAACCGGCTGTTCCTCGACCCGGTGCTGAAGGGCCGCTACCCGCAGGACATGCTGCACGACACCGCCGAGTTCGGCTGGCTGCCGGCGGTGCAGGAGGGCGATCTGGAACTGATCAGCGCGCCGATCGACCTGCTGGGCGTGAACTACTACACCAAGTACCTGATCACCGGCGATCCGGAGCACCCCGACCTGGTCGGCGAGCGCACCGGGCAGCTGGACTCGCCCTACCCGGGAGCCGCGCACGCCCGCGAGGTGCGGCACGGCAAGCCGCTGACCGACATCGGCTGGGAGATCGACCCGGACGGCCTGCACGACGTGCTCACCCGGCTGAAGCGGGAGTACCCCGCGGTGCCGCTGGTGATCACCGAGAACGGCGCGGCCTTCGACGACGAGCTGTCCGAGGACGGCGCGGTGCACGACCAGCGGCGGGTCGACTACGTGCGCGAGCACCTGGCCGCCTGTGCCCGGGCGATCGAGGACGGGGTGCCGCTGAAGGGGTACTTCCTCTGGTCGGTCTTCGACAACTTCGAGTGGGCCGAGGGGTACGCCAAGCGGTTCGGGGCCGTGCACGTGGACTACCAGACCCAGGTCCGTACTCCGAAGGACTCGGCCCTGTGGTACTCCCGCACCATGCGCTCCCGTTCGCTGGATCAGTAGTCATACCCTGCTGCGATGAACAGGCGTAGCCCGAACCGGCCCCCGACGCTGGAGGAAGTGGCGTTGCGGGCCGGGGTCGGGCGGGGCACGGCGTCCCGGGTGATCAACGGTTCGCTGCAGGTCAGCGAGGCGGCCCGGAACGCCGTGCTGCAGGCGGTGCAGGATCTGGGCTACGTGCCCAACCGGGCGGCCCGGTCGCTGGTCACCCAGCACACCGACGTGGTCGCCCTGGTGGTCTCGGAGTCGGAGGACCGGCTGTTCGGGGAGCCGTTCTTCGCCCAGGTGGTGCGCGGGGTGAGCAGTGCGCTGGCCGGTACCTCCCGGCAGTTGCTGCTGGCCGTGGACCACCGGGACTCCGACCGCCAGCGGCTGAACGACTACCTCAGCAAGCAGCACGTGGACGGGGTGCTGCTGCTGTCGATCCATGGGGACGATCCGCTGCCGGGCCAGCTCGCGGCGCGCGGGGTACCGGCGGTGCTCGGGGGCCGCCCGCATTCCGCGGTCACGTCGCTGCCTTTCGTGGACATGGACAATGCGGGCGGCGCGGCTCTGGCGGTGGAGCACTTGGTTGCTGGAGGACGTCGGTGCGTCGCGACGCTGACCGGTCCCCTGGACATGGGGGCGGGTCGGTTGCGGCTGGAGGGCTACACGTCGGCGCTGGCCGGGCACGCGCTGCCCACCTTGGTCGAGCACGGCGACTTCAGTGAGAACAGTGGACGCGTCGGGGCGCGAAGGCTTTTGGAGCGGGCTCCCGATCTGGATGCGATCTTCTGTGCCTCCGACCAGATGGCGATCGGTGCCCTGGCCGAGCTCGCGGCGGCCGGGCGAAGGGTGCCGGAGGATGTCGCCGTGGTCGGTTTCGACGACTCCCCCACCAGCCGGCACACCACGCCGAGCCTGACCACCGTGCACCAGCCGGTCGAGGACATGGGGGCCCGGATGGTCCAGACCCTCAGCCGGATGATCGAGCACCCGGGCGATCCGGTCGAGGACGTGGTGCTGCCCACCCACCTGGTGGTACGGCGATCCGGTTAGTGCGCCAGACCATCAGTGCGCCAGACCAGCTGCGAGGTCCTCGAGCAGGCTCGGCCCGGTGAGGCGCCGGCCCAGCAGTTCCTGCGTCGCATGGCTGGAGGCCGGGATGTCGAGGGCGAAAAGTGATCCGATCCAACCGAAATGCTCCACTGCCTGCTCGGTGGCCACGGCCTGGACCGGCAGTCCCAGCGCTCGGCCGATCTCTTCGGCGATGGCCCGGGACGTGATCCCCTCCTCGCCGACCGCGTGCAGAACGCTTCCGGGCTGCGCGGTTTCCAGGCCCAGCCGGTACACGGCCGCGGCATCATCGACGTGGACGGCGGGCCAGCGGTTGGAGCCGTCACCCGGGTAGGCCGAGAATCCCTTCTGCCGGGCCACTTCGGCCAGGAAGTGGACGAACCCCAGAACCCCCTGATGGTGGACGACGGTGGCCGGCCGCACCGACACGGTACGTACGTCGGTGGTTGCCATTTCGAGCACCAGGGCCTCGACCACCGCCCGTCCCGCCCGCTGACCCGCCTCCGGCCGGAACTGCTCGGTGAGCACGAAACCCGGCTGCAGACCGGTGGTACCGAAGGTGGTCACCAAGGGCCGGCCACTGCCCGCCAGCTCTTCGCCGAGCGCCTTGACCACCTGGCTGTCCTTGTGCGCGGCGGTCGTGGTCAGAGCCGACCAGTCGCTGTGGTCGTAAGCGGTGTGAATCACGCCGTCGGCCGCGGCCACGGCTGCCCGCAGGCTGTCCGGATCGTCGATGGTGCCACGATGGACCTCGGCCCCGGCCGACTGCAGTTTGTCCGCGCTCGCCTCGCTCCGGGCCAGGCCAAGCACCTGGTGACCGTGGGCCTGCAGTTCGCGGACGACCGCGCTGCCGATGAAGCCGGTGGCCCCGGTGACGAATACCCGCATGATCTCTTCTCCTGAACTGGACTCCTTGCTGGTGGTCCAACCGTGCCCACCGCAGGTCGAAGGCGTCCAAGACTTGTTCCGGAAACGGACATGCGAAACGGGCATCACCGCACGTCAGCCTACTTTCGCTGAGCCTCCGGCAGGCGACGGAGGTTACCGTTCAGGTATGACGGACCTCGATCTGCGCCTGGTGCGCTACTTCGTCGCGGTGGCTGAACACCGGCACTTCGGCAAGGCCTCGCAGCAGTTGCGGGTGGCCCAGCCCTCGCTGAGCCGGCAGGTGCGCAAGCTCGAGGAGCAGGTCGGCGCCCGACTGCTGGACCGCACCCCGCAGGGCACGCAGCTCACCTCGGCCGGCACCGCCTTCCTGCCCCGGGCCAGGTCGCTGCTGAAGCTCGCAGAGCAGGCGTCCACCGAAGCCCGGGCTGCGGCCGACCCGAGCCGGCTGGTGATCGGGCGGACCAACATCGTGGTCACCCCCGTGGTGCTCGAGATGCGGCGACGCCATCCGGAGGCCGACATCCAGACCCTGCACCTGGAATGGCACAACGTACGCGAGGCTCTGCTGGAACGGCGGGTGGACGCCGCGGTCGCCCGCCTGCCTCTGGCCACCACCGGCCTGGACGTGACCGTGCTCTACGACGAACCCCGGGTGGTGGTGATGGCCGCCGACCACCGCCTGGCCGGCCAGGAGTCACTCACCCTGGCCGACATCGCCGACGAGCCCATGCCCGAGGTCGACGACCCGGCCCTGAACGCGTACTGGCGCCTCGACCCTCGCCCCGACGGCCGCCGGGCCCCGGGCGGCCCGAAGATCACCAGAATCGAGGACAAGTTCGAGTTCGTGGCCACCGGCCAGGCCATCGCGATTCTTCCGGCCGCCCCGCACTACGGCCGGCCCGACCTGATCAGCGTTCCGCTGCTGGACGCCCCACCCGGGCACGTGGTGCTGGCCCACCGATCCGACGACAACAGCCGGCTGGTGAAGCTTTTCCGGAAGTACGCCCAGGCGATCCTGCGACCGCGCTGACCGTCCGGGCCGCCCTGTCGGCAGATCGGATTCGGCCGCCTTATTGCAAAAGTCGTGCAACTGAGTGAGCCTGTGCGGGCCGGGCAACACTCCGCTCGAGGAATCGAGGGTGCCATGCACGCTCCGGACGGTTTCGTCAACGCACCCACCTCGATCGCCGCGGGGGTGGTGGCCGCTGCGGGGATCGCGGTCTGTCTGCGCAAGGCCCGCGAGGAACTCGACGACCGCACCGCGCCGCTGGCCGGGCTGGTCGCGGTGTACGTGTTCGCCGCGCAGATGCTGAACTTCCCGGTCGCCGGCGGCACCAGCGGGCACCTGCTCGGCGGCACTCTGGCCGCGGTCCTGGTCGGGCCGTTCACCGGGGCTCTGTGCGTGTCGGTGGTTCTTCTGGTCCAGGCCGTGCTGTTCGCCGACGGGGGCCTGACCGCCCTGGGGCTGAACATCTCCACGATGGCCCTGGCCACCGTGCTGATCGGCTACCCGCTGGCCCGCTTCCTGCTCAGAGTCCGCATTCCCCTGGCCGTTTCGTCCGGGATCGCGGCCGGGGTGTCGGTGGTCGGAGCCAGCCTGACCTTCGTGCTGTTCTACGCCCTGGGCGGCACCACCGAGGTGGCGCTGGGCACCGTGACGGCCGCCATGGTCGGGGTGCACGCGCTGATCGGCATCGGCGAAGGACTGATCACGGCGCTCACCGTGGGGGCGATCGCCGCCACCCGGCCGGACCTGATCCATCTCAACCGCAGCCTGGCCCCGACCCCGGTGGAGGTCTGACCCGTGCGTACCCGCAACCTGCTCATCGGCCTGCTTCTGGTCAGCCTGCTCTTCGCCGGGGTGGTCAGCTTCTACGCCAGCGGCTCTCCCGACGGCCTGGAGAAGGTCAGTGAGGACCACGGCATCTCAGCCCAGGCCGAGGACCACGCTCTGGACGATTCGCCGTTGGCCGACTACGGCGTGAAGGGGGTGGAGAACCCCCGTCTGTCCGGCGGGCTGGCCGGCATCGTCGGTGTAGGAGTCACTTTCGTCCTGGCCTCGACCGTGATCGCGCTGACTCGATTCCGCCGGGGCCCGCGGTCGCGAGCTCACGAGTGAGCGGGCATCACGGCCTCTACCGTCCGGGATCCTCGGTCCTGCACCGGCTTCCGGCGCAGGTGAAGCTGGTGGCCGCACTATTGGCGGTGCTGGCCGTGGTCGCGGCCCCACGCCACCAGATCTGGGTTTTCGGGTGCTTCGCCGCCGTCGTGGGTGTGTTGGTGGCGACCGCTGGAATTCCGCCCCGCCTGATGGCCCGGCGTCTGCTGATCGAGGTGCCGTTCCTCGGCTTCGCCCTGCTGCTGCCCTTCGTGGCCCAGGGCGAGCGGACCGAGGTGCTGGGCCTTCCGTTGAGCATCGAAGGCCTTTGGAGTGCCTGGGAACTCATCGCCACGGCCACGGTCGGCCTGTCTCTCTCGGTGCTGCTGGCCTCCACCACGTCATTGCCCGAGATCCTCAACGGCCTGCAACGGCTGCGCCTGCCTGCTCTGCTCGTGCAGATCATGAGCTTCATGGTGCGTTACACCGATGTGGTGGCCGGCGAGCTGCGGCGCATGCGGATCGCCCGGGAATCACGAGGTTTCGAGGCCCGGGACATCCGGCAGTGGCCGATCGTGGCGCGGGGTGCAGGCACCTTGTTCGTGCGGTGTTTCGAGCGGGGTGAGCGGGTGCATCTGGCCATGCTCGCGCGCGGATACGAAGGACGAATGCCGATGGGGGACGCCTCCGGCGCACCTTGGTCGGCCTGGGCCACCGGGCTGAGCCTGCCGGTGCTCTTCGGGCTCCTCGCTCTGACGGCCCGAGCATGAACCACGCGGTGACGATCGAAGGTCTCGGGTTCCGCTACCCCGACGGCCACCGGGCGCTGGACGGCGTGGACCTGCGCGTGCATCCGGGTGAGCGAGTGGCCGTGCTCGGGCCGAACGGAGCGGGCAAGACCACTTTGGCGCTGCACCTGAACGGGGTGCTCCAGGCCTCTGAGGGATCCGTGCAGATCGGGCAGACCCCGGTCGGCCGGGCCAATCTGAAGGAGATCCGGCGCCGGGTCGGCATCGTCTTCCAGGACCCGGACGATCAGCTGTTCATGCCCACCGTGCGCGACGACGTGGCCTTCGGGCCGCGGAATCTCGGCCTGGACCGGGACGAGGTGGCTGCCCGCGTGGCCGCAGCGTTGGACAAGGTCAGGTTGAGCGATGTCGCCGACCGGGCGCCGCACCACCTTTCGTTCGGCCAGCGCCGCCGGGCTGCCGTGGCCACCGTGCTGGCGATGGACCCGGAGGTGCTGGTGCTGGACGAGCCCTCGAGCAACCTCGATCCGGCGGCCCGGCGGGAACTGGCCGAGGTGCTCCTCGAACTGGACGTCACGGTGCTGATGATCACCCACGACCTGCCCTACGCCCTTCAGCTGTGCCCACGCTCGGTGATCCTGGCCGACGGCCGGATCCAGGCTGACGGACCGACCGCCGAACTCCTGGCCGACGAGCCGCTGCTGGCCCGGCACCGGCTGGAACTGCCCTACGGATTCGCCGTGAGCCAGACCAGGGCGTCGTCGGGCTCTTGATCGTATTCTGGGGCCATGCCTCGTACCGACCGCGCATCTCGGGTCGTCGCTGCCCCGCCGGAGAAGGTTTTTGACGCCTTCGTCTCGCCGGAGGCGCTGCAGCAGTGGCTGCCGCCGGAGGGCTCGACCGGCGAATTCGAGCATTTCGACCTGCGGGCGGGTGGTTCCTACCGGCTGCGGCTGCGGTTCGAGAGCCCGACCGGCAAGACCACCGAGAACTCCGACCTGGTGCACGTGCGGATCGTCGAGGTGGTGCCGGGCGAGCGACTGGTGCAGGCGGTGGACTTCGAGTCCGACGATCCGGCCTTCGCCGGCACCATGCTGATGACCTGGCAGGCGTCGCCGGTTCCGGAGGGGTCGCGGGTGCAGATCGTGGCCGAGCAGGTGCCCGACGGCATCAGCGCAACGGATCATGCCGCCGGGCTGGCCTCTTCGCTGGAGAACCTGGCCGCCTACCTGGCCGGCTGAGTCTCCAGCGGCAGACCGGTGTGCCGGGGTGAACTGCGCCAGGCCCAGATCGCCAGCAGGCTCAGCGGGATGCAGGCCACCAGGTTCACCGTCGAGGAGCTGAGTTGCCCGCTGTCGATCATCAGCGCACCGGCCAGGGCCCAGAGAACGAAGTTGTTGCCGGCGTGGGCCAGACTCGGTACCCAGATGCTGCCGCTGTGTTCGTACAGCGCGGTGAACAGGGCCTGCAGCGGGAAGAAGATCGCGGTCCAGCACAGCAGCCCGACCAGGACGTTGTCGAAGTCGGTGTAGCCGGTGAAGGCCAGCGGGTAGTGCCAGAGCGCCCAGAGCAGCGAGGTCAGCAGCAAGGAGAGCAGGGGCCGGCCGACCAGCAGGCGGGGGCGCAGGTAACCGGTCCAGCCGAACTCCTCGCCCCAGAACACCGGCATCAGCACGATCGATAAAGCCATCAACCCCAGCAGCGCGACCGGGAGCGGGACCCCGCCCAGCGACTCGTTCAGCTCCGAGGTATCCCAGTCGTACCAGCCGAAAAGCACTGCGGTCACGACCATGGCGCCCGCGACCAGCGGTGGTCCGAGTAACGCCAGCAGGTACTGCGGCCAGGCCTCGCGTAACCGCAGCCGCAGACCGGCATCACCGAACCCTTCGCGGGTTACCCACTTTCGCACGATCCAGGCGGCCACCGCGGGCATCATCGCACCGGGCAGCTGGACCAGCGGATTGAGCAGTGACCAGCCGAGGAGCAGGTACGGCCCGAGGATCAGCGTCACGAACCGCCGAAGGTGATCAGCAGGAACGCGATCACCCCTCTCCGTCTGAGCTCGAGCGTCAGCTGAGTGGTTTCCGTTGTCATGCAATCAGATTCGCCGCGTCTGTGGAACGATCACCATCAGGAACTCCCCCGGAGCCGATCGGGGGCCTTCCCCCGCCGCGCAGGACGTCCGTTCTTCCCACCGATAGCTCCAGCAACTCCGGAGGTCCGGTCCGGATGCTTGGGATCGACGTCCATCCTGGCCGCGATCCCCCCATACTGGTCGGTATGGAGCGATCCGTGCTGGTCGTCGGCTACGAGGGCGCCGAACTGCTCGACATCGCCTGCGTCACCACCACGCTGGCGCTGGCCAATCTGGTGGGCCGCCTGGAAGATCCCTACCGGATCAGCGTGGCGGCGCCCGGGGGCCGTCCGATCCTGTGCCAGAGCGGACTGGTACTGCAGGCCGATGCCTCGGTGGAGACCCACACCGGTCCCCTGGACACCCTGGTCGTCTCCGGCGGCATCACCTACAACCGCGCCGCGGACGACAATTCGCTGGTCGCGCACGTGCGGCGACTGGCCCGGGACACGCGGCGGGTGGCCTCGGTCTGCACCGGGGCCAGCGTGCTGGCCGCGACCGGCCTGCTCGACGGCCGCCGGGCCACCACGCACTGGTTCTTCGCCGCCGACATCGCCAAGCGGTTCCCCAAGGTGACGGTGGACGCCGCCCCGATCTTCATCCGCGACGGCTCGGCCTGGACGGCGGCCGGGGTGACCAGTGCGCTCGACCTGTCCCTGGCGTTCGTCGAGGAGGATCACGGCGTCGAACTGGCCCGACGGGTCTCCCGGCAGCTGGTGACCTACCTGCAACGACCCGGGAACCAGTCGCAGATGAGCATTTTCACCGCCGCCCCGGCCCCGCAGCACGGCCTGGTGCGCCGGGTGACCGAGCACGTGCAGGTAGATCTGGCCGCCGACCTGAGCCTGGAGGCCCTGGCCGGCCTGGCCGGGGTCAGCCCGCGGCACCTGACCCGGCTGTTCCTGCAGGAGGTGGGCGAGGCGCCCGGGCGTTACGTGCGCCGGGCCCGCACCAGCGCGGCCGCGAACCTGCTGGAGACCACCACCCTGCCGCTGCCCGCGATCGCCAACCGCTGCGGGCTGGGCACGGCGGAGAACCTGCGCAAGGCCTTCACCGAGTACTACGGCGTGCCGCCGTCGGCCTACCGCCGCACCCAGAAATCCCCTGGCTGAACCGGTCTCAGCACGGGGTGGTGACGGAGACGCACTGCTCACCGGGTTGCTCGAGGTCGGCGGCGCCGGTGCGGGCGCGATGCGACGTCAGCAGTATCGTCGAGCCGACGACAATAGCGAGAGCGGCGATCAGGGCGATCTTCACCCAGCGCCCCTCGGACACGACCAGACCACCAAGAGCACCCACGACAAGTCCCTCCAACTCGCGTAAGCCCCATACCCTACGCAGGTCTTTGGTTACGGTAGGAAAACCCCAGGAAAAACCCGGTTACTTACCGGTGGCGTCCGCCCCGCACGAGGTGCACCGCTCACCCGAGGCCCAGTCGTACTGCCGGCGGCACACCGGGCAGAACACCCGGGCGTCCTCCTGGTCCCGGGCGACCTGCCAGCCCATCAGGATCCGCATGACGTCGTCGTTGCTCAGGCCCCAGGCGGCGTTCTGCTCGGCCACCCGCTCCTGGGCCTCGGCCAGGGTCGGGCCCCAGACCTCGTCGACGCCCTCGACGGTGAGCCGGGAGTACCGGATCTGGCCTTCCACGATGACCCTCGGGAAGTAGCCACCCTCGGTCGAGGACGGCGTCATGACCAACCCGTTGGGCCGCTCGATGACCGGGATGACGACGCACTGCCGGGCACCCATGTCCTGCCTCACCTCTCCCACCGTGACGAACCTGCGCGGGAAAGACTCGCCCGGAACGCCCGGCGGTGACGACCGCCGTTCGGGTGAAGGTGACGCGGAGCACTCAAGCCGAGGGCGGCCCGGCCGAGGCAAGTGGGTTCAGGCGGTGGTGAGCCCGGCCTCGGCCCGGCTGACCTGACGCGGCAGGCTCGGGGTGAAACCGGTGAGCACCTCGATCATCACCCGGGACACCGACCCGGCGCTGACCCCCAGGACACAGTGCGCGGCTTCGGCCTGGCACTCGTCCGCGCAGCCCGGGGCCGGGTCCGAAGGCGCCACCACCCGTGAGCCGGACGACCAGGGCCCGATCCGGTTCACGGCGTCGGCTCCCACCGGATTGCCGTTCAGCGACTGGCCGGACACCGCCACACACGGTGTGGCCACCGAAGAGGCCAGGTGCATCGCATCCCCCACGCCGCCGAGGTACAGATCGCTACCGGCCAGCAGGGCCAGTTCGTAACCGCGGCCCACAGCGCTGACCAAGGGGACGCAGGGGTCCACGGCCGAGGCGAACTCCTCAGCCAGGGTCCGGCCGGTGACATCGCCGATCAGCACCACGCGCACGCCGACCCGCTGGTGAACGGTGTTGATCGCGGCCGCGTAGGACGCCGCCGGCCAGTCCCGGCGAGTCTGGCCGGTACCGAGGTGCACGGCGATCAGCGGGCCGGTCGAAGGGGCCAGCGGGGAAAGGATGCTCCGGGCCGCGGCATGCTCGGCCGGCCCGATCAGAGCCAGAGCGGGGGCGTCGTACGCGTCCGGGGTGATCGTCACGCCCATCGCCGTGGCCAGCCGTTCGCTGTGCCGCAGGACGTGGGTCAGCGGATCGCCGGAGCCGACCCGGTCGGTGAGCAGGTCGCGCTCGTCCACCTCGCCCGGGTGAGCGAGCCGGTCGGCCGGATCGAAACCGACCACCCGGCGGGCCGCGGTGCAGGCCACGTAGCGGGTGCCGAACGCTTCCGGATCACGCCGGGGCAGGATGGCCAGATCGAACCGCCCCCGCAACGGACGCGTGCGGTGCAGTAGGCGACGGCCCAGCAGCCAGTACCGGAACTGGGCGAACAGCGAACCGCCCCAGGGCTTTGCGCCCGGCCAGGCGATCACCTCGTCGACCAGCGCGCCGCTGCGCAGCAGATCGCTGCGGGTGAGCAGGGTGATCCGGGCCTGGGGCCAGGCCGAGCGCAAGGCGCTCAGCAGCGGCAGGGTCATCACCAGATCGCCGGTGGAGTCGGTGCGGATGATCAGCACCGTGCGGGGCGGGGCCTGGATCGAGCCGAACTGGAACCAGGGGTCGGCGCTGCGGGCCCACTTGGCCAGCGGCGAGTTGCTCGGGTCGGGGGTCGCGATCACCGGAGACGAGCGTTCGATCAGCCGTCGGAACATGCCCGGCGCCATCCGCAGCCGCGGTCGCGACACCGGCCCGCGCTCGTGGTTCGCGCGGGCCGGGGGCAGGACGACCGGGGTCTGAGTCTGCACAGTCGACTCCTCGGCGGCCGGGGCCGCCGGCTTGATCACAGCTGGGCAGGCAACTCGGTGCGCAGGTCGATGGTCTTGCTGTCGGCATCCACCATCAGCCGGGCCAGCTCCGGGGTCAGCACCTTGGGCGTCCAGCCCAGCACATCCCGCGCCTTCGACGCATCCCCGATCAACGAGTCCACCTCACTCGGGCGCAGGTACCGCTCATCGAACCGGACGTACTTCTCCCAGTCCAGACCCACATGCTCGAACGAGAACTGCAGGAAATCCCGCACCGTATAAGCAGTCCCGGTCGCCACCACGAAGTCACTGGGCTCCTCGGCCTGCAGCATCAGCCACATCGCCTCGACATAGTCCTTCGCGTAACCCCAGTCCCGCACCGCATCCAGATTCCCCATGTACAGGAAATCCTGCTTACCAGCCACAATGTTCGAGACCGCCATCGAGATCTTCCGGGTCACGAACGTCTCACCCCGGCGCGGACTCTCATGATTGAACAGAATCCCGTTGGTGGCGAACATCCCGTACGCCTCCCGGTAGTTCCGGGTCATCCAGTACGCATACACCTTGGCCGCCCCGTACGGACTACGCGGCCAGAACGGCGTGTCCTCGTTCTGCGGCGGCGGCGTCGCCCCGAACATCTCCGAACTCGAAGCCTGGTAGTACCGGCACTCCAGACCGATCATCCGGATCGCCTCCAGCAACCGGGTCGAACCCACCCCGGTCGACAGACCCGTGAACTCCGGCTCGTCGAACGAGACCCGCACATGCGACTGCGCAGCCAGGTTGTACACCTCGTTCGGCTGCACCTTCTCCAGCAACGTCACCAACCGCGAACCATCGGTCAGATCCCCGTAATGCAGAAACAACCGGGCCCGGGCCTCGTGCGGATCCACGTACAGATGATCGATCCGGCTGGTGTTGAACTGGGAAGAACGACGCACGATCCCGTGCACCTCGTAGCCCTTCTCCAGCAGCAACTCAGCCAGGTACGAACCGTCCTGACCGGTGATCCCGGTGATCAGAGCCCTCTTCGAAGTCTGCAACGTGCCGCTCCTCGCCCGATGTCGCCGAATGGTCGCCGCGAGACCCCTGAGCCAGCAGCACTGGTGGCGGCGGATCGGACTCGCTGGAAAGCTGGATGGATCCGTACCGTAGCGTGATCGACCGGTAACAGAGAGCGGTTATGGCCCAGTTCCGGCAACCTCCGGCGTTTGCCCGATGCCGGGCGGCGATTTAGGACGAGCGGCGCCCGGCGGGCACGGATGGTCACCGATTGAGCACGCAAAGTTTCGGACCTCCGGTACCGTTCGGGTTTATGACGACCCTTCCGTCTCCCCCCTCCTCGGCGGACCTCTCGGTCGAGCACGCCCCGGCCTCCGGCGGCGTGCGGCTGACTCCGCAGCAGAAGGTCTACGTGGCCGGCCATCGCGGTCTGGCCGGTTCCGCCGTCTGGCGTGCGCTGAGGGCGCGCGGCTTCACCGATCTGGTCGGCGCCACCTCGGCCGAGGTGGATCTGCGCGACCGGGCCGCCACCATGGAGTTCGTCCTGGACACCCGCCCGGACGTGATGGTCGTGGCGGCCGCCCGGGTGGGCGGGATCCTGGCCAACGACACCTACCCGGCCGAGTTCCTCTCCGACAACCTGCGGATCCAGGTCAACCTGATGGACGCCGCCCAGCAGGCCGGGGTGCAGCGTCTGCTGTTCCTGGGCTCCTCGTGCATCTACCCCAAGCACGCCGAGCAGCCGATCCGGGAATCCGCTCTGCTCACCGGGGCTCTGGAGCCGACCAACGACGCCTACGCGATCGCCAAGATCGCCGGGATCATGCAGGTGCAGTCGCTGCGCAAGCAGTACGGCCTGCCCTACATCAGCGCCATGCCGACCAACCTCTACGGCCCGGGCGACAACTTCGACGCCGCCAACTCACACGTCATGCCCGCCCTGATCCGTCGTTTCCACGAGGCCCGGCAGGCCGGAGTGGACGAGGTGACGATCTGGGGCTCGGGCACCCCGCGCCGCGAGTTCCTGCATGTCGACGACCTGGCCTCGGCCCTGGTCTTCCTGCTCGAGAACTACGACTCCCCCGAGACGATCAACGTAGGCACCGGCACCGACGTCACCATCCGGGAACTGGCCGAGACGATCGCGGGAGTGGTGGGATGGGAGGGCCGGCTGAAGTTCGACACCTCCAAGCCCGACGGCACCCCCCGCAAACTGCTCGACGTCTCACGGCTGCGGGGGCTGGGCTGGGCCCCCTCGGTCTCGCTGCGCGAGGGTGTGGAGAGCACCTACCGCTGGTTCACCGACAACCTCGACACGATCAGGATCGAGGACGGCCTGGTCGGGTTGCCGAAGTCGTAAAGCCTTTGACGAGGGGGTGAGGATCGAGGGCATGGAGACTTCTGAGCTCAGGCGCCACCTCGAAGCGGAGTACCGCCGGTTCCGGGCGATCCTGCCCGGAACCGGGCTCAAGGAGATCCGGGTGCCCTCCTGCCCGGACTGGTCGCTGGACGATCTGGTGCAGCACCTCGGTGAGGTGTACTGGCACAAGGTCGACTGCATCCGGCGAGGAGCCCGCCCCACCGAGGAGCCCGACCTGAGCGGGCTGAGCAGTGTCGAGGTGCTGGAACAGGGGTATGCCCGGCTGAGCGAGATGTTCCGGGAGTACCCGCCGGACGCTCCGGCCTGGACCTGGTTCGAGCCCGACCAGAGCGTGGGGTTCTGGATCCGGCGGATGGCCCACGAGACGGCGGTGCACCGCTTCGACGCCGAGCTGGCGGTGGGCACCCCCACCGAGATCGACGCAGCCCTGGCCGAGGACGGGATCGACGAGGTGCTGGTGGCCATGCTGGTCAGCGACACCGAGGTGGGCGACTACCCAGCCGGCCGCCCGGACCTCCAGGTGCGCACCCCGTCCCGTTCCTGGTTCATCCACTTCGGCGCTGACGGCCTGACGGTCGACAACCAGGGCGAGGCCGCCACCGTGATCCACGGTGGCGCCTCGGACCTGGAACTGTGGCTCTACAACCGGGTCGCCGGCGAAAAGCTCAGCTACACCGGCGATCTGACCGGGATGGGCCTGCTGCGCGATTTGATGCACCAGGCCACCCAGTAGTTCAGGCCACCCAGTAACTCAGGCCCGCAGCTGCCAGCCGGCGGTGGCTGCACGCTCGGCGAACATCGACGCGTAACCCTGATGCGCCACCAAGAGCTCGTCGTGCGACCCACTGGCCGCGATCGTCCCCTGTTCCAGCACCAGAATCCGGTCGGCACTGGTGATCATCGCCGGGGTGTGCGCGATCACCAGGACCGTGCCGTGCCGGCTGAGAGCCTGCAGGGAGCGGCGCACCAGGGCCTCGTTGGTGGCGTCGAGCGCGGCCGTGGCCTCGTCGAGCAGCACGATCGGGGCCCGCTTGAGCAGGGCCCGGGCGATCGAGACGCGCTGACGCTCGCCTCCGGAGAGTGCGGCGCCGCCCTCCCCCACCCGGGTGTCCCAGCCGGCCGGCAGCCGGTTGACGATCTCGTTCACACCCGAGAGCTGCGCGGCCTCGGCGAGCTCCTCGTCGGTGGCCGACTCCCGCCCCAGCCGGACGTTCTCGGCGATCGTGCCGTCGAACAGGTACACGTCCTGGAACACCAGCGAGAGCTGCCCCATCAGCTGGGCCGTGGTCTGCTCCCGCACGTCCACCCCGCCGATCCGGACCGTTCCGCCGTCCACCTCGTGAAAACGCGCGGCGATGCGGGTGATCGTGGTCTTGCCCGAGCCGGAACGGCCGACCAGGGCGGTGACGCTGCCCGGCTGGACGGAGAAATCGACGCCTTTCAGCACCGGAGTGGCTTGCGGGTAACCGAACCGCACGTTCTCGAAGGCGATCGCACCGGTCTGGGCCGAGTCGAAAACCGCTGGGGCAGCGGGCTCGGGCAGCGGCTTGACGTCCAGCACCGCCTGCACCCGGTCCAGGTCGTTGCGGGCCATCCGCACTCCCCCGGACAACTCGCTGACCAGGGCGAGCGGGCCGATGAAGCGGGCCAGCAGGGCCAGCAGCGCGACCAGCTGCAGCGACTGCGTCTGCGGGCCACCGGCCAGCAGCACCACGATCAGCACCATCACCGTGAAGGTCAGCTGAATCGTGGTACCGGACAGCAACATCCCGCCCAGCGTCCAGTTCAGCTGCTTGCGCCCGACCTGCCGCTGGTTCTCGATCGCCGCCTCCAGCGGCGCGTACCCGGACGTCGACTGCCCGAAGGCGCGCAGAACCGGCTGGTGCCGGGCGAATTCGAGAACCCGGTTGCCGGAGGTGACGGCAGCCTCGTCGGCCAGCTCGTCGGAGGCGCCCAGCAGCCGCGCCGAGAACCGGAAGCACCAGTAGATGAACGGTGAGGCAATGATCGCGACCAGACCCAGCCTCCAGTCGTAGAAGCAGACCACCACCGCGATGGTGACCGGGGCGAGGACGCCGCGGACCAGGGGCTGCATCAGGTGCGCGATGCTGCTGACGATGGCTTGGACGCCAGAGGTGGTGATCCGGCTGAGGCGGCCGACGGACTCCCCGGCGAACCAGCCCAGCGGCATCCGGACCACGTGCGCCCCGATCCGGCCGTGCAGGGTGTCCAGCACGGTCAGCGCCATGGTGAAACCGCGCATGCCCTGGACGTAATAGACCACCGAGGCCGCCAGGGTGGCCGCCGCGAGCACCCCGAGCCAGCGCCCGGCCGAGCCCAGGTCGTCCTGCAGCACGGCACTGAGCAGCGGCACCAGGACGGCCACGGCCAGACCCTCCAGCACGGCCGAGGCGGCCAGCCAGGCCAGGTAGCTCTTCACCGCCCGGCGGTGCTCCGGCCCGAGAACGTTGATCAGGGAGGGGATCACGAGGTCACTCCGGCTTCTTCGTGGCTGGCCCGCCACAGGTCGGCGTACAGGCCAGGGGTCTGAACCAGCTCTTCGTGCCGGCCGGTCTGCTGCACCACGCCCTCGCGCAGCACCACGATCTGGTCGGCGCTGCGGACGGTGTCCAGACGGTGCGCGATGACCAGCACGGTGCGCCCGGCGGCGAGGGCCGAGAGCGACTGCTGCACGGCGGCTTCGGACTCCGGGTCGGCGTGCGCGGTGGCCTCGTCGAGGATGACGACAGGCGTGTCGTGCAGGATCACCCGGGCGATCGAGACCCGCTGGGCCTCACCGCCGGACAGCAGGGCGTCCTCACCGATCACCGAGTCGTAGCCACGCGGCAGTTCCATGATCCGGTCGTGGATCTGGGCCGCCTTGGCCGCCGCCTCGATCCGCTCCCGGCTGGGCCGTTCCTCGCCGAGGGCGATGTTGCCGGCGACCGTACCGTGCAGCAGAGCCACGTCCTGCAGCACGAAACCGACGGTCCGGTAGAGGTCCTTCGGTGCGATCTGCCGGATGTCGACGCCGCCGATCCGGATCTCGCCCTCGGTCACATCGTGGAAGCGCAGCAGCAGGGCGGCCAGGGTGGACTTGCCCGAGCCGGACGGCCCGACCAGCGCGGTCACGGTTCCCGGAGGCAGGTTCAGGTTCACGCCCTGCAGCGCCTGGTGTTCCTCGGCCGAGCCGTAACCGAACGACATGCCCTTGATCTCGACCAGATGGCCGTCCGGGGTCTGGGGTTCGGCCGGTTCGGGCAGAGGTTCGGTGCGCAGCAGCGCGGCCACCCGCTCGGCCGCCGCCGCGGCCTGCTGCCGCCCCTGCATGCCGTGCAGCAGCGGGGTGATCGAGGCCGGGATCACCACGCCGATCATGCTGGCCACGAGCAGCTCGACCGGTTCCATCCAGCCCCGGTCCACGAACAGCAGCCCGCCGCCGAGGGTCAGGGTGAGCACGAACGGCGCCGAAAGGGCGATTCCGGAGAGAGATTCCAGCCGCAGCATCGGCCGGACCCAGCCGGCGAAGAATCGGGCGTAGTCCTTGGTCGCCGTCTCGTAGGCCTGGTGTGAGCGCCCGCCCCGGCCGAAGGTCTTGACCACGGCGATGCCGCGGACGAACTCCACCGCCGCCGCGTTCACCGCGGCCAGCGAATCGTCCATCTGCTTCATCTTCACCGCCATGTCGCGGGTCATGAAGGCGAACGAGAGCAGGTAGAGCACAATCGGGACGAGGGCGAGCAGCGCGGCCGGCCAGCTGATCCACAGCAGGTAGCCGAACCCGGTCAGCGGCACCACGATCCCGGTCACCGTCTCGACCTTCTGGTGGGCGACCAGGTAGTGCATGGTCTGGATGTCGTTCTGCGCGGCCTTGCCCACGTCGGCCGAGGCGTTCTCGGTGAACCAGCCCAGCCGGACCCGGCCCAGCCGCAGCACGATCCGGCGGCGCAGCACGGACTGCAGGCGCACGTCGGCGTAGTGGGTGATCATGATCGCGGCCGAGGTGCACAGGGCCCGCACGCCGAGCGCGACCAGCACCACCGCGGCCACCCCGAGCAGCCGGCCACGATCCGGATCACCCGGTTCGAGGATCACCCGGGCCAGTTCACCGATCGCGACGAAGGGCACGATCTCGGCGACCGCGCCGATCGCCGCAACCCCCATCGCCAGCCCGGTGGCCCGGCGGACCGGGGCCAGGAGTTCTTGCAGTGCGGACATGTCAGTGCCTCACCCGAGCGAGGCCGGCTTCTTTATTGAACACCCATAGACAATAGATAAGGCAAGCCTTACCTCGCAATCGCCTGTCTCACGCCGCAACCGTCAGGGCCGCCGGAACGCGACCCCGTCCAGGACCAGTTCGACCCGCTCGCGGAAGGTCCAGCCCCACAGTTCGGCCTCCGGCTCCCGGTGCGCGGCCGCCATCGCCTCGTCCATCGCCAGGTGCCCGAGCAGGTGGATCGCGGTCCGGGCGGTGCGCTCGGCCACGCCGTGCCCGGCCAGCACCACCTGTGCCTGCTGCAGCATCCGGGCGTAGCTGGGCGGCGGGGCGTTGAGCTCGGTGAGGGCCAGCGCCAGACCGGGGTGCGCCTGCAGCGCCGCAAGCAGCGTCTCGGCCACATCGTGCAGGTAGCCGCGCCAGTCGAGCGCCGGACCAGGTTCGGGCTCGGGCAGGTGGACCTCCTCCAGCGCCGCCTGGGCCGCCATCGTGATCAGCTCGGCCCGGCCCGAGACGTGGTGGTAGAGCGCGCCCGGGGTGGAGCCCAGCCGCCGGGCCACCTTGGCCACCGAGAATCCGCTGATCTCGGCCAGCGCGGCCTGGGCGATCGCGGTGCGTTCCAGCTCCGGCGGACGGCCGCGGCGGCGCGTCCCGGTCTTCGGATCGTAGGGAGCCTGCGCCATCTTCCGAGGGTAGTGGCGACCTGCAGATCGCAGTGTGCGAGCGGTCACAGAACGGATGGGGACGTCGAACACCTGCGGCTCGTTCCACCTTTGGCTGCCGAATCCGACGGCCAGCCTTCGACGTCGACCGGGAGGTAGGGGCTTGACCACGGGCGAGGGACTGCGCGAACGGAAACGAGCGGCCTCACGGGCGCTCACCGTCGAGGTGGCCCTGCGGCTGTTCTCCGAGCGCGGGTTCGAGAACGTGACGGTGGCCGACATCTGCTCGGCGGCGGACATCGCCCCGCGCACCTTCTTCCGGTACTTCGCCACGAAGGAGGACGTGCTGGCCGAGCCGGCCCAGCAGATGGCGGTGCGGGTCCGGGAGTTCTTCGTGACCGCGCCGCTGGAGCTGGACGACACGGCGGTGTTCACGCTGGCCCTGCACGACCTGGCCGAGCACGTGATGGAGCGCCGGCACGAGCTGCGCGGGTTCCATCGGGCCTCCGCGGTCCGGGTCAGCCCGTACGTGCGGTTGTCCGACCGTGAGCAGCAGCTGGCCGTCGACCTGGTCAATCGCGCGGTTCCGGACGGGCCGGTGCTCACCCCCGACTGGCGCACCCGGCTGCTGGTGGCCCAGGGGGTGGCCGCGTTCCGGGTCTGGATGGAAGATGCGCTGGGCCCGGACGCCCCCGCGGACCCGCAGGCCCATCTGAGTGAGATTCTCGGGATCTGACCACCACCGACGTCCCCGGTTCGTTCTTCGCAGTGGTCCCGGACGAGAGGTCGCGGGGGCTAAAGACCCGTGGCGCGGGGTTCGATCTCGCTTTACCGGGCAACCACGTCCGCGAAGTTGGGGGGTCGCCGGAAGTGTCCAAGGTTCTGGTCGTCGAGGACGACAGCGACATCCGCAGGCTGCTGGAGATCCGGCTGGCCCGGATGGGCCACACCGTGATCAGCGTGCCTTCGGCCGACGACGCCCAGGAGGCGATCCGGCGCTACGGGGTGCCGGACCTGGTCGTGCTGGACATCGTCATGCACGGCACCTCGGGCCTGGAACTGCTGCGGGAACTGCGCAGTTCGCCCGAGGCGCAGGATCTGCCGGTCATCCTGCTCACCGCGCGCGACCTGCAGGAGGACCAGAGGGTGGCGCGGGAACTGCACGCCCACCTGATGCAGAAACCGATCGAGGCGGCCAGCCTGAACCGGGTGCTGGACCAGGTGCTCTCGGCCTCCTGATCCGGCGCTACCGGCGGGAACGACGACATGGTCGCGGGTTCCGCCCCCGCCGGGCAGAACCCGCGACCAGCCGGGAGGACGGGGGAAGCCGGACAGGTCCAGCTGTCCGGCTTCCCCCGGGTCGGCCTCGGGCTCGCACTTGCTTCACGAACCGTCGGCAGGTCTGTTGGGGCTTTCGGCCTCGGGCTCAGGCCGCCAGGGCGGCGTCGACCGCGAGGGTCAGGTCCGCGGCCACCACGGGCTTGAGCATGTACTGCGCGTTGAGCCGGGCGGCCAGCCGCTGGTCGCCGTCCAGCTGGCGGGCGGTCAGCATGATCGCCGGCATCCCCACGCAGGTGGGCACGCGGCGCAGGATCATCAGCAGGTCGAGGCCGTCGATGCCTTCCATCACGATGTCCATCACCGCCAGGTCGGGCACCCCGAACTGGCCGATCAGGGCCAGCGCCTCGCCCGCGCAGCCGGCGCCGAGCACCTGGTGGCCCATGCCGGTCAGGCGGAACTCCAGCAGCCGGCGGTTGTCCGGATCGTCCTCGACGACGAGCACCTTGGCCATGACCGCCCCTTCCGACGATTACACCGTTCGATCGTCAGCTCGTTGCTGACAGTCATCCGTATCGCCAGATCCGGTGCACAGCTGAGCGCCCGGGTCGTCGTGTCACTCGTCCGGAGCAGCGCGGAAGGGTCTTTCGACTACTGGTTGTAGTCGACGGTTACTGTCGGGCGAGAATCCCGCCCACCGTCGTCTTCAGTTCGTCGGTCAGCGCCACCGAGCCGATCCGGTTCAGGTGGTTGAAGTCCCAGTAGGCCAGCTTGCCGTCGACCAGCGGGCTGCACACCTCGCCGTCGCAGAAGCGGTCCCAGGTGTCGTAGATACTGACTCCCGGCACGCTGCTGACCACGTCCCACTCGGCCTGGCGGGAGTCGGCCTGGTAGTCCAGGACCGCGCTCTGCTTCTTGTCGCAGACGAAGTTCAGCCAGCCTCCGCTGCACGCGGTCTGCCGGTTCATCGACTGGGTGGCGTAGTTGGGCACGTCCATCACGTAGAGCACCGGGATACCGGCGTCGCTGAGTTCCTCCAGTGCGGGCTTGAGCTGCTCGGGCCACTTGCCGTCGACGTCGTGCCGGGCCAGGGCCCAGTTGGAGATCACCACCAGCGAGGGCGGGTCGTCGCTCTTGGTCGCCCGGTCCAGCAGGGCCGAGGCCAGGCTGCCGCAGTTGGAGACCTCGCGGCTGGGCCGGGCGTCGCGCATGAACGGGCAGCTGGCGCCGGTCAGTGCCAGGGTGCTGTAGCCGAGCTCGCGGTTGGCGTCGATCAGGCCGGTGGACAGCGCCTCGGCGTGCGAGTCGCCGGCCAGCATCACCCAGCCCTTGGAGTTCGGCACGGTGGTCATACAGCGGTCGAAGTCGGCTTCCTCGTACGGGCGGTTGCGCACCAGGCAGCCGTTCTCCCGGCCGAAGGTGAGCTCGTCGCGCTGCCCGGCATAAGCCGCAGCGTTGGGCACCGCCCACGGCCCGGCCACCTGCAGCGTCAGGGCGGCCACCACGACCAGCCCGGCCGACACCGCCCCGCCGAGGTAGACCTTGGGCAGTCGCACGCTGCCGTGGCGCAGCGGCTGCTCCACGAAGCGGTAGCTCAGGTAGGCCGGGATCAGCGAGACCACAGCGGCGGCGGCCGCGATCCAGGGCGAGGGCCACAGCAGGGTGGCGATCACGATCAGCGGCCAGTGCCAGAGGTAGATGCTGTACGACAGGTCACCGGTGACGACCAGCGGCTTCGAGGACAGCACCCGCTTGATCGGGCCCTCCCCGATCGAGCCGGCCAGCAGCAGCAGCGCGGTCGCGGCCACCGGGATCATCGCCGCCGAGCCGGGCCAGACCGTCTCGTGGGTGACCGTCAGGTTGAGGTAGACCAGCAGCGCCAGCCCGGCCGCACCCAGCACCACCGGCAGCACGATGCGCTCGGCCGAGTAGTGCCGGGCGGCCCGCGAGGAGACCCAGACCGCCAGCATCGCGCCCACGCCGAACTCCCAGGCCCGGGTGGGCGAGGAGTAGAAGGCCACGTCGCCGGCCGGGTAGCCGTGCACCCGGAACTCGCCGAACGACAGCCACATGGACAGGGCGAAGCTGCCCGCGGTGAGCAGGCCCAGACCGATCATCTGGCTGCGCGCCCCGCCCCGGCCGAGCTTCCAGGTCAGCGCCAGCATCAGCGGGAAGAACAGGTAGAACTGCTCCTCCACACTGAGCGACCAGACGTGGGTGAGCGGGTTCATCACCGCCCCCGCCGCGAAGTAGTCGCCCGAGGTGCTGAGCAGGTTGAAGTTGCCGGCCAGCAGCACCGCGGCCAGTGCGGTGCCGGCGGTGTCGGACTGCGCCCCGATCGGCGACTGGAACAGGAACGACAGCAGCAGGACGGCCAGCAGCATGACCACCATGGCGGGCAGCAGCCGGCGGATCCGCCGGGCGTAGAACGAGCCGAAGCCGAAGCGGCCGGTGCGGCGCAGCCGCTCGATCTGCCCGGTGATCACGAAGCCGGAGATCACGAAGAACACGTCCACACCGGCGAAACCCGCTGGCAGCGGCAGGTTTGCGTGATAGACCACGACCAGCACCACAGCCAGTGCGCGCAGGCCCTGGATGTCCGCGCGTTTGCTGTCCTTGCGCGCGGGCGCCTGGACGGATGCGCTGACATCGGCGTTCGCGGCCCACCCGGCAGTGCTCGTCATGATTCCTTATCGTGCCCAACGAGCTTGTGAGACGCACACCGAAGCGCGCATCACAGGGTGTTCGGACGACGACGGCGAGTCAGAAGGACGAGGTCACTCGGGGTGGCGCCGATGCCGCAGCGGTGCGAAATGGTCCCTCGTACAGCCTAGTTCGCAACTTCAGGCGCAGGTCAGGACCCTGCCCGGCCCAGATCCGCAGATTCTCGCCGGTGCGGTGAGCGGCCTGCCCCGATCACCCTCGCGATCGTGCACTTTCCGCCCTCGACCAGTGCCGCAACGCACGACGCGGGCCTGAGACCAACCTCTCCGACCCGCGTCCTGGTGTGAGTTGCCACACACAGCCTAGCGGTCGAGTTCGTGCCAGGCCGGCGCCCCGCCCTCGACGTGCACCACGTTCACGAAGCCGCGGGCGATCAGGTCCTGCGCGACCGGCCCGGACCCGTTCACCGAACCGCAGATCACCACGATCGGAGTGTCCAGCGCCTTCACCTCGGCATGCCGAACCGGTGAGCCGAAATCGAACTCGGCGTCGAGGTTGTCACGGTCGACGATGACCGCACCCTCGATCGGGCCGGTCCTCTCCCGCCCACCCGGGCTGCGGGTGTCCAGCAGCACCGCGCCGGCGGCCACCCGCTCCCGCGCTTCGGCGGCGCCGACCAACGGCGCCTCGGGTAGCGTCTCGGGCCGGGTCTCGAGGTTGTCGCTCATGATCTCTCCTGTTGGCCGAACATGTTCCACCGACGGATCTTCCGTGGTAGCTGCGGTGAAAGAGCCTGTCTCAGAAAGGTTCGCGGCCGGTGACCACCGGGGTGTCGGGCAGTGCGGCCCACTGCGAGTAGGACCCCGGGTACAACGGCACCCGGTCGGGGTCGAATCCGGCCACCGCCAGGGCCAGCAGATCGTGCGTGGCGGTCACGCCGGATCCGCAGTACACGCCCACCGGGCGCTCGTCGCTCACGCCAAGAGCCTCGAACTTCTGCTTGAGGACGTCGGGGGCGGCGAATCGTCCGTCGTCACCGATGTTTCCTACCGCGGGAGCGCTCACTGCGCCAGGAATGTGGCCCGGGCGCGGGTCGATCGAGGCGGCTTCGCCGGTGTAGCGCTCGGCCGGGCGGGCATCGAGCAGCAGCCCACCGTCGGCGACGAAGGGCAGCACACCCTCGACCGGGATGGTGGGCAGCTTTCCCTCACCGAGCGTGACATTGCCGGCGGCCGGCTCGGGGGCGTCGCCGGTGGCCAGCGCCTGCCCGGCCTCCTTCCAGGCCCGCAGCCCACCGTCGAGCAGACGCACCTCGCCGTCGAACCCGGCCCAGCGCAGCAGCCACCACAGCCGGGCCGCGGACAGCAGGCCGGCGTCGTCGTAGGCCACCACCGTGTCGGTGTTGTTCAGGCCCCACGAGCGGGCCGACCGCTGGAAGGCCTCGGCGCTGGGCAGCGGGTGCCGGCCGGTGCCGGGGCCACCGTGCGCGGCCAACTGCTCGTCGAGGTCGACGTACACCGCCCCCGGGATGTGCCCGGCCCGGAACTCGTCCGGTCCGGGCGGGCCGCCGAGCTTCCAGCGCACGTCGAGCAGTCGCGGCGATCCGTTCTGCTGGAGCGTGAGAAGTTCGTCAACGGTGATGAGCGGGCTCATGCGTTCTTCCTTCGGATCGGCCGACGCGGTTGCGAGGGCCAACGTAGTTCGGTGAGCGGTCGTTGGTGAGGACGTCGGCGACGTGGTGGGTGCCGGGCGGTAGACCGGCCGCGGCCTGAGCGCCGAGCAGTCGCTGCAGCCGCTCGTTGACCGGGGTGGGCACCCGGTGCCGACGGCCGAGCAGCACGATCTCGCCGTTCAGGTAGTCCACCTCGCTGGAGGCCCCACGGGCGAAGCTCTGCCAGGTGGACAGGTGGCCGGGCTCGTGACCGGGTACCGGTTCCACGCTGAGATGGCCCGGCGCAGCCTGGGTGACCTCGATGCCGGCGGCCCGGAACACCGCGCGGGCCTCCTGCACCAGCTTCTCGCGGGCCTGGTCGCGCTCGCTGTCGCTGCCCTGCAGCACGCCCAGGCCGTTGGCCAGGTTGAGCAGGAGCTTGCGGGCCTTGTAGGCGCGGATGTCCTCGACCAGGCTCCCGTCGTAGCCGGCTTCGCGCAGGTCACGCAGGTACTGCTCGGCGTGCGGCTCATGAGCGGCGGGCCGTGGGTAACGCCCCAGCCAGACCACACCGATGATCGGGTACGACGGGGAGACCACCTCGCCGGGGGTGAGATAGCTGGCCGCCACCCCGATCGAGACGCCGTACACCTGGGCGAACCGGCGCAGGGCGAGGTCCTCGGTGGCCAGGCCGTTCTGGAAGGTGAGCAAGGGCAGGTCGGCGGCCACCCGGTCCGGCGCCACCGGCTGCCAGGCCCACTCGGCCAGCACCTGCTCGGCATCCTGGGTCTTGGTGGTCAGCACGAGAACGTCGTCCGAGGTGAGCTGAAGTTCGTGCGGGCCGGCGACCACCGGCACCCGTACCTGCTCGGTGTTGCTTGGCCTGCGCACCCGCACCCCGTGGGCCCGGATCGCCTCGAGGTTGCGGCCCCGGGCCACCAGCACCACCGGCTTGCCGGCCAGGTGCAGCTGCGCGGCCAGCAGGGCACCGATCGCCCCGGCCCCGATGATCACGTAGCGGCTGCTCATGATGTGGTCCCGGCATGCTCCCGGGGGCTCCGGCCGGCGATCGCGCTCAGCAGCTCCTGGGTGTACTCGGACTGCGGGTTGCTGAACACCTCGGCGGTGGGGCCCTCCTCGACCAGGCGCCCGCCCCGCAGCACGGCCACCCGGTGCGCCAGGCCCGCCACCACGGCCAGGTCGTGCGAGACGAACAGGTAGCTCAGGCCGAGGTCGTTCTGCAGCGTGGTGAGCAGGTTCAGGATCTGCTCCTGCACCCGCACGTCCAGCGCCGACACCGGCTCGTCGAGCAACAGCAGGTCGGGCTCCAGCGACAGCGCCCGGGCGATGGCCACCCGCTGCCGCTGCCCACCCGAGAGCTCGGCGGGCCGGCGGCCGGCGAAGTCACGCGGCAGGCCGACCGCGTCGAGCAGCTCGTGCACCCGCCGGCGGCGCGTGGTGCGATCTCCCACCCGGAACGAGACCAGCGGTTCGCCGATCGTCTGCTCCACGCTGAAGCGCGGGTCGAGGGCGGCGAACGGGTTCTGGTGCACCAGCTGGAAGCGCCTGCGCAGGGGGCGCAGCTGCCGCCAGCCCAGATCGGTGATGTCCTGGCCGTCGAACCGGATCCGCCCCGCGGTGGGGGTGATCAGGCCGAGCGCCGAGCGCAGGGCCGTGGTCTTGCCCGAGCCCGACTCCCCCACCAGGCCCAGGGTCTGGCCCTTGGGGACCTGGAGCGTGACTTCGTCGAGCGCGCGGAAGTTACCGCCGCCGGGCAGCGCATAGTCTTTGGTCAGCCTTTCCAGCTGCAGGATCGGCTCGGGGGTGCGTTCTCCGGCCTCGCGCACAGTCACCGAGAAGCCCGGCGCGGCGCGGAGCAGTTCCTTGGTGTACTCGTGCTGCGGTGAACCCAGAACCGTTGCCGCCGGACCGCTCTCGACCACCTCGCCGGAGCGCATCACCACCACCCGGTCGGCCCGGTCGGCGGCCACACCCAGGTCGTGGGTGATCAGCAGCAGAGCGATGCCGCGCCCGGCCACCAGGCGGTCCAGGTGGTCGAGGATCCGCTTCTGCACGGTCACGTCCAGAGCGCTGGTGGGCTCGTCGGCGATCAGCAGCTCCGGTTCCCCGGCCAGGCCGGCCGCGATCAGCACCCGCTGCCGCAAGCCGCCGGAGAGTTCGTGCGGATACTGCCGGGCCCGCAATTCCGGGTTCTCCAGACCGGCAGCCGACAGCGCAGCCAAGACCTCCGCGTCCACACTTCTTTTTGGTACTTCCGGTTGTCTGCGGCGTACGGATTCGGCCACCTGCGGGCCGATCCGCCGAGTGGGGTTGAGCGTGACCGTCGGGTCCTGCGGGATCAGCGCTACCACGCGGCCGCGCAGATCACGTAAAGCGCGCTCGCTCGCGCCGGTGACCGGTTTGCCGGCAACGGTGATGGAACCGCCTGTCACCGCTCCGGTTCCGGGCAGCAGGCCGAGTACCGCTGCGGCCAGAGTGCTCTTGCCCGATCCGGATTCACCCACCACGGCAACGGTTTCGCCCCGGCCGATGCTGAGCGAGATGTCCCGGACGGCGGGTACCGGCGGGCGGTGACGATGCGGACGATAGGCCACCGACAGTCCCTGGATCTCCAGAATCGCGCTCATCGCTGAAGCTCCTCAAGGCTGCGGGAAATGTGGTTCAGGCTGAACACCGTCAGCCCGACGAAGAGCCCGGGCAGCAGGGTGAGCCACGGTGAGGTGATCAGGTAGCTACGGCCCTGCGAGATCAGCGTGCCCCACTCGGCGGCGGGCGGGGCCGCCCCGAAGCCGAGGAAGCTGAGCGCCGAGATCGCCAGGATGGCCACGCCGAAGTCCAGCACCGCCAGCACCAGCACCGGCCCCCAGCTGTTGGGCAGGATGTGCCGCACCAGCACCCGGGTCCACGAGGCGCCGCCGGTGCGGGCCGCCTCGATGTAGGGCAGGGCCTTGATGCTCAGCACCCGGGCGCGGGTGATCCGGGCGAAGCCGGGCACGATGCCCACCCCCACCGCCACCGCGATCGGTAGCGTGCCGAAACCCAGGGCGGTGACGATGGTCAGGGCCAGCAGCAGGCGCGGGATCGCCAGCAGCACGTCGACCACCCGCATCAGCACCGAGTCCGGCCAGCCGCCGAAGAAGCCGGAGACCACGCCCAGGGTCAGGCCCACCACCACGGCGATCACGATCGCGCCGAGGGTGGCCTGGATGGTCAGGGTGGAACCGTGCAGCACCCGGCTGAACAGGTCGCGGCCCAGCTCGTCGGTGCCGAACCAGTGCTCGGCCGAAGGGGCGAGCAGCTTGTCCGGCCCGGCCGTGGCGTTCGGGTCGTAGCGGGTGAACCAGCCCGGCACCACCGCCGAGACCAGTACGAAACCCACGAAGAGCAGGGCCAGGATCAGCCCGGGACGGGCGGTGAGCAGTCCCAGTCTCCGCGGACTCCGCTGCCCGGCAGCGACTTCGGGGACCACCCGCGTCCCCAGTTCTGGTGCGAGATCGACCGACATGACCAACTCTCCTAAGAGACCCGTGGGGTGTGCGTGATCCGCGGGTCGAACAGCGGGTACACGAGATCGATGAGCAGGTTGATCACCACGAACACGGCGGCCGCGAGCACCACGATCGCCTGGACCAGGGGCACGTCCTGGGCCAGCACCGCCTGCTGGGCCATCTGCCCCACCCCGGGCCGGGAGAACACTGTCTCGGCCACCACGGCCTCGGTGACCGTGGCGCCGAGCAGCAACCCGAGCAGAGTCAGCGTGGGCAGCAGAGCATTTCGCAGCGCATGCCGGGCCTGCACATACTGACGGCTCAGACCGCGGGCGGCGGCGGTGGCCACGTAGGGCTCGGCGAGCTGGTCGTCCAGGCTGCGGGTGAGCACCTGGGCCAGCATCGCCGCGGTGGGCACGGCCATGGTGATCGCGGGCAGGACCAGACTGGACGCGCCCTGGGTACCGGTGGCCGGGAACCAGCCCAGCTCGAACGCGAACACCTGGATCAGCAGCAGCCCGACGAAGAACGGCGGCAGCGAGACCCCCACGGCCGGAAGCCGGTTCAGCACCGTCTTCAACCAGGCCACGCGAACGTAGGCGGCCAGGTAGGCCAGGGTGCCCCCGAGCACCAGGGCCAGGCCGATCGCGGTCGCGCCGAGAGCCAGGGTGGAGGGCAGCCTTTCGGCCAGCAGCTCACCGACCGGGCGGTGCAGCGAGATGGACTGCCCGAAGTCACCGCGCAGCAACCCGCCCAGCTGGTCGAAGTACTGCGTGGCCAGTGGCTGGTCCAGGCCGTACTGCTGCTTGGCCGCGGCCAGCTCGGCCGGGCTGAGCTCGTCGACCTGCACGTTGGCCGCGGCCAGCTGCAGCTCCACCGGATCGCTGGGCAGGAGGTAGAGGATGCCGAAGGTGACGGTGTACACCGCCCACAGCACGATCACCGCCTGCAGCACCCGCCCGGCCAGGTACCTGGCCGTCGAGCTGGTCAGCCACTTCACCGACGTCACTGACTGATCCAGATGTCGTTGGCGCGCAGGAAAGCCTCACTGGTCCAGGCGAACCCGTGCACCTTCGAGGCCACCCCGGCCGTCTGCACCCGCTCGTACAGCGGGAACATCACGCCCTGCTCGAGGATCAGCTTCTGCAGATCGGCGTAGGTACCGGCCCGCTTGTCCTCGGCCACGTCCTGCAGGCCCTCGGCGAACAGCCCGCTGATCTCCTTCTTCGTGGCCGGGTCCTGGGAGAGCTGGGCGGTGCCGGCCTGGCTCACGCCGGAGTCCAGCACCGAGCCGAGCACGCTGGGGTCGGCCCGGGTGTAGTAGGTGGCCAGCAGGTCGTAGTCGCCGTCGGCGGCCGCGGCCTGGTACTGGGCCAGGGTGAGCACGTTCAGCTCGACCTTGATCCCGACCTGCTTGAGCTGGTCCTGCACGAGCTGGTCGCCCGGGGTGGTGTTCTGCGCCGGGATGGTCAGGGTGAGCGGCTCACCGTCCTTGGCCCGGTAGCCGTCCGCCCCAGCTGTCCAGCCGGCTTCGTCGAGCAGGGCCTTGGCACCTTCCGGGTCGTAGGCCAGCACGCCGGAGGAGTCGGTGGCGTACGGCGTGGTGTTGTCGAACGGCCCGCTCACCACCGGGTAGCCGTCCCAGAACACGGTGCTGGCGTAGCTCTTACGGTCGATCGACTTCTGCAGCGCCTGACGTACCTTCACGTCGGCCAGCGGCTTGCCCGCGCCGACGTTGGGAAAGTAGCTGCTGCTGATGCCGGGCAGCGAACGCGACTCGATGCCGGCGCCGGTGGCCTCGATCACCTTCTGGTCGGCCTCGGAGATCGGCAGGCGAGGCCAGGCGATGTCGATCGCACCGCTGGTCAGGCTGCCGACCCGGACGCTGTCCTCCTTGATGTAGCTGACCTCGATCGCGTCCAGGTAGGCGTCGCCCTGGTTCTCGATCAGCTCCGAGGGCCAGGCGTAGCCGTCGCGGCGGCTGAGCTTGGCCTCGGTGGCGGCGGTGTAACTGTCCAGGGTGAAGGCGCCGGTACCGACCAGGTTGTCGCCGGTGCAGCGTTCTTCCGGGGTCTGCCGGTACGTCTCCGGGCTCAGGATCGCCAGCGTGGTGGTCGAACTGGCCTGCAGAAAGGCGCTGTTCGGCTGGTCGAAGTCGACCTTGACGGTGTAGTCGTCGACCACCTCGGTGGACTTGTAACCGGCCGTGTAGGTCAGGCCGAGCAGCGACTTGGCGCCCAGGGCGTGGGTCGCGTCGTAGGCGGTCTTGACCGCCGCGGCGTCGAACTTGGTGCCGTCGGAGAAGGTGACGTCGTCACGGAGCTTGAAGGTGTAGCTGGTGGCGTCGTCGTTCACCTCCCAGCTCTCGGCCAGCCAGGGCACGATCTTGCCGGTCTCCGGATCCTGGTCGGTGAGCGAGTCGGCGAACTGCCGGTTCAGCGAACGACTCTCGATCCAGTACACCTGGTTGGGATCGATGCAGCCCTGGGCGTCGTCCCAGAAGGCGATGCGCAGCGTGCCGCCCTTGACCGGGTTGCCACCGTCGCCGTCGTTCGCGGCGTCCGCTCCCCCGCCGCAGGCGGCCAGGGTGGCAAGGGCGGTCAGGGCAAGCAGAGGACGTCTGTATCTCATCTTTGGGGTCACTTCCTGTGCGGGCTCAGCGTTTGAGGGAGGTGCGGCCGGCGATCAGCAGGGCCGCGTCGTCCTGGGGCGGGTGCACCCTCGAACAGAGCACGTCGCGCAGGTGGCGTTGCAGAGGGTTGTGCCGGGTCAGCGCCGGGTTGCCGAGGGCCGCCACGGCGGTCTGCACGGCCATGACCGCGCTACGGGTGGCGATGATCTTGGCGCTGAGCACCCGGCGGCCGGCTCTGGGGTCGTTCGCATCGAGGCCGGCGGCCAGGCCGAGCAGCACCTCTTCGGCCTGGATGAGCTGGACCTCGATCTCACCGGCCACCGACTGGATGCGCTCGGTGCTGGCGATCGGGCGGCCGAGTGAGGTGGGGATTCGCTCGTTGGCGAACTTGACGAACCAGGCCTGGGCGGCGCGGGCGACGCCGACGTACAGCGCGGACAGGCCCAGGCCCAGCGCGCCGGGCAGGTCGCGGCCCTGCTCGGAGAGCGGAACCCCGCGGAAGTTGTCCTCGGGGATGAAGACGTCGGTGTAGATCACGTCGTGGGTGCTGCTGGCCCGCAGGCCGAGATGGTCCCAGGTACGGATGATCTCGATGCCCGGGGCGTCACCCGGAACCACGGCGTGGGCGAGCAGCGGGTTGTCGTCCGGATCGGTGGAGGTGGTGGCCCACACCAGGTGATAGGCCAACCCTTCCGAACCGGTCGCGAAACCTTTGCGGCCGTTCAGGATCCAGCCGCCTTCGACCTTGCGCACCGTGGTCGCCGGCAGGCCACCCCGGGCCGGGGCACCCCACTCGGGTTCGGCCCGCACCGCATTCAGCAGTACCGGCCGGTCGTACGAGTCGGCCACCACCTGGCGGTACAACTCCTCCGGCCACCACGGCGCCTTGGCCTGTGCCTGGTGCTGGAACACCGTCATAGCGGTGAGCAGCGCCACCGACGGATCGCCGGCCCCCAGTGCCTGGAACAGGCGAACGCTGTCGACCGCGCTGAGACCCGCTCCCTGGTATTCCTTTCCGATCCCCGCCCGCAGCAGCCCGGCATCGTGCACGATCTGAATGCCGACCCACGGAAACTCGCCCGTGCGATCGTTCTCGGCCGCCCCCTCAGCCAGCCGCTCCTTGACGTCCTGGAGCAGGTCGTCCCCCAGTTCGACATCAGCGATCTGCAGCGTCACGACGTCACCAGGCCACTGTTCTCCAGCGGATCCTGCCGGACCACGGTACCGCGCTCACCAGTGGCCTCACGGTGCGCAAGCTCCTGCCGCACAAGCGGAATCAGGTAGCGACCGTAGTCCACCGCGTCGTTCAGGTTGTCGTAGCCGCGGATCGAGATCAGATCGGCGCCGAGGTCGATGTAGTCGAGGATGGCCGCGGCCACCGTCTCGTAACTGCCCACCAGAGCAGTGGACGCCCCGGCCGCGCCGGTCGCGGTGGCCGTGGGGGTCCACAACGCGCGGTCGTGCAGATCCTTCTTCGAGGCGATCTCGAGCAGGCGCTGCGAGCCGACGTTGGCCGGCCCCTCCGGGCCGTTCCAGTTCTTGGCCTGCGACCACAACGACTTCGCGCCCTGGGTGGTACCTTTCAGCACCTCCAGCGTGCGGTGCGCCTTCTCCCAGGCCAGCTCCTCAGTGGGGGCGATGATCGGGCGGAAGGTGACCCAGGTACGCGGCACGTCACTACGCCCGGCCTTACGTGCCTCTTCGCTGAACCGGCTGATCTGCTGCGCGGTCTCGGCCAGCGGCTCGCCCCAGAGGCCGAAGATGTCGCCGAGCGCACCGCCCACCCGGTAGGCCTCGTCCGACGAACCGCCGACGCTGACCGGGACGGTGCCGTTGACCGGCCGTACCCGCGAGACGAAATCCTTGAACCGGTAGTACTTTCCCTCGTGGTCGAAGGGTTCGGTCTCACTCCAGACCCGGCGCAGGATGCGGATGTACTCCTCCTGCCGCTCGTAACGGCTCACCTTGTCCAGGGTGTCGCCCTCGCGCAGCTGCTCATGGTCGCTGCCGCCGGCGATGAAGTGGACCACTGCGCGACCACCGGAGAGCTGGTCGAGCGTGGCCAGAGCCTTGGCCGCCACCGTGGGGTACAGCGTGTTCGGGCGCAGCGCCACGATCGGCTTGATCCGCTCGGTGTACTGGGTCACCGCGGAGGCGATGGTGAACGGGTCGTGCCCGGGAGACCCGTAGGGCACCAGGGTGTAGTCGAAGCCGCCGTCCTCCAGCAGGCGGGAGTAGCGCTTCAGGTAGGGCACGTCGATGTCGAACCGGCCGAGCCGGTTGATCTCGTTGGCCGGATTGACGTTGATCGCGCTGATGAACTCGACAGACATGGTGCACCGTCTCCCCGGATCATGGATGTGGCCGTGCGGCAGCGCACCACCGACCGGCAAAAGTCGGGTGGCGTGCGTTTTTCAGTGCTTTTTCAGGACGGTCCGCCGGTCACCCGGAACCCGGGCCGGACGGAACCGGACGATACGAAGGACGGGCGCCCACCGGCGTCCTCAGGCAGTGATCTCTCGAAGAGTCAGCAGCGACAACAACAACCGGCCGCAGCGGCGGGACACGGCCCCGCCGTCGACGTGCTCACCTGTTCCATGTCGATTACTCTACCTAGACAGTAGAGATTGTCCAGACCCCGACGCATCACAGCGACGAGGGTCAGCCATCACGTCTGGTGATGGGTCGCCGGCTCGGGCAGGCTCTCGCCGTCCTTGCGCATCTCGTCGGCCAGCGGGCCCGGCATGCTCAGGTGGTAACCCTGGCCGAACTCCACCTTCAGGCTGCGCAGGCAGGACAGTTCGGCCGCGGTCTCGATCCCCTCGGCGATCACGCTGCTGCCGATCTTCTGGGCGAAGGCCGCCAGCGCCCCGGCCAGGGCGCGCTTGGCCGGGTCCTCGTCGATGCCGCGCACCAGCGAGATGTCCAGCTTGATGAAGTCCGGGACCAGGGTCAGCACGTGCCGCATGCTGGCGAAGCCGGCCCCGGCGTCGTCCACCGCCACCCGCATCCCGCGCTCCCGCCAGGGCCGCAGCACCTCGTTCAGCGCGTCGTAGTCGTCGACCGCCTCGTGCTCGGTGATCTCGATGACGATGCTCCTCAGCGGCAGCGAGGTGACCAGCCGGCCGAAGGCGGGCGAGACCAGGGTACGCGGGGAGACGTTGATCCCCAGGAACCCGCGCAGCGCAGGCAGAATCGTCAGGGCGTTGCGGACCGCGGCCAGTTCCAGCTCCAGGCCCACCCCGGCCCGGCTGGCCGAGGTGAACCACTCGTCCGGGCGGCCGCTGCCGGCCGGGAACCGGCTCAGCGCCTCCACGCCCACGGTACTCAGGCCCTCCAGGGCGTGCACCGCCTGGAACACCACGCCGGGCCCGCCGTTGGCCATCAGCCGGTCCATCCGGTCGAGCATCTGGTGCCGGTCGCGCTCGGTCCGGTCCTCGATGTCGACCAGGTCCATCACCACCGTGCCGATCGCCCGCAGCACCTCGGCGTCGCGTTCGCGCAGGGCTTCGTCGGGGGCGGTGGACCAGGTGCACAGGGTGCCGTAGAGCCGCCCGTCGCGCCGGTGCAGCGGTATCCCCACGTGCGAGCCGATCGACAGTTCGCGGGTCAGCGAAAGGGCCCGGGTGACCGGATCTTTTGCGGTGTCCGGGATGACCGAGGCGAGCCGGCCGTCGGTGAGCGCCTTGCAGTACGTGTCGTCGATCGGCTGCAGCTGGCCGACGCTGACCGGCACGTCGATCGAGGCCACCAGGTTGCGCACCCGCTGCTGCCCGGTCCTGCCCTCGAACGTGCCCAGGAAGGCCACGTCCATCCCGAGCTGGTCCTTGGCCAGCTGGAGCAGGGCGTCCACGCTGGTCAGCCGGCGCCCTACGGTCTCCACCGCGAGCGCCTGCACGGCCTCGGCCTCGGCCTGCCCCGGGATCTGTTCTTCAGCAGATTTTTTGGGCTGTTCGGGGATCTGCCGGACGGCCTCGTCCTCGTCACGACGGCCCACGTTGCGGCGCCGTTCCGGGCCGACGTAGGGCTCCTTCGGACCGTCCTCTTCGGAGGAGACGCTCGGCTGGCGCGGGATCCGGCGGCCGGCCGTCTGGATCTTGTCGGCGTACATCTCGACGTCGGCGGCTCGCCAGGCGGCCTGCAGGCCGGTGTTGCTGCGCCGCTGGCCCACCCCGAACGAGGCCGTCACCCCGGCCGCCGCCAGGGCCTTGCGCAGGTCGCTGAGCACGATATTGGCCTGTTCGGCGGTGGTCTCGGGCATCAGCACGCCGAACTCGTCGCCGCCGATCCGGGCCACGAAGTCGACCGAGCGCATCCGGCCGGCCAGTACCGTGGCGGTGGTGATCAGTACGTCGTCGCCGCTGGCGTGCCCGGTGCCGGAGTTGACCCGGCGCAGGCCGTCGATGTCGAGCACCAGCACCGCGGCCGAGCCGGCGTAACGGGTGGCCCGGGCGTCCTCTGCCCGAAGCGCGTCGTCCCAGGCCCGGCGGTTGGCCAGGCCGGTGAGCAGGTCGGTGAACTCCACCGGAGGGCTCTGGTCGCGGCGGTCCTCGCGCTGTACGGAGAGCTCGTAGCCCAGCAGGGCCCCGAGCAGGGCGGCCTGACGGCGCACGGCCGGCAGGTGGCGTTCCAGATCGGGCACCGGCCGGGCCGAGAGCCCGCTCAGAGCGCCGAGCACCTTGCCCTCGGGGGATCGCAACGGCACCATCAGCGCGGCACCGGCCAGCACCCGGTCGTTCTTGAAGGCCTGAGTCAGCAGGTGGTTCTCGGCGGCGTCGGGCACCGCCTCGGGCCGGCCCCACTCCACCACCTGGCAGCAGTACGACTCGGCCCAGGGCCGGGTCTGGCCGTCGAACAGGCCGAACGTGTCGTCGATGGTGAGCATGACGACGAGCTCCTCGTCGTCGCGGCGCAGGATCGCCCAGCTCTCCAGGCCGACCCAGGCACGCAGGTCGGCGAGCACGCCCCGGGCCGCCGACCCGAAGTCGGCTCCGCCCTCGCGGCCCGTCTCCACAGGAAGGTCTATCGGCTGATTCCGGTCCCGGCCTGAGCGTTGCGGGCCCGGGTGTACGAGCGGGTGGTGGTGATCGCGTTGGCGGCGATGACCATGACCACGCCGGCCCATTCGCGGGCGCCGAGCAGTTCACCCAGCAGCACGATGCCCACCACCGAGGCGAGGACCGGCTGGACGCTCATGAAGACGCCGAAGAACTGGGCCGGGACCCGGCGGAGCATCATCAGGTCGCAGGCGTAGGGCACGGCCGAGGAGCCCAGGCCGGCCGCGGCCGCCACGGCGAACGCGGCCAGGGTGAACTTCTCGTTCACGGCCAGGGTGATCAGGACCGGCAGGTAGAGGATCACCGCCACCGTGGAGGCTGCGGCCGGTGCCTGCAGGCCTGGGAGCCGGGCCCCGACCTCGGCGTTGAGCAGGATGTAGGCGGCCCAGCACAGGGCGCCGAGCAGTCCGGCGCCGATGCCCAGCCAGTCGCTGCTCGGGCCGGGCGCCACCAGCACCACCACTCCGGCTCCGGCCAGGACCGCGCAGGCGGCGTCCAGCCGGGTGCGGGAGCGGGCCAGTGCCACGCTCAGCGGGCCGAGGAACTCCAGGGTCACGGCCAGACCCAGGCCGATCCGGTCGATCGCGGTGTACAGGCCCAGGTTCATCACCGCGAACACCACCCCGAGGGCCAGGGTGGGCCACCACTGGCGCCAGGTGAAGCGGTGCATCGGTGGCCGGGCGATGGGCAGTAGGACGGCCGCGGCCACGAGCTGGCGGACCCCGACCACTCCGGCCGGGCCGATCGCGCCGAACGCCTGGGCGCCCACGGCGGCCCCGACCTGGCTGCTGGTGCCGCTGAAGAGCATGGTGGCGATGGAGATCGGGAGACTGCCGTGGAAGCCGTCGCGCTCGGCCCGGCGGGGCTCGATCAGGTCTTCTACCGTCGTCATACCGCCACTGTGCGACTCCTGCGGCGGGTTGGAGAAATGCAGCGCAGTCGCTATTCATACGATGAAGTCATGAATCCCCAGCGGCCCCCGAGACCGGGTCTGGAGCTGCGCCAGCTGCGCAGCCTGGTGGCGGTGGCCGAGAACGGGACCTTCACCGACGCGGCGATCGAGCTCGGGGTCTCCCAGGCCGCGGTCTCCCGTTCGATCGCGGCCTTGGAGGCCGAGCTCGGCGTGGTGCTGCTGCACCGCACCACCCGGCACGTCGAGGCGTCCCCGGTCGGGGTCACGGTGATCGCCCGGGCCCGCCGGATCCTGGCCGAGGTGGCCGAGCTGCAGCACGTCGTGGATCCGCAGCTGCGGCTCGGTTTTGCCTGGTCGGCGCTCGGCCGGCACACCGTGGCCCTGCAGCGCACCTGGGCCCGGCAGCATCCCGGCACCCGGCTGGCTCTGGTGCAGTCCAACACCCCGACCGCCGGGCTGGCCGAGGGCACCGCGGATGTCGCGGTGATCCGGCGGCCTCTGCCCGGGTCCCGGCACGCCCACATCACCACCGAACTGATCGCCACCGAGGCCCGTTTCGCCGCGGTGGCGACCGACGACCCGTGGGCCCGGCGCCGCTTCGTCCGGCTGCGGGACTTCGCCGGGCGGACCATCTCGGTCGACCAGCGCACCGGCACCACCACGCTGGACCTGTGGCCCGAAGGAGCCGGTCCGGCCCAGGTTCTGGACTCGCACTCGGTCGACGAGTGGCTGACCATGATCGCCGCCGGTCAGGCCGTGGGCATGACGTCGGAGGCGACGGTGGCGCAGTACCCGCGGCCGGGCGTCGTCTACCGCCCGGTGCGCGACGCCGAGCCCTCACCAGTGTGGCTGGCCTGGCGCCGCGACGAAACTCCCCTGCTGGTGCGCGAACTGGTCACCCTGGCCAAGGAGCTGTACGCGTCACACCGGTGAGGGCACCGGCTCGGGTTCCGGCCTGCGGGCGAGCGCGGTCGAGACCAGCCGCTGCACGGTCAGTACGGCGAGCATGATCGCGGCGGCCACGATCCCGTCCAGCCACCAGTGGTTGGCGGTGAGCACGACCACCAGCACGGTGAGCACCAGGTGGGTCAGGCCGATCCAGCGCAGCGGGCCCCGGCCGAGTCCGGTGATGTACCAGCCGACGATCGCGGCCCAGGCCACGTGCACCGAGGGCATGGCGGTGAGCTGGGCCGCCACGCCGGTGGCGTACTCGCCGTAGACCGACTGCCCGTACTGCAGGGCGGTGTCTACGAAGCCGGCACCGGGCAGCAGCCGGGGCGGGGCAACCGGAATCATCTGCACCAGAAGGCAGATCAGGGTGGTGCCGACCAGGGTGTTGCGGACCGCGCGGAACGACTCGCGGCGTCGCCACCAGATCCAGACCAGGAAGATCGCCATGCCGTTGAGGTGGGCGAAGGCGTAGTAGACGTTCATCGCCTGGACCAGCCAGTCGTGCGGCAGGACCAGTTCCTGCAGCCGTAGCTCGTCCGGCAGGTGCAGCAGCCGCTGCAGTTCCTGGACCTGCTCGGCGTGCTGGTAGGCGCCGTCGACCCGGGTGCGGACCAGCCGGCCGACGTACTGCCAGATCCCCAGCAGGGTCATCACCACGGCGAACTCGCGGGCGAACGAGCGCAGCACCTCCACCGGGCCGGAACGCGGGCTCAGCGAGAGTGCGCCCCACAGGACGGCGAGCAGCACGGCGCAGCCGGCGGACAGCTGCCAGCTCGGGTGCAGGTAGGTCATCGGTTCCCGCCGGGGTTCGACGGGCATTCCCTGCCAGGGTTCACCGGGCATTCCCCGCAGGGGTTCGACGGGCACTGCGCAAGGACATGAACGGCAGGGTACGGGCCGGTGACCAGGCCGGGCGCGAGGCCCCTGGCAAATTCATCCTACGAATTTGCCTAAACTCGGCGCCCGTGACCATCACCGAGACCCGGCGCACCACCCTGCCCCTGGTGCTCCTGGCCGGACTGCTGCTGATCGCGTTCGTCATGCGGGCCCCGTTCATCTCCGTGGCCCCGGCGATCGCCGACATCCAGGCCGCTCTGGACATCGACAGCGCCACCGCCGGGCTGTTCACCACCCTGCCGGTGATCTGTTTCGGCCTGGCCACCCCGCTGGTGCTGGTGCTCACCCGACGCTCGGGGATCAACAACTCGATGCACATCGCGCTGGCCGTGGTGCTGGCCGGGATCGTGCTGCGCTCGGCCGGTGGCCTGGGGGCCGCGCTGGCCGGGACCGTGGTGATCGGGCTGGGCATCACCATCGCCAACGTGGTGGTGCCGGTGATCATCGGGCGGGACTTCGCCGGGCGGACCACCGAGGTCACCGGCTTCTACACGGCTGCGATGAACCTGGGCGCGATGACCGCCACCACCCTGGGCGCGCCGCTGGCCGGCTGGCTGACCTGGCGCTGGGCCCTGCTGACCTGGGCTCTGGTGGTGCTCCTGGCCGCACTGGCCTGGAAACGGGCCACCCCGGTCACCCAGGAGAGCGCACCCCCCGAGCCCACCGGCGTCCCCAGTTCGAAAACCCCGATGAACCGGCGTCTGGTGGCCGGGATGGTGTTCTGCTTCGCCGGGCAGTCGTTCAGCTACTACGGCGTGACCGCCTGGCTGCCCACCCTGCTGGCCGATCAGCAGAGCCTGAGCGCCACCCAGGCCGGCGGCAGCGCCTCGTTGTTCCAGATGCTCGCCCTGGTGTCGGCGTTCGGCCTGCCCTGGGCGATCCGGCGGGGTCTGTCCAGCCGGGCCGCCCTGCTGCTGGTCTGCACCTGCTGGATCAGCCTCCCGCTGGGCCTGGCCTTCGCCCCGGCGCTGTGGGTGCTGTGGTCCTGCCTGGGCGGCTTCGCCCAGGGCGGCGGCTTCACGGTGATCTTCAGCGTGGTGGTGGCCCGGGCGCTGAACTCCGACGACGCCCGGCGGATGTCCGCGACGGTGCAGGGCGTGGGCTACATTCTGGGCGCGCTCGGGCCGATCATCGTCGGAGCGGTGCATGCGGCCACCGGCTCCTGGGTCCCGCCGATGCTGCTGGTCGCCGGGATGATCGTGGTGATGGCGGTGGGCGGATCGCTGGGGATCGGAGCCCGGCCGACGGGCACTGCGGCATCCCGATGAGCGTTCACGCATCGGTGGGGTGCAGGATGCATCCGTCCTGTTTCATCACGTACACCGTCGTGCACCGTTCGACCGGAGGGGTCGATGAACCTCGAGAAAGTGATCTTCGGCTTCTTCGTGCTGCTTGCCGCCACGCTGAACTTCGGCTTCTTCATCGGTGACATCTCCAACCACGAGCTGCACAGTGAGTACGAGCTGTACGCCGCGGTGGTGGTCAGCCTGATCACCACGGTGCTGAAGTTCGGTGACCGCACCCAGATCGGCGCGGTGCACCTGGCCACCAGCCTGGTCGCCGACCTGCAGCTGATCGCCGCCACGCTGGTCTGGATCTACGCCGACTACATCTCCACCTCCGGTCTCGACGAGCACGCGATGGCCAGCATCGTGTCGCTGTCCGGCGGTGCCCTGCTGGCCAACCTGGTCTCGGTGGTGCTGCTGGTGATCGAGACCGTTTCGTTCCACCGCCGCTGATGCACCCGCCCGAAAGACCCCGGACCGAGCAGGAGCGCTGGCACGACCGGCATCCGGGCCGGCGCTACGGCACCCGCCGGCCGCCGGGTGCCCGCAAACCCGGCGCCCCGCTGGAGCCGGCCCCGCTCAACCACGACCCGGTGGCCACCAACGCGCTGATCACCGGGGCCGGCCGGTGGCAGGCCATCTCCCGGTTCCGGCAGGCCGGTGACCTGCCCGGCCCGAGCGGCGGCCCGCTCAGCTCGCGCGGGATCGAGGCCGTCTCGGCGCCGATCTTCCTGATCATGCGCCGGATGCGGACCCCGCTGATCGTGCTGATCATCATCGTCGCGATCACCACGTTCGCGCTGGCGGTGGCCCCGGGTGAGACGCCCGAGGGCGAGCCGCACCGGATGGGCATGTTCAACGCCTTCTACGTGATCACCTACACGGCCAGCACGATCGGCTTCGGCGAGATCCCGTACCCGTTCACCGCCGAGCAGCGCCTGGTGATGACCGCCAGCATCTACCTGAGCGTGGTCGGCTGGGCGTACGCCATCGGTACTTTGCTGTCGCTGCTGCAGGACCGCGGTTTCCGGACCGCGCTGGACATGCGGCGGTTCACCGGCCGGGTGGAGCGGATGCGCGAGCCGTTCCTGCTGATCGCCGGCTACGGGCACACCGGGCAGCGACTGGGCCAGGCCTGGGACCACCTCGGGCGCAACTTCGTGGCCGTGGACAAGGAAGCCACCCGGATCGAGTCGCTCGACGTGGACCAGTACTACGCCGACCCGCCGGGGCTGAACGCCGATGCCTCGAACCCGTTCAACCTCAAGCTCGCCGGGCTGAAGAACCCGCACTGCGAGGCCGTGCTGGCGCTCACCGACGACGACGACGTGAACCTGGCGATCACCATGACCGCGGCGCTGCTGCGGCCGGACCTGCCGGTGATCGCCCGCACCATCTCGGCCCCGGTGGAGGACCGGATGCTGGCCTGGGGCTCGCCCACCGTGATCAACCCGTTCGACCGGTTCGGCGACCACCTGCGGATGGCGCTGAGCGCCCCGGCCTCGTTCCGGCTGTACTCCTGGCTGGAGGCCGGCCCGGGCTCGGAGCAGCCGCCGCCGGGCTCCCCACCGGCCGACGGGCTGTGGGTGGTCTGCGGCTACGGCCGGTTCGGCCAGGAGGTGGTGGGCGACCTGCTTGCCGAGGGCCTGGACGTCGTGGTGATCGAGCCGGACCCGCCCTCGGACGAGTTCCTGGCCGCTGAGCTGGGAATCCCGATCGAGCGCCTGCCGAAGGTGATCCACGGCGACGGCTCGGAGCCGGAGGTGATGGACGAGGCCGGGATCGACCACGCGGTGGGTTTCGTGGCCGGCACCGACGACGACACCACCAACCTCTCGCTGATCGCCGCGGCCCGGCAGCGCAACCCCGACCTGTACGTGGCCGGGCGGCAGAACCTGCCGACCAACCAGTCGCTGTTCACCGCCATGCACCTGGACATGCTGCTGGTGCCGGCCGACATGGTGGCCCGGGAGGCGTACGCCCGGCTCTCCACCCCGACGCTCTGGCGTTTCCTGGAGGAGATGCCGCAGCGGGGCGAGCAGGAGGCGATCGATCTGATCCACCGGATCAAGGACCGGTGCGGGCAGTTCATGAAGGACGTCTGGAACGTCGAGTTGACGTCGTGGCAGGCGCCCGCCCTGGCCGGATACCTGGATCCGGAGGCGGTTCCGCCGCGCCAGCGTCAGCGCCGGCACGCCGGTCAGGAGGGCCGGGTGCCGCTGACCATCGGAGACCTGTTCCGCGACCCGGACGACCGGGACGAGCGGCTGCCGGTGGTGCCGTTGATGCTGCTGCGCGACGGGGAGGCGACGATCGCCCCGGCGGACGACACCGAACTACACCTGAACGACGAACTGCTGGTGGCCGGGACCCGGGTGGCGCAGCGCGAGCTGCAGACCACGCTGCTCAGTGAGGGCACCGCGCAGTACGTGGTCACCGGGGCGCGGATGCCGGAGAGCTGGATCTGGCGGCAGCTGGCCGGCCGGCGGCTGCCGCAGTAGAGCGACGGCTCCTACCGGTTGCCCGCCCGGCGGGCCTGGACAGCAGACTCGGGCAGTGCTCCGGGAGGGGTCGGAGCACCGCCCGAGGGCCTGTGCGGCGTGGACTGAAAGCCCACTGACGAAAAGTTTCCGGCTGACGCCTTCAGCTGAACAAGAATTATTGGCAATACCGACAAAAGCGGCACAACTTGAATGCGCCTTGCCATTTCGGTCGATAAAGCCGATCTCCGGCGAGCCGCCCCTTTGACTCGCGCTGACCAGCACAAATGTGGCCAGAACCGCCGGATCAACCCCTGTTCAGACGCCCCCGAATCTGATTTTCGCTATCCCTGAAATCTACGCGCCACGCTGATCGGCGTCCACCGATTCGGCGCTAAATTCAGCATAAATAGCTAAACCGGACACCGGGCGGTGCGGCTTCTCAGGCGCTGGGCAGCTTGGAGATCTTCTCGATCACCGCGGTGGTCGAGATCGAGGGGGTGCGCGGCAGGTAGACCACCTCGCAGTGCTCCTTGATCCAGTCGAACCGGCCCGCCCAGTCGTCGCCCATCACCAGCACGTCGGCGCCGTACTTCTGCACGTACTCGGCCTTCAGCTCCAGCGACTCCTCGACGAACACCTCGTCCACCACCTGCAGCGCCTCGATCAGGGTGCTGCGCTCGGTCTCGCTGAAGATCGGGTTGCGGCCCTTCTTGCTCATGTTCAGCGCGTCCGAGGAGACGCCGACCACCAGCCGGTCGCCGTGCGCTTTGGCCCGCTCCAGGATGCGCAGGTGACCGATGTGCAGGACATCGAAGGTGCCGAAGGTGATCACAGTCTTCATTGCACGAGCTCCGTAAGAACCAGGGGGACGCAGGCCGTCCGGCATCCCCGGGCCGTCGATGGCTCCGGGCCGTCGAACCGGTGAACGAGGTATGTCCGGTGAGCGAACTATTCTGCCTCACCGGGCGCGGCGGGATCACCAGCTCTGGGCCGATCGGGAGCAAACGGGCCGGGCGGACTGCGGGTGCCCGATCCGCCCGGCGCCGCGAGACTGGGCACATGGCAAGAACAGTGCTGGTCACCGGCGCCTCCGGGTTCATCGGCTCACACCTGGCGCAGCGTCTGGAACGCAAGGGTCACACCGTGCGGGCGATGACCCGGAAGCCGGATCGTTACTCCGGAGCGGGCGAAGCGGTCTTCGGCGACGTCACCGACACCGACAGCCTGGCCGCGGCGATGGCCGGCTGCGACGCCGCGTACTATCTCGTGCACTCGCTGGAGTCCGAGGACTTCGAGCAGAAGGACGCCGAGGCCGCCCTCAACTTCGGTGAGGCCGCCGCCCGGGCCGGGCTGGAACGGATCGTCTACCTGGGCGGGCTGGGCGAGGACGACGGGCAGCTCTCGGCCCATCTGCGCTCGCGCCGCCAGGTGGAGCAGCTGCTGCCACTGGCCGGGGTGCCGGTGACGGTGCTGCGGGCCGCCGTGGTGGTCGGGCACGGCGGGATCAGCTGGGAGATCACCCGCCAGCTGGTGGACCACCTGCCCGCGATGGTGACGCCGCACTGGGTGAACACCAGGACCCAGCCGATCGCCCTGCCCGACGTGATCCGCTACCTCGAGGGTGTGCTGGAGCCGGAGGCGGCCCGGGGCCGGGTGTTCGAGATCGGCGGCCCGGAGGTGCTGCGCTACAAGGACATGCTGGCCCGGGCCGCGCAGATCATGGACAAACGGCTGCCCAACGTCACCGTGCCGCTGCTCACGCCCGGCCTCTCCTCGCGCTGGCTGGCCCTGGTCACCGACGTGGACACGGCCACCGGGCGCACCCTGGTGGACTCGATGATCAACGAGGTGGTGGTGCGCGACCGCTCGATCGAGCAGATCGTCCCCGGGCCCTCGATCGGCTACGACGAGGCGGTCCGGCTGGCCCTGGCCGAACGCGAACGGGCCGAACAAGAGCAGCACGAACCGGACCAGCGCGAACCTGAGCAGGGCGAGGCGCGGGAAACCTCGTCGTGACCAAGGGCACCCAGAACCCGACCCGTTCGGGGCTGGAGGCCCGGGCGAGCCGCCGGCTCGAGCAGTCGCACCGCTACCTACGCCGTACCGCAACCGGACGGGCCGTCGAGAACCTGCTGCGATCGTCCCTGATTGAAAGAGTGCCGCGCGATCACTGGGAGCCGGACTCGCGCTTTCGCCGCCGGCGCATCGTCACCGCAGTCACGCTCGTCCTTGGGGCCGTCCTGCTCGGGATCTCCCTGTCGGTGGAACCGGGCGACCCCGTGTTCTACCCCCTTACCCTGCTGGTCGCCGTGATCTGGACGGTCGGCGGGCTGGCCTCCGGACCACTGCACCTAGGTTGGACGACTCGCGAAGGCGCCCTGCGACGTCCGTTGCTGAATGGAATCGCGCTGGGACTGGTGGCCGGGGCGATCTTCGTAGCGGGCGCTCTGGTGGTGCGGGAGATCCCGCCGCTGCGTGATTTCGTGACGCACGTGCTGGCCCACGAACGCGAGGGCGCGGTGCTGCTGGTGGCGGCGGTGACCCTGCTGAACGGCCTGGCCGAGGAGGTGTTCTTCCGCGGCGCCCTGTTCGCGGCGATCGGCCGCCGGCATCCGGTGCTGATCTCGACGCTGGTCTACGCGGTGGCCACGATCGCCACCCGCAATCCGATGCTGGTGTTCGCGGCCCTGGTGCTAGGGGCCGTGCTCGGCCTGGAGCGCCGGGCCACCGGCGGGATCCTGGCGCCGATGGCCACCCACGCCACCTGGTCACTGATCATGCTGATCACTCTCCCTCAGTTGTTCAGCTAGCAACAGCGAGTAACCACTGACGTCCCAGCGGGGGCAATTGGGCACGCTAAGTCACTCAGCTGGGCTCTAGCTCACTACCTGTCGCCCTCGCGACCACCTAACGTCATCCTCACGAACAACGGAACGTGCGGAGGAACTACGGTGGAACTGATCGTCACCAGCAGCGTCGAGGACAACGACGGCGAATTCTGGGCCCTGTACCAGGACGCCTTCCAGAACCTGCGGCACCAGGCGGTCCAGCGCCACCTCATGTACGACACCGAGTTCAAAGAGGTCATGCTCGACGAGCGGGTGACCAAGTACATGGTCCGCGACGCGCAGACCGGCCGGCTCGTCGCGCTCTCCACGATGACCAACGATCTGCACGCCGTGCCGCTGGTCTCCCCCGAGTACTTCCAGCACCAGTACCCGGAACTGTATGCCCAGCAGCGGATCTGGTACATCGGCTTCCTCGCGGTGGCGCCGGACTACCAGGGCAGCCCGGCCGCGAGCCAGCTGATCGAGCGGATGTGCGCCGACGTCAACGCCGCCGACGGAATGTTCGTGGTGGACATCTGCGAGCACCGCTCACGCCGGATGTTCGCCATCGGGATCGAGCGGATGGCGGCCCAGCACCTGCCCAACCTCAAGCGCAAGCGCCTGGACGCCCAGGTGTTCTGGGGCTACGAGTTCCCGGACGCGACGGCTGCCTAAAAGGGTAGAAACACCCATAAACCTCGCTTTCAGCGCGTATCGTCTGCACGAAGTGGTGTCATTCGATCAGGTCGCGTGGGAAGAGGGGTTCCGGCGGTGGAGCAGATCGTGTCCGGCAGACTCGAGGACGACGACGGCGGTTACTGGTCCCTCTACGAGAACGCGTTCGACGACCTGCGCAGCCTGGCGGTCCAGCGGCACCTGATGCTGCGGGCCGAGTTCGACGAGTTGATGCAGGACAAGCGGGTGACGAAGTACGCGATCCGCGATCCCGAGCTCGGGCGGGCCGCCGCGCTGGCGGCCGTGACCACCAATCTCGATGCGGTACACCTGATCTCGCCGGAGTACTTCCAGCGACGCTGGCCGAACCTGTATGAGCAGCAGCGGATCTGGTACGTCAGCTTCGTCGCGGTGGACCCGGCCTACCAGGGCACCGGCGCGATGACCCAGCTGATCGAGATGGTCTGCCGGGATGCCGAGGGCGCGGCCGGCCTGATCTGCCTGGACATCTGCGAGCACGCCACCCGGGCGCGGCTGGCCGGGGTCCTCGAGCAGCTGACCGACAACTTTCTGCCGGGGGTCCAGCGGGTCCGGCTCGACGCCCAGGTCTTCTGGGGCTACGAGTTCCCGGAGCCGAAGACCGCTTAGTTGTCAGTTGTTGCTGACCCCGGACTGCGGTGCTCCGGCGGTCTGCTGCAGCGGCGGGGTCCAGGCCGACTCGTCCTGCAGCACCCGCAGATGCTTCTCGGCGAACTCGTCGTGAGCCACCGCCTTGCCCCACAGCCAGCCCTGGCAGCGTGACACGTCCAGGGCGATCAGGGCGTCGCGCTGGGCCGTGGTCTCCACACCTTCGGCGATCACGTTCAGGTGCAGCGCCGTCGACATCGCCACGATCGCCCGGACGATCGCCTCGTCACCCGGGTCCACGCCCAGGCCGGTGACGAAGGCCCGGTCCACCTTCACCGTGGTCACCGGGAACCGGCTCAGGTAGCTCAGGGACGAGTAGCCGGTGCCGAAGTCGTCCACCGACAGGCCGACCCCCAGCCCGCGCAGGCTGTTGAGCACGTCCACCACCTGGGTGCTGTCGCCGACCAGGATGGACTCGGTGATCTCCATCGTCAGCCGCTCCGGCCCGAGCCGGTAGACCCGCAGACCGTCGGCGATCTGGCCGCGCAGGGTGTGGTCGCGCAACTGCCGGGCCGAGGCGTTGACCGACATGTAGAAGCGCTCGGGCAGCAGGCCCTCGTCCCGCCACAGCGCCATCTGCCGCAGCGACTCCTCCAGCACGAAGGTGCCGATCTGGTCGATCAGGCCGGTCTCCTCGGCCACCGGGATGAACTCGACCGGTGAGATCGGGCCGCGCTCCGGGTGGGTCCAGCGGATCAGCGCCTCGGCACCGCCGGCCCGGCCGGTGAGCGGGTCGACGATCGGCTGGTAGGACAGCCACAGCTGGTTGCGCTGCACGGCCTGACGCAGGGCGAGCTCGATCTCCACCCGCTCGCGCACGGTCTGGCGCATCCCGGCGTCGAACACCTTGATCCGGCCCCGGCCCTCGGACTTGGCCCGGTACATCGCCAGATCGGCGTCGCGCAGCAGCGATTCGGCGTCGCGCTGGTCGGTCAGCTGGGCGATCCCGATCGAGGCGACCGTCACCAGCTCGATCCCGGGCAGCTCGATCGGCTTGGTCAGCTCGGCCTGGATCTTCTCGGCCATCGTCTCGGCCTGGGCCGCCGGACCGTGGTCGGCCACCACGAACTCGTCGCCGGAGATCCGGGCGAGCACGGCGAACGGCTGGGTGATCTCGTGCAGCCGCTTGGACACCTCGACCAGCAGCAGGTCGCCGACCTCGTGCCCCCAGTGGTCGTTGACCAGCTTGAACCCGTCCAGGTCGAGGTAGAGCAGCCAGATCCCGTCCTGCCGGCGGGCCTGCAGCATCTCGTCGACGTGCTGGGCCAGCAGATCGCGGTTGGGCAGCCGGGTGAGCGGGTCGTGCGTGGCCCGGAAGACCAGCCCGCGCTGGATCTCGGCGTTGCTGCGGACCGCGGAGACCGAGCGGAACATCAGGGCGCCGATCAGCCCGCCGGTGGCCAGCGCCAGGACCAGGTTGTTGCTCTCGTTGCCGTGGATCACCACGATGACCACCAGCGGAGTGGCCAGCGCGGGCAGGATCAGCGCCAGCCGCAGCGGCGACCAGGCCTGGACCTGGCGCGGCCGGATGAAGCTCATCTCGATCATCGAGGGGTGCAGGGTGGCGGCCGCGAGCAGGGGGAAGGCGATCAGGAACGGCAGGTCGAGCAAGGCGGACCCGGTCAGCTGGCCACGGGCGCCGATGATCGCGTAGCCGATGTCACCGACGAACACAGCCGTGAGGGACAGCGCCAGGAACCGGAAACTGGGTAGCCGGGTGGCCGTGGTGAAACCCAGGTTCACGACCAGCAGCAGGATCACGATGTCCCACAGCGGGTAGAGGCCGGCCAGGAGGGAGACCAGTTCGGGCCGGTTGCCGAGCCGGGCGGCCGGCAGCGCGAAGAACTCGACGGCGATCAGCCCGGCCCCGAGCGCCACGATGACGCCGTCGACCACGGCGTGCCGCTGCAGCCCGGCCTGCCGGCGCAACATCAGCAGCAGGGCCAGGATGGCCAGGGCGTACCCGCCGACGGAGAAGATGTCGGCGGTGAAGGAGGCCGGACCGGACTGCTCGGTGGCCCACGGCCGGGCGAGGACCCCGATCTGGAAGCTGATGGCGCCCAGGAACAGCACGAACCAGGGCGGCCGGTGCTCCGGGCGGTGGACCAGGAACCCGACTGCCATGACCGCGAGGGTCCCCACCCCGACGACTGCCGAACTGATCGCCTCGACGGTCGGCCCGAGCTGAAGGGCGTACAGCCCGGCCAGCACCAGGCCGACGAACACGACCAAGTACGAGGCACGGCGAGCGTCCAGCACCGATGTCCTCCCGGAAGCGGTCAGATAGTTACCTGGCTCTTCGACGCACTCCCCCGGTGCCTGAAGCTGAAGCAGCCGCTGGGCGAAGTCAATATAAGACGCTCCGGGCGTTTGCGCCGGTTTTTTGCGGCCGGAATACGAACTCACCGTCCGAACGGGCGCCATGGACAAAGTCCCGCGATAGCGCCTGCTCGGTGCCTTACGAAACTTCGGGCCAAAATTACCGGAAAAGGATGACGGAGGCCATGGCACCGGCGCTGCAATGCCCGGTCGCCGGATCTCGACCGCCCGGTTTAGCCGATAACTCCCGGCACTCGGCAAGTTGCGGCGTGGCGCGGTGAACACATAGCGCTATCAGGCAAATACCCAGGGCTATAGTCGCGCCGTGCCGGAGTACCGCTCGCCCGTCGGAGGCCCAGACCCCTTCCCCGCCCCCAACTCTTACCGAGCCGGGGATCCGGGTTCTTCCGCGACGCCGTACCCGCGCCGGCGCGATCGCCGTCGACCCCGCCATTCCAGTTCACAATGGCCGGAAGATTCTTACGAAGCCGGTGAAAATCCCGATTCCGGACCGGTCGGTGAATCACTCGGGACAATGGCCGGCGACGAAGAATCGTTTCGGAGTCAAACATCCTCCGACGGTTACCCCGAGGCTTATCCCGGCCCGGACTATTCGCAGCCGGACGAGGACTTCGACGAGGACGAGTACTACGACGACGAGCCGGCGGCCGGTAATCCGCAGTTCGACAAGGTGTATCACCAGCCCTACAACCAGACCGTCGAGGACGACCGGGCGGCCTACCAGGCCGATTACCAGCGGACCCTGGCCCGCCGGTATCAGGAGGAAGAAGAACCACCAGAGGACGATGTCAGCGCGCGGGTAGGCAGGTACGAGGAGCCCGGGCAACTGGCCGTACTCCCGGCGCAACCGTCTCCTGTTCAGCCGCTCCGCCGACGGTCCGCGCCGACCGTGAGCCGGACGGGCATGTCCGCTGCCCCGCTGCCCCTGAACAACACCGGTGCGGTTCCCTCACAACGTTCACCACGGACGTCCTTGCGTGACAAGACGCCGCCCCGACGTACCCCGCAGCGCCGCCCGTCCGCGTCCGCTCGTGGGTTCGTCCCCAACGCGGACCGCATCGCCACCGCGCGAACCGTGATGACCTACCTGGCCCGGCGTCCGTGGCTGCAACTCGACGTCGTGGACATCATCCTGGGCACCCAGTTCGACCGGGACGACGTGGCCCACGCCCTGATCGTGCTGCAGCAGAGCGGCCGGATCAGCAGCCACCTGCGCGGCGACCGGGTCTGCTACGCGTACGCCGTCACCGAGAACGTGACCTGAGGTGGGGGCGGAACTGACCGCCCGGCTGAGCGGCGAGACGCTCTGGCTCGGCGTGGTTCTCGGCGGTGCGGTGCTGGCCTTCGGGCTCTGCCGGGCCGGGATCCGGCGGTTGCGGCGGGCCCTGGCCCAGGACGCGATCAGCGCGGCGATCCGCCCCTACCGGGTGGAGGATCTCGACCAGAGCGCACGCCTGGCCGCCGAGGAGATCACCGAACGCCATGTCCGCCGCGGCGGCCGGGGGTTCCTGGTCCTGGTGGTGGATCTGTTCGCCTGGATCACCGGGCTGGCCGCGCTGGGCAGTGCCGGGCTCTGGTGGCTGGGTTTCGGGCCCGAGGCCTTCACCCCGCTGGGCTGGCTCCCCTACGCCCCCGCGGTCGCCGTCCTCACCGGGTTCGCGCTCTCCCTCTACCTGCTGGCCCACAATGCCGAGCGCCGGGCGAACCTGCGCCTGGCCCGCTGGATCCGGCGGGTGGCGCCGCTGTCCTCGTCCGGCTATCTGGACCCGGACTGCATCACCGAGTTCAGCATCCTGGAGAAGGCGCTGCTGACCCGCTCGCACGCCACCCAGCAGTCCGCCCGCGACCAGGTGGCCGAGCTGGCGCACGCGCTGCTGCCGCAGGCCCGGGAGATGGACCCGGAGGAGCTGAAGCGCACGGTGGACAGCGCGGTCGCGTTCGTGCCCCGGCAGAGCGGGAACCCGCTGGAGACCGACCGGTTCGCCGAGCTGCTCACGCTGTTCGACGCGTTGTTCAGCCGGCTGCGCGAGGACACCGGGCATCAGGACATCTGGCGGATCGCGATCCTGCGGCAGCTGATCCGCTACACCGGGCCGAACGTCCTGCCCGACATCTTCGGCCGGCTTCAGGGCCGTTCGGGCAGCGCGCCCGGGCTCAGCGTGCACCGTGACGACTCGGTGCTCGGCACCGCGTTCGGGCGGGGATCCGCGGCGCCCGACGGGCTGGACCTGATCGTGGACCTGACCCGGGCCAGCCGGGAACGGGCTGATTGACGGCGTGACCGATTGCGCGACGGTCAGGGTCGTCGCGAAGCGGTCACGCCGCCGCCGGGCACCGGGCGAAACCGGCCGGAGACAGCGGATTTCCGAGGCTGCGGAAACCGCGTCACCAGGTTGCGCACCGGGCCTGCCGCCCATGTAATACCGGCGCCGCCGGGCCGGTCAATTCATGTGGAGACTTTATGAATGCAGCCTGATCAGGTCTTAACGTTCAGACCTGGACGACCTTGCGTTCCTTCATCGCGGTGAGCGCGACCAGCCGGATCTCCATCAGCTGGGCGACCGTGGCGGCCAGGTCCACCAGCAGGCTGATCTGGGTGGGGTCGAGCTGCGGGCGGCTCTTCTGGTCGATCACGTTGACCGTGCCCAGGGCGTGCCCCTCCACCTCGATCGGCGCCGCCGCGTAGAAGCGCAGCCCCAGGTCGCCGGTGACCAGCGGGTGGTCGGCGGTGCGCGGGTCGTTCTGCGCGTCCTGCACGATGTAGGGCCCCTCCTGGTGGACCACCGAGGCGCACAGGCCGGGCTCGGTGCCGACCTGGGCCACCCCGTCCAGGCCCTCGGTGGCGGCGAACCAGACCCGGTCCTCGTCGACGATGCTGACCGTGGCGATCGGCGTGCCGAAGATCTTGGCCGCCATCTGCGCGATCCGGTCGAAGGCGCCGTCCTGCGGGGCACCCAGTTCGTCGGTGAACTTGTGCACCGCCGCCAGACGCGGGTCGGTGATCTCCGGAGCACCGGTGACGGTGGGCTCAGCGGTCTGCGGGACATCCGTGCTCATGAAGGGTGGCCTCCCCGAATCGGACCGGTATGCAGCAGTACGCGGCGATCCTAGACCACTGTTCGTGAGCAACAACATGCATACAGTCATGTATCTGCTCAGGTGAGCACCTCGTCCCTAATTCTCTTCGGGATCCGGGCCGCGCACCGCCCGGCCGCCGTCCACCGGCAGCACCGCCCCCGTCACGAACGAGGCCGTGTCGGAGAGCAGGTAGGCCACCGCGTCGGCCACCTCACCGGCCAGCCCGATCCGCCCCAGCGGATGCAGCTCGGCCATCTGCGCGTTCACCACCGCCACCTCGGCCGCGTTCCGCCCGGCCAGGAACTGCTGGTAGCGCTCGGTCTCGATCGAGCCCAGGGCCACGGCGTTCACCCGGATCCCGGCCGGGCCGTGGTCGACGGCGGCAGCCTTGGTCAGCCCTTCGATCGCGGCCTTGGCGGTGGCGTAGGGCAGAGCCCCGCGCACCGGCCGCTGGGCCTGGTGGCTGGAGACGTTCACGATCGCGCCCCCGCTCCCGGCCGCCAGAAAATGCTTCACCGCCACCGCGCACCCGGTCACCGCGGCCGCGAGGTTGCTGGTGATCAGGTCGAGAATGGTTGCCGCATCGTCGGTGTCGAGCGAGGCGTCGCGGAACAGCGCGGCGTTGTTGACCCAGCCGGCCAGCGGCGCGATCTCCTCGGCCAGATGCGCCGCCCGCTCGGCCACCTCCTCCAGACAGGCGTCTCCACGTACCGCGACCGCTTTCCCACCCGCCGCTTCGATCCAGGTCAGGGCGCGGGCGTCCAGCTCGACCGCGACCACCGCATCGCCGCCCAGCAACAGCCGTTCCACGACCGCCCGTCCAACTCCTCGGCCGCCGCCGGTGACAACGAAGCTCCGCATGCCGTCAGTCTTATCCGGGCCGGCACCCGGGCGAAAGGGGCCTCAGATCGCTTTGCCGGGGTTGAAAAGGTTCAGCGGGTCCAGGGTCTGCTTGAGCGCCAGCTGCATCGCCTGCACCTCGGCCGGCAGTTCCTTACGCAGGCCCTCACGTTTCAGCAGGCCGATGCCGTGTTCCCCGCTGACCGTGCCGCCCTTGGCCAGCGCCGAGCTCAGGATCTCCTCGAACGCGGCCTGAGCGGCCACCCGCGCGGCCTCGTCACCGGCCGGGGTACGGATCAGCGGGTGCAGGTTGCCGTCCCCGGCGTGCGCGATGGTCGCGATCGAAACCCCGTGCCGTTCGCCGATCTCGACGATCGAGGCCAGCATGGCGGGCACCTGCGAGCGGGGGACGCAGACGTCCTCGGTCAGCACCGGGCTGAGCCGTTCCAGCGCCGGGTAGGCGAGCCGGCGGGCGGCGAACAGCGCCTCGGCCTCCTGCTCGTCGGTGGAGACCGCGGCCCACAGCGCACCGGCCTTCTCGAACACCTCGGCCATGGCGGCGGCCTCGAGCTGGCCGGACTCGCCCGGGGTGTCGATCTGGGCCAGCAGCAGAGCCTCGGCGTCGGCTTCCAGGCCCAGGTGCTTCCAGTCCTCGACCGCCTCCAGGCAGGCGCGGTCGAGGAGTTCGAGCGCGGTGGGCAACAGGCCGGCGGCGGTGACCGCAGCCACCGCCGCACCGGCAGCGACCAGGCTGGGGAAGGCACCGACCACGGTGCGCGGGGCCTCCCGACGGGCCGGGCGCAGGCGCAGGGTGATCTCGGTGATCACGCCGAACGTGCCTTCCGAACCGACGAACAGGCCGGTCAGGTCGTAGCCGGCCACGCCCTTGGTGGTCCGGCGGCCGAGCCGGGTGACCGTGCCGTAGGCGCCGGCCGGGCCGCCCACCACGACCTCCAGGCCGAGGACGTAGTCCCGGGTCACGCCGTATTTCAGGCAGCACAGGCCCCCGGCGTTGGTGCTGACATTGCCGCCGATGCTCGACCAGGGCGCGCTGGCCGGGTCGGGCGGATACCACAGGCCGTGCTCGGCGACCGCGGCCTTCAGGTCGTTGTTGACCACGCCGGGCTGGACCACGCAGATCATGTTCTCCACGTCGATCTCGAGCACCTGGTTCATCCGCGACAGATCGATCACCAGGCAGCCGTCCACCGCATTGGCACCGCCGGACAGGCCGGTGCCGGCTCCCCGGCTGACCACCGGGATGCCCAGGTCGGCGCAGGCGGCCACGGCCCGGCTGACCTCGTCGGTGCTCGTCGCCCGGAGCGCCGCCAGGGCCCGGCCGACCGGTGCCCACTCCGCGTCGTCCTGGCTGAGACTCGCCAGGACGTCGCCGTCCACGATCAGGTTCGCCTCGGGCAGCGCGGCCCGGAGCGCCTGGAGTTTGCTCGTAGTGATGACACACCCCTTTCTCGATTTTTCCTGTCGACATAATTTCTTGTGGTGCAGTGAGACGACAGTGCCGACAGTTGCCTCAGGGGAATATCGAGGCGTGACATTCCCGAGTTGATCAGCCACAACCACGCTGAGCTGCCCTAGAGTGACCCGCATGGTCGGGCATTCAGAACGATTCGGCCCAGGCGTCCCCAAAGAACTGGACCGCTACCTCATCCCCAGCGAGCAGATCGTCTTCATGCTGCGCCGGCACTGGGTGGTGCTGGCCGAGCCGGTGGCGACGTCGGTCTTCGGGATGATCCTGCTGGCCTGGGCCAGCAGCCTGGACAACGTGCCCGGCCTGCTCACCCAGATCCTCACCGGGTTGTGGCTGCTCCTGCTGGCCCGGACCATCCTGCGGGCCTGGGAGTGGTACGAGGAGCTGTTCCTGGCCACCGACCGCCGGCTGATGCTGGTCCACGGCATCATCACCCGTCAGGTCGACATCATGCCGATGGGCAAGGTCACCGACATGCGGTACGACCGGACGGTGACCGGCCAGCTGCTGGGGTACGGCAAGTTCGTGATGGAGTCGGCCGGTCAGGACCAGGCGCTGAGCACGATCAACTACATCCCGGACTCGGACCTGCACTACCAGCAGATCTCGCAGATCATCTTCGCGCCCTCGGAGGGCAAGGTCACGCAGAAGGCGGCCGCACCGGGTTCGCGGGTGCCGATCTCCGAGCCCGAGCAGGCCTGGTGGCGTCGCAAGAACTGATGGCGGACGTCCGTTGCCACCTTGGTTGCGGAGCTTGCGGACGTCTGGCCGGCACCTTGGGTCTCAGAGCTTAAGGACGTGTCTCAGTCGCCTGGTTGCCTGTAGCCGCCGGGGAGCTTCTTGCGCATGTTCCCACGGAACTCGTCCAGGAAGAGCTCTCGGATCGCATCGCTGTCCAGCGCTCCGGAAACCCCGGTGAGCTTGCCCTGCGACAGGTGCGAGCAGACCGTGGTCCAGGCCTGACCCACCGCCCAGGTCACGCTGGAGGCGACCGCCGCGGCAATGCCTCCGCCGATCAGCGTGCCCGCCCCTGGTACCGACTTGATCAGCCCGGTCACCAGGGAACGCCCACCAGCAGTGGCCGCCGCGGTAGCCGCCAGCGCCGCCGCCGTGGCCCGGTCCACACCCACCCCGTAGATGTGCGCGATCGACGCCATCATCGTGAGCTGGATGGGCACGAGCACTGCGGCGTCGGAGAACGGGATCGGCGTGGCCCCGGCCGCGGCGGCCGCCCCGACCGCGGTGCGGATCGCCTTGTTCGCCGATTCCCGTTTCCGCGTCAGGTCGATCTTCTGAGCGGCCACCAGCGCTTCCTCGACTCCGGCCGGGGCAACGCGAAAGGTGGCATCGAGCAGTTCCTGCAGCCCGTGCGCCTCCAGGCCGGCGAAGTCGTCGGCCTTGGCGTTGGTCAGGAAGATTTCGTCCTTGACCAGCGGCAGGTCGCGCGCGGCGATGTCGTCGCGCAGCGCCACCGCGTCGGGGTGACAACGGCCCTCGCGCATCGGGACCTGGGTCAGGACCAGCAGCACCGGCAGGCCGAGCCGGTCCAGCTCCCGGATGAAGTGCTCTTCCGTCTCCTCGAAACGCCGGTCCAGCGAGCGCACGCAGTACCAGGCCACGTGCAGTTGCTCGGCCTGCGGCCGGCGCCGCATCTGGCGCACGTAGTCCTTGAGCTCGGACAGGATGGTCTCGTCGTCGGTGCCGATCTCCAGGCCACGGGTGTCCAGCACCCCGAAGTGACCGTCGGCGTGCATGTAGAGGTGGCTGTCCTGGGTGACCGGCTGCCCGATCCCGGTCTCGGCCACGTCCTCCCCGAAGATGGCGTTGACCAGCGTGCTCTTGCCCACCCCGGTCTTGCCGAAGATGGCCAGGTTGAACCGGCCGATCTCGCGCGCCTTCTCGTCGAACGTGTCGCCGAACTGCTTGCTGAACCAATCCCGAGGAGCCGGTGCCATGCGGGTAATCCTCGCATCTTTGCGAGGACCCGCAGGTCAGGAACCAGATCGGTTCAGTGCATGATCACCGGCTCGGCATCGTCGGCTGCGCCGGACCCGGCCGGGGCGCCGGTCGTGGCCGTGACCTGCATCGTCGAGGTGCGGGAGCGGTACATCAGGGCGGACAGCAGGGCACCGGCCAGGAAGAATCCGCCGACCCAGGCGTAGGCCGTGCTGTAGCTGCGCACCGCAGCCTCGGCCAGCACCTGCGTCGTGGCGGGCTGGTGGCCGGCCAGGTACGAGGTGGCGGCGGAGGCGGCCAGGGTGTTGATCAGCGCGGTGCCGAGCGAACCGCCCACCTGCTGGCCGGTGTTCACCAGGGCGGAGGCCACGCCGGCGAAGCGCGGGTCGACGTTCAGGGTGGCGGTCTGGATCGCGGCGGGCATCATCTGGCCGAAGCCCATGCCCATCAGGATCAGCGGGAACAGGATGCCCGGGGCGTAGGAGCTGTTCAGGTCGAGTGCGGTCAGCCAGAACGCGCCGACGGCGGCGAACAACATGCCGGAGGGCACCATCACCCGGGGGCCGAAGCGCGGCAGCAGGAAGTTGCTGGAGATCTGCGCGGTGAAGACCAGGGCCACGATCATCGGCAGGAACGAGACACCGGTCCGGATCGGCGAGTAGCCCAGGGTGAGCTGCAGGTAGTAGGTCAGGAACAGGAAGATGCCGAACATCCCGATACCGGCCAGCAGCACCGCCAGGTACGAGGCCGAGCGGTTGCGGTCGAGCACGATCGACAGCGGCATCAGCGGGTGCTCGGCCCGGGTCTGCCACCAGACGAACACCGTGCCCAGCACCACCGAGGCGATCAGCAGGCCGATGGTCAGGCCGTTGGACCAGCCCTCGGTCTCGGCGTGGGAGAAGCCGTAGACCAGCGAGAAGAGCGCGGCCGAGACCAGCACGGTGCCGGGCACGTCGAGGCGCGGGCGAGAGCCGGTGCGCTGCACGTTGGGCAGGAAGAACAGGGCGCCGATCACCGCGATCACCGCGATCACGCAGTTGACGTAGAGCGTCCAGCTCCAGTCGAAGTGCTCGGTCAGGAAGCCGCCCAGGAGCAGGCCGATGGCGCCGCCCATACCGGCGATGGCGCCGAAGATGCCGAAGGCCCGGCGGCGTTCCACCGGGTCGGTGAAGGTGGTGGCCAGCACGGCCAGCGCGGTGGGGGCGAGCAGGGCGCCGAAGACCCCCTGCAGGGCCCGGGCCGCGACCAGCCAGCCGAACGAGGAGGCGGCGCCGCCGAGAGCCGAGGCGACGGCGAATCCGATCAGGGCGATCACAAAGGCCCGGCGCCGGCCGATGAGGTCGGAGAGCCGGCCGCCGAGCAGCAGCAGGCTGCCGAAGGTGAGCGCGTAGGCGGTGACGATCCACTGCCGGTCGCCGTCCGAGAAGCCGAGGTCGGCCTGGGCGGAGGGCAGCGCGATGTTCACGATGGTCGTGTCCAGCACGACCATCAGCTGGGCGAACGCGACCGTGGTCAGGGTCAGCCACCGGCCGGAGGATGCGGACGGCGCCGCGGTGGTCATGGACATGACGGCCACCATATACGAGACTCATCAGTTCCGGAACAAGAAAGTTCCGGGACTGCTCCGTTCCGGTACCCAGGAGTTCCGCAACCGGGCAGTTCCGGAACATCCCGGGTACTCTTTGCCTCGGGGCGTCGTTGTCCTGACGGGCAACGCGAACGCAGTCCGGACAACGAACCGAGGTGCCACCGAGATGACCACGCCGACGGCGAAGCCGGCCGGGCCGAGCAGGGTCGGTCGCAAGCGCGACCACTCCCGCGACCCGGAGATCCTCGAGGCCGCGCTCGACGTCCTGGCCGAGGTCGGCTACGAGGGCATGACGGTCGACATGGTGGCCACCCGGGCCAAGGCCGGTAAGGCCACGCTCTACCGCCGCTGGCCGTCCAAGGCCGAGCTGGTGATCGACGCGATCGCCTGCATGAAGCAGCATCCGGGCCCGGGCCAGGGCCAGGTGTTCCTGCCGCCGGACACCGGCACGCTGCGCGGCGACCTGGTGGCGATGGTGAAGCCGAAGGCGGTCAGCGACAGCAATCGCCACCTGCGGATCATGCTCGGCGTGGCCTCGATGATCTCCGCCCACCCGGAACTGCTCGAGGCGATCAACGACATCATGCTCCGGCCGCGGGCCAGTGCCTACCAAACGGTGTTCCAGCGGGCGATCGAGCGCGGCGAGATCGAGGACGGGGTGGACGTCGAGCTGATGTCCTCACTCGGCCCGGCCATGGGCATGTTCCGGGCGCTGTACCACCAGAAGGCGCCCTCCCGGGAGAGCATGCTGCGCCTGATCGACCACGTGATCCTGCCCGCGGTGGGGCTCTCAGCGCCGGTGGAGAGTGCGCACGAGTGAGCCCTCGATGTCCTTGGTGAACTTCTTGGCCTGCGCCCGGCCCTCGGCGTCCGCGGTGAACGGCCCGATGTAGACCACGTACCAGCCCTCGTTCATCGGGGCGTAGCGGTCGGACTTCAGCACCGCCGCGTCCAGGCCGGACTGCCGCAGCTTGCGCACCTCGCTCTGCCCCTCGTCCCGGCTGGGGAAGCTGGCCACCTGCACCACCACGAACGGCTGGTCGGCCTCGGGGGTGGGCCGAGGCGCCCAGTCGGTCCGCGGAGTACCCACGCCGACCGCCGCCATCGAAGAGTGCGCCACCAACGCGACCACGATGACGATGGTGGTGAGAACGGCCGCGAGAATCGGCCAGAACACGTCGATCCCCGGGGCCTGGAGCGACCACCGCGAGACGGCGACGGAATCGCCCTCAGCCGCCTGCTCCTGCTCGGCCTCCGGCTGGGAGGCGCTGCTCAACTCCGTCACGATGACCGGAGTCTAGGCGCTACTTCGGCGCGCTCCCTTAAATCCGCCCAGGCCACAGCCTCTCCAGCCTCAAATTCACCAAGAATCACAAGGGCGCTCCGAGCAGGGCCCGCCGATAAGTAGCGGCGGCCAACCAGGCCTTCGCCAGAGCGTCATCGGCCGGACCGGCGAGCCGGCCGAACTCATCCCGTCGGTGCGGATGAGCCGCCTGCAGCAGGTTCTCCAGCAGGGTGGCCGCGGTGGTCAGCTGCTCACTGCGCAGGCGCGCAGCTTCCGACCGGACCTCTTGGGGCACCCCCGGAACGGAAAGCGTGCGCCTGCCTCCGGAGACCACCCGCTCCAGCCGGCGCCGGTACCCGAGCAGCGGATCGGTGACATCACTCACCTGCGGATACTCCGGCACCGGGCCGGAGGGCCGCAGCGAGCGCGCGTTCAGCCGATCGAACCCCAGGTCGGCGTGCCCGTTCAGCACCGCCGGCAGCCGTAGCTCCGCACCACCGACCGAGACCAGCTCCATCGTGCCTGGCACCCCGAGGAATCGAGCCGAGGCGTTGACGTCGTCGGACCGCGGCCGGGCGACCGCCAGGAATCGCAGACCGGCCTTGCCCGCCAGCACCCGCAGGTTGTCCTGCGGCACCGGCCCGGGCGGCGCAACGAGACGAACCCCGGTACCCGCCCGGTCCACCGCCAGGACGGCAGCGCGCTCGTGGCCACAGACCGTGAGATCCAGCAGACGAGGAACGTTCGCCCGGGCAGTACCGGCGTTCACTACACCGAACCGCCTCACGAGCTGCGGTTGCGTCCAGGCGAGCCCTGCCGCACGAACCGCCCCGACCGCGTGACCCGACCCGAGACGTCCATCATTGTTGGCAGTAGCAGCGGTCATGATCATCCCCGCGCGCGACAGTTCCCGGTGCGAAAGCCCGGTCTCCCCGACCGCCACGGCACCGGCCGCCGACCCCGGCACGCGTTCCGCCCCACCCGGCTTGACGTCCGAAACCGACCACAGCCGTCCGTCCGCATCAATCAGCCAGACCACCACCCCCGCGTACCCCGCCGAACTCACCACCGGCTCCATGCACAACCCGGCCAGCCGCAGATCCCCCACACCCTGGTAAACCGTCCGCGCCGTCCCCCGCCACTCCCCCGGATCGCCGCGCCCGCTGATCACGGCATGGGCAACCGACAGCACCTCCAGCAGATCGGCCGTGAGCGACGGCAGCGAGAAGTCCCCGTCATCGGCCTGCGCCGCCCGAATCCCGCTGGCCACCCTGGTCGTCGCCGAGGCCAGCCGATGCAACGCACGCAACCGAGCCTGGTGCACTCCGGCCAGCAGCTGCCCCTGAAGCGCAGCCCCGGCTCCTGCCAGCCCGCAATCGAGCAACTGCCCGGCCGCGTCCCAAACCAGCTGAGCAGCAGCCCGTTCCGCCGGTTTCCAGGGCAGGTTCACCGGACCTGCTCCCCGACCCAGCGCGCCAGCTCCAACGGGCTCAGCGCGGCGACCGGCATGCCGGCCCCCACCAGCTGACTCGCCACCGAGACGCTGTACCGCGCCGCGCCCGTCTCATCCAGGCCGGCGCAACCCAGCACCCGCACCCCCGCATCCACCAGCAGACGCACCTGGGCCAGCAACGGGCCGATCGCCCCGCCCTCCTCGAAGTCGCTCACCACCACGACCATCGTGCGGCTGGGCACCGTGACCAGTTCACGGGCGGCCGCCAGCCCGGTGGCGATCGAAGTTCCGCCGCCGACATCGACTTCCAGCAGCAGTGACAGCGGATCGCTGACCACGCCGGTGAGATCGATGACGTCGGTGGAGAACGCCAGCATATGCGTGGTCAGCGCGGGCACACCGGAAAGCACGGCAGCGGTGATGGCCGACCAGACCGTGGAAGCCTCCATCGAACCGGAGACATCGACCAGCAGGATGACCCGCCAATCGGTGGTGCGTTTGCTCCGGGTCTTGAACACCGGGTGCTCGGGAATCACCGTGAGCGTGCCGTCGGGGCCGTGGCGTACCGTCCGGAGGTTGGCCCGGATGGTGCGGTGCAGGTCGATCGGACCGCCCGGACGACGTGTGGGCCGAGGTGAGGTCAGACTGGTCAGAGCCGGAGTCAGGGTGCGAGCGAGGTCTTGAGTCAGGTCGGCGACCACCTTGGCCACCAGGGGGCGCAACCGAGCCACCGTTCGCTCCGGCAAGGCCCCCACCAGCGAAAGCACACTGGTCAGCAGCTCGACCGAAGGCCTGGCCAGAGCCGGGTCAATCGCCAGGGCGGCATCCACCCGGCCCCCGGACGCAGCGGCGGCCAGCACCTCTTCCCGCACGGTGGCGCCGAACAGGTGAGTGAGCTCTTCGGACCATTCCCGCACGCCCGGATACCCGGATCCGTCTCCGGCACCGGGCCCCCGCAGATCGCCGCCCGCTCCCTCGCCCCGGTCCTGCCCGTAGAGCTCGTCCAACGCCACGCCGTACCGCTTGGCCTGGGCGGGCAACTGCTCCTGTTTCTGACCGAGCACCAGCCGCCAGCGATCGGCCGGAGCAAGGGCGACCGAACTGGCCAGACCGCGTTCCCGCAGAACCTCCAGGGCGTGCGCATCGGCCTGGGCCCAGCGCCCGAGCAACCCCGGATCGGTTGATACGCCCAGGTCGAGCCGATCTTCCAGCCGGGCTTCCACCGCCGTGAGCAACCGGCTGCGGGCGGCCGGGGTGAGCACGTCGAAGCCGCCCCGCACGGCCGGCAACCGCCGAAGGAACAGCGTCTCGGGCATCTGCTCCAACCGGGCCAGCAACGGATCCAGCACGTCGCCACCGGCCTCCAGGAGCGGGCCGGCCACGATGAGCAGGCCGGACAACCGGGCCGTGATCTCACCCGGGGCATCCAGGTCGAGCCACGCCGCCGCCCGGTCACCGAGCTCGGCCGCCTCGTCCAGCCCGAGCAGCACCCGCACCGCCGCTGCGGCCCCACGCATCAGCGGACTGCCCTCACCCGCAAGCCGTTTCAGCGCTGCATCCAGCCGCAGCCCGGCGCCGATCTGGTCGTGGCGGACCACCAGAGCCAGCAGGGCCCGGGCATCGGCCAGATCGGTGGAACCGGCCAGCCCGTCGACCTGGCGAATCGCCGCGGTGTGCACCTCCTCCACGACCGAGCCCAGAGCGCTGATCGGGTGACCGACCATGCCGGGCACGGTACCCTGTTCCAGCCGGCTGAGCAGATCGAGGCCGGTGAGCAGCTCGGGCAGGGTGGCCGTGGTCGGCAACACCCGGATCACATCGTCCAGCCGGTCGGAAGCCAGCGCGGACAGGCCACATTCGGCGGCTGCCAGCAATCCGTCGAGCACCTGCTGGGCGGTACTTCCGCCATCGGCCCGCTCACGTTCCCGCTGACGCCGAAGGGTGCCCTCGGACGCCTGCTCCAGAGTCACGCCGAGCAGACCGGCGACCTCGGTGAGCGCCGCACAGGTGGGCGTCCAGGCGGCGAGCCAGTGCGTGGTCAGGGCCGCCGCCGCGCCAACCCCTTGAACCTCGGCGGCCAGGGCGTAGTAGATCTCGCAGGCCTGAATACGCTGCAGAGTGACCTCGCGGCGGCGGTCCAGCGGACTGCGCAGCGGATCCAGCCGGAGCTCTTTACGCAGCGGCGCATCCGGATTCGGTAACTTCAGCTCCTTGAGCAGGGCCTCCAGCGAAGGCCCGAGCCCCGACCGGGGAGTGCCCGGCGCCAGACGACCCCGACGCTCACCGATCAGCACCTGCTCCATCGCCTGAGCCACCACTCGCCCCCGCCCCAGCGTCTCGCCCTGCGCCAGCACCGTGGTCAGTGCCTCGACGATCTCGCTGCGCCCGGGAGCCGGCAGTCCCCGCAACCGAGCGAGATCCTCGGTCAGCCGGACAACTTCGCGAGCCTCTCCCGGCCCAGCCGGATGCCCGCCTTCCCGGACCGCCGCACAGACCTCCACGGCCACCCGAGCCGCCGCAGCCGAAAGCTTGACCGGATCACCGCCCGCCTTAACCGTCTCCGCCTGCCACCGTGGGTCTCGAATGCCCGCCGGATAGCCAGAACGACTGTCCAGCAACGGATCTGCATAAGGAACCAGGCTGGTGACCACCTGAAGGACCGGCCGCGGCTCGTCCAGCGCCGCGACCCTGTATTCCCGAGCCGGGTCCACCGTTGCAGAATCAATCAACGCCGGAGCATGAAATGCACCGACCAGCAATACGATCCGTGCCTCATGATGCTGCTGCCGATAATCCTGGACGACCGCCCGCATCTGCGCTTCCCGCCGCAGGTCCACCCCGGCAACCCGGCCGTCGGCAGCCTCATCGGCCCGCATCGCCCAACCCACCGCCAGTGCCGCCCGCCGCACCTGCTCCGGAGTGCAGCCCGCAGCCGGCGCCTCGACCACCCGATCCCACAGGTCGTCACCGTCCCGGCCGGTCTGAGCTTTCCGTAGCGCCTGGGAGAAAGGAGAGCCAAAGCTCTTCCGCCTCCTCGGGCCACGCTCGGCCCATCCCGCATCGCCCAAAGGAAGGTCACACGGCACAATCTCCACACCGCGCTGGACCGCCCAGCGGATGGCCACCAGTTCCGGCGAGAAGTCCGCAAACGGGTAGAACGGCAACGGCTCCCCCGACCCGGCCAGCGCCACCGGGGCAACCGTGCGCGGATGCCCCAGCCAAGGCAGCCAATCGGCGAACTGGGGCGGCAACTCGATCAGCAGCGCGTCTGGTTGCAGGGCATCGAGCAGCGCCGGAATCACGGCCGCCAGGGCAGGCGAATGATGCCGCACTCCGATCAGAAAGGGCTGAGCAGAAACCAACTCGGCAACCGCGGCCTGCGGCTCCGGCCAGGAACGAGACATGGCACCCTCAGAGTTCCAGCTGCTCGCGCAGTTCCCAGGCCTGGCGCCACAACTGGCCACCCTGCTCGGCCCGACGCCGCACCGCACCGTCCCAATAGCCCAGCAGGCGCGCAGCGTCGGCCGGGTCGTCCTTACGCACCACCCCGAGCAAGTGCCCCGGCAACAGAGCCAGCGCATCGTGCCCGGCCGGGAAGTACGCCGAGGCCAGGCCCAGCGCCGCGGCCACCGAAACGGCCTCGGCCGTGCTCATCACCGTGGACGGGCGCTCCACCTCCCAGCCCTCGGCCGTGCTCCCGGTGCGCAGGTCGCGGAAGGCGGTGACCAGGACCTCGAGCACCGCATCGTCCACGGCGAAGGGCGCATGGACCCGCTCCAGCACCGCCGCGGCCTGGCGCCGTACCAATGCGGTCTCCAGCTCGATGTCGGCGATCGGGTGTACCTGCTCGAAGTTGAACCGCCGCTTCAACGCGGCCGACATCTCGGAAACCCCGCGGTCGCGCAGGTTGGCGGTGGCGATCAGGCAGAAGCCGGGGGCAGCGGGCACCGCCGAGTCCTCACCGGAGAGCTCCGGAACCGCGATCCGCCGGTCGGACAGGATACTCACGAGCGAGTCCTGCACCTCGGGCAGGCAGCGGGTGACCTCCTCGACCCGCGCCACCGCACCGGCCGACATCGCGCTCATCACCGGTGAAGGAACCAGCGCGCCACGGGTAGGACCCTGGGCCAGCAGCGCCGCATAGTTCCAGCCGTAGCGCAGCTGATCCTCGGTGGTACCGGCGGTGCCCTGCACCACCAGAGCGCTGGTACCGCACACCGCGGCCGAGAGCAGCTCGGACAGCATGGATTTGGCCGTACCCGGTTCCCCGACCAGCAGCAGGCCGCGCTCGCCGGCCAGCGTGACCACGCAGCGCTCGACCAGAGCCCGCTCCCCGACGAACTTTTCCGAGATCGCCAGCTGCGGCGGCACTCCCTCGGGCGCCGCAGTGCCCGCAGGCAACACCAATGGGCGCTCGTCGCTGCCGACCACGAAGGTCACCACGGCCCGCGGGGTGAGCAACCACCCCGGAGGCCGGGCGCCGTCGTCATAAGCGGCCAGGAACTGCAGCTCGGCGGCATACCGGTGCTCCGGCGGATCGACCTGCCGGGGCGCACTGCCCGCCGTCTGGTTCCCAGTCACACAGCGGACGTTATCAACGCCCTCCGACAGTCTTGGGGATCAGACCGCGACCTGGCCGTAGGTGCTCCAGCGGGCCTCCGGGTCACCGCGCCGCAGGCTGTCCACCCGGAAGCGCCACTGCGGCTGCAACCCGGGATTGGCCGCCAGCACCGGCAGCACGCTGGTGACCAGCTGCAGCTCCCGCAGCCGGCGCAGGGTCGGGAAACCCGGCCACGACAGCACGTCGTACCCGTACCCGGCGGCGAACCGGGCGGCCAGGTCGCCGCCGTAGTCGAAGCGCAGCGCCCCGACCGCGATCGGGGTCAGGTCCCACTCCCGCGGCCCCCAGCAGGTGGAGTCGAAATCGCACAGCACCGGCCCGTTCTCACCGACGATCACGTTGCCCAGGAACGAGTCCCCATGGATCAGCCCGGCCGGCAGCAACGGCTCCAGCTCGCTCAGCGCGGCCAGCTCCTCGGCCACCGCATCGGTCTCGGCCTGCAGGAACGCCAGGTCCTCGCGGGGCACCAGACCGGCCGAGGCGATCCGCCGGCGGATCCCGGCCACCGGCCCCCAGCGCACCAGCTCACCGTCGGCCGCGGAGGAGGACTGCACCGGCAACGGCCCGGTGTTCTGCCCCGGCACCGAGGGACGACGCCGGCTGCGCCCCCGCCGGGCCGGAACCACCGGAGCGGCCGGCGCCTCGATCGGCACCGCGTGCACCGCCTTGAGCAGCTCGGCCAGGTCCTCGGGCACCGGATCGCGCACCGGCTGCACGTCGTGCCAGAGCGTGACCTCGTGCCCGCGCACCAGCATCGGCTGGTCGGCCGGCTGAGCCAGTCGCACCGCGGGTACCCCGTGCTGCTCGAGCAACCGGGCGACGTGCACCACCCGCCGGGCCCGGTCACCGACCGCCGCCGAACCGGCGATCCGCACCACCACCCCGGCGTGCGGCAGCCTCAGCACCGCATTGTTGGTGAACTTCAGAACTGTGTGGTCCCGGGGGTCCAGACCGAGGATCCGGCAGGCCGCGGTCACCGTACTGGTGATCTCAGCCGGATCCAGCGCCGGACGATCGAGCCCGGGACTGGACTCGGCCTGACTCACGGCAGCAGTACCTGCTCTATCCGCCGGCCCAGGTCGCGCACCTCGTCGCCGCGCGCTCCCCGGTCCGGGCAGTCCAGGGCCAGCTCCTGCAGCGGAGCCAGCCGGTCGGTCACCCGGCGCGAACGCAACCGGTGGGCCTGGTCCAGGGCCAGCTCGCCGAACTCCAGCGCGGCCTGGCTGTCGTGGGTGAGCAGACAGGCCGTGGCCAGGGCCCCCTGCTCGAAGGCCAGGCTGCGGGCCATCTTGTCGGTGCGCTCGGCCACGCTGCGCTCCAGTGCCTGCCGGGCCGGGGTGGCGTAGACCTCGTTGGTCCGGGCCATGGCCAGCCGGGTCATCCCCTCCAGCGCCATCACGTCCAGCTCGTGGAAGAACTGCACCCACGGCTCGCTGTCGGCGTCCTCGGCCCGGGAGAACTCGTCGGCGGCCCGGTTCAGGTGGGTGATCGCCTGGGCCTCGTCGCCCATCTCGGCGTACGTCCAGGCGATGTTGGCGCACAGCATCGCCACCGTGCGGCGCGAGCCGGAGTCCTGCGCGGCCAGCTGACCCAGCTGGAAGAACCGCAGTGCCTCGCTGACCCGCTTGCGGTGCAGGTAGACCCGCCCGGCCCGGTAGAGCACGTTGGCCGTCAGCGACGGCACCTTGGCCTGCCGGGCGAAGTCCAGAGCGAGCGCGAGGTGGCGCCCGGCCACGTTGTAGAGGCCCACGTCGAACGCGGTCCAGCCGGCCAGATTGTGGACGTCGGCGGCCGCCACCCGCAGTCGGGTCCCGGTGGCCGGGCGGCTGGGCAGATCACAGAGCTTGTCCACCCAGCGGGCGTGCGCCGAGACCGCGTCGCGGCAGGCCCCGCCGCCGAAGCGGTAGTCGAGGTGGCGCAGCTGCGCAGTGACCGCCTCGGCCTGCTCGACGTCTTCCGGGCCGACCTGCCCGGGCAAGGGGGTGGCGGCGGACGGGACGGTGGACCATTCCGAGGACAGCTCACCGGCCGTCCCCACGGTCACTTCCGCCGCGTAGGCCAGCAGCGCGTGTCCCCGGGCGTCGTCCTCGTGGTCGGTGCGGGTCTGGGCCGGCACCAGGTTCTGGTCCAGCCAGGAGGCGGTGTCGTTGTCGTAGGCGAGGCCGAGGTATCCGCGGGGGACGCCGAAGCCGTCGGCCACCCGGCAGAGCACCTCGTACGCCATCACCCGGCGGCCCCGCAGCACCTCGTACACCTCGGACGAGGACATCCCGGTGAGGGCCGCGATGGTGCGCTGCGACGTGCCGTGCTTCTGCAGCAACCGGAACACCGTGCCGAGGTCCCGGGCCGCGAGCGCACGACGCATGTCGAGGCGTTCCCAGACCTCGCCGGCGGGCAGTGGACTTCTTGGCTCCACGTTCATCGCTCGACTCCTGTTTCCCCGTTTTCCCCGTCTTGACCGACGGTAGGGGATCCGTCACGGATTGGCTAACGACTGAAAAAGAATGTAGCCAAGCCGACTAGTCCGACTAGGCAGTCGATGAATACATCCGGTTTGTCCTCTATATCCGATAGATTCACCCTGCCTTGCCGAGCCGCCTAGCCGGGCGAGTCACCGGCGGTAGGCAGCGCGAGGAGGAGAGCCGTTCCACACGACGGCTGTACGCCGCGACGGCCCGGGCGCAATGCTCTTCCAACAGCGCCGGGACGGGTGACAGTCACCCGCCGACACCCTCCACCCGTCCCGGCGCCCGTTCGGCCCGAAAGCGGCGAGTCCACGGGGGCCTCGCCGCTTCGGCGGCCGGGACGAAACATTGCCATCCGGAAGTGCAACCCCAGGGGCCTCACGGCAACGCCGGTGCACCCCGGGAGCAGCTTCCATACCGGGTGACCGATCACCGTTCTGGGTGAATCCTGCGATGACTCTCAGGCAGCTTCCGGAAACCGTGAGTGGAATTCCCTACCACCGGATGAAGAGCACCCCGCCCGTTCGGCCCAGTTTCCGACGGGGCGTAACGGAAGGCGCTCTTTCACCGATAGCGCACCCAGTGACTCTTCGCCATCTCAGATGGCACCGATTGATGGCAGGAGTGACGAACAGCAGTGAGCAATACCGATCAGCAGGTCATGGAGGTCCGGTCATGAGCCAGGTGAGCAGGAGTGCAGGCGCCGTCGGGGGTGTCTCGACCAGTTACAGCCCGATCCGCGAGAGCGCGGTGACGATCAACCTCGAGGCCTGGACGGGGCGCCTCACCTTCGATGCCAAGAACGGCCGCGGCTGGCGGGTGGGCACCGTGGTGGTGGACGTCGACCTGTCCGAGCTGACGATCACCTACGGCACCCGCAAGCGCGCCGTGATCGACCGCGGTGACTTCCGCGACTGGCTGCTGCGCCCGGGTACCCCGCTGCCGGTCGACGACGTGGTGTGGACCAGCGAGGCCGACGGCATCTACATCGTCATCGGCGGCCTGACCTACGCCGTGCCGGACTTCGTGGTGCAGCGGCTCGACAACGTGATCTGAGGGCCGCCGGCCCGTCCGGGCGCCCGCGATCGGTGAGCGGGGCATCTGGACGGGCCGGATCGCCGCTCCCGCGTCAGGATTCATCGCGTGGGAGTGCTGACAGATCCGACCCTGACGACACCCCCGGAGCAGACCCCTGCCGGTCCCGGCTCCGGGCCGAGAACGCCGAGAACGCTGCTCGCCCCGGCCGGCCGCCCCCACGTGGACCGGACGGCCCCGGACGCCGCCGAACGAGTGGCCGAAGCAGTTCGTGAGCAGGCCCGTGGCGTAGACGCGAACGCGCCGGTGCCCCGGCTGTGGCAGACGCTGGCCGCTCTGGGCCGGGCCGACCTGTGTGTGGCCCGGCTGACCGAAGGGCACATCGACGCGGTCCGGATCCTGCGGGAGGCCGGGCGGGAACCGGTGGCCGAGGCGATCTACGGAGTCTGGGCCTCCGCTTCCGGGGGCACCGGGCTGAGGGCCACCGCCGACGAGCAGGGCTGGCGGGTCGAGGGCACGATGCGGTTCTGCTCCGGCGCCTGGTTCCTCGACCGTGCCCTCACCGTGGTCGCCACCGACCAGGGCAAGCTGCTGGTCGACATCGATGTGCAGGACCCGGCGCTCACCCGGCTCGACGACACCTGGCCGGCCCTCGGGATGGACGCCAGCCGCAGCGTGGACATCGAGGTGCGTGATCTCAAGGTGCCCGCCGCGGCCGCCGTCGGCGAGCCCGGTTTCTACCTTGATCGTCCGGGTTTCGCGCTCGGTGGGGCCGGCGTTGCCGCGGTCTGGCTGGGAGGCGCCCACGGCGTCCTCAATGCGGTTCTGGCCACCACTCATCCGGAACGCGCGAGCGCACACCAGCGCGCCCACCTCGGCGCGATGGCTACCGCGATCGCCGCCGCCGACGCGCTGCTCACCCAGCTCGGCCACGAGGCCGGCCAAGCCCGCGAGACCGACGAAGACCCAACTGCGACGGACATGACCGCCGCCCGCACCGCGGTGGAGCAGGCGGTGAACGAGGTGCTCGCCCGCGCGCCCCGGGTCACCGGCCCCAACGGTCTGTGCCGCAACGGCGAGATCGCCCACCGGCTGGCCGATCTGGAGATCTACGTGCGCCAGCACCACGCGGAGGCGGACTACGAGCTGCTCGGCACGCACCTGCTGGAACACGGCACGCTGCTCGGGCGGTCCTTCCGGTGACCGATCAGCTCCCCGCCCCGGTCGAAGTCACCGCCCAAGGCCTGCCGCCGAGTCTGTGGCGCCCCACTCTGGAAGCCGCCCCCGCACCCCGCCTGCTGCCGATCACCGCGGGCTGCCCGGTCACCGTGATCGCTCCTCATCCGGATGACGAATCCCTCGGCGCCGGTGGAGTTCTGCACCGCCTGACCACGGCCGGCTGCACCCCGACGGTGGTGATCGTGACCGACGGCTCAGCCGGCTACCCCGGGGCCACCACCGCCCAGCGCCGCGACCTGATCCGCACCCGACGACGCGAAACCTGGGACGCCATCCGGCATCTGTGCCGAAACGGCGCCCAGCCGGTGTTCTTCGACATCGCCGACGGCGAGGCCACCCAGCACGAGGACGAGGTGACCGAGCGCATCGCCGCTCTCCTGCCCGCCGACGGCCTGGTCCTGGCTCCCTGGCCGGACGATCCGCATCCCGACCATCAGGCCGTGGGCCGGGCCGCCCGCCTGGCCACCGTGCGAGCCGGGGTGGAGCTGTGGCAGTACCCGATCTGGATGCGCCACTCCATCCGGCCCGACGATCCCCGGGTGCTGGCCGCCGACCTCACCGTGGTCTGCCTGTCGGCCGCCGAACGGCAGGCCAAACGCCGGGCGGTCGAGGCACACGTCAGCCAGCTCCACTCGCCCTTCCCGCGTTTCGGCCCGGTTCTGCCCGACCACGTGCTCGAGTTGTTCGCCGACGGCCTGGAACCGTTCTTCCGCCCGCTCCACCCCTGAAGAGTCCCGCATCACGACAAGGAATGGGCCCTTGCCGAAAGAACCACCGGTGACTACCGATTTCGAGCAGCGCTATCAGACGGACATCGACCCCTGGAACTATCGCGACTCGTGGTACGAGCAGCGCAAGTACGCCGTCACCGCAGCCTGCCTGCCCCGCCGCCGGTACCGCCGGGTCTGGGAACCGGCCTGCTCGATCGGGGTTCTCACGCGGCTGCTGGCCACCCGGGCCGAAGAAGTGATCTCCTCCGACCTCAGCCCCACCGCGGTGGCCCAGGCCCGCTCCGGTGACGTTCCCGCCAATGTCGCGTGGAGCGTCCAAAAGCTGCCCGACTCTCCCGCACCCACCGGCGCCGACCTCGTCGTCCTTTCCGAAATACTCTACTATCTCGACGATTCCGATCGCGATCAGACTCTGCACAAGGCCTGGGACGCCCTCGAGAGCCAGGGCGACCTGGTCGTCGTGCACTGGCGGCGGTCGGCCGAGGACACCTATCTGTCCGGGGACGAGACTCATCGGCAGTTGCGCTCCCGGACCGGCTGGCAGCATCTGATCACCCACCAGGACGAGGAATTCGTCCTCGACGTCTTCAGAAAACCATGAAACCACAAGCTTTCACGATCGTGATCCCGGCCAAGGACGAGGCCGGCCTGGTCGGCGACTGCCTGGATTCGGTCCTCGCCGCCACCGCCGCCACCCGTCGGCCGGTAGCCGTCGTCCTGGTCGCCCACCACTGCAGCGATTCCACCGAAAACGTTGCCCGGCAGATTCTCTCGAGAACCCGGGGCCTCACCGAGGGCATGGTGCTCCGGCTGAACGACGGGAACGTGGCCACCGCGCGCTCGGCCGGGGCGATGGCCGGGCTCTACCTGCTCGCCGCTTATGGCATCCCGTTCGAGGAAACTCTGCTGCTGTCCACCGATGCGGACAGCCGGGTGCCGCCCGACTGGATCGAAGGCTACCGGCCGTATTTCGGATCCGGCAGCGCCGCGGTCGCCGGAATGGTTCGGGTGAACGGCTGGGAAAGCAACCACGCCTACCAGAAGATCGTTCACGCCGGCCTGCGCAGCGACGGGCACGACCACGTCTACGCCGCCAATCTGGCCGTGCGTGCCGACGCGTATCTGGACGTGGGCGGCTGGCCGGAACAGGTTCCGGGTGAGGACTCGGCGCTGCTGGCCGCCCTGCGGACGAAGGGCTGGCCGGTCGCCAGCGCACCGGAGGTGGTCGTGAACACCAGCGGCCGCACTGCGCCGCGCGCCGACGGTGGCCTCGGCAGCCTGCTCAGCCGACTGGCCCGGGACGAGCGGCAGAATGCGCTGATTATCCCTCGGCAGGTACTACGCTCCCGCTCATGAAGTTCTCGGGGATCCTGATCAGGGGCTGGTTCGTCGCCGGCGCCGCGGTGACGCTGGCCGCCTGCAGCAGTTCCTCGGAACCGAAGCCCGACCAGGCCGTCCCGAGCCCGATGCCGAGCACCGGCCAGGAGTTGCCCGCCGAGTGCGCGACCGGCACCGACCTGGCGCACGAACTCAGCGATCCGCGGGTCACCCAGGTCGAGGTGGTCGGCGACTGCCACAGCATCGCGGTGAGCACTGCGCTGACCGGGCAGCAGGTGGATCTGGCCCTGCTGGTCTGCGCGTCCGCCGCCGAACTGGCCTACGCCGACCAGGCCGTCACCGCGGTGGACGTGCTCGGCGAGAGCGGGCAGGCGCTGGCCGCGAGTACCCGCGACCAGGCCTGTGCCGCGGCCTGATCCGGCTCAGTAGGTCTGCGCGGGCCGGGCGACCAGGCGCAGATCCGGCCCGGAGCGGGCGATGTCGAGCAGTTCCAGGCGCAGGATGTCGGACATCGTGCCGATCCCGGCGTTCAGCAGACCGCTCTTGCCGGAGCCGAGCAGCGCCGGGGCCACGTAGTTGATCACCCGGTCGACCAGCCGGTCGGCGATGAACGAACCGGCCAGCGTGGGGCCGCCTTCCAGGAAGACCGCCCGGATGCCCTTGCGGTAGAGCACATCCAGTAGGTCCGGAACCGAAAGCCCCTGCGGAGCGCGCGGGATCCGGATCACTTCCACCCCGGAGAGATGACCGGCGGACGCGTCGGGCGCCACCGCGATGATCGTCGGCGCCGAGTTGTCGAGCACCTTGGCGGACGCGGGTGTGCGGGCATTGGTGTCGACCACGACCCGGTAGGGCTGCCCTTTGGTCTGCACCGCGGACAGGTCCAGCCGGGGGTCGTCGTTCCCCCGGACCGCGAGGTTCGGGTCGTCCGCCTGCTGGGTGCCCGAACCCACCACGGTGGCGTCGCAACCGGCCCGCAGCAGATGCACCTCGGCCCGGCTGGCCGCACTGGTGATCCATTGGCTGGTGCCGTCCGCGGCCGCGATCCGGCCGTCCAGCGTGGCGGCGAACTTGTACACCACGAACGGCCGGCCGAGCTCGTTCACCGCCGCCCACTCGTCCCGGCCGACCAGATCCTCGATGGTACGGCCCAGCGTCAGCGTCACTGCGAACCCGCCTGCACGGCCCCGACCAGCGATTCGCCGAACTCGATCACCCGCCGGTCGGCGATGTCCTGGTCGGCCGCCACGTCGGTCATCGCCTGCAGCTCGTCCAGCGTACGCCGCGATCCGGTGTCCACCGCGATCTCCAGCGCCGAGGAACCCACGTCCACCGCCTCGTCGATCCGGCGCAGCATGGCCAGCGCCTTGGACTTGCGGGCCATGTGCAGGCCGCGCTCGCGCCGGTACTCCTGCGGCCACTCGGTCAGGGCCCGCTCGTAGGAGTCCACCGCCTCCTGGGCCCGGCCCAGGGTGATCAGCACGTTCGCCCGCTGCGCGGCGACGTAGCCCTCGGTGCACCACTCGGCCAGCGACCACTGGTCGGCCGGGGCCGCTCCGGGATCCTCCTGCACCAGGTCTAGTGCCTGGTCCATGGCCTGCAGGGCGCCGGTCTCGTCGCCTTCGATGGCCAGCCCGGCGGCCCGCTGCTGAGCCGCCGCCGCGCGGATCCGCGGCGCCGAGCCGGCCCTCCGCTCGGCCGCCTCGCCCAGCCCGATGGCCAGGGAGGACTCCTGCCCGGCGGCCGCCTGCTGGGCCCGGCGCATCAGCGTGTACGCCGCCAGGTCGGTGTTCTCGCTGGCCTGGGCCCATTCCACCGAGCGCCCCGTCCACGCTCCGCTGCGGACCGACTGGCCGGCATCCTCGAACAACCAGCCCTGGAACTCCGCGTAGAGGGTGGCCAGGTCGAACACCCGACGCCTGAGATCCCCCCGAGCGGACCCCAGCATGTCCTGGACGTTCGAGACCTGTTCCCCCACCGTCGCGATCAGGCGGCCCGGGCCCAGCATGGAATCGGAGCGGACCAGTGAGGCCCGCAGCGTGGTGAGCTCGTCGATCACCTGCGCACTGACCGGCAGCGAGGGCCGGACCGAGCCACGTCGGCCCTCCGGCAGCGGCGCCGGGTCGAACTCGGCCTGTTCACCGGTGCCGAGGAAGGCCTGGAACCGGTGCACCGACTCCCGGCTGGCCCGGCTCAGCGCGGTGTCCAGAGCCGCCTGCATCTCCGGCAGCGGCTCGATGTCGGCCCCGCGCGCCTCCCAGTTGCTCACCGTCCGGACCGCGACCCCCAGGTGGTCGGCGAACCCGATGACCGTCATCCGCAGGGCCCGGCGCAGAGCCCGGGTCTCCCGCCCTGTCCAACGCTCGACCGCGATCACACGACACTCCATTTCCGTACGAACCCCTCCGCCTTGTGGGCCGAGCCGGTTCCCGAAATCCCGAATCAGGTTAAGTCGGGTTTGACGGATTCCCCAGGGTCATTGCATTGCCGTTGCCATATCCGTCACCGCGCGTAACTGACGGTTACCTAGGCGGACGTTTGAGGCAGGTGGGGACGGAGCGTGAATACCCCTGGTGACCTGCTGTGAGGCGAATCACCCCAGGTCAGTGCGGGGCCACGGATCGCGTCAAGAAGCTGTCGGGATCTTTGCAAGACTTATCAAGAAACTGTCAACGCATCTGCCCTTCCTCTTCGAGCAGAGGTGTGCTGTTCCGGGCCCGGAACACTGCTGGGGTGGAGACATTGGTCGAGGGGCGAGGCTGAGCGCGATGGCTGGTCAGCTGCGGGTGCACCTGGGTGCCGCCCCCGGGGTGGGCAAGACGTACAAGATGCTCGAGGAGGGGCATCGGCGCCGTGAGCGGGGGACCGACGTGGTGGTCGGGTACGTGGAGACTCATGGCCGGGAGCAGACCGAGGCGATGATCGGTGATCTCGAGGTGCTCCCGCGGCGGACCGTTCACTATCGGGGTGCCACGTTCACGGAGATGGATGTGGATGCGGTGCTGGCCCGGGGCGCGGAGGTGGTGCTGGTCGACGAGCTGGCCCACAGCAATGTCCCGACCTCCCGCAACGCGAAGCGCTGGCAGGACATCGAGGAACTGCTGGACGCCGGGATGACGGTGCTGACCACGGTGAACGTGCAGCATCTGGAGTCGATCAACGACATCGTGCGGCAGATCACCGGAGTGCCGCAGCGGGAGACAGTGCCGGACGAGGTGGTGCGCCGGGCCGAGGCGATCGAGTTGGTGGACATGGCGCCGGAGGCGATCCGGCGGCGGATGGCGCACGGCAACATCTACCGGCCGGAGAAGATCGACGCGGCTCTCGGCAACTATTTCCGGGTCGGGAACCTGACCGCGCTGCGCGAGCTGGCCCTGCTCTGGCTGGCCGACAAGGTCGACGACGAACTCGAGGACTACCGCTCCTCGCACAACATCTCCGACACCTGGGAAGCCCGCAAGCGCGTGGTGGTGGCCCTCACCGGCGGGCCCGAAGGCGAGACGCTGATCCGCCGGGCCGCCCGTTCCCGCGGGGCCGAACTCCTGGCCGTGCACGTGGCCCGCAACGACGGCCTCAGTGGTGGCAGCCATGCCCACCTGGTGGCTCAGCGCACCCTGATCGAGGACCTGGGTGGCACCTACCACCAGGTCGTCGGCAACGACATCCCCAAGGCCCTGCTCGCCTTCGCCCGCGGCGTCAACGCCACCGAACTCGTCCTCGGGGTCTCCCGCCGCGGCCGACTGCAGTCGCTGTTCTCCCCCGGCGTCGGCGTGACCACCACCAACGGCGCCGGCAGCATGGACGTCCACCTGGTCACCCACGGCCAGGTACGCAAGGGCCGGGCGCTGCCGCACCGGGCCAGCGCGCTGAGCCGCAATCGGCGGCTCGCCGGTTTCCTGCTGGCCACCCTCGGCCTGGGCGCGCTCACCGGGCTGCTGATCCGGTTGCGCGAGCAGGTCTCGCTGGACAGCGACGTGCTGCTCTACCTGGCCGCGGTGGTGCTGGTGGCGCTGGTCGGCGGGCTCTGGCCGGCCCTGGTCGCGGTTCTGCTGGGCACCTTCATGCTGAACTTCTTCTTCACCCCGCCCTTTCACGGGGTGGCGATCGCGTCCGGGGAGAACGTGCTCGCCCTGGCGGTGTTCCTGGTGGTGGCGATCGCGGTGAGCGCCACCGTCGACCGCGCGGCCCGGCGCACCCGGGAGGCGGCCAGCGCCCAGGCCGAGGCCGAGACGCTCTCCACCCTGGCCGGCAACGTGCTGCGCGGGGCCGAGCCGCTGCCCGCCCTGCTGGACCAGCTGCTCGAGACCTTCGGCTTCAACGGCGCCACGCTGCTGCACCGGCGCCCGGACGCCGCGCCCAGCCCGGACATTCAGCACGACGCCGAGGCCTGGGAAGTGGTGGCCTCGGTCGGGAAGTCGCTGAGCACCCCCGGTGAGGGGGACGCCGAGGTGCTGGTCGACGAGCAGGTCTCGCTGGTGCTGTGCGGGCACCCGCTGGCGGCCGAGGACCGGCGGGTGGTGCAGGCGTTCGCCAACCAGGCGGTGGTGGCGATGCGCCAGCAGCAGCTCAGCGAACAGGCCGCGGCGGCCGGGCCGCTGGCCGAGGTCGACCGGATGCGCACCGCCCTGCTCTCGGCCGTCAGTCACGACCTGCGCACCCCGCTCGCCTCGGCCAAGGCGGCGATCGGCGGGCTGCGCGCGCCCGGGGTCGAGTTCAGCGCCGACGACCAGGCCGAACTGCTCGCCAGCGTGGAGGAGTCGCTGGACCGGCTGACCCGGCTGGTCGACAACCTGCTGGACATGAGCCGGCTGCAGGCCGGCGCGCTGGCCATGCACCCGCAGCCGACCAGCATCGCCGAGACGGTGGCGATGGCCCTGGACGAGATCGGCCCGCCCGGCCGTGAGATCGAGGTGCACCTGCCGGAGGAGTTCCTGGAGGTGACCGGCGACCCGGTGCTGATCGAGCGGGTGCTGGTGAACCTGCTGCGCAACGCCCTGCGCTACTCCCCGCCCGGCCGCCCGCCGATGATCGTGGTGAGCGCCCACGCCGGGAAGGTGGAGACCAGGGTGATCGACCGTGGGCCGGGGATCCCGGCCGAGATGTGGGACGACGTGTTCCTGCCGTTCCAGCGCTTCGGCGACCGGGACAACGGCACCGGCGTCGGTCTCGGGCTGGCGTTGTCCCGAGGGCTGACCGAGGCGATGGGCGGCAGCCTCACCCCCGACACCACGCCCGGCGGCGGGCTGACCATGATCATGAGCCTGGTGCAGGTGGAGCTGGCATGACCAAGATCCTGGTGGTGGACGACGAGCCGCAGATGATCCGGGTGCTGCGGATCAACCTGCTGGCCCGGCAGTACGAGGTGGTGACGGCCGGCGGCGGGCAGGCCGCGCTGGAGGCCGCCCGGCAGGACCACCCGGACATCGTGGTGCTCGACCTCGGCCTGCCCGACCTGGACGGAGTGGAGGTGATCCGGCGACTACGGACCTGGACCAAGGTTCCGGTGATCGTGCTGTCCGGCCGGTCCGACAGCCACGACAAGGTGCACGCGCTGGACGCCGGCGCCGACGACTACGTGACCAAGCCGTTCAGCGTGGACGAGCTGCTGGCCCGGATCCGGGTGGTGGCCCGGCGCCAGGGCAGCGCCGACGCCCCGGCCGACGTGCTGATCGGCCGGTTCCGGATCGATCTGGCCAACCGCGCGATCACCCCCGACGAGGTGCACCTGACCAAGACCGAGTGGCAGCTGCTGGCCGCCGTGGTGGCCGAGCCGGGCAAGCTGCTCAGCCAGCGTTACCTGCTGGAACAGGTCTGGGGCCCGACCTACCGGGCCGAGACCCAGAACGTCCGGCAGTACATGGCCCAGCTGCGGCGCAAGCTGGAGACCGACCCGACCCGGCCCGCACACCTGATCACCGAGCCGGGGATGGGCTACCGGTTCCAGCCCTGAGTGCGGGTTAGGACTTCCTGACCATCGGGCGTTCAGCGGAGCTGGCTACCATGCGGCAATGCATGCGGGTGGATCCGGGCAGGACGACAGGACCGGATACGACGTTGTCGTGGTGGGCGCGGGCCCGGCCGGCAGCAGTGCGGCGGCCGCGGCGGCCCGGCTGGGGGCGCGCACGCTGATCGTGGACCGCGCCCGCTTCCCGCGTTACAAGACCTGCGGCGGGGGTCTGATCGGGGGCAGCCTGGCCGAGCTCGCCGATCTGGACGTGCCGGTGCGGCAGGAGATCGTCAAGGCCTCGTTCACCGCCCAGGGCCAGAAACCGGCGGCCCGGGCCGCCCGGTCGCGGATGCTGAGCCTGGTCGAGCGCAGCGAGTTCGACGCCGCCCTGCTGGATCACGCCGCCTCGCTGGGGGTCGAGATCCGCTCCGGGGTGACCGTGACGGCGGTGACCGAGGACGCCTACGGTGCGCTGCTGTCCAGCTCGGACGGACCGATCCGGGCGCGCTACGTGGTCGGCGCCGACGGCAGTGCCAGCCGGATCGCGCGGCACGTGGGGGTGTCGCTGGAGCAGGTCGACCTCGGCCTGGAGTACGAGCTCAAGGCCTCCGAGGAGCAGCGGCGCACCTGGGCGGGACGGGTGCACATGGACTGGGGCCCGATTCCGGGTTCGTACGGCTGGGTCTTCCCCAAGGGCGCGAGCATCACCGTGGGCGTGATCTCCCGGCGCGGCACCGCCGACGAAGCCCGTTCCTATCTGAAGACTTTCGTGGAGCAGCAGGGGCTCGGCGATGCCGAGGTGACCCACGAGTCCGGTCACCTGACCCGCTGCCGCACCCCCGACTCACCGCTCGGGCAGGGCCGCGTACTGGTCGCCGGGGACGCCGCCGGCCTGCTGGAACCCTGGACGCGAGAAGGCATTTCCTATGCCCTGCGCTCCGGCCGGATCGCCGGCGAGTGCGCCGCCAAGGCGGCCGGCCCGAACGGGATGCCGCCCAGCATGGGCGGTCTCAGCCGGGTGGTGCGCGACTACACCATGCGGATCTCGCAGGAACTGGGACCGGAGATGGACGCGGGGCGGGTGTTCCTGCGCGCCTTCGAGCGACACCCGTCGGTCATGCACGCCCTGCTGACCCGGACGCCCCTGGGCTGGCGCGAGTTCCAGCGCCTGGGCCGGGGACAGACCAACGTCGCCCGGGTCCTGCGGTTCGCCCCCGCCCGGTGGCTGATGCGCGGCCTCAGCGGCCTACCGGTGCCGCGGCCGGCCTCAACCTGAACACCGGCTCGCTTCAACCGGGAACACCTGACCGGGCTTGAGTGCCACTGAACGCGCCTGAACTGCACTGAACTGCCTTACCCCGGGCCAGGACTCAAGAGGACATCAGCGCTGTCCCCTTCTGCGACGTACCAACGATGTCTCGTAACGCACTGCGACTGGCAGGATCTCCGCTCGGCAGCCACCTCCGCCGGGTGCCCCATCGACCGGCGGGACCGCGGTGACGGACAGCTTCGAGCCCCACCGCGGCCCCGCCAACCAAGTCGCCGCCCGCACTCGGCCGTACGGACGACACGCCTGCTCATCAAGGCTTTGCCGGACTACTCACGAGGAACCCGGTAGGAATTTCCCTGGACGGACGGTCAGAGAAATCTCCCCCGCGCAGACCGTTTCGACAAAAGGGCCGAATTCGGACTTACCCTTTTGTACAGGGTTGCATATTGTGATGACAGCAGCATGCCTCGCCGGACCGCCTGGCCCGCTGCGACTGGACCTTTGATGGGAGGCCAGCCATGCCACAGCCGTTGCGCGACCTCGATCCCGACGCCTCCCGGCTCGCCCGGTTCGGCGCCCGTCTGCGCGCCTACCGCACCCAGGCCGGGATCGCCCAGTCCCAACTCGGCCGCCAGGTGCACGTCAGCGGCACGCTGATCGCCAAGATGGAGCGGGCCGAGCGCCGCCCGCAGCCCGACGTCGCGCGCCGGCTCGACGAGGTTCTGGGGGCCGGTGGGGAACTGGTCCGGCTGGCCACCGCCGCCCTGGAGTTCGACCTGGCCGAGCGGCGGATCGAAGCCCGGCCCCGGCGGCTGGATTCCGGGCTCGGCCTGGTCACCGCGGACGGCCCGGGGATCAGCGCCCTGCACCGGCTGGCCGACCTGTACGACCTGCCCGACGACGGCCCGGTGCGCGGTCTGACCGAACTACGGCTGGCCACCGCCGATCTCATCGACGAGCGCCTGAATTCCGAGTACCGGCAGCTGCTCTCGACCCTGCCCGACCTGATTCCCGAGCTCACCCGCGCACTGCTGGAGGAACGCACCGACGAGCAGCGCCAGGAGCTGGCCCGGATGCTGGTGCAGGCCTGGCGGGCCGCCGACGCGGTGGCCGCCAAGCTGGGCCTGCACGACCTGTCCGGGCGGCTGATCCACATCATGGGCTGGGCCGCCGCCCAGACCGGCGAGCCGTTCAGCGTGGCCGCCACCTCCTACGTCCGGGCCGAGTCGTTCTTCCTGGGCCGCGAGCCGCGGGCCGGGCGGATCATGCTGGAGCGGGCCGCCGACGCGGTCAAGGCCCGCCCGCACGGGCGCCCGCACGAGATGCTGGCGCAGTACGGCGCCCTGCACATGCGCGCCGCCATCGCCGCCGCCCGGGCCGGGCTCACCCAGCAGGCCTGGGACCACCTGGACGAGGCCAAGGACACCGCCGCGCAGGTGCGCGAGGGGATCTGGGCCGGAACCGCGTTCGGCCCGGAGTCGGTCCGGATCCACGAGGTCTCCACCGCGGTGGAGCTCGACGCCCCGCAGATCGCCCTGGCCACGGCCCACAACTGGGCCCCGCCGCCGACGCTGCCGGCCGAGCGCCGCTCGCACTTCTACGTCGACCTGGCCCGGGCCCAGTTCGCGATCGGCCGGCACGACGACGTCCTGGAGACGCTCCGCTCGGCCCAGCGGATCGCCCCGCAGAACGTCCGCGTGGACCCGGACGTGCACAGCACCCTCACCGCCTTGGCCGGGACCAGCTCGGTCCGGGCCGCGGCGGTGGAGGGCTTCACCCGTGAGGTACTGGCTCCGGCCCGGCCGGTTTCCGCGGCCCCAGCAGGGCCGGCAGTTCCCGCAGCGACTCGACCACCCAGTCCGCCGTCTGCTTGACCTCCTCGTCGTCGGCCCACAGGTGCCCCCACGGGCCCCGGCGCACCAGGGCGGCGTGAAAGCCCTGGTCCCGGGCCGGCAGCACGTCGAAGTCGCGGTGGTCGCCGACGTAGAGGATCTCCTCGCGCGCGCCCGGCGCCCAGTCCGCCAGCCAGTCGAAGTAGGCGGCCGACGGCTTGATCAGCCCCAGGTCGCCGGAGACCATCACCGCGTCGGCCGGCAGGTCCAGCGCGCGCAGCAGATCACCCGCGCGGGCCGACTGATTGCCCGAGATCCCGACCCAGTACCCGGCCTCCCGCAGTGCCCGCAGGACCGGGCGCACGTCCGGGTACAGGTCGCTCTCGCTGATGTGCTCACCGCAACCGGCGTCTTCCCGGCGCTGTCGTTCCGTGGGGATGTCGAACCCGGGCCGGAAGTACTGGAACGTCTCGCCGTTGTCGCGACCGGTCATCACCACGGCGCCCATCACCGCGGAGAAGGTGTGCCGGGGCACCCCGATCCAGTCCGCCCACCGGCCCCACTCCGACGTGTCGTCCAGAAGCGTCTCGCCTACGTCGAACACGACCGAACGGATCATGCGTCTCGCGCCTCCCTGCTGCGTCGCACCGGTGCAGCCGCTGCGCTGCATCTGCCTGGTGCTGATTCTCCGATCAGGTGGACCAGCATCACCCGTCGACAAAGGTGCAATGAGGACATTAAGGCTGTCCTCATCGAACGGATGACTACGGCCATCGTCCGTATGACCCTGGTGGTGTGGCCAAGCAAACGGGGGTTGGCCACCCTAGATCGGCGAGGCCAGCGGTTGGGGACCATCACCCATCGCTGGTCTCGCCCTCCCAGGGAATCTCGGGCCGGCGCGAGATCCCCTGGTTTCGTTGTTTGGGGGCTTCGGCAGGGGGTAGGGGTAGGGATGGGTGCGGAGATGGAGATGCGGGCCGATCTGCTCCGGCGGGATCTGCTCCAGCGGGGGCTGGTTCTGCTCGACGTCAGTGAGGACATGATCGAACCGGACGTCCTGGTGGTCTACCTGCACTCCGGGGCCGGTCAGTGGAAGGACGGCACGGCCAGCCGGATGATCCGCGCGCTGCCCGACATCGTCTCGGTGGTCCCCAGCGAGCAGTCCCCCGCCATTCTCCGGGTCCGGGTGGCGCCACGCCGGCGTTCCCGGGGTGGACTGCACCGCTCGGACCGCTGGGTGGACTGGGTGGATCACGGGCACGGACCGCGCACGGGACGCCGGCGCCACTAGTTCAGGGTGCGCCGACGATCAGAGCCCACAACTGGAGACGTTTCTGGGCGGCCGACGCGGTCCGGTCCACCTGGGCGGCCGAGAACGGCGAGCAACAGCAGCGCGAGCACGAAGAAGCCGCTCATCAGCGCAGCCATCGGCAGCAGCGTCCCGTAGCCGATCAGCCCGGTCAGCGGCGTCACCGCCGCCCCGCAGAAGAACACCAGCCCACCCATCAGCGCGGCCGCGGTGCCCCGGGAACGGTCACCGGCTTCCTGCCCCAGCGCCGTGGCCGCCGGAATGGTGAAGCCCATCCCGCCGACCAGCACGGTGAGCAGGACCCAGATCACCGCCAGCGGCGGGGCCTGCCCGTCCACCCGCTCGTACAGGGCGCAACCCAGCACCCCGGCCGCGGCCGCCGCCGAGAGGCTCATCCCGAGCAGGCGCAGCCGTTGTGAGGAGACCCGCCCGACCAGGGCGCGGAAGACCAGCGTGGCGGCCGCCATCGCGCAGGCGTTGACCGCGAACACCGTGGCGTAGGTGCCCTCGGAGATGCCGTACACCTCTTGCAGCACGAACGACGAGCCCCCGATGTAGGTGAAGAAGCCGCCGGTGACCACGCACTGCAGCACGACGTGGCGCATGAACGACCAGTCGCTTCCCAGGTCGCCCATCCGGCGGACGGTCGCCCCCAAGCCGCTGCCGTGCCGCTCGGAGGCCGGCAACGTCTCGGGGATGCCGAGCAGCACGCTGAGCACCATGAGCACACCGAAGCCGGTGAGCACGAAGAAGATGGTGCGCCAGTCCCCCACCGCCAGCACCGCGCCGCCGGCCGCCGGGGCCAGCACCGGGCCGAGGAAGACGATGGCCGCCAGAGTGCCGTACCGCCGGGCCGCCTCGGCCGGTGGATAGGCGTCGCCGACCACCGCGCGGCCGATGGCGATGCCGGCGCCCGCCGCCAGCCCCTGCAGCAGGCGCATGGCGACGAGCAGCGGGCCCGAGGGCGAGAGCGCGCACAGCAGCGAGGTGACGGTGAAGACGATCGCTCCGCCGAGCAGCAGCCCGCGCCGGCCCCGGCCGTCGCTGACCGGCCCGAACAGGATCTGCCCGGCCGCCATCCCGACGATGAACGCGGTCAGGGTGAGCTGGGCCACGGCCGCGGTGGTGTCGAGCGAGGTCTGCAGGGCCGGCAGCGCGGCGACGTAGGAGTCGGTGGCGATCGGGCCCACCCCGGTGACGATCACCAGGGCGGCGGTGGAAGGTGCGACGCTAGTGCGGAGGCGGGCTGGGAGTGACGGCACCATTGCGAAATTACCCGCTGCCGCCGAGCTTCGCAGGATGCATCGGGGGTTCACCGGTGGAACATCGTCGCCCAGGGCCGTTACCCGGATTCTGGTCACATGCCCCATCCCCCTGCTGTCGGCCTGTTCCGGGCCGCCCCCGGCGCGTCCGACCAGCAACGCCGCCGGGCCCGGATCGAGATCGCGTTGTGCGCCGGCGCCGAGGGGTACGCCCTGCTGGAGACCTTCGACCTGGCCGACAGCCTGCGTGACGAGGACGAGACCCTGCAGGCGGTACGGGCGCTGGGCAACAAGCACGGCCTGCACGCGCTGATCGTGGCCGGCCCGCTGGAGCGCACCCGGATCGACGAGCTGGCCGACGAGCTGCAGTTGATCACCGTGCGGGTGCCCAGTTCCCGCCTCTGAGCTCCGCCTTCTGGTCACAGGACCGTAACTGCGGAGCACCAGCCGGTAGCAGCGCCGCTTCTGCGGTTATGCTCCCGTCCGTGACCCTGTTCCGGATCCGCCAGGCCGCCGAACTGCTCGGCGTCAGCGACGACACCATCCGCCGCTGGGCCGATTCCGGTCGCCTGCCCACCACCACCGACGAGTCCGGCCGGCGGGCGGTCGAGGGCACCGAACTGGCCCGGTTCGCCGAGCAACTGGCGCACGAGACCCCGGCGGCCGCCGAGCAGGAGGGCCTGGGTCGTTCCTCGGCCCGCAATCGCTTCACCGGTCTGGTGACCCGGGTGGTGCGGGACACGGTGATGGCTCAGGTCGAGATCCAGGCCGGCCCGTACCGGGTGGTCTCCCTGATGAGCCGGGAAGCCGCCGACGAGCTCGGCCTGGAACCGGGCGTCCTGGCGGTGGCCTCGATCAAGTCCACGAACGTCGTGGTCGAGGTCCCGGACGCCGACTAGCCGAAAGAGAAGAATCCATGCGCAAGATCGCTCTCATCGCCGCCTCGGCGCTGGCCCTGGCCGCCTGCGGCGGGGGTTCGGCCGACGACCCCGAGGCTGGTTCCGGCGACAGCTTGTCCGGCGAGATCACCGTGTTCGCGGCCGCCTCGCTGACCGAGTCGTTCGGCAACCTGGGCAAGGCCTTCGAGGCCGAGAACCCGGGTACCACGGTCACCCTCAGCTTCGGCCCGAGCTCCGGCCTGGCCGAGCAGATCAACTCCGGCGCCCCGGCCGACGTGTTCGCCTCCGCCTCCACCAAGAACATGGACCAGGTGGTGGAGAGCGGGAGCGCCGCCGATCCGGTGACTTTCGCGAACAACACGATGGAGATCGCGGTCCCGGCCGACAACCCGGCCAAGATCACCTCGCTCGAGGACCTCGCCAAGAAGGACGTCAAGGTGGTGCTCTGCGCCGAGGACGTGCCGTGCGGGGTCAGCGCGCGTGAGGTGTTCAAGAACGCGGGCATCGACGTCACCCCGGTCAGCAACGAGGTCGACGTCAAGTCCACGCTCTCGAAGATCACCCTGGGCGAGGCCGACGCCGGCCTGGTCTACGTCACCGACGTGAAGTCGGCCGGCGAGGAGGTGTCCGGGGTGGAGATCCCGGCCGACGTCAACGCCAGCACCGCCTACCCGATCGCCACCCTCGAAGAGAGCAAGAACGCCGATCTGGCCAAGGCTTTCGTCGACTACGTGCTGTCCGACGCCGGCGCCGCCGAGCTCGAGACCGCCGGCTTCGCCAAGCCCTGACCCCTGGTTCTGCTGTGAGCGCCCGCCGGGACACCGAGCCCGACACCCGCGTCCCCTGGCCGCTGGCGGTGCCGGCGGTGCTCGCGGTGCTGTTCCTGTTGCTCCCGCTCAGCGGGCTGCTGCTGCGCACCCCTTGGACCGAGCTGCCGCAGCTGCTCGCCGAACCGGCCGCACTGCAGGCACTGCGGCTCTCGCTGATCACCGCGACCGCAGCCACCGCTCTGTCGCTGTTCCTCGGGGTCCCGCTGGCCTGGGTACTGGCCCGCAGCCGGCGCCCGGGGATCAGTCTGCTGCGCGCCTTCGTCACTTTGCCGCTGGTGCTGCCGCCGGTGGTCGGGGGCGTGGCCCTGCTGATGGCCTTCGGCCGCCGGGGCATCTTCGGGCAGTACATCTACGAGTACACCGGTTTCTCGCTGCCCTTCACCGTCTGGGCCGTGATCATCGCCGAGACCTTCGTGGCCATGCCGTTTCTCGTGGTCACCGTGGAGGGTGCCCTGCGCAGCGCCGACCGCGGCCTGGAAGAGGCCGCGGCCACGCTGGGCTCGGGGCCCTTCGCCACCTTCCGCCGGGTCACCCTGCCGCTGATCTGGCCCAGCCTGATCGCCGGCAGCGTACTGACCTGGGCCCGGGCGCTGGGCGAGTTCGGCGCCACCGCCACCTTCGCCGGCAGCTTCCCCGGCACCACCCAGACCATGCCGATCTACATCTACGAGACCATGCAGAGCGAGCCGGATGCGGCGATCGCCCTGAGCCTGGTTCTTCTGGTGGTGTCCGTGACCGTGCTGGCCCTGCTCCGAGACCGATGGCTCAACAGCGGGACCCGGCTGTGAGCGCCCCGGTGAGCACCTCGTCCCTGATTGAAGGACTGGACGCCGACGTGCAGGTGAGCCGCGGCGCCTTCGCCCTGAGCGCCCATGTCCGCGTACCGGGCGGCGAGGTGCTGGCCGTTCTCGGCCCCAACGGCGCCGGAAAGACCACTCTGCTGCGCACTCTCGCCGGGCTGATCCCGCTGCGCCAAGGCCGGATCAGCATTGCCGGTACGGTCTGGGACGACCCGGCCACCGACGTCTTCAAAGACGCCACCGAACGCCGGATCGGGCTGGTCTTCCAGGACTACCGCCTGTTTCCGCACCTTTCCGTACTCGACAACGTGGCGTTCGCCCCGCGCGCCCGGGGGGTCAAGCGCGCTGCCGCCCGGGCCCACGCGCTGGAGACGCTGCAGACGCTCGGCTTGGATGCCCTGGCTGCCCGCCGTCCGGCTCAGCTCTCCGGCGGCCAGGCCCAGCGGGTGGCGCTGGCCCGCGCGCTGGCCTCCGGCCCGGCGATGATGCTGCTGGACGAACCGCTGGCCGCCCTCGACGCCCGCACCCGTCTGGAGATCCGGTCCGAACTGCGCCGGCGGCTGACCTCGTTCAGCGGCCCCAGCATCGTCGTCACCCACGACCCGCTGGAGGCGCTGGTCCTGGCCGACCGGATCCTGGTCCTGGAGGAGGGGCGGATCGTGCAGACCGGGACGCCCGCCGAGGTCGCCCGCCGGCCGGTCACCGAATACGTGGCCCGGCTGATGGGGCTCAACCTTTACGCCGGACGGCTGATCGATCCGGCGCACGGGCGCATCCGGCTGGACTCCGGGGGCGAGCTGATCGCCGCGAGCATTCCGGAAGGCCTGCCGGCCGACGCGAAGGTGCTGGCGGTGCTGGCGCCGACGGCGATCTCGCTGCATCTGGGTGAACTGCCGGAGGGGTCGCCGCGCAACGTCTGGGCGGGCACGGTCAGCGGCGTGGAACTGCTCACCGACCGGGTTCGGGTGGCGGTCAAGGGTGCTCCGGACGCGCTGGTCGACGTCACCGCGGCCGCCGTGGCCGAACTACGGCTGACGCCCGGGCTCGAGGTCCAGCTCTCGGCAAAAGCCGGGGAAGTCACCGCCTATCCCGCGCCCTAAGGGTCTCACCTGCGGTCATGACCGGGTGCAGTCGGACCCGTACGGATCCCACCGGCCACACAAGCGGGCCTGGTTAACGGCCGTCGGCAACCGGTCAGTAGAGTCCGAAGTCCGCTGACCTGCGGATTGGGCGGATCGGGCGGTCAGCGTCGAACATGGAGACGTCGGTCGGTACTTGAACTTCGTACGGACCATCGGGACGACGAGGACCAGACGGGCGGGATGAGGGGCGGGATGCAGGAGGGACCGGACCACGACCATCCGCCGGGTGAGAACCCGGACGATCGTCTGATGCCTCCCGGCCAGACCGGGCGCACCGACCGCCCGGTGCGCCACTACGGGCCGGTGCCGAAGGTGCGGGACCGGGACTCCTGGATGCTGAGCTTCGGCGGGGCCACCAAGAGCGACGAGTCGTTCGTGGTCTCCCTGGGCGAACTGGAGAAGCTGCCGCGCTCCGAACTCACCGCCGACATGCACTGCGCGGGGAAGTTCACCACCCTGGACAACATCTGGGAGGGGATCCGGGCCCGCGACGTGGTCGAGGCCTACCCCCCGCTGCCGGGCATCACCAACGTGATCGTCTACGGGCAGTACGGCTACAGCGCCAACGTCCGGCTCGACGACCTGCTCGCCGACAACGCGATGCTGGCCACCCACCAGGACGGCGAACTGCTGACCCCGGAGCACGGTTTCCCGGTGCGGCTGGTGATTCCGCACCTGTACTCGTGGAAGGGCCCCAAGTGGTTCCGGGGGTGGGAGTATCTGCTGGAGCCGCGGCGTGGATTCTGGGAGGAGCGCGGCTACCACCTCAGGGGGCAGGTCTGGGCCGAGGAGCGCTGGTCGTACCAGGAGACGCATCCTGGCCGTCTGCCGTCCCAGTCGGCCGACCGGGGGGAGAATCCTGGCAACGGCTTCGACGGGCCGTCAGGGCAGGAATACGCGGGCTGAGCCTCCGCCACAGCAGCCGGGCCGCCGCGGCCAGGCCGATGACGACGGGGACGAGCAGATCGGCCTCCGTGATGCCGCGACCGGGCGCCAGGAACACCAGGATCGCGCCCTCGTGGGCCTGGTTGGCCCTCAGCCAGGCCCAGCTGGTCAGGGCGAGCGCCAGGATCGCGACGGACGGCCTGCGGAAGAACACCAGCGCAGCGCCGGCCAGGAGCAGGGCCAGGCACGACCAGAACATCCGGGGCTCTTGAGCCAGAACGTGCGCAGCGCTGTGCAGCCGACCCCAGAACTGCTCCGGGCTGCGGGGTATGGCGTCGAGGATGCGGCCGTTGAACACGTGCGGATCCATCCTTCGCCTCCCCCGTCGGCTTCGGCCTGACTCCACCCATCGAATCGCAGACAGACGCGGTGGGCGACTTCGGCCTTGTTTCGTGCGTTCGTTCGACCAGAGGACGCGGGGACTGAAGTAGCTGGATGGTGAGATCGGCTGGGTACCCGGGCGGCGCGTGCCCGAATACCCAGCCGACATCTGTCAGGTGGCCCACGCGGTGCCGGCGTGGGGAGGACGTGGGCCACGAACCGTCGGTTTATCCGGCCAGGTAGTGCTCCACCCGGGCGGCGAGCTCTTCCGAGCCCGCCACCCTGACCGGTTTGCTCGCCGTCATCACCCGGATGCGACGGGCTATGGCGCGGGTCCGGGCCGAGCGCACGCCCGACATCGCATCCAGCGCCTGCGACCAGGTGGCCACGGCATCGTCGTGCCGGCCCAGCCGGGCCTGCACGTCACCGAGGTCACCGAGGGTGATCGCATGTGCTCTCGGGAACTTGGACCGCTGCCGGTTCTGCACCGAGCGTTCGAAGGCCTCCAGCGCGCCGCGCAGGTCTCCGAGGTCGCGCAGCACGCAACCGGACTGATGGGCCAGGGACGCCTCACTGACGAAGAACACCCGGTCCGGTTCGGCGTCCGCCGAAGAGGCCGCAGCCAGTTCGGACTCGGCCTGTTTCAGCGCCACCATGGCCGCCTGCCGGTCCCCGGCCACCGCCAGGGCCCGGGCCTGCCCCATCGACAACAGAGCCCGCTCACGCGGGGTGGCCAGCTGGTAGCGCGCCCCGCTGACCGCGGCTGCGGCCAGGTCCCGGGAGCGATCGGGCTGTCCCAGGTCGAGCACCTGCCGGGACATCGCCCGCAGTGCGAAACCGGTCAGCGGGGCGTCGCCGGCCTCCGCTGCCAGTTTCACTGCGATCGACCCGGCCCACTGAGCGGTGGCGTGCTCGGCGTCGTCGTACGACATCCACCCGGCCAGGCAGGCGAGCTCCCCGGCGACCGCGAACATCTGGCGCCGGAGGGCATCGTCGGTGAAGCGTCCGTGCAGGAATCCGGACACGTCCGAGGTGAGGTACTGCAGCACGGCCGTGCGGGCGTGCCCGCCACCGCGGCGGTGATCGACGCGGCTGAAGAACGAGACGGTCTCCTGCACCGCCTCGACATCGCTGCGGCCGACCGCCGGATGACCGCCCGGCGGTTCCGGCGTGTGGGCCCGGGCCCGGACCCAGGCATCGGCCAGGGCCTCAGGAGGGGCACAGGCCAGGGTGGGCGAGACCGTCGGGGCCCCGCCCTCGGGCACCGTCCGGGCCTGGAGCTGCAGGAGCGGATCGGTACTCCAATCAGGTGTTGCGCCCGGCTGAGGGGCCGGGCCCACCGGACCGCCGGAGCCACCGACGGCCTGTAGATCCGGACCCGGCTGACCGGGTGGCCGGCGCGCTCGCAACCGGCTGGGCGGGACCGTGCGGTCCCGTACCGAGGTACGGGCCACCCGGGCCGCCGGTTCGGCCGAGACCGCAGCCGCTCGCGCGGCCCGTACGGAGCGCCCAGGCATGGGCGCCGGCCGGACCACCGGGGACATCGGAGCCGCCGATGCCACCGGAGCCGAGGCCGGCTTCTCCGCCGAACCACGCCTGCGGCCCGCAGCTGCCCGGGCCGCCGTTCCCGCCTGGATCAGCAACCGGAACCGCTCGGCACTTGCGCGGTCGGCCCGGGCCAGGGCGGTGTCCAGCACCGCCTGCAGCTCGGGCATCGGCTCGATGTCAGCCCCGCGTGCCTCCCACTTGCTCACGGTGCGGGTGCCGACACCTAGGTATTCGGCAAATCCCACCACCGTCATTCTCAGAGCCCGACGCAAAGCCCACGCTTCGTGCCCTGTCCAGCGTTCCACCGTCATCACGATGACCCCCGTCAATCGCGCAAATATGGTCCGCCGACACCTACTGCGCGTGCAGTAATTGTCAGCATAGGCACGAATTCGTCGCTTTCTCCAGAAGCTGACGCGTTTGGTTTGCTGGTGCACCGTGGGTGCAGTGGCACTGCGCACCTCCACGCACACCCGGCGCACACTTGCACTGCACCGTGCAATAAGACGAAACCAGGCGCACTATTTACGGCGTAATTCCGCAAGCCGCTCACGGCCGGTCGCCAGCATTCCATACGACCGGTATTCGGTTGGCCGAAATACCGATCCCGACATGGCCCGAACGGATTGCGGCAACGCCGGTGCGAGCCTTTCGGCGCGGATAGCATGAACGCTCGTTCAACGCTGAACAGATGTCCGGACACTGCCCTGGGGGACGCGCGTGACCATCGTTCAGTACCTGCATGTCCTGCGCCGGCAGTGGTACGTCGTGCTGCTGCTGGCCCTGGTCGGGCTGGGCGCGGCGTTCGTCTACACCGACCGGCAGGTACGGACGTACTCGGCCAGCACCCAGCTCTTCATCGGGATCACCGAACAGGCCCAGGGCAGCGATCTTTCGCAGATGAGCCAGGGCAGTTCGCTGATCCAGCAGCGGATCAAGTCGTACGCCGACGTGGTCACCAGCCCGGCCGTGCTGAGCACGGTCTCCGAGGGCTACGGAGTGCCGGTCAGCGCCGGGCAGATCAGCGTGAGCACCCCGGCCGACACGGTGCTGCTGGAGATCACCGTCACCGACACCAGCCCGCAGCGGGCCGCGCTGATCGCCAACGGCATCGCCGACAAGTTCCCCAGTTACGTGGCCCAGCTGGAAAGACTTCCGCAGCAGCGCACCTCGCCGGTGCGGGTCTCGCCGATCCAGCAGGCCGAGGTGCCCGGCTCGCCGGTCTCCCCGCGGGTGCCGCTGAATCTCGCGCTCGGGCTGCTGGTCGGCCTGGGCCTGGGCATCGGGGCGGCGGTGCTGCGCGACGCGCTGAACACCACGGTCGGCACGGTCTCGGACATCGAGAAGCTCACCGGCGCGATCCCGCTCGGCGTGGTGCCGTTCGACGCCCAGACCAGCAAGCAGCCCCTGGTCGACTCCGACGAGCACGGCGCCCGGGCCGAGGCCTTCCGCACCCTGCGCACCAATCTGCAGTTCGCCGACGTGGACTCGCCGCCCCGGGTGATCGTGGTCACCTCGCCCCTGCCGAACGAGGGCAAGAGCACCTCGGCCTGCAATCTCGCGCTGACCCTGGCACTCGGCGGGGCCCGGGTGGTGCTGGTCGACGGCGATCTGCGCAAGCCCGCGGTGGGCCGATACCTGGGCATCAGCAGTGGTGCGGGCCTGACCACGGTCCTCGCCGGCCGGCACGAGCTGCGTGAGGTGGTCACCGTCTACGGCCGCGACACGCTGGCCGTGCTGCCTTCCGGCCCGACCCCACCCAACCCGTCCGAGCTGCTCGGATCGCAGCAGATGGCCGACCTGCTGACCACGCTGGCCGATCACTACGACGTGGTCGTGGTGGACGCTCCCCCGCTGCTGCCGGTCACCGACGCGGCGGTGCTGGCCGCGGCCGCCGACGGGGCGGTGCTGGTGCTACGGCACGGCAGTACCCGGAAGGAAGATGCGGGGCGGGCGTTGCAGGCGCTCAGCGCGGTGAATGCGAAGCTGCTGGGAACGGTGCTGAATTTCGCGCCGAAGCGAAAGCGTGGCAATGGCTACGACGGATACGGCTATGGGTACGGCTACGGCAATACGGCCAAGACTTCGACGGGCGCGGTACGCCCGGCCAGTGTGACCCTGCCGGATCGGGAGAACAGCCCGGCCCCGACCGCCTGAGGCCAACCGCCTTGATCGCCCGGCCTCGGTGACATCGCCAGCTTCCGGCCAAGGCCGCACTTCCCTCAGCGGAGAGGTTGAACCGCTGAGGCCGGTGGCGGTGCAGAAGCTGTGCCATGCCGCGCCGTCGCCGGGCCGCGGCCACCCGGCGCACCCTGAACTCATGGCTGGCGTGGCTCTGGACCTGCGCGATGCCGGGGGCGGCCCGGTGACGCTGGAGCTGCGCATCTACCGCACATACGTGGAGTGCTGGATGGATGACGTCTGCCATGCCGTCTTCGACCGGGACGCCCTACGTCGCTGGCTGGCCCAGCCGGGAGCAGCCCTGAGTTGGGACGGGGTGAGCTGGGTCCGTACCTATCGCGGCTCGGTAGCGGTGACGGTGGACGGCGTGGTGCCACGCTGGCCGCTGGCCGACCACGTGCTGGAAGGGCTGCGCTCCCGGATCTAAAACGCCGAAGGGCGCGGCCTCGGGTCAGAGGTCGCGCCCTTGCGGGGATGTGTGGATCAGCTCTCGGGGCCGGTCACCTTGATGTCGTTCAGGACAGCCCGGTAGGTGCCCGCGGAGTCCGGCGGCAGGTTGGTCACCCAGATCAGCCAGTACTGGTGGGCGCCGGCCTTGGATGCGTCGAACTCGACCACCCCGGTCTTGCTGCCCTGCGCCACGACCTTCTCGTAGTTGCTCAGGTTGGAGCCGGAGAACGAGTCGGCAGCCCGTAGGCCGAGCGTGATCGGCGATCCACCGACCTCCACGCTGATCTCACTGACCTCCTTGGCGCTGCCCACGTCGACAACCAGGCCCACACCGTCCTTGAGGCCACCGAAGTTCGCGGACTTGAACCAGGGAGACTGGTAGGTACCATCCGACTTCTCGGAGATTCCTTCATCTACCTCGGCGAACTCCTTCGTGGTGTACTCCAGCGAGACCGTGGGCGCGGCCTGAGCCTCCTCGGAAGCGGTCGGGGTCGGGCCGACGGCCGCTGTGCCCTTCTGCCCGTCGCTGTCGTCGCTGCCGAACGGGTTGAGCAACACACCGGCGATGATGCCGCCGATCACCAGCACCACCGCGGCGAGCATGCCCCAGCGGGCGGGCCCGGACGGCAGCTGACTCTGGCGGGCCGGAGGCCGTACCGGCGGCGGCGCCTGCTGGTGCGGCGGAGCGGTGGGCACTCCGACCGAACCCATGGCGCTGGTCGGCATCGCCCCGGTGGGCACGTTCGGCTGGTAGCCCTGCGGGGCGTACCCCTGCGGCGCATAACCCTGGGGGGCATAACCCTGCGGCGCGTAGCCCTGGGGATACCCCTGGGGCGCGTAGCCCTGCGGGTAGCCCTGGGCCGGGTAACCCATCGGGACCGAGCCGGTGCCCGGGGTGGGCATCGGCATCTGGCCGGTGGGCGGCTGCTGGGCGGGCGCCTGCGGGTTCGCCGGCGCGGTCAGCGGGATGCCGGCCGTGTGCGCACCCTGCTTGCGGCCCTTGCGCTTGCGGTTCTTCGCCGTCCGGGTGGCGGCCGGCCGGGCCGGGGCCGGCTCGGGCACGCCGTCCGGCTGGGTGATCGGCCCGCTCGGCGGGGTGGCCACCCCGGGCGCCGACATCGAGCTGGTCATCATCGACGGCGGCAGCGGCGGGGCCATCACGATGGCGCGCGTCATCGCCTCGGCGGCCCGACGCCGGGCCACCATCTCGCGCGGCACGAAGGCACCCGTGTCGGGGGCCCCGCTGCGCCCGGGACGCGACGGCGACCCGAAGGCCGGCGCGCTGCCGCCCAGCGCGTTGCCGGCCGGTGGCGACACCGGCGAAGCAGCCGGGTCGGGCACGAACGGGTGCGGCTCGGTGGAATCACCGCCGACCGGCAGCGAGCCGGAGGACGGGGATTCGTCGGACGGTGAGACAGACGCCATATTCAGGGGGGCTCCAGTTGCCGCGAGCGCAGCCCCGACCGAGGCCGCGCTCAGCGTGAGGCCGGTGTCCGTGACGTCCCCCGTGACGTCCGGCAGGCCTGCGGTGGACAGCAGTTCGGCGGCGCCGGGCTGAGGCGCCCGTACGGTCGCGTCGGGGTCGGCGCCGAGCGAGCCCGCTGCCGCTCCCGCCGCCTGCATCGCCTTCGAGGTCTCGTCCTCGCCGATCAGTCGCACTGGTCCCGAACCATCCGATGAGCTGGAAAAAGACGCGTCAGTAGAGGTGGAGTCGATCAGGTCGGTGACCGTGGTGGACCCCACTGGACCGAGGTCCGGCGTGGTCTGCGCGACACCAGGGGTGTACTCCAGTGCCCCGGTCTGCGACTCAGCCGCGTTCACTCCCTCGATGAGCTGGTTGCCCGATTCCTGCGACCCGCGCGCCGGCTCCGACAAGGCAACGCTCCTTCCCTCTACCGGGTACTACGGTACGCGACAGCAGCGATCCACCCGAACCGGATCGCCCCATCGGTGTGGCTTTTGTCCGATCAATTCCCTGTGGATCGCCTCCGATCCGGACCAGGGCACCTGCTTCTGACGCATGAGACCCCTGGGTCGGTTGCGCCGGATGAGGCGTTGTCGTGATCAGTCTTCCAGTCCCCCGTCCCGGGGACGAACCGATCCGTCCGTACGGCCCGTCCCGGCGCCGTGCGAAGGAAGATTCACACCGTAGTTGGCGATGATCACCGCTACCGGCGGCAGCACCGCAGCCACTGCGCTCATCACCAGCGCGGCGGGCATCGAGTAGTGCCGGACCACGGCCCAGGCCAGCACGACCAGGACCAGGCAACTGCCCATCACGGTGAGATAGCGCCGGATCCGGGTGCCCTCGTCCACCTCGCGGCGGGGCCGGGGCGGCACCGGATCCGGATTCACCGCCCGGTAGGGAGGAATCTGCGAGCCGGGCTGGAAGTGCGGGCCCTGGCGCAGGTGCCGCAGCACCACGCCGACATCCACCGCGGCAGTCAGGCCCATCACCGCGAACAACAGCACGTAACCCAACGGGGCCCGGCCGGCCAGCAGTCCCACCGCGAACACCGAGAAGACCAGGCCGAAAAGGGCCAGGACGAGCCTCAGCCGCAACGGGCTGCGGGCGGTGCCCGGCTCGTCGCCGGACCGGATCGCTGCCATCTCTCCAGGCTAAGGCCTCCCCTGCGACGCCCCACCCCGACCTTGATCCACAAGACCGGCAAGTGGCAAAAGTGAAGTGAGGACGCCGGTGGTCAGGGTTCACCGGCGTCCTCACGTTCGAGGCCCCCTTGGTTGGGACGGCCCGGGGCCCCTACCCCGGGCCGTCATCTCAGTAGATGCTCACCCCGTAGGCGCTCAGCGCCTCCGGGACCGGCTGGAAATAGGTGGTCCCGCCGATCGAGCAGTTCCCGCTGCCGCCCGAGGTCAGCCCGTAGGCCACGGTCCCGGCGTAGAGCGAACCGCCGCTGTCGCCGGGCTCGGCGCACACGCTGGTCCGGATCGTGCCGCGAACCGTGGTGCCGTCGTCGTAGTTGACCGTGGCGTTCAGCGCGGTGACCCGGCCGCTGCGCACGCCGGTGGTGCTGCCGCTGCGGTAGACGGTCTGGCCCACGGTCGGCGTGCCCGCACTGGCGATGTCCTGCGAGGTGCCGTTGTAGAGGTTCACCGTGCCCTCGCGGGTGATCGTGCCGGTGTACTGCACCAGGGCGTAGTCGTTGTCCGGGAACGAGTAGCCGGCGTTACGGCCGATCAGCGTGCGGCCGTTGCCCCCGGCGTACCAGGTGCTGATCGCCTCGGCGCAGTGCCCGGCGGTGAGGAAGTAGTCGGTGGTGCCCCGGCGCACGTTGAAACCGAGTGAGCACCGGCCGCTGGTGGGGCCGTAGATCGCGGTGCCGCCGTTGATCTTGGTGGTGAACTTGCCGGGCACCTGCTCCAGCGTGGCCTTGGCGCCGAGATCGGCCACCGCTGCCTTCACCTGGGCCAGGTCGGCTCCCTTGACCGTGCTGTCCACGCTGACCAGGACCTGGTTCGAGGCCGGGTCGACGGCCCAGGAGGTGCCGGGGATCCGCGCGGTCCGGTCCAGCTCCTTGGTCGCCGAGGTCAGCTGGGCGGCGCTGTACTCGACCAGTTCGGCGCTCGCCCCGGCGGCCTCGGCCACCTTCAGCGCGCCCGTGGTGGTGACCGCGGCCTTCAGCTTCCCGCCTTCGTAGAACACGCCGGCGCCGGCCTTGCCGAGCTGGGCGGCGAGTGCGTCGGCCGCCTTGTCCTGGCCGACCGAGGCCTGCTGGGCGGCACTCACCTCGGCCTTCGCGGTTGTGCCGCTCGTCTCATCCGCGACCGCGGAACTGGCTGGACCTGCGAGTCCGACCAGGGCGAGGCTGGAAGTGGCGAGCGCGACACAGGTGCCTACGAGCAGGCGACTGGGTTTCACGGTGGGTCCTCTCAGCAGACGTGATGGCGGAGCCATGTCAGGGAGACACGTCCGGAATGACCGGAAGGAGACTTATGTTGCGATTCCCGACCCGAAGATCACAAGACTAAAACGCCAGAAAGTAACCCGCCGGTCACAAAGCGCTGAGCTCGCGGTCGCCGGTGCGTCGAGCGGGCCGGGTACGCCACGCCCGCGCCGGACGGGGACCTGCGCGGCGGGCGCCGCGGGAGGTCACTAACGTGTGTGGACATGCCTGGTCATTACGACGTCATCGTTATGGGAGCCGGCCCGGGCGGGTATGTCGCCGCCATCCGTGCGGCACAACTCGGCAAGCGGGTGGCCATCGTCGAGAGCAAGTACTGGGGCGGAGTCTGCCTGAACGTGGGCTGCATCCCGTCCAAGGCGCTGCTGCGCAACGCCGATCTGGCGCACACCTTCCAGCACGATGCCAAGACGTTCGGCATCCAGGTCGAGGGTTCGGTCACGTTCGACTTCAAGGCTGCCTTCCAGCGCAGCCGGTCGGTGGCGGACGGCCGGGTCAAGGGCGTCCACTTCCTGATGAAGAAGAACGGCATCGACGAGCTGAACGGCTGGGGCACGTTCGTCGACGCGCACACCCTGCAGGTCAAGCTGAACGACGGTGGCCAGGACACGGTCACCTTCGACAACGCGATCATCGCGGCCGGGGCCACCACCCGGTTGCTGCCCGGCACGTCGCTGTCCGAGCGGGTGGTGACGTACGAAGAGCAGATCATGACCGCCGAACTGCCCAAGAGCATCATCATCGCCGGGGCCGGCGCGATCGGCATCGAGTTCGCCTACGTGCTGAGCAACTACGGCGTGGACGTCACGATCGTCGAGTTCCTCGACCGGATCCTGCCGCTGGAGGACGCGGACGTCTCGGCCGAGCTGGCCAAGCGGTACAAGAAGGCCGGCATCAAGCTGCTGACCGGTACCCGGGTGGACTCGATCGAGGACGGCGCGGGCCCGGTCAAGGTCACCGTCACCAAGGACGGCAAGCAGCAGGTCCTGGAGACCGAGAAGGTCATGCAGGCCATCGGTTTCGTGCCCCGGACGAAGGGCTACGGCCTGGAGAACACCGGTGTGAAGCTGACCGAGCGCGGCGCCATCGAGGTCGACGACCACATGCGCACCAACGTGCCCGGGATCTACGCGATCGGTGACGTCACCGCCAAGCTGATGCTGGCCCACGTGGCCGAGTCGCAGGGCATCATCGCCGCGGAGACCATCGCCGAGGCCGAGACGATGACGCTGGACTACGCCATGGTCCCGCGCGCCACGTTCTGCAGCCCGCAGGTCGCCAGCTTCGGCTACACCGAGGCCCAGGCCCGCGAAAAGGGTTACGACGTCAAGGTCTCCAAGTTCCCGTTCACCGCCAACGGCAAGGCGCACGGCCTGGCCGAGCCGGTCGGCTTCGTGAAGCTGATCGCCGACGCCAAGTACGGCGAGCTGATCGGCGGGCACCTGATCGGCCCCGAGGTCACCGAGCTGCTGCCCGAGCTGACCCTGGCCCAGCAGTGGGACCTGACGGTGCACGAGATCGCCCGCAACGTGCACGCTCACCCCACGCTCAGCGAGGCCGTCAAGGAAGCGGTGCACGGCCTGGCCGGGCACATGATCAACTTCTGAGTTCCGTCCCGAACGGCCGCGACCTGCTCCGGGTCGCGGCCGTTGTGCTGGGCGGGCTAGGTTGCTGCGATGACGCACCTGACGGTAGGCGCCGCCGACTCCGGGCTGGCCGAGCGGATCGACCAGGAACTGGCTGTCTTCAACCGCGAGGCCACGGGTGAGCACAACGAGCAGGAGCTGTCGGTCCGGGCCGAGGACGAGAACGGTGACCTGGTAGCGGGTCTCACCGGAGCGACCTGGGGCCGCATCTGCGAGATCGCCATGCTGTGGGTGCGCGCCGATCGGCGCACCGAGGGCTGGGGCAGCCGGCTCCTGCAAGCCGCCGAGAAGGAGGCGGTCGCACGCGGTTGCACCCGGATCGTCCTGTCATCATTCACTTTTCAGGCCCCGGATTTCTACCGGCGGCACGGGTACACCGAAACCGCCCGAACCGAGGGATTTCCGGCCGGGCACGCCCGGGTCCACCTGCAGAAGGATCTGCCCGGCTGACGAAAACGGCAGCCGGCAAAACAACAACGGCGACACGTCTTCGTGTCGCCGCATCATCATGGGCGCTGCGTCACTGGCGCGCCGCGTGGATTCAGTTGTCCTGCATCGACCTTCGGCCGAACTTACCGGCGGATCGCCTGACTGTTGAGAAGGCTTTCCAGTTCGGCGATCTCGGCCTCGGTGTGCCGGCTGAGAATCGCGTCCAGTTCCTGGCGCTCGGCCGGGGTGCTGTAACTGGCCAGTTCATCGGCCAGTTTGCGGGAACGCTGCCGAACCATCCGTCGCTCGGCGAGCTGGGTGCGCAGATTGCTGATCATCAGGGCCTTTCGTCCGGTTTCCTCCGCGCCTGCGCGAGGCGGCGGTCGCGCCGCCATCTCCATTAACCGCGATTGCGGGCACGCCGATGGCCGATCGGGGATGTGACGTCGCACTCACTCTCGATTGTCCAGACAACTGGACATGTCAAACCCGCTGGCCCACAACGTCTTCAAGTTTTTGCTCTGAAAGGGATCAAAAAATGGGGACGCGGTCGGGCCTCAGGCGAATCGCGCGATCCGTGGCCACGCGAGAGTTCCCGTTCGTGGCCGCCGCACCAAGTTCAGCATGAGGTGCGGACGCCGTGCCGCCACCGGACCCAACTCTCGCCGCTGTGTACACATGGCACCGAATGTCTCATCCGTACACATCGCGGGCAGTACTTTTTGCCCGTCGGCAGGCGACCGTGCGAGGCAGTGAGCAGGAGGGCAGCAAGCCGGCGAGGGCAGTGAGGGTGCCGCAAGGAGTACGAGCCAGGAGCAGCAACAAGCCGCAGCCTGGGCCGGTCCGGACGAGCAGGAACTGGGCTTCGGCGTGGCTCAGGAGTTCGACTGGCCTTAGCGATCGAGGCGGTGGAGTGGCAATGTCGAGCGGGCACAAAAGCGCTGAACGGTGGGGACGGTTGACCGGCGCCGGAATTGGTGAACCCGTGGCGCACCGGCCTCAGGAATTACCCCGGACGAGCGATCGGGCGGATACATTGCGCGCCGGTGAATACCCGGGAAATGGCTGGGCGGGGACCGGCAATACGTCACGCAGGGTTCATAAGCGTGCAGCAAAGCGCAGCAAGATCAACCGTCCGAAGAAATGCGAACGACGTTCAATGCAACAGAAAGGCTGTCCGGACAGGTAATTGTCCGGACAGCCTTTCTCAAATCAGGACGCGCCCTTACGCCTGGCCGGGTGCCGGGACCTTCGGCGGGAGCGCCGATCCCGTCGTGGCGCAGACCTCGGACAGCGTGCGCATGAACTGCGGGTGCAGGCGCACCGCCTGGTTCATGCTCTGCCGGAGATCGGCTGCGGCCCGGGCGTTCTCAGGGTCTGCGACCAGGCGGTCGATGGCGATCTTCGCCCACCCGTCAAGCTTGGCGAGGTGCTGGAACGTGGCTACCAGGGCCGGCTGCTCGATCGCGGCGGCACCGGAAACCTGCGCGGCCTGCATGACGGTGAAGCGGCGGAGCGCTTCGTCGACCAACTGTGTCGGGTCCATCGTGGGTTGACCCCCATCTCCTTCTCTATCGTCACGGTCTGCCGGGAGATGGCGCCAATCCGCAATGGACGCGTATCTCCAATGACCGCAACACCCACAGTACGCCCACCGAATGAACTTCGCTGAGGACCGGGAAGTGAAAACGCGGATGTTGCCCAGAAGTGATAAACGGCAATCATGCGGATCACGGACACGGCGGACCTATGGTGGAAAACAGCGGTGGTCTATTGTCTCGATGTCGAGACATTCCTGGACTGGAACGACGACGGCACCGGTGACTTCGCCGGTCTCGCCCAGCGCATCGACTACCTGGCCGAGCTCGGCATCACCTGCCTGTGGCTGATGCCCTTCTACCCCACCCCCGACCGGGACGACGGCTACGACATCACCGACTTCTACGGCGTCGATCCCCGGCTGGGCACGCACGGCGATCTGGTCGAGGCGATCCGGACGGCACACGACCGGGGCATCCGAGTGATCGTCGACCTGGTCGTCAATCACACCTCTGACCAGCACCCCTGGTTCGTGCAGGCGCGCCGCTCCCGGGACAGCAAGTACCGTGACTGGTACGTCTGGGTGGACGAGAAGCCGGAGAACGAGCCCGCGCCGGTCTTCCCCGACCAGGAGGACAGCGTCTGGACCCTGGACGAGCCGACCGGCCAGTACTACCTGCACCACTTCTACCGGCACCAGCCCGACCTGAACGTCACCAACCCGGCGGTGCGCGACGAGATCGCCCGGATCGTCGGCTTCTGGCTGGCGCTGGGGGTGTCCGGGTTCCGGGTGGACGCCGTCCCGTTCTTCATCGACCCGCTGGGCGAGTCACCCGAGGAACTGCCCGATCCGCACGAGGTGGTGCGGCACCTTCGGGCATTCCTGAACCGGCGCACCGGCGACGCGATCCTGCTGGGCGAGGTGAACGTGCCCTACGAGCAGCAGTTGGAGTTCTTCGGGGGCGCACAAGGGGGCGAACTGACGCTGCAGTTCGACTTCATCACCATGCAGAACATGTACCTGGCGCTGGCCCGGCAGGACGCCGAACCCCTGGCCAAGGCGCTACAGAGCCGCCCGCCCATCCCGGGCGAGTGCCAGTGGGGAACGTTCGTGCGCAACCACGACGAGCTGACCCTGGACAAGCTCAGCGAGTCCGAACGGCAAGAGGTGTTCGACGCGTTCGGCCCGGAAGAACGCATGCAGATCTTCGGCCGGGGTCTGATCCGCCGGCTTCCCCCGATGCTGGACGGCGACCGGGACCGGATCCGGATGGTCTACAGCCTGCTCTTCGCCCTGCCCGGCACGCCGGTGCTGTTCTACGGCGAGGAGATCGGCATGGGCGAGAACCTGGATGTCGGGGACCGCAATGCCGTACGCACCCCGATGCAGTGGACCAGCGAGGCTCAGGCCGGGTTCTCCCGCAGCGCCAATGAACTGGCCGCGCCGGTCGTGGCCGGCGCCTACGGCCCGCAGCAGGTCAATGTGGAGGCCCAGCGCGCCGACCCGGACAGCCTGCTGAACTTCGTGCGCCAGCTGATCTCGCGCTACCGCAACAGCCCGGAGCTGGGCTGGGGCGACTTCGCCGTGCTGGAGCAACCGCACCGAGCCGTGTTCGCGCACCAGGTCCGCTGGCAGGACGAAACCCTGCTGGCCGTCCACAATTTCAGCCCCGAAGAGGTGAGCGTGCCGCTCGACCTGGGCACGGACGTCTCCAATGCGCAGTTGCTCGATCTCCTCGGGACCGACAACCAGACAACGGACGAGGGCGGGCGCGCCGAAGTCTCTCTGGGCCGCTACGGCTACCGCTGGCTGCGGGTGGTCGACGCGACCACCCGCCGCCTGCGGTGAAGGATCAGCCCTCGGACTGCTCGATCTGCTGGTTCCAGTCGCCCTTGACCGCGCGCCACTCCTCGTCGTTGGCGCCGATCCGCCAGTAGCCGGAGATCGACAGCATGGCCTGCTTGACCCCGCGCTCACGCTTGAGGAACCGGCGCAGGTCACGCACCGCGGCCGCTTCGCCGTGGACGAACGCGTGCACCTTGCCCTCCTTGAACGTGAGCGCGGTCAGCGCCTCGACCAGAACGGTTCCGGGCGCCCGCTCGGTGTCGAGCAGCCAGCTGACCTCCACGCCGGCCGGGGCGGTGAGCTTCAGCTCCGAGGCCGGATCGTGGATCTCGATCAGCGCGTGGCCGACCGCGTCCGACGGCAGCGCCTCGAGCGAGGCCGCGATGGCCGGCAGCGCGCTCTCGTCCCCGGCCAGCAGATACCAGTCGGCAGAGTGGTCGGGCGAGTAGCCGCCGCCCGGGCCGGCCAGCCAGATCTCGTCACCGGGCTGGGCGTCGCGGGCCCAGGGACCGGCCAGCCCCTCGTCCCCGTGCACCACGAAGTCGATGGTCAACTCGTTGGCGGCGGCGTCCCAGCGACGCACCGTGTAGGTCCGGTTCTGCGGCCACTGTTCCTGCGGCAGCGTCTGGCGGATCACCTTCATGTCCAGCGGCGAGGGGTACTCGACACCGGCCCGCGGGTAGATCAGCTTGACGTAGGCGTCGCTGAACTCGTTCATCTCGAACTGGGCCAGGTCGTCACCGGTGAAGACGACCCGGACCATGGTCGGGCTGAGCTGCTCGGTACGGGCGACCTTGATGGTCAGGGTCGCGCCGCCACGGCCCTCGCCGCGGCCACCGACCCGATTCCGGACCCCTTCGGCCATGCGCGAAGCCATGGACATGTGGGTACCACCTTCCAAAGTGAGGTATGCCTAACCTAACAGTGAAGGTAGCTGACAACCGTCTCAGATTGAGCCAACCGGGATCACCCGGCGGACCGCCACCGGGCCCGGTCGTCATCGCCCTTCGTGCTGCAGGTCAGCGTGTCGCCGTCGGAGTCCTTGGCCTTCTCCCCCTCGGAAGAGCAGAACGCGCCCGGTGTCTCCGCGTCACCATTGTCACTCTCGGCGTCCGCGTTCTTGTCGGCGGGGGCGTCCCCCTCAGGTGCGGGGACCGCCCCCGACGTGGGCACCTTCTGCTCCGGGCAGCTCTCCAGGATGCCGCTGATCGCCTTCTTCTCGCCTGAGGTGACCCAGTTGCCGTACTTGGACTTCACCGCGATCTGCCGGGCCACGTAGTCACAGCGGAACGACTTGTTCGACGGCAGCCAGGTGGCCGCGTCGCCGGCCCCCTTCGAGGAGTTGGCCGGGCCGTCGGCGGCCAGCAGGTTCAGCGGGTCGTTGGCGAACTCGGTGCGCTTCTCCTCGGTCCACTGGAACGCACCGGTCACCCAGGCGTTCTGCAGGGCCACGACGTGGTCGATCTGGATCTCGGAGGCGCGTTCCTTGCTGAACTCGATCGTCTCGCCGGTGTAGCGGTCCTCCAGCGTGCCGCTGATCACCACGCACTCCTTGGTGCCGTCCCGGAACTTCTCGCCGGTCAGGTCCCGCTTGAGCACGTCGTTGCGCTGGTCGCAGCCGTTCTGGTCGACGTCCTTCCAGGCACTGCCGAACTCCTCCCGGGAGTAGCCGGTGCTCGCGGCCCGGCCCTTCACCGAGAGGGTGTCCAGCACCTTGGTGGCCAGCGGGCCGTCGTTGGCGTCCTGGACGTCGGCACCGGTGCTGTCCTCCGAGGCCGAGGCACTGCCCAGGCCCAGGTCGACGTCGCACCCGGACAGGCCCAGGGCGAGGGCAAGAGCAAGCAGGGCAGAGCCGGATGACCGAACAAGATTCACACCAGAACCGTATCCTCGTCCCGTATGGGTCGCTCGTCCTGATCCACCGCGGTGCGCCGCACTGCGTTGCCCCCGGCGGCCTGCAGGGTCACCCGGAAGATGCAACGCTGTGGATCAGGCTCACCATGAAGAGCACGAGGGAAGGGGCACAAGATGGGTGACAACACCGCCCTGGTGGTCGTGGTCGGGTTCGTCGCGGTCCTGATTCTGGTCGCGGTGACCCTGCTGGCCGTCGGGCTCTTCGTGATCTACAAGTACCGGCTGCCGCTGCGCGGGATCGCCGCCATGGTCGCCTCGTTCGCCTACCTGATCAGCCCGGTCGACGCGGTGCCGGAGGCCGCCTTCGGCCCGTTCGGGATGATCGACGACGCGGGGGTGATCACGATCGTCGCCTTCTATGTCTTCCACCTGATCAAGGCCCGGCGGACGAACATGCCGCTGCGCCAGGCCGCCGGCATCGCCTTCCGTGAGACCACCCGCGAGGGCCTGAACCGGCGCCGCTCGAACGACGTGGACCGGCGCGACCGGGACGTCCGTCAGTAGAACCCCACCAACACCCAATGGGGGACGTTTGTGGTCGTGGCGACCACTGCGTCCCCCATTTGTTCGTGTCCAGGTCTCAAACCTTCGGATACTGCCCTCCCGATGCACCGCTCTCCCCGCTGACCTGGCGGAACGTGACCATGTGCCAAGGATTCGGACAACCGCCGGACATGTCGTAATCGACTGAGTACGCTCTGTGGCCATGGAGGAGCTGATCCTGGCCGGGTTCGTCGCCCTGCTCGCTTTGGGCTACGTGATCACCGGCCGGCTGAGCGGGGTCGCTCGTCGGCGCCGCGAGGCCCGGGCCCTGCGCTCCCATCTTCTGCGTGAGGTCGAGGCCGGCCGCCGATCACTCGACGACGAGGTCGTGGCCGGGGTGCTCAGCTGGTGCGACGAAGTGGCCCAGACCGGGCGCGACGTTCCGCTGACGGTCAGGTAGCCGTCCGGCCGACTGGGCGAATTCAACGGGACCTGCTTGACTGCACCCGACTCACATGACTCAGAGCGATCGTTTAACCCCACTCTGTAGCCAGAAGTGACTACGGTAGGGCGCTCAGGCCGGTGAATGGAGTGCAATGATAAGGCCGCTCATGGGATGGCAGTTCGGTGATCCGACATGACTCTGACCCAGTATGTGAAGGTGCTGCGGCAGCACTGGCTGATCGTCGTGATCCTCACGGCCCTCGGCCTGGCCGCAGCGATCGGCTGGACCAGCCGGCAGACGCCGATGTACCAGGCACAGACCCAGGTCTTCGTCTCGGTGCAGGGCCAGGGTGGTGGTGACGACGCGCTGAGCGAGCTCTCCCAGAGCAGCACCTTCAGCCAGCAGCGGGTGAAGTCGTACGCCAGCATGGCGACCACCAGCACCGTCACCGATCCCGTGATCCGCGACCTGCGGCTGCCCTACAAGGCCGCCGGGCTGGCCGCCAAGATCGAGGCCAGCCCGCAGCTGGACACCGTGCTGATCGACATCACCGCCACCGACGCCGATCCGCAGGTGGCTGCGGCGATCGCCAACTCCACCGCCGGCCACCTGCAGACCGCGGTGAACGACCTGGAGTCGAACGGCGGCCGTAATCCCTCGACGGTGATGCTGACCGTGACCCGGCCGGCCCTGGCTCCTACCGAGCCGGTCTCGCCGCGGGTACCGCTGAACATCGCCCTGGGTCTGCTGCTGGGCCTGGGCCTGGGAGTCGGCGCAGCCGTGCTGCGCGACCAGCTCAACACCACGCTGCGCGGCAGTTCCGACATCGAGCAGCTCACCGGGTCGGTGCCGCTGGGCGTGGTGCCGTTCGACGCCGCGGCGCCGAAACAGCCGCTGGTCACCGCCGACGCGTTCGGCGGGCGGGCCGAGGCCTTCCGCACGCTGCGCACCAACCTGCAGTTCGCCGACGTGGACCACCCGCCGCGGGTGATCGCGGTGACCTCGGCGCTGCCGGACGAGGGCAAGACCACCACGGCCTGCAACATCGCACTGATCCTGGCCCAGAGCGGCGCCCGGGTGGTGCTGGTCGAGGGTGACCTGCGCAAGCCTGCGGTGGGCAAGTACCTGGGCATCAGCAACGCGGTCGGGCTGACCAACGTGCTCGCCGGCCAGCACAGCCTGCGCGACGTGGTGGTCGGTTACGAGCGGGACCTGCTGGCCGTGCTGCCGTCCGGGCCCACTCCCCCGAACCCCTCGGAGCTGCTGGGCTCGCAGCAGATGCGGCACCTGCTGGACACCCTGGCCGAGCATTACGACGTGGTGGTGGTGGACGCCCCGCCGCTGCTGCCGGTCACCGATGCTGCGCTGATCGCCACCGCGGCCGACGGCGCGATCCTGGTGATCCGGCACGGCCGCAGCCGCCGGGAAGAGGCGGAGCGGGCGTTGAAGGCGCTGGAGGCGGTGAGCGCCAAGGTGCTGGGTACGGTGCTGAACTTCGCGCCGCGCAAGAAGGGGCGCAACGGGTACCAGGGGTACGGGTACGGCTACGGTCAGCCCCCGGCCCCCACACCTGCCCCGGCTGTGTCCTCGTCCTCGTCTGAGGCTGTGTTTGCTTCGGAGCTGGCCTCGGAGAAGAAGTCCCGGCGGGGGCGGCGGGAGAAGGCGGCGGCTGGGCCGGATCCGGTCTCGCCAGCTCCGGGTTCGTCGGCTCCGGGTTCGTCGGCTCCGGGTTCGTCGGCTCGGATCGTGCTTCCGGATGCCGCTGCGGCTTCGCTTCCGCTGGACCCGATTGAGGGTGATTCCCGTCCGGGTGACGGGATTTCGGTGAGCGGACCGGGGCGGGCCGATGGTTCGGGCGGCGGTGTTCAGGGGCCGGCCTTCGGGGGTGCGGCTTCGCGGGGTTCTGGTGGGCCGGGCTCCGGGAGCTTCGGGGCTGCAGCTTCGCAGGGTTCTGGTGAGCCGGGCTCCGGGGTTACTACTTCGCGGGGTTCTGGTGGGCCGAGCGCCGGGGGCTTGGGGGCTACGGCTTCGCGAGGTTCCGGTGGACCGGGTTCCGGGGGCTTCGGGGCTACTGCTTCGCGAGGTTCCGGTGAGCCGGGCTCCGGGAGCTTCGGGACTACTGCTTCGCGAGGCGCCGGTGAGCCGGGCTCCGGGAGCTTCGGGACTACTGCTTCGCGAGGTTCTGGTGAGCCGGGCTCCGGCGGTTTCGGAGCTGCGGCTTCCCCGGGCTCCGGTGGGCCTGGGCCCGGTGGATTCGGGACGGGTGGGCTGGGCCTGGGTGGGCCCGGTTCTGGTTCTGGTGGGTCGGCCTTGAGTGGGCCGGCGGCGGCCAGTGGTCCGGCTGCTCTTGGTTCCTCGGCTTCTTCAGCGCGGGATTTCGGGCGCGGGCCGAGTCCTGACTCTTCTGGGTCCGCGGGCTCGGTGCCGGACCTGGGCCGGGCTCCGATCGCCGGCTCCCCCAACACCCGGACGAGCGCTGCTGAAGCTCTTGGAACGGGCGGGATCTCGGTGTTCGGCGGACTGTCCTCGTCCGGGCCGCTGCCGGTGGTGACCACCACCACAGCAGACGAGCTGACCGTGATCTCTCGCACCGAAGGCCTCGAAGTCTCGCACACGATCGACCTGGAATACGTTGCCCATCAGGTTCTTTCGCAGCGCCAGCCGGATCGCCTCGAGGTACATCACCATCCGGATCCGAACGACCCAGCCGCCGATCCCGCCCAGCGCCGGGCCCGACTGCGCACCGGGGATGTTCCGGAAGAGCTTCGCCTGCAACCACTTCGCCAGGACGTGGCCGATCCGGAAGAGGCCGCTGGACCGCCGGCCGACCAGGACTGGCCAGCGCCGGACACGGCTCCCTCGGGTCTTCAACTCGCCGACATCCAGGCGGCCGTAGATGCCTCGAGCGGGACTCAAGCCGCGGCTGGAGCAACGCATGAGGACTGGGCCGGGGCTCGCCCTGGACCGGGCGACCACGCCGGCCAAGGCCGCTTCGGTGCCGTAGCCGAGCCGGTCGAGCAGGCCGGGGACCCCCTCCCCCGGAGGACAGGCCGAGCTGGGGCCGGCGGCGGAGCTGGTGCTGGCGCTTGGACGGATACTCGTCCGACCGCCAAGCCGGGCTTCTCCACCGGCAACGCGGCTGCGGGCCCGCGGTCCGCCGAGCAGGCGTTTCCGCAGGCCGGCTGGTCGCAGGGGGCGTGGTTCGCACCAGAACCGGATGCCGAACCGTCCGAACCCCAGACCGAGTCGCAGGCCAGGCCCCAGACTGAGTCGCAGGCCGGGCCTCGGGCCGAGCAGGCTGAGGCCTGGTCCGAACCGGTGCTCGCGGACGAGGGTGGACACTCCCCCGAGCCCAGCGCCTCGGTACCGCCGCAGCCGTCCGGACCCGCGCCCGCCCGATCGCGCAATCGGCCCGGCCCGGCGACGGACGAGTTCGAGGAGATCCCGCCACTGCTGGTGGATCTTTCCGCACCGGACCTCGACCTGCTGGAGGACGAGCGCGAACTGCTCATCCCCCCGCAGGCCGTGATGCCGCACGTGCCTACCGGAGTTCCCCGGCACCACCGCTCCCGACGCTCGATCTGAGACCGCCCGAAAGGGCGAAAGCTCCACAAATGCGGTGCGGCATCCAGTGCCGCACCGCATTTTTCGTGCTCGCGACTGGTTGCGTGGGCGAACCACTCGGCGATTGGCTGAGCCTGGCCTGAGAAGCCTTGTGTCACAAACCGGATTCGCCCTTCCCCGCCGCGTTTGCCACCCCTAGGATGGCCGGAACAGGCGGAGCCCAGGCTCCGGTCGTATCGGCTCACTGAAGAGCGCGCCGGTCAAGGCCGGGCGCATTCGGGCAACCGCAGAACGTCGAAAGCGGAAACTCGGGAGGAGCGACGTGAACGCTGTGTTCGGGGCCCTTCTGGCGCTCGCCGCGTCTGTCCTTTACGTCACCAACCTGCTGCTCGGCGACTACACCCTGCTCTGGCTGCCCTCGCTGCTGATGGTCGCGGGCCTGGCCCTACTGCTGCGCAACCGCCGCGACGACGAGATCGACCTGGCCGAGGCCACGTCGTGCGGCACCTGCCGGGGCGCGGGCACGGTCTACACCGCGGAGTGGAACGACTGGCGCCGTTCCGGCCCGGTCGGCAGCATCCGCGAGCTGTGCCCCTCCTGCGAGGGCATCAGCTAGAAGTCAGCTGGTCTTCTGGCGCAGGCGGGCACGGTCGCGGCGCAGCGCCGGCCCGCGGAACAGCAAGGGAGCACACAGGTCTTCCACCGCGGCCTGCAGCCGGGCGAACACCTGCGGATGCCGACCGCCGCGGTGCGGGTCGGGCAGTTCGTCTTCGTCATCGGCCGTCGGACCAGCCAGTGCCCGCGGCGCCGAGCCCCGGTTCGCGTCCAGTTCCTCGACCAGCCAGAGCAGGCGGTCGGCCAGGTCCACGTCGCGCGGCGGAGTCCGGCCGGAAGCCGCCAGCCACTGCGCGGTCCGGGCGGCGTGCAGCAGAGTGAAGGTGCGCACCTGGGCCGAGGGCCGCATCTCGATCACCCGTCCGCGCTGAGCCTGCGAGGCGGTGAGAATCATCGTCGCGGCCCGGATGTCCGCGACTTCCAGCTGCCGGGACTCGTGCGCCCGCACCAGCCCGCCGTGGGTCTCCACCCAGGATCCCGAGAAGTCGCAGATACCTGCGCCGGTGACCGAACGCGTCCCTCTGCTCGAGAACTCGACCGCCCCGCCCAGGCGACCGGCGAGCAGACGCTCGGCGGCGGGCGACCGGCAGATGTTGGCGGTGCAGACCAGCAACACCTTCGGGCCCATGAGCTCCGCCCTCCCGATCACTGCCGAAGCCGGCGCACCGAATCGTTATCTTGATCCACTGCGACGGTCAGAAACGCCCTGACCACGGCATTGAGGCTTAGGGTAAGCGAGAGACTACTCCAAGTAGGGTATTCGCGGGCCGAGATCCACCTCACCACTCCACCGGCGGTGGCGAGGCGCCATGCCGCCCCGCCCGATGCGTGCCAGACTTCCCGACATGGCACAGTCTCCGACTTCGCAGAGCCCCCTCGAAGCGAGCACCGGCCCGCTGTCCAGTACCGACATCGTCGTGACGTCCACCGTGAAGCCGGTTGACTCCGATGTCCTGGCCAAGGTGGGGAACGGCGCCTACTACAACCCGCACTCGGTGCTCGGCGCTCATCCGTACGGCGGGCGGGTCACCGTGCGCACGCTGCGGCCGCTGGCCGCCGAGGTCGCGGTGGTCACGGACGACGGCGAACGGCACCCGCTCACCCATGAGCAGGATGGCATCTGGGTCGGCGTGCTCGAGCGGTCCACCGTGGGCGACTACCGGATCGCGGTGCGGTACGAGGCCGACGAACTCGTCCTGGACGAGCCGTACCGTTTCCTGCCCAGCCTGGGCGAGATCGACCTGCACCTGATCGCCGAGGGCCGGCACGAGGAACTGTGGCGGGCGCTGGGCGCCCACCCGCGCCGCTTCCCCGGTCTGATCGGCGATGTAGAGGGCACCTCGTTCGCGGTCTGGGCGCCGAATGCCCAGGCGGTGCGCCTGGTTTCGGACGCCAATGCCTGGGACGGGCGCGCGCACTCGATGCGTAGCCTGGGCGGCTCCGGCATCTGGGAACTGTTCGTGCCGGGCCTGGGCGTGGGCACCCGCTACAAGTACGAGATCCTCGGCCGGGACGGGCACTGGCGGCAGAAGGCCGACCCGATGGCCTTCGCCACCGAGGTCCCGCCGCAGACCGCCTCGATCGTCACCGAGTCCCGCTACGAGTGGCAGGACGCGCAGTGGATGGGCGAGCGCGCGCAGCACGAGGCGCTGACCCGGCCGCAGAGCACCTACGAGGTGCACCTGGGCTCCTGGCGGCAGGGCCTGTCGTACCTCGAACTGGCCGACCAGCTGGTGGGTTACGTGCAGGACATGGGCTTCACCCACGTGGAGTTCCTGCCGGTGGCCGAGCACCCGTTCGGCGGTTCGTGGGGCTACCAGGTCAGCGGCTACTACGCGCCCACCTCGCGGTTCGGCACCCCGGACGAGTTCCGGCACCTGGTCGACCGGCTGCACCAGGCCGGGATCGGCGTGATCATGGACTGGGTGCCCGCGCACTTCCCGAAGGACGAGTTCGCCCTGGCCAAGTTCGACGGCCAGCCGCTGTACGAGCACGGCGACCCGCACCGCGGCGAGCACCCCGAGTGGGGCACGCTGATCTTCGACTTCGGCCGGACCGAGGTGCGCAACTTCCTGGTCGCCAACGCGCTGTACTGGCTGGAGGAGTTCCACATCGACGGCCTGCGGGTGGACGCGGTGGCCTCGATGCTCTACCTGGACTACTCGCGTGAGGCCGGGCAGTGGACGCCGAACAAGTACGGCGGCCGGGAGAACCTGGAGGCGGTGGCCTTCCTGCAGGAGGTCAACGCGACGGCCTACAAGCGGCACCCGGGCGTGCTGATGATCGCCGAGGAGTCGACCGCGTGGCCGGGCGTCACCCGGCCCACCCACCTGGGCGGCCTGGGCTTCGGGCACAAGTGGAACATGGGCTGGATGCACGACTCGCTGGGCTACGTGCAGAAGGACCCGGTGTACCGGCAGTACCACCACCACCAGATGACGTTCTCGCTGATGTACGCCTACAGCGAGCATTTCGTGCTGCCGATCAGCCACGACGAGGTGGTGCACGGCAAGGGCTCGCTGCTGGGCAAGATGCCGGGCGACCGCTGGCAGCAGCTCGCCAACGTGCGCGCCTACCTGGCCTTCATGTGGTCGCACCCGGGCAAGCAACTGCTGTTCATGGGCTCCGAGCTGGGCATGGACCGGGAGTGGTCGGAGGAGCGCAGCCTGGACTGGTGGCTGGAGGACACGCCCTGGCACGCCGGGGTGCAGCAGCTGGTGCGCGACCTGAACCGAATCTACAAGGACCAGCCGGCGCTCTGGCAGGCCGACAGCGACCCGGCCGGCTTCCAGTGGATCGACGCGAACGACAACCAGCAGAACACCTTCTCGTTCATCCGCCGCGACGCGGCCGGCAACCCGCTGGTGGCGGTGGTCAACTTCTCCACCGAGCCGCACGAGGGCTACCACCTCGGGGTGCCCTCCGGCGGGCGCTGGCTGGAGCTGCTGAACACCGACGCCGAGCACTACGGCGGTTCCGGGGTGGGCAACCTGGGCGCGGTCGAGGCCGTGCCGACCCCCTGGCACGGCCAGCCGTCGTCGGTCACGCTGCGGGTACCGCCGCTGGGCATGGTCTGGCTGGTACCGGAGTCCTCACCCGAGGCCGGCTGGAACGCCGGTGAGCCGGCCCACGAGGTGCACCACGAGTCCGGCCCCGGCTTCACCCCGCCGGCCGGATCAGCCGAGGGCTGAACCGCGGGTCCTGTCCGGATCGAGGGGTTGGTGGATACGCTCGGGCGATGACGTCCGGTATCGACATCGAGCAGCTCAACCCCTCGATCAGGCCGCAGGACGACCTGTTCCGGCACGTGAACGGGAGGTGGCTGGAAACCGCGGAGATCCCCGCGGACAAGTCGGTCTACGGCACCTTCCACCGGCTGCGGGACGAGGCCGAGGCCCAGTTACGGGTGATCGTGGAGAAGGCGGCCGATGCAGCCGCCACCGCCGAGCCCGGCAGCGAGGCGCAGAAGGTCGGCGACCTGTACGCCAGCTTCCTCGACGAAGCCACGATCGAGCGCCTCGGCACCGCCCCGATCACCGCCGACCTGGCGCTGATCGAGGAGATCACCAACCTGGCCGGCCTGGTCAACGCCTTCGGGGTGCTGGAGCGGGCCGGCAGCGGCGCCCCGTTCGGCTACTTCGTCAACAACGACGCGATGGCCTCCGACCGCTACGTCATGTACCTCACCCAGGGCGGGCTCAGCCTGCCCGACGAGTCCTACTACCGTGAGGACACGTTCGCCGAGATCCGCACCGAGTTCCTCGCCCACGTCGCCCGCCTGCTGGTCAAGGCCGGGATCACCGACGAGGCCGGGGCGGCGGACGCGGCGCAGCGGGTGATGGCGCTGGAGACCCGGCTCTCGGGTTCACACTGGGACCGGGTGACCAACCGGGACGCCACCAAGACCTACAACAAGATGGACCGCAAGGCCCTGGAAGAGCTGATCCCGGAGTTCGACTGGACCGCCTGGATCGACGCGCTGAACGTGCCGCAGAGCGCCTTCGACGAGGTCGTGGTGCGCCAGCCGAGCTTCTTCACGGCGCTGGGCAAGGCGCTGTCCGAGGTCCCGATCGCCGACTGGAAGACCTGGCTGACCTGGCGCACCCTGCACGGCTCGGCCTCGCTGCTGAACGCCGAGCTGGTCCAGGAGAACTTCGACTTCTACGGCCGGACCCTGACCGGCGCCACCCAGCTGCGCGAGCGCTGGAAGCGGGGCGTGTCGATGGTCGAGGGCTCGCTCGGTGAGGCCGTGGGCAAGCTCTACGTGGAGGAGCACTTCTCCCCCGCCGCCAAGGCCCGGATGGTCGAGCTGGTGGCGAACCTGGTCGAGGCCTACCGGCAGAGCATCACCAAGCTGGACTGGATGAGTCAGGACACCCGGGTCCGGGCGCTGGAGAAGCTGGACAGCTTCACCCCCAAGATCGGGTACCCGGACAAGTGGCGCGACTACTCCAGCCTGGAGATCAAGCCGGGCGACCTGGTCGGCAACGTGCGCCGCGCCGGTGACTACGAGATCGCCCGGGAGATCGAGAAACTCGGCAAGCCGGTGGACCGCGACGAGTGGTTCATGACCCCGCAGACGGTCAACGCGTACTACAACCCGCTGATGAACGAGATCGTCTTCCCGGCCGCGATCCTGCAGCCGCCGTTCTTCGACGCCGAGGCCGACGACGCCGCCAACTACGGGGCGATCGGCGCGGTGATCGGGCACGAGATCGGGCACGGGTTCGACGACCAGGGCTCCAAGTACGACGGTTCCGGCAACCTGAACGACTGGTGGACGGACGCCGACCGGGCCGAGTTCGACAAGCGCACCAAGGCCCTGATCGAGCAGTACGACGCACTGGAGCCCCGGCAGACCCCGGGGCACAAGGTCAACGGCGCGCTCACGGTCGGCGAGAACATCGGTGACCTGGGCGGGCTTTCGATCGCCTACACCGCCTACCGGATCGCGCTGGACGGCGCCGAGCCCGCGGAGCTGGACGGCCTGACCGGCTGGCAGCGGTTCTTCGTCTCGTGGGCCCAGGGCTGGCGCAGCAAGGGCCGCGACACCGAGGTGATCCGCCGGCTCGCGCTCGACCCGCACTCCCCCGAGGAGTTCCGCTGCAACGCCGTGGTCAGCAACATCGACGAGTTCCACGCGGCGTTCGGGCTGAAGGAGGGCGACGGGCTCTGGCTGGACGAGGCCAAGCGCGTGCGCATCTGGTGATCCCGAACTGAGAAAGCCCGGCCAACTCATCTGTTGGCCGGGCTTTTTCGTTGACCTCGATCAGCGGCCGAGCTGGCGCGGGATCCACGGACGACGTCCGGCCCGGCGGCGCGAGGGGTGGTTGGCCGTCGGGTCGGTGCGCACGTCTCGCACCTCACCGCCGGCCAGCTCGGTACGCCCGGTCGGTTCGGTTTCGTTTGCCTTGGAAGGGCTTTCGTCAATCAGGGACGCGTCCGGTCCCGGACCGCCGTCGGCCGCCGGGCGAGCGATCAGCGGGATCTCCAGATCCGGATCGCACTGCTCGTCAAGAGCTTCCGGATCCAGATCGCCGAATTCCGGCGCGTAGTAGTGCGGCCCGGCCGCCAGCATGCTGAGCGCCTCCATCTCGGCCTCCAGCCGCTGCTCGAACCCGGAGTTCACCCCGACCACGGCGCTGAGCAACGGCATCGGCAGGCCGATCTCCTCGGCGAAGCCCAGGAAGCCCTGGGTGTCGCCGGGCAGCTGATTGCCGCCGTACGGGGCTCCGCCCCAGATCCCGTACTCCGGGTTCAGCGAGCCGTCGGCCGAGGTCGCCACGGTGCCGGCCACCTCGTCCGGGTCCAGGCCGAGCCGGTCGCAGACCCGCCAGATCTCGTTCCAGAAGCTGATCTTCGTGGCGTTGAACAGGCTGTGCGCGCACTTGATCATCTCGGCCTCGGCCGGGTCGTCGAGCAGCCGCATCTGCCCGCCCGGCGGCACGATCGGGTTCAGCACGTCGCGCAGCGCATTGACCACCCGCTCGCTGTCCGAGCCGATCACGGTCAACGGCGGGCGCACCGTCTCCAGGGCGTGCCGGCCGACCCGCCCGGCGCTGGAGCGGGTGTCGAAGTGCGGGCTGGCGGCGATGCCGAAACCGGTACCTTCACGCCGGCCGGAGTGCAGCTCGACCAGCGGGCGGACCAGGTCCCGGGTGGTGCCGGGGGGCACGGTGGAACGCACCACCACGGTGTGCGGGCAGTCGGCGTGGGCCATCGCCCGGCCGATCGCCTCCGCCCCGGCCGCGACATCGGCCAGGTGATGCCGGCCGGCCACCACCCGGGTCGGGGTGCACAGGAAGATGAACGACTCCGGCTCCCCGGACAGGTCCAGGTCGCGGCGGGCGTCCAGACCCTCGTTGACCAGAACCGCCACCCGGCGCGGATCGGTGTCGACGAAGGTGACCCGGTGCCCGGCATGCCCGAGCGCCCGGCCGGTAGCCGCGCCCACCGCTCCGGCACCCACGATGAAGATGCGCGACATAGGGCCCCCTCCAGCCGGGCCGAAGCCCGCGAACACGACAACCAGTGACATCGAGTCACCGTGTGTTGTCATTCAACCCCGTCGGGCCGCCTTCGGACAGGCGGCCGGGCCCGGCTGCGGCCAGAATCCGGCGAACGGACGGCGCACTCCTCGCCCGCTCGCCACAGGCGGCCGCGACGCCGGTCGGATCCCCACCACGAACGTCCCAGAACAACGAACGGTGCCGGGCCTCCCAAAGAGGCCGACACCGTCCGTTGTTCGAAATCGCTTTAGAACAGCGCGTTCGCCAGCGCGATCCGGGCCTTGCCGACCCGCGGGTCCTCCTTGCCGACCACCTCGAACAGCTCGACCAGGTGCTGGCGGACCTTGTCCCGGTCCTCGCCCGAGGTGACCCGGACCGTGTCGATCAGCCGGCCGAACGCGTCCTCGATGTGACCGCCCAGCACGTCCAGGTCGGCCACCACGATCTGCGCTTCCGGATCGGCGGGGTTCTGCGCGGCGGCCGCCCGGGCCTCGTTCAGATCCACCCCGGCGGTGCGCTTCATCAGCTGCACCTGGGCCAGACCGACCTTGGCCAGGTCGTCGGCCGGGTTCTCCTTCAGCGCCTGCTGGTAGGCCGCGATGGCCGTGTCCAGGTCGTCCTGCTCGATCGCGTCGTAGGCGGCCTGGTGCAGCGGCGGCAGCGGTTCCTCCTCCGGCTCCTCCTCGCCCTCACCCGCGGGCTCGGCGGCCAGCCGGCCGGTGACCCCGTTCGCCTGGGCCACCCGCATCAGCTCGTCGAACACCGCGCGCACCTGGGCGTCCGGCTGGGCGCCCTGGAACAGCGGGATCGGCTGGCCCTTGAGCACCGCGAACACGCTCGGGATCGACTGCACCTGGAAGGCCTGGGCGATCTGCGGGTTGGCGTCCACGTCGATCTTCGCCAGCAGCAACCGGCCGCCGTACTCCGCGGCCAGCGACTCCAGCAGCGGTGAGAGCTGCTTGCAGGGCTCGCACCAGGTGGCCCAGAAGTCCAGGACCACCGGCACGCTCTGCGACTGCTGCATCACGTCGGTCGCGAAAGTGGCGTCCGTCGTGTCGATGACGAAAGAACCCGGCGCTGCCGCCGGGCCGTTCGAGGCGCCGCCACCGGCGCCGGAGGGCGCGGGCCGCGCGGCCAGTGCCCCGAGGTCCACCGCACCGCGCAGGTTGAGCGAGGGCCTGCCTGCGCCTGCTCGCATCCCCGGCTGGTTCGTCATCGAGGGTTCCTTTCTCCGTGCCCCGACACCTGAGTCATTACTTCACCACGGCCTTGACGTCGCCCTTGGCGGCGGCGACGACGCGGATCCGTTCCTTCGAATCCTGGGCCGGGACGTGCAGCACCACAACCTCCACCGCGGAACGGCTGAAGGACTCGTCGAACTTCAGCTCGTCCTCCTCCCCGGCGAGCGCGGCCAGATCCGCGTCGCGGACCTTGACCTCACCGGAGTCGGGTTTCACCTTCACCGTGTAAGTCTGTCGTAACTGCCCGATCACCAGAGCACCGCCGTCGTCGGTGCGCATCGCCAGCGGGGTCTCGTCCACCGCGGTGTGCCGGCTGCTCACCGTCGCCACCTGCTCCAGATCGTCCGTGTCGGCCGCGAGCTGCTGCAGCAACTGGTCGCTGTACTCGCTGCGGCGGAAGTTCTCGGCGTCGCTGCCGCGGCCCTTGCCGTTGAGATAACCGGCGAACCGCACGATCGCTTCCTTGGGCGTCAGCAGCAGCCCGCTCGCGTCCTCGGCCAGCACCGACGCGTCCTGGGTGGCGTCCGGCAGGCTGGCGCCGGGCAGCATCATCGCCTCGGCCCACAGGCTGTACGGGTCGCGGGCGGTGTCCGAACGCAGCACCCGGACCAGGTACGTGGAGGCACTCTCGCTGCGCCCCACCGCCAGGAAGAACCGGGGCCAGGTGACGCTGCGGGGCACGATCAGCGCTTCGCGGGTGACCTCGTCCGGCGCCTCGATCTTGCGCTCGCGCCGGGCCGCGACCCGGGCCCGGGCCAGCGCCAGCATCAGGTACGGGCCGCTCAGCCGGGCGTCGGCGGTCTCGGACGTGTCCTTGGCGCTGACTCCGGCGGCCACGGCCTGATCGACCGCGTCGAGGATCGAGACGGCCTGGCCGGAGTCCACCACCGGGTAGGCCTGGGGGTCGGCCTGCGGCGCGGTGACCACCAGGGCCTCCTGGCCGCAACCGGCCACCACGAGCGGGGTCAGCAGCAGGCCGAGCGCGGTGCGACGGCGGATCATGACGGCCTCCGGTTGCGGGCCCTGAGCAGGAAAAGGCCGATCAGCCCGGCCCCGAGCAGGACCGCGCCCACGGCGATCCAGACCGGCGCCCGGTTCACCGGCTCCTGGCCGGACCAGGTCAGGGTGACGTCCTGGGGGGCGGGGCCGGTGCCGTCGGTCGCGATCACCATCCGCCACTGCCCTTCGGCCGGCTCGGGCCAGGTGAGCTCGGCCGAACCCTGCCCCAGCACGCTGACCTTCCAGACGTCGGCGCCGGCCGGGTCGAGCACCTCGGCGGTGTCACTGCCGGCGGTCTCGGTGATCAGCCTGTTCTCCTGATCCCGGTCGAGGCCGACGATCCGGTCGCTGGCCGCCTCGCCCAGATAGGCGTCCACGTCCGAGGCCCGGCCGATCCCGATGAACACCGGATCGCTGCCGGCTCCCTGAACCTGGATCTGCAGCCGGGGCCCGGCCATTTCCAGAGCGCCGACCTCGGTGGTGAGGAACTTCTGCGAGTTCGCGCCGAGCTTGCCCACCACCACATCGCTGGGTGCCCAGACCGTGGCCTTCAGACCGCCGACGACCAGGACGACGACACCGGCCAGGGCGATCAGGGCGGCAGCACCGACGCTGAGCTTCTGGATCAGGCGGCCCGGCTGCTTCCGTTCCGGCTGGGGGTTGATGCCGGTGGGCGCGGTTTCCGGTGCACTGATGGGGGACGTTTGCGGGCCACCGGGTTGGTCGGCGACGGTGTCTTCGGTGGTGACGCCAGGGAGGCTGATCGCGCCGGTCTCGTAGAGCTTGCGCTCCCGGCGAGAGGCGAAAACCGGTTTCTCCGGCACATCTTGGTCTGCTGGCGGCGCCTCGGTGGCGTGGCTGGCCGAAGCCGATGGGGGACGCGGGTCCGCCTGGCTCACGTTGGTGGCGGCTGGCTCCGGCCGGGCGATGGGCGCGGTGTCCGGCCGGTTCGCGGACCAGGGCTTGCGCTTGGCGATGGCGAGCTGATCATTGCGCTCCGCCTCAAGAGGCGCCGAGTCCGAGGCCGTTCCTGAAGGCTTGGGTTCGGTGGCGGCCCGGCCTGGTGCTTCTTCTGCATCGGGGGAAGCCGGTTCGGCGGGCTTGCGCTCCAAAGCGGCTGCGGCCTGGCGATGGACAGCTCCGGCTGCCGTACCACCCATGGTCCTGCGCGCGGTGGTTGGCGCCGGTCCGGCCTGGGTCCCGTCTTCTGGGGACGCACCTTTAGGGGCCTCGCCGCTCGCAGGCTCGGCATCCGCTGACCTATCCGAGCCACCAACGTCTTTGCCCGGCTTGTCGGGTTCGGGAGCGGTACTGCCTTCTGGCTCGCCAGTTTCGGCGTCCGCCTTGGGATTTTCGGGCCGGCTCGGGCCGTCGGTGGCCTTCGCGTCCGCCGGGGCCTCAGCGCCGTTGTGACCGGCGGTCTCGGGCGCAGCCGTTTTCTCTTCGCTCTGACCCGAGCCACCTTCGTCATCGGACTCGGCCGGGGCGGCGTCATGAGCGACCGAGAGTTCCTCGGCGGGGTTGGGTGCAGTCTCGGTGCCGATTCTTGGACCGGCCGCGGGCAGGCCGGAGGGATTGGTGTGGCTGTCTGACATGGGCGCTCCGGATCAGTCGGTCGGCACCGGCGCTACGCCGGTGGCCGGGCCGTCCTGGCCTTGGGAGGTGCCGGGCAGGCCTGCGCGCGCCTCGAGGGCTGCCTCGAGCCGGTCGACCTTGGCGTCCATCTCGCCGGCGTACCCGGGGCGGATGTCGGCCTTGAGCACCAGCGAGACCCGGTTGCCGTGCCGGCCCACCGCTTCGCAGGCACGTTTGATCACGTCCATGCACTCGTCCCAGTCACCCTCGATGGTGGTGAACATGGAATCCGTGTGGTTGGGCAGACCGGAGGAACGGACGACGGCAACTGCATCGGCCACCGCCGCGGACACCGATTCGCCGGCCCCACTGGGCGCGACCGAGAACGCGAACAACACGCGGTCCACCCTAGCCGCAGTTGCCCGGCAAACATTTCGCCTCCATAACAAGAGGCAGCTGAACTGCGATGATGTCGTGCCGCGCGGAGCCGTCGGGCAGCGGCTGAGGATGCTGATGATCACTGCGTCGCTAGGCTCTGCGTCACGACAGGCGCCGCTCACGGCGGACGCCTGGCAAGGTCGACGGAACGGCCGCGGAAGGGCAGGCACGCCAGATGGCACTTCGCTTCAATCCGCCGCCCGGATGGCCCGCGCCGCCCGAGGGCTGGGACCCACCGGAAGGCTGGCAGCCGGATCCGGCGTGGCCGGCCGCGCCTCAGGGCTGGCTGTTCTGGGTGCCGGAAGAAGTGGTCAGCCGCAGTGAAGAGCCGGCAACCGCAGACCCGGTGATCTGGGCCGGAGACGCTGCGCCGCCGACCCAGAGCACCGCCGGGGACGCTTCGCAGCCGACCCGGAGCACTGCCGCGCAGGCCACGCCGAAGGTGTACTGGAGCAGCCCGAATCCGCCGGCCGCCTGGGCCTCGCCGCAGCCCGGCCCAACCGCCCCAGACTCAGCCGCCTCGCCAGCTCAATCTGCCCAGCCCCTCGAGGCTCAGCTCGGTGGACCGGCCCAGCCACCCACGAACCGCACCGGCCGATCCCCCGGGACCGCAGCCGTCCCCGATCAGCTCTTCGCCGGCATCACCAAAATCCTTGGCCAGACCGGATTCCGGACCAGCCAGTGGATCGCTCTGAGCGCAGCGCTGGCGGTCGCACTGGGCTCCGTGCTGCCCTTCGTCAGCTACCAGGAGGCCGGGTTCCTGCTCACCTGGCAGGTCCGGCCGGCTGTCCTGGTTCTGTCGTTCCTGTTCGGCATGCTGCTCGGGCTGCTGGTGGTGCTCACCCGCCGGAGCCGGCTGCGCCCGACCGCCGGCCTGACCCTGCTCGGGCTGAGCCTGCTGGGGTTCTTCGGCTACCTGCTGTTCACGGTGATCGGCCTGACCAGCGGGATGGAGACGTCGGCCGGGCCGTTCGGGACGCGGACCGTGCACTGGTCGCCGAACATCGGCATCGTGCTGTGCATGGTGGGCACCGCGGTCACGGCGTTCCAGTCAGTCCCGCTCCTGCGCGAGCCGACCGAACGCGAACTCGGCTGAGCGCGTTCGCCGACCAACAACGTCCGTAAGCAAAAACCCGGCTAGGACAGGCCCTACCTACGGACCCGCACGATCAGGGCGTCGCCCTGCCCTCCCCCGCCGCAAAGCGCCGCTACCCCCACTCCGCCACCCCGACGTCCCAACTCAAGAGCCAGGTGCAGCACCACACGCGCGCCGGACATCCCGATCGGGTGCCCAGTGGCGATCGCACCCCCGTTGACATTCACCCGCGACGGATCAAGGCCCAGCTCCCGGGTGGAAGCCAGACCCACCGCGGCGAAGGCTTCGTTGATCTCCACCAGGTCGAGGGCGTCTACGGTCAGCCCTTCGCGCGCTAGGGCGGCCCGGATGGCGTTGGCCGGCTGGGACTGCAGCGTGGAGTCCGGGCCGGCGACCTGTCCGTGCGCGCCGATCTCGGCAATCCAGGTGAGGCCCAGGGCCTCCGCTTTGGTGCGGGACATGACCACCACAGCGGCAGCCCCGTCGGAGATGGGCGAGGACGAACCGGCGGTGATCGTGCCGTCCTTACGGAAGGCCGGACGCAGACGCGCCAGCAGTTCCAGCGACGTGTCGGGCCGGACTCCCTCATCGGTGGCGAAGATCAGGGGGTCGCCCTTTCGCTGCGGGATCGGCACCGGGACGATCTCGTCGTCGAACACCCCGTTCTTGGCCGCCAGGGCCGCCTTGCGGTGTGAGTCCACCGCGAACGCGTCCATCTCCTCCCGGCTGAACGAGCGGTCGTCCACGTTGGCCGCCTCGGTCAGCGCGCCCATCGCCTGATCCGTCCAGGCGTCGTACAGACCGTCCAGCTCCATGTGGTCCTTGAGCGTCGCATCGCCGTACTTGAAGCCTTCCCGGCTGCCGAGCAGTAGGTGCGGCGCCCGCGTCATCGACTCCATCCCGCCGGCCACCACGATCTCGACCTCGCCGGCCCGGATCAGCGCATCGGCGGTGGCGATCGCGTTCAGGCCGGACAAGCAGAGCTTGTTGACGGTGATTGCCGGCACGGTCATCGGGATCCCGGCCTGGGCCGCGGCGATCCGGGCCGGGCCCTGGCCGACCCCGGCCTGCAGCACCTGGCCCATGATCACGTAATCCACCAGCGCCGGATCCAGCTGGGCCTTCTCCAGCGCACCCCGGATCGCGATCGCCCCCAGCTCCGGGGCGCTGAAGTCCTTCAGCGAGCCCAGCAGGCGGCCCATCGGGGTACGCGCTCCGGCAACAATCACGGTCTGGTCGGTCACGGCAACCTCGCTCGGGCTCGACTCGCGGACGTGCGTCCAACTTAACAAGTGCGGCGGGGAGGGAATCTGCTCTACTCACGGTTGGCCGAAAGACCTGCAATCTCTTGCAGTACTGCACTGGCACTGCACCTCGCAGTGCCCCCGAGAACCGGAGACCACCCTGCCCGAGGGCCACACCATCCACCGGCTCGCCCGCGATCTGGACCAGCTCTTCACCGGCTCGCTGGTGCGGGCCAGCGCGCTGCAGGACAAGTTCGCGGCCGGGGTCGCCCTGCTCGACGGCGGCACGATCACCAGCACCGATGCCTGGGGTAAGCACCTTTTCGTGCACGTGAGCCCGAGTGGGGACCGGGAGCCGGTCTGGCTGCACGTCCACCTCGGCCTCTACGGGAAGTTCCAGCACGGCCGCGGCGAGCCGGCCGCTCCCTGGGGCGCGCTGCGGCTGCGGTTGGAGAGCGAACAGGGCTGGGCCGACCTGCGTGGGGCTACCGCTTGCGAGCTTTTGGACGAGGTGGCCCGGCAGCAGGTCATCGGCCGGTTGGGTGCCGATCCCCTGCGCAGGAACAGTGATCCGGAGCAGCCCTGGGCCCGGATCAGCCGGTCCCGGACGGCGATCGGCGCGCTACTGATGGATCAGGCCGTCGTGGCCGGCATCGGCAACGTCTACCGGGCCGAGATCCTGTTCCGGCACGGCATCGACCCGCATCGCCCGGGCCGCGAAGTGAGCTTCGAGCAATGGCAGGAACTCTGGTCGGACCTGCAGGTACTCATGCGCGCCGGAGTGCGCAGCGGCAAGATCATCACCACGCGGCCGGACGACCGGCCCCGCGGCCGCCGTACCGCCGCGACCGTTCGGCGCGAGGATTCGCACTACGTCTACCGGCGGGCCGGGCAGCCGTGCCGGCAGTGCGGAACGCCGGTGGCCACGCAGGAGATGGTGGCCCGCAACCTGTACTGGTGTCCCAAGGACCAGCCGTCGTGAAGACCAGGTGGCGCGGGTCACACCAGCACCCGGTCCGAGACCGGGACCCGCGCCTAGGCTGGCGGCCATGACCTCGGTACCGGCCGGCCTGTTCACCGCCATCGACCACGTCGGGGTGGCCGTGCCCGACCTGGACGCGGCCCTCGCCTACTACCGCGACGTGCTGGGGCTGCACGAGGTCCATCGCGAGGTCAACCAGGAACAAGGGGTCATCGAGGCGATGCTGGCCGTGGGCGATTCCGACTCGCGGATCCAGCTTCTCGCGCCGCTGGACGAGAACTCGACGATCGCCCGGTTCATCGGCCGGTCCGGGCCCGGCCTGCAGCAGATCGCCTATCGCGTGGAGGACCTGGACGAGGTCTGCGCGACGCTGCGGGAGCGGGGCGCCCGCCTGCTGTACGAGGAGCCCAGGCGCGGGACGGCCGGCAGCCGGGTCAACTTCATCCACCCCAAGAGCGCCGGTGGCGTTCTGATCGAACTGGTCGAACCGGCAGCAAGGCCCTGAACCGGATCAGAACGCGCTGACCTGCGGATCTGGCCGGTTACCGATCAGGCGTCGAATCGGCGACGAAACGGCAAACTCGTCTGCGTTCGCGTCAAGACTTGGTTACATGCCCCGAAATCGCGGTTGCAATCCGTGGATGACCTTGAAACGCACCGTACGATCACTCTTCGCGGAGTCCGCCACCTATCGAGCGAACAGGCTGCATTTTGACGCTTCTGGCCACCTTCCCCCCAGGCGCGGTCGGAGTACGCTGCCTGGCACCGGGTGAAGGGCTCGGCGTTCGCGGCGTGACGGGGCGCGAGCAGACGCACGGACAATCACGAGGCACACAGGAACGTCTAGGCCCGGGCGGCGGGCCGTCAGGGAGGACTGAGTAGTGGCCGGCGAACAGAGCCCCCATGGATTCCAGATCGTCATGCGTGGTTTCGACCGCGCGCAGGTGGAGGAGAGAATCGCCTCCCTGGAGTCCTCCCTGCGTGATGCCAGATCCCGGGTCGAGGAACTCGACACCCGGGCGCTGAAACTCTCCGGTGAGGTCGCCGAGTCCCACCGGCAGCTGCGGGAGGTCGAGCGCCCGTCGTACAGCGGCCTCGGTTCCCGGATCGAGCAGCTGCTACGGCTGGCCGAGGAGCAGGCCAGCGACGTGATCGCGGCCGCCACCAAGGAGGCCGAGGAAGCGGTCGCCCAGGCCCGGGTCGAGGCGGCCCAGCACCGGGCGGCGGCCCAGAACGAGGCGGCCGAGACCACGGCGGTGGCCCAGCGGGAGACCGCGGAGCTGCGCCGCACGGCCACCGGTGAGGCCGAGGACATCGTCGCCACGGCGACCCGCAAGTCCGACGAGATGCTGGCCGTGGCCGAGCGCGAGGCCTCGAAGCTGAAGTCGGTCACCGAGCACGAGACGTCGGAGAAGCGCACCAACGTCGACCGCGAGCTGGCCCGGCTGCGCACCACGGCCGAGCGTGAGGTCACCGAGCTGCGGGCGGCCACCAAGCGGGACACCGACGAGGCTCGCGGGCACGCCAAGCGCGACGCCGAGGAGCTGCGCTCCACCGCCAAGCGGGAGTCCGAGGAGATGCGCGCGGCCGCGGCCGCGGCTCTGGAGGAGGCCCGCAGCCGGGCCGAGCAGATGAGCACCGACCTCGAGGTCAAGCTGGCGGCCCGGCGGGAAGAGGCCGAGCGCCTCGACGCCGAGCGGCACGAGCAGGCGGTCGCCCAGTCCACCCAGCTGGTGTCCGAGGCCGAGCAGCGCGCCGCGGCCGCCGAGACCCGCGCCGGGAAGGCCGTGGCCCAGGCCGAAGCGGTGCGGCGCGACGCCGACGAGCACGCCAAGACGCTGGTCGGCAACGCCCGGCGCAACGCCGACCAGGTGATGGCCGAGGCCCGGGCGCACGCCGACAAGGTGCTGTCCGAGGCGAAGGGCGAGGCCGACCGCAACCGCCGGGCCGCCCAGCGCCAGGTGGACGAACTGATCCGCCAGCGCGACAGCATCACCGGCCACCTGGACCAGCTGCGGGCGCTGCTCGGCAACAGCATGCCGATGAACGTGGGCACGCTGAACCAGGCGGCCCAGGCCGCCGCGCACAACCCGCAGGACGAGCCGCACGACGGCGGCCAGGACGGTGAGCAGCGCACCATCGTGCTGCCGGACGCCGCCCCCGCAGGCTCCAAGCGCTAAACCTCTACTCGCAGGCGCCGTCCGGTTACTTACCGGGCGGCGTTTCCGGGTTTGGGCAACAATGCCCAAACCCCCGCTTACCTGCCCCAGAACGGAGCCCTGCGCTGTGTCCCAGCAGTCGGACCCCGAAGAGCCCTCGAGCCTAGGGTCCTCCCCCGAGCCCGCGCCGATCGCCGAGCCCACCCCCGAGCACCCGGCCGGTGAACCCGACCCGCAGGCCGATCCTCAGGGCGAGGAGCGGCGGCTCAAGGGCGATCCGCGCTTCGGCCGGCCCGGACCGCCGATCAACCGCAACGGCCCGTTCTACTTCGGCTTCGTGGCCACCATCGGCGCACTGCTGGCCTGGCAGCTGATGAAGGTGGTCGCCGACCTGTCGCAGACCATCACCCTGGTGGTGATCGCGGCGTTCCTGGCGGTCGGCCTGGACCCGGTGGTGCGCTTCCTGCAGCGCCGCGGGCTGGGCCGGGGCTGGTCGGTGGCCATCGTCTTCCTCGGCGTGCTGGGGATCTTCGGCGGTTTCGCCGCGGTGGTCATCCCGGACATGGTCGAGCAGGCCAGCGAGCTGATCGAATCCGCGCCCGACCAGGTCGACAACCTCACCCGCACGCCCTGGATCAACGAGCTGAACGCCGAGTACGGCGTGGTGGACAACCTCAGCCAGCAGATCCGCGACCGGGCCAGCAGCGGCGACACCGTGATGCAGGTGTTCGGCGGGGTGCTGGGCGCCGGCCGGGCCGTGCTGTCCGGCCTGGCCAGCACCTTCACCGTGCTGATCCTGACCCTGTACTTCCTGGCCTCGCTGAACTCGATCGCCGAGGCGGGCTACCGGCTGGTGCCGCGGACCCGGCGTGACCGGGTGCGCCGGCTGGGCGACGAGATCCTCAAACGGATCGGTGGTTACGTGGCCGGGCAGGTCACGATCGCCACCATCAACGGGGTGCTGAGCTACGTGATGATGCTGGTCCTGGGCATCCCGTACGCCGCGGTGCTGGCCTTCGTGGTGGGCCTGCTGGGCCTGATCCCGCTGGTCGGTGCCACCATCGGGGCGATTCTGGTGGTGCTGGTGGGGCTGTTCCAGTCGGTCCAGATCGCCGTGATCGCGGCCGTGTACTACCTGGTCTACCAGCAGCTGGAGAACTATCTGATCGCGCCGCGGATCATGTCCCGCACGGTGGCCGTGCCGGGTGCGGTGGCGCTGATCGCGGCCTTCGGCGGCGGGGCGCTGCTGGGTGTGCTGGGCGCCCTGATCGCGATCCCGATCGCCGCTGCGATCCTGCTGATCATCCAGGAAGTCGTGATCCCCCGGCAGGAGCGGGCATGACCCGGGTACTGCACATCGCCCTGGCCCAGGACTGGGCCGCGGCGGTGGCCGCCGGAAGCTACTCGATCTCCACCCGCGGCGTCACCCTGGAGCAGGAGGGCTTCATCCACTGCTCGACCCCGGCCCAGGCCGTGGGTGTGTACCAGCGCTTCTACGCCGACCTGCCGGCCGGCGAACTACGGCTGCTGGTGGTGGACGAGCAACTGTGCGCGCAGCAGGGCACCGAGATGAGGTGGGACGACGTGCCGGGTGCGGACCAGCCGTTCCCGCACTTCTACGGCCCGATCCCGACCGCGGCCGTGGTGGCGGTGCTGGAGTTCACCGGCCCGCAGGTGCCCGAAGTGTCTTAAGCGGCGGGCACCGCGGTCAGCATGTCCCGCAGCTTGGCCAGGCCACGGTGCGCGTTGCTGCGCACCGTGACCTCGGAACACTTCATCAGCACGGCGATCTCGCTGTCCGGCAGGCCTTCGTAGTGCCGCAGCACCAGCACCGCGCGCTGCTTGGCCGGCAGCTTGCGCAACAGGGCGATCAACTGGTCGCGTTCGGCCCGGTTCTGCGCGCCGTCGGTCGAGGGGGTGTCCAGCACCAGCACCGAGTCGGTGGTGCGCTCGCGCCGGGCGGCCCGCCGGAAGAACGAGGTGCAGGCGTTGACCACCATCCGGCGCACGTACGCGTCCACGTCGTTGGCCGCGCTGACCCGGTGCCACTGCAGCAGCGCCCGGCCCAGCACGTCCTGCACCACGTCCTCGGCCAGGTACGGGTCGCGCAGCAGACCGCGGGCCAGGCGCACCAGGCTCGGGCCGCGGGTGGCCACGAACTCCTCGAAGACCAGCGGGGCGGGCATCTCGTGCTCGGTCACCGGCGTGGCCGCGGGAACGGGGACAGCATCGTCTGCCGAAGCGTCGACAGGCTGCTGCACAACCACATTCCCCTCGCAGGACTCACCGTTCACCGAACCGCGCCCCCATGAACCGGCCTTGGCCGCCGCATCCGCGCAATTGGGCGCCAGCCTAACCGGACCTTGAGACTTTCTGTGCAAGGAGCTAGCCGTAGGTACGGATTCAGCATCCAGTTTCCCGACCCATGTCACTCACCGTAGCAACCATCGAAGAACCGGTCACCACCGACGACCGGACCCTCCGGAGAGCCGACAGCCCCTCGCGGTGATACATCCCCGCTCGAGAATCACCGAACGTGGCCGGGTGAATACGAATGAACTTCGGGTCATTCGCCTCGGGCGCGGCCCGATGTAACAAGAGGGAATCAGTTCACCGCCGCCCGGCCACCACCCACCGACGGGGACCTTCTGCTCGCGAACGGACAGATTCGTCCCAAATTACTCTGCGCGACCAACAGGCTGCCGACCGCTGCCCGAACCGGGAGACGTCTCTGGTCACAAAAACGTCCGGTTCTGTTCAATCCGGACGGGAGAACATGTATAAGTCATCCCGGTATGTGAACTGTTTCTGCCGGTTCGCGGCTCCTTCGCCACCGTCACGGCAGGCACTTGCCGACCCGTTCCATCCGCGTACACATCCGCGACGAAGGGACCGAATCGATGCGACAACTGGGCGTCTATCTGGCGACGGCGATCACCGCCGTCGCCGGGACCGCACTGGTGGCCACCACCCCGGCCTCGGCCGCACCGGCACCCGCAGCCGTGACCCAGAAGACCACGGCGAGCGACTACATCGTCCTGCAGGAGGCGGGCGGCACCCTGGCCGCCAAGGCCGCCGTGCAGAAGGCCGGAGGCACGGTTCTCGCCGAGAACGCCGCTCTCGGCTACGTGGTCGCCCGCAGCGACCAGGCCGGCTTCCAGAGTGCGGTGAACGCCGACAAGTCCGTCCTCGGTGCCGCGCCGAACCAGGTGATCGGCCGGGCCCCCGAGACCAAGAAGGCCGACGCCGCGCAGATCGAAGTGCTGCGCAAGCAGGCCGGGGCCCAGGGCGCGGCGAGCACGAAGGGTGCGGGCAAGACCTCCAGCAGCGAGCCGCTGGCCGATCTGCAGTGGGACATGAAGCAGATCGACGCCACCAAGAAGGGCTCCTACGCCAAGCAGAAGGGCAGCAAGAAGGTCCTGGTCGGGATCATCGACACCGGGGTGGACGGCAGCCACCCGGACATCGCGCCGAACTTCAGCAAGAAGCTCTCGCGCAACTTCGTCACCGACATCCCGGACATCGACGGGCCGTGCGAGGTGGCCAGCTGCAAGGACCCGGCCGACGTCGACGACGACGGCCACGGCACGCACGTGGCCAGCACGATCGGCTCGCCGGTCAACGGCATCGGGATCGCCGGGGTGGCGCCGGACGTCACGCTGGTGAACATCCGGGCCGGTCAGGACTCGGGCTACTTCTTCCTGCAGGCCACCCTGGACGCCCTCACCTACGCCGGCGACATCGGCGTGGACGTGGTGAACATGAGCTACTACGTCGACCCGTGGCTGTACAACTGCACGAACAACCCGGCCGACACCCCGGAGCAGCAGAAGCAGCAGCAGGTCACCCGGACCGCGGTGCAGCGGGCGGTGGACTACGCCCGCGGCAAGGGCGTGCTGCCGGTGGCGGCCGAGGGCAACGAGAACCACGATCTGACCAAGTCCCGGCAGGACACCACCTCGCCGAACTACCCTGAAGGCGTCGCGCACGAGCGCACGGTCGACGCTTCCTGCCTCAACGTCCCGGCCCAGAGCAAGGGCGTGGTCACGGTCACCTCGACCGGCCAGAGCGAGCGCAAGGCCTACTACTCCAGCTACGGCCTGGGTGTGAGCGACGTGGCGGCCCCCGGTGGCGACACCTACGACACGGCCGACCAGCAGCGTGACTTCGGCGCCGGCATCCTCGCCGCCTACCCCAAGCACCTGGCGGAGCTGAACGGGGACATCGACGAGAACGGCGAACCGACCAACCCGGCCGTGGTCAAGTCCACCAAGGGCAAGACCGTCGCGTACTACCAGTACCTGCAGGGCACCTCGATGGCCTCGCCGCACGCCGCCGGGGTGGCTGCTCTGGTGGTGAGCGAGTACGGCAAGAAGGACAAGAGCGGACTGGGGCTGAGCCCGGCCAAGACCGAGGCCAAGCTGCTGAACTCGGCGAAGGAGAAGGCCTGCCCGACTCCGCGAACCGTCACCTACACCCGGATCCTGCCGACCGGGGTGGTCTCCACCAGCCAGTCCACCTGTGAGGGCCCGAAGAAGAACAACGGGTTCTACGGCAACGGCATCGTCAACGCCAAGGCGGCGGTGACCGGCAAGCTGTAAAACCAACTGCAGTCAACAAAGGACGTCGGTGCGCACCTCGGGTGGGCACCGACGTCCTCTGCTGATGGTTGCCTACCAGGCCCAGTACAGCTCGGGCGGCAGCACCAGGAGAACCAGGGTGATCAGCCACAGGTTGAGCATCAGCACCAGCGCGCCGACCACCGCGGGCTGCCGCCGGCGGCCGAGTTCCACGCTCACCAGCAGCAGGCCGAGCATGGCCAGCCAGGTGAGCGGGCTGTGCGGCAGGCCGAGATCCCGGCCCAGCGGCTCGTGGTTCGGCTGGCTGCCCAACTGCGAGATGTACCAGTAGGCCAGGAAGGCGCGAAAGGCCCACCAGGCCGGGCGAACCGCCCGGGCCAGATCGCGCAGGACCGGCCACCACCGCTGGCCGGCGAGGGCCGCGCCGAACTGACCGCGGACGTCCTCCCGCACTGTGTCGAAGGCCCTGGACAGACCCCGCAGGAACGTCCAGGTGCGGCCGTTCGGGAGCCGGAGCCGGCCGCGTCCGGGCAGACCGGCGGCTTCTCGCAGTTCCGCCGCATAGGTTTTCGGCGGGCCGAACCGCAGGGCCGGAACCTCTTGTGGTGCTATCGATTCGGTCAGGTCGGCGGCCAGACCGTCGGTGAGCTCACCGATCGTCTCGGCCGGCAGATCGTCGAGTTCGGCCCGTACCGCCTCGACGTAATCGCCCACCCGGCTGCTGGTCTGGAGCGTTTGCACCGTCATTCCCCCTGGTCGGTCGGTTCCGGGGTCTCGCTGCCCGGCGTGGCTTCTGCGGTCGGCTCCTGGCTGGGCCCTTGGCTGGGTCCCTGAGTGGGCTCCTGGCTGGGCATCTGAGAGGGCTCGGCGGAGGGCGTGATTGCGGTTGCCTCGGCCGGAGTGGGCACGGTCACCGGGAACTGCATCCGGTCCGGCGCTCTGGGCGCGCGGATCGTGGACGGGAGCTCCTCGCCGTTCTCGTCGTAGCCGGAGATCCTTTCCTGCAGCGGGTAGACGTTGAACCGTTCCTGCCCCTGAGCGGTCTGCGCCGGAACCAGTTCGACGTAGTTCCAGCCGTTCTCGGCGTTGTCGCTGAACTCCCGCTCGACCGGCTGGAGCGGCCGGCCCTGCTCGTCGAAGAGCTGCACACCCTCGAGCGGGTTGCCCTCGGAGTCGTACGGGAAGATGTTCCGGACCGGTTGGCTGCCGTTGTAGATGCCGTCGGACTGAGCCATGACTTCGGAGTCCGCGTCTCCTCCGACGAATTCGGCGGCCGCGGGGGGACCCGGCTGGGAGCCGACCAGCAGCGTGAAGAAGGCCAGGATCAGCGCGATCCCGGCGATGACGTCCGCCGCCCTGATCAGCCGGCGGCGCAGCGCGTCCCGTTCGGCGAGGTTGCGCCGGCCGGCCTCGATGCTGATCACGGCCAGGATCACGAACAGCAGCCACTGGGTGAATCCGTAGGGCATCCAGCCCACGCCGTCGGTCAGCTGCGCCAGGATCAGCTGGGAGATCACCAGCGCCCGGAAAACCCACCACACCGGCCGGACGGTGACCGCGAAGGCCCGCACGTCCGGGCCGAAAGACTGGTTGTCCAGCCAGCGTTCGAACCGCTCGGCCTGGCTGCGGATCCGGTTCGTGGGCCGGAACGAGCGCTTGCGGGGTTCGGCGCGTGGGGGAAGCCCGGCCGCGGCCCGAAGCTCGGCGGCGTACACCTCCGGGCGCCCGAACATCTCCACCAGCGTGGCCCGGCTGTCGGCCAGAGCGTCGACCAGGTCGGCCTCCAGCCCGCCGGTGAGCTCCTCGACCTCGTCCGGGCCCAGATCACCCAGTTCCTGGCGGACTGCGGCCACGTACTGCACCGGGCCGGGTGCCTCGATCAGCGTGCTCATCGCGTTCCCTCCGAAGCCACGCGGCGCCGCTCGGTCAGCGGCACGGTGTTACTGGTCTGCTCTCGTTCCGGGTCCTGCGGCTCGCCCGGAACCGGCTCTACCGGTTTTGCCTGGTGCGCCGGTTTTTCCGACTCGGCCAGCAGCGCGGTCATGGTGTCGGCGAACCCGGCCCAGGTGATCCGCTGCGCGCCGAGCTCCTCCCGGCCACGCGGGGTGATGCCGTAGTACTTGCGGTGCGGACCCTCGTCCGAGGGCACCACGTAGGAGGTGAGCGACCCGCCCGCGTACAGCCGCCGCAAGGTGCCGTAGACCGAGGCGTCGCCGACCCCCTCCAGGCCGGCCCCCCTCAACCGCCGCACCACGTCGTAGCCGTACCCGTCTTCCTGCGAGACCACCGCCAGCACCGCGACGTCCAGCACTCCCTTGAGTAACTGCGTCGTATCCATCTCTCTCCCGACCTCCGGCTCAGGCCGCCGCCTCATCCACCTGAGGCCGCTGCCGCACTTGGGAAGGTACCGCGCAATGCGCAGTACCGTCCACCATGCGGGAGCGGCGTGTCCTTCTGCGCAGTGGCTGGTGAATCTGCCGGAGCGGACGTGACGGGTCGCATGCGTGTGGGACGAACCGGTTGCCTACGGCCGGTCGCGGTTACGGCTAGGCTCGCCCATCGTGCGTCTGGTTATCGCTCGTTGTTCAGTTGACTACGCCGGGCGGTTGACCGCCCACCTCCCGCTCGCCACCCGTCTCCTGATGGTCAAGGCCGACGGCAGCGTTCTGGTGCATTCCGACGGAGGCTCCTACAAGCCTCTGAACTGGATGAGCCCGCCCGCCAAGCTGACGGTCGCGGCGCCGGACGAGGCGGCCGCCGAGGTCGGGGTGATCGAGGTCTGGACGGTTCAGGCCGGCAAGACCGACGACCGGCTGATCGTCAGCCTGCACGAGGTGCTGCACGACAGCAGCCACGAGCTGGGCGTCGACCCGGGCCTGGTCAAGGACGGGGTCGAGGCGCACCTGCAGAAGCTGCTGGCCGAGCAGGTGAACCGGCTGGGCGAGGGCTGGCAACTGGTCCGGCGCGAGTACATGACCGCCATCGGCCCGGTGGACCTGCTGGTCAAGGACGCCAAGGGGGGCTCGGTGGCGGTCGAGATCAAGCGCCGCGGCGAGATCGACGGGGTCGAGCAGCTCACCCGCTACCTGGAGCTGATGAACCGGGACCCGCTGCTGTCCCCGGTCGCCGGGATCTACGCGGCCCAGGAGATCAAACCCCAGGCCCGGGTCCTGGCCGAGGACCGCGGAATCCGCTGCGTGATCCTCGACTACGACGAGATGCGCGGCCTGGACGACGTGGAGCACCGACTTTTCTGATGCTGTACCGACTCGTCTACAAGCACCTGCTGGTCCACGTACCGGCCGAGACCGCCCACCACGCCGCGTTCGCCGCGATCCGCCTGGTGGAGCGGGTTCCCGCGCTGCGCACCCAGCTGGCCCGGCTGCTCGCCCCGAAGGATCCGGTGCTGCGCACCCGCGCGCTCGGCCTGGACGTACCGGGCCCGCTCGGCCTGGCCGCGGGCTTCGACAAGGACGCCCTGGCCCCGGACGCGCTGGCCGCGATGGGCTTCGGGTTCGTCGAGATCGGCACGGTGACCGGGCGGCCGCAACCGGGCAACCCCAAGCCGCGGATGTTCCGGCTGACCGAGGACCAGGCCCTGATCAACCGGATGGGCTTCAACAACCACGGCTCGACCTCGGCCGCGGTCCGGCTGAAGGCCCGGACCGGCAGCGCGGTGGTCGGCGCGAACATCGGCAAGACCAAGGTGGTCGGCCCGGCCGACGCGATCGAGGACTACGTGGCCAGCGCCGCCCGGCTCGGCCCGGTGGCCGACTACCTGGTGGTCAACGTCAGCTCGCCGAACACTCCCGGGCTGCGCGACCTGCAGGCGGTGGCCTCGCTGCGCCCGCTGCTGAGCGAGGTTCGGCGCACTCTCGATGCATCCGGCCCGGCCGGTCGCGGCAGCGGCACCCGCCGGGTCCCGCTGCTGGTGAAGATCGCCCCGGACCTGTCCGACGAGGACGTGGACGCGGTCGCCGACCTGGCCGTCGAGCTGGGCCTGGACGGGATCATCGCGACCAACACCACGATCTCCCGGACCGGCCTGCGCACCGACGCGGCCGAGGTGGAGGCGATCGGCGCGGGTGGGCTGTCCGGCCCGCCGGTGGCCCAGCGCTCCCTGGAGGTCCTGCGGCGGTTGCGGGCCCGGGTCGGCGCGGACATGGTGCTGATCGCGGCCGGCGGGATCACCACCGGCGACGACGCGTACGAGCGGATCCGGGCCGGGGCGTCGCTGGTGCAGGCGTACACCGGGTTCATCTACGGCGGGCTGTTCTGGCCGCGTCAGGTGCAGCAGCGGATCGCGGAGCGCCTGCGGGCCGACGGCTTCACCTCGGTGAACCAGGCCGTAGGGGCTGACCTCGAGGCGAGCTGAGAAGCGTCCAATGGTGGACGTCGGTGGGCACCTCGCGTCTTGAGCCGCGGGTTTTGGTGGGCACCGACGTCCTCAAGCAGTTGGTACCCCTGAGAATGCGCGGGAGGGCACCTTCGCTCCTTACCCCCTTCGCCGGATAGACCCGGATGGTGGACGTCCAGTAGCCCGTGACCACCTACTCACGGCACCATCCCTCTTATGGCTGCACGGGTTAGCGTCATCGGCGCGGGTGTTATCGGGTTGTCCTGCGCGGTCCGGCTGGCTGAGGCGGGGCACAGCGTCGACGTGCTCGCGCGGGAGATGCCGCTGGAGACCACGTCAGCGGTGGCCGGTGGACTGTGGCAACCGTTCTTGGCCGAGCCGCGAGACCAGGTGGAACGCTGGGGGCACGCTACCTACCGCGCTCTTGCTGAGCTCGCTGGGGACAGCGCGACGGGGGTAGTGCTGCGCCCGGGGTACATCGTCGGAACCGATGAACGGCCCACTTTCGCCGATGGACTGCCCGTCGATCTGACCCACGTCAATCATCCTCACCCCCAGCACCGCAACGGCTGGCACCTCACCGTGCCCATGGTCGACATGTCGGTCTACCTGCCGTACCTGGTGGCCCGCCTGCAGGCAGCCGGCGGCACGCTGACCCGGCTCCCCCTGACCGCGCTGCCCACCCGGGGGCTGATCGTCAACTGCACGGGCCTCGCCAGCCGTGCGCTCGCCGCCGACCCGACCGTGTTTCCGGTCCGGGGTCAGGTGCTGCGGATGTCCAACCCGGGAATCAACGAGTGGTGGGCCAATGATGCCGACCCGGACGTGCTCACCTACGTACTGCCGCACCGCCAGCACGTAGTGGTCGGTGGCACTGCGCAGGACAACAACTTCGACACCACGCCGGACCAGGTGCTCGCGGAGCAAATTCTGCAGCGGGCCAAGGAACTCGTGCCCGCGTTGGGGCGCGCTACCGTGCTCGCCCACCGGGTAGGTCTGCGCCCGGCCCGCCCGGCCGTCCGCCTGGAGACCGTACGCGCGGCTGAGGGTACGACGGTTCACTGCTACGGCCACGGTGGCAGCGGGGTAACACTTTCCTGGGGCTGCGCGGACGATGTGCTGGCCGAGGTCGCCGCGCTGGCGTAAGAATTTCTTTCCGGGGCTGTCGATCGGCGTTGGGCTCGCTCGTCATCACCACGACAGTCCATCGGCGCCCGGGAAGGAACGAACGTCATGCGCTACACGCTCCTGATGCACTACTCCGAAGAGGCCGGCCAGGTGCTCCCGCCCGAGGTGCTCGAAGAGGGTAGGCGTGCGATGCGCAGCTACGCCGCCACGCTGCAGGCCGCCGGGGTGCTGATCTCGGCCGAGGTACTGCAGTCAACGGCGTCCAGCACCACGATCCGGGTACGCGACGGTGCCCTGCAGGTACAGGACGGTCCGTTCGCTGACACCAAAGAACAGCTCGCCGGGACGTTTGTGATCGACGTGGCGGACCTGGATGCGGCCATCGCCTGGGCCCGGCAGTCGCCGCAGGCGCAGTGGGGTGCGATCGAAATCCGGCCTGGGGCAACGCACACCGTTGCGGGGGTCTGGCAGCCGAACACGTGAGTTCCGCAGAGGCGCGGGCGGCGGCCGAACATGCTGCCCGCGCTTCGTACGGACGTCTGATTGCTGTACTGGCTGCGTCCAGCGAAGATATCGCCCTGGCGGAAGACGCTCTGAGCGGCTCATTCGAAGCGGCGCTACGCCATTGGCCTTCGCAGGGGGTACCTGAAAACCCCGAGGGCTGGCTGCTTACCGTAGCCCGTAACCGGCAACGCGACGTCTGGAAGGCGGCCGCCACCCGGACGGCCGCCCAACTTGACGAGACCGCCGCCGCCCACGACCCCCTGGACTCTCGTGAGTCGCCGGGCGCTGACACTCCCCCGGGCTCTTACGATCCCCTGGCGGATCACGACCCCCTGGCGATCGGCGAGCGGCGCCTGGAACTACTTTTCGTCTGCGCCCACCCAGCCATCGACCCGGCCGTCCGTACCCCGCTGATGCTCCAGGCCGTCTTGGGTTTCGAGGCCGCAGAGATCGCCCGCGCGTTCGCCGTGGCGCCGGGCACGATGGCACAGCGACTGGTCCGAGCCAAGCGCCGAATTAAGGACGCCCGCATCCCCTTCGCGATCCCCGACCGGAGAGCGATGCCGGAGAGACTGTTTCCGGTCCTGGAAGCGGTTTACGGCTGCGCGGCGATCAGCTTGCGCCAGGGCCCGGATTCGCTGGCCGGGGAGGCTCAATACCTGGCGGTGACGCTCGCTGGCCTCCTGGAGAACGATTCCGAGGCGTGGGGGCTGGCTTCATTGACGACGTTTGCGCTGGCGTGGTCTCGCACAGACGGCTTTGTGCCGCTGGAAGAACAAGATCCGGACGAGTGGAGCCCCCGGCTGATCGCGGACGGCGAGGCCTACCTGCGCAAAGCCCAACCTTCCGGTCCCCCTGGCCGGTTTCAGCTGGAGGCCGCGATCCAGGCCGTGCACGCTGATCGGCGCCGCACTGGTGAGACCGATTGGGCTGCGCTGAACACGCTCTACACAGCGCTTCTCGTGGTCGGGCCGAGCTTGGGCGCCGCCGTCGCAGCAGCCGTGGTGGCAGGAAGGTTGCACGGTCCCGAAACCGGCCTGGCAGCGCTGCCGTCCGACGGAGTGGAGGCATTTCAGCCTTACTGGGCTGCGCGGGCGGATCAGATGATGCGGGCCGGGCTGGATGCTTCCGCGTGCTACCTACGGGCCGCCGAGCTTACGGACGATGTTGCTGTGGCCCAGTTTTTACGAGGCCGGGCGGTTGTGGCGACTTCAGCGGAGGAGTCGAGAGCGCCGGGCTCGGCCTGACCAGCGGACTGGGCGCCGAGGCCCGCTGGCCAGTACGGCGACCACGAAACTTGACCGGTTCTACGCCGGGCCACTCAGTCCAGCAGTGGGTGAACAAAGAGCGCTGAGGCAACACCAAGTTCACCCGGTACCGGATCCGGCCCGTGCAACCGGTCACCCGGTGAACGTTCGTGGCCATCGCACTGGACGATGTGTACACGCGGTACCAGGTGGCCCAGGTTTACACATCTCGCATCCCTTCGGACGGAACTGCGGGCGAGCGCGGGCCATGAAGGGGCTGCAGCGATCGAGGCTCGATGCGGCCAGATACAGCAGTGCGACCAGGAGCAACAGTTCCACCAGATCCAGCGACTCGGCCACAGGCGCGCGGGCGCCGATCGCCGTATCGGGCGTCTGCCCCGCCTGGAGCTGACCGTGAGGCAGCCGCCGCGCTGCGTCATGCTTGATCGGATCGGCCTTGTGAACGGTGAGGCTTCCGGGATCTGGCGAATTAAGTTTTGCGTCTCACTACTGCACTCGACTCTCGGGGTAAATACCTACCTCCATTAAGGCCATTTAAGGCCGGGGAAGGGTTGAGGAAAGCTTCGCGGCCGCCGTTGAGTGCTTCTTGACGCTCGTTTTACTCAGCCTGGGATGTGGCCCTCACCAGCACTTTTCTCTCGCACAACGGGTCACGGCCGGCCACCGGAACATTGGTTGCCGGGGCCCGGAGAAAAACTGTAAGTTCCCTGCGACTTCAGACGATCCCCGCCTCCGGGCGCGGTTGCAGGAGGAATAGACGGATGACAGAGGGCTTTCCGCTGGCCGGTGAGAACACCGGCGGCCAGGGTGGCCGTGTGGTCTCCGCGAACTCGTCCGTGGGTTCCCCCGCACCGCTGGCCCGGCCGCGGCGCGAGCGCAGGCCACTCGTCCGTAAACCGCTTGCTGCTTCTGGGGTTTCCCGGCGCAGCATGCTGGTCAGCGGGGCAACCGCAGTGGCAGCGGCCGGTGGCACGGGCTATCTGCTGATGCGAGGGGGCAGCAGCTCGCCTGTGTTACCGGCGCAGAACGCTGCGGCCGGTGGGTCGGGAAGCGTTGCGGCGGGCGGCTCGTCGATGGCCGGCGAGGCGTTGTCGGCCGCCGAAGCGAGTGGCGCGGGGGCGGCCGCCGATGCGAGTGGGGTCGGGGCGGCCGCGGGGCGGGGAACCTCCCGGGCCGCGGCGGGTGCTGCCGGTACCGGCTCGGTGGCCGCGGCGAAGAAGAAGATCAAGGTCGATCCGGATCTGCTGATCGGCCGGGCCACCTACGGGCGCACCGCCGCGAGCGACCGTTCGATCGAGCGGCTGGGCGCCTCCGCCTGGCTGGAGCGCCAGCTGCGCCCGGCCAAGATCAAGGACCCCAAGGGGCAGGCCGTGGACGCCCAGTTCCCGGATCTGAAGTGGAGCATCGCCCAGGCCCGGGCCGGTCTCGAGGTCGGCTCGTGGGACCTGATGATGGACGTCTGCACCCACCACCTGGGCCGGGCGCTGTTCTCCAGCCGTGAGCTGTTCGAGGTGATGGTGGACTTCTGGTCCAACCACCTCAACATCGCCTGCCCCGGCGGCGACGTCTGGGACACCCGGCACCGCTACCAGATCGACGTGATCCGCAAGCACGCCCTGGGCACGTTCGAGGATCTGCTGCTGGCCAGCGCCTTCCACCCGGCGATGCTGACCTTCCTGGACGGCACCAACTCCAGCAAGGAGGCGCCGAACGAGAACTACGCCCGTGAGGTGCTGGAGCTGCACACGGTCGGGGTGAACGGCGGCTACACCGAGAAGGACATCCAGCGCTCGGCCCTGCTGCTGACCGGCTGGACGTTCTGGGACGGCAAGCGCAAGTACGAGCCGCAGCGCCACCACACCGGCCGGATCAAGGCGTTCGGGTTCAGTATCGCCAACGCCGACGCCGCCAAGGGCCCGGTGGCCCAGCGCAAGTACCTGCGCCACCTGGCCCGGCACCCGAAGACGGCCCGCAACATCGCCACCAAGCTGGCCACCCACTTCGTCTCCGACAGCCCGCCGAAGTCGCTGATCGACAGCCTGGCCAAGGTGTACACGAAGCACGGCACGGCGATCGGGCCGGTGCTGCGGGCGCTGTTCACCTCGCCGGAGTTCGCCGCCTCGAGCGGGGAGAAGATCCGCCGCCCGATGGAGCAGGTGGTGGCCAGTGCCCGGGTCCTCGGGGTGAAGAACGGCTCGAACGCCAAGGCCCTGACCGACATGTACTACATCGTCAAGGACGCCGGGCACGGCCCGCTGGGCTGGTCGATGCCGAACGGCTACGCCGACCGGGCCTCGGCCTGGCAGTCCCCGGCCGGGGCGCTGCAGGTGTTCAACTCCACCACCGCGATGGTGCACGGCTGGTGGCCGACCAAGATGCAGCTGCCCGGGCCGGAGAAGCTGCTGGCCAAGAAGCCCACCACCCGGGCCGGGGTGATCACCGCGGTGGGCAAGAAGGTGTTCGGCCGTGGCCCCACCGAGCGCGAGCGCTCGGCCGCGGTCACCCTGCTGAACGGCACCAAGCTGCCCAAGACGTTCAACGCCGACTCGTGGGAGCAGCACGAGAGCATCGCGCTGACCGCCACGCTCTTCCTGTCCGCCCCCGCCCATCTCTCCGTCTGAGCAGAACGGTTTTCGACTGATGACGATTGCGACCCCGCAGACGCCGGAGCAGATGCTCGACTGCGGCTGCCCGGAGAACCGCGGAGTCTCGCGCCGGAACCTGTTCCGGATGGCGGCCGTCGGCGGTCTGGCCACCGCCACCACGCTGTCCGGGGCCACTCTGGCGTTCGGTGCCCCGGCCGGCACCGGCACGCTGGTGGTGCTCTCGCTGCGCGGCGGCTTCGACGGGCTCTCGGCCGTGGTCCCGCTCGGCGACCCGGCCTACGCCAAGGCCCGCCCGGGGATCGCGGTGGCGGCCGGCCAGGCCAAGAAGCTGGACTCGATGTTCGGCCTGCACCCGGCCCTGAAGCCGGTGTTCAAGCTGTTCGACAACGGCACCATGGCCGCGGTGCACGCGGTGGGCCAGGCCGACCCGACCCGTTCGCACTTCGAGGCGATGGCCGAGATGGAGCGCGCCGCACCTGATTCCAGCCTGCGCACCGGCTGGATCGACCGCACGCTGGGCAGTCTGGGCAACCCGGGGGCGTTCACCGGTACCCAGGTCGGCTCCGGCTCGATGCCCGACTCGATGATCGGGCCGAACATGAAGTTCGCGATGAACTCGATCGCCGGGGTGAAGCTCTCGGTCGGCGAGGACCTGGTGCCGCTCTCGCGCTGGCGCTCGGCCCTGAAGACGCTGCACGCCGGAGCCGCCCCGGAGCTCCGGGCGCCGATGACGAACGCGCTCGGGGCCGTGGGCAAGATGGGCAAGTTGCAAAAGGGCGAGGGCCGGTCGGCCAAGGATCTGGGCTACCCGGAGACCGGCCTGGGCAACGCCCTGCACGACGTGGCCCGGCTGATCAAGGCCGACATGGGCCTGCGGGTGGCCACCGTCGACTTCGGCAACTGGGACATGCACGTGAACCTGGGCAAGTCCGACGGCGGCTGGATGAGCAACCAGCTCGGCGAGATGGCCAAGGCCCTGGCGGCTTTCGCGGCCGAGCTGGGCGCCGACGGCCTCAAGCGCACCACCCTGCTGACCCTCAGCGAGTTCGGCCGCCGGCTGGAGGAGAACGGCTCGGGCGGGCTGGACCACGGCCACGGCAACGTGGTGCTGGCGCTGGGCGGCGGCCTGAAGCAGGGCGTGCACGGCCGCTGGCCCGGCCTGGGCGCATCGAAGCTGGTCGACGGCGACCTGGCGGGCACCACGGATTACCGCTCGATCGTGTCCGAGGTCCTGAAGAAACGTGTCGGTGTGGACTCCACGGCCGACATCTTCCCCGGTTTCAAGCCCAAGACGGTTGGCTTGGTCTGAGACCGCGGGTCGGGGAGGACGGCGCCGGACTGTGAGGGGTTCGGCGCCGTCCCTCTTTTGGCGAGAACGAAAGTACTCAGCGTTCCCCGCCGGGCACCCAGAGCACGTCGCCACCGGCGTCCTGGTTCGCCACCCGGCCGAGGATGAAGAGCAGGTCGCTGAGCCGGTTCAGGTACTTGGCGGTGAGCGGGTTGACCCCGCCGTCGGCCGCGCTGCCGTGTGCCTCGAGCGCCGCCCAGACCGCCCGCTCGGCCCGCCGGGTCACCGTGCGGGCCACATGCAGGTAGGCCGAGGCCGGCGAACCGCCGGGCAGGATGAACGAGCGCAGGGCCGGCAGGTCCGCGTTGAACTCGTCGCAGGCCGCCTCCAGACGCTCCACGTAGTCCGCGCTCACCCGGCCGCGATCCGCCGAGTCCTGGGTGAGCGGCACACACAGGTCGGAGCCGACGTCGAACAGGTCGTTCTGCACCCGGCGCAGCAGTTGCGTGATCTTCGGATCGAGCTCACCGCCGGCCGCCAGGACCACCCCGATCGCGCTGTTGGCCTCGTCGCAGTCGGCGTAGGCGATCAGCCGCGGGTCGTTCTTCGAGGTGCGAGTGAAGTCACCCAGAGCAGTCGTGCCGTCGTCACCGGTCCGGGTGTAGATCCGCGTCAGGTTCACCATCCGCCCAGCCTAAAGCCGCACCCGCGGCCCGGCCCGCGCCCGCGGCGGCATCAGCAAGGCCGGTAACAGCGTCCGCCGGGCGAACGATAGGGCTTCTACCTGTGCGTACTCGCGCTGCACCGAGACGCCCGGGCACTGACCCCTGCCCGGATGTCGGCCGCGCCGGCCCGATCGGTCATACGATGCGTTTTCGTGGAAGCTTTCCGGATCATGGGTGGCGCACCGCTGCAGGGCGGCGTGCGGGTGGCAGGCGCGAAGAACAGCGTGCTAAAGCTGATGTCGGCGGCCTTGCTGACCGAGGGCACGACGACGCTGTCCGACGTGCCGGACATCCTCGACGTCCGGATCATGGTCAAGCTGCTCACCCGGCTGGGCTGCGGGGTGGACTACGTCGACGGCAGCGGCATGCTCTCGATCACCACCCCGGCGATGCCCGGGCACAAGGCCGACTACGACCTGGTGCGGGCGATGCGGGCCTCGATCAGCGTGCTCGGCCCGCTGCTGGCGCGGTGTGGCGCGGCCCAGGTGGCGCTGCCCGGTGGGGACGCGATCGGCTCGCGCGGTCTGGACATGCACGTGTCCGGCCTGGAGACGCTGGGCGCGCAGATCGAGGTGCAGCACGGCTTCCTGGTGGCGCACGCCCCGGGCGGGCTGCGCGGCGCGGAGATCCGGCTGGACTTCCCCAGCGTCGGGGCCACCGAGAACCTGCTGATGGCCGCGGTGCTGGCGAACGGGCGCACGGTGCTGGACAACGTGGCCCGCGAGCCCGAGGTGGTGGACCTGTGCCGGATGCTGCGCCGGATGGGTGCCAAGATCGACGGGGTGGCCAGCTCCACCCTGGAGATCATCGGCACCGACAGCCTCTCGCCGGTCGAGCACCGGGTGGTGCCGGACCGGATCGTGGCCGGCACCTGGGCGTTCGCCGCGGCGATCACCGGCGGCGACGTGATCGTGCACAACGGCGAGCCGGGTCACCTGGAGCTGGTGATCGACAAATTGGTGGACGCGGGGGCCGAGGTGATCACCCTGGCCGACGGTTTCCGGGTCAAGGGGCCCGAGCGGCCGAAGGCGGTCGACGTGGCCACGCTGCCCTACCCCGGGTTCCCGACCGACCTGCAGCCGTTCATGGTCACCCTGTGCGCGCTGTCCGACGGCGCCGCGATGATCACCGAGAACCTGTTCGAGGCCCGGTTCCGGTTCGTCCAGGAGATCGCCCGGCTGGGCGCCCACGTGCGGATGGACGGGCACCACGCGTTCGTCCGCGGCGTACCCCGGCTCTCCGGCGCTCCGGTCGAGGCCAGTGACATCCGGGCGGGCGCGGCGCTCGTGCTGGCCGGCCTGGTGGCCGACGGCGAGACCATCGTCTACGAGGCCGGGCACGTGGACCGGGGCTACGACCGCTTCGACCACGCCCTGCGCACGCTCGGCGCGGATGTGCGCCGGTTCGAGGTCACCGAGGCCTCCGCGGCGTCCTAAGTCCCTAGAGGTCCCGGGAAGCAGGTGGGGCCGGCGGCGCGGCCAGGATGGTGCGGGCGATCTTGACGTCCTTCTCGAACACCATCAGCCGGGGCCCGTCGTTGGTCTGCACCAGCTTGCCGCGGATCTGGTTCTCGGCCAGCCGCAGCCGCAACTGCTCGCCCTCGATCATGGTGGCGGGCGAGGCGACCGGCACGAAAAGCCCGTAGTCGTTCTCCCCGCCGCGCCGGGGCCGACGGGCCACCACCGACTTGCCCGGGCTGAAGGTCCAGCGCAGGAACAGCAGCATCACCCCGAAACCGGCCAGCACCACCAGGATCGAGACCAGGTACGAGCTGCCGTCGCCGTACAACATGGAACCCAGTGTCCACGTTCGGGCCGAGTCAGGGCCACCACCATCTGCGGGCGCCGCCGAGTTGCCCCGAAGAAGCCGCGTGGTAAAAGCACGGCGGGTCGCTACTGTTCACTCCCTGCATTCCATGTCACAGTAAGTCGTCAGCCTGTTACCGGGTGAGGACTGACGAACGCAGGGGATGAGTATTCGATGACTGGATCGCCGGGACCCCGGCTGACCGTCGACGTGGTGAACCCTGGCATGCGGCTGCGGCTGAAGGGCCGGCTCGATGCGCGCTCGGCCCCGGCCGCGAGGTCCGGGCTGCACGCGGCGGTCGACGGCGGTCAAGGTGAGCTGGTGATCGAGATGAACCAGCTGGAGATCTGGGACGGGGCGGGGCTGGGCGTGCTGGTCGGCACCGCCCGCCGGGTTCGGCAGGGCGAACGGCAACTGGTGCTCACCGGAGTGCGGGCCCGAGAGCTACGGCTGCTGCGGGTGGCCCGGGTGACCTGGAGTTCCTCGGTCCGGGCGGCCGCGCTGGCCGGCTGAGACAACCCGAGCAAAAGGACGATTCGCGCCCGGGCCGGGCACGAATCGTCCACTGTTCGGTTGCCTTTCAGTCGTGCAACGCCGGAACCCACCGCGGCTTGCGATGGGCCCGCTCCCCCAGCACCGCCAGCACGGCCGGCAGCAGGATGCCGCGCACCACCGTGGCGTCGATGAACACGGCGGTGGCCAGGCCGACCCCGAGTTGCTTCATCTCCAGCACCGACATCGTGGCGAAGATCGCGAACACCGCCACCATCACCGCGGCCGCGCTGGTCACCGTGCCGGCGCTGCGGGCGACCCCCAGGCGCACCGCGTCCTTCGGGTGGTGACCGGCCCGCCAGGCCTCGCGCACCCGGGAGACCACGAAGACGTGGTAGTCCATCGAGAGGCCGAACAGGATCACGAACATCAGCAACGGCAGCCAGGAGGCGATGGTGCCGATCGAGGTGAAGCCGAGCAGGCCCTCGGCCCAGGTGTTCTGGAAGATCAGCGTCATCACGCCGTAGCCGGCGCCGACCGAGAGCAGGTTGAGCAGCACGGTGGCCAGGGCCAGCGAGGGCGAGCCGAACGACAGCACCATCACCACGAAGGTCAGCGCCAGCACGAACCCGACCACCGGCAGCAGCCGGCTGTCCATCCAGCTGCTCAGCTCGGTCCCCTCGGCCGCTCCGCCCAGATGCACCGCAGCGCCGGGAAGTTCGCGCTCCACCAACGGAACCACCTGATCCCGAACGGCTTCCACCGCATCCCCGGCCCGCTCGTCCGAAGCCTCGTAGGCGATCGGCAGGTGCATCACGGAAACTGTTCCGTCGGTGGAGGTCTGCACTTCAGCCGACTCCCCCGCAACCCAGCCGGTGCCCTGGGCGGCCGGCCAAGCGTCCTCAAGCACTGAACGCACCTGCGGGGCCTCGGAAGCCGGGGCCCCTACCACCAGCGCGATGGTGGAACCCTCCTGCGGGAAGGCCTCGGTCATCGTCATCGTGGCTCGCACCTGCGGAAGGTCCTGCGGCAACGACTCGACCCCGGGCAGCGAGGTGCGCATCGAGGCGGCCGGGACGGCCAGCGCCACCAGGAGCGCAGTGGCGGCGAGGGCCCAGATCAATGGACGACGGGTGACCGCACCCGCGAGCCGTCCCCACGGGCCGTTCACACTGGCCTCGCGCCCCACCCGGCGTCCGACGAAAGGCAGCCGCAGCCGGTCGATCTTGTCTCCGAGCAGCGACTGGATCGCCGGAAGCACCGTGGCCGAGGCGATCACGGCGACCGCCACCACGATCATCGCGCCGATCGCCAGCGACGTGTAAAGCCCACCGGCGACCAGCATCCCGGCCATCGAGACGACCACCGTGATCCCGGAGATGATCACCGCCCGGCCGGCCGTTGCCCCGGCCACCCGGATCGTCTCGCGCACCGGGAGCCCGTGAGCCCGCTCCTGCCGGGCCCGGCGGATCACGAAAAGCGCGTAGTCCACCCCGACCGCCAGGCCGATCAGCAGGACCAGGCTCTGGGTGTTCTGGTCCACCGGGTAGGACTGCGAGATCAGCGCGGTGACCCCGAGCGCGGTACCGACCGCGGCCACCCCCAGCAGCACCGGCACGAAGGCCGCCACCACCGAGCCGAAGGCCAGCAGCAGGATCGCCAGAGTCACCGGCAGGCTGACCATCTCGGCCAGCTTCAGGTCGCTCTCGATCTGCTCGCCGACCCCCACGTTCAGCGAGCCCTGACCGGTCTGGCCGACCTCCAGGTCCGGGTGGCCGGCGGCGAAGCGGTCGGTGATCGGCAGCAGCGCCTCGGCCGTGGCGTCGATCCGGGCGTCGTCGTCCTTGGGCACGTCCAGCTCGATCGTGGCCAGCAGCGTCCTGCCGTCCGACGAGACCAGCGGCTCCCCCACGGTGGCGACCCCCGCCACCCTGGAGTACGCCTGGTCGATCTGCTCGCCGATCGTGGCGGTCTGCTCCGTGCTCAGCGTTCCCCTCCGCGCGCTGATCACGATGTGCTCCACCGGCTTGTCCCCGAAGTCCGCTCCCTCCAGCAGCTCCGAGGCCTTGCGGGAATCGCCCACCAGCTGTTCGGCGCCGGTGGTGGTCTGCAGCCCGCCCCCGAGCAGCACCACCCCCGCGGCCAGCACCAGGACAGCAGCGAGCAGGGTGCTCCAGCGATGATCCGCGCACCAGGAGGCCATCGATCTGCGCCGGCGGCGGGGTGGCTCAGCGGGCGGGACCAGACGTGGACGTTCCGAGTTCGTCGTTGTCGTCATGGTGCACCAGCGTCGCGACCTCCGGGGCGAAGATCATTGGGGTGCTCCCCTCGATCGATGGTGGGGTTATCCCCACCCCCTTCGGGGTGGTCGCGGTATCCCCTGTGCCCGCTCCGGCGCCCTACTTTGTTGGAGTGATCAAGACAACCGATGTCGCCCCCGGGTTCGACCTGGGTGAGAAGTGGTGGCTGTGGGGTCTGCCCACCGCATCCGGTGCCCAGCAGGTCGTCGTCTGGTGGCTGCGGGGCTGGCCCGCGATCTGCCACCTCGCCCTGGACATCGTGCTGGCCGTCCCCTACCTGCTGCTGAGCATCTTCCTGGTCCTGGCGATCTGCCTGCTGCCGGTGTTCGGGATCGGCCTGCCGATCCTGCTCGGGGTGCTGCTGGCCGCGCTGGCCGCGGCCCGGCTGGACCTGCTGCGGCTGGAGTCGATGAGCGGCGAGCCGCTGGAGTGGATGGGCTTCGCAAACGCCCAGCAGCAGCCGTCCTTCTGGCGGCGCTGGCTGCTCGGCGGGACGCAGTGGCGCTCGATGGCCTGGGTGGCGATCCAGGGTTTCTGGGGTCTGATCACCGGCACCGTGGTGGTGGTGTTCGCCTCGGTGACGCTGGCGCTGGTCCTGGCCCCGGCGTACGTGTGGATCCTGCCGGACGCCGAGATGTACTGGCCCTGGGGCGGAACCACCTCGGGGATCTGGTGGCTGATGCTGGTCTTCTTCATCGGTGCGGTGGGCATGCTGATCACCCCGCTGACCGCCACCGGCCTGCTCGCGCTGAACCTGTTGCTGGCCCGGCTGCTGCTGACCCGGGCCACCAGCGCCGAGCAGGTTCGGCAGCTGAACCAGCGGGTGCAGACCCTGACCCGCACCCGGGCGGCGGCGGTGGACTCGGTGGAGGCCGAGCGCCAGCGGATCGAGCGCGACCTGCACGACGGCCCGCAGCAGCGGCTGGTCGCGATCGCGATGGATCTGGGGCTGGCTCGCGATCGGCTGAACCGCGACCCGGAAGGGGCCCGCGACCTGATGGACAAGGCGCACAGCGCGGCCAAGGAAGCGGTGGTCGAGATGCGCCAGGTGGCACGGGGAATCCACCCGCCGATCCTGACCAACCGAGGGCTCGACGCCGCGCTCTCCGCGCTCGCCGCCGGTGCTCCGGTGCCGGTCAGCGTGCAGACCGCGCTGCCCACCCGGCCGGATCCGACGGTCGAGGCGATCGCCTACTTCTGCGTCAGCGAGGGCCTGACCAACGTGGCCAAGCATGCGCACGCGAAGCAGGCCCGGGTGCTGGTCAGCGCGGTCGGTGAGTGGTTGCGGATCGAGATCGAGGACGACGGTGTGGGCGGCGCTCAGCCCGGCGGCGAGGGTGGTGGTACCGGACTGCGCGGGCTGGCCGACCGGGTCGCCGCGATCGACGGTGCGGTACACCTGTCTTCACCGGCCGGTGGTCCCACCGTGCTGACCATTCATCTCCCCCTGACGGTCAGGAGCTCGTCATGACGATCCGGGTTGTGCTGGCCGAGGATTCGGTGCTGCTGCGCGAGGGCCTGCTGCGGCTGCTCTCGGAGACCGGCTTCGAGGTGGCCGAGGCCTGCCCCGACGGCGACTCCTTCCTCAAGGCGGTCGAGGCGCACCGGCCCGACCTGGTGATCGTGGACGTGCGGATGCCGCCGACCTTCACCGACGAGGGGGTGCGGGCCGCGCTGGTGGTGCGGCACCAGTACCCGCAGATCGCGGTGGTGGTGCTCAGCCAGTACGTGGAGGAGAACTACGCCACCGAGCTTTTCGCGGCACGCTCGCGCGGCATCGGGTACTTGCTGAAGGACCGGGTGGCCGACGTCAGCGACTTCGCCGAGGCGCTGCGCCGGGTGGCCGAGGGCGGTACCGCGCTGGACCCGGAGGTGGTGGCCCAGTTGTTCAGCCGGGCCACCCGTAAGGACCCGCTGGCCCGGCTGACCCCGCGCGAACGCGAGGTGCTCGGCCTGATGGCCGAGGGCCGCTCGAACACCGCGATCGCCGCGAACCTGGTGATCGGCGAGGGTGCGGTGGAGAAGCACGTCTCCAGCATCTTCGGCAAGCTCGATCTTCCCCCGGCCGCCCAGGACCACCGTCGGGTCCTGGCCGTCCTCCGCTGGCTCGGCCAGGAGGCCTAAGGATGCCCACGATGACGTACGAACCTGGTTCCCCCGAGGCCCAGGCCGCTGCGGCGGCCGCGCAGCCCCAGCGACGCAGCCCGTGGATCGGCCCGGTCCGGGTGGCGAGCATCGTGCTCGGCGTGAGCCTGGTGGGCGTGGGCACGCTGGCAGTGATCACCCAGTTCGCCACCCGGGTGCAGACCGAGGCGGTGGTGGTGGACTCTCCGGTCAGCAGCCTGAAGGTGAAGGTTCCTTCCGGTGACGTGGTGCTGCGCGACGGCCCGGCCGGTGGGCCGGTGCAGATCGAGGTGCGGACCACCGCGGCGCTGAGCGATCCCAGCTGGTCGCACCGGGTGAAGGACGGCACGCTCACCCTGGACGGCGCCTGCTCCGGGAGCTTCCTGATCCACAACTGCTCGGTCGCCTTCGAGGTGGTGCTGCCCGCCGACGTGAAGGCTGATCTGGACACCGGCTCCGGCGACGTCACGGTCACCGGCATGAACGGCGGCACGAAGGCGCACACCGGTTCCGGCGACATCCGGCTGGGCACGATCGGCGGCGACATCCAGGCCAGGGCCGGCAGCGGCAACGTCCACGGCACTCAGCTCGACTCCGCCCGGGCCGAGATGAACACCGGATCGGGTGACGTGAAGGCCGAGTTCACCCAGGCCACCTCGCAGGTGAACCTGAAGACCGGTTCCGGCGATGTCCGGGTCTCCTTCGGCGCGGCACCCACCTCGGTGAACGCCCGGACCGGCTCCGGCGACGTGCGGATCCTGCTGCCGAACGACGGCACCAGCTACGACGTCAGCGGCACGACCGGCAGCGGTGACCGTGAGATCGAGGTGCCGACCGGTAGCCAGACCCACCGGATCGAGGCGAACACCGGCTCGGGCGACGTGCGGGTGGGGTACGACTGGACGCTTTCTTCCCGGCCGACGAACGGCTGAGGCAGGCTTTTCCTGCAGTAATGGCGATCGGCGGGAGATAGTTGACCGCCGAAGCATCACTGGCGCGGAAGAAATGGGACAGAACAGGTTTCAAGAACCGCGCACGGGGTATCACTAAGGGCGAGGAGAGGCCGCTAGAAGCCGAGGAGGCGCAGCCTGCAACTCAGCCAGTGAGCCGGGCGCCGAGAGGGAACATCCTGGTGAGAGCCGGATGAGGCGCCGGGTGGACCACGAATGGCAGGCCGGGTCGTCCACGCCGGATCAGGTGGGTCGAGTGCGTGGGCGGCCGGGTCGCAGCACGACGAGAGCGATGCACGAACAGCCGGTGGAAGTCAGGCGATGAACGGTTGCATACCGGGAGGCGTCGCTTCCAGCCAAGTGGCGAACCCGGTGTAGTCCGATCTCGTCATGGCCATCTCGAGGATCTCCGGGTTCTCCCGGCCATAAGTACATCGCACGATCACGGCGCCCGGCAGGATCGAGTGCACGTCCTGCTCGCTGGGCTGTTTCCATTCCAGCAGATCGAGCTGCGAACGGATCAGCACCCGGGTCGGCCGGGGATTGACGGTGAAGATCCGGAACCATTCCAGCCGGTCTTCCCCGTACCGCGCGACGCCCAGGATCCAGGCGCTCGCGCGGCGAGGGCGCTCGCGTCTCAGCGAGCAGTCGAACGTGGCGCCGTTACGGGCCAGCAGGTAACGGCGGAGAATGAACAGAGCAAGGACCAGGCCGAAGAGGACAAGGAGCGCGCCGAGAATCTCGAGCGGGACTACCAGGTCTTCCAACTACGGCCGGGCCGGGCTCAGCGGGCCGAGTCGGTGACGAGGGCCGCGGTGTCGGCGACCACGGTCACCCGGTCGTGGTCGATGGACAGGAACCCACCGTCCTCGACCTGAGCGACCACCGTCTCGCCGGCTTCGCCGCGGATCGTGACCTGACCGGGGGCGAGCAGCGCCAGCGTCGGCTCGTGACCGGTGAGCACACCGATCTCGCCTTCGCTGGTGCGGGCGATCACCATCCGGGCCGTGCCCGTCCAGACCTTCGCCTCGGCACTCACCAGTTCTACCTGGAGCGGCACGACGGTTCCTCCGTGTTCTTCAACTCGCGGCCCGCCGGGAGACGGGTACGAGCGCTGTCGACACAATATCGGCTCTCGCGAGCCTGGGTACGGGGGACGGCCATTTGCGGCCGTCCCCCGTACCCGATCGCCTTGATCAGGCGCCGGTGTTCTTCTGGATCTCGGCCCACTTGCGCTCGACGTCGTCCAGGCCACCGCACATGAAGAAGGCCTGCTCGGCGACGTGGTCGAACTCGCCGTCGGCGATCCGGGTGAACGCGTCCACCGTCTCGTCGATCGGGACGGTGGAACCCTCGATGCCGGTGAACTGCTTGGCGACGTAGGTGTTCTGCGACAGGAAGCGGGAGATCCGGCGGGCCCGGTTGACGATGATCTTGTCCTCTTCGGACAGTTCGTCGACACCCAGGATCGCGATGATGTCCTGCAGTTCCTTGTTGCGCTGGAGGATCTGCTTGACCCGCACGGCCGTGTTGTAGTGGTCCGTGGAGATGTACCGCGGGTCGAGGATCCGCGACGTCGAGGTCAGCGGGTCCACGGCCGGGTAGATACCCATGGACGCGATCTCACGGGAAAGCTCCGTGGTGGCGTCCAGGTGGGCGAACGTGGTCGCCGGGGCCGGGTCGGTGTAGTCGTCGGCCGGCACGTAGATCGCCTGCATCGAGGTGATCGAGTGACCCCGGGTCGAGGTGATGCGCTCCTGCAGGAGGCCCATCTCGTCGGCCAGGTTCGGCTGGTAACCCACGGCCGAGGGCATGCGGCCCAGCAGGGTCGAGACCTCGGAACCGGCCTGGGTGAACCGGAAGATGTTGTCGATGAAGAGCAGCACGTCCTGGTTCTGAACGTCGCGGAAGTACTCCGCCATCGTCAGCGCCGAGAGGGCGACCCGCAGACGGGTGCCCGGCGGCTCGTCCATCTGGCCGAAGACCAGGGCGGTCTGCGGGAGAACGCCGGCCTCCTCCATCTCGACGATCAGGTCGTTGCCCTCACGGGTGCGCTCGCCGACCCCGGCGAACACCGACACACCACCGTGGTCCTTGGCGACCCGGGCGATCATCTCCTGGATCAGCACGGTCTTGCCGACGCCGGCACCACCGAACAGGCCGATCTTTCCACCCTGCACGTACGGGGTGAGCAGGTCGATGACCTTGATGCCGGTCTGGAACATCTCGGTCTTGGACTCGAGCTGGTCGAAGGCCGGGGCCTTGCGGTGGATCGGCCAGCGCTCGGTGATCTCGAGCTTCTCGTCGCCCTCGAGGTTCAGCACGTCGCCGATCGCGTTGAACACGCGACCCTTGGTGACGTCACCGACCGGGACGCTGATCGGGTTGCCGCTGTCGGAGACCGACATGCCGCGGACCAGGCCGTCGGTCGGCTTCAGGGCGATCGCCCGGACCAGGTTGTCGCCGATGAACTGGGCGACCTCCAGCCACAGGCGGATGTCCTCGCCGTTCAGCGGGTAGTCGATGTACAGAGCGTTGTACATCTCGGGCAGTGCGCCCTGCGGGAACTCGATGTCGACGACGGGGCCGATGACCCGGGCCACCCGGCCGACGCCGGCCTGGCCGCTGGTCGCACCGGTTTCGGTGACGGTGGCGGTCATTTCGCTCTTCTCTCTGTCATGGCTCGTGGCTCGGGCTTAGGGTCAGCAGCTGGTTAGCTGGCCAGCGCGCTGGCGCCGCCGACGATCTCGCTGATCTCCTGGGTGATCTCGGCCTGACGCGCCTGGTTGGCCAGTCGCGTGTAGGTCCGGATCAGTTCCTTGGCGTTGTCCGAGGCGGACTTCATCGCGCGCTGGCGGGAGGCCAGCTCGCTGGCCGAGGCCTGCAGCAGCGCGTTGAAGATCCGGCTGTTCACGTACTTCGGCAGGAGCGCGTCGAGCACCTCCGCCGGGTTCGGCTCGAAGGAGTACAGCGGCAGCAGCTCGTCGGCGGCCGGGGGCTCGGTGCCCTCGACGACCTCCAGCGGCAGCAGCCGGACGATCTCCGGCTGCTGCGTCACCATGCTGACGAAGCGGGTGTAGACGATGTGGATCTCGTCGACCCCGCCGTCCTCGTACTCCTTCAGGAACGCCTCGACCAGGGTGTCACCGATGGTCTCGGCGTCCTCGTACCGCGGGGCGTCCGAGAAACCGGTCCACTCCGCGGCGGCCTCGCGCTTGCGGAAGCGCAGGAAGGCCACGCCCTTACGTCCGGTGACGTAGGTGGCGACCTCCTTGCCCTCCTCGGTCAGCCGCTCGCGCAGCTGCTCGCCGGCGCGGATCGCGTTCGAGGAGTAGGCACCGGCCATACCCCGGTCGGCCGTGACCACCAGCACCGCTGCGCGGCGCACGGTCTCCTTCTCCGTCGTGAGGATGTGATCCACGTCGGAGTAGGTCGCGACCGCCGAGACTGCGCGGGAGATCGCCCGCGCGTACGGAGTCGACGAAGCCACGGCCTGCCGCGCCTTCGAGATCCGGGACGAGGCGATGAGTTCCATCGCCCGGAAGATCTTCTCCAGGGACCGGGTCGACTTGATCCGGGCCCGGTAGACCCTCTGCTGCCCTGCCATCTCGCTCAGCTCTCCTTATGATCCGCGCCGTTGGGCGTCGTCCGACAGCGCGATCAGCGCTTCTGGCGGACGATCTGCTCCTGCGAGATGTCCTCGAGTTCGGTCGCCTCGTTCTCCTCGGTGCCGACCTGGATGCCGCCGTCCTCACCGGCCTGGAAGAACTGGTGGAAGGACTCGACCTCCTTCTCCAGGCTGGCCGAGGTGTCGTCGCTGAACTTCAGCGTCTCGGCGATCGAGGACAGCACGTCGGTGTTGCGGCGCAGGTGGTCGATGAACTCCTGCTCGAAGCGGCGCACGTCCTCGACGGCGACCTTGTCGAGCTGACCGGTGGTGCCCAGCCAGATCGAGACGACCTGCTCCTCGGTCGCGTACGGCGAGTACTGCGGCTGCTTGAACAGCTCCATCAGACGCTGACCGCGGGCCAGCTGCTGCTTGGAGGCGGCGTCCAGGTCGGAGGCGAACAGCGCGAACGCCTCGAGCGCGCGGTACTGCGCCAGCTCGACCTTCAGCGAACCGGTGACCGCCTTCATCGCCTTGGTCATCGCCGAGCCACCGACCCGGGAGACCGAGATACCGACGTCGACCGCCGGGCGCTGGTTGGCGTTGAACAGGTCCGACTGCAGGAACAGCTGGCCGTCGGTGATCGAGATGACGTTGGTCGGGATGTAGGCCGAGACGTCGTTGGCCTTGGTCTCGACGATCGGCAGACCGGTCATCGAGCCGTGGCCCAGCTCGTCGGACAGCTTCGCGCAGCGCTCCAGCAGACGGGAGTGCAGGTAGAAGACGTCACCCGGGTAGGCCTCGCGGCCCGGCGGGCGGCGCAGCAGCAGCGACACCGAGCGGTAGGCCTCGGCCTGCTTGCTCAGGTCGTCGAAGACGATCAGGACGTGCTTGCCGGCGTACATCCAGTGCTGGCCGATGGCCGAGCCGGTGTACGGGGCCAGGTACTTGAAGCCGGCCGGGTCGGACGCCGGGGCGGCGACGATGGTGGTGTACTCCAGCGCGCCGGCCTCTTCGAGCGAGCCGCGGATCGACGCGATGGTCGAGCCCTTCTGGCCGATCGCCACGTAGATGCAGCGGACCTGCTTGTCCGGGTCGCCGGACTCCCAGTTCGACTTCTGGTTGATGATCGTGTCGATCGCGATCGCGGTCTTGCCGGTCTGGCGGTCGCCGATGATCAGCTGGCGCTGGCCGCGGCCGATCGGGGTCAGCGAGTCGATCGCCTTGATCCCGGTCTGCATCGGCTCGTGCACCGACTTACGCTGCATCACGCCCGGGGCCTGGAGCTCCAGCGCGCGGCGGCCTTCGGAGGCGATCTCGCCCAGGCCGTCGATCGGGGCGCCCAGCGGGTCGACCACGCGACCGAGGAAGGCGTCACCGACGGGCACGGAGAGCACCTCTCCGGTCCGCTTGACCTCCTGGCCCTCTTCCAGGCCGCTGAACTCACCGAGAACGACGACGCCGATCTCGTTCACGTCCAGGTTCTGCGCCAGGCCGAGGGTGCCGTCCTCGAACTGCAGCAGCTCGTTCGCCATGACGCTCGGAAGGCCCTCGACCCGGGCGATGCCGTCGGCAGCCTCGGAGATGATGCCGACTTCCTCACGGGAAGCCGCACTCGGGTCGTAGGACTTTACGAAAGCGTCCAGCGCGTCCCGGATCTCGTCCGGACGGATCGTCAGCTCCGCCATCTGGATCCCCTGCTCTCTCGTCGTTGTCCGGCGTGAGCCGGGCCGTGGGTCTTCAACTTTTCTTGCTACTTACCAATGCTTGCGTCGCGGATTCATCATCGCGCGCCGCGGGCGGCCGCAGGAGCTGCGGCCGCCGCGGTCAGCCTGCGATGGTCCGCTTGGCGGTGTTCAGCCGGCTCAGGACCGTGTTGTCGATCAGTTCACCGGCCACCATGATCCGCAACCCGCCCACGACCGAGGGGTCGATGTCCAGGTTGACGCGGATGTCCCGGCCGTAGAGCCGGCGCAGCGCGGTGCTGAGCCGGGCCCGCTGGCCCTCGGTGAGCGGTGAGGCCGCAACCACCTCGGCCACCAGCTGGCGGCGTCGGGCGGCGGCTGCCTCCAGGAACTTCTCCAGCACCTGCTCCACCCGGCGGCCCCGCGGGGAGACCGCCGCCTGGATCGCCAGGCGCAGGGTCTCGGGCGCCACCTTGGTGCTGAGCAGCTGGTGGACCAGCTGCCGCTTGCGGTCGGAGCCCGGCGTGCGGAGCGCGAACGCGTCCCGCAGCGAGACGTCGCCCGCCACCGTGCGGCCGAACCGGAACAGTTCGTCCTCGACCCGGTCGAGCCGCTCGGCCCGCTCGGCGCCGAACAGCGCGGCGTTGACCGCCAGGCCCTCGAGCGCCTCGGTGAGGTCGGTCGAGACCGCCCACTGCGACCGGACCAGGCCGGAGACCAGGTCCAGCGAAGGGCCGGAGACCTTACCGGTGAGCAGCTGAGCCGCCAGAGCGGCCCGGGCCTCGGGGGTCCGGGACGACTCGGTCAGGGCCCGGCGCAGGGCGGCGTTGGAGGCCACCAGGTCGGTGACCCCGAACAGGTCCTCCGCGAACCGGGCCGCGTCGGTGCCGACGGAGTTGAGCAGCATCTCCAGCCGGTCCTGCCCGGCGGCCAGAGCCGCCCGGCTCGGACCCTGCATCCGCACCTGCGCCGCCATCAGGAGACCCGGCCCGTGACGGGGGCGGTGTCGGCCTGCTCCAGCTCGTCCAGGAAGCGGTCGATCACCCGGGACTGCCGGGCCGAGTCCTGCAGGGACTCACCGACGATCCGCGAGGCGAGCTCCGTGGCCATGGAACCGACCTCGGAACGCAGCTGCACGTTCGCCTGCTGCAGCTCGGCGGCCACCTGGGCCTGAGCGGAGGAGACGATCCGGGCAGCCTCGGCCTGGGCCTGCTCCCGCATCTCCGCGATGATCTGCGCGCCCTGGGCGCGCGCCTCTTCACGGATCCGGCCGGCCTCGGCGCGAGCCTCGGACAGCTGGGCCTGGTACTCGTCCAGAGCCGCAGCGGCCTCGGCCTGAGCCTGGGCCGCCTTCTCGATGCCGCCCTCGATCTCGGCCGTACGCTCGGCGTAGACCGCCTCGAGGCGGGGCACGACGTACTTCCACATGACGTAGAAGACGATCGCGAAGAAGACGAGGCTGGTAATGACTTCCGACGGGTGCGGAATGATCGGCAGCTTGCTGCCCCAGCCGGTCGCCTGGGGCTCTTCGGTCTCAGCCGCAGCGATGAGCAATAGCGTGTTCACAGTCACCCTCCTTCCCGGTCAGGCCGTGATGGAAGGGCGATCAGCGGAAGAGGAACGCGAAGACCAGACCCAGCAGGGCCAGCGCCTCGGTCAGGGCGAAGCCGGTGAAGGCGATGGTCTGCAGCACGCTGCGGGACTCCGGCTGACGCGCCACACCGTTGATGTAAGCGGCGAAGATCAGACCCACGCCGATGCCGGGGCCGATCGCGGCGATGCCGTAGCCCAGGAATGCGATGTTGCCTTCGACCATTGCAGTTTCCTGCCTTTCGGGTTGGTGCCTGAAGGGGTCAGGCTGTTGTCAGTGCGCGTCGTGCGACGGGCACCGGCGGAAGATCAGTGCTCGTCGGCGACGGCACCGGCGATGTAAACGCAGGCCAGGAGCACGAAGACGTACGCCTGGAGGCACTGGACGATCACCTCGAAGAGGAAGATCGCCAGAGAGAACACATAGGCGAGCACACCGGTCACGGGCAGGAAGCCCTCGGTGCTGAACAGCAGGTACTCACCGCCGAAGACGAACACCATGATCATCAGGTGACCGGCGAACATGTTGCCGAAGAGTCGCAGCGCCATGGTCAGCGGGCGGTTGACCACGTAGGTCAGGAACTCGATGATCCAGACGATCGGCACCACCCAGGCGGGCAGCCCGGGCGGGCAGAAGCTCTTCAGCCAGCCGAACAGGCCCAGCCGCGCGATACCGACACCGTGGTAGGTGAAGTAGACGATCGCGGTCAGGACGATCGCGTAGCCGATCCGGCTGAAGGTCGGGAAGTTGATGAAGGGCATGATGCCCATCAGGTTGTTGATCAGGACAACCGTGAACAGCGCGAACATCAGCGGCAGGAACGGCTTGAACTTGTCCGCGCCGATGATGTCGCGGGCCAGGCCGTTGCGGACCAGGCTGTAGCCGCTCTCGACCAGGAACTGCCCCTTGCTCGGGACCAGTTCCAGCTTCTTGGTCACCCGCAGCAGGACGACCGTCAGGATGATGGCGACCGCAGCGAAGACAACCATCGAACGTGTCAGGGCGAAGGCCCCGTTCCCGACGAGCGGCTGCCAGAACTCGGCGATGCCGGGAGCGTGGAAGCCCTCTTCTCCTCCACCACCGGCGGCCAGGTAATTCACGGTCGCTCCTCCAAGACTCAATGCTTCGTTGCGGGGTTCAGCCATTCAGCCTTGAGGAGGCTTGGCGGCAGGGTCAGTCAGGGTTGCTTCAGGCTCAGGGTGTTACAGGTTCAGGGGGAAGACGGGCTCGGGCGTTGCAGCTCGTAGCCGGCGGAGACCTTCACGGGGCACACCGCAGTCATGGCGGGTGCCCTCAGCAGGGTCTACTCGTCATCCATCTGGCTTGACACTATCAGTCATGTAGGGCGGTTCTGCCGCCACCCCCCAGCAAGGGGCGAATGGCCTTGTCTCGGGGGTGCAACGGGCAGCACCCGATCGGGTCAGTCGCGTTCAACCCTGTCGTCGTACAGCGGCTCGCGAAGCTTGAGCGCTCCGCGCATATGACCTGCGATCCAGCCCAGCAGACCGGCCGCCAGACCGGCCGCGGCGGCCGGGCCGACCAGCCAGTCGGTCTCGTCGAAAACCAGGAAGGCGGCCCACATCAGGCCGATGACCAGCGAGTACGTCATGAACGCGAGGCCCATGCCCAGCCACGGCTCGGTCATCCGGATCTGGAAGTGCAGCATCGTGGTGAAGGTCAGGGCGAGCAGGGCCAGGCCGGATCCGGCCAGCGCCGAGATCCCTTCGTCGCGGCCCACCACGAAGGCCCCTGCACTGGTCAGGCCGCCCAGCACAAGAGCTGGGACGAGTGCTGCAAGCCACAGCGTGAGCACCGGTTCCGGGGCCCGGGAGACCTTCTGCGGACCGGATTCGGCCTGGGACATGTTCATGATCCGTTCATTCCTGAGTTCACCCCGGCGCCGCTACGGTGCGTGTCCGCCTGGTCGTCCCGCTCGTCCGCGGGTGCCTGGGCTGAACGAACCTGACGCTCGCCCGGTTTCCCCGCCGTCCCAGCCACTCCCCCGGATTCCGGGTCCTCGGGCGGGCGGGGCAGGCCGGGCTCGGGCGGGATCACCACGGTTGCCGTGCGTGTCCCGGCCCCGGGCACCGCGGTGACCGCCATCTGCCGCCAGCGCCGCGGGCCGACGGTCAGGATCAGCGCGCAGATCACCGCCGCACCGCCCAGCAGAAGCGCGGTTCCGGCCGGAAGAAGGGCGAAAAGGGCAACGCCGAAGCCCACCGTCGCCGTCCAGAAGTACAGGATCAGCACCGCCCCGGCGTGGCTGTGACCGAGGCTGAGCATCCGGTGATGAAGGTGCAATTTGTCCGGCTGCCAAGGCATCTTGCCCGCCCGGGTGCGCCGCAGGATGGCCAGCAGCAGGTCGATCAGCGGCAGCGCGAGCACGGCCAGCGGCAGCAGCAGCGGCATGAAGGCCGGGACCAGCCGGCTGTCCTCCAGCTGCGAGGGGTCCACCGTGCCGGTGATCGCCACCGTGGAGGTGGCCATCAGCAGGCCCAGCAGCATCGAGCCGCTGTCGCCCATGAAGATCCGCGCCGGGTTGAAGTTGTGCGGCAGGAAGCCCAGGCAGGAGCCGACCAGGGCGGCGGTGATCACCGAGGCCAGCGAGGCGTAGTCACCCGGTGACGAGTTCACCGCCAGCGCGTAGGAGTAGATGAAGAACGCGGTGCCGGCGATCGCCACCATGCCCGCGGCCAGGCCGTCCAGGCCGTCGACGAAGTTCACCGCGTTGATGGTGACCATGATCGCCACCACGGTGACGAAGATCAGCAGCATCCGCGACGGGATCACGGTGCCGAAGATCGGCAGCGAGACCAGCTGGATGCCCTGCCAGGCCATGATTCCCGCGGCCAGCATCTGCCCGGCCGCCTTGGTGACCGCGTCCAGCTCCCACAGGTCGTCGAACACGCCCAGCAGGCAGACCGCCCCGGCCGAGAGCAGCACCACGTAGGCGGTGCGGCCGGTGAACACGGCGTGGAAGAACGGCACCTGGGAGGCGGTGAGCATGGCCACCGCAATGCCGAAGTAGATCGCCGCCCCACCCAGGCGCGGGATCGGCACGGTGTGCACGTCCCGCTCCCGCAGCGCGGTCACCGCGCCGATCCGCCGGGCGATCCGGCGCACCGCCGGGGTGGTCAGGTAGGTGACCGTGGTGGCGATCAGCAGGACGAAGAGGTAACCCCTCACTGAGCGGGCTCCTCGGACTCCGGGGCGACCTCGTCCAGACCGAGCGTGGCGGGTACCACCGAGCGCAGGTCGGCCAGCTCGATCGCCCCCTGCCGCAGCACCCGGGGCACCGGCGAGGTGCAGTCGATGATGGTGGAGGCGACGCCCAGCTCGGCCGGGCCGCCGTCCAGGTAGACCGCCACCGAGTCGCCCAGCATGTCCTGCGCCTGCTGGCAGGTCAGGGCGGCGGCGCGGCCGGTCAGGTTGGCGCTGGAGACGGCCATCGGCCCGGTGCGCTCCAGCAGCTCCAGGGCCACCGGGTGCAGCGGCATCCGCAGCGCCACGGTGCCGTTGGTCTCGCCCAGGTCCCACCGCAGGGTGGGCATCGAGCGGGTGATGATGGTCAGCGCGCCCGGCCAGAACGCCTCGGCCAGCGCCCGGATGTCGGCGGTGATCCCGGCGGCGATGCCGTCCAGGGTGCGCACGTGCGGCACCAGCACCGGGGGCGGCATGGCTCTACCCCGGCCCTTGGCCGCCAGCAGGGCGGAGACGGCCTCGGCGTCGAAGGCGTCGCAGCCTATTCCGTAGACGGTGTCGGTCGGCAGAACGACGAGATCACCTTCGGCGACGCCGTCGGCAGCTTTGGTGATCCCGCGCGAACGCTGGACCTCCAGGGCGCAGTCGAAACGCACACTCACCCCCCGAGTGTGGCACTACCTGAGGCCGGAGCGCGCATTCGGCGGGCGCTGCCCGCCCCAGCCGCCACTCCAGACCGACCTCGGCCACGCTGAGCACCCGCCCGGTCGCTTTACGCCAGGTCGGAGCGTGTCGACCAGTGCACCCCTGCCGGATTGCGTGCTTAGCGCGATTGGTTAATCACGTCACGTTGCCGACATTCGTTACCCATGCGTTACTTGTTCCGCAGCCGGACGCGAAAACCGTTCCACAAGACACGGTTCCGCCCGCACTGCCGATCGGACCCCCTCGCCCGGCCGTACCGGGCGGCAGGTCCACCGCTTCACAATCCCTGGAGAAACGCATGAAGAAGATCTTTGCTGCTGCCGCCCTGGCCTCCGTGGCCGTCCTGGCCGTACCCGCCACCGCTCAGGCGGCCGAGGTCAAGCCGGCCGCAGTCAAGAAGCACGCCTGGAAGAGCAACGGGCTGGCCGGGGCCCAGGCTGCTGGGCAGTGGTGGGTCTCCGGAGGCAAGCTGCACGTCTCCGGCGTGCTGGAGGACACCGCCGCCGACAAGCGTCAGGCCCAGCTGCGGATCCGCTTCTCCGACCAGGCCTCCGCCAAGGTGGTCAAGGCGACCGGGGGCAAGGGCGACCGGACCAGCTTCAGCTTCACCGCCAAGAGCAGCGCCAAGGCCGAGGTGCGCGAGATCGTCCGCAGCAACCTGTCGTACGCCGAGAGCAAGTGGTACACGATCCGCGGCTGAGCCGACTCCGGTGCCCCGGCTGCACCCGGGGCACCGGCCCGCTCAGTGTCGAGTCCGCTCAGCCTGCCCGTCGGGCCAGCAGCGCACGGTCGCGGCCGGTCAGGTCACGCTGGGTGTGCACATCGATCCACTCCGGCGGCGAGGTCAGCGCCCGCCCACCAGCTCCCTGGACGTCGGCGTGTTCCATCACCAGCAGCCCGCCGGGGCGCAGCAGCCCCGCGGCCGCCTCGACCACCCCGCGCGGGATGGCCAGGCCGTCGTCCCCGCCGCCGTACAGCGCCAGTACCGGATCGTGATCGCGGACCTCGGGCTCGGTCGGCTCGGCGTCCGGCGGGATGTAGGGCGGATTGGCCACCACCACGTCGACCGCCCCGGCCAGATCGGCCAGCAGGTGCTCGTGGCAGCGCACCGCATCACCCGGGCGCAGCTCGACCCGTGAGCCCAGCGCCTCGATGTTGCGCTGCGCCCACTGCACCGCCGGCGGGTCCAGCTCGACCGCGACCACCCGGGCCGCGGGCAGCTCGTCGGCCAGCGCCAGCGCAATCGCCCCGGAGCCGGTGCACAGATCCACCACCAGCGGATCCCGCAGCACCGAAGCGGCCTCGATCGCCACCCCGGCCACCCATTCGGTCTCCACCCGGGGAATGAAAACCCCTGGCCCGACCAGCAGATCGAGCCGCCGGAACCCGGCCGAACCGGTCAGGTGCTGCAGCGGAACCCGTTTCGAGCGCTGGTCGAGAAGCCCAGCCAGGCGCGAGGACTCGTCGGCCGAGAGCTGGTAGCCCAGGATCACCCGCCGGGACAGCTCCCGCCGTTCCACCCCGAGAACGTGCGCCACCAGGATGTTCGCGTCGGCCGAGGGTGAAGGCACCCCCGCCTCGGACAGCAACGTGACCGCACCCGCGAGAACGCTTTTCAGCTCGATGCTCACGAGTTCTGCAGCGCGGCCAGCTGGGCACTCTCGTCGGCGTCCAGACACGACTGGATCACCGGGCCGAGGTCGCCGTCGAGCACCTGGTCCAGGTTGTAGGCCTTGTAACCGGTGCGGTGGTCGGCGATCCGGTTCTCCGGGTAGTTGTAGGTGCGGATCCGCTCGGAGCGGTCGACCGTGCGCACCTGCGAGCGCCGGGCCTGCGAGACCTCCGCCGCCGCGGCCTCCACCTGGATCGCGTGCAGCCGGGCGCGCAGGATCCGCATCGCCTGTTCCTTGTTCTGCAGCTGCGACTTCTCGTTCTGGCAGGAGGCCACCACCCCGGTCGGGATGTGGGTGATCCGCACCGCCGAGTCGGTGGTGTTGACGCTCTGGCCACCCGGGCCGGAGGAGCGGTAGACGTCGATCCGCAGCTCGTTCGGGTCGATCTCGATCTCGACCGCCTCGTCCGGTTCGGGCAGCACCAGCACGCCCGCGGCCGAGGTGTGGATCCGGCCCTGCGACTCGGTGACCGGGACACGCTGCACCCGGTGCACGCCGCCCTCGTACTTCAGCCGGGCGTACACCCCTTCGCCCGGGCCCGGGTTGCCCTTGAACTTCACCGCGACCGAGATGTCCTTGTATCCACCCAGATCGCTCTCGTTGGAGTCGATCACCTCGGTGCGCCAGCCGTTGCGCTCGGCGTGGCGCAGGTACATCCGCAGCAGGTCGCCGGCGAACAGGGCGGACTCCTCGCCGCCCTCGCCGGCCTTGATCTCCAGGATCACGTCGCGGCTGTCGTCCGGGTCACGCGGGATGAGCAGGCGGTGCAGACGCTCGCGGGACTCCTCGAGCGCGGCCTCCAGGGCGGGGATCTCCTCGGCGAACGCGCTGTCCTCGGCGGCCAGTTCGCGAGCGGCCTCCAGATCGTCCAGGGCACCACGCCACTCCTCGTGCCCGGCGTGCACCGCACCCAGCTCGGCGTAGCGGCGCCCGAGCTTGCGGGCCAGACCGGCGTCGGCGTGGATGGAGGGGTCGGCGAGCTGACGCTCCAGCTCCTCGTACTCGGCGAGCAGCGGCTCCACCGCCAACTTCGCGGACTCGTCCGGGGTGAGCTGGGTCATCTTCGCCTTCTTCTGAACAGTAAAAATGGGGGACGTTCTCCAGGCCCGGGTGCCCACCCGGGGCTCCACAACGTCCCCAGTTCGAAAACCCGCCGACAAACGACAACGCCGGTCGCCGCCCCACAGGGGCCACGACCGGCGTCGGCGAGGCTACTTCTTCTTGCCGTACCGCTGCTGGAAGCGAGCAACCCGGCCACCGGTGTCCAGGATGCGCTGCTTGCCGGTGTAGAACGGGTGGCAGGCGCTGCAGGTCTCGGTGGAGATCGCACCACTGGTGGCGGTGCTGCGGGTCTCGAAGGTCTCACCGCAGGCGCACTTGACCGTGGTGGCCACGTACTTCGGGTGGATGTCGTTCTTCAACTGTCTCTCCTCAGTTATGCCGCCGGGTCGTGCGGCACGGGTGCGCCGCTCGTGAACCGGAGCCTTGAGCAAGTCTGCCAGAACAGCAGGCCTGCTCCATAACCGTGGCCGGCCCGGGGTCATTCCCCGGGCCGGCCACGTTCGGATCATTCGCCCGAGGGCGAGGTCTTCTGCACCTGCATCAGGAACTCGGCGTTGCTGGAGCTCTTCTTGGCCCGGTCGAGCAGCAGCTCGATGGCCTGCTGGGGCTCCAGGGCACCCATCACCCGGCGCAGGCGGTAGATCACGCCGAGCTCTTCCTTGCCCATCAGGATCTCTTCCCGGCGGGTGCTGGAGGCGTTGACGTCGACCGCCGGGAAGATCCGCTTGTCGGCCAGCTGGCGCGAGAGCCGGACCTCCATGTTGCCGGTGCCCTTGAACTCCTCGAAGATCACTTCGTCCATCTTCGAGCCGGTCTCGACCAGGGCGGTGGCCAGGATGGTCAGCGAGCCGCCGTTCTCGATGTTCCGGGCGGCGCCGAAGAACCGCTTCGGCGGGTACAGCGCGCTGGAGTCGACACCACCGGAGAGGATCCGGCCCGAGGCCGGGGCGGCCAGGTTGTAGGCGCGGCCCAGCCGGGTGATCGAGTCCAGCAGCACGACCACGTCGTGGCCGAGCTCGACCAGGCGCTTGGCCCGCTCGATCGACAGCTCGGCGACGGCGGTGTGGTCGTCGGCCGGCCGGTCGAAGGTGGAGGCGATGACCTCACCCTTGACCGTGCGCTGCATGTCGGTGACCTCTTCGGGCCGCTCGTCGATCAGCACGACCATCAGGTGGCACTCGGGGTTGTTGCGGGTGATCGCGTTGGCGATCGCCTGCAGGATCAGCGTCTTTCCGGCCTTCGGCGGGGAGACGATCAGACCACGCTGGCCCTTGCCGATCGGCGCCACCAGGTCGATGATCCGGGTGGAGATGATGTTCGGCTCGGTCTCCAGCCGCAGGCGCTCCTGCGGGTAGAGCGGCGTGAGCTTGTTGAATTCCGAGCGGTTGCGGGCCTCTTCGGGCGCGCCGCCGTTCACCGTGTCGAGCCGGACCATGGCGTTGAACTTCTGCCGCTGGTTGGCCTGCTCGCCCTCGCGGGGCTGGCGCACGGCGCCGGTGATCGCGTCACCCTTGCGCAGACCGTACTTCTTGACCTGGCCGAGCGAGACGTAGACGTCGTTCGGGCCGGGCAGGTAGCCGGAAGTGCGCAGGAAGGCGTAGGAGTCGAGGACGTCCAGGATGCCGGCCACGGGAACGACCACGTCGTCCTCGTTGACCTCCGGCTCGTCCACGCCACCGGGCTCGCCGTCCCGGCCGCGCCCGCGCTTGCGGTCGCGGAAGCGACGGCCCCGGCGACGGCCGCGCGGGTCGTCGTCGTCATCGTCGTCGCGACGGGCGTCCTCGTTGTTGCGACGGGCGGAGTTACGGCCCTGGTTGTCGCGGTTGCCGTCCTTGGCGCCGTCCCGGCCGTCGGACCGGTTGTCGCTGCGGCCGTCGGAACGGTTGTCGTTCCGGTTGTCCGAACGACCCTCGGTGCGCTCGCCGCGCTCCCCCCGGTCGGAACGCTCGGTCCGGCCCCGGCCGCGGCCCCGGGTGGGACGCTCGGCCGGTGCCTCGGCGGCGGGCTCGGCCGCTGCCGCAGCCGGTTCGGCGGCGGGCTCGGCGGCCTTGACCTCGGGCTCGGCGGCGACCGCAGCCGCTGCCGCAGCAGCCCGGCTCCGGCGGCCCGACGTGCCGTTGGACGTGGTGGCCGGGGCCTCGATCAGGGCGTCCTGCGCAGGTGCCTCGGCAGCCGGGGCCTCGGCGGCGGCAGCAGCCGCGGCGGCAGAGGTCCGGCGGCTGCGGGTCGGCGCTCCGGCCGGCGAGGACGCGGAGCGGCGGGACGTACGGGTGGCGGTCGGAGTGACCACGGCGCCCTCGCCCTGGTGGCTGCGGATCGCAGCGAGCAGCTCGGCCTTACGCATCCGGGCGGTGCCGTTGATGCCCAGCTGCGAGGCAACTGCCTGAAGCTGCGGCAGGCGGAGCGTAGAGAGATCGACAGGTGCCGACATCTCGGTGGTATCTGTCACGAAAGGTCTTCCCCCTCCTCGGCCGCGATACGCGTCACGACCAGCGGGTTTGCACCCGGAGAATCCGAGTGGTGGTACGCCGCGCTCCCGGCACACAGGCATGGAGACTGGAAAAAGCGGCGGAGTACAGCGCGTGCGCCCGATGGAACCGGCATCTCAGCGGCTGCACACGTACTGTAACACCGGCGGGGCCCAGAACGAAGAACCGGAATCAGCCGAAGCCAACCGATCCCGTCCGAAAGCCGTGATTGATCGGTCACGCGGACGATCAGATGCTACCGGCTCGGCCTTCCCGCTGCTTAGTCGGCCGGACTATTCACCTTCTGTAGCGAGAAGCGACCCTACTGTATCAATTCCCGGCTGCTCAATGTTCCAGCGATTTCCGGTAGGGCCGCTGAGCACCGCGTCCACAGCCTTGCGGCCCTCGCCACGCCCGCCCAGCACCAGCACGCTCGGACCGGCCCCGGAAACCACGGCGGCGGCCCCGAGTTCGCGCACCTTGTGCACCAGCTCCGCGGTCTCCGGCATGGCGGGCGCGCGCTGCGCCTGGTGCAGCCGGTCCTCGGTGGCCTCCAGGAGCAGGTCGGGCCGCCGGGTCAGGGCGTGCACCAGCAGCGCCGAGCGGCCGGCGTTGAACGAGGCGTCCGGGTGGGGCACCAGCGCGGGCAGCATGGCGCGGGCGGTGCTGGTGGACAGCTCACCGGCCGGCACGCAGACCACCGGGTCCAGGTCGGCACGCACGTCGATCCGCTCGGCCCGGGGCACCCCGCTGTGGGTGTGCCACGAGATCGTGCAACCGCCGAGCAGGGCAGCCGCGGCGTTGTCCGGGTGCCCCTCCAGCGAGGTGGCCAGGGCCAGCACCGTGGCGTCGTCCAGAGCCTCCGGCTCCTGCAGGCACCCACGGGCGGCGACCAGGCCGGCCACCACCGCGGCGGCCGAGGAACCCAGCCCCCGGCCGTGCGGGATGCCGTTGACGCAGTGCAGGCGGATGCCCGGCTGCGGCACCCCGACGTGGTCGAACCCGGCCCGCACCGCGCGCACCACCAGGTGCTCCTCGGTGAGCGGCACGCCGGCCGCCCCCTGACCCTCGACCGAGACCTCGAGGCCGGTCGGCGCCAGGCTCAGGGTGACCACGTCGTGGATGGTCAGGGCCAGGCCCAGGGTGTCGAACCCGGGGCCCAGGTTGGCGCTGGTGGCCGGTACCCGGACGGTGGCCCGGCGCCCGGCGCGCAGGCCCTTGCCCACCGCCGGCGCGTGATCGACCGCCATCAGGCGAGCCCGAGGGCCGAGGCGATGCTGACCACGTCCACCTGGATCCGGGTGGGCTGCACGTCCTCGCCGTCGGCGTTCTTCAGCGCCCACTGCGGGTCTTTCAGGCCGTGCCCGGTGACCGTGCAGACCACCGTCTGCCCGGGGGCCAGCTCACCGGCGGCGTGGGTCTGCAGCAGACCGGCCACCGACGCGGCCGAGCCGGGCTCCACGAAGACCCCTTCGCGGGCCGACAGCCAGCGGTGCGCGGCCAGGATCGCCGGGTCGTCGACCGCGTCGATCCGCCCGCCCGAGGAGTCCCGGGCCTCGATCGCCTGCGACCAGGAGGCCGGGTTGCCGATCCGGATCGCGGTGGCCACCGTCTCGGGGTGGTCGACCGGGTGGCCGAGCACGATCGGCGCGGCGCCGGCCGCCTGGAAGCCCCACATCTTCGGGGTCTTCGAGGCCGGCCCGTCCGCCTCGTACTCGCGGTAGCCGCGCCAGTAGGCGGTGATGTTTCCGGCGTTGCCGACCGGCAGGCAGTGGATGTCGGGCGCGTCGCCGAGCACGTCGACGACCTCGAACGCGGCGGTCTTCTGGCCCTCGATCCGGGCCGGGTTGACCGAGTTCACCAGCTCCACCGGGTAGGCGTCGGCGAGCTTGCGGGCCACCGTCAGGCAGTCGTCGAAGTTGCCGTCGACCTGCAGCAGCTCGGCGCCGTGGGCAATCGCCTGGGCCAGCTTGCCCATCGCGATCTTGCCGTCCGGCACCAGCACCGCGCACTTCATCCCGGCCGCCGTCGCATAGGCGGCCGCCGACGCCGAGGTGTTACCGGTGGAGGCGCAGATCACGACCTTGGCCCCGGCCGCCGCCGCGGCGGTCATCGCCGCGGTCATCCCCCGGTCCTTGAACGAGCCGGTGGGGTTGACCCCCTCGCACTTCAGCCAGACCTCACAGCCGGTGTGCTCGGACAGCGCCCGGGCCCGCACCAGCGGGGTGCCGCCCTCGCCGAGGGTCACCGCCGGGGCGTCGCCCAGCATCGGCAGCCGGTCCCGGTACTCCTCGACGACGCCGCGCCACAGATGTGCCATCAGTCTTCACCCTCGACTCGCATGACGCCGACCACGGCCGTCACGATCTCCAGCCCGGCCAGCGCCGAGACGGTTGCTTCCAGTGCTGCTTCGGTCGCCGCGTGGGTGACCACGACCAGCGAGGCGCGCCCCTCGCCGACCTCGGACTCGATCTGCTGCTGCCGCACGGTCTCGATCGAGACCCCGTGCTCGGCAATGACTTTGGCGACCGAGGCGAGGACCCCGGGACGATCGGCCACGTCCAGGCTGATGTGGTAGCGGGTGATCACCTCGCCCATCGGGCGCAACGGCAACTGCGCGTAGGTGGACTCGCCCGGCCCGCGGCTGCCGCCGACCCGGTTGCGCGCGGCCGAGACCAGGTCGCCCAGAACGGCACTGGCAGTAGGCAGGCCACCGGCCCCCTGGCCGTAGAACATCAGCTCACCGGCCGCCTCGGCCTCGACGAACACGGCGTTGAACGCCCCGCGCACACTGGCCAGCGGGTGCGAGGCCGGGATCATCGCCGGGTGCACCCGGACCGAGACGCCCTCGGCGCCGTCGGCGGCCACGGTGCGCTCGCAGATCGCCAGCAGCTTGACCACCGCGCCGATCTGCTTGGCCGAGGCCACGTCGCCGGCCGAGACCTGGGTGATGCCCTCGCGGTGCACGTCGGCGGCGTGCACCCGGGTGTGGAAGGCCAGCGAGGCCAGGATGGCGGCCTTGGCGGCGGCGTCGTAGCCCTCGACGTCGGCGGTCGGGTCGGCCTCGGCGTAGCCCAGGGACTGCGCCTGCGCCACCGCGGCGGAGAAGTCCAGGCCGGCCGTGTCCATCTTGTCGAGCACGTAGTTGGTGGTGCCGTTGACGATGCCCAGCACCCGCCGGACCCGGTCGCCGGCCAGCGACTCGCGGATCGGGCGCAGCAGCGGGATCGCCCCGGCCACCGCGGCCTCGTAGTACAGCTCCACGCCGCCGCGCTCGGCGGCCTCGTACAGCTGCGGGCCGTGCTCGGCCAGGAGCGCCTTGTTGCCGGTGACCACCGAGGCGCCGCCGGCCAGGGCCTGCAGGATCAGCGTGCGGGCCGGCTCGATCCCGCCGATCAGCTCGATCACCAGGTCGGCCCGCTTGACCAGCTCGGGCGCGTCGGTGGTGAGCAGGCTCGGGTCGATGTCCGGGCCGCGGTCGGCCTCCAGCGTGCGCACCGCGATGCCGGTCAGCTCAAGCGGCGCGCCGACCCGCTGGGCGAGTTCTTCCGCGTGCGTGCTCAGGAGGCGGGCGACCTGCGTCCCCACCGACCCGCAACCCAGCAGCGCGACCTTGAGCGGATCCACCCTGACTCCCCTGATTAGTGTGTGTTGTCTCGACATGTGAGAATGGGGACCCGGTCCCGGGTCTGAGAACCTGCTGAGTTCACCCGCCCGGACCCCGTCCTGGCAAGTATCTTTGCAGGTCTGACCGAGGAGGACCGTGCGGGTACTGATCGTCGACGACGAGCGTCCACTGGCTGAGACAATTCGCCGCGGCCTGACCGACGAGGGATTCGTCGTCGAGGTCGCCCACAACGGCCAGGACGCGCTCTGGGCGGCCACCGAAAAGCGTTTCGATGCCATCGTTCTGGACATCATGCTGCCGCGCGGCAACGGCTACCAGGTACTCACCGAGCTGCGCCGCCGGGAAATCTGGACGCCGGTGCTGATGCTCACCGCGAAAGACGGCGATTACGACCAGACCGACGCATTCGACCTCGGCGCCGACGACTACCTCACAAAACCCTTCAGTTTCATCGTGCTGGTGGCCCGGCTGCGGGCGCTGATCCGGCGCGGCGCCCCCGAGCGCCCGGTGGTTCTGGCCTGCGGCGACCTGACTCTCGACCCGGTCCGGCGGCGGGTCGAGCGGGCCGGGCAGGAGATCTCGCTCACCCCGCGCGAGTACGGCCTGCTGGAGTTCCTGATGCGGCACAAGGGCGACGTCGTCACGAAGGGCGAGATCCTGGAGGGGGTCTGGGACCCGGCCTTCGACGGGGACCCGAACGTGGTCGAGGTCTACATCCGCTACCTGCGCCGCAAGATCGACGCGCCGTTCGAGCGCCGGGCGATCGAGACGGTGCGGGGTATGGGTTACCGGCTCTCCACCACCGGTGGCTGAACCCGACCGGCCAAGGTGCCCTCGACGTCCATGATTTGAGACGTTCGCGAGCCTTTGCACCCAGGCGCCCACCTTCGTCCTTCAATTGAGGACGCCGTGGGCACCGATGTTCGGCGCCCACCGGTGGGTGCCGGTTCAGTTCTTCGGTTCCGTGGACCCGGCCGTGATCTCGGCCAGCGGGAGCTCGCCGGTCTCGCCCGGCAACGGCTCCAGGTCCCCGGCCTCGATCGTGATCGGCAACTGCACCTGGAACCGGGCCCCGCCGTAGGGTGAGACCCCGAGCGCGATCTCACCGTTGTGCCCCCGGACCACCTCGCGCACGATCGGCAGCCCCAGCCCGGCTCCCCCGCTGGCCCGGTCGCGGCTGTCGTCCAGCCGCACGAACCTCTCGAACACCCGGTCCCGGTCGGCCGGGGCGATGCCGGTGCCGTCGTCGTCCACCATGATCAGCGCGGTCGTGCCGGACTCCGAGACCGACAGGCTCAGCGCCACCTTGCTCTGCGCGTAGCGGGCCGCGTTCTCGGTGAGATTGCGCAGCACCTGCCCGAGTTTGTACGGGTCGCCGAGGATCCGGACCGGGGTGATCGAGACCGGCACCTCCAGCGCGCTCGAGGTGCGCAGCCGGCGGGCCTCCTCCAGCACCAGGTCGTCCAGGTCCACCTCGACCGAGACGATCTTCAGGCCCTGGTCGTCGGCGCGGGCCAGCAGCAGCAGGTTCTGCACCAGCACGCCCATCCGCTCGGTCTCGTTCTGCAGCACCGGGCGCAGCTCGGGCCAGGCCCGCAGGTCCGCGTCGACCACCTCGAGGGTGGCCGAGAGCGTGGCCAGCGGGCTGCGCAGCTCGTGACTGGCGTCGGAGACGAACTGCCGCTGCGCGGTCTGCGCCTTCTGCAGCCGGTCGAGCATCTCGTTCATGGTGATCGCCAGCCGGGCGATCTCGTCGCGGGTGGGCGGGATCGGCACCCGCTCGTCCAGGTCGCGCTCGTCGATCCGGGCCACCTGCGAGCGGATCTGCTCGACCGGGCGCAGGGAACGGCCCAGCAGCACCCAGATCAGCACCCCGACCGCGGTCAGCAGCACCGGGAAAGCGGCTGCCAGCAGGGCCATCACGATGACCACGGTGCGCCGCTGCCAGTCCAGGAAGGTGGCCACGATGATGGTGTCGGTCTCGCCGCCGTACTCCACGCCCCGGGTGACCACCAGGAACGGCCGTTCGGTGTCGAAGATCTTGAAGACCCCGGCCTCCTCGCGGATGGTCTCGCCGATCTGCGGGCGCAGTCCGGTGATCGGGTGCTGGCCCTCGCTCCAGCTGGAGCTGGAGACCAGGTCGTCGCCCTTGAGCACCTGGACCCACTGGTTGTCGCGCTGGTTCTGGGCCTTCTTCAGCTCCTCGTCCAGCCGGCCCTCGCCGACCAGCTCCAGCCGGCCGGCCACCTCGGTGACCCGGGCGTCGGCGGCCTGGTTCAGCCCGCTGATCAGGCTGTGCTGCAGCACGTAGAAGATCAGGCCGCCGGCCAGGCCGAGGGCCAGCGCGACCACCACCACCGCGGCCACGGTGGAACGCGCGCGCACGGAAGGCAGCAGCCGGTGCGGGGCTGCGGCGGCGTCGAACCGCCAGCCGTGCTCGGTACTCATGCCTGCATTCTCACAGGTACCGGCTGTGACCAGGTTGAGAGCTCAGGTCCGGCGCAGGGCCTGCAGGATCTGCTCGGCGGCGGAGGCGGGGGTGAGTTCACCCGCGCGGACCTGGGCCTCGACAGCCGGGGTGAGCTCGCGCACGGCCGGGGACTCGCGCAGCTGGTCAAGCAGGGTGTCGCGGACCATCGACCAGGTCCAGCCGATCAGCTGTTCGCGGCGCTTGGCCGTGAGGTCCAGCCCCTGGCGATGCCGGAGGACCTGGGCCCAGACCTCGTCCAGGCCGGTGCCCTCCTGTGCGGAGCAGGTGAGCACTCCGGTCGAGGCGCCGAGCAGGTGCAGGGCGCCGCTGAGCTCGCGGGCGGCCTTCCAGGCCTCGGTCTCGTGCTTGCCGTCGGCCTTGTTCACCGCGATCACGTCGGCCAGCTCGAGCACGCCCTTCTTGATGCCCTGCAGCTGATCGCCGGAGCGGGCCAGGGTGAGCAGGAGGAACGTGTCCACCATCTCGGCCACCGCGGTCTCGGACTGGCCCACGCCGACGGTCTCGACGATGACCACGTCGTAGCCGGCCGCCTCCAGCACGACCATCGCCTCGCGGGTCGCCTTGGCCACGCCGCCCAGGGTGCCCGCGCTCGGGGAGGGCCGGACGAAGGCCCTGGGATCGGCGGCGAGCCTGGTCATCCGGGTCTTGTCGCCGAGGATGCTGCCGCCGGTGCGGGTGGAGGAGGGGTCCACGGCCAGGACGGCCACGGCGTGCCCGGCGTCGATCAGGCGGCCGCCGAGGGCGTTGATGAAGGTGGACTTGCCTGCGCCCGGTACTCCGCTGACGCCCAGCCGGACGGTGCTCGGGGCGGTGTGGGCGAGCTGGGCCAGCAGTTCCTGGGCCAGGCGGCGGTGGTCCGGGCGGGTGGATTCGACCAGGGTGATCGCCCGGGCGATCCAGGCCCGGGAGCCGGCGCGGATCTGCTCGGTGGCCTGGTCAAGATCAAATGGCGGACGCGTGGGCCTGGCTCGATCAGCCTGGTCGGGCTGGGTGGCCTGGTCGGGTTGGGTGGTCGGGTGGGGTTGGGTCATCCGAGCTCGAAGGCCACTTCGTCGGGGTAGCACCAGAGCCAGCTCTCCCCCGGCTCGGCGGACTGGACGATCGGGTGGTTCTTCTCGTGGAAGTGCGCGGTGGCGTGCTTGGCCGGGGAGGAGTCGCAGCAGCCCATGTGCCCGCACTCGCGACACAGCCGCAGGTGCACCCAGGTTCCGTTGACCTTCAGGCAGTCCTCGCAGCCCGCGGCGCTGGGCGTGACGTCGTGGATGGTGTCCAGATGCGTGCAGGTCTCAGCCATGACGCTCAGCTTAGGTGTCCCAGGCGCTCGGACAAGGTGCTGAGAAGCTCCAGGGCTGCATCGGCGATCACCGTGCCCGGCCCGAAGATGGCGGCGGCGCCGTCCGAGCGGAGCTGATCGTGGTCGCCGGGTGGGATCACGCCGCCGCAGACGATCAGGATGTCTTCGCGGCCCAGGGTTTTCAGCTCCTCGCGCAGCGCCGGGACCAGGGTGAGGTGCCCGGCGGCCAGCGAGGACACCCCGACCACGTGCACATCGGCCTCGATCGCCTGCAGCGCCACCTCCTGCGGGGTCTGGAACAGCGGGCCCACGTCCACGTCGAAGCCCAGGTCGGCGAAGGCCGAGGCGATCACCTTCTGGCCCCGGTCATGGCCGTCCTGGCCCATCTTGGCGACCAGGATGCGAGGCCGGCGGCCCTCTTCGCCTTCGAAGGCCGCGGTGGCGGTACGAACCGCCTCCACGTTGCCCGCGCCCTGGGACTCGTTGCGGTACACCCCGGAGATGGTACGGATCTGACCGGTGTGCCGCCCGAAGACCTTCTCCAGGGCGTCGGAGATCTCCCCCACCGTGGCCTGGGCCCGGGCCGCCCTGATCGCCAGGTCCAGCAGATTTCCCTCGCCCCGCCCGGCCGCGGTGGTCAGGTGCTCCAGGGCCTGCTCGGTGCGCTCGGAATCCCGCTCTTCCCTCAGTCTTCTCAGCTTTTCGATCTGCCCGGCCCGCACCTGGGCGTTGTCCACCTTCAGCACGTCCAGGGGCTCCTCGGTCTGCGGCCGGAAGGTGTTCACCCCGATCACCGGCTGCCGCCCCGAGTCGATCCGCGCCTGGGTCCGGGCCGCCGCCTCCTCGATCCGCAGCTTCGGCAGGCCCTCGTCGATCGCCTTGGCCATCCCGCCGGCCTTCTCCACCTCCTCGATGTGCTGCCAGGCCTTACGCGCCAGGTCGTAGGTCAGCCGCTCCACATACGCGCTGCCGCCCCATGGATCGGCCACCCGCGTGGTGCCGGACTCCTGCTGCAGCAGGAGCTGCGTGTTCCGCGCGATCCGGGCCGAGAAGTCGCTGGGCAGGGCCAGCGCCTCGTCCAGCGCGTTGGTGTGCAGCGACTGGGTGTGTCCCTGGGTCGCCGCCATCGCTTCCACGCAGGTACGGATCACGTTGTTGAACACGTCCTGAGCCGTCAGCGACCAGCCACTGGTCTGCGAATGCGTTCTCAGGCTCAGGGATTTCGGGTTCTGCGGCCCGAACTCACGCACCAGCCGGGCCCACAACAGCCGGGCCGCCCGGAGCTTGGCCACCTCCATGAAGAAGTTCATGCCGATGGCCCAGAAGAATGACAGCCGCGGCGCGAAGACGTCGATGTCCAGCCCGGCCGCGGTTCCCGCCCGCAGGTACTCCACCCCGTCCGCCAGCGTGTACGCCAGTTCCAGATCAGCTGTGGCCCCAGCTTCCTGGATATGGTAGCCCGAGATCGAAATAGAATTGAATTTGGGCATTTTCGCCGAGGTGAAGGCGAAGATGTCGCTGATGATCCGCATCGACGGGGCGGGCGGGTAGATGTAGGTGTTACGCACCATGAACTCTTTGAGGATGTCGTTCTGGATGGTGCCGGCCAGCTGTTCCGGCCGCACCCCCTGCTCCTCGGCGGCCACCACGTACAGCGCCAGCACCGGCAGCACGGCGCCGTTCATCGTCATCGAGACCGACATCTTGTCCAGCGGGATGCCGTCGAACAGCTGCCGCATGTCCAGGATCGAGTCGATCGCCACCCCGGCCATCCCGACATCGCCCGGCACCCGAGGGTTGTCGGAGTCGTAACCGCGGTGCGTGGGCAGGTCGAAGGCCACGCTCAGGCCCTTCTGCCCGGCCGCCAGATTCCGCCGGTAGAAGGCGTTGGACTCGGCCGCGGTGGAGAACCCGGCGTACTGCCGGACGGTCCACGGCTGGGTCACGTACATAGCCGGGTACGGCCCCCGCAGGTACGGCGCGATCCCCGGGTAGGTGTTCAGGAAGTCCAGACCTTGCAGGTCAGCACCGGTGTAGAGGGGTTTGACGTCGATCCCCTCCGGCGTCCGCCAGGGCTCCGGAGACTCCGGCTGCGCCGGCCCGGCCGGCGCCTTCGGCTCGCCCAGCGGCACATCGGCGAAGTTGGGAATGCTCACGATTCAGCCCTCGATACCGATCCGGCGGTGAAGGTCCCGCAGCACTGCCAGGGCGTCCACCCCCACGAACACGTAGTCGTCCACCCCGGCGTAGTCGCCTTTTCCAGCCAGCAGAACATGCTGCGCACCTAGCGCTTTCAGCTCAGCTGCCGCGCTTTCGGCCTTTTCCGCGTAGAGCTTGTCACTGGAGGCCAGGCAGACAACCGTGGCCCCGCTGGCACGGAAGTCTTCCACTGGCCCGTTCGGTGTTTCGATACCACCGGCCTGAAACAGGTTGGCGGCGAACGTGGCCCGGGCGGTGTGCACCGATACCGGGCCAAGGGTGGCAAGAAAAACCTTCGGCTTCTCTGCCTGTTTCTCGGCTGCGTTGCGTAGCGCCTCGTACTCCTCGGCATAGCGGTGGACCGGCAGCCCGCCGCTGGGCCGGGGCGGTAAAGGCTTACGGACGGGTGCGGTCTCGGTGAGGTTAGGGAACTCGCTGGCGCCGGTGAGCGGGTCCTTGCGGCTGGCCAGACGCTTGGCCCGGCGCTGCCAGACCTCGTCGATCTGCCCGGCGAAGCGGCCACTCTCCAGCGCGGCCGCCATCCCGCCCTCCGCCTCGATCGCGGTGAACTGCTGCCAAGCGGCCCGGGCCAGCTCATCGGTGATCTGCTCGACGTACCAGGAGCCCCCGGCCGGATCGATCACCCGGGCCAGGTGGGCCTCCATGACCAGCAGCGATGAGGTGTTGCGGGCGATCCGGCGGGAGAACCCGTCCGGTAGGCCGATCGCTGCATCGAACGGTTGGACGGTGATCGCGTCGGCCCCGCCCACCCCGGCGCCGAAGGCCGCCAGCGTGGTGCGCAGCAGGTTCACCCAGGGGTCGCGCTGGGTCATCATCGCCGACGACGTCACCACGTGCTGTTTCTGCCCCAGGTCCGTGCTGTGCCCGCAGACCTCCGCCACCCGGGCCCAGAGTCGGCGAGCGGCACGAAGTTTGGCGATGGTGAGGAACTGGTCGGCAGTCGCTGCGTAGCGGAACTCCAGCTGGGCGAAGGCATCGGCGGTGCTCAGCCCGGCATCGGTCAGCGCTCTGAGGTAGGCCACGCCGGTAGCCAGGGAGGCGCCGAGTTCTTGCGCGTCCGAAGCTCCGGCGTCGTGGTAGATCGTGGCGTCAACCGTAGCTACCCGCAGCGCGGTGTTCGCCGTCTTCTCGGCCAGTCTGGCCAGGAGTTCGAGGTCCGGGGTATGGCTGGGACCAAGCCGCGCCCACAGGCCGAGCGGATCCGCACCCAGATTTCCGGCGTTCTTGTCGCCGGCCAGGTCCAGGAACCGCGCGGCCGCGGCTTCGGTGTCTGCACCGGCGTCCAGCACCACCGGCGCCAGATCGAGCAGCACGCCGTCGAGCACCTGGCTCAAGCCGCTCAGCGGCAGAGCGCCCGGGCCGATCGTGAGCCAGAGCGAGGTAGCGCCGTTCTCCAGATCGGTCATCACCGCCTCGTGGGTGACGGCCGGGTCCGGATCGAGGTGACGCTGCCGGACATCCCAGCTCTGCGCCGCCGTGCGAGTGCCGCGGACGAACGGCGCCGAGCCGGGCAGCCCGATCGACTCCTCGGCCACCGCGTCGTCCGAGGAGTAGAGCGGGCGGATCCCGATGCCGTCGTACGTGGTGCTGGTCAGCTTGGCCACGGCTTCGGCGGGATCGTCCCCGGCGCCCATTCTCCCGGCCTTGACCAGGGCAGATGCCACCAGCCGGAGCCATTCGGCCCGGTCGGCCGGGTCGAACTGCCCGGCCAGGGGCAGGTCCGGTGGCAGTTGCGGCGGCGCAGCACTCATGCCCTCAGCTTAGGAAGGTCCGTCCGGACCGCCCAGTGGTCGCGGTTGAACTACGCCACACCCATCAGGCTTGCGGGGGCGCTGGTGGAGTCGCGCGGGCGAGCACATTGCGCGGGGTAAGGGCCGTGGCCAGTACCTCGGCGACGCCCAGCGCGGAGGCCACGGCGAAGACGTGTTCCAGCGGCGCTCCCTGTCCGGCTTCCAGCCGGGTGATGGTGGCGATGCCGACCCCGGAGCGCTGCGAAAGCTCCTCCACGCTGAGCTTGCGGATCCGCCGCCAGGTGGCCAGGTCGGTGCCGAGACGGCGCATGGCCCTGGGTACCCCGGCGGACGGTCGCGTCACCTTCGTCATTATTCAGACTTCCGCGACCACAATTGAAGACGGGGTGCGCACCAAAGGCGCGCACCCCGTCTTCAATTGGTGGTTCTGGTGCTTCTAGAAGACGTCCAGCGCCAGGATGTCGTCCTCGGTCTCGCGGCGGACGATCACCCGGGCCTTACCGTCGCGCACAGCTACCACCGGCGGCCGCGGAACGTGGTTGTACTGGCTGGCCATGCTGCGGCAGTACGCCCCGGTGCCGGGGACCGCAAGCAGATCACCAGGGACAAGATCGCCCGGCAGGAACTCGTCGCGCACCACGATGTCCCCGCTCTCGCAGTGCTTACCCACCACCCGGCTGAGCGCCGCCGGGGCGTCCGACACCCGGGAGGCCAGCGTGCAGGAGTAGTCCGCGTCGTACAGCGCGGTGCGGATGTTGTCGCTCATCCCGCCGTCCACCGACACGTACCTACGCACGCCGCCACCGTCCATCGACACGTCTTTCAGAGTGCCGATCTGGTACAGCGTGAACGTGCTGGGCCCGGCGATCGCCCGGCCGGGCTCCACCGAGACCCGGGGTACGGCAATCTCCAGACCGCGGCACTCGCGCACCACGATCTCGGCCAGCTGGTCGGCGATGAGCTTGGCCTCCAGCGGATCGTGCTGGCTGGTGTAGGCGATGCCGTAGCCGCCGCCGAGGTCGATCTCCGGCAGCTCCACGCCGTGATCGCGCTTCACCGAGGCGTGCAGGCCGAGCAGCCGGCGAGCGGAGACCTCGAAACCCTGGGTGTCGAAGATCTGCGAGCCGATGTGGCTGTGCAGGCCGAGCAGCTTCAGCGAGGGCTTGGCCAGGACCTGGGCGATCGCCTGGGCCGCGTCGCCACCGGCCAGCGACAGGCCGAACTTCTGGTCCTCGTGGGCGGTGGAGACGTACTCGTGGGTGTGGGCCTCGACCCCGACGGTGACCCGGATGAACACCGGCTGCACCTTGCCGTGCCGCTCGGCCGCCGCGGCGACCCGCTCGATCTCGATCATCGAGTCGATCACGATCCGGCCGATGCCGGCCGCGACCGCCCGGTCGATCTCGCTCTCGAGCTTGTTGTTGCCGTGCAGGGCGATCCGCTCCGGCGGCACCCCGGCGCGCAGCGCGACCGCCAGCTCACCACCGGAGCAGGTGTCCAGGAACAGCCCGTCCTCGGCGATCCAGCGGGCGACCTCGGTGCACAGGAACGCCTTTCCGGCGTAGTACACGTCGGCGCCGCCCACCCCGGCGAAGGCCGAGGCGAACGCGTCGCGGAAAGCCGTGGCCCGGCTGCGGAAGTCGGCCTCGTCGAGAACGAAGGCCGGCGTGCCGAACTCGGCCGCGAGGTCGTTCACCGACACCCCGCCGATCTGCAGCACGCCGTCGCCGGCCCGGTGCACGGTCTGCGCCCAGAGCCCGGGCAGCAGGTCGTTGACGTCGTCCGGCGGCCGCAGCCAGCCCGGAACCGTGGCCACGTGGCCGTATCCCGGGCTGTGCAGCTCGCCCGCCTCGTGCGCACCCATTCTCAGTTCCTCACATTCGCTCGGGCGCACTCACGCCGAGCAGTTCCAGACCGTTGGCCAGCACCAGCCGGCTGGCCTCGGCCAGCCAGAGCCGGGTGCGGTGCAGGTCCTCCACCGGGTCCTCGCCGCGCGGGGTGACCCGGCAGTTGTCGTACCACTTGTGGAAGGCCCCGGCCACCACCTCGAGATGCCGTGCCACCCGGTGCGGTTCGCGCAGCTCGGCGGCCTGCGCCACGATCGCCGGGAACTGCGCCAGGGCGGCGATCAGCTCGTTCTCGGTGACGTGGTCCAGCAGCGCGGGCTCGAAGGCGGTGCGCTCCACCCCGTGCTCGCGGGCCTGGTTGGCCAGCGAGCAGAGCCGGGCGTGGGCGTACTGCACGTAGAAGACCGGGTTGTCGTTCGTCTTCTTCTGCAGCACCTCGCCGTCCAGGGCGAGCGGCGAGTCGGCCGGGTAGCGGGCCAGCGAGTAGCGCACCGCGTCCCGGCCCAGCCACTCGACCAGGTCCTTCAGCTCGATGATGTTGCCGGCCCGCTTGCTCAGGCGGGCGCCGCCCACACTGACCAGCTGGCCGATCAGCACCTCGACCGACTCGGCCGGGTCGTCGCCGGCGCAGGCCACGATCGCCTTGAGCCGCTGCACGTAGCCGTGGTGGTCGGCGCCGAGCATGTAGATCTTCTTCGGGAAGCCGCGGTCGCGCACCGAGAGCCAGTAGGCGGCGTCGGCGGCGAAGTACGTCTTCTCGCCGTCGGCCTTGACCAGCACCCGGTCCTTGTCGTCGCCGAAGTCGGTGGTGCGCAGCCAGACCGCTCCGTCCCGGTCCTCCACGTGGCCCTGCTCGCGCAGCCGGTCCACCGCGGCGTCCACCGAGCCGGACTCGTGCAGCGTGCGCTCGGAGAACCAGACGTCGAACTCGACGCCGAAATCGTCCAGCGTCTGCCGGTTCTCGGCCAGCTGGATGGCGTAGCCGAGCTCCCGGGCCAGGATCTGGGCCTCTTCGAGGGGCAGGTCGTCGATGTCGGGACGCTGCTCGCGCACCTTGGCGGCCAGTTCGGCCACGTACTCGCCGTGGTAGCCGCCCTCGGGGATCTCGGTGCCCTTGATCCGGGCCAGGATCGAGCCGCCGAACCGGTCCATCTGGGCGCCCGCGTCGTTCACGTAGAACTCACGGGTGACCTGCGCGCCGCTGGCGATCAGGACCCGGGCCAGCGCGTCGCCCAGGGCGGCCCACCGGGTGTGCCCGATGTGCAGCGGGCCGGTCGGGTTCGCCGAGACGAACTCCAGGTTCAGCGTGGTGCCCGCGAGCTGCTGGTTGCGCCCGAAGGCGGGACCGGCCTCGACGATGGTGCGCACCAGCTCGGCGGCCGAGGCGGCGTCCAGCACGATGTTGAGGAAGCCGGGACCCGCGATGTCCACGCTCTTGATCCCCGGCAGCTCGACCAGGCGCGCCGCCAGCAGCTCGGCGACCGCGCGCGGCGGCTTACCGGCCGGTTTGGCCAGCTGCAGGGCGATGTTGGTGGCCCAGTCGCCGTGCTCGCGCTGCTTCGGTCGCTCGACCCGGATCTCGGCGGGAACGCTGACGGTGAGATCACCGGCAGCGACGGCGGCCTCCAGGCACGCCCGGATCGCGGCGGAAAGTTCGTCGGGAGTCACGACCTCAAGGGTATCCGCTGGTGGAGGTGCTCCTCACCAGCATTACGGCTCAGTGCCGGCGGCGGGTCTTCGGGGCCGGGGCGGAGGGCTGCTGGTCGCCGGCGTCGGTGGCTGCGGGCGGGCCGGGCCGGGTGCCCTGGGTTTCCTGGTCGGCCTGGGTTGCCTGGTCGGCTTGGGTTACCCGGTCGGCTTGGATTGCTTGGGTTTCCTGGTCAGCTTGGGTTTCCTGGTCGGCGTGGATTGCCCGGTCGGCATGGATTGCCTGGTCGGCTTGGATTGCTTGGGTTGCCTGGTCGGCGTGGATTGTCCGGTCGGTGTGGGTTGCCTGGTCGGCATGGTCGGCCGGTTGGGTCCGCTCACCCGGGTCCACCTGGTCGGCCGGTCTGGCCCGATCGGCGCGGCGGGCCCGGAAGGCCCGGCGAGACATTTCGGCTTGGAGCGCCCGGTCCACCCGCACGGTCTCGTCACCTCGGCCAACCGGCAGGCCTCCGGTCGCAAGCCCGGCCGGCGGCGTCGGCGCGTCCGAACGCACCGGCTCGACCCGGCGAGCCGGTTGTCCGGCCTGAAGCGCCCGGTCCACCCGCACGGTCTGATCACCTCGGCCGACCGGCAGACCTCCGGTGGCCGACTCAACCGGCGGCGTCCGTTCGGACCGAAACGCCCGGTCCCCCCAGACGGTCTCGTCACCTCGGGCAACCGGCAGCTCCCCGGTCGTCGGCCCGGACGGGGGCGTCGGTTCGGCCGAGCCAACCGGTTCGGACCGGAGCCCGCGGTCCACCCGGACAGTCTCGTCACCACGACCGACCTCGTCACCACGACCGACCGGCAGGGCCCGAGCGGCAGATCCAGCCGGCGGCGTCGACGCGTCCGAACGCACCGGCTCGACTCGGGGAGCCGGTTGTTCGGTCTGAAGTCTCCGGTTCACCCGCACGGTCTGATCGCCTCGGCCGACCGGCAGACCCCCAGTGGCCAACCCAGCCGGGGGCGTCAGTTCGGACCGGAGCGCCCGGTCCCCCCGAACGCTCTCTTCGCCTCGGCCGACCGGCCTTTCCTGATCGGTCGGCCCGGCCGGCGGCGGCTCGGCCGAGCCCACCGGTTCAGCCTGGTGAACCGGCTCTGCCTGGAGACTCGCGTCTACCCGTCGATCCTCGTCGCCTCGGCCGACCGGCAGACCTCCAGTAGCCAACCCGGCCGGGGGTGTTGGCTCGCTCGGGTGCCTCTGGTCGATTCGGAGTGTCTGGTTGGTTCGGAGTGTCTGACCCGGGTGGCTGACCCGGACGTCCGGCGTCTCCTGGTTGTCCCAAATGCCTGAGGGCACCTCGCCGGCTTGCGCTCCCCAGTCGGCCCGGACGTCTCCCATTACCTTGCCGCGCGGCGCCGCCTGACCCGCCTGACCCGCCTGACTGTCTGGTCTGGCCTGGTGACCCTGACCAGCCAGGTCGGCCAGGTCTCGCAGGTTCGTCGAGTCCCGCAGATCCTCCGGAACGGTCGAGTCTCTCGGGTCCAACTCGGCGTCGGCCTGGCTGAGCAGGGACGATTCGCGGGCGGACAGGTGCAGCTGCAGCTTGCGGGCCCGGCCGTCGGCGATCGCCATCACTTCGTTCTCGCCCAGCGTGACCAGAGCCTCGAGGTTCAGGCCGCTGACCGTCCGGGAACTGCACAACCGCTCGGCCGAGGCCTGGTCCAGCCGGGAGGCGAGAACCAGGTCACCTCGGCGCAGGGCGGTCAGCGCGTCCGGGCCGACCTCGGACGCCAGCACCGCGTCGCAGCGCCACCAGCCGCCCGACCAGTTGGCTTCAGCGGCCGAATCTTCAGGTCGGGCTTGCTCCACCGCAACCGGGCCGGTGGAGATCGGACCGGTCGTGATCGGGCTGGTGGTGCCGAGCGGAGTCGGGAGCGCATCGGTCGCCGGCGAGTCGGCGACCGTCCGGAGCACGAAGAGCGGCTCAGCACTGGAACCGCCCAGCCAGAAGGCCGCGTCGGCAGGGAAGACCGCCATCTCGACGCCCAGGTCGGTGAGCTGCAGGTGGAAGTTCTCCCAGCCCTCGGGATCGGTGGCGAGCACCACCGGCCGGGCCCCGGACACCGCACCGCGCAGCAGCAGAAGGCGGGCCAAACTGGAATCGCCGACCAGCACCATCCGCACCGGAGTGCGGCGGAACAGCGCGGCCCGGACCTCACTGCCCTCGCTCCCGTGTCCCAGCAGCACGCCGGTGGGCACGGTGGGACGAGTCAGGCCGGCCAGCAGCGTCGGCGTGGTGGTGTGCCAGCCGACCCGCAGGTGCGGGGCCTTCCACGACGCGCCGGCTGTTCGCGAGCGCTCCGGCAGCGAGCTGGAATCCTCCGGATCGGACGGTGGCTGGTCGGGCACGGTGGCCGAACTCGTGCCCCGGCGGCTGGTCGCGATGAGTTGCTCGGCCACGGCCCGGCCGACCCGCTCGGCCGAGGCCCGGCTCTGCGCGTCGGTGGCACCGCGGGCCACCACGGCCGGTTCCGGGGCGCCGCTGACCTCGACCCCGGTGGCCGGGGCGGCCGGAGCCGGGCGGGCCTGGGCCGGGTGCTGGGCGGGGCCGTTCATTCGGTTACCGGGCCGATCACGTCGTACAGGTCCTGCTCGTTCAGGGTGCGCAGGTCGTCCAGGGTGGGCCGGCCGGGCAGCCGGCGCAGCCGCTGGGCCTGGGTCTTGCGCATGCCCTCGAACAACTTCCGGGCCTCGCGGGCGTTACCGAAGTTCGGGTCGGCAGACAGGGCGGCGAAGTAGCGGTGCAGTGGCGGGGCGATGCCGGGGGCCAGCCGGTAGTCCCCGGCCGCAGTCATCCGTTCCATGATCAGCAGCAGGTCGTCCGGCGCGTAGTTGACGAACTCGACCGACTTCGAGAACCGGGACGCCAGACCGGGGTTGGCGTCCAGGAACTCGCTCATCTCCTTGGTGTACCCGGCGACGATCACCGCGCTCTCGTGGCGGTGGTCCTCCATCAGCTTGACCAGCGTGTCGATCGACTCCTGGCCGAAGTCGTTGCTGCCGGCCGAGCGGGACAGGGTGTACGCCTCGTCGATGAACAGCACGCCGCCCTTGGCCTCGTCGAACACCGAGGCGGTCTTCTCCGCGGTGTGCCCGAGGTACTGGCCCACCAGGTCGCGCCGGCTGACCTCCCGGAAGCCGCCCCCGGGCAGCACGCCGAGCGCACCGAGCAGCTTGCCGTAAATCCGTGCCACGGTGGTCTTACCGGTACCCGGGGCGCCGGTGAAGATCAAGTTGTTGCTCCCGGTGGCGACGGAAAGTCCTGCGCTGCGCCGCCACTCGTTCACCTGGAGCTCGTCGATCAGACCGCGGACCTCGGCCTTCACCTCGGTCAGGCCGACCATCGCGTCGAGTTCGGCGAGCAGCTTCTCGATGCCCTCGTCGTCCCGGCTCAGGTCGTCCAGCACGTCACCGGCCCCGGCCAGGCCCTCGGCCCGTTCCCGGACCACCGGCTCGGCGCCCTCCTCGATCTCCAGGCCCGGAGTGCCGGTGTTGCGGATCTCGCACTCCTCGACGAGACCGGCCGTGCCGCGGGCGAAAGTGATTCCGGGGCCGGTGAGGTCGTGCAGTTTGCAGCGACGCAGGGTGGGCTCGCTGCGATAGGCCACCGCGATCCCGGCACCCCCGGTGCCGGACACCTCGCAGCCCTCGATCACCGGCCGGGCGAACTGGTACACGTAGAAGCCGCGGTTGCCGCAACGGCTGACCGTGGTGGCCCGGAACACCGCGGCCGTGCCGATCCGGGCGAGCACCCCGTCCTCGGCGATGTCGGAGATCGTGCAGTCGGTGACCGAACCGTCCGCGTCCTCGATCAGCAGCCCGTAGAGCGAGTTCTCGACGGTGCACTTGCGGGCCTCGAGCCGGCCACCGTTGACGCTGATCCCGGCCGCGTTGGTGGAGCTCAGGGTGCAGCGCTCGACCCGGATCTCGGAACGCTCGGCCAACAGGGCGGCCGCCTCCTCGGAACGCAGGGTCAGCCCCTCGAGCTGCACGCCCCCGTCCCGGCAGCTGAGGGCCGGGTGCGGCACCCCGGCCGAGTCGATCACGACCGGGCCGGTCCCGGGCAGCGGGCGGATGACCACGCTCTTGCCGCTGAGGTAGAGCGCCTCCCGATAGGTGCCTTCGGCCACCTCGACGACGGTGTCGTCGGAGGCGTCGGCCAGTGCGTCACCGATCGTGGTGTAGGCGCCCCGCTGCCCGGGGGCTACCTGGATCGTCCGTGCCATGTGAGTGCTTGCTTCCGTTCTGCTTCGGGTCCGGATGGGCGGTTCCTCAGGAGGCCGGGCCCAGCACCCGTCCTCGCCGGTCGGTGGACTCGGGCTCCGGCTCGGCGACGATCTTGTCCGGCACCTCGACCTGCCAGTACTCGCCCTGCGGGTGTTGCTCGTCGGTGACCCGCCGTTGCTGCTCGGGAGCACTGATCTCGGCGGCGGACTGCCCGCCACGCAACAGCTCGTCGATCCCCAGGGCCGAGTATCCGCCCTCGGGAACGGAGTTGCGGCCGGTCAGGTCCGGACGGCGTTCGGTCGGGACGAACAGCAGTTCGGCCTCGGCCTCGGCTGCGGCCTCGATCCGGGCCCGGCGGCCGGAAAGATCGGTTTCCGGGGCCCGCTGCTTACGCCGGAACCGCCCTGCCAGTGCCCCGGCCAGCCCTTGCGCCGAGGTCGGGGACGAAGAGAGATGCCCGCTCAGCTTCTGCGGAGCCTGGGGCAGGTCGCCGAGGTACTCCTCGCTCTCGCCCCGGTAGTTCTTCGTCTCGTACTGCTCGTCCTCGTCGTTCGTGGTGCGCCGATTGGTTCTCGGAGCGCCGCCACCACCAGGACCCGAACCGCCTCGGCCAAAACCGTTTCCGCGACCCTTCGTGCTGATCCCCCGGCCGCCGGAACCGGGACCGCCACCCCGGTTGCCCGGTGTACCCACGCCACCACGTCCACCCGGGCCGGTGCCACGACTGCCCGGACCTCCAGGACCGCCCGGACCGCCGCCCCGACTGCCTGGCGCGCCCAGAGCATTGCCACGGCTGCCCGGTGCCCCAGCCCGATTGCCCGGAGCGCCCGGCATACCGGGGCTGCCGCCACGACCGCCCGGACCACGCGGACCACCGGCGCCAAGGCCACGGTTGCCCGGCATCCCTGGACCGACACCCCGAGGGCTGCCTCCGGGCGGCGCCCCGGCACCGGGACCGTTGGGATTCATCCTGCCCAGCAACGAGTTGCGGGGAGAATTCCGGGCCGGGGTGCCGCTGCCGAGCCCACCCGGAGGCACTGCCGGGGTTCCGCCCGGCCGGATCAGGCCGGTTCCAGCTCCCGGACCGGCGGGGTTGAAAGCAGCTGGAGTTCCGAGCGAAGACGCCGGTGTTCGCGCCGGAACAGCAGCCGCCGGAACCGCGTTCGGCAGTTGCCGCGGGGTACCGGCCAGCGGAATCGGTGCGCCGGAAGGGTCTGCCGCCAGAGCGTTGACGCCATTGGCACCCGGGCCGTTCGAAAGGAGATCTCCCACGTTCCGGGGTGTACCCGTCGGGCCGACTGCGGGGCCTGCGGCCGGATTGGCCGCCGGCGGCGTGGTGAGCGACTTGGTCGGGTCGACCGGCGCACCAAGGTTCTTGGTGGCAGGAGTCTTGTCTGTGGCCTTGGGGATCGGCCGACCGCGCGGATCGGTCGGGAGGGGGTTGCGCGGCGTGCCGGTGGGCACTGAGCGCGGAACCCCATTGCCGACCCCTCCGGTATTGCGAGGCGCCGCACCGGCCGGCAGATTCGCCAGCCCGGCGCCCGAGGGGGCCGGCGCGACCGGACCGGACCGGCCGGAGACCGTGGTCGGGCCCTGGTAGACCCGCCCCTCCCCCAGGTTGAAGCCGTTGACCAGGAAGCTGCCGCCCAGGGTGGTCATCAGGGCCGCGGCCTTCTGGGTGTACAGCTCGCGGATCCCGTCGGCTTCCTGCTTGGCCTTGGCCATCCTCGCGTCGTAGTCGGTGAAGAATCTGCCCGCTTCGGCGAAAAAGCCGTCGCCGCTGTGCATCTGCGACGCTTTGGTCATCTGCAGCTGGGCATCTTCGTAGACGACCAGGAACTGGTCGTAGTTGTCGATCATCGCCTGTTTGGTGCTGACCACCTGCTCGGCCATGTCGTTCAGGTGGGTGCTGTTGGTCCGGGCCTGGGCGCTCCAGTCACCGTGTGACCAGGTGCCGGCCTCGACCTGTTCGAGAAAGTTGGCCGCGGCCTTGTTGACCGTCGGGTCCCAGCCGTCCCGCATGGTGTCACCGGCAGCCCGGAGCCGCTGCTGCAGGTTGGTCAGGTCGTCCGCGATCTTGCTCCAGTCGTTGGCCGCGTCGCGATAGGTGCCGTCGTGCAGGCGCAGCACGGTCTGCATCATCATCTCGATCGTGTAGCCGGACCAGTTCGTGCACTGGCCGAGCACGTCCGGGGACCCGGCCTCGTCGCTGTAGTACCCGGACTGCCCGTCCGGCTTGAACTCGGAGTCCTGCGAGGCCATGGCCGGTTCCCCCTCAGGAACCTTCGACGTGGGTGTACGGCGCCTCGAACTTGTAGAGGCCGCGCTTGTCGTCACCCGAGATCGTGACGTCGATCTCCTTGCCGGTCGAGTCCCTGCCACCCACCATGGTCATGTTCTCGGAACCGATCTGCGAGTGCCACGTCGTGTAGCCGCCGGACATCTGGCGGTCCTTCTCGATCAGCCGTTCCTCGGCGGTGGGCGGACGCCGCTGCTCGTTCTGCTCGCTCGCCTCGGTCATCGAGTCCCCGCTGCTCTTCGGGGCAGCCTCCTCGGTCTCGGCCGGCGGCGCGAAGACCTTGTTCACCCCGGACGCCGGGATCTCGGCCTTCCCGTGCACCGGCACGGCCAGCGCTTCGTAGCTCGGTCGCCCCTCGGAGTCCAGCACCTCGAGCTGCCGCTGGGCGATCGCGTTCTTCTCGTCGGTGCTGGCGTAGTTGTAGGCCACCACCGAGGCCCCCTGGCTGAGCGTGGCCAGCCCGGCCACCATCTCCTGGAGGAAGGTCGCGGCCGACGCCGCGACCTTCGCATGCTGGGCAGTGAAGCTGCTCGCCTCCGAGAACCCCACTGTCGAACCGGCCATCACCGTGTTCCGGGTACCCAGGTTCGCCGCCTGGGTCGCCGGCGTCTCCTGATGTTCGTCGGCCAGTCCGCCCACCGACTCGGCGAAGGTGGACAGCGAAGTCAGGTCGACCTCAACTCTCTCGGCCATGGCGATTCCTCCCCAATTGCACGCCTGATCGCTCAGGCCCTGTCGAGCTCGTCCGACTCTACCGAGGTGCTCTCTTGACACCCATAGGGTTTTCATCACGCGAATGCCGTGCAACGTTCGCAGCCCGTCATTCCGGCGGCGGCAGCCAGGCGAGTTGCACCAGCTGCGCCCCCCTTTCCCGATCGACCAGCCAACCTCGGCCGGGCGGTTGCGGCGCCGGGCGCAGGGTGCCGCCCAGCAGCGCCCCCTCGTCCCGCTGGCCGGAGAGCAGGACCCCGGCCGAGCCGATCTCCCGCAGGGCCGTGGTCACCGGTTCGTACATCGCCCGGCCGGCACCACCCGAACGCCGGGCCAGCACCACGTGCAGCCCGATGTCCCGGGCCTGGGGCAGGAACTCCTGGAGCACCGACAACGGGTTCCCGCTCCCGGTGGCCACCAGGTCGTAGTCGTCGACCAGCACGTAGAGTTCCGGGCCCCGCCACCAGCTGCGGTTGCGCAGCTGCTCGGCGGTGACGTCCGGCCCGGGCAGCCGGGTGCGCAGCGCCTGGGCCACCTCGGCGAGGATCTCGGCGCTGCGCTGAGCCCCGGTGCCGTAGCCGATCAGGTGGGTCTCGGCGACGGCCCCGAGCAGGCTGCGCCGGTGGTCGATCACCACCAGCCGGGCCGCTTCCGGATCGAAACGCTCGGTGATCGCCCGGGCCAGCGCCCGCAGCGCGGAGCTCTTGCCGGAACGGGAGTCGCCGTACAGCAGGAAGTGCGGGTCTTCGCCGAGGTCGAGGTGCACCACCCCGAGATCGTTCTCGGCGATGCCGATCGGGATCCCGCCAGGAGCCTGCGGATCCATCTCCTTGTAGGCGAACTCCGGCGGCAGAAGACGCACCGGCGGGGCGCTCGGGCCGGGCCAGGCCTGGGCGATCGCGGTGACCAGCGAGGAGACGGCGGCGGCCAGGTCGTCGACGGACCGGCCGCCGTCGATCCGCGGCAGCGCGGTCAGGAAGTGGAAACGGTCCGCGGTCATCCCCCGGCCGGGAGTGCCCTCGGGAACGTTCATCGCGGTGCGGCGGTCGAGCACCGAGTCCGAGATGTCGCCCAGCCGCAGTTCCAGCCGGCTGCCGAACATGTCCCGGGCAGCGGGCCGCATCTCCATCCAGCGGCCGGCGGAGGCCACCAGGTGCACGCCGTAGGTGAGGCCCCGGGCGGCGATCTGGCCGACCGTCTCCTCCAGGTCCTCGAAATCGCTCCGCAGCGTGGCCCATCCGTCGATGACGAGGAAGACGTCACCGAAAGCGTCCTGCGGACCGCGGCGCTCGGCCCGCAGCCGGCGGTACTGCGCCATCGACTCGATGCCGTGCTGGGCGAAGAGCTGCTCCCGGGCCAGTACCACGGTCAGCACCTCGGCCACCGTGCGGCGGACCTTGCTGATGTCCAGCCGGCCGGCCACCCCACCGACGTGCGGCAGCCCGGACAGGACGGAGAAGGTGCTGCCACCGAAGTCCAGGACGTAGAACTGGGCCTCTTCGGGGGTGTGGGTGAGCGCGAGCGAGAGCACCACGTCGCGCAGGGCGGTGCTCTTGCCGCTGCGCGGGCCGCCGACCACCACGAGATGCCCGCCGCTGCCGGCCAGGTCGATCTCCAGCAGGTCGCGCCGCTGCTCGAACGGGCGGTCCACCACCCCGATCCGCGCGGCCAGACCGGCCGGCACCCCGGTCGCGACCAGCCCTCGGGCCGGGTCGTGAGTGAGGCCCGGCAGCAGCTCGTCCAGTGAGGGCGACTCGCCCAGCGGAGGCAGCCACACCTGGTGCGCCGGGTCGCCCCGGCCCTCCAGCCGGCCGATCAGCACGTCGAGCAGGGTCTCGCCGACCTCGGTCTCGTCGTCCGGCTCGGGAGCCGGTTCCGGCTCGGCCTCCTTCACCTGAGGGGTGTAGTAGGAGGTGAAGTCCACGATCGCGGTGTCGGCCGCGGAGGTGACCGGGCCGGCCTCGTCCCGCCGTCGGTAGGCCCCCGAGACGTAGGCCGCCCGGAACCGGCTCAGCGGCTCGGTGCCGAACTTGACGAAGCCGTGGCCCGGTGAGCGGGGCAGCTCGAACGCGTCGGCCGTGCCGAGGGCCACCCGGCTCTCCATCGCCGAGAAGGTCCGCAGCGCGATCCGGTACGACAGGTGGGTGTCCAGACCCCGCAACCGGCCTTCCTCCAGCCGCTGCGAGGCGAGCAGCAGGTGCACCCCGAGCGACCGGCCGAGCCGGCCGATCTGGACGAACATCTCGATGAAGTCCGGCTTGGCCGAGAGCAGTTCGGAGAACTCGTCGCAGACGATCAGCAGGCTGGGCAGCGGGGGCAGCGGGGCGCCGGAGACCCGGACCCGCTCGTAGTCCCGCTGCGAGGCGAAGTTCCCGGCGGCCCGCAGCAGTTCCTGCCGGCGCAGCAGCTCACCGTTGATCGCATCGCTCATCCGGTCGACCAGGGGCAGTTCGTCGGCCAGGTTGGTGATCACCGCGCTGGTGTGCGGCAACCGGTCCAGCTTGGTGAAGGTGGCGCCGCCCTTGAAGTCGATCAGGACGAAGTTGAGCACCTGCGAGTCGTGCGTGGCGGCCAGCGCCAGCACCAGGGTGCGCAGCAGCTCGGACTTGCCCGAGCCGGTGGCCCCGACCAGCAGCCCGTGCGGGCCCATCCCCTCCTGAGCCGACTCCTTCAGGTCGAGGTCGACCTGAATCCCCTCCGGGGACACCCCGATCGGGACCCGGAGCCGGTCCCGGCTGGGCCGGGGCTGCCAGGCGACGGCGGTGTCGAGCTCGGCCGGATCGGCGATCCCGAGCAGCTCGGTCAGGCCGAGGTCGGTGCTCAGCGCCACCTCGCCGTTGACCGCCTGGGTCAGCCGGCGCGGGGACAGCTGCATCGCCAGGGCCTCGGCCTGGGCCGGCTCCAGGGTGTCGGCCCGGCCCATCTCGCTGGTGGCGTTGAGCGTGGTGCTCCGCAGTACTCCGTCGGCCTCGACATCCAGCACCAGCGTGGCGTAGTCGAGCACCCGGGGTACCTGGCCGCGCAGATCGAGCACCGTCACGCCCTCGATGCCGCCGTCGGTCATCAGATGGTCCGAGCCCGCGACACCGTCGCTGTCGAGCACCACCACCACGTGCTGGCCGCTGCGGCCGGAGGCGGCCGAGGGATTGAACCGCGGCCGCCGGCCGACGATGTCGTCGAGCATTGCCTCCAGGCCGGTGACGGTGTCGGCGATCAGCCGCAGCGGACCCAGCGCGTCCTTCCGGTCGGGGTGCTGGGCATGCGGCAACCACTTCACGAATTCCCATTCGGGGCGGTGCTGGGCGTCGGCGCAGACCGCGACGATCAGGTCGTCGGGGGCGTGCAGCACCACCGACTGGGCGATCAGGGCCCGCACCATCGACCGGGTGAGCCCGGCGTCGCCTCGCACATGCACCCGGGAGAACCCGTCCAGCGCCATCACCACCGGCAGGTCCGGCACCACGGCGTAGGTCCGGATGAAGCGCCGCAGCGCGGCGGCGCACATCGGCTCGAGCTGGTCGAGCGGCTTGGTCTGGGGCGGGATCAGGGCGGTGGCGAGCTCCTGCGGGCCGACCCCGATCCGGACCATCCCGAAATCGCCGTCGGCCGGGCGGCGTTCCCACAGCCGGGGCCCTTCCGGGAGCACCCAGAGCGAGTCCGGCGCCGGGTAGCGGTAGTGCAGGGCGGCCCGCTGCCGGCCGATGATCCGGCGTACCCGGGCCCGTTGCTGGGCCAGGTAGCGCATGTACTCCTGCCGGGCCGCCCGCATCTCCTGCTTGTTGCGGCCGCTGCTGAAAAGCATCTGCGAGCCGAGCATGCCGATCGCCGAGAGCCCGAACAGGGCGCCCGCCACGTACATCAGCGGGCTGGAGGACCGGCCCTGGGTGTAGATGAGCACCATCGCCGCCGAGCCCGCGAGCATCGGCATCAGCATGACCACCTGCTGCCAGGCCCGGCCGTCGGGCGGCGGGATCTCCGGCGGGGCCTCGAGCACGATCTCGCCGGAGGGGTATTCCGGCTCGGGACGTCGTGCGGCCCGCTTCACCATCACGGTTCCCATGTCCGGACACCTCCCTGGACGCCTTGTCTGAATGCACTTTCGGGCAAAGTCTCGTGTGACTCTCGCTATACCAACGGCTTGGCGCTCCCGCCGAGCCATCAGAGTACGGGGCGCCACCGACAGTTCGCCGCCCCGAAGATCTCTCAGGAATTCTTGGCGCCTCTGAGGTCTGGGCGATCACAGTCCGGATAGGTAAGGTGTCGATCTCACCGGGATCAGCCCGTGCAGCGCGACAAAGGACAGATCCGCCGTCATGACAGCCGTTACCGACCGAGTCGGTCTGGCCCGCGTGGTCGTGATGACGCCCAAGCGCCGCCTGACGGTGGCTCTCCCGGAACAGATTCCGGTCGCCGCGCTTCTGCCTGCCCTGCTCCGGCAGGGCGGCGAGGACCTCGCCGTAGACGGGCTGGCCACCGGCGGCTGGGTGCTGCGCAAGGTCGACGGCACTGCCCTGGACGCCACTCGCGGGCTGGCCCCGCAGGGCATCAGCGACGGCGAACTGCTCTGCCTGGTGCCGCTGAACCAGGAATGGCCCGAGCCCGAGTACGACGACGTGGTCGACGTGATCGCCGACGGCGCCCGGCGCGCGCAGCGGGCCTGGACGCCGGCCTTCACCCGGGCCTGCGGGCTCGGCGTCACCGTGGCCAGTGTGGTCCTGCTCACCGTCGTGCTGCTGCTCACCCCGGGCTCCACCGGCCCGGCCGCGATCGTCCTGCTCGCCCTGGCGGCGGTCCTGACGATCGGTGGCGCTGCCCTGTCCCGGGTCCTGGCCGACGCGAAGGCCGGCGCCGTGGTAGCCGCTCCGGCCGGCCTGGTCGCTCTGGCCGGCGGTGTCCTGCTGGCGCAGGGCCCGGACCAGCCGTGGCTCGGCCCGGGTCAGCTGATGACCGGGGCGGCCGCCATGCTGCTGTTCTCGGTCGCCGGACTGCTCGGGGTGGCCGAACGCCGCCACATCTTCATCGGCTCCACGGTCACCGCGCTCGGCGCCCTGGCCGGGGCCGCCCTGGTGACGATCTGGCCCGGCACCGTCGACCGGGTCGACGCGGCGGCCGTCGTCACCACCGTGCTGCTGCTCCTCAGCCCGGCCTTCCCGCTGCTGTCGGTGCGCCTGGCCCGGATCCCGCTGCCCTCGGTCCCCCGGGACATGGACGATCTGCGCAGCAACGACACCGGCCCGGCGTTCCCGGACGTGGTGGTGCGGGTGGTCCGCTCCACCGACATCCTCACCGGGCTGATGCTGGGCACGGCCCTGATCACCGTCACCGGCCTGGCGATCCTGGCGGCCGACGGCTCCACTGTGCCGCTGGTCCTGGCCGGCCTGATCGCCCTGGCCCACCTGTTGCGGGCCCGGATGCTGGTGGCCGCCCGGCAGCGGCTGATGCCGTTGCTCACCGGTCTGCTCGGGCTCGCCGTCACCGTCGCCGGAACCGGTTTCGCGCTGGGTGAGGCGCAGCGCCTGGCCTACGTCGTGCCCTTCCTGGTTCTGGTCGCGATCGGGTCCTGCGCAGCCGCCCTGGTCTACAGCCGGCAGCAGCCCTCGCCGCGGGCCGGGCGCTGGGCCGACATCTTCGACGTCCTGCTGACTCTGGCCACGGCCCCGCTCACCGCCTCAGTACTCGGGCTCTACGCGTACGTCCGTGGGCTGGCCGGCTGATGGCCTCCCGCAAGGACCTGCTGGACAGCTACCAGTTCGCGGCCCGGCGGGTGGTCAGCGCCGCGGTGGTGCACGAGACCGATCCCACCGAGTGGCCCTACCGGCGGCTCGGCGGAGCCGGGATGGGCGCGGTGATGATCACCGTCATCGCCCTGGCCGTGGCCGGCATCTACGGCATGATCCGGCCCGGGGGTAAAACCTCCTGGCGGGACGGGTCCTCGGTGATCCTGGTGAAGGAGACCGGAGCAACGTACGTCTACCTCGACGGCAAGCTGCACCTGACCCCGAACTTCACCTCCGCCGCACTTCTGGCCGGCACCACCACCAAGGTCTCCACCTCGACCAAGTCGCTGGCCGAAGTGCCCCGGGGCCCCGAGCTCGGCATCGCCGACGCCCCCGCCAACCTGCCGGTCGCCGCCGACCTGGTCGCCCCGCCCTGGTCGTTCTGCACCCAGCAGGTCTGGGACACCAGCAACAGCGAGCTCAGCCGCAGCTGGATGCTGGTGGGCGAGCGGCCCGACGCCGGCACCGAGATCGCCGACGCTGGCCTGCTGGTCCGTACTCCGTCCGGCACGCTCTGGCTGATCTGGCAGAACATGCGGTTCGAGATCCCCGACGAGGGCGCCGCCCGCAGCGCCCTGAACCTGGGCAACCAGGTGATCGTGCCGGTCGGAGAGGCCTGGCTGGAGGCGCTGCCCGTGGGCCGGCCGATCGCCCCGATCGTGGTCCCGCGTGCCGGCCAGGCCAGCAAGGCCCTGCCCAAGGCCCGGATCGGGCAGGTCCGCAAAGTCACCTCGAGCTCCGGCACCCAGTACTTCCTCACCCTGGCCAGCCGGCTGAGCCCGATCACCGAGCTCCAGGCGAGCCTGCAGAACGGGGCCGGCGCGGCCGTCAAGAAGGCCACCCCCGCCGACGTCTCCGCGGCCGGGCAGACCGCTCTGCGGACCGCCACCGACCCACCCGCCCAGGCCCCGGACTTCGTCGCCCTGCGGGACTCGAAAACCGTCGCCTGCGCGTCCTGGGAGAACGGCGAGTTCGTCCCGAAGATCTCGGTCGAGAGCGAGGTCCCGGTCGACAGCGGCCTGAACTCCGCCCTCCAGACCGCCACGGTCTCGGCGAACGGCACCAGCCTGGCCGACCGGGTCTGGGTCGAGCCCGGGAAGGCCACGCTGGTGCAGTCCCGGCCGTCCCCGGAGAGCACGAGCGGGCCGCTGTACCTGGTCACCGATCAAGGCATCCGGTACGCCGTCCCGTCCGACGCGGTGCTGTCCTCGCTGGGTCTCAGTGGGCAGGAGAGCTGGTCGCTACCGGCGGCGGTGATTGCCCGGATCCCCGAGGGCCCGGCCCTCGACCCGCAGGTGGCGCTGGCCGCGTTGCACGCCCAAGAAGAGATAAAAGACATGCTCAGCGGTGGTTGATGCGCCGATATGTTGGTTCGGTCAGATGGTTTCGGGGGCGACGGGGACCCACGCTGAACGGTGTTCCGGTCCGGCCGGATGCAGCACCCCGGCCGGGCACTCCACGAGCACGAACACGATAGGAGAACAGCATGGCTGGAAACGGTCAGGTGAAGGCCGATCTCGACGTCCTGGGTGGCGTCTCGTCGAAGATGGCGGGCAACTACGAGCAGCTGGAGGAGGCCATCAGCAAGCTCCGCGGTGAGGCCGCCACGCACTCCGCCAGCTGGAGCGGCCAGGCCAGGAACGCCTGGCAGGTCGCGATGGACGACGTGAACTCGGCCTGGGCGCAGTTGAACGGCGTGCTCAACGAGATCTCCGGCAACATCCAGACTTCCGGTGCGCAGTACGACAGCACCGACTCGGCGAACGCCCAGAGCCACGGCCAGGTCGAGACGACCGGCATCACGTCGGCGCTGATCCGCTAGTACCGCAAGCTTTTCGGAGGGGTAGACCCATGCTTTCGTACAACTTCCAGGAACTGAACGACCTGTCCAGCTCGATCGGCAAGGCGCACTCGGGGGTCGAGGGGCTGCGCGGCGACGTGAAGTCGGCGGCCGGTCAGCTCCAGGCCGACTGGTCCGGTTCGGCCGGTGAGAGCTGGGCGGTCATGCAGCAGAAGTGGGACACCGCCTGCGACAACCTGGTCACCGCGCTGAACAAGCTCTCCACCACGGTGGCGAGCAACTCCAGCGACATGTCGGTGACCGAGGACGGCAACGCCAAGCTGTTCGGCCGCTGAGACCGGCTGCGGGTGAGAGCGGTCCGGCCCGGCCGCCGCTCTCACCCGCACTGTCCGGACCGGTCAGCTTCGGTAGACCTCGGGCAGCGTGAACAACGGCTCCTCGTCGGCGGAACGGCCCGTCGGCTTCTCGGTGGCCGGCGCCGAGCGCCCCGGCCGCCAGGACCGCCGGTGCCCCCGCGGAACGGCGGCCGCCAGGACCCCCAGCAGGAGCACCATGGCGATCGCCGCCGCAGCCAGCACGGCCGCGTTCTTACGGCCCGAGGCCTGAGCCGCCTCGATCCGATCGGCCACCGGATCCACCACCCGGGCGGCAGCTCCGGCGATCGGCTGCGGTTCGGTTGCCGAGGCCTGCTCGGTGACGGCCCGGTACGGATTCACCAGCCCCGCACCGTATCCCAGGGTCTGTTCCCCGGCCGGTACCGGATCTGCGGTGGCAGTAAGACGTTTCGCGATCTCGGCGGGCTTCAGGTCCGGATCGGTCTGCCGGACCAGCGCCACCGCACCGGCCACCACGCCGGAGGCCAGGCTGGTCCCCCGGAACGACTGCTGTCCGCTGACCCGAGCGGTGGAGACGACCTCGTCGCCCGGGGCCACCAGATCCACCGCCTCGTTCACGGCCGAACTGCCGGCCAGCAGGAAGTCCGGGCCGACCGAGCCCACCCCGATCACGCCCTCGCAGGCCGCCGGATAGGTCGCCGCATCCTGAACCAGCGCGCTGTTACGCAGGTCACCGACGGCGGCCACCACCGGGATGCCCTTCTTCAGGGCGAACGCGCTCGCCTCGCACAGGGCACCGGGAGCGGTGAACGCGGAAGAGACCTGGATGACGCTCGCCCCGCGGCCGGCCGCCCGCCGGATGCCCTTGGCCACCTTGGCCGGATCGGTGCGCTCGAGCGCGCCGGCGCTGGAGGCGGGCAATACCTCGGTCACCCGGATCGGCATGATCTCGGCCTCCGGCGCGATCCCGCGCAGACCGATCGAGCCCTGCTTGTCCGCCGCGATCAGGCCCGCCACAGCGGTGCCGTGGGACTGGCAGTCGGCGTGACCGCCCGGTTTTCCCCGGAGCTCGTCGTATCCGGGCTGGACCTTCCCCTTCAGCTGCTCGTGCTCGCTGCTCACCCCGGTGTCGACCACCGCCACGGTCTGCCCGGAACCGTTCGCCAGCGGGGCCAGTCGCTCCGGAGACAGCCACAACTGCTGCCAGGGGACCTCACGCACCACCGTGCCGGCCGGGGCCGCGTTGGCCCCGCAGGACGGCCGGGTGATCACCGCCGGCTTGGGCTTCTTCCGTTTGGTCTTCGCCTTCTTCGAGGAAGACTTCTTCGGCGAGTCCGCCGCCGACTTCGTGTCGTCCTTGGGCAGCGGACTCGCTCCCGCGGTGGCGACCGGGCCACAGACCAGAACACCGACGGCGACCAGCAGGGCGGCCGTGGCACCCGCACGTCGTCCGGAACGCCGCATCGTTCAATTCTCCTCGTCGCTGCGGGGCAGAAATGCTTCTGCCGCCGGAGAACCCATGCCTAAGGAAACGTTAAAGCCTTTCCCGCAGGGTAATACCCGCACTAAAGTCTCAGGTCATGGTGCCTGGTGCCGGCCGGAGCGTCCAGCGGATGAAAGGATTCCCGTCATGGCGGAGCCCCACCTCGACGACCTGCGCGCCGAGGCCGAGCAGGCCACCCGCACCTACCAGGAACTGCGCCGCAACTTCGCGGTCCTGCAGCAGGAACTGGCTGCGGTACGCGGGCAGGCCACCTCGCCCGACGGTTTCGTCAGGGCCGAGACCGGAGCCCACGGCGAACTGCTCGACCTGCGGCTCGACGGCCGGATCTACCGTAATCCCGACGCCACCGCACTGGCCCGGACCATCACCGAAACGGTCGCCTCAGCTGCACAGATCGGCGCCGAGCGAACACGGGCGGTGAACGAGCGCTATGCGACCGGCGGCATGACTGCCGCCGGGATGAACAACCGGCTGGAGAACCTCGATGCGATCCAGGAACGGCTGATGGAGAGGTGGCCCGAATGAGTTCCGGCGAAACGTATCTCAGCGACCCGGAAGCGGCCCTGGACGCCCTGTCCGCCGTCGCCACCCGGGCCGGGGCGCTCACCGACCGGCTGGCGTCCCTCGTCTCCCGGATCGACGGACTGGAAGGCGGCAAGCCCTGGGGCAGCACGGCCGAGTACGGCAAGCCCTTCGAGTCGCAGTACCTGGCCGAGCCCGGCGCTGCCTTCGTCAAGGAGCAGGCCCAGAACCTGGCCCGAACCACCGAGGAGGGAGCCGACCTGGCGCGCCGCGCGGTGCAGGCCACGATCGAGTCGGACAGCAACGCCTCCACCCGCTACACCGGCATCGCCCCGCATGCCTGAGACCCGCACCACCTACTCCCAGAACTGGCTCCTGAATGATCGTCATCCTGTTCGGCCTGCTGCTCATCGGCCTCTCGACCCTCGTGCACGCGGCCGGCCACCCGTTGCCGGCCGCCTGGATCGCCCTGGCCACCGCCGTTCTCGCGGCCGTACTGAGCGTGATCCTCAAGGATGCCCTCAGCTTCTTCGCCTCGGTCGGCGTCGGCTGCTGGCTCTACTACTGGATCACCCGGATCAAGGCCAAGGAACAATCAGCCGCACCGGCCGACCAGAGCTGAAGTGAACGTGGGGGGTTCGCGTGGCTGATCTGGATGCGGCGCTCGGCTGGGTCTGGGACAAGCTGGTCTGGGGTGCCGCCTGGCAGGCCTGGCCGGACGGGGACCCGGACGCCTGGCGGGAACTGGGCGATGCCTGGGGCGAGCTCGCGATGGCGCTGGACGAGGCGTTCCTCGAGATGAACAACTCGGTCGGCGAGGTCGCCTTCAACTGGGGCGGCAGCGCGGGCCAGGCCTTCACCCAGCGCTGGAACGATCTCGTCCAGAATCAGGAGAGCGGTCCGCCCGCCTACTCCGCCGCGGCCTACGCCTACCAGGCGGCGTCGCTGAACGGCGCCACCGAGCTCGAGTACGCCCAGCTGATGCTGAAGATCATCGTCGGGATCACTGCGGCCGAGCTGGTTTTCGCCGCTGCCTTCGGCCCGGCCGGAGCCTCCTACGCGGCGCTGGCGGTCTCGTTCGGGAGGGCTGCGATCATCCGGATCCTGTCCCGGCTGGCCACCAGAATGGCCATGCCGGTGCTGCGCAGGACCCTGCTGGAGGCCTCCGAACTGGCCGCTCTCAAGGCCCTTCCCAAGGTCGCCGCGCCCGCTGCCGCCAAGGCCGCCGCCCCTAAGCTCGCCCTCCCGGCTGCTGCCAAAGCCGCAGCGCCCGCCGCGGCCAAGGCCGTCACCCCCGCCACGCTGCGCACGAACCTGCTCAAGGCGGCCGGGGCCGGAGCCGGCCTGGGTGCCGCCCAGTTCGGCGGCGCCGACCTCCTGGCCCAGGCGATCCAGGTCGCCGAGGGCAACCGGAAGGGCATCAACTACAAGTCGGTCTTCGTCAGTACGTTGTCCGGTGGGATGGCCGGTGCGGTGGCCGGTCCGGCCGGGCTGCTCTTCTCCAACGGAGCGGGCCGGCTGCTGCGGCCGCTCGGGGCCAAGTCCGCCAACGGCACGCTCCCGGCCTTCCTCAAGGTCGGCCCCGCCGCTGCCCTGGGCCGGGTCGGGATCGAGCGCACCTCGCTGGTGGTCGGCGAGGGCCTGGCCGACATCCCGGCCGGCGCCGCGGTCGACCTCACCCAGAACTATCTGACCAACGGCAAGTTCGGGTTCTCCAAGGACTACCTGAACCTCTACAACGACGGCGTGCTCAAGGCCCTGGGCAACCAGTTCCTGGCCGGTGCGTTCGGAGCCGGGCTGCAGATCGGGGCCCACGACCTGGGCCGGGCTCTGCCCCTGGCTCGCAACACCCCGGCGACAGGCGCCTTGTCGCCGACCGAAACCGGACTCCCCGCAACTGGTGTCGACCACCCAGCAGACGTACCGACGTCTACCATTGGCCTTTCGCCCAGCGCTCCAGAGCTGCCCGGTACCACCAATCGAACCAGCTCGGAGACCGGCAGCGGAACTGGCCGTACACCGACCGCTCCTCGACAGCCGAGCGGCGGCTCCATCGTCATCGATTCTCCTCGGGGTACCTCGACCGAAAGTTCCGGTGGGGCGGGCACCTCTCGGTCAGCGGACGGTTCCCCCTCGAAAACTTCCGCTGAGGCCCGTACGGCGGATCCTTCCCCGCGCCGCGAAGACACCTCGCCGAACCAAGAACCCGCGCCGTCGGAGAAGAATCATCAGCCAGCAACCCCGGAAACTCCCTCTGGTCCAACCGTCACTGATCAGCCCGTTGGGTTCGCTGACGATTCACCCAGCCGCAGCGACACGGGTACCGGACCCGATCACCCCAACGCGAACAAGTCGCCCGACCGCACCAATGCCGACGGGGCATCGCTACTCACCGAACCGGGCGACCAACACCTCACTCAACGCGACGACCGGACCACTCATGATCCGGCCGACGGGGTACGGGAAGAAGCGCGCACTCGAAGCGATTTCCACAACGACCGGTTCCGGACCAGTACCTCCGAAGTTCTCGCCCAGACCGGTTCACGCCTCGACGATGTGATCCGCCGGCTCGAATCCCACCCCGGCGAGCACCGGGTCGAGCAGATCCGGTCGCTGCGGGATCTGCAGGACGGCGCAACCCGGCTGGAACACCTGGCCACGGACGTCCGCAGGGGCGACCGTGAGATCAGCGATCTGGTGGCGCAGGTCCGGGAGCACAGTGCTGCGGTGAACGAGTACGGTGACCGCTTCCGGGACCGTCCCGACGACTCGAACAAGAGCAACGTGATCCCGGCCTGGAAAGACGTGCACGGCCTCGATCCACTCGACCGGGTCGAGCTGGCGCACCGTTCGGTGGACATCGATCCGGGCACTCGCCGGCTGGACGTCCTCGACCAGGCGATCGGCCGTGCCATCGTGCACGACGTGCTGGGTGAGGAGTTCTCTCGGCATGTGGGCAACACGCTGCGCGATGCGATCCCGAAGGACGAGCATCTGGCCCGCGGTCAGGTACCGGCCGACGTGTACGCCAGAGACCTTGCGTGGCTGCGGGAACCGGGCGGGAACGGAGCCTACAACTCGGCCACCGGCGTCACCTATATCGACATGGGCACCACCGGGGCCGGCCGGTCGCTCACCACGGTGGTGTCGACCGCCGTACACGAGTCGATGCATGCCCTGCAGCCGAGCCGAGACGTTCTGCGCAGCGATCTGACCAGGGACCTGCTTCTGGAGAACCCGGATCTGACTCCCGCCGAGCTCAATGCGGCGCTCTCGCCGTTCAACGCCCGGCTCACCTTCGAGTCGGAGTTCCGGGCCTTCACGATGCAGCAGGACTTCCTCCGGGGAATGGCGAAGCACTCGCCGAAGGGCTATTCCGAAGATCTGCGAGTACCCGACGAGAGTCGCGAACGGGCCGCCGACAGTCCCGGCCAGATCGCCCATCACGTCCACACCAAGTACCCCGCATCCCGGAATCTGGACGGGGTCGACCCGCTGCGTGATCACCCCGAACTACACGACACGGCGGCGATCGTCGAGCAGGCAAGACTTGCGATTCTCGATCACTACGATCATGGACGCCCCGGCCGGTTCTCCGGTCCACTCACCCGGGAGATCGCTGATCGCAGGGGCATCGATCTCGAGGACGTGCGACGGCGGCAAGCGCTGACGGCGAAGACACCAGCCCATCCCGTTCTCGAAAAGGAGATCTCCGGCGACGCCCGGAACCAGGAAGACACGACCGAACATCAGAATCCGGGAAAGATCTTCCAGGCTCTGGCTGGAGGCGGAACGGACGACCGCAGCGCCCCTGGGCCACGATCGTCCACTGTTTCTCCGCTGACCGAGAACCTCGGATCGGAGCGTTCGTCCGGTCCACCGCCCCGTGCGGTGTCCACCGAACCGGGTCTGGCTCCAGCCGGTATAGGCGAGCCCCGGCTCGTGCCGTGGGACGCAGACCCGGCGGTGACCGACTTCACCGCGATGGAGTTCGAGCGCCGACCGGCCGAGCGGCGCGCTCCGCATCCTCAGCTTCTGAGCGGGGACAGCAACTCCACGGTCCTACGCAACACTCCGGCCGCTCTCGAGGCAATGATTGCGGATCTGCAGCAACTCGGAGCACAGCGCGAACCCCAAACTCAGGCGCTACGGGAAATACAGCAGCGTGCCCGTACGCTGCTGGACACCTCGGACGAGGTGAAGCACGGCCGTGCCCCGCTGAGCGATCTGATCCTCCAGGTCCGCGATCACAGTACCTCCATCCGCAGTTACACCGAGACGTTCGAACGGCGGGGTTACGACTACGACGCCGAGGGCGCTCTTCGCCCGTCGTGGGAACATGTCGTCGGGCTCGATCTGCTGGACCGAGCAGCCCTGGCTCATCGGGGGATCGAGATGGATTCCGACACCCTGCGGGTATCAGTCGTCGATCAGGCCGTCATCCGGATCATCACCGAGGACACTCTCGGGCCGACGATCTCTGAACACGTAGGGCAGACTGTCGCCACGGCGATCCCGAACGATCTGGATGTTGCCCGGACTCTGGTTCCACCGGGGACTTTCGCCTCGGACGAGGACTTCTACAAGGCCTTCGACCCCGGGGCGCTGGGAGCCTTCGACCCGGCAACCCGCCTGACATCCATCGGCCTTTCCCTGAACGGAGTCCCCCGCACCGTCACGGATGTCGCCGGAACCATGGTCCACGAGTCCATCCACGCGTTGCAGCCCAACCGCACCCTCATCTCCTCGCAGTTGATGGCCGATCTGAAAGACGGTCTTCCTCATCTGGACAAAGAAGTGCTGCGGACCTCCGTCGCCACCGTCATGAACCGGCTCACCGCCGAGTCCGAACTGAGGACACATCTGGTTCAGCGTGAATTCCTGAGGCGTATGGCCGGCGAATCAGGTAGGTACCAGGATGACCAACGGGTCCCCCGGGACAGCCGCGACCGGGCCACCCTTTCGTTCAAGGAAACCATGGAGGACATCCGGCAGCGGTACCGGCTGGAAGGGCTTCTTCCCCCGAACGATTTCCCGCATGGCCGCATGCCCTGGTCTCAGGCACCGACCGCCGCCGGGACGGGTCGCGAGAACGATCCGCTGCGTCTCTACACCGTCGCTACCGACGATCCGCAAGCCCTGCTGCGGGCAGTCGAGTTCGCCATCATCCGGAGCCAGGAGGGCGAGCCGGGCCGGTACTTCTCGGTGGTCACGGAGAACATCGACGCTCATCTCGCCGACGGCATCACCAACGCCCTGGCCTATCGGCTGACCCATGACTTCCCGCCTGATCAGGCCCGCTCCAGGGCTGCCGAGACGGCTCAGGACTACATCCGACGGCATCCCTTCGATCTGGATGCGCTGCAGCGTAAGCAGAGCGGGTTTGCGCTGCCGCAGCAGAACGATCCGCCCTCGTTCCGACCCGGGCAGATCATCTCGGCCCTCGCTGCTGACGCTTCCGATGCTCCCGCTCCTGCGACGTCGGCCGATGGGCCTGCCTCGGGCACCTGGAACGAACAGGAACACGAGCTTCCACCCAGTCGGCCGGAGCTGGCCGCCCTTACCTGGATCCGCGGTGAGCTGCTCCATTCCCCTGAGCTCGCCGATGTTCTCAGCAAACTTGTACTGGATCACCAGCACCATCGCCTGAACCTCACCGGCAACCTTCTCGAGCCGGGCCGACGGTAGCGTCCTCTGGAACTCCTGAGCGAACTCGCCGAAGGACGCCTTCTGCGGGATCAGGATCTGGCCGATTACAACGCCTCGGCACCGGGTCAGGGAATCGCCTTCGATCATGTACCGGCCTGGGTGAACGAAACTCCCGACGGCGTCTCGCGCAAGCAGGCCTTCATCGACCGGCAGAAGGCCGGACACCCGGAACGAGCGGTCGGAGAGGATCCGACCCCGCAGCAGCGGGACGCTGTTGACCAGTACGCCTTTACGCTGATGAGCGAGGTGGAAGCCGCTGTGCGGGAGGAGGTCGAGGCGCTCACACCCGAGAACGGCACCAGCAGCGTGCGGACCAAGACCGCGGACGGGCTCTTCGACAAGGTGCACCGGATGGTTGCCTCGGGTCGTCCTGCCTACGAGGTCGGGGACGTCATCGATGCTGTAGGTGCTCGGATCACGGTGAACAGCATGGAGCACCTCGGATCGGTGCTGTCCACCATCCAGCAGCGATTCGGGACCGGTGAGCACGGAAGGATCCTGGAGGTCGAGAACATGTACGCCGACCCCAAACGGAAGAATCCCGCCTACCGGGTTATCCCGATGGTGGTCCGGATCGACGTGAACGGTGCCGCGTACACCTACGAACTACAGCTCACCACGCATCGAGCGTCCGTCGCCGCCGACCTCGAACACAACACGCTGTTCAAGCAATATCATGACCTGACGCCCGGGCAGCGACAGCTGATCGCTCGCATGTTCTCCGAGGCTGCCGCCCTCGACCAGGAAGAGAGCCGACGGTGACCCAGCCCAAGTTTTACACCTGCACCTGCGTGATCACCGAGAATGACGATCAGAGGGTCGCTTTCGTGATCGACGGCCGGGAGTACTCAAGTCCTGAGTCCTACGAGCAGGCCCGCCGGAGCGCCTGGCACGAACTGAACCGCCGGCGGGTCATTGCCGAATTCATCACCGAAGCGGTACATCCGCAGGACGGGCCTCGCACGCTGCCGTCCTGGGATGATTTCCGTTCCACCCTTGACCGCCGCTTCCCGATACCCGGGCAGGACTGATTCTCGTTCCGAGGAACCGATGATGCGTACGTTCGACGGCTGGCCCGACTGGCCCAGCGCACACACTGCTCTGAGCTCGGAGCTCGATGCTCCCGCGCTTAACCGACTCGGCGAGATCTACGTTTTCGCCGCCGAACGTCACGCCGGGCAGACCCGCCCGGCCGGCGAACCCTACGTCGATCACCTGCTTCAGGTGGTGGACGTCCTCGTGAACGGCCCGGGTCTGACGGATACGGATCTACTCGCCGCTGCCCTGCTGCACGACGTGGTCGAAGACACTCCAACCGAAATTACCGAGGTCAGTGACCGATTCGGAACGGCCGTCGGGGAACTCGTGAACTGGGTCACCCAGCCCCCGCGCCCCCTTCAGCAAAGCAAGTCCGAAGCCCGCGCCGCCTATCTGAATCATCTCAGCCAGGCCCCGGACCGAGTGCTTGCCCTCAAACTCTCCGACCGGATCACCAACGTGCAGCAGCTTCACACTCATCCGCGTCCCGAGAAACAAGCGTCCTACTATCGCGAGACAATTGAGTACATCGTACCGCTGGCGGCGCAACTACCCTGGTACCGCACCTGGTTCATCGCTTGGAAGAACGAATTCGGTTACCTGGCCGGGAGTTGATACCACCCGGAGTCAACGGGCCCACTGCACCGAGCCGTCGCCAAACTCGTCGGCCAGGGTAACGACAGCGAATTCACGCCGTTCGACCACCGTTTCCACTCCCGATCCCACCTGGACCAGCCACTTCGATACGGTCACGATTGACGGAAAAGCGTGCCTGCTCTGCACATAGCTGAAGAACTCCAGGCGAACAGTTGTCTCGTCGGCGCTGCGACGCAACGGGAACACCGCGGCCAGAACCTCGCTCGATGCGGGTAGCCGGTGCGCCAGCGGCGTGCTGTTGACGGACCCCTCGATCAGGGTTCCGTACCTGCCACCGGGCTCCGTTCCCAGGTAGGCAAGCACCTCGGCCAGGGCCGACACGTCCGGTGCCTGATGGTCCGGCAGAAGCAGACGTTCAGCCAGACGCTGCGGATCCCCGTCCCGGCCGCCGTGGCCCAGAACGTACTCAGCACCGTCGTCGGCGTAGAAGATCCCGCTGATGGAGGGGCCGGAATGCGTCTGGAAGCGATCCTTCTCGACCACCAGTGCGTCGTCCACCCAGGGCTCGAGGGCCAGCGCCCAGTCGGTAGGCCGGGTGATCCAGAAGTCTTCGGTCCTGCCTTCCTGCCCCCAACCAGATTTCAGGACGATCCCCAGGTGACCACCGTCCACTTCGATAGTTCGCTCCTGCGGCCCGTACAGAACGTCCTGGACCGTCAGCACGATCCGCTCGACGTCGAACGGCTTCTCCTTCCGGGGCAGCCTGAGCGCCGCCCACCTCAGGTCAAGTTCACGGATCTCGCGGACCTCGTCCGGGGCTCCCACAACCACCTCTGCGAGCCGTCGGCGCTGAATCCGGGCATCGCCTCCGGTCACCGCCTCGATCTGCCATTCGTCCACGGCGACGGTCAGTTGCGGTCCCCCGGGAAACACCGAGTAGGAACTGAACTTGACCCTTCCCGCGCCCGCCTCGATCCGGAGAGGCTCGAGGCCTTTCAACCGTCCTCTGATGGCCGGGAACCGATCGAACATCGGCGGCCCCCAGACCGAACCCTCCACCAGGACCCCCCGTCCCTGGGCCCCGAACCAGGCCACGACCTCAGCCAGCGCGGCCGGAGCCACCGCTTGACCAGGTTCGAGCGTGAGCCGGGCGGCGAGAGCCGGCAGATCGTTGCGCCGGTGCGAGCCGAGCACGTACTGCGAGCCGTCCCTGGCATACACCAGGCCGTAGACGTTCTCCTCGGTAGGACGCTGGGCCGGTTCGATGACCTGGAAGGCATCCTCCACCCACGGCTGACCAGCAAGCTGCCACTGCGCCCGGCTCACTGCCAGAGCCCGGTTCCCGGCGAGCACCCACAAGAGGCCGTCCTTGACGAAGGAATCCATGACAGCTTCACCCGGATTCACCACGCCCGCCTGGATCGAAGCGATGACCCGATCAGCATCCAGAGCTTCCACTGCCGTCCCCTTCACCGCGCAACACGCCAGAAACCAAGCTTACTGACGGCGAACCTTGATCATTCATACCGATCCCTTGACCCCGGTGTGAGTCGCTAGCCCGCCCAGGGTGGCTGCTCGCCCGTGTGCCCCTCCACCTCGGTGACGGTCGCCCGCTGAATCGATACCGGCCGACCGGGAAGCACATCCACCGTCCACCGGTCCACCGTGACCCAGAGGTTCAGCTCGATCGGGCGGCTCGTGTACGAGAAGAACTCCAGCCGGGCCTGCTCACCCGCACGCTCCAGACGAACTGGATGCACCACCGACGAAACCTGCTCCAGGACAGCGGGATACCGCCCGGCCAAAGGCTCTCCCCAGACCGAACCCTCGACCAGCGTCCCGTGGAAGTAGCCACCCACACGATGCAGCGCCACCTGCTCGGCCAACGCCGTTGCACTGATCGCCAGATCACCCGGCAACACCAGACGCCCGGCCAGCGCCTCCAGATCGTCCTCACCATGAAGCCCGAGAACGTACGTCTCCCCGTCCTTCGCGTAGATCACCGCGAAGATCTCAGGCTCCACATGAGTCATCGGTTCCGGGCCCTCGACCCGGAGGACATCGTCGACCCAGGACTCCTTGGCCACGCCCCAGTCGTCCGGCCGGTACGCAGTGAGCCCCCGCCCGGCCGTGCTGACCAGGACTATGTGCTTGCCCGCGACGACATCGGTCACGGCTTCCCCCGGGGAGAGAATCCGATCGCGCACGGTAGCCAGAATCCGATCGACGTCCATCGACCCGCTCACCACCCGTCAACTCACCTCCGGTCGCCGACTACCCTCGGATCATAACGTGATGAACGAGGGCCTTCTCCGACCCGGACGATCACCGACCCAAGCCCTCGAGCGACGTCTGTGCCCCAGCCGATCAGCTAACTTCGAGATGGTCTCGATCGACGGAAGAATGGGCGAAGCACCATGGAAATAATGGGAACGTTCCGGGAGATGTTTCACGCCTCCCGGGCCGACGAGTTTCCGAGCATCCATGACAAGATCTCTTTCACCCCCTTGCCCGACAAGGCTGAGGTGCTCAGCTACCTGCGCAGTGGCACCGAGGTCTTCTCCATGCTGAGCAGCGACTACGAGATCGTCGGACGCACCAGGCGACTCCTTGGCGGCGACTCCGTGATCACCGATGGCCAGCACCTCTGGCGCGACGACCTGGTGTTCTATTTCGACACCCACAACGTCGAACTCCCTTCCGGGTTCCTCGAATTCATCCGGCAGAGGTCCTACACCGTTCCCGACCTCGAATACGACGTTCTCGTCGAGATGGCCGAGCGGGCCGGCGAACTGATCTCGCCCTCGGCCACCGGCCCTGAAAATTCGCCAGAACGGGATTCTCTCGCGAAAGCACCGGCCTCTCCCTTTTGGGGGCGCATGGCCCAGGTGCGCCGTAATCCGAGAGACCACAACTCGTTCCAGGATGCCATGGAGATTCTGTTCTTCGCCATACTGACCCAGGGCGAACCCGGGCATCACAGCCGCGAGGCCGTGCAGCGGATGTGGCGGGAGCTCCACGCCTTCATTCATGTGAATCCCCAGGTCATGAGCAGTTTCCTGGCGTGGGCCGAGAACTACACCAGCGGCGAGTACCGGGATTACTGGTACCGGGCCTGCTACGCGCGATCGATCCTCGACATGGTCTGGGAAAACCCGTTGTTCGCCGACTGCCGCGAGGTTGCGCTGGCACCGGACTACCCCGAAGACATCGAAGATCTGATGGAGCAGACCGCTTGGGGAAAGGAACCACTCCCGGCAGGCTGGGTCCCGGAGCGTGTCCCAGCCTCGCACTGGTGGTGGTGGGCTCCCGAACGTACGGGTCCGAACGATCCCCTTCGGGCCGGCACCGACCTCGCTACCAAGTCTTCCGCGAACTCGGCCCGACGGCTGCTCCTTCCGTTCCTCCAGGCACTGAGCCGCGGCACCCTTACCCCCGCTCAGGTGAACGAACTCATCGTGCGCCTCGGCCTGGAACCCATCGCCCGCACCATCGGCCCCGGCCGTTCGGGCAGCATTGCCCACTGCTCGTTCGCCGTCTCGGAAGACTCCACTTTGACAGTCGATCTGGGGCGTGTCGGCCCGGACGGCTGGGTGATGACGCTCTTGTTCGAGGGCATGATGCCTGCACCGGGCATCGCTTCCAGGTACCGGGCCAGGTTCCGCCAGCTGATCGAGTATTTCGGGCTCAGCCTGATCGAGATCGACCCGCCGATGCAGGCCGACGAGGTTCACACCGTCGAACCGGCCACACCAGAACCGGCCCCCATCGGCCTTTCCTGGGAACTGCCTTACCACCGACTGGCCGACATGTGGATGCACATCGGCCTCACCGACGACGCCCCCGACGAGGTCAAGAAGGTCAAGCTCCGTGAGGTCACCCGCACCCCGATCTGGCAGGTAGCCCCGCAGACGCTTCGTGACGAGGCCACCGCGTTCCTGACCGAAGATTGAGAACGCCTCTGGTCACCGAACCTGGAGCAACCCGATCCGATCCTGGAACGTCCAGATTAGTTCCTCGCCCGATGTGAAGGATTTTCGTGTTCTCGGTACTGCAGACCCTCCGCTGCGTTGACCTCGTCCCCGCCCAAGACTACGAACTGGCCGAAGCATGATCCACTGCCCCTTCCCCGGCTCCGGACGGTTCTGGCGCGGTAATCTCCACACCCACAGCAACCGCTCCGACGGCGCGCTCTCCCCCGAAGAGACCGCCCGCATCTACCAAGACGCCGGCTACGACTTCCTCGCGATCACCGACCATTTCCGGCCGCAGTACAACTTCCCCCTGACCGACACCCGCCCGCTGCGGACCAAGAACTTCACCACGCTCCTCGGGGCAGAACTGCACGGCCCCCGCACCGCGTTCTCCTCCGAGTGGCACATCCTGGCGCTCGGCCTGCCCCTTGATTTCACCCCGCCCGGCGCGAACGAGACCGGGCCAGAAACCGCCCGAAGAGCCCGAGCCGCAGGCGCATTCATCGGCATGGCCCACCCCGCGGCATCCATCCTCACACTGGAAGACGCCGAAACTCTCGACTCGGCGCACGCAGTCGAGGTCTACAACGCCCTCGCCGCCCGGGAAGAACGCGCAGACAGTTGGCACCTCACCGACGTCCTGCTCAACCGTGGCCACCAGCTGAGTGCCTACGCCGCCGACGACGCCCACTTCACCCCCGGAGACCCGCCCGGCTGCGCCGCCTGGGTCCAGGTCTGGGCCGAAACCCTCAACCCGGAAGAGCTTCTGGCCGCCCTCAAGATGGGTCGCTACTACTCCAGCACCGGCCCGCAACTGCACCGGATCGAGACCTCGGACGGCACCATCAGCATCGAGTGCTCGCCGGCCAGCAAGATCGTCGTCACCGGAGGCGCCCCCGGAGTCCAGGTCCGCGAAGGCACGGACCTCACCTCAGCGACCTTCCCGACCTCAAGATTCGAGAACACCTTCTGCCGGGTCACAATTGAGGACGCGTCTGGTCACCGAGCCTGGAGCAACCCGATCCGGTTCTCCTGAGTCGAGAACGGCCTCGCGTCAGCCCGCTAGCCGATCCCGCCGCCGCTGGGGGCCGAGGCGTACAGCGCCGGTCCGTGCTCCGCGTCGAGTCGCATCAGGTCCGCCTCGAGTTGCTCAGCGACCTCCAGCATCGTGCTCACTGCCGCGTCTAGGTTGCCGCCCCCCGCCGCCACCCGGACCAGGCAGCGCAACCGGGCCTGTTCGCCGTCCGGTTCCAGCAGGATGCTCACACTGACGAACGCGGCCGGCACCAGAGACAGCGCGTTCAGCAGGAGCCACGGTTCACCGGACTTCGGCCAGGACCGAACCCAGAACGTGACCTGCTGCAGAGAGCCGGTTTTCACCCGGTCGAGCTCTTCGACCGGAGCTGTCACCCCGTCCAGACCGCACGAGCGGGTCAGCGCCAGCGTCAAACCCTCCGCGTCGAGCACCCGCCAGAGCGTTCGGGTACTGCGCTTGAGCAGGTTCTCCAGCCGCCGGGTCACCGCCAGAAGGATCTCCGGGGGCGAGACTTCGGCGCTGCGTGCCTCCTGAGCCAGGGCCTGGGCGTCCAGCCGGAGCACCACCCACGTGACGACCTCGGCGGGCGAGTAGCTCGGCACCCCAAGAGCCGAAGCCCGCTCGGCAACCGCCGGGGGCAGGACCGTGTGAGTGAGCACCTGAGCCCGCAGGCCCGGGATCTCGGAATCGGCGAGCAACTGCGCGATCCGCTCCAGCGGCGGACCGGGCGTCTCCTGGGTGAGATGCTCACCCAGCTCCTGGCATTCGAGCACCGTGAACCAGCCGGCCTGATCACCGCCGATTCCAGCCATGTTTCCGTCGGCGGTCTCCCGGCCGACCACGTTCAGGCCCGGCGCGATCGTCCGCAAGGCGTGCACCCGGGCATCCGGGTGCACGATGTCGGTCTTCTTGGTGCGCCGGGCCAGCCGCCAGCGCAGCAGCTGCCACTCGGCCACCCACCGGTCCTGCTTGCGCAGGAACGTGAACCCGATCAGGAGAAGACCGAACAGACCGAGGACGATCGCAGGGACCATTCCCAGCCCGGTGGCAGCCGCCACGCCCAGCACGATCACTTCGACCAGCAGCAGCTGCGACAGATGCAGCACCCCGACCTGGTGCGGACGACGCTGCGGCGTCGGGCCGGCCTGCTCCGGGGAGGCCGGCGGGACCGGGGACACGATGCTCACCGGGCACATCGTACGAGGCCCGGCAAAGGGCCAGGTAGAGCGCGCGGTCGCAGCTACGTCCAGACCCGATCGTCAGCACCCGCCCGGCCGGACGTGACAGTCTGACCCGAGACGCTGGTGCCGCCTCGTCAAGTACCGCGAGAAAATCACCGGCCTGCTCCTCGCACCGTTCAGCTCCACGGCACGTCCACAGGTTCCGATTTATCCCTTATCGATAGGATGATTCGATGTCAGCCACGGTGAGCGACGCTCCTGGTTCGCTGCGCCCGTCCCGCCGGGCCGGGTTGATCGAGCAGGTCATCGAGCAGTTGCGCAGCCAGATCACGTCCGGCGCCTGGCCGGTCGGCGAGCGCATCCCGACCGAGACCGAGCTCTCCCAGCTCACCGCCACCAGCCGCAACACCGTGCGCGAGGCCGTGCAGTCCCTGGTCCACGCCGGCCTGCTGGAGCGCCGCCAGGGCTCGGGCACCTATGTGCTGGCCGCCAGCGAGCTCGCGGGCGCGGTCAGCCGCCGCGTGGCCGACGCCCGCCGCCTGGACGTGCTCGAGGTCCGCCGCACGCTGGAGGTGGGTGCCGCCCGCCTGGCCGCCAGCCGCCGCACGCCGGCCGACATCAGCAAGTTGCGCGAGCTCCACGCCCGCCGACAGGCCGCCCGCACCCACGGCGACGTGGAGCAGTTGGTGATCGCCGACGTCAGCCTGCACCGCGCGATCGTGCAGGCTTCGCACAACCCCCTCCTGGTCGACCTGTACGAGAACCTGCTCGACTCCCTGCAGGAGAACGTCCGGGTCAACGTCACGGTGATCGCCCCCGAGGACGACGACCACTCCGCCCTGGTCGAGGCCGTGATCTCCGGCAACGCCGAGCAGGCGGCCACCGAGGCCGCGGCCTTCCTGGACGCGCTGATCGCCGGCAGCGACCGGGACGGTCTGATCGATCTTGTGGTGTGCCTACCGGTCGACAGCTGACGCCGGGCCAATGAATTGGCTCTCGGGACCGCTGGACTGCTAGTGTTCAGAACACCCGAGCCCCCGTAGCTCAGGGGATAGAGCGTCGCCCTCCGGAGGCGAAAGCGCAGGTTCGAATCCTGCCGGGGGCACCACCGCAGGACCAGCCAAAACAAGCCGCTGACCAGGCAAGATGCCGGTCAGCGGCTTTCGTTTGCGGTCCGGCTGTATCCGGCCGTCAACGGCTCTCAACTAGCGCTCACGGGAAATACGCGCAGAAGTCCGCGGGGAAGTTTTGGGCCGGCCGGACCGCGGTCGCCGACCCAGCCCAAGAACCCACTCCATCCGATGCTGCATCTCGCTCGCTCCCCGTCCAAGCACTTCGCGTAGATCTTTCAGCACCTCCACCGAGTGGCCGGCCCACTCGGCAACCTGCGTCGATGGCGCCCCTTCGTCGAGCCAGATGGACGCCACAGCGTGCCGGATGTCGTACGTGGCTGCCGCCAGCCGCGAGGCCAGCACCTCGGCCATGCACGCGCCGTCACATGCCCAGCCCGCACCGGTGCACGGCGCCCACGGGCGACAGCCCCGGTGAGTGAAGCAGTCAACTCTTACAGACCCACGGGTCGGTTAGAGGAATCTTCTGACTTTGCACAAGAGACCCATGAGTGTACTTTGCTGATGTGCATAACACCGAGTCACCACCCCGCGCCCAGCCCCGCGACTGGACAGTGCTGGCCATCCTCACTCTGGCTGTACTGATCCTGGCCATCGACGGCACCGTTCTCGCCCTTGCCGTACCGTCTCTCGTGGCCGACCTGCAGCCCTCGGCAAACCAGATCCTCTGGATCGCCGACATCTACGCGTTCGCCCTGGCCGGCCTACTGATCACGATGGGTAATCTCGCCGACCGAATCGGGCGCAAGCGGATCCTGCTGCTGGGCAGCGCCGGGTTCGCTGCTGCATCGCTTCTAGCGGCCTTCGCTCCGTCCGCGGAGTGGCTGATCGCCGCCCGGGCACTCCTGGGCGTCAGTGGCGCGACGATCATGCCTTCGACGCTCTCGCTGATCCGTAACCACTTCCTGGACCCCGGGCAACGGGCCAAGGCCATCGCCATCTGGACCGCCGGGATGACCGGCGGAGCGGCCATCGGCCCGCTCGTCGGCGGTGCACTGATTCAGGCCTACTGGTGGGGCGCGGTCTTCCTGATCAACGTGCCGGTGGTCGCAGTCGTGCTGCTGCTGGGAATCCCGTTGCTGAAGGAGTCCCGTAACCCTGAGCGGCCAAGCGTGGACTGGGTTTCGTCGGTTCTGCTGATCCTCACGCTGGTACCGCTGGTGTACGCGATCAAGCACACCATCAGCAGCGGATTCGACGGCCAGAGCCTGGCCACACTCATCATCGGACTGAGCGCGGGAACGCTGTTCGTCCGCCGTCAGGGCCGCCTCGACCAGCCTCTGATTGATCTGCAGCTCTTCCGCAATCCGGTGTTCTCCGGTGCGGTCGCGGCCAGCACGATCGCTGTCTTCGCCCTGATCGGCGTCGTCTTCTTCTTCTCGCAGTACCTGCAGTTCGTGCACGGATACACCCCCGTGCAGGCCGGCGCTGCCGAGATCCCCCTGACCATCGCCTCGATCGCCGTCATTGCCGTCATCAGTTCCCTTCAACGGCTGGGAACCGGCCCCGCGCTGGCCTTGGGGCTGGGGGTCGCCGGCATCGGATTCGGGACTCTCGCCTTCACCCGAGACATCGAGGGTTACCTTCCCATCGCTGTCTCGCTGGTCGTCCTGGGCCTGGGCCTGGGCATCGCCCAGACTCTCGCCACCGACGCGGTCATGACCGCGGCCCCCAAGGAACGAGCCGGCGCAGCCGCATCCATCTCCGAGACCGCCTACGAGCTGGGCGGAGCCCTCGGCATCGCGATCCTGGGAACCCTGACCACCCTCATCTACCGAACCCAGCTTCAGATCCCGACAGAAACGCCATCGGACGCCGCCGATGCCGCGCAAGAGTCCATCGCCGGTGCCGTCGCCAACAGCGACAACACTGCTCTGCTGGACGCCGGCCGAGATGCCTTCCTCAACGCCGTTCAGGCCACCAGCTATATTGCTGGCGCCCTGATGCTGGTGGCAGCGGTCATCGCCTGGCGCTTGATCCCCAAGCAGCGCAACCCCGAGGAGACCCCCAGCGATGCCAACGAAGCCCACCATCCACAGGGACAAGGAGCGAACCCGGCAGGCCATCCGTGAAGCAGCCGAACGGCTGCTCGCCGCCCACGGGGTCACAGTCAAGATCGGCGACATCGCGGAAGCCGCAGGAGTGTCCAAAAGTGGCCTACTTCATCACTTTCCCTCCAAGGACTCGCTCCTCGTAGCAGTAGCGGAAGAAGGAACAGCGAACTTCCGCCGCAAGGTACTCGAGGCCGTGGACCTCTCGGAAAACCGGCCTGGGAAACTACTCCGCGCCTACGTGCGGACCATGTGCCCCGACGATGGCCAGGCGCCCCATCTGTTCCTCGGCGTGCCATGGGAGACCCTGATGCCCATCGAAGGAGTGCGGCAGGCCCTGGAGGCCGATGAAGATCACTGGGAACAGGCCTTCGCTCAGGATGGACTAGACCTGGCCTGGTCACGCATCGTCCGGTACGCAGCCGACAGAACAGGCGAGGCCGCCGCGCACGAGCACAGCAGAGCTCGGGTCGATCTCCCAGCTATGCGCGAAACTCTCCTGGCTATGGCGGAACCGACCTACTCACGTTCCGAATCCTCCGCCCAATAGACGCCTACGTCGTCCGGTATCCGAACGATGCCGGACGACAGGGCAGAGCAGCCATGGGCCTCCTTGCGGAATGGGACGCCCATGACGTGAGAGCCCGCTCCCCCTGCTGTCCCCTGATCGCTCTGACCAGCACAAACGCAATGAGGAACGGGACACCCTGGCCTTGAGCCATCCCGGTTCGGTTGATCGTGGGATCAGGTGGGCCGATCCACAGTGCGGGTCACGGCGTTCTCCTCCCGGAGGCTCGAAACCTCGGTGTCCACGGCCGTCAGCCGAGTCAGCTCGGTCTCGACGGCAGACACTCGGCCTCGCAGCTCATCCAGTTCGCTCACGTCTTTCCGACCACGACGCTTTCCAGACCGTCCGCAACCGAACCGGCAACCGCCGACGGACGTCGATCAGACACCGTTTCCACCACCCAGTTAGGCTGTCCTAACTCGAGGACGGTGGGGGCACGGATGCACATCCAAGGCGAGGCGGGCTCGGTACGGCTGAAGGACGGGCGCGAGCTGTTCTACATGCGCCGCGAGGGCCGGGACGACCGTCCACTCGTAGTGCTGGAAGCCGGCCTCGGAGCGAGCCGTAGTTATTGGGCGCGGGTGCAGGACGAGCTGGCCGGGAAGTTCACCACGGTGGCGTACGACCGTTCTGGCCTGGGGCGCAGCCCGGCTGCCCAGGGGGCGCGGGGGCTGAACGATCTGGCTGCGGACCTGAACGCGTTTCTCGATCAGCTTCTACCCCCGGGTGAGCGAGTGATCCTGGCTGGGCACAGTTGGGGCGGGCCGATCACGCGGGTGGCCACCGCAGCGAATCCCGGGCGGGTGGCTGGGCTGCTGCTGGTCGATCCCACCGACGAGGCGTGCGACCTGTACTTTTCTCCCCCGGCCAGACGGCTGGAGAAGATCATGCCGGTGCTCAGCCGGCTGATGACGAGCACCGGCCTGAACCGACTCACTGCGCGCGGCGTGCTGGCGCTGATGCCGGACGACGCAGCGGCGGACATGCACAGGGAAGCGTTCACGCGGGGTACTGCCGCTACCTACCGCGCCGAGCTGGCCCACCTCAGCCGGGATCTCTTCGCCCTCAAGCAGCAACCACCGTCACTGAAAGGCGTTTCATTGACGGTGATATCGGCAGGTCAGACCTCCCCCGGCATCAATACCGAACGGTTGGCGGCTTTGCAACTGGCACATCGGGTGCGGGCGGGTCAAGATGGCGGTCGGCACGTCTTCGCAGGACGGTCGGGACACCTGGTACCGCTCGACGATCCCGCCACCGTGGCCGGTGAGCTCCGAAAACTACTGGACCATAACGTCTCTCATTGACAGTTGTCGTACATCCGGGCGATCCGGTGAGCTGTGCCACTGCCCCGCGCCTTGTCGCATCAAGGCCGCTCGGCTGGGGGAAGGGGTCCAACGAAGACGACACCCGTTACGAAAGTCCTGTTTGCACCATCGCCGGAGTCCGAAAGGATCAGAGCATCTCCCCCAGCCCGAGGGGCCGGGAGGGACCACCCCGATCGAGAGGAGCGGTCCGGCAATGACCGATGCCATGACCGACGAGACGGTGACCCAAACCCAGCTGACCAGCCACAAACCCCTCAGCGAAGAGGAACTGGCCGGGATCGACGCCTACTGGCGCGCTGCGAACTACCTGTCCGTGGGCCAGATCTACCTGCTCGACAACCCATTGCTGCACGAGCCGCTGGCGCCGGAGCACATCAAGCCCCGCCTGCTCGGCCACTGGGGCACCACGCCCGGCCTGAACCTGATCTACGCGCACATGAACCGGCTGATCAAGCAGCGCGATCTGGACGTCATCTACATCACCGGCCCCGGTCACGGTGGTCCGGGTCTGGTGGCCAACGCCTACCTCGAAGGCACCTACAGCCAGGTCTACTCGCACATCACCGAGGACGAGGACGGGCTGCGTAAGCTGTTCCGCCAGTTCTCCTTCCCGGGCGGGGTGCCCAGCCACGTGGCGCCCGAGACGCCGGGCTCGATCCACGAGGGCGGTGAGCTGGGGTACGCCCTGGTGCACGGCTACGGCGCGATCTTCGACAACCCCGACCTGATCGCCCTGACGGTGGTCGGCGACGGCGAGGCGGAGACCGGTCCGCTGGCCGCCAGCTGGCACTCCAACAAGTTCGTCGACCCGCGGCGTGACGGCGCGGTGCTGCCGGTGCTGCACCTGAACGGCTACAAGATCGCCAACCCCACGCTGCTCGCCCGGATCCCGGAGAAGCAGCTCATCGCGCTGATGGAGGGTTATGGCCACAAGCCGTACATCGTCGCCGGGGACGACCCGGCCGAGGTGCACCAGGCCTTTGCCGCCGCTCTGGAACAAGCGCTCGACGACATCGCCCAGATCCAGCGAGCGGCCCGCAGTGGGGCCACCTCGGAAGAACCCCCGGCCTGGCCGATGATCGTGCTGCGCACCCCGAAGGGCTGGACCGGCCCGAAGACGGTGGACGGCAAGCAGGTCGAGGGCTCGTGGCGTTCGCACCAGGTGCCGCTGTCCGGTACCCGCAGCGACGACGCGCACCGCGCCGAGCTGGAGAAGTGGCTGCGCAGCTACAAGCCCGAGGAGCTGTTCGGCCCGGACGGCTCGCTGCTGCCCGAGCTCGCCGCGCTGGCCCCTGCGGGCAACCGGCGGATGAGCGCGAACCCGCACGCCAACGGTGGTCTGCTGATGCGGGACCTGCGGCTGCCGGACTTCCGCGACTACGCCGTCGACGTCACCGACCCGGCCACCCGGTCCAGCGAGGCCACCAAGGTGATGGGGGCCTGGCTGCGCGACGTGATGAAGGCCAACCCGGACAACTTCCGGCTGATGGGCCCGGACGAGGTCGCCTCCAACCGGCTCTCCCCGGTGTTCGAGGTCAGCGACCGCGCCTGGAACGCCGAGCGGTACGAGGAGGACGACCACCTCGATCCCGGCGGCCAGGTGATGGAGGTGCTGTCCGAGCACCTGTGCCAGGGCTGGCTCGAGGGCTACAACCTGACCGGCCGGCACGGCCTGTTCACCTGCTACGAAGCCTTCATCCACATCATCGACGCGATGTTCAACCAGCACGCGAAGTGGCTGAAGACGACCTCGGAGATCCCCTGGCGGCGGCCCATCCCGTCGCTGAACTACCTGCTCACGTCGCACGTCTGGCGTCAGGACCACAACGGCTTCTCGCACCAGGACCCGGGTTTCATCGACCACGTGGTGAACAAGAAGGCCGAGGTCGTGCGGGTCTACCTGCCGCCGGACGCCAACACCCTGCTGTCGGTGACCGACCACTGCCTGCGCAGCCGCAACTACGTCAACGTGGTGGTGGCCGGTAAGCAGCCGGCGCTGAACTACCTGAGCATGGACGAGGCGATCGCGCACTGCACCCGGGGCCTGGGGATCTGGCCGTGGGCGTCGAACTGCGAGGGCGAGCCGGACGTGGTGCTGGCCTGCGCCGGTGACATCCCCACGCTGGAGACCCTGGCCGCGGTGGACCTGCTGCGCCAGCACCTGCCGGAGCTGAAGGTCCGGGTGATCAACGTGGTCGACCTGATGCGTCTGCAGTCGGAGTCCGAGCACCCGCACGGTCTGTCCGACAGCGAGTTCGACGCGCTGTTCACCAAGGACAAGCCGGTGGTCTTCGCCTACCACGGCTACCCGACGCTGATCCACCGGCTGACCTACCGGCGCAACAACCACAGCAACATCCACGTGCGCGGGTACAAGGAGGAGGGCACCACCACCACGCCGTTCGACATGGTGATGCTCAACGACCTGGACCGGTTCCGGCTGGCGATGGACGTGATCGACCGGGTGCCCGCGCTGGGCAGCAGCCGGGCCACGCTCCGCCAGAAGCTGGACGACCTGCGGATCCAGGCCCGCGCCTACACCCGGGAACACGGCGAGGACGTCCCCGAGATCGCGAACTGGTCGTGGCCCTACAGTGAGGCCGACAGCGACTTGGGCACCGACCCGGGCAATGACGCGCCGAGCGGCCCGGACAGCAAGGAGCAGGAGTAACACGATGCGCGTTCTGGTGGTCAACGCGGGCTCGTCGAGCCTCAAGGTCAGTCTCCTGGGGGACGACGACGAGGTGTTCGGAACCGTGAACCTTCCGGCCGACGCCAGCGGTTTCGACACCGCTGAGCTCTCGGCGGCACTGAAGGAATGGCCGGCCCCCGAAGCCGTGGGCCACCGGATCGTGCACGGGGGAACGCGGTTCAGCGGCCCGGTCCGGATCGACGCCGAGGTGCTGCAGCAGATCAGCGATCTGTCGGCGCTCGCCCCGCTGCACAACCCCAAGGCCGTGGCCGGCCTGGAGGCGGTGGCCGAGGTGCTGCCGGACGTACCGGCGGTGGGCTGTTTCGACACTGCCTTCCACAGCACGCTCTCGGCCGGGGCCAGCACCTACCCGATCCCGGCCGAGTGGCGCCAGGCCCACAACATCCGGCGTTACGGCTTCCACGGCCTCTCGCACGCCTACGCCTCCGGCCGGGCCGCCGAGCTGGCCGGGCGTCCGGTCTCCGAACTGCGCATCGTGATCTGCCATCTCGGCGCAGGCGCCTCGCTCAGCGCGGTCGTCGGCGGCGAGAGCGTGGACACCACGATGGGCTTCACCCCGCTGGAGGGCCTGGTCATGGCCACCCGGTCGGGCACGGTGGACCCGGGTCTGGTGCTGTGGCTGCAGCAGCAGGCCGGGATGACAGCAAAGGACGTCCAGCACGGCTTGGAGCGGGTCGGTGGCCTTACGGCGCTGGCCGGCACCGCGGACATGCGGGACGTGGAGGCCGGTCTCGCGGCCGGGGACGAGCGTTCGATCCTGGCGATGGACGTGTACCTGCACCGGTTGCGGGCCTCGATCGGGTCGATGATGGCCTCGGCCGGCGGCCTCGACCTGCTGGTATTCACCGGCGGGGTGGGCGAGAACAGCCCGATCGTGCGCGGCCGGATCGCCGAGAGCCTGAGCTGGGCCGGGGTTGCGGTGGACGAGCAGGTCAACGGCGTCACCCGGGGCAAGGACCAGGAGATCAGCGCGGCGGGCGCGGCGGCGCGCACGTTCGTGATCAACGCCCGGGAAGACCTGCAGATCGCCGGCGAGGTCCGGAAACTACTGGGGTAGACCAGGGTTCCGTCAGTACCGGACGAGGGGTGGGCTTCGGCCCGCCCCTCGTCACTTTTGTCCCGGCCGAACAGCCGAATCTCCCCAGTCACATCGGACTAAGGCGTGTCGCTCACTCGCTCATCACTGTGTGTCGAGAAAATGGCGGCTCACGATAGCTAGGCGTAGTCACTGAGCCTGAGGGGGCCACCGTGATCGACATTGACGTGCTGTCGACCGCGGCAGACCTGAAGGAGTTCGACGCCGCGACCGTGGCCGCGTACTGCCACACCGACGAGGACCGCGTGGTGCTGGTGCTGGACGAGCACCATGACCTCTTCGCCAAACGGATCGCCCGGCACCAGGCTCAGCCCAGCTCGCCCCGCTACCGGGTGCTGCATCCGGACGCGCTGGCCCGGCGGATCTCGTCGCTGCCCCGGACCAAGGACTTCGCGCCTTCCCCCTGGTACGACCAGCCCTCCGCGACCGAAAACGAGCCACCACCAAGCTCTTCGTCGCGCCCCCGCCCTCCGCGCTCCTCTCCGCGCCCACGTCGTCCTGAGCGCGGAGACCAGCCCGCGCCCCGTTTCACCCAGCGCAGCTTCACCAGCGGGGGTTACACCTCAACCGGCGCACCCTCGCTCTACGCCTATGGGGACGAGTTCCCGCCCGACCGGACGCCTTCGGCTCGACCTAAACCACAAGGCCAAGCCCCACGTAACCCGGCCCCGCGCAACCAAAGCAACCGTCCCCCGCGCAATGCCGCCCCCTGGAACCGTCCGACTGCCGCGCGCCTGCCCAACGCAGCGCAAGCCCCACGACGTCAGCCGGCCCCTATCCCACCGCACCTACCCCAGCTCGGTGCGCCGAGCGTCCCCAATCCAGCCAGCATGCGCTCGAGTGCTCCGCCCGACCTGGACGACGTACCCAGCCTCCATGACGAGCCCGCGCGACTCGACCGGCTGGAGGTCATCCACACCCGCGACCCGGAGCCCGATCCGCGGATCACCCACGCCGAGAGCTCCCTGCTGACCTGTGCCCGCGAGCCGGATCCCCAGGCCCGGCACGCCCTCGCCTCCGCGGCGATGAGTGCCCTGAGCGAATGCGTTCCTAATCTGCCCAGGGACGGGGAACTGCATACCGCCGAACTTCCGGTACGTCTGCGTTTCGCCCTGACCCTGGCCACTCTTACGTTGATCGAGAGCACCGGGCAGCCGATCGCCCGGAAACTCCTGATCTCCGCGTACGATGACGCGGCGGCCGCCGCCCAGGAGTTTCTCCCGGCCCGTCAGGCCGATCTGATCTCCCGATTCCGGGCGCTGGCCTCGGGCCGTTCGGTGGATTACCGGTCGGCCTGAACATCATCGGCAGGTTCGATGACATCGTTATACGCAACAATACTCGCGAGTCATTTCCGTCGCTCCGGCGGTGCGTTCTCGCAACCCTCCTGACCTGGCATTCTGATATCTGCAAGAGTGCCGTCCGAGCGATTTCGCGAGCGGTGGGTCCGCTATTATCAACCACCTCGCGTTCGGCGATGATGAGAAGGATGCGACTGCTGTGGCGACAGGAAAGATACTGCGGTTCGACGAAATTCGGGGATACGGCTTCATTGCACCGGACTCCGGCGGTGAAGACGTCTTTCTGCATGCCAACGCCTTGCTCGCAGAAAAACATCAGTACCACCCCGGAGTGCCGGTGGAGTTCGATGTGATCGAGGGTGAGCGAGGGCTGAAGGCCACCGCCGTGCGGGTGATCAAAGGCCGCACGGCCGCGGTCACCCCGGCCAACGGCGCCACTGTGCCCTCGGCAACCCCGGTGACCACACCGTCCTCAATCGCCGCCGGGCTGACCGCTGCGAAACCCACGCCCTCCCCGGGCCTGCAGGCCTCCGCCACCCACGGCCCCGCCGCCCAGCCGCAAGCTCCCCAGCCGGGCGCCGCGCACTCCCCTGCGGCTCAGCCGCACTCCAGCGCCGCCAACGGTTCCTCCGTGGCCACAGCCACCCCGCCGGTACCCACTCCGGCCACCGTGGCCGCGGCCGCCTCGCACGGCGCTCCGGCCATCGCCCCCCAACGTTCGGTCAACGGCACCGAGCGCGCGGTCCGCGAGAGCATCACCGCCGATGCCCTGAGCCACGAACTGGTCGAGGTGTGCCTGGAATCGGTGCCGAGCATGACCGGGGAGCAGATCACCCAGCTGCGCCGGGCGGTACTCACCCTGGCCCGGCGGCACGGCTGGGTGAGCGAGTGATCACTTCAGCTTGAGCCGCTCCGCCAGGATCGGGGCGAGAGTGCGGGTGTAGGCCTGGGTCACGTGGCTGTCGTCGTGGTAGACGAGCACGTTGCCGACCACCGCGGGACAGCCCTTCGAGGCGCAGAACCAGGGCATCGGGTCGACCACCGTGCCGCCGATGTCCTGGAACATGTCCTTGATCATCTGCCTGCGCTCGGGCGCGGTGGTGGCCTGACGCTCGGTGGCCGCGCATTCGGAGATCTCGGTGGGCTTGGTGGACAGGCATTCTGGCACGTTCACCGCCGGCCAGGCGCTGTCGTCCAGGTAGACGACCTTGGCCCCGGACTTCTGGATCGCCTCGGCGCTACGCCGCCAGCCCTCCACCCAGCGCTCGTCCTGCGAACCCTCGCCGTTCAGCGCCTCACCGCCGTCCGCGTTCGCCGACATCACCACCAGGGCGGGCTTGAGCTGCTGGATCCGGGCGATCATGTTCTTGCGCCACTCGATGCACTCGTTGTAGTTCCGCTTCACCAGTTCCAGGTAGATCGTGACGTCCGCAGCGGTGCAGGCGCTCTTGGTGAAGCTGGCCAGCCGCCACTTGCGCTCCTGGGCGATCTGGTCCATGGCCGGCCACCACTGCGCGGCGTGCGAGTCGCCGATCAGGACCACCTGCTTCTTGCCCTTGGCGTCGCCGAAGGCCTCGCAGGACTTGGGCGCGGTCACGCCGTCCAGCTCGCGGTGGCAGCCGTTGTAGTAGACCGGCGGCAGGTCCTGGGACGCCTTCTTCAGGCTCGGGGTGAGGTTCTTCGGCAGTTCGTCGTTCTCCATCGCCGCGTTCAGCTTCTTCTCCAGCTGCTTCTCGCGGGCGGTGGCGTTGCCGGTCAGCTTCAGGCTTCCGGCGGTCACGGTGCCGGTCGGCGTGCGGTCCGGGAAAACCGGTACGAGTAGCGAGAACACCACCGCGGCGGCCATCAGGCCTACCCCGGTCAGCGCGTTGCGGCCCCAGCCTTCGCGCTCGCGGCCCAGTTCGTGCAGGGGACGCTCGATCATCGCAAAGCTCAGGACGGCCAGCAGGTAGGCGAAACCGGCGGCAGCCAGGTTCTGACCGATGCCGAACTTCTCGTCCATGACAAAGGGGGCGATCAGCAGTACCGGCCAGTGCCAGAGGTACCAGGAGTACGAGCGGGCCCCGATGGCTTTCATGACGCCGTGGCTAAGGAGCCGTCCACTGGTCGCTTTCCCGGCGGCGATGACGGCGAAGGCGCCGAACACCGGCAGGGCGGCGTGGTAGCCGGGGAAGGAGGTGCGGTCGTCGAACATCACTGCTGCGGCCACTATCGCGGCTAGACCGCCCAGGCGCAGCAAGGAGGCCAGGGCGTCGGGCAGACGTGGTGCGTAGGGCAAAGCGAGCGCCAGGAGGGCACCCACGCCCAGTTCCCAGGCCCGAGTGGGGGCGCCGAAGTAGGCCCAGACGCCGTTGCTGCCGGTGGAGGCCACTGACCAGGCGAAGGATGCCGCGGTGATCAGCGCAGTCACCCCGATGAAGATCGCCTTACGCCGCAACAGGACCGCCGTAGCCACCAGGAGCAGCGGAATCACCAGGTAGAACTGCTCTTCCACCCCCAGAGACCAGAAATGCTGCAGGGGGGACGCAAGGTTGCCCTCGCCGCTGTACTCGGTGCCGTTCGCGGCCAGACGGTAGTTCAGCACGTAGCCCGTCGCGGCCAGGCCGTCGGTAGCGATGTCTTTCAGCCGTACCGAGGGCAGCCACCACCAGGCGGCCAGCAACGTGGCGACGATGGTCACCGTGGCCGCAGGGAGCAGACGCATCGCCCGGCGGGCGTAGAACCGGCCGATGTGCAGCCGCCCGGTCGCCTCCACCTCCCGGGCCAGATGGCCGGTGATCAGGAAGCCGGAGATCACGAAGAAGACGTCGACCCCGATGTAGCCACCGCTGAACGCGTTGATCCCGCAGTGGTAGAGCACCACCAGGATGATCGCGACCGCCCGCAGGCCCTCTATGTCCGGCCGGAACTCGGGGCGGGCCGTCCGGGGGTGAGGGTCGATCTTCTCGGGTGAGAGCGTCGTCCCGAGGACCGTCGATGCGAGAGGCACGAAGTGGGTATCGACACACTGCGGCCCGGCCTGAGCGGGAACGGGGAGTTGTTCGCTGCGCCTTTCGGGTGACGTCTTACTCAAGCGTTCAAGCTGGTTCCGGAGCGGTTGGGCAACTGTCCAATGAGGGACGGGTGGCTGGCCGGCCTGCTAGCGCTGGGTCAGGGTCATGTCGTGTTTGCGGACGGCGATGTGCGCACCTTGCGAGGTGAGCGCGCGGGATCCCTCTTCCTGGTTGACCCCTACCTCTGCCGCGAATCCGCTGCCGTGCGCCACCACCTCGCCCACGAACGTCACCTCGTCGTCCCGCTCCACGTGGTACGGCGACTCCGGCGGTGGTCCGATCAACTGCACCCAGACCCGGTCCCCCGCGGTGCCGATCCAGAAACCCTCGTCCGCCACCACCGACTGCACCCGCACCGAGCGGGCCGTGGCGCGCCGGCCGACGTAGGCGTCCAGGTCGTCCGCGCCTGCGGACAGCGGCAGGATCTGATCGCCGGACACGTAGACCGTGTTCTTCGGCTGACCGTTCGCCCGGGTCGGCTCGTCCGTGGGACCGTCCGGGGCGGTTTCCGTCTCTGAGCGCTCCGGGGTCCTGGAGCGCTGGGTCGGGCCGAGCGAGGGCTCGGCCGGACCGGCGTAGGGCAGGCCAGGATTCGTGGTGGCGCTCGGGCCGACCTCGATCGAGCCCGCGATGTCACCGTTCGCACCGCATCCCCGGGTGGCGAACAGCAGGATGACGACCAGCCCGAACAACAGGATGAACAGCCAGCCCCGACCGATGGAGTTCACTTCGGCATCGAACCATGTCGGGACGAGTGGCGCACACGTAACCGGCAGTGAGAATACCTCCCGAATCAGTAGGATCCGCAGGCCACAGCCGATCCCCCGGCCGATCGGCGCTCGAACGACGCAAGTGCCGAACACGAACCGATGTCACGAATCCGCTTGTCTGTCGCGCTCGGTTGGGTTTATCTGACCCTGTGTCGTTCACCACGAGGCCACCGTCGCCCAGGAGACCCTTGGGCACTGACGGCAGGGCACGGGCCGGATCGGCGGTCCGTTGAGGCCGCTGTGGGTTCTGATCATGGCTGCCGCGCCCCCGTGACGGGGAACCGGATTCCCGACGCCCGGGTTTCGGCCACGCCGTCCAAACGGAGGTTCTGCGCTATGAGTACCGAGGCAGTTTCTGCCCCGCCCGCCCTGGCCAGGACCCGGGCCCTGCTCGACCCGGCGCTGCGCCGGGCGGTGGCCCGGCTGGACCCGGTGAACCGCTCGATCAGCGAGTACCACCTGGGCTGGGTCACGGCCGACGGCACGCCTCGGGAACCGGCCGGGGGCAAGGCGGTTCGGCCCACGGTGACGTTACTGGCGGCCGAGGCCTGCGGAGCGGCCGCCGAGACGGCGATCCCCGGCGCGGTCTCGGTGGAGCTGGTGCACAACTTCTCGCTGATCCACGACGACGTGATGGACGGCGACACCGAACGCCGTCATCAGCCCACGGTGTGGGCGCTGTGGGGAGTTCCGGCCGCCATCCTGACCGGGGATGCACTGGTGAACCTCGCCCAGGAGGTGCTGCTCCCCCGCGATCCTCAGGCCTCGGCGGTGCTCGGCAGTGCAATCCGCGAGATGATCCGGGGACAGACCGAAGATCTGGCCTTCGAGCGGCGTGACTGGGTGGAACTGCCCGAGTGCCGGGCGATGGCCGCGGGCAAGACCGGAGCTCTGCTTTCGGCCAGCGCCCGGATCGGTGGCCTGCTGGGCGGGGGTAGTGCAGCAGCAGTGGACGCTCTGGGCGCCTATGGCGCGCACGTGGGCATGGCATTTCAGCTGGTGGACGACGTGCTCGGGATCTGGGGGGACACCTCGGTGACCGGTAAGCCGGTGCTTTCCGACCTCAGGGCGCGCAAGAAGTCGCTGCCGGTGACGTATGTGCTCTCCGCCGGGGGCTCCCCGGCTCAGGCGATTGCCGACTGGCTGGCCGCGCCGGAACCGGCTGATGGGGCGCCGGAGACCGAACTCGAGCGCATTGCCGATGTTCTCGACGCTGCGGGTGGTCGCGACTGGGCGCTCGCCGAGGCCGACCGGGAGATCGGGCAGGCGGTTCAGGCGCTCGACTCGGTGCCGTTGGCCGAGCCTGCGCGGGAAGAACTGAAGGCGCTGACCCGGTTTCTCACTCACCGCTCGGCCTGAGTTCTAGGGCCTCAGGTAGATCCGGATCGGCAGGTGCTCGCCTTCGGGGGTCGGCCAGTCAGCTGTGCGCCGGTCGACGAGCTTCCAGCCTTGCCTCTCGTACAGGGCAATGGCCGGGCCGCCGTCGTCCACCACGTCGAGCATGAGGCGGTAGTGGTGCTGTCCGGCCCATTCCCCGGCGGCATCGAGCAACCGGGCGCCCAGTCCCTTTCCTCTGCCGGCGGGAGTGACGAACAACCGGGTGACGCCGGCCAGGCATGGAGCCGCTTCGCCAGGCTTTTCCAGCATTGCCCGAACGTCCACGTCACTCACGTCGGCCACCACCCCGATGTGCCCAACGATCTGCTCGGCTTCCCGCGCCACCCACGCCGCCGCCAAGCCCGGCGGCTCCAGCCACTGCACCGGATCCGACGGCCAGACCATGGGGTACCGGTCGGCCACGTGCACCGACCACAGCGCTTTGGCCACCGGCGCCAGGTCAGCGGCCTTTCGCGGACCTACCTCGACCGCGCCTGCAGACATCTATCCTCGCTTTCCGAAGGGGGTGCTGCCGTTGCGCCGAAGATTTTTCCAGGGTGACCTCACATCCGGGCCCGCGGCCGCGTTTACCTAATGTGAAGCGAGAACCCTTCGAGCGCGTGGTCGAGCGCCATGGCCCCACTGTCCTACGGGTCTGCCGCGCGGTCGTCGGGCCGGTTGCCGCGGCTGAAGACGCCTGGTCGGAGACTTTTCTGGCGGCTCTGCAGGCGTATCCCGACCTCGCTCCGGACAGCAATGTCGAGGCCTGGCTGGTCACCATCGCGCACCGCAAGGCCGTCAATCAACTCCGGCACTTCTCCCGTCGGCCGGGGCCCTTGCCGTTGCCGGCCGACGGCAACGATCCGCCCGAACGTCCAGCCGCCGTCAACGAGGTAGCTTTTGCGCACATACTGGCGGTCGGTCCAGGCGACGAGCGCCCTCATCGACCCGCTTGCCCAGAGCCTTCAGACAACTCCGACCACCCAGGCCATCCCGGCCGCTCCGACCTCGCGGGCTGGAGTGGCCATCCTGCTCCGGCAACGAACCCCGAACGTGCAGGCCAGGCAAGCCATGCCGACCGTCCTGATCACACGGGCCATCTCGACCGCACCGATTCTGATCACGCGGTTCACGCAGGCCGTTCAGACCGTTCAGGCCGTCCGAGCGGCAGAGCCGCCTCGCCCGTCGATCCGAGCCGACTGAGCCGGGCCGCCGATCTCGCCGCCCCACATCAGGACAACGCACTGGATCCCTGGCCGGCCGTACTTGCCCTGCCCCTTCGACAACGCCAGGCCGTCGCCTACCACCACGTGGCCGGGCTCCCCTACACCGAAGTGGCGGCCGTTCTCGGTTGCTCGGTCGTGGCTGCCCGCCGCGCCGCGTCCGACGGCATCGCCTCACTCCGCATCATCCTTCAGCAGCAGGAGACGTCATGATCCCGACCCCTAGGCCACCGTCCCCCGAGATCCTTGCCCTCTTTCCCCGGCTGACCCAGCAGTATGCGCAGGAAGCAGAAGCCGCCGTCATGCCCGACCACACCGGTTCCTCGTCTCCGACATCGTCCGAGCTCAGCGCGGTCGAGCAGGCCCTCACCGATCTGCTCGACTCCGGCGCAGCAACCGCGAACGAGCATTCCGGCGCCGAGCACCAGGCCCGACTTAGGGCCCGGCTGGCCCAGGCCGCCGGTGAGCGCGGCCTGCTCGACGTGGCCTACCGCACGATCGACACCGAACTCGGCGCCCTGCTGCTCGCCGCCACCCCGCTCGGTCTGGTCCGGGTGGCGTACGCGGTCGAAGGCCACGAGCAGGTGCTGGCCGCCCTGGCCGCGCGCATCGGCCCGCGCATCCTGCACGCCCCCGACCGTCTCGACCAGGCTGCCCACCAGATCGACGAGTACCTGCACGGCGACCGGCTGCACTTCGAGCTTCCCCTGGATCTGCGCCTGGCCAGCGGTTTTCGCCATGCCGTGCTGGCTCACCTGCAGAACATCGCCTACGGCAGCACCGCCAGCTACGCCGCCGTCGCGGCTGCGGCAGGCAGTCCCCGGGCGGTGCGGGCGGTCGGCACCGCCTGCGCCCGCAACCCGCTGCCGGTCGTGGTGCCGTGCCATCGAGTCGTACGTAGCGACGGGAGCATGGGGCAGTACGTCGGCGGCACCGTGGCCAAGCAGGCTTTGCTGGCCCTGGAGTCCTCCGCCCCCACGGGCTCCCGGTAGGGGGCGACCATGGGCGCTGGTCCGATATGTCACCTAAGGTCGTCGCATGGTCACTGATGCTGCTTTCGCCCAGCGCCGGCGCGCCAGAATCATCGTCGTCGGGGCCGGCTTCGCCGGGTTCGAAGCCGCCCGCCGCCTGAGCCGACTCGCGCGCGACTCGGCCGAGATCGTGCTGATCAACCCGACCAACTACTTCCTCTACCTGCCCCTGCTGCCCGAGGTCGCGGCCGGAAGCCTCGATCCGCGCCGGATCGCGGTCTCGCTGGCCCACGCCCTGCCCCAGGTGCGACTGGTCCTGGGGTCCGTGGAGCACGTCGATCTGCAATCCCGCTCCCTGCGCTACGTCGACGCCGAGAATCGTTCCGGCGAGCTCGGTTACGACCGTCTGATCCTGGCCGCCGGCAGCGTGAACAAGCTGCTGCCGGTGCCGGGGGTAGACGAATACGCCCACGGCTTCCGGGGCATCCCCGAGGCCGTCTACCTGCGCGACCACATCACCCGCCAGGTCGCTCTCGCCGACACCACCGAAGACCAGGCCGAGCGCGACCAGCGCCTCACCTTCGTCGTGGTCGGCGCGGGCTACACCGGCACCGAGGTGGCCGCGCAAGGCCCGCTGATCACCGACACACTCCTGGCCGACCGGCCCCGTCTGGCCGACCAGAAGGCCCGTTGGCTACTGCTCGACACGGCCGAGCGCGTGCTGCCCACCCTGGACCAACGTCTGTCCGAGTCCTCCGACCGAGTGCTGCGACGGCGCGGGGTCGAGGTTCTCATGGGCATCTCGGTGAAAGAGGCCACCGCCGAAGGAGTTAACCTCACCAATGGCGAGTTCGTCCCCACCCGCAGCCTGATCTGGTGTGTCGGCGTACGCCCAGACCCTCTCGTCGCCGGCCTCGGCCTGCCACTGCAGAAGGGACGCCTGGTCGTAGACGAATACCTCACCGTGCCAGGCCATCCCGAGGTCTTCGCCTGCGGCGACGTCGCCGCTGTTCCCGACCTCACCCGCCCGGGCGAGGTCACCGCCATGACCGCGCAGCACGCCACCCGCCAAGGTAAACGCGCCGCCGACAACGTCGCTGCCTCCTTCGGCCGAAACCAGCGCAAGGCCTACAAGCACCACGACCTCGGCTTCGTCGTAGACCTCGGGGGCACCCAGGCCGCCGCAAACCCGCTCCAGATACCGCTTTCCGGCCTTCCGGCCAAGGCCGTCACCCGCGGGTACCACCTGCTCTCAATGCCGGGCAACCGCCTGCGCACCGCCACTGAATGGGCCCTGAACACCGTCCTCACCCGAGAATCCGCAGAACTAGGCCTGATTCGCGGCAACGCCGTACCCCTGGACTCCGACTCCCCCGAAATCCCTCGTCACTAAACCAGGCGGCCAGGCAAGCATCAGGCGCCTTGCCCAAAACGGGCACTCAGACGGTGAGGACGACGCGCGCACCGATCCAGCTCCGCTCGACAGTTCCAGCGCCAACCAGCAGCCAAGTCCGCCGACTCAACATGCCCCCGGCAACCCGGCAACCCGGCAACCCGGCAACAGTCGCGGGTTCTCCCCCGCACGCGCCCGTGCTCGGTCACCCAAACATGAACAGTCGACAGCCCCGAAACCAGGACTGGTGACCCGCACGACAGACCGGTCGACCAACCGAGGCATGGGGCGGCCGGCCAGACAGGTGCGATCACTTGTCCTGGGCAGGAACGATTGCTCTCCCGGTTCCTGCCCGTACTGCTCCCTACCCGCCACGGCTTTTCCGGCGCTCGCCCCGACCTCATCCTCCTCGAGTCATCCCGCCTTCTTCCTCCCCCGCACAGCCCATCCCTGCACAACTTGTCCCCGCCTCAGCCCGTCCCCACAGCCCATCCAGCACAGCTCATGCGGCGTCCACCAAAGTTCGCCGGGTTCCCGAGACGTGTGACGACCGCGGCAAGGACGGGCCCGGCCAAGGTTCGTGGCCAGCGCCCTAGTTCCCGTGCCAGCCCTTCCCCGCAACGTGCCCCACAACTTGTCCCTACCTCAGCCCGTCCCCGTCCCTGCCCGTCTCCTCACGGCCTACCCCGTACGAGCGCACCGAACAAGCCACCCCGCACGGCAGCGATCCCCGACCATCCCCCGACGCCCCCGACCACCCCGGGCCTCCCAGTAACGTCAGAACGTGGACACCGTGATCAGCCCGGTCGACGGCACGCGCATCGCGTACCGCACCTTCCCCCGCGACCTCGACTCCCCAGCCGACGAGCCCAACGGCGGGCCGACCGTCCTCTTGACTCATGGCACCGCCCTCTCCCAGGCCATCTGGCGAGGATTCGGCTACGTGCGCGAGCTCACCAAGACGCACAACGTGATCACGGTCGACCTCAGGGGGCACGGACGCAGCGAAGCACCGCACCTCGAGAGCGCCTACCGCATGGAAGCGTTCGTGGCCGACCTGATCGCGGTGCTGGACCAGACCGGCACCGACATCAGCGACTACGTCGGCTACTCGCTCGGCGGCCGGATCGGTTTCTCGCTCGCCGCGGCGCATCCTTCCCGGCTGAATCGCTTCGTCAGCATCGCCGGAGCCCAGGGCACGGCCAAGGGCGCGTTCGACCGCGTCTTCTTCCCCGACTGCATCGCGGCGCTGCAGGCCGGCGGGATGGAGGGCTTCCTTCAGGGCTGGCAGGACTGGACCGGGCAGACGCTGGACAAGCCCACCATCCATGCGTTCAAGGCGAACGACCCCAAGGCGCTGGCCGCCTACATGACCCGCTCGGAACAAGATCCCGGGGTGGACGACGAAACGCTTCAGCGGCTGCTCCTGCCCACCCTGATGATCGTGGGCTCACTGGACCGTGAACGGGTTCGCTCCGCCGAGCACGCCCGCACGCTTCTGCCCAGCTCCGAGCTGCTCGTCCTGGAAGGCGCTTCGCACGGCAGCATCCTGCGCGAGCCCAGCACCCTGGCCCGGCTGACCGAATTCCTCGCTCCTGCACCGATTGCCCCATAGCGAATCGCTTCAGCGGGTCGTCCAAGCGGCGTGATGAAGCGTTTCAGGGCTCGACACGCGGGTGAATCGCTTCGCGATCACGGCCGCCCCGCCCGACTCGGCCGAAGCGTTGCACCGATCCTGCCTCGGTGAACAACCCGGCCAAGTCGGTGAACCAGCCGGTACGCGGCCGCTGAACAACCTCTGCGACTGCTACGAAAGCGCAGGTCAAAGCATTGCTGACGCGATCTTGGCGGGTACTTGAACAACCCAGTACTTCGAGGCGGTGGACAAAGCGCTTCAAACGGGCGCGGCCAGCCTTGAAGTACTCGTGAACAAGTTTCGGAGCGAAGGGCTTGAACAATGACTGACTCGGTTAGTAAGGTCTAAGCACCCGATCAGCCGAGGGGCTGATCACAGCACTCCTGCGGAGGACACCATGGCCGAGCTTTCCCGACTCCCCGTTCCCGTCGCCGACGTCTGGGAGTGGCAGTACCAGGGTGCGTGCCGCGAGGCGGACCCCCAGCTCTTCTTCCACCCCGAGGGCGAGCGTGGCCCGGCCCGTCACAAGCGCGATGCCGCGGCGGTCGCCGTGTGCGCCGGCTGCCCGGTGATGCAGCAGTGCCGTGAGCACGGTCTTTCGGTCCGCGAGCCGTACGGCGTGTGGGGCGGCCTGACCGAGGAAGACCGCGAGGCGATGTACCTGGCCGAGCGCAAGGAGCGTCGCGAGGCCCGCAAGAGCGCGCAGCTTCGCGAAGCCAGCTGAATCAGCCCGATTCAGCATCAGTTCCTCCGCAGCAAGATCAGCAGCACCCAGAACCACAGCAACTCCCGGAACCACCCGCAGTACCTCAGCCACCTCCCGGCAGCCGAGTCGAGCCCATGTTGTTCAGGGCCGCACCAGGGCCGAGAAGCGGCAGGCACCATCGTGACAACTGAAAATTTGAATCACCTACCGAGGTCGGCGTCATGAAGCCGGCGTAGACCGCGGAACTCTCCGGGGCGAGCGATGAGGGTCCATTGACCCGAACCGAAAGTTCCCACTCCGGCGGGGCCGAGCACGGGAGTCCGTGCAGTGCACGGGAGTCGTGCGGCACCGCAAGCACTCAGAACAGATGCAGTACCAAGCACCACAGGCAGCAATGCCCGGGCCACCTGAAGGCCCGGACTCGAGGCCGGACGGCCCGCCCCTGAAGCGGGCCGCGCCAGAGCAACCGTCATGAAGTGGCGGATTCAGCCCCCGAAACCAGCACTAACCAGCCCGACCAGCGAGCACAACGCATCGACAAATGCACAGTGCCACCCGCGGCCGATGATTCAGCCGTGCCGGGACCGGTCATTCCGCAGCGCCCAGCAGCCCCGTCGTGGTTTCACTCTCCACCACGACCAGGGAGGAGAACTGCCGGACCGCGCGAGACCCCCGCCGCTGCCGGAACCGCCGAATCGTTGGCCGCGGGTCCCCGTTCACAGCGGCAGTCGAGAGCCGAGAAGAACTGGCAAGGGCCCAAAGCACGAAAGCCGGCCCTTCAACCAGGCCGGCTCGTGCTCAAGCATCAAAAAGCAGATCACTGACCTGCGGCGAACTCCCAGTGCCAGGGCTCGTACGGGCCGCCGCCACCGGCCTTGGCCCAGTCCGGGTTCTCCCAGCCGTAGGCGCCGGCGTTGTCCACCAGCCACTGGAACTTCGACCCGGCGCCGGTCTGGACGCCGTCGCCCAGGTCGACGGCCAGACCCCAGCCGTGCTCGCTGGTACCGGGAGTCGCCGCCAGCGTGGGCTTGCGGGCCTTCACCGAGTACTGCTCGCTGAGCGTGCGGTAGGAGTCGGTCAGCGACAGGTTGCTGCCGAACTGCTGCTTGTACGCGATGTTCAGCTTGGACAGGGACACCGCGGCGTCGGCCCGGAGGCGGTGGCCGGAGTCCCACAGGGTGCACAGCGAACTGTCGGGCAGCTGCCCGTTGCTGGCGCCCGTGGTGGTCGGGATCCCGGTGCAGCCCGGGAGCACCGAACGCTGGCCGTCGCGTGAGGCCCGGCTGACGATGATCGTCTTCGGGGCGGCGAGCAGGCTCGGCGTATCGGCCTGAACAGTTGCCTCGACCGGCACGACGGCCAGGTTCTCGACCCCGATGCCGGCCGCGGTGGCCGAGTTGGGGAAGGACACCGTGGAGACCGCGGCGACCGTGCTGGCGATCTGGTTGACCTGAGCCTTGGGCATCGGGTCGGCCATGGCGCCGCTGATCGGGGCTGCGATCGTGGCGATCCCGAGGGCACCGGCGATGCCGACCTGCGGGGCGCTCAGCGAACGCGTGGGCTTGCTGAGGGGGCGACGAGCTGTGCTCGGGCGCTGGTTACCCGTTCCTGAGCGACGCTGCGATCCTGCGGACCGCGAACCACGATTCGTCCGGGGACGTAACGCGGGCGTTGCTGTGTCGGCGCGATGCGACGGCACCTTTGATCCTCCTGGAGGGCTGAAGGGAGGTGGAGGGGGTTCCTACCTACCGCACTCTGGGTGATGAGTCACGGAACTATAAAGGCCCGCGGGGTGGGTAAATCAAGTCGGGACGCGCGGTTGCGCTTAACCCGTTCGGTCGACGTCCGATATCCCGCACTTGGCGTATGAGTACCTCAACGGACTGTTATTGATTCTGTGACGCCCAGCACGGAAACGTCAGCGCCCGTGACTCTTCGTAAAAATCTTGATGTGACACGGAACTCATCGACATGGGTTCGTGGCAACGGCGGTCAGATCCCGCGTTTCCGTGATCGAAACCTGCTTCCCGCAGACAGATCGCGGACACCTCAGGCCCGCGCGCTCGTCCGTTCCTGATCCCGCCGCGTCGCGTCCCGGACCTCACCGACCAGCTCCTCGAGGACGTCCTCAAGAAACAGGACGCCGAGGGTGTGCCCCTCGTGGTCGACCACCCGGGCCAGGTGGCTGCCCGCGCGCTGCATCGTCGCCAGGGCCTCCTCCACCTCGTCCTGGGAGCTGACCGCGACCAGCGAGCGCACCCGCTTCTCCGGGATCGGCTGCCGGTGGCGTTCGTCGTCCGCGTAGAGCAGGTCCTTCAGGTGCAGGTAGCCGACCACCTCGAGCGGTGCCAGGCCGTCCTCGAGCGGGCCCGGCGAGGCATCGGGGCGCACCACCGGGAACCGGCTGAACCCGGTGCGGGTGACCAGCTGCTCGACCTCGGCCGGCGTGCTGCCCACCGGCACCGTGACCAGCCGGCTCAGCGGGATCATCAGGTCGCCCGCGGACAGCTCGCTGAACTCCAGGGCCCCGGTCAGCAGCCCGTGGTCGTCGAGCAGGCCCTCGCGGGTGGACTCGGAGACGATCGAGGCCACCTCGTCGGCGGTGAAGGCGGCCGCCACCTCGTCCTTCGGCTCGACCCGGAGCAGCCGGACGGCGTGGTTGGCCACCCAGTTCAGCACCCGGATCACCGGCGAGACGGCCCGGGCCACCGCCATCAGCGGCGGGGCCAGCACCAGGACCACCCGGTCCGGGCCGGCCAGGGCCAGGTTCTTGGGCACCATCTCGCCCAGCACCACGTGCAGGTAGCTGACGATGGCCAGGGCGATGGTGAAGGCCAGCGGGTGGATCAGGCCCTCGGGCAGGTGGACCGCCTCGGCCGGGACCTCGATCAGGTGGGCGATCGCCGGCTCGGCGACCAGACCCAGGCCGAGCGAGGCGATGGTGATGCCGAGCTGGCAGCAGGCCAGCATCAGCGACACCTGTTCCATCGCCCGCATCGCGGTCTTGGCGGCCCGGCTGCCGGCGTCGGCCAGCGGCTCGATCTGGCTGCGCCGGGCCGAGATCACGGCGAACTCGGCCCCGACGAAGAACGCGTTGAGCGCCAGCAGCAGGGCGGCGATGAGCAGATTGGTCACCGTTACCTCCCGGCGCTCGTGGTCTGGGTCCGGCCGAGGTCGACCGAACGAGTGGTCTCGGCTGCCGGACCGGCCGCCACGACCTCCTTGACGGTGCGGGTCTCCTGACCGCGCACCGGGTTTGCCCCTTCGGGCAGGATCAGCCGGACCCGATCGACCCTTCGGCCGTCCATCCGCTCGACCCGCACCCGGGCGCCCTCGACCGGGACCTCGTCGCCGACCACGGGAATCCGGCCCAGACCGGCCATCACGAAACCGCCGAGCGTCTCGTAGGCGTTGCCGTCGGGCACCTCGACACCGGTGCGCTCGCGCACCTCGTCGGGCCGCATCAGCCCTGGGACCAGCCAGCCGCCGTCACGCCGGCGCACGATGCCCGGACGTGAGCGGTCGTGCTCGTCGGAGACGTCCCCGACCAGTTCCTCGACCACGTCCTCGAGCGTGACCACCCCGGCGGTACCGCCGTACTCGTCCACCACCACGGCCAGTTGCAGGCCCAGGGCCCGCAGCTCGACCAGCAGCGGATCCAGGCGCATGGTCTCCGGCACCCGCAGGGCCTCGGACATGATCGCCGCCACCGGCACCTCTTCGCGGCGCTCGATCGGCACGGCGACTGCACTCTTCAGGTGCACCACCCCGACCACGTCGTCCAGGTCCCCGTCGACCACCGGGAACCGCGAGTGCCCGCTGCGCCGGGCCAGGGTGATCACCGCGGCGGCCGGCTCCTCGCGCTGCAGCACGAGCATCCGCACCCGCGGCGTCATCACGTCGGCCGCGGACCGGCTGGAGAAGCCGAGCGACCTGGTCAGCAGCGTGGCGGTCTGCTGGTCGAGGGTGCCCACCTCGGCCGAGTGCCGCACCAGCGCGGCCAGTTCCTCCGGGGAGCGCCCGGCCGACAGTTCTTCCTGCGGCTCCACCCCGACCGCGCGCAGCAGCCGGTTCGCCGAGCCGTTGAGCAGGGTGATCAGCGGCCGGGTGACGGTGGTGAAGACCCGCTGCGGCCCGGCCACCACGCGGGCGGTGGCCAGCGGCACCGAGATCGCCAGGTTCTTCGGGATCAGCTCGCCGACCACCATCGAGAACGCGGTGGCGGCGATCAGCGCCAGGGCCACGGTGACCGAGTCGATCGCGGCGCCCTCCAGGCCGAGCGCGGCGGCCGGGCCCTCCAGCAGCGAGGCCAGGGAGGGCCGGACCAGGTAGCCGACCAGCAGCGTGGTGATGGTGATGCCGACCTGGGCGCCGGACAGTTGGGTGGAGAGGCTGCGGATCGCGGCCAGGACCGAGGGGGCCCGCTTGTCGCCGGACTCGATCGCCCGCTCCACCGTCGAGCGGTCGAGCGCGACCAGGGAGAACTCGGCCGCGACGAAGATCGCCGTCCCCAGCGTGAGGAGCACGCCGAGGCCGAGGAGTATCCATTCGGTCATAGGACTGCGACGCCGCCCAGCTCTACGGCGTTCCGGTGATCCGGACGGCCGGGGACGGCGGGCGCACGGCCGGGGCGAACGACCGGGAACGGGCCGGAACGGCACGATCCGGGCGGCGCCGGGTGCGGGCCACAGGTGGATGCCGCGCGCAGCGGGCGCGGTCGGGACTGGGGTAAGCCGGCCAGAGGCCGGCACCTTCGTGAAGGCATGGTCAGAACATTCTAAGGCAGGTCAGGACGGCTGCCGGACGGGTGTCGTGGTGCAGACCACCTCGCGGCGGCGCCGAGTGGGACTGCTAATACCTCGCGGCCCCACTCGATCGGGTTAGGGTTGACGTACCCTTCAGCCCCGCACTGAAAGAAGGCGATTCTCGCCGTGTCCTCCGAGCCTGTGGTGACCGAGTTCGGACCGAACGAGTGGCTGGTCGACGAGCTGTACCAGCAGTATCTGTCAGACAAGTCCTCCGTTGACCCCGCCTGGTGGGAGTTCTTCGCGGACTACCAGCCGGCCGAGACCCCGCACCTGCGGACCAGTTCTCGCCCGTCTGACGACTCGAACTCGGATCCCTCGGACACCATCCCCGCGTCGGGCCCGAACGGAGCGGCCACCAGCCGCCCGGTCGCGACTGCCGCACTGCAGCCACCGAAGCCTGCAACCCAGCCCGACTCCACCCCGAAGCCCGCAGCCGCGGCCCGGCCGGAGGCGAGCAAGGTTCAGGAGGCGCAGCCGACTCCCGCCCCGAAGCCCACGGCTCCCGCGCCGGCCAAGCCACAGCCCTCGACGCTGCCGGCCGCCCGCACCCCGCGTGAGCCCGCCAGCAGCGCCCCGGCCAAGGCCGGCACCGACGAGCCGCAGGTCACCCGGTTGAAGGGCCCGGCCGCCCGGGTCGTCACCAACATGGAAGCCAGCCTGGAGGTGCCCACCGCGACCAGCGTGCGGGCGGTCCCGGCCAAGCTGCTGATCGACAACCGGATCGTGATCAACAACCACCTGGTCCGCTCCCGCGGCGGGAAGGTGTCGTTCACCCACCTGATCGGCTTCGCGCTGGTCGAGGCGCTCGAGCTGATGCCGTCGATGAACACCTCGTACACCGAGGAGGACGGCAAGCCGGCGATCGTCCAGCCGGCCCACATCAACCTGGGCATCGCGATCGACATGCCCAAGCCGGACGGCAGCCGGCAGCTCCTGGTGCCGAACATCCGGCACTGCGACGGCATGGACTTCGCCGAGTTCTGGGCCGCCTACGAGGACGTGGTCCGCCGCGCCCGCAACGGCAAGCTCGGCGCCGACGACTTCGCGGGCACCACGCTGAGCCTGACCAACCCCGGCACCATCGGCACCGTGCACTCCGTGCCGCGGCTGATGAAGGGGCAGGGCACGATCATCGGCGTCGGCGCGATGGACTACCCGGCCGAGTACCAGGGTGCCTCGGAAGAGACCATCGCCCGGCTGGCGGTCAGCAAGATGATGACGCTGACCTCCACCTACGACCACCGGATCATCCAGGGCGCCGGTTCCGGTGAGTTCCTGCGGATCGTGCACAGCAAGCTGCTCGGCGAGGACGGCTTCTACGACCGGATCTTCCGTTCGCTGCGGCTGCCCTACGAGCCGGTGCGCTGGGTCCGTGACATCTCGGTCTCGCACGACGACCAGATCAACAAGACCGCCCGGGTGCAGGAGCTGATCCACTCCTACCGGGTGCGCGGCCACCTGATGGCCGACACCGACCCGCTGGAGTACAAGCAGCGCCGGCACCCCGACCTGGACATCACCACCCACGGCCTGACCCTGTGGGACCTGGAGCGCGAGTTCCCGACCGGTGGGTTCGGCGGCAAGCCGGTGGCCAAGCTGCGGCACATCCTCGGCGTGCTGCGCGACACCTACTGCCGCACCGTCGGTATCGAGTACATGCACATCCAGGACCCGGAGCAGCGGCGCTGGCTGCAGGCCCGGCTGGAGCGCCCGTACGCCAAGCCCAGCCGCGAGGAGCAGCTGCGGATCCTGGGCCGGCTGAACGCGGCCGAGGCGTTCGAGACCTTCCTGCAGACCAAGTTCGTCGGCCAGAAGCGGTTCAGCCTCGAGGGCGGCGAGTCGGTCATCGCGCTGCTCGACGAGGTGCTGACCAACGCCGCCCGGGCCGAGCTGGACGAGGTCTGCATCGGCATGCCGCACCGCGGCCGGCTGAACGTGCTGGCCAACATCGCGGGCAAGAGCTACGGCCAGATCTTCCGCGAGTTCGAGGGCCAGCAGGACCCGCGCAGCGTCCAGGGTTCCGGCGACGTGAAGTACCACCTCGGTACCGAGGGGCACTACACCGCCGAGACCGGTGAGCAGACCAAGGTCTACCTGGCCGCCAACCCCTCCCATCTGGAGGCGGTCAACCCGGTGCTGGAGGGTGTGGCCCGGGCCAAGCAGGACCGGCTGAACCGGCAGGGCGAGGTCTTCTCGGTGCTGCCGGTGCTGCTGCACGGCGACGCCGCGTTCGCCGGCCAGGGCGTGGTCACCGAGACGCTGAACCTCTCCCAGCTGCGCGGTTACCGCACCGGCGGGACGGTGCACGTGGTGATCAACAACCAGGTCGGTTTCACCACGGCGCCCAGTTCCTCGCGCTCGTCGGTGTACTGCACCGACGCCGCGCGGATGATCCAGGCGCCGATCTTCCACGTGAACGGCGACGACCCGGAGGCCTGCGTCCGGGTGGCCAAGCTGGCCTTCGAGTTCCGGATGGCGTTCGACAAGGACGTCGTCATCGACATGGTCTGCTACCGCCGGCGCGGGCACAACGAGGGCGACGACCCCTCGATGACCCAGCCGCTGATGTACAACCTGATCGAGGCCAAGCGCAGTGTGCGCAAGCTGTACACCGAGGGCCTGATCGGCCGCGGCGACATCACCGTGGAAGAGGCCGAGCAGGCGCTGCGCGACTACCAGCAGCAGCTGGAGCGGGTCTTCGCCGAGACCCGGGACACGGTGAACCACCCGCCCACGGTCAACCGCGACGTCACCGCCGGCCTGGACCTGCCGCTGGCCCAGCAGCAGGACAGCGACCTGGCCGGCTCGTACTCCAGTGCGGTCCCGGCCGAGGTGCTCAAGCGGATCGGTGACGCGTACGTCTCGCCGCCGTCCGGCTTCTCGGTGCACCCCAAGCTGCAGACCCTGCTGGAGCGCCGGGCCGCGATGGCCTCCGAGGGCGGGGTGGACTGGGCGTTCGGCGAGATGCTGGCGCTCGGCTCGATCCTGATGGACGGCACCAACGTCCGCTTCACCGGTCAGGACACCCGGCGCGGCACCTTCACCCAGCGCCACGCCGTGCTGACCGACAAGGTCACCGCCGAGGAGTGGACGCCGCTGCTGAACCTCAGCGACGACCAGGCCAAGTTCTGGATCTACGACTCGCTGCTGTCCGAGTTCGCGGCGATGGGCTTCGAGTACGGCTACTCGGTCGAGCGGCCGGACGCTCTGGTGCTGTGGGAGGCGCAGTTCGGTGACTTCGCCAACGGCGCCCAGACCATCGTGGACGAGTTCATCTCCTCGTCCGAGCAGAAGTGGGGTCAGCGCTCGTCGGTGACCCTGCTGCTGCCGCACGGCTACGAGGGCCAGGGACCGGACCACTCCAGCGCCCGGATCGAGCGCTACCTGCAGATGTGCGCCGAGAACAACATGTTCGTGGCCCAGCCCTCCACCCCGGCCAGCTACTTCCACCTGCTGCGCCGGCAGGCCTACGCCCGCCCGCGCAAGCCGCTGGTGGTGTTCACGCCGAAGTCGATGCTGCGGCTGAAGGCCGCGGTCTCGCCGATCGAGGAGTTCACCACCGGTGAGTTCCGCCCGGTGATCGGCGACTCGGCGCAGCTCGGCCAGGTCGACCGGGTGCTGCTGTGCAGCGGGAAGATCTACCACGACCTGGTGGCGGAGCGGAACAAGCGCAACGACAGCAGCACCGCGATCGTCCGGCTCGAGCAGCTCTACCCGCTCGACACCGACGGGGTGCTCGAGGCGATCAGCCCGTACCGGGACGCGCAGCTGGTCTGGGTGCAGGACGAGCCCGCCAACCAGGGCCCGTGGCCGTCGATCGCGCTGAGCCTTCCGCAGGATCTGGGTGGGCGTCCGCTGCTGCGGATCTCCCGCCCGGCCTCGGCTTCCCCGGCCACCGGCTCGGCCAAGAAGCACCAGGCGGAGCAGGCGGCGCTGATCGCTCAGGCGTTCAACCGCTGATCCCGCAGTAAGAACCGGTCAACGGCCTCGCATCCGGCAAGGGTGCGAGGCCGTTATCGGGTGTTGCACACCCACCTGCGGATGAAGTCGGACAGAATACGGACCATGTACTTCACCGACCGAGGGATCGAGGAGCTCGAGCAACGCCGCGGGGACGAAGAGGTGACCTTCGCCTGGCTGGCCGAGCAGCTGAAGCATTTCGTCGACCTCAACCCGGATTTCGAGACCCCGGTCGAGCGGCTGGCCACCTGGCTGGCCCGGCTCGACGACGATGACGACGAGGACCAGTGAGCCGTTCACGCGCGCACGCCGGGGAAGGCGCGCCCCAGGTCCGGATCTGCGTGGTCGGCGACGCGCTGGCCTGCGGGGTGGGCGATCCCAAGGCACTGGGCTGGGTGGGGCGGGTCGCGGCCCGCACGCCTCAGGACGAGATGGCGCTCTCCGTCTACACTCTCGGCGTTCCCGGCGAGAACACCGCCGATCTGGGCGCCCGCTGGTGGGAGGAGTCGAGTCGGCGTTACGGCGAGGGCCCGAGTGAGAATCGTCTCGTGATCGGGCTGGGCCGGGCCGATATCGAGGCCGGGCTGTCGATCCCGCGCTCCCGGCTGAACCTGGCCAACATGCTCGACGACGCCCACGCCCGGCGGCTGCCCGCCTTCGTGGTCGGTCCGCCGCCCTCGGCCGACAACGACCTGAACCACCGAATCGAAGAGCTCTCAGCCACTTTCGGCGATGTCTGCCGTCGTCGCGGGGTGCCCTTCGTGGACTGCTTCGACCCGCTCTACGCGCATGAGGACTGGCTCACCGACCTGGCCGCGGGCGATGGGGAGCATCCCCGGCAGGCCGGGTACGGCCTGATCGCCTGGCTGGTGCTGCACAACGGCTGGTACGAGTGGCTGGGCGTTCAGAGGCCCTAGGAAAATCCAACTGCTACAAACAATTTGAGACGTTTGGCTGAAGCGACTTCTAGTGTCGTCTCACCGATGGATCGGTGAGACGACACTCGAGCAAAGCACAAGCGTCTCAAATCAAAGTTCTTCAGCGCGTGAACACGACCTTGCCGACCAGGTCTCCCCCCGCCATCTTCTCGAAGCCCTCCCGGGCCCGCTCCAGCGGCAGCACCGAGTCGATCTGCGGGCGCACCCCACTGGTCTGCAGGAAGCCGGCCAGCCGGCCCAGTTCCTCGCGGGTGCCCATGGTCGAGCCGAGCACCCGCAACTGCAGGAAGAAGATCCGGTTGAGCTCGGCGTTCTTCGGCGCCGCACCGCTGGTGGCCCCGCAGATCACGATCGCCCCGCCCGGCTTGAGCGACTTCACCGAGTGGCTCCAGGTGGCCGCGCCGACGGTCTCCATCACCGCGTCCACCCGCTCGGGCAACCGGGCCCCGCTCTCGAAGGCCTGATCGGCACCCAACTCGAGCGCCCGCGTCCGTTTGCTCTCGCGCCGGCTCGTCGCCCAAACCCGCACTCCCGCCGCCTTACCCAGCGCGATCAGCGCGGTAGCCACTCCCCCGCCGGCCCCCTGAACCAGAATCGTCTGGCCGGGAACCACCTGCCCCTGGGTGAAGAGCATCCGGTAGGCAGTCAGCCAGGCGGTGGGGAGGCAGGCTGCTTCTTCCCAGGAGAGCCCGGCCGGCTTAGGTACGAGGTTGTGCCGGGGTACGACCACCTCGTCGGCCAGCGTGCCCTGGTAGCGCTCGGAGAGCAGACTGCGCTTCGGGTCGAGGGTCTCGTCGCCCTTCCAGGCCGGGTCGCCGATCACCGCGTGCACGATGACCTCGTTGCCGTCCTCGTCCAGCCCGGCCGCGTCGCAGCCCAGGATCATCGGCAGCCGCTCGTCCGGCAGGCCGACCCCGCGCAGGCTCCACAGGTCGTGATGGTTCAGGCTGGCTGCCTTCACCCGGACCCGGGCCCAGCCCTCGGGCACTTCGGGCGCGGGCCGCTCACCCACCTCCAGGGCAGAGAGCGGGTCCTCGGCATCGGTCCGGGTGGTGAACGCAGCCAGCATGGAACCGACGTTAACGAGTTGTGCCGTTGGGTGCCTGGGCAGATCCGGTGACCACCCTCACGCCCGGCTGGTGGCCGTCGCGCAGATCGATCTCCACCTCGGGCCGGATCACCGGCATCTGGCCGGTGCCCAGCGGGTCGCGCGGGTCGATGTGCAGGTCGTCGTCCAGCGCGCTGTGCGAACTGCGCCGGTCCAGCGGGCCGTAGCTGTCCTCCTCGCGCACGTCGATCACCTCGTGCACGTCCTGCGGCAGGGCCTCTTCGTAGATCTCGCCCTCGACCGCTTCGCCGTGTGCCTCGCCCCGGTCGTTCATCGCCGCCTCGACCGCCGCGCTGAGCGAGCCCGCCGCCGCGTCGGCGCCGAGCAACTGACCCAGCACGTCGCGGATCTGGGTGAGCCGGGACAACGCCTCGGAGTGCGTGGAGGTGAGCGCGTCCAGCCGCTGCGCGGCCAGGTTGTTGACCGCCCCGGACCGGCGCTGCGCATCCTCGATCAGGTGCTCGGCGTGACGCACCGAGTCCAGCCGCAGCTGGTCGGCCTCGGTGCGGGCCGAGGTGACGGTGATCTCGGACTCGGCCCGGGCCCGGTTCAGCTCGGCCTCGGCGGTCGCCCGGGCCTCGGTCAGTTCCCGGGTGGCGGTCTGCCGGGCCTCGGCGAGCTCCTGCCGGGCGGTGGCGCGAGCCTGCTCCAGCTCGCGCTCGGAATCGGCCCGGGCCTGGGTGAGCAGGCGCTCGCACTCGGCCTGGGTCTCCTGCTGCACCCGGGTGATGTCGCCCCGGGCCCGGTCGCGCTCCTGCTCGGCCTCTTCCGTGGCCAGCCGCAGGATCTGCGCCATCCGGTCGCTGACCTCGGTGTGCACCGGCACCGGTTTGGGTACCGCGCGCAGTTCCTCGACCTCTTTGCGCAGCCGCTCGGACTCGGCCGAGGCCGCGTCCACCCCGGCCCGGGCGCGCTGCGCCTCGGCCCGGGCCACGGCGAGCTGACGCTCGAGCGTGGTGAGCAACTCGTGCGTGCGGGTCATGTACTCCATGACCTGCTGGCGGTTGAAGCCACGCACCGCCGTGTCGAAGGAGTCTTCGCGCGGTGCCCCGGATGCGACCGGTCGATTCTCGTCCATGAGCCTTCACAAGGGGTGAGCCGACGTGTGGAGCGAACTCTTCCGCGCCCGACTGCTCAGGCGCAACCGCTCGCCGGTCAATTGTCTCTCAATCCCGGGCCGGTCCTTCCCACCTGTGGACAACCGACCGATCGGTGGACATCCCAGCAGGCCAGGCCGCTCACCTCAGGCCCGGGCGACGCCCTCGGCCCGCGCGGCCCGGGCAACCGCAGCCGCCACGGTGGGCGCAACCCGCTCGTCGAACACGCTGGGCACGACCTCGTCCGGCGTGGGGTTCTGCACACAGGCGGCGATCGCCTCGGCAGCGGCGAGCTTCATCCCCTCGGTGATCGCGGTGGCCCGCACGTCCAGCGCACCCCGGAAGATGCCGGGGAAGGCCAGGACGTTGTTGATCTGGTTGGGGAAGTCGCTGCGGCCGGTACCGACGACGGCCGCGTACCGCGCCGCCAGTTCCGGGTGCACCTCGGGCGTGGGGTTGGCCAGGGCAAAGATGAACGCGCCGGGAGCCATCGAAGCCACCACCGGCTCGGGAACCTGACCGCCGCTCACACCGATGTACACGTCCGCGCCGGCCATCGCGTTGGCCAGTTCGCCGCTGAGCCGGCGGGGGTTGGTCTGCTCCGCCAGTTCCGCCTTGTACCCGTTCAGATTCGCCCGCCCCGGCACCAGGATGCCCCGGCTGTCGCAGACCACGATGTCGGCGATCCCGGCGCCCCGCAGGATCCCCGCGATCGCCACCCCGGCCGCACCTGCGCCGGCCACCACCACCTTCAGCCCCTGCAGATCGCGCTGGGTGACCTTCGCCGCGTTCCGCATGGCCGCGAGCACCACCACCGCCGTGCCGTGCTGGTCGTCGTGGAACACCGGCAGGTCCAGCCGCTCGCGCAGCCGGGCCTCGATCTCGAAGCAGCGCGGCGCCGAGATGTCCTCCAGGTTGATCCCGCCGAAGGTGGGGGCGAGCCGGGCCACGGTGTCGACGATCTCGTCCGGGTCGGTGGTGTCCAGGCAGATCGGCACGGCGTTCACCCCACCGAAGTGCTTGAACAGCATGGCTTTACCCTCCATCACCGGCATCGCCCCGCCCGGCCCGATGTCGCCCAGGCCGAGCACCGCGGTGCCGTCGGAGACCACGGCCACGGTGTTCCCCCGCCCGGTGTACACGTCGAGCAGGTCCGGCTCGGCCGCGATCGCCAGGCAGACCTCGGCCACCCCGGGGGTGTACGCCAGTGACAGGTCGGCCCGGTCCCGCAGCGGCTTGCGGGCCACCGTCTCGATCTTGCCGCCGCGGTGCAGGGCGAACACCGGCGTCTCGGCGTCCGCGACGACGGTGAGCTGGTCGGGGTCTGTGGTGGTCACTGGGGTACCTCGATGAGTGAAGGGCGCTGACGGGGACTTGGCGTCGCGGGTACGACGAAGGACCGCCAGATCTGGCGAAAGGTCCGGGCAAATGGGAGACGCCCACGGCTGGGTAACGCGCCGACGTCAGGAACGGGGGTGGCCCGTGGCCGAACATGCTGCCACAAAACCTGTCCGGACAGGGCCTCTATCGCCTATCCCACATCCGCTCTGCCTCCAGGTTCACCAGCTCTGGAAGCAGTAGAAGCA
>NZ_JAJOMB010000019.1 GCF_021129305.1 Kineosporia babensis | reverse complement strand
CTACATAAGGTGATCGGTCGCTGCGGAGTGTAGCCAATATCCGATTCCCGAGTGCTTCACACCATCGGCCAAACGCCAGTGCGCGCCCGCCCCAGACCGGGACGGACGCGCACTGGCGGTGAAACAAAGGCGGCTCAGCAGGCCTGGTACACGTAGCCCTTGCTGCCCTTGGGCGTGACATCCAGGTCGCGACGCACCACCGAGAGCTTGCTGCCGTACTCCTTGCAGGTCTTGGTGAACGCCTTCTTCGTGTACTCGATCACGATCACGTTCTTGCCGTAGACCTTGGTGTAATCACCGCACTCGTCATACAGGCCGCACTCCTCGCTCACTGCGAAGTCGAAGCCTGCCTTCTTGCCCTGCTTACCCAGCTCCATGGTGTTCTTCTGGCCGATCGCCAGGCCCGCCTTGTGCGCCCGGGCCGCGATCAGCTTGCTGAACGCGACCGCATCGGACTTCTTCAGCAGCTTCTGCGAGCGGGTGTAGGAGTCCAGGTTGTCCGGCTCCACCGCCTGGTAGCCCTTCTTGGCGCAACCGTCGAACCACTTGCCCACCACCCCGGCGAGCTTCTTGCGCTTGGCCGCGGTGGAGATGTCCAGGATCAGCTCGTCCCAGTCGCCGTCCACCACGTACTTGCCGCTCTTGTTCTTCAGCAGCAGCTCGGGGTGGTTCTTTTTCCACCACGACTCGGCGCCCGGCTGGGCCTGGAAGGCGTTGACGTAGCAGATGTTGTACGCGCCTTTGGCTGGCTTGGCCGTGCTGTCGCGGGTGACCACCTTGACCCCGGCCGGCGGCTTGTAGGCCCCGCCGAGCTGGTAGTCGAACTTGGCGTTGGCCGGCGGCAGCTTGACCTTCTTCTTCGCAGCAGCCGCCACGGCAGCCACGTCCGAGGTCGACTGCGGCTTGGCCTGGGCAGCGCCGGCGTCCTGCGTGCCGATCACGAAGTACAGCACCGCGCTGATCGCGGCGGCCAGCGCGACCACGATGGCAATGGGTTTACGGGTCAACGAGAACAGGGACGACACCGAGTCTCCGTACATGCTCGGCGATCTGCCCCGCCTCGGTTGGCCCCCGCAACAGGGACGGCTCCTGGCGACCGGATGCCGGACTGGTTACCGACTGGGCTCGACCGCGATTCCGGCGCCCACCCTGGCGGAAGCGATCATCACAGGTCAAGCCGGGGGTACCCCGGACAGCCCAGAGTTGACGACCACCCACCGTAGGCAAAGCGCAGGTCAGATGCTGCCTAAGAATAGGCTAAGGCCTGTTATCAATCAGAGTGATCGAGGAACACGGTCCGGCCGGTCACGTCGACCTTGACGACGGGGAACCGTGCCCGCAGCCGGTCCGCCTCCGCGTTGATCTCGAGTACCCCGATCTCCAGCCCGCTGCCGTCAGTGGCCGAGGCGACGGTCTGTGCTCGGTAGGGCGCAGGGATGGAGCGTTCGGTCTCCCAGAACGCAGCCGCGAGTTCCTGCAACTGCGCGCTTGAGTACCGGGCCTCGGCAACGACCACCTCGATCCCCCGCGACCCGATCGCCGCCAAGGTGGGCGCAAAGATTTCCGGAAGCGGACCTTTCCACCACATGGAGAGCCGGCGCCCGGGCACGTCCACCTTGAAACTGGTGAAATCGCGAAGGTCGTGTTCGGCGATCACAGCTTCGATCTCGCCGATGGCCGCGGTGATCAACCGCTCCTGCGGGTCCATACCAGCCGCCCTCCCCCGTCTCGCTCTTGCCGAAGCCACTCGGCCGAGAATGATGATGCGTGCGCCCCCATGTTTCCGGCAGCATCCACCCCATGCCGATCCGCCTCGCCCACCGGGACGACCTGACCAACCTCCAGCAGATCGAACGAGCCGCGGGTGAGGCGTTCCGGACGATCGGCATGCCGGAGGTCGCGGATGACGAACCGTTCAGCATCGAAGAGCTCCTGGCCTACCAGGGGCGCACGTGGGTGTACGAGCGTGACGGCGAAGCCGTGGCCTACCTGCTGATCGACCTGGTGGACAGCCTCTTCCACATCGAGCAGGTCACGGTGCACCCGCGAGCCGCCCGCCAGGGCATCGGGCGAGCGCTGATCGAGCACGTGTACGCCCAGGCCCCGCAGCAGAAGCTCACGCTCACCACGTTCGAGCAGGTACCGTGGAACGCGCCCTACTACCGCCGGCTGAACTTCGAGACCTTCGCGAGCCCCGGCCCAGAGTTGCAGCAGGTCCGCCGCAGAGAAGCGGAGCACGGCCTGGATCGGTGGCCGCGGCTGTGCATGATCAGAACCCACTGATGGCGGCCCGTAAGGTGCTCTCGGCCTCGGCCCGGACCAGGCGCACGAACAGCGCCGCGATGCCCGCGTAACTGTCCCGCACCGCCTCCCCCAGCACGGGCGACACCGCGGCCTGAGCCACGAACGCCAGCCAGACGCGGGCCTGCCCGCGCTCGCCAGCATCTCGTCCTTGGTGGCGAAACAGCGCTGCACCGACCGGGTTCAGCAACGCCCTGCCCGTTGGCGTTCAGGTGATCGGACAGGCCTTTCGCGAGGATCTCTGCCTGAACGCCGCGCAGACCCTGGAGAACGCGTTCAGTACAGGCTGGGTCTCTCCCCTGGCGCGACCGTGACCACCTGACCGGAGGTGAGCGAGGCGACGCCGGCCTCGGCCGCGGCCTGGGCCAGGTAGCCGTCCCAGGCGCTGGGCCCGGTCACCGTACCGGCCAGGGCCGCCAGCGCCCAGGCGCCGAGCTCCACCCGGTAGGCGTCGGCGAAGTGGGCCACGAAATCGCTCCGCACCACGCGGCCTTCCACCCCGGCGATCCGCGAGGACACCGGGGAGGCCGCCGCCAGCGAGACGGTGCCCAGGGTGCCTACCGCCTCGCAGCGCACGTCGTAGCCGTAGCCCGCGTTGACGAACACCTCCACGCTGGCCATCACCCCGTTGCGCAGCCAGATCGTGGCCAGCTGGGGGTCGCGGAAGCCCTGCTGCACCGGCGACTCCACCCGGATCGCGGTGATCTCCGAGGCCGCCAGCCAGGGGATCACGTCGAGTTCGTGCACCATCGAGTTGGTGATCAGGCCGGTGTCGTCGGCGTTGGTGGCGTTCGCAGCGTTGCGGTGCACGGCGTGGATCAGGCGCAGATCGCCGATCTTGCCCTCGGTGACGGTGCGGCGCAGGTCGACGAATCCCGGGTCGTAGCGGCGCATGAAGCCCACCTGCAGCAGCCGCCGGCCGCCGGACACCTCGGCCTCGACCACCCGCAGCGCGTCCGCGGCCGTCACGGCCAGCGGTTTCTCGCACAGCACCGGCTTGCCGGCGCCCAGGCAGGCCAGGGCGAGCGCGGCGTGGGTGAAGTCCGGCGCCGCAATCAGCACGGCATCAACCTGGTCGGACGCGATCAGCTCGTCGGCCGCACCCAGCACCGCGGCCTGGGCCGGAGCCGCGGCTGCGGTGGCCCGGTCGGTGTCGGGGTCGAACACGGCCGTCACGCGGGCGGCCGGAACGCTGGTGGTGATGGTGCGCACGTGGTCGGCACCCATCGCCCCGGCCCCGATCACCCCGACCTTCAGCGGAAAGTTCACGGTGTCTCCAGGTGGTGTCGCTGCCCGGCCTTGGCCTGTTCGTACGCGGCCCGGGCCGAGCGGGTGGAATCGAGTGCCGACACCTCGGCCACCGGCACGTCCCACCAGGCCTCACTGTCCGGCGCACCAACCAGCGGATCGGTCTCGACGTGGATCAGCGTGGTGCGCTCGGACTTCTGGGCCGTGCGCAGCGCGTCCTCGAGCGAGGCCCGGTCGGTGGCGATCAGCACGTCCGCGCCCAGGCTGGCGGCGTTGGCGGCCAGGTCGACCGGCAGCACCGAGCCGTCCAGCTGCCCGGAAGCAGCCGAGCGATAGCGGTAGCGCGTGCCGAACCGCTGCGAGCCGACCGACTGCGACAGGGCCCCGATCGAGGCGAAGCCATGGTTCTGCACCAGCACGACGATCAGTTTCACCCCCTCGGACACGGCCGTGACCAGCTCGCTCGACATCATCAGGTAGCTGCCGTCACCGACCAGGACGTAGACCTCGCGATCGGCGTCCGTCCCGCGCGAGACCTCATCCAGGACAGCCAGTTTCACTCCCAGCCCGCCGGCGATCTCGTACCCCATGCAGGAGTAGCCGTACTCCACGTGATAGCCCTTGCGATCGCGCGTACGCCACAGCTTGTGCAGATCGCCAGGCATCGAGCCGGCCGCGCACACCACCACATCGCGTGGCCCGGACAGCTCGTTCACCGCGCCGATCACCACCGACTGCGCCAGCCCCTGGGCAGCTGAAGCAGCTGAACCGGCATACGCTGCCGTCACTACCGCATCCCACTCAGCCGCCAGCTCAGTGGCGCGGGACGACCAGGCCGGGTCCACCGTCCACTGGTTCAAAGCCCTTGCCAGCGAGAGCAATCCCTCACGCGCGTCAGCCACCAGCCCCACCGCCGACAGCTTCTGACTGTCGAACGCCGACACGTTCAGGTTGACGAAACGTACTCCTGGAGAGGCAAACGCACTGCGTGAGGCGGTGGTGAAGTCGCTGTAGCGGGTGCCCACGCCCAAGATGACGTCGGCCTCAGCAGCCAATCGGTTGGCAGCCGTCGTACCCGTCGCGCCGATGGCGCCAACTGACCTGGGATGATCGTACGGCAGCGCCCCCTTGCCCGCTTGAGTCTCGGCGACCGGCACCCCAAAGGCCTCCGCAAACGTCCTCAATGCATCGTTGGCCCGGCTGTAGGTCACCCCGCCCCCGGCCACCAGCAAGGGCTTTCGGGCAGAACGAAGGACGCGTACGGCCCGCTCGAGCGCGGAAGGTTCCGGGATCGGGCGGGGCACGTACCAGACCCGGGTGGCAAAAAGCTCGTCCGGCCAGTCGAAGGCCTCGGTCTGCACGTCCTGGGGAAGAGCCAGCGTCACCGCGCCCGTACGCGCAGGGTCGGTGAGCACCCGCATGGCCTGCAGCAGCGCCGGCGCCAGTTGCTGCGGGCGATGGATCCGGTCGAAGTAGGCGCTGACCGGGCGGAACGCGTCGTTGACCGAGATGTCGCCCTGGGTTTCGCTTTCCAGTTCCTGCAGCACCGGATTGGCGGCTTTGGTGGCGAACGTGTCCCCAGGCAGCAGGAGCACCGGCAGCCGGTTGATCGTGGCCAGCGCGGCACCGGTCACCATGTTCGTGGCGCCGGGACCGATGGACGAGGTCACCACGTGCGCGGCCAGCCGATCCCGTTGCCGGGCATACCCCACTGCGGCGTGCACCATGGCCTGCTCGTTCCGCCCCTGCAGGTACTGGAGGCCACCCGAGGAGCGTTCCAGCAATGCCTGTCCGACCCCAGCGACATTGCCGTGCCCGAAGATGCCCCAGCAGGCGGTGAAGAAGGCGTGCCGGTCACCGTCGCGTTCTACCTGCTGCTGTTCCAGGAAACGCAGCGTGGCCTGGGCAACCGTGAGCCGGACGGTCATCGTGGGCCTCCCATGGGCAGACGCGGGTCGACGGCCGAAGCCGGCCAGGTGTCGCGGACCCAGGCGTGGGCCGGGTCGTCGCAGATCAGCCAGGCGCGTTCCGGGCCGGAGCCGGCCATCACGTTCAGGTAGTACAGGTCGTAGCCGGGGGCGGCGATGGACGGGCCGTGCCAGCCGTGCGGGATCAGCACCGCGTCACCGGAACGCACTTCGGCCAGGACGTCGATGCCCGAGCCGTACACCCGCTGATACCCCAGCCCCGGTGTACCGCCTGGGCCGTCGGCGATCTCGTAGTAGTAGATCTCCTCCAGCCTGGTCTCACCCTCACGCTCCTCGTCGTGCTTGTGCGGCGGCCACGACGACCAGTTCCCGCCCGGCGTGATCACCTCGCAGGCGATGATCCGGTCGGCCTCGAGCACCCCTGGCACAGCGAAGTTGTGCACCTGACGGCTGGCCGCCCCGGAGCCCCGCAGCTCGACCGGAACGTCCGCAGCCGCAACGTAAGCAGGTTCCAGCCGCGTAGCGCACACCGCTGAGCAGACGGCAAAACGCCCTCCCTGCGGGGACGACACCGTGACAGTCGAATCCCGCGGGGCGTAGACCACATCACTCGGCCCCTCAAACACCCCCGAACGCCCCTGGAGCGCGAAAGCCGCGCCGTCGACGTCTACCATTGCCGACCCGCTCAACGAGAGCAGCACAACCTCCGCGCCCCCACACACGACCCGGCCCGACGTGCCCGGCGCCAGTTCCAGAATGCGCAGGCCCGATCGTTGCCACCCGGCCGACTCAGGCGTGATCTGCAACGGTTCATCGCCTCGCCGCACAACGTGGCTCACAGCAGGCCCACCGTCGCGTCCACGGCCGCCTCCACGTCACCGCCGGGCGGGAACAGCAGCGAGCGCCCCACCACCATGCCGCGCACCGACGGGCTGGCCAACGCCTTTGACCAGGAGGCCAGTTGCGCGTCCTGGTCGGCGCCGACCTCTCCCCCGAGCAACAGCACCGGCAGGGATGTCGCGGCCACCACCGCTTCCATGTCCTCGATCACCGGCAGCTTCAGCCAGGTGTAGGCCGAGGTGGAGGCCAGTCCGGCCGCGACGGTGGCGGAGCGGACCACGGCCTCGGTGCTCAGAATGTTGCGGACGCGGCCGTCGGCGTCCCGGGCGGAGATGAACGGCTCGACCATCGCGACCAGTCCGCGGTTGGCCAGCTGCTGCACCGCCTGGGCGCAGGCCTGCAGGGTGGGTGAGGTCAACGGGTCGTCGGGGGCGATCCGCATCAGCATCTTGCCGCCCTGCAGCCCGCTCGCCTCGATCCGGGTGGCGTCGTAGCCGGTGAACCGGTCGTCGATCTCGAAGACGGTGCCGGCCAGCCCGCCGCGGTTCATCGAGCCGAAGACCACCTTGCCGTCCAGGGCGCCGAGGATCAGCAGGTCCTCGATGATGTCGGCCGTCCCGAGCACCCCGTCCACCCCCGGGCGGGCCAAGGCGCGCACGATCCGGTCCAGCAGCACGGCCCGATCGGCCATGGCCAGCGGATCGTCCCCGGCGCGCAGGCTGCCCCGGGCCGGGTGGTCGGCGGCGATCAGCATCAGCCGGCCGGACTGCCCTTTCAGCCCGGCGGGCCGGGCGCGTTCGGTGGCCAGGCGGCCGATGCGCCAGGGTTCCTCCGCGCGCATCCGCACGATCCGGCCCAGGTCCTCGGCGGTGACCAGGCGGCGGCTCATACCGCGCCCGCCTGCAGGTAGTCGTTCAGGCGGTCCAGGTCGGGCATGGCATCCGCGCAGGCCAGCTGCCCGGCCACGTAGGAACCGGCAGCATTCGCCAAGGTCAGGGTGGTGTGCAGGTCGTGCTGCTGGAGCAGGCCGTGCACCAGGGCACCGCCGAAGGCGTCACCGGCGCCGAGGCCGTTGACCACGTCGACCTTCAGCGGCGGCACCACAACCCGTTCAGCGGTGGACCGGCGGCTGCCCAGCACACCGGCCGGGCCCTGTTTGACCACGGCCAGGTCCACGCCCGCAGCGTGCAGGGCCTTGGCGGCTGCGTCGGGGGCGCTCTCGCCGACGGCCACCCGGCATTCCTCCTGGTTGCCGACCGCGACCGTGACGTAGGGCAGGGCGGCGCTGATCTGACGGGCCGCGGCGGTCTCGGACGACCAGAACGAGCGGCGGAAGTCCATGTCCAGCACGGTGATGCCACCCCTGGCGTGACGGGCCTCAAGGGCAGCCAGGGTGGCCTCGCGGCTGGGCGAGCGGGACAGGCCGGTCCCGGTCACCCAGAACACCTTGGCGGCGCGGATCCGGTCCAGGTCTAGGTCGTCGGGGCCGATCTCCAGGTCGGGCGCCTTGGGGAAACGGTAGAAGTAGAGCGGGAAGTCGTCGGGCGGGAAGATCTCGCAGAACACCACCGGGGTGGGCAGGTGCGCCACCTCACGCACCCAGCGGTCGTCCACCCCGAACCCGCGCAGCGCCCGGTGGATGTACCGGCCGAAGGGATCGGCACCGGTGGCGGTGATGACGGCGGTGCGGTGACCCAGTCGGGCCGCGGCAACGGCCACGTTCGTGGCGCTGCCGCCGAGGAACTTGGCGAACGTACTCACGTCCTCCAGCGGGACCCCGATCTGCTCGGGGTATATGTCCACGCTGACCCGGCCCATGGTGATCAGGTCGAAGCTCTTCACCGTTCACCGCCCAATTCCTGCCGCAACCACTCCAGGCAACGACGGACGTCCTCAACCGGCTCCTGCCCGGTGCCGTCGGTGCCGTCCTCGGGGAGCATCAGGTCCTGCTCCAGTACGTACCAGCCCTGGTAGCCGGCCTGTTCCAGCGCCGCGATCATCGCGGGCAGGTCCACCGAGCCTTCACCGAGCACCTTCCACAGGCCCTGCGCGACCGCGTCCGAGAAGGCGAGTTCACCGGCCACCACCCGCGCGGCCTGGGCTGCGTCAACGTCTTTCAGATGGACATGCCCCACCCGTTCCGGCGCACTCAGCGTGATCGCCACCGGATCGGCCCCGGCCGCCACCAGATGCCCGGTGTCGATGCACAGCGAGATCGCCGCGCCCTCCAGCACTTTTCGCACGTCAGCGCCGCTCTCGACCAGCGTGCCCAGGTGCGGATGCAACACGCCGAGCAGCCCCCGCCCGGCCAGATGCTCCGACGCGGCATCCAGATTGCCCAGCAACGTCTTCCACTGAGCGTGGTCGAGTTCCGGCCGCACGTCGTACCCGTCCAGGCCGGTCACCGCGGCCAGCACCACCACCCCGGCCCCCGAGGCCAGGCAGGCCTCAGCGAACCGGTCGATCTCGGCCAGCGGGTCGTGGGCCGGATCGTGCAGCACCACCGGCAGGAAACCACCCACCGCCTGCAGGCCAAAGCTGTTCAGGAACGCTGCTTTCGCGGCCGGATCGGCGGGGAGGAAACCGTCCGGCCCGAACTCGGTGGCCTGCAGACCCAGCGAGCGCATCTCGCCCAGGACACGCGTCGCGGGCAGCTGGCGACCCCAGCCGGGCACCTCGCAGACGCCCCAGGAGATCGGCGCCCCGGCAATCCGGGCAGGCGAAATGTCACTCATCGTTGAGCCTTTCAGTGCCGGCGTCAGCAGGTCACGACATGTACGCGCTCTCGATCCTCGGTCGTGGGCCGGAGAGTGTCAAGGTATGTCCAGACATAGTGCATCGCTGCTGATGCACCCCTTCCCAGCGCCGCGAGCCGGGGTACTCTTCGGCCCATGACGGGCAGACCGGCGTTCCGGATCGACCGCTCGAGCCCCGTGCCGCGCTACTTCCAGCTGGCCCTGCTCCTGGAGAAGGCCATCGTCGAAGGAGTCCTGGCCCCCGGCGACCGCCTGGACACCGAGGTCTCCATCGCCCAGGAGGTGGGCCTGTCCCGGCCCACCGTGCGCCAGGCGATCCAGCTGCTCGTGGACCAGGGCCTGCTGGTGCGTAAACGCGGAGTCGGCACCCAGGTGGTGCACGGGCAGGTGCGGCGTTCGCTCGAGCTCAGCAGCCTGCACGACGACCTGGTGCGGGGCGGGCAGAAGCCGCGCACCCGCGTCCTCAGCCTGACTCTGGCCGAGGCCGATCCGGAGACCGCGGGCGAACTGTCGCTGGAGCCGGGCACGAAGGTCTGGGCACTGGAGCGGGTGCGCCACGTCGGGCCCGAACCCCTGGCCGTGATGCGCAATCACGTGCCCACCTCGGTCGCCGACCTGTCCCGGTTCGATCTGGAGCACCACGGCCTGTACTCCTGCCTGCGCCAGTCCGGCATCACCCTGGCCGTGGCCCGCCAGCGGATCAGCGCCCGCCGGGCCAGTTCCCAGGAGGCCGGGCTGCTGGACGAACCGCGCGGCGCTCCGCTGCTGGCCATGCGCCGGACGGTGCTGGACAACACCGGGCGCCCGATCGAACTGGGCCGGCACGGCTACCGGCCCAGCATGTACGCCTTCGAGGCCACACTGGTCCAGCACTGAGATCGATGCGCAAAAGGTATTGCCCCATGCCGTAACGGAGTTGGACAGGCATGAGCGGCCATTCCTAGGCTCGCTGAAATCCCAATTCGGCAGTTTTCGGCATGGCCTTCTCGAAGGGGAGAACGTTATGGCCCGCACCCGTACCTGGATCAGCTCGGCCCTGGCGGCAAGCCTTCTGCTGACCGCCTGCGGCGGCAACCTCGGCAGCGGCTCCGACGACGAGGCCGCCGACTTCCCCGACGGCAAGGCGATCACCGTCTACGTCGGCCAGGACCCCGGCGGCAGCACCGACCTGATCGCCCGCGCGCTGGCCGAAGAGGTCAAGAACGAGCTCGACGTCGCGGTCACGGTGGAGAACAAACCCGGCGCCAACGGCGCCCTGGCCGCCCAGGAACTCGCGGGCAAGACCGCCGACGGGCACACCCTGATGATCTACAACGGCTCGCTCGCCTACATCACACCCCTGGCGGTCCCCGAGGGCGAAGCCCCCGACATCGCCGACTACGACATCGTCACCGGCATCAGCCAGGACGACTACGTCCTGGTCGCCGCCGCAGATTCCGGCCTGAAAACAATGGACGATCTCAAGGGCCTGGGTAAAGCGGTCAAGTTCGGCACCACCGGAGTCGGTACGGGCAGCCAGCTCTCTCAGGAACTGCTCTTCGCCCAGGCCGGAATCGAATCCACCGCAGTACCTTTCGACGGCGGATCCCCCACCCTCACCGCGGTCCTCGGCGGGCAGGTCGACGTCGGCTCGATCCAGCTGGGCGAGGCGGTCGAGCAGATCGAGGCCGGCGAACTCACCCCGATCGTCACCTTCGCCTCCGAACGGGTCAGCTACCTGCCCGACACCCCGACCGCGGTCGAGGCCGGCTACGACGCCCCGGTCCAGCAGTCCCGCGCCGTCTTCGCCCCCAAGGGCACGCCGACCGAGGTGATCGACACACTGGCCGACGCTTTCGGCAAGGCCTTCGGGGCCGAGTCCTACCAGAAGTTCAACGAGGACAACCAGCTCACCCCCAACGAGGTGGACGGCGAGGCCCTGCGCCAGCAGTGGACCGAAAACCTGGACAGCTACCGCACGGTGACCGAGGAACACCAGATCGACCTCGGCGGCGACCAGTGACCGACGCCCGCCGCGAATCCCTGCACGACCTGGAGAACGCGATACACCAAATTGAGGACGAGGAACGCACCCCCGCGGGTCCGACGACAAATCTTGTGCTCGCCCTGGCAGTCGTGGCACTCGGCCTGGCCGCACTCGCGGGTGCCCTGTCGCTGGGCATCGGCACACCGGAGCGGCCCGGCTCCGGCACCTGGCCGCTGCTGATCGGTATCGGCCTGGTCGGGCTGGGAATCGCTCTGGCCCTGCGTTTTCGCCAGGACAGCGATGCCGAGGCGTTCACCCGTAACTCCGCGGTGGTGGCGGCCGGGCTGGGCACGATGATCGTGTTCGTGGCGGTGATCGAGACCATCGGCTTCGAATTGCCCTCCCTGGCCCTGATGCTGGTCTGGCTGCGGTTCTTCGGCCACGAGAGCTGGCGCAGCACAGCGATCGTCAGTGTGGGCGCCGTGGTGGCGTTCTACCTGATCTTCGTGGCGGCGCTGGCGGTGCCGATCCCCCACCTCTTCTGACTTAGGAGGTCCCGCCGTGGACCTGGCCCCGGTGATCGACGGTTTCGGCGTGGTGCTGGAACCGGTCAACCTGCTCTACTGCCTGATCGGCGTCGTGATCGGGATGCTCGTCGGGGTCCTGCCGGGCCTGGGCCCGGCCGCCACCATCGCCATCCTGCTGCCGATCACCTTCGAGATCGAGGCCGTCAGCGCGGTCATCATGCTGGCCGGGATCTTCTACGGCGCCCAGTACGGCGGCACCATCACCTCCGTACTGTTGCGCCTGCCCGGCGAAGCATCCTCGGTGGTGACGGTTTTCGACGGTCACGCCCTGGCCCGCCAAGGTCGCGCCGGTACCGCCCTGGGCATCGCCGCGATCGGATCGTTCGTCGGCGGAACGGTTTCCGTGATCGCCCTGTCGTTCCTGGCGCCGCTGGTGGCCAGTTTCGCCCTGGACTTCGGCCCACCCGAATACACCGCCCTGGCCCTGCTCGGCATCCTGCTGGTCTCCACCATCTCCAGCGGCAGCCGCCTCAAGGCCCTGATCGCCGCCGGTCTCGGCCTGCTCCTGGCCGTGGTCGGCCGCGACGCCTTCACCGGCACCGAGCGCTTCACCTTCGGCAGCCTCGACCTGGCCGACGGCCTGGACTTCGTCCCAATCGCGATGGGCCTGTTCGGCCTCGGCGAGATCCTCCACAACTTGGAACAACGCCACCGAGCGATCCACGCCCCCACCGAGATCCACGACGTCTGGCCTTCCCGCCAGGACCTGAAACAGTCCTCCGGCGCCATCGGCCGCGGCTCTGTGCTCGGCTTCTTCCTCGGCATCCTGCCCGGCGGCGGCGCCGTGATGGCCTCCCTCGCCGCCTACGCCGTGGAGAAACGCCGTTCCCAGCACCCCGAGCGCTTCGGCCAGGGCGCTGTCGAAGGCGTGGCCGCCCCCGAGACCGCCAACAACGCCGCCGCCACCTCGTCCTTCATCCCCCTGCTGACCCTGGGCATCCCTGCCAACGCCACCATGGCCGTCATCTTCGGCGCCCTGCTCATCCAGGGCATACGGCCCGGCCCTCAGCTGGTCGAGCAGAACCCGGAACTGTTCTGGGGCGTGGTCAACTCGATGTACATCGGCAACGTCCTGCTGCTGATCATGAGCATCCCGCTGGTCGGCCTGTTCGTCCGCATCCTGCGCGTGCGCCCCGCCGTCCTGGCCCCGATCACCGTCCTGATCACCCTGATCGGCGCCTACACGGTCAACAACAGCGTCTTCGACATCATCCTGGTCATCGCCTTCGGCGCCCTGGGCTACCTGATGAAGAAGGCCGGCTTCGACCCGGGCCCCCTGGTCCTGGCCTTCGTCCTCGGCGCTCTCCTGGAAGAATCCCTGCGCCGCTCCCTCCTGCTCTTCGACGGCGACCCCACCGGCTTCCTCACTCGCCCGATCTCCGGCGTCCTCTTCCTCGCCCTCGTCATCGTCGCCTTCCTCCCGGCCATCCGCTCCCTGCTGAGCGCCCGCGAGAAGGAACCGGTCGGGTGACCTACTAGGCCCGGCGAAAGCTCCTTCCACCGGTGCACAGCCTATTGAGCTCCTGCGCCGCCTGACGTACGTCCTCGCGCCCGGACTCGTCCAGGCCGGGATTCTCCAGGCGGATCTGCACCGCTTCGTCCAGCGCGACCAGCACCTGCTCGGCAACCAGGGGAACGAAGACCTCGATGAAACCGGCTGCGGCATCGGCCTGATCGGCGAAGGAACCGCTGCGGGCCACGGAGCCAAGGACCACACTGGTCATGGCCAGGTCCAGTTCAGCGGTGCCTTCCCGGGCATCGCGCCAGTCGATGACCACCGGTCCTCGGGGCGTGAGCATCACGTTGCCCGGGTGCAGGTCCATGTGCACCACGCTGGTGTCCGCGCCGGAAAGGCTCGGAAGGGCGTGCAGCCGGTGCTGCAGGTCAGCCAGAACCTCGGCGGCCTCGTCCATACCGATCTCGTCGGCCACGAGCGCCGCCAGCATGGTCGGCCCGCTCAGCCGGTCCATCTCCAGGTCCGGCCCCTCAGCCCGGGACACCACCGGAACCGGGTAGCCGTGAGCAGCGACATGGCGCATCACCTGGGCCTCGTGCGCCACATCGCCGCCTCGGCGATACCGGCGCAGCACCCGTTCCGGGCCCAGCGCGTACACGTCCGCGTCCCAGCCCGCCCCGATGCGCTCGTGCTGTTCCCGTCCCATCACCCCATACCAACACAGGACGCGTGCCCCCAGTACTCGAGGCAAGCGTCCCCAGTTGGTGATCGGCTCTTAGGGCGCGCCCTGCGCACAAAGCACAGCGGGCGGCTCCGTTCACCGGAACCGCCCGCTTCGCCGAACGCGTCAGTGCGCCGTAGCGGCTTCGCCGTCCTTCTTCTTGCGCGGGATGAAGTGCATGACCAGCACCGCGATCGCGCCGACCAGCAGGCCGATCACCGCGGAGGCCAGGGTGTTGACGATCCAGCCGAGGGCGCCGCCGTTGACGGCCTCTTCCCAGTGGTGAACCGTCTCGTACGGCCAGTGCCAGCCCAGCTCGTCCACGCCGACCAGCAGGATGTGGCCACCCACCCAGAGCATGGCCGCGATCCCGACGGTGGACAGCACCGACAGGACCTTGGGCATGGCGGCGACCAGGAAACGGCCGACCGTCTCCATGAAGCCCTGCTTGGTCTCGATCATCTTCAGGCCGATGTCGTCGACCTTCACGATCAGCCCGACCAGGCCGTAGACCAGCACCGTGACCAGGAAGGCGACGACCAGCAGGATCAGCGCGCGGGTCACGAACGGCTCGTCGGTGACCTCGTTCAGCGAGATCACCATGATCTCCGCGGAGAGGATGAAGTCGGTGGTGATGGCGCCGCGCACCATCGCCTTCTCGTCCTCCGGCCCCCGCTCGGCGGCCGTCTCCTCCTTCTTGTGATCACGGTGCGCGATCAGCTCGTAGATCTTCTCCGCGCCCTCGTACGCCAGGTAGATACCGCCGCACATCAGGATCGGGGTGAGCAGCCAGTCCAGGAACTGGCTGAGCAGCAGCGCCGCCGGCAGGATGAACAGGATCTTGTTGCGCAGCGAGCCCAGCGCGATCTTCCAGACGATCGGAAGCTCGCGGTCGGGGGTGAACCCATGGACGTACCGAGGAGTGACGGCCGTGTCGTCGATGACGACCCCCGCCGCCTTGGTGCTGGCCCGACCCGCCGCCGCAGCGACATCGTCCACGGACGCCGCCGCGGCCTTTGCCAACACCGCGATGTCGTCCAGTAGTGCCGCCAGACCGCCTGCCATCGAACTCCCTAACTCTGTGTACTCTCGGATGACGCGAGCGTGTCTCCATGCTCGCGGAAACCACCGGTTCGCTCCAGTGCGCCGCGGCCGGCTGAGTGATCTTCCCCGAACATCGGGCCGCCGTCGATCGCACAGCATCCCGCAAGGTCAGCGGCGATCAGCCGGATTCCCGCCCGTTTCCGGCCGCGAGGAACATCACCTGCCGCAGTGGGAACTTTGCCGGATGCAGCACAGATACCCAGAAACCGGCACCAAAGGACGAGGTGGTCACCCCGGCGGGGCAGCGGTGGTCCGGCGCACCACCAGTGTGGGTGACGTGGTGATGAACGTCGAGGGCCGGTCCCGGCGAGCGATCCGCTCCAGCAGCAACCGGGCCGCGTCCGCGCCGATCTGCTGCCCGGCCTGGTCCACACTGGTCAACCCGATCGGCCCCAGCGCCGCGAACGACGTGTTGTCGTAGCCGGCCACGGAGATGTCCTCGGGCACCCGCAGCCCGGCCTCGGCCACCGCCGTCAGCACCCCCATGGCCACGATGTCAGCACCGGCAAAAATCGCGGTCGGCCGGACCTCACGCGCCAGCAGTTGCTTGGCGCCCAGGTAGCCGCCCTCCTCGGTGTATCCGGTGGACACGACGTCGATCTGACCGGCCAGCCCCTGCGCGGTCATGGCATCGCGATAGCCCCGGGTACGCACGGCATTCGGCATCGTCGCCGCCCGGCCGTGATCCGGCTCGCGCTGATCGATGTGCGCGATCCGCCGGTGCCCCAGATCCGCCAGATGATTCACCACCAGCGCCGCCCCGCGGGCATCGTCGTCGACCACGGTGTCGTGCAGCGCCGAGCGCATGTGCCGGCCGATCACCACCAACGGCACCCCGGCCGCGGCCTCGTCCACCCGCTTCTGCCCGGCGGCGGGCGCCACCAGCACCATGCCGTCCATGCCCCGGTCGACCATCGAGTCGATGAGCCGCAGTTCGACCTCGGCATCGCTGGCGCTGGTCCCCGGCAGGCTGATCCGGCTCCCGGTGCCGAGCATGACCTGGTACTCGGTGTCCCGCACGTGCCCGCTGATGCCGTCGACGATCTCGGGGAAGAACGGGTTGCGGATGTCTGGCAGCACCACACCGATCGTGTAGGTGCGCCCGCGCATGCCGCGCGCGGCCGCCCGAGGCCGATACCCCAGCTCGGCGATCGCCGCGTTCACCCGCTCCCGCATCGCCGGGCTCACGCCGTACGCATTGCGCATCACCTTGGAGACCGCCGTGGTGGAAACCTGCGCATGCGCCGCCACATCGACGATCGTCACCCGCCGCGTACCGGTACCGGGATCCATGACCCTCCTCATCGAGTGGGCAACGTTTAACACGATTGCCCGATCCGCGGCAATGCCCACGGCCGGCGGCTCTTGATCAGTACCGTGCCGAAGGATCGAGCACGCTCACTCGTGTACACCCGGTACCGAATGCCCGCGATGTACACATCTTCGATACCACTCCGGCACCCAGCCCATCCATCTCGGCCGCCGGCGACCCCCAACCGGACCTCTGTGCAGACCCGCGAAACCGACGCCGTTTCGGCGGCGTTGGCGTTTCTGCGACGGGTTCAATCTCGCGCGGAAGCCTGTTATCACCACATGGGCTCCGATTGCCCAATCTCACGACCTGACCTCGGAGGGCCCCAAGGGCGCACCTGCGAACCTCGCCGCGCTTCGGACCGTTCGTCGCACAGGATCGCGGCGTCGTTCCGTCCCCTCTTGACCGCTTCCGCACGAACTACCTACGTTCGGCGCACCGGTTGGAAAACGTTACCCATTCCGGAACAGTCCATCCGGCCTCTGCACGGCATCGGTCTGAAACCTTTCAGAGAGGAAAGGGCTCCTGATGACGGTCACCTCGCACGGGCGTCCGCCGGCTCGCCCACCAGCAGCCGGCGCCACCGCGCCACCCGGCAGGCGGCGGGTCCGGCGCGGGCACTCCGCTCCCCCGTGGTGGTTCGCCGCACCGGCCCTGCTGCTGTTCGCCTTCGTCGTACTGATCCCCAGCGCCCGGGGCGTCTACTACGCCTTCACCGACTGGGACGGCCTGTCCCCCGACTTCACCTGGGTCGGGTTCGGCAACTTCGCCGACATGCTCGACGACCCGGATGCCCTCGCCTCGATCCGGCACACCCTGGTCATCGCCGTGGCCATCACGATCATCCAGAACGGGCTGGGCCTGCTGCTGGCGCTGGGCGTGAACTCGGCGATCAAGTCGCGCAACGTGCTGCGGGTGCTGCTGTTCGCGCCCGCCGTGATCACCCCGATCGTCACCGCCTACCTCTGGCGCAACCTGCTCGGCCCCGAGGGCGCGGTGAACGCCCTGTTCGGGGCGCTGGGTCTGGAGTCGCTGCAGAAGAACTGGCTCGGCGATCCGACGCTCGCGCTCTGGTCGGTGGTCGCGGTGATCGTCTGGCAGTTCGCCGGGTACTCCATGGTGATCTTCGTGGCCGGCCTGCAGTCGATCCCCCGCGAGGTGCAGGAAGCAGCGGCGATCGACGGCGCCGGTGCCGTGCGGCGCTTCTGGTCCGTCACCCGTCCTCTGCTGGCCCCCGCCATCACGATCAACCTGATGCTCTCGATCATTGGCGGCATCAAGCTTTTCGACCAGGTCTGGGCCCTGACCGGCGGCGGGCCCGGCCACGCCACCGACACCCTGTCCACCCTGATCTACAAGGACGCGTTCACGCTGGGCGAGTTCGGCTACAGCATCGCCCTGGCCGTCGTCCTCACCGTGATCGTGGCCGTGATCTCCGCCGGGCAGTACGCGTTCCTCTCCCGCCGGGAGGCTGATATCTCGTGAACCGCTATCGCCGTTCCACTTTCGCCCTTGAGCTGGGCATGATCGCGGTTGCCCTGGTGATTGCCTTCCCGGTGTACGTCCTCATCAACCTGGCCGTCCGCGCCCCGTCCGACACCTCGTCCCCGCTGCGCCCGACCACCTCCCCCACGCTCTCGAACTTCACCGACGCCTGGCGCGACGGGGCACTCGGCGGAGCCCTGGGCAACAGCCTGCTGGTGACCACCGCCAGCGTGCTGATCGTCCTGGCTGTCTCCGCGCTGGCCGCCTACCCTCTGGCCCGGGTGAAGAAGAACTGGTCGCGGGGCACGTTCGCGCTGATCATGCTCGGCCTGATCCTGCCGTTCCAGCTGGCCACCCTGCCGCTGTACCAGACCATGCGCGACCTCGGGCTGCTCGGCCAGGCCTGGGCCCTGATCCTGTTCTACTCCGGCCTGCAGGTTCCCTTCACCACGTTCCTGTACGTCGGCTTCATCCGCGGCCTGCCCCGGGACTTCGAAGACGCTGCCCTGATCGACGGCTGCGGCTACTGGCAGGCGTTCCGGCACGTGGTGTTCCCCATGCTCCGCCCGATCACGGTGACCGCGCTGGTGCTGAACGCCGTCTTCGTCTGGAACGACTTCTTCACTCCCCTGCTGTACCTGAGCGGCAGCGGGCAGCAGACCATGCCGGTGGCCGTGGCCGGGTTCGTCGGGCAGTACGTGTCCGAGTGGAACCTGATCTTCGCCGCCCTGCTGATCAGCGTGATCCCCATCCTGCTGGTCTATTTCGCCCTGCAGCGCAGCATCATCAACGGATTCGCGGGAGGACTCAAGGGATGACGCCCTACGCACTGACCACCGAGCAGCGCACCTGCCCGCTGGGCCTGGATGTGACCCAACCCCGCCTGTCGTGGAAGCTGCGCTCGGATCGCCAGGGTGCTGCGCAGAGCGCCTACCAGATCGTTGCGGCGCTGAGCGTTGAGGATTTGGCGGCACCGGAGCGTCTGCTGTGGAACACCGGCCGGGTCGAGTCTGGATCGTCGCTGCTGATTGCCTGGGACGGGCCGGCGCTGGCGGCATCCACGCGGTACCACTGGCGGGTGCTGCTCTGGGACGAGAACGGTTCCCCGGCGGGCAGCGCGGACTCCTGGTTCGAGACCGGCCTGCTACGCCCGGACGCATGGGACGCGGTGTGGGTGGGACGCGACGGAGTGAACCAGCCACCGATGGACCCTCCCATCGATCACGACCGTACGGTGGCCACGCATGCTCTACCCCCGCCGCTGTATCTGCGCCGAGCGTTCGTGCTGGACCGTCAGCCGGTGCGCGCCCGCTTGTACTCGACCGCGCACGGAGTTTATCAAGCTCGGCTCAACGGTTCTCGCGTCGGGGATGCAGAATTGGCTCCGGGCTGGACGGAGTACCGGCACCGGCTGCAGTACCAGACCCACGATGTGACGTCGGCGCTGCGGTTGGGCGAGAACGTGCTGGGCGCGGTGGTCGCGGACGGCTGGTGGTCGGGGTACGTCGGTTTTGATCCCCGTAAGCCCGCTGCCCACTACGGTGACGCTCCGGCGTTCCTGGCGCGGCTCGTCCTCTGGTTTGAAGATGGCTCTACCCGCTCGGTGAGCACGGACGGCGCGTGGGTGGAAGGGCCCGGCGCAGTGCAGTTCTCGGACATGCTGATGGGCGAGTACATGGACGCCCGGGCTGAGGTTTCGGGCTGGGACGCCCCAGGATTTGAGGACGACGCGGGGCCAGTTGCGCCGGAGGGAAACCCGGGCGGTTGGGGCGGGCGCAAGAGCGGGTTCCGGCCGGTTGCGGTGGTGGATGCCGAGCCGGGTCCGTTGATTGCCGAGCCGGACGAGCCGGTGCGGGTGACGCGGGTGGTGGCGCCAGTGTCGATCGTGGACCTGGCATCGCCTCGGCCGGAACCATTGACGCAGGGCGAGTCGTCTTCCCGGGTGGGCGGGACACGTCCTGGGTCAAAGCCGGAACCGGTTGCAGCACGCCACATCGTGGACTTCGGCCAGAACCTGGTCGGCCGGGTCAGGCTGACCGTGCACGGCCTCGAAGCCGGCGCCAAGGTCGTGATCAGGCACGCCGAGATCCTGGACAACGGCGAGCTGTACGTGGCCAACCTGCGCCGGGCCGAGTGCATCGACACGTTCATTGCCAGTGGCGCCGGGACCGAGGTGTTCGAGCCGCTGTTCACGGTCCACGGCTTTCGGTTCGCCGAGGTCAGCGGGGTTGAGCGGTTCGAGGCCGAGGCTCAGGTGCTGCACAGCGATACGCCGTGGACGGGTAGCTTCGAGTGCTCGGACCCGATGGTGAATCAGCTGCAGTCCAACATTGAGTGGGGTCAGCGCGGTAACTGGGTGTCCATTCCGACCGACTGCCCCCAGCGGGACGAGCGCCTGGGCTGGCTGGCCGACGCACAGATTTTCGCTCCTACGGCCAGTCGTAACGCGGACGTGTCGGCGTTCTTCGCGCGCTGGATCCGGGATGTGCTGGACGGTCAGGACGACGAGGGCGCGTTCCGGGATATTGCCCCGGTGGTCTCGCTGTACCGCCAGGGGGCGCCGGCCTGGGGTGACGGCGGGGTGATCATCCCGTGGCATCTGTATCGGGCGTACGGTGATTTAAGGACGCTCGAGCTGGCTTTCGGGGGTATGCGGGCGTGGGTGGACTTCATCCGTCGGCACAACCCGGACCTGATCTGGCGCACGCGCGCGGGCAATTCGTACGGGGACTGGCTGCAGGTGGATGCGTGGACACCGCGCGAGGTGCTGGCCACCGCCTACTTCGCCCGGAGCGCGCAGATCGTGGCCGAGGCGGCGGAGGTGCTGCAGGACGAGACTGCGGCCGCGCAGTACCGGGCTCTGGCCGAGAGCGTTCAGCAGGCGTTCGTGGCGGAGTTCGTCGGGGCTGACGGCACAGTGCACGGTCATACCCAGACCTCGTATCTGCTGGCGCTGGGCTTCGGGTTGCTGCCGGAGCACCTGGTCCCGGCGGCGGTGGGGCATCTGGTGGCGGATCTGAAGGGCCGGGGCAATCGGCTGACCACGGGCTTTGCCGGAGTGAACCTGCTGTGTCCGGTGCTGGCCGAGCACGGTCACGCGGATGTGGCGTATGCGCTGCTGCAGCAGGAGGAGTACCCGTCCTGGGGGTACTCGATCCGCAACGGTGCCACGACGCTGTGGGAGCGCTGGGACGGCTGGACCGAGCATGCCGGGTTCCAGTCGGCGTCGATGAACTCGTTCAACCATTACAGCCTGGGCAGCATCGGCGACTGGCTGTACGGGCGGGTGGCCGGGATCGACCAGACCCCGCAGTCCGTGGCCTATTCCGAGCTGCTGCTGCGTCCCACCCCTGGTGGCACCCTGACCTGGGCCAAGGCTTCGCAGGAGACCGCGCGGGGTCTGGTCGCGTGTGGCTGGGAACTGGAGGACGGGCAGGTGCGCGTCACCGCCACGATTCCCCCGGGAGCCACGGCCGTGCTGCACATGCCCACCGATGATCCGGCCAGTGTGAGCGCTGTCGAAGGAGCGGAGCCGATCGCGCCGGGCGTGTACCGGCTGTCCTCCGGGACCTACGAACTCACTGGCGCCTACCGCTGAAACCCGCACAGAAACGTCCGCAATTCCCGCTGCAACAACGTCGTCCAGCAGGAGAGACCATGAACCGCAGAATGCCGAAAGTGATAGCTGTGGGCGCTGCCGCCGCCCTGCTCGCCGCCTGCGCCGGGGGTACCCAGGCCGCCTCGGACAACGACGGGGGTGATGGCGGCTCGCAGACCCTGACTCTGGCCTCGGTCGACCAGGGCTCGATCGAGCCGGTGGTGGAGGCGTTCGAGAAGGCCAATCCGGGGGTGAAGGTCGAGTACACGACCAGCGCCGCCGACCAGTACCAGCAGCAGATCCGCACCCAGCTGGCCTCCGGCACCGCGCCGGACGTGATGAGCGTGTGGCCGGGCAACGGCAACCCGGGCGCCACCTATGTGCTGGCCAAACCGGGCTACCTGATGGACCTTTCCGATCAGCCCTGGGCCGGTCAGTACCCCGAGGCGCTGAAGACCGTCACCCAGTACGAGGGCAAGACGTACAACGCGGTGTACGGGCTGAACGCGATCGGGGCGATCTACAACGTCGAGGCGCTGGAGAAGTCCGGGCTGGAGGCGCCCGCGACCTGGTCGGACGTCATCCCGTTCTGCCAGGCCGCGGCCGAGAAGAAGACCCCGGCCTACGCCCTGGGGATCCAGGACAACTGGGTGACCCAACTCGTCCTCTATTCCTTGGTGGCCAGCGAGCTGTACCCCGAGGACCCGGACTTCGACACCAAGATGGCGGCCGGGCAGGCCACCTTCACCGGCTCGGCGTGGGAGGGTGCGCTGGCCAAGTACCAGGAGATGTACGACGCCGGGTGCTTCCAGAAGGACCCGCTGGGAACCAGTTACGAGGCGTCGCAGGCGCTGGCGGCCGACGGCAAGACGCTGGGGGTGGTGCAGGGCAACTGGATCGTGTCGCTGCTGAAGGAGAAGAACCCGGACGCGACGTTCACGTTCAAGCCGTTGCCGGCGCTCGACGATGAGTCGAAGCTGCTGATCCCGGCGGCGGCCGGGGCGGGGTACGGGATCAACGCCAAGACCAAGAACCAGGATCTGGCGCTGAAGTTCGTCAGCTTCGTGATGTCGCCGGAGGGGATGAAGCTTTTCGTGGAGGCGCAGGGCGGCATCCCGGCGCTGCCGGACAGCGGGGCCACGGTCGATCCGGCGCTGGAGGACGTGGGCACCTACATCAACGGTGACCGCACGGTGCCGTTCATGGATCAGCTGTGGCCGAACCCGAAGGTGCAGCAGACCATGCTGAGCGGGCTGCAGGAGATCTTCAGCAAGCAGAGCACCGGGGCGGACATGTTCAAGGCGATGGACGCCGACTACGAGGCCGGCGAGTGACGCTCGGCTGAGCTGCGCTGGCGAGGGATCTGGGCCCGCCCGGGCTGAGCGGAGGTCTCGGGCGGGCGCTGCTCCTCAGCAGCAGTGCTCAGCCAGGTGTGCAGGTCGGCGGCAGGCAGTGGCCGGGAGATCAGGTAGCCCTGGATCAGGTCGCAGTTCTCGGTCTGCAGCCGGGCCAGTTCGTCCTCGGTCTCCACGCCCTCGGCCACCACGTTGAGGCCGAGCCGGTGGGCCATGTCGATGGTCGAGGCGACGATGATCGCGGTGCGGGGGTCGGTGGTGAGCCGGTTGGTGAAGGCCCGGTCGATCTTCAGCGTGGAGACCGGCAGGTCGTGCAGGTAGGCCAGGCTGGAGTAGCCGGTGCCGAAGTCGTCGACCAGCAGCTCCATCCCCAGCTCGCGCACGGCCAGGAAGAACTCGGTGGCCCGGCCGCCGTGCACCAGCAGCGACTCGGTGATCTCGATCTTCACCGCCGAGGCGGGCAGGTCGCGCACGATCAGCCGCTGGGCGATCTCGTGCTCCAGCCGGCCGTCGATCAGGTCGCTGGCCGACAGGTTGACCGAGACCGCGATCTCGTGCCCCAGTTGCCGCAGTTCCCGGGCCTCGTCGAAGGCCAGGTCGAGCACGTTCCGGGTGACCAGCGGCATCAGCCCGGCGTGCTCGGCCAGCGGCAGGAACACGTCCGGCGGCACGAATCCCCGTTCCGGATCAATCCACCGGACCAGGGCCTCCACCGACCGTGGGCGGCGGGTGCGCGCGTCCACGATCGGCTGGAACGCCAGTGAGAGCTGGCCGCGATCCAGTGCCAGCCGCAGCGCCTCGACCATGGCCAGCCGGTCCCAGGCGTCTCTGTCCTGGGCGTCGTCGTAGACCTCGAACCCGGTGCGTGCCTTCTTGGCCCGGTACATCGCCATGTCGGCCTCGGCCAGGGCCCGGCCGACGGCTGCGCCCGGGCGCAGCGCGGTGATCCCGATGCTGCCGCCGACGTGCAGCAGGGTGTCGGTGACGATGAAGGGGCGTTCCAGGGCTTCCAGCAGGCCGGCCGCGGCGCGGGCGGCGACGTCTCTGGGTGTTTCCGGCAGCAGCACGGCGAACTCATCGCCGCCCAGGCGGGCGACCACTCCGGGCGGGGGCACGTTGGCGACGTACCGGGCCGAGACCTGACGCAGGAGTTCGTCGCCGACCTGGTGGCCGAGCGCATCGTTGATCTCCTTGAACCGGTCCAGGTCGATGATCATCACCGATCCCGTGCTGATCCCCGACAGCAGGTCGTACAGGGCCCGGCGGTTGGGCAGGCCGGTCAGGCTGTCGGTGCGGGCCAGGCGGCGCTGGTCGGACAGGGCGACCACCTCGCGCATGGCCAGGGCGGTGCGGGTCGCAAGCGCGGCCAGGGCGGCCACGGCCAGGCCGACCGCCAGCGGAGCCGCGTGCACGGAGGTGGTGATCAGGACGCCGATGGGCAGGAGGCCGAACAGCAGCGGGCTGAGGAACTCAAGGTTGCGGTTGCCGGGTGTGGTGACTTCGTCGGCGCTGCGGCGCAGTGCCGCGAGCGCGATCAGGGCCGCGGCCATCATGTAGGAAGCGTCGTTCCAGCCGCCGTGCACGAACGAGCCGTCCAGCAGGAGGAACAGGTAGACGGTGTCGGCGACGGTGAACACCACGAAACCGGACACCAGGAGCAGCCAGGTGGGGTGACGCCAGGCGGACAGGGCGACCATCGCGCCGATGGCGGCGGCGGCCAGGGCGAGGTCGACCACCGGATAGGCGAAATTGGTGACGACTGCGGCCAGGGTTTCTGCGTGGGTGGCCCCTTCGGTGATCTTGGGGAAGACCACCAGGGCGCTGACCGAGGCGACGCCCAGGCCGGCCACCACCGCATCGAGCAGGGCGCTGAGCCGGTTGCCCAGGCGCGAGCGCAGCATCAGCCACATGCCGATCACCGACAGCGGGGCGATGGCCAGCCAGAGGAAGTCGGACGGACTGGGATAGGGGACTTCCGCGCGACGTTCGTAGACCAGTTGCCACAGGACGGTGCCCAGTGAGTAGCAGGCCAGCCCAGCGCTGATGAAGGCCCAGGCCAGCCGGTCGCCGGGGACCCGGGCGGCGCGCAGCAGGCAGGTCACCGCGCTGCCGGCGAAGACCAGTTGCGGCATCACCACCAGGACGAACCAGTTCTGGTGGAACAGGTCGGCCTTGGCCAGGGCGACCAGCACGCAGTAGGCGATCAGGGACAGCACGACGGCAACGCCCGACCAGCGCACCGCGCGCATGAGTCCCCCTTCCGCCGCCGTCGCATGATTTCGACGGGTGGAAGGGGGACCTTGAGCGTGTTCAGACCCGGATGCCGTTCTCGCCGCCGTCGACGTAGAGGTTGGCTCCCAGGACGAAGCTGCTTTGTGGTGAGGCGAGGAAGGCGACCGCGGCGGCCACCTCTTCGATCGTGCCGTGACGCTGCAGCGGGACCTTCGCCCGGAAGGTGGCCTCCACGGCCTCGGCGTTGTCCTGGCCCACCATCTTGGCCACGGCGGGGGTGGCGATGGCTCCGGGTGAGATGGTGTTGACCCGGATCCCGCGGTCCTTGAGCTCGTTGGCCCAGGTGCGGCCGAACAGCCGCAGCGCGGCCTTGCTGGCGCCGTAGGCACCGAAGCCTTCCCAGCCGTCGTCGGCCCGGGTGGAGGCGTTGAGGATGATCGAGGCGCCCTGGTTGAGCAACGGCAGCGCCTTCTGCACGGTGAGCACGGTGCCGCGGATGTTGACCCGGTAGATCGTGTCCAGCAGTTCCATGTCCATCTCGTCGATCCGGGCGAAACCGGCCGTGGCGGCGTTGGCGAACACCACGTCCAGCCCTTGGCCCCGAGCTCGCACGGCTTCGTACAGCCGGTCCAGGTCGGCCGGTTCGGCGATGTCCCCGGGTACTGCGGTGGCGGAGCCGATGGCCTGGGCCGCCGCCTCCAACTCGGCTTCGCGCCGGCCGGTGATGAACACGTGTGCGCCTTCGGCGGCCAGGCGCTGGGCCGCTCCCAGGCCGATCCCGTCGCTTGCGCCGGTGACAACTGCGGTCTTGCCGTCGAGCTGACCCATGACTGCCCCTTCCACCAGTTCGGTACCGATCGGTACCGAAGGTGAACGTAGCACATCGGAACCGATCGGTACCGAAGCGGTAGAGTGGCGGGATGAGTCAGCCGAGCGGGCGCCCGCGGGGCTTCGACGCCGAGGAGGCGCTGGAGCGCGCGATGCTGGTCTTCTGGAAACAGGGCTACGAGGGAGCCAGCCTCAGCGACCTGACCGAGGCCATGGGCATCACCAAGACCAGCATGTACCGGGCCTTCGGCAACAAGGACGAGCTGTTCCTGAAGGCCCTGGCCCGCTACGACCAGGGCCCGGCCGCCTACGGTCGGCGGGCCGCGGCCGAGCCCACCGCCCGCGCCGCGGCCGAGGCCTTCCTCAACGGCGCGGTCGTCACCACCACAGGCATCGACACTCCGGCCGGATGTCTCGGCGTCCAGGGCGCACTGGCCACGAGCGAGCTGGGCCAGGCCGCCCACCAGGCCCTGGTCGCCTGGCGCGCGGAGGGCCGGGCCCTGATGCGCCAGCGCTTCCAGCGGGCCGTCGACGAAGGCGATCTGCCCGCGAGCGCCGACCCCGACCAGCTGGCCCGGTACTTGCTGACAGTGGCCTACGGCATCGCGGTCCAGGCCGCCGGTGGGCTCAGCCGCGAGGAACTGCAGCCGATCGCCGACACCGCCCTTCTGGGCTGGCCGTTCCAGCCGTCCTCGCCCTAGAGGTCGTTGAGGTTGGAGACGCCGCTGTACTCCAGGGCCAGGGCGCGGATGTCGGCGCACTCGCCGCTCATCAGCTCGTCCACGCCGGCCTGCTCGACCGTGGTCTTCTTCTCGCCGGTGGCGCCCTGGACGATCAGGTCGAGGGTCCAGCGCAGGCCTTCGGCGGCCTCCTCGGTGGTGAAGTCGTTACCGGCCTCACGGTTGGACTTCAGGCCGATCACCACGTCGGCCACCAGCTGGCAGCTGACCACGTCCAGGTGGTCCTCGCCGAACCGGGCCGAGGAGTCCAGCAGATGCTTCTCCAGCGATGCCTGGTACTGCGACTGATCCAGGTCGCTCAGGCCGGCATTCCACTCCTCGCGAAGCTTGATCAGCTCCTGGCGCACTTCCTCGTTGCTGGGCTTGTCACCCTCCCCGACGATGACCTCGGCCAGGCTCTTGGGCGAGGCGCTCGGGTCAGCCAGGTTGCGTAGCTCCACATCCGCCAGGTTCTCGGGAAGCTCCTCGGCACCAGCCGAGGCGCCGGACGTGCTGCTGGCCGCCGGCGCGCTCGTGGCCTCGGTCTCCGCATTGCTGCTGGCGCACCCGGCCAGCAGCCCTACCGCTACGGACGACGCCGCCAAAGTCCTCAGCATTTTCAACCCCACCATTACGTACTCCTGCCGATATCCAGCTGTTCCTCCCCGAGCCCAAGGAGAGTGTCAGCCCCCGGCCGGGCCCGCAATGTGACGCTTGACCTGGTGATTCCGTGCAACGCAGGGCGTCTACAAAGCACCTAGAACGGCCTGGATACTCACCACGCCCGCACCCCGCGCCCAGTCGGTGAACCCCAGCGGCTCGGTGCTGACCTCCAGCGGCTCGGCCCCTGGAGGCATGCGACCGGCCAAGGTCTCGGTGGCGATCGGGTGCCCGTACAGCGTGGCCACGTCCTCACCGGCCAGCACGATCCGCTCGGTCTGCAGTCCCCCGGCCACCGTGGCGATCAGATGCCCCAGCGCCCGCGCCGCCCCGGCGAACCAGTCCGGGTCCTGCTGCGCCAACTGCTCGAAGGTCACGTCCGCGCCGTCGAGACCGAGCCGCGCCGCCACGTCCATACGATCCAGATACGCCGACACGCACCCACGGTGACCCTGCCGGCACACCGGACCCGACACGTCCAAGGGCGAATGCGACAGCAGGTGCCCGTTGTCGATCAGATGCTCCAGCACCTGCCCCTCACGCACCACGGCGTACCCGAGACCGGCCCCGACGGTGATCACCCCGAACGTGTCATGAGTCCGCCCGGCCCCGAACCACAGCTGCTCACGGGCCAGCCCGACCACGTCGTTGGTGAGAACCGCCGGAACGCCACAGGCTTCGCTCACCAGATCGCCGAGCGGAACGTCGTGCCAGCCCAGGAAGACGCCGTCACCGACCACCGAGCGCCCTTCGATCACGCCCCCGAGCGAGATGCCCAGACCGTCGATGCGCGGCACCTTTTTGCCCAGCCGGACAGCCAGCTGCCGCACCACCTTCACCGTGCGATCGACCGGGACCACACCGTCAACCCGTTCCGGCAGAGGCAGGCTGGCCAGCGCGATGACCGTCCCGGCCAGATCGCACAGCACGCCGTACGCGGTGTCCCCGGTCAGCTTCACCCCGACGACGTGCCGGCTGTTGGGTACCGCGGTCAGGATCTGACGGGGCCGGCCAATCGTGGCGTCTCCCGTGCGCTCAGCTTCCTCGGCCACGACCCCGGCCTCGACCAGCTGCCGCGCCACCCGCGACATCGAGGCGTCGGACAGCTGGAACACCGCCCCCAGGCCCGAGCGGGTGGCCGGGCCGTGGGTGAGAAGATGCCTGGTCACGGCCAGCGCGCGGGGCGGCAGGCCGTTCGTCGAATCGGACACCGCAGCAACTTACCCCGGTCCCCGGCCCTCAGACCTTATTTCCATCCAGTACGAAACTAATATCGGTGAACGATGCGGCCGGACTGCTTCCCTCCCACCGGAACGCTCGATCTTCTGCCTCCTGGCCCCGTTCATCGGTTCCTGACTTGACCGCCCGGACTCCCGGGACCCGAACCGGTCGCCGCAGCACCGGGGGTTGCCCTCTTGCCCTCAAGCCGGGTTCCGGCTTATTTTCAGCCAGCAAGAAACTAACAGCCACTCGGTTCACCGGGAGCAGCGTTGCTACCTCGATCTCATCGGCGCCGCGGCCGCAGGCCCAGGGCCCGCCTGCTCGCGCTGGCCGCCGCCGCAGGCCTGCTCGGCGGCCTCCTGTCGGCCTGCTCGTCCGACAGCCGCACCACCATCACCTTCTTCCAGTTCAAGCCGGAGGCCCAGGCCTACTTCCAGGACCTGGCCCGGCAGTTCGAGGCGCAGAACCCGGACATCCGGGTGCTCGTCGACAACCCGGCCGACTCCGAGACCGCCCTGCGCACCCGGCTGGTCAAGGACGACGTGCCGGACGTGATGACGCTCAACGGCAACGGCACCTACGGAGAACTGGCCAGCGCTGGCATCTTCCGTGACTTCAGCTCCGACCCGGTGCTGGACCCGGTCAACGACGCCTATCTGGACGTGATCGGTGACCTCGGCCGGGGCGGGGAGGGCGAGATCAACGGCGTGCCGTTCGCCGCCAACGCCAGCGGCCTGCTCTACAACGAGGACCTGTTCGCCGAGTACGACGTCGCGGTGCCGCAGACCTTCGACGAGCTGATCGCCGCCGCCCAGACCTTCCAGGACGCCGGCATCACCCCGTTCTACGGGATGCTCGCCGACAACTGGACGCCGCAGTCGCCACTGGCCTCGCTGTCGGCCCAGTTGCAGCCCGACGCCTTCTTCGAGGAGCGGTTCGGCGACGAGACCACCTTCGCCCAGGGCTGGGCCAGCACCGCCGACAAGCTCGCCCAGCTCTACCGGTACACCCAGCCGGACCCGCTCTCGAAGGGATACGAGGACGGCACCGCTGCTTTTGGACGCGGCGAGTCGGCGATGTTGCTGCTCGGCAGTTACGCAGTACCCCAGATCCGCCTGGCCGAGCCGGACTTCACGATCGGCAGCATGGCGTTACCGGCCACCGACAACCCGGCCGACACCACCATCGTCTCCGGCGTGGACGTGCTGATCACCGCGGACAAGGACTCCGCGCACCCGGCCGAGGTGGACCGGTTCATCAGCTTCCTGATGCAGGCCGACGTGATGAGCGCCTACTGCGACGCACAGGTGGCCGTCCCCACCCTGGACGGGCTGAGCAACGACGACCCGGCCCTGGCCGGGGTGCGCGAGTACATCGACTCCGGCCGGATCGACGGTTTCACCGACCACCAGTTCATCCCGGCCATCCCGCTCGGCGCGCTGCTGCAGGAATTCCTCCTGGACGGCGACTCCCGCGGGTTCCTCGGCAATCTCGACTCCGACTGGGACAAGGTGGCCGCCCGGCGCACCTGGGGATTGGGAGCGATCCAGTGACCACGACCAGCACCGCGACCGCCGCCCAGACCCACGAACAGCCCCGGCCGAAACGCAGCTTCTCCCCGCGCACCAGTTTCTACCTGATGGTCGCCCCGGCCCTGGTGCTGTTCTTCGTCTTCCACACCGTCCCGGTGATCCAGGGCGTCTTCTACAGCTTCACCGACTCCCCCGGCTACGGCACCTTCGACTTCGTCGGCCTGCGCAACTACCTGGCGCTGTTCACCGACGCCCGGGTGCTGCACGCCTACGGTTTCACCTTCCTGATCGCCGCCGTGGCCACGGTCGCGGTGAACATCATCGCCCTGGGCATCGCGATCGGCCTGAACGCCCGGATCAAGTGGCGCACCACGCTGCGCGGGGTCTACTTCGTGCCGAACATCCTGGCCATCCTGATCGTCGGCTACATCTTCAACTACCTGTTCTCCAACTCGCTGCCGGCCCTGGGCGAGAAGCTCGGCATCGAGTGGCTGTCCACCTCGCTGCTGACCGACGCCTCCACCGCCTGGCTGGGCATCGTGATCCTGGCGGTCTGGCAGTCGGCCGCCTTCAACATCATCATCTACCTGGCCGGGCTGCAGACCGTGCCGACCGACCTGTACGAGGCCGCCGCGATCGACGGGGCCGGCGCCTGGCGGCAGTTCCGCAGCATCACCTTCCCGATGATCGCCGGGTTCTTCACGATCAACATGGTGCTCTCGCTCAAGGGCTTCCTGCAGGTCTTCGACCACATCGTGGCCCTCACCGGAGGCGGGCCCGGCACCTCGACCGAGTCGGTGGCCCTGCTGATCTACAAGGGCGGCTTCCAGGGCGGCGAATACGGCTACCAGAGCGCCAACTCGGTGATCTTCTTCATCGTCATCGTCACCCTGTCCATCCTGCAGCTGCGATTCCTCCAGAAGCGGGAGACGAGCGTCTGATGACTACTCACAAGATCAACTGGTGGCTCACCGCCCTGCTGGCCGTGCTGTCCCTGACCATCCTGATCCCGCTGTACTTCGCCGTGGTCACCGCGCTGAAGACCCCCGACCAGCTCGGCGGCACCGGTTTCGGCCTGCCCGAGAGCCTGGAGTGGTCCAACTTCCGCACCGCCTGGGAGCTGACCAGGTTCCCGACCGCGGCGCTCAACAGCGCCCTGATCACGGTCGGGGCGGTGGTGCTGACCCTGCTGACCAACTCGATGGTGGCCTATGCCATCGCCCGCAACATGCACCGGAAGTTCTTCCGCGGCCTGTACTTCTACTTCGTCTCGGCGTTGTTCGTGCCGTTCCCGATCATCATGCTGCCGGTGGCCAAGCAGACCGCGCTGCTCGGGATGGACAACCGGGCCGGGCTGATCCTGCTGTACGTGGTCTACGGCCTGGCCTTCAACATCTTCATCTTCACTGCTTACATCAACTCGATCCCGCGGGAATTGGAAGAGGCGGCAGCGATCGACGGCGCCTCCACCTGGGCCACCTTCTGGCGGGTGATCTTCCCGCTGCTGGCCCCGATGAACGCCACCGTCGGCATCCTGACCTGCCTGTGGGCCTGGAACGACTTCCTGCTGCCCTTGGTCATCCTCTCCAACCCCGACTCGGCCACCCTGCCGTTGGTGCAGTACGTGTTCCAGTCCCAGTTCCAGACCAACTACCCGGTCGCCTTCGCCAGCTACCTGATGGCGATGGCCCCGCTGTTCCTGGTCTACGTCTTCGCGCAGCGCTGGGTCATCTCCGGCGTGGTCCGCGGCGCCGTCAAATAACCCGAACCGCAAAGGATCTGCCTTGCTCTTCCCTGTCACCGGATCGGGCACCACGATCGCCCTGGACACCGACTCAGACCCCGCCCGCATTCCCGTGGTCGGCTGGATCGGAACCTGGGACGCTTCGACTGGCCTCGATCAGTCCGATCACCAAGGATTCCAAGGGCTTTTGGGTCGCCGCAGCGGCCCCTTACTGGGCCTGAACGAACCGCACCGCGGCACGCCCACGCTGATCGAGCAGTCCCGGGGCGCCTACACCCGCCCCGGACTGCGCGGCCACCGGCTGGCCGGCCCCACCGGAGCCGGACTCGCGTGGACCACCGCCTTCCAGCCCCAAGGCGAGCCGAACGTCCTCAATCAGGTTCTGCAGCTGGACGCCGAAGACCCGCTGGCCGAACTGCAGCTGCGCACCGAGATCGAAACGCTGGCCGGCGGGGCGATCCGGGGCCGGCACATCCTCACCAACACCGGCAGCACGCCGTATCTGCTGGAAGGGCTGGAGTTCTCAGTACCACTACCAGAGGACGCCGTTGAGCTGCTGGACTTCTCGGGTCGCCACGAGCGGGAGAGACTCCCGCAGCGGCACCACCTGACCAACGGCCTGTGGCTGCGCGAGAACCGGCGCGGCAAGACCGGTCTCGACTCCCCCACCGCCCTGATCGCCGGCACCCCGGGCTTCGGTTTCAGCCACGGCCGGCTGCTGTCCATGTCGGTGGCGACCAGTGGCAACGCCGTGCTCGCCGCGCAAAGAGGACCAGAGACGTCCCCAGTTCTCAGTGGTGGCGAACTACTCCTGCCCGGCGAGGTCGTCCTGGGCCCGGGCGAGCGCTACACCATGCCCTGGGTCTTCGTCGTCGCCTCCGACCAGGGCCTCGACGACGCAGCCTTCGCCCTGCACACCTGGCAGCGCACCCTGCCCGCGCACCCGGACGAGCAGCCGGTCACGCTCAACGTCTGGGAAGCGGTCTACTTCAACCACGACGAAACCCAGCTGAAGTCCCTCGCCGAGACCGCGGCGTCCATCGGGGTAGAACGTTTCGTGCTGGACGACGGCTGGTTCCACTCCCGCCGCAGCGACAACGCCGGTCTGGGCGACTGGTGGATCGACCCGGACGTGTGGCCGGACGGCCTCAAGGGCCTGGCCGAGCACGTGCGCGGGCTGGGGATGGAGTTCGGCCTGTGGTTCGAGCCGGAGATGGTCAATCCCGACTCCGACCTGTTCCGCGCCCATCCGGACTGGATCCTGCAGGCCGCCGGGCGAGTACCGCTGATGCACCGCGACCAGCACGTGCTCGACCTGACCGTTCCCGAGGCCTTCACCCAGGTCCGCGACCAGATCAGCGCCGTCCTGAGCAGCGCCCCGATCGACTACGTGAAGTGGGACCACAACCGCGACCTGCTCGAGGCCGGGACCACACCCACCGCCCGCGCCCAGAACCAGGCCTACTACCGGCTGCTGGACGACCTGCGCTCCCGCCATCCCCACGTCGCCTGGGAGTCGTGCGGCTCCGGCGGCGGGCGGATCGACCTGGGCGTGATCGAACACGTGCAACGATTCTGGACCTCGGACATGACTGACGCCCTGGCCCGGCAGGAAATCCAGCGCTGGACCACCCAGATCGTGGCCCCGGAATACCTGGGCGCGCACATCTCGGCCCCGGTCTCGCACCAGACCCAGCGAGCCTTCAGCCTGGACTTCCGCGCAGCCACGGCGTTCTTCCTGGGCTTCGGCCTGGAGTGGGACCTGGGCCAGGCTTCTGCAGAAGATCTGGCCGACCTCGCCGACTGGGTAGCCCTGCACAAGCGCTTCCGGCCGCTGCTGCATTCGGGCCGTACCGTTCGCATCGACCAGCCCGACCCGGCGCTTCTGGCCCACGGGGTGATCGCTGCCGATCGTTCGGAAGCAGTGCTGGCCCACGTGCAGCTCGACGAGGGCTGGAGCAACCGCGGCGCCACGTTGCGGGTGCCCGACCTGGATGCCTCGGCGCAGTACGCGGTGAGCTGGCTCGGGCCGGTCGGTGAGCACACCACCTCGATGAGCCCACCGCTGGACCCGGCCGGTCCGACCGGCGGGGTGACGGTCTCCGGGCGGATGCTGGCACAGGTCGGGCTGTGGGTTCCCCGGCGACGTCCGCAGTCAACGCAATTAATCCTTCTGTCCAAGGTCGATGCGGACCGGAACCAAAAGCGGGAGACATCACTTCCGTAACAGGTAGAAACGAGTACTATCGTGGGATATAGGCGACGATGCTTCGGGGGAGGTCGTGGCGCCACTCTTCTTCCTCAGTTACGCGCGCGGCGTTGACGACAGCTACGTCAGTCGCTTCTACCGGGACTTCGTCAGCGAGATCCGTCGCCAGAGCGGTAATCGACGCGAAGACGTGGGTTTTCGCGACATGAACAGCATCGAGACCGGGGATCTCTGGCTCGACACACTCACCGAGGCACTCGCTCAGGCAAAGACTTTCGTGGCGCTCTGTTCACCCACCTACTACGCCAGCGAGGCGTGCGGTCAGGAGTGGGCGGCCTACCAGAGTCGCCTGGACCGGTACCACCGTGAGCGAGGCCGCCTGCCGACCACCATCCTGCCGGTGATCTGGGTGCCCGGACCGCAGCAACCGGAAGCGGTCGGGCAGATCCAGCACGATGATCTGGGCAGCGAGACGTACAGCCAGGAGGGCCTGCATTTCCTGCTTCGGCTCAGCAAGTATCAGGACGAGTACCAGCAGGTGCTGATCCACCTGTCCCGCCGGGTGATCGCCATGGCCGAGCAGTACGACCTGCCCGAGGAGCCAGGCCTGGATCTGTCCGGAGTCTCCAGCCCCTTCCTGCCGCAGGTCCGGGATTCCGCGGCAGCCAGGATGTCCTCCTCCCCGGTCCCCGGCGCAACGGCAACCCCGGCCGGAGTGCCCACCCGGGGTTTCGGTACGACCTGGGCACCGGCCACGGTTCGGGGCGGTCCGCGGCACGTGAACTTCGTGATAGCGGCCGCGACGTCGGCTGATATGGCTCTGCATCGCCGCGATCTGCAGCAGTACGGCCCGGACTCCTACGACTGGTCTCCCTACCGTCCGCAGTTGCACCAACGGATATGTGTCTTCGCCCAGACCATTGCGGCCGGCCAGGACCTGACGTCGGGGCTGGCCCGGGCGGACGAGATCGAGGAACTGCTGGACCAGGCGAACGAGGCGAACGAACTGGTCGTCCTCCTGATCGATGTCTGGGCGACCCGACTGGACGCCTATCGCCTCCAACTGTCGCGCTACGACCTCCGTAACGAGCCGACCAGCCCGATGATGGTTCCTTGGAGTTCGTCCGACCCGGAGACCTTTGAGAACTCCGAGGAATTGCGCGTCGACCTGTTCCAGACCTTCCCCCGTAATCTGACCCGCCGCGACGACCTGATCAGGACCGAGATCGCGGATCCGGACGCCTTCCAGCGGGAACTGGTGAGCGCGCTCACCGAGGCTCAGAGCAGGGTCTTCCGTCTGCGGCCGGTGGTGCAGCGGGCCGGTGGCGACGTCCTGACCGAGCGCCCGGTACTGGGGCTGCCCCGGGCACCAGGCGATCCTCCGGACGGAAGGGTGCAGCCATGACGGTCACTGAGCAGGGCGGTCAGATCATCACCTTCTACTCGTACAAGGGTGGCACCGGAAGATCCATGGCCCTGGCGAACACCGCCTGGATCCTGGCCAGCAACGGTTATCGGGTGCTGGCGGTCGACTGGGACCTGGAGTCCCCCGGTCTGCACCGTTACCTGCATCCGTTCCTGATCGACAAGGCCCTGCAGAGCTCACGCGGCACGATCGACCTGATCTGGGACTTCGCCTCGGCGGCGATGAGCCACGAAGAGGCGGGCGAGAGCGGCCGCGAGGTCGGCGAGGACTGGGTGGCCAACCGGGCTGTCATCGAGCGGTACGCCGTCTCGCTGGACTGGGAGTTCCCGGACCGGGGAACCTTCGACTTCGTCCCGACCGGCCGGCAGGACACCGCCTATTCTCGGCGGGTCAGCGGGATCGACTGGGAACGCCTCTACCAGCGTCAGGGTGGCGGTGACTTCTTCGCCCGGCTGCGCGAGAACATGAAGAGCACGTACGACTTCGTCCTGATCGACAGCCGGACGGGATTCAGCGACACCGGCGCGATCTGTACGGTGGCCCTGCCGGACGTCGTCGTGGACTGTTTCACCCTGAGTTCGCAGAGCATCTCCGGGGCCTACTCAGCTGCCGTATCGATCCGGGAGAACAGCCGTTCCCGGCACATCCGGATCCTGCCGGTGCCGATGAGGGTGGAGGACGCCGAGACCAGCAAGCTCGAGATGGGCCGGGACGACGCGCGGCGCACCTTCGAGCCGTTCCTGGCCCACCTGGATCACGCCAGCCGGGAACGGTACTGGGGCGATGTCGAGATCCCGTACAAGCCGTTCTACGCCTACGAGGAGATCCTGGCCACGATCGGCGACCGGCCGCGGCAGGAGAACAGCCTGCTGGCGTTCTACGAGCGGCTGGCCAGGACGGTGACCGAGGGCCGGGTCAGCGAACTGGTCCCGATGGACGAGGGGGACCGGCGTCAGTGGCTGGCCCAGTTCGAGCGGGTGAAAAGGGTTCTGCCCTCCGACATCTTCATCAGTCACGTGGAGCAGGACCGGATGTGGGCCGACTGGATCGCCTACCAGTTGGAGAGTGTGGGCTACCGGGTGGCGCTGCAGGGTACCTCGCTGCCGCCCGGCGCAGACCTGGAGACCGAACTGCGCCAGACCATCCGTTCCTCGGCCTGCACCCTGGCGGTGATGTCGCCGGACTATCTCGACTCGCAGAGCGCCCGGCACACCTGGGAAGCGGCCTTCGCCCGTAGTCCTTCCGGCTGGCAGGGGCTCCTGGTACCGGTGCTGGTGTCGAAGTTCCGTCCCTGGGGAGTCTTCTCGAGCCGGGTGCCGGTCGACATCGCCACACTGGAGGCGTCGGAGGCGCGCGAGGAGCTTCTGGCCGCGGTGCGTGAACCAGGGCTTCTGCCCTCGCAGAACGGCCCCGGCGTCGAGGCGGATTCCGAGAACGCACCGAGATTTCCGGGTGCCGAGCCGACCGTGTCCAACCTGCCGAACCGCAACCCCCATTTCGTCGGCCGGGACCCACTGCTGCTCGATCTTCGTCAGAGGTTGCTGAACGCCACCACGGCGGTGGTGGTACCGCAGGCCCTGCACGGTCTGGGCGGAGTGGGCAAGACGCAGGTCGCGATGGAGTACGCGCACCGGTTCGGCGCGGACTACGACCTGGTTTGGTGGCTTCCGGCCGAGCAACCGTCCGAAGCAAGATCTCGGATCGCCGCGCTGGCACCACATCTCAATCTCGGCAGCGCCGGTGACGAACCGGGAGAGGTGGACCGCGCGGTGCGTTCGGTCCTGGACGCCCTGCGGCGGGGAGATCCCTACCGACGCTGGCTGCTGATCTTCGACAACGCCGATGAGCCGGATGAACTGGAGACGTTGCTGCCCACCGGTCCGGGGCACGTGATCGTCACCTCCCGCAACCAGGGCTGGGCGAGCGAGGCCCAGACCGTGGAAGTCGACGTCTTCGCCCGGGAGGAGAGCATCTCGCTGCTGCAACGCCGGGGCCGGAACCTGAGCGTGCACGACAGCGACCGGCTCGCGGAGCGTCTCGGTGACCTGCCGCTGGCCCTGGAACAGGCCGCGGTCTGGCAGGCCGAGACCGGGATGTCGGTGGACGAGTACCTGCAGCTCTTCGACGAGCGCCTGGAACAGTTGCTGGCCAGTGGATCGCCCCAGCTGTACTCCACATCGGTGGCCGCGACCTGGAGCATCGTCTTCGACCGGCTGCGCGTGCAGTCACCCGCGGCGGTCCAGATGCTCGAACTGTGCGCCTTCTTCGGCCCGGAACCGATCCCTTTCCGGCTGCTGAGTCTGGGGCGTTTCACCGCTCTGCCCGAACCTCTGGCCAGCACCATCTCGGACTCCATCCTCCGCCGCCGGGCTGTCCGGGAGATCGGCCGTTACGCCCTGGCCCAGGTGGACCCGGCCAAGGACACCCTCCAGGTGCACAGGCTGGTGCAGGCCGTGCTCCGTGAAGGGCTTACCCCGGAGCAACGCGCCTCCTACCTCTCCAACGCCCATGAGCTGATGGCGGCGGCGAACCCCGGTGCCCCGGACAACCGGCGTACCTGGGCCCTGCACGCAGAGTTGTCCCCTCACCTGGGCCCGGCCAAGGTCATCGACGGCGGGCACGACAAGATCCGCAAGGTGGTACTGGATCAGATCCGCTACCGCTACCGGCGCGGAGACATGTCCGGCAGCCGGGACCTGGCCGAGCAGACGTACACCCGCTGGACCGAAACCATCGGGCCTGACGACGCCCAGACCCTGGTTGCCAGCCGTTTCCTCGCCACCGCGCTGAGGTGGTCTGGAGACAGCGAACGGGCCCGCAAGCTGAACGAGGAGGCGATCGTCCGGCTGACCCGCCGGTTCGGACAGGACCACGAGCACACCCTGGCCACCCGCAACCTGATCGGCGCCAATCTGCGGGATCTGGGACGCTTCGCCGAGGCGAAAGAACTGGACCAGGACAACCTCGTCCGGCACCGCCGGGTCTACGGCGACGACGCCCCGGAGACCTTACTCTGCTCGCACAACCTGGCCGTCGATCTGCGTCTGCTCGGAGACTTCGAGGATGCCCGGCGCCAGGACGAGGACACCCTCCGCCGACGGCTGCGGGTGTTGGAACCCGAGGACAGTTACATCCTCTCCAGCACCGCGAACCTGGCCCGGGACCTGCTGAATCTCGGCGACTTCCGGGGTGCCCAGGCCATGCTGGAAGCAGCCCTGGCCGAGTTCCGGCCGCTGCTCACCCCCGATCACGTGGAGATCCTGTCAGCCTCGCGCGCCTACGCGGTAGCCCTGCGCATGGTCGGCGACTACGACGCCGCACGCCGGTCGATGGAGGAGAACCACGCGCTGCACACTGCCCGGTTCGGGCCGGGACACCAGCTCACCCTGGACACCATGATCAGCGTCGGGAACAACCGGCGGGCGGCCGGCGACCTGGCCGGGGCCCGGGCGATCACCGAAGAGACGCTGAAGCGCAGCGTCCAGGTGCTCGGCGTCGAGCACCCCTTCACCCAGGCCGCGGCGGTGAACCTCGCAGTGGTCCTGCGCGGCGTCGGCCAGATCGACCGGTCCCGGTCGCTGGTGTCCGAGGCGTACCTGGTCCTGGAACGTACGCTCGGTGCCGATCACTACTTCACCATCACCACCGGCGCGAATCAGGCCACCGCCTTCGCTGCGGTCGCTGAACACAGCGCGGCCCGCGAGTGGTCCGAGAACGTTTTCGAGCGTGCCCGCCGGATCCGGGGTGAGGATCACCCGGACACGCTCGGGTTCGCGGTGAACCTTGCGCTGGACCTTCAATCCACCGGGAGCCCGGCCGGCCCGACGCGTCTGCAGGAAGCGGTAGCGCGGATGCGCCAGGTCCTGGGGGACGCCCATCCTGTAACTCAGGCTGCGGCCGCGGGCCGACGCGGCGAGTTCGACATCGAGACGCCCCCCACCTGATGTTTGGCTAGCTGGCCGAGTGTGTCTCGAGCGAGCCCAGCCAGCCGGCCAGCAGCGTCGGATCGACAGCGCCCGGTCCACGCTTCGTGAGGTCCTGATGGACCGCCCGGACTATCTCGGGACGAGATCGCAGCATGCACCCGGCATCTTCGTCCGCCGGTCCCGACGTCAGTGCGAGACCTGCCCAGACGTGGGTATCGTCCGCATCATGCTCGATCATCTTTCGGTAGAGGGCCGCCGCGGCTGAGGTGTCGCCCCGCGCCTGGCTGAGATCGGCGGGCGATGCCTGGGCCAGGAACGGCTCACGTCGTAAGCGCTGGTGCAGCAAAGTCAGGCGGTCGTTCGGTACTGGTGCGAAGCGTCCGGCGACAGGAAGGCACTCCGGCACCGGGCCGGTCGGTGCGGACGCTCCCGCATGCCACTGGTCGGCCAGACGACGTACAGCTTCGTCGTCCGGGCGCAGGTTGCGAAGCCGCCAGGACAACCAGTGGTCAAGGGTGGCCTCGCCGGCTGCACGGCGGGCCTCTTCGGGGACGGGTTCCTGGCGCCAAGAAGCCAGGACCTCGCTCAGGGTGTCCACGAACCGGTGTCCCGCGTCGGTCAGTGCCCCCGAGTCGCTGATCACCGCGGCCGCTCGTGCTGCCTGATCCCGCCAGCGGTCGAACTGGTAGTGCGCGAAAAGAGCATCCGCGGCCGGAGCCTGGAACCGGTGCTGACGCCAGAACGCCGCCACCCCCAGATAGGCGTAGGTGCCCTGGAGCAACCCGGGCAACGGCCGGGGGTCGTCCCGCCAGGGGGCGTACAGAAGCACCTGGATCCCCTGGTCGTACAAGGGGATCAGATCCAGCAGCGCGCTGAGCTTGGAGTGCTGGAACTCGTGCACCAGCCCTTCCGCCAGCGTCGCCGCATCCACCGGTGGGGTCATGGCGGCCGCCCCGAAGGCGTTCACCGCGGTGGCGCTGACACCGCGGCCGTCCGGCGTCTCGATCAGCGGAACCAGACAGAGCAGCCCAGCGGCCAGGCTCCTGGCCAACTCCGGATGATAGGTGCCCAGTAAGGTCCAGGCCTCCCCCAGACGGGTGTTCCACCTGGCGACGACCTCATCGGTCAGATCGCAGGCGACATCGAGTCCGGCGTACTGACGGAACGGATTGTGGTCGTCCAGGCAGACCGTGAGATCGCCTGCGGTTGAAGTAACTTCCAGCCGGCGAAGAGAACGCCAGCCCGGGCCGTCAGTACCCGGGTCGGTGGGCAGACGGACCGAGCACCGGCCCGAACGGATGACGATCCCCTCGGAACTGATCGTCACGCTCGCCGTCGTCCCGGCCCCGGGCTCACCGAAGGACGCCCTGCCGAGCATAGGCAGGATTACCTGACCGTCGTACAGGGGAACCGAGACCTCCCGGTGGACAACCTGACCCGGCTCCGAATGGGAACGAGCCAGGACCGCGCAGGTGGCCGCGATCGCGCCGAGGTGCCCCAGGCCGGTGCCCGTCACCGTCAGGTCCGCATGCTCCGGCTGGGCCGGCGCGGGGCGAAGCCTCGCGACACAGTGCGCGGCCCAGGCTCCGACCGGTGGGTACAGCAGAACCCGCTCGGTGCTGTGCGGCGCAAGTCGGTGGGTGGCTGCCAGCACGTCGTAGGCCGTCTCGGCCGCCGCGACCTCTTCAGCGTTCGCGACACCTTGCGCAGCCAGGTCGAGCATCAGTCGGATCTGCAGCAACCGCTTGCTCACCTGGCCGGCCAGCAGGGTCCCCACCGCAGTCGGCCCGCCGTCGCCGCCGGCCAGGTCGTCGAACTGCCCGGCTGGCACCTGATGCGTGCTGATCACGTCGTGTTCGCCTCCCTGAGCGCCTGAACGTCGTCGAGAAGAACCTGACGGATGTGCTCGATCGCGACCTTCAGGTCGGCGCAGTAGACCGAAGGATTGCGGTATCCGGCTCCGGCCCGGTACCGGTGCGGATAATGTCCCCCACCACACACTTTCATCACCGGACAGGTCCGGCAGCGCTCGGCCAGCGCCCGCGAGCCGATCTGTCGGGCCGCCACCCCCGGGTGAGCCAGAACCTCGTCGAAACTGTTGCGCACCACATCGAAACCGGCGGCCGCCGCGCCGTCATAGGCCGAGCGCAACGAGTCCACCTGCTCGATCGAGCCGTCGGTGTCGGTCACGATCACTCCGACCGGACTGAGACCGATGGACTCGGAGGTGCTCCGGCCGCCGAGCACCAGGTGAATGATCTCGTCGAAGAACCGGATCCCGGTTTCCCGGCGGGGCGCTCGATACCACCGCTCGAACAGGTCCAGGAGCCACTGGGCGTACAGGCCGGGCGTGAACGTCGCCTCCCTGTGCGGCGGCGGACTGCTCCAGTTGCCGTGCGGAAGCAGGAAATCCACGTTCGGGGGCGAGAACTCGAGCAGTGCCTCATAGGTCCGGACCGGATCGGACTCGGCGTCGATCGTGCAGAGGATCCCGGCGAACGCCTCCCGGTACTGCGGCCTGCCCAGCAGCCGCAGTGCAGCCGCCACCTTGTCGTAGCTGCCACGCCCGTCGGCGAAGCGCCGACGCCGGTCGTTGGTCGCGGCGGCACCATCCAGGCTGACCCCGACTCGGATGCCCTGCCGTACCAGGCGAGCCAGAGTCTCTTCCTCCAGCAGCACCGCGTTGGTCTGGATCTGCACCCGGACCGTACAAGAGGCAGGAACCGCCGCCCGGATCTGAGCGGATGTCCGCTCGATCATCTCGATCCCGGCCAGCAACGGCTCTCCGCCGTGCAGAACGACGTCGATCCAGGGAAGACCGTGCTTACTCACGTGCTCGGCGACCCGTCGGGTCAGTGCGGTGACCACCGAGGCCGACATCACCCGTGGCCTGGCCCGCCAGCTCTGGTCAGCCAGCTCGTACATGTAGCAGTAGGTGCAGGCCAGATTGCACCGGTTGTGGATCTTGACGACGAAGTGCCGGAAAGGAACCGGGCGCCAGCCCGTCGCCCTGAGCGCCGGGACGTCCAGAAGATCCAGCGGCCACTCCCCCACTGCTGCCTCGCCCCGGCCTCGCCGGCCGAGGGTCAGGTCAACGACGGGCGGTGACACGCCGGTCAGAGAGCCGCGTTGAATCCCGCGACGACGTCGTGGGATTCAGAAGCGGCGAGCAAACGGTCCAGGGCGCCCTGCAGCACCGAGCCTTCCTCGGCCCGGAGCTCGGTCAGATCGATGTGGCTGACGTCCGGCAAAGGCGAGGAGAGTGGAGCCTCGATCTCGTCGGATCGATCCACTGCGCCGACCGGCGCTTCAGCCGTCCCCGGGGAGGGCACCATGATATTTGAATCCCAGCGTGCTCAGAAACCCGATGATTTGAACAAGCGCGCGCCAACATACCGGTCTGCGACGACGTTCGTGGGCGATTACACGTCCGGGCGTTCACGTCACTTCGGCGAGGCGGTCCGTCCATCACCGTAATCACATGGGCACATCGGTCGATTTCTCACCGGCCGCCATGCCTTACCCGTGCTCCGGACAGCGCCCTCAGTTGGGTAGCTGCGGATGGCCGCCGGAAGCTGAGCGGCACGATAGCTGTGGCGCGCTACGCCGCGCCAGGCTCACCCGGTGCGGGCCTTCGGCTACCCCCAGCTTTCCTGCGCCGCAGACATCTATCGTCCGGCATTGGACGAATGCAGCGAACACCCTTTCGCTACTACCGCAACAAAGGCCTGATTCTTTCACCGAAGGCCTCGTCCGAGGACTCTTAGCGCTTCAGCAGCCACCTTGACCCGTCCGACCTTTGTCAGGAGCCTCGAGACCGAAGGTTCCCCGGCGGCGTCCGCAGACAGCGCAATCAATCCGCCGCTTCCGGGTCGATGCGGACCGGAGGGTTGAGGCAAGCTGATGCCGTGACCTCCAACAGCATCTCGGCCGAGAAGCGGCCCACGGTTCTCAGCAAGCACGGCGACGAGCGGATCGACCCCTGGTACTGGCTTCGGGAGAAGTCCGACCCGGAGGTGATCGCGCTGTTGGAGGCGGAGAACGCGCACCTCAAGGACTACCTGGACGGGACCGGGGAGCTTCAGGACGAGCTGTTCGAGGAGTTCCGGTCCCGGATCCAGGAGACCGACCTGTCGGTGCCGGTGCGCAAGCACGGCTGGTGGTACTACAGCCGCACCGAGGAGGGCCGCCAGTACGGCATCAGCTGCCGCAAGGCCGACGTCGACGGCAAGCCGGGCGAGGACGAGATCGTCCTGCTCGACCAGAACAAGGTGGCCGGCGACGCGGAGTTCTTCTCGCTCGGGGCGTTCACCGTGGCCCCCACCGGCACCCGGCTGGCGTACTCCACCGACCTGACCGGCAGCGAGACGTTCACCCTGCGGGTGCGCGACCTGGAAACGCTCACCGACCTGGACGACGTGATCGAGGGCGTCTACTACGGCGCCACCTTCAGCCGCGACGGCAGCGTGCTCTTCTACACCCGCCAGGACGAGGCCAAGCGGCCTTACCAGGTGTGGCGGCACGTCATCGGCACCTCCGCCGACGAGGACGTGAAGGTGTTCCAGGAGGACGACGAGCGCTTCTTCGTCGGCGTCGGCGGTTCCAAGACCGAGGAGTACCTGGTCATCTCCCTGGGGAGCTCGCTGACCAGCGAGACCTGGCTGCTGCCGGCCGGTGACCCGCTGGGTGAGTTCAAGGTGGTCGAACCCCGCCGGCAGGGCGTGGAGTATCACCTCTCGCACTACAAGGACGCCGAGCGCGACGAGTTCTACGTGACCACCAACGAGGACTCGCCCAACTTCAAGCTGATGGTCACCCCGGCTGCCACCCCGGGCCGCGAGCACTGGCAGGAGGTGATCGGCCACCGCCCCGACGTGAAGCTCGACGGCGCCGAGACGATGGCCGGGCACCTGATTCTGTCCGAGCGGGCCGCCGGTACGGCCCGGATCGCGCTGTACGAGCTGGCCACCGGCACGCACTCGGTGATGGAGCAGCCGGAGACGGTGTACACGGCCGGGGCCGGGGGCAACGCCGAGTTCGACACCCACATCGTGCGCTACTCCTACACCTCGCTGGTCACCCCGCGCTCGGTGTACGAGTACGACCTGCGCAGCGGCGAGCGCACTTTGCTGAAGCAGCAGCCCGTTCTGGGCGGGTACGACGCCTCGGCGTACACCACCGAGCGGGTCTGGGCCAAGGCCGCCGACGGGGTGGACGTCCCGATCTCGCTGGTCTACCGCTCCGACCGGGCCAAGGACGGTGGGCCCGCGCTGCTGTACGGCTACGGCGCCTACGAGATCTCCACCGACCCGTACTTCTCCTCTTTCCGCCTGAGCCTGCTGGACCGCGGCTTCGTTTTCGCGATCGCGCACGTGCGCGGCGGTGGTGACCTGGGCCGGCTCTGGTACGAGGACGGCAAGTTCGAGAAGAAGCCCAACACCTTCAGCGATTTCGTGGCCGCCGCCTCGTATCTCGTTGAGGCGGGCTACACCTCGCCTTCCACGCTGATCGCGCGCGGCGGTAGTGCGGGTGGTCTGCTGATGGGCGCAGTGACCAACCTGCGGCCCGACCTGTTCGCCGGGGTCATCGCCGAGGTGCCGTTCGTGGACGTGCTCACCACCATGCTCGATCCCTCGCTGCCGCTGACGGTGCACGAGTACGAGGAGTGGGGCAACCCGGAGGAGGAGAAGTTCTACAACGTCCTGAAGAGCTACTCCCCCTACGACAACGTGGTGGACGCGGCCTACCCGCAGATGCTGGTCACGGCCGGGCTGAACGACCCCCGGGTGAGCTACTGGGAGCCGGCCAAGTGGGTGCAGAAGCTGCGTGAGCACAACACCGGCTCCAGCCAGATCGTGCTGAAGACCGAGATGGGCGCCGGACACGGCGGCCCCTCGGGCCGGTACGACTCCTGGAAGGACGAGGCGATGGTCTACGCCTGGATCCTGGAGCGTGCCCTCAAGCGCTGATCATGCACGCGTGATGTCCCCTTCCCTCCGCTGGCTTTCCACACCGGCCCCAGGCCGTTTTGATGAGCCTGCGGAGGGGAGCACGGGGGGTGGAATGTCGCATGCCGAGGAGATCAGTCCGCTGCTTCGCGCACGTCCTTTCCCTGCTCGGCGAACGCCTTGAAGTCCTGCATGTGCTGCTGGGACTGCTTGCGGAAGGAACCCGGCATGAGCAGCCCGACCAGCCGCATCACCACGCCGCTGAAACGGAACTCGCTCTCGCTCTCCCACAGGGTCCGCTCCGGCCCGGCCTCGGTGAGCCGGTCGCGCACGACGCTCCGCATGCCCCCGCCGACCGTCTCCCGCTCGTAGTGGACGACCACCTCGGCCGGAATCTCGTTCAGGTCGACCGGGTCCCGGCGGGTGATCGTCTCGGTGAGTTCCATCTCCTGTTGTCCCGAGCGGAACACGACGCGCGACTTCGTCCCGACCTGCCCGTGCACCCCGTTCACCGGCTCGTGCACCACCATTCCGCGCAGCCACTTCGGCAGCTGCTCCGGGTCGGCGAGCAACTGAGCCACCCGCTCGCGCGGCAAGGCAATCTCGATCGTGTTGACGTACTTCATGGCGAGCGTCCCTCCCGGTGACGGCCTGGAGCCCAATCCTTCCAGGCCGGTAATCGGGTCACCTGGGCTTACGCTCGATCGCATGCTTTCGATAGGAGAGCTGGCCGCCCAGGCCGGCGCGACCGTACGAGCGCTGCGCTACTACGAGGAACAGGGCCTGCTGGAGGCTGACCGCACCTCCGGCGGCCAGCGCCGTTACCCCGAATCCGCCGTCGAACGCGTCCGCACCCTGCAGACGCTCTATGCCGCCGGCCTGTCCAGCACATCGATCGCCGCGGTCTGCCCGCCCGACGCCGATCCGCATCCGCACGAGCCGTCGGCCCCCTGCCTGCACCTGCTCGACGCCGAACGCCAGAAGCTGGAACGGCAGGCGCAGGAGCTGAACGCCACCCGAGAACGCCTGGATGCGGTGATTCGGGCGGCGAGCGGCGTGTGACGCCGGTCTCCAGAGCTTGAACCTCACCCCGGCGGAAGCTCTTAGCGTCGCCGGCATGACCAACCTGTTCTCCCCGTTCGACCTGGCCGGCCTGACTCTGCCCAACCGGGTGGTAATGGCCCCGATGAGCCGGGTCCGCTCCAACCCCGAGGGCCTGGCCACCGCGTCCATGGCCACGTACTTCAGCCAGCGGGCCAGTGCCGGGCTGCTGATCACGGACGGGATCCAGCCCAGCCGCCAAGGCCAGGCCAACCCGTCCTCGGCCGGCCTGCACTCCCCCGCCCAGGTGAAGGCCTGGAAGCCGGTCACCGGTGCGATCCATGCCAATGGCGGACGGGTGTTCGCGCAGCTCATGCACGGCGGCCGGATCAGCCACCCGCTCACGTCCGGGCAGCAGCCGGTGGGTCCGTCGGCGATCGCTGCGCGCAACACCATGGTCTTCACCCCGCAGGGCCCGCTGGCGGCACCGGTACCGCGAGCGCTCTCGACGGCCGAGGCCGCTGCCGAGGCACTCGTCTACGGCGAAGCAGCCCGCAACGCCGTCGAGGCCGGTTTCGACGGCGTAGAGTTGCACGGCGCCAACGGTTACCTGATCAGCCAGTTCCTTTCGACCAGTGCGAACCAGCGAACGGACGCGTACGGCGGGTCGATCACGGCCCGCATCCGATTTGCTGTCGAGGCGGTCGCAGGAACTGTGGACGCGGTTGGTGGGCATCGGGTGGGAATCCGGCTGTCGCCCGGGGCGGGGATCTGGGACGCGGTCGAGGAGGACGTTCCGGCGTTGTACACAGCGCTGCTGAAAGAACTGGCCCCGCTGGGCCTGGCGTACGTCCACCTTGTGGCCAGCACGGACGACGAGACCATGCAGAGCCTGCGCCGGGCCTGGCCCGGAACGTTGATCGTGAATCCGGGCGCAGGCACCGCCACCGCCCGGCTCGACGCCGAACGCTGGCTGGCCCGCGGCGCCGATCTGGTCAGTTTCGGCCGGGCCTTCATCGCCAATCCCGACCTGGTCGAGCGGCTGCGGACCGGGCTGCCGCTGACGACGGCCGATCAGGAGACGTTCTACCAGGGTGGGGATCGCGGCTACCTGACCTACCCGGCGTACGCCTACTGACCGGGACGAGCTCACTCGGCTCGACATCCTTAAGGAGAAGCGGCTGTTCGGTCACAGCTTCTGGCGTTGCGCAAACGCCGTCATCGAAGCAACCGAACCGCGGCAGCGCATCAACCAGGCGCGGTGTCTGCGCGGAGCACGGACGCTGTCCTGGGTCGGGCCGGCCGCACTGGAAAACTCTGGGAAAGCGCGGCTCTGGCGGGTTTCGGGGCGATTGCGTGAGCGATACCGCGCCTGTAGCGTTTCAGACCGGCTTTCACCCGAACCCCCGCACGGGGTCCTTCACCGACGTCCGGCCCTTGACCAGGACCGTCGGCTGATCTGCGACGCCCTCGGACGTTTCCGCACTCAGAGCTGACGTCCGTTCACCGACAGGACGTGCTCCGGTCATTGTTGACGGGCGGACGCCCTGATCCGACATTGGGCTCCTTCCAAGTCACCGGACCGGGACCGGGCAGCCTTCACTGACCGGCCCGGACTCGTCAGCCAGAGCGGGGTGCGCATGATTCTCCTGAAACCATTGCACCGGAAGGCCCATTCGAAGCTCCTGCCTTCCTCTCGTCGCCATTGGGCCGGGGCGATAGGCGTAGTCCTGGTCGCCGCCACCCTCAGCGGTGCTGGTGCGACCGCAGCGGCCGCGCAGGAGCAGGTGGCCGAGACCGCCGCCACGTCTGCGGACAGTGGTGAGGTGCTCGACCGAGGGTTGGTGGCCCTGCGCGACGGGGACGACAACTTCCTGTCCTGGCGTCTGCTCGACAGCGACGACCAGTCGGCCGGTTTCGATGTCTACCGCGGCTCCACCAAGATCAACGAAAGCCCGGTCACCAAGGGAACCAACTACGTCGACAAGGACGCTCCGGTCGGCGCCGAGTACTCGGTGCGCCCGGCCGGAAGTGCCCAGCTTCGAACAGCTCAGGAGCAGGTGAGCGCCCTGGCGGCGACGTCGATGGACGTACCGCTGCAACGTCCCTCCGGGGGAACCACCCCGGATGGCGTCGCCTTCACGTACAGCCCTGGGGACGCGTCCGTGGGTGATCTGAACGGCGACGGCTCCTACGAAATCGTTCTGAAGTGGGATCCTTCCAACGCCAAGGACAACTCGCAGTCCGGGTACACCGGCAACGTCCTGATCGACGCCTACACGCTGAGCGGAACCCGGCTGTGGCGCATCGACCTGGGCCGCAACATCCGGGCCGGGGCGCACTACACCCAGTTCCAGGTGTTCGACTACGACGGCGACGGCAAGGCCGAAGTGGCCATGAAGACGGCGGACGCCACCAAGGACGGCACCGGGAAGGTGATCGGCTCGTCCTCGGCCGACTACCGCAACTCCAGCGGCTACATCCTGACCGGCCCGGAGTACCTGACCGTCTTCAACGGCCAGACCGGGGCTGCTATGGCCACCGCCGACTACGTTCCGGCCCGGGGAACGGTTTCCTCCTGGGGCGATTCGTACGGCAACCGCGTGGACCGGTTCCTGGCCGGCACCGCGTACATCAACGGTTCGTACCCCAGCATCATCATGGCCCGGGGCTACTACACCCGCAGCGTGGTGGCGGCCTGGGACTTCCGCAACGGCACCCTGACCCGGCGCTGGACGTTCGACAGCAACTCCTCCACCAACGGCTCGGCCTGGACCGGGCAAGGCAACCACCAGCTCTCGATCGCCGACGTGGATGCCGACGGCAAGGACGAGATCATCTATGGGGCGATGGCGATCGACGACAACGGGGCCGGACTCTGGCGGACCGGTCAGGGGCACGGTGACGCCATGCACGCCGGCGACCTGATTCCCAGCCGGGCCGGGCTGGAAGTGTTCAAGGTGGACGAGGACGGCAGCAAGTTCGCTGCCTACATGGCCGATGCCCGCACCGGGGCGATCATCTGGTCGAACCCGAGCTGTGGCTGCGACAACGGACGAGGCGTATCGGCCGACATCTACGCCGGCAGCCCGGGCGCAGAGTCCTGGTCCAGCGCGGTGAGCGGCCTGCGCAGCAGCACCAACGCCGACCTCGGCCGCAAGCCCTCCAGCACGAACTTCGTGATCTGGTGGGACGGCGACGCCCAGCGTGAACTGCTGGACGGCAACCACATCGACAAGTACGGCACCAGCGGCGACACCCGCCTGCTCACCGCGGACGGCGTCTACGCGATCAACGGCACCAAGTCCAACCCCTCCCTGCAGGCCGACATCCTGGGTGACTGGCGCGAGGAAGTCATCTGGCCCACCACCAGCAACACGGCGCTGCGGATCTTCTCGACCACCGAGCCGACCAGCATCTCGCGACCCTCGCTGATGCAGGACCGGATGTACCGCGAGGCGGTGGCCTGGCAGAATACGGCCTACAACCAGCCCCCACACACCAGTTTCGCGATCGGTAACTAGGGTCTGTCCTGCGGACGCGGGTGGCCGCCGGTTCGCTGACCGGCGACCACCCACGTCCCTGGTCGGTGCTACTTCGTGAACCGGTGCAGGTACAGGTCGTTGTTCGGGTTCGCCGGGCCCTCGACCAGGTTGTCGGCGCTGGAGTCGAACACGACCGTCCGGCCGCCCGCGCTGATGGTGGTGCCGAAGGTGCCGCTCGAGCCGTTGGCCAGGGCCCCATCGACCCCCACCGAGGCCTTGACGATCTTCGTGTTCTTCAGGTTGCGCACGAAAACGTCGACCTCGGTGCCGGAATCACCCGCCACCAGCTCGTTGCTGCCGGACTGGAACACCACGAACTGGCCGTCCGGGGAGATCTCCGCCACGGCGCTGTTGGCGATGGCCACGGTGCCGATCAGGGTCCGGGCGGCCGCCTCGGTCTTGCCGGTCCTGCGGTCGTAGACGTACACCTGGAAGGTCTCACCGGTGTCCTGGCCGGTCAGGCCCTTGATGGCGTACCCCTCGTAGGCGATGACCCGGCCGTCGGCAGAGATGCTGGGAGCGTCGGCGGCGCTGCCGTCGATGGGCTGCCCACCGGTGATCTGCTCCCCGTTCGGCCCGACCGAAACCCGGGTGGTGCGGTGGTTGTCGAGCGTGTGGACGAAGATGTCGGCCAGGTTGTTGGTGTCGTTGCGGACCAGGTTGTCATCGCCGGAACGGAACACCACGGACTTGCCGTCGGCAGAGATCGCCGGTGCGAACGAGCCCCGGTAGGGCGAGTTCGTGGACGAGCTGCCCTGGGCTCCCGAGGACGAGACACTGACCCGGGTCACCTTGCCGGTCGAGCGCTTCCAGACGAAGACGTCGCTGGTGCCGTTGGTATCGCCGGCCACCAGGTCGGGGTGGGTGGACGAGAAGGCGATGGTGTTGCCGTCCGCCGAGATCGTCGGAGAGTCGAAGTTGCCGTCATCACCGAGGTTCTCGGAGATCACCTTGGTGGTCCGGCCGGTCTTCAGATCCTTGACGAAGATCTCGTTGGCCCGCACGGACGTGTCATCCCCGGCGACCAGGTTGGTCGCCGCGGAGACGAACACGACGTAGCGGCCGTCCGGGGTGATGTCCGGGAAGAGACTGTCGTCATTGGCCGGCTGGCCGTTCAGCCCGGTCGAAACCTTGGTGATCTTACGTGTCTTCAGGTCCTTGACGAAGACGTCCCACGAAGAGCCGCCCTCCGGCGTGGCCGTGAGGTTGCGGGCCGAGGAGTCGAACACCACGTACCGGCCGTCCGGCGTGATCTGCGGATGCCAGGTCTGCCCGTCCTGAGCCTGACCGTCCGGCGAGATGGCCACCACCTCGGTGTTTCCCGGAACCGGCGCGGCCAGGGCCGGCGAGGCGGCCAGGGCGGTGACCGCCAGGGCCGAGACTGCTGCGGCCCCCAGGCCGCGCTGGATCGACGCACGTTGCTGCACTTTGAGTCCCCACTCCAGATTGTTCCTGTGCTGTTGAATTCCCCCGAGGAACAACGGCGTTCACCAGCCCCCTGCAGTGAACTACGAGCGCCGCCGGTGTGGTCATCGCACCCACCGTCCGAAACGTTACATATGGGGCACGCCTAAAACCGGACGGACTGGCGGCCCTCCGACCGCGCATGACCCGGTCCGGGAACTGCGGCCACCACGCCGGGTCGGCGGATGGTGCCCCACACCCCCTGGGTGTACGTTCCGTGATGCCAGAGCACTCAATGTGATCATTTCTCTGGAGAGGTTTTCACGGGCCGGGTTCGGAACCAGGCCCTCAACGGGGGAGCAAGCGTGGGGAAGCAGCGAGAAAGATCTACGGTCAAGACAGTTCGGCGAAGAGTCGGTGGCCTGGTCGTGGTCGGCCTGACCACCGGAACGGCCCTGGCCGCCGGAGTCGGGCCGGCCTCGGCCTCCAGCCACCGGGAGGCACCGCTCACCGCGGGCGACCCGAAGATCGACAACACCGACCTGTACGCGTTCGTCAGCCCGGACAAGAAAGACACCGTCACCCTCATCTCGAACTGGCTGCCGTTCCAGGAGCCGAACGGCGGGCCGAACTTCTTCCCGTTCCAGGACGGCGCGCACTACGACATCAACATCGACAACGACGGCGACGCGGTCGCCGACCTGATCTACCGCTGGATCTTCACCACCCAGGACGATCGGGGAACCAACACCTTCCTGTACGCGAACGGTCCGGTCACCTCTTTGCAGGACGAGAACCTGCTGTTCAAGCAGACCTTCACGCTGCAGAAGATCGTGGACGGGGACGTCGAGAACGCCACCACCGTGGCCAGCGGCCAGGCCGCCCCCTCGGACATCGGCGATGCCACGATGCCGAACTACCGCAAGCTGCGCGACTCCTCGTTCGAAGACGTGACCGGCGGCGGCAGGACCTTCGCCGGGCAGGCCGACGACCCGTTCTTCCTCGACCTGCGGGTGTTCGACCTGCTCTACGGCGGCAACCTGAAGAAGGTCGGCACCGACACGCTCTCCGGGTACAACGTCAACTCGATCGCCCTGCAGGTGCCCAAGTCGGAACTGGCGATCGCCGGGGACGCCACCAAGAACCCCGTGATCGGGATCTGGAGCACCACCTCCAAGCAGACCCTGACCCTGAGCCCGGGCAAGGCCGAGCCGACCGGCGAGCACGTGCAGGTCTCCCGCCTGGGCAACCCTCTGGTCAATGAGGTGGTCGTGCCGACCGGGCTGAAGGACGCCTTCAACTCCATCGATCCGGCCACCGACCACACGGTGACCGAGGTGGTGAACAAGGTGCTCGAGCCCGAGCTGCCGCAGCTGATCGAGTCGATCTACAAGGTCAAGGCCCCGGCCACGCCGCGCAACGACCTGGTCGAGATCTTCCTGACCGGCATCGCCAAGAAGGCCCCGACGCTGGACAACTCCACCGCGCCGATCCAGGCCGACCTGAACTCGCAGATCCTCAACCAGGACGCCGACGCCACCCGTTTCGTGCCCTCCGAGATGCTGCGACTGAACATGGCCGTGGCGCCGACCAAGAAGCCGAACCGGCTCGGCGTCATCGGCGGTGACTTCCAGGGCTTCCCGAACGGGCGCCGGCTGGGCGACGACGTGCTGGACATCGCGCTCCAGGCGGTCGAGGGAGCGGCCCAGACCGGCAAGATCGTCCCGGCGCTGAAGGCCGGCGACAAGGTCAACGCCAACGAGCGCCGGTTCGGGTCGATCTTCCCCTACCTGAGGCCGCCGAACACCTCGATGCCGGTCAGCTACAAGGCCAAGTCCATCGACATGCAGCCCACCTCGGCGCAGGCGGTCGCGGAAATCCCTTCCGGGCCGTCCAGCTCGTCACCGCCGTCCCCCGGCGGTAACGCTCCGGCGCTCGCCGGCGGGCTCGGGCTGCTCCTGGCCGGGGCCGGCACCTGCACCCTGGTCCGGGGTCGCCGGATCCGCCTGCAGCCCGCAGTTCAGCCGGCCTGATCCATCACATCGGTGACGAGACCTTCGCTCGCGCCGATCGCCGCCGTGGCCGCTGGGATTCTTCTCCTGGCGGCCGCGGGGGTGACGGCGTTCCAGAGTCCACCCGAGCAGCCGCGTTCGGAACTTGCGGCTTCGGCTCCTCCGGCCGATCCGATCACTTCTGTGCAGGGGCATCTCAAGGAGTACCCGGACGATGCCACCGGCTGGGCCACGCTCGGTCATGCCTACCTACAGCAGGCCCGGATCAGCGGCGACCCCACCTATTACCCGAAGGCCGAGGGCGCTCTGAAGAAGTCGCTGGCCCTGCAACCGAAGAAGAACGCCACCGCGCTGAGCGGTCTCGGGGCCCTGGCCAACGCCCGACACGACTTCACGCAGGCCCGGGACTGGGCCCGCCAGGCTCAGGCCGCCGACCCGTTCGACGCCACCGCCCGGGCCGTGGAGGACGACGCGCTGACCCAGCTCGGCAACTATGCCGGGGCCCGGCTCGCCGCACAGAAGATGCTCGACCTGGAGCCCGGCGTCCCCTCCTTCACCCGGGCCTCTTACCACTTCGAGATGGACGGGAACCCCGCATCCGCCCGGAAGGCCCTGGAACGCGCCCTGGCCGAGGCCACACAACCCTCCGACATTGCCTACTGCCGCTACTATCTCGGCGAACTGGCCTTCAACGAAGGAGACCCGGCTCAGGCCCAGCCTGAGTACCAGGCCGGGCTGAAGGTGGATCCGGAGAACGCCCAACTGCTGGCCGGTCTGGCCAAGGCACGCGCCGCCACCGGTGACCTCGACGGTGCCCGGGCCGACTACGCCGCCGTGGTCGCCCGTCTGCCGCTGACCCAGTACCTGCTGGAGTACGCCGAACTACTGCAGACCATGGGCCGCGAGGACGAGTACCGCCAGCAACTCGACCTGATCAGCGCGCAGGACCAGCTGATGGCGGCCAACGGCGCACGGGACGACCTGATGGCCTCCCAGGTGGCGGCCGACCACGGTAAACCCGAAAACGCCGTCCGCCACGCTCGGGCCGAATGGTCGCTCCGCAAGAGTGTTCTGGTGGCAGACGCCCTGGCCTGGGCCCTGCACCGGGCCGGTAAGAACGACGAGGCACGGCAGTACGCGATCACGGCCGGAAAACTTGGCTGGCGCAACGCGACCTTCAGCTATCACCGGGGCATGATCGAGCTGGCCCTCGGAAACCGCTCCGACGCGCGCCGGCATCTGGCCCGGGCCCTGGAGATCAACCCGCACTTCTCGCTGGTCCAGGCGCCCAAGGCGAAATCCGCGCTGAATTCCCTGAAAGGTTTGTGATGAGGCGCGTTCTCCTGATCCTGGCCATGCTTTCTGGCGCACTGGTGGCCCAGGCCGGCGCCGCGCAGGCCCTGGCGGCACATCCTTTGGGCAACTTCAGCGTCAATCACTACGACGGGCTGCGGTTCTCCCCCGGTCAGGTCGAGGATCTGGCGGTCGTCGACAGCGCCGAGATTCCCACGATCCAAGAGCGAGCAATGGTGGACGCGGACGGAGACGGATCTGTCTCCGTCGCCGAGCGCTCTGCTCACGCCACTGGATCGTGCGCTGAACTGGTGCAGGCGATCTCCCTCACGATAAACGGGAACGTCGTGCCGTTCACCGTGAACCGCAGCTCGTTCGAGTACCTCCCCGGGACCGCCGGGCTGCAGACCAGCCGCCTGGAATGCGCTCTGACCGCTCAGGTTCCGGATATCGGCGAATCCGCTCCGGCCGAGTTCCGCAACTCCTACCACAGCGAGCGGATCGGCTGGCGCGAGATCACCGCCACCTCCAGCCCGGGAGTGCGACTGAGTGCCTCGTCGGTACCGGCCGGCACCATCAGCCAGGAACTGCGCTCCTACCCCGACGACCTGCTCAGCTCACCCCTCGACCTCACCGAAGCGTCCCTGACCCTGGCCCCGGGAACTGGCGTTTCCGCGTCCTCTGCCGTTGATCTACCGACCGCCGGAATTCTGGGGCGCTGGACCGGTGCTCTTTCCGACCGGTTCGACGAGTTGGCCGCCACCCGTGACCTGACCCCGGCGGTGGGCGTGCTCGCCGTGCTGCTGGCGATGATTCTCGGGGCTTCGCACGCGGCCCTGCCCGGGCACGGAAAGACCGTTATCGCCGCCTATCTCGCCGGTCGCAGCGGAACCCGGCGAGACGCGATCACCGTCGGCCTGGCTGTCACGGCCACCCACACCACCGGCGTGATCCTCCTCGGCCTCCTCCTCAGCGCTGCGGCCGCCGTGGCCGGAGAGACCGTGCTGGCCTGTCTCGGAGTGGCCAGCGGCCTGATGATCGCGGTGATCGGCGGCTGGCTCCTGAGTTCAGCCGTGCGACACCACCGGCCCGGCGACCCTGGTGGGCAAGTCATCGACCTCACGACCGATGCTGCGGTGCCCGTCCATCAGGTCCTGCGAGCCCCCGGGAACACCAACAGCACCGCCTCGATCGTCGCCGAACCGGTTGCTCCACCGGCACACGGCCACGGACACGGCCATGGTCACGGGCACGGGCACGGGCACGGGCACGGGCACGGGCACGGGCACGGCCATGGGCACCCTGGCCTGGGCGGCTCAGCCGACCACGCCGCCTCCCGCACCCCCTTGCACCGGATGACCCTGATCGGGATGGGCGTGGCCGGCGGCCTGGTCCCCAGTCCTTCGGCGCTGGTGGTCCTGCTCGGCGCAATCGGCCTCGGCCGGACCTGGTTCGGGATCCTGCTGGTCATCGGCTACGGCGTAGGAATGGCCGGCCTGCTCACCGCGGTCGGTCTCCTCCTGGTCCGCTTCACCGACCGCCTGCGTGACGACGCCCTCCCCCGCTACCGCTTCCTGCGAAACCTGGCCAGCCGCTGGGCTCGCTGGGTCCCGTGGGCAACAGCATCCCTCGTCCTGATCGTCGGTCTGGCCCTCACCGCCCGCTCGGCCAGTTCCCTCACCGGTTGAAGCGAACAGCTGAGGCCCGCGTGTTCAAGGCCTGAACGCCGCGATGTTGCGCCGTGCCCAGTAGTCGAAAACGTGAGGTGGGCGCCCCAGGACCCGCTCGACGTCCGGGCTGATCTGCTGCTCGGCCGGGGTAGGTCGGCCGAGGATGTCCAGGGTGCCGTCTATGACCGGCTCGGGCATGAACTGGAGCATCTGGGCCCGGGCCTGTTCGGGGGTCTGCTCGACGAAGCGGAGGTTCTCGCCGAGCGCTCGGCCTAGTGCAGCAGCCCGTTCGCGGGGTGTGCTCAGGGCCGGGCCGGTGAGTTCGTAGGTCTGCCCGGTGTGCTTGTCGTCGGTCAGGGCGGCCGCTGCGACGGCGGCGATGTCGTGCGGATCGATCAGCGGGAGTCCTACGTCGGCGAAGGGGGCGCTCACCTCGTGGTTCCGGCGCACAGACTCGGCCCACGCGAAGGTGTTGGAGGCGAACCCACCCGGCCGCAGAATCGTCCACGTGGGCACCGAGGTGCGCACCGCGTCTTCAAGTTTGCGTAGTGGCTCGTGCGAGAGCGATTGGGGACGCGTGCCGGCAGCCTGGGAGGAGAGCAGAACGACCCGCTCTACCCCGGCTTGGGCGGCAGTCTTCAGGAGGCGGGGCGGATCGAGGTGCGCTCCGGCTCCGGCGACCAGCAGGAACAGGGTGCTCGCGCCGGTCCAGGGCAGCGTTTCCGGCTGGGCCAGGTCGGCTCGGTGATGCCGAACTCCGTCGGGCAGTCGGACGGGCATCTGCCCGCGCGATACGGCTGTCACTTCGTGCCCGGCTTCGTGCAGGAGCTCGACCAGCACGCGGCCGACGTTTCCGGTGGCGCCCGTCACGATCATCATCGGTAGCTCCTTCAGGTGCGGGATCGTCTGCCGCTCCGGCTGGTGCGACGATCCGAACCTATCCACCCACTTACAGTGCTTACCTAGAGGAAAGTGACTGCGGCCAAGGAGATCACGTGCAGAATCAGCAAGCCCCGGAGATGTCCTGCCCGGTCGCTCCGGTCGTGGATCTGGTCTTCAGCCGGTGGACCACCCCGATCCTGTGGACGCTGAACTTCGACGGCCGCCAGCGGTTCAGCGAACTGGAACGGCGCATCGAGACGATCACGCCGAAGGTCCTCACCGAGCGCCTGCGCCAACTGGAACGCGACGGTCTGGTCTCGCGGACCTACCACCGGGAGATCCCGCCGCGGGTCGAGTACCAGATCACCGAGCTGGGAAGCAGTCTCGCCCCGCTGTTCGCGCAGCTGGCGCACTGGGGCACCGCGCATCTGCCCGACGTGGAGCAGGCCCGCCTAAGCTACGACGCCTAGGTTTGTCAAAGCCCGTCTGGACGTGGTGGTCACCGTTGGTACGGTCGGCGACCACCGCGTCTCTCATTGGCTTTCTGAATCATCTGGCGCGGCGGTACAGATTCAGATCCTGGACCAGGTTGCCGGCCTGTGCTCTCTGGGGCGGATGATGTTTTCGTTGAACGTATTTCGCGGTCTCGCAATCCCTTGAGGCACTCGCGCTGCCCTCACCACGCTGCCTGCTTCCACTCTCGGCCAGTCGTCCGTTTTGATGTGCCCGCGGACGGGTCTGGCCCGGGGGCAGACACGAGGGCGAAATGTCGAAGGCCAAGGAGCTCAGTACCAGGGTCAAGGGATTGGAGGTGCGGATCGACGAGTTGGTCACGCGAGCTGATGAGGCAGCTCAGTACGCCCTCGAGGAGGTCGAGACCTGCGTTCAGCACGGCTGGGACGGGGTGGGCGGTGCGCTGTCCTCGGCAGGCGAGGCGCTCGAGAAGATCATGCGGGAACTCGGGCAGGCCGAGTCGCCGTGCGCGCTGGCCGCCGAGTTCCGAGATGGTGCGCTACCGCAACGTGGTGATGGATCCCGAGAATCCCATCGGCCGGTTGCGCATCATTGCCAGCACGGCCGCGGCCGCAGACTTTCTGGGTCGACGCGCCCGACAAATTCTCGGTCCTGATGTCGATCTTGACGTTCGTCACGTGGAACCCTGAAAGGACTGAGATGCCCGAACGGCTCATCGTCGTCGCACCGGAACCGAGCGACTTCCACATCACCCGAGAGCAGTTCCTCGCGGCCATGCCCTACTGGGAACCGCACGCCCGGCTGGCCGGATCGGTGAGCGACGATGACCCGGTCGACGCGAACATCCAGGTCGACCGGCCAGATGAGTACTTCTTCCAGATCTTCCATTTCCAGAACGAGCGAATGCTGTCCACCGACGGCAACTGGGAGCAGGCCGTGGAGTTCGCGATCTGGGCGGTGAACTCGTTCCCCAAGCAGGGTGACGGGGAGCTCTGGCTGGTGGACCAGGCGTACACCGGGCACGTCGTTCTCACCCCGGGGATGCCTGCCGAAGCTTTCGAGACCACGTGGGTCGAGCACGACTGAAAGGGCTCAGGCGGTGGCCGGGCGAGCGGTGAGGTGGTGGCGCACCCGCCAGCCCACGATCACCGCGGCCCCGACCGGGATCTCCAGCAGGAACGTGAAGAAGCGGTAGAGCAGGGCGCCGGCCAGGGCCTTGGCCGGTTCGACGCCGGCCGCAGTAAGACAGGTGAAGATGGTCAGCTCGGCTGCACCTGCCCCGCCCGGTGTCAGGGGCACGGTGGTGACCATTCGCTCGATTCCGACCACGGCCAGGATCAGCAGGAACGACTGGTGCACGCCGAGGCCGAGCAGGCACAGGTGCAGCAGGATGCCGAGCAGGAGCATGTAGCACAGGCCGCTCAGCACCAGCTGCACCCAGGATCGGCGCAGCGCCACGCCCATGTCCTCGCGCAGCGCGTTCAGAAGTGCCCCGACCCGGCGCCCGGCCCAGGCGGTGACCTGGCCCCGGGCCAGCACCAGGCAGACCAGGACCAGGAGCCCGCCGGTGGCCGCGCTGGCCCAGACCGGGGTGGAGCCGATCTGCGCGCCTGGGCCGTAGGCCATGAACCAGGTCAGCGAGATCGCGCCGAACAGCACCCGCAGCAGCACGGTGTAGATCTGGTTGAGGGTGAAGTAGCTGGTCATCGCGCGGGCGCTGAAGCCCCAGGACTTGATCATGGCGGCGCTGACCCCGAAGCTCAGGGCCCCGCCCAGCGGCAGGCTGTTGGCCACCGCGCTGCCGGCGAAGCACAGGCTCAGCGCCTTGCCCAGGCTCAGGCCGGGCAGGCAGGCGGTGACCTGGCCGGCCCGGGCGCAGTGCCCGGCCCACCAGAAGAAGGTCAGCGCCGGGATCCAGAGCATCTCGACGCTCAGCAGGGTGTGCCCGGCCTCGCTCCAGCCCGCGCCCATCTGCGAGATGGTGCGCACGACCAGGTAGATCATCGCCGGGATGGTCAGCACGAGCAGCGCGTTGCCGGCGTGCCGGCGGTGCGCGACGACGAACTGCCACGGGTTCATGGCCTCATGATGCGAAGGTGCCGCTGAACGTGGTGGTCCGGAACGAGTTGAGAGGAGCCGAACTTCAGACGAACGCGACTGCTCAGCGCCGCAGGCTGCTCCCGGCCGCAGCGACCTCGGCGGCCGCGGCGGTGAGCGAGGCCTCGGCCGTGATCACGGCCTGGGCCTGCTCCTGCACCACGTCACGCACCTGCTCCTGACCGTCCGACAGGCGTTGCAGCGTCTCGCCGATCCCGCCGACCGCCTGCGCCGCGGCCCGGGCTCCGGACTGCACCTGCGCCACCGTGGCTTCGATCCGGGCGGTCGCGGCCGCGGTCTCCCCCGCCAGCGTCTTGACCTCCTCGGCCACCACGCTGAAGCCGCGCCCCGCCTCGCCCGCGCGGGCCGCCTCGATGGTCGCGTTCAGGGCCAGCAGGTTGGTCTGCTCAGCCACCGAGTTGATCAGGGAGGCCACCTCGGCGATCTCACCGATCGCCCGCTCCAGCTCACCGATCACCTTGCGGGCGTCGGCCGAGCCGGAGACCGCCAGGTTCACGTCGCCCGAGGCCGAGGACACGGCATGGGTGATCTCCTGCAGCGCCCGGCCGATCTGGTCCATGGTCGTCGAGGTCTCCTCGCCGATCCGGCGGCCGGTACTGGCCGTGCGCTCCAGCACCTGGTCCAGCCGGGCGGCGATCTGCTCACGCTCGGCCAGCTGAGCCGCCAGCTGGTCCTGCTGCTCGTGCTCCAGGCGGGCCGCCTCGTCCGCAGCCTGCCCGAGCTCGCGGCCGGCGCGTTCCTGAGCAGCCATCACCTTGCTGGTCGCCTCGTCCTGGGCGACGCGCGCGAAACGCCAGGTGATCAGCTGCACCGCGACCAGTGCGATCACGAAGGCCGCGTGCATCAGTGCCCACGGCACCGGGTTCGCCTGGGCCCGCGGGTCGGAGAACACTTCCTCGGGTGCGATCAGCCCGATCACCAGGTGGTGCAGGGCCACGATCACCGTGGCCACCCCCAGGGCGATCAGGTCCTGGTACAGGCCGGCGAGCGCCAGCAGCACGAAGAAGCCGAAGTGCAGGTCGGTCAGCCCGCCTCCGGCGTGGACCAGGGCGATGGCTCCGAGCATCAGCGCCGATACGGTGACGGACGAGCGCACGGACCGGCTCTTGACCCATCCACCGGCCAGAACGCAGACGATGGCCAGGACGATCATCACCGGCAGCATCAGGTGGTGACCGGAGGCCGCGGAGTGGTCCATCCCGGCCATCCCGCCCATGTCGCCCATGCCGTCCATCGAGCCCGAGCTGTCGCGGTTGAACATCCAGACCACGGCGACGAGGACCAGGGTGGCCCAGACGGCCGTCCGGATCACCCGGTGACGGGCCTCGAACACCGCATCGCTCAGAACGATCCGGGGCAGGTGCGAGGTCAACGGAGAGGTACCTTCCCGAGGAATGGTTACTGCAGGTCAGTCATCCCCATCGGCGGGCGAAAGCTCTGCGTGAGTGTCGGAGCCGCCACATCTGGCCCGGCGTTCAAGCCTGATCCATCAGATTCCGGTAGAAATCCCCTGCCCGCCGCGCGGCTTCCCGGGCTTCTTCCACCCCGGCTCCCCACTCGACGTAAGCCGAACTCCAGGAGGCGAGTGACGCGTCCATAAATGATGAACCCTCTGGTGTGGCGAGCATCTTCTGGAGCGCCTCGGGAGCCGCCCGTTCGTCCCCCTCGAGCAGCAGCCGCAGGGCCAGGAAGCTCTCGTCCCAGCCGAAACCGCCGGAGCAAGGACCGTAGGTGCGCCAGTACTCGTCTTCCGGCGCGCTGTGCTCGAGCGTGAGCCGGGAGCCTTCGCCGACCGCAGCGATCCGGACGCGCACCCAGCTGACGTCCCCTTCGTACTCCCAGGTGATGTCCAGCTGGGAGGGCGGCCGGCAGCGTTCCACCGTGCCTTCGGTGCCGCTGCTCTCCAGCTTGTAGCGCCCGCCTTCGCGCAGGTCACCAGTGATCGGCTCGAACCAGCGGGGCAGACGTTCGGGGTCGGTGCAGGCGTTCCACAGATCGTCCGGCGGCGTGTCGTATGCCTGTTCCAGGACAAGGGTGTAGTGCCCACCGCTGGATGTGATCCGACGGGCGACGGCATTGATCTGCTCGGCAATGTTCACGTTTGCTCCCCTTGTCTGCGACCACGGGCTTGTCTGCGACCACGGGCGACCTCGGTCTCCAGGGCGGACAACGCCCCTGCCCACAAAGATCTGAACTGGCCCAGCCACTCGTCCATCTCGCGTAGGGCGTGGGGTTCAAGGGCATAGAGACGTCGGGCCCCCTCCGCGCGCGAGCGCACCAGTCCCGCCTCCCGAAGGATGCGTAGATGCCGCGACGTGGCGGGTTGACTCAGTCCGAACTCAGCCGCGGCAACCTCGTTCAGGTCTCCGGCGGCCCGCTCGCCCGAACCCAGCACCTCGACGATCCGCCGCCGGGCGGGGTCGGCGAGCGCCCCGAAGGTATTCACATCTTCGTTATATAACGAGATGCAAATATTCGCCAGCGGGTCGCGAGATCACCGACGCTTTCGGCGCGCAGCCGGGCGATGCACGCCGACCATCACGGAGGTCTGGTTCTCCTGCGCGTTGACCAGCAGCTCGGCGATGCGGACACCGGCCTGCTCGCCGCTGCCGATATGGCCGTAGGTCAGAAGGTCGAAGAAGAGGCTGTTGTTGAGGTAACGGCCGACGTTGGAGTAGGTGAGTCGGCTACCGCCGTGCGGACCTTTCGGGCCGTCCGGGCCCACCAGATCGCGCATCTGGGCCGCTGGCAGGTACATTCCTTCGACCCACTGGCTCTCCCCTGCGGTAAAGACGCTTTGCTCGCAGAGTTTGACGTAGGAAGGCGAGACCGAAAGCCGGAAGCTGTCGGGTCCGTCCGGGCTCGACATCGGCTCCGCCTCTGCCATCTTGCTCAGCTCGGCGTGGAGGTGCCGGTCCGGTCGGTAGAACCACTCCTGGTTCGGGCCGTCGTCGTACGTCATCTTCTTGTACTGGATCAGCACGTAGGAGCGTTCGGTCTGATTCCAGTAGACCAGGTCGACGCCCATGCGTTCCTCGACGCGGGTCCGGTTGCTGCTCATCACATGCATGACCTGCGAGCCGGTGCGGTTTCTGAACGTCCGCCACTCGGTATGGCCGCCACCGGTGGACTTTTCCTCGAACCAATGGGCCAGGGTGCGGATGTCCGCATCGATGAGATGGTCCTCCAGCACCGTCTGGCCGACGTCCCGGGGGAACGGGGACTGGGGGTCGTGGATCGGTTCGAGAGGATCGGTTTCCTCGGCATCGGCGGTGTTCTTTCCCCGGGGCCGCACGACGATGTCCTTGCGCCGGAACCCCGACAGGAAGCCCTCGTACTCGGAAGGAACGCTGCCCCATGACGCGAACGCCTCGTGGTCCAGGTGGGCGTTGCGGAGCAACAGCAGCAGACTGTCCTGCTCGATCGCCAGTTGACTGCCTTTACTGCCGTCCAGCTCCCGAGAGTCGATCCAGGCCAGGAGAATGTCGAGCGCGGCACTGTCGTAGGACGTGCCCAGGCGACGGATGTTCGGGATGACCTGACGGGCTTTGGTCTCGTCCACGCTCCCTGAGGCACCATCTCGTTTCAGGAGCGTCTGCAGCGGAATCCAGCCCTCGCCGATGGGCATCCGGTTCTGCAGCAGGTAGACATGAGTGACCTCGATGGCCACGTCCAGGGCCCCGGAACGATTGCGAGCCCGTACCGCGGCCACCGCCATGAAGTCGCGGCCGTCGTGGAAGAAGCCGAGGCTCCAGGGCTTGGCCAGATCGAACCGGGCCAGGACGTTGATCCGCCGATGCCCCTCGTTCTCACGGCCGTTCATCTCCTCCAGGAGCTTCGTGACGTCTTCCGTGCAGCGCAACACGTTGATCATGGGCACGCTCGCATCCTGTCGCATATGCGAGGTATGCGGAACTGCGGGGCAGGGGAAGCTGACGAGCTTGATCGCTGATCTGGCCGACCGCAATAGCCTGGGTCATTCTCCGCGTTCTTGGGCTTGGGACTGATCCCGCATGGCCGCGTGGGTGGCCTGGGCCGAGAAGCCCTTGCCGGTCGAGGCGGCGATCAGCTGCAGTCCTTCGAGTACGCTCTCCTGCTCGGCCGGCTCGAAGCGGGACAGGAAGGCCAGCAGGCGTTCGTTGAGCACCTGTCGGGACTCGCGCAGTACCTTCTGGCCTTTCTCGGTCAGGCTGAACAGCACCCCGCGTTTGTCTCCGGGCACGTTCTCGCGGCGGATCAGGGCGCGGCGTTCGAGTACCAGGACGATGCTGGTCAGCGAGGCTTTGGTGACCTCGGAGCGGTCGGCCAGCCGGGCCGCGCGCTGCGGTTCGCTCTCGATCAGCGCGAGGATCCGGAACTGCGGCAGGGTCAGGTCGGAAAGGGCGCGTTCCAGGCTGCGGCTGAGCACGGCCACCGCCACCACGGCCTCGCTGAGACGTTCGTCGCCGGGCTGCGTGACTTCGTCGGACCGCACCGGTTCAGGGTACTGAACCATTCACCGGCCCCCGGCCAGCGGTACCACCAGCGGGGTACCGGTCACCGGGTCGTCGATGATCAGGCACTTCAGCCCGAAGACGGCCTCGACCACCCCGGCCGTGATCACCTCGCCCGGCCGGCCCTGGGCGACGATCGCGCCGTCCTTCATCGCGATCAGGTGGTCGGCGTAGCGGCAGGCCTGGTTCAGGTCGTGCAGCACCGCCACGACGGTCTTGCCCTCGGACCGGTTCAGGTCCTGGCACAGCTCGAGAACCTCGACCTGATGAGCAATGTCAAGGAACGTCGTGGGCTCGTCGAGCAGCAGGATCGGGGTCTGCTGGGCCAGGGCCATCGCTACCCAGACCCGCTGCCGCTGCCCGCCGGAGAGCTCATCGACAGCGCGTACTGCCAAATGGGAGACGTCTGTACGTTCCATTGCGGAGCGCACGGCCTCGTCGTCCTGCGCGGACCATTGGTGCAGCAGGCTCTGGTGCGGGAATCGGCCGCGGGAGACCAGGTCCGCCACCGTGATGCCGTCCGGGGCGATCGAGGTCTGCGGCAGCAGGCCCACCTGCCGGGCCAGTTCCTTGGCGCCGTAGGAGGCGAGCGGCTTCCCGTCGAGCAGGATCTGGCCCGACGTCGGTTTCAGCAGGCGCGAGAGGGCCCGCAGCAGCGTCGATTTGCCGCAGGCGTTCGGGCCGACGATCACCGTGATCGCCGCGTCCGGGATGCTGACGTCCAGGTCGTGACAGATGGTCCGGTCGGCATAGCCGAGGCTGGCGGCTTGCACCACCAGCCTCGGTGCCGTTTCTGAGGTGCTCAAGAGCCGAGCGTTTCCTGCAACGTGGAGAGGATGCCGCGGGCCGCGGTCGGGCCGGTGTTCAGGTAGAACGTGTCGTCGTCCACGGAGACGGCGGTGTCGGCCTGCACCGCGGCCAGCGAGTCCCACAGTGGAAGGCCGGTCAGCTGGCTGTCGTCGCCACCCTGCACGCCGTAGAACAGGTGGTCGCCGTCGGCCAGGTCGAGCTGCTCGGAGCTGATGTCCAGCGAGGTCTCGTCGGTGAAGGTCTGGCTCTCGGGCCGGGCCAGGCCGATGTCCTCGGCCACCGAGCCGCTGAACGAGGCCACGCCGAAGACCCGGGTGCGGTCGGAGTTCAGGCGCAGGAACGAGACGTTGCCCGGCTCGCTAAGGCTCTCGCCGAACGTCGCCGCCTCGGTCTGGTACTCGTCCAGCCAGCTTTCGGCGCTCTGGCGCTGGCCCAGGGAGTCGGCCAGCAGGAGCAGGTCCTGCTTCCAGTACAGCCCGGTGCCCTGAGTCGCCACGGTGGGGGCGATCGCGTTCAGGCTCGCGTACATCTGGCCGGCATCCTTACCGGCGGTGTTCATCAGGATCAGGTCGGGGTCAAGGTTGGCAACCGACTCCAGGTCGGGCGCGAAACGGTCGCCCACCGACGTCACATCGTCCAGCGCCTGAGCGTCCTCGGGGAAGGCGTCCTTCAGGTACTGGGGGATCATCTCGGCGCCTTCGCCGGAGGTCGAGCCGACCGGGACCACGCCGAGGGTGAGCAGCGCGTCGGCCTGGCCGGTGGAGATCACCACCACGCGCTCGGGCTCGGCGTCCAGCTTGGTCTCACCCTGGAAATGCACGACGGTGCGCGGGAACACGCCGTCGTCCTCAGTGCTGCCCTTGCCTTCGGGCATCGTGCGCGGGGTGACGTACTCACCCGAGACATTGGTCGTGCTCGGGCCGGCGGATTCCGGCTCGGTGGATCCGCCACCACAGGCGCCGAGCACCAGCACGGCGGAGATGACGCAGCTCACGGCCAGGAACGGCCGGACGGGAGTTCGGTTCTTCACGGCCGTTAGCCTAGGCTTACCTAAGTGCCGAGGACAAGATCGTACGGGAATCTAACTACCTCTCCCCCGCAGGCCCCACCGGTGAGACGTGCGCTCACCCCGCTGACCGGGCTGCTCGGGCTGGGCCTGATCGTGCTGCTGGTGATGACCAGCGTCGCCATCGGCTCGCGCCCGATCCCGATGTCCGATGTCTGGCAGGGCATCTGGCACCGCGATCGCAGCACCGAGTCGATCATCATCTGGGAACTGCGGATGCCCCGCACCCTCCTGGCCCTCACCGTCGGCGCCGCCCTCGGGATAGCCGGCGCGGTGATGCAGGCCCTCACCCGCAACCCACTGGCCGAGCCCGGCATCCTCGGGGTGAACGCCGGGGCCGCCTTCGCCGTGGTCGTGGCCATCGCCGGACTGGGCATCACCAGCTTCACCGGCTACGTCTGGTTCGCCTGCGCCGGCGCCGCCCTGGCCTCGACCCTGGTGTGGGCCGTCAACCAGCGCGCCGCACGATCCCTGGACAGCGCCGGCAACGCCCAAACCCGGCTGCTGCTGGCCGGAGTCGCGCTCTCGGCCTGCCTGGGTGCGTGCACCGGCATCATCACCATGTTCGACCAGGACGCCTTCGACTCCTACCGGTTCTGGGTGGTCGGCTCGCTGGCCAACCGCGACGAGTCGATCCTGATGGCCTTCCTGCCGTTCGCCGCCGCCGGTCTGCTCGTTGCCGGACTGCTCGGTTCCTCCCTGAACGCGCTGGCTTTGGGTGACGACGTGGCCTCCTCACTCGGGGTGCGCGTGGCGCTGATCCGGGTGCTCTGCTTCGCCGTACTCACTCTGCTGTGCGGGGCGGCCACCGCGGCCGCCGGGCCGATAGCGTTCGTCGGTCTGGTCGTCCCCCATGTGGCTCGCCTGATCGCGGGCCCCGACCAGCGCAGCATTCTCGCGCTTGCGCTGATCATCGGCCCGGCCCTGGTTCTCGCGGCCGACATCATCGGCCGGGTGATCGCCCGCCCCGGCGAGATCGAGGCCGGGATCGTCACCGCGTTCATCGGCGCACCCGTCCTGCTGCGGCTGGTGCTGACCCAGGTCAGGAGCGCGCGATGAACACCGTGCCGGGTTTTCGCGTCATCAGCCTTCCCCGCAACACGACCGTCCGCGTTCACCGCCGCTCAGCCACCATCGTCCTTACGTTGGTGGTTCTGGCCCTTTTCGTGCTCATGCTCACCGTGGCCACCGGCGCGTACGAGATCACCGGAAATGATCTCGTAGCAACGTTTCTGGGCGGCGGCAGCGACATGGACCAGTTCATCGTCCTGCGCCAGCGCCTGCCCCGCGCCGTCGCCGACCTGCTGGTGGGCGCTGCCCTGGGCCTGTCCGGAGCCATCTTCCAGAGCATCAGCCGAAACCCCCTGGGCAGCCCGGACGTGGTCGGCTTCGCCACCGGATCGGCCAGCGGCGGCCTGATCGTCATTCTCCTGGTCGGTGCCTCCTCGGTGGCCTCGATCGCGGTCGGCACCATCGCCGGCGGATTCGCCACCGCGCTGTTCGTGTACCTGCTCAGCTCCGGCGGCGGAAAAGTCTCCGAGCGGCTGATTCTCACCGGTATCGCGGTCGGCGCCATGCTCGCCTCGGTCAACGACTACCTGATCACCCGGGCCACCCTGGACGACGCCGAAACCGCCAAGGCCTGGCAGTTCGGCAGCCTCAACATCATCTCCTGGCCCCACGTGATCCCCTTGGCCGTGCTGCTGGCCGTGCTGGTACCCCTCACGTTGACAATGTCCGGGCCAATGCGAGTGCTGGAAATGGGGGACGATTCGGCGCACGCTCTGGGGGTCGAGGTCGGGAAGACGAGGGTCTGGTTGCTGTGCGCGGGTGTGGCGCTGGCCGCAGCCGCCGTGGCCACCTCCGGCCCGATCGGCTTCCTGGCCATGGCCGCGCCCCAACTGGCCCGCAAGGTCTCCCGTTCCCCCGGCATCTCCCTGCTGCCCTCTATGGCTATGGGCGCGCTCCTGCTCGGCGCCGGGGACCCGCTCGCCGCTCGTGCCCTCAGCCCGTTCCAGATCCCGGTCGGCCTGGTGACCGCAGCTCTGGGTGGGCTATACCTGCTCTGGATCCTCACCTGGCGAAAGGGGTGATCACCGATGGATCTCGCTGACGTGCTCGCTCTGGCCGCGGCCCTCGCCCTCTTGGTCGCCGTCGCCGCTGGGCTGGGAACCTGGATGAACGCCGGGCAGCTCAAAGCCGTTGTCACCGCCACGCTTCGGGCCTTGGTGCAGTTGGTCGCCGTCGGCGCAGTGATCGCCGTGGTGATTCGAACCCCGGCGCTGGCCCCGCTGTACCTGCTCCTGATGGTCTCCGTCGCCAGCTGGACCTCGGCCCGGCGCATCGCCAACGGCACAATCGCTCTGCCCGCGGCAGCCAGCGCCATCCTCGCGGGAACCACCGTCACGGCGATCATCATCTTCGCCTGCCGGGCCCTGCCTTTCGAGGCCGCCACCCTCGTCCCCTTCGTCGCCCAGCTCGTCGGCGGTTCCATGACCGCGACCACGCTGGCCGGGCAACGCTTTCGCGATGACACCCGCAGCCACTGGGCCGAGGTCGAGGGCTGGCTGGCCCTGGGTGCCACCTACCGCCAGGCCCTGGCCACCCTCGCCCACACCGCCGCCGGCCGAGCCGTGGTTCCTGCTCTGGACCAGACCCGCAACGTCGGGCTGGTCACCCTGCCCGGGGCGTTCGTCGGTCTGCTGTTGGGCGGGGCCAGCCCGGTCGAGGCCGGGCGGGTGCAGTTGCTGGTCCTGATCGGGCTGCTGGCCGCCGAGACCGTGGCTGCGCTGGTGGTCACTCAGATGCTGTCGGCCCGGCCGGAGGCCCTGCAGAACGTGGATTCGCTCAAGTAGGGCAGGTCTTGAAAGGTGCCCGCGATCCGGGTCAGCTCGGCCATTCGTCGTGATATCGGCGGGAGGGCGCTGACCAGGATCGGCGTTGAGGGGATGGTGAGGCGTTCGTATCGGTGCGTCCAGTCGTAGGTGAACAGACCGCGTCGGCTCAGCGCCAGCCAGTCCGAGTAGTCACCGCCCGAGACCCGCTCGGCGTTCCCGAGCGCCTCGCCCGTCTCGGCCAACGCGATCACCTGGTCCATCGCGTCGTCCATGGTGTCTTCGTACGGCCCAAGCCAGCGCGGCACCGGGCCGTAGCCGGCGGTGCTCAGCATGGCCACCTGGTCCTGGCTGTCGACCATCAGCCAGTCGAACTCGATGCCCTCCCGCGGATGCATGACGGCTCAGATGAGGGGTTCGCCGCAGAGGGCCTGACTTCGGGACATAGTCGATGTAACGACACCTGGCCTTTTGCCGCAAGGTCCAGGTCGGGACAGGCGAACGTCGCGTGGAGGCCCTGCGGTGGCATTTGGGATTTTCCCAATCTGGAAGGCATAATGCTGATGGGCAGGATCGCAAGGGCGCGACTGGCCCGGAGGTGTGCAAGAGGGCAACTACCGTCACACGCCTTCCGACCGAGCGGCAGGATTCAGACGAACGGGTGGACGTCTTGGCACTGACCTTGGAAGCTCGCGTGACTACGCTGGAGGGGCGCGTGGATGTACTGGACGAGGTGCTGACGAGGGAGAAAGAGTTGGCTGCTTCGCGAGATCGGGATCTGGCCGACATGAAGGTGATGCTCCGGTCGCACACAGCCATGCTGCAGGGCCTGAACGAACGGCAATCCCAGCAGTCGGCGACTCTGCAGTCGCACACGGCGATGTTGCAGTCGCACACGGAGATACTCCATTCGCACACGGAACAGATCTCCCAGATGCGAGCCGAGTTCCAGGCTGGCCACCAGACCCTGGTCGGCATGCTGACCACGCTGATCAACCGGGAGTAGGGCTGGACGCGGGCCGGCCGGTTCTAACGCCGGCCCGCTCCCCGGTCCCGTTTCATCCACGACTGTCGGCTCACCGGCGTCCACAGTGCTGCCGATCAGTCCGCGGCCGCAGCGAGTTCCTGCTCTGCCACCGCGAACCGGTCTGCCGAGCGCAGGTCGTGCTCCTCCTGCGCGTGCCGGTTGGTCACGAGCGAGGTGCCGACGAAGACGGCCAGGCTGACGAGGGCGGTGAGCAGTGTGGCCCAGCCGTCGAAACCGGCTCCGATCAGGTCGTTCTCGATGTAGATCAGGTCGTTCGGCACGCCGTAGAGGGTCGGGGTCAGCGCCAGCAGGCCCATCCGCAGCACCAGCCCGATGCCGGCGGCGGCCAGCGCAGCGGTGGAGGTGGCCCGCTTCCAGTACAGCCCGAGCAGGAACGGAGCGATCAGGCAGGCGAGCATCAGGTCGAAGGCGAGGGTGAGCAGGATGCCGGTCTGGCTGACCCGGATGGCCAGCAGGATGCCGACGAGCACGATGGGCAGCATGGCGACGCGGGTCCAGCGCAGCAGCGGGTCGTGGTGGCCGGGGGCGACCTCGCGGCGCACGCCGGCAATGTTGCGGACGGCCACGGCGGAGGTGGCCAGGATGGCGCCGGAGGCGGTGGAGAACGAGGCGGCGACGATGCCGGACAGGGCGAGGACGGCCAGCAGCAGGGGGACGTGATCACCGAGCAGCTGGTACATGATCGGGCCGTTCTCCGCGGACAGGCCGAGCTTGACCACGGAGGTCAGGGCGATCAGCGACCACATCACGCCGATGGTCGCGGTGGCCACGGCCCCGATGTAGCAGGCCTTCTGGGCGGCTTCGGGGGTCTTGGCGGCGAAAATTCGCTGCATGAAGTCGATCGCGACCAGGTCACCGATGCCGAGTGAGACCAGGGTGGCCCAGTTGATCGCGGCGCCCTGCCCCGGGTCGGTCAGCTGGCCGAGGTCGAAGGGACCCATGCCCTCGGGGGTGGCCAGGCCGTAGTGCACGGCGACCCAGACGAAGAGGGAGACGGTTCCGATGCCGGTAATGGCGGCCTGGATGATGGACGTGTACGCGTCGGAGTACATGCCGCCGCCGACGGTGTAGGCGAGGACGAGGCAGACGGCCAGGACCACGCCGGCCGCGTAGGGCAGGCCGGTGAAGCGCTCGATCAGAAAGCCCATCGCGACCAGGTTGCCGGCCAGCAGGATGGTGAAGGCGAAGATCATCAGGACGGAGGAGACGATCTCGACCCGGCGGTTGTAGCGGCGGGCGAAGAAGTCGCCGAGGGTGAACAGGCCCATCCGGTTCATCGGCTTGGCCAGGAACAGGCCGGCCAGAAGCAGGCAGATGGCCAGGCCGAGGGCCAGGGAGGCGCCGGCCCAGAATCCGGCCGCGGCGCTGAGGTCGGTGTTGCCGACCGTGGCGTTGCTGTCGACGGCGGCGGTGGCCAGGCAGACCGCCACCAGGGGGACGCCGAGCTGGCGTCCGGCGACGAGGTAGTTGGCGCTGTCGCCGTCGACCTTGCGGGCGACGGCGATGCCGACGACCAGGACGGCCAGCACCGACAGCGCGACACCGGTGGTGATCATGGCTGCTCCTGCAGTAGGGCCCGGGAACTTTCTGTCGACCGACAGATAGTGGGCACGATTCAGCCCGCCCCGTGTTACGCCCGTGCTACCTGGCGCCGCACAATCGTGTTAATCAGCAACCTTTTCCAGCACCGCGGCCTCGTCCCGCACCTGAGCCAGACGAGTTTCGCCCACCTGCAGGACCCGGAGCACCGCGTCGGCGACGGCCGGGGCCACCTGCTCGGGGTGCAGGCCAGGCTCGGTCCGGCGGCGCAGGATCACCGACTCAACCAGACCGAAGACCAATCCGGCCTGACCGGCCCGGCCGGCCACCACGTCCACCAGTTCCCGGTAGACACCGAAAAGGCGCTCCCGCTCGGCGTGGAAGGCCGCGAACTTCTCGTCGCTGAGATCCGGCAGGAGATACAGCGCCCCGGTGTTGTTCTCACCGCGCGCCAGCAGCGTGACGTCGTAGGAGCACAGGGCCCACAGCCGCACGTCGGCCGGCTCGTCCCGTTCGGCCAGCGAAAGGGCGTATTCGATGGACGGTTTCACCGTGCGCAGCAGCAGTTCGAGCAGAATCGTGTGCTTGCCCGGGAAGTAGTGGTACATCGCGGCCTGCGAGATACCGGCCGCCTGGGCGATGGCATGGGTGCTGGTCCCGCCGTAACCCAGCTCACCGAACAGCTTGCCGGCGGCGTGCAGGATGTCCTGCTCGGTCGTGAGTCCTGACGCGGAGGGGCCTTTGGCGCGGGGGCGGCCGGTACGAACCATCCTCTGACAGTAACAAGAGCACCGCGTCATCCGTTGTTAACAAGCGTGAGACAGCCGTGTCACGCGCCCGCCGTTGACTTTCTGTCAGTCGATAGAAAGTCAGGACGGGTCGTATGACGCAGCTCAGTTCCACCTCCACCACGGCCGGTGCGCGAGCCCACGCCCGCGCCCAGGAAGGCACCGCCGTGCACACCGCACCGGCTGTGCCCGCCTCGTCCTGGCCCACCCCGCCCGAGGGTGTCGAGGCTGAGCGTCTGGCGTGGGCCGAGCGGGTGGCCGGGGGCGGATACGCCCACCGGGTGCTTGCCCGGGGGACGAACGTGCAGCTGAGCGACCCGGAGGGCAACGCCTGCGCCCACATCCTGCTGTTCAACGCCGCCATGACGGCTGAGCGCCTGAACGTGGCCGACACGGTCAAGGTGCAGTGGCAGGTCTACACCTCCGCCGGGCAACTGCTGCTGAGCGATCAGGGGCGGGTCCTGGCCTCTGTCCTGAACGACACCTCCGGCCAGCACGACACGCTCTACGGCACCTCCACCCAGGCCCGCAACGAAAAGCGCTACGGAGACGGCGCACCCGAAGGCCCTTCCCCCTCGGGCCGGGAACTGTTCGTCCTGGGCGGCGCCAAACACGGACTCGGGCGCAGGGACATTCCCCCGTCGATCTCCTTCTTCCAGGGGGTACGCATCGACGGCACGGGCACCCCGCAGTTCCAGGGATCGGCCGGCGCCGGCTGCACCATCACCCTTCGCACCGAGATGCCGGTCGTCATGCTGATCGCCAACGTGCCGCATCCCCTCGATCCCCGCGAGCAGTACAGCGTCTCCCCGCTGGAAGTCACTGCCTGGAGAGATGAAACAGCCCAGCAGCCGGAGCTGACCCCCGAAGGCCGCCGCGCGTTCGAGAACACCCACGACTACCTGACGGGACGGGGCCTGTGACCAGCATCGAGATCTACCGTGAGACCGTCCCCGCCCGCGCCCCCTGGTCGCGCGTGCTGAAGGCCGGGGAAGTCCTGACCGTCATCGACCTGGACGGCAACCAGGCCGTGGACTTCCTGGCCTACGACGCCCACGACACCAGCCGCGCCTACAGTGCCCAGGCCACTCTCCAGGAGCAGTCCTCGATCTTCCTGACCACCGGAAGCATCCTGCGCGACAACGAGTCCGAGCCCTTGCTGACCGTGCTGAGCGACGACGTGGGCCGCCACGACACCCTCGGCGGTGCCTGCTCCAAGGAGTCCAACACCCTGCGCTACGGCCACCACACCTGGAGCCAGCACGCCTGCGCCGAGAACTTCCTGCGGGAACTGTCGCGCTACGGCATGGGCAAGCGCGATCACGTGCCCAACGTGAACTGGTTCATGAACGTGCCGGTCGACCCGGACGGCGCTCTCGGCATCGTCGACGGCATCTCCGCCCCCGGCCTGTCCCTGAGCCTGCGCGCCGAGAAGGACACCCTGGTGCTGGTCTCCAACTGCCCGCAGATCAACAACCCCTGCAACGGCTTCAACCCCAGCCGCGCCGAAATGGTGGTGAGCACGCATGCCTGACATCACCACCCTGCTCGTCGCCAACCGCGGCGAGATCGCCTGCCGCATCATCCGCAGTGCCCAGGCCCTGGGCCTGCGCACCGTGGCCGTGTTCTCCGAGGCCGACCGCGGCGCCGCCCACGTGCACCTGGCCGACGAGGCCGTCCTGCTCGGCCCCACTCCCCCGGCCGAGAGCTACCTGAACGTCGAGGCCCTGCTGCGGGCCGCGGCCACCACCGGTGCCGACGCCGTCCACCCGGGCTACGGCTTCCTGTCCGAGGACGCTGCCTTCGCCGAGCGCTGCGAAGCCGCCGGTCTGGCCTTCGTCGGCCCCGAGCCCGAGCAACTGCGAGTCTTCGGTGCCAAGCACACCGCCCGCGCAGCCGCGCTGGCCGCCGGCGTGCCGGTCTTTCCCGGTACCGGCCTTCTGGACAGCGCGCAGGACGCTGTCGCGGCCGTGGAGGCCATCGGCTACCCGGTCATGCTCAAGGCCACCGGCGGGGGTGGCGGTATCGGCATGGTCGTCTGCCACGACGCCGCCGAACTGACCTCCGGTTTCGAGCGGGTCACCCGGATGGCGGCCGCAAACTTCGCTTCGGCCGGGGTCTTCGCCGAGCGGTATGTGCAGAAGGCCCGGCACATCGAGGTGCAGATCTTCGGCGACGGCGCCGGTGGCGTGGTCTCCCTCGGCGATCGTGACTGCACGTTGCAGCGCCGCCATCAGAAGGTCGTGGAGGAGGCTCCCGCCCCCGCACTGCCGGACGAGGTGCGTGCGCAGTTGCATGAGTCGGCCCGGAAACTGGCTGCATCCATGGATTATCGCTCGGCCGGCACGGTCGAGTTCGTCTACGACGCCGACCGGCAGGAAGCTTCCTTCCTCGAGGTGAACGCCCGCCTGCAGGTCGAGCACCCGGTCACGGAGCAGGTGACCGGCGTTGACCTGGTCGCCTGGATGCTGCGGCTGGCTGGAGGCGAGAAGACCCTTCTGGCGGATTATCTCGATCCGGCGACGGGTCTGGGTGCGGTCCCGGTGCAGGGTCATGCGATCGAGGCCCGGATCTACGCCGAGGACCCGGCCAACGTTTTCCGGCCCAGTGCGGGCAGACTCACCGGCGTGGTGCTGCCCACCGATACCCGGGTGGACGGCTGGGTTCAGACCGGCACCGAGGTCACCCCGGCCTACGACCCGCTGTTGGCCAAGGTCATCGTCACCGCTCCGACCCGCGACGCCGCCCTCGAACAACTCAGCGAGGCCCTCAGCGCTACCCGGATGGACGGCATCGAGGTCAATCTCGGCCTGTTGCGCGCCATCCCGAGTCTTCCCGAAGTCCGTTCCGTCACCCATACCACCCACACCATCGACGGTGTGGGCGACCCCGAACCCCGGATCACGGTCGAACGTCCCGGTCTGATGACGACCGTCCAGGATGCGCAGGGACGTCTGGGGTTGTGGCAGGTGGGTGTCCCACCGAGCGGGGCGATGGACGCCCGGTCGCTGCGGCTGGCCAACCAGGCCCTCGGTAACGACGAGAACGCCGCCGGCCTGGAGTGCACCGCAACCGGTCCGATCCTGCGGTTCACGCACCAGAGCGTGGTCTGCGTGGCTGGTGCCCCGGCGACGATTCTCGTCGACGGATCGCCGGTGGCGATGTGGGAACCGGTGGTGGTTCCGGCCGGTTCGTCTCTGGAAATTGGGGACGCGCAAACTGGCTTGCGCACGTACGTTGCCTTCGCAGGGGGCTTGGACGTTCCGGAATACCTCGGCAGCGCGGCGACCTTCACGCTGGGGCAGTTCGGCGGGCATGGCGGCCGGGCGCTGCGTCTGGGCGACGTTCTTCGCACCGGCGCAACCACCGCCGCGGTGCGGGGCCCCGTGGAGGCGAGCCAGCGTCCGTTGTTTGAAAGCCACTGGGAACTAGCCGTTACCGAAGGGCCGCACGGGGCACCCGACTTCTTCACCCGTGAGGACATCGACACGCTCTACACGACCCGGTACGGCGTGCACTTCAACTCCGCCCGCACCGGCGTGCGCCTGATCGGGCCGAAACCGGCCTGGGCCCGCACGGACGGCGGCGAGGCCGGTCTTCACCCGTCGAACATTCACGACAACGCCTATTCGGTGGGCTCTCTCGACTTCACCGGCGACACCCCGATCCTGCTCGGGCCGGACGGTCCGAGTCTGGGCGGATTCGTCTGCCCAGTCACCGTGATCAGCGCCGATCGCTGGAAACTGGGCCAGCTGCGGCCGGGCGACACGGTCTCGTTCGTACCGGTGAAGACGGTTCAGGCCCCCTCGCCCGGCACTCTGGATCTTGTGCGGCTACCGGCCGGCGGCGACGGTGATGACGGCGTCATGCTGCGCCGCGACGGCGATCCGGCCGTGGTCTACCGGCGGACCGGCGACGACAACCTGCTCGTCGAATACGGCGACTTGGTGCTGGATCTGACGCTACGAGCGCGAGTTCATGCACTGCACACGGCTCTGGCCGACCTCGCTCAGCCCGGTATCATCGACCTCACCCCGGGCATCCGTTCCCTGCAGATCCACGTCGACCCGGATCGTCTGTCCTTGCGCGCACTGCTCGGGCTGCTGGTGGAGCTCGAGGAAACGCTGCCCGCCGCAACCGAGCTCGTGGTTCCCAGCCGCCGTGTCCGGTTGCCGTTGAGCTGGGACGATCCGGCCACGCGGCTGGCGATCGAGCGGTACATGGCCGGCGTGCGCGACGATGCGCCCTGGTGCCCGTGGAACATCGAGTTCATCCGCCGGATCAACGGCTTGGGCAGCACCGACGACGTGTACCGCACCGTCTTCGACGCCGATTACCTCGTTCTGGGCCTGGGCGATGTCTATCTGGGTGCCCCGGTGGCCACGCCCCTCGATCCCCGGCACCGGCTCGTCACCACCAAGTACAACCCGGCCCGTACCTGGACGGCCGAGAACTCCGTCGGCATCGGCGGCGCCTACCTGTGCATCTACGGCATGGAAGGTCCGGGCGGATACCAGTTCGTCGGGCGCACCACTCAGGTCTGGCGCACCCACCCGCGCTCTGGTGAAAACCCCTGGATGCTGGACTTCTTCGACCGGATCAGCTGGTACCCGGTCTCCCCCGAGGAACTGCTCGACCTGCGCGCCGATCTGGCCGCCGGGCGTGGTGACCTGGACATCACCGAGGGCACGTTCTCGCTTGCCGAGCACCAGCAGTTCTTGGACGAGAACGCCGACTCCATCGAGGAATTCCGTCAGCGCCAGCAGGCGGCCTTCGCCGTCGAGCGCGGGGCCTGGGAGGCCGCCGGGGAGTTCGACCGGGCCGAACAGGCTGCTGCCTCGGTGGTTCCGGAGCCGGTAGACGTCGAGGTCCCGGACGGCGGCGCGCGAGTGGATGCGCCGTTCGTGGCCAATGTCTGGAAGGTCGAGGTCTCGGTCGGGGACGTGGTCACGCAGGGCCAGACTCTGGTGGCTTTGGAGGCGATGAAGATGGAGACGTCGGTCCAGGCACCCTGCGACGGCGTGGTCACGCTGGTCACGGCCGCTCCCGGTGCCCAGGTGGCGCCGGGTGATGCGCTGGTCGTGCTGGCGCCGGTTGCGGAGGTGGCGGCTTGATCTGGCTCGGGTTACGGCCGGCCGACGAGGTCGCGGCCGATCTGGCTGCGTCTCGGGGCCCGCTCGCCGGGTTGCGGCTGGCGGTCAAGAACAACGTCGATGTGGCGGGGTTCGCGACCACGGCGGCCTGCCCTGCTTTCGGAGCAGAACCAATGGACGTGGACGCGCCGGCCGTCGCCCGGTTGCGGTCCGCGGGGGCAACAGTGGTCGGGGTGACCAACCTGGACCAGTTCGCCACCGGTCTGGTCGGGCAGCGCAGTCCGCACGGTGGGGTGCCGGATGCCCGGCGCCCGGACTACATCTCCGGTGGCTCGAGTTCCGGCTCCGCGGTGGCCGTGGCTCTGGGCCAGGCCGACATCGCCATCGGCACCGACACGGCCGGTTCCGGGCGCATCCCGGCCGCGTTCCAGGGCATCGTCGGGATCAAGCCCACCCTGGGCGTGGTCTCGACCGCCGGGGTCGTGCCCGCCTGCCGGTCCTGGGACGCGGTCACCATCTTCGCCCGCGACCTGGGCACCGCCTCTCTGGCCATGGGCTTCATGGCCGGTGGGCCGGACACTCGTCCCTGGCCCGGGGACGCACCCGTGGCGGCGCCTTTCCGAGCCCGCATCGCCGTTTCCGCGAAACTGCCCGGCTTGTCCCCGGGCTGGGACACCGCCTTCGCCGAGGCGATCGAGCGACTGCGCGCTGATGGCTGCCTGGTCGAAGAGATCCCCTTCGACACCTTCTTGGCCGCTGCCCGCCTCCTCTACGACGGCGCCCTGGTGGCCGAACGCCACGCCGCGGTCGGCTCCTTCGTGGACGCCCACCTCGACGACTCCGCGCTCGACCCCACCGTGGCCGCGATCATCCACAAGGCCGGGCAGCACACCGCGAGCGCCCTCGTCCAGGACCTGGCTCAGCTGGAGTCGCTGAAGCAGGCCTCGCTTGCCCTGCTCGACGGCTTCGACGCGCTGCTCGTCCCTACCGCTCCGGGCCATCCCAGCATCGCCGAGGTAGCGGCTGACCCGGTCGGCGTGAATTCCTGGCTCGGGACCTACACCAACTTCTGCAACCTCTTCGACCTGTGCGCCGTGGCCGTACCCTCCGGGACCGTCGGAGAGGCTCAGTTCGGCGTCACCGTCCTGGCCCGTCCTTTCCACGACGCCCTCGCGCTGGACCTCGCGGGCCGCGTCCTCCTGGCTCCCTCCCCCGTGGCAGCGCCCGAGTCTGCTCCGCCGCGTCCAGCACCCGTTCCTTGGCCGGTGGCAGCGGGACTACCGGTGGAGCGTCTGCTCGTGGTGGGTGCGCACCTCAAGGGGCAGCCCCTGTCCGGGGAACTCGAGCGGCTGGGAGCCCGCTGGCTCGGGCCGGTGACCACCGCGTCTGTACATGCTCTTTCTGCTCTGGACACCACGCCGCCCAAGCCTGGCCTGGAGCGGATCGGGCCTGGTGGAGTGGCCGTCGAGGGCGAGTTGTGGGAGGTGTCGGTGGGCGCGCTGGGGCGGTTCCTGGCCGCGCTGCCGGCACCGATGAACCTAGGACGGGTGGAACTGGCCGACGGGTCCTGGGTGGTCGGCTTCGGCGCTGCCGCTGAGGCGGTCCGGGCCGGGAAGGACATCAGCGAGTTCGGCGGCTGGAAGGCTTGGCTGGGGAACGCCGACCGCAACGATTAGCCGGCGTTCAGTCGTCGTACCGCGCAGGCGTTCTCCAGTTCGTCGCCTTCGTACGGGAGGGTGTCCTGGCACCAGGACCAGACGTCGTCGCGGCTGGTGAATCCGTTGTCGGCGAACACGACCCACATCGGCTGGCCCTGGTACGTCTGCTGTTTGCCGTAGTCGGTGCTGCGCAGGACGAACAGGTAGCCCAGCTCGGGCTGGTCGTACAGGCCGAGGACTTCTTGGAGGATGTCCTTGGCGGCGAAGGTGCTCGATCCGGTGTCGGTGGTCTGGTAAGCGTCGGTGATGCCGGGCGCCTTGGACATCAGCTGAGCCACCCAGCGGCCGTCGAGCGTGGTGCTCGCCAGGCCGTCATCGGCCAGCCGGTCGAGGGCGGCGGCCGCTTCGGCCTCGAGATCCACTTCCTGGGTGGGTTCTTCGAAGCTCTCTTCGGGCTCGAACGTGTCCTCGGGTGGCTCGATCGGTCCGGTCTGGGTGTCCAGGGTGGCGGTGCCCGCGCTTTCTGCGTTCTCCGCGGGCGGTACGGACGAGTCCGGGCGCAGGAGGAGCCCGATCGACAGCACGAGCACGATCAGGAAGGCGCCGGCGGCGAGGGCCTGAAAGCGGCCCTGCTGGTACCAGGGCGTACCGCTCAGACGGCCCGGGGTCGCCGTCGGTGTCATCTCGGGCGGGCGGATAGGGGGCGCCTGGGGCGGGTGGATCGGGGGCGCGGGTAGTGGCGCGGTGGCCCATTCGCCCGGCAGTTCCTCACCGCACAGCTGGCAGACCCGGTCGCCCGCGCGCACCACCGAGTTGCACAGCGGGCAGCGGGGCTCGTCCATCAGAACACCCCGGTGGAGACCAGGCGGATCAGCCGGGCCACGAACTCCCCGATGCCGGTCAGTTCCTTCGCCGACTCGGACAGGTTCTTCAGCAGGCCCACCAGCGTCGTGCGACGCGGCTGCGCGGTTTCCAGGGCCTTCTCGACCAGACCGGCCTGCAGCTGGGCCACTTCCGCGTCGGCGGCCTGGACCGCCAGGCGTTCCTCCAGCTCGTTCATCAGGGCCTGCAGCCGCAGCACCTCCTGCGGGCCGAGTATCTCGGGCAGGTCCTGGCGGGCCTGTCCCGAGTCCTCGACGTGGGCTTCCACGCGGGCGTTGGCGCCGACGCCGAAGGCTCCCTGGACGTTGAAGTCGCCGCCGCTGATGGTGACCCGGTTGTCGGTGTTCTCAGCCATTCTCGGCTCCTCTCAGCTCGGTTTGGGGGCGGCCGGGGGCCGCGCGGCCGCAGCCGGCGGGCGGACCTGGGCGCGCGCGTTCGGCCCCACGGCCAGGGCGTTGGCCGAGAAGGTGCCGCCGCTGATGTGGACACTGTTATCGATGACGGTCTGCGACTTCTCCAGGAATTCCTCGCTGACGTAACCGAAGTCGTCCAGAACCTCTCCGACTGCGTCCCGCAGGCGCCGCTCGACCAGGTAGATGTAGCGGGCGGCATCGGCCGACTGGAAGTAGTTCGCGCTGGTGAAGTCGGCGCCCATCTCGCGCACGCTGGCCCCGATGCCGTAGTCGAAGGCCAGCCGGCTGCGGATGTCGCGGGCCTCGAACTGGTCGTTCAGCTGGCCCCAGATGTGGTCCTTGGCGGTGCGGGCCAGGTCCCAGGGAGCCCGGATGATCATCGTGGGCAGGTCGCGCAGCGAGATCAGCGCCATCCGGGTGTAGGTGACCGGGTCGAGCAGGCTGAACCGGTCGACGTTGTGGAAGCTCTCGCGGATCGAGGGCAGCACCGTGGGCACGAACTCGGTGTAGAGCGTGCTGCCCCGGATGCTGAAGTACAGGAAGACGGTGACCTCGAGCTCGCCTTCCCAGGCGCCGATCCGGATGGCCAGGTACTCGGTGGCCCGATTGCGGTCGTACTGGACCATGCCGTCCAGCTCGGCCCGGCTCAGGTAGTGCCGGGGCAGACCGGTCTGCGCGTCCAGCATGCCCTCGTCCGGGCGCAGCAGCCCGGAGACGAAGACCCGTGACTGCATCGACAGGCCTTCCACCCGCTCGGCGGCCGGGTTGTCCGGGTCGGCCAGGGTCACCATCGCCTGCCGCATGCGCCGGTACAGCGCCGGAACGGTCAGCTCGCGAGCCGGGGGTGCCTCGCCGGGTTCTTTGCGCAGCAGCGGGACGGTCAGCGCGGCCGGGTCCAGCGGTGTGCCCGCGCCGACGAACGGCCGTTCGAGCGACGTGCGGGCGTAGTAGGTGACGTTGCCGGTCTGGGCCTGCGCCAGATAGGCGATCCGCTCGCTGTGCCGGGGCGATTCGGTGGGAGCGGCCTGCGGGTCGAAGCGGCCCGGGGCCAGCTCGGTCAGGACGGTGCGGTGGTTGACCAGCAGTTCGGCGAAGCGGACGCCGGCGGCCAGCGCCCAGATCACGATCAGCAGGAACAGCGACCCGCCCAGCGCGCTGAGCAGGGCCGAGAAGCCGAATCCGTAGCCACCGGGATCCGTGGAGCCGATCGCGTAGTAGCTGATCGCGAGCAGCGCCACCCACAGCAGCACCACGGACAGGCCCAGGCGCACACCCGCGGCCTGGGCCTTGCCCCGCAGGAGCGCCCGGATCGCCGCGACGACCTGGTTCAGGCCCCAGCCCAGGAACAGGGCCGCGATCAGCAGGGGCAGGCTCCAGACCGCGATCAGCAGCAACAGGCCGATGAAGGCCAGGTTGCGCGCGATCTCCCGGTGCCGGGCCCGCAGGCAGTGCCGGATCACCGGGACGATGTCGATCCCGTACGAGGGCGCCACCGCCCGGTACCGGGTACTGAGCACCTCCCGCAGCACCCGGCGCCGAAAGTCGTTGCCGATGTAGGCACCCACGCACAGGTACCGGGTGGCCTCGCTGGCGGCCCAGTCCGCGCGGGCAGCCCGCGCCGGTACCGGACCCGAGACCGTCACATCGTCGCGCTGCACCGAGACACCGGTGCCCTCGTAAGAACGGTCGAACGACGCATCCATGTTGCTCTCCCCCGATGCCTGGAATCTGTGACTCCAGCCACAAAGGTAGCAATGGGTGAGCGCGCATGCGCACAGATTGTTCAGACCGGGCCCACGAAGGTCGGCAGGAGTCCGGCGAGTTGCGCCCATTCTGTTCGGGGCATGTCCTGGTCGGGAGTGATGACGTGCAGCGTCACGTGGTCGGCGCCGGCGTCGAGGTGTTCTTGGATCCGGGCCCGGACGGCATCCAGGTCGCCCCAGGCCACGAGGGCGTCGATCAGACGGTCACTGCCACCGGGGACGAGGTCAGCGTCGCCGAAACCAAGCCGCCGCAAGTTGCTCTGGTAGGTCGGAAGACCGAGATAGAACCCGAGATTGTCGCGGGCGACCTGACGGGCCCGGCGCGGATCGCTGTGCAGGACGACAGCCAGGTGAGGGGCGAGCAGGGCGTCGGGGCCGATGGCTTCTCGGTAGCCGACCGCGGCTTCGGCGCTGACCAAAAACGGGTGCAGGCCTGCGGTTCGGGCCCCAGCGAGCGCGGCCATGCGGGGCCCGAGAGATCCGAGCATCCGCGCGTGTGCCGGGAGTGGCTCCTTGGCTTCGTCCAGGCCGGTCAGGTAGGTGCTCATCTCGCCGACGGCGGTGCTGAACGGTTTTCCGGCCGCGTGGGCAACGGGTGCAGCGCTGACCCCGAGGCCGGTGAGCAACCTTCCGGGGAAACGTGTTTCGACGTCGGCGGCGCGTTCGGCCAATGCGGCCGGTTCCTGTCTCCAGATGCTCTGGACACCGATGACGACCGAGGCGTCCGGGGCGGCGGTGAGCAGGCGCTGGGCATCGGCAAACACCGCGTCGTCGCCCAGGCCGGGGATCCACAGGGCGCGGAATCCGGAGGTGTTCAGCGCGGTTGCGGCCTGCTCGATGGCTTCGGCCGGGGCGGTGCGTAGTTCGGTGCTCCACACCCCGATCGGGCCGAGGCGTTCTCGCCACAAGCCGCGATGGCTTTCAGAAGTGGCGATGCCTGCTGTTCGAGGGCTGTCGGTCATGGGTGGTCCTGCCTGTCCGTGTGGGCCGGCGCCCGGCGGTGCGAGAGTGTTCTCGCACCGCCGGGTGCTCTACGGTCCGTTTGCTGATCGAGGTCGGTTCAGATGAACGGCAGTTCGCCGCCGTCGACGTTCAGGGTCACGCCGGTGACCCACTGGGCCCGGTCAGATGCGAGGTAGGCCACGGCCTCGGCGATGTCGCGGGGATCCCCGGGCCGGCCCAGGGGTACGCCCGCGGTGATGTCGGCGAGGGAGACGCCCGTCGCGTCGGCGAAGGTCTGGCGGATGGCGTCGGCTCCCGGGGTGAGCACGTTGCCGGGCACGATGGTGCTGACCCGGATCCCGGCGGGCGCGAGCTCGGCCGAGAGGGCCTTGGCGTAGGAGTTCAGGGCGGCCTTGGCGGCACCGTAGTGAGCCAGTGGCGGCCCGGTCAGGAGTGCTGCGCCCGAGGAGATGTTGACGATCGCGCTGCCTGCTCCGGCCTCGCGCAGGGCCGGCAGGAGGGCGTTGTTGACCCGGACGGCGGACAGGTAGTTCAGGTTGAGGGCGTCGAGCCATTCGTCGTCGGGGATGGAGCCGACGCCGCCGAGGTGACTGCGGGCCGCTGCTGCGTTGTTGACCACGATGTCGACGCCGCCGAGGACGTCGAGTGCCTCGGCGGTGAACGCCTGGACGCCGGCCAGGGTGCTGATGTCGCCCTTGATGAAGGTGGCGGCCTTGGGGGTCTCGTCGGTGGCGTTGCGGGCGGTGGTGACGACGCTCGCCCCGCCGTCGAGCAGGCGCTGGACGATGGCCGCGCCGATGCCCCGGGAGCCCCCGGTGACGATCGCGCGCTTGCCGGTGAACTCGGTGGTGTCAGGGGCAGTGATGGTTTTGAACATGCGGTCCACAATACTTAGTTCTGGACCGACCGTCCAGAACTTCTGGACCGATCGTTCATGATTTTTGGACTGGGTGTTCAGAACGGCGTAAACTGGAACCATGGCGCGACCACGGAAGTTCAACGAAGAGGACGCTCTCGACGCCGCCCGCCGGCAGTTCAACGAAACCGGCTACCACGGAACCTCGGTCGACGATCTGTCCCGGGCCACCGGCCTGAGCAAGGGCAGCCTCTACGGCGCCTTCGGCGACAAGGAAGCGCTCTTCCAGCGTGTGTTCGACGAGTACTGCAACGCTTCCGACCAAGGCGCCGCCGTCCGCGTCGAGGGCCCGGAGGACGAGGCGCTGGAGCGCCTGCGTGCCTGGCTCCGAGTACCGGACGGCCGCCCCGACCGACTGGGGTGCCTGCTGGCCAAGGGCACGGCCGAACTGGCCTGGGAGAACGAGAACATCGCCAGCCGCTCACGGGCTGCCTACGAAACCCTGCTCGACAGCTGCCGCCAGCTCATCCAGCAGGCCCAACGGGCCGGGCAGGTAGACCCCGACGCGGACGCCGACGCGCTGGGTGGGCTGGTCCTCACCACCCACCGTGGGCTCGAAGCTCTTCTCAAGGCGGGGGTCGACCCGCAGACGCTGAACGGCATCGCCAAGGCCGCGATCGACAGCATCGCCCTGAAGCCCACGCCGACGAACGCCGACGGGGCCTGAGGACCGTCTGGTGACAGCCCTCAGCTCGAGAGGTCGATGACGGTCTGCGTCCCCTCGGCCCGCTGACCCGGGATCAACCGCGCGGGACCGGCTTCGCGCAGCAGCGACGTCATCGCCTCAGCGGGCTGCGGCCGGCACAGGTGATACCCCTGCCCATAGGCAATCCCCAAGTCAGCCAGCCGCTCGCGCTGCGGCTCGGTCTCGATCCCCTCGGCCACCACGTCCACCTGCAGTGACTTGGCCATCGCGACGATCCCCTCCAGCAACGGAGAGCTCGGCGCCGTCTGCAGGTTGCTGGTGATCGAACGGTCCAGCTTCAGCTGACGCACCGGATACCGGTGCAAGTAGTCCAGCGACGTGTAGCCGATCCCGAAGTCGTCCAGGCTCACCCGCACCCCGGCCTCAGTCAGCAGCGCCAGGGTCAGCGCACCCGCCTCACGGGGTAGCTCGTCGTGCTCGGTGATCTCCAGGTGCAGCTGGGAAGGCTCAACCCCGGTCACCCGCAACGCCTCGAGCGTCGCGTCGGCCAGCGCCGGGTCGAGCATGCTGGTGCGGCCCAGGTTCACGCTGACGTAGATAGAGCCGATCCCCTCGGCCTCCCAGCGCGCCACCTGATGCAGGGCCTCCAGCAGCACCCAGCGGTCGATCTCCCCGGCCAGCCCGGAGGTCTCGGCCAGGCCGATGAAGTGGTCAGGGCGGATCATCCCGCGCTCGGCGTGCCGCCAGCGGATCAGTGCCTCGCAGCCGCTGATCAGACCCGTGCCCAGCTCGACCAGAGGCTGGTAATGCACCTCGAACGTCCCGGCCGCGCGATCGCCCTGCAGGGTGCGGCGCAGATCGGTGATCAGGTTCTGGCGCCCGAGGATCTGCTCGCGGTGCTTCGGGTCGTACGTCACCACGGTGTTCTTGCCGGCCGCCTTGGCCGCGTAGACCGCGATGTCGACCTCGGTGAACGTCTGCGACTCGTCCCGGTCGGAGCTCTCCAGGACGGTCACCCCGGCGCTGGCCCGCACCGGCATCTCGTGCCCGGCCACGGTGAACGGGGCCGCGAACGCCCGGTCGGTCAGCTCCGCCGCACAGGCATGCCCGACCGGCAGGACAAGGACGAACTCGTCCCCGCCGAAGCGCCCGATGATCGCCCCGTCCTGGCTCTCCTGACGCAGCCGGTCGGCCACCTGCACCAGCAGGTCGTCCCCGGCCTCGTGCCCGAAGGTGTCGTTGACGTGCTTGAAGTCGTCGATGTCGATCATCGCCAGCTGCCAGGGCTGCTGCGGCGACGGCTCGATCCGGCGCATCGCGCTGACCAGGCCCCGGCGGTTCAGCAGGCCGGTGTACCAGTCCCGCTCAGCCTGCCACTCGTTGAACCGCACCGCGCTCGCGCCCCGGGCCAGAGCCACCAGGGCCATCACCACGCCGACACTGACGTAGATCAGTGCGGGCAGGCGGCCGTGGCCTTGCTGGCCCAGCACGTAGAGCACCACCGGTACCCCGGCCAGTGGCATCAGGGCTACCAGCCGGGCCGATTCCGATCGGCTCTGCAACAACGAGACGACGTCGAAGGCCTCGGTCATCGAGGGCTCCCGCGGCGCCCAGACGAACAGCCACATGGCCACCGCCAGGATCGCCCCGGCTCCCCGCTCCAGGAGGACCGAGCCCTGGGCCGCACCGACCACCGTCATCACGTCACTGCAGACGATCATGATGCCGGCCAGCAGACCGAGCACCGTGGCCCGTGGCAACCGCGCCCGGGACAACAGGAAGCGCACCATGAAACAGACCAGGACGACGTTGCCGACCGGTACCAGCCGCTCCGCCATCGAGACGCCGGCCGGCAGCGTGAGGCTGGTAGCCAGGGTCTGGGCCACGACCAGGGCGCAGATTCCGATCAGCAGCAGCAGGTCTGCGTAGCGAAAGATCGACCGGCCCTGTTCTCCCACCGCGGAGAACCCTTCGTCCGGCGGGGTGGCAGAACGCTGCATCTGGCGGCGCCGGATCACCACCAACCGCAGCACCACCCCCAGGACGCAACTCTGAGCGACGAACGTCAGCCCGTCCGCGAGTACCGAGAGCTGTGGTTGGGCAACCCCGATCAGCTTTCCCGTACTGAAGAGCAGCAGCATGGCGATGACCAGGTACCAGGCCACCCGTTCCGACGGCCGGAACCGGGCCAGGCCGACGAACGCCGACACCACCCCGCCCCAGGCGCCGACCAGGAACAACCAGAACGCCACCGACGGCCAGAAGGCCGCCGCAACACCCACCGCCGACAACACCGTCAGGGGAAGAACCATCGGCAACGGCACGACAGCCGACGCCCCAGACGCAAATCTCATACCCATCGACTCGGCCACCGAGCAACCGACTCAAGAACGCACGGTGACGTTGACTCCGTTCGGGGAGACCAGTTCCCTCGAACGGCGCAGGCGCAGACTGCGCTGAGTCAGCGCCCCAGGAGAGCGTCCAGGTCGGCCGCTGCCAAGGGCAGGTCGATGATCTCCGGGGCGATGCTCAGCAGCACGCCCCCGGCCGGCCCGGTGGTCAGCACCACCCCGCCGAAGCGCCCGGGCGCACGGGCCGTCAGCTGGTCGACCCAGGCGTGCAGCCAGCGCAGCGGGATGACGCCGTGCCGGATCTCGGCGTACCAGAATTCGACAGCTTTGGATTCGGCGACCCGGACCAGCACCCGGGATGCTTCGCCGTGCACGGTCACGACCGGGATCTCCAGGCTCAGCATGACGAGCGTCCCGGTATCGGCTCCAGCAGCAGCACAGTCCTCATCGCACCCTCCCCGTCGGGCACCGAGGTCCACCGGCAGCGCCGGGGGCCGTGTGTTCCTTCTACCTGACAAGGTGACACAGTCTTTTGTCCAGACCAGGCCCAGATGTGTGGTCCGCCCCATAGGTCACGGATGCGGTACCGGCATGGCCCGCCCGCTGCCAGGACTACTCTGCTCGGCGTGGAGATCAAGCAGTCGCGCAAGCTGAACCATGTCGCCTACGACGTCCGTGGCCCGGTCCTCGAAGAGGCGATGCGGCTGGAGGCCCAGGGTCACCAGATCCTGCGGCTGAACATCGGGAATCCGGCCCCGTTCGGTTTCGAGGCGCCGGAGGACATCCTGCGCGACATGATCTCGCAGCTGCCGGCCGCGCACGGCTACAGCGATGCGAAGGGCATTCTCCCGGCCCGGCGCGCCGTGGTGCAGTACCACCGCGCCAAGGGGGTCACCGAGTTCGACATCGAGGACGTCTGGCTCGGCAACGGGGTCTCGGAACTGATCAGCATGGCCCTGCAGGCCCTGCTGAACGACGGCGACGAACTCCTGATCCCCAGCCCCGACTACCCGCTCTGGACGGCCACCACCACGCTGGCCGGGGGCCGAGCGGTGCACTACGTGTGCGACGAGTCCTCCGGCTGGATGCCCGACCTGGCCGACATCGAGGCCAAGATCACCGACCGCACGATGGGCCTGGTGATCATCAACCCGAACAACCCGACCGGCGCGGTCTACCCCCGCGAGGTGCTCGAGGGCCTGGTCGAGATCGCCCGCAAGCACGATCTGATGCTGCTGTGCGACGAGATCTACGACCAGATCCTGTACGACGACGCCGTCCACGTCTCCCCCGCCGCCCTGGCCCCGGACGTCTTCACCCTGACCTTCAACGGCCTGTCCAAGGCCTACCGGGTGGCCGGGTTCCGAGCCGGCTGGATGGTGGTCTCCGGCCCCAAGCAGCAGGCCCGCGACTACCTCGAGGGCCTACAGATCATGGCCAACCTGCGGCTGTGCGCCAACGTGCCCTCGCAGCACGTGATCGCCACCGCCCTGGGCTCGGACAGCCTGAACGACCTGCTGCTGCCCGGCGGCCGGCTGCGCGAGCAGCGCGACGTGACCTGGGAGATGCTCAACCAGATCGAGGGCGTCAGCTGTGTGAAGCCCACCGGCGCGCTCTACTGCTTCCCGCGCCTGGACCGTAAGGCCTTCCCGATCGAGAACGACGAGGCCTTCGTGCTGGACCTGTTGCGCGAGCAGAAGGTCATGGTGGTGCACGGCCGCGGCTTCAACTGGTCGGCTCCCGACCACTTCCGGATCGTCACCCTGCCGCACGCCGAAGTGCTCAAGGACGCGATCGGCCGGATCGGCGAGTTCCTGGACAGCCGCCGGGTGTCCTGACTCAAAGGCTGATCTCACCGCCGAAGCTCTGGTGGCCCTGAGCGGCCGGTGAGATCAGAGCCTGTTCTTGGTCGGTTACTGGGTGGCCGTGTACTCGCTCTGACGCTGCTTCAGGGTTGCGGTCATCTGCGTAACATCGGGGTGGGCGTTGGCGGTCAGCGCGCGTGGCCTGGACGGAAGCATCCTCCGGGTCCAGGAAGCCCTCCGCCAGCGCCAGCACGGTGTGCGGAGCGCGGGCTCACATAGATCCTGCCGCGAGGCGTGCTGGCCACCCAGGCCCGAACGTCCCCGACCTCGACCATGGTGTTCTCGGTGTCCTCGGCCGGGCTGTCGGTGTTGAGGTCGGAAAAGCTGTCGTCATCGATCGGATCCGGAGCGAAGTCGGTACCCGGGTCCTCCAGAGCTGCCTGGATCGTTTCCGCCGTAGCGGCCGGGGACGCCGAGGGTAGAACGCCGTAGCGCTCCTCATTAACGCCGGCACTGCCCAAGCGCACCCAGCCGTCGTCCGGGAGGCTGAGGTACTCCAGGTGCGGCATCAGCTGGGACATGTCCGCCGCAGAAGCCGTTGCGTAGACGGCACCGTCGATCCGCGTGATCGTCTGGCTGTTGTCATAGGTGTACGTGCCGTTCAGGTCACCGTTCTTGGCAATCCGGAGGTTGTACTCCGAGGTGCCCACCCCAATACCCGGAGCGTTCCTCAAAGCGTCGACCGCTTCCAGAAAAGGCGCCTCCAGCGACGATCCCGCTACTTTCTCCGAACTGTTCGTACCGCCAACGCACAGCCGGAAGGTAGACGCCCTTGGCCTGGTCGGCCGATTGACCTCCGAAAGAGGGCCCTGGGAAACAGAAATGAGGTCGACCACCAGGGATACAGCGAACGTCGAGGTAGAGCTGAGCGGCATCGAGCACAGCCCGGAACTATCGAAACAGTATTCAAAGCAACGGCATTCGAACCACAGTCACCGGTGAGTGATGCGTGAGCACTGATGGCGACGAGCTTCGCCCGGGCGGGTGGGCGTTGACGGCATAGGCCACCGAAAAGGACAAACTACCTGCCGAGTTGGGAATTCGCTGGGCTCCGGCATTGCCTGCGCTGTCCGGAACCTGCATGCTCGTCGAGCGTCCGAGAGCCATGGGGGGCCAGGGCGGTCGTTCGTTCACTTCTTTCGACAGGATCAGATTTTCCATGAAGGCATCTCGCCGCGCGTTCGGTCGCGCCAGCGTCGTTCTCGCCGTGCTGTTCAGCATTCTCGCAGCGAGCTTCGTGTTCGCCGACTCGGCCAGCGCCGTGACCGCGCGTAACTACTGGAATGCTTCGCTCGGTAAGTCCCACTGGCTGGGTGGCCCGCTGAAGCAGGAGGGGCCGATGAAGACGGGCGGCATCAACACGTTCATCATCCAGCAGCTCTCGGACAGCCCCAGCGGCAAGGACCGGGTCTTCCTGAAGCTGTACGACTCCAAGAACTGCCTGGACAGCCACGCCGCATCGAACGCTCAGGCGGCCTGGGCGGTGAAGTGCAACGGGGGCGACTACCAGATCTGGGAAGTCTTCTATCAGAAGGACAACAGCCGGGTCTTCAAGAGCTGGGGCGCCTGGACGAAGCAGCGTAAGCACCTCTGCCTGGCCGGCTGGCAGAGCGGCGCTGTGGTGATGGCCAACTGTAACGAGAGCGCCCTGAACCAGCGCTGGTACTCGCAGACGGCGCCGAGCTTCGACTGATGAGACCGGGGTGGTCCCTCTCGGGACCACCCCGCCTCCCTTCCCGATGCCCGCGGCCTTCAGGGAACCGTCGGGAACAGCACCGGAGTGATCGCGGACAGCAGGTCCCGCAACCGCCCGGCGCCTACCCGGGCCGCATCCTCTTCAGCCAGTTGCTCGCAGATCAGCACCGCAGCATCCCGCTCAGCCGCAGAGACGCCGAAGACCTCGATGACCGCGGTATGGATCCAGTTGCTCCGGCCCTCGTCCGCCTGAGCCAACGCCCGAGCCACCAGCCGCAGCCCGCACACGTCCCGGCGACGCAGCAGCGCTTCGGCCACCTCCAACGTCACCGCGGTGTCCTCAGCGTCAAGAACCAGAGCCAGCAACGGTTCCCAGGTCTGCGGCAGCGCGGCGAACCGAGCCAGCGCCGCCCCCGCGTCCGCCCGGTCCCGGTAATCGCCACGGGCCGCGAGCAGGATTAAGGCCTGCGCAGCCTGTTCTCGGTATTGCCTTCCCATGCCCCACATCTTTCAGCAGACCCCGGACCTTCGCCATACCGCACGGCTTCAGGGGGTGTGAAACACCTAGGGTAAGCGCGGCCTCCCTCTTCCGGCAGCCCGTTCCTAGGCTGGACGCATGACGTATTCCACCCAGGAAGAAGCCAACCTGAAGGCCGTGAAAGCCGGGCTGGAGGCGGGTTCTGTGGACTTCACCCGGTTCTTCGCCGAGATCTTCACCGAGACCACGCGGTGGACGATCGCTGGTCGCGGTCCGGTGGCCGGCGAGTACAACGGTCTGAAGGCGTTGCATGAGAACGCGGAGAAGGCGCTTTTCGACCGTCTCGACGGGCCGCTGGCCATCACCCCGCGGGGCATCTGGGCCGACGGTGACGATGTGATCGTACGGATCGACAGCTCGGGACGTGCCCGGGACGGTCGGCCGTACCGCAACGGGTACCTGTATGTGCTGACGATGCAGGAGGGCGTGGTCGTGTCCGGGATCGAATGGCTCGACCTGCACGCCTACTACGAGATCGTGGAGCGGGTGAAGCTCTGAAGCTTCTGCTCGGAGGCGCTGTTCGGCTGGGCGTCACAGATCAGTAGGTGCTGTCCGGGAACATCAGGCAGGTCGAAGCCGAGGTATTCCAGCGTGAGTTCGCCCAGCGTCGGGTGGTCCAGGTTCTTGGTGTGGCGGATCTTGCCGATCACGGCCTGACTCGTCCACAGGCGCTCGAAATCGTTGCTCAGGGTGGAGAGTTCCTCGACCACCCGGGAGATGCCCGGACGGGAAGCCGGTTTGCCCCAGGCCTGCCGCAACGAGCCGACCGTGTCCTGGGCGACCTTGTCCCACTCGGCGAAGAAGCTCCGCCCGGCCGGATCGAGGAAGATCATCCGGGCGAAGTTGTCGGGCCGGGCGAAGCCTGAGTGCAGGGCCTGGCCCAGGGAGTTCGCGGCGAGGATGTTCTGGGCGTCGTCGTAGACAAAGGCCGGGTTCAGCGGCCAGCGCTCCATCAGCCGCAGCAGACCGTCCGCCACCGATCGCTCGTCGGACGACGGCACCGGGTACGACTCATCGGTGGCCAACCGATGCAGATGGACGCTTTCGTCGGCGTTGAGTTCCAGGGCGCGGCTCAGTGTCTGAAGAAGTTGAGGTGAGGGGTGCCGTTCCCGGCCCTGTTCGAGGCGGGTGTAGTAGTCCACGCTCACTCCAGCGAGGGTGGCCACCTCTTCCCGCCGGAGTCCGGTGACCCGCCGCCGGCCGCGGGGCAGCCCAATGCTCTCCGGTTCCACCTGCGCTCTGCGGGCCCGCAGGTACGCTCCGAGCTCGGACTCTCTCGCTTCACGTTTCGCCATAGACCAGCCAGGCTACCCCGGCACCCCCAAGGTCGCTTTTGGGATGAATCTTGTAATCTCGTCGCTGGCCGAGTTCGTAGATGCACGGAAGCAGGAGAATCATTTTGGGTTCGCAGATCCTTGAGGACGTCCGGGCTCTGGCCCCGCTGATCCGGGCCCAGAGCGACCAGGCGGAAGCCGACGGCCTGATCGGGCCGGACGTGATCGAAAAGCTCAACGACCTGGGCATCTTCCGGCTCGCGCTGCCCGCGGAGTTCGGCGGCAGGGCCACGGACCCACGCGAGATGATTTTGGTGTTCGAGGAGCTGGGCCGGGCGGACGGCTCGGTGGGCTGGTGCGCCATGATCGGCGCCATCACCGGGATGTCGCTGACCTATCTACCGCCCCGGACCGCCAGCGACCTGATGCAGGACGAGCGGCTCATGATCGCCGGTGTCGGGGCCCCCAACGGTGAGGCCCAGACCGTGGACGGCGGGTACCGGCTCACCGGTCGCTGGTCGATGGCCAGCGGTAGCCGTCACTCGAACTGGCTGGTGGCCGGGGCCCGCACGCCCGAGGGTATGCGGGTCATGCTCCTGCGCGCCCAGGATGTCACTGTGCATCCCACCTGGAACGCGCTGGGCCTACGGGCCACGTCCAGCCACGACTTCTCGGTCTCCGACGTCTTCGTGCCCAGCGACCGGGTCTTCGACGTCGGCGCCGAGGTGCGCAGTCCTGGATCCTTGTCCGGATTCCCGCTCACGGTCCTGTCGTTCGGGGTGGCAGCCGTCGCTCTGGGAATCGCACGCGCCGCGATCGAGGAGTTCACCGACCTGGCCCGCCGCAAGGGCCCCAACGCTCGCCTGGCCACGGCGGCCGCCGAGGCCACCGCCCTGCACCGTTCGGGACTCGCCTTCCTGCTGGACGTCTACGCCGAACCGGCGCGGGACGCCGTCGGCAGCGCCGCTCAACAACTCGCCGCCGTCAGCGCAGCCCGCTCAGCAGCCCAGGCGGTAGATCTGGTGTACGCCGCAGCCGGAACCGCGGCCGTTCACGCCAGCGGCCCCCTCCAGCGTTACCTGCGCGACGTTCACACGGCCGCCCAGCACGGGATGGTCTCGGCCAACGTCCTCGAGCAGGCCGGCAACACCCTGCTCGAGCCGGCCTGACTCGACCCTTTTGCCCGACCGACGCGTCCTCCGGCTGCCTAGAGGTCACCGTGGGCGCGCCGGTTTCGGGATCGGGCATGATCCGGCAGGGAAGGTCGTAGACGTCGCCGGTTCGCCAAGCCATCAAGACTGTCGGTGGGCGGCCGTACGGTAGCGGTCATGCTGGAGACCCCGGACGAAGTCACCGCCCTGCAGGCGCTGCTCGATGCCTCGCGCACCTCCTCGAGCGACCACCTCAGAGACATCGTGAACGACGAGCACACCCTGTCCGCGTCGGACCTGGTCACGCTGCTCACCGGCATGAAGGTGCTGAGTGTGGCTACGGTCACGGCCCGCGCCGAACCCCGGATCAGTGCCTTGGACGGGCACTTCCTTCACGGCACCTGGACCTTCGGTACCGCCGGCACCGCCGCGAAGGCCGTGCACCTGAGCAAGCGCCCGGCGGTCAGCGTGGCCCACGTCGACGGAGAGCAGCTGGCGGTGTTCAGCCACGGCCAGGCCGAGCAGCTGGATCCTCATCACGATGCCTGGTCCGAGACGATCGAGCACTGGACGGCGCACTACGGCTCGTCGCCGCTTACCTGGGGTCCGGACATCCGGATGTACCGCCTGCGTCCGCAGTGGATGGTGGGCTATGCCGCTGACCGGGCCAGCCTGCTGGAACCTCGAACCGAACCCTCGGGCGCCGACTCAGCGGGATCGTCGGGTGGCGGCAGCGGTACCGAATCGGCGGTCTGAGCGGCGGATCCGTGCCAAAGCGATGGTTCTTCAGGTCGGGGGTGCTGATCCAGTGGCCTTCTTCGGCCGCCACACCATGTTTCGGCCTTGGCCACAGAGATCGCGGGGCACCCGGTCCGCGGCCAGCCAGCACCCACAGGTCAGTGGCACCGCTGGATCCGGCTGGTGCTCACCGAACGCCGCGGGCACTCAGCGCATCACCCAGCGAGTCCGCATGCTTGAGCGCCAGGATCAGGAACGGCGTGGCGAAATACCGCAGGCTCACCCTGCCGCCGCGAGCCTGCTGGGCCTGGCGGACCTCACCCGCAAGGCGGGCGAGCACCGGCACCATGGTGAAGGTCACGACCAGCAGGAGGGCCACGCGCTGGCGGTCGACGCCGCACCACTGCAGTGGTTTCAGGCCGCGTTCCAGGGCGTTGAGCAGCGCGGTGGCCGAGGTGCTCAGGACGATCAGGGCGCCGATGACCAGCGCCGCGCTGATCCGCGTGGTGTTCGCGACCGCGCGTTCCGGGCCGAGGAAGAGGAACTGCCCGAGCGCGGTGACCGCGATCAGCCAGCGCACGGCAAAAAGTTGCCGGCCGAGCTCGCTCAGGCCCATTCCTGGGATCAGGTAGCAGGCGACGGCGATGGCGGCGGCCGTCGCGGCTCCGGTCCACGTCACCGGCAGCAGGCAGACGCTCAGGACGATCAGCGTGACGAGGGTGGTTTTGGGTCCTGCCGGTAGGCGGTGCCAGAGACTGTGGCCGGGCCGGTACAGGCTCAACACACGAGGAGTTCCTGATAGGCCTTGACGATGCCGCCCGGCGCACCGACCGCGGTGATGGTGCCCTGGCTGATCAGGACGGCCTGGTCGCAGCGCTGCGCCAGATCGAGGTCGTGGGTGACCAGAAGGACGCGGTGGCTTCCGTTCTTGAGGAGACGATCGGCGATCAGGCGGGCGTTGCGGGCGTCCAGGAAGGCGGTCGGTTCGTCGGCGATCACCAGGTCGGGTTCACGCACGAAGGCCCCGCACAGGGCCAGCAGTTGCTTCTGCCCACCGGAGAGGTCGTGGGTCGGGCGATCGGCGAGGGCGGTCAGGCCGAAACGCTCCAGCGCGGCCTGGGTACGACGGGTCTTCTCGGCGCGCGGCAGCTTCTCGGAGCGCAGGGAGAACGCGACGTCCTCGGCAACCGTCGGCATCACGATCTGGGCGTCCGGGTTGCTGAAGACGACAGCGACGCGCCGCCTCAGCGCAGCGGTCTCCCGGGCCGGGTCCAGCCCGAGAACCCGGACCGTGCCGCTGTCGGCCCTGGCCAGCCCACCGATCAGCCGCGCGAACGTTGACTTTCCGGAGCCGTTCTCGCCGATCACAGCCGTTGTCCGCGCCGGCAGCGAGCAGCAGACGTTGCGGAGGACGTCCGTGTCTGCGAAACGTACGCTGACATCGTCCATTTGTATGGTGTCGACCCGGGCCGAGGCACTCACCGGACCACCTCGACGAGCATCGCGACGCCAAGACCGCCTCCGACGGATGCGGCTGCGACACCCAGAGTTCCGGCCGGAGCACCGGCCCGGACCAGGCGGCTGAAGAGCCGCACCAGAGCCACCGCACCGCTGGCGCCCCAGGGGTGACCCAGCGCGAGAGCGCCACCGTCGGCGGAGACTCGTGGGTCGTCGTCCTCAATCCCCAACTGCCCCAGAACCGCCAGCGACTGCGCCGCGAACGCCTCGACGATCTCGAAAGCAGCTACGTCCCCGATCTTGGCACAACCGGAGGCAAAAGCCGTCTGCACTGCTGGGGCCGCACCAATGCCTGGAAGGGCAGGATTACAGCCAACAATCGCGTGAGCGCGGATCACGAGTCCCGGAGCTGTGCCCCTGACCTGCGCAGGAACCAGGATGACGGCAGCCGCGCCGTCGCTGACCCGGGTTGAGGTCGCCGCGGTCACGGTGCCGGATGGGAACAGTGGACGGGCCCGGTCCAGCACGCGTTCGCCCACGCCGATCGCGTCGTCAGACGTTGTTTCATTGATGACGACGATCTCCGCAGCGAACCGACCGGTGTCCTGTGCTTGGCGGGCCCGCTCGTGACTGCGACGGGCATGGGCGTCCTGCCGTTCCCGGGTGATCCCTTCGGCCTGGGCCAGGTTCTCCGCTGCCTCCACCATGTCGGGGTCAGGCCAGCCGGCCGGTGCGAAAGGCGCTCGAGGGTAGCTGGTCCCGTCGAGGGAACGGGCCGGCGCGGTGGATGCGCTCTCAACTCCCCCGGCGATGCGGGGACGCTCGTCACCCGCGCCGATGGCCCGAGCGGCGTCGATGACGGCGGCCAGACCGCTACCGCATTGCCGGTCGATCGTCGCACCCGGCACGCCGATGCCAAGACCGGCTGCCAGAGCAGCAATTCGGGCTGGATTGCCTCCGGGGCCCATGCAGTTCCCGAGAATGACGTCGGCGATGGGGAGGGTGGAACCGGTAGCGGCTTCGGCATCCGCCAAGGCGCAACGGATCACTGGCCCGGCCAGCTCTTCGGTGCGGAGCGAGGCGAAGGCCCGGCTTCGGGTTGCGATCGGGGTGCGGCGGGCGGCGACGATCACGACGTCGTGGTCAGGCAAGTCGTTCCACCTTCCCCGAGAGGGCCTGGCGTCGGACCTCGGCACGGGCCGGCTTCCCAGAAGCAGTACGCGGCAGGCTCCCGGTGAACCACAATCGAGGACGATGGGCGGGGCCGCAGTGGGCAGCGACAGTTGTGCGCAACTCACCAACCGTCAGGGGCGCCCCGAGGGGCTCCACCATGGCCGCGACAATGGCCCCGACACCAGGTGCCGGGAAACCGAAAACCACGGCATCACGGACGCCGGCGATCGTCCTCAAGGTGGCTTCGACGTCCTCCGGTACGACGGTGGCCGACGCGGTCAGGATCGCGCTGTCGGCGCGGCCTTGCAGGGTGAGTACTCCGTCGTCGAGGTTGGCACGGTCGCCGACTGTGCTCCAGTCTCCGTCGCGCCGTAGGGGTCCCGCTGTGCCCAGGTAGCCGAGGGCCGTGTAGGGCGAGCGCACCCACAGTTCGCCCCGACGTACGCCGAGTTCCGCCCCCGGGAACGCTCGCAGCCCCGTCCCCTGATCGAGGGCGACGAACGACAACTCTGCCGCCCCGTAGTAGGAAACCACCCGGATGCCGCGGGCTTGCGCTGCCGCGCGCAACTGTGGGTCGAGGTGGGAACCGCCCACGAGCGCAGTTCTCAGCCGTGGGTACGCCGAACTTTCGAGGACGGTTCGCAGGGCCTGCGGTGTCCCGTGGAAGCACGTGGCCTCGTCGTTGTCGACGGGTTGAGGTCCGCCGTTGAGGGCGTGCGCCAGGGAGAAGAGCGTCAGTGAGGACGCTGGTGGCGCCGGGAGCAGAACCGGTCCGGTCAGGATTGTTGCTATCGCGGCGAACGACTGCTGCCATGAGGCGTGGGAACGAAGGACGATGCGTGGGGTTCCGCTGGTTCCGGACGTCAGGGTTGCCCAGGCGGCTTCCTCCGGAACGGCCTTGGCCGCTGCGAGTGCGCGCACCGCCGTCCAGTGTTCCTGGGGCCAGCGTTGGTCACCGACGAGCGGGATGTCGCCCTGCGAGCGCACGTCGTGAAGCCGCTCGAGCAGACTCGCCCGGGTTCCGTCCAGCACCACGATCCGTGCGGTCATGGCGAGACTTCGGCGTTCTGACGTGGGGGAAGCCAGGAACGCCGGAATGCTCGGGGGTAGGCGCGCAGGAGGCTGCTGACTGTCGCGGTGGCGATGGCTGCCTTGATCAGGTCCCCGGGGATGAACGCCAGGCTCAGGACGAACGTCTCGCCCAGGGGAAGACGGGTCACCAGGCTTTGGACCGGGACGCCGATCGCGTAGACCACGACAATTGCGCCGGCCAGCATGCCCACGGCAATGCGGAACACGCTCGGTCTGCGGGCCGATCCGTGCACGATGAGACCGGTGACGAACGCCCCGGCGATCCAGCCCAGGGCGTAGCCGGCCGACGGCCCGGTGAAGACCGCGATCCCTCCGCGGCCGCCCGCCAGGAGCGGGAGCCCGGCTGCGACCAGGGTGAGCAGGACGATCATGGCGAGCGCGCCCAGGCGTGGTCCGAGTACCGCCCCGGCCAGCATCACCCCCAGTGTCTGGGCGGTGATGGGTACCCCGCCGAACGCGCTGAAGCTGCCCGGCAGGCCGAGTGCTGCGGTCAGGGCGGCGAAGACCGCCACGCGGGACAGATCTGTCGCATCGAGTCCTGGCCCTCTGGGCATCGGTCACCTTTCCTGAACGGCGTTCACCTGAACACCGTTCAGGACCATAATGGAGCGATGGCCGGTTCGGGAAGTCCCTCCAGACGATCCAAGGCCGACGTGGCCGACATGGCCCTGAAACTCCTGGACGAGCACGGCCTGCCCGACCTGACCATGCGCAATCTGGCCGGCGCCCTGGGCGTCCAGCCGAGCGCCCTGTACTGGCACTTCCCGAACAAGCAGGCGCTGCTGGCCGCGGTCAGCTCGCGCATCCTCGCCCCGGTCCACGAGGTCGACATCACGAACCTGGCCGTGCCCGCGGCCGTGCTGGTGGTCGGCGGCCGGATGCACGAGTGCCTGCTCGCCTACCGCGACGCCTCCGAACTGGTCTCCAGCTCACTCGCGCTCGGGCTGGTCGAGTCCCCCGTGCGCCCGAAGCTGCTCGCCGCCGCCCGCGCCCAGGCCGTGCCGGACGCGCTGGCCGACGTGGCTGCCGCCGCGGTCGTGCACTTCGTCGTCGGCTTCACCTTTCACGAGCAGCAACGTCTCGTCGCCGACGCGCTCGGACTGCTGGAATCGGAGCAGGCCGAGGACGACGACTTCACCAGCGCCCTGACCATGATCGCCGAGGGCCTCGAGACGTCCATCGCCCGGCTCGCCCAGAGTCCGGTTTAAGGGCTTACTTCAGCACCCCGGGTCACGGATCGGTCGAATCCCAGAATTCTGGGATGGAGACGGCCAGCAGGGCTTTCTAGTGTCGGTGCCGACATTCGTTCGCCGAAGGAGAGTTCCATGACCGCCCTGCCACCCCCACCGATCCAGATGCTCACCATGCTGGGTGGCTTCCAGATCTCGCAGGCCCTTTACAGCGTGGCCAAGACCGGAACGGCCACCGCTCTGCTGAACGGCCCGCTCACCGTCGGCGAGATCGCTGCGGCAACGGGAACGCATGCCGATGCGCTCGGCCGGATCGTCCGGACGCTGGCGCCTCTGGGCGTGTTCCGGACCGAGGGCGAGCGCGTTGAGCTCACTGCGCTCGGTGCCACCTTGGCCGAGGGCACCCCCGGATCGATGCGCAATGTTGCCCTGTGGTGGATGGAGACGCACTACGCCTCGTTCGGTGACCTGCTGCATACCGTCACCACCGGTGAGAACGCCGCCCAGCATCACCTCGGCGAGCCCTTCTTCGACTGGATCCAGCGTGACCCGGCCAGGATCGACCTGCAGAACCGCACGATGGCCGAACTCACCCCAGGGATGCGGGCCGGGATGCTGGACGGCTACACCCTCCCGCCGGGGGCGGTGGTGGCTGACCTGGGTGGTGCCGACGGTGACATGCTGGCTCGGTTGCTGGCCGGGGAACCGGACCGACGAGGCATCGTCTTCGACCGGCCCGACGTGGTCGCCGCCGCGGGGCAGTTGCTGGCCGAGCGCGGGCTGGCCGAGCGGATCGTGCCCCAGGGCGGCGACTTCTTCGTCTCAGTGCCGAAGGCCGATGTTTATCTCTTGTCCTACGTGTTCCACGACTGGGACGACGACGCCTGCCTGCGCATTCTCCGTTCCGTGGCCGCTGCCTCGGTTCCGGGGGCCCGTGTCGTGCTGGCCGAGTCGGCGGTTCCGACCGGGGACGAGCCGCATCTGACCAAGATGGTCGACCTGGTGATGCTGGGAACCATGACGGGACGCGAGCGCACCGCCGAGGAGTACGAGAAGCTGCTCAATGTGAGCGGTTTCGTTCTCGACCGGACGGTGCCGACCGCCAGTCCGTTCTCGTTCTTCGAGGCGACGTTCGTCGGTCAGGGCGAGTCCACCGCCGGCAGGTAGTGCCGCCCGAGTAGCTGGGCGACCAGTTCGCCACGGCTGCGCACCCCGACCTTGGCGAAGACGGCCTTGAGGTGGTCCTGGACGGTGTTCACCGAGATGTGCATCTGCGCGGCGATACCGGCCGAGGACAGGCCGGCGATGACCCGCTGGAGGACCTGCCGTTCCCGGAGGGTCAGTCCGTAGGCGAGCATCAGCAGTTCGGCGATGTCGGACGAAGGCGCCTTGCTGATCACGACGCTCACGCCTTGGTCGGGCTGCTCCGGCGTCCCGATCAGAGAGCCCTGCACCATCAGCCAGTGACCGGCCCGGGTGCGGATCCGGGCGTAGGCGCCCAGCTGTGAAGCGCCTGAGCCCATCCGCACCCGGGCAACCACCTGATGCACCGCCAGGGGCAGGCCGCCGTTGCCCTTGATCGTGTGCGGGGGAAACTCCTGCAGCCAGGCGCTCGCAGCCTGGTTGGCCATCAGAACCTCGGTGTTCTGGTTCAGCACGAGGACGCCGGGCCCGTCGGTGGCGTCGGTCAACTCCACGGTGGCGTCTACCTGGGTGGCGGTACGGCGCAGCCCCACCGCCATGGCGAAGGTGACGGTCTGCACCAGGGCGGCATCCTCGTCCCCGAAGTCCGTTCTGCCGCCGTTGCGGAAGAGGGCCAGGGCGCCCCAGCACTGTCCGTCGGCCACGAAAGCGGCGCGCAGTTCGTGCCGGACGTCGAAGGCGGCCAGCACGGTCTCCAGGCGAGGGCTGGTGTGTTGCGACTGCTCCAGGGCCTGGCTCAGGATGCCGACCCGGCTGCTGGACCGGGCCAGGGTGACCAGCTTGTTCACGTCGTCGACCAAGTACTCGTTGTGGGCCACGAGAGCGAAGGAGTCGTCCGGGACGCCCTCGGAGATCTCGTCGGTGATCAGCATGGTCCAGGGATCGATCGTGGCGAAGCAAGCTGCGTCCCAGTGCATCTCCCGGGACAACCGGGCGGCGACCCGACGCCGCAGGGTCCGGGAGTCGGTCTCGGACGCACAGATGGTCTCGATGTCATGCACTGCGCTCTGCTGGCTGCGGGACAGTTTCATGGAGTCTTACCGTCAGTCGAGTCGCCCGAGCCAGATGCTGGTGTTCGGAGGCAAGGTGGCGGTAGCGCTCAGATCCGAGGCGAGCAGAACGGGCGCGGGCGGCAGCTCCACCGGCTGCTCACTGAAATTCGTTACCGACAGCACTGTCCCCCTCCGGAAGGCGAGAACCCCGGCGCCGAGATCCGTCCACTCCAGCGGAGCGTCGATGTCCATCAGACGACGCAGGCGAAGAGCTCGTCGGTACATCGAGAGCGTGGAGCGCGGGTCGTCGCGCTGCACTGATGCGGCGAAGTCGGTGAACCAGGGCGGCTGGGGCAGGTGCGCCGGCGCGGCACCGAAGCCGAACGAAGGGTGAGACCGGTCCCAGGGCAGAGGAACACGGCTTCCGTCCCGGGTGGGGAAGACCACGCCTTCGATACCGGCGACCGGGTCCTGAGCCGCAGATTCCGGGATGTCCAGGACCTCCGGCAATCCCAGTTCCTCTCCCTGGTAGATGTAGGCGCTGCCGGGCAGAGCCATCATCAGCAAGGATGCAGCCCGGCCGCGTTCGAGGCCGATCCGTCGCCGACGCGTCGGCGACAGGCCCTCGGTCTCCGGTTCGTAGCGGGTCGGGTGACGCACGATGTCGTGGTTGGACAGAACCCAGGTGCTCGAACTGCCGGCCTCGGCGGCCGCCCCGAGGTTCTGGTCGATCGCTTCGCGGAAGGCCTCTTTGCGCCAGGCGGCGGCCATCAGGTCGAAATTGAAGGCCTGTCCCAGGCTTTGTGCGCTCGCGTAGCGCGCCCGGCGAGCAGGTGGCACCCAGGCTTCGGCGACGGCCGCCAGCGGCGGGTCGTACTCCTCGAACAGCGAACGCCACGCCGCGTAGATGTCCTGCACCTCGTCACGGTCGAAGATCGGGTTGCTGCCCGGTTCAAAAGCAGCCTCGGCCGCAGTCGCCGCGCCACCTTGCAGCATCGGAAGACCGGCGCTCACCTGGGCCCAAGGCGGCAGGGGGTCCGTCATGTCCTTGGCCAGCATCATCGCGACATCGACGCGGAATCCGTCGACGCCGCGATCGCCCCAGAACCTGAGCGTTCTCTCGAACTCCTCGTGGACAGCCGGGTGCGCCCAGTTCCAGTCCGGCTGGTGCCGACTGAAGAGGTGCAGGTACCACTCGCCGTCGGGAACCCGGGTCCAGGCGCTGCCGCCGAACAAGGACTGCCAGTCCGAGGGCGGCAGTTCGCCGTTCTCGCCCAGGCCCGGCCGGAAATGGTACAGCGCACGCTCGGGGGAACCGGTAGAGGATGCGACAGCCGCCTGGAACAGGACGTGCTCGTCCGAGCTGTGGTTGGGGACGATGTCGACGATCACGCGGATGCCCCGTGCGTGAAGGCCTTTGACGATCTCGTCGAATTGCTCCAGCGTGCCGATCCGCGGGTCCACCGCCCGGAAGTCGTCGACGTCGTAGCCTCCGTCATGGAGCGAGGAGGGATAGAACGGACTGAACCACACAGCGTCGACCCCGAGTTCGGTGAAGTGCTCCAGTCGCGCCAGCACCCCCGCGAAATCCCCGACTCCGTCCGCGGTCCCGTCAGCGAAGCTGCGAGGGTAGACCTGGTAGACCGCCGCATCGCGCCACCATCGTCGGCCGCCCCGATCGCCCGTGCTCCTCGTGCTGCTGTCGACCACCGCGAACCACTCCGTCCCGGACATAAAAGTTCCACATGGAACTCTTTGGTTTGAGTACCGTAGCAGGGTGAATGCCGAGCCGGACACCAGCCCGTCGACCACCGCACCCATCCGCAGCCGACCCGGACGGCGCTACGCGAAAGGCGAGCAGCGGCGCCAGGAGATCCTCGAGCGCACCATCGAGGTCGTCGCCGAGCGCGGAGTCGAGGGCACCACCCTGCGCGCCATCGCCGAGGCGATCGGATTCACCCATGCGGCCATCACACGCTACTTCGCCGATCGGGAAGAACTCTTCCTGGCCGTCCTGCAGGAGGCCGACCAACGCGGGGCGGCCGAGCTCGCCGAGAGCCGGTCGGCTTCCGACTTCGCCACCCGTGCGGCACAGATCAGCCTTCGCGCACCCGGCCTGATGGCCCTCTACAACGCCATGACCTCGCGCGCCCTGGAACCGGGAAACGTTGCTTCCCGTAGTCATTTTCAGGAACGGCACACGCGGCTCGTGGAAGAGATCACCACGACGTTGCGCACCGGGCAGGAAGCGGGCGTGATCCGCCGAGACATCGACCCGAGCGTCACCGCGGCCCTCCTCCTCGGGGCCGCGGACGGTCTGAGCGTGCAGCAGCTCCTGCAGCCCGGGGACTCCTTCGAGGCCGCGATGACCCTGCTGGACACCCTCATCGCCGCCCCGTAAAAGTTCCACGCGGTACTTTTACGTGCTACTTTCCCGGGCACCGCCGCTCGTCGAGCGGCCACGCCCCTGGAGAGTCACCGTGGACCCATCCGTGAAGGAAACCGTCGGCGAACCGAGCCACCAGCCGCCGTCCGTTGCGGCGCCCCCTCGCTCCCGCCTGGCCCCGATCGCCATCCCCGTAGCGATGTTCGGCCTCGGCATCGCTCTCGTACCACCGCTGCTCGTCACGATCGCCCTGCGCCTACGGCAGATCTCCCCCGACAACGCCACCACGAACCTCGGCCTGGTGCTCGGCGTCGGGGCAGTCTGCGCGTTCATCGCCAACCCCCTCGCCGGACGCATCTCGGACCGCACCACCAGCCGGTTCGGCATGCGCAAACCGTGGATCCTGTTCGGCGCAGCCCTCGGCTACGTGGGCATCGCCATGATCGCGGTCGCCCCGAACGTCGGCGTTCTGCTGGTCGGCTGGGCCATCGGCCAAACGGGTTTCAACTTCGCCCTCGCGGCCCTGATCGCCATGCTTCCCGACCAGGTGCCCACGAGCCGCCGCGGACGTGTCGCCTCGTTCATCAGCCTCGGCCAGAACATCACCCTGGTCGCCGGCACGTTCCTCGTACAGCTCTTCCCCGCCGGACTCGCCCAGGGCCTCGTGCCCAGTGCGGTCGGGATCCTCATCCTGCTGGCCGTCATCGCTCCGGTACGCGACCGCCGCCTCGAGCACCGCCCCACCGAACCGTTCGGTATCCGGCAGCTCTTCGGCTCGTTCGTCTTCGACCCCCGCCGGCACCCCGATCTGGGCTGGGCCTGGCTCACCCGGTTCTGCCTCTTCGTCAGCCAGTTCACCGCGACGACCTACTTGCCGTACTTCCTCATCGACCGGATCGGGGTCCAGGAGTCGCAGACCGCGACGGTCGTCTTCCAGGCGACGCTGGTCAACGGGGTGGGCCTGATCCTGACCACCGTGCTGGGCGGCTGGCTCTCCGACCGCAGCCAGCGCCGCAAGCCCTTCGTGATCGGCTCGGCCGTCGTGGCCGGCGTCGGACTGCTCGTCCTCGCGACTTCGACCGACCTGACCACCATGTTCGTCGGACAGCTCATCCTCGGCGCCGGCATCGGCGCCTTCCTGTCCGTCGAACTCGCCCTCATCACGGACGTCCTGCCGAGCGACGAGACCTCCGGGAAGGACCTCGGAGTCATCAACATCGCTCAGGCACTGCCCCAGTCGCTGCTACCGACCGCCGCACCTAGTGTCGTCGCCGCGTTCGGATACCCCGGGCTCTTCGTCGGCGGAGCACTTTTCGCCGTCCTCGGCGCCTTGTCGATCACCCGCGTCAAGAACGTCCGCTGACGTTCAGCTCGCGCCCAAGGTGTCGGGTGGAGGCCCGGTCCGATCAGGCCTCCACCTAGGCCGAAACCGGGGCCGCGAAGCGCTTCAGGAACGCCTGCCCGTCCCGGGCCTGCCGCTCGATCTGGACGATCGCCACGATCATCACCAGCAGCACCACGGCCAGCACGATCACCGACGTGGTCGGGTCCTGCAGGGCCCGGCCCCAGGCCGTCAGCGGGCCGACCGCCAGGATCAGGGCCAGCGGACGCCGGGCCTGCAGCGTGTGGGCCAGCGAGATCAGGCGCGTGCGGTCGGTGTCGGGCATGCCGCAGTCCTGCTCCTCGGCCCGCACCAGCCGGGACAGGCGGGCGTTGTCGCCGGGCAGGTAGCCGCTGATGCCCTCGGCCCGGCGGCGCCGGCCGTCGATGCTCGTGGCGCGGTACAGCAGGAACGCGCCGGGAATGATCAGCACCAGCCCCACGAACTCCAGCACGAGGCCGATCCAGTCAAGTACACCCGCAGATTCCATGCGGCTAAATCTAGATCAAGGCGGCCCATACTCTTGACAGCGGCCGTCACTCAGAACCCGAGCGCCCGGAGCAGGCACCGCGCCAGGTCGTCCGGATCGTCCTCGGTCACGATCGCGGCCACATAGGCGTCCGGCCGGATCAGCCAGGCCTCCCCCGGCCGCATCCCGAGCGTCTTGATCACGTCCTCGCCGCCGCTCACACCGTCCAGCGCGACCACGTCGATCGGGCATTCGGACGCCGAGACCGCTGCCCGGTAGAGCTTTTCGCTGTACCGACCGTCGCGCACCAGCACGGTGAAACCGCCGCGCAGCACCTCTCGCAGCCGAGTCACCGAGCGCCGGCCCGGCACCCGCACGGGCAGATCGGGCACCAGGACGCCCGGGGCCGGGTCGGGCACGGCCCCTCGGCTCGGGCGGCCGACAAATGGACGCGTGGGGTCCGGGGTGACCAGCCGCGAACCGGGGTACCAGAAGGGTTCGGATAGACGCCCGGAATCGATCCTGGTCGCCAGAGCCGGATCGGTCGCCGCGCGCAGCACCCGTTCCCGCTCGGCCCGCTCGGCCGGAGACTGCGGCACCAGGAAGCGCAGAGTGGCTGAGGTGACGTCGAGGTCCTCGCGCGCAGCGGCATGGCGCTCGTCTTGGTAACTGCCCAGCAGGTGCGGGCCGGCCCAGTGGTGCACGTCGAAAAGAATTTTCCAGGCGGCGTTCTCGGCGTCGAAGACACCCGTGTTGAGCCCTCGGGCACCGAACGGCGCAACCAGGTGAGCGACGTCTCCTGCTAGTAAGACCTTTCCTGCTTGAAGACGATCGGCGCAGCGATTCTGGCAGCGATAGGTGGACTTTGCGACGATCTCGAACGGGTGTTCACCGAGCACCGCGCGGATGCGCCGGTCCAGGCCACCGCAACGTTCGTCCTCGCCGAGGTCGTACTCCTCCGGCACCTGCCAGTCGATCCGGAACGTCGAGTCCGGGCAGACCTGGATCAGCACCTGAGCGCCCGGTGCCCAGGGCGGGTCGATGTAGAAACGGCGCTCGCTGGCCCAGTCCGGGCGATCGGCCCGGATGTCGCAGCTCAGGAACTGGCCGGTGAAGGCCCGGCCCTCGAAGGTCACGCCCAGCGCCGAACGCAGGGTCTCGCTCGAGGCGCCCGTGGCCAGGACGAGATGCGAACCCCAGACGTCGATCTCGCCGGCTCCGCGACGGAAAGTGGCACGGATCGCATCGTCCTCTGCTGAGATCTTCACCAGCTCGTGATCCCAGGAGGTGCCGACCCCGAGCCGGGTGAGCGCCGCCTGCAGCAGTTCCTCGGTGTGGTCCTGGCTGATGTTCACGAACGGCGGGAACACGGCATGGCTCTGGTCGGGCAGTTCCAGGCTGGCCACTTCACGATCGCGCAGGTAGGTGCGGGCCATGCTCCAGGGGACGCCCTCGGCCGCCAGGCGACGCCCCACGCCGATCAGGTCCCAGATGTCGAGGACGTCGCGAGCCTGGCTGATCGACCGGGACCCGGTGCGCTCACGCGCGGTGCGGGCCTCGAACAGACGCACGTCCAGACCCCAGCGGGCCAGCAGCGCAGCCGTGGTCTGCCCGACCGGCCCCGCCCCCACCACCAGGACGGGTAACCGCTTCACCCCTGCGCGCCTCCCCTACCGTTCGGCCCGGACGTCATGGCCGGGCCCGGCGGGCGAGGCGCAAGCGCGGGCATTCATGCGCCGACGTTACGCCTTCCTGACCGTTATGACCGAAATGTTCGCTCAGCGGTCAGCGGCAGTTCCGGAGAAGGAGGCCGGTGAAGGGGACGCCGGTCCAGCGCCCCCTTCACGAAAGCTCAGCTCATCGGCAGTACTCGGGCGATCTTGACCGAACTGGAGTCGGTGCCCGGGGCTGGGAAGGCCACGCTACCGTCCGGGTACTCCTTGACCGCCAGGAAGTCGTGGTCGGTGGCCGGGATGCTCAGCTCCGAGCCGATCGTGGCGCCGGTGCCACGGTCCAGGACCTTGGCCTTGGTCTGGGCACCCGAGCCCCAACTGATCAGCATCCGGTCCGCGCCGTACTTGACCAGGTGCGGATGCTGCGTGGCCACGCCCGGATCGACAGTGGCCTCGGCCGCGCCGGTGGTGAAGCGCGAGAGCTTCACCGCGTTGCCCTGACTCCACGCCGACCAGTAGCCGTTCTTGGCCGCAACCAGGTCACCGCCGAACAACGTCCCGTCACACTTGCTCGCCGCGACCGTGCGGTACGGGTTCGGCTGGGCGATCCGGCACTGGTTGTCGGTGGCGCAGTTCATCACCCAGTCCTGCTTCTGCGGATCGTGCAGGATCCGCGAGGTCCAGGCATGGCTGCAGCCCACCTCGAAGCCCTGGTTCTTCACCAGCGCGCCCTGGGAGTCCACCACCTGCATCCGGTCGCCCTGGTGGATGTCCACACAGTTGCCGTTCTTCACGGTGATCGCGGTACCGAAGTAGGCCGCGTAGTTCTCCCCGTCATAGGCCAGCCGGCCGTGGTGCTGGTACCACCAGACGAACCGGGCGCCGTCGCTGTAACCCTTGCGGCTGCCGTCCAGGTTGGTCACCTGCCGGTCCCAGACCTGCTGGCCCGAGGTGTCGAACCGGATCATGTGCATGGTGTTGCACGGACTGGACGTGCCTCCACACAGCGGACCGGTGCCGCACTCGCCCTTCTTGGTGATCAGCAGTACCCCGCCGTCGGCGTCGGCCGAGACGTCCTGCAGGTCAATACCCTCGAAAACGGTGGGCTCGCCGACCAGCTCGTCGTCGCAGCCGAGCTGGCCCAGGTAGACCTTGTCACCGGAGGCCGCGACCCAGGCCAGCCAGGACTTGCCGTTCGGGGCGGAGGCAATCGCCAGCGGCAGCACCTCGGTGTCCCCCTCCCGGCCATACCCCTTGACCTGGCTGGGCAGCTTCACATCGGTGACCTTGGCCTGAGCCGACGCCGAGGCCTTGCGGCCGCAGGCGTCGGTCGCGTCAGGAGCATCACTTGTGGACGTTGCTGCCGGCTCGGTCTCGGACGGTTCGGTTGCGCTGGGCTCAGTAGCGCTGGGTTCAGCGGTAACGGACGGGGTGGCCACCGGTTGGGTGATCGGGCGGTGGCCCCAGCGGGGCGGCGGCTTGGCCGACGCCGACTGCAGAGCGACGGTGGTGCCGGTGATCGCGAGCGCGACCGCGCACAGACTCAGCAGCCACAGCCGTCGCGGGGACGGCCGTCGTCGGCCGGGCGTCAGGGAAGTTCGCATGGTCGGTGATCCTGGGCAGGCCTGGTTTAAGTCAACTCACGTACCGCCCTAAATCCGGCCAATCACCAAAGGTTGCCCGCGATCGTCGAGAATTTTCCGGCCCGGTGATCACGATGCCTGATGTCTGGAACGCCGCCGCGGCCGAAGTGCGTTGGCACCGTCGACCGTCCGAGAACCGCGTGAAAGGCCGTTTCGCGATGACCACTGCTCTGATCAGTGCCCAGTCTCTGGCTCAGGAACTGGGCGATCCCCGCCTGCGTATCCTCGACGCGTCCACCGTTCTGAACATCGACGAGAACGCCGGTACGTACGTGGGCGCGGCGCTGCGTGGAGACTACGAACAAGGCCACGTCCCCGGCGCGGTCCTCGCCGATGTGCCCGGCGTGCTTTCCGCGCCCGGCGCCACCTACGCCTTCACCCTGCCCACCCCCGAATACTTTGCGCAGCAGATCGGTGCGCTCGGTGTTGGTAACGACTCCCGTGTGGTGGTCTACGACGCGGACGGCGGCGCCTGGGCTACGCGGGTGTGGTGGCTGCTGCGGGTTTTCGGCCACGACGACGTACGGGTGCTGGACGGGGGTAAGCAGGCATGGGTGGCCGCCGGCCAGCCCCTGGAGAAGGGGAACCAAACCGCGGCCGCCGCGTCGTTCGTCCCCAGTTTTCGCTCTGATCTGGTGGCCACCACCGACGAAGTGGCCCAGGCCGATGCGTGCCTGATCAACGCCCTGGACCCGGCCACCTTCCGAGGCGAGCAGGAGGTCAGCCCCTACCCCCGCCGCGGGCGTATCCCCGGCAGCCAGAACCTTCCCTTCTATACGCTGAAAGATCCTGACACGGGCAAACTGCTTCCGGTGGAGCAGCTTCGGGAGGCCCTGGAATCCTCCGGGCTGCTGACGAGCCCCCGCGCGATCACCTACTGCGGCGGCGGGATCGCGGCTTCCCTGGTGACCTTCGCGGCGTACGTGGCCGGCCGCGAGGACGTCGCGATCTACGACGGTTCCTTGAGCGAATGGACGGGCGACCCCTCGCGTCCGGTGGTCCTGGGCGCCTGAGTCGCCGGCCGCCGCCGGGCGATCAGCGCTCCGGCGGCGGATACGGCTACCATCAGCGCGTTCCTGATGGTTTGAAAGGTAGATCAGTTGAGTCGGACGAATCGTGTCGTGGTGCTCGGGCGTGGCCCGGTGCGGGCGACGGCCGCGGCAACCCTGCTCCCCGGGCCCGGAGTCACCCTGATCGGTGACGCCGGTCCCAGCGCGGGCGGCGGCGCCTGGACCACCATGATGCGCGAACTGCGGCGTCTGGACGTCGATCTCACCCGGTTCCGGCCCGCCAACGATCCGGACGAGGTGCCGCTGGCCCGCTACGTCACGATGAACCCGGTGGCCGGCGCCGACGTGCTCCTGACCGACGAGTCGCTGCCGCCGGAAGTGGTGCGCTCCGCGCTCTATCACGCCCGTGGCAAGGTCATCCTCGAGCCAGGCCCGTCCCCCACCTGGCTGGGCACCTTCGCACCCTTCGTCCACATCCTCGCCCCGAGCCCGGCCACCCTGCGCGCCCTGGCCCAGGCCCCCGACGACGCCGATCCCCTGCCCCTGGCCCAGGACCTGGCCCAGCAGTACCGGGTGACGGTCGTGGTCCCGATCAACGCCCACACCACCCTGGTCGTCCGCCGCGACCAGGAGCCCCAGCGGATCCAGGTCGAAGCCGGCGCTGCCGCGAACAACACCGAGGACTATTTCCGGGGTGCCCTGGCAGCACGGGTAGCCGCTAAGACCCCCATCCTCGATGCGGTACGCACCGCCACCGAGGCCGCGGCCGCATGGGCTGGGACGGCCACGTCCGCAGCCAGCTCCTGATCGGGTAAAAGGGGTTCTGGCAGAACCCTGACAGCCAGGCCTCTTCACCTGGAGTCCGGCCCGTTCTTGACTGTCGCTGTCAGCCGGTGGCGCCGCCCGCGTGACCCTGCCCGAACCGTCAAGAAGGCACTGCCGTCCATGCCACCGAAGTCCCCCTCAGCCTCCCCCGAACTCTCACCGGCTCCGGGCCTGAGCCCCATGCTGACGTTGCTGTTCGCGATCGCCGGCGGGTGCGCAGTCGGCAGCCTGTACCTGGCCCAGCCCTTGATCGAGACGATCGCGGCCTCCTTCGGCGTCGAGCCCGCGCGGGCTTCAGCCCTGGTGACCGTGACGCAGATCGGCTACGCACTGGGCATTTTCCTGCTGGTGCCCTTGGGCGACGTGCTCAACCGCCGGCGCCTCATCCCGACCGTGCTGGTCCTGTCCGCCGCCTCCCTGCTGGCGGCCGCGCTGTCACCGGTCTACGGGTTCCTGCTGGTCGCTCTGGCCGCAGTGGGACTGACCGCAGTCGCCGCGCAGGTGCTCGTCCCGTTGGCCAGCGAACTCGCGGCCCCCGAACAGCGAGGCCGAGCCGTAGGCACAGTGGCTTCCGGTGCGCTGATCGGCATTCTGCTCTCGCGCACGGTCAGCGGCCTGATCGCCGACCGGTGGGGCTGGCAGGCCATCTACGTGCTGGTCGCAGCCGTAGCCCTCGTCCTGGCGGGCGTGCTGAGCGTGGCCATCCCCCGCCTGCCCGCACGTGAGCCCGTGCCCTACCTCCGGCTCCTCGGATCGGTCTTCACCTCGGCGGCCCGGCACCGCGCAGTCCCGGCCACCCTGCTGATCGCCGCAGCCAATTTCGCCGTGTTCTCCCTGTTCTGGACCGCGCTGACCTTCCTGCTCACCGACGAACCGTACGGCTACTCCACCAGCCAGATCGGCCTCGTGGGCCTGGCCGGGCTCGCCGGTGCCATCGCCGGACGCCGCGCCGGAACCATGCACGACCGCGGCTGGTCGGTTCCGGCGAGCGGCATCGCCCTGGGCCTGCTGGCCCTGTCCCTGGCTGGCGCCTGGATCTTCCAGACCTCCATCATCGGGCTGATCATCGCCATCGTCGTCCTGGACATCGCCGCCCAGACCAACCTGGTCCTCGGGCAGACCCGGCTGGTGGCCCTGTCCCCGGCCGAACGCAGCCGCCTCAACACCGCCCTGGTCGTGTGCAACTTCATCGGCGGCGCCTTCGGCTCGTTCCTGGCCGGACCGTTGTGGAGCGCCGGCGGCTGGGGCGCCATCATCGCCGGAGCCGCAGTGGTCACGGCCTTGGCCTTCGTGGTCTGGGTGGGCGCACGCAAACGTCTGGTGGCCTGACGTTGTCGATCAACTGTTTCGAGCTTCTGCGCCAGCAGAGTCAGCTCGAGTGCCGTTCTAGCACCAGGGTCGCGGCCGGGGATTGACGTCCATCGCAAACACCCTGCCCATTTGGGCACTATTGCCGTAAAGCTACGGCGTGCGGGTATGTGATGGCCGGTATGGCTGGCGCGAAGGGCAGGACCGCCGGAAGGCCGGATATCTGGTCCCGGCTCGCGGCATTGTGGCAGGACGCACGGGTGAAGCGCAGGCTGGCTGTCGGCACTGCGGCGGCAACGCTGACAGGGATTCTGGCCAGCTTGGGCGATGCTGCCGGGTTGCCGGTCCTGGTAGCTGCCGCTGGCGTTCTCGTTGCCGGAGTTCTCTTCCCGACCGTCGGCCAGGTGCGATACCGGCACCTGACCGGAAGCGCATCTGCGGTCCTGGCGCTGGCCAGCCTTGGGCTGCTGGGAGCCTCATTCGTTTCCGAGGCGGGTGAGCCCTCAGGCGGCCGGTTCGCGGATCAAGGGTCATCATCAGCAGGCGCGGCCACCGATGAGGATGTCGCACCGGGGACCGCTGACCCTGACCTCAGCGTTCAGGTGTCATGGGACGGGGAGAACCAGAACCTATGTCAGCAAGTCATCACCGAGCACGACGACATCACTCAGGTGCCGGCTCCTCCACCAGAAGTGATCGGAGCCAAGCGTGCATGGACCCTGGAGGCCGACGCCGTGGACGGCGGCGACAGCCATCTGACGATCAAGGTACAAGGCAGCGGCGAGGATGCGATCGTTCTCGAAGGCCTTGGCGTGCGGATCCTTCACGAGGCTGAGCCCAGCGGTAAGGCCGTTTACGGCCTTGGCGAGGGATGCGGGGCGCCCGTAGTACCGGCCCGGTTCAGCGTTGATCTGGACCAGCGTCCCGTTCCTCGGGTTGTTGCCCAGCCGCGCGAAGACCCCGATGTTCCCCCGCAACCGGCCAAGGATTTCCCCCTGCAGGTGACCCAGAGTGAGGCGGAATACCTTCTCCTGGATGCCACCGCCGTGACGTGCGACTGCACGTGGGAAGCCGTGCTGCGTTACTCCAGAGCTGGGGTGCAACAGCCGGAAATCTCGATTCGAGACGAGAACGGCCGGCCTTTCCGTACCAGCGGACTGCCGGTTGGTTCGCCCGGTTTTCTGGACGACGGCGCTGGTAACTGGATATCGGTCGGTCCGGTAAGTGACGAGCGGATGTACGTGGCCGACATGTGGACACCCGCCCTGGCGCTCTACAAGCCTCAGGAGCTCCAGATCACTGACGATTCGTCCCTGGAGGTGGAAAACCTCAACTGGTCGGCGTGGACGGGAGAGGAAGCCGTTGGCCTAGGTGTGGCGCGTCTCAATACGCGCGTCCCCGATTGCACCGAGGGCCGCGACGAACGCCACCCCGTCCGAATCATCCTGAGTGGTGAAGCCATGTGCGAAGACAAGCGTTTCTTCACCAGCCTGGTGGTGCACTGGAGGTCAGAGGTGCCGGAAGGCATACCTCAGGACTTTGAGTACCGGTCCGGTTCTCCGTGCTAGCCGAGGCGTAATCCGCCCGCACCACCGGTTCTGCTGGCCCGAAACCGTCCGGTGACGGCAACGCATGGTCTGGGCGAAGCGTACAGCGCAAGCCGTACCGCCAGCATGCCGAAATTCACGTTTGACCTTTTTGTGCCCAAGGTCGACCATCGCGATGTAGCGTCGAAAGAAGCGGCGGGGCAACGCACCGGCCGCTGTGCTCGGGGGAGCATATTCGCACGGGGGACAGTCCTTTTGAGGAGCTTCATGCACCGCGATCGACGTTTGCTCACGGCCTTGGCCACCCTCACCACGGCAGCGGCCCTGCCGGTGCTGGCCCTGCCTGCGGCCGCGGCCGGCCCGACGTTCACCCGGGTCTCCACCGACTCCGCCGGTGACCAGCTGGAGGGGATGAGCTCAGGCAACGACATCACTCCGGACGGCCGGTACGTCCTGTTCACCACCTACACCGAGATCCCGCGTACTCCCAGCGTCGGGATCCGAGCGGACGCGTACGTCAAGGACACGGTGACCGGTACCACCACGCCGGTCGGCATCGCCACGGACGGCGAGCCGGCGACGGATGGCAGTAACGGCCAGACGATTTCGGACGACGGTCGCTACGTCGCGTTCACCTCGCGTTCGGCCGATCTGGTGGACGACGACACCAACGGCAAGGACGACGTCTTCCGCCGGGACCTGGTCACCGGGGAGACGGTACGAATCTCGGTCGGGCAGAACGGGGCCGGTAACAGCGGCGGAGGCAATGTGTACGCCTCGATCTCGGGTGACGGCAACCTGGTCGCGTTCGATTCGGACGCCACGGACCTGGTGAACGGTGACACCAACGGCACGCGGGACATTTTCGTCCGGAACGTGAGCGCCGGCACCACCCAGCGAGTCTCGGTCAGCTCCAGTGGGGAGCAGTCGGAACCGAAGTTGGCGAACCCGCCCCAGCCCTGGTTCGCGACCCGGGACAACCTGGAACCGCAGATCTCGGGTGACGGCAGCGCGGTGGTGTTCCACTCATACGCCACGAACCTGGTGCCGGGTGACACCAATAACTCTCTCGATGTGTTCGTGCACACGCTGGCCACCGGTACCACGCAACGGGTCTCGGTGACCTCGGACGGTTCGCAGGCCGACACCGGGGTGCGGGCCAGCGGTGCCAGCAGCGCGTCGATCTCCGACGACGGCCGGGTGGTCGCGTTCTACTCGGTCTTCACCGATCTGGTGACGCCGGCCAGCCACCCGAACGACGTGTACGTGCACGATCTCGAAACCGGCACGACCGAACTGGCTGTGGTCACCACCGACGGGGAGCAGGGCGCGAAGGGCGCTCGCAACGGGATCATCTCGCCCAGCGGTGAAGCGGTCACGTTCTACTCCGAGGACGAGAACCTGGCCCCGGGCGATCCCGGACCGGGCTGGTTCGTGCGGAACCTGAAGAGCGGGGACGTGTATCGGATCGCCAAGAACGCCGACGGCGAAGAGCTCGAGCTGTCCGTGGCGGGCAACGCCCTGGCCGGCGACGACAAGACCCTGCTCTTCACCTCCGCAGCCTCGAACGTCGTTCCCGGTGACACGAACGACGACGGCGACGCATTCGTCGTCAAGTTCTAGTCGTCCATCTCGAGGCTGGGCGCCGGACCAGGCGCTCAGCCTCGAGCAGTGCCCACAGGGGAAAGCTTTTCGACGTCGTCCGGAACCGTCTGCGCGGAATTGCGCCAGGCGAACAGCGGGATGAGCGGGTGAACCAGCGGCCCGATCGCAAAGGTGGCCACCACCGTTCCCACGCCCAGGTTCCCGCCGAGCGCCCAGCCGACACCGACCACCGAGACCTCGACGATGGTGCGGGCCTTCCAGATCGGCAGGCCGAAGCGCTCGTGCAGGCCGACCATCAGGCCGTCGCGGGGGCCAGTGCCGTAGCCCGGGCCGATGTAGCAGGCGGTGGCCAGGGCCAGGAGGAGCAGACCGAGGGCGAAGACGGCGATCTGGGCGGGCAGCGTGGTCGGTTCCGGCACGACGGCGAAGGTCAGGTCCGCGAACGGGCCGATCAGCAGCACGTTCAGCACGGTTCCGATGCCCGGGCGCTGGCGCAGCGGGAACCACAGCAGGAGCACCACGAAGCTGGTCAGAACGGTCAGGGTGCCGAAGGACAGCGGCACCAGGTTCTCCAGGCCCTGGGTCAGGACTGACCAGGAGACCACGCCGACCGAGGCCTGCACGATCAGAGCTGTGGCCACGCCGTAGAGGAACAGGCCGATCAGCAGCTGGATCAGGCGCGAGGCGTGGGCGCGGAGAAATGGCACCGAAACATCATCGCCGTGATTGGCCTTGCCATCGATAGCCAATTTGGGGTCACTGGCTGTCTGCCAGCAGAGAGCACCCGGGCACCTATCATGTGCCGATGCCCGACATCTCCCCCGCGGACGACCCACTGCCCCAGGCCTCGGCTGCGTGGACATCCTTGCGGGCCAGGCTTTCCGGGATCACGGACCAGCCGCCGCATCGCATCGTCGCCGACGACCTGCGCGAGCGCATCGCCTCCGGCGAGCTGAGCTCCGGTCAGCGTCTGCCGGCCGAGCGGCCGCTGGCTCTGGCGGTCGGGATCAGCCGGATGACGCTGCGCCGGGCCATCGAACTGCTCGAGGCGTCTGGGCACGTGGTGCGTACCCCAGGCACGCGGGGCGGCGTGCGGGTGTCCGGACCGCGCTCCAGCGTCGACATCACGGACATGGCCGGGCTCGGCGCGCAGTTGCTGCGCTCGGCCCGTCGGGTGACATCGCAGGTGCTCGAGGCCCAGACCCGCGGGCCCGACGCCGAGACCGCAAGCGCCCTCCGCCTGGAACCCGGCGAACTGGTGCATCACGTGGTCCGTGTGCGCATCGCCGATGACGTCCCCGTGGTGCTGGAGCGGTCGAGTTTTCCGGCCACGCTCTTTCCCGACCTGCTGGATCACGACCTGGACGGGTCGATCTACGCCCTGCTGCGTGATCACTACGGTTCGGCTCCCACGGTCGCCTCGCAGGAACTGGCCGCGCGCCTGCCCGACCCGGCGGATGCCGGCCTGCTCGATCTGCCTGCCGAGGAGCCGGTTCTGGGGGTGACCCGCACGGCTTCGACCGCCCGGGGCGTGGCGGTGGAGTTCTCCCGCGATCTGTTCCGTTCGGATCTGCTCCGCATCACCGTCAACGGACGTCTCTGACGTAACCAACCACGTCCATTGGTCTAGACCGATCCAATGGCCTAGACCAATTGGGACGCTATCCGACAGCCGTTCACCGTCGGGACATACAGGCTGGTCAGAGTTAGGGCCGCCGGGCCGCACCGAAGCGCCCGCACCGCGCGGAGCCGTCTCAGGCTCCCCCTCAGCTTCTTCTCTGCCCAGGAGTACCCCATGTCCCGCCTGCTCAGCCGGCGCATGTTCACCGCCTCTGCCCTGACCGTCGCCGCCCTGGCCCTCAGCGCCTGCGGGGGCAGCGCCGACGCCGCCTCCGACCGGGAGATCGGCACCGACCTCGAAAGCATCGCTCGCCTGGCCAAGGAGGAGAAGAAGGTCGCGCTGATCGCCTACCCGGAGAACTGGGCGAACTACGGCGAGTCGTTCAAGGCCTTCACCGCCAAGTACGGCGTCGAGGTGGAGGTGGCCAGCCCGAACGCCTCCAGCGCCGAAGAGCTCACTGCGGTCAAGAATCTCAAGGGCCAGAAGACCCAGCCGGACGTGCTCGACATCGGCTTCTCGTTCACCGGACCGGCCGTATCCCAGGGTCTGGTCAGCAGTTTCACCCCGTCTCTGGCCGACGAGGTGCCGGACAACCTCAAGGACCCGGACGGCAACTGGCTCGGCGCGTACTACGGCGTGCTCTCGATCGGCGTGGACGCCAACAAGGTCGACGTGCCCAAGACCTTCCAGGACCTGCTCGACCCGCAGTACAAGGGCAAGATCGCGATCGGCGACCCGCGCGACGGCGCCTCGGTGCTGGCCGCGGTGACCGCCGCCGCGCTGGCCAACGGCGGCTCGATGGACGACATCACCCCCGGCATCGAGTTCTTCCAGAAGCTGGCCGATGCCGGTCAGCTGGTCAGCAGCAACTCCGCGTCGCAGTCGCTGACCACCGGCGAGGCCGCGGTCACCTTCGACTGGAACTACAACTACTCCGGGATCACCGAGGAACTCACCGCTTCCGGTGTGGACCTGCAGGTTTCGGTGCCCTCCGACGGCGTGTTCGGCAACCTGTACGCCCAGCCGCTGACCATCGACAGCCCGCAGCCGAACGCCGGCCGGCTGTGGATCGAGTGGCTGCTCAGCGACGAGGGCGCGAACATCTACGCCACCAGCGGCGCCGTCCCGGCCCGGCTGCAGGCGATGAAGGAGGCCGGCACCCTGAGCAAGGAGGCCGAGGCTGCCCTGCCGCCGGCCGAGATCCTGGAGAACATCAACTTCCCGAGCATCGCCCAGGGTGAGGCCGCAAACCAGAGTGTGGCCGACGGCTGGGCCGCCGTGGCAGCCGCGCTGTGAGTTCGGCCCTCCACGACGTCCGGGCCACCACTGCGGTGGTGGCCCGGCGCGTCCCGAACCTGACTGCGCTGAAGCACCTTGCGCTGGCTCCGTACGTACTGCTGCTGATCGTGTTCCTGGTCGTGCCGTTGCTGGCCAATGTCTGGACGGCGGTGCACGACTCCGAGGGCAACTGGTCCTCGAGCGCGTTCCAGAAGGTGCTGGAACCGCAGTATCTGTCGAGTTTCCGCGACACTGCCCTGCTCTCGGCCACGACCGCGATCCTGGGCGGGATCCTCGGCCTGGTCCTGGCCTGGGCCCTGACCGGCGACCAGGTCCCCCGACGGCTGCGCGATGCCCTGCTGTCCTTCTCCGGGGCCGCCTCGCAGTTCGCCGGTGTACCGCTGGCTTTCGCGTTCATCGCTGCGCTGGGCACCCAGGGCCTGGTCACCACCACCGTGCACGACGCCACCGGCTGGCAGATCACCGACACCATGCGCCTGCAGGACTTCTGGGGCCTGACCCTGGTCTACCTGTACTTCCAGACGCCCTTGATGGCCATCCTGGTCCTGCCCGCCATCGCCGGCCTGCGCCGCGAATGGCTGGAGTCCGCGCAGAGCCTGGGTGCGGGGCGGGCCCGCTACCTGTGGGACATCACCCTGCCGATCACCGCCCCGGCGGTCGCAGGCGCCGTCCTGCTGCTGTTCGCCAACGCTTTCAGCGCCTACGCCACGGCCTACGCGATCAGTGGCGGCGGCGCCAACCTGGTCGCCGTGATGATCGGGTTCTTCATCTCCGGCAACGTGCTGCTCGACGAGTCCTTCGCCGCGGCCCTGGTCACCGGCATGGTCCTGGTGGTCGCGCTGGCCCTGCTCGGACGCTGGCTGCTGCTGCGCCGCACCACGAGGTGGATGCGATGAGCCGGTTCCTGCGCACCGCGGTCCTGGTCCTGGCCGCCCTGCTGTTCGCAGTGCCGCTGGTCTCCTCCGGGGTGTTCGGGTTCAGCCTGCCCACCACCGGCTGGACGCTCGACCCGCTGCTCGGCGCGGTGCAGAACTCCCAGTTCCGCGACCAGCTGCTGGCCAGCCTGACCCTGGCCCTGCTGACCACGCTGGCCGCCCTGGCCCTGCTGATCCCCACCCTGCTGCACCTTCACCTGCGCCTGCCCCAGGCCCTGCCGGTGGCCGAGGCCCTGTCGGTGCTGCCGATGGTGGTGCCGGCCGTGGCCCTGGTCAACGGCGCCAACCTGACCTTCCGGGCCACCGTGCCCGGCTTCCTGACCAGCATGTACAGCCTGGTGCCGTTCTACGTCGTGCTCACCCTGCCGCTGGTCTACCGCTCCCTGGACGCCGGGTTCCGGGCGATCGACCTGCGAACCCTGGTCCAGGCCAGCACCAGCCTCGGCGCCGGCCCGATCCGCACCCTGCTGCGGGTCGTCCTGCCCAACCTGCGCGCCGCCATGCTGACCGCCAGCCTGCTCTCGGTCACCCTCGTGCTCGGCGAGTACGCCCTGGCCACCCTCCTGCTGCACAACACGTACCCGGTGTTCCTGGCCCAGACCGGCCAGGACAGCCCGCACGCCGCGGCCGCCCTGGCCGTCCTCACCCTGCTCGGCACCTGGCTGCTGCTGAGCGCCTTCTCGCTGGCCGGGCGCCGGCCCCGAACTGGAGCGACCACATGACCAGCACCCCCGTCCAGCTGCAGGAGGTGGTGAAGCAGTTCTCCGGGCGCACCGTGCTCGAGAGCATCGACCTGAACGTGCACGGCGGCGAACTGCTCGCCCTGCTCGGCCCTTCGGGCTGCGGCAAGACCACCGCCCTGCGGATCATCGCCGGATTCGAGCGCGCCGACGCCGGCCGGGTCCTGATCGGCGGCCGTGACGTCAGCCGCGTGCCGGCCAGCCGTCGCGGCGTGGGCATCGTCTTCCAGGCGTACTCGCTGTTCCCCCACCTCAGCGCCGAGCAGAACGTTGCCTACGGCCTCGCGGTACGCGGCCTGCCGCGGCGCGAACGCCGCAAGCGCGCCGGCGAACTGCTGGAGCTGGTGGGCCTGGCCGAGCACGGCGCCAAGTTCCCGCACCAGCTTTCCGGCGGTCAGCAGCAGCGGGTGGCTCTGGCGCGGGCCTTCGCGGTAGAGCCGAGCGTGCTCCTGCTGGATGAACCTCTTTCGGCGCTGGACGCTTTCGTGCGTCAGCAGCTGCGCGAGGAGATCCGCCGGGTTCAGCGCGAGGTCGGCACCACCACCGTCCTGGTCACCCACGACCAGGAGGAAGCCCTTTCGATGGCCGACCGGGTGGCGGTCATGCACCAGGGCCGCTTCGCCCAGATCGGCACCCCTTCAGAGATCTACCGCACCCCGGCCAGCTCCTTCGTCGCCTCCTTCGTCGGGGTGGTCAACCGAGTACCGGCCACGATCAACAGCAACGGACGTGTTGGCGTCCTGGGTGCGGAACTCACCACCAGCAGTGCGCACCGGGGAGAAGCCACTGCTCTGCTGCGCCCCGAAGACCTGCAGATCCAGCCCGATCCCGAGGGAAGGGCCCTGGTGACCGGAACCACCCTGCGCGGTGCGATCACCAGCATCGAAGTCACCTGGCAGGACACGCCTGTCCGGGTCGACGTCCCGACCGGCACCGCCACCCGTTTCAGCGCCGGTGACCGGGTCCGGATCACCCCTGCCGTCGACAACGTTCTGGTAGAAAAGGAAGCCGCCGCATGAACACCCGCAAGATCCTGCTCGTCGGCATCGACGGCCTGCGCGTCGACGAAGCCCTGGCCGGAGCCGCCCCGTTCCTGGCCAAGTTCCGCCACCAGGGCAGCCTGGCGCGGATCCGGATGGAGGTCCCGACCATCTCCGGGCCCGGCTGGTCCAGCCTGCTGCACGGTGTCCCGCACGCTCATCACGGCGTGTTCGACAACTCGTTCGTGGGTCACCGTCTGCACCACAGCGCCGACCTGCTGGCCCGCGCGCACGCCCTGAACCCGAGGACCACCACCTTCGCGGCCGCGGGCTGGCCTCCCCTGGTCGACCCGCTCAGCCCTGGCCCGGTCATCGGCGCCCGCCCCGACCAGCAGCGACACGGCCTGCACCAGATCGTCGTGCGCGACGGCGAGGTCTACGGCTACCGCTGGGCCGACCACGAGATCGCCGCCGCGGCCAGGCATGCCGTGGCGCAAGGCCCCGACGTCAGCTTCGTGTACCTCGGCGAAGTGGACGAGGCCTCGCATCTGCACGGCGCCACCAGCGCCGAGAACGCCGCCGCCGTCCTGCGGGTCGACGCCCATCTGGAGAACATCGCCGCCGCGGTCACCGCCCGCGCCGAAAAGCACGCCGAGGACTGGCTGGTCGCGCTCACCACCGACCACGGGCACGTGGACGAGGGCGGCCACGGTGGCTCCGAGGACATCGTGACCGCCTCGTTCCTGCTCTGCGTCCGGATCGGCTCGTCCGCGCAGACCGCGCTCCCCGAGACCATCTCCGCCCACGACGTCCAGGCCATCCTTCTGAACCACCTCACCACGCCATGACCAGACGCTCAACCATCATGGACAGCAACAGCTTCCGGCCCGCCGACCGGGACCAGCTCGCGCAGCAGACCCGCGAACTCACCGACCGCCGCGCCCAGCTGCTGGCCGGCTCCTACCGCCTGTTCTACCGCGAGCCGGTGCATCTGGTCCGCGGGCAGGGCCAGTACCTGTACGACGCCGACGGCCGCCAGTACCTCGACCTGTACAACAACGTCGCCAGTCTCGGCCACTGCCACCCAGCCGTCGTGCAGGCCGTCACCGAGCAGATGCAGCAGCTCAACACCCACACCCGCTACCTGCACGAGCGAATCCTCGACTACACCGACGACCTGCTGTCCACCTTCCCCGCCGAGAAGGACTGGCGGGCCGTGTACATGTGCACCGGCTCCGAGGCCAACGACCTGGCCCTGCGAGTGGCCCAGGCCCACACCAGCGGTGAAGGCGTCATCGCCACCGCCGAGGCCTACCACGGCACCAGCGCCCTCACTTCCGCCGTCTCCCCCGCCCTCGGTTCCGGCCAGCCGATCGCGCCGACCGTACGCCTGGTCCCGGCCCCTGACACCTACCGGACCGGAATTGCCGACATCGGAACCTGGTTCGCCAACCAGGTACAAAGCGCCATCGACGACCTCCGCGCCCACAACGTCCGTTTGTCCGCTCTGATCCTTGACCCCTTGTTCTCCTCCGACGGTGTACTCCCCGGCACCCCAGGCTTTCTCGCCCCCGTGGTGGACGTGGTGCGCCGCAACGGCGGGCTGATCATCGCCGACGAGGTACAGCCCGGTTTCGGACGCACCGGCGAGAGGTTCTGGGGTTTCGCCCGGCACGGCTTCGTTCCCGACCTGGTCACGCTGGGCAAGCCGATGGGCAACGGGATGCCGGTCTCCGGCCTGGTCGGGCAGGCCGACGTCATGGCCTCGTTCAGCGACCGGCTGCCCTACTTCAACACCTTCGGCGGCAACCCGGTCTCGATGGCCGCGGCTCAGGCCGTTCTCGACACCATCCGCGCCGACAACCTCCAGGAACACAGTCTTCACGTCGGCGAGCTCACCCGTCAGGCTTTACGGGACGTCGCGGCCCGACACGAGGTACTCGGCGACGTCCGCGGCGTGGGTCTTTATACGGGCGTCGAACTGATTGAGGACGCCGACGGCCGGGTTCCCGACGCCGGGCTGGCTCTGGATGTGGTCGAGAACCTGCGACGACAGGGTGTGCTCACCTCAACCGCGGGCCCGGACGGCAACGTTCTCAAGCTCCGCCCGCCTCTGGCCTTCTCCTCGGGCAACGTGGACTGGCTGGCCGGCGCCCTGGACGCGTCAGTTCACGAGGCAGTGACCAACCGCAGGGCGAGGGCGGGCAGCTGATCAGGAGGGCGACGACGGCCCATCCATCTCGCCGCCGCGAGCGGCGTGCAGGAAGACTTCCCAGGCGGACGGGGAACAGGTCAGGAGGCCGCTGTCCGGGTTCTTCGAATCCCGGAGAACCACTGATCCGTCCGCCCGAGCGGCCATCTGAAGGCAGCCATTCTGCGCTGAGGCTGACGCTTTGATCCAGGTCAGACCGCCAGGAAGGGAATCACTCATGATCACTCCACGCCCTCCGCGCCGGAGCAAACACTCGCTGTCCAGGCCCCGGCTCCCAGGCGCCAGGGTAAGCGACATATCACGCCCTGACCATTGACCCCAGGCCCGGGTGCAGCAGGCCGTACCCGGGCGGGCGGAAGGTCAGTCGTCGGCCGGTAGCAGGAAATCAAACTCCCCGTGGGCCAGGCCGGCCAGGAAGGCCCGCCACTCGGTCTCGGTGTAGGCAAGATGACCCGCCTCGGGGTTCTTGGAGTCCCGGACGAGAATGCCACCGTCCGGTGCCAGCGCCGCCTCGACGCATCCGTTGGGCCCGGAGAACGAGGCCTTCCGCCAGTCCAGACCTGCCGAGTTCGCGTTACTGACGGCGCGTGCCACGATGACCCTCCACGACTCAGGGTCACCCTCTGATCGGGACCCGTCTCCACGCTGGCATCGATCAACCAGCTGAGACGCCGGAGAGCGAGCCCCGGAATTCACCCGGGCGGGGCAATGCTCCCATCTGCCAGCGGTAACAAAAATCGCCTGATCATCTGATTTCGCATGATCCTTCGGGCCCGGGCCGGCATCAGTTTCTGCGCATCATCGCCCGCAGGAACTGCACCGAATCGCTCGGGTCGAGAGCGGCCGACCGGACGTGAGACAACACCCGCTTGTGCAGTTCCAGCTGCCCGGCTCGCCGCAGGAACTCCTGTCCCCGCAGCGTGTCGAAGTAGAGAACGTCGGTCACCTGCTCCTGCGGCAGGGTCAGCGCGGTGAAGGGCCCGGCCGGGCCCGCCACCACGCCCTTGTCCAACGGCAGGATGTACAGCGAGAGCCAGGGCTCCTGAGCCACTTCCACCAGCCGGGCCACCTGCTCACGCATCACATCGGCGCCGCCGACCACCCGATGCAGGGCCGCCTCGTCCAGGATGACGCTGTACTCGATCTCCGGAGCCCGGGCCACAAGGTGAGCCCAGCGCAACTCGCGCACCTTGATGCGCTCGTCGTTCTGCTTCTTCGAGGGTGTGCCCTTCAGGTACAGCCACACCACATCGGCGAAGTAGTGATGCGCGTAGGCGCGAGTCTGCAAAAGGGCCGGGATCGTGGTGTTCTCGAACTGCTCGATCCGGCCGGCCGCCTCTTCGTAGCCGATGAAGGCCGCATAGTCGTCGTTGATGACGTCGTATTCTTCCCACCAGGCCGTCGCCCGTGCATCGGCCACCAGTGCCGCAAGCTCTTCGACCCGATCGGGATCATCGACTCCGTAGTAGCGGCAGAGTTCGCGCACGTCACGGGCGCGAGGGATCCGTGAGCCGGTCTCGATCCGGCTGATGGTTGCGGCAGAGACCTCGAGCACCTCGGCGGCATCGTCCAGCGTTCTGCCGGCCGCCGTCCTGAGCTGCCGCAAGGTGCCCGCCAATTCGGCCTTGCTCACCAGAGGATTGGTCGGTCCGCTCAAGAGCTTCGCCCCTTACCACCGAAAGTGGGCATCAACTACTCTTCGTAGGCGCAACTTGCGTTTGGTGCGTCTTCAAACAGCAATGTTTGGTTTTGTACCTTGCCCAACGCAAGCTTACAACGCACTATGTGGATTAGCGGGGTATCGGTAGATCTGGGCGGAGAGCGCCTGGTCTCGGCGGCCCGACTCACCTCGCTCCGAGGAGGTGATGCCCGGCGCACCCGCCGAATCGCTGCTGCTGCTCATCGGACCCGACCTCAACAGGGCCGATGCCGGCGGCAGCCTCCCAACAAAGCGCTGGGCCCGTCGACGCTGCAACGTCCGGGCCCAGCTGACCTCCGCAAGGGAGCCTTCAATGTCCAACTGTACTCCAGCCCTCTCAACTGAGCAGAGGCTGAAACGTCCTGATACGCGACGGAGACCGCACCCGGCCCGACGTAGCGAGCACAGATGGGACGCCGGACGATGAACGACGTCTTCCTCACCAGCCTGTTACTGGCCGGCATCGTGTGCATCATGTGGCGCGAAATGCTGCAACTACTGGTCGTTCTCGGGGCCACCACCATCTGCCTGGCAGTGGTCTTCATGGTGGTGGGGATCCAGTCGGTGACCCAGGCCTCGTAGATCCCGGCCGCAGCCGGACCGGGAGCCTTCATGGGCGAGCGTTTCGCCCATGAAGGCGCTCGACGGTGAACTGGTCGACAGCCCTGCGCGCAGTCCGTCAGGCCGCCTCTAGCAGCTTTTCGGTGCGGCTCCAGAGCTCTTGCGCCAGGTGGGCATCCGAGGCCTGGGGGCTGGTCTTCTTGGGCAGCTTGTCCACCACGTAGTACTCCCCCGGCTCCCAGCCCACCCCGTCGATGTAACGGACCAGGGTCTTGCCGCCGTCCTCGACCTTGGCCAGGAACTGCCGGCCGAGCCAGGTCTGCCACAGGAACCGGGTCGGGCTGCTGGTGTCGCTGCCCATGTTCGTGGCCACGTTGCCCGGGTGGAAGCTCACGGTGCGCAGGCCCTGGGCGTGGTGGCGTCGGTGCAGTTCGCGGGTGAACAGGATGTTGGCCAGCTTGGCGTCGCCGTAGGCCTTGTCCGCGCTCCACTTGCGCTCGTTGTTCAGGTCGTCCAGGTCGAGGTGCCCGAAGATCCGCGAGGCCTCGCTGGAGGTCTGCACCACCGTGGCCCTGGAGGCCAGCAGCTTATCCAGCAGCAGGGTGGTGAGCAGGAAGGGCGCCAGGTGGTTGACCTGCATGGTCTTGTCGAAGCCGTCGCGGGTGGTCTCGTGCCGGAGGTTCTGGCCGGCGTTGTTGGCCAGGACGTCGATGCGTGGGTAGGCCTCGGCGAGTTCGGCGGCCAGGCGGCGGACGTCGGCGAGGTTGGCGTAGTCGGCCAGGTGGTAGGGCGCGCCGATGGCCTCGGCCACACGGGCGGTCTTGTCCGGTGAGCGCCCGACCACCACGACGTGTTCGCCGCGGGCGGCGAGTTGCTGGGCTGCGGCGGCGCCGATGCCGTCGCTGGCGCCGGTGATGATGATGGTGCGTGGTGTCGTCATGTCGGCCACGTTAGAATCTGACACGGATGTGAGATTCAAGGGCTTGTGGCGGAGGCAACATGCGGATCGGGGAGCTGGCCGAGCGGACCGGGGTGAGTGTGCGGTCCTTGCGGTACTACGAGGAGCAGGGGCTGCTCTCCAGTGAGCGCAGTTCCGGCGGGCACCGGCACTACACCGAGCACGAGATCGACCGGGTGGAGTACCTGCAGCGCCTGTATGCGGCCGGGTTGTCGAGTCAGACGATTCTGCGGGTGCTGCCGTGCCTTGAGTCGCCGAGCCAGGCCACCAGTGATGCGGCGTTCGAGCAGCTGGTCGTCGAGCGGGACCGGTTGCAGGCTCATATCGCCGGCCTGAGCACCACGCTGGCCTCGCTCGACGAGCTGATCGCGCTCAATCGGGCCAAGCGCTCATAGGGCGTACCGGTTTTCCGGAATCGGCAGGCCGAGGTGCCCGCGGAGGGTCTCGTGCTCATACTCCTTGCGGAACAGGCCGCGTTGCTGCAGCAGTGGCACCACGTCGGCGGCGAAGCGTTCCAGGTCTTCCAGGGCACGGAAGCGCAGGTTGAGGCCGTCGGCGGCCTCGGCGGTGAACCAGTGCTCGATCGCGTCGGCCACGGTGGAGGGGTCGCCGGTGAACGGTGAGGGCTGGTAGGACGTCAGGGTGTCGACGACCTGGCGCAAGGTGAGCCCTTCGGAAGCCGCTCTTTCGACGATCGCCGCGCCGGACGTCCGTCCGCCTTTCTCTGACAGATGCGCCACGTCGGGGAAGGGTGCGTCCAGGTCGTGCTGGCTGAAGTCGTAGGCGCCGAAGCTGCGGCCGAGGAAGCCGAGTTTGCGGTCGAAGTCGTTGTCCTCGTCGTAGATCTCGCGGGATCGGCGATGGGCTGCCTCGTCGGTGGAGGCCACGACGGGTGAGGCGCCGGTGAAGATGAGGACGTGTTCGGGGTCGCGGCCGAGCGCAGCAGCCCGGCGTTTGATGTCCTGGAAGTAGGCCTGGGCTTCGGTCAGGGAGCCACCGGGGGCGTAGATGCCCTCGGCGACCTGGGCGGCGAGGTTGCGGCCTTCTTCGGAGACACCGGCCTGGAAGATGACGGGCTGGCCCTGGGGTGAGCGGGAGATGTTCAAAGGCCCGGCCACGTCGAAGTGTTCGCCGTGATGGTTCAGCGTGTGCAGCTTCGTCGCATCGAGAAAGCGTTCAGGGTCGGCGAAGGCGTCGTCTTCGTAGGAGTCCCAGAGCCCGCGGACCACCTGGACGGCTTCCAGGGCGCGGCCGTAGCGGGTGGCGTAGTCGAGGTGTTCGTCCAGGCCGTAGTTGCGCGAGGTGCCGGTGTCGAAGCTGGTGACCACGTTCCAGGCGGCGCGGCCCTGGCTGATCAGGTCCAGCGAGGCGAAGCGGCGGGCCAGGTTGAACGGGGAGTTGTAGGTGGAGCTGGCGGTGGCGACCAGGCCGATCCGGCTGGTGTGGGTGGCCACTGCCGACAGCAGGGTGAGGGGTTCGAGGCGGTTGAGGTAGTGCGAGGGGTAGTCCGGGGTGATGAACTGGCTGTCCACGATGAAGAACGCGTCGAACAGGGCTTGTTCGGCGATCTGGGCCTGGCGGATGTAGTGCTGGATGTCGATGCTGGCGTTCTTCGGCACCCGTGGGTCTTTCCAGAGGCCGTGCTGCCCGGGACCGCCTACGCCGTAGGCAGATACGGCCAGGTGCAGGGATCGGGTCATGCGGGAACCTCTTCCAGACGGGAGCGAAGTGCCTGTCGTTCGGCCCGGGTGGCGGGGGCCGCGTGCAGGGTGGGGACCGAGCCCAGCAGCAATTGGGTGTAGGCGTGCTGCGGCTGACGCAGAACCGTTGCCGTTGCGCCTTGTTCGACCAGTGCGCCCTGGTAGAGCACGGCTACCCGGTCGGCCACGCCGGCCACCGAGCCCAGGTCGTGCGAGATGAAGATCAGGCTGGTTCCGGAATCCCGGAGCTGCTTGATGATCTGCAGCACCTGCACCCGGTTCGCCGCGTCCAGAGCCGAGACCGGCTCGTCCAGAATGATCAGCCGGGGCTCGACCACCAGAGCCCGGGCCACGGCCACCCGCTGGCGCTGGCCACCGGAGAGTTCGGCCGGGCGGCGGGGCAGCAACTCGGCATCCAGATTCACCCGCGCCAGCTGCTCCTGCACCAGCGACAGCGCCGAACTGCGCGAATCTCCACGCAGAAGAAGCGGTTCCAGCAGAGACTCCTGAATGGTGAGGTCCGGGTCCAAGCTGCGCAGCGGATCCTGGAACACGTACTGCACCACGCCGCGCCGCCGGAACGCCCGCCACTGCCGTTGCGAGTAGCCGGTCACATCCTCGCCGTCGATCAGGATCCGCCCCTGGCTGGGCGAGACCAGGCCGAGCACCGAGCGGGCCAGAGTGGACTTGCCCGAGCCGGTCTCGCCGATCAGGCCAACCGCTTCGCCCGGGCCGACCTGCAGAGAAACACCGGTAAGAGCCTGATGACGCTTGCGGCGCAGTCCGTAATGGACCTCCAGATCGCTGACCTGCAGGACGGGTTCAGACATCGGCTGCCTCCAGGAACTTGTCGAGCCCGTACTGCTCGTGCTCGCGGATCAGCAATTGCGTGTACTCGTGCTGCGGCTGGTGCAGCACCTTGGCGGTGGGGCCCTGCTCCACCACGTCACCCGAGCGCATCACCAGGACCTCTTCGCAGAGCTGGGCCACCACGGCCAGGTCGTGCGAGACCACCACCAGGCCCAGGCCGATGCTCTGGCGCAGATCGCTGAGCAGGTCCAGGATCTCGGCCTGCACGGTGACGTCGAGGGCGGTGGTGGCCTCGTCGGCGATCAGGACTCGAGGCTCGAGGGAGATGGCGGCGGCGATCAGGACGCGTTGCTGCATACCGCCGGAGAGTTCGAACGGGTACTGGTCGTACACCAGGTGCGGATTGCGCAGGTGCACCGCGGCCAGCAGTTCCAGTGCTCGGGAACGGGCTTCGCGCCGTCGCAGACCGGCCTTGACCCGGAGCACCTCGCCGATCTGCGAGCCGATGGTCAGTGACGGGTTGAGGTAGGAGGCCGGGTCCTGGAAGACCGCGCTGATCGTGGAGCCGCGCAGTTGCGTCCACTGTTTGGAAGAAAGCCCGCTGATGTCCGAGCCCGCGATCGAGATCGAGCCGGCCGACACCGAAAGCCCTTCGGGCAGAATGCCCAGCGCCGAGCGGCAGGTCAGGGTCTTGCCGCTGCCGGACTCCCCCACGATCCCGACCACGCCACCGGGCTGCAGGTCGAACGAGACCCCGTGCACCAGTTCCTGGCCGTTGAAGCCGTTGGTGATCCGGACGTCCTTCAATGACAGCACTGACTCGCTCATCGGGCCCTCTCCACGACTGGCCTGCCGGAAACGTCCCGCAGGGCATCGGCCATCAGGTTGCAGCCCCAGACCGTGCCCATGATCAGCAGCGCCGGCACCACCGGAGCCCACGGCTGGTAGTCCAGGTACCCCAGGTCCGAGGCCAGCAGCCCGCCCCAGGTCGGCGCGGGCGGCTGCACCCCGACGCCGAGGAAGGTGAGGCTCGAGACCACCACGAAGCCGACGCCGATGGTCTGGGCCAGGGCGATCCCGATCGGCGGCAGCACCTTGGCCCACACGTGCCGGCGCACAACCTGCCCGAACGAGGCACCCGAGATCAGCGCGGCTTCCACGTACTGCGAGCGCGCCACCGTGAGGGTGGCCGCGCGGGAGACCCGGAAGAACAAGGGTGAGACCAGCACGCCGACCGTGAGCATGGCCTGGGTGATCCCGTTGCCCAGCAGCGCGGTGACGGCCACGGCGAAGACCAGGAACGGCAGCGAGATCAGCGTGTCCACCAGGCGCAGCGCCGTCCATTCGAACACCCGGCCCAGGTAGACCGACAGGATGCCCGGCAGGACGCCGACCGCCATGGCCATCAGCGCCACCTGCAGGGAGCCGATGATGCTGGTGCGGGAGCCGTCGAGCAGCCGGCTGAGCACGTCGCGGCCCAGGTAGTCGGTGCCCAGCCAGTGCTGCCAGGACGGTCCGGTCAGGGTTTCCGGATTGGCGGCGAGCGGGTCCTGTGGGGCGATCCAGGGCCCGAACACCGCCAGGAACAGCACCAGGCCGAGAATGGTGAAGGCGATCTTGCCGGTGGGCAACGCCCAGATGCGCTGCAGCATCACACCCCCCGTTGCGAGGCCGGGGTCAGACGCCCGAGCACGATGTTGACGATCAGGTTGAACACGACCACCAGCACGATCGAGACGACGAGGACGCCCTGGACCGCGGGCACGTCGCCGGCCTGGGCGGAGTCGTTGGCGAAGCGGCCGAATCCCTGCAGCCCGAAGATCCATTCGGTGACCACTGCGCCGCCGATCAGGGCCGGGAACTTCAGCCCGAGCACCGCCAGGGTGGGCCCGATGCCGTTGCGCAGCACGTGCCGCAGGAAGATCCTCCGGGGGCTGAGTCCTCGGACGGCTGCTCCGATCACGTAGTTCTCCCGGTAGGCGGCGATCAGGCCGCTGCGCAACTGCCGGGCCACGTCGGCCACCACGTCCAGGCTCAGGGCCAGGGCGGGCAGCAGGATGTGCGAGAGCCACGGCCACAGACCCAGCTCGAGCGGGACGTAGCCGGAGGCCGGGAACCAGCCGAGGCCGACCGCGAACACGGTGACCAGGACGATGCCGACGACGAAGGCGGGCATCACCGAGAACACCGTCATCACGGCGGTGATCGTGCGGTCGATCCAGGTCTGCGGTCTGAGCGCGGCCAGGGCGCCGAAGGCGAAGCCCAGGGTGATGCCGATGACCAGGGCCAGGGCGGCCACCGACAGGCTGATCCCGATGCCCATCCCGATCAGGTCGGCCACCCCGGCGCCGTTGGACCAGCTGTTGCCCAGGTTGCCGCGCAGCATGTCGCTCAGCCAGGTCCAGTACTGGGCCAGGAACGGCCGGTCCAGGCCCCACTGCTCCTCGATCCGGGCGATCGCCTCGGGGGTGGCCTGCTCGCCCAGCTGCATCCGGGCCGGGCTCAGGCCGCTGATCGAGCGCAGCGCGAAGGTCACGAAGGTGGCGACCAGGAACACCGGCACGAAGATGGCCACCGACTGGGCGATCACCACCAGGATCCGCCCGATCACCCGCTGGGCCCGCACCGCCGCATCCGCGGTGCGGGCCTGAGGTACGGCCGGCGCGGTGACCGGGGAGACCGTACTCACGGCCATCGCTGTTCTCCAATCTTGTTCATCAGGAGATCTTTACGCCGGTCCAGTTGATGTGCCCCGGGTTCTTCGGCAGCTGCGAGATCGACGGGTCCTTCACGTACACGTTGGGCTGGGAGAAGGTGAACACCAGCGCCTCGCTGGCCAGACCCTCCCGGGTGGCCTTCTGCAACGTTTCGGCGTAAGCGGGATCCTCGAGAGGGGTTTCCCGCACCGCGGCCACGGCCTTCTCGAAACCCTCCGGCTCGTAAGGCGTGCTGAGGTTCAGCGGGCCGTTCGGGCCGAAGTGCGCGGTCAGGGTCTGCAGCGGCGAGTCCCGCCCGGTGGTGCCGTACAGCGAGGTGACCAGGTCCTTGGCGAAGAACGGGGTGGCCCAGTTCTTGTCGATCTTGATGGTGACGGTGATCCCGATCGCCGCCAGCTGCGACTGCACGATCTCGGCCGAGGCGTCCTCGTCCGGGATCACCAGGTCGATCTTCAGGTCGTCCCCGGAGTACTTCGACTCTGCCAGGGCGGCTTTCGCCTTGGCCACGTCGTAGGGCCACAGGTCGGCCGAGTCCGGGTCGTAGGCGATGTACTCCTCGGGGAACGGCTGGGTGGCGATCGTGCCGTAGCCGAACGTCAGCTTGTCCACGAACTCCTGGCGGTTGATCGCGTGACGCACCGCCTCGACCACCTTCGGGTCGTCGAACGGCTTCTTGTTCACGTTCAGGCTCAGGTTGGAGGCGTTGTAGCCCGGCTGCACGAACACGTCCAGGCCGGCCCCCTCGGCTGCCTTGGCCTGGCTCGGGGCCAGGTCGGCGAAGTTGTACACGCCGGTCTGCAGGCCCGAGACGACGGTGGAGGGGTCGGGCGCGGAGACCAGCTCCACCTTCTCGATGTGGATGTTCGCGGCGTCCCAGTAGTCCGGGTTCTTCTCCAGCACGGCCTTGGTGCCCGGGATGATCTGAGTGACCACGAACGGCCCGTGCCCGACCGGGTTCTGGTCCAGCGCCTTCGGGTCGGCCGCGGCCTTCGGGCTGGCCACCTGCAGCACCCGTTCACCGAACAGCAGCGGGATCTGGTAGTCGACCTGGCTCAGGTGCACCACCGCGTCCAGATCGCCCTCGGTGGTGACTTTCTCGATCGAGGTCAGGTCGCCGAACAGAGCCGAGTCCTCCTGGTTCTTGGCCCGCTCGATCGCCTGTTTCACCGCCTCGGCGTTCACCGGCGTACCGTCGCTGAAGGTCAGGCCCTCCCGCAGGTGGAACGTGACCTGGTCGCCCTTGTCGTTGTAGTCCCAGCTCTCGGCCAGGTCAGGCACCGCGTTGCCGGCGTCGTCCACGCGGGTCAGCGAGGCGTACACCAGAGCCAGATGACGGAACTGGGCGCCGCTGCCACCGACCACCGGGTCCCAGTGGGTCGGGAAGTACGACGAGGCCCATTTCAGGGTGGCCGAACCGGCGGACGCGGCCGAACCGGAGCCACCGCAGGCCGCCAGCACCGCGCCCAGAGCAGGGGCGGCGAGCAGACCGCCCAGGAACGAGCGACGGCCGAGCGTGGAAGTCATGGGGTTCCTTACGAAGTTCGAGAGGTTCAAAGAGCAGGGTCAGGACAAGAGGACGGGGGCCTCGGCCTGGGCGGCACGGGCTGCGGTATAGCGGTTCTCGGGAACTACAAGACCGAGATTGCCGCGCAGCGTGCTGGATTCGTACTCGCTGCGGACCACGCCGCGCTCGCGCAGGATCGGCAGCACCTGCTCGGTGAACCGGGCGAACTCGACCGGCGAGTTGACGGTGATGTTGATCCCGTCGAACCCGCCCGCCTCGAACCAGCGCTGGATCTCGTTCGCGACGGTCAGCGGCGAACCGACGAAAGGTGATCGGCCGGAAGCCAGCTGGTGCTCCACGACCTGCCGCAACGTCCATTGCTGGGTCTGGGCCAGCCGAGTGATCGCCTCGGCCTGGGTCCGGAAACTGAGCGCTCCGGCCGCCGCCACCGACGGGAACGGCGCATCCAGGTCGTACTGGCTGAAGTCGTGCCAGCCGAACGGGCGGCCCAGTTCGGCCAGCGCCTTGTCGAAGCTCTTGGCGCCCAGTTGGGCATCCTGCCGGGCCCGGGCTTCCTCGTCGGTGTCGGCGATGATCGGGAAAATGCCCGGCACGATCAGCACCTGGTGCGGATCGCGGCCCTTGGCCGCTGCGCGCTCACGGATCTCGGTGCGGAACGCGATGGCCTGTTCCAGGCTCTGGGCGTGCGTGAAGATCGCGTCGGCGATGCTGGCGCCCAGGTCACGGCCCTCTTCGGAGTCGCCGGCCTGGAAGATCACCGGCTGTCCCTGCGGGGTGCGCTCGATGTTCAGCGGCCCGATCACGCCGAAGTGCTCGCCCTGGTGGTCCAGGGCATGCAGTTTGGTGCGGTCCAGAAATTGCTGACGCTCGCGGTCCCGGGGCAGGGCGTCGGCCTCGTAGGAGTCCCACAGTCCCTGGGCCACCCGCACGTGTTCCAGCGCCCGGCCGTAGCGAGTGGCGTAGTCGAAGTGCGCGGCCCGGCTGTAGTTGCCCGCCGTTCCGGCATCTCCACTGGTCACGACGTTCCAGCCGGCCCGGCCGCCGCTGATGTGATCCAGCGAGGCCAGTCGCCGGGCCACGTTGAACGGCTCGTTGTACGAGGTGGTGAGGGTGCCGACCAGGCCGATGTGCTCGGTGTGCACGGCGATCGCGGACAGCAGGGTCAGCGGTTCCAGCCGGCTGAGGTAGTGGTTCGGGGAGTCCGGAGTGATGTACTGGCTGTCCACGATGAACACGTGGTCGAAGCGCGCCGCCTCGGCCTCCTGGGCCCGGGCGATGTACCAGCGCACGTCCACGCTGGCGTTGGCCGGGATGTTCGGGTCGAGCCAGGTGTGATGCTGGCCGGGACCGCCGACGCCGAGCAGGACGGCGCCGAGTTTGAGCTTGCGTTCGGCTTTTTCGGGCATGCGAGGAGAACCCTTCTGGCTGCGAGAACACTGGTGGGGACGCCCGGCGATCGCCGGGCCGTCACGAGGGCGAGCTCAGCGACAGAGCGCCGATGAGCCTCGGGAGTGATCGAGCCATCGACAGCTCGTGAGATCCACAAGGGCCGTCCGGGTCATGTCCATGAGCATCCGTGACCGTTGGTGCCCGTGTCCAGACGCTCGGCGGTGATGCTTTGTGATGAAGACCCATCACGAATCCGAATCATTCTCTAGTATTCTTGTAGACATGAGTCAGATCCTGGACATCGCCCCGCTCCGCAGTTTCGTCACCGTGGCGGACACCGGCGGTTTCCAGCGCGCCGCCACATCACTGCACCTCAGCCAGGCCGCAGTGAGTCAGCACGTGCGCAAACTGGAGAGCGCCACCGGCGCCGCCCTGGTCGAACGGCACGGCCGCGGATCCCGGCTGACCGCCGACGGCGAGCGCCTGCTGGCCCAGGCCCGGCGGATCCTCGCCCTGCACGACGAGACGCTGCGCAGCTTCGGCCGGCGCACCACCGAGGCCGTGGTGATCGGCTCCACCGAGCACGCCGCCGCGCAGCTGCTGCCCCACCTGTCCGCCCAGCTCGCAACCACTTTGCCGGACCTGCACATCCGCTTCCGGCTGGACCGCGGCACCAAGCTGCGCGAGGGCCTGGCCGAGGGCCGGGTGGACCTGGCCCTGCTGCTCGGCCCGACCGACGACCAGCGCGCCACCAAGGTCGGCGACCTGGCCCTGACCTGGTACGCAGCCCCCACCTGGCAGCGCCCGGCGGCGCCCTCGCCGATCCCGGTGGTGGCCTTCGACCAGCCCTGCGCCCTGCGCACCCGGGCCCTGGAAACCCTTGCGGAAAATGCCATCCCGGCTATGGTTAACGCCGAAGCCATCCAGCTGGCCGGAGTTCAGGCGGCGGTCGGGGCCGGCCTCGGCGTTGCGCTGATGGCCACGCTCGGGCAGACCCCCGAAGGCCTTGCCCCGCGCCCTGACCTGCCCACCCCCAAGCCGTTGCCGCTGTCGGTCTGGTCCCGCCAGGGCCTGCCGGCGCGCACCGCCGCCCCGGTCGCCGAGGCCCTGCGCCAGCTGCTGAGCCGCCAGTCGCTGTTTCCGCATTACCCCGAAGTCGAGTACGCCCAGGGAGCCTGAATGTCCGCGGTCCACCTTCCTTCCAGCGAGCATGGCGGCGAGCCGGTCCGCACGCCCAGCGGCGTTCTGCTGCCGCCCGGCATCGACCCCTTCCACACCCGCCTGCACGGCATCGCGCCCTCGGCCCTGATCGGCCAGACCACGCAGACGTCCGGCATGAAGCGGCTGGAGGCGATCAGCGGCAAGACCGTCGGCGCCCAGCACCTCTGGATGGGCCAGACCCACGTCCCGGCGCAGACCAACTCCGGCAACCATCATCACGGCGCCTCCGAGACCGCGATCTACGTGGTCTCCGGCAACCCGGTCTTCGTCTTCGCCGACCTCGACGGCCCGGAGCCGGTCGAACGCCGGATCGAAACCTCCCCTGGCGACTACGTCTTCGTCCCGCCGTGGGTCCCGCACCGCGAGGAGAACCCCGACCCGTCGCAGGAAGCCCTCGTGGTGATCGCCCGCACCACCCAGGAAGCCGTCGTGGTCAACCTCAACGCCCTGGACTGGTCCGAAGTGTCCCTGTAGTTACCGTGTTCTCCCCCGCGATCAGGCGACGCCCAGTTCCCGAGCCGCCACGAGCGTCCCATCGGTCTTGATCTGACCGGCCATCTCCTGGGCCCGCCGGGTCATGCCGAGAGCCCGGTTCAGCGCTTCAGCGAGCGACTCGCTGGTCGGAACGCTGCCTTCGTGCGCCACTCCGATACCGAGTTCGGCCACCCGCCGGGCGAAATGGGGCTGGTCCACCACCTGCGGGACGATCACCTGGGGCGTACCGGCCCGGGCGGCAGCGGTGGTGGTTCCGGCGCCGCCGTGATGCACCACCGCGGCAACCCGTGGGAACAGCTTCTGCTGATTGACATCTCCGACCACGAAGCAGTCGTCGGCCTCGTCGATCGCCTCCAGCCCGGCCCATCCCTTGGCCATCACCAACCGCCGCCCCTGCTTTCGAGCAGCTTCAACCGCAGCCCGGGCCACCTCGGCCGGGGCGTTGCCCATGGCCATGCTGCCGAAGCCGACGTAGACCGGTTCCTGGTCGGCCTCGAGGAACGCTTCCAGCTCGGCCGGGAGCGGACGGGTGTCGGGCAGGATCCAGGCGCCGGTCTGCAGCACGTCGAGCAGGTCCGAGGGCCGCCACGGGGAGAGCACCGGATCAACGGCCAACCAGGGACGCTTGTTCAGGACGTACGCCCGAATGCTCGGTACCGGCGGCAACCCTACCGAAACGCGATGGTCGTTCACCGCCGCGCCGAAGATCACGTTCATGCTCTCCGCGTCGTGCTTCCACAGCTCGCGGTTGTCGGTGACGTCCGGAGGCAGCGGCCGACCCGGGTAGGCCACCGGCGGCTGGTACGGCGAGGGCATCGTCACCGGCTGGAACGCCACCAGGTGGAACGGCAGGCCCAACTGGTCGGCCACAGTGCGGGCCCCGGCCGCGGCCGGCATCAGGCCGCTGCCGATGATCACGTCGGCCTTCTGCGCCACCTCGAGCACGGCCTCGTACTGCCGGGACGTGACCTTGCGAGCCCGTTCCGGCAACGTGATGTGCGGGTTCGCCTTAGCCTCGGCAATCAGCTCCTTCACCGCCATCCCGGCCGCCACCATCTCCACCCCGGCCCGCTCCAGCAGAGCCCGGAACTCGTCCTCCGGCGGGGCGCACACCACCGCCTCCACGCCCAGTTCCTGCAGCGTGACGGCCAGAGCGGCCATCGGCTCGACATCACCCCGCGACCCGTAGGTCGACATCACAACGCGCATATTGATCCCCCAGAAGTTCGGCTACAGCCCGAGATTCTGAGGGTCGACCGGGGCCTTGCCGCAAGGCCCTGGTCGCGCTATAACCTGAAACCGGAGGGGCCGTCGGGTCCAATGCCGCCGATATGGTCATCGGCGATGAATACTCCCGTTACGGACATTCCGCTTTCCCCTCGCGTCCGCGCGGGCTACGGCCTGGGGTCGGTGACCACCGGATCGTTCGGCACGGTCCCGGGTCTGATGCTGCTGCCCTACCTGACCGACACGCTCGGCGTCGCGGCGGCGCTGGCCGGGCTCATCGTGTTCCTGCCGAAGGCCTGGGACGTGGTCCTGAACCCGATCGTCGGCCGGATCAGCGACCGTTCCACCGATCCGCGGGGCCCCCGACGTCCGTTCCTGCTGCTCGGTGGTCTGCCCCTGGCGTTGTGCTTCGCGTTGCTGTTCGCCGGGCCGCCGCTGGGATCTACCGCGCTGGATGCGCTCTGGGTCCTGGTGATGTTCCTGCTCTGCGCCACGGCCTACGCGTTCTTCCAGGTTCCGTACATGGCCATGCCGGCCGAGATCACGGATTCGTACCACGAGCGCACCCGGCTGATGAGCTGGCGGGTCGGCATCCTGGCGTTCACCATCATGCTGGCCGGGGCCAGTGCTCCCGCGGTGCGCGACGCGTTCGGCGGGCAGTCGGGCTACCGGGTGATGGGCGTGCTGATCGGTGTTCTCCTGCTGCTCGGGGTGATCGGTTCCTACCGCGGTACTCGCACGGCACCGATCCGGACCGCGTCCGAGAGCGCGGGGACGATGCGCGAGCAGCTCCGGCTGATCTCGTCCGACCGGGCGTTCCGGCTGCTCCTGATCGTCTTCGTGGTTCAGGCCCTGGCTTCCAGCACCATGCTGGCCTCGGTCGACTACGCGGCCCGCTGGGTGTTGGAGGACGAGGGGGCAGCCACCGCGCTCTTCGTCTGTTTCGTCGGGCCGGCGCTGTTGCTGACTCCGGCCTGGGGGCGTCTTGGTCAGCGGCTGGGTAAGCGACGGGGTTACCTTCTGGCCTCGCTGGTCTGGATCGCCGCCACGCCGCTGCTGTTCTGGGCCGGCTCCTCGGCCACGTGGTGGGTGTACACCGTGGCCGCGCTGGCCGGGATCGGGTACTCCGGCATGCAGCTGTTCCCGATGGCGATGATGCCGGACATCGCGGCGCAGGACGCGCGCCGTTCCGGAGACAACCGCAGCGGTGTCTACACCGGGATCTGGACCGCTGGGGAGACGCTCGGAATGGCCCTCGGCCCCGGCCTTTATGCCTTGGTCCTGGCCGTCGGGCACTACCGCTCCGCCGACTCGTTCGAGACGATCGCCCAGCAGCCCGACTCGGCGCTGACCGCCGTGGCGCTCGGGTTCTCCCTGCTGCCGAGCCTGCTGGTGGCGCTCAGCCTGATTCCGCTGTTGCGTTACCGGGAACCTCAACAGCTTCCATGACCATCCCTGGGGCGGCGAGGCAGACCCGATCCCGGCCGCCGTCCTTGGCCTCGTACAGGGCCTGGTCGGCGCGGGAGAACACGGCCTCGGCCGACTCCAGCCCGTCCCACTGGGCCACGCCGGCGGAGAAGGTCTGCCCGGCGGGCGTGACGGCACGCATCGAGTCAACCAGCGCGGCGGCTGCTGTCAGATCGTGCCCGAGGGCCAGCAGGACGAACTCTTCGCCGCCCCAGCGCCCGAGCATGGCCGCCCGTCCTTCGCCGACGTCAGCCCGTTCGGCCTGCATCTGCTCACGCCAGGCGGCTGCGGCGGTGACGAGCAGGCTGTCTCCGGCCTGATGCCCGTAGGTGTCGTTGAACGCCTTGAACCGGTCCAGGTCCAGAATGCTGACGCACAGCGGCAAACCCTCGGTACGCGCCCGGGTCTGCATCCGCTCCAGTTCCGCATCGCTGGTACGCCGGTTGGGCAGACCGGTCAGGGCGTCGGTGCGGGCCAGGTCGGCCAGCTTGGCGGTCTGCGCGTCGAGACGTCGCAGCAGGCCGGACATGCGCCAGACCACCAGCAGGAACAGCACCACCGAGGACAGGGCCACCGCCCACGCGGCCTGGCGCAGACCGAAAGCCAGTTGCAGCAGCAGGGTGCCCGGGGCCACCAGGCTGGCCAGGGTCAGCGCGACCAGCCGGCTGCTGGTGAAGCGGGTGCCACGATCGCTGGTCGTGCCGTCGGTGAGATGCCGCATCGAGGGGTGCAGCGCCGCCGCCGCGAAGCAGACGTAGCTCAGCAGCCAGGGCAGCGTGATCGCACCGCCGGTGTACACCTCGGTCATGCTGGTGTACTGGTAGGCGCAGTCGGCCAGCAGGAGCAACGAGTTGCCGGCCACGAGCCAGCGGAACGACGCGCTGCGAGCGCCCTTCGTGGTGAGCAGGCGCACGAGCAGGGCCAGCAGAAGGACGTCGCTGAGCGGGTAGGCGGCAGCCAGCACCCGTTCACTCATGGTCTCCTCGGCCGCCTCCAGCCCGGGCCGCATCAGCACCACCCAGCTGATCAGCCCCGCGCCGACGGTGAAGATGGCCGAGTCGATGAATCCCTCGCGGTCGCGCTCCCCGCGCCGGGCCCGGACGAAGCACCAGAAGCCGGAGGCGATGAGCACGTAGCTGGTGAGGTAGAGCGCGTCGGCCGGCGACGGGAACGGAGAGATGTGCAGGATCCAGGTGTAGACGGCCCAGAGCACGTCCGCCGCGGCCCACACCACCACGCCTACGGTGACCAGCCACCAGCCCCGCGCCGTGGGCGGCCGGTGGCGCCGGATCCCGACCACCATCATCCCGATGCACCCGAAGGTGATCGCGGTGTACAGCACGTCGTGCGCCAACCCCGCCGGCATCAGGACGCAGACCGACGACAGCACCACCCCTACACCCAGATGCAGGCGTAGGAGGCCGTCGTCGCGCAGCGCACTCACCTCTCGTGCGTCGACGCTCCCGGGAACCAACTGATGCCGACGCACTCGTTCGGCTCAACCCCGACGGTCCTGCCGCCTGAGCGCACAACTCAGGCGGCCCGTCCGTCGATTTTCAGGCCGGGTACTTCAGCCCCAGGTGATCGCGCAGCGTCGAGCCTTCGTAGTCGGTGCGGAAAACGCCACGTTCCTGCAGCAACGGGACGACCTGGTCGACGAACGGCGCCAGGCCGTCCGGGGTGATGTGCGGGACCAGGATGAACCCGTCGGAGACGTCGTCCTGCACGAACCGGTTGATCGTCTCGGCGATGGTGGCCGCCGAGCCGACGAAGGTCTGCCGGCCGGTGACCTCGATGACCAGGTCGCGGGCCGAGAGCTTCTTGGCTTCCGCCTTCGCGCGCCACTCGTTGGCCAGGGCCACCGGGTCTTTCGCCAATTGACGGACGCTTGCGCGGCCTTTGGCGATCAGCTCACCTTCCACGACGGGATCGAAGGACGGGAGCGGGCCGTCCACGTCGAAGTCGGACAGATCGGTGTTCCAGAGTTGCTCGATGAAGTTCCGGGCCGTCGCCGGCGATACCTGGGCTCGGCGCACCTGGTAGGCGAGCTCTTCGGCCTCGGCGTCGGTGTCGCCGAGCACATAGCTGGCGGCGGGCAGGATCAGCAGGTCCGAGCGCTCGCGGCCGAATCCGGCCAGGCGGCCCTTGACGTCCTCGTAGAAGACCTTGCCCTCGTCGTAGGTGGCGTACCGGGAGAAGATCGCGTCGGCCTGGGCGGCGGCGAAGTTACGGCCGTCCTCGGAGTCGCCGGCCTGGAAGATGACCGGTCGGCCCTGCGGGCTGCGCGGGACGTTGAACTGGCCCTCGATGTCGAAGAACCGGTCCTGGTGCCTGAACCGGCCGGGTGCCGCGGTGTTCAGGAACTGGCCGGATGCTGCGTCGGCGACGATCTCGACGCCCGACCAGGAGTCGAACAGCTCGGCCGTGGTCTGCAGGAACGTGCGCGCCCGCGCGTAGCGGTCCTCCTGGGCCAGGTAGCCACCGCGCCGGAAGTTCTCCCCGGTGAACTTGTCCCAGCTGGTCACCACGTTCCAGGCGGCCCGGCCCTCGGAGAGATGGTCCAGGCTGGCGAACTGCCGGGCCACCTCGTAGGGCTCGTTGAAGGTGGAGTTGATGGTGCCGGTCAGGCCGAGCTTCTCGGTCACCCCGGCCAGAGCGGCCAGCACGGTGAAGGTGTCCGGGCGGCCGACCACGTCCAGGTCGTAGATCTGGCCCTTCTGCTCCCGCAGGCGCAGGCCCTCGGCCAGGAACAGGAAGTCGAGCTTGCCGCGCTCGGCGGTCTGGGCGAAGCGCCGGAAGGAGTCGAACTCGATGTGGCTGCCGGCCGCCGGATCGCTCCAGACCGTGGTGTTGTTGACGCCCGGGAAATGCGCCGCCAGGTGGATCTGCTTGGTCATGATCAGCCTCTCAGGCACTCGCGTAGCGGTTGGCCGGTCGGGGAAGGCCCAGGCGCGAGCGCAGATCACCCTCGGCGTAGGCGGTCCGGAAGGCTCCGCGCTGCTGCAGCTGCGGCACCAGGCCCCGGGTGATCTGGGTGAGGTCGTGAGGCACGGTGGCGGGGCGCAGCCGGTAGCCGCTCAGATTCCAGTCCAGGAGCAGATCGGCCAGCTGGGCCGGGGTTCCGGCGAAGATCTCGGCGTCGCTGGTGTATTCGGCGCCGGCCAGCTCGTTCAGGTGGTCCAGCCGGTCACAGGCGGCCGATTCGGTCTCGTCGAGCACCACGACCAGGTCGGCCCAGACGTGAATCTTCTCCTCGACGCGGCCGGCTGCCACCCGGTGCCGGTCGATCACCGCTGCCAGCTCGGCCGCTTCGGTAGCGCTGTGCGGGGTGATGAAGCCCAGGTCGGCCGCGCGCCCGATCAGCCGGTAGGGGATGTCCGCGTGCCCCAGCGCGGCCACGATCGGCTGACCCTGCGGCGGGCGCGGGGTGATCGAGGGGCCCTTGACCGAGAACCAGCGGCCCTCGAAGTCGATGTAGTGCAGCTTGTCCCGGTCCACGAAACGCCCGGACTCCACGTCCCGGATCTCGGCGTCGTCCTCCCAGCTGTCCCACAATCGCCGCAGCACCTCGACGTAGTCGGCGGCCTCGTCGAACCCGTCGGCCAGCAACTGCTGCTGCGAACCGTCGTTGATCCGGGTGACGTCGATCGCCGGGACATCACGCCGTCCGAAATGCTTGGCCGTGTCCTGCCGGGGAGCCAGTTGCACGCGTACGCCTGCTCGTCCCAGGGCCGCGTAGTCCAGCGTGGCAATGGCTTTGGACAGGTGGAACGGCTCGGTGTGGGTGGTGATCGCGGTCGGGATCAGCCCGATGTGCTGGGTCACCGGAGCGACGCGGGCGGCGATCAGAACCGCGTCGAGACGTCCGCGGACCCGGTCGGTGCGTTCGTCCTGAGTGGCGAATGCGTCGGACTGCAGATTCAGTGCGTCCTCGATCGTCACCAGGTCGATCAGGCCGGCCTCGGCCTCCTGGACCAGCGAGGCCCAGTAGCGCGGCGAGAACAGTTCATGGGGACGGGCGTCGGGCTGACGCCAGGCCGCCGGGTGCCAGCCGGCGCCGTCCAGGGCAATACCGAGGTGCAGGCTCATTTGGCGTCCGCGCTTTCGTAGGGGGTCTTCTCGCCGGCCTCGATCGCGATCGGCAGGCGGTTCTCGGCAGGCGGCAAGGGGCAGGTGGCGAGGGTGGTGTAGGCGCAGGGCAGATTGGCGGCACGGTTGAAATCAAGGACGGTGTGGCCGCCTTGGTCAGGAACCGGCACCTGGATCGAGCGGTTGGCTCCGTAGGTGGTGACGCCGGAGGTGGCGTCGGTGAAGAGCACCGAGAGGGTGCCGGGCACGTGGCCGGGGAAGGCCGTGAGCTTCAGCTGTTGGCCGTCAAGCTCGAAGCTCAGCTCACCAGGGGCCTCGTAGATGTGCTCCAGCCCTTCGACGGCTGCGCCGACCGTGACCGGGCGGGGCTGATCGAACTGGGTGTACTGGGCCGAGACCACCCAGCGCTCGTCCGGGTCGAAGGTGGGCGTGCCGTGGTAGCCCTTGACCAGGGGGTTGTCCGGGTGCCGGGGCCGGATGATGTCGAACCCGCCACGCTTGGCCACCTCGATGACCGCGTCACCCCACAAGGCCTTCACGCTGCCGCGCTCCGGGATCACGCCGAACTCGTAGCGGCCGGTGCGTGTCTTCCCGTCCACTGTTATTTGCTCTTCGCCCAACTCGACGCTGATTCCTTTCTCGCTGGTGCTCCACTCACCGGGAGCGTCGTCGAAACGCTGCCCCTCCTCGGTGAGCCAGTGCAGGTTGGTGATTGCGAGGAAACCGTGCGGGTCGGACTGAACGGCATCGCGCTCGGTGCGCCAGGCCTGCCAGTCCGCGAGGAAGGCTGAGGTGGTCATGACTGAACTCCTTCGGCGACGGCCTGGCCGGGGATGGCGGCCAGCAGTTCGCGGGTGTACTCGTGCTGCGGTTCGTTGAAAATCTGCTCGGTGGTGCCGGTTTCCACGATCCTTCCGTTACGCATCACGGCCACGCGGTGGGCCAGCTGACGCACCACGGCCAGGTCGTGCGAGATGAACAGGTAGGCCACGCCGGTGTCGGCCTGCAGCTGCACGAGCAGATCGAGCACCTGGGCCTGCACCGACACGTCCAGCGCCGAGACCGGCTCGTCGCAGACCACCAGATCCGGCGAGAGCGCCAACGCCCTGGCTATGGCCACTCGTTGTCGTTGGCCACCGGACAGTTCCGCGGGGCGCCGTTCCAGCATGGCACTCGGCAGGGCCACCTTGTCCAGCAGCTCGCGAGCGTTCGTGCGGCGGCTGGCCTTGTCACCGATCCGGAAGACCCTGAGCGGCTCCTCGATGGTCTCGGCCACGGTGAACCGCGGATCCAGCGAGGCGTAGGGGTTCTGGTAGATCAGCTGGGCCCGGCGCCGAAGTTGCCGTGTGGCGGCGTGGCCGGAGCGGGTGATGTCCGTGCCGTCGAACTGGATCCGGCCTGCGGTGGGGTCGGCCAGTCGCAGCACGAGGCGCCCGGTGGTGGACTTACCGGATCCGGACTCACCCACCAATGCGAGGGTTTCCGCCCTGTGGATAACGAAATTCACGCCGTCCACCGCTCTTACACTGGACGGGCCGGCAGCGGTACGAGGAAGGGGGAACTCCTTGACCAGATCTTGGACGTCGAGCAACGGGTGCTCCACTGCTGCCGAATCTTCCCGGGGCAGAGTCCTGACCGGCCGCGGTGACTGCAGGCTGGGGGCACTGGCCAGCAGGCGCCGCGTGTACTCGTGCTGCGGGTCGGACATCAGCGCCGCCGTGGGCCCGGTCTCCACCACCTTGCCTTCGGACATCACCACGATGCGATCGGCCCGGTCGGCCGCCACCGCCAGATCGTGCGTCACCAGCAGCACCGCCGCTCCCGACTCGGCCACCAGGTGCTGCAGGTGGTCCAGGATCACCTTCTGCACCGTCACGTCCAGCGCGCTGGTCGGCTCGTCGGCGATGATCAGCTTCGGATCGGCCGCGATCGCCATGGCGATCAGCACCCGCTGCCGCATCCCGCCCGAGAGCTCGTGCGGGTACTGCCGGGCCCGGGTCGCCGCATCCGGCAGCCCGGCCCGGTCCAGGACTTCCACCGCTCGCAGTGCCGCCTGCTTACGGGTGCTCAGGCTGTGCAGCCGCAGCACCTCGGCCACCTGCTCACCCACGCGCTTGACCGGGTTCAGCGAGACCGCCGGATCCTGTGGCACCAGGCCGATCTGGGCGCCCCGCACGTTCCGCAGTTCCCGCTCCGACGCGCCCTCCAGCGCTTGGCTGGCGAAGCGGATCGTCCCTCGTTCGATCTGCGCGTTACCGGCCAGCAGACGCACCACGGCGTGCGCGGTGGTGCTCTTGCCGGAACCGGACTCCCCCACCAGGGCAACGGTTTCGCCGGAGTGCACCACCAGGTCCACCCCGTCCACCGCTACCACCGGGGCCGATCGGGTGCGGTACGAGACCGCCAGATCGCTGATCTGCAGCAGAGGCTCGCTCACCACTGTCTCACCTCGCTTTCCAGGGCCCGGGCGATCCGGTTGGTCGCCAGCACGGTCGCCGCGATCGCCAGGCCCGGCAGGGCCGTCAGCCACCAGGCGTTGGCCAGGTAGTTCCGTCCGTCCGAGATCAGCGTTCCCCACTCCGGCGCCGGCGGTGGAGCCCCGTAACCGAGGAAGCTCAGGCTGGAGACAGCCAGGATCGACGTGCCGAACTCCAGCGTGGCCAGCACCAGCACCGGGCTGATGCTGTTCGGCAGCACGTGCCGGCCCAGTACCGTGTACCAGCGAGCGCCCACTCCCCGCGCGGCCTCGACGTACAGCGCGGTGCGCACCCGCAGCACTTCCGCGCGCATCACCCGGGCGAATCCGGCGATGTTGGCCACGCCCACGGCGATCGCCACCTTGGTCGTGCCGTAGCCCAGGGCGGTCACCACCGCCAGGGACAGGAACAGCGTGGGGATGGAGAGCACCACGTCGACGAAGCGCATGATCACGTCGTCCACCCAGCGCCCGACGAACCCGGCGACCAGGCCGAGTATCCCGCCGATGACGAAGGCGAAGGAGACGGCCAGAAGGGTTGCCCGCAGCGACAATTGCGCGCCGTGCACCACGCGGGCGAACAGGTCACGACCCAGGCTGTCGGTGCCGAACCAGTGCGCGGTGCTGGGGGCCTGGAAGTTCTCCTCCGGCACGCCGCGGGTGGGATCGGCGCTGCTGAACACTCCGGGGGCGAAGGCGGCTACGACCACGACGAGGACGATCAGGATCGACAGCACCAGGCCGGGACGCCTGGCGAAGAAGGCCAGGGTGCGGCGAGTGGCCCGCGCGGGGTCAGGGCCACGAGAACCGCTCTGGGCCGGGTCAGGGGTGGTGGGCAGGCCGAGCGCCGTGCCCGTCTCCAGCAGTTGGCCGCTCATGCGGCAACTGCCTGAGGACGGGTGGGGGCCAGGACGATGCGCGGGTCCAGGAGCGGATACACCAGGTCGACGAGCAAATTGACCACCACGAACACCAGCGCTCCGTAGACCACCACGCCTTGGACGACGGGGATGTCCTGGGCGGCCACCGCGGCCTGGGTGACGCGTCCCAACCCGTTGCGGGAGAACACCGTCTCGATCACCACGGCATTCGCCATCAGCGCCCCGACCAGGAGTCCGGCCACGGTCAGGGCCGGCAGGGCGGCGTTGCGCAGGGCGTGCCGCAGGTGGACGTGTACCCGGCCGGCGCCCTTGGCCTTGGCGGTGGCGATGTACGGCTCGTCCAGGGTGGTGCTCAGGCTCTTGGCCAGGACCAGGGCGATCTGGGCGCCGGTCGGGACGGCGAGCGTGACGGCGGGCAGAACCAGCCCTTTCACGCCGTCGTTACCGAAGGCCGGGAACCAGGCGTTGCGGAACGAGAAGAACTGCACCAGCATCAGGCCGATCCAGAAGGTCGGCACCGACACACCCAGGGGCGGCAAGGACAGCAGGAACTGCCGGACCCAGCGGCGTTCGCTGTAGGTAGCGGCCATCGCCAGCGCGCCACCGAACAGCAGGGCGAGGGTGAGGGCGCTGGCGGTGAGCAGCAGGGTCTGGGGTAGCGCTTCGGTGATCAGCTGGGTGACCGGGCGTCCGGTGGCTACCGAGTCGCCCAGGTCGCCGGTCAGGGCCCGGCCCAGGTATTCGAGGTACTGCAGCGGTGCCGGCTGGTCGAAGCCGTACTCCGCGCGCAGGGCTTCCAGGCGGGCCGGGTCGACCGGGGCGGAATCCATGCCCTGCCCGGCCATCGCGGTGACCGGGTCACCGGGCAGCAGGACGAGGATGAAGAACGAGAGGGTGTAGGCGGCCCACAGCACCCCGACCGCCTGCGCGATTCGTTTCGCTATGTACCGGCGCATCATTCGACCCAGGTGTCGTGCAGCTGGATCCGGCTGGAGGCCTCGAAGTTCAGGTCGTGCACCCGGGCCGCGACGCCGAGCTTGGTCTGCAGTTCGACGACCGGGATCACGTAGGCGTTGCCGACGATGGCCTCCTGGGCCTGGGCCACCAGTTCCTTGCGCTCGGCCGCGTCCACGGCGCCGGCCTCGGCGGTGAGGGTGGAGTCCAGGTCACTGGCCGGGACCCGGTAGACGTTGGCCAGGCTGGTGGAATACAGGGTGCGCAGGATGTCCGGGTCGGCGCGGGTGAGGTTGCCCCACATCAGGTCGAAGTCGCCGGACTGCTGCACCTCGGGGCCCTGGGAGATCTCGTACTGCTTCAGCTCCACCGCCACCCCGGCGTCCTTGAGCTGCTGCTGGATGAGTTCCACGGCGGGCTGATTGGTGGGCGAGTTGGCGAACCAGGCCAGGTTGAGGGCGAGTTTCTGGCCGGCCTTCTCCCGCACCCCGTCGGCGCCGGGCTTCCAGCCGGCCTCCTCCAGCAGGGCCTTGGCCTCCTCCGGTGCGTACCCCAGCTCAGCGGAGAGGTCGTGGTAGCCGGGCGTGGTGCGCGAGAGAATGCTGGTGGCCGGCTCGGTGCCGCTGTTGAACACGGTGTCGGCGATCTGCTGGCGGTCGATCGCGTTCCGCAGCCCCTGGCGGACCTTTTCGTCCTGCAGGATCGGGTTGGAGTTGTTCACACCGAGGTTGAACACCGCGCCCGGGTTGGCCCGGGCCTGCAGAGTGGCGCCGGAGGCCTCGAGGGCGGGCTCGTCCGCGCGGGCGACGTTACCGATCGCGTCCACCTGGCCGGACTGCAGGCTGCCGGTGCGCACTCCGGCCTCGGGCAGCACCTTGAACACCACTTCGTCGAGGTAGGCCTCGCCGTCCTTGGTCCACAGCGAGGAACCCCAGGCGTACCCGGTGCGCTTCTTCAGCGTGGCCGACTGGCTGGGCACGTACTCGGCCAGGGTGAACGGCCCGGAGCCGACGATGCCCTGGGTGCAGCGCTCCTGCGGCGTCAGCTCGGTGCTGGCCTGGGAGACGATACCCAGCGAGTGGGTCGAAGTGGCCTGCAGGAACTGGGCGTTGGGGTGCTCGAAGGCCACAGTCAGGGTCTGCGGGTCCTCGGCGGTGATCTCCTTGACCCCGGTGAGGTAGCCGGTGGCCAGGGTGGCGAGGGCACCGAGGTCAGGTACGGCCTCGAAGTTGGCCTTGACCACGTCGGCGGTGAGTTCGGTGCCGTCGCTGAAGGTCACGCCTTCGCGCAGGTGAAAGGTGAAGGTGCTGGCGTCTTTGCTGACGTCCCAGCTCTCGGCCAGCCAGGGCACGATCTCGCCGGTCTCGGGGTCCTGGTCGGTGAGGGAGTCGACCAACTGGCGCACCGAGTAGATGGAGTCGTTGCTGGCCACCTGCTGGGGGTCGGCGCAGCCGGTGTCCGAGCCCACTGCGAAGGTCAGGGTGCCGCCGGTTTTCGGTTCACCGGAGCCGCCTCCGGCGCCCGAGGTGCCTGAGCCCGACCCGCACGCGGCCAGGAACAGCAGTCCGGCAACCAGGGCAGGCGTCATGGTTCTTCCCACGTAAGGGGTACTCCTCGTCCAGAGGGATCCGGTGCGACATGCGCGCACACGGGTCAGGGCAGAAAGACCGTTGCGCAGGCGCAAAGGGCCTGCGACGTCAGCGAACCCGACAGAGACTGGTACACACGCGCAGCAGATCGATGTGCCGGCGCCGGGAGAAACCCGCGTTCTTCACCATCGCCTCCCTGACCGCCGGACTCCCTCCACGCTAAGCCGCGACTGCATTCAGGTCAATGCATATAGACAAGATAGACAATGTGGCGGGCATCTCGGCCGGTTTTGCCCGGCTAAGCGCTGAATCCAGCGACGCCGCAACGGGTGAAGGCGCTTGGTGAAGCCCCGGTGAAAGTGCGTGCATACCCCTCGCCGTGATCGCATACGGCTGCATACAGTCGTATGCATGACCGCTGAGGACCCCCGGATGAGCGCCCGGGACGCCATCTACACGGCCCTTCGGCGGCGGCTGATGTCCGGCCACTACCGCGACACCGGACCGCTGGCGCCGAGCGCGCTGAGCGAGGAGTTCGGGGTCTCGCGCACTCCGGTACGCGAGGCGCTGGCCCTGCTGGAACGCGACGGCCTGCTGGAGTCGGGCACCCGGGGCTTCACCGTCCGGCGGCGCAGCGTCGAGGAGACGCTGGAGATCTTCGAGGTGCGGGCGATCCTGGACTCGGCGGCCGCCGCGGCCGCGGCCCTGCAGCGCAGCAGCATCGACCTGGCGAAACTCGAGGAACTGCAACGGCGGGCGGTGGCCGAGACCCGGCCCGAGATCGTCCGGGCGCTGTACAACCAATGGCACGACTGTATCCGGGCGGCCGCGCACAACCGCACCATCCTCGGACTGCTGAACAGCCTGGACGCCCAGGCCAAGTCCAGCGCTCCGTGGCGAACCGCGCCGGCCGCCACCGATTTCACCCAGAGCCACGCCGAGCACGAGCGCATCCTGCAGGCGATCCGCGGCTACGACGCCGAGAACGCCCGCACCGAGATGCTCACCCACCTCGGCCGGGACCGGGACGTGCGGATCCGCCAGATGGTCGCGCACTCCCTCGAACTGGAACACGGCAGCGAAGCCGTACCGCAACGCCCCTGAACGCCATCTTGGGCACCACAGAAAGCTGGTTCCACCTTGCCCCAGAAGCCTCTTCACCTTGCCGCTTTCATGAACGCCGGCCCGATGGGCACGGTCGGCTGGCGCCACCCCGACGCCCGCAACGACTTCCTCTCGGCCGCTTACTACACCGAGACCGCCCGGCTGCTCGAGGCCGCCAAGTTCGACATGGTCTTCGTGCCCGACTCCCTGGCCGTGCCCCGCAGCCTGGGCGGGCGCTTCGACCCGGCCGTGCAGTACGGCTCCGGCTCACCCCGCCTGGACCCGGTGCCGGTGCTCTCGCTGATGGCCGGGGCCACCACCCGGATCGGCCTGGCCGCCACCACGTCCACCGGCTACAACGAGCCGTACAACGTGGCCCGCTCCTACGCCACGCTCGATCACCTCACGGCCGGGCGGGCCGGCTGGAACGTGGTGACCAGCTTCCAGGACGCCGAGGCGCAGAACTTCGGCCACGACGCCCTGCCGCCGCGCGAGCAGCGCTACGCCCGGGCCGAGGAGTTCCTCGAGGCCACCGCTCAGCTCTGGGACAGCTGGTCGGACGAGGCGATCGTGCAGGACAAGACCACCGGCCAGTTCGGCCGCCCGGACCAGGTGCGCGCCGTCGACTTCAAGGGCCGTTACGTCAGCACCCAGGGCCCGCTCGGAGTACCCCGCCCGCCACAGGGCTACCCGGTGATCGTGCAGGCCGGAGCCTCCCCCAGCGGCCGCGACTTCGCCGCCCGCTGGGCCGACGTGATCTTCTGCAGCCACGAGTCGATCGAGTCGGCCGTCGAGTTCTACGCCGACGTCAAGGCTCTGGCCGTCAAGTACGGCCGCAACCCCGATCACCTGAAGATCCTGCCCGCCGCCGCGGTCGTGGTCGGCGACTCGGTGCAGGACGCGCAGGCCCGGCACCACGCGTTCGAGGACCTGGTCGAGCCCGAGGCCGGATTGTCCCGGCTGGCCTACCACATCAACGTCGACCTGACCCAGTACGACCTCGACGGCCCGCTGCCGGACCTGGAAGTGGCCGGGGTGATGGGCCACTACCGCGAGGTGCTGGAGCACGCCCGCAAGAACGACCTGACCATCCGCCAGCTCGGCAAGTGGTACGGCGCCCGCACCGAGGGCTACCTGGTCGGCTCGGCCGCGGACATCGCCGACGGGATGCAGGAGTGGATCGAGCGCGGGGCCGCCGACGGCTTCATGGTGGTGGCCACCCACGTGCCGGCCGCCTTCGAGGACTTCGCCACCAAGGTCGTCCCGGAACTGCAGCGCCGCGGCCTGTTCCGCACCGAGTACGAGGGCGCCACGCTGCGCGAGAACCTCGGCATCCCGCGCCCGGAGCGCGACGAATGGAAGAACCGGGCCAAGAGCGCCCTGGAAGCACAGGAGAACCGATGAGCACCGAAATCCGCTGGCCCGAGCCGTACGTGGTGGACGCCCTGCGCGCGGTCGGCGAGGCCTCACCCCTGGTGTTCGGGCTCACCAACTACATCACCGCCGGCCTGAACGCCAATATGGTCCTGGCGGTGGGCGGCTCCCCCGCGATCGGCGGGAACCCGGCCGCGGTAGAGCCTTTGGCCACGGCCGCGAGCGGGGTCTGGATCAATCTGGCCGCGATGGTCACCGACTCCCCCGAACTCCTGCTCCGGACCGCCCGGACCGCGCACGCGGCCGGTACCCGCTGGGTCCTGGACCCGGTCACGGTGGGCGGCGGCATCCAGGTCAGCGACGACCTGGCCGCGCAACTCCTGGCCGAAAGCCCGCCGACCGCGATCCGGGGCAACGCCAGCGAGGTCATCGCGCTGGCCGGGGGCGGTGCCACGTCGAAGGGCGTGGACGCCACCGCCACGCCCGAGGCCGCGGTTCCGTACGCCGAAAAGCTGGCGCAGAGGACGGGTTCGGTCGTCGCGATCAGTGGGCCCACCGACTACGTCACGGACGGCCGCGAGGTGATCTCGGTGCCGGGTGGGCACCCCTGGCTGACCAAGGTGACGGGTGCGGGCTGCAGCCTGGGTGCTCTGGTGGCCGCGTGCCTGGCGCCCGGCACCGATCCGCTGCGGGCGACCGTGGCCGCCCATGCCGTGCTGGCGGTCGCCGCCGAGCGCGCCGCTGAACAGGCCCGTGGTACGGGCACGTTCGCGGCCTTCGTCCTGGACGAGCTCACGATCCTGGCTGAGGGACTCTCCACGTGAGCAGCGCAACGTCCGTGCGTCCGCCAGCACCGACGTCCGCAAGCAGTAAAGCAAGCAGTAAAGTCAGTGGCGCCCTGCTTCCCTGGCTCAGCCCGGTCGCCATCGTCGGGATCTGGGCGCTGGCCTCGAACCAGGGCTGGATCAGCGAGCGCACCCTGCCCGCCCCGGGAGCCGTCCTGGCCGCGGCCCGGGACCTGACCGCCGACGGCACCCTGCCCGAAGCCCTGGGCACCAGCCTGAGCCGGGTCCTGCTGGGCACCGTGCTCGGTGTGGCCTTCGGCCTGGCCCTGGGCCTGCTGTCCGGTTACTCCCGGCTGGGCGAGCTGACCGTGGACCGGCCGCTGCAGATGCTGCGGGCGATCCCGTTCAACGCCCTGCTGCCGCTGTTCATCATCGCCTTCGGCGTCGGCGAGCCGATGAAGGTGCTGCTGATCGCCGAGGGTGTGCTGATCCCGGTGTACCTGAACACCTACGCCGGCATCCGCAACGTCGACGTGAAGTACATCGAACTGGCCACCGTGTACAAGTTCTCGCGGCGCCTGGTCGCCGTGAAGATCCTGCTGCTGGGGGCGCTGCCGAGCATCCTCACCGGCCTGCGGTTCTCGCTCGCGATCGCCTGGATCGCCCTGGTCACCAGCGAGACCGTGAACACCACCTCGGGCATCGGTTTCGTGCTGGTCAACGCCCAGCGCTTCGTCCGGCCCGACCAGGTGGTGCTGTGCATCATCGTCTACGCCCTGCTCGGCGTACTCACCGACTGGCTCGTCCGTCTGCTCGAGAAGCGGCTGCTGCGCTGGCGCAGCGGTTTCACCGGCCGCTAGTACCTCCCCACCACCCCAAGGAAACTCCCCATGCGTCTGAAATTCGCTGCCCTCGCCGCTGCCTCCGTGCTGGCCCTGGCCGCCTGCGGCTCCTCCGGTTCTGCCTCGTCCGAGGACGGCGGTACCGAGTTCCGGGTCGCCTACCTGCCCACCGCCAACTACCTCACCACGGTGAAGGACTCGGGCTTCCTGGAAGAGGAGGGCGAGAAGGCCGGCACCACGGTCAAGTGGATCGGCCCGCTCGACCCGGTCACCGCCTACGACACGGTCACCGCGGGTGAGGCCGACGTCTCCTCCACCGGCACCGGCTACTTCGTGAACCTGGCCGGCAACAGCGAGCACTGGGTGGCGTTCGCCCTGGAGAAGTACTCCGGCAAGAGCCAGGGCATCGTCGCCACCGAGCAGAGCGGGGTGAACGAGCTCAAGGACCTGTACGGCAAGAAGGTCGGCATCGACTCCCCCGGCGCCACCGGCGACTACCTGCTGAACCTGGCCTTCAAGGAGGCCGGCCTGGACGTCAGCAAGGTCGAGAAGGTCACCCTGGACACCACCTCGTTCGCCACCGCGTTCAGCAGCGGCCAGGTCGACGCGATCGCCTCCTACGACCAGAACCTCGCTGCGGCGATGGCCGTCGAGGGCTCCAAGGTGCTGATCACCGGGGCGGACATGGACTCCTACAACTGGTCCATCCACATCGTCAGCCGCGAGTTCGCCGAGGCCCATCCGCAGGAGCTCAAGGCGATGTACCAGGGGCTGCGCCGCGAGGCCGAGCGGGCCCAGGCCGACCCCACGGTGATCACCAAGAAGTACGCCGAGTTCGGCGCCACCGACGATCTGGTCGAGCAGATCGCCACCTTCGACGTGCCGACCATCGAGCCGATGGACGAGGCCGTGGTCGCCGATCTGGAGAAGCTGGGCCAGCAGTACGTGGACTTCGGCTTCCTGGAGTCGGTGCCGGACATCGCCTCCGCGGTGGTGGACGAGTCTTGATCCGCTTCTCTCAGGTCAGCAAGCGTTACGGCGCCACCGTGGTGCTGGACGGGCTGGACCTGGACGTCGGCCAGGGCGAGTTCGTCGCGGTGATCGGGCGCTCGGGAACGGGTAAGTCCACCTTGCTGCGCATCGTGGCCGGTCTGGAAAAGCCCGACCAGGGGACGATCTCCAGCCCGGACGCGGTCGCCGTCGCCTTCCAGGAGCCCCGGCTGATGCCCTGGCTCACCGTGGGCGCGAACGTCGCCCTGGGCCTGCGGGAGAAGTCGCGGGCCACCGCCGCGCTGGCCGAGGTCGGGCTGCAGGACAAGGCCGAGGCCTGGCCGCTGCAGCTGTCCGGCGGCCAGGCGCAGCGGGCCTCACTGGCCCGGGCACTGACCCGCGAACCCCAGGTGCTGCTGCTGGACGAGCCGTTCGGGGCCCTGGACGCACTGACCAAGCTGGAGATGCAGGCCCTGGTCGGACGGCTGTGGCGCGATCACGGCTGGACGGTGGTCATGGTCACCCACGACGTCGACGAGGCCGTGCGCCTGGCCGACCGGGTGATCGTGCTCGGCGACGGGCAGATCAAGCTCGAGCTGCCCGTCCCCGGCCGTGGCCCGCGCCGCCCGGACGACCCGGACCTGGCCGGCCTGGGCCAGGAACTGCTCAAGGCTCTGGGCGTCACTCTGGCCTAGGAATCGAGTGCCGAACCGGGTTCATCGGACCCGGTTCGGACTCTTTTGCCAGCAGCCTTCCTAGCGGCCGGACCACTCCTGGGCCAGGAGCTCGAACGAGCGCACCCGGTCGGCGTGGTCGTGGGTGATCGTGGTGATCAGCAGTTCGTCGGCCTCGGTGGCGTCGCGCAGCCGCTCCAGCTCGTCGGCCACCTGCGTAGGTGTACCGACGAACTGGGTGTCCAGGCGGTCCTGCACCAGGGCCCGGTCGGCGTCCGTCCAAACGTGCTCGGCAGCCTGGGCCGGGGTCGGGAACTGGATCGCGCCCTCGGCGGTGCGAATGCTGCGCACCCACGCCCCGTATCCGGCGGCAAGCTCGCGAGCAGTGGCCTCCTCCGGCGCCACCACCACGTCGGCCGAGACCGTGACGTAGGGGCGTTCCAGATCGGGCGAGGGCTTGAACGACGCCCGGTAGGCGTCCACCGCCTCCAGGACGCTGGAGGGCGCGACGTGATAGTTCGCGCCGAAGCGCAGGCCGCGTTCGCCTGCCACCTCGGCACTTTCACCGCCGCTGCTGCCCAGGATCCACAGCTGCAGCTGCGCGCCCTCGCCGGGAATCACGTGTGCCTCAGCCCCTTCGGCCGAGACGTACGTGCCGGCGATTAGTGCCTGAACGTCGGCCACCAGCGCGTCGTAGTCCTGCGGATGCGCGCCAGGCTGGGCCAGCAACTGCTTCTGCAGGGCAAAACGCGGCGAGCCGAGCAACGGGCGGAAATCGAACCTGGGCGGGATCAGCAGGCCGTTCGGCGTCCGGCCGTCCACCACCTGAGCCGCCGCACCCTCCGCCACCTGCCGGGATTCACGCGGGGCACCACCGGAGCGGCCCAGCCCCAGGTCGAACCGGCCCGGGTACACCGCATCCAGCAGGCCGAAGTCCTCGACCACGGAAAGCGCCGTGCGGTGGCCCATCTGCACCGCCCCCGAGCCCAGCCGGATGCTTGAGGTCGCTCCCGCCACCAGCGCCAGCACCACCGCCGGCGACGTGCCCGCCACTCCTGGGTTGAGGTGATGCTCGGCGAACCAGTACCGGGCGTACCCCAGGCGCTCGGCGTGCTGGGCCAGGTCGGTGCTGTTGCGGATCGCCTCGGCCGCGTCCGATCCGGTGGAGATCGGGACGAGGTCGAGAATGCCCAGCGGGGTACTCATGCGTTCTCCTCATGCGTTTTCAGCCGGTGCTACCTGTTCCGTGCACGCCGAACTCGTCGATGAGCTCGAGCTCGCCGGTGGTGAACGGCGGGAAGTCCAGGGCCTTGAGATTGTGCTCGAGCTGCCAGGTGGAACTGGCCCCGATCAGCGCGCTGGTCACCTCGGGCCGGCGCAGCACCCACTGCAGGGCCAGCTGGGCCAGCGACTGCCCGCGGGCCTCGGCGATCCGGTTCAGGCCGGTCGCGCGCCGCCGGTACGTCTCGTCGATCTGCGAAGGCTTCAGGAAGGCACTGTCCAGCGCCCGGGCCCCGGGCGGGATGCTCGCGGCCAGGTACTTCTTGGTCAGCAGCCCCTGGGCCAGCGGGCTGTACACCACCAGGCCGAAGCCCAGCTCGGACGAGACCTCCAGCAGGCGGTTGTCTTCCGGGGACCGGTCGAAGAGCGAGTAGCGGGGTTGGTGCACCAGCAACCGTACGCCGCGGCGGTTCAGCAGGGCTACCAGCTCGGCGGCGAAGCCGGGCTCGTAGTTGGAGATGCCCACGTACCGCGCCTTGCCCGACTGCACCGCGGTGGCCAGGGCGCTCGCGGTCTCCTCCAGGGGTGTGCCGGGGTCGTGACGGTGGTGGTAGAAGATGTCGACGTAGTCGGTGCCGAGGTCGCGCAGGCTGTGATCCAGCGAGGTCAGCAACGACTTGCGGGATCCACCGCGCTGGTACGGGCCAGGCCCGATCGGATTCCCGGCCTTGGTCGAGAGCACCAGCTCGTCGCGATGGGCAGCCAGATCCTGCTTCAGCAGCCGGCCGAACGTCTTCTCGGCCGCCCGGAACGGCGGGCCGTAGCGGTTGGCATTGTCGAAGTGGGTGACGCCGAGATCGAAGGCACGCAGCAGGATCTCGCGCTGGGTCTGGTACGGGTGGTCCGGACCGAACTTCTGCCACAGCCCGAACGAGAACGCGGGCAGGTCCAGGCCGGAGGCACCCGCCCGGCGGTACGGCATGGTGCTGTAGCGCGACAGGATGGCAGTCATACCGGCGCACCGAGCACAGCGTCGGGCAGACCCAGCGCCGAGCGCAGGGTGGGGCCGGTGGTCGGCTCCAGGCGTGGCACCACCGTCTTCAGCACGCCGATCAGTTCGTCGCGGCCGCCGGTGGTGGCCAGTTCCAGACCGTCCAGGGCGTGGTTGGTGCTCCAGCGGGCCAGTTCGCTCGCGGTGGTGCGGCCGTTCTCGCGCACGATGCCGGCCCGAGCCACCAGGGCGATGTGGTCACGGCGGCGATGGGAGTGCCAGACCGCGTCGGTCAGGCGGGTGTTGCCGCCGTCGACCAGCTCGATCCGGGGCACCACGAACACGTCTGCCAGCTCCGAGGCCTCGACCCAGTTCACGTGGTCGCGGGCATCGGCCACCAGCACCGGCTTCAGTCCTTGGCCCACCGCCTCGCCGGAGACCCGGTAGAAGCGCCCGTCGTGGGTGACCGGCTCGGTGCCCCACAGCTCGTTCAGCACCCGGGTGTACTCGGTCCAGCGGTGCGGCCGGGCGGCTCCGCCGACGTCGACCGGCAGGCCGGGCTTGGGCAGGTCCTCGGCCACCGACTCGGTGACCCCGTCGCCGTCACCCGCGCGCAGAGCCAGCCCCACGCGTCCGTTGGTGGCCTGGTCCAGCGCGAGCACTCGCCGGGCCAGGTTGTAGGGGGCGTTGTGTGTGGTGGGGGCGTCGACGATCCAGTTCAGATCGGGGTGCCGGGTGGCCAGGAACGAGGTCACGGCGCAGGCGTCGAGCAGGGCCAGTTCTCCGGGCGGGCCGTCGCTGACCCGGATGGCGCTGACCCCGACGTCGCGGGCCACGTCGGCGACCTCGGCGGCCTGGTCGCGGGTAAGGCCGTCGCCGACGGCCAGGTCCACGATGACGATGAGGCTCATGCGTGACTCACCGGCTTCCGGCGAGAACGGACCGCGAGGCCGGAACGGCAGCGGCCGGGATCTCGAGGCCGAGGTGCCCGCGCAGCGTGCGGGTGGTGTACCCCGAGCGCAGCAGGCCGCGGCGGCGCAGTTCGGGCAGGAACTCCTCGAAGAACCGTTCCAGGTCTGCGGGCTGGAAGGCGAAACCGTCCACCGCCGTGAAGTCGTTCTCCAGCCGGTCCGGGTCGATGTCGCCGATCTGCTGCAGCACCACCCGGGCGCCCGGTTCGCGGCCGGGCAGAGCCCGCAGGCCCCATTCCTCCAGCAGCACCACCTCGGCGCCGCGCACGTTCGGGCCACCCACCAGCACCGGACGCCCCTGCGGGGAGCGAAGATCGGTGCGCTCGTCCCACCGCGCCAGGACCGAGGCGATCACTGCGGCTTCGGCGTAAGGCTTTTCGTCGCCGGCCTGGACGGCACCGAAGTAGTGCCCGAGTCCACCACCGGCCACCCGCCAGCCCGCTCGTCCGTTGCTCAGGTAGTCCAGGTCAGCCACCCGGCGGGCCAGCTCCAGCGGGTCGTGGCACCCGGCGGGCAACGTCGCGATCAGCCCGATCCGCTCGGTGCTCGCGGCGAGCGCGGCCAGGGCCACCGTGGGCTCGGCCGAGGGCGGCCCGTCGGGCACCACGATGGCGTCCAGGCCTGCGGCTTCGGCCCGGCCGGCGAGTTCGCTAAGGCCTGACTGGCCGGCGGGGACGTTCAGGAAAAGGGGAATCTGCTTGCGCATGCCCGGGCTCCTTGTGAGACAGGCTGGATACGGCCGGCGCGCGCCCAGGGGTGTCGGGCGCGGTGAGAATTGGTGAAGATCTGGCCGGGCGGGGTTACGGGCGTGCGGTTCCGGGGCACTGCGCCGAAGAACCGGCTGCCGTGAACCCCTGCCCAGCCGAAGCTTTCAAGGGCGGTTAAGGTCAACACCGGGCACTGGAGACCCGTAACAGGTCTACCCAGCGCACGCTCGTCAGCAGCGGTCCGCGATCCATGACAACCAGTGTCCGGGCGACCACCAGCATTGTCAATCATTTCTGTAGAGAATGTAGGCTGGCGGCCTTCTGCCCGATTCGCCCCTCGATCGGAGCCCGATGAGCCCTGCGGCCACCCCCGAGACCGGCCTTGACCTGCTCTGGTACATCCCGAACACGGTGGAACCGGGCCACCGCGGCGACGACACGGCCGAGGGCTGGGGGTCGCTGGAGTACTCGACCGAACTGGCGCTGGCCTGTGAACGGCACGGCTGGTCCGGTGCCCTGATCGGCACCAGCTGGGGCCGGCCCGACACGTTCACCGTGGCCACCGCCCTGGCCGCCCGCACCACCACGTTCCGCCCGCTGGTCGCGGTCCGGCCCGGCTACTGGAGTCCGGCGCATTTCGCTTCGGCGGCAGGCACTCTCGATCGCCTGAGCAATGGACGGGTGCTGGTGAACGTCGTCAGTGGGGTGGACGAACCGGCGGCGTACGGTGACCCGGTCACCCACTCCCCCGAGCGCTACGCCCGCACCAGGGAGTTCCTGCACCTGGTACGCCGGTTGTGGACCGAGGAGGACGTCACGTTCGAGGGCTCCTTCTACCGGACCACCGGCGCAACGCTGGCCACCCGGCCTACCCAGCCACCGCGTCTGTACTTCGGTGGTGCGTCCGAGGCAGCCGAGCGAGTCGCAGCCGCCGAGGCCGACGTCCAGTTGTTCTGGGGCGAGACTCTGGAGGCTCTGGCCGAGCGGATCGGGCGACTGCACAAGCTCAGTGACGAACTCGGGCGGCGGCATCGGCCGCTGGAGTTCGGGCTGCGGATCACCACGCTGGTGCGGGACTCCTCGGCCGAGGCCTGGGCCGAGGCCGAGGCGCGGGTTGCCCGGCTCAAAGGCCAGGAGCCGGAGCCCTGGTGGCGCGGCAATCGTGAGCACGCGGTCGGTCAGCGGCGGCTGTACGACCTGGCCGAGCGGGGTGAGGTGCTGGACACTTGTCTCTACACAGCTCCGGGTCCGGCCGGTGCGGGTGGTGCGGGCAGCACCTGGCTGGTGGGCTCGGCGGCCGAGGTCGCGCACGCGCTGCAGCGCTACCGCGAGCTGGGCATCACGCATTTCATCCTGTCCGACACCCCGTACCAGGAGGAAGTCGTCCGGCTGGGCGATGAGCTCCTGCCGCTGCTGCAAGGAGTGCGCTGATGGCGAAGAACCCGCCCATCGTGGTCACCGGTGCTGCTGGGCGAGCCGGACAGGCGGTGGTGCGGGAGGCCACCAGCCGGGGGATCCCGGTGATCGCGGTGGTGCGGGACCCGGCCCGGGCCTTCGATCTGGCCGGTGACGGGGTGCGGGTGGCCGCGGGCAACGCGCTCGATCCCACGAGACTCACTCCACAACGCCTGGGCCTGACCACGCCGCCGCGCGGCTGGGTCAGCGCGATCTCGCCGTTCTCGGCGCCGCCGGAGACGTTCGAGGGGTTCAACACCGACTTCTACGCCGACATCTCCCGGGCGGCCCTGACCGCGGTGCGGGCCGCCTCGATCAGCCGGCTGATCGTGATCGGGCTGTTCGCCACGCTGGAGGGACCGCGTGGCGCCGTGCTCGATGACGGCACGCTGTTCCCCGAGTCGCTCAAGCCGTTCGCCCGCGCCCACGCCACCGGCCTGCGCACCCTGCGTGCCGAGGGCGGTGACGTGGACTGGCTGACCCTGGTCCCGCCGCCGCTGCTGACCCTGGATGCCCCGGTGACCGGCGGCTACCAGCTCGGCGACGGCAAGCTGGATGCGTCCCGGGCCGGAAATGCGCTCAGCTACGCGGATCTCGCGGTGGCCGTGCTGGACGAGATCGACGTGCCCAGCCGGCACCGCGAGCAGGTGGCGGTCTATCCGAGCAGCTGATCCAGCAGCTTGGCCTCCAGCGCGGCGAACTGCGGGTCGCCGAACAGGTCCGGGGTGCGCGGCCGGGCGAAGTCGACCTTGACCTCGGCCGACACCCGGGCCGGACGGGGACTGAACACGTACACCCGGTCGGACAGGAACAGCGCCTCGCGCACGTCGTGGGTGATCAGCAGCACCGTCCAGCGGTACTGCTCCCACATCTGCTCCAGCCAGCGCTGCATCTGCGAGCGGGTCAGCGCGTCCAGGGCCCCGAACGGCTCGTCCAGCAGCAGCACCGGCTGTTCCTGGGCAACGGTGCGCAGCAGGGCGGCGCGCTGACGCATGCCGCCGGACAGCTGGGCCGGGTAACGGTCCTCGAATCCGGCCAGGCCGAAGGGTCCCAGCCAGGGCCGGACCTTCTCGCGGGCCGGGCCACGCTTGGTGCCGCGCACCTCCAGGCCCAGAGTGAGGTTGCCCAGGACGGTGCGCCAGGGCAGCAGGGCGTCGCGCTGGGGCATGTACGCCACCCGCGAGGCCTTGCGGTTCAGCGCCTGGCCTTCGATCGAGACCTCGCCGGCGTCGGGCTGGACGTCTCCGGTCAGCACGCCGAAGGTGGTGCTCTTGCCGCTGCCGCTGGGGCCGAGGATCGAGACGAACTCCCCCGGCTCGGCGTGCAGGTCCAGGCCGCGCACCACGGGCAGGCCGCCCAGGGTCACGTCCAGCCCGCTGATCCGTAAGGCGCTCATCGGTCGGCCTCCCCGGCCCGGATCAGGAACGCCCAGGGCAGGGCGATCCGCTCGATCAGGAAACTGAGCGCGAACAGCGTCAGGGTCACCGCCGCGGTGACGAACACGGCGGCCAGCACCAGGTCGGTGCGGAAGGTGTTCTTGGCGAACTGCATGTACACGCCCAGGCCGGACTCGGCTCCGGCGTACTCGGCGAAGATGGCCGAGACGACGGAGTAAGTGATCGCGATCCGCAGCCCGGCCATGAAATAGGGCAGGGCCGAGGGCAGGCGCACGGTGCGGAAGATCCGCCAGCGGCCGGCTCCCATCGAGCGCAGCAGGGCCACGCTGTCCGGGTCGGCCGAGCGGAAGCCCTCGACGAAGCTCAGGGTGGTGGCGAAGAAGTTCACGAACACGATGAGCAGGATCTTGGGGAACTGGCCGAACCCGAACCAGACGATCACCAGAGGGGCCAGGGCCACCAGCGGCAGGGTCTGGCTGACCACCAGCACCGGCAGCAGGGCGCGGCGGGCCAGGCCGGACAGGTCCACCAGCACGGCGAAGCCGAAGCCCACGGCGACCGACAGCAGCAGGCCGATCACGGTGGCGCGCAGCGTGGGCCAGGTGTTCAGCATCAGGTTCTCGCGGTCGGCCCAGCCCCGCTCGGCCACCCGCGACGGGGACGGCAGCACGTCCGGGCCCGGGCCGATGGTGCTGGCGTAGATCTCCCAGACGGCCAGGAGCAGCAGCACCAGGATCACCGGCGGCAGGACGACCCCGGGGCGAGGTAACCGCAATCGGCGACCCGACGCGTCCGTTGCTGTTGGGCTGTTCACGCCGCCTTGGCTCCCACCGGGAGGAAATCGTTGTCGTACGAGTCTTTCCACCCGTCCGCCGAAGGCAGGACGCCGTAGTCGGCCAGCCACTGTGCGTACGGCTGGACCAGCTCGGCCCGCACCTGCCCCCACTCGCCCTCGTGGAACCAGCTGGGCGTGATGAGTTCCAGCGATGAGCGCAGCGTTTCGCGGGGGAAGTAGGGCACGTACCGCTCGAACGCCGCCAGAGCCAGCTGCGGTTCGTCGCGAGCGGCCCGGTAGCCCCGCTCGACGATCTCGAGCAGCGCGCGCACCAGCACCGGATTGCGCTGCAGCGTAGACTCCTGGGTGCCCAGCAGGTAGCTGTGGTAGGGCGGCGCACCGATCGTGTCCACCGGCCAGACCACCCGTTCCTCCAACGGCAGCCGGCCCAGCAACGCGTCCCAGGCCCAGTAGTTGCCGAATGTGGCGTCGGCCTCGCCGGCCTCCACGTCGTCGGCCAGCAGTTCCCGCAGGCCGCTGTTGACCAGCACGACCTTGGCGAAGTCCCCGCCGTCGGCCTCGATCAGGTGCTGCACCATGGCCAGGCCGCGTGGGGTCGGGTTCAGTGCGAGCCGCCGGCCCTCCAGATCGCGCGGGCGGGTGATCCCGGTCCGGCGGGTGGTCAGGATGGTCTCCATGCCCCGGTGGTTGATCGCGGCGACGGCCTTCAGCGGTTCGTGCCGGGCGCGGCGGACCAGCAGCCGGTTGCTGGGGAAGACCGCGAAGTCCGCCTCGAACCGGGACAGGTAGGCCAGCGAGTCACCGCGGGAGGGGTCGGCCACGGTCAGCTCGACGTCCAGGCCCTGCCGGCCGAACCAGCCCTGGTGACTGGCCACGAAGAAGCCGGCCGAATTCGTCCATGGGTGCAGGTATTCCAGGACCACGCGCAGACGGGAGCTCATCAGTTGCCGCCCGGCAGGTAGTCGTTGGAGTAGTAGGTGCTCCAGTCCGGCTCGGCGCTCAGGGCCTTGCCGTCGGTGTCGGTGAGCAGGCCGTTCTCGTACAGGAACGAGCCGTACCCGGTCCAGAACTGCGGGTCCTGGGCCCCGACCTTCCCGGCCTCGGTGTTCAGGTAGCCCTCGTCGGCCAGCACCTTCTGGCTGGCCCGGACCAGCTCGGCGTCGCCGAGTTGGCTGGAGTTGGCCTTGACCAGCAGGTCGGCGGCCTTCTCGGGCTCGTCCGCGGAGTAGCTGTAGCCCTTGGCCGTGGCGGCCAGGAACTTCTTGGCCACCTCGGTGTTGCCGTCGAGGTACTTCTGGCTGGCGGCCAGCAGCACCGAGTACTGGTCGGGGAAGCCGAAGTCGGTGGGGGCGAAGTTCTTCAGCGGCTTGCCCGAGCGCTCGGCCTCCACGCCCTGCCAGGTCACCACCGGGATGGTGAAGTCGGCCTTCTTGCTGTAGACCGCCTCGTAGGCCGAGGTGTCCAGGGCGATGCTCTTGAACTCGCCCTTACCGCCGTCCTGCTTGATCACGTACTCCAGCAACGGCTTCTCGTCGGGCGAGCCGAAACCGGCGTAGGTCTTGCCGTCCAGGTCCTTCGGGCTCTGGATGTCGTCGCGGTCGGCGCTCACCGAGATGGCGTACGTGCCCTTCTGGTTCGGCGCGTACACCGCCACCACGTCCTGCCCGGCCGCCCGGGCGTAGGTGACGCCGGCCTGGTACGAGAAGCCGAAGTCAGCCTGGTCGTGGGCAACCAGGGTCTCCGGCGAGGTGGAGGAGTACGGGATCACCTTCAGCTTGATCCCGGCCTCTTCGTAGTAGCCCAGCTCGTCGGCCGCGAAGACGCCCGTGTAGTCGGTGTTCGGGGTCCAGCTCAGGGCGACGCTGACTTCGGTGAGGTCTGCGTTGCCGGCCTCGGCCGACGAGGATCCGCAGGCTGACGCGGCCAGGACGGTGGCGGAAAGAGCGGCGGCGAGCACGCCACGGCGGGAAAGTCTGGTCATCACGGGTTCCGTCACTGATCGGTAGGGGGTTCGATGTCGTTGCAGGTGTCGTTGCGGGGGTCGTTACTGACGACGATGTCGGCGCGGGCCGGGGTGTTCTCCCGCCGTAGGTGCGCGGTCTCGGCTTCGGCCCAGCCGGAGTGGTGGTGGCGGTAGCTGTCCCAGTCGGGGCGGTTCTTCAGCCGGTGCAGGCGCACGTCAGGTGCTGTTTCCACCCAGACCAGCAGGCTGAGGTGCTCGGCCACGGCCCGGCTCCCGGCGCCGCAGCCCTCCAGCACGAGCACCGGCGAGGGCGGTACTTCCTGCCAGTCGCCGCGGGTGCCGTCAGACCAGATGTACGGACGCCAGCGGGCCGTTTGGTCGGCCAGCAGCGGCTGCACGATCCACTCGTTGAGAAGTGGACCGACTCCGTCCAGGCCCTGCCAGCCCTCGTACAGGTCGTCCAGGTGAAGGATCGGCGCAGCCAGCTCGGCGGCGAGCTGAAGGCCCAGGGTGCTCTTGCCGGATCCGGAACGGCCGTCGACCGCTACCAGCCGGGTCTGACCGGCGGCAGGCGTGCTGTCGCGGATCAGCGCGGCCAGGCGTGCGACCAGATCTCGGCCGGCCTCGCCCTGAGGTTCAGCTGTCCAGGCGGGCTCGCGGTGGTCCGCTACCGGCACCTGCGTGCTGTTGCTCAATGCCGAACCCTTTCCCGAAGCATCTCTCTGACCTGCGGCTGGATGGATAGTGGACCGTTCCTGTCGACAAAGTCAACAACTTGAGTATTCCTGTGTATACGTGGGTATGCTGAAGCGCGATCCCGTTGCTCATCCGATGGAGAGACCCCATGCCCGCACGCACCGGCCCGCCCCCGGTCTCCGCCACCGGCTCCCCCGGATCGCTGTACGAGCTGATCCGGTCGGACATCCTGGCCGGGGAGTTCAGCGCCACCGCCGTCCTGCACGAGCAGCCCCTGGGCGAGCGCTACAAGGTCTCCCGCACCCCTGTGCGCGAAGCCCTGACCCGGCTGGAGAACGAGGGCCTGGTCGAGAAGGCCGGCCGCGGGCACCGGGTGCGCTCCGGCACCGCCGAGGACGTGCTCGAGGTCTACGAGGCCCGCATCGTGCTCGAAGGCCAGGCCGCCGCCAGCGCCGCCGAACGCCGCTCCGAACTGGACCTCGCCCGTCTGCAGCACCTGCACGCCACCGTCCTGGCCGGTGAGGCCGAAGGCCCGGCCGAGCGCAGCGCCCACTCCTCCTGGCACGCCACCATCTGGCGGGCCTCGCACAACCGCACCATCGAGGAACTGCTGAACCGGCTCACCGCCCAGCTGCGCATCTACGACCGGGGCACCCAGGAGACCGCGCACGACCTGGAGCAGACCCGCACCGAGCACGAGGCGATCCTGGCCGCCGTGCAGGAGCGCCGCCCCGAAGACGCCCGCACCGCCATGACCGCCCACCTCACCCGCGCCCGCGAGGTCCGCCTGCACCGCTTCGGGAGCGAAGGGTGAGCGACCTCACCACCGGCCTGGTCCTGCCGGTCCGGCACCGCCCGGTCAGCTACGGCCACGACACCATCCTGGACCTGGCCGAGTACGCCGACGCCCAGCCCGGCTGGCACACCCTGTGGGTGGCCGACTCGATCATGGCCCTGCCCTTCCTCGACTCCGGGGTGCTGCTGGCCGCGCTCGCCGCCCGCACCCGCCGGGCCCGGCTCGGCATCGGCTGCATGGCCTCGCTCGGCTTCCGGCACCCGGTCACGGTGGCCCGGCAGTGGGCCGACCTGGACGCGCTGTCCAAGGGCCGGATGCTGCTGGCCGCCTGCCCGGGCAACGGCACCGGCCGCTCGGTGGAGCGCGAGCTGAAGGTGTTCGGGATGGACTACCGCGAGAAGGTGGCCCGGTTCGAGGAGGCCGTCACCTTCCTGAGGCAGGTCAGCGCGGGCGCCACCTCGTTCAGCGGCGCCTACACCGAGGTGGACGAGCTCGATCTGGGCCCCGGGTTCGTCCAGCGCCCGCTGCCGATCTGGATCGCGGCCAACCCCTCGCCGAGGGCCAGTGCCGCCACCGTGGACCGCCTGCTCGGCCGGGTCGCCCGCCTCGGCGACGGCTGGATGACCTTCAACGTCACCCCCGCCCAGCTGCGCGAGCGCGTGAACCGGCTGCACGAACTGCGGCCGGAGTCGGACGGCCCGCTCGAGGTCTGCGTGTTCCTCAACACCAACGTCGGGTTGGACCAGAACGCGGTGCTGACGGACGCCCGTGAACGCTGGTTCCAGACCGCACCTCGCGGAGTGAGGGTGGAAGATCTGGACGGGATCGCCGCCATCGGCTCGCCGGAGCGGGCCGCCGATCTGATCGGGCGGCTGGCCGAGGCCGGCGCCACCCATCTGGCCATCGAGCCGCTGAGCACCGACGTCCCCCGCCAGGTCGAGGCCCTCACCGACCTGCTGCTCCCCCAACTTTCCTGAAAGGCCGCTTGTGTCAACCCCTCTGCTGCCCCCGCTGGTCAGCCCACTGGAACTGCAGGCGGTGCTGGGCCGTTCGGAACTGCGCATTGTGGACGCTACCGGTCACCTTGATCGTCCGGCCGGCGGTGGCCCGTACACCGTTCGCAGCGGTCGTGCGGGATACGAGGCCGAGCACCTTCCCGGGGCTGGATTTGCGGACGTCGGCGGTGACCTTTCGGTGGCCGGTGCCCCTCGGCCGTTCACACTTCCGGATCCCGATGACCTGGCCGCAGCCCTGGGGCGAGCAGGGCTGGGCGATGGGACGCACGTGGTGATTTACGCCCGGAACTCACCGATGTGGGCGACCCGGTTGTGGTGGCTGCTGCACTATCTGGGGCACGAAGGCGTCTCGGTGCTGGACGGTGGGCTGCCGGGCTGGAAGTCTCGTGGGCTTGCGGTGGAGAGTGGGTCCGCTGTCTTACCTCCTGCCGTACTCACCCCGCAGCCGCGAACCGACCTGCTGGCCACCCGTCCCGAGGTTGAAAAGCTGGTCGAGAGCGGTACCGCGCACCTCGTCAACGCTTTGTCGCCCAGCGTCTTCCGGGGTGAAGGGGTCACGTCCTACAGTCGGCCCGGTCGCATCCCCGGCAGCGTGAACCTGCCCTGGACCGAACTGGTCGACGGCCCCTCACTGGTGTGGCGCGATGCCGCCGTCCGGGCCGAAGTGCTGGCCCCCTTCGAGGACTCGGACGTGGTGGCGTACTGTGGTGGGGGTATCTCCGCAACGGTAGACGTTTTCGGTTGGTACCTGAACGGTCGCGACGATGTACGGCTCTACGACGGCTCTTTGGCCGAATGGTCGGCACAGCCCGACCTCCCCTTGCACACCGGCTGATCCGCTACCCCCTCCGGCGGATCAGCCGGTGCTTTTTCAGCGCCGGTAGGCAGCAGCCGGGTGATCGTCGGCCACCCGGCTCAGGCCCTTGCCACGGAAGTACTCGCGCAGGGTGTCGCCCTCGTACTCGTCCCAGACCCGGCCCCGGCGGCGCAGTTCCGGCACCACCAGATCGACGAACTCGCGGTGGCCGGCCGGCGGGATCGGGTCGGCCAGATTGAAGCCGTCGATCTCGGCGGTCTCCATCCACTCCTCCATCTGGTCGGCCACGCGTCCGGGCGAGCCGACGAACAGCGGGCCGCCGCCGCCCACACCCACGAACTCGGCCAGGGAACGCGGCGTCCAGGTGCGTTCGGGGTCCATGGTGGTGAACACGTCCACCAGGCCACGAATCCCCTCGGTCTCGGCGTGCTGCAGCGGGGTGTCGGGATCCAGGCCGGAAAGATCGATGTGAAGCAGCGCACTCCAGCGGGCCAGACTGCCCTCCAGCGAGGCGTAGTGCTGCAGGCCGGCCAGCCGTTCCTGCGCCGCCTCGTCGGTGACGCCGGTCACCACGGTGGCGATCGCGAAGATCTTCAGCGCCTGCGGGTCACGCCCGGCCGCTGCCGCCTGCTGCCGGAAGCGCCGGGAAAGGTCGCGCGCCATCTCGGCCTTGTAGGTGCTGACGAAGACCCCCTCGGCGTGCTTGCCCGCGAAAGCGCTGCCGGCCGAGGAACTCCCCGCCTGGAAGATGACCGGGGTGCGCTGCACCGAGGGCTCGAACAGGGCGATACCGGGCACGCTGAAGTACTTGCCCTTGTGCTCGACCGGATGCACCTTGGCCGGGTCGGCGAACACCCCGGCCGCCACGTCCCGCCGCACCGCACCGTCCTCCCAGCTGCCCTCCCACAGCTTGTACGCCACTTCCATGAACTCGTCCGCGATCGCATACCGCTCGTCGTGCGGGATCTGCTGGTCCAGGCCGAGGTTGCGGGCGGCCGAGTCCAGCGCCGAGGTGACCACGTTCCAGCCGATCCGGCCCTCGGTGAGATGGTCCAGCGTGGCCATCGTGCGGGCCAGGGTGTACGGCTGCTCGTAGGTGCTGGAGACGGTGACCGCGAAACCCAGCTTCTGCGTCACCGCCGCCATGGCGGGGATCACCAGCAGCGGGTCACCGGTGGGGGTCTGGATGCCGTCGCGCAGGGCGGCGTCCACCGAACTCTGGTACACCTCCAGCGGACCCAGCGCATCGGCGATGAACAGCGCGTCGAAACCGCCCCGTTCGAGGATCTGCGCGGTCTCGGTCCAGTGCGCGATGGTGCGGTACTCGTGCGCCCGGGAGTCCGGGTGCCGCCACAGACCCATCGCGGTGTGCCCAACTGTGTTCTGCCGCAAGCCGTTAAGGCGCATGCGAGGGATGCTCATGAGCGCACCCTAGTGCCCTTCCCCGCATTTTATACTAAGTTGATAGACAAAGCGGACGAAACGAGAGCGGAGCCAGTCGTGCTACCCCAAGCAGAAGTTGGACCGACACCAAGGCGTGACATGAGAGGCGAAATCTTCTGTTAACCTCCTGACATGTCCAGCGCCCTGCTCACCAGTCGCCGCGCGGTCGACTACGTCTGGGTCGCAAGCTCCCTCTGTCGGAGCTGATTTCGCGTAACCGGAAGCCGTCGGCCCGATTCCGGGCCGGAGAACGGCTTTCACCGTCCCGTTACGCATCAGCGGATCGTCCGTAACACCATCGCCCGGCCGGACCGGCCGGCGATGCCCCCTGTTCATCTCCAAAACCCCCGAGGATGAAGCATGTCCGAGCCCGTCTCCCCCAACGACTCCGCGCCGGTGCTGCCCACCAAGCAGGGCAACGGCCGCCGTAACGCGATCATCGCCGGCGCCGCCGCAGCCGTGGTCGTGATCGCCGGCATCGCCTACCTCGTCACCTCCGGCGACGACTCCGCCGAGGCCGGCACCAACTCCAGCGCCGCGGCCCAGACGGTGAAGATCGGCGTGGCCGACGCCGCCCAGCCGTACTGGAAGACGTACACCGACCTGGCCAAGAAGGAGCTCAACGTCACCGTCGAGCTGGTCAACTTCGGTGACTACAGCCAGCCCAACCCGGCGCTGAAGCAGGGCGAGGTCGACCTCAACCAGTTCCAGCACATCCAGTACCTGGCCGACTACAACGTCTCCAGCAGCGACACGATCCAGCCGATCGGTGCCACCGCGGTCTACCCGCTGCCGCTGTACTCCAGCGAGTACAAGTCGGTCGAGGAGATCCCCGCCGACGCCGAGATCGCGATCCCGAACGACACCATCAACGAGGCCCGCGGCCTGCTGGTGCTGCAGGCGGCCGGCCTGCTCACACTCAAGGACGGCGGCGGCGCCTTCTCCAGCGTCGAGGACATCGACACCACCAAGGTCAAGGTCACCCCGCTGGACGCCTCGCAGACCGCCGGTGCGGTCAAGAGCGGCTCGGTCGCCGGGGCGATCGTGAACAAGAACTTCGCCACCGACGCCGGCCTGAAGACCGAGGAAGCCCTCTTCCAGGACGACCCGGCCAGCGAGGTGGCCGCGCCCTACGTCAACATCTTCGCCGCCCGCGCCGAGGACAAGGACAACGAGACGTACCTGAAGCTGGCCGAGCTCTACCACGACCCGTCGGTCGAGGAAGGGGTGCAGGAGGCCAACGGCGGTACCGCCGTGTTCCGCACCACCTCCGCCGCCGAACTGCAGACCGTGCTGGCCACGGTCGAGGAACAGGCCCGTGCCGCAGCAAAGTGAGGTCCATGTCCGGCTCGAGGGGGTGACGAAGACCTTCCCGTCGGCGAAACGTGGCGCCCCCGCGCAGGAAGTCCTGCGCGGGGTCGACCTCGAGATCCGCAAGGGCGAGATCTTCGGCATCATCGGCCAGTCCGGGGCCGGCAAGAGCACCCTGGTCCGGCTGATCAACGGCCTCGAAAAGGTCACCTCCGGCACGCTGACCGTGGGCCAGCACACGGTCAGCGGCCTGCGCGAGAGCGAACTGCGGGAGGTCCGCCGCGACATCGGCATGATCTTCCAGCAGTTCAACCTGTTCCGCTCGCGCACGGTGGCCGGCAACGTGGCCTACCCGCTGAAGGTGGCCGGGGTGCCCAAGGCCGAGCGCGACGCCAAGGTGGCCAGGCTGCTGGACTTCGTGGGTCTGCTGGCGCGGGCCCACGACCATCCGGAGCAGTTGTCCGGCGGGCAGCAGCAGCGGGTCGGCATCGCCCGGGCCCTGGCCACCGATCCCTCGCTGCTGCTGGCCGACGAGGCCACCAGCGCCCTGGACCCGGAGACCACCCAGGACGTGCTGAACCTGCTGCGCCAGGTGAACCGCGAGTTGGGGATCACCATCGTGATCATCACCCACGAGATGGACGTGATCCGCAGCATCGCCGACCGGGTCGCGGTGATCGACGGCGGCCTGGTGATCGAGAGCGGCTCGGCCTACGACATCTTCAACGACCCGAAGACGCCCGAGGCCCAGCGGTTCGTCGGCATCACCCTGCGCGACCGCCCCTCGGCCGAGACGCTGAAGCGGTTGCGGGCCAACCATCCGGGCCGCCTGGTCACCGTGCGGGTGCAGGACCGGCCCGGCTTCCAGACCACGCTGTCCTCGGCGTTCCTGAAGCGGGACGTCGGCGCCGAGATCGTCTTCGGTGGGATCAGCGAGCTGCAGGAACGCCCGGTCGGCAGCCTGACCTTCGTGCTCAACGGCAACGACACCGCGATCGACGCCGCCCTGAGCGCCCTTCGGGAGGACGACTTCGCGGTGGAGGAAGTGTGAGCGAGTACAACTGGCAGGTCTTCCAGACCGCGATCGGCCAGACGTTCTTCATCGTCTCTATCTCGGTGGTGGTCGGCGGGCTGCTCGGCCTGGCCCTGGGCCTGGTGCTGTACGCCACCCGGCCGGGCAACCTGATGGCCAACCGGCCGGTGTTCATCCTGCTGAACATCCTGGTGAACATCGTCCGGCCGATCCCGTTCGTGATCTTCCTGGTGGCGATCCAGCCGCTGATGCTGGCCTCGATCGGCACCACGATCGGCACCAACGCAGTGACTTTCGCCCTGTCGCTGTCGGCGGCGTTCGCGGTCAGCCGGATCGTCGAGCAGAACCTGGTGACGGTGAACCCGGGCGTGATCGAGGCGGCCCGGGCCTCCGGCGCCCGGCCGATCAGCATCCTGCTGACCGTGCTGGTCCCCGAGGCGCTGGGCCCGCTGATCCTGGGCTACACGTTCATCTTCGTGGCGATCGTGGACATGTCGGCCCAGGCCGGGCTGTTCGGCGGTGGCGGTATCGGTGACTTCGCGATCACCTACGGCTCGCAGCGCTACGACTGGCCGGTGGTCTACATCAGCGTGGCCGTGATGATCGCGATCGTCCAGGCCGGGCAGTTCCTCGGAAACTACCTGGCCCGCAAGGCTCTGCGCCGCTGACCCGGGCCGCCCTTCCGGGCATCGACTCCGGAAGGGCCGCCCGGCAACGGATCACAGCACTCTGGTCACCGCTCCGGACGATCCGGCCCGCCCGTTCTCGTCGGTGTAGATGTCGAAACCGCCGGACGTGACCATGGTCGGCAGGAGCGCATTGGCACAGACCGGCCGCTCGAGAGTCACCGCATAGTGGTCGCCGTCGCCCTTTTCCACCATACGCAGAGCCGGTTCACCCCCGGAGCGGGTCAGCAGGACGGGAACGTTCAGCTGACGTGCGTTCCCGTTCCGCTCGACCACCCGGATACTGGCGTTACCGGCCAGCAGCGTTACGGTGAGCGAGTCGACCACGAAGTCGTTGAACACACCCGTGCTGGAACCTTGATACACGGCTGCCACATTGAGCAACTGCCAGTCGCTCAGCGACTCGCCACACGAAGCCGCCTGAGCCGGGCCGGCGACAGCCAGGACCAGCCCGGAAGCCGAGACCAGACCAACGGCAGACAACAACAAACGCCGCAACATTCACTCCCCCTGGTGACTGCGGTGGCAAGGCGCTCAAGCTACCAGCAACGGTTCCTCCACCAGCGCACGTCCGGCCCGTGGCAGGTCGGCCGGGCGGAACGCGTACACCGCAGCCAGACGAATCCGGGTAAGCCGGGCGTAGATGCCCAGCCGGGCCCGAACCGCAGGGTCGGCCCCGTACGCGGACAGGACAGTCTCGGCCATTGGCGACAGCCGGTCCGGGGCAAGGCGGCCCTGCCGCACCCGAAGTTCCAGGTGCACCAGCAGATTGGCCAGGTCCAGGGCCGCTTCGCCGCGCGCCAGCAGATCCAGATCCAGAATCCCGGCCGAGCAGCCGGTCTCGTCCAGCAGCAGCTGTTTGTCGTGCAGGTCGCGGTGCAGCAGAACGTTCGGTCCAGAGCCACTACCGATGGACGGGGTGCGCGGCCTGGGTAACTGGGTTCCGGTCAGGCGCGCAGCGGCTTCGACCCAGCGCTCGGTCACCGCGATCTCGGCCTGCAGGTCGTGCATTGGCACCTGGATAGTTCCGCCGTGCAGGTCGCGCACGGCCCGGCCCACCCGGGTACCGAACTCCTCGAGCCCGATACCGACGCCGAGCCGGGTGTAGAGGGTCACGCCGGGCAGCGTTCCCAGGGTGACGGTGTCGGAAGTGACGGCCAGTACCGGCGGAACCCGAATCCCGGGGATTTCGGCTGCCCGTTCCAGGCCGTCGGCAACGGCTTTCACCTTTCCCTCCGGCAGGACCTTGGTCCAGCGTTCACCGTCCGGGTGGCGCACCACGGCCCGGCGCCCGGCCCGGTGAGCCACCACGGTGCCGCCTTCCGCTACCAGTTCGGCCAGGGCGGGTAGCTTCGGATCCTGCCCGTAGGAGTACACCTTCAGCCGGTCCGAGGACCAGCTTCCGGCCACCTCGACCCCCTCAGCATTGCGCAAGGTCAGCAGCAGCCGTCCGTCCCGGCGAGGTGAGGCCCGCAACAGCTCGCACCCGGCCTCGGCCGCAGCCCTGATCGCCCGATCCAGCACACTCACGGGTAAACCTCCTCCTGCGCAAGTTCTTCGGCGGCCTCGACCGCGTGCCGCACCTGGTCCGGCCAGTCCGGGCGGCAGGTACGGAAGGCCTCGGTGCTGCGGGCCAGCAGATGCACCAGGGTCCAGGCCCGGATCGCGGCCTCGTCGGGCAGCGGACCGTAACCGGTGCCGAACTCCCGCAGAACATCTGTGGCCGAACCCTTCTCCAGCAGCACCGAAGCAGCCAAGCAGCCCAGGTCGTCAGCAGCCGGCCCGATCCGGACCCGGTCCAGGTCGATCAGGGTGAGCCGGCCGTCCGGACCGCGCACCACCTGGTCAGCCGAGAGATCACCGTGCAGCACCACCTGAGGGCCGCCGGAAAGGTCGACGTTCTGGGCGATCCGGGCCAGGCGGCGCAGTCTTGACGCCAGGTCCGGCACCAGCCAGGCAGCCAGCGCCACCGTGGCCGGCACCTCGGGACCGTGCGTTCCGTTTAGCGCCGCCGAAACTGCCTCGAGCGCAGCTGATTCGCCCGCTTGGACTGAGCCAGCCGCAGCAGTTCGCGAACTCCCAGGTCCACCAGTCCCGAGGAGCGCCGGTACCGGGAGCCGGCTCGCGCCCCCCGGACCACCACGACCCGCGGGCGCCGGTGCTGAGGGTTCAGGCCTGCCCGCCGCATCCCCGAATGCCTCGCCCGCTGAAGCAGGAGCCGAAACAGAATGCGCCGAATCGTTTTCACTCAGTTCTCCTTCTACTGTCCCTGATGGTGGAAGCAAAGCGACGGGCGTGCGATGCAACTGCCCGACCACCGCCCCCAGATCGCGAGCGTCTCGTGCCGTCAACGGCAGTTCCAGCGCCCGGCCGGGCACCCACTCGAAACTCGCACCGCCCGGAGCCCTGGTACCCAGCAACGCAGCAACCGGCGCGCCCGAGCCGGCCAGACCTCGTGCCGCCGAACTGAACCGAGCCAGATCCCGTGGCGGGTAGACGCGCACCAGTTGCCGACCGCCGTCCGCTGTTCCTACCGAACCCACCCACCGCCGCCCCGGCTTGAACGACAGTGTCCGCACTTCCTGTTCGCCGCCCAGCACCGCCGCCAGCCCCGGAAGGTGCCGATCGGCCGCCGGAGTGCCCAGCACCAGCCCGGCCGCAGCGTCTACGTGCAGCACCGCACCGGCCGGGGCCTTGCGGCAGAGCTTGTCCAGCTTCGGCCGGCCACCGTCGGCCCAGTGCCACACCACCAGCTCCCGCGGCAGACCGGCCGGTCCGTCATCGACCGCTGCGGTGACCACGATCGCCGTATGCCGCTTGTAGCGCAGATACTTGCGTCGCAGGACTACCGGGGAACCCACGGCGCCGCTCACCCAGGAGGCGAGCAGATCGTCCTCAAGCATCATTGGCAGCGCCGTCAGTTCCGGATCACGCCGGGCCAGATCGCTGTTCATGCCAGTTCCACCTCGGAGGACTCGGAGCGCCGGCTCATCCGGTACAGATCCACGATCACCTCGGGCGGGCCGTCGTCGACCACCGCGCCACCCTGCAGCCAGACCACCCGGTCGCAGTCGGCCGTGGCGCTCAGGTCGTGGGTGATCACGATCGTGGTGCGGCCCTGGGTGAGCCGGTTCAGCGCCGCCGCGACCTCCAACTCGGTGCCCTCGTCGAGCCCGCTCATCGCCTCGTCGAGCACCACGATCGGGGCGTTGCGCAGGGCCGCACGAGCGATCGAGATGCGCTGCCGCTGACCGCCGGACAAGGTGCCGCCGCGCTCGCCGACCACGGTGTCGTAGCCTTCGGGCAGGCTCATCACGAAGTCGTGCGCACCGGCGATCCGGGCGGCCTGCTCGATCTCCTGGTCGCTGGCGCCCGGCCGCCCGTGCTCGATGTTCTCCCGCACGGTGGTGGCGAACAGCATGCTCTCCTGCAGCACCACCGCCACCTGGGAGCGCACCGACTGCAGGGTCAGGTCGCGCAGGTCCTGGCCGTCGAACAGCACCCGTCCCTGGTCCGGGTCTCGCAGTCGCGAAAGTAGGCTGGCGATACTGGATTTGCCTGCACCGGAAGGCCCGACCAGTGCCACGCGTTGCCCGGCCGGGATGTGCAGGTTGAGCCGCTTGAGCACCTGGCGGCCGTCGCCGTAGGTCAGGTCCACCTCGTCGAAGCGGATGTCGCCGCGCAACGGCCGGGCCCGGCGGGCGCCGGGACGGTCGGTGACGTCGGGTTCCTCCTCCAGCAGGTCGACCAGGCGTTCTCCGGAGGCCGAGGCCTGGGCGATCCGGCCGGTGTACTTGGCCAGGTCACGCATCGGTTTCAGGGCAGCCTTGAGGTAGGTCAGGAACACCACCAGTTCGCCCACGGTCAGGGCACCATCGACCACCCGCAGGGCGCCGATGTAGAGCACCAGGGCGGTGGCGATGCCGACCAGGACGTCGGTGGTGCGTTCCAGTCCGGCCGAGAGTTTCTTGGCCGCCACACCGTCTTTCAGGGTCTTGACGTTGGAGGAGGTGAAGGCCTGCTGCAGCCGGGAGGCCAGGGAGTAGCTGTGCACCAGACGAATTGCGCCCAGGCTCTCGGTGGCCAGGCTGGCCAGTTGCCCCTCGGCCGAGCGCTGTTTCTTGGACACCGAGTTGATCTTGCGGCTGTTGTGCCGGCCGGTGAGCATGAAGATCGGCACCACGCTGAGCATCACCAGGGCCAGCTGCCAGTCCAGCCAGGCCACCACCAGCGTCATCCCGATCATCGTGACCAGGTTGCCGATCAGCGGCAGGGCGGCGGTGACGGCCACCTCGCGCAGCCGGCCCACGTCGGAGGTGATCCGGGTGACCAGGTCGCCGGTGCGGGCGGTGGCGTGGAACGACAGCGAAAGCCGTTGCAGGTGGCCGAAGGCCTCGGCCCGCAGCCGGGTGAGCAGGCGGCTGCCGACCAGGGCGAAGCACAGGGTGGTCAGGTAGGCGCCCAGGGCCCGCAGGCCGACGATCACCAGCAGGGCCAGGGCGGACAGGCCGATCACGGTCTGCACGCTGAGCCCGCCCGGTTGCTGGCCGGCGCTGCTGCCGCCGGCCGCCACCACCGAGTCGATCACGAACTTCATCGGCCAGGGTTCGAGCAGCCGCATGCCCACCTCGAACAGCAGCGCCGCGAAACCACCGATCATCAACGGACGCTCGGGGGCCAGATGCGGGCGGACGTGCTTCAGGATGCGGCGGGCACCGGGCATCGCCTGACGCAGGTTCTCTGGTTTCTTGCGGCTGCGCGTTTTTTCAGGTGTGGGCATGGACTCTTCCCAGCGGCACTGCGGCCAGGCCGGCGATGCGGTCGACGACGTGGCTCCAGTCGTGTTCCAGGGCGGTGGCGCGGGCGGCGTTGCCGAGCTGCTCGCGACGCCAGGAGTCCAGGCGCAGGGCCTCGACGGCGCCGCTGATCTCGTCGACGTTGCCGGGGGTGACCAGCACGCCCTGGCGGCCGTGGCCGAGCAGGGCGGGCAGTTCGCCGATCCGGCTGGCGACCACGGGCAGGCCGGCCGCCAGGTACTCGTACACCTTCAGCGGTGAGAAGTAGAAGTCCTCGCCGCCGGGGTAGGGCGCGCAGGCCACGTGCATTCGCTGCAGCAGGGCCGGAATCTCGGATTCTGCGACGGCGCCGGTGAACTCGACGTGTTCGTTCAGGCCGAGCCGGCGGGTCAGTGATTGAAGACGTTCGCGCTCGGGGCCGTCGCCGACCACCAGGAGGCGGTGGGAGGGGTCGAGAGCGACCAGGATGGACATGGCCTGGATCAGCAGGTCCACGCCGTGCCAGGGCTTCAGGGTGCCGACGAACCCGGTGGTGAATCCCACGGCCGGAACGGGCGAGCCGGGGTGGGCGAGCGCTGGGGTAACCGCGGGCCAGCCGGTGGCGGTCAACGGTTGTTCCGGCCGGCCGGGGGTGATGCGTTGCGTGTCAACGCCGTTGGGCACGGTGTGCACGCGGGTCGGGTCCGGGGCGAAGGCGCAGGCCCACTGCCGGACCGGTTCGCTCACGCAGATCACCGTGCCGGCCGCTCCCAGGGCGGCACGGGCGACCGACAGGGCGGCGTTGACGTTGTGCAGCCCGCGGTATTTTTCGGCCTCAGCCGGTAGCGGCGCGTTCACCTCCAGGATGCTGGGAACCTCGGCGGCCTGGGCCCAGGCCGTGGCGGTCCGTCCCCACAGGGCGTACCGCTCGTACACCAGTTCCGGGCCGATCTGGTCCAGCAACGAGGCCACGGTGGCGTCGGAGGCCTGCGCGCTGTGTTCGCGCTGGGCGGTGTCGTCGCCGAGCACGCGGGGCAGCTGGTGCACGATCAGCCCGGCCTCCAGCAGGGCCTGAGCGGCCGCGCCTTCACCGGAGCGCACGCACAGCAGGTGTACCTCGTGGCCCCGGCGCAGCAGTTCGGACAGCACCGCGCGCACGTGCAGCGAGGCGCCCTTGGTGCCGAAGACCGGGATGCCGGGGTCGGTGCAGACATACGCGATACGCATCAGGCCACTGCCCTTTCGGTGAGGACGCTGCGGGTGATCAGGTTCAGCAACTGGGCGGCGTTGGTGCTGGTGTCGAACTGCTGCTCCACCAGGACCCGGCCCGCCTTGGCCAGCTGGGCGGCGCGCTCGGGCTGCTCCAGGACCTCGCTGATCGCATCGGCGATGGCCGGCGGGTTCTCGGTGGGCACCAGCCGGCCGGTCTGCCCGTCGATCACCGCCTCGGGGATGCCGGTGACCGGGGTGGAGATGCAGGGGGTGCCGGTGGCCAGGCTCTCCAGCAGCACGGTGGGCAGGCCGTCGCGGTTGCCGTCCTCACCGATCAGGCACGGCGCCACCATCACCGAGGCGGCGGCCAGCTCGGAGAGCATCTGCCCCTGAGGCAACGGCCCCAGGAACGAGACCTGCCCTTCCAGGCCGAGCGTCCGCGTCCATTCGCGGAGTTCTTGTTCCTGGGCGCCGGCCCCGATGATCCGCAGCGGAAGATCGACTCCCCGGGCCCGCAGGATCGAGACGGCCTCGATCAGATGCCGGAAACCCTTCTTCTCCACCAGCCGGCCCACTGCCACCGCGTAGCGCGGTTCGGCGGGTGCCGGGCGGAACGCCAGCTGGTCCAGGTCCAGGCCGTTGTACAGGCGGACCACCCGCTCGGCGGCGGCACCGAACCGGGCCTGCAGGTAGTCCCGGTTGTAATCGCTCACGGTGATCACGAATTCGGCGTCTTGGAGCTTGCGCCGCAGGTCGTCGGTGTCCACCTCTTCGTGGAAGATGTCCTTGGCGTGCGCGGTGAAGCTGTAGCCGATCCCGGCCAGCCGGGCGGCCAGCCGGGCCACGGTGGTCGAGACCGAGCCGAAGTGCGCGTGCAGGTGGTCGATGCCCTGCTCGGTGCAGGCCCGGGCCAGCTCGACCGCGGCGACGGCGTCGTCCACCTCGGCCTCGAGCAGCTCCGGCAGGTGCTGTTGCAGACCGGGCAGGCGCTGCGAGCGGTGCTTGAGCAGGGTCCAGATCTCGGAGGCCTTCAGCCGGTGCGGCAGGTAGGTCACCGGTGCCTGCAGCTGGGCCAGGGACTCGTGGAAGCGGCCGTCGACCGGCATCCGCAGCGAGAACACCGACAGCCGGGCGCCCAGGCGTTCCATCGCGAGCATCTCGGTCAGCACGAAGGTTTCACTGAAACGCGGGTACATCTTGAGCACGTACCCAACGTGCACAGGACCGGGCTGCGGGTCAGGCGATGACATCGGCGAGCTCCTTGCTGTTCGGCACCGGGGCGGCGAGCAGGTCGGCGGCCAGCCGGGGAATGCGCTGCAGGCCGTCCAGGTCGATGTCCGGGCGGGTGTTCTCGTGCTCGACCACGCTCGCGAGCCAGCTGCCGAGAGCCGCCGGGCTGAGGTCGTCCGGCCGCAGTTCGTCCAGGTGGGTGCGGGCGGCCATGGCCTCGGCGCGGATGGCCTGCTCACGACGGGGCCGGACCCGGGGCACGATCAGGCCGGGGCGGCCGGAGGCCAGGACCTCGCAGACGCTGTTGTAGCCGCCCATGGTGACCACCGCGCTCGCCCCCGCGACGAGCGCCGACGGGTCGGCCACGAAGCCCAGCACCGTCAGGTCCGGGCGCTGCTCGGCCCGGGCCTGCAGGCGTTCCCGGGCCTCGGCCGGCATGTACGGCCCGGCGACCAGAATCCCCTGATGCCCGTTCGGCATCGGGGTCTCGACGAAGTTCTCGGCCAGGCGCAGGCCGTCCTGGCCTCCCCCGACCAGGCCGAGCACGAACTTCTCGGCCGGGGGTTCGGCCTGGCTCTGGTGCCGTCCGGTGGAGAGGTATCCGGTGAACTCGGCCCGGGCGAGCAGGTCGGCGGGCAGGCCGATTTCGTGCAGGGGGTCGTGCACGCTCTGGTCGCCGTAGACCCAGATGGCGTCGTAGGAGACCCGCAGGGTGGGCACGGTACGGCGGTTCTGCCATTCCCGGCGGACCGTCATGGCAGTGTCGAGGATGTCGCGCAGGCCGAGCACCAGCCGGGTCCGGCGGCCGGTGCCGAAGCCGATGGTGTGCGCGGCGACCGCCAGGGCCTGGTCCAGTTCGCCCTGCAGCCCGCGGGCTTCCTTGTCCACGATGATCAGGTCGGGGCGGAAGGCGCTGACTGCGGCGGCGACCAGGGACCCTCGCAGATGCAGGATCTCGGTCAGCGACACGTCCAGGGTGGTGGCGGTGTACTCGCCCTGGAGGTTCTTGCTGACCGGGGGTAGCACCACCAGGTCGGTGTGCTCGGGCCGGGGCAGGTACGCCGCCTCGGGAGCACCGGTGACGATCAGGACGTCAGTCGTGGGTCTTTCCCGCACCAGCGCCCGGGCGATCTCGATGTTCCGGCGCACATGCCCCAGACCTTGGGTGTCGTGGGAGTAGAGCATGACCCTGTTCTGCATGGTGAACAGACTGGGTACGGCGCTTTAATCGATCATGAGACCCGGATGAAAGGGTTCTCATCCGGGATGCCCCAGGGAACTCACCAGCCGCCAGGAACCTCAGGGGTTCCGAACCGGATCCGGTTCCGGGGTGTTGGTCTCATCTGCGCCCGCCTCGAGATAGCGGGTGGCCGGGGCCAGCACTGTACCGACCGCAGCAACCGCCCACACAACAGCGAGTGCCGCCGCAGCCGTCCCCACGCTCTGCTTCTCGGTGAGCACCGCAGCACCCAGGATGCCCAGCCCGGGGGCCAGCGTCATCAGGGCGTTCTGGGTCCCCATCACCCGGCCGCGGACGTCGTCCGGGATGCGTTCCAGGCTCATCACCCCGGCCAGGCTGCTGAACAGGCCGCTGCCGAAACCGACCGCCACCGCCCCGGCCAGCACCACGGCCACGCTGGAGAGGGTGGCGATCACGCTCATCCCGATCACGGTGATGCTCAGCCCGCCGACCAGCCAGAAGCGACGGGATCGGGCCCGGGCCCCGACCGCGTAGACGCCGCTGCCGACCAGCAGGCCCAGCGCCAGCGAGGTGAGCACCAGGCCCAGACGGCCCTCCTCACCGAGACTGAGGAAGTGCACCGGCAGCACCAGGCCCTGCAGGGCGGCCAGGACCAGACCGGAGGCGAAGGTCAGGCCGGTGGTGACGACCAGGAAGGGCTCGCCGAACAGGACCTTCCAACCGGCCTTGAGCCCGGCCAGACCGGACCCGGCCGTGGTGGTCTCCTCGACCACGGTCAGGTGGTGCGGGATCAGCAGGGTGGTCAGCGCGGCGGCCAGGGCCAGGCCGGCCACCAGCCAGAGCACGGTCATCGGCTCGAACACCACGAACGCGGCGCCGGCGGCGGCCGGGCCGATCACGATGCAGATCGCCGCGATGCCCTCACGCAGGCCGATCAGGCGCTCGGCATCCATCCCGCCGTGCCGGGCGATCGCGGGCAACAGGGCCTCGCGGGCGGTCAGGCCGGGGACGTCGCCGAGTGATCCGATCACCCCGAACAGGACGAACCAGAACAGGCTGAGGTCGGTGGCCAGGGCCACCAGAGGCAGGGCGGCGATCGCTGCCCCGGAGATCAGGTCGGTCACCACCGAGGAGGTGCGGCGGTTGATCCGGTCGATCAGTGAACCCATGAACAGGCCGGCCAGCACGGCGGGGACCGCGGTGGCGGCGGCGACGATGCCGGCGTCCAGGGCGCTGCCGGTGGTCTGGAGCATGACCAGGGGCAGGGCCACCGCGGCGACGGAGTTGCCGAGCATGGACAGGAAGAAGGAGCCGAGGTAGGCGATCACGAGGCGTGGCATGTGCTCAGCTGAAACTACGACGCAGCGACGGAGTCAAGGCGCTTGACCCCGACGCTACGTCGTAGTTTTTGATGGAGTCATGCGAAGCGCTGAGCTGGCCCGGCTGACCGGGGTGAGTGTGCGGGCGTTGCGGCACTACCACCAGCTCGGCGTGCTGGCCGAGCCCGAGCGCAGCGCGAACGGCTACCGCGAGTACACCGTCCGCGAGCTGGTCCGGGTGCTGCGGCTGAAGAACCTGCAGGCGGCCGGGATCTCGCTGGAGGCTGCGGCGGCGATGCTGGACGCCGCTCCCGGGGACCGGTCCCAGGACGAGCTGCTGGACGAGGTGGACCAGGATCTGCAGAACCGGATCGCCGAGCTGCAGGCCCAGCGAGCACTGATCGCCCAGGCCCGGGCCTTCGGCACCGCCCCGGACCTGCCGGCCGACCTGCTGCACTACGCGCCGCTGCTGGTGGGGGCCTCTCCGCTGTTGGCCCGCACCAGCCGCGACGAGGTGGCCTACTTGGCACACGTGGACCGGGTGACCGGCAGCGACCTGACCCGGACGCTGATGGAGGGGTTCTCCGAGCTGTCGGTGCACCAGCGCCTGACCGAACTCAGCGAGCGCCTGGTGCATCTGCAGGAGGGCGACGAGGAGGGAGTCGCCGCCCTGATCGACGATCTGTACGCGTTCTCCAGCTCGCCGGAGGTGCTGGCCTTCACCGCTCCGATGGAAGGCCGGATCGACGACAGCTGGGCGGCCCTGATCAACGTCTACTACCGCGACACGATGAACCCGGCCCAGGCCGCGGTGATCGCCGGGCTGGAGCAGCGGTTCTCAGCTGCCGGCGGGACGCAGGGCTAGCACCGGGTTCGGCGGTTCCTGGGCCGGGCCGCCGTGCTCACGGCGGGTCATCGCGAACTGGAACGAGAAGGTGTCGCGGCGGTAGTACGACTGCACGCCGGCGATCACGCTGGCCTGGTGGTCGGTGACCGAGCCCTGCATCAGGAACACCGCCGCGTCCGGGGCCTCGTTCAGCAGCCCGGCCTGCTCGGCGTCCAGGTCGGCGATGGTCAGGTCGAAGTCGCCGAGCTCGATCTCCACCCCGAAGTCGGCCTCCAGGGTGTCGTACACGCCGACCTTCTCCAGGTCCATGTCGGCCAGGCCAGCGAAGCGCGGCCAGGGCAGGTAGATGCGTTCCAGGGCAACGGGTTCGTCGTCGGCCAGGCGCACCCGCTCGATCAGCAGCAGCTTGCGCACGCCCTCGGCGAAGCCGAACATCTCGTGGCGCTGCACCACCTCGGTGCGTACCAGGCGAGAGCTGGGGATGCGCCCGCCGGCGGTGATCCGGTGCGCGAAGCCGAGCAGGTCACCCACCCGGTAGGCGAGCGGGCGACCGCCCTTGACGAACGTGCCCCGCCCGGCCGAGCGGTCCAGCAGGCCCTCGTTGACCAGCCGGGTGATCGCCTGCCGGGTGGTGCCCCGGCTGACCCCGAACTCCTCGGCCAGCTGCCACTCGGTGGGCAGCTGGTGGCCCTTGCCCCACTCCCGGGTCTCGATCCGGGCGCGGATCACCGTGTACATCTGCTCGTGCAGCGGGACCCGCGCACCCGGTCGCCGACTCATTCGTTCTCCTTGCCCCCGTGACCTTTTGTCCGTACCCATCATCCCCCGTGGCGGGAGCTCAGGCCGCGACGAGGTCCTTGGCTGTGCGGCGCAGGTGGTGCAGGTTGATTGCCAGGGTGAGGACGAAGGCCAGGCCGCAGGCGGCGAGCATGGCGATCACCATGCCGGCCGCGCTGGTGGCCACGAACGGCGCCGAGAACGCCGGCAGGTAGGCGGTCGCCTCGACCCCGAAGGCTCCGACCAGCGCACCGCCGAGGGTGGCGGAGCTGACGGCCACCGCAAAGATCCGCTTGTCGCCGAACATGAACGGGTAGGCGGCCTCGACGAAGGTGCCGAAGAAGAAGTTGACCCCGGCGCCGGAACCGGCCAGGGCGCGCTCTCCGCTGGTGCGGGGCTTGACCACGTTGGCCAGGGTGATGCCGAGGCTGACCATGACCAGGCCGACCATGTCGACCGCGCCGAAGAAGCTGTGGCCCTTCTGCCCCATCTCCAGCAGCACCAGCGGCAGGATCACCGAGTGGTACACGCCGCCGATGATCGCGAACCAGATCACCGCGCCGGCGAAGGCCCCGGCCAGCAACGGCGAGAAGTCCAGGGCGGCCTCGATGCCGCTCTTCACGCCGTCCCCGACCGCACTGGTGACCGGAGCCAGCGCGTAGTGCACCAGCAGACCGGGCAGCAGGCCGGACAGGGCGCCGGTGACGATGTTGGCCGTGGTGGCCGGGAACCGCCAGGCCAGGGTCAGGCCGATCAGGCGGGCGGCCAGCAGGCCGGCCAGGATGCCGCCGACCAGACCGCCGAGGATGCCGCCCTCGGTGCCGAGGATGCCGGCGGTGGCTCCGGCGACCAGGCCGACCTCGTCCAGCCCGGAGATCTTGCGGGCGGCGACCGCGGCCACGACCACGGGCAGGCCCGCGATCAGCAGGTCGAAACCTTCGGAAAGGCTCTGCAGACCGGGGATCTTGCTCAGCGCCAGAAGCACGGCCAGTGCGATGAAGGCGGGCAGCGAGCCGACCATGATCCCGCGGATGCTGATCCGCTTCCAGGCCGGGCCCTCGCTGCTCGGCGCACCCGAGCTGTCGCCGCCGAGAAGCGGCTGGTACTTGATCTTCCAGTGCCGGGCCAGGCCCGCCACGTAGGAGACCGCGCGGGTGGTGGAGGTGGTGCCGGTCGTTCCCGAGGCAGCGACCAGGTTCAGCCCCAGCTGCTGCGCGCCGGCGATCGAGGTGCCCCCGGTACCGGCGGCGGGCAGTTGCTGAGCGATCGCGGCCTGCACGGTGGCGCTGTTGGTGTCGGACGGGTCGGCGCTGATCAGGATCAGGCCGTCGATCTCGCCCGCGCCGACCTTCTCGGCCAGTTCCGCGTCGGCCTGCCGGGCCAGCGTGTTGATCTCGGCCAGGGTGCCGGAGCCGACCACCGCAGGCTCGCCGTCGACCAGGGCCCACAGCTGCGCGGTGCTGTCGTCGGAAGCGTTGTCCATCGAGGCCTGGCAGGCCACGAACTGCACCGCGGCCAGCTGCAGCTGGGCGGCCCGGAGCTGACGCTGCACGTCCTTCAGCAGCCGGGCCGGGTCGTCACCGCCGTGGCTGCGCAGGTTCCCGCCGCTGCTGCCCAGCACGGCAACAGCCCTGGTGTCGTTACTCATCAGCGAAGTCCTCTTGGTCGATCCGGCCTGCCGCGTCGCTCCCCCGGTCCCACGAAATTGTGTGGACGTTTGCGGGAACGTAAGTGCGTAGGGCACCACCGTCAACCCTTGTCCGTGCTCGAGCTCCCAGCGGCCAACTGTTGACAACGGCCCTGAACTGGACTCTTTACCTGCGGCGCGCTCGCTGAAACGGGAAGTTTACAAGGGACGGGCGCCCGGGCTTGCGCCTGCCGGTCGCCATGGCGCATGGTGGGAAAGGTTCATACCTTTCCCGTTCAGGAGTGCTCATGAGTTCCGAGACCGGCCCCTCGGTGCCACTGTCGGTCACCGTCGGGGACAAGCCGCTGGGTATCGACGAGGTCGTGGCCGTGGCCCGCCACCACGCCCAGGTCGTGATCTCCCCGGCCGCCCGCGACGCGATGAGCGGCGCCCGCGCCGTGGTCGACGAGCACGCCGCCTCCGATCGCGCCATCTACGGCGTCTCCACCGGCTTCGGCGCCCTGGCCAACCGCAAGATTGACGTGGCCTCGCGCGACGAGCTGCAGCTCAGCCTGATCCGCTCGCACGCCGCCGGCAGCGGGCCCGAGGTGGAGGAAGAGGTGGTGCGCGCGCTGATGCTGCTGCGCCTGCAGACCTTCACCACCGGCCACACCGGCGTGCGCACCGAGATCGCCGAGCGCTACGCCGCCCTGCTCAACGCCCGCCTGACCCCGGTCGTGCACGAGTACGGCTCGCTCGGCTGCTCCGGAGATCTGGCCCCGCTGGCGCACTGCGCCCTTGCCGTGATCGGCGAGGGCCCGGTCCGCAACGCCGACGGCGAGTTGCTGGAGAACGCCGGGCTCGGTGAGATCCGGCTCAGCGCCAAGGAAGGCCTGGCGCTGATCAACGGCACCGACGGCATGCTGGGGATGCTCGCCCTGGCCCTGCACGACCTGCGCCGCCTGGCCACGGTCGCCGACATCTCCACCGCGATGAGTGTGGAGGCGCTGCTGGGCACCGACCGGGTGTTCGCGCCGGAACTGCACCGGGTGCGTCCGCACGTCGGTCAGCAGGCCTCGGCCGCGAACCTGATGCAGCTGCTGGCCGGATCGGCCGTGGTCGCCAGTCACCGCGGCGAGGACTGCACGGTGGTCCAGGACGCCTATTCGCTGCGCTGCGCCCCGCAGGTGGCCGGCGCCGCCCGCGACACCATCGACCACGCCGCCCGGATCGCCGAGGTGGAACTGGCCAGCGCGGTGGACAACCCGGTGGTGCTCGAGGACGGCCGGATCGAGAGCAACGGCAACTTCCACGGCGCCCCGGTGGCCTACGTGCTCGACTTCCTGGCCATCGCCACCGCCGACCTGGCCAGCATCAGCGAGCGCCGCACCGACCGTCTGCTCGACCCGGCCCGTTCCAACGGTCTGCCCGCGTTCCTGGCCGGCAACCCGGGCCTGGACTCCGGTCTGATGATCGCCCAGTACACGCAGGCCGCCCTGGTCAGCGAGATGAAGCGGCTGGCGGTCCCGGCCAGCGTGGACAGCATCCCGTCCTCGGCGATGCAGGAGGACCACGTCTCGATGGGCTGGTCGGCCGCCCGCAAGCTGCGCCGCTCGGTGGACGCCCTGACCCGGGTGCTCTCGATCGAGGTGATGGCGGCCGCGCGGGGGCTGGATCTGCGAGCGCCTCTCGCCCCGGCTCCGGCCACGGCGGCTGTGGTCGCTCTGCTGCGCGAGCACGTTGCCGGCCCGGGTGCCGACCGCTGGCTGGCTCCTGAGATCGAGCACGTGGTGCACCTGGTCAGTGAGGGCGCAGTCACCGTTGCCGCCCAGTCCGTCACTGGTCCCCTCAGCTGAGCTGACCACCCCACGAGCACCCATCAACGACCAGGAGGCCCAAAGTTGATTCGCCGGATTGACCTGCGGGGTGTCGCCGAGTTCGACCCTCACGTCCTGCCCCGCGCCGAGATGAGCGTGGAGGCCGCCCTGGAAGCCGTGCGTCCGATCTGTGAGGACGTGCGGATCCGAGGTTCGGTGGCGGTACGGGAGATCACCGCTCGCATCGACGGGGTGGACGTTGCGGCCACCCGGGTGCCGGCGGAGACCCTGCAGAAGGCGCTGGATGACCTGGACCCGGCCGTCCGTGCAGCGCTGACCGAAGCGATCCGGCGGGCCCGTATCGTTCACGAGGCCCAGCGCCGGACCGACACAACCGTCGAACTCCAAGCAGGCGCAACGGTTGTCAACCGCTGGGTGCCGGTGCAGCGGGTCGGCCTGTACGTGCCGGGTGGCCTGACCGCCTACCCCAGCAGCGTCGTCATGAACGTGGTGCCGGCTCAAGTGGCCGGCGTCGGCTCGTTCGCCGTGGCCTCTCCCCCGCAGAAGGACACCGGTCTGCCGCACCCGGTGGTGATGGCAGCGTGTGCGCTGCTGGGTGTGGACGAGGTGCACGCGGTGGGTGGCGCGCAGGCGGTGGCGGTGTTCGCCTACGGCACCGCGGAGTGCGCGCCGGTGGACCTAGTCACCGGGCCGGGCAACATCTACGTGGCCGCGGCCAAGCGTCTGCTCAAGGGCATCATCGGGATCGACTCCGAGGCCGGCCCGACCGAGATCGCCGTGCTGGCCGATGATTCGGCCGATCCCCGGCACGTCGCCGCCGACCTGCTGTCTCAGGCCGAGCACGACCCGCGGGCGGCCGCGCTGCTGGTGACCGACAGCCTGGAACTGGCCGACCGCACCGCCGAAGAGGTCGCCGTCCAGGTCAAGCAGGCGCACAACCGCGAACGCATCGAACTGGCCCTGCAAGGGCAGTCGGCGATCGTGGTGGTGGACGACATCGAGCGGGGCCTGGAGGTGGTCGACGCCTGGGCGGCCGAGCACCTCGAGGTCATCACCCGCAACGCCGAGGAGATCGCGGCCAGGGTGCACAACGCCGGTGCCATTTTCGTCGGCCCCTGGTCGCCGGTCAGCCTGGGTGACTACCTGGCTGGCTCCAACCACGTACTGCCCACCGGCGGAACGGCCCGGCACAGCAGCGGCCTGTCCGTGCAGAGCTTCCTCAAGGGCATGCAGGTGATCACCTACAACCGCGCAGCGCTGGCCGAAGTGGCCCCGCACGTAGAGGCTTTGGGTGGGTCCGAGGCCCTGCACGCCCACGTCGAAGCCGTCCGCATCCGAGTTGACGAGGAATCCCAGTGAGCGAACTGGCCCCGATCCGCGACGAACTGGTGGGCAAGACGCCGTACGGCGCGCCCCAGCTCGACGTCCCGGTCAAGCTGAACACCAACGAGAGCCCGTATGGCCCCACCCCGGAGCTGGTGCAGGAAATCGTCACGGCCGTCACTGCCGCGGCGCTGGACCTGAACCGCTATCCCGACCGCGATGCCCTGGAGCTACGGCAGGACCTGGCCCAGTACCTGACCGAGCAAACTGGTGTGCCGATCGTCCGCACGCAGGTCTGGGCCGCGAACGGCTCGAACGAGGTGATCCAGCACCTGATGCAGGCCTACGCCGGGCCCGGCCGGACCGTGCTGGGCTTCGAGCCGACGTACTCGATGCACCACACCATCGCCGAGTCCACCGGCTCGCAATACCTTTCTGTACAGCGCAACCCGGACTTCACCCTCGATCGTCACCAGGCCGTTGAGGCGGTACGGCAGCATGATCCGGCCGTGGTGTTCATCTGCACCCCGAACAACCCGACCGGTCTGAGCACCGACCTGGAAACCGTGCTGGCCGTGCACGACGCGTCTACCGGGCTGGTGGTGCTGGACGAGGCGTACGTCGAGTTCTCCAGCTCCCCCTCGTTCCTGCGTCTGCTGGAAGGCCGGCCCCGGCTGGTGGTCAGCCGCACCATGTCCAAGGCCTTCGGTTTCGCCGGCGCCCGGCTGGGCTACCTCGCCGCCGACCCCCGGGTGATCGACTCGCTGCAGCTCGTGCGGCTGCCCTACCACCTCTCCTCCGTGACGCAGGCGGTGGCCCGGGCCGCGCTGAAGCACCGCCGCACCCTGCTGCAGCACGTCGAGGCCACCAAGCAGGAGCGCGACCGGCTGATCAGCGAACTGCAGGCGATGGGCACCGAAGTCGTGCCCTCGGACTCCAACTTCGTGCTGTTCAAGGCCCCGCAAGCGGAAAAGGCCTGGCAGCAGCTGCTGGACTCCGGAGTGCTGATCAGGGACGTCGGTGTCCGGGGATATCTGCGGGTCACCACGGGCACGCCGACCGAGAACGATCTTTTCCTCAAGGCCGTGCGGGATCTGATGTGAACGACCTCGAGCTGTGCCAGCTGCTCGCCGATGCCGCGGATGAGCTGACCGTGGCCGCCTTCCTGACCGATCTGAGGGTCGAGCAGAAGGCCGACCGCACTCCGGTCACCGAGATCGACCGGGCCGTGGAGACCCGGGTGCGCGAGCTGCTGGCCGAGCACCGGCCGGATGACGCCGTGCACGGTGAGGAGTACGCCGACACCGGCTCCAGCGAACGGCTTTGGGTGATCGACCCGATCGACGGGACGAAGAACTACGTCCGGGGCGTACCCGTGTGGGCCAGCCTGATCAGCCTCCAGGTCGGCGACGAACTCCAGGCCGCCGTGGTCTCGGCGCCCGCCCTGAACCGACGCTGGTGGGCCGCCGTCGGCGAAGGCGCGTGGGCATCGTGGACCGGTTCGGCAAGCCGCCGCATCCGCGTGAGTTCCGTGGACCGGCTGGAGGAAGCCTCGCTGTCCTTCTCCAGCCTGCCCGGCTGGAACGACCTGGGCCTGCGCGAGGCGTTCCTCGGCCTGCACGAGACCACCTGGCGCCAGCGCGGCTTCGGCGACTTCTGGTCCTACATGCTCGTGGCCGAAGGTGCGGTGGACATCGCCGCCGAACCCGAGGTGCCGCTGTACGACCTGGCCGCCGTCTCCCTGATCGTCACCGAGGCCGGCGGCTGCTTCACCAGCGTGCACGGCCGCCCCGGCCCGACCGGAGGCAGCGCCCTGGCCACCAACGGACACCTGCACACAACCGTCCTCAATGCCCTTCAGGAGCAACCGCAATGAGTGAGCCCCGCACCGCCCGGATCAGCCGCAGCACCAAGGAGACCTCGATCGAGCTGGAGGTGAACCTCGACGGCACCGGCACGGTCGAGGTCAGCACCGGCATCGGCTTCTACGACCACATGCTGCACCAGCTGGGCAAGCACGGCATGTTCGACCTGAAGATCAAGGTGCAGGGCGACCTGTGGATCGACGGCCACCACACCATGGAGGACACCGCGATCGCCCTGGGCCAGGCCTTCGACCAGGCCCTCGGCGACCGGCGGGGCGTGCGCCGCTACGCCGACCGGATGGTGCCCCTGGACGAGTCCCTCAGCCGGGCCGTGGTGGACCTCTCCGGCCGTCCCTACCTGGTCTACACCGCGCCGGAGAACATCGCCCCGATGATCGGCGAGTTCGACACCACGCTGATCGAGCACATCTGGGAATCGTTCGCCCACAACGCCCGGATGACCCTGCACGTGGACACCCTGCGCGGGCGCAACGCCCACCACATCGTCGAGTCGCAGTACAAGGCCGTGGCCCGCGCCCTGCGCGACGCGGTCTCCCTGGACGAGAAGGAAACCGGCATCCCCTCGACCAAGGGCCTGCTCTGACATGCCGGTCGTGACGGTGGCCCGCACCGAGCGGGACCTGCAGCCACCCGCCACGGTGCGGGCCCTCGTCTTCGATTGGGACGGAACCCTCTTCGACAACCACCACTTCAACTACACGGTGATGAGGGACGCCCTTGCGCAGCAGGGCGTCCGGGTCACCAGTGCGTGGTTCGAGGAGAACTCGGGCTTCTCGGCCCGGCTCATGGTGCAGAAGGCCGGTGAGGCCCACGGGCTCACCCTGGATCCGCTGGAAGTGCTGGCCGTGCGGGACGAGCTGGCTCAGGCTCGGGTGCACGAGATCGCTCCGGTCGCACCGGTTCACGAACTGCTGCGCACCGAACGACTGCTCGCGGTGGTAACCGGATCCGAGCGCTCGAACATCCAGGCCGCCCTCGAGCACTTCGGGCTGCAGTTCGACGTGATCGTCACCCGCGACCAGATCACGCGCGGGAAGCCCGATCCCGAGGGGTATCTCCTCGCACTGAGACTGCTCGGGGTGGCGGCGCACGAGGCAGTGGTCTACGAGGACAGCGACCAGGGCATCAGCGCTGCCCTCGCCGCCGGCATCGACGTGGTGGACGTCCGGGCGATCGCCGCAGATCGGGCCTCGACAGAACCCGACTAACCAAAGATAGGCTTACCTAACTTCTGAGCGAGGGAGTTAGATGCGTATCTGCATGGCCACCGTCTCGATCGGCGGCAGTCTTCAGGACAAGATCGAGGCGATCGCGGCGGCCGGGTTCGACAGCCTGGAACTGCTCGACGACGACCTGGCCCGCTCCGGCCTGGCCCCCGAGGAGTTCGCCCGGCGCTGCGCGGATCTGGGCCTGGGAGTGGACCTGTACCAGCCCTTCCGGCGCGCCGAGGCGGTCAGCGACGAGGAGTACCCGCAGGTCCTGAAGCGTTTTCACGCCGAGCTCGAGGTGATGAGCCGGGCCGGGGCCCGGGCGATCCTGGTGGTCTCCAACACCGACGAGGACGCCCTGGCCAGCCGCGACGTCACCATGGCACAACTGGCCGGCCTGGCCGACGCCGCGGCCGAGCACGGCATGACGGTGATGTTCGAGGCCCTGGCCTGGGGTACCCACATCTCGCGGGTGGCCCAGGCGCGGGAAGTGGTCCAGGTTGTCGACCACCCCGCTCTTTCCCTGGTGGTGGACACCTTTCATCAGTACGCCGGGGGCGAGGACTCGCTCGGTGACCTGACCGGAGCGGAAGTCGGCTTCCTCCAGGTGGCCGACGCCCCGCGTCTCTCATTGGAACTGAAGCAGTGGAGCCGCAATCACCGCTGTTTCCCCGGCGAGGGCGAGTTCGACCTGGCCGGCCCGGTGGCCGCGCTGCTGAAGTCCGGCTACCAGGGCCCGCTGTCGCTGGAGATCTTCAACCCCGGCTACCGCGAGCGCTCGCCGTACGAGGTGAGCCGCCAGGGGGCCGAGGCGTTGCGGCGGTTCACCGGCTCATTGGGCGTAGCGCTCTAGGTATTCGGTGGGCGAGATGCCGAAGTGCCCTTTGAACACCCGGCGGAAGGCGTTGACGTTGGTGTAGCCCACCCGGTGGGCCACCGCGTCGGGGGTGGCGTGCGAGCGCAGCAGGATCGCCGCGGCCTCCATCCGGTTGCGGATGCGCCACTGCCGCAACGTCATCCCGGTCTCGGCCTGGAACGCCCGCTCCACACTGCGCGATGAGGTGTGCACCGATTCGGCCAGCTCGTCCACGCCGCGGATGTCGCCCGGATTGAAGCGCAGGGCTTCGGCGATCGCCCGGGCCGGTTCGCTGCTGGGCATCGGCAGGCCGGTGGAGAGCACCGGGCTGTCCTCGATCAGGGCCAGGATCTGGCGGGCCAGGTTGGGGGTGGGCTTGATGATGGTGTGCCAGGACACGTTGTAGGCCATCAGCAGGGCCCGCAGTTCGGCGTCCACGGTGACCACGGCCGGCTCGGTGAGTGTGGTGGCGGTGGCTGCGGCGTCGAAGAAGAGCGGCATGGTCACCGAGTTCTGGTGCACGGTGAACTCGTGCGGCGCGCCGACCGGCACCCACAGGGCCTGGCCGGCGCGCAGGGCGTGCGGTTCGCCGGCCACGACCAGGTCGGTGTCGCCGAAGACCTGCCAGAGCAGGACGTGCAGGGTGTCTTCGGTCTGGACCGGGATCGAGATGGCAGGCATCCAGATCCGCCAGGGGGCGGAGGTGTCCTCGGTGCCGTACGTACGTTGTGCCATCTGCCTACCTCAGCCGCCGGACCGGCCGTGAGGCCAGGACTTGTCGCTAACTGTGCCATGCCTGTCGGAAACTGTGCACCCCTGATGGGTTAGGCTGCCCTAACCTGTCGGCAGGTGCACTGGCCTTCGGGCATCCGTACGTCACGGGTGGCCCGGATCCGGTGCGCACCTCGAACCCCGGCCTGCCCCCGAACCTGCGCGGTTCCCGAACCCTTTTGTGTGTCCCCAGAATTCGAGAGGAAGCCATGATCAGCCCAAGGTCCCGCCGCTGGGCGCTGGCCCCCGCCGTCGCGATGACGGCCCTGCTGGCGCTGTCCGCCTGCGGTTCGTCCGACGACGAGAGCGAGAGCAACGCCGAAGGCGCCGTCGCCGAGGAGGGCACCGGCCTGCTGCCCGCGGCCGAAGGCAGCACCCAGTACCCGCTCACGCTGACCACCTGGGCCGGCGAGACGGTGCTGGAGGAGCGCCCGGAACGGGTGGCCGTGATCGGGTTCAACCCGAACATGGATGCGCTGCAGGCCCTGGACGTCACGCCGGTGTACTCGCTCACCGAGGACACCTACGCCTGGCGCGACGCCGAGTGGGCGGCCAAGATCGAGACGGTCGACAAGGCCACCCGCAACGACCCGGTCAACTTCGAGGGCATCGCGGCCAGCGACCCCGACCTGATCATCGCGATCGGTGCGCTCTGGGAGCAGGCCGACTACGACAAGCTCTCCGACATCGCCCCGGTGCTGGACACCGCCGAGCAGGCCGAGAGCCCCTGGCGCGACACCCAGACCCTGATCGGCGACACGCTCGACCTGGGCGCGGCCGCCGACGCGGCGGTTGCCGAGGCCGACCAGGCGATCGACGCGGTGGCCGCCGAGCACCCGGAGTTCGCCGGTAAGACCATCACGATCGGCAACGACTACGGCCCGGAGTACGGCCTTTCGTACTTCACCGCCTCCGGCGGCATCGCCGAGGGCATCATGACCGACCTCGGCTTCGCCCCCAACCCGCTGGCCGCGGACTTCGTCAAGGACGACGTGGTCTCCGAGGAGAACCTGGCCAAGCTGGACGCCGACGTGCTGGTGATGACGTACGGCGAGCCCGCCTGGCGTGAGGACCGCGAGTCCAAGCCGCTGTTCCAGTCGATCCCCGCGGTGAAGGACGGCCGGCTCGTCTCGCTCGCCACCGAGGACGACCCGGCCAAGCTGGTCGACGCCGAGGGCAAGGAGTACGACAACCCCACCTGGATGCTGCGAGCCGGGGCCAGCGCCGAGAGCCTGCCCTGGGGAGTCGAGATCGTGGCCGACCAGTGGCTCGCCGACGTCAAGTTCTCCTGAGCCACAGCATGTCTGCTGTCACGACGGGGTCTGCGCTGCAGGCCCCGTCGTCACTGCCGGGCCGCCGCGCGCTGGGGTTGGTGCTGATTCTGGCCACCCTGGCCGTGGCGGCTCTGTTCAGCGCCGCGTTCGGGGCGAATCCGCTTTCGCTGGGCGAGGTCTGGCGGGTGCTGGGGCACCGCGACGCCAGTGAGGCCGCCCACGTGGTCTGGACCATCCGCCTGCCCCGCACCCTGCTGGGCATCCTGGTCGGCGCGGCGTTCGGCGTGGCCGGGGCCCTGATCCAGGCCATGACCCGAAACCCCTTGGCCGATCCGGGAATCCTCGGGGTGACGGCCGGGGCCGGGTTCGCCGTCACCCTGGGCGTCGGCTTCTTCAGCGCGGCCACGGTCGGCGGCTACCTGTGGTTCGCGTTCATCGGCGCCGCCCTGGCCACCGTGCTGGTCTACCTGATCGGCTCGGCCGGGCGCGGATCCGCCTCACCGGTCACCCTCGTGCTGGCCGGCGTCGCCCTCACCGCCGTGCTCAACGGCATCTCCACGTTCCTCACGCTGATCGACGAGGAAACCTTCCGGGCCGTGCGCAACTGGGGCCTGGGCTCGATCGCCCGCACCGAACTGGACGACACCCTCACCGTGGCCCCCTTCCTGGCGGTCGGCCTGCTCATCGCCCTGGGCCTGTCCGGCGCCCTGAACTCGATCGCACTCGGCGACGACCTGGCCGCCTCGCTGGGTACCAAGGTGCAGCGCACCCGGGTGCTGGGCATCGTCGCCGTGACCCTGCTGGCCGGCGGGGCCACCGCACTCACCGGCGGCATCGGGTTCGTCGGGCTGATGGTGCCGCACGTGGTGCGCTGGTTCACCGGCCCCGACCAGCGCTGGATCATGATCTACTCAGCGCTGGCCGCCCCCGCCCTGGTGCTCGCCGCCGACGTCCTGGGCCGGGTGATCGCCCGGCCCGGCGAAGTCGAGGTCGGCATCGTCACCGCGGTGATCGGGGCACCGGTCCTGATCGCGCTGGTGCGGCGCAGGACGGCGAGTGGCCTGTGAGCGTCGACTTCGGCTACCGCACAGCCCCCCTGCGCCTGCCCTGGTTCTCCGCCCGCCTCAACGTGCGCCTGCTGGTGGTCTCGGGCGTGCTGTTCACCCTGGCCACCGGGCTGGCCCTGGTGTCGCTGCCGCTCGGCGACTTCCCGCTCACCCTGCAGGAAGTGCTCGCCGCGCTGACCGGCGGGGGCAAGCGCTTCCACCGCACCATCGTGCTGGAATGGCGACTGCCGATCTCCCTGGCCGCGCTGGTCTTCGGCGCCCTGCTGGGCATCGGCGGAGCCATCTTCCAGTCACTCACCCGCAACCCGCTCGGCTCGCCCGACGTGATCGGCTTCGACGCGGGCGCCTACACCGCCGTCGTGATCACCATCCTGGTCCTCGGGCCCGGGGCCTGGTCGGTCTCCACCGCCGCGCTGGTCGGCGGCATCGCCACCGCGTTCGTGGTGTACCTGCTGGCCTATCGCGGCGGGGTGCAGGGTTTCCGGCTGATCATCGTGGGCATCGCGGTCTCCTGGATGCTCGGCTCGGTCAACGCCTACCTGATCACCCGGGCCAAGATCGAGGACGCGATGACGGTGGGGTTCTGGAACGCCGGAACCATCACCCGGGTGGCCTGGCCGACGATGGTGCCGGCCCTGGCCGTCGCTGCGGTGATCGTGCTGGCCGCGGTGCTGCTCGCGCCCGCGCTGCGCCGCCTGGAACTGGGGGACGACTCCGCGGTCACCCTGGGCACCCGGCCGGGGCCCGCTCGACTCGGGCTGATCGTCGCCGGAGTCGCCACGGTCGCGGTGGTCACGGCCGCGGCCGGGCCGATCGCCTTCGTCGCCCTGGCCGCCCCGCAACTGGCCCGCCGGCTCACCCGCTCGCCCGGGGTGAGCCTGCTGGCCTCGGCCGGGATGGGCGCGGTGCTGCTGACCGGTTCGCACCTGCTCTCGCTGCTGATCGCCCAGGCCTATCGCCCGGTTCCGGTCGGCCTGATCACCGTCTGCCTGGGCGGCTGTTACCTGATCGGGCTCCTGATCCGGGAGACCCGAGGACGTTACGGAGCCCTGACTTGAAACCCCAAGCCCGCCTCGTGGCCCAGGACGCCACCATCGGCTACGACCGGCGCACCATCTCGCAGAACCTGTCGGTGGCGATCCCGGACGGCTCGTTCACCGCCATCATCGGGCCCAACGGCTGCGGCAAGTCCACCCTGCTGCGGGCCCTGGCCCGGGTGCTCACGCCCACCGCCGGGCAGGTCCTGCTCGACGGAAAGGCGATCCACACCTACAAGGCCAAGGAGGTGGCCCGCCAGCTCGGCCTGCTGCCGCAGACCTCGCTGGCGCCGGAAGGCATCCGGGTGGCCGACCTGATCGCGCGCGGCCGCGCGCCCTACCAGAACCTGTTCCAGCAATGGCGTTCCAGCGACGAGGCCGCCGTGGCCGCCGCCCTGGAGGCCACCCGGCTCACCGAGTTGTCGGGGCAACTGGTGGACGAGCTGTCCGGCGGTCAGCGCCAGCGCGTGTGGGTGGCCATGCTGCTGGCCCAGGACACCCCGGTGATGCTGCTGGACGAGCCCACCACCTTCCTCGACATCGCCCACCAGTACGAGCTGATGGAGCTGCTGCGCACGTTCCACGACGAGGGCAAGACCGTGGTCACCGTGCTGCACGACCTGAACCAGGCCGCCCGCTACGCCGACCACCTGATCGTGATGCGGGGCGGCGAGATCGTCACCACCGGCGCGCCGGACGACGTGATCGACGCCGAGCTCGTCGAGAACGTCTTCGGGCTCAAGGCTCTGGTCACCCCCGACCCGGTCACCGGAACCCCCTCCGTCATCCCGCTCGACCCACGCGCCGTGGCGGTGCGCCCGGTCGAACCGTCTGTCCCCGCAAGCCTGGAGAGCCCCCGATGAGCAACCGCGACCTGCCCACCTTCACCGGCCTCAACCGCACCGGCGAACTCCAGTTGAACTACCTCGAACGGATCGTGCGGCGGGAGCTGCGCGTGGTCCGCCACCACGACATCACCCCGAAGTACCGCCGGATCGTGCTCACCGGTGACGATCTGGCCGACGGCTTCCCGTTCGTCAACTACTCCCCCGATCACGTGCGGGTGTTCTTCCCCCACCCGATCACCGGTGACCTGGTCGCACCCCGCGAGACGCCTGAGGGCTGGGTGAACGAGGGCGGAACCAGCGAACCCATCCACCGCGACTACACCGTCCGTTCGTGGGATCCTCAAACCCGCGAACTGGCACTGGACTTCGTGCTGCACGAGCACGGCGTAGCCGGCCGCTGGGCCGGAAAGGCGCAACCTGGAGACACTCTCGTGGTCAACGGGCCGAGCTCGAACTGGCTACTGCCCGAGGACAGCCCGCACATGCTGGCCATCGGCGACGAGACCGCGCTGCCCGCCATCGCCCGGATCATCGAAGAGGCCGCTGCGGGAACCCAGGTCACGGCACTGATCGAAATTGCGGACGCGGGTGAGCAGCAACCGCTCACCGGCGTGGCAACGATCGACCTGCGTTGGGTGCACCGCGACAGCGCACCCGTGGGCGAGGGGCACGCCAGTGCGCTGGAGACCGCGTTGCGGGCCTGGCAACCCCCGGCCGACACCAGCGGCCTTTTCGTGTTCGGCGCCGGAGAAACCCAGGCCTTCAAGCCGATCCGCCGCTACCTGCGCCGCGAGCTCGGGCTGACCAAGGACCAGATCGTGGTGGACGGGTACTGGAAGCGCGGGGTGGGCGGATTCGACCACCACAACTACGAACTCGGTGACAGCTGAGAACCAGAGGACGAGGTGGCCGGCTCTTGCAGGCATCGACAGTTTCCGGCGCGGCTGGAACACAGGACGCAGTGGGCCGGTTCGGTCTCTTCGAGGCACCGGCCGAACCGGAAAGGCCCCGGTTACGGGTCGAGGTGGGCTGGTCCGCGGCCCGGCTGACCCGAGCCATCATCACCTCGGTCTGGCCGTACGCGCTGGCCGGGGCCGGATTCCGGATCCTGTACAACACCACCAGCGTGCTCCTGCCGATCGCCATCGGGAAACTCATCGACACCGTCATCGCCCCCGCCGCCGCGGGCTCCGGCGCCGGTGCGATCCTGCCTGAACTCTTCACCTGGACCGGTGCCCTGATCGGCCTGTACGTGCTGATGAACCTGGGCTTCCGGTTCGGCGGACGCCTGGGCTGGTACGGCGTCCAGCGCACCCAGTTCGAGCTGGGCCAGTACATGCTGGGCCAGGTCCTGCACCAACCCTCGATCCACCGGGCGAACCCGCCCGGCCGACTGCTGTCCCTGGTCACCGCCGACACCCGGATGGCCTGCCAGTCGGTGTACGTGGCGGTCTACCCACCCGGCGACCTGGTCGGCCTGACCGTCGCCGCGATCACCCTGTTCTGGGTCCACCCGGCCCTCGGCATCGGCGTGGTCCTGGCCGTGCCGGTCGTGCTCGGGCTGATGCACCTGGCCGCGATCCCCCTGCGCCGACGCAGCCGCACCGAACAGGCCGGGCTGGCCGACGCCGCAGCAGTCGCGGCCGACCTGGTCACCGGCTACCGAGTCATCCGCGGCCTGCACGCCCAGCACACCGCCGCCGACCGCTACCGCTCCGTCAGCCAGAAAGCCCTGCAGTCCAGCATCTCCGCCCGATCCGCCGAGGCAGCGTTCGACGGCGCCAGCGCAGCCATCGGACACCTCTTCGCCGCCCTGGTCGCCTCCGCCGCCGCGCTCCTGGCCTTCACCGGGCACATCACGATCGGCCAGGTCGTCACCGTCTCCGCGATCGCACTCAGCCTGATCGCCCCGCTCGACGCCCTGATCGGCGCCCTCGGCTCGATCTGGGCCATGTCCCAGGCCTCCTGCGAGCGCCTGCTCGACCTGCTCACACCGGCCGGCCGCCCAGCGGAATCTTCGATCGGCCAAGCTGACCAGCACCCGCAGCCCAGCCAGTCCAGCCTTTCCGGCCAGCCCGGTCAACCTCAGCCGCCCAGTCAGCCCGGCCAGGGCAGCCCGTCTCACCAGGCCCGTAACTCCGACCGGGTGGGTCACACCAGCCAGCCCAACCAGGCCCCTCAACCGGAGCAGCCCGGTGACACCACTCAGCCCGGCCACCCTTCTCAGCTGGACGATTCAGGCCCCGACAACGAAGCTGCCGGCCCTCTGTTCAGCGACCTCGTTCACGGCTACACCACCGCACCCGGGCTGCTGGTCTTCGATCTCCCCCCGGCCGAGCGCACCGCCCTGGCCACACACCTCACCCAGCTCGCCACCGAACGCGACGACATGCTGACCGCCCCGCACCGACCCGGACTCCTACCCGGCAGCGTCCTGGACAACGTCCGCGCCACCGGTGACCAACCCGTCGACATCGACCACGCCCGAACCGCTTTGACCGTCGCCGCGCTCGCTGCCCACGAACTGCCCGACGGCTACGACACCCAGGCCGGCTACGGCGGCTGGCAACTGTCCGGCGGCCAGCGGCAACGCATTACCCTGGCCCGCGCCATCGCTGCTGAACCCGCGGTCCTCGTCCTGGACGAACCCACCACCTCCGTCGACGCCGTCACCGAACAGGCCATCGCCACCGCCCTGCGCGAGCACCGAGCGGGCCGCACCACCCTCGTCCTCAGTTCCTCCCCGGCCCTCAGAGCCGTCGCCGACCGGGTGATCACCGACAGCTCGGAAGGAAAGAACCATGCCTGAGATGGTTCGCCCCGCTCTGCCGGTGGCCGACGGCCGGACCGTCGCCTCGGTGGTCTGGCAACTGCTGGCCGGGCGCCGTCTCGCCCTGGCCGGGATCGTCACCCTGTTCGTGATCGAGGCCGCCCTGGCCCTGGTGTTCCCCCTGGTGATCGGCAACCTCGTCGACACTGCGAGCGCGAGCCAGGGCACCCGCGTCCCTAGTTCGTTCTGGTGGCAAGTGGCCCTGATCGCCGCCACCGCCCTGCTCGCCGGCGCGTTGCAGTGGGTGGCCACCCTCGCCCTGGCCCGGCTCGCCGAGACCGTGATCGCCGAACTGCGCGAACGCTACGTCGAATCCGCCCTGAATCTGCCGCGTTCCACGATCGAGCAGGCCGGCACCGGCGACGTGGTCACCCGGGCCTCCGACGACATCGAGCAGATCTCCGGTGTGCTGCCCGACGTGCTGCCCCGGCTCAGCGTCTCGGTGTTCACCATGGCCCTGGTCGCCGCCGGCCTGGCCGCTCTGAGTCCCTGGTTCCTCAGCGGCTTCCTGATCACCGTGCCGATGTACGTGATCACCGTGCGCTGGTACCTACGCGCCGCCCCGCCGGTCTACATCGCCGAGCGCGCCGCCCAATCCTCGCGCGGACAGGACGTTCTCGGCACCCTGACCCAGCTGCCCACCGTTACCGCGCACCGCCTCGAACGCCGCCAGCTCTCCCGGGTCGAGCACACCTCCTGGCAGGTGGCCCGCTGGGCCATGCGCACCCGGATCGTGCAAAATCGCCTGTTCGGCCGCCTGAACATCACCGAGGCCATCGGCCTGCTGGCCATTCTCGGCATCGGCGTACGCCTGGCCCTGACCGGCCAGACCACCACCGGCGAGGTCACCGCCGCCGCACTGCTGTTCCTGCGCACGGTCGTCCCGATCCAGGAACTACTCTTCCTGATGGACGAACTCCAGTCAGCCCTGACTTCCCTGGGCCGGATCATCGGGGTGGTGAATCATCCGTCCGAAGCTGCAAGCGCAAGTGATTCTCGGTCCAAGGCTTTGGTCGAACTTGACCACGTGGACTTCGCCTACCGACCCGAGCGTCCAGCGCTCCGGGACGTCAGCATCCGCATCGAACCGGGCACCGTACTCGCCGTCGTCGGCCCCACCGGCTCCGGCAAGTCCACCCTGGCCGCCCTCGTCGCCGGTGTACACGAGCCTTCCACCGGTCACCTCGCCCGAGGCGTGAACTCCGACCAGATCGTCACCGTCACCCAGGAAACCCACGTCTTCGCCGGCACTCTGCGCGAAAACCTCACTCTGGGCTCACCAGCCGACGACCAGCAGATCCTTCACGCATTGAACCGAGTCAACGCACAGGCGTTGCTCGCCGACCTGCCGGACGGCTTGGACACCCTGGTCGGTGACGGCGGAGAACCGATCACCGCCGCCCAGGCCCAGCACCTTGCCCTCGCCCGCATCCTCCTCGCTGATCCCGCCCTGGTCGTCCTCGACGAAGCCACCGCCGAAGCCGACGCCGCCGACACCACCGCCCTGGACCAGGCCGCAGCCGAGGTGATCCGGGGACGGGCCGCGTTGGTCGTGGCCCACAGACTCTCCCAGGCGCGAGCTGCCGACCAGATCGTGGTGCTGGAAGACGGGCAGCTGGTGGAGTCCGGCCCCCACAACCACCTGGTCAGCGCCGCCGGCCGATACGCGAGCCTCTGGGCGGCCTGGGACGCCGGGCGCTCCACCGCCTGAAGCAGTGAGGGTGGCCGGTGTGGTGCGCAGGCCCGCACCACACCGGTCCGCCGGTTACGAAGCCTGGGCGAACAGAAGCAGTTTCGCGTAGAGGTCCTCGAACATCAGCCGATTGTCGATACCGGTGTACACCCGCATCGGCCGCCCTTCTGGATTGGCCTGGTAGGAGCCGTCTTCCATCAGGAATGGTGTCGGTCTGCTGACGTACGAACTCGAGGAGGGGTCGGGTTCGAAACCCGACTGCAGGGCCGTCAGCAGCACCAACGGGCTGTCGCCCAGCACATAGGTCTCCCCGAGGTCCCCGCCCCAGCCCGCCACGATCGTCCTCACCCCATCGAGCGTGCCCGCCAGGTAGGACCCCAGCGCACCCATGGGCCTGACCCGCACCTCGAGCTCAGCCGTGGAGACCAGGCATTGCCGGTAGGCGTCGCGCGGGACCTGCCAGATCGGCACGGCCGAGTGGTTGAACACGCTCCGGCCCGCGTGCACGTCGATGTTCAGGTTGTACTCGACCGGGCTGCCCCCGGGCGGCGGCACAGCCAGGCCTTCGTGCTCGGGTCCTCCGATCCAGACCGCGGTCAGCCGCCCGGCGATCGCCGGTTCCAGCAGCAGCGCACTGGCCAGCTCGGTCAGGCCGCCGCCCAGCGCCACGTACAGCGGCAGGTCGGTGTCCTCCCGCATGGCCTCCTCGATGATCGCTGTCGCCGCGTCCGAAACGATCGGCGTCAGCGGATCCTTGAGTCCGGTGTTCGACCCGGCAACGGTTCTCACCTTGCGGCCCATCACGTCGGCCAGTTCCTGCACCTTGTGTACGGCATTCTCGGCCTGCACGGCCGAGCTGTCGAAACCGTCGCCGGGCGCCAGGTGGGAACCGATGACGAAGGGAATCTCCACCGACGGCGAGAGCAGATGGTGTGCGAGCTGGAACAGGTCGTCCGGATCTCCCGAGAAGTCGTTGTCGACGATGACACGTGCGCGTGGACTCGGCATCGCGCCATCCTTCCAGACCTTGGTGCTGCTGGAACCCGAGCGGACGTTCATCGGGGCGAGGTAGGTGAACCACTCGAAGCAATCCCAGCGTGCCTTCAGTGCCGCCGAGGCATGGCGCAGGCGAAAGACCGACTCTCCGGGCGCCACACCCTGTCACTTCTCACGAGCACATTCACCTGATAGGAAGCCGCTTGAACGGCCGGTCAGGCCGCACCCTTCATTCCGCAGAGTCCGCCCGACAGCGTCAGGCTGTCAGCATCCCAGTTCGATGGTGGCAGCTTCTGCCACCAGTCGATGTGAAACGTTCATCCCTCCAACAAGTTTGATAGGGCAATCGCCGACTGTCGCTTTAGGACAGAACGTCTCCTTGGTGGTATTTGGCTCATGCTCCGCCAGTAACAGCATCACCCAGTCGGCATAGCGCAGGTTGCCCGACATCGAGCCCATTGACTTGGATTCTCCTGCGCCGTATTGATCTTCAAAGATCCTTCAGGCCGCGCACTGTCGCATGCCCAAGCTATCCAGGAGACGATGATGTTTCATCGCCTCAAGCACAAGACCATCGCCAGAGCAATGGTTTTCGCCACCACGTGTGCAGTGGTCCTGACCACAGCTCAGCCGACCCAGGCGAAGACCAGCGAGGCCTCCGCCGAGCGGACCGTCACAAGCGCCGAGGCAGCCTCGAATGCCCTTAAGACACTGGGGCTTCAAGAATCCGGCCCCGTCGAGTTCGACGTGAACAAGAAGGGTTCCACTGCCGAGGCAGGCGAAGTCACCACCGCGGACAGAGCCGTCCAACTTCCGCTGGGCGGTAACACCGACCTCGCCGTACAAATGCCTATAGGCGCTGACACGACGGCTTCGACGACCGACAGCGGCGGCGTGCTCCTTCAGGGCGAGCAGGACGGGCTCGACGTCGTCCTGCAGCCAGTGGGTGAGGAATCCGCTCGCATCATGACCGTCGCCGGCGCAGAGTACGGAAGCGCGCAGGAACACGAGTATGCCTACGACCTGGGCCTCCCCCAAGGCGCCACCCTCGAGGTGACCCCAGAGGGGGGCCTCGTCGTCGTCCAGGACATCAAGACCGCAACCGACATCGCCGAACCCCTGGCTCCAGCAGAACTCTCCAAGATCCTCCCCGATCCGGCCCTCGTCGATGAAGCCGAGTACGAAGCCGGCCTGGAAGCCACCCAGGAAGGCAACGGCGGCGCCGCTGCATTCGAACCTGACAACGGTCAGACGATCCTGGCCAGCTTCACCTCCCCCTGGTCAGTGGATGCCAACGGCAACGAACTCCCGACGCACTACAGCGTCGACGGATCGATCGTGGTTCAGCATGTCGACGTCAGCGACGCCGCCTTCCCGGTCGTCTCCGACCCGCTGCCCCTGATCGGCATCGCACTCGGTGCCGCAGCACGCGCACTCGCCCCCGCAGCCATCAGAGCGTTCGCAGGAACCACCATCCGTGCTGGCATGGCCTACACCGTTCGTGGCGGCTACAGCACGTTCGCCAAGTTCAAGGCAGCCTACGGAACCAAGTCCGGGTACCAGTGGCACCACGTCGTCGTC
>NZ_JAJOMB010000018.1 GCF_021129305.1 Kineosporia babensis | reverse complement strand
CATGCTACGACTGCTGCGGGAAGTTCCGACGCCAGCGTCTGCGCATCCCACGGTGATCGGGATTGATGACTTTGCCTTCCGTCGTGGGCACACGTACGGAACGATCATCGTCGATATGAGCACGCACCGGCCGATCGACGTTCTCTCGGATCGCACCTCAGAGACGCTTTCTGCCTGGCTGATGCAGCATCCTCAGGTCACCGTGATCTGCCGCGATCGAGCCGGCGCCTACGCAGATGCCGTCACCACCGCGTTGCCTGATGCGACGCAGGTTGCCGATCGCTGGCATCTATACAGGAATCTGGTGCAGGCAGTCGAGCGGATCGTCATCCGCTATCGAGCCTCTCTTGCTGAACCCGAGCCTGAGCCCGCATCGCACCGCCAGGCCGAGTTGCAGTCCGACCCAGCCCACGGCCCTGCACCCTCAACCGCCGGCCGCCTGGAAACGCGCCAGCGGGAACACCATAGGGTCATTCAGGACCTCGTCCAGAAGGGCTGGACGATCTCGGCGATCAGCCGTGAACTTGGTCTGGACCGCAGGACCGTACGCCGTTTCGCCCGCAACGACATCGAGAACCTCATCGGCTACCGGTCCGAACGCCGCAGCATCCTCGACGATTTCAAGCCGTACCTGAACAAGCGCTGGAACGATGGCGCCAGGACCGCGTCCGTCCTGCACCAAGAGATTGCCGCGCAGGGCTACCGAGGCAGCGTCAAGACCACACGCCGATACCTCCAGGACGCCCGGCTCACCGCGCAGACCCTGCCCGACAAACCCCGGCCGGCCAGCCCTCGCCAGGTCACTTCCTGGATCACGAGTAAACCTGAGAACCTTAAACAGGCCGAGAAGGACTATTTGCAAGGGATTTACGAGAGGAGTCCGGAACTCGATAGCACCGGCGAGTTTGTTCGCCGCTTCGCCGTCATGCTGGTCCATCGCCGCGGAGAACACCTCACCGGCTGGCTCCACGATGTCGAGCAAGACGCTGCACCTGAACTGCGAAGCTTTGCCAACGGGCTTCGCAGAGACCTCGCCGCCGTCACCGCTGGCCTGAGCCTGTCCTACAGCTCTGGGGCGGTCGAGGGAAACATCAACCGCGTGAAGATGATCAAGAGGCAGATGTACGGCCGCGCCAGCTTCGAGCTACTCCGACGGCGAATCCTTCTGCGCAACTGAGAGTGGCCCGATCACGGAATTTGGGCCAGAGTCACTTCCGTCGAGCGCCATCAACACCCCGGGATCTTCCCGACACAACGCAGCCGTGCGACGGATGGCCGAGTCCCGGATCCATTTTCAGCGATTTTCGATTCCAGTACGCGACAGGGCGCGAACAGGTCACGTGGCAGCCACGACGTCCGTCGAAGCGGTCATGCTTGGATACTTTGCATAACCACTATGGGTCCGGTCGAACGAACCGCCAATCCTGAGAATCTCCTGTATGCCCCCTGCGTGCGAACGTGAGCTCGCAAGATTCACTAGGAGTTCCCTGGTGGCTTCAGCAACGAAACTGCCTGAGCGACAGCAACTACCGAAGGTGACACGATGCGCGCAAGCATTGGCCGGGGCGCACTGGCAATCGGGGTCGGTTTGGCCTCGCTGGTCCTGGTGCCGTTGGCGCCGACCCCTGCGGCCGCCGAGGCTGTGGATGCAGAGACCGTCATCAGTGCCGAGGACTATGACCGGGCCAAGGCGAAAGCCGCGAGCACACCGGACACCTCAGCCGAGCGTCGGATCGAGACCCAGTTCATCGAGGACGCTGCTGTCGATCACGGAAACACATACACCCGCGCCGAAGTTGAGGGTGTCGATCTCGGCCCGGCGTTCAGCTTGTAGGTCTCGGCCAGTTCAACACGCTGAGTGTGAGCGAGCACGACGAGATCGACAAGGTCCTTGACTCTGCTACTTCGCTTGCCACCGGGGTATTTCGTATCGACTGTTGCACAGACCTTGTCAGCGATCTGGTCAGCCACTGGGTAGAGGCGGTAGGCGCGCGTGACAAGTGGGCGCCGGAGGTGCAGACGGTTGGCCGGCTCTACGATTTCCGGGGTACCGACCGGCGGCGGGCCGACCACCACGTCGACGGTAACTGTGTCGATGTGGGTGTCGTAGTCGGTGTCGAAGCAAGCGAAGAGATAGCGCCGCGTCGCCACCCCCGGCTGATTGTCACCGAGGCCGGTGGGGGCGGAACGTATCAGCCGGAAAGTCAGGTGATCGTCGAGGTCGACAGCGACCAATGCGAGCAACGCCCGCTCGGCGGCCGCGAGATCGGTCGCATACTGCGCGGCCAGATCCATATCCTTGGTGGTCCGTGAGCGCGGAACCCGGGCAAGCATGCTCATGCCGCCCTTGAGCAGCCATTCCGACTGCTCTCCTTCGGCGAAGACCCGTGACAGGAAGCGGTCGAAACGTGCCTGCCGAATCTGTGCGTCCACGCTGGCGGCGCTGACACGTGGCCCCGCCTCGCGGGCAGCCTTCTTCGCGGCCTCCTTGATCGCCAACTCCAGAGACCGCCAGTCCCTATAGCCGCCGGAGTCACGGCCACCTTCAGCCACGATGCCATCCTTCGGGCCATGCACCAGCGATCTCGAACAGGTCGTGAACCAGCTCTCGGGCTAGGACCTTTGGCCGCGCTGCCGCGACAGAGAGATGTTCCACCAAACGATCCGGTGCAACAAGTTTGTCGGAGCGCACCGCCTCGCGTACTGCATCGGCCACCAGCGAAAAGTCAGTGTCCAGATCGAGCAGATCAGCGATGGTCCGCTCGACAGTCAATGTTGGTAGACCATCGACCGGAATGACCTCATCGGCGGCCAAAGAACGGACGCGGAGTCGCACTCCCGCAAGTCGGGTGCCTTTGCGCCGGGGAACGATGAAGTCGAAACCGTTCGGGACGAAGTCTCCGACAGCGTGAACGACAGTTGCCGTCGTACCGGCCGCGACCACGGCAGCCACACTGGCCTCGGTTTTTGGCGCGGTGGCGCCGCCAAGGGCCAGCCAAGATGCGTAGATCGCCTCGTGCCGAGCCGTAGGCGCCCCAGCCATTCGGTAGACACCTTGGGCAACACGCTCAAGGACTCCCACCGACGCCATGCGCGAGAGCTGCTTTCGCGTCACCCCCACACTTTCCGCCTGCGCCGTGGTAACCAGCCCCCAGCGCCTCTCAGCCAGGGCCCCGAGCCGCGCAGTCGCCGACTCCGACATGGCAACTATTGTACCCACTTCGGGGAACAAATGTTGCTGTCGCACGCTCGATCGACCAGGAACCATCGTCATCAAACTGCCGCCTACGCCCGCCATGAAAACGATTATATCGTCATCCTATCGGATTTTCCGAATTCAAACAGCTGCGAGTCCTTCCCAGAAACTTCCTAATGAAGGACTCCTCCTGGCTCCCGCAGAACCCGTACCGGTGGAGGCGCGTATCGCGCTTGACGCCTGTTGACCGTGGCGCGGACTCAATCGCAGGGCTCTCGAAGAGGGTCTGCACCCACCATCGATCAGCAGTGCGGGCCTTGGCCAGGTCTCGTCACGCGATGGTCCAGCCAACGGCCACGACTCCGCCTGCGGCCATCATGGCTGTGACCACCGGAGCAGTGGCCTCCCGTACAACAGCCCGGGAACAGTCGTCGTGCTGCTGCGGATGGAAGTTTGGTATCAGGATCTCAGCTGTTCCTCGGGCGTGCGATGAGGCTCTGGCGACCTCTGTCGACGGCATGAACTGATGGGGCAGTGAAGCGACGGACGTCGCCGTTCGGATGAAGGCGGCCAACGGCGCCGATCGTGCGTCTTGGGGCCAAGCGAGCGTGATCGTGGCGTCCGGGAGGTCACTGACCGGCCGATAGGCGATTGCGGGTCGCGCGTACCGCTGGGCCACCGGTGCGTACCGGCAGCGGGCCCGGGGCCGATGGCTTCGGGATGAATTCGGTCTCGTGCGCGCCCGGGTGGCCGGTTAGGACAGCGACGTCGAGCAGGGCGGTCAGCCACAGGTCCAGGAGCTCGAATCTTCGGGCCTGGGGCAGGACCACGCCGGTCTCCCAGACCGAAGGCCGCGTCCTCAGGGAGCAGCCCAGGGCCTCGGCGACGGCGCGCAGGCGTCGTCCAGGCACAGCGACACCCGCCGACCAGTGGCATCGTGCAGGATGAGCGGGACCTTCCCGGTGCTCGCCGGCGCCCTGCATCGCGACAACCCCGGCCTGGGAAATGCCGTCGGCGATCAGGACATCAGGTTCCGGGCGTTCGAGGGTGACGCTGCGGCGCTGACCCCGCCAGCGGATCGGGCCACGATCCGCTGGCGGCGCTCGGCTGGTCCCACCAGGCGGCGGGGGCGTCCGTGGTCTCGACGGTGACCAGGATGCCATCGCACGGGGCGAACGCGGGCGCGCCGAACGGGGCATCGCCGGTGACGACCCGGACCTGGTCGTAGCCGGCGGCGGCCAGGCAGCGGCGGGCGCGGGCGGTCACGTCCCCGTCGATGTCTATGGTCACCACCAGCCCGCCCGAGCCGACCAGCCCGGCCAGGTAGGCCGCGTTCACGCCACCCGAGCAAATCCCGAGAACCCGCTGCCGGGCCGGACCGGGGCCTGCTCGAGCTGGCAGTTACCGCGCCAGCTGCGGCCTGGACCTGGTCAGCTCGCTGCTGGTCGGCATGGTCTGCCTGGTCACGCTGCTGACCCCGGAAAGCCGGGGAACCGTGCGGCTCCAGTCAGCCGACGCTGCACAGGACCCGATCGTGGACATGCGCTACCTGGACAGTGAGAACGACCGCCGGACCCTGCTCGACGGCCTGCGCGCGACGCTCACGCTGGGTGAGAGCCCGGTCTTCCGCGCGGTCACCGGCGAACCGACCCTGCCCAGCGCAACCGATGATTCGTTACTCGAAAAGGCCATACGGGCCTTGGCAATCTCGATCAACCATCCCGCGGGTGCCTGCCGTGCTGGGGTGGGCAACGACTCCGTGGTCGATCCCGGGCTGCGGGTTCACGGGATGACTGGGCTGTAGGTCGTCGACTCGTCGGTGATGCCGACGCTGCCGCGAGGGAACATTCATGCCGATCGTTAGGCCGCGCCCCGCCTCACCACCTTGCAGTCCGGTCTCGAACGTCGCACTCGCACTGCACTTCGCTCGCGCCGAGGCCTCCCATGCTGGCTGAATCCCGTTCCGTCTCGGTGAAACCGTGACTGCTGACGAGAGAGGGAGGGGCCGCGTGCTGGAGCAGTATCCGATCGTTGCCCACGGCGAACTGAACGGCCCGGTCAACGCGCAGGCTCTAGGCGGTCGGGCCCTGGTGGCCCGACTTGGCGACGGTCGGCATGTGCTGGTGGACGGACTGCCTGCGGATGCCGTCGTTCAGGCGGTGACGGAGGTCAACATGGCCAAGGGGGTTCCGTTGACGGTGATGGCCCGTCTGTCGCGGGCGATCGATCGGCGGGCCCTGATCGTGCAGGCGGACTTCACGTGCACGGTGCTGGACCCGGTGACGGTGGCCGAGGCCAGATCCGAGCCGGCGATGGCGGATCTTCCGCGGTATCTCAGCGAGCTGGTCGAACAGGCCGCCCGGAACCTTCCCCCGGAAGGCGGGGACGAAGCGTCCATTGTTGATCGGTTGCGGCAGGAGCTGGATCCGTTGAGCGGCGGTAAGGCGGTGCTGGGTCTGGACATTGACGTTGTTCGAGTCAGCAGCACCTTCACAGCCACACCCGGTGCCGCGAGCGGGACTCCGGTCAGGGGCGCAGGTGTAGGGGTGGCCGTGCGGGAGCGATCTGAGCCTACGGTGGAAGCTCTGGCGGACGATCCGGTCTGGTCGGACTTCCGCTTCACGACGAACGATTGCCCTGGTCAGGACGCCTGAGGTTTCAGGGCGGGGTAATCGGTGTAGCCCGCGTGGCCTCGACCGAAAAAGGTCTGGCGGTCAGGGGCGTTGAACGGGCCACCAGACTGCAGGCGGGCGGGCAGGTCCGGGTTGGCCAGGAACATGGCCCCGTACGAGATCAGGTCGGCGGTGCCGTCCTCGATCAAGGCCAGGGCTTGCGGGCCGGTCGGGTCAGGGTAGGTGTTCGGATTGAGGATGAGCGGGCCCGGCCACTGCGAACGCAGGACGTTCGTGAGTTCGCGCTGACCAGAGGCTTCCATGATGTGCAGGTAGGCCAGGTCCAACCCGGAAAGGCCGGCCAGGAGGGACTTGTAGAGCAGATCCTGGTCTTCTTCGGCGATATCGTGCAGGACGCTCCCGGGAGAGAGCGCAACCCCACCCTGGCGCCGCCGATCTTGGCGGTGACCGCGCGGGTCACTTCCACGGCGAAACGAATCCGGCCCTCGACGGTGCCGCCCCACTCGTCCTTACGCCGGTTGGCGTTGGAGGACAGGAACTGCTGGATCAGGTAGCCGTTGGCCCCGTGGAACTCGACTCCGTCGAATCCGGCCTCGATCGCATGAGCGGCGGACGAGACGAATTCCTCTGTCGTCCGCTCGATTTCATCTTTGGTCAGAGCGTGGGGCGTGATGAACGGCTTCGGGCCGGCATGGGTGTAGATCTGCCCCTGAGCGGCGACCGCGGACGGGCGTGACGCCGCCCGGGTGATCAATGGCGGACACGGCCGCCGCCTCGGCCTCGGCGTGGGAACCGCCGTGGTAGGCCTTGAGCGCAACCGGCCGGCGCAGCACGGTGTCCTCGGCGCTCCAGACCGTGCCCGTACCGCCGGTTCCGACGATCTGGGACAGAAGATATCGGTCCCCGATCAGGTCGCCCGGCCGATCCGGAAGGTCCGGGCCGAGCGCGGGAAGGATGTCGTCCTGGTGCGCGTCCGTGGTGATCACCTGATCGCTCTGCGTGCGTTCGTCACCGGGATTCCCAGCCCGTTCCGCCCCTGTCCTGTCGGCATGTAACCACTCTGTTCACGAGGTTTGCTGATAGCGCTTGATCCGACCGCCCGACCTGTCGATCCCTTCACCGGAACCCAGGGACGGGAGCGTGAGCGGTGAAGCAGCATCAGCGGCGGTCGGTCGCCCGCACCCCCGCGCCGGCCGCCGGGCCGGCGATGACCGCGGGGCCCTCGACCCCGATCCCCGCGATCCTGAGCGGCCCCGGGGCCAGCGCCTACTTCCGGGCTTCCGGTGACGACGGCTGGGGCGGGCGCCCGGTCTCCCCCGCGATCGAGAACACACTCATGCGCCGCCGGGGAACCGGCGCGCCGCTGCCCCCGGTCCTGGCCAGCACCCTGGAGACCGGTTTCGACGCCGACCTCTCGCAAGTGCGCGTTCACGCCGATCCGGAAGCGGCCGGCCTGGCCCGGCACTTGCAGGCCTCGGCCTTCGCCTACGGACACGATCTGTACTTCGCCAGCGGCACCTACCAACCACACACCACCGGCGGGCGCGAGCTGCTGGCTCACGAACTGGCCCATATCCTTCAACCGGGCTCGCCCTCGACCGGGCGAACGATCGTCGGTCACGCCCACGACCCCGCCGAGCGCGAAGCGGATGTGCGCGCTCAGCTCGCGCTCCGGGGGATTCCCACACGGGAGAAGCCGCCGGGGCGAGCGGGCTCCGTCATTCGGCGCAGCCCCTGGCCGCATCTGGGCCAGGTCACCGGGTTCCGGATGGGGCCGGCGACCGGTCTGCCCCGCCGGGTCTGGTCGTGGGTCGACCCGACCAGGGTGGCTCACCCCCGCGAAGTGAACGAATACGTGCAGGTGGGCGGCGGATTCATTCCACGGTACCTATCCCGGGAGGTCAACTTCGCACAGTTCATGGACTTACTGAACACCCAGCTCCATATCGGCCGATATCCTCGTTTCCAGGCCGCCAGCCGGGGACCGGGCTGGGCGGAGCGGTACGGGTTGACCGCGGCCCCTCCAGCGGGCCGAAGGGGCGTTAGTTCTGCTCAGCCGCTCACCCTGGATCAGCAACTCGTACTTAACCAGTTCTGGGGCAGCGGCTACCAGCAACGCCGGATCGCGGCCACCGTAGTGGGGCGCCAGCAGCCGCTGGTCAGCAACCACGGCCAGTCGTTCGCCGAGGAGTACGGTGCGACACTGACCATCGACGCGGCCCGGATCCCGGCGAGCATCCCGCTGCACAATCTCTTCACCCCGGACAACACCCAGCGGCAAACCATCGCCAGTTCCTACGGATACCTTGGATATTCGGCGAGCGTGGAGAGAAACCAGGAGATCAGCATCCTCTACCTGCTCGCGGACGCGCTCACCCAAGTCACCTTCCACGGCCCCGGCGGGACCGCGACCGTCCTCTCCCGGGCGCACCGGAACACAACCGACTTCCTTGAGGAGGTTCGCCGGGCCACCGGCTACGCGCCCTACCTGAGCGGTCTTCGGGGTGGGTCAACGGACTCGGGTGATTCGGCGCTCAGTGCCGGAGCTCGTGAGCGGGGGCAGCAGATTCGCGTCATGATTCGTCGGGGGTACCGGTTGGGCCTCCGCCGACGGAGACAGATTCTCCGAGACGGCTCGTCACCCACGGATCAGCAGATCATCGACTCAGTCAACCAAGACGTCGAGCTATCTCACCGGACAACGACGGATCTGCTGAGCGCCCTCCGGCGGGCCAGGGTCCGCCGGAGGGCCAGGGTCCGCGCCCTGGACCGCCTCCCCGACCGCCTGCTCGGGTCATCGGTGTTCCAGCCCATCGCCCGGCGCGTTCGGCCGATCCTGGCCGGGATCGGCCCCTCGTCCCGGCCCCTGCTCCTCGACCAACTACGCGGAGACGCCTTCTGGTTCGGCTACCTTCGAGCCGCGTTGCATCCGACGGGCAGCCTCGACGCGCTGGTGGAGGAATACCTCGACCTCAACCATCTGGCGTTTCCCGGCCTGGCCCGCGACGGAGAGTTGGAGGCATCCCACCTCTGAGAGCGTTTTGGGTAATTGATCAGCTACTCGTTGTCGAGGTCGTCGGCGAGGCGTCGGGCTGCTTCGGTCTCGATCGGACCGTGGGGATCGATGTCCTCGCCGGCCAGACGGGCTGCCATCAAACGAATCATGGCCACCTTGATCATGGATTCGGCGTGAGCGGCCTCACATTCATAGTCGCGCGCCAAGCGTCTGCACCGTCCCGGCCAGCCGAGGGTTCGTTCCGCCACCCACCGTCGGGACAGCACCTGAAACCCTTTCACGTCTGCATTACGAGGGGACAGCGACGATCTCGATCCGCTCACTCCGCTGTGCCCAGCCGATCAGGCTGGAATCGACGCTGTTGACGCATACACCGTCGGCCCAGACCAACCCGAGCAACGGAAACACGGCATGGATATTGGCCAGAACCCGCTTGGCGCCGTGCCGGTCCTGCAGCGACGCCGTGTGCACCACCGCCTTCAACAACAGCCCACAGGTGTCAATCAGCACATGTCGTTTACGTCCACGGACCCGTTTGCCCGCGTCATAGCCGATCGCCTCCCCAGCCTCGGCCGACTTCACCGACTGCGAATCCAGGACCGCCGCAGAGGGCTGGCGATCGCGTCCAACCCGCTCCCGAACCCGATCCCGCAACGTGTCATGGATTCGATCCCCAAACCCCTTGCTCAGTCCAGGTACTGAACCACCGGTAGGCCACGTTCCAGGGCGCCAGATCGTGCGGCATACGCCGCCACGAGCATCCCGACCCCAGCACATACAAGATCGAGTCCACCACCAAGCGACGCGCGTACCCCAGTGGCCGCCCACCCCGCCGCGGATCCCGAACCGGCAGCAACGGCTCGATCACCGCCCACTGCCCATCCGTCAAGGACGCGTCATACGCGGGCTTACACGAACACGCGGACATCCCGCAGATCCATACGAACATCTACCGCAATCACCGGCAGGACATGCGAAAACCACAAATATCACATATCGCTACCAACAGTTACCCAACACTCTCTCAGGCGAGATACGGCTCAGGGGCTGTCGGGCTGCGAGAATGTCGGTCACCTTCGAGGAGTATCCGGTCTGTTCCGTATCCTTCAGGGCATGTCCTCCGACGATTCCTTCCGCCCGGCCGTGCGTGGTCTCCTGACCGAACGGATCGCCCGGCAGTTGGAGAACGACATCCGCGAGGGCACCCTGGCCGCCGACACGAAGCTGCCCAGCGAACGGGAACTGGCCCAGCGCTTCGGAGCCAGCCGTAACGTGGTCCGCGAGGTGCTGCGCCGGCTCGAGGCGCAGGATCTGATCGACGTGCAGCCGGGCCGCGGGTCGTTCGTGACGGCGCGGGGCACCCGGTCCCCCTTCGGCACCGAGCGGCCCACCGTGCGGCAGCTGATCGAGGCGCGGATCCCGATCGAGGTGGAGATCGCCGGCCTGGCGGCCCAGCGCGCGGGGGCAGCGGAGATCGCGGTGATCACCCAGGCCCATCAGCGAGTGCTCGACGCCCCGGACGCAGCCGCGAAAGCCCGCGCCGACCTGACCTTTCACGAGGCCCTGGCGGCAGCCAGCGGCAACCCGGTGCTCCGGGTGATGCTGTCGTCGATCGGTGGTCCGATGTTCGAGATGATGCTGAGGTCGAACTCGGATCCGGCCATCGCCGAGCCGGGGGTGCCGCACCACGCCGAGATCCTCGACGCGATCATCCATCATGACGCCCCCAAGGCCCGCTCCCACATGCATGAGCATCTGGCGCTGGGTCTGCGCACCTACGGCGCGGACCTGGACGTGAGCCTGGACGTGATGGCCACCCGTCACCTCGACCAGTTGCTCAAGCAGGTCTGAGCGAACGTCTTGTGTGGTCGCCGGACGATTGCTACCTTCCAACTGGTCCAACTGGTAGTACCAGTTGGACCAGGAATGGCTTCTTGGTTCGATGGCGAGGACGACGATGTCTGGCACACACCTGAACAGGCGCGCGTTCGGGCGGTTACTGGCCGCCGGGGCGGGCGCGGCGGCCCTGGCTGCCTGCGGAGGCAGCAGCACACCGGGGCGGAACACGCCCCTGAGGATTTCCGCGATCAACCATGTCTGGTCTCAAGCGGTGCAGAAGCGGCTGCCGGAGTTCGAGGACTCGATCGGCCGACGGGTCAGCATGCAGCTGCTCACCGCGGACCAGCTCTCCAGCAGCTACAACGTGAAACTGAACGCGTCGGCCAACGACATCGACGTGATGATGGTCCGGGCCCTTCAGGAGCAACTGCTCTTCGCCCGCAACGGCTGGCTCACCGATCTGAGCGACCTGGTCGCTGATCAGGAGTTCGACTGGGCAGATTTCCAGGACGCGCCGCGGCAGCGCTCGATCACGCGGGACAAGGTTCTGAGCGTCCCTGTTGTCACGGAGCGCCCTGCCCTCTACTACCGCAAGGACTTGGTCGACGGTCCCCCGGCCACCCTGGACGCGCTGCGTGAGGAGGCCTTCCGGCTCACCACCGCCGACCGGTTCGGCTACGTCGGTCGAGGTCAGCGCAGCGGTGCGGTCACCCAGTGGTCGAGTTTCCTGTACTCGTTCGGCGGGGATTTCACCACCGCTGACGGCGGCTCGGGGATCGGCTCGCCCGAGGCGGTGGCCGCCTACCGGTTCTACGGCGAACTGCTCGACCGGGCCGGCCCGCCCGGCGCGACGAACATGAGCCTGGAGCAGGCCATGCCGATCTTCGCTCAGGGCAAGGCCGCCTTCTACATCGACGCGGACGCGATCTACTCCAACTTCCTCGACCCCGCCATCTCCACGGTGCAGGAGCAGGTCGGTTTCGCACCGTTCCCGGCTGGTCCGGCCGGCTCCAAGCCGCACAACATCCCCTCGTGGAGCGTCGGGATCAACCAGTTCTCGATGCTGAAAGACGAGGCCTGGCAGTTCATCCAGTGGGTTTCCGGCCCGCAGATGGTCACCGAACTGCAGGCAGCGGGCATCCCCGGCGCCCGCTCCTCGGCCTGGGAGGACCCGTCCACGCTCACCGCCTTCCCGGCCGACCTGGCCGAGGCGATGCGGATCAACGCGGAGAACGGGATCGGGCACGACCGACCGGAAGTGATCCAGGTGGGCCGGGCCCGCGACATCGTCGGGCGGCCCCTGGTGGCCGGGATCATCGGCCAGGACGTGGCGCCGGTCGCTGCCGAGGCGCACGCCGAGTTCGCCGACTTCCTGGTCCGCGACAACCGTCAGCAGGAGTTCTGATGTCCGGCTTCGACAGGTCCAACCGGCGACTGCGCTGGCTGATGCTCGCCCCGGCCCTCGGTTTCGTCGGGCTGATGATCGTCTTCCCGTTGCTGTTCACCCTCAACCTCTCGCTCACCGACGCGTTCGGCGCGGTGAACGCGGGCAAGGGCTACAACGCCGGGCAGAACTATCTCGACGCCCTCGGAGATGGAAGACGCTTCTGGCCGGCAGTGTGGCGAACCGTCTACTTCACGGTCGGTGCGGTGGTCATCGAAACCATCCTCGGTCTGGCCATCGCCATGCTGATGCGTAAGCCGTTCCGGGGAATGCGGGTGGTCCGGACCATCCTGATGGTGCCGCTGCTGGCCACTCCGGTGGCGATCGGCATCCTGTGGCTGCTGATCCTCGACCCCACCAACGGCATCGCCAACCATCTGCTCGGCTCCGTCGGCATCCCGCCGCAGGAGTTCCTGGGCTCGGTCAGCCAGTCGCTACCGGTCCTGATGCTGATCGACGTCTGGCAGTGGACCCCGATGATGGCCCTGCTGCTGCTCGCCGGACTGAGCACCCTGCCGGAAGACCCGGAAGAGGCAGCACAGGTGGACGGCGCGAACGCCTGGCAGCGGTTCCGCTACGTGATCCTGCCCGGCCTGTGGACCACGCTCATGACCGCACTGGTCCTGCGCGCGGTCGACGCACTGAAGACATTCGACATCCTGTACGCGACCAAGGGTGCCGGCGGCGGCTCCGACTTCGAGGTCGAGACCCTGAACGTGTACGCCTACGGGCTCACCTTCGACTACCAGGAGTACGGCCTGGCCGCCGCCGTGCTGGTGCTCTTCACCCTCTTCATCGTCGGGGTCGTCGTACTGCTGCGACGCCGTTCCCGGGAGGCATCCGTATGAACCGCTCGCTCTGGACCGCGCTGCGAGCGCTGGCCATCACCGTGGTCTGCCTGATCATCGCGATGCCGGTGGTCTGGATGATCGCCGCTGCGTTCAAGACCAACGTGCAGGTCACCGACCCGAGCGTGGGCCTGATCTTCTCCCCCACGCTGGAGAACTTCCGCAACGTGCTGGCTGACGGGGAAATTGCCCGCTCGCTGGGCAACTCGGCGCTGGTCGGGCTGATCTCGACCGTACTGTCAGCACTGATCGCGGTCCCGGCGGCGTGGGCGGTCGGCCGTTTCCGGATGCACTCCACCGGCTCGCTGGTACTCGTGGCGCGGATCGTTCCGGCCATCTCACTGCTGGTGCCCTGGTACTACCTGTTCGCCCAGCTCGGGCTGGTCGGCTCGTACACGGTGCTGGTGCTCAGCCACATGTTCGTCTCGGTCCCGCTGATCCTCTGGATCATGATCGGATTCTTCGAAGGGCTGCCGATCGAACTGGAGGAGGCCGGACGGGTGGACGGGCTGAGCGCGTTCGGTGCGTTCCGCCGGATCGCACTCCCGCTGGCCGCCCCCGGAACCGCCACCGCGAGCCTGCTGGCCTTCATCTTCAGCTGGAACAACTTCATGTTCGCTCTGATTCTCTCGGACGAGAACACCAAAACCATGCCGGTGACGCTGTTCAACTTCATCTCCTACGCCTCCACCGACTGGGGTGGGCTGATGGCCGCGGCCACGCTGATGACGGTGCCGGTCCTGCTCGCTGCCGTCTTCGGCCAGAAATATCTCGTCGCCGGCCTGACCGCCGGTGCCACCAAGGGCTGAAAGGGGCCTCCTCCTATGAAAATTGTTGACGCACAGGTCATCGTGACCAGTCCGGGTCGCAACTTCGTCACCCTGAAGATCACCACGGACGAGGGGTTCACCGGCCTCGGCGACGCAACCCTCAACGGACGCGAGCTGGCGGTCGTGTCCTACCTGCGCGACCACGTCGTGCCGTTGCTGATTGGCCTCGACCCGCACCGCATCGAGGACACCTGGCAGACCCTCTACCGGGGCGCCTACTGGCGTCGTGGCCCGGTCACCATGGCCGCCATTGCTGCCGTGGACGTCGCGCTCTGGGACATCAAGGCCAAGGTCTGCGGGCAGCCGCTCTACCAGCTGCTCGGCGGCGCGTCCCGTGAGCGGGTGCGCACCTACGGGCACGCGAACGGCCGCGACATCCCGGAACTGCTCGACTCGGTGCGGGCCCGGCTCGCCGAGGGGTACAAGAGCGTTCGGGTCCAGACCGGGATTCCTGGCCTGGAGACCGTTTACGGCGTCCACTCCGGTACGGCGATCGCCGAGACGGTGGACGGTCAGCGCATCGACGCGCGAGTGCGGCCCGTGGTCGAGGACTGGGACACCGGCGCCTACCTGCGCCACCTGCCCAAGGTGCTGGAGGCGGTACGACACGAGTTCGGCCCCGACCTGCCGCTACTGCACGACGCCCACCACCGGCTCACCCCGCAACAGGCCGCCCGCCTGGGCAAGACGATCGAGCCCTACGACCTGTTCTGGCTGGAGGACTGCACGCCGGCCGAGGACCAGCAGGGGCTTCGGCTGGTGCGCCAGCACACGACGGTGCCGCTGGCGATCGGCGAGGTGTTCAACACCGTCTTCGACTACCAGACGCTGATCGACGAGCGCCTCATCGACTACGTCCGCTCCGCGGTCACCCACTTCGGCGGGGTCACCCCGATGCACAAGCTCCTCACCTATGCCGCGGGCCGGCAGATCAAGAGCGCCATCCACGGCCCTGAGGACATCTCCCCCGTCGGCATGGCCGCCGCGATCCACCTTGACCTGGCCATCCACAACTTCGGCATCCAGGAGTACTCCGGGCACACCGCGCTGACCAACGAGGTCTTCCGGCACAGCTACGTTTTCGACGACGGCTACCTGCACCCGGGCTCGGCTCCCGGCCTGGGCGTGGAACTGGACGAGGAACTGGCCGCAGCGCACCCCTACCAGCAGGCTTACCTGCCGATGAACCGCCTGCACGACGGGACCCTGCACGACTGGTGAGCACCGCAGCATCGAGGGACGGGTTCGAAACTACTTCGGACCCGTCCTTTCGTTTTCGTTCGAAGACTGACGAAGGACGCCTACCGCCCGCGACCCACGTGCCAGGCCCTCAGATCGTCCAGCGCATCGAGCGAGTCCAGAGCCTCCTGAGCCAACTCCGTGCCGAGCCCAGCACGCCTCGACACGTTCGTGGTCACGGCACGCATGATGTTCCCGGATCCGAACCGCAGGATGTCCTCGTCCTGTCCCACGTGCTCGAACACCTGCACCCGCACCTCTCGACGCGAACGACGTCGCCGCAGATTCATCACGCACCCACTTCGCCCGAGAACTCGACCATGACCAGCATTCTCTACTATTTCGATAGAGGTTGCCAGAGGCCGTCCCTTCCGACACAGAATCACGCCCTTGGCCACCGCTGGACCGCACCGGATCACAGGTGGACCAAGAGCTGATCAGCCACCTGGGCTCCTCCTACGACAGCCCCACCTCAGGCCCAGCGCTGGCCACTGATGCCATGGTCAACGGCTCCCGGCGGGGCGGACCGCTCAAGATGGCTGTTCACCGCGTCCGAAATTCAGATGTGACAGAGCTACGAGTGCCGGACATCCAAGGGGCATGACGATGAACCGCGGCCGCGACAGCCCCGAGCTCAGGGAGCAACGGTTGCGAGCACTGCACGCCGACGCCTTCGACGATCTGCTTCGCTTCACCGAGCGTCGGGTACCGGCCAGCGAGGCGCCCGACGTGGTCTCAACCGTGTTCCTGACCGCCTGGCGGCGCCTGGACGACGTCCCCACCGAACCGGGTGCGGCCCGGGCCTGGCTGTTCGCGGTAGCCCGCAACACGATGGCCAACCAATCCCGGTCCTGGCTACGGCGCCGGGCCCTGGACGTACGCCTGGCCTACCACTGGAGCGAGGCCGGGCCGGACGAGGCCGGAGCAACCGCCGATCGGGTGGACCTGGCCCGGGCTTTCCGGTCGCTGAGTGCCGCCGATCGGGAGGTGCTGGCCCTGGTCGCGTTCGACGGCCTCACCGCCGATCAGGCGGCTCAGGTTCTGAACTGCCGCCGCTCCACCTTCGCCATGCGCCTGACCCGGGCCCGGCAGCGCCTGCGCACCGCCCTGGGCGACTCCGCCGTCACTTCTTCTCTGAAGGACCACATCTGATGGAGCCCGACATGCACGACCTGGAACAACTCGGCGTTCTGGACCCGGTCCGCGACCGGGTGATCGACCCGTCCGAGCGACGACGCTCCGAACTCGCCCTCGACCGGATCATCACCGGGACCGCGCGCACCAGCCGGCCGGTCACCCGCCGCCCACTGGCGATCGGGATGGCGGCGCTCGCCGTCGCCGCTGCTGGTGTCGTCGTGGTGCCGACTCTGGTGCCCAGCGCGGCGGAGAAGGCGTTCGCCGCCTGGACGCCCACACCCACCTCGGTCAGTCCGCAGGAGCTCCTGCCCGCGGCCCAGAACTGTGTCTCCGCTCATGGGGCGGCGTCGGCCACGGTGTCGGCCGGCGACATCGTGCTGGGCGAGAAGCGCGGTATTGCGGTCTCGCTGATCGTCTGGCAAGGTTCGCAGGCTCTGGAATGCATGAGCGTCGAGGACAGCAAGACCTACGCCTCCCAGGTGCTGCCCGGTACCCCCACGACTCCAGCGAACGGGCTCGTGGCGGTGGAGACCCGCAGCTCCACCGGTTCCGGAGACACCGAGTACTCCCACGTCGTGGGCTCGGTCACCGATCAGGTGACACATGTCGACCTGGTGCTCGCCGACGGCCGCACCGTGCAGGCCACCGTTGCCGACGGCTGGTGGAGTGCCTGGTGGCCCGGCCCGGAAGCCGGTGAAGCCGACACCGTGCGCGTCGTCGCACACACCTCGGACGACTCGACCGAGTACCGCATTGCCGAGCTCAGCGAACGGAACCCCGTCCGATGAAGATCCGCAAGAAACACACTGCCCTGGCCTCGGTCCTCGCGGTCGGGACAACCCTCACCGCACTGGCCCTCAGCAGCAGTGTCACCCAGGCAGCCGAGGCCCCGCGCCAGCCCGCCGCAACCACGATGGCCGACCTCGTCGCCAAGGGCCCCGAGAAGATCACCACGCAGGAGTACGACTTCGGCGACGACGCCGCGAAGCTACCTGGAGTGAAGGCCCCGGTGGAGCTGCGCGGAGTGGTCCATCGGCCGGCTCAGGCGGCCGGCCGCAAGCTCCCGTTCGTGCTGCTCCTGCACGGAATCCAGATCACCTGCTGGGAGGGGCCCGGCAAGGAGAACGCCTCCATGGACTGGCCGTGCCAGGACGGCCTGAAACCGGTACCCAGCCATCGTGGTTACGACTATCTCGCCGAGAACCTGGCCAGCCACGGCTTCGTGGTGGCCTCGATCAGCGCCAACGGCGTCTACCGGGCCGACGCCGACTTCGAGGACATGGGCATGCTCAACCGGGCCCGCCTGATCGAGCGGCACCTCGAGGAGTTCGCCAGGTGGAACACCACCGGTGCTGCGCCTTTCGGGCAGTCACTGGTCGGCGCCATCGACCCGCAGCGGGTCGGCCTGATGGGGCACTCACGCGGTGGCGGTGGCGTCGCGCGGTTCATGACCTACAAGAAGCAGAAGACCGGCTTCACGGTGAAGGCCGTACTCCCGCTGGCCGCCGCCCCGCACGGCAAGCAGGTGATCACCGACGCCGCTCTGGGCGTGGTCGAGGCAACCTGTGACGGCGACACCTACCAGCACACCGCTATCTCGCTGGTGGATCGCAGCCGCTACGCCAAGCCCGAAGACCCGAGCCCGAAGTACACTGTCGCCATCACCGGCGCCAACCACAACTTCTTCAACACCGCCTGGTCCCCCAGCGCCGACTGGATCGGCGGCTACGACGACGCCCGGCACGGCCCTCAGAACAGCATCTGCAAGGCCGGAGCCCAGGGGCGCCTGACCGAGACCCAGCAACGGCGCTACGCCACCGCCTACGTCAACTCGTTCTTCCGCCTGCACCTGGCCGGCGAACAGCGTCTGGCCCCGGTGTGGAACGGCGAGACGAAACCGGCCGGGGACGTCGTCCAGGTGACCCGGATCCCCGGCGCCCAGGACCGACTCGTCATCAATCGACTCGACTCCGCCAAGCAACTGCGCACCAACGATCTCGGCGGCGCGGTAACCCGGAAAAAGCTTTCGCAGCTGCGGATCTGCTCAAAGAAGGCGCCGCTGACCAAGGACAGCACACCGTGCCTCAGCAACACCCGCAAGGTGCCCACCAGTTCCGCTCCCCACCACATCGACGGAGACCTTCCACTGGCCAAGACCGCCTGGAAACAGGCCAACGCCTCCCTCACCAACGCCGTCCCCCGCCGCCACCGCGACTTCAGCAAGTACTCCGCCGTCCAACTCCGGGCCGCTCTGGACTTCTCCGACCAGCGCAACCCGCCGAACAAGAACGGCAAGCTCACCATCACCCTGACCGACACCCAGGGCCGCAGCAAGACCGTCACCCCCGACACCGCCGCTCTCGACTTCCCGCGCATGGTAAAGAAGGTCCCGCCCGGGCAGGAGGACCTATCCCCGCACTTCCTGCTCAACCAGGTCCGGGTCCCGCTGAGATCCTTCACCGGAGTCGATCTCAAGAACGCGCGGTCGGTACGGATCGGATTCCCATCAAAGTCAGGATCTTTCGGTTTGAGCGACCTGATGCTCAGCTGGTGATCCTGGGCCGATCCGGCTGATCGCCTCGCGTGCGGCCGGGACCCGGGCAGGGCGACCTGCACGCGGTCCCGGCCCTCGAGCTTGATCAGGATCCGGGAGACGTGGGCCTTCAGGGTGTTCTCGCTCAGGTACGGAGCAGCGGCGATCTCACCGGGCAGAACATGCCGCCGGGTTCGGCGGGATCAGGTGGTCGCGTACAGCACCTGTCGGAAGTCGGTGATGCGCTCGAACCCGAGGCGGCGGTACAGGGCGTTGCTGGTCGGGTTAGCCATGTCGGTGAACAGCACGACGCTGTCGGCCCCCTGTGCCTGCGCCTGACGCACGCTCGCGCTCACCGCCCCGGCAGCGAAACTGTTGCCGCGCAGGGGCGGTGGTGTGTAGACCGAGGTGATCCGTGAGCTCCCGCGAGCCGGCACCGTACTGCCGGCCAGGGAGACCGGCCGACCCTGGTGCTCCCAGATCGTCAGCAAGCCGGTGGCAAGGCGGGCGTCGACGGCGGCAGGCAGATCGACGATCGCGCCGGTCTCCTCGCCGAAGGCGGTGAACCAGCCGAGCAGCCGGTCCCGGTCACCGGGACCGGCGGTGCGGGCCCACCCCTCCGGGCCCGGCTCGGGACCGATGAGGGTGCCGAGGCGGTGCAGGGCTTGGTCCATGGTAGCGGCGGCGCGGGCGCCGGTGCGGGCTTCCCAGACCGCCACGAACTCCTCAACCAGCGCCCGAGGCCCCTGAACGCCCCGGGCGGAGAGCGGTTTCCGGTCGCCAGCCAGCCTCTCGGCCAGCACGCTCGCGGACCTCGGCGGCATGGACCCCAGCAGCAGCATGCCGATCGTCGAATGTAGATAGCTCCCGGCGACCGATCCGTCCGGGGCCCGCCACCAACCGCCGGTGTGAGGTGCGCTGCCGCCAGTGAGGCTCAGCAGCATCGTATTCACGGCGGGCTCGGCGGCCCAGAGCTCCCCGGCCGCACCCACCAACTCGGTCACCGGCCGTTCGGTCTGCCAGACCATCATCTTCTCCACACGATCAGGGCGAGACGTTCACGGCCACTGTAGAAGGGGAGGGCTGCCGACCGCGACGAGATTGCTCGCGTGACGCGTGCCCGTCACGGCAGTGACGACAGTGACGCAAGATATTGGCAAACCCTCTGTGGTCGTTGCTCGCGACCGTGCACAGCGATCCCTGGGCCGGGTTCATGGGCGTCGCACCCGTCCGGTACCCAGGGACAGTGGGAGATCCGGATGACGTCGAACGACGAATGGCTCGCTCGCGCGGCCGTGCGAGCGGTCTGGCTCCGAACCAACTGAACCTCGTTGGCTGCCATCGAGGCGAACCACGGCGAGCCGCCCTCATGAGCCAGGTCTCACCCGGCCCGAGGAGATTGTCGCAGCTTCCTGAAAAGTGGCTCTGGCGCACGTTTGGTGATCATGGTGCTAACAGGACCATTTTGCGGAGCAGGTCGAGGTTGGCTCGTCCGTAGAGCTTGCGCTTGATCATCTTGATGCGGGTGTTGTGACCTTCGACCGGTCCGCTGGAGTAGGGCAGAGACAGTCCTGCGCGCACGGCGTCGTAGTCGGTGAGCAGGCCACGGGCGAAGGACTTCAGTTCGGGCTGATCGGTGGCCGCGTTCACCTTCGCGAGCCAGGCGTTCAGATCGCGGTCGCCGGTGCGTCTGGTCATCATCTCGGCGAAGCCGCTGACGTGCTGGGCCAGTTGGGCCAGCGGTAGGCAGTTCTCCAAGAGATAATTCAGGACGACCTTTTCGTCGGCGCCGAGGTCTTCGGGGCGAGTGCACAGCTGCCGAGTCAGCTCGCGCACGGTCAATGGTTTGCGGGCCGGCCTGGCGGACGGTGTCTCGATGCGCCAGGGCTGGAGATACTTGCGCAGGGCACTGCCTTGCCCTCGGTAGCCTCGCGCGCGGAGCTGGCCCAGGAGAACGGTGGCATTCGTGATGCCCGAAGTCCATTGCTGGAGGAGGAACTCACGGTGCTGGTCGAGTTCTCGTCCACCGCCGGCTCGGTGACCGCGATACAGATCCTCGGGCCGGGCAGCTCGCGCGAACGCCCTGACCGTGCCCCGGGACAGGGCGGTGCGACGCATGATCTCCCGAATCGAGAGCTTCTGTTCCAGCAGGTCATGCACGACGTGCCACCGGTCGTGATGGCGCGCATCGAGACCGGTCACGGGGCCTGCTTCGACGACCTTGAGCGTTGGTGGCTCGCCGGGCCCTGTTGGGCATGCCTCGGGCTCGTCAACGCCCTGATCATTTGGAACGTGTTCTTCTGAAATGTTTTTCCAGGAACTGCGCAGCCGTTTGACTGCCTTCTCGACGTGACCGGCGAGGTTGTGCCAAAGGTGCCACCGGTCAGCCACCTGTACTGCATCGGGGATCGCATCCCGCGTGGCCTGGGCAAATGCACCAGCACGGTCGCGACAGACCACCTGAACGTCGTTGCCGTGTTCGCGTAACCAGGTGGTGAGCGTCTCAGAGTCCCGGCCGGCGAGAAGATCGAGCGGGCGACGCGTGTCGAGGTCGATCAGGACAGTGCCGTAGTTGTGCCCTCGGCGCAGCGCGAAGTCGTCTACTCCCAAGATGCGTAAACCCTTTTCGGGCAGAGCCGGGTCGGGCAGCCGTCGAACGATGCGCACCAGCGTGTCCCGCTCGACGGGCAGCCCGAGGCCGCTGGCGAGGCGGGCCCCTGCTCGGCCGGCCAGGACCAGGGCGATCTGGGCCAGCATGGTTCCGGCCAGGACGGTTCGGCGCGCGTGGCGGTGAGTCACTTCGGGGATCTGCTCGCTGAACGTGGCCTGCGGACAGGCGACGTTCTCGCAGCGGAATCGGCGCACCTGCAGCCTGATGGTCACGGTCCGGCCGGACATCGGGGCATCCATCAGTGTCCGCCGGTAACGGCCGTGGACGCGGGCTGAACTGGCTCCGCAGCGATGACAGATGGCCTCGCAAGTGCGGCTTTCGGCTTGTAGGGTCACGCTCGAGCTGGCGGAACTGGTTACAGCTAGGCGCAACTGAGTCAGGTGGGGAAGAAGTGACTCATTGAGATCACACTCTTGATCATGCTCAATACAACGCCTGAGGTCAGCGCGCCACGCTGCAAACCGTCACATAAAGTGCGCCAGATCCTGAAAAGGGCTCTGGCGCACGTTTGGTGATCATGGTGCTAGCAGGACCATTTTGCGGAGCAGGTCGAGGTTCGCGCGTCCGTAGAGCTTGCGCTTGATCATCTTGATGCGGGTGTTGTGGCCTTCGACTGGTCCGCTGGAGTAGGGCAGGGACAGTCCGGCGCGCACGGCGTCGTAGTCGGTGAGCAGGCCGCGGGCGAAGGACTTCAGCTCGGGTTGATCGGTGGTGGCGTTCACCTGCGCGAGCCAGGTGTGCAGATCGCGGTTGCCGGTTCGTCTGGTCATCATCTCGGCGAAGGCGCTGACGTGCTGGGCCAGTTGAGCCAATGGTAGGCAGTTCTCCAGGAGGTGCTTCAAGCTCATCTTTTCGTCAGCGCCGAGGTCTTCGGGGCGGGTGCACAGCTGTCGGGTCAGCTCGTGCACGGTCAAAGGTTTGCGGGCAGGCCTGGTGGATGGTGTCTCGATGCGCCAGGGCTGGAGATACTTACGCAGCGCGCTGCCTTGCCCTCGGTAGCCTCGTGCCCGCAGCAGGCGCAGGAGAACGGCGGCGTTCGTGATGCCCGAAGTCCATTGCTGGAGGAGGAACTCACGGTGCTGGTCGAGCTCTCGTCCGCGGCCGGCTCGGTGACCGCGATACAGATCCTCGGGCCGGGCAGCTCGCGCGAACGCCCTGACCGTGCCCCGGGACAGGGCGGTGCGCCGCATGATCTCCCGGAGCGGCAGCTTCTGATCGAGAAGATCGTGGACGGTGTGCCACCGTTCTTGATGGCGTGCATCGAGGCCAGTCACGGGGCCGGTTTCGACGACATTGGGCATGGTCTTCTCAGCCGGATCCGTTGGGTTGGCCTTCGGCTCCTCAGCCCCGTGCGTATGTGGAAGTTGTTCTACGGAGATGTTTTTCCAAGAACTGCGCAGCCGCTTGACCGCATTCTCGACGTGACCAGCGAGGTTATGCCAAAGGTGCCACCGGTCGGCCACCTGGACTGCGTCGGGGATTGCGTCCCGCGTGGCCTGCGCATAGGCACCGGCCCGGTCGCGGCAGACGACCTGAACGTCATTGCCGTGTTCGCGCAGCCAGGTGACGAGCGTTTCGGAGTCTCGGCCGGCGAGGAGGTCGAGGGGGCGCCGCGTGTCGAGGTCGATCAGGACGGTTCCGTAGTTGTGCCCCCGGCGCAGCGCGAAATCGTCTACTCCCAATATGTGTAAACCTTTTTCGGGCAGCTTGGGGTCGGGCAGTCGTCGAACGATGCGGACCAGAGTGTCTCGCTCGACGGGCAGCCCGAGACCGCCGGCGAGGCGGGCGCCTGCTCGACCGGCCAGGACCAGGGCGATCTGAGCCAGCATGGCTCCGGCCAGGACGGTTCGACGCGCGTGGCGGTGAGTCACCTCGGGGATCTGCTCGCTGAACGTGGCCTGCGGACAGGCAACGTTCTCACAGCGGAATCGGCGCACCTGCAGCCTGATGGTCACGGTCCGGCCGGACATCGGGGCATCCATCAGCGTCCGCCGGTAACGGCCGTGGACGCGGGCTGAACTGGCTCCGCAGCGATGACAGATGGCCTCGCAAGTGCGGCTTTCGGCTTGTAGGGTCACGCTCGAGCTGGCGGAACTGGTTACAGCTAGGCGCAACTGAGTCAGGTGGGGAAGAAGTGACTCATCAAGATCACACTCTTGATCATGATGAGCCTGACGCCCGAGGTCAGCGCGCCGCGCCGCAAACCATCACATAAAGTGCGCCAGAGCCAGTTTTGGGAGACCGTTGACAACTTGTCGCGGTGCCGTCCTCGACCATGCTGCCGACAACCTCGCCACGACTGTTCACGTCGCGCGCACTGTCTAGTTCAGCCAGCACCGAGGCCACGCCGTTCTTCCACAGCACCGGGCTGTCCTGCCACGCACCGGCCGGTGTCCCGTGGCCCACGATGTACCGGCCAGCCGCCTGATCCGCACTGGAGGCAAACTCGGGGTCAAGCCCGGCCAACGGTGCGAAGCCGGTTGTCGGCGTACCGCTCACGGCACGCCGGACGGCGCCCTCAGCAGTTTCGCGGGCCTCTCCAACCATCAGTCCTGCCGGACTGACGCCACTCAGATCGAGATCGCCAGCACCGTGGCCGAGGTCGATCGCCTGCTCCGGGTTCTCGATCGACCACAGCAGGCCGTGGCGTCGTTCCTCGATCGTCGCAGTAGCCGCAACAATTCCGGAGTCGCTGAGTCCTGCGACGACGGACTGCTGCGCCCCCTCGGGCAGCTCCAGGCGAATCGGCTCCCCGTTCTTCCACACCACCGGGCCGAGATCGTCGTATCCGAGAATCACCCCGTGCTTGTTCACCTGGCTGGCGCTCCCCCATCCGGAAGGCACGTCGAGCACGTCGACGACGCCGTTCTCCCAGCGCAGCGCGTGCTCACGACCGTCGCCTCCCATACCGCTGCCGACGGTCACCCCGTTACGCGAGTCATAGGCCCGAACGTCGTTGAAGCCGTCGGGCACCGGCAGCCAGTGCGGCGCATAGGTGCAGGCGGTGGCAGCACGGGAAAGAGAAACCTGGCCATCAGCGGCCACAGCCGGGGTGACTGCCATGGAGACAACAACCAGACTGACGCCGACAGCTGCCCTTACGACCCGGATTCGGTGCCGACGAAACGCAAAACGCATTGCTGCTCCCCAAGAATCGGTGGCGACTCGAAGCCCGGCCGGGGTCATGTCACCCTAAAGGGATTCCAGGTCCCAACTAATGCAATGCGGCTTTTGTCACATTTTGAAGCTTTTAGACCAGTGGTCGACGGAACGGGGGCCAGCAGGAACCACAGGACGCGCCGGACGCCGGTGACACGACGGCCACGCCGGCCTGGGCCGGTCTTCTTCAGCGAGACTTGACAAGGTTGTCGCTGGTGCCTCATCGGGCATCAACGGCCACCGGTAGCGGTCAGCCTGCTCACCGGCGTGATGATGGAACCCAGAGATCGTCCGGACCGGGTATCGGCACCAAGTATGAAGAAGGTGCGGGGTGGATGCTGAAATCATCGCCGTAGGGATCTCTTTGCTCGCACTCGCGATCACGGTCTGGCTGGCCTTCAAACAGCTCAGCAGTGAACGCGCAGCTCATCATTTGGGCATCGTGTCCGACCTGCTGGACGACTTCCGGTCCAGTCAGTTTCATGACGACCACCGGTTCCTGGCCGAGGAACTACCTCGAACCTACTCGCCGGAACTGGGCGTCGCCGGGCTCCCAGAAGAAGTCCGCGAGCGCTTCTACCGGGTTCTCTACTTCTACCAAAAGGTGGCTCTGCTGACGGCTCTTGGGATCCTGAGCGACCGGCGCTTCGTTCAGTTGCTGCACCAGCGGATGGCCTGGGTGTGGTCCGGGGTGAAGCCTCACGTCGAGATAGAGCGGACCAGGGACCTCAACGGCGAAAGGCTGCTCCGAGGGGTTCAGGACTTGGTCGAGTCGAGCGAAGGGCTACCGGTCGATCCTCTGGAGAGGGATCTTTTCCGTCGCCTTCGCCGATAGGGGCGGACTCAGGCGCTGCGCACCTCGTCCTCGGCGCGCTCCAGCCAGGTCAGGTACCAGCGGCCGAAACTGTCGCCCTTGGGCTGCTGTTTCAGTAGGACATCGACTCCGCGGGCATCATCCCAGACCGGGCCACGATGCGCTCAACTGGCAAACAGCCAACCCCGATGGCGTGACCGCCAGGAATCCCGGTCCTTCAGGACCGGGATTCCTGGCGGTGACCCGATGACACCCGCCTGCACCGAAGGGTCCAGGGCAAAGGTCGGCTCGTCAGCAGCGATGATAGATCCGATGGAATGCAGCCGTGCAACGGATAGTCAAGTCCCAGATCCCTTCTCCAGTTGCTTTCGGTACCAGTGTGACCGGGCGCGGACGGGTCGCGCGGCAGACTCAGCAGCGCTCAGAGCGGTCGCGCTCGGATACTCTGCGTAGCCACTACGGGCCCGGTCGAATGAACCGCCGAGCCTGAGGATCACCTGCATGCCCGCTGTGTGCCAATGTGAGCCCGCAAGATCGACTAGGAGTTCCCTAGTGACTTCAGGCAACGAAAATGCCTGAGCCACAGCAACTACCGAAGGTGACACGATGCGCGCAAGTTTTGGCCGGGGCACCCTGGCAATCGGGGTGGGTCTGGCCTCGCTGGTCCTGGTGCCGATGGCGCCGACCTCTGCGGCCGCCGAGGCTGTGCCTGCGGAGACCGTCATCAGCGCGGAGGACTATGACCGGGCCAAGGCGAAAGCCGCGAGCACACCGGACACCTCAGCCGAGCGTCGGATCGAGGCCCAGTTTCTCGAGGACGCTGCTGTCGATCACGGAAACACCTACACCCGCGCCGAAGTTGAGGTTGTCGATCTCGGCCCGGCGTTCATCGCCGGCCCAGTCGACCTCGATGTCAAGGAGATCGTGATCGCCGAGAGCGGCGACGACGCCACGGTCGAGGTGGCAGCGGACCTGAACCCCGGCACTATCGACGCGCAGGCCCCCAGTTCCGGATCAGCCGAGTATGCCACCGTCGCCGGTGGCTCCTATCGGATCGTCGTCAAGGGCGTAGGCGACGCGATCTTCACGTGGGAAAAGGCCAAGCGTAAGGACGAAAAGGACAAGCAGAAGGACTACTGGGCCTATGCTCGGGAAGCCAACGGAGAGCCGTATGCGGTGAAGAACTGGCCGAACCCGCGCGTGTCGAATCTGTACATCCGCAACTACCCGACACAGAGCACCTACAGCAAGCTTCGCACCTGGGAGGCGAACTCGCAGCCGGCCGCCGATTTCAAGGGCGACTGCAACGAGTCCCCTATGACGATCAGCCTGGGGGCAGGCGGCGCAGGGGTGGAGATGTCTTTCCGGGACTGCGCTTCCAACGATGTCTCGAGGAACTCGAGTGTCCCGGGCGAGATGCGGATCGAGATGGATCAGGGATCGTTCGTGCTTCAGGCAGGAAACATCGGCACCGGATACATTGCGTCGTTCTCGACCAAGCAGGGCGAGGTTCCCTACTTCAACGACCAGCAGCGGGTCACCTTCCGCAAGTACGCCGTTCCCGCCGCCTGGGGTCCGGGAGGCCCGTCACAGACGTGCGAGCACACCAACGGCAACCGGACCTGCTGACGTGTCCCGCACCCTAACTAAGACGGTTACCTCCGTCGTGGCCGCCCTGCTCGGCCTCGTTGCACTGAGTGCTTGCGGACCCGCCACGAGCAGCACAACCGGATCGGCCAGTCCTGACGGACAAGGCGAAGATGCACTGCCGCGAGTGTGCCAGGAAGACAATAGTCTCGAATGCTTGCGCCTCGACTCCGGTCAGTGGATCGCTATGGTCGGTGAACCGGGGCCGGACGGCCTGGTCGTTCTTGATGCGGGCGGACCGGGCGCTACAGGACGTGAATCTCTCGCCCTACGAGCGGCGCTGCCGGCGTCACTCTCGGAACGGGCAGCGGTTGTCCTTCTCGAGCCCTGGACGTACGACCCCTGGAGCACGCGCTGCCGTCCCGAACTCGCCGAACTATCGCTCGGATCACGCACGGACCTACCTGTCCAGTGCCCGGACATCGTCTCGAAACTAGAGGCCGCCGGCCGCGGCCAGCTCGCACAGAATATTGAAAAAGCTGTAGGGCAACCCATCTCGGCGGTCGTTGCTTTCTCGTTCGGGGCTCCACGCACACTTCCGCTGTGGGCCGGACTTCGATCCGACGACACCTTGATCGTCATGGCTCCAGCACCGTCACCTGGCACCTCGTCAGCAGATGTCGTTACAGCACGCTCGCGATCTGTCACGAAGCTGGTGACCCAAGTCCGAGAGGAAGAGTGCACCCCGGCAGACGACTGTCCGAGCGTGAACGACTTCCTGGCTGAGGTCGCCGGAGAAGGCAACTTTCGTAAGTCGAAGGTTACCTTGGGGCAGGTTCGTCTGTTCCTGCTGGCCGCCACCGTCGATCCCGCTAAGTACACACCGGTGATTACCGAGCTTCTCAAAGATGGTGCACTGAAGACTGAATCGACGATCGAGCGAACAGCTCTCAGCTTCGCTCGCGTGATCGACGATGGACCAGCCTTGCCGAGCAATGTCGGCTTCCGTTCTGAGATGTGCCAGGCCTACGGTGAAATTGACGGGTTGGCCGAAGGAGACGCCATCGCCCGATCCTTCGCCGATCAGTTAGGACCGTGCACAGGAACTCAGTTCTGGGACGACAATCTCCCTGAATCCATTGAGGCCCAAGCATGTCTGATAGTCAACGAAGAGGACCTTGTGGCCTCGCCGGACTTGATCGACGACTATCGGAAAGCCTTCGGCCCGGATCGCCTGCGAACAGTCAACGCTCCCGCCCACGAGTTACCTCTCGGCGCGCTGAAGGCGCTCACCTTTACAGACGGGGGTAGTTGCCGATAGCTCCCGCGCCTCGTAGGCGGAGCAGCATCACGCACCTGAAAGCGATTCCTTTCCCCGCCTGCTGGCTTCAAGAGTGTTCCGCGTTCTCTCCCGTCTACTCCGCGATGCGGTGTGCAACCTTGGCCACGCCTGTGGAACCGCCGCAGGCGTGGCCGTTGTGGTCATCCGAGTGAGATCCCAGGAGCGCAACAGTCTTCGCACAAGGCCGACCAGACGTGGGCGAGGCCGTCCCGGTGTGAGGAAGTGCCGGTCATGCATCCAGCCCACCGTGGTCACGTCCAGCCCAACAATCACTCCCGATGCCCACCCGAAAGGCACGTCAAGCACTCCGACGACGAGGTTGTCACTGGCACCCCACCGCTCATCAACGGCCACCGGTAGCGGTCCTCCTGCTCACCGGCGTGATGATGGAAGCAAATGCCTCGCTCTTGGAACCACGCGCCGTGTCGGCGGCGAACGACAAAACATCAGGTCATCGGCAGTACAGCAGGCCGCTGTAGTAGTGACGGCGTGCCGTCGCGGTCCCAGGCAGCGCGGAGGCGGCTGCGCTGCCCGGCATGAGCCGTACGGACGCTGCCGCTTCCTCCATGCGCTCCCGCGCGTCTGACTTGGCTGCTCAGCCGTCGTCGCCCACCAGTCGGGGCCGCTGGTAGCCCTGTAGGAGATCCTCGGGCGCCAGAGCCGAGAGCTGGTCGGCTCGGGATGCAGCCTCGCGGAGGTGTTCGGCGATCTCCAGGGCCGGTACGTGTCAAGGGTTTGAGGCCAGTAGGAGTTAGGCTGCAGCGGGTTTCGTCCTGGTTGCTGCGGCTGGGTCCGGAGATGGTTCCTCGGGTTTGTTGATCCAGGCCTGTTCGGGCAGGCGCAGACTCTTGGGCAGGATCGCCGGCCCGGAGCTGAAGCGCTCGGGGTGGGCGCGGCGGGCTTCTTCCAGGGCGGCCAGGCGGGTGGCCTGGACCTGGTGGTGGCGGCCGTAGTGGACGTCGGCCGGGACCAGTAGACCGATCCCGGAATGGTGATGGCACGCGTTGTACCAGGCCGCGAAATCGTCCATGAACTGCCGGGCGTGCCCGAGGTCGGTGAAGTACTCGGGGAACCAGGGTGAGTACTTCAGGGTCCTGAAATTGGCTTCGGAATAGGGGTTGTCGTTGCTGATCTTGGGTCGGGAGTAGGACGGGTCGATGTCCAGGTCCTGCAGGAGGTCGGTCACGGACTTCGATTTCATGGCGGTGCCCCGGTCGGCGTGAACGACGTGCGGGATGCCATGCACGCCGAACACTTCCCGCATCATTTCTGCTGCCAGTTCACAATTTTCGCGGGCGTGGACGTGCACTCCGACGATCATCCGGGAGTAGATGTCGATCATCACGTAGGCGTCGTAGTAGACGCCCTTGATCCTGCTGCGCAGCTTCGTGATGTCCCAGGAGAACACCTGGCAAGGACCGTCAGCCATCAGTTCGGGACGTTTCTTGGCCGGGTGGCGCGCCTGCCGGCGACGTTCGAGGACCTGTTTCCTTTCCCGCAGAACCCGGTAGATCGTGGAGACCGACCCCAGATATCGGCCTTGCTCCAGGAGCAGGGCATAGGCCTGCGCCGGAGCCCGGTCCACGAGATCCTCGCTGGTCAGGGCCTGGACGATCGCTTCCTGCTCGGACGGGGTGAGGGCGTTGGCCGGCCGCGCCCGCACCTGCCGCAGGGGTGTTGCCCGGGACCGATCGCGAGGTTCAGCGCTGCGCGGCAGTCCGGTGACCGTCGAGGCGGCCCTGGTGCTCAGCCCGGCTGCGGTCAGGGCCCGGTAGGCGCCGATCAGGACCTGCCGCGCCCGTCCTTGCGGCGAAACGCAGGCGGGATCTGCTGCTCGGCCTCGGCTTGTTCCTCGCTCTTGGAGATCGTCTCCAAGAGCTCGAAGGCTTTTCCCACGATCTCCAGCGCCGCATCGGACGTGGCCCGCTTACGCTCACTCACCTCCAGAGCCCGCTTCAAACGGGCGATCTCAGCCTGCTCGGCGCTGGGCCGGCCCACTGACTCACCAGGTGCCCTGCCCTGCAACAACCCGGCATCGCGTTCCTTGCGCCACTGCGTGATCGAGGACGAGTACAGGCCCTCACGCCGCAGCCACGCACCGCCTTCACGGTCCTGGACAGCCTGTTCATACCGCGCCAGAAACTCCAGCTTCTGCGCCGGCGTGAACGAGCGCCGCGCACGACCACCAGCCGGACCAGGTTCCTTGCCACTCATGGAACCATCCTGGGCCACAGGCCCGGGCACCGTCATACTCACTGATCTTCATCCAATTCTCGCCCCGTCACAGGCAGGCCTTGCTATGAGCCGCTGGCCTCAACTCACCCTGGCAGACGGGGGGCCTGCGCCGCGTTCATCTCGAAGGTGTCGCCCAGGGTGATGCGCGGCGGGCTCGGGATCACGGTGACCGGTTCGGCCAGCAGGTCGTAGTCGATGCGTTGGGCAAGGCGGGTGTTCACCACATCGCCGGTCACCGTGACGCTGCCGATGATCCTCTCGTGATCGATCGCTTCCTCATCCACCACGGAGGTCTTCACCCAGGGGTGGCCGTCCGGGTGCAGCTTCTCTCGCATTCTCAGGTCCCCGTTTCGTCGCGATAGCTGGGTTGAACTGAGGGCAACCTTGAGGTCGCCCCAGTGGCAACTGTGAAGGGAACCCTGCAAATGGCGCACGTAGTGTTTTGCAGGGTTATTGCGTCACACTGGAAGTGGCCTACGGGGACGAATCGAAGGGGCACGGGGTGATGTCACGATCGAACCAGGTTGTTGCTCCGACGCTGGCTCAGCGTCGCTTGTCGGAGCGGTTACGGGCTGCGCGCGTCGCGGCAGGGCGCAGTCAGGAAGACGCCGCTACGGCCCTTGACTGCGATGTCACGAAGATCTACCGCATTGAGTCGGGGCGTACGGCCGCCAAGCCTGCCGATGTGCAGGCACTGGGCTTCACGTATGGCCTGGACCGCAAGAGCATTGATGACATGGTCTTGCTCTCTCGCGGGGCGAAAACGCGTGGCTGGACAGACAATTACCTCGACATGATTCCGAGTGACCTGTCGATGCTGGCGGATCTGGAAGCAAACGCCTGCACGATCCTCAGCTACAGCGTGGAGAAAGTTCCTGGACTGCTTCAGACCGAGGACTACGCGCGAAGCGTCATCGATCTGGCCGACGAACTACCCTCGGCGAAGCGGGAGAGCCTGCTCCGGTTTCGACTTGAGAGGCAGGAACGACTTCTGGATCGCGAGTCCGCTCCCCGGCTCGGTTTCGTGATCCACGAGGCGGCACTACGAGTGGCTGTGGGCTCCCGGAGTGTTCTGTCCGGTCAGATCAGCAGTCTGCGGGAACTTGACTCCGATGACGTGGCGGACATTCGGGTGTGGCCGTTCTCGGCCGGTCTGCACCGCTGGATGTCTGGCGCCTTCATTCTGCTGGAGTTTGCAAGCAGGAACGAACCCAGTGTCGTTTACACCGAGAACCAGGTAGCAGCACACTATTTGGAATCACGAGAACAGGTATCACGGTTCGCCTCGATGTTCCAGGACCTGCGGAACAGATCCATCCCGATGAAGGAGTTTGCGTAATGACCCCTACCCCCGATCCTTCGGCATGGGTGAAGGCCAGCAGGAGCGGACCGGACAATGAGTGCGTTGAGATGCGCTGCACTGGAGGGGCTGTCGAGATTCGCGACACCAAGGCCAACGGCGCGGGTCCGACGCTACGGTCGGCCCCGGCCGGTTTCGCCTCGTGGTTGGCCGGCGCGAAGCGTGGGGAGTTCGATGGGCTGATCGGAGCCTGATCGCCTTCTCGTGACCGGGGCGGGCGCCGGGAAGGCGCCCGCCCCGGCCCGCGCAGCCCGGCACCACCTCGCACTTAGGGTAAGGACATGCTGTTCCCCGTTCCGGGCCTGACGAAGGACGACCTCCGCGTCCTGGCCGAGATCGACGCGATGCGGGAACACCTTCGTCGTCTTGTGCAAGGTGCTTCCGTTCCTTGGCTGGACGGCCTGCGCAAGTACCTGACCGCCGACGCCGCCTCCAACACGATCGAGGGCTTCAAGGTCTCGACCATCGATGCCCAGGACCTGATAGCCGGCGAACGCGACGTCGAGGTCTCGGCCGAGGACCGGGAAGAGACCCTGGCCTACCAGCGGATGATGACGTACATCCAGACTCTGCACGACGTCAGCGATTTCCGGTACGACAAGGGCCTGCTGAACGCCATGCACTGGATGCTCCAGGGGCACCGGCACACCCCGCGGCGCCCAGCCGGCCAATGGCGTCCCGGGCCGGTCTATGTGACCGACCCACGCGATGCCTCGGTCGCCGCCTACACCGCGCCCGACGTCCAGCAGCTACCCGACCTCATGAACGAACTCGTCGACTGGCTGAACGCGGACAGCCAGGCGCCGCCCCTGGTCCGGGCCGCCATGGCCCACCTGGATCTGGTCTCGATCCACCCCTGGTCCGACGGCAACGGCCGGATGTCCCGCTCCCTGCAGACCCTGCTGATCGCCCGCGAGGGGGTCCTGGCCCCGGAGTTCTCCTCCATCGAGGCCTGGCTCGGCCGTCCCGGCAACACCTGGCAGTACTACCAACTGCTCAATGCCCGCGGACCCCAGTACCGACCGGACCAGGACGTCAGCGACTGGATCCGGTTCAACCTGCTCGCCTATCACCAGCAGGCGCAAACGGTTCAGGGACGCTGGGACCGCTCGGCAGCAGTGTGGGAACAACTGGAGACCGCGGTCGCCGCCCTGGGTCTGGACTCGCGCACCGTCTCCGCCCTGCACGATGTGGCCATGACCGGCCGGGTTCGCCGGGCCGGCTACGAACTGGCCGAAGGGCTGAGCACGCACCAGGCCCAGCGCGATCTTCGGGATCTGGGCGAGCTCGGGGTGCTGGTTGCTTCCGGCCGCACGCGGGCCCGCACTTATGTGGCGGGGCCACAATTTCCGGAGCAGGCACTGCAGACCGCCCGGACACCGATGATCCTCACCGATCCGTACCGGCCCTAACCGGGTGAGCAGGATCCAGACCTGCTCACCCGGTGCGTTGGTTTACACCGTCACCGGCTCCATCTCGGGAACGACCGGCAGGACGTCCTCTCGTTCCCGACGGCGTTCGACGAGTTCGCACAGGACAGGCACCAGCCGTCTTGGACACTAGCTGGGTCCGGGGTACTTCTCAGCCAGAGGCGCCCTCGGTCCGCTCTCTCACGCATCCGACCTACATGACGAGCACCACTAAAACCAACGCCGCTCAGTTAGCCGGATGGGCTGGTTGCCAAGGGGGACTGTCCGGAAACCCCGGACAGTCCCCCTGAGATGCCGGGCGACCCTCCTGCCCACCCAGCCCTGCCTCAGCCGGTGTGCTCACCCGCCAGCGGCTCGATCACACCAAAGCTGACCAGCGCGATGATCACCACACCGAGAACAACCCGGTAGATCACGAACGGCATGAAGCTCTTGGTCTCGATGAACTTCATGAACCAGGCGATCACCGCGTACCCCACCGCGAACGAGATCACCGTGGCCAGCAAGGTCGGCCCCCAGGTGACGTCCGGGTCGTCCAGCGCCTCGCTGATCGAGAACAGCCCGGAGGCCATCACCGCGGGCACTGCCAGCAGGAAGGCGTAGCGGGCGGCGGCCGCCCGGCTGTATCCCATGAACAATCCGCCGCTGGTGGTAGCGCCGGACCGGGAGACCCCAGGAACCAGTGCCAGCGCCTGACAGAACCCGTAGATCAGGCCGTCCCGCACGGTCAGGTCCTGCAGCTCCTTACGCCTGCCCGGAGCGGCATGCCGTCCGATCACCACCGCGTCCCCTGCCCGCCGATCGGCGAGGCCCAGCACGAGTCCCATCACGATCAACATCGTCGCGGTGATCCGCAGGTCCCGAAACGGGCCCTCGATCTGGTCCTGCAGGGTCAGGCCGAGGACGCCGATCGGGAGTGAGCCGATGATCAGCAACCAGCCCATCCGGGCGTTGGGGTCGCTGCGCAGGCCCCGGTTCACCAGGGAGCGACACCAGGTGGTGACGATGGCGAAGATGTCCTGGCGGAAGTAGATCAGGATCGCGGTCTCGGTACCGATCTGGGTGATCGCGGTGAACAGCGCGCCCGGGTCGTCCCAGCCGGAGAACGCGGCGGTCAGCCGCAGATGCGCGCTGGAGGAGATGGGCAGGAATTCGGTGAGTCCCTGCACCAGCCCAAGAATGATGGATTCGAACCAACTCAAGGTCGCGCGGTTCCGTTCCGGGATCGGATGATTTCGAGCCAATGGATCCTAGCTGGCCAGGACCGCCGGGCTCACACCACCCGGCCGACATGGCAAAATGGCCACTTTTCTCGAATCGGACACCTTGTATCGCTTTCGTGAGGCACTATCGGCACGGGCGGCTCCCTGCTCACTGGTCTTCGGAGCACCGAAAGGACACAGTTGTGGAACAGCGAACAGCCTTGCTGATCGGTGTGCCGGCCTACGACGACCAGGACAGGTTCAGCTCACTGGACGAGCCGGTCCGGGCCGATCTCGGGCTGATGACCCGGGTCCTGCGTGAGGGTGAGTACCAGGTCGAACCGTTCGGTCTCGGCGATGAGCAGCCCACCGCGGGACGGATCCAGCGCAAGATCCGGCAGGCCCTCGAGCAGGCCCCCGAGAACGGCGTCCTGCTGATCTACTTCTCCGGCCACGGCGTGGTGATCGACGGCCGCGGCTACCTGGTGCCACAGGACGCCTACGCCGGCCCGAACGGCCCCTACCCCGACGATCTGGTCCCGGTGGTCCCCCGCGATCTCCGGGCCTGCCGGGCACGCCTGGTGCTGATCGTCGCCGACGCCTGTCGCAGTCAGCCACTGACCGAACCGATGGTGGTCAACGAAGGGCTCCCCTCACCTCCCAAGGGCTCGCTGGTCGTGATCAACAGCTGTCTGGTGGGCGAGAGCGCACGCTTCAGCCCGGAAGGAAGCCACTTCACCAAGGCCTTCGCCGAGACGCTGGACCGGCGTCATTCCGCCCGCACCCTCGACGCGGTCTTCCGCGCGGTGGAGACCCAGATGGCCCGCACGTACCGGGGCGACGGAGCACAACGCCAGACGCCGGTTCGGGCCATCGCCTCCAACGTTCCAGGGCCGCCTGAGGAGATCCTGATCTGCGAGGGCGACAAGGTGGGGGACGCCTGGCGCAATGCCGCCAGCAACACCGACCTCTGGAAGCGCACCGCTCTGCCCGCCCCCGCCGTCGAGGAGATCAAGCGCGCAGTCCAGGCGACGGTTGGATCCTGCGCCGAACGCTGGAGCCGTTCGCAGGAACGCTTCAAGCTCCGGTCCGGGATGAAGGACGAGTGGAGCGACCAGAACTACCCGGTCCGGGTGCTCGGTGCCCTCGAGGCCTGCCTGCCGCAGACCGCCCTGCTCTCCGGCCTGGAACTGGCCGCCGTGATCAGCGCACCGTTCATCCGGGAGGTCACGCTGGGAAACGGATTGGTCGATGCCGGTGAGATCAGCCCCGACGACTTCACCCGACGGTACGACGAGGGTGCCCGGCATGATCTGGAACTCACGCACGGCCTGCACGAGCATGTCCGCCGACGGGCCGAGGGACTGGCCAAGCGCGATCACCTCGTGGCCCGCGACGCTCTCGCGCTGTGGCTGGTGCACCGCTGGCTGGCCGAACGCCCGGCCCCGGCCAAGGACGCCACCGTGCAGGCGCTCTGCAAGGATCTGGTCACGAAGGTGAGCGCAACCGCCCCAGGCGCGGTCAGTGGCCATGAGACAGCGCTGATGTTCCAGGTACTGAGCCAGTGCGTGGACGCGGATCCCACCGACAGCCCCCTGCTGGAGAAGGTCAGGAGCACGGCCTTCGACTCGAGGTTCCGGGCCCTGGCCGGGTTCCTGGTCCTGTCCGGGGCGATGGCCGCCGATCCGCGGCGCATGCCCTCCGTCGTGGTCGACCACATCGGAATCAGCTCTGAGGTATCGGTTCCCACCGTGCAGGCGGCGCTGAGGCAGACCCGCTGGACCCGCCAGGACAACACCATCACCCTCAATGCGCCGGGGTGCGACCACGCGGCGATCTACGCCGCGCTGACCGAGGTGTTCAAACGCGTGCGCAGCACCACCACGGTCTTCGCCGGCCTGGAGCCGGACCCAGGCCTGACCGAGAGTCGCCCCCAGGAGCTCCGCTCCATGCTTCGGCCCGCTGTGGATGCCGACGGCCAGCCAATGTTCGACAAAAGCCTGCCCCGGTTCCGAATTTCCGACGACAAGATCCGCGAACTGCTGATGGGACGCCAGCTCTACGGCGACCCGAAGCTCGCCCTTCGCGAGCTCTACCAGAATGCGCTAGACGCATGCCGGTACCGCAACGTGCGGCGGGAGTACTGCGACAGAACTGGTAACCGGGTGGCCCCCTGGGAGGGCACGATCGTCTTCCGGCAGGACCGCGACGAGACCGGCCGGGCGTACATCGAGTGCGAGGACAACGGGGTCGGGATGAGCGAGGACGTGCTGCGGTACACCTTCGCCAGCGCCGGAGACCGCTTCGTGCACCGCGCCCAGTTCCGGATGGAGCAGGCGAAGTGGAGCGCTCTGAAACCTCCGCTACGGCTGATCCCGAACAGCCAGTTCGGGGTGGGGGTGTTCAGCTACTTCATGATCGCCGAGGAGATCGAGATCTGGACCCGGCCGGTCGACCCGGACGGCGATCCCGAGGGCCCCGAGGTGAAGGCGCAGATCGCCAGCAGCGGAAGCCTTTTCCAGATCAGCAAGGCGGACCGGAAGCGACTTCCGATGGGAGGCACGATCATCCGGCTGTACCTGAACCTGGACGAGGAACTGTTCGCCGCGCGCAGCCTGCGTGAATTTCTGTGGGTATCGGAGTTTCGCGTCGAGGCGCAGGAAGGGAACACGAAGGATATCTGGGTCCCGGGCGAACTGCACACGCTGCCAGGAGTGAGCTCGCAAAGGCAGTACAAGGACGACCTGTGGTGGGTCGACGGCGTGGGCGCCCTGCTCGCCGATGGCATTCGCACCAACGAGGAGCGGTACGGCCTGGTGGTGAACCTGCGCGACAAGCATGTGCCGCAGTTCAGTGTCGACCGGAACACTCTGCAGGCGTGGGACCAGGCTTGGGTGGATCAGCAGATCGATGACTCGTTGCCGACGGTGCTCGACTGGGGTCGGCTCACCCTGTCGTGGTTGTGGCAGGTCAGCGAGAGCATGCCGGTCGTGGCCGAGAAGATCTACCAAGGGCTGGCCCAGGCCGAAAAGACCTTTCCGGTCGAGCCGCCCTGGGGCAATGCCCGCCCCGCGCCGGCGTTGCGGGTCGGGTGCCTCCCCTTGGACGAGTACATTCTGGACGGCCGGACCGGACCGTCTTTCGATGCCTCCGACCAATGGCTACCGACCTGGCGGGCTGCTGTCTGGTCGGGTCTCTCGTCGGCGCTGACCGGCCGGGGCCTGGCCATGGCCGCTGAGACCGACGGATTCGCCGTGCCCGGGCCGATCGACGGCGTGCTGCTGACCAGACTCTGGGATGCGGCCCTCACCGGCAGGGGCACCGTCCGGGTGGGAAGACCGCACGCGCTTGAACTGGTCGACGTCCTCGTCGACGAAGTGGAGACCCCGGTCCAACTGCTGCGCAGACTACGCCGCTACGCAGTGGTCGGGCTCGACCTCAGCTCGGCCCGCGAACTGCCGCCTGTGCGTCACCACCGCTTCGTCGACCGCGACACCGACCTGCCGGAGCAGACGGAGAACGCAGCTCTGCTGCCTGCGGTGCTGGCCTGGTCTCCGCCGGGGCAGGAGCGCCGGACGGCGTTGGCCGGGCACCTGGCCAAGGTGTCCCGGAATTTGCAGGCATCGCTCGGAGAGGTGGTGAAGCGGTCGCGGGAACTCGTTCCGGTAGGGTGGATCTCACCCCTCGAAGGAGCTGGAACCGAACTTCTCGAACGGGTCTGCGACGACGCAGATGTCAAGGCACTCACCGGCTTGTACAGAAGTCATGAGCTGACCATGTCGCTGGCCGTCCGGCCCATCCAGGTGCTGCGACTCGCCGTCGACCTGAGTTGCACCGTCGGCGAGGTGCTGGAGCGCTACGACCTCTTCGCGCCGCTAGGTTTTCGGGTAGTGGGCCGGGAAAAGTACCCGCCAGATATGTCGGACATCGAGCGTGCTGCGCTGGAGTTCGTCGAGAACGCGGGCGATCAGCTGACGCAGCTGCATATCTATCTGCTCGCAGTCCGACTGAAGCACACGGTCGATGAGATCGTCGACGGTCTGGAACGTCTGCGCTCAATGGGATTCCTCAATCTCCCCGAACCCAGCCAACTCGACGGCCCGGAGCTCACCCCAGACGAAAACGACCTGATCGCGGACCACTTGGTGACCACCGACTACCATCGGGACCAGGCCGAAGTGGTCACGGGGTGGCAAGGGCTGAGCAGAGTTCTGCGCCGCATCGGTTCGTGCCACAAACCTGACTTCGAAAGGCAACTCGGCCGGTACGGCCGCCTCGCCACCATTCTCGCCGAGCAGCATGTCGTCTCCGCGGCAGAGGTGGTCGACACAAGTAGCATGTTCGACTGCTCGGTGGCCGAAGCCTTCGAGACTCTGACCAAGGTGCTACCTGCCACCTGCATACCCGATCTGCCCGAAGCGGTTCGGAGCTCGACCCTTCATGGCCGCGATCTCGATCTCGACGTGCTCACTGATGAACCACACTACGGACAACCCCGCCTGCCTGGCCTCTCCTGGTCGCTGAACCCGATGCGACTCGCGGATACGGCTCTTTACCATCGTCTTTCGATCGCCGAATACCTCGAACGGCTGGAACCAGGGCGGGCGCTCGGAGCCCACCTGCCCGAGCTCGACCAGGCCCAGCAAGCCATGCTGACCGACCGGCCCGCCGACCGTCACGACGCCGAGATCCTGCAGCAGGTGGACCAGTTCGGTATCGAGTCGACTCTGGGCGAGGTGACAGCGCTGCATCTGGTGCAGATCGCCGGCCGGTACGGCTGGACCCTGTCCCAGGCGCACCAGCGGCTGGCCCGTTTCACCCCGTTCGGAGTCGAACTACAGTACCCGGCGCAGGCCTGCGACGACCAGATCGTCTTCTGGCAGGACCTTCTGGTGATCACCGAGTACCTGGACGGCCAGGCACCGGTGCTGTCCGGAAACGTCTCCCGCTCGCACCTCGCGCGCTGCGTCGAGGAGGTCGGGGACCCGGTCCAAACCGTCATCTCCCGCCTGCGGCGCTTTGCACCTCTGTTCGGCTACCAGATCGACCTGCTGGAGGAATCCGATGACTGACCCGCCGGTGAACCCGAACCACCAGCCCATCGACTTTGAGCCCAGCACCCATCCCTTGCAGACCGAGGGCTTCACACCCCTCGTCGACGAGCGGAACCGGCAGATCCTGGTCTCCGGCATCTGCCCAGCCTGCCAGGGCCGGACCGAGACGCCCTGGCCCCTGGCGAGCGGCGGGCAGAAGGGATGGCGCCGCCACACGGCCCCGCAACTGGCCGTCCCCGACGAGCCCACGACGATGATCTGCGAGTGCGGCCGGCCTCACCCCAACCGGCCGCAGGACGATCGTTACGAGGGCTGCGGAGCGCAGTGGACGGTCCTGCTCACGTGAACGACCTTCGCTGGTGGGCCGATCAGGCCCGCGATGTGCACCGCCACCAGCTCGAGATCGTGCGGAAGCAGGCCGAGGCCTGGCGGGCCGGGCTGTCCGGCCTGACTGCCTTGATCGGCACGGTGCTCCTGGTCAAGGGCAGGGACAGCTTCGCCGACCTGGAGACCGGTTATGCCGTGACCGTCGCCGTGCTGCTGGGTCTTACGGCGGCCCTGCTGGTGACCGCCACGCTGAAGGCGATCAGTGCGGCGTCCGGAGTGCCCGGTGACAACACCGTCGTCACACCGGAGAGCCTGCGACGTTGGAGCATGGAGGAGGCGTTTCTCGCACAGCGCCGCCTGTTGTGGGCACGACGCCTGACGGTGGGCGGATTCTGCCTTCTGGCGATGGCGGTAGGACTGACGTGGTTCGCCCCCGAGGCCGCAGAGCCTCCGCCGCTGCTCCAGGTCGTTGCGCCCGGCGAGAAAGGATGCGGAATGCTGGTCGGGATGGGTGCAGAGACGGTGATGCTCCGCAGCGGTGACGACCTCCGCATCCTGTCGCTGACCGAGCAGACCAGGCTGACCACAGTAACGACCTGTCCAGACGGATAGCTCCTGCCAAGAGAGGCCTGGGCCTTCACCCCGGAACGGGACTGTCCGGAAACCCCGGACAGTCCCCAGCGTCGGCTGGCGGGGCGGCTGCGTGCTGCCCGGGTGGCGGCGGGTCGCAGTCAGAAGGATGCGGCGCTGGCGCTGGACTGTGACGTCACGAAGATCTATCGGATTGAGTCGGGTCGGACCGCGGCGAAGCCCGCTGATGTTCAGGCGCTGGGTTTCACGTACGGGCTGGATCGGTCGCATATTGACGACCTGGTGAGCCTGGCGCGCGGCGCGAAACTACGGGGCTGGACCGATGGTTACGTCGACATGATCCCGAGTGACCTGTCGATGCTCGCCGATCTGGAGACAAGTGCGCGGTCGATCTCCGATTACAGCGTAGAGAAGGTTCCGGGGCTCCTTCAGACCGATGAATACGCCCGGTGCGTGATTGATTTGGCTGGCGAGCTTCCCCGCGCGCGGAGAGATGCTCTCCTGCGATTCCGACTGGAGCGGCGCGAGCGTGTTTTCGAGTGCCGGGACCGTCCGCGTCTGCGGTTCGTGCTGCACGAGGCGGCCTTGCGCGTCGAACTGGGCACTCATCGGATCCTCGCCGATCAGCGTACACATCTGCTCGACCTGGCAGACCGGGGCGTGGTCGATCTGCGCGTGTGGCCGTTCTCGGCCGGCCTGCATCGCTGGATGTCCGGTGCTTTCACCCTGATGGAGTTCGCGGGCAAGAACGAACCGAGCATCGTCTACACCGAGAACCAGGTAGACGCTCACTATCTTGAAGCGCAGCAGAAGGTTTCGCGCTTCTCGGCCATGTTCCAGGACATGCGCAAGAGATCCATCCCGATGAAGGAGTTCACGTCATGACCCCTACACCCAACCCCTCACCATGGGTGAAGGCCAGCAAGAGCGGACCTGACAACGCATGCGTCGAGATGCGCTGCGCTGGAGGAGCCATCGAGATTCGAGACACCAAGGCCATCGGTGCGGGCCCGACGCTGCGGTCCGCTCCAGCCGGTTTCGCCTCGTGGTTGGCCGGCGCGAAGCGTGGGGAGTTCGATGGGCTGATCGAAGCCTGATCTGTTGCTCGTAACCGGGGCGGATGTGGCCCGGTGGCCGGTGGGACCGGCGCCCTCGCGGCATGCCCGCCGGGCGCCGGGACGGCGCCCGCCCCCCGGGCCCGCGCGCAGCTCGGCACCACCGACAAACGCCCAAGGAGATACCGCGGCTGCAGGTCGATCCTCTGGAGCGGGATCTTTTCCGTCGCCTTCGCCGATAGGGGCGGGCTCAGGCGCTGCGAACCTCGGCCTCGGCGCGCTCCAGCCAGGTCAGGTACCAGCGGCCGAACCCGTCGCCGTTGGGCTACTGCCTCAGCGGGACATCGACGCCGCGGGCGTCGTCCCAGACCGAGCCACGACGGGGGCCGCTGACGACCAGCCAGTCCCAGTACCCGCACCCCTGATGGGCCAGGAGAACGGCGCCGCGGGTCTGCTGCGCCATCAGTTCGTCCCAGCGGTTGTCCCAGGCGTCCCAGGCCACGACGTCTTCCCTGGGCGGTTCTTCGGAGTCGTAGCGCGCGAATTCGTCCTTGACGCAGTCTGGGTCGAAAGGGTGGGCCAGAGAGTTCAGGTCGGTCTCGCCCTCGCTCCAGCTCGTCCACAACCAGCGGCCGTCCTCACCGCGGGCCAGGCGGCACACCCCGTAGTGCGGACCGGCGCCGCCCGAGCCCGCGTACAGCAGACAGGACCGGTAGTCGTCGGGCAGCGGCCAGTTGCTTTCCGGCAGCGAGGGATTCCTCGATCGTCCAGCGGCGGCCGGCGATCTTGACCAGCGTCCCGACCGGGACCGGGGTTGGGGGTCCAGGCGCAGTAGCAGGCGTATTCGCCGGTCTCACGTGAGCAGGCAATTCGGGAGGTCAGCGAAATCGTCCGAGTTGCGCACCGCGAAGTTGCCGGCACCTCAATCGGCACCGGAGCAAGGCCGTAGTCTGCACACGTGCCGCACCTCATCATTGAACATGGAACCGGGCTCACCCCCCTCGGACCAGGACCGCATGCTGCGCAGCGCGCATCAGGCCATGCTGGACTCGGGCGAGGTGCGCCGGCCGGTGGACCTGAAGTCGAGGATCCGGCAGGCCGACCAGCATCTGGTCGGCAGCGACGACCCGGAGGCCACGTTCGTCCACGCCGAACTGCGGCTGCTCGTGGGCCGTTCGCCGCAGACCCGACAGGCGCTGGCCGAGGCGATCCTGGCCGCGCTGGTGCCGGGTCTCGGGCCGAAGGTTCAGGTCAGCGTGGAGATCCGGGAGCTCCCGGCGGAGTACGCCAAACGTCAGTTGCGGTAGAAGTTCTGGTCGTCACGGGGTTCACATACGCTCGCCCCTTCTTCAGGATGACGAGCTCAGCCTGAAGGAGGGGCGAGCGACCCGGTCAGAGCCAGCATTCGGCCCCGGGCCCGGGCCCCTTCAGGTCGACCAGGTAGGTAGCTACCGCATCGTCCACACACTCGTTCCCGGCGATCGTCGCGACGTGCAGGTCACCGTGGACGGTCAGCAGGTCGCCGCCCAGCGTCTCGGCCAGGCTGATGCCGTACTCGTGCGGTGAGGCTGCATCCCCGGTCACCGACACCGTCAGGGTGTTCGGCAGCCCTTCGATGCCGACCGCGTACGGGTGCCCGACCGGGTCGTGCTCGGGCCAGCCGGCGCAGTCGTCCGGCACGGCCGCGGCGATCGGTGAGGGCGGGGCCATGAACGGTGCGGCGTCGGAGTACGCCTGCAGCGCAGCGGAGTTCTCCTCGGGTGTGAAGTGCTCGTCGTCCGCGCAACTGATCGCGTAGGTCGCCTCCAGGAAGTCGACGTAGGAGCCGTCCTCCTGACGACCGTGCAGGTTGTCCCGCAGTTCCAGCAGGACGTCACCCTTGCCCTTGCGCAGTTGTGTGAGCCCGGCGATCGCCTGCGGCCACTGCGCCTTGTCGTAGAGGGTGGAGACCATGCTGTCCACAGCCGCGACGAAGCCCAGGGACCGCCCGCCCGAAGCCGGGACCGGGTTCTGGGCCAGTGGCTGCACCAGATCGTTGAACTGCGCCGTGGCCTGGGCCGGATCGGTTCCCAGGGGACAGGAGTCCTGTTCGGCGCAGGCCGTGGCCAGCTTGTCGAAGGCGCGCTGGAAGCCCGCCAGCTGCTGGGTCCGGTAGGCCTGTGTGCTGGGCTGTCGGGGGTCCACCGCCCCGTCGAGCACCATCGCCCGCACCCGGTCCGGGAACATCTCGGCGTACACCGGCCCCAGACGGGTGCCGTAGCTGGCTCCGGTGTACGTCAGCTTCTCGTCACCCAAAACCGCGCGCAGGACGTCCATGTCGCGAGCGGTGTCCCGGGTTCCGATGTGCCCGAGGACGTCCTTGCCACCGACGCTGGCGGCGCACCGGTCGGCGAGCGTCACCGGGTCCGCCGTCCCCAGCCCGAGGATGGCGCCGGGCAGGGCGTCGGAGTCGCGTTCGGCGTCGGTGAAGCAGTCGACGGCGGGGGTGGTGGCGCCGGTGCCCCGGGGGTCGAACCCGACGAGGTCGAAGTTCTCAGTCACCGGACTCTGGGCCCAGGCCTGGGACAGCAGGGCGGCAAAGCTGACACCCCGGGCGCCCGGGCCGCCGGGGTTGAGCACCATTGATCCGATCGGTTTCTCACCCCGCGCCGGGACGCGGGAGACCGCGATTCTTCCGGTCGCACCTTCGGGTTCGGAGTAGTCGAGGGGGACTTCGAGCCATCCGCACTCGGCCTCGGCGGCTGTCAGGTACCCGGCGTCGGACGCGGTCGTGGCGAACTCCTCGCAGTTGCCGAACGAGATCTTCTGTCCGTAGTAGTCGTCCAGGGACCGGGCGGGGGCTTCGTCGTCGGCCGAGGTGCAGGCTCCGAGCAGGAGCGCTGCGGCCAGCGGCAGCGCCCATCGGTTCAGCTTGCGCACGCCTTTCCGGTGGTCGGGGTCTCGGGGCATGTTTTTTAGCATGACCATGCCATAAAGATTAGCACGGCCCTGCTATAAAAGATCTGTGCCGAAAATCGTGGACCCCGTCGCCCGGCGCGAGCAGGTGGCCGAGGCGGTGATCGCCGAGATCGTCGAGAACGGCCTGCGCTCGGTGAGCCTGTCCCGGATCGCCGAACGCACCGGCCTGGCGATCGGGAGCATCCGGCACTTCTTCGGTGACACCCGCGAGATGATGCGCTTCACCCTCGGCGCGCTCACCCAGCGAGCCCTCGAGCGCGCCGCGAGCCGCACCCTGTCCGCCGACCCAGCCACCCGGATCAGTGACCTGGTGAGGTTCTCGGTCCCGTTCAGCGAGCAGGAACGGCGCGAGAACATCGCCTTCGTGGAGTACCGGGTCCTCGCCCGCACCGACCGCGAGCTGGCCGCGGACATTGCCGCCGTCACCACCAAGGCCAAGGCCGCCGTGGAGTCACTGCTGCGAGACGTTCTGGTTGGCCAGGACGTCGACGATGACACACTGCGGCGCGAGACCCTGCACCTGTACTCGGTGATCGAGGGTCTGTGTTTCAGCGCCGCCCAGCAGCCCACTCCCCTGGCCGAGGCGGATGTGCGGGCCGTGGCCGAGACCTTCGCCGCCCGGCTGGGCAGGTAGCGCTGGAGAACCTGCCGAGCCAACGAACGACCGGAAACGGCCTAGAACGGGCGAAGCCCGAGTGCCCCCAGGCCATCTCGGCCAGCGCCGCCCGGCTCTGACGCATGCCGGTGCTTCGCGGGATCCGGGGCGCCGCGTTGATCAGCCCGATCACCGCGTGCGCCCGGGTCCGGTCCACCCGCACGTCGCCAGCGGGCGCGGCGGCCCCGATCACCTGGACCCAGATCTCGACGTACTCCCGCTGGGTCCGGCGCACCTCCAGTAGTTCCGCGGGAGAGAGCTGGAACCGGTCCCGGTCGTAGTTCAGGATCAACTCCGGCTCGGTGAGCGCGAAGTCCCATTGCCACTCGGCCAGGGTCCGCCGCGCGTCTAGCAGTCTGGTCACGAACTGCCGTTCTGCTTCGGCCGGTTCTGCCTCCGCCAGGGGCGAAGCGGAAGCGGTGGCCCCCTGCCCCGTGCACTTTCTTGACCGCGTCCGGGCCGGCTGCGCGTAGTCGCCCGGCCCGCACCACGACATCTGCCCAGTCGATCTTCACCGGCCCACGGTCGTCCTTCCATGGGCCGGCGAAACAACTTGTTCGTTCGACTTAGTCGTTCGCATTGTTCGATCGAACAAGTTTGCCTAGAGTTGGGGCCTCTCACCGGATCACCCTGAGGAGAAGTGAATTCATGAGCGGTCAGAGCCTCACCGGGAAAGTCGTAGCGGTCGTCGGTTCCAGCGGAGGGCTGGGCACCGCACTGGCCCGTTCGCTGAGAGCCCGGGGAGCCCGCCTCGCCCTGCTCGACCTGGACGCCGGCGCGCTGGAACGGCAGAGCACCGACCTCGCCGGGCCGAACCTTGCGCGGGGCTGGCCCGCCGACGTCACCGATCTCGCCGGTCTGCAGAACTCGATGAACGCGGCGGCCGAGCACTTCGGCCGGATCGACGTCGTCGTCGCCAACGCGGGCGTGGACTCGATGGCTCCGCTGTCCACGCTCGACGAGGATGTGTACGAACGCGTGATCGACATCAACCTCAACGGCGTGTGGCGCACGTTCCGGGCTGCTCTGCCGCACGTTCAGCAGCGCCACGGCTACCTGCTGGCGATCTCGTCGATGGCCGCGTTCGTGCACTCGCCGCTGCAGACGCCTTACAACGCAAGCAAGGCCGGGGTCTGGGCGCTGTGCAACAGCCTGCGTCTGGAGGTTCGCCATCTCGGGGTCGACGTGGGCAGCGCGCACCCGACCTTCTTCCCGACCCCGATGACCGAGAAGTCCCGCGGTGACCAGGCAGGCCGGACGCTGTACTCCCAGGATCCCTACGGGCTGTGGACGATGGTTCCGCTGGAACAGGTCGTGCGGGACATCGTGGCCGGCATCGAGCGCCGGGCCCGCCTAATCACCACGCCGCGCCGGCTTTCCCTGGTGGCTCGGGCCCCGGGGCTGGTCCAGCCGCTGATCGACCGCGTCGGTTTCCCCGGTACGACGATCACTGAGGCGATCGCTCACACCTCGAGCCGCGGGTGAGGGGTGGCCCGGGCCGATCGCGTACTCTCGGGCAGGTGCGGCATGTCCCGGTGAATGAGAGGCGCCCCCAGTTGGTCCGGGCGGCCACCGAGCTGATGATGCGGGAAGGGGTGGCCGCGGCCACCACCCGCGCAGTGGCGACCGAGCTGGGAGTGGGACAGGCGACCATCCACTACGCCTTCGGCAGCAAGCACGAGTTGCACAAGGCCGTCCTGCTGGCGGTGACGCAGGAGATCCTCTCCGACGTCCAGGCCGCCGCACCACCGGCCGCGGCCGACTTCGCCACCGGTCTGCGGTTCTTCGTCGACCGGCTGTGGGAGTCGGTGACCTCCGCCCCGGAACGTCACCACCTCGTCGCCGAACTGTCGCTGACCGCTCTGCGCGAGCCGGTCCTGCGGGCCTCGCTGCAGGAGCACCAGCGGTCGGTCAACGAGGCGATCGCCGGCATCATCGCTGCCGTGGCCCAGGACTGCGGTCAGGAACTCACCCGCACACCACAGGCTCTGGCCCGGGCCTTCGTCGCCGCCCACGACGGTCTGGTCGTGCAGTACCTCACCGACCAGGACGCCCAGGCCGGCCGCGACTGCCTGCTGGACCTGGTCACCACGATGGCCTGAGTCCTACGGAGGTCCGGGCAGGCGCAGGTGCCGGCGGTCCGGGCACACGCCGACGGGCATCCTGAGACACCAGCGGTGCACCGTCTCGGCCCCGTACCGATGACCGTGCCCGACTGGCACTTCCAAGGCCGAGGCAGCATCGGCCAGAGCGGAGAGCGAGGGCCCCAAAGGAAACGACGGGGCCAGCCCGGGAATCGGATCATCGCTGTGATTCAGCACCGTCACCGCGGGACGGGGCTGGACCGGTTGCCCGGGGACGCCGGTGAGCAGGGCCGCATCGATCCCGGCCAGCGGGTCGCCCTGAGCGGTCGGGAGCAGGCCTACGGCGCCCAGACTCTCGCCGTAGGCCAGTAGTAGTGGTCTCTCCCGCCGGGGAAGCTGACTCGCCTGTTCCCTTACTGCCCTGGTCAGGGCCGCGGCCGAGTCCTCCACCCCGTCCCCGCCACGAAGGAAGGCCAGCCAGCTGGGCGCCGCCGAGTACTGCACCACAACCGTGGCCAGATCGCCGTGGTAGAGCTCCTCGACCCGCTCGACCACACGCTGGTTCACCCATCCGGATCCGGTCGGCACCACCACCAGAACAGCCCGCCGGCTCAGACCGCCCGCAGCTTGCAGACGCCGGATTGCCTCCGAGGCGCGGGCATCGGAAGTTTCCGCCCCGCTGGTTCTGAGCGGAACGTAGACCCTGATCGGCTGGGAACTTTCGCGGCCGGTGACCGAACTGATCTCGGCGGCTGGGCGCAGGCCGGACAGGAAGTCGTCTCCGGCCGTGCTCATCCGCCCAGGCACCACGTGTCCAAGGCCCAGCGCGGTCATGCCGACCATCACCAGAAGGGTCCGTCCGGACCGGCGGCGCAGGACCCCGGTCAGCCGGACCACTCCCCCGGCCAGAGCCACGGACCCGACCATGACCAGTACGGTCTGCCCGGCCGACGGATCCGGAAGACCATAACGTTGGTTCGCGGTCAGGGCCCGGCCGTGCGTGATGCCTGCGGCCAGGAGCAGCAGAAAACCACTCATCAGCCACGGAACCCGGACGCTGCTACCGAGAAACTCTCTTGCCCATAACCGCTTCCGGCGCAGTCCGGCCTGAGCGATGATCGCCAGAACATACCCCTGCAGCAACGCCAGGGCACCCACGACAGCCTGGGTCAGGCCGGTCCGCGGCAGGAGTTGCGGCGGAAGGGAGATCACCAGCACTCCCGCGGCCAGGACCGACCGCCAGGCACAGCTCCGTTGATCTGAGAGCAGTTTCGCGGCCCAGGACACGGCTGGCCGGTTCAGTGGGCCACGGTGATCGGGCTGTCCGGATCACGGGTCAGCGGCCCACTCCGGAGCACCAGAAAGCAGACCAGGGCGCCGAGGACGAACATCCAGCCAGCGCAGCCGAACGCGGCCGTATAGCTCTCCACCAGCGACTGGGCCACGACCCGGGGATCGTGTCCGGTGCGGGTCGACAGGTATTCGTCGGCGGCACCGGCCGCCACCGCACTGAAAACCGCTGTGCCGATGGAGTAGCCGACCTGCTGAACCGTGGTGACGGTGGCGGAGGCGACCCCGGCGTGCGCGTGCTCGACCCGATCGGTCGCCGCGGTGATCGCCGGAGCCATGACCAACCCGATCCCCGCACCGACCAGCAGGAGCCCGGGCAGGACGTCTCCGGTGTAGGTACTGGCCAGACCGAGCCGGGTGAAGGAGAACAAACTCACCGACGCGATCAGGAAGCCGGCGGTCACCGGCACCCGGGGCCCGACCTGGCCGATCAGGAAGGGCCCGGCCTGGGCCGCGACCACGATCGCGCCGACCAGGGGCAGGAAGGCCACGCCGGTGGTCAGGGGCCGGTATCCGAGAATCGTGGACAGGTAGTAGACCAGGAACAGGAAGAGGCTGGACAGACCGGCAGCGGCGACCGACAGGGCGATCAGCGAGCCACCGCGATTGCGGTCCAGCACGATGCCCAGCGGCAGCAGCGGGGCCTCGACCCGGGCCTGTACCCAGACGAAGGCGGCCAGCAGGCCAAGCCCGACGAAGATCCAGGTCAGGGTCGAACCATCGCTCCAGCCGGCCGTTTCGGCGTTGGACAAGCCGTAGACCAGCGCCACCAGACCCGTCACGCTCAGCAGGGCGCCGCGCAGGTCCAGCGGTGGCTGCTCACCAGCCTGCTGTCGTTCCAGCAGCCAGAGGCCACCGACGGCGGCGATCAGGACCAGGGGCAGGTTCACGTACAGGCACCAGCGCCAGGAGAGGAACTCGGCCAGGGCTCCGCCGAGAACCAGGCCGATCGCCCCGCCGGCTCCGGTGACCGCGCTGAACAACGCGAAGGCCCGATGCCGTTCCCGGGTATCGGTGAAGGCGGACGTCACCAAGGCCAGCGCCGCCGGCGCGAGCAACGCCCCGAACCCGCCCTGACCGATCCGGGCGGCCAGAAGAATGCCGAAACTGTTTGCTGCACCGCCGATTGCGGACGCCACGGCGAAACCCGCCAGCCCGGTCAGAAAAGTGGCCCGCCATCCGAGCAGATCTCCGAGCCGTCCGCCGACCAGCAGCAGCGCTCCGAAGACCAGGGCATATCCGGTGATCACCCACTGCCGATTGCCGTCCGAGAAGCCGAGATCCTGTTGTGCCGTGGGCAGTGCGATGTTCACGATGCTGCCGTCCAGCACCACCATCAGCTGGGTGAGACAAGCGACGGCCAGAATCCACCAGCGCCGCCCGCTGACTGCGGCCAGGTCGCCGGGGGACGGGCCGGGGGCACCGTTGTGCGGAATCGAGGACATGGGTCTCCTTCATCGGAAGGACAAGGATCGATCTGCGGGATGCACCGTCACATCCGGCTCGTCGCCGGGCGGTCGAAAAGGGCCGGGACAGAGCCGGAACCACTTCGAACGGGCCGCCACCGACCACCGAACGGCACCGGGCGACGAACAACAGGCTAACAGATCAAACTGATAGACCCTCTCAGTTTTTGCCCGAGCCCTCCTGGCGAGTGGGCAACAGCGCGTCCGAGGCGTTCAGCAGATCGAGAAGATGGTCCGCGAGCTGGGCCGTCGGGGCCTCGGGCATCTGGTCGCGGTGCACGTCCAGCGCCATCTGGAGCACGGTCAGAGTCACTCCGGCCGCCAGGCCGACCCGAAGGTCGGCCTTCTCCAGCCCGGCGCGCCGCGCGATCGCCGCCTCCAGCAGAGCCCGGCCCTGGTACCAGATGTCCAGCAGGCGGGCCCGGGGTGCCGGGGCCAGGTCCAGCTGGGCCCGCAGCCGCAGGACCAGGTCGTCGGCGTCCCAGCTCTCTTCCATGAGTTCGTGCAGCGCATGGCCCAGGGCCAGGCCGATCGGCTCGTCCTCGGGGCGGGCGTTGAGGTTGTCGGTGAGTCCCCGGATCCCCTCGGCCAGCGGGTACAGCAGGATCGCATCCTTGTTAGGGAAGTAGCGGTACACGGTGGCGACGCTGATCTGCGCCACCTCGGCGATCTGCTCGACCGTCACCGCGTCGTAGCCGTCCCGCTCGGCCAGCTCGACCACAGTCTGGTGCAGCGTGTCCCGAGTGCGCTTGGCCTTGATCTCTCGTAGTCCCACGGCGACAAACTCTACAACATGAGAGATCCTCGCAATTGACATGACCTATCGACTCGAGTTTCGATGGATGCCCCATTCGGGCAAGCCAAGGAGTTGCGCACCTCATGCAGACACTGGACCTCACATCGTTCGAGTTCGCGCAGGGACCGGTCGGCGGCCCGATACCACCACCCGAAGGCTGGGCACCCGCGGTCGTTCCCGGCGGCGTCCACGAAAGCCTCCTGGCCGCAGGCCAGATCGGTCACCCGTTCCACGACCGCAACGAGCAGGACGTCCGCTGGGTGGAAGATCGGGACTGGTGGTTCCGCACCGAGCTGCCCGGTCTGGACACCGCCCCGGACGAACGTGTGCGGCTGGTCTTCGAGGGACTCGACACCGTGGTCGACGTCTGGCTGGACGACGAACTGCTCGGCCACCACGAGAACATGTTCCGGCCGGCCGAGTTCGACGTGACCGGACGCTCCGGCCGGCTCGTTCTGCGCTTCTCCCCACCGCTGGCCGGGCTCTCGGTACCCCAGGCCGCCCAGGACCAGATCGGGAAACTGATCGAGAAGTACGCCCCGCCTGGTGTCGAACTCACCGTCGCCGACGTGATGACCGACGGCGGAGGGCTTCCGAGCCCGGTCCTGCCCCTGGCTACCCAACGCCGCAAGGCCGCGTTCAGCTGGGGGTGGGACTTCGGGCCGCGCGTGCCCTCGATCGGGATCTGGCGGCCGGTCCGGATCCGGCACGAGCGCCGCGCCCGGCTGCTCGGCCACCACATCCGCACACTCTCCGTGCAGGAAACCACGGCCCAGCTCGGCCTGGAGGTGGAGGTCGAGGCCTTCGCCGCCGACTCACCGCTGACCGCGGTCGTGACGCTGACGGCACCTTCCGGGTCGGTACAGCGGTTCGTCCTTCCGGTGCAGGACGGAAAGGCTTTCAGTACTTGCGAAATCACCGACGCCGAGCTGTGGTGGACGCACGACCTCGGTAATCCCGCACTGTACGAGGTCAGGGTCTCGCTGCTTGAGGGCTCCGATGTCCTTGACGAGGTCGAGGACCGGATCGGGATCCGCGCCCTGACTCTGGATCGCTCGCCCGACGACGAGGGCGGCAACTACTTCCGCTTCCTGCTCAACGGAGTGCCGGTGTTCGCCCGCGGGGCCAACTGGCTGCCCGCCAGCCAGCTCATCGGCAGTGTCGACGCCTCCCGCCGCCAGCAGCTCGTGCAGCTGGCTCGTGAGGGCGGGATGAACATGCTGCGGGTCTGGGGTGGCGGCATCTACGAGGACGAGGCGTTCTACCAGGCCTGCGACCAGGCCGGGGTACTCGTCTGGCAGGACTTCGCCTTCGCCTGCATCGACTACCCCAGCGGGGACGCCGCCCTTCAGCACGAGGTCACGCTGGAGGCCGAGTACCAGGTCCGGCGCCTGCGCAATCATCCGAGCCTGGCGCTGTGGTGCGGCAACAACGAGGTCCACCCGGTGCACGGCTACACCTTCGGTAACCAGGACCCCGGTGACTGGGGCTGGCACTTCTTCCACCAGATCCTGCCTGCCACGGTCGAGCGGCTCGACGGCACCACCCCGTACTGGCCGGGCAGCCCCTGGGGCGAGGATCTCGGCGAGGGCGTGCGCGCACCGAACGGCAAGCTCGACGGTGACCGGCACGCCTGGGAGGTCTGGCACGGCTCCGAGTTCGGCATGGGCGCCCCCGATCTGCCCGACGTCGGCCAGGCCCGGCTCTACCGCCGCTACGCCGAGGACAACGGCAAGTTCATCAGCGAGTTCGGCATCCACGCCGCCCCTGAGTACGCCACCCTGGCCCGCTGGATCCCGCAGGAGCAGCTCACCCTGCACAGCCCGGCCTTCGACGCCCACAACAAGGACCACCCGAAGGACAAGCACAACCCGGTGCTGGACATCGTCACCGGCCGCCCGCAGAACATCCACGAGTACATCCACGCCAGCATGGCTTCCCAGGCCGAGGGCCTGAAGTTCGGCATCGAGCACTACCGCCGGCGTCAGCCGCACTGCAGCGGAACCCTGATCTGGCAGCACAACGACGTCTGGCCCGGTTTCAGCTGGTCGGTGATCGACCACGACCTGGTGCCCAAGGCCGGCTACTACTTCGCCCAGCGCGCCTTCAGCCCACTGCTGGCCAGTTTCCGGCACCACGACGAGCGACTGGAGCTGTGGCTGTCCAACTCCGGCCGGGCTGTCAGCACCACCGCGCTGGTCACCCTGGAGCACTTCGGCGGCACCATCGCGACGCTGCAGAAGGTCAGCGCCGACCTGGCTGCGGGCGAGTCCCGGATGGTCTGGTCCACGGCCATGCCGGCCGACCCCACCCTGATCGCCCGGGTCACCGGTGACGGCTTTCCCACCAACCGGCTCTTCTTCGCCGAGATCAAGGACCTGCCGCTGAACGGCACCCTGGACTGGTCGGTCAAGGAACGCAGCGCGACCGAGGCAGACGTCCACGTCCGGGCCCGAGGGTACGCCTACTTCGTCCATGTCCCGAGCGTGGTTCCCGGTATCCGGTTCAGCACCAACTACCTCGAACTGCGCGACGCCGAGGAAGCCGTCATCCGGGTCAGCGGCCTGCCCCTCGGCTTCGACCCCAGCAGCCTGGAACCACGTACCTATGCCGGCCCGTCCATCGCCCCACCCAGGCCGCAATAACTCACTTCCCCGCCAAGCGGTTCGGGCCCCGCAAGGGTGCCCGAACCGTCCTCAATCACCGACCTGAACTCACCCCGGGACCGTGAGGCCCGGCTGCCACAACTGCACCCGCCCCTTGCCCGCGGTCTTCGCCCGGTACATCGCCACGTCCGCCCGGATCAGCAGGTCGGCAAGGTCGCTGCCGGGCTGCGCATGAGCCATCCCGATGCTGGCCCCGATCCGGTACCGGCCCTCCGGGTCACCGGCGAAAGTCGAGACGCCGAGCACGATCCGGTCGGCGACCCGCTGGCCGGTCTGCGCATCGACCCCGTTCAGCAGCAGGGCGAACTCGTCCCCGCCCAGCCGGGCCACCACGTCCGCACCGCGCACCACGCTGCGCAGTAATTCGCCGACCCGGATCAGCAGCTCGTCCCCGGCCGCATGACCGAGGTTGTCGTTGACCGCCTTGAAGTTGTCCAGGTCGACGAACATCATGGTCAGCGGGACCGGCTCGGGCCGGGCCAGCAGCTGGGCGGTCACCTCGGTGAAGCCCTGCCGGTTGGCCAGGCCGGTCAGCGCATCGGTGCGGGCCTGCTGCAGCAGATCGGTGTGCGCCAGACTGTTGCGGTAGGCCAGCACCACCTGGTTGATCAAGCTCTCGGCGGCGTCGAGCACGGCCCGGGCAGGCTCGCGGGAATGCCCCACCCCGACCACGAAGGTGGGCATCTCGGCCCGGCTCAGGACAACCCAGCGGCTGCCGTCCTCCAGCGGATCGGTCAGGGCCTGTTCCAGCTGGGGCGAGTCCAGGTCGACCGCGCTGGAGACCAGCAGGTTCGGGTACGGACCGGCCGCGTACGTGATCAGCCGCCCGGGCTGGTCCTCGGGCCGCACCCGCTCCACCGGGACCACGCGCAGTCCAGGGGTTTCGGCGGCGAGGGCGTGCAGCGCCTGCCAGCCCACCCTGGTGATCCGGGTCGCGTCCGTGATCCCGATCAGCTGGCTGCCAGTTTCCGAGATCAGCCGCTGCCGGCGGGAGTTCGCGTCCAGCGCGCGCAGTGACAGGGCCAGCTGCGCGCCGAGGAAACTCACGCACAGGAGGTTGATCGGACCGCCGAAAAGCGCCGCGTGAAGCACCAGCTGGTCCACCACCGCCTGCCGCTCGGCCCAGAAGAACGTCCCCGCCAGGAAGACCAGGGGGTACACGATCGCCCGGACCACGGTCGCCCGGGTGCTGCTGAGCAGGCTCAGCAGCAGGATGCCCTGAAATCCCAGCCCGAACGCGTGCATCGGAATCTCGGCCAGGCCCAGCAGCACGAAGAAGGCGAGCGCGAGCAGGACATCGACCACCAGTGGCACCCGGGCACGGTGATAGACCAGGCCGAAACAGCCCACCACGCCGGCGGTGATTCCTGCCATCAACACCGGCGCTTCGGACGTGGCCACCAGCGGCGGCGCCGAAACGAACGCGGTGGCCAGGACCGTCATGGCCACGACCCAGCGAGCACGAGCCTCGCTGGCATCGCGCGACGGGATCCGCCACCAGGCCGTCGGCCCGTGGCGCCCGGCCTGCGCCGTCTCCTGCATCACTCCCCCGTTACCCCGGCCGAACGCAAGATCGGCACCCGGGCCCACCGGCTTGAGCGGACCACCACCATGACGCAGCGTCAATCCGGACTCCGATGATCCTCACCGATCCGTACCGGCCGGCCCTGACCGGGTGAGCAGGATCGAGGCCTGCTCACCCGGTACTCGTTCACACGGTCACCGGCTCCTTCTCGGGCACGACCGGCAGGTCGTCCTTGCGCTCCCGGCGGCGTTCGACGAGTTCGTACAGGGCAGGCACCAGCAGCAGGGTCAGGGCGGTGGAGGAGAACAGACCACCGATCACCACCACGGCCAGCGCCTGGGAGATGAACCCACTGCCGCCGGTCACCCCCAGAGCCATCGGCAACAGCGCGAAGATGGTGGCCAGGGCCGTCATCACGATCGGCCGCACCCGCCGGCCGGCACCCTCCTCGACCGCCTGGGCCACGCTCATCCCCCGGTCGCGGTACTGGTTGATCAGGTCCATCAGGACGATCGCGTTGGTCACCACGATGCCGATCAGCATGAGCATCCCGATCAGCGCGGCCACCCCCAGCGGGGTCCCGGTGACGAACAGCAGCACGATCGCGCCGATCGCGGCGAAGGGGATCGACACCATCAGGATCAGCGGCTGCAGCAGCGAGCGCAGGATCGCCACCAGCAGGACGAAGATCAGGCCGACGGCGATCAGCATGGCCAGGCCGAGCGAGCTGAACGCCTCGCTCTGCTGTTCGCTGGCCCCGCCGAGTTCCACCTGGACGCCGTCGGGCAGGTCCACGCCGTCGATCCGGTCCTGGGCAGCGTTCTGCACGTCGCCGAGCTTGCCTTCGGCCGGGGTCAGGGCGACCGTCGCGACCAGGGAGCCGTCTTCGCGGCTGACGCTGGCCGGGGTGGTGACCTCCCGCACCTCGGCGATGTCGTTCAGCGCCACGCCGGGCATCAGCTGCATCGTCTCCAAGCGGTGCAGATTGGAGACGTCCTGGCCCGCGTCGACGTAGATGGCCAGTTGGGTGCCCTCGATGGTGACGGAACCGGCTGCGCCCGGGCTGATCGCGGCGGCCACCATCCCGGTCACGGCCTGCTCGCTGAGTCCGTGCCCGGCGGCGGCCTGGCGGTCGACGACCACCTCGACGGACGGCTGGTCGGCGGAGCGGTCGTTGGTGATGTCCGTGGTGTCCGGGACGTCGGTCAGCGCCTCGATGAGCAGGGCGGCCGCGGTGTCCAGCGACTGCTCGTCGTTGGCGGTGATCACCACGTCCACGGTGGAACTGCCGAGTCCTCCCCCGTCGGCGCCGAGGCTGATCTCGTCGGCGGCCGGCAAGGTGTCGACCTGCTGCTGAATTGCATCCTGGACGGTGCCGACGTCCTCTGATTCATCGGTCGTGATGGTGAAGTTCGCGGTGGTGTCCCCGGAGGTCCCGGAGCCGGGCGGGCCGGGCATCCCGCCGCCGGTCGCGCCAGAAGCGCCGGCCAGACTGGCGGTGACCAGGACGTCCTGGACTCCTTCGGCCGCCCGGACCGCCTTCTCGGTCAGGGCCACCTGCTCGGTGACCTGTTCCAGGCTGAGGCTGGAGTCGAAGCTCTGGGTGGCGGTCACGCTGTTCTCGCCGGTGCTGCCGATGAACTCGACGCTGAGCCGGGGCAGCAGCGACAGGGAGGCGCCCAGCAGCACGATCGAGGCCAGCAGAACCACCAATGGACGACGCAGGGTCGCCTTGAGCAGCGGCAGGTACGCCTTCTGCAGGCGGTTGGGTTCCTCTTCGGACACCGGCCGGGCCGGCCCCTGCGGGACCTTCAGGAACCAGTAGGCCAGGACCGGGACGATGGTCAGGGAGACCAGCAGCGAGGACAGCATGGCGATCGTGACGGTGAGAGAGAAGGGCCGGAACAGCTCGCCGACCATCCCGCCGACCAGGGCGATCGGCAGGAACACGAGGACCGTGGTCAGGGTGGAGGCGGTGACCGCGGCGGCGACCTCCCGGACCGCGCCGAGGATCGCGGCGAGCTTGTCCTCGCCGAGTTCGAGGTGCCGTTTGATGTTCTCGATCACCACGATCGAGTCGTCCACCACCCGGCCGATCGCGATGGTCAGCGCACCCAGGGTGAGGATGTTCAGCGAGTAGCCCCACAGGTACAGGCCGACGAAGGTGACCAGGATCGACATCGGGATCGAGATCGCCGTCACCAGGGTCGAGCGGGCGGAGAACAGGAACACCAGGATCACCACGACGGCGAACAGCAGGCCCAGCCCGCCCTCCACGGCCAGGTGCTCGATCGACTCGGCGATGTAGGGTCCCTGGTCGCTGGCCACGGTGATCGCGGCGCCCTCGCCGAGGTCTGCCTCCAGGCCGGGCAGCAGCTCGGTCACCGCGTCGGACAGGGCGACCACGTCGGCATCGCTGGTCGCGGTGATCCCGATCGAGAGGGCCTTCTCACCGTTGGTCCGGGTGATCGAGGTGGCCTCGGCGTCCTGGACCTCGACCGTGGCCACGTCGCCCAGGGTGGCCGTTCCGTTCGCCCCGATCAGCGGCAGGTTCTCGATCTGCTTCACGCTGCTCAGCACGCTGCCGGCGGTGACGGCCAGCTGCTCGCCGTCGGAGGAGACGCTTCCGGCCGGCAGCGGCGAACCGTTGCTCTGCAGCGCGGTGGTGATGTCGGCGCTGGTGAGCCCGGCCCGGGCCAGCTTCGCGGGGTCCGGGCTGATCAGAAGTTCTTGGGACTGGCCGCCGCTGATGGTCACCTCCCGGGTTCCCTCCACCGCCTCCAGATCGGGCACCACGCTGTCGGCCAGTTTCGCGCTGAGCACATCGGGCGCGTCCGGCGAGGAGACGGTCAGGGAGATCACCGGCATGTCGTCGAGACTGCCTGCGCTGAGCTCCGGTTCGGCCCCCGAAGGCAGGCCGGCGCGAACACTCTCGATCGCTGCTTCCAGATCGGTGGTGAGCTCGGCCTCGTCCAGGCCGTAGTCGGTGGAAATCGCGATGGACGAGACGCTGGTCGAGGAGACCGCAGTGACGCCGGTGACCCCGTCCACCCGGCCCAGCGCCGCCGACAGCGGCACCGCCACCTCCTCGTCCAGAATCTCCGGGCTGGCCCCGGGAACCGTGGTCAGCACCGACATCTGCGGGGCCGAGAACGACGGCAGCAACTCCTGCTTCAGCGACAGGGCGGAGATCACCCCACCCACCGTGACCAGCAGGGTCAGCAGAGCTATCACGGCACGGTTGCGCAGACTGATCTGCGTAAGTCTGATCACGGCAAGGTTCTCCAGGACTTTCCAGACGGGGATGACGTTCTCGATGCTGGCCAAGGCCGGCCTGCTCACGCGTCCCGCCGTCGTGGCAATGTGCCGGGAGAAACCCGCCCGCCGTACTGCAGGCGCGGTATTCGGCCCACCATCGGCGATCCGGGCTCCGGGTCCACCTATGCTGGCGGGCGATCCCGTCCCGACGTTCGGAGCACTTTCATGACCATCCGTGTCCTGCTGGCCGACGACCAGGGCCTGATCCGCTCCGGTTTCGCCGCGCTGATCGGTATGTCGGACGACATCGAGGTGGTCGGGGAGGCCGACGACGGTGCCGAAGCGGTCCGGCTGAGCAGCGAACTGAAGCCGGACGTGGTGCTGATGGACATCCGGATGCCGACGATGGACGGGCTGAGCGCCACCCGGGCGATCACCGGGCAGGCTGCCCTGGCCGACGTGCACATCATCGTGCTGACTACGTTCGAGGCCGACGAGTACGTGCTGGAGGCGCTGCGTTCGGGGGCCAGCGGTTTTCTCGGCAAGAACGTCGCACCGGACGATCTGCTCCAGGCCGTCCGGGTGGTCGCCGCCGGTGATGCTCTGCTGTCACCACGCGCCACTCGCGGGCTGATCAGCCGCTTCACCGAAGTGGCGCACAACCAGCCGAAATCCGATGCCCTGGCGGTCCTGACCGAACGCGAGCGCGAGATCCTGGCCTGGGTGGCGCAAGGGCTGACCAACCAGGACATCGCCGAAAAGCTTTTCCTGTCACCGCTCACGGTCAAGACCCACGTGAACCGCTCGATGACCAAGCTGCAGGTGCGCGAGCGCGCACAGCTGGTGGTCCTGGCCTACCAGAACGGTCTGGTCAAGATCGGGGAAGCGCTGTAGCCGGTGCCCGGCCGGCGGTGGGTGTGAGGTCGGCCGGGACCGGTAGCTCGGCATTGATCGTGAAGAGCCCACCGGGACCGTCCTGAACGGTCAGCGTGCCGCCCGCGCTCACCGCCCGCTCGCGCATCCCGAGCAAGCCGAAACCCGATCCAGGTTGATGCTTTTGACCGTTTTCGACCCGGTTGCAGACCACCAGCTGCAGTTTTCCCGGAAGGCTGGTGAGCCGGACATCGGCCGAGCCGTCGCCGTACTTGCGGGCGTTGGTCAGGGCCTCCTGGACGATCCGGTAGGCGGCCAGGTCGCTGATCGCCGGTAGTTGCGGCGGCAGACCCTGGTGTTCCAGCGTGACGTCCAGACCGGTACTGCGGCACTCCTCGATCAGCTGACGTAGTTGTGCCAGGCCCGGGACAGGCTCGACCGTCGCCTGGGCCGAGCCGCCCCGCAGCAGGCCGACCACCGAGGCCAGTTCCTCGATCACGACGTCGCACGAGCGCCGGATGTGCCCCAGGGCCGGGTTCAGGTGCTCCGGGCCCCGCACCGCGGCATGCGTGGCCACGCCCGCCTGCACGCTGATCACCGCGATGTGATGCGCGACGACATCGTGCAGTTCCCGGGCGATCCGCATCCTCTCCTGCAGCACCCGCCGTTCGGCCTCCTGCTCGCGGGTGCGCTCGGCCCGCAGCGCCCTTTCCTCCATGGCCAGCAGGTAGGCCCGGCGATTGCGGATCGCACCGCCGGTGGCGGCGGCCAGGCCCATCCACGCCACGACGACCAGGTTCTGCGCGGCCAGCACCCCACCGTCGCCGAGGGCCAGGTTGGCCAGGTACTGGAGCCCGGCGGACAGGCCGATCAGCGACCACGTGCTGCGCCGGCGCCCCTGAACCGCCGCGCTGTAGGCCAGGATCACCGGCACGATCAGGTAGGGCGGCCGGGGAGTCTGGCCCGCCGCGATACCGGCCACGGCGCACAACGTTGCCAGGATCAGCAGCGGTCCGGGCCACAGCCGTCGCGCACCGATCACGGCAACCGTGGCCAGTGCCACGACCAGGTCTTCGAAACCTAGCGGGCCAGTGATCGCCGGCCGCTCCGGGAAGTGCCGCACCACGAGCGTGAAGAACAGGGCGACCGCAAGGCCCAGCAGCAGATCGGCCCGGACCGGGTGCTGACGGAGGAAATGCCTGACGGCTCGGCGAAGGACGACCACGCCTGTGACCCTAGAATCGCGGGGTGGGTCCTGGCATCCCACCGGCGCAGTAGATGTCGCTGCAGCCGGCCCGGGCGTGTACTGCTTCAGGCCCGGGCCATGTCGACGTTCTTGGCGGCCATGCTCTTGTTGTTGGCCATCATCCGGCCCATCGCCCTGCGGGCCACCGGAACCTGCATCAGCCGCATCATCCCGGCCCGCATCAGGTGCTCGCGACGGTCCTGGGCCACGAAGATCCGCCGGTCGGCCAAGGCCGAGGCCTGATGACCGGCGATGAAAGGCCTCATGTGCCGTTCCCATTCCCAGAGTGCGGCGGACGGTTTGCCGGGATGCCGTTCGAGCATGGTCCCGAGCACCTCGGCGCCGGCGATGCCGCTGGAGGCGCCCATGCCCGAGTACAGCGTCAGGCACCAGGCCGCATCGCCGAGCAGGACCACCCGGCCGCGGTACCACGAGGGCATCCGCACCTGCTGCACCGAGTCGAACAGCGAGCTCGAAGCCTGCTCGTATCGGTCGAAGAGCCCATCCAGCAGATCGCCGGCCGGCTCCGGACCGAACGCCGCCCGCAGGGCCTCGATCGGTTTGCGGGCGAGCTCGGCCTGCGGATCGCGGGTGCGGTAGGTCATCAGCAGGCTCGGCGCGTGGTCGCGGAACGGGAAAGCGGTGACGGAACGGCCGGGTTCGGACAGCACCAGTCCTTCGGAGAGGCCGAACCCGTCCACCGGCCGGTCCAGGAGCGTGGCCGCGATCATGTAGTTCAGCGGGCGCAGGAAGGACTGGTCACCGAAGGCCAGCCGCCGCACCGTGGAATGCAGTCCGTCCGCGCCGATCACCAGGTCGAACGTCTCGGTGGAGAGGGTGTCCGAGTTCAGGTCCCGCAGAACGACCTTCGCTCCGGAAGCTTCCTGCTCGATCTGGTCGGGCACGGTGCTGAAGCGGATCTCGACATCGTCCGGGAGCATCGAGAACAGCCCGTTCTCCACGTCTCCCCGCAACAACGGCCGCGGCCCGCCGGCCAGCTGCCCCATCGCCATCCCCGGGCGCCGCCAGCCGCTGCGGTCGACCTCCCACGAGCGGACCTGTTCGCCCCCGCGATCCCCGATCGCGTCCAGCACCCCGAGTCGGCGCGCCGAGGCCACGCCCGAGCCGAACAGCATGATGAAGTAGCCGCCCGCACGCCGCTGCGGTGCCCGCTCGACGATCACCGGTTCCCAGCCGACCTGCCGTAGCCGGATCGCCGCCGCGATACCCGAGATCCCCAGCCCGACCACCAGGGCGCGGGGTGAACCACCAGTTCCAGACACTTTCTGCTCCAGCCCGTCGTCAACGGCGGCCAATAGTCCGCCGAACCACCGAAACGAAACGATGTCGTTTCGAAAGAAGTTAACGTCAGACGAAGCGAAACGCAATCGTTTCGGTCACCGGTGGGAGGTGGACGGGCCCGGCCGGGATCCGGTCGCCTGAGCACCCCGGTGCACTGGGTGTCCACCACGCTGGACAGTCATCTGCCATGGGACGACTGGGCCACCCCATGGTCCGGCTGCGACCCGCTCACGGTCGGGTCACCTACCCAGTGCGGTGGCCACCCAAGTCCGCTTCCAAGGGCGGCCCACCTGATCGAGATGCGCGGCCGCAGCAGCTAGCGGCTCGGACACCAAGTCCGCCTCCCGGCCGTCCCGGTGTGATCCCGTTAGCCCCTGAAAGCCGGGATCAGCACGACATCAAGGAATTCGGCCACGTACGCCGCATCCAGCTCCCGGCCGTCGAGCGAGGGCAGCACAATGGTCAACGCGATCAGCAGGTGACCCGCGAACTGCCCGGCAGGATGCCCCTGGGCGATCTCTCCCCGGATCTCCGCCCGGCGCAGCGCTTCCTGCACCGCAACCTCGCCCGGCTGCGCGAACTTCGCCCGCATCGCCGTTCCGAGGTCCTGGTCGGCCATCGCCGCGTGCGCCAGCCCGGCCATCAGCTTGCGCACCTCGGGCGCGATGGCCAGGACCCGCAGCGTCATCGCGAGCAGGTCCTCGCGGAGCGACCCGGTGTCGATGTCCGAGAAGTCCGGCAGCGGGCTACGGTGCATCAGTGCGGCCGCGACCAGGCCCGGCTTGCCACCCCACTGGCGATACAGGGTGGCCGTGCTGGAACGTGAGCGCGCGGCGACCCCGGGCATGGTCAGCGCTTCGTAGCCGACCTCGCCCAGCAACTCCAGCACGGCGGTGTACAGCTCGGCCTCACGCTCCGGGCTCAGCCTGGTCCGCCGCCCGCCCTGCTCCACCGAAGACATATCTACCCCAACGCTCCCTGCTGATCCTCACAGGATGCTAGTGGCCGCTACCCGGAGCCTTGAGCGGAGGGAAGGATCGCGGTGCCCCACTCACCGGGACCTGGACGCTCCCTTTGAGGACGAACAGCAGGTCCGGCTGTTTGGGTGCTTCACCGGCTGAGCACCAGTCGCAGCTGCAACCAGGTGCAGAGCATGTCGTCCGGGTCGTCGAAGCGCAGGTCGAACAGTTCCTGGATCCGCCGGATCCGGTAGCGCACGGTGTTGTCGTGCACGACAAGGTCGGTGGCCACCCGGGTGGCGTCGCCGAAGGCTGCGAACCAGGCGGTGAGGGTGCGGGCGTACTCGGTGCCGTGGATCCGGTCGTGCTCGACGATCGCGCTGACCGGTTCAAGACGCAGGTCGTGCGTGATCGTCTCCTGTTCGGCCAGGGTCTGGAGCAGGATCCGGCTACGGACTTCCTCGGACAGGGCCACCTGACGGTCGGTGTCGGGGCGGGCGAGCACGCGCAGGGTTCGGTCGGTGGTTCGGCGGGTGAGCGGCACGTCGGTCAGCAGTGCAGCGGTAGGACCGATGGCGACGACGACCTGAGCGCCGAGTGAGCGTTGGACGGCTCGGGCCAGGTCGTGGGCCACGGCGGCGAGACGCTGCCGGGCGCCGGAGTCAGGAACCGGGAGCAGGGCGTAGACCACGTTGTTGTGAGTGAGGGTGGGCGCGCCGGGATGCCAGGAGTCGGCGTAAAGGCTGACGATGTCGTCGATCTGGGCGCTGACCAGGCGTAGGTCGGTGGCGAGGCTGAGGCTTTGTACGGCCAGCAGGGCAACCGGCGCGTGCAGACCCAGGGCGCTGGCGGGCGTGGCTGAACCATCCAGCAGGGTGCGCAGAAGGTCGGCGCGAGCCTGGCGTTCAGGGTCTTTGCGGGTACGCAGGCGCAGCAGGTGCAGTGCGGCGGTTCGGGCGGCGTCTTGCAGCACCTGTTCGGCGCCGGTGACCAGGAGCGGGCGGTCGCTGATCGCCCAGATCGTGCCGAGCAGGTGTCCCCCAGCCCGGACCGCGATGGCCAGGCGGTCGGCCACGTCTGGCTGTGGGGCGCGGACGCGAACGGCGTCGCTGCGGTCGGTGACGGAGCGGTAGATGTCGTCGGTGAGGGGGCCGTCGAGTGCTCTGCGGCCGAGGATTCCGTGCTTGCGGACGTCGTCGGTGAGTTGGTCGGGCAGGTTGGAGTAGGCAAGTACCCGGCGTTGTGGGTCCTCGATGATCACCGCCCCGCCGATAGCTGAGGCGATGGCGTTGGCCAGCGCGAAAACGTCTCCGGTGCTGACCTGTTCCAGCGCGGTGGAACGGTCACCGGCGGCGCATCCGGCGGCCAGCAGCGAGTCCAGGTGCCGCCACGGGGTCTGCGGCGGCACCTGGAGCAAGGCCAGACCGGCTTGCTCGGCGGCCTGGGCCAGACGGTCCAGTGCCTCGCCCGAGCACTTCACCGCCACGGCCACGTAGCCTTGCTCAGCGGCCGAGCGCACCACCTGCACCGCGAGGTCCACGGCAGCTTGGGCGCCCGGCAGCAGCAGGAGCCCGGAGTCCGCCGGCACGAGCGGCTCGTCGAGCCCGCAGAGCACGATCTCGCCGACCACGGCGTCGGCGGGCACCACCACGGACGGGGCCTGAGCGCCGAGCAGATTCAGCACGGCCGAGAGTTTCGGGCTCATCCCGGGCAGTGTAGGAGTCTAGAAAGCGACGATTCGCCCGCCCAGCACCGTGTTCCGGATCTCAAGGGCGGCGATCTCCGGGATCGGCGTGGTGAGCGGATTACCGCCCAGCACGGTCAGATCGGCGCGGTAGCCCCGGCGCACGCGGCCCAGTTCGTGTTCGGCACGCAGCAGCCAGGCCGCGTGCACGGTGAACGCCTCCAACGCCTGCCGCACGCTGAGAACGTCGTCGCTGAGCACGACGCCGCTGTTGGTGGTGCGCTCGGCCCAGGACTGGATGGCGCGCAGCGGGGTGCCGGGCAGCGGCCGGTCGGTGCTGCCGACCACCCGAACCCCGGCGTCGAGCAGGGAACGGCCGCGGTAGAGCCAGTCGGCCCGGTCGGGTCCGAGCAGTTCGGTGTAGTGGTCGCCGTAGTCGTAAAGAAAGGACGCTTGGCTCACCACGGTCAGTCCGAGGGCGGCGAGCCGGGGTAGTTGGTCGGGGCGGATCGCTCCCCCGTGCTCGATCCGGTGGCGGGCATCGGGGCGCGGGCTGCGCCGCTGGCCTTCCGCGATGGCATCGAGGGCAAGGTCCAGGGCGGCGTCGCCGATCGCGTGGACCGCCATCTGCCAGCCCGCAACGTGCCCGTCGGCGATGGCCTCGCGCATCTGGTCGGGGTCGTCACGCCATACCCCGGGCGAATCCAGGCCGGTCATCGGCCGGGTCATCCGCGCAGTGCCGACGCTCATGCCGCCGTCGAGCACCACCTTCTGCGCAGACAGGCCCAGCATCTCGCCGCCGAACCCGGTACGCAGCCCGAGCGGAAGACCTCGCCCGAAACCGTCCTCTTGGTGCACGGAAACCTGGTGCAGCACGTCCATACTTGGCATCAACCGCACGCGAACCGGCAGCCGGCCCGCGTCCACAAGCACTTGGAACGCCGCCCCGTCAGCCGGGCTGAGACTACCCACCACGCCGCCCGCCCCCGCGTCCACACAGGTGGTGATCCCCTGAGCCGCCGCTTGCCGCGCAGCCTGCTCGATCGCGTCCGCAAGCTCGGTCTGACTGTACGGAAGCCGCTGGGCACCAACGAGTTCCTGCTCCAGCTCGTGCAGCAGACCGTTCGCCGGGCCGTGACCGGCTCGTTCCAGCACGGCCGTGGAGACCACGGAAGCATGCGCCGACCAGTGCTTGACCCAGACCCTGCGCCCACCGCCCGCCTTGTGCAGTTCCACAGCGTCCAGGTGCCGGCCGATCCGCAGCTGGTCGTACCCGTACACCTCGATCCAGTCGTCCGGACCGGCGCTGGTCGCGGCCTCGGCGATCTGGTCCAGCGCGCTCTGGGCCGAGTGACAGTCGTCGATCCGTACCGCTTTCAACCCCTGCCCGGTGAGCTGAAGATGGGTGTGGGCATCGATCAGGCCGGGTAGAACCGTGGCCCCTGCGGCATCGAAAACCTCTGTGGCGGGCCATCCGTCGAGATCTTCGTCCAGCCCGACGATCCGCCCGTGCAGCACCCCGATCCGGTTCGCCTGCGGACGCTCGGGGTCGAGGGTAACCACGTCCGCGTTCTCGATGATCAGGTCAAGGGGAGGCAGAGGCATACCGGACAAGCTAGTCAGCAGCGCTGCCGCCGGTCATCGTCGGTGATGGACAAGTCGCAACCGGTGCTTTGTCGGAACCGACAAAGGCCGATCCCGGTTCCTGGCATGTCAGTCATGGTCTTGCCGCCGGTGACTGAACAGGATTGGCTCTGTGCACGTCTTCACCGAGTACGGCGAGCAGGAGCTCGCATGGACCTGGCGACTGGTCAACGAAAACCCTTTCGCCCTGCTGATCACCACGTCCGGCGGGCAGCCCCGAGCCACCCATGTGCCCGTGCTCTGGGCAGCCGGCGCCACCGAACGCGGCGGACCGCTCGAAGGACAGGTGCTGCTCGGGCATCTGGCCGCAGCCAACGCGCAGAATCACGACCTGGCCCGTGCGGACGCGTCTGCTCTGGTGGCCGTGACCGGCCCGAACTCGTACGTCAGCCCGGCGCTGTACCAGGTCACGCCGGCCGCGCCGACGTGGAACTACGCGGCCGTGCACCTCACCGGCACGGTGCGGTTGCTGGACCCGGACGAGACTTTCGAGGTACTGAGCCGCACGGTGGACCACCTGGAATCGACCCGCCTCAAGCCCTGGGACCCGAGCGGCTCGCTGACCTACTGGCGGCGGATCCTGCCCGGCGTACGGGGTTTCGCGCTGACCGTGACCTCGGTGGCTGCCCAGTTCAAACTCAGCCAGGACAAACCGGCCGCGATCAGGCAGCGGGTCCAGGCCGATGTCGACCCGGACCTGGCGCACTGGATGCAGGTCACCGACCCGGATCGTTAGCGGCGCAGCAACACCGCGCCGCGGTAGCCGCCGTCGCCGTAGGCCGCCATCGCGTCCAGGTCGGCGGCCGGGATCGGCAGCAGGTGCCCGTCCACCCAGCTCTCACCGGTCGCCGGATCGACCGCCGGATCGTCGATCACCACGGTGTCGCCCGCGGTCCCGCAGCAGCGCACCCAGTGCGGCACCGGCATACCGCGCATCAACGCCAGCGAGAGCAACAGCAGCGCACCGGAACCGGCCTTCACCGCAGCGGCGAGCTCGTCGATGGTCATCCGCCCGGCCCGGATCGGAATCCCGAGACGTTCGGCCTTGAGCCGGGATTCGCGTTGCAGCCCGGCCCGCCACGCTCGGTCCTCCCCTTCCAGATGCTCCAGGATCACCGGCTCGGCCGAGTCCAGCGCGATGGTGACCTTCAGTTCCGGCCGAGCCTGCGCGATCGCGACACCCAGCCCCACCGGCTCGCAGGCGGGATGGTTGTTCGCTTCCTTCCAGAAGGCCATCTCCTGCTCCTCGTCCAGTGGCGCCTCGCCCTGCGGAACCAGCGCGGCCAAGGCCGAGAGTGCGGTGACCGAACCGCAGGTGTAGTAGGTGGTCTGGGCGTAGTACGGCACGGCCTGCACGGTGATCTCGGGTACCAGCCAGCGCACCGAAGCCTGAGCCGGAGCATCGCTGCCCGGGCCGGAACTCAGCGGTGGGGTCAGCGCTGTGAAGCCCAGGGAGCCGGCGTCACCCTCCCATTTCACCTGGGCCTGGCCAGCCTGCTGAGCCGCTTCGACCACAGCCTGGACCACCGGCTCGACGGCGCCCACCACGTCCACAATTTTGCAGTAGGAGGTATGCGGGCGAGCCGTAATCAGGGCAGCGCCCACGACTTCGCCGTGCTGTGTCGCGGTGACCAGCTGCGGCTGGGAGGCCGAGCGGTCGATGTCACGCCAGCGTTCCAGCACGGCGGGCGGGGCCAGGCGTGCGACGGCGTCGGGGATGGAAGTGCGCTCGAACGGCGCGGTCTCGATGTTCATTGCAGCAGGTGGCATTCCGCAGTGTATCCAGGGGTGATCTCGACGGTGGGTGGAGGCTGGCTAGCGCAGAGGTCCATGGCCTGCGGGCAGCGGGTGCGGAACCGGCAGCCGCTGGGCGGGCTGAGCGGGTTGGGCGGGTCACCGGCCAGCACCACGCGTTCGCGACGGGCCCGACGCCTGGCCACCGGGGAGGCACCGATCAGGGCGCGCGTGTACGGGTGGCGGGGGTTGCGCAGCACCTCGTCGGCCGGGCCGCATTCGACCAGCCGGCCCAGATACATCACGCCGATCCGCTGGGCCAGCTGCCGCACGATCGGCAGGCCGTGCGCGATGAAAAGGTAGCCGATGCCAAGGTTCTCGCGCAGTTCGTCGAGCAGGTTGGCGATCTGCGCCTGCACCGAGACATCCAGTGCCGACACCGCTTCGTCGGCCAGGATCAGGTCGGGGTTCAAGGCGATCGCCCGCGCGATCCCGACTCGCTGACGCTGACCGCCCGAAAGCGTACGCGGCCGGGCCAGCCGCTGAGCCGGGTCCAGCCCGACCGCCCGGAACAGCTCGTCCACCCGATCGTCCAGAGCACTCCCCCGTAGCCCACCGATCGCCTGCAACGGCTCGGCGACGATCTTGCCAGCTGTCATCCGGGGGTTCAGCGCGCCCAGCGGATCCTGGAAGATCACCTGCATCCGGGGCCGTAGCCGACGCAGCTGGCGGCCGCTGTAGTGGGTGACGTCCTGCCCGCTGAAGGTCACGGTGCCGGAGGTCGGTTCGCTGAGCCGCACCGCGATCCGGCCCAGGGTGGACTTACCGGATCCAGATTCCCCTACCAGAGCGAAGGTTTCGCCCGGAGCGATGGACAGGCTCACCCCGTCCACGGCTCGAAGTACCTTGCGTTCGGTGGGCCGTAGAGCCCGGGGCGACGGGATCGAGAAGTGCTTGGAGACGTCGGTGAGCGTGAGCAGCGCCGGTTCGGTGGCGAGGGTGGTCACCGGGCGTCCTCCTTCGGGGCTTGCGCGGTGTGCGTGGGGACGTCTGCGGTGGGCATGGGCAGGAACGTCGGCTCGATCGGGTTCCAGCAAGCGTACTCCAGGCCCGGTTTCTGCGTCTGAAGCGGCGTTTCGGTGCTGCAGCGATCCGCGGAGCGGGCACAGCGTGGATGAAAGGCACAGCCGGGTGGGCGTTGTTCCGGGGACGGCATCGAGCCGGGAATCGTCGGGAGCACGCTCGGCTTCTCCCCTTCCAGCGCTGGAACGCAGGACAGCAGACCAGCGGTGTACGGATGCCGCGGTGATTCGAATACTTCGTCGGCAGAGGCATTCTCGACGATCCGGCCGGAGTACATCACCAGTACCTGGTCGGCGACCTCGGCAGCGACTCCCATGTCGTGGGTCACCAGGAGCACGGCCATGCCGCGTTCGGTCCGGATCCTCTCGAGCAGAGCCAGGATTCCGGCCTGGACGGTGACGTCGAGGGCGGTGGTCGGCTCGTCGGCGATCAGCAGGTCAGGTTCACCGGCCAGGGCGGCCGCGATCATCACCCGCTGGCACATCCCGCCGGACAGTTCGTGCGGACGGCTTCGCAACACCCGTTCCCCGTCGGGAATCCCGACATCCGAGAGCAACGCGAGCAGACGCGTCCTCAAGTTCTGGTTCGGAAGTTTGCCGTGCCGACGCCGCAGCGACTCGGTCAGCTGCGAGCCGACCGTGAACAGCGGGTCAAGCGAGCTCATCGGCTCCTGGAAGACCATGGCTATGTCCCGGCCGCGCAGCCGCGCGACGCTCGGGTTGTCCATCTGGTGCAGGGGTTTTCCGTCGAACCAGATCTCGCCGCTGACGCTGAGCGCTGGTTCCAGCCGGGTCAGGCCCATGATCGCGCGAGCGGTGACCGACTTGCCCGATCCGGACTCGCCGACCACGCAGGTGGTCTCGCCGCGGTTCAGGCTGAACGAGACGCCGTCGACCACGGCGCTAGCCGGGCCTTTGCGCCGCTGGGCCCGCACGGTCAGGTCCTGGATGCGTAAAAGTGGCTCTGTCATTGCGGGTTCACCCGTCGATCTGGTCGCGCAGCCGGTCGCCGAGCAGGCTCACCGCCACCACGGTCAGTGACAGGGCGATGCCCGGGAAGGTGGAGACCCACCAGGACTGCTGGATGTAGGGCTGGCCGGAGGCCAGGAGCTGGCCCCAGTCGGGCACCGCGAGCTTCGGCCCGAGCCCGAGAAAGCTCAGCGAGGCGGCGACCAGGATGGCCTCGCCGACCGCGATCGTGGCCAGCACCACCACCGGGGCGAAGGCGTTCGGCAGCACGTGCCGGGTGAGGATGCGCAGGTGGCTCAGGCCGACCGAGCGGGCGGCCTCGACGTAGAGGCGGTCCCGGGTGGCCAGGACCTGGCTGCGCATCAGGCGGGCGAACCCGGCCACGAACACGGTGGCCACCGAGATGATCAGCACGCCGACCGAGGCGCCGGCGGCGGCTGTGATCACCAGGGCCAGCAGCACGCCGGGCAACGAGAGCATCAGGTCCAGGCAGCGGCCGACCACCGCGTCGATCAGCCCGCCCGAGTAGCCGGCCAGCAGCCCGATCAGCCCGCCGACCAGCACGGCCAGCGCAGTGGCGGCAACGCCGATGGTCACGGCAGTGCGGGCGCCGTGGATCAGCAGGTCGTAGACGCCCCGGCCGTACTGATCGGTGCCCAGCAGCCCGCCCTCGCCCGGCGGTAGCAGCACCCTTTCCGGGTGCAGCACCTCAGGATCCACGCCGCTGATCAGCCCGGGCGTGAGCGCGGCGATGCCGACCACAGCCAGCCAGACGCCGGAGAGGGTGTTGAGCACGCTGAGCTTGCGCGGGCTCTGCTGAGCGAGTGGTTCGGTCAGGACCAGGGTCATGGCCGATCTCCTTTCCGAAGGTTCACCGGCCGGCCAGGCTGGAGCGGATTCTCGGGTCGACCGCGCCGTAGACCAGGTCGACGACGATGTTCACCAGCACCACCAGGGCGCCGATCACGATCACCACGCCCTGCAGGACCGGGTAGTCGTTGCGGGTGATCGCCTGAAGGATCAGGTTGCCCAGGCCCTGCCGGGCGAACACGGTCTCGACCACCACTGCGCCGGCCAGCAGACCACCGATCTGCAGACCGGCCACCGTGACCGCGGGCAGGACGGCGTTGCGCAGCACGTGCCGTAGCAGGATCGTGCGGTAGCTGAGGCCTTTGGCGTGCAGCGCGGTGACGAAGTTCTCGCCCAGCACCTCCAGCACGTTGGCCCGCACCAGCCGGGTCATCACCCCGATCGCCGGCACGGCCAGGGCCACGGCGGGCAGGATCAGCCGCTGGAACCCGTCGCTGCCGGTGGCGGGAAGCATCCGGAACTGGAACGAGACCACCAGGATCAGCATCAGGCCGATCCAGAACGTCGGCATCGCCGTGCCGAGCACGCTGAACACCCGGATCAGGCCGTCGGTGAACGAGTTCCGCACGGCCGCGGCCAGGACCCCGAGACCGATCCCGGCCACGGTCGAGAGCAGGGCCGCGGCGAAGGCCAGTTGCACGGTGGGCAGCAGCTGCCCGGAGATCATCGAGGTGACCGACTGGCCGGTGGCGTAGGAGGTGCCCAGGTCGCCCTGCAGCGCGTCACCGAGGAACGACAGGTACTGCACGGGCAGCGGCTGGTCCAGACCGAACTGGGCGCGCAGGCCGGCCACCAGCTCGGGTGTGGCCGGGCCGCCGGACAACAGCCCGGCCACCGGATCGCCGGGCACCAGCCGCAGGATCAGGAAGACCACCAGCGTCACCCCGAGCAGGGTCGGTATCCCGGCCAGGATCCGCCGGGCGATCAGGTATCCCATTACTGGGCGAGATACGTGTCGTGGAACTTCGGGTAGGCGGCCGGATCGAAGCCGATGTCCCGCACCGCGGTGGACGTGGCCACCCGGTAGACCAGCTGATACACCGGCACCGAGTACGCGCCGCTGATCGCCTCGGCCTGGATCTGGGCGTACAGCGCCTCCCGCTCGGCTCCGGCCGGCAGCGTCTGGGCCTGGTTCAGGTCCTCGTCGAAGGCCTTGGTGCGGGAGAAGTTGAAGATCGAGCCCGAGCTGTACAGCGTGCTCAGGATGTCCGGGTCGACCGCGACGAAACTGGTGGTGGCGATGTCGAAGGTGTTGGCCTCCATCATCGCGAAGGCCTGGGCGCTGGGCAGCAGCTCCAGGTCGACCCCGACCCCGACGTCCTTGAGGTTCTGCACCAGGAACTCGGCCAGTTCCTGACGGTTGTCATAGTTCGGCGACGGGCCCATGTACGTGAGTTCCAGCCGCTGGCCGTCCTTTTCCCGCACTCCATCGGCCCCGGGGATCCAGCCTGCGGCGGTGAGTTCGTCGGCGGCGGCCTGGGCGTTGTACGACAGGCCGCTACTGACTGATTCGTCGTAGCCGATCGTGCCCGGGGCCAGGGGTGCGGCCGCCCGCTGGTAGGCGCCGAAGTAGGTGGCCTTGACCGCGGAGTCCAGGTCCATCGCCTTGACCAGGGCCGAGCGCACCGCCGGATCGTCCAGGCCGGGCCGCTCGGTGTTGAAGAACAGCTGGTAGGTGGCGCCGGACTGGGTCTGCTCCAGATAGCTGAGTGAGCTGTCCTGCTTGACCGTCGAGACCTGCTGCGCGGGAACGTCATCGGCCGCCTGCACATCGCCGTTGCGCAGCGAGCCCAGCCGCACCGTGGCGTCGGCGATGATCTGGAAGGTGAGCTGCTCCAGGTAGGCCTCGCCCTGGTGCTCGGCCGACTCCGGAGCCCAGTTGTAGCCCGGGTTGCGCTCCAGCACGACATCACTGTTCGGGCGGTACGAAGCGAACCTGAACGGGCCGGAACCGACCGGATTCGAGCCGAAGTCGGCCAGGCCGGACGCCTCCGCGGCGGTCGGCGAAACCATGCCGAGGAACGGGGTGGAGAGGTTGGTCAGGAACGGCGTGTACGCGTTCTTCAGGGTGACCACTGCGGTGGCAGGGTCTTTCGCCGAGCAGGAGTCGTACGGGCCGATCAGGCTCACGGCATACAGCGACTTGGTCGCCGGGTCGGTGATCCGGTCGAAGTTGTAGCAGACCGCCTCGGCGTCGAACGCGGTGCCGTCCTGGAACGTCACGTCCTCGCGCAGGGTGAAGGTGTAGGTCAGGCCGTCGTCCGAGACCTCCCAGGCCGAGGCCAGCCAGGGCTGCACGGTTCCCTCCGCGTCCAGGTCGACCAGCGAGTCGTAGACCTGGCGCAGCACCCGGGCGTCCACCACCGAGGCGGTGACGTTCGGGTCGAAGCTGCCGAAGGCGGTGCTGACCGCGTAGGTCAGGCTGCCGCCCGGGGCCGGCGTGGCCTCCGCGGCGGAACCCGAGGACTGTGCCGAGCAGCCGCTCAGCACGGCCAGCGCAGCGGCTGCGGGAAAGGCGATGATTCCCAGGCGCCTTCGTATCGGCATGGCTATCTCCTCAGGCTTGGACGCATCGTGGTGGCTCCTGCCGGCTACCGGAGCTGAACAGCGGCATCAGGATGAGCAAGCCCGGCCGAGGCGCGCAGTTTCTGGGCCGAACGTGCACGACTGTGCTCGCTGAGGGCTTGCTCGCGCCGGAAAGCTCCGCTTTGTCCTTCCCGGGACGGGCTGACCCGGCCAGCCAGGCCGCAGCGGGCCCCTCGGCACAGGATTCGTGCACGCCTTCGCGGTTCTGCGACGCATCCGTGCACGATCCACGCGCGACTGTTACGGCTTTCCCGCCGCTCCCTATCCTCACGGCGGAGGTGTAGCCATGACGTTCACAACCGCCGGATCCGCGCTGCACGACGACCTGGTCGCGTTGCGCCGACGCCTGCACACCAGCCCGGAGACCGGGCTGGACCTGCCGCAGACCCAGCAGATCCTGCTGGCCGAACTGTCCCAGCTCGGCCTGGAGCTGAGCCTTGGGCAGTCGCTGACCTCCATCACCGCCGTGCTGCGCGGTGGCCGGCCCGGACCGGTGGTGCTGCTGCGCGCCGACATGGACGCCCTTCCCGTGGTCGAGGCGAGCGGCCTGCCGTACGCGGCCGACAACGGGGCGATGCATGCCTGCGGGCACGATCTGCACATGGCCGGGCTGGTGGGTGCTGCCCGTCTGCTCGCGGCCCGGCGTGAGGAACTGCCCGGCAGCGTGATTTTCATGTTCCAGCCGGGCGAGGAAGGCTTCGGTGGCGCGCGGCTGATGCTTCAGGAGGGTGTGCTGGAAGCCGCTGGGCAGCGCCCCGTCGCCGCCTACGCCCTGCACGTCGACTGCGTTCTGGAGCGAGGTGTGTTCGCCACTCGCGAGCAGTCGATCATGGCCAGCGCGAACGGGATGCGGCTGGTGGTCCGGGGCAGCGGTGGCCATGCGGCCTTCCCGCACCTGGGGGTTGACCCGGTGCCAGTGGCCTCGCAGATCGTTCTGGCGATCCAGTCCTTCGTCGCCCGCCGGGTACCCGCCACCGATCCGGCCGTGATCTCGGTGACCCAGATCGTCACCGATTCCTCGGCTCCCAACGTGCTGTCCTCGTCCGTCGAACTGGTCGCCAACATCCGCACCCTGTCCCGCTCCACGCTGGCTCTGGTCCGCAGCGAGCTGGCCCAGCTGGCCCAGGGCATCGCCACCGCGCACGGCTGCGAGTTCGAGAGCGAGTTCATCGAGTCCTACCCGGTCACCCACAACGACCCGGCCGAGACCACTCACCTGACCTCGGTTCTCGAGGACCTGCACGGCCCCGAGCGGCTGCTGCGCCTGCCTGCCCCGTCGATGGCCTCGGAGGACTTCGCCTACGTGCTCGACGAAGTACCCGGCACGCTGGTCTTCCTCGGCGCCCGCCCGCCGCACGTCGCCCAGGAGGGCGCGCCGACCATGCACTCCGCACACGCCCAGTTCGACGACTCGGTGCTCGAACGGCAGGCCGTGGCGCTGGCCGAGATCGCCTGGCGGCGGTTGCAGGTACGCGATCCTGCTCTCCTTTGAGCGCTGTCTGGCCCGAGGAGCGTCATCATGTGGTCGTGCTCGACGACCTCGACTTCCAGCTCCTGAACGCGCTGCAATTCGCCCCTCGGGCCTCCTGGACCGCCCTGGCCCCGGTGCTGCGCACCGACGCCTCGACGCTCTCGCGCCGCTGGCTCCGGCTCACCGAGGCCGGGCTGGCCTGGACCACCTGCTACGTGCTGCCCGAGCGAATCCAGGTGTACTCCGCCGACGGCCGGCCGCTGCGCTCCAGTTTCGCGGTCATCGAGATCCGGTGCGAGGCCGGCCGCAGGGAAGCGGTGATCGCCGCCATCGCACAGAAGTCCGCGGTCCTGAACATCGAGTGCACCTCCGGCCCTCGCGAACTCACCATCAACGTGTCCGCGCCCTCGCCCAGCGCGCTGGACGCCTACGTGGCCGACCACATCTCCGCCCTGCCCGGCATCGTCTCGACCAGCACCCGGTTCGTACGCACCATCTACCAGGAAGGTTCCGAGTTCGACCTGCGCGCGCTGACCTCCGCCCAGCGCGGCAGCCTCAACGGCCTGCTACCCCACGACCTGCCCGACCGCGACCCGGCCGAACCCTCAAAACTCACCCAGCAGGTACTTCAGGCGCTGCAACCGGATGTCCGGCGCTCGGCGGTCGAGGTCGCCGCCGCAATCGGGATCTCGGTACCGATGGCCCGGCGCACCATCGCCCAGCTGACCCGCTCCAACTGGGTCCGGATGCGCGCCGACTTCGCCCACGACCTGGTGGGCTGGAACGCCTCGGTACAGATGTGGATGTCGGTGCCGCAGGACTCCCTGGCCACGGTCGCGGCCGCGCTCTCCCGGCATCCGGCCGTGCGGTTGTGTGCCTCCACCGTGGCCCCGGACAACCTGGTGGCCACGCTCTGGATGCGCGAACTCGGCGACCTGGACGGCATCGAACTGTCTCTGCGACGGCGATTTCCGGACGCCCGAGTCACCGACCGGTGGATGGTCACCCGGGTGGCGAAACGGATGGGTGCGCTGTTCGACGAAGCTGGGCGGCGTTATGGCTATGTGCCGGTTCCCTTGCCTGGCCTTTGAAGGCCTGCACCGCGGCCGAACCGTGCCACCCGGCAAGCTGCCCGGATGCCTCGCACTGCATTTCGCCAGATGTGGCTCGTCGTCGGCGTCGGACTCACAGTTCAGCTGGCCATCGCCGCGCTCACCTGGTCACGGATCCCCGACGAGGCCCGGGCGCAGCGCTGCAGGCCACAGCCGAATACACGCACCGGTGGTCGAACTCTGGGTCGCTCACCCAGGTAACGGGCGGGCGATCCAGAGCCCGAACCAGGTCGATCAGCTCGTCTGAGGACCGGAAAGGACCGCCACCGCCATGGGGAGGTATTCCCCCTCTGCTTCTTTCACCGTAAACCCGGCTGAGGCCATGATCGCGATCATCGCATCACACATCGCCTGGGCTATGGCGCCGTTGTGAGTAACCATGGGGTCCTCGGGTCGCCCCTCACCAACCGCGTAGGCCGCGACCAACGAGACCTCGTCACTCGCGTGCCACGATGCAAAAACGCCTCCGAAGAAATCCCGAGGTCGATCCACATCAAATTCCATTGTGATGTCAGCACCGATAATTGAGCCGTAATCGCGCCTGATGGTTGCCGAAAGACCTGCCGCTGTGAGACACGCACGAACCCGTTCGGATAGTTCGCGAATCTCCTGTTCCCGCGCCAGCGAAACCTTCTCATGCTCGTCGTAGACAACATAATTGCCATGTTCGTCGTAGAAAGACGACTCGCCCGTGGACATTCCTATCCCAACTTGAGTTCCGAAACAACCTTCTGCCCCGGCCCGAGGACAGGCAGGAGGGGCCTGACGCGTAGCGCAGTCACCCGGGAAGTGGAAGGGCTTTCCCGCGGTGGGGCAGCTTCCCCTCGGCCCAACCGACTGCTGCTATGGCACATTCCAAGTACCGGGCGGCCCTGTACCGCCTCGGCGAAACCCGCCGGTCAGCTTGCATCAGGTCCGGAAAGGACCTTCACTGTCACCGGGTGGTACTCGCCCTCCGCCTCCTTCACGGCGAACCCGGCTGAGGCCAGGATCGCGAGCATCGCATCGCACATCGCCCGACCAATGGCACCGCTGTACTTCACCATCGGATCGGCAGGACGAAATGCTTCGACAGCCAGTGCTGCCGCCAGGTCGATCTCGTCAGTCGCCGACCAGGAGACGTAAACCCCACCGAGTTCGCCAGTCCTCGGGATAATGTCGAAATGCAACATAATGTCAGCGCCGACGAACGAACTGTAGTCGTTTCTCACGGTGGCGGGCAGCCCTGCCGCGGCAAGACATCGGCGAACCTTCTCGCCTAGTTCGCGAATTTCTCTCTCCCTAGTGGGCGAAACGTACTCGCCATCACCAGTTCCTCCCTCGAACGTGTCCAAAGCCTTCCCAATCTGAGCCCAATCCTGCGATCGCAGGCAATCCTATATCGACCGGAAATCTCGAATGGGCGCAAAATAGCGACACGGCAACCGGTCCCCGCTCGACTCTCTTGACCTTCAATACGGCCACGTTCCTGCCTGCACTGATTCCTGGGTGTTCCGGCATTGCTCGAGAGCTTTCTTGCCCATGTCGGTGCAGTCGTACCGGACCAGACCGAGGCACTTGTCATTCGCGTTGTGCACCAGGACGGGTGGTTGGTGGTGCCGTCGGATCGGTGCAATCAAGAGCCGACCAATCTACAGCCCACTGGTGATGGGCGGTTCGGCGCCTTTCTGAATGTAGAGCAACTGAAAATAGTCCGAGTCATCGGGCGCCTGTGCCACCAAGAACCCAGCTGCGGTGAGAATGGATATCATCGCGGCCCGCATCACGTCACCCACAGCGTCGTAATACTGGCTCTCAGGAGTTGCAGACGAACCTTCTTCATCGTCGGCCATCGCCAACGAGACGAGTTCCGCCGAATGCCTCCACTCAGCGAAGACAACGCCGGATTCCTCACCCATCAGGCTGACTTCGACGTCGGACCAGATCCTGACACCATCGAAGCGCCGATCCTCCGAGATCAGAAAAACAGGCAGGCCTGCCAGTTCCAGCGACCGCCGCACAGCAGTGATCAACTCGTCCAACTCCTTCTGGAGATCTGCTCTCATGTGACGGCTTCTTTCTTGATGGGTTATGGCGTGGCTGCGTCCGGCGAAAGGTGCTGGCATCCGAGCTCTTCGCCCCGCTCAGGTCCAGTCGTTTCAGGTCAGAAGTGTCAAGGTCGACTGCCCGCTGAGAGATCGTGGCGGATGAGCGGGACCCGGCCAGCACCTCGCGCATCGCGGCCGCGACGATCCCGGCCGGCCGAGGACGCCGAGCAAGGCGTCCCCGCGGGTCAGGTACTCGTTCCAGCACGTCGCTCAGCGAGTTCGGCGTGGTTTGCGCGGGCGTGTGTGCTGGACGAAGGCGACATCGACGGGCGTGATCCTCGGCTGGCTGGTCAGGCATGAGCACCGCCATCCAAACCGCAGCGACCACATCCGTCACCACGCCACGCCGTCCAGATCATCCTGAATCGGGATATCACGGCCGGTTCATCAGGCTTCGCCCCAACCCCGGCAAGCAATCGCGCTGCAGTTCAGGCCGAAAGCACTTCGATCGATCCGTCGTAGTCGTCATCCTCCGGAGGAAGCGCCGTCCCGAACCCCGACGCCGCGAGGATGACCTGGAGTGCCTGGTACATGACCTGGTGCACTTCCTCCCCGAACTGGCAGGCAGGATCGTCCAGGCGACGCTCACGTAGAGCAGCGCGTACCGCGAGACCCTGCTCCTGCGAGGCATACCAGGTCACATAGACCGAGCCGTACCGGCCGTCGTCCCGGATCGTCCGGTGATCAATGTTGACGATCGCCCCCTCTAGGGAGGAAGGCTCCCTGAAAATACGAACGGGCAAGCCGGCCCTCGCCAAGCTCAGTCGAACTGCTTCGGCCAAGACTTCCAGTTCGCCTCTGCGTTCCTCGGAGACGTCGTCCACAGTAACTATCCACTCAATCGATCCGTAGTTTCCTTCTTTATATCTGGGGTGAAATCGTCGTCATGAAAGGAATCGGTGACCTCGGCGTTCCGGAAGTGCTTCATCAGCAGCGGACTGCGCTTCTTGGCGTAGACGCGGCAACGGGCGGCTCTGCTCCCCAACGATCCCGAGGCCGTCCGCCTTCAGCAACTCCTCGCCTGGACCGAGATGCGTCACCGCCCCGTGTGAAATCAGTAGCGGTAGAGAGCATCAGAGGCCAGGCTGACCCGATGCCACCGCTGCTGCTGCGTCCTCACGCCCTGAACCCCGGTGATCTGATCGTCATTGCGGCGTTGTCCGGGCCGTTGCACGCCCAGTACGAGCCGGACCTTCAGCAGGCCGAAGCGGTGCTGCAGCGGATGGGGTTCCGGGTGCGGCGGTCCGGGCTTTTGCAGGTGGGGCAACGTCATCGGTGGAGTGCGGCGCGGCCGGAGCAGATCGCCGACGAGTTCAACGGGTTGCTGCGCGATCCTGAGGTGCGGGCGATCATGGCGCATGACGGCGGGCAGACGGCGCTGGGCTATCTGGATCTGATCGACGTCGAGGCGATCCGGCGCGATCCCAAGCCGATCCTGGGCTACAGCGACATTTCCCTGCTGCACCTGGTTCTCTATCAGCGGACGGGTCTGGTCGGGTTTCATGCGGACCTCGCCACGCCCGGGTTGGGTGGGGCCTGGCAGCGGGTGACCGCGCAGCGGCGGGCTGAACTGGAGCAGCTGTACGTGGATCTGCTGACCGGCTCGTCACCAAAGTTGCCGGCCGGCGAGGGGTGGGAGTGCTGGCGGGAGGGGCAGGCCGAGGGGCGGTTGATCGGTGGGGTGATCAACCGGATCGTGCTGAACCAGGCCATGCCTTCGGCGCTGCCGCTGGAGTGGTTCGACGGCGCGCTGTTGTTCTGGGAAGAGATGGGCGGGCACGCGTCGTACGTGTGGAGCTATCTGCAGGTGCTGCGGCACGCCGGGATCCTGGACCGGATCGCGGGCATGGTGGTCGGGGTTCCGCGGGACATCGCCGGGCTGGAAGGGCAGGAGGAGGGGCCGTCGCTGCGGGAGATCGTGCTGGATGTGCTGGGTGAGCGTGACATCCCGGTGCTCGGCAACGTGGAGTTCGGGCACGCCGGGCCCAATCTGCCGATGCCGGTGGGGATCCGGGCCAGTCTCGACAGCCGTCGCCGGACGCTGACCCTGCTGGAGGCGGCCAGTCAACCTCAGCGGGCATAGGTACCGCTCGGGCGTGGCCAGGTCGAGGCTCTAGGTACCGAAACGCTCTGAAGAGGAGATTTTCCATGAGTACCTGGCGTATCAGCCGCGTGATCTTCGCTGTTCTGGCGGCGGCATCCATCGCCCTGTCCGGAGGGGTCGCCGCCAACGCGGCCGTGGCGGGCGACAGCGCGCAGGCCAAGCAGACTCGGGCGCAGGCCGCTACCCCGGTGTGGGCCATGTACAACGCCGGCAGCGTGGGCCTGGGCATCGTCACCTCGGGCTGGCCCTCGTCCTCGAACTACAACGGCATCCTGCCCGGCGGGTACACGGCCAGCGGCGTCTACGGCGTGTACATCGGTTCGGGCTACTGCGCCCAGCGCTGGACCAGCACCAGCTCGTCGGTGAACGGCCCCTGGACGCGGGCCGGCTCGGACTTCAAGCCCGGCAAGCACCAGCTGTCCGGCAACTACTACGTGAAGATCGTGCCGTACCGCGGCTCCTGCTGACCTGAGCAAGGCCGGGTTCCCGCCTTCAGCGCGGGAACCCGGCCTTCGCCAGGTCGGTCAGTACGTGTAGAACCCGCGTCCGCTCTTGCGGCCCAGCAGACCGGTCTCGACCATCCGCAGCAGCAGGGGCGGCGGGGCGAACAGCGGTTCCTTGAACTCCTCGTACAGCGAGCGCGCCACCGCGGCGGTGGTGTCCAGCCCGATCAGGTCGGCCAGGCGCAGCGGGCCCATCGGGTGCGCGGCGCCCCGAACCAGGCCTTCGTCGATGTCCTCGGCGGTGGCAAAGCCCGCTTCCACCATGCGGATTGCCGAGAGGACGAACGGGATGAGCAGGGCGTTGACCACGAACCCGGCGCGGTCGGGGCTGCGGATGGCGTGTTTGCCGAGCACGTCCTGGGCGAAGTCGGTGGCCCGCCGGGTGGTCTCGTCCGCGGTGAGCAGGCCGGGCACGATCTCGACCAGGGACAGGACCGGGACCGGGTTGAAGAAGTGCACGCCGATCACGTTTTCCGGTCGGCCGGTCACGGCAGCCAGGCGGCTGATCGGAATGGAGGACGTGTTGGTCGCCAGGATCGCGTCGCTCGCCTTGACGATCTGGTCGAGCTGGGCGAACAGAGCGGCCTTGAGGCTCTCGTCCTCGGCGATGGCCTCGATCACGATCTCCCGGTCACCGAGAGCCTGCAGATCCTCGCCCACGCTGATCCGCTCGAGGACCTCGGCAGCCGAGTCGATCTTTCCCTTGGCCTGGGCTTTTTCGAGTGAGGCGGTCAGCCGGGCCCGGCCGGCCGCCGCGCGGTCGGCATCGGACTCGACCACCACCACGTCCTGCCCGGCCCGGGCGCAGACCTCCGCGATCCCTGCGCCCATCAGTCCGCAACCGACTACACCGACTCGCATGCCGTGCCTCCTGTCGATCCGCTCACCAGCACCTGGCGATGCTGCACACCCAGGCAGCGCGCTCCCTGCTCGGCGCTGATCTGATCTGAGACGCCGTCGATCTCGGTCTGCCGCAACTCGTACTGCGCACCGTTGCGCCGGGCCCAGGCCACGACCGCGCGGCGCAGTTCCCGGCCGAAGCCCTGCCCCCGCTGGTCGGGAAGAACACCGAGGTACTGCGGCAGCAGGCGGGCGCGGCCGGCCGAGTCGGGGCGGATCTCCAGCGGCCCGCTCGCGCCGACCACGCGTCCTTCGTGGATCCGGACCAGGATCGGCCCGAGGTCGCGCTCGCGCATCTGTTCCCGCAGGAAGCCCCAGCCGTGCTCGCGCATCTGCTCGGCGAAGTCGATGAAAGACAGGACCAGCGGCCCGAAACACTCGCTCAGGACGTACACGCCCGGTACCGGCGCGGGTTCGGCGGGCAGCGGGGCGGTGAAGTCGTGCAGCCAGAACCGGGTGCCGCGACCAGGTCTTTCCCTCACCGCGGGATGCAGGCGCACCACGTGCGTGCTCTGCGCCGCGTACCTCGCCCCGAGGGTCTGGGCCAGTTCGGAGATGCTCTCCTCAGCGGGTTCGCCGTAGCAGTACAGGGTCAGGCGCCGACGATCGGTCACGGTCGGGATCACCACCCCGGCGGCCGCGTCCTCGGCCGTCAAGACCCCCGGCACGATGCGTTCGCGCTTGCTGGTGAACCACCGTGCGTCCTTGTCGTACGGCAGCACAGCACCGCTCTCGGCCGCCGAGAACACGTCCCTGAGCAGGCAGGACACGTTCTCACCGGGATGGAACGCGCCCAGCGTGGGAAGGTGCGGCACACCGGTCGGGGCGGTGAACCAGCTGGGGCAGATCCGGTCGGCGGCCGCTGCACTGTCGTTGCTCATCGGGGTCAGCATCTCATCCGCGGCCGGGCGAAAGCCGCACCTCGCGCAGTGTCTCTCGGGCACCATGGACGAAAGGGGCAGCGACCGGGACGAGGGGTCACCGGAGCGGGCAGACGGGGGAATGCCGGATGCAGATCATTGAGTCGACCGATTTCGGGGTTCGTTCGGCCGTGTACCGGGTGCGGCGGCGCTTTGCCCCACTGCAGTTCGACCTGTACCCGATGCTGCACGTCGGGCGGCCGGAATATTACGCCGAAGTGCAGCGGAGGCTGCGTGAAGTGGACGTGGTGATCGCCGAGGGCATCCACGACGGCACCCAGGGCGATGCTTCGGACGAACCGGAAGCACCCGGCCTGCGCGATCTCCTGACCGACGCGGACGCGCGTGGTCAGGTGCTGGTGTCGATGCTGACGGCCGGTTACCAGGCCATCCCCGCCGATCAGCAGCACGGCCTGGTGGTGCAGCCCGACGACCTGGACGGCGGGCGGGCCGAGGTGATCCGCCCGGACGTCTCGGCCGGGCAGATCGGCGAGCGTTTCCAGACCATCTCGCCGGTGCGCCGGGTGGCCGCGCTGGCCGCGATCGGGTCGGTCGCGGTGGCCCAGCGCCTGATCGGCCCGCGAATGACCAGGTACCAGCTCAGGCACGCCACCCTGGACGACCAGCCGAGCGTGGCCGAGATCCTCGCCCCGGACTATCTGGAGCATCTGACCCGGGTGCTGATCGACGAGCGGGACGAACCCCTGCTGGAGGTCATCGACGAGCTGATCGAGACCCGCGGCAAGGAGGACATCACGGTGGCGATCACCTACGGCGCCCGGCACATGCGGGCGGTGATCAACCACCTCTACGCGCAGAAGTTCCGGGTGGTCGACTCGGAATGGCTCACCGTGACGTCCTGGACCGAAGACGAACAGTGACGAGCAGTCAGGCCGAGCGGGCTGGGCGGGCCTGCCACAGCGCCCAGTCCGAGGAGATCTTGCTGGCCGCGCTCATCAGCCACGGCAGGTAGGTCTCGGTCAGCGTCTCGATGCTGGTCTCGGCGGCGTGCGTGCTCACGTTCATCGCCGCGCACACCCGGCCCTGCCCGTCGCGTAACGGCACTGCGGCCGAGCGGATCCCGGGTGCCAGTTCCTCGTCAGCCAGCGCCCAGCCCCTGGCCCGCACCACGCTCAGCTCCTCCCCCAGCTGAGCCCGGTCAACCGGTTTGACCGCGATCCCGGAGCGTGACGGCAACGCCAGCACCGCCTCCAGTTCCGCCTCGGGAAGATGCGCCAGCAGCACCTTGCCCTGCGAGGTGGGCACCGCCGGGAACCGGGTGCCGATGTCCACCCGCAGCGTGATGATCTTCGGCACCGAAACCCTGGCCACATAGACGATGTCGCAGCCGTCCAGCTGACTGATCGAGGACGACTCGTGAGTCCTGGCCACCAGCGTCTGCAGATGTGGGCGGGCCATCTCCCAGAGCCCGAGCGAACCGGCGTAGGCCGCGCCCAGCCGCAGCACCTTCGGGGTCAGGGCGAAACTGCCGCCCGTGGTCAGCCGGACGAACCCCAGTTCCTCCAGCGTGACCAGAAGCCGGCGGGCGGTGGGCCGGGCCAGATCGGTGGCTGCGGCCACCTCGGCCAGGCTCAGTTCCCGCCGCGTGGCGTCGAAGCACTCCAGCACGTCCAGGCCCCGCGCCAGGGCCTCCACGAAGTCGGGGTTCTGCCCTCGTCCGGCCATCAGGTCGCGATGTCCGGGTAGGGCAGCCCTCGATCGGCGAGCCGGGCCGCGTACTCCATCTGAAAGCCCAGCGGCACCTCATAGTCCCGCTCGAACAGGGCGATGAACAGGGTCAAGGTCAGGAAGGGGTGTGCCCCCAGATCGAACAGTGCGGGATAGTCGTGGGTGGCCAGAGCCTCACGCTCGGCCGCCGTGAATGCCTGCCAGGTCGACTTCTCGGCGTCCACGCAGTTCAGCAGCCGGTTCGCCTCGCCGGTCTCCCACCACAGGACCGTCTCGCGCGGCTCGGCCCGGTACCGTTCCACGAGCGCAGGGTCGCGATCGACGGTGAACAGGAACTTGTTCAGCAGGTACTTGCTCATCGCGGGCCGCCCTTCGGGTACCAGGTGAAGTAGGCCTCCATGGTGTGGAACAGGTCCAGGGTGTCCACGTAGTCGGCCCGCTGCCCCTCCCCGGCCAAACCCATCATGAGCATGAAGTCCATGAACCCGTGCGTGGCGTTACCCGGCCGGTGCAGGCTCTCCAGCGACACCTCGGCCAGGCACCCTTCCAGGTCGCCCTCGGCGATCCACTGCACCGCCCGGCGGTCGAACTCCGGGTCCGGGCCGTGCGGGCCGAACTGGCGTGGCCCACCCAGTTCCAGCGACAGGTGCCCGGTCCCGATCACCGCCACCCGCTGGTCCGAGGGCCAGCTCTCGATCAGCTGGCGCAGGGTCCGGCCCAACTGCACGAAGCGTTTCGGCTGGGGCAGCGGCGGGGCGAAGATGTTGGTGTAGATCGGCACGATCGGCAGATCTGCCTGCGGCCGCAGGGTGATGATCGGGCAGGTGATCGAGTGGTCGATCCGCAGCTCGTTGGAGAAGGCCAGGTCGAAACCGGCGTCCAGGCCCTCACGCAGCACGTACGCGGACAGGTCCTCCTGGCCCTTCAGCAGCATCCGCGGAAGCCCGAACTCGCGTTCCTCGTTGTACCAGTTGGCGTCGTACGAGGGTGCCTTGCCCACCAGGAACTGCGGCATGTTGTCCAGCCAGAACTGGTGGAAGTGGTCCGAGCCGACCATCACCAGCACGTCGGGCCGGGCCTTGGTGAGGGTCTCGCGGAAGGCCAGGATCTTGCGCACCCACTCGTCGGCGAACGGCGGACGCTCCTGGCCGGTGGCGGTGCTGGCCCGGTAGTAGAACGGGTGATGCGTCGAGGCAATGACCGCGACGAGTTCAGCCATGCGGATCTCCACTGATCGAAGGGGACGAGTAGGGGTCGGGCGGAACGGGACGGTTGTTCAGGTCCACGGACAGGAACACGTCGTTGGCCACCGGATGCCGCAGTTCCTCGGCCAGCTGACCGATCAACCCGGCGGTACGGGCCAGCAGGGCGAACCCGCGCAAGAGTTCCAGGGGCAGGCCGAGGTCGGCCAGGGCAGCTCCGCAGACCCCAGCACCGTTGAGCGGCAGCTGTTTTCCCAGAACCTGGGCATGCGTTCGGCCGATCGCGGCGAACAACTGCAGGTGCGGGCCGAACAGGTCTTCCTCCTGGGCGATCTGGAAGAGCCGCGCGGTGCGGGGGTCGCCGTTCTTGTGAACGTGGTGCCCGAGACCGGGCACGAAACGGCCTTCAGAGCGCCAATGACGGACGGTTGCCAGAGCGAGCGCGTCCCAGCCGGCTGGGTCGGTGGGCAGGTCGCTGTCGAGGCCGGCGAGCACGTCGTGCAAGAACCGCCCGCAGTCTTCGGTCACGCCCAGGAACCGGGAACCACCGCCGAGCAGGCCAGCCGCCAGCGCGCCCTGCACCGAGTCCGGCGCCGAGAGGTAGGTCAGCCGGGTGACGATCGCGGTCGGGGTGAAACCGTGATCGGCCAGGGCGGCCAGCACCGCCTCGAACACCCGGGTCTGCCCCGCGCTGGGACGCCGCTGGGTGGCCAGCCAGAACGCCAGCTCGCCGAACCCGACCTGCCCCATCACGTCCTCGGCCAGGTCCTGACCGAGCAGGGTGATCTTCTCCGGCGAGGAGGCACCCAACGCCGTCTCGTACGTGCTCATGAATCGCTCTCCTGCAGCCACTGACGCAACTCGGCGCCGTGCTCGTCCAAGTGTGGGGGTGGCAGTTCGTACACCGCGGGCGTCTGCGAGAACCGGATCGGATGACGGGTGGTCGGCACCGCCCGCTCCCCCTCGCCCACGATGACCACTGGCTCCAGGCCGAACCTTTCGGCCATCGCGAACCCACCGTCGATCGTCTGGATCGGGCCGCTGGGAACCCCGGCCGCCGTCATCAGATCGAACCACTCCACCGCGCCCCGCAACCGCAACCGCTCGAGGAGCAACGGCCGCAGCTCCTCCCGGCGCACGGTCCGATCAGCGTTGCGGGCGAAACGCTCATCATCAGCGACGTCCGGAATTCCCAGCACCTCGCACAGCTTGCGGAACTGCGCGTCGTTGCCCGCGGCCACGATCAGGTCGTCGTCGGCCGTGGGCATCGGCTCGTACGGGAACACGCTGGGGTGCGCGTTTCCCATCCGGTACGGCACGGTGCCGCCGGCCACCCAGGCCGAGCTGTGATTGACCAGGCCGGTCAGCGCCGACGAGAGCAGGTTGACCTCGATGTGCTGCCCGGCACCGCTGCGCGCCCGGTGGTGCAGCGCGGCCAGGATGCCAATCAGCGCATGATTGCCGGCCATCACGTCGAACACCGAGATGCCGGCCCGGTAGGGCGAGCCGTCCGGATCCCCGGTCAGGCTCATCAGCCCGGAGATCGCCTGAACCATCAGGTCGTAGCCCGGCACGTCCTTGCCCGCACCGGACCCGAAACCGCTGATGGACGCATAGATCACGCCCGGGTTTCCGGTGCTGACGGTGGGGTGGTCGAGCCCGAACCTGGCCATCCCGCCGGGCTTGAGGTTCTCGATCAGCACATCGGCCCGCCGGGCCAGTTCCTGGGCGATCCGCAGGTCCTCAGGATCGCGCAGGTCCAGCGCGATCGAGCGTTTACCCCGGTTGATCCCCAGGTAGTAGGTGGATTCCTCGTCGCGGACCGGCGGTTTCCAGGTGCGGGTGTCGTCGCCGGAGCGGCCCTCCACCTTGATCACCTCGGCGCCCAGATCGGCCAGCAGCATGCTCGCGTACGGCCCGGCCAGGATCCGGGAGAAGTCTGCCACCAGCAGCCCGGCCAGTGGACCGGTGTTCGTGCTCATGCAACCTCAGTTCTGGTGGGTCGAGGAGTCCGCGAAATCGGTGTAGGTGTAGGGGTTGTCCAGCACCTTGGACTCCGGGATCTGCGGACTCATCCCCGCTGCCCAGGCGCTCTCGCCCAACTGACCACGCAGATGAGTGATCGTTTCCTCGATCGCCTGCCGCGCCCGTCCCAACGTGTTCCCGACCAGGCGATGCGCATGCTTGACCACCCGCCCGTTCACCATGACGGTGTGCACGTCACCGCGCTGGGCCTGCAGCACCACGTGCCCAAAGGGATTGAGCAGCGGGAACATCACCGGCGAATCGTCGTTCTTGATCAGCACCACGTCCGCCTGCTTGCCCACCTCGAGACTGCCCACCTTGCCGTCCAACCCCAGCGCCCGCGCACCACCCCGCGTAGCCCACTCCAGAACGTCCCCCGCCCGCACCGGCAGGTGCGTCACCGTGTTCCCCAGGGCATGGGCCTCGTGGTGCTCACGGGTGTGATCGGCGGCCAAGGTCTGGCGCATCGCGGTGAAGAGGTCCGCACTCATCCACACGCTGGTATCCATCGACAACGAGATCGGGATGCCGTGCCGGCGCAGCGCCCAGCTCGACGGGAAGCCCTGCCCGCAGGTGGCCTCGCTCTCGGCCGCAACCGAGGCGCTCGCGCCGGAAGCCGCGATCCGCTGGTAGGAGTCCTCGCTGAGAGTGGCCGCGTGCACGTAAATCGTTTCCGGACGCATGAAACCGTGCTCGTGCATCAGCCGGATGCCGTTGTCGTTGGTCGCGCCCCACACCCCGGCATGCGTGCTCACCGCCACGTCCAGGTCACGCGCCACCTCGAAGGCCGCCCGCTCCGGGAACGCCGGATCGCCGGTCACGTCGAACGCCATCTGGAAACCGAGCAGGTCGGTGCGCGGCATCCGCCGCTCGACGAACGATCGGAACTCACTGGTGGCCGCCCACTCCCACGGAGCGGCCTGAATGTTGCCGTAGGCCAGCACGAACCGGCCCGGCACCTCTTCCAGCGCATCGACCGCGGCCTCGGCGTGCTCGATCGTCTGCAGGTTGTGCGACCAGTCGACGCTGGTGGTCACCCCGGCCTCGAGCGCTTCCAGCCCGCTGAGCAGGTTGCCCGCGTAAATGTCCTGCGGCCGAAACTTCTTACCGTGCTCCAGATAGTTCCAGACGAAGTACTGGGTCAGCGTCCAGTCCGCCCCGTACCCGCGCATCGCGGTCTGCCACATGTGCCGGTGCGTATCGATCATGCCCGGCATCACGATCCCGCCGCCCGCGTCCACCTCGAGCGTGCCCTCGGGCACCGGCAGCCCCGGCCCGAGCGCCTCGATCCGGTCGGCGACCACCAGCACGTCGGCGTCGGTGAGCACCGTGCGCCGATCATCCATGGTGAGCACCGTGCCGCCCCGGAACACCACCGCTGGAGCGTTCCCGAACCCGTCTGCCGAGGTGGACATGCGCAGCCTCCGACGTCATCGTCGATGAACGGACACTTGTCCGCTTTCGCCAGGGTGCGCGTGCTTTTCCTGCGGGTCAACCCACCGCACGACGAACGGTTACGGCGGATTCGCGGGCGGACAACCGTCCGGGAACCGCCGCTGCGCGGCGATCCGGACTGTACCTTCCGGTAATCCCTAGGCTCGACGCGACCGCGTGGTTGCCACAATCGCTTGGGGTTGCGATGGACATGCGCTACGTCGAGTTCACGTACGGGGACTCGTTCTTCTACGACCGACTGGACCGCCCCGATGCCCGGCGCCGCAGCACGCTGCTGACGCCTGAGCCCTATGACCTCAGCCCTGATCCGGACTGGAACCGCTGGGAGACGACTCAAACCCACGGATGGCACCACCTACGTCCCCCGTTGGCCGACCTTCCCGAGCAGGGCTGGAAGATTCACGTCTCGGCCACCCTCGACAACGCCGCCGCGTTGCTGCATCTGGTCTCCCAGTACTGCGGCCGCCACGACATCGCCTTCAAGTTCCGCCCCACCCGCGGTGATCTGCTGCGCAGCAACCTGAAGTACGCCGACCGCGGTTCCAGCGGCAAGTTCATCACCGTCTACCCGGCCGGCGACCAGGCCTGCGAGCGGGCGCTGACCGAAATCGACGATCTGGTGGGGCGTTTCGAGGGACCATACATCCTGAGCGACCTGCGCTGGAACGCCGGGCCGTTGTATCTGCGCTACGGCGGTTTTCGGCTCCTTCAGGTGCGGGACGAGCGCGATCAGCTGGTGGCCGCGATCCGCCGGCCCGACGGCGTCCTGGTGCCCGATCAGCGACGGCCCGGATTCACGCCGCCGGAATGGCTGGAGCTCCCATCGTTCGTTCACACTGCTCGCGAACAGCTTTCGTCGGGCGAGGAGCCGTTCGATTACGGGGTGCGTAAGTCGCTGCACTACAGCAACGGTGGCGGGGTGTATCTGGCCGAGCGTTACCGGGACGGCGCGGTGGTGGTGCTCAAGGAGGCGCGTCCGCATGCGGGCCTGGGGCCGGACGGGCGGACGGCGGTGCAGCGGCTGGCCGGTGAGCAGCAGCGTTTGGAGCGGCTGCGGGGTGTGGCCGCAACGGTGGACGTCCTTGGTCACTTCCAGCGGCACGGTCACCATTTCCTGGTGCTGGAGTACATCGAGGGGCGTTCGCTGAGTCAGGAGCTCGCCGCCCGGCATCCGATGACCCGGGCGGGGGCGACGACGCAGGACCGTAGCGAGTTCCGGGTCTGGGCGCTGGACGTGCTGGCTCAGGTCGAGGCCGGGCTGCGGGAGATCCATGACCGCGGTGAGGTGCACGGCGATCTGCACCCGGGCAACATCCTGATCACTCCGGAGGGGAAGGCCCGGTTCATCGATCTGGAGGCCGACGGTGCGCAGGCTCCGCTGGCCGGTGCGCCCGGGTTCACCGCACTGGACGGCCGCAGCGGAGTGCGGGCCGATCTGTACTCGCTGGCCAGCCTGAAGATTGCGCTGTTCGTCCCACTGACCCGGCTGCTGCCACTGGACCGGCACAAGGCTCGGCACCTGCTCGACTGGGCCCGGCATCGCTTCGGCCTCGAACCCGCCTACTGCGCTGAGGTTCTCGAGCAGCTGGACGACCGGCGCCCTCGCCCGACGGCGGTGCATGTGCGCCGGATGGAGGAGCTGGCCGCAACCTGGCCGGTCGAGTCGGTGGAGAAGCTGGAAACGGCTCTGACCAGAGGTATCTGGGAGAGCCTGGACCTGTCCCGACCGGATCGGGCGTTTCCCGGCGATATCCGCCAGTTCACGCATGAGGCGCTCTCGGTCGCGCACGGAGCCTGCGGCGTTCTGCTGGCGGCCCCGGGCACTGAGCAGCAGCGCGAGGATGTGCTCGACTGGGTCTGCGACGCCCTGGAGCGAACTCCTCTACCGCGGCCGGGCCTGCTCGACGGGATGACCGGGATCGGTTATACCATGCGTCGTTTCGGCCGCGACGAGGTGGCCGACCGGCTGTCGGCGGCGGTCGGCGAACTGGACTTCGACGCCCTGCCCAGCAGTCTGTACAGCGGGCTGGCCGGGATCGGCCTGGATCTACTCGGCCAGGAGGGCGCCGCTTCGCTGGCGGCGCTGGAGCAGATCCGCAAGGTGCTGCACAGCCGGGCCGATGCTCCGCCGGCCAGGAGTGGCCTGCTGCACGGGGCCAGTGGAGTGGCGCTGTTCTGGCTGTGCAGTTTCGAGGTCTCCGGTGATCCGGTAGAGCTGGAGCGGGCTCGTCAGGCCCTGGCGGTGGATCTGGCTGCCTGCGTCGAACTGGCGGACGGGTCGCTGCTGGTGCGTGAGCCCCGGCGCACGGTGCCGTACCTGGGTTTCGGGTCCATCGGCGTGGCCATGGTGGCGATGCGGCTGCTGGAGCACATGGATGACGAGGAATTGCGCCGAGTGGTACGCCAGGTGATCCGCCTGACCCGGGCCGAGTTCACCGTGCAGTCCGGCCTGTTCAACGGCCGGGCCGGGTACGTGCTGTTCCTGGCCGCCGTGCAGGCCTCGCCGTTCGCCGGGCAGATCAGCCGCGTCGACCTGGTCCGTCACACCCGCGACCTCGGCCTTTACGCCCTGGTGCACGGCACCGGCATCCACTTCCCGGGCGAACAGCTGCTGCGGGCCTCGGTGGACTGGGCCAGTGGCTCGGCCGGCGTTCTCACCGCCTTACGGGCCTTTGCCGCGACCGTGCACGGCGCTCCCGCGCCCGTCCTTCCCATCCCCGGACTTCTCCCCAGGAAAGCTCCCCAGGTCACGAACAACGAGAGGAGACCCCGCGTTCTGCACCCGGACCAGCTGGACCGAGAACTCGTGAACTGAGAGGACCAACCGTGAACCAGATCCTTGACCTGCAGATGCTCGATGCCGAGGAACGGACCGAGGGCCTGAGCATCCTGTGCGACGCCAGCGTGCTGTGCAATGCCAGCAATCTGAGCCTTCTGGCCTGCTGAGCTCGGTGGTGCCACCGGTCGCAGCTGCCGGTGGCACCACCCTTACGAGGCGTTAATTTGAATCACTCAAATCTTGGGGATATGGTCGAGGGACGAACGCCCGGGAAGGGAAGGCTGTCCGATGAACGACCACGATCTCGTCGACACCAGCGAGATGTACCTCAAGGCCGTCCTCGAGCTCGAGGAGGAAGGCGTCGTCGCGCTGCGGGCCCGGCTGGTCGAGCGCTTCGGCCACTCCGGGCCCACGGTCAGCCAGACCGTCGACCGGCTGCGCCGCGACGGCCTGCTCGACCTCGGCGCCGACCGGCAGATCCTGCTCACCGAGGCCGGCCGCACGATGGCCGGTGACGTGATGCGCAAGCACCGGCTCACCGAGGTGTTCCTGCACCAGGTGGTCGGCCTGGAATGGCCCCTGCTGCACACCGAGGCCTGCCGCTGGGAGCACGTGATCAGCGACCACACCGAGGGCCTGATCGCCGTCCTGCTCAAGAACCCGGTCACCTCGCCCTACGGCAACCCGATCGCCGCCGGGCAGGTGTCGGCGGCCGAGAACCTCACCCGCCGCGCGGTCGACGCCGGTACCCCGGTGAGCATCAGCTGGATCGGCGAGCCGCTGCAGGCCGATCCAGACGCCCTCGAGGAACTCGAGAAGCAGGGCATCATCCCCGGCGCCGTGGTCACTGTGACCGAGCAGAACTCGTCCTCGGTCGTGCTGGTCAAGGACGCCGGTGGCGAGGTCCGGCTCCCGGCCCAGGTGGCCAAGCACCTCTTCGTCGCCGTGCTCTCCCCCGAACTGCCCCGCGCCCGCCGCCCGGAAGCGATGATTTCCGGCTGACGCCGCGGTCTGACCCGGTATGAACGCCACCCCGCGGTCCGCTGCCGATGTCTGGGCCCTGACGGCCACCGAACGCCGCTCACTGGCCGACGACCTGGCTGCTGCCAGCCCGTCGCAGTGGGCGGCGGACTCGCTGTGCGGGGACTGGAGCGTGGAAGAGACGCTGGCCCACCTGACCGCCGCGGCCAGCATCGGGCCGTGGCGGTGGATGGGCAGCGTGCTCGGCGCGCGCTTCGACTTCGACCTGCACAACCGGCGCCGCCTGAACGAGCAGCTGGGCCCCGATCCGGCCGCCACCCTGGCCCGTTTCCGCGCAGTTCTGAACAGCACCACGTCGACCTGGGGTGCGGCGGGCATGTGGCTCGGCGAGGTGATCGTGCACGCCCAGGACATCCGGCGGCCGCTGGGCATCACCACCCAGCCTTCGGTCGCCGCGGCCACCGAAGTAGCCCAGTGCTACGCCCAGCGTGACTTCACCGTGCCCGGCCTGACCAACAGCCAGGGCCTGCACCTACAGGCTGACGACGGCCCGTTCCAGGCCGGCGAAGGTCCCTTGGTCACCGGGCCGACCGTGGCCCTGATGATGGCCATGGCCGGGCGAGCGGCCTACCTCGAGGACCTGAGCGGCCCCGGGGTCAGCGAACTCAACACTCGCTTGGCCGCCTGAGCTCAGCGCTCGGCCGGGCCCTGGGGCGGCTGGCTCGCCGGGAGCGGCTGGGTCGGCAACGGCTGAGGCTGCTGAGCCGGGAACGGCTGCCCCTGGTAGTTCGGGCCCGGATAATTCTGGCCCGGGAACGGCTGGCCCTGATGGTTCTGGCCCGGGAACGGCTGGCCCTGGTGAAGCTGCCCTTGATGGAGCTGGCCCGGTCGCAGCGGGCCGGATGGAAGCTGGCCTGGGGGCACCTGGCCGTAGTAGATGGGCGGCGGCATCGGTGCTCCGCCCTGGAAGTTGTTGAACTGCACGGCTGGCTGCTGGGTGGTCATGCTCCAGACCATCGCGCCCACCCAGCCGACGAACGTCCACCCGGCCAGGAAGTTCAGCGCGGCAATGGCGCCCGCGTTCGGGTGTTTTCGGTTCACCGCGACGATCGTGGGCAGGAAGTACAGCCCGAGCAGCACGATCAGGATCAGGAGCCCAGCCATGACGCCTCCAGGGTGCACAGGCCGCTCGAGGGCCCGCTACGAAGATCCGCCGAGCGGCCGGACCTGACGACCAGCGCCGTGTTCAGCCCGGCAGCGTCGCTGAAGGCGTGTCGGCCCCGACCAGCCCGGTGCTGATCCGGGCCTTCCGTTCTTCACCCGCTCGCATCCCGTCGTCAGCCGGTCAGCTGTACAGCCGCAATCCGAGAGGACCGGCCCGGGCACCACGCAGCGTCACTCAGGTTCAGCAGCTCAGCCCCTGAGCCCTTCAACGTTCAGCCTCTTTCAGCCGCCGCCCGACCGGTCGATACCGGTCAAACCCGCCGGAGAAGACTCCCGGAGCACCCCGTTCGGGGGACGAGTGCCACCACCCGGGTACAACGCGGCCCCCAACCGCCGTCCTCTGGTTCATCGCCCGGATCTGCGCGACGACGCATCTCCCCGGAGTAGTCCGCAGTAATCCAGAAACGGTTCTGACATGGGGGCCTTGGGGATGGGTCGGGTTTCTAAGTGGGGCGCGGCCTGGGTCGCGATCACGGTGGCTTTGGTGAGTCTGGTCCTGGTGGCCGGCCCGGTCGAGGCGGCGATGAACCAGCCGTTCGGTATCCGCTACCAGAGCAGCGACACCGGCGACATCATGCTGCGCGGCAACACCTTGGTCGCCTGCCCGGACAACACTCCGGCCTGTACTGCGGCGCTGGACACGAGCAACAACACCGCCACCAACAACGCCCTGAACAACGACCAGTACGCGATGAAGTACGCAGACGTCGACACCGACAACACGACCACGGCGAGCTCTTCGGCCAATGTCACGCTCCCCACCGGAGCGACGGTCAAGTGGGCCGGACTCTACTGGTCCGGCTACACCGCCACCTGGCAGGCCGGACAGACCGCGGCCCTGGGCACCACCGCGAAGAACCGGATGAAGTTCCGGGCCCCCGGTGACGCCGGCTACAGCACGGTCACCGCCTCGACCCAGACGGAGTGGGTGAACAACCCTACGGACGGGACCGCGCAGGGCGCACCGTACGTCTCCTTCGCGAATGTCACGGCTGCCGTGCGTAATGCCGGGTCCGGCACCTACTTCGGCGCCGATGTGCACGCGATCACCGGCAACGGCGCCTACGCGGCCTGGTCGCTCGTGGTGGTCTACCGCGATCCCAGCCAACCCCAGCGCAACCTCGTGGTCTTCGACGGCTTCGGCACGGTGCAGAACGCGGCCGGCGACACGTCGGTCGAGATGGACCTGACCGGCCTGTCGGCCCCGGCGAGCGGCACCGTCAACGCCCGGCTGGGCGCGGTGGTGTTCGAGGGTGACGCCGGGATCGTCGGTGACAAGTTCGAGTTCGTCCGGCAAGACGCGAGTGTCCTGACCCTGTCCGATGCGCAGAACCCGGCGAACAACTTCTTCAACTCCACGGTGACGGACGGCGGGACGAACGTGGCCGGCCGCAATCCGAGCGGCCAGACCTTCGGGTTCGACGCGGACGTCCTGCAGTCCTCGCTCCTGCTGAACCCCAGCGACACCACCGCCAAACTGCGGATGACCACCGGCGGCGAGCGCTTCTTCCCGGCGGTGGCGACCTTCGTCTCCAACATCTACGCACCCCGGCTGGACGTCACCCGCAGTGCGGCTGTCACCGACACGGTGGCCGACGGACGCAACCGGCCCGGCGACCGGATCACCTACTCCGTCGATGTGGTGAACAACGGGGACAGTGACGCGGCGAACATCGTTCTGTCCGAGCAGATCCCGGCCGGGACCACGTACGTGCCCAACAGCTTGAGGATCGATGGGGCTTTGGTCAGCGACACCGCCGACGCCAATGCCGGTGAGGTCTCCGGAACCACGGTGACGGCTCGTCTGGGCACCGGAGCCGGTGGTAGCGGTGGATCCGGCGGCACCTTGGCCAAGAACGCCACGGCCAGAGTCACTTACACCGTCGAGATCACCAGCCCCTACACCGCGGGCGGCACCGTCAGCGGTTCGTCCAACGTGACTTACGCGGACACCGGGGTCCCGCCGCGGACCTTCTCGAGCCCTTCGAACACCACGAACACCACCATCGCGGTGGCCAGCACCGATCTGCAGGTCTCGCTCTCGGCGAACCCGACCACGGTCCAGAGGTCCGGACCGCTGAGCGTGGCCTGGACCGCGACGATCAGGAACAACGGCCCGGACGCAGAAACCAAGCCGGTGCTGGTGACCACCCTGCCCACCGGCGTCACCGGGATCACCTACCCGGGTGCGGGAGCCACCTGCACCACCTCGGGCGTAATCGTGACCTGCACCTTGAGCAGCACCCTGGCCAGCAACGCCACCGCGAACGTGGTCATCAACGGCACCCTGCCCGCGAACGCCGCTGACCCATCTACGGCCAGCACCAAGGTTTCCGGGGACGGTACCGATCCCACCCCGGCGAACAACACCGCCACGGCCGCGGTCGGCGTCAACTCCCCGCCCACCGCCGTCGCGGACTCGGCGCCGCTGGTCTCGCCTTCCACCCAGATCGACATCGATGTGCTGGGCAACGACTCCGACCCGAACTCCGGGGACGAACTGTCCCTGCCCAACTCGCCGGCTGGGGACTGGCTGGTCACCCCGCCCGCCCACGGCACCGCGACCCTGGTCAACGGCAAGGTCCGTTACACCCTGACCGACACCAACTACTCGGGCACCGACACCTTCACCTACAAGGTGTGCGACAACCGTGGTGGCTGCAGCACCGCCACCAGTTCGGTCCTGGTCAACGACCAGCGGCGTTCGGACCTCAAGGTCGAGCACACCGCCTCGCCCAAGGTGATCCAGCAGACCGCCACGAGCCGGGAGATCACCTGGACCGCGGTCGTCACCAATCTGGGTCCGCAGGACGAGCCCGACGTCAAGCTGACTGAGACGCTGCCGGCCGGGGTCACCGCAGTGACCGTCAACGGAGCCACCTGTACCAACGTCAGCAGCGTGTACACCTGCCCGCTCGGTGCGATGGCGAGCAACGCCACCAAGACCGTGACGTTCAAGGCGACGCTCCCGGCGAACGCCAGCGACCCGTCCAATGCTTCGGCCGTGGTGTCGGGAACGCTGCCTGACCCGACCCCCGCGAACAACACCGGCGCCGCACCGGTCGGGATCAACCGCCCGCCGCTGGTGGGGGCCGACAGCGCGACCCTGGCCGCGGACGTCCTCAGTACCACCGTGGACGTGCGGGCCAACGACAGTGATCCGGACTCCGACCCGCTCACCATCACGCAGGTGAGCAAGCCGGCGCACGGCACCGCCGAGATCGTCGACGGGAAGGTCAAGTACACCCTGACCGACCTGAGTCACGTTGGGCCGGAGACCATCTCGTACACGGTCTGCGACGGCCGGGGCGGCTGCACCGACGGCACCCTGACCATCGACGTCAAGGACCACGAGGCCGCCGACCTGAGCGTGACCCAGACCGTCGACCCGCGGATCGTGCAGCGTGGCGGCACCCGGATCGCCACCTGGACGGTCAAGGTGAGCAACGCCGGGCCGGACACCGCGCAGAAGCCGGTGCTCACCCAGACCCTGCCCACCGGGGTGACCGCGATCAAGACCTCGCTGGCCGCCTGCACGATCAACGCGGCCGTGGTCACCTGCCCGATGGACAACCTGGCCAGTGGCGCCAGCGCGGACGTCATGTTCACGGCCACGCTGCCCGCGGACGCCCCGGACACGGTGGCCGCCAACGCCAGCGTGACCTCGACGTCGAGCGATCCCACGCCGGCGAACAACAAGGCCACCGGTTCCGTGGCGATGAACGCGCCGCCGGTGGCCGACGCCGAGACGGTGCCGCTGCCCTCGACCGCCTCGAAGGTCACGATCAACGTGCTGGGTGGTGACACCGACCCGGACGGCGACCCGCTCACCCTGAGCACGGTGACCACGCCGGGCCACGGCACCGCCAAGATTGTGGACGGCAAGGTGGAGTACACCCTGACCGACGCCACCTTCACCGGCGACGACACGTTCGAGTACACCGTCTGCGACGGCCGCGGAGGCTGCAGCACCGCCCTGGTGACGGTGCAGGTCGCCGACCACTCGCAGCCCCCGGTGGCCAAGCCGGACACCGTGAAGGTGCCCACCGGCGGCAACGTGACGATCGACGTGACCGGCAACGACACCGATCCGAACGGGGCCGCGCTGACCCTGACCAAGATCACCGGTCAGCCCGCGCACGGCACCGCCAAGATCGTGGACGGCAAGCTGGTGTACACGCCGAAGAAGGGCTACGTCGGCACCGACACCGTGCGCTACCAGGTCTGTGACACCACCGGCGTCTGCTCCGAGGCCGACGTGACGGTGAAGGTCACCTCCAAGGCGCCGGTGCTGAAGCCGGACAAGGCCACGGTGCGCCCGGGCGCCACCACCGCGATCGACGTGCTGGCCAACGACACCGATCCGAGCGGCGCCAAGCTGGGGAGCCTGACCATCGTCAAGCAGCCCAAGACCGGCATCGCCTACGTCGGCCAGGACGGCAAGATCCACTACCGCGCACCGAAGAACGCCGCCCAGGGCACCGAAGTCACCATCGGCTACCGGGCCTGCAACCCCAGCGGCGCCTGCTCCGACGGCACCATCACGATGAAGGTGGCCGGCGCCCCGGTCTCCTCCGACGACGGCGACGGCGACGGCGACGGCTCCGGCAACGGTGGCGGCACAGGAACGAGTGACGGCAGCGGTAACGGGGACGGCTCCGGCACCGGGAGCGGTACCGACTCGGGTAACGGCAGCGATGACGGCGGCAGCCTGGCCTACACCGGCGTGCGCTACCTGGGCCCGGTGATCCTGGCCGCCTTCGCGCTGATGCTCTACGGCCTGATCACCCGCAGTCGGCTCAACGGGCCCCGCTCGACACGCGGCAGGCACAAGGCATGATGCCCGGGACGACCGTCGTGCCCAGCCTCGGGCACGACGGCCCCCGGCACAGCGCCCCACCCAAACCCCGTAACCGCAAGGCCCAGTTCGCGACGCTGGCCATCGTCATCGGGTTCCTAGCCCTGCTGGGCAGCGGCGGCTGGCTCCTGTGGAGCCGACAGGCCGGCACCGCTCAGGCCGAGGGCACCGTGCAGGCGTTGCAGGAGGAATGGCGGGACGCACCCCGGCCCGCCGAAACTGCCACCGCCGCAGCCAAGACCCCGAAGGCCGAACCGGCGATCCCGGGCAAGGCCTTCGCGATCATGACGGTGCCGCGGTTCGGCAAGAACTGGCAGATGCCGATCTTCGAAGGCATCGGCAGCAGCTCGCTGCGCGGCGGGGTCGGCCACTACCCGAACACCGCGATGCCCGGCTCGGTCGGCAATTTCGCGGTCGCCGGGCACCGCACCACCTGGGCCCGGCCGTTCCAGAAGGTCGACGAACTACGCAACGGTGACGAGGTGATCGTGCAGACCCGCGAGGAACGCTTCGTCTACCGGGTCACCAGTCACCAGATCGTCGCACCGGATGAGACCGGTGTGCTGGACCCGGTGCCCGGAGTCCCCGGCGGCACCCCCTACCAGGCCCAGCTCACCTTGACCACGTGCCACCCGGAGTACTCCGACTGGCAGCGCTGGATCGTCCGCGCGGAACTGGTACGCAGCTAACCGGGCAGAATGGACCCATGGCCGGCCCGCTCAAGATCACCAACAGCGTCAGCATCCCCGAGACCGAACTCAAGTGGCGCTTCTCCCGCTCCTCCGGCCCGGGCGGTCAGGGCGTCAACACCACCGACAGCCGCGTGCAGGTGCGCTGGGACGCCAAGAACAGCGCCGCCCTGTCCGAGCAGCAACGCGAGCGCCTGATCAGCCTGATCGGCGCCCAGCTGATCGACGGGGTCCTGCAGGTCACCTCGTCCGAGCAGCGCTCCCAGCTGCAGAACCGGGAGACCGCCGAACGCCGGCTGGCCGAGATCGTGGCGGCCGCGCTCGCTCCGCCGGCCCGGGCCCGGCGGGCGACCAAGGCCACCCGCGGCTCGCAGGAGCGGCGGATCGCACAGAAGAAGCGGCGCGGCAACGTCAAACGGCTACGCCGGGACACCTCCGACTAGAGCCTGTCCTGTGGATCATGGCCGTAGCGAGGAGGTGCCCGGGGCGCTGGCTGGGCGTGGCCGGTGGGGCCCCTCGCAATGGTTTTGCGTGGGGCCACGCCGGACGCGGTCAGACGGCGTCCCGGGTGCCCCGCAGTAGGCAAAGATTCACCGGACAGGCTCTAGGTAGCTAAGCTCGAGGACGAACAAGGTGCGCGGGTGCGCAGCCGGGTTGCTGACCTTCAAAGAGCCACCCTGGTGAACAGACACCCCGGAATCGTCCAGCAGATCGATCCAACTCAGGACGTGCGGAACGGCTTTGAGGTTCAGCTCACGGTGCATGGAGGCGGGGATCTCGACCGTCCAGATCGAGACGTGCTCGTGCACCAGCACCGCAACCCGGCCGTCCGCGGTCGGTGGGCCGAGCACCGCACCGCGCGTGCTGCGTCCCCCATTTCCGATGTCCAGTGGCTCTTTTCGGTGCTCGCCCAAGTCCTTGAGCTCGATCAGGCGATTGCGGTAGAAGTGCTCGCCGATGTTGGTGAGCCGGTGCACGGGTGAGATCGGCCGGTACACCGCCCCGCCGCGGTATTCGCTGAGGTAGCGCGGCGGGCTGCCGTCCAGCCAGTCCATCCGCCCGTCCGAACCCTGCAGGCTCAGCACCACGTACGGGTTGTGGTGCAGGTGCCAGGGATGACACTCCCCCGGTGCCAGCGAGACGTCCCAGATCCGCACGATCTCGTCGTCCAGCAACCGGCTGAGCCCGATATCGGCGAGCTCGATCACTTCTCCCGACGGGGCGGTGACGAGATCACCCTTCATCGGACAACCCCACCAGCTCCAGATACAGCTTCTCGATGCGCTTTCCGGCCTCCGACGTCCACGGTTCCAGGTGCGCAACGTGAGCATCCGGACGCAACAGCACCACCACGTCCCCAGTTTGACCGAAACGTGCCCGCAGCGTGTCTCCCGGATCGAAGAACGCCCGGCTGCGCAATCCGGAATCATGCGGGGCATCCCAGCGGCTGACCACGAATTGCTGTAGCCCGGGCGGGCCTTCGGCCAGAATCGGCGGACGACGGCGAGCGTCGGTCAGGTGCAGAGCAACGAACGAGTCGCGGCACAGCTCGTGCAGGTGAACCGGGCCGCGAAGGCCGAAAACCTTCAGATCGGGGACGCGTTCGCCCACCCGGAGCGCTCCGGGTGCCTGAGTGGTGCGCACCATCGACCAGTCGCCCACGTGGTCGCTGTCCAGCCGGACCCCGAGCAGCGTGCGGGTCATCGCGTCGCCCCAGCCGCCGGCTGCCATTGCGGTGGTGGCGTTGATCCGGCGGTCCATCACCGCGCGGGCCGCTTCGGCCATCTCGCCGGAACCGTTGATCGCGACCGGGGCCTGCTCCCGTTCGTATCCGTCCAGCAGCGACTGCGCGGCCCAGCCCCGCGCCACCCAGGCCAGCCGCCACGGCAGGTTGGAGGCATCCAGCACACCAGTGTTCAGGCCCAGCGCCCACATCGGGGTGATCAGGTGCGCGGCATCGCCCATCAGGAAGACCCGGTCCTGCCGCCAGGAGGAGGCGACCCGGTGGTGCACCGAGTAGATGTTGGTGCCGATCACCTCCAGGTCGTTCACATCGCCGATGAAGCGGTGCGCCTTGTCCCGCAGTTCTTCCCGGGTGGGGGCGGCCTGGCCGGGGTTGATCGGGAAGAGGAAGCGCCAGCAGTGCGGCTGGCGGACCAGGATCATCCACTCTTGCGCGTCGCCGAAGTAGGCCAGATACGGGTAGTCGCGCGGGTTCTCCACATCCAGGTCGCAGGTGAGATCGACCAGTACGTACCGCTGCTCCAGGGTGTGCCCGGTGACCTCGACGCCCATCTGCTGGCGTACCGTGGACCGGCCCCCGTCGCAGCCCAGCAGCCGATCGGCCAGGAACTCGAGCGGGCCCTCGGGCGTGCTCAGGTGCAGCACCACCCCGTCGGCGCTCTGCTCGAACCGCTCCAGCCGATGCCCCATCCGCAGCGCACCCGGCGCCCGGCGTTCCAGCTCGGCGGCCAGCACCGGCTCCAGATCGTGCTGCGGAATGTTGATCACGAACGGGAAGCGGGTCTCGGCGGCCAGCGCCGAGGTGAGCACGCTGCCGGTGGAAAGGCCACTCTTGCGGTCAAGTTCACCGATCTCGTCGATCCGCAGACTGGCCTGCAGCACCGGCGCCAGCGCGCCGTACCGGTCGAGTACCTCCAGCGTGCGGGTCAGGACCGTGCCGGCCTTGGTGTCGGTGGACAGGCTCTCGTCGCCCTCGAACACCACCACCGGCAGTCCGTAGGCGGCCAGGCCGAGGGCGGTGATCAGGCCGACCGGTCCCCCGCCGACGATCGCGATGGGGTGCCCTGCGGTTCCTCCGGGATCGTTCACAGTCGCGATCATTGCGCACGTATCGGTCAAAAGGAACACCATTGCCGGCGGAGCGGATAGGCCATCCGATTCGTGTTACGGTGCTGAAGCGGATGAAGCATCCGTTTCATCGTCCCCATACCTTCGGAGCGAACGTGAAAATCCTGATCACTGGCGGCACGGGCTACCTGGGCGCGGCCCTCGTCGAGCACTTCCTGGCTGCCGGTCACGACGTCGTCGCCCTGACCCGGTCCCCGGAGTCAGCCGCCAAGGCCACCCAGGCCGGGGCACGTGCGCTGCTCGGCAGCCTGGCCGAGACCGCCCTGCTCGAAAAGGCTGCAGCCGAAGCCGATGCTGTGGTGCACACCGCGCCGGTCGATTACGCCGGTGGCGAGGAAGCAGTCAGCGCCGAAACAGCCGCGATCGAGGCACTGACCCGCGGGGCGGGAAAGGCGGGCACCGGCAAGCCGTTCATCTACACCAGCACCAATCTGATCTACGGCCTCGAACCCGGTAACTCCCACGACGAAGATGCGAAGCTTCCGGAGCCAGGCCTACTGCCGGCCAAGCTCATCGGTGAGCACCTGGTGCGGGAGGCGACGGGCCTGACCGGCATCATCATTCGCCCCAGCCTGGTCTACGGCCGAGGCGGCTCCATGCTGCCGACCACCCTGATCGGCGCCGCCACGCAGTCCGGCACGGCCACCTACATAGGGGCCGGCGACAACCAGTGGACGCCCGTGCACGTGGATGATCTTGCCCGCCTCTATCTGACGGCCCTGGAGCGTCCACAAGCGGGCACCTACAACGCTGCCGGGACGCAGCCGTTCACCTTCCGCGCACTCGCCGAGGCGATCGCCGACCTGACCGGCACCGCCGCCACCGCCATCACCGCCGAGCAGGCCGAAGCCGCTATGGGCCCCATGGCTGCGCTGCTTCAGTCCTCAGCGCACACCAGCTCCCAGAAGGCACGCAGCACCTTTGGGTGGAGCACCAGCGGCCCGGCCCTGCTCGACGACGTGCGCTCCGGCTCCTACCGGCCCTAATCGACCGCGGTGCCCTCCAACTCGACCAGCATCGCCGGGAAGGCCAGGCGGGAGACCCCGAGCGCGGTGGAGGCGGGGGCGACCTGGGCAGCGGCCAGACGCTCGGCCAGCAGGCCGTAGTGCTGGAACAACAGGTCCAGGTCGGTGGCGTAGACGTTGAGCCGGACCAGGTTGGACAGCGTCATCCCGGCGGCGCTCAGCACCGCCTCCAGGTTGTCGATGCTCAGCGACAACTGCTTGGCCATGTCGCCCTCGTGCTGGGCCACGCCGTCGCCGTTGGTCGCCGCCTGGCCGGAGACGTACAAGGTACGGGTACCGCCCGAGACCAGTTCGCCCTGGTTGAAACCGCGCCCCACCGACCAGGTCACCGGGTTGAGGGCACTGCGCTGCACGGCCACGTCTGCTCCATTCCTCGGTCCGTCTGCGCAGATCAGCTTTCCAACAAATCACGACACCTCTTGTCAGGTATTGCCTAGACTTTTTCGCATGCGTGCGGACCGGCTGGTGGCCCTGGTGCTCCTGCTGCGCCAGCGCGGCCGGCTGACCGCCCCGGCGCTGGCCCGCGAACTGGAGGTGTCGACCCGCACGGTGCTGCGCGATATCGAGGCGCTGTCGGCGGCGGGGGTTCCGGTCTACGCCGAGCGCGGCCGGCACGGCGGTTTCGCGTTGCTCCCCGGTTTCGGCACCGAGCTCACCGGGCTGAATCACGACGAGGCGCTGGCCCTGATGGTTGCCGGATCCGGTCGTGGGCAGCAGGTTTTCGGCCTGGGCGCGGCCTTGACGTCGGCCGTGCGCAAGGTGCTGGACGTGCTGCCGGAGGGCCAGCGGATGCATGCGAGCGCGGCGGCCCAGCGGCTGTTGCTGGATCCGCAGACCGACCTGTTCTCGGAGGTGCTGGCCGTGCCGGAGGCGCCGGAGGTGCGTCGGGCGGTGCTCGAGGGCCGGCGGTTGCGGATCCGGTACGAGGCTCGGCAGGAGCAGGCCGAGTGGCGCACGGTGGATCCGATCGGCCTGGTCAAGGTGCGGGACCGGGACTACCTGCTGGCTCTTCGCGGCGGTGCTGAGCGCACGTACCGGCTTTCGCGGATTCTTGTGGCCGAGGTGCTGGACGAGCCCGCGCAGCGTCCGGACGAGGTTGATCTGGAAAGCATCTGGCAGCGCCGGGCCGAGCAGTTCCTGGTCGGTGAGCAGCTGGTGGCGCGGGTGCGGGTCAAGCCGTCGCGCCAGCACGAACTGGCCGGCGCGGCCATGGCGGTGCGCTCGGAGGGCCCGGACGAGGACGGCTGGCTGCTGGTCGAGGTGACGTTCCAGAACGCCGACCATGCCGAGTGGGCGCTGTGGCAGCTGAGTACCGACGCCGAGGCCCTGACCCCGCAGTCGTTACGCACCGCCTTGCACCGGCGAGCTGCTGCTGTGGCGGGCCGCTATCGCCGCTAGTCCTCGCGGGCGGTGCGCACGTGCAGCCAGGTCGTGACCCCGGCCCACCCGCCGAGGGTGGTACCGGGCCTGGCCCTGGAGGTCGCGGGCCGGCACGTGATGTGGGTCGAGGAGCTTCTCCGGGCGGTACGAGTGATCCCTCGTCATCTGACGGATCTCTGGCGCTCCCGACCGACGCAATCTGGTCGAGCGGCGTCGCAGAGGCCGCGGGAAGGAGACCAGATGCTCACGCTCGAGCAGGTCGAGCGCGTAATGGGTGCGGCCACAGTCGCTGCCGAGGCGGCCGGGGTGGCCATGAATATTGCCGTGCTGGACGAGGCCGCGCAACTCAAGGCCTTCGTCCGGATGGACGGGGCATTGCTCGGATCGATCGATGTGGCGCTGGGAAAGGCCCGGACGTCGGCCCTTTTCCGGATGAACACGGAGGCGGTGTTCGAGTTCTGCAAGCCCGGCGGTCCTTCGTTCGGGCTGGAGAACACCAACGGCGGTCTGGTCGTGTTCGCCGGCGGGTGCCCGCTGATCGACGAGGCGGGGACCGTGATCGGGGCGATCGGGGTCTCGGGCGGCAGCCCGGACCAGGACGGCGAAGTGGCCCTGAACGCGGCCAAGACGCTTCTTTGAACGAGGGAGAACCAGGATGAGCAAGCGAATTCTGATCACCGGAGCGGGTTCGGGTTTCGGCGAGGGCGCGGCGATCGGTCTGGCCGAGGCCGGGCACGAGGTCATCGCCACCGTCCAGATCTGGCCGCAGGTGGCCGCGCTGCGGGCCAAGACCAAGGACCTGCCCACCCTGAGGGTCGAGAAACTCGACGTGCTGGACCACTTCGACGTCGCGCAGGCGCTGAAGTGGGACATCGACGTGCTGTTCAGCAACGCGGGGATCGGGCAGTCGGGCCCGGTCAGTGAGATCCCGATCGAGCTGGTGCGCCGCAACTTCGAGACCAACGTGTTCGCACCGCTCACCCTGGCTCAGGGCTTCGCCCGCCGCTGGGTGGACGAGAACCGGCCGGGCAAGATCGTGTTCACCTCGTCGATGGGTGGACTGTTCACCCCGGCCTGGTTCGGCGCCTACGTCTCGACCAAGCACGCGCTGGAGGCGATGGCCGAGGCGCTGCGGGACGAGCTGCGGCCGTTCGGGATCAAGGTCCAGACCATCAACCCGGGCGCCTACCTGACCGGGTTCAACGAGACCATGGCCGAGTCGGCCTTCACCTGGCTGGACCCGGAGCGCAACTTCATCAAACCGGACGTCGTGCAGGCCGGGTTCGACGCCATGCTCCAGCAGGACTCCGGACGGCTCGACCCGAAGGAGATGATCGAGGCCATGGTGCAGATCGTCCCCTCCGACACCGGCAAGTTCCGCAACGTGATCCCGGAAGAGACCGAACGCGCCGTCCGGGCCGCGCAGCAGGACGGCTGGAACGCCGAGATCTGATCTCCGCAGCACCCGTGTGATCTCGGTTCCCCGGAGAACGTGGATCACACGGGCTCTTCCCTGTCCCAACCGTTCAGGGCATCGCGCAGGGCAGCGCGTGAGGAAATTCCGAGCTTCGGAAAGATCTGGTACAGGTGCGTGCTCACCGTGCGGTGGGAAAGGTACAGCCGTTCGCCGATCTGCTTGTTGGTCAGCCCGGCCCCGGCCAAATCGGCGATCTCCCGTTCCTTCGGAGTCAGCCGCGGGCCCAGCACAGCCCGCGGACGGTGGAACCCGGTGGCCCGTAGTTCGCTCTGTGTGCGCTCCAGCCAGGGCCGGGCGCCGAGCCGCTCGAAAATGCTCTCGGCGGAGGCCAGCTGGGCGCGGGCCTCGGCCGTACGCTTCAGCCGGCGCAACCGCTCGCCGTAGGCCAGCCGGGACCGGGCCAGATCGAACGGCCAGGCCGAGATGCCGGGAAGGGCCAGTGCCTCGTCGAAACGCCGGCGCACCTCCTCGTCCGTTGCTACCCATGCGCGTGCCGTGGCGACGTGCAAGGCCAGGCGGGAGGAGAGCCCGGCCAGATCACTGGTTCGCATGGCGGCAGCGTGACTGCGAGCCTCTTCGTGACGCCCGCTGCGCCAGGCGGCCTCCACCAGGTCCAGGGCGATCCACAACGCCTGGGGAACGTGCGAGGCGATCGTCCCCGGCGAGCTGAATACCGTGGCCTCCCGGTAAGCGGCCTCGTAATCGCCTTGGCCCAGGTGGTTCAGCGTGCGCGGGTGAGCGGCGAACCATCTGACCCCAAGCGCGTTCCGCCGAACCGCCCAGCGGTTCATCGTGTCTGTCAGCTCCTGGCTCGCCTCGTGTTCGCCGGTGGCGGCGGCATGCATGCTGCTCAGATACCGGAAATGCCAGACGAAGAAACGGTATCCGTACTCGTCGCACAGACGGGAACCCTCGGCGGCCAGTTGCTCCAACTCCGCCCACCGGCCCGCATGAAAACTGTCGTGCCCCAGGTGGGTGAGCGCCGCGATGCGCCGGCGGGCCGGAACCCGCCCCTGGCGCCCCGCCCGGACAACCTTCCAGTTGCGCTCCCGAAGCCCCGCCAGCCGGTCCAGGTAGACGCTGGCCGTGCCCAGCTGCATGAGGTCGCTGTCCACCGGCTCCACGGGTGGATCGGCCAGCAGGGCGTCCAGTTCGGCGGCGGCTTTCTGCCCGGTTCGCGCAGGGTCGGGGAAGGTGTGCCGGGCGATCGCGAGCACCTGCGGTGGTTCGGGCTTGAGTTCGTCGATCACCGCGAAGACTCGTGCCCAGACCTCCTCGCGCCCCGAGTACCAGCTCAGGAGCAACAGTGTGTACAGCGCCTCGGAGAGAGCACTGTCGTTCTCTGCCCCGTTCATCTCCACCGCGCTCATCAGCAACTGGTAGGCGGTCAGGACATCACCGTCATCGTTGATCAGGAGCATCGCCGTCGCGGCCGCAGCCGGTAGCGAAGCGCCGACGTCCGGGCTACTGCGCCGGGCCCGATCCAGCAGATGGGTTGCCCCCAGCATTTCGCCCACCGAGTCGGCTCCCAGATAGGCGGCTTGTGCCAGGCGACGGCCGCGATCGGCCGGCTCGGGGCTCAGGTCGGCGGCCCGGGCCAGCGAACTCACCGCTCCGGTCGCGTCGCCCCGGCGCTGAGCCCGCCCGGCGGCCTCCTCCAGCAGGCCGGCAACCTCTTCGTCCGGCCCGGTGGATGCCTCGCCCAGATGCCAGGCCCGGCGATCCGGCTGATCAACCAGCGCATCGGCCAGGCGCCGATGGGCCGTCCGCCGTTCGCTGATCGTCGAGCCCTCGACCACGGCCGAGCGGATCAGTGGATGCCGGAACTCGATGCTCTGACCGGCGTAAACCAGTCGGTCGCGCTCCGCGGGCGCCAGAGCAGCCAGTTCCCCGCCTGCGGAGCGCAAGGTGGCGCTGCCGCCACTGCGGTCGAGCGCGGCCAGCAGGAGGAGACGACGGCAGTCGGCCGGCAGATCGTCCACCCGGGAGGCGAACAGCGAGCGCAGGCGCTCGGTCAGAGGTAGCACTGCGGGAAGCCCGATCTGGGCCTGGCGCTGCTGATCGCTGAGCGCGTTGGGGAACTCGACCAGCGCCAGAGGATTGCCGCGCGACTCGCTCAGGAGTCGCTGCCGGACGTTCACCGCCATCTCTGGAAAGTGCTGCTTGATGAGATTCTCCGCGTCCTCGAACGAGAGTGGACCGAGGTCGAGGCGAGGTAGTCCGCTGTCGTCGAAGAAGCTGCCCAGACCGGTACGCGAGGCGGCGACGAAGCCGATACGAGATCCCGCCAGACGTCGGGCCACGAAACCCAGCACCAGCGCGCTGGCGCGGTCCACCCACGGCAGGTCGTCCACCAGAATCAGCAACGGACCGTCCGCGGCCACCCGGCGCAGCAACAGCAGGGCGGCGTTCGACACCAGGAGCCGGTCGGGTGCCGGACCGGTGCCGAAGCCCAGTGCTACGCGCAGGGCTTCGGCATGGGTGGCCGTCAGTTCGGCGATCTCGTCGAGCAGGGGCAGAAACAGCTGGTTCAGGGCGGAGTAGCTGACGTCGGCCTCGAACTCGGCGCCCTCGACCCGCAGGACGCAGCCGCCCGTCTCGATGGTTCTCATTGCAGCGTGCTGCAGCAGCAGGGTCTTGCCGATCCCCGCTTCACCGATGAGCAGGATCGTCCCACCACTGAGCGCGGATTCCTGGTGCAGGGCGAGAATCCGCTGCAGGATCTCCTCCCGGCCCACCAATCGCTCCACTGTCATCCAGCTATCGTGGCTTGCTGAGCGACCGGCACGGCCTCGAAGACGGGTACTGCTGGTACCACCCTTACGGGGTGCGAGGCCTGACGAGGGTTCAGGGCTGCAGGACCATCCGGAAGCGGGCTGCGCCGGAGATCATCGTCCGCCAGGCCTCGTCCACCTGGTCCAGGGGCATCACCTGGGTCATCGGCCGCACCCCGGACAGCGCGCTGAAGCGCAGGGTCTGCTCGATGTCCCAGGCCGTTCCCGACGGATGCCCGGTGATCCTCCGGCTCTGCGGAACCATGCTCGTGGGTGGGATGTTCATGGGTTCGGGGGTGAAGCCGACCAGGAGCAGCTCACCGCCCATGGCCAGTCCTTCCAGACCGGCCGCCATCGCCTGCGAACTGTGGGCCGTGCCGACGACGACCTGCGCACCACCGAGCTCCTGCAGCGCCTTGGCCGGGTCGACGACGCTGGAATCGACGTAGTGATGCGCACCGAGATCCCGGGACAAGAAGCCCTTGTCCTGACCACGCGCGATGGCCACGGTCTCGAAGCCGCAGGCAACCGCGTACTGCACGGCCAGATGACCGAGCCCGCCCACACCGATCACCGCGACCAGATCACCGGCCCGGGCCGAACTGCGCCGCAACGCCTGGAAGGTCGTCACCCCGGCGCACCCCAGCGGAGCCGCGTCCACGTCCGACAGCCCTTCCGGGACAGCGGCCAGCGCGTCCACCGGGACCACGAGATGACTGGCCCAGCCGCCGCGATAGCTCAGCCCGGGCACCTTGAGCGCTGGGCAGGAAATGAAATCCCCGGCTCGGCACTGTGCGCAGTGCCCGCAGCTGCCCCCGAACCATCCCACCGACACGCGCTTACCCACCGGCCACCGGAGCTGGTCCACCCCCTCGCCCACCGCGTCCACCATTCCAGCCACCTCGTGCCCCGGAACCACCGGAGCAACCAGACCGGGCAAAGCGTGATTCACGAAATGGACGTCCGTGTGGCAGATTCCCGCAGCCCGCACCGCGATCCGCGCATGCCCCGGGGCGGGCTCGGGCAGTTCGTGCTCCACGATCCGGAAGGCACCTGCGGGCTCACCGATCTCGACGGCGCGCAGAACAGACATGGCAGTACTCCTTCAGACGACGACCGCCGAGTTGAAGACCAAGGTGCCCAGCGCGCCATAGGTTGCCAAGAACAGCGGGTAGTAGTGCTCGACGGCCCGGGCCGTGCTCAGCCCGCCCAGATCGATCAACGTCCCGGGCCCCCATCCGAGGTCCCGCAGCAGCCCGGCGACCACTGCCTTGGCCTGCGGATCGTCGCCACTGACGAAGGCCGTCGTAGGCACCTTCAGCACCTGCGGATCGGTCATCACCGAGATGTTGAAGGTGTTCAGCGCCTTCACCACGTGGGTGCCCGGGAAACTGCTCTGCAGCACCTCGGCGAGGCTGGCGTTGGGGTAGACGAGGAGGTTGTCGTGGTCGGCCGCGTTCGCGGTGTCGAGCAGGATCTTCCCGTCCAGCCATTCCCGGCCGAAACTCCTCAGCACAGCCACCGAGTCGATGCCGGGCGTCGCATTGACGACCACCTCGGCCCCGTCCGCAGCCACCGGCGCGCTCGCCACCGGGACCGGGAAGTCCCGGTGCGCGGCCGGATCACGTGATCCCGCGACGACCTCGTGCCCGGCTGCCGAGAACCCTTCGGCGAGGGCACGGCCGACGTTCCCTGTCCCGATGATGGCAATTCTCATCGTGTCTGCTCCCGTCAGTGGACGTGGGCCCCGTCGATCCGCTCGGAAAGTTCGAACATGTTGCCCCAGGGGTCGCGGAAGAACGCCAGGCGTGCGCTGATGTCCTCGATCTCGAAGGGCGGATTGACGATGTCCACGTTGCGCCGGCGCAGCTCGGCCAGAGTTTCGTCGACGTTCTCCACCGACAGGCAGACGTGGTTGTAGCCCGCCACCGACAGGCTCGCGTCCACGTCGGGGAAGCTCGGCTGCTCCGCGGCGCCGGGGCCGGCCAGGATCTCCAGGTGGAAGTCGTCCTGGGCCGGGGGCATGACGTAGGCCAGGGTCAGGTCCCCGTAGGGCCAGACCTGCAGCACCCGCCAGCCCATCGTGTCCACCCAGAACGACCGGGCCTTGTCGAAGTCGGGATAGCGGATGCCCATGTGGTGCCCGCGCATGGAGGCGAACGGGGAGGCCGGATCTTGGGGCGGGGTGGGAGGCAGGGCCACGAGAGGCTCCTTGTCAGCGGATCCAGAGGGACGAAGGCCATTGAAGTCGCGTGAGGCGGGGGCTGAGACCCGTCAGATGACGGTGCCCGGCGGTGACGCGGGCCTCAGGATCTAGGCTGGGCCGAGGGAGAAGACCTGGGTGGAGCAGGTGCTGATGGGCACCGGGCTGGACTTCACGGACCCCCGCGAGCACCTGTGCCAGGCCGTTCAGGAAAGTAGACCGGCCGCGCCGTTCGCCGTCACGCTGCGCAGTCGCCCCGGTACGACATGAGTCCTGTTCATGGACAGGACAATTGGTACTCTCGGACTTCACTCCTGATCGGGGTGGTTCAGCTCAATCGTTCCGGGAGTCATCACGATGCCCTCAACGCGGCCGTCCGGCCACGCCGACCACAGTGCTTCGGCGGACAAGGCCAACCGCGGAGGCGCCCATCGCGAGCGCCCGCCCTCACTGAACGCGTACATGAGCGTGGCGGCCGGGAGCACGGTGGTGCTGCTGGCCCTGGGCGGGGTGTACACCGTGGTCACCGGGGGTAGCGAAACGCCGACGGGTACGGCGACCGCGGGCGTGGCCCTGGAGGACGAGGCCGACGCCACCGCCAGTGCGGATGCCTCCGGCGAGGCCGAGGGTGAGGCCGAGGAGGGTTCCGGCGGGATCGGGGCGGCCAGCGCGGACGGCCAGGACAACGATGGCGCCGGCAAGGTCGACAAGCTCACCCCGGTGGTGGTGCTGAACTCGCTGTCCGTCATGGGGCTGGCTGGGGAGTACCGCACCCAGCTGGAGGACAAGGGCTGGACGGTCTCGCGGACCGACAACTCCGACTCCAAGAACCTGTCGGTCTCGCAGATCCTCTACGAGGACTCCAGCATGGAGGCCTCGGCCAAGGCCGTGCGCAAGGCGCTGGGCGGGCTGGGCGAACTGTCCGAGAGCTCGGTCAACCCCGGCAGCATCACCGTCGTGCTGGGTCAGGACACGCAGTAGGTCTCTAGGTACCGCGCCTGCGGTACATCCTTCACCGCGCTGGGCCGACGTCGCGAAAGCGCGGCGCCGGAAAGCTTGGGGATCACGAGGGCACGCGCTCTCGAACCCCCATCACCCCTGCGTACGAAGGATGTCCCGTGGTCCGCCTAGCAAATTGGTGCACCCGCCGGTGGTACCTGGTTCTCGGTAGCTGGCTCCTGGTTCTCGTGGCTCTGGCCGGGCTGGTCGTGGCCAACGGCACCGCGTTCACCGAGTCGGCCGAGCTGCCGGACAGTGAGTCCGCCCAGGCCTATGCCCTGCTCGGCACCGACGGGGCCGGCACCGAGACCGGCAAGATCGTCTGGCACAGTCAGGACGCCCCGGTCGACGGCCGCCAGGTCCGCTCCGAGATGGCCGCGATGCTGAAGGAGATCCGGCAGGCTCCCGGCGTGCTCGCGGTCGCCGGCCCGTACTCCGATGCCGGCGCCGGGCAGTTGAACCCGGAGGCGAACACGGCGTTCGCGACCGTGACGCTCGCTGCGGACACCGACACCGAACCAATTGGGGACGTTGTGGCCGACGCGCGCACGGACGTCCTCAGTATCGAGATGGGCGGGCAGGCGTTCACTGAACTGCCCGGCGGAGGTGGCGGTGCGACCGAGGGTCTGGGCATCCTCGTCGCCCTGGTGCTCCTGCTGCTGGTGTTCCGCTCGGTGGCCGCGGCCGCACTGCCGATCGTGACCGGCGTGGCCGGGGTCGGGGTGTCGCTGCTGGCCGTCATGGCCGCCTCGCACGTGATCGACCTGTCGGCCAACGTCCTGACCATGGGCGCTCTGATCGGCCTGGGCGTCGGCATCGACTACGCCCTGTTCATCGTCAACCGGCACCGCAAGGCCCTGCTGAAGGGCCTGGACGTGCCCGCCGCCGCGGCTCAGGCACTGAACACCTCCGGCCGGGCGGTCATCTTCGCCGGGCTGACCGTGATCGCCGCCCTGCTGGGCATGTACGTGATGGGCCTGGGCCTGCTCACCGGCATGGCCTTCACCGCCGCCTTCACCGTGCTGTGCACCGTGCTGGCCGCCAACACCCTGCTGCCCTCGCTGCTGGCTGTGCTGAAGCTGAAGGTGCTCTCCCGCAAGCAGCGCCGCCGGCTGGCCGATGGGCCGGTGACCGCGCCACGCACCAGTCTGTCGCACCGCTGGGCCGGGGTCGTGCAGAACCACCCGATCCTCAGCGGCCTGGGGGCCCTGATCGTGGTCGCTGTGCTGGCCGTGCCCGCGCTGAGCCTGCGCGTGGGCAACGCCGATGCCAGCAGCGATCCGCAGGACTCGGCCTCGCACGCGTACTTCGAGCTGATGTCGGCCGGATTCGGCGAAGGCGCCGACGCCACCCTGCTGCTAGTGGCCCAGACCCCGGACAAGGCCGCCACCGAGGCCTTCACCAGCATGGTCGCCCAGCTGCCGACCGATGCGGAGGTCGCCTCGGCGGTGGTCACCTCCTCGGCCGACGGCCTGAACACCGCGGCCGTCACCCCAGTTCACAGTGCCGAGGCCGAAGAGACCTCCGACCTGGTGCACCACCTGCGCGACACGCTGATCCCGAGCGCCGAGAGCGGCACCGGCCTGCAGGTGTACGTGGGCGGCACCACCGCGACCGACATCGACATGTCCGACGCCCTGATCAGCAAGCTGCCGCTGTACCTGGGCCTGGTCGCCGTCCTCGGTTTCCTGCTGCTGATGGTTGCCTTCCGCAGCCTGCTGGTGCCGCTGCTGGGCGCGGTCACCAACCTGGCCACGATCTGCGTGGGCCTGGGCGTGATCACCGCGATCTTCCAGTTCGGATGGGGCAGTGAACTGCTCGGGGTGGGCAGCGGCGCGCCGGTGATGTACATCGTCCCGGTCATGATCGCCGGCGTGATGTTCGGCCTGTCCATGGATTACCAGGTGTTCCTGGTCAGCTCCATGCACGAGGAGTTCCACGTCAGCGGTGACAACCGGCTGGCGGTACGCAACGGCCTGGCCGAGAGCGCCGGGGTGATCGCCGCGGCGGCCACGATCATGCTGGCGGTGTTCTCCTCCTTCGGCTTCAGCGGCGAGCGGATCGTCTCGGCCCTGGGCCTGGGCCTGGCGATCGCCGTGGTGGTGGACGCGTTCGTGATCCGGATGACGCTGATGCCGGCCCTGATGACGCTGATCGGCCGGGCGAACTGGTACTACCCTCGCCCGCTGGACGCGATCACCCCGCAGCTGGCTCTGGAGAACGCCGAACCGGTTGCGGCCGAGACCGACGAGAGGACCTGGACGAGGGTATGACCCTGTCTCCCCCGACCCCGGTTCAGGCCCGGAAGAGGAAACTCTTCTGGGCCTGGCCCGCGTTCGACGTGCTCTATCTGGCGGCCATGTTCGTCACCGCCACGATCCGGACCGGTCAGGTCCAGGCCCCCGGCATCGAGGTCACCGTCTTCGTCCTGGTCTCCTGGCTGCCGTTGTTGTGGCGCCGCCGTTTCGCCCTGCCGGTGCTGGTGGTGGTCGCCTTCGTGGAGGCGCTGCACATCGCGATCGCCGTCACGGTCGGGCCCGACCCAGGCGTGAACGAGGCGATGGGCGCCTTCCAGCCGGTCCCGCTGGCCACCGTGGCAGCGGCTTTCACCCTGGCTGCGCAACGACCGGGCCGGCCGGGCTGGGTACCGGGTGCGGCCTCCGCGGTGGTCTTGCTGCTGACCGGGGTCGCGGTGCACGGCCAGACCTTGATCGCCACCAGCTTTGTCGCGTTCAACCTGGTCGTCATTGCCTTCGGGGCGGGCACCCTGGTCGCCGTGGCCCGCGAGCGCACCGCCCGGGACGAGCGCGAGCGCCAGGCGCAGATCCGCGCCGAGGTGGTGGCCGAGCGGATCCGGATCGCGCAGGACCTGCACGATGTCCTGGCTCACCACCTGACCCTGGTCAACGCCCAGGCCGGGGTGGCCGGCTACCTGTTGCGCTCGGATCCGGACGCGGCTTCAACCGCGCTGCAGGACATTACCGGAAATACCAGGCAGGCTCTGGACGAATTGCGCGCCACGGTCGGGATGCTGCGACACGATGACGAGCGGCCCAGCGAAGCTCTGCGCCCAGCACCCGGTCTGGAACATCTCGGGGAACTGCTGGACGGATTCCGCTCGGTCGGCGCCGACATCTCGCTGAGGGCCGACGGGGATCCGGTGAAACTGCCCGCCAGTCAGGACCTGGCCGCGTACCGGATCATCCAGGAGGCGATCACCAATGCCACCAAGCATGCCCCGGGTGCCCCCATCGCGATCGAACTTCATTGGAGACGAGAGAATCTCGCCGTGCACATCACCAACGAACCCATCAACGGACGTCCGTCGGGCTTCCAGGGGCCGGGTACCCGTCACGGGTTGATCGGGATGCGCGAACGCGCCGTCACCGCCGGCGGCACTCTGACCCACGGTCCCACTCCCGCAGGCGGGTTCGGCGTGCGCGCCAGCATCCCCCTGCGCCACAGCAGCGAGAGCCAGTCATGACCATCCGTGTTCTGCTCGTCGACGACCAGGCGCTGCTGCGCTCCACCCTGGCCATGCTGTTCCGGGCCACCCCCGACCTGGATCTGGTGGGTGAGGCGGGCACCGGCGTGGAGGCGGTGGAACTGGCCCGCAGCACCCGGGCCGACGTGGTGGTGATGGACATTCGCATGCCCGACATGGACGGGATCGAGGCCACCCGGCGGATCACCGGTGACGAGGATCTGGCCGGTGTCCGGATCCTGGTGCTGACCACCTTCGAGACCGACGAACTGGTGATCGGTGCCCTGCAGGCCGGGGCCAGCGGGTTCCTCGGCAAGGGGGCCTCCCCGGAGGAGCTGATCCAGGCCATCCGCACGATCGCGGACGGGGAGTCGTTGCTCTCCCCGTCCGCGACCACGGCCCTGATCGGCCGGTTCCTGGAACAACCGCAGATCACCCCGACGATGAGCACCCGCACGCCGGTGGCGCTGACCGAGCGGGAACGGCAGATCGTCACCCTGGTCGGGGCCGGGCTGTCCAACCAGGAGATCGCCGAACGGCTGTTCATCAGCCCGGCCACCGCGAAAACCCATGTGAACCGGGCGATGATGAAGACCGCCGCGCGGGACCGGGCCCAGCTGGTGGTGTTCGCCTACGAGACCGGGCTGGTCTCCCCGGCCCGGCGCCCGGCCCCTTAACGCTCTTTAGCTACAGTCCGGCGATAGGCAGGTCGCCGGCCTCGCCCCAGTCCTGACGCATGATCCGGCCCGGGGTGTACCAGGACTTGGTCGAGGCCCGGAACATTCCGATCTCGTCCTTGCCGTCGCCGTTGAAGTCGCCGATCACCGGCTTGTCTCCCGAGCGTCCCCAATTGGCTTTGAGGACCTTGCCGGGGGTGTACCAGGTGTTGGTCGAGGGCCGGTACACGCCGATCTCGTCCTTGCCGTCGCCGTCGAAGTCCCCGGCGAACGGCACGTCCTTCGGCTCACCCCAGTTGGCTTTGAGCACCTTGCCGGGCGTGTACCAGGTCTTGGTCGAGGGCCGGAAGACCGCCGGCTCGTCCTTGCCGTCACCGTTGAAGTCGCCGCCGACGGCCAGGTCCCCCGGGTTGCCCCAGTTCTTCATCCAGGTGCTGCCCGGGGTGTACCAGGTCTGGGCCGAAGGCCGGAAGATCGCGAGGCCGGGTTCACCGTCGCCGTTCCAGTCACCGACCAGGGGTTGATCGTCCTTCTCGCCCCAGCTCTGGCGTAGCGTCCGGCCCGGAGCGAACCAGGCCTTGGCCGAGGGCCGGAACACCCCGATGCCCCGGCTGGGGCCCGAGGCCCGGCAGTTGGCGCTGGTCACGAAGATCTCCTGGCCGGTCGTGTCCTCGTAGCGGATGCCGTCGAACGTCACGGTCTGACGCTCGTTGTTCGGGCCGCCCCACTGAACCTGGCCGTCCCCGTCCACGTCGTAGGCCTGTTCGTAGTGCACGTGGTTGATCCCGCCGGACTTCGACCCGGTGTCGCTGGCCAGGCCGATCACCTGCCCACGGTTCACCTTGGCCCCCTGCTTGATCAGTTGCTCCTTGGCCAGGTGGATCTGGGTGGTGAACCAGCCCTTGCCGTGGTCGATCTGGACCACCCAGCCACCGCCGGAGTCCCAGCCGGAGAAGTTGACCGTGCCCGGCGCGGAAGCCACCACCTCCTCGCCCGCGGTGTCGTTGAACGGGTTGCGGTAGATGTCCTGCGCGGGGGCGTGCGACCCGGCGGTGCCGAAGTACGCCTTGGTGTCGCACTTGAACGGCAACTGGAACACCGGGCGGTCGGCCTCGACCACCGGGCGGGCCACCGCGGCCGGTGCGGCCTGCCCGCTGGTGGTCTGGACGGTGACGACGGCGGTGCCGGCCAGCACGGTGGCTGCAGCGACCGTCACGAACGGCTTGTGGTTCTTGCTCAAGGACTTTCCTCCTGATGGATGGGCCGGTGACGGTCGGTGCGGCCCCCTCCGCCGCACCGACCGTCACTGACGCGGTGGGGGTGCGATGAAGCTGGAGGTCGAGTTGCCGACCTTGAGCGCGTAGGACGTGACGGGGTAGTAGATGCGGCTTGACCAGCACCCGCTGCTCGGCCAGTCGTTGCCCTGGCCCGGCTCGGCGTGGGCCGGGGCCTTGTAGGACAGCACCCGGCCGTCCGGCACCTTGATCAGCGCGTACACCGGCTGCCCGTCGGACTTGTTGTCGCACACCTGCAGATGCCGTACGACCTCCCCACCGGCGGCGGACCAGAACTCGACGTCGCCGGCGTAAACCGCGGTACTGGAGTTACTGCCGCTGGGGTAGCCGTAAAGGTGGCCGCCCTCACGGGTGCCGTCGACCGTGTCCGCCGGGTCGTACTCGAAGTAGAAACCCGCCGCTGAGGCGCTGGCAGCCGGTACCAGGACGGCACCCGCCGCCATCGCACCGGCCAAAGCGGCCAGGGCCAGACGTCGTCCCATCACGCGTTCCCTCCTGCGTTCGTCTCTTTCGGTTGGATCAAGGCTGGTACCGCAGCGGGTGGTTCCGGCACCTGTGGGTGCAGAGGTTGACAATCGGCTTCCCTTTGGTTCCGTTTTGCGCTCGTTTGAAGATCGGTCGGCTAGCCTGGCCGTCGGGGTTGAGGCACACGCTGGTTCGGGCGGGGAGGTCTGCGGGGGCATGCACCAGGGGGATCGCGCGGGGCAGACGGCCGAGACGGCGAACTGGCCGGTCCGGGTCCCGAACGGTTACCGGGTGGGGCCCTGGCGGGTGGTTTCGCCGATCGCGGCTGGTCAGTGGGGCAGTGTTTACGCGGCCGAATCCGTTTCTGAGGCGGCCGAACCCGCGGTGGCGCTGAAGTTCCTGCCCACCGGCACCCTGACCCCGCGCCAGCTCGGGCACCTGGCCCAGATGGCCAACCGCGAGGTGGACGGGCATCAGCAGCTCAGCCACCCGCACCTGATCCGCTGCCTGGGCGTGCACACCCTGGACGATCCGGCCGATCCACACCTCGACGGGGTGGTGGTGATCGTGCTGGAGCGGGCCGAGCAGTCCCTGGAAGCGGTGCTGCGCAAAGGCCCGGCGCCGGATGCCCCCCGCGTGCTCGAGCAACTGGCGCAGGCGCTGGCCTATCTGCACGGGTCGGGCTGGATGCACGGAGATCTGAAGCCGGACAACGTGCTGCTGATGGCGGACGGCAGCGTGCGGGTCTCGGACTTCGGCCTGAGTACCCAGATCGACGGCACCCACGGCTACCTGCCGCCGGTCGGATCCCCTGACTACCTGGCCCCCGAACGCCGGTCCGCGCAGCTCACCGACAACGGCCTGAAAGTACGCCTCAGCGCCGACATCTGGGCCTTCGGGGTGATCGCGCACCGCGCGCTGACCGGCCGGTTCCCGTTCCCCGGGGCTGACGCGCGAGCGCGGGCCGAGGCCGCGGCCCGGTACGTCAACGGCGAATGGCCTCTGGCGCTGGACGACGTCCCGCCGGCCTGGCGCGACGTGATCACCTCCTGCCTGGCGCCCGACCATCGCTCCCGCTCGGCGACCGATGCGGCCACGCTGCTGCAACAGGTCCGGGCCGCGCAGCACCCCTCTCCGGCGGCCGGTTCCTCACGGCTTCGGCTGGTCGGCGCTGCAGTGGCCGTCCTGCTGGTGGCAGCGCTGGGGTTAGGTCTCTTCCAGCACTTCGGTTCCGACGATGCTCCGAGCGGTTCTGCCGACTACCGGCCTGATCTGCTGCGCACCGACACCGGCATCCCCACCCAGTACCGGCAGCTCATCGTCGAGGCTGCCACCCAGGAATGCCAGCACCCGGCGGTCGATCCCCCGCTGGTCGCAGCCATCCTCAAGGCTGAGAGCAACTTCGACGCCGACCTGAGCGATCCGGACAACGACGAGTACGGCATCGCCCGCTGGACCCCACGGGTACTGCAGCAGCGCCTGCCCGCCGAGCAACAGTCCACCGAGCCGACGCCACCGTTCCCGCCGGAGATGTCCATCCCGGCGCTCGGGCGCTACCTCTGCTACCTGGCACCCCGGGTGGAGCAGGTGCCAGGTGATCAGCGGCTGAACCTGGCCGCGGCCTACCGGACCTCCGGGTCCACGGTGCGCGAGGCCGGCGGCGTGCCTGAGCGGCTGCAGCCGTATGTCCAGCGGGTGGAGTCCGCCTATGACGCGTACGTAGTGCAGTGAGGAGATTTCGTGGAACCGGTACTGATCGACGTCCTGGCTGATCCGGCCCAGGTGATCGAGCTCCCGGCCGGTCACAGCGCCCGGTTCGGGCGGGGCGCCGAGAACGTACCGGTCGACATCACGCTCACTGATCCGGCGGTGCCTCGGCTGGCCGGTGAGATCCGCGCGGTCGAAGACCACTGGAGACTGACCAATTTCAGCCAAACCCTCACCCTCGTGGTCGAGAACCCGGAAGGCGCAGGCGAGCACGTCAAGGTCGGTCCCGGCCGCGTGGCCGCGCCGATCCCCTTCGAGATCAGCCGCCTGGTCCTGCCGATCGACACCTCCCCCGCCGTGCTGCGGATCTTCGCCCCCTCGCACACCCGGCTCGACCACACCGGGGCCAGCCTGGGAGGCGAGCCGACGATCAGCGCCTTCTCGCTGGACCCGGCCGCCCGCTACTTCCTGATCCTGCTGGCCCTGTGCGAGCCCCGGCTGCGCGACGAGTCGGACGCAGCCATTCCCTCCACCGCAAAGGTGCTGGAACGACTGCGTCCGGTACCGGGCTGCGCCGAACTCACCGCCGAAGCCGTCACGTTCCACGTCGACTACCTGGTGCGCAGCAAGCTACGCATCGCCCAGGCCGCGCAGGGCAGCGGCAAGCGGGAGGCCCTGGTGCGGCTGGCTACTCGCTTCGATCTGGTGCGCGAAGAGCACCTCGCCCTGCTGCCGGAGCGCTCGCGGCGCCCTTCTGGCTGAAGGCGACCACGGTCTGTCCCGGGAAGCGCGCTTGCACTGCTTCCTCGACCAGGGCTACCGCCACGGCAGAACGGCTGATCGTGCTCGGAAAGAACGTCCTGGGAGCGGATTCCAGCGGCAGCGTGTGCTGTTCGGCCGGGCCCGAGTTCATCGGCCCGACATGCAGGGCCGTGCCACCGGCGGCCAGGACGATCCGGTCGGCTGCCTCCTTGTCCGCCAACTCGCTGCGCATGAGCAAGCTCAGCAGAGAACGGGTGAACCATCCGGCCGACTGAGCCGACTCGCCCGTTCCGTGGGCACCGAGCCAGACGATGCGATCGATGCCGCTGCTCACCACGGCTTCGGCCCCGACCTTCAGCACGTTCTTCCCGCCCAGGGTCGAGATCAGTACCTCGCTGCCGTTGATCGCCCGGGCGATGGACGCAGCGTCGAACACGTCAGCCTCGGCCACCGTGAGGTTGGGCCGGGCTGGTACCTGGCGCGGGTCCCGGGCCAAGGCGGTCACCAGCAGGCCCTGGCGCAGCGCTTCTTGCACCACCAGCGAGCCAACCGCTCCGGTTGCGCCAAGTACGGCGATCCGCATGGCTCAGGCCGCCTTTCGCAGCACATTGAGGGCCGCCGCGTGCAGACCGGGTGCAGCCGCCAGGTAGCCCTCGCCGGCGATCTCCCAGTCGCGACCGTCGAGGTGCGTGACCCTGCCGCCGGACTCCCTGAAGATCAGGAGCGGGCCGATGTGCGAGCGCACGTTGTCGAACTGCCAGTGCAGGTCCAGGCGCCCGGCCGCGAGCTGCACCAACTGCTGGGTGACCGGAACCGCTGCGCGCACCAGCAGGGCTGAGCGCATCATGGCGGCGATCGACTGCCCGGCTCGTTGCGCGGCGGCTGGTTCCTGGCTCGGCAGGGCCTGCCCGGTTCCGGCCAGTGCGGCCGACAGTTCGGTCTTGGCCGATACCTGCAGCGGTGTGCCGTTCAGCCGGGCGCCTTCACCAGCCACGGCGGTGAACAGCTCGTCGGTGAGCGGGATGTAGACCACGGCGATCAGGGGCCGGCCGTCGCGGACCAGGGTCACGCCGATGTTCCACTCCGGGATGCCGTGCACGGCGTTGACGTTGCCGCCGACCGGATCGGTGACCCACAGATCCCCGGCCGGCACCGGGCCCTTGGCGTGCTCGTCGGCCTCCCAGCTCGCATCGGGCAGAGCCTGCATCAACGCCGGGCGCAGGATCTCGGTGACGGCGGCGTCGTTGGCCTTGACTACGTTGATCAGGTCTTCGCTGGTCGTGGGCAGGGTGAAGGCCTTGGCGCGCTCCTGCATCACTCCCCCGGCCCGGCGGACGGCTCCGGTGATCACGGCCAGCAGTTCTTGTTCGGACATCGTGATAACTCCCTAGGTCATTGCTCTTGGGAACGAGTCTGCGAACCACTTGGCATGATGTCCAGTGCACTCTTGTAAAGCTAAGATTTACCCTCATGCACTTAGATCTGAACCTGCTGACCACGCTCAACGCCTTGCTCGAAGAAGGCAGCGTGGCCGGGGCCGCCGACCGACTGCGCCTGTCGCCCCCGGCGGTCAGCCGGGCGCTCGGCCGGATCCGCAAGCTCACCGGAGACGACATCCTGGTGCGCACCGGCCGCACGATGATGCCGACGCCCTACGCCCAGGCCGTCCGCCAAGAAGTCAGCGACCTGGTCCGGCAGGCTCAGGCCGTACTCACGCCACACCGCGAACTCGACCTCGCCACGCTGGAACGAACCTTCGCCCTGCGCTGCCACGACGCCCTCGCCATGTCCCTGGCCCCAGCCCTGCTGAACACCATCGCGCAGCAGGCGCCCGGCGTACGGCTGCGGTTCCTGCCCGAAGCTTCCGGCGACTCGGACGACCTACGCCACGGCCGGGTCGACCTCGAAATCGGTGCTGACGCGCCGGAACAGCCGGAGTTCCACTCAGAAGTCATCGGCCACGACCGTCTTGCCGTGGCGATGCGCCGAGATCACCCGCAGACCGGCACTCTCGACCTGGAGCAGTACGCCGCACTGACGCACGTGGTGGTTTCCCGCCGGGGTCGGCTCACCGGCCCGATCGACGAGATCTTGGCCGAGCACGGCCTGCGCCGTCGGGTAATCGCCTCGTTCGGCACGGCCGCGGCCGCTGCTCAGGTCGTCCGCGACAGCGAAAGTCTGCTGACCACGCCACTGGCCGTGACGCGTCCATTGGTAGTGGCTTTTGATCTGATCACCGTGGACCTGCCGTTCGCACTGCCGGACGCGCCGATCGTCGCGGTCTGGCACCAGCGGCACAACAGCGAACCCGCCCACATCTGGCTGCGTGAGCGGGTCCGGGATCACTTCGCCGGCTGACGATCCACCGTGCCGTCCGGGCGCAATGTCACCCAGGCTCCGTCCTGGCCGAACACCCGCAGCCCTTCGATCGCCGGCTCATGCACCCGCCGTCCGTCCAGGCCAAAGACGACCGACTCGTTCTCCTGGCTCATCATCACCGCCCCAGTGACCGGGCTCAACGAGACCGTCCACTCTCCGGCCAACAGCTCTTCCCAGGCCAGCGCACCGGTTTCGTCGTACCTCCAGACCCGGGTCCGATCCTCCCCGTCCGACAGCATGTTCCGGGTAAGCGTCACCGTTGCGCCGTGCAGCCAGGCCATCGTCGGCAGCTTGTGGTCCTCCACCGGCCAGTGCCGCCGGGTTCCGTCGGCCATCACGACCACGAGCCCGTGGCCCAGTGCGGTGGCCGTGACGTCGCCCTGATCGGAGACGTCCATGGTGATCACCGGCCCGGGCAGCAGGCCCTGGACAACCGCGCGCCATTCGCCGTCGAGCCGCCGGAACACGAAGTACTCCGCCTCCTGCGACTCTCCACCGAACCGATAGAGGACGCCCGCCTCACCTCCGGGTGAATCGGACCATTCCATCTGCGCAGTAGGCAGTTCGATGACCTCGTTCGCACCGGACGAACGCACGAGATCGACCTGGCCGGAACCGTCCTGATGGCCTCGCAGCATGAGGTGATCGTTCAGCGACGGCCCGGCCAGCACGCGCATCCGCCAGGTTCGGGGCACATCCCACTCCCGCACCCCCTCGGACCCGACCGTCTCCCGCGGCAGCGGATCCGGCTCGTCCCAGAGCTCGATGCGCGACGAGAGGATCGCCCGGCTCCACCCGTCGACCCCGGCGACGTAGGAGCCCTCCTCGGGCATGCGGCCCCGCCAGCTCCGGCGGCCCTGCGGGTCCACGATACGTATCTCGTCAGAAGGTCCGTCGAGGACCACCGTGCCCTGCGGCCCAGTACCGATCAGGTAGTGCTGCATGCCCCAGGTTTAGCGCACCTGCTCGGCCCCGAACTGCAGGCGCGGCGTGGCATAGAACTCCTGAGCCTGAACCAGCTGCAGCTCACGCTCACCGGAGCGGTGCGTCAGGTCGATCAGGTCGTACACGCTCGAGGCGGTGCGCTCCAGCGCCACCGACGCCTTGCCGCTCTCCTGCAGGTGCGCGGTGAACAGCGCGGCCGTGACGTCGCCTGAGCCGTTGGCCTTGAACGGCAGGTACGGAGTACGCACCACCCAGGCGCCGCTGCCGTCGACCGCCAGCATCTCGATCGTGCCCTCGGGCCGGTCCGGTCGCTCGACGCTGGTCACCAGCACGGTCGAGGGACCCATCGCCCGGGCCAGGTCGACCGAGGCCAGGGTGGACTCCATCGTCGTCGGCTCGGTGCCGGTCAGGAAACCCAGCTCGAACTGGTTGGGGGTGATGATGTCGGCCACCGGCACCACCCGGTCGCGCAGCAGGTCAGGGATCTCCGGGGCGACGAAGCAGCCGGACTTGGCGTTGCCCATCACCGGGTCGCAGGCGTACACCGCCGAGGGGTTGGCGGCCTTCACCCGGCGCACCGCGTCGATGATCACGTCGGCGATCCCGGTGCCGCCCTGGTACCCGGACAGCACGGCATCGACCTGCGGGAAGACCCCGCGCTCTTCCACCCCGAGCAGCACCTCGGCCACGTCGGCGGGCGAGATCAGCGGACCCCGCCAGGCCCCGTAGCCGGTGTGGTTGGAGAAGTTCACGGTGTGGACCGGGACGACCTCAACACCGATGCGCTGCAGCGGAAACACCGCGGCGGAGTTGCCGACGTGTCCGTGGGCCACCGCCGACTGGATGGAAAGAACCTTCATCGCGCCACCATACCGCCGTCACTCAGCGCATCCTTGGCCCGATCCGATGTGGTCTGAAGGTCAGCGCACGACGGTGAGCCAGGCTTGGGCGCTTCTGGCGGGCGCCTGGCCCTTCTTCTTCCTGACTTCGATCCGGTAGTCGTTCCCCGGCCTGCCGGGAGCCGCCAGCTTGAAGAGCGCCCGGCCGTTGGCATCGGTCCGAAAATCACGGATCGCCGGCGGATCCTCCCCACCGCTGCGGGTGCCCGGATCGGCGGTTTCCCGGGACTCGCCGCTGAACACCTCGTACATCGTGTAGTCCCGTAGCCCGCTCACGACGACCTGGACTTCTGAACCGACCTGGACGCTGTCGCTGCTCAAGCCGAGGGACGGCTTGCGCGGGGTGACGGTGATCCAGTCGTTGGCCCCCTTGACCAGGTCGGCGCCCTTGACCTTCCGCACCTCGATCAGATGATCGTTCTTCCAGCTCAACGGCACGACGAACCGCGCCGAGTGCTTGCCTTGCGCGTCCGTCTTCACCCGGGCCAGCACCGTCAGCGGCTTCGTGACCGACAGCTTGGTCGTCGATCGGTCGGTACGGGACTTGCGGGCGATCACCTCATAGGTCGTGTTCGACCGCAGATGTGCAAGGTCCACCCCGAGCGTGCGACTGGCCGCAATGGAACGCGCGCTCAGCGTCAGCATCGGCTGCGCGGCCAGCGCTCCCACGAGCGTCAGCGCCGGAGGTGCGGCCTGCACACTCGGAGCAGCATGGGCGACGCCGGTCGTTGACCCGAGAATCGCCGAAAGCCCAACAGCCGCAACACCAAGACGAACCGTCATTTGCCCATTCCTCCCCCGAAGAATCCTCATGGCAGACGAGCGGTTCGCCCATCAACGTGATGACGGCCGCCCACCAGGCGCCATCTTCGCAGCCTTGGCGATCGAATACCCTCCGCGAAACGCGCTGTCAACTGAATGCTTTTCGCCATTGGAGCGAGGAAGACTGCACCTTCCCCATACCTGGCAAATTGTCCCGACATAAATGGAGACATCTCGTTGAATGCAGCAATCGGAGACCGGTGGGTCCTACGGTGGCCCGGACAGTCTTCACTTCTGTGGCAAGGCAGGAGTAGTTGCCGAGCAACGAGTTCGACGAGTGGTGCATCAACCGACCTTTCGGCAACAGTTGCCCTGTAGCGGATCGCGTGTGACCCCGTGGTTACGCCATCCGTCGCCTTTCCAGCGCGTGAAAGTTGAGGTTCAGGCATGTCCCAAGTCCGCGAGCTCCTCAATGAACTCCAGCAGCTATGGCTCGCGGCGGGCGCGCCGGTCCAGGATCTGGCCCCCGGCGCCTCCGCGACCCAACTCGATGACGCCGAAGCAAGCCTGGGCTTTCGACTCTCGCATGAGGTCCGCGATTGGTTCACCTGGAGCAACGGCTACCTGCGTCCCACAAGCCCGCCTCCATCGGGCCGCGGGTGGTTCTCCTGGCCCAACATGTTCGACGCCATCAGCGTGCAAGACATGATCCGCGACTACCAGACACGTCAGCAGGAGGCCGAGGCCGACAGAAACACCCACCTCGAACCGTATCCGGAGTACGAGCCGGCCTGGATCAGCTTCACGCGCCCATCCAAGTACCGACTGATCGCGGACTGCACCGCAGCGCGCGAGAACCGTGAAGCTCCCTCCGGCCTGCACTACATCGATGATATGGAGCCCGAGGACTGGCACCGCGTCGCCGTGCCATCGATCAGCGAACTGCTCCAGACATGGCTACGGCTTACCCAGCAGAACGCCATCTGGTTCAACAGCGACCGCCAGGAATGGGACTGCCGGTACGACGCCACCGCGCACGGATACGCCTGGGCCGCAACCGTCCTCCCCGAGGCCGACCCCATGCTTCCCCGCATCTGACCATCAAGACCCACGCGCGTCCCGGCTCTTGCTCGCCAGGACACCCAGCCAGCCACGTCCCAGAAATCCGAGCAGCCCGAACGCCATCGGTATGCCCCCATGCAGATATTCGTACTCATCCGGAACCTCGACGTCGCTTCGTCTATCGATCAGCTCTTCCGGTTTGGTCGAGGAGCCTCGACGTAAGCGTGTGTTATCGGTGCCACACATACCAGCGGCCTTAGTATCACTGGTGGCATGCGGCCCAGCCCGACGGCGTCGCCGCCAGAGAGGACCGGCGGTGCGGGACACGGATGAGGGGCGTCGATGAACCGGGGTGAGGGCTCAAGGCAGCGGCAGCCGAGCATGGCGGACGTGGCGCGGACGGCCGGGGTCTCGGCGCAGACGGTGTCGCGGGCTCTGCGGGACTCGCCGAACGTCAATCCGGAGACTCGGCGGCGGGTGCTGGCGGCGGTGGAGCAGCTCGGCTATCGGTTCAACAGTGCGGCGAAGGCTCTTGCTTCGGGGCGTAGTCACACCATCGGCCTGGTGCTGCTGCAGTCCGGCGGGTACTACTCGCGTTCGGCGGTGATCGCCGGGGTGGAGGCTGCGGCCGGGGCGGCCGGGTACGCGGTGAGTGTGGCGACGATCGGTGGGCTGGACACCGGGCAGCTGGAGCGCTCGCTGGCCAAGCTGGCTGATCAGGGGGTGGACGGGCTGGTGATCGCGGTGCCGTTGGTGTCCGTGACGCAGAAGATCGAGGGCATTACGCGTGATATCCCCACCGTGACGGTAGACGGTTCACGCAGCGCGGGCGCCCGGCTGCTGAGCATCGACCAGCGCGAGGCCGGGCGGGTGGCCACGCAGCATTTGCTGGATCTGGGGCATCGGCAGGTGTGGCACGTGTCCGGGCCGGACGAGTGGATCGAGGCCCGGCAGCGCCGGCAGGGCTGGCAGGAGTGCCTGGCCGCGGCGGGGATCGAGGCGCCGCCCGTGCTGGAGGGTGGCTGGTCGCCGGAGTCGGGGTATCGGCAGGGGCAGATCCTGGCGATGATTCCGCAGGTCACGGCCGTGTTCGTGGCCAGTGACGAGATGGCTTTCGGGGTCGTCCGGGCGCTGCGGGAGCGAGGCCGGGAGGTGCCTGGCGACGTCTCGATCGTGAGCGTGGACGACATCACGCTGGCCGGGTACTGCTCGCCACCGCTGACCACGGTGCGCCAGGACTTTCACCGCTTCGGCGCGGCGGCGGTGGACCTGCTGCTGAAGGCGCCGGAGGCGGGACCGGCCCCGGAGCCGATGGAGACCACGTTGGTGGTCCGGGGATCCACGGCCTCGGCCTAATTACCCAACACAACGGACAAAAGCAAACTCTTGCGGCGTTGGTGTTATGGATGCCATCGTAACAACGTTCCCTGAAGGACCAGTCTCCTTGGGAGTTAGCGTGGCACTGAACGGCGCCGACCTGGCCGCGATCCGGCCCAGCCCCCGGCAACTGGCCTGGCAGCAGTTGGAGTTCTACGGGTTCATCCACTTCGGCATCAATACGATGACCGACCGCGAGTGGGGCCTGGGCCATGAGGATCCGGCGCTGTTCGACCCGGCTGCTTTGGATGCCGACCAGTGGGTGCGAGCGCTGAAAAGTGCTGGGATGCGGGCGGTCATCCTGACTGCCAAGCATCATGACGGTTTCTGTCTGTGGCCCAGCCGGCAGACCAAGCACTCGGTCGCGTTCTCTCCCTGGCGGGATGGGCATGGCGATGTGGTGCGGGAGGTGTCCGACGCCGCCGCCAGGCACGGCCTGAAGTTCGGGGTCTACCTCTCCCCCTGGGACCGCACCGAGGCCAGTTACGGCTCAGGCGAGGCCTATGACGACTTCTACGTGGCCCAGCTGACCGAGCTGCTGACCAATTACGGCGAGATCTTCTGCGTCTGGCTGGATGGTGCGAACGGTGAAGGTCCCAACGGTAAGCGGCAGGTCTATGACTGGGACCGGTATTACGCGGTGGTCCGAGAGTTGCAGCCCAGCGCGGTGATCAGCGTGTGTGGGCCGGATGTGCGCTGGTGCGGGAACGAGGCTGGGCACACCCGGGCCGATGAGTGGAGTGTGGTCGGCCGGGCGCTGCAGTCGGCGGAGCGCACGGCCGAGTATTCGCAGCAGGTGGACGACGGTGAGTTCGCCAAGGTGGTGCGCAGCGACGAGGACGATCTGGGCAGCCGGGAGGCGCTGGCCGGCGCCGGGGGTGATCTGGTGTGGTACCCGGCCGAGGTGAACACGTCGATCCGGCCGGGCTGGTTTCATCATCCGGCCGAGAACGGTTCAGTGCGGCCGGTGGAGGAGCTGTTCGGAATCTACCAGCATTCGGTCGGCGGTAATGCGGCCTTCCTGCTGAACGTTCCCCCGGCCCGCGACGGTTTGATCCATCCGATCGACGTGGCCACCCTGGACGGTCTGGGCCGGCGGATCGACGATTTCCGTTCCCGTTGCAGCGGTCTGGACCTGGCTGAGGAGACCGAGATCGAGGCGGTGGTTCTCGGTGAGGATATTTCCCAGGGCCAGCGGGTGGAGCACGTCATCGTCGAAGGGCGCACCGATGGACGCTGGATTCACCTGGCCGAGGCCAATTCCGTCGGGTACCAGCGGATCCTGACTTTTCCGGCAGTACGGGTCGACCGAGTGAGGCTCACCGTGACCAAGGCGCGCGACGAACCGGTCTGGGCCACAACGTCTATAGTTCGGACCGGGGCCCTGCAGTGAAACGGCTCGCGGCCGTGCTGCTGGTCTGCGTGGTTGCCGCTGTCGGTGCCGTTCTGGCCTTGCGCGGCAGCAACAGCCAGGTGGCCACCCTGGACGGGCAGGCGATCAGCCGGGACGAGTTGCTGTTCCAGATGCAGCGTCTGGATCGCACCACCAGCTGGAACGGTGACGTGGCCCGACTGGCCGACCTGGCCCTGGACGAGATTCGTTCCGGTCAGGCGACATTGGCTCTGGCTCGGGAGCATGGCCTGGTCGAGGAGACCACCTATGAGGCCTTTCTCGAAGAGGTCGAGGACGAGAACACGACCCGGGGGTCAGCGCAGACCGTCTACGGGGTGAAGGACTTCAGCCCGCAGGAGTACTACTCGAAGCGGATGAGCGAACTCACCACCCAGCTCCAGCGGACGATGCTGGTGAACGACGCGGAGGTTCGCGAGCGGTTCGACGCCGATCGCGCTGCCTGGAGCGAGAACGCCACCACTTACGCCTATACCGCACTGGTGCTGCCGGCTTCGGCCCGGCCTGAGAAGGTTACCGACCTGGATGACATCACCACGAACGAAAAGCGGCTTACAAAGGCGGAATACAGCAATGGTGACACTACCGGGGTGAACCCGCACGACCAGGAGCTTTCCTCGATCCTGAGCACGCTGTCCGAGGGGGAAATCTCAGAGCCGGTCATCGGCGCCCAGGAGATCACGTATTATCAGCTCGACGGCAAAACCGTTGACGAGGAGACGGCTTTCGAGGCCTACGCGTCGCGGATCCGGCAGGTGCTGAGCGCGGAGAAGCTCGACGCCCTGCTCGAACAGCGGATGGGGGCCAGTGACTTCACCGTCGATGCCTCGGCGGTGGACGCCATCGATGCAGAGGATGTGCAGGGTTGAGACTCCGGATACCGGGCCTGATCGCTCTCCTGGCCGCGCTGATCGCCGTACCTCTTCTGGCCGCGCCCGCCTCGGCGGCCACGCAGAACAAGAATCCCTACGGCGGAATCGATTACTACCTGGACGCTTCGGGCGGCAAGGACTCGGCCGCGGGAACCAGCCCGAAGAAGGCCTGGCGCACGCTGGCCAAGGCGAACGCCACCACGTTCCGGCCCGGCGACCGGATTCTGCTGAAGGCCGGTGAGCAGTGGAACGACGAGCAGCTGTGGCCGAAGGGCTCTGGCAAGCCGGGTAAGCCGATCACGATCTCGTCCTACGGGAAGTCCCAGCGCCTGCCGTACATCGCCACCAACGGCAAGGTGCCGAGCCCGTTCCGGGCCGACGGCACCAAGAACCCGGAGACGGTGGGCCTGACCGGGGCGATCGTGCTGCGTAACCAGGAGTACTGGGAGATCAACAACGTCGAGTTGTCCAACGACGACGACTTCGCCACCGACATCACCTCCGGAACGTACGTGCGGGACGGCATCGCGGTCTCGATCAACGCGGACAAGCTGGCCGCCGGCGCGGACACGATCATGAACCACTTCCGGATCAACGACGTGTACGTGCACAACACCGACGGTCCCAGCACCTGGCAGAAAATTCATTACGGTGCGGTCAATTTCCAGGTCTTCGGTAGCAAGAACTACAAGGAGTACCCGACCGGCGGCCACTATTTCGAGGACGTCCGGATCGAGGACAACACCTTCGAGAACGTCGAGCTGCACGCCGTCCAGTTCGCCTTCAACTGGTTCGGCGCCGAGGGCACGGCCTCGGGGCAGTACGACGAGGCCGGCAAGTTCCACGAGGGCTGGGAGCAGCTCTGGGTACGCACCCGGGACCTGTACAGCCGCAACGTGTACATCGGGCACAACTACTCCGAGAGCATCGGCCAGGGCGCGATCCAGCTGGCCAACACCAAGAACATGACGGTGGAGTACAACGAGGTCAACGGCTTCCTGGAACGCTACGACGCGGTCTCCTGCGGCCTGTACCTGTGGGCCGGGGCGGACTCGGTGATGCAGTTCAACGAGGTGTACGGCGGGCCCGCGAACGAGTACGACGGCACCCCGTGGGATCTGGAGTACACCAACTTCAATGTCACGTACCAGTACAACTATTCGCACGACAACGCGGCCGGCTGGATGGCCTACATGGGCAACAGCTCGAACTCGGTCGCCCGGTACAACCTGAGCGTCAACGACAACGGCGTGCTGGTGAAGAACATGCTGTCGACGAACTACTCCCCCACGTACTTCGTCAACAACACCTTCGTCTACGACGGCGCCCAGCTGGACCAGGTGCACGACGAGCGGTTCCTGAGCAAGGTCTACTTCCTGAACAACATCTTCTACAACACCTCGAAGACGAAACCCACCACCTGGTACCGCAAGGACGGCGCGCTGCGGCAGGCCGTGTTCTCCAACAACGCCTACTACGAGGCCGGGGGCACCCACTCACTTCAAGAACCTGCGGACGCTCGTGGCTTGCGAGTCGATCCACAGTTCCGGGGCGATCCGGCCAAGTACGTCAAGGGCGCTGGGGTGGACAAGATCCGCACGGCGGCCAAGCATTTCGCGCTCAAGAACACCTCGCCGCTGATCGATGCCGGACGCTACAACCCGAGCCTGGGCGACAAGGACTTCCTGGGGACGCACCTGTACTACGGCAAGGCACCGGACATCGGGATGGCGGAGAGCAAGATCGGTAAGAAGGTTGCCGATCCGGTGGACGACGACCCGATTGAGGACGAGGAACCGGGCGGGACCAACCTGGCCCTCGGCCAACCGGTGACGGCCAGCTCCACCCACCCCGGAGCCAACGGAACGCTCGGCGCCGAGAACCTGACCGACGGCGAGATCAGCACCCGCTGGGCCGCGGCCGACGACGCCACCTACCCGGTCACCCTCGACGTCGACTTCGGCGAAGAAACGGCCTTCTCCGGGGTGGTGCTCGACGAATACACCGACTCCGGCACCAACCCGCGCGTGCAGACCTTCGAACTGCAACGCTGGGACGGCGCCGCCTGGGTGACGTTCGCCCAAGGGTCGGACGGGATCGGCCAGGATCGGACCGTGAGCTTCGACGAGGTCACCACCACCCGCCTGCGCGTGGCGCTGACCTCGATCAAGGCCACCGAGACGTACGCGCCGACCCTGACCGAGATCGTCGTGCGCTGATCTGACGTGTGTACGGCCGTACCCATACGTCACAAGTTTGTGTACGGTCGTACGCATGACCACCCTGTCCGCCACCCGCCCGGACCTGGCCACCCGCCGGGCCCGGGCTGCGGTCGCCGCGTTGTTCTTCACCAACGGCGCTTTGTTCGCCAACGTGATTCCCCGCTATCCCCAGATCAAGACCGATCTGGAGATGAGCAACGCGGTCTACGGGCTCACCGTGGCGGCCTTCCCCACCGGCGCCCTGATCGCCGGTACCGCAGCCGGGGTGGCCATCCGCCGGCTCGGCTCCGCCCGCGCAGCCGTCTTCGGCACCCTGCTCACCGGCCTCGGCGTCCTCCTGGCCGGCCTGTCCCCCGTCCCCCTGCTCTTCGCCCTGGCCCTGTTCGCCGCAGGCAGCTTCGACGCCATCACCGACGTCGCTCAGAACGCCCACGGGCTGCGGGTTCAGCGTCAGTACGGCCGCTCGATCATCAACTCCTTCCACGCCACCTGGTCGATCGGCGCGGTGACCGGAGGCTCGATGGCAGCCGGGGCGCTGGCCATCGGCCTACCGATCGGCGTGCACCTGGGCCTCTCAGCGGCCCTGTTCGCCGTGGTCGCGCTGGTCGCCCTGCGCTTCTGCCTGCCCGGCCCAGACGTCGAACCGGCCACCCACGAAGGCCCCCACGCCACCCGTCCCACCAAACTCAGCTCACGGACGATCCTCCTGGTGACTGCGCTGGTCATGATCGCCACCGCTGGCACGCTGGTCGAAGACGCGGGCAACTCCTGGGCCGCGGTCTACCTCTCGGACGAACTGAACTCGCCCGCCTCGCTCGCCGCCGCCGGGTACATCGCCCTGGTGGGAGCCCAGTTCATCGGCCGCTCGTTCGGAGACCGCCTGGTGGACCGGTACGGCCAGGCCAACATGGCCCGGGCCGGCGGCCTGCTGGTGGCGGCCGGAATGGGCCTGGCTCTGGCGGTGCCGACCATCCCCACCACGATTCTCGGCTTCGCCGCGGCCGGGATGGGCACGGCCACGCTGGTCCCGGCCGCGATGCACGAGGCCGATGAGCTGCCCGGCCTCAAACCCGGTACCGGCCTGACCTTGGTCTCCTGGCTGATGCGGCTGGGCTTCCTGCTCTCGCCGCCGATCGTCGGGGCCGTCGCCGACGCCAGCAGCCTGCGCATGGGCCTGCTGGTCGTGCCGCTGGCCGGGCTCTTCGTCATCCTCCTGGCCCGGGTGCTCTCCCCAGCCAAGACCCCAGCCAGTGCCCCCGCCGAGCAAGCCAGGACGGCCGAGCCCTGATGCGCTTACGGCAACGACCGGCGATCATGCCGGTGTGACGGACGATGATCTGGTGCGGCTGGCGCAGGCCGGTGACATGGCGGCGTTCGCCGGGCTGACCGAACGGCACCAGGCCGCGCTGCGGGCCACTGCGATCGCTCTGCTCGGATACACCGACGAAGCGGACGACGTGGTGCAGGACGCCCTGATCACCGCCCTGCAAAGGTTGCCCGAGCTCCGCGAGCCGAGCGCCTTCGTCCCCTGGTTGAAATCGATCGTGCGCAACAACTGCCGGGCCCACCTGCGTTCCCGCCGAGCCGTGCCGATCGCCGATCCGGGGTTCTTCCTGCCGCCATCGGCGTCCGTCGCCGAGGAGAAGCTGGCGCAGACCGCGACGGCCGAGTGGATTCGCCATGCGCTGAAGGGGCTTTCGGCGCCGATCCGCGAGGTGATGATGCTGCGCTACTTCAGCGGGGTGTCCTCGTACCGGCAGATCGCGCAGTTGTGCGCCGTCTCGACCGAGACGGTGGGCAGCCGGCTCCGGGACGGGCGGCGGGCGCTGGCCCGTGAACTGCAGCGCACGGCCGAAGCCGCGCACAGTGCGGTCGAGGACGAGGCGCGGGCCTGGCACCGGGAGTCAGCCCAGATCGTGGACTCGATGGTGGCGGGCACCTTCGACCGGGTGGTGCAGGACTGGTACCACCCGGATGCCCTGATCGACGTCATGGGCATCATGCACGGGCGGCGCACGCTGCTGCTGGACATGCTGGAGTGGACGTTCAGTGCAGACGTCGGAGTCCGGCTGCATCACACGATGGCCAGCAAGGATCTGCTGTTGTGGGAGGCGGACTTCATCAACCCGGCCTCGGATCCGGAGCACTGCCCACCGACCATGGCGGCGCTGTTCACCCTGGAGCAAGGGCGGGTGGCCCGGATGGGCATCGCCTACGGTACCCATCACCCGCATGAGACCCAGATCACACGATAGGCGGCGCAGATTCTCCGGCCGGGCCGCATCTTGCTCCGTTCGCAGGTACTGACCACGGAACGGAGACCACCTGATGACTGTCATGGACGCACTGACCGCCCGCGCGACGGTACGGGAATGGACGAAGGGCGCCCAGACCCTCGCCATTCTTGAGGCCGTGCACCGGATGGGCTGGCTGGAGCAGCTGCGCGAGCCCACCCCCGCCACCGAGTTCACCACCGCGCAGTGGTCCGGTAACCGTGTGAGCGGGGTACTCGACGTCCTCAAGCAAGCTGGCGTAGTGACCGAGGTACCCGGCGGCTACCAACTCGCACCCCCGTTCGCCGCCCTCCTGACCGGAGCATCGGGCGTCTCCCTGGAGACCGTTCTCGACGCCGTCAGCCTGGATCTGGCCGCGCTGGAGAAACTCGACCAGGAAGAGCTGGAGCTGACCGGAGACGCGGCTCTGATCGTCGCGCGCGACGCGGGGGTGGAAGCAGATCCCGTGACGCAGATGCTCTACCGCTCGGTGTACGACGCCATGCCCGAGGTCTCGGCCGTACTGGAGTCCGGTGGGCCCATGCTCGACCTGGGTACGGGAGTCGGTGGCGCCCTGCTCACCACCGCGCAGCTCTACCCCCAGCTGCAACTCGTCGGGGTGGACATCGTGCCCGAGGTCATCGCCGAGGCCGAACGCCGCCGCGACCAGCTGGGCCTGAGCGAACGGGTGCAACTGCGGTGCGCAGACGCCCAGACTCTGCCCGATCAAGGGACTTTCCGGGCCGCCTACTGGGCTCAGTGCTTCTTCCCCGACGCCAGCCGCACCGCCACCCTCGCCATGCTGCGCCGCGCCCTGACCACCGACGGGCTGCTGGTGCTGCAGGAGCAACTGTCCGGCCCGACCGACACCGTGCAGCAGGGACAGCGCGGGATCAGCGCCGGCCACACCGCGGAAGCTCTTACCGCAGAGGCCGAAATGGCCGGATTCGTGCTCGTGCGACAGGTGGCCACGAACCTGGGCAACCTGACTGTGATGCGCAACCAGCCCGAGTGACGATGGGTGCCTAGCCTCCCGCCCCGACCTGATCGCCACCGGGAAGGGGCGGGCGGCCCCGACCTTTAAATCAGTGGACGGCCGCCAGGGTTCGCGGGACCCTCCTGGTCGTGGACGACGCACTCATCGAACAATTCAGCCGGGACGGCTACCTGAAGTTCGAAGGGGCCGTTCCCGCAGAGGTTGCCGCGGAGTGCGCCGGCCTGTTGTGGAAACGGATCGGTCTGTCGCCGGAGGACCCGGCCGGCTGGACCGAGCCTGTCCACTGGGTCGATGGGATGGGCGGGCCGGCGTTCGAAGCGGCTGCCAACGCTCCCGCCCTCGTCGACGCCTTCGACGCCCTGGTCGGACCTGGACGCTGGGTCCGCCGCAGCGCAATCGGCTCCTTCCCGCTGCGCTTTCCGCACCAGAGCGAACCGAACGACGCCGGCTGGCACATCGAGTCCAGCTACCCCTCACCGGACGGCTCGCAGTACCTCACCAACTATCGATCCAAGTCCCGCGCCCTACTCATGCTGTTCCTGTTCAGCGAGGTCACGCCGGAGAACTCACCGACCTGGATCCGGGTGGGCTCACACCACGACATTCCCAAAGTGCTTCAGCCGTACGGCGAGGCGGGCGAATCCATCTTCACCTTCGCCGCCGAGGTGGACCAGGCAAGCGCCCACCGCCCGATCGCCTACGCCACCGGCTCCCCGGGCGACGTCTTCGTCTGCCACCCGTTCCTGGTCCACGCAGCGCAGCCCCACCACGGCACCACGCCGCGATTCATGGCCCAGCCCGGCCTGGACCGCGCCGTCGAGGTCGACCTGGCCCACGACCAGCTCTACCCGGTGGACCAGCTGATCAAAGCTGCTCTCTAGAGCCGCGGCCGAAAGAGGTATCAGTCGATCAGCTTGAAGTGTTCAGCTGAGCCAGGTGCCAGAGGCTGCGGTGGGTCTTCGGGTCGGAACCCTTGGTCCACATGACGAAGTCATGAGCGGGATCACCTTCTACAGAGCTGTTCCCGCGGTTCTTGGCAAACCAGAAGAGTCTCTTCGTCGCCATGTTCAGGTAGTACTCGGTCGGATCACCGTTGCCTGAGCCGTTGCCCCACAGAACGCCGGTTCGGGTAAGGGAAAGCTTCCCGCTGCCCCCAACATCGTCGGCAGTGATCACGGTAGTCACCTCCGTCGTGTCCAGATCCATGACGAAGATCTGACCGGGTTGTGACTCCTTGCTGTTCCACCCCTCGTCACCGATCTCAGGGGATCGGACCGCCCAGGCCAGATAGGCTTCCGAACTGGCGACTTCGACGATGTCCGAGGTTCCGACCCGGCTGCCGCGGACCAGAATCTCGTCCCTACCGTCGCCGGACACCGCCTTCCGGTGAATTTCGTAGGTGTCCGAGGCGCGTTCCTCCTGAGCCGCGTAGATCAGGTCACCACCGGCCCGGGCCGGCATCACCGCGTTCTTCGCCACGGTCTCGACCTTGCCCTTACCGGACAGCCGGGTCCGGAGAACATTGAATTCCCAGTCCTTCTCGGCCTGCGGGTCCGGTGTCGTCGTCGTGGCAACTGTGGCCGCCCAGTACACATATTCACCGATAACCACGGGATAGGTGCCCCCGGTCACGGGCAGCGGTCGCGCAGCTCCCTTCAGAACCTGGCTGTGTGCCAGTTCCCGGGCAGCAGAACCATCGACTCCCGCAGTCCACAAGCTCCATTCCATGAACAGGATGTCGGTGCTGGGTGACTCGATCCAGACCAAGCGATCGTCCACCTGGGTCAGCGCCGTGACCTGACGTTCGGACCCGGCCAGAACCCCTTTACTCTCGCGACCGGTTCGGGCCGACGCTTCGAAGCCCTCGGATTCCGTCCACCGGCCGATCCGGGTGAACGAGTTCAGAGTGGAACCAGCGCCGTCCAGCGGATCGGCACTGTCCTCCGTGGCGAGAAAACTCTTCTCGCTCGTGATGCCGTGAAGGATCAGGACCCGGTCGTCCGCATTGGTCTTGGGACGAAGAGTGGTGGCTTCGGTCGTGAGCCGAGCATCGGAAGCATCCGAGACCTGGACGGTGAAATCCACCTTCCGATCGATCTGGATCTGCCCGGCCTTCGAAGGCGCCGAAGCTGCTGGCATCGGGTCCTCAGGCGCCTGGCCAGCCGGTGACGACGTCCCGGAGCAGGCGCCAAGGAGCACCGCACAGGTGAGAGCCAGAACCGGGATCAGTCGTCGTTCCTGCACCATGACCAGACCGCACCGTTCGGTTGAAAGAGACTTGTCGGCCTGATTCTCCTTCATCTGCTCCGGCAGCCACGACCACGCCTTCGAGTTCGACAACGCCCCCCTGACACTAGGCTCTAGACAGGCGGTTCGGGGTCGTACTGAATCCCGCGGCGCACTTCGACGGCCCGGTCGGGGAAGCTCAGGCGCGAGACCAGGTGCAGGGCCATGTCGATGCCCGCCGAGACACCGGCGCTGGTGATCACGTCGATGTCGTCGACGAAGCGGGAGGTCTCGTCGATCTTGATGGTGCTGTCCAGGGCAGCGAGTTCGTCGAGGGCACCCCAGTGCGTGGTGGCCGGACGGTTCCTCAGCAGGCCGGCCGCGGCGTAGACCAGCGAGCCGGTGCAGACGCTGGTGATCAGGCTGGTGCTGGCGGCCTGATCACGCACCCAGGCCAGATGTTCCTGATTACGGCTCAGAGGACGGGTGCCCCGGCCTCCGGGATGAAGCAGGACTTCCAGCGCGGGTGCGTTCGCGAACGAGTGGTCGGGGGTGATGCGCATGCCCTTGGCGCAGGTCACCACCTCGCCGCTGGGCGAGAGAGTGATCACCCGGTACTCGTCTTCCGGGTGGTTCAGCGTCCAGTAGGCCAGCACTTCCCAGGGGCCGACGGCGTCGAGTTCCTCCACCCCGTCGAACAGCACGATCCCGATGACCTTCGATGACTCCGTCATACGGCAGCAGCTCCCAAGCATTCCGGCAGATCGGCATTCTCTCCCGGACCAGCGCCGTAGCCCAGAGCTACCGCCAGGCTTTCTCACGGAGCAGCCGCAGCCCGTTCAGCCCGACGATGATGGTCGAGCCCTCGTGCCCGGCCACCCCGAGCGGCAACGGCAGGTGGCCGAACAGATCCCACAGCACGAGCACGGTGATGAAACCGGCCGCGATGCAGAGATTGGCGATCACCACCCGACGGGCCCGGCGCGACAGGGCGATCACCGCCGGAACAGCCGTGAGGTCGTCACGGACCACGACGGCGTCGGCGGTCTGCAGAGTCAGGTCTGAGCCGGCACCCATCGCTACACCGGAATGCGCAGCGGCCAGGGCCGGGGCGTCGTTGATGCCGTCACCCACGAACAGCACGCGCTCGCCGTCGTGCTGCATCTGCCGGACCTGGCCGAGCTTTTCTTCGGGCAGCAGTTCGGCCTTGCTGACCTGGAGACCGGCCTGGCTGGCGACGTGCTCGGCGGCGGCTGCGTTGTCGCCGGTGAGCAGCACGGGCGGTTGCTCGGTGAGCGCGGTGACGGCGGCCACGGCTTGGGCGGCGTTGGGGCGTAGCCGGTCGGTGAAGCTGAGTACGGCGCTCAATTCGTGGTCGATTTCCACCAGCACCGCGGTCCTTCCGGCTTCCAGCGCGGGGATGGACTCGGACCGGGGTGAGCGGACGGTGACCTGCGACCCGTCCACCATTCCGGCGACCCCAACGCCCGGGTGGGCCGCGAAATCGACCGCGGCCGAAACCTCGAGCCCGCGCTCCTGGGCCGCCCGCACCACAGCTCTGGCCAGCGGATGTTCGCTGAAGCGCTCGACTGCGGCGGCCCGCCGCAGCACCTCGTCCTCGGAAATCTCGCCCAGCAGGCGTACTTCCGCCAGAACCGGAGTGCCCTGAGTGAGGGTGCCGGTCTTGTCGAAGGCGACGCGGGAGGTGGTGCCGAGGCGTTCCATCACCACGGCCGACTTGATCAGCACGCCGTGGCGGCCGGCGTTGGCGATCGCGGCCAGCAGCGGCGGCATGCTGGAGAGCACGATGGCGCAGGGCGAGGCCACGATCATGAACGTCATGGCCCGCAGCAGCGCGTCCTGGAACGTCTCGCCGAACAGCAGCGGGATGCCGAACAGGGCCAGGGTGGCCACCACCATGCCGATCGAGTAGCGCTGCTCCACCTTCTCGACGAACAGCTGGGTGGTGGCCTTGGTCTTGCTGGCCTCCTCGACCAGGTTGGCGATCCGGGCGACGACCGAGTCCTCGGCCCGCCGGGCGACCCGTACCCGCAGCACGCCGGTGCCGTTCAGCGTCCCGGCGAAGACCTCGTCGTTCACGACCTTTTCGACCGGCAGCGACTCCCCCGTCACCGTTGCCTGGTCTACGTCACTGGCGCCCGCGACCACCACACCGTCGGCGCCGATCCGTTCGCCCGGGCGCACCAGGATCTCGTCGTCCACGGCCAGTTCGGCGATCGGCACCTCCTCCTCCACGCCCGTGCGCACCCTGACAGCCGTCTCGGGGGCAAGGTGCAGCAAGCCACGCACAGAGTCCTCGGTGCGGGCGGTGGCCAGGGCCTCCAGGGCGCCGGAGGTGGCGAAGATGACGATGAGCAGGGCGCCGTCCAGCACCTGGCCGATCGCGGCGGCGCCGATCGCCGCGACCACCATCAGCAGATCGACGTCGAGGGTCTTCTCGCGCAGCGCCTGCAGCCCGGCCAGCGCCGGTTCCCAGCCACCGGCCGCGTAGCAGGCCAGGTACAGCGTCCAGCTGAGCCATTCGGGCGCGCCGCTGAACTGAGCCACCAGCCCGAGTACGAACAGCCCGAGCGCGGCCCCGGCCCAGCGCATCTCCGGCAACTCGAGCCAGGGCGTGCGGTGCGGACGGGTCTGGACGGGGGCGGGGCGGGCGGCAAGCGCAGTGGGCGCCATCGGGCGAACCTCCGGTCGGCGGCGGAGGTTGAGAAGTTATCAGAACATCTGAAGATATGTTCATATGAGCCGACGGCCCTACGGGACCTTCGGCCCTGGTCATCCGGACCACCAGGTAAAGTGCCTGCTTGTGGGACATGGAGTGCAGGGACGCGATCGGCCTGCTCAGCGGCTGGATGCGGAGACCGCTGCCTTCGTGGCGACCACGTTGCAGGCGCTGGCCACCCCGAGCCGGTTGCTGATCCTCACCGAGCTGCGGCAGGGGCCGCGGGCGGTGAGCGATCTGGCCGAGGCGGTGGGCATGGAGCAGTCGGCGGTGTCACATCAGCTACGGCTGCTGCGCAACCTCGATCTGGTGGTGGGCACCCGGGCCGGGCGCAGCATTGTCTACAGCCTGTACGACAACCACGTGGCCCAACTGCTCGACCAGGCCATCTACCACAGCGAGCACCGGCGCCTGGGCGTCACCGACAACGCCTCCTCAGCCCTTCACTGACCCGGCCCCCAGACCGGACTGCCAGTAGCGCTGCAGGAAGACGAAGGCGATCACCAGCGGCACCACCGAGACGAACGAGCCGGTGATCACCGTGGAGAACAGTGCCTCGGAGCCGCCACCGGCGGCGCTGGCGGCCTGCTGCTGGGCCAGGCCCACGGTCAGCGGGTACAGATCCGAACTGTTCAACATGATCAGCGGCAGGAAGTAGTTGTTCCAGGTGGCGACCAGGGTGAACAGGAACACCGTCACGATGCCGGGCCCGAGCAGCCGCAGCCCGATCTGGGCGAAGATCCGCAACTCCCCCGCGCCGTCGATCCGGGCCGCCTCGATCAGCGCGTCGGGCACCGAGTCGGCCGCGTAGACCCGCATCAGGTACACGCCGAACGGGCTGACCAGCGAGGGCACGATGATCGCCCACATGGTGTTGGTCAGGTTGGCGGCGTTGAAGATCAGGTACGTGGGCAGCGCCAGGGCAGTCAGCGGAATCATGATCGCGCCGAGAATGACGCTGAAGTAGAGCTTGTCGCCCGGGAAGCGGTACTTGGCGAAGGCGTAGCCGGCCATGGTGGCCAGCAGCGAGGCCCCGGTGGCGCCGGCGAAGGCGTAGATCGCGGTGTTCAGGGTCCAGCGCAGGTACTGGCCGTCGCGGAACTCGAACACCGCCCGCAGGTTGTCGGCCAGGGAGAACCGGTCGCCGAACCAGAAACCGAACGAGGTGAACAGGTCTGAGTTGTCCTTGGTGCTGGACAGGGCCAGCCAGGCCAGCGGCAGCACGAAGTACAGCGCCACCAGCCACAGCAGCACGGTCAGCAGGGTGCTGCGGCGCCGGGTCATGCCAGCCTCCGGTTCTGCGCGGACTGCACCAGGTAGGAGATCACGGCGATCACGGTGCCGAGCAGGAAGGCCAGTGCGGCAGCGTAATTGACGTCCTGCTGGGTGAAGGCGATCGAGTAGGCGTAGAAGTTCGGGGTGTAGTCCTCACCGATCGCATTGGGGGCGGCCGAGCGCAGCAGGCTGGGCTCGTTGAACAGCTGGAAGGTGCCGATGATCGAGAAGATCACGGTGAGCAGGATGGCCGGGCGGATCGCCGGGACCTTGATGCTCCAGGCGATGCGGACCGCCCCGGCGCCGTCGATCGCCGCCGCCTCGCTCAGTTCGGCCGGGACTGCGCGCAGCGCGGCGTACATGATGATCATGTTGTAGCCGACGTACTCCCACGTCACGATGTTCATCATTGAGCCCAGGATGCTGCCCGGGGCCAGGAGATCCGGCGCCCCGAGGCCGAGGCGCTCGGCGACCTGGGCGATCGGTCCGTAGTCCGGGCCGTAGAGGTAGCCCCACATCAGCGTGGCCACCACCCCGGGCACGGCGTAGGGCACGAAGTACAGCAGCCGCAGCGTTTTCGCGCCCCGGGCCAGGCCGCTGTCCAGAGCCAGGGCGAGGAACAGGGCCAGGCCGAGCATGATCGGCACCTGTACGACCAGGAACAGGGCCACGCGTCGCAGGCCGTCCAGGAAGGAAGGATCGGTGAAGGCCCGGCGGTAGTTCTCCAGCCCGGCGAACTGCCGGCCGCCGATCAGCTGGGTCCGGAACAGGCTGAGGTACGCCGAATAGGCCAGCGGGGCCAGCAGCATGGCCGTGAAGAAGATCAGGAAGGGCAGCACCAGGATGTACGCCGCCCGATGCTGGCTGCGCACTGCGGGCGAGACTTTGTGAACGACCTTGGCGCGGACCGGGCGGGCTGCGGTCAAGGTCATCAGTTCACCTCGAAACCCTGCTGCTGGGCGTACTTCTCCAGATCGCTCTGCCAGAGGTCGGCGGCCGCGCCCAGGTCACCCTTGTTGGTCATCGCATCGCCGATCGTCTCGTTGAACCGGCTGTACGCGTAATCCATGAACGGCAGCCACTGGAAGTCGGTGTTGACCGTGGGCGCGATCTGCGAGAACAGTTCGTTGACCGGCTGGCCGCCGAAGAAGTCGGACTTGGCCTCGGTGAACGCGGAGTCTTCCAGCTGCGCGGTCTGCACCGGGAAGAGGTTCTGCTGCTCGTTCAGCATCCGGGTGGACTCGGGATCGGTGTTCAGGAACTCGGCCAGTTCGTAGGCGGCGATCGGATTTTTGGACGTCGCGAGCACGGCATCGCTGGAACCGCCCCAGTTTCCGGCGACCGGCTCTCCGGACGACCACTGTGGCAGCGGCGCGGCCTTCCACTTGCCCGCGGTGTCTTTCACCGTTCCCTGCAGGAAGACCGGGGCCCAGGCGGCGGTCAGCCAGCCGGCGTACTTGTCCCGGGAGAAGCCCTGGTACCAGGAGTCGGTGAAGTCCGGATCGGTGGAGACCAGGTCCTGCGCGATCAGATCCTGCCAGTAGGCATAGACCTGCTTGGCGGCATCGCTGTTCACGTCGATCGTGACGGTCTTCTCGCCGTCGAACCCGAACGGCTGGGCACCCGCCTGCCAGAGCAGCCCGACCATCGCGGCGGGTTCGTTCGAGGCGAGATTACTGATGTAGGAGTCGGTCTTGTCCCGTACCGTCCGGGCGTCCGCGGCGTACTGCTCCCAGGTCTGCGGTGCCTCGGTGATGCCGGCTTCCTTCAGGATGTCGGCGCGATACAGGTTGCCCATCGGCCCGGAGTCCTGCGGCAGCCCGTACACTCCCCCGCTGGGCGCGACCTGGTTCCAGATCCATTCCGGGTAGTTGGCCTTGAGATCGCCGGCGCCGTACGGGGTCAGGTCGAGCAGCGACTTGGTGATGGTGAACGAGGGGATGTACTGGAACTCGACCTGGACCAGATCGGGGGCGCCCTCGCCGGACTTCAGCGCGGTGCGCAGCTTCTGGTACTGGGCCAGGCCCTGCCCGACGTTCTCCACCTTGACATCGATGCTCGGATACTTGGCCTCGAACAGCGCCACCTCGTCCTCGATGTTCGGGACCCAGGTCCAGAACGTCAGCGTGGTGGGTGTGTTCAGCGCCTCGTCGATCTGCGCCTGGTTCACCGGCGCCTGGGCCGGGCCCTCCTGCTCGTCGCTGGAGGAGGAGCAGGCGGCCAGGCTCACGGCGCTCAGCACGGTCACGACCGTGAGAACCGTTCCGGCAGCGGGCTTCGTTGCACGCTTGCGCATCGCGTTTCACCTTTCTCGGATCATTCGAGGAGCAGGTGGGTCCCCCAGGACGGGAGGGTGATGCTTTCTCCGGTGGCACGTTTGACGCTGATCTCGTCCCAGCTCCAGTTGAACAGGAACCAGGCGCGGCGACCGTCCTTGAGCGTTCCGGACGAGACGGTGACCGGCAGCGAGCGCTCGGGCAGCAGTTCGTCGGCGGTCTTGTCCGGTACCAGCCAGTGGACGATCGCGGTCGCCAACTGGTTGTCGGGAACGGTGCCGACGGTGGTGATCCGGCCGGCGCCGTGGCTGGTGGTGGTGACTGCGGGGAACTCCCCGAAGCGTGGGTGCGTATACCTGGCCACGGTTTCGGCGTCGTCCACGATCAGGCCGTCGATCCAGCCGGTGGCGGCACCGGTGAGGTCTCCGCTCACCTCGATCGGTGCGCTCAGGTTGGAGTACTCGTCATAGTGGACGCCCGCAGGTTCACCAAGGATGGCCGGCGCGACCGCGATCCGGGCGCGGGCTTCCTCGTCGCCGTATCCGGTGCGGATGCCGAGCACCAGATGTCCGCCGGCAGCGGCATAGTCGCGCAGGAGTTCCAGTTCGGCGTCGTCGGCCACGTAGAGCGCTGGGGCGATCAGGACGGGGTGCTTCTCGGCCAGCGCCTGGGCGCCCAGTTCGGTGGCCTGGGTCAGGTGGAGGATCCGGGCCTGGGCGCCGGCGTCGATCACGCCGCGGTGGTAGGCGTCGAAAATGCGCTCGTAAGAAGCGGGGTCGGGCTTTCCGTCCGAGGTGGCAAGCGGCGGGAAGAACTGCAGGGCCCAGTTGGAGGGGTTGGACCAGAGCAGGGCGACGTCGGTGTCGGGCTCGAAGCCGTCCAGGTCCAGGTCTTTGAGCTGGTTGCCGATCTCGGCGACCTCGCGGTAGATCCGGCCGGGCTGGAGCGAGTGCGGGATGACACCGCCCCAGTAGGTTTCGGTGCCGTAGGGCAGGGTGTGCCAGTGCCAGTACTCGATCATCGAGGCGCCGCGGCTGATCAGCGCGAAGGCGGCCTGGCGGAGCTGGCCGGGCCACGGCGGGCGGTTGTTCCAGCTGCCGTCGATGCTCTGGGCGTTGGTCTCGGTGACCAGGAACCGTTCCTGGCGGGAGGAGTAGAGCCGGTCGGCCTGGCGGAAGAGCCCGGCGATGCCGCTGGTGGTCCAGCCGGAGAGGGTGGGCAGGTCCTGGGTGGCGTCGAGGTGGTCCTGCATGGCGTAGTACGGGTTGCCGGCGGTCACGTCGAGGGTGTTGGCCAGGGCGTGGTCGTCGGCGGCGGGGCGGGGGTAGCTGATGCAGGTGGTCACGAACTGGCCGGGCCGGGCGTAGGAGCGCACCAGATCGGCCTGCCAGGCGATGAATTCGGTGGTCAGGTCGGCCTGGTAACGGCGCCAGGCCAGGTCGTACTGGGGCAGGGTGTTGCCTTCGGGGCGCCACAGCTCGGACCAGTCGGCGATCCGGTGCGACCAGTAGGTCAGGCCCCATTCGCGGTTGAGGGTCTCGACGTCGCCGTACTGCTGCTTCAGCCGGCGCACGAAGCGGGTGAAGGCGCCGTGGTTGTGAAAAAGGAGCAGGCCGGGCTCGTTGTCGACCTGGTAGCCGATCACCGCCGGGTGCTCGGCGTAGCGGGCGATGACGGCCCGGATCACCCGCTCGGCGTGGAAGCGGAAGGCCGGGTGGGAGTAGTCGACCTCCTGGCGGCCACCCCAAGCAACCGGGCGGCCGTCCGGCTTGTCGGCGGCGATCTCGGGGTAGGCCTGCTGCAGCCACGGCGGTACGGCGTAAGTGGGGGTGCCGAGGATGACCTTGATGCCGCGCTGGTGGGCGCCGTCCAGCACGGGAAGCAGCCAGTCCAGGTCGAATTCGCCGTCGCGCGGTTCCCAGGTGGACCAGACCGACTCGCCGACCCGGATCACGGTGAAGCCGGCCTGCTGCATCAGGTCCAGGTCCCGATCCAGCTGCCCGGCCTGCTCCGGGCGGTGGTACTCGGCGTAGTAGGCGGCACCGTACAGAACTGTCATGACCCGAACTCCTGGCTTCATCGACTGGCGTCGCGAAGCACGCTACCTCAGTTTTGTGAGCGCTCACTTTTCCGTTATGTTTTTGTTACCTTTGTGACTTGGCTTGCGGACGGCGCGGATTCAGCCCTTGGCCGGGCCGCTGGAGGCCCGGGGCATCAGGGTGGCGGTCATCGCCGCCGGCGCCGGCGCCCGTCCCTCGATCTGCGCGAGCAGCCGGCGGAACGCGTCCCGGCCCTGTTCCTCGAAGTCCAGGTGCACGGTGGTCAGCGGCGGGCACAGGTAGGCGGCCTCGGCCATGTCGTCCATCCCGGTCACCGACACATCGGCCGGCACCCGCAGCCCGGCCTCGCTCAGCGCCAGCACCGCACCCATCGCCATCTGGTCGTTCGCCGCCACCACGGCCGTGATGCCCTCGTGCAGCGGCAGAGCGTGAGCGGCCGCGTACCCGCTGGCGGCCGACCAGTCACCGTGCGCCTTGGCCACGGAGTGCAGCGAGCGCTCCCGAAGTGCGATGTCGTAGGCCAGTTCCCGGTTGCGGGCGGCCACCCAGCTGCGCGGGCCGCCGATCAGGAAGAAGCGCTGGTGCCCGAGCGCGGCCAGGTGTTCCACCACCAGGTCCATGCCGCGGGCGTTGTCCTGCTCGGGGCCGGCGAGGGTGTCGTCGCGTTCGGCGTTCACCAGCGTGGTCACCCGGAACTCGGCCTGGGCCAGGGCCTGGACGAGTTCGTCGGTGGAGGCCAGGGCCAGGATGCCGGCCACGTCCGGGCCGGCGCTCTGGCGCAGCGCGTCGTCGATGGCGGCGCGGTCGGTGACGTCCAGGGTGACGATGTCGAGCAGGTAGCCGGCCCGGCGGGCTTCGGCGTTGGCCCCCTGCAGCACCCGGCCCGGGCCGACCAGCCCGATCTCCTGGGTGAGGACGGTGATCCGGCGGGACGTGCGGGAGGCCAGCGACCGAGCGCTCAGGTTGGGGGTGTAGCTCAGCTCGTCCAGCGCCCGCAGCACGCGCTGCCGGTTGGCCGGGCGGATGCCTTCCTCGCCGCGCAGGTACCGGCTGACGGTCTGGTGCGAGACGCCCGCCAGCCGGGCCACGTCGTAGATCGTCGGTGGGCGCCCGGCGGTGCTGCGTACCTCGCCCATCGCTGCCTCCGTCGTTTGGTGGCAGCCAATGTAGGGGTCAGCCCGCCGGACTCAGAATCAGGGTGACGAAGCCGAAGGAGTCCCGGTAGCCGCCCAGCCAGCCCTCGCGGTGTTCCCGGGCGACGGCCAGGGCCTGCTCACCGGCCGGGGTACCCGCTTGCTCCAGCCCCCAGGCGGCGAGCGTTCCGGTCCAGGCCCACTCGTACGCGTCGAGTTCGGCGCGGGTGCTGGTGTGCCCGTGCACCGGCGTCCACCCGTCCTCGGTGACCGATGCGACCAGGCCGGCCAGATCGTCCATCGGCCCGATGATCTCCAGTGCTTGCTCGCTGGGCGGGTTTTCCCAGTACCCGTCGCCGATCACGACCACTCCCCCGGGGGCCAGATGCCGGCGGGCGGCCTGCAGGCTCGGCAGCAGGCCGCCGAACGCGTGGCTGGAACCGACCACGAACACCACGTCGAACCGTGCTTCGGGAGCCAGCCCCGCTGCGTCCTCTGCTCTGATCTGGAGCCGATCGCTCATCCCTCGCCGCTGTGCCTCGGTCCGGGCGTGCGCGAGTGCGGGTTCGGAGACGTCGATCCCGACGGCCTGGGCCTCGGGCTGCAGTTCCAGGGCCCGCAGCAGCCATTCGGCGCTGCCGCAGCCCAGATCCAGCAACTGGGTGCGGTGTTCCAGAGCCCGATTGAGGACGTCGGTGACGGCCTGGTCACTCAGCGGTGCGGCGATCGGGTGTCGGGTGTGGGCGATCCGGGAGACCTGCTGCCTGTCCATCGCGGCATGCTTTCGATCTTCGTGGGCGCGCGCCAGCGAAATACCGAGCGTCGATCTACTAAGTTTTCCTCCTGCCGCTCCCGACCGGGCGGTAGCCGTCTCGCTCAGATAGGGCCACTGCCTCCATGCAAGCCGCGAACTCGCACGAAACCGTTCTGAGGGCTCTGGAACTGGGCACCGCGACCAGCTGGGACGCCCACGCCGAGCTGCGGAGGCTGATCTCCGAGTTCGGCCCCGGCCTGCAGGAACTACGCCGCGCCGCGGTCACCGCGCTGGCCTGTGCCGCGGGCTCCGACGCCACCGCCGACTTCGCCGCGCTGCTGGCCGACCCGACCCGCTCGGTGCGTGAGTGTGCGGCGGACGTGCTGTACAACGTGGGCGACGGGCGGGCCTGGGAAGAGGTGTTCGCCTACTTCCAGGACGAGGTGCACCGGCGAGGCTCGAAGCGGGCCGCACTGCCGCCGGCCATGCCTTTGTCCTATCTGCTGGTGCAGGCCGAGTCGGGTTCGGACGGGGCGGTCCGGCTGGTGACGTTCCTGCGGGAGGAATGGGTGCGGCTGTCGGCGTTCGAGCGGCAGTGGCTGGACGAGCACGCTCCGGACGTGGCCCCCGGTGGGTCCCGGCCCGCAGCGGTGAAGCTGCCGCACCGTTCCGATCTGGAACTGGTGACGCTCTGACGCCGGGTTGACGAGGCGGCTGGGTGAACGTGCAACCACCTGGCCGCCGGGTTTTGTACATTAGCTGGGGCAACTTTGGACTTCCCCCAGCATCCCGAGCAGAGATCCGAGCGGTTTTCACATCATGACGGCGCACCTCGACGATTCGGCGCAGGACCTTTCCGGTTCCTCGATCGACCCCTCCGACCTGGCCCTTTGCCTGAAGGTGCTGGGGCAGGTGGAGCAGTTGCCGGACGATCACCCGGACTTCGTCGCGGTCCGCCTGGCCACCGCCAAGATCTTCAAGGCGGCCAAGGAGCACCGCCGCCAGCAGCGCCGGGCGGCCATCCTGGCCAACGACGCGGCCGTGACGGCGGCCACCGCCACCGGGGCCCCGGGCCGGATCGACGACGAGACCGAGGGCCTGCCGCTCACCTCGGCCACCGCGTCCGGCTCGGCCGGGACGTACCTGCAGCCGCGCGGGTGCTACATCTGCAAGCAGAAGTACACCCAGGTCGACGCGTTCTACCACCAGCTGTGCCCGGACTGCGCGGCCAAGAACCGCCAGCGCCGCGATGCCCGCACCGACCTGAGCGGGCGGCGCGCGCTCCTGACCGGAGGCCGGGCCAAGATCGGCATGCACATCGCGCTGCGGCTGCTGCGTGACGGCGCGCACCTGACCATCACCACCCGGTTCCCGGCCGATGCGGTGCGGCGCTTCACCTCGATGGCCGACAGCTCGGACTGGATCCACCGGCTGCGGATCATCGGGATCGACCTGCGCGACCCGGCCCAGGTCACCGCGCTGGCCGACGACGTCGCTGCCCAGGGCCCGCTGGACATCCTGATCAACAACGCCGCGCAGACCGTGCGCCGCTCCCCCGGCGCCTACGCGCCCCTGGTCGCCGCCGAGAAGGCACCGCTGCCGGAGGGCCCGCTGCCGGAGATGCTCACCATCGGGCGCACCCTGGACACCCACCCCGAGGGCGTGGAGGCGCTCACCGCTGCCGGCGGCGAGGGGCACTGGGCGCCGTCCCCGCACGCGCTGACCGCGCTGGCCCTGACCGCCGGTTCCGCCTCCCCGGCCCGGATCGCCGCCAACACCGCGATCGATGCCGGTGGCCTGGTGCCCGACCTGCACCACACCAACAGCTGGGTGCAGCCGGTCCAGGAGGTCGACCCGGTGGAGCTGCTGGAGGTGCAGCTGGCCAACAGCGTGGCGCCGTTCATCCTGATCAGCCGGCTGCGCGCCTCGATGGCGGCGGCCCCGGCCCGGCGCACGTACGTGGTCAACGTCTCGGCCATGGAGGGCAAGTTCAGCCGGGGCTACAAGGGCGCCGGGCACCCGCACACCAACATGGCCAAGGCCGCGCTGAACATGCTGACCCGCACCAGCGCCCGGGAGATGTGGGAGACCGACGGCATCCTGATGACCGCGGTGGACACCGGCTGGATCACCGACGAGCGCCCGCACCCGACCAAGATCCGGCTGGCCGACGAGGGCTTCCACGCCCCGCTGGACCTGGTCGACGGCGCCGCCCGGGTGTACGACCCGGTGGTGCGCGGTGAGGCCGGCGAGGACCTGTTCGGGGTGTTCCTGAAGGACTACGAGCCTACGGACTGGTGAAACCCACCCGGTTTCGACCGTCCTGCTTGGCCTTGTAGAGGCCCTGGTCGGCGCGGGCCAGCAGGGCGGCCACGTCCGCGTCGGCCGGGCCCAGGTGGGCCACGCCGACGCTGATCGTGATCTCCAGCGGGCCGGTCCGGGTCGGGATCGGGCTCTCGGCGACGCAGGCCCGCAACCGCTCGGCCAGCTCCAGCTCCGGGTCGTCGCCCTGCTGCAGCACGGCGAACTCCTCCCCGCCGTAGCGGCCGATCACGTCGGTGGTGCGCACCTGGGCGGCCAGCCGCCGCGCCACCTCGCGGATCACGTCGTCACCGGTGGGATGACCGTAGGTGTCGTTGACCCGCTTGAAGTGGTCGATGTCCATCATCATGCCGATCAGCGGGCGGCCCTGACGCTGGGCCGCCTCCAGGTCGCGGGTGGCGATCTCGAAGAACCGGCGCCGGTTGTTCAGCTGGGTCAGCTCGTCCACCACGGCCAGGGCCCGGATCTGCTCGAACGCCGAGGCCCGGTCGTAGGCGGTCATCCCCTGCACCACCAGCGTGGAACCGACCGCCAGGGAGTCGGCCAGCGAGATCTGCGGATCGGCCGAGGCCAGCACCAGCAACCCCAGGTCGCCGTCGGTGGCCCGCAACGGGAAAGCAGCCCATGAGCTGACGTCGGTGAGCTGCTCGCGCACCTCGGCCGGGGCGTCGCCGGCCACGCCCGCGAACGGGCTCTCCGGATCCAGAACCGGCACACTCGCGTTCGGCAGCAGCAGGGCCAGGTCGGCCGGCAGCACCCCGCCGTCCCGGCCCGCCGAGAGCACCAGCTGCTCCAGCACCGCGGCCTTCTCCACTGGCGCGGCGATCCGCTCACCCGCCCGCTGCAGCGAGTTGGCCAGCTCGGCCGAGGCCTGGGCAGCCTGTTCGGCGGCCTGCGCCTTGATCGCCCGCTCGGCCGCCCGCGCGGTCTCCAGCGCCGATCCGACCACCCCGGTGAGAGCGCGGAGGATGTCCAGGTCGGTGTCCGAGAAGATGCCCTTGGCCACCCGGCTGTCCAGGTAGATCACCCCAAGCATCTTCTCCTTGAGCTTCAGCGGAGCGATCAGGATCGAGCGCAGACCGTGCAGCACAACGCTCTCGGCCCCCAGCGCAGCGCCCTCCTCGGTACCGGTGACCACCTGCGCCTTCCCGGTCCGGGCCACCATGTCGACCAGGCTGGTGGTGTACCCGGTCAGCTCGCTCAGGTCGTTACCGTTCGCGTCCCGGCCCAGCTCCGGGGTCAGCGCCCCGGTCTCCTCGTCGATCAGGAACAGGAAGGCCCGTTCCGCGGCCAGGATCCGGATCACCTCCTCCAGCGCCTTGCGGCCGAGCAGACGCGGATCGAGCACCCGTGACGCCGCCGCGCTGACCTCCTGCAGGGCGGCCAGGCGCTCGCGGTCGAAACCGCCGGTGTACGTAGTGCGCCCGCTGCCTCCGGTGGTGGAACTCGGGTGCTCCTCGCGCGGCAGGGAAAACTCGGCCCGCACCGCCTCGGCCCGGCCTGACCAGCGCTCGCCCGTCGCGATCGCGTAGGCGGTCCGGGCCCGGCGCTCCGCCTCGGAGCGGTTCAGCGACGTCAGCGCCCGCGCCGCCACCCGGGCGGACTCGAACGCCACCGTGGGCATGTCGTCCTCCCCGGCCACGTCCAGATCGTTCAACGTGTCCAGGGCCTTGCGGCTCTGCCCCTGCAGCACCCACAGGTCGGCCTTGACGATCGTGTAGAACGCCTTCAGCTCGTCGGTGTTGGCGGCCTTGCCGAGCATCTCGACCGCCTTGGTGGCCTGGCCGGTGCGCCGGGCCTGCTCCCGCAGGCCCTCCGGCGAGCCCGGGCAGGCCCGGGCCTGAGCCAGCCGGGCCGCCGCGACCAGGTAGAACATCGGCCGGTGAGCGCGCCAGATCAGGCTCGGCGGCAGGCGCATCTCCTCGAAGGTCTCGATCGCCCGGTCCACCGGCTCCCCGGTCTCACCGTCCTCGAGCAGGACGAACAGCCCGGCCATGGCGCTGATGAACCGCAACTGCCGGGCGTCGATGTCCTCGGCCCACTCCTGCAGCCGGCGCATCTCCCGCTCGGCCTCCGTGCTCCGCCCCTGCAGCGCCGCGGTCATCGGGGCCGCGGTGACGAAGGTGGTGATCTCCTCGGCCCGCTCGGCCAGCTTGACCCGGCCCTCGGCCAGCCAGCGCTCGGCCTCCGTGGTCCGCCCGGCGAAGCAGGCACTCAGGTTGAACGTGCTGATCGAGTCGATCAGCGGGGCGAAGTCCAGGTGCGGGCTGAAGTCGTCGAACTGCCCTCGCCACTGCCCGCCCTCGGGCCGGTTCCCGGCCCAGGCCCCACCCAGCCGGAACGAGCGGATCATCGCCCGGGTCTGCGGGTTCAGCGCCGAGACATCACCGTCGCACCGGCGGAAACAGCGCTCGGCAGCCCGGTTCAGACTCAGCGCCGCGAACAGCACCCCCACGTTGAGCTGGGCCGCCACGAACCGGCGGCCGTGCCCGAGCTTCGCCGCCCAGTACAGCGAGCGCAGGTTGTGGGCCAGGAAGTCGGACACCCGCATGCCCAGGGTCGCCCCGAACAACGCCGCTTCGTGCAGGCCGGCCATGGTCTGGGCCCGGCGCCGGGCCTCACCGGTGACATCGCCCAGCAGACGCCGGCGCGGGATCGAGACCAAGGCCATCAGCGCCGAACTCAACAGGAACCAGAAAGTATTGCGGGGCAAGGGTTTACCGGTGGCGGCGAACCCCTTCTGGATCGCGTCCTCCAGTTCCTCGCTGCGATAGCTGGAGCGATGCACCTCGGCCAGCTGCGTGTAGATCGCCCCCTGGTTCAGCGGGTCCTCCTCCACCGCCAGGGCCTGCTCCAGACGCTGCCGCGCGGCGGCGAACTGACCGCCCTGCTTCAGCGCCTGCCCCAGCAGCACCAGCAGGGTGCTCCTGGCCGGCGAGCGGCGCGGCGCGAGATGGACGGCGTACTCCAGGTACGTGATCGCTTCCCCGGCGGACGACTCCTCCAGAGCCAGCCGCCCGGCCTCGGCGCAGGCGGCCAGCGCCTTGTCGGCGGGGGCGGCGGTCGCGGCCTGGATGTAGTGCCGGGCCACCGCGAAGGTCCGGGCGAGCGCCATCTCCTGGGAGGCGGCGGGCCGGGCGGCGAGCACTCCGGCGATCTTGTAGTGCAGGGCCTGCAGTTCGCTCTCGCCGAGCCCGGTGAGCAGGGCCTCGGCGATCCGGCCGTGCAGGAACCGGAACGTGCCGTCCTCACCGGCCTCGACCAGACGCTGCCGGGCGGCCTCGGCGAACACCCCGTGCACGCTGGCGGTACTGCGCTGCTGCACGGCCGCGACCACGTCGACCCGCACCTCGGCACCCATCGCGGCCCCGGTGACCAGCAGCTCCAGGGCGTGCGGGGCCAGGCTCTGGACCCGGTTCAGGACCAGGCCCATCGCGTCCTGGGGCAGATCCAGGGCGTCGAGGTGGTCCAGGTCGATCTGCCAGGTGCCCCAGGCCGGCCACAGCAGGCCGGCGTCCAGCACCGCCCACAGGTACTCCTCGGCGACGAACGGGTTGCCGTTGCTGCGGGTGACCAGGGCGGCCAGAGCATCCTCGGGCAGGTGCTGGCCGGGCAGCAGCGAACGGATCTGGGCCCCGATCGCGCTCTCGTCCAGCGGGCCCATCCGCAGATCCACGTCCAGCACCCGGGCCGCCGAGGCGATGTAGGCGGTCAGCTCGGTGTCGCTGAGCACCTGCTCCAGCTCGCCGTCGCGGCCGGTGGCCAGGTAGAGCATCGGCACATTGCGGATCTGCTGGGACAGGTGACCGACCACGTGCCGCACCGAGGCGTCGGCGGCCGTGACGTCGTCCAGAATCAGCAGCAGCCCGCCGGAGGTGCGGGCCAGTTCCAGCAGGGCATCGGCGATGGCGGTGCCGAACTGGTCGTCCCCACGCTGCTCGGCGATCTCGGTGACCGACATCGCCACCGCGCCGGTGGGCAGGGCCACCGGGTTCGGCTCGACCGCCGGATCCGGGCGGCCGGGCTCGTCCCGGTCCTGCCGCAGCACCACGTCCAGGCCGGGGGCGATGCGGTTGATCTGCCCCGGCGACCAGCCGTCGAACACCGCGCGCAGCCGGGAGGCACGCTCCCAGCGCTCGGTGGCCGGCATCCGGGCCAGCTGGCGCAGGTGCGAGACGAAGGCGTCCCGGAACGGCGCGTAGGGCATGGTGTCACCCGGCAGGACCCGGGCCCGCAGAACGGTTCCGCCGGTCTCCTCGACCAGGTCCCCGAACTCCTCCACCAGCCGGGACTTGCCCAGCCCGTGCTCCGAGCGCACGAAGGCGAACCCACCCACCCCGGTGCGCGCCCGCGTCCATCGGTGGCGCAGTTCGTCCAGCTCGGCCTGGCGCCCGAACATCGGCGGCGCCTCCTGGCGCTGCGCCGGGCGCTGCTTGCCGATGAAGTCGCGCAGGTCGGCGGCCAGCGCCTGACCGTCCTGGTAGCGGTCGTCCGGATCCTTGGCCAGCAGGGTGTGGACGATCTGGACGAGCTCGGGCGGGGTCTCAGGGACCAGGATGGACAGGTCCGGCGGTGGCTGGGAGGCGTGCGCGCGCAGCAGCTCGCCCACGTCCAGCATGGAGAACGGCAGACTGCCGGACAACGCCTCGAACATGATCACGCCGAGGGAGTACAGGTCGGAGCGGTTGTCGACCGGACGCTTGAGCATGCCCGACTGCTCGGGGGCGGAGTAGGCCAGGGTGCCGACGGCCAGCGGCGTCTCCTCCTGGCCCTCGTCCTCCCCGCCCCGAACGGTCAGGCCGAAGTCGATCAGCCGGGCCTGGCCGTCGGCCAGCACCATCACGTTCTGCGGCTTGAGGTCGCGGTGCACCAGGCCCCGGGCGTGCACCGCGGCCAGCGGCTCGATCAGGTCCAGGGTCAGCTCGGCCACCTGCTCGGCCGGCATCGGGCCCTGGGCCTGGTCGAGGCGGTCGGACAGCGAGGTCCCCCGCATCAGCTCCATCACCAGGTAGGGCCGCCGCTGAGCCTGCCCCACGTCGTACACCCGGGGTAGGCCGGGGTGATCGACCGCGGTGAGCATGGCCGCCTCCCGGCGCAGTTCCACCATGCTCGGCGGGATCTCGTGCTCCCCGGTGGTGGCCTCGAACGGCTTGTCCAGCCACTTCAGCGCGTACTCGTGACCATCCTCCACCCCGGCGCGCCGCACCCGGAACACCGTGCTGCCCGCACCGCTGCCCAGCTCCCCCAGGTTGACGAACCCCGGGACGTCGAAGGGCATGCCGACGGCGGCCGTGCCCTGCCCGACGCCCGTGGCGGTCCCCGGGGTCCCCCTCCGCTCCGGTCTCACACCATTTCGGTCGGCGGGCGAGGCAGACGACTTGATCCGATGTAGCCCGCCCGGGTGAGGGGGTGCCGTGCATCGGATTTGCGCCCGTGGTCACAATGGCTGCGGCCTTCGTTAGGCCACGGAAACGATCGATGGAGCGCCCTGATGACGTATCGCCCCGACCCCACCCGCTACGACGGCAGCATGCGCTACCGCCGTTCGGGTCGCTCCGGGCTCGACCTGCCCCTGCTCTCGCTGGGGTTCTGGCACAACTTCGGCGACGACAAGCCGTGGAGCGTGCAGCGGGACATCGCGCTGCGGGCGTTCGACCTCGGTATCACCCACTTCGACCTGGCGAACAACTACGGCCCGCCCTACGGCTCGGCCGAGATCAACGCCGGGCGGCTGTTCGCCAGTGACCTCAAGCCCTACCGCGACGAGCTGATCATCTCGTCCAAGGCCGGGTACGACATGTGGCCCGGCCCGTACGGCCAGGGCGGTGGCGGGCGCAAGTACATGCTGTCCTCGCTGGACCAGTCGCTGAGCCGGCTGGGCCTGGAGTACGTGGACATCTTCTACTCCCACCGCTTCGACCCGACCACGCCGCTGGAGGAGACCGCCTCGGCGCTGGACGCGGCCGTGCGCTCGGGCAAGGCGCTGTACGTCGGGATCTCCAGCTACACCGCCGAGGAGTCCCGCAAGATGGCCGGGCTGCTGCGTGAGCTGGGCACCCCGCTGCTGATCCACCAGCCCTCGTACTCGATGCTGAACCGCTGGATCGAGGACGACGGCCTGCTCGAGGCGGCCGAGGACGAGGGCTTCGGCCTGATCGGCTTCAGCACCCTGCAGCAGGGCCTGCTGACCAACCGCTACCTCAACGGCATCCCCGAGGGCTCACGGGCCACCCAGGGCAAGTCGCTGGACGCCGGGCAGATCACCGACGAGCTGATCGGCCGGCTGCGCGAACTGGCCGAGCTGGCCGAGGGCCGCGAGCAGACCCTGGCCCAGCTGGCCCTGGCCTGGGCGCTGCGCGATGCCCGGGTCACCTCGCTGATCATCGGCGCCTCGTCGGTGCAGCAGCTGGAGCAGAACGTGGCCGCGCTGAACAACCTCGAACTCGCGGCCGACGAACTGGCCAAGATCGACGAGGTCCTGGCAGGCGCGGTCAAGACGATTCGGCCGTGGACCGGGGCCGAGCGCTCCTAGGTCGCAATGCCGGTTACCCGGCGGGTGAGCTGTTGCTGCCCGCCGGGTTTTCGTTGTCCCGGCTTACACGTCGAACTCGGCGGGCGCTGCGTGCTTACGGCTGGCTGGCGGGCTGGGCCGGGATCAGCTCGAGATGCTCGCCCGGGCCGGCCGCCGACTCCCGCAGGTCCACGGTGAGCTCGTTCAGGGCCGGCCCCTGCAGGTCGGCGCCGGTCAGCAGCAGGGTGGCCTGCTCGCTGCAGCGCAGCACCTCGGCGTACTCCTTCTCGATGCCCAGACCGAAGCGGGCGGCGGCGATCTCGGCCAGGTGCCGGCGGCCGATCACTCCGATGAGCCACACCACCACCCCGAGCGCCACCAGCAGAACTGGGGTGAGCAGGTCGCCGTCGTCCAGGGTGAGCGCCGCACCGGCCACCAGACCCGCCCCGACGATGCCGGACAGGACCGTGGAGGACTGCACCAGCGAGGTGCGCACCCGCTCGCGGGCAGCGATCACGGCCAGGGCGCGGTCGCTGTCGCGCTGCAGGCCGGCCACCAGCTCGCGGCCGGGCAGCGCGAGGTCCCGGCGGAAGCGCAGGGTGACCAGGGCCGGGTTGCGGCAGCCCTCCGGGTCGAAGGCGTCCAGCACCCAGCCCAGGTGGCGGTAGGCGTCGCGGTAGACCCACTCCAGCCGGCGCGGGGCCTGCACGGTGGCGTACTCGTACTCGGTCGCGCTCTGGTCGGCCTGGCCCGCCTGGTCGTGACCGGCGTGGCCGACGGCGACGTCGACAGTGGTCTCGGACATCAGGAAGTTTCCCCCAAGGTCGGGCCCCGGCCGGTCTCGTGCCGTCCGTCGGCCTTACTAAGCCTGCTCTCTGCACCTTCGCAGCACATCCGCCTGGAGGAGCATTCCCGGGTACGACGTGAGGTGTATCTACGCCGCCTCGGGGCCCACCAGAGGATGACCCCCTAATCCGACACCGGACGGCCACTCAGTGATACTCGGGACAACCCGGACGCGCACCCTGATTTCCACCCGTCCTACCCCGGAACGGGCCGCCGGTACCCGGCGTGGGATGATCGCGACTCTCAGGCCAGTGATAACTCAACGTCAGGCTTGTGTCCCGAAGGCTGAATTTGCCTGCGGTCAGTCACACCTGCCCGATAGTCTGCACCTGTCACCATAGGCACGGCATCAGCCGAACTCAGGAGAATGACTCGACGTGTACGACCTCCGGCCCGGGGATCCGGAGCAGATCGGCGAATTCCGGGTGGTCGGCCGCCTCGGCGGCGGCGGCATGGGCACCGTTTTCCTGGGTGAGTCCCCTGAGGGCGAGATGGTGGCGATCAAGGTCGTCCACGAGTATCTCGCCACCGACCCCGAGTTCCGGCGCCGGTTCGGGCACGAGGTCGAGGCGGCCAGCAAGATCTCCGGCACGTACACCGCCGAGGTGATCACCGCCGACCCGGACGCCCGGCTGCCCTGGATGGCCACCGAGTACGTCGAGGGCCGCAACCTGCTGCAGACCGTCGAGGCGGACGGCCCGCTGCCTCCGGAGCACGTGCTCGACCTGGCCGCGGGCGTGGCCGACGCGCTGACCGAGATCCACCGCGCGGGTGTGATCCACCGCGACCTGAAGCCCTCCAACATCCTGCTCTCGCCGCAGGGCCCCCGGGTGATCGACTTCGGTATCGCCCGGGCCGCCGAGGCCAGCACGGTCACCAGCACCGGCAAGATCACCGGCTCGGCCGCCTACATGTCGCCGGAGCAGGCGGTGGGCAAGCGGGTCGGCCCGGCCACCGACATCTTCTCGCTGGGCGCGCTGCTGTACTACGCGGCCACCGGTGAGCCCGCCTTCGGCACCGGCCCGGCCACCGCCATGCTCTACCGCACGGTGCACGCCGAGGTGGACATGACGCCGATCGCCTCGGACGAGCTGCGCGGCCTGATCGACGCGCTGCTGGAGAAGGACCCGCAGGACCGGCCCAACGCCAAGCACGTGGCCATCGCCGCGCGCACCGGCCAGCCGGTCACCCGCCTGCCCCGCAGCACCCCGCCCACCGGCGTGCAGCAGACCCAGGCGATGGGCGCGACCACGCAGATGGGCGCCGCCAGCGCCTACGACGCCCTGATGGACCAGGTGGCCTCGGCCACCGCCGGCCAGGGCAACCCGGTGCTGGGCGGCTACAACCAGCAGGGCTACCCGAACCAGCAGGGCTACCAGACCGGCCCGGTACCCCAGCCCCGGAAGGCGCAGCAGCCCTGGTGGCGGGCCCCGTCGGTGGCGCAGGCCGCGGGCGGTGCGGCGCTGCTGGTGGTGCTGATCATCGGCAGCGTGGTCGTCTTCATGCAGCCCGACAAGCCCGACAAGGACACCTCGGCCAACACCTCCGGCTCGCAGGACCCCACGCCCACCGCCACCTCGTCCGGTGACGACGACAGCGAGGACGTGATCCCGAAGGACGACGAGACGCCCACCAACCTGCCCACCGGCGGCACGGTGATCACCAACCGGGACGGCACGGTGGTGCGGCCGGACCCCACCGCCACCAAGTCGGCGGAGGAGTCCGAGACCTCGGTGCCGAAGCCGACCAAGGACAAGCCGACCGAGGACGACGAGCCCACCGAGGACCCGACCAGCGAGCCCCCCGTGGAGTCGAGCAGCCAGGCGCCGACTTCGACACCGCCCACCGCTCCGAGCGATAGCCCGGACACCGAGGACCCGGGTGACGGCGGCGGTGGTGGCGATGACGGCGGCGGTGGCGATGACGGCGGCGGCGAAGGCGGCGTCCTGGTCAACCCGTAGGACCTAGGGCCTGTCCTGTGGATCAGGGCCGTAGCGAGGAGGTGCCCGGGGCGCTGGCTGGGCGTGGCCGGTGGGGCCCCTCGCAATGGTTTTGCGTGGGGCCACGCCGGACGCGGTCAGACGGCGTCCCGGGTGCCCCGCAGTAGGCACAGATCCACAGGACAGGCCCCAGGCCACCGGTACATCTCACCCCAGGCGGCGGGCCAGGAAGTCCGCCACCCGATGCCCACGGTTCAGTCCGCGCGCCTCGTACTTGGTCACCGGACGCCAGGTCGGACGTTCCACCGCTCCCCCGCCCTCCAGCACCAGACCGGGCTCGGCCAGCAGCACCTCGGCCATCTGCTCGGCGTAGGGCTCCCAGTCGGTGGCGCAGTGCAGCAGCCCGCCCGGCTCCAGCCGGTCAGCCACCAGAGCAGCGAAGCGCGGCGTGACCAGGCGGCGCTTGTGATGGCGGGCCTTCGGCCAGGGGTCGGGAAAGAACACCCGTACCCCGGCCAGGCTCCCCGAGGGAACGCGGTCACGCAGCAGTTCCTCGCCGTCCCCGTTCAGCACCCGCACGTTCTCCAGGCCGTTCTCGGCCAGTTGGTGCACCAGATTGCCTACCCCGGGCGTGTGCACGTCCGCCGCCAGCACACCGGTCTCCGGATCGGCGGCGGCCATGCTCAAAGTGCTGCTGCCCGAGCCGAACCCGATCTCCAGGACCACCGGAACACCCGCGCCGAACAGCGTCTGCAGTTCGAGTGGCCCCTCCGGCACCTCGAACCGGGACGCGTGCGTCTCCAGCGCGTCCCGCCGGATCGATCCCATCCGCCCCCGTCGAAGCTTGTACGAGGGAACGGCCGGAGGTGCGAAGGTGTCGGTCACCCCGCCATTATCCGTGCTGCTGACGCGCCCCCGTGTACCGCGGCGGCTGCTGCCGGCCGGAGCGCTCGGGCGGGGGTACGACCATGCAGTCGCCCTGATCGTCCTGCCAGGGCTGCTCGGGTTTTCCCTCCGCCAGGGCGCTCTCGTACAGCGTGATCTTCTGCGCCACCGCCTCCATGCTGGCGGTCAACCGGGCCATCTCGGCCTGCATCTTCTCCCGGTGCTCGCGCAGCAGGTCCAGCCGCTGCCGCTCGTTGCCCGCCCCGGCGCGCACCAGATCGGCGTACCGCGCGATGTCGGCAAGCGGCATCCCGGAGTCCCGCAGGCGGGTGAGCAAGTGCAACCAGAGGACGTCGGCGCGGCGGTAGACGCGTCGGCCGACGGAGTCGCGGGAGACCTCGTTCAGGAACAGGTTCTCCTGCTCGTAGAACCGCAGCGTGTGCGCGCTCAGGCCGGTCTCGGCGCTCAGCTCGCCGATGCTCAGCAGATCGTCCGTGGTGGTGGTCACCGGGCCAGGGTAAGCAGGCTTGCCTTCGAGTCCACTCGAGCTCCTAGCGTCGTCGACGTCTTGCCACGAGAGGACTGATGAAGATGAACACCCGCACCTGGATGATCACCGGCGCCTCCGGTGGTTTCGGCCGGCTGATGAGCGAGCGGCTGCTGCAGCGGGGCGACACCGTGATCGGCGCGGTCCGCCGGCCGCAGGCGCTGGACGACCTGCGCGAGAAGTACCCGAACACCCTGATCACCGTGCAGCTCGACCTCACCGACGCCGATTCCGTGCGGACCGCCACCGACCAGGCCTTCGCCGCCGTGGAGCGGATCGACGTCCTGGTCAGCAACGCCGGCCACGGAACGTTCGGCGCGGCCGAGGAGCTCACCGACGCCCAGATCCGCCGGGTGATCGACGTGAACCTGCTCGGCTCGATCACCCTGATCCAGGCCGCACTGCCGCACCTACGGGCGCAAGGCGGTGGACGCGTCCTGCAGGTCACCTCCGAGGGTGGGCAGATCGCCTACCCCAACTTCAGCGCCTACCACGCCAGCAAATGGGGCACAGAGGGCTTTATCGAGTCCGTCGCGCAGGAGGTCGCCCCCTTCGGCATCGAGTTCACCCTCCTGGAGCCCGGCCCCTCCCAGACCGGCTTCGGTGCGGCCCTGGACTTCGCACCAGCCCTTCCGGTCTACGACCAGACCCCCTCCGGCGCTACCCGCCGGATGCTGGAAGACGGCGCGTTCGCTTGGGTGGACCCCGGGAAGGTCGCCGATGCCTTCATTGCCGTCGCGGATGTCTCCCCTGCGCCGAAACGACTGGCCTTGGGCAGCGGGCCCTACCACCAGATCAAGGACGCCCTGGAGTCCCGTCTCGCGGAACTGCAGGCACAGCACGATATCTCAACAGCAGTGGACGCCTGACGCAGGTGGGCCTCCCTGCTAACGGGAGGCCCACGGAGGTTCGGTGAAAGACCCGCCAGCCGAACCCGTCCGGTGCTCTTAAAACCTCCCCCGGCACCGTCCTGTGCGTTCTGCGCCGCCGGTGAGCCCTCCGTCCCCCATTTGCAGTTGTTTTGCCGTGGGATCAGCCAGCCTGCTGGAGCCGGATCAGGTTGCCGGCCGGGTCGCGCAGTGCGGCATCACGTACGCCGTACGGCTGGTCGGTGGGCTCCTGGACAACGTCCACGTCGCCGGCCTGGAGCTTTTCGAACGTGCCGTCCAGGTCCTTGGTGGCCAAGTTGATGCTGGCGAACGTGCCCTTGGCCATCATCTCGGCGATGACCCGCTTCTCCTCGTCGGTGATGTTCGGGGTGGCGGTCGGCGGGTAGAGGACCACCGCGGTGTCCGGCTGCCCGACCGGGCCGACCGTGAGCCAGCGCATGCCCTCGTAGCCGACGTCCAGACGGACCTCGAAACCGAGCAGGTCTCGGTAGAAGGCCAGCGAGGCCTCGGGGTCGGTGTGCGGCAGGAAGGTCTGGTGAATGGTGATGTCCATGCACGGAACGCTATCCGGGCGGTTGCGTACCGGGCTTCTCGATTCCTGATCCGCACCGCGCTTTCAGCCGATCGTGCGATGCTGAATCGCGTGACATCGCTGGAGGACCTGGTGCGGCTGCGTAAGGCCCGCGACATGATCGACCGGGAGTACGCCAAACCGCTCGACGTGCCGGTCCTGGCCCGCCATGCGCTGATGTCACCCGGGCACTTCTCCCGTAGCTTCAAGGCCGCGTTCGGGGAATCGCCGTACAGCTACCTGATGACCCGGCGGATCGAGCGGGCCAAGGCGCTGCTGCGGATCGGCGAGCTGAGCGTGACCGAGGTCTGCTTCGCGGTGGGCTGCTCGTCGCTGGGCACGTTCAGCACGCGCTTCACCGAGCTGGTGGGTGAGAGCCCGAGCAGCTACCGGGCCCGCACCGAGCACGTGGACGGTGCCGGGATGGCGCCGTGTGTGGCCAAGATCTACACCCGTCCGGTCCGGCAGCGTTCGTAGGCTGGGGGCATGGACGGAACTGCGTTGCGAGCCCTGGCCGTGAAGATCGCTGGGAGCCTGCCTTCGGCTGAACTGTGCTTCCCGTTCGGGCCCGAGACCGAGGTGGCCAAGGTCGCCGGCAAGGTGTTCTTCCTGACCGCCGAGTTGCGGGGCGAGCAGCTGGTGACGGTGAAATGCGAGCCGGAGGACGGCCTGGCGCTGCAGGAACAGTTCCGGGACACGGTGATTCCCGGTTATCACATGAACAAGAAGCACTGGATCTCGGTGCGTGGTGGCGACGAGGTGGACCGGGCGCTGGTGGACGAGCTGGTCCGCACTTCCTACACGCTGGTGGTGGACACGCTGCCGCGGGCCAAACGGCCCGGCCTGTCGGCCACGGCGATGAAAGGGATTCTGACTGAGGACGATTGACCTAGTCGCGCAGGGCGAGTTCCGGCCGGTCCGGGTCCAGCCGGTGGGCCTGGGTGCTGGGGTGCGCGGTCCGGTTCAGCCACCAGTCCTCCAGGTCGATTCTCAGCAGCAGGATGAAGGCGTGGGCCGGGGCGCCGGGCTCCAGCGAGTGCCCACGCACCAGGAATCTGACGGCCCAGCGCTGGGTGACGGAACTGCTTGCCCCGCCTTCGGATCCGGCCGCGGAGACCTCGACCGTCAGTTCCACCAGCGGTACCCGCTCGGGGCGGGGGACCAGGCTCACCGAGGTCACCCGCAGCGACCAGGGGGTGAGCGGGATGCGCTGCCGATGGTTCAGCCGATCGACGATCTGCGCCGCCGGGAGCGGAAGTTCGTATCCGGCGTTCATGCATCCACCATAGGCCGGTGGGTTCGCAAATCGGGCGGGACTTTGGCCTGGTCTTGCGGACCTTCCGGCCCCCGGACGTCCGCTCGCCCTGCTGAGGGTCTGTCCTGCGGATCTTTGCCTGCTGCGGGGCACCCGGGACAGACCCTAGGCGCGGGCGAGCGTTTCTCTGCTTTCGGTTCTGGCCGTCACTCGACTTTCTGGCCCTCGGGCGAGACCGCGAACCAGACGCCGTCGCGGCCCTGGCCGTTCAGCTCGCCGGGCTGGCTGTCTCCGCTGAAGCGGTACAGCGGCCATCCCCCGGCCGTGATCTGCACGGTGCCGTCGTCCCGCCGGATCGCGCCGATCCGCTGGGCGTTCACGCCCTCCAGGTACACCCGGCCACCTTCCTGCACGGTGACCGGCGGCCAGGTCAGGGCGCACATGTCGTTGCAGGTCGACTTCGAGGGGTTGGCGCTGTCGTTGTCGAAGCGGTACAGCGACGACTGGTGGATGTCCACGAGCCGGATGCCGGACACGTCCCCACCCCGAGCGGCCGTCAGCTGGACCCAATCGGCCGGCTGTTCTTGACGCTCGGCGCCGATCATCGTGCCGCCGTCGCCGTTCATCCCGTTCTCCTCGGCGCTGTTGTCCAGCACCTCCAGACCGGCGTTGCCCTGGCTGGTGGTCTGCGACGGCGCGGGGGTCGCGTCGTCCTCGTCAGTGATCTCGATGCTCTTGCCACAGGCACCGAGCAGGAGCAGCACGGCCAGGCTCAGGCCCAGAAGACGGCGGTTCATGCCATGGATACGAGAACCAGGCCGTCAAGGGTTCGAGTGAACCTCCGGCGGGGGTGACTGCGTATGGATGGCGTTCCGACCGGCATTTTGGAGGGCTGCGATGGCGAGCGACATCAACATCCCCGGCGACGAGCTGCGCGAGGCACAGAACAATCTGACCTTCGTGCACGACTTCATCGACATCGGCAACAACACGTTCGACTTCGTGGCCGCGTTCGGCCCGGAGCTGGGCCGGGGCGCCGCACAGAACTTCGAGAACCGCTGGGACGACGGCCAGACCCAGCTGAAGAAGCAGATCGTCGGGGTGCGCGACGCGATCGGCAGCATCCTGGACAGCTTCGAGCAGACCGATCGGGACGCCGCCGCCAACCTCGACGCCGGGCAGGGATGACAGATGCCGAACTACACACCGCTGCCGGAGACCGGTCCGGCCCCGGCCGCCGAGCGCTGGCTGATCGATCTGCCCGACGCCTGGAACCTGGTCGACCTGACCGGTGAGGAGCTGGCCCGGACCCGGGCGGCGGCACTGGCCCGGGGCAGCGAGCCGCGGGAGAAGGCCCGGATCAACGACATGTTCCGGCAGGGTCGCGAGATCACCCGCAGCGCCCGTAAGCAGGGAGCGTTGCTGGCGGCGGGGACGGTGACGCAGTACGACGACGGGCTGTTCATGGCCTGGGGCATGGTTTTTGCGGTGTCCACGCCGGAGGGGCAGGAGCTGACCCTGCCGGTGCTCTCGCGCCAGCTGGGCCTGACCCGCGAGGGGGTGGCGCCGGCCGATCGGCAGATCCTGGCCGCGCAGATTCCGGCGGTGGGCACGGTGGCGCGGGTGACGGGGACCGAGACCGCGCGGCTGACCGCGGATGTCGACACCAAGTTGCTGGCGATGCACACGATGATCCCGGTGCCGGGGCGGAGCAACGACTACCTGGTGGTCACCATGGCCAGCCCGAATCTGCCGCTGAAGGACGCCGTGTACGACCTGTTCGACGCGGTGACCAGTACCTTCCGCTTCGTGTAGGGCTTGTTCGCTGGTGCCCGGCGCACGCCGTGAGCCGGGCACCAGCGTCTGTTCTGCGCTCAGGACACCAGCGGCACCTGCACACTCAGCAGTGCGCCATCGCCCAGATGCAGCAGGCCACGTCCAGGCTGCGGCGCCTGCCCCACCAAGCCACGGCTCAGCTTCACCCCGATCACCTCACCGTCGCTCAGCCCCTGCGGGGACAACAGCATGCCGGTGCGGTTGCGCTTGACCTGCCCCATCCACCCGGCCAGGCTCAGCGACAGCGACTCAGCGTTACCGGCCGCCAGGACACCCCAGCTGCTGCCCTGCGCACCGCGAGCGAAAGCCGCCAGATCCTGGTCGATCTCCGACTGCATCAGCAGCTCGGCATCATCGATCACGATCACGGCATTCGGTTCGGGGATGTTGCTGAGCACCTTGCGGAAGGCGCCCACCGCAACATCCGGATCGCTGATCACCGCGGCCACGTGCGGACGTCCTTCCAGCGCTCGCAGCGGAGATCGGCGCGGCGCCAGCACCACCAGGCCCGTACCGGCGGCCAGCAGGGATTCTGCTCCGGTGAGCAGGGCACTGCTGCGGCCGGTGCGCGGCGGTCCGGCGATGACGAACGAGGGCACCTCGGCGAGGTCCGGTCCCAGGCCGGTGAGCGTGTCACCCCCGACGGCCAGCAGCGGACGCATCGGTCCGGAACGGTGGTGCAGCCGGATGGCCTCGCTGTAGCTGATCCGGTCGGGCAGGACATCCAGGCGCAGCGCCCGCTGCGTGACGCCGGCCTCGCGTTCGCGCAAGGTGGCGCCGAGGCTGCGCAGGACCTCGGCCTGCGCGGTGCCGGCCAGATCGGGGCCGAGCACGGCGATCTGGACCTCGCTGGCGTCGGCGGTCCGGATCGCCCGGCCCGGTTCCGGGTCCTCGGGGGCCGAGCGGGTGGGGATGCCGACCGAGGAATAGTCCTGGCGGTCGTTCAGCCGGAGCACGAGCTTGTCCTCGGTGGTGCCCGAGTACCGGCTTCCGCCCAGCACTTTGTCTCCGGCCAGGACCAGGTGGATGCCCACGCCGGCGCCGTCCCGCAGCAGCCGGAGCATGCGCTCGAGGTAGCTGCCGTTGTCGTAGGACAGGAACTCGCGATCGAAGACCTCGAACCGGTCGACCATCAGCACGATGTGCGGCAGCCGTTGCCCGGGCTCCTGACCGGCCCGTAGTTCGGTCAGGTCGGCGCTGCCCCGAGCCCCGAGAATGCCCTGGCGGGAGGTCAGCTCGGCGTTGAGCCGGTCCAGCAGGCGCCCGAGTCGCTCGACCTGCTTGCGGTCGACCACGGCACCGGTGTGCGGAAGCTCGGTCAGGGCGTTGAGGGCGCCGTTGCCGCAGTCGATGCCGTACAGGTGCACGTCATCGGCCCGGTGCGCGCTGGCCAGGGCCGCGGCCAGAGTCCGCAGGGTCTGCGAGCGCCCACTGCGCGGTGAACCGATCACATGCAGGTGCCCGGCCCGGTCCAAGTCGAACGTCAGGTCGGCGCGGCTCTGTTCGGCCGGCAGGTCGACCACGCCGAAAGTCACCGGTGCCAGGGCCACCGTGTCTGTGGGTGTCTGCTGGGTCCATTGCAGCAGCGTGGGCAGCGGCGGCAGCCAGGGGCTGGGCTGCCGCTCGATTCCCGCCTCTTCGGCCGCGCTGACCACGGCCTTCACCAGCACGGCCAGATCGGTGACGGCCTCGACCGCCGCCGGCCCTGAGCGCTCGGCCCGCGCTGGTAGCGGTCCGCCCTGGTCCTGCCAGGTGACCACGCGGGCACTGATCGGCGGGGCGTCGTCCCGTACTGCCCCCAGCCCGCTCGGCCGCCGTCCGCCTACGCGGGCAGACTGGAACGGCAACAGCACCGAGGGACCGAGCCGGGCAAACGCGCGTCCCGGATTGGCGGGTGAGATCTCCCCGGAGGCCGGGCTGTCGATGATGTCGCGGCTCTCGGTGCCGTCGGTGGTCCGCAGAGCGATGCGCAGGTTGGTGTTGGCCCGGATGTCCGGGGTCACCGCGCCGCCCGGACGCTGGGTGGCCAGCACCAGGTGAATGCCCAGGGAACGGCCGCGCTGGGCGATGTTCACCAGGCCGGAGATGAAGTCGGGCAGTTCGCGGACCATGGAGGCGAACTCGTCGATCACCAGCATCAGACGCGGCAACGCAGGCAGGCGGTCTCCGCTGCGGGCCCGCTTGTCCAGGTAGTCGAGGATGTCCTTGGCCCCGGCCTGAGCCAGTAGCGTCTCGCGGCGGCGCAGCTCCGCGCCCAGCGACACCAGTGCGCGTTCGACCAGATGGGTGTCCAGGTCGGTGACCAGGCCCACGGTGTGCGGCAGGTCGGCGGCCTCGGCGAAGGCGCTGCCGCCCTTGTAGTCGACCAGCACGAAGGTCATCTCGTCGGGACGGTTCACCACGGCCAGGGTGGCGACCAGGCTCTGCAGCAGCTCCGACTTACCCGAGCCGGTCGTCCCCGCGATCAGCGCGTGCGGGCCGTCCCGCACCAGGTCGACCGAGAACGGCCCGTCGTATCCGGCGCCAAGAATCGCCGTGGTACTGCGGCCGCCCAGACTCCAGCCGGCCACCAGAGCGCCCGGGGTAGGTGGTTCCAGCGACAGCAGGTCCAGCAACCGCACCGCGTTCGGCAAGGTGCTCTCGTCGTTGTCCCCGGTCCCCCGCAACGGGGCCAGCGCCCGTCCCAGCTCTTCGTACCAGCGGCGTTCCGGAGCGTCCGTACGCACTTGCTCCAGAGCAGCGCCCGGCCCCGTGCGCACGCTGCAGGTGTTGCCCGCCGCGGTGACCACCACGGCGCCGCTCTCCTCCGGCAGCAGCCGCTCTTCGCGATCGACGCAGATCACGTACACACCGACCGCAGGTCCCTCGCGCAGCAGCGAAATCACCCCCGGCAGCGACCGAGCCCGCCGGGCCTGCTCCAGCACCACCAGGATGTCGGGAAAACCGTTCACCCCGCCCCGGTTCAGCTCCCGGCCCAGAGCTGCGCGGGCGGTGATGATCTGACCGAGCTCACCGATGCGCCGGGCCAGCGAATCGGTGGTGCTGCCGACCAGGGAGTACGCGTCTTCCGCCTGGGCCTGCGCGTGCGGCACCCATCTCGTCCACGACCAGGTGCGCTCGCCGTCCGGACCGGACAGCACCACCAGCCGTAGATCGGTCGGGCCCTGCAGCGAGACCGCCTGGGCGGCGAGCCAGGCAGCCAGCGAGTTCGCCTCCGGTCCGGCGATGCCGACGACCCCGGCCTGGCGCACGTTGACCTGCACCGGTACCTGATCCAGCCAGGGCACGGTGGTGCGGCGATGCTCGTCGAGCGTCGGGTCCTCCACACTGGTGGCCGACGGCAGATCCGCCGTCCCCACCCGCAAGGTCAGGAAGTCCCGGTCGTCCCAGCGCCTTTCCCACAGACGTTCGGACGGCTGCGCGGCCATCCGCAGCAACGACGCCGGATCCGGCAGAGCCAGTCGCAGAGAACGCTGCTCGTCCAGCACCGCGGCCTCGACGTCCTCGCTCAGCCGCGCGGACTTGGCCTCGTACTCGGCCAGCTGCTCCTGGTACTTGACCATGGCCTGCTTGCGGCCGCTGAAGGTGGAGGCGATCGCGGCCAGCGGCGACAGCAGCGCGATGAAGATGAAGATCCACCGGCCGGTGACCAGGATCGTCACCACTGCGCTACCTGCGGGAAGGAGCAGGATCGGCAGCAGCGGGATCGGTCGCTTGTCCGGCTTCACCGGAGGCTGCGGCAGACGGAACTTCTTACCTGCCTCGGGCGGCAGGAACCGCGGAGGCCGGTTGAACTCCAGCCCCAGCCCGTCCTGCGCCGGGGTCAGCGGAGCCGGCACGGGGTAGGCCGACGACACCTCCAGCAGGCTGTCACCCACGGCGAGCAGACTGCCTTCACGCCACCGGGTCACCCCTTCGACGGCCTTGCTGTCGAGCCAGGCCTCGGGAGCAGCCAGCAGCTCGACGCTGCCGTCCAGATGCACCCGGATCTGCGCGGCCAAGGGCACCCCGGAAAGCCGGACCCGGCAGCTTGGATCACTCCCGAGCTCGTAGTCGCCGGGTGGAAGCCGGAAAACGGTGCCCGCCGAAGGACCGGACACCACCCGCACTTCCGTACGTCCCTCTGGCTCGGCCGCGGCCGGCGCCGGGACACCGAGCCCGAGCTCGGCCCCGTCCCGTACCCCGACCTGCCGCAAAGTCTCCTCGGGCGGCAACATCTGCGCCCCCGCGAACAACGGGGGTGCCCCGCCGCCGCCGTCCCAACCGGTGACCCCCACCGCGCTCGCCAACTCCCCCGCCAGTGCCCCGACACGGGCTGAGGGCTCCGTGTCGATCACGACGGTGACGGACACCGCCGCATCCAGTGGATCGCGGACACTGACATTCAGTCGCACTGCGCTTCGGCTTTCTGCATCGGAGGTCCCGTTCTCGTCTTCGTTCTGGACAGCGGCGGCGTGAGGAGATCAGCCCAGGTTGGAGCCCAGCTGGTCGTCGGTCTGGGTGAACGCCTCACCGACCGAGCGGACGTACTGGCCGATCCCCGACAGGCCCTGGTTGACCTGGTCGAAGCCCCGGGCGAACTCCTCGAAGAAGGGCTGGAACTTCTGCTGCGCCTGCGGCGTGGTGTAGCCGTTGGCCAGCAGGTTCTCGATCTTGCCACGGACCTCGGTGAGCTTGTCCTGCAGCTGCGCGAAGTCGTTCAGCAGGGCCTGCGAGGTGGCGGCGGTCTCGTCGGAGTTGACCTTGAAGTCAGGCATGGCGGCGATCTCCTCATCGTGACGGGTGGTGCGTCCCGGCCGGCGGCCGGGAGTTCTGGGGTGGGGGCTCAGGGCTTGAGGACGACGGGTATGAAGTCCAGCCCGGCCTCCCGGACGGCGGCGATACGGTGATTACCGCCGACGATGGTGAACCGGCCGTCGGCGTCGGCCCGAAGACCGATCGGCTCGACCGCTTCACCGTTGGCAATCTCCCGGCTGACGTGCTCGACCCTCGGCGGATCCACCGAATCCCGCCCGCGCAGCACGTCGTCGGTGAGCTGATCCATCCGGACCAGCACCGGACGCTGGTTGTCACCGACCCCTCGAAGGGCATCAAGGTCGGTGATCCGGGTCAGATCACCGGTCTCCTCGAAGCCCCGGACGACGAAGTGGTCGGCCGGCTTGGGAAAGGTTCGCGGAGAGGTGTTCTCGAAGCTGGCCGGGGCGGCCTCGCTGGTGTCCTGAAGGAACCGGCCCTGACCCGGGCCGTCACCGGCATCGAAGAACACCCGCTCGTTGGTACCGACCACGTTGAACGTCTCCAGCAGACCATCGGCCTGATGGACCTCCAGACGCTGCTGGGTCACGGTGTCCCGGAAGAACCGGGTGTCACCTTCGCGCTCCAGCCGGTCCGGGATCAGGCGCAGGTCGAGTTGCTCCAGCGGAGTGCGGTTGTCATCGGTGAGCCGCCCCGGGCTCAGGCCCTCGCTGTCCAGGCCGTTCTGGGACAGGCCGTTCTGCGGCAGGTCAGCGGCCGGCGGGTTCGCTGCCGACGGATCGCTTGAAGTCGCCGGGCCCTCCGGGGCGACCTCGCCGCCGCCTCCGGACAACTCACCAGGAGATGTGGCTGGGTTCTCCGGCTCAGGTGCAGAACCGCCGCCAGCAGGCTCACTCGGGGACGCGGCCGGGCTCTCCGGTGGCGACGCAGCCCCGCCCTGGTCAGACCCGAATGAGGCCCCGCCCCCGGCAGGTTCGGCTGGAGACGGCGCGGGGCTCTGCGGCGAGGACTCGCCCCCACCACGATCAGAGTCCGACGGTGCCTCCGGAGCGACGGGGGAAGGTGCTGGAGCTGAGCCGCCCCGATCACTCTCCTGCGGGCGGCCACCCGAGCCGCTTCGATCTGATTCTTCGGTGCCGGAACCAGAGCCACCCTGGACGGACTCCCCCGGGCCGGCACTCGAACCACCCTGCTCAGGCTCAGCCGGCTTGGGGCCGAACCCACTGCCACCCGCTTCAGCAGGCGCAGAACCCAGCCCATCCCGCGCCGACTCCTCCGGCCGTGAACCAAACTCACCGCGGCCCGAATCGCCGGGAGCCGAACCGAAACCCTCCCGCGCCGGCTCATCCGGCCGAGCGCCCAGGCCACTGCGCCCTGCCTCAGCCGGAGCAGAACCAATGCCCTCCCGGCCCGGCTCCTCCGGCCGAGAACCCAATTCACCGCGACCAGATTCACCCGGAGCCGAACCGAAACCCTCCCGCGCCGGCTCATCCGGCCGAGCACCTAGACCGCTGCGCCCTGCCTCAGCCGGAGCAGAACCAATGCCCTCCCGGGCCGGCTCTTCCGGCCGGGACCCGAAGCCGCTGCGATCCGCCTCAGAGGGAACTGAACCAAACCCTTCCTGCGCCGGCTCATCCGCAGGCGAACCAGCACCACTCCGATCGGTCTCACCAGGTCGAGGTGAGCCAGGCAGCGAAGGCGGGGCATCGTCCCCACTTCGACCCCGCCGCCCAGCACCACCGGCGATCCCACCGGCCAGCGCTCCCCCGACAACGGCCCCCACGCTCAGTTCCTCGCCGCTGACCGCCTGCGCGGCCAGCCCCTCGCCAATGGCCTGGATCGCCTCTTCGCCGGCACCGCGAACGACCTGGCCGGCCGGCCCGACCGGGCGGGCATCGTCCAGGGAGTCACGCAGGTCGTTGATCGAGCCGTTGCCTCGCGTCGCTCCCGGCGGCAGATCGTCGGCACCGCGAAGGCCACCGAACAACCGGCCCGCTCCGTTACGCAACCGGGCCACGTCGTCGACAATTCTGGCTCCGCGCGCCAGCGCTCCACCCAGCGGAAGGATCGAGACCAGAGCCAGCAGCAGATCCGCCAGCTCGAAATCTCCGGCGAGTATCGCCGGTAAGGTGGTCACCGCGAAAAGTGCTGCTCCGAGCAGAAATCCCACCACCGGGAAGAAAACGGCCACGATGGCGATGAGGATGCCGAGCAGGATCTCCACGAACGGGAACTCTTTGAAGAAGTCGGCGATCTTCTGGAAGATGTTCCGTTCCGGGATCGCCTCCCCCGCCGCCCGGTCCAGCACCTCGGAGGCCTGCCGGGCTGCGGTCTCGCGCATCGATCGGGCCTGTTCGGCCAGGCTCCGGGCCGCACTCAGCTGCGCCCGCCCGGCCTCGATCGCATCTTCGGTGCTGCGGGCGGAGGCCTGGGCCTCGGGGGTGGCGTCGGGCGGAAGCGGGGCGGGCAGGGCCTGGTTGGCCTTGGGCGCCGCCTCCTGCGCCCGGTCGACGGCCTGGTCGAGGGTGGACTGGGCGTCCTCCAGGCGCGGGATGTACTCGCGGTAGGCGCGGGCCGCCTCCTGGTACGAGGTGGCGGTCTTGCGGAGCTTGTCGGGCAGGTCGTCGCCGATCATCTCGGCCAGCTTGTCCATCGCCGAGCCACGCCCGCTCTCGACCGCGCCGCCCTTACGCAGCACGTTCAGCGCCTTCTCGGCCGCATCGCCGATGTCCGAGTACCGCTGCTGCACAGCACGGATCAGCTCAGGATCCCCCGGAGTGGGATCCGAGCTCATCCCGACCAGCTCGAAGTCCGCGGGACTCGCGTGCCGTCGCACCATGGCTGCCCCTGCCCGTTCACGTCGATGGGTTGGCGTGTCGAGGGATGTACGACGCCGGACCCGCGAAGGGTTCAGTTGAACCCTTGATGCCCTCGATCTCGTTCTCCAGGCATGAAGCGACTCGTCGTGCTCCTGCTCGGCGCCCTCCTGGCGAGCCTGGCCCTGGCCACCCCGGCTCAGGCGCAGGGCCAGAACGAGAACCTGGTCAAGGTCATCGTCGTGCCCGGCCTGAACCAGACCGGCGGCCAGCCCGTCACGCTGCCTGCGGTGGCGGCGGCCACCCTGGGCGATCAGAACCGGGCCGGCGAGATCTTCGAGCTCAACCAAGGGCAGCAGCAGCCGGACGGAGACGCGCTGGAAGACCCGAATCAGCAGCTCACCCCCGGCTGGATCCTGCGTCTGCCCGACGACGCGTCCGGCCAGCTGGTCCAGCTCGCCCGCGAGGCCGACAACGACGCCGTGGAGATGGACAACGGCCAGGTGCAGGGCGGTAACGAGGTCAGCCTTCCGCTCGCCGCCGTCCTCGCCGTGGTCGGATCGGTGCTGCTGGCCCTCGTCACCGCCGCGATCGTGGCCCGGCGGCGGGTGAGCCGCTGGTTCGCCCGGTTCACGGAACTCCTCAAGAGCCTCACCGCCCCGGCCGAGCGGCGCCGTAAGCTCCGGCAGAGAAAGTGGCTGACAACGCATTTCGCCGCGGACACCGACACGGTCCGCCGCGCCTACGGCACGATCGGCACGCTGGCCACGGCCCCGACGCCGCCCCAGGTGCACGCGCTGCGGGTGGACAACCGCGGGGTGACGGTGTGGGTCACCTCGGACAACGTCGCGGTCACGCCACCGGCCGGCTGGGACACCGTGGACGAGACCCGGTGGCGGGCCTCCGGCACCCCGTTCGGTCGCAATTACGGTGACGGCACGGCCTGTTTGGTCCGGGTGGGAGCGATCGAGACGGCCGGCGAGAGCGAAGCCGTGTTCGTGGATCTCAGCCGGCTGGACGGAGTTCTCGCGGTGGGCGGGGATCCGACGGTGGCTCGTGACGTCGTCCAGCACCTGCTGAACGAGATAGCTCAGGTCCAGCCGGGGACGCCGGTGCTCGTGCTGGGCAGTGCCGGCAACGTCGAGATCCCGGCCGGGTTGAACCGGGTGAGCACCGCGCGTTCCCTGAACCCCGAACAGCCGCTTCTGGAAGGGGAAACCGTGCGGGCCACGGCGCGCCGGCAGCCGGTGCGCGCGGTCGTGGTGGGCACCCCGCAGCAGCAGGCTGATCTGGTGCAGCTGTGCGGTTCGGCGGGTGCGGGCTGGACCGGGCTGGTGGTCGGCGAGATGAGTGCGCACTGGCGCTGGCACGCCGAGATCGGTGGCGAGGTCAGGATTCCGGTACTAGACCTCGAGGTGACCGTACCGGCGTGAGATCAGCGGTAACCTGCCGGCGCAGCACGGTGAGCGCATAGTGACGCCGCGACTTCACCGTGCCCACCGGAATGCCCAGCATCAGCGCGGTCTCTTTGGCGGTGAACCCGTACAGACAGGTGAACCGAATGACGTCGCGGTGTTCCGGCGACAGCTCACTCAGCAGGTCTTCGGTGGCCTGGGAGTCGACCACCAGATCGGCGTGGTCCGGATGCACCCCCGCCGGCAAAGCCTCGGAGGCCACCCGCTCATGCCGCGAAGTGGCGCTGCGGCTGCGGTCGATCGTCAGGTTGCGGGCCACCGTCAGCAGCCAGCCGCGCACCGACCCCTTGGCCGGGTTCAGCCCACCGGCGTGCCGCCAGGCCCGGATCAGGGTCTCCTGCACGATGTCCTCGGCCAGGTAGTGATCATTGACGAGCGACTCGGTGTAGGCCAGCAAGGCCCGCGAGTGCTCGACGACGAGCGCGTCCAGCAGCACGCTCGACTCCTGCGGCGCGAACTGAGCGGGAACGCTGATCGTGGCTGTCATACCAGGAACGTACGAAAAGCCCGTTCCGGATCTCTGACGCTTTTCTGACGCCCACTGACGTCCTCAAGGTCAGTACTGCCAGCGCACCGACGAACGTCCGACCGAGAGCGCGGACACCTTGTCCCGCACCGCCCCGGCGTCCGGATGCCCCATGTCCTGCAGGATCTCGAGCGCGTCTTCCCAGTTCAGCACCGCTTCGGCCGAACGTCCGGCCTTCAGGTGCGAGTCGCCGATGTGCACCAGGGTGTCGGCCTCGAGGTACCGGTCGGCGATCTGCCGGTAGATGCCCAGCGCCCCGTAGTAGGAGTCCAGGGCCTCGTCGGGGCGGTCCAGATGATGCAGCGCGAACCCCAGACTGTCCAGCGCCGCGGCCTCACCGTTGCGGTTGCCGACGTCGCGGTGCAGGTCGATCGAGGCCAGGCATTCGGTCAGGGCCTGGTCGTATTCGCCGAGCAGGATGTGGGTCCAGCCGACTTCGTTGTGCACCCAGCCCTGCCCACTGACGTCCCCGCTCTCGCGGTAGAGCGTGGCCGCCACCCGGTAGTGCGCCAGTGCGGTGCGATGGTCGCCGCGGCCGTTGGCCTGGAACGCGAGCTGGCGTCGGGTGTAGGCGCGGCCCCCGGAGTCCTCAAGCCGGTCGAACAAGGCCAGCGCCTGCGTGAGGCTGCGCGTGGCCTCCTGGTCCAGACCCAGCCGGAACTGGGCGAACCCGAGGGCGCGGCTGGCGTGCGCGGTGCCCAGCAGATCGGCGCTGCGCTGGGCTGCTTCCCGGGCCAGGGTCTGCAGACCCACCTGCACCTGCCAGGATCCGGCACGGTCCAGGTAGTTCTCGATCACGGCGGCCAGCTGCCAGGTGTGCCGGGCGCTGCCGTAGCGCTGGTCCTGCCGGATCACGGCGACCAGGGCGGGCCGTTCGGCTTCCAGCCAGGCGGCGGCTTCTCGGGTGGAGCCGAATGATTGGGGACGGGTGCCGGTCACCGGAGTGGGCAGGGCCAGGCGGTCGCGGCTGGGCGTGAGCGTGGCGGCCGCGGCATCGGCCGAATGCAGGTAGTGGTCGAGCAGACGGGCGCGCGCGTCGGCGGACTCCTGCTGGTGTTCAGGCACGGCAGCCAGTTCCCCGGCGTAGGCCCGGAGCAGTTCGTGGCAGCCGAACCGGCCCGGGCGGGCTTCGTAGATCAGGCTGGCGCGCAGCAGTTCGCCCAGCGCGGGCCAGATTTCGGGCCGGGCGCGATCGGCCAGGCTGAGCACCGCGGCCAGTGAGCAGTCCGGGCCCGGATGCTGCCCGAACAGCCGGAACAGGCGAGCGGCCGGTTCGGAGAGCGCGTGGTACGACCACGAGAACACCGAACGGACGTCGGTGGGCGCGGTTTCGCCGCTGAAGGAGTCACTGAAGGAGTCCAGTCCACCGATCTCACGGATCGAGGCGGCCACGTTCTCCAGGGATCGGGCCGGGTTGACCGCGACGTGGGCGCACACCAGGGCCAGGGTCAGGGGCAGCCGGCCGGACAGCTCGATCACCTCGTCGGCCGCGGCACTTTCCAGCGCGGTGCGGTCCGCGCCCAGCCTGGTCTCCAGAAAACGCCAGGCGTCGCTGCGCGGGAGCGGGTCGAGGCCGACCGGGCGCGCACCCTCCGTGGCCACAAGGTCGATCAACTGGTTGCGGCTGGTGACGATGACCAGGCTGCCGGTGGTGCCGGGCAGCAGGTGGCGCACGTGTTCGCTGTCGCGGGCGTTGTCCAGCAGGATCAGCATCCGGCGTTCGGCCATCAGGCTGCGGTACAGCGCGGCCTGGGCTTCCAATTGGGCAGGGATACGTTCGCGGGGTACACCGAGTGCGTCCAGGAAGGAGCGCAGCGTCTCGGCCGGGCCCATCACCGCTCCGCTGGGGTGAAATCCGCGGAGGTTCACGTAGAGCTGACCGTCGGGGAAGTAGTCCGCCACCTGGTGCGCCCAGTGCACAGCCAGCGTGGTCTTGCCTACCCCGCCCATGCCGCTGATCACCACGAGGCGTGGGGCTGCCGCCGCGTCCGGCTCGGACAGCAGGGAGGTGACCGCGTCGAGTTCGTGCCGCCGTCCCGTAAACCAAGCCAGGTCCGCCGGTAACTGGGCGGGACGCACCCAGGCGAGCGTCCCGTCCGTTGCTTGGATCTTGGGCTGTTCAGCTGAAGGGCTGGGAAGAGGAGGAGCAACGGACGGTGTGGTCACGTCGGGTGCGGGGGCTGCGGTAGGCGTCGGGGTACCGACCGGGAGCTCGCCCGTAGCGGCCATGGTCTCTGCGAGGGTGCGTTGCGCGGCACGCAGTTCCGGCCCGGGGGTCAGGCCCAACTCCGTACCCAGCCGCGAGCGCAGTACCTCGAAAAGGTCCATCGCCTCGGCCGTGCGCCCCAATACCCCGAGCAGCAACATCAGGCGGGCCTGAACCGCCTCGTCCAGCGGATGCCGGGCGGCGGCCTGGCGCAGGATGGGCAGCAGATCGCCGGCCACCGCCGTTCCGGCTCCCTGAGCGAGATCGGCGGCGCGGCGGATCGCGGCCAGGTACTCGGCTTCGACGGCTACGAACGCCGGGTGCTCGCGGGCCTCGGGGGTCAGGTCCGCCACCACCGGGCCGTGCCACATCGACAGCGCCTGCACCAGCAGCCGGGCGGCCTGCGGAGCGGGCGCGTCCTCGGTCTGCTGCACCAGTGCCCGGAAATCGGTCAGATCCAGGGTGTCGGGGGGCAGATCGAGGCGGTAACCAGCAGCCACTCTGGTCACCCAGCGCGACTGAGTACGAGCAGGGAGCCCGGGCTCCAGCGTCCGCCGCACCGCCGCGACGTGCCGGTGGATCACGTTCACCACGGTGTCGGGCGGGTCCTCGCCCCAGATCAGGTCGACGATTTCCGGCAAAGAAACCGGCTGCCCGGCCCTGACCAGCATCAATGCGAGCAGCGTGCGCTGTTTCGGGGGTCCGAGGTGCAGCTCGGCCTCGTCGAGGAAGCCGCGCAATGGACCCAACACCTGGAAACGCACAAACTGGATCTTAGGCCGTTCTTCACCGTGCGTCACTGACCTCGGGATGCCGCACGCCCGGCGGAGTGAGGGCGTGAGCGCAGACTTCACCCAGTGACCGGCGGCTCCGAAGCCTTCGCCATGGGGAGCGGTCTGGAACGGCGGTGGGCGGTCGGCCTCGCGGTACTCATAACGGCTTACTGGCTGGTTCCGGAGGGCGTGGGGCGCAACATCACCGACGGGCTGATCGGCTTCAGCGCGCTCGTCGCCCTGTCTCTAGGTGCGCGGCGGGATCCTCAGCGGCGCAGTTTCTGGCGAGTGTTCGCTTTCGGCACCGCCCTGGTCTTCGCCGCCGATCTCCTGCAAGGGTCCTACTCCTTCACCGACACACCGCGGCCGTTCCCCGCCGCATCCGATGTGGTCTACCTCGTCGGATATCTCGTCCTTGCTGCCGGTTTCCTGCTGCTGCAGCGCGAACGCCCCCGGAAGATCAGCGGCTTCCTGGACACCGCCGTCGTCACCGTCGCCGGCGGGCTGGTGCTCTGGCTGGCCCTGGGTGACGGCATCAAGGGCGCCGACGGTCTGACTTCGTTCGTCACCATCTCCTACGCGGTGATGAACATGGTCCTGCTGGGGCTGGCGGTCTGGATCGTCACCAGCCCAGTCCCGGTCATCGACTCCTGGACCGGTGGCTGGCTGATGCTCAGCGTCTGCGGTCTGCTGCTCGGCGACACCTTGTTCGGGCTGATCAACGGGTCACCCGGGGTGCAGGACCGCGCCTTCTGGTCGTCCTACCTGGTCATGTACATCGGCTGGACCGGGGCCGGACTGCGCACCGCCCGCGCTCCCGGTCCCACCGTGCGCCCCGAAGAGATGGGCTCGCTGTCGCCGTCCCGGCTGCTGGGCCTGTACGCGGCCCTGCTGGTGATCCCCGCGGTGCTGCTCTTCGACTACATCAACCACCGGGAGTTCGACCATCTCCCCCTGGTCATCGCCTCCAGCCTGCTCTCGGTCCTCGTCCCGGCCCGGATGTGGCTGGCGGTCCGCGAGCTGGTGGCCTCCACCCGGCAACGCGACGCCTACCGCGAGGACCTCGCCCACCAGGCCGCGCACGATCCCCTCACCGACCTGCCCAACCGCGCCTATCTGATGGAGATGATCGAGGCCCAGATGCACCGGGCCAACCGCGCCGGTCACGAGGTCGCTCTGCTGTTCGTCGACCTGGACTTCTTCAAACGGGTCAACGACCAGCTCGGGCACGCCGCCGGGGACGAGGTGCTGCGGACCACGGCCGAGCGGATGAAGAGCGTGCTGCGGGCCGGCGACATCCTGGGCCGGCAAGGCGGCGACGAGTTCGTGGTGCTGATCGACCCGGTGCCCTCACCGGCCGAGCTGATGGACATCGCCGAACGCCTGGTGACCTCGGTCAGCGACCCGATCATGACCGCCGCCGGCAAGACCTCCGTTGGAGCCAGCGTCGGGATCGCCCTGGCCCGCGACGGCCAGACCAACGCCGAAAAGCTCCTGCAGGACGCCGATCTGGCCGCCTACCGGGCCAAGAGCAACGGCCGCGGTCGCGCCGAGATCTTCGACCAGGCTCTGCGCCTGGAGCTGGAGGCGCGGGCCAAGCTCGAGCACGACATCCGCACCGGCCTGGCCAGCGACGAGTTCGAGTTGCACTACCAGCCGGTGATGAGCGTGGCCACCGGCAAACTGCGCTCCTACGAGGCCCTGATCCGCTGGCGCCACCCCGAACGCGGCATGGTCCCACCCAACGAATTCATCCCCACCGCCGAAGAAAGCCTGCTGATCTGCGAGATCGGCCGCTGGGTGATGGGCCGCGCCACCCACCAGCTGGCCGAATGGACCAGGCAGGACCCGGAGGGGCACAGCGACGTCACCATGGCCGTGAACATCTCGGCCCGGCACCTGGCCTCGAAGTCGCTGGTCGACGAGGTGCGCCACGCCCTGCACGAAAGCGGCCTCGAGGCAGGACGTCTTGTTCTCGAGATCACCGAGACCGTGCTGCTGGACGAGCCCACCGCCGACGCCCACCTGCGAGATCTGAGGACGTTGGGGGTTACCGTCAGCCTGGACGATTTCGGTACCGGGTACACCAGTATCGGTCAGCTGCAGAAGCTTCAGGTCGACACTCTGAAGATCGACCAGAGCTTCCTGCGCTCCGAGGACCCCGCCACCCAGGCCCTGGTCCAGCTGATGATCACTGCCGCGCACGCGTTCAACCTGGACGTGGTCGCCGAGGGTGTCGAAACCCAGGAACAGCTCGACCGGCTCGCCCGGATCGGCTGCGAACTGGCCCAGGGCTACTACCTCGGACGGCCCAAACCGGCCCGCGACACCGAGATCACGGGCGCCCACCCGACCTAGAGCCTTTTGACCGATTGAAGACCGTTTGTGCCGGAACTGCGGACCTGGTGACCGGGCCGCGGCCGCCGCCGCAGAAGCCGGCGGCCAGGCCCTAGCGTGAGCGCTCCGAGTTTCCCCTTCTTGCGGAAAAGGGCGATCATGACGTACTCGAACCTGGTCTTCTCGGGCGGCGGGGTCAAGGGAGTCGCCTACGTCGGCGCTCTCCAGGTCCTCGCCGAACAGAACATCCTCTCCGGTATCGACGCCGTCGCCGGCACCTCGGCCGGCGCGATCACCGCCTCTCTCGTGGCGGCCGGGTACACCCCCGACGAGATGCAGACCCTGTTCATGGACCTCGACTTCACCACCTTCGAGGACCCGACCTCCAAACCCGTTGGTATCGAGCATCTTCTGGAACACTACGGCTGGTACACGGGCGATCGTTTCGAGAAGTGGATGCAGACCCACCTGTCCGGTGACCCGACGTTCGCCGAGCTGTACCGGAGCACCGGCAAGGACCTGCGCATCGTCACGTGCGACCTGGTGAGCCGGGAACGGGTGACGCTTTCCCATGAGACGTACCCGAACCTGAAAGTGTCCCGGGGCGTGCGGATGTCGATGTCGATCGCCCTGGCCTTCATTCCGGTCACCGACAGCCAGTTGCCCGGCAAGCTCCTCGTCGACGGCGGCACGGTCTGGAACTACCCCCTCGAAATGTTCGACGCCACCGATCCGAGCGCCACCCTGGGCTTCCACCTCGGCCTGCCCGACCCGGCGCCGGGCCCGGCGATCACCAGCCGCACCGGTTTCGTGGAGGCGCTCTACGAGACCGAAAAACGAGCCCAGTTCGACTATCTGATGGCCACCCCGGCCGACGTCAAGCGCACCGTGTTCATCGACGTCCTGGGCATCAGCACCCTCGACTTCACGATCACCCCGGAGCAGAAGAAGGAGCTGATCGCGAGCGGGGCGAAGGCCACCACCGCCTACCTGACCCCGGCCTGAGCTGCCATGGCCACGGTCAGAGGTTCTTGCTGAAGAACTCGACCATCCGCGCCACCGCTGGGGTGACGTGCTCGTCCTGGTCGTAGAGGCTGTAGTGGGTCGCTCCGTCGATCACGAACAACTCCTTGGGCTCACCCGCCATCTCGATCGCGCGCCGGCTCAGGTAGCCGGTGTGGGCCTCCGAGCCGATGATCATCAGCAGCGGCCGCGGGGCGATCAGCCGGATCAGGGCCCAGGAGTCGTACTGCACCATCTGGTCCAGGTTGCGCACCGGCCAGGGCTGGATCGCGCGCGGGTGAAAGCCCCGCGGCGTGCGGTAGAAGTCAAAGACCTCCTGTAGGTCCTGCGGTGCGCCTTCGGGCAGCTCGTGCGGCACCCATTCCTGACGCACCACCTTGCCGTCGCGGGCTTCGGCCGTGCGCGCGGCGTTCGCCTGTCGCAGCAGGGCCTGCCGCTGCTGCGGGGTCTGGGTGTCGCCGATCCCGTCGCGCATCACCACGCCCATGTCCGTGCCGCTGACCGTGGCCACCGCTTTCACCCGTAGGTCGGTCTGCACGGCGTAGGAGACGTATCCGCCGGAGGCACAGATGCCGAGGGCGCCGATCCGCTCGGGGTCGATGTCCTCACGGGTGCTCAGGTAGCTCACGGCGTTCTTGACGTCTTCGGCCCGCTGGAACGGGTTCTCCAGGGAACGGGGTTCTCCCTCGCTCTCGCCCTGGTAGGCGGCGTCGAACACGAACGCGGCGAAGCCCGCACGGGCCAGGCGTTCGGCGTAGATGCTGGGCGACTGCTCCTTGACGCCTCCGCCCGGGTGGCCGATGACGATCGCCGGCATCGGGGTGGCGATGGGCTGCTCCGGGGTGAACAGGATGCCTGCCATCCGCAGGCCGCTCCCGGTGAACGTGACGCTGGTCTTCATGCCCGACAGGCTCGCGCACCGGCTCGACGCGCAAAAGGGGCCAGAGTTGTCCCAGGATGGAGCGGTGAACGAACTGGGCGACTTTCTGCGGGCCCGGCGCCAGGGCCTGGATCCGGTCGCGGCCGGACTGCCCCTGCCGGGCGGACGGCGCCGGGTCAACGGGCTGCGCCGCGAAGAGGTCGCACAACTGGCCTCGATCAGCCCCGACTTCTACGCCCGTCTGGAGCAGGGGCGACGGCGGGCCTCGGAGCCGGTGCTTGCCGCGCTGGCGCAGGTGCTGCACCTGAACGACGACGAGCGCCGGTATCTGTTCGAGCTGGCGGGCAAGGAGACCGGCCGGGCGTCGGCGCAGGAACAGAAGGTCCAGCCGGAACTGCAGCGTCTGCTGGACGACTTCACCTACGTTCCCGCCATCGTCCTCGGGTCCTACACCACCATCCTGGGCTGGAATCCGCTGGCCGCCGCGCTGTATCTGGACTTCGGCCGGTATCCGCCCTCGGAGCGCAACTTTCTGTGGCTCCTGCTGCGTGAGCCGTACTTCCGGAAGCTCTACGTGGACTGGGAAGACATGACCCGCGGCTGCGTGGAGCAGGTGCGGATGGAGGCGGCCCGACGACCGGACGACCCGCGGCTGGCCGACCTGATCGCCCGGCTCTCCCCCGTGGATGCGAACTTCCGGCGCTGGTGGGCCGATCACGGGGTGGCCGCGCACAGCGTGGGCACCAAGCTGTTCCGGCACCCGGTCGTCGGTGATCTGTCCTTGCAGTGGTCGAACCTGGTCAGCGCCTTCGAGCCGGACCAGCAACTGGTGACCCTGACCGCCGAGCCGGGTACCCCGTCCCATATCGGTCTGCGCAGGCTGGCTGCCGGGTGAGGGCGATCAGCCCCTCGCCTGCAGGCGCCGCCAGGCCAGCTCCACCAGCAGCGCCGCGTGCTCATCGAGCCGTGAGTCGTCGAAGAGCGCCCGCTCGGAGTGCATCGGCCCGCTCTCCGCATCCGGGGAACCGGCCCCGAGGAAGACCAGTGTTCCCGGTACTTCCTCCAGCACGTAGGCGAAATCTTCCGAGGCCATTCCCGGGAACGGCAGCCGCACCACGTTCTTGCCGTACAGCTCGTCGAGAAGATCGAGGACGCGGGTGGTCTCGTCCGGGTCGTTCACGGTCACCGGGTAGGAGTCGATGAATTCGGACTCGACCGTGCATCCGTGGGCCTCCCCCACCGCGGTGAGCAGCGCTGGTAGTTGATTACGGACGAGGGCGAGGGTTTCGCGGGAAAGCGTGCGGATGTTCGCCTCCAGTTCGACTGAGGAGGCCAGCACGTTGCCCGCGGCCGAGTCGGTGGTCATCCGGGTCACCGAGATCACTGCTGGGTCGGTGACCGGAACGCGGCGGGCGGCGAAAGTCTGCACTGCCAGGATTATCTGAGCGGCGGCCGGAACCGGATCGGTGGCGTGGTGGGGGTAGGCGGCGTGACCGCCGGTGCCGCGTACGCGCAGCCGTAAGGTGCCGACGCTGGCCATGATCGGTCCCAGCCGGGTGACGGCCTGACCGGCCGGGGTCAGGCAGTCGACGTGCACGGCGTAGGCGGCGACGGGTCGCTGTCCGGCGGCGTCGAGGACACCTTCCTCGATCATCAGGCGGCCACCGGCGTAGCCCTCCTCCCCCGGCTGGAACATGAAGACGACGGTGCCGGGCAGTTCTTCGCGGCGGGCGGCCAGAAGCCGCGCCGCTCCGACCAGCCCGGCCATGTGCAGGTCGTGGCCGCAGGCATGCATTGCCCCATTGGTGGAGGCGTAGTCCAGGCCGCTGGCCTCGGTGACCGGCAGGCCGTCCATGTCCGAGCGCAGAAGCACCACCGGCCCGGGCCGGCCGCCCCGCAGTACGGCCGTGATCGAGGTCAGGCCGCTGCCGGTGGTGATCTCCAGACCAAGCCCGTCCAGGGCCTGCAGCAAAGTGGCCTGGGTCCTGGGCAGGTGCAGGCCGACCTCTGGTTCCTGGTGCAGGGCCCGGCGTAGGGCGACCAACTCGTTCATGCGTTCATCCGCTCGCCGAGCCGGGCCAAGGGGCCGGCCGCCTTGACCGAGACCTTGACCGTGGGCCGGTCGGTGTAGGTCACCGGGGTCTCGAGGATGTCGACGACCGTGACCTGCAGCGGGTCGGCGCCGGCATGAATGGCCTTGGCCACGGCCGCTTCCGAGGCGGCCTGGATCGCGGCTTCTCGTTCGTCGAGGCTGCTGATCTGGTCGGCCCGGCCCCCGGCCAGGGAGATTGCCGCACCCACGGCGTTGGCCACGTCACCGTTTCCGGGACGCAGCACGGGCCCGGCGCCGGGCACCTGGTCGGGGACCAGGAAGCCACCTCCGCCCACCACGACCAGGGGCAGGTCGGCACGTCCGAGGGAGAGCCGTTCCACCGCGTCTTCGAGCCGGCGCCGGGCTTCCTCGAGCGCGGCGCTCAGCATCCGGCCGGTGCTGCCCGGCAGATCCGGCAGCGAGCGTCCTTCGACCGGTGTGCTCTTGAGGGCCGCGGCGTCGGTGAGGGTGGCCGTGGGTCCGCCGAAGAGCAGGGCTTCGGTGGTGATTCGGTGGCCGACCGAGCCGGGGCCGACCGCGCCGGTGACCAGGTCGACGATGGTGCCGCCGCCGATGCCGAGGCTGAGGATGTCCGGCATCCGGAAGTTGGTTCGCACACCGCCGATCTCGCGCGGCAGGGTGGACTCGCGCGGGAAACCGTTGACCACCACGCCGAGATCGGAAGTAGTACCGCCGACGTCGACCACGATGGCGTGCTCGGCCCCGGAAAGGTGGGCGGCGCCCCGGATCGAGTTGGCCGGGCCGGAGCCGATGGTGAGCACCGGGTAGAGGGCGGCGTGGTCCAGGGACATCAGGGTGCCGTCGTTCTGGGCGAAGAAGGTGGCGGCCTCGAGCCCTTCCTCGGTGACGACGGTGACCAGGGCCTCGGTGACCGAGCGGGCCACGCTGTACAGGGCCGCGTTCAGGACGGTGGCGTTCTCGCGTTCCAGCAGGCCGGTGGGGCCGATGTCCTGGCTGAGGAAGACCCGGGCGTCGGCGCCGAGGTGGGCCCGGATCAGGTCGGCCACCTCCAGTTCCTGCTCCGGTCCGGACGGGCTGAAGATCCCGGTGACCGACACAGCGTCGAAATCCTCTGTCTGGTCGAGGAATCGGCGGATGCCGTCGCGGTCGAGCGGGGTGATCGGAGTGCCGTCGACCATGTGGCCACCGCCCAGCATGGCCGAGCCGGCCAGGACCTTCTGCGCCAGGGCGGGCGGCCAGCCCAGCAGTGGCGGGTACTCGGTGGCAGCCGGAGCGCCCAGCCGGATCGCCGCGACCCGGTCCAGATCCCGCCGGGCCACGATCGCATTCGTGGCATGAGTGGTACCCAGCATGACCCGCGAAACCTGAGGACGGGCGTCCCCCAGTTGGGTGAGGACCGCGGAGATGGCGGCGCGGATGCCAGTGGTGACGTCCTCGCTGGTGGGTTGTTTCGTCGAGGCCAGGACCTGGCCGTCGGCGTCGATGACGACGGCGTCGGTGTTGGTGCCGCCGACGTCGACGCCCAGGGACAGATCGCGGCTCATCGGTTGATCTCCTTGAAGGGCACGTAGTCGAGGTCGTAGCCGAAGGCGGCCGGGCCGGCCAGTTCCAAACCGCGCGGGGTGCGCCAGATCGGGTCGCAGGCCCAGGCGAGCACCGCGACCCGCTGCCCGTAGCGCAGCATCTCGGTGCTGATCGCCTGGCCGGTCTCGGCGTCGATGATGGTCACGTTGTCCGGCACGCTGACCAGAACCTCACCGTCCTCCAGCACGACCAGGTTCTCGTTCTGAAGTTCCAGGCGCTGCAGGCGTCCCCGGTCGGCGCCGGTCCCGGCGATCGTCACCGAGCCCCGCGCGAAGCCGTCCTCGGTGCGCCGGTCCAGGTCGGTGATCTTGCCGGTGAGCAGGATCGCCCCGTTCAGCTCGGCCGCCACCGCCTGGACCGGGTCGGCCGCGGACAGCAGGGCGTGCCCGACCCGGATCGCCGCGCTGACGGTGCCCTCGACCACTGCGCCGCGGGCGGTCTCGGCGGTCATCGGGTAGTGCGCGCCCAGGCAGATCGAGCCGCTGGCCACGGTCAGGGCCCGGGCGTGGCGCTCCAGCCAGTGCAGGTCGATGGTCTTGATCACCGAGACGTTGCCGACCACGTCGCTGAGGATGGCGAAGTCGCAGGGCAACTCGGCCACGTTCATCGAGACCATGGCCGCGCTCGGGAACGCGCGGCCCATCCCGTCGGCGTCCAGCAGTTTCAGGCCGAGGCGGGCCGCCCAGCCGACCGGGCCGACCCCGTTGCTGCCCCCGATCTCGGCGGCCATCAGGGTGGTGATCGGGCGGCCGGCGGCGATCTGCGCCTCGCGCACCAGCAGGTCGATCTGGTGCCGGGAAGAGAGCATCTCGATCCCCACGGTGGGGGCGCCGATGCCGGACATCAGCATCACCAGGTCGTCCGGGCCCAAATCGTCGACCGTCACCAGCGGGACCGGGCCGTGCTCCTGCAGCGCCTGCTCGGCCACGACCTGGGAGGTGTGCACCGCACCGCCGCCACCGGTACCGAAGACGGCCGCGCCGGCGGCCAGGGCCGCGACGTCCGAGGCGGCGACGAACGCGCCCGGCGCAGCGGCGGGGGATGTATGAGCCATGGGCATCACCATAGAAACCCCGCCCGGGCTCCCCTATGGTCCGGGGGCTCAGAGAATCTGGTCATACTGTGGCGATGGCACAAGTGACCATTGCCGACCTTCAGGGACAGGCCGAACGACTGGGACTGCAGCTGCGCGGCGGGCCGGCGCAGGACCGCGCCGTTGCGCGGGTCGAGGTGGCGTCGCTGGAGCAGCTGAGCACTGTCGCCGCCGGGACTTTGGTGATCGTTCCCGGAGACACTCCCCCGGCGCCGTACCGGCTGGACGTGGCCGTGCGCCAGGCCGGGGCCCGTGAGCTGGCGGGGATCGTCTTCACCACCGATCTGGGCCTGCCCGCGACCGCCCGGGTGCTGGCCGAACGCAGTGGGGTAACGGTTTTCGCTGCGCCCGGCGCGAAGTCGGCCCAGCTGGCGCTTTCCGTGGACCGGATGCTCTCGGCGGGTGCGTCCGAGGCCATCACCCGTGCTGCACACGGCATCGAGAAAGCCTCGGAGGCGGCCCGCAGTGGTGGGCCAGAAGACATTCTGGCGGCCGCCAACCGGGCCCTGGGCGCCGAGATGGCCCTGGTCGCCGACACCGACGTGCTGTGGTCGGCCACCGATGCGGTCTGTGTGGGCGAGGTGCCGATCGGCCGGCTGGCGGGATCGGCCGACGACCCGGCCGTCGCGGTGGCCCGGCCGGTGGTGGCCTCGCTGATGTCCCGGGCCGCCCAGCGCCAGATCAGCGACCGGTTCGCGCCCACCCAGTCCCGGGCCGACCTGATCGTCGAGCTGATCCTGGCCGAGTCATCGCGGGTAGAGGGCTTTGTCGGACCGGCGGCCCGGCTCGGCCTGCCGCTGCAGCTCTCGCACGCCGCCGCCTGGCTGACCCCGACCGGGCTCTCGGTACCGCAGGCCCGGGCCCCGCGCAGCGTGCAGCCGGCCCTGGAACTGTTCACCCTGCAGCTGGTCGAGGGCCGGGAGGAGATGTGGCACGTGGCCTTCGTCCAGGACGACCTGATCCTGGTGAGCACCGAGGAACACGGCGCAGGCGACCACCAGCGCCGCCTGCGGGAAGTGGCCGAACGGGTGCAGGCCTACGCGCAGGGCCTGGCCGGGCCGCAGTGGGCCTACACCCTGGGGCTGGGCACACCCCAGCTCGGCGCCGGCGGTCTGCGCTCCTCCGCGGCCGAGGCCCGGATCGCCGCCGAAACCGCCATCGCCGCCGGACGTCTGGGCAGCGTCGAGCTGACCGACGTGACCGGGCTGCGGCGGGTGCTGCTCGACGTGTACGCCTCACCCACCAGCCGCAGCCTGCTGGCCGACATCCTGCACCCGCTGGACGCGCAGGGCCCCGAGCGGGCGCACACCGCCGTTGTGACGCTGCTGTCGTACCTCTCGCACCGCAACTCGCTCGCGCACGCCGGAAAGGAGCTGAACCTGCATCCCAACGCCGTGGGCTACCGGCTCAAGCGAGTGCGCGAAACGCTGCAGCTCGACCTCGACGACCCGGACACCCGCTTCGCCCTCGAACTGGCCTGCCGGGTGCGGCTACTGGGCGCCGCCCGGCGCTGAGGCCAGCCCGGCGGTGCGCGCCAGCACGGTGACGAACTCGGGCCACAGTTCCCGGGGCACGTCGTGGCCCATCTGCGCGTACAGGTGGATCTCGGCCTGGGGCAACAGCTCGGCGAACTCCGTGGCTGCGCGGTGGTTCAGCAGCTGGTCGCGCCGGCCGTGGATGACGACGGCCGGCACCTCCAGCCCGCGCAGCTGCTCCCGGCGGTCCAACGGGCCACGCAGCATGGCGTTCCACTGCCGCACCAGCCCGTCCGGGCGGTAGATGCGCTCGTAGTAGCGCTTCGCCAGCGCGGCCGACTCCTGTTCGTCGAAGGGGAAACCGGGCGACTGCAGGCCCTGCTGCCCACGGACGAACATCTGCACGTACGCGTCGTGCTCGAGCAGTTCCGGGGCCTGGGTGACCGGTTGCCCGTCACCGGGCTCGCCGACCAGGAACTCCGCGTCGCTGCAGGGGGTCGTGGACATCAGGCCGAGACTGGCCACCCGCTCGGGCTTTGCGATCGCGATCAGCTGGGCGATGAACCCGCCCATCGACATCCCGGTCAGATGGGCCCGCTCGATGCCCAGGTGGTCCAGCAGCGCCAGCACGTCGTCGGCCATGTCGTTCAGGTCGTAGTCGGCCAGCAGGTCGTCCGGCCCACCGGTCTGCTGGGACAGGCCCACGTCCCGGTTGTCCGGGCGCACCACGAAGAACCCGGCCTGCACCAGCAGCGCCACGAATTCCTCGGACCAGCCGATCAGCTGGGCGCCGCCGCCGTGCAGGAGCACCAACGGCTCGGCCGACGGATCGCCGGCGGTCTCGTAGTAGACCTCCACCCCGGCGGGGGTCGTGATCAGGGGCATCAGGCGTCCTTCAGGTCGAGGGGACGGCCCATGACGGGTATCGAGCGCAGCAGCTCGCGGGTGTACGCGTCGGCGGGATCGTCCAGAACGGTGTCGGTGGGGCCGTGCTCGACGATGCGCCCGTTGCGCATCACCGCCACGTCGTCGCTGACGTAGCGCACCACCGCCAGGTTGTGCGAGATGAACAGCATGGTCAGCGAGAGCTCGCGCTGCAGTTCACGCAGCAGGTTCAGCACCACGCCCTGCACGCTGACGTCCAGGGCCGAGGTGATCTCGTCGGCGATCAGCACGGCCGGCTGGGCCGCCAGGGCCCGGGCGATGGTGATCCGCTGACGCTGCCCGCCGGAGAAGCGGGCCGGGCGCTCACCCGCCCGGGACGGGTCGATGTGCACCAGCTCCAGCAGTTCCTGCACCCGGGCCCGGCGTTCGGCACCGGACCAGCGCCGTCCGGTGGCCAGCAGGCCCTCGGCGACCGAGGTGCCCACCGGCATCCGCGGGTCCAGGGCCGCGAGCGGGTCCTGGAAGACCATCTGGACGCTGCGCCGGTTGCGCCGCTCGAGCACAGCACCGTCCAGGCGCACGCTGCCCCCGGCCGCCTTCTCCAGTCCCACGGCCACCCGGGCCACCGTGGACTTGCCCGAGCCGGACTCCCCCACCAGACCCAGAGTGGTGCCCGAGCGCACCACCAGACTCGCCTCGTCCACTGCGGTGTGGGCGCCGAAACGCACACTCACCCGGTCGAAGACCAGCTCACTCATACCGGCACCTCCTCGTCGGCCGCGACCCCGATCACCGGCAGCGGGCGCGAACGGTCGGTGTTCATGCCGGGGACACAGGCGATCAGCCCGCGCGTGTAGGGGTGCTCGGCCTGGTCCAGGTCCGAGGCCGCCAGTTGCTCCACCACCACCCCGTCGCGCATCACCACGATCCGGTCGCAGAACCCGCTGACCAGCGCGATGTCGTGGGAGATGAGCAGGATAGCGGCGCCGGTGCGCTCGCGGGCGTCGTGCAGGGCCCGCAGCACCTGCCGCTGCACGGTGACGTCCAGCGCGGTGGTCGGCTCGTCGGCGATCAGCAGCCGCGGTGTGCCCATCAGGCCCATCGCGATCATCGCGCGCTGGCGCATGCCGCCGGAGAACTCGTGCGGCAACTGCCGGATCCGTCGGGCCGGGTCCGGGATGCGCACCAGATCCAGGGCCGCCACCGCCTTCTCCAGCGCCGCGCCCCGGCTCAGCCCGGCGTGCACCTGGCTGACCTCGGTGAGCTGGCGCCCCACGGTCAGGGCCGGGTTCAGCGAGGACAGCGGGTCCTGGAAGATCATCGCCTGCTCCAGGCCCAGCTGGCGGCGCTGCGCGGCCGACAGCCGCCCACGCAGGTCGATCCCGCGAAAGGCCAGGCGCCGGCACTCGACCTGGGCCTCGGGGCCGAGCAGGCCGGCGATCGCCATCGCGGTGACCGACTTGCCCGAGCCGGACTCACCCACGACCCCGACCACCTCACCGGGAGCGATCCTCAGGTCGATCCCGTGGACCCGTTCGACCAGCGAGCCGTCGTCGGTGCGGAAGGAGACCCGCAGGTTCTGGACGTCCACCACGGCCTCGCCGCTGTCCGTCTCGGCCGGTTCTTCGGTCTCCCGGACCGCCCGGACCACCGGCCGCCGGTCCTCGCTGAGCAGTTCGCCCAGCAAGGAGAAGAGGACGCCGGTGAGGACGATCGCGATCCCGGGACCGATGGCGGCCATCGGCTCGCGGTAGATGTCCTTGGCCCCGGCGTTGAGCAGACGGCCCCAGTCGTACTCCGGGGCCTGCACTCCCAGGCCCAGGAAGCTCAGCGCCGCGAACGACAGCAGGGTGACCGAGGCGTGCGCGGCGACGTTCACCACCAGCGGCGGCATGATGTTCGGCAGCACGTGGCGTACCGACGTGCGCAGCGGTGAACTGCCCAGAAGTCCTGCCGTGCGCACGTAGTCGGTGTTGGCGACGGATGCGGCCAGGGTGTAGATCAGGCGGGCGAACACCGGGATCCCGGCGAACCCGATGGCCAGCATGGCCCCGGTGGAGGTGGCGCCCCAGATCACCGAGAAGAACAGGGCCAGCAGCAGCCAGGGGAAGGACAGCAGGATGTCGATCAGGCCGGTCAGGAGCCGGCGCGGGATCCGGGGCAGCACGGCGGCGGTCACGCCCAGCACCACGCCTCCGGCCACCGAGATACCGACCGCACCCAGGGTGAGTAGGAGCGAGAGCCGGGTGGCGACCACGACCCGGGCGAACAGGTCCCGCCCGAGGTCGTCGGTGCCGAACGGGTGCGCGGCACTGGCCTCGGCCTGCCGGTTGGTCAGGTCGCGGGCCTCGGCGGCATCACCGAACAGCGTCGGGCCCAGCACCGCGGCGCCGGCCACCACCACGAGCCCGGCCACGACGGCGACCGCCTGGGGGGAAACACGTCTCATCTCAGGCCTCCGCAATGGCCGAACGGGGGTCGAGGATCGCCAGCGCCAGGTCGATGACCAGGTTGGCCCCCAGCACCAGCAGCGCGTACACCAGCACCACCCCCTGGATCAGCGGGTAGTCCTTGGCGGTGATCGAGGAGACGATCATCGAGCCGATCCCGGGCACCGTGAAGACCGTCTCGACCAGGACGGTTCCGGCGACCAGGCCGACCAGCACGACCCCGCCGGCGGTCAGCGCGGCCGCCACGATGTTCGGCAGGGCGTGCCTGAGGTACAGCAGCCGGCCCGGTAGCCGCTTGCTGCGGGCGGTGGTCAGGTAGGGCGTCTCCAGCACCCGCAGCATCTCGACATGCACGATCCGGGCCAGGTACGCCATCGGCCCGGCAGCCAGGGCCAGGACCGGCAGCACCGCCTCGGACGGAGTGCCCCAGCCGGCCGGTGGAAAGGCCCCCAGCCCGATGCTCAGCGTGGCGATCAGCAGGACGGCGAGCAGGAAGTTCGGCACCGCCACCAGCACCCCCAGCACCCCGGAGACGCCCAGGTCCAGGAGACGATGGCGGCCCGAGCGAGCCGAGACGGCCGTGGCCACCCCGAGCGGGAAGGCGCCGACCACGGCCACCAGGAACGCGACGACCGCCAGGGTCAGGGTGGTCGGCAACCGCTCCGAGAGCATCCCGGTGACCGGGCGCTGCGCGGTGACCGAGGTGCCCAGGTCCCCGTGCAGCAACCCGCTCAGGTAGTTGCTGAACTGGGTGCCCAGCGGCAGGTCCACGCCCAGCTGCTCGCGCAGGGCGTTCACCGTGGCGAGGGGGGCGGTGGGCCCCAGGGCCGCCCGGACCGGGTCGCCGGGCACGAACTGGACCATGAAGAACACCGAGACCAGCACCACCGCCAGGGAGATCACGGCCCGGCCCAGGCGCTGCAGAACGAAGACCAGCCGGGGTGAGCCGACGGCCGCGGCCAGTGCGGGGGCTGTCGTCACCGGCCTCAGCCCAGCATCCGGATGCTGGTGGGCTGGATCGATCCGGCGACCTCGGCGGTGGCCCCGCTGAAGAAGATCGGCGTGGTGGTCTGGGCCAGCGGGTACACGTCGGCCCGCTCGACGAGCTCGGTCTCGGCCTGCTGCCAGATCGCGCAGGCGCTCTCGGCGTCCTCGGCGGTGAACGCCTTCTCGGCCAGGGCGTTGTACTCCGGGTTCTCGACCGCCATGAAGTTGTAGCCGCCGTCCTCGGAGGTGGCGCCGAGGAAGAACAGGCTCAGGACCACCGGCGTGCCCGGGGCGATCTGGATGAAGCCGGTGTCCCAGTCGTAGGTCTGGTAAAGGTCGGTGGACCAGCCGGTCGGGTCCTCGGCGACCAGTTCGGTCTGCACGCCGATCTCCTTCCACTCCGCCTGGACCTCCTCGGCCGCGGCGGCGTGGCTGGGGGTGCCCGCGTCATACAGGAACCGGATGCTCAGCGGCTTGCCGTCCTTGGCGCGCACCCCGTCGGCCCCGGCCGGGTACCCGGCCTCGTCGAGCAGCGCGCCGGCCTTGGCCGTATCCCGCGGCGGCAGCTGCCACTGCGGGCCACCGGCCACGCACAGCAGCGGCGTCTGGTTGACCAGGGACTTCATTTCCTCGTAGTGCCCGTTGGTGACGATGTCGCCGACCGCCTCGCGGTTCAGGGCCAGGGTCAGGGCCTGGCGCACCCGCACGTCGGCGGTGGGACGGTCGGAGCGCTCGTTGAAGAGCATCTCGCCGATCGGGTTGGGGGTGCCCTTGTACGCGGTGCCGGCCGCCTCGAGCCGGTCGCGGTCGGACCCGGCCACCCCTGCGGCGTTCAGGCCGCCGGACAGCAGCAGGTTGGCGGCGGTGGACTCGTCGGTGACCACCTTGCCGACCACCGTGTCGGGCAGGCCCTCAGTGTCGCTGGTGACCCCGGACGGGCCCCAGGTGTAGTCGTCGCGCTTGGTGTAGGTGTACTCGCTGCCGGCCTTGGCCGAGGTGAGGGCGAACAGCGCGGTGCCGTCGGTGGCGTCCTTGAGCGAGTCCGGGTCGTCCAGGCCCTTCTGGCAGACCATCTCCACCGCGCCGGTCGAGGCCAGCAGGAACGGGTTACGGCTCTTGCTGGTGACGGTTAGCTGGTTGCCCTCGGCCTTCGCGGACATCTCGGCGGTGATGTTCGAGCCGTGCCAGAAGGTGCCGTTCTTCTCGTCCGCCTGGTAGGTGATGTTCGCGGCGGCCGTCTCGGCGCTGAATGCGCTTCCGTCCGAACAGGTCACGCCCTCCTTGAGGGTGTACGTGATCGAGGTGGGGGTCTCTTCCCAGCTCTCGGCCAGCCAGGGCAGGAACTCCCCCTCGGCCGTGGTGTAGACCAGCGACTCGTACGCGTAGGGCACCAGGGCGCGCTGGACCAGCGAGACGCCGCTCAGCGGGGAGAGGCTGCCCGGGTCGTCGTTGAGAGCCACGTTGAACGCGCCGCCGGAGACCGGCTTGCCGGTGCCCGATTCCGAGGGCTCGGCGCCACCGCAGGCCGCGAGGGTGACCGCAACGAGCGCGGAAGTGGCAGCCACCGCGCCCGCCTGGGAGTGTTTCCTGCTCATTGCCGTCGTCCTCCGACTCGTAACATCCGATAGGGACCCGATCTGCGACCCGAACCGCCGCGGGAGCATGTTCCGAGGCTAGGAAGCAGGCCATTGCCGGACAATGTGCCGGGAAGGCAAAGAATCCGGCGCGGTTGTGTTGCCGGCACGAAAAGCGCCCTCACATCTGCAGCGAGGACAGCAGCAGGCTGGTCTCGGAGTTCAGCACGCCCTCCACGGCGCGGATCCGCCCGAGCACCGCGTCGAACTCCGCCAGGGACGCGGCCCTGATGTCGGCGACCAGGTCCCAGGCCCCGTTGGTGGTGTGCAGCGAGGTGATCTGGGGCAGCCCGCGCAGCCGGTCGATCACCGAGGCGGCGGAGCGGCCCTCGATCGCGATGAAGGACACCGCCCGCACGTCCCCCTCGGACTCCGCCCGCACCCGCGCGGTGAAACCCAGGATCACGCCGCTGTTCTGAAGCCGCCCGATCCGCTGGGTCACGGTCCCCCGGGTCACTCCCAGGCGCCGGGCCAGTGAGGCGGCGGGTTCTCGGGCATCGGCGCGCAGCGCGGCCAGCAGGCTGCGGTCCAGAGCGTCCACTTCGGGTACCTCCGTTGCTTGGGGGCAGCGATCCGCCCGATGACACCGGGCGATCTGCGCGATCCGGCCGGGCAGAACGCCCGCTTCGTCGATTGTCCGCCTGCGCTGGCGAAACCTACATTCGAAGCATGCATTTCGTGAGCGTGAGCAACATGGCCCAGTGGGTGGCCGAGGCCGGCCCGCAGAACGTGATCGCCGGGATGACCGACGCCCTGGAGCGCGACTTCCGGCGCTGGCCCCAGTTCGAGAAGTCACCCCGGCTGGCCTCGCACTCGGCCGCCGGGGTGATCGAGCTGATGCCGACCAGCGACGGTGAGCAGTTCGCCTTCAAGTACGTCAACGGCCACCCCAACAACCCGCGGCACGGCCTGCAGACCGTCACCGCGTTCGGGGTGCTGGCCGACGTCTTCACCGGCTACCCGACCTTCATCAGCGAGATGACGCTGCTGACGGCGCTGCGCACCGCGGCCACGTCGGCCCTGGCCGCGCGCTGGCTGGCGCCGCCCGACGCCGAGGTGATGGCGATGATCGGAGCCGGCTCACAGGCCGAGTTCCAGGCCCTGGGCGTGCGTTCGGCCCTGGGCGTGAACCGGCTGCGGGTGTTCGACGTCGACCCGGAGGCCTGCACCAAGCTGGTGCGCAACCTCACCCCGCAGGGCTTCGAGATCGAGATCGTCTCCTCCCCCGCCGAGGCCGTGCGCGGGGCGCAGGTCGTCACCACCTGCACCGCCGACAAGGCCAACGCCACCGTCCTGCACGAGGCCGACATCCGCCCGGGCGTGCACATCAACGCCGTCGGTGGTGACTGCCCGGGCAAGACCGAGCTCGACCCGGCCATCGTCCGCGGCGCTGACGTGTTCGTCGAGTTTCCGGAGCAGACCCGGATCGAGGGCGAGATCCAGCTCCAGGAGCCGGACTTCCCGGTCACCGAGCTGTGGCAGGTGATCGCGGGAGACCGCCCGGGCCGGGTCGACCCGCAGCGCACCACGGTGTTCGACTCGGTCGGCTTCGCGATCGAGGACTTCACCGCCCTGGCCTACGTACGCGCGGCGGTCACCGGCACCCGGTTCGCCGAGCGGATCGACCTGGTGGCCGGCCCGGACGACCCCAAGGACCTGTTCGGCCTGCTCGGCAGCCCGGTACCGGCCTGAACCTCAGCCCGGGCGCTCGCCCACCGACCCGGACAGCACCGGCCGCTGCGCGGACAGGATCCGCTCGGCCAGCTCCGGATTGCTGTAGGGACCCGGCTGCCGCAGCGCGTGCACGATCCGCTCGCGCACGGCAGCCGGCTTGTCCTGGCTCATCTTGTTCTTGGCCTCGAACCGGGTGATCGTCATCCGGAACCCCACGGTCCCCCGCACGATCCGCTCGGCGTAGGCCTCGTTGGCCAAGGTGGCGCGCATCCGGAACGGGTTGGGCAGCGGATCCTCGAAATGGTCCACCAGCCGTTCCAGTTCCCGCAGGTTCTCGGCGTCCTCGAGGATCTGCGGCACGCCGTAGGCGTGCACCACCTCGAAGTTCCAGGTCGGCACCCCGACCGGCAGGTCGTACCAGCTCGGCGACACGTAGCCGCTGGCCCCGTAGAACACCAGGACGGCCTCGTGCCGGCCGAGCTCGTGCAGTTTCTCGTCGGGCCGCCCGACGTGACCGACGACCGTGAGCCCCGGGCCCGCGTCCTCAAGCAGGATCGGGTAGTGCGAGACCACCAGCCCGGTGGAGGTGTGACTGACCAGCGTGGCCCAGGGGTGGGCAGCGATCATCCGCCGCACCGCCGCCACGTCCTGGACCGCGTACTCCGGCGTCCTACGCATCGGCGCCCGCGCCCAGCCGGTCATGGGTGAAGCGGCCACCGACCAGCGTTGCCGCTACCGGCATGCGCCGCAGCTCGTCCGGGCCCACCGTGAACGGGTCGGCGTCCAGCACCACCAGATCCGCCACATCACCCACTTCCGGCCGCAGACGCCCGCGCATGCTCGAGGCCAGCGCAACGTCCAGCGGCAGACACTGCTCCGGATGCCAGGCGTCCCGGCCGTCCCGGCTGCGGGACGTGGCTGCCGCGATCGCGAACCACGGGTCCAGCGGAGCCACCGGAGCGTCCGAGCCCAGCCGTAGCGTGGCGCCCGCCCGGTGCAGCGAGCCGTAGGCGAAGGCCCGGCCGGTACGCCCGGCCCAGTGCCGGTCGGCCACGTCCCGGTCGTCCATCGCGTGCTCAGGCTGGATGCTGGCCACCAGGTCCAGCTCGGCGAACCGGGCGAAGTCCGCCTCGTCGACCAGCTGGGCGTGCTCGATCGTGCCGGGCATCCCCAGCTCCCCGAACACCCCGATCACCTCGGAGTTGGCCCGGTCCCCGATGGCGTGCACCGCGGCCTGGACACCGTGGTCGCGGGCCTGCACCAGCAGCTCCCGCAGGTGCGCCGGGGTGACCGTGGCCACCCCACAGCCGTGCACCAGATCGTGCTCCAGGCCCGGGTACGGCTCCCAGCACAGCGCGGTCCGGGTGTTCAGCGACCCGTCCACCACCACCTTCAGCCGGCCCATGGTGATCAGGCCCTGCTCGTCCAGGACGTCACCGGTGCGGTAGCCGTCCGCGATCGCCTTCGGCATCCGCTGCGGCCAGACCGCGACCTCCACCCGCAGGCTGTCCACGCCCTGCGCGGCCCGGGCCGGCCAGTCGGTGATGTTGTCCTCGTTCTCGAACTCCACCACCCCGACCACGCCCCGCGCGGCGGCCGCCTGGGCCGCGGCCCGGTACTGCGCGAGAGTCGGGGGCGCGGCCTGCACCAGCGCCCGCCCGGCCTCGAACCAGGCCGACTCGCGGACCAGGCCGAACTCGTCCGGCTCGGCCCCCAGGCGCCCGGCCGCCGCCGTGTTCATCCACGCGCAGTGCAGGTCGCCGCTGATCAGGACCACCGGCACCGCCCCGGTGACGGCGTCCAGCCCGGCCAGGGTGGGCGGCTCCGGCCAGGTGCCGTCACGGAAGCCGTACCCGGACAGGAACTCCCCCTGGAAGGCGCCCAAGCCCTGCCGCACCTTGTCCAGGACATCGGCGGCGCTGGTGGTGGCAGTCAGATCCAGCCGGGACTGCTGGATCGTCCACTGGGTGAAGTGCAGGTGCTCGTCCCACAACCCCGGGGCCACGATCCGGCCGCCGAGGTCGATGCGACGCCTCGCTTCGACGATCGTGGTGCCGGCCGGAACGATCGCGCTCACCCGAGCATCGGTGACCACAACGTCCACAAGCTCTTCGCTCTGGAGCAACCGGGCGTTGCTCAGCACCAGGACACTCATGCCGCACCCACCGCGAAGGTCGAGATGTCGTCGGTGGTCTTGCCGTCGACCGCCAGCTCGGCCAGGACCCGCCCGATCGCCGGGGCGAACTTGAAGGCGTGACCGGCCCCCAGCGCCACCAGCACGTCGGGATACTGCTCCAGCGGGCTGATCACGAAATTACGGTCCGGGGTGATCGCGTACTGGCAGGTGACGGTGCGCAACACGTCTCCACTGCCAGGGATCTTCGCGCTCATGAAACCTCCCAGTTCCTCCAGCAGACCCGCCGAGGGAACGAAAGTACGTTCCTGCGGGCTCATCACATTCTCCGACAGATCACGCGCAGCCTTGATCGTCGGCTCCCCGTAGGTCGGGAACCCATAGAAGCACTCCTCGTCCTCCCAGATCCACACCGGAAACCGCTCGCGGCCGAACGCGTCCGGGTCGACCGGGCTGAAGTACGTGACCTGCTCCTGCATGGTGACCAACGGGATCTGCGCCCCCAGCGGCTCCAGCAGCTCGTTCGTCCAGGCATCCGCCGCCAGGATCACCTTTCCGGCGCGGACGTCGCCGCTGTCGGTGTGCACGATCACTCCCCCGTCCACCGGAGTGATCTTCTTCACCGGGGTCCGGTCCCGCAGCGTCGCTCCGTGCACCCGAGCATGCATCTGGAAGGCGGCCACCGACCGGGCGGCGTGCACGATACCGGAGTCGGCGGTGTACACCGTCTCCACGTCCTCGCTCAGCCGGAACTGCGGCCAGCGCTGCGAGACCTGCTCCGGCGTGAGCATTTCGAACGGAACACCCGCCGCGGTGAGGCTGGTCGCGAAGTCGGCCGCCGAGTACGGGCCGTGCTTCGGGATGAAGACCACGCCCCCGGTGACCGTGACCAGACGCTCACCGGTCGCCTCCTCGAAGGCGGCCCAGTCACGGTAGGCCGACTGGGCCAGCCGCACGTACGGTTCCGAGCCGTAGGAGGTGCGGATGATCCGCGAGGTGTCGTGCGAGGCACCCCGCACGTGCCCGAGCTCGAACTGCTCGAAACCCACCACCTTCACGTCCTTGCGGGCCAGGTAGTAGGCGGCGGCACTGCCGAGGGCTCCGAGCCCGACCACGGCCACATCGAAAGTTTCCACAGCGATCACTCCTTCTAGAGGACTTTGGCGAGGAACGCCTGAGTTCGGGGATGCTGGGGGTTACCGAGAACCTCCGCCGGCGGGCCGCTCTCGACCACCACGCCGTCGTCCATGAACGTCACCGTGTCGGCGACCTCCCGGGCGAAGGCGATCTCGTGCGTGACCACGATCATCGTCATCCCGTCGGCAGCCAGATCCCGCATCACGTCGAGCACCTCACCCACCAGCTCCGGGTCCAGGGCCGAGGTGGGCTCGTCGAACAGCATCAGGCCGGGACGCATGTTCAGGGCCCGGGCGATCGCCACCCGCTGCTGCTGACCGCCCGACAGCGAACGCGGATAGGCGCCGGCCTTGTCCGACAGCCCCACCCGGGCCAGCAGTTCGTGCGCCCGCTCCCGGGCCGCTGCCGGCTTCTCCCGCCGGACCAGGACCGGCGCCTCGGTGAGGTTCTGCAGCACGGTCATGTGCGGGAAGAGGTTGAACTGCTGGAAGACCATGCCGATCCCGGCCCGGCGCTCGGCGATCTCGGCGTCCTTGAGCTCGTGCAGCCGGCCGCGGTGCTCGCGGTAGCCGACGAGTTCGCCCGCCACCCGGATGGTTCCGGCGTCGATCTTCTCCAGGTGGTTGATGCAGCGCAGGAACGTGCTCTTGCCCGATCCGGAAGGCCCGAGCAAACACATCACCTCACCCTTGCGGACGGTCAGGTCGATGCCCTTGACCACCAGATTGCCGCCGTAACTCTTGTGCACCCCTACTGCCTCGACCATGGTCATGGCTGCTCCTGTTCGGTGCGACGGGCCAGGAAGACGGCGAGGAAGCTACGCTGGGGAGTCCTCAGATCTCCCCGGCGGAAGTGCCTTTCGAGGTACATCTGCCCGATGGTGAGCACCGTGGTCAGGATCAGGTACCAGAGACTGACCGTGATCAGCAGCGGGATCACCTCGTAGGTACGCGAGTAGATCGCCTGCACCTGGAACAGGATCTCGGGGATCGCGATCACACTGACCAGCGAGGTGGTCTTCAGCATGGCGATGGTCTCGTTGCCGGTCGGCGGGATGATCACCCGCATCGCCTGGGGCAGCACGATCCGCCGGAACACCTGGCCCTTGCGCATTCCCAGGGCCTGGGCCGCCTGGGTCTGCCCCGGGTCCACCGACTGCAGCCCGGCCCGGACGATCTCGGACATGTAGGCGCCCTCGTTCAGGCCCAGTCCCAGGATCGCCGCCACCATCGGGGTGATCAGGACGTTGGCGCTGCCCGAGGCGAAGGTCGGGCCGAACGGGATGCCGATCGACAGCACCGGGTACAGCGCGGCCAGATTGAACCAGAAGATCAGCTGCACCAGAAGCGGTGTGCCCCGGAAGAAACCGATATAGAGAGCAGCCGCGCCGGAGACCACCGGGTTGTCCGAGCGGCGCCCGATCGCCATCAGCACGCCCATCACGATGCCGACCGCCATCGCCACCAGAGTCAGCCAGATCGTGGTGAGAAGACCGTCCAGCACCTCGGCGTTGAGGAAGTAGCCGAACGCCACGTCCCACTGGAACCGGGGATTGGTCAGGATCGAGCGCACCGCCAGGGCACCCAGGCCCAGGAGCACCGCCGTGGTCAGCCACTGGCCGTAGCGGCGGACCGGAACGACTTTCAGAACTGGGGACGCCTGGGTGTCAGTCGGTTTCATCGGTGTGGATCTCCGAGGTGGTGATGGCACCGGCCTGGACCTCCCAGCGAGCCAGGATCTCGGCGTAGGTGCCGTCCTCGATCATCCGGTTCATCGCCGCGGCCACCGCCTCCTCCAGACCCGAGCCCTGTGGGAAGGCGAAACCCCAGGTGCTGGGGTCGTAGTTCGCCTCGAGCACCTCGAACTGCCCGTTGGAGCGCTCGGCCTGGTAGGCCAGCGGCCCGTAGTCGGACATCGTGGCGTCGGCGCGACCGGAGGTCAGGGCCAGGGCGGCGTCGGCCGCGGTCGGGTAGACCGACACGTCGATCGCGTCCTGCCCAGCGGCGGTGCACTTCTCGGTGAAGACCGGCATGTAGTTGTCGGCGTACACCGTGCCCTTCTGTACCGCGATCTTGCGCCCGCACATGGTGTCCAGGCTGAGCTCCAGCGGATTGCCCACCGGCACGATCAGCGAGGTGCCACCGGAGAAGTTGCTGACGAAGTCCACCGCCTTGAGCCGCTCGGGGGTGATGCTGAACCCACCCGCGGCCATGTTGACCCGGTTGGTCTGCAGCGCCGGGATCATCGCGTCGAACTTGATGTCCTGAAAGCTGATCTCGAGGCCGAGCACGTCACCGATCGCCCGGACCTGCTCGATGTCCGCTCCGGCCAGGGTCTTCTGGTCGTCCGCGAGCAGATAGAACGGCGGATAACCAGGACCGGCCGCAACGGTGATCTTGCCGGACTCGGCGATCTCGGCAGGCACCAGCGCGGCGATGGACTCGTCGTAGGTGCCGGCCACGCTCTCGCTCGGTGGTGCGGCCGACGGCGACGAACTGGACGCACAGGCGCTCAGGAGAGTCAGGACTCCGACCAGGGCGCCGGCCAGGGTGGTGCGAACGGGCAGATTCACGGGAACTCCTTGCGGGCCGGGGGAAGCGGGCGTGGAGGTGGTGCGGTACGGGACCTTCGGCAACTGGCGGCCGAATGTCTGCGGACGCTATAGGAGCGTTGCGGCCGGGCAAGGCCGTGATAGGCATGGACCGCAATCCGGATACCGGAAGATTGCTGATTCTGCGGGAGGGGATCCGATGACCGTTCGCGTGTCAGCGGCGTTAACAATCGTTCAAATCATCGGTGGCCGTTGCGATCCCACCCAGCCTGTGCTCGTCGGCACCCTGGCCCGCGAGCTGGGCGCCTCCCTGAGCCGGACGTCCCGGCTGTGCTCGGAACTGCTCGAACTGGGTCTGCTCGCCCACGGCGACGCCTACGGCTCCTATGGCCTCGGGCCCCTGGCGGTTCGGCTCTCCGGCCGGGCCGCGGCCCCCTTCGCCCACACGCTGCGCTACGCGCTGACTCTGGCCGCTCACCAGACCGGCGAGACCGTCTGCCTGGCCGCCCGATCCGGAGGAACGCTGCGCATCACCGCAACGGTGGACTCGCTGTGGACCCTGCACGCCCAAGCCGATCCCGGTGATCTGATCGAGGACGCCACCAGCGGGATCGCCCAGGCCGACCAGAGGCCGGGATCCTTCGAGGACGACGAAGTCTTCGAGTCGGCCATCGGCAGCTGCAGCGAGATCGCTGCCCCGATCCTGAGCCCAGAGGGTGAGCACCTGGCCGTACTCGCGGTCCGGATGCCGGTGAATCGCTTGCCCCAGCACGGTCCTCAGGCGCGCAGTGCCGTGCGCAGTGCCCGTCGCCGCATCCAGGACGCGGTGCTCGCTCTGCCCGATCTCGGATCGGCCCCGACCGTTGCCTCGGACAGCAGCCTGGGCGCAGCTGTGCAGATTCTGTGGCACCTGGCCGCCCAGCCGGATTCCATCGCCGGCACCGCCCGGGCCGTGGGCCTGCGGGCCGACCGCACCCAGCGCTTACTGGCCTCCTGTGAGCGGGCCGGTCTGGTGTCGTCCAACCCGGGCCGCAGCCAGTTCCGGATCGGCTGGGCCGTGCACGCCTGGCACCGCTCGGTCGTCACGCCGACCCTGGCCCAGCTCGGCTCACCCTTGGTGGCCCGCACAGCCGAGCTCACCGAGACCTGCGGCTTCGTCACCGTTCTGCGCGGCATGCGCAGTCTCACCCTGGTCGAACACCTGTCGCGGCCCGGGACGGGGCTGCGAATGGCGCCGTGGCTGGGGCGGGCGCACCCCATCATCGGCTCGGACGGTGGACCAGTCCTGGTGATGGACCTGGAACTGCCGCAGATCGCCGAGCTGTTCCCACCGCGCTACACCCGGCTCGAGCTGGACCGGTTCCTGCGGCGGGTGCGGCAGGTGGTCCGGGACGGGGCGATCTCGATGGAGCCCTTCGACGACACCGGGATGCAGTCGGTCGCGGCCCCAGTGCGCGACGCCAGCGGGGCGGTGGCGGCGGCGGCCTGTCTGGTGGCCACGACCGAGCACTTCGCCGTCCACGGTGAACGCCTGGAGACGGCCGTACGGCAACTGGCCGACAGGCTTTCCGGCCTGCTGGGGCACGGGTAGGAGGGCGCCGCCTCACGAACTCGGTTTCCGCGTCGAGAATCTGGCGAAATCGCGGACGCTGCCGTCGAGGTCCTGTCAAACCCCTGTCCGGCCCGGCTCTCAAGCGATGTGCTGATCGGGCCGGACCGGCAGACGCCGGTCCGCACGTTCTGGACCATGAGGGATAGCGGTGCTTGACCGGGTGTTTCTTACTGCTGGCACTGGCGCTTTTCTGTGATCGTTCCTGCCCGCACCGCCCACAGCAGAACCAGTTCGGGTGACCCGGCTCCAGCGCCACCAGATCCAAGGCAGCCGGCAACGGGGTCGGGTGCTGGCCAATCGGATCGATACCCAGTTCCCGTCGCACATGACGAACTGCGCTTTCCGGGAGACGGAAGCACACGTTCGTCCGCGCACGCGTCTGCCCTCTCTGTCAGCCTTACGTGAGACAGACGACGTACTCTCATCTGTAGCGAGTAGGGCGAGATGTGGATCATGAACGGTGACTCTGACAATGGCAGATATGGCATCCCAGCAACCGGACGGGACGCCCCCGAACTCCCGGCCAAGGCCTGGATCAACCAGCCACCCACGGCCATCCAGACCGACCAAGAACTACATAAGACAGCAGCCTGACTGTCTCAAACAGGTTGACAGGTTCCGCTGCAGCAGCGCCTTCAGGAACCCGACCAAGAGCTCACTGTCGATGTCTTCGGATGTCGCGCACGCAACTGTGGCCAGTGCTCGACGCAGCCGCCCGACTACGCCCGGCCAATCCCGGCAGCGCCAGCCACGCCAAAGCCGGCCGCCAGAACTCCTACTCCTGCCGAACAAGGCAGGCCAGCACCACCCAGACCGCGTCCTTGGTCGGCCCTCCGTTCCCTGATCCAGCAGGAACGCTCGCAGCTGTGGCAGTGGGCATTTGCAGATCCAGTGTGTGCGCGTCGAACACCGGTGACTCAACAGCCGCCTGGGTATGCTCGACTAGCCCGAGCACACTGCTACGCCCGAACCGGCTTGCTTGAAGCTCTCTGGGATCCGGAGTGGCGGGCTTTCGGAGGTTGTTGTTTCACGGAATGTTTCGTACCCCCTGTCTGTCAGGGTGAGTTGAGGCCAGCGGCTCAGAGCAACCCCTCCCTTTGACAGGGCGAGAACTGGATCGACGAATCGTGAGTATGACCTTGGCTGGGCCGGTGGCTCAGGATGGTTCCATGAGTCGCAGGAAGCCCCGTGAGGGTGGTCAGGGCCCCAGGCCCCGCCGGTCGTTCACGCCGGCGCAGAAGCTGGAGTTGCTGGCCGGATACGAACAAGCCGCCGCCCTCGGTGAGGGCGGGGCGTTCCTGCGGCGCGAGGGCCTGTACTCATCGCTGATCACCGAGTGGCGCAAGGCCCGCGACGGCGGTCTGCTGCAGGGCAAGGACGCCGGCGAATCCGTCGGACGGCCCACCCCGGAGCAGGCCGAGATCGCCCGCTTGAAGCGCGAACTGGCGGTGAAGGACCGCAAGCTCGCCACGACCGAGGCAGCGCTGGAGATCATGGGAAAAGCGCACAAGCTCTTGGAAGCCATCTCCGAGAGCGAGGCCGAACAGCAGCAAATTCCGGACGCGTTCCGGCGCCCGAACAGGCGCGGCGGATCCTGATGAACGCCTACCGGCAGCTGACCGCGACAGGAACCAGCACCCGAGCCGCGTCCGCGCTGACCGGGCTGCCCCGGGCCGCTGAGGCTCGCGATCGAGCCCGATCTACTCCTGCGCCGGCGCGGCCAGCTCCGGCCAACGCCCTGAGCCAGGACGAACGTCAGGCCATCCGTGAGGCCCTGACCAGCGATGATCTGGTCGACCTGGCTCCGGCCGCAGCGTTCGCGGTGCTCCTGGAACAGGGCCGCTACCTCGGCTCGGTCTCCACGTTCTACTGGGTGCTGCGCTGCGACGACCAGGTCCGCGAACGCCGTCGGCAGGCCCGGCACGCGCCACGGGCGCGGCCTGAGCTGGTCGCGACCGGGCCCGGGCAGGTCTACACATGGGACATCACGAAGCTGAAAGGACCGGTCAAGGGCATCTACTACGACGCCTACGTGATGATCGACATCTACTCCCGCTACATCGTCGGCGGGGCTGCGCGCATCGACGCCCACCTGCCCCAGGACCGTACCGGCGCTGTGGTCGAGGGCCGCGACCAGATGCGGCGCCGCAGCGCCGGTGCTCAAGCGATTGCGGGCGCCGTCGGGTAGCCCGGCGCATTGCTGCGCCGGGGCCCCCTCAGAGTGAAGTGGGCCGCCAGCGAGGTTCCTCTGGTTGGGGTCCTTTTCTGTCGGCCTCTTCCCGAACCGTGCCTGACGCTTTCGCGTCACACAGCTCTCCAGCAGTCAGTTCCGGGTGGGTGTGGCAGTCCTGCGTCCGGCATGGATGTTCTCGTGGCATTCACGGCAGATGACGAGCGTCTTGCGCTGTCGTTTGGCCATGAGATAGACCCATGCCGGTTTGTCGGGTCGGTCCGGGCGGTTGAGGTCAGCGAGTTTCCGGACGTGGTGGACCTCGATCTGAGTCCGGGACTCGCAGATCTCGCAGCACTCAGCCAGGAGCCGATGGATCAGCTCGTTACGCCGGGCACTGGCCAGGACCGGAGCCCTTTCATTCAGGACCGCCAAGCGCTGGCGTTTGAGTGGTATCTCGCCGAAACGAGCGGTCAGTGACTTCTTTCCTTCCCTGGGCACGCCCACCTGGAAACAGGTCCGCTTCCCGTCCGGGGTGTCGATGACCCGCTTGTATCGGTGAGCCATCTTCGTGACGGTTGACCTGTGCTTCCCTGCCAGTGTTTTCAGCATGGATGTCTCCATGACCCACCGCAGTTTCTCCAGGCGGAACACGTCCTGGGCGAGGAGATAGTACTGAACCACTCCCCGGTACTCGGCCGCGTACTTCGCCACGATCGTGAAGTCCTGATCATGGAGCAGCAAACCGCGTTGCGCCGGAACCCCTTTGCGCATGTGGTTGCCACACTTGTTCCTGATGACGTCCCCGGGCACGAACAGCCCGATCCTCGCGTTCGCCGACCGACGACCCTGGGTGATCTTCGTATCGGCGTGCTGGGAACGGACCTCGTAACCGAGAAACCGCGCCGCCTGGCTGGTGGCGTGGGTGATCACCGTCTTGGACTGCGACAACTCCAGTCGCAGTTCTTCACGCAGGAACTGCGTGATCCGGGACTGATCTGCTCGGCCTCGTGCTTGGGTCCGGCGAACCCCAGCAGCCAGTCGTCGGCATACCTGACATACCGTAACCGCCGGTATCCGGGATCGTTCGGGTCCTGGCTGGGAACCCGGCGCCGCTGTTGAATCCCCAGCCGCACGCCTTCACGGTCCCCGGCCCTGCGGGCCCGGTCGATCGCGTTCTGCGCATCACGATAAGCCTGATGCCGTCGACGTCGGCGGCCGAGATTGAACTCAGGAAACAGAACCTGCTCGACGAACTGATCGAACCGGTCCAGGTAGATGTTCGACAGGATCGGTGAGGCCACCCCGCCCTGCGGTGCCCCGCTGAGCGTGGCGTTCCACCGCCAGTCCTCCAGATACCCAGCCCGTAGCATGTTCGAGATCAGCCTCAGGAACCGGCCGTCGTGGATGTCTTCCGCCAGGATCGAGAGCAT
>NZ_JAJOMB010000017.1 GCF_021129305.1 Kineosporia babensis | reverse complement strand
CAGGTGAGGTGGCCAGGTGAGGTGGCCAGGTGAGGTGGCCAGGTGAGGTGGCCAGGTGAGGTGCTTACACGGTGCGGGTGGGCTTGCTTGGAGTGGGCTCGTGGGGAGTAGACGTGGGGGAAGGGGCCAGTGGGAGCGGGCATGGGGGAAGTGGGCGTGGGGGAAGTGGGCGTGGGGGAAGTGGGCATGGGGGCGCCGCCCCACCTGGGAGGTGGGGTGGCGCGGGGGTCGGGGGTCAGTTGGTGGTTGAGGTGGTGGCCTGGGTGAGGTCGTAGACGGTGGTGTCGCCGATGGTGGTGGCGGTGTAGTTGGCTTCGATCCACTCGGTGATCTCGGCGGCGGCGTCGCTGCCGCCCATGCTGTTCTGGCCGACGCTGCCGCCGGAGATGAAGTAGTGGATCTGGCCGTTGGCGACGTATTCCTGGAACTGGGCGAGGGTGGGGGCGGGGTCGGAGCCGTTGAAGCCGCCGATGGCCATGACCGGTTCTTCGGAGGCCAGCTGGTAGCCGGAGGCGTTGTTGGAGCCGACGGTGGCGGCGGCCCAGGTGTAGGAGTCGGCGTTGGACTGCAGGGCGGCTACCAGTTCGTCGCTGGGGTCGGTGGCGTTGAGCAGACCGCCCATTCCGCCACCGCCGCCGCCCATTCCGCCGCCGCCGAATCCGCCTTGGCTCTGGGACTGGCCGCCTTGAGTTCCGCCTTGAGACTGAGTTCCGCCCTGCGACTGCGAGCCGCCCTGGGACTGGGTGCCGCCCTGGGACTGGGTGCCGCCCTGGGACTGGGTGCCGCCCTGGGACTGAGTACCAGGGCCGCCGGTGCCGCCGCCGAAACCGCCGCCACCGGTGCCGCCGCCAGGGCCGCCACCGTTACCGCCGCCGCCCGGACCGCCGCCGAAGCCGGACTGGCTGACGCTGGGGCCGGCGGAGGGGATGGAGCCGGTGTGAGCGGTGGAGGCGGTGTTCAGGGAGTAGCCGAGCGGGCCGAGCAGGGCGGAGATCAGGGCCAGGGAGCCGACGCCGAGCATGAGGCGTCGGCGGGTGGCTGCGTTCATCTGGGCGGTGAACCAGGTGGAGGCGGCGAGGCCGAGGGCGGCCAGGACACCGGCGATCAGGACGACGTAGCGCAGCCAGGGGTGCCAGTCGGAGCTACGGGCCAGCAGGGTGAAGCTCCACAGGGCCGTGGCCAGGACGGTGCCGGCCAGGACGAGCACGCCGGTGGTCTTGCTGCGCCAGAGGGTGGCCACGCCGATGCCGATCAGGGCGGCGATGGCCGGGGCCAGGGCAACGGTGTAGTAGGCGTGGAAGATGCCCTGCATCAGGCTGAAGGTGACGAAGGTGGTCACCAGCCAGCCGCCCCAGACGATGAACGCGGCCCGGCCGGTGCTGGTGCGGGGCAGTTTTCGGGTGGCGACGAGCCCGGCCACCAGCAGGATCAGCGCGGCCGGCAGGAGCCAGGTGATCTGGCCGCCGAACTCGGAGGTGAACAGCCGGGTGATGCCGGTCTCGCCCCAGTTGCCGTTGCTGCCGACGCTGCCGGTCTCCTCACCGGTCAGCCGGCCCAGGCCGTTGTAGCCGAGGGTGAGCTCGAGGATCGAGTTGTTCTGCGAGCCGCCGATGTAGGGCCGGGCCGAGGCCGGGACCAGCTCGACGATGGCGATCCACCAGCCGGCCGAGACGATCATCGCGGCGAAAGCGGCCAGCAGGTGCCCGATCCGCTTGGCGAAGCTGGTCGGCGCGGCCCACAGGTAGGCCAGACCGAAGGCGGGTACCACCAGCAGGGCCTGCAGCTGCTTGGTCAGGAAGCCCAGGCCGACCATCACCCCGGCGAGCACCAGCCAGCGCAGCCGGGCGTGCTCGATTGCCCGCAGCACGAAGTACGCTCCGGCCGTCATCAGCAGGACCAGCAGCGCATCGGGGTTGTTGAAGCGGAACATCAGCGCGGCCACCGGCGTGGTGGCCAGCACGGCCCCGGCCAGCAGCCCGGCCCCGGCGCCGAAGTGCCGCCGTACCGTGGTGAAGAGCAGGCCGACGGTGGCCACTCCCATCACGGCCTGCGGCAGCAGGATGCTCCAGGAGCTCAGGCCGAAGATCCGCACCGACAGGGCCATCGGCCACAGGGCCAGGGGCGGCTTGTCCACCGTGATCGCGTTCGCCGCATCCGAGGAGCCGAAGAAGAACGCCTTCCAGCTCTCCGACCCGGCCTGCACCGCGGCCGAGTAGAACGAGTTGGCCCAGCCCGACTCACCCAGCCCCCACATGTACAGGAAGGCGGTGCTGACCAGCAGGCCGAACAGCGCCGGCCGGACCCAGGGGGCGTCCTCTGCCCGCCCCCGGACCAGCGAGTTCAGCCGGGACGGCCGCTGGGCGGATCGGGCGGCTCGTCTTCCGGTTTCCGATGGCTCGGCGCCGGCCGGGCTGTCGAGGGTGGTCGTCATCAGTTCTGGTCCTTGTCGTATGGCAGTCGGAAAGCAGCAAGCGGTCGGAAAACGCCCGGAAGAAAGCAGTCCTCACTAGGTAGACGCGCCGGAGGCACCCAAACGTGAGGTCACGCGTCGGTTGGTTCTAAAGGTCTTTCAGGGCAACGGTGTGGGCCTCCCAGTTGCCCGCGAGCAACTCGTCCTCGGCCGTTGTGACCAGCCGCGCGGGCACCCACAGCTGAGTCAGCCAGGTACGCGCCCGGGTGCCCCGCACCAGCGAGGCGGTGGTGTAGGCCGAGGCCTCGAGCGCGCTGAAGCCGATGGCGCTGACCATCCGCCAGACCGGCAGCGGCAGTTCCCCGGTGTGCGGATCGATCAGCTGACTGACTCGCGGATCCCGGCGATGACCAGGCCGGACCCCGGAACGTGAGGTGGCCAGCGCGGAGCCGGGATCCAGGTAGACCTCGCCGTACGGGCGATCCTCGATGCGCACCCGCCATCCTTCGGCCGGCGCCGGACCGGCCGAAGCCACGTTCCCACCGAGCTGGACCAGCACCCCGGCATCCACCCGCTCGTGTACCCGGGCGGCCGCCCGGTCGCAGATCGCCGCTTTGGCGGTGGCACTGAGGTCGAGCGTGGTTCCGGCCGGGACCTGGAGCTTGCGGCCCTCCAGCCGGACCTGCTCCCAGCCCGGCACCGGCCGGGACCGGGTGGTGCGGGACCCGCAGACCGGCAGCGCCGAACGATCCCGGCCGCGGGAATCGGCCCAGGTCATCGCCGCGCCCACCGTGGGGTCGACATCACCGTCGGTGCGCTCGGCCACCCGCAGAGCCGCCGCCACCAGCTCGGCCAGCAACGGGCTGATCGTCACCGGACGACCTGCCGCGCGGTAGAGCTTGTGCAGTTCGGCATCCTTCCGGAACCGCGCCGCCGCCTTCTCGGCGGCGGCGAACTGCCGGGCCACGATCCGCCGGGCCACGTTCAGCGCGGCCGGATCGTCCACCGTGACCGACGCGGTGGTACCCCAGGCGGGCCAGCTGGCGCTCCTGGCACCGCTGGTCCGGGTGCGCTGCATCGGCAGAAGACCAGGTGCGACGAGATCGGTGATGGCCACGGCTCCTCCTCAGGAATTCGTTGTCATCACCTTGAACTCGGCAGCTGGATTGATCGGCAGAGCAGTCTGAAAGTCTGCTGTGCGTGTTACCTAAGAAAGACCTGTGAATTCTGTGCACCACCTGTGCTGGTGGGACGGAATTCGAATCGGGTCATCGAATGCCCGATTTGCAGGGACCGCCCCCGAAATGAGCTTCTAATTCGCGGAAATTCGGCCCGTTCGCCCCGGGGTCGGCTACTCCGCAGTCAGTTTCGGGTTAGGCTTCCGGGAAAGTTGATCACGTCCGGATCTGGGGGATTTTCGTGGCTTGGCTGGCCTTGGCCGGGGCAATCGTGCTGGAGGTCATTGCGACGGTCAGTCTGAAGACCGCCGACGGATTCACCCGCTTCTGGCCGAGTGTGATTGTGGTGGTGGGCTACGTCGGCTGTTTCAGCTTACTCGGATTCGCGCTGAAAACATTTGACGTGGGCCTGGTTTACGCGATCTGGTCGGCGGTCGGAACGGCGGCGATCACGATCGTCGGGATCATGCTGTTCGGTGAGTCGATCACCCTGCCCCGGGCCTGCGGGGTGCTCCTGATCGTGCTGGGTGTGATCGTGCTGAACCTCAGCGGAGGTGAGGCCCATGCGGCCGGCGGTCCAGCCAGCCAAAAGCCGGCCACTCAAAGGCCCGCTACCCAAAAGCCCGCCACTCAAAAGCCGGTCGGCCAAAAACCAAATGCCCAGAACAAGACCGCGTTCATCCCGAATCAACGGGCCCGCGTCCAGAACCGGCCTGTACGCATTCACAATCGCGGGGCGCACATCCGCAACCCGGTCGCCGACATCCGCAACCAGCCGATCGAATTCAGCATCGGCCCGGACGCCACGATCACATCCTCGGCCTTTGTCGGGGCGATCTCGCTGGACCGGGTCAAGCTCACCCGCCCGGACGCCCCGCCCAACCTCGGAAAGGCCCCGCAAGAAGCTGAGTCGGAATCCGGAGAAGCGCCCATGCTCACCCCACGCACCGGCCTCGTTCCGAGGCAGGCGCGACCCCGGCACGATATGAGCACCGATCCGGATTCCGACCTGGGACCGATCTTTCCCGATCTGCGGCGTAAGGAGACCTGACCTTGGTCCCGAACCGGCGCGTCCATTCGTCCCCGAAAGCCCGTGACCCACGCCCTGCAACCGGATCACCGCAGGCTGCATGACAGACTCGACCCCATGCGTACGCCGTTCGGCCTGCTGGAGCCCTACGTAAATCTGTCTCCGCGAGCGGTGCGCTGGGCCACCACGTTCGCTCTGCTGTGCAGTATCGGCATCATCCTCACCGGCGGCATCGTCCGGCTGACGGGTTCCGGTCTGGGCTGCCCGACGTGGCCCAAGTGCACCGACGACTCGCTGATCGTGCCTGCCGAGATGGGCATCCACGGCACCATCGAGTTCACCAACCGGATGCTGACCTTCGTGATCTCGATCGCGGTGGGCCTGGCGATCATCACCGCCCGACTGCAGAAGGTGCCCAACCGCTGGCTGGTGCGCACCACCTGGTCGCAGTTCTTCATCATCCTGCTGAACGCGGTGCTCGGCGGGATCACGGTCTGGACCGGCCTGAACCCGTACATGGTGGCGATCCACTTCTGCGCGGCCACGTTGCTGCTGACCACCACGACGCTGAGCTACGACTACGCCCACAGCCCGGCCTTCGAGCGCTGGAGCAGCAAGTTCTCGGTGCCTGAGGGTCCGGGCACGCGCTACCGCCGGGCCAAGGCGCTGATGGAACAAGACAAAGCCGACAGTGCGAGCGTCCTCAATCAGATCCCGCCCGACCCCACCCGTCCGGTGCGCACCAAGCTGGCCTGGATCCTGCTGGCCGTGGGTGGGCTCCTGGTGGTGGCGGGCACACTGACCACTGGTGCCGGCCCGCACCCGGGCGACTCCAACGAGGTGCACCGGATCGAGCTGGACTGGGCCGGGCTGGCCTGGCTGCACGGCCTGATCGCGCTCCTGGTGCTGGTGCTGGCCGTGGGCTGCACCTGGGCCGCCCAGCAGGCGGGCGACCGCAAGACCTTCCAGCGCGGCCTGATCCTGGTCGGGCTGCTGCTCGGGCAGGGGCTGATCGGCGTGTACCAGAGCCTGGACGGCCTGCCCTGGGTCGTGGTTGCCGCGCACATGGTCGGTGCAGCGCTGGTCTGGGTGGGTCTGCTGCGCGTACTGCTGGCCACCATCCACCCCGATCCGGTGGCCCTCGAGCGGGAGCCCGAGACGCCCGCCCCGGCCAACGCTTGACCTCAAGCACGGTTCATTTCCTACGGTGACCGCATGAACGAGTACCCCACCGAGCAGGTCGCCGCCCAGCCGATCGGCTACTGGAGCCGGGTTGCCTACCAGGCAACCGTCGGCCGGCTGCGCGCCGAACTGGCGATCCAGCAGCTCACCCAGCCGCATTGGTGGACGCTCAACCACGTGGCGCGAGGTACCTGGGCGCGGACCGAACTGGCGGACAAGCTGCAGCCGTTCGACGACCTGGGGATCGAGTTCGAGGACGTGTTCGACGATCTGATCGAGCGCGGCTGGCTGGCGGAGAACGAGACCCTCAGCCTGACCGCGCTCGGCACCCAGGAGCTGGAAAAGGCCCGGGGACGGATGTCCGCGGCGCAGCAGGACACGCTCGCGGGCATCGATCCGGACGACTACGTGACCACGATCAACACGCTACGGCGGATGATCGAGAACCTCGGTGGGGACAGCTCACTACCGAGCTAGCAGGTCGCGCAGGGCCTGGACGATCAGCTCCGGGTCCTCCTCGGCCATGAAGTGCCCGCAGGTCACGGTGCGATGTTCCAGATCGGGCGCCCAGTGCTGCCAGCGCTGCACGGCGTGCCCGGTCATCTGCGGTCCCCAGTCCTGCTGCAGCACCAGCACCGGCATCTTCAGCCGGTTGCCCTGCGCGCGGTCGGCCTCGTCGTGCTCCACGTCGATCCCGGCCGAGGCGCGGTAGTCGGCGACGATCGAGCCGACGGCTTCGCGGGACTTCTTCAAGTACAAATTGCGGACGTCGGTGGGCACAGGCGTCTTGGCCCACCCGTCGAGGAAGTGGCCGAAGAACTCGTCCGGCACGGCGTTGATCATGGTTTCCGGCAGGCCCGGGGGCTGGGCCATCAGGTAGAGATGCCAGCCCACGGCGGCGGCCCGGCCGGCCATCACATCCCAGGTGTCCAGCGTGGTGAAGACGTCGAGCGAGGCCAGGTGCGTGATGACGTCGGGGTGGTCGAGGCCGGCGCGGATCGCCACCAGGGCGCCGCGGTCGTGGCCGGCCAGGGCGAACTTCTCGAAGCCGAGGTGCTGGGCGACGGCGACGATGTCGGCGGCCATGGTGCGCTTGGAGTACGTGGTGCCGCTGTCTTCGGGCTTGTCGCTGTCACCGTATCCGCGCAGGTCAGGGGCGATGACTGTGTTGGTTCGGGCCAGTTGGACGGCTACCTCGCGCCAGCAGACGTGGGTTTGCGGGAAGCCGTGCAGGAGGACGATCGGGGTGCCGGTGCCGCCCACGGCCACGTTCAGGTGGATGCCTTCGGTGGCGGGGATTCTGGTCACTTCGAAGCCGGGGATCTGTGGGGTCATGCCGGTTACGGTGTCCTGGGTGAATCAGTAGCTGATCAGTGGCTGGTCAGGTCGGCATGAAGACCTACTGTGTAGCCCGATGCTGAACTTTGCTGTGCTCGGCCCGCTGGAGGTCGAGAACCATGCCGGGCCGGTCAGATTGGGCGGCCTGAAGCAGCGCGCGGTGCTGGCCCGGTTGCTGATCGCCGCCCCTCGCGTGGTCCCGGTGCAGTGGCTGATCGACGACCTCTGGGACGACCCGCCCCAGAACGCGCTCGGCACGGTCCAGACCTTCGTCGGGGCGTTGCGCAAGGCCTTGGAGCCCGATCGGCCTCCTCGCACGGCCTCGCACTTGCTTCTCACCCAGGCGCCCGGTTATGTGTTGCGGCCCTCCGCAGTAGACGCCTGGAAATTCGCCGAGGAGGTCCGCGAGGGTGAGCGACGGCTGCACGCCGGCCAGCTTCTACCCGCTCACGACCAGCTAGAACGTGCTTTGGGACGGTGGCGCGGGCCTGCGTACGCAGAGTTCGGCGATCAGTCCTGGGCTCGGGTGGAAGTGCAGCGACTGGAGGAGTTGCGGTGCCTGGGCGTTGAGCGCCGGGCCGAGGCGGCGTTGGGGTTGGGGAGGGCGGCGGCGGTGGTGCCGGAACTTGAGGCCCACGTTGCGCGGCATCCGTTACGGGAGGACGGGTGGCGGCTGCTGGCACTCGGGCTGTACCGCAGCGGTCGGCAGGGGGATGCGCTGGCTGCGTTGCGGCAGGTTCGGGAGGTGCTGGCCGATCAGTTGGGGGTGGATCCGGGCGAGGCGTTGCGGCGGTTGGAGCAGGATGTCCTGGCCCAGGCCGAGCATCTGGAAAAGCCGGTGACGGAGAAGGTTTCCGGGCTTTGGCGGGCGGCGATCAGCGGGCAGGACCCGACCACGACCAGCGCGGCCGGTCGGCGGGAGCGGCTGGAGGCGTTGCTGGGGCTGGTCCGGGCGCTCGCGGTCACCGGGGAGCTGGCGCAGGCCCGGCAGTACCGGGCCGAGGCGGTGCGGGCGGCCGCCGAGCTGGCCGACCCGCTGCTGTTTGCCCAGGTGGTAGGGGCTTTCGACGTCCCCGCGATCTGGACGGCCAATGATGACGAAGAATTGTCGACGTTTCTGGTCGAGTCGGCGGAACAGGCGCTGGTCGGGCTTCCGGCTGAAGAACACCTCGTCGAGCGCACCCGTCTGCTGATCACGATCGCGCTGGAAAGGCGGGCCGACAGCGGGCCGCGCGGGCTGCAGGCGGCTCGTGAGGCCGAGCAGCTGGCCCGCCGGCTGGGCGATCCGAGCCTGCTCGCCCTGGCCCTCAACGGCCGCTTCCTGCAGACCTTCGACCGGGCCGGCCTGGCCCCGCAACGTGCCCTGATCGGTCATGAGCTGCTGGAGATCGCTGCGGCTCAGCCGCCGGATCAGGGGTTGCCGACGGTGGCTGTGCTGGGGCATCTGATCCTGTTGCAGGCGTACGCGGCGCTGGCCGACCTATCGGCCGCCGACCGCCACGCCGAGACTGCTGACCGCCTGGCCGAGCAGCACGGGATTCCCCTGGTCGGGGTGTTCACGGCCTGGTACTCGGCGCTGCGCACGGCCATCACCGGCACTGCCGATGCCGCCGAAGCCGCCTATGCCCAGGCCGCCGCCAAGCTTCCCGGCTCAGGCATGCCCGGCGTGGAGAATGGCATCCTGCCGCTGGCCCTGCTCTGCCTGGACCTGACCCACGGTGGAGACGGAAAACGCCTGTCAGGAGAAGACTTCGGCCCTTACCAGCCCTGGTACCAGGCGATCATCGACGCCAACCCGGCGCCGGCGTCCCCACGTGATCTGCTCTTCGAGGTTCGCACCTGTCTGCAGGCCGAGGTGGCGATCCGGAACAACGACCAGCCAATGATGACAAGCCTTTACGCGCAGCTGCTTCCGGCGGAGGGAGAGCTGGCCGGGGCGGGCAGCGGCATGGTAACGCTGGGGCCGGTGGCCGGATATCTGGGCAGGCTGGCCGAGGCTCTGGGCGAGAACGACCGAGCCGAAACGCACTTCGCCAAGGAGCGCGAAGTCCTCGCCCGGACGCACCACGAAAGTCCCGGTCACCCCTGAGAGGCGACCGGGACGTCCGTTGCTGTGAAACCCGAGCCGGTCAGCGCTCGGTCTTGTAATCGTCCGTGACCTGCGCGGACTCTTCGTCCTCGACCGACGCCACCGGGGTGCCGGGCGTGGCCAGCGGAGTGCCGTTCGCGGCGCCGTTGATCGTGGTGACCCCCGGGTCGGGCGTCCACGGATCTTCGGTGGCGCTGCGCTGCTTCCAGGCCACTGCGGCCGCACCGGCGGCCGCCGTGATCACCGTGAAGATCAGGAAGCGACGGCGACGCTGACGGCGACGGGCCTTCTTCTGCGCCTTCTTGTTGGCCGGCAGGTTCTGCACCACGTCGGCAGCGCGCTCCTGGGCGTGGTCCACGGCGTTGTCGCGGGCCGCGATGGCCGCCGCCGAGGCCGCGGCGATCGCCTCGGCCAGCTTCGGCAGCAGGTCGTCGACCACCTTGTCCCGGCCGTGGGCGACCACCGGAGCGGCCTTCTCCCGAGCCTGGCTGTAGCCCTTCTCCAGGGCCGGACCGGCGTGGTCGGCGGCGTTGCGCACCGCCGGGACCACCTTGTCCTTGGTGACCACGGCCACCTTGTCCTTCGTCGCGTGGGCGACCGGGGAGACCCGCTCGGCGACGAGCGTGCCGCCCGTGCGGGCGTTGACCGCCGCGGTGTCCAGCGCGGACCGCAGCTGAGCCCGGGCCTCCTTCTGCGCCTTGGCCCTCTTGCTTCGCGCTCTCACGGCCATCGTCCTCCTTCTCGTGCGGGTCTCTCCACGTCTGGGGCCCATCGTTCCGCGATCTGGGCGATGTGCCACCCGAGCCCGGTCGTCGGATCAACTATGTGATCTTTAACGGCCGGTTCCAAGCCGAAGTGCCGGGTGTCGGATCGAAGTGCGGTGCTCGTGCGTTGGACCAGGAGCCCCAGGAGGTGCCGGAAGTGTTTGCGGAGGGCGAACCGCGCAGGTCGTGTGCCACCGTCCGTGACAGACTTCCCCGGCACGCAAACCCGCCACGCAGAAGGGGTCAACCCGTTGACCGAGCAGCTTCCCTCGAACCTGTACGCCGACATGCTGACCAACCACGGTCTCATCCGGATCCAGTTGTTCCCCAACCACGCGCCGAAGACGGTGCGTAACTTCGTCGAGCTCGCCGAGGGCACCCAGGAGGGCGCCAACAACGGCAAGCACTTCTACGACGGCATCATCTTCCACCGGGTCATCGAGGGCTTCATGATCCAGGGTGGCGACCCGACCGGCACCGGCACCGGCGGCCCGGGCTACAACTTCGACGACGAGATCCACCCGGAGCTCTCGTTCACCCAGCCGTACCTGCTGGCGATGGCCAACGCCGGGATCCGCGGCGGCCGGGGCACCAACGGCTCGCAGTTCTTCATCACCACGAGCACCCCGACCCACCTGCAGGGCAAGCACACGATCTTCGGCCAGGTCGCCGACCAGTCCAGCCGCGACGTGGTGGACAGCATCGGCAAGACGGCCACCGACCGTCGTGACCGTCCGGAGAAGGACGTGGTGATCGAGCGGGTCACCATCGAGCGCGGGTGAGCTCTCAGCCCTCCATGGGTGGCGCGGCGGCCGAACCGGTCTGTCCGCGCCACCCGGACCGCGTTTCCTACGTCCGCTGCCAGCGCTGCGAGCGCCCGGTCTGCCCCGAGTGCCAGCGCGCGGCCGCGGTCGGGGTGCAGTGCATCGACTGCGTGCGTGAGCAGAACAAGGGCGTGCGCCAGGCCCGCACCCCGTTCGGGGCCGTGCTGACCCAGGACACCCGTCCGGTGGTCACCTTCACGATCATCGGCCTGTGCGTCGTGGCCTGGTTCCTGCAGCGGTCGAACCCACAGGTCACGGCCGATTTCTCGTTCTACTCGCCGTACGCCCTGTCCGAGCCCTGGCGGCTGGTCACGGCGGCGTTCCTGCACTCGCCCTCGAGCCCGCTGCACATCCTGTTCAACATGTACGCGCTCTGGGTCACCGGGCCGTACCTGGAGCGGCTGTTCGGCCGGATCCGCTTCGTGGCGCTCTACCTGATCAGCGCAGTCGGCGGCTCGATCGGCTACTTCCTGCTGGCGGTGCCGGACGCAGACGTCGGCTCCGGCTGGCGGACCATCACGGTGGGCGCCTCGGGGGCCGTCTTCGGCCTGTTCGGCGCGTTCTTCGTGGTCCAGCGCCGGCTGAACGGCGACACCACCCAGGTCGTGGTGCTGATCGCGATCAACTTCGCGTTCGGCCTGTTCCTGCCCAGCATCGCCTGGCAGGCGCACCTGGGCGGGCTGGTGGCCGGGGTCGCGGCCGCCGGGGTTCTGGCGTACGCACCCCGGGCCAATCGCACGGCGGTGCAGGCCGCGGGCCTGGTCGGGCTGGTGGTGCTGCTGGCGGCCGCCTACGCGATCAAGATCAGCCTGGTCCCGGAGGGGCTGCTCATTCCGCTCGGCGGCTACTAGACCTCGAAACCGAGGTCGCGCAGGGCCTCCTGGCAGGCCTGCTGGGTAGTGAACCGGTAGGCCTGCCAACCACGCTGCCGGGCGGCCTCCACGTTCGGCGGCCGGTCGTCGAAGAACACCAGCTCGGGTCCGGGCCGCTGCAGCGCTTCCTCCACCGCCTGGTAGATCTTCGCGTCGGGCTTGATCAGGCCCAGGTCACAGGAGAACACCCGCTCGTCGAACCCGGCCGACCAGTCGCTGCCCTTGACCACCTGGGCCATCGAGGCCGGTGCGTTGGACAGCAGCGCCGTGCTCACCCCGGCGTCCTGCAACGCGGTGATCAGTTCCAGCCGGCCCGGGGCCAGCCGGGACCAGCGCTGGGCGTCGAACTCATCGACCCGGGCGAGATCTTCTTCCGAGAACTCCATGCCCAGGTCGGCCGCGACCAGACCCCAGTACTCGGCGGGCCGGGTGCCGCGGTCGTAGTCGGGCCGGTGCTTCCAGTACGGCACCGCGAAGCGCTCGCGCTCCACCCCGATCAGATCCGACAGCTCGGGCACGCCACCTTCGGACGTGGTCAGCACGCCACCGATGTCGAAGACCACCGCGGGTTGTGTCTGTTTCAAGAGTGTTTCACCATTTGCTCGACCTGGTTCGATATGGCCCGCGGTGCGGTGATTTTCACGCCGCAACCGCTGGGCTCGATCGAAGTTGTTCACACCTGTGGAAAAGTCTGGGGACAACTTTCACCGGTGTAATTCATTCAGCGCCAGCGGGTGAGCATCCCGAAGCCGACGAGGGCGATCCCGATGCCGACCACCAGGTTCCAGTCACCCAGGCTGGGGACCGGGTAGTCGCCCTGGGTGAGGTAGTAGGCCACGATGTAGGCCAGCCCCAGCAGCAGGAACCCGACCATGATCGGCGCGAAGAAACGGCCGTTGGGCTTCTGGGCGGCAGCCTTGGCTCGGGGGGCTTCGTAGCCGCCCTTGTTCCGCGGCTTGGACTCGGGCATGGACGGACTCCTCAGGGGACGGACGGGCTCTCACAGCTGCTGCACGCGCCCACGGGCCGTGGGCGTGCGGCAATGTCCTCTAGCGTAGTGCCGTGGCCCCCGCATCGGACGATTCAGTCGAGGTGCACAGCCACGGCCGCTCTCGCACAGCTCCGCCCGACCCTCATCTGCCCCTCGCGGGCACTGCGCACCCAGTTGTGCGGCGCCCGCGGCGCACCCGGGTCGGGGCCTTCGGGGTCGGGGCCGTGCTGGTCGTGGCCGGGCTGCTGTTCTCGACCAGTGCCTACACCTCGCACGGCACCCAGCTGCGCTCCGAACGCGCCAGCCTGGCCGATCTGCTGCAGGCCGAGAACGAGCGGGTGCAGGAGCAGTCGGCCCGCGTCGCCGAGCTGAACGAGCAGGTCAAGGCCGACACGGCGGCCGCCGCGCTGAGCGATGCCACGATCCGCGACCTGGAACAGGGCTCCAGCGACGTGGAGGCCGAGGCCGGACTGGTCCCGGTCAGCGGCCCCGGCCTGACCATCACCCTGGACGACGCGCCGCGCGACTCCTCGGTGCCCAGCCAGGCCCGGCCGGACGACCTGGTGGTGCACCAGCAGGACGTGCAGGCCGTGGTCAACGCGCTGTGGGCGGGCGGCGCCGAGGCGATGATGCTGATGGACCAGCGGGTGATCTCGACCAGCGCGGTGCGCTGCGTGGGCAACACCCTGATCCTGCAGGGCCGGGTCTACTCCCCGCCCTACGTGATCCGGGCGATCGGCGACGTCGAGGCGATGCGTACGGCGGTCGACGACTCCCCGCAGATCAACATCTACCTGCAGTACGTGGCCTCGCTGCGGCTGGGCTGGGACGTGGAGCAGGTCCAGAAGCTGGACTTCCCCAGCTACCAGGGATCGCTCAGTCTCAGCCACGCCCGGGTCGCGGGTGCCGAACCCACCACTGCCCGAGAAACCACCGACAGTCCCCAGGAGTCCTGAGTGAAGCCCGTCAGAGTGCTGGTCGTGGACAACTACGACAGCTTCGTCTACACGATCGTCGGTTATCTGACCCAGCTCGGCGCCGAGTGCGTGGTGCGCCGCAACGACGAGGTGGAGCTGTCGGACGCGGACGAGTACAACGGCATCCTGCTCTCACCCGGTCCCGGCGCCCCCAAGGACGCCGGCATCTGCCCGGAGATGGTGCTGCACTGCGCCGAGAAGAAGCAGCCGATGCTCGGCGTCTGCCTGGGCCACCAGGCGCTCGGCGAGGCCTTCGGGGCCACCGTGACGCACGCCAGCGAGCTGATGCACGGCAAGACCAGCGCGGTGCTGCACGAGGGCGTCGGTGTGCTGGAGGGCCTGCCCACCCCGTTCACCGCCACCCGCTACCACTCGCTGGCCGTGGTGGCCGACACCGTGCCAGCCACGCTGCAGGTCACCGGCCGGACCGAGGGCGGGGCGGTGATGGCCCTGCAGCACCGCGAGCTGCCGCTCTTCGGGGTCCAGTTCCACCCCGAGTCGGTGCTCACCGAGGGCGGGCACCGGATCCTCGCGAACTGGCTGGCGGTCTGCGGCGACCCGGGTGCGGTGGAGCGCTCGGCCGGGATGGCACCGCTGGTGCGCCGCTGACGTCTGCAAGCTCCTGAACAAAACCGAACGGCCCCAGGCAGGTTGCCTGGGGCCGTTGCGCGTACTGCGGGACTACGGGTTGAACAGGCCGCCGCCGTCTTCCTCTTCTTCTTCGTCGTCACCCGCCGACTCGGTCGGGGTGGCCGAATCGGTGGGGGTGACCGAATCGGTCGGATCCGCGGTCGGTTCTGTGGGCGTCGACGGTTCGTCGGTCGGCTCCTGGGTGGGCACGCTCTCGGCCTTGGCCACCCGCAGGCCGACCGTGGAGCCCCGGGCCACCGACTCGTCGGCGCCGACCTCCGCTTCGATGACGGTGTTGACCGCGACGTCGTTCGTCTCGACGGTGGTGCGGGAGACCTTCAGGCCGACCGCCTCGAGCGCCTTCTTGGCCGCGCCGTAGTTCATCCCCTCGACGCTGGGCACGGTGACCTGGGCCGAGGTGACCGTGATGTTCACCGTCGTGCCGGGCTCGAGGCTGGTACCCGATCCCGGATCGCTGCTGACCACGATGCCGGCCGTGGTGGAGCTGCTCCTGGTGGCCTCGCCCACGCTGCCGAGCACCAGGTCTTCCTCGGCGAGCAGCGTCTTGGCCTGCTCCTGGGTCTTACCGTTCAGCTCGGGAACGCTGGAGGTGTTCGCGTCCTTGCCGATGGTCAGCGTGACCGTGTCGGTGGTGGTCACGGTCTCACCCGAGGCCGGGTCGACCGTGATGACCTTGCCGACTTCGGTCGCCTCGGTGGTGTTCTTCTTCTTGATCTCGATCTGCGTTTCGGGCAGGCCGGCGTCGGTCAGCGCCTTCCGGGCCACCTTCTCGTTCATCCCGACCAGATCGGCCGGGATCTCGACCTGGACCGCGGAGTCACCGCCGCCCCCGCCGTCACCGCTGCCGTCCCCGCCACCGAACAGGCCGGTCTGGCTGAGGATGATCGCGATCACCACGATCAGGGCCAGGATCCCGGCCCCGATCATCAGCGGCTTGCGGTTGCTCGGTTCCGGCTCCCGCGAGCGCCGGCTGTACTGGTCGGGCTGCTGACCGTACTGGTCGTACTGGTCGTACTGATTGCCGACCGTGGTGGCCTGGTCGCCGTACGCGGAGGCCGCGTTCGGCACCGGCGGCATCGCCTGGGTGCCGTCCGCCGCCGGCATGAACTGCGTGGTGGCGTTGGAGCCGGTCATCGCCGGCATCGGCGCGTAGATCTGCCGTCCGCCCCGGGCCGCCTCGACGTCGGCGCGGAAGTCCTGCGCGGTCTGGTAGCGCTCGTCGCGGCCCTTGGCCAGCGAGTGCAGCACAATCCGGTCGACCGCTTCGGGGATGCCGCCGACCACGTGGCTCGGCGGGATCGGCTGCTCCCGGACGTGCTGGTAGGCCACCGAGACCGGCGAGTCACCCATGAACGGCGGGCGGCCGGTGAGCAGTTCGTAGAGCAGGCAGCCGGCCGAGTACAGGTCGCTGCGGGTGTCCACCTGCTCACCGCGCGCCTGCTCGGGGGAGAGGTACTGCGCGGTGCCGATGACGGCCTGGGTCTGGGTCATCGTGGAGGAGGAGTCGGCCATCGCCCGGGCGATGCCGAAGTCCATCACCTTCACGTCGCCGACCGGGGTCAGCATGACGTTGGCCGGCTTGATGTCCCGGTGCACGATGCCGATCCGGTGGCTGTACTCCAGCGCGGCCAGCACCCCGGTGGTGATCTCCAGCGCGGCGTCCACGTCGAGGTGATGACCCTCGCCGAGCACCTCTCGCAGGGTGCGGCCCTCGACGTACTCCATGACGATGTACGGCAGGTTCACCACCCCGCCGGTGGCCTCGACCATCGACTCCTCGCCGGTGTCGTACACCGCGACGATGGAGGGGTGGTTCAGCGCGGCGGCGGACTGCGCCTCGCGCCGGAACCGGGCCTGGAACGTGGCATCCCGTGCCAGATCGGTACGCAGCAGCTTGACGGCGACGGTCCGGCCCAGCCGGGCGTCACGGCCCTCGTGCACCTCGGCCATACCGCCACGGCCGAGCAACCCGCCGATCTCGTAGCGGTTGCCGAGCACCCGCACGTTGTCGTTCACCGGTTCCATCCTGACGTCGTCCTGGCCGCGTCCATCATCCCTTGATCCCGACGCCTGTGCCCAGGCCAGTGTTGCGCTCGAACAGCCCGGACGAGGTGAAGTGACCGGATCGCAATCCGGCTTCGTACGCCGAGGCGGTGGCCGCGTCGCTTCTGGTTGCTAGGTAAACGATCGCGACCAGCACGATCAGCGCGATCAGGGCGATCAGCGGGATCGACAGCCGGCGCCGGCCACCCCGTCCGCCCGACGAGCCCTCGCCACCGGAACGGCCGTGGCTGGCCCGGGTCCGAGAAGGACCCCGGTTGGCGCCGCGCGCGGAGTAGTCACCGGCTGAACCCAGCGAGGAGAACGGATCGTCGTCCTGACGGTCGTAACCGCCCTGACCGCTGGAGTACCCCTGGCGCGGACGGCGGTTGTCGTCGTAGCCCGAGTCGAAGCGCTGCTGCTGGTCGTACCCGCCCGGACGGCCCTGAGGGCTGCGCGGATCAGGCCGGTTCTGCGGGCGGTAGCCACTGGGCTGCTGCTGGCGCGGATCCTGGCGCGGGTCTTGCCGGGGGTCCGGTCGCTGGTCCCGGCGGTAGCTGTGGTCCGGCGCGGGGGCGTACCCCGAGTCGGCCAGCGGCGCCTGACCCTGCTGACCCCCTGGCCCGCGGCCGTCGTAGGGGTTTTGCTGACGCTGGTTGCGCGACTCCCAGGCCGAGGGACGCGCGGGGCCGCCGGCGTTGCGGTCGAGGGCGGCGTTACGGCGACCGGTCGGGGCGATCTGAGTCTCGCCGTCCTGCGGCCAGGCCTGGTCGCCACTGGCGGGCGGGGCCAGTTCCGGAGCGCCGCCACCGGGGCGTCCACCCAAGCCGCGCAGTCGAGCGTCCTCCATCAGCGAAGCCAGCTCGTTGGCCCCCTGAGGCCGCTTGGCCGGGTTCTTCGCCATCGCTGACATCACGATGCTGCGGATCTGCGCCGGGATGGTCTCCGGCAGCGGCGGCGGCTCGTCCTGCAGGTGCGCAGTGGCCACCGCGACCTGGTTGTCGCCCTCGAAAGGGCGCCATCCGGTGAGGCACTCGTAGGCCACCACCCCGAGCGCGTACACGTCCGACAGCGGTGAGGCCGTCTCTCCGCGGGCCAGCTCCGGAGCCAGGTAGTGGGCGGTACCCATTACCTGGCCGGTGGCGGTCAGCGGCTCGTGGTCGCGGGGCCGGGCGATCCCGAAGTCGGTGACCTTGACCCGCAGCTCCGGCGTGACCATCAGGTTCGCCGGCTTGATGTCCCGGTGGATCACCCCGTGCTGATGCGCGGCGTGCAGGGCCCGGGCCGCCTGCGAGACGATCGAGAGGGTCCGCTCGGAACCCAGCGCCCCCTCGTCGGCGATCATCGCCGACAACGGGTCACCCGGGACCAGTTCCATCACCAGGTAGGCCGAGCCGAGCGCCTCGCCGTAGTCGTAGACCGCGGCGATCCCGCCGTGGCTCAGCGCCGCGGCGGTCCGGGCCTCGGCCCGGAACCGGGCCTGGAAGTTGGCGTCCGGAGCCAGGTCGGTGCGCAGCACCTTGACCGCGACGGGCCGGTTCAGGACCTCGTCGACAGCCGCCCAGACCTCGCCCATGCCACCCACGGCCAGGCGCTCGCGCAGGACGTAGCGTTCACCAAGTCGTTGTCCAACATTGGTGATCATTTGATCACCGCCTCCATCACAGCCTTGGCGATCGGAGCCGCGACCCTTCCGCCAGAGGCTTCGCTACCTGCATTTCCACCGCGCTCGACCACCACCGCAACCGCGACCTGCGGATCGTCCGCCGGTGCGAAGGCAGTGAACCAGGCGTGCGGGTTCTCGCCCGGCTGATTCTGCGCGGTGCCGGTCTTACCGGCCACCTCGATGCCAGAGATCTGCGCGTTGGTGGCGGTGCCTTCTCGCACCGTCGCCGTCATCATCTCGGTCAGCTGGTCGGCCACGTCCGAGGTGACCGCCTCCGAGAGTTCTTCCGGGCTGCGTTCCGACACCGTCTTGCCGTCGGCGCTGAAGATTCGCTTGACCAGGTTGGGCCGCATCACGACCCCGTCGTTGGCGACCCCGGCCGAGAGCATGGCCACCTGCAGCGGGGTGGTCCGGACCTCGTACTGGCCGATGCCGGACTGGGCCAGCTGCGGCTCGTTCAGCTCGCCCTCGGCGAAGCTGCTCTTGGCCACGGTCTGCGGGACGGTCAGTTCCTGGCCGAAACCGAACTTGGCCGCCTGCTCCTGCATGATGTCCTGGCCCAGGTCCATGGCCATCCTGGCGAACGTGGTGTTGCACGAGTCGGCGAACGCCTCCAGCAGCGTCGGCGAGCCGTCGCCGCAGGCGTGCATCCCGCTGTTGCTGATCGTCGCGGTGGTCTGCGGCAGCGTGATCGTGGTCGAGCCGTCGATGTTGTTCTCGGAGTCCGGGGCGTAGTCGCCGTTGGACAGCGCGGCCGCCGCGGTGACGATCTTGAACGTCGAGCCGGGCGGGTAGAGCTGGGCGATGCTGCGGTTGATCAGCGGCTCCAGCTCGTCCGCGTTGAGCCGCGCGCGCTCGTCCCGCGATGCGGTGGTGTCGTGCGTGGAGAGCTTGTTCGGGTTGTACGACGGCTTGCTGACCATGGCCAGGATGTCGCCGGTCTTCGGGTCGAGCGCGACTGCCGCCCCGCGTTGGTCACCCAGGGCGTCCCAGGCGGCCTTCTGTGCGGCGGGAACGATCGTGGTCTCGACCGAGGCGCCCTTTGGCTGCTCCCCGGTGAGCATGGTGGTCAGGCTGCGCAGGAACAGCTCGTCCGCAGTTCCGGAGAGGTAACTGTTCTCGGCGTTCTCCAGCCCGTACGTGCCGCTCAGCAGAGCGTAGTAGCCGGTCACCGGCGCATACATCTGCCCGTTGGGGTACTCCCGCAGGAACGGGTACGCGCTGTCCTCGACGGCCTTGGAGTTGGCGATCACCTTGGTGCCGGCCAAGATCTGGCCACGCTCGCGGCTGCGCTCCTTGGCGATGGTGCGCAGATTGCGGGGGTGGTCCTCCAGCTCCTTGGCCGCCACCACCTGGATGTAGGTGACGCTGATGAAGAGCGAGGCGAAGAGCAGGGTGATGACCGCTGCCAGCCTGCGGATCGGGCTGTTCACCGGTTCACCGCCGATTCCTGGTCGTAGTCCGGTGCGTCGGGCCGACGCCGGGTGTTCTGGCCGAGCTGATGGCCACCGGTCCGGGGCCGGTTGTCCCACTCCGGCTCGTCGAGGCCAGGCTGATCGTCCCAGCCGTGCTCGGTGTCGGCCGAGCGGTAGTGCTGATCCTCCGAGGCCCGGCTGTGCCCGACCGGGATGCCCTGACTGTTCGGCTCGTTCTCCTGGCCGCCGAGGCGGCGCCGGTCCTCCTGGAATTCGGGGTCGTTCTTGAGTTCGTCGGGCAGTTCGTCGAAGGGCAGGTCGAACAGCGGACCTTCGGACGCGGTCGGTGGGCGCCGGGAGGAGTCGGAGATCCGCAGCAGGATTGCGATGATCATCCAGTTGGCCAGCAGCGACGAACCACCGGCGGCCATGAACGGCAGGGTCAGACCGGTCAGTGGGATCACCCGGGTGATCCCACCGACCACCACGAACACCTGCAGCGCCATACTCAGCGCCAGGCCGGTGGCGAACAGCTTGCCGAACCCGTCGCGGGCCGCGATCCCGGTGCGCAGGCCGCGCTCCACGATCAGGGCGAAGGCCAGCAGGATGGCGAACAGGCCGGCCAGCCCGAGCTCCTCGCCGAGGGCGGCGAAGATCATGTCGCTCTGGGAGTACGACAGCGTGGTCCCGTAGGGGCTGCCCTCGCCCAGGCCGGTACCGATCAGACCGCCGCTGGCCATCCCGAAGATGCCCTGGACGATCTGGGTGCTGCTGTCGATCATGTCCTCGCGGAACGGGTGCAGCCAGTAGTTCACACGCCCCTGGACGTGGCTGAAGAGCTGGGTGGCCACGAAGGCCCCACCCAGGAACAACCCCATACCCAGAACCACCCAGCTGACGCGCTCGGTGGCGATGTAGAGCAGACCGATGAACAGCCCGAAGAACAGCAGCGAGGTACCGAGGTCGCGCTCGAACACCAACACGGCCAGGGTGACGCCCCAGGCGGTGAGCAACGGGCCCAGGTCCTTGGCCCGGGGTAGCTGCATCCACAGCACCTTCCGGCCCGCCAGAGACAGCGAGTCCCGGGCGGTGACCAGATATCCGGCGAAGAAGATTGTGAGCAGGATCTTGGCGATCTCGCTGGGCTGGAACGAGAACGGCCCGATGAAGATCCAGATCCGGGCGCCGTTGACGGTCCGGCCCAGGAACGGGACCAGCGGCAGGAGCAGCAGCACCAGACCGCCGGCCATCGCGCTGTAGGTGTACCGGCTGAGCTGCCGGTGGTCCCGGAGCCAGACGATGATCACGGTGGCGGCGACGACCGCCAGCGTGGTCCACAGCAGCTGCTTGAACGCGGCCGACCCGAGGAAGCCCTTGCCCAGGGCCAGGTCGACCCGGTGGATCATCACCAGACCCAGGCCGTTCAGCAGCATTGCCAGCGGCAGCAGCGTGGGGTCGGCGTAAGGCGCGAACTTACGCACCACCAAGTGCAGCACGAGTGCCAGAGCGCCCAGCCCGGCGCCGTAACCGAGCATGCCCGGCGGCAGCGCGTCGTTCACCGCCAGGCCGACCATGGCGTAGGCGCCGATCGCCAGGCCGATCGCCACGACGATCAGCAGGGCTTCCATGTTCCGGCCGGTACGCGGCGCGGCGGAGCGTGCGGCCGCCATCAGTTCGTTCCCCCGCAGTCGGGCGAGGTCTCACCGCCCGGCGACGTGGACGGCGTGGTCGGGCCGACACTCTGCGTGGGCGTGTCGGTGCTGTTCGTCTGCGCAGCATTGCCGGCGTTGCCACCGTTGCCCGCGCCTTCGGTGGGCTCGACCGTCGGGCCGGCCGAACCGGTGGGCTCGACCGTCGGGGTCTGGGCGGCCTGCTCGGCCGCCTCGCGGCACTGCACCTCGGTGCGCAGATCGTCCACCTTGGACCGGGCCGCGGCCTCGTTCTCGGCGGTGATGCCGCTCTCGACCTTGCTCCGGCTCTCGTCGGACAGGCCGTCCAGCGGCACGTCCGGAGCGCGGGTGGCGATGCTCTTCAGGTCCAGCGGGCCGACCGACTGCGGCAGGCCCTTGAAGATGGCCACCGCCCCGGCCTCGGCCCCGACGAAGTACTGCCCCTGGCTCCACCGGTAGGCCCCGAAGGCACCCCCGGCCAGCACCAGAACCAATACCAGGCCGAACAGACCGAGCCGCAGGCCCCGGCGACTCTTGCCGCCCTTGCCTTCGTCGCCCTGGTCATGTCCGCCCCGGCGCCGCCCGGGCGGCGGCTCCTCCTGACGGGAGGAACCGTCCTCGTAGCGGTCGTCGAACTGATCGTCGTACTGGTTCGGGTACCCGTCGCGGTACTCGTCCTGGTACGGCTGCTGCTGGTACCCGTCCTCGTAACGATCGGTGTACTGGTCGTCGTAGAGCTGCTCGCCCGGGTGGTCGCGGTTGTCGTAGTCGCGCACCACCGGGATCGGCGCCGTCGAGGTCAGTTCGGCCGCTCGTTCAGCCGCGGATCCACCGAACCCGATCCGCGGCTGGGGATGAAGAGAGGCGGCTCCGACGACCACCGGCTCGATGCTGACGGGGGAGCTGACCGGGTCGACCACGTCGGCCACGATGCAGGTGACGTTGTCCGGGGCACCGCTGCGCAGGGCCAGCTGAACCAGCTGGTCGCAGGTGCTGGCCGGGTCCTTGCCGAAGGCCAGCGTCTCTTCGATGGTCTCGAAGCTGACCACGCCGGACAGCCCGTCCGAGCACAGCAGGTAACGGTCGCCGATCCGGGCCTCGATCATCGACAGGTCCGGGTCGACGTCGTCCATCACGTCGCTCAGCACCCGCATCAGGACCGAACGCTGCGGATGCTGTTCCGCCTCGGCCAGCGTGATCCGCCCGTCGTCCACCAACCGCTGGACGAAGGTGTGGTCCCGGGTGATCTGGTCCAGCCGCCCGTTGCTCAGCACGTAGGCCCGCGAGTCACCGATGTGCGCCAGCCCGAGCCGGGTGCTCCCGACCCGCAGCAGCGCGGTGACCGTGGTGCCCATGCCGGACAACGCCGGCTCCTGCGCCACCCGCTGTTCCAGCTCCCGCTGCACGTGCCGGAGAGACTCCAGCAACTCGTCCAGCGCCGCCTCGCCCGCGTCGTGCTGCATGTCGTTCAGCGGGGCCATCTCACCGATGGCCATGGAGGACGCGATGTCACCGCCCGCATGTCCGCCCATACCGTCCGCGATGATCAGCAGGTCGGGACCGGCGTAGCCGGAGTCCTGGTTGTTGGACCGGACCAGGCCGACATCGGAGCGCGCCGCATACCGCAACGCGATCGCCATGTCTTACCTCCGCAGCTCTAGGACGGTACGCCCGATCCGGACCTGTGCTCCGGGGGCGATCGGTACCGGGTCCTGAACGCGGTTGCGTCCCAAGAAGGTCCCGTTGGTTGACCCGAGATCTTCGACCATCCAGACACCGTGCCGCAACGACAGCCTCGCATGCCGGCCGGAGGCGAAGTCGTCGTCCAGCACCAGAGTGCTCTCCGGTGCCCTTCCGAGCAGGATCGGAGCCTGCCCGAGCGGGATCGTCGTGCCTTTCAGTGATCCCGCGGTCACGACTAGATGGGTCGGTGGCGGGGGTTCCTGCTGCGCCGGAGGTCTGCCTCCACCACCGCGGGCCGGGGCGGGGGCGGCCCCGGCCATGGCTGGGCGGCGGGCGGCACTGTTGAACAGGTCGCGGCGCAGGACCGCCACCACCGACAGCACCAGCAGCCAGAGCACTGCAAGGAAACCCAGCCGTAGCAGGGTCAGCGTGAGCTCGCTCATCGCGGTTTCATCACCATGATCCGAAGCGGACGACGAGAGTGCTGCGGCCGATCTTGATCTGGCTGCCGTCGACGACCTCAGCGGTATCGATCCGCTCTCCGTCGACGAACGTGCCATTGGTCGAACCCAGGTCGGCGGCGACCAGGCGGCCGCCCTCGACCCGGACCTCGGCGTGTCGGCGGGACACCCCGATGTCGTCCACGATCACATCGGCCTCAGTACCGCGGCCGATCACAGTGACCGCCGCGGTGATCGGGTAGACCCGCCCGTCGACCACCAGCGCCGGATGATCCGGCTGCTGCTGGTGCTGGGCGGGCGGTTGCTCGCTGTACCCCCCGTAGCCCGGCTGCGGCTGCTGGCCCCGGGAGAGAGCCTGCTGCTGCGGATGGGCCTGCTGGGGCCGGGTGCCGCGGGTGGTGGTGCTGCGGACCCGGAAAAGGCCGGTGTCGAGGTCGTGCGCCTCCTCGAAGCGGACCGTGATCGGCCCGACGAAGGAGTACTCCTGGGAGCCGGCGTGCTCCGCGACCACGTCGCGCAGCTCGTCGCCGAGCGTGTCCTGCCATTCGCCGAGGCGTGAGAAGTCACCCTCGCCGAGCTCCACCACGAAGGTGTTCGGCGCCAGGGTGCGGCCGCGGGCGACCACGGTGGCCCGGTCGTCGATCTCGCGGCGCAGGGCGCTGGCGATCTCGACCGGCTGCACCTCGCTCCTGAAGGCCTTGGCGAAGGCGCCGTTCACGGCGCGTTCGATGCCCTTCTCCATGCGGTCGAACATTCCCACGGCTACCTCCTCCCGGTCCGGTGGCGACTGGCGGTCCGGGTAGATCCTGCCGCAGTCACCCCTCTATGCACGACCGGGCCGCTCAGCGGCACCTGTCGCGGCGCATCCTCGGGCACAACGGCCGAGGGGCGCGCGACGATCCGCGTCATCGGGTCCGGTCACCTCCAGCGTATCCGCGAGCCGGTCCATCTCGCGGATGCGACGGGAACCGAAGATCGTCCGCGATTATCCCCCGATGTCCGGCTTGTGGCTCATCGGACGACCGGGCGGTGGCGGGGTGGTCAAGAGGCCCCCGCAGATCGTGCTAACGTTCTGCACACAGCAAGGGCAAGCGCGAGTGGCGGAATAGGCAGACGCGCACGGTTCAGGTCCGTGTGCCCGAAAGGGCATGGGGGTTCAACTCCCCCCTCGCGCACCGAAGTTAGGTGCAAGAAGAAAAGGGTCCGGCTTCAGGCCGGGCCCTTTCTTGCTTTGCACGTGGTCGAGCTCGACTGCTCCGGTCAAGAAGAAAACAGCATCGGACCAACGGCCCCGACACCCGGTAGCGAGGCAGTACGCAGCGTGTTCGGGTGTGAAAGAACCCGCCCGCCCGGAAACAGTGAGGGTCGTCACTCCGGCCGGGCGCAGGCGGGCACGAGGAACCTGCCTCAGCTCGTTCTCGCCATCGGCCGCAGCCGGGAAGGCGCCGAATCCAGCAGGGCCTCCACCAGAATCTCCAGCCCGCCGTCCCGGGATCCCTTGACCAGGACCACGTCCTGCGGGCTGACGTTCGCCCGCAGCCATTCCAGTGCGGCCGCCTGGTCCGGAACGTGCAGCCCGCCCGACTCCTGCGCGGTGAGCGCCGCCCCGGGCCCGACCGCGATCACGTCCTGCACCCCGAACACCCGGGCCAGAGCGCCCACTGCCCGATGGGATTCGGCCGCGTGCTCCCCGAGTTCGTGCATCTCGCCCAGTACCGCCACGGTCCGCCCGGTGCGCCGCCGGCCGATCCCCTCCAGGCAGTTCAGGGCAGCCATGGCCGCATCCGGGTTGGAGTTGTACGTGTCGTCCAGCACCAGCAGCCCGTCGGTGCGGGTCTTCACCTCGAGCCGATGCGGGGTCGGGCCGACCTCGCTGAGCCGGCTCGTCACCGCGGCCAGGGACTCACCCGTGGCCAGCGCCATTGCCGCGGCCGCCGCCGCATTGCGCACCTGGTGTTCCCCGCTGCGCAGCAGCCGCACCGCCGCCCACTGCCCCTGGTACCCGAGTTCGAAGCTCGGGCGGCCCAGATCGTCCATGCTTATCCGCCGCCAGGTCACCTCACCGCGCCGGCCGAAGGTGAGGACCGGGGCGATCGTGCGCGAGGCCATGCTCATCACCCGCGGGTCGTCGCCGTTCAGCACAGCCACGCCGTCGGCGGCCAGCCCTTCGATCAGCTCCCCCTTGGCCCGCGCGATCAGCTGGGGCGAACCGAAGCGCCCCACGTGCGCGGTGCCCACGTTCAGTACCGCCGCCACATCGGGGGCGGCCATCGTGGTCAGCCAGGACAGGTGCCCGACCGACCGGGCGCCCATCTCCAGTACCAGCTGATCCGTGGCCGCGCCCACCTCCAGACAGGTCAGCGGCACCCCTAGCTCGTTGTTCCGATTGCCCGAAGTGGCGACCGCGCCGGGCAGAATGGCGGCCAGAAAGTCTTTCGTGCTGGTTTTGCCGTGCGATCCGGTCAGCGCGAACACCTTCGGCTTCACCCGCTCCACCACCCGGCGGGCCAGCAGCGCCAGCGCCACCACCGGATCGGGCACCACCACGGTCGGGGCCTCGGTGGGGCGTGAACCCAGCACGGCGTGAGCACCCGCCGCATGGTCGTGCCCGTCGACCTGGTCGCCGGGCAGAGCCACGAAAAGGCCACCGGCAACCGGGGTACGGCTGTCCAGGTAGGCCGGGCCGGCCACCCGCACGGTACGCATCCGCGGGTCGCCGTGGACGTAACCGCCACAGGTGAGGGCGATCTCGCCAAGAGTCATCGGGATCATGCCCCGACTCTGCTACTTACGGGTCAGCGGCGCGTCATACCCAGGTCTGATCATTCAGCCGACAGAACATCCGCCTGGTACTTCAGGAGGAGGCAGCCGACCGGGGGTGGTGGCGAAGGTGGTCACCGTGACTGTTCTCCTCTCCGACCCGCAGGTCCGGGCCGTTCCGGTGCACGAGTCCGGTGAGCGGCTGGTGCGCCTGTCGGCGGCCTACGGCCCGGCCCGGGCCACGGTTCGGGCGGGTCTGGCCAGCCGGCTGGCCCAGGCTCAGACCCTGATGCCTTCCGGTCTGCAGTTGCGGGTGGTGGAGGGGTACCGCCCGGCGGCCCGGCAGCAGGCGATCATCGACCGGTACACGGCCGAGATCCTTCTCAAGAACCCGAAGGCCGACGAGGGTGAGCTGGCCGGCCTGGTGGCCCGGTTCGTCTCCCCGTTACCGGTCGCCCCGCACGTAGCCGGTGCTGCTGTGGACCTGACCATCGTGGACGGCGACGGGCAGGAACTCGACCTAGGTACGGCGATCGACGCGACGCCGGAGGCCTCCAACGGCGCCTGCTACTTCAACTCTCCCCTGATCGCGCCGGAGGTCCGCGCCAACCGGCGTCTCCTGGCCGCTGCCCTGCACGCCGCCGGCTTGGTCAACTACCCCACCGAGTGGTGGCACTGGTCGTTCGGAGACCGCTACTGGGCCCTGGGAGTCGGCGCCCGCTACGCCCTCTACGGTCCAGTACCGAGGAGCCAGCCGTGAAACTGGCCACTGAACAAACCGAAACCGGCCTGAGCGTGGATCTGGCCGCCGTAGCCGCGAACACCCGGCACTTCCGCAAGGTCACCAACGGCGAGCTGATGGCCGTGGTCAAAGCCGACGGTTTCGGCCACGGCGCGGTAAACGCCGCCCGCACCGCACTGGCCCACGGCGCCACCCGGCTCGGCGTGACCAGCCTGGCCGAAGCCCTGGAGCTACGCGCCGCAGGCCTGAAAGCTCCCATCCTGAGCTGGCTCAACCCGATCGACGCGGCCTGGGACCAGGCGGTCCGGGCCGGTATCGAGACAGCCGTGCCCAGCCTGGAGCACCTGGCCGCGCTGCCCGAAACGGCTGCCGTACACCTGCACCTGGACTGCGGTCTGGCCCGCGACGGCGCCGATCCCGCGATCTGGCCGCAGCTGTGCCAGGCGGCCCGAGGCAGGCGGGTGGTCGGCGTGATGGGGCATATGAGCAGTGCCGATGTGCCCGCCGACCCGATGAACGCCGCGCAGCGCGAGACCTTCGACTGGGGCGTGCGGGTGGCGCTGGCGAACGGCCTGAACCCCGGGCATCGGCACCTGGCCGCCACCGCCGCCACCCTGAACGACCCGCTCAGCCACCACACGATGAGCCGGATCGGCGCCGGCCTGTTCGGGATCGACCCACTGAACCGGCTGCACCCCGCCCTCACCTTGACCACGCCGCTGATCAGCGTGCGCACCGTAAGGAAAGGCACTGGCGTGGGGTACGGCCACAGCTGGGTCGCGCCGGACACCACCCGCCTGGGACTGATCGGCCTGGGGTACGCGGACGGCCTGCCCCGTGCGGCTTCCAACCGGGCTCAGGTGCTGGTGCGCGGTGAACGGCGGCCACTGGTCGGAAGGATCTCGATGGACATGGCGGTGATCGACCTGGGGACGGCCGAGGCCGGGCCGGGCGAGCCGGTCACGGTCTTCGGCCCGGGTGGTCAGGGCGAGCCGACGATCGCCGAATGGGCCTCGTGGGCCGGAACTATCGAGCACGAAGTGATGACGGGTCTGGGTTCCAGACCGGTACGCAGGGTGCGGTTCGCCGGCCCGGGAAGGCAGCGATGAGCATCCGCGTGGCAGTGATCGGCGGAGGGCGCAACTGCGAGCACGAGGTCTCGCTGGCCTCGGCCCTCTCGGTGGAGGAAGCCTTGCGGCACAACGACTATCAGGTGGTGCGGCTGACCGTCGACCGGGCCGGGGTGTGGCGCGACGCGGAACTGCGCCCGATCGGCCTGGCCGGGGCGGTGCGGGTGCTCGGGACCTGCGACGTGGTGGTCCCGATGCTGCACGGTCCGCACGGCGAGGACGGCACCCTGGCCGCGCTCTGCGACCTCGCCCAGCTGCCCTACGTGGGATCCGGATTGCGGACGGGTGCGCTCGCCATGGACAAGTGGGTCACCAAGCTGGTGGCCCAGGCAATCGGGATCGCGGTCGCGCCCGGCGTGCTCCTGACCCGCAGCACCGCGTCCTCGTACGCTTTCACCGGGCCGGTGGTGGTCAAGCCGGTGGCGGCGGGCTCCAGTCACGGGGTTTCGCTGATCGAGGACGAGGCGGGACTGGCGAGCGCGCTCAAGGCGGCTCTGGAACTGGACGAGCGGGTGCTGGTGGAGAAGCAGATCCGCGGACGTGAGGTGGACGTGGCCGTGCTCGCTCGCCCGGACGGCACCCGGGTGGTGGCCCCGGCGCTGGAGATCGTGCTGCACCAGGGCATCTTCGACCAGCACGTGAAGTACGACGGCAGCGCCGATCTGCGGGTGCCGGCCGATCTGGCCGAGGCCGACCGCAAAGCCCTGGAAGCCGCCGCGGTGGCGATGTACGACGCGTTGGGCTGCGCCGGGGTGGCCCGGATCGACTTCTTCCTCACGGCCGACGGCCCGGTGCTCAACGAGGTGAACACAGTGCCCGGTTTCACCGCACAGTCGCAGGTGCCGAAGATGTTCGCGGCGGGCGGGACGAGCTACCCCGACCTGGTCGACCTACTGGTCCGGGACGCCTTGTCCCTCGCCACCGTGCAGCAGGAAGCATGAAAACCGACATCTGGAGCCTGCTGCGCACCTGGTGGCCGGACCTGCTGGCCGGTTCGCTGCTGCTCCTGCTCGGGCTCGTCGAGGCGGTCCGCACCAGCGGTTTCAGCTACCAGCGCTCGGACCTGGCCGCCGCGATCATCGTGCTGGCCATGGCGCTGGCCGTCTTCCTGGCCCGGCCCGTACCGCCAGCTGCGCTGGGCCTGGTCTGGTTCGTCGGCCTGTACCAGCTGGTGGGCGGTCCGGGCATCATGGCGATCCAGTTCGCCATCGCCTACATCGCCTTCGCCGTGGCCCGGTGGGGCAGCACGATCACGCTCTGGCTCAGCGCGCTGTCGTTGCCGTTGGCGGTGATGGGCGGTCTGCTGTTCCTGAACAGCATGACCAACGTCTCGGCGGTCACGTTCGCCGGGCGGTCCCCGCTCTCGCTGGCGGCCGACGCGCTGGGGGTGCCCTGGCCGCTGATGACCGCCGCGTTCATCCTCACCCTGCTGGCCGTGCCCTGGCTGATCGGCCTGGCGGTGCGGCTCAGCGTGCGGGCCAGCGCCTCGCAGGCCTCGCTGGAGGTGGCCGAGGCCGATGCGGTGCGCGCCCAGCGGGAGACCGAGCAGGCCCGTGAGATCGCCGCGCTGCGTGAGGAGCAGGCCCGGCTGGCCTCGGACGTGCACGACGTGGTGGGGCACTCGCTCGCGGTGATCCTCGCCCAGGCCGAGTCGGCGCAGTTCCTGGGCGACGACCCGGTGGTGCTGAAACAGACCATGGCCACCATCGCCACCTCGGCCCGTTCCTCGCTGCAGGACATCCGCCAGGTGCTGGCCGGCGCGCAGCAGGCCGGGCAGGCGGCCGCCGCGCACGGCTCCTACGAGGGCCTGATCGCCGGGGTGCGCTCGGGCGGGCACGAGGTGGAAGCCGCCGAGGTCGGCCAGTCCCGCCCGCTGCCCCCGGAGCTGGAGGTGGTGGCCCACCGAGTGGTGCAGGAAATGCTGACGAACGCGATCAAGCACGGACGACGCGAGCGTCCGGTCCGGATCGAGCGGGCCTGGCCGGAAGGGGCCTGGGCGCAGGACCTGCGGATCGAGGTGTCCAACTACGCAGCCGACAGCCGGCTGGGCGACACCCGGCCGATCGAGCCGAACCAGGGCAACGGCGGCCAGGGCCTGGAGGGAATGCGTCGCCGGCTGGAGGCGGTTGGTGGCAAGCTCGACGTGCGTCAGCGAGCCGAACCGGAAGGGCAGGTCTTCACCGTGACCGCGTGGATCCCCGTGAGCGGGCGATGAGCGAGCCGGACATCCGCGTCCTCCTGGTGGACGATCAGGAGCTGTTCCGGGCCGGGGTGCAGGTGATCATCAACGCCCAGCCCGGGATGAGTGTGGTCGGCTCGGCCGGTGACGGCCTGGAGGGCATCCGGCTGGTCGACGAGCTGGAACCGGACGTGGTGCTGATGGACATCCGGATGCCGGAGATGGACGGGGTGGAGGCGACCCGGCAGATCTTCCTGCCCGACCGGGCCGCCCGCCGGGCCCGGCCGGTCCGGGTGGTCGTGCTCACCACGTTCAACCTGGACGACCGGGCCGCGCGGGCGATCCGCTACGGCGCCAGCGGTTTCCTGCTGAAGGACACCACTCCGCTGATGCTGCGCGACGCCATCCGCACCGTGCACGCCGGCAACGCCGTGCTCGCCCCCAGCGACCTGAGCACCTTGCTGGACAGCCAGTTCCAGGAGGCGGTGCCGATCCCGGCCAGCTATCAGCAGCTCACCGAGAAGGAACGGGAGGTGTTCGAGGCGGTGGCCCGAGGCCTGTCCAACACCGAGATCGCTACCCAGGTCTTCGCCAGCGAGTCGACGGTCAAGACGCACGTCGGCTCGATCCTGCGCAAGCTCGCCCTGCGCGACCGGGTCCAGATCGTGGTCTTCGCCCACCAGCACGGCCTGGTCAAACTCTAAATCCGAGTACGCCCTCGGTCCTGGCGGCGCCGGCGCAGGTGCGCGTGGGCCGAGCGGATCTGCTGGATCGACTCGGCGGGCAGTTGCAGGGTCTGCCCCAGCAAGGCCTCGTCGACCAGCTTCACCGCGTCGGCCAGCCGGAACCGGGACAGCGCGAAGGCCACGTCCGCACGTACCGCCGACAGCGCCGGGGCGGCCGCCTTCAACAGCGAAGGGCCGGGCAGCGGCAGCCGTTTCGCCTCGCTCGGCTCCAGCTTGAGCAGACCGCCCCCGTAGGACCGGCCGACCGTCTCCCCGCCGAGCAGGGTGGCCGAGCTGAGCGCGGCCAGCGGCAGCAGATCAGCCGCCCAGCCCAGGCCCGGGTGCAGGTGCACGCCGTGCACCGAGTTCAGGTGATGCGCCCGCGCGGTGTTGGTGACCAGCCGGGCGGCATCGGCGTTCATGTAGGTCAGCAGCAGATCCGGCGGCTCGACCAGGCGCACCTGCCACCACGGGCTGCGGATCCGGCACTTGTAGGCCTCGTCCACGCCCATCTTCTCGCCGGCCCGGACGTAGGCCACGGCCGCCGGGCTGCGCTTGGTGCCCGGCCGGAAGAGCCAGGTGGCCGAGCCGGTCTGACCCAGCGCGGCCAGGTCCTGGGCCGAGAACTCCAGCTGGCGCAGGTGCGCGGAACCGGGCGGCGACAGCGGCAGCAGGTCGGCCGGGCCCAGGCCGAGCCCGGCGGCCTGCGCGGGGTTCAGCGCGAAGTAGCCGTTGTTGCCGGTCACGATGCCGAGCGAGACCTTGCCCCAGTCGTCCAGCACGCCGAACCCGGCCCCCGGCAACTGCGCGAAGGCGCGCAGCGGTTCGGCCGGGATCAGCGCCGACGTCCACTTCTGCTCCGGCGCCGGTACCGCGAACGAGGCAAAGTCCGCGTCCAGAGCGAGATCCTCGAGCTCGGCGGCGTTGCGCACCTGCACGGTCTCCAGCCGGGGCGAGGCAGCCGCCTGGCCGTATCCCTCGGCCAGCAGCAACATGATCTCCGCGACCACCCCGGGAAAGACCCGCTCGGTGAAGGCGACCAGCCGCACCCGGGCGAAATTCTCCAGCAGGTACCGCCGCACCGGCGCCGCGTAGTTGACGCTGAGCAACTCCGCCGGCAGCACCAGACCGAGCCGCCCACCCGGCCGCAGGAACCCGGCGGCGTGCACCGTGAACGCGGCCCAGCTGGAGGCCAGCCCGGTCAGCTCGACGCCCGCCCGCCGGGCCGCGTTCTGCGCCCGGATCCGGTCGGTCCCGGTGAAGTCGTGAAACCTTACGTAGGGCGGGTTGCCGACCACCGCGTCGTAGTCACCGGTCGGCGCGACCATGAAGAAGTCGGCCCTGGTGATCCGGATCCGGGCACCGGTTTCTTCCAGAGCCGACAGCGAAGCCGAAACCGCCGCTGGGTGCCGCTCAACCCCGTCCAAAAGCCATTCTGAACCAGCCGATTCGGCAGCCGCGAGCAAGAAGGGAGCATCCCCGGCCGCCGGCTCCAGCATCCGCCCGCCGCGCTCGCCGCCCTGCATGGCCCAGCGAGCCACGTAGCGGGCGATCGGGACCGGCGTGAAGTAGGCGCCGCGGGCCTTGGCCGGATCGACCCCGTCCAACGTGGTCACTGAGTAACGCCCTGCGCCTTCGCGCAGGCGACCGTACCGGCACAGGCCTCGGCCCGGCGCAGCGCGGTGTTCAGTTGTTTCAGCCGCTTGGCGGGCATCTTCCGGGCGATGTTGTTCAGCTGGAACGGGTCCTTGCTCATGTCGTAGTACTCCTGCTCACCGCTTTTGTACACGACGTAGAGCCAGTCCGGGCCCCGGATCGCCTCGTAATCCGGTGGATTGCCCCCTTCGGGCAACGGGTAGTCCGGGTCCTTCTTGTCGGTCACCGGCCCGTGGTGCTCGACCAGCACGAACTTGCGCTCCTCGGGGCCGGGGTCCTCCTTGCGCCACAGCGGGGCCAGGCTCCGGCCGTCGACCGTCTCGGGCACCTGCGCCCCGGCCAGATCGCCGAAGGTGGAACGAATGTCGATGTTGGAGGCCAGCGCGTCCACCGTCTGCCCGGCCGGCACGTCCGGGCCGACCACCACGAAGGGCACCTGGATATCGGTGTCGAAGGCGGTGGTCTTGCCGTTGGTCAGCGAGTGCTCACCCATGTGATAGCCGTTGTCGGAGCTGAACACCAGGTAGGTGTTGTTCGCGATGCCCAGTTCGGTGAGCTGCTTGCGCATCGCCGTGATCATCTCGTCGATGCTGAGCATGGTCTGCGCCCGCAGCCGGAAGTCGCGGTCCATGTTCTTCTGGTCGGCCTTGGTGAGCTGGTACGGCTTCAGCCACGAGGGCGCGTTCTTCGGCCGGGCACCGTAGGACTCGGTGCGCGGCGCCTTCAGCCCGGCCAGTTCGTTCTTGTGGCGCTCGGCCGGGATGTACGGCGCGTGCGGCATGAACGGGGCCACTTCCAGCATGAACGGCTGGTTCTCGGAGCCGGCCCGCCGGATGAAGTCCTGGGCCCGGCCGGAGAGCACGTCGGTGATGTAGTCCTGCGGGTCGGAGCCGTACTTCACCACCTCGCCGTTCTGGTTCAGGCTGTAGTTGTAGCCGTTGTACCCGTAGCCGGCCACCGCCCACTCGCTCCAGCCGGCCGGCACCTTGCGGGGCTTTTCCGGGAACCCGGGCTGGTACTGGTTGAGGTACTTGCCCATCATCGCGGTGCGGTAACCGGCCTTCTGCAGGTCCACCGCCATGGTGTCCGACTCCAGGCCCAGGGCCTTGAAGGTGACGTAACCGCCGTCGTCCCCGACGTTGCGGTAGATACCGGTGTTGTGCGGGTAACGGCCGGTGAAGATCGAGGCGCGGGAGGGGCAGCAGAGCGAATCGGTGACGTAGTAGTTCGAGAAGGTGGTGCCCTCCTGCTGCATCTGGGCCACCGAGGGGACGTACTGCAGCAGGTTCATCGACATGTCGTCCAGCAGGACCAGCACCAGGTTGGGCTTGGCCGGGTCCTGCGCGGTTCTTCTCGGCTCCGGGTCCGCGCCGCTGGAGCCGGTGCATCCGGCCAGCAGGGCCGCCAGCACAACTGTCACGACCCCGAGGATCCTGCCGGGCCGTACCCGCTTCTCGCCCACCACTGCCCTTCCGGTCCTGGCCCGGACCTCCCGGGCTGTCGCCGTAGTCTCCCGGTTTCTCCTGAGCGCCCGCACACAGGCACGCCCGATTCCGGGCAAGCGTGAGCGGGTGGTTGCGTTCAGTGAATTTGAGACGCGTATGGTCACCGTCGTGACGCACCGGCCGGTTCGCGACGGGGGCGCCTCGGCGCTCGAGTACGGGCTGATCGCCGGCGGCGTGGTAGCGGCGTTCCTGATCGCCTTCGTCGGGCTGCAGGCGGCCGTGGGCGCGGTGTTCGGCCGGGTCGTCTCCTCGGTGGAGCAGCCCGGCCCGGCGCCCAGCGCGATCCCGGGCGGCGCCCGTAGTCAACCGGTGCCGGAGGCAACCACCGGCTTGCCCTGAGCGGCGGAACCGCTGCTGTCGCGGACTCGTTCGAAAGAGGGCAGTGTCACGGCGTAAGGCGGTGACGACTAGACGGAGGAGTGTGACCTGTCGTGGGCTTCTTGGACAGGCTGCTAGGGCGCGACAAAGGGCAGCAGAACCAGGGGTACCAGCAGCAGGGGTACCAGCAGAACTACGGTGGCCAGAACTACGGCGGCCAGCAGCAGTACGGCCAGCAGTACGGCGGTCAGCAGCAGCCGTGGGGTTCCCCGGCTCCGCAGCAGCAGTACGGCGGCCAGACGGTGGGGCGCCCGGGCGCCGAGCCCGGCAGCGACGCCAAGGCCGATGAGGCCGCGATCGCGCGCTACCGCTACATGCTGAAGACGGCTCCGCCGGAGAAGATCGAGGAGGCACACGCCGAGGCGTTCGCCAAGCTCTCGCCGGACCAGCGGCGGATGGTGCTGGCCGGGCTGTCCGAAGAGGTGCCGCCGCACGAGCGCGCCGCCTCCGACGACCCGCGCTCGCTGGCCCGGATGGCCACCCGCGCCGAGATGCGTAATCCGGGCACCCTGGAGCGCAGCTTCAACCGCCCGGGTATGGGCGGCGGCATGGGTGGCGGCGGCGGGATGGGCATGGGCGGCATGATCGCCGGTGGCCTGCTCGCCGGTGTGGCCGGCGCCTTCGTGGGGACCGCGATCGCCGACGCGATGTTCGACGGCGACGAGTTCCAGGAGGGCTACGAGGCCGCGGCCGACGACTTCACCCAGGCCGCCGAGGAGGCCCCGGCCGAGATGGAAGAGGCGGCCGGTGACTTCGGCGGTGGCTTCGGCGACTTCGGTGGGGGCGACTTCGGCGGCGGGGACTTCGAGCTCTGAACCCCTTGCCGAAGAACGCCGCTGACAGCGCCTGACAGCGGGGCGTGCGCGGCCTGACAGTGCGAACGGCGACCTTGGAGGAGTCAAGCCCGACTCATCCAAGGGAGCCACCCCATGGCATACGCCTTCGAGGCCGAGGGCCTGGTCAAGCGCTTCGGCGCCACCACCGCCCTGGCCGGCGTCGATCTGGCCGCCGCCGAGGGCACCGTTCTCGGCGTTCTCGGCCCGAACGGCGCGGGTAAGACCACCGCGGTCCGGGTTCTGGCCACGCTGCTGCGCCCCGATGGGGGCCGGGCCAGCGTGGCCGGCCTGGACGTGGTCCGGCAGGCCCCGCTGGTCCGCCGCCAGATCGGCCTGACCGGCCAGTACGCCTCGGTCGACGAGGACCTGACCGGCACCGAGAACCTGGTCCTGATCGGCCGCCTGCTCGACCTGACCCGCCGCGACGCCCAGGCCCGGGCCCGGCACCTGCTGGCCCAGTTCGACCTGAGCGAGGCCGCCGACCGCCCGGCCAAGAACTACTCCGGGGGCATGCGCCGCCGCCTGGACCTGGCCGCGAGCCTGGTCGGCCGGCCCAGCGTGATCTACCTCGACGAACCCACCACCGGCCTCGACCCGGCCAAGCGCGACGACGTCTGGCGGCTGGTCCGCGGCCTGGTCGCCGACGGCACCACCGTGCTGCTGACCACGCAGTACCTGGAAGAGGCCGACGCCCTGGCCGACGACATCACGGTGATCGACCACGGCCGGGTGATCGCCCACGGCACCCCGGCCGAGCTGAAGCACGTGGTCGGCGGGCAGACCCTGGTGGTCCGGCCTACCGACCCGGCGCACCTCGACACCGTGAGCGCCCTGCTCGGCCAGGTGTCCGGCAAGGCCGTGGACTCACCGGCCCGCGGCGTGCTCAGCACCGCCGTCGACGGCGACAGCGCCCTGACCACGGTGGTGCGCCGGCTCGACGAGGCCGGCATCTCGGTCACCGAGCTCTCCCTGCATCTGCCCAGCCTGGACGAGGTCTTCTACACCCTGACCGGGGTCAAGAAAGAGGAGCGTGCGGCATGACCAGCACCCTGATGACCGAGGCGCCGGACGTTCCCACCGCGCCCACCTCGGACACCCCGGCCAAACCCTTCGCCCTGATCCGGCACTCGCTGGTGCTGGCCGGGCGCTCGATCACCAAGATCAAGCGCACCCCCGAGCAGCTGGTCGACGTCACCATCCAGCCGATCATCTTCACCGTGCTGTTCGTGTACCTGTTCGGCGGCGCGATCTCCGGTTCGCAGCACGCCTACCTGCAGTTCGTGCTGCCGGCGATCCTGGTCCAGACGATCATGTTCGCCACCCTGGCGATCGGGGTGAACCTGAACACCGACATGTCCAAGGGGGTGTTCGACCGGTTCCGCAGCCTGCCCATCCCCCGCGCCGCGCCGCTGGTCGGGGCCGTGCTCGGCGACGTGGTCCGGTTCGTCACCAGCATGGTGGTGCTGTTCGCCTTCGGCTACGCGATCGGCTTCCGGGTGGAGACCAACCTGTTCCAGGCCCTGGCCGCCTGCCTGCTGGTGCTGTTCTTCGCCTTCTCGCTGACCTGGATCGCGGTGTTCATCGGCACCGCGGTGCGTAACTCGGGCACCGTGCAGGGCATCGGCTTCCTGCTGATGTTCCCGCTGACCTTCGGCTCGAACATGTTCGTCCCGGTCGACACCATGCCGGGCTGGCTGCAGGCCTGGGTGAAGATCAACCCGGTCACCCACCTCACCGAGGCCTGCCGAGGATTGCTGACCGGCGGGGCGGTGGCCACCCCGGTGCTGCAGACCCTGGTCGCCGGACTGGTGATCACCGCGATCTTCGCCCCGCTGGCGGTGCGCACCTACCGCTCGCGCACCTGATCCGGATGCGCCGCCGGGCCCGGCCCGGGCTCGGCGGCGCTGCGGGCGGTCTGCAGGATGAACGCCTGGGCCTCGGGCCGGCTCAACGCCTTGCCCTTCTCGTAGGCCGCGGTGAACAGCCCGGACTCCAGCACTTCCCGGGCCTGGGCCACGACCAGCGAGATGTCCGGGTCACGCAGGCCCTCGTAACCCCGCAGGGCCTCGGCCGCGCCGAGCAGCTCCACCGCCGGCACGGTCTGCTCGACCGCCAGGAGATACCGCGCCACGGTCAGCGTCACCCGGGCCACCACCGGCACGTCCCGGCTCTCGATCGCGTGCTCCAGCACCTCGGGCAGATGCCCCAGGGCCGACTCCAGATCGCCGTCCTCGATCTCGTAGTACGTGAGCTCGCTCAGCATCAGGGCCCTGAGCTGGGGAATCGACCGCGGCGCGTTCCGGCTCAGCTCCAGCCCTTCGGCGGCCAGGCGCCGGGCCAGCTTCAGGTCGCCGTCGGCCGCCGCCAGCCCGGCGATCCCGGAGATCGCGAAGGCCTTGGTCATCCAGGACCCCGACTCCTCCGCGCTGCGCCGGGCGATCTCCAGATCGCGGCGGGCCCCTTCCAGATCGCCCATCTCCTTGCGCAGCCGGGCGATCCGGACCAGGGCGTAGCCCTCGTCGTCGATCACCCGCAGCTCGACCATCATCTGCCGGGCCGTGCTCAGCAGCTCGACCGCCTCGGCCAGCTGCCCGCGCACCCGCAGCAGCTCGGCCTGCTGACTGCTCGCGGTGGCGATCCCCCAGCGATCCCCGATGGCCTGAAAAGCGGCCAGCGCCTGCGGGATCCGTTGCTCGGTGATCTCGAACTCGCCCTCGTTCTCGGCCAGCACCGAGGACATCAGCATCAGCATCGCCCGGGCCCACGGATCGGGATGCTCCAGGTTGCGCTCGACCGCTCGCCAGCCTTCGGCGATGTCCTCGCGGAAGGCGGCCAGCCCGGGCTCCACCGCCACCATCAGCGGATGCGCGGTGGCGAGGTCGACCTGGCGGAGCTGCTGTTCGATCGTGTCGAGCTGTTCGGCGTCCGGTGGGCCCTCACCGGCGAACGACGAGCCCACCATGGCCATCACCATCACGAAAAGCTTCGGCCCGGGCGGGCTCTCACCCGGGATCCGGAGCGCCTGCTCGGCCCAGCTGCCGGCCTCCTCGTGCCGGCTGGTCATGGTCCAGAACCAGATCAGGGCTCCGGCCAGGCGCACCCCCAGATCGGCGTCCTGGGTCTCCACCGCGAATCTCAGTGTGGCGAGCAGGTTGTCCCGCTCGGCGGTGAGCCGGTCCAGCCAGCTCAGCTGCTCCGGCCCGCGCAGGTGCGGGTCGGCGGTCTCGGCCAGATCCAGGAAGTACGCCGCGTGCGCCTGGCGCATCGCCGCCATCGCCCCGCGTTCGGCCAGCCGTTCCAGCGCGAACTCGCGAATCGTCTCCAGCATCCGGTAGCGCGGCTGGGCCTCGTCCACCCCGGCCACCACCAGCAGCGACTTGTCCGCCAGGGAAAGCAGCAGGTCGGCGACCACGTCCTCGTCCAGATCGGGGCTCGCGCAGACGGCCGCGGCGGTCTCCGAGGTAACCCCGCCCGGGAACACCGAGAGCCGCTCGACCAAGTCGCGTTCATCGTCCGTAAGCAGTTCCCAGCTCCACGCCACCACCGCGCGTAACGTCTGGTGCCGGGGCATCGCAGTCCGGTTTCCGCCGGTCAGGAGGCGAAAACGATTGTCCAGCCGACCGGCCAGCGCTTCCGGGCCGAGCGAACGCATCCGCGCCGCGGCCAGCTCGATGGCCAACGGCAAACCGTCCAGACGGCGGCAGATTTCCGTTACGGCGTCGATGTTCTCGGGGGTAAGGGCAAATCCGGGACGTACCAGCGCGGCTCGGTCGGTGAACAACTGGACCGCAGGGGACTCGGCGGCCTGGGTAGACAGCGGACGCACCGGCCAGATCGACTCCCCGACGATGCCCAGCGGCTCCCGGCTGGTGGCCAGCACGGTCAGCTCCGGGCAGCGGGCCAGCAGAAACTCGGCCAGTTCGGCACAGGGCTCGATCAGGTGCTCGCAGTTGTCCAGGACGACCACCGCATCCTGACCGGACAACGCCTCCACCAGGCGACGACGCGCGTCCCGCATCGGTGGTTTGTTCTGCAGCATGGTCTCGACCTGGGAACGCTCGATCGAGCCGATGCTGCCCAGCACGGTCGAGGGCACGTCGTCCGGGTCCATCACCGGGGCGAGCTCGACCATCCACACGCCGTCGCGATTGTTCAGCCGGCTGGCCACCTCGCCCACCAGCCGGGTCTTCCCGGCCCCACCGGTGCCGACCAGGGTGACCAGCCGGGCCCGTTCGAGCTGCTCGGTGATCCCGTCCAGTTCCGGCTGCCGACCGACGAACGTGGTCAGCGGCACCCGCAGATTGGTGCGGCGGGGTAGCGGGTCGGCTTCTTTGCTTTTGGACGAGGAACGCAGGCCGGCGTCGTCCCGCAGCACCTGGGTCTGCAGCTGTTGCAGGGCCGCGGGCGGATCCAGACCCAGCTCGTCGGCCATGGCCCGGCGCAGGCGTTCGTACACCGCCAGTGCCTCGCCCTGCCTGCCGTCACCCGCCAGTGCCCGGATCAGCAGCTCGTGGGTGCGCTCGCGCAGCGGGTGCCGGGCGATCACTTCTTCCAGTTCAGCCACCGGATCGGCCGGGCGGCCCAGGGTGAGCAGCGCGGCCGCGCGTTCGTCGATGGCGGTGAGCCGCAGGCGTTCCAGGCGCTCGATCCAGGCCTCGGCGTAGGGCGCGTCCGCCACCTCGGTCAGCGGACTGCCGCGCCACAGCTGCAGCGCCTGGCCGAGCAGATCCACCGCCTCCTGGGGTGTGGCAGTGCGCCGGCCCTGGCCGATCAGGTTCTCGAAGGCCAGCGCATCCACGTCCTCCCTGGCCACGACCAGGCGGTAACCGGCCGGGCCGGACTCCACCAGATCCGGCCGGGGCAGGGCCCGGCGCAAGCGGGAGACCAGCGACTGCAGGGCGTTGACCTCGTCGGCGGGCGGATCCTGCAGCCACAGCGACTGCACCAGCCGGCTCACCGGCACCCAGGAACCCGCGTCGGCCGCCAGCCGGATCAGCAGGGACCGCAGCCGGGCGCCACCGATGTCGACCGGCGTTCCGTCTGCCTCGATGGTCAGCGGCCCGAGTACGCGTACCTGCACCAGGCCAGTCTCGCACCGCTGCTAATGCAGATCCCGCCGGTTAAGGGCGATGAGCCCGGCCGCGGTCAGGACAGCAGTAAGGGCGAAGAGCCACAACCAGGGGACGACGGTGAGGCCGGCACCGGGAAGCTCGGGCAGGTGCGTGAAGGGGCTGATGTCGAGCACGGCCTGCGGCAACTTCAGCGCCGGGCCGAGCAGTTCCACCACGGCGGTCAGGCCGACCGCCAGCCACGCCAGCAGGCCGGCCCGGGGCCGGAACCCGAAGATCAGCACAGTCAGCCCGGCCAGCACCCAGACCGCGAACACCTGGCTGAGCGCGGCCAGTACCGCACCTGGCACCTGCCCCGCCAGATCACCGCTGACCAGGCCGAAGGTGACGCCGGTGAACAGGCCACCGACCAGCATCAGCAGCGCACTGCCGGCGATCACCACCGCCAGGTGCCCGAGCGCCCAGTTCAGCCGGCTGACCGGGGTGGCCAGCAGCATCTCGGCCCGGCCCTCGGACTCCTCCGCGCTCAGCCGCAGCAGGGCCGACACCGCATAGGCCCCGGCCAGCACCCCGCAGATGGCGAACACCGTGCCGAGGTACGAATCCACCACCGAATCCCCGCCACCCAGGGCCTCCAGCACGTCCGCCAGCTGGGCCGAGTCCTCGACCAGGCCCTGCACGCTGTCGGCCAGGAACCCGACGGTCGTCCCGAGCACGGCGAACCCGACCACCCAGCCCAGCAACGGGCCGCGCTGCAGCCGCCAGGCCAGGGCGAACGACGAGTTCAGACGCCCTTGGGCCGGTCCGGGCCGGGCGGCCACGATCCCGGAGCCGAAGTCCCGGCGGGCCACGAGCCGGAACGCAACCACCGACAGGGCGACGGTTGCGCCGACCGGGAGCAGAGGCGTCCATAATTCGACCTGATCACCACCGAACGGACGCATGCGCTGAGCCCAGCCGAGCGGTGAGAGCCACGAGATCCAGGCAGTTTCGGTCGAATCGCCGATCGCCCGCAGCAGGTAGGCCGTCGCCAGAACCGCACTCGCGATCGCGGTGGCGGCCCGGGTGACCTCGGTGAGCTGCGCCGCCACCGCACCCAGCCCGGCGAACACCAGACCGGTCAGCCCCACCGCCAGCCCGAACCCGGCCGAGCCGCCCGGCGGCAGACCCACCACGATCAGGCCCAGCGCAATCAGCCCGGCCAGCACCAGGTTCGCGACCACCGCCGTGAGCAGCGCCGCCCGCAGGGGAGCGGATGCGTTGATCGGGGCCGAGCGCAGCAGTTCCAGCCGCCCCGACTCTTCGTCGGCGCGGGTGTGCCGCAGCACCAGCAGGAAACTCATGATCGCGGTGAAGGTGCAGGTCGTGCCCATCGCCCGCCAGGTGGTCAGCCCGCCGATGGTGAGCAGATCCTGGGCCGGGCCGGTGGTCGCCAGCAACCCGGCGTTGGCCTGGATGTCCTGCGCGAACGGTACCCGCGAGGCCCGGTCGGGGTAGATGTCGGCGAACGAGGCCGCGATCCCGGCCGGGACCAGACCCAGAATGATCAGCCAGATGCTCAGCTTGACCCGGTCCTTGCGCAGGGCGAACTTCATCAGCGCCCACATCAGGACACTTCCTCGTGCCGGTAGTGCTGCAGGAAAAGCTCTTCCAGCGTGGGTTTACGGCTGATCAGGCTGCGCGTGCCCGCCGCGCTCAGCCGGCGCATCACCTCGGCAAAGGCCTCCGGCGCGACCTCGCAGCGCACCCGCACCGGGTCCCCGCTCTCGACCGTGGCCTGGTGAACGCCGGAAAGGTCGTTGAGATCAGCGGGTTCGCGATCCAGTTCGGCCTCGATCGTAGTGCTGGTGAGCTGGCGCATCTCGTCCAGCGAGCCCGAGTCCACGGTGCGCCCGGCCCGCACGATACTGACCCGTTGGCACAGCTGCTCCACCTCGCTGAGGATGTGGCTGGACAGCAGCACGGTGCTCTGCGACTCGGCCACGCACTCCCGAAACACGTTCTCCATCAGGGGATCCAGGCCGGACGTGGGCTCGTCCAGCAGAAGCAGCTCGGCCTGCGAGGCGAACGCCGCCACCAGCGCCACCTTCTGCCGGTTGCCCTTGGAGTAGGCCCGGCCCTTCTTGGTCGGGTCCAGCTCGAACCGCTCGATCAGCTCGTCGCGGCGCTTGCGGTGCAGTCCGCCGCGCAGCTCGCCGAGCAGATCGATCACCTCCCCGCCGGACAGATTCGGCCAAAGCGTCACGTCACCGGGCACATACGCCAGACGCCGGTGCAGCTCGGCCGGGTTGCGGTGCGGATCTTCGCCGAGCAGCCGCACCGTGCCGCCGTCGTAGTTGAGCAGACCGAGCAGTACGCGCAGCGTGGTCGACTTGCCCGCGCCGTTCGGCCCGAGGAAACCGTGCACCTCACCGGTGTGGACGGTCAGATCGAGCCCGTCCAGGGCCCGGGTGCTGCCGAAGTTCTTCACCAGGCCGGTGATCGAGATGGCATCACTCATACCTTCGACCGTACGCCTGTGCTCGGTTCGGACGGCCGGTGACAGCTCACGCTGAAACAGACCCGCATCTAAGGGCCGAGCAGGGCGGCCGGGATCACGGCGATACCGTCCGGCCGACGGTATGCGTGGGGCCCGGTGTTCACCACCGCCGCCGTGATCAGCTCCTCGCCCAGTTGAGCCCGTAACCACTTCAGGTGCCGGACATCGGATTCGCCGACACTCGCCCCGAGCTTCACCTCGATCGCCAGGATCCGCTGATCGGGGCGCTGGACGATGAAGTCGACCTCGTGGTCGCCGTTACGGGTGCGCAGATGATATGGGTGAGCCTCGGCGACCTGACTGAAAACCCTTATCTGCAGGGCGATCAGCGACTCGAAGAGAGCGCCGAGGAAGGAGCCGTCACCTCGGACGGTGGGTGTCGTCCGGTTGTTCAGCAGCGCAGGTACGTCGAGGCCGAGTAGTCGGGCGGCCAGCGCCGGGTCAGTCAGGTGATGCTTCGGAGCTTGGGCCATCCGGGTGAAGGCGTTCGTCGTCGGCAGCCAACCGGCCAGCGGTTCCAGCAGCCACAGCTGTGACAACGTGTCGCGGTAGACCATGGTGGTGGTCTTGGCCGGTTTGGACGACTCCCCAGCGGTAGCCGCATCCAGGATGGCGTTGTACGAAGCTGATGTTGAGGTAGCGGCGGCATAGGCGCTGAGCCAGGCCCGCAGACTCTGCGGCCTGCGCACCTTCACACCCTGCTCGGCGAAGTCGTGTTCCACGATGCCGTTGATGTAACCGTCCAACTGAGCCCGGCGGGCCCGGGCCGGCAGACTGCGGATACCGGGGAACCCGGAGGCGACGATCTCCTCGGCATACTGCCGCAACCCGATCTCGGTATGCCCGTCGATCTGGGCCTGGGGATTCTCGAGTAGGTCGCGCAGACTCACGGTCGGTTTCGCCAGGCGTCGCTCCGCGAGCGTCATCGGGTGCATCCGGAGCCTGACGATCCGGCCGGCGCCCGAGTGTGTCGGAGCATCCACAGGAGAAGCGCTGCCGGTGAGCAGGAATCGGGCCGCCTCCGGGTTGCGGTCGACCTCGCGCCGTACCAGGTCCCAAGCTTCGGGCAGTCGTTGCCACTCGTCCAGAAGCACCGGCGTCCTGGCCGATGCCAGGCGCCTGGGGTCGGCCAGGAGCAGTTCGCGCTGCGCCGCATCGTCCAGAGCGAAGGTGGTGACCGCTCGTTGCTGGGCGGTGGCCGTTTTGCCGACACCTTTGGGGCCATCGAGGCTGATGGCCGCCAGTCCAGGGAGGAGCTCATCAAGCTCAAGATCGACTATTCTGGCGTCATAGCTGCTCACGAGGCTAAAACTACCGTTAGCAGGTGTTCTACGCTCCCGTTAGCAGGTTCTTTGTCGAACCGTTCGCAGATCGTCACGGCCAGGGTCCAAGGCCTCGCCCGGTCAGATCACCGTGGGGCTGGGCCGCAGGATCGGCGGGTTCAGGCTCTGGGTGGGGCCCTGCCGGAACAGCTGGGCCGGGCGGCCGCCGCCGCGGGTGGTCATCTCGCCGGTCGGCTCCAGGAAACCCAGCGTGCCGGTCACCTTGCGGTGGAAGTTGCGGGCGTCGAGGTCCACGCCCCAGACGATCTCGTACACCCGGCGCAGCTCGCCCACGGTGAACTCGTCCGGACAGAAGGCCGTGGCCAGGCCGGTGTACTCCAGCTTGCCCCGGGCCCGGTCCACGCCGTCGCGCAGGATCCGGCTGTGGTCGAAGGCCAGCAGCGAGGGAGTCTCGGGCAGGGTGCTGTCCAGGAACGAGGCCACCGGAGACCATTCGGCCGACGTGGCGTCGCTGCCGCCGACCACCTCGGGCGGGTTCGGGATCAGCGCCAGGTAGGCCACGCTGACCACGCGCATCCGCGGGTCGCGGCCCGGGTCGCCGTAGGTGCCCAGCTGCTCCAGGTGCATGCCCCGGGCGCCGGTCTCTTCCTCCAGCTCGCGCGCGGCCGCTGCGGCCAGCGTCTCGTCGGGCTGCACGAAGCCGCCGGGCAGGGCGTAGCTGTCCTTGAACGGCTCCGCGCCCCGCCGGATCAGCAGCGCCGCCAGGCTGTCCTGAATGATCGTGAGCAGGACGATGTCCACCGTCACCGCGATCGGCGGGTATTTGGACGGGTCATAGGTCTCGGTGCCGGACACGGCGATGGGTCCCTTTCGAGTGACGGTCTTTCGTCCGGTTGACGATAACAAAGCTCCGGGCTAGCGTCACCCTCACCAGAACTCGTCAAAGTGACGATAAACGGTGAAGGGATTGATCATGGCCGAGATTCGTCGTTACCCCCTGGTCTGGCACGTCCGTAGCGCCACCACCGATCACCTGGTGCACGTGCGCCGGGGCCGGACCGTGCACTCCGGCCCCGGCCAGGCCTTCTGGTTCCGCCCGCTCAGCGCCGCGCTGAGCGAGGTGCCGATCGACGACCGCGAGCTCGGCCTGCTGTTCCACGCCCGCACCGCCGACTTCCAGGACGTGAGCGTGCAGGCCACCGTGGCCTACCGGATGGCCGACCCGGACCTGGCCGCCCGCCGGCTGGACTTCGGACTGGACCCTAAGAAGGGAACCTGGCGCGGACGTCCCCTGGAACAGATCGCCCAGATGCTCACTGAGGCTGCTCAGCAGCACGCGCTGGATCTGCTCACCGGTTTCACGTTGCACCAGGCGCTTACGGCCGGGCTGGCCGCAGTGCGGGAGCGGATGGCCACGGGACTGAGCAGCGATGAGCGGCTGAGCGCTACGGGCGTTGAAGTGGTGGACGTACGGGTGATCGCTCTACGTCCAGAGGCCGACGTGGAGCGGGCGCTGCAGACCCCCGCACGTGAGCAGGTGCAGCAGGAGGCGGACAAGGCTACGTACGAACGTCGCGCGCTGGCGGTGGAACGGGAGCGGGCGATCAGCGAGAACGAGTTGCAGTCCCAGATCGAGCTCGCCGCGCGGGAAGAGCAGCTGGTCAGCCGGCGCGGGGCGAATGAGCGGCGTCGGGCGACGGAGGCGGCCGCGGCGGGGCGGATCGAGACCGAGGCGAAGGCGGAGCAAACTCGGCTGCTGGCCGATGCCCGGGCGGAGAGCACGCGTCTGGTCGGGGCGGCGGACGCGGAGACCGAGGCGGCGCGGATGGCGATCTACGCCGACATGGACCAAGCCGTGCTGCTGGCGCTGGCGGCTCGGGAGGCGGCCAAGAATCTGCCCCAGGTCGGCAGCCTGACCATCACGCCGGACGCGGTCACCAGCGCACTGACGGCCCTGTCCCGATGATTGCTCCCCGCGCGGTTCTAGTGCATCGCCGCAGCGAGCTGGACCTGCTGCTGGAGCGGCACAGCACCCGGGGCCAGGCCGAGTTCTTCCTGCGCTCGCGCGGCCGCGATCTGGGTGCAGTGCAGGCTCGGCACGATGCCCTGCACGAGGCATTACGCCTGGTGGAGAACGGGATTCCGGGTGGCTGGCGGCGTGCTTCGCTGGAGCGGGCGGATCTGCCTCGGCTGCGGTTCGAGCCAGAGGACGTTGTGGTTGCCGTCGGTCAGGACGGTCTGGTGGCGAACGTGGCCAAGTATGTGAACGGGCAGCCGGTGCTCGGCGTTGATCCGGAGCCGGGGGTGAATCCGGGTGTTCTGGTTCGGCATTCGGCCGCAGCTGTGGGTGGGTTGCTGGCCGGTATCGGGTCCAGCGCCTTCGAGCAGAGGACGATGGTGGAGGCTTTGCTGGACGACGGCCAGACGCTGCGGGCCCTCAACGAGCTGTACATCGGCGACGCGGGCCACCAGTCCGCCCGCTATCGGATCCGGGGAGAACGGCAGTCTTCCTCGGGGATCCTGGTCGGGACCGGCACCGGTTCGACCGGCTGGTGCGCTTCGCTGGCCCGGGAACGAACCGACGCTCCAGAGTTGCCGGGCCCTCTGGACGAGAGCCTGGCCTGGTTCGTGCGCGAAGCCTGGCCCTCACCGTTCACCGGAACCAGCCAGACCCAGGGTCGGCTGGCCGCTTCCGAGGAACTGCCGCTGGTCGCCGAGGGAGACCTGGTGGTGTTCGGCGACGGGCTGGAGGCTGACCGGCTGACGGTCGGCTGGGGCCAGCAGGTCACCGTGCGGGTGGCGGCGCAGCGACTTTCGCTGGTGTGAGGGTTTAGTGAGGGGGCGTCAGGCCAAGGGCTTCGAGTTCCTCGGCATCCGTACCCTCGGCCAGCTTCCACAGCGGCACACCGAGAGCCCGGCACAGCGGACCGAGTTCGTCGACCTGAACCCGGCGTGCCCCGGTCTCCAGTTCGGACACCTTGGTTCCGCCCCAGCCAAGCTCTTTCGCAAGATCTTTCTGGAGCCACCCGCGGCGGGCACGCTCGGCCGCGACGTTGCGCGGCAGCACATCCAGGAGAGTGGGCATGTCCGGACGGTAGGAGCTTTCGCCGTCCGCATGCATCCGCCGCCGGAGTGAAACCTGCTTTAGCTGCTCTGTTTGGTAATAGTCGGCTCAGGTACGGTAAATCCGTAACGCGATCAGCATAAACACATAGATAGCGGAAGTGCGCCTTTGGGTTATGGCTCATGGTGATCGAAGTCGCTCGGAGGGTGATGGTGGGAACTGTGGGCCAAGCGCACCTCGTTGCCTCCGCCATCTCGGCATGGGCGGACTCCCCAACCCGCGCGTTCCTCCTGCCGGTTCTCCTACCCCGGCTTAGCCTGGCCAGATGGCGAAGGCGCAGGGCACGGTTCTCGAGGTCGCCGGGCACGAGGTCACGGTGACGCATCCGGACAAGATGGTCTTTCCCGAGGCCGGGCATCCGGCCGGCGGGGTCGGAGTCACCAAGCTCGATCTGGTGCAGTACTACCTAGCGGTGGCCGAAGGTGCGCTGCGTGGAGTCAGCGGCCGGCCGATGGTGCTCAAGCGCTTCGTCAAAGGGATCGACGAGGAAGCGTTCTTCCAGAAGCGGGCGCCCAGCAATCGTCCCTCGTTCGTAGAGGTCGCCGAGCTGAAATACGCCTCGGGCCGCTCGGCCGAGGAGGCGGTGATTCGGGACGCCGCCGGTCTGGCCTGGATCGTCAACCTCGGCTGCATCGACCTGAACCCGCATCCGGTGCTCGCCGAAGATCTCGACAAGCCCGACGAACTGCGGATCGACCTGGACCCGATGCCCGGCGTGGAGTGGGCCCAGATAGTTGAGGTGGCGTTCGTGGCCCGGCAGGTGCTGGCCGAGCACGGGCTGGTCGGCTGGCCGAAAACCTCCGGATCACGCGGCTTTCACATCTACGCGCGAGTGGACCCGACGCGTCCGTACAAGGATCTTCGGCTGGCCGCGGAGACCGTCGCCCGCGAGGTGGAGAACCGGGTGCCGGAACTGGCCACCGCCCGCTGGTGGAAGGAGGAGCGCGGTTCGCAGGTCTTCGTGGACTTCAACCAGAACGCCAAGGACCGGACGATCGCCTCGGCCTGGTCGGTCAGAGCGGTTGCGGATGCTCGGGTTTCGACCCCACTGCGCTGGGACGAGGTGGCCCACTGCCGGATGGAAGAGCTCACGCTGGCCACGGTGACCAGGCGTTACACCGAGCAGGGGGATCCGTGGGAAGGCATCGGGGAGCAGCCGGGCACGCTGGATGCGCTGCTGGCGCTGGCCAAGGAGTTGGGTCCGGCCGAGAAGCCGCCGAAGGGGGTGGGCCGCCGGCAGTCGACCATGCCGCTGATCGAGATCGCCAAGACCAAGACCAAACCCGAGGCGCTGGAATGGCTCGAGGTGTGGAAGGCGAAATATCCAGATGTCGCCGCGAAACTGGAGCCGGTGGACGTACTGGTCGACGGCATGCGGGGACGTAGTTCGCTCTGGTACCGGATCCGGATCAATCTGCAGCACGTTCCCGAGGCCGAACGCCCGCCGCAGGAAGAACTTCTGGCCGACTACAACCCCTGGGCCGGGATGACCTGGAACCAGGAGAACTAAAACAGCACGTCGGCGGGGTCCTCGTCCTCGGGTAGCTCGACCACTGACTCTTCGAGGGAGACCTCGGCGACCAACGATTCCTCGACCAACGGCGTAACCGCAGCTGCCGGGACCGCGGTGCGCACAACGTCCCACATTGGCTTGGGCAGCACCCCGTGTTTCTCGAGCCGCTCGAACAACGTGCCCACCGTCTCGGCCCGCTCCCGGTAGAACTCCGAGGCCCGGATCCGCCAGAAGGTCCAGCCCAGCCGTTCCAGCTGGCGCTGGCGCCGGATGCCGTCCTCCCAGTGCTCCGCGCCGGAGTAACGATCGCCGTCGCACTCGATCGCCAGTCGGGCCGACTGCCCGACCACCACCAGGTCGATCCGGTAACGGCCGACCTGGTGCTGCACCTGCACCTCGTACCCGGCCCGTCGCAGTTCCCGCAGCAGCGCCAGCTCGAACTCCGACTCGCAGCGTTCTTCCTGGTCCTCGCTGGTCGGCGGCTTCAGGGCGGCGTCGCGCAGGTACTCCAGCAGGGCCCGGCGCTGATCGTCCTTGTGCAGCCGGCCGGGCTCGACCGTGTGGAACACCCACAGCTGATCCTGCGCCCGCGAGGCGGCCACGTTGATCCGCTGCTTGTCCGCGTTCTTGGTGGCGGCCCAGGTGGCGTCGGCCGCCACCACGCTGACGAAGACCACGTTGCGCTCGTCGCCCTGGAAGGCCGGTGGATTGCCCACTCTCAGCCGACGCTCGGCAAAAGCCTCGGGCCCGAGCCGCTCTCGCAGCAGGTTCTCGATCAGCGGGCCCTGGGCCGAGCCCTGCAGGGTGACCACGCCGAACGTCATTCCGGCGTAGGCCCGGTCCCGATGGCAGGCCAGGACCTGCTCGACCAGGGCCTGGGCCTCGGCCCGGTTGACCTTGTCGGTGGTGCCGCTGGTGGCGCCGTCCTCCACCCGGATCAGCCGCAGCGGGGCGCCGATGCCGGCCACTACCGGCTCGCGCAACGGCAGGATGTCGCCGTCGTAGTAGCGGTTGGAGAACTCGATGATCTCGGGCACGCAGCGGAAGTGCTCGCGCAGCAGGATCGTGCTCGGGAAGATCAGCTCGGCCAGCGCGTAGAGGCTCTGGTCCACGGTGAGCAGGCTCTTGGCCTCGACCCCGCTCAGGTGCGAGTTCTGCAGCTGGATGATCCGCTCGATGTTCACCCCGACCGCGGCCGGGCTGGTCTGCTGGTCGTCCCCGACCACGACCGCCTTCGCGCCCAGCGCCAGCACCCCGACCGAGAGCAGGTCGCACTGGCTGGACTCGTCCACGATCACCACGTCGAACGGCTCGGTGACCAGCGGGTCGAAGTTCTCGATCACCCGGTGCACGGGCATGATCCAGACCGGCACCGCGCCCATCGCGCTGGGCATGAACCGCCGGGCCTCGCTCTCCCAGTGCGGGGCGTACTTGCCCGTGCCCTTGCCGCGTTTGCCCAGCGCCCGCAGCCAGGAGGCCAGCGCCCGCCGGTTCTTCTCCCGCAGGTTGTGCTTCAGCCCCAGCGCGGCCCCGCGCCGGGCCCGTTGCAGCACCAGAGCCTGTTCCTGCTGCTGCAGGGTGATCACCTGAGCCTGCAGATGAGCCAGGTCACCGGCCCGCAGCAGCTCGTCCAGCCAGGTCGCGGTGATCCGCCAGTGCCAGATCTGCGGCGCCCGGGCGGCGGTGCCCGCCAGTTCCGGATCAGCGCTGGTGGACACGATCGCGGCGGCCCAGCCCGGGGCCACGGCGGCCAGCCGATCGGTCAGTTCGTGCTGCTCGGCGGCGACCGGTTCCAGCCCGGCCAGTCTCCCGATCTCGTCGAGGGTGACACCCCAGGCGGCCCAGTCGCGGTGCTCGAGGGCGGTGCGCAGGGCATTCCCCAGCGGCTCGTCCGGGCCCTCGCGCAGTTCGTCGGACAGGGCCTTGAGCTCAGCGGTGACCTTGCGTTCTTCCTGCCGGGCGCCGGTGGCGGCCAGCAGCCGGCCCAGAACCTGCAGGTCGGCGGCGGTCAGGTCGGGCCCCAGGTGCGGTACCAGCGGACGCGTGCGGTTCAGCAGGGCCGGCAGCTCCTGGGACTCCCAGGTCAGGGCCAGATCGAGCTGCTCGGTGAGCATCGTGGCCCGGTGCACGAAGTCGGCGGTCTCTTCGAGGGGCTCCAGCAGTGGCAACTGGGCCAGCATCCGCTGCGCGGCCGAGCGCGCCTCGTTGAGGTTCAGCCAGGTCAGCGCCAGTTCGGTGTCTTCGGCCGTGCGCAGCGCCCGGCCGTCGATCAGCGCCTGGGCCTGCAACTGCTTAAGATCGCCGCCGCCGAATCGCGGAAGCCCTTTACCCGCAGCGAATCTCTGCCCCAGGTCGGTCAGGACCTGACGCTGCTGATGCGGATCGCCCGGTGGCAGCTGAACCTCGTGCCCGAAGAGCCTGGCCTGCAACTCGGCAGCCCGGGTGGTGCTCGTGCTGAGTTGCTCCGCCTGCACCGTCCACGACCGGGCGGAGGCCTGCGAACCCCTGATGTCGGAACGGATCTTGAGCAGCCAGGGCGCCTCCAGCCCGGCCAGATGGATCGCCGCCTCGTGCACCGCTGCCCTGAGGTCGGCCAGCTCCTGCGGCCCGAGCTGGTCCAGTGCCGGCAGGGCCACCCCGGACTGCTCCAGATCGGCCACGTCCTGCCGCAACTCGTCCAGCTTGCCGGTCTGCGCGACCAGCTGGGCCGGCGTGGGCAGATCGGTGCGCGGGCGCCGGACGCCCAGGGCCTGGGCATCGGCCGGGGTGATCCGCTCGCTCAGCTCGAACAGCCGCGCCAGCTCCACCTCGGACAACGGCAGCACGGCATCCAGGGCCAGCTCGTCCGGGATCAGGCCGAGCGTGGCCTCGTTCTCGGTGAGCCACTGCGCGACCTGGGGCGCCTTCTGTGGCCCGGCCGGCAGCTCCCACTCCGCGTCCTCGGTGCGCAGCGCCTCCAGAACGGCCTGCTCAACGCCGTGCAGGTTGCCCCGGACCCGGTCGAGCTCGGCTTCCAGCTGCCCGATCGCCTTGGTCTCGGTCTCGACATCGATCTGCGCGGCAATGTCCTGCACCGCGTGCGCCGATCCGCGCAGCTGCTCCATCGACTCGCTCGAGGAACCCAGCACCGCGATCGACAGGTCCCGCAGCTCCTCAGGGATCTTCTCGCGCAGCACGGTCAGCGCCTGCTCGTTCTGCGCGGTGACCAGCACCCGCTTGCCGTGCGCGAGCAGATGACTGACCAGGTTCGCGATCGTGTGGCTCTTGCCGGTGCCGGGCGGGCCCTGCACGGTGACCCCGCGCTCGCGGGCCAGCTGCCGGGCGATCCGCTCCTGCTCGGCATTGGCCGGCAGCGGCATCAGCAGGCGCTCGCCGATCGGCTGCCACGCGGCTCCGTCGGGCAGTTGCTCCAGCTCGGCCTGCGCCACCTGCAGCTCGTCCTCGTCGGCCACCACCGAGGCCAGGCCCTGGGGCAGCACCGAGTCCTCACGCAGCCGCTCGGCCAGTTGCAGGTAGAAGCGCTCGTGCCGGGTAGGGCGACGCCGCAGGAACAGCACCCACGTGTCGCTGATCACCGGAACCGGGCCGGGCGCAGGGATGTTCGGCCCCTCGAGCACCGTCGCGTCCAGATGCAGCGGCGCAAGCAGCTTGTCGTGCAGGGCCTTTCGGGCTTCCTGATCCCAGACGTCGAAATCGCCGAGCTCGGTGAGCCGGTTCAGCTCGGCCAGCACCGGCAGGTCAAGGCCCTCCAGCGCGGCCAGCTCCAGTTCGGGCGGGCCGTCCGGCAGCACGCGCAGGGCCCCGGTGGCCGCGTCCAGCTCGATCCGCGCGCCGGTGATCAGCAGTGGGTGGCGGATCTGCTCCAGCGCCACGTCCCAGGAGAGCACGCTGTGCCCCCAGACCAGCTCGTGCGTGCTCTGCTGACGCTCGGCCTCCAGTTGCAGGGCGAACAGCCGTTCGTAGAGCTGACGAGCCCGATGACCGGCGCCGGCCGACTCCGCCCAGGGCTGCCAGGTGTGCTCCAGCCACTCTTGGAAGGCCTGCTGCACCTCGGGCGCTGGGCCTGCGTCTGCGGTCAGGATCGGCGGACGGACATCGGTGGAGACGTATCCGGCCAGGTCAGCGGGGACTTCGGGCGGCTCGCCGGGCAGCGGGACCTTACGCACCTCGAGCCAGTCGTCCCGGTCCTCGGCCTCGGCGCCCCGGAACCGGACCTTCGGGTGCCGGGGGACGTCGGTGGGCAGCAGGGCGCCCGGCCCACCTGAGCTTTCGTGCTTGAGGACGTCGCGCACCGGGCGGACGGTCAGCTCCCGGGCGGCGGCGGCCAGGAAGGTGAGCAGGCGACGCGTGCGGTCGAGGACCACCTCGCTCCGCTCGCCCACCGTGACTCCCATGAGTTGTGCCCTACCGGCCTGTGCTGTGGATTGTGGCAAAACCCCGAGACATCACGAACTCGACCGGCCGCTGGTGAGCAGATCCTCTACACCCTCGCGCAGCGTGGCCCGGGCCGCCTCCGGATCGTGCAGGTACCCGGAGATCATCGCGCCGTCGCGCAGCAGCATGAACCGGCGCCCGGCCCGATCCGGAGCCGGGTGCCCGGCCCGCCGGAACGCGTCGGTGGCCGTGGCGAGCATCCAGGACCGGTGCTCCTCGATGGCCTGGCGGACCGGGGAATCAGCAGAGGGGTACTCGGCCGCGGCGTTGATGAACGCGCATCCCCGGAAGCCCGGCTGGCAGATCCGCTCGGTGTGCTCGTCGATCAGCGCCTCGATCAGCGAACGAGAAGCCTTGTTCCCACCTCCGGCCGCAGCCTCGGAACCGGGCTGAGCCGGACGCACGAAACCTGGCTGGGTCTGGTCCCTGGAACCGGGTTGGGGCTCGCTGGTGGAACTGGGCTGGGTTTCCTCCCCGAAACCAGGCTGGGCCGCGCCGTCAGTGCTCGCCTCGGCCTGGGCTCCGGCAGCCTCGACCCGAGCCTCGGCCTCGCCGGACCCAGCTTCCTCCGCCTCGCTGAATCCTGCGTTCCCTCCACCGGACCCTGCTTTTGTCCCGCCAGATCCTGCTTTCCTGAGGCTGGATCCAACTTCCGTCGCGCTGGACCTGGCTCCTGCCTCGCCGGATCGAGCCCCCATCTCGTCGCCGGCAACGACCGAGGCCGCTCCGACCTCTACGCCGATCGACGGGATGCTCAGATCGGCACCGCCCGCCACCGCTGCCTCCACGTGGCTGCGCACCGCCGAGTCCATCGCCCGGATGTAGCTCAGCACCAGATCCTCCTTACCGGGGAAATGCCGGTAGAAGGTGGAGCGGGTGACCTCAGCCTCGCCGAGGATCCGGTCGACACCTACCTCGTGGATGCCTTCGGAGTAGAAGAGGGCCGAGGCGGTTCTCAGCAGGCGCTCGCGTGCCTTCGAGGGTCTGACCGACCCGGTGCTGACCGCCTCGCTCGTTGCCATACCCCCACTCTATCGGACCGATCGTTCCGTCTTGACAGGCGAACGGGTGGTGCGCGAAAGTACAACACGACAGAACGATCGGTCCGATTTCTTGGAGGCAGTTGTCATGGCCGCTGTTTACACCGCTGTTGCTACCGCTACTGGTGACGGCCGGGGTGGCCACGCCAAGTCCACCGACGGCGTGATCGACATCGACCTGGCCGTCCCGAAGGAGATGGGTGGCCCGGGCGGCGAGAAGACCAACCCCGAGCAGCTCTTCGCCGCCGGCTACGCCGCCTGCTTCCACGGCGCCGCCCGCCTGGTGGCCGGTAAGCAGAAGGCCGACGCCACCGGCTCCTCGGTCACCGCCGAGGTCGGCATCGGCTCCAACGGCCAGGGTGGCTTCGCCCTCGAGGTCGTGCTCCGGGTCAACTTCCCGGCGATGGACCAGGCCACCGCCCAGGCCGTCACCGAGACCGCCCACCAGGTCTGCCCCTACTCCAACGCCACCCGCAACAACATCCCGGTCGAGCTCGTGGTCACCACCAACCCGGCCTGATCTCGCTCTGGGGAGTGTTCGGAAATTGCCTCCAGGCGATCGCCTGGGTGCCCCGCAGTAGGCGCGGGCTTCCGAACGCGACCTAACGCCACCAACGGCCCGCTGGCGCATCGCGCCGCGGGCCGTTGGGCGCTTCCGGCGCCTCTCGGTGGGATCGCCAGCCTGGCCGGAATCCTGGTATTGCCACGCGCCCGGCCAGTGTCCAGCAGGCCGTCGGCCGTCGAGGTGACCGCCCGGGCCCGGGTGCACCGACTACGCAGCGGCTGCTGGATGCCACACGCTGGTTCCTGGTTCCTGGTTCCTGGTTCCTGGTTCCTGGTTCCTGGTTCCTGGTGCTCGGGGCCCGCCATCCTTCGCTGCCGAGAAAACGCTTTAGAGCGAACCAAAGTCACATGGTGTGGTGGAACCTGCGGTGCGGGCGAAACCTGCGGTATGACGGAACCTGTGGTGCGGGCGAAACCTGCGGTGCGGTGGAACCTGCGGTGTGACGGAACCTGTGTGCGGTGGTGCCCGTGGTGCGACGAAACCGGCGGTCTGGCGGAACCCACCCAGGTAGCGGTCACGATGGCCGGACGGTGATGACCACGTTCCCGACTTTGCGGCCGCTGTCCACGTAGCGATGTGCTTCTACGATCTCGTCCAGGGAGTAGGTTCGGTCGATCACCGGCCGAAAGATTCCTTGCTGCATGAGGTTCTGGAATTCCTCGGCCATCTCTGAGTTGGCTGTAGGGATCGGGAAGCGTACGTGGCGTTTCCTCAACATCGGGGTGATCAGGGCCAGCGGAAGGTTCTGCCAGTAAGGGCCCACGTCTGCCGAGATGTAGACGCCGCCCGGCCGCAGTAGTCGGCGGCACTGCCCGAATGTGCTCTTGCCGACCGCGTCGAGCACCGCGTGGTACTGACCTTGGTGGGTCTCGAACTCGCCTTTGGCCCGGTCGATCAGCCTGTCGGCGCCGAGGCTTCGCACCAGATCCAGGTTTTCCGTGTCGCAGACGGCGCTCACCCGAGCACCTTGCCCGTGCAGAAGCTGTACCGCGGCCGAACCGATGGCTCCGGTCGCTCCGTAGACCAGCACTTCTTGCCCAGGCTCGATCCGGGCCCCGCGAATCATGGTCTGGGCGTAGTGCGCTCCCTCGGTACCGGCCACCGCCTGTTCGAAGCCGAAACCTACGGGCAGGAGGGCTATTGGGCTCTTCTCCTTCACCGTCAGGTACTCGGCGTGGGCGCCGAAGCTTGCGTCGTTGAAGCCAAAGACATTGTCTCCCGGGCTGAAGCGAGAAACACCCGGGCCCAGGGCTTCCACCTCGCCGGCGTATTCGCACCCGGCGATGCGCAGCCGAGGGCGGATCAGGCCGGTCAGCAGGCGCCAGAGGAAAGGCTTACCGGCTCGTAGTGCGCAGTCGGTGCGGTTGACCGTGGTGGCGTAGACCTTGATCATGATCTGCCCCGGCCCCACCGCGGGTTTCGGGATCTCGGTGAGCCGGACCACTTCGGGTGGTCCGTAACGGTCACGGAGTGCGGCCTTCATCGGAAGTTCCCATCGTCCGTGATCGGCTGACGCGTTCGGAGACGTTCGGGCACCGCTCGTGCACTGCATACCTAAAGACGACGGATTTCCCGGGAATGTTCCGAGCGTCAGTTAACCGACAGCAGGCCAAGGCTTGACCAATCCCGACCCGTCGCCTGCTGATCCGTACCCCCCGACCGCGCTCGAGACAGCATTTGCCAGGTAACAATATGACAACGCCTTAACTGGCAAACGTGCTAAAACTCCTGGTCATGTCCCTGATCCGTCATCAGAAGTTCCGCCCGCTGCTGATCGGCGCGGTCACCGCAGTCGTCGTCGGTGGCAGCGGTGCCATCTGGGCCTCAGGCGGTTTCCTGAATCGGGACCAGGGCACTCCCACGCCGCTGATGACCGGGGCTTTCGCCTCGCTCGGCGAGCCGTCCAGTGATACCCGGCCCGATGCAGAAGCCGAGGCAGAGGCGGATCAGGCTCGTGAAGACCAGAAGCAGCAGCCGAACGGCGAGATCGGGAGCGGGGTCCCGGGCTCGTCCAGCGGCGGAACGGCCGATTCGGCGGACCCGGCGGCCACCGGGGCCGCGGACCCGGCCGACCCGACCACCAAGCCGGCCGACCCGACCACCCGGCCGACGCAACCGGGCAACTCGCCGACCGGCCCGGGCCGGCCGGGGAGTGGTGGCGAGTCGGGGAGCGGGGCTGATGGCGAGTCAGGCAACGGGACAGGCAACGAGCCCGGCGGGGCTGACGGCGAGTCGGGGAACAGGGCTGACAGCGAGGCGGGCGGCGGGGCTGGTACCGGGTCGGGCGGTGGGACTGAGTCAGGCAACGGGACTGCGCACGAGTCGGATGGTGCTGACGGCGAGTCGGGCAACGGCGGCGCTCACAGCGAGGTAGGCAACGGGACTGACGGCCAGTCAGGTAACGGGTCGGGCAACGGGACCGGTGCCGGGTCGGGGAACGGGGGCGACGGCGAAGCCGGTCAGGAGCAGGGCCAGGGGGCGGACGAGGCGTCAGGTGAGCCGGGCCAGGGGTCGGATGGGGTCGGGTCGGACGACGGTTCGAGCACTCGGCCGGAAGCACCCACCGGCGACTCGTCGGTCGAGGAGCCGGAGGACTCAGAAGGGTCGCAACGGCCTGGAGAATCCGAAGGGCCTGGGAAGACCGGAGAATCGGGGACGCCCACCGGCACCGCGCCCTCAGGCACAGCGCCAACCAGCGATACGGCGGCCACCGACACAGCTGCTACTGACACACCCAAGGCGACCACTACGTCCTCTGCTTCCGGCGCCAGCAGTGACCTGGCGCTGGAGTCCAAGGTGATCGAACTGGTCAACGCAGAGCGCGAGAAGGCCGACTGCGAGCCCCTGGAGCGCAACGCCAAGCTCGGCCTGGCTGCACGGACGCACTCAAAGAAGATGCAGGCCGCCAACCGGATGTCGCACCAGCTCTCGGGCGAGAGCGCTCTGGGCATCCGGCTCACGGCGGCCGGCTACTCCGGCTGGAGCAGCATCGGCGAGAACATTGCCGACAACTCCGGCAGCGATGCAGCGGCCGGCGTGATGAAGCTGTGGATGAACAGCGAAGGGCACCGCAAGAACATCCTGAACTGCTCGTTCAAGGACATCGGGGTCGCGGCGGTCAAGGCCGACGACGGACGCATCTGGTGGACTCAGACGTTCGGCGCTCAGCTCGCCTGAACCAGAGCGGTCTACTGAGTGGCCAGGTGCCCAGCACTGTCGGTGGCCCGGGTGGTCTCGGTGGTCCAGGCCAGCGCCTGCAGGTAGGCCTCGGCCATCACTCGCAGGGGCACCGGCCCGCGCTCGGCCTCTTCCAGGTCCTCGTGCTCGTAGGCCCGCACCGAAGTCAGCAGCCGGCGCAGGGGGTGGCTCACGTCACCGGTGAGCGCGGCCGACAGCTCCGGGGTCAGCGTGGGCATCCGCTCCAGCAGGTCGGAGGCAGGCAGGCCCAGACCCTCGGCAATACCGTCGAGGAGTCCGGCGGTGAAGGCCGTGTCCGGAGCGGCGACCCGGCTGATGGTGGCCACCCGCTCACAAGTACGAGCTCGGGTCAGCGCCCGCACCATCCGGCTCTCGCTGCTGGCGTCCGGGGCCAGCGAAAGCAGAATCAGCCAGCCGCGCAGCCGGCTCAGGCCGACCATCACCAGCGCGTCGCGGATCGAGGAGACCTGCCGGCTGGAGCTCGAGGCGGCCGAGTTCGCGATCCGCAGCAGCCGGTAGACCAGCGCCGGGTCGAGCCGGACCGTGCGCTCGATCTCCTCGGTCGTCGTCTCCGGATCGCCGAGTCGCCCGATCAGCTGCAGCGCCAGCTGCTGCCCGGGCGAGAGCGTCTCGATCGACAGGGTTTCCGGCCGGTGCAGGTAGTAGCCCTGGAACAGCTCGAAGCCGACCGCGATGCAGCGCTCGTAGACCTCCCGGTCCTCCACCTTCTCGGCCAGCAGCCGGACGTTGTGGGGCCGGCACTTCTCCACCGTGAACAGCACGTCTTCCCAGCTCATGGCCAGGACGTCGACCTTGACGATGTCGGCGACGGCGAGCAGCGGCTCGGCCTGCGGCGACCAGACGAAGTCGTCCAGGGCCAGGCGGTAACCCTGGGCGGACAGCTGCAGTGCGCCGAACACCACCTCGGGGTCGATCTCGATGGTCTCGACGATCTCCAGCACTGCGGCCTCGGGCGGGAACGGCAGCGGCAGCGCCCCGGTCAGGAAGCTCCGGGTGAGGTTGATGAAACCGGGCTTACCGCCCAGCAGTTCGGCTGCTCCGAACTCGGCGAAGGCGGCCAGGATGGTCTGGGTGGTGGCCCCGTCGGTGTCGAGGTCTGCCGTGGTGGCCCCCGCCGTACCGCGGAAGAGCAGCTCGTAACCGTAGAGGTGGCCGGTGGCGTCGTTGATCGCCTGGCGGGCCACGTGCACGGGAGCTCCGTTTCCGGGCCGAATCGGCGGCCGTCCGGTTCTTGGGGTGAAGCGCTTGTGGGCTCCATCGGCCGGGCCGGGCGGGCGCTGAGGCCGGGGAGGGCCGAACGAGTTACCGCGAGGGTCACTCAGCGTCGGAGGTTCACCCGGGTGGAGCAGAAGCGAAGCAGGGCGCGGTTACTGCCGATCCACGCCCTGCCCGCCCGGGATCAGACTCCGAAGGTGTGCCGCAGCGGGTACTGCGAGTGGCCTCGTTCGTCCGGCCGCACCGCGAGGATCTGGTGCAGCTCGATCTGCCGCTTGCCGAAGCCGTTGCTGCAGCCGGCCAGGTACATGCCCCAGATCTTGGCCGTCGCCTCACCCACCTCGGCGACCGCCGCGTCCCAGTTGGCCATCAGGTTCTCGGCCCAGGCGGCACACGTGCGGGCGTAGTGCTCGCGCAGGTTCTCCTCGTGCCGCATCTCCAGCCCGGCGTTCTGCAGCGCGACGATCACGCTGCCGGCGCCGGTCAGCTCACCGTCCGGGAAGATGTACCGGTCGATGAAGCCACCCTTGACCCGGGCCCGGTGGATGTTGTCGGGCCGGGCGATGGAGTGGTTCAGCAGCCGCCCGCCCGGACGCAGCTTCTCCCGCAGGAACTCGAAGTAGGACGGGTAGTTGCGCACCCCGATGTGCTCGGTGAGGCCGATCGAGCTGACCGCGTCGAAGTCGCCCTCGATCACGTCGCGGTAGTCGCCGAACCGCACCTCGGCCAGGTCTTCCAGCCCCTGGCGCTTGATCTCCTGCTGGGCCCACTCGGCCTGTTCGGCCGAAAGGGTGACCCCCAGCGCCTTCACGCCGTAGTGCTCGGCCGCGTGCCGGACCATCCCGCCCCAGCCGCAGCCCACGTCCAGCAGCCGCATCCCGGGCTTGAGGTCGAGCTTGCGGGCGATCAGGTCGTACTTGTTGTACTGGGCCTCCTCGAGCGTGGCCTGCTCGTTCGGGTAGACCGCGCAGGTGTATGTCATCGAGGGGCCGAGCAACATCTCGTAGAAGGTGTTGGAGACGTCGTAGTGGTGGTGGATCGCCTCGGCATCGCGAATCTTGGAGTGCCGCAGGCCTTCCAGGGCACGCCGCCAGTCGGGCAGCGTCTCCTGCGGAGGGGGCGGTGGCGGGACCAGACGCTTCATGCCCAGGCTGCGGGCGATCCGCATAGTGGTGCGCACGTCGGGGCGGCGCCACTTCAGCTGATCCATGGCTACTAACAGAGCGTAGGGATTTCCGGGGTGAACGCCGGTGACCTGGAGTTCGCCGGTGACGTAGGCCCGGGCCAGCCCGAGCGAACCCGGGGCAGTGGCCAGATAGGCGGCGGCACGGGGAGTGTTCAGGCTGACGGTGATCTCGGCGTCGGCCCGGCCGGTCGAACTGCCGTCGTACGCGGTGAAGCGCACAGGTGAGGGCTCCGCGAGGAGCAGATCGAGGATTTCGGCCAGTAAGAGGGGGGTCTGGGCGTCATCGACGGTACGGCCCAGGATTGTGGTGAGGCTCAACTCATCTCCTCGTGACGAATCTCGCGCGACGATTGAATCGTAAGCCGACAAAAGGACCGTCGCGCGACCAAGCCCGAATCACTTTGCGTGACAGCGGACCCTCTTAGATTGAGCTATTAGTTGCCTTAAGCACAAGTCGTAACTTCAGTGTCGTCCCACCGTTTTGGCGTAGAGGTCCAGAAGTCGCCCCTCGCCGTCGTACTTGGCCTTCAACGCGGGATAGTCGTTACCGCCATAAGCCGCCCAAAACGTCGCCTCGTCGTAGTAGGCGTCCGAGTACAAAGACTTGTGACCCCCGAAACCAGCCACTGCGTCCTCAATTTCACGGTTCTTGTCGCCGTCACGACGGCCCGGCTCGATCGCCACGGTGCCCCAGAAACCGGCGTTCACGTACGTGTGCCCGCTCCGGAGCGGGTAGAGCGACCAGGGTTTCGAGTCGGCCGGCAGACTGTTGCCGGAATCACGCAGCCGCAGCGGGCAGAGCCAGACCGGAGTCATCGGGACGTGCTCCAGGTACCACTCGAGGAACTCGGCGGTGCGCCCGACCGGCAGCTCGACGTCCTGAATCACCCGCTCGCGCGCGGGCTTACCCCGCCAGGCGTCGATCCGCGAGACGAACCCGTACTTGGTCTCCAGCCCGACCAGCTTGTGGAAGACGTCGCTGCGCCGGTACCGGGCCGGCCAGTACTTGCGCACTTTCGGGTTCTGCGCGCCGAACGCGGCCGAGCACCAGAACCAGTCGGTGTCCCAGCGCCAGAGGTAGTCGTGAACGGTGAGTTTGTCCTGCTGCCGCCGCTGGATCGAGCGGTAGTAGGGCTCGGCACCGGTGTAGTCGCTCAGGCCGCTCAGGTCGTCGGTGTAAGTGCCCAGAGTGAGGTAGCTCTCGGTGGCGGAGAACACCACGCCGTCGAGAAAGTCCACGTCGCCGCCACCGGTGCTGATCGTCTCGATCGCCTGGGTCAGCTTGTGCAGATCGTCGAAGCGCACGTGCCGCAGATCGACCGCGGGCCGGACCGGCTCGAGCTCGATCCGCAGCCGGGTGGCGTAGCCGAGCGTGCCGTAGGAGTTGGGGAACCCGCGGAACAGCTCGTCCGGGGGCCGGACCGTGACCAGTTCACCGTCGCCGGTGAGGATGTCCATCTCCAGCACCGACTCGTGCGGCAGGCCGTTGCGGAACGAGCTGGACTCGATCCCCAGCCCGGTCACCGCCCCGCCCAGGGTGATCGTCTTGAGCTGGGGCACCACCAGCGGGATCAGGCCGTAGGGCAGCGTGGTGGCGACCAGCGTCTCGTAGGTGCACATCGCCTGGACATCGGCGGTGCGGGCCGCCGGGTCGATCGAGATCACCCCGTCCAGGCCGGACACGTCCAGCCCGGGCGAGGTGACCGGAGCACGGTTGCGGAACAGGTTCGACGTGCGTTTGGCCAGCCGTACCCGCTGCCCGGCCGGGATCGCCCGGTACGAGGACAGCAATCGCTCGACCGCCGCCCGGTGGGCCTGGGCCCCACGGACCAGCGACACCACCGGGGCAACGGCGGAAGTGGACAGGACAGGCGTCACAGTCATCTGTTCATCCCGTGCTTTCTAGCTCAAAGAACGGCGGACACCAGGTCTTTCGCTGCCTGCTGCACCTGAGCCAGGTGATCGGGACCGCGGTAGGACTCGGCGTAGATCTTGTACACGTCCTCGGTCCCGGACGGCCGGGCGGCGAACCAGGCGCTCTCGGTGGTGACCTTGAGCCCGCCGATCGAGGCTCCGTTGCCCGGCGCCGCGGTGAGCGTCGCCGTGATCGGTTCGCCGGCCAGTTCGGTGGCGCTGACCTGCTCTGGGGACAACTTCGCTAGAACGGCCTTCTGTTCCCGGGTGGCCGGAGCGTCAATCCGCGCATACACCGGGTCACCGTGCTTGGCCACCAGGTCGGCGTACAACTGGCTCGGTGTGCGGCCGGTGTTCACGGTGATCTCGGAGGCCAGCAGGGCCAGCAGGATGCCGTCCTTGTCGGTGGTCCAGACCGAGCCGTCCTTACGCAGGAACGAGGCCCCGGCCGACTCCTCGCCGCCGAAGCCGACCGAGCCGTCGAGCAGGCCGGGCACGAACCACTTGAAGCCGACCGGCACCTCGACGAGCTTGCGGCCCAGGTCGGCGGCCACCCGGTCGATCATCGAGGAGGAGACCAGGGTCTTGCCGATCCCGGCGTCCGGGGCCCAGCCCGGGCGCGAGGCGTACAGGTAGTTGATCGCCACCGCGAGGTAGTGGTTGGGATTCATCAGCCCGCCGTCCGGCGTGACGATGCCGTGCCGGTCGGAGTCGGCGTCGTTGCCGGTGGCGATCGCGTACCGGTCCTTGGCGCCGATCAGCGAGGCCATCGCCGAGGGCGAGGAGCAGTCCATCCGGATCTTGCCGTCCCAGTCCAGCGTCATGAACCGGAAGGTGGAGTCGACCAGCGGGTTGACCACCTCCAGGTTGAGCCGGTGGCGCTCGGCGATCTCGCCCCAGTAGGCCACCGCCGCCCCACCCAGCGGGTCGGCGCCGATCCGCAGGCCGTTCTCCCGGATCGCGTCCAGGTCCAGGATGCTCGGCAGGTCGTCCACGTAGGTGCCGAGGAAGTCGTACCCGGACACCGCGGCCCGGGCCCGGTCGAACGGAATCCGCTTGACTCCAGCCAGATTCGCGGCCAGCAGCTCGTTGGCGCGGCGGGCGATCCAGCCGGTGGCGTCGGTGTCGGCCGGGCCACCGTGCGGCGGGTTGTACTTGAAACCACCGTCGGCGGGCGGGTTGTGGGACGGGGTGACCACGATGCCGTCCGCCAGGCCCTCGGTGCGCCCGCGGTTGTAGGTCAAGATGGCGTGCGACACGGCGGGGGTGGGCGTGTACCCGTCCCGGTCGTCGACCAGCGTGCGCACGTCGTTGGCGGCCAGTACCTCCAGGGCACTGGCCCAGGCCGGCTCGGACAGCGCATGTGTGTCCCGGCCGATGAACAACGGCCCGGAGATGCCCTGACCAGCGCGGTACTCGACGATTGCCTGGGTGGTGGCGACGATGTGCGCCTCGTTGAACGAGCCGTTCAGGCTGCTGCCGCGGTGGCCGGAGGTGCCGAAGGCGACCTTCTGGGCGGCCTCGGCGGGATCCGGCTGGGTGGTGTAGTAACTGGTCACGACGTGTGCGACGTCGATCAGATCTTCCGGCTCGGCCGGCGACCCGGCCCGGTCGTGTGGCATGACTCCTCCTGACAGCGGCGCTCCGCCTGGAGGTTATCCAATGCCTTCACGCCGCGGCAGGTCAGCGTCGCGGCGCGTCCTGCAGCACGTCCTCGATCCGGTCCAGCATCCGCCCGGTGGCGGCCGGCCAGTCGGGCCTTTGTACCCGGTGCGGGCCGGTGGCCAGGCTCATCAGCACCCCGGCGACCCGCATACGCAACTGCCGGGCGTCCACTCGTTCCTCGAAAACCGGCTGCCACAGGCGGGACATGGCGTAGGACCGCTCGGCGTGCGCCGACGAACTCAGGCCCAAAGCCTCACAGTGCGCCAGGGCACAGGCCAGATCGTCCACCCGCGAGCCCGGGCCCACGGTGTCCACGTCCAGCAGGCCCACGATCCGGCCCGAGGAATCCACCATCATCTGCGCCTCGTAGAAGTCGCCGTGAGTCGGATCGCTACCCAGGGGAACGTCTTTCAGGGCCGATGCGATCACCTCGGCGAGCTGGCGGGCACGTTCCGCCTCGGCGGGCAGCGAATGCCCGATCATCTGGGCGTACTGCGGGGCCCGGCGGCTCCAGGGCCGGCGCCGGTTCAGCCCGAGCACCCCGGGTGGGAAACGCTCGAGCACCGAGATCACGTCGTCGGGCTGGGGCAGTTTGCCGTCGGGCTGCAGCAGGCGCCGGCGCAACGGGGTTCCCGGCAGGTTCTCCAGCACCAGCAGCCCGTCGTCGGTCCAGCCCAGGCTGTGCGGCACGGGAACCCCGGCGTTGTAAAGCATCTCGTGCCGCCGGTGCAGCGCCTCGACATCTTCGGGCGGCAGCACCTTGGCGTACAGCATCCCACCGGCTGAACTCACCCGGATCACCGCGCGCCGCTTGGGCCGGTAGGAGACCAGCTCGGTGCGCAGCCCGGCCGGATCCAGCCCGAACGAGCGCAGCAGGGCCGAGAGAGTCTCCGCCCCTAACGCCGCACTCAGCCCGGGCAGACCCGGATCGTCCGGCAGCCGCCAGACACACACCCGGTTCTGGCCGTCGGACAGCGTGAGCGCCCCCGGCGGGGCCTCGTCGTCCGCGGCCAGCGAACTGGCGCCCAGCACGTCGTCGGTCCGCCCGGTCGGCCACTGCACGGTGGCCTGGTAGGCGACCGTGGTGCCCTCACCCCGGTGGTCGACCTGGGTGACCCGCCAGGCCTCCAGATGCCCGCCCGCGGTCGAGACCGCAGCCTCCAGCAACTCGCCGGCATCGGGACCGGTGAGCATGTCAAGGCCCATCTCAGGCCACCTCCACCAGCCGGTAACCCATGCCCCGCACCGTCTCGAACCACTGGGCGCCGAGCTTCTTGCGCAAGTACCGAACGTACACGTCCACCACGTTCGAGCCGGGGTCGAAGTCGTACCCCCAGACGTGGCTGAGCAGCTGTTCCCGGCTCAGGACCTGGCCCGGGTGCCGGATGAAGGTCTCGGCCAGGGCGAACTCACGCGCGGACAACTCCACGGTTCGGCCCTCCACCGCGGCCCGGCGGCTGCGCAGATCCAGCGCCAGCGCACCGTGGGTGAGCACGGTGGCCTCCGGCTCGCGCGGGTCCTCGCGCAGGCGCAGCCGGATCCGGGCCAGCAGCTCCTCGAACCGGAACGGCTTGGACATGTAGTCGTCCGCCCCGCCCTCCAGCCCGGCCACCGTGTCGGTGATCGACTGCCGGGCGGTCAGGATGATCACCGGCAGGCCGCTGCGCCCGGCCCGCAGCCGCTTGAGCACCTCGAAACCGTCCAGCCCGGGCAGGCCGATGTCCAGCACCAGCAGGTCGAACTCACCCGTACAGGCGTAGTCCAGCGCGCTGATCCCGTCGGCCACCACAGTCGGGGTGAACCCGGCGGCCCGCAGCCCCTTCGAGACGAACGAGGCGATCCGGTCCTCGTCCTCCGCCACCAGAATCCGGTTCACGGCACCTCCTGCGCCATCGGCACGGTCGTTGCGGACGCGGGGACCGCGGCCCGCGGAATGCTCAGGGTGAAGATCGCGCCGGACTCCCCGGGCGCGGAGGAGAGCGAGACCGACCCCTCATGGGCGGCGGCGATCGCCCCGACGATGGACAGGCCCAGTCCGGAGCCCTCGACCCGGCGGGCATCGGCACCGCGACCGAACCGCTCGAAGATGCGCTCGGCGTCCTCCGCCGAAACTCCCGGACCGGTGTCGCGCACCGACAGGTGCACCACGTCCGCCCCGGCGCGGCTGCCGAAGGCGATCACCTGCCCGGGCGCCGTGTACTTCACCGCGTTGTGGGCCAGCTGCAGCAGACCCTGGGTGATCCGCTGGGGGTCGGCGTGGATCCAGACCGGGGACTGCTCGTCCAGCCGCCAGTCCCGGTCGGCCAGACCCACGGCCTTGTCCAGCACCTCGGCCATCAGGTCCGCCACCTTCACCGGCTCGCGGCGCACGAAGTCCGGGCGCTTGGTCTGAGCCAGCAGGATCAGGTCCTGCACCAGCCGGGCCATCCGGTCCAGCTCGTCCATCACCAGGGCGCGGGTCTCCTCCACGTCGGCCGCGTCGTCCGCCGCCATCAGCTCCAGGTGCCCCCGGATGATCGTGATCGGCGTCTTCAGCTCGTGCCCGGCGTCGTCCAGGAACTCCTGCTGGGCCCGGAAGGCGTGCTCCAGCCGGTCCAGCATCCGGTTGAACGTCCTCGCCATCTCGCTGACGTCGTCGGAGCCGGTGACCTCGATCCGCTCGGTGAAGTCGGCGTGCGAGATCTGCTCGGCGGTGGCTCGTAGCTGCCGCAGCGGGGCCAGCAGCCGGCCGGCCACGATCCAGCCGACCGCGCCGACCACCACCAGGGAAAGCAGGGAGACCAGGGCGAAGCGGGTGGCGATCTCGGAGATCTGCTTGGCGTTGCGGTCCAGGCCCTGGGCGATCACGTAGTTGCCGACCCGCGGGTCGCCGGGCACCCGGACCTTGATCGCGACGTACCGGATCCGTTCGCCGGATGTGGTGGTGACCTCCCGCATCCGGGTGGGCGCGTCGGCCGGCAGCGCACTCACCGCGCCGATCACCGCCTGCTCCGTCTCCAGGTTGATGAACTGGTCGAAGTTGGGCTTGTAGCCGGTCTGGCCGTCGTCGAGCAGGGCCAGGAAGGCCTCGTCGCGGTCGGGGGCCTGCTTCTGGGTGGCCGAGGCCAGCAGGTCCTCCACCGAGGCGTACGGCCGGCCGGTGGCCGGGTCGGGCTGCTTGGCGATCGCGGTGAACTCCTCGACCTCACCCCGCAGCGAGGCGTTGAGCCGTTCGTCGAGGCTGTTGCGCTGCATGATCACGATGCTGCTGCCGGCCAGGAACATCCCGAGCGCGGCCAGCAGCAGGACGGTGGCCAGGATCAGGGTGCGTACCCCGACCGCGGGCCGCCGGAAGCGCCCGCTACGGCCGGCGGGCAGTGGTTGCGTGGTTCCGGTCATTGTCAGTCGTCATCGCTGTCGTCGTCATCGTCGTCGTCGCTGTCATCATCGTCGTCGTCATCATCGTCATCGTCGTCCCCGACCTTCTTCGGTGCCGGCGGGTCCACCTTCTTGACCACCTTGTCCGCGGTCGGTGTGGGGGTCGCCGGGGTGGTCGCCGGTGAGCCGGTCTGGGTGCCGGTTGCGTTCGGTTCGGGGGTGGCATTGATGTTCGCCGCCGGGTCGGTGGCCTCCACGCTGGCGACCACGGCCGGGCCGATTTCGGCATCCAGGTCGGTGGTGTCGCCGGAGGCCGCAGCGGCGAACACGAACACGGCAAGTCCGCCCGCGCCCAGCAGCGCGGCGGTGATCAGCACGTTCCGTCGTCCCATGGCACTTACCCTGCCGGAGCCCGTAGGAGAGCTGATGAGAGAAAGATGAGAGCCCTCTCATCTAGGGCCTCACGGACGCTTCGGGGCGCCTGGGTCCTACTGCTTGCGGACGTCTACGGGCGCCTTTGGTTCTACTGCTTACGGACGCGTCTGGGCACCGATCACTGACAAGGCAGTGGGTGGCGGGGCATCCTGGGTAGCGTGCCTGAGCTGCCCGAGGTCGAGGCCCTGACCGGATTCCTGCGTGAGCGTCTGGTGGGGCGGGCGGTGGACAGCGTCGAAATCGGGGCGATCAGCGCGCTGAAGACCTACGACCCGCCGCCTACCGCCCTGAGCGGCCTGAGCGTGACCGGAGTGCATCGGCACGGCAAGTTCATCGACCTGGACGTGGACGGCCTGCACCTGATCTTCCACCTGGCCCGGGGCGGCTGGCTGCGCTGGAACGACACCGCGGTGAAGACCGTGCTCAAGCCGGGCAAGAGCCCGCTGGCCCTGCGCGTGCGCTTCACCCCGAACCTCGAGGACCCGGACGACGAGTCCACCCCCGGCTTCGACCTGACCGAGGCCGGCACCAAGAAACGGCTGGCGATCTACCTGGCCCGGAACCCGTCCGAGGTGCCCGGCATCGCCACTCTGGGACCCGATCCGCTGGCCGAGGCCTTCACCCTGGAGGTCTTCGCCGGGATCCTCAAGGGCCAGCGGGCGCAGATCAAGGGCCTGCTGCGGGACCAGAGCACGATCGCCGGCGTGGGTAACGCCTACAGCGACGAGGTGCTGCACGCGGCCCGGATGTCGCCGTTCGCGCTGGCCGCCAAGCTCGACCCGGACCAGGTCCGCACCCTGTACGAGGCGCTGCAGAACACCCTGCGCACGGCTGTCGCGGCGGCCGCGGGCAAGCCGGCCAAGGAGCTGAAGGACGCCAAGCGGGCCGGTCTGGCGGTGCACGCCCGCACCGGCCAGGAGTGCCCGGTCTGCGGCGATGTGGTGCGCGAGGTCTCGTTCGCCGACTCCTCGCTGCAGTACTGCGCCACCTGCCAGACCGGCGGCAAGGTGCTGGCCGACCGCCGGATGTCGCGCCTGCTGAAATAGGGCTCAGACGCGCCGAAGCCCTCGTCCGCAACGCGGGACGAGGGCTTCGGCTTTGGGCGGTTACTTCACCGAGACCGAGAACTCGTTGTAGTACCAGGCGACCGCGCCGTCCACTTCCTTGGTGCGGCTGGTGGTCAGCGGTTCCCCTTCGCCGTCTTCGCTGTAGAGGGTGAGCTGGCTGCTCACCGAGTTACCGGCCGGCAGGTTGTTGAGCTCCTCGATCAGCTCGTCGAGGGCGTCCGGGTCCTCGCCCTCCTCTGCGGCCTTCTGCTCGTCGTAGTACCAGTCGCTGTCCCCGGCCTGGACGCTCAGCCAGCCGGAGGAACCGCTGGTGCTCTCCTCCGGCACCGTGAGGTTGAGGTTCAGCGTGCGCTTCTCGTCAGAGCTGCGGTAACCCTTGAGCGTGGCCCGCACCGGCAGAGTTGCGCCGGGCGAGACCTCCACGTCCTTCAGGGGTACCCACGTCTTGCCTTCCTTGGTCTCCACCTTGTTCACGCTGAACTGGTTGATCTTGGTCGAGACCTCACCGCTGACGTCGATCCCGGTGATCTTCAGGTCCTCGTACGGCTGGCTCACCAGCGGGTACACCAGCGACCAGACCTTGTCGGCGGTCGGGTAGCTGACGTCGTAGGTGTCGGCGAAGTAGTTCTCGTGGGTGATCTTGAACTTCTCGCCGTCCGCCCGGGTGCCCTTGATGGTGATCTTCACCTCGGAGGAGCCGGCCGACTGGGCGCCCAGCGCCTTGATCACGGCCGACTGTACGTGCAGAGCGGCGAAGTCGGCGGTGAACGGCTCGTACAGCGAGACCGTCTTGCCCGAGAACTTCTTACCGGCGTCGTTGGTCAGCGACGTGGTGACCGGGATCTGGTAGTCCGGCTTCTCTCCCAGGGTGCCACGCAGGCCCACCGTGCCGTCCCAGGTGACGGTGCCGACCACTCCGCCCGGGTTGGCCACCTTGAACGCGCTGAACGACGGGTCCGGCTGGATGAACAGGGCCTGGGCCGGGTGCATGCTGTAGCCGACCGGGCCGTTGGACAGGAACGGGTGACCCCACGCGACCGCGGTGTCGTCGCAGACGAACGTGGTGGTGCCGACCCCGCCCGCGGTGATGTCGCCGTAGGACATCGCCGCCACGTAGTTCGAGCCGGCGAAGATCTCGTTGGGCGAGGAGTCGGCCTTGGTGCCCGCGCTCGAGCCGGTGCTGGTCTTGACCGGCACGCCGCTCTTGTCCTCGAGCTGCTTGAGGAACTTGTTCTCCTTCTTGGTCTTGGCCACTCCGGTGACGCTGAGCGGAGTGGAGACCGTCCGGAAACCCTTCAGGGCCTCGGCACTGGTGGCCTCGCCGGTCTTGGCGATCCGGGCGGCGAGCGCGGCCGAGACCGCCACCTTCTCGTTCGCCTCGGTGCCCGACCCGGCCCGGCGGGCGTTCTCCGACGGGTCGTTGCGCAGGGCCAGCATGTCGGCGGCCGGGGTGATGCCGGCAATGTTCGTGTTCCCGGCGATCAGGGTGTACGAGACCGAGCCGATCAGCTTCTTGTCGGCGGTGTAGACCGGGGAACCGGACATCCCGCTCCACACCCCGCCCGCCCGGGTCAGGGCCGGCGAGTCGAGGTCAGCGATGATCATGTCGGTACCCGGCTGGATGCCGTCGGTGATCCGGCCCAGCACCACGGCGCTGAACGGGTCGGCCTTGTTGCCCTTTTCGACCGTGTAGCCGGTGCCCTTCAGCCCGTCGACGGCCTTGTCCGTCGGGAGCGCCTCCGGGCATGCGGTCGCGGCCTTGTTGGCGGCCGAGGAGTTCAGTGCCGGAACGCCGACCAGAAGACCGGATACGGCCACTCCGGCGACCATGGCACTTGCCGTACGAGTTCTGGACATTGAGCCCCCACTCACTTGTCCGAGCTGCCGGCACGGATGTGTGACCGGCAGACAGGCCCGAGATCCGCCCGGTGGTATCCGGTTCGGGTTCTTCGGGTGCGGGTTCACCATAGGGCTTCGGAAAGTGTTATTGGTGGGTAGCTTTCGGTGTCGTGACGGTTGTTTTAATTGCGTGTTACGGGTTTTGCGCACGGACGCGCAACCAGAAGGTGAACATGGGGGCGTTGTGGCCCGGCGGCTGGGGACCTGTGGTAAATGCTGATTCTGATGGGGACAAACGAAAAGGGCTCCCGTTCTGCCGGAACGGGAGCCCTTTTCGTGCTAGGCGCTACTTCACCGTGATCGAGGCGAGCTTCAGGTACGGGCTCACCGCCGCGTCCAGTTTCGTCTTCCGGGTGCTGCTGAGTACGCCGCCGGTCGGGGTGTCCAGGTCGACCTGGCTGATCACCGAATCACTGGAGGGAGTGTTGCGCAGTTGGTTCAGCAGACCGTTCAGCGAGTTCGGTTCCCGGGTGGCCGGCAGGGCACTGAGGCCGTCCGAAATCGTCAGCGCGCCGGTGTATCCGCTGCTCTTCTTCGGCACCCGCACGGTGAGCGGCACGGTGACCTGCTTGGTGCTGCGGTAGGCGGTCAGGGTGGCGCGCAGCGGGATCGTCGCCCCGGACGAGACGCTCTGCGTGCTCGTCAGCTTCACCCACTTGCCCTTCTTCTTGGTCTCCACCTTGGCCACCCGGTACTTCTCGATGTCGGTGGTGACCTTGCCGGTGATCTTCACCCCGGTGATCTTCACGTCCTCGAACGACTGCTCCACCAGCGGCAGCAGCAGGAAGTAGAGGCTGTCGGCGGTGGGGTAGCTGACGTCCAGCGAGTCGGCGAAGTGGTCGCTGTGGCTGAGCGAGAACTTCTTGCCGCCGGCCCGGGTGCCGGTGACGGTGATCTTCACCTCGGCCGAACCGGCCCCCTGGGCGCCGTTCGCCTTGATCACCGCGCTCTGCAGGTGCAGCGCGGCGATGTCGGCGACGTAGGCCTGGTACACCCCCACGGTGCTCCCCTTGACCGTCTTGCCCTCCTCGTTGACCAGCGAGGTGGTGATCGGGAAGTCGTGCTTCGGGGCCTGACCCAGGGTGCTGCGCAGGCCGACCGTGTTGTCCCGGGTGACCGTGCCGACCACGCCGCCGGGGTTGCCCACCTTGAACGGCCCGAACACCGGGTCGGCCTGCACGTACACCGCGGTGGCCGGGTGCACCGAGAACTCGGCCCGGCCGGCCGAGAGGAACGGGTGGCCGAAGGCGACCGCGGTGCCGTCGCAGACGTAGGTGGTGGTGCCCAGGCCGGTCAGCGAGACGTCACCGTACGAGAGGGCGGCCGTGTAGTTGGACCCGGCGAAGATCTCGCTGGGCGAGGACTCGGCCTTGGTGCTGATCTTCGAGCCGCCGCTGCGTACCGCCAGGCCGCTGCTCTTGGCGATCCCGCTGAGGTAGCGCTTGGTGTTCTTCTTGGCGATGCCGGAGGCGCTCACCGGCACCGGCAGTCGCTCGAATCCCTTGGCCGCCAGCGTCTTCGAGGCCTCACCGGTCTTGGCGATCCGGGCCGCCTTCTGCTGCGAGACCGAGATCGTGGGCCTCCCAGTGCTGCTGTCGCGCAGGGCCATCAGGTCCTCGGCCGGGGTGATGCCGGCGATCTTGGAGGATGCCGCCAGACCGTAGGAGACCGAGCCGATCAGCTTGCCGTCCGCGGCGTACACCGGCGAGCCGGACATCCCGCCCCAGACCCCGCCTGCCCGCTCAAGCGCCGGGGAGTCCAGTTCGGCCATGATCATGTCCACCCCAGGAGCGATCCCGTCGGTGATCCGGCCGAGCACCTTGGCGCTGAACTCGTCGGCGGTGGTGCCGCGCTCGACCGTGTAGCCGGTGCCGGTGACTCCGTCGACCGCGTCGGCGGTGGGGAACACCGTCGGGCAGTCCGTTGCCGCCGCGGACGAGGATGTTGCGGGAAGTGCGACGAGCAGACCTGAGACGGCCGCGGTCGTGATGAACCCACAGGCCGCACGGGACCTGGTCATGGTGCCCCCACTTGATCGGGATCCGGCGGGCACGAGCGTGCCGGCCGACGCCTGAGCAGTCGCCCCCGGACCCGGCAGATCCGAACAACCCCCCAGTTGTGAGCGCCACCATAAGCCCTGGGAAGCGGCTGGAAAACACCCCTTTCGGACGTCTTGTGTGCGGTTTCGTCTGATGCACACCGGTTTTGCGATCTTCACACCGATCACCGGTGCCTCACGGGGGCGTCGTTCTCCCCGGCGTACCAGGCGAGCTCGCGATCCGGACGGGCTACTGGGCGCTCTCGGCGGAGACCTTCGGCAGCAGCGGGGCGAGGGCGTCCCAGCGGGAGATCTCACAGCCGTCCTGGCGGCTGAAGGTCGCCTCGACCGCCCTCCCTTGCCACGAGCCGGTGACAACTGCGGTCTGCTCGCCCCCGAAGATCTGCGTGCACACGGTGTCCGGGCCGGTGGCCGGCAGCGCCTTGGCGCCGTGCTCGGCCAGCGCGGCGCAGGCGGCCTTGGCATCGGGGTGGTCGCCGCCGGCCGGATCACAGGACAGTTGCCAGGTGGTGCTCTCGCCGTCGGTCACCTCGATGCTCAGCTCGGTGCCCTCGGCGGTCTGGGCGCCCGGGTCCGCGGTGGCGTCCTGCGGGGTCACCGACCCGTCGGAGGAGCTGCCGCCGCAGGCGCTCAGGGCGACGACCGCGCCCAGCGAGAGGGCGGCGAGCCAGGGGCGACGCGAAGATCGGTGGTTCACGGTCTCATCCTTTCGTGCGGAGGCCGGTACGCGTGGTGTCGCGGGGGTTGCGGAGTGTCGTGCCGGTGATGCGGCATCAGTTTGGACGCGGTCGGTGTCCAGAGGGTTCCCGCCGGGCTTTGCCCGTTTTGCTCGTCTGTTCTGCCGAGAGCCGGCTCCGATCTGCCGAGAACCGGATCCGCCGCACCGGCGACAGGCCGCCGCAGATGTCCGGTCGCTCGCGGGCGCCTGCGAGGATGGAGGAACCCGATCATCCCCCCGGAGGTTGTTGCATGTTCCCGCCGCAGGTCCCCTCGGTGGACCCCGCCCAGGTGCCCGCCGAGGCCGCGATCCTTGATGTGCGTGAGCCCGACGAGTGGGAAGCCGGTCACGTCGACGGCGCGGTCCACATCCCGCTGATGGAACTGCCGGCCCGCACCGGCGAACTGCCCGAGGGCCCGGACGGCCAGGTGTACGTGATCTGCCGGTCCGGCGGCCGCTCCGCCCGGGCGGTGGCCTGGCTCGGGCAGAACGGCTTCGACGCGGTGAACGTCGACGGTGGCATGGGTGCCTGGCAGGCGGTCGGCCGCGAGATGGTGAGCGAGACCGGTGAAGCACCCACGGTCCGCTGAGGACGCCCCGACCCTGACGCTGACGGACCTGGGCGAGCCCGGGCCCGGGTCTGAGCTGGTCGATCACCTTGGGCCGGTGCTGGAGCGGCTGGCCCGGGGTGAGCTGTCCGAGGTCGTCGCGGGGGAGGCGACGTCCGAGACCACCGACGAGGCCTCGGACGTGATGGTCCCGGTCGACGGCACCGACGAGGATGCGCCGGTCGAGGCGTTGCGGGCCGATCTGATCGACCTGTTCGAGGCCCAGGCGGCCAGCCGCTGGCTGGACGTGGCCGCGCGCCGGATGGCGGCCGCCGGGCTGGGCAGTCACACCGTGGCCTCGGCCGGGCACGAGGGCAACGCCGCCGTGGCCCTGGCCCTGCGCAGCAACGACCCCGCGGTGCTGCATCACCGTTCCACCGCTTTCTACCTGGCCCGTCTGGCTTCGGCCGGGCTGGAAGACGGCATCTCCGCCGTGGCCCGGGGCCTGGCCGGCAGCGTGGAACAGCCTGCAGGTGGGGGTCGCCGCGCTACCCCCGCGCATGCTGAGGTCGCGGTGCTGCCCTCGCCCTCCACGGTGGCCGGTCACCTACCCCGGGCACTCGGCCTGGCCTGGGCCATCGGCCGCCAGCCCCGCGATCGCAGCCGGATGAGCAGCGGAAGGCTGAACTGGCCGGCCGATGCTGTGGCGGTGGCCAGCTTCGGCGACGGTACGGCCGGTCACAGCACCGCCCAGGGCGCGATCAACTCGGCGTTGTGGGCGTCCCGTCAGGGTGTGCCGCTACCCCTGCTCCTGGTCTGCGAAGACAACGGTCTCGGGTTTTCCACCTCCGGCCCGCCCGGCTGGATCCGCTCGATGTTCGGCTCCCGCGAGGGTCTGCGGTACTTCTCCGCCGACTCGGCGGGTGATGCCTCCGCCCTGTTCCAGACCGCCCGGCGCGCGGTCGAGACCGCCCGTGCCCACCGACGTCCGGTGTTATTGCACTTGTCGTGTGTACGGATCGGCGGGCACAGCGGGGCGGACGACGAGTCCGGCTACCGCAGGCCCGGCCGGATCGCCGCCGACCTGGCCCGCGATCCGCTCGTGGCCACGATGAACGCGCTGGTGCGGCACGAGGCGATGAACGGCGAGGAGGTGGGCCGGCGGCTGCTGAACCTGCGCGACCGGGTCGCCTCGGCTCTGGAAGACGCTACCCAGCAACGAGTCCGGCCGAAGAGCGCGGCCGAGGTGATGGCCTCGCTCGCCCCGCGTCGCCCGGCCGTGGTCGGCATGGCCGCGGCCCGTGAGCCTTTGGCCGACCAGCGCCAGAGCGTCTTCTCCGCCGGCCGGCCCGAGACCGAAGGGCCGCTGACCCTGGCCGAGAGCATCAACCGCGCCCTGCTCGACGCGGCGATCGCGCATCCCGCAGTTGTGGTGATGGGCCGCGACGTGGCCCGGGCCGGCGGTCTGCACGGAGTCACCCGGGGCCTGCAGAAACGGCTGGGCCCCGGGCAGGTCACCGACACCACGCCCGATGCCCGTTCGATCCTCGGACTGGCCATGGGCGCGGCGGTCAGCGGGTTGCTGCCGATCGCCGAGCTCGGTCTGGACGACCTGCACGCGGCCGAGGAACTGCTGCGGACCGAGGCCGCCACGCTGGCCTTCAGCAGCGGCAACGCGTTCCGCAATCCGATGGTCCTGCGGGTGCCTGGACTGGGCTATCACAGCGGTTTCGGTGGCGCGGTGACGGTGGACAACACGCTCGGTGGGCTGCGTGACATCCCCGGCCTGGTGATCGCCTGCGCAGCTCATCCGGCCCAGGCTCCGGCCCTGCTGCGCACCTGCCTGGCCGCAGCTGAGGCGGACGGCACGATCAGCGTGATGCTCGAGCCGGTAGCCCTTTACCACCAGCGTGACCTGGCTGTGGATGGTGACGACGGCTGGCTGGCGCCCTACCCCGAGCCCGCGCAGTGGGGTGCCCAGCACCTGGCGATCGGCCGCGCGGTGGTGCACGGGACCGGTACGGACCTGACCATCGCGGCCTACGGCAACGGGCTGCGGATGGCGCTGCGGGTGGCGGCCCAATTGGAGGACGAGGGCGTGGGCTGCCGGGTGGTGGACCTGTGCTGGCTGGCGCCCTTGCCGGTCGCCGACCTGATGAGCGCGGCCTCGGCCACCAAGAACCTGCTGATCGTGGACGAGACCCGGCGCACCGGGGGGATATCCGAGAGCATCGTGACCGCGGTGCTGGAGGAGGGCTACGACGGCCGGCTGGCCCGGGTCACGGCCAAGGACAGCCCGCTGCCGGCCGGTCCGGCCGCTGAGTTCGTCCAGCTCACCGAGGCTCGGATCCGGTCCACCGCCCGAGCTCTGTGCGGTGAACTGGCTGATGCCTGAGAATCGTTCTGATGTAGTACTTCTGGTCGATGTCGCGAACGTGATGGGCAGTCGGCCGGACGGGTGGTGGCGCGATCGGCTCGGCGCCGCCACCCGGTTGCTGGGTGGTCTTGCTGCAGTCTCAGAACTGTCGGTGGACGGCGATACTCTCTCGGTGGTCAGGATTCTCGCGGTGGTCGAGGGCAAGGCGAAGGGAGCGGTGGGGCCCGCGCCGGTCGAGGTCATCCGGGCCACCGCCGACGGCGACACCACGATAGTTGCGGTGGCTGAGGAAATCGTTGCCGAGGGCCGGGTTCCGCTCGTGGTCACCGCCGACCGGGGGCTGCGGGCGCGGCTGCCTGAGGGGTCATTGGTGGCCGGCCCGCGCACGCTGCTGGACGTGCTGCCCTGACGGCTTGATGTTTGTGCTCAAGCCGCGCTGATCGCGCCCCGGATCAAGGTCTTGCTGGTCACCGCACCAGTCGGCCGACGAGCGGATCCATTCCTCGCCCGATGCACACGCGGCTCCTAGTCAGTGCCATTGCACAGGACCCGGCGAGCGGCTACTCGCGATGTGTAAAGATGGTCCATCTGGTACCAGGTGTACACATCGTCGAGTTGTCCCCATCCGCCTGACAACTCGCGGTCCGAAGGCCGCTCCTGGACCTGAAGCCGTCTGGTCTGACCGGCCCCACCAGCCTTTTCGCGCTCGGCTTGGCACTGTGAAAGCCGGCCTCATCCGGCCTCATCCGGCCTCATCCGGCCTCATCCGACCGGGGCCGGGGTCCCGGGCGCGTCACAAACCGGGCCGACTCTCCGTTTCCCGCCGGCGTGCCCCAGCTCGAAATCTCCGACCCTCCATTCGGCCGGGGGCTCGAATCGCCCATAAATCGCTATTCGTTGCTCTAGTACCGGGCGTAGACACCTGGATACGCTCTGATCGTGGATCCGGTGCGCAATCCCTATGCCCCCGGCGCCGGGCAGCGTCCGCCCGAGCTGGCCGGCCGTGATGCCGAGCTGGGCAGCTTCGACGTGGTCCTAGAACGGATCAGCCGGGGTCGGCCCGAACGCAGCCTGGTGCTGATCGGCCTGCGCGGTGTGGGCAAGACCGTGCTGCTCAACGCCCTGCGCTCGGGTGCAGTCCGGCGGCAGTGGGGCACCGGCAAGCTTGAGGCCCGGCCCGATACTCCGCTGCGGCGTCCGCTGGCTGCGGCTCTTCACCAGGCCATTCGGGAGCTTGGTCCGGCTCATCGGGACGATGCCACGCATGTGCTCGGCGTCCTGAAGTCCTTCGCCATGAAGGAGCCTGCGGCCCCGTCCAGTCGTGGCAAGACCGCGCTGCGCGACCGTTGGCAGCCTGGCATCGACGTGCCCGCGGTGTCCGGCCGTGCCGATTCTGGCGACATCGAGATCGACCTGGTGGAGCTGTTCACCGACATCGCCGGCGTGGCAGCCGGGGCCGGGCGCGGCGTCGCGGTGTTCATTGACGAGATGCAGGACCTGCTGCCTGAAGACGTGTCCGCCCTCTGCGCCGCCTGCCACGAACTCGGCCAGCAAGGTCTGCCCCTGGTCGTGGTCGGCGCGGGCCTGCCCCACCTGCCCGCGGTGCTCTCGGCCAGCAAGTCATACTCCGAGCGCCTTTTCCGCTACGCCCGCATCGACCGCCTGGACCCGGAAGCCGCCGCCCAGGCTCTGCGCAGCCCGGCTCAGGAAGAGGGAGCAGACTTCACCGAGGACGCCCTGGCCGAGATGTACGAGGTCACGGCCGGGTACCCCTACTTCATCCAGGCTTACGGCAAGGTGGCCTGGGACGTCGCTCCGCGCACCCCGATCACCGCCGACGACGTGCGAGTGGCCGCCCCCGAAGCCGAGGCCGAGCTGGCCGTGGGCTTCTTCGGCTCCCGGTACGAGCGAGCCACCCCGTCGGAACGCGAGTATCTGCGGGCCATGGCCGACGTCTCCGCCGAACTACCGGCCGGACTGTCGATGGCCGACGCCGGCGTAGCCACCTCCGAGATCGCGGTGCTCCTGGGCCGAAAGCCGCAGTCGCTGTCCCCGGCCCGCGACTCCCTGATCAAGAAGGGCCTGATCTACAGCGGTGAACGCGGTCGAATCGCCTTCACCGTGCCGCACTTCGGCCGCTACCTCCGCCGCCAGGCCGGCGACTGAACCTCTCGATCGTTCCTTCTAGCTCTATCTACCTCTCCTTCTAGTCATCCCGATACTCAGCCAGAGCGCCTTCCGCCATCGGGATCGGGAAGACAGAACGACGTCATAGCGACTTTTGTCTTCCCGATGAGCTGGTTGACGAGGCACGGTGGTCGTCGTACGGTCGCTCAAACGATTGACCGGTCGATGGGGACGGACATGACGCAGTTCGGCGACGGCGCTTCTGGGCCGGATCCGGGCGCCGGTGTGGGTACCGCTGAGAACACCGGCGGGGGCGCGGGTGTTGGTGCAGGTGCGGGGTGGCAAGGGCTTTCGGTGAATCTGGCTGGTAGGACGGCGCTGATCACCGGGGGCGGGGGTGGTCTGGGTCAGGCGTGTGCGGCCGCGTTGCTGGGGTGTGGGGCCACCGTGGTGTTGGCGGACTTGCCCGGGGTGCGGCTGGACCGGGCGGTCGGCGAGCTGCTGGCTCAGGCCAGCGCCTTGGCGCCGGTCGGCGGGCGAGCCAAAGCTGAGCGAGCTGATGGTGAGCCAGTCAAAGGTGAGCCAGTCAAAAGTGAGCCAGCCAAAGGTGAGGGCGAAAACTGGGGCGGGCCAACCGTCCATAAGCTCGAATGTGATCTTTCCAGCCCGCGCGAGGCCCGCGAAATCGTGGCCCGAGCGCAGGCCACATCGAACGAACTGCCGCTGAGGATCCTGGTCAATGCCGTGGGGATCATGCAGACCCGGCCGTTCGCCGAAGTCACCGACGAAAGTTGGCAGCGCACCCTGGATATCAATCTGACCGGGGTATTTCAGACCACCCGGGCTGCGGCCGAGCTGATGGTGGCCGATCAGGGCGGCAGCATTGTCACGTTGTCCTCGGTGGCCGGGCGTTCGGGCCGCGCCAATGCCGTGGATTACTCCGCCACCAAGACCGCCCTGCTCAGCCTGACCAGATCGGCGGCCTTGGCCTATGCACCCAAGGTACGGGTGAATGCGGTCTGCCCGGGCGTTTTCCTGACCGATATGTGGGCGCAGATCATGGCCGACCGGGATCGGGAATTCGGTAGTGGGGCCGGGCAGAAATATCTGGACGAGGTGGCCGCGCGCACCCCGCTGAACCGGGTCGGACGGCCGGCCGAGCTGGCTGCGGTGGTCGCCTTCCTGGCCGGTGACCTGGCCTCTTTCATCACCGGCCAGGCCCTGAACGTCGACGGTGGACTGGAGATGGACTGAATGGCCGAGCCCCTGGAACACCTGCTGGGAATGTGGCGGATCCGGATTCTGGAAGAGACGGTTCAGCAGCTGCGGCTGGACGGCGACATCGTCGGATCGGTGCATCTGGCCAATGGGCAGGAGGCGATCGCGGTCGGGGCCTGCGCCCAGCTCAAGAGCCAGGATGCAGTCTTCGCTACTTATCGGGGGCACGGTTGGGCATTGGCCCGGGGCGTTCCGGCGCACGGAATTCTGGCCGAGTTGCTAGCGCGTAAGACCGGGGTGAATGGCGGGCGCGGTGGTTCGGCCTATTTCTCGGCGCCGGAATACGGTTTCTACGGCGAGAACTCGATCGTCGGGGCCGGGGTTCCGATTGCCGTCGGGGCAGCTTTGGCGGCGAAGTTCGACAACAGTGGACGGGTGTCGCTGGCGGTTTTCGGGGACGGCGCGATGAACCAGGGCGGCGTTACCGAGGCGATGAATCTGGCCGCGGTGAAAAGTCTTCCGGTGATTCTGGTGTGCGAGAACAACCGGTACAGTGAACTCACGCCGATCGAAGACATGGTCCGCAACCCTGACCTTTCGGCCCGCGCCGGAGCTCTGGGCATCCCGGCGGTGCGGATCGACGGGAATGACCCGGTGCAGGTGAGTACCGCGATCGCCCTGGCCCGGCAAAATGCTGCGCATGGATTAGGCCCGACCTTCGTGGAGGCGGAAACCCGGCGGATCGTGGGGCATTACATCGGCGACGCCCAGCAGTACCGGCCGGAGGGCGAACTGGAAGCCGATCTGCAAGCCGAGCCGATCAAAAGGTTCCGGAGGCAACTCGAGGGCGCCGGCGTCCCCAATGAAATCGTGGACGGGGTTGAAGAAAAGGCCCGGCGCGAGATCAAGGAAGCCACCGAACGAGCACTCGCCGATCCGCCCGTAGACCCGTCGACCGCGCTGGAGCACCTCTATGTCTGACAAGGTCAAGCTCACCTACGGCGGCGCGGTCAACGCAGCCCTGGCCCGCTGCTTGGAGCAATACCCCGAGACGATCCTCTACGGCGAGGATGTGGCTCTCCCCGGCGGCGTGTTCGGCGTGACGCGTGGTCTGCAGAAAGCCTTCGGGGAGCGCGTTTTCGATACCCCCATCTCCGAGACGGCCATGCTCGGCGCGGCCGTAGGGGCGGCGATGATGGGACGCCGGCCGATCGTCGAGATCATGTGGATGGATTTTGCTCTGGTGGCCTTCGACCAGATCGTCAACCAGGCCGCGAACGTCCGCTACGTCTCTGAAGGCCGCCTCAGCGCCCCGCTGACCATCCGCACCCAGCAGGGCAACGCCCCCGGAGCCTGCGCCCAGCACTCGCAGAACCTGGAGGCGCTGCTCCTGCACGTACCCGGTATCCGGGTGGCCATGCCGGTGAGCGCGCAAGACGCCCACGACGTCTTGATCGCCGCCGTGGCCTGCGACGATCCGGTGGTCGTGATCGAGAATCGGACGCTCTACCCCGGAGCCAAGGCTGAGGTCCAGCTCAACCAGCCACCCCAGCCGATCGGTGGGCACCGCCGGCGGCGCCGCGGTGACGACGTCACCGTGGTCACCTGGGGCGCGATCAGTGCATCAGTCCAGGCCGCGGCAGATCTGGTGGCGGCCGAAGGGATCGGCGCCGACGTGATCGAGGCGGTCTGGCTCAACCCGTTCGACACGGAAGCTGTGCAGGACAGCGTTCGCCGCACCGGACGTCTACTGGTTGTGCACGAAGCCAACGTCACCGGCGGCTTCGGCGCCGAGGTGGTGGCCCGGGTGGTCGAGGCGGGCGTTCCCCTCAAGGCACCGCCGCGACGGCTGGGCGCCCAAGACACGCGCATCCCCGCCGCCGTCGCGCTGGCCCAGGCCGTACTCCCGCAGACCGCGCAGATCGCCGACGCTCTTCGAGCCCTGGTGAAGGGGTAGACGCCGATGCACGGGGTATGGCACTTCAGCTTCACGGTCGCCGACCTCGACCGCTCGGTGGAGTTCTACGCCGGGCTGCTGGGGTTCCAGCTGATCCACCGCCAGGCCCAGAACAACGAGTACACCCGCCGGCTGGTGGGCTACCCCGACGCCGATCTGCGGGTGGCTCAGCTGGCAGTGCCGGGTCAGCCGCGCGGCCGGAGCGGACACGATCTGGAACTGGTGGAGTACCGGCAGCCCCGGGGAGAGGGCTTCGGTCCGCACCACCGGCATCGTCCCGGCGCGGCGCATCTGGCTCTCTGTGTGCCGGATGCGCCGGGGGAGCACGCCCGGCTCACCCGGGCTGGGGTGCGCTTCGTCAGTGAGCCCCAGCGGATCACCGCCGGAATCAACACCGGCGGGTTCACCTGCTACTTTCTCGATCCGGACGACATCACCCTGGAACTGGTACAGCCCCCCGGAGAGCAGTGACCCCGACGAAGCCCGGCCGCACAACGCTGGTAGACGTAGCCCGACTGGCCGGGGTGGATAAGGCCGTGGTCTCCCGCGTGATCAACTCTGACCCCGCGCTGGTGATCCGCCCGGAGACCCGGGAGCGGGTGCTGGCGGCGGTACGGGAGCTGGACTACCGGCCCAACATCGCGGCCCGGAGCCTGCGCACGTCGAAGGCGGCAACCCTCGGCCTGGTCATCCCCGACTTCGCCAACCCGGTCTACGCCCAGATCATCACCGGCGCCGAGAGCGCAGCCCTGGCCCGGGGGTATGTGCTGGTCACGGGCTCTTCGTCGGGGAACCGGACGGGCCCGCGGCGCTATCTGGAGCTGCTCGGGCAGGGTCGGGTGGACGGTCTGCTGCTGGCCGGGGGTCAGCTCACCGCGGCCGATCAGAGCATGCTGGCCACGCTGGGGCTGCCCTGGATACTGGTGAACCGGCACGGCGGGCGCACGTGGAACCGCCACGTAACCTTGGACGATACCCACGCCGCGGCGATCGCGGTGAACCATTTGCTGGACCTGGGACACTCGCGAGTTGCGCACGTGGCTGGGCCGGCGGGGGCGGATACGGCGCGGCGGCGGCGCAGTGGTTACGTCAAGGCGCTCAAGTCGGCTGGGGTAACACCTGAAGACGTAGAGACGGCGGCGGGCGACTACACGCCGGGCGGGGGAGCAGAGGCAACGGCTAAGTTGCTGGACGAAGGTCCGGCGCCGACCGCGATCTTCGTGGCCAACGTCGCGATGGCGGTTGGGGTGCTGAACACGTTGCGGCGCAGGGGGCTGCGGGTTCCGGAGGATGTTTCGGTGGTGGCGGTGCACGACCTGCCGCTGGCCGAGCACCTCGTGCCGGCCCTGACCACGGTGCGGATGCCGCTGCAGACCTTGGGCGCCCGGGCGGTGGATCTGCTGCTGAGAACGCCGCCGGATCAGCCGGTGGAAGAGGTCGTGGGTGACGAGACCGTGCTCGTGATAAGGGAATCCACTGCTGCACCGTCAGGTCAGTAGCCGGTTCAGCTTCTCGTGCGCGTCCTGCAGCGACTCAAAACCCTTGCGGTCGGCGATCAATCCGCGCATCAACTCGTTCACAATTCCCGCCATCCTCGGCCACCGCGGATCGGAAGGAACCGAGCGGGAGTTGCGGTGCGCCGTCTCCAATACCTCGTAATAGGGCGCCGATGAACGGACGCGTGGGTTGGCCCAGGAGTCCCGGCGAGTTGCGGAGCCTCCCGAGAGGGCGGTGACGACGTCCATTTCGGGTGTGGCGAGTTTCCGGATCAGAGCCTGGGACTGCTGCGGATCGGGGGCATCGGACGGAATGGCCAGCACCCAGTAGGCGTTCATCGTGGTGGCTCCGGGCACCGGCGCGCAGCCGTCGTGCGGTGAGGCGAATCCGGCCCAGTTCACCATCATCGCCGCTTCACCGGCCGCGAACCGCTGTCCCGACTCCACGCTGTCCCATTGCGCAGCAGCCGGATTCACCACCTGACTGATGTGCCAGAGGTCGTGGAAGAACGCTACCGTCTCCAGGGCCGGAGCGCTGTCCAGGCCGGACCGACCGCCTACGATCAGGTCTCCGCCGCGGCTCCACAGCTGGGTCAGGAAGTCGTAGACCGGGTTGTGCTCGTCGGGGAATCCGGCCTGCACCGTGCCGTAGAGTCCTTTCTCCGGCCGGTTGAACCAGATCGCCTGATCCATGAACTGGTTCCAGTCCAGCGGGTTCTCGAGCTCGTAGCCGAAGCGCTCCCGGAACCCGGCCTGTTCCTGCGGGTCCCGGTAGAGGTCGGTGCGGTAGAGGAAGAGCATGGGCCCGTCGTGATAGGCCACGCCGTAGGTGCGCCCGTCCGGCCCTTGCTGCAACTGCCGCAGCGCGGGGGCGTAGGCGTCCGGCCAGCCCTGGATGCTGGTGGTTTCGATCGGCAGCAGGCGTCCGGCCTCGATCAGTGCGGGCAGCCAGTCGGTGATCAGGAGCAGCACGTCGGCCTCGGGCGCCCGGGTGTGCACCACCCGCCGTTCCAGCTCCAGGATGTCGACGAGTTCGTGCTCCACATCGAGGTTTTGGAGCTGCTTGGTGAAGGCTCGGTCGAACCCGTCGAAGGCCCGGCCGAGAATCCTTAACGGCATCCATGTCCCCCATGTCCGTCTGAGATCAAACGATTGACTATCCCTATCACGCGGTGATCTGATGGCCAAGGCTCATCTTCGGCGAAGAAGCGGAGAATCACGTGCTGGACCGGCTGCGCCCTCTCGCTCAAGCCTGTGACCTGACCATTGCGGCCGAACTGCACCGGCCCGTCGCGGTGGTCGGGGCCGGGGCGATCACCCGCCTCGCGCACCTGCCGGCCTACCGCGCGGCTGGGCTACCAGTGCTGGGTATCTGCGATCTGGATGTCGCTCGCGCCGAGGCGGTGCGGGCCGAGTTCGATCTGCCGCGCACTTACACGCTGGAGCAGATCCTGGCCGACGACGAGATCGAGGTCGTCGACGTGGCGGTGTTCCCCGAGGCCCAGCCCGCCATCGTCCAGGCCCTGCTGGCGGCGGGCAAGCACGTGTTGGCGCAGAAGCCGCTGGCCGTGAGCTCCGGGCTCGGCGCGCAGCTGGTGGCCCAGGCTCAGGCCGCTCAGCGCTCGCTCGTGGTGAATCAGCAGATGCGTTACGGCGAGGGCATGGCCGCGGCCCGGGCGATCGTCGAGGCCGGCTGGATCGGCGAGGTCACCGCGGTCACCATCGACGTCAGCATCATCACCGACTGGTCGGCCTGGCCCTGGCTGGTCAAGTCCCCGAAGCTCGACCTGATGTACCACTCGATCCACTACTTCGACACCGTGCGCTCCTTCCTGGGCACCCCGGACTCGGTGTACTGCGTGGCGGGCCGCCGCCCCGGGCAGCTGGCCGTCGGGGAGACGCGCACGACCACCACCATGACGTTCGCCTCGGGAGCGCGGGCCCTGGTCAACGTCAATCACGAGAACATCACCGGCGATCAGTGGGCCACGCTGCGCATCGACGGTTCGGCCGGGTCGATCCGGGGCACCATCGGCCTGCTGTACGACTACCCGCACGGCCGTCCGGACACGCTGGAGTTCAACAGCTCAGTACTACCAACGGACGGGTGGCTGGCCTACCCGGTCAGCACCCGTTGGATTCCGGATGCGTTTGCTGGGCCGATGCGGGCCCTGCTGTTGGAGATTGCCGGTGCGGGGGCGGCGCCGACCACGGCTTCGGATGCCCTGCAGACGTTGCGGGTGGTGGAGGCGGGGTACGCGTCGATTGCGAGTGGGTCGGTTCAGGTTCTGGACCGCCAAGCTTCTACCGCGGCCGCACAGGCTTGCGGCGCGGCACCGATGTAGTCTTCGGGCTCGGGCAATCTGGGCTCGACCACGGACCAGATTGCCTCACCAGCAGCGGATTTCACTGCTTCTCGGAGCGGCAGGCCTTGCTCGCGGGAGGTGCGCACTGCCGCGTAGACCACCTCGTGCGCCTTGTCCCGGCCCAACTTCCCGGCCAGCGAGATCATGTAGGCCTCGGACATCAGGCGCCCACCGTCGGCGTTCAGATTCTGCCGCATTCTTTCTGGGAAAACCCTTAGACCAGAGGCAATTGCGGCAACTGACCGCAAGGAGCCAGCTGTGGCGATCAGGGCCGCGGGTACGGCCTGCCACTCCACCTGCCATTCCCCTGCCGCGCGTTCGTGGCCCACCTCCAGCGCACGAAGTACGGCCTGGGCGTTGACTTCGGCCATCACCCCGAAACCCACAGCCAGCTCGGACGAGATGGGGTTGGCCTTCTGCGGCATGGTCGAGCTGGCGCCGCGGTAGACGCCGTCGGCCTCGGCCACTTCGGCGATCTCGGTGCGCGACAGGTCGATGATCTCGCGGCCGAAGCGCACGCAGGTGGCGGCGATCAGCGCGGCGGTCTGGGTGAGTTCGGCCACCCGGTCTCGGGATACGTGCCAGGGGACGGGTGGATCGGCCAGGTCGAGACGGCGGGCCAGTTCGGCACGGACCGCGGGCGCGGCACTGCCGAGCGCGGCCGAGGTGCCGCCGGCGCCGAACAGCGAGACCACGCTGACCGACTTGCGGGCCCTGGCCAGGCGGGTGCGGTGGCGGGTGAGCTCGTCCAGGAACACCGCGCACTTGGCCCCGAACGTGGTCGGAACTGCCTGCTGGGCGTGGGTTCGGCCGGGCATCACGGTTTCTGCGTGCGCCTCGGTCAGCTCGGCCAGGGCGTCGCCGAATTCAGCGAGGAGCTCGTTCAGCCGGGCGGCCGCATCGCGTAGTTGCAGGGCCAGGGCGCTGTCCATGATGTCCTGGGTGGTGGCGCCGTAGTGCACGTGGGCCGCGTCCTCGGCCGGCAGCGCCGCGCAGATCTGCTTCACCAGTGGGAAGATCGGGTAGCCGACGTTGGCCGATTCGGTCCACAGCCGCTCGACATCGATCGCCTCGTACCGGCAGGCCGCGGCGATCCGGCTACCCGTCCCAGTCGCGATAACGCCTGCTGCCTCAAGGGCTTCGGCCAGCCGGGCCTCGACCAGGAGCCAGTCCTCGATCAGCCGGCGTTCGGCGAACACGGCGGTCAGGGCTTCGTCCCCACCAAGTCTGGACAGGAGGTCCACCGGCGGCTCCTTCGCTCGCAGTCAAACGTTTGACCTTCGCCGAGCCTAGGTTCGCCCGCGCGGCCGGTCAAGCATCAGGTCTAGGAGAGCAGCACGCTCACGCTGTGGATGACCAGGCCGGCCAGGGCGCCCACCACGGTGCCGTTGATCCGGATGAACTGCAGGTCGCGGCCCACGTGCAGCTCGATCTTGCGGGAGGCGTCCTCGGCGTCCCAGCGCTGCACCGTCTCGCTGATCACCATCGACAGCTCGCCGGCGTAGTTGCGCACCACGTAGCCGATGACGTCCTCGGCGTAGCTGTCCAGCCGGGCCTGCAGGGTCTTGTCGCCGGAGAGCCGGGCCCCCAGGTCCACCAGGGCCGAGACCATCCGGCGGCGCAGCTCGCCCTCCGGGTCGGCCAGGGCGTCGATCAGCATCCGGCGGACCGTGGACCACAGCGCGATCGTGGCCTTGCGCAGCTCCGGGTGCTCCAGCAGGCGGATCTTGATCGCCTCGACCTTGGCCTGGGTCTCCGGATCGGTGCGCAGGTCGCGGGCCAGGCGGCGCAGCAGGTCGTCGAGGGCCTGGCGGGCCGGGTGCTGCTGGTCGTCGGAGACCTCGCTCAGCCAGCGGTGCATCTCGGTGTAGACCCGGGTGGCGATCCGGTTGTCCACCCACTGCGGGGTCCACCCGGGGGCCTGCTCGGTGACCAGAAGCATCACCCGCTCCTGATTGGTCTCCAGCCACGAACGTCCCTCATCGAGAAGGAGGTCCACCAGCCGCCGGTGCGCGCCATCGTCCAGAATTCCGTCCAGCAACCCGCCCGCCAGCGGACTCACCGGAATGTCGGCGGCCCGGGGGACCACCACCTGCTCGAGCATCGCGGCCACGTCGTCGTCGCGCAGCACACTCAGCACGCCGTGCCCGGCGGTGGCCAGCTCCGCCCCGACCCGCTCGGCATGCTCCGGCTCGGCCAGCCAGCTGCCCACCCGGCTGGTGACCTCGGCCTGGCGGATCTTCTCCCGGACGATCTCCTCGGACAGGAAGTTGTCGGCCACGAACTCCTGCAGGCTCTCGCCGATCTGGTCCTTGCGGGTGGGGATCAGCGCGGTGTGCGGGATCGGCAGGCCCAGCGGGTGCCGGAACAGCGCGGTCACCGCGAACCAGTCGGCCAGGGCGCCGACCATGGCCGCCTCGGCGCCGGCGTTGACGAAGCCGAGCCAGCCGTCCTGGTTGAGCGTGAGCAGGTAGATCACCGCGGCGATGACCAGCAGCGTGGTGGCGACCAGCTTCATCCGCCGCAGCCGGACCCGGCGGATCTCGTCGGCCTCGGCCGAACCGGAGACTTTGGGGGCGATCGGCGGGCGGCCGGTGGCAACGGACATGAGTAGATCCTTTCAAGGGATCGCCGTCGGCGCCCGATCTCGGTGACGGGACGGTTGCCGTTCGGCCAAGCGCGGGAATTTATCCGCGCAGAGGTAGTTAGATGAACGTTGAATCATCTAGGGTTCAACCAGCACCGCCCACCGACGACTTCAGGGAGAACAGATCATGAGCAACTTCCCCGCCGAGCTCACCGGCACCTGGGTGATCGACGCCGGTCACAGCACCGTGGGCTTCGCCGTGAAGCACGCGATGATCTCCACCACGCGTGGCCAGTTCAAGACCTTCTCGGGCGAGGCGACCATCGACGCCGCCAACCCGGAGGCCTCCAGCGCGTTCATCGAGATCGACGCCACCAGCGTCGACACCGGCAGCGAGCAGCGCGACGGCCACCTGCGCTCGGCCGACTTCTGGGACGCCGAGAACAACCCGAAGATCACCTTCAAGAGCACCTCGGCCAAGCTCGACGGTGACGACCTGATCCTCACCGGTGACCTGACGATCAAGGGCATCACCAAGCCGGTCGACATCAAGTGGGAGTTCAACGGCGTCGGTGGCGACCCGTGGGGCACGGTCAAGGCCGGCTTCGAGGGCACCGCCACGATCAACCGCACCGACTGGGGCGTGTCCTGGAACGCCGCCCTGGAGACCGGTGGCTTCCTGGTGTCCGACAAGGTCAAGCTGGTCCTCGAGATCGAGGCCGACAAGAAGCAGGCCTGAGCCTCCCCCTTAAACCGTCGGTGGTTCCCGGCCGGTTGCGTGCATCGCACGCGACCGGCCGGGAACGCCGGTGTTAACGGCCGGCGAGCATTCGCGGGACAGGCTCTCACCAGCGCCTTTGGTGTGGCACGCTTTTCCGCGTGACATCGGAACGGCCCCAGGTAGTCGCTCATCGGGGGGCGAGTGACCGAGAGCCCGAGCACACGCTCGCGGCCTATCTCCAAGCCATCGAACTCGGCGCCGACGCGCTGGAGTGCGACGTCCGGCTGACCGCCGACGGCCACCTGGTCTGTGTGCACGACCGCACGGTGAACCGCACCTCCAACGGCACCGGCATCGTCTCCACCCTCGAGCTGGCGCAGCTGGAGGGCCTGGACTGGGGCTCCTGGAAGAAGCTGTCCCGCGCGCAGGGCGACCTGAGCACCGAGGCGCCCGACGTGGTCAGCATGTCCGACCGCTCGCACCTGCTGACCGCGCGCAAGCTGTTCAGCGTGGTCGCCGACCTGAACCGGCCGGTGCAGATCGCGGTCGAGACCAAGCACCCCACCCGTTACGGCGGTCTGGTCGAGCGCAAGCTGTTGCAGCTGCTCAAGGAGTTCGGCTGGGACCAGCACACCCCCGAGCGGCCTTCGCCGGTGCGGATGATGAGTTTCTCGGCCCTGGCGGTGCGCCGGATGCGCGCCCTGGCCCCCACGCTGTCGCTGGTCTACCTGGTCGAACGCCGGATGCCGGTGGCGATGCTGGACCAGCAGGTGCCGGCCGGGGTGGCGATCGGCCCGGACGTGGAGCTGCTCGCGCAGAACCCCCGGCTCGGCGAGCGGATCCGGGCGCGCGGGCGCGACCTTCATGTCTGGACGGTCGACACCCCTGAGCAGGTCCGCGTCTGTCTGGATGCGGGCGCCTCGGTGATCATCAGCAACCGTCCCGCCGAGACGCGCAAGACGCTGAACGAGATGCTGGTTCCGGCCTAGCTCGTTCTACTCCGCCTTCTCGCTCTGGGCCGGAGCCTTGGCGACCTCGGCTGCGGGCAACGGGTCGGTGTCGGCCAGTTCCAGTGCGCGCACGCTGATCGCGATCAGCAGGGGCAGGGCCACGGTGGCGGCCACCGCCGGGATCGCCACACCGGAGTCGTTCACGCCGAAGCCGATCAGCATCATCACGCCGAACGAGATCAGCCCGGCCTTCAGCACCGGCGAGCGGTCGTAGACCAGTTGCAGCGGGCGCACACCCCAGGACACCGGGCGGGCCAGCACCAGCACCACGAAAGCCACCGCGAACGGCACCAGGATGGTCAGGTGCGAGGTGAACAGGATGTCCAGGTTGGCCGCGGCCTTGCGCTGGATCACCGTGAACGCCCCGCCGTCCAGCACGGTCTGCGCGAAGCGGCCCAGGTGGGTGCGCTGCTCCGGGCCGCGCAGCCAGTCCAGCAGGGCGATCAGGGTGATCGCGACGATCGTCACGCCGGCGATCAGCACGGCCCGGCGCAGGGTGATCCGGATGCCCAGGGCCAGCAGGGCCAGCACCGCGAAGCCCGGGATGATCGCGGGCGGGCCGCCGAAGTCGCTGCCCCAGCCGGGGGTGCCGTCGATGATCGTGGCCACGATGCCGACCACGCCGACCGCGGCCGCGGCCAGGAGCCGGCGGTTGCGCCGGACCAGGGTGTCGGCCAGGGCTACGGCCAGCAGCAGGGAACCGGTGGCGAAGATCGCGAAGGCGGGGTTGCCGAAGCCGTAGAACCGGCCCGCCACCACCGGCTGCAGGCCCATCATGCTGGAGAGCATCAGATGTGAACCGGTGACCACGTCGGCGCCGAGCACCAGCATGGTCATCCCGCCGGCCGCGCCCATCGGGCCCAGCAGAGCGTGCTTCCAGGGCCCGAGGTTGGCGATCAGCGCCATCGGGATCACGAACAGGATGGTCGCCGCGGTGGCCGCCAGGCCGGAGTGGTCGGCCCGCCACCAGGGCAGCAGGTTGGCCAGGAAGGTGGCGGCGGGGATGCAGGCGAACACCACGGCCACCCGCCGCAGCCAGCGCAGCAGCACGATGCGGCGCCCCGCCACCTGAGCGGCGTCCAGGCTGCGCGAGCGCCGGCGCATCACGAAGGTGGCGGCCAGGTACAGCACCACCTGGGCCACCACGATGCCCACGAAGAAGACCGGGACGATCGGAGTGACTGCGATCGAGGCCTGGTCGATGTCGAGCAGCTTGCGCTCGCGCGCCGCGTCTTCCATACCGGAGGCCGCCGGGCGCACCACCGAGCCCACTGCCGATTCGGGAACGCTTACCCCAAGGCCGGACAGGATGGTCGGGAACAGGTCGGTGGTCTGAGCCAGGCCGTCCTGGCGGGTGGAGGAGCTACCGAGCAGCGAGTCGCCGTAGTCGCCGCCGCCCGGCACCGGACCGGTCGCGGCCAGTACCCGCAGCCGCGACTTGGACCCGGAGTCGGCCAGCGAGGCCAGGTAGACCGTGGCGTCGTTCGGGAGTTCGGCCAGCACTGCTTCGAGCCGCTGCTCCAGCGCGGTGACCTGCTCGGCCCGGGGCCGGGCGTAGGCACCGGTCAGCGCGGGAATGTTCTTGGGCTGCTTGTATTCCTGCTCGGCCGGGTCGATGACGGCGCCGAGATCGACCGCGAGCACCTCCGGCCCGGTGGCCAGGGCGGCGTCCACGTCGGCGGCGAGTTGCTCCGGATCATCGGTGCTCCCGGCCCAGGCGTTGGCCACGCCACCGGTCGAGTCGGCCAGGGCAATCGCCGCGCCGGCCCCCACCGCCGCGCTGTCCACGCTGTTGGCGGCCAGAGTGTCGCCCAGCAGGCCGGGCTTGGCGTCGAAGTCCTCGGCCTGGGCCGCGCTCAGGTAGCGGTCCCACTGGTCAACCGTGCCCGCCTGACCGGCCTGGCCCACCGTGACCTGCGGATCCCGGCAGACCGCCTCGCCGTCGTTCGCGGAGGCGTCCCCGGCCCGGGCCCCGGCCGAGACGCCGAGCCAGCCGTCGGCCGGGCAGGTGGTCGAGCGCACGCTGCGCACCGCCAGCCAGCCCGAGGAGCCGGCCTCCTGCAGCCCCGACAGCGCCGGGTGCTCGTCGGTGACATCGCTCCAGCGCAGCCCGCCGGTACCCAGCAGCACCACCGGACCCGGCACGGAGGAGTCGGCGCCACGAACCGCCGCTGCAGCCGTCGCCGAGGGTGCCGCCGCACCGGCGATCAGCGTTGTCAGGACGCCGAGCGCCGCCCACCGTTTCCGCAGTCCGAATCTCACCTGCGCCACTGTATGGGCTGGCCACCCTTGGCTGATCCGCGATCGACCGGACCACCGCAAGCGTGGACGCTGAGGACAAAGGCCACCCCAGATCAGCGGTCTGACCAGGGGCGTTCAGCGTTTGCCAGGTGGGCACGCAAGAATCGACCCCGTGGACAACGCTGGAACGCTCAGGCAGCGCGCGCCCTGGCTGATGCTGGGGATCGTCGTGCTGACCGCCTCCGCGTTGCCGCTGGCCTGGCACTACCTGGTCAGCTACCCGCGCGAGAACTGGCAGGTGGACCTCGAGGTCTACCGCGAGGGCGCGCGGGCCGTGGTCACCGGGTTCCCGCTCTACGAACTGCGCACCACCCAGCCGCAGTTCCTGCCCTTCACCTACCCGCCGTTCGCCGCCTTCACCGCGTTTCCCCTGCTCATCGCGCCGTTCTCGGTCATGGGCTGGGCGTGGACGGTGCTGCAGTGCGCGCTGCTGTGGTGGATGGTCGGGATCGCCTTCCGGCCGTTCCTGCGCCGGTTCGGCCACCGCGCCGGCCTGGTGCAGGGCGTGCTCGCGGCGGGCGGGGTCTGGCTGCTGCCGGTGTCCGACGGGGTTCGGTTCGGTCAGGTCAACGCGGTCATCGTGGCGTTGTGCCTGTGGGACCTGACGCGGCGCTCGCGCGAGAGCGGCACCTGGGCGGGCGGCAGCGGGGTAGGCGTCGCGCTGGCCACGGCGGTCAAGCTCACGCCGGGGGTGTTCTGGCTGCACTGGGCGTTCACCCGGCGCTGGAAGGTGCTGGCCACCTCGATCGGCACGGCGGCCGGGGTGACCATCGTCGCCTGGCTGCTCCTGCCCCCGGCCTCGGCCACCTACTGGACCGACGCGCTGCTCAACCCCGAGCGCCTCGGGCCCAACGGCGGCACCTCGAACCAGTCGCTGCGCGGCGTGCTGCTGCGGATCGGGCCGGACGAGGAGAGCCTGGCCTTCACCGCGATCAACCTGCTGATGATCGTCGCGGTGCTGGCCGCCGCCCTGCCTCTGGCCCGCAAGTTCGATCGGCTGGGCCAGCCCGTGGCCGTGGTCGCGGTGCTGGGCATGATGGCCTACCTGATCTCGCCGGTCTCCTGGGTGCACCACATGCACTGGGGCGTCGTGGTGCTCGGCGCGATCCTGGGCAGCGGCCGGGACTGGCGCCGGGTGGCGGTCGTGGTGGCCGGCGCGGTGCTCCTGTGGGTCCGGATGCCCTGGTGGGGTGCGAACCTGCTGGCCGGGAACGACGTGCCGAACTTCCTGGCCCGGATCGTGCAGAACACCTACAGCTGGTGGGCGATCCTGGCCCTGCTGGCGCTGTGGCTGCTGGTCTCCCGCGAGGAACCCCAGCCCGAGCGCCAGGCCGCCGAACCCGAACCGATCTCGAGCTCTACGACCTGACGCCCTTGCCCAGTTCTCGGCCCGGCTACTGAGCGGCCTTCTTGGTGGCTCGCCGGGTCTTGGGCCGGGGCGCGGGCACTCCCGGCTCGGCCGAGGCGCTCTTGGCGGCTGTCTTGCCGGCCGCCGACTTACGCGTGGTGGTCTTACCAGCCGCAGCCTTGCGAGGCGTGGCCGCCTTCCGGGCCGCGGGAGCCTTGCGCGGAGCCGGCGTCTTGGCCTTCTTCACCGGTTTCACCGGCGCAACCGGCACCGCCGGGGCGTCCCAGAAGGTCAGCCGCACCGAACCGACCTGCTCGGCGAACATCACACCGGAAGCCGCGTGCGACGTCAGCAGTTCCCGCAGTTCGTGGTCGAACTCGTCCCGGCGCTCCCCGAACAGGTGCGGCGCGGAGTACGACAGCGAGTACACCGCGGCCATCACCTCCTTGACCGTGCGCACCCGGGCCACGTTGTGGGGCACCTCGATGATCCGCGGGTCACCGAAACCGGCGGCCGCGAACACCTCGATCTCGCCGTCGAACATCTCCAGCGGCCGCACGCCCTGCCCGGCCCGGCGCTCCTCGCCCAGGTAACGGGTGACCAGCTCGCGGATCTCGGCCCAGGGCGGCTGCGGGAAGCGCAGCGCGGTCCGCGGCGTCTCGCCCGTGCCCTTGTCGGTGCTGGCGGCCACGTGCACCACCGAGCCACCCTCCTCGAGCAGCCCGGCCACGATGTTCGCCACCCGGGCCTGCTCCATCCAGTGGAACGACTGGGCGAACGTGACCACGCGGAACTTGCCCAGCTCGGCGCCCAGCTCCTCGGCGCGCAGCGCGTGCCACGAGATCGAGTGCAGGCCAAGGGATTCCGCCTCGGCCCGGCCGGCCTCGACCATCGCCGCATCGGCGTCCACTGCCACTGTCTCGGCGAAGGACCGGGTCAGCGGGAAGGTCAGCGAACCCGGCCCGGAGCCCACGTCGAGCAGCCGGCCGGTCCCGTCCAGGCCGAGAGTCTGCTGGATCGCCTGCACCGCGCTCGGCGGGTAGGGCATGCGCCCAGTTGCGTAGTAGTCGGCGCTCCCCGAGTAGAGCGACGGATCCCATTGCCACACGGTCATTCCCGCAACCTATTCAGTCGGCCTGGCCGGCGTCGAATCGTTAGCCACGGTGGCCGAGGAGCGGCGTTGCTCATCGTCGTGGAGAACAGTAGAAGCCTGGAAGTCCTTCCGGCGCAAGCAGGTCCAGACCAGCACCGTGACGATCACGGCGAGTTCCAGCCAGGGCGCTACGGATTTGCGGAATCCCAGAGTGAGTTCCTCGACCTGTACGGACATCCCGACCACCCGGCCCGGGACGTAGGCCAGAACGAGGACGAACAGCCGGGCCAGCAGCGCACCGTCGAGCAGCGTCGGGGTGAGCAGCGCCAGCGGTGCCCACACCATGCTGTCGTACCACGGAAGTGAGTACGGCGTCATGAGCAGCCAGCCGGTGGTCAGGGCGAACGCTGCGAGAACCATTGACGCCGTTTCGGTGTCACGCGCTGCGATCCCGGTCGGGCGCCCCTGCAGGCGGCGCAGCAGAAGCACCGCGAGTGCGGCGCCGAGGCCCATCGCGACCGGGCCGACCACGTCGCGCACCACACTGCCGAAAACCGGGTCCAGTTCGTTGGTCAGCAGGCGCCAGGGCGTGGCCAGCGAGACCTGCCCGCCGGCCGCCTCCAGCCGGTCGTAGGTGTGCCGTCCGCTCCACAGATGGGCCGGAACCAGCAGCGCCAGGCCGGAGAGCGTCATGATGCCGAGGTGGCGGGCCAGCTGCGGCAGCGGCCGATGCCGCAGGCCCCAGAGGATGGCCAGGGCGAACAGTCCGAAGGTGATCTTGCTGCCGACCGCGGCGCCGATCAGCAGGCCGGCCACCGCGGGGCGGCGCGCGGCGAAGGCCAGCGCCCCGATCGCGAAGGCCACCGAGATCACGTCCAGGTGCCCGCCGAGCACGAGCTGGCCGAGCATCAGCGGGTTCAGCGTCCAGAGCACCCAGGTGCGGGCCCGGGCCTGCGCATCGCCTCTGGTCAATCGGTCCAGAGTCAGCGCCACGGCCAGGAAGGCCAGGCCGCACAGGATCTGCCAGAACCAGACGGTCAGTCGCAGCGAGCCGTCTCCGGCCCAGGCCACCAGGGCCTGGGCGGCGGTGGAGACCGGGCCGTACACGCTGGGGGTGTCCTGCCAGGGCGGCTGCACTGCGCCGGCCACCGGGTCGGTGCCTGCGCGCCACTCGATCGGCGACTCGGCGTAGGGGTCGTCACCAGCGGCGGCGATGCGTCCGTAGGCCAGGTACGAAAGGTGGTCGGCCGAGCCGAGCGGCGGCAGGAAGGTGAACACGGTGACCACGCCGACCGCGGCCAGCAGCACGCTGCGCGGCGCGAGGAACTGGCACGAGCGCACGGCCAGCAGCCCAGCCCCGATCGCCACCGCACCGAGCACCGCGGCCAGCACCAGCAGGCCGCTGACCAGCCCGGAGTTCAGCCCGAGATCGAGGTCCCAGGTGGGATGCCAGGTGGCGCCGCCCAGTCCGGGCACCGCGGCCGAGTCACCGGCGAGGGCCACCCCGGCCAGCAGCAGGACGGAAAGCGCACCCGACCCGCTGAAGACCCATTTGGATGACACGAGCCCATCGAACCAGCATCGCCCGCCACAAAGTGCGCGCGGGTGGACTCGGCTTGGAAAAGGCACGCCGAATTGACCGAAAGTTCAGTTCGGTGTGGTGCAGGCCACGTCCGGAATTACCCGCCGAGGACCTTGCGGACCACCTTGGCGGCCGGCCGGAACCCGCGGCTCAGGGCCGGGATCGAGCGGGCCCGGCGTTCCAGCAGGGCCAGTCCGACGTCGCGGTACTGCCCGGCGCGGTGCAGTTGCCCGCGCAGGTCCGCGCCGGTGACCCGGTGGTGCAGTTCGCACGGCACCTCGATCACCCGGTAGCCGGCGCCGAGCACGTCGATGGTCAGGCCGGTCTCCACGCCCCAGCCCAGGGCCAGGGGTAGGGCGGCGTCGAAGGCTGGTCGACTGATGCAGCGGGTACCTGACAGGGGCTGCGTGGCCGTCCAGCCGGTGGCTTGACGGATGCCCTTGCGCGACAGACGTACCACCCGTCCGCTGCCCCCGCCGGCCGTGGCCTGCGGGGGGATCAGCGCGATCGTCATGTCAGCCTCGCCGGCCAGTACCGGCTCGACGATGGTGGCGGTGGCGGCGGCGCTCTCCTGGAGGTCGGCGTCGATGAAGAGCAACGCCCGCGGCCCGGCCGGCAGAACCGCGGAGTCCAGCACCGCGGCGCGGGCCGCGCCGGTCTCCATCGCGGCCGCCTTGCCCTGGTTCACCTCGTGGCTGACCACCTGGGCGCCGGCCTTGAGCGCGATCGAGGCGGTGGCGTCGCTGGAGCCGTCGTCCACCACGATCACCACGTCGGCACCGGGCAGGGCCAGGGCGGCCTCGACGGTCTTGGCGATCCGCTCGGCCTCGTCCTTCGCCGGGATGATCACCGCAAGCCCACCGGGCACGTTCACGTCTGCCACGCCTCCAGAGGCTAGGGGGTCAGCCGAACAGTGGGGTAGTCCGGGTGCGCAAACCCGTAGGGATCAACAACTGGGGACGGGGTGCGCAAGGCTCGCGGGCGTCTCCAGTTCGGTTCTAAGTACCTCAGAACAAACGGGGGACGCCGGTGCGCAACGTGCGCGCCTGCGTCCCCCTGTCGGTTGTGGTGACGAACGGCTCAGCGCAGCGTGACCTGGCGCGAGACCACACCCGCGCGGGCCCGGCGCTCTTCGGCGGTCAGCGGCTCGGTCCGGCCCATCGCCTCACGCAGCCGCTCGGCGAAGGCCAGGATCGGCTTCTCCAGCTCTTCCGGCTCGGTGTCGTCGGCCAGGTCCCAGACCGGCACGATCAGGCCGCAGGCCCGGAACGAGCCCACGTACTTGGTCTCCGGCAGCAGCGCCGACTCACCCGCGGCGTGCAGCCGGGCGATGCCGTCGAGCACCTTGGTCTCGTCGTCCGGCAGCACCCAGCGCAGGTGCCGGCGCGGGCCCATCTGCACCCAGTAGGCCGCCTCGACCGACTTCAGCCGCTTGGTCGGCACCGCGGCGCCGTTGGCCTGCTCGAGCGACTCGCGCACCTCGGGGGTGAGGTCGTTGTCCTCGGCGAACCAGAACTCGAAGCCCTCGTGCACGGTGACCTCGAGGCCGCCGGACAGGTCCAGGACGTCCTGCAGCCGCGGGCCCGGGCCGGGCAGGTCGCCCTCGGGCACCGGGTTGCCGGCCTCCAGTTCGCGGGCCTGCAGCAGGGCCGCGGCCACGTCCCGGCTGGCGTCGCCGGAGCCACCGTTGGTCTGCAGACCGGCCAGCACCGTGCCGTCCGCCCGGTGCAGGGCCGACCAGGCCATCGGCAGGATCGTGGCGATGGTGACCACCCCGCCGCCGAACTCCTCCTTGACCGGCACGACGGCGGTCGCGGCGGGCACCACCTCACGCATCGCGACCAGGTCGCACTCGCCGGTCAGGCCCTCGAAGGGGCGCACGACCATCTTCATCGCCTCGATCCGGGCCGCCCGCCCGTGGCACGCCTTGTACCGCTTGCCCGAGCCGCACGGGCAGGCCTCACGACCACCGACGACCGGGATGTCACCGTCGAGGACGGCGGCGGGGGCGGATCCGGTTCGGCGCTGCTTCTTTCCCATGGGCGGGGAGCCTAGCGATCCGGCATGAGGATTCTGTCGTCTAATGCTTTCTAGCTCAGTAACTAGATTGATGTAGACGATCCAATTCGGCCGTACACCCGGTTGTCCGCTCGTCCGGGCAGCGCGCAAGGATGAGCCCCGCTCAGTCCGGACCGACCTTGGGGAACACCACGATGAACGGCCTGCAGAACCACTGGGTCGAGGATCCGCAGTGGCGGCCCGGCCGCGAACTCTGGGCCTTCTACCTGACCTTCGCCCAGGCAGACGGCCTGCACGCCCGGGTGGAGCGTGACCAGGCCGCGCTGTCCGGCATCCCCGGCCTGGCCCCGATCGCCCGCCACGGCCTGCACATGACGGTCCAGGGCGTGACCTTCCGCGACCTGGTGCCCGACGCGCAGATCGAGCGGCTGGCCGAGGCGGTGGGCTCGGTCGTGGCCCGGCGCCAGCTGCCCCGGCTGTATGCCGGCCCGGCCACCGACGACATCGATGCGGTGGTGCTGCCGGTGTATCCGGTCGAGGAGATCGTGGCCCTGCGCGACCTGCTGCAACTGGCCGCGGCCGAACTGCTCGGCCCGGAACGGATCCACCAGTTCCCACCCTCGGCCGGTGGTTTCGTGCCGCACGTCAGCATCGCCTACGCCGGGGCCGACATCCCCGGCCCGGTGCTGGCCGAGGGCCTGGCCCGGACCGACCAGGGCCTGACCGCGATCGACGTGCGCCACCTCTCGCTGGTGGCCCTGCGCCGCGCGAACCAGACCTGGTCCTGGGAACAGGAGATCCGCCTGCCCTTCGCCGATCGCGTCGCCGTTTCTTAACCAGGCACCCGCACGACCAGGGCCAGCGGGTCCACCCGGGCCCTCAGCGACTGAGCCTTACCCGCCGGATCCCCGTCCAGCTGGGCGAACATCGGGCGGTCGGCCTGGATCTCCACCGTCTTGCAGCGGAAGTGCTCGACCGTGGCGTGGTTGCGGCGGGTCAGCACCGCCCCCACTACCGGCACCCAGCCGGTCACACCCCGCGGGGAGACCACCACCACGTCCAGCCAGCCGTCGTCGGGCAGGGCGGCCGGCATCAGCTGAATGCCGCCCTGCAGCATCCCCACGTTCCCGACCAGCACCGCGCGGATCCGGCGCTGCACCGCCGGGCCGTCGTCCACCCGCAGCGTCACCGGGGTGCGACGCCCCCGCAGCCGGCTCATCCCGGCGACCACGTAGGCCACCCAGCCGATCTTCTTCTTCAGCTCCGGCGCGGTGGTGGCCATCACCTCGGCGTCGAAGCCCAGGCCGGACATCACCAGGAAGGTCTCTTTGCGGGGTGGGCTGTCCAGGGTGTCGGCCAGTTCCACGTGCCCGATGTCGATCGTCCGGTTCCGCCCGGTCAGGGCGATGTGCAGGGACGACTCCAGCCGGTTGGGTGGCACCCCCAGATTGCGGGCCAGCAGGTTGCCCGTCCCGGCCGGCAGCAGCCCCATCGGAACACCCGTCTGGGCCAGCGACTCGGCCACCGCCCGGGTAGTTCCGTCGCCTCCGAAGGCGACCACCACCGAAGCGCCGTCCTCCACCGCTTTCCTGGTCTGCCCCCGGCCCGGATCCTCGGCCGTGGTCTCCAGCCAGACCGGGGCCCGCCAGCCCAGACGCCCCGAGAGCACCTCGATCTGCCGGCGCCGGGCGTCGTGGTCGTCCACCTTCTTGCTGTGCACCACCACGGCCGCCTGCGGCGCCGCCGACTCGTCGGCCGACTCCTCCCGCCGCCGGGCGAACAGCAACCGGCGCCGGGTCACCACCAGGGCGATCAGCAGCGCGACGGCCAGCACGAGCACCACAACCAGCACGACGTCCCTGATGACATCGCTACCGATCGACATGACGTGCACGTTAGCCGGGGATCGGGTCCCGGCCCGCCCAGACGCGAGGTGATGCAACCCGCTGTTCGCCAGGCCTTCGCCGGTTTCAGCCGGACGGGGGCTACGGCCTGCGAAGTTTCAAGCAGAACCGAATCGTCCACCCCGGCTTGGCTTCGTACGTCATCAATCGACCCCGGACCGTAACCTCCGGGCCTTTAAACTCGGCGAATGACAGAGCACGTGATCGAAAACCGACCCCGCACCGACCCCTGGGCCCCCAAGCTGGTCGCCCTGGACATCGACGGCACCATCCTCGACCACGACCAGCGGCTCACCGACCGGGTCCGCGAGGCCGTCCGGGCGGTCGCCGACCTGGGCGTGCACGTGGTGATCGCCACCGGCCGCTCGCTGTACGAGACGTTGCCCGTGCTGGACCGGCTGGGCCTGGTCAACGGCTGGGCGGTGTGCAGCAACGGTTCCGTGACGCTGCGCCTGGACCCGACGGTGCCGAACGGCTACGAGGTGTCCGACACCGTCACCTTCGACCCGGCCAATGTCCTGGCCCTGCTGCGCGAACAGCTCCCCACGGCGCTGTACGCGCTGGAGACCGGCAACGGCGACTTCCTGGTCACCGGGGACTTCCCCGAGGGCGAGATGGAAGGCCCGCACGTGCGCGTGGGTACGTTCGAGGAGCTCTCCGCCGAACCGGCCTGCCGCGTGGTGGTCCGCAGCCCGGAGCACACCTCGGACGACTTCCTGGAGCTGACCAAGTCGGTGGGGATGCACGGGGTGAACTACTCGGTGGGCTGGACGGCCTGGCTGGACCTGGCTCCCGACGGGGTCAGCAAGGCCAGTGCGCTGGAGGTGATCCGCGGTCGCCTCGGCGTGGACGACGGCGCCACGCTGGCGGTCGGGGACGGCCGCAACGACATCGAGATGTTCGGCTGGGCCACCCGGGCGGTCGCCATGGGCAACGCCACCGACGACGTGAAGGTGCACGCCGACGTGGTCACCTCTCCGGTGGGCGAGGACGGTCTGGCCGAGGTGCTCGAGCAGTTGCTGGCCCGGTAATTCGCTTCAGGACTCGCCGCGGGGGCGGCATGATCGCCGGATGAGTCCAGAAGCCGAGGCAAGCCAAGTAGCCGGTGCAGGGACGGACGCGGCCAGTCAACGGCCCGTCGTCCTGGTCACCGGCGCCGGTCGGCTGGCGGGGATAGCCGCCGGGATCGCGGTACGGCTGGCCGAGGACGGCTGGGACGTCGCGACCACGCACTGGTCGCCGTACGACGCGCGGATGCCCTGGGGCGAGCAGATCGGGGACGTCGGTGAGCTCGGCTCCCGGTTGCGGGAAGCCGGGGCCCAGACCTTGGCCGTTCCGGCCGATCTGAGTGATGCCACGGCCCCCGAGGCGGTGTTCGACGCCGTGAACGATCGGCTCGGTCCAGTGAACGCCCTGGTGATGTGCCACGCCGAGTCGGTGGACTCGGACCTGCTGAGCACCACCGTGGAGAGCTTCGACCGGCATTTCGCGGTGAACGCCCGGGGCACCTGGCTGCTGGTGCGCGAGTTCGCCCGCCGGTTGTCCGCAGCGACCGTCGACCACCCCCGGATCGTGGCCCTGACCAGCGACCACACCACGTTCAACCTGCCCTACGGGGCCAGCAAGGGCGCGCTCGACCGGATCGTGCTGGCCGCCGCCCGCGAGTTCGCCCACCTCCACCTCAGCGCGAACGTGATCAACCCGGGGCCGATCGACACCGGCTGGATGGACTCCGAACTGCATCAGGAGCTCGAGCAGAGGACGCCCTTGGGTCGCCTTGGGCGCCCGAAGGACACCGCCGCCCTGGTCTCGTTCCTGCTCTCGCCGGACGGCGGCTGGATCAACGGGCAGTTGCTGTACTCCGACGGCGGGATCAAGAGCTAAAGGGAGGCAGCCCGGTCGAGGTCGTCGAACTGCCGCCGGAGCTGGTGGTACCAGGCCCGGCGGCGGGGGTTCTCACCGTCCACTGGGGGTAGGCCCAGGGCGATCACCGGGTCGGTCACGGAGTACGTGGTGCGGTAGGCCAGCAGGCTCGTCGCCACGTCCATCCAGGCCCGGGTGTCCTGTGCCGCCGGCATCGGACCGAGCACCGAGGTGAACCAGTTGGGCAGCAGCGCGCCCCCGCCCACCGCGTCGGCCACCCGCGCTCGCAGCCGGACCTGCAACGCCGCCCAGGCCCGTTCCCCCTCCGCGATCACATCGGCCACGGCCACCTGGTTCTCCTCGTCCGCGGCCAGCAACTCGGCGGCTTCCAGCGCCGGTGCGGCCAGACTCCGCATCCGGTCACGGGTCTCGGTCAGCCCGGCCACCGCCAGCTCGAACTCCTCGATGGCGGCCGCGTGCCGAGGATCGTCGCGGTGCGTCTCGGCCAGCACCTCGCTGGCGCCCAGGGCCACCTCCCGGTGATGCGAGTGCTGGCGCACCGCTCCGGCGTGCGACGTGACCGCGGCCTCCAGCGAGGAACGGTTGGCCGGCTGCAGCAGCCCGGCCTTGGCCAGATGCCCCTCCTCGGCCACCTGCGCCAGCTCCAGATCCCGCCGCTCCAGCGCGTCCAGCTCGGCCTCGGGCACGTCCGCCTGCAGCCGGATGTTGCGCTCCAGCCATTCCACCCGGGCGTTCAGCCGCTTCACCAGCGCGCCCAGGTCGTGCACGGAGACTTCGGCCTCCTCGGAACGCCTTTCGACCTGCCGCACCGCCTTGCGGACCTCCTCCAGCGAGGAGCCCAGGGTGTCGAAGCGGCCGGGCAGGTCGGCGATCGCGATGCCCAGGTCTTCCACGTCGTCGCGCAGCTGGGCGACCGCGTGATGCAGTTCGGTGTCGGGTGAGGAGCGAGGCCGGATCAGCGCCATGAGTCGCGAAACCTCCCGGGCAGGGTCCCGATTCGCAGAGGTGTCTGCTGCACGTGCCAGATTCCCACGCCGATCGCCACGATGCCCAGCAGCAGCACCGTCGACGGCAGCCCGGAAGTGGCGCAGATCGCGGTGACCAGCGCCCCGAACGCGGTGACCACCGAGCCCGGCCGCAGTGACTCGTGCCGGTCGCCGGGCGGATGCACCGGAAGCCGCAGCAGCAGGTAGCCCGCGCCCCCACTGATCAGCGCGGGCAGCACCCACCAGCGCGCGATCCCGCCGGCCAGTGCGGTTACCAGCAGACCGGCGGCCACCGCGGCGGCCAGCACGCCCGACCAGCGCACGATCCGCAGGCTCAGGAGGCGGGGCTGGGCATCCAGCAGCATGGGCAGCCGGCGTTCGTAGTTGATCAGTTCGCGGGTGGCGGCGATGACCGCGTCGGTCGCCTCGGCCAATGAGGGACGATCGCGGCCGGTCAGCCGGGCGGCAGCACCCACGTTGTCGAGACCCTGATCGCCAGAGCCGTCCAGATCGATCGAACGTGGTGCCCCAGAAGCGCTGGACGACCCAGGGGAGCCGGACCTCCCGGACCGCCCTGAGCTCTGCGCGTTCCCGAGCAGCCGGGGCCCGGCGTCGGCGAACTCGCCGTCTTCCTCCGGGGCACGGTCATCCTCCTGACCGTCTTCATCCTCTGGAGCCCGGCGCCCGCCGATCCCCCGAAGTCCGCGCCAGCCGTCCCGGCCGACGAGCCCGCCCAACGCACCCAGTCCACCTCGACCGCCGAAGCCGTTCAGGCCACCGAAGCCGCCCCGCCCGCCCCGCCCGTCCCGGCTGTGCGACCCACCCCGGCCACCGACGTCCTCTTGCCCTTCAGCCCGATCCAAGCCACTGAACCAACTCAGCCCATCGCGATCGTCCTGCCCGTCGGAGCCTGACCCGCCGCCGTCCGCCTGATCTGAGCCGTCATCTTCGTGGTCTTCAGGCCGGCCCAGGTCACCAAGCCCACCCCGCCCGGACCGCGCATCCGAATCAGACCGGCCGCCCCCGTCCGCTGGTTGTCCTTGCCAGTCCGGCCCACCGATCCTGCCCCGGCCGCCGCCGTCCCCTGGTTCTTCCGGCTCGCCCGGCAGATCCCGGCCGCCGTACTGATCCGGCTCGTCCTCGTCGTCCTCGTGCGCATTCAGGTCGACGACGCCACCACCCGGGCCCGGCTCGTCCCAGCCTGCTTCGGCCAGCCGGGCGTCGGTCAGGTCGATGCCGTCGGTGAGGTCGATCTCGCGCAGTTCGTCCCGCGCCCGCTCGTTCAGGGCCGAGTCGAAGGCCGGGTCGTCCAGCATCCTGTCTTCCAGACCGCCGTCCGGATCGAGGCTTTCGTGCCCACCGGCGCCGACCCGTACTCCCCGCCCGACCGCGCGCAACTGAGCCAGGCGCTCATGGATGCGCGCCTGCAGGACCGCGACCTGCTCCTCCGGGTCTACCCCCATAGCACCGACGGTAACCACCGCGAGGGGCAAAGTCAGCCAGCGACCACCACGGCGTACTTACCTATTCCAAGAAGCCGGCCACCGTCGACGAAACTGTCCTTCAGCAGCAAGTTGGTTACCCGCCCGTCGGACGGGTCGAACTCCACGTCCTTGACCTTGCCCAGCGGATGCCCGTGCTCGGTCAGGACCGGCCGCTTGAGCACGTCGAGCTTGCGCCCCGAACGGTCTTTCAGCTCCGGCGGCGGGTCGCTGACCTGCTCGGCCGAGGACACCGTGACGGCATCCGGCCCGAGCCCGGCCACCGAGGCCCACAGCAGCACGTCCCCCGGGCCCTTGCTCTTCTTCACCCGGAAACCGACGATGCGATGCGTGGCCGGGTCGATGATCGGGGCCTCGAGCTTGCCCACGGTGGTCGCGGTGGAAGTGTCCATCACCGGGTTGCCCGCGATGTCGCTGAACCTGATCACGGCGTCGGCTCCTCACTCGGGTGGGCCTCGGGCCGGCCCAGGCGGGAACGGAACTCGTCCACGGCCGCACCGAAGCCGGCCAGGTCGTCGCGGATGAACTCGAGTGCGGTGTCCGGCAGGATCAGCGCCTCACCGGAGACCGAGAGCGTGTCGGGCAGCGGCACGAACTGCCGGCGCGGAGCGGTCTTGTCGCTCGGCTCGATCTCGTAACCGACCGCATCGGTGGACTTCTCACGCACGTCAAGAATCACGTCGGTGACCACCCCGAGGTTGCGCCCGCTGTGGGTGAGCACCATCGAGCCGATCACCACGCCACCGGCCCCCTCCAGTTCGCCGTCGAAGGCCTGCCGGTCGGCCAGGCTGTCCAGGTCGCGGATCATCACCGCCGCCGGGCCCAGACCGTGCACGTTCGACCAGGGCAGCGTCTGCTTCAGCGGCCCGGCGAAGATCCCCCGCCCGTTCAGCGTGAAACCGGCCAGCTCACCGGACCCGGACGAATAGATCACGTCCTTGATCTGGGCGACGTCGTCACCGGCCAGGGTGACCACCGGCCGCTTGAGCAGATCCGCAGCCCGCAGCAACACGCTCACAGCTGCCCTCCCGGAGCCCCGCCGCCTCGCGGACCACTACTGCCGCTACCGCTGCGTGAGCGCTGTGCCACCACACTGCCCCGGCGCCGTCGGGCCTGGATGCCGTAGACCACCGCGGCCAGCAGGATCAGCACCCCCAGGAACACCACGGCCCACTGCCACAAGTCCACCGTGAACTCCCCTCTGACCGGCGCAAAGGCGCGCCACGCCCATCGTTGCGCGTTCCGGTCGCCACGGCATCCTGAAGAGCTGACCACACCGCCACCTCTGCTGAGACACCTTCCAAGGCGCCCACCCGCACTTTCCCGCAGGTTCACCAGCTCTGGTCGCAGTAGTCGCAGCAGATTCCTGCGACTACTGCGACCACGCCTGGTGAACCTGTCCGCGCTACTTGCTGCGGCGGCTTCGGGCTTCTCGGCGGGTGCGTGGCTGCTTGGACGCGTAGGGCTGGCGGGGTTCGTAGCCTTCGAAGAAGCTCTCGCCTGGTTCGTACGTCTGCGCTTCGGGCACCAGTGCGGACTGGCCGTACGCGGGGGTGGCGTGTCGGGCCATACCGGTGGGCGGGGTGCGGCGCTGGACGGCGTTGGGGCCGGTCACGGCCTGAATGGCGCCGGTGATCGGGTCGTTGGTCGCGGGCCTGGGCAGGGAACCAGTGGCGGATCCGGTCTGGTTCTGGGCTGCGCGTCGGCTGCGGCGGGTCGGTGGTGGGGTCGTGCTGGGAGCAAGGGGAGGAGAGGGTGCAGGGGGTGCAGCCCAGTCGGCTGGCTGCGCAGGGAAGCTGGAGGTGTTCGGGCCCGAGGTTGGTGCAGCGATGGGCGTCGGAGCCGGTAGGGGAGTTGCGGGGGTGCGCGGCGACCTTCTGGTGGGTACCGGGGGAGAGGCAGCTGCGGGGGTAGAGCGGTTGGTGGTGCGGCGTTGGGTGGGCTGCGGGCCGGTGGCGGCCTTGATCGCGCCGGTGATCGGGTCGGCGGCGTTGGGCGTGACCAGGCGGTTCGTGGCCTCGGTCTCGACCAGCAGCAACGCCAGGGTGGGGCAGGAGGCCACCGCGCGCTGGGCATGCGACTGCACACCCCGGGTCACCGCCTGGTCGGCCAGGATCGGGTAGCCCCACTCGTCCAGGGTGACCAGCTCCGGAACCAGCTCGGCGCACAGGCCGTGGCCCTTGCAGGCCGGCCAGTCCACACTCAGCCGTCGTTCCGCCGCCATGTGCGGAATCTACCTTCCGAGGAGGTGATCACGTTCGGCCAGCAGCGCCTCGATCACCTGAGCGACCCCGTCCTCGTCACAGGGCGGAGCCTGACGACTCGCCGCCGCAATCGCGTCCGGGTGCCCGCCGGTCATCGCGTAGCCGGTCCCGGCCCAGGTCAGCATGGGGATGTCGTTGGGCATGTCACCGAACGCGATCACGTCGGGGGCGGCCAGGCCCAGCTCGCCGGCCAGCCAGGCCAGGGCCGTCGCCTTGGTCACGCCCGGTGCGGAGATCTCCAGCAGATGACTGTGCGGATCGGAGTGCACCACCTCGGCCAGCGCACCGAGCGCACCCCGGGCCAGCACCAGCAGCTCGTCGGAGTCCAGCTCGCCGTAGTGCTCGGCCGACTGCTTGCACAGCACCTTCACCACCGTGGGGCTGTCGTCCAGCAAGGTCGCGACCGGGCCGGTGGCAGCGTGCGGGTCGGCCGTGTAGATCGGCATGTACTCGGGTTCGCGGCGGTAGCCGTCCAGCGTCTCCAGGGCGAACGAGGCCCCGGGGATGAGTTCACGCAGCCGCTCGGTGACGGTCAGCACGGTGGGCAGCGGCAGCGCCCGGCTGCTGACCACGTCGCCGGTGGCGAGGTTCAGCACCACCGCGCCGTTGCCGCACAGCGCCAGGCCCTGATGGCCGGTCATCTGCACGATCGGGTTCATCCAGCGCGGCGGCCGGCCGGTGACGAACACGACGTGGATGCCCAGCCGTTCACAGGCGGTCAGCGCGGCCAGGGTGCGCGGTGAGATCTCGCCGTCCTTGCGCACGATCGTGCCGTCCAGGTCGCACGCAACCATTCGCATCCGTACATCCTGCCCTGCCGCAGCCACCCCCGTTTACCCCGTGTCTACAGTTAGACCTATGGAAGACGAGGACGAGCGCGAGGTGACCCTCGTGTCCGAGGAGGGCCTGACGGTAAAGGCCTACCTGGACGACGGCGCGCTGGTGATCCTCGGCGAGGATCTGAACGCCACCGAACTGTTCGGGGAGGACGTCGCCGAGTACGCCTACGGGCTCACCGTCGCCGCCGAGGACGTCCCCAAGGTGCTCGACGCCCTTGATGTAGCGGCTGGCCTCGACGTTCTCGACGCCTTGGTGCTGCGCGGCGCCGACCTGGTCAAGATCGGTGAGGCCGGCTGGCTGGAGAGTATCGGCGTGAGCGCGGAGTTCTGGTCGCGCATCAGCTGAGCTGGTCACCTCAGCTGGGTCGGAGAGACGCCGGGCGGGCGCGAAAACCTTCGCGGCGCCGCCCGGCGCCGAGGCTCTCGGACCGAGCCGGATCCGCAGGGCCCGGTCCTCGCCTCGCCGGACACCCCCCGCGGCGTCCCGGCCATAACCCACGCTAGGCGGCTACCGACCGGTTTGCATGCCCCGTTTTCCGGGGACTAGTCGTCGTTGCGGCCCTGTGCCTCGTGCAGCAGACCGTCCTCCACCGCACGCCGGTGCAGGGCGATCTTGGTACGGGCCTCGCGTCCGGCGTGCGCGTACTTCTCGCGGACCCGGGTGAGGTAGGTCTTGGCCGTTTCCACCGAGATGTCCAGCTGCCGGGCAACGGTTTTCAGCGGAAGGCCGGAGGCGTACAGCACCAGTGCCCGGCGTTCCTGCGGGCTCAGGGCCGGTCCGGGCTCACCGTGCTCGTCGGCCACCAGCATCGCCGCCAAGGCCGGGGTCACGTGCCCTTCGCCCCGAGCGGCCGCGCGCACGGCATGGGCCATCTCGTCGGCGTTCTCGCTCTTGGGCACGTACCCCAGGGCACCCGCCGAGACGCACTCCCGCACCCGGCGTGGGTCGGAGAACGTGCTGACCACCACCACGGCAACCCCGGCCGCGGACAGCTCGACGATCTTGGCCCCGGCCGGCACGTCGTCGCCCAGATCGATGTCCAGCAGCACCACGTCGACCGGAAACTGCGGGTGCCGCACCAGTTCCCGGAACTCGGTGACCGCGATCACCACGTCCAGGTCCTCGGCCCTGGTGGTCAGCCAGGTACTGAGCCCGTCGAGCATCAGCCGGTGATCGTCCACGATGCCCACCCGGACCCGGGGGACCGGATGCTGCCGGGGGATGAGCTCGAGCCGGTCACGGTGTTGCAGATGCACTTCGCCGGCTTCCTTGGAGCGGCCCTCTCTCAGCCGGCTCACCTGGTCGCGCTCGTCCACCCCGCCCTCACATCCTCCCGTTCGGACCCAAAGTCACCCTGCGAACCTCGAGCAGCTGTGACCTCGCCATCATGCCGAGTGGAGAGCGCCGTTCCAGCAGGCCAGATCGGGAGAGTCTGCGCAGCCTTTGGGGGAACTGCCGGACCACGAACCAAATGGGGGACGTCCGTGCCCGACGAGCGCACGCACGTCCCCAGTTCGGTTTCTCAGTGGTTCAGAGCGCTCGACTCCTCGTCGGTCAGCAATCGGGAGCGGATCAGGAACCGCACACCCTCCGGCGCCTCGAGCGAAAAACCCGCTCCCCGGCCGGGAACCACGTCGATCGTCAGATGCGTGTGCTTCCAGTACTCGAACTGGTTGCGCGACATCCAGACCGGTACTTTCTCCTCCGGCTCGCCTGATTCGACGGCCAGCGGCAGCTCGGCCAGGAGCACATCGCTGTCGCCGGTGAGGAAATCGCCCAGGGGGTAACACATCGGCGAACTACCGTCGCAGCAGCCGCCGGACTGGTGGAACATCAGCGGCCCGTGCTGCGCGCGCAACTTGCGCAGCATCTCGACCGCCGCCGGGGTGAAGGCCACCCTGGTGTACGGGTCATCCTTCACCTCGTCGGCCAGTTCGGCCTCGACCTCGGTCACGGTTGACCACCTCCCATCTGAGTCTCACCGCGGAAGCCGCCGCCGGCCACCCCAATCCGCCTGTGTGCGTCGGCAGTTTGGGGCGACCGGCGGGGCTACCCGCAGCGGGCACGCTCACCGGAGTTGTGCGGCCCTGCGCCCCCGCCCAGCCGGGAGCGCGCGTTCGGGGGAGCGACTGTCGATCAGAAGAAGCCGAGCTTGTTCGGCGAGTAGCTGACCAGCATGTTCTTGGTCTGCTGGTAGTGGTCCAGCATCATCTTGTGGTTCTCCCGGCCGATGCCCGAGCCCTTGTAACCGCCGAACGCCGCGGCTGCCGGATAGGCGTGGTAGTTGTTCGTCCACACCCGCCCGGCCTGGATGCCCCGGCCGAATCGGTAGGCGGTGTTGATATCGCGCGACCAGACCCCGGCGCCGAGGCCGTACAGCGTGTCGTTGGCGATCTTCATCGCCTCGTCCTGGCTGTCGAACTTGGTCACCGAGACCACCGGGCCGAAGATCTCCTCCTGGAAGATCCGCATCGCGTTGTCGCCCTCGAAGATCGTCGGCTTGACGTAGTAGCCGCCGGACAGCTCGCCGCCCAGGTCGGCCCGCTCGCCGCCGGTGACCAGGCGGGCGCCCTCGGCCTTGCCGATCTCGAAGTACGAAAGGATCTTCTCCAGCTGGTCGTTGCTGGCCTGAGCACCGATCATGGTGTCGGTGTCCAGCGGGTTGCCGGCCACGATCGCCTCGGTCCGGGCGGTGCCGTCGGCCAGGAACTGGTCGTAGATCGAGCTCTGGATCAGCGCCCGCGAGGGACAGGTGCAGACCTCGCCGTTGTTCAGCGCGAACATGGTGAAGCCCTCGAGCGACTTGTCGTAGAAGGCATCGTTCTGCGCGGCGACGTCCTCGAAGAAGATGTTCGGGCTCTTGCCGCCCAGCTCCAGGGTCACCGGGATGATGTTCTGGCTGGCGTACTGCATGATCAGCCGGCCGGTGGTGGTCTCCCCGGTGAAGGCGATCTTGCTGATCCGGCTGCTGGAGGCCAGCGGCTTGCCCGCCTCCACCCCGAAACCGTTGACGATGTTGACCACACCGTCCGGCAGCAGGTCTCCGACCAGGTCGATCCAGTGCATGATCGAGGCCGGGGTCTGCTCGGCCGGCTTGAGCACCACGGCGTTACCGGCGGCCAGCGCCGGGGCCAGCTTCCAGACCCCCATCAGCAGCGGGAAGTTCCAGGGGATGATCTGGCCGACCACGCCCAGCGGCTCGTGGAAGTGGTAGGCCACGGTGTCGTCGTCGAGCTGGCTGATCGAGCCCTCCTGGGCCCGGATCGCTCCGGCGAAGTACCGGAAGTGGTCGATCGCCAGGGGCAGGTCGGCGGCCAGGGACTCCCGGACCGGCTTGCCGTTGTCCCAGGACTCGGCGACGGCGAGCGACTCGAGGTTCTGCTCCATCCGGTCGGCGATCTTGTTCAGGATGTTGGCCCGCTCCGCCGGGGAGGTCTTGCCCCAGGCCGGGGCGGCGGCGTGCGCGGCGTCCAGGGCCAGCTCGATGTCCTCGGCGGTGCCCCGGGCGACCTCGGTGAACGTCTTTCCGGTGACCGGGCTGGGGTTCTCGAAGTACTGGCCCTTGACCGGGGCGACGCGGCGGCCACCGATCCAGTTGTCGTAGCGGGAGGCGAAAGTGGTGGGGCTGCCCGGCTGGCCGGGCGCTGGGAAGACAGCCATGGAAAACCTCCGACTCATTTCGGCCCGACGGTGGACCGAAGCTGCGCCCGACGTTATTTCGGGGAAGGTTGCAGCTACGTTGCGGCCCGACGTTGTCAGCCGGGTTTTACGTCGGAAGGGCTAATTCCTGGGTTCTCGGAGCAGGCGTTCTCAGAGCAGGCGGGTGAGTCGGGCGCGGGCCAGGGCCTGCCGGGGGGAGTTGGCCGGTAGCGCATCGACCAGGGCCTGCCAGGCGGCGGCGTCCTCGCTGCCCTCGCTCAGGCTGACCCAGTGCTCCAACACCGCGACCTGCCCGCCGGCGAGCACGGCTTCTCTTACCTCGCAGACGAATTCATCCGTCATCGAGCGAATCCCGGGTGCGTCGGAGCCGGGCAGCGGACTGCCGGTGAACTGCTCCATCGCCTGCTCCAGCCGGCCTTCGGCGAGCGCCCGGCGAACCTGGGAAACATCGGTGCGCACCGGAACATTCAGCCGGTACGGCCGGGACGAGAGCAAGCTGGGGCCGAGAACCCGTCTCAGCCGGTTGATCTCGGCCCGCACCGTGATCAGGTGTTCGCCCTCATCGTGCAGGGCCACGTCCAGGGCCTGGGCCGAGAGCCCGTTCGGGGCGCTGGCCAGCAGCCAGACCAGTTCGGTGTGCCGCCGCGACAGATTCACCGTCCGGCCTTCCACCTCCAGGCTGCCCGCCTCCGGGCCCAGCAGCCGCAACCGGGCTCCGGGGTTGCGCGGCGGAGGCATGACGGTGCTGGGGGCCGGCGCACCGAACTGCTTGCTGGGCCAGCTCTGCAGCTGCAGCCCGGCCTCGACCGCCGCGGCGCAGGCCCGCACCAGGGCCAGGGTGCGCGGCCCGGCCACGTCGGCCTCCCCGGTCAGGTCGATCACGCCGAGCAGGTCACCGGTCAGCGGGTGGTACACCGGTGCGGCCACGCAGCTCCAGGTCCGCGCGCCCAGGCCGAAGTGCTCGCCCGCGCTGATCCCCACCGCCTTGCCCAGCGCCAGCGCGGTGCCGGGGGCGTTGGTGCCGGTGGCCCGCTCGCTCCACAGCGAGCCCTCCACGAAGTGCATCTGCTCGGCCCGGCTGCGCAGCCGGTGGTGCCCCTCCACCCAGAGCAGCCGGCCGAGCGCGTCGCCGACCGCCACGATGTGCCCGGCCTCGTCCGCGTCCTCGGTGAGCAGCCGCCGGATCAGCGGCATCATCGCCGCCAGCGGATGATTGGCCCGGTACTGGGCCAGGTCACTCTCGCTCATGTCCAGCGGCGCGGCCTCGGTCTGCGGGTCCACGCCCAGCGCCACCGAGCGCTTCCAGCTCTCGGCCACGACCGGGCGGACCAGGTCGCCCGGCAGCGGCGAGGTCGGGGCCGCCAGGAAATGCTCCTGGGCAGCCGCCAGCGCTCCGATCCGCTTCAGCGAGGACATGCCGCCGATATTAAGTGAGGCAGGTCACCGATGCGACGGGCGGCCGGGACCTATTTGCTGTGAGGCGCTGACCGGTGACCGGCGATCAGGGCTGAACCGGGGCAAGCGGGACGCTGGTCAGCACCCGGTCGACCAGGCCGTACTCGGCGGCCTCGGCGGCGGTGAACCAGCGGTCCCGGTCGGAGTCGGCCTGGATCTTCTCCATCGGCTGCCCGGAGTGCTCGGCGGTGAGCCGGGCGATCTGCTCCTTCATCCGCAGCATCTGCTCGGCCTGGATCCGGATGTCGGTGGCCGAACCGCCGATCCCGCCGAGCGGCTGATGCATCATCACCCGGGCCCGCGGCAGCGCGAAGCGCTTGCCCTGGGCACCGGCGGTGAGCAGGAACTGGCCCATCGAGGCGGCCATCCCCATCACCACGGTGGAGACGTCGCAGCTGATGAACTGCATGGTGTCGTAGATGGCCATGCCCGCGTCGACGGCTCCGCCGGGCGAGTTGATGTACAGCGAGATGTCCTTGTCCGGGTCCTGGGCGGCCAGCAGCAGCATGGCCGAGCAGAGCTGGTTGGCGTTCTCGTCGCGCACCTCGGAGCCGAGCAGCAGGATGCGCTCGTTCAGCAGGCGGGACAGCACCTGGTCGGCGCCGGGGACACTGATGGTTTCGCTCATGCCTCTACCGTCGGCCGTCTCCGGGGGCGGGTTCCAGCGATTCGGCTGGTGGGAGATTCGCTGCGGGCAGATGCTTTTCATTGAGGACGCCGGCCCGCCCGCCTCGGTCGGTCGGTGGCCCGGGCGATCTGCTGTGAGCAGAGTTGCCGCCCCGGTCCCGCCCAGGGCTCAATCTTGTCGGTGGGGCGCCGTAGTCTTGGGCACAGTCGCTGAGGGAGAGTGCCATGCTGCTGCGAGGCCTGATCGGGACCGTTCTGCGCCGGATCCGCCTCGGCCAGGGTCGCACCCTGAAAGACGTGGCCGAGACCGCCCGGGTGTCGGTGCCCTACCTGTCCGAGGTGGAGCGTGGCCGCAAGGAGGCCTCGTCCGAACTGCTCGCCTCGATCTGTGAGGCACTGGGCCTGGACATGATCGACCTGCTGTCCGAGGTCCGCTTCGAGCTGGAGACCGAGCGCCTGGCCGAACTGGCCGCCCAGCCCCGCGCCATCGGCTTCACCGCGCTCTCCCAGACCGAACTGGCCGGCCGCCCCGCCCTGTCGTCGTCCGGCACCGTCGGCCTGCACGCCGTCTCCATGGCCGCCGCCTGACCTGTCCTGCGGATCTTTGCCTACTGCGGGGCACCCGTGGCGCCGTCTGCCCGGGTTCGGTTGGCCTCACATAGAAAACCGCTACGAGGGGGCCTGGGACCCGAAAGTGGCTCCACCGGACGCTGACGATCACCAACTCCGGCCTGTGTGGGCCCCACCAGCCATGTCAGCCGACGTCGGGGGCACCTTCTCGCTACGGCAGTGAATTCCCAAATACTGCCTATCCGAGCGGCACCCTTGAATCGAGAATGTGTACACCTGGTACTCGATGACCCGGGTGTACGTTGCGTAGTGACTTCTGGATGCAGGCTCCGGATCTGGCTTTTCGCTGGGAGTGGCGCTGACCCGTCCTCAATTGGGGCCCTTCAGATCACTGCGCCCTCGACCATTTCGCGGACCTGCTTCACCGTGCGCCGCGCCGCGTCGATGTGGTCGCGCACGCTGTCCGCGTCTTTCATCCGCACCGCGACCCGCGTCATCATGGCCGACTCGGAGGCCCGGGCACACAGGGTTGCCGCCCGGGCCAGCCGGCGGTGCACGTCCAGGTAGACGTCGCCCGGGCCGACCGGCACGTCCGGGCCTTCGCTCGGCGCCACTGCCTGGGCATGGGCGCACGCCTCGCGGACCAGTTCCAGGATTTCGTCGAGGTCTTCGGCGATCTCGGCCAGCTCGGCCCGAACCGGTCGCGAGGGTACGACATCAATGACCGCTCGGTACCGGCGTACGGCCCGCGCAAACCGATCGTGAACGCGACGCCAGACGCCGTTGCCGAGGGGGCCCGGGCCGATCACCGGCGTCCGGATCCAGTCGAGCATCCCCACGGTGAGTCTTCGTCTCCTGTCTGCCGCTCCTTGATTACAGGTACTGGCCGGTGCCGCCCGGACGGGCCTGCGGCGCACCCGTCAGTCCTTCACCGCCCGGTGCCATCGCCCCGCCACCGCCCGGCAGGGCCCGGCGCATCTGCTCCAGCTGGGTCCGGGCCGCCATCTGCTGGGCGAACAGCACGGTCTGGATGCCGTGGAACAGGCCCTCCAGCCAGCCGACGAGCTGGGCCTGGGCGATCCGCAGCTCGGCGTCGGTCGGGGTGGAGTCGCCGTTGAACGGCAGCACGATCGAGTGCAGTTCCTCGACCAGCTCGGGGGCCAGGCCGTCCTCCAGCTCCTTCAGCGATCGCTCGTGGATGGCGGCCAGGCGGACCCGCCCGGCCTCGTCCAGCGGTGCGTTGCGGACCTCCTCCAGCAACTGCTTGATCATGCTGCCGATCCGCATGACCTTGGCGGGCTGCTCGATCTGGTTGGCCGGATTGGTCTCGCTGTCGCTCGGGCCGGTCACCGCCATCCCCTCGGGGGTGACCACGACGACGCGCTCCTCCACACCTTCGGACTGAGACTCCGCCGGGGAACCGGACATGTCGGTTACGTCCCCTGAATCGGCAGACGGGTGCGGCTGGCTGTTCATGGCTCCATCGTGCCCTGCCGCGGGGCCCCACGCGAGGCGTTCGCCGTCCGCGAAGCCCGATCTCCGCCGCTCGGATCTGCTGTGGATCAGCCGCTCGGCCGATGAAGAGGCATGACTTTGCGTGAAGTGACGAGAGTCATGCCCGCAGGAGGCCCGTTTCAGGTTTCAAAAATCTGCACGGAACGTGATTCCATCCGGGCCTCCTGGTGCGGGCGTGCAGCCGGCCGGTGACGCCTTGCTCAGGTGGTCAGCACAATCTTGCCGATGTGCTGCGACCCCGCCATCATCCGGTGCGCCTGAGCGGCTTCCTCCAGCGGCAGACGCGCGTGGATCACCGGTTTCACCAGGCCCGAGCTGAGCAGCGGCCACACGTGCTGCCCCACACTGGCCATGATCGTCTCCTTCTCGGCCGCGGGCCGGGCCCGCAGCGTGGTGGCGATCAGTGCGGCCCGGCGGCTCATCAGGTGGTTCAGGTTGATCTCGGTCTTCGCCCCGCCCTGCATGCCGATCACCACGATCCGGCCGCCGTAGGCCAGGGCGGCCAGGTTGCGGGCCAGGTACGAGGCGCCCATGTTGTCCAGCACGACGTCGGCGCCGTGCCCGTCGGTGGCCTCTTTCAGCGCCTCGACGAAGTCCTGCTCGCGGTAGTTGATCAGGATGTCGGCGCCCAGTTCGCGGCAGCGCTCCAGCTTGTCCGACGAGCCGCAGGTCACCGCCACCCGTGCCCCGATCTGCTGGGCCAGCTGAATCGCCATCGTGCCGATCCCGCTCGACCCGCCGTGCACCAGCAGCACCTCGTTGGGCCGTAGCCCGGCCGCCATGAAGACGTTGCTCCAGACCGTGGCCGTGACCTCGGGCAGGGCCGCGGCGTCGACCAGGTCGACCCCCTTGGGCACCGGCAGCACCTGACCCTGCGGCACCACGACCCGCTCGGCATAGCCACCGCCGCTGAGCAGCGCGCAGACCCGATCGCCGGGCGTCCAGTGATCGACGTCGGCCCCGACCGCGCTGATCGTGCCGCTGACCTCCATCCCCGGCCATTCCGGGCTCTCCGGGGGCGGCGGGTAGTGACCGGCCCGCTGCAGCAGGTCGGCCCGGTTCACCCCGGCGGCGGCGACGTCGATCAGTACCTCGCCGGCCCGTACGGTGGGATCCGGCACCTCCTGGAGGCGGAGCACGTCGGGATCGCCGAACTCGGTGATGACCACGGCCTTCATGGAATAGGACGATACGGCCGAGAAGCCTCCCGATCGGGGAGCCTGGGTACCGGAGATCCCCGGCGTGGCGGTGATCAGCCGAATGCAATCCGTGATCGAATGCCGCTCAATCTGCGCCGCCGGAGCGCCGAGACCCTTTCGGTGCCCCCCTCAGGTGAACGCCGGCTGCTAGGTCTGCTCGCGCTGCCCATCGTCCTGCTCGCCGCGGTCTGTGCCGTCGGCTCGCTGATCGCCGACGAGAGCGCCACCCGCGTGGCGCTGCGCGCCGTCTTCGGTCTCTGCGTAGTGCTGACTCTGATCACGCTGAGGGTCGGTCCGGGTCTACTGCGGGAGAACCTGACGCCGCAGACCGAACCCCGGCGCCCCACGCTGATCCAGATCCAGCCTCCGCTGATCCCTGACGAGTCGATGCCGTACGTACCGCAAAGTCCTGTCCAGGAGCCGGTTCGGTCGGGGAACGAGCTGCCGGCCGTACTGGTGGCCACGTCGACCCGCCGGGGGCTGAATCTCGTCGGGCGGCAGATCGCTTCTTTGGACCAAATACCAATGGACGTTGTGGGCGCCTCCGATTCCCAGGCGGCGGTTCGGCGGCTGGGCGAGTTGGCGGTGCAGATCCGCCGCAACGGCGAATCCCTGCTGGTGATCGCCGGGGAAGACCCAGAACGGCAGATGCGGGCGCCGATGCTCCTGGCCGATGTGATCGCGACCGCGGCGAACGAGGTGGAGAACGGCTCCCGGATCACCACCGTGCCGGGTGCCGAGCAGACCGTGCGGGCTGAACTGGTACCGCCGCTCACGCACCTCCTGGCCGAGCTGCTGGAGAACGCGACGAGCTACGCGTTCCCGGCCAGCGGTGTGCAGGTCTACACGGAACCGGGGACGGACGGGGTACTGATCCGGATCGAGGACTCCGGCCCGGGCTTCTCGGACGCTGATCTGGAATTGGCCAACCAGCGCCTGCGTGACCCGGAAGGCCCGGTCGGGGATGAGATCGGCTCGCTCGACCTAGGCCTCTTCGTGGCTGGCAAACTGGCGCGGCAGGTTCCCTGCACGATCGAGATGGCGCGGTCTGCCTCCGGCGGGGTCTGCGTGAACATCGACCTGCCGCGCAGCGTGTTCGGGGCGAGTGCGGCCGAGCCGATCCGTCAGGGTCAGTACCAAGCAATGGACGCCGCACCGGGCACCTTTGCGAGTGGTCCGGAGTTCGCGCACTACGGCGATCACACGGACCTGCCCGAGTACGCCGGCCTGCAGGGGTACGCCGATGTTCCGTCGGCGGAAACCCAGTGGCCGGCCTTCGCCGCGGCTGGCGCCATGTCCTCCTCGGAGTCGGGCTTCATGCCGGAACAACCGGGTGCTCTGTCTGCCCCGACCGGTGCCTCTACCCCGCTGTCGCTGGACGAACCGTTCGGCGCCAATGCTCCCCTGACGCCCGACGAGTCTGCTCCGGCCATACCCAAGCAGGCCCGCCGAGACGGTAAGTCCCAGACCTTCTTCAACCCCATCGAGCCCGTACCTGCCCAAAGGTCAGGCGCTCTACCCCCGCTGCAACTGCCTACCCCCACCGGACCGGCTGGGGCTGCGCAGTTCGCTTCGTCTGACGCGCCGATGGTCTTCGGTCGAGACCCGATGCCCGGCGGGCTGAAGCCTGATCCGGACCTGCCGCAAGGGCACCCGCCCGTGGGGTCGTCGGAGGAACAGTTGTGGGCCGCGGGAGCTGAGAGCCCGTCGATGTCGGCAGGTGAACCGGCTACTGGTGCTGCTGGGTTGGAGACGCAGGATCCGTCTGGGGCCGAGGTTCAGAGCCAGTCGTGGGCCGAGGCGTCGGAGCAACAGTCTTGGCTCGGGATGCCGCAAGGCCAGTCGCCGGACCTGGCGGCGCCGGAGCAGTCGTGGTCTGAGGACCAGTTGCCGACCGAGCACCCTTCGGGCCCTTCCTCGCAGGAGCAACCGGGGTCCGAGGAGCAGCCTTGGTCTGGGACGCCGCAGGTTCAGTCGCCGGATGTGGTTGTGCCGGAGCAGCCGTGGCCCGGTGTGTCGTCTGACCAGCAGCTGGCGGAGGAACCGCAGGGTCAGCCCTGGGGCGAGCCGTCGCCGAACCGGCCGCAGGCCGAAACGCCGGAGCAGTCGTGGCCTGACGCGCAAGACCGGCCTTCGGCTGAGCAATCGCTGGGCCAGCCCTCGCAAGATCAGCCGTGGTCCGAAACGCCGGACCATTCGTGGCTCGAGGCGCAGGGACAGCCTTCGGTTGAGGCCTTGCCAGGCCAGTCGTGGGCCGATGTTTCCCCGGCGGAATCTTGGGCTGAGAGATCGCCTGGCCGACCGTGGACCGAAGTGGAGCCCGAGTCTGCCTCGGCTGGTGAACGGGGGCCGGATGCTCCAGAGGCAAGTGCCCCGATGGCTGGTGGACCTGCGTTCGGCGGACGTCGGCTAGACGGGCCCGAGTTCGATGGGCCGCGACTGGATGGGCCAATCCCCGAGGAGCTCCTCCCGGGCGGATTCCGGCCGGACGCATCGGTGCCAGATGGACAGCCGCTCGATGGACCGCTTTCCGAGGGATTCTTCCCGGACGGATCCCTGCCGGACGGATACGGATCCCTTTCGGACGGATTCCTGCCGGACGGATCGTTGTCGGACGGGTCAGGGTCCGATCGGTATGCGCCCGACCTGTACGGGCCTGACCCACTCGGGCTCGGTGGAATCGGTGAACCGGTGGCCGGGGAACCCATAGCCAGTGAACCGGTGACTGGCGTGTCGTGGCCGGATGAGCAGCCGTTCGGCGAATCGTTGCACCACCAGTCCTGGACCGAGCCGGTCGCCCAGTCTGATCCACTGCTGGACGGGCCCGGGTTCAACGCCTTCGAGGGCAGGGCTTTCGAGGGCAGAGCCTTCGAGGACGGGATCCTCGAGGACGGTGCCACGTCGGTCGAGTCTTCGGCCGATCCGCTGAGCCATCCCCCTCACCTGCACCATTCCGACGAGGCTCAGGCGCCGGCCCCGAAGCACTTCCCCACGCGGGCCGAGCTGCGCCGCCGTCGCAAGGCCACCGAGGCCGAGTCTGCGGCAGCGATGCGGGCCGGTGCCCAAGCGGCTGCCCAAGTGGCCCAGAAATCCGAAGAATTTGCCACGGACCCTGAGCACCCGCCGGCCCAGGCCTCGGCTCCTAGTGTTCCTGGTCAGGCGCCTTGGGTCCGGGAGTTCTTGGAGCGCGAGTCCGCCGGCCAAGTTTCGCCTGGTCAGGCGCCGATCAACCAGGCACCGATCAACCAGGCACCGATCAACCAGGCACCCGCGGACCAGGCGCCGACCACTCCGGCACCTGGCAATCAGGCACCGACCGACCAGTCGGCAGCGGCGCAGGCCCTGCCGAAGCGGTCGCGTCGGTCCGCAGCATGGCGGACGCCGACTCCCGGGCAGAACGACCCTACTCAGGCACAGAAAGCGCCCTACCCGCACGAGATCTCTCCGCTGGAACGGGCGCTCAGCCGCCAGGCGCGCGAGGCGGAGCAGGGGTTCGGCATCCCGGCCCAGGCGGGCCCCCTCGACGATCCGCACCACCAGAACCAGGCCGAAGGCATCCAGCCTGGCAGCAACCAGCCCGGCAGCAACCAGGCAGGCAGCAACGGGCCTGGCAGCAACGGGCCCGACAGCAACGAAGCAAGCAGCAACGAGCCCGGTAGCAACGAGGCAAGCGGCAGCGAAGCAGGCGGCATCGAGCCGGGCCGCGCCGAGGTCGGCCACGAGCGGGGCAGCGGCCAGCTCGATCACCCGCCGATCCCCACCCAGGCCACCCCCGCTACTGCCCCCGAGGCCGAAACCGAGCAGGCCGCGTCCGCTGATCCCTTCGGCCAGTCCACCCCGCTGCCCACCCGACCGCAGTCCCGGCACGCCGCGTCCGGGCCGATCCCCATGGTCAGCGCCAGCCGCTCGAGCCTGGCGGCCAACTCCGGTGAGACAACCCCGCAGCGAGCCACCCACGTCCGTTCGATGCTTGCCGGTCTGCGCTCGGGCTCGGAGAAGGCCCGCCGGGCGACCTCGGCCGCCGACCGCGAGGGCGCAGTGCCCAAGCCGCGCCACGGCCACTCCGAGGAAGACGACAACCCCCAGCTGTAAAGGGATTTGACCGCGGTCTTGATCAAAGGCGCCCGGATGGCCGTAAGGTGGGGCCGTGGTCGACGCTGCCGATGACCGTCCCGAGCCGGACTCCGGCCCGGCTGCACTGCCGCCCCTGCTCAGACGCATCCCGGTGCAACTGGTGGCGCTGGTGATGCTGGCGGTCTGTGTCTGTGCCTTCGTCGCCATCTATCTCGACGTGCCGTCCACCGCCCGGGGCATTCTCGGGGCGGTCGCCGTCGGGCTCTTCGCCGTGGCCATGGGCTGCCTGCGGATGTACCTCGAGGTCGACGACGAGGGCGTGGCCGTGCGCTACCTGCTGCGCGAGCGCTGGGCGCCCTGGCCGCAGATCGACCGGATCGAGATCGCGTCCGGCATCAAGGGTTCGGAGTCCATCCGGGTGGTGCTGAAAGACGGCTCGCTGATCGATGTTCCACCCGCCCTGCTGCAGCCCACCGCCCCCACCAGCAGACCGAAGGCGCTGGCCCGGCTGAAGGGGACGCTGGGCGAGATCGAGGCTCGGCGCCCGGACACCTACCGGCGCTGAACTGTTCGCCGTAACATCGGCGAAACGAAGGTGCGGTCAGCGTCGACGCCTTTCGGAGATGAGGTGCGCTGTGGCAACGATGGCGGATGTCGCTCGTCTGGCGGGCGTGTCGGTCAGCACCGTGTCGTACGCCCTTTCCGGGACCCGGCCGATCTCGCTGTCCACCCGGGAGCGGATCGAGCAGGCCATGCTCGACCTGGGCTACACCCCGAACGCGTTCGCCCGGGGGCTGAAGAGCAAGCGCAGCCGGATCATCGCGCTGCTGCTGCCGGCCCAGACCGCCAGCCCACGCCTGAGCGCCCTCGAATACATCCTGGGTGCCTCCGATCATGCCCAGGAGCGGGGTTATCACCTGATGCTCTGGACCGCCGGGGTGGAGGCCGCCGACGACCTGGCCCAGTTCGCCGGCCAGGGGCTGGTCGACGGGGTGCTGGTGCTGGATGTGCGCCCGGACGATCCGCGGATTCAGGTGCTGGCCCGGGCCGAGGTGCCGTTCGCGATGATCGGGCACAACGCCGAGCCGGACGGGCTGGACTACATCGCAACGGATTTCGCCCACTCGGCCCGGCTGGCGGTGGAACACCTGAGCGAACTGGGGCACCGGAAACTGGGATTCGTCGATGCGATGTCCGAGGTGGAAGGGGGAGACGGGGCCCGACTGGGCAAAGAGCTCGAAGAGGCAGCCGGGAGGGTCGGGGCCACCATGATTCCGGTGGCGGCCGAAGAATCGGTGGAAGGGGGCAGAACTGCATTTGCGGCATTGGCCGGTGCGGATCCACAAGTTTCGGCCATCGTGGTTTTCAGTGAACACGTGGTTCCCGGCCTGATGCGGGCCGCGGCCGAGAACGGCCGCCGGATTCCCGAAGACCTTTCGGTGATCTGCATCGACATGGCACCGCACGTGGCCGAGCTGACCACGCCGCCGATGAGCACGGTCGGCCCTTCGGCGGTCCAGATCGGGCAGGCCGCAGTGGATCTTCTGCTGCGCCGACTGGACGGTGACGCTGCCCCGGCGCGCCAATTGCTCTTCCAGGGGGAACTGAATCTTCGGGGCTCATGTGGGCCCAACCCAACTACCGATCATCATCCGGGGAGTTCTACGTCCCAGCAACGGCGGTACCTGCAGTGATCACCAGAAGTTAGCTGAACGCTCATCAATAAATGGTGGATCGCAGTAGGTTTACCTCCGTTGACAGCTGGTCAGGGAGGTCTTAACTTCCCTGAAATAGTCGAAACGAATCGACAGGTCCGGTCCCGACGGAAAGGACGCAGGTCATGCGAGGCAAAGGTGCCGCTGCCCTTGCGGGTGTTCTAAGTTCTGTTCTGGTGCTGAGCGCCTGTGGGGGCGGCAGCGACAGCGACTCCGCAGGCGAGACCAATACTGGCCGAGGGCCATTCACATTCGTCACCGGTAAGGATCTGAGCGGCATCATGCCGTTCGTCGCCGAGGAGTGGAACAAGGCCCACCCCGACGAGCAGGTCACCATCAAGCAGCAGTCTGATGCTGCCGACCAGCAGCTTTCCGATTTGCAGCAGCATTTTCAGGCGAAGGACCCGGACTACGACGTAGTCACCGTCGATGTGGTCTGGACCGCCGAGTTCGCGGCCAAGGGCTGGATCGTCCCGCTCAAGGGCGATCTCGCCATCGACCAGGGCACGCTGATCCCGGCCACGGTTGAGGCCGCCACCTACAACGGTACGCAGTATGCCGCCCCTTACGACTCCGACGGCGGTCTGCTCTACTACCGTACGGACCTGGTGAAGGAGGCTCCCAAGACCTGGGAGGAACTGATCACCTCGTGCGAGGGCAAGACCACCAGCGGAACGATCACCGGCTCCAAGCCGGGCTGCTACGCAGGTCAGCTCGCCTCCTACGAGGGTCTGACGGTGAATGCCTCGGAGGCTATCAACGCAGCCGGCGGCACCATCGTGAGTGAGGACGGCAAGAGCGCGGCGGTCGACTCCGCCCAGGCTGCCAGCGGGCTCGACTTCCTCGTGAACGGGTTCAAGGATGGGTACATCCCCAAGGAGGCCCTCGGCTTCAAGGAGACCGAGAGCCTGAACGCGTTCGCCGCCGGTGACCTGATGTATCTGCGTAACTGGCCGTACGCCTATGCCCAGTTGAGCGGGGACTCTAAGGTCAAGGGCAAGTTCGGGGTGGCTCCGCTGCCCGGCCCGGAGGGCGGGGGTGCCTCAACCCTGGGCGGGCACAGCGCAGCGATCAGTGCATATTCCAAGAACCAGGCCAGTGCTCTGGACTTCCTGAAATTCCTGCAGTCGGAAGAGATCCAGCGCAACAGCCTGGTCAAGGGAGCCAAGGCACCGGTCATCGCCTCGCTCTACGACGACGCTGAACTGAATGAGGAATTCGGCTATCTGGCCACCCTCAAGGAGAGCATCAGTACCGCGGTTCCCCGCCCGGTCACGCCGTTCTACCCGGCGGTTACCCAGGCGATCCAGACCAATGCCTACGCTGCCCTGCAGGGTAAGTCGAGCACTGCGGACGCTCTGAAGGACATGGCTGCATCGATCAATTCGGCTGCTGCCGGGGGCTGATCGGACCGTCGCTTCTGCATCATCGGGCAGGTATCACGATCAGGGCTTCGTGATACCTGCCTGCAGTTGCGTATCACGTTCCGGCCGGTGTCGTCCTCCGGGCCCGGCGGGACGTCTGAGCCCGTGGCACAAGTATTCAGGAGCAGCTGATGAGCATTGTCTCCGAACCGATCGCGGAGAACGCTGCACGCGGGCGGAAGAATCGGCGAAAGCGCAGCGGTAGGAACGGTGGTCTGCACTCGGGCGACGGCCGGATGGCGTTGTACCTGCTCGGTCCCACCATGATCATGCTGGCGCTGATCGTCGGCTATCCGGTTCTCAACGCCATTTACAAGTCGTTCCTCACCGACCCGGGTCTGGACGACTCCACCGGGCTGTTCAACGAGGGCAACGACTGGAACGGGACCGCCAACTACGCGCACTGGATCCTCCAGCGCTGTAACGCGGTCGGTGGCGGAACCGAGAGCTGCCCGGCCGGAAATCTCGGATCTCAGTTCTGGGACTCGGTCTGGGTGACTCTGGGCTTCACCGTGGTCACGGTGATCATCGAGGTCATCATCGGCATGCTGTTCGCCCTGATGATGCACCAGGCGTTCCGCGGCCGCTCGCTGGTCCGCGTGGCGGTGCTGATTCCGTGGGCGGTGCCGACCGCCGTGATCGCGAAGCTCTGGGTGGTCATCTTCGACCCGCAGGGCGTGCTGAACAACGTTCTGGGAACCAGTTTCGCCTGGACATCGGAGGCCGGCCCGGCCCGGATGGCGATCGTGATCGCCGATGTCTGGAAGACCACGCCGTTCATCGCCCTGCTGATCCTGGCCGGGCTGCAGGGCATCAGCAGCGAGGTCTACGAGTCGGCCAAGGTGGACGGGGCGAACGCCTGGCAGCGGTTCTGGCGGATCACCCTGCCGCTGGTCAAACCGGCGCTGGCGGTGGCAGTGATCTTCCGGGCGCTGGACGTCCTGCGGATGTACGACCTGCCGTGGGTGCTCACCCAGGGCTCGAACGGTACCCAGACGATATCCATATTGGTGGTCAAAGAGCTTGCCAGTAAACTTAATTCGGCAGCCGCACTCTCTACCATCACGTTCGTCCTGATCTTTGCGATTGCTCTGGCGCTGGTGCGCCTGTTCAACGCCAACATCGTCGACAGGGGTACGCGATGAGCACTGCAGCCGTGGAGACAGCCGAAGCCCCCCGCGAGTCGCGCCCGATCGTCACCTACAAGAAGGGTTACGACTGGGGCCGGATCGGCAATCTGGTAGCGATCGCTGCGATCGTCTTCTGGTGTCTGGCCCCGTTCTACTGGATGCTGGTGCTGGCTTTCCGGGACAATGCCAACACCTTCGACAACACACCGTGGTTCACCGATGTGACCATGGACAACTTTCGCTACGCCTTCGACACGGAGTTCAACGCGTTCGGCCGGTCGCTGGTCAACAGCCTGATCATCAGTGTCTCGGTCACAGTCCTGTCGATGGTGATCGCGGTGTTCGCCGGATACGCCTTGTCCCGCCTGGTCTTCCGGGGGAAGTCCATCGTCCTCGCAGCCATTCTGGGTGCGTCCATGTTCCCGGGCGTGGCCATTCTGACCCCGCTGTTCCAGCTGTTCGGCGATTTCGGCTGGCTGGGCACCTACCACGGCCTGATCCTGCCGCAGGTCTCGTTCGCCCTTCCGCTGGCGGTCTACACCCTTACCAGCTTCTTCGCCGACATGCCCTGGGAACTTGAGGAGGCAGCGAAAGTCGACGGCTGCACGCCGCTTCAGGCGTTCCGGAAGGTGATCATTCCGTTGGCGGCTCCGGCCATGTTCACCACGGCGATCCTGGTGTTCCTGGCCTCCTGGAACGAGTACCTGCTCTCCAGCGTACTTTCCAAGGGAGACACGGCAGTGGCTCCGTCCACGGTGGCGATCGTCAACTTCACCGCCGGTCCGCACATCGTCCCGTACACCCAGACCATGGCCGCCGGTGTGATCGTCACGATTCCGCTGGTCATCGTTGTTCTGATCTTTCAGCGACGGATCGTCAGCGGTCTGACCGCCGGCGGGATCAAAGGCTGAAGTCCGGTTCCGGCGGTGCGAACGCACCGCCGGAACCGGACGGTCACCCCATTTCGGGGCGACCCGTAGTCAACTAAATACATTATTCGTATGAAGTGCGGCAATCAAGTAATTTGACGCCCGATGGACATCAATCGGACTTTATTCCAAGCTATTGACGGGAAAATGCTGCTGTCGATATGTTGCGAATGGGTCGGGGGTGAAATCTTCGGAATGGTGGCGGACGGTGCGCAGACGAATTCGGCTTGTAATGGCAGCGGCATTGATGATGGTGTTCTCGGTGCCCGTTGTTGCAGCTCACGCGGAAGACGGGTCCCACGGTTCCGGCGGTCCGGGACCGGCGAAGGTCACAACTGAGCCGGAGGCTGGCATTCGGGCCAGTGCGGTTCGCGAGTACCGCTTGCGACTGCGGGCCGACGGTGACAAATTCTGCATGAGTACCAGTAACGGTAAGGCAGTGCTGAAGAAGTGTTCTTCGTCGAGCAAGTATCAGCGCTGGCAGATCGGCAAGATCAACGGCTATCCGGTGTGGATCAACGTTGGCCACCCAGGAAAGGCCTTGACCGTCAACAGCTTCAGCCCCGGCGCGCCCCTGCTCCTGAAGTCCGCTGTCGGTAACGGTAAGCAGAGTTTTCAGTACGCCGACCTGGATCAGATCGTGTACGCGACATCGTCCCCCACTCTTGTGCTGGCGGCGGGAGATGCCAAGAGCGGGTCTGCTGTTCGACTCGAGCAGGACCTGGACGTCGGTCGTCAGAAATGGGCTCTCCTCGTTGTGCAGTGAGACGAGAGTTTAGATCGGACCGTAGCGACCAGGGATGGGAAAGATCGAAATGACATGGGAAAGATTGGCTCCGGCCGGTGTCGGGGCGGTGTCGATGCGCTGGCTGCGCAGCAGTAGCCTGTTGGTGGCGAGCGTCGGGCTGGCGGTCGTCGCGTCAGGCTCTCCGGCCTCTGCCTCCGCTCCCAAGGACGGACCTGCCGGTAAGTCCGCGCAGATCGTCGGCTGGTACGGATCGGGGAGTAACAAGACTCCGCTCCGCGCCGGTACGACCAGTTACGGGCTCCACCACATCAAGATCGGTGGTGGTGGGAGAAAAACCGAGAATCACGAAACCACAAGCTATGCCAAGGGTCTCTGGAAGAGCGCCATCGACAACGGCAGTCGCTACGAGAACAAGTGGGGCGGTTGGATCTACGTCAAGAAATACCAGACGCCTGGTGGCCAGAAGCGTCGAATGTGTGTCGTGACGTCCAATCGGTCGAAAGATAATCAGGACCTAATTTTTGCCGGCGAGAATTACGGGACAAAAGGTATTATCACGGCTTACTGGACTACCTATCGAGGGTGGAGCGGTTCCGACACGGTCGCCTGTGATCGAGAGTAGGTGCAGGTCCGATCGGTGTCCGGGCCCCACTGGTCGAAGAGCGTCCGAACGAAATTTTTGTATTGAGTTCCGAGGATTCGTAGGATGATTCGAGCATGGCTTTCTTATCGGCTGGATCGGCGCTATACGGTTTCTTTCGAAACTTCGACGGGCGTTGTGGAGTCCGCTGCTGTGACCACCATGGAAGAAGCAAATTTGGCTCTCCGCAGTCTTGTCGGACGGGTCTTTCCCAGGAGGGCTGACCAATCGTTCACTCTCCATGTCCCGCCTCCTCCCTGGTTACAGGAGGGGCAGGTGGTGCGGGCCAGAGCAATGGATGATCTTGAATCTCGGTTGGGCTGGGTCGGAGGATTCCTGGATGGCGGCGTCGTTGTCATGGGGGTTCCTTCCGGCGTAGATATCTACCCACCTGAAGAGGTGGACGATCGGCCCGGGGTCAGCCCGGCCGAACTTCAGCAGATAGAAGAGGTCAAGCGGTCGAGTAACTGGATAGACCCCGTTCGGTAGTTGCAGACGTGGCGGATGGTGGCGGAAACAAGAGTCGACGCCGGGCTTCTCGGACGCCACCGGCTTCCTTGTCGGTCCTGGGCACGGTTAGTTCAAAGTCGGGTTTTGGCTGTTCAGAAGGCTGATGGCGTAGTCGGGATTGCGGGCGAGGCCGCGGAGGTTGCGGGCGATCTGGGTAGTGCCGGCCAGGTGGAGCAGGCTGATGGCGGTGTTGCGGAGCGCGGCGAGGTTGGCGGCGATGTTGCCGCTGCGGGCACGGTGGGAATCTTCCCGGAATGTCACGTCGCGTGACCAGTGCCAGGACTCGATCATCCAGTGCTCACGGACAGCCTGGGCCAGCCGCGTGGCCGGGACCCGGATCTGGTCGAGAGTGCAAAGATAGTAGGCGGTCTCGAGCTTCTTCCAGTACCAGCGGCGGCCGGTGCGGGTCTTGCGCTTGATGTAGCGGGTGACCTGGGCAACTTGCCGGGCGTGCGCGAAGGCGATCTGCTCGTCCTGGTATCCGATCGAGGTCACCTTCACCACGCGCTTTTCGATCCGGTGATGCAGGCGGGTCCCGATCTGGGTGTCCCCGATCGGGACGTCGTCCCAGGGCAGGGCGGTGACCTGCTCGAACAGGGTGGGCTGGTTGCCTTTCACCCCGACCAGCAGACCGGCTCCACGCTCGTGAAGGTACTCGGCGTGAGCGGTCTGAGTATGCATCGCATCGGCCGAGACCAGTACCCCGTCCAGGTTATCGATCTGGTCCAGGACCTGCGTGAACATGCCGATCTCGTTGGTCTTGGCCGCGACCGGCAGCTGGCCGACGAACAGGCCGGCCCCGACGTCCAGGACTCCCAGGAGATGCGGTTTCGGGCGGCCCTTGCAGGCGGCGCCCCGCATCGACTTCCCGTCCACCGCGAAGTGCCGTAACCCGCTGCGGTTCGCAGCGATCCGCGCAGCATGGGCCTGGGCCCACACGTTCAGGGCCGCCTGCAGGACCTGCTGGTCCAGGACCATCAGGAAACGCCGGATCGTGGACAGGCTCGGCGCCTTTGCCCGCTTCAATCCGATCGCCCGCCGCTGCCGGCCGCTGAGATCCTGCACATGCTCAGCGATCTCGATCGTCGTTTCCGCACCGGCCAGGACCGCCACCAGGACCGCCATCAACAAACCGAACACTCCATGGCGCACACCACGAGCCTTCCGCGGGTCAGGCACCCGGGCCAGCACCACGGCGACACTCTCGACCTCACCGTGCGTGACATCAGAGCAGACACGATCCGGGGCCGAGGACTGGCCGAACGAGGGCAGGATGATGTTGGATAGCTCCACGGGCACGGCCTTCTGCGATCACGGGTTCCTAGACAAAATCCATGATCAACTAAGGTCGTGCCCGCCCAGCATCCAGGGTCAGCTACGCCAGATCAGCCATCTTTGCCCAGGTCAGGGCACCCCGCCGGACTTTGAACTCACCGTGGGTCCTGGGGCATCTGATACCGAACCGAAGACTGATCCTAGGGAGAGGGATTGTCAACGTGATGCGCTCGGGCATCCGGTTCGGCAACGTGCGAGGGTGGAAGTAGCAAGTTTCTACGCCTCATGAGAGTGAGACCCAGAGTGGCTGATACTGCGCGTACCCCTCATCCGGAAGCCGACTGGTGGCGGCAGGCCGTCGTTTACCAGATCTACCCGCGCAGTTTCGCCGACAGCGACGGCGACGGCATCGGCAACATCGCCGGTGTCACCGCCAAGGTGCCGTACCTCAAAGCCCTGGGCGTCGACGCGGTCTGGCTGAGCCCGTTCTACCCCTCAGCCCTCGCCGACGGTGGGTACGACGTGGACGACTACCGCGACGTGGACCCGAAACTCGGTAGTCTTAAAGACTTCGACGAGATGAGCGCGAAACTGCACGCGGCCGGGATCCGGCTGATCGTCGACATCGTGCCCAACCACTCCTCCGACCGGCACGTCTGGTTCCAGGAGGCGCTGGCCGCCGAGCCCGGCTCGAAGGCCCGTGATCGGTACATCTTCCGCGACGGCCTGGGCCCCAACGGCGACCAGCCGCCCTCGGACTGGATCTCGCACTTCGGCGGCAGCGCCTGGACCCGGGTGCCGGACGGGCAGTGGTATCTGCACCTGTTCGCCCCCGAGCAGCCGGACTTCGACTGGAGCAACTCCGAGGTCCGTGAGGACTTCCGCAAGACGCTGCGCTTCTGGTCCGACCGTGGGGTGGACGGTTTCCGTGTGGACGTGGCCCACGGCCTGGCCAAGGACCTCTCCGAGCCGCTGCGCAGCATGCCCGAGATCCCCGACCTGGCGCTCCCGCTGGACGGCACCAACCCGCTGTTCGACCGCGACGACGTCCACACCATCTTCGAGGAGTGGCGCGAGGTCTTCAACGAGTACAACCCGCCGCGCGCGGCGGTGGCCGAGGCCTGGGTGCCCACCGCTCGCCGCGCCCTGTACGCCCGCCCCACCGAACTCGGCCAGGCGTTCAACTTCGACCTGCTGCGCGAGGACTGGGACGCCGAGGGTTTCCGCAAGAGCATCAGCGAGAACCTGGCCGAGTCGGCCGCCACCGGTGCTTCTTCCACCTGGGTGCTGTCCAACCACGACGTGGTGCGCCACCGCAGTCGCTACGGCCTGCCCAACGGGATCGGGCAGGACGGCCTGGCCGACTGGCTGCTGGCCGAAGGACTGGACCCGTTGCCCGATGACGCCGTCGGACTGAGGCGAGCCACCGCGTCCACCCTTCTGCTCCTGGCCCTTCCGGGCTCGATGTACCTGTACCAGGGCGAGGAACTGGGCCTGCGCGAGGTCGCCGACATCCCGCGCGATCAGCTGGCCGACCCGATCTGGCTGCGCACCGGCCACCAGCTCAAGGGCCGCGACGGCTGCCGGGTTCCGCTGCCCTGGAAGCGTTCTCGGGATGCCGAGGGCGGCTCGTCGTTCGGCTTCGGCAGCGGCGGTGCGCACCTGCCCCAGCCCGACTGGTTCGGCGAGCTCTCGGTCGAGGCCGAGGAGGCCGACCCGAACTCGGTCCTGGCGCTGTACCGCAAGGCGTTGGGGCTTCGCCGGGAACTGCAAACCACCGAAACCCTCCAATTCGAGACGTCCGGGCCCACGAACGTCCTCCATTTCCGCAGAGAGGGTGGCTGGGAAGTGGTCACCAACTTCGGCACCGCGCCGGTGCCGCGGCCGGCCGGAAAGGTGCTCGTGGCCAGCCGCGATCTGTCCGGGGACGAGTTGCCGGGCGAGACCACGGTGTGGCTCCGGGCCGATTGAGACCAAGCCCCCTCTTTGGGGGGATGCAAGACAGGCTTAGGGTTCACCCTATGGAGAGCACCGAGATCACCGTCCGCTCCGGGGACCGGCTCGTCACCGAGCTCACCGGAGAGCTGGCGCGATTCTGCGCCGGTCGCGGAGACGGCCTGGTCAACGTGTTCGTCCCGCACGCGACCGCCGGGGTTGCGCTGATGGAGACGGGGTCGGGCAGCGAGCCGGACCTGGCGGGCGCGATCGACCGGTTGCTGCCGGCCGAGGACATCTACCGGCATCGGCACGGCAGTCTCGGCCACGGCCGCGACCACGTGTTGCCCGCCTTCGTCAGTCCCTCGGTCAGCATCCCGGTCCTGGCCGGCGAACCGGCGCTCGGCACCTGGCAGAGCGTTGTGCTCGTCGACAGCAATGCCGACAACCAGGTCCGGAAGGTGCGGCTGTCGTTCGTCGCGGGCTGAGTACCTCTTGCCCAGCGTCGGACACCCGTGAACAATCGGTTTCTCGACCATATCGCCAAGGAATGTCTCTCAGAGGGGTGACCTGCAGCAATGCCGATCTACGATGACGCGACCAAGCTGGTCGGAAACACTCCGCTCGTCCGGATCAACCGGCTCTCCGAGGGAGCCGGCGCCACGATCGCGGCCAAGCTGGAGTTCTACAACCCGGCCAACAGCGTGAAGGACCGGATCGGCGTGGCGATCATCGACGCCGCCGAGGCATCCGGCCAGCTCAAGCCGGGTGGCACCATCGTCGAGGCGACCAGCGGCAACACCGGTATCGCGCTGGCCTTCGTGGGGGCCGCCCGCGGCTACAACGTGGTGCTGACCATGCCCGAGACGATGAGCAAGGAGCGCCGCGCGCTGCTGCGCGCCTACGGCGCCGAGCTGGTCCTCACCCCGGGCAGCGAGGGCATGAAGGGTGCGGTGGCCAAGGCCGAGGAGATCGGTCAGGAGCGCGGCGCGGTGCTGGCCCGGCAGTTCGCCAACGAGGCCAACCCGGAGATCCACCGCAAGACCACGGCCGAGGAGATCTGGAACGACACCGACGGCCAGGTCGCCGCGGTGGTCGCCGGCATCGGCACCGGGGGCACCATCACCGGCGTCGGCCAGGTGCTCAAGGAGAAGAACCCGGACATCAAGATCTTCGCGGTCGAGCCGAAGCTGTCGCCGATCCTGAACGGTGGCGCCCCCGGCCCGCACCCGATCCAGGGCATCGGCGCGAACTTCGTGCCCGAGATCCTCGACACCAAGGTCTACGACGAGGTGTTCGACGCCGAGGTCGACGACGCGGTGGAGTGGGCCCGCCGGGCCGCCAAGGAGGAGGGCCTGCTCGTCGGCATCTCCTCCGGCGCTGCGCTGTGGGCCGCCGACCAGGTCGCCCGCCGCCCGGAGTTCGCCGGCAAGACCATCGTCGTGATCATCCCGTCGTTCGGTGAGCGCTACCTGTCCACCATCCTCTTCAAGGACCTCCTGGACTGATGAAGCCGGCCAGCATCCTGGGTGCGCTCAGGGAAGATTTGCACGCGGCAAAGCTGCGCGATCCCGCGGCCAACAGCAATGCCGAGTTGATCCTGGGCTACCCCGGGCTGCAGGCGATCTGGAGCCACCGCATCACCCACCGGATGTGGCGGCGCGGCTGGCGGGTCCCGGCGCGTCTGATCTCGCTGTGGACACGGGTGGTCACCGGGGTGGAGATCCACCCCGGGGCCACCATCGGCCGCCGGTTCTTCATCGACCACGCCACCGGGGTGGTGATCGGCGAGACCGCCGAGATCGGTGACGACGTGATGCTCTACCAGGACGTGACCCTCGGCGGGCGCAGCCTGGAGCGCGGCAAGCGCCACCCGACCCTGCTCGACGGGGTCGTGGTGGGGGCCGGCGCGCGCGTCCTGGGGCCGATCACGATCGGCAAGAACTCCCAGGTCGGAGCCAATGCCGTGGTGGTCCGCGACGTTCCGGACGACGCCGTCGTGGTCGGCGTGCCCGGTGTGGTGAAGAAGCCCGAGGTGGACATGCACGAGCACTGGGCCGAGGACCCGGCGATCTACATCTGAAACCCGCAGTAGCCCTCCGAACACCCCACCCTGTGAACCCGGTCGATCGACCGGGTCAAGCCGTTCAGGCGGTCTGCCGATACAGAGCACACTCCGGTGCGTGAGATATCGCCATCGCTTATCGTAGCGATACGATTACGCTGCGCATTGGTTCGTGGCCCGCGCTCAGGCTCTGCGGGTTCTCAGGGGACGGGTGACGGAGACCACTGTCATGAGTCAGATGTTCGCGAACGACGCCCCGCTGGTCATGCCCGGGAAGGGAGTGCGGCCGATCCGCTGTGTCGGCTGCGCCCGCGACACCCTTCCCCGGCACGACGACGGAGCGCCGCTGTGCCCCCGATGTTCCGACGTGCTGGCCTCGGCCCGGCTCGGCATCCCGGCGGGCGAGCCCCGATCCTCGCGCTGGTTCTGGTGGCGCTACGACGAATGAGTTGCTCCCCTGCTGGGGAAGATCACTGCCGTTGTGCCAGACTGGTACGCGCGTCTTCCGGACGCGAAGGAGAGCTGGCCGAGTGGCCGATGGCGGTGGTCTTGAAAACCACTGAGGTGTCAAAGCCTCCGGGGGTTCGAATCCCTCGCTCTCCGCAGGTCGAGCAGTGAGAATGGCCCCTGGCCAGGCGTGACGCCGGTCGGGGGCCGACTTCGTCCAGTCCTTGCGGACTCTCGCTGCTCGGGCCGAACCGGCCAGTGGGTAGATTGACGCCATGGGCGAGTTCAAGCTGACCCCGCGGATGCGGATCTGGATCGCGATCTGGCTGGCCGTACTGGCGGTCCTGGTGGTGGTCACGGTGGTGACCGACCTCAACAGCACGGTTTCGGGCGGTCTGCTGGGGGCCTGGTGCGGGCTGGCCGTGTCGGTGGTGATCGTGCTGCGCGAGCGGGCCAAGAAGCAGCCGCTGAGCAAGCTGGACCGGGACCGCTACGGGCGGCGGTGACCCGATCGTGACGCCTTCGGGCGCAGACCTGCCGGTAGATTGACCGGCATGACCAAGGAACAGCGCCTGAGGATCATTTTCTGGTCGGTCTTCGGCTTCCTCGGCATGGTCCGGGCCGTCTACGGCGCGATCAACGGCGACACCTTCGGCCTGGTGTTCGGTCTGCTCTGGCTGGCGTTCGGCGGCTGGAAGGCCTGGGACGAGGCCAAGAAGATCGACGAAGAGGCCCTGGGGCGGCCGCGGATGCAGAAGCAGCCGGACCGCCCGGCCAAGAACAAGCGTAAGTAGGGCTCAGCCCAGCACGGTGTTGCTCATCGCGCTGAACACCTCCGGCCGGTCCGACGTCACGCCGTCGACCCCGGCCGCAACCAGCTCGTTCGCCCGGCGCGGGTCGTTCACCGTCCAGGCCATCACCTTGCCCAGCCTCTGCAGGCGCTCGATCGAGCCCTCCGGCCCGGCCGTCAGCATCGGGTGCCGCACCGTGACCGCGTAGCCGGGCACGGCATCGTCCTCAAGCAGACTCCGCAACGCCCACGGGTGGGCCACGCTGCGCCAGGTCCGGAAGCCCTCGCGTTCCAGCTCCTCCAGCGAACGCCAGTTCTTGCTGCTGACGTAGCACCGCGCCGGGTCCAGCTCGAGGGTGAGCAGCTTGCGCACCAGGCGGAAGGCCTCGGTGCCCCGGTCGCACTTCAGGTCGAGCAGCATCTCCACCTCGGGCGGCAGCAGCTCGGCCACCGCCTCCAGCGGCGGGCCCGACGGGTGCCGGCCGAACATCAGCCGCAGCCCGTCGTGCCGGAACCAGGGCAGCGAGGTCAGGAACGGGATGTCGTGGGACAGGACGATCTCGTCGTCCGCGGCCAGCATCAGGTCCACTTCGAACACGTTCGCACCGGAGTTCACCAGGGCCTGGCAACCGTTGCGGTCGGCCGGGGTGCGATGCGCGATCATCAAGGGGGGCGACACATCCCGATTATCCGTGACGTCATTTGATGTCGTCAGTGCGCCCAGGGGTTACCAGTACTCAAAGCTTGTCGGTATCGGAGCTTGACTGGCGCACCCGGCCCGCCGAAACCATCGACATGCCTCTGCCCCTGCGTTCCGCCCGGCCACCCCGGCCGGAACCGGTGCGCAGGTACACCCGGGCCGCGCTGATCGCCCTGCTGATCCTGCTGGCGCTGGTGGCCGGCGTGTTCGCGCTCAAGCGCGGTGTCGAACGGGGCAGCCGAGCCGAGCGTGAGCTGGCGATCATCGAGGGTGCCGTGCACGCCCAGGACGCGATCGAGTGGCGGGCGCACAGCGGTCAGCTGGCCCGCAGCGTGGCGCTCGGCTGGCTGAACGGCAGCCGGGAGGAGACCGTCCGGCGGATCGCCGGGCTGGAGGGGCCGGGGCTGAACCAGCGCCGGATCGACGAGCTGTACACCGGCTACCAGAACTACGCCCGAGTGGTGGACCGCCGGCTGGCCACGGTCATCGAGGGGGCCAACGGGACGAGCGCAGTCCGGGCCCAGATCAATCCGGCGCTGGATGCCACGCTGAAGCGGCTCGAGGATGCGTCGGAGTCGGTGAAGACCGCGACCGACCGGGCCCGCCGGCTGAGCGACGCCGCCACCATCGCTGCGTTTGTGCTGGCCGGGCTGATGATCGGCCTGCTGGCGGGCGGGTGGCGGCTGAGCCGGGTGCTGGCCGAGGTGGATGCCCGCAACATCGAGCGGTTCCGGTTGATCGCCGAGGAGTCGACGGCGCTGATCATGGTGCTGCGCCGGGATGGCCTGGCCACCTTCCTGACCCCGACGGCCGAGCGGGTGCTGGACACCGGGCCCGATCTGGGCACCGGCAGCGACGTGGTGCTTCAGCGCCTGCACCCGGCCGATCGCCACCTGCTGCTGACCAGTCTGACCGCGGTCGGCCCGGACTCCGGGGCGGTGCGCGCCGAGCTGCGGTTGAGGGCCGGGCCCGGACAGAGCGGGGACGAGGACGGTGAGGGCGTCTGGCGCACCCTGGAGGTCTCGTTCCGCGACCACAGCGCAGTGCCCGGGCTGGAGGGCATTCTGCTGACTGCGCACGACGTGACCCAGCAGCGCGAGCTGCAGAGCGAGATCGAGCGGCGCTCGCTGCACGACGACCTGACCGGCCTGCCGAACCGGGCCCTGCTGACCGACCGGATCCAGCAGGCGATGCGCGACGGCGCCCGGCACGGCATCCAGGTCGGCCTGCTGCTGATCGACCTGGACCGGTTCAAGGAGATCAACGACACGCTGGGCCACCACTACGGCGACGAACTGCTGATCCAGGTGGGGCAGAGCCTGCAGCGAGCGCTGCGCGGGGTGGACTCGGTCGCCCGGCTCGGCGGGGACGAGTTCGCGGTGCTGCTGCCACAGGTCAGCGACCTGAACGGGGCCTGCGCGGTGGCCTGGAAGCTGCACGACGCGCTGGAGGAGCCGTTCGTGGTGGAGGGCGTGGAGCTGGACGTGGAAGCCAGCATCGGGGTGGCGGTCTCCGAGCCGGTGGCGGACGACACCGCCGCCGGGCTGCTGCAACGGGCCGATGTGGCGATGTACGTGGCCAAGGGCCGCAGCCTGGGGGTGGCCGGCTACGACCCGCGCGACGACGTGAACACCCGGCAGCGGCTGGCCCTGCTCGGGGACCTGCGGCGGGCACTCAGCAACGACGAGCTGTATCTGGTCTACCAGCCCAAGGTCTCGCTGACCGACGGCCAGGTGCACTCGGCCGAGGCACTGCTGCGCTGGCGGCACCCCGAGCGCGGCCTGGTCCCGCCCGACGCCTTCATCCCGCTGGCCGAGAACACCGGCCTGATCGGCGCGATCACCAAGCACGTGCTGAATCTGGCGCTGGCCCAGGCCCGGGTCTGGACCGACGCCGGGCAGCCGCTGAAGATCGCGGTGAACACCTCGGCCCGCAACCTGCACGACGAGGACTTCGACCGGGTGGTGCGCGGTCTGCTGACCGAGCACGGGGTGGACGCCGGCCAACTGCTGCTCGAGGTGACCGAGAGCGCGCTGATGGCCGACCCGGTGCGGGCCCGGCAGCTGCTGCAGAGCCTGGCCGCGCAGGGGGTTTCGATCTCGATCGACGACTTCGGGGCCGGCTACACCAGCATCAAGCAGCTGCGCAGCCTGCCGATCAGCGAGCTGAAGGTGGACCGCTCGTTCGTGCAGGCGATGGAGCAGGACGCCGGTGAGGAGCTGATCGTGCGCAGCGTGATCGAGCTGGGCCGCAACCTGGGCCTGACCACCGTGGCCGAGGGTGTCGAAACCACCGAGGCCCTGGTCAAACTCGTGAGCTTCGGGTGCGACACGGCGCAGGGTTACGTGCTGGCCAAACCGATGCCGGTGGCGGAGTTCGACCGGTGGCGCGCGGACTGGCGCGGCCTGGAACTCATTTCGACCTCCTGAAGTTCTGGTACAGGCCGTCGCGGGCGGCGGCCGGGCGATCCTCGGCGCTGGGTGGCGGGGCAACCGTGACGCCCGTGTCGGTCAGGATGGAGAGGTCGAGTTCCCAGGGGTGGCTGGAGCGTTGGTAGAACTGCTCGGTCGCCACCTCGATCAGGATGCTCACGTCGGCCGCGCTGAGCCCGGTGACCTTCTGGATGTGCGAGCGGGCGGCCGAGGCCCGGCCCCGGATCCCGGCCAGGCCGTAGTGCGTGGCCGAATGGCAGTCCGAGCACAGGCAGATCAGCCGGCCCAGGCGTTGCACCTGGCTGGGCACGTCGTACGTCCAGCGCTCGTGCACCTCCAGCCAGCGACGGCGGGCCCGGTCCTCCGGGGCGCCGCAGGTCTCGCACCGCTGCCCGGCCCGGGCGGTGACCATCCGCCGGATGCGTTCCCAGTCACGCTGCGACACGCAGGAACGCACATTGGTGAACCAGCAGGTCGAGGGCACCATGTCGACGAACAACCCGGACCCCAACTGGCGGTCCTCACCCGGTAACAGGTCCGGCAAAGGTTCCGCGGCCGTCCATTGCTCCAGATCGCTCATCCCCGCCCGCGGCGCGTACCAGGACCGGGCTCGGGTGTCCCAGCGCGCTCCCGCCGCCTTGGCCAGGTCTTTTTCGTCGAACGGGACGTCCAGCCAGATGCGCTCCACCGGAACATCGAATCACGATCAGCGGACGGTGACGGCGCGATCACACTACGCTGTGCCCGCGCAGGTCAAGATCACCCGAGGAGATCGCCATGCCTTTCCGTGACACCGCCCCCGCCGGGGCCCCGATCTGGTTCGACCTCTCCAGTTCCGACCCTGAGCGGATGCGCGACTTCTACGCCGGGGTGTTCGGCTGGACCTACGACGTCAGCGGTGCCGAGTTCGGCAACTACGTGATGTTCAAGCACAACGGACGGGACGTGGCCGGGCTGGGTGGCAAGCAGCAGCCGGAGATGCCGGACGTCTGGAACATCTACTTCCAGACCGACGACGTTGAGACCACCGAGGGCCGGGTGCGCGAGGCCGGTGGCGCGGTCGTCGTGGACGCCTTCGATGTGGGCGACTTCGGCCGGATGGCGGTCTTTCGGGACACGTCGGGTGCTTTCGTCTCGACCTGGCAGGCCAAGGAACACCCGGGCACGCAGATCTGGGACGAGGACGGCGCTCCGTCCTGGGTCGAGATGCACGCCACCGACTACCCGGCCGCGGTCAGCTTCTACAAGGCCGTCTTCAACTGGGACACCGAGGTCACCGGCGACAGCGACGATTTCCGCTACACCGTCCAGATCGCCGACGCAGTGCAGGTGGCGGGCATCATGGACGCCACCTTCCTGCCGCCCGGCGTGCCCGCCAACTGGCACTTCTACCTGGGTTGCGACGACGTCGACGCCACCGTGGCGACGGTCCAGAAGCATGGCGGCAGCGTCAACATGGCCCCCGAGGACACGCCGTTCGGCCGGCTGGCCGGAGTTGCCGACCCGGGTGGAGCCGGGTTCATGCTGACCTCGCTGTCGGACTGGAAGAACGCCTAGACGAAGAGGTTTCGTGGTCGGGCGGCCTGGGCGTAGGCGGCGCCGAGCGCACCGAACAGCACCAGGTCGCCCGGCTGGATGTTCTCGGGCAGGCCGATCGCCCCGGCGATCACGTCGTCCGGGTCGGCTGTCGGCCCGGCCAGGCTGAACAGCGCGGGCGTCGGGCTCGAAGCCGAGGAGGTCAGGGGGAGCGCCCATCCGCCCGCCAGTCCCTGATGAATGCCGGCGTCCAGCACCAGCCAGTCCACCCCGTTGCGCCGGTAGCGCTCCAGCACCGTGCTGACCAGCACCGAACTGTCCGCCACCAGGTACCGGCCGGGCTCGCAGATCAGGTCGGCCGGGCGGTAGGGCAGCAGTTCGTCCAGGGCTTCGCCGATGGCCGTACCGATTCCAACCATGGACGCTGGAACGCCCGCCTTTGGGGGGTCGGTGAAACCGCTGCCCAGATTCAGCATGGCCAGACCCAGCCCGAGTTCCGTCAGGTCGGACATCGCCTGCCCGACCACGGCCAGATCGGCCACTTCTTCCAGCTGGACCGACAGGCCGTACGGCACCAGGCCGAGCTCGGCCGCCTTGGTCAGCAGCGCGCAGGCCTGGTCCGGGTCGGCCCCGATCGGCCGCACTGCCTCCCGGCCCAGACTCAGCTGAAGGTAAACGCAGGATCCGGGGGCGAATTCGGCGATCCGCCGCAATTCGTGCTCGGATTCGAAGGCCAGCCGCCAGACCCCGGCCGCGAACGCCGAGCGCAGGTGCGGACCCGAGCGCACGGTGTTGCCCAGCAGTACTCGTGAAGCCTCGACCCCTTGCTCCATCAGAATTTTCAGCTCGGCCGGCGAACCGGCCTGGAAGCCCATGTCCAGCCCGCCCAGCGCACTGATCACCGCCGGCGCCGGATTGACCCGGACCGGGTAGTGCGGCTTGGCCCAGGGCAGCGCCGCGCGGAACTCGATCAGCCGGTCGGCGATCGCGGTCACATCACCGGCCAGATATGGGGTCTCGAAGGCCAGAGCGGCCAGCCGGTCCGGACGCAGCCGGGCGGGCCAGCGTCCGGGCAACTCCTCGTCCACCCCGAACCAGCCCCTTTTGCCTTGGTCCACAACGCGTCGGCACCGCACGAACCTGTGGCCAGACGCATCGGCGCGCAGCCACGTCCGTTGATGTCTGGCTCTACGCAACCATCCGATCGGGGCATCGGCGGCCACGCTGCGTCCGGCCTTGGGCCGTTCGGGGGTGCCTCGAACGGAGCATCATCGACCCACAGTGACCGGACGACAGAGGAGTCCATGACCTCTCTCCGGCCCGGCCTGCGTTCGGCTGTGGGTGCCCTCGCGGTGATCGGCGGATTCGCCGTGGCTCTGGTTCTTGCCACCGGCCTCGGCTCGCCGGGCGCCCGGGCCTGGTTGTCCGGGCTGGCGATCGCCGGGGCCGCCCTGGCCGCGGGCCTGGCGTGCGGGCTGCGGGCCCTGCGGACCGAGGACGACGCTCGGACCCGCACCACCTGGCTGCTGTTCGCGGCCGGTGCGCTGGCTCACGGTTTCGGCGATCTGGTGCAGGTGGTGCACGAGCACGGTCGGCACCAGGCGCTGCCCATCCCTTCTCTGGCGGACGCCGGATATCTCCTGGCCGGGCCGCTGTTCGCGATCGCGCTGCTGCGGATGGCGGTACCCGAACCGCGCGCCGCGGCCCGGCTGCGGGCCCTGGTCGACGGGTTGATGATCGGCGCCGCGGCGTTGCTGGTGGGCTGGGTCAGCGTGCTCGGGCAGGCGGTGCACGCCAGCACCAGCGGCCTGATCGGCAAGACCCTGCTGATCGCCTACCCGGTCGGCGACATCGCGGTGATCACCCTGGCCATCTACGTGGTGCTGCGGACTCGGGGCGCGGGCCGGCGCAGCCCGCTGCCGGTGGAGCCGATCGCGGCCGCGATGATCGGGTTCGGGCTGGCCGACGTGGCGCACACCTACTTCAGCCTGACCGGCGGCTACGCCCCCGGGCACCTGACCGACACCGGCTGGCTGGGCGGATTCGTCCTGCTGATCCTGGCCGCCCTGGTGCGCCCGGGGTACCGGGGACAGGCCGAGACGGAGGCCCTGCCCCGCCAGATCGGCCTGATGGTGCCGTACTTCTTCATCGTCGTCGCGGTCGCCGCCTCGCTGATCATCCCGGAGATCACCGGCACCTACGACGACGCCACCCGCTGGATCCGCTCTTCGCTGATCCTGCTGATGGTGATCCGCCAGCTGCTGACCCTGCAGGAGAACCGGGCCCTGACCGGCGACCTGGAGCGGCGGGTGAGCGAGCGAACCCAGGAACTGCAGGCCAGCCACACCCGGTTCCAGGCCCTGGTCGAGAACAGCTCGGACGTGGTGGTGATGGTCGGCGGCGACGGCCTGACCCGCTACGTCAGCGGCTCGGCGTTGCGGGTGTTCGGGGTGTCGGCCGAGCAGCTCACCGGCATCCCGCTGGACACCTTCCTCGACGAGTCCTCCCGCCCGGACGTCGCCCAGGCGATGACCGAGGTGGCCCGGAGCCCGCTGGCCGCGGTGACCGTGGAGGCCAAGGCCACCATGCCGGACGGCCAGCGGATCCACATCGAGGCGACGGTGACGAACCTGCTCGACGACCCCTCGGTGAACGCCATGGTGCTCAACGTGCGCGACATCAGCGAGCGCCGCCAGCTCGAGGACGAGCTGGTGCACCAGGCCTTCCACGACTCGCTGACCGGTCTGGCCAACCGCTCGCTGTTCCTGGACCGGGTGCACCACACCATGCGCCGGCGCACCGCCGGGGCGGCCGAGACGGTGGGCGTGCTCTTCCTCGACCTGGACGGGTTCAAGGAGGTCAACGACAGCCTGGGGCACGCCACCGGCGACGCCCTGCTGATCGATGTGGCCCGCCGGCTGACCAGCAGCCTGCGCCCGGGCGACACCATCGCCCGGCTCGGCGGCGACGAGTTCGCGATCCTGGTGGAGGGCGCGGCCACCGGGGAGGAGTTCCTCGGCGCGGCCGCCCGGATCCGCCAGGCGCTGGAGGCCGCGGTCGTGATCGACGGCCGGGAACTGTTCATCCGGGCCAGCATCGGGATCGCCAGCGCCGAGGTCGGCACGATCGGCGCCGACCAGCTGATCCGCAACGCCGACCTGGCGATGTACCGGGCCAAGGAGCGGCAGGACGGTGAGCCCGCGCTCTACGACCCCACCATGCACAGCTCACTGGTGGAGCGGCTGGCCCTGGAGGCCGAGCTGCGCAAGGCCGTCGCCGAGGAGCAGCTGCAGGTGCACTACCAGCCCACCTACGCGCTGGACTCCGGCGAGCTGACCGGGGTGGAGGCGCTGGTGCGCTGGCCGCACGCCGAGCGCGGGATGGTCCCGCCCGACGTGTTCATCCCGCTGGCCGAGCAGACCGGCCTGATCCACGACCTGGGCCAGTTCGTGCTGCGGCAGGCCTGTTTCCAGGGCCAGGAGTGGGCCCGGCTCTCACCCGGGACCGTGCTGAGCATCGGCGTGAACGTCTCGGGCAAGCAGCTGCAGCGCCACGACTTCGCCGCCGAGGTGAGCCGGGCGCTGCACGAAAGCGGTCTGCCCGCAACCAGTCTGGTGCTCGAGATGACCGAGAGCGTGCTGATGAACGACACCGACAGCACCCTGCGCACGCTGCAGGCGCTGAAGGCGATGGGGGTGCGGATCGCGATCGACGACTTCGGCACCGGCTACTCCTCGCTGAGCTACCTGCACCGCTTCCCGGTCGACATCCTGAAGATCGACCGCTCGTTCGTGGAACGGCTGTCCGGATCCGGCACCGGCGACGAGGACAGCCTGGTCCAGAGCATCGTGCAGCTGGGCCGCACGCTCGACCTGGAGACCATCGCCGAGGGAATCGAGGAGCACAGCCAGCTCCTGGCCCTGCGCCGGCTGGGCTGCACCATGGCCCAGGGCTACCACTTCGGCCGGCCCGGCCCCGCCGAGACCGTCTCCCGCCTGGTCGCTGCCCGGGCCTCGGCCGAGCCGGTCAAGGCCTGAGCAGCATCACGGCTGGGCGCCGGTGAGGGCGTGCAGGAGATCGGGACGCCAGGCCTGGGTAGCGGGGTCGTAGACGCCGAAGTCGGTGGCGAAGTCCCAGTGCGCCCAGCCCAGGCCGAGGCGTTCGCACTCGGCCCGGACCCAGCCGGTCCAGGCCACGCGGTCGGCCCAGGGCGCCTTCTCGTAGGCCCCGAACTCGCCGACCAGCAGCTGCAGCCCCCGTTCCTGCGCCCAGGCGGCGGCACGGGACAGATCGGTGGTCACCGTGCGGCGGTCGCGCTCTGCGTCGGCCCAATGCGGACCGCCGGGCCAGCCGTTGCCCCGGGCGTTCGACTCTCCGCCCAGCCAGCGCGTACCCGTCCAGGCGTCGGCCCCCTCCTCCCAGTGCGCGCCCTGATGGGTGAAGGCGAAGGGCTCGTAATAGTGCAGCGTGACGGCCAGGTTCTGGTCTGCAGGCGGTTCCAGCTCCAGCAGGCCGGCCAGCGTGCTCATCCGGGCACCGCCGACGATCACGGCCCGCGATGCATCCTCGGCCCGGACCGCGGCCAGCACCGTCGGCAGCAGCGCGTTCCAGACGGCCGGAGTGATCGCGTCCCGGGGCTCGTTCAGCAGGTCGAAGGCCAGCCGAGGGTCTTTCACCCCCGCAAACCGGCGGGCGAGACCCGTCCACAATTCTGTGAGCTTTTCGGCCGCCTCGGGCTCACCGGTCATCAGACCGTCGGCATGATGCATCGACAGCACCACCGCCAGATCGCGCTGCAGCGCCTGCTCCACGACCGCGCCGACCAGCTCGTCCAGGGCCCCGGCCGACGTGCCCCACCAGCGCACCGGCAGCCGGACGCAGTCGAAACCGGCCGTGGCTATCGCGTCCAGGTGCTCGGGCCGCAGCTGCCAGCCCGGCTCGACCCCCTCCCGCGAGTCCAGCAGGCCACCCAGATTGACTCCACGAACCCGACCCCAGGTATGCACAAGTGTGACAATACGGGCGGGACCGCACGGATGGCGAGGTCCCGGATCCCGGGTGAGGATCGGCAGGTGAGCGATTCACCGACGATCTTCGTGCTGTTCGGCGCCACCGGCGACCTCGCCGCCCGGATGGTGCTGCCCGCCTTCTACACGCTGGCGCGCAAGGATCTGCTGCCGCCGCAATGGCGGCTGATCGGCAACGGACGCGGCGACGTGGCCCACGAGGACTTCCGCACCGACGTGCGTAACGCCCTGGCCGAGTACGGTCCCGAAGTGGATGACGCCGACTGGGAGGACTTCTCGCAGCGACTGCTGTTCGCCGGCGGCGGTTTCGACGAGAGCGGCCCGGGCAGCCTGCTCGACGTGATCAGCGAGGTGAAGGACGAACTCGACGACGCGGCCGAGCCGAACTTCGTGCACTACCTGGCAATTCCGCCGAAGGCCTTCGAGTCGACCGCGAAAGCGCTGAAGCAGCACGGCCTCACCGACCGGGCCCGGGTGGTCTTCGAGAAGCCCTACGGCACCTCCCCGGAGGACTTTCGGCACCTTGACCAGGTGGTGCACGAGATTCTGGACGAGGAGCAGGTTTTCCGGATCGACCACTTCCTCGGCAAGGAGGCCACGCAGAACCTGCACGTGCTGCGGTTCGCCAACCAGACCTTCGCCGGGGTCTGGCACCGCGACCACATCGCCGCGGTGCAGATCGACGTGCCCGAGACGCTGGACGTGGCCAACCGGGCCGGGTTCTACGACGCCACCGGCGCGCTGATGGACATGGTGGTGACCCACCTGATCCAGGTCGCCGCCGAGGTCGCGATGGAGCCGCCGCTCAGCCTGGGCGCCGAAGACCTGCAGCAGGCCCGGGAATCGGTGATCGCGGCGTTCCGGCCGCTGAAGCCGGACGAGGTGGTGCTGGGTCAGTTCGAGGGCTACCGCGAGATCGAGGGCGTGGCCGAGGACTCGGACACCGACACGTTCTGCGCGGTCCGGCTGTGGGTGGATACCGATCGCTGGCACGGCGTGCCGTTCCTGCTGCGGACCGGTAAGAAACTGGGAGTCAGTGAGCAGCGGGTCAGCCTGGTGATGCGGCCGGTGGACGGGCCGCTCACCGCCCCCGAGCAGCCGAACGCCATCACCCTCTCGCTGGCCGGGTCCGGTTCGCTGGAGGTCGACTTCGTGCTGAAGCAGCCCGGTGAGGGTGTGAAGCCGGCCCAGGTGCGACAGCGGCTGGAGCTCGACGAGATTGAGAACGCGGATCCGCTGCCGCCCTACGTGGCCCTGCTGTACGACGTGCTCACCGGCGACCGTTCGCTGTTCACCGGTAGTGCCGGGCTGGAGCACGCCTGGCGGGTGGTCGACCCGATCCTGCGCGAAGCGCCGGCCCTGCAGCCTTATCCGCCGGGCAGCATGGGGCCGAAGGCCGCGGACGAGCTGGCTGCGCCCTTCGGCTGGTTGTCAGGCGACCGTTGAGACCTCAAGCGCGATGACTGGTTCGAGACCGGCCACCGTGATCGGGCCCCGGCCCTCGAGCCGGAACTCCGGGGCCGGGCCGAGCACCAGCTGGCGCTGCCAGACCGCGCTCAGCTCACCGATTTCCACCCGGGCCTCCAGGTCGGAGAGCAACTCGGCGTAACTGACCCCGGCGCGTTTGCGGCCCCAGCCCACCCAAGTGCCCTCCGCCGGCGGCGCAGTGCCTGCGCGGAGCCCGTAAAGCCCGCCGGTGCCGTCGAGTACCGCCCCGGCCAGGGCGTCGTGGCGTTCCAGGCGGGTCTCGTCCACGGCGGCGCCGGCCAGCACGCCCAGGGATGCGTAATCGTCGATGAGGTACCAGTCTTCGTAGCCCGGAGTGCTCTGCCACGGCAGGGGCGGCACGCGCAGCGTGTACGAGGAACGGTAGCCCGGGATCTGGCCCGAACCGAGCATGGCCAGGCGCTCGTGGAACAGCGCCAGGTCACGCTCGTAGCCCTCCGGGGAGATGCCCTCCTGCGGGCGGTGCCAGAACGTGTACGAGAGCGTCACTCGTGTCCCCCTCCACAACCGAATGGGAGACGATTATGCGCAAGTCGCGCACACTCGTCTCCCATTGGGATCTCAGGTTTCCGCGGACGCCTTCGGCGGCCCGTCCAGCGGCTCCGCCGCCACCGTGTACCCCTGCGGCGACCACTCGGCCAGCACCGAGTAGCGGTCGGCGCGGACCACGGTGTGCCGGTACTCCATCCGCCGCTGCTGCACCGTGCTGATCCGCTCGATCTGGAAGCAGGCCACGTCGGCGGGCACGGTCAGCAGGTCCCGGTCGCGCTGGGTCGGGATCACCGCGGCGATCCGCTCCCGGCCCCCGGCCAGCGACACCCCGCACTGGGCGGCCAGCTCGTCGTACAGGCCGGAGACGGTGAAGTCGACCTCGAGCAGCGGGCGCGCCACTTCGGCCGGGATCCAGACCCGGTCGTGGGCCATCGGCAGCTCGTCGGCCAGGCGCATGCGCTCCAGGTGGAACAGCGGGGTGTCCGGCTCCAGGCCGAGCTCCTCGGCGGCCGCGGCCCAGGTGACGATCTCCTGGGCGAGCACGATGCTGCGCTGCCGGATGCCCTGCGCGTCCACCTCCCGGAACAGCGAGTACAGGCTGCCCAGCGGCGGGTTGGAGTCGCCCCCGCGGCGCACCCACGAACCCCGGCCCTTGGCCGAGTCGATCAGGCGGGACTCACGCAGCCGGCGCAGCGCCTCGCGCACGGTGTAGCGGGAAACGGCATAGGCCTCGACCAGCTCCAGCTCGCCAGGGAACTCCTGGTCGAACGCCCCTGCCTGCAGTCTGCGGGTGAGCTCCTGCTGGAGCTGCGCCCAGAGCGGCATGGGACTGGAACGGTCAAGCGCATGGACCTCGTCCGGCCCCGTCACGGTGACCACCTCCGGGCCGACAGTATCTACGTACGTAGCTTAGTGGTCAGGCCCGCGCGGCTTGTCCTCAGCGTCCCTGATCTCCGGCCCGGGGGAGGTGCCGGCGCGGGTCACGAGCGGCATTGTCCGGTGCAGTTGGTGACCTCGCACCCGCGCCCGTGTGGAATTCTGTTCGTCTGCTGGTGACTGGGAGGTCAGATTTGCTCGCGCGGATTCGGTTCAGCATCCCGGACCGGCCCGGTGCCCTGGGCCGGGTCACCTCGGCGATCGGCTCGGCCGGGGCCGACATCGCGCAGATCGACGTGCTGGAGAGCGAGTCCGGCCGGGCCTTGGACGACGTGTTCGTCCGGGTCCGCGACGTGCCTCACCTGCAGCGGATCTCGGCGCAGCTGGCTGCCCTGGCCGGGGTGGACGTCACCGGTGTGCAGCATCCCGCGCCCCCGGTCACCGGGCACGCCGACCTGGGCCTGATCGACCAGGTGCTCACCCGGCCCGAGCGCGGTCTGCAGACGCTGGTGGACGGGGCCCCGCACTGCTTCGGGGCGGACTGGGCGGCACTGGTGGAGTACGGGCCGGACCTGGCGACGGTGAACGCGGTGCTGACGGTCAGCGTGGCCAGCCCGGGGCCGGAGCAGGTGGTGCTGACCTCGCCGCTGCGGCTGGCCAGCGTCCGGATGATCGCGCCGGGCGCACCCGAGCCGTTCAGCGGCACCGCGCTGGTCCCGATCGGCCCCGGCCCGCTGGCGCTGGTGCTGGTGCGCTCGCACGGCCTGGACTTCCACCGTTCGGAGCTGTGGCGGGTCGGGCAGGTTGGCCAGATCGTCGGCACGGTGCTGGTCCGGTCTGAGGCTCCGACCGGCTGACTGATCAGGCCCTTGTTACCTGGCCGTGTGAAGATCACGCCCGTGACCTCGAACGAACCCGAACTCTGGCTGATCCGGCACGGCCTGACCGAGTGGGCCCGCGACCGGCGGCACACCGGCCGCAGCGACATCCCGCTGCGGCCCGAGGGCGAGGCGGCCGCCGCCGAGCTGGCGCCCCGTCTGGCCGGGGTGCACTTCGACCTGCAGCTGGCCAGCCCGTTGCAGCGCGCCTGGCACACCGCCGAGCTGGCCGGGCTCGACCCCAAGGCCGAACCGGACGCCCTGGAGTGGGACTACGGCCAGTACGAGGGCATCACCACCGCGCAGATCCAGGAGCAGGTGCCCGGCTGGTCGATCTGGACCGCATCGGTGCCCGGCGGGGAGACCCTGGCGCAGGTGGCCGCCCGGGCCGACACGGTGATCGAGCGGGTGCGGCAGGCGGCGCCGACCCGCGCCGTGCTGGTGGCCCACGCGCACTACCTGCGGATTCTGGCCGCCCGCTGGATCGGCCAGGACCCGGCGCTGGCCGCCCATTTGTCGCTGCGGACCTCGACGCTCAGCGTGCTGGCCTGGGATCGTGGGAGGCCGGTCATCGATCGGTGGAACAGCTGATCTCCGCGCTTGCGGAAACCGGCCTCCGGTCCTGACCGTTGGGTTACACGCCGATGTGTCCCACGTCACGACGAGGTGATTTCGCATGCGCAGCACGATGCAGAACGTCCCCCTGCTGACCTCCCGGATTATCGATTACGCAGGAGACGTCTATCCCGGTTCGGAAGTGGTGACCTGGGGGGCCGACGGCCCGCGCCGGTCGTCCTTCACCGACGTGGCCAAGGACTGCCGCCGGCTGGCCAACGCCCTGCGCACGCTGGGCATCGACGGTGACCAGCGGGTCGGCTCGTTCATGTGGAACAACGAGGAGCACCTGGAGCTGTACCTCGGGGTCCCGGCCGCCGGGGCAGTGCTGCACACGATCAACATCCGGCTCTTCCCGCAGCAGATGGTCTACGTGGTCAACCACGCCGAGGACAAGGTCATCTTCGTCGACAACTCGCTGGCCCAGCCGTTCTCGGCGCTGCTCGAGCACACCCCCACGGTGGAGCACGTGGTGGTCAACGGGCCGGTGCCGGACGAGGTGAAACAGGCGCTGGCCGGCGGCGGTAAACGCCAGGTGCACGACTACCGGCAACTGCTGGACGCCCAGCCCGACACCTTCGCGTGGCCGGAGGTGGACGAGAACGACGGCACGCTGATGTGTTACACCTCCGGCACCACCGGGCACCCGAAGGGCGTGGTCTACTCCCACCGCTCGAACCTGCTGCACGCCACCTTCTGCGCCGGCGCCAACGGCCTGGGCCTGACCCAGTCCGCGCGGGCCCTGGCCATCGTCCCGCTCTTCCACGCCAACGCCTGGGGCCTGGCCTACGCCGCGATGATGGCCGGCTCCAGCCTGATCATGCCCGACCGGTTCCTGCAGCCCGAGCCGCTGGCCCGGATGATCGAGAGCGAGAAGGTGACCTGCGGGGGTGCGGTGCCCACGCTGATGACCGGGCTGCTGGAGTACCTGGACGGGCACCCGGAGACGGACGTCAGCAGCCTCGACCGGGTGATCATCGGCGGCTCGGCCTGCCCGCCGGCGCTGATGCACGCCTTCCACGACCGGTACGACGTCACCGTGCTGCACGGCTGGGGGATGACCGAGACGTCACCGCTGGGCACGGTCGCGATCGCCCCGGTCGGGGTGGAGGGCGAGGAGTACTGGAACTACCGGCACAGCCAGGGCCGGCTCGCGCTGCACGTGGAGGCCCGGCTGGTCGGCCCGGACGGCGCGGTGCAGCCCTGGGACGGCGAGGCGGTCGGCGAGATCGAGGTGCGCGGGCCCTGGGTGACCGGCTCGTACTACCGCGACGACGACGCTGCCTCGGCCGAGAAGTTCGACGAGGGCTGGCTGCGCACCGGAGACGTCGGCAGCCTGACCGCGGACGGCTACCTGACCATCAGCGACCGGGCGAAGGACGTGATCAAGTCCGGCGGGGAGTGGATCAGCTCGATCGACCTGGAGAACGAGCTGATGGCGCACCCGGGCGTGCGCGAGGCCAGCGTGGTCGGGGTGCCGGACGAGAAGTGGGGTGAGCGCCCGCTGGCGATCGTGGTGCCGGTCGAGGGGCAGACGCCCGCGGTCGAGGACCTGCGCAGCTTCCTGCAGGACCGGGTGGCCCGCTGGCAGGTGCCCGAGCGCTGGGCCTTCGTCACCGAGGTGCCCAAGACCAGTGTGGGCAAGTTCGACAAGAAGACGCTGCGGGCCCGTTACGCCGAAGGTTCCCTTTCGGTGGTGCAGGTCGAGCGGACCAGCGCCTAACAGACGGCCGTCACGTCCTGGGCCTTGTTCGGGTTCGCCGCCCGGGGGGCCCGGGGCTTGGCCGAGGGTGAGCTCGGGGCGGGTTGCCGGCCGGCCCGCTCCGAGCTGGCGATCGCCCGGTTCACCAGCTTCTGCACCTTCCCGAAGTCCGGGTAGGCCACGTCCACCACATCCTTGGTGAACGGCAGGCTGGTCACCTTGCCGCCCTGCACCCGCTTGCTCAGCTCGACCCAGGCGTCCAGGTCGCGCAGCGGGATCCCGGTGGTGATGTTGCGTTTGGCCGCCCGGGCCAGCTGAGGGAACTGCAGGGCCACGGTGACCGGATCGACCTGGCCGACGAACGCCCCGATCACGCAGCGCTGGCGCTGCATCCGGCTGTAGTCGTCGGTGGACCAGCGCGAGCGGGCGAACCAGAGGGTGTGGTAGCCGTCCAGCAACTGGTTCTCCCCGACCTCGATCCAGCCGCCGGTGGCCACGTGGTAGATCGGCGAGCCGAGGGTGCTGTCCCCGCCGATCGGCAGCCGCTCGCGCACGTTCACCCGCAGCCCGCCGATCGCGTTCACGAACTCGGCGAAACCCTTCAGGTTCAGCATCGCGTAGGTGTCGATCTTCAGGCCGGTCGCGCCCTCGATCGCGTCCTGGGTGGCCGCCAGACCGGGGTTCTTGTACCCCTCGTAGCCCGAGCCGTCCTGCTCGGCCCAGGTCCAGACCGCGTTCAGCAGGCACTCGTCACCGCAGTCGAAGCCGTCCGGCCAGGCGGTGTTGCCGGGGGTGCCGAACGGGAAGGGCACGTTCTCCAGGTTGCGCGGCAGGCTGAACAGCACGGTGTTGCCCGAGTAGGTGTCCACGCTGGCCACGATCATCGTGTCGGGCCGCACCCCGATCCGGGACTCGCCGGCGTCCGAGCCGATCAGCAGCACGTTCACCCGCGGCACCCCGGCCCACGGGTCGGCCTTGGAGGTGTCGCTCAGCGCGGTGCTGGTCTCGGCGTCCACCGTGTCCTGGAACACCGTGTCCACCAGGTCGCGGCCGATCAGCGCGTACCGCCCGGCCTCGTAGGCGGGCAGCGCCACTCCGGTGATCAGGGCCACCACCAGCACTACGGAGAACAGTCGCTGCCCCAGCCCGAGCCGGGCGTAGCGGCGCAGCTGGGTGTGGGTGAGCACGATCGCCACCACCCAGAGCACGGCGATCACCCCGATCGTGATGGTCACCAGCAGTAGCCGTTCGGGGGCGACGACCAGGGCCTGCACCCGGTCCAGCGGATCCCCGTCGATCGCCAGCCAGCCCAGCGCCAGCAGCCCGGCCGCGCTCAGGCCGAGCAGGAAGCCACCGGCCCGGCGCCAGCCCGCGGCCAGCAGCCCCAGGCCGGGCAGCAGCGAGCCGAGGATGGTCCAGCTGAGCACCCAGGAGAAGCCCTGGCCGCGGGTGGTGGCATGCGAGCCGCGGCGGCCGGTGGAGATCACCGGGGCGCCGGGGACGTCGTCGCGCCCTGCTTTGCCGGACAGCAACCGGCCGGTGGCGCGCTGACGGACGTCGGACATTCCACCCCTAGGTCGCGTTCTGAGAGCCATCCCTACCGCGGGGCACTCGGTGGCCGCCTGGGACCGCGCCGCGCGCACTGAGCCGTGAGTATGCCCGCGCAGCAGCCCGTCTCGGGGACATTGGACGCCTGCGACGCACCTCGGGCGGCCACTTGTGTGCGAGCGGAGGACGCAAACGCACCGGTCGGCCGATGCAAGCATCGGCCGACCGGTGGAGGGTGGAGCGGGGTTCTAGCAGACCTGGCTGACGTCCTGCGCGTTCTCCGGGTCCTTGGTCTTGGCCTCGTCCGGCGTGGTGTCCTTCTTGCCGGAGTCGGCCTTGTCCTCGGTGCTGGTCCCGGCCGAGGCCGAGGCCTGGGGCTCGGAGGTGGCGGCCTTCTTCTTCTGCCCGGCCTTCTCGGACTTCGCGTTCGCCTTCTCGACCTTCTCGCGCATCAGGTCGAAGTCGGGGTTGACGGTGGTGCCGCCGACCGCCGCGTTGTCGAACGAGAGGCTGGTGACCTTGGCCTTCTGCACCCGGGTGGCCAGTTCCACCCAGGCCTGGATCTCGTCCTGGGGGATACCGGTCTGCATGTTCTTCTGCAGTGCCTTGGCGATCTTGGTCCAGTTGGCGGCGATGGTGACCGGGTCGGCCTGCTCGGTGACGGCCGCGATCGTGCAGCGCTGGCGGCGCATCCGGTCGTAGTCGTCGGTGCTCCAGCGCGAGCGGGCGAACCAGAGGGCGTCGTGCCCGTTCAGCTTCTGGTCCATCCCCTCCTCGATCCAGCCGCCGGTGGCCACCTTGTTGTTCGAGTTGCCGCCGATCGGCAGCTTCTCGTACACGTTCACCCGGACGCCGCCGATGGCGTCGATGAAGTCGGCGAAGCCCTCGAGGTTGAGCATCGCGTAGCTGTCGATCTCCAGGCCGAGGGTGCCGGTGACGGCGTCCTCGGTGGCCCGCAGGCCCTTGTTCTTCACATCGCTGTAGTAGGAGGCCCCGTCGGTCTCGGCCCACTGCCAGATCGCGTTGATCATGCACTCGGCGCCCGGCCCGCGCTCGGGGCAGTAGTAGCCGTCCGGCCAGGCTTCGGCGCCACCGGTGCCCTCCTTGAAGGGCACCCGCTGCAGGCTTCGGGGCAGGCTGTAGAGCACGGTGTTCCCGGTGGCCGGGTGGATGCTGGCCACGATCAGGGTGTCGGGGCGGATACCGGTCCGGTTGGCTCCGGCGTCGGAGCCGATCAGCAGCACGTTGACCCGGTCGGTGCCGGCCCACGGGTCGGCGGCCGAGGAGTCGGGCTTGGCGTCGTCGGCGTCGACGTCCCCGTCGCCGCCGAACAACTCGGTGACCAGCTCGCGCTGCACCAGCGCGTAGTCGCCGACGGTGTAGGTGGGCACACCCACGCCGACCAGCAGGGCGGCCACGACCACCCAGCTGAACAGCTTCTGAGTGCTGTCGAGGGTGGCGTAGCGGCGCAACTGGCTGTTGGTGAGCAAGATCACCAGCGCCCAGAGCACCCCGACCACGACCGCGACCACGGCCAGGATGAGCAGCTTCTTCGGGTCGACGGCGAACGAGACCCCGCGCTTGAGGATGTCACCGCTCAGCGCCCAGACCGCGACGGCTGCGGCGGCCACGGCCAGGCCGGCCAGGACGGCGGCCCCGAGCCGGCGCCAGCCGGCCGCGATCAGGCCCAGACCGGGGATCAGCGCACCGAGGATGGTCCAGGCCACCACCCAGGAAAAGCCCTGGCCGTAAGTAGTGGCGTGGCTGCCGCGGCGGTCTCCGTCGTCCAGCGGCGGGGGCACTGCGGATGCGGCCTGGCGGCTCTGGGAGCGGCTCGGGCCACTGCGTTCTTCGGCGGGGTAATCGTCGCGACCGCGGGAGTCTTCGCGGTTGTCTCCGCGGCTGCGGGAGCGCGGGTCGAAGCCACCGCTTGCGCCGCGATCGCCCGGCCGCGGGTCATAGCCGCCGTTGCCACTCTCGCGAGCGCTGGGCCTGGGGTCGTATCCGCCGTTGCCGCCGCGGTTGCTGGGCCGGGGGTCGTACCCGCCGTTACCGCCGCGGTTGCTGGGGCGCGGGTCATAGCCACCGTTGCCGCCGCTCGCGCCCCGGTCATCCGGGCGCGGGTCATAGCCGCCGCTGTTACTGCGGGCCTCGGGCCGTGGGTCATAGCCACCGTTGCCACTGCGGCTGCTGGGCCGGGGGTCGTACCCGCCAGCGCCGCTGCGGCTGCTGGGCCTGGGGTCATAACCACCGCTCGCGCCCCGGTTGCCCGGGCGCGGGTCGTACCCGCCGTTGCCGCCGCGGTTGCTGGGGCGCGGGTCGTAACCACCGCGCTCGTCGCGGTTGTCGTACTGCCCCTCGCGACCGTCCGAGCCGCCCTGAGAGTAACCGGATCCCTGCGCGCCGTAGTTCTGCTCGGCGTCGGATCGTCGTGGGCGTCGCGAGAAGGGCTCGACCTGCGTCACCCACGTCTCCTGCCGGTGTGAAGTGTTTCTCAATGAATGAGTTGCCGGTGCTGCACGCACTACCGCTTCCAGCCTTCTGCTTCGCTGCAGAAGGCCAAATCGTTACCGCATCCCGGCCGCGCCGTAGGCCACATGGGCAAATCGTTACCCACAGGACACGGGCTGATTCGCACCGTATACAACTGATATGCGCGAATCCGACCTGGAGCTAACAATAAAGCTCTTGGCTGTGTTGGCTACCCGGTCCTGGGTGATTCACCCCGATCGGGCGTCCGAATCCGCCTCGACACGGCGCGCCCGAGTATCGGCTTTGCCCCGGACCGGGCTCGACCGGTAGCCTTGCCGCATCACGGGGAGGCGTCGCCTAGTCCGGTCTATGGCGCCCGCCTGCTAAGCGGGTTTGGGGGTTATTCCCCATCGCGAGTTCAAATCTCGCCGCCTCCGCGGTCCGAAAGGGCCCTGCGGCCAGCGATCAAGCTGGTCACAGGGCCCTTTTCGTTTTGCCCTCAACGGCCGGCGGTGGGCAGGGAGTGGGGGCGTGAGGCAGTTGGAGGTCGGGGGCTGCAGTGGACTGAGGTGGTTGTAGGCGTTCGGGGCGGTGCCTTGGCGGAGATAGGACCAGGTTCACGAGCTGGCCGGGGCGTGCTGGAGCGGGTTTACCGGCGGTGTGAGCTGTAGGGGCTCGGCGGTGCGGTGCGGGTTTGCCATGGGTGCGAGTTGGGGCCTTGGGGGGCTGGGGATGGCTCGAGCGGTGCCTCGTTGGGCTCGAAATGGACTCAAGATGAGCAGTGGCTGGCCTGGAAGCGGGGCCGATTGAGCTAGCGGTCGTTCCGGTGGGGATGGGAACAACGGGTGGGTGGTGAGTCGGAACCGGGATGACCGGGGGCGGGCTTGCGGTGGGCTTGAGGTGAGGTTGTGGTCGGTTCGGGGGATGGTGAATGCACCCGTTCGGCCGAGTGGGTGGTCCGGGATGCGCGCTTAGTCGGCCTCGTGGTCGGATGGGGCGGCAGGGTCGTAAGTCACGATCGAGTCACAGCATCCGGAGGTGCTCCCTTATGCGTCCCGCTCGGCCGAAGGTGAACCGGAACCTGGCGCTGGGGGTGGGGCTGGCCGTGTCGGCCTGTCTGGTGGCCGCCGGCTGCGGAGACGGCTCGGCCGAGATCGCAGGACCGCAGGCTCAGGAGAGCCCGGCCACCCAAGCGGGCCCGGCCGATCAGGGGAGCCCGGAGAGCCAGCCCAGCCAAGAACCCTCGGCCGACCCGAACGCCAGCCCGAACGCCGATACGAACACCGACCCGAGCACCGCGCCCAGCGCCAGCGCGCAGGGCACGCAGGGAACAGACACGGACGGCACTGAGGCGAGCCCGCAAGCGTCCTCAAGCAACCCGGCCGACCCCAGCGCAACTGCCACCCAGGAACTCCCCCGCGGCGGCACCGAACTCTTCCCCCGCTACCGCCTGGTGGGCTACTCCGGCGGCGCGGCCGAGGCCTTCGGCCGGCTCGGAGTCGGCGACATGCAGGCCCGGGTCGACGAGATCGAGAAGCTGGGCAAGAAGTACGACGGCGACGGCCGCGAGGCCCAGCCGGTGCTCGAGCTGATCGCCACCGTGGTGCAGGCCTCGCCGGGCAAGGACAAGATGCACCGGGCCCGTACCAGCGACGCCGAGATCGGGCGCTACCTGAAGGTGGCCCGCCAGAACAAGGCGCTGCTCCTGCTGAATATCCAGCCCGGCCGGGCCGACTTCCTCACCGAGGTCAAGGCGATGAGCCGCTGGCTGGAGGAGCCCGACGTGGGTCTGGCCCTGGACCCGGAGTGGGCGGTGGGCAAGAAGGAGACGCCCGGGCGGGTCTACGGGCATACCAGTGCGGCCGAGCTGAACCAGGTCTCGCTCTGGCTGGACGAGTTCGTGGCCGAGAAACAGCTGCCGCAGAAGCCTTTCATCGTGCACCAGCTGGCCTCGCGGATCATCAGCGACGTGCCCGAGCTGCGCCCCCGCAAGAATCTGGCCTTCGTGATCAGCGTGGACGGCATCGGCGCCCGTAAGGACAAGGAAGACACCTGGCGCACCCTGGTCAAGCCGCTGCCCGAGGGGATCCACACCGGGTTCAAGCTGTTCTTCGAGGAGGACCGGGAACACGGCAAGCTGATGACCCCCGAGCAGGTGCTCAAGCTCAAGCCGCGCCCCGGCTACGTCCTCTACGAATGAGCCTTGTTACAGGCCCAGCCGGGCCTTCAGCCCGTCCAGCTCGGTGAGCAGCGAGGTCGGCGTTTTCTCACCGATCTTGTCGAACCACTCCTGGATCAGCGGGATCTCGGCCTTCCACTCCTCCGCGTCGACGTGCACGGCCTGGGCCAGTTCGGCCTCGGAGAGCGAAAGTCCTTCCAGATCGAGTGATCCGGGCGCCGGAACGTGCCCGATCGGGGTCTCGACCGCGGCCGCGTTGCCCTCCAGACGGTCCACCACCCACTTCAGCACCCGGCTGTTCTCACCGAAGCCCGGCCAGAGGAAGCCACCGTCGGCGTCGCGCCGGAACCAGTTGACGTAGAAGATCTTCGGCAGCTTGTCGGCGTCGGCGCCCTTACCCACGTCGATCCAGTGCTGGAAGTAGTCGCCGGCGTTGTAGCCGATGAACGGCAGCATGGCCATCGGGTCGCGCCGCACCACGCCGACCGCACCGGTCGCCGCCGCGGTCGTCTCCGACGAAAGGGTCGCGCCCATGAACGTGCCGTGGGTCCAGTCCCGCGACTCGGTCACCAGCGGGATGGTGGTCTTGCGGCGGCCGCCGAAGAGGATCGCCGAGATCGGTACGCCCTGCGGGTCGTCGTACTCCGGGGCCAGGATCGGGCAGTTGCGGATCGGTGTGCAGAAGCGCGAGTTCGGGTGCGACGACAGCGTTCCGGAGGAGGGCGTCCAGTCGTTGCCGTGCCAGTCGGTCAGATGCGCCGGCGCCTCGGGCGTCATGCCCTCCCACCACACGTCACCGTCGTCGGTCAGCGCCACGTTGGTGAACACCGAGCCGCCCGCGTCGATCGCCCGCATGGCGTTGGGGTTGGTGTCCCAGCCGGTGCCCGGAGCCACGCCGAACAGGCCGTTCTCGGGGTTGGTGGCCCACAGCCGGCCGTCCTTGCCGAACCGCATCCAGGCGATGTCGTCGCCCAGGGTCTCGACCTTCCAGCCCGGGATCGTCGGCTCCAGCATGGCCAGGTTGGTCTTGCCGCAGGCGCTGGGGAAGGCTGCCGCGATGTACTTCACCGTGCCGGTGGGAGAGGTCAGCTTCAGGATCAGCATGTGCTCGGCCAGCCAGCCCTCGTCGCGAGCCATCACCGAGGCGATCCGCAGCGAGTAACACTTCTTGCCCAGCAGTGCGTTTCCGCCGTAACCGGAGCCGAACGACTGGATCTCGCGGGCCTCGGGGAACTGCACGATGTACTTGGTGTCGTTGCAGGGCCAGGCCACATCCGCCTGCCCGGGCTCGAGCGGGGCGCCGATCGAGTGCATGGCCGGCACGTAGTCGGCCGTCTCACCCATCTTCTCGAGCACCCGGGTGCCGGTCTTGGCCATCACGTTCATCGAGACCACCACGTACGGCGAGTCGGTGATCTCCACCCCGAACATCGGCTTTTCGGCATCGAGATGGCCCATCACGAAGGGGATCACGTACATCGTGCGGCCCTTCATGCAGCCGCGGTACAGGTCCTTCATGATGGCCCGCATCTCGCCCGGGTCCATCCAGTTGTTGGTCGGGCCGGCGTCCGCCTCGTCCACCGAGCAGATGAAGGTGCGGTCCTCGACCCGGGCCACGTCGGTCGGGTCCGAGGCGCACCAGTACGAGTTGGGCTTCTTGGCCAGCTTCACGAAAGTGCCTGCGGCCACCAGCTCATCGATCAACTGCTGGTGCTGCCCGGCCGAACCGTCGATCCAGACCACCCGGTCGGGCGTGGTCAGCGCGGCCGTCTCGGCCACCCAGGCCAGCATCTGCGGGTGCGTGGTGGGGGCTTCGGCCAAGGTTTCGGTCATGGTCACGGGGACTGCCTTTCCTCGTGGAATAGCGCCGGGTTGCACGGCTCTGCACGGTTCTTCATCGATCTGCGCGGATCTGCACTTCTCGGCATCGACAGCGTCCGGCCGGCCCGCCCCACCTGCCGGGAGGCAGGGCAAAGGAGAACAACTACGAGCCGTAACCGGAACGTCGTTGTCCGCGGGGTTTTCTTCACGTTACCTGTCCGGACAGGTGTTGTGAACCTGTCCGGACATAAGAATCGGTGACGGTCTTCACACCGCTCTGACGTGCCCAAACCCTTGCGCAAGGACTTTCCGGGGCGCTGCAAGATCTTGCCGCGCCGGTGACAGAACCGGGCATGCAGAAGGGCCCGCCACCACGATCGGTGACGGGCCCCTCAATCGAAGCTCAGCGCAGGGCGGGCTGCTTCTCCTTCTTCCAGGCCGCCGCGATCGAGGTCTTGGTGCTGGTGCGCAGCAGCGAGCCCTCGTACAGCCGGGCGGCGAAGGTGATCAGCAGCGCCCCGGTGGCCGCGATGATCCCCAGCGAGATCAGCGCCTCCCACCACGCCGCGTCCCCGATCATCAGCCGGCGCGGCATGCTCAGCGGCGACGTGAACGGCACGTAGGAAAGGATTTTCAGCGGGGTACCGGGGTCGGTGATGTAGATAGCGGCGAAGAACGGCACGGCCAGCACCAGCTGCAGCGGCATCGTGGTGGACTGCAGATCCTCCTGCCGGGCGGCCAGGGCTCCGGAGGCGGCCCAGACGCAGGCCAGCATCAGGAAGCCCAGGGCGAAGAAGAGCAGGAACCAGCCCCCGGAGCTCAGCAGCAGGCCGGCGGCCTCGCTCTGCCCGGTCGCGCTGGCGGTGGCCAGGCCGATCGCCAGCAGCAGGGCCACTTGACCGAGCGCCAGAATGCCGTTGCCCAGCACCTTTCCGGCCAGCAGGATCCGCACCGGGGTGGCCGCCACCAGGATCTCGATCACCCGGCTCTGCTTCTCCTCGACCACGCTCTGGGCAATGGTCAGGCCGAAGGTGAGGGCGGTGAAGTAGAACAGCAGAGCGAAGGCGAGGCTCAGCACCATGGCCACACCCTCGTTCTCGCTCGTCCCCTCCAGCAGCCGCTCCGACGGGGGCGCGATCTCCTGCAGCGCGGTGATCGCCTCGGCCGGCACCCCGGCCTCCTGCAGCACGGCCTGGGTCTGCGCGGACTGGAAGGAAAGGCTGATCAGCGTGCTCAGGTCACCGTCCACCGAACTGCCGCCGACGATCTCCAGCGTGCCGTCGGCCTTTTCGACCAGCGCCGCGTCCGCGCTCTCGGTGCGCACCAGGTCGGTGGCCGCGTCTGCGGTATCGGCCTCCACCAAGGTCAGCTCGGCCGCCGGTAGGCCGGTCTCGCCGCTGCGGGTCAGGAGGTTGTCGTCGTCGACCTCGTCGGCCTTGATCGCGTCGGCGCCGTTCTGGCGGGCCACCTCGGCGATCTGACCGGCGGAGGAACCGGACACCGCGAGGCGGTACTTCGGGTGGTCGTCCCCGCCCAGGAACAGGGCCGGGATGATGATGCTCAGCGCCACCAGGGCCAGCATCACCAGGCTGGAGATGATGAAGGCCTTGTCCCGCAGCTTCGTGCTCATCTCGCGTCCGGCGATCAGCCGGATCATCTCGGTGCCGGACTGGTTCACTTGGCCACCTCCCGGTAGATGTCGGCCAGGGCCGGGATCACCCGGCTGAATTCGTGCACCGCGCCGCGCTGCATCGCGGTGGCCAGCAACTGCTGGTCGTGCGAGACGTCGGGCAGTTCGACCAGCGCCTGGCGGCCGTCCACGTCGAGCACCTCAAGACCGGGCACATCGCGCAGCCAGCCCGCGTCCTCACCGAGCACCAGCCGGAACCGGGCCCCGGCCCGCTCGTGCCGCAGCTCGCTGACCGTGCCCCGGGCGACCACGCCGCCGCCGGCCACGATCACCAGGTCGTCGCAGATCCGCTCGACCAGGTCGAGCTGGTGGCTGGAGAACAGCACCGGCACCCCACCGGCCGCGCTGGTGCGCAGGATCGCGGTCATCGTGTCCACGGTGATCGGGTCCAGGCCGCTGAACGGCTCGTCCAGCACCAGCAGCACCGGGTCGTGGATCAGCGCCGCGGCCACCTGCACCCGCTGCTGGTTACCCAGCGACAGCGACTCCAGCTTGTCCTTCATCCGCTCGCCCAGGCCGAGCTGCTCGAGCAGTTCGGCGGCCTTGCGGCGGGCCTCGGCCGCGCCCACCCCGTGCAGCCGGGCCAGGAAGACCAGCTGGTCGAGCGGGTTCATCTTGGGATACAGCCCACGCTCCTCGGGCATGTACCCGAAGTGCCGGCGGGCCTCCCGGTCGGCGGTCTGGCCCTTCCAGCGCACGGCTCCGGAGTCCGGGGCCAGCACACCGAGGATGATCCGCATCGTGGTGGTCTTGCCGGCGCCGTTCGATCCGACGAAACCGGTCAGCCGGCCCGGCTCGACGCTGAACGAGATGCCGTCCAGAACCCGGCGACCGTCGAACGAACGACTGATGCCGTCCAGCTCAAGCATGATCCGCGCTCCTGTTGGTGAGGAGTTCTCCTGACCCCTAGAAGCTATGCCGCAGGACGATCACCGCACGTCCGGCGCGCGACGGAACCCGACCGTCATCCTGGCGACGGATCTGCACCCGACGCGCGCACAACGTCCTCAAACAGAGGACGTTTGTCAGCGCGGTTGGTCTCCGGGAGTCACCACACCCGTCTCGTAGGCGAACACCACCGCCTGGATCCGGTCCCGCAACCCGAGCTTGGCCAGGATCCGCGACACGTGCGTCTTCACCGTGGCCTCGCCGACGAACAGCTGCTTGGCCATCTCCGCATTGCTCGAGCCGGTGGCCAGCAGCCGCAGGATGTCCCACTCCCGCTCGGTCAGCTGATCGAGCAGGTCGGGCCGCTGCACCACGCCGGAACGCACCGCGAACCGGTCCAGCAGCCGCCGGGTGAGTTCGGGCGCCAGCATCGCATCGCCGCGGACCACGATCCGGATCGCGTTGATCAGGTCCTCCGGAGTGGCGTTCTTCAGCAGGAACCCGGCCGCCCCGGCCTGCAGCGCCTCGAACAGGTAGTCCTCCCGGTCGAAGGTGGTCAGGATGACCACCTTGGCCGTCGAGTTCTGGGTGATCTCGCGGGTGGCGGTGAGCCCGTCGGTGCCCGGCATCTGCACGTCCATCAGGATCACGTCCGGCTGGTACCGGGCCGCCCGGGCGATCGCCTCGGCCCCGTTCGAGGCCTCGCCCACCACCTCCAGCCCGGGCTCGGTGGACAAGATCATCCGGAATCCCGCCCGCATCAGCTCCTGGTCGTCGGCCAGCATTACCCGGATCGGGGGCTGCGGCGTCTCTTCGTCCATCACTCACTTCACCGCCGTCTTCTCGACCGTCTCCGAAACTACCTGTCGTACCAGCGGAATCCGCGCGCGAACCCGATATCCGCCGTCCGGCCGGGGGCCGATCTCCAGGGTGCCGCCGTGCAGTTCCACTCGTTCCCGCATCCCCACCTGGCCCAGACCGGAACCCCGACTGCCGGGCAGTGCTACCCCGCGTCCGTTGTCCACCAGTTCCAGCTCCACCGCTTGCTCGAGATACCGTAGCCGAGCGTCAATTCGGGACGCCCCGGCGTGCTTGAGTGCGTTGGTCAGGGCTTCCTGAGCGATCCGGTAGACCGACACGCTCACGGCCGCAGTGAGCGGAACCGGCTCGCCGATCACCGTGAACTGCGTTGCCAGGCCGGGGTTCGCGGGGTGCTCCAGCAGTTGTTCCAGGGCGTCAACACCAGGGGACGGGGTGGTGGCCTTGGTCTCGTCGGTCTCGGTGTCGCGCAGCACGACGAGCAGTCGACGCATCTCCTCGACCGCCGTGCGACCGGAATCCTCGATCACGCCCAGGGTTTGGCGGGTGAGCTCGGGATCGCGGTCCAGCACCCGGCGGGCCGCCCCGGCCTGGACCCCCATCAGGCTGACGTGGTGGGCGACCACGTCGTGCAGTTCCCGGGCGATCCGGACCCGCTCGGCCAGCACTGCGCGGCGGGCACTTTCGTCTCGCTCGCGGGCCAGTTCCAGGGTGCGCTGCTGCAGTTGCTCCTCCTGCCGGGCCCGGTTCCACGAGGCGTCACCGAAGTACCAGGCGGCGGCGAAGAACAGCATGTTGAAGAGCGTGCTGTAGAGCACGGCCGCGATCTCCGGCGGGATCGGCCCACCGTGCGGCTCGTCGCCGAATGCCCCCTCGCTCTCGGCCCAGAAAGTGGCGCTGATCGCGTAGAACAGCCAGCAGAACATCGCCACCACGACCAGAATCCGCACCACGGTGCCGATCCGTCGCTCCCGGCTCCAGGCACCTACCGTGTAGAGCGCGCTGAACAGGGCGATCGAGCTCATCGTGCCCTCGATGATGGCCCGCGACTGCATGCCGATGAAGGCCACCGACACGGTCAGCAGCACCGCGACCGGGTAGCGCCGGCGCAGGCACAGCGGCAGCGAAACCGCCAGCGACCAGAGCACGGCCTCGGTCACCGAGATCTTGAGCGGGTCGTCGTCCCCGCTGGAGATGCTCCGGGCCAGGAACGTGCTCAGCACCGTGGAGGCGGCGAGCATCAGGCCGGTGGCCAGGTCCCACCGTTGCTGCCGGAGGGTCGGGGCCGGTCTGACGTAGTCGTCGGGATCGTCCATGACCTTCATACCTGCAGCGTAGGCTGCCCGGTCATGAGCACGGACCCTGGTACGCGGGCCGAGAGCCTGCAGTCCCTGACCCGGGGTCTGGCGGTGATCAAATGCTTCGACGCCGAGCACGCCGACCTGAGCCTGTCCGACGTGGCCCGGCGCTCCGGTACCTCGCGCGCCACCGCCCGGCGGATCCTGCACACGCTGGAGGATCTGGGGTACGTGCGGCTGCGCGACGGTCGCTTCTCGCTGACCCCTCGGTTGCTCGAGTTGGGCGGTGCTTATCTGGCTTCCTCGTCGTTGCCGGCGCTGGCCCGGCCGCACCTGTCCGACCTGACGGCGGCCTGCGATGAGTCCAGCTCGCTGTCCGAGCTGGACGGCGACGAGATCGTCTACGTAGCGCGGGTGGAGCGGCGCCGGATCATGTCGGTGGCGATCGGATTAGGGACGCGGTTCCCCGCCTACGCGACGTCGATGGGACGGGTACTGCTAGCGGGTCAGCCGGCTGAGTGGGCGGCCGAGTATGTCTCGCGGGTAGAGCTGGTGGGGCTTACGGCTCGAACAATTGTGGACGGGGAAGAGCTGCGGGCCGAGCTGGAGCGGGTTCGCGACCAGGGGTGGTGCCTGGTCGACGAGGAGCTCGAGCCCGGCCTGCGTTCGATCGCCGCACCGGTACGCGACGCCGACGGCCGGGTGGTGGCCGCGGTCAACGTCTCGACCACCACCCGGCGCAGCGTTCCCGAGATTCGTGCGCAACTGCTCGGGCCGTTGCTGGAGTGCGCCCGCGAGATCAATACAGATCTGGCGTCGCTGCGCGGTCGATGAGCCGGATCGACCCGGCCTCCCGCTCGGCCCGGGCCCGGGTGTCCTGCCGGATCCGGGCGTCCAGCTCGGCCAGGCCGGCCTGTTCCTCCTCGGTCGGCTGGTAGGGCTCCAGCTCGTCCGGGCGGAACAGCCTCAGGCTTTGATCCACGTGAATCACCGCCACCAGTTCCGACGTCCGCAGGTACCCCACCCGTCCGAACTGCTGGTCGGGAGTGCGCACCACCGTGCCGGTGGCCGGCTCCGGGTGATCACCGTCCCAGCCCAGCTCACGCAGCTGCTGCTCGAGCAGGCGGTCCTCGTCGGTACGCAGCCGCCAGGCCGGCAGCGGGCTCTGCGGATCCGGGAAGGCGTCCAGCAGCAGGGCGGTGGCCCGGGCGTGGATCTGGCTGGATCCGGCGAAGCTGCTGCGGTGGACCTGGCCGTCGGGGGTGTGCAGGGTCAGGGTGTGCTGCTCGGGCAGGTCGTCGCGGTAGTCGGCGGCGCCGGTCCGGCCCTCGCCCAGCCCGGTCCACAGGTCGATGTCGACGATCTGCGGGTCGCTCAGGTCGGAGCGGGGCACCAGTCCCTCGGCAGTGGCCCCGGCCTCGGTGTCCAGCCGGTACACCCGGACCCCGCTGGAGCGCTGCCGGAGTCCGCGCCAGCTCTGGGTACGCAGGTCGGCCTTTTCGGCCTCGATCCATTCCAGCAGGTCGGCCGCGGGCTGCGGAACGTGCGTGACGTCCTCCGGGCGGTGCAGGCTCAGGCCGTTCGGGCGCAGGTAGACCATCACCTCGTCGCGGCTGTCGGTGAAGCCCTTGACCCAGCCCTGATCGACTCCGACCTGGACCACGGCGTCGATCTGCATCCACTCGGGCAGCTGGGCCGGGGTGTGCTCGGCGGCGCCGGGGCGGAACTCCTCCAGGGCCCGCTCGTACCGGGTGCGGGTGGTGTACTCGAATTCCGGGCTGTCGGCGCTCGGCCGGGCCGCCAGGATCAGCGCGGCCTCGTGCGCCAGGAGCTGCGAGTAGTCGAACCGCAGACCGGTGGTCAGCAGCGCGAAACGGTCGGTGAGGTAGGTGACGCCGGCGATCCGGGCACTGAGGCGGTAACGGCCGTCCGGTTCGTCGAGAAGGTCGATCTTCACTTCGGTCACGAGAGCACCCATGGTCATCGCAGGGACGTATCTGCGCAGAACTCTGCCGTGCTTCGCGCCGCCGGTGGGGTTCCGGGAACGTGTGTGTCTTCACAAGCCGGGACGCCTCGGGCGTAGTCGGGTCGGATGTCGCGGCCTACGCTGTTCTCAGGACGCACGAGCGTTCGATCAGCGAACACCGGAGGTCGAGGATGCCCGCCGCGTACATCTACCGGACCCGGCGCACGCCGTTCGGCCGCTTCAACGGGGCTCTGGCCGAGGTCCGGCCCGACGATCTGGCCGCTCAGGTGGTCGGCGACGTGCTCGCCGGGGTGGACGGCGCCCGGGTGGACGAGATCGTGCTGGGCAACGCCAACGGCGCCGGTGAGGACACCCGCAACGTGGCCCGGATGGCCGGGCTGCTGGCCGGGCTACCGGTCTCGGTGCCGGCCGTGACGGTGAACCGGCTGTGCGGCTCCGGGCTGGACGCGGTGATGCTGGCCTCCCGTTCGATCGAGACCGGCGACGCCGAGATGGTGGTCGCAGGCGGCGTGGAGTCGATGACCCGGGCGCCCTGGGTGATGATGAAACCGGTACCGGCGCGCGACGCCACGCTGGTCTCGACCACGCTGGGCTGGCGGCTGGTCAACCAGAAGCTGCCGGCCGAGTGGACGGTCTCGCTCGGCGAGGCGAACGAGCAGCTGCAGGAACGGTTCTCGATCAGCCGGGAACGCCAGGACGAGTTCGCCCTGCGCTCGCACCGGCTGGCCCAGCAGGCCTGGGACGAGGGCTTCTACGACGAGCTGGTCACGCCGGTGGGGGAGCTGGCCCGGGACGAAGGCATCCGCGCCTCGTCCAGCCTGGAGAAGCTGGCCTCGCTGAAGCCGGTGTTCCGGCCCGGCGGCACGATCACCGCGGCCAACGCCTCGCCGCTGAACGACGGTGCCAGCGCGGTGCTGGTCGGGTCCGACCGGATCGGCCTGGTGCCGCAGGCCCGGATTGCCGGCCGGGCCGCTCATGCCTGCGAGCCGCAGATGTTCGGGTACGCACCGGTGGTGGCCGCCGAAAAGGCCTTGAAGCGGGCCGGTATCGGGTGGTCCGACGTCGGGGCGGTCGAGCTCAACGAGGCCTTCGCGGTGCAGGCGCTGGCCTGTATCGACGCCTGGGATGTGGACCCGGAGATCGTGAACCTGCGCGGCGGGGCGATCGCGATCGGTCATCCGCTCGGTGCCTCGGGCGGCCGGCTGGTCGGCACGCTGGCCGCGATCCTGGCCGAGCGGGGCGAACGCTGGGGTGTCGCGGCGATCTGCATCGGCGTCGGGCAGGCCTTGGCCGTGGTGCTGGAGAACGTGCAATGACGGCCACCGAGTACCCCGACCCCGATCAGGCCGTGGCCGGTATCGCCGACGGGGCAACGGTTGCGATCGGCGGCTTCGGCTCGGCCGGGCAGCCGGTCGAGCTGATCGACGCCCTGCGCCGCAGCGGCCCGCGCGAGTTGACCGTGGTCAGCAACAACGCCGGGAACGGGGACTTCGGCCTGGCCGCGTTGCTGGCCGCCGGGCGGGTGCGCAAGGTGATCTGCTCGTTCCCCCGCCAGAGCGACTCCTACGTGTTCGACGAGCTGTACCGGTCCGGCCGGATCGAGCTCGAGGTGGTCCCGCAGGGCAATCTGGCTGAGCGGCTACGGGCGGCCGGGGCCGGGATCGGTGCGTTCTTCTGTCCTACCGGGGTGGGTACAGCGCTGGCCGAGGGCAAGGAACAGCGCACCATCGACGGCCGGGATTACCTGCTGGAGTATCCGATTCGCGCAGACGTGGCGCTGATCAAGGCGCACCGGGCCGATCGGATGGGCAACCTGGTCTACCGCAAGACCGCCCGCAACTTCGGCCCGGTGATGGCCACCGCCGCAAGGATCACGGTGGCGCAGGTCGGTCAGATTCTCGAGGCGGGCGCGATCGATCCGGAAGCGGTGGTCACGCCGGGCATTTTCGTGGATCGGCTGGTGACGGTCTGATGGGGCTGAGCAAGGACGAGCTGGCGGCTGCGGTGGCTCGGGACATCCCGGCCGGGGCCTACGTGAATCTCGGTATCGGGCAGCCCACCACGGTGGCCGATAACCTCCACCCGGAGAGCGGGGTGGTGCTGCACACCGAGAACGGCATGCTGGGCATGGGCCGGGCCGCGGTGGGCGAGGAAATCGATCCGGATCTGATCAACGCGGGCAAGATCGCGGTGACCGAGCCGCCCGGGGCCGCCTACTTCCACCACGCCGACAGCTTCGCCATGATGCGCGGCGGGCACCTGGACGTGTGTGTGCTCGGTGCCTTCCAGGTCTCGGCCCGCGGCGATCTGGCCAACTGGCACACCGGCGAGCCCGGCGCGATCCCGGCGGTGGGCGGGGCGATGGACCTGGCGATCGGGGCCAAGCAGGTGTTCGTGATGATGAGCCTGTTCACCCGGGACGGTCGGCCGAAACTGGTGCCCGAGTGCGGTTATCCGCTGACCGGTCGGCGTTGCGTGAACCGGGTGTACACCGAGTGCGCGGTGTTCGAGATCGAGGCGGACGGAGTTCGGGTGCGCGAGACGTACGGCATCTCGCTCACCGAACTCCGTGACCGCCTGGAGGTGGACCTCAGCTAGCGTTCTCGGCCTCGGCGCCCGCCGGGGCCGGCGGCAGATCGTAGACGTGCCCGGTCCAGGTCGAGCCGTCCCACCAGCGCAGCCGGCCTGCGTCCAGGTCGTCCTCTTCGCTCGGGCTGCTCAGGTGGTTCAGGCCGTTCTGGTCGCGGTACCAACCGGGCTGGTCCGGGGGCTCGGCCTCGAAGTCGTCGCGCAGGGCGATCCGGATCTCCCGGCGGGCCGGGCCGCGTGGGGCCGGTACCTCGGCCACCGGGCCCTCGAGCCGGCCGGCGATCCGCGGCAGGTGCGTGGTCGGGGCGTCCTCGGGCACCTCGAACAGCAGGGCCCCCGAACGCGGGTGCTCCAGGTAGTGGATCAGCTCGCCGAGAACCCACACCGCCACCGGGTCTTCGTCGGGGTTCTCCTCCCGCTCCACCACGGCCTCGGCCACGATCTTGCTCCACGGGAAGTGGATCATCGAGACCAGGCCCAGCTTCTCCTTGGCCACCGGCGTGGGGTGCTGCCCAGCCACCGGCGGGACCTCGTTGCTGATCGTCAGCAGCGCGTCGATCCCGTGCCCGGCGGCCAGGTCGAGGCAGGCCTCCAGCCGGGAACCGCGCAGCGGGCGGGGGCCGGTGCTCACCTCGACCAGGGCCCGCCAGCTCGTCTCGTCCGCCGTCACCTCGATCACCCCGTGCGGCAGGTGCTCGGAATCGCCCGTGGAGAAGGGCACTTCGACGAACGTCGTGATCCGCCCCTCCGGCGCCCCGAGCGGCTCGGTCAGAGCCCGCCCGAACCGCTCCACCGCGGTCATGGTGGCCAGCAGCACCGCGCTCGCCCGGCGCTCCTGCTCCACCTGTGAGGTGATGCCCGTGGTCGGGATCAGCCTCGCCTCGTGCCAACCAGTGTTCTTCATCCCCGCCCCCTCCCTGACAGATCAGGCTACCCGGCGTCAACCGGTCAGTACCGGCAGTCTGCCTCATCCGTCGATTACTGGCGAGAGCCGACCACTTCGGTCACTTTGGCCACAGATTCGCCCAGCCCGGCGTCCTCAATGCGGGTTTTGGCCGGAAACGAGCAGGTCGAGAATCAGTGCCAGCGGCGGCCATTCGGCTCGGCCCGCCCGGGTGACCGCATAGGCCTGCAGGACCACCCCGGGTTCGCTCAGCGGGATCAGGCTCACCCCGGGCCGCAGCGGGTGGTCGGCCGGCAGCAGGCCGATGCCCTGCCCGGCCAGGACCAGTTCCTGCACCAGGCCCAGACTGTCGGCCTGGTGCGCGATCCGGGGCTCGAAACCGGCCATCGAGGCCAGAGTTCGCACCGCGTCCTCGTCGGCGGTGTTGCGCGAGTTGACGATCCAGGGCTGCTCGGCCAGCGCTCGCACGGTCGCCAGCGAGGTGGGTCCGGCGGCCTGCGTCAGTGCGCTCGGGACGGCGATCGACCAGGGTGTCTGCCATAGCGAGAGCGAATGCAGGGCGCTGTCTTTGGGGCGGGGGGCCAGGTTGTAGTCGTAGACCAGGGCGAGGTCGATCTCGTCGGCGCCGACCATCGCCAGCGCCTCGATCGGCTCGAACTCGTGGATCAGAATCCGGACTTTGGGACGGGTTTCGGCCAGTTGGGTGACGATCGGCAGCAGCACCCGGCGGATCGCCGAGGCGAAGCCGCCCACCCGAACGGTGCCGGCCGGCTCGGCCGAAGGGTCGAGATCGGCGTGGGCCGCTTCTACCGCGGCCAGGATGGTGACGGCGTGCTCGGCCAGCCGGCGGCCCGCCGGAGTCAGGCGCACCCGGCGGCCGTCCGGTTCGATCAGCGCGATGCCGACCTCTCTGGCCAGGGCGGCGATCTGCTGCGAGACCGTGGACGTGGTGGTGTCCAGCTCGTCGGCCACCTCGCGCATCGAGCTCAGCCGGGACAGCTCGAGCAGGAATTGCAGGCGCCTGGTCTCCACCTCTTGATTGTCAATGAATGCTGAACGGTATGTCCACGATCGGCACGTGGACGCGGACGATGCTCGCAGGGTGACATGGGGACGTGACAGCAATTGCTCTTCCGAACACCGCCCGGACCGGAACCTCGCTGGCGGTCGGCGCCATCCTGAGCGTGCAGCTCGGCCTGGCCGTGGCCGTTCCGCTGGTGGATCAGATCGGCCCGGTGGGTACCGCCTGGCTGCGGCTGGGCTGGGCCGGGCTGTTCTTCGCGCTGGTGCTGCGGCCTCGGCCGGGGCAGCTCAGCCGGGCCGGCCTGGTCAGCGGGGTGCTGCTCGGGGTGGTGATGGCCGGGGTGACGATGCTGTTCATGGCCTCGCTGGTGTATCTGCCGCTGGGTACGGCCAGTGCGCTGGAGTTCCTCGGCCCACTCGGCGTGGCGATGTTCCGGGGGCAGGGGCGGGCCCGGCTGCTGGCCCTGCCTGCGCTCGGTGGGGTGCTGCTGCTGACCGAGCCCTGGAGCGGTGATGTGCACCCCGCCGGGATCGCCCTGGCGCTGGGGGCGGCGTGTTGCTGGGCGGCCTACATCCTGCTCACCCAGCGGATGGCGGACGAGGTCTCGGGGCTGCGGGGGCTCGGTGTCTCGATGCCGGTGGCTGGGTTGATCGGTACCGCGGTGGCTTCGCCGCAGCTGGTTTCCGGGCGGATCGACCTGGGCCCGGACGTGGTGCTCTTCGGCCTGCTGCTGGCGGTGCTGGTGCCGGTGGTGCCGTTCTCGCTGGAGCTGCTGGCCCTGCGGCGGCTGACCACTGCTGCGTTCGGCACCCTGATGAGCCTGGAGCCCGCGGTGGCCACGTTGATCGGGTTCCTGTTGCTGGACCAGGTGCCGGGGGCGGCGGCGGTGCTCGGGGTGGGACTGGTCGTGCTGGCCGGGATCGGGGCCGAGCGCACCGGGGCCCGGGATTCCGCTCCCGAATCGGCTGACCTCACAGCCCAGCCGGTTCCGGCGGTCCACCCGGTTGCGTCTGCCCAGTCGGTTTCGTCTGTTCAGTCGGTGGACTGCACCTCGTAGATGTACTCGCTCCAGGCCACGCCGTTCCACCACCGTAGGTGACCGGCCCGGTCCGGATCGCCGTACCAGCCCTCTTCGTCCTGCGTCTCGCTCGCCCGACGCCGGATCTCCCGCCGAGACGGTCCCCGAGGCCCCGGAATCGCCATCGTCCAGCGGATGACGCCCACCGCGTCCTCTGGTTCCTGTTCTGGGCTCTTCTGCAACGGGATCCGGGGCTGCGTAGCGGGCGCCGGCTGATCCTGCGCCAGTTGCTCTTCCCCAACCGTGGACTTTTCCTCGGCTATGGGCCTTTCCCCAACCGTGGGCCTTTCCCCAACCGTGGGCCTTTCCCCAACCGCGGGCCCTTCCCCCAGCACCAGACCTTCTTCCACCGATCTCGAGTCCGATTCGGGTCCGGATGCTGGCTTCGGTTCTGGTTCGGTCCCGGGTCCTGATCGCGGCGGGGCAGCCGTCTGCGGTCCGTCCTGACTCGACAGCGAAGACGAGATGAGTTGCTCGGCGACCGGCTCGTCCTGTGATTCGTCCCGCAACTGAGGCGTTTTGGCCACCCACGAACGCAACGACTGCAGCACGTCCGCATAGAACGTCTCGACGCCGTACACCACGCTGTCGGCGAAACTGCCCTTCCCGCGGCTGCGCTTGGAGCCGAGCGGCAGCTCCAGGGCCAGCCGGAAGCTCTTGATCTCGCGCGACTCCTCCAGAGCCAGCCGGCCAGGTTCGGCCCGCAGCCGGCCCAGCAGATCCGCGGCCACCGACGCCCTGCTGTACATGGCGAAGACCTCGACCCGCAGTGAATCTGGCGCCTGAGAAAGCTGTTTCAGCAGCCAGTTGATCCGGGTGGCGGGCCGGCCCACCCGCGGTGCGTCGATGTCCACCTGGCAGATCACCCGTCCGGTCCGGATGTCCGCGATGACGGTCACCGAGCCCACCGCGTCCGGAATTCGCAGGACGCCGCTGAGAGTGCCTTGCGAGCAGAGCGACTCGATCAGGGATCGTACCCGCACAGCCGGGTCGGCCTGTTCCTTGCGGGTGCGCAGCGGCACCACATTGGTCCCCAGCCGACGTCCCAGCTTCAGGCCGGAGAACCGCAGCAGGGCATCGAAACGGCTCGCCACTTCTTCGGTTCCGCGATCGGCGGGGCGCAGGGTGCCGTCGATCACCGCGTCCCGTACCGAGACCCAGTGCCGGCCCATGTCGTCGAACTCGAGGGCGCCGGAACGGTCGTGCTCCAGATAGCGGATCAGTTCCCCGAGGATCCAGGCCTGGTCGGGGTCGGCCACCCCGCGGTGCTCGCGCTGCACCACCGCCTCGGTGAGGACCTGGCTCCAGGAGTAGTGATGCAGGGCAACGAGCTTGGTCAGGCGCGGGTCCACGGTGGCCGGGTGCTCGCCCGGGTGCGAGGGGATCTGGTTGCTGATCGTCAGCACCACGTCGAACTCCTGGGCCCGGGCCACGTCCAGGTAGGTCTCCAGCTGGGCCGGGTCCAGGACGGTGGTGCCGGTCTTCACCTCGACCAGCGCCGTCCAGGTCTTCTGCCCGCGCTGGACCCGGATCAGGCCGTCGGGGAACACCTTCCGGTCGGCGATTCGGAACGGCACCTCGATGAAGGTCTGCACGGCCCCGGCCGGAGCGCCCAGCGGCTGGGTCAGGGCCCGGCCGAACTCCCGCACCGAGCTCATCACGGCGAGCAGGGCCGAGGTGGCCCGCCGTTCCTGCTCCTCGCCGCCGTTGATGCCGGAGGTGGGGATCAGCCGGGCTTCCTGCCACGCCTTCGTGTCGCTCTCTGGGGCCTTCACGGGATAAATAGTAGCTCTCCGTGGTCATTCGGTTGCGATCTTCGGCAGTCTGCCCGCCGGCCGCTGAATCCCTGGCGGTGGTGGCCAAGGGCCTTGGCCGGCTCGCTCTGCCACTGTTCGTTGCCACCACGTCTCGGAATCCGTCGAACCTTGGGGGCTGCCGCACTGATATGTAGGTCAGTGAGCAAATCCGCCCTCGCTCCGATGCACGCGCGCGGCCACTGCCCCAGTGCCATTGCACAGGGTCCGGTAAACGGCTGCTCGCAATGTGTAAAGGTGGTCCATCTGGCACCAGGTGTACACGTCGTCGAACTGTTCCACATTCGCCGCCTGACAGCGCGCGGTCCGAGACTGCTTCTCCTTGCCCAGCGTTGTTGGCCACGAACCTTGGCCGGGTCGACTGCGCCCCATTCGTTCGCCGCCATGTCTCGGAACCCGGCCAACCCTGGTGGCCACCTGGGTCGTGTTTTTGGAAGTCCATGCCTACTGCGGGGCGCCCGGTGGCCGGGCTCACCGAGCAGCGCGAAGCCGGGCGCCTTGCGCCGGGCCGAGGCCAGCGAGGCGTTGCCCAGGCCGCCGCGGCCACCCTCGTCCCAACGGCTGCCAGACGGCCACCGGGCGCCTCCTCGCTACGACAGTGACTTCCAAAATATTGCTTAGGTATCCGCTTTCAGCGTTGCGGCAGTGTCCGACAGTAATGGGTCGAGCTCGGAGCGCGCCTCGATGGCGGTGGTCTCACCCGGGCCGACGACGCTACCTGCCGCAGTCTGCTCGCCGGTAAGCAAGCTGCCACTCCCCAGAGTCGTGGAGCCGTCTCGCTCCGGGTAGGCGCTTCGGCGGCCGTAGAAGGCGCGGCGGGGGTATGGCTCGGTGGCACCGGAGGGTGGCTGAATGGCTAGGAGGGGGAGGGTGTTTGGGCCTGAGCAGGGGGGACGTGGGGAGGGGAGGGACAAGAAAGAAAACTGTCGGTACCCCAATGCAGGATGGGGGTATAAACCGAAAGAGGGAGGGGGACGGGCGTGTTTGCTGAGGATGTCCGGCTGGTGACGAGAAGCACGGTGGAGGGGGTCGATGGGGCGCTGCTGCGTCGAGCAGCGCTGCTCCTGGGCGTGCCGGAAGCGGCGGCGGTGGATCAGGCGCTCGCCGAGCTGATCAGGGAGCGTAATCGCAGCCGCGCCGTGGCGGCGGAGGTGTATCGCTACGAGAGCGGGCAGTTCGCGGGGCTGCCCGGCCGGACCGTCCAGCCCGGGCGGGACAGGGGGGAACGATGAACGTCGGCTGGCTGCTCGACAGCAGCGCGCTCGGGGTGGCGCACCACCCGGAGGTCACGGCCCGGCTGCGGCCGATGCTCCGGGCCGGGGTGCTGTACACCTGCCCGGTGCTCGACCTGGAGGCGCTGGAGATGGCCGCCACCGCGGCGGCCTACCGCAAGATGCGGGCCGACCGGCGGCAGGCCTACCGGTCCGTGCCGTTCGCGGCGGAGGTGGGCGAACGGGCGGTGAAGCTGCAGTCCAAGCTCGGCCGTCTGGCCGGGCCACCGGTCCGCCCGCGCGATCTGCTGGTGGCCGCCACCGCGCTGGAGCACCATCTCGCGGTGCTGCACCACCATCCGGCGTTCGCCGTGATCGCCGAGGTCTGCGAACTCCAGCAGAGCCCGGTGGCCGACCTGGAGGCGCTGGAGTAGCCCGGATGGCGTACGGTCGCCGCGTTCCGGTGGTCGGTGAGGGGAGTAACGGGCGGCGATGGGCAAGACCGCATTCGTGTTCGGCGGCGGGGGCATGCTGGGAGCCAGCGAGGTAGGCATGCTCCGCGCCGTGATGGAGGCCGGGCACCGCCCCGATCTCGTCCTCGGTACCAGCGTCGGCGCGATCAACGGCGCCGTGCTGGCGGCCGATCCGACCCTCGACTGCGTGGGCGAACTGACGGCCACCTGGGAGTCGCTGGGCGGGCGGGAGCTTTTCTCCGGCCCGCTCCAGCGCCTGCGGGTGGCCGCCAGCACCGGTACCCACCTGCACTCGATCGAGCCGTTACGGGCGCTGATCGAGCGCCGCCTCGGCCCGGTCGACATCGAAGACCTGGCCGTCCCGTTCCAGTGCTGCGCGGCCAGCATCGAGCGCGCCGCGGAGACCTGGTTCACCCAGGGGCCGCTGGCCACCGCAGTGTCGGCGTCCTGCGCCGTCCCCGGCATGTTCGGCCCGGTCCAGATCAACGGTGAGCACTACCTGGACGGCGGCCTGGTCAACAGCCTGCCGGTGGGCCGGGCCGTCGCGCTCGGCGCCACCGAGATCTTCGTGCTGCACGTCGGGCGCATCGAGCAGCCGTTGCGGGTGCCCTCCCGGCCCTGGGAGGTTGCCACGGTGGCCTTCGAGATCGCCCGGCGGCACCGCTTCGCCGCCGACATGGCCGCCGTGCCCGAGGGGGTAACGGTGCGCGTCCTGCCGGCCGGTTCGGTCCAGGCGCCCAGCGCCAACCTGCGCTACCGCAACACCCAGAAGGTCCGGGCCCGGATCGACGAGGCGTACCAGGCCTCGCGGGCCTACCTGGAATCGCTTCCCGCCGGAGAGCAGGCCTGACCCATGCTTCCCCCGTACTGGGTACGGCGCCTCGTGCTACTGCCGCTCATGCTGCTGATCAGCGTGGCCGCCGTGCTCACCGCCCCGGCCACGCTGCTGCTGGCGGCGCTGGTCAGTCTTCTCGTCCCCCGCCAGCACGGGCGCGTACTGCGGATCACCGTCCTGGTGATCGGCTACCTCGCCGCCGAGGGCGTGGCCCTGGTGGTGCTCGGGTACCTGTGGCTGGCCTGCGGTTTCGGCCGCCGGGTGCGCGAGCCCAAGCACGAGCGGCAGCACTACGTCTGCGTCCGGGCGTTCCTGCGCTGGATCTTCTGGCTGGTCAATCACGTGCTGCACGTGCAGGTCCGGCTGGAGGGCCCGGAGTTGGAGGCCTACCGCGACAAGCCGCTGATCGTGTTCTGCCGGCATGCCGGCCCGGGCGACTCCTTCCTCCTCGTGCACGCCCTGATGGACTGGTACGACCGGGAACCACGGATCGTCCTGAAAGACACCATGCAGTGGGATCCGGCCATCGACATCGTGCTCAACCGCCTGCCCACCCGGTTCATCCGCTCCGGGGCGCCGGGCAAGGCCACCGTCGATCCGGAGAAGGGGCCCGACGCCGAGCAGCAGATCGGTGAACTGGCCCGCCGGCTGGACGGCAACGATGCCCTGGTGCTCTTCCCCGAAGGCGGCAACTTCACCGCCCGACGCCGCGCGCGGGCCATCGCCAAGTTGCGCCGTAGGGGGCTGACCGCGGAGGCGGCCAAGGCCGAAGCCATGCGACACGTGCTTCCGCCGCGTCCGGGGGGAGTGCTGGCGGTGCTGGACAACGCCCCGGAGGCCGACGTGGTCTGGGTGGCCCACACCGGAACGGACCACCTGCTCACGGTCGCCGACGTCTGGGATGCGCTGCCCACCGAGGTGGACGTGAAGATGCGGTGGTGGCAGGTGCCTGCGGGCAGCGTGCCGGAGGGCCGGGAGCCGCGGATCGCCTGGTTGTACGAGTGGTGGCAGCAGATCGACGAGTGGATCACGCACAACCGGGTCGAGGAGGATCAGCGCGAGGCCGCCTGAAGAGACATACTGGTAAGTCCTTTGCGCCGGGTCGGGTCGTTCGGCCCGTGGCTGGCCGGTGGCGAGGGCGGTGTTCGGCGGGCAACAAGGCGTTGTGCGGTGGTCGGCGTCCAGAACTTGAGGACGTGGTGGTCCGGTAGCGATGCGGCGGTTCGGCCGGGTCGGTGGGCGCGGTCGAGTCGGCCGGCCTGATCAGGTCGGCCCGCAGAACCGGGCTGATGGGCGTGGTCGAGTTGGCAGAGTTGGCCGGTCTGGTCGGCGCGCAGAACCGGGCTGATGGGCTCGGTCGAGTTGGCCGGGTTGGCTGGTCTGGTCGGTTCGGGCGGCCCTGCGGTTTCGGACGGCGCTGCGGTTTCGGTCGGACCGGTGGTTTCGGTCGGACCGGTGGAGGTGGCTGGGTCGGTGGTTTCGGCTGGGTCAGTTGTTTCGGCCGGGTCGGTGGAGGTGGCTGGCCAGCAGGATCAGCCGGTCCGGTGGAACGCGGCCGGGTGGTTGCGTCGGGCCGCCGCCAAGCTGGCTGATCGTCCGGGCCGGGCGTGTGGTCGGAGAGAACCGTCCCGGTCGCCGAGGCGGTTGCGCCAGGCGGGTTGGGTTGACCGGTTCGGCAGGCGTGGCTGGTTACGGTCGCCGAGCGTTCCGGGCTGGTTCACGGGCGTTGCTTGAGGACGAGGTGGGCACCGAACGCGGGTCCGCCGACTTACGTGCGGGGACCAGTTGGGCACCGGTACGGGCGGCGGTGCCGGGCGGGCGACGGTACGTGCAGCGGTATGAGCGGTGCGAGCGAGCTCGGTGGCTCACCAGGGAGAGGCAGCAGGTTCAGGGGGAGCGGCCCGCCGGATGCGGGTGGTCACGTGGGGCCTGCGTATGGGTGCGCGACGTGAACACGGCGTGGACAGGACGCGGACGCCCAGGCCGGCCGGGCAGAGCGCGTGTGTGGTTTGTGCGTGAGCACAACTCTCGCAAGGCTTTGGGGTGCTCGCCGGAAACGGGTACGTGGTTCGGGCAACAAGTAGGTAGATCGCAGCGGTGCCGCGTGAGCTGATGCGCGGCGGAGCAGGTGGGTGACGAGCATGGGAGGCCATGGCGTGAGCGATGGCACGGTCGACGGTCTGGCCGACAGCACTGGCAGCACCGACGGCGCCGGCAACTCCGGCACGCCGGTGGGCCGGCACGTCGGCAGCGACGCGGCAAGTAGTAGCGAAGCGGCCGGCGCGGCCCCGGACAGCCCGCAGGGAGCCACCGAGCGCGAGGTGGCGCACGAGCAGGACTATCTCGACCAGCTCTACAGCCGGCTCGACGACATCCGTTCGCGGGCCCAGAAAACTCTGGACGAGGTGCGCCGGGCGTCCTCGTCCAACACTCCGGCGGGCCGGGCCGAGAAGGACGCCTTCGACGCCCTGCACACCGAGCGGCTGGCCCAGCTCGACGCGGTCGAGGACCGGCTGGCCTTCGGCCGACTGGACATGAGCGGCGGCGAGCGCCGCTACGTCGGCCGGATCGGGCTCTCGGACGAGGGGCAGCACCAGCTCCTGGTCGACTGGCGGGCCCCCGCCGCGGCCGCCTTCTACCAGGCCACCGCTGCCTCCCCGGGCGGCGTGGCCCGCCGGCGGCACCTGGCCACCCGGGGCCGCACGGTCACCGGTATCGACGACGAGCTGCTCGACGCCGCCGGTCTGGACGCGGCCGACCTCACCACCGTCACCGGTGACGGCGCGCTGATGACGGCTCTCACCGAGCACCGCACCGGCAAGATGCGCGACATCGTGGCCACCTTGCAGTCCGAGCAGGACCAGATCGTCCGCGCCCCGCTGACCGGCGTGCTGGTGGTCCAGGGCGGCCCGGGTACCGGCAAGACCGCGGTGGCCCTGCACCGGGCCGCCTACCTGCTCTACACCCACCGCGAGCGGATCGCCAAGAGTGGTGTGCTGGTGGTCGGCCCGTCCCCGGTGTTCCTGCGCTACATCGAGCGGGTGCTGCCCTCGCTGGGCGAGACCGGCGTCGTGCTGTCCACCCCGAGCCAGATCTTCCCCGGGGTGGAGGCCAACGCCACCGACGTGCCCAACGTGGCGATGCTCAAGGGTGATCTGCGGATGGCCCGGGTGATCCGCGAGGCGGTCCGGCAGCGCCAGCTGCTGCTGCCCAAGCCGGTGCCGATCAGCCTCGACGGCGACCAGATCACGCTGCGCCCGGCCGCGGTGGCCGAGGCGCGCTCGCGGGCCCGGCAGACCGGCCGGCCGCACAACGAGGCTCGGTCCACCTTCGTCAAGCACCTGCTCGACGACCTGGCCGGCCAGCTGGCCCGCAGCCGCCGTCTGGAGAACGACGCCGAGACCCGGCTGGAGCTGGCCGCCGAGCTGCGCGACAGCATCGACGTGCGGCGCGAGATCAACCTGCGCTGGATGCCGCTGTCGGCCGAGGCGTTCCTGGACAAGCTGTTCTCCACCCCGGCCCGGCTGCGCGCGGCCACCGAGGGCAAGCTGGCCAAAGCCGAGGCCCGGCTGTTGCAGCGGCCGGCCGGAAGCCCGTGGACCCAGTCCGACGTGCCGCTGCTGGACGAGGTGGCCGAGCTGATCGGTCCCGACGTCACCGCCACGGCCGAGGCGGCCCGGGAACGCGCCCGGGCGGCGGCCGAGCGGGCCGAGGCGGTGCGCTACGCCCAGGGCGTGCTGCAGATGTCCGGTGAGGCCTCGGCGATGATGACCGCCGACATGCTGGCCGACCGGTTCGAGGGCCCGGGCGGCAGCCTGACCGTGTCCGAACGGGCCCGCGACGACCGCACCTGGACGTACGGGCATGTGGTGGTCGACGAGGCCCAGGAGGTCTCGCCGATGATGTGGCGCACGCTGGCCCGGCGGGTGCCCTCCCGGTCGATGACGGTGGTCGGCGACCTGGCCCAGACCAGCTCCGCGGCCGGGGCCAGCACCTGGGCCGGCGCCCTGGACACGATCGCCAAGGACCGCTGGCGGGTGTCCGAGTTGACCGTCAACTACCGCACCCCGGCCAAGATCATGCGCCCGGCCGCCGCCATGCTCACGGCCACCGGCATCAGCGTCCGGCTGCCCGAATCGGCCCGCGAGGGGGACTGGGAGCCGTCGGTGCTGCAGACCCCGGCGGAGCCCGGGGCGATGGCCGAGGCCGTGCTCAAGGCGGTCACGGCCGACGAAGCGGCGCTCGGCGGTGGGCAGTTCGCGGTGATCCTGGCCCGGGAGGAGGTCCTGGGCGAGGTCTCCGAGCGGGTGCGCAAGTCGCTGCTCGCCCCGGAGTACGCCACCCTGGCCGACCGGGTCTCGGTGCTCAGCGTGGACGACGTGAAGGGCCTGGAGTACGACGCGGTCACCGTGGTCGACCCGGTCGGGATCATCGCCGCCTCCCGCCGCGGGGCCAGCGACCTGTACGTGGCGCTGACCCGTCCTACCCAGCGGCTGACCGTGATCCACCACGGCAAGCTGCCGAAGGGGCTGTAACCCGCCGGCACCAGTGACTGGGCCGAATCCGTGACGCTCGGCGAAAACGTCGTCGTCACGGGTTCCGCGGCTGATCCTCGGGGAGTACACAGAATCTCCAAGATCGCTTGGTCTACTCCCCGAGGATCAGATGTCCCGTCGCCCCGCGCTGGACGGTCTGCGCGCCTTCGCCGTGCTGGCTGTCATGGCTTTTCACACCTCGCCGGCCGCGCACGGTGGCTTCCTCGGGGTGGACGTCTTCTTCGTGATCAGCGGCTACCTGATCACCGCGCTGCTGCTGCGGGAGTGGGCCCGGACCGAGCGGATCGACCTGAAGGCGTTCTACCTGCGCCGCGGGCTGCGGCTGCTGCCGGCCCTGCTGTTCATGCTGGCCGTGACGCTGCCGTTCGCCCTGACCTGGGAGCAGGCCGAGCTCACGGTCAATCCGGTCGCGGCCGTGGCCAGTGTGCTGTTCTACGTGGCCAACTGGGCCAGCGTGGGGGTCGACGGCAGCATCGGGATCTGGACGCACACCTGGTCGCTGTCGATCGAGGAGCAGTTCTACCTGATCTGGCCGGCGGTGCTGATCGTGGTGCTGGCCCGCCGGAGGCAGCCCCCGGCCCGGGCCCTGGCCGCGGTGGTCACCGTGATCGTGGCGGCCCGGGTGATCACCTGGCACTTCGACGGCGGCAGCTGGATGTACTACGCCACCACCTCGCACTGCGACGGCCTGCTGCTGGGCAGCCTGCTGGCGGCGCTGCTGGACCGGCGGGAGACGCTGTTCTCCAGCAAGGGCCGCTCCGAGGCGGTGGCCTGGCTCGGGGTGGCCGGGCTGGCCGCACTGTTCGCCACCTCGTACATCGAAGCGGCCTCCACCTTCCAGTGGCGCCTGCCGTTGGTGGCCCTGCTCAGCGCCATGGTCGTGCACCACCTGGCCACCTGCACCGACGGGCCGATGGTGCGTCTGCTGTCGCTGAAGCCCCTGGTCGGGATCGGGGCGGTGTCCTACGGGCTGTACCTGTACCACTACCCGGTCTTCATGACCGTGCAGAGCCGCGGCTTCTCGCACCCGGTGCAGCACCTGCTGGAGGTGAGTCTCACGATCGGCCTGACCGGTTTCTCCTGGTATCTGGTGGAAAAGCCCGCGCTGCGGCTGAAAGAGCGTCTTCCCCAGGTCAAACCGCTACCTGCGCACGCTGGCGGGCAGTGACAGGCATACGGTGTTTCGCGTAAGCAACTGCTTCGCACGTGAGGAACCCGATGTCCAAGCCCGTTCTGCAGATCGTCGTCGCCAGCACCCGGCCCGGCCGGGTCGGTCTTCCGGTCGCCCAGTGGATCCAGCAGGTGGCCGACAAGCACGCCGGATTCTCGGTCGAGCTGGTGGACCTGGCCGAGCTGAACCTGCCGATGATGGACGAGCCCAACCACCCGCGGCTGCGGCAGTACACGCACGAGCACACCAAGCGCTGGAGCGCCACGGTGGAGCGGGCCGATGCGTTCGTCTTCGTGATGCCGGAGTACAACGCCGGCTACACCGCCCCGCTGAAGAACGCCATCGACTACCTGGTGCACGAGTGGGCGCACAAGCCGGTGGGCGTGGTCAGCTACGGCGGCGTGTCGGCCGGGGTGCGCGCGGTGACCACCCTGCGGCCGGTGCTGGCCCTGCTCAAGCTGTTCCCGACCGGAGCGAACGTGCACATCCCGTTCGTCACCCAGTTCCTCACCGAGGAGCGCACGATCAAGCCCAACGAGATGATGAGCGCCGGCGCCGAGGCGATGCTGGTCGAGCTCGAGGTGCTCTCCCACACCCTCAAGCCGCTGCGCAGCCAGTAGACCTCAGTCCTGGTGCAGGTAAGCCAGAACTGCCAGTACCCGGCGGTTGTCGTCGGTCGCCTGGGGCAGGTCCAGCTTGGTGAAGATGCTGTTGGTGTGCTTGCCCACGGCCTTCTCCGACACGAACAGCCGGGCCGCGATCGCGGCGTTGGACCTGCCCTGAGCCATCAGCGCCAGCACTTCGCGCTCGCGCTCGGTCAGCCGTTCCATCGGGGCCTCACGCTGCACCCGGGTGAGGAGACTGGAGACCACCTGCGGGTCGAGCACCGTACCCCCGGCGGCCACCTGCTGCACTGCCTCGACGAACGAACGCACGTCGGTGATCCGGTCTTTCAGCAGGTAACCGATCGAACCCTGGCCTGAGGCCAGCAGTTCCTTGGCGTACAGCTGCTCGACGTACTGGCTGAGCACCAGCACCGGGAAGGACGGCCGACGGCGCCGGATCTCGATCGCCGCCATCAGGCCCTCGTTGGAGAAGCTCGGCGGCAGCCGCACGTCCAGCACCGCGATGTCGGCCTCCTTGGCGTCCAGCGCCTGCAGCAGCGACTGCGCGTTGTCCACCGCCGCCACCACCTCGAAGTCGTGCGCCTCGAAGAGCCGGATCAGCCCGTCCCTCAGCAAGGCCAGATCTTCGGCGATCACGACGCGCACGGCACCTCCACGACGACCAGGGTCGGCCCCCCGGCGGGGCTGCTGATCTCTAGTGTGCCGTCGAACGCTCGCAGCCGGCGCGCCACCCCAGCCAGGCCGCTACCCCCACCGATCACCGCTCCGCCCACACCATCGTCCCCAATTTCGGCCCGTAGCCAGCCCCCCTGGAAACCCAGCCGTACCCAGGCCCGCTGCGCCTGCGCGTGTTTCACCACATTCGCCAGCGCCTCGGCCACCGCGAAGTACACCGCCGTCTCGACCGGCGCCGGTAGTGCCCGCTCCAGCGTGATCGACGTGCTCACCGGCAGGGAGAGCTGGACCGCCAGGGCCTCGACCGCACCGCCCAGCCCACGATCGGCCAGCACCGGGGGATGAATGCTGCGGACCACGCCGCGCAGATCCTCCAGGGCCTCGGTGGTCGCCTTCCGGGCCTCGGCCAGCAGCGCCGCGGCGGCCTCCGGATCGCGGTGCAGAAGTTCTTCGGCCAGACCGATGTTCATCCCCAGGGAGACGATCCGGGCCTGGGCGCCGTCGTGCAGATCCCGCTCGATCCGGCGGATCTCCGCGGCGGAGTGGTCGATCGACTCGGCCCGGGACTCGGAAACCGCGGCCACCCGGCGTTCCAGCTGGGCCGCCAGCGAATTGCCGTACATGGCAAGGGTGGTGATCGCCCGGACCATCGACAGCAGGGGAGTCAGGATCCACCAAAGCGCCAGGTCGAGCGTGAGCGGCAGGAGCCACCAGAAGCTCTGGAACACCGCCGCCAGGACGATGTGAGTGATGGCCAGGCCGGGCAGCGCCACCACGGCCACCGAGATGACGAGGCCGCCGGTGCAGGCGAAGGCGGTGAAGGCCAGATCCAGCCAGCGCCGCGGATCCTGCAGCCAGGTCCACGGCCGGCCCCACACCGCGGCCAGGCCGGTGGTGCGGGTGCGCTTGTACTCCGGCACCTCCACGGGCTGCTGGAGGGCCATACCGGCCAGAGAACGGTGGGCCCGGCCGAGTGCGGCTGCCGCGGGGACCGTGAGGTGCAGCAGCAGCAACCCGACCAGGACGGTGGAGGTCGGCCAGCCCACCACGATCAGGATGAACAGCAGGAGACAGGCAATCGCGAGGAACACGTGGGCGAGTTCCAGGAGCCAGATTCGCCCCCGGTCCCGAAGACCGGCCTCGTCGAAGCGCAGCAGCGGAATCCTCCGCAACCCGCGCTTGCCCCACATGGTGGCCAAGTCTGACACCTCTAGACGGCCTGGACCGCAGCCAAGGTCAGGGCCGGAGGCGCCAGCGCCTTACGGGTGAGCGAAACGCTCGCCCCGATTGTCACCGCCGCCGCGATCACCGCCACCGCCAGGAAGTACCAGGGCCCCATGTCGGGAACCAGGCTGTCCTGCCTGACCCAGCTGTACGAGCAGGCCATGGGCAGCGCTCCGATCCCCCCAAGCACGATCCCGGCGCCGGACAGGAATCCCGCCTCCAGGAGCATCATCTGCTGGACCTGACGGCGAGTGGCCCCGGCCAACTGCTGCCGGCCGAACTCCTGACGCCGCGCGGAAACGGCCGCCGCCAGGGTGTTCACCACCATGATGGCCGCGAACAGGGCGATCATCCCGACCACCACGAAGTTGAGCAGCTGTACGTCCTCGGCCTCCGGGGTGCGCACCTGGCCCAGGCTCGCCTGGTTGTCGATCGCGATCAGGTAGGCGGTGCCTGCGCTGATCCCGGTGAAGATGGTGATCGGGGCCAGGGCGGTGCCCAGCACCTGGGCCCGGGCCCGCAGGTCGTGCAGCGCCAGGTGCCCGCTCACCCCGAACGGGGCCAGCACCCAGCCGAATCCGGCCGCGGCCCAGCGCAGCAGCAACGGCGACAGCGTGGCGATCCCGATCGTGGTCAGCACCCCGGCCGGGCCGGCCGTGCTCATCGGGGCGATCGGGTCCGGCTCGTCGGCCATCACCGTCATGGTGATCACCGCCAGGTGCACTCCGCCGACGATCAGCAGCAGCCCCGCGGCCAGTCGCCAGCGGTTCATCCGCTGCGGCTCGATCGCGGCTGAGCGCTGAGTGGCTCGCACCGATGCCCGGGTCACCCGCCGGGTGGCGATCCGCCCGGCCAGGTAGGCGACCACGGTGATCACCACCCCCGTGATCGCCAAGGCGACCGGCTGGCCGTACCCGCGCACATCGTCCGCAAGCATTTCGGCGTTGCGCAGCAGGGCCAGGATCGCCTCGCCGATCAGCCAGGCGGGCCCGGCCGCCAGCACCACGGCCAGCAGGGTGACCAGGGTCGACTCAGTGAGCACGAGCCGCCGCACCTGCTTGGGGGTAGCCCCCACCGAACGCAGCAGCGAGGTCTCGGCCGTGCGCTGAGCGACGATCAGGGTGAGCGTGGAGGCCAGCGAGAACAGCACGATCGCCGATCCCCAGCCGCCCACGATCGAGCCCATGGTGAGCAGCCGCTCGGCGTCGGCGTCGGAGACGTCCCCCGCCCCGGCGCTGTTCAGGGTGGCGAAGGCACCGATCAGCACGGCCCCGCAGAACACCGACAGGAAGTACGCGCCGAACGTGGTGGCCCGCGCGCGCAGCGAGCTCAGGGCAACCCGTCCCATCACGCACCTGCCCCGGACAGCGCCGGAATGAGCTGGTCCAGATGCGTCATCTGGGAGGCCACTGCCTCGGGGGTCGGGTTCACCATCTGACCGGCGATCCGGCCGTCGGCCAGGAACACCACTTGGTCGGCGTAGGCCGCGGCCACGGGGTCGTGCGTAACCATCACCACGGTCTGGCCCATCCGGTCGGCCGCTCCGCGCAGGATACCGAGCACATTGCGGGCGGTCCGGCTGTCCAGCGCCCCCGTCGGCTCGTCGGCGAACAGGACGTCCGGGCGGGTGACCAGAGCCCGGGCGATCGCCACCCGTTGCTGCTGACCGCCGGACATCTCGGCTGGCAGGGAGCTCACGCGGTCGACCAGTCCAACCTGATCCAGCAGGTCACGAGCCAGGTCGCGGGGAACCTGGTGCCCGGCCAGGCGCAGCGGCAGCTCCACGTTCTGCCGGGCGCTGAGGTAAGGCAGCAGGTTCAGGTTCTGGAACACGATGCCGATCCGCTCGCGCCGGAACAGCGTGGCCTCCGCCTCGTCGGTGGGCAGGGTACGGCCGCCGATCGTGATCGAGCCCGCGACCGGCCGCTCCAGGCCCGCCGCGCAGTTCAGGAAGGTGCTCTTGCCGGAGCCGGACGGGCCCATCAGCGCGGTGAACGTTCCCCGCTGCAACCGCAGGCCCACCTCCCGCAGTGCCCGTACTGCCCCCGGCCCGCTGCCGTAGGTCATGCTCAGCCCGGCAACGTCCAAAGCTGGTGCGTCCATTGGTGGTTCCCCCTCGACTTGGTCTTGCTGGTACCTAAGAAATTACGGACGTCCTTGCGCCCCTTCGAGGGGTCTGAGCCGTCGGCGGGGGTAGGGAAAACCGGGCTGGCAGGGGTGGGCAAAACCCCACCTCGGGCGGGGCGTGCAAGGATTCGGTCATGTCCGTTCCCGCCCGCGTTCTGCCCGTGTCCGACGCCGATGTCCAGGCCGCCGCCGAGCTTCTGGAACCGGTGATCCGGCGCACGCCCGTGGTGCGCAGCCGGGCGCTTTCCGACCTCCGCGGCGGGCCGGTCTACCTGAAGTGCGAGAACCAGCAGCGGGCCGGCTCGTTCAAGATCCGCGGCGCCTACACCCGGATGGCCCGGCTGTCCGAGGCGGAGAAGGCGCGGGGCGTGGTCGCGGCCAGCGCCGGCAATCACGCTCAGGGGGTGGCTCTGGCCGCCCGGCTGCTCGGCGTGCCCGCCCGGGTGTACATGCCGGTGGGGGCGCCGTTGCCGAAGCTGGACGCCACCCGCGGCTACGGCGCCGAGGTGGTGCTGGCCGGCAACACCGTGGACGAGTGCCTGGCCAGCGCGCTGGAGCACGCCGACACCAGCGGCGCAGTGATGATCCATCCGTTCGACCACCCCGACGTGGTGGCCGGCCAGGGCACGATCGCGCTGGAACTGCTGGAGCAGCAGCCCGACGTGAAGACAGTGCTGATCAGCACCGGGGGTGGCGGGCTGCTGGCCGGCGTGGCCACCGTGCTGAAGGCCCGCCGCCCGGACATCCGGGTGATCGGGGTGCAGGCCAGGACCGCTGCCGCCTACCCTCCCTCGCTGGCCGCCGGTAAGCCCGAGTCGCTGCCCTCGATGAGCACGATGGCCGACGGTATCGCCGTGGGCCGGCCCGGTGACGTGCCCTTCGCGATCGTCGAGAGCCTGGTCGACGAGGTGGTCACGGTCGACGAGGAGACCATCTCGCGGGCCCTGCTGCTGATGCTGGAACGGCAGAAGCTGCTGATCGAGCCGGCCGGGGCGGTGGCCGTGGCGGCCCTGCTGAAGGACGACCTGCAGATCGAGACGCCCGCGCTGGCCGTGCTTTCCGGCGGCAACGTGGACCCGCTGCTGCTGATGCGCCTGATCCGGCACGGCCTGGCCTCGGCCGGGCGTTACCTGCGGCTGCGGGTCCGGGTGCCGGACACCCCGGGCTCGCTGGCCCAGCTGCTGATGCGCCTGGCCACCACCGACGCGAACGTGATGGAGGTGGAGCACGTGCGTACCGGCACCCGGACCGCGGTGAACGAGGTCGAGGTGGCGCTGTGGGTGGAGACCCGCGGCCCGGACCACTGCGAACGGGTGGTGGCCGACCTCACCGCCGCCGGTTACCAGCCCCGGTCCGAGAACGACTGACCGAGAACGACTGACCGCGAGAACGGCTGGTGGCGTGGCCAGCCGGCGGCGCAGCCGGCCGGGGGCGCGAATGGTCGACGGTGTCGGCCGGTGCGGTGAGAAGGCTCAGCGGGCAACGCTCTTGGCGGCCACGTCGGCCGATCGTCGGGCCGCGACGGCGGCCTCGGCGGGTGCGCTCAGCCGGCTGGCCAGGGCCCAGGCGATGCTCACCACGGCCCAGCCGATGAGAACGTCCAGGGTCCAGTGGTTGCCGGTGCCGATCACCACCAGCCCGGTCAGCAGCGCGTGCGCCCAGCCCAGGCTGCGCAGCCACGGATTCCGGGTGACCAGGGCGACGGCCAGGGCCACCCAGAGCGCCCAGCCGGCGTGCATCGAGGGCATCGCCGCCAGTTCGTTGGTGAGCTGCCCCATCTCGCCCGGCAGCGAGTGCCCGGCGCCCCACCAGCCCAGATCGGCGTTCTCGGCGAGCACGTCGAGGTAGCCGGGCACGAACCGTGGCGGGGCGGTGGGCATGGTGATGTACGCGGCCAGGGCCATCACGGTGGCCAGGACCAGGCCGTTACGGGCCTGCTGGTAGATCTGCGGGCCGCGGTACCAGAGCAACCCCAGCACGGCCGCGGTGACCAGGTAGTGCGCCGCGGCGTAGTAATAGCTCGAGGCCACGGCCAGCACTTCGTGGCCCGCGACGAAATGGTTGAAGCTCAGCTCGTGGTGCAGGCCGAGAAACTGCTCGGTCTCCAGGACCGACTGTGCGCGGGCCAGAGCCGGTTCCAGTTCGGCCGAGGCCAGCAGCCGCGAGAGCGAGTACACACCCCAGAGGGCGCCCAGCAGAACAAGTTCCCGGATACCGCGCCAGGCGTGGAACATTGACCACTCACCGCCCCCTCCGCAGGTTTTGCACACGTCGGGCCCGGCAATCCCCCTGCCGATCGACCCTCAGCCAGCGTAAGCCGAGCATTGCGGACCGGCATCAGGGCTGTCCCTGAGTTCCACCCGCTGTGACCCTGACTGACTCAGGGTGATGAAAATGTCACTGTCGGAGGATTTTCCCTGGTGATCAGGACCGCCTGGCAGTATGGCCGGATGCCTGACGCAAGCAAGTTGCGCACCGGCGACCCTGCCGAGGTCTCCGGGTACCGCATCCTGCGACGGCTCGGCCAGGGCGGACAGGGCGTGGTCTTCCTCGGCGTCGGCCCGGACGGCGCCCGGGTGGCGGTGAAACAGCTCAAACTGGAGGACGAGCGTTCCCGGCTCCAGTTCGCCAAGGAGGTCTCGGCGGCCCGGCGGGTTGCGCCGTTCTGCACGGCCCGGATCATCGCCTTCGACCTCGAAGGCGAATCACCTTATGTGGTGAGCGAGTTCATCGAGGGGCCGTCGCTGCAACGACTGGTCCGCGACACCGGCCCGATCACCGGCACCCGGCTGCAGCGGCTGGCGATCGGCACCGCCACTGCACTCGCCGCCATCCACCAGGCAGGCGTGGTGCACCGCGACCTCAAGCCGGCCAACGTGATGATCTCGCCCGAGGGCCCGCGGGTGATCGACTTCGGCATCGCCCGCGACCTTTCCCACGACACCACCGTCACCAGCCGGATTTTCGGCACCCCGGCCTACATGGCGCCGGAGCAGATCCGCTCCGAACGGGTCAGCCCGCAGACCGACATGTTCGCCTGGGCCTCGGTGATCGCGTTCGCTGCCACCGGCCGGGCACCGTTCGAGGCCGGGCACATGATGGCCGTGGTGCACCGGATCACCACGATGGAGCCTTCGCTCGACGGGGTGCCCGACGCCCTGGCCGAAGTGCTGAAACTGTGCCTGAACAAGGACGCTGCCCAGCGCCCGAGCGCCCAGCAGGCCCTGGCGATGCTCCTGGGCCGGCCTCAGCCCGCCCACGACCAGGCCGATCCGACGCTGGTGCTCGCCGAAGGCAGCCGGGTGGCCGCCACCGCCATTGCCACCGGACCTGATGCCCCAGTTGGCCGCGACCCCGACGCCGGCCCTGACCAGGAAGCTGGAACTGGCGGGGACGAAGGCCAGAACACCCCGACCACCAGACGCGTCGTTCCGGCCTGGACCTCGCCCGAGCACTCGCCTGAGTACGGCACGCCGGAAACCCCGCCCAACGGCCTGCCGGTGCCCAAACCCCGCCGCCGGGGCGTGGGGCTGGGTTCTTCGGCCGGAGCGATCCTGGCCGTGCTGCTGATCGGCGGCGGCATCGTGGGTGGCGGCGCCTATGCCCTGCGCACCTTCCTGGACCAGGGCGGATCCCGCACCACCGAAACCGGCGCCGATCAAGGAAGCCCCGGCGAGAACCCCGGGGACGGGACCGAAGGCACCCCCGGCGAGTCGAGCGTCCCTAGTTCGGAGCCGACCACCGAATACCCCGGCACCGGCGAGACGGCCGCGCCCACCGCGTCCGTTGCTGGTCTGCCCGAATGGACCTCCGGCACCTGGGTCGGCGACGTGTTTCAGCCGGTCGGCCAGGTGAGCGAGTGGCAGGCCGAGCTCACGCTGGCCGAGGGGGCCGGCGAAAGCCGGATCGAGATCCGGGAGCTGGGCTGCAGCGGCGCCCTGAACTACCGGCCCGACGAGTCCAGCGCGGATTCGGTGGTGCTGACCACCCAGCTGGAAGACGATCTGTGGGACCGCTGCGCCGACAGCAGCACGGTCCGGCTCACCCGCAGCGGCGACGGTGAACTGGTGCTGTCCTGGCAGGACGACTCCAACGCGAGCAACGTCGGCGGCGGAACCTTCCGGATCCAGTGACCTTCCGTGCGCTAATGCCTACCCAGAGTCGGATTGGACGGTCCAAGAGGGACGGTTGCCCCCGATCGCTACAGATCGGTGCGCTCCGGGTGGCAGACTGAATCAGTGCCTGACGTCGCCCCGCTGCTGTCCGCCGACCCTGCGCAGGTGGCGGGCTACCGCCTGACCGGCCGCATCGGGGCCGGTGGCCAGGGAGTGGTCTACCTGGGCCTTTCTCCCGACAACGAACTGGTCGCGGTCAAGATGCTGCGGGTGGAGGACGAACGCTCGCGCGAGCAGTTCGCCAAGGAGGTGGCCGCCGCCCGGCGGGTGGCCCCGTTCTGCACCGCGCAGATCCTCGACTTCGACCTGGAGTCGCAGCCGCCCTACGTGATCAGCGAGTTCATCGAAGGCCCCTCGCTGCAGCAGTACATCAGCGAGCGCGGCCCGATGTCCGGCACCCGGCTGCAGCGCCTGGCGATCGGCACCGCCACCGCCCTGGCCGCCATCCACCAGGCCGGCGTGGTGCACCGCGACCTCAAGCCGGCCAACGTGATGATGTCGCCGGAGGGCCCCCGGGTCATCGACTTCGGCATCGCGCGCGACCTCTCGCAGGACACCACCAAGGTCAGCAAGCTGTTCGGCACGCCCGCCTACATGTCGCCGGAGCAGTTGCGCGGCGAGCGGGTGGGCCCGGCCACCGACCTGTTCGCCTGGGGTTCGGTGATGGCCTTCGCGGCCACCGGCCGGGCGCCGTTCGAGGCCGAGCACATGATGGCGGCGATCGCCAAGATCGCCAACGAGCACCCCGATCTCAGCGACGTGCCGGGCGAACTGCGCAACGTGCTGCTGCAGTGCCTGGACAAGGACGCGTCGCGCAGGCCCACCGCCCAGCACGCGCTGTCGATGCTGCTGGGCCGCCCGAACCAGCCGGACGTGCCCGACGCGACGGTGGTGCTGGCCCAGGCCACGCAGTTGGTGGAGGCATCGCCGACCGGCCCGACCTCGGGCTACGAGCCGCAGGGGCGCACGGTCGCGGCGGGGCCGGACGCCCGCTACACCCAGGTGCAGCAGGCGCCGGCGTTGGACGAGACCCGCCTCGAGCGGCCGCAGGTGCAGGACCGGCGGCCGACCGGGACCTCGGGGCCGGTGAGCCCCAGCGTTCCATCTGGAGACGTCCCGCCTTGGGGAACGCACGGCGGTCGCGAGCAGGGTGTCCAGCAGAACGGGCAGTACTCGCAGCCGCAGAAGTACCCGCCGCCGGCTCCGGCCCAGCCGCACTGGGGCCCGCAACACGGCTCGGGGCAGCACGGTTCGGGCCCGCACGGTTTCGGTGGGCAGCAGGGTTCGCGCCCGGCTCCTTCACACCCGGCTCCTTCACGCCCGGCGCCGCAGGGGTGGAACCAGAACGCTCAGCCGGCTGCCTACCAACCGCCGCAGAGCCCGCAGTGGGGCCCACCGAACCAGCCGCCGAATCAGCCGCAGGGTTGGGGCCAGCCGGCGAACCGGCCGAACCAGGGCGGCCCTCGGAACGCTCCCCCTCCGCCGATGCCCGGCCCGGCCCAGCGGGTAGGTAGCGGTGCTCCCGCGCGCCCGACCGGCTGGAACCAGCAGCAGTGGGGCGGAGGCAACGGTGGCGGCCCGAACCGGATTCCGGGGCAGGGCCCGAACCGGCCCACGCCGCCGCCGAACCGGGGCCGGGCCGTAGTGCTCACCGCGGTCGCCGTGTTCGCGCTGGTCGTGGGTGCGGGCGTCTACAACGTGGCCAACAGCGACAGCGTCAGCAACCCGGACAACGACAGCACGTCGCTGATCGACGACGACAGCGGCTCCGGGAAGGCAGCCGATCCGGAGTCCTGCGGCGGCCGGATCAATGTCGGGGCCGACGGTTCCGACTGCGCCGACAGTTCTTCCGACAAGAAGGAAAAGAAGGAAGAAGACAGCAAGGACGCGCAGAAGGTAGCGCCGCTCAACACTCTGCCCTACGGCATGGAAGGCGAGTGGGAGGGCGAGGTTTCACAGGTCACCGGCACGGTGAGCACCTGGACGGTCCAGCTCGACCTGAAGGGCGCCAAGAAGAAGCCGGGCACCATGGAGGCGCCCGGGCTCGGCTGCCGGTCCAAGCTCACGATCACCAGCGCCAGCCTCTATACCGCCAATCTGAGTGCCCCGGTGAAGGATTCGGACAATGAGAGCGGCACCTGCGCGCCCCTGGGCGAGGTCACCCTGCTGCAGGACCTCAGCGACCCGGACAAGCTGACCTTCACCTGGAAGGACGCGGCGAACGCGGGCAACGTCGGGTTCGCCGACCTGCAGCGGGTGGATTAGGGCCTGTCCTAGGCGGGCTCTTCCACGGTTCCGGAGTCGCCGCAGCTGACTGCGTGCGCGATCTTGGCGCTGGCCGAGGAACTGGAGTACTCGCCGAGCTCGGCCACCGTGCCGTTGTCGGCCCGGCTGCCGCCCTCGCTCAGGTCGATCCGGGTGCGGACGATGTTCTCGTAGCCGTCCCGGCCGGAGTCCGTGGCTTTGTACCCGGCCAGGTACAGCGTGTCGTCGGCCGGGGAGAGGGGGCAGGCCACCCCGGTGCCGAACTGGCCGAAGCCCAGGTCGAACGAGTACTGCTCGCCGGTCTGGTTCTCGGTGGCCACGATCTGGCAGTCCAGCACCGAGTACAGCGCTGCGCTGCGGCCGGTGTTCAGCAGGATGATCGCGGTGCCGTCGCCCAGCCGGTTCGCCACCGCGCTGGCCGGTTCCGTGCTCTCGTACGCGGTCGACATCACCTTGCCGGAGGCGGTGCGGACGCCGAGCCGTTTCTGCCCGCCGTCCTGGACCATCCAGAGCTCGTCCGGGGCGCCGTCACCGTCCAGATCGCCGACCTCGGCCGCGCCGGCTCCGGACGGAACCTGGCCGCCGTCGTCGGCGCACCCGTCCTCGCCGCCCGAGGCCGGCTCCGTCGTGGCGCTGGGCCCGGCGGACGGGTTGAGCCCGGCCGGTCCGGCCGTGACGTTTCTCACAGGCTCGAGCGCACTTTCGTTGCCGCAGGCGGCCAGGCCGAGCAGGGCCGGCGCCAGAGTCAGGGCGGCCAGCCGGCGGCGTCCCGAGCTGTGCATGGTGCGTCCTTCTTCCGGAATGAGGCGGTGTCGATCCTTGGATGCCCGGGCCCGGCGAAAAGTTCGCCGATCAGCTGCCGGTCAGCTCCAGGCCCTCGATCAGCACGGCCGGTTCCACGGTGTACTCGGACTGCCGCACCTGCATGTAGACCCACTGGTCGGAGTCGACCGCCTTCAGGCTGATCTCCCACAGCACCCGCTGCCCGCCCGAGCAGGACGTCCAGGTCTGCAGCTGACCTTCCCAGTCGGGCCCGGTGTACTGCTCGGCCGAGGCCTTGGTGCAGTCCTCGTGCTCGATCTCGGCGACCCGCTTGGGCAGGTTCTCCCGCGGGCTCAGGCCGACGAACACGCCGTCCACGTCCTGCTGCAGCTTGGACCAGCCGTCGACATCGTTGGCCAGGAGCAGCCCCGAACCCTCGGCGTCCTTCAGCCCGATCGAGGTGGGCTTCCAGCCGTTGTCCACCACTTCCCGGCCGAACTGCTTGGGCACGGTGAGCCTGAGGGACTGGTCGGCGGTGCTGACCGAGATGTCCTGGTTCCGGTTCTTCTGCCAGAACATCACCGAGCCGACGCCGGTGGCGGCGGCCAGCGCCACCACGACCACCATCGTCGCGATCCAGCGGCCGCGGCCCTCGCCCCGTGAGACACCACCTCGTGGGGCGCCACCCCGCGAGGACAGCGACTCGGCCGGAGGCCGGGGCGGCTGCTGGGCGCCCTGCGGATAGCCCGGCTGGCCCTGCGGATAACTGGGCTGGTTCGGCGAGTAGCCCTGCTGTTGCCCCGACGGCGAGTAGCCGTGGGAGTAGCCCTGGTACTGCCCGGGCCCCTGCTGCGGATAGTCGGAGCGGCCGTAATCGCCCGGACCCTGCTGGAAGCCCTGTGCGCCCGGCTGAGGCTCCTGGAAGTACTGAGGCTGGGGTGGAGCCGACTGAGGGCTGGCAGCGCGCTGAGGCATCGGTGTCGGGCGGCTGGGCGCAGCCCGTGTCGCCTCGAACGCCTGGTTCTGCAGAGCGGGCTGCTTCTTCTGGCCACCCTCGTACGTCCAGCCCGGCGTCGGGCTGTCCGGGGTGGGGCTGTGATCCGGCGCCGCCGCGACCGGAGCACTCGGGTACGGCGTCTGGACATCGGTGGGCGAGCTGGCGGCGGACACCGAGAAGTCGTCCGGAAGCTGATCGGCCAGCTCATCGAACCGCTCGGCCAGGCTGGCGGCGTCCGGCCAGCGCATCTCCCGATCCCGTTCGAGGGCCGAGAGCATGGTCTCCAGCACCGGGTCGGGCAGCGCGGCCGGCATCTTCTCGGCCATCACCAGCGGCAGGTACGGCTTCTGCGCGGTCATCAGGTAGAACGCGAACGCACCGAGGCTGTACACGTCGGCCCGCACGTCCACGCCGATCTGCGGCTCCATCTGCTCCGGCGCCATGTACCCGGCCGAGCCCACCGACATCGTCACGCCCGAGCCCTGGGCCAGGCTCTTGGCCACCCCCAGGTCGGCCACGAGCAGCCGCTCACCCCCACCGCGGGTGGACTTGACCAGCACGTTCGAGGGCTTGAGGTCGCGGTGCACCACTCCGGCGTCGTGCAGCTCGGCCACCCCGCGGGCCACCTCGGCGGTCACCCGCAGCGCCTCGGCCAGCGGGTACGCGCCGTTGGCCTTGACCCGATCGGCGAGAGTTCCGGCGTCCGCGTACTCCATCACCAGGTAGGGCCGGCCGTCCTCCAGCTCCCCGATGTCGAACACCTGGACGATCCGCTGGGAGGCCGCCTGGCGCAGCATCCGGGCCTCGCCCAGGAAGCGTTCCCGCAGGTCCATGCGGTCGGCCCAGTTGTCGGCCATGACCTTGACGGCGACTTCGGCATCCAGGGATTCGTCGTGGGCCAGCCACACGACGGCAAAACCACCGGAGCCCAGACGTCGGACAGGCCGGTATCGACCGATCAGCTCGGGCAGAGGCATGGCAGCATCATGCCGCTATGACCGACGTACCCGAAGAGCCCGCCGCCCCTCAGGGCGCTGCTTCGCCCGGTAGTGACCGGATCGATACCTTGGCGAGGGCGGCCGCGGCCGGAGACGATGCAGCTCTCAACGATCTGCTCGCCCTGATCCAGCCGGAAGTGCTGCGCCGGACCGGAAAAATGCTGCCCCATCGGGAAGACGCCGAAGAGGCCGCGCAGGACGCCCTGCTTCAGGTCGCCCGCCGGATCGGCAGCTTCGAGGGCCGCAGTTCGTTCCGTACCTGGCTCTACGTGGTGGTGACGAACGCCGCACGTCAGACCTACCGAGACCTGAAACGCAGAGCAGGCGAGCAGCCACTCACCGTGGAGGAACAGATCCGCCCTGACCCTCGGCGCACGAGCGTGATCGCAGGGTCACGCATCGATCTGCTGGAGGCGCTGGAGTCCCTGGAGAGCTCGCACCCCCAGCTGATCCTGCCCTTCGTCTACCGGGATCTGGCCGATCTGGAGTACGAGGAGATCGCCAACCGCCTGGACCTGCCGCTGGGCACGGTCAAGTCGCGGCTCAACCAGGCCCGCCAAGAGGTGCGCAAACGACTGACCCGCTGAGGGCAAGAGAAAATCGGGCAGACAAAGGACACCTGAACGCACCTTTGTCTGCCCGATCGCCTTCTAGAGGTAGACGTCGACCTCGGCCCCCAAGGGCAGGTCGGCCCGGGCCTGGTTGCGGGCGGTGTCCGGAGCGTCCGCATCGCGGGTACCGGAGCCGCCGGCCCCACCCGCTCCCGCGGCCGTCGAGCCGCTGTGCGGAGCATGCTTGTCGAACTTGTGCGAGCGGTTCTCGGTGTTGGTGGCCGCGACCGAATGCTGCTGGTGCACCGAGTCCTTGTTCGCCATCGCGGCGGCCGCCTGCTGAGCGGCCATGCCGAGTTCGGAGGAGTGCAGCGCAGCGGACGGGATCAGCTGGCGTTGCATGTGTACGGCACCGTAGCTGCTGAACACGCTGTGCTGGTTGGCAATGGGCACGACGCTCATGATGATCACCGCCGCTCGAAGGGATGTAGCTCTTCGTCGTACCTTTCGGTTTTCCCGGGACTGACCTTGAGCCCGGCCTCGGGGATGACCCCGAACGGCCCAGTCAAGCTCTGGTTTCCGGTGACCCAAGCCTGCCCCGGCCTCGCCCGTCCTGCCTAGCCACCATCTGGGGCCCGTTCTTAAGTTCTATAACTCTTGACGGAAAGTTCTAGAACTCATACGGTCGAGGCATGTCCCCGTCCCGATCTGCCATGGCCGAACCCACCGCCGACGGACGGTTCGGCGCCTTCGGCGGCTGCTACGTGCCCGAGGCGCTGATCCCGGCCTGCCGCACGCTCGAGCAGGAATTCCGCACCGCCTGGGCGGATCCGGCGTTCCGCGGTGAACTCGCCCGCACGCTCAAGCTCTACGCCGGGCGCCCCACCCCGGTCACGCCGGCTACCCGCCTGTCCGCCGAGCTCGGGGTGAACCTGCTGCTCAAGCGCGAGGATCTGGCCCACACCGGATCGCACAAGATCAATAATGTTCTGGGGCAAGGGCTGCTGGCCCGGCGGATGGGCCGCACCCGGCTGCTGGCCGAGACGGGCGCCGGGCAGCACGGCGTGGCCACTGCAACGGTAGGGGCGTTGCTCGGTCTGGACGTCACCGTGTTCATGGGGGCGAAGGACGTCGAGCGTCAAGAGCTGAACGTGTTCCGGATGGAACTGCTCGGCGCCACCGTCGTCCCGGTCACCACCGGCGGGCAGACCCTGGCCGACGCCACCAGCGAGGCCTTCCGGCACTGGGTCGGCCAGTCCGAGACTGCGCACTACTGCATCGGTTCCACGATGGGGCCGCACCCGTACCCGTGGATGGTGCGCGAGTTCCAGCGGGTGATCGGGGAAGAGGCTCGCGGCCAGTGCGCCGAGTTGCTCCCGGCCGGAGTGCCTGACGTGGTGGTGGCCTGCGTGGGCGGTGGCTCGAACGCGGCCGGTACCTTCGCCGGGTTCGTCGACACCTCGGCCCAGTTGGTCGGGGTAGAGGCGGCGGGCGGTGCGGCGATCGGCAGCGGCTCTCCCGGCATCCTGCACGGTTTCGATTCCTACCTGCTGCAGGACGACGACGGCCAGGTGCTCGAGGCGCACTCGGTCTCGGCGGGTCTGGACTATCCCGGCGTCGGTCCGGAGCATTCCCACCTGGCTGATTCCGGCCGTGCTCGTTACGTATCGGCCACCGATGACGAGGTGCTGCACGCCCTGCGAAAACTGGCGCAGACCGAAGGAATTCTGGCTGCGCTGGAAAGCTGCCACGCCCTGGCCTGGGTGCTGCGGGCCGCCGGAACCAGCGAACTGCCCAGCGGTTCAACGGTTCTTCTGACCTTGTCCGGTCGCGGCGACAAGGATGCTGCACAGGTGAGGGAGCTGCTCAAATGACCCGAACGGCCACGGGCGATCGTCCTCAATTGGAAGCCCATCTGCGCGAAAGGCGATCCCAGAAGCGCAAACTGCTGGTTCCGTTCGTCACGGCCGGGGTCTCGGCGGACTGGCTCGACCTGGTCGTCGCGCTGGTCGAGGCCGGCGCCGATGCCATCGAGATCGGGCTGCCGTTCTCCGATCCGATGCTCGAGGGCGTGACCATTCAGCAGGCCTCGCAGCGGGCGCTGGAGCGAGGGATGACCACCACCCGTGCCCTGCACGCGATCGCGGAACTCGAGCTGGACGTCCCCTTGATCGCCATGACCTACAGCAATCTGATCAAACGCCATGGATATGAGGACTTCTGCCGACGCCTGTCCGAATCAGGAGTCTCTGGTCTGATTCCCGTCGACACGCCGCTCGACGAAGCCGGTCCTCTGATCAAGGCGGCCCGCACCAATCACATTGAAACAGTCTTGGTGGCAGCGCCTTCCACGCCCGACGATCGACTGAAGCAGATCGCCGAGGTGGGCAGCGGTTTCGTCTACGCATCCACGGTGATGGGAACCACCGGCGAGCGGACGTCGCTCGGACAGCAGGCGGCCGACCTGGCGGGCCGGGTTCGGGCTTGCACCGACCGTCCGGTGCTGCTCGGGTTCGGCATCTCCGGCCCGGAAACCGCGGTGGAGGCGGCGCGGCACGCCGACGGGGTCGTCATGGGTGCCGCGCTGATGCGGCGCGTGCTCGAAGGGCAAACAGTGGACGAGGTGACTGGGTTGGCCCGGCAGGTCAGGGAAGCACTCGAGGCGGTTTGATCAGGTATTACCGTCATCCCCGTGGCACAGGACGGGTGGATGCGCGCGGTCGAGATCCTGGCCGTGCTGGTGGTGCTGGTGCTTTGCGCGGTCGCGATCCGGCGCTTCCGGCGCAGCCCTGACCTGGGCACCGAGGCCGAACGGGCAACCTTCGACACGTTGCATACCGCCTCGCTGGCCGCGCCGCCGCTGCGGGACGGGCTCACTCCCGAGGGTGCGCAGCGGGCGATCCGGCATTTGAGGACACTTCTGGGCACGCCGGCGGTGGCGCTCGCCGATGGCTCGCGATTGCTGGCCTGGGACGGCGAGGGCGGGCACCACCAGCATCAGGCGCTGCGGCACGCCGCCGGAGCGATCGCCAGTGGTCGCACCAGCGTGCTGGACGCGGCCCAGATCGACGGTGACGAGGCCTGCGGGGTGCTCGACTGTCCGCTCCGCAGCGCCGTGGTCGCCCCGCTGACCAGCGGCGACACCGTTGTGGGGGCGCTCATCGCGTACGGCGGGCAGGCCAGCGCGGCGCTGGTCCGGGCCACCGGTGAGGTGGCCATGTGGGTCTCCACCCAGATCGAGCTGGCCGAGCTGGACCGCTCCCGCACCCGGGCGATCGAGGCCGAGGTGCGCGCGCTGCGGGCCCAGATCAGCCCGCACTTCGTCTACAACTCGCTGGCCGCCATCGCCTCGTTCGTGCGCACCGACCCGGAACGGGCCCGCGAGCTGCTGCTGGAGTTCGCCGACTTCACCCGCTACGCCTTCCGCCGCGGCGGGGAGTTCACCACGCTGGCCGACGAGCTGCGCAACATCGAGCGCTACCTGGTGCTGGAGCAGGCCCGGTTCGGCGACCGGCTGCGGGTCCGGCTGCGGGTGGCGCCCGAGGTGCTGCCGGTGGCCGTGCCCTACCTCTCGGTGCAGCCGCTGGTCGAGAACGCGGTCCGGCACGGCCTGCAGGCCAAGGAGGGCGGCGGGCTGATCACGCTGGGCGCGGCCGACTCCGGGGCCGAGGCGCTGATCTGGGTGGAGGACGACGGGGTGGGCGCCGACCCCGCCCTGATCGAGAAGATCCTGGCCGGTCAGGCCCGGGGCACCGAGTCCGAGTCGGTCGGCCTGGGCAACGTGGACGCCCGGCTGCGGCAGGTCTTCGGCGACCGCTTCGGCCTGGTGGTGGAAACGGCCGAGGGGGCCGGGACAAAGGTGAGCTTTCGGGTGCCCAAGTATGCTCCGGGAGTTCACGCGGGGCCGCCCGCGCCCTAGGCTTCCGGCATGGCGATGACGCCCCTGCGGGCCCTGGTCGTGGACGACGAGTCCCCGGCCCGCTCCGAGCTGGCCTGGCTCCTCGGCTCGGACGAGCGGATCGGCCGGGTGCTCACCGCCGACAGCGGCGCCCAGGCCCTGCGCGTGCTCGAGAGCGAGCAGGTGGACGTGCTGTTCTGCGACATCTCGATGCCCGGCCTGGACGGCCTGGACCTGGCCCGGGTGCTGGCCCGGTTCGCCTCCCGGCCGCAGCTGGTCTTCGTCACCGCCTACGAGCAGCACGCGGTGCAGGCGTTCGACGTCCAGGCGGTCGACTACGTGCTCAAGCCGGTGCGGGCCCAGCGCCTGGCCGAGGCCGTGCGCCGGGCGGTCCAGGCCCAGGCCGAGCCGTCCCGGCCCGCCCTCGAGTCCGACGAGGACATCGCGGTCGAGCTCGGCGGGGTGACCCGGTTCGTGCGGCGTTCGAGCGTGCTGTTCGTCGAGGCCGCGGGAGACTACGCCCGGCTGCACACCGCCTCCGGCAGCCACCTCATCCGGGTACCGCTGAGCACGCTCGAGGAGCGCTGGGCGGCCGCCGGTTTCGTCCGGATCCACCGCAGCACCCTGATCAGCGTGCGGCACGTGAGCGAGCTGCTGATGGACGGCGGGCGGTTCCACGTCCGGCTCGGCAGCCACACCCTGACCGTCAGCCGGCGGCACACCCGGCAGGTGAAAGACCTGCTGATCCACCGGGACCGGCGATGAGCACCCCGCCGCGGGTGCGGGTGACCAGCCCGCGGATGTCGGCCAGCCCCCGCCCCGAGGTGCGCCCGGCCACCCGCGAGATCGACGAGCAGACCGAGGTCGGCGAGGTCTACCTGAACGCCCTGCTGCGCTCCCAGTTGCGCCCGGCCCTGGCGGTTCTGGCCGCGGTGCTGCTCGGGCTGGGCAGCCTGCCGTTGCTGTTCCTGCTGCTGCCCGGGGTGGCCGGCTACCAGGTGGGGCCGGTGACGGTGGCCTGGCTGGTCCTCGGCGTGGCGGTGTTCCCGCTGCTGTGGGCGGCGGCCTGGTGGCACGTGCGCGCGGTGGAGCGGGCCGAACGGGACTTCACCGAGATCCTGCACCGTAGGTGAGCGCCTGGATCGCAGTGCTGGTGGTGTGTGCCGCAACCCTCGGGGTCGGCGCGCTCGGCCTTCGCCTGTCCCGCACCACCAGCGACTTCTACGTGGCCTCGCGGATGGTCAGCCCGCGCTGGAACGCCTCGGCGATCGGCGGCGAGTACATCTCCGGGGCAAGCTTTCTCGGGGTCGCCGGGCTGATCTTCGCGACCGGCAGCGACATGCTCTGGTACTCGATCGGCTACACCGCCGGCTACGTGGTGCTCCTGGCCCTGGTGGCGGCACCCCTGCGCCGTAGCGGGGCCTACACCCTGCCGGACTTCGCCGAGATCCGGCTGCGTTCGGCCGCCGTCCGCCGCACCACAGCCGTGCTGGTGGTCGGCATCGGCTGGCTCTACCTGCTGCCCCAGTTCGTCGGCGCCGGACTGGCCCTGCGCACCGCCACCGGTGCCCCGGGCTGGGTCGGCACGGCGATCGCGGTGCTCGTGGTGGTGGCCAACGTGACCGCCGGCGGGATGCGCTCGGTGACCTTCGTGCAAGCCTTCCAGTACTGGCTGAAACTCACCGCGATCGCCCTGCCGATCGTCCTTCTGCTCATCGTCTGGCACCACGACGGCGCCCCCAGTCCGGCCGCGGTGGCCGGTGAGGCCTGGGTCTCCCCGCTCAGCGGCGACGGCGACGACCACCCGCTCTACCGCACCTATTCGCTGCTCCTGGCCCTGCTCTTCGGCACCATGGGCCTGCCGCACGTGCTGGTCCGGCTCTACACCAACCCCGACGGCCAGGCGGCCCGCCGCACCGTGCTCACCGTGATCGCCCTGCTCGGTACCTTCTACCTGTTCCCGCCGCTGTACGCCGCGCTGGGCCGGGTCTATGCGGGCGACCTGCTCAACTCCGCGGACTCCAACGACGCGATGATGCTCCTGCTGCCCGGTCGGATGCTCGGCGAACCCTGGGGCGATCTGGCCGCGGCCCTGCTCACCGCCGGGGCGTTCGCCGCGTTCCTGTCCACGTCCAGCGGCCTGACCGTGTCCGTGGCCGGGGTACTGAGCCAGGACCTGTTGCGCGGCCGATGGCGAGCCAGCGTCAGCGGATTCCGGGTGGGCGCCGGCCTGGCCGTACTGGTCCCGGCCACGCTCTCGCTGCTCGGCGTGCGTACTGGCCTCGCCGACACCGTCACGCTCGCTTTCGCCCTGGCCGCGTCCACGTTCTGCCCGCTACTGGTGCTGGGGATCTGGTGGCGGGGGCTTACCCGGACCGGGGCACTGGCCGGGCTGATCACCGGCGGGCTGCTGGCCAGCGTCGCGGTTGCGCTGACTGTCTCCGGCGCGGTGGAGGGTGGCTGGCCGGCGGCTCTGCTCGGCCAGCCCGCCGCCTGGACGATGCCGGTGGCCTTCGCGGTGATGGTCGGGGTCTCGCTGGCTACACCTCGGTTCCGCACGCCCGGGGTGGGCACGATCATGGTGCGGCTGCACGCGCCAGAGTCGCTGGACCTCAATCGCGGCGACAGCTGAACCGCTCGTCCCGCGTTTGCCGCCGCTCGCCGTGCGCCCGGGCGCCGCACGTCGCCCGGCGTCGGCCATCCATCGAAGTGACGGCGCTCACCTCTACTCCTCGGCGGGTGACCCGGCTCACAGTAGGGCCCGTCCGTCCTGCGGGCCTGCGACGGCGCAGGCCCTGGCCAGTGAAGGAGCTGTGATGTCCGACGTCCCACCCCAGCGCACCGGATACCAGGAGGTGCAGGACAGCGAGGAGTTCCAGGCCCTGCGCGCCCGGTTCCGCCGGTTCGTCTTCCCGCTCACCGGCCTGTTCCTCGTCTGGTACTTCCTCTACGTGGCGCTCAGCGCCTACGCCCCCGACTTCATGAGCACCGAGGTGATCGGCAAGGTCAACATCGGCCTGATCATCGGTCTGCTGCAGTTCGTCTCGACCTTCGCGATCACCATGGCCTACGCCCGGTGGGCCGACAAGAACTTCGACCCCACCGCCGACAAGCTGCGCGAGCACATCGAACGGGGTGAGGTGAAGTGATCCTGCGAACCGCCACCACCGGCACCGATGTCGGCAGCCCGGCCGTCAACATCACCATCTTCCTGATCTTCGTCGCGGTCACCCTCGCGGTGGTGCTGCGGGCCTCCCGCAACAACCGCACCGCCGCCGACTACTACGCCGGGGGACGTGCTTTCACCGGGCGGCAGAACGGCATCGCGATCGCCGGTGACTACCTTTCCGCGGCCAGCTTCCTGGGCATCGCCGGGGCGATCGCCACGGTCGGCTACGACGGCTTCATGTACTCCATCGGCTTCCTGGTGGCCTGGCTGGTCGCCCTGCTGCTGGTCGCCGAACTGCTGCGCAACACCGGACGTTTCACCATGGCCGACGTGCTCAGCTTCCGGCTGCAGCAGGGCCCGGTGCGCACCGCCGCCGCGATCTCCACCCTGGTCGTCTCGTTCTTCTACCTGCTCGCCCAGATGGCCGGGGCCGGTGGCCTGGTGAATCTGCTTCTGGGCGTGCAGGGTTCGGGGGTCCAGAACCTGGTGATCGCCGTGGTCGGCGTGCTGATGATCGTCTACGTGCTGATCGGCGGCATGAAGGGCACCACCTGGGTGCAGATCATCAAGGCGGTGCTGCTGATCCTGGGCGCCGGCCTGATGACGATCTGGGTGCTCAGCCGGGCCGGGCTGAACTTCTCCGAGCTGCTGGGCGACGCGGCCGCGGTCTCGCCGGCCGGGCAGACCCTGCTGGAGCCCGGTCTGCGCTACGGCCTGACCGACACCACCAAGCTGGACTTCATCTCGCTCGGCCTGGCCCTGGTGCTCGGTACCGCCGGCCTGCCGCACGTGCTGATGCGCTTCTACACCGTGCCGAGCGCGAAAGAGGCCCGGCGCAGCGTGGTCTGGGCGATCTGGCTGATCGGCGTCTTCTACCTGTTCACCCTGGTGCTCGGCTTCGGCGCGGCCTGGCTGGTCGGGGCGGACAAGATCATGGCGGCCCCGGGCAAGGCGAACTCGGCGGCTCCGCTGCTGGCCTTCGAGCTCGGCGGGGAACTCCTGCTCGGGGTGATCGCCGCAGTCGCCTTCGCCACCATCCTGGCGGTGGTGGCCGGCCTGACGATCACCGCCAGTGCCTCCTTCGCCCACGACATCTACGCCAACGTGCTGAAGAAGGGCCAGGTCCGGGCCGACGACGAGGTCCGGGTCGCCCGGATCACCGCCGTGGTGATCGGCCTGGTCGCGATCGTCGGCGGGATCTTCGCCAAGGACCAGAACGTGGCCTTCCTGGTCGCCCTGGCCTTCGCGGTGGCCGCCTCGGCCAACCTGCCGACCATCCTGTACTCGCTGTTCTGGAAGCGGTTCAACACCCGCGGCGCGCTGTGGAGCATGTACGGCGGCCTGACCACGGCGATCGTGCTGATCATCTTCTCCCCGGTGGTCTCCGGGAAGGTCGGCCCGGACGGCGCGTCGCTGTCGATGATCACCGACACCGGCATCGACTTCCACTGGTTCCCGCTTGACAACCCCGGCATCGTCTCGATCCCGGTCGGCTTCCTGCTGGGCTGGCTCGGCACGATCACCAGCAAGGAGGTCGGCTCGGCGGAGAAGTACGCCGAGATGGAGGTGCGCTCACTGACCGGTGCGGGAGCCGAGAAGGCGATCGAGCACTAACCGAAACGCCAGGTGTGCGTGACCTCTGAGGTGCGGCGGTCGGTGACGATCCGCAACCGCTCGTCGAGGATCGTGGCGGTGTCCACCACGTAGGCCCGGCCCGTTCCGTCGAAGGTCGTCCGGCGCATCACCAGCGCCGGGCGGCCTTCGACGGTGGCGTTCAGCCCGGCCAGCCGCGCACTGAGCGCCTCGGCGGTGAGCGCCTCTTCGGCCCGTTCGGGAGTGGTGCCGCCGGCCTCGGCGATCGCCGCGTACAGCGGGGTGAGCTCGAAGTCGACATCCTTGACCGCCTCGGCCCAGGGCTGCGGCACCCAGGAAACCTGATGCAGCAAGGCAATTCCGCGCACCGAGCGCAGCCGCTCCAGCCGCAGGGCGGGCTCGTCCACCTCCAGCCCGAGCTCGGCCGCCACCGGCCTGGGCAGCTTGCGCACCTGCCGGCCCAGCACCTCGGTGCGCAACGGCACCCCCTGAGCATGCAACTCGTCGGCCAGGCTGCGCAGATTCGCCTGGTCGTGGGCCACCTCGGGCGGAACCACGAAGGTGCCCCGCCCCGGCCGCTGCTCGATCAGCCCCTCGTCCTGGAGTACCTGCAGGGCCTGGCGCAACGTCATCAGGGTGACGCCGTACTGCTCGCTCAGCGTGCGCTGCGGAGGTAGCGCACCGTCAGCGCCGAAGTCCCCGGAGCGAACCCGTTCGGCCAGGTCCGCTGCGATCCGGCGGTACTTCGGTTCGGCGGCCACGCCCCCAGATTAGGCCCTGCGCGGCCAGGGGCCGTCAGCCGTCCACATCCCGTCGCTCACCGGCGAGAACCAATGGGGGACGTCCGTGGCCAAGGCAGAGGGCCCCGCACCAGAGCGGTCAGCAGAGGACGAAGGACCACACCCTCGCAAGTTCACCCGGTACCGGATCCGGCCCGTGCAACCGGTCACCCGGTGAACGTTCGTGGCCATCGCACTACCGGGCAATGGCTGGCGCTCACCCGAACTGCGCCCACCGAACTGTGCCCTCTCATCCGTTTCCAAGTCTGAGTTCCTGCGCCTCTCCCCACCAACTCTTGAACCACGCCGCTTGACCCGCCCGAGGGACGAGGCCCCTGATCGCCCCTCGATCTCGTGCCGCGGCCACGAACCTTGACCAGGTGGGCTCCGCCCGTTCGTTGCCACCACGTCGGAACCCGGCGAACCTTGGTGGCCACCGCACTACATTCTGCTCTGGCCAGCCCGGCCATGCCTCAAATGTGTACATCGAGTACTTCTGGTGCCGGGTGTACTCGGTGTACACAAATCAGGTCTCCTCCAGCGGGCGCCCCTGACCCTCCACCCGTGCCCCAGGGCCGCGCCATCCATCCGGCTTCGCAGGAAAACGACCTGACCCTTCGCGGCGCGCCAAACTGTCGTAGGTGGGTGCGATCCTCGAAACATGACGTCGCAGAGCATTGCCCGCGAGTTCGCCGAACTGCACCGCGCCGGCACCCCCGTGCTGTTGCCCAACGCGTGGGATGCGGCGAGTGCGGTGCTGATCGCCGCCGCCGGCGCCCCGGCGATTGCCACATCCAGCGCCGCAGTGGCCTGGTCGCTGGGCCGGCCCGACGGTGAGCACCTCAACCGCGACGAGGTGGCCGCAGTGGTGGCTCGCATCGCCGCCGTGGTCGAGGTGCCGGTCACGGCCGACATCGAGGCCGGTTACGGGGCCGCGCCCGAAGAGGTCGCGGGCACGGTTCGGGCCGTGATCGAGGCCGGGGCGGTCGGCGTCAACCTCGAGGATTCCCGGCCCGACGGCACCCTCTACCCCGTCGAGCAGCAAGCCGATCGAGTGGCCGCGGCCCGGGCTGCGGCAGATCAGGCCGGGGTCGAGAGCTTCGTCATCAACGCTCGCACCGACGGGTACCTGCTGGGCATCGGTGCTCCCACCGGCCGGGCCGACGAGGTGTTGCGCCGCGCCGAGGCCTATGCGCGGGCCGGGGCCACCTGTCTGTTCGTGCCCGGCCTGGTCGATGTGCCCACCCTGACCGAGCTGGTGTCGCGGGCCGCCCTACCGATCAGCGTGCTCGCCGATCCGGCCGGGCCGAGCATCGCCGAGCTCGCCGCCACCGGGGTGGTGCGGATCAGCCTCGGCACCGCCCTGGCCGAGGCCGCGTACGGGCAGGCGGTTGCGGCCACCCGCGAGCTGCTGGCCACCGGCACGATGAAGGCGTTGCAGGGCTACCCCGGTTTCGGCGAGGTCAACGGCCGATTCCAGGGGTGAACGGCGAACGGGAGGAGCATCATCGGGAGTCAGGAGGGGCCATGACGTCGCTGTACCAGGACGCCGAGCGCTGCGTACGCATCGTCCAGGCGAAAGACGAGCGTTTTGACGGCTTCTTCTGGACCGCCGTAGTGACCACCCGGATCTACTGCCGCCCCAGCTGTCCCGTGGTGCCGCCCAAGCCCAAGAACATGCGCTTCTACCCCAGTGCCGCGGCCGCCGCCGGAGCCGGGTTCCGGGCCTGCAAGCGCTGCCGCCCCAATGCCGCCCCCGGATCGCCGGAATGGAACATCCGCGCCGACTTGGTGTCCCGGGCGATGCGCCTGATCGCCGACGGCGTGGTCGATCGCGGCGGAGTGCCCGGCCTGGCCGCCCGGCTGGGCTACAGCGTGCGCCAGATCGAGCGGCATCTGATGGCCGAGGTGGGCGCCGGTCCGCTCGCCCTGGCCCGGATGCAGCGGGCTCAGTCGGCCCGGCTCCTGATCGAGGGCACAGACCTGCCCTTCACCGAGATCGCCCTGGCTGCCGGATTCAGTAGCGTGCGCTCGTTCAACGAGACCGTGCGCGAGGTCTACGCCCTGACTCCGGGAGAACTCCGCTCGGCTCCCAGGCCCAAGGCCGGCATCCGCGGCGCCGCCCAGCCCGTGGCCCCCGCCGGAAGAAGGGGCGTGGGAAGGGCGGTCGGGCCAGACGCTGGCTCGGGTCAGGCGGCTGTGGGAAGGCCGGCTGTGGGAAGGAGGGCTGTGGGAAGGGCGGCTGTGGAAAGGACGGCTGCAGGGGAGACAGCTGCGGAAAAGACAGCTGCGGAAAAGACAGCTGCGGGAAAGACAGCTGTGGGGGAGACAGTCGCGGGGAAGACCGCCGCGGGGAAGAGTGGCTCGGGTGACAGCAGGGCGCGCCGGGGTGCGGGGTCGGCTGCTGCGGTGTCGTCCAGCGTGGCAGAGCGTGGGCCGGGTGCAGGGTTGGAGAAGCACTTTGGTTCCGTTGGCGCCTTCGGTGCGCCGAGCGTCCCTGGTTCCATCTCTCTGAAACTTCCTTTCCGGCAGCCCCTCTGCCCCGACAACTTGTTCGGGCACCTGGCCGCCACCGCCGTTCCCGGAGTCGAGGAATGGCGTGATGGGGCTTATCGCTGCGCCTTTCATCTTCCTGGTGGCCATGCCGTTGCTGCGCTCAGTCCGAGGCCCGACCACATCGCCTGCCAGCTCTGGCTGACCGACCTGCGTGACCTGACCGCGGCGATCAGTCGCTGCCGCTGGCTGCTCGACCTGGATGCCGACCCGGTCGCCGTGGACGAGCAGCTCTCGCGGGATGAGGTGCTGGCGCCGCTGGTGGCCAAGAATCCCGGGCGTCGGGTGCCGCGGATTGCCGAGCCGGAGCAGTTCGCCATTCGGGCGGTGCTGGGGCAGCAGGTCTCCACGGCGGCGGCGCGCACGCATGCGGCCCGGCTGGTTCAGGCGCACGGCCGGCCGATCGAGGATCCGGGCGGGGGCCTCACTCACCTGTTCCCGACCAGCCAGGATCTGGCCGGGCTGGATCCGGAAACCCTGGCGATGCCGCATACCCGCAGGCAGACGCTGCTCGGGTTGATCGATGCGCTCAACGCGGGCGACTTGGATTTGAGCATCGGGGGCGACTGGAACGCCACGCGGGAGCAGCTCTACGCCCTGCCCGGGTTCGGGCCGTGGACGGTGGAGTCGATCGCCATGCGGGCCCTGGGAGATCCGGACGCGTTCATTCCGGGCGATCTCGGGATTCGGCAGGCGACGCGGCGGCTCGGGCTGCCGGACAAGGTTGGTCCACTGACCGCGCGGTCCGAGGCCTGGCAGCCTTGGCGGGCGTACGCGGTGCAGTACCTGTGGGGGACGAGTGACCATCCGATCAATCGCCTGCCGCTCTGAATCCATCCAAAGTTATCGCCCTAAGTAGTTAGGCAATTACCTAGCGGCGATTATTTGACCGGCTGTCGGAAATCGCATTCCGCTTTTTGACGCGCGGGGGATGCCGAGCCCTCAGGCAAACGCCTGATTGGAGCATCTTTGCTGCTCAGGGGCCTCTTTAGGCGACGAGGCTTAGGGCATGGACCTGACCGCGAGAGCGTGACAGGAGGGACGCCGGTCCGCCCGTACCGGCGCTGCACTCTCGCGGTCAGGTCTGCCCCGGCTCAGTTCAGCGCCCGGCCAGTTCCCGGGCATGCATGATCACTACCGGGTCCTGCCAGAACGAGGAGTGGAAATGCGTCGGGGCCAAGACCGCGCCGTGCTCCGGCTCCAGTGACGGTGGGTCCAGACTGATCACGTCGACCTCTCCACAGGCGGAAGGCCGTTGCAACGGTTTGGGCAGGCCGAACACCCAGCCGCCGATGTAGTCGCTGCGCCGCACCACATTCCGCCAGCGAGGCCGGGGTGGCTCCGGGGCCTTCACATTCTCCGGCGCCGGTTCGATCTCCGACGGCTCGCGCTCGGCTGACGGGAGCCCCTGCCCAGTGGTCGGCGTCCGGCCCGGTTCGGAGTCGCTCAGCAGATCGCGCAGGGCCAGCGCTGCCTGGTAGCCGAAGTAGGCCGGAAAGGCCCGCCCGTAAAGCCGCCGCAAAGGAGCGGCGAGAGTCAGCAACGAAACCCGGCCAAGGACGTCCTCTGGTAGCTGGGCCACCACCGCCACACTGATCACGGTGCCCTGGCTGTAACCGGTCAGCAGCACATGGCGGGGCATCACCTGGATCGCGCCGGGCACCTCGCCCGGTACCGGAGTGGTGTGGCGTTCGGCCTTGCGGGCTCCGGTCAGCACCCAGATCCGGTCGACCAGCTCGGGCACCGCCTGCTCGGCGTAACAAGGCGGGGCCAGCGGATGCACCGCCCGAGGCCAGAAAGTGCCCACGTCCCAGATGATCCCGATGGTCTTCCGGGCATTGGGCGAGCGGATCTGCGCCCGCAGCAACCACACGCCCGACGCTGCCAGCAGCCCGCCGATGAAAACCCCGAGCGTGGGAACGACTCCGGCGATACCGGGGAAGGCCTGGGTGGTGTGGGTGATGGCGAACGCCTCGAAGGCCCAGAAGAAGAGCGCCCAGCACACCGTCACCCCGGCGATCACCCCGGCCACGTGGTCGGTCAGCGAGGCCAGCGCCCAGTTCTTGGCCACCTTGCGAACCGCCTCGCGCGGGGCGTCCTGCTCCGACGGCGGGTACCACTCGATCACCGGGTCCGGTCCGCCGTCCAGGCCCGGTCCGGGCCCGGCCTCGCCCAGGAACCGCTTGGTCAGCTGGCGATAGCGCAGGTAGAGCAGCCCGCCGATGATCAGCATCGGGACCAGGTTGAACACTGCGGCGGCCGAGTAGGCGAACATCGAGTCCGGCAGCAGGATCGTGCCGTCCCAGTCCACGTCCTCCTTGTGCAGGGCCAGGCCGGTGGGCTCGCCGAAAATCCGCGCCACCGAAAGGTTCAGCGCCGAGGTCAGCACCCCGCCCAGCAGGATCCCGAGCAGGGCGATCACCGGCGAGGCGTACCCCCGCAGGAACGGCTGCCAACCGGGCTGGCTGGGCTCGCGCGATTGCCGCAAGAGCACCGCCACCAGCACGAGAAGCACTGCGGCAAGACCGAACTGGGCCACGGTGAGAATGGTGACGGCGCCGAGCAGGCCGTGCGGGGCGTGCCGCAGCGGGTCCTGGGCCTGCAGCGGATTCATCGGGGCCTGCTCGATCACCCACGGCGAGGCCACCACCCAGGCCGCCAGCACCAGCGCGGAAGTCCAGGCCAGGGCCTTGAACGCGGTGGCGAAGCGGGCGGTGTCGTCGTTGCCGCCGACGGTGTCCCGGTCGGCGACGAAGCCCGCCAGCAGCACCGCCCCGGCCAGGATCACTGCGGAAACCGCGATCTGGATCTGCTGCCAGAGGCCGAAGTTCTCGGTGCAGCCGGCCAGGGCCAGCGAGATGGTGGCGAAGGCGACGGCGATGTGGGTGTTGCGTAGTCGGGCGGCCGCGGCCGCACCCCGCCAGAATCCGCGGTCGCGCAGCGTGAGCCGGCCGGAAGGCAGCCGGTCGCGCCGGTTCTCGCCGTCCACCTGCACGCCCGGGGCGTAGCTGCCGCGGCCGGAGCAGAACGCTTCGTAGTGGCCGGCGGTGGCGGCACCCGCGTACCAGAGGCCCCCGATGATCACGGCCACCGCCACCGTGGCCACAGACATCCGGGTGGCGGTGGAGGCCTCGGTGTACCAGCTCAGCCACCACCAGGAGACGCCGAGCCGGGCGATCCCGTTCTGCCACGCGACGGTGGACAGGAAGAGCGTGACCAGACTGCCGACGAACTGGGCGGTGGCGGCCAGGGCGAGCAGCCGGATCACCACCCGGGCCAGTGCGTGGACGCTGCGCAGCCGCCGGGCCCGGCCCTTGGCCGGGCCGGCCGGAAGCATGTAGTACGAGATGTTGTAGAGCATGAACGGCAGGAGCAGCAGCCAGGACGCCGAGGCCAGCGCCCGCCGGGTCAGCCCGCCCCAGACGTAGGCCTCCAGCGGCCAGGGCACCGAGGCCCGGGCCACCCCGTCCGGACTCCAGCGCCGGTAGAACGCGGTCGGGTCGCTACCGGCCACCTTGACCACGTTGGGATGCTCCAGCATCACCGAGCCGGTGCTGCCGGCCACCCCGTGCACCCGTAGCTCCAGCGGCAGGTCCGGCTCGTCCTCCCACTGCTGGTCCACCAGGGCGCCGGCCCGCGCGGCCTGCGCCGGGCTGGTCAGGTCGTCGCCGTCGTACCCGTAAGGGCTCTGAAGTCCGAGCGAGATCCCCGACACGCTCTGGCGCCTCCCTCTGGTCGGTCAGACCTGGGCTTTGCCGGCCTCCACGGCGAGCTGATCGACCAGGTCGTTCATGGCGTCGCCGGAGTGCCCCTTGACCCAGCGGAAGGAGATGTCGCCGCGCTCGCGGAACGCCTCGATCAGCGGCTCCCACAGGTCCCGGTTGGCCACCGGCTTCTTCTGGCTGTTCACCCAGCCCCGGGCCAGCCAGCCCTTCCACCACTCGTCGCGGAAACAGTTCACGACGTAGGTGGAGTCGCTGACCACGACCAGCGGGCCATCGAGGGCCTCGATCGCCTTCAGCGCGGCGCTGACCTCCATGCGCTGGTTGGTGGTCTTGGCCTCGCCCCCGCTGCCCTGGCGCCCGTCCTTGGTGGCCCAGGCCCAGCCCCCCGGACCGGGGTTGCCCGAGCAGGCACCGTCGGTCCAGACCTCCAGCGCACCGTCGGGCTCGGCCATGTCGGGCCGGCGGGCCTTGCCGCTCTTCACCGTCCGGGCCGGTGCCGAAGGCGTGTCCAGACCGGGCAGCAACGCCTCGTTCTCGCTGGCCGCGGTGGCACAGGTGGAGTGCACCCAGCGCTGAGCGGCTTTGGAGATCTCCTCGCCAGGCATGATCCGGCCCGAGCACTGGGCGCAGGTGGTGGGAAAGCGGGCGGTCATCGGCATCGCGCCAGTCTAGGCAGTCAGCGATCACCCCTTGTTCTCCACGTCCAACACCTTGCTACGAAACCGAAAGGTCCGCATGTGCGGGTTCGTCCCCGTCCGTACCGGTGGTCCCATCCGGAACCAGGGGCCGCTGGGCGCACGTTGTCGTTGGTGAACACCATCTGAACAGGCAAGGTCTGACAGATGACGCAGAGTTGTTCACCTTGGTTGTTTATGGTGGCGGCCCGGGGGGTCGATTCAGTACCTGCCATCTCGCCGATCGGGCGAGGACCAGGGCAGACGCAGACATGGGAAGGGAAGATCAGTGGCGGCCGGAACGCATCACGAGATCGAGATCAAACTGGACGCCGATCCTGACTTCGCGCTCCCGGACCTGAGTGTCCTGCCGGGCGTGGCCACCGTCGGCGCGGGCGAGGAACAACAGCTCGAGGCCACCTATCTGGACAGCGCCGACTTCCGGCTGATCCGCACCGGCACCACGTTGCGCCGGCGTACCGGCGGCACGGACGCGGGCTGGCACCTGAAGCTGAAGCAGCCGATCAAGGGCGACGAGGCGGACAGCCGGCTGGAGATCCACAAGCCGCTGGGCCGCAGCGTCCGCACCGTCCCGGCCGCCCTGCTCGGCCTGGTCCGGGTGCAGCTGCGCGGGGCCGAGGTGGCCCCGGTGGCGCTGATCTCCACCACCCGCACCGTGCGCGAGCTGCGGGCCGAGGACGGAACCGTGCTCGGCGAGGTGGCCGACGACCTGGTCACCGCGCATGCCCTGGGCGAGGAGACCGAGGCCACGGCCTGGCGGGAGATCGAGGTCGAGCTGGTCGAGGGCGACCTGGACCTGCTCAAGGCGGCCCGCGAGCTGCTGCTCGAGCACGGTGCCCGCCCCTCTGACGTGCACTCCAAGATCAGCCGCGCCCTGGGCGAACGGCTGGGCACCCCCGAGCCCGCCCCGGTCGTCGAGACCGGGGAGGGGCTCCTGACCACGCCCCCCAAAAAGAAGAAGGGCAAGAAAGCGGTCAGGGTTCGTCAGCCGCAGGAGACCGTGGTGATCGCCCCGGTCGCCGCCGGAGACGTCGCCCACGAGTACCTGAGCGCGCAGTTCGCCCAGCTCACCGCCATGGACCCGCGGGTGCGCCTGAACCAGGAGGACGCGGTGCACCAGATGCGGGTGGCCACCCGCCGCCTGCGCACCGCCCTGGCCAGCTTCAAGCCGCTGTTCGCCGAGGATTCGCTCACCGAGCTGCGCAACGAGCTGAAGTGGCTCGGCTCGGACGTGCTCGGCCCGGTCCGCGACGCCGAGGTGATCCGCGAGGCGCTGCTGGCCGACATCGCCGAACTACCCACCGAGCTCGTGCTCGGCCCGGTCGCCCGGCGGATCCGGCTGGAGATGAACGCCGAGTACAAGGCCGCCCACAAGAGCGCCGTCACCGAACTCGACGGCGACCGGTACCTGGCCCTGATCAACGCCCTGGAAGCCTTCGTCACCGACCCGCCGTACAGCGAGCGGGCCAGCAACCCGGCCGAGGACGAGCTGCGCAAGATGGTCCGCAAGGCCGCCCGCCGGGTTCGCGAGCACGCCGAGGGCCTGGGCACGGAGCCGGTCGGCAGCCCGGAGCACGACTTCCACCTGCACGAGATCCGGATCAAGGCCAAGCGCGCCCGGTACGCCGCCGAGGCGGCCAAGCCGACCATCGGCAAGCCCGCCAAGAACGCCGCCAAGGCGATGGAGGCGATCACCGAGACTCTGGGCAACCACCAGGACGGGGTGGTCCAGCGGGAATGGCTGCGCGATCTGGCGGTGCGGGCCTTTGGGGCGGGTGAGAACGGATTTACGTTCGGTCTGCTGCACGGCCGGATCGCCGGCGAGGCCGAGCACGACGAAAAGTTGTTCGCCGGAGCGTGGGAAGAGGCCCGGGCTGCTCTCGCGGCCTGGCCCGCCTGATGTAAATCTTGCGAAACCGCCGGTCAGTAACAGCAAATCGCTGACCGGCGAAATGGTCCTGCGCGCGATATCCGTGAGGGGAGAACGCCGGGCGCCGGTAGGGTCGTGACCGGCAGACGCCACACAGCAGCTCCCCGGGAGAGAGACGATGACCACCGACTTGGGCGCGCAGGACCTCACCGCGCTCCTCGACAGCGCTCGCCAGGACTATTCGGAACTGGCCGGCCGCGGCCTGAAGCTCGACCTCACCCGGGGTAAGCCGTCGCCCGATCAGCTCGACCTGGCCGACGACCTGCTCACGCTGCCCGGCGCCCAGATCTTCAAGGCGGCCGACGGCACCGACACCCGCAACTACGGCGGCCTGAACGGTCTGCTCGAACTGCGCCAGATCTTCGCCGACCTGCTGAACGTCCCGGTGGGTCAGCTCCTCGCGGCCGGCAACTCCAGCCTCGAGCTGATGCACGACGCGTTCGTCCAGGCCCTGCTCAGCAAGCTGCCCGGCGCCGAGTCCCGCTGGGTCGACCAGGGCCCGATCAAGTTCCTCGCCCCGGTGCCCGGCTACGACCGGCACTTCTCGATCTGCGAGCGCTTCGGCATCGAGATGATCCCGGTGCCGATGACCGAGACCGGCCCGGACATGGCCGTGGTCAGCCGACTGGTCGCCGAGGACGCCTCGATCAAGGGCATCTGGTGCATCCCGAAGTACAGCAACCCCACCGGGGTCACCTACTCCGACGAGACCGTCCGGCAGCTGGCCGAGATGCCCACCGCCGCACCGGACTTCCGGATCTTCTGGGACAACGCCTACGCGGTGCACCACCTCACCGAGGAGCGGGTCGAGGTCGCCGACGTGCTCGGGCTGGCCACCGCCGCGGGTAACGCCGACCGGGTGTTCGTCTTCGGTTCCACCTCGAAGATCACCCTGGCCGGGGCCGGCGTCGGCTTCTTCGGGGCGTCCGAGGCCAACATCAAGTGGTGGCTGGGCAACCTGGGCAAGCGCTCGATCGGCCCGGACAAGATCAACCAGCTGCGCCACGCCACCTTCCTGGGCAGCGCCGAGGGCGTGCTGGCGCACATGGACAAGCACCGGGCGGTGATCGCGCCGAAGTTCGAGGCCACCCTGCGGATCCTGGCCGAGCAGCTCGGCGGCACCGGCCTGGGCACCTGGACCGAGCCCAAGGGCGGCTACTTCATCACCCTGGAGGTGCCGGCCGGCACCGCCTCGGCGATCGTCGCCCGGGCCGCGGAGATCGGCGTGGTGCTGACTCCGGCCGGTGCCACCCACCCGCTGGGCCAGGACCCGGACGACTCGATCATCCGGATCGCCCCGACCTTCCCGAGCCAGAGCGATCTCGAGGCGGCCGTCTACGCGCTGACCACCTGCGTGAAGCTGGTCGGGTACGAGCAGCGGCAGAAGTAAGACCCCGCAAACCACCAATGGGGGACGTTGTGCGCGCCTTGCGCACAACGTCCCCCATTTGTTTTAGGCGAGGGTGGCTACCTCGGTGCTGCAGGTGTTGCCCGCCGCCAGTTCGTCCAGGGCGGCCCGCGCCTGCTCCTCGGTCGGGTAGCGGTTTACCGAGCCGTCGATGCCGGTGGCCCCGGTGCCGTCCTCGGTGACCTCCAGGACGGTCTGCTCCACCGACCACGGCTGGTCCTTGAAGCTCAGGTCGTAGCCGAGGGTCAGCTCGTTCAGCTCGCTGTAGTCGTCATCGCCGATGCATCCCAGATCCCGGTACGGGTCGGAGAGCCCACGGTCGTACCGCAGCGGCTGGCCGTCCTTGTCGTAGGTGTCCACCAGGCCGCAGTCGGCGAAGGCAGTCACGTAGGTGCTGCGCCCCTGCTCGATCAGCGCCACCACGTCGTGGTTCAGGTGCAGCACCCGCACCCCGACCTCCGGGCCGCCGGCGTTGGCGATGGGCTGGGAGTAGACGGCGCCGCTGGCGGTACGGATCCCCTTCAGGCTGTCGCTCACCCAGACCTCGTCGTTCGCGCCGTCGCCATCAACATCCCCGGCGCCGGCGAAGGCGGCTCCCTGAGGCACTTCGTTGCCGTTAGGGGCGCACACCTCGGTACCGGTAGAACCAGTGGGGTCGCCGGCCACTGCGGCGGAGGCGACCGAAGCGCTGCCCAGGGTGAGCGCGCTCGCCCCCAGCAGAGTCGCCGCTGTCATCGTTCCGAGAGTCTTACGCACGGAATTGATCCCTCCGTGAGACGTTGCCGATCGCTTGTGGCAACCGGCCGTACAGGAAGTGAGATGCGCGCCCCGGGGGAGAAAGTTCGGAACGATCAAGCAACCAAAACCAAATGGGGGACGTAGCTGCGCAAGTTGCGCAGCTACGTCCCCCATCGGTCGGGGGTTGGGACTACCCCGCGAAGTTCACCGTGACCTGGGTGAATCCGAGCGGCTCGAGCAGGCCCTCGAGAATGGCCCGGGTGTTCTTCTCGGCCCGGTCCCGCAGTTCGTCGGTCTCCGCGGCGGCCTCGGCCAGCCGCTGCGAGGCCAGCGAGTACAGCTGCTGGGTCTCGGCCGAGTTGTCGCTGAAGGCATCCTTCGCGCGGTCGAACAGGCCACGGTCCTGGCTGTAGACGTAGCTGCGGTCGTAGTCCAGCGTGGGCGCGCTCAGCGTGGGCGCCGGCAGATTGATCGTGGCGTGGGTCCGGTCCGCGTTCACCTCGACGGCCCCATCACCCAGGTTGCTCAGGTTGACCCCGCTGTCCACCGAACCGGCGGCGATGAACAGCGTGCGCTCCCCGGCCAGGAACGAGGGCACCGGCTTGACGTCCTTCTCCACGTCGACCACCAGCTCGTAGTAGCCGCTGGCCGCCTCGAACTGGCCCAGGTCCTGGATGGACTGCAGCACGGCGGGCCCGGAGCGGTCGATCTCGGTGCTGCCGAACATCCCCTTGAACGGGTTCAGCCGGTCCAGCGCCCCGGTGGTGAGGTTCAGGGCCAGCGCCCCGGAGACGATAAGTACCGCGATGACCAGGGCGAAGGTGAGCGCGCGGGAACGCGGACGGCGCTCGGGAGCGGTGCGGTAGACGATCGTGTCGCCGCCCTTGTCGCCCTTGCTGGGGGGCTCGGGCGCGTCCTTGCCGCGCACCGGGCGCCGGACCGCGTTCTTGGCGCGCTCCAGGGCACCGGCCCGGCTGGCCGTGGTGGTGGAACCTGCCGGTAGCTCCTGCGTGCCGGAGGAGGCGGAATCGGTCTTGGACTCCTGGGACGTTGTTCCGGTCTTGGCCATGACGCCCTCCACCCTCACCTGTCTGCTGGTCCGATTGGTCGGTATTGCTCGCGTTCTCGAGCCTCGAAGATCGTCTCACCTAGGACGCTCGTTCGCCTGTTCGAGTTGCATTCGGTTCCGTGGTAGCTTGAAAACGCTTATGAGCATCATTCTCAAGTAACCTTGTCCCAGGTGAACAGGCTTGGAAGGACGGCGTCGGCGATGGCGTGGAACGGTAAGCGGCGGACTCTGGTGCTCGGCACGGCCTCGGTGGCGGTGCTCGGGCTGGCGGCCTGCGGGAGCGGCTCGGAGGGTTCCGGCGACGCCGGCGCCTCGGCGGCGGACGCGCTCAACGTGGTGGCCGTGACCAACGTGTACGGCGACATCGCGGCCCAGGTCGGCGGCGACGCGGTAGAGGTCACCTCGATCATCAGCAGCGCCACCCAGGACCCGCACTCCTACGAGGCCGACACCCGCACCCAGCTCGCGGTCACCAAGGCCGACCTGGTGATCGAGAACGGCGGTCACTACGACGAGTTCATGGACAAGCTGATCGAGGCGGCCGGCGGCACGCCCACGGTGATCAACGCGGTCGAGGTCTCCGGGCTGGAGTCCGCCGAGGAGGAGTCGCACGCCGAGGAGGAGGAGCACGCCGAGGACGAGGCGGCCCACTCGGAGGAGGAAGAGCACGCCCACGAGCACGAGCACGGCGAGTTCAACGAGCACGTCTGGTACGACCTGGAGAGCATGCAGAAGGTCGCCGACCAGATCGCGGCCGACCTGGGCAAGGCGCTGCCGGAGCGGGCCGCCGAGTTCACCGCCAACGCCAAGGCCTTCAACACCGAGCTGGACGGCGTGATCGAGCTGCAGGACGCGGTGGCCACCGAGCACAAGGGTGAGGGCGTGGCGATCACCGAGCCGGTGCCGCTGTACCTGCTCGAGCACATGGGCCTGGAGAACAAGACCCCCGAGGGCTTCAGCGAGGCCATCGAAGAGGGCAACGACCTGCCCATCGCGGTGCTCAACGACACCCTGAAGATCTTCTCCAGCGGCGACGTCAAGGCTCTGGTCTACAACGCCCAGACCACCAGCCCGGAGACCGAGAAGGTGCTGGCCCAGGCCAAGGCCGACCAGGTCCCCACGGTCGCGGTCACCGAGACGCTGCCCGAGGGCCAGACCTACGTGGCCTGGATGAAGGCCAACGTCGAGGCGGTAACCTCAGCGCTCGGATGATGAGCGAAAAAGACCACGGCACCGAACTGGTCCGCCTCCAGGGCGCCGCGCTGGGCTTCGAGACCGGCCGGCCGCTCTGGCAGGACCTGGACCTGAGCGTGCACCCGGGCGAGTTCGTCGCGGTGCTGGGCGCCAACGGCTCGGGCAAGACCACGCTGCTGCGCGCCCTGCTCGGCCTGCAGCCGCTGTCGGCCGGCACGATCGAGGTGCTGGGCAAGTCGCCGAAGGCCGCCCGGCGGGAAGTGGGCTACGTGCCGCAGCAGCGGCGCTTCGACCCACTCACCCCGGTGCGGGCCCGCGACCTGGTCGGCTACGGCTACGACGGTCACGAGTGGGGCCTGCCGGTGCTCAACCGGCGCCAGCGCCGCGAGCGGATCGACGCCGCGCTCGCCGAGGTCGGAGCCACCCGGTTCGCTGACGCCCCGGCCTCGCGCCTGTCCGGCGGCCAGCAGCAGCTGCTGCGGATCGCCCAGGCCCTGGTCTGCGACCCGCGGCTGCTGCTGTGTGACGAGCCGCTGCTCTCGCTCGACCTGAACCATCAGCGCGAGGTCTCGGCCGTGGTCGACCGGCGCCGGCGCGAGCACGAGACCGGCATCGTCTTCGTCACCCACGAGATCAACCCGGTGCTGCCCTACGTCGACCGGGTGCTCTACCTGGCCGGGCAGCGCTTCACCATCGGCCCGGTGGACGAGGTGATGACGTCCGAGACCCTCACCCGGCTGTACTCGTCCCCGGTGGACGTGCTGCGGGTGCGCGACCAGCTGGTCGTCGTCGGTGTCCCCGACCACCCGGCCCATCAGTCGGAACCGGTGGAAGAACCGTGAGCTGGGACAAGATCTTCAACTTCACCGACTACAGCGAGCTGCTGCCCCTGGTGCACAACTCGCTGCTGGCCGGTCTGATCCTGGGCCTCGTCGGCGGTCTGATCAGCACCTTCGTGGTGATGCGGGACCTGCCGTTCGCGGTGCACGGGATCAGCGAGCTCTCCTTCGCCGGGGCCTCCGGCTTCCTGCTGCTCGGCCTGAACGTGGTGGCCGGCTCGCTGCTCGGCTCGGTACTGGCGGCCCTGCTGATCGGCCTGCTCGGCGTGCGGGCCCGCGACCGCAACTCCTGGATCGGCGTGCTGATGCCGTTCGGCCTGGGCCTCGGGGTGCTCTTCCTGGCCCTGTACGAGGGCCGCGCGGCGAACAAGTTCGGCCTGCTCACCGGGCAGATCGTGGCGATCGACACGCCGGCCCTGTCCTGGCTGGCGGTGATCTCGGCGGTCGTCGCGGTGGTCATGCTGCTGATCTGGCGCCCGCTCTCGTTCGCCAGCACCGACCCGGAGGTGGCGCAGGCCCGGGGCATCCCGATGGGCCCGCTGGCACTGCTGTTCATGCTGCTGCTGGGCCTGGTCGTGGCGATGGCGGTCCAGGTGGTGGGGGCGCTGCTGGTGCTGAGCATCGTGGTCACCCCCGGCGCCGCGGCGGTCCGGCTGGCCTCCACCACGCTCGGCGCCACCGTGCTGAGCATCTGCTTCGCCACCGTTTCGATGATCGGTGGAATCCTGCTGGCGCTGGGCAGCAGCGTCCCGATCAGCCCCTACGTCACCACCATCTCGTTTGCGATCTACCTCCTGTGCCGGCTGATCGCGATGGGCAAGGGCCGCAGCCGCGCAGTCTGAGGCGGATCTTTTCCGGTGCGGGATTTCTCAGCTGCCTCGCCGCTGCGCTTTGGCTGCCTGCCTGCGCACTTGGCTTCTCCGGGGTGCAAAAGGTACGTATCCCCTGTTTCTTTTGTGATCCAGGTCGCATCTTGATGCCGATGTGTGCGCCCAGTGATGTCCGGTAAGAAAGGTGTGACGGATTTTTCGTCCCGAACCGGATCGGCGGGCAGATCTCGCGCGCTCGGTACTAATTCGGGACGAATGCGGCGATAATGGACGAGTCGAGGTGGACCGCGCCGGTGGTGCGGTTGCTGGAACAGCCGCCGGGATCGTTCATCGCTGACCTCCCTCGCCCTCGACCCGCGGGCCAGCGCGGACAGGCATGTCTGGTCGGGTTCGAGGAGGGTCCGATGAACGAGTTCAAGGCAACGGCGTACGTGAAGGCCGCAGGTGTCGTGGCTTCTGTCGTCACTCTCGCCACGCTGGTGGGCGCGTCCTACAAGTGGACGTGATCGGTCACTAGACCAGCGGCTGCCGGTCCTCAGTCCATCCGTCCGATCGGCGCGGTGCCGTCGATCTGAGAGTAAGCCGGAACCGGGCGGTGCCCGGGGAGGAAGGGTGGCATGACCGTCAGTGGATCCACCGCGATGCTGCGGCCCCGGATCCCTCCGGTCACGCCCTTGGGCCTGTTCGTCACGGCGGTCTGCCTGGTCGCCCTTCCTCTCCTGGCCTGGTCGCTGGGTGCCCTGTTCGTCCAGCCGACGGCGTACGGGGTCAACCGGCTCGTCATCGTGCTGCTCGTGCTCGGCGTCGTCCTCGGTGAGATGGTCCAGGTCGAGGTGGCCCTGCGCGACGCCGGGGCGGCCGCCCTGACGCTGTCCACCACGTTCACCCTCGCCCTGATCTTCGTCGCCCCGCTCGGCCTGGTCGTCCTGGCCCAGGCCATTCCCCTGGTCGTGGACGACGTGAAACGCGGCAAGCACTGGTCGCGGCCGGTGTTCAACCTGGCCCAGTACGTGATCTCGGCCGCCGCCGCGCGGGGGACCTTCAGCCTGATCGCCGGCCAGGAGTTCTTCACCCCGCGAGACTTCGCCAGTTCCGAGGTCGGCGCCGCGATGGTCGCCTCACTGGTCTACCTGCTGGTGAACATGGGCCTGGTGGTCACCGTCATCGCCCTGGCCGGCCGCCAGCTGCAGCTGTCCCGGCTGTGGGCCGACCTGCGCCAGCAGTTCACCACCGCCGGCCCGATGGTGGCGATGGCCCCGGTCTTCCTGGCGGTCACCGACTTCTCCCTGTGGCTGCTGCCGTTGCTGCTGATCCCGATCGCCGCGGTCCAGGCGATCTCCCGGCTCGCCCTCGAGCACCGCGACAGCGCCCGGCACGACCCGCTGACCAAGCTGCCCAACCGCTCGTACTTCCTGCTCCAGCTCGACCAGACCCTGGCCGCCCGGCCGTCCGGTGCGAACCCGGTCGCGGTGATGTTCATCGACCTCGACCACTTCAAGGAGATCAACGACACCCTGGGCCACGAGGCCGGCGACTCGCTGATCCGCGACATCGGCCACCGGCTGCGCTCGGCCGCGACCGCCGAGGTCACCGTGGCCCGGCTCGGTGGTGACGAGTTCGCCGTGCTCACCGAGCTTCCGGCCGGCGAGCAGCCCCCGCTGGCCCAGGCCATCGCCCTGGCCGAGCGGCTCGGCTCCACCCTGGACGAGCCGGTCAGCGTGGCCGGGGTCCGCCTGGAGGTGCGGGCCAGCATCGGCATCGCCCTGGCCCCGCAGCACGCCCAGGGCAGTGCCGACCTGCTGGCCAAGGCCGACATCGCGATGTACCTGGCCAAGGGCAACGGCGGCGGGGTGGCGGTCTACGACCCGAGCAAGGACGAGAACACCACCGAACGCCTGGTCCTGCTCACCGAACTGCACGATGCGCTCGGCCGGCCGGACTCCGACCAGCTCACCGTCTACTACCAGCCCAAGTGCGACACCCACACCGGGCAGGTGGTCGGCGCCGAGGCCCTGGTGCGCTGGCGTCACCCCGAGCGCGGCCTGCTCGGCGCCGAGAAGTTCATCCCGGTCGCCGAGACCGCCGAGCTGATCACCCAGCTCACCCTGGTGGTGCTGGAGCAGGCGATCCGGCAGGCCCGGGTCTGGCTGGACCAGGGGCGCTGGCTCGGCGTGGCGGTGAACCTGTCGGTGCGCCACCTGGCCGACGTGCGCCTGCCCGAGCAGGTGAACGAGATGCTCACCCGCCACCGGGTGCCGCCCGCACTGCTCACTCTCGAGGTCACCGAGAACACGGTGATGACCGACCCGCACCGGGCGGTCGCAGTGCTGGCCATGCTCCGGGCCGGCGGGGTGAAGATCGCGATAGACGACTACGGCACGGGCTACTCCTCGCTGGCCTACCTCAAGCGCCTGTCGGTGGACGAGCTGAAGATCGACCGGAGCTTCATCATCGGCATGACCAGCGACGACAACAACCAGATCATCGTGAAGTCGACCATCGAGCTGGGCCACAACCTGGGCCTGAGGCTGGTGGCCGAAGGCGTGGAGGACGCCGAGACCTGGCGCCACCTGCAGACCCTGGGCTGCGACGTGATCCAGGGCTTCACCGCCCAGCCTCCGCTGCCCGCCCCCGAGTTCGACGACTGGCTGCGCCGGTGGGACGCCGACCAACGCGAAGCCGCCATCGTCGACCTGCGCCTGAGACCCCCGGCCACCACCTCCGAGCTCGTCGCTGCGGCACCGGCAACCTCAGCTCCCTCGGCCGCCCGACCCCCCAAGGTCACCCCGGCCACCACGGCCGCGAAAACCCGGCCGAGTTCGTCGTCCCGGCACGCCCGTCCGGCTCGTCAGACCGGGAAGCCCGCATGATCGTGGGCGTCCTCGCCCTGCTGGCGGTCCTGGCCATTCCGTTGACCGGCGGCAGCTTTCAGCAGTTGGGGCAGATCCGGATCCGGGCCTGGTGGCTGCTTCCCCTGGCCCTGGTGCTCCAGATCCTGGTGATCAGCGTCCTGCCCGACCTCCCCACCGCCTTGGCCGCGTCGGTGCACGTTGCCACCTATGCCTTGGCCGGCATCTTTCTGTGGCTCAACCGGGCGGTGAAGGGCGTACTCCTGGTGACGCTGGGGGCGATGGCGAACGGTGTGACGATCGCGGTAAATGGGGGCACGCTGCCGGCTTCGCGCTGGGCGGTGGAAACGGCGGGCCTGGACCACCGCGAGGGCTTCGTGAACTCGGGCGTGCTGGAGAACCCCCGTCTGCCCTGGCTGGGAGATGTCTTCGCGATCCCGGAAGGCCTGCCCTTCGCGAACGTCTTCAGCATCGGCGACGTGCTGATCGTGGCCGGGGTAGTGGTGCTCATCGTGGCCAACAGCCGGACCCCAGAACCCGCAGCGCAGAACCAGTAGGCGCTGCCGAGGGGGCCTCTTTTTCGGGCCTTCGGCGGGAGCCGTGCCAACCGTCTTGCGCAAGCAATGCAAGTAGCTTGCGCAAAGGCGTACTCTTCTTCCGTGACCCGAAGACTTGCTGAGGTGGCCAAGAAGGTCGGCGTCAGCGAGGCCACGGTCAGCCGGGTGCTGAACGGTCGCCCCGGCGTCAGCGAGGCCACCCGCCGCTCGGTCCTGGCCGCACTCGACATCCTGGGTTACGAGCGGCCGACCCAGCTGCGGGGCGACCGGGCCCGCCTGGTCGGGCTGATCCTGCCCGAGCTGCAGAACCCGATTTTCCCTGCCTTCGCCGAGGTTCTGGCCGGCGGCATCGTGCATCGCGGGCTCACCCCGGTGCTGTGCACCTGCTCGGCGGGTGGCATGAGCGAGCCGGCCTACGTCGAGATGCTGCTGGAGAAGCAGGTTTCCGGGGTGGTGTTCTTCGGCGGCGCCTCCAGTGAGGCCGACGCGGCGCACGACCATTTCACCCAGCTCGAGAACCGCGGCATTCCGGTGGTTCTGATGAACGCTGCGGTGGAAGGCCTTGACTTTGCCACGGTCTCAACCGATGATGCCGCGGCCGTCGAGCTGGCCTTCGCCCACCTACGCTCGCTGGGCCACGAACGCATCGGCCTGGTGCTCGGCCCACCCGACCACGTGCCCTCACGGCGTAAGAACGAGGCGTTCGGCAAGCTGGCGGCCGGGGCCGGACTACCCGGTCCCGAGCTGGTCGAGCACACCATGTTCACCGTCGAGGGCGGTCAGCTGGCCACCTCGCTGCTGATCGAACGTCAAGCCACGGCAGCCATTTTCGCCAGCGATGTCCTGGCACTGGGTGGGGTCAAGGCGGTGCGGCGGGCCGGCCTCAGCGTGCCCCGGGACTTCTCGGTGGTGGGCTTCGACGACTCGTTCCTGATGAACTGCACCGACCCGCCGCTGAGCACGGTGCGCCAGCCGATCGAGTCGATGGGCCGGGCCGCCCTGACCCTGCTGCTCAACCAGATCGACGGCGGGATGACGATGGATCGGGAGCTGCTCTTCGAGCCCGAGCTGGTGGTGCGCTCCTCCACCGGCGCCGTCCCGCGCGGCTGAACCTCAGCCCTACTTCCGGCTCGGGCACACCGGTCTTCCAGGCTTGCTCCCGGGGCGCTGACGCTCGGCAACCAGGACAACGTTGACGCAAAACAACGTCGTTCTTCGCAAATTTGTCGCACTCTTGCGTCAAAAGATTCGGCTATTGCAAAAGACTGTGGGCGACCTTACGGTGATCGCACCCTCGGGCCGCAATCCGCAGGAAGTGGGACAAATAATGTCGAGCTGGTGGCGCAACGCCGTCATCTACCAGGTCTACGTGCGTAGTTTCGCCGACTCGAACGGCGACGGCGTGGGCGATCTGGAGGGTGTGCGGGCCCGGCTGCGCTACCTGGCCGACCTGGGCGCGGACGCGATCTGGTTCACTCCCTGGTACCCGACGCCGATGGCCGACGGTGGGTACGACGTGGCCGACTACCGTTCGATCGAGCCGGTTTTCGGAACGATCGAGCAGGCCGAGCAGCTGATCGCCGAGGCGGGACGACTGGGCCTGAAAACCATTGTGGACGTGGTGCCCAACCATGTCTCCGAGGCGCACCCCTGGTTTCGGGAGGCCTTGGCAGCACCGCCCGGAGACCCGGCCCGCGAGCGATTCTGGTTCCACCCCGGCCGGGGCGAGAACGGCGACGAGATGCCGACCGGCTGGGTGTCCAGCTTCTCCGGCGACACCTGGACCCGTACGACCAACCCGGACGGCACACCGGGGGAGTGGTACCTGCACCTGTTCACCCCGCAGCAGCCCGACCTGAACTGGACGAACCTGCAGGTCAGGGCCGAACACGAGGAGATCCTGCGGTTCTGGTTGGACCGTGGCGTGGCCGGCGTCCGGATCGACTCGGCGGCGATGCCGGTGAAGGACCCGGCACTGCCCGAGGTGCCGGCCCGGCCGGAACCGGGGGAGCACCCGTTCATCGACCGGGACGAACTGCACGACATCTACCGAGGATGGCGCGCGGTGACCGACGCCTACCCGGGCGAGCGCATCCTGGTCGGCGAGCTGTGGCTGGAGGACGCCCAGCGGTTCGCCCGCTACCTGCGCCCCGACGAGATGCACACCGCCTTCAACTTCGACTTCATGGCCCGGCCCTGGGAGGCCAAGGAGCTCCGGGCCTCGATCGAGGCCACGCTCGCCGCTCACGAGCCGGTCAACGCCCCTGCCACCTGGGTACTTTCCAACCACGACGTGACTCGCCCGGTGACCCGGTACGGCCGGGCCGACTCGTCGTTCGCCTTCACCGCCAAGCGCTTCGGCACCCCGTCGGACCAGGAACTCGGCACCCGCCGGGCCCGCGCCGCGGCACTGCTGGTCGCCGCCCTGCCTGGCTGCCTCTACATCTACCAGGGCGACGAACTTGGTCTGCCCGAGGTCGAAGACATCCCGCTGGAAAAGCTCCAGGACCCGATGCACTTCCGCAGCAACGGCGTGGATCCCGGCCGGGACGGTTGCCGGGTACCGCTGCCGTGGTCAAAAACCAACGCCAGTGCCGGATTCAGTCCTGATCAAGCCGACCAAGAACCATGGCTGCCCCAGCCGGCCGGCTGGGCCGATCTCAGCGTGCAGACCCAGCAACAAGACCAAGGTTCGATGCTGAACCTGTACCGAAGCGCGCTGCGGATCCGCAGAAACCTCCTGAGCCACCACGTCTTCAACTGGATTCCCTCGACCGAGCACGTCATTGCCTTCACCCGCTCGGAAACCTTTGCCTGCCTGGTGAATCTCGGCGTCGAGCCGGTACCCCTGCCCGATACCGCGCAGGTGCTTCTGGCCAGCGACACCCTCAACGAGCACGAGCCGGTCCTGCCCCCCGACACCGCAGCCTGGCTGCATCTACCGGAACGCCAATCGTAACCGAAAACCGAGGAGCGACAATGTTGTCCATCCGCGCAACGGCAGCCCTGACCTTCGCCGGGCTGGCCGGAATCGGTCTGCTGTCCGCCTGCGGCAGCGACTCCGAAGGTGACGAGGCAGCCGGCGGCAAGGTTTCGATCACGGTGGCCAGCGACGCCGGCCTCACCCCCGAGGCGATCGCCTCCTTCGACCAGCAGATCGCCTCGTTCAAGAAAACCCATCCGAACATCGAGGTGGTCCGCGAGGAATACACCTGGACCGGGCCTACCTTCGCCGCGAAGCTGGCCGGCGGCACCCTGCCCGACGTGTTCACCGTGCCGTTCACCGACGGGCGCACCCTGATCGCCCGCCGCCAGGTGGCCGACATCAGCGAAGAAGTCGCCGAACTGCCCTACGCGGGCCAGTTCAACGAAACGGTGATCGCGGCCGGGCAGAGCGAGGACGGCAAGATCTCGATGCTGCCGACCGCCGCGTACGGCCAGGCCCTGCACTACAACCGCGCGCTGTTCGAGGAGGCCGGGCTCGACCCCGACCAGCCGCCCACGTCCTGGAGCGAGATCCGTTCCGCGGCAAAGCAGATCGCCGACCGGACTGGCCAGGCCGGCTACTCGGTGATGACCAAGGGCAACACCGGCGGCTGGATCCTTTCCACCGAGGCGTATGCGATGGGCGGCCGGATGAGCCAGGCCGAGGGCGAGAAGCAGAAGGCCACGATCGACAACCCGGGTGCGAAGCAGGCGCTGAACCTGATCAGGTCGATGCGCTGGGAAGACAACTCGATGGGCTCGAACTTCGGCTACGACTGGAACTCGATCAACCAGGCGTTCGCCGCGGGCAAGATCGGCATGTACGTCACCGGCGGCACCACCTACGAGAACCTGGTGGCGCAGAACGAGATCGAGCCCAGCGAATACGGTTTGAGCGTGCTCCCGCTGGAGGGAACCGATGCCGGAGTGCTGGGCGGCGGCACCCTGGCCGCGGTCAGCGTCAAGGCCAGTGAGGCGGAGCGCAAGGCCGCGGTGGAGTGGATCGACTTCTTCTACATGCAGAAGCTGATCACCGAGGACGGCGCGAAGCGGGACGCGGAGAACCGGCAGGCCGAGAAGCAGCCGGTCGGCACCCCGCAGCTGCCGGTGTTCGACCAGGCCACCGAGCAGCAACGGCAGGGCTGGATCGCCGACTACGTGGACGTGCCGCTGGAGCAGATGTCGCACTACACCGAGGCCGCGGCGGCGCAGCCCCTGGTGCCCGAGCCGCCGGTGGCCACCCAGGACCTGTACGCCGCCCTCGACCCGGTGGTGCAGAAGGTGCTCACCGACCAGAACGCGAATGTGGACGAGCTGCTGGCCGCGGCGAACACCGAGGTCCAGACCATCTTTGACCGGAACTGAGGATGAGCGTGACCGATCGGGCCGCGCCCGGTGCCGCCGACGTCCAAAAGCCACCCGAGGTCAGACGGCAGACCAAGGGTGTGCGGGGCAACGGCCTGGCCACGGTGATCTTCCTGCTGCCGATGCTGATCGCGTTCGGCGTGTTCTCCTGGTACCCGATCGGCCGGTCGCTGCTGATGAGCGTGCAGCAGACCAACCTGATCAGCCCGGCCGAGTTCGTGGGTCTGGAGAACTACCGCTACGTGCTGCAGGACCCGGACCTGTGGACCGCGGTCCGCAACACCGGCTACTTCGCCGCCCTGGCGCTGGTCTTCGGCTACCCGATCCCGCTGCTGCTGGCCGTGCTGATGAGCGAGGTACGGCGCTGGCGGGGCATTTACACCGCGCTGGCCTATCTGCCGGTGGTCGTACCGCCCGTGGTCGCGGTGCTGCTGTGGAAGTTCTTCTACGACGGCGGCCCGGACGGTGTGTTCAACACCCTGCTGGGCTGGATCGGCCTGGGCCCCTACGCCTGGCTCAACTCCTCCTCGCTGGCCATGCCGTCCCTGGTGCTGGAGGCCACCTGGGCCGCGGCCGGAGGCACGGTGATCATCTATCTGGCTGCGCTGACCGCGGTGCCGCCGGAGTTGTACGACGCGGCCGAGGTGGACGGCGCCTCGATCTGGCAGAAGGTCTGGCACGTGACCCTGCCGCAACTGCGCGGAGTGCTCCTGGTGACGCTGATTCTGCAGCTCATCGGCACTGCGCAGGTGTTCTTGGAGCCCTACCTCTTCACCGGCGGCGGCCCCTCGAACGCCACCCTGACCGTCCTGTTGCTGATCTACAACTACGCCTTCGGCAGCAGTCTGAGCGGTGACTTCGGCGCCGCCACGGCCGCCAGCGTGATGCTCGCGACGGTGCTGGCCCTGCTGTCCGCCCTGTACTTCCGGCTCACCCGCGCCTGGAGCCAATGATGCCCGAAACCCAGCCCGAGACGTCCACAATTGAAGACGAACGCGGCATCCTCTCGCTGTACGAGCGCCGCAAACCCGTTTACAAGCGGACGATCACGGTCACCGAAGTGGGTCTGCTCGGCTTTCTGGTGGTGATCGGTCTCGGCCCGCTGCTCTGGCTCGGCAAGGCTGCGATCACTCCTACCCGCGACACGTTACGCGAGCCAATGGCGCTGTGGCCCAACGGCTTCGACTTCGCCAATCTGGGCACCGCCTGGAACCACGAGAACCTGGACCACTACTTCCTGAACACCCTGGCGGTGGCCGGCGGGTCGTGGGCCGGCCAGCTGCTGGTGGCCACGACCGCCGGTTACGCGCTTTCGGTGCTCCGGCCGCGCTACGGAAAAATCCTCACCGCAATGGTTCTCGGCACCATGCTGGTCCCGGCCGTGGTCCTTCTGGTTCCGCTCTACCTGACCGTGCTGGACGTGCCCGGCCTGCAGATCTCGCTGATCAACTCGTTCTGGGCGGTCTGGTTGCCGGCCGCCGCCAGCCCGTTCAACGTCATTCTGGTCAAGCGGTTCTTCGACAACCTGCCGCGCGAGGTGTTCGAGGCCGCGATGGTGGACGGCGCGGGCCCGTTCCGGCTGTTCTGGTCGATCGTGCTGCCGATGTCCCGGCCGATCCTGGGCGTGGTCTCGGTGTTCGCCGTGGTCGCGGCCTGGAAGGACTTCCTCTGGCCGCTGCTGGTGCTGCCCGACCCGGACAAACAGCCGCTGTCGGTGCGGCTGCCGGTCCTGGCCGAGGTGATCCAGCTCGACGTCCTGCTGGCCGCCCTGTTCATCTCCACCCTGATCCCGGTGGTCCTGTTCCTGGTGTTCCAGCGATTCTTCCTGCGGGGAGCCGGGCTGAGCGGCGCGGTGAAGGGCTGAGCCTCAGACGTGCTTGGTCAGCTCCGGCACGAAGTTGTCCAGCATCCAGAACGAGGACAGCACCGTGGGCCGGGCGAGCGCCACGGCGAACGACGTGCCCTGCTGTCCGTCCAGGACCAGGGAGTGCCCGGCGCGGGTGGCCGGGAGCTCGGAGAACTCCGGGTCCGCGGTGATGTCGTCCGCGTCGTACTCCCCGTCCGCGACCAGCACCAGCAGGTCGGAGTTGACCCGGGAGAAACCGTCCTCCGGTACCGGCACCGCCCCGGAACCGAACTCGGTCAGGCCCGCCTGGTCGGCGTCGAAGGCCATGTCCTCGATCTCCGGGTTCTGCTCAAAGCCCAGGCTCTCGAAGAACTGGAACGGGTTGGAGCTGTCCAGCGCGGCCCACCAGCCGGAGTCCTGGAGGGTCAGCGAGGCCACCGTCTTGCCGGTGAACTGCGGGTTGGCCTGGCTCACGCCCTCGGTCCGGGTCTGCAGCCGATCCAGCAGCTTGCGGCCCTCGCCGGGGATGCCCAGGGCCTCGGCGATGTGCATGGTCTGGTGGTCGAACTTCAGCTCGTCGAACTCCCCGACCATCAACGGGCCGGTGACCACCGGGGCGATCTGGCTGAGCCGGTCGTAGACGTCCTGCTCCACGGTGAGATCGGTCTGCAGGATGAGGTCGGGTTCGAGCGCCTCGATCTGCTCGAACCGCTGGTTCTCCTGCGACACTTCGGCACTTTCGAGCTCGGGGATCACCGCTGGCCGGTTCTTCAGCCGGTCCTCGGCCCAGGGCCCCACACCCGAGTCGCCGAACATGCTCCAGGCCCCCACCCCCACCGGCTCGGTCCCGAGGGCGATCGCGGTGTCCGCGTCGCCGTAGCCGAGCGCCACCACCCGCCGGGGCTGCTCCTTGATCGTGATCGGGCCCTGCGTGGTGCTGATGGTGACCGGGAACTTCGGCGCGGCGGCCGGTTCGACTCCGGCCGGGGCGGCCGAGCCGGAGATGGCGGTGGTCGGTGAGACCTCGTCGGATCCGCAGGCGCTCAGCAGGCCGGCGACGACGAGCACGATCAGCAAAGGACGATTCACGCGCGAAAGAGTAGTTTGCTCCGGTTTCGAGGTGAAGGACTTCGGCCCTCCCGGGCCCGGCTCTCTTGCTGACGTGCAGGTGCACTCGGACGTTCCGGCTCACGTGAACCGGCAATGGGCCGACAGCTGGATGGTGTTCGATGGAGCGGATGCAGTCCAGACGCGGGACGGAGCGGAGCAACGTGCAGGCAACCCGGCGTAGTCGTCGGCGCAAGACGCTGACTCGTACCGCCTTGGGCGTGGTGCTGCTGGTCGCGCTGACCGTGGCCGCGAACGTGGGGCTCACCCGGTACGTGAAGAACAGCGTGGTCGAGGCGCTGAGGTGCGTCAGCGGGGACGACACGATCACTCCCACGGTGACTCTCGGCGAACGGCCGTTACTGGTCGACCTCGCCGGTCAAGAGGTGTCCCAGATCCGGATCAGCGATCTGTCGGCCAGTTCGATGCAGACCGTCGCCGGTAGCGACGGCCCGGAGCTGAACGGCGCCGCCTTGAGCATCACCCTGCGCGGCCTGGGGGTAGGCCTGGGGGAACGGCCTACGGTGAAGTCGGCCGAGGCCTCGGTCAGCCTGCCCTGGGACAGCCTGGACAGTGCACTGGCGGCGGAAGCACCTTCGGACGACCTGGTCGGCGCCACCCTCAGTGAGGAGGACGGGCTGCTGGCCCTGACCCTGCCGGACGGGGTGGCCGGGCAGTCGGTCAAGGTGCTGGTCCGCCTGGAGCCCGAGGGCACGCAGCTGAGCGCGACTCCGGAGTCGATCGTGATCGGCGGCCGCAAGGTCGGGGTCGGCCTGATCTCCCTGCTGGGCGGCGGTCTGCTGCGGGACGAGAACGGCCAGAGCCAGCTGCAGCCGCGCACCATCGATCCGCACCTGCCCGAAGGCACCTCGCTGGAAGAGATTCGCGTGCAGTCCGAGGGCCTGAACCTGAAGCTGGCGATCGACCCCGAGCGGATGCCGGATCACAGTGCCGCCGGCCGTGACTGCCTGGCCTGAGACCGGGCTTCGGCCGAACGGCTGAACGTCTGCGGGCGCGAGCTGAGCTGATCATGGCCACACTGACGCCATGAACCGCAGGCGCACAGTGGGGGTGGAGGAAGAATTCCTCCTGGTCGACAAGCACGGTGTGCCGAGCCCGGCCGGGCCGAAGCTGGCCGACGGCCCGGACCAGGGCATCGAGCACGAACTGCAGCAGGAGCAGGCCGAAACCGGGTCGCAGCCCCGCACCGAGCTCGCCGAACTGGCCCTGGACCTGCGACAACGCAGACAGCACCTGGCCCGCCAGGCGGCCGGTTCCGGGGTGCAGGTGGCCGGCCTGGGCACCAGCCCGGTCCCGAACCAGCCCACGCTGTTCCCCGAGGACCGCTACCGCAGCATGGTCGACAGCTTCGGCCCGACCGCCTCCGAGGTGCTCACCTGCGGCGTGCACGTTCACGTCGGGATCGCCTCGGAGGCCGAGGGCATCGTGGTGATCAACAACGTGCAGCCCTGGCTGTCGGTGATCCTGGCGCTGAGCGCGAACTCGCCGTTCTGGCAGGGCAACGACACCGGGTACGCCAGCTACCGCCGCCAGGTCCAGGACCGCTGGCCCAGCGCCGGCCCGACCGCGCCGTTCCGCAACCCGGCCGAGTACCACGCCATGGTGGAAACCCTGATCGGCTCGGGCGTCATCATCGACGCCGGGATGGTCTACTACGACGCCCGGCTCTCGGCCCGCTACCCCACGGTAGAGCTGCGGGTGGCCGACGTGGGCGCTGAACCGGACAGCGCGATCGTGGTCGCAGCCCTGTGCCGGGCGTTGGTGGACTCCGCGGCCGCCAGCGGATCGTGGACGGTGGAGGCCCGGCCCGAACTGCTACGCGGCGCGGCCTGGCTGGCCTCGAGGTACGGCCTCAGCGGCGAACTGCTGGATCCGGTCTCGGGACAAGCATTCTCGGCGGAGGCCCGATTGCAGCAGCTGGTCGACCAGGTGCGCCAGTCGCTGATCCGGCACGGGGATCTGGCGCTGGTCGAGAGCGGACTGCACGACCTGCTGCAGCACGGCA
>NZ_JAJOMB010000016.1 GCF_021129305.1 Kineosporia babensis | reverse complement strand
CCGGGTACCCACGTTGAGCACGGTGCCGAGGGTGATCTGGGGCGGGATCGAGAAGCCATTGCGCTTGTCCCGCAGCCGAGCTCCCGCGACCGGGGTGTCGACGGTGAAGAAGAGGGTGTCGAAGTCGTTGGTAGCGGCGCGTTCGACCAGTTCGTAGCTGATCTCGCGCTGTTTCATCACGTAGAGCTGGAACCAGTTGCGGCCGTTCGGGTTGGCCGTCTTCACGCCTTCGATCGAGGTGGTGCCCAGCGTGGACAGGCAGAAGGGGATGCCGGCGGCACCGGCTGCACCGGCCCCGGCGATCTCGCCCTCGGTCTGCATCAGTCGGGTGAAGCCGGTCGGGGCGATGCCGAAGGGCAGGGCCGAGCGTCCGCCGAAGATCTCGGTGGACGTGTCGACGTCGGCTACGTCGCGCAGGACCTGGGGGTGGAACTCCACGTCCTCGAAGGCGCGGCGGGCGCGGTCCAGGGAGAGCTCGCTCTCGGCGGCGCCGTCGGTGTAGTCGAACGCGGCGCGTGGGGTGCGGCGCTTGGCGATCTTGCGGAGGTCGTAGATGGTCAGTGCCTTGTCCAGGCGGCGTTTGCGGCCGTTGAACTCGGGCTTCTTGAACTGCATGAGCTCGAAGACCTCAGCGGGCTTCGGGAACTGGCGTTGGACCACCGTGACTCCTCCATGGCGCGACGTTGCGCGAGAATATTATCGATAGGAGCTCCTGACCAGGAGTCCCCCGGGCGAACCAATCGCCCGGGGGACCCGCTTTCAGCGAAGGCCGAGCTTGGTGCTGAGCGGAAGTGACCGGGACGAATCGCCCACCTGCACGCGATAGGTGCCCGCGGGCGTCTGCCATTGGTGCTTCTTGCTGTTCCAGACCGACAACGGACGATCGCCCGCCTTCTCGTCGATCGTCACCGAGATCGTCTGGGCGGCTCCCGGCTTGAGGCTGACCTGGTCGAAGGCGACCAGGCGCTTACCCGGCTCCTGGGCTGCCGACGGCAGGGTCAGGTAGACCTGCGGCGTCTCGGTACCCGTCCGTTCGCCCGTGTTCCGGACCCGGAAGGTGACCTTGATGCCCTTGCCACTCACCGACGTCCTCAAGTTGTCGTACTTGAACGAGGTGTAGGACAGGCCGTGACCGAACTCGAACAGTGGGTCGATGTTCTGGCTGTCGTACCACTTGTAGCCCACGGCCAGGCCCTCGCTGTAGTCGACCTGGCGGATGCCGTTCTCGACCACTCCCGGGTACTGCTCGGGGGTGCGGGTGGGCAGGTCGGCCTCGGACTTCGGGAACGTCATCGGCAGCTTCCCGGTGAAGTTCACGTCGCCCCACAGCAGCGCGGCCAGTGCGTTGCCCTGCTGCTCGCCCGGGTACCAGGCCTGCACCACGGCCTTGACCTGCTTCAGCCAGGGCATGGTGACCGCGCTGCCGGTCTCCAGCACCGCGACGGTGTTCGGGTTGGCCTTGGCCACGGCGCTGATCAGGGCGTCGCCGTTCTGCTGCAGCGACAGGTTCGTCAGGTCGGCGAACTCGCCCATGCCGGACCAGCCGAACACGAGGACGATGTCCGCCTCCTTGGCCAGCTGGGTCGCCTGGGCGATGTCGTCGCCGTTGGAGTAGGTGACGGTGCTGCCGTTCTTCTGGGCCCTGGCCGTGATGCCTTCCAGGGGAGAGATCGGGGTGCAGGTGACGGCGGGGGTGGTGCGGAAGAGCATGGAGCAGGTGCTCTTGGCGCTGATCCCGTTGGCGTTCGGCTCGTTCGAGGCGGTCGGGCCGATCACCGCGATCTTCTGCTTCTTGCTCTTCAGGGGCAGGGCGCTGCGGTCGTTCTTCAGCAGCACCGAACCCTGCTCGACCACCCGGCGGGCGATCGCCTGGTTGGCCGGGGTGGAGGCGTCGGCGACGGGCTCGGCCGGTAGCGGGTTGTCGAACAGGCCGGCCTCGAAGTAGCTGCGGACCACCCGGAACGCGGCCTCGTCGATCTCCTTGCGGGTGGTGCTGCCGTCGGCCAGGGCGGCGTTGATCCGCTCGGGGGTGAACCAGATCGGGCGGTTGAGCTCTTGGTCCAGGCCGGCGTTCAGGCTGGCGGCGGTGGAGTGCACCGAGCCGAAGTCGGACATCACGTAGCCCTTCCAGCCGGTGTCCTGCTTCAGCTGGTCGAGGATCTCGTTCTCGCACGCGTACACGCCGTTGACCTGGTTGTACGAGCACATCACGCTGGCTGGGCGGGCCTTGAGGGCGATCTCGAACGGCAGCTGGTAGACCTGCCGGAAGGTGCGATCGTCCAGGTTGGAGGAACTGGTCTGGCGGTCGAGTTCCTGCTCGTTGGCCACGTAGTGCTTCAGCGTGGCGCCGACCTTGCCGTCCTGCTGGATGCCCTTCACCCCGGCCGCGGCCAGCGTTCCGCTCAGCAGCGCGTCCTCGCCGAGGTATTCGGGGGTGCGGCCGGAGAGCGGGGTACGGCCGCTGGCCAGACCGGGGGCCAGGAGCACGTTGCGGCGCTTGTTGAACGACTCTTCGGCCTGTGCCCGGCCTTTCTGCTGGGCGAGCTTTGCGTTCCAGGTGGCGGCCTGGGCGATCGGCGCGGCGAATGCGGTCACGCCGCCGGGGTTACGCACCGAGTCCGGGCCGTCGGAGTAGACGACCGTGGGCGTACAGGGCACCTGGACGGGGTAGGTGACGCCGTTGAACGTGGTCTGGGCGGGGCTGTTCGCGGCCTGCTCGTCCAGCCAGCGCAGGGTCTGCTCCAGGGTGCTGGCTTTCAGCAGCAGCCGGGCGCGTTCGTCGGCGGACTTGCGGGTGTTCATCCACGGGCAATCGGGTGCTGCCTGGGCTTCGGGTGCTGCTTGGGCCGGGCCGGCTGCCTGGGCCGGGCCGCTGAGGCCGAGCAGGGGAATGGCGACGAGTGCCGCGATGAGTATTCGGGAGTGACGGCGCATGGAGTGGGTCCTCTCCTCCTCGGGCCCGTCGTTGGGCCTTCACAGAAGATGTTTCGTTCCGGCGGGACGGGCCGGATAGGCCGCAAGGCGCCTGCACTAGGCCGAAATTGATCTGCCGACGAGAGGCTGGCCGTTCGGCGCGTTCCGCACCGGGGGTTTGTTGACTTGCCCGGATTGCCTACCTAGCGTGTGGAACGTTTCACTCAGGGCAGAGGGGGCTTCGGCCGTGCGGCTCGCGCAACCGCCGATAGAGAAGGTCGACGGGACGTTGGTGATCACCGACGGGTCGCCGGTGTGGTCCGGGCACTACCTGCACGAGCAGGACCACCCGGACCACACCCACAGCTTCGTCGAGATCGCGCTGGTGCTCGAGGGTTCCGGGATGCACCGATCTCCGGCCGGGCCACGCTTGCTGGAGGTCGGCGACGTGGTGCTGCTGCGGCCCGGGGCCTGGCACGGCTACGCGGACTGCTCCGGCCTGGTGCTGTACAACTGCTGCTTCTCGGTCGACCTGCTGCGTCAGGAACTGGCCTGGACCAGGGACGACCCACTGCTGGGGTATCTGCTCTGGACCGGGCCGTACGCCGATGACCGCCGCGGCATCATGGCCACCCACCTGCCCGAGCTGGCCGCCTGCCTACCGCACCTCGATGCCCTGAGCCTGCTGCGCGATCAGCCGGCCGGCTGGCACCGCGCCGAGATCATCGGCCGCCTCACCCTTCTGCTCGGCGTGCTGGCCCGGACCGTGGAGCACCCGGAGCCCGCCCGCGTCGCCCATCCGGCCGTGGCTCAGGCGCTGACCTTGCTGGAGGGCGATCCGGCGCATCACTGGACCCTCACCGAACTGGCCGCGCTGTTGCACGTGGCCCCGGCGTACCTGGTGCGGCTGTTCAAGGCCACCACCGGTCTGCCGCCGATGGCCTACCTGTCTCAGCATCGCCTGGAGAGCGCGGCCACCATGCTGGTGCGCACCCAGGACCCGATCACCTCGATCGCGCGGACCGTGGGCTGGCCCGACCAGAATCACTTCGCCCGGCGATTCCGCGCGCATTACGGGCTTTCGGCCTCCGAGTACCGGACGCGGTTCGGCCGGCCCGGCTGAGGATCAGTCGGCGGTGCGGCCGGCTTCGGTGCTGTCGGCTTCGGTGCTGTCGAAGGCGAGGGCGGTGCTGGCCAGGCTCTCGGCCCAGCGACGGGCCTTGACCAACTCGGCATCGGTGATCGGTCCGATCTTGCCCTTCACCGGGAAGGACCGGCTGTCCAGCACCCGGAGCCCGAGGCGCTGGAAGCGGCGCTCGATCGACCGGGCGGCCCGGCCCGGCAGAGAGAGGCTGACGTGCGTGTCGAAAGCGGCGGACAGCGTCCGGCCGGATTCCAGGCCGGCGAGCCACTCCCGCACACCGATGCCTTCCGAGCGGACGTGGGTCTCGGCTGCCGCGGCCATCATCTCGGCCTCACCGCGAGTGCTCGGACGGCTGAGCCCGTGGGCGTGGGTGGGTGCGCCGACCACCAGCAGATCGATGTCCGCGGCCAGGGTTTGCGGGGCTTCGCCGACTTCGCAGATCTCGGTCGGCATCACCGTGCCGATGCCTTGGGCGATTACCTCGGCCAGCTTCTCGGTGTTGCCGAACATCGATTCGTACACGACCAGCGCGCGCATCGCTATCCCTGAATCCGTTGTCTCGGGGGCGTTTGGTGGTGGTTTCAGGATCTGCCACGGATGTCGCGAACAGCAGGGGCGAACGTCCTGGGCCGGGTGTGCTCCCTCCCGGTCTCGAGGCAGTCGTTCGTCCCTGTTGTGCCTTCTCATCCCAACTTCGGGACCGCTCAGTTGCGCCCTGAGGATGAAGGCGCCACCCCGTCCTCAATGACCCCCTTGGCGCGTGCCAAGCCCGGTTCCGAGGGGCTTGCGGAGCCCACGTAGGCTCCGCCTCATGACTTTTCTCCCGACGCCGCGTGAACTGTCCCCGGCTCCGTCGCTGCGCTGGGGTCTGCTGGGCCCAGGCGGTATCGCCGCAAGCTTCGTCGACGCCGCCCATCGCCACTCCCAGCAGCGTTTCGTGAACGTTGCCTCGGGCAGCAGTCCCGAGCGGGCGGCTGCCTTCGCCCAGGCTCACGGTGTGACTCGCTCCTCCGCCACCTACGACGAGGTGCTGGCCGATCCTGAGGTCGACGCCGTCTACATCGCCACCACGCACGACAGCCACGCGAAGCTGGCGCTGCTGGCCATCGCAGCCGGCAAGCACGTGCTGGTGGAGAAACCGATCACGGTCACCCGGGCCGAGGCCGAGCAGGTGGTCGAGGCCGCGCGCGCCGCCAAGGTGTTCGCCATGGAGGCGATGTGGACGCGCTACCTGCCGCAGTCCGACGTACTGCGCCAGATCCTGGAGCGCGGTGACATCGGTGAGGTGCGGCTGGTCTCGGCCGACTTCGGTTTCCCGATGCCGTTCGACGCCTCGCACCGGCTGTGGGCGCCCGGTCAGGCCGGCGGCGCGCTGCTCGATGCGGGCGTCTACCCGGTCTCGTTCGTGTCCTCGGTGCTGGGCGCCCCCACGTCGATCCACACCGTGGGCACGCTCGCCCCGACCGGTGTGGACGAGCAGGCCACCGTGACCCTGGCCTACGAGAAGGCGCAGGGCGTCGCCTTCACCTCGCTGCGCAGCGCCTCGCCCACCCGGGCCACGGTGATCGGGTCCGAGGGCCGGATCGACGTCGAGGGCCCGTTCCTGGCGCCGAGCGCACTCTCGGTCACGCTGGGCCCGGGTTTCCCGGCGTCGGCGCAGAGCGCGCGGTTCTCCGGGGCGAACGGCCCGCAGGGCTCGGCCGCGCTGTTCTACGAGGCGGATGCGGCGGCGCGGTACATCGGCGAGGGCAGGCTGGAGTCGCCGGTACACCCGCTGGACGAAGTGGTTTCGGTGGTCGGCATCCTCGAGGATGCGCGTAAGCAGCTGGGTGCGCTCTAAATAGAGGACGCCGCCCGGCCCACCTTGGGTGGGCCGGGCGGCTTCATCCGGGTTCGGTCAGGCCTGTTCGGCCACCGAGGTGCAGGCCTCGGGGACGGTGGCCCGGGTGATGACCTCGTCCAGGCGGGCCCGGGTCTGCACGAGGTCGAGGATCTGCTGGTCGATCCGCTCGCGCTCGGCCCACAGCAGGCCCAGCGCCTCGTCGGTCGCCTCGGCGTTGTCCACGCACGGCAGGAGCACGGCGATGCTGCGGCTGGCCAGGCCGGCTGCGTACAGGCCCTGGATCATCTGCACGCGCTCGACCGCGGACTCGGGGTAGAGTCGCTGGCCGGCGGTGGTGCGCTCGGCCGGTAGCAGGTGGTGTTCCTCGTAGTACCGCAAGGCCCGGGTGCTGACGCCGGAGCGGCTGGCCAGCTCTCCGATGCGGATCATGTCTGCCTCTCACTTGCCCTTGACGCCAACGTCAGCTTTTAGCCTAGCCTGCATGCCGAACTCGCCCCTGGACCTGGAGCTGGCCGCCGTCCTGGCCCGGTTCACTTCTGATTCCCCCACGGATACCGGACCTTTGACGGTGGAGTCCATCCGCGCGTCCTCTGATCTGGCGGTTCGCACGTTCGGCGCCCTGGCTCCGGTGTTCCCGCAGGTTGAGCGCCGGGAGTTCACCATGATTGCCGACGATGGGGTGCCGGTGCGTCTGGTCTGGTTCAGCTCCACAGAAGCAGAGACGACCGGCTCGGCGGTGGTGCATGCCCACGGTGGCGGGCTGGTCTCCGGGAGTGTGGATCTCTTCGCGCCGTTCGTGAGCCGGTACGTGGCCCGATCGGGGGTGCCGTTCCTGTCAGTCGAGTACCGCCTGGTGCCAGAGGTTTCCGGTGACCGGCCGGTCCGGGACGTGTTCAACGCCCTGACCTGGCTGCACGAGCATGCTTGCGAGCTGGGCGTCGACCCGCAGCGAATCGGGGTGTTCGGGGAGAGCGCCGGAGGAACGCTGGCGGCAGGCACGGCGATCCTGGCGCGGGAACACGCAGTGCCCCTGCAGAAGCAGATCCTGGTCTATCCGATGCTGGACGACCGCACCGGGCCGAACCCGCCGATCGCGCCCTACGCGAGCTGGTCGCACGCGGGCAACGAGGTGGTCTGGGACGCGGTGCTCGGGTCGGGCGCCCGGAGTGCGCCGGTGGTTCCGGGCCGGCTCGTCGATGCCTCCGGGCTGGCGTCGGCGTACATCGATGTCGGCACCCTGGATCTGTTCTGCGGCGAGAGCATCGCCTACGCCGAGGTACTGAAGGCGGCGGGGGTAGAGGTGGAGCTGCAGGTGTACGACGGCGTGATGCATGGCTTCGACCAGGTGGCTCCGGACATCGAGGTGAGCCGGCGGGCCTTCGCGAACCGGGTCCGGGTGCTGAGCGCGCTGTGACCGGCCTTTTCGGAGTGATTTAGGGCGGTGCGGCGGGTTGATGACGTATGCCGGGATCGGGGATCGAAGATCAAGTTCTTCTTAGTGGCTGGAGAACGGCTCCCGGTGGGAAACGTGAAGATCCAACTATCGTTCGGGGTGCCGCGGGTCGGGTTCAAGGTGCTCTGTGGCATGAATAGGTTTGCTGGACAACAGTTTTCGATCAGAAGAAGCTGAATTGGACGCTTGTTCTTGAATGTCATTGGCCGGTGGTGGTTTTCCCGGACGGGTGGCGGGTGGTCACCGGATCTTCGCCGAGAGTCGTTAGGAACGGCTTAATGCCCAAACGATCTCCGGATATCCGGGACAGCGATTCGGTGGTGCTGCGTCACTGATCGGCGGCCCGACCTGCCGCCGTGAAAGCCCTGAATCGGAGGACAAGGAAATGGCTCTCACCAAGGCCCGGTGGAACACGATGACCCGCCGCCGCTGGATGTATGCCACGATCCCGGTCGCCACGGTCATCGTGGTCGGTGCTGCCCTGGTCGCCTCCCCGGCGACCGCGCAGATGGCGGGCGGCAGCGATGCCCCCGACACCACCGAGACCACGGCGCCCGCGCCGAGCAGCACGAGCACCGCCGAGACCGGCACCGAGGAGTGCGCGGTCGGCTCCGAAGGCTCCTCCGCCCAGCTGACCGACCTGCTGTCCGGCTCGCTGGGATCCCTGAACTCGCTCGGCAACCTGGGCCAGCTGACGTCGCTGACCCAGGCCGGTTGCGACGGTGACGTGGCGGTCTACTTCGACGACGCGCTGAGCCAGCTGCCGGCCGACCAGACCGCCTGGACCACGCCGTTCGCGTCCGAGGTCTTCGAGCACGTCACCACGTCGTTCGGCGGCGACTCGGCGTCTGCCCTGCCCGGCCTGTTCATGCTGCACGAGAACAAGCTCGACGCGGGCCTGCTCACCGAGGTGCTCGGTGGCCTGTCCGGCGTGGGCAGCCCGGTGGACGCGGTCTACGGCGACGCGCTCGGCGGCAACCTGCTCAGCGGGGCCACGCTCGACAGCGGGGCGGGCGCCGGCGAGGGTCTGCAGACCCAGCTGCAGGACGTCATCGTCAAGGAAGCCTGCGGCCAGCTGGTGGAGTCCGTCACCGAGCAGGCACAGCTACCGACCATCCCGGGCGTGGGCGAGGTCGGCTGGGAGAACTTCTGCGCCTTCGACTTCTACAACAGCACCGACCGCACCGAGGACGCCGACCGGATCAAGGCTGCGCTGACCGAGGCCGGCGGCACCGACGCAGCCGTGGTCAACGACTGGTTCCTGCCGCTGTCGGAACTGAGCGCGGGCACCGGCAGCGCCGGCGAGCTGTCGGCACTGACCGAGTACTTCAGCCTGACCGACGAACTGCTGCCCACCCAGGGCGACGCGAGCAAGCTCAACCTCGGCGAGCACGTGCTGTTCGCCAGCGCGGCGGCCGGTACCGACCTGACCGGCAAGGCGAAGGAAGCGTTCGGCAGCAAGTTCGACCTGGCGCAGTTCACCCAGGCCCAGAAGGACTTCCCCCAGCTCACGTTCTGAACAACGACGTTCGGCCGGTAGCCGGTCAGGGATGAAGCAGCAGCCGGCCCACGACGAGGTGGGCCGGCTGCTGCTTTGCGGGAAAAGAGTGCGGCTATGGGAGGCGAGCGCCCGCTGGGACCCGACCGCGAGCGTCCATTGGTTCATCGTTGTCCTTTCGATGCTGGTTCGCGAAGGAAGGACGACGGCCTTGACCGACCGTTCCCCAGTTGGCGCCCTGATCCACGGCAGCACCCCACCGGCCGAGCTGGCCGGGGCCTGCCGCGCGGTGGAAGACCTCGGCTTCGGCGAACTCTGGCTGGCGGAGGACTATTTCCTGCTCGGCGGCGTGGCCAGCGCGGCGATCGCGCTGCAGGCCACCCGCGAGATTCCGGTGGGCCTGGGGGTGGTGTCGGCGGTGGTGCGGCATCCGGCGGTCACCGCGATGGAGATCTCGACGCTCAGCCAGGCTTTTCTGGGCCGGTTACGGGCGGGCATCGGTCACGGGGTGCCGTTCTGGACCGGGCAGATGGGCCTGTACCCCAAGTCGCCCCTGAAGTCTCTGCGCAGCGTTCTGGAGAATGTCCGGGCCCTGCTGGACGGGAAGACGCTGAGCATCGAGGAGGGGCCGTACCACTTCGACCAGGTCGCACTCACGCATCCCGGCCCGGCCGAACTCTACGCCGGGGTGGTCGGGCCGAAGTCGCTGCAACTGGCCGGAGAACTGGCCGACGGCACCATCATGTCCGCGCTCACCTCGCCGGAGTACCTGCAATACGCCCGTGAGCAGATCGCGGAGGGCGCGGCGAAGGCGGGACGGGATCCGCAGGGCCACCAGCTGCCGACCTTCACGATCTTCAGCGTGCACGAGGACCGGGAAGTGGCGCGGGGCCGGGCTCGTTCGGCGCTGGCCTTCTATCTGCTGGCACTCGGGCCGACCGCGCTGACCGCAGTGCACGGCATCACCGAAGAACTGGCCGAGATCCTTGCTCTGCAGGACCTTTCCCAGATCGAGGCGGCGCTGCCCTCGGGGTGGGTCGATGCCTTCACCGTGTGCGGGAACCCGGCCGACTGCATCAAGCGGATCCAGGAGCTGCTTGATGCTGGGGCGACGTCCGTGGTTCTGGCGCCGTTCCCGGCCGAGGCCAACGACGAGATCCTCCAGCTGACCGCCGCGCAGATCCTGCCTCACTGGTCGAGCTGAACCTAGGAACCGGGCGGACTTCTGCGGTTTGATCGACACCACCCTTAAGGGACTGAACTCGCGATTTTTGGTGCATACCGGGCTCGAAGATGCACGGTCAGTTCTAGGATCGCGGTGTGGCTATCCCCTCGGAGTACGAGCGCGCGGCTTGGGACGACATCCAGCGGTTTCAGGGGCGCCCCCTTTCCCGGGTCATGCGGGCCGCCGGTGAGCAGGTGGCCAACGGCGCGGCGGGGATCGGCAAGCGCGCAGGCCAGTATCTGGAGAACCACTCGCGGGCCCAGGCGACCGTTGCGCGCGGACAGGCGATCGCAGCCAAGGGTGCGCAAAAGCTCGGCGCCGGCGCTCGCGGAGCTGGTGAAGCCCTGCCGGGCTGGAGCGCCAACGCGTTGCGGTCGGTACGGCAGACAGTCGGGCGGGTTTCCCGGGCCGGTCTGTCCTCGCAGCGGGTGGTGAAACTGCACCGCAAGCGGGGGCACGAGGTCGAGGTGCTGTCCGACGTCCGCCGGCTTGACCTGCAGCAGGTGGATGCGGTGCGTGGGCGAGGGGCCAGCTGGTACTACCCGGCCATGGCCGGGCTCTCCGGAGCGGGCGCGGGCCTGGTCATTTCCGGCGGTGAGCTGGCCACTGCCGTTTCGGCCGGGGCAGCGGCGGCGCCCTCGGGTGGTGCCATCGCCGGGGCGTTCATTGCCGACGCCGCCTTCGTCCTGGGGCTTGCGTCCCGGTGTGTCGGTCAGGTCTCGCTGACGTACGGCTACGACCCTGAGGAACCGGCCGAGAAGCTGTTCGTGATGTCGGTGGTCAACTTCGGCACGGCCTCAACCGCTGCAACGAAGACCGCTGCCATGTCCGACGTCTCGCGGCTGACGCAGGCGCTGGTACGGGGCAAGACCTGGGAGAAGCTCAACGAGTCGATCGTTTCCCAGGTCGCCGTGCGGTTCGCGGACGCCTTCGGGGTGAACCTGACCAAGAAGGGCCTGGGCAAGGCGGTTCCCGCGGTCGGGATCGTGGTCGGCGGCGCGCTGAACTGGACCACGCTGGAGGGCATCGTGGATGCCGCGGACATGGCCTACCGGCGCCGGTTCCTGCTGGAGAAGTACCCGCAGCTCGATTCCGAAGAAGTCGTCGTCGAGGTCGAGGATCTGGAAGAACCGGAAGAAGGTTTCAGCGTGATCGCCGAGATCACCGATGCGGGTGGCCCCGACCTTCGTTGATCCGGGTCGTCCGGCCACTCGCGAGCTGTCGGCCTGGTTTTCGGGAGGAGCGAGTACCTTGCCAGGGCTGTTCGTTCTCCGGGAAGGTGCTCACATGCATCGTCGCGCTTCCGTCGTCCTTGGCCTGGCGGCCGTTCTGCTTGCCTCGTCGATCGGTACGGGCCCGGCTCGGGCGAGTGCCGAACCGCAGGCGCTTCAGACGGCTGCGGCTCGCACCACCACGGGCAAGGCGTTGCTGGGCAAGCTCAAGGTGCAGCCCGAGCACCGGGGTGACTACCAGCGCGCGAAGTTCGGCGAAGAATGGCGCGACGTGGACAGGGACTGCCAGGACACCCGCTCCGAGGTCATGCAGCGAGACTCCAAGGTCAGGGTCACCTTCTATTCGGCCAGGAAGTGCGCTGTGCGCACCGGCAAGTGGACGTCCCCGTACGACGGCCGTACCTGGACCGACGCACAGAAGCTGGAGATCGACCACGTGGTGGCGCTCAGCGAGGCCTGGAAGTCCGGCGCCGCGAAGTGGAAGAAGGGCAAGCGCCTGAACTACGCCAACGACCTCGGCTACGTCTGGACACTCAAGCCGGTCACTCGCAGCGTCAACCAGGACAAGGGCGATCAGGACCCGGCCGAGTGGCTGCCCGCCAAGAACCGCTGCACGTACGCCCGGCAGTGGGTGGCGATCAAGTACCGGTGGGGCCTGAGCATCGACACCGCCGAGAAGCGGGCGCTGACGAAGCTGCTGGCCGGGGACTGCGGGCGGCTGAAGATGAAGCTCCCGGCCCGGGGCAAGTGATTCACATCGTGCGCGCGACCCATTCCGCCACCGGTAACCCGTAGATCTCGCCGGCGCCGCCCACACTGCCGATCGACAGGACCGAGCCGACCGAGCCGATGGACAGCACCGAGCCGACCGAGAAGGCCGACGCAAGGCTGCCGACACTGGCCACGGACGTGACGCTGAACAGCGACGCCGCGCTGAAGCTGCCCGCTAACGACAACCAGCTGAACACCGACAGCGCCGAATTGGCCGAGGCGAAGGAAGCCAGGGAACGGTGCGACTTCGGCAACCGCTCGTGGCGCTGAGGCTGACCGGCGGCTTCGGGCGAGCCGTACTCGGGTTCAGGGGTTTCGGTCATCGAGGTCTCCTCCGTGAGGTGCCGGACTGGAGAAAGTATGACCTGAGGACGTCGGCGGGCGGCTGGGCGGCTAGGGGCGGAGTTCGATGCGGCGCAGGGAAGGCACCCGCGAGGTCACCAGCATGACGCTCGCCGCCACCAGCCCGCCGCACAACGCGACGCCCGGCGCCCCGAACAACGCGGCCAGGAGCGGTGCGCTCAGCTGACCGGCGGGGAAGGACATGGTGGACCAGAACTCGTCGTGCGCGCCGACCCGGGAGAGCAGGTGCTCGGGGATGAGGGTGTTGTTGACGGTTTCCCAGACCACGGTGAAGAAGTCGACGGCGATTCCGGCCAGGAACGAAGCGGCGACCAGCGCCCAGAGACCCGCCCCGGCTCCGAGCAGGATCAGCGGCAGCGCGGCCAGGGCCATCGCGGACAGGGCTGTGCCCATCGGCCGGCGCATCATCGGCACGCGCACCAGGACGACGGTGGCGCTCAGGGCCCCGACGCCCTGCGCGCTGAGCACCAGTCCCCAGCCGCCGGCACCGAACGTGTCCTGCGCGATCACCGGTCCGAGGATCAGCCAGAAGCCGCGGTTGGTGGCGTTGAAGACGGCGAAGGCCAGAGTCACCGCCCAGATCCAGGTGTGGGAGTGGAAGTAGTGCCACCCTTCGCGTAGCTCATCGGCCATGCTCGTGGTGGTGCGATTGCTCAGGCCTGGCAGTGCGACGCGGGCAAAGCAGGCGGCCGCCAGGAGGAACGAGGCGGCATCGATCGCGACCGCCCATCCGGCGCCCACGGATGCCGTCAGGACTCCGGCGGTTGCCGGCCCGACGATGCGCCCGAGGTTACGGGCCGAGGCGAGCAGGGAACTGGCCTGCTGCAGGCCCGGCCCGCGGGCCAGGTTGGCCAGGATGCCGCGCAGGGCCGGGGTGCTCAGCCCCTGCATGACTCCGTTGACGGCGGCGAGCGGCAGGATCAGCGCCGGATGCTGGTGGGTGAACAGCAGGACGGCGATCCCGGCCTGGGCCAGGCCGGAACCGAGACTGGCCCGGGTGAGGATGGTGTCGCGGCGGTAGCGGTCGGCGATACCACCGCCGAGCAGCATGGTGGCGACCATCGGGATCAGGACGGACGTAGTGACGGCGGACAGCCAGGCGGCGCTGTCGGTCAGCTCCAGGACCCCGAAGGCGATCGCGACCGGCGACATGAAACTGCCCAGCAGCGAGACCGTGCGGCCGGCGAAGAACCAGCGGAAGGCCGTCGAGCGCAGCGGATCGTCCCCGGACACGACGTGTCACCTTGCCAGCCAGGCACGGCCCGGACAACTAGGCGTGACGCTGCGTGTGCGACTCCTGCTTAAGATCTACGGCAAGTTCGCCCCGTCGCCGGATGTGCTCCCGCTTCGTGCTGGCGCACAATGAGACTCGTGAACTTTTCCGATGCCGGACCAGCCGGTCGAGACGTCCCGGAGCCCGCCACCGGCGACGGGCTGACGGTGCGTTCGCACGAACTGAGGCACGTGTTCACGCGCTACCCCTGGATGGAGGAGGAATGGCAGCAACTGCCGGAGAGCTCCCGCCAGGCGTACGACGGGTGGGTGTCGGACAGCCGTACGAAGTACCAGGCCTCGCATCGCGCGAATGTGGTGGCCCGGCGAACCTACGTCGGCAGGCCCTGGACGAAAAGCCGTTTCGTGCGTCTGCGGCAGGGTTTCGCGGACTTCTTCAACCAATCCCCGGACACCAGTGGGAACAGTGCCATGGGTGGTGTTTAGGGCTGGCCTGATCAGGGCTGCATCCGCACCAGGGTGGCCCGGGTGGCGCGGGCGACCAGCACGTCGTCCTGGTTGTGGCCGACGTGCTCCAGGGTGACGATTCCCTCGCCCGGGCGCGAGGTCGACTCCCGCTTGTGGACGATGTTGGTGGAGGCGTAGAGCGTGTCTCCGATGAACAGCGGCCCCGGGAAGGCGATCTCGCTGAACCCGAGGTTGGCCACGAGCGTTCCCTCGGTCAGCTGGGCCACTGACAGGCCGACGATCGTGCTCAACGTGAACATCGAGTTGACCAGGCGCTGGTGGTACGGCTCCTGGGTGGCCGCAAAAGCCGCATCCAGGTGCAGCGACTGGGTGTTCATGGTGAGCGTGGTGAACAGGACGTTGTCGGCCTCGGTGATGGTGCGCCCGGGCCGGTGCAGGTAGCGCGCACCCACCTCGAACTCCTCGAAGTACAGGCCACGCTGCTCGATCTCACGCGTCACGCAGGCATCCTCAGGCCGGCCGGCGCTCGCGGCGCCAGAGACATAGGGGAGCGATCCCGACGGCTGGATCGACCCGTCCTGGTTCGCCCGTTCTGGTGATCAGGCCGTCCGTCCACGAACTCAACGGTACCCAGATCACGTTGCCGCGGGCTACATTGTCCGTGATCCGCCTCACCCGGGGGATCAACGGCACCATCCGCGGGCATCGTGACGGCCACCCCTCGTCGCGGCGCCCAGCACCAGACCTGGTGATGGATGCAGTGGAGGATGCAATGGAGCATTTTGCGCACGTCGGCGGCCAGCTACGAAGTACCGAGCCGGTCGGTCTCCTCGCCCCGGACGGTGGGCTGAGCGAGACCACGGACTGGCCCCCGGACCTGGTGCCGCATCTCGACGTCACCCCGGAACTGGTGCGTGACCTGTATCGATGGATGCGGCTGACCCGTCGGCTGGATTCCGAGGCATTCGCCCTGCAACGTCACGGCGAGCTCGGCCTGTGGGCGCCGAGCCTGGGGCAGGAAGCCGCGCAGGTCGGTTCGATGACCGCGCTCCGGGCCACCGACCAGGTCTTTCCGAGCTACCGCGAGCACGCGGCCTGCCTGCTGCGGGGCGTCACTCCGGCGCAGATGCTGGAGCAGTGGCGCGGGGTTTCCGGCTGCGGGTGGGATCCGGCCGAGCTGCATCTGAACTCGTACTCGGTGGTGCTGGGGGCGCATCTGCCGCACGCCACCGGCTATGCCATGGGTGTGCAGCGCGACGGTAGTGACGAGGTGGTGGCGGCGTACTTCGGTGACGGTGCTTCCAGTCAGGGCGATGCCAACGAGGCCTTCAACTGGGCGGCTGCTTGCGGTGCGCCGGTGCTGTTCTTCTGCCAGAACAACCAGTACGCGATCTCCACCCCGACCCGGCTGCAGATGCGTACCCCGGTGCATCAGCGGGCTCGCGGCTTCGGCCTGGAGTCGTTCCTGGTGGACGGCAACGATGTGCTGGCGGTGCACGCGGTCACGAAACTGGCGGTTGGGCAGATCCGTTCGGGGGCCGGGCCGGCGCTGATCGAGGCGGTGACCTACCGGATGGGTGCGCACACCAGTTCGGACGACCCCACCCGGTACCGGGATCAGGCCGAGAGCGATGCCTGGAAGCTGCGGGATCCGATCGCCCGGGTGGAAAAGCTTTTGGACGCTCGTGGCTGGGGATCGCCGCAATGGCGAGCTGAGCTGGACGAAGAATGTGATCGGCTGGGTGCGGAACTTCGGGACGCCTGTCAGTCGTTCGGAAACGTAGAGCTGGGTGGGATGTTCGACACTGTGCTCGGGCGGCGGACGGATCTGCTGTCGGCGCAGAAGGCTGAGTACGCCGATTTCGTGGCCAGTTTCGACAGGGTTGACGGCGCGGCCGAAGCTGAGGGGGTGGCGTGATGGCCCGGCTGAGTCTTTCGGCGGCGTTGAACTCCGGCCTGCGGCAGGTGCTGGAGGACGACCCGAAGGCGGTGATCCTGGGTGAGGACGTCGGCCCGCTGGGTGGGGTCTTCCGGGTCACCGACGGGCTGAGCAAGGACTTCGGGTCGGACCGGGTGATCGACACGCCGCTGGCCGAGTCCTCGATCGTGGGCACGGCGATCGGGCTGGCGATGCGCGGCTACCACCCGGTCTGCGAGATCCAGTTCGACGGCTTCGTCTACCCAGCGTTCAACCAGATCGTCTCGCAGCTGGCCAAGATGCGGGCCCGTACCGGTGGCCGGGTGCCGTTGCCGGTGGTGGTGCGGATTCCCTGCGGGGGCGGGATCGGCGCGGTCGAGCACCACAGCGAGTCCAACGAGGCCTACTTCGCGCACACCGCCGGGCTGCGGGTGGTGATCTGCTCGGACCCGCAGAGCGGGCACTGGATGCTGCGGCAGGCGATGGCCTGCGGGGATCCGGTGATCTTCTACGAGCCCAAGCGCCGGTACTGGGAGAAGGGCGAGGTCTCGGCCGACCTGGCGCTGGCTCCCGCCTTCGACCGTGCGGTGGTGGCCCAGGCCGGGTCCGACGCCACGGTGGTCTGTTACGGCGGCATGGTGGCCACCTGCCTGGAGGCCGCGGCGATCGCAGCCGAGGAGGGCCGGTCGCTGGAGGTCGTCGACCTGCGTTCGCTGTCACCGCTCGACCTGGACACGGTGTGTGCCTCGGTGCGTAAGACCGGGCGGTGCGTGGTGGTGCACGAGGCGCCGGGGTTCGCGGGGCTGGGCGCCGAGGTGGTCAGCGGGGTCACCGAGCGCTGCTTCTACGAGCTGGAGGCGCCGGTGCTGCGGGTGACCGGGTTCGACCTGCCGTATCCGCCGGCCAAGTACGAGAACCAGTACCTGCCGGACGCCGACCGGGTGCTGGCCGCCGTCGACAAGCTGCTGGAGTTCTGATGGGTGTGGCCACCGGTCGTCAGTTCCTGCTTCCGGATGTCGGGGAAGGGCTGACCGAGGCCGAGATCGTGAACTGGCGGGTGGCGGTCGGTGACCAGGTGAAGGTCAACGATCCGCTGGTCGAGATCGAGACGGCCAAGTCGCTGGTGGAGCTGCCGTCGCCGTACGCCGGGGTGGTGGGTGAGCTGCTGGTGGCGGCGGGTGAGCTGGTGCCGGTGGGTACGCCGATCGTGACCATCACCGAAGATGGGCAGATGGCCAAGCCCGAGAAGCCAGCTGATCCCGGTATCGGCAAGCCCGACGACGAGCGGCCGCCGTCCACGTTGGTCGGCTACGGGCCCAGCCACAGCCGCGGGCGCAGCCGCCGACGTCCGCCGTTGCCGCCCTCCCGTCAACCGCAAGCCGCCGCCCCGAGCCCAGCAGCTACGTCCCCCATTGGATCTGGACCGCAGCCTGCGGCGCAAAGCCAGCCATCCACGTCCCCTGTTGCTGCGCGGGCGGAGGGGGAGCGGCCGCGCGCCAAGCCCCCGGTCCGCAAACTCGCCAAGGACCTGGGGATCGACCTGGGAGCAGTGATGGGCAGCGGGCGCGAGGGTGTGATCACCCGGGAGGACGTGCTTTCTGCCTCCGAGCGGCCGGCGCAGGTGAACGGGTCGACGGATCTGGCCCCCAGCGATTCGGCCGAGTGGAAGGTGGAACTGCCAGCCGCGGCGCGCACCACGCACGACGACGAGCACATTCCGGTGCGGGGTGTGCGAGCGGCGACCGCCGCGGCCATGACGGCCAGCGCGTTCACCGCCCCGCACGTCACGGTCTTCCACACCATCGACGTGACGAAGTCGGTCAAGCTGGTGGACAAGCTGCGGCGGGACCAGGCGTTCGAGGGCTCACGGGTCACGATCATGCTGCTCGCCGCCCGTGCCCTGTGCCTGGTCGCACATGAGTATCCCGATCTGAACGCCACTTTCGACCAGGCCGCCAAGGAGATCGTGCTGCATCACCGGGTGAACCTCGGCGTGGCGACGGCCTCGGAACGCGGTCTGCTGGTCCCGACCGTGGAGGATGCCGGAGCGAAGGGCCTGCCGGCGCTGGCCCGTGAGCTGACCAGGGTGACGGAGCTGGCGCGGGCGGGTACGGCGAGCCCGGCGCAGTTGACGGGAAGCACCATCACGCTGACGAACATCGGTGTGTTCGGCGTTGATTCGGGCACCCCGATCCTGAACCCGGGGCAGAGCGCGATCCTGTGCCTGGGGTCGGTGCGGCGTGCTCCGGCCGAGCACAAGGGCCGGGTGGAGCTGCGCTGGACGACCCAGCTGGCGATGTCGTTCGACCATCGCATCATCGACGGGCAGCAGGGGGCGAAGGCGCTGGCCCGGATCGGGGCGATCCTGCGCAACCCGAGGCGGGAGTTGCTGCTGGTGTGAGCGCGATCAGGCTCGGGCGTCGACCACCAATGCGGACTGCTGAGGAAAGCCCAGCCGGAAGTCGGTTTCGTGCTTCACCCGGGCCTCGGCCCGGTAGCGGCCGGGCGTGCGGCCGTGAGCCCGGGTGAAGGCGCGGGTAAAGGCCGGGACCGATCCGTAGCCGACGCTCGCCGCGATGTTCTCCAGCGAGTCATGGGTATCGCGCAGGTGAACCGCCGCCAGATCCATCCGCCACACCGCCAGGTAAGCCGCGGGCGTCGTCCCCACCGCAGCGGGAAAGCGCCGGGAGAGCGTTGCCCGCGAGACCGAAATGGCCTGCGCCAAGGACGAGGTGGTCCAGGATGTGGCCGGGTCCTGATGCAGGTGCTGCAACGCCCGGCCGACGACCGGGTCGTAGAGTGCGCCGAGCCAGGTGCCGAAGCATTCCGGTGGGCTCTCAGCCAGCCAGGCCCGCAGCATCTCCACCAGCACGATGTCCACCAGGCTCTTCAGGACGGCGGCGGTACCGATGCGCGGCTGAGCCACCTCACGGGCCAGCATGCGCACGGTGTCGTTCAGGCCCGCCGTCCCGTTGTCGGCTCGCACATGCACGAGTCCCGGTAGCCTCGGCAGGATCTGGGTGAGGGTGGCCGGATCGCTGTCGTAGTGGATCGTGACGATGCGGGTGGTCGCGGGCGAGGTGCCCAGGCTGATCACGTCGCCGGAGCCTCGTCCCCGGGCTGTCGCGTACTCGCAGCCCTTGCGCCCGTCTCCCGGTTCGTTGCCGAGACCGTGCGGGGTACCGGCCGGGAGCAGGACCACATCTCCGGCCGCCAGTTCCACCGGCTCACTTTCCGGCGTGCTCAACCAGGCGCTGCCCGCGGTGATGACGTGCAGAGCCGTGCCCGGATAGTCGTCCAGCACGACGGCCCAGCTCCCGCCCGCCTCGATCCGGGTGCTCAGAGCTCCCCGGACCCCGGAGATGGCCAGGACATCGGCAAGAGGATCCACCCGCAGGAGTGTACGGCGTGAGGCAGACGATCAATTTATCGACGCTTGTGGGCATGGATGGCGTCTACGGCTGCGGCTTACGGTCCATAGGCCGCGAGAGATCGTCTCCCGCGGCCTATGGAGAAGGAGCACCACATGGACTACAACGCCTGGGCCGGAATCCACGTCACGGTGACCGACGGGGTGGCGACCGTGACGCTGGACCACCCGCCGCTGAACCTGATGGACGGGGTGCTGCTGCCCTCGCTGCGAGGCTTCGTGCACCAGGTGCGGGCCGACGCCGACGTGCGCGTGATCGTCTTCCAGAGCGCCGACCCGGAGTTCTTCAGCGCTCACGGGGACATGGCGTACGTGACGGACCCGCAGGCGCTGCCCGCTGCCACCCAGGCCGCGATCGATGCGGCGCCGGGCGCCGAGATCCCCGAAGGCATGAACATCCTCGAGGCGCTGAGCGAGGAAGTGCGCAGCCTGCCCCAGGTCACCATCGGCAAGCTCGCCGGTCTCGCCCGGGGCGCCGGGAACGAGTTCCTGATGGCCCTTGACCTGCGGTTCGCGGCCATCGGACGCTCCGGTCAGGCCCAGCCCGAGGCCCACCTCGCGATCGTTCCCGGCGGGGGTGGCACCCTGAACCTGACCCGCCTGGTCGGCCGGGCCCGCGCCCTGGAACTGCTGGTGGGCGGCCAGTTGGTCGGGGCCGAGGTGGCCGAACGCTACGGCCTGGTCAACCGTGCTCTGCCGGCCGACGAGATCGACGAGTTCGTGGACACCCTGGCGCGACGCATGGCCAAGGTGAAGCCCGATGTCGTGGCCGCGCTGAAGACGACCGTCGAGACCGTGGCCCCGGCCGTCCCGCACCAGGCCTACGCCGTCGAGAACGCCTCGCTGTACTCGCTGTTCACCGAGGACATGGTCGATCTCGCGCACCGGCACCTGGCCGCCGGGGTCCAGACCCGCGAGGGCGAACTGAACTACGAGGCAGTCGTCGACACCCTCTGACGCAGGTCGCGAGTACCGGGCCGGGATCGTGGACGCGCGAGCCCGGCCCGCTCCGCCGGGAACGGCATTGGAAAACGCTGATGCGCAGGAACTCTCAACGCCTTCGGCCAAGGGTCCGCTACGCGGCCGGTGCCGGGCGGTCTAGGCTGAGGCAGTTCGGGCGTAAGGGCGACAATGGGGGCGTTGCGGCAATGACGGACGAAGACCTTCCCGAGTGCTTTAAGGGGGCCGACCGGGCCTCGCTCGCGGGGCAGAAGCTGACGCTGCGCTACACCGCGCTGCGCCTGGGAGGAAGTCTTCTGGCCGCGCTCGGCGGCGCCGGATCGTTCGCCGCCGGTGACGTCGATCTGGCGGCGATCCTGATCCTGATCGGCTTTCTGGTGGCCGCCGGTGCTGAACTGGCGCTGTGGGCCCAGGGGCCGGAGCGCCTCTGGTACCAGGGGCGGGCGCTGGCCGAGTCGGCCAAGACGCTGGCCTGGCGTTATGCCGTCACCGCCGATCCCTTCCCGGCCGACCTGCCGGACCAGGCCGCGCGAGACCTGTTGCGGGCGCGGATCGGTGACCTGTGGCGGCAGATCCCCGATGTTCTGGTGGAGATGGCCAGCGGCCCGATGGTGACGCCGAAGATGCAGGAACTGCGCGAGGCCTCGTTCGAGCAGCGGCGTGCGGCCTACGTCGAAGGGCGCACTCAGGAGCAAGCCGCCTGGTACCGGCGCAAGGCCCGGCACAACCTCCGGCGTACCCAGGCCGCCCGGTTCGGATTGCTGGCGCTGGAGGCGTTCGCGGTGCTTTTCGCCGCGCTGCGGCTCTTCGCCGGCTGGAACTTCGACGCCGCCGGATTCGTCGGCGCGCTGATCGCCGCCGGCACGGCCTGGATGGCGATCAAGCAGTTCGGGACGCTGGCCGCCTCCTACGCCGTGGCCGCCCGGGAACTGACGTTGCAGGCCGATCGGCTGGGCGAGGTCGAAGAAGCCGAGTGGGCCGACACGGCCGCTGATGCGGAGGAAGCCATCAGCCGGGAGCACACCATGTGGCTGGCCTCGCGCAGCAGCACCGCCACCGTCTGAACAGTTCAGCCGGCCTCCTCGACCCCGGTGGCCAGGAGTTCGTCCTTGATCTCTTTCACCCACGACAGGTCGGTGTCGGTCATCAGTTCCTGCAGCAGACTGAGGGTGTCGACGGTGGTCTGGCGTTGCCAGGCCTCCGAGGGAACGGCGCAAGCGGCCGACGCGACTTCCAGGGCGCTCTCCTGATCTCCTTGGAGAACCGCCAGTTCGAGGCGGGTGGCCCTGACCCAGTAGTCGTTCGTGTCCAGGTGAGCCGCCCGCTCGACGCTGAACCGGACCACCGGCAGGAGTTTGGACTGTTCGTCCAGAGCTGATGGGGTTCCCTTGGCCAGCAGCAGGATGAGTGCGTTGATCCCGGGGTAGAAGTCACGGGGATCGGTTTCGAAGCCCTTGCGGTAGGCGTTCAGCGCATCGTCGAGCAGGCTTCCCTTTGACAGCCGATGAGCCTCCCGGGCTTCTCTCCAACGCGCCTTGTAGATCCGCCCGCGCAGTCCGTAGGTCTCCGAACTGGGGCCCTCGTCCTTCTCCACCTCTGCGAGCAGGCGCAGCGCTTCGTCTCGCTTGAAAGCACGTTCCGGGTCGTCCTGGTCCTCGGACAGCCGACCGTAGGCGAACGCGAGTAACTGCCGGGCCTTTACCTGCTGCTGAATCTCCCCGGAAAGTTTCTGGAAGACCTTGACCATCTCGGCCCAGTTGCCCAGGGAGCGATGGGCCAGGAGTAGCGCCATCGTCACTCCGTCGGGGGTTTCGTCTGGCAGTGAGGAAACTCCGAGGGCATCCAGTTCCCGGCGGGCCTGCGGTCTGGTGCTCTCTGAAGCAGCCAGCAGACGCACTCTGGTGAGAGCGTCGATGGTGGAGCGAGTGACCTCCGCCTGGGTATAGAAGCTGGCAGCGGCCTCCTCTGGCAGCTTTGCCGGCTTCCATTCTTCGATCAACTGGAACAGGGGACTGTCCAAAGCGGCCCTGCGAGCGGCACCCTTCCTGTCGATCACCGGCATCCGGCGTTGGGCTCGCTTTTCCTTGAGTCGCCGGCCGACCTCTTGCCTCAGGGCTTGAGAGGCCTCGTCACTGAACTGGTTGTCCGCGCCCAGTTCGTAGCCCAAGGAGCGCAGCGGAGCGACGTCGAAGGGCAGCGGCCTGCCCATGGCGTGGACGAGCAGGGTGCTGTACGGCCGGGCGGTGTGCCGCACCCCCAATTCGTACAGCACGTTCGCATTGGCGGCGGTCAAGTCGGCCACGGCGTAATCACAGATCAGCAACCGCTCGAACATCGGCTTGTGAATGATCCCGCCCAGGGCCTCCTCATCGGCCCGGATCGGCAACAGACCTGCGTCCTCGATCCCTGGTTTCAGGGCGCGCTCGTACACGGCGTCGAAGTCGAGTTCGGGTCCACCCGCCGGAACGGGCTTCTTTCCGAACGGCATCAGGACGAAACACAGCGGCGCCCCCGCAGGCGTGGTCTGTTCTGCATCTTTGCCGGTCATACCCCGTGACCTCCCCTGGGCAAGAAGGTCTACACCCTAGATGCCAGGTCTCCTCCCCGAGGGCAATATCGTCGTTGTATGGCTGGTATTGGCTCAGCGGTAGGAAAAGCAGCAATGCCCGAAGTGGCACAGGTGAACGACTGCGACGAGGCAGCAAGGGTGTTGTCCGGCTGGGGTGTGGCCGAGTCGCGTCCGGTGCTCGTCTGTGTCGGCGGCGCACAAGGCCTGGAAGACGAACGCCAGAACGCCGTGCGTCGTCTGCTCAGCGAGCACGTCCTGCCGGTTCTGGAGCGGCGTGGGGCCGTGGTGGTCGACGGTGGCACCAACGCGGGCCTGATGCGCCTGCTCGGAGAGGCAGCGGTGGTCAGTCGGACCGCGGTGCCCCTGATCGGGGTGGCGGCGGCCGGGACCGTGCTGCTGCCCGGCCGCCCAGCACTGATCGAAGACGCCGCTGAACCCGACCCGAACCACACCGGGCTCCTGCTCTTCCCCGGCGCTCAATGGGGTGACGAGGTCCCGTGGATCGATGACGTCGCCGCCCTGATCGCCGGAGCTTGCCCAAGCGCCACCCTCATGATCAACGGAGGCGAAATTGCCTACCGCGACGTGCAAACCAGCGTCAGCGCCGGACGTCCGGTCGTAGCCGTCGCCGGTACCGGAAGGGCCGCTGACGCCATCGCCCAGGCTTCGCGCAGCGAGCGCGAGGACGGGCCGGTGGCCGACCTGGCGGCCTCCGGTCTGGTGCGCACGGTCGGCATCGACGATCCGGAAGCGGTCGGCGTCCTGGTCGATCGGCTCCTATCGGCCTGACGCCGATCCTCCCGAGTGTTCCTGGGCCCGCCGCCGCGCGCGGTAGTACTCGTCGGCCTCGGCCTGGCGGGCCCGGGCGTCGGTCTCGCGCTGCTGGCGAGCCCGGTCGAGAGCCTGCTGGTTCAGTTTCTGGGACCGGGCGATCTTCGGGCCCAGCCAGATGCTCAGCGCCGACGTGACCGTGAAGTACCCGGCGTAGTACAGCGCCTTCCAGGCCGGCTCGTCGAAGAACACCACGAGCACGCCCCCGAACAGGGCGCCCGTTGCCGCCGCGATGGTGAGCAGGACCCAGGTGCGCCGCATTCGTCAATGATCCGGGCCCGGGCGAAGCGTGCAATCCGGGGCAGCTGTGACCAGCGTTGTCTCGTGCCGGGGCGAGTTCAGCCGATATCGTGATCAGCTCATGGACACGGACCGGCGGTTGAGGATCGCGCTGCTGTCGTATCGCAGCAAGCCGCACAGCGGTGGGCAGGGCATCTACGTGCGCCATCTGTCCCGTGAGCTGGTCACTCTGGGGCATCAGGTCGAGGTGTTCTCGTCCCCGCCGCTGCCCGAGCTGGACCCCGGCGTGAAGCTGACGCACATCCGCAACCTGGACCTGTATCGCGAGCCCGACCCGTTCCGTACGCCGCGCCTGCGCGAGTTCCGCTCCCCGGTGGATGCGCTGGAGTGGGGGCTGATGTGCACGGCGGCGTTCCCGGAGCCGCTCACGTTCTCGCTACGGGCGTGGCATCACCTGCGCTCGCGGCTGGACGAGTTCGACGTGGTGCACGACAACCAGTCGCTGGGGTACGGCCTTCTCGGTCTCCGGGAGGAGCTCAAGCGGCGGGGGATTCCGCTGGTCGCCACGGTGCATCACCCGATTACGGTCGATCGCGATCTGGAGTTGGCGGCGGCGCGCCAAGCGGGGGACCGGTGGAAGCAGCTGTCGTTGCGGCGCTGGTACGCGTTCTGCCGGATGCAGGCGCGGGTGGCCCGGCAGCTGCCCTGGCTGACCACGGTGTCGCAGGCATCGCGGGACGAGATCGTGCGGGCGTTCGGGGTGCGGGCGCAGCGGTTGCGGGTGATCGGCGTCGGGGTGGACGAGGAGACGTTCGCGCCGGGCTCGTCCGACGAGGCGGTGGCCGGCCGAGTGGTGGCGGTGGCCAGCGCGGACGTGCCGTTGAAGGGTCTGAACGACCTGATCGAGGCAGTGGCCAAGGTAGCTGCGGAGCGGCCGGTCGAGCTGGTCGTGGTGGGGGCGCCGCGCCCGGGTGGGGCGGCGGATCAGGCGATCACGCGGCTCGGGTTGAGCGGGGTGGTCCGGTTCGTTCAAGGGCTTACGGACGAGGCGCTCGCGGCTTTGTTCCGCAGCGCCCAGGCCGCGGTGGTTCCCTCACGCTACGAAGGGTTCTCGTTGCCGGCGGTGGAGGCCATGGCCTGTGGCAAGCCGCTGGTGGTGACGACGGCGGGGGCGTTGCCGGAGGTGGTGGGGCCGGACGGGCTGGCGGCGCTGCACGTTCCTTCGGGGGATGTGGATGCTCTGGCGCGTTCGATCGGAAGGCTTTTGGACGACGGCGAGCTCGCCCGGCGTCTGGGGGAGGCCGGGCGCAAGCGGGTCGTGGAGCAGTTCACCTGGCGCTTGACGGCCAGCCGGACGGCGCAGTGGTACTCCGAAGCGGTGGATTCGACGAATGGTAGGGCGGGTTAGTTGCTGACGCTGGACTACGACCGGCTGGACGTCCGGGCCGGGATGGATCTGCTGGATCTGGGCTGCGGAGAGGGCCGGCACACGTTCGAGGCGTATCGCCGCGGCGCGCATGTGGTTTCGCTGGACCTTTCGCACCGGGACCTGGCCACCACCCGCACCTGGACGGGTGCCATGGATCTGGCCGGGGAGACGCCGGCCGGCACCCGAACTGCCCCGGTCGTCGGTGACCTTCGCACCCTTCCGTTCCCCGACGCGTCCTTCGACCGGGTCATCGCCTCTGAGGTCCTGGAACACATCGAGGACGATGCGAGTGCGGTCTTCGAGTTGGCCCGGGTCCTGAAACCGGGCGGGCTGGCGGCGATCACGGTGCCGCGCTGGCTGCCGGAGCGGATCTGCTGGGCGCTGTCGGACGAGTACCACGCCAACGAGGGTGGGCACGTGCGGATCTACAAGGCCTCGGACCTGGCCGCGCTGTGCCGGGACGCCGGGCTGGAGCACACCTCGACCAGTCATGCCCATGCGCTGCACAGCGTGTACTGGTGGCTGAAGTGCGCGGTCGGGGTGAATCGGGACGCGGCGGTGGTGCGGGCGTATCACCGGCTGCTGGTCTGGGACATCGTGAAGAAGCCGGCGTTGACCAGGGTGCTGGAGTCGGCGCTGAACCCGCTGATCGGTAAGAGCGTGGTTCTTTACCTGCGTAAAGCCGCGTGAGCCAGTCGCTTCCGTCGCCGGTCGAGGTCAAGGCGACGGCCGACAGTATCGCGCTGGTCCAGCTTCCCGGTGGCGCGGTGCCCTGGGAGGACGGCGGGCACGTGGATGTCTGGGATCACGTCGAGTGCCTGATGGCGCTGGACGTGCGGGGTCACCGGACCCGAGCCCGGGCCGGGTACGAATGGCTCAAGCGGGAACAACGCGCGGACGGCAGCTGGGCGGCGCGATATGCCTCCGACGGCTCGGTGCTCGATGCGACCGCGGAGAGCAATCACGCGGCGTACGTGGCAGTCGGGGTGCTGCATCACTGGCTCAGTGGTTACGGCGACGAGTGCCTGGAAATGATGTGGCCCACCGTGCGGCGGGCCCTGGATTTCGTTCTGGGACTGGCCAATCCGGACGGGACGATCGGCTGGGCCCGTTCACCCGAAGGCTCACCGGACCCGGCCGCGCTGCTGACCGGATGCTCGAGCATTCATCACGCGTTGCGGTGCGGCGTGCGGATCGCCCTGGTGATGGGTCGTCCGGACATCGCGGGGGAGTGGGAACGCGCGGCCCACAGGCTGGCCGAGGCCATTACTGCGCACTGCGCCGGCGCATCGGTGACATCGTTCGCAAAGGTGCCCACACCGTCCGTTTTTATTGATCGTGACCGTTATTCGATGGACTGGTACTACCCGGTGCTCGGTGGCGTGCTGCGCGACAAGGATGCCGACGAACGCTTTGCCGCCCGGTGGGAACGGTTTGTTGTGCCGGGGAAGGGAATCCGTTGTGTGGACGACCGACCGTGGGTGACCGGCGCCGAGACTTGCGAACTAGCGCTGGCTCTGGCGGGGGTAGGCGATCTGGAGCGGGCGACCGAGATGGTCGCGGCCATGCAGCATCTGCGTGAGCAGGACGGTTCTTATTGGACGGGTCTGGTTCTGGAGGACGGGAAGCGCTGGCCGGTGGAGCGCAGCACCTGGACCGGCGCGGCGATGGTGCTGGCCGTAGATCTCATTCAAGGGGGTAAGGCCACCGGTGAGGTGTTTGGTCACCGGTGGGCCGAGGACGACGACCTAGGGCTTCTTGCGTAGCAGGCGCAGCGAATCGGTGCCGGGAAGCTCCTCGTAGTCACCGGTTTCCACTGCTGTCTGGTACATCCGGAACGGCGCCTGACCCCCGTCGTTGGGGTCGGGAAAGACGTCGTGAATGGCCAGAGTGCCGTTGGGAGCCAGGTGCGGGGCCCAGCAGGCGAGGTCGCGCTGGGCCGACTCGTCGGTGTGGCTGCCGTCGATGAACAGGAAGCTCAGCGGGGTGCTCCAGAGCGCAGCCAAGGTCTCGCCGCGGGTCACCACGGCGACCACCACGTCCTCGGCGTCGGCCTGGGCGATGGTGCGGCGGAAGATCGGCAGCGTGTCGATCCGGCCGGTGACCGGGTCCACCAGCTGGGGGTCGTGGTACTCCCAGCCGGGCTGGTGTTCCTCGGAACCGCGGTGATGGTCCACCGTGACCACCTGGGTCTCGCGCTGCTGGGCGGCCGCCGCGAGGTAGAGCGCGGACTTGCCCATCCAGCTGCCGACCTCGAGGAAGGGCCCGGTGACCAGGGTGTCCAGGGCGGCCTGGTAGAGCGCCCGGCCCTCGTGGGGCGGCATGAACCCAGGAGCAGCCTGAGCCGCAGCGAGCAACGCGGTGGGGGAAGCCATGGCTGTGAGGATAGGTGGCTGCGAATAGGCTTCGGCCCATGGCTGGGAACTTGACACGGGACGAAGCAGCGCGGCGTAGCCAGTTGCTCACCGTCCACTCGTACGACATCGAACTCGACCTCACCACCGGGCCTGAGGCGTTCCGCTCCACCACCGTTGTGCGGTTCGCCTGCTCCCAGCCCGGCGCGACCGTGTTCATCGAGACCACCGACGCCACCGGTCACCAGATCGACCTGGACGGCACCCCGCTGAGCGCGGACGCCGACGGCCGGATCACGTTGCCGTACCTGGCGGCCGAGAACACGCTGCGGGTGGTCGCGGACTTTGCCTACTCCGGTACCGGGCAGGGGCTGCACCGCTTCGTCGACCCGGTGGACGAGCGGGTCTATCTGCACAGCCAGTTCGCTACTGCGGACGCGCAGCGGGTGTTCGCCTGCTTCGACCAGCCCGACCTGAAGGCGCGGTACACGCTCACCGTCACCGCCCCGGCCGACTGGGAAGTGGTGTCCAACTCCCCGGAACTTGCGGTGCAGGACGTGGAGCCGGGCCGGCGCTGGAAGTTCGCCGAGACCGAGCGGATCTCGACCTATCTGGCCGCGATCGTCGCCGGGCCGTACCACGTGGTCTCCGGCGAGTACCGCGACGACCAGGCGGTCATCCCGCTGCGCGCGCTGTGCAGGCAGTCGCTGGCCCCGCACTTCGACGCCGAGGAGATCCTGGAGATCACCCGGCAGGGCTTCGGCTACTTCCACACCACGTTCGGGATGGCCTACCCGTTCGGCAAGTACGACCAGGCCTTCGTGCCCGAGTTCAACCTCGGCGCGATGGAGAACCCGGGCTGCGTCACCTTCACCGAGACGTACGTGTTCCGCTCGCGGGTCACCGACGCCGAGCGGGAGAACCGGGCCGCGACGATCCTGCACGAGATGTCGCACATGTGGTTCGGCGACCTGGTCACCATGCAGTGGTGGGACGACCTGTGGCTGAACGAGTCGTTCGCCACCTACGCGGCGGCCAGCGCCCTGGTCGGCAGCACCCGGTACAAGGACGCCTGGGTCACTTTCGCGGACAACGCCAAGGCCCGCGCCTACCGGCAGGACCAGCTGTCCACCACGCACCCGATCGCGGCCGACATCGTCGACATCCGTTCGATGGAGGTGAACTTCGACGCGATCACCTATCACAAGGGCGCGTCGGTCCTGAAGCAGCTGGTGGCCACGATCGGCCCGGACACCTTCTTCGCGGCCCTGCGCCGCTACTTCGCCCGCCACGCCTGGAGCACCGCCACCCTGGCCGATCTGCTGACCGCGCTGAAGGAGGAGACCGGCCGGGACCTGACCGGCTGGTCGGCGGACTGGCTGGAGACCACCGGGCCCAACACGTTGCGGGCCGAGTTCACGGTGGACGAGTCCGGCACCTACTCCAGCTTCGCGGTGGTGCAGACCGCGCCGGCCGAGCACCCGACGCTGCGCCCGCACCGGATCGCGGTGGGGCTGTACGAGTTCAAGGGCTCGGAGCTGCTGCGCCGGCACCGGGCCGAGGTGGACATCGCCGGGGCCCGGACCGAGCTGACCGAGCTGATCGGGCAGGCGTCGGCCGACCTGGTGCTGGTCAACGACGACGACCTGACCTACGCCAAGGTCGATCTGGACGAGGCCTCGCTGGGCACGGTGCTGGCGAGCCTGGGCCAGATCAGTGATCCGCTGGCTCAGGCGATCTGCTGGACGATTCTCTGGGACCTGCTGCGGGACGCCCGTCTGCACCCGAGCCGCTACGCCGCACTCGTGCTGCAGCACGTGGCGGCCATGCCCAACGCCACGGTTCGTCGCACCCTGCTGAACCAGGCCGTCGCTGCGGCCAAGCAGTATCTGCCGGCGGCCGAGCGGGTCGGCACGCTGAGCACCCTGGCCGATGGCCTGCTGAACCTGGCCGCTGCGCAGACGCCGGGATCACCGGAACAGCTGGCCTACGCGCGGGCGTTCGTGGCCTCCGCGACCTCGCCCGAGCAACTGGCGGTCCTCCAGGCTCTGCTCGAAGAAGGCTCAGATGCGGTGCCGGGCGTGGTGGTCGACGCCGATCTGCGCTGGAGCCTGCTGCTGCGCCTGGTGGTCACCGGTCAGGCCGCTCAGGAACAGATCGACGCTGAGCTGCAGCGGGACCCCACAGACAAGGGCCGGCTGAACGCGGCCGCCTGCACCGCGGCGCTGCCCACGCCCGAGGCGAAGGCAGCCGCCTGGCAGGCGATCGTCGGCGGGGAGCAGCCGCTGGGCACGCTGAAGGCGGCGCTCGGTGGGTTCGGGGCGCCCGAGCACGTGGCCCTGGTCGAGGACCGGGCCCAGGCGTACTTCGACGTCCTGACCACAGTGGTGGACACCTGGCCGAGCGAGCGCACCCAGTCGTTCGCCACGGCGGCGTTCCCCTCGGCGCTGGGGTCGGCGGACCTGCCGGCGATGACCGAGCGCTACCTGGCCGAGGCCCAGCCGCCGGCCTGGCTGCGACGCCTGGTGCTGGAGGGGCGCGATGAGGCGGTCCGGGCCCGGACAATCCTCGCGAACCCGGTGCTCGGCGCATAAAGGCTGGTGGGAGCCGGTTCGTACGTGCCCGTAGGCTTCGCCCATGCTGGGCAGGCTCTTGAGCAGATGGAAGCGTGCGGACCGGGTTCTCCCGGCGGTACTGACGGGGGCCAGGCCTTCGATCGATCGCCGCCCCGAGGGGGTCTGGCCGTCCGACAACCCGAACCTCACCTGGTCGGCGCCGGACAAGCCGTGGCCCGGCTGGGACGGGTACGAGCAGATCCGCTCGGAGTCGGGGCTGATCGATCCGCAGCTTCAGCTGCGCTGCATCGTCGGGCTGGCCCAGGCCGACGCCCCGCCGGGGGTGAAGGCGTTCACGTTCTACGGGTACCTGGTGGGCGCGCAGTTCGTGGAGTGCGAGGCCGAGTACGAGCAGGCCGACGGCAGTACCGGGATCTTCCTGCCGACCGTGCACTGGGGCTACCTGTACCGGCTGCGCGAGGCCCTCTACCTGCCCGGCAGCGGGGCCTGGTACTCGATCCGGATCACCGTGACCGAGGACGGCCGGTTCGAGGCGGACTACGACTACGAGCACGAGCCGACCTTCTCCGGCCCGCGCCAGCCCAGCACCTACGACTACCGTTGCGACACTGCATGGTTCACCCGTGACGACGAGCACACCCCGGACTGGCTCTGGCACCGGCTGCGCGGGCGGTAGCAGAGCGGGCGGTGACGAAGGGGTAGCCCTGCGTGCGGGCCGACCGTTAGCGTTCCTCTGGCCAAGAGTGAGTTCAGCGTCGACTCATAGGGGAACGCATGTCCGTACGCTCGTCGTCCCTCAGCGCTCTCGCCGTTCTGGCGGCGATCGGTCTGCCCCTGGTCGGGATACAGGCGCTGGACTCGCCATCGACACCACCGGCAGCCGGTCCGGGCCGTTCCGACGTGATGGCGAACCTGTTCCAGTGGAACTGGACCTCCGTGGCCACCGAGTGCACCGACGTCCTCGGCCCGGCCGGTTATGCCGGGGTTCAGGTCTCCCAGCCGGCTGACTCGCTCAAGCGCACCGAACTCGGCAACGGCAGCGACACCGTCCTTCATCCGTGGTGGGAGATCTATCAGCCGGTCTCGTACGACCTGGCCGGGCGGATGGGCACCGAGGCCGAGTTCCGGGCCATGGTGAAGACCTGCCGCCAGGCCGGGGTCAAGGTCTACGTGGACGCCGTGGTCAACCACATGACCGGGCAGGGCGCGATCTCCTACGGCGGGCGCAAGTACTCGCACTTCGAGTACCCCGGCCTGTACGACGCCGCGGACTTCCACCAGAAGGGCACCGACTGCCCGTCCACGACCGGCGGCATCGACGACTTCAACAACCTGCAGCAGGTGCGCAAGTGCGAGCTGGTGGGCCTGGCCGATCTGCGCACCGACCGGCCCAAGGTCCAGAACGAGCTGGCCGGCTACCTGAACAAGCTGATCGGCTGGGGCGTTTCCGGGTTCCGGGTGGACGCGGCCAAGCACGTCGGGCAGGCCGACATGATCGCCCTGCAGAAGAAGCTGCGCAACACCGTGGACGGCTCCCGGCCGTATGTGGCGCTGGAGATCTTCGGCGGCGGGCCCGGCTACCTGTCCCCGCAGGCCTTCACCAGCGCTGGTTCGGCGGTGCTCGGCCTGGACGGCGACATCCAGCTCAAGAACGCGTTCAAGAGCTACCCCGTCGACGCCCCCGGCAGCCTGGCCACGTTGCAGGGCTTCGGCGAGGGCTCCGGCCTGACCCCGAGCGAGAAGACGCTGAGCTTCGTGCAGAACCACGACACCGAGCGCAACGGCGACTCACTCAACTACAAGGACGGAGCCACGAACGTCCTGGCCCAGCAGTTCCTGCTCGCCTACGGCTACGGAACGCCGCAGGTATACAGCAGTTTCGCCTGGGATGCCACGGACGCCTCCCCGCCCTCGGACCAGGACGGGTACATCACCGACACGGACTGCGCCTCGAAAGAATGGGTCTGCGTGCACTCGGACCCCGCGGTCACGGGCATGGTCTCGTTCCACAATCACGTGGGTAAGGCACCGGTGAAGAACTGGTGGGACGACGGCGGAAACCTGATCGCGTTCAGCCGGGGTAACGCGGGATGGGTGGCTCTGAACAACGACAAGGTAGACAAGACAGCCACTTTCAGCACTGGTCTGCCCGCCGGAACGTACTGCAACGTCACCACCGGAGTGGCCAAGAAGGGTAAGTGCTCGGGGCCGACCGTGACGGTCGGCGCCAACGGGAAGGCCAAGGTCACCGTCAAGGGCAAGAGCGCGGTGGCGTTCACCAAGGCCGACCGGGTGTAGGGCCTGTCGGCACGGACCCGCCGGCGCGTGACGGCGCCGGCGGGTCCGTGTCCTTCAAGAGGGCTTGCGGACGCGTGCGGGCCAGATGGACGCGACCGGTACTGTTGGGCCGCGTGGTGACCGAAACAGGGGAGGCCGTACTCGTCGCGGTACTGGGCCCTGTCGTCGTCCGGGGTCCACAGGGGGAGATCCCTACCGGGTCGCCGCAGCAGGAAGCCCTCCTGGTTGCGCTCGCTCTGCGCCGAGGGAAACCGGCCGGCCCGGCCGAACTCGTCGATGAGTTGTGGGGCCCGACTGCACCCGCCACCGCCTCCACCATCGTCCGCACATACGTCCACCGTTTGCGTCGTTCGGGGTTGGCCATTGAATCGGTCGCCGGTGGGTATCGCCTCGAAGTCCGACTGGACCTCGACGAGTTCGACGCTCTGGTGCTGGCCGCCGAGCGGACCGGAGACCTGATCGCGGCCGCGCAGACCCTCCAAGAAGCGCTCGGCCGGTGGAGGGGACCAGCGCTGGCCGGAGTGGTCGGCCCCGGAGCCGAGTTGAGGCGTTCGGGGTTGGAAGCCCGGCACCGGAACGCCCGGATCGCGAAGCTTGAGATCGACCTGCGACGCAGACGGGCGCAGGCGATCGAACCGGAACTGCGCGAACTGCTTGCCGCCGAACCGCTCGACGAACAACTGTGCCGGCTGCTCGTCACCGCGCTGTACCAACTCGGGCGTCAGGCCGAGGCGCTCGCGGTGTATCACGCCTGCCGCGAGCGGATCGCCGCGGAACTGGGGCTCGAGCCCGGACCGGAGCTGCGGGAACTGTACGCCCGTATCCTGAAGGCTGATCCCGGCCTGATCCGGACGTCTCTGAAACCGGCTCAGCTGCCCTCAGAGCCAGCGGTTTTCGCCGGCCGTGACCATGAACTTCAGCAGGACGCCGGGCCGTCAGGGATCCTGATCGTCACGGGAATGGGCGGGGTCGGCAAGACGGCGCTGGCGCTGCGGTGGGCTCATCGGCAGAGCTTCCGGTTCACCGACGGTCAGCTCTACGCCGATCTGCGGGGCTACGATCCGAGCCTGGATCCGGCTGATACCGCGGACGTTCTGCATGGATTCCTGCTGGCACTGGGGGTGGCGGCGGGCGATGTCCCGCTACGGCAGGCCGACCGGGCGGCCCGGTTCCGCACCGAGCTGACTGGCCGAAAGATGCTGATCCTGCTGGACAATGCGTCCACGTACGAGCAGATTCAGGATCTTCTGCCGGGCGCGGGCGAATCCGTGGTCCTGGTGACCAGCCGAAGCACCCTGTCCGGCCTGGTCGCTCGTGCCGGTGCCCGGGTGCTGCCGCTCAAGCCACCCTCGACCGGAGAGGCCGAGAACATCCTGGCCGATCGGCTGGGCCGGGATCGGGTCGCGGCCGAGCCCGCCGCAGTGCGCGAGATCATTGACTATTGTGGACGTTTACCCCTCGCCTTGGTCGTGGTGGCCGCCCGGGCGGCGATCAACGGGCACGTTCCTCTGGCCGCGATCGCGGCGGAACTGCGCGATGCTCATCTGGACGCGTTGCGCACCCCGGACAATGTGCTGGACGTCCGCGCGACCTTGTCCTGGTCCGCAACCGCCCTCAAAGACGATACTGCTGAAGTATTCTGGAACTTGAGTGCCCATCCGGGCCCTGAAATAACCGCCCCCGCCATGTCTGCCGTGCTGGGTCGTCCGGTGGGCAGCGCCCTGGCCGAGATCGCCGCGGCACACCTGCTCGAGGAACATGCGCCGCAGCGCTACCGCATGCACGACCTGGTTCGGGCTCTGGTGGCCGAGGCCGAACCGGAACCGACGGCGGTGCAGCGGCTTCTGGACTACTACTTGCAGACGTCCTACGCGGCCGGTGTCCGTGATTTCCCGGCCCGGTATCGGGTGCGCATCGACGCTCCGGCGCCGGGGAGCGTCCTCAATGATCCTCCGGCCCGTTGGTTCGAGGACGAGCGGCCGGTGCTGCTGGCGGTTCAGGAACACGCGTTCCGGCTGGGGTTCGATCGGCATGCCTGGCAGCTGGCCTGGGTGATGCGCGATCACCTGAACCGGCGTGGTCTTTGGCATCAACTGCAGGCCACGCAGGAGATCGGGATGGCTTCGGCCGAGCGCCTCGATGATCAGGAGGCGATCGCTCACACCTTGCGGGGCCTGGCCCAGGTGGACACGGACATGCGACGTTTCGCGGCCGCGCAGGAGCGTTTGCGGCGGGCGCTGAGGATTTTCGAGGCCGCTGGGGATCGGGAGGCCGTGGCTGACTGCCGTCGTCAGATCGCGTACGTGCTTGATACGCAGGGCGATGCCGAGGGTTCGCTGGCCGAGTCCGAACGGGTGCTGGAGCTGTATCCGCGTGGCCATGAACCCCGATGGCGTGCAGCCGCTTTGAATGCGGTCAGCTACAGCCAGGCTCAGCTCGGCCGGTTCTCGTCAGCTTTGGAGAACGTCCTGGAGGCCATTGCCCTCGGGGATTCTCTCGGCCCGTACGCGTTCGCCGACACCCTGCAGACCCTCGCGTTCATCCAGGCGGGGATGGGGGATCGGGACGAGGCCGAGGTCAACTACCGCCGGGCCGCCGACCTCTACATCCCGCACGGTGCGCTCGTCCTGGCCGCGCAGGCGCTGTGCGCACTGGCCGAACTGACCGGAACCGAGCGTGCCGCCCCGATCTACCAAGAGGCGCTGAACCTGATCGAAGACGCCGACGACCCCCGGGCGCCCGCGCTGGCCGCCCAGTTACGCGGGCGTCTACAGGACGTTTACGAATTGTAGACGTCCCTACGTCCAGTCTGTCGGGATGAACGAACCGCAACCCCCTAGCGTCCTCATGAACCAGATGCTGGCCGGATTCCAGGTCTCGCAGGCGCTCTACGTCGCGGCCAAGCTCGACATCTGCACCCTGCTCGACGACGGCCCGCTGGCCGTGGACGAACTGGCCGAGCGCACCGGCGCCCAGCCCCAGCCGCTCAGCCGGCTGATCCGCACCCTGGGCATGCTCGGTCTGTTCCGCACCACCGAGGACGGCCGGGTGGCCTCGACCGAGCTGGGCGCGACCCTCTCGCGTAACCACCCGCAGACCCAGACCAACATCGCGCAGATGTGGATGGAGCAGCAGTACCTGCCGTTCAGCGACCTGCTGCACGCGGTCCGCACCGGCGAGAACGGCACCGAGCACTACCTCGGCCAGGACCCCTTCAGCTGGATCGCCGCCGACCCCGAGCGCGCCGCCCTCTTCGGCCGGGCCATGGCCGACGTCACCGGCTTCTCCCGCCGAGGCCTGTTCGACGGCTACGAACTGCCCGAAGGCAAGGTGGTCGCTGACCTCGGCGGTGCCAACGGCAGCGTCCTGGCCGAACTTCTGGCCAGCCACCCCGACCGGCACGGCATCGTTTTCGACCTGCCCGCCGTGGTGCCGCTCGCCGAGGCCGCGATGAGGGAGCGCGGCCTGAGCGAACGCGTCGAGACCGTCGGTGGTGACTTCTTCACCGAGGTCCCGGCCGCGGACGTCTACCTGCTCAGCTTCGTGCTGCACGACTGGGACGACGAGTCGGCCACCCGCATTCTGCGAACTGTCCGCCGGGCCGCCACCAACGGTTCCCGGCTCCTGGTCGTCGAGGGCATCGTGCCGGCCGACGACACCCCGCACCCGACCAAGATGATCGACCTGGTGATGCTGGGCGGAACCTCCGGCCGCGAGCGCACCGCCCAGGAGTACACCGAGCTTCTGGCCGCCGGCGGGTTCCACCTCGACCGGATCGTCGGGCGCCCCTCGCCGTTCTCCATCATCGAGGCATCCCCGATCTGAGGACCGCTCCAGGGCTGGTGAGCCCGGCCCGGGCTCACCAGCCCTGAATGCGCTCCCAGACGTTCTCGACCACCAGATCGGCCTGCGAGCTGATCACTGTGTACTGCCGATGCTGAGCGGCGGTGGCACAGGCGTGGTTGGGGAGAATCCGCAGGCGTGTGCCGATCGGCAGGTTGGGTAGAGGGTACGGGGAGCCCGGGCGGAGGCTGAGGGTGCCGTGCTCCTGGCTGGCGTCGCTCATCAACAGGTCCGGGATCAGTGTGCCGTCCAGTTCCGCGACGAGCCCGTATCCCTGGTCGATCGGCTGACGCGCAGTGCCGCGGTCCCGGGAGGTGGCCATCCAGCCTCCGTCTGTGAGGATCTGGCCGCGTGAGGTCTGGTGGCCGATCACCGTGACGACGACCGACAGCGCCAGATCATCGACCGTGCAGACCCCGATCCCGGCCATCACCAGGTCGAAGAAGACGTAGTTGCCGGCCCGGACCTCGGTGATGCCGCTCAGATCGATGTCGGTGGTGAAGGCGTGCGCGGTCGGCGTGGAACCGATGCTGACGGTCGGCACGTCCAGGCCGGCCTGGCGAAGGGTGGTGGCCGCCCGCCGGGCGACGTCTGCTTCGTTGACGGCCGCGGCCTTCAGCTCCTGCGGGGTGTAGGCGAAGTAGGACTCACCGGCGTGCAGCAGAATCCCGGCCAGAGAACCCGATTCGGTCAGGACCTGGCCGATCTGAGCCAGTTCGTCACCGGTGGCTGAGACTCCGCCTCTATGACCGTCGCAGTCGACCTCGATGAGCGCTGGAATGCCGGCCACGGCCTCGGCTTGCTCCACGCTGTCGAGAAGCACGGTCACTACGACGCCCCGTTCCTGCAGAGCCCGAATCCGGGGCAGCTTCTGGGCGGTGATCCCCACGGCGTAGGTGATGTCACGAAACCCCTTGTCCGCGAACGCTTCAGCCTCGGCGAGGGTGGAAACCGTGATCGGCCCGGGCCGCCCGTCGAAGATCAGCTCGGCCACCTCGGTCGACTTTGCGGTCTTCACGTGCGGGCGGAGAACGACGTTGTGCGGCGCCAGTCGCTCGCGCAGCCGCGCGACGTTGGCCAGGACCCGGGAACGGTCGACGACGGCGAAAGGGGTGTCCAGGTCGTGCAGCGTACGCATCAGAAATCTTTCTCATCGGGGACGGCGGCGACGGCCGCGACCTCTACGGCGCACCCGAAGTGCAACCGGGCTACTTCGGCGACGATCCGGGCCGGGCGGTGATCACCGAGCCAGGCGCCGTACAACTCGTCGAACAGCGGCCACTGCTGAATATCGGTGACGAAGACAGTCGTGGACAACAGATGTGCCCGATCGCTCCCCGCCGCGCTGAGGCACCGGTCCAAGTTGTCCAGGACCTGGCCCACCTGCTCGGCGAAAGGCAATTCAGGAAGCGGATCACCGTCTCGGCCGATCGGAAGCTGACCGGCGACATACGCGATACCGCCATGAACAGCGGCATGGGAGTAGTGGCCTTTCGGCGGGATCAGCGCCGGGCTGTTGCGCAGTTCCATCAGTGATCCTGCTTCGCATAGTTGTAGACCGTTGCCCGCGAAACTCCCAGCAGGTCGGCGATGGTCTGGGCGGTACTGCCGGACTCGAAGAATCCCGCCTGGTGCAGTTGCCGGACCAGATCCTTCTTGTGCTCGCGGCCCAGCGCCCGTGGTGTGCTGGAGAGCCGGGCCGCGAAAGCATCAACGGACGATCGAAGTTCCCGATCGGTCCGGTCACGGAGCGTCTCCTGAACCGCATGACTTGAAGACGGGTTGCTGAGCGTCGTGGTCTGGGTGGCGACCAGATTGGCCAGGGTCAGGGCCATCGGCGACAGCGTCGAGACGTCAAGGTTCAGGCACAGCGCCGCGATGTAACGGCCTTGGCTGTTCTTGAGCCCGATCGACGTGCTCTTGGCCGGCCGGCCGTCGGGGAACTGGTTGGGGTAGTTCTGGACCACGCTGGGAAAGTCCGGATCCGCAATCCGCCGCAGGCCCAGTTCCGTGGCTGAGTCGCCCACTCGCCTTCCCGACAGGTTGTTCTCGATCGCCCGGATGGCGTTGTCCGGTTCGCGTAGATCGTGCAGCACCACCTCGCATACGCCGGGGAACATCCGGCCGATCGCCACCGCGATCCGCTCGGCCTCGGCGATCAGGTGCTCGTCCTCGTCACTGCCGTCCTGGTCGGTCATCATCACTCCTTCGCCCCGACTCTAGACCAGGAGTCCAGATTTGGAAACTGGGTCTACTCGTTGGGGCGATGGCCGCAGGTGCCGAACTCTTCGGTCGGTGAATTCGGCATTCTGCAAGGGCTGCATCATCACGGTCAGACTTTGCATCCGAGATAACGCTCAATTGCACCGCAAAATAATGGAATTGAAGGGGTTTTCCCTCCATGACACGGTGCGTCACAGCTGTTTACCTAGGTGAACCGCCCAGTACGCAATCCGGCAAGGGGTAAAGCGTGGCCAATTATCGAGCGTGGCAACTTATCAGCCTGGGTTTTCTTTGCATCGGCGTGAGTGAACTGATCCTGCGCGGGCTCGTGGCCGGATCCCGGGCCGGGCTGGCCATCGGCACCGTCAGCCTGATCGCCTCGGCCTGCGGCTTCTGGGAAGCGTGCGCGCAGAAACGCACCACCGAAGCTCGCCGGGCGCAGATCGAGCGGGACTCCGCGAACTGGGCGCAGGCCAGTCACATTCACTAGCTCGTCCCCGTGGCTCGGCCCATTCTCAGGAGTTGACCGTGCGGCCCGAGCTCCCGTTTGACCCTCTCCCCAGGCGAGACCGGAATCTTTTCGCAGTCTTGAACTGTCGGCCTCAGACGCCGGTGAAGACGATCCGGTTACCGTCGGGGTCGAAGACCTGCAGGATGCGCTGACCGCCGCCCGGCGCGGGGTCCGGATGCTCGATCCCGGCCTTCGTCAGCCGGGCGGCCAGGCCTTCGAGGTCGCTCTCGTTCAGCACGATCGTGGAGAGGCCCGCCCGTTCGGGCTCGGCCCAGACCTGAACCCCGTACCCCGGGCCGAAATGCCATTCCAGTAACCCGGCCATCGGACGGTCACTGGGCTCGACGCCGAAGAGCTCGTGATACCAGTTCTCGGCATTGCCCAGGTCGCGGACCGTGGCCTGCGCCAGTACTCCCTGCACACTCACGAGAAGGTCCTTTCGGGGAGAGTGAAGTCAGTTCCAAGAAACAGACCCCCTCACCCTCGAAAACTCATCGCCCGGCGTCGATGGTGGAACCGCCGTCAACCATCAAGGTGTGCCCAGTGATGTAGCCGGCGGCCGGGCCGGCCAGGAAGACCGCCACCGAAGCGATGTCGTCGGCCGTGCCCAGCCGTCGCAGGGGGTTGAAGCTGGCGGCCTGCGCCAGTTCTTCCTCGCTCTTGGTCTTCCAGTGGCTCATCGAGGGGGTGTCGTAGGCGGCCGGGCAGATGGTGTTCACCCGGATACCGTCCGGACCCCATTCGTTGGCGCCCGCACGGGTGGTGGCGCGGATCGCCTCCTTGGTGACGGCATAGGAGTAGTAGCTGGCCAGACCGCGCACTCCGGCGGCCGAACCGATATTGACGACCGCGCCCGCGGTGTTCTTCAGGTGCGGGTAGGACTCCTGCATGAAGTAGAAGGTGCCGAACAGGCCACTGCGCAGGCTGCGCAGGAGGTGCTCGTCGTCGGTGTCCAGCAAGGTGGTCTTGACCTCGCGCAGGTCGTGGGCGTTGTTCACCAGGATGTCCAGGGATCCGAACTCGGCGACGGTGCGCCGGAGGGTCTCCCGGACCTGGGCGCGGTCACCGACATCGCAGGTGACGGCCAGGGCCCGGCCGCCGGTCTCCTGGATCTGCGCGGCCACCTTGGCGGCGTTGTCCCCGTTGATGTCCACGATTGTGACGGCGGCGCCCTCGCGGACCATGGCCTCGGCGATGGCCCGGCCGATACCTCCGCCGGAGCCGGTGATGACGGCGACCTTGCCGGCCAGTACCTGAGCGTTCTTGTCGGGCATGACTCTCCTCAGCTGGTGACTCGCCAGAGCGTGATGTCTTCTCCGGGGATGTCTTCGAAGGCGATCGAGACTTCCATTCCGATGTGCAGGTCCTCGGGCGCGATCCCGGTGGTGTTGGCCAGCACGACGCAGGCGGTGGGGTCCTCGACAAGGGCGGCGGCGACGATGGCGTAAGGCACGTCGGCGGCGAAAGCACCGGCTCCCCGGTGCACAAGGGTGTAGCTGTAGATCGTGGCGCGGCCGCTGACGGCCACCCATTCGAGGTTCTCGGACTGGCACTTCCGGCAGGCGGGGTAGGGGATCCAGCCGTAACGGCCACAGTCGTTGCAGCGGGGGACCAGGAACTCCCGGCGGCGCAGTCCGTCCCAGAACACGTGGGTTGCGGGCGTGGGAAGCGGCTTGAGATACATGGGTTCCTCTCCCTAGTCCACCGCGAGGATGGCTGCGCTGGTCAGACCGTGCACCGCGTAGCCCTGCTGATGGGTGAGCCCGATCTTGGCGTCGGGCACCTGCCGGGCCCCGCACTCGCCGCGCAGCTGGCGGACCACCTCGACGATCGGCAGGCCGGAGGGATCGCCGCAGTGGCTGCCGGACAGCAGCCCGCCGTCGGTACTGGTCGGCAGCTTCCCGCCGAGACGGGTGTGGCCCTCCTTGACGAAGGCCGCTGCTTCACCCAGCTCGCAGAAGCCCATCTCCTCGTAGTTGCGCAGTGCGGTGATGGTGAAACAGTCGTAGCTGCCGAACACGTCGATGTCGTCGCGGGACACCCCAGCCAGAGCGAAGGCGTCGTCGGCGGCCCGGCGCACGGATCGGCCCTGCGGCGGGAACCAGTCCCCGTCCTGGCTGAGGTACAGATCGGTGTGCACGGCCTCGGCCCCACCCAGCACGTAGACCGGCTTCTTGGCGCCGTCCCGAGCGCGCTCGGCCGTGGTCAGCACCACGGCGTAGCCGCCGTCGTTGTCCAGCGAACAGTCCAGCAGGTGCAGCGGATCGGCGATCATCCGGGAGCCGACCACGTCCTGCACCGTGATCTCGCCCTTGCGGCCCATCACCGACTCAGGGTTGAGCGTGGCGTGGTAACGGTTCACCACCGCCACCTCGGCCAGATCCTCGGCGGTGACCTTGAATTCGTGCAGGTAGCGCTGGGCCCAGAGCGCGTAGAAGGGCGTCATGTAGGCGCCCTGCACGGTCCAGCTCCATTCCGGGACCCGAGGAGCGGCCGTGGGAACCGTGCTGCCCCCGGGACCCAGACGCTGACCGGCCCGGCCGTAGAACAGGACAGCCACCTCGCACAGGCCGGCCGCGATGGCGGCGGACGCCTTGGCGATCTGGCCGGACGAGCCGCCGAGCGAGATGTAGCGGATCGGCCGCCCGCCCAGTTGCTCGGCCCAGAACTGGTGGGTGTCGGTGGGCGAGCCGGCCTGGGCCTGGTGATGATTGGAGCCCGAGAGGGTCATCAGGCCGTCGATGTCCGACAGCTGCATCCCGGCCTCGGCGATCGCCCCCTTGATCGCTTCGAGCTGGAGCGAGAAGGCGCTGCGGTCGGGCAGTTTGCCCTGGGCGGTGCGGTAGACACCGGCAATGGCCGTCTGACGTCGGGGAAAGGGCATGCGAAGCCTCCGTGCGAGCTACGAGCGGGCCAGGAACAGCGCGTCCACCGCCAGGAAGCCGTCAGACGTCACCAGAAGCGGATTGATGTCCAGGGATTCGAGCCAGTCCCGGGAACCGGCCGCGAGATTGCCGATCCGGACGAGGATGTCGGTCAGGGCGTCCAGGTCCCAGGGCGCCGAGCCCCGGAAACCGTGCATCAGCTGGGTGTCGTCGAACTCGGCGATCAGGGCCCGCGCGGTATCGGGCGTGAACGGCGCCATCCGGCCACCGACCCGCTTGAGCACCTCCACCAGCACCCCGCCCAGACCGAACACCACCAGCGGGCCGAGCTCCGAGTTCTGCACGCCGACAAAGACTTCGCCCTGGGCCGCCACCATGGGCTGGACCGCGACCGTGGCCGCCAGTCCATCCCGTCGGGCGATCTCCCGCAGCCGATCCACGGCAGTGCTCAGCTCGGCAGGCGCCACGTTCAGCAGCACCGCGCCGTGCTCGGTGCGATGCCCGACATCGGCCAGCTTGACCACGAAGGGCCCGGCGAACGAAGGCGAAGAAGCTGGTTCTGCTACGCCGATCAGATGGTAGGGGGCGACCGGGATGCCCTGAGAAAGAAGAAGGTTCATGCTGTCGGCGAAGGACAGCAGGCCGTCCGAAGCCGGCCGGGGCAGCAGCGGCGCCGCCACCGGCTCGATACCGACCGAACGCTGGGCCTGCACGAAATGACCAAGACTGGCCAGCCCGCGCAGAGCCGCGCGGGGCCCGTGGCCTTCGGCCGCGCTCGGAGTCCCGGCCACCGCCTGCCGGGCGGATTCGCCCAGCGCAGCGGCACAGTTGCTGACGATGAACGGCTTTCGATGAACGGCGGACGAGTCCAGGTACGGTTTCAGGGTCATCTCCACCGATGAGCTGTCCGCGTCGGAGAGCGGGTGCACGAAGAGCGCCGCATCGACATGCTCCGACGAGCCGTACATCTCCAGGATCTCCGGCCATTTCGCGCCGCCCAGGCCGGTGGTGTCCAGCGGGTTCGGCACCGAGGAGCCGGGCAGGTTCTGCGCGACCCAGGGCCGGAACTCCTCGAGGGCAGGCACCGTGACGCCCTCGTCGGTGGCCACGTCCATGACCATCGAGGCGTAACCACCGGAGTAGGTCAGCACCGCCAGTTCCCGGGCCTCGCTCCAGTAGGCCGGGTCCAGCTGTTCCATCAGGGCCAGCCGGTCGATCAGCTCCTCGCAGTCGAAGGCGATCTCGATGCCGTGCTGCCGGAAGGCCACCTCGTAGACCCAGGCGTCGCCGGTCAGGGCGCCGGTGTGGGAGGCCGCCATCTCCTGAGTGCGGGCGCTGCGGGCCAGTTTCAGCGCCACCACCGGCTTGCCGTTGCGCAGCGCCTTGCGGGCGGCCGCGAAGAACTCCGGCGGCCGGCGGATCTGCTCGATGATCAGCGCGATCGAGCTGGTCTCGGGATCGTCGGCCAGGTAGTTGAGGTAGTCGGCCAGGTCCACGTCCGCCTCGTTGCCGGAGGAGACCAGGACGTTCAGCCCGACCGACCCGCGCTCCCAGGCCGCCATGGCCACGCCGTTCATCAGGGCGCCGCTCTGCGAGACCACCGAGATCCCGCCGGGCCGGCGCCGGTGATCAGCCGCGATCGTCAGGCTGATCTGGTGGCGCACGTTGACCACGCCCATGCAGTTGGGCCCCATCAGACGGTAGCCACCGGCCTTGGCCGCGGCCAGGAGCTGCTGCTGGCGCTCGATGCCGGGCCCGCCGACCTCGGCGAACCCGCTGGCGACTGCGATCAGGCCGCCAATCCCCAGACCGGCTGCTTCCGAGGCAATTTCGAGGGTCCGAGGGCCGCTGACCGCGCAATAGACGGCATCCACCGGCTCGGGCAGGTCGCTGAGGCTTGGGTACGTCGGCTGCCCCAGGACCGAGGCGTGCCGGGGATTGACGAAGTAGACGCCTGCGTCGCCGTGCTGCACGGTGCGGGCCACCGAGTTGGCGAAGGGGGTTGCGTCCTTGACCCCGACGATGGCGATCGTCCGGGGTGCGAGCATCCGGCGAAGTTCGGGCTGAACGGGAGCGGAGACCATCGCGAGCAGCTCCTAGCAGTGGCGGCGACGTTGCCTGACGGCGCTCGATCCGGGATCAGAAGCAGAAGCCCGCGCGCCCAACAGTAAGGCTTACAGTTAGGAGCGGCAGGCGTCAACGCCCCTGGGGCGATCCGAATCGTTCGTGCGGTGAAGGGATTTGCGCCTTCCAGATTTACCGTTGTTCTTACAGTATGGGTCTGGACTGTTGTCGACCCGAGAGCAGGTGGCCGTGGAGTCCGGCAGCACCTTCGTGACACCAGACATGCAGGCAGCCGTGGGCACGCGGATCTTGCGGCGGGTGAGTTACCCGGTCACTGCGTCGGACATCCGGCGCTGGGCGATCGCCGTCTACTGGCCGCAACCGCCCCCGCAGCGCTATCTGGACGAGGACGTGGCGCCCGCGGAATTCAATCCGTTCGCCTGGGCGGTGGCCGACCAGAAACGCCATCCGGCCTCCGAGGGGGTGGAAGGCAACGATCCCGATCGCACCGAGAAGCAGATCGGGGTGGCCGGACCGGGCCTGAAGTTCCAGCTCAACGGCGGTATCTCGGAGGACTACGGCGTGCCGGTGCGCTCCGGCGACGTGATCACCAGCGAGAGCTCGCTGGCCGGGTACACCGAACGGGACGGGCGGCTGGGGCGGATGCTGCTGAGCACAACTGAGGACGTGTGGCGTAACCAGGGCGGTGAGCTGGTCAAACGCTCTCGGTTCACGCTGATTCGATACTGACGCGATCCCGACGCGGGAGGGCATTGTGAGAGAAGGCGATTCGATCGGGCAGTTCCGGCGCCGCACCGGCTTCGCCGCCTGGAACCGCTACGCGGCGGTGAACAGCGAGTTCGTGCCGATCCACATGGACCATGAGGCGGGCCGGGCGGCCGGGATGCCGGGCGCCTTCGGGATGGGGAACCTGCAGGTGGCCTACCTGCACTGCCTGCTGCGGCAGTGGCTCGAGGAGCAGGACCGCAGCGGCCGGGTCGGCGGCCTGTCGGTGCAGTTCCGCAGCCCCGACACCGGCGGCGAGGTGACCGCCACCGGCGAGATCACCCAGGTCGGCGCCGAACGGGTCGAGATCGCCCTGACCGTGCTCGACCAAGAGCAGCAGCGACTGGCCACCGGCACCGCCACCGTCGAACTGGATCACTGACTCCCGAGCAGGATCTGCTCGGCCCGGTCGAGCACCAGGTCCAGGCCGAACTTGAAGCTGTTGTCGCCGGTCAGGTCCAGGATCACCGGCTCCCGGCCGACCAGTTCGGCCAGCAGCGGCGTCGAATCAACGTCGAGCAGGCCCAACTGCTGACGTCCGACCGGGGGAGCGCCGTTCCGGAGCCTCTGGGTCTCGTTGAGGACGAAGCCGTTGACGTACAGGGTGATCGAACAGTACACGTACCAGCCGGTTTCGAGACGGAAGCCGGCGGCGGTCAGGTAGGCCAGGATCTTCTCGTAGTTGCGGAAGACATGGGCGGTGGCCTCCTTGCCGTAGATGCCCACCCGCAGCCGGGTGATCTCGGCCAGCAGCCCGGCCTCGGAATGCACCTGGCGGAACGTGGTGGCGTACTCGTGCAGGAAGGCCCGCCACTGCTGCGGGTCGCGGCCGTCGAGGCCCGGCATCCGGCTGCCGACCGTCTCCATCGCCCGCAGGGCCATCCGGCTGAGCAGTTCCTCCTTGCTCCGGAAATGCCAGTAGATGCTGGTCACGCCCAGGCCGAGGTGAGCGGCCAGGCTCGGCATGGACAGGTTGTCGAGCCCGTCGCGCTCGGCCAGTTCGAAGGCCCCGTCGAGAATCTTCTCCGGGTCGATCGAACCTCGGGGACGCCGCGACCGGGCCTGCGGGCCGCTCACGGCTGCCGGCCCGGCCGGCGGAGGGCGGTGCGGCTGCTGGGTTCGGCCTTCACGGTGCCTGCCTTCTCTCTGCTCCGGTGCCGCTCCGGGCCCGGAGCTGCAGATTTACTGTAATCGCAACGGTAGCAACCGTCATCAGCGGCCGCCGCGGCCGGACCGTTCGTCCCCGGCCCGGCTCGCAACCCTGTCGCCGACGTAACTGTGAGCCTTACAGTAATGGCGACCGAATCGTCCGGTTCCGGAGGTCTGGAATGGCGAGTGCAACGGCGCGGTCCACCGAGCTGAGGATGTTCCTCGACACCACCCGCAAGTTCGCCGAGGCGCAGGCCTCGACCACCCAGCTACGAACCTGGTGGCGGGAAGGACAGGGGCTGGACCGGCCCTGGTGGCGGCAGGTCACCGAGCTGGGCTGGACCTCGCTGCTGGTGCCCGAGGAACACGGCGGCGGCAGCCTCACCGGCGAAGCGCTGCTCGACCTTTTCGCCCTCACCGAAATCCTCGGTGAGCTGGCGGTTCCCGGCCCCACGAACGTCCTCAATTCCGTGCTGGCCGCCCTGGTGCACCCGAAAGCCCAACCCGGGGTGGACGTCCGTTGGTTGTCGGAACTGATGGCCGGCGAGCGGGTGGCGACCTGGGCCCACCCACCCGCGACGTCGTTGTCGGCGCAGCCGGGCCGGGACGGATTGCTGCTGAACGGCACCGCACTCGCAGTGGAGTTCGGCGCTCACGCCGACCTGGTACTGGTGCGAGCAGCCACCCAGGAAAGACCCGTGCTCGTGCTGATCGACACCCATGCGCCGGGCGTGACCGTCAGGCCGACGCAATCCATCGATCCGGCCAGGCCTTTCGCCGATCTTGCGGTGAACGACGGCCGGGGAACCCTGGTGGCGCAAGGGCCTGACGTCGAACCGATCGTGGCCCGGTTGCAGCAGGTTCTGAACGTGTTGCAGGTGGCGGAGACGGTCGGCGGTAGCGGGCGGGTACTGGATCTGGCCACCCAATGGGCTTTCGAGCGGTACTCGTTCGGGCGTCCGCTGGCCTCTTATCAGGCGCTGAAACACCGCTACGCCGACCTGGCCACCCATCAGCACGCGGCCCGGGCGATCGCGCTCAGGGCGGCCAGAGCCGTGCAGGACACCGAGGCAGACGCTGCTCTGCTGGTCAGCGCGGCCAAATCGTATGTGGGGGAGGTGAGCCTGGAGATCATGCAGGACTGCGCCCAGCTGCTCGGAGGCCTGAGCCAGACCATGGAACACGACCTGCACCTGTATCTGCGGCGGGCGATGCTGGCCCGCCAGACCTACGGCACACCGTACGAGCATCGCCAGGTGGTGGCGTCCTTGCTGCTGGATCGGGAGGCGGCTGCGTGAGCGAGAACCTGGAACAGTTCCGGCTGCGGGCCCGGGAGTGGCTGGCAGCCAATCTGCCCAAGGCTTCAACGGAGGGCGAGTTCGACTGGGATCGCGGCCGGCAACTGCAGCGACAGCTGTACGAGGGCGGCTTCGCCGGGCTCTGCTACCCCCGGGAGTACGGCGGGCAAGGACTGACGCCGCAGCACCAGCGGGTTTTCAACGAGGAGGCACTCGATTACGAGATGCCGGTGCGGCTGAACTTTCCCACGCTGACGATCTGCGGTCCTACCTTGCTGGACACCGGTTCCGAGGAGCAGAAGAAGGAGTTCCTGCCGGCCGCGATCGCCGGGGAACTGCTGTTCTGCCAGTTCCTTTCGGAACCTTCCGGCGGCTCGGACCTGGCCGGGGTGCTCACCCGGGCCGAGCGCACCGCGGACGGCTGGCTGCTGAACGGGGCCAAGACCTGGTCCTCCAGCGCCGACACGGCGGACTGGGCGATGGTGCTGGCCCGCACCGACTGGGACGTGCCCAAGCACCAGGGCCTGACCATGTTCCTGATGCGGATCCGGCAGCCGGGGGTGCAGGTCAACCCGATCCAGATGCTGAACGGCAGCCACGAGTTCTGCGAGGAGTTCTTCGACGACGTGCGGCTGCCCTCCTCGGCGGTGCTGGGCGAGGTGAACGGGGGCTGGGCCGTGGCCACCCGCCTGCTCTACCACGAGCGGGCGGCCGTGGGCGGGGCCTCGCCTTTCGTCAGCGGGGTCCGGCAGGGACAGATGACCCGCGACGGCACCCTGACCGACCTGGTGCGGGAGAGCGGCCAGGCCGATTCGGAACGGGCTCGCGACCTGCTGGCCCGCAGCGAGGTACTGCACCTGGTGCACTCCGCGCTGGCCGAGGACCTGACCCAGCGGCTGGTCGACGGGGAACTGCCGGATGCGGCCATGTCGTACATCCGCCTGTTCCACGCCGAGGCCCAGCAGGCGGAGATCGACTGCGGGCTCGAGCTGGCCGGGCCCGCCGGGGTCACCGACTCCGGCTCGTGGGCGTTGCGCTACCTGGGCCGGCAAGGGCTGAGCCTGGGCGGCGGCAGCACCGAGATGGCCCGCAACGTGATCGCCGAGCGGGTGCTCGGCATGCCGAGGGAAGCCTCCGCCGACAAGGGTGTGCCGTTCCGTCAGGTGCGGCAGGGCCCCACTTCTTAATGGCGCTCCATCAATGGCGAGGACGACCATGACCGAGAAACCCACCCAGACCGCCGCGGCCGACGATCCGGCCGACGCCCTCGAGCAGGCTCGCCGGCACACCGTCGACGAGGACGCCGGACGGCTCGTCAACGCCTCCCGAGCCCGGCTGGTGGCGGTGATGGTCTCGATCATCCTGCTCACCGAGGTGGTACCGCTGCAGATCGGGATGACCTCGATCATCCTGCCCGACCTCGGCCTGGCCTTCGGGCAGAGCGCCGGCAACCTCAGCTGGGCGGTCAGCGTGACCGGGCTGATCGGCGGGGCCACGATCGCGCTGATCGGCAAGTCCGGCGACCTGTGGGGCAAGAAACGCCTGCTGCTCACCTGTGCCGGGCTGTTCATCGTGGGCTCCCTGCTGTGCGCGGTCACCACCTCGTGGCCGGTCTTCCTGGCCGGGCGCGGACTGGAGTCGGTCGCCCTGGGGATGACCGTGATCAACTACGGCCTGGTGCGAGACCTGCTGCCGCGCACCTGGATCCCGGTCGCGGTCGGGTTCATCGGCACCGGCCTGGCGGTGGCCGGGCTGCTCGGGCCGATCCTGTGCGGGGCCCTGACGGATGCGTTCAGCTGGCGCTCGGTGTACTGGTTCATGTTCATCTACATGATCGTCACCGCGGTCGTGCTCTTCTTCGTGGTGCCGGAGTCACCGGTACGGGTGCGCGACCGGCTCGACGTGGTCGGGGCTGCGTTGTTCGGGACCGGGGTGGCCGGGGTGCTGGTATACCTCAGCCGGGGCTCCACCTGGGGCTGGACCGATGCCGCAGCCCTGGCCTTCCTGGCCGGCGGGCTCGTGCTGATCGTGGCCTTCCTGGCCTGGGAGGCCCGGGTCCGGGTGCCGATGATGCCGCTGACCCTGCTGCGCTCACCCCAGGTGCTGCTCGTGATGTGCTGCATCTTCCTGGTCACCGGGGCGCAGAGCGCGATCGGGGTGAACACGGCCTTCATCTTCCGCACCCCCGAGGAGCCGGAACTACGGGCCTCGATCCTGGAACCGATCGCGGCCCAGGCCGGCACCAGCGTGGACGCGCTCGGCTCGAGCGTGCGGCTGGAGGGCGCGGTGAGCTACGGCAGCGGCTTCTCGGTCATGCAGCTGGCCCTGCTGGTGACCATCTGGCTCAGCCTCTTCGCCGTGGCCTTCGCCCCGCTCGGCGGTTACATCGCCCGCCGCTACGGGGCCCGGCTGCCGCTGCTGATCGGCACCGCCTCGGCTGCCCTGGCCTGCGGCCTGTGGTCGGTCTGGCACGAGCACTGGCAGCAGCAGGCCCTGATCGGCATCCTGTTCGGCCTCGGCGCCGGGTTCTTCTACGCCGCCTGGCCCAACCTGATCATCGACTCGGTACCGGCCGGGCTGCAGGGCGTGAGCACCGGCATGGTGCAGTCGTTCAGCTCGATCGGCCTGGCCGCCTTCACCGCCCTGCTCGGATCGCTGCTCGCCGCCCACCCGCTCCGGCTGATCAGCGCGCTGCCGGACGGCGGGGAAAAGGTCTCGGAGATCGCGAGCATCCACACCCAGGACGCCTTCACCCAGTCCTACCTGCTGCTGGGCGCGCTGCCCTGCCTGATCGCCTTCGGGATCGGCCTGGCCCTGCGCTCGGGGCGCACCCCGGCCCGCGGCGGGGCCCATGTCTAGAGAAGGGACGAGCATGCAGCGCTCACCTCTGGCCGACCGGATCAACCGGATCGCCTACCTCGTGGTCAACGTCTCCGACGCCGAACGCTCGCGCGCCTTCTACGAAAACCTGACGCCACTACGCGTCCTCACTTCGATCGACGCCCCGGAGCAGACCTTCCACAGCCTCGGCATCGCCGAGGGATCGTTCCGCGGTTACGCCCTGGACGACCGCTCCGGCGCGCTGCCCATGCAGGTGCACCTGATCGAATGGACCAGCCCGAGGCCGGTGGGCCAGGCCTACCCGGTGTTCTGGCACGTGGGCCTGGCCAAGATGGCCTTCATCACCACCAGCGCCCGCAGCAAACTCCAGCAGCTCAAAGGTGCCGGAGTCGAACCGTCCAATCATTTGATCTACCGCGGCTATACGAGCATCCAGGACCCGGACGGGGTGATCATCTCCTTCCCCGCCCAGCAGATCGAGGAAGCGACCGAGATCCACGAGACGCTGATCCACACCAACCCCTCGGTGCGCGACATCGAGCGCTCGATGGACTTCTACAGCAACGTTCTCGGCCTGCACCTGGCCAGCGAGAGCGTGCCGCCCCAGCCGGTCGAGAGCTCACAAGGGCCGGGCTCGGTGCTCAGCCAGTGGGACAGCCACCTGTACACCGGGCGGGCCGGCGGGCCGTTCCACATCGACCTGTCGCAGTTCCACCACCCCGCCCCGACCCCGGACACCCTCACCCCGTACGAGCAGGCCAACAACCTGGGCATCGCCCGGATCGGCTTCGAGGTGGACGACATCGAAGCCTGCCGGGCGATCCTGGGAGCCGGCGAGATCGAGGAGTGGGACTACGGGCCGGGCTGGAAACCCCGCCGGACCTTGTGCTTCCGCGACCCGGACGGCATCCGGCTGGAACTGTTCGAGAAGGACTTCACCGTGCAGCGCCACCGTTCCGACGGCGCGAACCCGCCTCCGCTCGATCCGCAGGGGCAGTCAGCAACCCCGTGACCGCATCGGTCAGCGCCTCACCGATATCGGGCCAGTCGGCCGGGACCCCGCTCCCGGCCGACTGGCGTTCGTACTCGGCGCAGGTGTGCACCACGGTCAGCCGGAGCATCTGCCGGCGCAGGGTGGCGTGCTCGTCGGAGATCGGGCCGTGCGCGGCCAGCAGCTTGGTCAGGCTGACGTTGACCTGATCGATCACGTCCGGGTCCTGGTGCACCTCCCGGCTGAACACCGGGTCGGCGGCCAGCTGGGCGGTGAACCGGGCGAACCAGCTGGGATGCCCGAGCCCGGTCAGGTGCATCGTGTAGGGCTGGACGATGGCGGCGACCACCTCACGGGCGTTCTGCTCGTCCCGCACCGCGTCCAGCTTGCGCCTGGTCAGGCCGGAGATGACCTCTCCGTGCGAGCGGGCAATCGCACGGAGCAGGTCGTCCCGGGTGCCGACGTGGTACGCCAGCGCCGAATTGTTGCCCACCCCAGCCGCTTCGATGATCTGCCGGCTCGACACCGCGGCCAGCCCGTTCTCCGCGTACAACCGCTCCGCCGTGGTCAGCAGGAGCTCACGCGTGGCCTTGGCCTGCTGCCGGCGGGGCACTCGCGGCCGCTGGGAATCCGTCATGGGCAACATCATCGTTCACCAGCGCACCGGTACTGCCTCCAGCCCACCGACCATCAGGCCCTTGCGCAGTTCCAGATCCTCCGGCGGGACCGCCAGCGCCAGCGTGGGCAGCCGTTCCAGCAGCACCGAGACCACGGTCTGCAGCTCGACCCGGGCCAGCGACTGGCCCAGACACGAGCGCGGCCCCACGCTGAAAGTCAGGTGCGGATTCGGGTTACGGTTCAGGTCCATCTCCTCCGGTCGCTCGAACGCCTGCTCGTCCCGGTTGGCCGCAGACGTGGAGATCACCACGGTGGTGTCGGGTTTCACGGTCGTCCCGGCCAGTTCGGTCTCCTGGGTGACGTGCCGGTGCAGGCCGACGGTGAGCGTGGTGTCCATCCGCAGGCCTTCTTCGATCGCGTTCGGCACCAGCGAAGGGTCGGCCACCAGCTGTTCCCAGCGGCGGTGGTCGGCCAGCAGCCGGGCGACGATCTTGCCGATCATGTTCGAGGTGCTCTCGTGCCCGGCGATCAGCAGAGTCTGCGCGGTCTGCACCATCTCGGCCTCGGACATCCGGCCGTCCTGCGCGTCCACCACGGTGATCAGCTGCGAGATCAGGTCGTCCCCGGGATCGGCGCGCTTGATCCGGACGTGCTCGCGCATGTACTCGACCATCTCGGTCATCGCCGCGGTGACCTGCTGCGGGGTGTACTTGGACACGCTCAGGAAGTAGTCCGACCAGCTGGAGAACTGGGCCCGGTGCTCGTGCGGCACGCCCAGCAGCTCGCAGATCACGTACACCGGCACCGGAAAGCCCAACGACTTGCGCAGATCCGCCGGTGAGCCACCGGCGATCATGTCGTCGACCAGCTCGTTGGTCAGCTCGGTGATCCGCGGGCGCAGGGCCTGCATCCGCTTGGCCGTGAACAAGCGGCTCAGCAGCCGGCGCCAGCGCATGTGCCCCTCGTCGCTGGCCAGCGACTCCAGCTGGGCTCCACGCACGCCGCTTTCGCCGGGCGCGGCCTTACGCCAGAACCGCCCGTCGCTGAGCAGCGCACTGACGTCCTCGTACCGGGTGATCAGCAGCGAGTCGTCGTACAGGTCGGAATGGATGCTGGCCACCGGGCACTCGGCCCGCAGCTGGGTCCACTCGGCAGGCGGTACCAGCGCGGAGTCCGGCACGAAAGGCCATTCCAGGGTGCCGTGAACCGGACAGCCGCTCTCGGCGGAGGCTTCGGCGCGGTGGGGGCTGTTGCTCGGCATATGTCCACCTTCTAAGATGAGTGCCTGAGTTGTTTAGACCGTACGTAAGCCGGAAAACGGGCGCAAGGTCTCTCCCCGCCCGTCCGTGGACGTCGGCAGGAGTCAGCGATGAAGCTTTCAGCAGATCAGGACAAGTGCATCGGTGCCGGGCGCTGTGTTCTGGTGGCCCCCGAACTTTTCGACCAACGGGACGATGACGGGGTGGTCGAGATCCTGCAGGAGCAGCCACCGCCCGCTCAGCTCGAGATCGCCCGCAACGCAGTGGCTCTCTGCCCGGCGGCGGCACTGTTCGCCGAGGACGCCTGATGGCCTCGCGCACTTCGCGCACGGTGATCGTCGGTGCCGGGGCAGCCGGTCTGGCCACGGCCGAGGCGCTGCGGGCCGGTGGTTTCGAGGACGAGCTGGTGCTGCTGGGCGACGAACTGCACGATCCCTACGACCGTCCACCGCTTTCCAAGCAACTGCTTTCGGGATCATGGACGGACGATCGGGCTGTGTTACGTACCCGGGAGCAGTTGCGGAGCGCGGGCGTCGCCTACCGGCCGGGAGTACGGGCGACCGGGCTGAACACTGCTGAACAGGCGCTTACTCTGGACGATTCGGCTTCGGTGGAGTACGACGCGCTGGTGATCGCCACCGGCATGACGCCTCGCCGTTTGCCGTTCGGGCATGATCTTCGGGGCGTGCACCTGCTCCGAACCATGGACGATCTGGTTGGTTTACGCTCGGAACTGCGGCCCGACAGCCGGGTCGCGGTTGTCGGGGGTGGCTTCCTGGGGTGCGAGATCGCCGCCACCTGCCGTCTTCTCGGGGCTTCGGTTGCGCTGGTCGAGCCCATGGAGTTGCCGCTGCGCAATGTCATTGGAGACGATCTGGGCGCCTTGGTCGCGGATCTGCACCGGGAGCACGGGGTCGCCTGGTACCTCGGCCGGTCGGTGGCCGGATTCTTGTCGGTGGACGGTCGGGTGAGCGGGCTGCGGCTGACCGACGGCCGGGAGTTGGACGCAGACGTCGTGGTGGTGGCGATCGGCGCGGTGCCGTGCGTGGAATGGCTTGATGGTTCGGGGGTCTTGCTCGCCGAGTCCGGCGGAGTGCGGTGTGACGAGCACGGCCGGGCCCAGGACGGGGTCTGGGCGGTCGGCGACGTTGCGGCCTGGTACTCGCCCCGGCACGCGCGTTGGATCCGGGTGGAGCATCGGTTCACCGCCAATCAGCATGCCCAGGTGGTCGCGGCGGACATCCTGGCGCGCCGGCCCTTCATCACCACGGCGGCTGCTGCGGCCGAGCCGATGGTGCCGTACTTCTGGAGCGACCAGTACGACTTCAAGCTTCAGGTGCACGGTGTTCCCAGCGGTGCTTTCGAGGTGGTTGAAGGATCCTTGGACGAAAGGCGTTTCGTTGGCCTGTACGTGGACGACGGGCGGGTGAGCGCGGTTGCCGGAGCCGGTATGGCCAAGGCTCTGCGGAGATGGCGCCAGGCGGTGGTCGACCTGACGCCGGTTACTGATCTGCCCGGCTGGCGCTCAGCCGTGTGAGGGGTTCTGAGGTGAGCGCGGCCAGGCCCGTGGCGATGACGGCGATGCAGCAGATGAACAGCGTCAGGGCCGGTCCGGTGAAGGTGGCGAGGTTGCCCAGGACGTTGTTCATCAGCAGCAGGGGCAGGCTCTGGACCAGGGTGAGGAGCGCCTGGATCCGGGAAAGATGGCTCTGCGGGGTCACGGTCATGATGAGCGGGGCGATGTGCGAGGCGAACAAGCCGTTGCCCACACCGATGAGGAGGCCGGCGGCCAGGGCCGCGCCGGGGCCCGGAGCTGCGGTCAGGGCCCCAATTCCCAGGCCGGCCAGCAGGAGTCCGCGGCAGGCGACCAGACCGGGGCGGCTGAACTGCCCCCGGCGCACCACGGTCAAGGTGACGGCCACCATGCCCAGACCCTGTGCTCCCACCACCAGGCCGGTGGCGGTGGCACTCCAATCGTGCTGCCGGGCAAGCAAGGGCAGGAGCAGCGACATGATCGGCAGCAAGAAGCCGGCTGCGGCACCGACCAGCAGCAGGGCAGGCCGCAGGATCGGGTCGGCGACGCCGAGGCGGATTCCGTCGGCAGCTTCGCGCAGGACGGGCTGCCGGGCGTGCGCCGGGGGCAGTTCCTGGTTCGGTCGCACGACGATCAGGATGACCAGGACGAGAGCGAAGGTGACGGCGTTGACCAGCGCGGTTCCGGCCAGACCGGCTGCGCCGACCAGGATTCCGCCCAGCGGGCCGGCCCCCATCGAGATCAGCTGGGACCCGCTCTGGCGCAGGGCCAGGGCCCGCGGAAGACCTGCGGGGCCGACCAGCCGGCGGGGCATCGATCCGGAGGCCGGCAGGTAGAAGGCGTCCACGGTTCCGATCACGACACCCACGCCGATCAGCAGCCAGGGTTCGGCGCCCAGGTGATAGGCGAGCGCCGCCAGCAGTACGGACGCCACGAGCATGACGCTGTCACCGGCGATCATCACCCGGCGCGCCCCGAGACGGTCACCCAGCGCCCCACCGACCAGCAGGAGCATGACGCGCGGCAGGTTGATGGCCGTCAGGACCAGCCCGGCGACGGCTCCGCCGTGCGCGGTGGCGGCCCAGGCCAGCGCGAAATACAGCATGGAGTCGCCGATCAGGGAGGCCATCGCGCCGCCGAGCCAGAGGTAGTAGGTGCGGGGCAGGGAGGGGAGGTGACGCGCATCGGTGAGCACAACGTCCATTATTTCGACAGCAACGACTCCGCGTGGTCCCACCGAGCCGACCCGAGCGTCTCGTCGTTGGCTTGTCGGTCGGCGCGGATGGGCTGGACGCTGGTGGGTGCGTTCCGTTGGTTTTGGTGACGAACGGTTAGTGGTAGGTTCGAACATATGTCCCGGTTCCGGCTGTACCCGACTGCGGCGCAGCAGGTGCTGTTGCTGGAGGCGTGTGGGCATGCCCGGTACGTGTGGAACCTGGCGCTGGAGCAGCGGAACATGTGGCGCCGGGACCGACCGCATACCCCGAACTACGTGGCGCAGGCTCGGCAGTTGACCGAGGCGCGTCGTGAGTTTGCCTGGCTGGCGGCTGGTTCGGTCACGGTGCAGCAGCAGGCGCTGCGTGACCATGGCCAGGCGTGGCAGAACTTCTTCGCCGGTACCCACGGTAGGCCGACCTGGCGCAAACGCGGCCAGCATGAAGGTTTCCGGATCGTCGGCGCCGAAGCGCAGCGGGTGCGGCGGGACAACGGTCGTTGGTCGGCGGTGAATGTGCCGAAGGTGGGCTGGGTACGGTTTAAACGTTCCCGTGCTCTGCCTGACTTCAAGTCGTATCGGGTGACCCGGGATCGGGCCGGGCGCTGGCACATTGCGTTTGCTGCGGTCCCTGACCCGGTCCCGGCGCCGGGCACTGGTGATGTGGTGGGCGTAGACCGAGGTGTGAAGGTCGCCGCGGCGTTGTCCACGGGTGAACTGTCGTCCCCAGCCGGCCTGCGGCGCCGGGAGGCGCAGCGGCTCCTCAGACTTCAGCGGCGTCTGGTCCGGGCCCGGAAGGGCTCCGGTCGGCGTGAGCGGGTCAAGAGGCAGATCGCCCGCTTGCGGGTCCGTGAGGCTGACCGGCGTAAGGACTGGGCGGAGAAGACCAGCACTGGTCTGGCCCGCGGGTTCGACGTGATCGGTGTCGAGGACCTGAACGTGAAGGGCATGACCGGCTCGGCGCGCGGCACCATGACCAAGCCAGGCCGTAACGTCCGGCAGAAAGCGGGGTTGAATAGGGGCATCCTCGCTGCCGGATGGGGCCTGCTGGTGGCTCGTCTGGAACACAAGGCACCTGGGCGGGTCGTGAGGATCGACCCGGCGTTCACGTCGCAGACTTGTCACGCCTGCGGGCACCGCGCACCGGAGAACCGCAAGAGGCAAGCGGTGTTCCGGTGTGTGGCCTGCGGGCATCAGGCGCACGCTGACGTGAATGCTGCTCGTAATATCAGGAGTATCGCCGCAGGGCTTGCGGTGACAGCGCGTGGAGACAGGGTGAAGTCGGCCCGGTCGGTGAAGCGTGAACCTCAACGAAAACGCGTCCCCACGGTCGCGTGAGTCGTTGGAATCCTGGCTCTTCAGGGCCGGGAGGATGTCAACTCGGACGCGTCGATCAGGAAGAACTGGGCGCCCGCGGCTGCGACGAAAATGCCGATGCAGATGGCCGATCCCGTGAGCAGACTCAGCAGGAGCAACAGGATGTTCTCCGGGGTGAGGGGCACGTCGTTGGCGAGGACGGCCACGACCAGCACGGTGACCCCGACGCCGACCCGGCTCAGGCGCCGCAGGCTGATGTCGCTGGTGATCAGCTGGGCGAGCAGGGGTTGCGGTCTCAGACAGAAGACGTCGAACGTCCCGGCGCGGAGGTACTGCGGCAGGGTGTCCACGTGCCCGACCAGGAGATCGGCGATGCTGAAGGCGGTGTCGGCCAGGCCGAACACCAGAAGGGCGGAGGTCAGGTCCAGGCCGCCGATCCCGTCCACCGCGCGATACAGCACCCAGACTTCGGCCAGTTCCACCAGCCCGATCAGCAGCGAGGTGACCAGGTCGAGCGCGAAACTGGCCCGATAACTGTGCTGGGCCCGGACCCGAGCACCCAGAAGCACTCGATAGGGCCGCAGGAGCTCAGCCACCCTGCACCTCCAGGCGGCGCCGGCCGGCACGGGTGATCAGCTGCCCGAGCACAAGCGCTCCCGCGATCCAGGCCAGCTGAACGGCCACCACCGACATGGCCGACAGCCCTTCCAGCCGACCGGAGACGACGTCGATCGGGGTCTGCAGCATGGACGGGAAGGGCGTGGCCCACGCCAGCGTGAGCAGCCAGCCGGGAAAGAGCGTCACCGGCACGAAAAGACCGGCCAGAAAATGCGCGGTGATCATGTACGCGGTCTGGAGTCCACGCGTCTCAACGATCCAGAAACCGGCGATGGCAACGAGATACACCACGAGAAAGGACAGCGTCGTCCCGGCCAGAATGCTGAGCGCCCCCAACGCCAGGCTCACCCGATCGATCGGCAGGCGCATTCCGCCGACCAGCACGCCGAGGGCGATCAGCGGGATGCCGCGCGGGAGCAGGGCGAACAGCGCCCGCCCCACCTCCTGAGCAGTACTGGCAGTCTGCAGATCCACCGGGCGCAGCAGGTCCACGGCGATGCTGCCGTCCTTCATCCGGACCGCCAGATCACTGCGACCGGAGAGGTTCACCGAGCCCAGGAAAGCCTGCGACAGCCAGGTGTAGGCGGTGATCGATGCGGCGTCATAGCCTCCGAGTTCACCGCCGCCGGCCCGGACTGCAGCCACCAGGACGCTGGCCTTGAGAAAACCGAACGTAGCGTTCGCGATCAGCCCGCCCAGTGCCGCCGCCCGGTACTGGGATCCGCGCCGCCACCCGGCTACGAACAGGCGCCGGTGGATGCGAAACCATACCCGAGCAGACATTACTCCGGAATCCTAGCGGTTCGCCCGACGTCTGCGCCTGCTCGTCACCAGCCCGGCCAGCAGGAGGACGGTGCCGATGACCATCAGGCAGATTCCGATACCGGCGACACCGTCGGCCATTGCAGCGCTCCCGGCCGAGGTATCGGTCGGTACCACGTGCGCCACCAGAACGGCGGACAGGGCTGCCCCGATGTACTGCGCGGTGCGGTAGAGGCCGCTGGCGCTGCCGGCCGCCTGTGCAGGTGAACCTTCGTGCAGGACCAGCTGGTTGCCGAGATTGTTGAAGCCGGTGGGGATGCCGAGCAGGGCGTTGGCCAGGACCAGCAGGAGCAGATGAGTGTCCGGGCCGGCGATCAGGGTCAGGAGCAGGCCGGTCACGATGAGCGCCGAATTGCCCAGGAGCAGAAGGCGGTGCGGACCCCAGCGGGAGGACAGGCGGGTGGCCAGGACGGTGGAGAGCACCCCCACGCCGAAGACCGGGAACATCAGCAGTCCGGCCTCGGCCGGGCCGAGGCCGCGACCCACCTCCAGCCACTGGGGCAGGCCGTAGAAGACGGTGTAGAAGGCGATGAAGGTGACCATGCCGCGCAGGCAGGTGCTCAGGATCCGAGGATGCTCGGCGAGCAGGCGCAGGTCGAGAAAAGGTGTGGTGGCGCGTCGTTCGCGCAGCACGAGCAGAACCACGAGGAGCCCGCAGACCGGCAGGAGCCACCAGCGCAGGCGCTGGCCGAGGGACAGCAGCATGAACATGGCCAGAGCCAAGGCAGCGACGAAGAGCGCGGCGCCGGGCAGATCGACCTGACGCAGGGCGGCGCGCGGCCGGGGCCGGGGCGGGTCGGCCGGAACGGCGCGCCACACCCAGAACGCAGAACTGGCCACCAGCGGCAGGTTGGCCCAGAAGATGCCCTGCCAGCCGGCCAGAACCACGATCACACCACCCAGCGTGGGCGAGAGCGCGGCGCTCGTCTGCCCGCACAGGGCGATCACCCCGATCGCACCGGAGACGGTACTGCCGCGCCGGTCGGCCTCACGCCGGATGATCGCCATGGCGGCCGGGAACTGCAGCGAGGTCCCCAGGCCGAGCAGCACCCGGTCGGCCACCAGCCACTCGGCCGACGGGGCGAAAGGTCCTAGCAGTGAAGCGATCACGATGATCAGCAGGCCGACCTGGTACACCCGGCGCGGGCCGAACAGGTCGGCCAGCCGCCCGCCGGTGGGGGAGCCCACCGCGGCCGCGATGTACAGGCCGCTGACCAGCCACGGGATGGCCGCAGAGGTGCCGTAGTGCTCGGCGATCGGGATCAGGGCGACCGCGATCACGGCGGAGTTGAGCCCCTGCAGGATCGTTCCACTGCCCAGCGCCCAGGCGAGGGAGCGGGGTAGCTGGGTGGCGGCGGCCGGGGTGGGAGTTTCGGTCACTCCCACGACGGGACGTTCGGGTCGGGTTTGTGGTTCATGTTTCCCCTCAGGGATTTTGGGCGCGGATCAGGGCGGTCAGGCGGGCAGGCCGCCGCGCCAGCCGAGCCTGCGCGAAATGGTGTCCGCGGCCGTCCGGACCAGCGGGGCGAGCTTCTGGCGAGTCTCGTCGTCGACCCGGGGCGTGGGACCGCAGACCGAGATGGACCCGATGACGGAGCCGTCGACCCCGAACACCGGCGCGGCGACCGCTCCGGCCCCGAGCTGACGCTCACTGGCTGAGGTGGCGTAGCCCTGCTCGCGGATCTGCGTGAGGCGCTCGCGCAGGGTGTCGGCGTCCAGAATGGTGCGGTCGGTGAGCGCGGTGAACTCGGCGGTGAGGATGTCCTCCCGCTCGCGCTCGGCCAGGAAGGCCAGAATGCAGTTGCTGGAACTGCCTGCGTGCAAGGGGTACCGGCGGCCGACCTCGACGGTCATCTTGATCTCCTGGGAGCTCTCGATCTGGTCCAGGTAGACCCGGCCGTCGGCGACCCGGGCCGATACGGTGGCGGTTTCGCCGGTGACCTGGCTCAGCTCCCGCAGGACCGGCATCGCCTCGGCCCGCAGCCGGGACTCCCGTAGCGCCCGGGCTCCCAGGGCAGCGGCTCCCGAGCCCAGTCGGTAGCCGCGCACGCCGGGGTCGGTGGCCAGCAGGTGGCGATCGACCAGCGTGGTGAGGATGCGGTGCACCACGGCCTTGGAAAGGTCGAGCTGACGGGCGACCTCGGTGACCCCCAGCGACTGCGGGCCGTCCGCGAACAGCAGCAGCACGTCGGCCACCCGCCCCGCCGCTTCGGTGCCTGAGGCCTCCGCCATCGCATACCTCTCTCTGTTCCCGGCCCGGGCGCCGGCCCGACCGGAGATGTCCCGGAGCAGGGACAGTAGCAGCGTTCCTCTGTGCGGAACATGACTCGAAGGCTCGGCAGGCCAGGAAAGTTCCGGAAATCCATTGTTTACAGAGTTGACCAGGAACTCCCTTGTTGAACCGACAACTGTGGTGCCAGAGTTCTGGGCCATTGGCTGTTCCGTTCAGAGGAACAAGTCCCCGAGGCTCACCGCCGGGAGATACCGATGAGAACCCCCTGGAGTGCGGCGCTGCTGTGCGCCTTCCCGCTCGTGCTGGCCGGCTGCAGCGGATCGCCGTCGTCCTCGGCGGGCGCGGCCGGGACCGCGTTCACGATCGCCACCGACGCCGTGACCACCACGCTGGAACCCTCGAAGTACGACAACATCTCGCACCGCTTCGCCCACGACCCGGTCAAGGCGACCCTGCTGCAGTACCAGAGCTTCGACGAGACGAACGGGCAGGTGCCCGGCCCGGACGACCTCAAGCCCGCGCTGGCCACGGACTACCGCGTGGCCGACGACGGCATCACCCTGCAGCTCGGCGAGGCTCGCAGCGCGGCCGGCAACACCCTGAGCGCCGACGACGTGGTCTACACCTTCGATCGCATTCTCGGTCTGGAGGACCCGATCGCCCTGTCGCTGATGACCAACGCGGGGATCGACCCGAAGAACCCGGTGACGGTCCTCGGCGAGCACGAGGTGAAGATCAACGCCAAGGTCAACGCGCTGTCGGCGCAGACCCTGGACTCCTACCGCTTCTCCGTCCTGGACTCCGAGGCGGTGCAGGCACACGCCACCGACGCCGACCCGTGGGCCACGGACTGGCTGTCCGCGAACACCGCCTCCTACGGCCCCTACCAGGTCAGCGCCTTCACCCCGGGCACCAGCATCACGCTGAAGGCCAACCCGAACTACGACGGCGAGATCGCCTACCCGACGGTGAACGTCCAGGCGGTCGCCGATCCGGCCGCCCGCGTGGTGATGGCCAAGACCGGCCAGGCACAGATGGTCTCGGGCCTGCCGCTGAGCACGATCAGCACCCTGGCCAAGGACCAGAACGTCCAGGTGCTCGACATGCCCTCCCAGGCGCAGGACATGCTCGAGCTGAACAAGGACGTCAAGGCGTTCCAGGACCCGGTGGTACGCCGCGCCATCTCCCAGGCCGTCGACCGCGCGGCCCTGCTGGCCGGCCCCTACTCCGGCCTGGGCACCGTCTCCACCTCGCTGGTCTCCACCAAGATCCCGGCGCAGAACTCCACGTCGGAGTACTTCGAGCACGACGCCGCCGCGGCCCGGCAGGCCCTGGCCGAGGCCGGGTACAGCGACCTGTCCTTCACCATCACCACCAACCAGGCCTCGATCAGCCCGGTTCCGGCCGAGTCCCTGCTGACCGCCCTGAAGCAGCAACTGGCCGCGGCCGGGATCAGCGTCGAGGTGGCCACCGTCGCCAGCGCGGCCGACTTCACCGCCGCCTATCACGAGGGCAAGTACGAGGCGTTCATCCGGCTGGAGGCGCCGCTGGTGGCCGACCCGGTGTTCTTCCTCAACGCCTTCCACTCCACCGGTGGCCTGTCCAACTACATGAAGGACTCTGACGCCGGCGTGGACGCGGCGGTCAAGGAAGCGCTGAACCTCACCGGTGAGGACCGGCTGGCCGCGATCGCCCCGGGGATCCGCAGCGCCAACGACAACATGATCGACATCCCGCTGGTGGAGTCGAGCAACCAGTACGTCTACCCGGCGTCGGTCTGCCCCGGTCCGATGAGCATCGCCCGCTACTTCGACCCGGCCACGGCCGCACCATGCTGAAGACCCTGAGCCAGGGTGGTGGCCGGGCCGGATATGTCGGCCGCCGCCTGGCGATGATCCCGATCGGCGTCCTGATCGTCGTCACCGCCACGTTCTTCCTGATCAACGCCATCCCCTCGGACCCGGTCGGGGCCCGCCTGGGCGATCTGGCCACCCCCGAGCAGATCGCCGCCGAGCGGGCCGCGCTGGGCCTGGACCAGCCCCTGCTCGTGCGCTTCCTCGACCTGCTCGGGGGCATCTTCACCGGCGCCCTCGGCACCAGCTACTACACCGGCGCCGACGTCTCAGGCGAACTGCTCGGGCACGTCACCAGCACACTGGTCCTGGTCGTGCCCGGCTTCCTGCTGGCCGCCGGCCTCGGGATCGGCCTGGGAATCCTGGCGGCCCGCGACAACCTCAGCCGCTGGGTCCGCCTGATCGTCACCGTCCTGCAAGGACTTCCGGTGTTCGTCCTGGCCGTTGCGGGCATCCTGCTGCTGGTCGTGCTCGTACCGGTCCTGCCCTCGCCGACCGGTCAGCTCGACGCGAACATTCCGGCGCCGCCGGTGCGCACCGGGGCGGTAATGGTGGACGCGGTGCTCGCCGCGCGCTGGGACGCCATGGGGAACGCGGTCGCTCACCTGGTGCTCCCGGTGCTCTCGATCGGCCTGATCGCGTCGGTGCCGTTCGCCCGGATCACCGCCAGCGCGATGCGCTCGGCCCTGGCCGCCGAGTTCTCCGCCTTCGGGGACGGCAACGGCCTGGCCCGCCGCACCGTGGTGCGCAACGCGCTGCGCACCGCCCGCCCCGGCATCGCGACCGTCGGCGGGATCGTCGCCGCCGAACTGATCGGAGGATCCATGCTGATCGAACAGGTCTTCTCCTGGAACGGCATCGGGCAGTGGGGCCTGAACGCGATCACCCAGAACGACCTGCCCGTCGTCCAGGCGTTCGTGCTCTTCGCCGCGGTCGGCACGATGGTGATCTACCTGCTGGCCGACATCGTCGCCGTGCTCCTGGACCCGCGGACCGCATCGTGAGCGCCCCGACCACGGTGACCACACCGTCCATCATCGACGCCCCGGCACCACCCCCGAAAGCCAGATCCACAAGGATCTTTCGGGATCCGGTGATCCTGGGCTGCCTGGGCTGGATCGTGTTCCTGGTCGGCTGGTCGCTGAGCGGGCTCTTCCCGCACAGCCCGACGGTCGCCGATCCGGGCGTCCTGCTGCACGCACCCGGCGGCGGCTACCTCTTCGGCGTCGACCAGGACGGCTACGACGTGCTGTCCCGCACCGTCTACGCCGCGAAGTTCGACGTGCTGATGGCGCTGTCCGGCGCCCTGGTCGCAGCCGTGACCGGCACCTGGCTGGGCATCCTGATGAGCAGTGAAGGAAGGCTTTCCGCGCTGGCGACCCGGGGCCTGGACGTCTTCCAGGCCGTGCCGCTGCTCGTCGTCGCCGTCGCCGTGATCGGACTGGTCGGCACGTCCCGCACGATCCTGGTCGTCATCATTGCGGCGATCAACACGCCACTGTTCATCCGCCTGGTCCAGGCCGAGGCCCGGCTGGTCCGCAAGCGTGGATACGTTGCGGTGGCCAGGGTTTACGGGGTCAGTGAGCGGACGATCCGGTGGCGGCACATCCTGCCCAACGTCACCGGAGTGCTGTTCCCGCAGTTCTCGCTGTCGGTCGGCTACGCCATCGCCTCGGTCGGCGCGCTGAGCTTCCTGGGCCTGTCCGAGCCGGGCAGTGCCAGCTGGGGATCGATGATCAAGGCCGGCATCCCGCTGCTGCCACTGAACCAGTGGTGGATGGTGGTCTTCCCCTCTCTGGCGCTGTTCACCGTCGTCCTGGCCTTCAGCGAACTGTCACACCGCCTGCAGGGCCACGTCGAGCAGATCCGGGGAGGATCCCGATGAATCCGGAACCCATCGTCGACATCGACAGCCTGACCGTCAAATACCACTCCCGCCAGGGCGAAGTGACCGCCCTGCGCGATGTGAACCTGCAGATCGGCCGGGGCGAGGTGCAGGCGATCGTGGGGGAGAGCGGTTCCGGCAAATCGACTCTGCTGGCATCGCTTCTGGGGTTGCTGCCCGCTTCCGCCGCGGTCGAGGGCAGCATCTCGGTCCGGGCCGGCGATCAGCCGTTCGACCCGGTCCGGGCACCGGCGAAAGAAGCCACCCGGTGGCGTTTTCGGCAGGTGGGCTACGTTCCGCAGCTGACCCAGCGTTCACTGGTTCCGGTCCTGACCGTGGGCGAGCATTTCCGGCAGTTCGGTTTCGGTAGCGACTGGCGGGCCGAGGCGGTGCGCGCGCTGACCGATCTGGGGCTGCGGGAGCCGGAATCGGTGCTCAGGCGTTACCCGCACGAGCTCAGCGGTGGGATGGCGCAGCGGGTGTGCATCGCGCTGGCCACGTTCGCCGGAAAGCCGCTGCTGGTGGCGGACGAGCCCACCTCGGGCCTGGATCCGCTGGTCACGGTCCGGGTGGCGGATCTGCTGCTGGAGTCGCAGCGCCGCACGCAAGCCTGCCTGCTGCTGGTCACGCACAATCTGCAGTTGGCCCGGCGGATGGCCACCCGGATCGCGGTGTTCCGGTCCGGCGTCCTGGTCGAACACGGACCCGCAACCGCAGTTCTGGAGGATCCGCTGCATCCGTACACCCGCAGCCTGATCGCCGCGGTTCCTCGGCCGGGACATCCGCTGGCGCTGCCCGAGCCCGGCCCGGATCCGTCGGGCGGACTGATCGAGAAGGCGCCCGGCCACTTCGTCGCGATGGTGGGGGCGGCCTGATGATCGAACTTGAGGACGCGCGGATGGTCTACGGCGCGAATGTCGCCTTGGACGGGGTCAGCCTGCGGGTCGGGTCGGGGGAGTGCCTGGCCGTGATCGGAGAGAGCGGCTCGGGCAAGTCCACGCTGGCCCGGATCATGCTCGGACAAGAACGCCTGACCTCCGGAGCGTTTCGCCGCGATGGGCAGACCCGGACCGCGTACGTCGCACAGGACCCGGCCGACTCGCTGAACCCGCGGATGAGCGTGGCCCGGATTGTCGCCGAGCCCCTGACCGTGGGTAAGGTGGAGGGTGATCGGGATGCCCTGATCCGGTCGGCGATCCGGGCCGTGGCCCTGGACGAGGCCGTGCTGGAGCGGCGGCCGTCGGCGCTGAGCGGTGGTCAGCAGCAGCGGGTGAGCATCGCCCGGGCGCTCGTCGCCCAGCCGGACCTGCTGGTGCTGGACGAGCCGACCTCCGCCCTGGACCCGTCGGTGCAGGCCCAGGTGCTGCGCCTGCTGCAGGATCTGCGGGCCGAGCGCGGGCTGACCAGTGTCCTGGTGACGCACGACCTGCCCGCGGCGGCGTACCTGGCCGACCGGATCGCCGTCCTGCACCGAGGCCGGCTGGTGGAAATCGGCCCGTCCCAAGCAGTCTGGGACGAAGCCCAGCACCCGTACACCCAGGCTCTCCTGGCCGCCGCCGTGGGCGACCCGCTGCCCGAACCAGCCATCCGTGAGCACGCCTGCTCACTGGGCCCGTACTGCACGGCGGAGGTCTCGCCGTGTCCTGCGACCACGACCGTTCCCACCCTGACCGAGGTCGGGCCGGGACATCTGGTCATGCCTTCCTGCACCAAGATTCAAGGAGCGTCATGAAACCCCGTATCCCGATCGTCGACGTCCTGGTTCCCGTCACCCCCGAGGGCGCGGTCAAGGACATCAGCGAGGTGCCCCCGCACCTGCGCGTGCCCAGCATCCTGAACCCGCTCTCGCTGGAGCAGCTGCTGCAGCGGATGGATCACTACGGCATCGGCCAGTCGGTGATCCCGGCCCGCAAGTACGGCCAGCACTGGGGCATGTCGTACGAGTTCCTGCGGGACTTCGTGGCCAAGAGCCCGAACCGGTTGTTCGCCACGGCCGGGATCGACCCGCTGAACAAGATGCCCGGCGTCCGGCTGTTCGAGGAGGCGGTGCGCGACTGGGGTTTCGTCGGCGCGCACACCTACTCGTCGTGGTCGCAGGTGCCGGCCGACGACCGCCTCTACTACCCGTACTACGCCAAGGCCGAAGAACTCGGCGTGCCGTTCCAGGTCGAGTGCATGGCCGCCAAGGCGCCGCGCTCGATGGGGCACCCGCAGTTCTTCGACCGGGTGGCCGCCGACTTCCCCGACCTGAAGCTGGTGGCCACGCACTGCGGCTACCCGTGGGAGCGGGAACTGATGGCCTACGCCGAGTTCCGGCCGAACTTCTACGTCGGCGCCGACGGCTTCCCGACCGAGCTGTGGCACGAGGACCTGATCCGCTTCATCAAGGGCACCGGCTTCGGCGGTCAGCACCCCTGGTCGAAGGACCGCTCGGACAAGGGCAACCCGAACTTCAACAGCACCAGCAACCGGGCCGTGTTCGCCACCAACTACCTGAGCATGGACCTGGAACAGACCTTCGCCGACATCGACGCGATGGACCTGTCCGACGAGATCCGCGACAAGCTCTTCGCCCACAACGGCCGTCGCCTGTTCGGCCTGCCCGAGCTCGAGCACGAGATGCCGGCGCCCGGAACCGTTCCGCTCCCCACCGTCTGAAAGGCCCGATCGTGGACACCGTCATCAAGAACGTCACCGTCGTCCGTCCCGACGCCGGCCCGGACTCCGGGGAACTGCTCGATCTGGGGATCGCGGACGGCAAGTTCGTGAAGATCGAGGCCGGCCTCGACGTGGAGGGCGTGCCGAACGTCGTGGACGGCCAGGGCCTGCTGGCCTTCCCCGGTGTGGTGGACGCCCACCAGCACTGGGGCATCTACAACCCGCTGAGCGACGACACCGCCACCGAAAGCCGCGCGAGCGCCCAGGGCGGCGTCACCACCGGCCTGACCTACATGCGCACCGGCCAGTACTACCTGAACCAGGGCGGGCCCTACCGCGAGTTCTTCCCCAAGGTGCTGGCCGCCGCGCAGGACCGCTCGTACATCGACTACGCCTTCCACCTGGCGCCGATGATGAACCAGCACATCGACGAGATCCCGGCGCTGATCGAGGAGTTCGGGGTCTCCTCGTTCAAGATCTTCATGTTCTACGGCTCGCACGGCCTGCACGGGCGCTCCGCCGACCAGTCCAGCTTCCTGATGACCCCGCCGGACGAGCGGTACGACCTGGCCCACTTCGAGTTCGTGATGCGGGGTGTGCAGGCGGCCCGCGAGCGTTTCCCCGACCTGGCCGACGCGATCTCGTTGTCCCTGCACTGCGAGACCGCCGAGATCATGAGCGCCTACACCAGGCTGGTCGAGCAGGAGGGCACGCTGTCCGGCCTGGCCGCCTACAGCGCCTCCCGCCCGCAGCACTCCGAGGCGCTGGCGGTCAGCATCGCGGCGGTGCTGGCCGACGAGACCAACCTGGCCAACATCAACCTGCTGCACCTGTCCTCGGCGAAGGCGATGCGGGCGGCGATGCTGATGGCCAACACCTTCCCGCACCTGGACTTCCGCCGGGAGGTGACGATCGGGCACCTGCTGGCCGACATCGACACCGCGGCCGGGATCGGCGGCAAGGTCAATCCGCCGCTGCGCCCGCGCGCCGACGTCGAGGCGCTCTGGGAGCACCTGCTGGCCGGTGACGTCAGCTGGGTGGTCAGCGACCACGCCTGCTGCAAGGACGAGAAGAAGTTCGGTGACCCGCGCGAGGACGTGTTCGCGGCCAAGTCCGGCTTCGGGGGAGCGGAGTACCTGCTGCCCGGGCTGGTCGGCGAGGGCACCAAGCGGGGACTTTCGCTGCGCCAGATCGCGGCCCTGACCTCCTGGAACCCGGCCCAGCGGTACGGGCTGGGGAACAAGGGGACGATCGCGGTCGGCTACGACGCGGACCTCGCCTTGGTCGACCCGAACCGTTCCTTCACCGTCGACCCGGCCGAGTCCGAGTCCACCCAGGAGTACACGCCGTTCGACGGGTTCGAGGTCGGGGCCACCGTCACCGACACCTTCGTGCGCGGAAACCGGGTGCTCACCCGGGGGACGGTCACCGGCACACCGATCGGACGGTACGTGGCCCGGCCCACCTCCGTCACCGCACCGGCCGCCCGATGAACAACGCCTCGGCCGGTGAATCGTCCCTGATCCCCGGTGACCCACCGGTCGAGGCGACCCGCCCACCCGGGCGCCCAGGCCCGTCCCCAGTTCTGCTCTTGTCCTTGCTGGCCCTGGGCGCCGGAAACTTCTCGGTGCTGCAGTCACTGGTCAACCCGGCCCTGGGAACCATGGGGGCCGACCTCGGCGCCGACCCCGCGATCGCCAGCTGGGTCCTGACCGGGTACCTGCTGTCGGCCGCCGTCGCCACCCCGCTGGCCGGTCGGCTGGGCGACCTCTACGGACGGCGTAACCTCCTGCTGGCCGTGCTGTTCCTCCTGGCGGCCGGGGGCGTGGTGGCGGCCGCCGCGCCGAACATGGGGGTGCTGATCGCGGGGCGCATCATCCAGGGGGCGGCCGGATCCCTGTACCCGCTGTCGTTCGGCATTGTCCGCGACGAGCTTCCGCCCGAGCGGGTGGCGCCGGGTATCGGCCTGCTGTCCGGGACGTTGGGCGTCGGGGGTGGTATCGGCATCGTGCTGGCCGGGCCGATCATCCAGACTCTTGGCTGGCGCTGGCTCTTCTGGATTCCGGCCCTCCTCACTCTGCTGGTCCTGGCCGGTGCCTGGTACTGGCTACCTACCTCACGAACCCGGGCCCGCGGCGCGATCTCCCCCCTGCCGCCGATCCTCCTGACCGGATGGCTCGTCTGCCTCCTGGTGGGGCTGAGCCGGGCCGGGACGTGGGGCTGGACCAGCGCACGCGTCCTGACCCTGCTGGCCCTCGCCGGAGCGTTGTGCATGGTCTGGTGGCTGAGCGAGACCCGCGCGCCCCACCCCCTGATCGACCCACGGGTGCTCAGGCAGCGGGCCGTGTGGGCGACCAACCTGTCGGCCCTGTGCATCGGCTTCTCGCTGTTCGGCAGCTTCTTGCTCATCCCGCAGCTGCTGACCGCGCCCACCCCGACCGGATTCGGCGAATCCGTCACCGTGGCCGGACTTTTCCTGCTGCCCTCGGCCGTGACCTCGCTGCTGTGCGGCCCACTTTCCGGCCGGATCAGCCGCCGCTACGGCAACCGGCTGCCGATCGTTCTGGGAGCCGTGGTCGTGGCCGTCTCGATGGCCCTGCCGGCGGTCGTGCACTCCCAGCACTGGCACCTGCTGGCCTGCAGCTTCGGCCTGGGCACGGGGATGGGGCTGGCGTTCGCGGCCCTGGCCAACGCCACCGTCGAGCACGTCAGCCCCGACCGGATCGGCATCGCGACCGGGGTGAACACGCTGGCCCGATCGCTCGGCGGCAGTCTCGGCACGGCCCTGGTGGCCACTGCCCTGGCCGCATCGTTCTCGAACGGGGCACCAGGTCCGGGCGGTTTCACCAGCGGCTTCTGGATCTGCGCCGTGGCTGGGCTGGTCTCCGCCCTGGCCGGCCTGGCCATCCCCCGGCGAGCCGCGCTCAGCCGGGCCCCTTCCGGGCCGGTCGGCAAGGTGGGCCAATCCGGCCCAGGATGATCGCTGCGCAACCTGCGAAGTTGGTTGACGTCTCCACAACCGGTGGAAACACGAACGAGAGCAGGGTTCAGCGATGAAGGCAGTGCGTTTCCACGAGGTCGGCGGTCCCGAGGTCCTGCGTTACGAGGACATCGAGCAGCCCACCCCCGGCGCCGGGCAGGTTCGGCTGCGCGTGGCGGCTTCGGCATTCAACGCGGCGGACAACGGAATGCGCGCCGGCTTCCTGCCGATCCCGGTCGTCCTGCCGCACGTGCCCGGCTACGACGTCTCCGGCACGGTCGACGCGCTCGGCGAAGGCGTGGACGGCCTGCAGGTGGGCGAGGAGGTGATTGGTTTCCTGCCGATGGAGCGTGACGGTGGCGCCGCGGAATACCTGATCACCCCGGCCGACCGGCTGGTCACGGCCCCGACCAAGATCCCGCTGGCCGACGCGGCAGCTCTGCCGTCGGTGGCGTTGACGGCCTGGCAGGCCCTCTTCGACGACGGTGATCTGAAGGCCGGACAGCGGGTGTTCATCAATGGCGCCGGCGGCGTGGTCGGCAAGTACGCCATCGCCCTGGCCAAGCGGGCCGGCGTGCACGTCGTGGCCACCGCCACCGCTCGCAGCGTCAACGCAGTCCGGGCCGCCGGAGCCGACGACATCATCGACTACACCACCACCGACGTCCTCAATGCGGTTACGGAACCGGTCGACGTGCTGCTCAACCTCGCCCCGATCACCCCCGAGCAGTTCACCGCGTTCGTGGCCCTGGTCCGCGACGGCGGCAAGGTGGTCAGCACCACCGCGTTCATGGCCACCCCAAGTGACGAGGCCCGCGGCGTCAGCGCAGCCACCGTGTTCGTCCGGCCCAACCACGAGCGCCTGGCCGAGCTGGTGTCCCTGGTCGATGAGCAGGCGCTGACGGTCGAGGTCACCCGCCGGATCCCGCTGACCGAACTGCCTGCCCTGCACACCGAGGCTGCGGCCGGACGCATCGCCGGCAAGGTCATCATCCTGCCGGCCTGAAGCCCGGCGGCGGCTTCCGATGAACACCTCGGTTGCCGCCGCTGGGCCGGGATTCCCGAAAACCCCCAAGCATTGATCCGTCTCTGAGCACACTGGGAGCTCGGAACTTCAGAGGCGGGGGCCTGGTGGCAGAAATGACCAGCGGCAGCAATGAGGAAGCCGAACCGGAAGAACCGCCGCCGTGGACGGTGACGCGGCATTGGCGGCTTCCGTTCAGTAATTGGGGACGCTGGGCCGTGGCAATAGCGGTCACCGTTGGTTTGGTCGCGGTGTTGCCTTCGGGGGTCGAGGCGGGCTCTCTGGGGGAGTGGGTTTCCGGGGTAGGGACCTTTCTGGCGGTCGTCGTCGCGTCCCGGCAGTTCGTCGCCACCGGGAAAGAGAACACGTCGCTGGAGCGGCGGACCGAAGCTCTGAAGATCTCGTCCTGGGTCGAGTACGGGAAACCGGATACCGACGACTACGAGATCGTCCTGGCCAACGCCGGGCGCGTCCCGATCTACGCCTGGCAGCTCCACCTCGTCCCGGCCCAAGGCTGGGACGTGCACTTCGAGCAGTCCTCGCAGTTCTCGGTCCTGGCCCCCGAGAGCAGGCTGAACTTCGTCCTGGACGCCCCGGTCCGCACCGCGGTCGTCGACGGCCGCCGAAGAGTTCCGGCCGGCCAGGCCGGGGGCTCGGTGCGGTTCCTGTGCCTGGAGTTTGCCGATGCCTGGGGGGACGTCTGGGTGCGGGCCAACAGCGATCTGCAGCAAGTTCCCCGGCAGAGCCGCTACTGGGACCGGGTGGTCCACCTGCGCAGCTCGGGCATGACCTGGGCCGGCGTGATCGACGAGGCGGTCTGGGCCGTCTTCGTCGAGACGGTGGGCCACCGGGCGGGCCTGAGCCCGGTCTTGTCCGACCTGTTCAAGGACTGCGCTCGCTGGATGCCCCGCACCGGGCCGCAGGGATTCGAGCGCTACGCGGAACTGGTCTGCGGCTTGCCCCGGCCGATCCTTCCCCGCCGCGCCCACGTCTTCGTGCACACCCGGCGGGGCGTAGAACGGACCATCCAGGTGGACGACGCCTACCGTCAGGTCACCAGGTTCTTCCGGCAGATCGTGCGGGGCCAGACCGGCACGATCATGCTGTTCGACCGGGACTGATCTGAGCCGGTGCGGAAATCCGCCAACGCCGTCCAGCCGAGTGTCAGAGGGACTGTCCACCGGTTACCGGCAGCACCACGCCGGTGACGAAGGAGGACCGGTCACTCAGCAGCCAGGCGGCGGCCTCAGCCATCTCCTCGGGCCGGGCCGGACGTCCCAGCGGGATGGCCGCCGTACCGTGCTCGATGATCCCGGGCGTGGCCTTCTCCCAGTCCTCGATCATCTGGGTCATCGTCAGCCCGGGCGCGATCGCGTTGATCCGGATGCCCTCGGCCGCGTACTGCACGGCGGCGCTGGCGGTCAGGCTGTTCACCGCCCGCTTGGCCCCGCCGTACGCAGGCAGGGCCGGATTGGCCAGCAGACTGCCGATGCTGCTGGTGTTCACGATCGTCCCGCCGCCACTGGCCCGCATGGCGCGCACCTCGGCGGCGACCGCGAAGTAGACGGCCTTGTAGTTGACCCGCGTGACCCGGTCGAAGACCTCCTCGGTGGTGTCGGCGACGTTCGCGGGCGGCTCACCCATTCCGGCGTTGTTGAACGCCGCGTCCAGCCGGCCGTGCCGCTGCAGAACCGTGGCCACCAGGCGCTCGATGTCCGGCACTTCGGCCATGTCCGCCACCACGTACGAAGCCTGCGAACCGATCGAATGGGTGACGTCTTTCAGCGCGGCTTCGTCTCGTCCGCTCAGGACCACGGTGGCCCCCTCGGTGGCGAACAACCGGGCGGCCGCCGCGCCGATACCCCTGCTCGCCCCGGTGACCAGGGCGATCTTTCCGTCCAGCAATGTGCTCATGTCTGAATCCTGCGCAGCCCGGTGAGGAACAGGCAGGCCTAGGCTGTACCCCTCACACCGGACCTTTCAGCGTTCATCATTGAAGACGTGGACCACAGAGAACTCGGCGCGTTCCTGCGCCTGCACCGCGAACGCCTGACCCCGGAAGATGCGGGCCTGCCGGCGACCGGCCCGCGCCGCACGCCCGGACTGCGCCGCGAAGAGGTTGCCGGGCTGGCCCACATCTCGACCCAGCACTACACCCGGCTGGAGCAGGGCCGCGGCTCGATGCCCTCGCGCCAGGTGCTCGCCGCCCTCGCCCGCGCTCTGCGTCTGGACGATCAGCAGCGCCGTCACGCCTACGCCCTGGCCGGAGAAGCGTTCAGCGTGCCGCCCGGCCCACCCGCCGACGTGCCCGACCACATCCACGACCTGATCGAGCGTCTGCCCGACACCGTGGCCGTGGTGCACGACGCGAAGTATGACGTGCTGGCCTGGAACCACCTCGCCGCCGCGGTGCTGGGTGACTTCACCGCACTGCCGACGGGCGAGCGCAACCTCCTGCGCTACTACTTCCTGCCGGAGGTTCGAGATCGCCTGAACGGTGCAAACATCCTGCACGACAACCACTTCGCCAGCCACGCCGCCGGCCGGCTGCGCACCACCGTGGCCCGCTACCCCCAGGACCAGGCCACTCAGCACCTGATCCAGGACCTCCGCCGTCGCAGTCCAGAGTTCGCCCAGCACTGGCAGGCCGCAGAGGTCGTGGGCGTGCCCAACCACCTGAAGACGTTCGTCCACCCCGCGGTCGGCCGCCTGGAACTGCGCTGCGACGTGCTCGCCGTGCCCGAACGCGACCAGCACGTCGTGCTCTACACCGCCGGTCCGGGTACCCCCGAGCTCGAAACCCTCAAGCTGCTGGGCGTGATCGGCACCCAGCGGATGGACGCCTCCGACCTCGGCTGAACGGTTCCCCTCCGCCGACGACTTTGAAGACGGCACCGATCCCACCGCGAGCGCTACACATGCGCTCGGGGCCGCTGGAGATCACCGTGAGCGTGTCCTACTGGACACCCGAAACCCTGGCCGCCATGGCCCTACGCTATCCCTAGCTTGATCTTGCGCCCTGGAACTCTCCGGCCGCCCAGCTGTAGGTGACCGCTCAAGGCGAGCACCCCGTCCATTGCTCGACTCCGGATCCACGTCGCCCGGATTGGTGCATTCCATCGGGAATCACCGTCGTCACCCGTCCTGAGATCCCCGAAAAACGTTCATCCGGCCTGCAACATACGCAAGGGCCAGGACGTACGGACTGTCGAGAGGTCACTCCCGGCCGACGAAAGTCAGGGAGGCTGAAATGACCGAACGCAAAGACCATCAGACCGAAATCCTCCTTCGTCGGGCACTGGCTTCTGACCCTTTGGAGGCTCAGGACGTCCCGGAGCCGATCGTGCGGGATGCTGTGCGGCGGGGCCGTCGACGCCGACGGTTGCGACGGGCGGGGGTCGCGGTCATCGTCGTGGTGGTGGCAGCGGTAGCGACCGTGGTTTCGATCCAGGTCTTTGCTCCGGAGCCGGAGGATCAACCGACCACTGCACAACGGACGCTGGTGTGGGAGCGGGCGGCTCGGTCACCTTTGTCTCCTCGGAGCAACCCCACGCTGGTGCAAGTGGGAGACGTGGTCGTGGTCTTGGGCGGTAGCGCCGCCGACCCGTGCCCGCCGAGCGCTGGGTGTGTGGCGCCTCAGGGCGATGGGCTCAAGGACGGAGCCGTGTACGAGCCTGATCGCGATACCTGGCGCAGCATCGCCCGGGCGCCGATCGGGATGGCCAACATCTCGGCCGCGTCCTCCGGCACCACGATCTATGTGCTCACCCGGCCCCGGCCCGTTGGCGAACCGCAGCTTTGGGAGTATTCACTCTCTCAGGATCGGTGGGCCCGGCTGCCGGCTCCGCCGCACTCGGTGGACACCGTCCGAGCGGTCGGTACGGATCGCCTGGTCGCCTATGCCGGGGCACACGCCAAGTCCTGGACGGCAGACCAGTTCTACGACATCGCTTCCCGAACGTGGTCGTCTCTCCCGCGTGACCCTCTGGCCCCGTCCCAGGACCGCAACCTTCTGGCCACCGATACCGGGGACCTCGTGCTCCTGGCCGTCGGGCCTTACGGGCACGACGATCAGGGCTGGGCCCCCTGGGGCGCGGCGCAGTGGAAGGCGAAAACCAAGACCTGGGAACGGGTGGCGACGTCCGGCATCGTCGACTCCGAGCCGACCTGGTGGTGGGAAGGCGGCCGAATCGTCAACCCCTCTACGCAAACGGTCGATCAGGACGGCTCGGTCAGCGCAACCGGGGGAATTCTCGACCCGGTGACCAAAGCCTGGAAGCGCGTGCCGGACATGAACCGGCCATCCGGGCTGGCCCGCGTCCATCCGCAACTCGAGGCCGCTGGATCGGGGAAAATTCTGGACAGCGGTCAGATCCTGGATGTCGCTTCGCGGGTCTGGACCTCGATACCTCAACCGCCTGAGGGTTTCCCGACCCAGGATGCGGCTGCCATCATCATCGATGATCAGGTGATCACTTTCGGCGGAGCCTCCTTCAAGTCCTACCGCGGCACTTTGACGAATGACACCTGGGTTCTGCGTCTTCCCTGATGGCAAGGGACATTCCCGGGACTGTCGGCCAAGAGCACGCTCAGGCGGCGTTTGATCTCAGGACAGGCAGGATCACCGTGTCGACGAACGCCACGATGTGCTGCGGGGTGGGGCGGGTGCCTTTGGTCAGGATCTCGTGGAGCAGGAACGAACGGCTCAGCTCGGCGACCGCTTCGGCCGAGGCAGCCGTCCTGAGCTCACCGCGGTCCACTGCTGCCGAGAGGATCTCCCGGCAGCGGGCCGTCTCGTGCCCGGCGAGAACCGCCTGCGCGCGCTCTCCGAGATCTCCCGTCGTCCGGGCCGCCCGGAGCAGGCCTTCGACCAGTCGGGGGCCGGCGCGTTCCGATCGGGCGTGCGCCTGGAGATTCTCGACCAGGTCGGAACGCAGGTCTCCGGCCTCGATCACGGCGATCGGGCGCTGGAGTTCACGATCGACGGCGTGGATCAGGACGGCCGCGGTCAGAGTGGTCAGGTCGGGCCAGCGGCGCAGCACGGTCTTGGAACTGGCTCCGGACGCCGCACAGACCGCGGCGAGAGTGAAGCCGTCGAAGCCGGCCCGGCCGAGGACCGCCAGGGCAGCGTCCAGCACGGCCGCCTCACGTTCCGGGGTGAGCTTGCGGGCCCGTTCCCGAACCGCGCGCTGGTGACGCGGGAGAGGGGCCCGACCACTGTCGGTGGTAGATGGTGGTGACTGCAAACCGACCTCCTCGAGACGGGCAGCCTAGTGTCATGGGCGCCGATCCTCCATGGCCCTTGAGGTCAGGGATGAGGTTGTGGCCGCAGCCCGGCGCAGCACGCCGGAGTCGGAGGCCGCCGGTGCGGCGGACGAGTGCAGGGACGACGGTGACCGGGCGTACTGCTCCGGAGGGCGTCAATCCGGGCCGCAGCTCACCAGTAGGGTTGCCGCAGTGGACCCGAAAAGCACCAACAGCAAGACCAGTAACACCCGCCCCCGGATCACGGTGGGCCGAATCGTCCATCTGGTGGTTTCTTGTGCCGTTCTGGGCGCGGGGGTGGCGCTGTTCCTGCTCGCATCTCTGGGTTCGGACGGCTACTCCACCCTGATCAGCGGGATCACTCTGACCACGGGTGCGCCCTTCGCCGTGGTCAACATCTGCGTCGGGGTGTTCTTCGTGATCATGGCCTGGCTGCGCGGGCAGAAGCCCGGGCTGGGCACCCTCACCCAGCCGATCGTGGTCGGCTTCACGGTGTCCGCGCTGATGAGTGTGCTGGAGGCGCCGGACCATCTGGCTGTTCGCGTGGTCCTGCTGGTGGCGGCCGTGCCGGTGCTGGCGATCGGGGTGGCCGGATACCTGGGCAGCGACACCGGAGCCGGTCCGGCCGAGGCGGCCGCCCTGGCCTGGGATCCGCCCCTGCCGTTCCGCTGGAGTTACAGCGTGCTGCAGGGCTCGGGCGCGCTGGTGGGCTGGCTGCTGGGCGGGGCGGTGGGCCCGGGCACGATTCTGACCATCCTGGTGCTGGGCCCGGCCATCGACTTCGCCAAGCAGCGGATGCCCTTCCTGACCATCCGCCCCTGAGCCCGGGCCTAGGTCGTTCACGTGGTGGACGCCTTCGACCGGTAGGGGTTCTCGGCGGCACCGATGGCGAGCAGGACCAGACCGCACAGGACGACGATCACCCAGCCGGGTCGCATTGCGGCGCCGAGGGTTTCCGGAGTGTGGCCGGTGAAAAGGCCTCCGGCGACGGCGATGCCGAGGCTGGCGCCCACCTGCCGGGCGGATGAGGTGATGCCACCGGCCACTCCGGCTCGTTCCCGAGGCAGGCTGTTCACTGCGGCGTTGGTGATCGGGGCGTTCGCGAAGCCGACTCCCACGCCGATCAGGGCATTGGCGCACAGGAGCATCGTCGTTGCCGGAGCGCTGCCGGCCGCCAGCAGGATGACGCCACCGGCAGCGAAGGCCCCGCTGGCCAGGTAGAGGGGAGGCCGGGCGCCAATGCGGGCGACGAGGTGACCGGCCAGGGGAGCACAGACTGTGGCGCAGATGGCGAGCGGCAGGCTGACGGCCCCGGCCTTGAGCGGCGACCAGTCCTGGGCGACCTGGAGGTAGAACGTGATCAGGAAGAGCACGATGTTCAGGGCCACGAAGACGGCCAGGGCACCGATTCCGGCGGCGGCGAAACCAGAGTGGCGAAACAGCCGAGGGTCGATCACCGGGTAGGCCCGCCGTGACTCCACTCGGGCGAAGCCGGCCAGCAGCAGGGCGACCACCAGGTAGCCGGTGAGGATCGGCGGTGAGCCCCAGCCCAGTTCCGGCGCCTCGATCAGGACCCAGACGGTGCCGACGATCAAGGCGATCAGCAGGACCTGGCCGGGCGGGTCGAGCCGTCGGCCGGTGGCGGGGCGCGACTCCGGGACGATCCACAGGACGAGCGCGATGGCTGCGGCGGCCGTGGGGACCACCACCCAGAACACCGAGCGCCAGCCGAAGGCCGTGGTCAGGGCGCCACCGAGGACCGGACCGGTGGCCATGCTCAACCCGAAGACCGAGGCCCAGATGCCGATCGCCCGGGCTCGCTCGCGGGGATCGGGCATGGCGTTGACCACGATCCCGAGGGCGACCGGGCCCAGCATCGAGGCCCCGACGCCCTGCAGCACGCGAAACCCGATCAGGGATCCCAGCGAGGGCGCCACCGCACATCCCACCGATGCCAGCCCGAACGTCGTCAATCCGATCAGGAAGACGCGCCGCCGCCCGAACCGGTCGGCCAGCGCACCCGCGCTGATCAGCAGGCCGGCGAAGACGACGGTGTAGGCGTCGACGACCCATTGCAGGCCGGAGGTTGTGGCCGTCAGGCCGCGGCCGATCTCGGGCAGGGCCACGTTGACGATCGTGGTGTCGAGGCCGACCAGGAACATGGCGCTCGCGCAGACGGCGAGGATGCTCCAGCGCCGGGCCGCGCTCAAGGAAGTAGCGGTGCTCATGGACGGTGATCATCGGGATCACCGCCCCAGGTTCTCCAGGGAAGTTGCGAGAACTGCAAAATGCTCGTCATGGCCGTCGACGTGAACACGATCCTGGAGGGCATCGGGCCGAGGCTGCACTCGGCCCGCAAGGCGCGCGGGCGCACGCTGAAGTCCCTGGCCGAGGAGACCGGCCTGTCGGTGAGCACCCTCTCCAGGCTCGAGAGCGGCCTGCGCCGGCCCACCCTGGACCTGCTGATCCCGCTGGCGCAGGCCCTGCACGTCGCGCTGGACCAGCTGGTCGCGGCTCCGGCCTCGGGCGATCCCCGGATCCACCTCGAACCGCGCCACCACCGGCAGGGCAGCGTGCTGGTGCCGATCACCCGCTACCCGGGCCGGGTGCAGGTGTTCAAGCAGCTTCTCGGCCCGCGCGAGCGCCGGCTGACCAGTCATCCAGGCTACGAGTGGCTGTACGTGCTGGCCGGGCGACTTCAGTTGGTCCTCGGCGAGCACGAATACCAGCTTGCTCCTGGGGAACTGGCCGAGTTCGACACCGCAAAGCCGCACTGGTTCGGGCCAACCGGCGACGAGGCGGTCGAGATCCTGCACCTGTTCGGGCCGTTCGGTGACCAGGCCGTCAACCGGACGTCGCCGCAGCCTTGACGGGTTTACTTCTTGAGGCGCCGGCTTCCGGCGTGCCAGTCCTCGACCCGGCCCGGTTTTTGCGTGGTGACCCCGAACGACGGCAGCTGAGGCTGTTCCCGCAGGCTGCGCTTGAGCTCTGCGAAGCCGGGGAAGCGGGCCAGACCGAGGACGTGGTCCCACAGCACCGCGGCCTGATCCTCGTCCGGCAGCCGACTGATCACCGGCCCGAAGAAGGCGACCCCCTCGGGCGGCTCGAAATGCACGATCGGCGTACCGACGTCCTTACCCGTCAACGACAGCGCCTCGTCCGACTCGGCCTGGATCTCGGCGTCTCGGGAGACGTCGTCCAGGTACTCCGTGAACGAGACCGGCAGGCCGGCCTCAGCCAGGGCGTCGGCGGCCAGCTCGGGGGCGCCCTGCCAACCCGGCTTGCGGTTCTCGTTCGGCAGCGTCTCCAGGATCCGGGCCCCGAACGCGGCGTACAGCGGGCCTATTGCGGCGCGGCCGTGCTGTTCGCGGGCCGCCGCGGCCACGCGCAGGAGCCGCAGGCCGGCCGTGTGCTGGGCCTCGTACTCCGGCGGGAAGTGGCTGTCGTAATCGATGTGGGCGTTGATCAGGCGCAGGGAGATGAACCGCCAGTCGACGGTGTAGTCGCGCTGGGCCTGGACCATCCGGATCCATTTACTGGTCATCCAGGCGAACGGGCAGATCGGATCGAAATAGAAGTTGATGTCGGCGGTCGCAGTCGCGCTGAGGTTCATCGAAGCCATTTCTCCTTCTGGTCGCGGGCTACCGGCCGGCTCGTGGGGGAGCCGGCCGGGACGTCTGCCGGCTCAGCCGATCTTGCGGGACAGGAAGTCGTGGATCAGGGGGAACACCTCGTCAGCCCGATCCTCCAGCAGGAAATGGCCGCTGTCGAAGAGATGGAACTCCAGGTCCTTCAGGTCGCGCTTGTAGGGGTGGGCGCCCTCGGCCGGGAAGATGACGTCGTTGGCGCCCCAGACGATCAGGGTGGGCGGCTGCTTGGCCCGCAGCCATTCCTGGACGGCCGGGTAGATGCCGGGGTTGGTGCCGTAGTCCAGGAAGTAGTCGAGCTGGATCTCGTCGTTGCCGGCGCGATCCAGCAGCGCCTGGTCGATGACCCAGTTGTCCGGGGAGATCCGCTCGAGGTGCGCCATCCCGTCCGTGTACTGGAACTTCGTGGTCTCCGGGGTGATCAGGGTTCGCAGGGCGTCCCGGTTCGGCTGGTTCGGTTCGGCCCAGTAGCGCTTGATCGGTGCCCAGAAGTCGTTGTCGAGCCCCTCGTCGTAGGCGTTGCCGTTCTGGACGATCAAGGCGGTGATCGCGTCCGGGTCGGCCAGAGCCAGGCGCCAGGCGGTCGGGGCCCCGTAGTCGAAGACGTTGACCGCGTAGCGGGTGATGCCCAGTTTCTGCAGCAGCCGACGGACGTACAGGGCGGCGTTGTCGAACGTGTAGCCGAACTCGGTGTGGTCCGGGGCCGCGCTCTGGCCGTAGCCGGGCAGGTCGGGCGCGATGACGTGGAAGCGGTCGGCCAGGTGGGGGATCAGGTTGCGGAACATGTGCGACGAGGTCGGGAAGCCGTGCAGGAGCACGATCGCCGGGGCATCGGCCGGTCCGGCCTCCCGGTAGAAAATGTCCAGACCGTCGAGGTTTTCGGTCTTGTACTGAACAACAGGGGACGTTGTGGTGGCCATGGCTGGTCTCCGTTTCCGGCTCGGGGGCGAACGTCTTCGACCATACATACCTCTAGGTATGGCGGCAACCCTCAAGGTAGGTATGGTGCGGTGCTAGGGTCCCGCCATGGACAACAGGCGCAGGATCGTCGACTCGGCCAAGCGGATGTTCTGGCGCAACGGCTACTCGACGACCAGCCCGAAGCAGGTGATGGCGGATTCAGGGGTTGGCCAGGGCAGTTACTACCACCACTTCCCGTCCAAGACCGGGCTCGGCAAGGAGGTCGTGGACGAGAACGGCCGCGACCTGCTCGAGGCGGTCCAGGCGGCCATGGCTGGACTGCCCACCGGCAGGGAGCGCTTGTTGGCGTTCCTCAAATCCGCAGACTCAGCGCTCGAGGGCTGCCGGGTGGGCGGGTTCGCCTATGACGCCGGCGTGCTGGCCGATCCGGAACTCCAGAGCTCGCTGAGGGTGGCGTTCACCGAGTTGGCCGACCTGCTGGAGAACGTGGTTCGTGAAGGGCAGGAGGACGGGTCGCTGCCTTCGTCGCTGGACCCGGTCAGTACGGCAGCTGCATTGCTCGCCGTGGTCGAGGGCGCCTTCATCCTGGCCCGAGCTACGGGGCAGCAAAGTTCGGCGGACGCGGCCACCGCCGGGGCGAAAGCGCTGCTCACTGGGCTGTGAGCGCCTCTGCTAGAGGTGCGCTCCTTCTCGCGGAAGAGCAGATTCCAGGGAGCTTTCGGAGCGTCAGGTGCCAGTGTTGGCAGACCCGTGGTGGCGGTTGTGTGGGCTTGCCCTGCTGGTTGCCCGGCACGCTCATCGTGGCGATGGCCTCAGTCGCCTCCTCCTCCGCCATCCCCACCACCGTCGCCACCGCTGGAGCTGCTGTGGTTCCCGGCCGAGGCAGCGTCGCGGGCGATCGAGGACACACACGCCGCCACGGCTGCGCTGATCACTCCCGAGCCCCAGTCACCCTTCTGGATCTCCCGGGCCCGCTGCCTGACCTCGGTTGACCAGGGCAGGCCCTGATCCTTGAAGACTCGTTTGAGGGAGCCCGCGGCGGACAGCAGGGCAATCAGGGCGGCGATGTGGGGCCGGGCGGTGAGTCCGTGCTCCAGTACGCCTCGGATCTCGTTGCGGACGGCCTGTTTGCGGGTGACGTCGACGCTGGGGTAGATGGTCTGGGAGATGAAGCGCAGGAGCGTTTTCTCCTCTTGCCGGACCAGACCGCGCTCGACGAGCCGGACCGGTACCTGCTCATCCAGGCCGTCCTCGAGCTTGTTCACGATCGACTGCGCGGGCCGAGGCTTGTGGGCCACCTCGTCGAGAGCTTGCTGCAGCAGCGGATTGGATAGCCGGCCCTGGCCGCGGGGTAGGAGCTTGCGCTGTCTGAAGAGGCCTTCCTTCGGGCCCAGCTCAATTCGCTCCAGCAGGGCCAGATCGGACAGTAGGGCACCGGCCAGCAGGTACGGCGCTGCTCCTCCACCGATGATGGTGCCCTTCGTGTCGTCGAGCAGGAGGAGCATCAGGTCCTCGGCGATCAGGAACTCTTCGGGCCGGTGGCCGGCGGCCATGATGCCTCCACAATCTCTGTAGAACCTGACTCAGGTGTGAGCTGTGCGGGCAGCGTGGGGTGCCCACACCGTCCTCAATTTCGGTTCGAGATCAGAAATATCCCATGGCGAGCCGCTGGTTGCGGAATTCCTCGGGGGTCCAGGCCAGTCCGGCGAGGGCGCAGATGGTCCGCAGGCCCTGATAGGTGTCGAAATCGTTCTCGTCCGGGTGGACGCCGGCGGCCTCGGCGGCCGGGCGCAGGGGCGGCGGGAATTCCTCCGGGGGCAGTGTGTCTGTCCAGGCGAGGCGGAACATCGAGTCCTCGCTGCCATCCGAGAACATCAGGTGCTCGTCGCCGTTGACGCTGCAACTGAACAGGGCTCGGGTCAGTGGGCCGGGCGGCAGCTGGGCGACGATCTTGGCCCGAAAGGTGCTGCCCGGCATGCCCGGCAGGTCGAACTCGTCGTCCATCGCGGTCAGGCCGCTGAGGTCGAAGGCGAAGGACCAGCCCGATGTGCCCTGGCCGGCCAGGATCAGGGCGCCTTCGTCGGTCGTGCCCGTGGCCTGATGCAGAACATTCAGCCAGTTCCCGTCAGGGCGAGCGGGCAGTTCGCCCGGATCCAGCTCCCGGACGAACTTGCCGCCCACCATGACCAGGGCCTGGCGGGGCTCGAGATCGCGAACCACGTGCAGGCCGAAACCAAGGCTCTGCGAGGCCTGGGTGGCCCAACGGACACCGCCGGTCTCGTCCAGCACCTCTGGTCGGAAAACGGCTGCAGGCACGACGAACTCCTCGATCCGGGAACTGAGGTCCCGGACTCTCGCAGGCCTTCCGGAGATCGTCAACCGGCTGCTGTTTGTCCTGGTCAGTTGCATTGGCCGCGATTTTGTCGGACCCCGTGGCTAGGGTTCCCCAACGTATCGACGAGGCGCTTCTCAGGCGGAGGATCCAGGACCATGCGTGACTTCGAGTTCAGTGCTGGCTGGCAGCGTCAGTTGTCGTCCCGGCGAGGCAGTCTCGGGGTGGGGCCGTTCACCCCGGTCGCCCAGCCGCGGCACATGGTCCAGAGCGCGCTCGGCCAGGACCTTGAGGACCTGAGGCCGGCGTTGGGCCGCAGCCAGGCCCCTGAGCTGGGTGAGGCCGGGCTGGCCTGGCTCGACGACCGGGCCGACGCTACGCCGCTGGGGGCCGCAGTGGTGGCGACCGCACTGCTCGACCGGCACGGCGTGGACGTCCGCAAGGTGCCGTTCGCCGACCTCTGGATCGCCGAGCGTGGGCTGGCTTTCGCGGCACATGCGGTGGTCGAGCTGATGGCGCTGGCGGGGGATGGCCGCGACGCCGCCAAGATCTACCCGATGCGACCGGGACAGGACCGCAACCACTGGTGGCAGGGCTTTCACCTGGCCTACCTGTTCCGGGTGCGGGCTGCACTGGCGGCCGCGGAGCCCGAGGAGTACGCGGGGGTGGTGAGCGAACTGGCCAAGCATCGTCACCGGCATGAGTATCACCGGCTGGCCACCACCTTGCTGGCGCCCGGGGAACCCGACTGGGTCGAGGAGTGCGTGGCCGCGACCGTCGCCACGCAGAACGACGTGTACCGGGCGGTGGCGCTGACTCAGGCGGTGACCGAGGTGGAGCAGCTCAATCGGCTGGACGCGGTGTACCAGCCCCGGTGGGGGTTCCGCTGGCGGGTCACGGATACCCACACTCAGGTCGCGACGCTGCTCGACGGGGTCGGGGCCGAGCTGCTGGACACGCTTCTGGACTGGTACGAGGACACGCACATCGACAGCGACCGGGAGCGTCGGCTGCTGTTGGCCGTGGCCCAGATTCCCTCGGATGAGGCGATGCGGGCGCTGATCGAGCGCTTCGGTAAGCGGTACGTGCCGCAGGCCCTGCAGGAAGCCTTGACGCGCTATCCGGAGCGCGGGGTGCGGTTGCTGGCCGAGGCCGGACCCGAACTGGGGCAGTTGCTGCGGGCCCACCTGCTGGGGCACCGCGACCTGGCCGCCGCACTGATGCCGGACTTGCCGGCCCAGGCAGCGCAACGAGCTCAGGGTCTTCTGGACGATGCCGCGACGACGGTTGAGGCCGCCGCGGATGCCCTTCCTTCGCTGCTGGTTTCGCCGCCGTGGCTGAACCGGGTCAAGACCGCCAGGCCGAAGGTGATCACCGGGCTGGTCTGCCTGGCCCAGCCGGCCGTGCACTGGCGAGACGGGGAACAAGAGGCATTCGCCGAAGTGCCGCGCGGGTACCTGACCTACCGCAGTGATCCGGCAACGCTCGGCAGCTGGGAGGAACGAGCGGCAAGAATCAATGAACACGGGGGCTACTGGTACGACAATCTCTCGTTCTTGCTGGAGGCCCCCGAAGACCTGGCCCGGCGGGTGCTGCCCGGTTACGCACCGGACAACTGGGTCGGCTGGAACGAACTGGCCCCAATCGTCGCCCGGTTCGGCGCCGATGCCATCGCGCCCATGATCCTGCGGGTCGAGGCTCGCCCGGCCGACACGTATCGCGTTCTGGCGCCGCTGTTCTCCCCGGAACTGGCGGTGAAGACGGCCGAGTGGCTTGCCCAACGCAAGAGCGCACGAGGAGTGGCCACCACCTGGTTGCTGCGGCACTCGGCCGACGCCTCGCTCGCCCTGGTGCCGCAGGCTCTGGGGAAAGCTGGGGTGGCCCGCCGACAGGCCGAGGCTGCGCTGGTACTGCTGAACACGCGAGGCGAAGGCGCGGCCGTGCGGGAAGCCGCGCAGAGCTACGGGGCCCCCGCGGCCGCGGCAATCGATGAGTTGCTGGCGCGGGATCCGCTCATGGTGCTGCCGGCGAAGGTGCCGGATCAACCGGTCTGGGCCCTGCCCGGGCTGCTGCCGTCGGTGCGGGTGAAGGATGGCTCCTCGGTGTTGCCGGACACCGCCGTCACGTACCTGATCACGATGTTCGCGTTGAGCCGGATGGACCAGCCGTACGCCGGGCTGGACATGGTCAAGGAGACGGTGAACACCGACGACCTGGCCGCCTTCGCCTGGGCCCTGTTCGAGGGCTGGCTCGGTGCCGGGGCCGAGCCCAAGGAGAACTGGACGCTCGATGCCGTGGCCCTGGCCGGTGACGACGAGGCGGTGCGTCGGCTGACCCCGATGATCCTGGCCTGGCCCGGAGAAGGTGGCCACCAGCGGGCAGTCGCCGGGCTGGGCGTGCTGGCGACGATCGGCACCGATGTGGCGCTGATGCACCTGCACACCATCGCGCAGCGGGCCAAGTTCAAGGGCCTGAAGACCAGGGCCCAGGAGAAGATGTCGGAGGTCGCCGACGATCTCGGCCTGACCGCCGATCAGCTGGCCGACCGCCTGGTCCCGGGGCTGGGCCTGGCGGACGACGGCAGCCTGCGCCTCGACTACGGGCCCCGGCAGTTCGTGGTCGGGTTCGACGAGCAGCTGAAGCCGTTCGTCGCCGACGCGGCCGGCAAACGGCTCAAGACGCTGCCCAAACCAGGCGCCAAGGACGACCCGGAACTGGCTCCCGCGGCGTACAAGCAGTTCTCCGCGCTGAAGAAGGACGTTCGCCGGGTCGCGACGGACGTGATCGCCCGCCTGGAGTTCGCCATGGTGAACCAGCGCCGGTGGAGCGGTGCAGAGTTCCGTCAGCTCTTCGTCGCTCATCCGCTGCTGCGGCACATCGTGCGGCGGCTGGTCTGGGGGCTGTACGACGAGCAGGGCCGGCTGACCGGCTCGCTGCGGGTGGCCGAGGACAGCAGCTTCGCCGACGTGAGCGACGAAGAGGTCGTCCTGGCCGATGACGCCGTGCTGGGCGTCGTGCATCCGAGGCATCTGGACGACGTGTCCGCCTGGACCGAGGTTTTCGCCGACTACGAGATCCTGCAGCCCTTCGCGCAGCTGTCCCGTTCGGTGTTCACCCTGAGCCCGGGCAGCGCCGAGTCCGGCCACCTCGAGCAGTTCGAGGGGCTGAAGGTGCCGGCCGGCAAGCTGCTCGGCCTGGAACGACGGGGATGGCAGCGAGAGAGCCCGATGGACGCCGGTGTGCAGGGCAGCATCGAGGTCACCTTCGCCTCCGGAACCTCCTGCACGGTGGTACTGGATCCGGGCTTCATCATCGGGATCCCGACCGAGTTCGAGGACCAGCAACTCCACTCGGTGCTCCTGCGCAGCAACGGCGACGTGAAGGGCCCTGATCCGGTCGCCGTTTCGGAGATCCTGCGCGATCTCGGCGAAGTCACCGGCGTCACCGCATAACCCGTTGGCGGCGGCGGGAGGTCACTCCTCGCCGCCGCCAGGGCCGTTGCGGACCGGATCGAGTAAGCGAACCGGTCCGGCTGCACGCCCACCGCGTTCATCAGGTGAACTACTCCCTGCTGGTGAACCAGACCGGCTGGGGCCCGGAACAGTTCTGCCAGTGGCTGGCCGCATCAATTGCGGGAGTGGGTCAACGGCGGACGAGTGCGACCAGGTCGTCCAGCGAGGCGATGACGGATTCGGTAGGGGGCGATGTCAGGCTCCGGTCCAGCGTGACGGCCTGGAACCCGAGGTCGGCCGCGGCCTGTGCGAGGGCCGGATCGTCGTCGATGAAGAGGCACCGGTCGGCGGGCAGGTCCAGACAGCGGCGCCCGGCCTCGTACATCCGGGGGTCGGGCTTGTTGCATCCCAGATCCTCGGAGATCACGAATTCTTCGAAATAGTGCGCAATTCCGAGCTCGGCAAACATCTCGGCCATACCGGCCGCCCAGTTGTCCGAGACGACGCACATGCGCACGTCCCATTGGCGCAGCTGATCGAGAGTGCGCAGTACGTCGGGGAACAGTTTCAGCACCGGCCCGGCCGCGGGCGCCTCGAGTTCGTTCAGCAGGGGCAACGACGGCTGCGGCATTCCGAGTTCGCGCAGCATCGTACGGTGATACTCGGACCGGGCCGGGGTCGTGGCGCCGGAGGCGAGGAACCGATCGCCGGCCGCGATGGCGTCGGGGAACCGGTCGGTGGGGGTGTCCGGCGCATGCGCCATCACGATGGCCTCGAAGTCGTACCGCGGATTCCAGCGACCACCGATCGGGCCGGTCAGCACCCCGCCGGAATCGAACATCACGCCCTGAACCGCTCCGAACGTGGGCACGTTAGGCGAGGATGTTGTGGTTGGAGCGGAACATGTTCTGTGGATCGTATTTCTGCTTCACGATCAGCAGCCGCTCGTACACCTCCGGCCCGTAGATGGCGGACAGTTCGTCACGGGTTCCGCCTTCGTCCGGGGACAGGAACGTGAGAAGTCGCCGCTCGTCGGCCCACGGCGTCAGTTCGTCGATGCACCGAGCCAGGTAGGCACGTAGGCCGGGTGCATCTTCCGGTCCGCCGACGCCGAAAGCGAACCATTGGTAGGCCAGCCCTCGGCTGGACACCGCGTCCGCTTGGGCCGGGGGACGGTCCAGAGCGCCGCCCAGGGCCCGCAACTCCACGCTGGCCAGCGGGCAGTCCGAGTCCGGGCCGGCCAGGCCGATCAAGGTGTTCAGGGTCTGGTCGGACAATTCGCGCAGGCCGATGCTGCGGTCGCAGTACGGCACCGGTAGCGCCGGATCGCTGTGGATCGCGCCGACAGCTGCGTACGGCATGACCCCAACCGTGTCGATCAGAGCAGGTCCCAGGTCGCGCATCGGTGCGAGCAGGGCTGCCCCCTGGCCGGCGTCGCCGACGTAGGAGAACCGGATGTGCACCACGAATGCACCCTGCAGCGGCGGCGGAAGGTCCGGCAACGGGGGCAGACGCTGGATCGCTACTGAGGTGGACGCCGCCTCCGGCAGAGTCTCGGCCCAGTCGCGCCAGGCAGGCAAAATCTCGGCGAGGCGTTCGCCGGGCAGATACAGGCCTCCGCCGTAGATCTCGCTCACCGGGAACAGGGTGAACTCCACCGCCGTGACCACGCCGAGGTTGCCCTTGGAGCCGCGCAGCGCGAAAAAGAGCTCGTGCTCGGCCGTGACGACCTGGAGTTCGCCGTCCGCCGTGACCATTTCGATCCGGGTGACGTGGTCGGAGCCGTATCCGTGAGACCGGCCCAGGACCGGGCTCTGACCACCGCCGAGCAAGTAACCCACGACGCCGACGGTGGGCGCCGAACCGCAGACCGGGGCCAGGCCCGACCCGGACGTTGCATCAAGAACGTCCTGCCAGCGCGGAGTGCCGGTGATCCGGGCCGTCCGGGTCTCTGGTTCGATGACAACGGAATTCATTGCATCCAGGGTGATCAGGACCGCCGACGAGGCCGGATCGGGCTGAACGTGCCCACCACCGCGGACCGCAACACCGAGGGCATTATCGGCCGCGAACCGCACAGCTGCCTGGACGTCCTGCGGACTGCTCGCCGCCACCACGACGGCCGGATTCAGCGGAGTCAGCAGGTTGAAAGTGAAGGCCTCGATGTCGTGCCCGGGCTCACCCGGCAGCAGCACCTGGCCGCTCACCTGGGCACGAAGTGCGACAACGTCTGCTGCGGACACCATGGACAACTCCTCCTGAGTTCCAGTTCAGGTGCACGGAGCCCAGATGTGTTTCCCGATCCGGATGTCAACCCGAACCTGACCGCGATGGGCGAGGCGGACGTCGACAATTCTGATCGGCCCGGTGGAGGCCGCAAGCCCAGGCGATCATCGCAGGGACGGCGGCCGGGTCGAGAGGGGCGAGCGCCCCTCTCGACCCGGGGCGCTCAGGCCTGGAGGAACTGCAGCAGTGCCTGGTTGACGTCGTCGGCGTGGGTCCAGAGCAGTCCGTGCGGAGCGCCTTCGAGTTCCACGTAGGTCGCCGAGGGGACAGCGGCGGCGAACCGGCGGCCGGTGACGTCGACCGGCAGGATCCGGTCGCCGGTGCCGTGCAGGATGAGAGTCGGCTTGCCGGAGTCCTTCACCGCCTCGACATCCTTGCGGAAGTCCTCGAGCCAGGCCGGCACAACCGCGTACGCGGCGACCGGGGCGCTGCCGACGGCGGTGTTCCAGCTGGCCCGCACGGCTTCTTCGGAGATCCGGGAGCCGAGAGTTTCGTCCAGGTTGAAAAAGTCGTTGAAGAACTGGGTGTACCAGGCGTACCGGTCGGTGCGGGCGGCGGTGACGATGCCGTCGAAGGCGTCCTGCGGCACACCCTCGGGGTTGTCGTCGGTCTTGAGCAGGAACGGCTCCAGCGAGGCCAGGAAGGCCAGCTTCGCCACCCGGTCGCTGCCGTGGCGGGCGACGTAGCGGGCCAGTTCACCGGTGCCCATGGAGAATCCGACCAGCACCACGTCGCGCAGGTCCAGTTCGGTGAGCAGGGCGTTCAGGTCGCCGGCGAAGGTGTCGTAGTCGTAGCCCCCGGCCGTCTTGGACGATCCGCCGAACCCCCGGCGGTCGTAGGTGATCACCCGGTAGCCCGCCTTGAGCAGCGCCGCGGTCTGCTTCTCCCAGCTGTTGCCGTCCAGCGGGTAGCCGTGGATCAGCAGGACCGGCTGCCCTTCGCCCTGGTCCTCGTAGTGCAGCTCGATGTCGGTGCTGTTCTGCTGCCCGACCTTGATGGTGCCCATCTTGGAGTTCCTTCCCTCGATGTTGCCCAGAGCCGTCGTGCCCGGACGATCATCCGGGCACGGCCAGCTCAAGCACGGACGGCGGCCAGATATTTCCGGCCGCCGCCGCGTCCTCAACGGGCCTTGTCCGGGCCGGCCAGCGACGTCAGATGTCTCAGAGAGCGCGCAACCGTGGAATGAAGAACGGGTGGATCGTCCAGGGCGCGGGCGAGGATCAGTGCTCCCTGAACGGTGGCCACGAAATCGGTTGCCAGTGCTTCGGCTTCTTGTGCAGGGCCGGGAAGCGCCTCGGTAATGGCCTGAATCCAGGCGGTGAAATAGCCCGCGATCTGCTGCGCGAATCGTTCTCGCTCCTGACCCAGGGCGAAGGACCCGTACAGGCAGACCAGATGCCGCGATGAGAAGTACTCCTCGACCGCGCCCGCCATGGAGGTGAGACGTTCGGCAGCTGGGACGTCCTGGTTCTGTAATGAACGGTAGACGTGGGTTTCGAACCAGAGGCCCACCTCGTCCAGCACGGCGTTGGCCATTTCCTCCTTGCCACCGGGAAAGAAGTTGTAAAGACTTCCCTTTCCGAGACCGGTGTGCCGGGTGATCGCCGCCAGGCTGGCCCCCTCGTACCCGTGCAGGCGAAACGCCGTGGCCAAACCCGGGATGGCGTCGGCTCGCCCGGTGATCACTTACAGTCCCAGATCGCTCAGGCCAGGGTGGTCTTCGGGGCGAGGGCCCGAGCGGTCCCAGAAGAACTTGCGCTCGTCCTCGGAGATGGCCAGGTCGTTGATGCTGGCGTGCCGCTCACTCATCAGGCCCTCGGCGTCGAAGGCCCAGTTCTCGTTGCCGTACGAGCGCATCCACTGGCCCTGCGGGGTGTGCCACTCGTAGGCGAAACGGACGGCGATGCGGTTGCCGGTGTGCGCCCACAGCTCTTTGATCAGCCGATAGTCGTTCTCGTCGGACCACTTCTGAGTCAGGAAACGGACGATCTCCGGCCGGCCGGTCAGGAAGACATTCCGGTTCCGCCAGCGGCTGCCTTCGGTGTAGGCCAGCGACACCCGCTCGGGATCGCGGCTGTTCCAGGCGTCTTCGGCGAGTCTCACCTTGACGGCGGCCGACTCGTTCGTGAACGGGGGCAGGGGAGGACGAGACATGACCATGACGCTACGCGCCTTTACCGATCGGTACAAGTGGTCGAGGCGGCTCCAACGGTAGAAGCTCGGAGTGCACTCCAGGACAGCCGTCCTTGATAGGTTCCCCGGATGACGCACACCGGCTATTCGCTTGCCCAGTTCAAGGAACGGTTTCGCCAGGTGGCAGCTGAGCGCGATGCGTCGCAGGCCGTGGTCGAGAGCTACCTGAGCACCCTGCGTCCCCGGGTGGCACTGCACACCGAGGCCAATGACGCTGGGGTCGTCTTCCGTTACGGAGGCGATCCGCGGTTGCCCGCCGAGATCGAATGGCCCGGCGAGCTGGCGTTTCTCGGTGCGCTCGACTGCTCCGCGATTCCCCGCGAGCACCTGGATCTGCCCTATCCCACGGGCGGGGAACTGCTGTTCTTCTGGGATGGCTGGGACACCCCGGACACCGACGAGGGCCGCGTCATCCACGTGGCGGATCCGGCCGCGGCCGCACCTCGGTCCGGGCCCGGCGACGCCTACGAGCGAATCGACTACTACGCCACCCCGCGGATCGAAGCAGCCTGGGACAGCAGCTATTTCCCGGACGACGAGTTCGAAGACTTCCGCCGGCTCCACGACGCCGTGCAGCAGGAGGAGAGCCCTGTGCACGACGTCTTCGCGTTGGGCGGTTACCCGAACGGCGAGATGACACCCGAGTGGGAGATGGCCGAAGTTCTCGGCCAGGGGCAGACCTTCGAGCAGAAGCAGGAGATCGAGGCCCGCCTGCACAACGAGTGCCGGGTGCTGCTGTCGGCCAACAGCGACCCGGCCGAGGAATACCGGCTGACGTACGCGATCCTGACCCAGGACCTGTCCGCCGGCCGGCTCGACGCCGTGCGGGTGAGCGCCAACGTCAACGACTGATCAGCTCTTCTTGGCGGTCGCCTCGAGGTGCGCCTTCGTGACGTCCCACAGCTGGTCCACGCTGGTGACCTCGGTGGCGTCGAGCACGTCCTGACGCACCTCGGGGCAGCCGGTGCGCATCTGCGCGTCGAGCTGCACGTCCTCGAACGACACATCCTCTCCCGGGTCCGCCTTCTTGCTCGCCCAGACCGCGTCGTACCAGAACGATCCCAGGAGCATCGCCTGGTCCTCCGGTGTGTTCTCCGCGAGGCCCGGCAGCACGACCGGCATCACCTGACAAGCAACTGCCCCGATGCCTTCCGGCCCTGCCTCGACCGCCCAGGCGTCCAGCTCGGCGAAGAGCTCGTCCTGCCGCCCGGAGATCTTCTCGAGGTTCTCCAGACCCTCGGCGCTGTCCAGCAGCTGCGTGATGTCAGCCTGAATCTTCTGGACCTCGGCCAGATGAGTGGAGGACGGCGATGCGGCGGATGCCGCCGACGAGTCACTCCCGCTGCAGCCCGCCAGCAGAACCCCTGCCAGGCCGATGATTCCGAACCGTGTGACGCTCAGCATTGCGCAGTTCCCTGTTGTCTTTTGAAGAGCGATGAAGGGTGCAAAGGGTATAAGCGGGACGGTTAAAAGCACGAATCAACGGACGTCGGCGGCCCGGTGGTGCCGGAGCCGGCCTTTCGGCCGGATCGGCCAACGTATCGGCCCCCACTCGCCGAAGGTACAGCTATCGATGAATACATTGAGGCGTGTACTATCGGAGCATGGAGGTCGTCACCCACAGCCAGGTGCTCGCGCGCTTCGGCCATGCCCTGTCCGACCCGACCCGTTCGCAGATCCTGATGGCGTTACGCAACGGCCCGGCTTACCCGGCCGAACTGGCCGAGTCGATCGGCGTCACCCGGCAGTCCTTGTCCAACCACCTGACCTGTCTGCGTGGATGTGGCCTGGTCGTCGCCGCCCCTGAGGGTCGGCGGGTGCGCTACGAACTCGCCGACAGCCACCTGTCCCACGCCCTGAGTGAACTACTGGACGTCGTCCTGGCTGTCGATGCCGACGCCTGCATGTCCGCCCGCGAAGGCAAGGACTGCTGCTGATGGCCCTGGCCCTGGTTGAGCGCGCGACCCTGACCCACCGGGTAAGACTGCTGGTCGCGGCCACCATCATTTACAACGTGGTCGAGGCAGTGGTCGCCCTGTCCGCCGGCGCGGCCGCATCCTCAAGCGCTCTGATCGGTTTCGGACTGGACTCGATCATCGAGGTGTCCTCGGCCGCCGCGGTGGCCTGGCAGTTCTCGGCCCGCGACCACGCCGTACGCGAAGCCCGCGAGCACACCGCCCTACGAGTCATCGCCCTCTCCTTCTTCGGCTTGGCCACCTTCGTCACCATCGACGCGGTACGAGCTCTCACCGGTGCGCAAGAGGCCAGCCACTCAACCGTCGGCATCGCGCTGGCCGCCATCTCGTTGGCCGTGATGCCCTTCCTGTCCTATGCCCAGCGCCGTACCGGCCGCCAACTGGGCTCAGCCTCGGCCGTGGCTGACTCGAAACAGACCCTGCTGTGCACCTACCTGTCTGCGGTTCTGCTGCTGGGCCTGCTGGCCAACTCGCTGCTGGGCTGGTCCTGGGCCGACCCGATCGCAGCCCTGGTCATCGCGGCCGTGGCCGTGCGCGAAGGCATCAATGCCTGGCAGGGCAATGACTGCTGCCCGCCCACCACCGCCCTGGCGTTCGAAAACGAAGCAGGGGCAGCCCAGCCGAGCTGCTCCTGCTGCTCCTGAACCCGTAACGGCAGCTAGGGGTCAGTTCGGCGAGTGCTTCTGGATGAAGATCTGGACCAGATCGTCCTGTTGCTGTTCGGTGGCGTGGGAGAGCTCGAGTACGTCGCCGTCCAGCTCGATCCGGACCTCGCGGCCTTCGCCCTGCCCCTGGCTGAGCCACATGCGGATCACCTGCACGGCCTGCCCAAGGCTGGGAAGTGCCTCGGCCAGGGTGATGACGAGTGCCCCGGCCGTTGCGAGGTCGACGCCGCGTGAACCGGCTGGAGCGGCCAGTTCCGAGGCCAGGCGGACATCAACGACGTCGGTGCCGAGCAGACGGGTTCGCAGCTGCCGGGTCAAGGTGTCCAGCCGCTCCGGGTCAGCATCCCGCTCGGAGAGGAACAGGACCAGGTCACCAGGCATACCGAGCACAGCACGTCCTCTTCTTCGGGCGTCTTGACCGTTGCGTTCGGAGGGTCAGGCCTCCGGACTTGAGGGAATTATGCCCGGTTCTGGGGCGATCAACGGCCGGTGGCACCGTCGAATTCCTGGTGGGTGAGCGCGAACTGAGTCTGCTCCGGAGATTGCCTGACCATGCGCATGCCGAGGCGTTTCATCAGGCCCCAGGATGCGGTGTTGGGGGTGTCGCAGGTGGCGGTGACCGTCTCGACGTCCATGGTCTCGAAGACGTGAGGCAAGAACGCGTGCATGGCTTCGCGAGCGTAGCCCTGGCCGTGGAAACCGGGATGGAACTGGAAGCCGACGTCCCCGGTCCTGGGTGGTTCTTCAGCCAGCCAGATGCCGACGTCGCCGATCACCCGTTGTTCGCCGGCATGTTCCACGGCGTAGGCGTGCCAGGCGTTCACCGCGTGCTCGTCCAGGGCAGCCTGCACAGCGAGATAGGAGGCGGCCTGCCGTTGCGACATCGGCTCACCCGGGATGAAGCGACGCACCACGGGATCGGCCTGGTAGGCCAGGAAGTCACTCAGGTCGCTCGTGGTGAACCGGCGGATGATCAGGCGGTCGGTCCGGGTCAGGATCTGTTGGTCGGTCACACGCTTTCCAGAAGTGGGATGATCGCACGCTCGACGCTGCTGGGGTCGTCGCCCAGGTCAGGACGGACGGGTGGCGGCTTCGATGTGTTCGACCACGGTGCGGGGGTTTTCGACTTCGAGAACGAGACGGTCGTAGCGTTCACCGGTGAGCTGGAGGACGACGACGCGACTGCGGTTGTGGACGTCCCAGAACGTGCGCTCGCCGTCGCGGTAGAAGGTGCCGAGGGTCAGCACGCCGGGAATGTAAGTGCCCGGGGAGCGCAGGCCTTTGGGTTCGCCGGCGGCCCCGGGGTCCATGGTCGCGCCCCGTACGTTCTCCAGGGGGATAGTGAACCCGGTTGAGAGCGAGAGGATCTGGCGCCAGAGCGGCAGTTTCACGATCACATGGTCAGCGGTGATCTGGATCTTGGCCATGTCGATCTCCTTCGGTGGAGTCAGGTAGCGGTTTCGGGGTGGGGCGGGGAACCGGCGAGCTCGCTCAGAGCCGGTGTGCTGACCCCGGCTCTGGTGCGGACGCGGCGTCCCAGGGCGGCTGCCGTCAGCAGCCCGCCGAGTTCCGCATCCAGCCAGGTCAGGGCGCGAGCGACCTCGGCCGCGACTTCCTCGTCCACCGGTGCTCGTTCGACGGCGGCGAACAGGAGCAGATCGAGACGTCCGGCCTCGATCGCCTCCAGCGCGGGCTCGCCGTGAGTCAGAGGGCGGACGTCCTGGTCGAGATGCCGGCGCAGCGCGGCCAGATAGAGGCCCCGCTTGCTGCCGAACGTCTTGTAGAGGCTGTTGCGGTGTACGCCCAGGTGGGTGACCAGGTCGTCCACCGACACCGAGTCGTAGGAGCGGCTCGCGAAAAGCGTTATCGCCGAAGCGATCACCTGATTCTCGTCGAAGCTGCGGGGTCGTCCCATGACCCGAACCTATCCAATTAAGGAACGGTCAGTCAAGAACGAGCGTTCCTTAACTTTTGTCGTCCTTCCTGCTGTGCGAAAGTTGCCGGATGGAAGAAGCGCTCGACGTCGCCGCGTTCGATCAGGCCTGGACGAGGCACTGGCCCAACTCTGAACCTTTCGGCCACCGGTTGCGCACATCGGCGTCGCCGACGTGGGTGCGGTTTCACAGCCTTCCCGAGTCCAAGCGGTATGCCAGCGACGACATCGAGTACGAAGAGGTGCTGCTGCGCCATCGGACGCTGCTGCGTGAACTCTGTGCCACCACCGCCACGTCGACGGACGATCTGCGGGTGATCACCCTCTCCGGTTCGGAAACGCCGGAGCCGGCCGAGCGAGACGGAAGACTGGCTGCGGCGTTTCCGAGGGCTGAGCACTGGAAGTCGCTGCCCTATGACAACGGCGTGCCCGTGGACGACGGGTGGCTGGTGCACCTTTATCTGACCAGTACGGCGCTCGACGCCGACGACTTGCGCGCCCTTCTGTTACTGGTCGCCGACGACGTCACCGAAGGCGTCATCATCGCCCCGCCGGGCGTCGAGTGGCTGTATCACCCCTACGACGGGGGTGGCGACGTCATCGCGCCGGACGTCGCCACCCGGCTTCGTCTTCAAAAGCGTCATGCTGCATGGCTTCCGTCATAGCCGGACGATCCTGTGGTCGTACTTCGCAGGTCAGACATCGACGTGTAGCCAGGTGTCCCCGGCCCGCAGCCAGAGGACCCCGTCGCGTCCCTGGTGGGAGTGCAGATGGACGGCGCCGGGCAGTTTGACGTTGTGGTGGTCGGTCTCGACCCAGAGTCCGTCCCACAGGCGGGCTCGGGTCAAGGTCAGGATCGTCGGATCGTTGCGGTGGCGGGTCGAGAACAGGGCGCGGGTGCCGCGTACCGCAAAACCGCTGTAACGGTGGGCCTCGGTGGGGTAGCTGATGACATCACCGGTGGCGGGGGTGACGCGGGCGGTGTGGATGGGTGCGCCTGCGTGGTAAAGCGCCCAGACGTAGTCGTTCTCGGTGGCAAGACTGATTCCGTTGCCGACGCCGGGCATGCGGCCTTGGGGCGTCCAGAAGTGGCGGCCGTCGGGGTGCCAGCCGACCAGGCCGGGCTGCGACCAGGGCTCGAAACCGAAGATGCCCTGGTCGCCGTGCAGCGTCCAGAGACGGCCGCCGGTGTCTCCGATGGCTGCGGGGATGTCGCTGCCGAAGCCGTGGGGGTCCACGGTCCGGCCGGCCCCTCCGACCGAGCCCTCGATTGCCGTCGGGTGACCGCGCCGGTCCGGGTCGGTCCAGAGGCTGCCGGTCACGACGAATCGGTCCTGGGCCAGCAGCGTCAGCTCGAAAGGATTGAAGTCGAGATCGGGTAGCGGGGTTTGCCGTGCACCTTTTTCGGTCACGATGAGCAGGCTTGCCTCGAACGGCAGCCGGGGCCGGGGTGATGTCCAGCCGGGGGATTCTTCGGGTGGGTACAGGAATCGCTGGTGAACCAGGACGATCCCGAGATGTCCTTCGGGGCTGATGGACCACCACAGCGCACGGGAGTCGGACTGTGGCAGGGACCAGAACTCGACCGGAACGGGGGCCGGCCGGGTCATGCTTCCTGGACGGCGTCCGTCCGGGTCGATGAAGTCAGCGTCATGGGGGACAAGGGTAGTGCAGTACGACGACCGTCCGAAGATGTGGCGTTGACTTACCCGGCGGTCCTTACTGTAGTCCTTACGGTAAGGACCGGTCACAGGAGGGATCCGCATGAGCGACAACGATCGGACGGCGTTGTTCCCAACCCGGCTCATCATCGGTGACCAGCGGCCGGACCGGGCCTCCGGCGGCTGGTACGAGCACGTCAGCCCGGTCACCGGACGTGCTCAGGCCGGTCTGTCGCTGGCCGGGACGGCCGAGGTCGACGAGGCGGTCGCTGTTGCTCGCGCTGCGCTGGCCGGCTGGCGTCGGTGGGATCCGGTCGAACGGCGGCGGGTGCTGATGCGTTTCGCGCAACTGATCCGTGAGCATGCGCAGGAGCTTTCTACCATCGCGGCGCTGGAACTGGGCCAGCCGAAAGCATTCACGGGCTATCTGCCGGTGGGCGGGGCCGCCTGGCTGGAGGAGGCGGCGGGCTGGGCGGACCGGCTGCACGGGCAGGCCTCGCCGTTGAGCGAACGGGGAGTGCTGGAGTACACCGCGATCGAGCCGTACGGGGTGGTGGCCGCCCTCTCGACCTGGAACGGCTCGGTGAACGCGTTCTGCATGAGTGTCGCCGCGCCCCTGGCCGCCGGCTGCACTGTCGTTGCCAAGCCCTCGGAGCTGGCGCCTTTCTCGTCCCTGCGGGCAGCGGAACTGGCGCTGGAAGCGGGACTGCCGGCGGGCGTCCTCAATGTACTGGTCGCCGATGTCAAAGTGTCGCAGGCCCTGGTCTCACACCCCGGGATCGACAAGATCACCTTCACCGGGAGCCCCAACTCGGCCCGCCAGATCGCTGCCGCGGCCGCCCCGCAACTTACGCCCTGCGTCTTCGAATTGGGTGGTAAGTCAGCTGCTCTGGTGTTCGAGGACGGGGATCTGGACCGGGCGCTCGAGGTTGCTTCCGCGTTGATGCTGAATGCCGGGCAGATCTGCACTTTGGGTTCGCGGATCCTGGTTCAGCGTTCGGTGCATGAGCAGTTCGTCGAGCGGTTGAGCGAACGGGTGGCTGCTGCTCGTCCCGGGGATCCGTTCGAGGAGGGGGTCACGATGGGGCCGGTGATCAGTCAGGCCGCGCTGGACCGGATTCTTGGAATGATCGGCAGGGCAAGGAATTATGGGACGACGGTGACCGGCGGTCAGCGGATCGGCGGTGCTCTGAGCGATGGGTACTTCGTTGCCCCGACGGTCGTCCAGCTGCGGGACAACACCGGAGAGCTGGCCCGGGACGAGGTGTTCGGGCCGGTGGTCGGTGTTCAGGTCTTCGACGACGAGGACGCTGCGGTCGGGATTGCGAACGACACCGATTACGGTCTGGCCGGCTATGTTTTCACCGCTGAGATCGGCCGGGCGCATCGGGTGGCGGCGGCCTTGGACACGGGGAACGTCGGGGTCAACGGGGGAGTGGCGCCGGCTGGTCCGCATCTGGGTTTCGGTGGACGCCGGAACAGTGGCTACGGGCGGCAGGGTGGTCTGGGTGGCGTGATGGAGTTCGTGAGCCCCAAGACGGTGCAGATTCGTCTGTAGATCGTGGACACCCACCGCCAGACACTCCAGGCGCTCAGCGGCCTCTTGACGGCACTGTTCATCTCGACGCTGAGCGCCACGGTCGTCACCACCGCGCTGCCCGGCATGATCGGTTCGCTGCAAGGTTCCCAGACCGCGGCCACCTGGGTCGTGACGGCAACTCTGCTCACCACCACGGCCACCACCCCGATCTGGGGAAAACTGGCGGATCTGTTCAGCAAACGTCTACTGGTCCAGTGCGCGACGGTGATCTTCGTGCTGGGTGCGGTGGTGGCCGGCCTCAGCCAGAGCGTGGGTGTTCTGATCGCCGGTCGCGCTGTTCAGGGCGTGGGGGCGGGTGGCCTGCAGACCCTCGTCCAGATCTCGATCGGCGCGATGATCGCTCCCCGGGAACGCGGCCGTTACGCCGGCTACCAGAGCAGCGCGACTGCCCTGGCCACGATCGGGGGGCCGCTGCTGGGCGGGCTGATCGTGGACACGCCCTGGCTGGGCTGGCGCTGGTGCTTCTGGCTCAGCCTGCCGATCGCGGTGGCGGCCCTGACCATCCTGCAGTTCACCCTGCACCTGCCGGTCGTCCGCCGCGGCCCGGTGAAGATCGACTACCTCGGGGCCACCCTGATCTCGGGCGCAGTGAGCGCGCTGCTGATCTGGGTGTCTTTCGTCGACGACAGCTACGCCTGGCTCTCCTGGCCCAGCGCCGCTCTGGTCGGCGGTGGGGTGGTGCTGCTCGCGCTGGCCGTGTGGGTGCAGACGCGGGTGGCCGAACCGATCGTGCCCCTGCCCATTCTCGGTCAGCGCCCGGTCGCCCTGGCCATCCTGGGATCGCTGGCCTCCGGGACCGCGCTGTTCGGCGGAACGGTCTTCCTGAGCCAGTACTTCCAGCTGGCCCGGGAGTACACCCCCACGCAGTCCGGCCTGCTGAGCATTCCGATGATGATCGGCATCCTCATCGCCTCGCTGATCGGCGGCCACCTGCTGAGCCGCTCCGGGGCGATCAAACCGTTCCTGATCACCGGGACCGCGCTGCTGACCCTAGGATTCCTGGGGCTGAGTCAGATCGACCGCTCCACCCCGCTGCCTCTGCTGTCCGCGGCGAGCCTGATGGTCGGCGCCGGGGTCGGCCTGACCGCGCAGAACTTCATCCTGCTGGTACAGAACTCGGTGCACCTGAAAGACATCGGCGCGGCCACCTCCACCGTGACTTTCTTCCGCTCGCTGGGCGGCACCATCGGACTGGCCGTCCTGGGTGCGGTGCTGGCGCGGCAGGTGAGCAGCCGGGTCTCGGAAGAGCTGCCCAACGCCAACGTGGTCGGTGCTCTGCAGGACCCGGCCACGCCCGAACCGGTGCGAGACATCCTGAAGGTTGCGTACGCGGATGCGACCGGTCAGCTCTTCTTGATCGCGGCTGCGGTGGCGGCGCTCGGGGTCCTGGCCGTGCTGGCGCTGAAACCCATCAGCCTGCGTACGAGTGTGGATCTGCCGCAGAACCCGGTCGACGTGCCCGAGGCTCCGGTGGTGTCTCCGGCCGGGGAGAGGCCTGCTCGCCCCGAAACGGTTAACCAAGGTCAGGATCGAACCGATGCCTCTGGTTGGTACCGCGCGAAGAGCCCGGTGGAGGGGAACCCAGGGTGATGGAGAGGGCTGCACGGCAGTTCTTCGGGTCCCAGGGGGTTCGTCCTTCCGGCCGCGGGGTGCTGGGTAGCCTGGCGTTCGCGGTGGTCTTCGCCGTGGCGGTGTTCCTGGGCCGGCTGACCGTTGCCGAGGGAACCAATCTGAGCCTGGTCTGGCCGGCGGCTGGTGTCGCCGCGCTGTGGTTCGCCGCCCAGCGGGACGCCGGCACCCGCCGCCTGGACTGTGCCCTGCTGGCCGTCCTGACCTTCGCCATCAACCTGGCCACGGGAGCATCCCCGATGCTGGCGGTGTGCTTCGCCGCGGCCAACATCGTGCAGGTGCTCCTGCTGCATCACCTGCTGCACCGGTGGAACCCGAGGCTGTGGGGCGCCGGCGGTGATCAGCCGCTGACCGGGATGCACCAGCTGTCCGGTCTGCTGACGGCCTCGGTGCTGGCGACCGCGGCCGGTGGCCTGCTGGGCCCGCTGGCGGTCGGGGCGCTCACCGGGAACTGGTCGGTGCTCTCGGCCGTGGTCTGGATGGTCCGCAACACCGTCTCGGTCGTGCTCATTCTCGGGCTGGGCCTGCGGGTGGGCTACCTGATCAGCGCCCACCGAAGACACGCGGAATCCGGGGGTGCCGGCCGAGGCGTGATGCTGCCCTTCAAGCGGCTCACGGCGGCCGGGCGGCTGGAGCTCGTCTGCCTGGTGGTGGTCTCGGTTGCGGCCTATCTGACCGTTTTCGTGTTTCTGCCCCAGCTGCCGATCGACTTCCCCCTGATCGCGCTGACCGTCTGGGCGGCGCTGCGGTTCGACACCACCATCGTGGTGATGCACGACTTCCTGGCCGGCACGGCGGCGGTCATGTTCACCCTGGCCGGCCACGGGCCCTTCACCTCGGTGGACGACTACGCCACCCGGGCGCTGATCGTCCAGGCATTCGTCGGCCTGGTCGCGGTGGTCGGGCTCTCCCTGGCCCTGGGTCGCGACGAACGTGAAGTGCTGCTGTTCCAGATGCACCACCGGACTCAGGAAGCGGTGGCCGCGACCGAGGCCAAGTCGGCGTTCCTGGCCACGATGAGTCACGAGATCCGGACCCCGATGAACGCGGTGATCGGGATGTCGGGCCTGCTGATGGACACTCCCCTGAACGGGCAGCAGCGGGAGTTCGCGCAGACGGTCCGCGACAGCGGTGAGGCTCTGCTGACCGTCATCAACGACATTCTGGACTTCTCCAAGATCGAGTCCGGCAGCCTGGAACTGGAGGAGCACCCGTTCGAGCTGGAGGACTGCGTCGACAGCGCCGCGGCCGTGGTCGCCCTGGCCGCCACCCGCAAGGGCCTCGAGATGATCGTGCAGGTCGACGGGGAATGCCCACCGGTCCTGATCGGTGACGTGACCCGGTTCCGGCAGGTGATCGTCAATCTGCTCGGCAACGCGGTCAAGTTCACCAGCGAGGGCGAGGTGGCCGTCGAGGTGTCGGTGGCCGAAGAAACCGCGGACGGGGTGCGGCTGCAGGTTTGTGTCCGGGACACCGGCATCGGGATCGCTCCGGAGCGGATGGATCGTCTCTTCCAGGCCTTCACCCAGGTCGATGCCTCCAACACCCGGGTCTATGGAGGGACCGGGCTGGGGCTGGTGATCAGCCGCCGCCTGGCCACGGCCATGGGCGGAGACCTGTCTGCGCAGAGCCGGCCGGGGGAAGGGTCGATCTTCACGTTCACCACGCAGATGCGCCGGGCGCCGCAACGCCGTCAGGAGGACGGCGTCCTGTCGGCCTCTCTGGCCGGGCGCCGGGCCCTGATCGTGGACGACAACACGACGAACCGGCGGGTGCTGCACGTGCTGCTGCGCCGCTGGGGCCTGAGCAGTACCGAAGCAGCCGGTGCGCAGGCCGCGCTCGACCTCGTCGCGGGCGGCCTGCAGGTGGATGTGGCGATCATCGACCAGCACATGCCGGGGATGACCGGCACCGAGCTGGTGACCCGGCTGCGCTCGCTCGCGGCCCTGCGGGACGTGCCGGTGGTGCTGCTCAGCAGCCTCGCCTCGCACTCGGCGGAGGATGACCCGACCTGCGCCGCGATCGTCACCAAGCCGGTACGGGCCAAGCAGCTGCGCACCCACCTGGAGCAGATCTTCGCGCCCGCGCAGTCCGCGCTGCGAACGATCGAGTCCACCGGAGGGCGCCGGGCCGCGGACCCTCAGCTCGAGCCCGATCCATCGACGCGGGCCCTGAAAGTACTGGTGGCCGACGACAACCAGATCAATCTCAAGGTCGCCCGGGTCATGCTGATGCAACTGGGACATCAGGTCGACACCGTCGGCAACGGCCTGGAAGCGGTCGAGGCGGTGGAGCGGATCGCCTACGACGTGGTGCTGATGGACGTGCACATGCCCGAACTGGACGGTCTGGACGCCACCCGCCGGATCCGTGGGCAGGCCCGGCCCGACCGGCGGAACGTACCGATCATCGCGCTGACCGCGAGTGCGCTGACCGAGGACCGGGACGCCTGCCTGGAGGCGGGCATGACGTCGTTCCTGAGCAAGCCGATCCGCAAGGCCGAACTGTCGCAGGCCCTGGAGCAGACACAACCCCAGCCACCCGTCCCCAGTAGCCGAAAAGGGTGACCGGATAGTCCGGTTCGATCGGATGAGCAGCAGAGCAAACGGACGCCGGCCCGCGCCGCCCAGCGGAGGTTTCCTGGCGGACCGGCCACCTATGAAAGGTGACCGGTCCGCTCGGCCGCGGCGAGCGTCCCCAGTAATTGCAGGCTGTCGTGCGCCGGAGTGCCGGGTTCGGCGAAATACATCAGCCAGAAGACCTCGTCGTTGCTGACGATGCTCAGGTATTCGTATTCGAGGTCCAGATCGCCGACCTCGGGATGGCGAAAGGACTTTCGCCCGGACGTCAGCGGCTGAACTTCGTGCGCCGCCCAGCGAACCCGGAAAACGTCGCTGCGCAGGGAAAGTTCGCCGACCAGATCGGTCAGGCTCTTGTCGTACGGATTACGTCCGGCCGCTCTGCGCAGGAGACCCACCACGGTCTCGGCCACGCTCTCCCAATCCCGGTGAAACATCCGCGCGGACGGGTCGAGAAAGATGAAGCGGGGCATGCTCACTGCTGCATCCGTGAACATCGGGGAGTACAGAGCCCGGCCGAGTGCGTTGGCGCCCAGCACGTCTCCCTTCTCGCTGATCATGAGCACGGCCGCATCGGTGACGGTGTGCAGCAGGGTCTGCAGTTCGGGGCGGGTCGACGGCACTGCGGTGCGGGGCCGGGAGGGCTTACGGGCCGGGCCCACCGCCCGGGCCAGGTCGAACAGGTGCGCTCGTTCGGTCTCGTTCAGCTGCAGGGCTTTCGCGATGCTGATGAGCACCTCCTCCGAGGCGCCCTTGGCCCGCCCCTGCTCCAGCCGGGTGTAGTACTCGACGCTCACACCGGCCAGATAGGCGACTTCCTCCCGCCGTAGGCCCGGTACCCGCCGACGGCCTCGCACCTGGGTGACCCCCGCCTGAGCAGGCTGAATCCGGCCACGGCGGGTGGTGAGGAAGTGCGTGAGCTCGGCCGGGGCGTCCATGGCGCCACTCTAGGCAGAGGACGCCGACCGTAAACAGGTTCTGCCAGTACTAGGCGTCGAACAGGTGCCTTTGCTCGCCGTCAGGCACTGTTCGGGTGGGCGGCGCGGCCATCTCCTGGTCGCGGGTGATCAGTTCCCAGCGCATCGCGTACTTGTCGTGCCGGACGACGCCTTCACGGGCCAGCTGGTTCAGCGAACGGCTGACCTGGTCGCCGACCAGCAAGACCTCCCAGGACGAACGGACGTCCGTGGGGATCTGCTCCCACAGCCGCTGACGGATCTCGCGCAGGGTCATCCCGGCCGGGCCGGCGGCGAGGCACGCCAGGATCCAGGTATCGGTCTGAGCGCTGAGCAGCTTGCTGTCCACCGTCGATATCAGACCACATTTCTGAACTCTTGCTGACGGCGCGACGGTTGCCTGGGGTGGTGGGGCGCCCGCTCGGTACGGGCGCCCCACTCAAAGTCAGCGGATCGAGACGATGGTGCCCGGGCCGTCCTCTGATCCCATGGTGCCGGCGTAGAGGTTGCCATGGGCGAACTGCAGGGACAGGGCGTTCGGCAGGTCCACGTACTTGGAGACCTTGCCGTCGGTCACCTTCGAGATCCGGCCCGCACCCAGCTCGGCCACGTAGATGTTCCCCTTCGGGTCGACGGTCAGGTTGACCGCGCCCTGCAGACCACCGGCCACCGTGGTGACCTTGCCCTTCCAGTCCACGTGGACGAGAGAACCGCGGGCCCCGGCGACGGGATCGTGTGAACCGCCGGGCAGCAACGTGACCAGCAGGCCGTCCTTCGTCACCGCGACGTCGGTCGGGACCGGCTCGAAGTTGTAGACGGCGCCGACCACGCAGTCCGGCATCCCCATGTGCTCGGCGGCCACGGCGGTGATCGGTGCGGGCTGACGCGGCAGGACGGCCAGGGTGCTGATGTTGCCCTTCGCATCGACCTTGAGCAGGTTGTTGCTGCCCGCGTCGGCCACCACCCACGACGTCTTGTCCAGCGGCGCAACGGCATACGGGTGCGAGTCGACCCCACCCGGGTAGTTGGCCCCACCGAAGTCCTTGAGCGCTGCTTCCTGGCAGGGCGTGGGGTTGTCGATGCCGTACTGATTGACCTGGTCGGGGTTGTTCTTCTCGTCGTAGGCCAGCAGGTCTGCGGTCGTCGTGGTCTTGCGGGACTTGATCACCAACTCGGCCCTGGTCGTCGCACCGCCGCTTTCGGCGTCCCCCTGCTGAATGCCGTAGGCGATGTCGCCGCGCGAGTTGATCCCTACGGCGCTGAGACCGTCGGGGGTGGTGAAGAGCGGGTTCAGCTTCTTCTTGGACAGCTTGTACACCGTGGACGTGGCACCGTCCGAGACCAGGGTCTGCTTCTTGCCGTAGGCGAACTGGAACGGCGCCCCGACCGAGCTGTTCAGGACCTTGATCTTCGGAGGACGGGGTCCGGCCTGGTCGGCGGCGAAGGCCGTTGCGGACGAGACCATCAGGGCTGCTGCGCTCGCTGTTGCGCAGGCCAGGAGCATCATTGCCGGCCGTGAACGCGTCATCGTTTCGTTCCCCCAAATAGACGTGCGGTCGGGCAGGGCACGTCGGATGCTGGCACGTCCCGTTCTTGCCGGTGGGGCGGATGCTGCGATCTCAGTCGTTGGGTGGGGGACGGATGGGCTGGTTGGTCCTGACGGGAAGGGTGATCGGAGGGCTGACCCTGGGTGCTCAGTGGAGCTGGATCCGGCCCACACCACCGAAGAGGTAGACCTCGGTGGGCGGGTCTGTCTCCTCGTCCTCGGGTCGCCAGCGGGAACAGGAGACCACGCCGGGTTCCAGCAGGTCGGTGGTCTTGAAGAAGACTGCGATCTCACCGGGGTTGCGGGCCCGGATCGGGGTACCGCCGCGCTGCGTGGTCTCGTGCATCACCTCGAGCATCGCGTCGCCGTGGATCTCGGCGGTGGAGTGGGTCAGGACGAGGTAACTCCCGGCCGGCATGGCCGAGACCAGCTGGGCGACGGCGTTCTGGGCCTGACCGTCGTCCATCAGATGGTTGACGACCCCCAGCAGCATCAGCCCGACCGGCCGGCTGAAGTCCAGGGTCCGGGCCGCAGCGGTCAGGATCGCCGCGGGCTCGCGCAGATCGGCCTGCACGTAGTCGCTGGCTCCCTCCGGCGTGCTGACCAGCAGGGCCTGGGCCTGCTCCAGGACCAGTGGGTCGTTGTCGACGTAGACCACGCGGCAGGCCGGATCGAGGGACTGGGCAACTTCGTGAGTGTTGTTCTCGGTGGGCAGCCCGGCCCCGATGTCCAGGAACTGGCGGACGTCCGCCTCGGCGATCAGGAACCGGACCACCCGCTGCAGAAAGGCACGATCGGCCCGTGCTCCGAGGGCGATGTCCGGGATGCGGGCCAGCACCTCGTCCCCGGCGGCCCGGTCGGCCGCGAAGTTGTTCGTGCCACCGAGCCAGTAGTTCCAGATCCGGGCCGACTGCGGAACGCCGGAGTCGATCGTGGTGTCGGCGGAGAGCCGAGGATCAGTCATGGACGCGACCTCTGTTTCTCGGATGACGGCGGCCGGATCATTCTGGCGCCCGATCGTGACATATCGCCACCAATCGCCCGCAGGTCCCGGAAAGCGGGACGGTAGGACGGTGTCCCGCCGGCTGCTGCTCAGGTTCGGGGCGCCGCGCTCCGATGCGGCAGACATGGCCTGGGTTCGATCTTTGCGTTTAGGCGTGCGGCTGGTGTCTGCGTTCGCCGTGGTGGCGCTTCTGCTGTGCGTCGTGGTCGTCGCAGGCCTGCTGGCGATCGACCGGCAGAGCGCGGCCTCCAGGAAAGTCGCCTCGGCCGGTGCCCTGGTGTCGGACGTGGGGACGGCGACGTATCGGACTGCGGACTTCAACGGCTGGCAGACCGCCTATGCATTCGACATCGCTCGCAACACCCCGGACGCGACGTCCGACTCCGGTAGCTCGCGCAAGGCGTTCCTGGCCTCCACCGCAGCGTTCACGCAAGACCTGGCCCGACTGCGTCAGCACGATCTGAGCGCCGAGGAACGCCGGATGCTTGACCGGACCTCGACGGCGTTCCAGGAGTTCATGAACCTCGACGCCGACATCATCGCCCGGTATCGGCAGGACACCCCGACTGCTCGCGCAGCGGCCGACGAACTGGTGCTGGGGCGGGCCATCGAGCTGTTCCAGGCCGTCACCACCCAGTTGTCCGACCTCACCGCCGACGTGAACCGCAGCACCGCCACGACCATTGCCGCTGCCGAGTCGGCCGCCACCCAGGCGAAGGTCCTGATGCTGGCCACCGGTCTGGTGGCGCTGCTGCTGGCCGGAGCGCTGGCCGCGCTGATCACCCGATCGGTCACCCGGCCGATGCACCGGCTCGTCGTCGACCTTGACCGGCTGGCCGGCGGTGACCTGCGCGGACGCCCGCAGATCGAAGGGCGTGACGAGATCACCGACCTGGCCCGCTCACTGGCCCAGGTTCTGGAAGTCACCCGGGCGTCGATGGCCATGATCGGACGCAACGCCGACTCGCTGGCCGCTGCCGCCGAGCAACTGACCGCAACCACGACGTCCATTCGCTCCTCGGCGCTCGACACCTCCGCGCAGGCTGAGGTGGCCGGCGGATCGGCGGCCGAGATCACCTCGAGCATCCAGTCGGTCTCGACCGCTGCCGGTGAGATGAGCGGCGCGATCCGGGAGATCGCCGACAACGCGGGGCGCGCCTCCACCGTGGACAAGCTCGGCCGCTCGTCCACCGAGATCAGCGACGTGATCAACACGATCACCGCGATCGCCGCCCAGACCAACCTGCTGGCCCTCAACGCCACGATCGAGGCGGCCCGCGCCGGTACCGCCGGCAAGGGCTTCGCGGTGGTCGCCGACGAGGTCAAACAGCTGGCTCAGCAGACCGCCGAGGCCACCGCCCAGATCACCGGACGGATCGACACCCTGCGCCTGGACGCGGCCGGCGCGGTGGACGCGATCACCGACATCACCCAGGTGATCTCGACGATCAGCGACTACCAGACGATCATCGCCTCGGCGGTCGAAGAGCAGTCCGGCACCACCAGCGAGATCAACACCTCGGTCGCCCTGGCCGCCGACGCGTGCGCCCAGGTCGACCACAACATCAGCGGCGTCGCCAGCAACGCCACGCTGACCACTAGCGGCGTCACCGACGCCGAGCGGGCCACCCTCGAACTGGCCCGGATGAGCGCCGAACTCAGCACCACGGTCGCACGCTTCCAGATCTGACCCCGCTGGCACAAGATCGTGTTTTTTCGTCTTGGTAGGCGATAAAGCGACTGAGCATCGGAATTTGCGTATTCTGAACGCATGGACCATCTGCCGTTGGCGTCAGCGAAACAGCGCGAGCTTTGTAGAACATCTCGTTCTACGATTGCGCTCATGCAGCAAATCGGGATTCGGGAGCTGAACCAGAACACCAGCCAGGTTCTGGCCAGGGTCAGCGGCGGCGAGTCGCTGGAGATCACCGACAGAGGACGTCCGATTGCCCGGCTTGTGCCGGTCACCGATGATCAGGCTGCTCTGGCTCGGCTGGTCGCCTCCGGGAAGGCCAGTCCGCCGACCACCACGGGGCCCTTGCCTCTGCCGCCCGCGTGGGGCGACGGTGGGATCGACGTGTCCGACACGCTCGCGGCAATGCGTGACGAGGAGCGCTGGTGATCTACCTGGATTCCGCCGCCGTCGTGAAGATGGTGCGGCAGGAGACGCACAGCAGCGACCTGATCGGCTGGCTCAACAAGCACGACGGCGTGCCGCTGGTCTCTTCTGCTCTCGTCGAGGTGGAAGTACCTCGTGCGCTCCGTCGTTCGGCCCCCGAAGCCTTGATCGGAGTGCCGTCGGCCATCGGGCGGATCTTTCGCGTCGAGATCGATGCGACCGTGCGCGATACTGCGGCTGCGTTCACCGATCCGATGGTGCGCAGCCTGGACGCGATCCACCTGGCTACTGCCCGGACTCTGAGCAATGCTTCCGGAGGTGACCTCACTGCCTTCGTGACTTACGACCAGCGACTGCTGGCGAGCGCAGCGGCCTCGGGACTGCCGGTGGCAAGCCCAGGCCGGGATTGAACCCTGCTCGACCAGACCTGGAACGGCTTCGAGGAACGGCCGGTGCTCGGCCCGGAAGACATTTCGTACGACGAGCAGGCCGCAGTTCTGTCCGAGGTGCTTGGCCGCGAGGTGCGTTACGAGCAGATCCCGATCGAGACGCACCGGGCCAACCTGCTTGCCCGAGGCACCTTCGAGGCCATGGCCCAAGGCGTGATCGACATGGCCCTGGCCAAGAACGCGGGCCTCGACGCCGGGGTCGTTCGCACCCCGGAATTCAGCACCCCGACCACGTTCCGCCAGTGGTGTCAGGACGTCCTGGTGCCCGCTACCGCTTGAGAATCCGACCTGAACGAGTCGCTGAAGGACAAGGTCGTCAGGGTCGCGCCCCGCGGACGAACTGCTCCACGGCGGTGTCGACCAGGCCGTCCAGGACCTCGACCGGGGCCAGGCCGCCGTTGATCACCGTCGCGATGCCGTGCAGCGTGGCCAGCAGCACCGTCCCGATCCGCTCAAGATCGCCGGCCTGTAGTTCGCCTTCCGCCTGGCCTTGGGCGAGCACGCTGGCCATCAGGGCGAACGAGGGGTGGGCGGCCTGGACGAAGCGTTCGGAGTCGTGCTTGCGGCGGAACATCAGTTCCAGCAGGGCGACGTCACCGCTGGCGAAGTTCACGTAGGTGTCGGCGATCGCCTGCAGGCGGGAACGGAAGTCGGGGTCGGCCGCATCAGTGGCCGTTCGCAGCTGTTCGTGCAGTTGCTCGAAACCGGAGATGGTCAGGGCGTCGATCAGTTCCTGGCGGTCGGGGAAGTGGCGGCGCGGCGCAGCGTGGCTCACCCCGGCCCGCCGGGCCAGATCCCGCAGCGACAAAGCATCGACGCCGCTCTCGCGCAGGGTCTCCTGGGCGGCCTCGAGCAGGGTCGTGCGCAGGTTGCCGTGGTGGTAGCGCTCGTCGGTCACCGGGGCAGCCTACCTCGATGTAGGCGTTGACTACTTATGTTGGCGATGTCTACATTGTTGTCTGTGACTACATTCGAAGCTTCCGACGTCCCGTCCCAGGCCGGCCGGACCGTCGTCATCACCGGCGCCAGCAGCGGGATCGGCCGGGCCGCGGCCGAAGTCTTCGCTGCCCGAGGCGCGTTCGTCGTGCTCGCGGTGCGCAACGTGGCCAAAGGGCGGGCGGTCGCCGATGCCCTGCCCGGCCGGACTGAGGTGCGTCGACTCGAGTTGGGTGACCTGGCGTCCGTCCGTGAATTCGCCGACGGTCTCGACCTCACCGTCGACATCCTGATCAACAACGCAGGGGTGATGATGCCGCCACTCGGGCGCACCGCCGACGGTTTCGAGACCCAGTTCGGCACCAATCATCTCGGTCACTTCGCGCTGACCAACCTGCTTCTACCCCAAATTGTGGGACGCGTGGTGACGGTCTCGTCGGGCGGCCACCGGCGTGGCCGGATCGATTTCGAAGACCTGAACTGGGAACGCCGCTCGTACGATCGCTTTTCGTCCTACGGTCAGTCGAAGCTGGCCAATCTCCTGTTCACCAAGGAATTGCAGCGCCGGCTGGAGGTAGCCGGGAGCGACGTGATCGCGACGGCGGCCCATCCCGGCCTGGCGGACACCAACCTCGATCACTCCTCAAGAGGGGCCAGTCGTTCTCTGGACCTGCTGTTCGGAGTGCTGCGGCGCACCCTGGCCCAGACCGGGCCGGATGGTGCCAGGCCCACGTTGTATGCCGCAGTGGGAGATATCCCGGGCAACAGCTTCGCCGGGCCGCGCGGCCTGCTGCAGCGCGGGCCGGCCACGCTCGTCGGCCGGTCAAAGGCGGCACAGGATGCAGACGTGGCCCGCCGCCTCTGGGACGTGTCGGAGGAGCTGACCGGCGTGCGGTTCCCGCTCACACTGACGGCAGGCTGACCGGGCAGTCGGGACGATACGTCATAGTCTGCCGTCGTGACTGATTTTCAGCGTTTGATTCCCCTGGCCATCGAGAGGTTCGGGGCCCGGGTGCACGGTGTGCGCGACGGTCAATGGGACGACAAGTCGACCTGCACCGAGTGGACGGTTCGGGAACTGACGAATCACCTGGTCGGGGAGCATCTCTGGGCTCCGCACCTGCTGGCCCGGGAAACCTTGGAGAACGTGGGCACGCGTTACGACGGCGATCTCGTGGGCGCCGATCCGTCCGGTGCCTGGGACGCTGCGGCGGCGGGATCGGCGCAGGCCTGGAGCGGCGCTGACCTGGCCGGCAGGGCACAGTTTTCCTTCGGAGAGGCCCCGTTGTCCGAGTACGCCACGCAGATGCTGCTCGACCTGACCGTGCATCAGTGGGACCTGGCTCGCAGCACTGGCCAGGACGAGGCGCTCGACCCTGAGGCGGTCGCGGTCAGCCTCGAGTACGCGCGAACGAACGTGGAGAAGTGGCGTGACTTCGGCATCACCGCCGCACCCGTGCCTACCGACAGCACTGACCTCGCGGTCCAGCTCATTTGCCTTACCGGGCGACAGGTCTGAGTGTCCGGTCGCGGACAGGGTTTATGCCCGCGACCGGACGGGGATCAGGCTTCCTGGAAGATCCACAGGTGGTCGTCGTCGGGTGCGCAGGGGTACAGCGTGATGTGCTGCCCGTCGGCCTGGTTCGAGCCGTCGCTCTGCCAGCCCGAGACATCCAGGCAGTCGCCCGAGAGGGCATTCTTCACGTAGTACTGCACGTGGCCGTTCTTGACCTTGCCGCTGTCGACGAGCTTGAACTCCTGGTTGTCGCCGGAAGCGGGCTCAATACAGGGAACGGCGCCGATCGCGACAGCGCCTTCGTTGGCGGTGCTGCCGGGCGGGTCGAGGCACAGGCCGGAGCCGGAGGAGCGGATCCAGTACAGCGGCATGCCGTCAGCCGTGCGGGTGCGCTCGAGCCGGACCGAAACCGCGCCGTTGCAGGCGGTCTGCGTACTGACCTGCTCAAAGGCGATCGTTCCCAGGCACTTGCCGGTCGCGACGTTGTGGAGCTGGTAGGGGACGTTCACGGCCGGGGTCTTCGGCGGGGCCTTCTTCTTGGTCTTCTTGGGCTCCGGTTCGTCCTGCTCGTCCTCGGCCGGGGCGTCCTGGGTGGCGGTGACCGTCTTGGTCTCCTGCGGCTTTTCCTGCTCGGCGGCCGCCTTCTCCGTCTTCGGCTTCTCGGCCGTCGGCGTGGGAGTGGGGGCCTGGGTGGTGGTGATGACCGGGGCCGGCGGCTGTTCCTGGATCTGGCCGGCCAGGGTGATCTCGTCGGCGGTGCCGGAGCCACGGCTCTGCAGGGCGCCGGCGGTCACCGCGACGGCCCCGGTGACCAGCAGGGCGGTACCACCGATGATGGCCCAGGAGAAGGACTTTCCACCTTTGGCGGGCGGCGGGGTCGGAGTGTGGTTGCTCATCGGATTCCTGTCGGAGAGGCCAGGCTGTCGTTGACCTGGGCGGTGATGCCGAGCACGCCGGTGTCGAGCTTGCCGCCGGGGCGCAGGGCGAATCGCCAGCGGGCGGCGGGCACCCGGCCGACGATGACGATGGTCCAGTTCGCGTCGGGCTGACTGGCCAGGGCTTGCAGGTGCTCCAGGTCGTGGTCGCGGAATCGGCCGGCCACGATCAGGATTGCGGGCCGGGGTGCGGCGACGCTGCCGCCGCCCCGCACGGCCTCGGACATGGTGCCGCTCTCGGACCAGCCGATCGCGGTGAAAGCTTCGGGCAGACTGGTGAAGTGCTCGGCCCGGTCGGAGGCGGGCGGGGAGACCGCCGGGGCCAGGCCCACGGTGACCACCCGGACGTGCTCGGCCCAGGGGGCGGCGACGAGCTCACCGATCCAGCCGAGCAGCAGGTTGTGGACGTTGGCCACGGTGCCCTCGACCGAGATCACGCCGGTGGCCTGGCCGAGGTCGACCAGGACCCGGGCCCCGCTGTCGGTGCCGAGCGTGACCAGGCGGGGACTGGGCGAAGCCAGGCCGTCTTTCAGCGGCAGCGCCTGCAGGGCGCGCAGCGGGGCGGACCAGGTACGGCCGTCCTCATCACTGCCCCAAGGGGCAGGAGCCTCGAAGTCGGGGGCGGCCAGCCGCAACTGCATCCACTCCCGGTCCATGACCACCGCGTAGAACGGCGGCACCTGACGCCGGGCGTCGTGGGCCATGCCGCTGAGCGAGCGCAGGCCCCGGTCGACGGTCCAGGCGCCCGCTGCGTCGAACGGGCGCACGGCGAGTACTTCGGTGGTGTTGCGCCGGAAGAAGTTTCGCCGAGGCGCGGGCGTCTCGTCGGGGGCCTCCGGGGCGGCGCTCTGCCCGAGACGGCTGGGGGCGCCCGAGGCGGGCCCGCGTGGCGCCGGTGGCGTACGGCGCGGCGGCGGGGTGGGAGCCGGTTCGGGCTCCGCGGCGGCGCGCCGGCGGGCGATCATTGCGTAACCGATCAGGCCGGTGCCCAGCACCAGGGTGCTCGCCCCGATCACCCAGTACAGGGTGGCGGACTCGGGCTCGGACGGTGCAGCGCCCGGGGCCGGAGCAGGAGTGGCCGGATTGGTCGGTGCGGCGCTGACTTCCGGCAACGGGCCGGTGCGCACCAGCTTGCCCTTGGCGTCCGCGGGCAGCACCAGCACCCAGCCCGCGGTGATCGAGGCCGGATCGGTGAGCCGTCCGCCGTCGGCCTGCGGGCGGTCCTTGTTCAGCTCCAGGATCTCCGGCCAGCGCTCCCCGTCCTTGAGGAATCGCTCGGCGATGGAGAAAAGGAACTCGGGCTCGCCCTTGTAGGCCGCCCGCACGACGTAGAACTTCACCTCGCCGCCGGTGCTGCTGCCCGGAGTCGCTGCTGAGCGCTCGGACCCGTGACCGTCGGTGGCGGCGGCCGTCCGGGCCGGAAACCAAATCGTTATGAGAACAAGGGAAATGGCTGCGCCGGAACGGATTGCACGACGAAACGACTGCGTCCCACGGGGGATCGCTGGAAGAGGCAAGGGATTCTCCGGCGGCATGAAGGCACAGACTACGCATTCAATGCGTAAACGGTACAACCCTAATGCCCAAAGGGTACAAATACTGGATGCAGCTCTACTTGACCGCCGTCGACACCCGCACGGGTGAGTCGGCCGACGTCATCCTGGACACGGACGACGGCACCCAGATCGCGGCCATCGCCTGGACGCTTGAGTCACTGTTCCGTGACCGTTCGCAGCGTACTCCCGCCGGTGCGGCGCTCTACCTCGGTTCCCGGCCGCTCGACCCGGCCCTCAGCGTCTTCGATTCCCCACTGGTCGAGGGCGGGCTGGTCGGCCTGGACGGGCCGGTGCCGGGATATCCGAGCGAACGTCCCGGGCTGGTCGAGCTACGGGTCGTCGGAGGACCGGCCGCCGGCGCGGTTTTTCCGCTGGGGGTCGGCAGCGGTGAGCTCGGGTCGCAGCGCCGGGCCTGGGTGCGGATCCCGGACGCCTCGGTGCCGCCGGTGGCGGCCAGGCTCGATGTGGACGGGGCGGCGCAGTGCTGGCTGGAACCGGAACCCGGGGCGCCGGAGATGGTGCTGGAGACCATCGCGGGAGAGAGCACGCTGCCGGTGGGCCGGGTGCGCTGGGACACGGGCCGGCAGCTGGTGATCGGTGAAAGCATCCTGGAGGTGATGCCTTACGTCTCGCCCGATGCCGCCCTGGTGATGTCGGCCGACGGTGCGGGCCTGGACTACAACCGGCCGCCGCGGATCCTGCCGCCGCGCCGGGAGACCAAGTTCCGCCTGCCCAGCCCGCCCAAAGAACCGGCCCGGGGCGCCATCCCGATCCTGATGGCGGTCGTCCCGATCGTCGGCTCGCTGGCCATGTACATGCTCACCAACAACCCGGCCACCTTGCTGTTCGCCGCGCTCAGCCCGATCTCGGTGATCGCCGGTTACGTGAACAGCCGCCGCAACGGCCGTCGTTCGTACACGGAGTTGCTGCGCGAATACCATGAGCGAAAAGCCCGGGTGGAGGCCGACGTCGAGCATGCGGTCGACCTGGAGCTGGCCGAGCGCCGGATCTGGGTGCCCGACCTGGCCTCGGTCGCCGTGATCGCCTCCGGCCCGCGCCGCCGGTTGTGGGAAAGACGCCGCCGCGACGGCGACCATCTGCTGCTGCGGGTCGGCACCGCGCAGTTCCCGTCCGAGGTGATCGTCGAGGACCCGGAGCAGGAGAATCACCGGCGCACCAACCCGCGGATACTGCCGGAGGCGCCGGTGACGGTGCCGCTGAGCCAGCGCGGGGTGCTCGGCATCGCCGGGCCGGGAGACACCGCCCGGGGGATCGGGCGCTGGCTGCTGATCCAGGCAGCCGTCCTGCACAGTCCCGCCGACCTGCAGATCGTGGTGCTGACCGACGCCACCGGCCGGGAATGCTGGGACTGGCTGCGCTGGCTGCCGCATGCGCGCCCGGCCGACGGTTCCGGCAGCGCGGTGCGGATCGGCACGGACGCCGATACCGCGGGCCGTCAGGTGGCGGCCGTCCTCGATCTGGTCGGGCAGCGCACCTCGGCCAAGTCCAAGGCCCGCGACGCGGTCTTCCGGGACCCGGACGTCATCCTGCTGCTGGACGGATCGCGGCGGATGCGCTCGATGCCGGGCGTGGTGCAGATCCTGCGGGACGGCCCGCAGGTCGGGGTGTACGCGATCTGCCTGGACGCCGATGAGCGGTTCCTGCCGGCCGAGTGCCAGGCCGTGGTCCGGGTCGAGACGGCCGGACTGACCGTCACCCAGGCCGACTCCGACCCGGTGCCGGGCATCCGCCCGGAGTTCGCGCACCCGGACTGGTGCGCCCGTCTGGCCAGGTCTCTGAGCCCGATCCGGGACACCAGCGACGAGGGCGACGATGCCGCGTTGCCGTCCTCCAGCCGGCTCCTGGACGTCCTTTCCATCGACCCACCGTCCGGGGACGCGATTGCTGCGCGCTGGGCCGCCCGTGGCCGCAGCACGGTCGCGGTGGTGGGGGAGTCGTTCGACGGCCCGTTCGAGATCGATCTGCGGCGCGACGGCCCGCACGGCCTGATCGCCGGGACCACCGGTTCCGGGAAGTCCGAGCTGCTGCAGACCGTCGTGGCTTCGCTGGCAGTGGCCAACCGGCCCGACGAGATGACCTTCGTGCTGGTCGATTACAAGGGCGGTAGCGCCTTCGCGGACTGTGTGCGGCTGCCGCACACCGTGGGTATGGTCACCGACCTGGACGAGCACCTGGTCGGCCGGGCGCTGGAGTCGCTGTCGGCGGAACTGCGCCGGCGCGAGCACATCCTGGCCGACTTCGGGGCCAAGGACATCGAGGACTTCCAGCGTCTGCCCGAGACGTCCAAGCCGGCGCTGCCGCGGCTGCTGATCGTGATCGACGAGTTCGCCTCGATGGTGCGGGACCTGCCCGACTTCGTCACCGGACTGGTCAACATCGCCCAGCGCGGCCGGTCCCTGGGGATCCACCTGCTGCTGGCCACCCAGCGGCCCAGCGGGGTGGTCTCCCCGGAGATCCGGGCGAACACCAACCTGCGGATCGCTCTGCGGGTGACCGACGCGTCCGAAAGCTCTGACGTTCTGAACGCCCCTGACGCGGCGAAGATCTCCAAGAGCACGCCCGGACGCGCGTACGTGCGCCTGGGTCACGCTTCCCTGGTCCCGTTCCAGGCCGGCCGGGTGGGTGGCCGCCGTCCCGGGCGGACCGCCGGTCCCCGGCGCGCACCGATCGTGGTGCCGCTGAACTGGTCGGACCTCAGCAAGCCGGTGAACATCCCGCGCCCGAAGGCGGTCGGCCCGGTGGAGGAGGACGAGACCGACCTGCGCGACCTGGTACTCGCGGTGCGCGAGGCAGCCGAGCTGGCGCAGGTACCCAGCCAGCTCAGTCCGTGGCTGCAGGCCCTGCCCGATGCCATGACTCTGGACGAGCTCGAGCCGGTGGCCGGCCCGCACCTGCCGCCGATCCCGTTCGGCCGGGAGGACCTTCCGGCCCAGCAGGCCCAGCGCACCGCCGCGCTCGACCTGTCGGTCTTCGGGCACCTGCTGGCCGCGGGCGCCCCGCGCACCGGTCGTTCCCAGTTGCTGCGGGCAGTCGCCGGTTCGGTGGCCCAGAGCCAGTCCAGCGGCGACGTGCACCTGTACGGCCTGGACTGCGGCAACGGCGCCCTGCTGCCGCTGGCGGACCTGCCGCACTGCGGGGCGGTGGTGATGCGCACCCAGGTCGAGCGGGCGGTGCGGCTGCTGAAGCGGATGGCCGAGGAGATCCGCCGACGCCAGGAAGTGCTGGCCAACGGCGGGTACGCGGACATCACCGAACAGCGTGCCGCGGCGCCGTCGGTCACCGAGCGGCTGCCGCACCTGATCCTGATGATCGACCGCTGGGAAGGATTCCTCACCTCCCTGGGCGAACTCGACGGCGGTGCCCTGGTCGACCAGGTGTTCGCATTTCTGCGCGAAGGTGCCAGCGTCGGCGTGCACGTCATCATCACCGGCGACCGGACCCTGCTGAGCGGGCGCATCTCCACCCTGACCGAGGACCGGATCGCCTTCCGCCTGTCCGACCGGGCCGACTACTCGCTGATCGGCCTGCGGCCCCGGAACATGCCCGAGAACGTGGCGCAGGGGCGGGCGTTCCGCTCCGAGAGCGGGATCGAGCTGCAGGTGGCCCTGCTGGCCCCGGACGCCTCCGGCCCGGCCCAGGCGGCTGCGCTGAGCGCGATCGGCAAGGCAGCCCGGGAACGGGACAGCGACGTGCCCCGCGAACTTGCCCCTTTCCGCCTCGGAGAACTGCCCTCGAAGCTCGGGTTCGAGGAGGCCTGGCCGATGCGCGAGCAGCACCCGAGCCCGATGTGGGCGCTGGTCGGCGTCGGCGGCGACCAGCTCACGGGCTTCGGCCCGGACCTGGCCGACGGGGTACCGGCCTTCGTGATCGGCGGCCCGGCCAAGTCCGGCCGCAGCACCACCCTGGTCACCATGGCCCGTTCGTTCCTGACCCGCGGGCAGCAGGTGATCGCGTTCGCCCCGCGCAACTCGCCGGTGCGCAGCCTGGCCGGGGCCGCGGGCGTGGTCGAGGTCTTCACCGGCACCGATGTCTCGGCCGAGGAGTTCACCCAGGCCCTGGGCCGGATCACCGGCCCGGCCGTGATCGTCGCGGACGACGCCGAGGCGCTGCGTGAGGTCTCGGCCGCCTCGGAACTGAAGCAGGTGATCAAGACCGGGGCCGCGCGCGGGCTGGGGGTGGTGATCGCGGGCAACCCGGACGAGCTGAGCGTGGGTTTCAGCGGCTGGCTGGTGGATGCCCGTAAGTCCCGCCGGGGTGCGCTGATGTCCCCGCAGAGCCGTACCGACGGCGACCTGATCGGGATCAAGCTGCAGCGCACCGCGGTCGGGCAGCCGATCCAGGCCGGCCGGGCCCTGCTGCACCTCGGCGACGGCACCGCGTTCGCGGTCCAGGTGCCGCTCAGCGTGATGTGAGACGACGACGAGGGCCGGTCCTCCCGAAACCTCGGGAAGACCGGCCCTCGTCGGGACGGACGGGCCTACTTGTTGATCGCGGAGGCCAGGTCGGTGTCGGCCTGCTCGAACGCGTCGGCCGCGGCCTCGAGGTAGCTGGCCAGGCCCTCCAGGCCCTCCGCCATCTTCGTTGCGCCGTCGTTGAACTCGGTGTAGTTCTCGTCGAACTTCTTGCTCGACTTGTCGGTGACGTAGCCCTCGTTCACCAGGGTGTTGATCATGTTCTTCAGCTCGGAGAGCTTGCCGAGGATGTCGTCCTTGCCCGCGTTGAGCTTGTTGCTCGCGGTGCGCATCTCTTCATAGGTCACATTGACGTTGCTCGCCATGGTGCTGTCCTCTCAGACCGTGCGGACGACCCGTGCCGCACGGTTGCGGACGGGAGGAAAGGGAGAGCCGGAATCAGTTCTCGAGGAACCGGAAGGTCGAGGTCACCGCGTCGAAAAGGTCGATCAGCTCGGTGCTCAGCGCCAGGATCGGGCTGCTGCAGGTGACCAGGGCGACCTTACCGGCCGAACCCGGGACGGGGACGAACGTCTGCATGATGACCGAGCGGATCCAGCCGGAGCCCTCGGGCATGGTGATGTCCTCGACCCCCTGGGTGCGCGGAACCCGGCCGATACCGGGCAGTTCCGTGCTGGTGACCTCGCGCCAGACCGGATCCTCACCGGCGCCGCGGGGGATCTCCGCCAGGTGCGCCACGATCGTCTCGGAGGCGTTCTCCTCGTTCGGCGCCTCGACGATGCTGATCGTCACGTTCGCCGCGATCACCGCGTCCTCGATCGGCTGGATCATGCTGGCGGTGTAGGCCGCCCCGGCGGCGTGCGCACTGCGCGCGGCGCTGCGCAGCGCCCGTACCAGGGCCGCGCGGTGCTCGCGCAGCTCCGGGACCTCCTTGACCTGACGGGTCACCAGATCGTTGATCGAGGCGTTGCGGGAGTCGGGGTGCAGGTCCACCTCCAGCCAGCCGTCCGGGACGCTGATCGCGAATCCGGTGGCCCGGGCCGTACTCGGGCTCACGCCGTCTCCCCGCTCTGCACCAGCTGTTTCTCGAGATCCTCGTCGGCCTTGCGGATGTTCTCCACCGCCTGGTTCACCAGCTTGACGAAGTTCTCGCAGTTCTTGTCCACCCGGCCGCGGCCGTCGCTCCAGTGGCTCTCGAAGTGGTTCACCGCGCCGTCCACGTCGTCGCCACCGAGTTCGCCGTCGAACTGGCGCATCCAGGAACCGGCATCGGCCATGGTCGCGCGGATGATACCCAGGTCGGACGAAAAACTCTCCAGCCCGTCGAGATCGACGGACAACCGGTCGGCCATCGATGACCAGCCCCTTTCTCGATCGGCGCACACCCTATGCACCATTCAAGAGCCTTGTCATCTCTGCCCTTGTATATGGTTTATTGGTGGCTGTCCTTCCGGTCGGCCGTGAGGTAGGCCGGGTGGCAGGCACTTTGAGTGAGGACGGCAACACGCGGCGCCAGGTGCGCTGACGGTGCCGGAGTGCTCACGCACCGGCACGGCCGATGAGAACGCGCCCCGAGGAACAGAACTGAACCACCCGCAGGACGACGCGAACGGCGGCTCTCGCCACCCGGGCGCGCGGTTCGGCCGGTGAGCCTGACGTGTCAGTGAGAAGCACCGCGCAGCAAGGAGAATGCCGTGGCCCGGCCGAGTGACTGGTACGTCCTGGACCTGGACGGGGACCCGACCCCGGGCGACCCGGCCAACGTGGAGACGCTGGCCGGGCGCTTCCTGGACTTCGCCGACACCGCCGAGCGGTGCTACCGCCAGGTGACCTCGATGGCCGGGGACAGCGCCGTGATGACCTGGGTGGGGCAGTCGGGCGACGCCTTCCGCAATCAGTTCGGCGAGTTCCCCGAGCAGTTGCGCAAGCTCTACACCTCGCACGAGATGTGTGGTGAGGCACTGACCCGCTTCGCCCCGGTGCTGGAGCAGGCCCAGGGGCAGGCCGACCGGGCGCTGGCCGACGGCCGCGAGGCCCGGGCCTCGCTGAGCAGTGCGACCGCGGCCCTGGCGGCGGCCACCGACGATGCCGGTGCTGCCTCGAAAAACGCTGACAAGCTGCAGAATCCGGAGAAGGACGCCCCCGAGCCGGACAAGGACCAGGTGGCCCAGGCGGTGCGCGACGCGCAGGCCGCCCAGCAGCGCCAGTCCGATGCCCAGGGGGCGGTCGGCGCCGCGCAGAGCGCTCTGGACGCAGCCAAGCGGATGGCCGAGCAAGCCCGGCAACTGCGCGAAGGGGCAGCAAAAGAAGCGGTCCGGGCGATCGACGAGGCCTCCGACGCAGGCATCCGCCCGCGCAGCTTCTGGGAGAAGCTGGCCGACTTCTTCAAGGGCCTGTGGGAGATCATCTGCAAGATCGCCGAGGTGCTGGCGATCGTGTTCGGGGTGCTGGCGATCATCTTCGGCGGCCCGTTCGCCTGGATCGCGCTGATCGCCGGCGCGATCCTCCTGGTGAAGGCGATAGTCGACTTCGCCCAGGGCAAGGGCAACATCATGGACCTGGTGTTCGGCCTGCTCGGGGTGATTCCCGGGATCAAGGGCCTGACCACCATCGGCAAGGTCTCGGCGCTGTTCAAGCAGGGCGGTCTCAAGGCGATCGGCAAGGCCGCCCTGACCGGCGCCAAGGACATCCTGAAGAACCTGGTCGCCAACATCAAGAGCCTCGGCGCCGGTCTCAAGGACATCGTGAAGAAGGGCCTCGGCGGCCCGATCGGCAAGATCAACACCGTCCCGAAGATCACCTCGAAGGACATCAAGGGCATCCCCGCCTGCGGTGACCCGGTGGACGTGGCCACCGGGCGGATGTTCATCGACCAGAGCGACCTGCACCTGCCCGGCCGGCTCCCGCTGCACCTGCACCGGGCCCACCTCAGCGACCACCGGTTCGGCCGCGCGTTCGGCCCGACCTGGGCCTCCTGGCTCGACCAGCGGCTGATCGTGCAGGGCGACACGGTGCACCTGATCAGCGCCGCCGGGATGATCCTCAGCTACGCGATGCCCGGCGAGACCGGTCGGGAACTGCCGGTGCACGGCGCGGCCGCCCCGCTGCGCCGGACCGAGGAAGGTTTCGCGATCGACAATCCCGACGGCGCCGGCAGCCTGTTCTTCGGTGCGGCCGACGAGGAGGGTGAGGCCCCGCTCCTGGCCGTGGCCGGCCGGCACGGCCAGCGCATCGAGGTGGACCGCGACGAGTTCGACCGGATCACGCTGATCCGGCACTCCGGGGGCTACCGGGTGGGAGTGGAGCACAACGAGGCCGGTCTGGTCTGCGCTCTGCGGATGCTCCCGCGAGCCGACGCGCCCACGGACGTCCACGGCGATCGTCCGTTGCTGGTACGTACGTTCGCCTATGACGAACGGCGCCGCCTCACCGCGATCGGTGACTCCGAAGGGCGCCTGCTGCACTACGACTACGACGACCAGGGCCGGATCGTGCGCTGGCGTGACCGCAACGACATGTGGTTCCGCTACGAGTACGACGATCAGAACCGATGCGTGCGCACGGAGGGCAAGGACGGCTACCTCTCCTACGGCTACGACTACGCCCCCGGGGCCACGAAGGTCACCGACTCTCTCGGCAATGTCACCACTTTCACCCTGAACGACGAGCTGCAGCTGGTGGCGCAGACCGATCCGCTGGGCGGCACCGTCCGTTCCGAGTGGGACGTGCAGCACAACCTGCTCTCGCGCACCGACGCCCTCGGCGGGACGACGCGTTTCAGTCACGACGCGAACGGTGACGTGGTCGCGATCGAGTCGGCGGACGGCCGCCGGATGACGTTCGAGCACTCCGCCCCTGGCCAGGTCTCCCAGGTGACCCAGCCGGACGGAGCCGTCTGGCGGCGCGAGTACGACGAGAACGGCCGGGTGGTCAGCGAGTCGACCCCCTCGGGCATGGGCTACGGGTACGACTACGAGGGCTCGGGTGAGCTGGCGGAGAACGTGAGCGAGTCCGCCGAGTGGGATGCCGCCGGCCTGCCTACTCTGGTCAGCAATGCGCAGGGGCAGACGCTGCGGTTCGTCCGGGACCGGTTCGGCCGTACCACCGAGGAGATCGACGACCAGGGCAACCGCACGACCTACCGGTACACCGTGGACGGCGAGCTGACCGAAATGGTAGACCCGACCGGCCTGATCCAGCGCTGGGTCTACGACGGCGAGGGCAACCCGGTCTCCTACACCGACGGCGCCGGCCGGACCACGACCCACAGCTACACCGGGTTCGACCTGCTGGAGGAGACGGTCGAACCGGACGGCGCCCGCACCCGCTACCGGCACGACACCGAACTGCGGCTGATCGAGTGGACCAATCCGGAGGGCCGCAGCTGGCGGTTCGAGTACGACGCCGCCGGAAGGCGGATCGCCGAGACCGATTTCGACGACCGCCGCACCGAGTACCGGCATGACGCGGCCGGCAACCTGATCGGCGAGCGGGACCCCTCGGGCGAGGTGACCGACTACGCCTGGGACGCCCGGGGCAACCTGGCCGCCCGGCGCAACAGTGCGGGTGAGACCCGGTACCGGTACGACGCGATGGGCCGGATGGTGCAGGTCATCGGCACCCACGCCAAGGTCACCCTGGAACGGGACGCGATGGGCCGGGTGATCGCGGAGACCGTCAACGACCGCACGGTGCACACCAGTTACGACGAGAACGGCCGTGTGGTCGGGCGTCTGACTCCGGCCGGCGGCGCCGCGGTCTGGGAGTACGACGTGGTGGGCCGGCCGATCATGCTGCACACCGCCCGGCACCGGCTGGACATCGGCTACGACAGCAACGGTTACGAAGCCTTCCGGCGGCTGGACAACCGGGTGTTCTCCGCCCACACGGCCGACGCGATGGGCCGCTCCCTCGACCGGCTCGTGCTCAGCGGTGACGTCACGAACCCCGCGAGCATGAAACCGGTCTACTGGCAACGCACCGCCTACGGCCCGGACAGCGATCCGGTCCAGGTCAGTGACCCGAACGGTGAGCGCCAGATCGAACTGGACCTCACCGGAAGGGTTCTCGCGGTACGGACCGAGGAAGGCACAGCCGTCGAGACGTACGCCTACAACGGCAACGGCGACGTGGTGAACGCGGACTGGGCCGGAGCCGGTGCGGTCGGCGGAGCCCGTGAGTACAGCGGCAGTCGCGTCGTGCGCGCCGGGCAGACCTGGTACGACTACGACGCCAACGGACGCACGGTGTCACGGGAGCGCTCGTCGGCCGAGGGGCAGCGCTACACCTGGAACGCCGACGGCCGGCTGACCGGGGTGACCACGTCGGACGGGCAGCGCTGGCGCTACGTGTACGACCCGCTGGGCCGGCGGATCGCCAAGGACCGGCTGGAGCCGGCCGGCCAGCGGGACCGGGTGGTGGAGCGCACGGAGTACATCTGGTCGGGCGCCATGCTGGTCGAGGAGATCCGGACCGACCGGGCCGGGCGCTCGGACGCGCGGACCTGGCACGGTCTGAGCGTCGCGAACGGGCCGGTGGCCCAGTACGAGCAGCACGCCGACCGGGAGGTGGTGCTGGGGCAGAGCCTGACCATGGTGGTGAACGACGTCATCGGCAACCCGGTCGCGCTGGTCGACACCGCGGGCGAGGTGCGCTGGCAGCGCCGGGGCACGATCTGGGGCCGGGACGCCGAGGGGACCGAGCACGGTAGCGGCAACGGCATCCCGATCCGGATGCCCGGGCAGTACCTGGACCCCGAAACCGGTTTCCACTACAACAACCAGCGCTACTACGACCCGGAGACGGGCCGTTACCTCAGCCCGGACCCGCTCGGTCTGGCCCCGGCACCCAACCCGGTGGCCTACGTCCGCAATCCGATGGTCTGGATCGACCCGCTCGGTCTGGCCGGGAAGGCCTGCAAGCGCAAGCGGGTCGAGCCGGAGAACTACCGGGAGGCCTGGGACCAGTTCAGCACACCGGCCGCGGCGAAGAATCCCGACGACCTCTCGGAAGCGGCCAAGCTCCTGGGGCAGCGGGACATGACGTACGGCGGCAAGTTCCCGGACTCGAAGGGCTACGTCCAGGCGGTCGGGCCGCACAAGAACGTGAAGGAGTTCTCCCTGGACAAGAACTGGGAGAGCGAGCACGTGATGCCGATGAAGGCGACCGAACTGGGCGGCTGGCGAGGCAAGAACCGGGACGGGGAGGACGACGAGATCGCGATGAGCATCCCGTACGGCGCTCACCGCGCGGGCCAGGACGGCATGGGTCTGGGCATCACCTCCACCGGCAGCGGCGAGACGGCCTCCCAGTGGGCGAAGTGGCTGGGCGACAAGATCAAGGCGGGTGACAGCTACGGTGCCTACAAGGAGGTGGTCAACGACGCGATGGCGGTCGACAAGCGGGCCGCCGGTGGGCTGATGCACTATCTGGACGACATCGGCAAGCACTATCCCGAGCGGCTGAACCAGAGCCAGGTCGACAGCCTCAAGGCCCACGTCGAGTACACGTACAAGAACGTGCATTTCTTCCGGGACTTCGGCGACCACTCGGCCTCCGACGCGGCGGGTGAACGGCTCTACAAGAAGCTGAAGCGGGAGGCGGCCAAGGAGGCGGCGGCAGCGGACTCCTGACCGCCCGCTGTTACCGGTCGCTCTCCCAAGCCGCCCACAACCTGGCATACACACCGCCGGCGGTGAGGAGTTCGTCGTGCTGGCCGGTCTCGATGATCCGGCCTTGCTCCATCACCACGATCTGGTCGCAGGTTGCTGCTTGGGAGAGTCGGTGGGCGACCACGATGGCGGTGCGCCCGGCAAGAACCGCGTCGGCAGCCCGGTCGAGTTCGCCGGCGTAGGTGGATCCGGCTTCGGCGGTGGCCTCGTCGAGGATCACCAGGTCTGCGTCGGCCAGGAGGAGGCGAGCGAGGGCGAGTTGTTGTGCCTGCGCTTCGGTGATCGGGTGCCCGTTCACCCCCAGTATCGTGTCCAGGCCGTTCGGGGCGTGGTCGAGGATCTCGACGGCGCCGGTGGCTGCCAGTGCGGCCTGGATCTCACGGTCGCCGGCCTCGGGGGCGGCGAGGGTGAGGTTGTCTCGCAGCGTGCCCGCGAAGACGTGGATCTCCTGGGTGATCATCGCGGTCCGGCGGGGGCGGATCACGGTCCCGCTCTCGGGTAGGTGGGTGCCGGCGACCAGACCGGCGAGGGTGGTCTTGCCTGCTCCGGAGACGCCGACGACGGCCAGGTGCTGCCCGGGCGGGACATTGAGGACGATGTGGTCCAGTACCAGTGGTCCCTGGCCGTAGCGGAACGAGACTTGGTCGAGTTGCACGGCGCGGCCCGCGGTCTGCTGTGAATTGCCCGGCGGGACCGGCACTGTCGTGACGGCGCCGAGCATGCGGCTCAGCGAGGTGAGGGCGGACTGGAGGGTGTCGACGACCAGCAGCAGCTGGTTGAGCGGTCCGAGCAGACGCAGCACGAGCAGCATGGCGGTGGTGGCGCCGCCGACGGTCGATGCCTCGAGTCGGATGAGCGCGAAGCCGACGACGAGCACGGTGGCCAGGCTCAGGTATTCCCCGAGGTTCAGCCGGGCGTTGAGCATGCTGAGCACGGTGCGGGCGCGCAGCGACTGCACGGCGACCCGCCAGGAGTCCGTCATCACGGCCTGATGACGTTGCTCGGCGATCCCGAAGCCGAGCACGGTGGCGTAGCCACGCTGGGACTCGAGGATCTGCTGGGCCCGCGCGCTCATCGCCGTGCGCTCGGCCCGGTAGACCCCCGGCCCGGTGCGCAGGAACCACCGCACGGCCAGCAGGTAGACCGGTAGCGCGACGGCGAAAGAGGCTGCGTAGGGCCATTCCAGTGCAGCGAGCCCACCCAAGGAGACGACGATGGTGAAAACGGTGACGGTGATGGCCGGGATCACGGTGGGAGCGGCATCGGCGACCGCGTTGACGTCGTCGCTGGAGCGGGAGATCAGGTCACCGGTGCCGGCCTGCTCGACGAGGTGCTGCGGGAGCGTCATCGTGTGCTCGACGAGTCGCTCGCGCAGTGCGGCCAGGAGCGAGTGGTACACGTGGGTGGCGAGCACGATCGTCAGTGCGGTGCCGCTCGCGCCGAGAACTGCGGAAAGGGCCATCACGGCCGTAACCGTCAGCACGGTGGCCAGATTCGCGGTGCCTGCCTGAGCGCGGTCGACGAGGAATCCGATGGCTACGGGAACGACCAGGTCGGCGCCGGTGCTGAGGAGCCCCAGCGCTCCGGTCGCGGCGAGCCGGAGCCGGTAGCCGCGGCTGAGCTGCCACACCTGAATGGCCGTTTCCCGGCCGCCGGCAACCGGCAGTCCTTGGTTCACGGCACCGACCCGGCGGCCGGAAGGTCCACGACACGGTCGCAGGCAGCCAGGAGCGCCGGGGCCGAGGCGATCAGCAGGGTCGAGCGGCCCGCCCGGACGGCAGGCAACCGGCTCGCGATCGCGTGCTCGGTGACTGAGTCGACCGCGGTGGTCGGGTCGTGCAGCACGAGCACCGGCGCGTCGCCGGCCAGGGCGCGGGCGAGCGCGACCCGCTGACGTTGGCCGCCGGAGAGCCGGTTGCCGCCCTCACCGACCGAGATGTCGAGGTCGGTCGCGAAGTCGTCGCAGCTGGCGGCCCGTACCGCGGCATCCACTCGGGCCGGCGAGCCCTGGGCTACGTTCTCGCGCAGGCTGCCGCTGAACAACGTGGCGCGTTGCGGGGCAACGGTGACCCGGGAGCGGTATTCGTCCGGCGACAGCTCGCGCCCGGAGATCCCGTCGAGGCACACCCCGACTCCTGTCTCGGCCCGCGGGTTCACCAGCGCCTCGACGATGCGGGCGGCGGTACGGTCGTCGGCCCGCAGGCCCACGAGTTCGCCGGGCTCAACGCGGAATGTCCGACCGGCAGGCAGATTTACGTCCAGTGCCGGTATCGCCCTGACGTCGTGCGGTTCGGCAGGAGCAGTTGCCGACGTGGTGTGCTCCTGCAGCAGGTCGAGGATTCGCGCGGATGCGGCGTGGGCGCCGGCGTAGTTGGGGATGGAGACGTTCGCGATCGCCTGGATCTGGGGCAGCAGGGCCTGGGTGAGACCGACCGAGGTGATCAGCCCGCCGATACTCAGTTGCCCGTCCACGGCGAACCAGCCCGCCAGCCCCAGCACCGCAGCGACGAACGTGCCGTTGATCAGGCCCGAGCCGGCCAGGAAACGTCCCAGCAGGCTCGCGTTGCGTCGGGCACCGGCCAGAGTCTCCTGGCTGGCCTGCCGGTACCGGCGGGCTGCCTCGGCCTCGGCGTGCATCCCCTTGATCACCCGGTAGCCGGTGACCAGGTCAGTGGCCCGCCCGACCGTGGAGGCGAGCAGCGCCTGGTACTCGCGGGTGTCGCGGGACAGCCGGGCGCTGAGGGCACCTGTGGACCAGACCACAGCCGGCGCCCCCACAAGCACCACGAGCCCGAGAATCCAGTGCGTCACCAGCAGCGAGGCCGCGATGAAGCCGATCGACGTGATCCTCGAGACCGGGATGACCGTCAGGATCACCCCGTTGGCCAGGCGCATGACGTCGGTGGTCATCATCGAGACCACGGCGCCGTCCGGTGCCCGGGCATTGGCGCCGATCGGGTGCAGCACGCGGGTGGAAAGGGCGCCACGCAGTCGGTGCTGCAGCACCTGCACCGCATAGGCAGTCAGCCGCAACGAGAACCGCGCGGCCGAGGTCAGGGCGATGTAGAGAGCGGCCAGCACTCCGAGCCACAGACCGAGCTGCTGGGCATCGCCGGTCGCCAGAGCCCGGTCGATCGCGAGTCCCATGACCACCGGAACCGCCGACTCGCCCACCTGCCAGACGATCGCGAGCAGCATCGCGGGAACACTGAGGTGCCGCACCGAGAAGATGACGTGCAGCAGGAACCGTCCAGGAGTGGTGCCTGGCCCGGTCCCGAACGTCTGAGCAGTGGGCGGTTGGGCCGGCGCCAGCAGGAAGACCGGCAACCAGCGGGTCAGCGGTCCTCGCCCCAGCCCCGCAGTGTCGCTCATCCGCCTCGCTCCGCCTTCCGGGGGAAGCACCAGAGCAGGGCGTCCGCAAAAAGGCCACGCCACCAGGCGTAGTCGTGTCCACCGGCGAACTCGCGGTAGACGGTGTCGTAGCCCTTGCTGGTGAGGACCTGATCCAGCCAGCGGCTATGGGTGTTCGAGCTCTCCAGCTCACCGACATCGTGGAAGATCCGGATCGGTGCCGTTCCGGCCGCCAGGAAGTCGGCGATCAATGTCGGTACGGGGTTGCGGCGCAGCAGTTCAGCCGCTCCGGTGCCCCACGTGAGGTCAGGGTGGTACCCGCACGAGGGGGACTGAAGGATGGCGTTGCCGAACGTTGCCGGGTGATGCAGAGCGGTCCATCCGGCGCACAGCCCCCCGAAACTCTCGCCGGCCAGGGCAACGTCGGCGGGGTCGGAAGAGAGCGGGTAGCGCTGGCGGAGCCAAGGCAGCAGCTCGTCCACCAGCATCTGGGAGAACTTGGGGTTGCAGAGCAGTTCGTCGTTACGTTGCGCGCCGAGTTGATCGACCAGGACCACCACACAGGGCCGGATCAACTCCGCCTGTACCAGGACGTCCCTGATGCTCGGTGCGCTGTGGTCCGATGTCCCGTCCAGGTGCACGACAAAGGGAAGGACGCCCGGGTCTGCGATCGGGGGCATCGAAACCCAGATGCGGCGCTCGTTTCCGAGGATCTTGCTGGTGAGAACGGTCGACTCCAGTGCCGGGGGCAGCTGTAGGGCGGCCTGGTCGAGCCAGGGCAGCGGATCGGCGTCGGGGAGGACGGCCACCGAAGCCCCGGAGAACCTCGGCACCGAGCACTCGGAGAACCTGGGCGGGGGATTGAACGGGTCCGGAACCTGTTCGTCTCTACGGGTGAACACGTACGAGAAGCGCAGATCCGAACGCATGCGCAGCTTGAGAACGTGAAACGGCCTACCGGGTAACGGAGTGAATGTCTGCGGGATCGGGTTGAAGCCGATCCTGGGACCGATGACGACCGAGAGGGTGACCGTCGCGTCGTCCCCGGGCTCGTCGACGAACGTCACGTCGACCTCGTCCGCGGAAACTCGCTCAATGAGAAGGGATCCGGTCTTCTCGGGGTGCTGCCTCACAGCTGCCGTTCCCGAGGGCGAAGCCGGGATCGTTCGCGGCCCAGCGGAACCACCTGCGGGCTGCCGGCCACCGGATCGGGTACCACCAGGCAGCGCAGCCCGAAGACCTCCTCGACCAGTTCGGCCGTGACCACCTGCTCCGGCGCTCCTTCGGCCACCACCTGGCCGTCCTTCATGGCGATCAGGTGGGTGCCGTAGCGGGCGGCCTGGTTCAGGTCGTGCAGCACGGCGACCAGGGTGTGCCCGGCCTCGTGCAGGTCGACGAACAGCTCCATCAGCTCGATCTGGTGGGTGATGTCGAGGAAGGTGGTCGGTTCGTCGAGCAGCATGATGCCGGTGTCCTGCGCGAGCGCCATCGCCACCCACACGCGCTGGCGCTGCCCGCCCGACAACTCGTCCACCAGGCGCCCGGACAGGTCGGTGACCGCGGTCCGGGCCATCGCCTGGGCCACCGCCTGCTCGTCGGTCTCGGTCCACTGCCGGATGAACCCCTGGTACGGATACCGGCCGCGAGCCACCAGGTCGGCCACGGTGATGCCCTCGGGAGCGATGGAGGTCTGCGGCAACAGCCCGATCTGCCGCGCCACCTCCTTGGTCTTGTATGTCCTGATGTCGGCGCCGTCCAGGACCACCTGCCCGGCCGAGGGTTTCAGCAGCCGGGAGAGGCTGCGCAGCAGGGTGGACTTGCCGCACGCGTTCGGGCCGACGACAACCGTGAACGACTGGTCGGGGACCGCCACCGAGAGGTCCTCGGAGATGATCCGCCGGTCGTAGCCGATCGTCGCCGATTCCAGATGAAGGCGCGCACTGCGGTTCACAGTCGTCTCCTGGCTTCGGTGAAGAGCAGATATCCGAGGTACCCACCGCCGAGCATGACGGTGATGATGCCGACCGGCAGCGGAGTGGGAGCGACGTGCTGGGCGAGGTAGTCGGCCCCCAGGCACAGCAGGGCGCCGACGAAAGCAGCCGGGGCGAGGGTGATCCCGGCGGTGCGGGCGAGGCGGCGCCCGATCTGCGGGGCGACCAGGGAGACGAACACGATCGGTCCCGACGCGGCCGTGACGGCCGCGGTCAGGGCCACGCCGACCACGACCAGGGCGAGACGGGTCGGCGACACGCGCACCCCCTGGGAGGAGGCCGCGTCGTCGCCCAGTTCCATCTGCCGCATCGCCCGGCTCAGCAGCGCGGCCAGCAGCAGGAGGACCGCGATGCAGGCCCCGCCGCCGACGACCTGGTCCCACGAGACGCCGTTGAGTGAACCGGCTCCCCATGCGGCGGCCGCCATGGCCTGGTCCAGATCGGCCCTGAGCATCAGCCAGGTGTTCACCGAACCGAGCATCGCCGAGACTCCGATGCCGACGACGATCAGCCGGAACCCCTGAACCCCGTGCCGGTAGGCGAGCGCGTAAACGGCCACGGCGGTGGCCATCCCGCCCAGCAGAGCTCCGCCGGCCAGCTGCGTGTAGCTGCCGTTGACGACCAGGATCACGATCAGGGCGCCGGTGTAGGAACCCTGGGCGAACCCGATGACGCCGGGGTCGGCCAGCGGGTTGCGCAGCAGCGACTGGAACACCGCGCCGCTGACGCCCAGCGCCGCTCCGAAGACCAGCGCGGCGGCCACCCGGGGAAGCCGCCAATGAAGGACGATCTCGCGGACGATTCCGCTCTCCCCACCGAGGAGGGTGGAGACCACCTGTCCAGGACTGAGCTCGTAAGAGCCGGCCATCAGGGCCAGCACAGCCAGAGCGGCGAGCACGACGGCCAAGAGGGTGCAGACGACGACCGATCGCCACTCCAGCCGAAGCGCGATCCTGCGGCGCCGTACCACCAGCACCGGCCGTCCGAAGTCGACCCTCGATGTGCTCACAGCCCGCTCGCTTCCTTCCGCCGCACCAGCGCGATGAGGACGGGGGCACCGACGAAGGCGGTGACGATGCCCACGGGCACCTCGCCGGGCCGCAGGACGAGGCGGCCGAGGATGTCGGAGGTGAGCAGCAGACTCGGGGCCAGAAGCATGCTGTAGGCGAAGATCCAGCTCTGGTGGGGTCCGACGATCCAGCGGGCCACGTGCGGCACCATGAGCCCGACGAAGGCGATCGGCCCGGCGATCGCGGTGGCGCCGCCGGCCAGCAGGGTGAGCGCGATCACCGAGAGCACGCGGGTGCGCCCCAGACGCACGCCCTGGGCTACCGCGAGCTCGTCGCCGAGGGCCATGGCGTTCAGCGAACCGGACACGGCGAAGGCCAGGACCAGGGCCACTGCGAAGAACGGCAGGATCGGCCAGACCACCTCCAGCGGGCGGCCGGTGACCGAACCGGCGTTCCAGGATCGCATCGCGTCGAAGGCTTCCGCATTGGTCAGCTGCAGGGCCTCTCGGGCACCTCCGAGAACCGCGGTGACGCAGACCCCGGCGAGGACGACGACCACGGGCGAGCGGCCTTGCCGGGTCGAGCCGAGGGTCAGCACCATGAGGGTGACGATCAGGGCTCCAGCGAAGGCGAACCACTGGTAGGCCTGGATGTCGCGAATGCCGAGCAGTCCCACGGCGAGGGTCACCGCGAAGGACGCCCCGGCATGGACGCCGAGAATGCCCGCATCGGCCAGCGGGTTACGGGTGATGGCCTGGATCAGTGCGCCCGAGAGGCCGAGGGCGACGCCGACGACCAGGGCCACGATCGTGCGCGGCAGCCGGAAGTCGCGGATCGCGTACTGGTCGAGGCCGGGGGACGGGTGGAACAGGGCGTCCCACACCACCGATGGCGCGATCGCGGTCGAGCCGATCATGACGCTGAGCATCAGCAGGGCGGCCAGCAGCACCAGGGCGGCGACCAGTCCGATGAGACGACGACGCGGTCCGGGCGCCGTCGCGGCGCCCGGACCGACGGGTCGGCGGGTGAGGGTCGTCATTCCTGGGCGGGGAGCTTCGCCAGTGCGCGCTCGAGCGACTCCAGGTACTGAAGGACCGGCCCGTAGGAGTTGTTGCCGGGGCAGAAGACCCCGAGGGCCTTACCGTCGGTCACCGTCGGCAGTGCCTTCCAGGTGTTGGTCTCGACCACGGGTGCGAAGGCCTCGGTCGGCTGGCCGTCGGCCTCGACGGGGTAGGTGATCACGTCGTACTCGGACAGCTTCCCGATCTGCTCGAACGGAAGGGACTCGTAGGCCAGGGGATCCTGGCCGGCCGCTGCCTCGGGAAGGTCCAGACCGATGTCGTCGCGGGCGATCTCGGAGCAGCCGATGTCAGCGATGTAGAACGTTCCGGGATCGTTCCAGTCCCCGCGGGAGACGTCGACGAATGTGCTGCCGTCGATGAGCTTGCCGTACTTCTCCTGAACGGTGCTGACCCGCTGGGCGAACTCCGTCTTCTGGGCGCTCAGGTTCTGCGTCAGGTTGCCGGCCTCGGCGAGCTTGTCGGCGAAGGCTTTCCACTCGGTGTCGAGGCCGTAGAACAGCGTCGGTGCGATCGTCTCCAGTTGCTTCTCGATCGCCTCGAACTCGTCGTCGGGCAACTGCACCAGGATGAGGTCCGGCGTGAGGCCGGCGACCTTCTCCAGGTCGACCTCGCCACCTTCGGGCCCGACGATCGTGGCGGCCGCAAAGGTGGCCTGCTGATCCTCGGGCAGCTTCTCGAGAGTGGAGGCGGCGACCTCGGTGATGCCCACCGGCTTGCCGCCGAGGTCGACGATCGGCTGGCCCGTGTTCCCGATCGTGACGATCCGCCGGGGAGCGGCGGAAACCTCGATGCTGCCGTTGTCGGCGGTGACGGTGCGGGTCTCGGAGGTTTCCGCGGTCTGGGTCGACGCGGCGCCGGTGTCGTCTGCGTCGTCGCTGCCGCAGGCGGTCAGGACGATCGTGGCGCTCAGGAGTCCGGCGGCCAGGGCCGCGCCGTGCCGTCGCAAGTTGGTCATGGTTGGGTTCTGCTTTCTCTGGCTTCGTTCTCGGGGGACAGGAGTTCGTGGACGGTGATGCCCCAGCCGACGGTGTGCGCGGCGCGGCGGACGAGTCCCGCTCGGGTGATCACGGCGTCGAGTTCGGCGGCGGTGCGTAGGCCGGAGCCGTGCACGGTGAGCGCGAGCAGGTCTGCCTCGCCTTCGTGCTCGTCCAGGTCGTCGGCATCGAGGACTTCCTCGATCAGCAGCACCCGGCCTCCGGGCCGGAGGTTCTCGGCGGCCCGGCGCAGGGCGTGGGCCGCGTCGGCGTCGGGGAGGTTCTTGAAGGCCCGGCTGACGAGCACGGCGTCGGCCGCCGGACCAGGCTCGAAGACGGACTGTTCCCGCACGCTGACCTGCGCGCGCTGCTGCTCGTCAGGAATCGTCTCGGGCAGGTCGCGGCGTAGCCAGTCGGCCTGGGTGGGCAGGGCACAGATCGTCACCTGCAGGCGGTCATGGACGGCGACGAATTCGCGGGCCTGGGCGCCGGCGCCGCCGGAGTGGATCACCAGGTGCTGAACTCCGGCGAGCAGATCGGACTTGGCGATCGGCTCGGCCAGGGCAGGCTGGAATTTAGCCAGCCGCTCGAGGTACCGGTTCTCGTAGTCCGGTTCGGCGTGCACGTCGGTGAACATCTGACCGGTGATGGACCGGTAGGCGGCCCGGCCGGTGCGGATCGACTCGGTGAGGCCGAAGAGCCCGAGCCTCTCGCGACCGACCACGCCATCGGGGTGAAGGCTGTCCGCGATGAATTCCAGAGTGAGGACGTCGCCGACGGGAGTGAGCGCGTAACGGCCGGTTTCGGTCTGGGTCAGGATCTCCAGGGCGTGCAGGTAACGCAGCAGCTTGCCCAGGGCACGCTCGTCGGCGCCGCTCCTGGTGGCCAGTTCGCTCACGCTGCTCACGCCGCGGGAGATCAGGTCGGGCACGCCGAGTTCGACGGCGCTGCGGATCGCGAGCGGTGCGGTGAGCTCGGTCAGGTTGTGGAGCTTCTGGAACGGGGTCAGCGACTTCTCGGGGTCAGGCAGCGCCCCGTCGGCCTCCAGAGCGACGACCGCGGAATGCCGCCAGTATCCGGCGAAATCGATGTCCGCCTTGGGCACGTCGCGTTCTTCGACCAGGTGGCGGCGAATGTCGCGGACAGCGTTGTGCTCCCCGGCCAGCCACGCGAACACCTGGCCCGGCCACCACTGCGCTGAGCGGACGGCCTCGGTCAGCAGCGCAACGGTCCCGGCCGGGGCACCGTTACGGACCAGCCAGGTCACGTCCACGCCCGGCCGTTTTCGCAGGTCCTGGCGGTGGACGTCGTCGGAGACCTCGATGAAGACCTGGGCGCGAGCGTCGTCGGGCAGTTCCTCGAGCAGACGGCTGATCGCGGGCAGCGCGGTGTCGTCGCCGGCCACCAGCAGCCAGGCGGCGTCGGCGGGTAGCGCCTTCGACGTGCTCGGCCCGCTGAAATGCACGCGGTCGCCCAGCTGCGCGCGGTAGGCCCAGGTCGTCCCCGTGCCCACGCCATGCTTGACGAAGTCCACGTCCAGCTCGCCGGTCTCGGGGTCCCAGCGGCGAACCGTGTAGGCCCTGGACAACGGCCGGGGATCCCGGGGCACGGTCAGCCTGGCCTCTCCCTGGATCGGGAGCACTGCGGCGCTCTGGCCGGGGTACGGGAAATAGAACGTGATGTCGTCGTCGAAGCCGGAGGATGCGAACGCCGGGCGCGCCGTGCCGTCGGGCGAGCTGAACCCGCCCAGCTGGTCGCCGGCCAGCGTGATCCGCCGCATCCCCGGGGTGAGGTCGAGGACCCGGACCACTTCGACCTCGCGCAGGGTCGGCGGGTGCACGGTGAGCCGACGCGAGGTCTTCGGCATAGGAGTAGCCAGCTTTCTGGTTGCTTCATGGGCTCGGGCCGCGGAACGGCGCGTTGCTAAGGTTAGGTAAACCTCACCTATCGTGGCGTGCGCAAACTGCCGCATAGTTAGGACATGGTCTTCACCGCCGGCCCGGTCGACCCGCCGCCGATACCGCCTTCGCGGTGGAGCGCGACCGGCCCGTCCGTTCGGCCGCTCCTGATCTGGGTCCGCACCGGCACGGCTCATGTGCACCTCGACGACACGGCGGTGATCCACCTCCAGGCCGGCCAGGGCGCCTGGATCCCCGCAGGTGACTGGGTCGAGCGCGCGATCACCACGGAACCCGGCACCGTCGCCTTCCCGCTGTGGCCCCACGCCGGCGCCGAAGGGCCTTGTGCCCCGACCCACTTCGAGGTTCCTGGTGACTGGCAGGACTGGCTGATCCAGCTCTTCAATCTGCAGGTCACCCCCTACAGCGGCCGCGGGTACTCGCTGGAGACGATCACCGAGCTCCTGCACCGTCCCGGTTCGCGTCCCTCGGCGCCTACCGAGGGCGACCCCAGTCCTCTGGGGATGGCGGTCCCGGCGATGCCGCGCGCTCGCGGTGCCCTCGCCGTCGCCGAGGAACTGATTCGCGATCCCGCATTGGATCTCACCGTCGCGCAGTGGGCGGCGCGAGTGCTCTCCAGCCCGCGCACCCTGCGCCGCGACTTCCTCACCGGCACCGGGCTCACGTTCGAGCAGTGGCGGCTTCTGTGCCGCCTCGGCGCCGCCGTGGAGTTCCTGGCCGGCGGCTACGACGTGGATCAGGTGGCCCTGCGCGTGGGCTTCGCCAGCCGCAACGGCCTGACCCGGGCCTTCAAGAACCGATTCGGAACGACTCCCCACGAGTTCGGCCGGGAGATCAGCGCCCGGCCCGGGGAAGGCAAGCTGACGCAACGGGCGGCAGCGGCCCGCCAGGCCGACGACCTGATCCGGATGATGCGCACCAGCGGCGCCCCGGCAGCGCCCGCGATGCTGCCGGCGGCCAGCACCCCCTGGCACACCAACGACATCCACGTGCTCAGCTGGATGTACCGAGGCAGCGGCTACTTGGACCTCGGCGGCCGGCACTACGAACGCGAGCGCGGGGTGGCGACCTGGATCCCCGCCGGACTCGAGCACATCACCGGCCTGCGCGAGAACTCGGTCTCGCTGCCCCTCGGGAACGCCACCACCGGGGATCTTCAACTGAGCGAGCCGCTTCAGGTCCGGTTCTCACCCGCCTGGGACGACCACCTGATGTTCTGCTCCATCAGCGCGCGCTCCGGGCTGCGCCCCGACAACCACGACCCCCGCCGGATCCTGCAGCTTTTCGCCGAGCAGGTCGCCTCCCAGCGTGCGCTGTCAGTCCCGATGCCCGTCGATGCGCGGGCGCGGGCAGTTGCCCTGGACCATCTACGTCGGCTCGGCGAGCCGGGCCCCATCAGCGAGACCGACGTCCCCACTGCTGTGCACCGTGCTTTTCGCGACGAGACCGGCATGACCCTGGGCCGCTGGCGCTACGCCGCCCGGATGCGCATCGCCCGGGACCTGCTTGCCGGGGGCGCCCAGCCCAGCGTCGTGGCCCGCCGAACCGGCTACGCCCATCTGCCGACCTTCAGCGCTGCCTTCTCTCGCTTCCACGGACTCTCGCCCCGCCAATTCCAGCAGCGCCATGCCGAGGGGAACCCGCCGCGACCCTGAACAATGTTCTCGGCGCCTGCCGGTGATTCATCTGATGCGCCAGTTGGCGGCGCGCTCGCGGTCTTTCCACATCCGGGCGTACAGGCCGTCGGGCCGGGTGATCAGCTGATCGTGGGTGCCGCGCTGGGTGATCCGGCCTTCGCGCAGGACCAGGATCTGCTCGGCGTGGCGGATGGTGCTCAGGCGGTGGGCCACGACGAGAACGGTCCGGTTGCGCATGAGCTCGCCCAGGGCTTCCTGGATCGCCCGCTCGTTCACCGGGTCCAGGGCGGAGGTGGGCTCGTCCAGCAGCACCACGGGGGCGTCCTTGAGGATGGCCCGGGCGATCGAGAGTCTCTGGCGTTCGCCGCCGCTGAGGGTGAGACCGCCTTCCCCGATCCGGGTTTCGTACCCGTCCGGCAGCGCGGTGATGAAGGTGTGGCAGCGGGCCGCGCGGGCGGCCCGCTCGATGTCCGCAGCGGTGGCCTCGGGCCGGCCGAGCGCGATGTTGTCGCGGATGCTGCCCTGGAACAGGTACACATCCTGGAACACGATGGTCACCGCGTCGAACAGTTGGTCCTGGGTCAGGTCGTTCAGGACGACTCCGCCCAGGCGAACGGTGCCGCGGTCGGGGTCGTAGAACCGGCTGGCGAGGGACAGCAGAGTGGACTTGCCCGCGCCCGAGGGGCCGACCAGGGCCGTGGTGGTGCCGGCGGACGCGGTGAAGCTGACGTCGCTCAGCACGGGCCGTTCGGGGTCGTACCCGAACCGGACTGCCTGAAACTCCAGGTCGTGCTCCAGCGGCCGGGCGATCTCGCGATCGCGGAACGCCTGCGGCGCAAGGGAGTGCAACCGGGCAATGCGTTGCAGGGCGGCGTCGGTCAGGCGCAGGCCCTCGGCCTCCACCGCCACCGAGACCAGCGGGGTGTAGACCCGCAGTACCACGACGAGGAAGACGACGGCGGTGAAGGCATCCACCTGCCCGTCCAGCAGCCCGTAGCCGCAGACCGCGATGACCAGAGGCACGCCCAGGAAGACGACACCGATCGAGACGTACGCCAGCGGTGTGATTTTCACGGCCAGGGCGTCGTTGACGGCACGCATCCGGGCCACCGCCTCGCGGTACCAGAGCAGCTTGGGGCCGACCTGGTGGTACGAGCGGGCGGTGGCGATGCCCTGGACGTACTCCACGATCCGGCCGTTGGCCTCGGCGAGGGTGTCGGCCCGCTGCAGCGACTGCTGCACGAAGGCCCGGTTCACGAGCAGGAAGACCGGGGCGGCGACGACGATGCTGACCGCCACCACCGCGGCCATCAGCGGGTCGATCACGGCCAGGCCGATGAGCGTGGCGATCGGCAGCGCGGCCCCGCCGACCAGGTTCATCAGCCCCTGGTGGGCGTAGATCGCGACCTGTTCGTGGTCGGCGCCGAGGACCGCGCTGATGTCGCCGGAACCCTTGCCCGCCACCGCGCCCACCGGAAGTTTCTCGACGTGCCGCAGAGCGTTGATCCGGCCCTCGCCGACCGCCTGGAAGGTGTTCACCCAGGCCAGGTGATTGGCCCCGAACCAGAGCGCGTACTGGAGGGACACCGCGACCACCACGACGGCCCCGGCACCGACCGCGCCGCTCTCGTCGAGCGTCCCGGTCCGGATCGCCTCGACGCTCCAGACGATCACCGCCACCGGGACCCCCATCGCGGCCGCGGCCAGAGCACGCAGAACAACAGCCAGGACCAGAGGACGTCGGCGCTCACCGAACACCGACCACAGGGCTTTGAGCGGGGAGACCGCAGCAGTGTTCAACGGGTCTTCTCCGTGATGTCGATCGAGGGCTGCAGGGCCTCGCCGTCGAAGGCGTCCCAGAGCCGGGCGTACAGGCCGTCGGCCGCGACCAGCTCGCTGTGCCGGCCGCGTTCCACGATGCGGCCGGCGTCCATCACCAGGATCTGGTCCGCGCCCACGACCGTCGAGAGGCGGTGCGCCACCACGATCAGCGTTCGTCCCTGGACCAGGCTGGACAGAGCCTCCTGCAGGGCGGCCTCGTTCTCCGGGTCGACGTAGGCGGTGGCCTCGTCCAGCACGATGATCGGCGCGTCCTTCAGCAGGGCCCGGGCGATCGAGAGGCGCTGCTGCTCACCGCCGGAAAGGCGGGCGCCGCGGGAGCCGATCCGGGTGCGGTACCCCTCGGGCAGCGCGGTGATGAAGTCGTGGGCGCGGGCGGCCCGGGCGGCCTCGTGCAGTTCCTCCGGCGTGGCGTCGGGCCGGGCCAGGCGCAGGTTCGCCTCGATGGTGTCGTCGAACAGGAAGGTGTCCTGCAGAACGAAGGCGATCTGGGACATCAGCTGGTCGAAGGGCATCTGCCGGACGTCGGCCCCGCCGACCGACACCTGCCCCTCGTCGACGTCCCAGAACCGGCAGATCAGCGAGGCCAGGGTGGACTTCCCGGCCCCGGAAGGACCGACGATCGCGGTCATGGTGCCGGGCTCGGCCCGGAAGGAGACCCCCGAGAGGGCCTGATGCGGGCGTCCTTCCATGTCGAGGTGGGCGAAATGCACGTCGGTGACCTCGACCTGCGGCCTGCCCAGCGGCGCGGCCTCGGCCGGCTGGGGCAGGACCGGCAGGTTGCCCAGATCGGTGATCATGGCCGCCCCGAGGCCGAGCCGGCCCAGCTGGGTGACCAGCTGCATCAGCTTCATCAGCGACGAGGTGTAGCCCAGGCCGACGATCAGGAACAGCAGGAGGTCGGCGGTGCCGAGCGATCCGGCCTGCCACATCCAGAGCCCGGCCGGGACGATCACCACCACATTGCTGGCGAGCAACGTGTAGAAGAGCGTGTACGTGGGAACCAGCTGACGTCCCCACTCGGCCTGGAAACCGGTCGCGGCGCGGATCGCCGCGGACGTCTCGGCGAAGGGGTCGCTGCTGCGGTGGAACGTGCGGATCACCGGCAGGCCCCGCACGAACTCGACCATCGAGCCGTTCATCGTGGCCATCGCCGCACCGTAGGCCGCGGTCTTGTCGGCCCCCAGGTTCGCCCCTCGGATCATCAGCGGCAGGGAGACCACCACGACCGACAGCGAGACCAGACCCATCCGCCAGTCCACCCACAGCAGCCAGGCGGTGGTGCCGAACAGGACACCGGCCGTGGAGATCAGGTCCGGGACGGCGTGGGCCAGGAACGACTCCAGGCGCTCGACGTCGTCGTTGACGACCCGCTGGATCTCTCCCGAACGGCGACGGGTCAGCTGACCGAGCGGAACCCGCCCCAGCCGCTCACCGATGCTCAGCCGCAGATGCTCCAGGGTCGCGAACGCGGCCCGGTGCGAGGTCCAGGTCGCAGCTCCCAGCAAACCGGCCATCCCGACCACACCGCCCAAGGCGAGCAGGACGTCCGTACGTAGTTGCTCGTGGCTGGTGGTGCCCTGAACCACGGCGTTCAGGGCGTGGTAGATCGCCCAGTACGGGATCAGTTGACACACGGTGCCGGCGAAGGCGAGTGCCGCGGAGGCCAGGAAGAAGCTGCGCCCGTGGCGGGCCAGCGGCCACATCAGCCGCAGGCCCTGCCCGGGCGAGGGGGTGGTTCTCGACACCTGTGGTTCCTCATCTGCTGTCCGATGCTGCCTGCTGCGCACCCCTGACCAGCGGTAGCAGCCGACGGACAGCCTATTGCCAACAGTTCGCAACGGCCGTACGCGGGGAGCACCGGGTCTAGGGTGGTCTCTCTACGTCGTGTAGAGAGAGGGAGGGCGAGCGGCATGACCCGGCGCGACCATCTGGAACGAGCTGTGCTCGAGTGCCTCTGGGACCACCCGGACGGCCTGACCGCCCCCGAGGTGGTGGACCTGCTCGCCGAACGTCAGCCGGCCCTGACCACCGTGCACACCGTGCTGGACCGCCTGCGCGCCAAGGACATGGTGCTGCGCGAGCGCGACGGCCGGGTCTACCGCCACCGCGCGGTGCGCAGCCGCGAGGAGATGACGGCGCAGGCGATGCTGGCGGTCCTGCAGGACAGCGCCGACCACCACCTGGCCCTGTCGATGTTCGTGCGCTCGGTGTCCTCGGCCGATGCCGAGTCGCTGCGTAAGGCGCTGGGTGCGGGCGAGAAGGACCGCCCGACGCGCCGGCGTCCTTCGTGAGTCCGGAGCTGGCCGGGCGGATCCTGATGCCGCTGGCCGTCATCGCCCTGCTGTGGCCGGTTCCGGTCCTGCTCTCGCGGGCCCGCTGGACCAGCCGGGCCCCGCGCGCGGCCGCCGTCACCTGGGTGGTCTACGCCCTGGTCACCGCGTACGTGCTGCTGCTCACCCTGGCCCTCAGTGCCGACTCCTGGCTGATCGCCGGGTTGCTGCTGCTGTGGATGCTCGGGCGGCTGTTGCAGACCGTGTACACCTTGCGCGGGTCGCAGCGCCGTCACCAGGATGCCCTGGCCATGGTGGCGATCTACGACCCCGAGCTGCGGGTGCACATCATCGACGACGACCGGGCGCTGGCCTACTGCCTGCCCAACGGGTCCCAGCCGATGGTGGTGGTGACCCGCGGGTGCCTGGAACTGGCCGACGACACCGAGTTGCGGGCGATTCTGGCGCATGAGCGCAGTCACGCCCAGAACCGCCACGACCTGCTGGTCGCCGGTTTCCTGGCCTGGCAGCGGATTTTCCCGTTCGTGCCCTCGTGCCGGGTGGCGGCCGCTGCGGTCGGCGCGGCCACCGAGGCCTGGGCCGACGACGAGGCCGCCGCCCACGTCAGCCACGACGTGACCCTGCGGGCCATCATGCGCCTGGGCTCCGGCGTGCCGGGTGGGCTGGACGGTGTGGGCTGGGAGCCGGATGCGGCCACCCTGGCGCGGGTGCGGCGGCTGCTGAGCCAGATGCCGGAAAGTCGCCGGTTCGCCCTCCAGAATCCCTAGCCGAAGAAGCGTCTCAGGAAGCGGCGCACGATTCAGGCCGCCGGATCGGACGAGCTTGTTCTACGACACGTAGAGATGTGTGTAGGGTTCATTTCTACGTGACGTAGAAACGTCGTGCTGCCTGGATTCCTGACGCGCGAGGAGTGCTGTTGTGACCCTGCCTGCCGACCGGACGGAAGATCCGTCGATCGAGGACCCCCACGTCCTGACGGCGGTGGTCGAGGACGAAAAGCCACGCCCAGTAACACGACGGAGCCCTTGGGGTGCGCTGATCCTGCGGCTGCACTTCTATGCCGGGGTGTTCATCGCCCCGTTTCTGGCGGTCGCCGCGCTCACCGGGCTGGCGTACGTCTTCAGTCCTCAGCTGGACAGCATCGTCTACCGCGACGAACTGCACGTGGATCCGCAGGGTCGGACCGCGCTGCCGGTGGCCCAGCAGATCGCCGCCGCCCGGGCCGCGCATCCGGAAGGCGATGTCGCTCAGGTCATTCCGGGCAGCACGGCTGAAGACACCACTCAGGTCACGCTGAACGTCCCCGAACTCACCGACGACCGCCAGCGCACGGTCTACGTCGACCCGTACACCGCCGAGGTGCGCGGTGAGCTGACCACCTGGGCCGGATACACCCCGGTGCGTACCTGGCTGGACGACACCCACCGCAATCTGCAACTGGGCGACTGGGGCCGCTGGTACAGCGAGACCGCCGCCAGCTGGCTGTGGGTCGTCGTGCTCGGGGGCCTGTTCCTGTGGTGGCAGCAGCTGCGCCGCCGCACCCGCGACTCCCGCGGATTTCTGCGCCGCGCCCTCACCCCGGACCTGGCCGCCCGTACAGGAGTCCGGCGCACCCGCAGCTGGCATGCGGCCCTGGGCGTCTGGCTGGCCGTGGGTCTGCTGTTCCTGTCTGCCACCGGCCTGACCTGGTCACGCTGGGCCGGCGGCAACTTCGGCGAGGTTCTCACCGCGCTGAACAGTAACTCCCCGGAGGTCTCCACCTCCCTCGAGGCATCCGGTTCCACGGCTGCCACCGGCCACGAAGGTCACGGGATGTCGGAAGCGCCGGCTCCGGTCTCCGACGAAGCCCAGTCGCTGGACCGGGTGGATGAGGTGATCGCGGCCGCCAACGGCGCGGGGCTGAACGATGCCGTCCGGCTCACCCCGCCGGCTGCCGAGGGGGAGGGCTGGCTGGTGGTCGAGAAGGACCGCAGCATCCCGGTCCACTTCGACAAGGCCGTGGTGGACCCGAGCACGTCCGAGGTGGTGAGCGTCAGCCGGTTCGCCGATTGGCCGTTCCTGGCCCAGGTCACCAGCATCGGGATCGCGGCGCACATGGGGCTGCTCTTCGGCCTGGCCAACCAGCTGCTGCTGGCCGGGCTGGCGGTCGGCCTGCTGTGCGTGATCGTGTGGGGCTACCGGATGTGGTGGCAGCGACGGCCCACCGGCAAGCGTTTCGCCCTCGGCTCGGCCCCGAAACCGGGCGCCTGGCGCGCGGTACCCCCGGTGCAGTTGCTGTTCGCTGCTGCGATCGCCGCCGCAGTGGGCTGGTTTATGCCCGTTCTCGGGGTCACCCTGATCGCGTTCCTCGTCGTGGACGCCGCCGTCGGCCTGGCCCGGAACCAGCGCAAGGGCGCCGGAACAGTTTCGAGTGCGAGCCGCTGAGCGATCCTCGGCCGAGGTCAGTCGATGGGCGCGCCGGACCCTCCCGCGGTGCCGGACGTCGTCCCGGTGTACTAGTTTGCTTATTGCTAAGTCTTCGCAATAGGAGGAACTTGTGGCTGACTACTCGCTTCCGGAACTGCCGTACGACTACTCCGCCCTGGAGCCGTACATCTCCGGCACGATCATGGAGTTGCACCACTCCAAGCACCACAACGCCTACGTGACCGGCGCCAACACCGCGATCGAGCAGTTCGCCGAGGCCCGGGAGAAGAAGTCGTTCGGCGCCATCGGGACCCTGGAGAAGAACCTGGCCTTCCATGTGGCCGGGCACGTGAACCACTCGGTGTTCTGGCCGAACATGTCCCCGGACGGTGGCGACAAGCCGACCGGTGAGATGGCCGCCGCGATCGACGAGTTCTTCGGCGACTTCGACGCCTTCCAGGCCCACTTCACCGCCAACGCCCTGGCGATCCAGGGTTCGGGCTGGTCGATCCTGACCTATGACGTGCTGGCCAGGCGGCTGTACATCGTGCAGCTGTACGACCACCAGGGCAACGTGCCCACCTGCCAGGTGCCGCTGCTGATGCTGGACATGTGGGAGCACGCCTTCTACCTGCAGTACACCAGCGACAAGGCCAGTTACGTGAAGAACTGGTGGAACATCATCAACTGGGCCGACGTGCAGTCCCGCTTCGAGCGCGCGCGCAGCCAGACCGCCGGGCTGCTCGTCCCGTGACCTCCTCGCCGCACGAGGACCGCCGCGCCGAACTTCTCCAGCTCGTCGATGCTGCCCAGCGTGTGGCCGGAGTCGTCGCAGCCCGCGACCGGGGCGACCGGGACGATGCGGCGCACCTGCTCAGCACTCTGCACGACGACGGGATGCTCGGCCAGGGAGCGCTGCTGCTGACCGACGTGCTCCTGCGCCTGCATCAGGAACGCACCGGGGAGAGCCTCCAGACCACGCTTCAGCACCTGAGCGTGCAACTGGAGGCCTCACTCCGAGCGGCCTGAGACAAGACCCTACGCGTCGGCTTAGCGCGTAGGTCCGACGGGGAGCGGCGCCGCGTTCATGGGTACCGGCGCCGTTCTCCGTTGTTTGGCCCTGGCCATCAGCGGACAGGCTCGGGTTCCCGGTGCTGGACGTCGGCCGCAGCTGCCACCAGCCGGGAGACGGTCTCGGCCGGCCCGGGACGGCCGAAGTGGTAGCCCTGGGCCAGCTCGCAGCCGAGACCGCGCAGCGTGCTGATCTGCTGCGGGTCCTCGATGCCCTCGGCGATGGTCTCCAGGTTCAGGCTCCGGCCGATCTGCACGATGCTCTCGACCAGGCCGTTCTGGGCCTGCGGGTCGGACAGGCGCTGCACGAACGAGCGGTCGATCTTGAGGATGTCGACCGGGAAGTGGTGCAGGTAGCTCAGGGAGGAGTAGCCGGTGCCGAAGTCGTCGATCGCGATCCGCACCCCGGTCTCCCGCAGGGCCCGCAGCGTGCGCAGGGTGATCTCGGTGTCGTTGACCAGGACGCTCTCGGTCATCTCGAGCACGAGCCGGTGCGCCGGGAAGCCGCTCTCGCGCAGCACATCCTGCACCTCCTCGGCGAAGTCGGTGCGCTGCAGCTGCTTCCCGGAGACGTTCACCGCGACGGTCAGTGCGTTCTCCGGCGACATCGCCGCCCACCGCTGGCCCTGGAGGCAGGCCTCCCGCAGGACGAGGAGCCCTACTTCGTGGATCATGCCGGTCTGCTCGGCCAGGGGGATGAACAGGTCGGGACGGACCATGCCCCGCTCGGGGTGCTGCCAGCGGACCAGGGCCTCGACGCCGACCATCTCGCCGGACTCCAGCACGATGGTGGGCTGGTAGTGGACCTGGAGCTCGTTCTCGGCCAGGGCCCGGCGCAGGTCGCTCTCCAGGGCGGCGCGCTCGAGCAGGTCGCGGTGCAGACTGGGGTCGTACACGGCGGGCTGCCCGTCGCGACGTTCCTTGGCCTGGTACATGGCCAGGTCGGCGTTGCGGATCAGCTGCTCGACATCGATCGAGCCCACCTCGGAGCAGGCGATCCCGATGCTGGTGCCGACGAACAGGTCCTGCTCGCCGATCCGGAAGCCCGGCTCCAGGGCCTGGTGCAGACGCATCGCCAGGTCGACGAACTCGCTCTCGGTGTGGCCGCTCTCGACCAGGATGGCGAACTCGTCGCCGCCCAGGCGCGCGATGGTGTCGCTGGGCCGCAGGCAGGCGGTGAGCCGCTGGGCGACGGCGACCAGCAGGGCGTCCCCGGTGCCGTGGCCGAGGGTGTCGTTGACCGTCTTGAACCCGTTGAGGTCGAGGAACAGGACACCGATCAGCTCAGGGTGCCCGGCGCCGGAGCGGCGGCGCAGGGCGTGCTGGACGCGGTCGTTGAACAGCGCCCGGTTGGCCAGGCCGGTGAGGGTGTCGTGGAAGGCCTGGTGAACCAGCTTGTCCTCGAGCTTGCGGCGGTCGGTGATGTCGCGGGCGTTGATCACGTAGGCCTGGACCGCCGGGTCGTCGAGCATGTTGGTGATCACGTCCTCCATCACCATCTGCTGGCCTCCGGGCAGGGTGACCTGCAGCTCCACGACCTCCCGGGCCATCGGCTCGGCCGCGGTCCGGTCCATCGCGCTGCGCATGACCTGGCGTGACGCCTCGTCCAGGAGGTGGCCGACGTCCACCCCCATCAGCCCGGCGGCCGGAACTCCCAGGACCCGCTCCGAGGAGGTGCTGACGTAGCCCAGGACTCCGTCGCGGTCCATCGTCGCGATCACGTCGGAGCTGTTCTCGACCAGGGCGCGAAAGCGCTTGTTGCTGGCCTGGAGCTCCTCGGTGCCGGCCACGACCTTCTGCTCCAGCCGCTTGGTCAGCAGACGGTTCTCGCGCCGGGCCTGGTACTGGTGGGCGATCAGCAACAGGATCAGGCCGGTCCGCAACCAGGTAGTGATGTCGTCGGTGAACCCGGTGGTCATCGAGACCAGGGTGGAGGAGAGGACGGCCAGGACGGTGAACGCGGTCGGGACGGCCTCGCCCAGCCGTTGCAGGGGCAGACTGCGCGCGGTGGCCGTGCCCTGGTCCGGCAGCAGGGCCCCGAGCAGGAAGCAGGACGCGCCGACCAGCCCCAGGGCATCGATCGGGGTCCCGGTCCGCACCGTGCCGGTGAGGGTGCCGTAGGCGAGCGTGACCTCCATGACCCCGCCCGCGAAGACCAGCCCGAGCATGCCCCACCAGGGCACGACGGACCGCATTCCGCTGGTGCCCAGGCCCGCCACCAGGTACAGGCACATGATGACGGCCAGCACGATCGCGCCCATGTACATGATCGGGGCTGCGGCCCGGGCCAGGGACACCTCCAGGCGGGACAGCGCCGGGCCGAGCACGATCACCCAGGCCATCAGCGCCACCGCCCAGCTGACCACCACGGTGCCGAGCAGGGTCCGGGCCAGTGACCCCGGCGACTGCTGGGGCGTCTTGCGCATGATCTTGGTCATGCCGATGATGAACTGCGTCGCCGTCACCAGGATCCCGAACCAGGTCAGCATCTGCAGCTGGGTGTGGGCGGACGAACCGGGGTCGGCCAGCGCAACCCCGAGCAGCGCCAGGTGGCTGCCGCTCCAGGTGAACATGGCCGACCCGAACAGGTAACCGATGCGCCGGTCCTGCTCGTCACCGTCCCAGTGCCGCCCCCGGACGATGCAGGCCCAGCCCGACAGGGCGGCGCAGACCGCCAGCGAGCCCGAGGCCACGCAGGACAGGAACCGCGGTGATCCGAGCTGGAGCACCAGGACGGCGCCCAGGACGACGGTGACACCGACCGCCAAAGCCGCGAGAGGCTGGATCCGGGCGGCAGGGGTCAGGGTCATGGTCTGAGTAGTCGGCTGGGCTCATCCTGCGTTGAGAGCCCATTGGGGTCACGTTCTGCGACCCCGCACGGATCGGCTCGCCGCCTATCGGGTGACCAGGGGCGGCCGAACAAGCCCTGACGGTGACAAATTCAGCACGAGCAACCGGCCTGCCGACTGCAGAACGCTGATGTCCGCGAGGCGATGTTCGCGTTCCATACCGGCGGTCGCGCGCCGGATGTGTTGGCCACCACATACGCCAGAATGCCTGACATGTCAGCGAAAATCCTTTTTGGAACGCTGTGCGGCGCCGGTTTCCTTCAGGCCCTGGTGCTCTGGCCCCTCACCGGCCAGGCGGGCGTCACCGCGGTTGCCGTGACCTTCGCCTGGTGCGCCGCGCCCCTGCTGATCGTGGCCACGCCGAGCCGAGCCTGGGTCCTCGGCGGAAGCCTGCTGACGGTGCTGGGCGCCTACCTGACTTACCGTTGGGACGCCCTGCGACCGCTCCGGCGCGGCTTCAGCGAGTACCTGATTCTGTCCATGACCCGGGACATGGCGGCGGTGGGGCTCACCGCGGTCGGCCTTGCTCTGGTGCTCGGTGGTCTCGCGGGGCAAACCGGCGGGCGCCGGATCGGCCGGGCGGCGACGGTCTTCGCGATGCTGTGCTCAGGCGTGTGGGCGCTCGGGCTCCTGGGCGCGGCTGTGTTGCCGAGCGCCTACAGCGAGGGAGAAGTGGTGGGCTCGCTGATCCTTGCCAGTTTGCTCGTCGTGCTCGCCGGCGTACTGATCCCAACCGCTGTGGTGCGCCGATCGTCCCCCATCAAACCGGCCCCGGGCAGGGTCGTGCTCGCCGTACTGACGCTGCTGCTCGTCTCTGGGGTCTGGACCTATCTGCGGACGGCGGAGCGTTTCGTCCCGGTCGAGGCGTTCCCGGACCGGGGGTTGGCGGTCTGCGTCGCGGAAGCCCTGCACCTCGACGGTATCGATGACGGGTTCTCACAGCTGGATCTGGACGCAGTGAACGAGATGGAGTGCGGCCGGAACCCGATCAGCTCGCTGGAGGGGGTGGAGCGTCTGGGCAACCTGCGCGTGATCTTCATGCCCTCCACCCGGCTCAGCGATCTGACACCGTTGAGCCGGGTTTCGAGTCTGGAGGAGGCCTACGTCGGCGGCAGTGATCTTTCGCAGCTGAACGGGGTCACCGAACTACGAGCCCAGGGAGTCGACATCAACGGGGACGACTGACGTCTCAACCTTTGGGTGGGGTCAAAGCGTTTATCCAGGTATGACAACCGTAATAGCACCGGGGGCCGTCCGATGAAACGTCCCGAGGAGGACGAGGACGGATTCCGGGCCCTGGTCCAGCAGGAGTGGGTCTCCCTGACCCGGACGGCGTTCCTGCTCACCGGGGACCGTGACTACGCGGAAGACCTGGTCCAGGCCGCGCTGGAGAAGACGCACCGACGCTGGGGTTCGGTTGCGCACCTGGATTCGCCCCGGGCCTACGTGCGCCGGGTGATGATCAACACCGCGACGTCGTGGCGGCGCCGGCGCAGCTTCGGCGAACTGCCGCAGGAACCCACCGAGGCGGTGTACCTGCCGGGCGGCTTCGAGCAGGTCGAGCAGCGTCAGCAACTGCTCGCGGCCCTGCAGCTGCTGCCCCCGAAGATGCGGGCGGTGCTGGTGCTGTCCTACTTCGAGGACCTGCCGGACCAGCAGATCGCCGAGGCCATGGGCAGTTCGGTCGCGACCGTGAAGAGCCAGCGCTCGCGGGGACTCGGTCGGCTGCGTGAGCAGATCGGCGTGAGTCCCCTTTTCGACACCGCGGTTCAGGAAGGCTGATCATGGACGTGGAAGCGCAGTTACGGATCGGCCTGAACGAGAAGGCCGTCACCATGCACGCCCCGGTGGACCCCTACGCGTCCTTCCTGCGCCGCGAGGAGCAGAACCGGCGCTCCCGCCGGATCCGGACCGGCGTGGTGGCGCTGGTGGTGGCCGGTGTGGTGGGGGTCTCCGGCGCGGTCGGCCTGAATCTGGCCGACCGGAGCGAGCGCTCGAGTCCGTCGGACGGGATGCACGGCCAGGAGAACTGGGTGCCGGTGCCGGAACCGACCGGATCCGACTCTCCGGAGGACATCGCCGCCGCCACCGAGGCGCTGCTGGACAGTCCGGTGCGGGGGTCGCTGGCCGGAGACCAGGAATGGCTCGAGCGGATGCGGACCTACGTGGCCGGCGAGGCCGCCGCCCGCCTGCGCGAGAACGTCGTCAGGCCGGTCGAGGAGAAGGACGTGCAGTTCCTGTACGCCGGTGAGATCGGAAACACCCGCCAGGTGGCTGCTTACGTTCCGGCGACGACCAAGGGCGGCAACGATGCCTCCAGGGTCTACTGGTTCCAGGGTGAGGCGGGGGAGGACCGGGTCAAGCAGATGATGTACGGCACCAGCGCTGACCCGATCGGGGACGCCACGGCGGCCTTCAGATGGGAGTACTCCGCGAACGACGAGGACGGGTACCTCCTGGCCCTGGGACCGGTCGGCAGCACGGTCACGGCCGGGACCGAGCTGACCTTCCGGGCCGACGGTACGGCCACCCGGACCATCGAATCGGGCCAGGAAGGCAGCGGTTTGCTGGAGCTTGTCGTCCCGCCGCAACCTGGTGGCCGCGCTGACATCGCCGTGACCATCACTCGTGACGGCGAGACCCGGAACATCACCAGCGGGACGCTGACCTCGGGAATGGGCGGCCTGGACGGCCGGGTGTTCCAGGACGTCGTCGACGAGGCGATGGGGGAGCGGACCGCCGAGCAGGTCTGGGGTGAACGCGGCCCCACCGACCTGCCGCCGACCGCGAACTGGCTGCGGGAGAGCCTGACCGAGGCCAACCTGTCGCTGGACTCGGCTGGTCTGGAGATCCCCTGGGCCGGGCTGATCGACGGCGAGCCGGCCTTGGTCTTCACCGTGCAGGCACCCGGCGAGGGAGTCCTGGCGTTCGCCTGGCGTGGCACCCTCGGCAGTCTTGACCGGAACGACTACCGGGTGCTGATGCCCGCGCAGGGGGCGGCCCAACGGCCGATCGCCTACCGGCTGGCGACGTTGGAGGGTGAACAGACCAACGGCATCAACGTCATTGCGCCACCGGGCACCGTTCGGCTGGAACTGAAGGCGGACGGGCAGGACGCGCAGAGCCTCGATCTGGACGAGTCCCGCCGTGCCGAGGCAGAACTGGACCCGCAACAGGCCGCCACGGTGACCGCGTACGACGAGGCCGGCGACGAGATCGGTTCTGCGCCGGTGCTTCCGTTCGCCGGTAAGGGATCGGTCGGTGAGGCGGAGGGGACGCGGCTGGTGCCCTGACCGTCGTTGGGGGCGGGATCATCACGGCTCGGTCAGGTCGAGCCGTGATGATCCCGCGCCACAAGGTAGCGTGTCGGACCGTGGCTTCCTCGTTCAGCACCTTCGTGCGCCGGTGGGACGAGGTGATCGGCAAGGACTATCCGTTACCGACGTTCGCCCCGGCGACCATCAGCGGATGGCGAGGGGCGGACCCGCTCGCCCGCCTCGACGACGTCATCGTCAGCCGGGTGGCCGGTGCCCCCGGCATCACCACCACGGACATGCCCGAGGACACGGCCGGGCGGGTCCGGCTGTGGATCGTGCGGGCGGGCGGCTGGACCCTGCGCGACCCGCGGCGCGAGGGTGTCTACACCGTTCGCGCTGGGCAGTTCCTGCTGCATCACGGCCCGGCCGAACGCTTCGTCTCGCAGCCGCACACCAGTTCCCTGCATGTGGCGATGCCGGCCGAGGGCATGACCGCGCGGTCGGCCCGCGGTTCGGTGATGACGCCCGAGATCCGGCTGGTCGCAGCCCACGCCGAGACGCTGCACCGGGTTCATCCCGGGCTCAGCCCGGCCGGGCGCCGGGCCGCGCGGGACGCTCTGGTGGAGCTGACCAGGGCGGTGCCGCGGGGCGGATTCGACGACACCGAGCCCCGGCTCGCCCCGGCTCTGGCCGAGGCCGCGAAACAGCTTGCCGGAGAACGGCTCACTGACCGCGACCTCACCCCGGCGATGCTCGCGCGCGAGTTCGGCGTCTCGCTGCGTACCCTGCAACGGGCGTTCGCCGGGACCGGGACGAGCGTGGCCTCCTACATCCGCGACCAGCGGCTCGAGCAGGCCCGCCGTGACCTTGGTGCCGGGCTGAGCGTCACAGAGATCGCTGCGCGCTGGTTCTTCGCCGACAGCAGCCATTTCGCGCGGGTCTACAAGCGCCGGTACGGTCATCCGCCGAGCTCGGCCGTGTCTCAGTCCGAGTAGCGGTCCGAGAGCGTCACGGGGCCGTCGCTGAGGTCCTCGTAGTAGAAGTCCGCCTGGTCGCGCGCGACATGCAGCTTCCAGTACTCCTCGGCGATGGCGTCAGGTTCCGAACCGGGACGGCCCTGGCCGATATTGGCGGCGATCGAGACATGTGCCGCGTAGACGCCGGTCCCGGCCAGCCCCGCGTTCAGGTTGAGCGCGTACGAGCGCAGCGCACTGACCGCGATGCTCACGTTGGTGATGCCGGGGACGACCATCCGGCTGGACACCGCGCCCGCGGTCAGCAGGACGGTGCCGGCTCCGCGTTCGATCATGCCGGGCAGGACCTGCTGAACGGCTGCCACGCTGCCGTAGAGGTGCAGTTCGACGTGGGGCGCCAGCGTCTCCACCGTCGTCCCGATTGCGTCGGTGAAGGGAGAGACGGCCAGGTCGGCCGGGCGGGGCGTCGGCGAGAACTCCAGCACTTCGATCGGGCCGAGGGATTCCTCCGCCTCGGACAAGGCCTGGCTCAGGGCTTTTCGATCGGTGATGTCGGCCGGGAAGATTCCCGTCCGCACGTCCGGGATGTCGTCCGCGATGCTCTTCAGGGCGCCCGGATTGCGGGCGATCAGGGCGACGTCGAAGCCGCCCGCGGCGAAACGTCTGGCGATGGCTCGGCCCATCAGCGAGCCGGCGCCGACAATTGCGATGACACTCATGGCCGGAACCCTAGAAGGACGATGCCGGTCCAGGCATGGACGTCAGCGTCACGGTGCCGGGACATTCGCGACAGCCGACCCGATGAAGGTGCGCGAGGGTGCCCGCGTCCAGGCGCTCGCCGTCAGTCGTCTTGACCGCGCCTGTCAAGGGCATCATCAATTCGGGGTAAAGCTTTTCCTGGCAAGGGCTTACCGTGATTCGGTCGGGTGTCCGGGCTGTAGGCCGCAAGGCGGAAACCCAACCCTGACTGGAGAGTTCCGTGTCATCACACCGTCGCCCCCGCCTGATCGCGCTCTTTGCGGTCCCGATCGCCCTTCTCGTGCTGGGGGCCCTGTTCCTCGGGCGGTCCTCTGCGACCGCCGCCCCGGCCGGCTCGTCGTCCTCCGGAGCAGCCTCCGCCGGCGCCTCGTCGTTGTCCGCCGCCGCGACCGCGCAGTCGAAGAAGAAGATCGCGAAGCAGAAGAAGCTGCGGAAGAAGGTCATCCAGTTCACCAACGCGACCCGCAAGGAGAACGGCTGCAAGCCGCTGAAGAAGAGCAAGGCGCTGATGCGGGCCGCGCAGAAGCACTCCCGGGTCCAGGCCAAGAACCAGAAGCAGGGCCACCAGTTCCCCGGTGAGGACGACCTGGGCACGCGCATCGCCAAGGCGGGTTTCAAGAACGCGGGTGGTGTGAGCGAGAACGCCGCCGGGGCCGCCGGGGGCGGCTGGTTCGTGAACGCCCGTCACGTCATGTACGGCGGCACGGCTACCAAGAACGGCACGGGCTTCACCTCGATCGGCTGGATGGAGTCCAAGGGTCACAAGGCGAACATCCTGAACTGTTCGTCCACCCACATCGGGGTCGGCGCGTACATCGACGGCAAGGGCGCCATCTGGTGGACCCAGAACTTCGCCGCCAAGCGATGAGACAAGCGCTCGGCGCCCCGAAGGCCAGGGGAACGGGTGCAGAGAGGGCAGGACTGGTCGGCGGGTGCCCCGCAGTAGGCAAGATCCGCAAGACAGGCCCTGACCACTTCGACTCGGGCTGCCGAGGTGCCGGGTACGGCCGCACCGGAGCCCGGGCTCGGCCTCGGTCCCCGGGCAGGCGCGGTTCCCGCGTCACTGGCCGTCGGAACGTCCAGGTCAAGCACCAGATTGTGCATGGCCGACGACCCTGGAGGAAGATACTTTCGCTACCGTGACAGTCTTTTCACGCATCCAGCTGCCGGCCGCCACCGCCGCCCGCCCGGCGCCCCTGCAGATGGGCGAGGGGTCCATCGCGGTCACCACTCGCTCGCTGACCTTCGGCGGGCAGCCCTGGGTGCCGGTGATGGGGGAGTACCACTTCAGCCGGGACCGGCCGGAGCGCTGGGAGCGCGAACTGCGCAAGGTCCGGGCCGGTGGGATCGACGTGGTCTCGACCTACCTGCTGTGGATCCTGCACGAACCCGAGCCGGGCGCCCTGCGCTGGGACGGGCACCTGAATCTGCGCGAGTTCGTCCAGGCCGCCGACCGGGCCGGGCTGAAGGTGATCATCCGGATCGGGCCCTGGGCGCACGGCGAGACCCGCAACGGCGGCTTCCCGGACTGGCTGCAGGCCCTGCCGATCAAGCACCGCACCAACGACCCGCAGTACCTGGACCTGGTCCGCGCCTGGTACACCGGCATCGCCGAGCAGGTGCAGGGCCTCTTCCACAGCGCACAGCACCCGGCCGGCCCGATCGTCGGGATCCAGGTCGACAACGAGCTGTACGACGAACCCGGGCACCTGGCCACGCTGCGTGAGCTGGCCGAGTCGGCCGGGATGAAGGCTGCGCTCTGGACGGCCACCGGGTGGGGCGGCGCGCAACTGCCCGAAAACCGGCTGCTGCCGGTGTATGCGGGCTATTCGGACGCGTTCTGGGAGGAGTCCACCACCGGCTGGCCGTCGTTCGGGCCGATGCACTTCACCTTCAGCACGGTCCGCGACGACCTGAGCGTGGGTGCCGACCTGCGCGACGTTCCGCTGGAGGGCACCGGCGTCTCGGCCGAGCACGACCCCTGGCCGTTCGCGACCTGCGAGCTCGGCGGCGGCATGCAGGTGGCCTATCACCGGCGGCCCCTGGTCGAGCCGCACGACGTGGCGGCGCTGGCCCTGACCAAGATCGGCAGCGGTTCGTCCTGGCAGGGCTACTACCTCTACCACGGCTGCACCCAGCTGCCCGGTACCCAGGAGTCGCACGCCACCAGCTACCCCAACGACCTGCCGGTGCGCGACTACGACTTCGCCGCCCCGATCGGCCTGGCCGGCACCCTGCGCCCGCACTACCACCTGCTGCGCCGCCAGCACCTGTTCCTCGAAGCGTTCGGCCGCGAGCTCGCGCCGCTGCCCTCGGTGCTGCCCATTGGGGAGGATCCGGTGCGCTGGGCGGTCCGGGGTGAGGGCGAGGCCGGGTACCTCTTCGTCAACAATCATCAGCCGGCGCTGGCCCCACTTGAAGACGTCGGTGGCGTGCGCTTCGAGGTGGCGGCCGGTGAGCGGGTGGTCGGGATTCCGGTCAACCCCGTCCGGGTGCCCGCCGGCGCCTACTTCGCCTGGCCCCTGCGTCAGCGCTTCGGTGACATCCCGGCCCTCACCGTCACCGCTCAGCCGATCACTCAGATCGTGGCGGACGGGCGGACGGTGGTGCTGTTCGCCGCCACGCCCGGGATCGACGTGGAACTGCAGCTGGAAGGCGTTGCTGTTGAGCTTGTTTCCGGCGCTGAGCTCGAGCCTCGGGGTGCGGAGCTGATCGCCCGCCCGCACGGCGAACCCGGCCTCGGCTGCGAGGTCACGGTCGGCGCCACCACACTGGTCTTCCTCGACGAGGCCGGGGCGAACACCGTCTGGAAGGGCGAGATCGACGGCCGCGAGAGCCTGGTGCTCTGGGACGGCACCGCCTGGTTCGACGGCGGCCTGCACATCGAGGTCCCGCAGACCGACCAGCCCATCGCCGTGTTCCCGCCGCTGGCCGAACGTGAGCAGAAGCTTTCGCCCGGAACAGTCTTCACCAGCTACGTAGTCACGGGTGAGGCGACCCTGCACGCCGTTCCCGCCCCGCAGTTCCACGAAATCCGCAGCGCCCCAGTGCGGACCGGGGGCAGCATGAACCGTTTCTCTGCTCCCACCGATGCCGATTTTGCCGCTCTTCCTGCCGTTCCGGTGGAGGTCCCGGTCCAGGCGCTCACCGGTGAAGGGCCGGCGTTGTTGCGCCTGACCTGGGTCGGGGACGTGATCCGGCTGTATGCGGGCGACCGCCTGGTCGCCGACCAGTTCTGGTCGGGCCGCCCGCTGGAGGTCGACCTGTCGGTCCACCGCGACGAGATCGCCCGTGCTGGGCTGTGGGCTCGGGCGTTCGCCTGGGCGCCGGAGTCCGGCGTCTACGTGGATGCCCGGGTGCGCCCGGCCGGCAGCGAACCCGTGCTGTCGGTACAGGAGGCCTCGCTGCAGCGGATCCGCACGAGAATCCTGCGCTAGCTTCACCAACTTCTTCGACCCAATGGGGACGTTCGTGGGCACCTTGTCCACGAGCGTCCCCCATTTGTTATTGGTTCGGCTTCCCACCGGCCTCGGTGCTGCGGGCGGCCTGCCGGAACTGGGCGGGTGACTGGCCGACGACCTTCTTGAACTGGCGGGAGAAGTAGAACGGGTCGCCGTAGCCGACGGCCGTGGCGATCTCGGCCACCGGCTGGTCGGTGGCACTGAGCAGGAACCGGGCCCGGGCCATGCGTAACCGTTTCACGTACTCGACCACGCCGACGCCGGTGTCCCGGCGGAACGCGGCGCTGAAGTGCGAGACCGACAGCTGGGCGCGGCGGGCCAGTTCGCTCACATCCGTGGGCTGGTCGATATGGGTGCGCAGGTGCTCGCGGACGGCGGTGATCGCGTCGTGCGTGCCGCGCGAGCGGGAGGGGGCGGCGACCACGTTCAGGGCGGACAGGACGTGCCAGGCCGCGCCGCAGGCGGCGATCAGGCTGGCCCGGGTCTCATCGCGGTCCAGGGCACTGACCACAGCATCGAAAAGTGGTTCCAGCGCGGTGCTGTCGGTGGCCAGCACGTGCGAGTGGCCCAGCCGCTCCTGCAGCGAGTCCAGCAGTGCGGGCACGTCACTGCCCACGGCGTGGAACCACCAGATCGACCAGGGATCGGCGGCGTCGGCGCCGTAGGAGTGGGCGGTGCGGGCGGGCAGCACCAGCACGTTTCCCGGTTCGAGGGTGAGGTCCACCTCGCCGGCGCGGAACCAGCCGGACCCGGTCGCCACCAGGATCACGATCAGCTCGTCGGCGCCGGTGGGCCGGATCCGGGCGTGGTGCGCGGCCCGGGGGAAGTAGCCGGCGTCGGTGACCAGCAGGCGCTCGGTGAGGGGCTGGCCGCGGGCGGCGGCGACCAGCGGCCGGGGCAGCACGTGCATCCGTTCGCCGGGAAACCCGTCACGCAGCTGGAGCATCCCTGGAGTGTGGCCCAAGGATCAGAGATTCGTCCAGGTTGATCAAGGATTCGGCTATGTTCCGCAGGCCACCAGGTTTCTAGCGTGGTGCCCGTGAACGATGACGTCCAGCCACTGGTGCTGCCCGAGGCCCCCGACCCGATCTCCGGCCGGGCGGTGCGGGCCTGGCGGCAGAGCGTGGTGATGGGGACCTACGACACCGGCGAGCCGATGGACTACCCCGCCTACCTGTCCCGGCGGGTGTACCAGGGTTCGTCCGGCGCGGTCTACCCGTTGCCCTTCCACGAGCACGTCGGCACCGAGCGGCAGGAGCGTTCCTGGGCCGCGGTGCATCTGGAGAACGAGCACGTACGGCTGATGCTGCTGCCGGAACTGGGCGGGCGGATCCACGTCGGGCTGGACAAGAACACCGGGTACGACTTCTTCTACCGCAACGACGTGATCAAGCCCGCCCTGGTCGGCCTGACCGGGCCGTGGCTGGCCGGCGGCGTGGAGTTCAACTGGCCCCAGCACCACCGTCCCGCCACCTACCTGCCGACCAGTTGCGAGATCGAGGAGGAGGCGGACGGCGCGGTCACCGTCTGGTGCAGCGACCACGACCCGTTCACCCGCATGCAGGGCACCCACGGGGTCCGGCTGCGCCCGGACAGCGCCCTGATCGAGTTGCGGGTCCGGCTGACCAACCGCAGCGAGACCGTACAGACGTTTCTCTGGTGGGCCAACGTCGCCGCCCGGGTGAACGACGACTACCAGAGCTTCTTCCCGACCGACGTCGCCGCCGTGGCCGACCATGCCAAGCGCGCGGTGATCGGCTTCCCGGCCGCCGACGGTACCTACTACGGCGTGGACTACGCCGCTCGCGCGGCCGAGCATCCAGCCGGGAACGCCGAAGCCTGGGTGAGTGCTGAGGAGGTGGACGGCTTCGCGCCGCCGCCCCGGGACGATGCCCCGGACCGGATCGACTGGTACCACAACATCCCGGTGCCCACCTCGTACATGATCACCGGCACCCGGGACGACTTCTTCGGCGGCTACGACCACGGGCGCCGGGCCGGATTCGTGCACTGGGCCGACCACACCATCGCTCCGGGCAAGAAGCAATGGACGTGGGGCAACGCACCTTTCGGTCATGCCTGGGACCAGAACCTGACCGACGGCCCCGGCGGGGCCTATGTCGAACTGATGGCCGGCGTCTTCACCGACAACCAGCCCGACTTCAGCTTCCTGGCGCCGGGGGAGACCCGGGCCTTCTCGCAGTTCTGGTACCCGATCAACGAGATCGGCCCGGTGCACCAGGCCACCCGCGACCTGGCCGTGCGTCTGGATGCCGCACGACCGGCGCACGGTGCGACCGTGGTGCGCGTCGCCGTCGCCGCAACCCGCAGGTTCTCCGGCGCCCAGGTGACAGTGACCGGGGCGAACGGGCAGATGCTGCTGGACGACAAGGTGGACCTGGCTCCCGGCCGGCCGTTCGTGCTGCGTCGAGAACTGGCCGGTGCGCATGACCGGGAGTCGCTGCATCTGAAAGTGGTTCACGAAGGGCAGCCGCTGATCGAGTGGCAGCACCGTTCGGGACCGGACACGCCCGAAGTCCTGCAGGCGGCGACCGAGCCGGCGCCGCCCGAGGAGATCGAGTCGGTGGACGAGCTCGTGGTGACCGGCCTGCACCTGGCCCAGTACCGGCACGCCACCCGCAGCCCGGAGCCGTACTGGCGGGAGGCACTGCGACGCGATCCGGGCGATGCCCGGGCGCACACCCAGCTCGGCCTGCGCGCCTACGCATCTGCCCGCTACACCGTTGCTGTGGAACACTTCTCGGCCGCGATCCAACGTCAGACCCTGCGCAACCCGAACCCGCAGGACAGCACAGCCAGCCACATGCTCGGCCTCGCGCTGCGCCGTCTGGGCCGGCCGCGGGAGGCTCTGGAGGCGTTCGGGCGAGCGGCCTGGAACCTGGCCTGGCAGCGCCCGGCCGTGCTGGAGCGGGCCCGCACCCTGGCCGCGCGCCGTACCCCGGCCGGCGACCAGGCAGCTCTGGAACTGCTACTGCCGCTACTGGAGCAGGCGCCGAACGATGCACAGGTAGCGGCGGTCACCGTCACCCTGCTGCGCCGATCGGTGCATCCGGCCGGCGATCTGGCCGCGAACATCCTGGCCCGGGCCCGGACCTCGAATCCGCTCGATCCCTGGACCCGCTGGCTGGGCACCCAGGAAGCCGGGGCCGATGCCCAGATCTGCCTGGACCTGGCCTACGAGGCCCGGTCGGTCGGTGACCTGGAGGGCGCCCTGATCCTGCTCGAAGCCGCAGAAACAGCTGACCGAACCCGTGCGGTCGGTGCCCCGGCCGTGAGGCCACTGACCGGCTACGTCCGCGCCGACGTCCTCCATCAACTCGATCGTGGCGGCGAAGCCGACGCGGCCACGACTGCCGCTCGACAGGATTCGGCTCGCTGGTGTTTCGTCTCCCGTCTGGACGACATCGACGTCCTGACCGCCGCGCTCGAACGATGCCCCGAAGACGGCCGGGCCGCAGCCCTTCTGGCGCAGTGGCTGTACGCCAAGGACCGGCCGGAAGAAGCGTTGTCCTACTGGCAGCGGGCCGTGACTGCTGACCCTCAGGACGCGGTTTCGTGGCGCAACCTGGGGCTGGGCAGCTTCGACGTGCAGGGCGATGCGCAGGCTGCGGCCGAAGCGTACGACCGGGCGCTGGCTCTGCGCCCCGACGATGCTCGTCTGCTGTTCGAGCGGGACCAGTTGGATCAGCGCACCGGAAGTTCACTGGCTGCGCGGCTGGAACGGCTGGGGCAGCACCGGGCCCTGGTTGCCGAACGGGACGACCTCACCGTCGAGTACGCCGATCTGCTCACCGCCACCGGATCTGCCCAGCAGGCCCGGGATGTACTGAGCAACCGGCTGTTCCACCCCTGGGAGGGTGGGGAGGGCCGCGTGCTGGGAGCCTGGACCCGCGCGGCCCTGGAGCTGGCCGGCCGTCACCTGGCCGCCAACGAGCCGGAGCTGGCGCTGGCCAGAGTGCGTGAAACCCTGGAACCGCCGCAGAACCTGGGGGAGGCCCGGCACCCATTGGCGAACACCGCCCAGATCCACCTGCTGCTGGGTGACGTTCTGGCCGCGCTGGACCGGCCGCAGGAGGCCCGGCAGGCCTGGCAGATCGCAGCTGGGCAGTCAGCGGACTTCGTCGACATGAGCGTGACCAGCTACAGCGACCAGAGCGTGGCCGCCCTGACCGCCTTGCGCCGCCTCGGCGAACCGGCCCAGGCCCAGGCGCTGCGGGAACGCCTGCTGTCCGGTCTGGCCGAATCTGCCTGCACCCCGGCCCGGGTCGACTACTTCGCCACCTCGCTGCCCACTCTGCTGCTGTTCGACGAGGACCCACAGGCCCGCCGCGACCGCGAGGACCTGCTGGTGCGGGCCCAACTGGCGCTGTTCGACGGCGACCCGGCCACCGCCTCGGCGACCCTGGCCACCCTGCTGGCCCAGGACCCGTCCCACATCGGTGCCGCACTGCTGGCCCACCACATCTGAATCCTGCGCACCGCGCTTCAATGACGAAGGGTGAACATGTCCGATCCGACACGAAGGCAAGTGCTCTGGGGGTTCGGGGCGCTCGGCGCCGCGGCCCTGGCGGGATGCTCCAGCGCCTCGGCCACCCCGATCACCCAGGGTGAGGTCCAGCTGAACTTCTGGGCCCACGACCCGGGCTACGACGCGACTTTCGCTGCGTCGGCGGTGGACCCGGCGATCCAGCAGGGCAGCCGCTGGACCTACGAACTGGAGATGACCGCGGCGAACGCCGGTGACCTGGTCTCCCGGGCGATCACCCAGGCGGTGGCCCGCCGGCGGGGGCCCGACCTGATCGGCGTGGTGGTCGACCAGTTCCCGCGGATGATGAAGAGCCGGATCGCCCAGAACATGCTCGTTCCGCTGGACGACCTGATCCAGCCGTTCGGTGACCAGTTGCTCAAGCAGGGCTCCTACACCAGCGACGGATCGGTCTACGGGCTGGAGTCCGACAACAGCATCTCGGTGCTGTACTACCGGCAGGACGTGTTCCAGGAGAACGACATCCCGGAGACCGTGGGCAGCTGGGAGGAGCTGGCCGAGGCCGGCACCCGGCTGGCGGCCACCACCGGTCAGGCGATCGGGATGGTCTCCACCGGCGACCCGGGAGCGGTGTTCAACAGCTTCCTGCAGTTCCTTCTGCAGCGCGGCGGCAGCGTCTTCGGCGCCGACGGCAGCCTCACCCTGGACAGCGACGAGTCCCGCGAGGTACTGGCTTTCATGCGCAAGGGGGTGCAGGACGGCTTCCTGATGCCGCTGGCCGACCCGTACGGCGGGGCGGTCGCAGCCGCACTGAAGAACTCGGAACTGGTCGCCACCGTGATGCCCAACTGGTACCGGGCCTACGGCCTGGAGGCCAATGTGCCCGACCAGGAAGGCCTGTGGAAGATCCGGACGATCCCACCGTTCCAGGCCGGAGGGCACATCGCCTCCACGCTCGGTGGGACCGGGTTCGCGGTGGCCAGTGACACCGCCCGGTCGGACGCCGCGGTGGAACTGCTACGCCGTACCTACCTGACGCCGGAAGGGCAGTTCCTGCGCTACCAGAAGGGCGGTTACCTGCCGACGCTGGCTCCGCTGTACCAGGAGCCCCAGTTCCTCGAAATCACTGATCCCTTCCTCGGTGGGCAGCGGATCTTCGAGGTGTACGGCGAGGCCGCTCTCGACATGCCGGCCTTCGACCAGCACGTGGGGATGCAGGTGATGACCACCACGCTGGGTGGCCCGGTGCTGGACGCGGTGATGGGCCGCAGCACCCCCGACCAGGCGATCGCCGCGGCCGTCGCCGCCTACCGGAACCAGGTGCGCCAGTGAGTACCGTTTCAGCTCAGCCCAGTTGGTGGCGCCGCAACGAGGTCAGGCTGGCCCCGTACCTGTTCATCGGCCCGTTCTACGTGCTGTACGCGCTGTTCATGATCATCCCGATCGGGGCCGGGGTCTACCTCAGCTTCACCGACTGGGCCGGCCTGGGCGCCCCGCAGTGGATCGGCCTGGAGAACTACCGCTACCTGCTGCAGGACAACAGCTTCTGGACCTCGCTGGGCAACACCGTGTTCTACATGAGCTTCACCATGCTGGTGGTGCTGCCCGCCTCACTGCTGCTGGCCAGCGCGCTGAACGCGCGCGGGCTGAAGCTGCGCGACACCTTCCGGATCATCTTCTTCGTACCGGTGGTGATCTCGCCGATCGTCGTGGCCCTGGTCTTCGGGCTGATCTTCGACGGGCAGTTCGGCCTGATGAACGCCCTGCTGCAGGCCGTGTTCGGGTTCGGCGGGATCGAGTGGACCACCGACCCGCTCTGGGCCCGGGTGGTTGTCGTGGTCCTGGTGCTGTGGCGCTGGACCGGGTATCTGACCATCTTCTTCCTGGCCGGGCTGCAGAACGTACCGCGGGAGCTGTACGAGGCGGCCGCGCTGGACGGGGCCGGGGCGGTGCGCTCGTTCCTCTCGGTGACCCTGCCCGCGCTGCGCCCGGTGACCGCCTTCATCGGGGTCACCGTGCTGGTCAGCACCGCGCAGATCTTCGAGGAACCGTTCCTGCTCACCCAGGGCGGGCCGGGCGAGTCCACGCTCTCGATCGCGATGTTCATCTACCGGGCGGCCTTCCAGCGCCAGGAACTCGGCTACGCCGCTGCGGCCGGCGTGCTGATGTTCGCCGCCGTGTTCACCATCGGCCGGATCGCGCTGCGGCTGTTCCAGGTCGGGAGGAACGCATGACCAAGCAACGTGCCGGGCTCTACACCGCGCTGACCCTGCTGGCGGTGCTCTTCCTGATCCCGATGATCTGGGGTGTCTCCAGCGCCTTCAAGGCCCGCAGCGACATCTTCGAGTACCCGCCCCGGCTGTTCCCGGCCGAACCCACCCTGGAGAACTTCCGGGCGATCCTGGACGGCCAGCCGTTCTGGTCGTGGCTGCTGGTCTCCACGCTGGTCGCGCTGGTCTCCACGGCGGTCGCGGTGTTCCTGTGCTGCCTGGCCGGATTCGGGTTCGCCAAGTACCAGTTCCGGTTCAAGAACGCCCTGTTCGACGTGCTGATCTCGTCGCTGGCGGTGCCGTTCGCGGTGATCATCGTGCCGCTGTTCATCCTGCTCGCGGTGACCGGCACGCTGAACGTCTGGTTCGCGCTGATCGTGCCCTGGGTGGCCCCGGCCTTCGGGATCTTCATGATGCGCCAGTACGTCGAGCAGTCGGTGCCGGACGAACTGCTGCACGCCGCCCGGATCGACGGGGCCGGGGAGTTCCGGATCTTCCTGTCGGTGGTGCTGCCGCTGCTGCGCCCGGCGGTCGGGGCGCTGGCCGTGTGGAACTTCCTGAACAGCTACAACAGTTTCCTCTGGCCGCTGATCGTGGTCAGCGACCCGGACCAGTACACCCTGCCGCTCGGTCTGCAGGCGCTGTTCGGCGCCGAGGGCCGGCAGTACGACCTCGTGCTGGCCGGGTCGGTGCTGGCCGCCATCCCGAGCCTGATCGTCTTCTTCGTCCTGCGCAAGCAACTGCTGGACGGACTCACCGCAGGAGCCGTCAAATGATCATCGACCTGTCCGGCCCCTGGCAGGCCGCCCTCGACCCCGAGGGCACCGGCGAGCACGAACGCTGGTACCAGCCGGACGCCCTACCCGCCGCCACCGAACTCCAGCTGCCCGGATCGGTGCAGGAACAGCGTCTGGGGGATCCGGTCTCGCTGGACACCCAGTGGACCGGACTGGTGGTGGACCGCTCGTTCTTCACCGACGAGCGCTACGCGCCCTACCGCGGCCCGGGCGAGGTCTCGGTGCCGTTCTGGCTGCAGCCGCACACCTACTACCGCGGCGCGGCCTGGTTCCAGCGCAGCATCGAGATCCCGGACGACTGGGCCGGGCGGCGCGTGGTGCTGCACCTGGAGCGGGTGCACTGGGAGTCCACGGTCTGGCTCGGCAACCGCCGGATCGGCAGCGAGCGCAGCCTGACCACCCCGCACCGCTTCGACCTCGGCCCGATCCAGCCCGGCCGGCACACGCTGACCCTACGGGTGGACAACCGCACCGTGGTGGACGTCGGCCCGAACGCGCACAGCATCAGCGACCACACCCAGGGCAACTGGAACGGCGCGATCGGGGCACTGCGCCTGGAAGCCGTTGCGGCGGTGGCGATCCGGTCGGCCACCGTGGTGCCGGACCTCAAGAATCGGTCGGCCCGGGTGAAGATCGACATCCACAGCGACTCCCGGGGCGTGGGCCAGGGCACGGTGACGGTGTCGGCCCGCCGGTTCAACGTGCCCGGTGAGCACCTGGTCCCGGCGGTGGTGGCCGAGTTCGACGACGAGCGCGAGGCCGACCTGACCGAGCGCGGCATGATCGGCGGCAGTCAGCACCTCGACCTGGACCTGCCGCTCGGGGACGATGCCCAGACCTGGGACGAGTTCCACCCGGCGTTGTACGAACTCACCGCGGAACTGGGCGGGCAGACCTTCACCACCGTCTTCGGCCTGCGCGAAGTCGGCACCGAGGGCACCCGGATCACGGTCAACGGCCGGCCCACCTTCATCCGCGGCACGCTGGAGTCCTGCGTGTTCCCGCTGACCGGTTACCCGGCCACCGATGTCGAAGCCTGGCGGCGGATCATCCGGATCAACCGGGCGCACGGCCTGAACCTGCTGCGCTTCCACTCCTGGTGCCCGCCGGAGGCCGCCTTCCGGGCTGCCGACGAGGAAGGGTTCTACTTCCAGGTGGAGGGGCCGATCTGGGCCAACCAGGGCGCGGGCATCGGCCAGGGCCGGCCGGTCGACGCCTACCTGTACGAGGAGACCGACCGGATCCTGCGGGAGTTCGGCAATCATCCCTCGTTCATCGCGATGGCCCACGGCAACGAGCCTTACGGCCGGGACGAGGAGTTCCTCGGCGCGTGGGTGGCGCACTGCCGCAAGCGCGACCCGCGCCGGCTCTACACCAGCGCTGCGGGCTGGCCGGCGATCCCGGAGAACGACTTCGACAACATCCCCGACCCCCGCACGTATCGCTGGGGCGAGGAGCTCGCGGCCCGCTACAACTCCCGCTCACCGGAGACCGAGACCGACTACAGTGCCTGGGTCCAGGCCAACCCGCGCCCGATCGTCAGCCATGAGATCGGCCAGTGGTGCGTCTACCCCGACTTCGCTGAGATGGCCAAGTACACCGGTCTGATGCAGCCGAAGAACTACGGCATCTTCGCTGAATTCCTGCGCCAGAACGGGATGGCCGATCAGGCCGAGGAGTTTCTCTTCGCCTCCGGGCGGCTGCAGCTGCTCTGCTACAAGGAGGAGATCGAGGCGGCCCTGCGCACTCCCGGCTTCGGCGGGTTCCATCTGCTCGGAGTGAGTGACTTCCCCGGTCAGGGAACCGCTTTGGTCGGCGCTCTGGACGCCTTCTGGGACGAGAAGCGTTACAGCAGCGCGGCTGCCTGGGCCCGGTTCTGCGGGCCGACCGTTCCGCTGGCCAGGTTGCCCAAGCGGGTCTGGAGCACCGACGAGCAGCTCACCTTCGACGTTCGGATCGCCCACTTCGGTGCTGTGCCGCTGGAGGCCGAGGTCGCCTGGCGGCTGACCTTCAGCACCGGTTCCGGAACCGGCGAGACGGTGGCGGAAGGGCTGGTCGGTAAGGGAACGGTGGCGGTCGGTAACGGCGAGATCTTCGGATCCGTCGCGCTGGCGGCGGGTTTCAACTTGAGGACGCGTCGACTCAAGCTCCTCGTCCAGGTCACCGAGGCCGGTGGTCAGGTGTACGAGAACGACTGGGATCTGTGGTTCTTCGCCCCGGCTGCGGCGCTTGCCACTTCGGTGCTGGAGACCAGCAACGTGCAGGAGGCGCTCGAACAGGCGCAGCGGGGTGCAACCGTTCTGCTCACCGCCGCCCCGGGGACGGTGGAAACCGACGTGGTGACGGGATTTTCCACCGTGTTCTGGAACACCGCCTGGACCAAGAACCAGGCCCCGCACACCCTGGGCATCACACACGAGGTGAGTCACCCCGTCTTCAGGCACTTTCCTTCTGAAGGCCACACCGACTGGCAGTGGTGGGAGCTGCTGCACGGCGCCCAGGCGATGCTGCTCGAAGGCCTGCCCACCGGGCTGCAGCCGATCGTCCAGCCGATCGACACCTGGTTCTCGGCCCGTCGGCTCGGCGCCCTGTTCGAGGTGAGGGTGGGCGCCGGTCGGCTGATGGTGTGCTCGCTCAATCTGACCCCGGTGGTACCGGGCGATCCGGTGACCGGGCAGTTCCGGCAGGCCCTGCTGGAATACCTCACCGGCGACGATCTCGCACCCGCGGTCCGCGTCGAGCCGGAGGTGATTGCCGGGCTGTTCCAGCGGTAGCGGGTTCCGGGAGAACCATCCGAACGTGGTATCAACGGATCATGATGGGTTTTCGGGACAGGCTTCGGGTACGCCGCGCGAGGAAGTCATCACCATCCGTCGAGATCGCAGTCCCCGAGACCCCTGAAATTGCTGAGTCTTCCGATCGGCGCCGTTTTGCGGTGCTCAACCTCGGACGGTCGGGTTCCGGTTCCGTGCAAGCCGTGGAGGTGGCCGTCGTCACCACCGACTTCGCGGGCCGGATTCTCGACGAGTGGCAGGCCGGGCTGGAGCCGGGGCTCATCGAGCGCCTGAACGAGCGCCTGGCCGGGGCCGTGGTCGTGGCCCACAACGCCGAGTTCGACCTGGCCCGGCTCAGCACGGAATATCGGCGGGCCGGCTGGCAATTGCCGCAGCTGCCGATGCTGAGCCTGGTCGAGGCGGCCGGCCGGCAGCGGCCGGAGTTGCCCCGGCGACGCCCGGACGACCTGTGCCTGGCCTTCGGGCTCACGCCGGCCTTGTCCACCTCGACGCTCGACCAGGCTCGCGCGTCGGCTGGTGTGCTGGCCCGGATCATCGGGCCCGACCTCACGGCCGTCCTGGAGACACTGCAAGAGCGGGCGCGCGAGGTCACCTGGCCGGTCGGGCCCACGGTGGATCCGGCTGCGCCCGATACCAATACCGATGCCGAGGATCTGACGGTCGCGGTGTCGCCCGCGCTCGTCGAGCGTTTCTCGCTTCTCGACGCCTTGGACGAAGGGGCCGGTATCGGCACTCTCGCCTACCTGGAGGAGCTGGCCGAGACCATTGAGGACGCGCCGGTCGCCGCCCGGCAGATCTCGCTTCTGGCTCGGGTCGCCTTTGCCGAAGAACGAACCTCCATCGACATTTCCCGCGCCAACGAGGCTTTCGTGCGGACCCTGACCTACGCCGCGCTCGATGCCGAGGGCGCCGTGGCCTACGACGAGCGCGCCGGCCTCTTCGACCTGGCCAGGCTTCTCGGGGTTGCCGCCCAGGTGGTCCTGGGTATCGACGACGAATCCGGGAAAGCCTACGAGGCGCGCCTTTCCACCCGCCCGAAGGGCCTGCCGGTGAAGTGGAGCGGAGGCGAACCGTTGCGGGTGGGGGACAAGGTCGTCTTCACCGGGTGCGACCCCGCAGTTCGCGAACAGCTCGAGAATCGTTCGCTGCGGCTGGGAGTCCGGATTCTGGATACTGTCTCGGAGACGACCACCCTGCTGGTCTCGGACGAAACCGCTCACGGCAGCAGGGCCGCCCGCGCTCGTGAGCTCGGCACGCGCACGGTGACGCCGGCCGACTACGCCTACCTGCTGAAGCACCTGCAGCCGTCGGCCCGTTGGGCTTCTCAAGAGGACGCGGCCAATCCGGAAGGCTCCGAGAACCAGGAACCGACGTCCGCCGAAACGCCTGAGCCAGAACCTGAACCGACGCCCACTCCGAAGCCCAGAACCGCGCAGGTGCGCGCCTGGGCGCGGGCCAATGGGCACCCGGTCTCGGCGCGAGGGGCGCTGCCCAAGCAGGTGATCGTCGCCTACCTGGCCGCCCAGGACGAGGCTCTGAACCGGCCGGATCCGGCCGCCGATCAGCCAGATGTCGCACCGCTGCCGACAGTTGAGCCGCTCGCCCAGGCTGAGGCTCAGCCGTCCACGTGACCGCGGGCAAGGATGTCGGTGGCCCGCAGACAGTTGTCGATAGGGTGACGAGCATGCCCCGCAGCCTGCTGAGTCACCTGTCCCTGCGTAGCTGGCTGGAACGCTGGAGCCAGGAAGCGATCGAGCAGGCCGAGGCGATCGGGCTGAACGTCACCGACGAGATGCGGGCCAGCGGCTGGATCGGCGCCGAACCCGCGAGCGCACCGGCCGTGGCCGCCGCCGAAGCGCGACTGGGGCGGGCGTTGCCCCCGTCGCTACGGGAATTCTACGCGGTGACGGACGGCTGGCCGGTCCTGTCGATGGACTTCGGCGGCATCCGCCCGGTCGGAGAGATCGGCTGGACCCGCGACCTGGACCCGGACCTGATCGAGGCCTGGCCGGCCGATCAGGAGCCGGATGCCGACGACGGTGCACCCCTGCTGCGGCGAAGCCTGCTGCTGAACACCGGTCCGGACCGTTTCCTGCTCGACCCGGCCCACGTCGAGCAGAACGAGTGGGCAGCCGTCAGCTTCACCAGCTGGTACCCGGGCGCGGGGGAGCAGCAGCCGTCGTTCCGGGCCGAGCTGGAAGATCACTACGCAACGTTCGTGAACTTCGATGTGCCGCGCAGCCAGACCCGCGCCGAGATCGCCGACCAGGTCGAGCACGCCTACCGATCGCTGCTGGCCGGCCGGCGCGAGGAGGAAGACATCTTCGAGCAGGCCGGGCGCTTCGGTGACGAACGTGCCCAGGTGCTGGCGATCCAGGTGAACGCCCTGACCGGCGCTCCGGCCGATCATTCGGACCTGATCTGGCGCTCGCGAGCGGTCACCGGGGACGCGGCGGTGCAGAACGATCTGTTGCCCTTGCTGGTCATCGGAGCACTGGATCCGGCGGCGGGAGAGGAACACCGGATGACATCGTTCTCGCAGAGCGCGCCGCCCGAGTTCGCTTCCCAGGCCAGGCAGCTGGCGGTTCGTTACCGTTTCGAGCGGGGACTGACGGCGAGCTTCTCGCGGACTCCGGTCTTTGCGCGCGCGGTCGATCAGGCGCGGGCGTTGATTCAGGCCGGGCGCGAGAACGAGGCCTTCGACGTGGTGCTGGGCGGCCTGCGTCCCTGGACGCCGGAGAGCGGGATGCATCTGGCGCCGCTCGGGCTGTTGTGGGACAAGGAGCTGGGTCCGCTGATGACCGCTGAGCGGCGCCGGCGGTTGCTGGCCTCGCCCCGCGCGACCGAGCTGCGATCTTCATAGCCCAAAGACGAGGCGCCCGGTCAAAGTGGTAGCACCATGGCGCGCTCGGCGCGCGGCTGTCCGGTGGCCGGTGCGGTGAACTCGAACCCGTGCCGTAGATAGAGCCTTTGAGCAGAGAGGTTGTCCTCGAAAACGCCGAGCTCGACCCGGTTCACCCCCGGCTGCGAGCCGGACCAGTCGAGCACGGTCTGAACCAGGATGTCGCCAACCCCCTGCCCTCGGGCGGCCGCGGAGACATACAGCGACATCAACTGGGCCGAACCGTCGCCCGGTAGCGAGCAACTGATCAGCCCGACAGGAATGTCGCCGTTCAGGGCCAGCCAGTTTCCTGCCACGTTCTGCAGTCGCTGCCGCCACTGTTCCTGCGGGGCGTCCACCCAGGATTCGTACCGGCTGGCGAACGCCTCCGGTGCGCGCTGCAGGCATTCGAGCCGGACGCGCGCAAATTCCTCCCAATCGTCGGGAGAGAGTTGTCGGACGGTGAAGGTGGGGCCCATCGCTGCACATTACGGCAAGGCGGCGCGGAATCAGGGCGCTCGCGATCGGTAAGGAGGATCTTTCCACGAAGACGTTGATCTTCCTGCTGTCTCTTGACGGTCAGGTCAGGGTCTCAATGAATTCGTCACTCGTGAAGACGGTTCCGATACGCGGGAACACGTAACTCGTGGAGAAATCATGAGCCTCGCTATGAAGCCCGGACATGGCGTCGGTGAGAAACAAGGTGGAGTACCCATGTTCGTCGGCGGCTCGGCCGGTGGATTCGACGCCGAACGTGGTGGCTATCCCGCCCAGGGCGACGGTGGTGACGTCGCGGGCCCGTAGTTCCTCGTCCAGGTGGGTGCCGTGGAACGCACTCCAGGTCGACTTCACGATCTCCAGGTCACCCGGGCCCGGTTCGCATCCGGAGGCCAGTTCGCCCCCGGGTGGCTGGGTGTCCACGCCGGGATGCTCGGAGCGGACGAAGACCACCAGACCGCCACGGCTGCGCACGGAATCCGCTGTCCGAAGGCAAGTTTGAAGGACTTGGGCGGCTGGGTGCGGGGCTGTGTCGGCGGCGACCACGCGCGTCATCAGGTCGACCAGAACGAGTGCGGTGCGGGACGCGTCGAGGCGGTGGATCGTCACGGACGGAGCCTAAGGCATGGTTCTGCCGGATCGTGAGGCGACGCAATGTGACCGGAACTACACGGTCTGCCCACGGCGCCTCTTGCGCCAAAAAGGACATAAGTGTTGAATTACTGAGGCCCCGGTCGGGGCTTGGAAGCTCGGAGGGGACGTCGTGCGTTGGAATGCGCCTGGGGGCAGTTCTTGTCGTGGGTCTGGTTGTCATCTGCCTGAGACTCTCGCGCCTGATCTCCAGATCCGGTAACTGACCCGGCGGACCTACACGCTTTCAGCAAGATCTCCTGTTCGGTCCCCGCCTTGATCGGCATGTGTGCTCGACTGCCCGATCGGGCTGCTGACCATGTCCGGACGGGGGTTCAAGGTGACCATCTGTCAATCATTGCCTTTAGAGGCTGCATTTCAGGGGGACTTTCATGCCTGTCGTCATCTTCCTGCCCTTCGCCGGTGGTGGTGCTTCCGTGTTCCGGGGCTGGGTCGAGCATGTGGCCGGCCGATTCGATTTGCTGGCGGTACAGTTGCCCGGCCGTGAGGAGCGGTTCGTGGAGGAGCCCCTGGCTGACGTCGCCTCCGCCGCGGACGACGCCCTGGTGCAGATCCGCCGGAACATCCCTGTGGGAGAACGAGTCGCGGTCTTCGGGCACAGCCTGGGCGCGGCCCTGGCTTTCGAGGTGGCCCGGCGTCTGGAGGCCGGCGGGCAGTACGAGCTGCTCCAGGTGTTCGCCAGTGGTGCTCCCGGACCCTGGAACGGCCGCCAGGAGCATGCGACCGGGCTGGACGACGACGCGTTCCTGCTACAGGTCAAACGCTTTGCCGGGTACGACCATCCGGCGCTGGCCGTACCGGAGATGCGCGAGCTGCTGCTGCCCATGCTGCGCGCGGATGTCCGGATGCACGAGGAGTACGCTCCCGTCGATCGCACGCCGCTGCGGGCGCCGGTGGTGGCCCTGCGCGGGGACGCCGACGACCTGGTCACCGCCGAGCAGGCTGGTCAGTGGGCGCAGGCAACGCTCAGCTCCTTCGTCTCCCACGAGCTGGCCGGAGGCCACATGTATCTCGTGGACCACCCCGCCGCGGTCGTGGACCTTGTCGCCGGTGAACTCGACCGGGCGCTGACCCGGTGAGCAGACTGCGGAACAAGGTCGCCTTCGTGACCGGCGCGGCCCGAGGGCTGGGGCGGGCCACCGCGGTGCGTTTCGCCCAGGAGGGCGCCGACCTGGTCTTGACCGACATCGCCGCTGATCTGGAGGGCGTGCCCTACGCCCTGGGAACCAGCAGCCAACTCGAGGAGACGGCCCGCCGCTGCCGGGAGGCAGGCGCGGCGGTGCTCGTGCGCTCGCTCGACGTGCGCGATGCCGCCCGGGTCCGGGAGGTCACCGGTGAGGCCATTGCTCGCTTCGGTGGTGTCGACGTCCTGGTCAACAACGCGGGCATAGCCTCTCCCTCCGGTAAGGCCGTGCATGAGATCTCCGACGAGGAATGGATTCTCATGCTCGATGTGGACCTGTCCGGTGCGTTCCGGCTGATCCGGGCTCTGGGGGGCCACATGAGCGGGCGCCGCAGCGGGAGCGTCGTCAACATCTCCTCCACCGCCGGCCTGGTCGGCTACCGTCACTTTGCCGGTTACGTCGCGGCCAAACACGGCCTGATCGGCCTCAGCCGCGCGGCCGCACTCGACTACGCCCCGTTCAAGGTGAGAGTGAACGCGGTGTGCCCCGGATCGGTCCGGGACGTGCCCGACGTCGAGGGCACCATGCTCTCCCAGATCGCCCAGGCGCTCGACGTTCCGGTCGAGGAGCACGAGGAGCTCTTTCTGCAGTCACAGCCGAACAATGCGCTGGTCGATCCCGAGGACATTGCCGACGCCGCGCTCTGGCTGGCCTGCGACGAGTCCCGGCACGTGACCGGAAGCGTGGTCACCGTCGACGGTGGCTTCTCCGCACGCTGATCCTTCTGCCCTGTTCTCCGAAAGAGGCCCTATGTCACGTGTGCTCGCCGTACCCCGGCGCTTTCCCAGGCCAGTCCCCGACGGCATCACCCATGCAGTCGTTGTCCCCGTCGGCTCGTCGATCGATCTACCCGGCGCGACCTGGGGCCGTGACTGTCCCGCGCCTCGTGGATCGGCAGAGGCCGAGCGGATCGTCGGGGCTGAGACCCGGCGTCCGCTCGAGGACGGGCAAGCCTCGCGGGCTGTCGTGGTGACCTACCCCGACTCCGACCGTGACCTGATCCTCGTCGGCGACCGCGACGTTCTGGACGGGCCCGCCCTGCTGCGGTACGCCCGGGCGTTGGCCTCTGGGCAGAATCCCGGGCCTGCCTCGGGCACCCGGCCGACCGGGCCCGATCCCGTTGTGCCGGTGACCGTTCCCGGTGAGGGAGTCAGCCCGTTCCTGGCCACAAACCCCAGCGGTGGGCCAGATCTGGAGCTGCGGCAGGAGTGGGGGGCCACGACGACCGAGCTCCTGGTAGCGGCGGTGGCCGTCGTGCTGGGCCGGCTGGGCCGTTGCTCGCGCCCCACCGTGGCCGCGCACGTCACAACCGGCGCGGGCGAGGGCACAGTGCTACTCGCGCCCTGCGTTGATGACGACGTCAGCGTTACCGGCCTTCTCACCTCGGTCCGTAACACCCTCGGCGACCCCGCGATGCTGCTGCCGCCCGCCGCCCGGCTGGACCCGTCCGAGGCCAGGATCGGGATCGGGATTCTCGACATGCTGGAGGCCGGACCCGGAGAACGCGCAATGCCTGCCCTGAGCGCACCCTTCCCGCTCACGCTGGCACCGGTGCGGCTCGAGGACGGGGTGGAGATCACGGCGCTGGCTCGTGCCGAGAGTGGCGACCTGCCTCAGCTGGAGGGTCTTCTCGCGACCATCCGGCACGTTCACAGGCAGATTGCAGCCGGTCACGGCGACCTGGGCGACATCAGCCTGGTGGCCCACCCGGCACCGGAGATTCCCGAGATCACGGAAATGCCGGCAGGCCGGTCCCTGCACGCGGCCTTCGCGGACGTTGCGGCGAGACGCCCCGAGGAGATCGCCCTGAGCGACGGGGAACGATCGGTGACCTACTCCGAACTGGACCGGGAGGCATCTCTCCTCGCTGCCGGCCTGCGGGCCGCGGGCGTGCTCGTGGGCGAGCGCGTCGGTATCTGCCTGGAACGCTCGAGCGACCTGATCGCCACGATGATCGCCGTCCTAAGAGCCGGCGCCACCTACGTCCCGATGGATCCGGCCTACCCGGACGAGCGTCTGAGCTACACGAGCCGAGACGCCGGTCTACGGCTGGTCGTCTCGACTCGCACGTCGTTCCCCGCTGACGGTGAACTCATCGTCCTGACTCCCGACGAGGTGCGCTCCTGGGCCGCGCAGACGCCGGACCTGATGGCACCGGGCACCGGCGATCCGAGTGGTCAAGGCGGCCAGGGCCCGGCGTACGTCATCTACACCTCCGGTTCGACCGGCAGGCCTAAGGGTGTCGTCGTGGCGCACACCTCGGTGCTGGCACTCATCGAAGGAACCCGGGCGGACCTCGCACTGAGCCCGGACGACACCTGGACCCTGTTCCACTCCAGTGCCTTCGACTTCTCAGTGTGGGAGATCTGGGCCCCGCTGCTGACCGGAGCCCGGCTTGTGCTCGTGCCCTATTGGGCCACGCGCGATCCCGAGGAGTTCTGGGACCTGCTGCGTCGTGAGCGGGTCACCGTGCTGAACCAGACGCCCTCGGCATTTCGTCAGCTGGACGCCGTGGACAGCACCCGGGCTCAGCGCCTGGCCCTGCGCCTGGTGGTCTTCGGTGGTGAGTCGCTGGACACCCGGCGGCTCACGGGCTGGTTCGACCGGTACCCCGAGACGGTCTGCCGGCTCGTGAACATGTTCGGCATCACCGAGACGACCGTCCACGTCACGTCGCGAACGTTGAGCCGCGCCGACGCTCTGACGGGTTCGTCCTCGGTGGGGTGGGCGCTGCCGGGATGGTCGCTGACCGTGCGGGATCGACGGCTGCGCCCGGTTCCGGTCGGCTTCCCCGGCGAGATCCTCGTCGGGGGAGCGGGATTGGCGCTGGAGTACCTGGGCCGGCCCGAGCTGACGGCCGAGCGTTTCGTCGAGGACCCGCTCACGGGTCGCCGGCTCTATCGCAGTGGTGACCTGGGCCGGCTCGGTCCGGACGGGCAGCTCGATCACCTGGGGCGCATCGACAACCAGGTGAAGATCCGCGGTTTCCGGATCGAGCTCGACGAGATCGCGAAGGTTCTGGAAGGAGCCCCCGGGGTCCAGGCCGCCGCGGTCGTGGTCGGCGGGGACACGGCGCAGGACACGGCCAACGCGCGCCTGGACGCGTACGTGGTGCCCGGCGGTCTCGACCTGCAGATGCTGCGTGTACGGGCCGAGCGGCTGCTGCCGGTGCACATGGTGCCGGCCACGATCACCCCGCTGGCGGCCCTGCCCCTGACAGCGAATGGCAAGCTTGACATCCGCGCCCTGCCCGATCCGTACGCGGTCCGGCAGCCCTCGCCTGCTCCGGTACCGGTCCCGACCATCCCGCCGGCCGCGACAGCAGATGTGTCAACGGACGAACAGGCGGTGGTGCCGCTGCCGGAGCGTCTGCGGGCCTTGTGGCAGGACCTCCTCGGAGTCCCGGTGAGCGCGCACGACAACTTCTTCGAGCTGGGCGGCAACTCGCTGCTCGCGGTGCGCCTGTCCACGCTCATGCGCGAGAACGGCCTGCCGCCGCTGAACCTGCGCCTGCTGTACCTCAACGCCACGCCCGGGGGCTTGGCCGCTGCCATGCAGGGGGTGCCGGTCGGATGACCCGGACCGTTCCTGATCCGCGTGATGACGCCCCAGCGCTCTACCCACGCGACACCCGGATCGAGCAACTCGTTCTGGACCGGGCGGCCCGTACGCCCCGCAGCGTTGCCGTGGCCGACGGCACGAGCCTGACCTACGCCCAGCTGGCCGATTGGTCAGCGGGTATCGCGAACCGGCTCGAGGTGAGCCCCGGTGACGTGGTCGCTCTGCACCTGTCCCGGGGCGCTGCCTTCGCGGCGGCCGCGCTGGCCGTCCTGCGCGCGGGAGCGGTGTACATGCCCGTCGACCCGGACCACCCGGACGAGCGGGTCGCCTATCTGCTCCAGGACGCCGGCGCAGTCGCCGTGCTCAGCTCGGCGGCCGACGCGCAGCGGGCCGCCCTGCGTGGGGCCCGGGTGATCGATCCCTGCGAGTGCGCCGAGGCCCCCGGGACGCCGCGCCCCCACGGGACGGCTGCCACCGACCCGGCGTACCTGATGTACACCTCCGGCACTACCGGCCGGCCCAAGGGAGTCCTGGTCCCGCACCGGGCGGTGGTGCGCCTGGCTCACGACGCCACCCATGCACACCTCGGGCCGGACACGGTCATGGCCCACATCGGGGCCACAAGCTTCGACGCCTCCGTCTGGGAGCTGTGGGGCACATTGATCAACGGCGGCACCCTGCAGGTGCTCTCCCGGGAAACCGTCCTGGACCCGGACGAGTTCGGGCAGGCGATCGCGACGCACGCGATCACCACCGGCCTGGTCACGTCCGCCCTGTTCAGTCATCTGGCGGATGCCGATCCGGGGATGTTCGCCCCGATGCGCGACCTGCTGGTCGGAGGCGACGTGCTCTCAGCCACCCACGCCCAGGCGGTGCTGGCCGCATGCCCGAACCTTCGGTTGGTGAACGCCTACGGGCCCACCGAGAACGGTGTCATCTCAACGGTTCACCAGGTCGTTCCGGGCAAGGACCACCGGCGCGTGCCGATCGGCCTGCCCATCGACAACTCGAGCGCGCTTGTCGTCACGGACGAGGGGCACCTTCAGCGACCGGGCCTGCCCGGGGAGCTGTGGGTCGGAGGTGACGGGCTCGCCGTCGGATACCACCGGCGTCCACAATTGACCGCCGCAGCGTTCGTCGAGGCATCGTTCGCTCCCGGGGAACGCTTCTACCGCACCGGTGACCGGGTGGTGTGCCGCCCCGACGGCGCGATCGAGTTCGTCGGCCGGGCCGACGGCCAGATCAAGGTGCGCGGCCAGCGCGTCGAGCTGGGCGAGGTCGAGAACCTCCTGATCGGGGTGGACGGCGTCGAGGAGGCCGTGGTCCTGGCCGACAAGTCGGTGCCTGGTGAACCCGTGCTGCGTGCTTTCGTCACCGGGACGGCAACGGCCGGCCAGGTCCGGGCGGACCTGAGCCGACGGGTACCGGAACACCTGGTGCCCTCGTCTGTCACCGTGATGGCACGCTTCCCGCTGACCGGGCACGGCAAGGTGGACCGGCAGGCTCTGGGCGCGCTGGTTGCCCAGCCGGATACAGACCCTGACCCAAGAGCCAGGACTGCCGGGACGGTCAGCCTCACACCCGCGCAGGAGCAGGTCGCCCAGATATGGCGGCGCGTGGTCGGTGTCGAGGAGATCGCACCGGGTGACACACTCACCCAGCTGGGCGGCAGTTCCCTGGCTGCGACCCGGATCGCGGGCCTGCTGCGAGCCGGGACCGGGCGTACCTGCCGGGTGATGTGGGTCCTGCGCGACGACCTGGCCACCCTCACGACGCGTCTGGAGCAGGCTCCGCCCGTGCCGGCCCGGCCCACCGGGGCCCAGAACGACGCCCCCTCCACCCTGCCGCTGCTGCCACAGCAGTCGGCCGTTCTCACCGAGGCGTTGCTGCGGCCCGGCGACCTCGGGTACAACCTCCCGGTCGTCGTCGAGATCCCCGGCCACCAGCTCGGACTCGACATCGCGGGCGCCCTGGCCCGTTTGCGGGACCGGCACGAGGCCCTGCGCACCACCCTGGTGGCAGGGACCGACGGCCAGTGGCGGCAGCGGGTGGGGCCGGTGAACGGGGGCGCGGTGCCGTTCGAGGTGCTGCGCGCGCCCGGTGACGACCTGGAGACCGTTCTGCATTCCTGGGTAAGGCCTTTTGATCTGGAAGCCGGGCCGTTGTGGCGAGCGGCGCTGGTCAGCGGCCCGACCCGCCAGGCCATGGCGATCGACGCCCATCACCTCATCGCGGACGGCTGGTCGCTGCGGGTGCTGCTGGAGGACCTGACCGCCGCCCGTCAGTCGGCCGTGCCCTCCTACGGCGAACTGGTGTGTGAGGCGCTGTCCCAGCAGATGGAGCAACCCGAGCGGCGAGCTGCGTTCGCCCGTCAGCCGGGTCCGGATCTGCCGCTGGACCGTCCTCGCCCGCCCTTACGGTCGACGGCGGGGGCCTGGGTGCGCCATCCGCTGGGCCTGAAGCGCACCCGCGCTGTGCGGGCCCTGGCCCAGGACTTGGGGGCACCGCCGTTCGCTGTCTACCTGACCGCGCTGGGCGTGGTCCTAGCCCGGGTCACCGGGAGCCCTCGGCCCACCGTGGCCGTCCCGTTCTCGGGCAGGCACGTGGCGGGCGGTGAGCACGCGGTCGGCATGCTGGTGGCCACCCACACCCTGGACGTGCCGGTGGCCCCGGAGACATCGTTCCCGTCCGCGGTGCGCGAGCTCGCCACGACGGCGGCCGAGACCGCAGACCTGCCGCAACCGGTTCAGGATGCGGGGCATGGTGGGCGCCGAGACCGCCATCCGGTCGCGGACGTCCTGTTCGCCTTCCAGGACACGGGTCTGGGCGACGTCGATGTTGCCGGAGGCCGGCCGCGCTGGCTACCGGAACTGACCGGTGCCGTGCTCTTCGACCTGGCCCTGCACATCGAGCCCCGCGGCGAAGGGGACGAGGCGCTCTGGGGTTTCGCGAGCGCGATCCTTGACGCGGGCACGGTGCACGCACTGCATACGGAGCTGACGGACGTCCTGGACGCGGCCGTCAGCGATCCGCACCGTCCTGTGGGGTCGCTGGGTGCCCCGGCGCCGAGCGCTGCGGTGCGCCCCGACTTCGTGTTCGACCTCTGATTCCCCGTCTTATCGCCAAGGAGTTGTTCCATGCAGTCTCTTGAGACCCAGGGCGCGCTGAGAGTTGCGGCAGCCCGCCGCCCTGAGCAGGCCGCGTACTGGGCGGCCGTTCTCGCCGACCTGCCCGAGCTGTCCCGGATCCTGCCCGATGCCTCTGCCACCGTCGGTCCCCGGCGTCAGCAGGAGTCGCTGTTGCCGGCGCCGGTGAGTGAGGCGGCCCGCCGGATCACCCGGGACGACGCCGGAGCGCTGCGGGTGCTGCTGATGGTCGCGGCCGGTGCGCTCCTGCGCCGGCACGGGCGCCAGGACGAACTGGTGACCGCGGTGACTCCGACCCGTTCGACGCTGACCCGGGCGCTGGTGGTCCCGTTCACCCTTGGGCGCCAGGACACGCTGCGTTCCGCGCTGGGCCGTGTGTCGGCGGCGGTGGCCGTGGCCGAACAGCACGCCGACTATCCGATCGAGGTTCTCGCCCCGACCTCCGATCCCTATCCGTTCGCCGAGGTCCTCATCGCACCGGTGGCGGGCTCGGGACAGCAGACGCTGGACGATGAGCGGTTCCCGCTGGTGCTCGGGATACGCCGCGCCGGAACGGACGGCGAAGACCTGGCCTTGTGCATCAGCGCCTCTCCGGCCTACTCACCCGCCGTGCTCACGCAGATCCTGCGCCATCTGACGGCCGTGCTCGCGGCGGCACTCGGCTCTCCCGACAACCCGCTGTGGGACGTCGACCTCACCGATGCGGGCGAAGCCGCGGTGGTCTCGGCGGCCAACGACACCCGGGCATCGTTCGAGGAGACGGCCCGGCTCGAGGACCAGTTGCGCCGGTACGCTCGCAGCCACCCGGACGCGGTGGCGGTGGAGACCGGCGAGAGTCACCTGACCTATGCGCAGCTGGACGCCGCCTCCGACGCGATCGCCCACCGCCTGCTGGCCGCCGGAGCCGGCCGCGAGAAGCTGGTCGCGGTCCTGGCCGAACGGGGGACCGCCCTGATCACCGGGATCTTCGGCATCTTGAAGGCCGGCGCGGCCTACGTTCCGATCGATCCGGGTTACCCGGCCGAGCGCATCGCCTACCTGCTCGAGGACTCAGCGGTGCGGGTCGTGCTCACCACGGCCGCTCATCGCGAAGTGGTGGCCGGGCTCGACGTCGCCACCGTGCTGGCGGACGAACCCGCGGCTGGTACGCAGGTCCCGGCAGGAGAGTTGCCGGGCGGGCTCTCATCGTCGGACGCCGCCTACGTGATCTACACCTCCGGCTCCACCGGTCGTCCCAAGGGAGTGGTGGTCGAGCACCGGTCGGTGATCAACCGGATCGCCTGGATGCAGAAGGCCTACCCGCTGACCAGCGACGACGTCCTGGTGCAGAAGACGCCGGTGTCGTTCGACGTCTCGGTGTGGGAGCTTTTCTGGTGGTCCTTCGCCGGTGCCCGCCTGGTACTGCCGCAGCCGGGCGTCGAGAAGGACCCTGAGGCGCTGACCGGCGTGATCGAGCGGCACAAGGTGAGCGTCATGCACTTCGTCCCCTCGATGCTGGGCGCGTTCGTCGGCTACGCCCAGCGCACCGGCGCCGCCGATCGCCTGGCCTCGTTGCGCCAGGTCTTCGCCAGCGGCGAGGCACTGGGCCGCCACCACGTCGACGCCTTCCACCACGCGCTCGCGCGTGAGCCTGAGAAGACCTGCGTACTTGTCAATCTGTACGGGCCGACAGAAGCGACGGTGGACGTCTCCCACCATCGCTGCGAGCCCGGTCAAGCGGGACCGGTCCCGATCGGTGTCCCGATCGACAACCTGCGCCTGTACGTCGTCGACGCGGATCTGCGTCCCGTACCTCTCAACGTCCCCGGAGAACTTCTCCTGGCCGGGGTCGGCCTGGCCCGTGGATATCTCGGGCGCCCCGAGCTCACCGCCGAGCGGTTCGTGCGTGGCGTCCTGGGGGAAGAGATGGTCTACCGCTCCGGGGACCTGGCCCGCTGGAGTCCACAGGGCACGGTGGAATACCTGGGACGACTGGACCAGCAGGTCAAGGTGCGCGGTCACCGCATCGAACCCGGTGAGATCCAGGAGTGCCTTCTGGCCGTCGCCGGAGTCGAGGACGCCATCGTCCTGACCCGCCCCGCCCCGGACGGGCAACTGGTGCTGTGGGCCTACCTGACGGGCGAAGGTGTGGACGCCGAGCGGGCCCGGGCCGAGGTCGCGCAGGTACTGCCCGATTACATGGTCCCCACCCACGTGGTCGGGCTGCCGTCCCTGCCGCTGACACCCAGTGGAAAGCTCGACCGTGCGGCCCTGCCCACCGACATCGCCGCCACCACGGACTACGTCGCACCCCGGACCGAGGCCGAGCGATCCCTGGCCGGGATCTGGGCGCAGGTCCTGGGGCTGGAGCGGGTGGGCATCGACGACAATCTCTTCAGCCTCGGCGGAAACTCCATCCATTTCGTGACCGTGCTGGCCCACGCCCGGGCTCTGGGGCTGACGTTCACCTTCCAGGACCTGTTCCGGCTGCCCACCGTCGCTGGGCTGGCGAGTGCGGCCACACTCGGCCAGGCACCACCCCAGGCACCCGACGCGCATCCCTTCGCTCTGGTTCCCGACAGCGACCGGGACCGGTTGCCGGCCGGGCTCGCCGACGCCTACCCGATGACGCAGCTGCAAGCCGGTCTGGTCTTCGAGACGGAACTGGACAAGAGCGTCGCTGGCTACCACGACATCCTGCTCTACACGATCTCCAGTTCCCTGGACATCGCGACGTTCGAGGAAGCGGTGCGCGAACTGGTGCGACGCACGCCGATCCTGCGCACCAGCTACGACCTGACCGGCTACTCGAGCAGCCTGCAACTGGTGCATCAGCAGGCTCCTTCCCCCCTGCGCCTGCACGACCTGCGAGACCTGGGCCCGCAGGAACAGGAACACTGGTACGAGAACTGGGTCGAGCAGGAGAAGACCGACCGCTTCACCTGGGACGCTCCCGGTCTCGTCCGCATCCATGTTCACGTGCTGGCCGACGACCTGTTCCGCTACGGGATCAGCCAGCACAACTCCGCCCTGGACGGCTGGAGCATCACCCTGTTGCACACCGACCTGTTCCAGATCTACGGCGACCTCAGGGCCGACCGCCCATTGCCCGAGATCACCACCGGAACACACCTGCGCGAGTACGCCGTCCTGGAACAGCAATCCCTGGCCGACCCCGACCACCGCGACTACTGGGGCCGGGTTCTGGACGGCGCCACCCTCACCCCTGTGCCCCGCAGCGACCGGCACGCTACCGACCAGCCGTTCGAGGTCGCCTTCCACGAGGTCGACCTGAGCGACCTGTCCACCCGGATCAAGGACACCGCCGATCGCCTCCAGGTCCCGGTCAAGAACGTGCTGATGGCCGGGCACCTGGCCGCCCTGGCCGCCCTCGGCGGCAGCGACGACGTCCTCACCGGTTACGAGCACTCCGGGCGCCCCGAGACCGAAGGGGCCACCCGGGCCATCGGGCTCTTCCTCAACACCGTGCCGTTCCGCGTCCGCCTCGGGCAAGGCAGCTGGGGCGACCTGGTCCGCGCCGTGAACGCGGCCGAGAGTGCGCTCCTGCCCGCCCGGCGCTATCCGATGGCTCAGATGAAGGCCGACCTCGGCGTCCAGATCCCTCTGTTCGAGACCGCATTCAACTTCACCCATTTCTCCCTGCTGCGTTCGCTGGACGAGCACGGGTTCTCCCTGCTGGACGTGCGCGCCAACTCCGAGACCGAGTTCGTCCTGCGCGCGGAGTTCTCCCAGCACTTCCGTACCGACGAGATCCGCCTGAGCCTGCACCACCACCTGACGGTCATAGACAGCCAGCTGGCCCTGATGTTCGCCCGGGCCTACCAGGCGGCGTTCACGGCGATCACGGCCCGCACCGATGAGCCTCAGGACGTCCGGCACCTGCTTCCCGGCCCGGACCACGACCTGCTCACCCGGCTGCGCCCGGAACCGGTGCCGTTCACCCCTGCCCAGGCCCGGGCACACGCCGCCACCGCTCAGCAGCACCGCGCCCCGGTCACCAGCACGCAGATGCGTATCGCCGAGGCCTGGAAAGAGGTTCTGGGCGAGGGCGAAACCGCCATCGGGCTGGACGACAACTTCTTCCTGCGGGGCGGCACGTCTCTGTCCGCCATGCGCCTGGCCGTCGAACTCGCAGGCCTGGTCAGCATTGCCGACATCATGCGCAACAGCCGGCTGGAAGACCTCAGCCGGGTGGCCGAGAAGAAGGTCACCGCATCCCTGTCCACGTCCACGCCTGCTGCCACCTCCGGCCCCCTGCTGCACCTGGTCGCCGGCGACCCGGTCAGGGCCGGTGTGACCCTGATCTGCTTCCCCTATGCCGGTGGCGGTGCCACGATCTTCGACGCGTTCGGGCAGGCGCTGCACCGGCAGGACCCACGTGTGGCCGTGTACTCCGTGGCCCTGCCCGGCCACGACATCTCCGAGAACGCCTCCGCCCTGAAGTCTCTCGAACAGATCGCCGACGCCCTCGTCACCGAGATCGAGGAGACCATCCCCACCCCGGTGGCTCTGTGGGGGCACTGCGTCGGATCTGCCCTCGCCCTGCGCACGGCCCACCTGCTGGAGAAGGACAGCGACGGCGTCAGGCACCTGTTCATCGGCGCCAAGCTCTTGTACCCGGCCTCCTCGGCCCGGGCCGGCATCGCCGAGGCCCGGGCCATGAGCGACCAGGATGTGGTGCGCTGGCTGGGGGAGGAGACCGGACTGATGGCGGCCCTCACCGCCGGCCCTCAGGTCGGCGCCTACCTCGCCCGTGTCTTCCGGCACGACTCGATCGCCGCCAACAGCTACCTCGCCGACGTCGCCGAAGGCCACGGCCCGCACCTGGAGACCCCTCTGACTCTGGTCCTGGCCGACGACGACCCGCTGACCGCGAACGGCCCCGACGTCAGCGCCTGGGCCGTGACCGGCAGCGACCCGCAGGTTCTGACCATCCCGACCGGGGGGCACTATTTCTGCGAGAGCGAACCGGACGCCGCAGCCGCCCTCGTCCTCGAACGCCTGCACGATCAGGAACTGACGAAATGACCACCGAGAACAGTGAAACCCGCCCGAGCACACCCAACCTGGAACCGCTCCGTCAGCTCACGGCGAAGGACCGCTACCTCGAAGGTGCGCGGGCCATGCTGCCCTTCCTCGTGAGCATCATCCCGATGTCACTGGCGGGAGGGGCTCTCGGCCCGGCCAGCGGCCTGAGCGCCCTGGAGACCCTCGGCCTGGCCATGGCCGCGAACTCCGGGACCGCCCAGTTCGTAGCGTTCTCCCTGGTACTTCAGGGCGCCAGCCTGGTGACCCTCTTCCTCACCACCCTGGTCCTGGGTCTGCGCATGCTCATCTACGCCACCGTGCTGCGCGAGCACTTCGAGGACGTACCCCGCGGCCTGAAGGCACTCGTGGCCTTCGGCCTGATCGACGCCATCTTCTTCGCGGCCATCGACAAGCTCCGGGACGGCACGCTCAACAGCCACAAGCACTGGTACTTCCTCGGAGCATCCAGCCTGATGTACGGAGTCTGGATGACCTGCACCGCCATCGGGGCGGTCCTGGGCTCACTCGTCCCGGACCTGCGCTCACGGGGACTGGACTTCCCGATGGCGGCGATGTTCGTGGCCATGCTCGTCCTGTCGGTCACCAGCCGCAAATTGCTCGCCATCGCCGTCGTGTCGGGAATCACCGTCCTGGCCGCCGCGACCCTTCCCTACAACCTGGGAATCGTCGTGGCCGTCGTGGCCGGTGTCGCCACCGGCGGTCTGTGGGATCTGCTGGCCGGCCGCCGCGAGGCCGGAACAAGCTCTGCCGTAACGCCCATGGAGGAGAACTGATGTCCGCTGTCGTCATGATCGCCCTGGTCGGGCTCGCGGCGTTCCTGCCCCGGTACCTGCCGTTCGTCGTGCTGCAGGACCGCAAACCGTCCGCCACGGCCAAGGACCTGCTCGGCTACGCGCCGGTCGCGGTGCTGGCCGCCCTGGCCGTGCCACCGGTGCTGACCCCCACCGGGGACGGGGACCGGCTCACGGTGCTGGGCCCTTACCTGGCCGGTGCCCTGGTGATCGTCGTCGTCGCCTACACCAGCCGGCACCTGCTGCTGTCGGCGCTGGCCGGGACCGTCGTGTTCTTTGTCCTCCGGGCGGTGATGGGCTCATGACCCCGCCGCTGACCGTCGCCGCTGTGCAGTCCGTCCCCGTGACCGGCGATGTCGTCGAGAACCTGGCCCGGGCTGAGTATCTTCTGGCCCAGGTGCCCGAGGCTGACCTGGTGGTGTTCCCGGAGCTGTCCCTGACCGGTTACGACCTGGACCTGCTGAAGAACGATCCCCGGGCGTGGTTCCGCCCCGGGGACGAGCGTCTGGACCCGATCCGCGAAGCCGTGGCCGCCCGAGGCGCCTGCGTGGTCCTGGGCGCGCCGGTCGAGGTCAAGGGCCGCCGCCACATCGCCTCTCTGGTGCTGACCGGCATCGGCCCCGATGTGGTGGCTCCCAAGACGTATCTGCACGGAGCCGAGAACGACCTTGTCGAACCCGGTGCCGGTCCCGTCGTTCTGGCCGTCGCCGACTGGAAGATCGCCCTGGCTGTGTGTTTCGACACCAGCGTGCCCGAGCACGCCGGTGCGGCCGGGACAGCCGGGGCCCAGGTGTACGTGGCCTCGGTGCTTTACACGGCAGGAGAGGAACGCAAGATGGCCGACCGGATGGCCGCGCGCGCCCGCGACAACGGGATGTGGTCGGTGGCCGCCAATCTCGGAGGGCACCCGGTCGGGGAACGCTCCAGCGGCGGCACCGGGGTCTGGGCCCCGGACGGCACCCTGCGCGCCGGGGCGACCGGTCGCGACGAGGAGATCGTCATCGAGATCCTGCACGCGCAGACGGGACCGGCATGAGCCCGGCGCCGACCGTCGTGCTGGGAGCAGCACCGGTGACGCTGGCCGCGGTCCGGCATCTGGGGATCGACATCGTCGATGTCCAGCACCCGGATCGGGCGGAGAAGGCAAGCGAGCTGGTCGTCGACTATACCGACGACCTCGCGTTCGACGCGGAGATGGACCGCCTGGCGGCCGGCCGGGGCCTGGCGAGAGTGATCTCGCTGACCGAGTCGGGCCTGGTTCCCGCTGCCCGCCAGCGCGAACGCCTGGCACTGCCCGGTCATGGCCCCGCGGTCTCGCAGCTGCTGCGCGACAAGGGGGCGATGCGTCAGGCGCTGGCCTCCGTACCCGGCCTGGTGCCGGTGCGTGCCGCAGTCGTGCACAGTGCCGACGAACTGCCGGAAGTGGCCCAGAAGATCGGGTATCCGGTGGTTCTCAAACCCGTGAACGGGGCCGCCGGGATCGGGGTGCACCTGGTCAGCGACCCTACCGGCCTGCTTGAGGCCGCCCGTCGGCACGAAGAGCTCCAGAGCCGGACCGGGCCCGCCCAGTTGCACCTTCGCGGCCTTCTGGTCGAAGAATATCTGGACGGTCCGGAGTACTCCGTGGAGGCGTTCTCCTTCGCTGGCCGTCACGTGGTGCTCGGTATCACCGAGAAGACCACTGGAGCTGGTTTCGTCGAGACCGGGCACGTCTTTCCCGCCCGCCTTCCGGCCGAACACAGCGCAGCCCTGGGCGAGGCAGTGCAACGGATCCTGGACGCTGTCGGGCTCACCGACGGGCCCAGCCACACCGAGATGCGCCTGACAGCCACAGGGCCGGCCCTGATCGAGTCCCACGACCGTCCCGGCGGCGGCCGGATCGTCGACCTGGTCGCTCTGAGCACCGGTTTCGCCTTGGACGCCGCGGCCGTGGCCTGGGCCGCCGGAACACTCGAACCCCTCACCACAGCCCCGGTTCCGGCCCGCGCCGCGGCGACGGCATTCGTCCTGGCGCCCGAGGGCGAGGTACTCGAAACCACCGGGCTGGAGGAGGTCAGGCAGATGCCGGGCGTCGTGGACGCCCAGTTCCTGGTGAAAACCGGTCAGTGGGTCGGGAGCGGACAGGGCAACCTTGACCGGGTGGCCCAGGTGCTGACCGTGGACACCAACGGCGCCCGGGCCCGTCGCACCGCGCGGCGGGCCGCGGAGAACCTTGTCGTGCGGACCGCAGCCACCTCGTGAAACCGGGGACCGCTTGCTCCGACGAAGGTGATGGGGCCGCCGGCCACGGCCGGATCCCGGGGATCCGGGTTCGTGCCGGAGGTTCTGGGCCGGGCGTGTGACCTGTGCTTGGGCGGCATCTCCGCGGCCGATGGCGGGGCCGACCAACGACATCAGTTCACATCATGGCCTCGTCGTCGAACTCGCGGGCCTGGACACCCTGAACAAAGGCGCGCCATTCCGGAATGGTGAAGCTGAGGGTGCCGAGGGCGCGGTTCTTGGTGTCGCGCACATGGACCATGCCGCCGCTGCGCCCGACCTCGACGCACGCTCCCTGCTCGCTGAAAGTCGACTTGTGGAAGTCGATGTCGGGGACCTCGCCGGTGCGCAGGTCGTTGCCGTCGGTGGCGCTCACAGGTACTCCTCGATCGGTGTTGAGCTGTCGAAAACGCTCTGGAACTTGTCGGTCATGCTCGCCACCACCTGGTGGTCGTCGGTGTGGGCGCCGCCCACCCAGCTCTCGGTGTAGACGATGGCCCGGGACTGGCCCCCGGCGGTGAACCGCAGGATCGTCGCGGCACCCCGCACCGCGGAATGGGCTCCCAAGGCGATCGGGTGGACGCGGATCTGCGCGTACTCCTCCCGAACCAGGCGCAGCAGGTGGTTCTTGAGTTCGTCCATGACCTCTTTGGACTCGACCTGCCGCAGGAGGACTTCCTCGTCCAGTGCTACGCGTACCTTCGCGCGTCCCAGGGTCAGGCGCTGGCGCTCCATGCGCAGGGCCACGACCACATCAGCCGCGGCTCCGTGGGCTCCGTCCAGACGCGCGGTCGCCGCTGCGTACCGAGGAGTCTGGATCAGTCCGTGCATCCCGCCGAGCGAGTCCACCCCCACGGCATGCCGCTCGAAGGCCAGATACTCGCGAAACGTCGGCTGCACGGAGGGAACCTGGGAGTCGACCTCCGCACTGGCCCGGGCCCGCATGTCCTCCAGCTCGTCGGCCTCCACGTCCGAGAGCCGAAAGGCCTTGCGCATCTGCTGAATATCGCCGGGGCGCAGGGCGAAACCACCCTTGTTGCCCTCGATCCGGTTCCACCGTGACTCCGAACCCAGACCGACGCCTGCCATCTGCCGGTACGTCAGCCCGGCCCGGAGACGGTACTCCTGGATCTGCTGGACCAGCAGCCAGCGGGTGATGCCGGGCCGTCCCCGTCCGTCCTGTGATGGTTCGTTCCCTGCCTCGACCACCGAGCCAGCCTACTGAGAAGTAGAAACTTCATCATGAGGGAAAACCCCCACGAAACCTGTCATAAAACGCCTTCCACCATGACAGGTAGTCAGGGAGTCGGATCATTTGTCAGGGTTTAGCTCCAGTAACCCGATCGGACGCCGAAGCAGACGCCGGCCGGACTTCCACGGGGGAAGCCCAGTCGGTCCGCTTCGGCGCCCCACACCGTGATGGGACAGCGATGCCGAACGAGTCAGGAAACACTGCCTACGGCCAGCAGCCGGGCGAACCGCCCGCCCCCGACTCGCTCGTTCGCTTCGTCATCCCGCGTCCCCGCCTTCCTTACGGCACCTCTTCGACGGGCGAGCGAATGGTGGGGTACGCGCCGCGAACGCGCTTGGCCTTCCTCGTCCCGCGCCCCCGTCGCTCACCGAAGCAACTTCCGTAGCCCGAGCATGACTGTGGGCTACGGCCAGCGTCCATGGGCACAAGGCAGCCTCAGGGATCTCTGGGTTACGCCGGATCACCTCCGCGAGCAGAGGCACGACCGGAGACAATGATGCCTATGCTTCCCATCACCGAGGACCACCTGGTCATCCGTACCGACTTCTCCGACCCCTCGGCCTGGGCCGCTGTCCAGGCAGACCTGGCCCAGAAGTGGGACGACGAGTTCGACATCTACGTCGAGATCATCGACGACCCGGCCTATGACGGGCTGGGCCCGGAGCAGTTCCTGGCCATGGCACCGGCGGACTACCCGCACCAGATCGTGGTGCTGGCCGACTCGGTGACCATGGCCGACCCTGAGCGTCTGTTGCTGGTGGTCAGTCTGGAGGAGAGCGACGAGGAACGGGAAGCGTTCCTGCGAGAACACGGCTACTGGGACGAGGAGACGGCCGCCGGAGGTCGCGGTTGGGAGAACGGTTGGCCGCAGCGGGGCGGGGTCTTCCGGTCCACCGCACCCGGTGTGGGAGCGATCGCTGCCAACCTGTCTGTCGCGAACATGGATCTTGGGGAATTCGCTACTGCGGTCGACGAGCAGGGGGTCTTCCGCAATTTCGAGAATGAGTGATCGCGCGGTCTCAACCTGCTGTTGCGAACTGAGTGTGGTGCAGTCCGGCGTAGCGTCCGCCCAAGGCCAGCAGTTCCTCGTTCGTGCCGCGCTCCACCACACGGCCGGCCTCCAGCACCAGGATCTGGTCCGCCGAGCGGATGGTGGACAGACGGTGCGCGATGACGATGGCGGTACGGCCCTCGAGAGCCTCGTCCAGGGCGGCCTGGACGGCCGCCTCCGAGGCTGAGTCCAGATGCGCGGTGGCCTCGTCCAATACCACGATCCGAGGCTGCGCCAGCAGCAGCCGGGCGATGGTCAGCCGCTGCCTTTCCCCGCCGGAGAACCGGTAACCCCGCTCGCCCACCACCGTGTCCAGACCCTCGGGAAGGCCGGCGATCACGTCGGCCAGCCGGCTGCGCCGCAGGGCGTCGAGCAGCTCCTCGTCGCTGGCCCCGGGCCGGGCCAACAGCAGGTTGGAGCGTAGTGACTCGTGGAACAGGTGACCGTCCTGGCTCACCACGCCGACGGTGCGTCGCAGCGATTCCGCCTGCAGCCGGCGCACATCGGTCCCGCCGACCAGAACCTGCCCGGAACTGACGTCGTACAGTCGGGCGAGCAGGTTCGCCAGCGTCGACTTACCGGCCCCGGACGAGCCCACCAGAGCGACCACCTGACCGGGCTCAACCCGGAAGGAGACGTCATGGATGATCTCTGCCCCACCTCGGGTCTCCAGCGTCGCGACATCTTCGAGTGAGGCGAGCGATACCTCCGCCGCGCTGGGGTAGGCGAAACGCACATCGCGGAACTCGACGCTCGCAGGGCCTTCGGGCACCGGACGTGCGTCCGGGGCCTCCTGGATCAGCGGGACCAGGTCCAGTACCTCGAACACCCGGTCGAAACTGACGAGCGCTCCCATGATGTCGATGCGGGCGCTGGCCAGGGCCGTCAGCGGCGCGTACAGCCTGGTCAGCAGCAGGGCCAGAGACACGATGCTGCCGGTCTCCAGGTCCCCGGCCACCGCTGCCACCCCACCGACCCCGTACACCAACGCCAGAGCCAGAGCGGAGGCCAGGGTGAGCGAGGTGATGAGCACCGTCTGCAGCACCGCCGTACGAACCCCGATGTCCCGCACCCGGCCCGCCGCCTCGGCGAAAGAGCGGGATTCGTCCTCGGGGCGGCCGTAGAGCTTGGTCAGGGCGGCCCCACTGGCCGAGAAGCGCTCGGTGCTGCGGGTCATCATCGCCGCGTCCAGCTGGGCGGCGTCCTGGGACAGCAGGGCCAGACGACGGCCCATGACCCGAACCGGAACGACGAAGACGGGCAGCAGGACCAAGGCCATCAGCGTCACCGGCCACGAGATCCCGATCATCACCGCACCGGTCAGGGCAACCGCGATCAGATTGCTGACGATGCCCGACAAGGTGTCGCTGAAGGCCCGCTGGGCGCCCAGCACATCGTTGTTCAGCCGGCTGACCAGAGCACCGGTTCGGGTCCGGTTGAAGAAGGCCAACGGCATGCGCTGCACGTGGTCGAACACCCGAGTGCGCAGATCCAGGATCAAGTCCTCGCCCAGCCGCGCCGACAGCCGGCGAACCGCCACACCCAGGACGGCCTCCGCCACCGCGATGAACGCAATGAACAACGCCAGCCGCACGACCGCGCCCCGATCACCCTCTCCGATCGCGTCCACGACCCGGCCGGCCAGGAGCGGGGTCACCACCGAAAGCACGGCCGTCACCGCACTGCCCACCACGAACAGAGCGAACAGCCGCGAGCGCTCGCGGGCCATGGCGATGACCCGGCGCACCGTGCCGGGCCGGAACGGTTGCCGTTCACGGGCCGACCGGGCACCGGCGATCGTCGACCAAGCTGCCATTTCCATGCTCACGGCGACGTAAACCTCTGTGCTGGTCCGAATTTCGCCAAGGGGCGCGGCCGGCCTCTCCCGGCGTGCATTCCGGCGCCCGGACCGGTGGGGCTCGGATTGCTCATGCGAGGGAGACTAGATGCTCAACTGCACTTGAGATCCAGCCTTCCCGCTGAAGGTGATGTCGGGCGAGCGGCTTGGTAGGTTCGTCCCGTTCGTCCCCGCCGAAGCAGGTGGGTATCCGGTGTCGTCGGAAGGTTGTGCAGTCATGGCAGGGAACGTTGACCAGCCCGGGCGTCTGGGCGACCCGGACCGCAATCTGAAGACCGACCCGCGCACGGACGTCCGGCTGGCGCGTCTACTGGGACAGTATGGGCTGGACCAGAACGCGCAGCCGGCATCGTTCGGGCCCGATGCTCCGCGCGAGCAGTTGCTGGAGTATGTCCAGGCCGCTGAAGACGGTAATGCGCAGTTCTTCGACCTGATTCTGGACGGTCTGGATTCGGTTCCAGGGCTACAGCATCACACCGAGACGATCGTCGGCTCGGACGGCAACGAGATCTCGCTGTACATCACGCGTCCTGGCGGCGTTTCGCAGGATCTTCCCGCGTTGCTCTACCTGCACGGCGGCGGCATGGTGATGCTGAAGGCGTCCGACCCGATCTACGTCCGGCTGGCTGACGAGCTCGCTGCGACCGGTCTGATCGTGATCACCCCCGAGTTTCGCAACGGGGCCGGGGCGCTCGGGCCGCATCCGTTCCCGGCCGGGCTCGACGACTGCGCCGCCGCTCTGGACTGGGTCCACGAAAACCGTTCTTCATTGGGGATTTCACGGCTGATCGTAGCGGGGGAGTCGGGCGGGGCCAATCTGGCCCTGGCCACCACGATCCGTGCGAAGCGTACGGGGCGGCTGGCTGCCGTCGACGGTGTGTACGTTCTCTGTCCTTTCATCTACGGCCAGTGGGGACGCGACGAGCAGGAACGCCGGGAGGTTCTGCCCTCGACGGTGGAGAACGACGGCTACATGAACACATGTCACGGCTCGTCGATGATGGCCGAGGTCTACGATCCGGGTGCCCAGCACGCCGAGGACCCGCTGTGCTGGCCGTATCACGCCACGGTCGAGGACCTGTCAGGATTGCCGCCGCACGCCATGTCGGTCAACGAGCTCGATCTGCTGCGCGACGAAGGGCTGGCCTACCACCGGCGTCTGCTCGAGGCCGGGGTCGAGTCGTCGGTCCGGACGGTGCCCGGCTTCACCCACGCCGCCGACCTGATGTTCCGGGCCGCCATCCCGGAGGAGTTCTTCGCGACGATCCGCAGCGTGCATCGTTTCGCCGTCGGCAACGACTGAGGTCGACGCTCAGGTAGAAGGGGTTCGACCTACTTCGCTGTCCGGGAACGGGAGAGCCGGGTGGTCTGCCAGGAGTCGATCAGCCCCATCAGCTCTGTGCGCTGCTCGGTCAGGCCGACTCTGGTGGTCACCAGTTTCGACGGGACCGCGGTTGTCGGTTGCGGGTCTGGGTTCATGTGCTGCTGCAGCATGGCGGTCTGGCTGCCCTGGGCGGGCAGGTGACTCCACGAGTCCACGTCCTGGGCCTGCGCAGGCAGATCGCGAGCGGGGATGTGGCCGGCTACGTACTCGCCGGTCTCGTCCTGGCATTGCCACTCGGTCTCGAGCACACATTCCTCGCAGGCCAGCACGCCGACCATGGCCGGAAAACGGCGCTGCCACTCGGGATCCAGCGCGAAGACCTCTTGCGCCGGGGGAATCAGCCGTCGGCACAGGCAGCACGTCACCCGGGGGACGGAAGATCCCTCGGGTGAGGAGTCCTGATCCTGGCGACCGCTGTAGTCCGTCATGCCCGAACGTTATGGTGGCCGCTCCCTCATCGGCCGCAGCGGCGGCGGTGTCTCACGACCACTGACTGAACGACGGAGCCGGTGCCCGGCAAGTGGCCAGGGGCCTGGTCCGGTCTTTCGCCTGGTGCAGGAGGGTGCGTCAGGCACTGCAGGTTCCGGTCAGCGGCGGTGTTTGCCCGTTCCCATTCAGCGGTCCGGTGACGGAGGCGCTTGCCTCTGGGCTTGGTCAGCCACCCGGCTGGGGATGGAGAAGCTCCTTGGCGGCGATGGCCAGAGCAAGCCGACCGTGCATGATGTCTCCTCGAATGCTGGAACCAGGTAGGTGGTCGGCGCTGCCCCTAGCCCACTTGAGTGAGTCGTCTCCAGGAATCGGCTAGTCCAGGTAGCCGCCCATCTTGCTGAAGAAGTCGCTGGCCAGATGGTCGGTGCCGTCCTCGGTGCGCACCCGCACCAGGCACAGGCCGTGCTCGGTGCCCCGCCGGGCGTTGGTGCCGGCCACGATCACCACGCCGTCGTCCTCTCGGTAGAAGATCCGCCCAGGAGTACCGCCGTAGGTGTTGGTGGAGACCCGGGCGCCGGTGATGCGCAGACGTTCGCCCTGGTAGAAGCAGTAGGCACTGGGGTAGGGGTCGCTCAGGGCCCGCACCAGCCGGTCGAGTTCGTCGGCCGACCAGGTCCAGTCGATGCGGCTGTCGCGGTCCGAGCGCTTGTGGAAGAAGCTGGCCCGGGAGCGGTCCTGGGCGATGAAGTCGGTGCGTCCGGCGGCGATCGCCTCCAGGCTTTCCAGCAGGATCGGCTCGATCAGTTCGAGGGTCTTGTGGAACAGGTCGGTGGTGGTGTCGCGGGGGCCGACCGATACGGCCTTCTGCACGACGATCGGCCCGGCGTCCAGGGTCTGGTCCATCATGTGGGCGGTCACGCCGACCTCGGGTTCGCCGTTGATCAAAGCCCAGATCAGCGGGGAGAAGCCGGCGTAGGCGGGCAGCAGCGAGTCGTGGACGTTGAGGGTGCCGTGGGCCGGTAGCGACCAGATCTGCTCGGGCAGGTAGGTGCGCCAGTTGTTGGCCACGATCAGGTCCGGCCGGATCGTCTGCAACTGCTCGAAGAGGTCGTCGTCCGGGCGGTTTCGCAGGACGACGGGGATGCCGTTCTGGGTGGCCAGGTCGGCAACGTTGTCGTCCCAGATCTTTTCGTAGGCGTGCTCGCTGCGCGGATGGGTGACGACGAGGACGACTTCGTGGCCGGAGGTCAGCAGGGCGGACAGGGTGCGGTGGCCCCAGGTCTGGTATCCGAACATGACGATGCGCACAAGTCCTCCAGGGGACAGTGGTTTTCGGTTGCGGACCTCGCGACATGATCGGTGCTGCCCGCCCATCTGTCCATGAACGCCCGGCCTCGGCCACCCCTGTTGCCGTGCCGATGCAGTGCCGTACGGGGAGGCCGGCGGGGTCGATATCGCGTGGAGGACAGATGTCGCGGCCCCCATGGCCGGAGCGTAGTCGCCGGGTTACTTTTCACTCGATGTCTACCGAAGCGCAAAAAAGCGGACAAAAACCTCTGGATGTCGTCGGGGTCGGGTTCGGTCCCTCCAACCTGGGCACCGCGATCGCCATCCACGAGCACAACGCCACGGCGTCGGCCGAGCAGCGGCTGAGCGCTGCCTTCGCCGAGCGCCAGGACCGGTTCGGATGGCATCGCGGCATGCTCCTGGAGGGCGCCACGATGCAGGTCCACTACCTGAAAGATCTGGCGACGCTGCGAAATCCGTCCAGCCAGTTCTCTTTCCTGGCCTACCTGCACGAGCACGACCGGCTCGCCGACTTCATCAATTACCGTTCCAGCTACCCGACTCGCCGGGAGTTCCACGACTACCTGGAGTGGGCCGCCGGGCGGGTGGAGAAACTGGCGGCCGAGAGCGTCGACGTCCGTTATGGGCGTGAGGTGCTGGAGGTCGTGCCGGTCCACGGGGACGGCACGGTCCAGGCCCTGGACGTCCTGCTGCGCAGCGGCGGTCAGGTGGAGCGTCTGCGGGCCCGAAACGTGGTCCTGGCCTGCGGTCTCGTCCCGGTGATGCCTGCCGGGGTGACGATGAGCAGCCGGATCTGGCACAACCGCGACCTGTTGTTCCGTACCGGCGAACTGGCGGGGACGAACCCACGGCGGTTCGCGGTGGTGGGTGCCGGGCAGAGCGCGGCCGAGACCGCCGAGCACCTGCACCGGACCTTCCCGGAGGCCGAGGTGCACGCGGTGTTCGCCCGGTACGGCTACAGCCCGGCGGACGACAGTTCTTTCGCCAACCGCATATTCGACCCGCCGGCCGTGGACCAGTTCTTCACCGCTCCGGACGAGGTCAAGGGCCGGATCGTGGGTTATCACAGCAACACCAACTACTCCGTGGTCGACTCCGACCTGATCGAGAAGCTCTACCGCACCCACTACGACGAGCGAGTGGCCGGCGCCGAGCGGCTGAAGTTCCACAACGTCTCCGAGGTGGTGGAGGTGGTCGAGGCCGGCGACCAGGTGAAACTCAGTGTTCAGTCGAACCTGGACGGCAGTCGCGAGGTGATCATGGTGGACGCGGTGGTGTACGCCACCGGGTACCGGGTCGACGATCCGCTGGAACTGCTCGACGACGGCCTGGCCGCAGCCGTGGTCCGTGATGATCAGGGGCGGCCGGCCGTACAGCGGGACTACCGACTCGCCACCACGACGATCGGCCAAACGCCAGTCAGAGCGGGGATCTACCTGCAGGGCGCCACCGAGCACACCCACGGCATCTCCTCCACCCTGCTGTCCAACGTCGCCGTCCGTTCCGGAGAGATCGTGCGCTCTCTGGCCGAGGTCTAGGGACCTCCGAACTACCTGGAGTCTGATGTCCACCAACCCGTTTGACGACCCTGACGGCACGTTCTACGCACTGGTGAACGAGGAAGGCCAGTACTCGTTGTGGCCCGTCTTCGCCGAAGTACCAGCAGGCTGGAACATCGAGCACGGGCCGGCGCAGCGGGCTGCGTGCCTGGAGCACATCGAGAACCACTGGACCGACCTGCGTCCACGCAGCCTGCAGGACCGCTGAGAACACTGAGTTCGCTGTTCACCAGTTCTTGCCCGAGGAGCCTGTCGCTGTGACCAGTACGCCGTCGTCCCCGTCCGCCCGCACGTCCGACTCGACGCAGGACGCGGCCCGGACCTGGCCACACCTGTTCGCCCGACGGGTTGCCGAGAACCCCGGCAAGATCGCGGTGGTCTGCCGGGACGAACAGCTCACCTACGCCGAACTCGACGATCGGGCGGGACGGCTGGCGACGGTGCTGCGGGAGCGGGGCGCCGGCCCGGAACGCCTGGTGGCGCTGGCCCTTCCCCGCGGGATCGATCTGATCGTCGCGCAGGTGGCGATCCTGCGGGCGGGCGCGGCCTATCTGCCGATCGACCCGGATCAGCCGTCCGCCCGGACCCGGCTGGTCCTCGAGGACGCCCGACCCGTGATCGCCATCAGCACAACAGAACTGGTGGGCCAGCTGCCCCTGTCTCCGCAGGCCGCCCAGGTGCTTCTCGACAAAGAGGACGACCAACGGACGATCGCGGCAGCGAAGCCGTCTGCGTTGCCAGACATCGATGTCCGGACGGCGGCGTACATCATTCACACGTCCGGTTCCACCGGCCGTCCCAAGGGGGTGGTGCTGACTCACACTGGCGTACTCCAACTGATCGCGACGCAGTCCGAACGGCTGAGGGTGGACGCGGACGCCCGGATTCTCGGGTTCGCCTCCACCGGCTTCGACGTGGCCTTCTGGGAACTGTGCATGGCCCTGCTGTCCGGCGGGCGCCTGATCGTGGTTCCGGCCGAGCTTCGGCTTCCCACCGAGGAATTCGCCCAGTACGCCCGCGAGCACGACGTTACGGTCATGATCCTGCCCCCGACCCTGCTCGCAGCGCTGCCGCCGGAGATTGAGCTTCCCAAGGCGGTTCTGCTGGCCGGGACGGAACGGGTCTCGCCGGAGCTAGTGGCCCGATGGGGACGCGGACGCCGCATGTTCAACGCCTACGGCCCGACCGAGGCGACGGTGAACTCGACCCTGGGGGAGTGCGACCCCGACCGGACAAGTGCGACGGTGCCGATCGGTGTGCCGGACCCGATGACCACGGCGTACGTTCTCGGCCCGGACCTGCGTCCGTGCGCGGAAGGCGAGCTGTACCTGGGTGGTCCGGGCCTGGCCCGCGGCTACCTGAACCGGCCGGGAGCCAGCGCCGAGCGTTTCGTCGCCGACCCGTTCGGGGCACCCGGCGAAAGGCTGTACCGTACCGGCGACCTGGTCCGTGTGGACGCCCACGGCGAGTTGGAGTTCCTCGGCCGCATCGACGATCAGCTCAAGGTGCGCGGCTACCGGATCGAGCCGGGAGAGATCGAGTCGGTGCTCCGGGCGCATCCGTTCGTCGGTGAGGCGATCGTCGGTGTACATGAGCCTGCTGCAGGTGAGCGGCGACTGACGGCCTGGGTGGTGCCGGCTACGGACAGGGGCGAAACCCAGGCCGAGCAGCAGGTGGCCGAGTGGAAGGACGTCCACGAGTTGCTGTACGCGGCCACCTCGGCCGAGGACGGCGATCCGCACGGGCACGAGGGCGGGTTCGCGGGCTGGAACTCCACCTACGACGGCACGGCGATCCCGCGGGAGGACATGCGGGCCTGGCGGGACACCACGGTGGCCCAGATTCGCGAGCTCGGGCCGGGGCGGGTCCTGGAGCTGGGCGTCGGCAACGGCCTGCTGCTGGCCGAACTGGCACCGCAGTGCCCGCGCTACGTCGGCACCGATGTCTCGGCCGAGGCCATTGCCGCCCTGGGCCGGTGGGTGGCGAACCAGCCGGAGCTGAACGAACGGGTCGAGCTTCGGGCGAGAGCTGCGCACGAACTCGAGGGTCTGGAAGGCCCGTTCGACACGATCGTGATCAACTCGGTGGCGCAGTATTTCCCCGGCCCGGACTACCTGGCCGACGTGATTCACCGCTCGGCGCAGCTGCTGGCGCCGGGCGGAGCGATCTTCGTCGGCGACGTGCGCCACGCCGGGCTGCTGCGGACGTTCCGGGCCGCTGTTCTCGAGGCCCGCAACCCCGGCGTCTCTCGTGAACAACTGGATGCCGCGCTCGCCTGGGAAGGCGAGCTGCTCTGCCATCCGGACTTCTTCAGTTCTCTGGAGGGGGTGAGCGGCTCCGACATCCGGATCAAGCGAGCCACCGCTCACAACGAGCTGAGCCGCTACCGCTACGACGTCGTCCTCCGGGCCGCCACACAGACCGAACAGACCGAACAGACCGAGCAGACCGAGCAGACCGAGCTGGTCTGGACGAATACCGCCGAGCTCCGTCAGGCGCTGAGCGAGCAGCCGCCAGCGCTACGGGTCATCGGTATCCCCGACCTGCGCTCAGCTGTCGACCGCGCGGTGCTGGCCCGGATCGACGGCGAAGAGCAAGGCCCGGACGGCGCAGACCCGGAGGAGCTCCTGCGCCTGGGTGAATCGCTGGGGTATGTCGCACACGGGACGTGGGGCACGGAACCAACCGTGGAGCTGCTGTTCATACGTCCCGGTGTGAAGGCCAGCCCGCTGTACCGGCCGATCGGCGCATCGGAGCTGACCCATGGCCCGGCGCCGTTCCGGGACATCGACGTTCTGCTCGGCTCATTGCGCGAATACCTGCGCACCCAGTTGCCGGAGTGGATGGTCCCGGCCGCGCTGGTGCCCCTGCATCGGGTTCCGCTCCTGGCCAACGGCAAGACCGACCGCGCAGCGCTGCCCGCTCCGGACCTGTCGGCGCAGGTGCGCGGGACCCGGGCTCAGACTGCGCGGCAGGAGCTGCTGTGCACGCTGGTCTCGGAGGTGCTCGGCGTGCCGGGAATCGGGATCGACGACGACTTCTTCGCCTTGGGCGGGGACTCGGTGCTGTCGATCCGGCTGGCGGTGCGGGCCCGGGAGGCCGGGCTGGCGCTCACCCTGCGGCAGGTGTTCACCCATCGCACGGTGCAGGAGCTGGCGCAGGTCGCCACGGTCTATCGGCAGGACGAGGCCGGCTCGCCGGTCGAGCTGGACGAGGTGGCCCGCCAGACGTTGGGGGCTCTGGACGGCCTGGTGCTGGCCGGGCCGGTCTCGCCGCTGCAGGAAGGCTTCTACTTCCACGCGGTCGTGGATCCGGAAGACACCTCGTACGTGGTGCAGGAAGTGCTGGATCTGCCGGAGGACGTGGACCGCCAGGTTCTGCGCGCCGCCCTGCAGGACCTGCTGGATCTTCACCCCCAGTTGCGGGCCGGATTCGCCCAGCGGGAGGACGGCCGGGTCGTCCAGGCCATCGCGGCCCGGGCAGTCCTGCCGTGGTCCGAACACGACTCGGACGAAGCCACCGAGATCCTGGACGCCGAGCGCGCCCGCCCGTTCGATCTGTCCAGGCCTCCGCTCCTGCGGGCAGCCCTCCTGCAGAACAAAGGACGCGTGCGGCTGGCTCTGACGTTCCAGCATGCGGTGCTGGACGGCTGGTCGGTAGCCGTGCTGATCGGGCACCTGCAAGATGCCTACGCCGCGCGACTTGACGGAACATCACTCAACCCCGACCAAGGGCAGACCACCCGTCTGCGTTCCTGGTTCACCCACCTGATCTCCCTGGAAACTTCTCGCGAGCAGGCCCAGGCCGTCTGGGAAGCAGAACTGGCCGGCGCGGAACCGGTTCTCCTCCTGAACGCCTTCAAGCAGGCCGAGGAACAGCAGCAGGGGCTCAAGCGCCCTCATGCCCACCGCACCCACACCCTCGACAAAGCCGCGACAACAGCGCTGGAGCAGGCGGCGCGGGCGCAGGGCGTTACCCCGTCGACCGTGTTGCATGCGGCCTGGGCGCTGACCGTCGGAGCGATCACCGGCAGCCAGGACGTCCTGATTGGCAGCACCGTCTCAGGCCGGGACGCTCCGGTGGAAGGGATCGAGGACGCGGTCGGGTTGTTCATCAACACCCTGCCGGTCCGGATGAGCTGGGCCCCCGGCGAAGCGCTCTCCGTACCGCTGCGCCGGATGCAGACCGGCCGGACCGCGGTCCTGGACCACCCCCAGGTCCGGCTGGCGGATCTGCAGCGGGGCCGCGGAGGGCTGTTCGACTCGATCGTCGTTGTCGAGAACTACCCCGCCGCCCCGGCCGGAACGGCACTGCCAATTGGGGACGTCGAGATCAGGGACGCTGTCCACTACCCGTTCGCTCTGGTGATCGCTACCGGGTCGACCACCACCGCCGTTCTCAAATTCGACCGGGCGCGCGTCGAGAACACCACGGCCGACCTCCTGATCAGCCTGTACGGCCGCTTCTTGCAGGCCCTGGTCGCCGACCCCGGACAGGCTGTGGGCGCACTACCCCTACGATCCGCACCAGAGGACGCGTCGGGTCCGGTTCGGTCCCTGGACCTGCGGACCCTGCCGCAGCGACTCCGTGAGGGACTGGCGATCAACCCCGCAGCAACAGCGGTGATCGCCCCGGACGCCACGCTTACCTTCGCTGAACTCGACCGTCGATCCGCCGCCGTAGCCGGCGCCCTGCGCGCCCGAGGAACCGGCCCGGTCGTCGGTGTCGCGGTACCCCGCTCAGCCGATCTGATGGTCGCTCTGTTCGGGGTGCTACGGGCAGGCGCCGCCTACCTACCCCTGGATCCGGACCTGCCCACCGCCCGGCTGACGTACCTGATCGAGGACGCCGGGATCGACACCGTCCTGGTGACCGGAACCGTCTCCAATGTGCCCGACACTGAACAGCTTCTCGTGCAGGATCTCGCCGAGCACAAGCACCCAGAGAACCTGCCCGACCCCCAACCAGACGATGCCGCCTACCTGATCTACACGTCCGGCTCGACCGGGCGGCCCAAGGGCGTGGTGGTCAGCCACCGCGCGATCGGCAACCGGCTGGACTGGATGCAGGAGCTCTACCCCCTAAACCCGGACGATCGGGTACTGCAGAAGACACCCGCGGGCTTCGACGTGTCGGTGTGGGAGTTCTTCTGGGCCCCCAGCCAGGGAGCAGCCGTAGTGCTCGCCGAGCCAGGGGGACACCGCGACCCGGAGTACCTCGCCGCGCTGATCGCCCGCGAACACGTCACCACCATGCATTTCGTGCCCTCGATGCTGGAAGGCTTCCTGGCCGCCAGTCAGGTCACCGACGATCCAACGTGGGCGCAGACCCTGCGTTGGGTGTTCTGCTCCGGCGAAGCCCTCCCGGCGACAGCCGCCCGGCGCTGGAGGGCCCTGACCGGCGTCGCCCTGCACAACCTGTACGGCCCGACCGAAGCCGCCGTCGACGTCACCACGCATCCCGTAGCAGCCGACCCGGGCGCATCCGTACCGATCGGCCGCCCGGTCGGCAATACCCGTACTCACGTCCTCGACGCCTGCCTGCGGCCCGTACCCGACGGGGTCGCCGGGGAGCTCTATCTGGCCGGCGTACAGCTGGCCCGCGGCTACCACGCACGTCCCGGCCTGACCGCCGAGCGTTTCGTGGCCGACCCGTTCGGCGCGCCGGGGGAGCGGCTGTACCGCACGGGAGACGTGGTCCGCCGGAACAACGGCGAACTGCACTACCTGGGCCGCGAGGACAGCCAGGTCAAGATCCGCGGCCAGCGCATCGAACTCGGCGAGATCGAAGCCGAACTCTCATGCCTGGACGGGGTCGCACAGGCAGTCGTCGTGCTCCGGCACGACGGCCCAGCGCCGCACCTGGCCGCCTACGTCGTCGGACGCCCCAAGATCGCCGAGCCCGCGCACCTCCTGGCCGAGCTAGCCACCCGCCTGCCCGAAGCCATGGTGCCCGCGAGCCTGACCGTCCTCCACGAAATCCCCCTGACCCCCAACGGAAAACTCGACCGTGCAGCCCTGCCCGCCCCCGACGCCCGCCCGGCCGGGCCGACCCGCGAGCCCTCCAGCGAGGCCGAACGTGTGCTGTGCACCGCGTTCGCCCAAGTCCTGCAACGGGAATCGGTCAGCCCGGACGACGACTTCCTGGCCCTCGGCGGAGACTCCATCACCTCCATCGCCGTCTCCTCGCACGCCCGCCGCGCCGGCCTCGACATCGGCCCGGCCGACGTGCTCGCCGCCCGTACCCCCGCCGCCGTGGCCGCCCGTGCCGCAGCCGTGGTCGACCATGCCCCACCCCTGCCGGACGCCGACGAGGCGGTCCTGCACCAACTGCGCTCAACCACGGCAGTCGACGTGGCCGAGGTCTGGCCGCTGTCCCCGCTGCAGGAAGGCCTGTACTTCCACGCCGGACTCGACGGCGCCGAGCACGACGTCTATACCGTCCAGGAAACCGTCGACCTGAACCACGAACTCGACCTACCCCGGTTCCGTGACGCCGTCGCCATCATGCTGCACCGCCACCCGGCCCTGCGAGCTGGCTTCACCGCCGAAGACCTCGACGGCCCGGTCCAGTTCATCGCCCGAGACCTCGAACCCCCGGTCGAGCTGATCGAGATCGCCGACGAGGACGAACGTGAGCACACCACGCAGACCGAACGCCTCAAACCCCTGGATCTCGCTGCGCCGCCGCTGTTCCGGATCACCGTGCTGCGCGGCGCCGGCTGGGACCGGGTCCTGATCCACCGGCACCTGCTGATCTGGGACGGCTGGTCGGCCTGGCTCTTCCTGCAGGGCCTGTTCGACACCTACGCCGGACAGGTGCCCGCCGAACCGGGCGGCTCGTACCGCGACCTGCTCGCCTGGCTGGCCTGGACCGACCCGGAACCGGCCCGCGAGGCCTGGCGCACTGCCCTGGCCGGACTGGACGAACCCACCCTCGCCGAACCCAGCGACCGAGGTGCCCAGCAACAGGTTTCGGAACTCCATCTCGACCTGGACCCGCAGACGTCAAACCGCCTGCGGGAACTGGCCCGAGCCAGCGGCGTGACCCCGAACACCGTCCTGTCGACCGTCTGGGCGCTCGCGCTCGCGGCGGGAACCGGTCGTTCCGACGTGGTTTTCGGGACGTCGGTGGCCGGCCGTCCGAGCGCGGTCCCGGACGTCGAGAACGTGATCGGGCTGTTCCTGAACACCGTTCCCGCGCGGGTCGTTCTGCAGCCCGGCGAAAGCGGTGCGACCCTGCTGTCCCGGGTGCAGCAGGAGCGTCTGGAGCTGTTGCCCTACGAGACCACCGGTCTCGGTGAGATTCAGCGGCTGGCCGGACATCGTCCTTTGTTCGACACTCTTTTCGTGTACCGGCCGGAGGGCGGCGATCAGCGGATCGCCGAGCTCAGTGCCCGCCACGGCGTGCGTGCGCTGCGCAACGTGGATGCCACGCACTACCCGCTGACGCTGGTGGTCACCCCGGGTGAGAAGTTCCGGATCACGCTGTCGCACAAGGTCTCTGAAGATGCAGCGGTTGCTTGGTTAGGGCGGGTGGAGAAGGCGCTGAGCGTTCTGCTGACCGACCCCGAGGCCCGGATCGGCACCTACGACATGCTGTCCAGCACGGAGCGGGCGGCCGTCGAGCAGCATCGAGATGGTCTGCGCGTCGATATCGGAAACGAAACGATCGCCGATCTTCTGGCCGATCGGGCCGCGAGTTCCCCCGACGAAAAGGCCCTCGTTTCCGGCGATCAGCAGCTCACGTATGCTGAGCTCGACGTCGCGATCAACCGTACGGCCCGGCTGCTGCTGGCGCGGGGTGCAGGCCCAGAAACCGTTGTAGCGCTGGGCCTGCCCCGATCCGCGGAGACGGTGATCGCCCTGTTCGCGGTGCTGCGGACCGGCGCCGCCTACCTGCCCCTGGAGCTGGATCACCCGGCCGAGCGGCTGGTCGGCATTCTGCGTGATGCTCGTCCGGTGGCGCTGCTGACGATCGCTGCGGTGGCCGAGAAGCTCTCGGCGGCAGGTGTTCCTGGCATCGTCTTGGACGATGCGGCCACCGCTGAGGAGCGGGCCAGTTTGTCGGCCGGAGAGCTGAAAGATCAAGAACTGGGGACGTTTGCGCGCACCAATGCGCGAAGGCTGGAGCGGCCCGCGTACCTGATCTACACCTCCGGTTCCACCGGCCGCCCCAAGGGGGTGCTCACGCCGTACCGGGGGCTGACGAACATGCAGCTCAATCACCGCCGGGAGATCTTCGACCCGGTCGTGACGGATGTGCGGATGCGTCGCGGTCCGCAGGCGCGGCTGCGGGTGGCGCACACCGTGTCCTTCGCGTTCGACATGAGCTGGGAGGAACTTCTCTGGCTGGTGGAAGGGCACGAGGTGCACGTGGCCGACGAGGAGCTGCGCCGCGATGCCGAACGTCTGGTGAGCTACTGCGACACCCACGCCATCGACGTCATCAATGTGACTCCCACCTACGCGTCCGCCCTGCTGGAGTCCGGGCTGCTGGAACGGCGTCCGATGCCTCTGGTCCTGCTCGGTGGTGAAGCCGTCCCGGATGCCGTGTGGGCAACACTGCGGGACACCGACGGGGTTCTGGGCTACAACCTGTACGGCCCGACCGAATACACCATCAACACCCTCGGCGCGGGGACAGCCGACTCGCTGACCCCCGCGGTCGGGCGTCCCATCACCAACACCACCACCCACGTCCTCGATTCTTGGCTGCGACCGGTGCCCGACGGCGTCCCGGGGGAGCTCTACATCGCCGGGGACGGTCTGGCCCGGGGGTACCTGGACCGGTACGGGCTCACCGCCGAACGGTTTGTGGCCGACCCCTGGAATGCCGGCGGCCGGATGTACCGCACCGGCGACCTGGTGCGGCGACGCCCGGACCGCGGCGGGCTGCTGGACTTCCTCGGCCGCACCGACGACCAGGTGAAAATCCGCGGGCACCGGGTGGAACCAGGCGAGGTCGCCACCTGGCTCGACGCACACGCTGCCGTTGTTCGCTCGGCCGTGGTTGCGGACCGTTCGGGTCCTGGCGGGATCGCCCGTCTGGTGGGGTACGTCGTTCCGGCCACCCCGGATGCGGAAGACCTTCCCCGGCGTCTGCGCGATGAACTGCGCGCCAGCCTGCCCGACTACCTGGTCCCGGCCGCGATCGTCCTCGTCGATGATCTACCCCTGACCGTGAACGGCAAGCTCGACACCGGTGCCCTGCCGAGCCCGGACCTGGCTCCGGCCGGACAGGGGCGGGCACCGGCCAACGCCGCCGAGCAGAGCCTGTGCGAGCTGTTCGCGAAGGTCCTGGAACTGCCGGCCGTCGGCCCGGACGACGATTTCTTCGACCTGGGTGGGCATTCGCTCCTGGCCACCCGGCTGCTGTCCCGGGCCCGCACGACGCTCGACGCCGCCCTGGTGCTGCGTGACCTGTTCGCTGCGCCTACCCCCGCGTTGCTGGCCGCCCGCGCCGCGCAGGCCGGACCGTCCAGGCCTCAGCTACAGCTGAAGGCCCGCCCGGACGTCCTGCCGCTGTCCTCGGCGCAGGCCCGGTTGTGGATGATCGCGCAGGACGGTGGGGGTGCAGCCTACAACTTCCCGCTCGTACTGAGGCTGCACGGCGAACTGGATGCGTCGGCGTTGTCCCAGGCGCTGGACGATGTTGTCGGACGGCACGAGGTGCTGCGCACCCTGATCGTGGAACCCGGCCCGCAGCAGCACGTTCTGCCCAAGGCTCAAGTACCGTTCACCCAGCGCGACGAGCTGGACCTGACGGCCGAGCTGGAGCGTCCCTTCGACCTGTCCCGGGAGATCCCGATCCGGGCCACCCTGTACCCGGTGGCGCCGCAGGAGCACGTCCTGGCCCTGGTCCTGCACCACATCGCCACCGACGAGTGGTCCGACCGTCCGCTGCTGGACGACCTGGCCACCGCCTACACCGCTCGCCAGCAGGGCCGGACCCCGGACTGGAAGCCGCTGCCCGTGCAGTACGGCGACCACACCCTCTGGCAGGCCGACCTGCTCGGCGACCCGAACGACCCGCAGAGCCTGGCCGCGCAACGACTGACCTGGTGGGCCGACACCCTCGCCGGCGCCCCCGAGGAACTCGAACTACCGGCCGACCGTCCTCGCCCGGCCCGGCCCACCTTCTCCGGCGGGGTGGTCGAACAGGCCTTGCCGGACGAGGTCCGGCAGGGACTGCACGCCCTGGGCCGCGCGTACGGGGCCAGCCCGTTCCTCGTCCTGCACGCCGTCGTCGCGGCGTTGCTGACCCGGCTCGGCGCAGGCACCGACCTGCCGCTCGGGGCACCCGTGACCGGCCGCACCGACGAACGGCTGGAAGAACTCGTCGGGTTCTTCGTCGAGACCGTCGTGCTGCGCGTGGACACCTCGGGCGACCCGAGCGTGGCCGAACTCGTCGAACGGGTCCGCGACACCGACCTGAACGCCTTCGCCCATGCCGAGATCCCGTTCGAGGCCGTCGTCGAACGGCTCAACCCCCTCCGGGAACCCGGCCGCAACCCCCTGTTCCAGGTGATGATCGCCTACCACGCCCGCAGCGGCGCAGATGTGCTGCAGCTGCCCGGCATCCGGGCCACCGAAGAGCCGCTCGAGGCCCGCACCTCCAAGTTCGACCTGGTCTTCGCCTTCGTCGAAACCCCCGACCAGCTCAGCCTGCATCTGGAATACGCCGGCGAACGCTTCGAGCACACCACCGCCTCGAGCATCGCCGCCCGCCTGGCCTCGGTCGCCGCCGCCTTCGCCGCCGACCCCCAGACCCGCATCGGCGCCATCGACCTGCTCACCACCGACGAACGCCACGCGATCGAACAGTGGTCAGGCTCCGCTGAAGCCGGCGGCACCTACCCCGGCCCGCTGTCGGACGTCGTCGCCCGGCACGCTGCCACCACACCCGATGCCCCCGCCGTCACCGGCCTCAGCGAGACCATCACCTACGCACAGCTACAGGAACGAGCCGAAGCCGCCGCCGCGCACCTGCACGCGCAGGGGATCAAACGCGGAGACGTCGTGGCCGTCGCGGTTGGACGCGACACCGTCCTCGCCTCCACGGTGCTCGGAATCTGGCGGCTCGGCGCCGTCTGGCTACCCCTGGACCCCGCCCACCCGGACGAGCGCCTCAGCTACCTGCTCCACGATGCCTCGGCCGCCGCGCTCGTCGTGACTCCGGAACTGGACCAACGCATTCCCCAGGTCGACGGCCTACCCCGGCTCCACCCGTCCGATGCTCGGAACGACAGCCCAGCCCCCGTCGTCCTGGGCCCGGACGATCCGGCGTACCTGATCTACACCTCCGGCAGCACCGGCCGGCCCAAGGGAGCGCTCGTCCCGCACGACGGCCTCGGAATCCTTACGGTCACTGCGGCCGAACGCTACGGCCTGGATGCCGACGCCCGGGTGCTGCAGTTCGCCTCGGTCGGCTTCGATGTCGTGGTGTTCGAACTGGCCATGGCCTTCGGCTCCGGCGGATGCCTGGTCTTCGCACCCGACGACGTCCGCACCGCCAGCCCCGCCTTGCCGAAGTTCCTGCACGAGCAGCAGATCACCCACTGCGTCATCCCACCCGCCCTGATCGGCGCTCTACCCCCGGGCACCGAACTACCCTTCGGCATGCGCACCCTGGTCGGAACTGAAGCCGTCCCCGCCGACCTGATCCAGCGCTGGGCCGGGCACCTCACTCTGACCGTCTGCTACGGCCTGACCGAAGCCAGCGTCAACTCCACCATGTGGATCGCCGAACCCGCCCACCAGGGCCCGGTCCCGATCGGAATCCCCGACCCCGGAACGGTTCTGCACGTTCTCGACGAACGGCTCGTACCAGTGCCGGACGGCGTCGCGGGGGAGCTGTACGTGGGCGGGCGAGGGTTGGCCCTGGGGTACTGGGGACGCTCGGACCTCACCTCCCAGCGCTTCGTCGCAGACCCCGACGGCCCGCCCGGCGCCCGGATGTACCGCACCGGCGACCGGGTACGCCGCCGCAACGGACTCCTGGAGTTCCTGGGCCGCACCGACGAGCAGTTCAAGGTCCGCGGCCACCGGATCGAACCCGGCGAGGTCGCCGCGGCCCTGGTCGCCCACCCGCGGGTCCGCCAAGCCGTGGTCCTGCCCCGAGGGGATGGGCTGGTCGCCTACCTGGTGGACGAAAATACTGGCAGCGGAGATTCTTTGGATGTGTCAGAGGTTCGTGACCTGGCCGCGCAACGCCTCCCGGCTGCCCTGGTGCCCAGCGCCCTCGTCGTCCTGGACGGTGCCCTACCGCTCACCCCGAACGGCAAACTCGACCGCAAGGCCCTGACCCGTCTCCCACTGCCCGGCGTGACCCGGGAGTCGACCGTCCAGGCCACACCCCGTCAGCAGGCCGTCGCCGAACTCGTCGCCGACGTCCTCGGGGTAGAAGGCGTCGGCCCCCAGGACGACTTCTTCGCCCTCGGCGGTCACTCCATGGCCACCATGCGCCTGATCGCCCGCATCCGGGCCCGGTTCGGCGCCGACCTGAGCGTGCGCGACGTCTTCGCCACCCCCACGATCGCCGGACTCGCCGACCTGATCGAACACCGCCCCAGCGACCGCCCCGCACTGACCGCCGGAGCACCCGCATCCCCCGACGGCGAACCCCTGGCCCCGGCCCAGGAATGGCGCTGGGCCCGCCACCAGGCAGACCCCCGCCCCGACCACGCCCTGATCCTGCGCCCGAGCAGCCCATACGACCGGCCGGCCCTGACCCAGGCCGTGAACGACCTGACCCAACGCCACGAATCCCTGCGTAGCGTGTATCGCGGCAACCTGCGTTTCGTCCGCTCCCAGGGCGCCCCCCTGACTTTGAGTGACCAGACCGCCGAAGTCCTGGCCCGCGTCCCCTTCGATCTGACCCAGGAACCCCCGCTCCGAGCCACCCTCGACAACGCCGGAAACCTCGTCCTGGTCATGCACTACCTCGGCGTCGACGAATGGTCGGTCGTCCCCCTGCTGCGCGATCTCAGCACCGCCTACGAAGCCCGCCGCGCCGGCCACGCCCCCGCCTACGAACCCCTCCCGGTCACCGTCACCGACCACGCCCGCTGGGCCCGGGCCCTGGCGGATGCGCCCGACTCCTACCAGCGTTCCGTCGCCCACTGGCAGGTCGCCCTCAGCGGAATCGAACCCCCGACCGTCCGCCCCGGCCCCAACCAAACCGCCACCCACGTACTGGAACTCGACACCGACATCAGCGACCTGACCCGCCGCGAACGGGTCAGCCTCTTCACCGTCGTCCAAACCGCGCTCGCCGTCGTCCTGGCCCGCCGAGGCGCCAGCGTCCCGGTTCCCACCACCTCATTCGTCGCCGCCCGCACCGAACTGGCCCTGACCGACCTCGTCGGCGCCATCGCCGACATCGCCGTGCTGCCGGTGCACCCAGGGGAGCGAGGCGTGGACTCGGCCCTGCTACGCAGCACCCGCGAGCACGACCTGACCGGATTCGACCACACCGCCATCGGATTCGCCGCCGTAGCCCGCGAGGTCTGGAACGCCGACCCGGCCGAACTCGAACCTTCCGTCCTGCTGATCCCGCACGAAACCAGCGCCCTCACCCACGAACAGGACGTCCTTGGCCAACTGGACGCCCTGGAGACCGGCGCGGCCGGAGCCGACCTGACCGTCAGCGTGGCCGAACCGCGCGACGACGGCCCGATCGTCCTGGAACTGGTGCACCGGCTGGACGCCTGGACCAGCGAGGACGTACAAGGCCTGGCCGCCGAACTGGTGGCCGAACTGCGGGCAGCGGTGCGCCGGTGAATGCCTCGGCCGGAAGATGGTGGCTGAGGTGTCGGTTCTGTGTGGGGTTCGGGTCGCAGGGCCTTTGGTCCTGAAAAACTCTCAAAGCGGACAATTCGTCCGTACTATCTGCGCATGGATCCGAAGGAGCAACCACAACCCGTTCTCACCCCGCTGACCGAGGCCGCCGTCATCCTGGTCTTGACCCAGGAGGAGGGGACCGAGGACGAGGTGTACGACCTGCTGCCCGATGTGGCGGGGATCAGTCGCTCGGTGGGGTTCCGGGCGCCCGACGATGAGCTGAACTGCATCGTGGGGATCGGGTCCGGGCTGTGGGACCGGCTGTTCGGTGACGGTCCCCGGCCGATCGGCCTGCACCCGTTCATCGAGCTGGAGGGTGCTCGGCACCGGGCGCCGTCCACGCCGGGGGATCTGGTGGTGCACATCCGGGCCCGGCGGATGGACCTGTGCTTCGAGCTGGCCACGCATCTGAAGGCCCGGCTCAAGGGCGCGCGGGTGGTCGACGAGACGCACGGGTTCAAGTACTTCGACATGCGCGACCTGCTCGGCTTCGTGGACGGCACCGAGAACCCGACCGGGCCGGCGGCGGTCAAGGCGGTCACCATCGGCGAGGAGGATCCGCAGTTCGCGGGCGGCAGCTACCTGATCGTGCAGAAGTACCGGCACGACGTGGACGCCTGGAACGCGATCAGCGTGGAGGAGCAGGAACGGGCGGTCGGGCGGACCAAGCTGTCGGACCTGGAACTGGCCGAGGACCTGAAGCCCGCCAACTCGCACGTGGCCCTGACCACGCTGGAGGACGAGTCCGGCGAGCAGTTGCAGATCATGCGTGACAACATGCCTTTCGGCCGGATCGGGGAGGGCGAGTTCGGCACCTACTTCATCGGTTACTCGGCCACCCCCGCGATCACCGAGAAGATGCTGCACAACATGTTCGTCGGTGACCCGGAGGGCAACACCGACCGGCTCCTGGACTTCTCCACCGCGGTCACCGGCAGCCTGTTCTTCGTGCCGACGGCCGACTTCCTGGACAAGCCGCCCAGCCGCGGCGAATGACCACCTAGCTCTGCACTGCTGTGCCGGAGTGGGCGGTGTTGCGGGAACGTGCGGAGACGGATCCGCTCACCAGAACCGTTGCGCGACGGGTGAAGAGCCGGGGCAGGTTGACAGTGAAGGCGTTGCGGCGGCCCGACTGCACACTGGGGCGGTTGCGTTCGAGGGCGCGCATAGCGGTGGCCACCACTTGCTCAGGGGTCTGGTACTGGCCGTTGTAGGCGCCGCCGGCCAGGTCGTCGAAGAACTCGGTGCGGGTCAGGCCGGGGGAGAGGCACAGGACGCGCAGGCCGGTGCCGCGCGACTCGTACCAGAGGGCTTCGGTGAAGTGCAGGACGAACGCCTTGCAGGCGGCGTAGGTCGCCATGTCGGGGGAGGGCGCGTAGGCGGCCATGCTGGCGACATTGACCAGGATGCCGGTTCCAGCCCGGCGTAGTGGCTCGATGAAGGCCCGGGTGAGGTCGACCAGGTTGGCGACGTCCACGTTGATCATGTCGGTCAGCTGGTCGGGGTTCTCGTGGTGGAAGGCGCCGTCGGTGCCGAAGCCGGCGTTGTTGACCAGCCCGGTGGCCTCGATCCCGCGGGTGGACAGTTCGGTGGCGAGCGTTCGGCCGGCCCCGGGCCGGCTGAGGTCGAGAGCGATCGGGGTGGCCTGGATTCCGTGAGCGGACCGCAGTTGCGCGCTGAGTGCATCGAGACGGTCCTGGCGGCGGGCCACGAGGACCAGGTGTGAGCCTCGGCGGGCGAGTTCATGGGCGAAGGCGACACCGATGCCGGAACTGGCTCCGGTGACGACGGTGGTCTGACCGGACAGGGAGAGAGAAGGCATGGCTGCACCATAGGCAAAGGTTTGCACTTGGTGCAATGTTCTGCGCTCGATGTAGAACGGCATAGGATGGTGCTGTGACCGAACCCCCTTCGCTTCGTGAGCGCACACGCCGCGCGGTGCATGCCGAGATCGCCGCTTCGGCGATGCGCCTGTTCCGGGAGAACGGTTTCGAGGCCACAACGGTGGACGAGATCGCCCGGGCGGCGGGAATCTCGCGGCGTTCGTTCTTCCACTACTTCGGGAGCAAGGAAGACCTGGTGATGGGCGACACCGAGGCCTTGGGGCAGTCGGTGCGCGCCGCGCTGGAGGCCCGGCCGCCCGACGAGGGTGCCTGGCCGGCGATCCGGGCGGCGTTCGAGGTGCTGCAGGAAAAGCACGGCAGCGTCGACGACCGGTTCGAGCTGGCCCGGATGTATCACCACGCGCCGTCCCTGCGGGCCCGCCACCTGGAGAAGCACCTGCGCTGGCAGGAACTGCTGGCCCCGGACATCCAGCGCCGGCTGGGCCTGCCGGGGTCCGAGGCGGTCGACCCGCGGGCCCGGGCCTTCGTCGCGGCCGCCCTGGCCTGCCTCGACGCTGCGGTGGACGCCTGGTTCGAGTCCGGTGGAGAAGCCGATCCGGGACAGCTTTTCGACGAAGCGGTGGCTGCTCTGCGGGCCTAGCGTCCGGCTAGTTGCCGGGGTTTCTCTCCCGCCAGGCATGCCATTCTTCGGAGTAGATCTCGTGCTGCTCCAGCGTTTCGGAGAACTTGGTCTCGCCGGTGTCCGGGTCGGTGGTGACGAAGTAGAGCCACTCACCCGGGGTGGGTTCGAGGGCAGCCTCGAGCGAGGCCTGGCCGGGGTTGTTGATCGGCCCCTGGGGCAACCCTGTGTACCGGTAGGTGTTGTACCGGCTCGTGCTGGCCCGGTCGGTGTCGGAGGTGCTCAGCGTGGTCCCCCCGGTGGCGTAGCTGACCGTGGAGTCCATCTGCAGCTTCATGTCGATCTCCAGACGGTTGTCGATCACCCGGGAGACCATGCCCATGTACTCCTGGTTGCCGGCCTCGGCCTCGATGACGCTGGCCTTGATCACCGTCGCCCGCACCTTGCCGGCCGGGATACCGAGCTCCTGGTAGGCGTCCTTGCCCCGCTCGACCATCCGGCTCAGCGCCTCGGTGGCGCTCACGTCCGGGCCGAACTCGTAGGTGGCGGGGAAGAGAAAGCCTTCCAGCTTGCCCCTGGCCGCCTTGGGCAGGCCGATCTCGCCGGACTCGGACGCCTTGACCAGGTCCTTGCGCTTGAGATCGAGCTGCTCGGCGATCGCGGTGAGGGCCTTGTCGGTGCGGGTGCCCTCGGGGATGGTCACGATCCGGGTGATCCGATTGTCCGGCTCGGCCAGGACATCCAGCGCGCCGACCGCGGACATCTCCTTCTTCAGCTCGTACGTTCCGGGCTGGATGCGGTTGCCCCGGGCCGTGTCGGCGTTGAGCGCATCGACGAAGGCGGCCGGCGTCTTGGTGACCCCGGCGTCGGCCAGGGCCCGGGCGATCACCCGGCCGGAAGCGCCCTCGGGAACCACCACTTCGACGGATCCGCTGCCTGGCCCGGCATAGTCCTTGGGTGCGGTCAGCCCTTCGATGACCGGCGCCACGGCCAGGTAGGCGCCGTACGTGCCACCCGCGGTGACCAGGAGGGAGATCACCACCACCACGGTCGTGCGACGGCTGCGGCGTTTGCGCCGGTTCTGCCTCTGCCGGTCCTGGCGGCGGCGCCTGGGCTGCTGCTGCCCGAAGTCATCCCCGGGAAACGCGCCGGGCCACGACCCTGTATCGCTCACGTCGCAGCTCTGCTCACGTTGGTGCCCTCCATGGCGCCGATCCGGGCCCTCCGGAACCGCGTGCATCGCGATCCGCGCGGGCTCGTGGCCTTCCCTGGCCGCTTGCCCTACCGCCGTCACTGCCGCCCGATCGAGAAGCTGACAGCACCAGGTCCCGACCAGCCGATGAAGTGTCTGCCGGACGAACGGGACACGGATCGTTCGTGCGTCCGCCGTACCGAGGCACCGGACGAACAGCAGGCACAGCCTACGCACAGGCCGAGGGGTGAATGACCGCATCGCCCGGAAGGAGAATGTGACGATCTCGTCAGGGCCGACCGGTCACAAAACGGAAGACGCCTGTCGTCGCCGGCCGCACGCTGGGGCGTCCCGGCGATCTTCGGCAGCCGGTGATGAGGTGGTTACTGCGTCGGACCCGGATCTGATCGCCGCCGCGCAGGAAGAAACTGCGGGTCTGAAGGCCGCTTCAGGACGGGGTCGTTCGACGGCGCCAGAGCAGCGCCCCGGCCGCGATGGCCACGAGCCCGAGCCCCAGCACTGAACCGGTCCGCCCGAACAGCGATTCGAGGTGCGTGAGCGAGGTACCGGCCAGAGCCCCGGCGAGCGTGTACACGCCGGACCACAGCGTTGCCCCGGCCAATGAGGCCACGAGAAAACGGGAGTAGCCGACCCCGGAAACACCGGCCAGCGCGGGCGTCAGAGTGCGCACGACCGGCACGAGCCGGGTCAGGAAGACCGCCCAGGCACCCCAGCGGTTGAGGGCCGCGCCCGCGCGATCGAACTGCTCGGCGCCGATCCGGGCGACCAGCCGGGTCTGCCGCAGCCGCTCGCCGTAGTGCCGCCCGAGCAGATAGCCGATGTGGTCACCGGCCGAGCTGCCCAGCGCCACCACGATGAACAGCAGGATCAGGAAGGGGCTGTCGGCCAGGACCGCGCCGAGCAGCAGCACCATCGTCTCGCCCGGCACGAACATGCCGATGCCCAGACCGGATTCGGCGATCGCGAAGGCACCGGCGGCGGCCACGGCGACTGGGGCCGGCACGGCGGAGAGCGCGAGCACGATGTCTGTCAACGAGGTCATGCCGAGCGACGGTAGAAAGCCATCGGGCCGCCGGGCAGTTGGCCAACGTGCACAGCCGAACTCACTTTGGTGAATGCCGCTCAGGCATCGCGGTCCGTAGGCTCGCTCGCATGCTTCTGCTGATTCTCTGCGTCGTCGCGGCAGCGCTCGGTGGGCTGGCCACGGCTCTACGACCGAACTGGCCGGTGCTGGGCCTGGCCCTGCTCGCTGTTCCGGTCGGTGCGGTCGCCGAGGGAGTCTCGTCCGGGCGCCTCGAGCGGGCAGTGGTCGGCCTGGTGGCTGGGACAGCGGTGGCGGCCTGCGCCTGCCTGGGCGCTCTGACGGTACGGGCGGTCCGGGCCCGGCGGGCCTACGTGGAACGCGGCTGGGCGTTTGCCCGGGCCGAGGCACGTGAGCGGGATGTCCGGGTGCGGGAGGCAGTTCTGCGGGAACGGCAACGGATGGCGGGCGAGGTGCATGACGGTCTGGGCCACCGTCTGACGCTGCTGGCGGTGCAGGCCGGCCGGCTGTCGCTGGACGATTCTCTGCCCGAGCCCGTCCGCCGGGAGCTCAGCGGCATCCGGGAAGGCGCCGCGAACGCTTCACTCGAGCTGGGACAGACTGTGCAACTCCTGGATCGTGGCGTCGGTCTTCCTGACCGCGATGCTGCCGGGACCGGCCGACCGCCGACTGTGCCGACTGCTCCGGTTCGCCCGTCGATCGCCGCTGTTGCCGACGAGGCCCGTGAGTCGGGCACGGACGTCCAAACGTTGTTCGAAACCGGGGTGGAACAGCGGCTGGGCGACTTCACCCACGCCGCAGTGATCCGCACGATGCAGGAAGGACTGGTCAACGCGGCTAAGCACGCGCCCGGCGCCACCGTGCACCTGAGCCTGGCCGAGGGGCCTGACCACAACACCGTCACGCTGGAACTCGTCAACCCGGTGCTGTCCTCCGCACCGCCAGAACCGTTGCCCGGAACGGGATACGGGCTGCGCGCGCTGGAGCACCGGGCTCAGATTCTCGGTGGTTCCCTGACCCCGACGGGTACGGGCGAGGAGTTCCGCCTGGTCCTCGCTCTGCCGGTCGACGCAGTCCCGGGGAACGAGCCGAAGACCGGTAACCAGGAGGCTGCGGTGATCCGGCAGCACCAGGCCAGCCGCCAGACCCGGTCATCGGCGGTGACCCTGCTGTACACCGTTCCGGCCGTGCTGGCTGCGGTGGCGGCGATCGTCGGGGGTGGCTACTTCATCTACGCCACCTCGGCCTCGGTGCTGCCGCCGCAGATGTTCGCGAAGGTCGAGGTCGGAGCTTCCCAGCCGGAAACGGCCGAACTGCTGCCGGCCCTAGACATGCTTGAGGCTCCCCGATCCGAGCAGGACGCCGCAGACGGCGAGTGCCACTACTACGAGTCGTCGCGTAGCTTCTTCGAACGTGACGACGTGTACCGCATCTGCTTCGACCAAGGCGTGGTCAGCGCCGTGAGCACGATTGCGGCGCCATGACCGGCGGGCCGATCCGGGTGCTGCTGGCCGACGACGACCAGCTGGTCCGGGCCGGTATCGCCGGCATCCTCGAGACCGCCGACGACATCGAGGTGGTGGCCCAGGCCGACGACGGCGGTGCAGCCGTCGAGCTCGCCCGCCGGATCCGGCTCGACGTGGTCCTGCTCGACATCCGGATGCCCAGGGTGGACGGACTGCGGGCCCTGGAACGGATCCAGAAGGAACGACCGGACCTGCCGGCCGCGATGCTGACCACCTTCTCCGACGAGCACCTGATCGAGGCGGCCGTCGCCCTGGGCTGCCTCGGTTTCGTGCTCAAGTCCGACGACCCGAAGAACCTGATCTCGGCGGTCCGGGCCCTGGCCGCCGGCGGTGCCGCCTTCTCCCCGGCGGTCGGTCGCTGGCTGGTTCGGCCGCAGGCCCGGGCCGCCTACCGGCGCTCCGCTCAGGCCCGTGAAGCAGTCGCGGCGCTGAGCCCGCGCCAGCGTGATCTGCTGGCCCAGCTGAGCACCGGCCGCTCGAACGCCCAGATCGCGCAGGCGCTCAGCCTCACGCCCGGCACCGTCAAGCAGTACCTCAGCACGCTGTTCGACGTCCTCGGGATCGACAACCGGGTCCAGGCCGCCCTGATCGCCTACGAGGCCGGGAACGACTGAATGCCCAAACCCAGCTGCTGGATGCTTACGTCGGCGATGTGAGCAGGTTCGGCATTGATCCGGACCACGATGCCGTCCTCGTCCGCCTGCAGCGGTTCGAGGGTGCTCAGCTGCGACTCCAGCAGCGACAGGGGCATGAAGTGCCCGGTGCGGCTGGCCAGCCGCAGCGCGAGTTGCTCGGTGTCGCCGTGCAGATGCACGAACCGGACCCGAACACCGGCCTGACGTAGCAGGTCTCGGTAGCTGCGTTTGAGGGCGGAGCAGGTGAGAACGCAGTCGCCGTCCTGGGCGTCGATCCAGGCGCGGACCTCGGTGAGCCAGGGGCGGCGGTCGTCGTCGGTGAGCGGGATGCCGTTGCTCATCTTGGCCACGTTGGCGGCGGGGTGCAGGTCGTCGGCCTCGCCCAGGGGCCAGCCGAGGCGGCCGGCGATGAGGGCGGCGACGGTGCTCTTGCCGCAGCCGGAGACCCCCATGACCACGATGGCCTGGTTCACTTCTCGGTCTCCAGGCGGTAGAGGACCTCACCGGCGTGTGGTTCGAACAGGGTGTCCGGGTCGTTGCGGTAGGTGTCGAGGTCGACGGTGGACGGGTCGAGGTAGTTCAGGTTCACGGCCCGCACCACGGCCTCGGGGATGCCGGTGGCCAGGGTGACCGTGACCCGGTTGACCTCGCCGTTCTCCGGGTCCCAGGTGCCCTGCCCGCGCAGGTGGGTGGAGTGGGCCAGGTCGCCCCAGGGGTGGTCGGCGAACTGTTCCCACTGCCGGGTGAAGTAGTCGCGGTTGTGGTAACCGATCTCGGTGATCTGGGGGTGCATGACCGAGACCTCGGTGATGTGCGGTGCATAGAGAATGACCTCGCCGCCGTCGGCGACCACGGGTTCGAGCTTGTAGAAGCCCTTGGCCGCGGTCCACAGGTCCTCGTACTTGGCCGGGATGACCGACAAGACCCGGCGAACCGGCTTGTGGACGTAGGTGACGTGCGTTCGGGCGGAGACGTCGGCACAGGCGGCCCAGGCGTCCTCGGGTGTGCCGAGCGCGGCGGCGTGCAGAACATCGGAGCCGGAGGCGACCACCACGCACAGGGCCAGGCGCCGGGCCGGGATCATCGAGGAGGCTTCGTTGATCAGGGCCCGCACCGGGGTCACGCCCCGGCTGCCGATCATCGCGGCACTGGTGATCAGCGCCCCGAGCCAGTGCGACACGTCAATCACCTCCTGCCCGGAGACCCCGGGGAAGAAGTACTTGTTCCCGCCGGAGAAGCCGACCACCTCGTGCGGGAAGACCGGCCCCACGACCAGGGCGATGTCGGCCTCGGCGACCAGCCGGTTGATCCGCACGTCGACGTCGGGGCCGTTGAGGCGTCCGTCGGTCAGCTCGCTCAGCCGCTGGGCCGGGATCGTGCCCAGCGAGACGAACGTCTCGGGCTTCTCGAACTCGTGATTGACCACGTTCCAGCCGGGATAGACCGTTTCCTGCTCACCGGGCGGGTATCCGAGGTGGCGGGCCAGTTGGTCCTCACTCATCGCCTGATGGGTGCCCAGCGCGATCACCACGTCCACGGCGCGGGCCCGTCCGGCCAGCGCCCGGTGCACGGCCCGCAGCAGCATCGGCAGCGGACAGGTGCGGGTGGCGTCCGGGATGACCAGACACACCCGCTGATCGTCGAGGTCGAGCGCGCTCAGGGACTGGGTGACGAAGGCGCTGACCTGCTGCGGGTCCAGATGCTCACCGGGAGCTCCTAGTACGGCCGCACGCTGCGGGTCTCCTGGGTCGGTACCGAAGCTGGACGCTGACATGCCGCCGACTCTTGCGCGCAGCCGAGGACGATGGCAAGACCAGCAGGCAAGAAGCGGCAACAAGTCACAAGCGGCGGGAACGGGCTCGGGAGGGGCGCGGCCCGGTCGAGCCGCGGACCACCAGCCAGGCCGGCAGCAGCACCGGCTCGCCGCTCTGACCGTCCCGGGCGGTGCCCGGGGTGATCTCACGGGCTGCCCGGGTGGCCAGCCGGCCGACCGCCTTGGCCCCGATGTCCTTGAGCGGAGCCGCGATCGTGGTAAGAGCCGGGCGGACCAGCTCGGCGTCGACGATGTTGTCGAACCCGATCACGCTGACATCGTCGGGCACCCGGTATCCGGAGGCCGTCACCGCCTTGGTGAACCCGATCGCCATCAGGTCGTTGAACGCGATCACCGCTCCGGCCGGGCGCCGGGCCCATTCCTGGGCGGCCGCAGCACCCCCGCGCAGAGTAGGAAGGTTCGGCCCGATCCGGCTGATCCGCAGCTCCAGCTCGATCCCGGCCTCCTGCAGACCCCGCCAGCGCGTCCCGTCCGCGTACGAGGCCTCCGGCCCGGCCAGGTAGGCGATCGAGGTGTGCCCCAGCTCGACCAGGTGCTCGGCGGCCTTCTTGATCGCCCGGACGTTGTCGCTGACCACCGACGTCACCGAGCCGACCGAACGGTTCAGGACGACCACCGGCTTGCGCTTGGCCACCGCCCGGATGGCCTGGTCGCTGAGCCGGGAGGAGGCCAGCAGGAACCCGTCCACGGTCGCTTCCAGCCGGTTCAGGGCCAGCGCCTCGACCGGCTCGGACTCCTGGGTCTCGATCACCGCCAGGGTCAGGTTGTGCTGCTGGGCGGCGCTCTCGGCCCCGCGGATCATCCCGACGAAGACCGGGTTGGCGATGTCCGCGACGATCATCGCCAGCACCCCGGTACCCCGCTCGGACAGCGGCACCTGCATCTGGGCCGAGCGGTAGCCCAGCTCGGTGGCCACCCGGCGGACGTGCTCGGCGGTCCGGAAACTCACCCGTCCGGGCTTGGCCAGCGCCCGGGACACCGTGGAGGGCGCTACCCCGGCGGCGGCCGCAACGTCATAGATCGTGACGCCCGCGTCGCCGGCCCCCTCCTGGTCCATGCCTCACCCTCCCGAGCAGCACAGGAACCCGGATCTGGTTCCCGTGCCGGAAACCTAGCAACAACTCCTGGCAACCCCGAGTCCGAGTGCCCAGCCCAGTGGCTTGATGGACTCGACCGAGCTCCCGTTTAACCTACGTGAGCAGCCGCCGCCCAGGAGGAAACCGTGCCCGACCCCGACGTCCCCGTCGCGCTCGCCGACACCTACCAAGGAATCGGACGTCTCGGCGTCGCCTTCTCCGGTGGCGTCGACTCGTCCGTGGTGCTCGCCGCCGCCCAGCGCACCCTCGGCCCGGACCGGGTAATCGCCATCCTCGGTGTCTCGCCGAGCCTGCCCGCCGCCGAGCGCACCGGAGCCCATACGGTCGCCGGTCACATCGGGGTGCCGGTGGTGGAGGTCCAGACCTACGAGGGGGAGCAGGCCGCCTACCAGGCCAACGGCCCGGACCGGTGCTTCCACTGCAAGGACGAGTTGTTCACCCGGATCGACGACGAGATCGTCCAGGCTCACCGCCTGGACGCGGTCGCCTACGGAGAGAACGCGGACGACGCCCGCCGTCCGGATCGTCCCGGTTCGCGGGCGGCGGCGGAGCATCGGGTGCTGCGCCCACTGGCGGAGGCCGGGCTGGGCAAGAAGGCGGTACGCGAACTGGCCCGGGCCTGGCGGCTGCCTAGTGCGGACAAGCCCGCCGCCCCTTGCCTGGCCTCCCGCATTCCGCACTTCCAGGAGGTCACGCCGCAGAAGCTGGCCCAGGTGGAGCAGGCCGAGGCAGCGCTGAGGGCGCTCGGCCTGGAGGATCTGCGGGTGCGTCACCACGGCGAGATCGCCCGCCTGGAGCTGACCCCAGCCGACCTGCTCCGGTCCGCCACCTCACCGCTGCGCGAACAGGTCCGGGACGCAGTGCGGCAGGCCGGTTTCCGCTGGGTCACGCTCGATCTGGGCGGCCTGCAGTCGGGCGAGTTCACCCTGCGGGTGCTCAACCGTGACTGACGACCTGTACGGCATCGCCGACCTGGACCTGGAACGCACCGCCCGTCGCGGCTACCCCGAGGCGATCTACTGCGCCGGTAAGACCCCCGAACAAGTACGCCGCATCGCTGCTGCGGTGGCCGAGCGCCCCGACGTGCGCACCCTGTTCACCCGGGCCACCGCCGAGCACGCCGCCGCAGTGCTGGAGTCTCTGCCGGACGCGCACCACGACCCGGACGCCGGGCTGCTGGCCTGGCCGCCCGAACCCCCACCGCCCACCGGCGGCCTCGTGCTGGTCCTTACGGCGGGCACCTCCGACCTCCCGGTTGCCCGCGAAGCCCTCCTGACCGCCCGCTACCTGGGCCGCCAGAGCGAGCTGATCACCGACGTCGGCGTGGCCGGCCTGCACCGCGTCCTGGCCAAGGTCGAGCGGATGCGTCAGGCCCGGGCCATCGTGGTCGCTGCCGGCATGGACGGCGCCCTGCCCAGCGTGGTCGCCGGGCTGGTCTCGGCCCCGGTGATCGGCTTGCCCACGTCGGTGGGCTACGGCGCCGCGTTCGGCGGAATCGCACCTCTGCTGACCATGCTCAACGCCTGCGCGCCCGGGGTCAGCGTGGTCAACATCGACAACGGTTACGGCGCCGGGCATCTGGCCGCCCAGATCGCCGCACCGGTGCCGGAACAACCATGACCCACGCCTGGATCGACGCCTCCGCCGGGGTCGCCGGAGACATGCTGCTGGGGGCCCTGATCGACGCCGGAGCCTCGCTGGACGCCGTCCGTCAAGCCGTCGCCGCCGTGATCGGCGACGCGGTGACGATCGAGGCGAGCACGGTCACCCGAGCCGGTCTGCGCGCCACGTACGCCCAGGTCGCCCTCCAGCAGGACGACCCGCCGCACCGCACCTGGACCACCATCCAGCAGATGCTCACCGCCGCACCCCTGCCCGCGCCGGTGCGCGACAACGCCCTGAAAGTCTTCGCCGCCCTCGCCGAGGCCGAAGGACGAGTGCACGGAGTTCCCGCCTCGGACATCCACTTTCACGAAGTTGGCGCCCTGGACTCGATCGCCGACGTGGTCGGGGTCTGCGCTGCTCTGAACGATCTCGGCGTCGGCTCGCTCAGTGCCGGTCCGGTAGCGGTCGGCTCAGGACGAGTGCGAGCAGCCCACGGTTCCATCCCGGTGCCCGTCCCCGCCGTGGTGGAGCTGGCTCAGGGCCGCCGGATTCAGGCCGGGGGAGACGGCGAACTCACCACCCCCACCGGAATGGCCTTGATCGCCGCGCTCGCCCCCACCGACGAAGACCTGCCCGGGATCGCCATCCAGAAATCAGGTACTGGCGCCGGCACCAAGGACTTCGCCGACCGCCCCAACGTCACCCGCGTCCTCCTCGGCAAAAGCCCCAGCCACAGCAGGTCTCAGGCCGTCCAGTTGGAGGCCAACATCGACGACCTCGACCCCAGGCTGTGGCCCGGAGTCCTGCGCCACCTGATGCAGACCGGCGCCGACGACGCCTGGCTGGTCCCGATCCTGATGAAGAAAGGACGCCCCGCCCACCAGCTCACCGTGCTGGCCCACCCCACCAGAGCAGACCAGCTGGAAAAGCAAATACTTCAGCACACCAGCACCCTCGGAGTCCGGCGAACTACCTACACCAAACGGGCGCTCGCCCGGGGCTGGATCGACGTACCGGTCGATGGTAGCCCTCTGGCCGTGAAGATCGGCCACGATCAGGGCCTCGTGCTCCAGGTGATGCCCGAGTTCGACGCCGTGGCCGCCCTTGCCGAAGAACTCGGCTGGTCCGAACGACGCGTGCTCGCCGCGGCCTTCGCGGCGGCTGAGACCTTCGGCTGGAGCATCGGGTCGCCGCCCCCAGAAGACTTTTCCGCTCTTCGTAACCACCAATGAACAGTGGACGTCGGTGGCCACCCAAGCCACCGACGTCCACCATTGGTCCCTTACCCGGCTACGGCGATCCGGCTCTCCAGCGGTGTGCTCGCACTGGAAGTGCCGACGTGGATGCCGTATTCACCCGGCCGGATCACGAAGTCGCGGGCCCGGTCGTCCCACACCGACAGCGGGTGGTTCGTCGCGTCCGGGTCAATGATGATCGAGACGGTCTGCGTGGTACCGGGTTCCACAGTGACCTTCTGGAAGCCGACCAGGCGCCGGGGCGGCTGCTGGGCCTCTTCCGGGAAGCTCAGGTACACCTGTACAACCTCGGCCCCGGCCCGCTCGCCCGTGTTCGTAACCGTTGCCGAGACCTCGACCGGAGCTCCGGCCGGCGCGGACACCTGAAGGCCGGAGAGCTCGAACGTGGTGTAGGACAGGCCGAACCCGAACGGGAACAGCGGTTCGATGTTCTGGGACTGGTACCACCGGTAGCCCATCTGCAGGCCCTCGGTGTACCGCATGGTCGGGTAGCCCTCGCCCTCGTCGACACCCGGGTAACGCTCCTCGTGCCCGGCGAACGGGGTGTCCTCGAACGAGCGCGGATACGTCGTCGGGACCTTGCCGGAGGGGTTGACCACGCCGAACAGCAGGTCGGCCACCACGTGCCCGTCCTCGGCGCCCTGGTTCCAGACCTCCAGCACGGCAGGGGCCTGCTCGATCCACGGCATCAGCACCGGGTTGCCGTCCTTCAGCACCACCACGGTGTTCGGGTTGGCGGCCAGCAGCCGGGCGATCATCTCGTCCTGCTGGTTGAGCAGGTTCGCGTGCGGCTGGTCCAGGCCCTCGGTGGCGACCAGACCGGCCATCACCACCACGACATCGGCCCCACCCGCAGCTTCAACGGCAGAGTCGAGGTCGGACAGGTCGTCGGCCACCGTGACCGAGCTGAGCGTGCTGCCGGAACCCAGCGACTTGAGCACGTCCTGCAGCCCGTCGAGCGGGCGCACCGTGTACAGCGGGTCCACCTTGGAGCTGCCGCCGCCACCCAGGCAGGCCTCGTCGACGAACTTGGCCTGACCGACCACCAGGATCCGCCCGGCGTCCGCCGCCAGTGGCAGCAGGCCGGCGTCGTTCTTCAGCAGCACCGCGATCTGCGAGCCGATCCGGCGCGAGGTGGCGCCGTTGCGGGCGGCGTCGATCTCCCGCGGTGCGTAGGGCTTCTCGAAGTGGCCGAAGCGGAACATCTGGGTGAAGCGGCGCACCAGGGCCCGGTCGACGGTCTGGATCTCCAGGCTGGTGTCGTGCAGCGCGGCCTTGACGTTCTCCTCGTTCAGCCACTTCGCGTCCGGCATCTCGTGGTCCAGGCCGGCCGACAGCGAGGCGGCGGCCGAGCGGCACGACCAGAAGTCCGACTGCACGTAGCCGGTGAAACCCCACTGCTCGCGCAGGATCGTGTGCAGCAGGTAGCGGTTCTCGGTGGCGTAGGTGCCGCGCACCCGGTTGTAGGCGCTCATCACCGCGGCGATGTCCGCGTCCTTGACCAGCATCTCGAACGGCAGCAGGTACAGCTCACGCAGCACGTTCTCGTCGATCTCGACGTTGGCCCGGAACCGCTCGTGCTCCTGGTCGTTCACCGCGTAGTGCTTGGCCATCGCGACCACGTCGTGCGCCTGGATCGCCTTGGCCACCTCGACGCCCATCACGCCGCTGAGGTACGGGTCCTCGGAGTAGTACTCGAAGTTGCGGCCCCCGGTGGGCAGCCGGTGCAGGCACACCCCCGGGCCTTCCAGCACGTGCTGGCCCAGGGCAGCCGCCTCGTCCCCGATCACGTCGCCGTACTGGCGGGCCAGTTCCGGGTCGAACCCTGCCGCCAGGCCGATGCTCATCGGCAGCGCGGTGGCCGGCGGGCTGGGCGTGCCGTCGCCCATGCCGACCCCGACCGGGCCGTTGGTGATCCGGTAGCGCGGGATGTCCAGCTCGTCCAGACCGGCCACGTGCCGCTCGATCTGGATCTGGGCCACCAGCTGGTCCATCTCCTCGGCGGTGGTCGCGTTGTTCGACATCGCGTAGATGTCCACCGTCTTCATCGCCCCGTGCAGCTGGGCGATCTTCTGCTCCAGGCTCATCGCGGCGACCAGCCGCCGGGCCCGCTCGGCGGGTTCCAGCGTGGTGTCGAGCCAAGGCCGTTCGGTCATGATGGTGGTGCCTCCAGATTTCAAAGGTTCTTGATCAGCGTAGTCAGGTCGTTCTCGTCGGCCAGGCGCTCGTCGATCAGGCCCAGCAGCACCGGCAGTTCGGCGTTCGTGAGGTCGGCCAGGCCGGTCTGCAGCGCGTCCGGCGGGAGCGTCCCGGCGCGGGCCGCGGCAACCCAGGCCGCCACCACAGCAGCGGCGGCGTGCCCGTCCCGGCCGGCGGCCCGTTCGGCCAGCAGCACCGGAACCGTGCGCAGGCGCAGCTTTTGCGTGCCGTCGCGGCCGATCTGGTTGAGCTGGTGCTGGATCCGGGCGTTACGGAATCGCCCGAGCAGCGCCTGCCGGTAGGCCGTCAGGTCCAGCCCGTCCGGCAGATGCCGGGCAGCCTCGTCCCACAGCGCTTCCACCCCGGCCAGCAGCACCGGATCAGCGATCGCCTCGGCCACCGTGCGGTGCCCCCGGGCCGGCCCGGCATAGGCCAGGTAGCTGTGCGATCCGTTCAGCAGCCACAGTTTGCGCCGCTCGAACGGTTCGACATCGCCCACCACCCGGGCGCCTGCCTTCTCCCAGGCGGGGCGACCACCGGGAAATTCGCCCTGCAGTACCCAGTCGAAGAACGGCTCGGTGACCACCGTGGCCGGATCCTTGATCCCGCTCAGCGCGAGCGTGCGGGCCACGTCCTCGGGGGTGGTGGCCGGGGTGATCCGGTCGACCGTGGTGGAGACGAACGAGACCTGCTCCAGCAGGCCAGGGGCGTGCTCACCGGCCAACTCGGTCAGGATGCGCCGGAGCAGATCGCCGTTGCCGGGCAGGTTGTCGCACGGCACCAGAGCCAAGGGCCCGGCTCCAGCCCGACGACGGGCCTCCAGAGCCAGAACCAGACGCCCGAGCGCGGTCACCGGTGCTTCCCCGCCGGCCGCATTCGTCTGACCGAGAAGAGCTTTCAAACGGAGGACGTCGGTGGCATCGCTTTGGTAGCCGGCCTCGGTGATGGTCAGGGTGACCACCCCGACCTCGGATCGGCTCAGCGTGGCCAGCAGATCGGCGACGTCCGAGCCGTCCACTGCCCGGCTGACACTGGTGACCGTACTGGTGACATCGCCGTCGGGCTGCCGCTCCAGCAGAGTGAACAGGCCGTCCTGAGCCGACAGCAGTTGGGCGGCGTCGGGGCGGCGCCAGGTGTAGGCGGCGATGCCCCAGCCGTCGCCTGCCTGCATGGTGGCCCAGGCCTGGTGCGCGCGGTGGAACGCGCCCAGGCCCAGGTGCACGATGCGGACCGGATCGGCGGGTGCGCTGCGGGTCAGACGGCTCACAGCTTGAACACCTTGCGCGGCTGGGCGTCGATCAGGTCGACCACCAGACGGCGGGCGGTGCTGATCGAGGTGCGGCCCTCGCGGACCAGGCGGGCCAGGTACGACGCCTCCAGCCGGCGGGCCATGTCGTGCCGGGCCGGGATGGACAGGAAGGCCCGGGTGTCGTCGATGAAGCCTGAGCCCCGGGTGAGCCCGGCCGACTCGGTGGTGGCCGCCCGGGCCCGCAGGATCGAGTCCGGAGCATCGAGGAACCACCACGGCGCCCCGACGAACAGGCTCGGGTAGAAACCGGCCAGCGGAGCGATCTCCCGGCCGTACGTGGTCTCGTCCAGGGTGAACAGCACCAGATGAAAATCGGGCGCGGTGCCGAACCGCTGCAGCAGCGGCCGCAGGTTCTGGGTGAACTCGCTGGCCAGCGGGATGTCGTGACCGGTGTCCGGGCCGAACCGGTCCCAGGTCGGGCCGTGGTGATCCCGGAACACACCCGGATGCAGCGTCATCACCAGACCGTCGGCCACACTCATCCGGGCGCTCTCGAGAAGCATGTGCCCCCGGAACACCTCGGCCTCGGCGAACGACAGCTCACCCCGCACCGCCCGCTTGTACAGCGCCGCAGCCTCCGCCCCCGGAAGGTCGACGGTCAGTGGCGTGCGCACCCCGAAGTCCGCCGAGACCGCGCCGTGCCGGACGAAGTGCTCTCGCCGCGCGGCCAGGCCGTCCAGATAGCCCTCGTAGTTGTCGACCGACGTCCCGCTCGCCTCGGCCAGCCGTTCGGCCGCCGACCGGAAGCCCCGATGCGCCGGGTCGATGTAGGCGTCGGGCCGGAAGGTCGGCAGCACCCGGCCGGCGAAGCCCGGATCGGCGGCCAGCGCCGCGTGGGCGGACAGGTCGTCGAGCGGATCGTCGGTCGTGGCCAGCACCTCGATCCCGAAACGCTGGAACAGCGCCCGGGGACGGAAGTCGTCCCGGGCCAGCGCTGCCGAGATCAGATCGAAGGTGGAATCCGCGTTCTCGGCGCTCAGCTCGTCGAAAATGCCGAACAGCTCACCGAGCTCGTGCTGCAGCCAGTACCCCGAGGCGGTGCCCACGAAAGCGGTCTGGTGGGAGCAGAACGCCCGCCAGATCTCTCGGGGGTCGGCGCCCTCGGTGGCCACCCCCAACTGCTCCAACGGAACTCCGGACGCGTGCAGCAGTCGGGTGACGTAGTGATCGGGGGTGACCAGCAGCGCGGCCGGGTCGCCGAACGGCTGGTCCAGCCGGATCAGGTCGGGGTCGACGTGACCGTGCGGCGAGAGGATCGGCAGGCCCGAGACCAGTGCGTACAGTTCTCGGGCCAGCTCCCGGGTGCCCGGGTCCGCGGGAAAGAGCCGGTCAGGGTCCAGTTCTGACATCAGGTGGGATTCCTTCGTGAGGCTCGTACTTCAGGAGTTCTGCTCGGTGGCTCTGCGGGCTTCGCGGCGTTCGGCGACCTCCTGCACCATCTTCCGGAACACGTCGTCGGTGAGCGGGTAGCGGATCATGATCAGCACGCCGATCCCGACGAAGAGCGCCGGGCCCAGACCGGTGATCCAGCGGATCCCGTCGATCGTGCCGGCCGACTGCGCCCCGGCCCCGGCCACGTATCCAGCGATGCCGATGCCGTAGGCCGCCGCCGAGCCACCCAGAGCCTGGCCCAGCTTGCGGGTGAACGAGAACACCGCGTACGTGGTGCCTTCGGTGCGCACCCCGTTGGCCCACTCGCCGTACTCCACGGTGTCGGCCTCCAGCGCCCACATCAGGGTGTTCGCGGTGGCGGTGCCCAGACCGAGCACCCCGAAGGCGACGAAGCACATCCAGGGCTGCGACGGCGGGGCCAGCACGATCCCGATCCCGCCGACCACAGCCACCAGCCCGGCCGTGATGTAGAGCCGCTTCTTGCCGAAGCGCCTGGTCAGACCGGGCAGCAGCGGGCCCATCAGGAAGGTCGCGCCCACACTGAGCAGGGTCAGCACGATGTAGTAGTTGGCGTTACCGAGCACGTCCCGGGCGTAGTACGCCTGCACCGTGCTCAGCATGAACAGGCCCATCAGGAACGACAGCGCACTGCCACAGAGCATCACCAGCGCCCGGTTGTGCCGCAGCGTGCCCAGGCTCTGCTTCAGGCTCACCCGGTCGACGTCGCGCTGCACCACTTCCCGGGTGCTCTTGACCGTGAACAGGTACAGCGCCATGCCCAGCACCACGAACGCACTGGTGGTGATCAGCAGCGAGCGCCCGAGGTTCTCGGCGTCCTGCAGTTGCGGCGAGACCACGAAGGCCAGCAGCACGATCGTGACGGCCGATCCCATCGCCCGGAACGCCCCGAGTTTTGCGCGTTCCTCGGTGACCTGGGTCATCGCCGAGGCCAGCGAGCCGTAGGGAATGTTGACCAGGCTGTACGCCACACCCAGCGCCGCGTAGCTCACGTAGGCGTAGATCAGCTTGCCGTCCTGGCTCAGCCCTTCCGGCACCGCGAAGACCGCGACTCCCAGCAACAGCAGCGGCAGCGAGCCGAAAAGAATGAAGGGACGGAATTTTCCCCAGCGGGTGCTGGTGATGTCGACCAGGCGGCCGGCGGCCAGGTCGGCGAAAGCATCCCAGATCCGCACCACCAGGAACATGGTGCCGACCGCGGCGGCGGACAGGCCGACCACGTCGGTGTAGTACAGCAGCAGGAACATGGTGCCCATGGAGAACGCCAGGTTGTTGGCGGCGTCTCCGGCGCCGTATCCGAAGAACCGCCAGAGCTTCAGGGGAGCGGGTCTGGCGGCGGAACCGGCAGCGGCGACCGCCGGCGTTGCTTCGAGTTTGGACATGGGAACTCCTCGTAGGTAGGCGCGGCAGTGGGCCGCCTCGAGAAAGCAAGGGGTGGGCGAACGCCCGCCTTCAGCGCGGGCGTTCGCGGGGGTTATCAGGAGTTCTTGGTACTCCAGCGCTTGCGCAGCAGGTGCGCGGCGGCCTTGGGCCGGCGGTCGCGGGTGAACACGCCCTTCTTGTTGCCGTCCACCCGGATGATCGAGCGGGTGTTGGTGGCGAAGTCGGCGAAGTTCCAGACGTGTTCGCCGATCACGGCGGGCACGGAGTCGAACACCCGGTGGTTCATCTCCAGGTAGGCGGCCTGGTACTCCTCCGAGTACGGCACCGGGACGGTGGTGTGCAGTCCGGTGACGGTGTCGGCGCCGTATTCGGTGATGATGATCGGCTTGTTCTCGCCCGCCCAGGCGGCGAGTTCCTCACCCCAGGCCTCTTCGGCCGACTCCAGGTCGTCGGTGTGCACGTACCAGCCGTAGTAGCGGTTCAGCATCAGCACGTCGGCCAGCTCCGAGACCTGGCACTTGCCGTGCGGGGCCAGCATCACGTTCACGAAACCGACCGGGCGGCTGGGGTCCAGCTCGCGGGTCAGCTCGAACAGCGGCTCGAAGTAGCGCCGGCTGGCGTCGGTGTCGGACTCCGGCTCGTTGGCGATCGACCAGAGCACCACGCTCGGGTGGTTCTTGTCCCGGGCCACCAGTTCCCGGATCGCCTGCTTGTGCACCTCCTGGGTGACGTCGTTGATCGTCTGGGGGGAGAAGGTCGGGTGCTTGGGGCCCATCCCGAACATGCCGCCGTCGATACCGGTGTTCAGCCCGACCGCGGCCACCTCGTCGATCACCACAATGCCCTGCCGGTCGGCGAAGTCGTAGACCTCGTCGGCGTAGGGGTAGTGCGAGGTCCGGAACGAGTTCGCGCCGATCCAGTCCAGCAGGGCGAACTCGTGCACCATCAGCGCGTCGTCGCGGCCCTTGCCGCGTACCGCCTGGTCCTCGTGCATGCCGAAACCCTTGAAGTAGAAGGGCTCGCCGTTGATCAGGAACTCCTGGCCGCGTACCTCGACCGTGCGCACGCCGAACGGCTGGCGGTACACGTCGATCACGCTGCCCTCGCCGTCCAGCACCTCGACCCGGGCCTGGTACAGGTAACCCTGCCCGGGCTGCCACAGGTGCACGTTCTCGATCTCCACGGTGCCTGAAGCACCGGTGACCGACGCGACCTCGGTGCCCACCTCGTCCTCAATCACCACCCGGACGGATCCGGCCGCCGAACCCTCGACGAGGACCGCGTAACCGACCAGTCCGGTGGTGCCACGCCGGTCCGTGGTGATCGTGACGTCCTCGATCCGGGTCTGCGGGGTGCTGCGCAGCCAGACCGAGCGGTGCAGGCCGGCGTAGTTGAAGAAGTCGTGGAAGTACCGCTGCGAGCGGCCCCGGGCGGTGTCGGTGACGATGCCCGGCGGGATGGTCTGCCAGTTCAGTTCGTTGTTGACCACCACGGTCAGGCGATGCTCGCTGCCCGGAACGACCAGATCCGTCACATCTGTCTCGAACGGCGTGTACCCGCCGGCGTGCTCGGCCACCTGATGTCCGTCGACCCAGGCCACCGCCGCATGAGTGGCGGAGTCGAAACGCAGGACGATGCGTTCCCCGGTCCATCCTCTCGGTACCCGGATGGTGGTCTGGTACCAGACGTCTCCGACGTGATCCTTGAGTCCGGTATCCACCAGAATGTCGTTGTAGCTGGCGGGTACCGGCATCTGTACCGGCGCCTCCAGCGCCGCCTGCCACCACTGCTCGCGCCGCCCCCGGCCCTCCGGGTCGAGCACGAAGTCCCAGATCCCGTCGAGGCGCTTGCTCTCCCGGGTCGCTGTTTCCGTCGGCCTCAGCATCTTTGCTCCAAACCATCCGCTGCTTCTCCCAAGAACCTTGGAGACCGGGACATCGTGCATCAAGCGGTTGCCAGGAGTTGCCGCTGGTGGGGCGGTGAAGGGGGATCCAGGTAGCAAATGCGACCGAAGAGCGTGGTTGGCTGGTCCGGCCGCGGGCCCAGGCCGCCTACCGGCGCTCCGCCCAGGCCCGTGAAGCAGGCGCGACGCGGGGCGAGGGTGGTTCACATGGATGAGGGCTTCGTCGGTGTCACTGATGCCGTACTGTCTGTGCGCCCTGCCGGAGTCACCGCGGCGACGGCTTGCGGGATGTTGCGGTCTGTACCCGCGAAAAGAAAAGGTTGGTGGGCATCCGGAAATGGGACACGCTCAGTTAGGGTTCCTGGGTGGCGACGATGGTGCTGACGTGCGGGCTGGCCGGTTCCGGGAAGTCGACGTACGCGCGGTCGCTCGAAGCCCAGGGCTGGCTGCGGCTTTCCATCGACCAGCAGGCGTGGGACCAGGGGTTCACCACGCATCCGCTGCCCCCGGAGATCCGTCTCGAGATCATCGCCGACCAGCGCCGGCAATTGGCCGAAGCTCTGGATGATGGCCACGACGTGGTAGTGGACTACGCCTTTTTCAGCCGGGCCATGCGGGACGAGTACCGGGCCATCGCGCAGCAGCACGGGGCCGAGGTGGAGGTCGCGCTTTTCGATGTGCCCCGGGAAGAGTTGCTGCGGCGGCTTGCGGGGCGGGGTTCGGCGGGACCGGATGACATTGCCGTCCCAGCCGAACTCCTGGACCGGTTCATTGCCGGGTTCGAGTGGCCCACAGCAGATGAGACCGACGTTCACCCGAGGAACGTGCACGGATGAAGGTGCGAACGAAGAGCAACGGCGACGGTGGCAAGGGCATCCTCGTGGGCGGTCCCGGCCGCAACCACCTGTCCAGCGCGGTTGAGATTTCAGTCGCTGCCGGCGCCGAAACCCGCACGCCCGAGCGACCATTGCGGCTGTATGCGGACGGCGCGCCGGGAGAGACCGCGCTGCTCGATGAGATGGCGCTGGATCAGTCGGCAGGTATCGCTCTCACCGGCTACGTAGGCGGCGGCGCCGGCCGGGCTGGGTAGCGCCAGTTCCTGTACAGCACGCAGCAAGACCCTTGAGCCAACCGCCTTAGCGTTTCCGCGGTGCACCCAGGGCAGTCCAGGCACGCCGTCCGCACCCGGTACCTCGTGGCCGGGTCCGGCAGCCTCGAACACCCCGTGAACGGAAACACGAGGGTGCAACGCGGCCCGCATCGCCAGGAGCGGAACGGCCCCGGTCTCCTCGCCGATGAACAGATGAGACGTGGCGGTCTCGTCGAGCGTGATCTTGCTGCGCGGCGGTTCGACGGTGATCCGATCGCCAGGCACGACACTGCGGGCCCAGACGCAGCCCGGACCATCCGCGTCGTGGATCGCGACGCGGATGGTCAGGGCGGCCTCACGGGGACGAAAAGTCCAGATCGAGTACACGCGCCGGGCCTCGCCCTGGCCGGTCGGCACCCGGACGACCAGATGAGCGCCCGGGCGGACCCGAAGGGACCGCAGGCCCGGGCCGACCAGTTCGATCTGACGCATGTGGTCGGTCACCGCGGTGACCGCACGGACCTTGGCCGGCAGATGCGGTCGGGGCATCCGTCGCGGATAGGTCACGCAGGAAGGCTACCGGGGCTATCGGATCAGCCTCGCCGGCTCGAGAGCCAAGCGCGGACTTACCGGTTCCGGGCAGTGTCGACCGGAACCGGATCCTTGCCTGCCCGGCTGCGGCTGCGCACGGTCCGGACCACCCAGGCCACGGCCACGACCACAGCGGCCACGGCTGCGTTCACCTCGGCAACCATGGCGCCGAGGATCTCCAGCCCACCGTCCTGCTTGGAGATCCATACCTGGCAC
>NZ_JAJOMB010000015.1 GCF_021129305.1 Kineosporia babensis | reverse complement strand
AATCGCACTGGCTGGCCGGCCGGGAGCAGTTCGGATAGGTGCAGGTCTGATAGCGGGCGATGACCTCGCGGGCCAGTTCCGTGCCCGGCCGGTAACGATTGGCCTGGGGCGCATCGTGCTCGTGCTCCTGGTCACCGGGAAACGAAAGGCCGTTCGGGCCGGTCTCACCGATGGGAACGATGATCACGTCATCTGCGGCGGAGGCAATCAGCCGGGCCTGATCGGCGGAGATCGGACCGTAGCCCTGCAGGTGAGCGATGGTGTCGTCCTGGCCCTTCAGCGTGGCGTCGGTCAGGGTGACAACGGCGAGCACCGATCGGCCTCGCCGCTGCCGGACCCGGGAAAGTTCCCAGAAGGCAGGGATGTACCCGGAAGGGAGATCTTCCAGTCCGAATGAAGAGTACGAACGGTGATTCTCGAGCTCTTGGGCTCGCATCGAGGCTTCCAGACGATCGATGCGGGCTCGGCGAGCACAAGAGGAGCAACCCGGCTCAGTGATGCTGTCGGCATCGGCATCCGCAGCCGGTTGGCCGGAATCCGTTCCGGAGTAGCCCCGTTCGGCCGGGCCAGTGCTGTCGGTCCGGTCAGCATCGTCCGCGCCAGCCGGTGGAAAATCGGAGCCTGCGCGATCGGAGCTTTCAGCAGCGTCGGCATCGGCAGACGTGTATTGGCGCGGATCCGGCACCAAGGGGATGTCGATCCCCTCGGCCAGGGCCTGAAAGATCGCAGCGAAGGCATCGGCCCGGCGCTGCTCGTGCGTTCTCCGATCGGGCTCGCCTGCTGCCGAGGCGGTGTCTCGCGCCGCATCGGCCATGGCGTCCAGAACGCCGTCGATCAGTTGCACGACATCGGCCGGAAGAACAGCCTCCAGGGCCGCCATACCGTCGGGTCGTACCTCGGTCCGCACCTGCCGGCCGGCTCGCGCACTGCGGTGCCGGGCGTTGGCATCGGCCGGCCGCAGCCCCATCAGCAGTCGGTCGATCAGCTTCTTCAGCGCCGCGAACGAGGTGGACGGCGCCTGCCTGACCAGCGCGGCCTGCATCATCAACCACTGCCAGCAGCCGGGCCGGAACCACTCCAGGCCTTCGCCCGGATGATGCATCCTCCGGCTGATCAGTTGCGCCCGCGCCAGATCGAGCCGGCCGGCCCGGAACAGCGCCATGATGTCGGGCAGATGCGCCACCAGATCACGGGCGGCTGCCACCGTGATCTCGGCCCACCTCGGGGAGAGGGTCAGTTCTGGTGCCAGGGCCGCGGAAACCAGCCGGGAAGAACCGATCTGCGAAGCGGATTCCACCTCCGGATCACCAGCGGGGCCGTCATCGTCGGCGCCGGAACCACTATCTGCGCCTGAGTCGACATCACGGGCGGAGTCAGCACCAGCAGCTGAGCCAGAACCAGCCGCGGAACCACGACGAGCCGACGCCGTCTCCGCCACCATCGCGGCGATCGCCTCGAGCTGCATCGCGCTCGCCTGCCGGATCAGCAGCTCGCACTCAAGAACGCGGTCCAACTGCTCGGACGACGACTCGCTCTCCGGGAAGGCACCGGCACCGAAGGTTCCGTCACTGAGCCTACTCACGCCAACACCCCCTCATGGCAGCTACTTTCGCAGTCCCCCGACTGCATGAACCGAGACTAATCGCCACCACCGACAATCTTGGAAGCCGCTACCCAACTCGATGGGCCGACCGACCGCTCACCGCACAACCGAGTCCAAAATGTCGCTTTGAGCACAGCATTACCGCTAACGTCCATTACCGGTAAACCTGCAGTATCCGCAGGTCAGGCAGAGGAGCCAGGCCGTCAGGCCGCTCCCGGACGAGGAGGTCGCGCCGGTGGGACAACGACGGATCGCCGCCGCAGGAGCGCTCGCCGCCGCCCTGCTGATCAGTGCATGCAGCGGTGGCAGCGACGATGCCGGCAGCAGCGAGGACATCAACACGGCGCCCGCGGGCGAGGGCCAGACCCTGACCATCTGGCACTACGAGAGCGACGCCAGCGCGATGGGTGTCGCCTGGGACCGGGCCATGGAGAAATTCACCGAGGAGACTGGGGCGAAGGTCGACTTCCAGCTCAAGAGTTTCGAGCAGATCAATACTTCGGCCAGCCAGGTGCTCAATTCCGACGCTGCGCCTGACGTCATGGAATACAACAAGGGCAACGCCACCTCGGGCCTGCTCTCCAGCCAGGGTCTGCTCACCGATCTGGGCCCGGCGCTCGAGGCCTACGGCTGGGAAGAAAAGCTTGCGCCGACCATTCAGACCACCGCGAAATACAGCGATCTGGGTGTCATGGGATCGGGCAAGTACTTCGGCGTCCCGAACTACGGCGAGTACGTTCAGGTGTATTACAACAAGGACGCCTTCGAGGAGAACGGTCTCGAGGTACCGACCACGCTGGACGAGTTCACCGCCGTGCTTGAGGCGTTCAAGGCCAAGGGAATTACCCCGCTGGCCGAGTCGGCCCAGGAATACCCGCTCGGCCAGTTGCTGTACCAGCTGGCTCTGATGGATGCCAACCGGCAGTGGGTCACTGACTATCAGACCTACTCCGCTCCGGCCGACTTTCACGACGCGAACTGGACGGCCGCGGCGAACACCCTGAAAGAATGGGTGGACAAGGGATACGTCTCCAAGAACGCGACCGGTCTCAAGGCGCAGGACGCCGGGGACTCGTTCATTGCCGGCAGCAACCCGATCTTCTTCTCGGGCAGCTGGTGGCACGGGACCTTCAACAGCGAGATCAAGTTCGATTGGGGGACGTTCCTGTTCCCTGGGGCGCAGATGTCGCCCGGCTCCTCGGGGAACCTCTGGGTGGTCCCGGAGAATTCCGACGCCAAGGATCTTGCCTACAAGTTCATCGACATCACGATGTCACCGGAGATCCAGGGTCTGCTCGGCGAGAACGGTGGAATTCCGCTGGCCGCCAGTGATTCCGAGGTTTCCGACGCCAAGTCGAAGGAACTCATCGCGAACTTCAACACCCTGACCGAGCGCGACGGCCTGGCCTTCTACCCGGACTGGCCGGCGCCGACCTTCTACGCCGACCTGAACTCCTCGCTGCAGGAACTGGTGAACGGCACCAAGCCGGTGAACGAGGTGCTCGACCAGATGCAGGCCGACTACGACAAGGGCATCAAGGAGATCGCGGGGTGACGAAAGGGCAGGCGCCGGAAAGGAGCCGGGCAGCAGTCAAAGGGCAGAGCCAGGCCGGATACTGGCTCTACCTGATCCCGGGTGCTGTTCTCCTCACCGCCATCATCGTGGTCCCGTTGTTCTGGAACGTGTACCTGAGTTTCACCCGGTACCGCGGAATTCGCCCGCCGGTCTGGATCGGCCTGGAGAACTGGCAGGAACTGTTCCGGGACAGCGCGTTCTGGGCCTCGTTCCAGCACAGCATCGTGATGGTCGTGGCCATGGTGATCCTGCCCACCGGGATCGGCCTGATCCTCGCCTCGCTCCTGTTCGACCTGGTCGGCCGCCGGTTCAACGGCAAGGTCGCGGGCCTGCTGCGGGCGGTGTACTACCTGCCGCAGATCCTCCCGATCGCGATCGCCGCGATCGTGGTCGGGTGGATCCTGCGCCCTGAGGACGGCGCCCTGAACGATCTGCTCTCGGCCGTCGGTCTGGAATCGCTGCAGCACAACTGGCTGGGAAGCCCAGACACTGCACTACTCTCGATCGGCGCGGTGCTGGTCTGGATCCAGATCGGTTATCCTGTGGTGGTCTTCATGTCCGCACTGCAGCGGATCGATCCCCAGCTGTACGAAGCCGCCGAACTCGACGGCGCCAACTGGTTTCAGCGGTTCCGGGCGATCACCCTGTCCGGCATCCGTCCCGAGATCTTCGTCGTGGTCCTCACCTGCACGGTGGCCGCGCTGAAGGTCTTCGGGCCGGTGTACACGCTGACCCGGGGCGGGCCGGGCGACTCCACGGTAGTGCCGAGTTACTACACCTACACCGAGTTCTTCACGGCCCAGCGGGTCGGCTACGGAGCCACGATCGCGACCGCGCTGACCGTGGTGGTGCTGCTGATCGCAGTGTTCTTCGTCAGGGCCCAGTTCCGGCTGGCCGAACAGGAGGAAGCATGAGCCTGGGCCAGCCGAAACAGCAGAGCCAGCCGAAACAGCTTCAAACAAAGGACGGTGTCAGCGTCGCCAGTGCTGTGGTCCGGCAGAACCGGCGCCGCCGGACCGGCACGGAATGGGCCGCCCTCGTGGTCACTGTGCTGGTGGCCGTCGTCATGGGCGCACCCCTGCTCCTGGTGCTGCTGAACGCGGTGAAGTCGCCTCAGGACTTCGCCGATCACGGCCCGCTGGGACTACCGACCGGCATCTATCTGGAGGGGATCAAGACCTTCTGGGAGGCCGTCGACTTCCCCCGCAAGGTCTGGAACAGCGTCCTGATCTCCAGTCTGGTAGCGGCTCTCGGCGTCCTGATCTCCGTCCTGAACGCCTACGCCCTCGGGATCGGCCGGATCAAAGGACGGATGTGGGTCCTGGTCGCCTTCCTGCTGGCGACGATCGTCCCCCAGGAGGCACTGCTCTACCCGCTCTACATCATGTTCAAGAACATCGGCCTGTACGACACCGTCTGGGCGGTCGTGATCGTGTTCGTGGTGATCCACGGCGCGTTCGGCACGTACCTGATGGCCAGCGTCTTCAGCGCCTTTCCCCGGGAACTGCTGGAGGCGGCGGCGCTGGACGGGGCCAATCGGCGCCAGATCCTGTGGCGCGTGGTGGTTCCGGTCTGCCGGCCGACCCTGGCCGTGCTGGCCGTGTTCTTCTTCATCTGGACCTGGAACGAGTTCCTGATCCCGCTGTCGTTCCTGGTCAGCGCGGACAACCAGACCGTCCAGGTAGGCATTGCCACCCTGCAGGGCGAGCGGATCATGAACGTGACCACGATCAGCGCCTCGGCCCTGCTCGGGATCGCGCCGACCTTGTTGTTCTTCCTCGTCTTCCAGCGAACCCTGACCCGTGGGCTCACGGCCGGCGCGATCAAGTGACGAAAGGTACCTCCTGCTGATGAAATTCACCGACGGCTACTGGCACACCCGTAAAGGCGTGGACGCGAGCTACGTCCGCGAGGTGTTCGACGTCGAGACCGGCAACGGCGAGCTGACCGTCATCGGCGCGACGAAACCGGTGAACCATCGCGGGGACACGCTGAACGCAGCGGTGCTCACGGTTCACCTGAGCGCCGTGGCCCCGGAGGTGATCCGGGTGCGGATCGATCACCATCGGGGCGGCAAGGAGCTCGAGCGCTTCGCCCTGAAGGCGCCGGACTACGTCGGTGAGGCCACGTACGACGGCGAGCGGGCGACCCTGCGGGCCGGCCGGCTCGAGGCCCGCGTAGACCGGGGCCAGCCCTGGAACCTCACCTTCCTGTTCGACGGGAAACCTCTGACCGGAAGTGGCCATCGCTCGCTCGGCCTGATGCAGGAGGACGGCCGGACCTATCTGCACGAACAGCTCGGACTCGGTGTCGGGGAGACAGTCTACGGTCTCGGCGAGCGGTTCGGCCCACTGGTCAAGAACGGCCAGACAGTGGACGTCTGGATGGCCGACGGGGGTACCTCCAGCGAGCAGGCGTACAAGAACATTCCCTTCTATCTGACCAACCGTGGCTACGGGGTTCTGGTCAACGAGCCCGGTCTGGTGTCGTTCGAGATCGGCTCCGAAGCGGTCGAGCGGGTGCAGTTCTCGGTCGAGAGCCAGTCGCTGGAGTACCTGTTCATCGCCGGCCCGGAGCCGAAGGACGTGCTGGACCGGTACACTGCGCTGAGCGGCCGGCCGGCCGAGGTCCCGGCCTGGAGCTACGGCACCTGGCTGTCCACCAGCTTCACCACCGACTACGGCGAGGAGACGGTCAGCCACTTCGTCGACGGCATGGCCGAGCGCGAAATCCCGCTCAGCGTCTTTCATTTCGACTGCTTCTGGATGCGCGAGTACAGCTGGTGCGACTTCACCTGGGACCCGCGGGTGTTCCCCGACCCGGTGGGCATGCTCAAGCGCCTGAAGGAGAAGGACGTCCGGGTCTCGGTCTGGATCAATCCCTACATCGGCCAGCGCTCAACCCTGTTCGACGAGGCCTCGGGCGCCGGATACCTGCTGAGGCGGGCCGACGGCAGCACCTTCCAGACCGATCAGTGGCAGGCCGGGATGGGCCTGGTCGACTTCACCAACCCCGATGCCGTGGCCTGGTACCAGGGTCACCTGCGCCGGCTCATGGCCGAGGGGGTGGACTGCTTCAAGACCGACTTCGGCGAGCGGGTGCCGACCGACGTCGTCCATCATTCCGGAGGCGACCCGGAGCGTCTGCACAACCTTTACACACAGAACTACAACCGCGCGGTCTTCGAGGTGATCGAAGAGGTCAGGGGACGCGGGGAGGCCGTGGTGTTCGCGCGTTCGGCTACCGCTGGAGGCCAGCAGTTCCCGGTGCACTGGGGCGGTGACAACACCGCCACCTACGTGTCGATGGCCGAGACGCTGCGGGGCGGGCTCAGTCTCGGGTCGTCCGGTTTCGGCTTCTGGAGCCATGACATCGGCGGGTTCGAGGGTAAGCCCGATGCCACGCTGTTCAAGCGGTGGACGGCGTTCGGCATGCTGTCCAGCCACAGCCGTTTCCACGGGAACAACTCCTACCGGGTGCCGTGGCTGGTGGACGACGATCCGGGCGAGTACGGCGCCGTGGCGGTGGCCCGCAAGTTCGGCCGGCTGAAGGCGCGCCTGGCTCCCTACCTGCTGGCTGCCGGGCGGCAGGCGCACCAGACGGGCACCCCGGTGATGCGCTCGATGATCCTGGAGTTCCCGCACGATCCGGCGGTGGCCTATCTGGACCGGCAGTACCTGCTGGGGCCCGACCTGCTGGTGGCGCCGGTGTTCAGCCCGGACGGCGAGGTGGAGTACTACCTGCCCGAGGGCGAATGGATCCGGCTGCTGACCGGTGAGAAGGTCGCCGGGGGGCGTTGGCTGACGGAGCGGCACGAGGTGGACTCGCTGCCGTTGCTGGTGCGGCCGGGTGGGGTGATCGCCCTGGGGGCCAGCGAGGAACGGCCCGACACCGATCATCTCGACGGGCTCACCCTGGTGGTCAATCCGACCGGGCCCGACGATTGGGAAAAGCGGGTGGATATCCTCACCGGTCATGGTCCGGGGGTGGGTTTCACGGTCAGGAAGCAGGACGGGCAGGTTGTGGCCGAGTCGGCGGTGCTCTCCAACTGGGGAATCGCGCTGCCCGGGGGCGAGGCGTCCGCTGCCGAGAACGGTAGAGCCGTCCTTGGCTAGGGAACAGCCTTGAGCCAGGTTGGGGAACAGCCGTGAGCACCGAGCCTCCTGCGCGTCGTCCGACCATCTACGACGTGGCGCGGGAGGCCGGGGTCTCGCATCAGACGGTGGCGATGGTGCTGCGGGGTCAGGGCAAGTTCCGCCCGGAGACGCTGCAGCGGGTGTCGGCTGCGATCGAGGCGCTGCGCTACCGGCCGAACACCACCGCGCGGGCTCTGGCCACCAGCCAGGCCAACCGGATCGGTGCCCTGGTGTTCGAGCTGCTGGAGGTCGGGCCGAGCAAGACCGTGCAGGGCGCCAGCCTGCGCGCGGCCGAGGCCGGGTACCTGCTGGAGATCGTGAGTCTGCCGCCGGACGACGAGCAGGCGATCCAGCGGGCGCTGGGGCTTCTGGATCGCGCGGACGTGGCCGGGATCCTGGCGTTCGCGCCGGTGGACCGGCTGCACCTGGGCGAAGGTTCCGTGGTCAGTGTGCCGCTGGTGATGGAGCTGGAGCCTGATCCGGGGCAGGAGTCCACGCTGAGCGAGCGTGGGATGGCGCTGGTGGCTGAGCATCTGGCCGGGCTGGGGCACCGCCGGGTGGCCTATCTGGGCGGGTCTGCGACCTGGCTGGCGGCCCGGCGGCGTTCCGAGGCCGTGCGTCAGGCCCTGGCGCAGCACGGCCTGGAGCTGGTGAAGGAGCTGGCCGGTGAGTGGTCGGCCGCCTCCGGGGCTCAGGCCGTGCGTGCGCTCAGGGCGGCTGAACTGGCCGAGTTCAGCGCGCTGGTCTGCGGTAACGACCAGATGGCGCTCGGCGCGCTGCTGGCCCTGGACGAGCACGGGGTCGACGTGCCGGGCCAGATGAGTGTCACGGGTTTCGACGGGATCCCGGAAAGTGGGTATCTGCGGCCGCCACTGACCACGGTGAGGGTCGACTACGCCACCCACGGACGGGCGCTGGTGGAGGCGTTGCTGGCCCGGATCGGCACGCCAGCAGCGCCTGAGGCGAACGGCAACGGCGCCGGGCCACCCACAGACACCGAACTCTTGGTACGGGGAAGCACCGCCGCACCACGAACTGGCCGGCTCAGGAACTGAACTTCTGCCGCCCGGTCACCGCGGACGTCACCAGGTCGCTCTTCGGCAACGGGCTCGCCAAGGCGACCGCGGACGTCCACTGTTCCACCGTGGCCACCGCCGCAAAGTTGGCGTTCAGCAAGGTCATCAGGCTGGTGTGCAGGTCCTCGGCGGAGATGTGCCCGGCGTCGTTGGACAGGTGGGTGGCGCCGCTGGCGTCCGACAGAACCTCGGCGCCGAAGCCCAGGCCCTCCGACTCGATCGACGAGGCCAGGTCGCAGTTGTGAGTCATGTAGCCGACCAGGGTCACCGTGTCGACCTCGTGCGAGTGCAGCCACTCGGCCAGATCGGTTCCGGCGTAGACACTTCCGTTGACCTTGGTGAAGCGCTTGCCGTCACCGGCCAGGGCCTCGATCCGGGGGTGCAACTGCCAGCCCGGTGATCCTTCTGCGAACACCGGGGTTCCGGCCGGGGTGGTGTGCTGCGCGTAGGCGATCGGCAGGCTGTGGGCCTGCGCGGTCTCGATCACCCGCACGATCTGGGCCAGGGAGTTCTCCCGGGGCGGGAACTGGATCTCCAGGGGTCCGTCGAAGTACTCCTGCTGGACGTCCACCACGACAAGGGCGCGTTTGAGTGTGCTCATGTTCCGAGTCTGCGTCGGCGATCCGGCTGGCACGAGTGGCCCGGATGCATAATTACGATGAGATCGGGCCAAGACTGCGACCGGTCGTCACCTCAGGGGAAACGAGCATGCGCATCGCCATTCACGCCTTCGACGGCGTCACCATGTTTCATCTGGCCGCGCCGCAACTGGTGTTCGGCGAGGTGACCAAGCTGGGCCTCGGCACCTGGACCACGCACCTGTGGTCGAGCGACGGCAAAGGCATCACCACTGCCGAGGGCTACGCCATTGCCGGGCTGGGCGGCCCGGAAACCACCGTCGGCGCGGATCTAGTCGTCGTTCCTTCGTGGCACGAAAGCCTCACCCGAGCCGATGACGGGCTCACCGACGTCCTCAATTCCGCCCACAGAACCGGCTCGGTCGTGGTCGGCCTGTGCCTCGGCGCATTCCCGATCGCCCAGGCCGGACTTCTCGAAGGCCGGTCCGCAGTAACCCACTGGAGCGCCACCGACGCCCTCGCCGCCCGCCATCCCGGCATCACCGTGGACAGTGGCGTGCTCTACATCGATCACGGCGACGTGCTCACCTCGGCCGGCACCGCCTCCGGCATCGACGCCTGCCTGCACATCGTGCGCAAGCATCTCGGCGTCAGAAGCGCCAACCGGGTGGCCCGCAGCCTCGTCGTGGCTCCGCACCGGGAGGGCGGTCAGGCGCAGTACATCGAACGGCCGGTGATCAACGCCGACACGGACGCATCCGTGGCCGAGGTCCTGGCCTGGGCCCTGACCTGCCTGGACCAGCCGCTGACCTTGGAGGACCTGGCCGCCCGGGCCACGATGAGCCGCCGCAACTTCGTCCGGCGTTTCCGCGAGGCCACCGGCACCACCCCGGCCCGCTGGGTCACCGATCGCCGTCTCGACGAGGCCCGTCTGCTGCTGGAGACCACCGACTGGGGAGTCGACCGGATCGCCCAGGCGTGTGGATTCGGCAGCCCGGTGACCCTGCGGCAGAATTTCGCCGCCCGCTTCGCAACGTCACCGGCCGGCTACCGCCGCTCGTTCCGCGCCCAAGCAGGTGTTTGACCACATCAAAGGTCCGGACATTTTTCGGCGCCCCGCGGGCGTTACTCTCTCGAACGTTTCACAGTCCCTCGACAGGATGTGCCATCCTGACCATCTCTGTCGATTAGGAAGGGTTTGTCCGATGACCAGCAAGAGGTTCCTGTCCGTCTCCGCGGCCGCACTCATGGCGCTGAGCCTGGCCGCCTGCGGCGGTGACAGCGACGCGGACGGCGCTTCCGGCTCGGGCGGCAGCAAGGAGCCGCTGAAGGTCGGCACCGAGGGCACCTACTCGCCGTTCACCTTCCACGAGACGGGCTCGAACGAGCTCACCGGCTACGACGTCGAGGTGGTCGAGGCGGTCGCCGAGAAGCTGGGCCGCGAGGTCGAGTTCTCCGAGACCAACTGGGACTCGATCTTCGCCGGGCTGGAGGCCAAGCGCTACGACGTGGTGGCCAACCAGGTCACGATCAACCCCGAGCGTGAGGCCAAGTACACCTTCTCCACGCCGTACACCTACTCGCAGGGCGTGATCGTCACCGCCGCGAGCGACACCTCGATCACCGACGAGGCCGGCCTGAAGGGCAAGACCGCGGCCCAGTCGGCGACCAGCAACTGGGGCGAGGCGGCCAAGGCGGCGGGCGCCAAGATCGAGGCCGTCGAGGGCCTGACCCAGTCGGTCGCCCTGCTCAAGCAGAAGCGCGTCGATGTCACCCTGAACGACAACCTGGCGGTGCTGGAGTACCTGAAGACCAGCGGCGACACCGACATCAAGATCTCCGGCACGGTCGGCGAGGTCAACCAGCAGGCGTTCGCCTTCCGCCAGGACAGCAGCGAGCTGGCCGGCGAGTTCGACACCGCGCTGAAGGAGCTGGCCGCCGACGGCACGCTGGCCAAGATCTCCGAGAAGTACTTCGGCACGGACGTCTCGGTCGAGTCCTCCGCCGAGAGCGGCTCCGGCGAGGCTTCCGAGGCCGCTACCCCGAGCCCGTCCGAGAGCTGAGCACGTAAGTGGACGAGTCGACCGTCGAGCTGATCAAGAGCTCGCTGGGCCCCCTGACCGAGGGGATGATCAAGGGCACGCTCCCGCTCACCGCGATCAGCTTCGTGCTGGGCCTGGCCCTGGCGCTGGTGGTGGCGCTGATGCGGCTCTCGCCGTTCTGGCCGGTCTCGGCGATCGCCCGGGCCTTCGTCTCGGTGATCCGGGGAACGCCGCTGCTGGTGCAGCTTTTCATCATCTTCTACGGCCTGCCCTCGCTCGGCGCGACGATCGACCCGTACCCCAGCGCGTGCATCGCCTTCACCCTGAACGTGGGTGGTTACGCCGCGGAGATCATCCGGGCGGCCATCCTGTCGGTGCCGCGCGGACAGTGGGAGGCGGCCTCCACGGTCGGGATGGACTACCCGACCACGATGCGGCGGATCGTCCTGCCGCAGGCCAGCCGGGTGGCCGTCCCCCCGCTGTCGAACACCCTGATCTCACTGGTCAAGGACACCTCGCTGGCCTCGACCATCCTGGTCTCCGAAACCATGCGCAAAGCCGCGGAACTGGCCGCCCCCACCTTCGAGTTCTTCACTCTGTACATGGTGGCGGCGGTGTACTACTGGGTGGTCTGCCTGGTGCTCTCGTTCGCCCAGACCCGGCTGGAAACCCGACTGGACAGGTACGTGGCGTCATGACCGATCTTCTCGAAGTCGCTGGACTGCACAAGTCGTTCGGCGCCAACCACGTGCTGCGCGGGATCGATCTGACGGTCCCGGCCGGATCGGTCACGGTGCTGGTCGGGCCGTCCGGCTCGGGCAAGACCACGGTGCTGCGTTCCCTCAACGCGCTGGAGATCGCTGACCAGGGCACAGTGCGAATCGGGGACGTCAGTGTGGACTTCGGCACGAAGCCGGACCGTCGCGCGCTGCGGACTCTGCGGGCACAGAGCGGCATGGTGTTCCAGAGCCACAACCTGTTCCCGCACCTGAGCGTACTGCGCAACGTCATGGAAGGCCCGCTCGTGGTGCAGAAGCGCCCGGCCGCCGAGGTGCGGGCCGAGGCGCTGACGCTGCTGGAACGGGTGGGTCTGGCCGACAAGGCCGAGCAGTACCCGTACCAGCTCTCGGGCGGTCAGCAGCAGCGGGTGGGAATCGCCCGGGCGCTGGCCATCAAGCCCCGGCTCATGTTGTTCGACGAGCCCACCTCGGCCCTGGACCCGGAACTGGTGGGCGAGGTGCTGGCGGTGATGAAGGATCTGGCCGCCGAGGGCTGGACCATGGTGGTGGTCACCCACGAGATGCGTTTCGCGCGGCGGGTGGCCGACCAGGTTCTGTTCATGGACGGCGGGGTGGTGGTCGAGCACGGCACTCCGGCTCAGGTGCTGGACCAGCCGGAGCAGGAGCGCACGCAGCGCTTCCTGCACCGGCTGAACGACCCGATCTAGTGCTCCAGCGGGCGGTCAGTGCTCAAGTGAAGGAACTCGCTCGGTCTGCTCCGGTTCCGGATCGTCCAGATCGAATCCCGGCGGCAACTGCACGTCGGGTCTGAGCGGTGATGGTTCGACCCGCAGGATCTTGGCCACCGGCGCCGGCAGCCACCAGTTGTACTTGCCCAGGATCGACACCACGGCGGGTACCAGCAACGCCCGGACCAGGGTGGCGTCCAGCAGGATGCCGGCGCCGAGCGCCGTGGCCAGCACCTTGATGTCGGTCTGCGGGGTCTGGGCCAGCGAGGCGAAGGCGAAGAACAGGATCAGCGCGGCCGAGGTGACCAGCCGCCCGGTCCGGCCCAGGCCGTGCTCGACCGCGTAGTTCGTCGAGCCGGTGCGGTCGTACTCCTCGCGCATCCGGGCCAGGATGAACACCTCGTAGTCCATCGACAGCCCGAACAGGAACGCGAAGATCATCACCGGCAGCCAGAACGTGATCGCGCCGGTGGCCTGGATGTCGAACAGCGCTTCGGAACCGTGCCCCTGCTGCCAGAAGAACACCGTGATGCCGAACACTGCGGCCACGCTGATCAGGTTGAAGAGCACCGCCTTGAGCGGCAGCAGGATCGAGCGGAACTCGCGCATCAGCAGGACGAAGACCACCGCGGCGATCAGCACCAGCACGAACGGGAAGATCTTGTAGACGGCGTTCTGCCAGTCCAGGGCCCCGGCGCCGAGACCGGTGATGCCGATGTACCCCGGCTCGTCCTTCACCGCTTCCCGCACGTCGGTCACGGTCTGGATGCTGGTGCTGTCGACGGTCTCCCGGACCGGTACCACCACGACCTCGGTGATCCCGTTCTCAGCCGGCGCGACCGCGGTGGCCGAGCGGACACCGTCCACCGATTCGGCCTTCTCCACGAAAGCCGCGGCGTCGGTGCCAGGTTCGAGCAGCATGATCATCGGAGTCAGCACGCCGTCGGCAATTCCGTTGTCCCGCAGGCTGTGCAACGTTTCGGCGGCCTCTCCCTTGGTGGCGAGCGAATCTGCGCCGGGCTGGCCGATCTGCACGCCGAAGGCCGGAATGACAGCCACCGCGAGCGCGGCCAGGCCGGTGACCGCGGCGATCCAGCGGAACCGGATAACGCCCCGGGTCCAGGCGGCCCAGCCCTTGGCGATGTGGTTCTCCTTGCGCAGGCGCGGCCAGTCCATCCGCGGGCCGATCAGGCTCAGCAGGGCGGGCAGCAGGGTGAGCACGACCAGTGTGCTGATCAGCGGGATCACCATGCCGCCGAGGCCCATGCTGCGGACCGCGGGCACGTTCACCACCACCAGCGCGCACAGGCTGATCGCCACGGTGACGCCCGAGGCGTACACCGCATGCCCGGCCGTGCGAATCGCGGTGGTCACGGCCTCGTCGTTGGCTACCCCTCGGTTGCGTTCCTCCCGCCAGCGGGTCACCACCAGCAGGGAGTAGTCGATCGCCACGCCCAGGCCGATCAGTGCGATCAGGAACTCGACGATGAACGAGACGTCGGTGACAGCGGTCATCGCGAGCACGGCCAGGAACGACGACAGGATTGAGACGGCCGCGATGACCAGGGGGACGAAGGCCAGGAAGGAGGCGAAGACGAAGAGCAGCACGACCAGCGCGCCCAACGCCCCGAGCAGTGTCTCGGTGAGAATGCTGCCCTCCTCCTCGGCCCCGGTGGCGGTGTTGCCCTCCGACAACTGGTTCATCCCGGTGACGCCGACCTCGAAGCCGTTGGCCTCGCCCGCCTCCACCAGAGCAGTTTCGACGTTTTCGGCCGAGCCGCCGAAACCGTTGCCCTCCGGGCCGTACACCAACATGTAGGTGCTGCGGCCGTCGTCGGTCAGGAACGCCTTGTCACCGGTGCTGGCGTAGTCGATGACCTGCACGCCCTCGGCGCGGATCTGGTCGGCGACCGCGGCCACCGACTTCTTGGTGATCTCGCCGGTGTAGACCGGCAGATACCCAAGCTCCGAGGAGATCCCGTACGACTCGGCCAGTTCGGCCTGGGTGTCCGAGCCTTCCTGCCCGGGCAGGGCGAAGTCGGCCGACAACTGATCGGCCACTCTGCCGGCGCTGAGCCCGCCACCGATCAGGGCGGCCACCCAGAAGGCGATCACCCACCAGCGGTGCTTGAGGACGAACTTTGCGATCTGATCCATGAGGCTCAACCCTGTTCGGGCCGGGCGCTGGTCCACCATCCGCTCAGGGATGTCAAAGCGGCCTGGTCCTGTGGGGGTAACGACGGCCGGGGTACTACTGCCCCAGGACGATGCGGTGCCGACTGGAGCACACCTACGATCGCTTCATGAACGACGAGCGCTGGTCAGCGGTGGTGACTGCGCTCCGCCGGCACCCGCTGATCGGTGATGCGGCGCTGGCCCTGGTGGTGGCGCTGGTCGGACTGGTGCTCCTGCTGGGTGATGCCGGGGTTCGCCAGGACGGGGTCGGGCTTCCTCCCGAGTCCTTCCTGGGTCCCTCCGACCTGGTCGGATTCACCTGGGCCCTGATCGCGATCACATCGCGGCGGCATTACACCGGGCCGGTGCTGGTGCTCAGTGTCGGCCTGGTGATCGTGATGTTCGCGATCACCGGAGAAGACTCCCCCGCACTCACGCTGGCCATGCTGCTGCTGATGTACACCTACGCCGACCGCACCGATCGGATGCAGGCGTGGGCTGCGGCAGGGGTGATTTCGGTGGTCCTGGTGGGTTCCGGGGCGCTGATCGGAATGGCCGACGCGGCGGTCTTCGGGATTGCGTGGGTACTGGTCGGGGCCGCGCTCGGCGATGCGACCCGGAATCGCCGGGCCTACGTGACCGAGGTGGAGGAGCGGGCGCGCCAGGCCGAGCAGTCCCGCGAGGAGGAGGCCCGGTTGCGGGTCGCCGAGGAGCGGATGCGGATCGCCCGGGAGTTGCACGACGTGGTCGCGCACCACATCGCGGCGGTGAAGGTGCAGGCCAGCGGGGCCAGGCACATCATGGCCCACCGGCCCGAGCAGGTCGGCCCGGCGCTGGAGCAGATCAGCCGGCTGTCCGACTCGGTGCTGCGGGAGATGTCGTCCATGGTGGGCCTGCTGCGGCACTCCGCTGCGGAGGGGAACGAACCGAGTACCGAGCCCACGCCGGGTCTGGATCGGTTGCCGGAGCTGCTGCGCAATTTCGGCCTGACCGGGCTGAAAGTGCAGCACCAGCAGACCGGTTCCGCCCGCGAGCTCACGGTGCTGACCGATCTGGCTGCCTACCGGATCATTCAGGAGGGTCTGACGAACGCACAGAAGTACGGCGATGGCACCGCACACCTTGAGATCGCCTACACGGCTGATGCCCTCACCATCGAGATCACGAATCCGATGAGAGCAGAGCAACGGACATCCGTGGGCACCGGGCACGGTCTGGTCGGGATGGGCGAGCGGGTGGCTTCCAACGGGGGGACGTTCGCGGCGGGTCCCACTCCCGAGGGCACCTTTGTGGTGCGGGCCAGGCTGGCATGAGCGTGCGGTTGTTACTGGCCGACGACCAGACCCTGATCCGCGCCGGTTTCCGGATGTTCGTGGATCCGGAGCCCGACATCGAGGTGGTGGCCGAGGCCGCGAACGGCCGGGAGGCGGTCGAGCTGGCCCGTTCGGAACTGATCGACGTCGTCCTGATGGACCTGCGGATGCCGGAGATGGACGGGCTCGAGGCCACCCGGCAGATCTCCCAGGCGAAAGACCTGAACGGGGTGAAGGTGCTGGTCCTGACCACGTTCGAGGACGACGACAACGTGCTGCGGGCGTTGCGGGCCGGGGCCAGCGGCTTCCTCGGCAAGCACGTCGAGCCGGCCGAACTGCTGCATGCGATCCGGGTGGTCGCAGCCGGTGAATCGCTGCTGTCCCCGGCCGCCACCAAGGGCTTGATCAGCCACTTCCTGAATCAGCCGGTGGCCGGAACGTTGCCGCCCGCCCCGGAGCTCAACGGCCTGACCGCCCGGGAACGTGAGGTGCTCGTGCTGGTGGCGCAGGGTCTGTCCAACGACGAGATCGCCGGCCGGCTGTACCTTTCGCCGCTGACGGTGAAGTCGCACCTGGCCCGGGTCATGTCCAAGATCGGCGCCCGCGACCGGGCCCAGCTGGTGGTGATCGCCTATCAGAGCGGGCTGGTCACGGTGTCGTGAGAAAGCTGTTCTACGGTAAGGGTTTTCGCGGCCGATCACGTTGTCACCCTGGACGAGTTGCTGTTCGCAGCGGTGGGCCGGGCGGGACATCGGGCGGCAACCGCTCCTCGACGCGATCGTGCCTTATCCACCGGCATCGCGATCCGCCGTCTAGCATCGCTCAGGAGAACACTTTTCGCTCCACGCGGAGCAGAAAGCAGGATCGAGAGCTACAAATAGGGCGTCTCGCCGCGGCGTCCGGTCACGATCATCCGGAGCGCGCATGCCAGAGCTCAACGACGAGCAGCCCGACGACTCGCAGCTTGAAGATGCCCGGTTCGACGAGGACAGCCCGGGCGCGTTCGACGATCTACCGCTGGGGTATGTGCTGGCGCGGCTGGCCTGGTGCGGGGCGGCGGTCCTACTCGTGGCGGTGATCGTGGCCCTGCTGACCAGGCTGAGCGGTTGAGAGGTTCCGACATGCCTGCCGACAGCATCCGGCCGGGGACCCTCTACGAGAAAGTCCCAGGCCAACGTTCTGACCTGGGACTTGATGGGTGGGCGATACTGGGTTCGAACCAGTGACCCCTGCCGTGTGAAGGCAGTGCTCTACCGCTGAGCTAATCGCCCGAATCTTGCCCGGTTCCTCCGCGAGCGGCTGACCGAACGAGAAGAACTGTACCGAACTTTCCCCCGAACCTCCCAATCGGCTCTCCGGCCGGCTTCCGAGTGCCGGTCCGGAGTGCGAGGGGGCACCTGATCACCCGTTGGACTTCAGCCCGGTCCACCCCGGGATCCACTCGGCCGGGAACCAGCCGGGGACTCCGATGATCAGGAAGGCGATCCAGAAGAAGCCGACGACGAGCGCGGCGGTGCCGGCGGCGACCAGGCCGCGGACGTAGATCGGCTGGGCCATGACCCACTTCGTCCAGGCCGAAACCTGTTTCCGGGCGAATTGCTCCAATCGGGCAGCCCAGGTGAATTCGGTGGCAAGGACCGCCAATCCGACGAAAACGATCACCCAGCCCGGTCCGGGCAAGGGCACCAGGACCAGTCCGACGACAACAATCAGGCCGCCGAGGAAGCCAACTCCTAGGCGATACATACGGTTAGTGGAGGGCCTGCGGCGCAGCGATGCCCGCCAGGCCTTGAAACGACCCACCCAGACCCGTGGATCGAGCTCTACCTCGTCCTCTTCTCGCTGGTCATGTCGGACTTCGGCAGCTTCGTCACTGGCCTTCAGCGATGCGTCACCCGGAGGTCTCACGACTCTTGCTCCCTTGACTGAGATCGAAGCTTTGACTGCGGAGGGTCACCAAAACCCCCTGTGGTATCAAGATCGGCGAACACTTATTGAGATCACCACCCGGTTGGCTGGTTTCAGTTGAGGCCCGGCAGGGAAAGATGCCGCTGTAAGCCACCTGTGTGCCCCCCGAAACGGTGACGCGCTACTTAGAGTTCCGCGTAACCCCCGGGGCGAAGATGAGGGAGATCGATGCAGCCGCAAGTAGACGTTGAGGCGTCCGTTCAGCTGCGTCTTGTGGTCGCAGACGCCGATGCCGTGCCCCTGCCGGTCAGCCTGCGGTACGGCGCGTCCGACCCGTACGCAGTGCGGGCCGTGTTCTCCGGTGACGGCATGGAGGTCGAGTGGGTCTTCGCCCGCGACCTGCTGCGCACCGGCCTCACCACGCCGATCGGCGACGGTGACGTTCACGTCTGGCCTTCCTGGGGCACCGGCCGTGAACTGGTGATGATCAGCCTGACCTCGCCCGACGGTCAGGCCGTGCTGGAGGCCGGGGCGGACGACGTCCGCACCTTCCTGGACCGGACCGCAGCCGTGGTGCCGGACGGCGAGGAGAGCCTCTACCTGGACCTCGACGCCGCCGTGGCCCGGCTGCTGACCTGATCCACACCTACGCTCCGCCCGAACCACCTGCACTACCCCGCACCTCCCAGTTCTGTCGGTCCCATCGGTTCCACCGGGGTCCCTGCCCCGAAGAACGCTGATCCGTCTTGGCCTGATCCGTTTTCCCGGCCGGCGGTCCGGCAGCCTCTCCCCGTTGAGGCCGTCGGACCGCTCCGGTGACGACGATTTCTGCTGTTCTCGATCGTAGGAACGGACCAGGCGCCTGGCTGCCTCCTGGAGGATGACTCTGCGGGCACTCGCCTACGGCTTTGGTAGTACTCCGGAGAGATCTCGCCGGAAGTTCACCCGCCGATCCGCTGGGCGCCGGGATGTTCACGGCTCGGACGTATCCGGTTGGACTTCGCGGCGGGCGGTCGGTTACCTTACTCAGGCACCGAACGACAGGGGCGGCTCCGGCCGGACCGAGTTGCCCGGCGCATGCGGACGTGGCTCAGTTGGTAGAGCATCACCTTGCCAAGGTGAGGGTCGCGAGTTCGAATCTCGTCGTCCGCTCGGTAGTGGTACATCCCTCCGGTACTAACGCAGTTCCATGGCACGAAGCAGTTCCATGGTGGAGTGGCCGAGAGGCGAGGCAACGGACTGCAAATCCGTCTACACGGGTTCAAATCCCGTCTCCACCTCCAGCACTCCGGTGCTTTGAGGGCGATTAGCTCAGTGGGAGAGCGCTTCCTTGACACGGAAGAGGTCACTGGTTCAATCCCAGTATCGCCCACCAGACAGAGCCAGGTCAGACTTCGCGTCTGACCTGGCTCTTCTCATGTCCGGACCTTTTCCGGTTACCCGCCGGGTGCACTAACTTCTTCCTGAGCGACTGCTCAAGATGAAGGACGTGATGTGAGCACCACCGCACCGCAACTGACCACCAGCCTGTCGCAGCACTTCGTGCTCCGGCTGGCGATCGCCACCGCGATGACCGCCTTCTCCGGTGGCACCACCACGGCGTGCATGTTCATCGCCATGGGAGAGAACGACGGCAACCCGGTGCGGTCGGCCTTCGGGGTCGTGCCCGCGCTGCTGGTCCTGGTCACGGTGCTGTGGTGGCTGGTGGCCGCGCACAGCCGGCAGTTGCGCACCCCCTCCAACCGGCAGTTCGCGATGGTCGCCCTGGCCGGGGCCGCGGTGGCCCTGATCAGTCAGGTCTGGTCGGAGCTGCGACTGGCCGAGGGCGGCTTCACCATGCACAACATCGGGATCCTGATGCTGCTGATGATCATCGGCTCGTTCCTGGCCCTGGTGCCGGCCGCGATCTGCCTGGTGGTGCTGGCCGGGGCGGTGCTCGGGATGCGATCGGCCGGGCGCCGGATCGGCACCCGCAACGTGCAGGTGCTGGCCACCCTGCTCGCCATGGTCGTCACCGCCGGGTACACGTTGCTGCTGGTGCGGGCCCTGCCTGGTTACAGCCCCAACGAGCTCCTCCTGATCACCGGGCTGTCCACGCTGCTGGCCGGGGCCTGCGCCGCGATCGCGGTGCGCTGGTCGCTGAGCTACCGCCGGGTGTGAGCGAGCACGTCGATCAGCAGGGTGGTCAGAAGTCCTCTCAGAGTTTGCTAGATTAGTGGTGCACCGCGAGGGAGGGCCTGGCCCGAACTACTTGGTCTTCCTTGCTTGTGGCGCATGCGGACGTGGCTCAGTTGGTAGAGCATCACCTTGCCAAGGTGAGGGTCGCGAGTTCGAATCTCGTCGTCCGCTCAGTTCAGTAGTTCTTGTCATGCAGCTAGCCGCCCTTCGGGGCGGCTTTCTTGTTTTGTCTGGTCTCGGCCGGATCGAACCGAGCGCTATCGGGAGAGTCACCACTTCTTGAGTCGCCGATCAGCAATGCCCTAGGTTCCCCCTTGAGCGCATGCTCACCTGGGGAGGGACAGCACCATGACCAGCACCACATCAAGCCCGGAAAGCGCCAGAAGCGATACCCGGCAGCCGTTCTGGCGCAAGCCGCTGCGCCTGACCCTCGCCGCGCTCGCCACCGCGGTCGTCGGTGGCTCCGGCAGCGCCAGCATGTACCTGCTCACCACCGACCTCGACACCGACGGCAACCAGCCCGCCCTGCTGGCGCTGCTCGTCGTCCCGGCCCTGGTCCTGCTTCCGGTGCTGCTGCGCCAGCTGCACGACCACGAGGTGATCGACAGCGGCGTCTCCACCCGGGCGTCCGCCGCCCTGATCGGGCTCGGCTTCGCACCCCTGGCCCTGGCCCCGCTCTGGTCGTTCCTGAACAACGGCAACGCGACCATCGCCTCCGACCTGGTGACGGTCTACGTCGGGCTGGGCCTGGCCGGATCCGTCGTCGGGCTGGTGGCGGCCGTGGTGACCCTGACCGTCCTGGCCCTCGTGCTGTGGCGGCTGCGGGCCGCCGGCCGGGCCGCCGACGACGTCACCGCGGCCAGCGTGGCCCTGGCGATCGGCGCCCTGGTGACCGGGGCAGTCTTCTCGATCGGCTTCTTCGAGGACCTCACCGGCAACCCAGTGTGGTTCCTGCTGCCCGCCCTGGCGGCGATGTCCTTCGGCGGCAGTTGTGCCTGCGTGGGCGTGCGCTGGGCATTCCGGCAAAGGTGAGCCGGCTGACCTTGAGGGTGGTCAGGACCGCCCTCAAGGTCTGCTAAGTTTATGGGGCACCGAACGGGAGGCAGGGCCGCAAGGCCGGGCCGAACGACCGGGGCAGGCGGACGTGGCTCAGTTGGTAGAGCATCACCTTGCCAAGGTGAGGGTCGCGAGTTCGAATCTCGTCGTCCGCTCGACAGTAAGCAAGCCTCACGGTACTTAGGCAGCACACCTGGTGGAGTGGCCGAGAGGCGAGGCAACGGACTGCAAATCCGTGTACACGGGTTCAAATCCCGTCTCCACCTCCAGCACTCAGGTGCTTGAGGGCGATTAGCTCAGTGGGAGAGCGCTTCCTTGACACGGAAGAGGTCACTGGTTCAATCCCAGTATCGCCCACCATCTCCTTGATGGATCAGCTCCGGAAGAATCCTTCCGGAGCTTTCGTCTTTTGCCGTTTCGGACCGGCATCGACCAGTACCGACCGATGCCGCGTGAGGAGCCCGGCCGGCTGTCAAGGCTCCCGTCATCTGAGGGTTTCCGGGACCTACCCGCGAGGCGCTGGTTCGCTCCAGCAGCCAGCCGTCGTCGGACTCTTCCGGGAGAGAACATGTCTTTCAACGATTTCAAAGGACCCCAGCTTTCCAGGCGTTCGGCCTTTCGCCTCGGGGCAGCCAGCGCAACCGCGGCGGGACTAGCTGTCGGTAGCGCGTCGTCCGCTACTGCTTCGGCCCCCGCCGCCAGGGTTCCCGCGGCAGCCTCAGCCACTCCCGCCGATCTGTACTTCATCAAGACCCAGAACACCGCTGGCACCATCGAGGTTCACCGGGCACCCGGCAGCAACTACCGAACCATCAACCTCAACTCTGGTTCGGTTTTCAAGAATGCCGCCGCCGGGGACGGCACCTGGACCATCGACGCCGGGAACCTGTACTACATCAAGACCAGGAACACGGCCGGCACGATCGAGGTGCACCGCGCGCCGGCCGGAAACTACATGCGTACCGACGTGAACCAGGCCTCTTTGTTCAAGAACGCCGACGCCGGGAACGGGGTCTGGCGCATCCAGGGCGGCAACCTCTGGTTCATCAAGACTCGCAACACCGCCGGCACCGTCGAAGTGCACCAGGCCAATGCCTCGGACAACTTCAAGGTGGGTTACCACTACCCCACGGCCTTCCCGGTCTCCGACGGGCCTCTTGGCACCTGGGTTCTGGACAAGGGGGATCTTTACTTCATCAAGACCGACACCATCGGGAGCAAGATCGAACTGCACCGGGCCAGCGGCGCCTCCGCCTTCCGGACCTTCACCCTCCAGACGGTCACCGCCTTCAGCGCCGCCGACGCCGGCAACGGCACCTGGACGGTCAAGAACGGTGATCTGTACTTCGTCAAGACGCAGAACACCGCCGGCACCATCGAGGTGCACCGGGCCCCGTCCTCCGACTACAAGAAGACCGACCTCAACCAGGTCTCGGCGTTCAAGAACTCCGACGCCGGCAACGGAACCTGGGTCATCTGAGAACCGTGAACGCGGCCGGGAACAGATCCTGCTCCCGGCCGCGCCTAGGTGGAGCCCTAGTTGCCGATGTTCGCCTGCGGCCCGGCGTACGTCTTCACCAGCGCCGGAACGTCCTTCGCGGCGTCCAGCGTGTAGGCGTAGAAGTCCGCGGGCTTGAACGTGGTGCCCACGGTCTGCTTCTTGCCCGTGCAGCTGACGCACACGCTGCCGCTCTGGCTGACCGCCGCGGTCGAGTCACCGGCGAAGTACGGGTCCTTCACCTTCTCGAAGTAGCTGTTCTCCACCACCATCTTGGTCTTGCCCCGGGCGTTGTTGCCGTAGGACTTCACGTTCTGCAGGTAGTTGTTGTAGAGGTGGGCGTACTTCACGTTGTCCACGCTGGGGTTGCGCTGGTTCACGTCGAACATCCAGTTGTGGTGGGCCGTGATCTTCGCGGTGACGTTCTCGGTCCAGCCGATGCCGAAGTTCTTGTTGTGGCCGCCCATCTTGTTCCACGACACGGTCAGGTTGGTGGTGTCCTTACGGCTGTCGATCGTGCCGTCGTTGACCTTCGTGATGTCGTTGTGGTCGATCCAGATGTGGTTCGCGGTGTCCATCTGGATGCCGTCGTAGTCGAACTCCTTGTCGTCCGGGTCGTCCTCGGCCATCTCGGTCTCGCCGATGGTGAGGTTGCGGATGATCACGTTCTTCACGCCGGCCTTGAGGATGATCCCGCCGTTCAGGATCTTTCCCTTGGTGCCGACCCCGAGCAGGGTCTTGTTCGAGGTGATCGGGATCTCGTAGCCGTAGTTCGGCACCTTGATCGTGCCGGCGACCTTGACCACGTAGGGCTCGGCGGCGGTGCCGTACTTCACCAGATCGGCGTACGTGCTCACGGTCACGGTCTGACCTGCTGCGCCACCGGTGGTGCCGCCGTCGGTCGAGGCGAACCCGTCGGCCTTGTCCGACCAAGTACGTCCAGCAGAGGACGTTGTGCTCGCCCCGGTCGCGGAGGTCGCCGAAGCGGTGGGAACCGTTGCGCCCACGGGCTTCCAGTTGTCGGAGCCGGCCAGGTACTTCTGCGGGGTGTACTCGGCGGCCTGCGAGTCGCTCAACTGCGGACGATTGCTGCCGGTACCAGCGCCCGCGCCGGTGTTCTTGTACTCGTGGAAGCGGGCGTTCTTCCAGGAGTTGCTGGACATGTCGGTCCAGGGCTGAGAGGTCTTGACGGTCGCCGAAAGGTTCGACTCACGAACCAGGACCTGACCGGCCGGGCCCCACGGACGTCCCAAGGTGGTGGTGTTGTTCTTCGCGCCGGTGATGTTCGACTTGTGGATCAGGAAGCCGTACTTGGTCCCGGCGTCCGTCTTCGCAGCGGTGAGCGGGCCTCCGGTGGAACGCTTCTCGTAGATGTCCGAGGAGTCGAACACGGCCGTGCCGCCGCCGAAGATGAAGTCGACGGTGCCCTCGACGTAGGACTTGGTGAAGTACGAACGGCCCGCGTTGATCAGCAGAGTGTCCTGGTCGCCGAGCACCCGGACGTTGCTGAACGCGGCGCGGTCGCCCCCGACGTTCAGCGCGACGGCCTGGTGCCCGTCGGCGGTCGAGGTCTCGTCGAAGTCGTTGGAGACGGTCAGGTTCGAGGCGGTGAAGTCGGCGCCGTTGACGAACATGCTGGCGCTGCCGCTGGTGCCGTACGCGCCGGCGTGGCGGTTGTTGACGATCAGCACGTCCTTGGCCGACGCGCCGGTCCCGGCCAGCGAGATGAACGGCTTGTCCTTGGGCACGGTGACGATCTCGCGGTAGGTGCCCGGCTTGATCGTGATGGTGACCCGGCTCTTGTTGCCGCTGCCCACCGCATCGATCGCGGCCTGCACGGTCTTGTACTTGCCGGTGCCGTCCTTGGCCACGGTCGCCGAACCGCCTGTCGAAGGTGCCGAGGTGGTGGTGCCCGGGTTCGGCGTGCTGCCGCCGCCCGAGGCCGGGTTCAGCTTCCACTGCATGCGGTTGTTCGTGGTGCAGGTGTCCTGGACCACCGCGCCGCCGGAGGACATCGAGCCGTCCTTGACGCTGATGCAGAGTCCGGAAGCAACGCTGAGGAGCTGATGTCCATCGCCGCTGGTCTTCGTGGTCCACAGCTGGTTGGTCTGCCCGGGAGCACACCCCCACTGCTGAAGCCGCAGGTTCGCGGTCTTGGCCCCGCCCGGCACGTCGACGCACTGGCCGCTGTTGGCGTTCTGCAGCCAGTACTGACCGGAGCCGCGATCAACCAGCTTGAACTGCTGCCAGCTGTCCTTGCTGCACCCCCACTGCTGAAGCTGCGCGCCGTTGGTCCGGGATGCCCCGGGCACATCCACGCACATCGAGCTCTTGGCGTTGACCAGCTCATACGTGGATCCGGCGACGGGGTTGGCGGCGCTGGAGGGCAGCATCTGGCTGCCGATCAGCACGGCGGCACCGGCCGCGGCCAGCCCTGCGGTCAGGACCGTATGACGTTTGCGCAGCCGCTTCAGGGGTTGCAGGAGTGCGGGCATGACAGGGAATGTCCTCTCACCGTGAGGCCGGGCTGATTCCGTCCGGCGTAGAGGTAGTCGTGCCTGGTGGCGGGCGATAACAGAAACTCGGTAGATACTTTGCGCGACTATGGACCGACGTGGGGTGGTTTGCTCCGCGTGGACGGCCTGTGTCAGGATCAGCGCCCGCCGAAAGGGCCGGTCGAAGGGCGCGAATCATGGATGGCGCGGGTGGCACTGGTCTCAGCCCGGCTCAGAGCCCTGAACCGACTCACAGCCCTGAACTGGCTCACAGCCCTGAACCGGCTCGGCAGGCCCAGCTGGTCCGCGAGGCCCAGGCCGGTGACCGGGCGGCGCTGGAACAGCTCGTCGAGGCGTGCCTTCCGCTGATCTACAACATCGTGGGCCGGTCCCTGAAGGGCAGCAGCGATGTGGACGACCTGGTGCAGGACACCATGGTCGGCATCATCCACGGCCTGCCGGAGCTGCGGGAGGCGGGGCGGTTCCGGTCCTGGGCGGTGACCATCGCCTACCGCCGTCTGCAGGAGCACTACCGGCGGCGCTACCGCAATCTGCTGCGGCTGCCCGGCCCGCGCGAGCCCGACTTCACCGACGTGGCCGATCCGGGCGCCGACTTCGCCGAGCGCACGGTGACCGAGCTGGCGCTGAAGGGGCAGCGGCGCGAACTGGCCGAGGCGGCGCGCTGGCTGGAACCGAACGATCGGCAGATCTTTTCGCTGTGGTGGCAGGAAGTGGCCGGGGAGCTCAGCCGGGCCGAGCTGGCCGCCGCGCTGGAGACCTCGCCGCAGCACGCCGCCGTGCGTCTGCAGCGGATGCGGGAACGTCTGGACGGCAGCCGGGCGGTGCTACGAGCGCTCTCGGCCGTGCCTCGCTGCCCGGATCTGGGCAAGCTGGTGAAGGGCTGGGACGGGCAGGTTGATTCCCGTTGGCGTAAGCGCCTGGCCCGGCACACCCGGGACTGTACTCAGTGCCGCCAGTACTCTCGCGATCTGGTTCGGCCGGAGGCGTTGCTGCAGGGTGTCGCGCTGATCACCGTTCCTGCGGCACTGCTGGCCAAGCTCAGCGGCATGCTGCAGACCGGCACCGAAGCTACTCCCCTGGGACCGGTTTCGGCGGTGATGCAGAGCTTGACCGGGAAGGCGGTTGTCGTCGGCGGCGCGGCAGTCATCACCCTGGGCGGCATCACCTACCCCCTTTGGACAGGTTCCGCTCCCCCGCCACCAGCCCAAAGCATCGCCCCGCTGCCCACGGCGCCACCCCCGTCCATCATTCGAAGTCCTACCCCTGAAGCCGTTTCTCTCTCCGTGCCCCCGACTTCCACAACGAAACCTCCTGCATCGCGCAGTTACGTCGGCGTGGCAGCAGCCGACTTCTACGTTGCCCCGAACGGTTCGGACGATGCGGCCGGCACGCGCAGCGACCCGTTCGCCAGCTTGAACAAGGCTGCCGCAGAAATAGAACCAGGGCAGACGATTGCGATGCGGGGTGGAACCTACCGTCCTTCGGAGCCGATCGAGATCAGGACGTCGGGCACCGAGAGGCAGCGAATCACTCTCAGCGCCTATCGCGACGAGATCCCGGTGATCGATTTCGGCGGAATCCCGTCGGAAGAATGGGGAATCACGCAGACCGGGGATTTCTGGACGGTGCGCTCACTGGAGTTCCGCAACGCGCCGAGCCATGCCTATGTGTGCGATTCCTGCAACGACAACGACTTCCGGCGCCTGGTGGCCCGGAACAATGCCGGCCTGGGTCTGCTGCTGCGCGGCGAAGGAACGTCGCGCAACGAGGTGGTGGACAGCGATTTCTCGGGCGGCCACGGCGGCCTGGGCATCATGTACGGCGACGGCCTGGGTAATCAGGTTCGGGGCGTGCGCACCTACGACAACGACAAGGACGGCGTGGATCTCGGCGGATTCACCAGTCCGGTTGCGGTGCGGGAGAGTTGGTCGTTCCGCAACGGTAACGGTTTCACCCTCGGCGGTGGGGGTACCGAACTGAAGGTCGCGCACGTGCTGAGCGGCAATTCAGCCTGGGACAATTCCGGGATCGGGTTCAACGAAGAAGGCAATTCCGGCAGTCCCGAACTCACCGGGAACACCGCCTTCGGCAATGACGTCACCGGCTTCTACCTACCCACCGCCTCGGCCGTGCTGAGCCGGAACATCGCCGTGGCGAACAAGGACGATGCCGCCCTCTCCCCCACCGCTCAGGAGACCGAAAACATTTGGGACGCGGGGACGTCCGTTTTCGTTTCGGTCGACCCGAGCGGTGCGGAAGGTGAGCGTCGAAAGAACGGCCGCCTACCCGTCACCCATTTTCTCGAGAGGTTCTGATCGCGATCTCCAGGATGTCGAGACCGGCCTGCAAGTCGCTTTCGGCGATGGTCAGCGGCGGCGCGATCCGGAAGATCCCGCCCATGCCCGGCAGTTGCACGATGTTCATGTGCAGACCACCCTCCAGGCAGGCCTGGGTGACCCTCGCGCCCAACTCGTCGCTGACGAGTTCGACGCCCTGCAGCAGCCCCCGGCCGCGCACGTCGGCCACCTCTTCGTAACGCTCGCGCAGGTCCAGAAGCCTTTCCCGGAGCAGCTTCCCAAGTTCCGCCGAGCGCTGCACCAGGCCGTCGCGCTCGATCACGTTCATCACCGTGAGCGCCACGGTCGCGGCCAGCGGGTCGGACACGTGCGTGGTGTAGAACAGGAAACCGTTCTCGTGGCAGGCCTCTTCGATGGCAGCGGAAGTCACCACCGCGGCCACGGGCAGACCGGCGCCGAGGGTCTTGGACAGCGTGATGATGTCCGGGGTCACGCCGTCACGCTCGAAGGCGTACATCGTGCCGGTGCGTCCCAGCCCGGTCTGGGCCTCGTCGAGGATCAGCAGCATCCCGCGCTCGGCGCAGTACTGCTTCAGCCGGGCCAGATAGCCCAGGGGCAGCTCGATGATCCCGCCGGAAGACAGGATCGGCTCGAGGATGCAGGCCGCGAGCGCGCCGGAGCTCTGCTGGTCGATCAGGCCGAAACCGTAGGCCAGCTCGGCCTCCCAGTCGTACGTGCCGTCGGCGTTGCGGAAGGGTGAGCGGTAGGCGTTGGGGGTGGGCAGGGTCAGACTGCCCGGAATCGTCGGGCCGTAACCCCGGCGGCCGGCCGAGAAGGTGGCGGCTGCGGCGCCGGACGTCATCCCGTGCCAGGACCGGTCGAACGCCACCACCTCGTAGCGGCCGGTGGCGAGCTTGGCCATCTTGATCGCGGCCTCGTTCGACTCCGCGCCGGTGGTCAGCAGCAGAACGCGTTCCAGCGGGTCGGGCAGTGAGGCAGCGAGCCGGGCGCCGAACTCCACGACCGGGCGGCTGAGCATGCCCGAGTAGAGGTGCGCCAGGTTGCCGACCGACTCCGAGACCGCCCGGACCACGTCCGGATGGCTGTGCCCGAGAACGGCGCTCATCTGCCCGGAGGTGAAGTCGAGGATGCGCCGGCCCTCGGAGTCCCAGACGTAGGAACCGGCCGCGCGCTCGATGATGCGTGGGGTGAAGGTGCCGCCGTAGCGGATCAGGTGCCGCCCGGCCAGATCCCAGAACTGCTCTTCGCGGTTAGCCACGTGCTCAGCGTGGCACCTAGCCGACCGGTTCGGCCCGCACCGCGTCGTGCATCACACCGCGGCAGCGCTGATAGGTCTCCAGCAGGTCCACCGGATGGCCCGCCTCGTGGGCCTCGGCCCAGCTGTCGAGGGCGACCCGGACCGTGGCGCCGACGGTCTCGACCAGCACCCGGGCGTCGAGCTCGTCGTCGTGGCCGGTGAGCCGGGTCAGCCGGGCGACCAGGGCTTCCAGGCGCTCGGCGTCCAGGCTGTTCGCGGTGGTGCGCAGGGTGGGCTCGGTGCGCATCAGCCGGCGCACCCGCAGCAGCTGGCGGCCGGGTTCGCTACGGCCGTTGTCGAAGGCGGTGAGCACCTCCACCCAGACGGCCTCCAGCTGGGGCAGCAGCGACCCGTGCGGGTGCATGGTCGCGACCATGCTCTCGACCCGGTCCTCCAGGTCACGGTGCTGCACCAGGGCGGCGCGCTCCTTGGTGGCGAAGTAGCGGAAGAAGGTGCGCGGCGAGACCCCGGCCAGCCGGGCGATCTCGTCCACGGTGGTGCCGTCGATGCCCTGTTTCTCGAACAGGGTGAGCGCGACCTCGCCGATCTCCTGCTCGGTCTGGGCCCGCCGGCGGTCGCGCAGTGGTGGTGTTTCCCCGTTGTCGTTCGACACGGCGAACACTCTAGAGGAATGGGTTCACCCTGTGCCGCGTTGGCAGCCACTGCCATACTGGCTCACAGCCGCACGGGGACAACACGAAGGGTCCGGGATTGAGCACCGAGTCGACGATCAACACTTCAGCAGGCGCCGGCGAGGTGAACAGCGTGGCGGGCGTGCGCACCGGCCCGCTGATCGCGCTGCTGACCGGCGCCGCGTTCGTGGTGATCCTGAACGAGACGATCATGGGCGTCGCGCTGCCCGACCTGATGAAGGAGTTCAGCGTCCAGGCCACCACCGCGCAGTGGCTGACCACGGCGTTCCTGCTGACCATGGCGATCGTGATCCCGGTCAGCGGCTGGCTGCTGACCCGGCTGCCGTTGCGTGCGGTGTTCGTGCTGGCGATGGGCAGCTTCACGGTGGGCACGCTGATCTGTGCGCTGGCCCCGGTGTTCGGGGTGCTGGTGGCCGGCCGGGTGGTCCAGGCGGTGGGTACCGCGCTGATGATGCCGCTGCTGATGACCACGATCCTGAACATCGTGGCACCGCAGAAGCGGGGCCAGATGATGGGTGTGGTCTCGATCGTGATCTCGGTCGCCCCGGCGATCGGCCCGACCATCTCCGGCGTGGTGCTGGACCAGCTGACCTGGCGCTGGATGTTCTGGCTGGTGATGCCGATCGCGCTGATCGCGCTGGTGACCGGCGCGGCGATGGTGCGCAACGTGACCGATCCGAAGGCCTCGCCGCTGGACGTGCTCTCGGTGGTGCTCTCGGCGCTCGCCTTCGGTGGGCTGATCTACGGTCTGAGCAGCATCGGTGAGTCGGCCTCGGGCCACACCCCGGTGCCGGTCTGGATCCCGCTGGTGATCGGGGCGGCGGCGCTGACGGTGTTCATCGCCCGGCAGCTCAGCCTGAAGAGCCGGGCGCTGCTGGACCTGCGGGCCTTCGCCACGCCGACCTTCTCGATGGCGGTGCTGCTGGTCGCGGTGAGCATGATGGCGCTGTTCGGCACGCTGATCCTGCTGCCGATCTACCTGCAGACCGCACTGGGCCTGTCCACCCTGGTCACCGGCCTGATGCTGCTGCCGGGCGGGCTGACCATGGGTCTGCTGGCCCCGCTGGTCGGCGGGCTGTTCGACAAGTACGGCCCGCAGCCGCTGGTGGCGCCGGGCGCCCTGGTGGCCAGCATCGCGCTGTGGGGCATGACCACGTTCGACATCAACACCGGCCGGGGCACCGTGATCGCCGCCCACGTAGTGCTGAGCGTGGGCCTGGCCTTCATGTTCACCCCGTTGCTGACCAGCGCCCTGGGCTCGCTGCCGCACGCGCTGTACTCGCACGGCAGCGCGATCGTGGGCACGGTGCAGCAGGTGGCGGGCGCGGCCGGCACGGCGCTGTTCGTGACGGTGATGACCCGCACCTCCACGGCCTCGCTGAACGACGGGGTGGACCCGCTGACCAGCGTGGCCGACGGGGTGCACGCGGCGCTGCTGTGGGGCGGGATCATCTCGGCCGCGGCGGTGGTGCTGGCGCTGTTCGTGCGCAGGCCCAAGGCCGTGGTGGTCGAGGCCGAACTGGTCGAGCAGGCCTGACCCAGTCCAGAGAACTACCGGCCTCGCTCCCCTTTCGACGGGGAGCGAGGCCGGGTCTTTGCCGGGCTCAGGCTGCGGCTTTGGCTCTGGCCTCCCACAGACTGGCGAAGGCTTCGGCCTCCGAGCGGGCGTAGGCGGTGAGCATCGGCAGGTCCCGCGTGCGGTTCAGGGCGAAACCCACCGAACCGGAACGGACATCGACGATCCGCGGCACTGCGTCGCAGCCCACCGAGCGCATCGCCTCACCCATGATGACCAGCGCGCCGTCGGCCGTGGACTGACTGAGCCGGGTGGCCTTCAGGTGCAGGAACCAGACCTCCTGCACCCCGCCGCGCCGTTCGACCAGCAGATGCGGCGTGACGCCGACCCGTAGATCCCGGTGCCGCCAGACTCCCGACGGAGCACCGAAAACCCGCAGCGGGCCGACCCTACGGCGAACCTTGAGCATGCCCGCAGCGATTTCGGCGTAGTGCACCGATTGCCCGCGGCAGCGCCGGTCCGACTCCTCGCGCTCCTGCGAGCGGACCACGGCCAGGTCGAGTTCGGTACGCAGCCGCTCGATCTTCTGCCGTTCGGCGGGCAGTTCGCCGGTGCGCAGACCTTTGACGACGGCCGTCACGATCGGGTCGTAGTAACGCCAGGGGTGCCGGGTGGGGTCTTCGTACATCGCGCGCAACTGCGCCGGCACTCGCCCCCGCTGCGCGCCCGGGGTGCTGATGAACTGGATGATCGACGGAAGCGAGGTCTTGATCTCGGACATCTACGACTCCTGCCGCTAGAGCGCCACGACCTGCTCTCATTCTACGCCAGATCGAACACACGTTCGAACGATTTGCCGCATTTTCCGCACCCCGGACGCCAGCGATCTCACCGGCGGTCCGGCACTGGGCACAATCCGTCGCCACTACGCTCGGATGGCCGATCAGCTACTCACGGTGTCCGCCGAGAAACATCTCAGAGCGTTACCACGCAGCCGGACCGATCGGCTGGGCGTCCCGAGACCCGGGACGTCTCTCCTGCTCCACCAGCGCCACCGCGGCCGGAAGGAAGACACGTTGTCCAACATCGACACCGTTCTCAAGGAAGCCATGCAGATCGACGGCGCCGTCGGCGTCGCGCTCGTGGACCACACCAGCGGCATGACCCTCGGCCAGGCCGGCGGCAACACCCTGAACCTCGAGGTTGCCGCGGCCGGTAACACCGAGGTGGTCCGGGCCAAGCTGCGCACCATGGACGCCCTGCGCCTGCGCGAGAACATCGAGGACATCCTGATCACGCTGGACACCCAGTACCACCTGATCCGCCTGATCACCGACAAGTCGGGGGCCGGCCTGTTCCTGTACCTGGCGCTGGACAAGCAGCGCTCGAACCTGGCGATGGCCCGGCACAAGCTGGCCAACCTGGAGCGCAACCTGGAGATCTGAGCCGGTCCGTCGATCCCGCGCTGTCCGGTCTGATCAGATCGAACGCAGGTCTGGTCAGATCGAACGCAGCGCGGGGACGACGTCCTGGGTGAACTGGGTCAGGAACCGGGACTGGTCCTGGCCCGGGCCGTGGAACACCAGATGGGTGAACCCGGCGTCGACGTAGTTCTTCACCGCGGAGACCACCTGCTCCGGTTCCGAGGCCACGATCCAGCGCTTGGCCACCTGCTCGATCGGCAGTTCGTCGGCCAGCCGGGCCATCTCGACCGGGTCGTGCACCGAGGCCTTCTGCTCCGGGGAGAGCGACAGCGGGGCCCAGAACCGGGTGTTCTCCAGCGCCCGGGCCGGGTCCTCGTCGAACGACAGCTTGATCTCGATGGTCTTGTCGATGTCCGCCTCGGTCCGCTGCGAGGCCTCCAGACCCTCGCGCAGGGCCGGCAGCAGCGTCTCGGAGTACAGGTCCATGCCCTTGCCCGAGGTGCAGATGTAGCCGTCCCCCGCCCGCCCGGCGTACTTGGTCACGCCCGGGCCACCGCCGGCGATGTAGATCGGCACCCGCTGCTCCGGACGGTCGTACACGGTTGCGTCGTGGAGTCGGTAGTAGTCCCCCTCGAAGGTGACGCGCTCCTCGTCCCAAAGCAGCTTGATCAGCCGCACCGCCTCGCGAAGGCGGGCGAAGCGCTCCTTGGGCTCGGGAAAGTTCACTCCCACAGCACTTTCGTTCAGCGCCTCACCAGTGCCGATGCCCAGGATCGCCCGCCCGGGCGCCAGACAGCCCAGGGTGGCGAACGCCTGGGCGATCACCGCCGGGTTGTAGCGCAGGGTCGGGGTGAGCACGCTGGTGCCGAGCTGGACCCGGGAGGTGCGGGCGGCCACCCAGGGCAGCCACACCAACGCTGACGGGGCGTGCCCGTCCACGTGCCGCCAAGGCTGGAAATGGTCCGAGATCCACACCGAGTCCAGTCCCTGGTCCTCGGCCTGAACAGCGAAATCCGCCAGTTCAGCCGGTGCGAACTGCTCCGCCGACGCCTTGTACCCCAGCTTCACGATCGACCTCACTCTTCCTCTAGGCACCCGCTAGCAACCTAGATCGCGATGTGAAGGCCTTCAACTCGCAGGGGATGCCCGTTCTTCCGGCGTGCCACCCGGTGCTAGTTCTTGCGACGCCACCAGGCCTGCTCGGGCTCGCTGACCGGGACCCGCGAACTGCCGCTCCCGCTGCGCTGCATCAGCCGTGGCTCCCCCGGTGCGAAGATCAGCTGGGAGATCTGCTGGTAGTGCAGGTCGGAGTCGGGGATGTAGTTGATCGTGCTGAGCGCCTGGTCCTGACCGGCCGACTCCATCACGAACTTGCCGTAGCCGAAGATCTGCCCGGTCACCGTGCGGTCGTAGCGCATGTCGGTGACCTTGGACATCGGCATGATGTCGACCTGGCGGGTGATGATGCCGTGCACCAGCATCAGCCGTTTGTCGGTGGCCACCACCAGCTCCAGCCACCATTCCCAGGCCACGATGATCAGCCGGCACAGCAGCAGCAGCCACAGCACGGTCAGGATGGTCTCGAAGGTGTCCTCCACCCGGGCGCTGACCACCGCCAGCAGCACCAGCCCGAGCATCGTGGTGATGAAGGGCTCGGCGAGGACCACCCAGTGCCTGCGCAGCAGGAACACGATCTGCTCGCTCGGAACCAGGTACCGGTCCAGCTCTTTCGGGACCCCCGGACCATGCCGTTCGGAATGCCCAGCCATGGGGTGGACCCTAGGTTGCCCACGGCAATAAGACACCCCCGGTTGCCATGTGAGTACAGTGCCCCCAGGAGAGCGGGTGCTCTTAGGAGAGCATGGGTTCTCAGGAGAACGCGGTGCTGAGCAAGGTCAGGCCCCCGAGCACGGCGATCCCCAGGGTCACCCGCCGCACCAGCCCGGCGGAGACCCGGTGGATGAAGGGCAGCGAGACGGCCAGCCCGGCCACCAGTCCCACCGCAGCCCAGCCCATCTCGCCCCATTCGGAAGCGCTCGGCAGCCCGACCGCAGCCAGCGTGAGCAGGTTCAACGGCAGCGAGAAGGCCTGCAGCGTGGCGCTCATCTCGGTCGGGGGCCAGCGGCGGCTCATCGCGAAAAGGGCCACCGGCGGGCCCGAGGCCCCGGCCAGCACGTTCAGCGAACCGCTCACTCCCCCGGCGATGATCGCCCCACCCCGGCGCTCGTAGAACGGCAAGGGCCGGCCCGCCGCGCTCGCCGCCGTGGCGGCCAGAATCGACAGGCCGGCCACCACGTTCAGCGTGGCACCCCGCAACAGGTCGCTGACCAGCATCATCGGCGCGATCACGAGCGCGGCCGGGAGCAGCAGGGCCAGGGCGTCACGCGGGCGGACCTGGTTCGGCATCCGGGCGATCACCGACAGGTTGAGCACCGCGGAAAGGATCAGCACCGTCCGCAGCCCGGCCTCGTGGCCCAGGGTCACCATCACCAGCGGTGAGACGACCAGGGCGAAGCCGGTGCCGGAGAGCACCTGGCAGACCGCGCCGAGAGCAACGACGAGGGCGACCACCACCTGCTCAGGCGCCCTCGGACCACTCCGGCAGTTCGCCCTTACGGACGCGCTCGTCCAGCGACTTCAGCACCCGGCTGAGCTCGGGGCCGGCCAGCCGGTCCACGTAGAGCAGGCCGTTCAGGTGGTCGGTCTCGTGCTGCAGGCAGCGGGCCAGCACACCGTCGCCGCGCACCCGCAGCGGCTTGCCGTTGATGTCCTGCCCCTCGACCTCGGCCACCCCGGCCCGGGCCAGCGGCGCGTACTCCCCGGGCACCGACAGGCAACCCTCCTCGTCCTCCACCGGGGGACGCAGGGCCTGCCCGGGCACCGGCCGCAGCACCGGGTTGACGATCGCGCCGGTCTGGAACTCGTCGTTCGCGTCCGGGCAGTGGTACACGAACACCCGCTGGCCGACGCCGATCTGGTTGGCGGCCAGGCCCACCCCGTTGGCGGACTCCATGCTGGCGAACATGTCGGCCACCAGCTGATGCAGGTCGGCGCCGAACTCGGTGATCTCCTGGCAGGGGGCGTGCAGCACCGGGTTGCCGCGCATGGTCACCTTGCGCACCGTGCCCTGGGGCAGGCCGGCCTGCTTCAGCCAGGCCTGGATGTCCGGATCGACCTCAGCGTGCTCATTCACCGGAGTATTCTCGCAGCATCTCGGGCAGCTCGTTCATGCTGGTGAAGATCTCCCGGGCACCGGCCTCGAGCAGCCATTCCGGTTTGCTGTGGGAGAGGCTGTCGGGCGGGCAGTACCCGAACACCGTGGCCCCGGCCGCCACCCCGGCCTGGGTACCGGAGATCGTGTCCTCGATCACCGCCGAGCGGGCCGGATCCACCTCCAGGGCTGCTGCGGCCGCCAGGTACACGTCGGGCGCGGGCTTGCTGCGGGGCATCTCCTCACCGCTGAAGACCTTGCCGGCGAACAGGTCGAGCAGCTCCACCCGGGCCAGCTGCATCTCGACCTTGCCCCGGTCGGCCCCGCTGGCGCAGGCCACCTTGCCCTCGAGGACGGCCGACAGCTCGCGGGCGGCGGCCCCGGCCCCTGGGATCTCCTCCAGGCTGATCGCCAGCTCGGCGTCGCGACGGCGGCGGAACTCGGCGAGCCAGTCCAGGTCGGGCCGGAACCCGGTGTTCTCCTCGATCACGCCGAACTCGTCCTTGAGCGAACGGCCGACGAACCGGCCGAAACACTCCACCGCGCTGATCGGCCAGCCCAGCTCGTGCAGCATCTGCCGGAGCACGCCGTTGGTGATCTGCTCCGAATCGACCAGCACGCCGTCGCAGTCGAAGAGCACGGCCTGAAAGGGGAAGGTCTGCAGCACGGGCCCGACGCTAGCAGCCTGTGACAGGCTGACCGGTATGACCGTTGACGAGATCACCGCATTCATCGAGGCGCTCGGCGGCGTCCAGACCCTGCGGCCCAGCGAGGGCGACGGCACTCCGGAGATCGCCTGGGGCGACCGCTTCTTCACCTACGCACCGGACGGCTCGGACGGTGCAGCCGCCCAGCCGTTCACCACGATCGTCACCAAGGACTACCCGGACGAGCCGCCCTCAGGCCTGGACCGGCCCGAGGCGTTCCGGGTGAACCTGCACGTGGGAACGGAAGAGTTCGTCGCCCGGATCGGCAGGGACCCGAAAGCTGCGCCTGGCGATCTGGAGCCGCTGAGCGCCACCGACGACGTGTTCTTCGCCCACCCCAGCTACGGCACCCTGGGCTGGATCGCGGTCAAGAACCCGAGCGCCGGCACCGAGCTGGCACTGCAGGAGCTGATCACCAAGGCGCACGCCCAGGCCAAGCACCGGCACGACCGCCGGGCCGGCGCCTGATCTCTTCTGTTCCTACCCGATCGGGGTGAACCGCAGGATGCGATCGTCGGCGTCCTGGACGTCCCCACGTCCGTCGGTGTTCGAGGTAGTCAGCCACAACGCACCGTCCGGGGCCACCTCAACCGTGCGCAGCCGTCCGTAGTTTCCCTCGAACTGCGCGACCGGCTCGCCGGTTTCCCCGTCCGCGAGCGGAACCGTCCACAGTCGTTCACCGCGCAACGCCGCCACGTACAAGGTGTTCCCGGCGATCGCGATACCGGACGGCGAGGCCTGATCGGTCGGCCAGGTGACCAGCGGATTGGTGAAACGTCCGTCCTCGGTGTCGCCTTCGCCCTCGACCTCGGGCCAGCCGTAGTTCTTGCCTGGCTCGATCAGGTTGATCTCGTCCAGCTCGTTCTGCCCGAACTCGGCCGCGAACAGCCGGTCTTCGCTGTCCCAGGCCAGGCCCTGAACGTTACGATGGCCAGAACTGTAGACAGGTGAATCGTTCTCCGGATTGCCCGGCGCCGGATCACCGTCCGGAGTCAGCCGAAGAATCTTGCCGTTGACGCTATCCTGGTTCTGCGAGGTGGAAGTGTCACCGGCATCACCGGTTCCGACGTAGAGCAGGCCGTCCGGGCCGAAGGCAATGCGCCCGCCGTTGTGGTACGAGTTCTTCGCGATGCCTTCGAAGATCACCTCGGGCCTGCCGCCGTCCAGCTGGAAACGCACGATGCGGTTGTCGTCGGCGGCCGTATAGTACGCGTACACCGTTTCGTCCGAGGCATAATCGGGCGAGACCGCAAGACCGAGCAGCCCGCCTTCACCGGCCGCGTCGACTCCGGGGACTTCGTAGACCGGCTCCGAGCCGGTGCCGTTCGCGGGAATCTGCAGGATCCGCGCCGAGTCCCGTTCCGCTACCAGCGCGGTACCGTCCGGCAAGAACGCGACGCCCCAAGGGACTTCGATGCCAGTAGCGATCTCTTCCGGACTTCCCAAGTCGATCTCAGAACCAGAGGACGGTGTGGTCGCCTCAGCTCCCTGGGTTGCCTGAGTCTCCTGGGGCGAATCGGTAGCAGCCGGTTCCTGGTCGGCGTTCTCGGATCCGCATCCGGATACGCCGAGGACCAGGAGACCGGCCGCGAGCCGTCGGGACCAGGGTTTCACTCGGGAGTCAGCCACCCCTGTACTCAATCAGACAACTGCGAAAGTACAAGGAAAGGCTGTGCCGCTTTACAGGATCATGGTGTTACAGCGTGCTGGTGTCGATCACGAACCGGTAGCGGACGTCGGAGGCCAGCACCCGCTCGTAGGCCTCGTTGATCTTCCCGGCCGGGATCACCTCGATCTCGGAGCCGAGCCGGTGCTCGGCGCAGAAGTCGAGCATCTCCTGGGTCTCGGCGATCCCACCGATGTTCGAGCCGGCCCAGGAGCGGCGGCCCGTGATCAGCGCGAAGGCGTTCAGCTCGAGCGGTTCGTCCGGCGCCCCGACGTTGACCAGCGTGCCGTCGACCTTGAGCAGGGCCAGGTAGGCGCCCATGTCCAGCTTCGCGCTGACCGTGTTGACGATCAGGTCGAACGTGGAACCCAGCTGCTGGAACGTCTCCGGGTCGGAGGTGGCGTAGTAGTGCGTGGCGCCCAGCTTCAGGCCGTCCTCCTGCTTCTTCAGCGACTGCGAGAGCACTGTGACCTCGGCCCCCATCGCGTGCGCCAGCTGGACCGCCATGTGGCCGAGACCGCCCAGGCCGATCACCGCGACCTTCTTGCCCGGGCCCGCGTTCCAGTGCCGCAACGGCGAGTAGCTGGTGATCCCGGCGCACAGCAGCGGCGCCGCTACGTCCAGCTCCAGACTGTCCGGAATGCGCAGGACGAAATCCTCGGTGACCACGATCGCCTGGGCGTAGCCGCCCTGGGTGACCTTGCCCTCAGCGTCGATGCTGTTGTAGGTGCCGGTGTTTCCCTTGCTGCAGTACTGCTCGTTGCCGGCCCGGCAGCTCTCGCACTCGCGGCAGGAGTCGACCATGCAGCCGACACCGACCCGGTCGCCCACCGCGAACTTGGTCACCCCAGAACCGACTTCGGCGACAACTCCGGCGATTTCGTGCCCGACCACCACCGGATAGTTCGAGGCACCCCATTCGCTGCGGGCCGTGTGGATGTCGGAGTGGCAGATACCGGAGAATTTGATGTCGATCCGGACATCGAGCTCGCCGACGTCCCGGCGCTCGACCTGGTACGGCGCGAGCGGCTCGGTCGCGGACCGGGCGGCGTAGGCGGAAACCGTGAAGGGCATTGTTCTCCCATTGATCTGTGCAGGTTGATCCGTCAGGGGCGACGAGGTACCTGCACAGTCTTACTCAATGGGAGACGATCCCGCTCACCGGATCGGGCCGCTCGGCCGGGGTGGTGATCGGGAGGGTCCGGCCTTCCTGGGCGGCCAGCAGCAGGGTCTCCATCACGTCGAGCACATGCAGCGCCAGTCCTCCAGAAACCCGCTGGGCACCACCCGAGGCCAGGGCCTGGGCCAGATCGGCGATCCCGATCCCCCGGCCGCCGTCCGCGTACCCGGCGCTCGGCTCGACCTTCTGCCACTCCGGGCTCTCCGACGTGAAAATCTCCACATCGCCGGAGAAGTTGTTCGGGTCCGGCACCGACAGGCTGCCCGAAGAACCGTAGACCTCGATCCGCGGAAGCTGAGCCGCCCAGATGTCGAAGCTCATCATCAGAGTGGACACCGCACCCGACGCGTGCACGAGCAGCCCGGTGACGTGGGTGTCCACCTCCACGTCGAAACCCGTTCCCGCACGCGGGCCGCTACCGATCACCCGAGACGAGGTAGGCCGGGCGGACACCCCGGTCACGCTCGCCACCGGACCCAGCAGATGCACCAGCGACGTCAGGTAGTAGGGCCCCATGTCGAACAGTGGACCGCCACCCGGCCGGTAAAGGAACTCCGGGTCCGGGTGCCAGCGCTCGTGGCCCGGCGTCGTCATGAAAGCCGTTGCCGCGACCGGCGCTCCGATCCGGCCGGCGTCGAGCAGAGCACGAGCCGTCTGGATACCCGTGCCCAGCACTGTGTCCGGCGCGCATCCGACCAGGACCCCAGCGTCCTGTGCTGAAGTGATCACCGCCCGGCCTTCTTCCACGGTGAGGGCCAGCGGCTTCTCGCCGTAAACGTGCTTACCCGCTCGCGTGGCCGCCAGGGCGATTTCGCCGTGCACCGCCGGAATGGTGAGGTTCAGAACCAGATCCACGTCATCGGCTTCCAGCAGGCGCTGCAGGCTGTCGACCCGGGCGCCCGGATGCTGACCGGCCAGAGCCCGGGCCCGGTCCGGATTCAGGTCGGCGACGGCGGTCACCGGCAAATGCGCAAGCCGCAGCAGCGTGCGCGAATACTGGCCGCTGATCGCTCCGGCCCCGATCACCCCGATCCGCAGGTCCTTCACCGGCTCGCCCACTGCATGCCCCTCTCGACGATGGTCTTGACCTGCGGAGTCCGAAGCACGTCGGGCGAATGACCGGGCGTGGCCACGAACACCCGGCCGGCCCCCCATTGCCGAGTCCAGACGGCCGGGCTGGTGATCGGGCTGGACCACTCGTTCCAGGACTGGGCTGCCACCGTGGTCGTGGCCAGCACCTGGTTGTAGGAGTCGGTCATCACCCAGTACTGCTCGGTGACCAGGTCGAACGACTTCAGGCCGGTGGTCACGGGATGCTCGGTGGCGAGAATGTCGATGCGGTGCGGGATGAAGTTGTCGGTCTCCCCGCCGACCCTGCTTTCCGGCTCCTTACCTGGATGACAGGCGAAGAGCCCGCCGACCAACTGCACGTAGTCGGCCGAGCCGCGGTAGGAATCGGCGATCCCGCCGTGCCAGCCGGCCAGGCCGGTGCCCGCCGCCACCGCCTTCCGCAGGCCCTGCACCTCGTCCCGCTCGATGGACGCCATGGTGACGCACTGCAGCACCAGATCGATGCTGCTCATGGTGTCCTCGTCGGCGTAGACGGCCGGCTTGTCCTCGATCTGGACGTGGTAGCCGGACGATTCGAGGAAAGGGATGAAGAGGTCGGTGGCGGCGACGGGCTGATGGCCTTCCCAGCCGCCCCGGACGATCAGTGCACGCTTCGTCGCATTCACGCGACAAATTGTTACATCTTGCGGTGTTGGTGACTAGATGGCCTGCTCGATCTACTGGGCTTGAGCCTGCTGGGCTTGGGTCTGCTGGGCTTGAGTCTGCTGGGCCTGGGCAGCCTGGACAAAGGGCAGCCGGTCGAAGGCGTAGCGGGCCACGGTGATCAGGCCGTCCTGGACGGTCAGGTACTCCGCGGCCAGCGCGCCCTGGGAGGCGTCGGTGTCGCTCTCGTAGAACAGCACCGCGCTCTCGTCGTCCGCGACGAGCTTCAGCAGTTCGATCCGGGTGATGCGCGAGGTGAAGTTGCCGACGAACCCACGGAATGCCTCGGCGCCCTCGATCCGGCCGTTCGGCGTGAGGGCCAGCACGTCGGGGGCGACGTACTTCAGCGCGGTGTCGACGTCGCCGGTGGTCCAGGCCTCGAAGTAGGCGGTGGCTGTGCTCTCGGTACGGGCGTTGCTGCTGGCAGGGACAGTGCTCATCATGCTCTCCTCAGGAGGTTTTCGGTTCTTCCGGTGAGCAGCCTCCCTCTGGTACATGACACCTTCTGTCATATTCAGTTCAGGTACTGCCGAGAAGTTTCCTGAGCTCGCCGGCCCAGCAGTTCCCGGAGCTCGGGCGGCGACAGCACCTCCACGTCGGGCCCGAACGCCAGCAGCATGTTCCCCGCGTGCAGGCCACGCAGGGCGAGCGTGGCCCGCACGTGCTCCGCGCCGTCCTCCTCCAGCTCGGTGTCCGGCGCCCGATCGGTCTCGTGAAGGCGCAGGAACAACGGTAGGACAGCACGTTTCACCCGGACCTCAACCCGTACGGGAGCCGGCGCATCGTCGATCTCCCGGCGTAAACCGTCCCAGATCTGGGGTAGAAGCCGACCGTCCGCCCGCCTCACATCCTGGTCGAGAACCCGCGCCTCACGCACCCGATCAGCCCGGAAAAGCCTGGCCTGTGAGCGATGTTCGGCAACGAGATACCAGGTTCCGGCCTTGCTGACCAGGCCGTGCGGATCCACCGTGTAGCTGCCCTCGACGTGGTCACCGCCGTGCCGGTAGCGCAACCACAGACGTTTGTCGGCGAACACTGCCTGTTGCAGCGTCTCCAATTCGACGGCCGGCTGGGCCCCGGCCCCGCGCCATCGCGAAGGGTCGACCAGGATGCGACGGCTGACCAGATCCGCGTCGGGCCGATGCACCGAGGGCAGCGCGGCCATCACCTTGCGCAGCGCCGAGGTGATCGCCTCGCCGAGCCCAAGATCGCTGTGCACCTCGCCGCTGAGCAGTACGAACAGCGCACGGGACTCGTCAGCGGTGAGGCCCGTGACGTCAGTGCGGTAGCCCGGCAGCAGCGCAATTCCGCCGTGCGGCCCGCGCAGCGAGTACACCGGCACCCCCGAGGCCGAGAGCGCCTCCACGTCCCGCATGATCGTGCGCGTAGACACCTCCAGCCGCTCGGCCAGGGTGCCTGCGCTCAGCTGCCCATGTGTCTGGAGGAGCAGCATGATCGACAGGAGACGCTCCGACCTCATCACTTACTCCTTGGTGCGGTGAACCTTGTGCTGAGCGGCCTGGGCGCGGGGACGCAGGACCAGCAGATCCACGTTGACGTGCCGCGGCCGGGTGATCGACCAGACGATGGTGTCGGCCACGTCGTCGGCGGTCAGGGGCTCGGCCACACCGGCGTACACCGCATCGGCCTTGGCCTGGTCACCGCCGAAACGATTGAGCGAGAACTCGGGCGTGGCAACCATTCCCGGCTGGATCTCGATCACCCGGATCGGCTCGCCGCACAGCTCCAGCCGCAGCGTCCCGGCCAGGGCATGCTCACCGTGCTTGGCCGCGGTGTACCCGCCGCCGCCCTCGTAGAGCACATCGGCCGCGGTGGAGGTGAGCACCACGATCACGCCGTCGTCGGTGTGCTTCATCTTCGGCGCCAGGGCCTGGGTCAGCTGCAGCGGACCGATCACGTTGACCTCGTACATCGCCCGCCAGTCGGCCGGGTCGGCGCTCAGGACCGGGTCGGCGCCGACCGCACCGCCGGCGTTGTTGACCAGCACGTCACACCGCTCGACGGTCTGTGCGAAGGCCTTGACCGCCTCGGCATCGGTCACGTCCAGCACGTGGTCGCTGGCCTGCTCACCGATCTGCGCGCACAGCTCCTTGAGGCGCTCTTCCCGGCGGGCCAGGAGCACCACGTCGTAGCCGGCCCGGGCCAGCCCTCGCGCGGTGGCCGCGCCGATCCCGCTGCTGGCCCCACTGATCACCGCAACTTTCGTCATCTGGCCACGGTACTCCCAGCGCAGGTTGCTCCAGCGTGCCCACTGCGGTGGTGGGTCGATCAGAAGTCGGGTTCGCCGAGTTCTGGGTAGATGCCGGTTGCTTCGCCCCAGGGGGCATGCGGTGGCCTGGGGACGGGTGGGAGGGGCGGATGAGGTTTAGCTGAGCGCTCATTCTGACTCTGTTTCGGGTGGTTGAGGTATCGCTGAAGTTCGCGTTCCCAGCGGCGGGTGCGGCGGGCGGTGCGGTCGGCTGAAGGCATGCGGTCTGCGGCGGATTGGCGGTCAGAAGCTGTTCCGCGGTCGGTGGCTGAACATGCTGCGGTTTGAGGCTGTTGCGGGATGGCGTTCAGGCTCCATCCGGGCATGCCGGGGAGGCAGGGCGGCGGGTTGTGGTGGTCGGTACCGTCGGGAGTGGTCCAGACGATGGTGCCCGGCGGATACGGCTCGTCCGGGTGGGCCGATCGAGCTTGCCAGGCGCCGAAGGTCTTCAGGCGATGATGCCCGCGGCATGCCGGATGCATGTTGCACACGCACGAATAACCGCCCTGTTGAAAGGGTTTCATGTGGTCGAAGTCGCAGCGCTCGGCGGCGACGGTACATCCTGGGAAGGTGCACTCGCGGTATCGGGAGACGATCTGCCGAGCCAGAGCCGGCCCAGGACGGTAGCGGCGGGCCTGGGGTAGGTCATGGTCCAGGCCTGCCGGACAAGTGCTGGGCCGGACAAGGTTGCTGGGCTGGGCAAGGTTGCTGGGCTGGGCATGGTTGCTGTCGGTACCGGTGTGGACCATGGAGTCGGGGTGTGCGCAGGCTCCGGGTAGGACGATCACGGTGATCCGCTCGGGGTGGGCGGCCAGTTGCCGGGCGTGCCCGGCGCTGATCACGCCGTACCGGTGGAGCAGAGCGGGGATGTTGTCCTGCCTGAACAGGGTGGTGTCGGTGATGGCCACTTCCAGATGCACCTTGCCGGTCTTGGCCTTGAGTGGGTTCTGTAGCTGCCACCAGGCCGGGATCATCCCTTCGGGCACGGGTGGAAAACCGAGGCTGGTGAACACCTGCTGCCGATGGGCTTCCATCTCGTCCAGATCTGCTTCGTGCTCACGGCGAAAGGCATCGGGAACCGAAACGGATGAACTTGCTGGATCGGAGCTCTCGTCTTCTTCGGATGCTTCCCTGCGTTGAGGCTCGTTGCCCTGGTCAGCTGTGCCTTCGTGGTCCGGTTCGGCCTGGGACTCGTGGCGGGGATCGGGAACCAGCGGGATGGCCACGCCGTCGGTCAAGGCCAGGAGCAGCGCGGCCAGCACATCGGCCCGGCGCTGGGAATGGGTGCGCTCGTCAGGTACACCGTCGGCCTCGGCCTGATCGCGAGCGGCGTCGGCAGCTGCATCCAGAAACCCGTCCAGCAACTGACCGGCCTCGGCCGAGACCAGTCCGGTGATCAGGGCCATGCCGTGGGGTGCGGCTTCCACCTTGATGTGACGGCCGCGCATCTCCTGGGCATGAGCCGCGTCGCCGCCGTCTGGAAGCAGTTGGAGCAGCAGTCGCTTGATGAGCCGCTTCAGCGCGCCGTAGGTCAGGGCCGGAGCCTGCGCCGCCAGGGTGGCTTCCAGCAGAATCCATTCGTCGCTACCTGGTTCCAGCTGAGGAAGGTCGTCGCAGGCCTGACGCAGGGCGCGGGCGATCAGGTCGGCTCGGGGCTGGTCCAGACGCCCTTGGTCGAACAGGGCCATGATCCGGGGCAGGTCGTGCACCAGGCACAGCGCTACGGCCACGTCGCCCGCGGCGGTCAGTGGATGGCGGGTGAACTCGGGGGCCAGACGCGAGGCCACGAGCTTCTGCGACGAGATCGAGCCTGCTCCGGCATTGTCGAGATCAACTTCACGCTCGGCACTGGCATCTCCATCACTCCGGGTATTGGCGCTGACATCGGCGGGAGGCATGGCGCCGTCCCGGGCCCTTGGAGCCTGCGGGAACGCGCGGTACTTCGAAGACCCGTTGTGGAATGGCTTTTTCGCCACGCTTCGCCGAGCCTCGGGCACCTCCTCGACCGCCCGGGCCAGCGAACGGGCTTGGTCCGCCTGCAGACACCGGATCAGAAGCTCGCGGGCGAGCGTTTCATCCACCCACCCGTACATGTCGGCTGCTTTGGACGCCGATTCGAGTCGCGCTCCGCCCGGGTCTCCAGCTATCGCGCCGTGAGATTGCGAGGAAGGCGCGCACAACGTCTCTAATTGGTGTCGTAGTTGCTCGAACATCCCGACGACCCGCTCCGGGACGGAGTGCCTCAGACGCCCTTCAGCCAGTGCCCCCACGCTGAACACCCCCACCTCAAGGTACTTTTCGCGGCCCCCACCGCGACACCATTGATACTAGACGACACCACCGACAGAACCGCAAAGTCGCTGGAAGCGAGCAGAATACGTGGACCAGCGGCCGATTAACCTCTCCAAGAGGAGAGCCTTTCATGGGCGAGCGCCCCCGGTAAGCGGTTGGGCTGCAGCCCTTCACCGCTCGGAAGTCGTGAGATAATCAGACCGGCCCCGGCGATCTCGCCGGCCAGGAGGATGACCAGGGCCTCGTCGATGGCCACCGTGCGGTATTAGGAGCCTGCCCAGGAATCGGCCCAGCCGCGCCCCCTGTGCACACGATCACCACCACGCCATCAGCGCCCCGCGCGCCACTTGGGCGAGCAGCACACGCAGGCGCTGGCCCCGGGAATCCGCTGTGGGTGAGCAACCCTGCTCACGTGCCGCCGATCGTGGGCTCAGGGACCTGCGATCAGGGGCGTAACAGGCGATGCACCGCGTCGATGAGCATGGCCCGTTCGGCGACCGGGTCGAACCGGGCGGCGCTCGCTGTCCTGCTGATGTACCCGTCGAGCAGGACCGCGACCCAGACTGCGAGGCGCTCGGGACTCTGGTCGGTGCGAACCTCGCCGCGCTCGGCCGCGGACCGGATGAGCGGCTCCAGACCCTGTTGAATGGCGTTCTCGTCGCGCTCGAGGGCAGCTGCGACGTCTTCGTCGTTCATCACCGCACCGACCGAGCGGACGAAGCCCGGTAGCCGCGGGTCGTCGCACTGGTCGGCGTGGTGATGTGCGTATTCGACGATGATTTCGCCCGGCTCGGTACTGCCCAGCCGGGCTGCGAACCACTCCTCGGTCTCGCCGGTGCCGAGCTCCAGTACCGCCAGCAGCACGTCCCGCTTGGTGGGGAAGTAGTGGAAGAACGTGCCGGAGCCGATACCCGCCGTCTTGCAGATCGCCGTGGTGGTGGCACGGTCGAAACCGTCCTCGCTGAACCTGGTGATGGCGGCGTCGATGATCTGCAGCCGGCGGGCCTGGTAGCGGGCCGGATCGACGGTGCGGGCCATGGGATCCCTCTCGCGGCGGGTCGGATCCGACGGGTGACGGATGACGTGGGCGCTTCTGGCGTCTATATTAATGGAGTAGCCACTCCACTAATAGCCCCGACCTTACGGATGAGCGCCGATGTCGAAGGAACCGGAACGCTGGCACCTGACCCAGGACGGTCACGAGCACACGGTCGAGATCTCGAGCAAGGGCGTGGGGTGGGTGCTGCGCTGGACGAGCGACGGCACCGAGGTGGCCACGCAGAAGACGTCCGAGAGCACGGTGGTGCTGGACGGCAAGGAACACGGTGCGGTGCGGTTGAAGCTGCCTTCGGTGAGCGGGCCGGCCCGGCGGGTGACGCTGTACCTGGGTGAGGCCGATACGGCGGGCAGTGCTGGCGCTGATGCGGGTACGGATGACGGCGCGGGTACGGTGGACGGCTCCAGTTCGGTGGACGGTCGCGGTTCGGTGGACGGCCCAGGTTCGGGTGGGAAGGCTTCTTCCAAGGGCAAGAAGAGCGGCAAGAAGGCGCGTAAGGACGTCGGTGAGCAGGTGGGTGCGGCGGGTCAGGCCCATCTGGGTATGGGCGGGACCGACTTCGTACCCGAAGAGGGCAGCAAGGCGGCCAAGCGGGAGGCCTGGATCCGTGAGCACCCGCATCAGTACGCGGCCCGGCGTACCGTCACCGCGCTCGCCGGGATGCTCGTACCGATCGGGCTGATCTGGCTGCTGCGGCAGATCACCTGGCGGCCGGACATCAACTGGCCGGACATCGATCTGCCGCAGATCAACTTGCCGCGGATTCCCTGGCCGGACATCCCGTGGCCGGACATCCCCTGGCCCGAGTTCAACATCAAGCTTCCGGACATCGATCTGCCGGACCTGCCGGGCTGGGTGCAGTACGTGTGGCCGGTGCTGATCGCCTTCGTGCTGGCTCAGTCCGAGCTGCGGCGGCGGAAACAGCAGGACGAGAAACGCAAGGCCGCCGAGGCCGCCCGGGAGGCCGAGTTGGCCCGCGAGGCGGAGTTGAAGGCGGCCAACGAGAAGAAGCCGCTACGGAGCAAGATCGCGGATGCGCTGCCGGGCCGGCCGAAGGAGGACGGCTCGAAACAGGGCCTGGGCACGCGCCGGGAGGAACCGGAGAAGGACGAGAAGACGACGCAGGCCTGCCGGACGACAGAGGCTGTCACGGCGGAGGCAGTCACGGCGGCCAAAGCAGTGAAAGCCAAGGCGGTGAAGGCCAAGAGCTCTTGAACGGGAGGTCTTTGGGAAACGAGGCGCTCAGCCGAAGGGCTTGTCGGCCATCCAGTAGAACTGGGAGAACTGGTGGGCCCGGTCCAGGTTCAGCTGGTTCTTCAGGACCGGGCGGAGGTTCTTGATCAGGCCTCGTTCGCCTGCGGCCCAGGCGAAGAGGTTCTGCTCTTGGGCAAGCTCTTGGGCCCGCTCCTGGGCAAGCTCTTGAGCCAGGCCTGCTACTGCTTCGGCCAAGGCTTCGCCGGGGGTGTTGCCGGGGGCGATCCATTCCCAGGTCAGGTTGGGGTGTGCCGCTCGGGGCAGGCTGCTTTGCTCGGGGTGTCCGTCTTCGATGAGGACCGTCACCGATGTCGTGGGAGGCAAAGCCGCCAGCCAGGTGTTCACCGCAGGTAGAGCAGTGACATCGCCGACCAGCAGCATGGAACCTACCTGGGTCGGCAGTTTCACCCGGGCCGGAGTCATGGCGATCTCCAGCCCGTCTCCGGGCTGCGCCTGCCTGGCCCAGTCGCCGGCCGGGCCGCCGGCCTCGTGCAGCACGAACTCGACGGTGAACGTGCCTGCCGTCTTGTCCGCCTCGACGATCGTGTAGGCGCGCTGGGCCAGCTTCCCGCCAGCCTGATTACCGCCGGCCGGTACCCAGAGGCGGACCCACAGGGTCGGGAAGAGCTCGAGGTCGGCGACGAAAGCCGGTGCCGTGAAGACGATCCGGCGGTACCAGGGCGTGATGTCCACAACCTGATCCACCTTCACCGGGTGGTTCGCGATGCCCATCAGGCGCATCACACCGCGCTGCCAGTTCCCGGCCATGACCTTACCCTCCACGTGATTAATTAGGTAAGGCTTACCAAACTTAATCCTGTGAGGTCAACGCCCGGGTCGCCGCCAGGCTGCCGAGCAGCCGCAGGGCCTGGGCATCGGCGGAGCCCGGCTCGGCGTGGTAGATCACCAGTTCCTGGCCGGGGGCGCCGCGCACCGCGAAAGTCTGCATGGTCAGCGTGAGCAGGCCGGCCTGAACATGGTGGAAACGCTTCCGGTCCAGTGACTTCCCGCGCACGTCGTACCGGCTCCACAGATCGGCGAAGGCCTTCTCCCGCAACAGCCTGGTCAGGGTCTGGCGCACCCGGGGATCGTCCGGCGCCTCGCCGTGCGTCAGCCGGAAACCGGCCACGGAGTTGCGCGCGACCTCGGCCCAGTCCACGTAGAACGAGCGGGCGTCCGGGGCGCAGAAGACGAACTCCAGCAGGTTGCGCGTCGGCTCCCAGTGGGAGAACAGCTCGTCGGCGACCAGGTTCGCGGCCAGCACGTCGTAGGCCCGGTTGTAGACGATGGCCGGATTGTCCGGCCAGGTGTCCATCAGCTGCCGCAGGCTGGGATGCACGCGATCGGTACCCACAGCACCTGATTCAGAACCAGCACCTGATTCAGAACCAGCACCCGATTCAGAGCCCGAACCGGAGGACCCAGCGCCCGAACCCGGCCCGGCAACCCCGGCGAGCCGAAAGAGATAGCCGCGGGCATCGTCCTCAAGCAGGAGAGCCGCCGCGAGCGCCCCGATGACCTGTGCGGACGGATGCCGCTCGCGTCCCTGCTCCAGTCTCACGTAGTAGTCGACGCTGACTCCGGCCAGGGCTGCCACCTCCTCGCGGCGCAGGCCCGGGACCCGGCGCAGTCCGTCGGTGGGCAGGTTCACATCAGCCGGTTTGACCTGGGCGCGGCGGCTGGTGAGGAAGTCCCCGATCGGTGAGCTGGCCATGGGTCCGATGGTATTTCTGATCAACCGCCGGTGCCTGGGTGCAGCACTCCCACCTGACTCCCGCTTGGCTGGGGCACCGGTAGCGCCGTGATCAAATAGGGCAATGACGACCGCCCAGTCCGTCCCGCTCCCCCGCAGCACGCCCTCCGCCCTGGGGGTGAGCGCATCCGGTATCGCGGCCTTCGTCGAAGCTGCGGCCAAGCGCAGTGGCGTCGAACTGCACAGCCTGATGGTGGTGAAGTCGGGGCACGTCGTCGCTGAGGGCTGGCTGGCGCCGTACACCGCGCCGCGTCCGCACCTGGTCTACTCGGTGAGCAAGAGCTTCACCGCCACCGCGCTGGGCCTGGCGGTCGGCGAGGGTCTGGTGGATCTGGACGCCCCGGTGCTTTCGTACTTCCCCGAGCTCGATGCGGACGTCACCGATCCGCGCTCGCGGTCGATGAAGGTGCGGCACGTGGCGGCGATGGCCAGCGGTCACCAGGAGGAGACGTACGGCGCGGCCGAACTGGACGAGACCGGCAACATCATGCGGGGTTTCCTGCGGCTCCCGCCGGACCAGGAGCCGGGCACGGTCTTCGCCTACAACCAGCCCTGCTCCATGGCGCTGGCGCAGATCGTGCAGCGCACCTCCGGCCAGGGGCTGCTGGAGTACCTGCGGCCGCGGCTGTTCGAGCCGCTCGGCGTGCACGACGACGCACTGGGCTGGATCAAGGACGAGCAGGGCCGGGAAATCGGTTTCTCCGGGTTCCACGCGCCCACCGAGGTGCTGGCCAAGCTGGGGCTGCTGTACCTGCAGGACGGCGTCTGGGAGGGCCGGCGGGTGCTGCCGGAGGGCTGGGTCGCACTGGCCACCCGTGAGCACATCTCCAACGCCGACCCGGACGAGGACAAGCCGGACTGGACGCTGGGTTACGGCTTCCAGTTCTGGCGCAGCCGGCACGGCTACCGGGCCGACGGCGCGTTCGGCCAGCTGATCATGGTGCTGCCGAAGCAGGACGCGGTGGTCACGATCACCTCGCAGTCGCCCGAGCAGCAGGCCCTGGTGGACCTGGTGTGGGAGCACCTGCTGCCCTCGCTCACCGCCGGCGCGGAGGGCGAAGAGGCAGATCGGGCGCTGGCCGGGCAGTTGGCCGGGCTGAGTCTGCCGGTGGTCACCGAGCTCGGTGAGGCCCGTTTCGGGGCAGCCCGTTTCGAGGCGGTGGACGTGGCCCAGGTCTCCAGCGTGTATGCGGTGGTCGGCGCCACCGAGGCCCGGGCGGTCTTCGACGTGGAGATCCGTGAGGGTGGGCCGACCGGCTGGGAGGTCCTGATCGGGGACGGCGGTGAGGACGTGGTGGCCTCGCTGGCACCTTCGGACTGGGTGACGACCGGCGCGGTGGCCACCCAGACCACGCCGGCCAGGAACCGTGAGGGCCTGCGGGTGGACGTGGTGTTCCTGGACACGCCGCACGGTCTGGTGCTGGAACTGGACACGGCCGCGCAGAAGTTCGGTGCGGTCTGGGAGACCGAACCGCTGCACATGCTGCCCCTGGCCGAACTGCGGGTGCCTCAGGGGTAACTTGGGCGGGCCATGCCTGAATCAACACAGCCTGAATCAACACCGAAGTCTTTTGTCCCGGCCGCGGCCGGGGTGTTCCTGCTGGCGGTCTGTCTGCGCCCGGCCATCACCTCGGTGGGGCCGGTGCTCGAGCGGATCGGGCTGGAGGAGAACCTCGGCGAGGGCGCCCAGGGCGTGCTCGGGGCGATCCCGTTGCTCGCGTTCGCGGCTATCTCGCCGTTCGTGCACCGACTGGCCGGGCGTACCGGCATGGAGCGCACCGTCGTCCTCTCCCTGGTCGTTCTGGGATTGGGGACGCTGGTGCGCTCCTGGTCGGGGCCCGGCCAGATGACGTTGTGGTTGGGGACGGCGGTGGTCGGCGCGGCCATCGCGGTCGGGAACGTGCTCGGGCCGGCTCTGGTGAAACGCGACTACGCCGGACGGGTGTCCGGCGCGATGGGCGTGTACACCGCCTTCATCACCGGGGCCGCGGCAACCGCGAGCCTGGTCGCGGTGCCGCTCGCAAACGTCTCCAATTGGCGTACTGCTCTGGCGGTCTGGGCCGTGCCGTCGTTCCTGGCCGCGGTGCTCTGGCTGCCCCGCGCCCGGGCGGCCGCCCGGCCGGTCCCGGTCTCGCCGGGTTCCGCGGAAACTGCCACGAACGTCTGGAAATGGCCCACCGCCTGGCTGGTCACGGCGTACATGGGGCTGCAGTCGACCACGTTCTACATCACCATCACCTGGCTGCCCTCGATCGAGACCGAGCACGGCGTGAGCCCCGAGGTGGCTGGGGTGCATCTGTTCATCGCCTCCGCCGCGGGCATCATCGGTGGGCTGCTGGTGCCGTTCCTGATGCGCGGGCGCAGTCAGGTCCTGGCCGCGGTGGCGGCGGCCGTCCCGGTGATCATCTGGTCGTTCGGCGTGCTCTTCGCGCCCTCACTGTTCCTGCTCTGGGCGGTCTGCTCGGGTATCGGCACCGGGGCCGCCCTGGTGGTCGCGCTGGCCCTGATCAGCCTGCGCGGCCGAAGCCAGCACGAGACCACGCGGCTGTCCGGAATGGCCCAGTCGCTGGGGTATCTGCTGGCCACGGCCGGGCCGATCGCCGCCGGGTTCCTCACCGAGCACACCGGCAACTGGGACGCAGCCGTGATCATGGTGGCGGGGATCGCGACCGTACAGATCCTGGTGGCGCTCAAAGCCGGGCAGCCCCCGAAGGCTTCGCTCACGAAGCCCGCTGTCGTCCCGGGGTGATACCGAACTCGCGGGTGAAGGCAACGATGAAGGCGGACGTGCTGGCGTAACCGACTCGGTGCGCCACCTCGGTGACCGGGGTGGTCTCCAGCAGCACCCGGGAGGCCAGCAGGCGCAGCCGGGTCCGCCACTGGGAGTAGGAGATGCCGAACTCCCGCTCGAAGTCGCGTTGCAGCGTCTTCACGCTCACGTGCAGGCGCCGGGCCCACTCCTCGAGGCTGGTCTGGTCGCCGGGGTTCTGGGTCAGCGACCGGGCCACCCGCATCGCGTAACCGGCTCCGTTGGAACTGCTTCCGGTCAGCTCCCGGGTGGTCTCACCGATGCCGGCCAGGATCCGGGCTCGGGCCTTCAGCGCCCGCGCGGGCGGAATTCCGGGACCACCCAGCGCCCGCAGCAGCGCCGCGGCCTCCCCCGAGATGGTCGCCGCCCCCACCCGCAGTTTGCTCAGCAGGGGCGGGGCCTCGCGCAGGCAGACCCGGTACACGATCTGCCGCTCCCCCGCCGTGACCTCGTGCGCCACCGCCCGCCGGGCCCAGAAAACCTCGTGCGGGCCGACGAACTGAGCCTGGCCGCCCTGCCGGCAGCTCAGCAGACCGCCGGGCGAGAAGTACAGCTGGTGCACGAAATCCTGCCGGCCCTCGCCCAGTTCCAGCACCCCGGCCGCCCGGTAGCGCAGCACCGTGATGCCTTGTGGACTGCCCGGGCCATAGCTGAACTCCTCGCAAGACACGGCCGCGGTACGCGTGATCTGACCTGTGCCCGACATCGGGATGCCTCTCCCTCGCCCATTTCTTCAGCAGAGGTAAGGCTAACCTAACTCGAGTGATCGCGCTGGGCCGACCTCCCCGAGCCTGAGCAGCCTGTCCAGAGCGGTCCAGGTCACACCGAGAGGCATTCCGGGCCTTCTGTCCGTCCGACGATCCTGATATCCCTGAGGTACCGCTGGTCGTCGATGATCGGATTTGTCTGTGCCTGAAGAAACCGTTCCTCTGCGGATAGGGGTCGTCGCCGAGTCCGCTCCCGGGGAAACCCGGGTCGCGGCCACCCCGAAGACCGTCGAGCAACTCACCGCGCTGGGCTACGAAGTGCTGGTCGAGGCCGGTTCGGGGGCTCGGGCGGCCTTTCCCGACGAGGCCTTCGCGCAGGCTGGGGCCCAGGTCGGTGAACGGGCACAGACCTGGGACGCGGATGTCGTGCTCAAGGTCAATGCCCCCAACGCCGAGGAACTCGCCCGGCTGCACGACGGGGCCACGCTGCTTGCGCTGATCGCACCGGCGCTGAATCCGACGTTGGTCGAGCAGCTGGCCGCGCGGCGGATCACGGTGCTGGCGATGGACGCGGTGCCGCGGATCTCCCGGGCCCAGTCGCTGGACGTGCTCAGCTCGATGGCCAACATCGCGGGGTACCGCGCGGTGGTCGAGGCGGCGAATCTGTTCGGCCGGTTCTTCACGGGCCAGGTGACCGCCGCGGGGAAGGTCCCGCCGGCGAAGGTGCTGGTGGCGGGGGCTGGAGTCGCGGGGCTGGCGGCGATCGGCACAGCGGCGAGCCTGGGCGCGATCGTGCGGGCGACCGACCCCCGGCCTGAGGTGGCCGAGCAGGTGGGTTCGCTTGGTGGGCAGTTTCTTTCGGTGGCGGTGGAGCAAGAACGCAGTACGGACGGGTACGCGCGGGCCACCACCGACGACTACAACCGGGCGGCTGCGGCGTTGTACGCCGAGCAGGCCGCCGACGTGGACATCATCATCACCACCGCGCTGATTCCCGGTCGCCCGGCACCGCGGCTGATCACGGCCGAGCATGTGGCCGCGATGCGCCCGGGCAGCGTGATCGTGGACATGGCGGCTTCGCAGGGCGGGAACGTCGAGGGCACGGTGGCCGGAGAGGTGGTGGTCACCGGCAACGGGGTCAGCATCGTCGGGTACACCGATCTGGCCGGGCGGCTGCCCACCCAGGCTTCCCAGCTGTACGGCACCAACCTGGTCAACCTGATGAAGCTGCTCACCCCGGCCAAGGACGGGCAACTGGTGCTCGACTTCGACGACGTGGTGCAGCGTTCCATGACAGTGGTGCGCGACGGCGTGAAGACGTGGCCGCCTCCCGCGGTGGAGGTCTCGGTTGCCGCCCCGGCCGTTGCGGTGGTCAAAGAGCCAGAGCAACGGACGCCCGCCGGCCCTGGTCGGGTCTATGCGGCTACCGGTGTGGCCGGGTTGCTGATCTTCCTTCTGGCCGCCTTCTCGCCGGCCCAGCTGATCGGTAATCTCACCGTTTTCGCGCTGGCGGTGGTGATCGGCTACTACGTGATCGGCAAGGTGCACCACGCCCTGCACACCCCGCTGATGTCGGTGACCAACGCGATCTCCGGGATCATCGTGGTCGGCGCCCTCCTTCAGATCGGCCACGAGAACACCGTGGTCACCGTGCTGGCCGCGCTGGCCGTGTTCCTGGCCAGTATCAACATCTTCGGCGGATTCGCCGTCACCCGCCGCATGCTCAGCATGTTCTCGAAAGGCTGATCCGCGATGACCGCCGAAAGCGCCGCGCAGGCCGCGTACATCGTCGCCGCCCTGCTGTTCGTGCTCAGCCTGGCCGGCCTGTCCCGGCACGAGACCTCACGCTCCGGTGCCCTTTCCGGGATCATCGGGATGGCGATCGCTCTGGTGGCAACGGTCGCGCTGGCCGTGGACCACCTCGATCTGGACGACGGCAAGGCCCTGGTGGGGCTGCTGCTGATGGCGATCGCCGTAGCCGGCGGGGCAGCGGTCGGCCTGGCCCGGGCCCGCAAGGTCGAGATGACGGCGATGCCCGAACTCATCGCGGTGCTGCACAGTTTCGTCGGCCTGGCCGCGGTGCTGGTGGGCTGGAACGGCTACTTGCAGGAGGACGTCGCACCCGACATGCGCACGATCCACCACGCCGAGGTGTTCATCGGGGTCTTCATCGGCGCCGTGACCTTCACCGGGTCGATCGTGGCGTACGGAAAGCTGGCCGGGCGTCTGCGTTCGGCGCCCTTGATGTTGCCGGGAAAGAACCTACTGAACCTGGGCGCCCTAGGCGCGCTGGGCGTCCTTACGCTGGTTTTCACCGCATCGCCCAACCTGGGGCTGCTGACCGCGGGCACCCTGATCGCCCTGATCCTGGGCTGGCACCTGGTCGCGTCGATCGGCGGCGGGGACATGCCGGTGGTCGTGTCGATGCTGAACTCGTACTCCGGATGGGCCGCGGCCGCCTCGGGTTTCCTGCTCAACAACAACCTGCTGATTGTCACCGGTGCGCTGGTCGGTTCCTCCGGCGCGTACCTGTCGTACATCATGTGCCAGGCGATGAACCGCTCGTTCATCTCGGTGATCGCCGGTGGATTCGGTATGGAGCAAAAGGTTTCGGACGGGCAGGACTACGGCGAGCACCGTGAGATCCTGGTTGAGGACGCGGTGCAGCTGCTGAAGGAAGCGTCATCCGTGATCATCGTGCCGGGTTACGGGATGGCGGTGGCGCAGGCTCAGTACCCGGTGGCGGACCTGACCAAGCGGCTGCGCGAGCGGAACATCCAGGTGCGGTTCGGTATTCATCCGGTGGCCGGGCGGCTGCCGGGGCACATGAACGTGCTGCTGGCCGACGCCCGGGTGCCGTACGACGTGGTGCTGGAGATGGACGAGATCAACGACGACTTCCCGCAGACCTCGGTGGTGCTGGTGATCGGGGCGAACGACACGGTGAACCCGGCGGCGCTGGACGACCCAGGCAGTCCGATCGCCGGCATGCCGGTGCTGCGGGTGTGGGAGGCGTCCGACGTGATCGTGTTCAAGCGGTCGATGGCGGTGGGTTACGCGGGGGTGCAGAACCCGTTGTTCTTCAAGGAGAACACCCAGATGCTGTTCGGCGACGCCAAGCAGCGGGTGGAAGAGATTGTGCGAGCCCTGTGAGCGTTGCTTACTCCTTCCGGCCCATTCCCGCCACGACGTAGCTGCTGGAGGGGTCCACGCCGACCTCGTCGGGCCAGTCCGGGTGCCATTCGGGGACCCAGACCAGGCCCGGCTCGACCATCGGCCAGCCGGTGAACAGCTCTTCCAGGCGGGAACGGGTCCGCAGGACGATCGGGTCGGCGGTGCGGTACTCGCCCAGCACCTTCTGGCCCGCACCGGCCAGGCGGCGGCTGAGCTGGTCGGGGCCGGCCGCCTCCAGCCGGGCGTCGTAGCCGTGCGAGATGACCAGGTGGCTGCCGGGGGCCGCGACGCTGCCGAGCTCGGCGATGATCTGGTCCGGATGGTCGGACTCGGGAACGAAGTGCAGCACGGCCACCATCAGGAAGCCGACCGGCTCGGAGAAGTCGATCAGCTCGGCCAGTTCCGGGCGGGCCAGGACCTCCTTGGGCCGGCGCAGGTCGGCGTTGATCACCGTGGCGTTGTGGACGCCGTGCAGGATCAGCTCGCTGTGCGCCACCGCTATCGGGTCGATGTCCACGTAGACGACCTTGGCCTGCGGGTCCTCCCGGTGGGCGACCTCGTGCACGTTGCCCACCGTGGGGATGCCCGAGCCCAGGTCGACGAACTGGCGCACACCCTGGTCCAGCAGGTAGCGCACGGCGCGGTGCAGGAAGGCGCGGTTGGCCTGGGCGTTGGCCTCGGCCGAGGGGTGCAGGTCGAGGATCCGGCGGGCCATCTCGCGGTCGGGGGCGAAGTTGTGGGCGCCGCCGAGGAAGTAGTCGTAGACGCGGGCGGCCGAGGGCGTGGTCAGGTCGATGTTGCGGGGGGCCCAGTCCGGGAGCTCTTCCATGCGCGCTGATCCTCCGTGAAATCCGCCGGTTCTTCCCGCATACCTCGCGAAACGGACTCTATCGAGGTGACTGCATCCGGGGGAACTCCTACCGGCCGGAAACCCTGGCCCGCTCGACAGGCCGACAAGAGCGGCGCACCCTGACGGCGAGGCCTGGTTTCAGACCTGTTTTCAGCTCCAGGGTTGGGCTCAGGAGGACACGATGAAAGACGTCCGGGAACTTCAGGAAAAGCTGGACCATCTGCGCGACACCATTCAGGAAGCGCGGACCCAGGCCAGCAAGCTGGCCAACGACCGGCTGATCGACCCGAGCTCGATCCCGAAGCGCAAGCTCAAGCTCCGGGACATGCTGCGCGACTTCTAGTGACGGTTCCTCAGCTGCTGACCGGGGTTTCGCAGCGTTCGGCGGCCCAGGCGCTGCGGTAGGGCGGATAGCCGGCGATCAGCTGGTCGTGTGTGCCGCGGGCTGCCACCACCCCACCGTCGATCACCAGCACCTCGTCGGCCAGGGCCAGCGGGGTGAGCCGGTGAGTGACCACCACGGCGGTGCGGCCCGGGTCGGGCGCGGCCAGGACTTCGGCCACCAGGTCGTCGGCCGTGCTCGGGTCGAGGTGCTCGGCGGGCTCGTCCACCAGCAGCACGGGGGCGCCACTGGCGAAAGCCCGGGCCAGCAGCAGCCGACGGCGCAAACCACCTGACAGCAGGTGGGTTCCGGCGCCCTGGCCCGGACCGGCCGGGTCTCCGACCACTACGTCCAGGCCCTTCGTGTCGCCCTCGGACAGATCGGCGATCCAGGTGCCGAGCCCGGCCCGTTCCAGCGCGGTGAGAAGCTCCTCGTCGCTGGCGTCCTTGGCTGCCACGCGCAGGTTCTCGCGCACCGTGGTGCCGAACACGTGGGCGTCGTCGGCGGTCAGGTGGACCTGGCGGCGCAGGCTGCGGGTGTGCACGTCGACCAGGTCGATGCCGTCGCCGACGTCGGTGGCGTCCATCATCATCCGCCCTCCGGCGGGCGGCAGCAGCCCTCCGAGGGTGCGCAGCAGGGTGCTCTTGCCCTGGCCGCTGGGGCCGACGATCGCGATCCGGCGCCCGGCGGTCAGGTCGAGGTCAAGGCCGCGCACGGCCGGTTCGCGGCCGGGCCAGCCGGCGCTCAGGTTCTGGGCGCGCAGGTGCAGGCCGGGCAGGTCCCGTACCAGCCGCAGCGACTTGCCGCCCAGGTAGGCGCTGTTCGGCACCGGCCGGGCCTGCAGCACGTACGGCTGGTCGGCGCCGGTCTCGAGCAGCGGGGCGACCCGGCGGGCCGCCTCCGCCGCCCGGACCAGGCTGACCGAGGCGGCGGGCAACGCCTCGATCACCTCGGCGAGGGCCAGCGGCACGAAAGCCAGCACAGCGAGCCAGACCTCACGGATCTCGCCCGCCGCCACGGCGTGCACGCCGACCATCAGACATCCCAGCACCGCGGCGGACATCACCGCGGAACCGAGTCCCGCGGCCCAGGCAGCGGGCCTGGCCGCCCGGTCCAGACCGCGGGACAACTTGTCGTCGCTGCGCGCGATCGCCGCCATCCGCTCACCGGTGCGGCCGGCGACGGTGAGCTCGGGCAGGCTGTCGAGCAGCGCGAGCACGTTCTCGGACATCTCGCTACGGGCGCGGGCGGTGCCGACGACATCGCGCCGGCCACCGGTCCCGGCCAGCACCGGTACTGCGATCAGGCCCACCAGGGTGGCCGCGGCCAGCACCAGACCGGCCTCGGGCAGGATCAGCCAGAGCGCCACGACCGACGCCGCACCGGTGATCACCGCGGTGATGAAGGGCAGGATGCCGCGGACGATCACGTCGCCCAGCTCGTCCGCGTCGGCGCCCAGGCGGGCCAGCAGGTCGCCGCGCTTCAGGCCGGCCGCCACCGTGTCGTCGGCGGTGGCCAGGCGGGCGAAAAGGGTTTCGCGCAGCCGGACCACGCCGCGCAGGGCCACGTCGTGCGAGATCAGCCGCTCGCTGTAGCGCAGCACCCCGCGGCCGATGCCGAAGGCCCGGACCCCGACGATGGCGACCATCAGGAACAGCACCGGGGGCTGCTGGGCGGCCCGGGTGATCAGCCATCCGGAGACCCCGAGCAGGGCGATCGCCGCCCCGACCGCTGCGGCGCCGGTGAAGGCACCGAGCAGCAGACGCCACGGGTGCGGGCGCATGGTCCGCAGCACCACGATCAGCGCCTTCATGCCGGAACCCCCATCTGCGATCCAGTTTCCAGACCAGGCGCCTCGGTCTTCAGACCAGAAGGCACCCCGGCCAGATCTATCGTACGGTCCGCCGCCGCGACCAGAGCCGGCCGGTGAGCCACCATCACCACGGTACGGCCCCGGCGGCGCAGTTCGGCAAGCAGCGCCAGCACAGCTTGTTCGGAGCCGGCATCAAGGTGCGCGGTCGGCTCGTCCAGCACGATCAGCTGGGCCTCGCTCAACAGTAGCCGGGTGAGGGCCAGCCGCTGCCGTTGCCCGGCCGACAGGCCGGTTCCACCCTGACCCACGCGGGAGTGCCACTCCCCCGGGACGGTGCGCACCACGTCCTCAAATCCCGTAACCTTGGCCGCTTCGGCAATTTCGGCATCGGTCGCGGACGGGCGAAGCAGAGTGACGTTCTCGCGCAGCGTGCCGGGCACCAGCACGGGATGCTGCGGGCACCAGGCGATCTGCGCCCACCAGCTCTGCGGGTCGACATCGGCCAGGGCGAAGGCCGGCATCCCGGCCGGGGCCAGCCCGATCTCGCCGGTGGTCGGCTCCCGCAGCCCGAGCAGAACAGCGACCGCGCTGGTCTTTCCACAACCGCTCGGGCCGGTGAGAGCGACGATCTCCCCCGGGCGGACCGTGGCGGTCAGTCCGTCCGGAGTAGCAGTGGGGACGCCCTCGTGCTGCACGCTGACGTCTTCGAAAGACAGCTCGGTCCGGGCCAGATCGGGTGCACTACGGGTACCACGGGCGGGGACCGGCTGCTCCAGCACATCGAAGGCCTGCTGGGCGGCGGCCAGCCCGTCCTGACTGGCGTGGAAGTGCGTACCCACGGCGCGCAGCGGGGCGTAGACCTCGGGGGCGAGCAGCAGCACAGCCAGACCGGTGTGCAGATCAAGCGAACCGTGCACCAGCCGCAGGCCGATCCCGACCGCGACCAGGGCCACGGACAACGTGACCAGGATTTCCAGGGCCAGTGCGGAAAGGAAGGCGGTGCGCAGAGTTTTCATCGTGGCGCGGCGGTGGGCGTCACCGGCCGAGCGGACCATCCGGGCCTGGGCGCCGGCGGTACCGATGGCCCGCAGCGTGGGCAGACCGGCGATCAGATCGAGCACGTGGGTGCCCAGGCGCTGCAGCGAGTTCAGGCTGCGGTCGGCCTGGTCCTGGCTGGCCATCCCGATCAGCGCCATGAAGAACGGGATCAGCGGCAGGGTGAGCAGCACGGTCAGCCCGGCGATCCAGTCCTCCCACCAGATCACCACCAGGATGGCCGGGGTCAGCGTGGCGGTGAGCAGCAACTGCGGCAGGTAGCGGGTCAGGTAGCCGTCGAGGGCGTCGAGTCCGCGAGTGGCCAGAAGAGCCATCTGGGCGCCGTTCTTGCCTGCGGACGATGGTGGGGCCGGTTTGCGGCCCGGGCCCAGTTCGCGGGTGGCGTGTTCGAGCAGCCGCTCCCGCAGCTGACGAACCACGGCCGTGGCGGCGCGGTGCCCGAAGCGCTCCTGAGCGCCGGTGAGCACCGCGCGGACGGCCAGCACGATCCCCAGCCAGACGACCTGATTCTGGACGTCTGCGAACGACTCTCCGTCCATCGCCACGTCGGCGATGATCCGGGCCAGCAGGAGTGCCTGCACCACGAGCAGAGCCGTGGTGGCCACTCCCAGGCCGGTGGTGAGAACGACGTACCGGCGGGCCGCGCGGGCCTGCTCGAGCAGCCGGGGATCGAGCGGTTTCATCAGCTGGCAGCTTCCTGCGGGGTGGCCTTGGCGGCGTTCCAGGGCAGTCCGTGACCGGGCGGGATCTTGGCGACCCCGATCCGGTGCCGGAAGACCCAGTAGGTCCAGCTCTGGTAGAGCACCACGACCGGCACCATGAACGCCGCCACCCAGGTCATCACGACCAGCGTGTAGTGGGTGGAGGAGGCGTTGTCCACAGTGAGCGAGAAGGCCGCGTCGGTGCTGGAGGGCATCACGTTCGGGAACAGCGAGCCGAACAGCAGGATCACCGCGGCGGCGGTGGCCAGGCTGGTCATCCCGAAGCCCAGGCCCTCGTTCTGCCTGAGGGCGGCGTACCCGGCGGTGACCAGGGCGGCCGCCGCGATCACGACCAGCGCCCAGGTCCAGCCCTTGCCGTGGGCGAGCTGGGTCCACAGGGCGAAGGCACCGGCCACCACGATGGTCGGCACGGCGAGCTTGGCGCCGAGCGCGATCGAACGGGTGCGTACCTCGCCCTCGGTGCGCAGGCCCAGCCAGAGCGCGCCGTGGAAGGCGAACAGCAGCAGGGTGGTCAGACCGCCCAGCAGGCCGTACGGGTTCAGCAGGGTGAACAGCGTTCCGGTGAACTGCTTGTCGGCGTCGATCGGCACGCCCGCCACGATGTTGGCGAAGGCCACGCCCCAGAGCAGGGCCGGGACGGTGGAACCGACCACGATGGCCCAGTCCCAGTTCCGGCGCCACTTCTCGGACTCGATCGTGCCCCGGTACTCGAACGCCACGCCCCGGATGATCAGGGCCGCCAGGATCAGCAGCAGCGGCAGGTAGAAGCCCGAGAACAGGGTGGCGTACCACTCCGGGAAGGCGGCGAAGGTGGCGCCGCCGGCCACGATCAGCCAGACCTCGTTGCCGTCCCAGACCGGGGCGATGGTGTTGATCAGGACCCGGCGTTCCTTGTCGTTCCGGCTGACCAGGGGCAGGAGCATGCCGACGCCGAAGTCGAACCCCTCGAGCACGAGGTAGCCGATCCACAGCACGGTTATCAGGATGAACCAGACGGTGACGAGTTCCACGTCAGTGCCTTTCAGTACGCGAAGCTGAGGGGACGATCGGCGTCGTCGTCGGTGTGGGCGGGTTCCTCGATCTCGGCGGCCCCGGCCGCGGCGTAGCGCCGGATCAGGCCGAACCAGACGATCCCGAGGGCGCCGTAGAGCAGGGTGAACACCACCAGCGAGGTCCCCACGGTCCACGGGCCGACCATCGAGACGCCCTGTTCGGTGAGCATCCGGATGGCCGGGTCACCGTCCGGGGCGGGGGCGACGATCCACGGCTGGCGGCCCATCTCGGTGAAGATCCAGCCGGTCAGGTTGGCCAGGAACGGCGCGGGGATGGCGACCAGGGCGAACCGGCCGAACCAGCGGCCCGGGGTGCGGCCGCCGCGGGTGACGAACAGGCCGACGATGGCCAGCGCCGCGGCGAGCACGCCGAAGCCGATCATCAGGCGGAAGTTCCAGTAGGTCATGGCCAGGTTCGGCACGTAGTCCTGACCGTCGCCGTAGTCCTCGGCGTAGGCCTTCTGCAGGTCGTTGACGCCTTCCACGGTGGCGCCGAAGTCGTTGGTGGCCATGAACGAGTACAGGCCGGGGATGGTGACGGTCCAGACGTCGCAGTGGCCCGGGCCCGGGTTGCCGATCGCGAACAGGCTCAGCCCGGCGCCCTCTTCGGTCTCGCACAGGCCCTCGGCGGCGGCCATCTTCATCGGCTGCTGCTCGAACATCAGCTGGGCCTGGCCGTGACCGGTGACCGCCACGCCGATGCCGGCGACCAGCAGCACCGAGCAGGCCAGCCGGAAGACCGGGCGGTAGAGCTCGACGTTCTTGATCTTGCCGTCCGTCTCGGCCTTTTCGGTGGCCTTGAGCTCGGCCCGGGCCTGGTACTTGGCCTTGACCATCCACCAGCCGGCGATCCCGGCGACGAAGGTGGCGGCGGTCATGAAGGCCGCGGTGATCTGGTGCGGGAACGCCCACAGCACGGTGCTGTTGGTCAGCAGCTCGAAGATGCTGGTGAGTTCCGCGCGGCCGGTCTCCGGGTTGAGCTCCACGCCGACCGGGTGCTGCATGAACGAGTTGGCCGCCAGGATGAAGAAGGCCGAGAGGTTCACCCCGATCGCGGCCAGCCAGATCGCGGCCAGGTGGATCTTCTTCGGCAGCCGGTCCCAGCCGAAGATCCACGCCCCGATGAAGGTGGACTCCAGGAAGAAGGCGGCCAGGCCCTCCATCGCCAGCGGGGCGCCGAAGACGTCGCCGACGAAACGCGAGTACTCGCTCCAGTTCATCCCGAACTGGAACTCCTGCACGATGCCGGTGACGACACCGATCGCGAAGTTGATCAGGAAGAGCTTGCCGAAGAACTTGGTCATGCGCAGCCAGCGTTCGTCGTTGGTGCGCAGCCACAAAGTCTGCATGATCGCGACCATCGGGGCCAGGCCGATGGTGAGCGGAACAAAGATGAAGTGGTAAACGGTAGTGATACCGAACTGCCATCTGGCCAGGTCGAGGGCGTCCATGCTGCCACCCTGGCGGCGCATCTACTACAAGCTGTAGTGACAAAGGTCCCGGGCGGGCGGGACTGTCCTACTCACTCCATCCGGTGAGCCGTCCAGTCACGCAGTTGACCAGGCGCAACGAGGCCAGCGAGAGACCGGCGAAGACGCCCGCCACGACCACCATCTGATCGACCAGGGTGTACAGCAGGGTCTGGTTCAGGGCCCAGCCGAGGCCGGACTGGATGCCGTAGAGCTCCGAGGCCAGGACGCAGGCCCAGGCAGTGCCGGCGGCCAGCATCAGGGCGCCACGCAGGGCCGGGAGTATCGCGGGGAGGACTATCCGGATGCTGATCTGCAGCGGGGTAAGGCCGAGCGTGCGGGGGTACTCGGTGAGCGGAGCAGGCAGGGAGTTCACCGCGTTGGCAGTGGCCAGCAGGACCACCCAGAAGGCGCCGAAGGTCACGAACGCGATGCTGGCCGTGGTGGTGGCGCCGAACCAGAGCGCGAACAGCGGGGACATGGCCAGCACGGGGAGCATGCGCAGCAGTCCGGCGATGCCGCTGACGGCCTGGCGAAGGGGCCTTACGGCGGCGACGGCCAGGCCGATGGGTAATCCCAGGGCGACCGCCAGGAGGTATCCGGCCCAGGCGCGGACCAGGGTGGCCAGGCTGTTCTGCAGGACGGCGAGGGCGGCCAGAGGGACGGAGTCCTCGGCGCCTTGGAGAGTGGTCTCGGGGCCCCACCCGCCCTTGTAGAAGTGGCTCAGCCCGGTGATGCCGGTGGTGAGGACCTGTTGCAGCGGGGGAACGACGTTCTGGCCCTGGCTGGTGGTGGCGCCGACCAAGAGCGAGAGCAACTGCCAGAGGACGAGTCCCGCCAGGACGCCGGCGAGCAGGGCCCGGTTGCGGGGCCGGGTCCGCAAGGCGACACCGAACCGGCGCGTGCCGACGTCCTCAATCACTTGAGGCTTTCAAGGAGAGCTGCGCGCAGAAGGTTCGCGTCCACGTCCATCCGCAGGTTCTCGCCCCGGGGCCGGGGGAAGGTGACCGGGACGTCGGCCCGTACTCCCCCGCGGCCCACGATCACGATCCGGTCGGCCAGGGTGATCGCCTCGTCCACGTCGTGGGTGACGAAAACGATGGTTTTGCCGGTCTCTTCCCAGAGCTGGAGCACGGTTTCGTGCAGGCCGGTGCGGGTGAGGTGGTCGAGCGAGGAGAACGGCTCGTCCATCAGCAGGATGTCGGGGTCGTTGGCGAACACTGCAGCAATCGCGACGCGCTTGCGCATGCCTCCGGAAAGCTGGCGCGGCCAGTCCTTTTCTCGCCCTTCGAGGCCTACTGCCCTGATGAAGTGCGCTACTTGCTCGTCGGTGCTGCGCGAGCCGAGCGCGACGTTGTCCCGGACCCTGAGCCAGCCGGGGATGGCATCCTGTTGAAACACCATTCCCCGGCTCGCGTCCGGGCCTTCGACGGGTTTGCCCTGGGCTCTGATCACGCCTTCGGTGGGTACGAGCAGACCGGCCAGGCAGCGCAGCAGGGTGCTCTTGCCCTGGCCGGAAGGTCCCAGCACGCAGAGGAACTGGCCATTGGGCACGTCCAGGTCGAGGTTCTTCAGCGGGGTGATGCCTGGCTGGTACTGCACGGTCAGGCCGCGGATCTCGAAGGCGTTCACCCTTGCCACCTCAGGGCGGGTCTTGTTGCTGCCCGGATGACAAGATCGAGGACCAGCGCCACCAGGCCGACGGTAATCGCGAGCGCCAGTACTGCGGCCACATTTCCCTGCTGAGCTCGCACCGCGATCAGCCGGCCGATTCCCACCCTTGAGCCCAGCAACTCGGCGCTCACTTCCAGACTGATACCTGTGGCCAGGGCCAGCCGCAGGACGGCCACAATGGGCGGGAAGGCTGCGGGCAGTACCACCGCGCGAAAGCGGGCCTTGCTGTCCAGACCGAGGGTGGCGGCGTATTCCTCTGCGGTGGGCGGGATGTTGAGCGCGGCCGACTGGGCCACCACACCGACCACGACGAAGCAGTAGAAGGCGACCAGCAGAAGCTTGCTCAGCGGGCCAGCGCCGAACCAGACCAAGAAGAGCGGCGCGGCAACCAGAACAGGCACGGCACCGAAGACGAACAGGACGGGCTCAGTCACGTCGCGAAGCCACTGCCGCCGGGCTGCTTTTAGACCGGCCACGATGCCCAGCGCGCTACCGATCAGCCACGCGACGGCAGCTGTGCCTAGCGTCCAGGCCAGATTGACGGGGTAGTCGGAATGCCGGATGCCGAGGTACTCCAGCCCCCTGTCACCGAAAAAGCCGTGCTGGAACTCCCAGAGGACGACGCGGGGGCCGGGAAGGACTGCGTCCTTCCCGGTGAAGAACGCGACTGCCTCCCAGGCACACCAGAAGACGAGCACACCGATGGCGCCCCAACGGCCCGCCCGGGCGACTTCCGTGACTGACTGGCTCACAACGTCCTTTGTTTGCCGATTGCCGCTTTACTGGTTGGCCGCCGCCGCGAAACGGTAGGCGTCCAGGTAGTTGCGCGCGTCATACTGTTCCTGAGCCTGCTTCTTCAGCTCACCGTCCGGCGCGGCGGCCAGCGCCTTGTCGGCCTCCTTCTTGTACCGCACCAGCGCCTCGTAGACCTTCCCGGCGATACTCAACTCGTCCGGGGTGTGGCCTTCCTTGATGACGCCCTGGCGGGAAAGCACTTCCAGGTTTGCGGTGGCTACGGTGTCGAAGAAGAACGGGTCGTCGCTGTCGGTGTAGAAGTCGCCGGCTTCGTCGAAATTGCGCAGCGAATAGATGTTGTCGAACGTGCCGGCCAGCTCCTTGGCGGTGATCTCGGTGCCGGTGTACGAGTTCAGGTACTCCACGAACCGGCCTGCGGTCTCCTCCGGATCGGTCTGCAGGTCGTCGATCAGCCGGTAGATCACGCTGGTGAAGCGCAGAAGCGTCTCGAAGTTCTGCTCTGCGTACTCGGTGGTGGTGACCAGGCCGGAGTAGGTGAAACGCAGCGGCACGGTGTCTTGCGAGGGCAGGTTGTCGATCACCTGGCGCAGGTCGACCAGGGGCTCCCAGCCGTTCTGCTGCAACTGCACCACGAACCCGGCCGAGGACGGGGACAGGAAGTCGGCCTGGCCGGCGAACCCGGCCTTGACGATGTCGGGGTTGGCCAGGAACTCGACCTTCACGTCCTGGTCCAGGTCCAGCCCGGCGGCCTCGGCCACGGTGTTGCGGAACAGTGGGCTGCCACCGTCCACGCAGATCAGCTTCTGGCCCTTGAGCTGGGCCATCACCGCGGTCAGGGCGGTCTTGAAGTCGTTGCCCGCGGCCATCTCCTGGGCGACGGTGCGGTACTTACCCTTCGGCGCGACGATCCGGTAGACGTAGGACACGTCGCTCACCGCGAAGCCGACCACGTTCTTCACGGTGTCGATCTGGTTGGCGATCGTGGGTACGTAGCCTCCGCCGAGCTCGACCTGGCCGTTGACCAGGGGCGTCAGGTTACTCAGGAGGTCCTGCTGGGCGCCGTAGGGCTCGGGGGTGATGGTGATGCCGACGGCCTTGTAGTAGCCGATGTCGATCCCGGCCACGCCGAGCAGTTCGTCGCCCCAGGGCGGGAATGACGCCTTCAGATTGATCTCGGGGATCGTGGTGCCCGGCTCGGCCAGGTCGGCCGCGGCGGTGAAGGCCGCGCCCTGGCCGCGGGAGGAAGAGGGAGCCTGCGCACACCCGGTCAGCACAGCTGCGGCACTCGCCGTCACCGCGGTGAACAGCGTGCGACGGGTGATGAGGTCCAAGGCTCGGTCCTTCTTCGGTGTTGACGTGTCTTGCTGGGGGTGTCTTGCTGGGCCAACTACAGCATCGGTCGGCGGGGGCCGTCGATGTGTGCGTCCGACAACGACGGGCTGACGATCTTGTCGGTGCCGCGGTGAGGCGTTTCACACGAATTGCGGGATACCGCGCTGACACAGAGTGATTCGAAATACTCACAGTGCTTTCACGGCTAACAAACGCGTTGCATACGTTGCACCCGCAACCACCGTCTCGTTGGATGTACGGCGTGACCCCCGAAGAAGCCACGACCCTGACCGACGACACATCCCAGATCGGCCTCGACGACGGCCCCATCGGCGAGGAGAGCCCGGACGACAACGACAGAAATCCCTTTTCGCCGCGTTCCGACGTCTCCGGTGACCCGCTGGACCTGGAACGAGGCCTGCCGGAGGACGCTCCGATCTACAAGGGCGCCTTCCGGGGCGAGGACGACGACTACCTGCCGCTGTCGACCGTGCGCGAGGCCACCGCGGCCCGCAACGTCGCCACCGTGGCAAGCAGCTCGGTCAATGCGGCGTCGCTGAGCGTGAACGAGGTGACCAAGCGGCTGCGCGCGATCGGCTTCCGGATCCGCAGCACCGGCGAGCGGGAGCAGGCGATCCGCGCGTTCAAGACCGGCTGGTTCAAGCTCGGCCCCTCGCTGATGGACGGCACGGTGGCCAACAGCATCCTGGGCCCGAAGGCCAGCGCGGCGATCGACCTGGCCTACGAGCGGGACAAGGACGGCCTGAGCACGATGTCGCCGCACTTCTCGTTCGTGGAGACGCGGTGCAAGTGCGGTGGCAACTTCACCGACTGCCGGCGGATCTGGCCCACGCGGCAGTCGGTGATCGCGGCCGAGGCGCTGCGGACCGCGTACTTCCCGCGCGGGCTGACGCCGGTGTCGTGGTGCCGGTGCACCGGGCACAACCGGAACGTGGGCGGGGCTTCCTCCTCACGGCACCTGAAGGGCGATGCGCTGGACATTCCGCACACCGTGTCGCTGCGCCGGGTCAAGGCGCTGGACATCTACACGGGGGTGGGGATCAACCGCGGCGACGGCAACGTGCAGCATGTGGACCTGCGTCCGGGCTCGGCGGCGGCACCGACGGTCTGGTACTACGCCTGACCTGGCTTTTACTACGCCTGACCTGGCTTTCACCCGGGTCACCTCGCACGCTCCCCACAGCGTGCACCGCACTACCCCGCACGCTCCCCACAGCGCGCAGCGCACCGCTCCCCGCACGCTTCCCACAGCGTGCACAGCACCACCCCGCGCGCCCCTCACGGCGTGCACAGCACCACCCCGCGCGCCCCTCACAGCGCGCACCGCACCACCCCGCACGCTCCCCACAGCGCGCACCGCACCACCCCGCGCGCCTGACCGCGCGGGTCTGCACCACCCGACGAAGTCCCGCCCCTGGGACACGCACCGGGCCGGGGACCGACCTCCCCGGCCCGTCCGGCGTCTTCACCGGTTCAGCGCTATGTGGCTCGCTTCACGCTGCCCAGTTCGCTGCTGCCCCAGCTGTACGCGTCCCAGTCCGCCGCCGCCTCCAGCTGTACGCGTCCCAGTTCTGCGCGTCCCAGTTCTGCGCGTCTCAGTTCTGCGCCGCTTTCGTTTCTCCTTCGATTCCGGTCACGTCTACGGTCTTGTCCCCGGTCACGTCGATGACCTGGTCTTCGGTGAGGTCCCCGGTCTGCGGCGTGGTCGCTTCCTCGGTCTCCCCGGCAGCTTCTCCGACCGCGAGTTCTACGCCCACCTCGGTCCAGGCGCCGGCCACGATGTCCCGGCCTTCCACCCCGAACAGTTCTTCGGCCCGGGCCACGCTGATCGTGGCGAACTCGGTGAACGTGGCCGTGGTGGTCAGCTCCGGGCTGGACAGGGTGGCGAACCAGACGCGGCCGGCCTTCTCCCACGCGTAGCCGCCGAAGCCGATGGCGGCCAGGTAGAAGGCGCGGTTGGGGATGCCGGAGTTGACGTGCACCCCGCCGTTGTCCTCCTGCATCTCCTGGTAGTCGGCCATCGAGGCGGGTTGCGGGTCCTTGCCCAGGTTGGGATCGTCGTAGGCGGTGCCCGGCTCCTTCATCGAGCGCAGCGCCACTCCCTGCACCGCACTGGCCAGCAGCCCGGCGCCGATCAGCCAGTCCGCCTCCTCGGCGGTGATCTGCGGTTCGGCCGCGTGCTGCTTGACCAGGCTGCCGAAGACGTCGGCCAGCGACTCGTTGAGCGCGCCCGCCTGGTCCTGGTACTCCAGGTCGCGCACGGCCCCGATGACGCCGTGCGCCAGTTCGTGCCCGATCACGTCGATCGCGACGGTGAAGCGGTTGAACAGGGTGCCGTCGCCGTCGCCGAACACCATCTGCTCGCCGTTCCAGAAGGCGTTGTCGTAGTCGCGGCCGTAGTGCACCGTGGCATCGAGCGGCAGGCCGTTGGCGTCGATCGAGTTGCGCTGGAAGATCTCCCACCAGAACCGGAAGGTGGCGCCGAGCCCGTCGTAGGCCTCGGTGACGGCCACGTCGTCCACCGGGGCCTCGCCCTCGCGCAGTACCTCGTCGCCGGGCAGGGTGCGGCGATTGCCGGCGTCGAAAATGGTTCGGTTGGGCGTGGTGTCGGCCGCCTCCGCGGCGGTGCCGATCCGGGCCAGCGGCTGCGCCACCCGGGCGCCCCGCAACTGCCGGTCGATGCCCAGGTCGACCAGAGCGGCCTCGCGCAGCTCCTGCGGGCCGTTCTCGGCGAGGTGCTCGAGCATGTACGGCGGGAGCACGTGGTGCAGCCCCAGTTTGAGGTTCGGGTGGCCGGCGACAGGTCGTTGCGATGCGTTCATTTCGCTCCCCCTTGGCTCACGAATATGACGACAGCAGATCGATCAGGGCCTCCATCGCCGGGTCCGCGAAGGGCTCGGTGACGGCTACCGCATGACTGGTGGTTCCGTCCTTCACACTCAGGTGGTACACGAAGCGGTCACCCGCCGTGGGTGCAGACTGGGCTGACCGTGTGGCCTCGGACTGCTGCGCAAGTTCGGCGATCCGGGCCGCCCGGACCGCCGACTCGAGCTCCTCGGCCTCACTTTTGGGAAGACTAGCGGTATCCACCGACAGTTTTCGGCTGAGACCGGGAACAGCGGCGAAACCACCGCTGCGGTGCAGGGTGACGAGCATCCGGGCCCCCTTTCAGGGAACGTGCAGACGGCACAGTATGCAGGGCTGATCGGACTCGAACCCGGCGTCGAGCAGGTCCACCCAGGTGCCGTTCAGGAGGAACGGTGTGCTCACGTCCCGGTCGATCGGGCCGAAACTGATTACCACGCCGATGCCATCCGGGTGCGGATCCGGGCCGGCGCACCGTGCAGTGCAGTGAGCGTGCGCCCGGTCCAGCCACCGGCGATCTTCCAGCGCAGCGGACGCGGGGTCACCTGGAGGCCGGTGTCGTGGTCGTTCTCCGGCAGAAAGTACTCCTGGCCGTTGTGCACCAAAGGCACTGCGGTGCTCCAGCTCTCTGCTTGGCGTCGATGTGCTCGATCGTGAAGGTGAAGTTCTGCTCTCCCCTGTCGTGCAGCCAGCTGTGCCACGTCTCGGCGTCCTCCTCAGGTCTTGAGGGCAGGGTGGTCCGGGTGGGTGGAGATTCCCCGGGTCCACATGATCCCTGGGACGGCCTCCGAACGGGATGCTAATCCGGCTGCTCGTTCGGGCCGTTCGTCGCTCCAGCGGGGTGGTGCTGGTCAGCGCTGGCCACCCGCTACCGGGTCAGTCGTGCTGTGGAACGCCTGGTTCTTCGGCAGGCCTGGTCTCCGGGATGCTGGTGCCGGCCGGCCCTCTGCCGCGCCTTGATCCGAGACTCCGGCCCGCACCCAGACTCTGGTTCTGCTCCGTACCCCCGGCCGGGCCCGCGTCTGTCGCCGGACCCGTAACTGGATCTGGCCCTGAACCCGACTCGGAAACCTCGTCAGCTGTGCCTGGTTCGCCCGGGGCGGTCCGCTCGTCCTCTGCTGGATCTGGGTTCTGCTCCCCCGGAGCGCCCTGCGCCCGCAGCGCCTCCTTGGCCTGGGCCCGGGCGGTTCTCCGGCGCCGACGGGCGGTGGCGTTCTGGCCGTCGTGCTCGAAGCCGACGTCTACCCATTCGAAGTCCTTGGTGCGCTGGGCGCGAGCGTAGCTGCGGTAGGCGCGTTGGTCGGCCTCGGTGAGGTCCACGTCGTCGGTGAACGGGGTGAGCAGGGTGCGGGGATAGAGCCGGCGGACCCGCACGACGTTGGCCTCGGCGCAGATCAGCAGGGCCACGACGGCCAGGTAGATCCAGGCGATCAGGCCCAGGACGATGGCGAAGACTCCGTTGGTGGCGTCGGCCTGGCGCACCACGCTGCCCACGTAGACGGTTCCGAACTGCTGCAGCGCCTGCCAGACGAAGGCCGCGGCGAGCGCTCCGGGCAACACCTCCAGACGGGTGAGCCGGCGGGTGGTGCCCCAGCGGAACAGGAACATGAAGAAGAAGGTGATCAGCGCGATGCCGGCCAGGCCGGAGACCAGGCGCAGCACCTCGTTGAAGTTGAGCAGGTCGGCGAAGCCGTTGACGTTGGTGCCGATGCTGCCCAGGCTGCCGGTGACGATGAAGGTCAGGGCGCCGACGGCGAGCAGGAACAGGCTGCGCAGCCGGGCGGCGATCGGGTTGGGCCGCCGGTTGCGCGGGACGGCCCACATCGTGTTCAGCGCGTTCTGGGTGGCGTTGGCCACGCCGAGCGCACCGTAGATCGAGCCGACCAGGCCGATCGCCACGGCGGTGGCGCTGCCGCGCAGGCCCTGCGGGTCGCCGAGCTGGTCACCGATCACCGGGAACTGGCTCAGTGCCGAGTCGAGAATGGTGCGCTGCAGGTCGGGATTGCCCTGGAGGATGAAGCCCAGGACCGAGGCCAGCAACAGCAGCAGCGGGAACACCGACAGGAAGCCGTAGTAGGTGATCAGCGCGGCGAGGTAGCCGCCCTGGTCGTCGAAGAACTTGTAGATGACGGCCAGGGGAAAACCGACGACCGGGTGCTTCTGCTGGAAGTGGTCTACCCGGTCGTGCACCCTCTCCGCGCGTTCCCCCACCGACACCCGTCCACCACGCCCCTTCCGATGGGCGCGTGACTCGCCCGCTGCCAGCCGCTGCCAGGACTACCAGCATGCCGGTACGCAGCAACGACGGCACCCTGAAGGTCAGGCGCTATTCCATCTCCATGTGCTTTCGGGCCAGTTCGTCCCCCGCCTCGACCGCGGCCAGCAGCAGGGTCATGCCCTCGGCCTCGCGGTCGGTGGCGCGCAGCAGCAGGGCCAGGTTCAGCCGGCAGTTGGCGTCGCCCAGGCTCAGGCCCATCCGGTAGGCCGCCTCGGCCGCCTCGCAGTTGTCGGCCACCTCGTAGAGCAGGTTGCCCATCGGCAAGAAGCACTCGACCTCCAGCGCCTCGGTGCCTTCTCGCAGTACCGCCAGCGCCTCGGCGGCGCGGCCCTGCTCCAGGTACATCTCGGCCAGCGGCGGACGGGTCGGCGGGTACAGGCTGAGGGCCCGGCTCAGCAGCCCTTCGGCCTCGCGCGCCCGCTCCTCCTCCCACAGCCGCACCCCGAGTACCCCGGCGGCCAGGTCGCTGCCGCGCTCGACCGCTGCGCGCAGCAACTCGAACGACTCGATCCGGTGCCCGCGGTCGCTCAGGATCCAGCTGGCGCCGATCGCCCCCTTGGCGTCGCCCTCGGCCCAGGCCTGCTGGTAGGCCTCCAGCGCGGCATCGGCCCGGCCCATGTCCTCCAGAGCGCGGCCCAGCCCGTAGGCCGCCCCCTCCTCGCCCGCAGCCAGGGCCGCCGCGAACGCCTCGGCCGCGTCCGACCGGCGGCCGAGCTGCATGTAGGTGTTGCCCAGGTTCAGCTGGGCCGCACCGTCACCGGCCAGCGCCGCAGCACCGAACAGGCGCAGCGCCTCACGGATGTGACCTCGGCCGGCGGCCGCGCACCCGGCCCGCACGAGGGCGTCGGGTTCGACGGGATCACCGCATTCGCTGGTACTGGTGGACTGCGTCATCGGACTCCTTCGTTTCTTCGTCACCCTGGTCGGCCGGGCCTGGGCAAAAGCCAAACGTGACTCCGGACACGCTCCGGCGGAACGGCATTCACCGTGCCCGGAGCGCCCGAACCGGTCAGACGGCACACATCCACATCTAGCGGGACCTCCCCGGCACAACCGTTCTGCCTGCCCTCACCCATCTCCTGACCACCGCGGAGCAGGAGGCGACCTGCGCCATAGCACGCACTATGTCCCCCTGTCTTGCAGCGCTTTTCACCGAGCACCGATCCCGGCACCACTGATACTAGGCGCCCGTGGCGACAATCTCGCCCCCGGAAGCGAAATCTGTGGATAACTGCTGGCGCGTATCGGCCCGCGCTCGGCGTGTCGGCAAATCATCGACAGGACAAGCTAACTCGACACCGAGCAATGCAAGCATAACGATTCGCCCATGTCTGGTTTCAGCGCTCGCAGGCGATGCCGTCCCGGTCCTCGTCCAGATCCTGGTTGGCCCCGTAAAGCGCCGTGCTGCGCCCGAAGTCCTTGACCGGCAGCAGATTCGGATTCGCGGCCGGGCCGGGGCCGCCCGGCGGGACGAGCCGGGCAGGAACGCCGAACGAGCGCAAGAACGGCGGAACTGCGGTTTCCTGCCGGACATCTCGGTACGGCCCGGGCCGGTCGACGGCCATCGGCAGGCCGATTCCATGCGGATAAGCAGAAGTCAATGTGGCACAGCTCTCAAACTGCGGCGCCGTCGTCCCGGTCGTGGCCGCCACCGGCGGCCCCTCGGCCACTTCCGGCGTCCGGGTCCCCTCGGCCAGTGGTTCAGGTACGGAACCCATTGTCCGGTAACCCATATCGGCCGGATGCTCACGGTCCGACCCGGCAACGAGTGCAGCATTGGACATTCGCGGCAGCCAAATCACCGAGACCACCGACAAGGCGATCACGCCGGCCACGCAGAGCAGAACCGGCCAGATACGTCGCGTCGGGGGCGTAGGGACCCAGAGCTGCCACCCCGGCGGAACGGGCCCCCAGTCAGGATCCGGCTCCCAGTCGGCCGACGGCATCCACCCCCGCGGCGGACGCGGCCAGTGCGGCGGCGGATTGAAACTCCATCCCTCGAGCAACCTGGCCCCCTTGTGCGTGTTCAGAGGCCGGAATCTCTACAACCTCACCAGCCACGCTAGATATCAAGGACCTCAGGGCGAATACCCCGGCCAGGGAACGAACCTTTCTCCCGGTGGCAGGGTGGCCGGGAAGACGATGACGAGATGGACATAGCCGGACGGTCAAGGCTTGGGCCGGCCGCCTACCCGACTCCGACTCCGGCTTCCGCTTCCGCTTCCGCTTCCGGGCGAGCGCGAGAGCCGATGATCGGGAAGACAAAAGACGCTATGACGTGTTTTTGTCTTCCCGATCATGGCTGTGGGGTGGGTGCGCCCGGCTTGGGAGATGGTGCGGGTTGTCCGGGCGACAGGACTGTCGGGGTGGCGTGAGTGGGTGGTGGCAAGGTCAGGGCGGGGACAGCGGGGGATGTTCTGCGGCGGCGAAAGGGAACCTCGTGGCCTGCTTACATCGTGTACACCTGGTACCTGATGTACTCGATGTACGCATCGCAGGGGGCGCCCGACCCGCTCGGGCAAGCCGTCCAGGCTTTCACCAGCGGCCGCGGTCCGGGGGCTTCTGGTACTGGCGGCGCAGAGCTTTGTGCATCACCTTGCGCTTGCGGAGTTCCTCGTGGCGCAGCCGGGCGTCTCGGCGCACCTCTTGGCGGAAGCCCTCGGCCACCAGGGCCCGGTAGGACTCGAAGCGCTCCAGGGTCAGCTCGCCGCTCTGGATCGCCCCGATCACCGCGCAGCCCGGTTCCACCGAGTGGCCGCAGTCGCCGAACCGGCAGCTCTCGGCCAGTGCGGTGATGTCGGCGAAGGTCTCGTCCAGTCCCGCCGCGGTGTTCACCCCGACGCTACGCAGGCCCGGGCCGTCGATCACGTAGCCGCCGGCCACCGGATGCAGCTCGCGGGTGACCGTGGTGTGGCGTCCCTTGCCGTCCTGGCGCAGGGCGTTGACGCGCATCAGGTTGTCGCCGGACAGGGCGTTCACCAGGCTGGACTTGCCTGCGCCGGACGGGCCGAGGAGGGCCACGGTACGCCCGCCGGCGAACAGGGCGCGGATCTGCTCGATGCCCTCGCCGTCGGCGGAGGACACGGCGTGCACCGGGCAGGCGTTCAGGGTCTGCAGTTCGGTCGCGATCCGCTGTGCCTCGGGCTCGAGGTCGGCCTTGGTCAGGATCACCACCGGCTGGGCACCACTGGCCCAGGCCAGGGCCAGCAGCCGGGCGATGCGGTTGTGGTTGGGCTCCGGCAGCAGGCCCTCGACCACCGCGACCACGTCGACGTTGGCCGCGAGCACCTGGCGGCGGGTGGTACCGGCGGCGTCGGCCCGGGTGAGCAGCGTGCTGCGGGGGCAGACCGCCTCCACGGTGATCCGCTCGTCCGGCCACCAGCGCAATTGCACCCGGTCGCCGGTGGTGGGGGCGGCATCGGGGTCGTCGTGGACGGCCGCCAGCAGGCTGCCTCCCCAGCTGGCCCGCACGGTGCCGGAAGGCACCGACGGGTCGCCGACGTCCGTTGCTGGTTCGTTCTCGCCGGGCCCCAGGTCGACCGTGGCGATGCCTCGATCGACTCGGACCACGACTCCCTTGACGGGGTTGGGGCATGCTGAAGTCACGGTGGTACCTCTCGGAAATGAGGTGCCCTTCCGGCCGTCGGCGGTGTGCGACGGGTCAGGCGGGCGCGGGAGGAGCGAACGGAGGGGTGCTCGCGCGCAGTTGCGCGGGACGTCCGTCCCTGACGGGTGTGGACATCTCGACCTCCTCCCATACGCCGAGAAGGCGCATCGCTACGACTCCCGCGCCACGACCGGGGTGCCCGGAAGTGGCTCGGGATGCTTACCGGGACGTTTCCCGGCGCGTTTCCAAGGTAGGTAATCCCCGCCGTGCTGTCGCCTGATTTTCCTCAGGGGGCGTCGGGCGGCGGCAGAGGAGCCGGATAGCGGGGGTCAGGTTCGTCGGCAGAGTGGTCGACAGAGGCAGAACCAGCAACAGCAGAACCAGCAACGGACGATCGGCTCGCCTGGATCGTCGGATTCGGCTTGGTCTCCGGTTCCGGCAGCGGTTCCTGGGTACTGACCGGATGGGCGAACGGCGGACGCGGGGCGAGCGGGGTCAGCGTCTCGGGTTGCTCGTCCGTCTTGGCCGGCTTCCCGGAGGAAGCGGGCAGTCCGGCCACCGCGGCCTCGTGCCGCTCGCGCACCCGGGCCCGGGCCTCCACCCGCGCCGGGGTGGGCCAGCGCTCGTCGATGGCCGCGTTCAGTGCCGCCCCGATCAGCACCGCGATGGCCAGGAAGTACAGCCAGATCAGCACCACGATCGGGGTGGCCAGCGGACCGTAGATCGAGGTGCCGCCGACCGACTCGTTCAGCGCCCAGCGCAGCACGAAGCTGGTCAGCACCCAGATGGTCAGGGCCAGCACGGCCCCCGGCACGTCCCGGTACCAGCGCGAGCGGATCGGCGTGGACAGGTGGTAGAGCCCGGCGATCCCGGCCACCGTGGCGAACGAGACCACCGGCCAGTACACCCAGTCCGAACCGCCGATGTCGCCCAGGGTGTCCCAGCCCGCGCCGTACAGCACCCGCGACAGCCAGCCCGGCCCGATCAGGACCAGCGGGATCACCACGATCCCGACGATCAGGGCCAGGCAGTACAGCGAGAACGACAGCACCCGGGTGCGCACGATGCCGCGCAGGCCACCCAGGCCGTACATGATCGAGACGGTGTCCAGGTACACGTTCAGCACCCGGGAGCCGGACCACAGCGACAGCACGAAGCCGATCGAGACGATGTCCGCCCGCCCGGCCCCGACCACCTGGTCGAAGGTGGGCAGGATGACCGAGCTGACGCTCTCGGCGGTCAGGAAGGTCAAGGTCAGCTCGCGCAGCCGGCCGCGCAGGTCGGCGACCGCCTCGGCGCCCATCAGGTCACCCACGAAGCCGATGCTGCCGACCAGGCCGAGGACCAGCGGGGGCAGCGAGAGCAGGGCGAAGAAGCCGACCTCGGCGGCCAGGCCGGTGACCCGGTAGCGCAGGCAGATCCGGGTGGTCTCGGTGGTCAGCCACCACAGCAGGGTCAGGACCCGGCCGAGCAGCCCCCAGGCCGCTACCGGCGGGACCGCTGGGTTACTGGCGCCCGCTTCACTGACCACGCCGGTCACCGTACCTACCTTTCCGTCCCATCTCGTAACCCGTGGCCGCCCCGTGACCAGGGCCGTGACCAGCGCCACGGCCTGAGAACGGGCTGAGCGACACGACGCGCCGTTGAGGTGCCCTTGTTACCGGCTTGTCGGTGTACCGGGGTGTCGGTCGGTACGGTGACGTTCGTGGCCGAATCCGACGACGCACTGAATCTGGTGCCCGCGCCGGCCGACCGCGATGTCTTCTCCGAGGACCAGGTGCTGGTCGAGGCGGTCGAGCGGCACGAGGGCAAGGCCCATCTGGCCAAGCTGCGCGACCTGGGCCGCCTGGCCGGGGCACCGCGCTCGCTGGGCTGGGCCGAGTCGGTGGACCGCTATCCGCCGGCGCTGCGCACGCACGACCCGCACGGGCGCCGGGTGGACGAGGTGGAGTACCACCCGGCCTGGCACCGGCTGATGCAGTCCGGGGTCCGGGCCGGGCTGACCGCCGCGGCCTGGGACGCCTCCGCCCCGATGGCCGCGCACACCGGCCGGGCCGCCGCGATGATCGTCTGGTCGCAGGTCGAGGGCGGGCACCTGTCCTCGCTGAGCACCAGCTACGCCGCCGTCCCCTCGCTGCGCACCGACCCGGAACTGGACGCGATCTGGCGCCCCCGGCTGGCCGCCCGTTCCTACGACTCGGCCTTCCGGGCCCCCGGCGAGAAGCTGGGCTGCCTGGCCGGGCTGGCAGTCACCGAACGGCAGGGCGGTTCCGACCCGAAGGCCGGCACCACCGTGGCCACCCCGATCCCCGAGCTGAACGGCAACGGCCCGGTCGAGGGTGAGCACATCTACCGGCTGACCGGGCAGAAGTGGTTCGTCTCCTCGCCGATGAGCGACGTGTTCCTGGTCCTGGCCACCGCCGACAAGGGCCTGACCGCCTTCGTGGTGCCCCGGGTGCTGGCCGACGGCAGCCGCAACACCTGGCGGCTGCTGCGGCTGAAGAACGCCGTGGGCACCCGCTCCAACCTGCCCGCCGAGGTGGAACTGGACGGCACCTGGGCCGCCCGCCTGGGTGAGGAGGGCAAGGGGATGCGGGCGCTGACCGGCATGCTCACCGCCACCCGGCTGGACGCGGTGCTGCGCTCGGCCGGGCAGATGCGCCAGGCGGTGGCCCGGGCGGTGCACCACTGCCGGCACCGCGAGACGTTCGGCTCGGCGCTGACCGACAAGCCGCTGATGCAGAACGTGCTGGCCGACCTGGCGCTGGAGAGCGAGGCGGCCACGGTTCTGGCGATGCGCCTGGCCGCGGCGGTGGACGCGGGTGAGACCGAGCTGCTGCGGGCGGCCGTGCCGGTGGCCAAGTTCTGGGTCTGCAAGCGGGCGACCGGGGTGGTGGCCGAGGCGCTGGAGTGCCTGGGCGGCAACGGCTACGTCGAGGAGCACGGCCTGGCCCGGGTGTTCCGGGACTCGCTGGTCGGGCCGCTGTGGGAGGGCCCGGGCAACATCAGCGCGCTGGACGTGCTGCGGGCGATGGCGATGCAGCCGCGCTCGATGGAGGTGCTGCTGGCCGAGATCGACCGCGGCCGCGGCTGCGACCCCCGGCTGGACCGGGCGATGGACGAGGTGGCGGGCTTCCTGATGGCGGCCTCCCGCGAGGCCCGGCGGGACCCGGCCGCGGTGGAGGCCGGCGCCCGCTGGATGGTCGAGCGCCTGGGCGTGGTGCTGCAGGCCTCGCTGCTGGTACGCAGCGCTCCTGAACCGGTGGCGTCCACCTTCCTCACCACCCGGGTGGCCGGCAGCGGCGGCACCCTCTACGGAACGCTGCCGGTCAGCCGCAAGTCGACCCGGATGATCGTGGAACGCTCACTGCCCGGATAGGCACCGCGACCGACCGTCGTCCGCCGGCCGCCTCTGCCACTCTGGTGGGGTGGGCAAAACCCCTCCTTCCGGGTCGTACCGGCGCGTCGGAGTGCCCTGACCCGGCGGGATCAGCTGCGAGCCGCAAGAATGCACGTGTTTCCGGCGCGGCCCGCAGCAGCGGACCCGCCCCAGCAGGCGCAGTTCGATTTTCGGAGTCGGGAAGTACATGGAGATCTGGCCAGGCCATCCGTACCCGCTGGGCGCCACCTACGACGGCGCGGGCACCAACTTCGCGGTGTTCAGCGAGGTCGCCGACCAGGTGGAGCTCTGCCTGATCGCCGACGACGGCACCGAGTCGCGGGTCGAGCTCGGCGAGGTGGACGGCTTCGTCTGGCACGGCTACCTGCCCAGCGTCGGCCCCGGCCAGCGCTACGGCTACCGGGTGCACGGCCCGTACGACGTCAAGGCCGGGCACCGCTGCAATCCGGCCAAGCTGCTGCTCGACCCGTACGCCAAGGCGATCGACGGCCAGATCGACGGCGACGAGTCGCTGTTCTCCTACCGGTTCGACGAGGCCGACGCCTTCAACCAGGACGACAGCCTGGGCCACACCATGCTCTCGGTGGTGGTGAACCCGTACTTCGACTGGGGCAGCGACCGGCCGCCGCGCCGCGAGTACCACGAGACGGTGTTCTACGAGGCCCACGTCAAGGGCCTGACCATGACCCACCCGGGGGTGCCCGAGGACATCCGCGGCACCTACGCGGCGATCGCGCACCCGGCGATCATCGACCACCTGGTCGAGCTGGGGGTGACCGCGCTCGAGCTGATGCCGGTGCACCAGTTCGTCAACGACACCACGCTGACCGCCAAGGGCCTGTCCAACTACTGGGGCTACAACACCATCGGCTTCTTCGCCCCGCAGAACACCTACTCCGCCAGCGGCTCGCGCGGCCAGCAGGTGCAGGAGTTCAAGATGATGGTGAAGGCGCTGCACGAGGCCGGGATCGAGGTGATCCTGGACGTGGTCTACAACCACACCGCCGAGGGCAACCACCTGGGCCCGACCATCGCCTTCCGCGGCCTGGACAACAACGCCTACTACCGGCTGGTGGACGAGGACCGCTCGCACTACTACGACACCACCGGCACCGGCAACAGCCTGCTGATGCGCAGCCCGCACGTGCTGCAGCTGATCATGGACTCGCTGCGCTACTGGGTGCTGGACATGCACGTGGACGGCTTCCGCTTCGACCTGGCGGCCACCCTGGCCCGGCAGTTCCACGAGGTGGACCGGCTCAGCGCGTTCTTCGACATCGTCCAGCAGGACCCGGTGATCTCGCAGACCAAGCTGATCGCCGAGCCCTGGGACCTGGGCGACGGTGGGTACCAGGTGGGCAACTTCCCGCCGCTGTGGACCGAGTGGAACGGCAAGTACCGGGACACCGTGCGCGACTTCTGGCGCAGCGAGCCCTCCACCCTGGGCGAGTTCGCCTCCCGCCTGACCGGTTCCTCCGACCTGTACCAGGACGACGGCCGGCACCCGATGGCGAGCATCAACTTCGTGGTCGCGCACGACGGTTTCACGTTGCGGGACCTGGTCTCCTACAACGAGAAGCACAACGAGGCCAACGGCGAGGGCGGGGCCGACGGCGAGAGCCACAACCGGTCCTGGAACTGCGGGGTCGAGGGCGAGACCAACGACGAGAACATCCTGGCGCTGCGGGCCCGTCAGCAGCGCAACTTCATCCTCACGATGATGCTCTCGCAGGGCGTGCCGATGCTGGCCCACGGCGACGAGTTCGGCCGTACCCAGAACGGCAACAACAACGTCTACTGCCAGGACAACGAGCTGGCCTGGATCGACTGGAAGATGGCGGGCCCGGACAACGACCTGCACGCCTTCACCCGGCGCGCGGTCAAGCTGCGGCACGAGCACCCGGTGTTCCGGCGCCGCCGGTTCTTCAAGGGCGGGGCCTCGCGCGGTGGGCAGAGCGAGGTCGGCGACATCGCCTGGTTCACCCCGGCCGGGCAGCCGATGGCCGACGACGACTGGCACCAGAGCTACGCCCGCGCGGTGGCGGTGTTCCTGAACGGCGAGCGGATCATGGCCCCGGACAAGCGCGGCCGCAAGATCATCGACGACTCGTTCCTGATCTTCTTCAACGCGCACTACGAAGACCTTCAGTTCGCCGTGCCGCCGGCCGAGTACGGTGAATGGTGGACGGTTCTGCTGGACACGGCGGTGGACGACGTGACCCACGAGGACGGCGGAGACGCCTACTCCCCCGGGGAACTCGTGCACGTGGTGGCCCGCTCGGTGGTGGTGCTCAAACGGCCCACGATCGACGAGAACACGCCGCCCTCGCAGATGGCGGCCCGGGGCCGCTCCGGCAGCGGGCCGGGCACCGTGCAGGCCAGCAGCGAGGCGACCGCAGGGTTCGGCAAGCCGATCGAGATGGTGCCGCGGGCGGCGCCCCGGCTGACCCCGACCCCCGCTCCTCGAGTCGGAAGGTAAACGCGCTTGAGCACCCCGGTTTCGACCTATCGCTTCCAGGTACGGGATTCGTTCGGATTTGCGGACGTGGGTGCGCGGGCCGCGTACCTCTCGCGCCTCGGGATCACCCACGCCTACCTGTCCCCGATCCTGCGGGCCACGCCCGGATCGGGGCACGGGTACGACGTGGTGGCGCACGACGAGCTGTCAGCGGACGCCGGTGGCCGGCCGGGCTTCGACGCGATGGTCGCGTCGTTGCGGGAGTCGGGGCTGTGCGCGATCGCCGACGTGGTGCCCAACCACATGGCCATCCCCACCCCGGAACGGCTGAACGCGCAGTACTGGTCGCTGCTGCAGCACGGGCCCGAGTCGGAGTACGCGGCCTGGTTCGACGTGAACTGGGCACCCGGGCAGATCATCGTGCCGGTGCTCGGCGACCGGCTGCCGAAGGTGCTCGAGGCCGGTGAGATCTGGGCCGACGGCAGCGTGCTGCGCTACTACGGGCACGAGTTCCCGGTCCGGCCCGGCACCGAGAACCTGCCGCTGCCGGAGCTTCTGGACGCCCAGTGGTACCGCCTGGCGTTCTGGCGCACCTCCGACGAGGAGCTGAACTACCGCCGGTTCTTCGACGTGACCACGCTGATCGCGGTGCGGGTGGAGAACCGGCCGGTCTTCGACGCCACCCACGCCCTGATCGGCGAACTGGTCAAGAACGGCTCGCTGAGCGGGCTGCGGATCGACCACCCGGACGGTCTGGCCGACCCCCGGGGCTACCTGCGCGACCTCGCCGAGGCCACGGACGGCGCCTGGGTGGTGGTGGAGAAGATCCTCGAGGGCGAGGAGACCCTGCCGCCGGACTGGCCGTGTGCGGGCACCACCGGGTATGACGCGCTGAACCGGATCGGCGGGCTGTTCGTGGACCCGGCCGGAGCGGCGCCGCTGGAGGCCCTGCACCGCGAGTTCACCGGGGACGAGCGGACGCTGGACGAGGTGGTCGAGGTGTCGAAGCGGCGGATCATCGACACCAGCCTGAACACCGAGGTCCGGCGGCTGACCGACCTGCTCGAGGAGATCTGCGACGCCGACCCGGCCCTGGCCGACTTCACCCGGCGCGGGCTGCACAACTCGGTGGTCGAGCTGCTGGTGGCGATGGACCGGTACCGGGCCTACGTGGTGCCGGGCGAGGCTGCCCCGGGCGAAGCCGTCGAGACGGTGGAACGGGCCTACCGGGCTGCCGCGGACCGGCTGGCACCGGAGCTACGGCCCACCCTGGATCTGGTGAAGAGCCTGCTGCTGGACGGGGTTGCGGCCGGCCAGGACCCGCTGCGGGGCGAGCTGGTGATCCGCTTCCAGCAGACCTGCGGGCCGGTGATGGCCAAGGGGATCGAGGACACCACGTTCTACCGCTACCACCGGCTGATCTCGCTCAACGAGGTGGGCGGCGAGCCGGGGCATTTCGGGGTCCCGGCGGACGAGTTCCACGCTTTCGCCGCCCGGCTGGCACACGACTGGCCGGGCACCATGACCACGCTGTCCACCCACGACACGAAGCGCTCGGAGGACACCCGGGCCCGGTTGGCCCCGATCGCCGAGATTCCCGCGGAGTGGGCCACCCACGTCCGTCATTGGCACGAACTGGCCACGAAACACCGCTCCCCCAACGGCTACCCCGACCCGTCCACCGAATATCTTTTCTGGCAGACGCTTCTGGGCACCTTGGGCGCGCACGGCGCCCCGGGCTCGGACCGGATCGTGGACTACCTGTCGAAGGCCACCCGCGAGGCCAAGCAGCACACCTCGTGGACCAGCCCCGACACCGCGTTCGACGAGGCGGTGGAGAAGTTCGCCCGCGCCGTTCTGGAGGATCGCGAGATCCTGGACAGCGTGCAGAGTTTCAGCCGGCGGATCGAACCGGGGGCCCGGGCCACGATCCTGGGCCAGAAGCTGGTGCAGCTGACCATGCCGGGGGTGCCGGACGTCTACCAGGGCACCGAGATCGTCGATCTCTCCCTGGTCGACCCGGACAACCGGCGGCCGGTCGACTACGCCTATCGCGAGGGACTGCTGCACGCCGTCGAGTCGAACTCGGTCGCTCAGCTGCCGCACCACGAACAGCTGGACGCCGAAAAGCTTCTCGTCACCCGGGCCGCCCTGCGGCTACGGCGGGATCACCCGGACTGGTTCACCGGCGGCGGCTACTCGCCCGTGCCCACCTCGTCCACGCACGCCGTGGCCTTCGGCCGGGGTCCCGCAGACCAGGTCAAGGCCGTCACCGTGGCCACCCGGCAGCCGCTGACCCTGGAGGAGCACGGCTGGGGTTCGTCGGTGGTCGTGCTGCCCGTCGGCCAGTGGACGAATCTGCTCACCGGGCAGACGCTCAGCGGGGGCCCGGTCGAACTGGCCACCCTGCTGGACGCCTACCCGGTGGCGCTACTGGCCCTGGGCGGCGAGTAGGGCCTTCAGCCGGACCCGCTCGGCCTCGACGTCGAACGTGGCGGCCGGCCAGACCGGGTCCAGCTTGGTCAGCACATCGATCAGCAGGCTCTGAACGGCCCACCGGGCGTACCACTTCCGGTCGGCCGGGACCACGTACCAGGGCGCGCCGCCCGCCGAGCAGCGGGTGAGCGCGGCCTGGTACGCCTCCTGGTACTGCGCCCAGTAGGCGTGCTCGTCCAGGTCGGCCACGCTGTACTTCCAGTACTTGTCCGGCCGGTAGAGCCGCTTCTCCAGCCGGCGCAGCTGTTCGGCCGGGGAGATGTGCAGCATCACCTTCACGATCGCGGTGCCCTGGGCGGCCAGCTCGGCCTCGAACTCGTTGATCGCCTGGTAGCGCGGCTCCCACTCGGCCTGCGGGACCAGGTCGTGCACCCGGACGATCAGCACGTCCTCGTAGTGCGAACGGTCGAACACACCGATCAGGCCCGGGCCGGGCACCCGGGGCCGGACCCGCCAGAGGAAGTCGTGGGCCAGTTCCTCGGCGGTGGGCGCCTTGAACGCGGTGTGCTGCACGCCCTGCGGGTCGACGGCGCCGACCACGTGGCGCACGATGCCGCCCTTGCCCGAGGTGTCCATGCCCTGGATGACCAGCAGGACCCGGCCGTTGCTGCTGCCGCTGAACCCGGCCGCGAACAGCCGCTCCTGCAGCTCGGACAGCTGCGCCGCGCCCAGGGCGAGTGCCACCTCACCGTCGGCCCGGCCACCGGAGAAACCCGGCGTGGCCGAGGAATCCACCCTGGAGAGATCGAACTTCTTGCCGACGCGCAGCAACTCGGCCAGCTGCCGAGGGGTGGCCGAGGGACTCTCGTGCGCACCGACGTCCTTACGCTTGTTCTTGGCCATCGAAAACCCTTTCGTCAGGGGCGGGATCAGGGGCGCGAACGGCTGCCCAGCCGGGCCGCGACGAACCGGGTCAGGCTGCGGGGAACCAGCCGTGAGGCGGTCACCACCGCCTTGTACCTGAGGCTGGGGATCGAGACAACGACATCTCGCTGAAGATCCTTGAGCGATGAGTCGACCACGAAGTCGGCGTCCAGCCAGAGCAGCTCGGGGGCCCAGGCCATGTCCATACCCGCGCGGGCATGGAACTCGGTGTGGGTGTAGCCGGGGCACAGCGCCTGCACCCGCACGCCCGTTCCCCGCAGCCCGTTCGCCAGACCCTCGCTCAGCGCTGCTACCCAGGACTTACTGGCGGTGTAGGTAGAACCGCGCCCGGGGGTCAGACCGGCGACGCTGGCAACGTTGATCACGCCGCCCGCTCCGCGCTGCTTCATGCCGGGCAGCACCGCATGGGTCAGCTCCATCACCGCCGTCACGTTCAGCTCCAGCTGCCGGTGCAGCTTCTCGAACGGCGTGGCCCAGAAGTCACCCTGCCCGCCGATGCCCGCGTTGTTGACCAGCAGATGCACCGGGCGCTGCTCGTCCTGCAGACGTTCCACCACCGGCCGGCGCTGCTGCGGATCGGACAGGTCGGCGACGATCACCTCGGCATCCCCCAGTTCCTGGGCCAGGGCGTTCAGGCGCTCGGCGTCCCGGGCCACCAGTACGAGGTGGTAACCGTCCTTGGCCAGACGACGCGCGAATGCGGCGCCGATACCGGCGGTCGGGCCGGTGACGAGTGCGGTGGGCATGGGCCCCACGGTATCGGCCTCTTTGGGAAGGCCATGGGGACGAAATTCTGACAGGCTTGCCCCGTGCACGAGTTCACCGTCTGGGCGCCGGCCGCCTCCCGCGTCATGTTGCACCTTCCCTCCCTGGATCGGCGCGAGCCGATGCGCCCGGTGGCAGACCCTGCCCTGGGGCAGGAGGCCACCCCCGAAACCGCAGGCCTGTGGCGGGTCCAGGTACCCGAAGCGGGGCACGGCACCGACTACGCGTACGCGCTGGACGGTGGCGAGCCCCGGCCCGATCCGCGCAGCGCCTGGCAGCCGGAGGGGGTACACAAACCCAGCCGGGTGTTCGACGCTTCGTTGCACCAATGGGGTGATGGTGCCTGGGCCGGGCTGGATGCCCGCGGGGCGGTGTTCTACGAGCTGCACATCGGCACCTTCACCCCGGAGGGCACGCTCGACTCCGCGATCGGCCGGCTGGACCACTTGGTGGAACTTGGCGTCGAGATCGTCGAGCTCCTGCCGGTGGCCGAGTTCTCCGGAGAGCGCGGCTGGGGGTACGACGGAGTCGGCCTGTACGCCGTGCACCACGCCTACGGAGGCCCGGCAGCCCTGCAGCGCTTCGTTGATGCGGCGCACCAGAAGGGCCTCGGGGTATGCCTGGACGCCGTCTACAACCACCTCGGCCCCGACGGTAACTACCTGCGCGAGTTCGGGCCGTACTTCACCGACACGCACACCACTCCCTGGGGCGATGCGGTCAACCTGGACGCCGACGGAGCCCTGGCGGTGCGCGCCTGGATCGTGGACAACGCGCTGCGCTGGTTCCGTGACTTCCATGTGGACTGCCTGCGGCTGGACGCCGTGCACGCCCTGGTCGACTCCTCGCCCCGGCACATCCTGGCCGAGCTGTCCGACCGGGTCGCTGCGCTTTCGGACGATCTGGGACGTCCGCTGGGCCTGTTCGCCGAGAGCGACCTGAACGATCCGGCCATGGTGGAACCGGTCGCGCGCGGCGGGCGCGGGATGACCGGCCAGTGGGACGACGACGTGCACCACGCCGTCCACAGCTTCGTCACCGGCGAGACCCAGGGCTATTACTGCGATTTCGGGACGTCGGCGGTGCTGGCCCGGGTGCTCAAGGAGGCCTTCCGGCACGCCGGGGACTACTCCACCTTCCGCGGGCAGCACTGGGGCAAGCCGATTTCGGCCGACAAGCACCGCGGGCACCAGTTCGTCGTGGCCACCCAGAACCACGACCAGGTGGGCAACCGCGCCACCGGCGACCGGCCCAGTGCCACGGTCTCCCCCGGGCGGCTGGCGGGATCGGCCGCACTGGTGCTGACCAGCGTCTACACCCCGATGTTGTTCATGGGCGAGGAGTGGGGCGCGTCCACGCCCTGGCAGTTCTTCACCTCGTTCGAGAGCCCGGAGCTGGCCGAGGCGGTGCGCAAGGGCCGCCGGGCCGAGTTCGGCTCGCACGGCTGGGCGCCCGAGGAAGTGCCCGATCCGCAGGCGCTCTCGACCTTCGAGGCGTCCAAGCTGAACTGGTCGGAGCTGTCCGGGCCGGTCAACTCCGGCCTGCTGCGCTGGTACCGGGACCTGATCGAGCTGCGCCGCACCTCGCCCGACCTGCTGGAGGACCTGTTCGACTCGGTGTCGGTCAGCTATGGGGACGCCTGGATCGCGATGCAGCGCGGCTCGTTCACCACGGTGCTGAACATCGGTAGCGAGGCGGCGGCCATCCCCGTGGCGGCCGGGTCACGAGCCCGGCTCACCTGGGGAGATGTTGCGGTCGACGAACTGGGGACGGTTGTGCTCCAGCCGGATGCGGTGGCCGTCCTTCAGGTCTCCTAGGGGTTTTCAGGGGCGGGCGAGCAGGAGCAGCAGGCGCTCCACCTCGTCCGCCACGGCGATCCGGCCCGGCACGATGTACTTGCGCGGGTCCACCACGCGCTCGTCGGCCGCCAGTTTCTCCCGGATCGCCCGGGTGAACAGGCCGTTGAGGTGGGTGGAGATGTTCACCTTGACCAGGCCGGCCCGCACCGCGTCGGCCAGTTGCTCGTCCGAGACCCCGGACGAGCCGTGCAGCACCAGCGGGACCGGCACGTTCTGGGCCAGGGCGGCCAGCAGCTCCAGGTCGAGCAGGGCGGTGCGCTCGGTCATCGCGTGCGAGCTGCCCACCGCCACGGCCAGGCTGTCCACGCCGGTGGCCTGCACGAACGCCTGGGCGTCGGCCGGGTCGGTGCGTACCCCGGGGGCGTGCACCCCGTCCTTGCCGCCGACCTCACCCAGCTCGGCCTCGATCGGGACGCCCTCGGCGTGGCAGAACTCGGCCATCGCGGCGGTACGGCGCACGTTGACCTCGTAGTCGTCGGACGAGGCGTCGAACATGACGCTGTGCACGCCCAGCCGGACCGCCTGCTGCACCAGTTCCTCGTCCTCCGCGTGGTCCAGGTGCACCACGGTGGGGACCTGGGCGTTGCGGGCCACGGCCAGGGTGCCGGCCAGGATCGGCTCCAGCGAGCCGTGGTACTGCACGCAGTTCTGGCTGATCTGCAGGATCACCGGCAGGCCGGCCGCCTCGGCCCCGGCCACGATCGCCTCGGCGTGCTCCAGCAGGATCACGTTGAAGGCCCCGATGCCGTGGCCGTTCTCCTTGGCCTGCTGCAGCACGTTCATGACAGTTCCTCCTCGAAAGCACGGACGTCGGCCGGGTCGACCTCGCCCGCTCCGGGCTGCTTGACGGCCGCGGCCCCGAGGGCGGCGGCGAGCTTCAGGGCGTTGCGCAGATCGTCGCCCCGGGCCCAGGCCAGGGCGAATCCTGCGGTGGCGGCGTCGCCGGCCCCGGTGGGGTTACCGCTGACGCCACGGACCGCCGGCTGACTGACGACCCTGCCCTCGGCAAAGGCTACTAGGCCGCCGGCACCTTGGGAGACGACAACTGTCGTGGCACCGAGTTGCTGCAGGTGGGTGACGGCGGCGTGGAGTTCCGGGGCGATGCCGACCGGCCCGTCCGAACTACTCACCAGCGGCAGCCTGTTATCATTCGTGGCCTGAATTGCCTCTTGGGCGTTGGGTTTCAGGACGTCAGCACCAGCTCGGGCCGCGGCCAGCAGCGCCTCCCCCGACGTGTCCACCAGAACTTTTGCCCCCACCGCACGCACCGCTCGCACCAGATGCTCCAGCCACTGCGGGTCCAGGCCGGGCGGGAGCGAACCGGAGATCACCACCGCACAACCCGGTTCGCACTCCCGGACCGTGGCCTCGATCAACCGGCCGCCCTCGTCCTGCGTCAAGGCCGGGCCGGGCTCGTTGAACAGGGTGGGGTGCCCGACCGGGTCGACCACGGCCACCGTACTGCGTGTCTCCCCCGCGATCGGGACGATGGAGGCCGAGATGCCCTCCGCGTCCATCATCGACGAAACCCATTGCCCCGAAGCACCACCCAACGGGAGCACCGCGACCGCCGGCTCACCGAGCGTACGTAGCACACGCACGACGTTGAGCCCCTTGCCGCCGGGCCTCCTGGACACGTCCGAAACTCTTACGGTCGAACCGTTCTCGTAGACCGGGACCCGGTAGGTGACGTCCGTCGCCGGGTTCGGGGTGACGACGATCAGGCGAGCCATGTGCCCCGCCTGGCCACCCGCGCGATCTCGGCCACCCCGTCCGGGAAGCGCAGTTCGATCAGGTCGGCCGGGTTGCCGGGCTGGAGCGAGTGCCCCTGCAGGCCGAACACATTCGCTGCGGTGGCGCTGGAGACCGCCACCACCTCGGGCACCGGCATGGCCCGGTTGAGCAGCCGCAGGGCCGCCGTCATCAGCTCAGTCGTGCTTCCGGCCAGCGAGTTTCCCTCGACCAGGGTGGCCACACCGTTGGCCACCACCACTTCGGAGCCGGCCAGATCGTAGGTGCCGTCGCCCAGGCCGGTGGCCGACATCGCGTCGGAGACCAGGACCATGCGCCCGGCCGCCGCCCGGCGGGCCACGTCGATGACCTCGTTGCTCACGTGCTCGCCGTCGGCGATCAGCTCCACGGTGATGCGGGCGTCGCTCAGTGAGACGCCGACCGTGCCCGCCCGACGGTGGTGCATCGGAGCCATGCCGTTGAACAGGTGGGTGGTCACCCGGGCGCCGTGATCGATGGCCCGGCTGACCGTTTCGGTGTCTGCGTCGGTGTGACCGACGGCCACCACCACACCCGAGGCGACCAGCTCGTCCATTGCTTCGAAGGCTCCTGGCAGTTCCGGAGCAATGGTGACCATGCGAATGCCGCCCTCACCGGCTGCGAGCAGATCGGCCACATCGGCGCGGTTGGGCTCGCGGAGCAGGTCGGGATTGTGCGCTCCGCGGCGGGCTTGGGACAGCCAGGGGCCTTCCAGATGGATGCCGGCCAGTCGTCCTTCGCGGACCAGGGGGGCGAGTTCTTTTACCCTGGAACGGGTGTCGCTGAGGGTGCCGGTGGCCAGCGAGGCGATGAGCGTGGTGCTACCGGCTGCATGATGGTGGTCGAGCGCGGGTTGCGGGTCGACGCCCGGAGTGGCCAGATCGATGCCGACGGCGCCGTGGACGTGGGTGTCGACGGCGCCGGGGATGACCACGTCAAGGGTTTCGGATGCCGGTGAAGGTGCTTCTCCGGAGCCACGTTCCAGCACTACGCCGTTCTCGATCCGAAGCCAGGCCGGGCCGTCCTGGCTGGTCGCGTCGACCAGGCGGCGAATCGCGATGACGCCGTTCATGCGCGCTGCTCCAGACCGAGCAGGGCTGCTCCGACGGCCGCGGCTGCGTCTCCATGGGCGGCGGGCATCAGTTCGGGCGTGCGTAGGCCAGGCAATCTGCGCTCCAGTTCTTCGCCCAGTGGGACGATCAGTTGCCGGCCCGCCAGCGCGAGTCCGCCACCGATGACGATGACGGTGGGGGCCACGGTGACGGACAGTCCGGCGAGGCCGTCGGCCAGGACGGTGATGGTTTCGTTCCAGACCTGCTGCGACACAGCACTTCCCCGGGCCGCGGCCGAAGCGACCTCCCGGGCGCTGGCTACGCCGGCCCGCAGCGCCGTGGCCCGGGCCGAGGCAACTTCCTCCAGACGCTGGCCCTGGAACTCGCCGTGAGTGATCAGCAACTGGCCGATCTCACCGGCGTAGCCCCCGGCGACCAGCGGCTTGCCGTCGATCAGCACGGCGGCCGCGACACCGGTGCCGACCGGGACGAAGGCCACCACTCCGGCACGGCCCGCCGCCGCGCCGGTGCGGGCCTCGGCCACGCCTCCGGCGCGTACGTCGTGCGACAACGCGACCTCGGTACCGAGCCGTTTGGTCAACTCCTCAAGCATCGGGACGTCCCGCCAGCCCAGGTTGACCGAGTACACGGCCATGCCGCTGTCCTCGTCCACCACGCCGGGCAGAGCCACGCCGACCGGCAGCTGACGATCCTGGGTGAGCGCGTCCCGGACCTGGGCAACCGTCTCGACCACGCCCTCGCCCGTCGGATCCGGGCTGGGCGTGGGCAACCGATGGGCCGCCAGGAGCGACCCGTCGCTGCTCAGCAGCACCCCCTTGACCGAGGTGCCGCCCACGTCGATCCCGACCGCCTGGGCGCCTGCACTCATCGTCGCGGCATTCATGCTCCTGATCGTTCCACCTCTCAGCCGAGGATGACCGAGCGGGTGAGCGATCGAGGACGGTCGGGGTCCAGATCCCGGGCTTTGGCCAGGCCGATCGCGAACCTCTGGGCCACCACCAGGGCGGCCTGCGGGTCCAGGTCGTGCTGCACCAAGGTCGCCCCGGTGGCGGCCACGTCCTCGGTCAGGCCTTCCGGAGCCGGGCCGAACGACCAGACCAGGCGGCCGGGCTGGGCGATCGCGATCGGGCCGTGCCGGTAGTCCATCGCCGGGTACGACTCCGCCCAGAACTGGGCCGCCTCACGGGTCTTCAGTGCCGCCTCACTGGCCAGGCCCACCGTCCAGCCGCGGCCGAGGAAGGTGACCTGGCCGGCGCCGAGCAGGTCCTCGATCGGCACCTCCAGGGCCCGGCGGCCGTGCTCGACCAGGGCGTCCAGGTCGGGCCTGCTGGTCAGCGAGCTGCGCAGCAGGGTCAGGGCACTGGTCGCGAACCGGGTCTGCACCACCGACTTCTCGTCCGCGAAGCCCATCCCGACGACCGCGTCGGCGTGCTGCGCGGCGGGAGCGTCGGGGACCGCGGTGATCAGGGTGCTGGGTGCGCTCAGCCCGCTCAGCAACTCGATGATCTCGGTGGTGGTGCCGGATCGCGAGATCGCCACGACCCGGTCGTAGTCCCGGCCGCTGGGGTACTCCGAGCCGGCGAAGGCATCCGTCAGCCCGTCGCCCGCGCTCTCCCGCAGAGCCGCGTAGCTCGCGGCGATGAACCAGCTGGTGCCACAGCCCACGACCGCCACCCGCTCGCCGCGCGCGGGCAGATCGGTGCTCACGGTGGCCGCCAGCTCGCCGGCCAGACGCCAGACGTCGGGCTGGGAGGAGATCTCGGCATCGACGAAAGTGGTCATGTCTCATCCCAAGGGGGTCGGGGTCCGCTTCGATCTCAGACTAGTTCTGATCGATATTCAGGCATACGATCAGAATTGACCACAGCGAGTCAACCCCCAAGGCCTTCACGTGAGAGCATGGGGCAGGTGGATGGAGAGAGATGACGGCCCAGCAGCGGCTCAACAAGGTGCTCGAGTTCGTCACCGAACGCGGGAACGTCTCGATCGCCGACGTCGCCGAGGCCCTGGACGTCTCCCCCGCCACCGTGCGGCGCGACCTGAATCTACTCGCCCAGCAACGCCTTCTGACCCGCACCCACGGTGGGGCCTCGGCACTGGGCTCGGGGTACGAGCTGCCGCTGCAGTACAAGCTGGTGCGCCAGGCCGACGGCAAGGCGGCGATCGCCAAGGCCGTGGCCGGGCTGGTCTCCCCCGGCGATTCGGTGGGGCTGAACGGGGGCACCACCACCAGTGAGGTGGCGCGCGTGCTCGGCTCCAGCGAACGGCTGCTGGCGCGCGGGTCCACGCCGGGCATCACCATCGTCACCAACGCGCTGAACATCGCCTACGAACTGAGCGTCCGTGAGCACGTGAAGATCGTGGTCACCGGCGGAGTGCCGCGCTCGCAGTCCTACGAGCTGGTCGGGCCCCTGGTCGCGGCCACGCTGCGGGAGTTCAGCCTGGATCTGGCCGTGCTCGGCGTGGACGGCCTGACCGGCCGGTTCGGTGCCACCACCATCCATGAGGGCGAGGCCGAGGTCAGCCGGCAGATCGCCACGGTGGCCCGGCGGGTGGTGGTGGCCGCCGACTCCACCAAGCTCGGCCGGACCACCTTCGCCCGGATCTGCCCCCTTGAGCAGATCGACACCCTGGTCACCGACCTGCCTCCGGCTGCGGACGTGGGTGCTGCACTGGAGGCTGCCGGCGTCGAGGTCATCGTCGCCCCCTGAGTTGCGTGGGCGGGTGGATGGATGTCGCACCTGGCGGCCCGTTGTCGCAGATTTGGGCGCTGAAGAGGCTCATTTCTGCGACTGAGCGCCGCCAAGTGCGACAAGCTCCCGCCAAGTGCGACCAACGGCCGCGCGGTGCGACAAGCTCGATGGCCGCACGACAGGGCGCCGGCACCGCTCAACCGGCCTAGGGCGCCGGCACCGCTCAGCAGGCCTAGGGTGCCGGAGCGCCAGCCGCGCGGCCCATGAAGTCGCACCGCCTGCGCCCCTTTCGTACCGTTCGCGCCCTCCTGTGTTGCTTCCACGTTACTTCTGGCGATCCGGCACCGGCACACCCCTAGGCGGGCTCGGATTAGACCGCTACTGTCTATTCACGCTCATTCGGAGCCTGGATTAGTCAAAATCGATCAGGAGCCGCGCAGGATGATCACTTCGGGTCTGTCGGTAGCGGTGGTGGGTTGCGGCGCTCGCTCGGTGATCGGGCTTCACGTGGCTGAGGTCCGGCCGGGAGCACGGGTCACGGCGGTGGTCGACACCGAGCCGGAGGGCCGGCGGCGCGGGGCGGAGATCTTTGCCGGTGCTCAGGTGTTCGAGAGCGTCGCGCAGTTGGTCGCGGCGGGCGGGGTGGATGCCGCGATCGTGAGCACGCCGGACCATGCGCACGCCGACATCGCGGTCGAGTTGCTGCGCAACGGTATTGCCGTGTACCTCGAAAAGCCTCTGGCCACAACGCTGGAAGATGCGGACCGGGTGCTGCACGCGGCGGCGGAGACCGGGACCAAGCTCTACGTGGGGCACAACTTCCGGCATTCGGGGGTGGTCCGGGCGCTGCGTGGGGTGGTGGAGCGCGGCGAGATCGGCGAGGTGAAGGCCGTTTGGGTGCGGCACTTCGTCGGCAACGGCGGTGACTACTACTTCAAGGACTGGCACGCCGAACGGGCCAAGACCGGAACCCTGCTGCTGCAGAAGGCCAGTCACGACATCGACGTGGTGCACCACCTGGCCGGTGGCTACACCCGGCAGGTGGTCGGGATGGGCGGGCTGGTTCTGTTCGGCGGCATCCAGGACCGTCACGAGCGCCCGGGCCAGACCATGCCGGACTGGTTCTCGATGGACAACTGGCCACCCGGCAGCCACACCGGGCTGAATCCGGTGGTCGACGTCGAGGACGTTTCGATGATGCTGATGCAGCTCGGCAACGGGGTTTTCGCCAGCTACCAGCAGTGTCACTTCACCCCGGACTACTGGCGCAACTACACGGTGATCGGGACCGAGGGCCGGGTGGAGAACTTCGGCGACACCGCCGGTGGGGTGGTGCGGGTCTGGAACCGCCGCCATCTGTGGCAGGCCGAGGGCGACGCCGAGTACCCGATCGAAGGGGTGAGCGAGGGTCACGAGGACGCCGACCGGCTGACCATGGCCGAGTTCCTGGAACACGTGGTCTCCGGCGCCCCCACCCTGGTTTCACCCGTTGCCGCCCGTGAGGCGGTGGCCGCCGGTGCGCTGGCGGCCGAGTCCCTGCGCAACAACTCAGTCCCGCATCTGGTACCCGAACTGCCCACGAACGTCCTCCATCACTTCCGATCCGGCGCGGGCAACGAAGCCCCCGCCACCGAAAGGGCCGAGCAATGAACAACTTCTCCCGTCGCAGTCTGCTCCTGGGAACCCTCGGTGCCATGACCGCCCTCGCCGCCTGCGGGGGTGGGAGCGACAGCTCGGCCGAGGGTTCCGAGTACACCGAGCCGGCCGCGGACCTGAAGGCGCAGCTGACCTACAGCGTCTGGGACCAGACGCAGGTGGCCGCGCTGGAACAGAACATCGCCGCGTTCAACGAGAAGTACCCGGGGATCGAGGTGGCGATCAGCGTCACCCCGTTCGCGCAGTACTGGACCAAGCTGCAGACCCAGGCCACCAGCGACACGCTGCCCGACCTGTTCTGGATGAACGGCCCGAACTTCCAGCTCTACGCCGCGAACCAGAAGATCGACCCGATCACCGGCCCGGTCGAGGCCGGCGCGATCACGCCGGCGAACTATCCCGCGGCGCTGACCTCGCTGTACAGCCTGGACGGGGTGCAGTTCGGGGTGCCGAAGGACATGGACACGATCGGCGTCTGGGTGAACAAGGCAGTGTTCGAGCAGGCCGGGGTGGACGTGCCGGGCGAGGACTGGACCTGGGACGAGTTCCAGAGCGTGGCCCAGCAGATCTCGCAGAAGCTGCAGAGCCAGGGCATCTACGGCGGGGCCGGTGGGATGGACGGCCAGACCACCTACTACAACACGATCTTCGAGGCCGGCGGCGAGGTGATCGCCGACGGCAAGTCCGGCTACCACAGCCCGCAGGGCCAGGAGGGCATCGGGTTCTGGGCCGATCTGATCGCCTCGGGCGGCTCCCCCAGCATCGCCCAGCTCACCGACACCACCGCCGACCAGTGGTTCACCTCCGGCAAGCTGGGCATGTACTGGGGCGGCAGCTGGTTCCGGGCCGCGCTGGCCGGCACCGACATCGAGAGCGACATCGTGGTCCTGCCGTTGCCGAAGGGCACTCAGCAGGCCACCGTGATCCACGGCGTGGCCAACATGGTGGCCGCGAACTCGGCGAACAAGCAGGCCGCGCACGCGTTGCAGGCCTTCCTGGCCGGAGAGCAGGCGCAGCAGCAGCTCGGTGAGGCGGGCTCGGTGATCCCGGCCTACACCGGCACCCAGACCGCCTTCGCCGAGTCGATGCCCGAGGCCAACCTCCAGGTGTTCCTGGACGCGGTGGAGTACGCCAAACCGCTTCCGGTCAGCGCCAACACCACCGCCTGGAACGAGCTGGAGGTCAAGTACCTGCCCGACGCCTTCTCCGGGACCAAGCCGGTCGCGGAGGTCACCCAGGAGCTGGCCACGCAGATGGACGCGGCTCTCACCAAGGAGTGAGCACTCAGGTGACCACCACGACGCAACCGGTGCGGGCGCCGTCCTCGGACAAACCGAAGAAGCCGCGCCGCGACGGATTCTGGCCCTGGCTGTTCGTCGCGCCGCTGGGCATCGGGATCGCGGTGTTCTACCTGTGGCCGATCGTCCAGACCGCCTGGTTCTCGCTGACCGAGTTCGGGGTGTTCGGCGGCACCACGTTCACCGGGCTGAGCAACTACCAGGAGCTGTTCAGCAACGGCGATCTGTACAAGGCGATCGGCAACACCCTGCTCTACACCGCGATCGTCCTGCTGAACGTGCCGATCGCGGTGGTGGTGGCCAGCCTGCTGAACACCCCCGGCCTGCGCGGGGCCTCGGTGTACCGGGTGCTGTACTTCCTGCCCTACGTGGCGATGCCGACCGCGGTGGCGATGGTCTGGCGGATCATCTTCAACGGCGACTTCGGTGTGCTGAACCGGGTGCTGGGCTGGTTCGGCATCGACGGGCCGTACTGGATCAGCACCCCGGGCGCGGCGATCGTTGCGGTGTCGGTGGTGGGACTCTGGTCGAGCATCGGCTTTTCGGTGATCGTGCTGGGCGCCGGGCTGAAGCAGATCCCGCCGGAACTGTACGAGGCGGCCGAACTGGACGGGGCCTCCCGCTGGCGGCAGTTCCGCTCGATCACCGTGCCGCTGCTGACCCCGAGCATCGCGTTCTTGTCGGTGGTGACCGTGATCGCCGGGTTCCAGCTGTTCGACATGCTGTACGCGGTGCTCGGCACGACGAACATGAACGCCACCGTGTTCGACAGCATGTCTCTGGTCTACCTGTTCTACCAGGCCGGTTTCGTGACCAACGACAAGGGCCTGGCGGCCGCGGTGGCGATGGTGGTGCTGGTCCTGGTGGCGGTGGCCACCGCGATCCAGTTCCGGCTGCAGAAGAAGTGGGTGCACGTTGACTAGAGCAAAAGGCCCACGGCGGAACAACATCGGCGTTCACCTCGCGCTCAGCCTGGGCGCCGTGGTGATGATGTTCCCGTTCGCCTGGCAGATCCTGATGAGCCTGTCGACGAACGCCGAGGTGCAGTCGGTGACGCCGCACCTGTGGCCGGAAACGCTGCGCTGGGAGAACTACGCCGAGGTGTTCCGCCAGCTGCCGTTCCTGGACCAGCTGGGCAACAGCCTGTTCATCACGGTGGTCCGGGTGCTCGCCCAGATCGCGTTCTGCACACTGGCCGGATACGCGTTCGCCCGCATGCAGTTCCGGGGCAAGGCACTGGTGCTGGCCGCGGTGCTGTCGATCCTGATGGTGCCCTCCCAGGTGTACCTGCTGCCGCAGTACGAGATCATCCAGGATCTGGGGCTTCTCGGCTCGGTGGGTGGTCTGGTGCTGCCCGGGCTGTTCAGCGCGTTCGGCACGTTCCTGATGCGGACCGCCTTCCTGGCGCTGCCGGCCGAGCTGGAGGAGGCCGCCCGGCTGGACGGGGCGAACCCGTTCCAGGTGTTCTGGCACGTGATGCTGCCGCTGATCCGGCCCAGCATCAGCGTTCTCGCGATCACCGCCACTCTCTGGTCGTGGAACGAGCTGCTCTGGCCGCTGGTGGTCACCACCGAGAGCAGCAGCATGCCGCTCTCGGCCGGTCTGGCCACGCTGATCAACGACCGCACGGTGAACTATCCGGTGGTGCTGGCGGCGAGTCTGCTGGCCACCGCGCCGGTGCTGATCCTGTTCATCGTGCTGCAGCGCCGGGTGATCGACGGGCTGGCGACCTCGGGGATGAAATAGCGGACGTCGGTGCTCCCGTTCAGAGCAGTTCGGCCAGAAGGGTTTCGGGCGAGCGGACGTCGTAGCTGCACTTCTCGTCCAGCCCGAAGGTCAGGTCGGCGGCGGCCCGGTCGGCAACCACCTCGGCACCCCGGGCGGTGGTCACGAACCTGACCACCTCGGCGACCGAGGCCCGGGTGCCGGCCCGGCGCAGGAGACTGCGCACCAGCTCGGCGGTGGCGACCTCGGTGCCCTCGACCTGCCGGTGGTAGCCGCGACCAGCCCAGCACCGCCTCCGGCAGCTGGGCGAAGGACGGGCCGCTGAAGCGGTAGACGGCCGGTACCAGGTAGCGCCAGCTCGGCTGGGCCCGGGCGTGCTCGAGCCGGATGTCGATGAACTCCTGGGCGCCCTCGGGGGCGTCGGTCAGATCGCCGGAGTGGGTCAGCGGACCGTCGGTCAGGTTGGTCCAGGAGACCTGGGAGACCAGGTTCAGCTTCTCGTCCAGAGCGAGCAGCGAGAGATCCAGGTCGGACTCATGGTCGCCGGGTTGCCGCCAGTGCACGAACATCCGCAGGACCGGGGCCTGCCCCAGGGCCAGCCGGGAGCCGCGCTCGATCTGGGCCAGCCCTGGGGCGGTGGAGCGCAGCTGGGTGGGCAGCAGCACCCACTCGAGGGCAGGGTCGATCCAGACCTTCTCTCCGGCCGCCGGGCGGGCCGGATCCTGCTGGGCATTATCCCGTAGCCGGTCCTCGAGCAGGGCGAGCGCCCGGTTGCGCAGGTCTTCCGGCAGGGCCAGGTGCCCGGCCGGGCCGGGGATCGGCAGGGCCGCACCGCTCTTGGTGAACGCCAGCTGAGGGTAGACGGCACCATTGTTCCGGATCTGACCGTAGGCCGCCCACAGCACCTTGGAAGGCACCTGGACTCCGCCCAGAGCCTGCAGAACTTCTTCGGTCTGGCCGATCGCGGTCGCGGTGTGCAGCAACTGGCGCAGCCGGCGCACCAGCAGAGCCGGGGCCTCGCCGGCGAGAGTGCGCGCGGCCTGGGCCACTTCGCCGGTCTGGATCAGGACCTCGGTGCGGGAGAGCAGGCTGCTGCGGTCGCGCCGGTCGGCCCGCAGCCGGGCGAACACTTCCTGCACGCGCGGTGCCTCGAACTCGGACAAGTGCAGACCACGAGCCACGGCCAGCCACAGACGGCGCCGGCGGAAGACGTCCGGCAGCCGGGGTGATGCTTCCAGGGCTGCGACGACCGCGCGGCGCTGGGCCCGGGTGAGCTTGGGGTAGGTGATCTTCTCGGTCAGCGTGACGTCGGATCCGGTGAGCTCGGCGAACAGCCGCAGCAGATCGTCCGGTGTGACCTCCAGATCCGGCAGAGCAGCCGGATCGGCCTGGAAGATGCGGCGCAGCAACAGGACCCGGGTCTCCAGGAAGCGGACCTCGTGAAAGCCGGGCAGGTCTTCGCCGAGTACGGCGGACTGCAGCACCAGGTCGAGCGCGGCGTCCAGGTCGGCCCGCACGTCGCTGCGCAGGGAGGTGGGCGAGTCCAGGCCCGCACGGACGAACTGCTGCAGCCGGGCTCGCAGTTCCGGCTCGTCGACCAGGGTGACCGGGATGAGCTGCTGCAGGTCGTCACCGGGGAGGGTGAGCTGGAACTCCCGGTCCCGCCGAGCCTTCGGCACGTCCTGTGGCACCGAGGAGGCCGGCCACCAGCCGATCGCGGAGAAGTCACGGCAAGCGCGCAGATCCTCGGCGGTGCACTCGTCCGGAGCCCGTTCTTGCGCGATCACGGCCAGACGGACCTGGGCCAGGGCGAAACGCAACTCTGCCAGGTCGAAGTCGGGCAGCCGATCGGGAAATCCCGGGAACAGCGGCGCGTAGTCGCCCTTCTGGCCACGCTCGTCGCGGGACCAGCCGGCCCACCGGGCGGCCTGAGCGGCGCAGCCGACGGTGAGTGCCCCGGGATTGGCGAGCGCCAGCCCGGCCTCACGCAGCTCCAGGGTTGTAGCGGCGCCGAGTTCGGCGGTGGGTGAACCGGTCTCGGTAGCGGGCCGCAGCAGCACCCGGCACCGCCGGAAGGCGATCTGCTCGATGGACACGGGTGATTCCCCTCGGCGCGGGACAAAGACAGACGTGGGCCGGCCCCAGGGACCGGCCCACGCAGGTGAGGAAAGTGCCAGGACGTAGCCGACAGAAGTTCGAGACGAAGGATGTCCCGGCTAGGCCTCACGCCTTAAGGTGCCAGGCCACGCAGCGGCCTGGCAACCCGATTTAACCCTGAATGTGCTCCAGCAGCAGAGTCACCCGGCCCGGCCGGGCGGCCAGACGGTAGCGCGGCAGCACGCCCTCACCGCAGGCCGCGGTGCCGACGCCGGACTGGAACAGGTCGATCGACACGTGGGTACGGCCGTCCGCCTGCAGCAGGTGCTGGTGCGTGGTGCTGGCCAGAGTCTTGCGGCTGTACGGCGAGACCGTCACCGCAACTTCCTCGGCGCCACCGGAAGTGCCACCCGGCAGAACCGTGACCGCGAGCGTCCCCTGTTCGGTACCGATCGACGCCCTGCGCACCCCCGCGCGGGCACCGCTCTCCTGCGGCAGCACGAACGGGGTGAGCAGCTCGTCGGCATCGGCGTGGTGGTCGCCCCAGTACGGGCCGGCCGCGATGTCAGGGTAGGACGGGCCCGGGCCGAGGCCCCGCCAGTCCATGCCCTGCGGAGCGCCCTCGAGCACGAGATCCACGCCCAGTCGCGCCCATTCGACCGGCCAGACACCGTCCGGGGTGAGGCCGATCTCGACCGTGACCGCCGTGTCGCTCACCCGGCGCCAGGTGTACTCGGCGTCGACCGCGCACTCGCGTCCGGGCGGAGCAGTGCGGGTACGCACAACCAAGGCGCCGTCCCGCTCCTCGGCCGAAACCACGCGGGTGCGCAGCCGGTCCAGGCCGAGCTCTTCCCACCGGGCCGCATACGGCGGCTCCTTGATCTCGTCCCAGCCCGGGCGACGGTCGTTGTCGGTCGGCACCCGCCAGAGGCTGACCACCGGGCCGTCCAGCTTCAGGCCGCCGAGCTGCTGCAGCCGCAGGCTGACCGCGTCGAACGCCTCGCGCTGCGGCACCGAGGTTTCCAGCGGGACCTCGGCCGGGTTCAGCCAGGCCCGCTGACCGCGGGCGATCACGTGGCCCTCGGCCGCCCACTCAGGCCGGTCCAGGTGAACCGCTTCCACCGTGATGATCTCGGCGTCCTGCTCGGGCAGCGGCACCTCGACGGTCTCCCACGGGGCCACGGTGTCCAGCTTGAGCTCACCGTCGGCCGCCTGCTTGCCGTCCGACTCGGCCCGCCAGACGAGGCGCAGGTGACTCAGGTCGCGGTGGTCGTGCCGGTTCTGGATGCGAATACCCGTGTCGCTCACGTCGATCCGCACCGGCGCGTACCAGTGGGCCAGCGCGGTCAGGCCCGGGCGCACCTTGCGGTCGGCGCTGACCAGACCGTCGATCACGAAGTTGCCGTCGTGCGTCTCTTCTTCGAAGTCGCCGCCGTACAGGTAGCCCGTGCCGTCCTCGGTCCGGATCCCGTGCTCGATCCATTCCCAGACGAAACCGCCGGCCAGGCGCGGGTACCGGTCGAACAGGTCCTGGTACTCGCCCAGGCCGCCCGGGCTGTTACCCATCGCGTGCGCGTACTCGCACTGGATGAACGGCAGCTCGCGGCGGTGCATCTCGGCCGCGGTGGCGCTGAACGGGGCCGGCGTGAGCACCTCCTCGCCGATCTGCCGGGTCTCCTCGAACGAGGCGTACATCCGGGAGTACACGTCGACGTACGTGCTGCTCCAGTCGCCTTCGTAGTGGATCAGCCGGGACGGGTCGAAGGCCCGGGTCCAGGCGGCCATCGCCTCGAGGTTCTCGCCGGTGCCGGCCTCGTTGCCCAGCGACCACATGATGATGCTGGCGTGGTTCTTGTCCCGGTTCACCGTGCGGTGCATCCGGTCCAGGTAGGCCTCGCGCCAGGCCGGGTCGGCGCTGGGGTTGTGCTTCCAGTCCAGGTCGACGAAGCCGTGGGTCTCCAGGTCGCACTCCAGCACGACGTAGAAGCCCATCTCGTCGGCCAGGCGCAGCAGCTCGTGGTGCGAGGGGTAGTGCGAGGTACGGATCGCGTTGACGTTGTGCTGCTTCATCAGGACCAGGTCCTGGCGCAGCCGCTCGGCCGAGAACACCCGGCCCTGGTCGGGGTCGTGCTCGTGCCGGTTGACCCCGCGGATCTGGATCGGCGCGCCGTTGACCAGCAGCACCGAGTCCTTCACCTCGACCCGGCGGAAGCCCAGCTGCAGCTCGACCGTCTCGGTCTCGGTCTGCAGGGTGGCCGCGTACAGGCGCGGGGTCTCGGCGGTCCAGGGCTCGACCTGACCGGCGCCGATCACCCCTCCCCCGGTGACCTCCACGTCGATCTCCAGCTCGGGCACCCGGAACCGGCCGGAAGCCTCACCGTTGAACTCCACGGTGAGGTCGATCGTGCCGGTGCCGTCGGCCGCCTCGAAGTCGGTGACCGCGAAGACGTCCCAGATCCCGCGCTCCGGCACCGCGACCAGGTCGACGTCCCGGAAGATGCCGGGCAGCCACCACATGTCCTGGTCTTCCAGGTAGCTGGCGTCGGAGAACTGGGCCACCCGGACGGCGAGTACGTTGCCGGCGGCGCGCAGCGTGCCGGTGACGTCGAACTCGTGGGTGAGCCGGCTGCCCCGGGTCTCGCCCAGCAGCCGGCCGTTCAGCCGGACCTCGGCGGCCGACTCGATGCCGTCGAAGCGCAGCACGGCGTTGTCCAGGAACTCCGGCTCGGCGTCGAAGACCAGCCGGTAGTCACCGATCGGGTTCTCGGCCGGCGGGTGCGGCGGGTCGATCGGGAAGGGGAAACGGGTGTTGGTGTAGGCGGGCTTTCCGTGTCCCTCGAGCACCCAGTGGGCGGGCACCGGGATGGTGGTCCACTGCTCGCCCGTGGCCCAGCCGGCGTCGTCTGTGTCCCACCCGTCGTCCGGCGCGGCGGCCAGGCCGGGAGAGACCCGGAACTGCCAGGTGCCGTTCAGGCTGCGGCGAGGTGCGGAGGAGACGAGGCGGGCGCGGGGAGAGCGGGACCCGGCGCCGGGCCCCTTCCGGGCGATGTTCATGACGGCAGGTTCTCAGAGGAACGTGACGTCCACGACGGCCGGGTCGGCCATTAGTGCTACTTCGGCACGGGACGTGACAGGATCGGACCCGTGGCAGACACCCTTCCGGCGGCCTTCGCCGAGATCGTCGACGACTTCAACGCGCTCGCCGTGAAGAACCGGCTGGAGCTCCTGCTGGAGTTCAGCCGTGAGCTGCCCGCCCTGCCGGAGAAGTACTCGGGCGACCACGACGCGATGGAAGCGGTCACCGAGTGCCAGTCACCGGTGTTCGTCAAGGTCGAGACCGGCGCCACCCTGGCCGATCCGGCCCAGATCTACTTCGACGCCCCGGCCGAGGCCCCGACCACCCGCGGCTTCGCCGGCATCCTGGCGGCCGGGCTGGAGGGGCTGAGCGGCCAGGAGATCCTGGACGTGCCCAACGACGTGCCGCAGCGCCTGGGCCTGTCCGACGCGGTCAGCCCGCTGCGGCTGCGGGGTATGGCCGGGATGCTGGCGCGGATCAAGCGCCAGGTGCACGAGGGCACCGCTTCGTGACGGTGCTGCAGCTCCTGCTGCCGGGCCGGGCCGAGGTGGGCAACCTGACCACCGATCCGGAGCCCACCGTGCAGGCTCTGGCCGACCTGTACGCCTACCCCGAGCCGGTGCCGGCCCGCGGCTGGGTGCGGGCCAACATGGTCAGCAGCCTGGACGGTTCCGCGGCCGGGCCGGACGGGCTCTCCGGCGCGCTGGGCGGGGCGGTGGACAAGGCCACGTTCAAGGTTCTGCGTGGGCTCTGCGACGTGATCCTGGTCGGCGCGGGCACCGTGCGGGCCGAGGGGTACGGCGTTCCGCCCGCCGATCCGGCCTTCGCCGAGCACCGCCGCAGCCGGGGTCAGCGCCCGGCGCCGGTCCTGGCGGTGGTCACCCGCAGCGGTGATGTGCCCAGCGAGGTGCTGGACGGCTCCACATTCGTGATCACCACCGCCCAGGCGGATCTGGGCCGGCTGCGCGCGCTGGCCGGGCCGGACCAGGTGATCGTGGCGGGTGAGGACGACGTGGACGTGGACGACGCCGTGCGGGTGCTCGCCGGGCGGGGTCACCGGCGGGTCCTGCTGGAGGGCGGGCCCTCCTTGCTGGGCCACGCGCTGGCCGCCCGCCGGATGGACGAGTTGTGCCTGACCTGGGCTCCCACGTTGCTCGCGGGTGGTGGCCCGCGGATCGCGCTGGGCCCGGACGTGCAGGTGACGGCCCGGCCGGCCCATCTGATCGCGGCCGAGGACGTGCTCCTGGGGCGCTGGCTGGTTCAGACCGTCCCCAACCACTGAGAACTTGAGACGTTGTACGCACCGTGCGCACAACGTCTCAAGTTGGGTGTCTCACAGACGGAGCAGGAACCGCGCGACCGCGGACTCCCAGGTGTTCTGGTCCACATTCCATTCCTTGCAGTGCCGCGCGCCCTCGACCGACACGTAGGTGACCAGGTCGGGCCGCGCCTCGGCGAACTTCTCGGACGGGGTGGAGGGCACGAACTCGTCGTCCTTGCTGTGGATCAGCAGGATCGGGTGACGCACCTCGGCGGCCCGGGAGACCCAGTCCAGCCGGTCCAGGTCGACCGGGGCCTCGGTCCCGGCCAGCCGCCAGGCCGAGCGGTGCGAGAGCACGCTCTGCCCGAGCCGGCCCACCGCCGGTGGGAGCTTGTTCACCCGTGCCTGGTGAGCCAGCGTGTCGCGCCAGTCCATCACCGGGGCGTCCAGCACCAGCCCCTTGACCCGGTCCGCGGTCCAGGAGCGGGCGACGGTCTGCATCACGATCGCCCCGCCCATCGACCAGCCGAACAGCACCACCTCTTCGGCGCCGTGCTCGGCCGCGTAGACGATCGCGGCCTCCACGTCCCGCCACTCGGTGTCGCCCAGGTGGTAGCGGGCGAGCGGGCCGACCGGGGGCACCGGCAGGCCGAAGGTGCTGCGGTAGCCCGCGACCAGTGAGGTGAAGCCCAGGCGGTGCAGTACCGGGAGGGCGCGCAGGCATTCCTCACGGGTGGCGCCGCGGCCGTGCACCAGGATCGCCCAGGGCCCACCGGTGGGCGCCGACCCGCTCTTGAGCTTGGTGCTGCTCTGGGTACTGCCGGCCGCGCTGCGCACCGAGGCGCCAGCGGCGTGCTCCTCGACATTCAACTCGGCGCCGGGCACCAGCCAGCCGTGGAGCGTGGAGTCGCCCTCGATGGTGACGTCGCTGAACGGCAGGCCCAGCGCGGTGAACGGGTCGCCGGCGTAGTAGTACTGGTTCAGCCGGGCCTTGCCGGGTTTCAGCCGGCCCGAGTCCACTCCCAGCAGCGGCCGCCGGACGGTACCGGCCACCGTGTCGTACGAGGTGACGTCGCCCACCCGGGCGTGCGTGCGGCCACCGTCCTGCCAGAGGCCGTAGCGGCCCGGCATGGTGGTCTCGTCGTCGGCCCGCAGCGTGACCACCTCACCCTTGACCGCGACCACCTCGACGGTCTCCGGCCGGTTGGCGTCGGGCGTGACCACCCGCCGGGCGAAGACCGTGGCCGCGGTGGCGGCCGCGACCCCGGCCGCGATGGCCGACGAGGCGCCCGCGACCGCGGCGGCCACCGCCAGCCGGCGCACGCCGTCCGGCACCTGCTGCCCACCCAGGCGGCTCATCGAGCTCCTCCAGCAGTCTCCGTAACGCTCATGCCCCCAATTCTGCCGACCGAACCGGTCCCCAGCGACGCCGGGGAGCCGGGAAGTCGCCGGGCTACTAGGCTGATCTTGTGACTCCGACGCCATCGATCCTGGTCCTGACCGAAGTCGCGCTGAGCGAGGAAGACGCCGTTCGGCTCACCTCGGTCCACGCCGAGAACCACCCTTCGTACCATCTGCTGGTCCCCGCCGACGTGGAGCGCAACCTGCTCGCCGACGTGCTCGACCACCTGAGCCTGTTCCAGCTGCGCGAGGCCCTGGAGGCGGTGCGCGGCGAGGACGAGCCCAGCCGGACCGAGGCCGCCGACGCGCTGGCCCGTTCGCTGGCCGCGTTCAGCACGGCCGGGTTCACCGCCACCGGCGAGGTGGTCGAGGGCGACCCGGTGAACGGGCTGGACAAGCAGGTGGCCACCCGCAGCGCCGACGAGGTGATCGTGGTGACCCGCCCGCACGCGGTGGAGGACACCTTCCACACCGACTGGGCCTCCCGGGCCCGCGAGGCGCTGGGCGTGCCGGTGCTGCACGTCTACGCGGGCAGCAGCTTCCTCGGCTGAGGATCAGGCATTAAGAAACCCCCCGGTGCTCACCGGGGGGTTTCTTTGCGCCGGGCGTGCTAGCGGCGCTGCGGGATCAGGGTCCAGCCGAGCGCGAAGAGCACGAACGCCGACAGCATCGACAGGTTGCTCAGGTTCGCCGGGGCATCGTCGATCCGCAGCGTGGCCAGGCCCAGCCAGATGGCCAGAACGATGACCAGGGCAGGCATTCCGGCCGAGCCCGGGTCGGTGCGGAAGGCCGCCATCTGGGTGGCCCAGGGCCGCGGGCGCACCGTGGTGCGGGCGTGCGCGGGGTCGGTGTCGTCCACCACCTCGACCACCTCGACCTCGGTCTCGCGGGGCAGCCCGCGCAGGATCAGCTGGATCCCCTGGGCGACCATGATCAGGGCGGCGATCAGGGCCGGGATCCGCAGCATCATCCCGGCGCCGTCGGCCTGCTGGTCGGCCATGCCCAGCAGGATCCCGAGCACGAGAACGGCTGCGCCGAAACCGATCCGGCCGGGTGAGGAGATCGTCGCCGTCCGGGTGGCGGGCACTGGTTCCCGGCTCACCGGCTCGTCCCGGTAGGCCGGCTCCCGGTACGCCGGATCGCGGTACTCGGGCGCCGGCGGGGCGGCGCCAGCGGTGCCCGCACCTCCGGCCACCGCTGAGGAAGCAGTCTCCTCGTGCAGCGGCTGCTCGACCGGTGGCCCCTTGACCGGCTGCTGCAGCGAGTCTCTCATCGGCCGGTCGGTGGGGGCATCGATCGGCCTGCGCGAACCTGTTTCGCTGGTCATGGTGTCAACTCCCCGATGCGGTGAGCGCGTTTCACTCTCCGGCCAACGTACGGCCGAACGGGTGAGCCCGACACTCGAGAGTGCCCCTCGTAGGCTGAGGGAACTACCGGGCACGCGACCTTGTTGAGGCGGACATGGCAACCAACAGCACCAACCGGATCTACCCGCTGCAGCTCACCAACGACGAGTGGCGCACCAAGCTGACCGCCGAGGAGTACCACGTGCTGCGCGAGGCGGGCACCGAGCGCCCGTTCACCGGTGAGTACACCGACGACCACACCGAAGGGGTGTACAACTGCCGGGCCTGCGGCGTGGAACTGTTCCGCAGCACCGAGAAGTTCGACAGCCACTGCGGGTGGCCGTCGTTCTTCGCCCCCGCCGCCGAGGGCAAGGTGGAGTACATCGAGGACGTCTCGCTGGGGATGAAGCGGGTCGAGGTGCGCTGTGCCAACTGCGGCTCGCACCTGGGCCACGTGTTCGAGGGCGAGGGCTACGCCACCCCGACCGACCAGCGCTACTGCATCAACTCGATCAGCATCCGCCGCGAGCCGCTTGCGGGGTAACTGGTCAAAGGGCATGCCCGGGTGCCAGCATCCGGGCGTGACTCTGCATCGCGCCGCCTGGGCCGACATCGACTCCGCCACCCTGTACGCCCTGATGAAGCTGCGGGTGGACGTGTTCGTGGTGGAGCAGGAGTGCCCCTACCCTGAGCTCGACGGCCGCGACCTGGAGCCCGGCACCGAGCACCTGTGGTCCGCCGACGAGGCCGGGCCCACCGCCTACCTGCGGGTGCTGGACGACCCGGACGGCCGGCTGCGGATCGGCCGGGTCTGCACCCGCGCCGACGCCCGGGGCCGGTCGCTGGCCGGGAAGCTGATGACCGCGGTGGTGGCAGGCCTGGAGCCCGGGCGGGAGGCCGTGCTCGACGCCCAGGCTCATCTGACCGGGTGGTACGCCCGGTACGGGTTCACCGCCGGCGGGCCGGAGTACCTCGAGGACGGCATCCCGCACGTCCCGATGAACCGGCCCGCCGATCAGAGCGTCACGGCAGGGCGGTGATCAGGTCGCGCACGGCGACCCGGGGGCCGGTGAAGAACGGGACCTCTTCGCGCACGTGCCGGCGGGCCTCGGTGGCCCGGAAGTCGCGCATCAGGTCGACGATCCGGTGCAGGTCGTCGGCCTCGAAGGAGAGCAGCCACTCGTAGTCGCCCAGGGCGAACGCGGAGACCGTGTTGGCCCGCACGTCGGCGTAGCCGCGGGCCGCCTTGCCGTGGTCGATCAGCAGGTCGCGGCGCTCCTGCTCGGGCAGGATGTACCAGTCGTAGCTGCGCACGAACGGGTACAGGCAGATGTACTTGAGCGGCGCCTCGCCGGCCATGAAGGCGGGCACGTGGCCGCGGTTGAACTCGGCCGGGCGGTGGATGCCGACGTTCGACCAGACCCCGCGCAGGTGCCGGCCGAAGCCGGTGCGCAGCAGGTCCTTGTAGGCGGCCTGGAGCTGGTCGACAGTGTCGGCGTGCCACCACACCAGCACGTCGGCGTCGGCCCGCATGCCGGCCAGGTCGTAGATGCCGCGCAGCTCGACGCCGCGGCCGGGCAGGCCGGCCACGAAGGTCTCGAACTCCTCGGCCAGGCCGTCGCGGTCGTCCGGCAGCCGGCTCGCGGCGAACACCGAGTACATCGTGTACTTGATCGTGCTGTTGATCGCGTCCGCGTCGGGCGCGTGATGTCCGGTTTCAGTCTGGCTCATTCTTCGATTCTCTCGTATCCGGATCGCGGTGCGGCGGTCAGGGGTGGGGGTGTCGGACCGCTCAGGCGCTGACGCGCAGGCTGACGTCCAGGTCGTGGGCGGCCCGGGCGGCGGCGGCGATGCAGGCGGGAATCCCGACCCCGTCGAACACCGCCCCGCAGACCGCCAGGCCGGGAACCCCGGCCACAGCCTCGCGGATCCGGTGCACCCGGTCCAGGTGACCCACCTCGTACTGCGGAAGTGCGCCGCCCCAGCGCACCACCTGGGTCTCGGCCGGGCGCACGTCCCGCCCGATCAGCTCGCGCAACTCGGCCAGGGCCAGTTCGGTGAGGTCGGCGTCGTCCCGTTGCAGGGTGCTCTCCTCCCGGGCCCGGCCCAGCGACAGCCGCACGATCAGGTTGTCCTCCGGCTTCTCGTCGCTGACCCAGCGCCACTTGTTCGAGGAGAACGTGGCCGCCTTGATCTGCCGCTTCTCGATCGGCGGGATCAGCAGGCCGGTGCCGGTCAGGCCCTCCAGCTGGGCCCGGGGTACGGCCGCGGCGATCACCGCCACGCTGGCTGTCTCGATCCCGGCGAGTTTCTGCGCTGCCTGGGGCACTTCGGCGGACAGGAGGCGCGCGGCCGGGGCGGCGGGGACTGCGAGCACCACGCCGTCGGCCTCGATGTACTCCGGGCCGTTCGCCGGGCCGGTGGTCAGGCGCCAGCCGTTGGCGGTTCTCGCCAGACCCCGCACCGTTACGCCGGTACGGATCTCGCCCCCCGCCTCTTCCAGCTTCTCGGCCAGCACCAGGGGCAGCCGCCCCACTCCCCCGCGCAGTCCGGCGAACACCGGTCTCGCCGGGGCTGAGGGGGGTGGTTGCGTTCCTTCAAGCAGAGGACGTCCGGCCCGGGCTCGCTGCCACAGTTGCGGAATGGTGGCCTGCAGGGACAACCGGTCGGCGTTGCCCGCGTAAACGCCGCCCAGCAACGGCTCAACCAGACGGTCGACCACGGCGCGGCCCATCCGGAACGTCACCCAGGAGGCTACGTCGATGTCTTCGGTCAGGCGCAGGGCCTCGGTGGTGCGCTCCTGCCCGGCCCGGGCCACCTCGTCCAGGTCCAGGATCCCGGCCAGCGCGGACAACCGGGTGCGGTCTACGGGGACGCCCATCACCGTGCCGGGCGGAAGCGGGTAGAGCTTGTCGCGGGAGAGCACCGACGCCGAGGCCGCGCGCGGATGCACCACGTCCTCATCCAGCCCGAGCTCGCTGAACAACTCCACCGCCTCGGGGCGGCGGGCGAGCACCGATTCGGCGCCCAGATCGACCGTGACGTCGCCGACGTTGCCTACCCGCAGCTTGCCGCCGACCAAGGGGGAGGACTCCAGTACCAGGACCTCGGCGGACGGGCCGTGCTTCTGGGTGAGCCGCCAGGCGGCGACCAGACCGGAGATGCCACCCCCGACCACCACGAAACGACGCGGACGCGCCGTCCGGTCCCGCACGTCTACCATTTCGCCCTTAATGCCGTCAGCCACGACGACACCTTCCTCTCCTCATGCTGCCGATCCTGCCCGATCCCCCGGGGATGGTGGCCAGGGCCGAACGACCCCGGATCGGGATGCCTACTGGGTTCCCAGGACATTCAGGAGCGGATTCCGTTACCGGATCATGACCTTCGGGTCGCAACCCGCACGTCCACCCGCCCGTCGAACCCGCGGACGACTTCGCTGACGAAGATCCAACGGACTGGGGAGGGGTCGGCATGACCACACACAAGACGTTACGTGGCGGGGTGATCGCGCTCGCAGTGGGCCTGGTGTTCGCGATCGGTGGGTGCGGCGGTGCGGGGGCCTCGGACTCGGGCGGTTCGGAGGCCTCCGAAGACTCGGGAACCGCGGCTTCGGCGGAACTCAGCTCGGACGGCTCGGAGCAGGCTTCTGCCTCCGACTCCGCCGATCAGGCCGGGCGCAAGATCGACGTGGCCGAGGTGAGCCCGTCCCAGCAGATCCGCACGGCCCAGGTCACGCTGGAGGTCAAGGCGATCGGCGAGGGCTCGGCCCGGGTACGGGGCATCGCGGCCGGCGTGGGTGGGCTGGTGCAGGACGAGAACAGCACCTTCGAGGACCCGGACTCCGACGGGGGCAGCTCGGTGATCACGCTGCGGGTGCCGGTGGAGAAGCTGGACCCGGCGATCGAGCAGCTGGACGACGTGGGCCGGCGCCTGGACCTGCGCACCAGCAGCAAGGACGTGACCACCAGCATCGCCGACCTGGACAGCCGGGTGCGCAGCCAGGAGACCTCGGTGGAGCGAATGCGGGTGCTGCTGGCCGAGGCGGACTCGGTCAAGGACGTGATCGCGATCGAGTCCGAGCTCAGCACCCGGGAGGCGAACCTGGAGTCGCTGCAGGCCCAGGCCGCCGCGGTGAAGGACAAGGCCGCGCTCTCGACCCTGGTGGTCACGCTGCAACTGGCCTCGGCCGAGCCCGTCGCCGACGACGACTCCGGGTTCCTGGCCGGCCTGGGCGCGGGCTGGGACGCCCTGAAAGCCGGCACGGTCGCCGTGCTCACGGTGGTCGGGGTGCTGCTGCCGATCGGCCTGGCGCTGGCGGTGATCCTGGTACCGGCGTGGTTCGTCTACCGGCGCCTGCGCCCGGCCGCTACCAGCTCGTGACTCAGCTCTTCCCGGCGTGCACGGTGTCGACCACGAACTTGAGCTGATCGGGGTCGGCCTCCGGGGGCACTCCGTGGCCGAGGTTGAAGATGTGCCCCGGCGCTTTCGAACCGGCCTCGAGAGTCTGCCGGACCCGCTCGCCGAGCACCTCGCGGGAGGCGAAAAGCGTGGCCGGATCCAGGTTTCCCTGCACGGCGTAGTCACCGCCCAGCCGTTCGGTGGCTACGTCGAGGGGCACCCGGAAGTCGACGCCGACCACGTCGGCACCGGCCTCGCCCATGGCCGGCAGCAGTTCGCCGGTCTGCACGCCGAAGTGGATGCGGGGCACCGAAGGATCGAGGTCACGGACCGCCTGAAGTACTGCCGCAGAGGACGGCTGGACGTGGGTTCGGTAGTCGGCCAGCGGCAGGGCGCCCACCCAGGAGTCGAACAGCTGCACGGCACTGGCGCCGGCGGCCACCTGGACCCGCAGGAAGCCGGCGGAGATCTGGGCCAGCCGGTCCAGCAGGGCCCGCCACAGCTGCGGGTCGGTGTACATCAGCGCCTTGGTCTTGGTCAGGTCACGACTGGGGCCGCCCTCGACCAGGTACGAGGCCAGGGTGAAAGGAGCACCGGCGAAACCGATCAGCGGGGTGCCCCCGAGCTCGGCGGTGAGCAGGCCGACCGAGGTGGCGATGTCCTCGATCATGCCCGGCTCCAGCTCGGGGATCCGGTCCAGGTCGGCGTGGGTGCGGAACGGCTCGGCGATCACCGGGCCGACCCCTGGCCTGATGTCGAGGTCGACCCCGACCGCCTTCAGCGGGACCACGATGTCGGAGAAGAAGATGGCCGCGTCCACCCCGTAGCGACGCACCGGCTGCAGGGTGATCTCGGTGACCAGCTCGGGCCGGCGGCAGCTGTCCAGCATGGCGATGCCCGCGCGCACCTTCTTGTACTCCGGCAGCGAGCGGCCGGCCTGGCGCATGAACCAGACCGGAGTGTGCGCGGGGCTGCGCCGGCGGGCCGCGGCGAGCAGCGGTGCATCGGCGAGACGAGGGTCACGGGCGGCTACGGACAGGGCGGCGAACTCGGTGGACACGTCCCGATCCTCTCAGGTGGTGGGCTCCGCACCGCACATCTGTGCTCGGCGGGAAAGGTCGTTGGTCACACCGTGTACGCGAAATGGGTGCCCTCGGCCCCAGGATTGGGCGCGTCGTCCCCGATAGTGGCGATCCGTCACCGTACGCTGCGAACGTGGCTGCCATGAGGATGTCCGACGATGCCCCCGAGGGTTTCCTCGAAGTGGTCTCGCGGCTGCGCGAGGCCCGGCTGCGGCCGGAGGTGATCCTCGAGGAGGTGCCGGCTCCGCAGCGGATCGCGCCGTTCGCGCTGGCGCTGTCGGCGGACGTGGTGTCGGAGGACGACGAGGACCTGGCGACGGGCCGGTTCGTGCTGCTGCACGACCCGTCGGCCCCGGAACCGTGGGAGGGCACCTACCGCGTGGTGAGCTTCATCCGCGCGGCGCTGGAGAACGACCTGGCCACCGATCCGCTGATGGGACAGGTGGGCTGGGCCTGGCTGCAGGAGTCGCTCTCGGCGGCCGGTGCTGATCACGTTGCCTCCGGGGGGACGATCACCCGGGTGGTGTCCGAGTCCTTCGGTGAGCTGTCCGGCAACGCCCCGACGGTGGACATCGAGTTGCGGGCTTCCTGGACCCCGGTCAACGACGCGGTGATCCACCTGAGCGCCTGGTCGGAACTGCTGTGCACGGTCGGCGGGCTCCCACCGGTGGCGCCCGGGGTGACCGCGCTGCCACGCAAGCGCCGCTGACCGGCCACGGTTCGCCTGGTCGGGCGTCTGTCCACCACCCGCACGTGTGATCTCAAGTCGGCACTTCGTGGTGCCGACCCTCTTGGGGTGCAACCAACCCGGCTGCGACCCGGCCGGGACGACATCCCTTGGAGGCTGAGGTGACCACACTCGTGGAGCGAACAGGAGTTGCGGTGCCACGGCCGGGCCGCTTCGCCGCGATGGTCGTGGTCAACAGCCCCGCCGTGCGGGAGACCGTTGCGCACACGCTGCGGGCCATGGGCGCCCGGCACGTACTGGAGATCAACACGGTGGCCGAGGCCCGGCAGCGGGCCGCGGCCGGGATCGCTGACCTGGTGGTGGCCGAGGCCGGCCTGCCCGACGGTTCCGGTATCGCCCTGGTCCGCGAACTGCGCCAGGCCGGCTGGCAGCGCGGCATGGTGGTGGCCACCAGCGACGACCCGTACAGCGTGCGGGCAGCCGTGGGCGCCGGGATCCGCTGCTACGTGGTCTCGGCCGCCGGCACCGGGATGCCCCGGCCCTCGGCCGATCGCGGTGAGGGGGTGGACTCGCTGTCCGCCCGGGAGATCCAGGTGCTGCAGCTGGTCGCCGAGGGCAAGTCGAACAAGGACATCGGGGTGGCGCTGGGTCTGTCCGCGCTGACCGTGAAGAGCCACCTGGCCCGGATCGCGCGCAAGCTGGGCACCGGGGACCGGGCCGAGATGGTGGCCACCTCGCTGCGCTCCGGTGTGATCGCCTGAGGCATCCGGCCGGCTTCTGGCCGGCTTGATCGCGGCTTGATCGCGACTTGGCCGGTGGCTTGATTGCTGCACCGGGATCGGGTCATATGGGGACGGCAAGGTCGGGTGGATGACTGGACGAGGCGGGTCACGCCTTGGCATCGGCCCGGCGCTGTCCCGGACACAGACGCCGATCGGTGGCAGTCTGACAACGGCCGGTCCGTGCCCGGGCCGGTTCAGGACGCCCTGGTCCGCAGTCAGCAGCTCCCGAGTCGCATCGCACACTGCAACGTCACACAGCAGAACAAGCGACACCGGCAGGCGGCAGGCTACGGTGGGGTTTGTGTCGATTGACGAAGGGAGGAGCGATTCATTGACCCCGGAGAGCGCCCCGGCAGCCGGAAGCCCCGACGGCGAGCACGTGCTGGAGCGGCTTGACGCGCCGAGAGACGGTGTACCCCCGGTGGTCAGCGACGTCGCCGCCCTCCAGCAGGTCATCGATTCCTTCGCCGCCGGCAGCGGCCCGGTCGCGGTCGATGCCGAGCGGGCCTCCGGCCATCGCTACGGCCAGCGCGCCTTCCTGGTGCAGCTGCGCCGCGAGGGGGCCGGTACTGCGCTGATCGACCCGGTGGCCCTGCCCGACCTGAGCGGCCTGAACGCGGTCATCGCCGACGTGGAATGGGTGCTGCACGCCGCCTCGCAGGACCTGCCCTGCCTGTCCGAGGTGGGCCTGCGCCCCAGCCTGATCTTCGACACCGAACTCGGGGCCCGGCTGGCCGGATACCCCCGGGTGGGCCTGGCCGCGATGGTCGAGGAACTGCTCGGCCTGAGCCTGGCCAAGGAACACTCGGCCGTCGACTGGAGCACCCGCCCGCTGCCCGAGCCCTGGCTGCGCTACGCCGCGCTGGATGTGGAAGTGCTGGTCGACCTGCGCGACGCGGTCTCGGCCGAGTTGTCCCGTCAGGGCAAACTGGACTGGGCCCTGGAAGAGTTCGCCGCTGTCGCCGCCACTCCCCCGCCGGCTCCCCGTGTTGACCCCTGGCGCCGTACCTCGGGCATGCACCGGGTCCGCGATCGCCGCCGTCTGGCCGCGGTCCGCGAGCTCTGGCAGACCCGCGACGCCATCGCCCGGCAGCGCGATCTCTCCCCCGGCCGGGTACTGGGCGACGCCGCGATCATCGAGGCTGCCCTGGCCATGCCCACCGCCCTCAGCGCGCTGATCGCCCTGCCCGCGTTCAACGGCCGGGGCGCCCGCCGCTACGCCCGGCAGTGGACCGAGGCCGTGGCGAAGGCCCGCGCCCTGTCCGACGCCGACCTGCCCCCTCAGCATCTGCCCAGCGAGGGCCCGCCCCCGCCCCGGGTCTGGGCCGAACGTGACGCCGCAGCGGCCGCCCGCCTGGCGGCCTCGCGTGCGGCCATGAGCGAACTGGCCGGCCAGCTCGGCATGCCGGTGGAGAACCTGATCTCCCCCGACACCGTGCGCCGCCTCTCCTGGACGCCGCCCGCCGAGATCAACCGCGAGACGGTGCAGGCCCGGCTGGAAACCGCGGGCACGCGCCCCTGGCAGATCGCCCTGATAGCCGAAACGCTCGCCGAGACGCTGCAGACCCCCGCGCCCGACCCCAACGCGAACAAGGCCAACCCCAACTGAGGGGCCCCACGCGGGCTTTCTCACCACCGGTTCTGCCTCATCTGACCGCCGATAGCTGCGCCCGGCCATCGCTGGCCACGCCTCACCACGCGCTGGCATTTCGCGCCCCGCGGCCGGTTGTCGCACCTGGCAGCTGGTTGTCGCACCTGGAGGCCGCACCCCGCGGTCGGTTGTCGCACTTGGCGGCCGTAAGTTGCATCCGCAAGGCCTGTTATCGCCAAACTCTGCGACAATCGGCCGCCAAGTGCGACCAGCAGCCGCCAAGTGCGACATGCGCTACCACCCAAGCCGACTAGCGGCACCCCACCCCCGCACCGCCAGAGCCACACCCGGTTGCCGCACCTGGCGGTCGGTTGTCACACCTGGCGGTCGCACCCCGCGGTCGGTTGTCGCACTTGGCGGCCGTAAGTTGCATCCGCAAGGCCTGCTATCGCCAAACTCTGCGACAATCGGCCGCCAAGTGCGACCAGCAGCCGCCAGGTGCGACATGCACCGCCACCCAAGCCGGCCGGCAACCCCCAGCCCTGCCCTGCCAGCGCCACCCCACGCCCGACGCCCGGCACCCCGCACCCCGCACCCCGCACCGAACTGGACTTGCGGGCGTGAGATGCGCCACCCGTCCCCCATTGGCGCCCAGCACAGGTAGCGTGGCCCTTATCACCACAGGTAACGACCAGGTTTCGCGCCCGGCGTTACTCGCGAGTAGCATTCAGGTGACTACGCCAACGGTGGCGGCAGCTCCATCGGCCGCCCGAAGCAACGGGGAGGTCGCGTGCCCGGCACTTCGAGGGATGTCGTCTTTGTCGACGGCGTCCGGACCCCTTTCGGCAAGGCCGGTGAGAAGGGGATCTACGCCCAGACCCGCGCCGACGACCTGGTCGTACGGTGCATCCGGGAGCTGCTCAGACGGCATCCCGAGCTACCCCCGGAAAAAGTGGACGAGGTGGCGATCGCGGCCACCACGCAGACCGGCGATCAGGGGATGACGATCGGCCGGACCGCGGCGCTGCTGGCCGGGCTGCCCAAGAGCGTTCCCGGCTACGCCATCGACCGGATGTGCGCCGGCGCCATGACCGCAGTCACCACCACGGCCTCGGGCATCGCCTTCGGCGCCTACGACGTGGTGATCGCCGGTGGTGTGGAGCACATGGGGCATCACCCGATGGGCGAGGGGATGGACCCGAACCCGCGCTTCATCTCGGAGAAGATCGTCGATCCGGCCGCGCTGGTGATGGGTGAGACCGCGGAGAACCTGCACGACCGGTTCCCGCACCTGACCAAGGAACGGGCCGACGCCTACGCGGTGGCCAGCCAGGCCAAGGTGCAGGCGGCGTACCAGGCCGGGCGGATCCAGAAGGACCTGGTGCCGATGGCCACCCGCAGCGCCGAACAGGGCTGGGGCCTGGCCACCAAGGACGAGCCGCCGCGCCCGGGAACGACTCTCGAGGGCGTGGCCGCGCTGAAGACGCCGTTCCGGCCGCACGGGCGGATCACCGCCGGTAACGCCGCCGGGCTGAACGACGGCGCCACCGCCTGCCTGCTGGCCGACGCCGGGACCGCGGCCGAGCTGGGCCTGCCGGTCCGGATGCGGCTGGTGGCCTACGGTTTCAAGGGGGTCGAGCCGGAGGTGATGGGCTACGGCCCGGTCCCGGCCACCGAGAAGGCGCTGCAGTCGGCCGGTCTGAGCATCGACGACATCGGGCTGTTCGAGATCAACGAGGCCTTCGCGATCCAGGTGCTCTCGTTCCTGGACTTCTACGGCATCAAGGACGATGACCCGCGGGTCAACCCGGACGGCGGGGCGATCGCGCTCGGGCACCCGCTGGCCTCCTCCGGGGTGCGGCTGATGACCCAGCTGGCAAGGCATTTCGAGGAGCACCCGGAGGTCCGCTACGGGCTCACCACGATGTGCATCGGGCTCGGCATGGGTGGTTCGGTGATCTGGGAGAACCCGCACCACAGCGACTACGGCAAGGGGGCCGACGCGTGAGCAGTATCCGTGAGCAGGCCGAGGCGGGCCAGCCCGACGAGGTGGTCACCCGGGCGCTCTCCCGCGACATCGAGCTGCCTGGTGAGGCCGGCACCCTGGTGCTGATCACCCTGGACAACGGCCTGGACCACACCCGGCCCAGCACCTTCGGCCTGCGCGGGCTGCGCAGCCTGGAAGAAGCCCTGGACACCGCGGCCGCCCGGAAGGACATTGTCGCGGTCGCGATCACCGGCAAGCCGTTCTTCCTGGCCGCGGGCGCTGACCTGAACCTGCTCAAGGGCCAGACCAGCCGCGAGCAGGCGCTGATGGTCGGCAAGCTCGGCCACGACGTGTTCCGCAAGCTCGGTGAGCTCCCGGTACCCAGCTTCGCCTTCGTCAACGGCGCCGCGCTCGGCGGCGGCCTGGAGGTGGCGCTGCACTGCACCTACCGCACCATCTCGGGCGCGGTACCGGCGCTCGCCCTGCCGGAGTGCTTCCTCGGCCTGATCCCCGGCTGGGGCGGGACGTACCTGCTGCCCAACCTGATCGGCCCGGCCGCCGCGTTCGAGCTGATCATCAAGAACCCGCTGAGCAACAACCGGATGCTGAACGGCCCGAAGGCGTTCGAGCGGGGCATCGCCGACGCGATCTTCGAGCCGGCCGACTTCCTGGAGCAGTCGTTGTTCTGGGCCTCGGCCGTGGTGCGCGGTGAGATCGCGGTGCAGCGGCCGGCGCCGGACCGGTCCGAGGAGACCTGGAACGCAGCGGTGGCCGAGGCCAGGGCGTTCGCCGACTCCAAGATCGGGGGTGCGGCCCCGGCCCCGTACCGGGCGATCGAGCTGGTGGCCTCGGCCCGGACCGCCTCGCGGGACGAGGCTTTCGCGGCCGAGGACGAGGCGCTGGCCGACATGGCCGGCAGCCAGGAGCTGCGGGCCGGGCTGTACGCCTTCGACCTGGTGAACAAGCGGGCCAAGCGCCCGGCCGGAGCCCCGGACAAGTCACTGGCCCGCAAGGTCGGCTCGGTCGGGGTGGTCGGGGCCGGGCTGATGGCCGGTCAGCTCGCGCTGCTGTTCGTGCGGCGGCTGAAGGTCCCGGTCACGCTCACCGACCTGGACCAGGACCGGGTGGACAAGGGCGTGCGCTACGTCCACGACGAGATCGACAAGTTGCTGCTCAAGGGCCGGATCAGCGCCGACGCGGGCAACCGGCTGAAGGCGCTGGTGCGGGGCAGCACCGACAAGGCGGTCTTCGCCGACGCCGACGTGGTGATCGAGGCGGTGTTCGAGGACCTGGCGGTGAAGAAGCAGGTCTTCGCCGAGCTCGAGGCGGTGGTGCCGGAGAGCTGCATCCTGCTGACCAACACCTCCTCGCTGTCGGTCACCCAGATGGCCGCCGACCTCAAGCATCCCGAGCGGGTGGCCGGGTTCCACTTCTTCAACCCGGTGGCGGTCCTGCCGCTGGTCGAGGTGGTCCGGGCGCAGCAGACCGACGAGGCCACCCTGGCTACCGTCTTCCAGCTCGGCAAGGCCCTGAAGAAGACCTGCGTGCTGGCCGCGGACGCCCCCGCGTTCGTGGTGAACCGGCTGCTCACCCGGGTGATGGGCGAGGTGGTCACGACCGTCGACGAGGGCAGCGACCTGCACGTGGCCGACGACGCGCTGGGCCCCCTGGGCCTGCCGATGTCGCCGTTCCTGCTGCTGAACCTGGTCGGCCCGGCGATCGCCCTGCACGTGGCCGAGACCCTGCACGCCGCCTACCCGGACCGGTTCGCGGTCTCGGAGAACCTGGGCCGGCTGGTGGCCGCGGGCAAGCCGGCGATCTGGTCGTACGACGAGGCCGGCAAGCCCTTCGTGGACGCCGACACGGCCGCGCTGTTCCAGGTCGGGGACAAGGTCTCGAGCAGTGAGGAGATCCGCGAGCGCACCCTGACCGCGCTCACCCAGGAGATCGGGCTGATGCTCGAGGAGGGTGTGGTCCAGGCCCCGCAGGACATCGACCTGTGCATGATCATGGGCGCGGGCTGGCCGTTCCATCTCGGCGGCATCACCCCGTACCTGGATCGCGAGGGGTACAGCGAGCGCGTCCTGGGTAAGCGATTCCTGCCGCCTGGAGAGTCCACGCTCCCCTGACGGTAAGTAATAAGTCGGCGCTGCCAGTGAGAGTGCACCCGTCGTCCGGGTACTGAGCGTTCACGATTGGGCCTCAGACCCCCGGTTCCGGACGTCGGGTGCACTCTCCGCGTTTACGGTGGGCGCATGCCCGACGGGACCGGAAGCGGCGAAACTGCCCTGCGTCGTTGTGTTCTTGCTGTGAGCGTTCTGCACGACATCGACGTGGTGCCATCCGAGCAAGGGGTACTGGTACCCGACGCCGACGGCGCCTTGGTCGCCTGGGCGGACATCCGTCAGGTGGTGGGGACGGCGGACCCCGAGGGGGCGACCGCCCGCCACCGGGTGACGATCTTGCTGCGGCTGCACCGGATGATCAGCGAGCTCGGCGACGAGGCGATCACCTGTTTCCGCGAGGCGCTGCGGCTGATCGCTCTGCCGCCCGGTCACGTGGACAACCTCGGCGCGGACTGGGTGATCCAGCGGCTGCCAGGGGGCGCGCTGGAGCTGGGGTACGGCGTTTACGGGCTCCTGGACGAGCCGGACCGTTGCGTACCTCTACCTCCATCCGTTGCGGCGCGAGTAGCTGTGCGCGGGCACGAGTCCTGGGCCGCGATGCGTGAATACACCGAGCGCATGGGCGCATTGGCGGCCGCACGGCTGAACCGGGACGGACGCGAGGGGGTGATCCGGCCGGTCGGGGGCTGCGATGTCCTCTCCCTGCTGACTTCTCGCACGCTGCGTAAGCATCTGGCCGAGGGGGACGGGGTTGGGATGCGCGCCGTGGCTTCTCCCACCCGTCAGCGCGCCTGGTACGACCTCCGGCACATCGACCCCGGATTTGTGCAGACGGCCTGGCATCTCACCGACGAGGCGGATCGCGGTCTGGAGATCCCGCTTCTGGTGACGGTGGACGAGGTTGCCGTCCCCCGGCAGAGCGCGCAGCGGGGTAAGGGCACTTCTTAAGAGCACAATACGAAACGGGTGTGGTCACCTTCTCGGTGACTACACCCGTTTTTCGTGTGGTTGGCTCCTACCGCACTGGCGCGGTGGGCACCTGGGGGCGCACTCCGTCCCCCATTGTTGTTCTAGGCGCGGGGAACGTCTTCCAGGGCGAATTCCGCCTGGCGGGAGAAGTGCTCGACGACCTCGCGGGAGACTTCCTGCGCGGTGAGCCCGATCTGCTCCAGGACCTGGGCGCGGCTGGCGTGGTCGAGGAACTGCTGCGGGATTCCGAAGCCGCGCACCGCGGTCGGGACCCGCAACGCGGACAGCGTGGCCGCGACGTGGGTGGCGACCCCGCCGGCCACCCCGCCGTCCTCCACCACCACGACCAGCTGGTGCCGGGCAGCCAGCTCGGGAAGGGCCTCGTTGACCGGCAGCACCCAGCGCGGGTCGACCACGGTGACCCCGATGCCCTGCTGGTTCAGCCCCTCGGCGACGGCCAGGCCCAGCCCGGTCATCGAGCCGACCGCCACCACCAGCACGTCCTCGCTGCCCTCGCGATGCACCACGTCCATGCCGTTGACCTGCTCGACGGCCGGCACCTCGGCCGCCACCTGGCCCTTCTGGAAGCGCAGCACGGTCGGGCCGTCCTCCACCGCGACCGCCTCGCGCAGCAGCTCGCGCAGCCGCACCGCGTCGCGCGGGGCGGCGATCCGGATGCCGGGCACCAGGCCGAGCAGCGACAGGTCCCACATGCCGTTGTGGCTGGCGCCGTCGTCACCGGTGACCCCGGCCCGGTCCAGGACGAAGGTGACGCCCTCGCGGTGCAGCGCCACGTCCATCAGGACCTGGTCGAAGGCCCGGTTGATGAAGGTGGCGTAGACCGCGACCACCGGATGCAGGCCGCCGTGGGCCATCCCGGCCGCGCTGGTCACCGCGTGCTGCTCGGCGATCCCGACGTCGAACACCCGGTCCGGGTAGCGCTCGGCGAAGCGGTGCAGGCCGACCGGGATCAGCATGGCCGCGGTGATCCCGACCACGTCGGGCCGCTCGTCGGCGATCCGGACGATCTCCTCGGCGAAGACGCTGGTCCACTTCTGGCCGCCGCTGCCCGAGGACACGGCCTTGCCGGTCTCCGGGTCGATCACGCCGATCGCGTGGAACTGGTCGGCCTGGTCGTTGCGGGCCGGCGCGTAGCCGCGGCCCTTCTCGGTGATCGCGTGCACGATCACCGGCCCGCCGAACGACTTGGCCCGGCCCAGGGCGAACTCCATCGCCTCCAGGTCGTGCCCGTCGACCGGGCCCACGTACTTGATCCCCAGGTCCTCGAACAGGCCCTGCGGGGCGACGATGTCCTTGATCCCCTTCTTCATCCCGTGCAGGGTGCCGTAGGCCAGCCGGCCCGGCGTGCCCCCGCGCTGCAGCACCGACTTGCCCAGGTCGAGGGCCTTCTCGTAGCTGTTCAGGGTGCGCAGGGTGGCCAGCCGCTCGGACAGGCCGCCGATCGTGGGGGCGTAGGAACGCTCGTTGTCGTTCACCACGATGACCAGGTTGCGCTCCTGGCCGACCGCGATGTTGTTGATCGCCTCCCAGGTCATCCCGCCGGTCAGCGCGCCGTCGCCGACGACCGCCACCACGTGCCGGTCGCCCCGGCCGGTCAGCTGGTTGGCCTTGGCCAGGCCGTCGGCCCAGGACAGCGAGGAGGAGGCGTGGCTGCTCTCGACGATGTCGTGCTCGGACTCGGCCCGGGAGGGGTAGCCGGACAGGCCGCCCTGCTGCTTCAGCGCGGTGAAGTCCTGCCGGCCGGTGAGCAGCTTGTGCACGTAGCACTGGTGGCCGGTGTCGAAGACGATCTGGTCGTGCGGGGACTGGAACACCCGGTGCACGGCCATGGTCAGCTCGACCACCCCGAGGTTGGGGCCGAGGTGACCGCCGGTGCGCGAGACCTCCCGGACCAGGAACTCCCGGATCTGCTGCGCCAGGTCGCTCAGCTGCGCCGCGTCGAGCAGTCGAAGGTCGTCCGGGCCATGGATGTCCGTCAGCGCCACCATCGACTACGCATCTCCCTAGCTGCCGTGAAAAATCCCGTGGACGGGCCGATCCGCCGCGGGCGGGAACCGTCGTCCGAACCACGATTCTAGGGTCGCCGCCGCAGGCCGCGCTCCGAACCCGGCCCGTAATGGATTAGATCCTCGAATCTTTCGTAATTCGAGCAGATCACCAGTGAACGGTACTCGACGCAAAGTAATCGGCGAAAGCCTTACGTCGGCGTAATCCACCCCCTTCTCCCTCCCCCTCTCCCTCCCCTCTCCCTCCCCCTCCCCTTCTCACCGGCCCTGGTCGCATTCACCAGCCCTGGTCGCAGTAGTCGCAGCTTTTTGGTGCAACTACTGCGACCACGGCTGGTGAACCTGGGGGGGTGGGGGTGGGGGTCAGAGGCGGGGGATGTGGCGTTCGCCGCGGAGGGCGCGGGCGACGAGTTCCACGCCCCGGTGAGCAGCCATCAGACGAGCCTGCTCGTGCTCGACCGCCTGGATCATCTCCTCCAGGGCGGGCGGGGGCAGATCGCGGCTGAGGTCGGTGCGGATCCGGCCGAGGCCCTTGGCCAGCGCCTGCCGCTGGGCCCCGACGTGCTGGTAGGCGAGCCAGGCCAGCCCCAGGGCCTGCCTGCGCAGCACCGGGTAGGCCCGGAAGTCGGGCGGGCAGAGGTCGAGGAGCCAGGCCGAGGCGGACTGCTCCCACTCGGGGGCGCCGGGCGGCCGCACGGCGTCGGGCCAGCCGGGTGGCAGGGGTTCACTCACTTCAGCAGACAATCACGAAGCCGGCCGCCGGGCTGTGACCGGGCGGTCGCGCAGCGGGTCGTGACGCCCGTCTCATCCCGGTAGTGCCACGCTTTTCGTCTAGAGTTCCGTCCTTGTCAGTGCCGCCCGGCCTCACTCGGGGGCCGGCGGTCACCAGGAGAAGCTCTTGCGTTCACGAAGGTTGCGTTCCGGTCTGCGGACCGGCGTGGCCGGGGCGGCTGCGGTCGTCGCCTCGGTCCTGCTCAGCGGTTGCGGTCTGCCCCAGGTCTCGGTGGTGCGATCGGATGCGCCGGAGCCGACGGCGACTGCGAGCACGGCGGTGGCCGAGCCGATGTCCACTCAGGCGGCCCCGGTGCCGGAGGAGGCCGCCGCACCCGCCAAGAACCAGCAGCGCAAGGTCAGCTACCCGTACACCGGTCAGGACAAGTGGGTCGTGGCGCCGGCCGGCTCCACCGGGATCAGCGGCAAGTCCGGACCGGTGCTGCGCTACCACGTGGCCGTCGAGCGCGGGATCAAGGGTGTTCCGGCCAAGCAGTTCGCCGAGCAGGTGGTCACCATCCTCGACGACAAGCGCAGCTGGGCCGGGCAGGGCGGGCTCCGGCTGCGGCAGGTGGGTCCCGACGACGCCGCGGACTTCACGATCCGGCTGACCACCCCGGGCACCCGGGACGTGTGGTGCGCTGACGGCCCGGACGGCTACACCTCCTGCCGCAACGGCGACAACGTGGTGATCAACGTGGCCCGGTGGGTGCACGGGGTGGAGCACTACCCCGCGCCGCTCAAGGTCTACCGGTCGTACCTGATCAACCACGAGACCGGGCACCGGCTCGGGCACGGTCACGAGCTGTGCCCCGGCGCCGGGCAGCCGGCGCCGGTGATGCAGCAGCAGTCGCTGGGCATGCACGGCTGCAAGGCCAACGCCTGGCCCTCGCCGAAGGGCAAGGCCTACCAGGGCTCCCCCGGCGAGTACGCCGACCCGATCCCGCAGGAGTCCACCGGCACCCGCTGACTCTCATTGCCCGGTCGAGGCCGCCCGGCGCCGGGACAGCGCGTCCACGCTGGCCGCGAGCAGCAGCACCGCCCCGGTGACGATGAACTGGATACCGGACTTCTGGGTGATCAGCGGCAGGCCGTTCTGGATCACCGCGACCACCAGCCCGCCCAGGATCGCGTCGATCACCCGGCCCTTGCCGCCGAACAGCGAGGTGCCGCCGATCACGGCCGCGCCGACCGCGTACAGCAGGGTGGACGAGCCGCCGGTGGTGGGTGAGACGCCGTTGCTGTACGAGGCGAACAGGATGCCGGCGAACGCGGCCATCATCGAGCCGATCGCGAAGCAGGCGATCTTGACCATCGGCACGTTGATCCCGGCCCGGCGGGCCGCCTCGGGGTTGCCGCCGACCGCGTAGACGTGCCGGCCGAACCCGGTGCGGCCCAGCAGGAAGGTCAGCACCAGCAGGAACACCAGGGTGACGGGGACGATCAGCGGGATGCCGCGCAGCGAGCGGATCGCCGGGTTGACCGCGCGCTCGGCGTTGAACACCAGGGTGACCGCGACCATGATCGCCGCCAGCCCGGCGACCTTGAGCCCGATCACCGCCGGGCTGACCACTGGCAGCCCGGCCCGCCGGCGCCGGGCGCTGCCGAGGAACGCCCCGGCCGCGTAGCCGCCGACCACCAGCAGCGAGAGCACCCAGCCGAGCGCCGGGCTGAGGTTCTTGTTCAGGATCGACAGGATGGTCTCGTCGCTCAGGCTGATCGTGCCGCCCTCGCCGACCACCAGCAGCAGCACCCCCTGCAGGCCCAGGAACCAGGCCAGGGTGACCACGAACGAGGGGATCTGCAGCCGGGCCACCAGCGCACCCATCACCGTGCCGATCACCAGGCCGGTGGCCACGCAGGCGAGCACCGCCAGCGGCCAGGCCACCCCGTGCTCGGTCAGCAGCACCACCAGCACGGCCGCGCCGACCCCGGAGGTGTAGCCCGCCGCCAGGTCGATCTCGCCGAGCAGGAGCACGAAGATCAGGCCCATCGCGATGAAGATCACCGGGGCGGCCTGGTTGAGCAGGTTGGCGGCGTTGCGGGTGGAGGCGAAGCTGTCCGGGCGCATCGCCGAGAAGAAGATCACCAGTGCGACGAAGCCGAGAACGGCCGGCAGCGAGCCGACGTCGCCGCCCCGCACCCGGTCCAGGTACCCGCGAAAAGCCCCGGCCACGGCCTGGTCCTGGGTGTCGGAGGGCACAGCGGTTGCGGTACTCATGCCACGGCCTCCTGAGCCAGGGTGGGCGGAAGACCGAGATCGCCGCTGCGGCCCGAGGTGATCAACTCGACGATCTGGGTGGTGCTGGTGCTGCCCGCGTCCACCTGGGCGGCGGTGCGGCCCAGGTACAGGGCGCACACGCTGTCGGCCACCTGCAGCACGTCGTTCATGTTGTGCGAGATCAGCACCACCGCCAGGCCGTTGTCGGCCAGCCGCCGGACCAGGCTCAGCACCTGCTCGGTCTGCGCCACCCCGAGCGCGGCGGTGGGTTCGTCCAGGATGACGACCTTGCTGTTCCAGAGAACGGCTTTCGCGATCGCCACGGTCTGCCGCTGACCGCCGGAGAGGCTGGACACCTTCTGCCGCACCGACTTCAGCGTGCGCACCGACAGCCCGCGCAACGTCTCCTCGGCCCGGCGTTCCATCGAGTTCTCGTCCAGGGTCAGGCCGGAGCGAATCTCCCTTCCCAGGAACATGTTCTGGACCACGTCGAGGTTGTCGCACAGGGCCAGGTCCTGGTAGACCACCTCGATGCCGAGCTCCGCAGCCTGTTTCGGATGGCTGACCGAGACCGGACGGCCCTCGAAAAGGTATTCACCGGAGTCGAAGCCGTAGATCCCGGCGATGCCCTTGACGAAAGTGGACTTACCGGCGCCGTTGTCGCCGACCAGCGCGGTGACCTTGCCCGCCCAGGCGTCCAGGCCGACGTCCTTGAGCACGTGCACCGCGCCGAAACTCTTGTTGATCCCCCGCAGGCGCAGAACCGGGGCCGGATCTTCGGTCATCTGCTCGCCGCTCCCACCCGTGTCCGCGTCACTGACGCGAAGATAGGTAGATATGACCGAATTGACCAGCGATCTGTGCGGGATTGGGGTTTACGGCGACGAACGGTAGCGGGAATGTCCCCAGCCACAACCAATGGGAGACGCCCGCGCGTCCGTTGCGCACAATCGTCTCAAATTTTCGGTAACCACCACCCACAAAACTGGAGACGCCCGCGGCCAGGTGGCCACGGACGTCCCCTTGCGGTTCTGCTGATCAGCCGACCAGGCTGCGCAGCACGTACTGCAGGATGCCGCCGTTGCGGTAGTAGTCCGCCTCACCGGGGGTGTCGATCCGGACCACGGCGTCGAAGGCGACCTTGGAGCCGTCCGCCTTGGTCGCGGTGACCTTGACGGTGGACGGGGTGGAACCGTTGTTGAGCTCGGTCACCCCGGCGAAGTCGAAGGTCTCGGTGCCGTCCAGGCCCAGCGAGTTCGCGCTCTCGCCGGCCGGGAACTGCAGCGGCAGCACACCCATCCCGATCAGGTTGGAACGGTGGATGCGCTCGTAGCTCTCGGCCACGACCACGCGCACGCCCAGCAGGCGGGTGCCCTTGGCCGCCCAGTCCCGGCTGGAGCCCGAGCCGTACTCCTTGCCGGCCAGCACCACGAGCGGGATCTCGGCGGCGGCGTAGGCCTGGGCCGCGTCGTAGATCGTGGTCTGCTCGCCGTCGGCCAGGAAGTTCCGGGTGAAGCCACCCTCGACGCCGTCCAGCAGCTGGTTCTTCAGCCGGATGTTGGCGAAGGTGCCGCGGATCATCACCTCGTGGTTGCCCCGGCGGGAACCGTAGGAGTTGAAGTCCTTGCGGGCCACGCCGTGCTCGGCCAGGTAGACACCCGCGGGCGAGTCGACCTTGATCGAGCTGGCCGGGCTGATGTGGTCGGTGGTCACCGAGTCACCCAGTTTGGCCAGCACCCGGGCGTTCTGGAAGTCCGTCACCGGAGAAGGCTTGATCTGCATGCCCTCGAAGTACGGGGGCTTACGGACGTAGGTGGACTCGTTGTCCCAGGCGAAGGTGCCGCCCTCGGGGGTGGGCAGCGACTGCCAGCGCTCGTCCCCGGCGAACACGTCGGCGTAGTCCCCGACGAACATCTCCTTGGTGATCGAGTCCTCGACCACGGCGGCGACTTCCTGCGCGCTGGGCCAGATCTCGTGCATGAAGACGTCGTTGCCGTCGGAGTCGGTGCCGATCGGGTCGGTCGCCGGGTCCCAGTCGATCGTGCCGGCCAGCGCGTACGCGATCACCAGCGGCGGGGAGGCCAGGTAGTTCTGCTTGATGTCCGGGTTGATCCGGCCCTCGAAGTTCCGGTTGCCGGACAGCACCGATACGACGGTCAGGTCGTTCTCCTGCACCGCCGCCGAGATCGCCTCGGGCAGCGGGCCGGAGTTACCGATGCAGGTGGTGCAGCCGTAGCCGACCAGGTGGTAGCCGAGCTTCTCCAGGTACGGCACCAGGCCGGCCTTGGCGTAGTAGTCCATGACCACCTTGGAGCCCGGCGCCATCGTGGTCTTCACCCACGGCTTGACCGAAAGACCGCGTTCCACCGCGTTCTTGGCCAGCAGCGCGGCGGCCAGCATGACCGAGGGGTTGGAGGTGTTGGTGCAGGAGGTGATAGCCGCAATGGTGACGTGACCGTGGTCGAGCTCGGTCTTGGTGCCGTCGGCCAGGGTGACCGGGACCCGCTTGTGCGGCCTTTCGGCCTTGCTGCCGGGCTGGGCGGGCTCGTCTGCGGCTGTGCTGCCGGAGGTTGCGGGGGCGTCGCTGGCCGGGAAGGACTCCTCGACGGCCTCGTCCTGCTTGCCCGGCGTCCAGTCCTTGACGTAGTCGGAAATGCTGGCGCGCCAGGCCTGCTTGGCCCCGGAGAGCTCGATCCGGTCCTGCGGGCGCTTCGGGCCGGCGATGCTCGGGACGACCGTGGACAGGTCCAGCTCGAGGTACTCGGAGTACTTGGCCTCGCTGGCCGGGTCGTGCCAGAGGCCCTGCTCCTTGGTGTACGCCTCGACCAGGGCGACCTGCGCCTCGCTGCGGCCGGTCAGGCGCAGGTAGTCCAGGGTGACCTCGTCGATCGGGAACATCGCGGCGGTGGAGCCGAACTCGGGGCTCATGTTGCCGATCGTGGCCCGGTTGGCCAGCGGCACGGCGCCCACGCCCGCGCCGTAGAACTCGACGAACTTGCCGACCACGCCGTGCTTGCGCAGCATCTCGGTGATGGTCAGCACCACGTCGGTGGCGGTCACGCCGGCCGGGATCTCGCCGTTCAGCTTGAAGCCGACCACCCGCGGGATCAGCATGCTGACCGGCTGGCCGAGCATCGCGGCCTCGGCCTCGATGCCGCCGACGCCCCAGCCCAGCACGCCGATGCCGTTGACCATGGTGGTGTGCGAGTCGGTGCCCACGCAGGTGTCCGGGTAGGCGACGCCGTCGCGCTCGAAGACCACGCGGGCCAGGTGCTCGATGTTGACCTGGTGCACGATGCCGGTGCCCGGGGGGACGACCTTGAAGTCGTCGAAGGCGGTCTGGCCCCAGCGCAGGAACTGGTAGCGCTCGCCGTTGCGCTGGTACTCCAGCTCGACGTTCTTCTCGAACGCGTCGGGCCGGCCGAACACGTCGGCGATGACGGAGTGGTCGATCACCAGCTCGGCCGGGGCCAGCGGGTTGATCTTGGCCGGGTCGCCGCCCAGGTCGGCCACGGCCTCGCGCATGGTGGCCAGGTCGACCACGCAGGGCACGCCGGTGAAGTCCTGCATGATCACCCGGGCCGGGGTGAACTGGATCTCGGTGTCGGGGTTCGCGTTCGGGTCCCAGCCGGCCAGCGCGCGGATGTGGTCGGCGGTGATGTTCGCGCCGTCCTCGGTCCGCAGCAGGTTCTCCAGCAGGACCTTCAGGCTGTAGGGCAGCTCGGCGGCGCCAGGGACGGCCGAGAGCCGGAAGATGTCATAGCTGGCGTCTCCGGCCGCGAGTTCGCCGCGGGCGCCAAAGCTGTCGAGGCTTCTCACACTGCTCAACGAAGAACTCCTTAGATCGTCTTAGATCGTCGTGTCACCAGGCATCATACTGAAGTATCTCGACGTCAAGATAGTTAGGCTGGGCTAACTACCCCCGAGCCTGCCCCCAGTTGCGGGCCGGTGCAGGTCGGCGCACCGCGCGCCACCACGGCGGGGCGCGGAATGCCACCGGGTTGGCCGTGGTGAACATCGCGCCGGGTGTCGCAAAGTGGGGCCTCGCCGAGCCAGACGCTACCGGCGCGGTGAGCGGCCGAAGCCGGAACCACCCTGACGACGCCGGTTCGGGGCAGGACGGCGGGAGGACTCAGCGGCGGCGGGGACCTCGGAAGGCGAAGGGCGCTCGCCGGCGGGGACCAGGACGGCGACGCATTCCACGTGGTGGGTCATCGGGAACAGGTCGAACGCCCGAAGACCGTCCAGCTCGTAGCCCAGCCCGGAGGCGAAGGCCAGGTCGCGGGCGAGCGCAGCCGGGTCACAGGCCACGTAGACCACTACCCGGGGAGCGAGCGCGGCCACCTGCTTCATCACGTCTTTACCGGCGCCGGAACGCGGCGGGTCGAGCACGATCACGTCGGCCCCGCCCTGCGCCAGGGGGCCACCGTCGGCGGCGAGGCGGGGCAGCACCCGGGGTACGGAGCCGTTCTCGACCCGGACCTGGCCCAGGTCGTGCAGCCCGCGCCGGGCGTCCGCCGAAGCCCGGGCATCGCCCTCGACCAGGAGCACGCTGCCGGTGACGCCCACCTGATCCGCCAGCCCGGCCGCGAAGAGCCCGACGCCGCCGTAAAGGTCCACCGCCCGTTCCCCCGGCTGGGCCTGGGCGGCCTCGAGAACAGCATCGAGCAGGGTCTGGGCGGCAGCGGGGTGGACCTGCCAGAAGCCCGTGCCGGTGACCCGGAAGGGCCTGGGGGCGCCCGCCACGGTGACCTCTTCCGAGACCCACGTGCGGCCCTTCACCTGGTGCAGGCCCTCGTCGTCGCGGGTGGCCACGCAGGCCTCACCCAGCTTGGGCATCCGCAGCGAGGGACCCTTACGTCCGGCGACAGCCTCGGCCACCACCAGCGGGGCACCGGTAGACGGTTCGACCACCTCGACCGCGAGCGCCCCCGGCCAGCGGGCCTGGGTGATCCCCAGCGCTGAGGCCGCGGGGGAAGCGATCAGGCATTCCTTCACCGCAACCACGTCGTGCGAACGATGCTTACGCAACCCCGGACGTCCTTCGGTATCAACGGTGAACCGCACCCGGGTACGCCAGCCCAGCCCGTCCCCCTCCGGACCTTCCACCACCACGGTGGGCACCTCGTCCAGGCGAGCAATCCGGCGCAACTGCTCCATCACCACGTCGGCCTTCATCCGCCGCTGGGCGCTGAGATCGGCGTGCTGCCAGTCGCACCCGCCGCAGATCCCGGCCACCGGGCAGGGCGCGGGTACCCGGTCCGGCGAGGGCTCCAGCACCTCGGCCGTGTCTGCCCGCCAGAACTTGGCGTCCGGCGCGGACTCGGTCAGCCGGGCCAGCACCACCTCGCCCGGCAGGGCGTGCCGGACGAAGACCACCCGCCCCTCGTAGCGCGCCACGCAGTGCCCGCCGTGCGCCACCGGGCCGACCTCCAGCTGGATCAGCTCGTCGGTGACCAAGCCGGGCCCGGAGGCGGCGTCCGGGGTGACGGAGCTCTTGGAGTCCAGGGGATCGCTAGGCATTCTGTTCCTTCTTCGCATTCTCTTCGGTACCCGCCGGCGGCGGCACTGCACCCCGCCGCGCATCGCCCGGGGCCGGGCGGTTCTCCCTGCCCAGCCGGTGCCGCGAGGAGCGCAGCTGCCAGGGCACGCTGGCCACGATCACGCCGGACATGAAGTGCAGACCACCCTTCAGCCGCAGCGCGCTCTGGTTGTGCAGCAACTGCTCCCACCAACGCCCCACCACATACTCGGGCACGTACACCACGACCAGATCACGGGGGCTGTCGCGGCGGATGCTGCGCACGTACTCCAGCACCGGGCGGGTGACCTCGCGGTAGGGCGAGTCCAGCGCCCGCAGGGGCACCGGGATGTCCCGACGGTCCCATTCTTCCTGAAGCCGGCGGGTCTCCTCACCGTCGACGGTGACCGTGACCGCCTCCAGCACCGACGGTCGCGAGGCCCGGGCGTAGGCCAGTGCCCGCAGCGTGGGCTTGTGCAGCTTGGACACCAGCACGATGGCGTGCACCCGGGAGGGCAGCACCCGCCCGGCCACCTCGTCCTCCTCCGCCAGCTCGGCCCGGACCTTGCGGTAGTGCCGGCGGATCGCCAGCATCAGCCCGAACAGCAGGGCCATGAAGATCAGGGCCAGGTACGCACCGCGGGTGAACTTGGTGATCAGCACCACCACCAGCACGCTGCCGGTGATGCTCAGGCCGATCGCGTTGATCACCCGGGAACGCTGCATCCGGCGGCGTTCGGCCGGCTCCTCGCAGGTGCGCAGCAGCCGGGTCCAGTGCCGCACCATCCCGGTCTGGCTCACCGTGAACGAGATGAACACGCCCACGATGTAGAGCTGGATCAGCCGGGTCACCTGGGCGTCGAAGGCGATGATCAGCAGGCTCGCGCCGACCGCCAGGGCGACGATGCCGTTGCTGAAGGCCAGCCGGTCGCCGCGGGTGTGCAGCTGGCGGGGCAGCAGGTCGTCGCGGGCCAGGATCGAGCCGAGCACCGGGAAGCCGTTGAACGCGGTGTTGGCGGCCAGGATCAGGATCAGCCCGGTGGCGAAGGTGACCAGGTAGAACGCCGGTGGGAAGCCACCGAACAGGGCAGCGGCGATCTGGCCGATCACCGGGTCCTGGACGTAGCTCTCGCCGACCGGCACGCCGTCGCGCAGCAGCTGCTCACCTGGGAACTCGGCGAAGCGCACGTGCATCAGCCGGGACAGGACGATCGTGGACATCAGCATCAGCACCGCGATCGTGCCGAGCAGGGCCAGCGTGGTGGCGGCGTTGTGGCTCTTCGGCTTCTTGAACGCCGGCACGCCGTTGCTGATCGCCTCCACCCCGGTCAGCGCGGCGCAGCCGGAGGAGAACGCGCGCAGCAGCAGGAAGGCCCCGCCCAGGCCGACCAGGCCCTGCTCGAACTGGGTTTCTGGGATCAGCTCGAGCACCGAGCTCTCGGCCTGCGGCAGGTCGCCGAAGAAGTACTGGACGAAGCCCCAGCCGCTCATCCCCAGGATCGCCACCATGAACACGTAGGTGGGCACGGCGAACGCGGTGCCGGACTCACGCACTCCGCGCAGGTTGATCGTGGTGAGCAGGACCACCACGCCGACCGCGACCAGGGCCTCGTGGCCGCGCAGGAACGGCAGGGCCGAGGCGGCGTACTGGGCGCCGGAGGAGATCGACACGGCCACGGTGAGCACGTAGTCGACCAGCAGGGCACTGGCCACGGTGATCCCCGCGGTGGGGCCCAGGTTGACCGTGGCCACCTCGTAGTCACCGCCGCCGGAGGGGTAGGCGTGCACGTTCTGCCGGTACGAGGCCACCACGATCAGCATCACCAGGACCACCGCCAGCCCCACCCAGGGCGAGAGCGCGTACGAGGTCAGGCCGGCCGCGGCCAGGGTGAGCAGGATTTCGTCCGGGGCGTAGGCCACCGACGAGAGCGCGTCCGAGGCGAACACCGGCAGCGCGATGCGCTTGGGCAGCAACGTCTCGCCCAGCCGCTCGCTGCGTACCGGCCGTCCGACGAGCAGCCGTTTGACGGCGCCGGGAAAGGAGGGCACGGCCGGTCATCGTATTGCGATACAGCTGTCGCGAACCGGAGACAACGAGCGAGCAGAGGGAAAAGTTGCCGCCGACGGCCCGGGTGCTGCGCCCGGGGAGCCGGCCCGCCCGCCGCAGCGGTGTACCTTCAGCGACGGGTCAGGCCGAGAGGCGGCCGCACCGCGCCAGACAGGTCAGCTGAGAGGGCCGACGAGACGTGCACTTCGTGATCATGGGATGCGGCCGGACCGGCTCCACCCTGGCCCAGATGGTCGAGGACCGCGGGCACACCGTCGCGGTGGTGGACCAGAACGCGAACGCCTTCCGACGGCTGGGGCCGCATTTCGAGGGACGGCGGGTGGTCGGGCCCGGGTTCGACCGGGACACCCTGACCGAGGCTGGGATCGAGGACGCCTACGCGTTCGCCGCGGTCAGCAACGGCGACAACTCCAACATCCTGGCCGCCCGGGTGGCCAGGGAGACGTTCGGGGTGAGCAACGTGGTGGCCCGGATCTACGACCCCGGACGCGCCGAGGTCTACCAACGTCTGGGCATCCCCACCGTCGCCACGGTGCGCTGGACGGCCGACCAGATGGCCCGGCGTCTGCTGCCGGCGGGCGCGATCTCCGAGTACCGCGATCCATCCGGCGCGGTGATCCTGGCCGAGGTACAGGTGCACACCGGATGGGTGGGCCGCCGGATGGTCTCCCTGGAGGCGGCTTCCGAGGCGCGCGTGGCCTTCCTGACCCGCCTGGGCGAGGGCATCGTCCCCGGGGCCGACACGCTCTACCAGGAGGGCGACCTGGTGCACTTCGTGCTGCGCCACGACCGGCTCACCTCGGTGGAGCAGAGAATGGCCGTACCGCCGTCGAAGGATGAGCACTGATGCGGATCGTCATCGTCGGAGCCGGGAGTGTGGGCCGCTCGATCGCGCGGGAACTGCTCACCAACGGGCACCGGGTGCTGCTGATCGACAAGGACCCGAACGCGATCCGGGTGACGAGCGTGCCGGAGGCGGAGTGGCTGCTGGCCGACGCCTGCGAGATCACTTCACTGGCCGACGCCGGGCTGGCCGAGTGCGACGTGGTGGTGGCAGCCAGCGGCGACGACAAGGCCAACCTGGTGGTCTCGCTGCTGTCCAAGACCGAGTACGGGGTGCCGCGCACGGTGGCCCGGGTGAACACCCCGGCCAACGAGTGGATGTTCGACGAGGCCTGGGGCGTGGACGTCGCGGTCTCCACCCCGCGGCTGATGACGGCGCTGGTCGAGGAGGCCGTCTCGGTCGGTGAACTGGTCCGGATCTTCACCTTCCAGCAGGGTCAGGCCTCGATGGTCGAGCTGACCCTGCCGGCCGAGTCGCCGCTGGCCGGGACCACGGTGGGCGAGATCGTCTGGCCCGCCGACACCGTGCTGGTCGGGATCATCCGGGGGGAACGGCCGATCGCGCCGAGCCGGGACGACGCGCTGGAGGCCGGTGACGAGCTGATGTTCATCACCGTGCCGGAGAGCGAGGACCCGTTGCAGGAACTGCTCAACCCGCGCGGCTGAGGTCAGTGCGCCTTGGGGGGTGCGGGGGTACCGACGGTCGCCGGGGGGACCTTGCTCAGCACCCGCCAGATCAGCCAGAGCGCCACCGCGAACAGCGGCAGGCCCAGCACCAGGCCGTTCAGCATGCCCAGCAGCGAGGTCTGGTCGGCGATGATCAGCGGCACCTGGACCACCAGGCGGACCAGGAACAGCGCCACGAAGATCCAGGTCGCGGTGACGAAAGCCTTGTACCGCGGCCGGTTCTTGCGCCACTCGAACATCTCGCCGGTGAGCGGGCCGACGAACACCCCGACGATCGGCCAGCGCACCGCGATCGAGAGCATCGCGCCGAGCGCCGAGCCGCCGTTCTTCAGGATGCTGGGCAGGAAGAAGTCCGAGGCCCGGCCGGTCTTGCTGGCGATGTAGGCGCCGATCCCGATCCCGATCGCCCCGGAGAAGATCTGGGTCAGCGGCTCGCGCCGGACCAGCCGGACCAGGGCCAGCACCACCAGCGGGGTCAGCGCGGCGTAGACCGAGGGCCGCAGCTCCTGGGTGATCGCGAAGGCGATCGAGAAGACCGTGTAGGGCAGGATCGACTCGATCACCCCGCGCGGGCCGCCGATCGCCTTCTTCAGGTCGAACTCGTCCGCCACGGCCTGGGCGAACGAACTCTTGCCGGCCTTCTCGGCGGCGTTCTCGGCCACCTGCTCGGCGCGGTGGTGGTCTCCAGGTGCGGGGGCGTGCCCGCGCGGCTGGTCCGGCATCGGCTCTGTTCAGCTCCGGTCGGCTCTAGTTCGTGACTGGTCTGGTCGGTGAGCCTAACCCGAGGTCAGCTCGGACCGCCCGGAACCAGCTCGTAACGCGGGTTGAAGATGGTGGCCGTACCGCTCGCCTCGCACACCACACCCTGGACCCGGATGCGGCGGCCGGGCTCGACCCCACCGATGTGCCGGCGGCCCAGCCAGACCACCGAGATGCTGCCGGTGCCGTCGTACAACTCGGCGACCAGCGCGGGAACCCCGGCCCGGGGGCGCAGGGTGACAGCGCGCAGGGTGCCGCAGACCATGGCCTGCTGGCGGGAGCGGAGCTGGTCGATCGGGGTACCGCCGAGCCGGACGGCCTGCTCGTGCTCTTCGTCGGCGTGCACCACGTGCTGCGGTGCGGTGAACCGGGCCAGGGCCCGGAAGAAACCGGAACGGCCCGGCGACCCGGTCTGCTTTTCGGCCGGTGCTCCAGCGTGCGGTCCGGCCTGCGCCACGACCTGCCTGACCGGCGCCTGATCACCGGTGATCTGCTTACCCACGGCCTTCAGCGTACCCATCACGAACCTGCTTCCTGCCCGCTCCCGGCCTGATCCGGAAGTGGCCATGCGCACTCTTTTGCAGGTGTCGACCTGTTGCTCAACAGGCTGTTTCACATTCTATTCCGGTAGTGCGCCTCGTTCTTGGCGTACTGACGGGACACCATCGGGCACCCTCGGCCGACACTGCGTGATCGGGCACCTAGACGGCAGGCAGCCGCCCGGCCGAAACGACGGAACAGGAAGTGGCCGAGAGTTCAGCCGGACGGGGCAGGCCCCGAGCATGCGCCCTGCCCAGGCGCTCTGAGACGCCCTTAGAAGCTCCGAGGAGCTCTGGCCGAGGAAATCGCCCAGGGGCCGGGCCGGCGGTCTATATCTCAGATACCCGGCTGCCCAGAAACAGAGTGCAGCGCCAGGGCGCCTCGGCTCCGGGACGGACTCAGCCACTCGCTGCTCGCAGGGTGCGGTTCGCTACATCGGGGCAATAAAATCTGGGTATAGCAAACTTTATTGCCCCGATCCTGGGATGCGCCCACCGTCACCGGACGAGGAAAGCAAATCCTGGATTGCGCGGGTCAGCGCACTTCGGTGATCTCCGGGCCTCGCTCGGGCGGACGCAGGGTTTCCTTCTGGCCTTCGCCGGCGGCCTGGCCGGCTTCCTCGCCGTCGGCCGGGTGCGCGTTGTCCGGCAGGCTCAGCGGCAGCAGCTCGCGCGGGGCCATCGCCTCGGTGCCGCGGACCACCACCACGTCGCGGACCAGACTCTCCAGCTCCAGCGCCTTCTCCTCGTCCAGCGCCGCCGCCCCGTGGAACACCGCGCGCAGGAACCAGCGCGGGCCGTCGACCCCGGAGAACCGGGCCGGCTGCAGCACCGTGCGGCCGTCGGGGGTACGCGCGGGCACCTTGGCCAGGAGCTCACGGCCGAACACGCCGGGCACGTCGTCGACCTCGCCGCCCTGCCGGCTCACGCTGGCGGAGATCTCGGCCCGGATGTCGTCCCAGATCCCCGAGGTGCGCGGCGCGGCGAAGGCCTGCAGCTGCACGGCGGAGTCGTTGAGCTGGACGGTGGCCGCGATGACCTTGTTGGTCTTCTCCTCGATCTCCAGGCGCATCTGGATGGTGCCCTCCTTGGCGGGCAGCCGGATCGCGCCGAGATCGATGTAGGTGACCTCCGGGTCGGCCTCGGACTCGTCCCAGGGGCCGTTCGAGCGGTCGTACACCTCGGTGGGACCCGAGACCGGGGCCACCGCGTCCGCGTCCGCGTCCCCGGACGCCGCGGAGGTGGTCTCCGGCTCGTCGGTCGGGGACGACTCGTCCCCCTTGTTGCGTCGGAACCAGCTCATCAGTGCTCTCCTCGTTGCGTTCCCAAGCCCGTGCCGTCGTCGGCGCCGTCAACGCCCGCGGTGGTGCCGCTCGTGCTCTGAGTGGTGCCGAAACCGCCGGTGGAGCCGAACCCGCCGGCCCCGCGGGCCGAGCCCGGCAGGCTGCCGGCCTCGATGAAGAACGCCCGGCTGACCGGCTGGACCACCAGTTGCGCGATCCGGTCACCGCGACGCAGTTCCACCGGGGTGCTGCGGTCGGTGTTCAGCAGGGTGACCCGGATCTCGCCGCGATATCCCGCATCGACCGTGCCGGGCGCATTGACCACCGTCAACCCGAGACGCGCGGCCAGGCCGGAGCGGGGGTGGACGAAGGCGGCGTACCCCTCGGGCAGCGCGATCGCGATGCCGGTCGGGACGGTCTGCCGCTCGCCCGGGGCCAGCGTGACGTCGATCGAGGTGACCAGGTCGGCCCCGGCGTCGCCCGGGTGCGCATAACCGGGCACCGGAAGCTCGGGATCCAGGCGCTGGACCAGCACCTCGACCTGGCCCGGGACGAAGTCCGCCCAGTCCGCGGAGGCGCCCGAAGGCGCGGAAGACGTGCTCACGGTCGGACAGCCTATCCAGCACCGGGACCTGCTCCGGTGCCTTGGGCCGACGCAGCCGTCTGCGCAGGTCGCGGACGGGTGGTGCGAGGTGGCCCGAAGGCGGCGTGGGAAGCTGCTCACATGAGCCCGGATCAGACCCCGGCGGCGGCTTCCGCCCCGGCCCAGAAGGTCAAGAACCTCACCGAGTCCCTGTGGCCGACCCCCGGCGTATGGCTGGGTTTCACTGCCTTCGGAGCGGCCTTCGGGCTGATCCCGGGCCCGATCAACGTGCCCTTCGCGATCGGCACGGCGGTGGTGATGGCCGCGGTGGTGCTCGGCCTGGTGGTGCTCTGGACGCCCCGGCTGGACCTGACCAAGGGCGTGTTCAGCGCCGGGCGCGCCAAGGTGCCGGCCACGCTGGTCGCCAAGGTCGAGCCGCTGGACGCGGCCGAGATGAGGACAGCGCTGGGCGCCGGGCTGGATGCCCGGGCCTACCGCAGCACCCGGGCCTGGGTGAAGACCGGGATCAAGGTCACCCTGGACGACCCGCAGGACCCCACGCCGTACTGGCTGCTGTCGACCCGCCGCCCGCAGGAGTGGGTACGGGCGCTGGGCTCGTAGCCGTCACGGCCGCACGAGCCCCCAGCGCCCACCCCTGCAGATCAGGCCGCGCATTCCTTGCAGATCAGCTGGCCGTTCTTCTCGCCGGCCAGCTGGCTGCGGTGGTGCACCAGGAAGCAGCTCATGCAGGTGAACTCGTCCGCCTGACGAGGCAGCACCCGGACGGACAGCTCCTCGTTGGACAGGTCGGCACCGGGCAGCTCGAAACCTTCGGCCGCCTCGGTCTCGTCCTCGTCGACCTGCCCGGCGGACTTGTCCACCCGGCGGGCCTTCAGTTCCTCGAGCGAGTCCTCGTTGAGGTCGTCGTCGGTCTTGCGCGGCGCGTCGTAGTCGGTTGCCATCTTTAGGTCACGCTCCGGTGTGTGGAACTCACGCGGGACGTGCCCCGGTACCGGATTCGCACATGCGAACCCGGTCTGGTGCGCGCTGCCCCCATGAGAACAGGATTGCTGGTCGTTGCTTTGCTGGTGGTGCTGTCGCCGAATGCGGTGCTCGCGCCCTGCTGGATCAAGGTCGTTGCTACCGGACTGTGGACTAACGCGCCCGGGGCCGGATTTGTGCCCGCTCTCGCGGCAGGGATTGTGCACCAGTCGAGCCTGCTTGGCCATACCGGCACACCGAGAGATCGACACCGATTCCCGTCACAGTGAGAACCGCCGATAACTCTCCGTACCCGGATGTGGCGCCTAACGGGTGGACGTTACGAAATGTTCCCGCACGTGTTCGACGGACGGCACCGGACCGCCCTGTCCGGCAACTAAGCGTCGAACGTAGAGTGGCCGCCGGTGCAGTGCGTCTCACGGTCGTTGCGCGGGCTTAACCGGCCCGTCATCACCCGTGGGGCGCAACCTGCGCCAGTGCCGGAGGAGATGGCTTCCGGCGCTGTTGGGCTCGCGGATTGGCGTCCGGGGGCGAGTGAGGGAGAAAACCACATGAGCGAGTTCGTCGCGCAGATCAGGGGCCGTGCGGCAGAGGCGCTGAGCTGGCTCCAGGAGGCACAGAACAGCGGTGACGAGTACCTCGTCAACGTCTCGCTCGACCAGATCGAGTCGATCGCCCGGGTGGCGGCCGACCACAGCATCACCCTGGAGGGAGTGGCCGAGTCGCTGAGCGCCTACGGCCTGTCGGTCCCCCAGGGCCGCGCCGGTGAGGCCACCGCCTGAGGGACCACCCTCGGCCGGGCCTAGGTCGGGTCGGAGTCGGCGTCCAGCTGCCCGAGGACGTCGCACAGCCCCTCCAGGAGGGGGGACGCCGCTCCGACGACCATCGCCCCACCGGCCGGAGCCCCACGCAGGCCGGCCAGCGCACCACCCGCCTCGGTGAGCACCAGCACCGCTGCGGCGATGTCCCAGACGTTCACGCCCCGCTCGTAGTAGGCGTCCACGGTCCCGGTCGCCACCCCGCACAGGTCCAGCGATGCACTGCCGATGCGGCGGATGTCACGCACCTGCGGGAGCACCCCGGTCAGCACCCGGGCCTGTCCGGCCCGACGGGTCGCGGCATATCCGAAGCCGGTGGCCACCAGGGCCTGGCCGAGCTCCGGCGGCGGCCCCAGCTTCAGCTCCCGCGGCGCCGAGCCGTCCCCGGGCTGCAGTTGCGCCCCCAGGCCCCGCCCGGCCGTCCAGGTCTCGCCGGTGGCCGGGTTGTGCACGCAGGCCGCGACCGGCTGCCAGGCCCCGTCCACCGTCGGGTCGCCCTCGACCACGGCCACGCTGACCGCGTACGCGTCGATCCCGTAGCGGTAGTTCACGGTGCCGTCGATCGGGTCCAGCACCCAGGTCAGGCCGGACTCCCCCGGGCTGTAGCCGGCCTCCTCACCGAGCAGGCCGTCGGCCGGCCGGGCCTCGGCCAGGCGCTCGCGCAGCAGCCGCTCCACGGCCTGGTCCATCGCCGTGACGATGTCGGTGGAGCTGGACTTGGTGCCGGAGACCTCGCGGGCGTCCGGGTCCTCGGCCAGACCGGCCCGGATCAGGTCACCGCCGGCCCGGGCGACCTGCTCGGCCAGTTCGCGCAGCCCGGCCGGATCCACCCCGGCGGAGCTCATCGGGCCGCCTCGCCGACCGGGGCGGCCGAGGCCTCGGCGCTCTTGTCGATCGGCAGCACCCAGTCCACCCCGCAGGCCGCGGGCTTGTCCGGGTTGCGCAGGTTGGTGCAGCAGGTGGCCGGGCAGACGTCGTGCCAGGCGCCGGCGCCGGCCTCGGAGGGCCGCTGCGGGTTCTCGCCGCGCTCGGCCGCCGCCCGCTCCACCACCAGCCGGGCCAGCGAGGCGGCGAAGGCCGGGGCCCGGCCGGACGTGGCCGCCCGGACGAACGGCAGGTCCAGGCCCTGGGCGATCTCCTCGGCCTCGGTGTCCAGGTCGAACACGACCTCCATGTGGTCGCTGACGAAGCCGATCGGCACGACCACCACCCCGGGCACCCCTTTGGCCTTGAGCTCGGCCAGGTGGTCGCCGATGTCCGGCTCCAGCCAGGGCTGCGAGGGCGGGCCGGAGCGCGAGCAGTAGACCAGGTCCCACTCCGGCACCGTGCCGACCCGCTCGGCCACCGCGGCGCACGCCTCGCGGTGGGTCTGGGTGTAGGCGTTGCCGAGGGGGCCGGAAGCGTCGTCCATGACATCCGGGATCGAGTGCGTCACGAAGACCACGCGCGAGCCGTCGGGCAGGCTCTGCAGCGCCGCTGCGACCGAGTCGGCGATCGGCTGCAGGAAGCCGTCCTGGTCGAAGTAGTGCCGGATCTTGTCGATCCGCAGGCTGCGGCCCTCACGGGAGAGCGTGATCAGCGCCTCGGCCAGGTCCTCGCGGTACTGCCGGCAGCCGGAGTAGCTGGGGTAGGCGCTGGTGACCACCGTGAGCACGCGCCGGGCGCCGGCCTCGTGGGCCTCGCGCAGCACGTCGGTGGTGAAGGGGGCCCAGTTACGGTTACCCCAGTAGACCGGCACGTCCCCGACCCCGGCCAGGTCGAGCTGCTCGCGCAGGTTCGCCAGCAGCAGCCGGTTCTCGTCGTTGATCGGGCTGCGGCCGCCGAAGTGCTGGTAGTGCACCTCGACCTCTTCGAGTCGCTCGCGCGGGATGCCCCGTCCCCGGGTCACGTTCTCCAGGAACGGCATCACCTCGTCCGGGGCCTCGGGCCCGCCGAACGAGAGCAGGAGGACGGCGTCGTACGGCTTCAAGGAGCTCACCCGTAGATCCTGCCAAGTCGCGCCGCGACCCGCGCGTCCGGGTCCAGGTCGCCGCGCCGTACCAATCGCCGACCAGCCGCCGACCGGCGCGCCTCCCACCGGGACCGCCCGAACCCGTCCAGGATCGGTCCCCTCCCGAGCCCTACACTCAGTGTGATTTCATCGATACCCCGTGTTCAATGTGGACAACGGGGAGATGGGTGTGGTTTGGATGGATCGCCGACTCGCCCAGTCATGTGCTTCGCCGACGAGGTACGAAGTGGCACAGTCTTCACGCAGGTCCGATCTGACCTGGGGTTGCCGGAGGGAGTGAACATGGAAGATCTTTCGCTCGTCGGCGTCCACGAGGACGGGGAGCACCTGCTGCTCTCCGGCCCGAACGGCCAGCGCTTCCGGTTACGGGTGGACGACGCGCTGCGCGCGGCGATCCGCCGGGACCGGGCCCGGCTGAGCCAGATCCAGATCGAGACAGAGGGCCGGCTGCGGCCCCGGGAGATCCAGGCCCGGATAAGAGCCGGCGAGACGGCCGAGGAAGTGGCCGAGGCGGCCGGGCTGGCGCTGGAGCACGTGCGCAAGTACGAGGGTCCGGTGCTGGCCGAGCGTGAGTACGTCTCGGAGCAGGCCCGCCGGGTGCGGGTGCGGCGTCCGGGCGGCGGCGAGTCCCTCTCGCTGGACGAGACGGTGACCGAGCGCCTGGTGGCCCGCGAGGTCGACCTGGACAGCACTACCTGGGACGCCTGGCGCGGCGACGACGGCCTGTGGGTGCTGTCGCTGGAGTTCATCGCCGGTTCCACCCGGCGGCAGGCGCGCTGGACCTACAACGCCGGTCTGCGGCAGGTCACCCCGCACAACGACGAAGCCCGCTGGCTCACCGAGGACGAACCGCCGCAGCCCCAGGCCGAGGCGGCTGCGACCGCGCCGACCGGGATGCGCCGGCTGAGCACGGTACGCGGCGCCGACCGCCCGTACGACCAGGAGATCACGGCGCGCGCGACGTACGAGGAGCCCGCCGCCGTCAATCTGCTGGACACGCTGCGCGAGCGGCGGGGGCGCCGTAATCGCGCGGTCAGCGAAGAGGAGGAGCGCGGGGGGCAGCCCGATCCCGTGCGCGAGGCGATCGACACGCTGCTCAGCCGCAGCGACACCATGGGTGAGCCACCGGCGGCGCACCCGGCCCGGTCCCGTCCGCAGGATGCGCGCGACGGGGAGGTGCTGGTGCTCCCTGAGGCCGAGTCGGTGTACGACCTGGACTCGGCCGAGTCGACGGCGCGGGCGGATCGGCCCGACCGCGACAGCCTGGGCCGTGACCGCGGTGAGCGGGAGCGCTCCGAACGCGAGCGGGAACGGGTCGAGCGGGAACGCCGCGAACGGTCCGAGCGGGAGAAGGCCGAGCTGGAGCGGGCCGACCGCGAGAAGAAGGCCGAGGCGGAGGATCCCGAGCGGGTGGTCGACGTGGCCGCCGCCGAGAAGGAGGAGCCCGCCCCGGTTCCGGCCGGTCGTCGGCCGGCGAGCAACCGCAAGCAGCGCCGGGCCAGCGTTCCTTCTTGGGACGACATCGTTTTCGGCCAGCGTCGCGACTGAAACGACAACAACCGATGGGGGACGTGGTGCGTCAGGCGCGCACCACGTCCCCCGTTGGTTTGTGGTGACCTAGAACCGAACTGGAGACGTTGTGCGCCAGACGCGCACGGACGTCCCCCATTGGTCGGTAGTCAGGTCTGTGAGACCAGGAGCGGGATCTCGGTCTCCACGCTGGTCCGCGAACCGTGTAACCCGAGCAGCCGTAGAACCTGCGGGCGAGCGGTCCGGGAGTCGACCACCGCTACCTCGGTGATCGCCGCGGTGAGTACATCGCCGATCCGGGGTAGGACGTGCGGCTCGACCGGGCCGAACCACCCCTCGTCCACGGCCTGTTCGCGGGTGACCACGGTCATGTCCTGCCCCACCCGGGCGTGCCAGGCGGCGGCCACGTCGTCGGCCGCGCCGGCTTCGCAGTACAGCTGCAGCGAGCGCGGTTCCCCGCCCAGATGCCTTACCCCGGTGAGTAGTTCGGGCTCGTCGGCGATGTCCAGCCGGTTCTCGAAGGGCACGTCGACCATGCCGTGGTCGGCGGTGATCACCAGCATGGAGTCGGCGGGCAGACCGGCGGCGAGGGCCTGGGCGGCGGCGTCCACCCTCTCCAGCTCGGCGGTCCAGCGCCAGGAACGGCAGCCCTGCTCGTGGCCGATCTTGTCCAGGTCGCCCCAGTACAGGTAGATCAGCGCGCCCTGGCCCTTGGCCCGGCGGGCGGCGGTGATCGCCACCTCGACCCGTTCGTCCAGCGACTGGGCGGCCACGAACCGGCCCCCGCGCTGCACCGCCTCGGTCAGGCCGGAACCGTCGAAGTAGCCCGGGCCGATCCGGACCACTTCCCGGCCGGCCGCCACCACCTGCTCGAACACGGTGGGGGCGGGCTGCCAGGCGCGCGGGTCGACCGCCGGGTCCCACATCAGCTCGTTGAACAGCTGGTCGCGGTCCGGGTCGAGGACGTCGAGGGCGACCAGGCCGTGCGCGCCGGGCGGCAGACCGGTGCCGAGCATGCCCAGGCTGGTGGCCGTGGTGCTGGGGAAGCCCGAGCTCAGCCGGGTGGAGTGCGGGTTCTGGCGCAGCCGGCGCAGGAACGGTGCGTGGCCGGAGCTGGCTTTGAGCAGCTGATCGCCCAGGCCGTCCACCAGCATCACCACGACCGTGCGGGCCTTGGGCAGCGGACCGCGTTTCTTGTCCAGGGAGAGGGCGACCGAGGGCAGGACGTCGGCGAGGGTGCGCATCAGGCGCGGGCGGTGGCGGCCGACAGGGCCCGGGCGAACCCGGCAGCCTTGCGGACCGCGGGCTCCCCCTCGGCCTCGGCCGAGAGCCGGACCGTGATGTCGTCGGAGGCCAGGGTGCCGGTGTAACCGTGGTCGGCCTCGCAGTCCGGGTCGGCGCAGGAGGCGGGCTCCAGGTCGACGCGGGTCAGCGAGCCCCAGCCGATGGTCAGGCTGAGCTCCCGCGGGACCGCTCCGCCCCGGTGCTGCTCGGGCGAGGTGACGGCGTGTGAGAGCACCACCGAGGTGACCTTGCTCAACGGCACCGCCTCGGTCGAGGCCGAGGCGTAGGGCTCGGGGCTGAGCGCGTCCGGGTCGTGGTCGTCGGCGTGCGCCACCACCAGCCGGGTCGACGTCAGCGAGAGCACCGTGACGTGCCGGCGCACCTCCACCCGGTCGAACGTGGTCTCCTGCTGCACCAGGTACGACAGCACCTCTTCGCCGGCGATCGCCACGTCCAGGGCGTCCAGCACCAGTGCCGGGTAGAAACCGGCCCGCTCCACCTCGGCCACCAACTCGTCGGGCAGGCCGCTCGTCTGGCTCACGGCGGCGTCCGTCCCGGGTCCTTCACGCATTGCCCCATCTTGTCACTCCGCCCAGATCCCGGCGCAGACACGCCCTAGGCACCCGGCCCGGCCGGGCTCAGCTGGGCAGTTCGCGGCGCACCGAGTCGGCCCGCTCGATCGGCCGGGCCACCCGGATCTGGGCGTCCAGCACGGCCAGCCCGGTCTCGGCCACCACCACCGGGTTCAGCTCCAGCTCGGCCACCTCGGGCAGCTCGTCGGCCAGCACGGCCAGCCGCCCGAGCACGTCCTCCAGCGCAGGCACGTCCACCGGGGCGGCGCCCTTGTGACCGAACAGTTTGGGGGCGGCCTTCACCGAGCGCACCAGGTCGGAGATGTCCACGTCGGTCAGCGGCGGGATCCGGTGCGCCACATCACCCAGCAGGCCCACCGCGTCGCCGCCCAGGCCGAACGAGACCACCGGCCCGAAGAGCGGGTCCTCCACCGTCCGCAGCACGCAGGCCACGCCCGGCTCGGCCATCCGCTGCACGACCAGCTGGTCGGTGCCCAGCGTCCCGCTCATCTGGGCGAAGTCGACGCGCAGCTCGTCCTCGTCGTCGATGTTCAGCCGGACTCCCCCGAGGTCGACCCGGTGCCTCAGGTGCGGCGCGGTGGTCTTCAGCACCACCGGGTAGCCCATCTCCTGCGCAGCCTGCACGGCCGCGTCGGCGGTGCTGACCGAGGTACGCGGCCATAGCTTGATGCCGAAGGCCGCGAGCAAACGGGAGGCCGCCTCGGGCTCCAGGAAGGCGCTGTCTTCCCAGGGAGAGGCGGCGAGTGCCTCGGCGATCACCTTGCGGGCAGCGTCCAGATCCACGCCGGAGGGCTCGAACCGCTCCCCCGGGTCACGCCGCCGCCAGCGGGCGTACCACTCGGCTTTGGCCAGTGCCCTTACGGCTTCTTCCGGCGTGGGGTAGGAGGGGATGTTGGAGAGCGCGCTGTTGATCCCGTGCACGCCGACGAAGCAGGCAACCACCGGGATGTCCGGGGACTGGGCCGACACCTCGGACAGCGCCCGGGCCACCTGCCCGGCTTCGGTGGCGATGGGCGGGATGAACGCGGCCGCCACCGCGTGCACCTCGTCGGCCGCGAACGCCTCGGTCAGCGCCGCGCGGAACTGCCCGGCGTCGGCCTGCGGGTGCAGCGCGACCGGCTTGTGCACGACCACCAGGCCCGCGGCCACGCAGGCGTCCGCGATCAGGGTGCTCAGCGCGTCGCTGTTGCCGACGATGGCCACGTTCGGCCCGGCCGGCATCGGCTGGTGCATGACTACCTGGGCCACGTCCAGCATCTCGGCCACGGTCTGCACCCGGATGCACCCGGACTGCCGCAGCATCGCGTCGAAGGCCTCGCGCGGCGCGGTCGATGCCCGCACCGAATGACCGGGCGGCACACCGAAACTCGACAGGCCGGACTTCAGCACGATCACCGGTTTGGACCGGGCCAGCCGCCGGGCGATCCGCGAGAACTTGCGCGGGTTACCGAAACTCTCCAGGTACAGGCCTACTGCGTCGGTGCTGGCGTCCTCTTCCCAGAACTGCATGCAGTCGTTGCCCGAGACGTCCGCCCGGTTGCCCGCGGACAGGAAGGTGGACACCCCCAGACCGCGCCGCTCGACCGCGTCCAGCACCGCCACCGCCAGCCCGCCGGACTGCGAGAACAGACCCAGACGGCCTTCTTTCGGAAGGTCCGGGATCAGCGACATGTTCAGCCGGACGGCCTCGCCGGCGTTGATCAGACCCCAGGAGTTCGGCCCGACCACCCGCATCCCGTGCGAGCGGGCCAGCCGGACCAGTTCCCGCTGGCGGGCCAGGCCCTCGGCGCCGGTCTCGGCGAAACCGGTTGAGACCACCACCATTCCGCGCACGCCGTGCTCGGCGCACTCGCGCACCACGTCCAGCACCCCTTCGGCCGGGATCGCGACCAGGGCCAGGTCGACCGTGCCCTCGATGTCGGCCAGGCTGCGCACGGTGGGCCGGCCGAGCAGCTGGTCGGCCTCGTGGTGGACGATGTGCAGCTCACCGGTGAATCCGCCGGCGATCAGGTTGGCCAGCAGCTTGTGCCCGACCGTGGCCGAGCGCCGGCTCGCCCCGATCAGGGCCACCGAGCGCGGGCTGAGCACCCGTTCCATGCTGCGTGCTTCGGCCCGGTGCTCGCGCGACTCCATCACCGCCCGGGACTTCTCGGTCGGGTCGATGGTGAACCGGACCTCGATCACCCCGTCGTCGAACCGGCTGGTGAGCTCGTACCCGGCCTCACGGAACACGGTGAGCATCTTGCGGTTGCGGGGCAGCACGTCGGCCACGAACCGGCGGATCCCGTTCTCCCGGGCAGCCGCGGCCAGGTGCTCCAGCAGCACGGAGCTGATCCCCCGGCCCTGATGCGCGTCGCTGATGTTGAACGCCACCTCGGCTGCGTCGGAACCGCGGTCCAGGCGGTCGTAACGGCCTACCCCCACGATGTCCTCGCCCAGGATCGCCAGCAGCGCGGCCCGGTCCCGATGGTCGACGTTGGTGAAGTGATGCAGGTCGCGCGGCGACAAACGGGGCATCGGCGCGAAGAACCGCAGGTAGGTGGAGTCCGGAGACTGGTGCATGTGGAAGCGCTGGAGCGCATCCGCGTCCTCGGCGGTGATCGGCCGTAGGTGCGCGGTGGCACCGTCGCGCAGTACGACGTCCGCCTCCCAGTGCTGGGGGTAGCCCGGTCGCGCCGGCGGGTCGTTCATCACCTGGCCCACGTTCACCAGGCTACGCATCAACCGGTGGCACGCGCGTCGGGCCTTCTGTCCTTTTGCTCACGCGGTTCATTCCCCCGGCGCCGCCACGGGCGTTCCGTGAAAGTCTCCGACCATGGAATTCGAGGATGTCGTCCGCGCCCGCCGGATGGTGCGCACCTACGACCCGAACCGCCCAGTCCCCCGCGACATCCTGGTCAAGCTCCTCGATCTCGCCGTCCGGGCCCCGAGCGCAGGCTTCAGCCAGGGCTGGGACTTCGTGGTGCTCAGCTCCCCCGAGCAGGTAGGCAGGTTCTGGACCGCGACGGCCGAGCCCGACAAGGAGCCGGACCGCTGGCTGCGGGGCATGCAGACCGCCCCGGCGCTGATCGTCTGCCTGTCCAACCGCGACGCCTACCTAGACCGCTACGCCGAACCGGACAAGGGTTGGACCGACCGCGACGAATCCCGCTGGCCGGTGCCGTATTGGGACGTGGACACCGGCATGGCCTCGCTCATCGTTCTGCTCGCGGCGGTGGATTCGGGGCTCGCCGGCTGCTTCTTCGGCGTACCCCCAACCAGAACGACGGACGTCCGCCAAGCCTTGGGCATCCCGGAGGACCGCCGCCTCGTCGGAGTAATCAGCCTGGGTTATCCCCCGGCCGACGGCGCCGACCGTAAGTCGCCCTCGCTGCGACGCGGCCGCAGACCAATGGGGGACGTCTGCCACGACGGATCTTTCGGCTCGCCTTGGCGGCGGGAGGAGTAGGGCCTGTCCTGTGGATCAGGGCCGTAGCGAGGAGGTGCCCGGGGCGCTGGCTGGGCGTGGCCGGTGGGGCCCCTCGCAATGGTTTTGCGTGGGGCCACGCCGGACGCGGTCAGACGGCGTCCCGGGTGCCCCGCAGTAGGCAAAGATCCACAGGACAGGCCCTAGCTGCTCAGACCAGGATGAGCCCGGCGATCCAGACGGCGGTGGCGATCAGCCCGGCGGCCAGTTCGATCAGGATGGACAGGCCGACGGCCCGGACCGCGGCCAGGGTGGAGGGCCAGGCGGACGAGTGATTTCCCAGCCGGGTCAGCTCGGCCAGATAGATGCCGAGGACGAAGCCGATCAGCAGGCCGATCACCGGGATCAGGAAAAACCCGATGACTCCCAGTAGCGCCCCGAAGGCCAGCGTGATCCACGGCACACCGCCCTCGCGCAGCCGCTTTCCGGGCAGCGTGTACTTCACGATCGTGCCGAGCACCAGCACCGCGGCCGCGACGCCGAACACCGTCCAGCCCGCGGCCGAGGACTCGGCCACCGCCCAGATCCCGATCCCGGCGGCGACCAGGACCAGACCGGGCAGGACCGGAACGATCACGCCGGTCAGGCCGACAAGGATGAGCGCCGCGGTCAGCAGGGCCACGGCGCTCATCTCAGGTCAGGTCAGTAGTGGGCAGAAATCGGTTCAGCGTTCGCCCTCGGGGGCGGTGCTGGGCGTGGTGGTAAGGCTCTGCGACTCGTCCTGGATCGAGGCCGAGGCCGCGGTCAGCGCTTCCTTGTGCGCGTGGCCGTGGTGTCCGCAGAACAGCAGCTCGCCGCCGCCGGGCAGGGTGACCCGCACGTAAGCACGAGCACCGCAACGGTCGCACCGGTCGGTCGCGGTCAGCGTTTCTTGAGCAATGGCAGCACCCACTGGTGACCTCCTTGAACATCCCGTCGTACCAGACGGACCCTGACGGGATTGGACATCGGTGACACTGAGAGAACAGTCAACCAGGCTTCGGGCTTCCCCGGGACGTCAGACGGCCCCGTTCGCTGTCCGCGTAGTCACAGCGAAACCACTGGACGCACTTCTGTGATCACACAGAGCTACCGAGAACACCCTCCGGAGCACCCCCGAGAGACCCTCGGCACGCTGCGGATCCCGGCGCGTTGGGAACCACGCCCCCAGCCATCCGGGTAATCTGCCCGCAAGCGGGCCGAAAAGACGCCGTCCCGGACTCCCCCGCGTCCGGGATATATTCGAACGCGCGTTCGACCCGCACCACAGACCTGATGTCGCACCACCCGATCAGCAAGGAGCCGCCCGTGGCCGTGCAACCCAGCGAGACGGCCCGGTCCCGCGCCGCCAGCAACGGCAAGCGACCGGCTACCGCGGGCGCACGCAAGTCCGGCGGGTCCGACTACACCGCTCGCCACCTCTCGGTGCTGGAAGGCCTGGAGGCCGTCCGCAAACGTCCCGGCATGTACATCGGCTCGACCGACTCGCGCGGCCTGATGCACTGCCTGTGGGAGATCATCGACAACGCGGTCGACGAGGCGCTGGCCGGGCACTGCCAGCACATCCGCGTGGTGCTTCACGCCGACGGCTCGGTCGAGGTGCACGACGACGGCCGGGGCATCCCGGTCGACGTGGAGCCCAAGACCGGCCTGACCGGCGTCGAGGTGGTCTTCACCAAACTGCACGCCGGCGGCAAGTTCGGCGGCGGTTCGTACAACGCCTCCGGTGGTCTGCACGGCGTCGGCGCCAGCGTGGTCAACGCGCTCTCCTCCCGGCTCGACGTCCAGGTCGACCGCGGTGGCCAGGTCCACGCGATGAGCTTCCGCCGCGGTGAGCCCGGCCTGTTCGACGGCCTGGACCCGGAGGCCGAGTTCACCCCCTTCGTGGACAACTCGGCCCTGCAGATCGTCGGCAAGGTCAAGCGCGGGGTCACCGGCTCGCGGATCCGCTACTGGGCCGACCGGCAGATCTTCATCAAGGACGCCACCTTCTCCTACGACGAGCTGGTCACCCGGGCCCGCCAGACCACCTACCTGGTCCCGGGTCTGGAGATCGTGCTGCGCGACGAGCGCGGCCTGCCCGGCACCCCCGGCGCCGACGGCCCGGTCGAGGAGAAGTTCCTGCACGAGGGCGGGATCGGCGAGTTCGTCGAGTTCCTGTCCACCGACACCGCGGTCACCGACGTCTGGCGGCTGGAGGGCACCGGCCACTTCAAGGAGAACGTGCCGGTCCTGGACGGCCGCGGCCAGATGGTGCACACCGAGGTGGAGCGCGAGTGCTTCGTCGACGTGGCGATGCGCTGGGGCACCGGGTACGACACCGAGCTGCGCTCTTTCGTGAACATCATCGCCACGCCCAAGGGCGGCACCCACGTCGCCGGGTACGAGCAGGCGATGCTGAAGACGCTGCGCAACCAGATCGCCGACCCGGCGAACAAGCGCAAGCTCAAGTTCAACGAGAAGAACGACAAGATCGAGAAGGACGACGTGCTCGAGGGCCTGACCGCCGTCGTCACCGTCCGGCTGGCCGAGCCGCAGTTCGAGGGCCAGACCAAGGAGATCCTGGGCACCAACGCGGTGCGCGGCATCGTCTCCCGGGTGATCGAGCGCGAGCTCACGGCCAAGCTGACCAGCGCCGCCCGGGCCGAGAAGGCCCAGGCCACCCTGGTGCTCGAGAAGGTCGTGGGGGCGATGCGGACGCGGGTCACCGCCCGCCAGACCCGGGAGACCCAGCGCCGCAAGAACGCGCTGGAGACCTCGTCGCTGCCGACCAAGCTGAAGGACTGCCGCAGCGAGGACGTGGACCGCTCGGAACTGTTCATCGTGGAGGGCGACTCGGCCCTGGGCACGGCGAACTTCGCGCGCAACAGCGAGTTCCAGGCGCTGCTGCCGATCCGGGGCAAGATCCTGAACGTCCAGAAGGCCTCGATCTCGGACATGCTGAAGAACGCCGAGTGCGGGGCGATCATCCAGGTGATCGGGGCCGGCTCGGGCCGCACCTTCGAGCTGCCGGCCGCGCGCTACGGCAAGATCATCCTGATGACCGACGCCGACGTGGACGGCGCGCACATCCGGACCCTGCTGCTGACGCTGTTCTTCCGCTACATGCGCCCGCTGGTCGAGGCCGGGCGGGTGTACGCGGCGGTGCCGCCGCTGCACCGGGTCGAGGTGATCGGCTCCGGCCGGCAGAAGAACGAGATGGTCTACACCTACTCCGAGCAGGAGCTGACGAAGCTCCTGGCCGACCTGAAGAAGCGCGGTCGCAGCTGGAAGGAGAACATCCAGCGGTACAAGGGGCTGGGTGAGATGGACGCCGACCAGCTGGCCGAGACCACGATGGACCCGCGCCGGCGCACGCTGCGCCGGGTCCGGATGCAGGACGCGGCCGCCGCCGAGAAGGTGTTCGACCTGCTGATGGGCAACGACGTGGCCCCGCGCAAGGACTTCATCGTCGAGGGCGCCGCCCGCCTGGACCGCGAGCGGATCGACGCCTAGGCCCAACGATCGCGGCCTGGTGACGGTTTCACCAGGCCGTGGTCGAAGGCCAGCACCACCGCACCGGCCCGGTCGCGCACGCCCAGCTTTGAGAACACCCGGCTGACGTGGCTTTTCACCGTGCCTTCGCCGAGGACCAGCCGGGCCGCGATCTCGGCGTTGGTCAGCCCTTCGCCGATCAGGGCCAGGACCTCACGCTCGCGCGGGGTGAGCACATCCAGCGCCGGTCCAGCTTCCGGGCTCGGCGCGCCGTCCCGGTAGGCACTGAGCACCCGCCCGGTCACCGCCGGGTCCAGCCAGGAACCGCCTTCGGCAACGGTTTTCACCGCTCGCTGCAGATCCGCGGCCGGAACCCCCTTGAGCAGGAATCCGGCTGCCCCCGCGCGCAACGCCCCGGCCAGCACCTCGTCGTCCTCGAACGTGGTCAGCACCAGCACCGGCGGCCCTTCCGCGGCCCGCACCCGCCGAGTTGCCTCTACCCCGCTCACGCCCGGCATCCGGATGTCCATGACCACAACGTCCGGTGCGTGTTCGGCCACCGCGGAGACCACCGACGTCCCATCGCCCAGTTCTGCGACGATGTCAAAGCCGAAGCGGGGTCGCAGGATTCCGCGTAGCCCGGCCCGGATCAGTTCCTGGTCGTCGACCAGCAGCACCCGGATGCTCATCGGGGCAGCACCGCCTCGACCCGCCAGCCATCCTGGTGAGGGCCGGCGCTCAAGGCTCCACCGACCGCTTCCGCACGCTCACGCATCCCAGTCAGCCCAGAACCACTACGAATTGGGGACGAGGGACGCGCCGGGGTACCGACCACCAGTTGGGTACTGATTGCGTTCTGGGTCAGCTCGACAGTCACCGGTGCTCCGGGTGCGTGGCGGGTGGCATTGGTCAGGGCCTCCTGGAGGATCCGGTAGATGGTGAGCCCTTGAGTGGCGGTGAGCTCACCGAGTTCGTTGCGCAGGCTGATCTCGCTGCCGGCCCGGCGGAAGGACTCGATCAGCTCGGGCACATCGGCGAGACCGGGCAACGGCGTCTGAATGCTCTGCCCCTTCAGCAGGCCGACCGCCGCCCGCACCTCCGCCAGCCCGGCCTGGGTCAGCCGCTCGGCCTCGGCCAGCGACTTCTCGGCCTCCGCGGGATCCTCTTCCAGTGCCAGCCGGGCGCTGCTGATGTGCAGCGTGGAAACTGTTAGGGCGTGGCCGATCACGTCGTGCATCTCACGGGCGATCCGGGCCCGTTCCTCGGCGGCGGTGCGGACGACCAGCTCGGCCTGGGTCTGCTTCAGCTGCTGCATCAGCTGGTCCTGACGCCGGGACTGCACGCAGGCGTACGAGGTGAACAGCGTGCCCGCGATCCAGGCGGCCCAGCCGGTGTCGGGCACCAGCAGCCACTGCCCGCCGAGGATCAGGCAGAGCACCCCGGCCAGGCCGAACGCCACTCGCTCGGGCAGCGCGTAGGCGGCCCAGCCGGCCAGGATGCACATCGAGAACCAGCTGAAGGTGGCCGAGCCGCCGTAACCGATCACCGCCGAGGCAGCAGCGATCAGCAACAGCCCGGCCAGCAGGTTCCGGCCCGAGGTGCGGTTACGGGCCAGGGCGACCGCGATCGCCGCAGTCACACCGACCGCGGCGATCCGGGCCCACGTCGGTGTCGGGCCGAACGGGAACACCGTCCCGGCCAGCGCGAACACCGTGACCGAGATCGACGCGACCCATCGAGGGGATCGCTCGATCACGGTCATGGCCACAGGCCTCAGTGTCACAGAGCGGTCCGGCGCACGGCCAACACCGAGGCGATGACGGCCAGCACACTCACCGCCAGCAGGGCTCCGGTCTCGTTGCCCAGGCCCAGCCACGGCCCGCGCATGGCGTCGGTGACCAGGGTCAGCGGCAGCACCTCGGCCACCGAACTCAGGGAGTCACTCATCGCGGCCGGGGGCGGGCCTCCCCCACCGAGCAGGAACGACGGGAAGTACAGCACCATGCCGACCGCCTGGGCAGCCCGGGCACTGGGCAGGAGCGTCCCGAGCAGCACGCCCAGCGCCACGAAGAACAGGGAGCCGGCCAGGGTGGCAGCGAGCACGCGGACCGGGTCCTCGACGGCGGGTACGCCGTAGACCGGTGCGGCCACGGCCAGCAGCAGGACGGACGAGACGGCGATGGCCAGGAGCCCGACCGCGATCTCGGCCACGGCGAACGACCAGCGGGGGAAGCCGGAGGCGGTCAGCCGACGGAGCACGCCGCGCTCGCGGTAGGAGGCGATGTGCACCGGCAGCATCACCAGGCCGGTGGCGCCGATCACCACGGTGACGTACGACGCTACGTACCAGTGCGCAGGATTCACCGGGAACGCCGCGTCCGGGGTGGTCCCGAACGATCCACCGATCACCAGCATGGTGACGATCGGGAAGACCAGGACGAAGGTCAGGGTCATCGGCTCGCGGCTCAGCATCCGCAGTTCCGAGACCAGCAGCCGTCGCGCGGCCGAAGGATGCCGGGTGACGGGCGCGGCAGCGGTGTTCGCGGTCATGACGTCTCCAGAAGGGTCAGCAGAGCGGTTTCCAGGTCGGGGATCTCCACCCGCAGGTCGGCGGGGATCTCGCCATTGGCCAGCAGCCAGGCGCCGGTGTGGGCGATCACGGCCCGGCCCCCGGTCACCGCCACCTGATTGCCCTGCCGCGAAACGTCCTGCACCCCGGGCAGACTGCTGAGTTCCTGAGTTCTCGGTGAGGGCAAGCTGAACCGGACCGTAGCCCAGCCACCGTGCCGCGCCACCAGATCGGCCGGCGTGCCCTGGTCCAGCACCCGCCCGGCGCGCATCGCCACCACCCGGTCGCACAACGCCTCGGCCTCGTCCAGTTCGTGCGTCACCAGGAGCACGGTGGTGCCCTCGTCCCGCAGCCGGGCCACCGCCGACCAGACCTCGCGGCGGGCCGCCGGGTCCAGCCCCTGCGTCAGCTCGTCGAGAATGACCAGCCGGGGCCGGTTCAGCAGAGCGAGCACCAGGAACAGGCGCTGCCGCTCTCCCCCGCTCATCCCGCCGAACGCGTAGCCGCGCCGATGCGCCAGGCCGAAGCGCTCCAGCAGGTCGTCGGCATCGGCGGCGTCCGGTCCGGCGAACAGGGCTACCGCCTCGTGTACTCGCATCCGGTCCGGCAGCGCCGAGTTCTGCAGTTGGCTGCCCACCTGCTGGCGCAACCGGTCGGCGTCGCGAAGGGGATCCAGCCCGAGTACCCGGATCGTGCCGCCGTCAGGCCTGCGCAACCCCTGCAGGCATTCGACGGTGGTGGTCTTGCCCGCACCGTTGGCGCCGATCAGCCCCAGCACCTCACCGGCCCGGACATCGAGATCCACCCCGTCGACCACCGTGCGCCCGCCGTAGGCTTTCTGCAGCCCCCGGACGCTCACCACCTGGTCTCTGTCGATGTTCATGGCGAAGACTCTGCCGGGCCTGCCCTGCGCAGACATCGCCCCACAGGCAGAACCTCGCCTCTACCCCAGGGCAGAGATCGCCGCGCGTATTCACCCTCCAGGCTCAAGCCCGCTCCGGAGCCGACCGAAGTCTGTGCCATGAAGCGCCCGAGGTTTTCATCAGTCGCTTCCTCCAACCGGGGGAAGCCTTCGCCCGCATTCCACCTGCCCGGTCGCCAGGATCTGGCGAACCTTCACCTGCCGTCGTTGTCGTCGCTGCCGACGCTGCACCTGCCCACCCGGTCCAAGTCGCACACCAAGCGGAACCTGCTGATCGGCGCGGGGATCGCACTGGCGCTGGCCGCCGCGGGGGCGGCCTACGCCTCCCGGGAACGGATCAAGGCGCTCTTCGACAAGCGCACTCCGGAGAACTCCGAGCGGGGCCTGGACACGCTGACCGGTCTGCCGAACCGGGCCGAGGCCCAGTGGTGGCTGAACACCCGGCTGGCCCGGGCCCGCAACCGTAACCACCGGCTGGCCGTGATGATCCTGGACATCAACGGTTTCGCGGACCTCAACGAGATCCACGGCCGTGAGGTCGGCGACCACGTGCTGCAGGTGACCGCGGCCCGGATGCAGTCGCAGTTGCGCACCGGCGACATGGTCTGCCGGATCGCCAACGACACGTTCATGGTGATCATGGACGCGATCGGCCCCGACCACCTGATCTCCCGGATCGGCGAGCGGGTGGTGACCACGGTGAGCGAGCCGATCAGTTTCCACGGCGAGCCGGTGACCATCTCGGCCAGCGTCGGTTTCGCGATCTCGCAGGACAAGGACAAGACGCCGGAACTGCTGCTGGACCGCGCCGACCGGGCGCTGGTCCAGGCCAAGGCCTCCAACCGCAACGTGGTCCAGTTCTAGAACCAACCAGGACAGGCCCTGATTGAGGACGTCCCTGCGCTCGGGCCCAGGGACGTCCTCACTCGCTTTTGCTCGCCTTTTTGCGGGCCCGCAGGGCCGCGACGTTCATCCGGGTGCTGCAGCGGGTGGAGCAGAACCGGCGCGAGGAGTTGGCCGAGGTGTCGATGAACGCGTTGCTGCAGCCGGTCGCCGCACAGCGGCCGATCTTGGTGGCGCCGTGGTCGGAGATCAGCATGGCCAGACCGAAAAGCGCCTCGGCACAGACCGTCTCGCTGACCGAAGCGTCCTCGTCATAGACGTGCAGGTGCCAGCTGTTCTCGTCGTGCCCCGAGATCACCGGCCGGATCGGATGCCTGGCCAGCAGCCCGTTGAGCTTGGCCACCGTGGTGGCTCCGTCGCGGGCCGCCGAGGCATCGGCCACTTCGGCCAGCCGGGCCCGGAACTCCTGCAGCAGGCTGACATCCGCGGCCCGGACCGCCTCCACCATCCAGGCCCGGTCGCCGAGATAGGCACGCAGGTCGTCCTCGGTGCCCAGGGGTGCGTTCACCAGGTCGACAGCTCGTTGTGCGTAAGCGGCTGTATCCACTTGTGCAGCTTACAGGGCACGGGCTACCGTAATGATCAGTCGGCCAGACAGACCATTACAGGCGAGGGGATCGGCCATGGGTGAGAGCACCACTACCGGGATCAGCGGCGGCACCGACTGGGAGGCCTGGCAGCAGCAGTGGGATGCGCAACAGGAGGCCTACCTGCCCGACCGGGAGGAGCGGTTCGCCGCCATGCTCGACGCGGTGGAAGCCTCGCTGCTCGCCGACGGGGAGGGCGAGGCCGGGCCCGCCAGCGAACTCACCCCTCGGGTGCTCGACCTGGCTGGGGGTACGGGTTCGATCAGCCGCCGGGTGCTGGACCGTTTCCCCAAGGCCACCACCGTCGTCCTCGACATTGATGCCGCGCTGCTCGCGATCGCCCGGGGCACCTTCGCCAACGACACCCGAGTGCAGGTTGCGGCCGTAGACCTCGGCGCTTCTGATTGGCCGGCCAACCTGACTTCCGCGGTGGGCCCTGCCCCCTTTGACGCAGTGCTTACGGCTACCGCGCTGCATTGGCTCCCCTCCGAGCGTGTGGCCGGGGTCTACGCCGAGGCCCGTACGTTGCTGCGGCCGGGCGGGGTATTCATCAACGCCGACTACATGCCGGACCCGGGACTGTCCTCCCTGACCAACGGTTTCGCTCAGGTGGAGCGGCGCACCCGCCACCAGCGCTGGTCTTCCGGCGTGCTCAGCTGGGAAGCCTGGTGGGATCTGCTGCGCGCCGACCCCGCGCTGTCCGGCCCGACCGCCGAGCGCGACGCCTTCTACGCCGAGCGCCGGGGCGACAACCACACCGAATCGCTGAACACCGCGGCCTGGCACCAGGAAGTCATGCGGGCGGCCGGTTACGCCGAGACCGGTCTGGTCTGGCGGGGGCTGCTCGACGCCGCGGTGGCCGGGCGCACTGCTCACTAGAAGCCCAAACCAGAGACGGTGTGGTCACCTTCGTAGGTGACCACACCGTCTCTAGTTTGGTACTGAAAGGTCAGACCCCAGGCAGCGTCTCGGTGTCAGCTTCGGCTTCGGCCGCGCCTTCTGATTCGGTCTGCCCGAACACCGGCCGCGGACCGCCAATGGCGGCGACCGCCTTCTTCAGGGGAACGCCGGAGCCGTCCCGACGCTGGTCGGGGGCCGGGAGCTCGACCGCTGCCCCGGTCGTACCGGCCGCGTACGCCGGCGAGGGACCCGCCCAGGCCAGCAGCAGCGTGTCCTCACCCTTGACGAACCGGTGGCAGCGCACCCCGCCGGTAGCCCGCCCCTTGGCCGGGTACTCGGCGAACGGGGTGACCTTGCCGGCCCCGGTCTGGGTACCCGGAAGCGCCGACGTGGAGCCGGAAATCGTCACCACGACGTTCCCCCACTCCCCGTCCTTCACGTTCAGGTCCACCGCGCCGAACCAGACCACCTTGGCCCCGGCGGCCAGGTTGATCCCGGCCATACCGCCGGCCGCGCGGCCCTGCGGACGCACCAGCTTGGCGCTGAAGCGCAGCAGCTGGGCCTCGGAGCTGATGAACACCAGATCGGCCTCGTCGGTGGGCAGGTCGACCACGCCGACCACCTCGTCGCCCTCGCGCAGGCCGATCACCTCCCACTCGTCCTTGTTCGCGGGGTACTCGGTGGTGACCCGCTTGACCACGCCGCGCGCGGTACCGAGGGCCAGGCCCGCGGTCTCGGTGTTCAGCGACGTCAGCGCGAGCAGCCGCTCGTTCTTAGCCAGGGTCACGAACTCGGTGGCAGGGGCTCCGCCGGACAACGTGGGGGCGGTGGAGGTCGGGGGTAGCGCGGGCATGTCCACCACCGGCACCCGGATCATCCGGCCGAAGTTGGTGATCGCCGCAACCTCCCCGCGAGTGCTGGTACGCACCGCCGAGACCAGGAGGTCGTGGGCCTGACGCTCCGCCGGGTCGACCGGCACCAAGGGCTCGACGTTGGTGGTGCGGGCCAGCAGACCGGTGGAGGACAGCAGCACCCAGCACGGGGAGTCGGCAACCTCCAGGGGGGTGGCCGAGGCCGACTTCACCGCGACGCCCGAACCCTCCAGAAGCACGGTGCGCCGCGGGGAGCCGTAGGTCTTGGAGACCTGGGCGAGCTCGCCGGAGATCAGCTTCCGCAGCACCTTCTCGTCGGAGAGGATCTTGCTGAGCTCCTCGATGTCCTTCTCGAGCTCGCTCTTCTCCTTCTCCAGCTCGATCTTGGAGAACTTGGTGAGCCGGCGCAACGGCATCTCGAGGATGTAGTCGGTCTGGGTCTGGGTCAGCTCGAAGGCCGCGATCAGCCGCTCGCGGGCCATCGCGGTGTCGTCGCTGGAGCGGATGATCCGGATCACCTCGTCGATGTCGACGATCGCGATCAGCAGGCCGTCGACCAGGTGCAGCCGGTCCTGGCGCTTGGTCCGGCGGAAGCTGGTGCGCCGGCGGACCACGTCGATCCGGTGGTTGACGTAGACGCTGAGCAGCTCCAGCAGGCCCAGGGTGCGCGGCTGGCCGTCGACCAGGGCCACGTTGTTGATCCCGAAGGACTCCTCGAGCGGGGTGAGCCGGTAGAGGTGCTCGAGCACGGCCTCGGGGTTGAAGCCGGTCTTGATCTCGATCACCAGGCGCAGGCCCTGGGCGCGGTCGGACAGGTCGACCACGTCGGAGATCCCCTGCAGCTTCTTGGCCTGCACGAGCTCCTTGATCTTGGCGATCACCTTCTCCGGGCCGATCAGGTACGGCAGCTCGGTGACCACGATGCCCTGCTTGCGGGCGGTGACGTTCTCGATGCTGACGGTGGCCCGGGTCTTGAAGATGCCGCGGCCGGTGGCGTACGCGTCGCGGATGCCCTCCAGGCCGATGATCCGCCCGCCGGTGGGCAGGTCCGGACCGGGGATGAACCGCATCAGGTCCTCGAGCGAGGCGTTCGGGTGGCTCAGCAGGTGCCGCGCGGCCGCCACCACCTCGATCAGGTTGTGCGGGGCCATGTTGGTGGCCATCCCGACCGCGATCCCGCTGGCCCCGTTCACCAGCAGGTTGGGGAACGCCGCGGGCAGCACCTCGGGCTGGGTCAGGCTGTTGTCGTAGTTCGGGACGAAGTCGACCGTGTCCTCGTCCAGGCCGTTGGTCAGCTCGGTGGTCAGCGGGGCGGGCCGGGCCTCGGTGTACCGGGCGGCGGCCGGGCCCTCGTCCAGCGAGCCGAAGTTGCCGTGCCCGTCGATCAGCGGGGCGCGCATGGTGAAGCCCTGGGCCAGCCGGACCAGCGCGTCGTAGATCGCCGAGTCGCCGTGCGGGTGCAGCTTGCCCATCACGTCGCCGACCACGCGCGCGGACTTCACGTGCGGGCGCTCCGGGCGCAGGCCCATGTCCTGCATCGTGTAGACGATGCGCCGCTGCACCGGCTTGAGGCCGTCCCGGGCGTCGGGCAGGGCGCGCGAGTAGATGACGGAGTAGGCGTACTCGAGGAACGCCCCCTGCATCTCCTGCTCGACGTCGATGTCGACGATCCGCTCAGTGAAGTCCTCAGGCGGCGGTGGTGTGGAAGAACGACGGGCCATGCCCGCATTGTCCACCGTCCGGACACCTGTTCGTACCACGGGCGCGCGGGACGTAGTGAGAATTACTCCCTGTTGGCTTGCAGGAACGTCAGGAAGCGGGCCACCGCGGGGCTCAGCTGACCGTGCGTCGGCCAGGCGATACCCACCTGTCGCTCGGCTCCGGGGTTGTTCAGGGGCAGGTAGACCACGCTGGTGCTTTGCGGGTTCGTGCCGGTGCTTTGCGCGCTTGCCGGGGCCGGGACCACGGCGACGCCGAGACCGGCGGCGACCAGGGCGCGGGCGGTGGCGACCTCTCCGGTCTGCACGGCCACCGAGGGGGTGAAGCCGGCCTGACGGCACAGCTGCTCGGTGAGCAGGCGGACCTCGGCGCGCGGCCAGAAGGTGATGAACTGCTCGGCGGCGGCCTGCTTCAGATCGATGGACGAGTGCGCGGCCAGGGCGTGTCCGGCCGGTACGAGCAGGCACAACCGCTGGCGCTCGATCGCCGTCCAGGTGACGTCTTTCCAGTTCGGGTCCGCCCCCGGCCGGGTCCGGCCGGTCAGGGCGAGGTCCACCCGGCCCTCGCGGACCCACTCCACCACGTCGGTGGAGTGGCCCTCCTTGAGCACGAACCGCACTTCGGGCGCCTGCCGCCGGTAGCGGGTGAGCACATCGGGGACGATCGACTCGCCCATGGTGGCCAGGAACCCCAGCCGGATCAGGCCGCGCTCGGGATGGTTCAGCTCGGCGATGCGTTCCTTGGCGGTGTCGATCTCCTGCACCACCAGCTGCGCGTGCCCCACCGCCAGCTCACCGCTGCGGTTCAGCCGCAGCCGGCCGCCGGCCCGGTCGAACAGCGCGGCCCCGAACTCGGCCTCGAGCCGGGCCAAGGCCCGGGAAACGGTCGGCTGGGGTACGCCGAGCTGGTCGGCCGCCTGCGAGACGTGCTGGGTCTCGGCCAGCAGGATCAGCCAGCGCAGGTCACGGTCGTCCATCCCTTGACTATACGTACGGCGCATCAAGTTGAGCCGGTATATGCATTTCACAGATGGACGGCCGGTGCCGCAGCATAGGAGATGTTCGACGAGGAGCCGGTTTTCCCACCGATCTACGGAGGTTGCCGCTCGTGCTCGCGCCCCAGGCCCGCCCGTCCTTTCTCAAAGCCGCTCTCACCGCCGCGGGGATCGCATCGCTGGGCACGCTCCCCTTGCAGTTGCTGAGCAACCAGTCGGTGCTGATCCGCGAGGACCTGCACTTCGGCGAGGCCGCGCAGGGGCTGCTGGTGTCGGCCGCGTTCGGCATCGGGGCGCTGGTGTCGGTGGCGATCACCCGGTTCGGCGAGGTCTACGGCCGGCGTCCGCTCACCCTGCTGGCCGCCGCGTGCACGTTGTCCTGCGCGCTCGGCATCGCGCTGCTGGCCCACCACTACCTGGTGCTGCTGCTGTTCGTGCTGATCGGTGGCGTCGGGCAGGCCGGGCTGACCACGGCCGCAAACTTCAGCCTCTCGGCGACGGTGGCGCCCGGCCGTCAGGGCCTGGGCTTCGGCGTCAAGCAATCTGCTCCCCCGGCCGCCGCGCTCATTGCCGGTCTGGCGGTGCCCGCGGTCGGCCTGGTGCTGGGGTGGCGCTGGACATACCTGTTTCTGGGCCTGGCCGCGGTTGTGCTGCTGATCTCGGCCACCCGAATCCCCCGCGTTCCAGGTACCCCTGCCACCCCGTCCTCCCCCATCGACGATTCCTTGGCGCCGGTACCCGAAACCGCCCCGCGTCCGGCTCTTCTCCTTACGGCCGCCGCCATGCTGACCGCCAACGGATCAGCCATGGCCCTGATCGCTTTCCTGCCCCAGTGGGCTCATCTCTCCGGGATGCCAACCGCTACCGCCGGGCTTTTCGTAGCCGCCTGCAGCGCTCTGGCCATCGCCGGAAGGCTTTTCGTGGGCGCGGCTGCCGATCGCCGCAACGGGCGCAATCTGCCGGTGGTGACCTGGCAGATGGCCGCCGGCGCGGTAGGCCTGGCGCTGCTGGCCCTGGGCAACGTGCCAGTAGTTGTCGCGGGCGGACTCGTAGCTTTCGCTCTGGGCTGGTCCTGGCCCGGCCTGCTGCTCTTCGCCGTGGTCCGCCTGGGCCGCGACCGCCCCAACAGCGCTGCTGCTTACGTCCAGTCCGGAGCCTTCGCCGGCGGTGCCTTGGGGCCCCTGGTGTTCGGCCTGATCGCGGGCTCGGCCGGCTACCAGGCCGCGTGGTTCACCATGGCGGCCGGCATGGCTCTCGGCGCCGGCCTGCTCATGGCCGCCCGCCGCCTCTTCATCGCCGACCTCAAACTCCGCCCCGTCCCCCGCCCCGCCTGAAGTCCACGCTCGCCCCGCCGCTCCCCTTCCCCCGCCTGAATCCGCGCAATGTCGCAGTCCGCGGCCGCTAGGGAGTGTTTTGGAATTCGCTGCCGTAGCGAGGAGGTGCCCGGGGCGTTGGCTGGGCGTGGCCGGTGGGGCCCCTCGTAGCGGTGTTCTACGTGGGGCCACGCCGGACGCGGTCAGACGGCGTCCCGGGTGCCCCGCAGTAGGCATGGAATTTCAAAACACGACCTAGTCGCACTTAGCGGCCGAAAGTTGCAAATACAGCCTCGTTCAGGCGGCAAAACTGCGACTTTGAGCCGCGAACTGCCACTTTCGCTCGCCAGGTGCGACAAACGTCTCCAAGCACCCGCGCCCAGAGTGGACATTCGCGCCCCAGGTGCGCCGAACGCCCCCAAAGCACCCGCACCCAAGGGCAACACTCGCGCCCTAGGTGCGCCGAACGTCCCCAAATTCGCCGGTGCCCCGCCCGCAAACGCAAGCAACCCCCGGTCCGCAGCAGCAGACCAGGGGTTGCGAAGCGTTACCGCTCAGTCCAGGTAGTCGCGCAGCACCTGGGAACGGCTCGGGTGACGCAGCTTCGACATCGTCTTGCTCTCGATCTGCCGGATGCGCTCACGCGTCACCCCGTAGACCTTGCCGATCTCGTCGAGCGTCTTCGGCTGACCGTCGGTCAGGCCGAAGCGCATCGAGACCACGCCGGCCTCCCGCTCGGACAGCGTGTCCAGCACCGAGTGCAGCTGCTCCTGCAGCAGGGTGAACGACACCGCGTCGGCCGGGACGACCGCCTCGGAGTCCTCGATCAGGTCGCCGAACTCGCTGTCGCCGTCCTCACCGAGCGGAGTGTGCAGCGAGATCGGCTCACGGCCGTACTTCTGCACCTCGATGACCTTCTCCGGGGTCATGTCGAGTTCCTTGGCCAGCTCCTCCGGGGTGGGCTCGCGGCCCAGGTCCTGGAGCATCTGGCGCTGCACGCGGGCCAGCTTGTTGATGACCTCGACCATGTGCACCGGGATCCGGATGGTGCGGGCCTGGTCGGCCATGGCCCGGGTGATCGCCTGCCGGATCCACCAGGTGGCGTACGTGGAGAACTTGTAGCCCTTGGTGTAGTCGAACTTCTCGACCGCGCGGATCAGACCCAGGTTGCCCTCCTGGATCAGGTCCAGGAACTGCATGCCGCGACCGGTGTAGCGCTTGGCCAGCGAGACGACCAGCCGCAGGTTGGCCTCGAGCAGGTGGTTCTTGGCCCGGCGGCCGTCCTCCGCGATCCACTGCATCTCGCGGCGGTTCTTCGGCTCCATCTTCTCGCCGGAGTTCAGCCGCTCCTCGGCGAACAGGCCGGCCTCGATCCGCTTGGCGAGCTCGACCTCCTGCTCGGCGTTGAGGAGGGCGACCTTGCCGATCTGCTTCAGGTAGTCCTTGATCGGGTCGGCGGTGGCGCCGGCCGTCATGACCTGCTGGGCCGGAGCGTCGTCGTCGTCGTTGTTCGACAGGACGAACGCGCCTTCCTCCTCCTTGGCCGGGGCGGCGGGCGCACCGGCGGCCGGAGCAGCGGCGCCTTCCTTGGCGGCGGGCGCGGCGGCCTCGTCGCCCTCGTCGTCCGAGTCCTCGGTGTCGGAGTCGTCCGAGTCGGTGTCCTCGACCTCGACCTCGACCTCCTCGAGGTCACCGTCGCCGATCTCGACGTCCTCGATGTCGCCGTCCTCGGTGTCGTCACCGTCGGTGTCGGCGCCGTCCTTGGGCTTGGCGGTCTTCTTGGCCACGGCCTTCTTGACGGTCTTCTTCACCGTCTTCTTGGCCGCGGGCTTGGCCTCGCCTGCCGGGGCGGCGGCCGGCTCACCCTCGGCGGGGGCCGCAGCGGCCGCCGTCGTGGTGGTGGTGACCGGGGCCGGCTTGGGCTTGGCCGGGGTCTTCGCGGTGGCCGCGGTGACCCGGGACGCGGTGGCCGCGACGGCCCGCCGCGAGGTCTTGGCCTCCTGCGGGACCTCGATCACGACGCCCGCGTCGTCGAGAGCGCGGAGGACGGGACGCATGCGCGCCATCGGGACGGCCGCCTCCTCGCAGGCGACGCGCACCGCGGCGGCGTCGACGGAGCCTCGGGTCGAGCCGAGGCGAAGCAGCTCTTGGAGCGCGGGATGACCGAACTCGGGCGGGAGAGGCCGGGGGGACGGAACCGACGACACGGACTACCTTTCGTCGTGAGCCAGCGCACCCGTGAGGGCACGCTGTGCTGTCGAACTGCGGCTTGAAAATTACGTCTGAAGTGAGTGGGCGACCCTGTTACTCAACGCAGGAAGGGCCCCGATGATGCCCAGTTAGCGCCGGTGATGTTGAGAGTCAAGCCCAGTCAACTGTTCATTGTGGCATAACTGCTGGCAGGTTGGCTAAACATGCCGCAACCTCCAGCGTACGGCCTACTGCTCGACCGGCCACCGGAATAACCTCACGCCACGCGGACGTGACGTTTTTGTGACTACCCGGTGCTCAGGCCCGGGCCGCCTTCGCCGCCGCTTTGACCGACTTCTTGTAGTCGCGGACCTTCAGCAGCGAGTCGTCGTCGACCACGTCGGCCACCGAGCGGAAGCCCTCCAGCCCGTAGTCACCGGCCGCCTGGCGCCACCCCTGCGGGCAGACCCCCACCTGCTTGCCCAGCAGCGCAACGAAGATCTTGGCCTTCTGCGGCCCGTACCCCGGCAGCGCGTTCAGCCGCTTGTACAGCTCGGCCCCGGTGGCCACGTCCTGCCAGATCAGCGAGGCGTCCCCCTGGTACTGCTCGAGCACCGCCCGGGCCAGGTCCTGCACCCGGGCGCCCATCGAGCGGGGGTAGCGGTGCACCGCGGGCGGGCCGGTCATGATCGCGATGAAGGCGTCGGGATCGGCCTCGGCCACCGTCCGCGGGTCCAGGCCGTCGGTGCCCAGCCGGTCGGCGATCAGCCGGGGCCCGGCGAAGGCCTTCTCCATCGGCACCTGCTGATCCAGCAGCATGCCGGTCAGCAGGGCGAACGGGTCACGGCCGAGCAAATCGTCGGCCGAGGCCGACTGGGCCAGGCGGATCGTGCTCAACGGATGCTCTGGTGCTCGTCGACACTGCTCACCGAGAGGGTGAACACCTCGCCGTCGTGGCCGGAGTCGTCGAGCGGGGCGCGCTGGTCGATCTTGACCGCCAGCACCGGGCAGGAGGAGTCGAGCAGGATGCGCTGGGCGCTGCCGCCCAGAATCCGCTTGCCCACCCCGGTACGCCGGCGCAGGCCGATCACGATCAGCTCGGCGTCGGTCTCCTCGGCCACCGCCAGGACGTCGTCGGCCGGCTCGTAGGCGTCCCGGATCCAGCGGATCTCGAGTTCGGGCTCGGTCAGGCCCAGTTCGGCGCAGATCGAACGGACCTCTGCTTCGGAGGCCTCGAGCGCCGGCCGGCGGGCCCCGTAGTTCTCGGCCGGCGTCTGCTCGGAACTGACCACGATGAGACGGGTCCGGCGCAGGCGGCACTCCTCGACGGCGCGCCGCAGCGCGGCCCGGCCCTCGGTCGTGGGCACAAATCCGACCAGTACTGGCATAGGAAACCTCCTGCCTGGGACGTTACCTCACTGCCCACCCCAGGGGCACCGACCGCCGGTGGCGAAAGTACGGTGAACCCCATGGCCGGCGGCGATGGCAACGGATGGGTGCACTGCGATTGCGGCCATCGGCACTGGGGTCTGCACGGCGCAGCCGGCCTGGCCCTGGTGCGGACGGGCACGCGCCCGCGGGTGCTGCTTCAGTTGCGTGCTGCCTGGACGCACGAGGGCGGTACGTGGGGCCTGGTGGGTGGCGCCCGGGACAGTCACGAGACTGTAGCCGAGGCCGCGCTGCGCGAAGCGGCGGAAGAGGCCGAGGTGGAGCCCGATCTGGTAACGGTTGCCCGGGAGCTGGTGGGCACCGACCACGGAAACTGGGCCTATACGTACGTGATCGGTCTGGCCGACGACGCGCTGACGGTGACGGACGTAACGCCGGAGAGCGATGCCCTGGAGTGGGTGGAGCTGGACGAGGTGGCGGATCGCGAGCTGCATTCCGCGTTCGCGAGCTCATGGCCGGTGCTGCTCACCGCGATCCGCGAGGTGCTGCTGGTCAGGTCGGGTCTCTAGGACTGTCCTGAGAAGCAACGGACGTTGTGGCCGGGTGGGGCGGCGGCCGGTCACCGAGGGTGCCGGGTGGGTCGGTGGGCGACGGCGAAGCCGTCGGTCCTGGCGCGCAGCCATTGACGTGCTTCGGGTTCGGTAGCCCGGCCCCGATTGCGTTCGGAAGGGCAGATCCGCGGCGATTTCCGGGCGGTGATCCTGGTCCTGCGGCCGTAGGCGGGGTTCACCGCAGGGGGTGCTCAGCGCGCGGCGAGCTCAGCCTGAGCCGGTTCACCCAGCAACTCGGTCAGGATCTCCCCCACCCGCTCGATCTCGACCAGGAAGCCGTCGTGACCGTAGGGCGAGTCGATCACCCGCAGCGGAGCGCAGTCGGGGATGCCCGCGGCGATCTCGGCGCTCTGCTCGGGGGTGTAGAGCCGGTCGCTGGAGATCGCGGCGATCGCGGTGCGGGCGGTGACCCGGCCCAGCGCGGCGGCCACCCCGCCCCGGCCCCGGCCCACGTCGTGCGCGTTCATCGTCTGGGAGAGCACCAGGTAGGAGTTGGCGTCGAAGCGGTGGGTGAGCTTGGTGGCGTGATGGTCCAGGTACGACTCGACTGCGAACCGGCCGCCGCCCCCCAGCGGGTTCTCGCCCTGCTGCGGCAGCCGGCCGAAGCGCAGGTTCAGCTCCGCCTCGGAGCGGTAGGTGGTGTGCGCGATCCGGCGGGCCACCCCGAGACCGGCGTGCGGCCCACGGCCCGGACCCGCGTCGTAGTAGTCGCCGCCGCGGAAGTTGGCGTCGCTGCGGATCGCCATCAGCTGCGGCGAGCACCAGGCGATCTGGTCTCCGGTGGCGGCCGCGGTGGAGGCCAGCACGTACAGCCGCTCCACCCGGTCCGGCTCCATCACCGCCCACTCCAGGGCCCGCATCCCGCCCATCGAGCCGCCGACCACCAGGCCCCAGCTGCGAATGCCGAGCTGATCGGCCAGGGCCCGCTCGGCGGCGACCTGGTCGCGCACGGTCAGGTAGGGGAAGCGACTGCCGTAGGGACGGCCGTCGGGGGCCGGGCTGGAGGGACCGGTGCTGCCCTGGCAACCACCGAGCACGTTGGGGGCGACCACGAACCAGCGGTCGGTGTCGAGCTCACGGCCCGGGCCGATCAGCCCGTTCCACCAACCGGCGGTGGGGTGCCCGGGCCCGGCCTCGCCGACCACGTGGCTGTCGCCGGTGAGGGCGTGCAGCACCAGCACCGCGTTGTCCCCTGTGGGCGAGAGGGTGCCCCAGGTCTCGTAGGACATCTGGACGTTCTCGAGCACACCACCGCGCTCGAGCGAGATGTCCCCGATCTGGGCGAACCGGCGTCCCCCGCGGGGATCCCCGGCCCGCCAGGCGCCGGATGCCGGCGGCACGGCGGGCACGGAAACCTCCTGCGTACTCATATGTTCAGCCGACCTCAGCCGCCCGGAACCCGGCCTCGAGGTCGGCAAGGATGTCCGTGATGTTCTCCAGCCCCACCGACAGCCGGACCAGACCCGGGGTGACCCCGGTGGCCCGCTGTTCCTCCTCGGTGAGCTGGCTGTGCGTGGTGCTGGCCGGGTGGATGACCAGGCTGCGCACGTCGCCGATGTTGGCGACCAGGCTGTGCAGCTCGAGGGCGTCGACGAAGCGGCGCCCGGCCTCCACCCCACCCTTGATCTCGAAGGCCACGATCGCCCCGGTGCCCTTCGGCGCGTACTTGCGGCCGAGCTCGTACCAAGGGCTGGTGGGCAGGCCGGCGTAGGCCACCGACTCCACCTCGGGCCGCTCCTGCAGCCAGTTGGCCACCTTCTGGGCGTTCTCGACGTGCCGCTCGATCCGCAGGCTCAGCGTCTCCAGGCCCTGCGCGATCACCCAGGCGTTGAACGGTGAGGCCGCCGGGCCGAGGTCGCGCAGCAGCTGGACCCGGGCCTTGAGGATGTAGGACAGGTTCGCCCCGAGCGGGCTGCCGACCCCGAGGTCACGGCCGTAGACCAGGCCGTGGTAGCTCGGGTCGGGCTGGTTGAACCCGGGGAAACGCTCCGGCTGGGCGGCGTAGTCGAACTTCCCGCCGTCCACGATCACCCCGGCGATCGCGCCGCCGTGCCCGCCGATGTACTTGGTGGCCGAGTGCACCACCACGTCGGCGCCCCACTCCAGCGGGCGGATCAGGTACGGCGTGGCCACCGTGTTGTCGACCACCAGCGGCACCCCGGCCTGGTGGGCCACCCCGGCCACGCCCTCGATGTCGAGCACGTCCTGCTTGGGGTTGGAGATGGTCTCGGCGAAGAAGGCCTTGGTGTTCGGCCGGACCGCGGAGCGCCAGGACTCCAGGTCGTCCGGGTCGGCCACGAAGCTGACCTCGATGCCGAGCTTGGGGAAGGTGTAGTGCAGCAGGTTGTAGGTGCCGCCGTACAGGCTCGGGCTGGCCACGATGTGGTCGCCGGCCTCGGCGACGTTGAGCAGCGCCAGCGTCTCGGCGGACTGCCCGGAGGCCACCAGCAGGGCCCCGACCCCGCCCTCGAGACTGGCCAGCCGCTGCTCGACCACGTCGGTGGTGGGGTTGTTGAGCCGGGTGTAGATGTTCCCGAACTCCTTGAGCCCGAACAGGTTCGCCGCGTGCTCGGTGCTGTCGAACACGTACGAGGTGGTCTGGTAGATCGGCAGCGCGCGGGCGCCGGTCGCCGCATCGGGCGTCTGCCCCGCGTGGATCTGCCGGGTTTCGAACGACCAGTCGGTGCTCATGTTCTGCACTCCTCCAGGCTCAGGGGCACAGGGGACCCGTGCCCTGGCAGGCTGTGGGGCCCGCCGGTGTTGAGACGGGTCGACTGGCGTCGACCGCGCTTGCTGTCGCATGTGCGACGGCCTGGTCATCACCCGGGGCACCCCACCGCGGAACGAGGGTTGCCGACCAGCAAGCCGGGGCTGTGTGCTGGTACTCATGACCTGGGATGCACAGTAATCGAGCGATCCCGGGTTGGCCCAGAGCGTCTCAGAATCTGGACTTCCGCGGTGGGATTCGCCGGATTCGTCACCCCGCCCACCCTTGCGCCGCCGGCCCCGAACCTGGCCCGTCGGCGGACAGTTCGACCCACGGCGGCGCCGTCCCGGTGGCACAGAGCGTCTCGACCAGCCCGGCCAGCCGCGGCAGCTCGTCCGGCAGAACCGGGTTCTCGGACCGCAGCCGTTCCATCAGCAGCCGGGTGCGCACCCCGTTGCCCCGGTACCAGGCCAGCAACGCGAGAACCGCCAGCACCGGCCCCCGCTCGGCCGCGGTACCCCGCCGGGCCAGCGCGGCCAGCACCTCCTCGCCCCGGGCGAACAGCTCACGATCGGGCGGGCCGGTGAAAAGCGTGCCCCAGTGCTCGGTCAGGTCGGGCGGCGCCTGACCGGCCAGCAACTGATGCAGCAGACGCACCCGGGTGACCCCCGGTGTGGCCGCCAACCGGACGAACACCGCGTCGCGCAGGTAGGAATCGCCGAGCTCGGCCACTCCCAGCCGGTCGGTGTCCCAGCCCTCGACCCGGCCGAGCAAGGCGTTGAAGGTACGCCACCACCGGCGCCGCCGACGCTCCGCCGCCGCCTCGTCGCCGGCCCCGTCACCGGCCCCGCCGTCGGCATCGTCCGCGTCGGCCGGATCCAGTTCGTCTGCCTCGGAGGACATCTCGTCCAGACTCTCGGCCACCGGCTCACCGACGTCACCGATCACGTCGTGCTCGCTGTCGGCCAGCCGCTCACCACGCATCACGTGAGCCACCGCCACCCGGCTGGACTCCACCTCGGACAGCGGACGGCCGGCCGCCGGGCAGCAGTCCTCGTCGGGACAGGTGAGCGAGCGGTAGGTGGTGGGAGTGACCCCGATCAGGTCGTACACCCACACCCCGGCCCGCAGCAGCCGGTGCGGCAACGCCCGGATGACCTGCGGCGCAGGCACGATGAGGGCATCAGCGGTGGCGACCACCGCGACCACCCGCAGCGGCAGCACGCCCGGCGAGAACGACGAGCCGGGCGGCACCCCGGCGAAAGCCGCTGCGCCGGGCCCGGTCACCGATTCGACGGCGGCGTCCAGCACGTCGGACACCCCGTCCGGGCCGAACCAGGCGGGCGTCAGATCGATCCGGAGCATCGAGCCGACCCGCCCGCGCGGGCCGTGCAACGCGATCAGCACGAGACTGTTGAGCGGTCGGAAACCCAGCGTGTACCAGACCGAGGCGATCAGATCAGCGGGACCGGCCTGGTTCACCGTTAGCTCGGAGGATGACATGCCGTCATCGTGCCCGGAAGCAGCCCACCCGAACCGGTTTCGGCGGCCGCCTGTGGACAAACCGGCGATCGTGTGAGTCACGGGGAGCCGGAGGTCAGAAGTCGCGGAAGCAGGGCCCGCCGGAGAGCCGGGCCAGCCCGCGACGGTCGCCGAGCTCGAACCCGTCGCTGTGCGGGCGCGCGGTCGGTGTGCGGTACATCAGCTCCGCCGGGTCGTCCACGTGGTCCAGGCCGACCAGGTGACCGAACTCGTGCAGCACCACGGCGTCCATCCGCTCCTGTCCGTCGGCCCAGCTCGCCACCTCGGAAAGGTGCTGCCGATTGAGGTAGACCACGCCGCTGACGTACCGGCGGTGCCCGGGCGCAGTCCCTGAGACCGCGTCCGGCCCAGCCAGCCCGGCGAACCCGGTCATGTGCGGGTACTCGGCCGGATCGGTCCACGCGACCAGCACCGGGGACCAGCGGTTTCCGTAGCGCTCGGGGTTGTGCGCGGGCCGGTTCACGGTAGGCCGCTCGGTGGTCTCACCGTCGTAGGCGAAGCGCAGCCCGGTGATCCGCTCGATCTCCTTCACCGCCCGCCACACCGCCAGTGCCCCACCCTGCGGCGCCCCTTCGGCCCGCACCACGTAGTGCACCGGACGGCAGGGATCCCAGCGCACCGGTACCTGCGAGCCGTCGTCCTGCAGCTCGAGCAGCTTGAAACCGCCTGTGCCGGAAGGAGCCGGGGCCGGGGCTGCGAGCGGAGCGGTGGCCACGTCCTGCGGCAGCGCCGGGTTCATGGACGATGCCCCGCCGCGCATCCAGCGCCCGCTCTGGTCGGAGGCGAACACCAGCGACAAGGCGAAGAGCAGGACCAGGCAGGCCGCCAGCGCAGCGGTCAGGAAGGCCGAGGTGCGCTGTTTCCGCCCGGCCGGGGCCAAGGCGGCCGCGGCCGGCTCCAGAGGGGCCGTTTCCACAGCAGAGACGTCGTCGCGGGGGCAGGACGGCTACATCGGCCCAAAGGGTGGTGACTTCTCGTCCACAGGGTCCAGTAGCGCGCAGAGATCCGACAAATGGACGCTCGCCTCACCGATCGCTACCGGCGTGGACCCCGAACGGGGAGACGAACGTCCATAAGTAGTGCTCTTAGGGCCTGTCCTGTGGATCATGGCCGTAGCGAGGAGGTGCCCGGGGCGTCGGCTGGGCGTGGCCGGTGGGGCCCCTCGCAATGGTTTTGCGTGGGGCCACGCCGGACGCGTCCAGACGGCGTCCCGGGTGCCCCGCAGTAGGCAAAGATCCGCAGGACAGGCCCTATCCCCCGACTGCGGAGTTACCCCCGGCCCGCTTGGCTGTGTACATCGCCTCATCCGCCCGCCGCAGCCACTCCTGCTCTTCGATCGCCGCCGTCCGCACCGCGATCCCGATACTTGCGCTGACCCGGGCCTGCGCCGAATGCGGGCAGTTGCGAATGGTCTCCAGCAATCGCTGGGCCAGTGCCTGCGCCCGCCCCTCGTCCAGCGCCGCCACCACCACGAACTCGTCACCACCCCAGCGCGCCACCACGTCCTCCAGCCGCGCCGCGGTCCGCAACGCCGCCGAGACCTCCTGCAGCACCTGGTCACCGGCGAGGTGTCCCTGCGAGTCGTTGACCTCCTTGAAGCCGTCCAGGTCGATCAGCAGCAACGCCACCGGCTCCCCGGCGGGCATGACCGCCGCCTCGGAGATGGCATCCGCTCCCCCGCGCCGGTTCACCAGGTTGGTCAGCGGATCCAGCCGCGCCGCCCGGGCCAGCACCCGCCGCTCGTCCGCGCCCCGCAACAAGTCCACCCGCGCCCGGAACAAGGCGTTCAGCAGCAGCGCAGTCTCGTCCTCGCGCCGCGCCGCCAGCGTCAGGTACTCCACCGTGCCGCTGCCCGGCAGCGTGACCAGCGCCTGCTCGGCCAGCATCACCTCGTACGCCAGCACCTGCCGCTCGATCTCCACCGGGTGCTCGTGCGACATCGCCAGCACCCGCCGCCCGAGGGTCACCCCTTCCTCGGCCCGCTCCAGCCGGACCAGCGATCGGATCACGCCGATCGCCCAGAACACCTGCGCGGAAGCAGCCTGCGGACCGCGTTCCAGCGCATCGCGTACCCCGGGCGTCTCGGTCAGGTGGGCCAGTGCCTTGGCGGGGTCACCGAGCATGGCGTCGGGCAGCGCGCTGAGCACCTGATGTTCCAGTTCGACCACCCGGAAGGTGTGCCCGTTGTCGATCGCGGCGGCCCGGCCGATCGCCGCCACCGCCTCGTCCAACTGGTCCCGCCCGGCCGTGAAGGGAGGCCGGTGAGCCGCACGTACGCCGCGCTCGGCGTACCCGAAGGCCAGATTGCTCAGGCGGGCGACCTGCTGGTGGCGAGGCAGATGCTGCTCCACGGAGGCCAGCCGGCGCTGCACCTCCTGCTCGCCCTCGGTGACCCCGGTCATCCGGTGCGCCAGGAGCAACGCCCCCAGCGCCGTCTGCACATCCTCGTCAAGGAGGTCTTTCAGGCCGTCCGCCGCAGCGGTGGCGTGGGCCAGCTGTTCCACCGCCTGCTCGCGCTGCCCCTCGCGGCGCAGCAGTTCCACGAGCAGAGCGCGGGCCTGCACCGCGCCGGCCGCGTTCCCGGTGTCCCGGCAGAACGCGACCAGCTCGCGGGCGACCATGGTGCCGATCGACGTCTCGCCGAGCGTCATCAGGCTCAGGGCCTGGACGAAGAGGGCGGCGGCGTGCGCCCTCGGCTCGATCGGTGAGCGCAGTGCCTGTTCCACCTCGGCCAGCACGTCCTCGGCGAGCCCGTCCTGGGCCCGCACCACCCAGTCGGCCCGCGCGTCCAGCACCGCCGCGGAGCTCCAGCGCCGGTGGGCGCCGGGTCCGGCGTCGGCCAAGGGGACGAGCGCGGCGTCGAGGGTGTGGGGAAGATCGGCCTGGTGGGCGTCGGACGAACTGATGGGGCCCACCTCCTGGTCGGGCTGCCGTCGCCGTCCCGGCGACGGTCCGTATCTCTTACCGGGCGTTCCGTAGTATTCCGGTCGTTGCTGTGCGCGATCTACATGGGCCCATGTTTCGGCACCGAGCGCCAGAACCGGTGGACCACCCGCCGATAAACGACAAAATATTCGCCCGTGTTTCATCCCGGCGAACCGATCACCTGAGACTAATGTCACGATTCGCTACCGTCGCACCGCCCAGCGTGTCCGGCCCGAAGGCCTGATCCCGGACGGGGCGAAGGTCCCCGGATACTGTGGCAGCGCCAATTGCCGTCCGGTTTGCACGGGAGCCCGAGCCATGTCCGTACGTCGTGTCGCACTGCTCACCGCAGGTGGTCTGGCCCCCTGCCTGTCCTCCGCCGTCGGTGGGCTGATCGAGCGGTACACCGAGATAGCCCCCGAGGTGGAGCTGATCGGCTACCGCAGCGGTTACGCCGGCCTGCTGGCCGGTGACTACCTCCAGGTCACCCCCGAGATCCGCCAGAACGCCCATCGGCTGCACCAGTTCGGTGGCAGCCCGATCGGCAACAGCCGGGTCAAGCTGACCAACGTGGCCGACTGCGTCAGGCGCGGTCTGGTCCAGGAGGGCCAGGACCCGCTCAAGGTCGCCGCGGAACAGCTGACCAAGGACGGCGTGGACGTCCTGCACACCATCGGCGGTGACGACACCAACACCACCGCCGCCGACCTGGCCGCCTACCTGCACGGCAACGGCTACGAGCTGACCGTGGTGGGCCTGCCCAAGACGATCGACAACGACGTGGTGCCGATCCGCCAGAGCCTGGGCGCCTACACGGCGGCCGAGCAGGGCGCGATCTACGCCCGCAACATCGTCGCCGAGCACTCCTCGAACCTGCGGATGCTGATCGTGCACGAGGTGATGGGCCGTAACTGCGGCTGGCTGACCGCGGCCACCGCGGCCAAGTACCGCGAGTGGGTCACCCAGCAGCAGTACGCCGGGTTCGGCAACGACATCCGCTCCTGGGACGTGCACGCGGTGTTCGTCCCGGAGCTCGACATCGACCTGGACGCCGAGGCCACCCGGCTGCGCAAGCAGATGGACGAGGTCGGTGCGGTCAACATCTTCCTGTCCGAGGGGGCGGGGGTGGACTCGATCGTGGCCGAGCTGATCGCCAAGGGCGAGGAGCCCGACCGGGACGCGTTCGGGCACGTCAAGCTGGACACCATCAACCCTGGTCAGTGGTTCGCCAAGCAGTTCGCCGAGAAGGTCGGCGCCGAGAAGGTGCTGGTCCAGAAGAGCGGCTACTTCTCCCGCTCGGCCGCCGCCAACGCCCAGGACCTGCACCTGATCAAGGGCTGCGTGGACCTGGCCGTGCAGAGCGCGCTGGAGGGGGTCAGCGGGGTGATCGGGCACGACGAGGAACAGGGCGACAAACTCCGGGCGATCGAGTTCCCGCGGATCAGGGGCGGCAAGCCGTTCGACACCGCGCAGCCCTGGTTCGACGAGCTGCTGGGCGCGATCGGCCAGGAGAAGGGCAAGCCGGTCAGCACGTCCCACTAGAACTTGGGACGTCGGTGCAACCTCCACGGGTCCTGTCTCGTTTGGGACCTGTGGAGGTTTTGTCACAACAGACCAAGAAAGCTGAGGGCTCGCCGTGGACGCGATCAACTTCGTCCTGAACGTGATCTGGTTCCTGTTCGTCGGGCTCTGGCTGGCCATCGGGTACGCCGTCGCCGGGCTGATCATGTTCGTGCTGATCGTGACCATCCCGTTCGGCATCGCCTCGTTCCGGATCGCCGGGTTCGTGCTCTGGCCGTTCGGGCGCACCATCGTGGCGCAGCACGACGCGGGCACGCCGTCGTTCATCGGTAACGTGCTGTGGTTCGTGCTGGCCGGGGTGTGGATCGCGATCGGTCACGTGGTCACCGGCGTCGGCCTGTGCCTGACCATCATCGGGATCCCGTTCGGCTGGGCCAACATCAAGCTGGCGCTGGTCGCCCTGGCCCCGCTGGGCAAGGAGATCGTGCCCTCCGGCAGCCCGCGGGCGCTGCCGCGGGCCTACGCCTGATATCGGCTTGAGTTGCGGCCCAGGATGAAACATCCTCTGGGTCATGTCTGCAACCCTGCTCGCCCGCGACCTCGCCGCCGGGCACGGTGACCGTCAGCTCTTCACCGGTCTCGACCTGGTGGTCGCGCCCGGCGATGTGGTGGGACTGGTCGGCGCCAACGGCGCCGGCAAGTCCACCCTGCTGAAGATCCTGGCCGGTCTGGGCGAGGCCGAGGCCGGCCAGGTCTCACTGAGCCCGGAACAGGCCACCGTGGGCTACCTGCCGCAGGAGCACGAACGGCGGGCCGGCGAGACCGTGCTGGAGTTCCTCTCCCGGCGCTGCGGGATCACCGCTGCGCAGGCCGAGATGGACGCCACCGCAGAGGCTCTGGCCAACGGCGGGGACGGCGACGCCTACTCGGTCGCGCTGGAACGCTGGCTCGCGCTCGGCGCCGCGGACTTCGACGAGCGGGCCGAGCAGGTCACCACCGAGATCGGGCTGGCCACCGGGCTGGTCGGGGGCCTGGACACGTTGATGAGCGCGCTCTCGGGCGGCCAGGCGGCCCGCGCCGCACTGGCCTCGCTGCTGCTCAGCCGCTACGACGTGATCCTGCTGGACGAGCCCACCAACGACCTGGACCTGAACGGCCTGGCCCGGCTGGAGCGCTTCGTCACCGAACTGCGCTCCGGCGTGGTGGTGGTCAGCCACGACCGGGAGTTCCTGACCCGCACGGTGACCCGGGTGGTCGAGCTGGACCTGGCCCAGCAGCAGGTCAGCGTCTACGGCGGTGGCTACGAGGCCTATCTGGAAGAGCGTGAGGTGGCCCGGCGGCACGCCCGGGAGGCTTACGAGGAGTACGCCGACACCAAGTCCGGCCTGGAGGAACGCGCCCGTACCCAGCGCAACTGGATGGACAAGGGCGTGCGCAACGCCCGGCGCAAGGCCACCGACAACGACAAGTTCGTCCCCAACTTCCGCGCCGAGTCGGCCGAGAAGCAGGCCGCCAAGGCCCGGCAGACGCAGCGGATGATCGAGCGCCTGGACGTGGTCGAGGAACCGCGCAAGGAATGGCAGCTGAAGTTCGAGATCGCGGCCGCGGCCCGTTCCGGTTCGGTGGTGGCCACCCTCGACCAGGCGGTGGTGCAGCGCGGCGAGTTCCGGCTGGGCCCGCTCACCCTGCAGATCGACTGGGCCGACCGGATCGCGATCACCGGTCCCAACGGCTCGGGCAAGACCACTCTGCTCTCACTGCTGCTGGGACGGGTGGAGCCGGTTGCCGGACGAGCCTCGCTGGGGTCGGGGGTCGTGGTCGGCGAGATCGACCAGGCCCGCTCCGCCTTCACCGGGGACGACACGGTGGCCCGGGCCCTCGGCGCACAGGTCCCGGACTGGCCCGATGCCGAAGTGCGCACGCTGCTGGCCAAGTTCGGCCTCGGCGCCCGGCACGTGCTGCGCCCGGCGGGCACGTTGTCGCCGGGCGAGCGCACCCGCGCGGGGCTGGCGCTGCTGCAGGCCCGCGGGGTGAATCTGCTGGTGCTGGACGAGCCCACCAACCACCTCGACCTGCCCGCGATCGAGCAGCTGGAGCAGGCCCTGGAGTCGTTCAACGGCACGCTGCTGCTGGTCTCGCACGATCGGCGGATGCTCGAGGCGGTCCGGGTGACCCGGCGCTTCGCGGTCGCGGCGGTGGACGGGGTGGGAACCGTTCGCGAGAGCTGAACGGACTCGTCGAAGTGTTCTTGTCGGTGGTCACCGGCAGAGTGGTCCCGTGCTTCTCTCCGAGATCGCGGCGGCCTCCGAGGCCGTCTCGGCCGCCTCCGCCCGGCGCGACAAGATCGCGCTGCTGGCGGCCTGCCTGCGTCAGGCCTCGGGTCGTGACGCCCCGGTGGTGGCGGCCTGGTTGTCCGGTCGCACGTTCCAGCGCCGCACCGGTCTGGGCTGGGCCTCCCTGCGCTCCGCTCCCCCGCCGGCTCCCGAGTCCACGCTCACAGTTCGATCAGTGGACGATTCGCTGGCCCGGGCCTCTTTGCTCACCGGTCCCGGGTCCGCCACCGAGCGGCAGGTCATCGTCACCACGCTGCTGGCCTCGGCCACCGCTCAGGAGCAGCGCCTGCTGACCGGGCTGATCTCCGGTGAACTGCGGCAAGGAGCGGCCGCCGGGCTGATCGTGGACGCGGTGGCCAAGGCGGCCGAGGTTCCGTTGGCTGCGGTGCGGCGAGCGCTGGCCGTGCACGGCGATCTGCCGGACGTGGCTGCCGCGGCGCTGGAGGGCGGCGCCGATGCCCTGAACGCCTTTCAGTTGTCGGTCGGGCGGGCCCTGGCCCCGATGCTCGCCGCGCCTGCCCCGGAAATGGGTGCCGCGCTGAGCAAGACCGGCCCGGCCGGCGTGGAATGGAAGCTCGACGGGGTGCGAGTCCAGATCCACCGGCAGGCCGACGAGGTCTCGGTGTTCACCCGCACCCTGGACGACATCACAGCCCGTGTGCCCGAGGTGGTCGACGCGGTGCGCGGGCTCGACCTGTCGGCCGCCATTCTCGACGGCGAGGTCATCGCGAGCACCGCCTCCGGCCGCCCGGCCCCGTTCCAGATCACCTCGGCCCGGGTGGCCCGGCGCGACGTCGAGAAGGCCCGGGCCGCAACACCGCTCGGCCTGACCCTGTTCGACGCCCTGCACGTCGACGGCGACGACCTGATCGATCTGCCGAGCTCCGGCCGCCGCACCCGGCTGGAGGCGGCGGCACCCGAACTCGTGGTGCCGCGGCACGTGGTCGAGGACCCCTCGGACGAAGCCGCCGTGGCCCGGGCCGAGGCGTTCGCGGCCGACACGCTGGCCCGCGGTCACGAAGGCGTGGTGGTGAAGTCGCTGGCCTCTGCCTACACGATGGGCCGGCGCGGGGCCGGCTGGGTCAAGGTCAAGCCCCGGATCACGCTCGACCTGGTGGTGCTGGCCGCCGAGTGGGGTCACGGGCGGCGCACCGGCAAGCTGTCCAACCTGCATCTGGGCGCCCGCGACCCGGAGGGTGAGTACGGCCCGCCCGGCGGCTTCGTGATGCTCGGCAAGACGTTCAAGGGCCTGACCGACCAGATGCTGGCCTGGCAGACCGAGAAGCTGCAGAGCCTGGCCGAGCGCGAGCTCAAGTGGGTGGTGCACGTGCGTCCCGAGCTGGTGGTCGAGATCGCCTTCGACGGGGTGCAGCGCTCACCTCGCTACCCGGCCGGCCTGGCCCTGAGGTTCGCCCGGGTCCTGGCTCATCGGCCGGACAAGCCGGCGGCCGAGGCGGACACCATCGGAACTGTTCGCAGCCACCACATCGTCGAAGAAGAAGAGGACCACGAGGCCGAAGCGGGAGCGGCCGCCGAGGTGGGCGAAGGATCGGAGCAGGTTTGACGAGCAACAGCCAGGATGACGACCACCACGGGCAGATGAGCCCGGCCAGGAACCCGCACCCGGCCGGCCTGCCTGCCGAGCCGGCGTCGCAGCCTGACGATCTGGCCGGAGACGATCCTTCGGACCACGAAGGGCGGCTGGTCCTGGCCGGAGTGCTGCTGTTCCTCGGCACCGCCCTGCTCGGTGGGTTCGTCCTCGTGATGGTGCTGGTGGCCACCGGCCTGCCCGGTGTGCCCGAGATCGACAACGAGGTGGCCACCGGGCTGCACGGCTACGTGGTGGACCGCAGCTGGCTGGAGCACACGCTCAAGGTGCTGGGCCATGCCACCGAGCCGTTCGTGCTGCGGGCGGTGTTCCTGATCCCCGCCTTCATCCTCTGGCGGCACGGCGCCCGGCGGGCGGTGGCCTGGATGGTCGCCACGCTGGCGGTCGGCGGGGTCCTGAACGCGCTGATCAAGCTCCTGGTCGATCGGGCCCGGCCGGACCTGCCGGAGCCGATCTACCTGGCGGCCGGAGCCAGCTTCCCGTCGGGGCACACCACCAACGCGGTGCTGTTCGCGGGCATCGTCGTGGTGCTGCTGGATCCCAGCCTGCGTCATCACCTGCGGTTGCCTGCGGACGGCCACGCCCTGCACCGCCTCGGGGCCCGGATCGCGCTGTGGGCCGGGGCTTTCGGGTTCGTGCTGCTGGTCGCCCTGGACCGGCTCGGCCTGGGCGTGCACTACCTCACCGACGTGGTGGGCGGATTCGCGTTCGGCCTGTCGATCCTGATGATCACCCTGGTCGCCTTCAGCCGCAGCAGCACGCTGAAGCTCTGGCCCCGAAAACAGGTGCCCACGAACTGAGAGCCGGGGACGGACACCGGTGGGTGCGCAGCGGCGGGCCCACCGACGTCCGTTGTTGTTGTTTCGCCTACTGCACGAGGTGGTCGAACTCGCCCTTCTTGGCCCCGTCCAGCCAGGCGTCCCACTCGGCGGGCGTGAACGACAGGACGTCGCCGGTCTCGCCGTCCTTGGAGTAGCGGACCTCGATCATGCCGTCGATGCGGCGCATCTCGACGAACTCGTCGCTGTCCTCGGCGCCGCTCGCCTTGATCCACGTGCTGTCGATGCCCATCACGAACTCCCCGAAAGGTGCAGAAATCACCGATCAAACACCGGCAGACTACCCAGATCGCGACGGGCGGTCACCTTGCCCGACCACACCGTCATCGATCCAGGTCGCCTCCGACGTCGTTGAGCCGTCGCCCAGGCGTCGATCCGCCGTTGATCAGACGTCGCCGCGGCCCTTGCGGTCGTTCTCCTCCGCCAGGAAGCGCTCCAGCTCGGCACCCAGTTCATCGGCCGTGGGCAACTCGCCCGGGCCGTCAGCCAGCGGAAGGGCGTTGCCCTCACCGGCCACGTAGGCGTCGTACTGCTGTTCCAGCGCGCTGACCACGGCGGCCACCTCGGGCTGGCCGGACACCTGCTCCTCGATCGCCACCCGGGTCTCGATGCCCGCCTCGATCAGCGAGCCGGTGGGCAGGGTGAGATCGGCCGCGTCGGCCACCGCGTCCACCAGGGCGACCGCCGCGTCCGGGAACTCGGCCTGGGTGAGGTAGTGCGGCACGTGCACGGCGAAGCCGGCCGCGTCCTTGCCCGCCTGCCCGAGCCGGAACTCCAGCAGACCGGCCACGTTACCCGGCACCTGCACATTGCCCGACCAGGTGTTCTTGATGCTGATCAGATTGCTGCGGGTGGCGTGCGCGGTCATCCCCGAGGGCCGGGTGTGCGGCACGGCCATCGGGATGGCGTGGATGCCGATGGTCAGGCGCACGTCGTAGTGGTCCACCAGTTCGGAGACCGCGGCGACGAACCGTTCCCACTGGATGTCCGGCTCGGGGCCGGTCAGCATCAGGAAGTTGCGGCCCTGAACGTCTTTGACCTCTTCGAGGATGAGCTGCGGAGCCTCGTAGCTCTCCCAGTGGTTCTCCATGAACGTCATCGGGGGACGACGGGCCCGGTAGTCGTACAGCTGGTCCACGTCGAAGGTGGCCAGGACCCGGTGCTCCAGCGAGCTCAGCAGGTGCTCACCCGCGAGCCGGCCGGCGTTACCTGCGTCGATGAATCCGCCGAGGGCGTGCACCAGTACCGGCCGGTCGAGCTGGCCCTCTTCCGGCTGCTCCTCGGCGAGCGTGTACAGATCCCGCGGATCCAGCACGTGCGTCCTCCTCTGTTGCCGGGCGCGCATTTCACCGTCGCGCACTGTGCTTCGTCGGCCCGCCGGCAGGCACCGATCCGCGAATCGGCGCGCCGGGACGGGCACCCGGCATCTACAACGCTACCGGTTCGTCGCAGAATCCCCGATCTCGTGTCCACTCTCAGCGAACAGCCTGAACCACTCCCGCGCGGACCGCACACCGGGACACCGGGACCGGCCTGCCGCTTTGCCGGAACGGACTTCCGGGCGTTCGGACCGGCCGTCCCGAACGCCCGGATCTGTCACTCTTCGTCACCGGCGACAACCGGCTCGTCCTTCTCCGCGGAACCGGCCGAGGCCTCCTCGGCGAGGATCAGGTAGATCCGCCGCCGGGCCTCGTCCAGCGCCAGCCGGGCCCGCTCGACCTGCTCGTCCGTGCCCAGCCGGGCGACCTGCTGCGTGGCCTGGCCCAGAGCGCCCATGCCCTCGAACAGGGTCTGCACTCGCTGCCGCTGCCCGGGCCCGGCCATCGCCCAGGGCTCGGCGAACTCCGACGGGTTCTGCTGCACGGTCTCGACGCCGGCGCCGGTGATCGAGAAGACCTTGCGACCGCCCTCGGCGTCCGCGGCCGTGATCAGCCCTTCGTCCTGCAACTGCTGCAGCACGGGGTAGACCGATCCGGGGCTGGGACGCCACAGGCCACCACTGCGCTTGGTGAGCTCGGTCATGATCGCGTAGCCGTGGTAGCCCTGCTTGGGATCCTCGGCCAGCAGCGCGAGGATCGCGGCCCGCACGTTGCCCCGCGGACGGCGCCCGCCGCGACCTCGGCCCTGACCTCGGCCCGGCCCGTCACCGCCGGGCCCCCAGCCACCACGGCCGAATCCACCGGGACCGAATCCACCCGGGCCGAAGCCTCCAGGACCGAACCCACCGGGACCGAAACTGCCCGGGCCGGGCCGGCCGAAACCGCGCCGACCACCGTGGAACGGGCCGTGACCAGGGAACCCCTCGCCACCGTCCTCACTTTCCGGGAAGTCCTCGGGGTCGATTCCCCCGCCTCGCGAGGCCTGCGCCCCGAACCCCGGACCGAACCCGCGCCCCGGTCCGAACCCACGGCCCGGACCAAATCCACGACCTGGGCCGAAACCGCGACCGAACCCGGGCCCGAATCCATGGCCGGACTCAGGACCACCCGGAAAGCCGAACCCCGGACGGAAACCCCGCCGTAGACGCCGGCCGCCGCGCGCCCACGGCGCTCGCCCCTCGTCCCCCTGCACATCGGCAGGCGAACCGTGCTCGCCCGGGGAACCCCAGGCCGGTTCTTCGCCGTTGAATTCCCCGCTGTCGAACTCTTCGCCGCGCCGATCTGCGCGGGGCTGCTCCTGCTGCATCATCTGCTGCTCCTTCCAGGCCATCGCCCGGGCCAACGCCGGGCCTGCGCTTCTCATCACTCGTGGTCGGTGCTTCGTCATTTCCTCCCACCCTTCTTTCGATACGTTGACGATATATCGCTAACGTATCGCTGTCGAGAGGGAAGCGAAGACGTCCTCCGAGCGGGTTGACGAGGCCGGGCGGCGGCCCGAGGCCCCGACGGTCCGGAGCAGTACCCGGCAGCAGGGACAATGGGCCGGTGAGCGCCGATACCCAGACTCCCGGGCCGACCACCAGCCACACCGCCGCGCAGGTCCTGGCCGAAGCAGGTCGCCGCCGCACCGTCGCCGTCATCAGTCACCCCGACGCCGGCAAGTCCACCCTGACCGAGGCTCTCGCCCTGCACGCCAACGCCCTGCGCGAGGCCGGGCACGTGCACGGCCGCTCCGGGCGCGCGGGCGTGGTCACCGACTGGCAGGACATGGAGAAGCAGCGCGGCATCTCGATCAGCTCGGCGGTGCTGCAGCTCAGCCACCGCGGGCAGGTGATCAACGTGGTCGACACCCCCGGCCACGCCGACTTCTCCGAGGACACCTACCGCGCCCTCACCGCCGTCGACGCCGTGATCATGCTGATCGACGCGGCCCGGGGCATGGAGGTGCAGACCCGCAAGCTGTTCGGGGTCTGCAAGCAGCGCGGCCTGCCGGTGATCACGGTGGTGAACAAGTGGGACCGGCCCGGCCAGGAGGCCCTGCAGCTGCTCGACGAGGTCGAGACGGTGACCGGCCTGAAGCCCACCCCGATCACCTGGCCGGTCGGGATCGCCGGCGACTTCCGCGGCCTGCTGGAGCGGCACAACGGCGGCTACGTGAAGTACACCAAGGCTCCCGGCGGCGCCACCCTCGCCCTCGAGGAGCGGATGAGCGCCGAGCAGGCGGCCGAACTGGAGGGTTCGTCCTGGCAGACCGCGCTCGAGGAGTCCGATCTGCTCAGCGCGACCGACGCCGACCACGACGAGGCGCTGTTCCTGGCCTTCGAGACCACCCCGGTCTACTTCACCGCCGCGGTGGCGAACACCGGGGTCGGCCAGGTGCTCGACGCCCTGGTGGACGTGGCCCCGATGCCGCGCGACCACCTCGACCAGGCCGGTAAGACGCACGAGGTGACGTCCGACTTCAGCGCCCAGGTGTTCAAGACCCAGACCGGCATGAACCCGGCCCACCGCGACCGCCTGGCCTTCGCCCGCATCCACTCCGGGGTGTTCCACCGGGGTATGACGGTGCGCGACAACCGCAGCGGCCGGCCGATGGTGCTCAAGCACGTCCAGACCGTGTTCGGGGCCGACCGTTCCACCGTCGACGTGGCCTACCCCGGCGACGTGATCGGTCTGGTCAACGCCCGGCACATCAACGTCGGCGACACGCTGTCCGAGAACGGCCGGGTGGCCTACCCCCCGCTGCCGGTCTTCGCCCCCGAGCACTTCCGCACGGTGCGGCCGAAGGATCTGGGCTCAGGCAAGTCGTTCCGGCAGGGGCTGCGCGAGCTGGACGCGGAAGGCGTGGTGCGGGTGCTCACCTCGGACACTCGCGGCCACGGCGAGCCGGTGCTCAGTGCGGTCGGCGCCCTGCAGTTCGACGTGGTCCAGCACCGGATGACGAACGAGTTCCGCTCCGCCGTGACGTTCACCGAACTGCCTTACACCACGGCCCGGATCGTGAACGCGGCCGACGCCCCGAAGCTGCGGGCCCGGCGGGACATCGAGGTGCTCGAGGACTCCGACGGCCTGCTGTTCGCCCTGTTCAGCGACGACTGGCGGGTGCGCAACTTCGAGCGCGACAACCCCGAGGTCAAGCTCGAGAAGCTGGTCGCCACCAGCATCTAGGTGCGGGACGAAAGGTCGCGGGCGATCTCGACTTCCAGCGGGAATCGCTCCGCGTCCCAGTCGTCCGCGGTCAGCGCCCACTGGTTGTCCGGCTCCCGCCCCGGCGAGGCGAGCGTCAGGGTGTTGCGGGGCGGCTGGGGCACCGCCTTGCGGGTCGATTCCAGCGTCATCCGGGCGGAGCGGCCCTCCAGCACCAGGGTCGCGATGGCGTTGCCGAAAACCGGCCCGCCGATCGACTTCCAGCGCATCAGCGTCTCCGGAATCGTACGCGGCCGGGTGAACAGCAGCCGGGCGATCCGGGTGACCGGGGCCGTCCAGGAGATGCTGAAGGCCAGCCGCATCACCGCCGGAATGGTGTTGTGCACCGGCGAGCAGGTCAGCTGGTAAACCTTCGAGACGTCCTTCGGCACCGTCTGCATCAGCGGCGTGACATCGGCCTCGCAGACGTAGCTGTGGTGCACGTCGCCGGACAGCACGCAGACGGTGGCCGGAGCCCCTTCCCGCGACGCAACGTCGGCGATCAGCCGGGAGAGCCGGTCGAACGAGGCCCGGAAGGCCGGCCAGTGCTCCAGGTCCGAGGCCCGGCGCAGCTTCTCGCCGATCTGCCCGCGCCGGCCGCCGCTCTCGGCCAGGTGCTCGTTCCAGGCCTCGATCTGATGCAGTGCGGGGGCCATCAGCCAGGGCAGCGAGGTGCCGATCAGCAGGTGGTCGAAGTCGCCCTGGGCCTTGTCCTGCACCCAGTCGAACTCGGTGTCCGAGAGCATCGAGCGCATGTCACCGTCGAGCATCCGGCCGCAGCGCGAGTCGATCACCACCAGCCGGGTCCGCCCCAGGTCCCGCCAGAACGACCAGCGGTAGCCCTTGCCCCCGTCCGCCTCGGCGTCCGCCATCTCGGCGAACTCGCGCAGCATCGGCCCGGCGTCCTCCCCCGACTCGGCCAGAGCCCGGACCCGCTGGTAGATCTCGTCGGCGGCCAGCTCGTCCGGGGCCAGGTTCCCGATGTGCTGGTAGACCCAGTACGAGACCAGCCCGCCGATGATCCGCTCGGACCACCACGAGGTCTGCTTCATGTCGGCCCGCCACGGCCTCGAGGTGTTCCAGTCGTCGTGCACGTCGTGGTCGTCGAAGATCATCGCGATCGGCACGGTGGACATCAGCCAGCGGATCTGCGGGTCACTCCACGACTCGTGGTAGAGCCAGGTGTACTCCTCGAAGTCGGCCACCTGCCCCTTGGGCTCCTGGGTGATGTCCCGGTGCCCGGCGATCCGCTGCTGGGTGAGCTCGGTGGTCTCGTCGGCGTAGACCTGGTCGCCGAGCATCAGCATCAGGTCGGGCCAGGCGTCCTCGGGATGGTTGGCGATCCGGACCGCGTAGGCCTCCAGCGCGTCCACCCCGTACTTGCGCCGCCCCTTCAGGGTGCGCTGGGTCGGCACCCGGCAGGAGCCGAAGGCGATCCGCTGCGGACGGCTGTGGTCGAGGGTGCGGATCCGCGAGGACGGCAGGGCCGGTTGCGACACGCCGGGGTCCACCGGTGGCCAGACAAGTTCACCGTTGAGACGCACGTCATACTCCACCACCTCGTCCGGGGACAGGTCCATCACCTGCACCAGGGCGTAGTGATGGCCGCTGACCTCGAAGGTCTTTTCGGTGGCGCCGAGCACGGACACCTCACAGCGGGTGTCCACCTCGACCCAGACCGTGGCGTGAGAGGCACCTACGTGCCGGAGGACCGGACCAAGGATCAAGGAGGGCACGCCCCCTTTCGTACCGCAGGCCCGGCTTGACCGCTACCGTCGACGACCGTGAACCGTCGCGTGCTGATCTCCGTCCTGGTCGCCGTACTGGTCCTCGCCGGTGCCGGGGGTGCAGCCCTGTACCTGCTCAGAGGCAGCGATCAGAGCGGGGCGCAGGAGACCGCCGCGAGCGCCTTCGGCCGGGCCTGGACCGGTGGCAACCTGGCCACCCTGGCCTTCGCCCCGGGCGCCGAGGACCCGGCGGGATCGATCCAGAAGATCACCGCGGGCCTGACCGCGGAGAAGACCGACAAGCCGAGCGACGTGAGCCCGGGCACGGTGACCGAGTCCGACAGCGGCGAGACCGCGAGCGTGCCGCTGACCGTGACCTGGTCGCTGGCCAAGGACCAGGAATGGTCCTACGAGAGCACGCTGACGCTGGTCAAGCAGAACGACGCCTGGCTGCCGGAGTACAGCCCCGAGCTGGTGCACCCCGAGCTGACCGGCACGCTGGCCACCGCCACCCTGGACGCCAGCACGCTGCCGGGCCGCCGTGGGCAGATCGTCGGCGCGAACGACAAGGTGCTGGTCGAGGACCGCGAGGTCGTCACGGTGGGGATCCAGAAGTCCCGGGCCGACGACGTGAAGAAGACCGTCAACCAGGTCGCGAACATCGTCGAGGTGGACGGCGCCGCCCTGCTGAAGCGGGTCGAGGCGGCCGGCGGTGACGTGTTCGTCGAGGTGATCACGCTGCGCCGGGCCGCCTACGACAAGGTGGAGCCGAAGCTCAAGCCGATCCCCGGCACGGTGTTCCAGACCAAGGACCTCTCGCTGCCGCCGACCTCGGACTTCGCCCGGCCGTTGTTCGGCACGGTCGGCACGGCCACCGCGGACATCGTCGAGGAGTCCGGCGGCCGGGTGCAGGCGGGCGACGAGACCGGCCTGTCCGGCCTGCAGCGCACCTACGACGAGCAGCTGTCCGGCACTCCGGGCGTGGTGGTCACGGCCGCGGTGCCCGATCAGGAGGACAGCGAGAAGGAGCTGTTCCGGGCCGAGCCCAGCAACGGCGAGAACCTGCAGATCACCCTGGACGAGGACGTGCAGAAGGCCGCGGACAAGGCGCTCGGCTCGGCCAAGAAGCTGGCCGGGATGGTGGCGATCGACACCAAGACGGGCAACATCCTGGCGATCGCCAACGGCGGGCCCAACGGCAACAGCTACAACCGGGCGCTGCTCGGGCAGTACGCCCCCGGCTCCACCTTCAAGGTCGCCTCCACCTTCGGCCTGCTGGAGTTCGGCGGGATGACCGCGAACAAGACCGTGGCCTGCCCGGCCACGCTCGCGGTGGGCGGCAAGACGTTCAAGAACGCCGAGGACGAGGTGCTCGGCCGGACCAGCTTCGCCAACGACTTCGCGCACAGCTGCAACACCGCCTTCGTCGGCAGCGCCAAGCTGATCAGCCAGGAGGAGCTGGCCGAGGCGGCCAAGTCGCTCGGCTACGGCCAGCCCAACTCCACCGGGGTGACGGCCTACCTGGGTCAGGTGCCGACCGAGGGCGACACGGTCGAGCACGCCGCCTCGATGATCGGCCAGAGCAAGGTGCTGGCCAGCCCGCTGAACGTGGCCAGCGCCTCGGCGGCGGTCGCCGAGGGCACCTGGCACGCCCCCAAGCTGGTGCTCAACGGCAAGCCGAGCAGCGACGAGAAGAGCGAAGAGCCCACAACTGAGGACGGCGAGGTCGCCTCGAGCGCGGAACCCACCGACGAGGAGGCGGCTGAGGAAACCCTCGCCGAGGTGGAGCCGGTCAAGCTGAACGCCGACGCGGCCAAGACCCTGCGCTCGCTGATGCGCGGGGTAGTGACCAACGGCACGGCCACCGCACTGAAGGGCGTTCCGGGCGGCCCGGTCTCCGGCAAGACCGGCACGGCCGAGTACGGCAGCGACACGCCGCCGCGAACTCACGCGTGGTTCACCGGTTTCCAGGGCGACATCGCGTTCGCCGTGGTGGTCGAGGACGGTGGCTTCGGGGCGCAGACCGCAGTACCACTGGTGAAGAAGTTCCTGGCCGACCTGGCGTAGTGCTCGGCGCTCACATCCGGGGTCGGTAGAGTCCCCGCCGATGACCGCGACGACCAGCCGACTCTTCGACCGGAGCCTGCGGACCGGGCTGGTCCTGATGCTGCTGGCCGTCCTCGGCCTGGCGGTGGGCTGGGTGGCCAAGGCGCCGTGCATCGACACCTACCGCACGGCGGACGGCCAGATCGCCCTCGACTGGCGCGACGCCCGGCAGTACTCGCTGCACTGCTACTCCGACGCCATCCCGCTGTACGGCGTGGACCGGCTGCAGGACGGCACGCTGCCGTACAAGACCACCTGGACCGACACCGACGGCACGGTCCGGGCGATGGAGTACCCGGTGGTGACCGGCCTGCTCCAGTACGGCGTGATGAAGGTGACCAAGGCCTGGGTGAACCTCAGCGGCGCGGTCGGGCCCGAGGTGGTGCCGTACTTCGCGATCATGGCGATCGTCCTGGCGCTGGCCTGGCTGGCCGCGGTGGCGTGCACCATCCCGCTGGCCGTGCGGCACTGGCACGTGGCCCTGATGGCACTCTCGCCGCTGGTGTTTGTGCACGCCTTCACCAACTTCGACACCCTGGCGGTGGCCCTGGCCGCCGGGGGCATGCTGGCCTGGGCCCGTAACAAGCCCGTCCTGGCCGGGGTGCTGCTCGGGGTAGGGGCGGCGGCCAAGCTGTACCCGCTGTTCATCCTCGGGCCGCTGCTGATCCTGTGCTGGCGGGCCGGGGTGATGCGGCCCTGGTGGAAGGCCACGCTGACCGCGGGCGCCGCCTGGGTGGCCTGCAACGCCCCGTTCGCGCTGCTCTTCCCGCGCGGCTGGTACGAGTTCTTCCGGCTGAACTCGGTACGCCCGGCCGACCACGACTCGATCTACAACGCGCTGACCACCTTCACCTCCTGGCCGGGCTTCGACGTCCCGCTGTACGCCGGGGAGTCACCGGAGAAGCTCAATCTCTTCACCCTGGTCGCGTTCCTGGCCCTGTGCCTGCTGATCGGGCTGATCGGGCTGACCGCGCCGCGCCGGCCCCGGGTGGCCTCGCTGGCCTTCCTGGTGATCGCCGCGTTCCTGCTGACCAACAAGGTCTGGAGCCCGCAGTACTCGCTGTGGCTGGTGCCGCTGGCGGTGCTGGCCCTGCCCCGGGTGTTCCCGCTGCTGGTCTGGATGGGCGTGGACGCCTACCTCTGGTACCCGCGGCTGGGGTACTTCCTGGGCCTGCAGGACCCGGCCCGGGGCAACTCCCCCGAGCAGTTCCTGACCGTGGTGCTGCTGCGTGACCTGCTGGTGGTGATCCTCTGCGGGATGATCATCCACACCATCTACCGACCCGGCTCCGACCCGGTCCGCCGCCTCGGCGTGGACGATCCGGCCGCCGGGCCGATCGCCGGCCGCCTCGAGGACCACCGGCTGCGCCTGCCCGGGAAGCGCGGCCGGTCCCAGGCCGGCGACCCGCTGACGACCGCTCAGCCATGACCCCTACCCTTGGCGAAATGTCATCGGCCACGAGCTCCACCCTGGATTGGGACAACCTCTCCTGGGACTCCCTGGGCGACGAGCGTCTCCTGGTGATCGTCCTGATGGTCGCCGCGGTCGTACTGACCGGTGAGCGCACCACCTGGCGGGTGCTGCGCAACGTGGTCACGATCGCGCACGAGGGCGGGCACGCGGTGGCCGCCCTGGTGATGGGCCGCGAGCTGGCCGGGATCAAGCTGCACTCGGACACCTCCGGGGTCACGCTCTCCCGGGGCAAGCCGCGCGGGCCCGGCATGATCTTCACCGCGCTGGCCGGATACCCCGCTCCCTCACTGCTCGGGGTGGGCCTGGCCGCGCTGGTCGGCCTGGACCGGATCCAGTGGCTGCTGTGGATCGTGGTGGCGCTGCTGGCGATCCTGCTCACCCAGATCCGCAACGCCTTCGGCCTGCTCACTGTGGTCGCCACCGGCGCCGCCGCAGTGGCGGTGATCATCTGGGGCAACGAGCGCACCACCCTGGGCTTCGCCTGCGCGGTGACCTGGCTGCTGCTGATCGGGGGTTTGCGCGCGGTGATCGAGCTGCAGCGCTCGCGCCGGGCCCAGGGCAGCGGTTCCCGGGGTGGCCCGCCGGTGACCTCGGACGCCGACCAGCTGGCCTGGCTGAGTCACATCCCGGGGCTGTTCTGGGTGGTGGTCTTCTTCGCCGTCTCCCTGGTCTCGATCGTGGCCGGCGGCTGGCTGATGCTCAGCTGGAACCCGTGACCCTGACCGAGCCGAGCCCGTAAGCGCAGCGTGCCCACAACGTCCGTAAGCAAAAACAGGTACCCCCGACCGAGTGATGCGACCCGGTCGGGGGCGAGTGTGCGTAGTAGATCTACAGGCAGGTACGGGCGAAGTCGTCCAGCCGGTGCTCCCACTTCTCCTGCATCGCCCGCCGCATGGCCGGGGGAAGGCCCTCGTGCCACAACCGCAGCCTCGTACCCCCGGCGACCGGGGTCAGGTCCAGCTCCACCAGACTGCTCTCGTCCTGCGCGCCGTCCTGCCAGGACAGCCGCAACTGCTCCAGGGGGTGGAAACTACGCACGACGCCGGCATCGCCTTCGTCACTGATGTAAGTCTCGCCACGTCCGGCGAGAACCGCGCCGTGTCCCAGCCACACCGACGTACCCTCCGGGCTGACCAGAACCTGCCAGACGTGACCGGCAGTACCCGGTACCACCCGGCGGACGTAGACCAGACGCTCGGTGGCCACAGCAGCATCGTCGTCGACCAGTGCGGGAGGCAGCCCGGCCTCGATCCGGCCCAATTGCACGTACGTGGACATATTGCCCCCTCGGTCAGCAGCCTCACCGATTCAGCACCCCCTCCCCGAGTCGGAGGGGCCGGTTTCGGTCGTCGTCGATACACCGTCGGCGGGAAGGCTGGGTGCTTGAATCCCCCAAAAGCCTGTCTCATGAAAAGTCTGGGAACATGGCGGCACGACCCCTGTGAGAGGTACCGCTGGTGAACACTGTTTCTATCCAAAGCCGGAAGACCCTGCAGGTCTTCTCCGGCCGGGCATACCCCGAACTGGCCGAGGAGATCGTCAAGTACCTTGACGTGAGCCTCACCCCCCAGTCGGCCTACGAGTTCGCCAACGGCGAGATCTTCGTGCGGTTCGAGGAGTCGGTGCGCGGGGCGGACGCCTTCGTCGTCCAGTCCTGCGGCGCCGGCATCAACACCTGGGTGATGGAGACGCTGATCATGATCGACGCGCTCAAGCGCGCGTCGGCCGACCGGATCACCGTCGTCCTGCCCTTCTACCCCTACGCCCGGCAGGACAAGAAGCACCGGGGCCGCGAGCCGATCTCGGCCCGGCTGATCTCCGACCTGCTGCACACCGCGGGTGCCGACCGGCTGATGACGGTCGACCTGCACACCGACCAGACCCAGGGCTTCTTCGACGGCCCGGTCGACCACCTGTTCGCGATGCGCCTGCTCGGCGACCACATCGCCGGCAAGTACAAGGGCGAGCAGATCACCGTGGTGGCGCCGGACTCCGGCCGGGTCCGGGTGGCCGAGCGCTGGGCCGACCTGCTGGGCGGGGCGCCGCTGGCGTTCATCCACAAGACCCGCGACCCGAAGGTGGCCAACACCGTGGTCACCAACCGGGTGGTCGGTGACGTCGAGGGCCGCACCTGTGTGCTGGTCGACGACATGATCGACACCGGGGGCACGATCACCAAGGCCGCCACCAAGCTGTTCGAGGCGGGCGCCAAGGACGTGATCATCGCCAGCACCCACGGCATCCTGTCCGACCCGGCCACCGAGCGACTGCGCGACTGCGGCGCCACCGAGATCGTGCTGACCAACACGCTGCCGATCCCGGCCGATCGGCTGCTGCCGAACATGACGGTGCTCTCGATCGCCCCGCTGATCGCCAAGGCGATCCACGAGGTCTTCGAGGACGGCTCGGTCACCTCGCTGTTCAGCGCGGACGAGGCGTAGTCCGCAGAGCAGTGCTTCAGGGCTTAGGGACGGTGTCCGTCCCGGTGCGTCGTCGCCGTCTCGGGGGTCTCGTCCCCCGAGACGGCGACGTGCACGCTCCCGCTGAGGCTCGGCAGACTCCTGGCGTCTTCGTCTGCTGCGCGCTCGGGGGATCGCGGTGCCTTACTACACACGCTCATTTCTGGCCGGGACGGCCACTTTTGCCCTGATTCTCGGCGGTGTGGGAACGGCCCAAGCCGACACCGAGGTCCCGGCGCACATCGAGGCCACCGGCGTAACTCTGCTCGGGGCCTCACCCAGCGGAGTGGCCGTACAGCAGGACGCGGCCGCCGGCGGGCAGTCGGTCGTTCACACCGGAGCCTGGGGAAGCACGCTCACCGCTCGTCCGCAGATCCCTGGCGCTCTGGGTTCTCGCGAGCGGTTCATTTCCGGTGAAGTCACCGGCGACCAACTGTCCTGGGGCATCGCCAGCTCCGGGTCGGCCAGCTCCAGCACCCTGCTGCACCGCACCGACCTGCTCACCGGCCGAACCACGGTCGACGGCCGGGCCTCCGGGACGGATTTCAGTCTCCTGGGCGCCACGGCGTGGGTAGCCTCGCCCGATCCGTTCAGCACCTATCCCCTGCCCTCCCCGGCGCTGCAGGTGCTCCCAGTGCCGACTGCCCCGGGCAAGGACAGCTCCGCCTGGACTGGAAAGACCAGCCTCTACGCTCCTACGCCGATGGCCTCCATGGCGGGTTGGGACGCCGACGCGACCACGGCCGTCGCAGCCGTCCGTAACTACCTCCCGGGCGACAAGTCGTTCAGCCCGACCGGCGACCTCCAGCTACTCCAGATCCCGCTCAGCATCGGGCTCCCCTCCACATTGCTGACCGGGGGTAAGACGGGCCTGGTCGATCTGGCGCTCGGTTCCCGCACCGTCGCCTGGGCCACCAAAGACGCAGCCGGCACCACCACAGTCTCTTCCATGCCGCGAACCGGTGGAACCGCGGCCTCCCGGGTGGAGAGCGACGCGAAGGCGATGCTGGACGAACTGGTGGTGGCCGACAACGGAACGGTGGGCTATCTGGTCCCGGCCGAGGGCAATTCCGTGTCGTTGCGGATGGTCAGCGGTAACTCGGCCACCGACGTGCAGCTCCCGGTGGGCAGTTCCGGTCTGGCGGCGGTGGGCAACGACTTCGTCACGGCGACCGGTCTGGGCAGCGCGCCGGGGGTCTACCGCATCGCCCCGGGCGGCGCGCCCGTTCCGGCGGCGTCGATCCCGGTGGCCGAGTTCCCGATGAACGCATGGAGTCTGAACTCGGGCAAGATCTACTACGCCGACCGCTCGCAAGGGTCGGGCCGAAGCCTTGCTCTCTGGGCCCGACCGGTCTCCGCGCAGGCCCAGCTCGGTGACGAGAGTCTGCTGGACACCCCGGCCGGCGGCCTGCCCGACGCCGAGAATGCGCTTCCCATCTCGTTCTCCGGCGCCCGAGGGCTGGTCGCAAGCAACCGGTACAACCTGCAGTGGGATCTGCTGGACCGAGACCGGCGCACAACGAGCCTGGAGCAGAGCCCGGTACGCCGTAAGAACCGCAGCGTCCTGGTCGATCCCGATCCGCAGGTCTCCGGGCCCTACGCGCTGCTGGCCGGCCAGGTGTTCCGGGCGAACGGCGAACTGCTGCAGACCCTTCCGGCCGCGGCCCGGCTCGCCGAGCAGGACGACCTGTTCGGTTCCCAGGTGCTGTACGGCACCACAGCGAAGAAACGCGCTCAGGTCTGGCTGTCCAACTCCGAGAACCGCAAGCAGCGCAAGCTGTTCGAGCAGACCTGTGCTCGGGCTCCGGAGGTCTCTCTGTGGGGACGAAAAGCCGCCTGGACCAACTGCAGCCGCACGCAGGCGTCCGTACGTGATCTGGTGACCGGAAAGACCCGCTCGGTCGCCACCGGAAAGGCGACCACGAACCTGACTCTCGGCGAAGGAGCTCTGGCCTGGACCAACTCGGGCCGGGCGGCCGTGCTCGACCTGTCGTCAGCCACCAGCACCCCGACCACGCTGCCGGGCACGACCCGTTCTCTGGTACTGGATTCGGGGCTCGTGGGCCGTTCACTGGCCGGCCCCGCAAACCTCGATCTCGCCGTCTCGGCGCTGCCTTTCGAGGTCGTCTCGCACCCGCGGCTCACCGGCCGGATCAGCATGCTGGGCTTCACCCCGAACGGTGACGGCAAACGCGACACCTGGGCCCCGCAGTTCGACACCACCGAACCCCTGGCCGAGGCCACGCTGCAGATCGTTTCCGAGCGATCGGGCAACGCGATCCGGACGCTGCGCACCACCGACACGGCCGACGGCGGCATCCGCGACCTGGTCTGGGACGGCAAGAGCAGTTCGGGCGACAAGGCCGCGGTCGGTTACTACCGCTGGAACCTCACTGCCCGCTCGGCCTCCGGTGCAGCACTCACCACGGCCACGGACGGCAAGAAGATCTCCGGGCGGATCGAACTCGGCCGTTGAGTCCCCTGAGAAGGGGACGTGCGTGAGAATTCTTGAACCGGCATGCTCTTCACCGTCATCGCCGCGCGTTCGGGGAAGTCGGACCACGTCACTTCCCGTGTGCAGGCACCGGTCCTCTCACCGGTACCCAGGCTGATTCCACCACCTCTACGGGGATTTCTTTTCATGCCCACGTCATTCCTGCGCAGCAGGCCCGTCTCCACCCGTCCGGTCTCCCGCCCCCGCCGGGCTCTGCAACTCCTGATCGCCCTGGCCCTGCTGCCGGCCACCACGCTCGGCCCCAACGCTCTGCAGGCTCAGGACCTCGGCGAGCCGATCCGCATCTTCGACCTGAGTCTGGCCCGCTGGGCGGCGCTGCTGCCCGGCTGAGTCCGCCCCACAGACGGTGGGCCCGGCCGACCAGGGGGGACGGCCGGGCCCACCATCAGGTTGCGGTAACCGCGCGGACCGGGTTGCGGTACGGGCAAATCCCCCGTGGGGCAACAGATGCGGCGGGTCCAGGGCAAGGCCGGGCGCCGCCCCGGTCTGAGCTGACGTCCACCGAATATGGGCCGGTGAGGTGCGTGCATCCGTCCTGATCGCGGAGCACCATTCCCAGGTGTCCGGATCCCAGGCGCAAGACGCTCAGACGACTCCGCGGCCCAGCGTGGTTGTCCGCCCCCGCAGCGCGCCCGACCTCGAGGTCCGCCTGGACACCGACCTGGAGGTCGTTCACACCACTCCGCCAGGCGAACCCCCTACCCCCGAGAAAAGCCCGCGCGGGTACCCGTTCCGCTACATCCACCTCTTCCCTGCCACGCTGGCCCTGTCGCTGATCCTCACCGGAGCGGTCAATGCCCCCGGGAGCGCCGACGAACCCGTCCGTACCCGCGCCGAAGCCCTGGCTGCGCGCACGGTGCAGCCCGAGGCCACCCTCAAGATGCTGGGGCACCCGGCCCCTACTGCGACGCGGCTGATCGGGGCGTCGGAGGACGGGATAGCGGTGTGGCAGGCATCCGCCGAAGGATCAGACTCTCCGCCCGTCGTCTACACCGGAGCGCTGACCGGTCCGGACGGTTCGATGAAGCTGACGGAGCGGCCCGGGGCGGGGGTACCCACGCGCGACGGCTCGCTGGTCCGGCTGAGCGTGGCCGGAGGGCTGCTGACCTGGTACGAGCTCGGCGGCGGGCGTAGGGGTAATACCTACCCCCAGGAGAACCGGCTGGATCTGGCCACCGGTGAAGACGTGACCAAGAGCGATGCACGCTCCCTGGCGGTGCGGGAGAAGCCTCGGGGCGGCGAGGCGACCACGCCGTACACGCAGCTCGGCCCCGACGGGAAGATCGCCGCCGGAGGCGCGGGGAAATGGTTGCAGTTCGGTGATCGGGCCGGCCGGATCGTGCGCTACCGAGGACGCTGGGTCCTGGAGCACCGGACGAGCGGCATCAAGAAGGTCGTTCGGGTGGTCCTGCCCAAGGGGGTGACCGCCGGCTCCGGGCTGGACATGGTCAGCGACCGCTTCTACACGGCCGCCAGCGGACGTCACCCGGCGGTGGTGCTGATCCAGGGCCGGTCGGTGACGAAAATCGCCCAGATCCCGCCCGCGCGTTATCCCCTCACCTCCTGGGCCCTGTCGGCCGGTGCTCTGCACTACACCGACCGCTCCGCCGCTCGTCCGCAGGCGGCCGCGGTCTACGGCAATCTGCTCGACGCCGAGCCGGACCCGATCGCGCTGGGCACGAAGACCCGGCTGCGGCAACTGGCGGGCTTCCCGTCCAAAAGCACTTCTGCTGTCCCGATCTCGTACTCGGCCGGCCGCGGCGTCCTGCAGAACCCCGGCACCGCCACGCAGTGGCAGCTGATCGATCAGGGCCGCACCACTGCCGTGGTCGCCCAGCGCTTCGTGCAGGTTCCCGGCCAGGGCCGCGCCCGGGTCACCGACGTGGAGCCGCTGGTCTCCGGGGCGTACACCCTGGTGGCGGGGCAGGTGTTCCGGCCGGACGGGGAACTGGTCTGGACCGAGCCGGCCGCGGCCGCGCTCGGCGGGGACGACGACCTGTTCGGGCCCGACATCGTCTATTCGGTGCCGGAGGGCGGGACCGACGAGAGCGGCGCCGACCTGGCCGGGGTGTGGTCGGTCAACGCCGATCGCCCGCTGCCGGTCCGTCTCGACACCAGCAAGTGCCCGAAGGCGCCGCAGGTGGCGATCTGGGCCGGTACCGCCGCCTGGACCAGCTGTGACGGTGGCCGGATCTCGGTGCAGAACCTGCGCACCGGACAGATCCGCGACGTGGACACCGGCCTGGGCCTGATCATCGGCTCGGATCCACAGCCGATCACCGGCCTGACCCTGCGGGAGAACGTGCTGGCCTGGCGGGACGGCGAGGCGTTGAGCCTGATCGATCTCTCGGCTCCGGGCTCTACCCCCGTCGTGCTGCCCGGCGCCACCACTCGCTTCGCCCTGGACGGCAATCTTGTGGCCCGGGAGGTGCGGGGGGTCTTCGGTAGCGAGGTGTTGCTGCAGCGGCTGCCGTTCGCGGTGGACTTACGCCCCCGTCTGATCGCGCCGGCCGCTCCCCTGGGTTTCACTCCGGACGGGGACGGCAAGTACGACCTGTGGCAGCCGCAGTTCGACGTGACGCGTCCGATCCGCGACGCCACGCTGCGAATTGTGGGCCCCGCCGGACGGGTGGTGCGCACCATCAAGGTCACTGCGCCCGACGGCTCCCGGACGATAAGCGACGGGAGCCTGCGCGGTGTGGTCTGGGACGGCCGTTCCGGCGGGGGTACCCGCCTGGCCCAGGGGCAGTACACCTGGGAGCTGACGGCCCGGGCGGTGGACGGCGCCGGCACTCTGATCTCCCCCACCGAGCCGACCCGCGCCCGGGGGACGATCGAGCTCACCCGCCAGGCCCGGTAAGTCGTTTGACTTGCCGGGCCCGGCGCCTGGATCCTGCGACGATGAGCAGGGAATGGGTCAGGACGTGACGATGTTCCCGTTCTCGACCGAGACCTCGACCGGGGTCAGCCCCTGGCCGTCCGCCGGACCTGAGACGAAAGCGCCCGTGTCCTTCTCGAAGATCGAATTGTGCAGCGGGCAGACGAGCTGGTCACCCTGGACCTGGACGGTCGCGCCCTGGTGCGGGCAGACCGCGGAGAAGGCCACCGGCTGTTCGGCGGCCGGCATCGCCACGATGATCGGGTCACCGTCCAGCTCGAACCCGGCGGCCTCACCCTCGGCGATGTCGGACACGGCGGCGATGGTCTGGCCACCGGCCGAGCCGCCGGAGCTGCCCGAGCTCTCGGGGGCACTGGTGCCGGTACCCGTGGAGGCCTCGTCGTCGCTGCCACCGCCGCAGGCGGCCAGGCCCGCGGCCCCCAGCAGGGTGAGGGAGCAGACGGTCATCGCCCGGCGGCGGCTGAAGCCGGTGGACGCGGCTTCGGCGGCGGGCTGCTTCTCTCCGGTGCTGCGGAGGGTTGCAGTCATGGTAGATCCTCCCAAGAGGTCGTTGAAGATGAAAATAGTAATGACAAGGCCACCCGGCCACGCAAGTTTTCCCTGTGGTGTCTAGGATTTCGCGCAGATGAGCACACAAACCTGGGTTTCAGCTGTAAACCAGCTGCGGACCGACCTGAATCTGGTATCCCTGAGCGACGAGCGCCGGCTGGGCCGGCGGCTCGACTCGGTGTTGCACTCCCGACGGCGCACCGAGGAGGAGAAGAGCACCGAACTCGCGCAGATCGAGCGGGAGATCGCTGCCGCCAAGGCTCGGGTGGAGCACCGCCGGGCCTCGGTCCCGGCCGTCAGCTACCCCGAGCAGCTACCGGTCAGCCAGCGCCGGGACGACCTGCTCAAGGCGATCGCCGAGAACCAGGTGGTGATCGTCGCCGGGGAAACCGGCTCGGGCAAGACCACCCAGCTGCCCAAGATCTGCCTGGAGCTGGGCCGCGGGGTGCGCGGGATGATCGGGCACACCCAGCCGCGGCGGCTGGCCGCCCGTTCGGTCTCCGAGCGGATCGCCGAGGAACTCGGTGGCGAGGTCGGCGAAACCATCGGCTACACCGTCCGTTTCACCGACCAGGCGAGCGAGGCGACGCTGGTCAAGCTGATGACCGACGGCATCCTGCTGGCCGAGATGCAGCGCGACCGGCTGCTCTCGCGCTACGACACGATCATCATCGACGAGGCGCACGAGCGCAGCCTCAACATCGACTTCCTGCTCGGCTACCTCAAGCAACTGCTGCCCCGGCGGCCGGATCTCAAGATCGTGATCACCTCGGCCACGATCGATCCACAGGCCTTCTCCCGGCATTTCGACGACGCCCCGATCATCGAGGTCTCCGGCCGGACCTATCCGGTCGAGGTCCGCTACCGCCCGCTGGTGCTGTCCGAGGAAACCGATGAGGAAGGTGTCACCACCGAGGTCACCCGCGACCCGCTCGAGGCGGTGATCGAGGCGGTCGACGAGCTCGAGGCCGAGGGCCCGGGCGACGTGCTCGTGTTCTTCAGCGGTGAGCGCGAGATCCGTGACGCGGCAGAGGCTCTCAACCGGCACGTGGGCGCGAACACCGAAGTGGTGCCGCTGTACGCCCGGCTCAGCGCGGCCGAGCAGCACAAGGTCTTCGCACCGCACACCGGCCGGCGGATCGTGCTGGCCACCAACGTGGCCGAGACCTCGCTCACGGTGCCGGGAATCAGGTACGTGATCGACCCGGGCACGGCCCGGATCAGCCGGTACAGCTTCCGGACCAAGGTGCAGCGGCTGCCGATCGAGCCGGTCTCGCAGGCCTCGGCGAACCAGCGCAAGGGCCGGTGCGGCCGGCTTTCGGACGGCATCTGCATCCGGCTGTACAGCGAGGACGACTTCGAGAACCGGCCGCAGTTCACCGATCCGGAGATCCTGCGGACCAACCTGGCCGCGGTCATCCTGCAGATGACGTCGCTGAACCTGGGCGACGTGGCGAAGTTCCCGTTCCTCGACCCGCCGGACCCGCGCCAGATCAAGGACGGCGTGGCCCTGTTGCACGAGCTCGGGGCCATAGACCCGGAACAGACGGAGGAACGCAAACGGCTGACCGGGATGGGCCGAACGCTGGCCCAGCTCCCGGTGGACCCGCGGCTGGCCCGGATGCTGGTCGAGGCCGACCGTAACGGTTGCCTGGCCGACGTGCTGGTGATCGTATCGGCGCTGTCGATCCAGGACCCGCGCGAGCGGCCGACCGACAAGCAGGCCCAGGCCGACCAGTCGCACGCCCGGTTCAAGGACCAGCGCTCGGACTTCCTGAGCTACGTGAACCTGTGGAACTACGTGGGCGGCAAGCAGAAGGAGTACGGCTCCGGGCGCTTCCGGCGGATGTGCCGCGACGAGTTCCTGCACAGCCAGCGCATCCGGGAGTGGCAGGACCTGCACGGTCAGCTGCGGCAGGTGCTGCGCAGCGCGGGAATTCGGGTGGCCGGTGGGCGGGCCACGTCCAGCTTCGATCCCGAAGCAGTGGATGTGGAAGAGATTGAGGATGTCCTGGAGCCGGTTTCCGACTCCCAGGCGGAGAAGGTTCATCTCTCGTTGCTTGCCGGGCTGCTTTCCCAGGTCGGGCTGAAAGAGGCCGAGACCCGGGAGTATCTGGGTGCGCGCAGCGCCAAGTTCGCCATCCAGCCCGGGTCGGCGCTGTTCCGCAGCACCCCGCGCTGGGTGATGGTCGGTGAACTGGTCGAGACCTCCCGCCTGTGGGGCCGCACCGCCGCCCGGATCGACCCGTTGTGGATCGAGCGACTGGGTGGGCACCTGGTCAAGCGGCACTACAGCGAGCCGCGCTGGGAGAAGAAACGCGGCTCGGTGGTGGCCACCGAAAGGGTCACGCTGTACGGCATTCCGGTGGTGGTCGGGCGCACGGTGGGCTACGGCCGGATCGATCCGGAGCTGTCCCGCGAGCTGTTCATCCGGCACGCCCTGGTCGAGGGTGAGTGGCGGACCAGCCATGCGTTCTTCCACGAGAACCGCAAGCTGCTGGGCGATGTGGAGTCGCTGGAGGAGAAGGTGCGCCGCCGCGACATCGTGGTGGACGACGAGATCCTGTTCGACTTCTACGACCAGCGGGTCCCGGCCGACGTGGTCTCGGTGGCGCACTTCGACTCGTGGTGGAAGAAGGCCCGCCGCGAGCGCCCCGACCAGCTCAGCTTCTGGACGTCCATGTTGTTCGCACCCGAGGCCCCCAAGGTCTCGGCCGAGGACTACCCGGCCACCTGGCGGGCCGGCGGGCTCGACCTGAAGGTGACGTACCAGTTCGAGCCCGGTACCGCGGCCGACGGGGTCACCGTGCACCTGCCATTGGCGGCCCTGAACCAGGTGCGCGAGCAGGACTTCGAGTGGCAGATCCCGGGTCTGCGGCAGGAACTGGTCACCGAGCTGATCCGGTCGCTGCCCAAGCCGCTGCGCAAGAGCCTGACCCCGGCCCCGGATCGGGCCAAGGGGGTGCTGGAGCGGCTGGCCGACACCGAACCTGGCTCCGAGCCGCTGTTCCCGGCCCTGGAGGACGAGCTGTACGAGCTCACCGGGGTGGACATCCCGGAGGGCTCGTGGGACCTGGCCAAGGTGCCCGATCACCTGAAGGTCACCTTCCGGGTGCACGACGAGAAGGGGGCCCGGCTGGGTGAGGACAAGAGCCTGGCCAAGCTGCGCGAGAAGCTCCGGCCCAAGCTGCGCCAGGAGATCTCCTCCGCGGTCGCGCAGACCGAGTCCAAGGGCCTGAAGACCTGGACGGTCGGGACGATCCCGCGCCACGTCGAGCACAAGTCGGCCGGGCTCACCGTGCAGGGGTATCCGGCGCTGGTGGACCGGGGCGAGGCGGTCGACGTGAAGGTGCTGGAGGACCAGGGCGATCAGCGGCGCTCGATGAAGGCCGGCACCCGCCGGCTGATCATGCTGAACATCGCCTCGCCGGCCAAGCCGGTGCTGGCCCGGCTGAGCAACCGGCAGAAGCTGGCGCTGGCCCAGGCCCCGCACAAGACCCCGTCCGACCTGTTCGACGACTGCCTGGGCGCGGCGATCGACAATCTGGTGGACCAGGCGGGCGGCCCGGCCTGGGACCAGGCCGGGTTCGAGCGGCTGCTGCTGGAGGTGCGGCAGGAGGTGCACCCCGAGGTGACCACCGTGCTCGCCACCACCGCGACGATCCTCGGCCTGGCCCGGGAGATCGAGCTGGCGCTGAAGTCGACGTCCAGCCCGGCCCTGCTGCCGGGGCTGACCGACCTGCGCTCACAGCTGGCCGCTCTGGTCTTCCCCGGATTCGTCACCGCAACCGGCGCGACCAAACTGGCGGACCTCGTCCGTTATCTGCAGGCCATGCAGCGCCGGCTGGAGAAGCTGCCCGAACGTCACCAGCGCGACCGCGGTTTCCAGGAACAGGTGCTGGCGCTGCGCTCGGAGTTCCAGGAGACGGTGGCCCAGCTACCCCCGTCCCGGCGGCGCGAGGACGACGTGATCGGCGTGCGCTGGATGCTGGAGGAGCTGCGGGTGAGCCTGTTCGGCTCCGGGCTGAAGACCGCCTACCCGGTGTCGGAGCAGCGGGTCCGGAAGGCGATCAGCGACCTGCGCTGAGGTTCAGCCCTCGCCGCCGCCCGAGCTACCGGAGTTGTTCAGCGGCGGCGGGGGCACCAGCGTGCCGTCCGGGTCGAGCTTGCCCAGGATGGCCGTGGAGATCTCGTTCAGCTGCTGCACCTGCTCGGTGCTGAGCGCGTCGAAGACGAACCGCTGGACCGCCTCCACGTGCCCCGGCGCCATCCCGACCAGGGCGTTCATCCCCTCGTCGGTGAGCTGCGCGACCTGGCCGCGGCCGTCCTCGGCGGCCCGGAAGCGGCGCACGTAGCCGCGGTTCTCCAGCCGGCTGATGGTGTGCGAGAGCCGGCTGGGCGAACTGCTGGAACGGGCGGCCAGCTCGCTCATCCGCAGCTTGCGGTCCGGCGCCTCGGACAGCATCGCCAGGGCGAAGTAGGCGAAGTGGGTGAGCGAGGCGTCGTGCTGCAGTTGGGCGTCGAGAGATGCCGGTAGCAGGGTGAAGACCGCGGCCAACTTTCGCCAGGCCTTCTGTTCCTCGTCGCTCAGCCACCGCGGTTCGCTCACCGGCACACTGTATCCAGGCTCTTTGGGATTCTGCGGGATCGGACGCTCCGGCCGTTCCTCCCGCAGCCCGGGCGGACAGGGTGATCCGGCTCACTCGATCGAGGCAGGTCGAACACTCGTTCGAGATTTTCCGGGCCAGGAGCGTGCGCCGACGCGATCGTCTGAGGCATCCTGGGGCACGTGCCCGTTCCCCTGCTGCTGGCTGTCGACGGCAACAGCCTCCTGCACCGCGCTCACCACGCGATGTCCCAGGGTGACCTGCGCGATCCCGACGGGGCCCCGGTCTGGGCGCTCAAGGGGCTGATCAGCTTCCTGGCCACGGCCGCCGCCCGCCTGCGGCCGGATGCCCTGGTGGTGGGCTTCGACTGCGCCGCCGGGGAGTCGGTGCGGCGCGGGGACTACGACGGGTACAAGGCGCACCGGCCGGAGAAGTCCGAGGACCTGTGCCTCCAGCTCGATGCCGCCCCCGGTTTTCTCGCCGCTGCCGGGATCACCGTGGTGGTGCCGAAGGGCTACGAGGCCGACGACGTGATGGCCTCCTCAGCGCGCGCCGCCCGCCGGCACGGCTACCGCTCCACCGTCGTCACCAGCGACCGCGACATGTTCGCCCTGGTCGACGACAACACCTCGGTGCTGCGGGTGATGAACGGCGGGATCGACGGATCGCCGCTGATCGACCCGTCGGGGTTGCAGGCCCAGTACGGGGTACGTCCCGATCAGTACAAGGACTTCGCCGCGCTGCGGGGGGACGCCTCGGACAACCTGCCGGGGGCCTTCGGAGTGGGGCCCAAGCGCGCGGCCAGGTTGCTCACCGAGTTCGACACGGTTGAGAACGTCTACCTGGTGCTCGACAACGGCCGGGAAGAAGACATTGCTGCGCTGATCGGCCCGGCCGCCACCGCTGCGCTGGCCGGCCAGGAGGCCCGGGACAACGTGGCCCGCAACCAGCACCTGATGGAGATGCGGCGTGACCTGCGCATTCCCAAGGTCGCCACGATGACGCTGCCGCTGGATCCGGCCCGCCTGCAAGAAACGCTGCGGGCCCGTGACATCCGGCTCGGCGCCTCGCTGTGGGCGCTGACCGGTGGGGATCCGCCTTCCTGGTACGGCGAGCGGGTCTACGGGCAGGGACCGCGCTCCCGTCCGGAGAACAAGGACAGGGTGATCACGCTCCCCCGGCCCACGATCAGCCGGGCTGCCCGTAATGCGGCCGAGCTGGCTGACGCGGGGCAGATGTCTTTGTTCTAAGAGTTAATCAGGGACGTTGTGGGCACCTGCGCATGCGGTGGCCACGAACGTCCGTTGGTCTCCTTTATTAACTGCTCGTTGCACGCCCGCTGCACCACCCACCTCCTCCGGTAGCTTGCCCCGATGAGCCAGGGACGGCGTTCGGTTCTACTCGACCAACTCGAACCACGCCGGAACGGCAGCCCACAGCAGGTCATTCTTGACGAGCTCCGGCGGGCGATCCTGGAGGGAGGGGCGCCACCTGGTACCCCCATTCCGCTGGCCGAGGTAGCGGCGTTGTTCGGGGTAAGTCCGATCCCGGTGCGGGAGGCGCTGAAGACGCTGGTGGGCGAGAACCTAGTGGCGCACCGGCCGAACGCGGGCTACGTGGTGGCTCAGTTGACCCGGCGGGAACTGGCCGAGATCTACCTCGTGCGCGGAGTGCTGGAGTCCGCGGCCCTGCGCGCCGCCGTAGAAATGGCTACCCCGACCGACATCGCCGTGGCTGCCGAGGCTCATGCCGCTCTGGAGGCGCTGCAGACCGATTGGGATCCACGCAGCTACCACCGCGAGAGCCGGCACTTCCACCTGGCGCTGATCACGCCCTGCCGGATGCACCGCCTGCAGCGCATGTTCGAGTCCGCCTGGAACGTGACCGAGCCGTTCCAGCCGATGCGCTGGCTGCCTGATGCCGAACGGTCCAAGCTGCACCGCGAGCACACCGCGATGCTGGCGGCGTTCATCGCCCGGGACACGAATGCCCTGCTGGAGGTGGCCGCGCAGCATCACGAACGGCTGGAGGAAGTGATCGCGCGGCTGCCCTCACGCGCAGGTCTCCTGGCCGACCAGGAAGATATATGAGTGCTGACATCAGGTAGCAACAAAGCAGACCTAGCGTCATAAGAGCCCCTGATCCCCCTCTGACCTGGGAGCAAGCTCATGGCCGAAGACGTCGCTCATCATCTGACCCCCGAGCATCCAGCCGGGGTACCGGTGATCAAGGCGGGGTACGACCCACGTCTCACCAACGACGATCTGGCGCCCCTGGCCGAGCAGAAATGGGGCACGTACAACATCTTCGCGTTCTGGATGTCGGACGTGCACAGCGTCGGCGGTTACGTCACCGCCGGAAGTCTTTTCGCCCTGGGGCTGACATCCTGGCAGGTGCTCGTCTCCCTGGTGGTGGGCATCGTCATCGTCCAGTTCTTCTGCAACCTGGTGGCAAAACCCAGCCAGGTCGCCGGAGTTCCGTACCCCGTGATCTGCCGCGCCCCGTTCGGCGTCCGGGGCGCCAACATCCCGGCCATCATCCGTGGGGCGATTGCCGTTGCCTGGTATGGCATTCAGACCTACCTCGCCTCAGCCGCCCTCGACATCGTGCTGGTCCGGCTCTTCGACGGCCTGGCCCCCTACGCGGACGCGGGGCAGTACGGGTTCCTCGGCCTGTCCTACCTGGGCTGGGGCACGTACGCGTTGCTCTGGGTGCTGCAGGCGGCGGTGTTCTGGATGGGCATGGAGAGCATCCGCCGGTTCATCGACTTCTGCGGCCCGGCCGTCTACGTGGTCATGTTCCTGCTCTGCGGCTATCTGCTGTGGAAGTCCGAATGGCACGTCTCACTGAACCTCTCCTCGGAGAACCTGACCGGCTGGAGCGTGGTCACCACCATGCTCTCGGCGATCGCGCTGGTGGTCTCCTACTTCTCCGGGCCGATGCTGAACTTCGGCGACTTCTCGCGTTACGGGCGCAGTTTCGATGCGGTCAAGCGCGGCAACTTCCTCGGCCTGCCGGTCAACTTCCTGGTGTTCTCGCTGCTGACCGTGCTCACCGCGGCGGCCACCCTGCCGGTGTTCGGCGAGCTGATCACCGACCCGGTGGAGACCGTCTCGCGGATCGACAACACCTTCGCCATCGTCCTGGGCGCCCTGACCTTCACCACCGCGACGATCGGGATCAACATCGTCGCCAACTTCATCTCCCCGGCCTTCGACTTCTCCAACGTGAACCCGCAGAAGATCAGCTGGCGGGCCGGCGGGATGATCGCCGCGGTCGGATCGGTGCTGCTGACCCCGTGGAACTGGTACGACAACGCCGACGCGATCCAGTACACGCTGGGGGTGCTCGGCGCGCTGATCGGGCCGCTGTTCGGGGTGCTGATCGCCGACTACTACCTGGTGCGGCGTGAGCACGTGGTGGTCGACGACCTGTTCACCATGTCCCCGGACGGAAAGTACTGGTACGTCGGGGGCTACAACCCGGACGCGGTGCTCGCCACGGCCATCGCCGGCGCGTTCTCGATCGCCTCGGTGGTGATCCCCTCGGTCACCGGATCGGGTGGCTGGGTGAGCGACTTCAGCTGGTTCATCGGCTGCGCGCTCGGTTTCGTGGCGTACTTCGGGCTGGCCGGACGGCCCGGATCGGCCACCCAGCAGGCGCTCGCCGGGGCGGATCACTGAGCATGCTGATCCGGGTGATCAACCCGAACACCACCGCCTCGATGACCGAACTGATCGGCCGGAGCGCCCGTGCGGTGGCGCATCCCGGCACGGTCGTCGAGGCGGTGAACCCGCAGTGCGGTCCGGTCTCGATCGAGAGTCACTACGACGAGGCGCTCGCGGTGCCCGGGCTGCTGGCGGAAATCCGACGCGGCGAGCAGGACGGTGTTTCGGCCTACGTGGTGGCCTGTTTCGGTGACCCCGGCCTGGACGCCGCCCGTGAGCTCGCACGCGGGCCGGTGATCGGGATCGCCGAGGCAGGGATGCATGCGGCGGCGTTTCTGGGGCGCGGTTTCAGTGTGGTGACCACGCTGGAACGAACCACCGGACGGGCCTGGGACCTGGCGCGGGCGTACGGCTTCGGCGAGCGCTGTCTGGGCGTGTACAGCTGTGACATCCCGGTGCTGGCGCTGGAGACCGACCCGCAGGCCCGGGCGGTGGTCACCGAGCAGTGCCGGCGGGCTTTGGAGCGGGACGGCTCGGATGCGGTGGTGCTGGGCTGCGCGGGGATGGCGGACCTTTGTGCGGTAATTGAGGACGCTCTCGGCTCACCGATCGTGGACGGGGTGGCCGCCGCCACGGTGTTCGCCGAGTCCCTGGTGCGGCTGGGACTGGCCACCGGAAAACACAGCGAGTTCGCCCGGCCACCGGCGAAGCCCTACACCGGGGTCTTGAGCGCCTGGGGGCTGTAGAGCTGAGCCCACCTCATTGCCTCTGAGCTCGCACTGCCTGCCCCCGAGCCCGCCTGATCACGCCTGATCACGCCTGGGCCCGCCGGCCGAGGTGGGGTAGGCGGGGCTGAGATGAGCATGCAGGTGGGCCCCGTAGGGTTGGGCCCGTGGAATTCGCTCTTCTGATCGTGCTCGCCGTGGCGGCCATCGTCGTGATGATCCTGGTGCTGCGCATCGTCATCGCGGCCTATCAGCAGTCCCGCCGGGGCGAGGTGCCCACCGAGCAGCAGCGCACCCAGATCATGGTCCTCGGCGGCATCGGCCTGGCGCTGGCCCTGCTCTCGTTGCTGGTGCCCGCCCTGTTCTGAGCGAGCTGGTTCGTCAGCCGTCCAGCTTCCGAGCCATCCGGACCCAAGCAGTCCCGGTCTTCCAACTGGCCCTGGCTCCAACTGGCCCTGGCTCCAAGCGGCCCAAGCCATAAGCCGTCCAACCCTAAGCCGCCCTGGCCCCAAGCCGTCCTGACCCCAAGCCGTCCAGGCTCCAAGCCATCCAACCCCAAGCCGCCCTGGCCCCAAGCCGTCCTGACCCCAAGCCGTCCAGGCTCCAAGCCGTCCAACCACAAGCGGGCCAGGCTCCAAGCTGTCCTGACCCCAAGCTGCCTGGGCTCCAAGACGTCCGGTCAGCGCAGGCGGTGGGCCACCAGCACCCCGCTGACCAGGAGCAGCACGATCGCCGCCGGATAGATGCTGCCCGAGAACGCCAGACCCGCCGCAATCAGCAGCGCCACCGCACAGATCAGCCACACCCACGCCGTCGGCTTCATCGCAGACCCCTCCCGCACGCTCCGTCCCCGCAGCAGCACACTACGTCGGCGAGATCCTTTTGCCCAGATTCTTCCGGGCCATCGATGTCAGCGGCCGCCCTCCTCAGCCGTTGGCCAGCCGGAACGAGGTGCAGGAGATCAGGGTCTCGCCGGTGATCACCAGGCCATAGGACTCCCAGAACCTCCGATGAGCCACGGCCCAGGCGGCGTGGTCGGCGAAGCCCTCCCCCTCGGATCGCGCGAACTCGTCGGTGACCTGGTCGAACGGCACCACCTCGAACCCGGTGATCACGATCCGCCCCACCTCGGCCAGATCGTCGTCCACCAGCACCATCACTTCGCCCGGCTGCTCGATCGCCTCGCCGTCCTCCTCGTAGTCCGAGAACAAGCCCGCCGTAGCCCGCTTGGTCCCGGCCAGCACCAGCCCGTTCAGCTCGGCCCGCATCTCCCCCGGGCTACCCAGTTCCATAGCGCGTAGCCCATCCACTCGCGGCCAGCCCATCGCTTCCTCCTCATCGACGCGGTCACCCCAAGGGCCGACCTGTTCACCGCATCCTGCCCGTGGGCCGGAGCAGGCAGAGCACCGGGTGCCCCGGATCGAGCACCGCGGTCTGGTTCTCCTCCTATTCTCGGCCGCCGGCGGTGAGCGCGACATCGTCCGGCAGGCCTGCAATCCAGTCCTTTTCGGCCTTCAGCCGTGCTTCTCCCTCCGGTGTGGCCCAGCGAGCAGCGAAGGCTTCTTCTCCGGCTGCCACCCGGCCCCGGACGAACCGTTCTCCGACCTCGGCACGTTGAGCGGCGACGCGGGGAAAGGCCAGCCGGTCCTCGTGCGAAAGTCCGTAGGCATCCAGGAAAACGTGTAGCCGTCGGCGCATCTCGGCCATACCCAGAGGTGGGACGGACGGGTCGTGACGGCTGGGATGAGTGAAGGGGACACACAGGCGGGCGGTGCTGACCACGTCCCAGACTGCTCGCCCCGGCGCAGCGAATTCCCAGTCCAGCACCGCAATCGCAGCGCCGTCGCGGGCCACGATGTTCTCGGGGCAGATGTCGGCGTGGATGATCAGGGGACCACCTTCAGGGTCGGTCAGTTCCGAGGCCCAGACGCTGCCCAGAGGGGGCTGCCATCCTTCCAGCGCCTGGTGTATCCGACGCAGCAGCCGGCCTAGCGAAATCAGGTAGAAGTCCTCGAACGACCAGGCCGGGAAGGGTGGAATGGCCACGTCACCGGCCAACCAGCCAAGGACCTCGCGGCCTTGCTCGTCTTGGCCGAGGGGTACCGGGGCAACGCCGGGCGCGACCTGGGCCAGGTGCTCGAGGAGTGCGTGGGTGGCCGGGGTGTGCGGACGCCAGGGTCTGCGCACGGTGTCGCCGACGCGGAACACCTTGCCCGCGTTGCCGACCGATCCCGCCAGAGGCACTTCGTCTGTCATGCGTTCCCTTTCTCCGGCCGTCCAGAACAGCTGATTGACGTCTTTCTTGCCGTACGTGCCCAGGCAGGGCGCTACTCCATCAGCGCATCGAACAGGTCGGTGGTGGTGAAGAGAAGGACTCCCGCGATGGCGATGATCCAGGCGGTGTCCTCACGTTCGGTGCGCTGGATCCAGGCGTTGATCCGGACCAGCAGAGGCTGCAGGAGGTGCCCGGCAAAGCGGCGGCCGATGGTGAGCACAGCCGCGGGCAGAACCATCAGCAGGCAGTACAGAGCCAGCGAGAACGCGTTGCCCAGCCAGGTGTTGCCCGAGCCGTCCAAGCGGTCGACTGCGATCAGGTACGGGAACATCATGACGCTCTCGAGCAGCACCGCGACAACCCCGATCAGCAGCACCCCACGCCAGGACGCCTCCGGGCCCACCACCTTGTCCCGCCAGCCCAGAAGACGGCTCTCGCCCGCGGGTTTCAGCCGCTGCCACAGGCCGTAGCCAGCCGCGAACAGCACCAGGCCGATGGCCAGCCCAGTGATCGCGAGGTCGCCCGGGCCGGACTGGGCAACCTCGGCCGCGGTGGTGCGGAACGTGCTCAGGCCGGCGATCAGCAGCAGGCCGAGCAGCAGATAGCCCGCTGCCACCACGAGCAGATAGCGGAACACATTGCCGTAGCGCAGCGGGCCCTCGCCCAGCAGGAAGAGCACCGGCACCAGCAGCGTGGCCACGCTCACCGAATCGAGCAACGCCAGCGGCATGATCTCGCCAAGAACCCCCGGATTCATGGGAACACCGTAGCCGGGGGCACCGACAGAACTCACCTTCCGGGAAGGGTGCGTAAGATGGCGGTACGAGATCGCTCTGACCGCAGACTTTTTCAGCACCGAACGATGGCACGGACGATCTGCGGCGCGGTACCGCGAGATGGGTTCTGACCTGGAAGTTCTGGTAGCTCCAACGGACGATCACGCTGGGTGGGCGGGGACAGTGACAGTTCGGAAGATCCTCGGGTGGGGCCGGCGGACGATCGAGCTGGGCAGGCAGCGGGTGTCGCCGAACGCTCGGGCCCGGTTGGTGGATCTGGCGCTGGCGGCCGGCACGACCGGGATCGAAATTGGTCTTCTGTCAGACAGTTTTGGTGCACCGGAAGCACCGCACCCGAGCATCACGGTGGCCTTGAGCGTCTGCGCCGGGATGCTGATCTTGCTGCATCGCCGCTGCCCCCTGAGTGTTCTCACATCGATTCTGCTGATCGAGGCCGTCCTGGCGGCGATCGGGGCCTACCCCGGCGGGGCGCCTGCGGTCGTGGCGATCGGACTGGTCGGGCTGCGGGAAGAACGACGTCGATCGGTGCCGGCAGTGGTGGTGACCGCGATCGTGCTGCAGGTCAGCTCGATCAGCGCAGTGCCGGTGCCCATCCTGGCCTGGGCAGCGGGTGTTTACGTCCAGACCCGGCTGCGCTACGTCTCGGCCTTGTCCGAGCGGGCCGAGCAGCTGGAACGCGAGCGCGAGCAGCGGGATCTGATCGCCGCTCAGGCCGAACGTACGGCGATAGCCCGCGAGCTGCACGACATCGTCGCTCATTCGGTCACCGTGATGCTGCTGGGGGTTCGAGGTGCCCGTGACTCGGTGCGCAGCAACCCTGATCTGGCGGAAGAAGCGCTGCGCCGGGTGGAGAAGAGCGGCGAGGAGAGCATGGCCGAACTACGGCGCATGCTGCACGTGCTGCGCGAGCCGGACGCCGCCTCGACGCAACAGGCGACCGGCAGACCATCGAGCACCATCGATCTGGCTCCCGCGCCGACCGCATCGCGGATCCCCGATCTGGTTCAGCAGCACCGCCAGGCCGGGATGCCGGTCACTCTGCAGCTGACCGGCATCACGCGCGAAGCCCCGCCGGGCATTGAGCTCACTGCGTATCGCATCGTTCAGGAAGGCCTGACCAACGTGCTCAAACACGCTCAGGACCCGAGCCGGGTGAGGGTCGAGCTGAACTATCAGGGCGAGCAGCTTCACGTCATGGTCGAGGACGATGGAAGAACCGCCGCCAGCATCGTCAGCAACGGCCACGGGCTGCGCGGCCTGCGCGAACGCGTGTCCGCAACCCATGGTGAGCTGATGGTCGAGAACCCAGCCACCCCGTCCCCCATTGGTTTTCGCCTGACTGCCCACCTCCCCCTGCCGAAGGACGAAACCCCGTGACCATCCGTCTCCTGCTCGCCGACGACCAGGAACTCGTCCGGATAGGACTACGCCTGGTCCTGGCCGCCTTCGACGACCTCGAGGTGGTGGCCGAGGCCGCCGACGGCACCGCAGCACTCGAGGAAACCGAGCGGCACCGACCCGACGTGGTCCTGATGGATCTGCGCATGCCCCGGACCGACGGCATCACCGCAACCGCTGCGATCACCGAAAAGTACCCGAGCACACGAGTTCTCGTGCTTACGACATTCGAGGAGGACGAGTACGTCTTCGGGGCTGTCCGGGCGGGGGCCGCGGGTTTCCTGCTCAAGGACGCCTCCCGCGAGAAACTGCTCGAGGCGATCCGGGTGGTGCATTCCGGCGACTCGCTGCTCTCCCCCTCGGTGACCCGTCGGCTGGTCGAGACTTTCGCGCGACGCGGCGTCTCCAGTGCTCCCAGCGCGGCCGCCGGGAAGCTCACCGCCCGCGAGCGCGAGACGCTGATCCTGCTGGCCAGGGGCTTGTCGAACGCGGAGATCGGGGCGCAACTGCACGTCGCCGAGACCACGGTGAAGAGCCACGTCAGCAGCCTCCTGCTGAAACTCGGCCTGCGGGACCGGGTGCAGGCGGTGGTGTTCGCCTACGAGAACGCTCTGGTGGTCGCCGGGCAAAACGACTGAGGACGTCGGCGGCCAGTTGGCCACCGACGTCCTCAATCGAGGGGGATCAGCTCGCGGCGACGAGGTCCTTGCTCTCGGCCGGCTTGACCTGGGCCTGCTCCAGGCCCTCGGTGGCCTTGCGCTTGGGCCACCAGGACGGGTTGCCCCGGCCCTGACCACCCAGCGCGGCGGAGACCCGGTCGAGGTAGATGGCCAGCACCACCACGGCCAGGCCGCCCTCGATCGAGGCGCCGATCTGCAGGCTCTGGACCGCCGAGACGACGATCCCGCCCAGTCCTTCACCGCCGACCAGACCGGCGACCACGACCATCGACAGAGCCAGCATGATCACCTGGTTGACGCCGGCCATGATCGAGGGCCGGGCCAGCGGCAGCTGCACCTCACGCAGGATCTCCCAGCGCGAGCCGCCGAACGCGGCCGAGGCCTCCACCGTCTCGGCGTCCACCTGGCGGATGCCCAGCGTGGTCAGCCGCACCGCCGGCGGGGCGGCGAACACGATGGTGGCGATCATCCCGGGCACCGCGCCGATACCGAAGAACAGCACCGTCGGCAGCAGGTACACGAAGGTCGGCACGGTCTGCATGAAGTCCAGCACCGGGCCGACCACGGCCCGGACCACCGGGTTGAACGCCGCCCAGATGCCCACCGGGATCCCGATCAGCAGCGCGACCGCGGTGGCCAGCAGCACGGTGGCCAGGCTCTGCATGGTCTCGTACCACAGGCCCATCCCGTCGACCAGGAGCAGGCCGACGGTCAGCAGCACGGTCAGCCCCACCTTGCGGGTGATCACCAGCGCGATCACCGCGAACACGACGGTCATCGGGATCGGCTGCAGCCCGGCGACGATGTCGTAGGTGAACCGCAGCAGGTGGCTCAGCAGGGTGGTGAGCCAGTCGAAGAAGCCCTCGAGGTTGTCGGTGAGCCAGTTGATGACGTCCTCACCGTACTGGCCGATCTTGATCTCAGGCATTGACGGTCGCCTCCTCGCGGGCCTCGGCAACGCTCGAAAGGCTGGACAGGATGGCCGCGCGGGGCACCACGCCGGCCAGCTTGCCGTTCTCGTCCACCACGGTCACCGGCACCACCTGGCGCCCGGCCAGGTGCATGAAGTCACCGATCACGGCGTCCGGGGCGACCGCGTGGTAGTCCTTGGTCACACAGCGGGCCAGGTCCTTCTGCTTGCGGTTGATCGCGTCGTGCAGGTTGGTGTCGGTGACCACGCCGAGCAGGTGCCCGTCGTCCTCCAGGACGAACGCGCCCACCGCCTCGTTGTCGGCCAGCCGGGTCAGCGCGGCCGCCGGGTCCTCGTCCACCTTGAAGGTGAGCAGGGCCGGGCGCACCAGGTCGGCCGCGGTGAGCACCCGGGCCCGGTCGACGTCGGAGACGAACTCACTGACGTAGTCGTCGGCCGGGCGGGCCACGATCTCCACCCCGGCCCCGACCTGGACCACCTTGCCGTCGCGCATCACCATGATCCGGTCGCCGATCCGCATCGCCTCGTTGAGGTCGTGGGTGACGAACACGGTGGTGCGCTTGTCCTCGGCCTGCAACTGGGTGAGCAGGTCCTGCATGTCCCGGCGGATCAGCGGGTCCAGGGCCGAGAACGGCTCGTCCATCAGCAGGATCGGCGGGTCCACGGCCAGCGCCCGGGCCAGGCCGACGCGCTGGCGCATACCGCCGGACAGCTCGTGCGGGTACTTCGAGCCGCGCCCGTCCAGGCCGACCCGGCTCAGCGCGGCGTCGGCCTTCTCGAACCGCTCGGCCTTGCCGACCCCGCGTACCTTCAGCCCGTAGGCCGCGTTCTCCAGCACCGTGCGGTGCGGGAAGAGCGAGAAGTGCTGGAAGACCATGCCGATCTTCTCGTTGCGGATCTGCCGCAGCCGGGAGTCGGCGACCTTGACGATGTCCTCGCCGTCGATCAGCAGTTCACCGCTGCTCGGCTCGTTCAGCCGGTTGATCATCCGCAGCACGGTGGACTTGCCGGAGCCGGAAAGACCCATCACGACGAACATCTCGCCGGTCTCGATCTTGAAGTTGACGTCGTGCGCGCCCAGGTAGCCGCCGGCCCGGGCCACCGCGGCGGCCGGGTCCTCACTGGCCAGGGCCCGGCGGGCGGCCGCGGTGCTGAGCCCGTAGGCCTTGCTGAGTCCTTTGCCTTCGATCATTTGAGGATCACCGACTCCGCTTCCTGACCGTCACTGGACTTCACGCCTTGCAGGAACTCACCGACCCGCTCGGGGTTGGCCTCGATCCACGCGGCCGCGATGTCGCTCAGCGACTTCCCGTCCTTGTCGTGGTCGTAGTAGAACTGCCCGGCCTCGTCGGTGGTGAAGCTGAGCTGCTTCAGGAACGTGGCGATGTTGGGGTTGTCCTCGGCGAAACCCTTGCGCGAGACCGTGCGGATCTCGCCGGCGCCGCCCCAGACGCCGTCCGGGTCCTCCAGGAACACGGTCTTGAACTGCACCGTCATCCAGTGCGGGCTCCAGCCCAGGAAGGCGATGGCCTGACCGGAGCCCTGCGCCTTCTCGGCCTGGGCCAGCATCGCCGGGGTACCGCTCTCGATCAGCTTCCAGTCACCCAGACCGTAGGCGTCCTCGTCGATCGCCTTCTGGATGGTCTCGTTGCCCGGGGCCCCGGCCTCGATGCCGTAGATCCGGCGGCCGAACGCGTCGGCGTGCTGGTCGAGGTCGGCCAGCGACTTGATGTTCAGCTTCTCGGCGGTGTCGCCGGGGATCACCGGCGAGTATTCGGTGCCCTCCAGGATGGTGCTGTCCACCACCACGTCGCCGCCGTCGATCAGCTCGCCGTAGGTGGGCTCCTGCGAGGGCCACCAGTTGCCCAGGTAGGCGTCCGCGTCACCGCTGGCGATGGCCCGGGCGCCGAGCTCCACCGAGACCTCGTTGACCCGGACCGAGTAGCCCAGGTCCTCCAGGATCTGCTTGGCGATCTCGTTCTCCGCCTGCAGGTCGACCCAGGGCTGCTGGATCAGCGTCACCGACTCGCTGCCGCTGTCACCGCCGCCTCCACTGTCACCGACCAGGGCGAAGTCGCCCTTGTCCTCGGCGCTGGAACAGCCGGCGGTGACCACGGCCACGCACAGTGCGACGGCCAGTGCCCTCAGACCATTTCGTCCGGGAGGCCTCATCCTGCTTCTCCTTCTTCCGGTGCTGCGGGGGAGATCGACGACGGGACGTGCGCGGGAGGCAAACCGTCCGGCGGGGGCCAGGTTCGGTTGCGGCAGGTCCCGGGAACAGCGAAAGTTGTTGCCCGGCGCGCGGACAGCGCAGCGCGGGCGGGCGTTTCGGGGCAGCGCGCAGGCATCATCGTCAAATCGTTCGTCAGGCGCACGACTTCGCCGGCGTGCGGTTTCCGGACGGCCAACCATGCCAGGAAACCACGCGGATGGCTCGCGCAGAACGGAAAATCCGGGCCGGATACCACACCTGGCGCCGACCGGGCCAGCGGGGCCGGAAGTCGGCCGGGCGCAGACAGAAGCGCTCCGGCAACCCTGGCCACCGTGAGCGTTCTCACTCGCCGGCGGGCGAATCCGATGACTGCGAGCAGCAATCCGGTTACACCGATCCCTGCCCGGACCGGGCGCCGCCGTTGCCCTCCCAGGCATCCTCATCACCTCCGTCCGATACCCGAAACCGTGCCGGTGCGTGTTCTTCACCTTCCCGAAACACTGCTTGCCGCAGGCCTTTACCAGCAGGCCGACAGCGGTCGCCGGCGAAAGTGGCACCTCGCTGCGGCTGAGCTGATCGTGGCAGTCGAAGCCACGGGCGTCGATAGCCGCCCACCAGGGAGGAAGATCAGTTCCCTTTAAATTCTATAGACAAAATCTATAGCCCAGCCAACGGCCCGGACAGATCGGGGAACATCGTGGCCGCCAGGGCCCGGAACCTCTCCCCCGGGCTGCTCAGTCCCCGAGAACGCCAGATCAGGTGCACCGCGGTCGTGGTCGGCCGCCGCAACGGCAGCACCCGGGCTCCACGCCGGCCCGCGTCCTCGGCCAGACCCGCGGGCAGCAACGCGGCGCCCGCTCCGGCCAGCACCAGCGGGATCACCGAGGCCAGGTGCGCCGTCTCCACCGCCAGGTCCGGAGCCTCCCCGGTCACCTGCAGCTCAAGGTCGAGCAGATCCCGCAGGGCGGTGCCGGGCAAGGTGCTGATCAGGCCGAACGGAAGCAACTCGGCCAGAGTCACCGAGGCCGGACCGGGCAGCGCCTCCGGCGGCAGCACCGCCACCAGCCGGTGCTCCACCAGCCACTGGCTCTCCAGCACCCCGGTCGCCGGGGGCGTGCCGTCGACCAGGCCGAAGTCCGCCTCGCCGGAGCGGACCTGGCTGAGCACCTCCGAGCGCCGGGCCGGGTGATCCACGCTGAACTGCACGGCCGGGTGCGCCTGCCGGAACTCACCGATGATCTGGGTGAGCGGCTCGACCGCCCACAGCGTGTTGGAGATGATCGTCAGCCGGCCGAAGCCCACGTCGGTCACGCTGCGCACCGCCGTGGTGGCCACCTGGAACGAGCGCAGGGTCCGGCGGGCGGGCAGCAGCAGCGCCTGCCCGGCCGCGGTCAGCCGCACGCCCCGGCCCAGCCGCTCGAACAGGGTCGAGCCCAGCTCCCGCTCCAGCAACCCGATCGCGTGCGAGAGGCTGGGCTGGGCGATGGTCAGGGCCGCAGCCGCCCGGGTGAAACTGCCGTACTCCGCCACGGCCAGGAAGTACTCGAGCTGACGACGGTCCATCGCCCCACGGTAGGGGCAAAAGCCCGCAAAAGGATCAGCCGGATGAGAGGCCCTTCATCATCCTCTCCTGTTCGGCTCACCCCTGGCCGGTGAAGTAGTCACCAGTTCACAGGCGACTACTTCAGGAGTGAGCATGTCCCGCAAGCTGATCCGTACCGTCCCGTTCGCCGTCACCGCGGCCGCCGCGATCGGAGCCGGCACCTTCCTGCTGGCCGGTCCCGCCGCCGCGAGCTCGGCGCCGCAGGCCGCCGCGGCCAAGTACACCTGCAACGGGGTCAAGGCCACGATCGTCGGCACCAACGGCGACGACGAGATCCGGGGCACGAACGGCCGTGACGTGATCGTCGCCCGGGGCGGCGAGGACGAGATCGACGGCCGCGGCGGGAACGACCTGATCTGCGGCGGCGCCGGTGAGGACGAGATCGAGGGCGGCGCCGGGGCGGACACCGTCTTCGGTGGCTCGGGTGAGGACGACATCGAGGGCGAGTCGGGCAACGACAAGCTGTACGGCGGCTCCGGCAGCGACGACATCTCCGGCGGCCGCGGCAACGACCGGATCTGGGGCAACTCCGGTAACGACGACCTGGAGGGCAACTCCGGCAAGGACAAGCTCTACGGCGGCCCGGGCCGGGACGACGTGCACCAGGGCAACGACGATGACGACTGAGTCACTGCGGCTCTGACCTCACCTGGGGCACCGGCGAAACCGCCCGGTGCCCCAGGTAGGCGCGCCCACGTCCCCAGTCCTTGCCCGAAATCCCTCAGCGATCCTGCGGGGTCCGGTCGAAACCCTTGTACCGAGTGCCCTGATAGGTGAGGCGACCGCGATCGCCCTCAACCAGCGTCCCCCATTGGTGGCCGTGCACCGGCAGCTCGACCCGCTCGTGGCCCTGCAGCTCGAAAGTCAGGTAGTACCAGGTGCTCGAGCCGTTCTCGTTACGGCTGTTGTGGCGGCGCTTGGCCACCACGACGGCCGGCACGGTGAGCAGCGGTGAGTTGTTGTTCCGGTTCCACTGCAACAGGCCCTTGACGATGATCGTCGCGAACACGGCCAGGACCAGAGCGAGGATGCCGAAGAAGAAGACGAAGAACGCGACCATCCCGAAACCGAACGTGTCGTCGAACTCGCTGAACGAACCTACGTCCATCGGGACCTCCTGCGGTGGTAGTGACGCGCCACCGTACAGACGCCGGACACCGCGCCGGCGATGCATCCGGGACCTGTGACCTTTTCGGCCCAGTCGCCGATTCAGCGATCCTGCGGCAACCGGTCGAACCCGCGGTAGCGCGTGCCCTGGAACCGCAGGGTTCCCCGGTCCCCCTCGGCCAGCAGGCCGCTCTCGGGACCTTCGACCTGGAACTCCAGACGCTGCTCAGAGCGCAGTTCGAAGGTCACGAAGTACACCGTGTACCTCCCCTTGTCGCCGCCGCGGAGGCGGATCTCGTGGCGTTTGGCCAACAGCCGGGCCGGAACCTCTTCCTTCACCACGCTCGCTTCGCGGATGCGCTGGCGGACCGTCCGCGGATTGATCCCGAAGACCCCGTTGAGGATCGCCCCGAGAAAGCACACGACGAGGACCAGCAGGGTGAGTGTCTCGGACACGGCTACTCAGGCCTGACTCGTGCGGTTGAAGCCCTGGTACCGGGTGCCCTGATACCGCAGCAACCCGCGATCGCCCGGGGTGATCCAGAGGTGATCACCGTTGTAGATCCCGAACTCCTGGCGGGCGTGGCCCTGCACCTCGAAGGTGACGTAGTAGAGGTGGGACGCCGTTTCGGGGCGTGAGTCACCGCCGCGGACCTCCAGCCGCTGCCCCACCACGACCGCCTCCATGGTCTGTAAAGGGGTGTTGTTGTTCGCGTTCCAGGTTCTCAGCGACTTGATCAGGGAGAACCCGATGAACCCGAACACGGTCACGAAAGTCAGTGCCACCCCGCCGAAGAGCACGAACGAGAGGAGACCGTTCAGCGTTTCCACGGCGATCTACCTCCTCACCGGCGGCTCGACTGGTGCGGTCAAGACTATCGAGCTTGTGGACGTTTCATGCCACCTTTGGCGCTTTTGCCAGTCTTGTGCGCCTGGTTGAGGTCAGGGCAAACGCGAATGTCCCCCGGACCGTAGTGGTCCGGGGGACATTCAGGCTCTCAGCGCGGCCGTGGTGAAGACCCGCCGGGCACCGTCATTTTCAGCTGCAGCCGGAGGTGCTGCCGCAGCCTTCGCAGACGTAGCAGGAACCGGCCGGGCGCATCTTCGTGCCGCAGGTGAAGCACATCGGCGCGTCGGAGGTGCGGCCCTGCATGGCCTCGAACAGCTCGGCCGAGGAGTGCACCGCGGTCGGGGCGGACTTGGCCGAGGCGGCACCGCTCACGTTCACCACCGGCAGCGTGCTGCCGGCGTCGCCCGTGGTCAGGGGCTGCTGGGCGGCCTCCTGCTTCTCCTTGGCCGCCGGCGCGGACTGAGCCAGGGTCTCCAGCTCCTCCTCCACGTCGTCACCGTCGTCGTCCTGCGGCAGGTACGAGCCGGTCGCCAGCTCGCGGGCCCGCTCGTCGGCCGAGTAGATGCCCAGGGCCGAGCGCTCCTCGAAGGACAGGTGGTCCAGCGCCAGGCGGCGGAACACGTAGTCCATGATGCTGGAGCTCATCCGCACGTCCGGGTCGTCGGTCAGGCCGGCCGGCTCGAAGCGCAGGTTGGTGAACTTCTCCACGTAGGTCTGCAGCGGAACCCCGTGCTGCAGCGCGATGCTCACCGCCACCGAGAAGGAGTCCATCATCCCGGCCAGGGTGGAGCCCTGCTTGCCGAGCTTGATGAAGACCTCGCCCAGGCCGTCGTCCGGGTAGGAGCCGGCGGTCATGTAGCCCTTGGCCCCGCCCACGGTGAAGCGGGTGGTGATCGAGGGCCGCGACTTCGGCAGGCGCTTACGGGTCGGGCGGTACTCCACGACCTTCTCGACGACCTTCTCCACCTGGACCGGCTCGTCGGCCTTCTTGGCCTTCGCGTCCGACAGCGGCTGGCCGACCTTGCAGTTGTCGCGGTACACGGCCAGCGCCTTCAGGCCCAGCTTCCAGCCCTGGAAGTAGACGTCGGCGATGTTCTCGACCGTGGCGGACTCGGGCAGGTTGACCGTCTTGGAGATGGCCCCGGACAGGAACGGCTGGGTGGCCGCCATCATCCGGACGTGGCCCATCGGGGCGATCGCGCGCTCGCCCATCGCGCAGTCGAAGATCTCGTAGTGCTCGGTCTTCAGCCCGGGGGCGTCGATCACGTGGCCCCGCTCGCCGATGTACTCGACGATCGCCTCGACCGTCTCCTCGGCGTAGCCCAGCTTGCGCAGCGCCCGCGGGATGGTCAGGTTGACGATCTGCATCGACCCGCCGCCGACCAGCTTCTTGAACTTGACCAGCGAGAAGTCCGGCTCGATGCCGGTGGTGTCGCAGTCCATCATGAAGCCGATGGTGCCGGTCGGGGCCAGCAGCGAGGCCTGCGCGTTGCGCCAGCCGTTCTGCTCACCGATCTTCAGCGACTTCTCCCACTCCTTGGTGGCAGCGCGCTGCACGGCGATGTCCATCGGGTGCATGGTGCGGATCGTGTCGTTGGCGGCGGCGTGCTTGCGCATCACCCGGCGGTGCGCCTCTGCGTTGCGCTTGTAACCGTCGTAAGCACCCACCACACCGGCCAGTTCGGCCGAGCGGCGGTAGGCCGCGCCGGTCATCAGCGAGGTGATCGAGGCGGCCAGGGCGCGGCCACCGTCGGAGTCGTAGCCCAGGCCGGACTCCATCAGCAGCGCGCCGAGGTTGGCGTAGCCGATGCCGAGCTGGCGGTAGGCGCGGGTGGTCTCGGTGATCGCCTCGGTCGGGAAGTCGGCGAAGCAGATCGAGATGTCCATCGCGGTGATCACCAGTTCGGTGACCTTGGTGAACTTCTCGACGTCGAAGCTGCCGTCCTCCTGGACGAACTTCAGCAGGTTCAGCGACGCCAGGTTGCAGCTGGAGTTGTCCAGGTGCATGTACTCCGAGCACGGGTTGCTGGCGGTGATCCGGCCGGACTCCGGGGTGGTGTGCCAGTCGTTGATCACCCCGTCGTACTGGATGCCCGGGTCGGCGCACTCCCAGGCGGCCTGGGAGATCTTGCCGAACAGCTCCTTGGCGTCGACGTACTCGATCACCTCGCCGGTGGTACGGCTGGTCAGGCCGAACTGCTCGCCGAACTCGACGGCGCGCATGAACTCGTCGCTGACCCGGACCGAGTTGTTGGCGTTCTGGTACTGGACGCTGTGGATGTCCTTGCCACCGAGGTCCATGTCGAAACCGGCGTCGCGCAGGGCGCGGATCTTGGTCTCTTCCTTGGCCTTGGTCTCGACGAACTCCTCGATGTCGGGGTGGTCGACGTCGAGCACGACCATCTTGGCCGCGCGCCGGGTGGCCCCGCCGGACTTGATCGTCCCGGCCGAGGCGTCGGCGCCGCGCATGAAGGAGACCGGGCCGGAGGCCGTGCCGCCGCTGTTCAGCAGTTCCTTGCTGGAACGGATCCGGGAGAGGTTCAGGCCGGCGCCGGAGCCGCCCTTGAAGATGAAGCCCTCTTCCTTGTACCAGTTCAGGATCGAGTCCATCGAGTCGTCGACGGACAGGATGAAGCAGGCGCTGACCTGCTGCGGGGCGCTGGTGCCGACGTTGAACCAGACCGGGGAGTTGAACGCGAACACCTGGTTGAGCAGCATCCAGGTGAGCTCGTGCTCGAAGATCTCCGAGTCCTGCTCGCTCAGGAAGTAGCCGTTGTCCCGGCCGGCCTTGGTGTAGGTGAGCACGACCCGGTCGATCAGCTGCTTGAGGCTGGACTCACGGGTGTCGGAGCCGACGGCGCCCCGGAAGTACTTGGTGGTGACGATCGTGGAGGCGTTCAGGCTCCAGAAGTCGGGGAACTCGACGCCCTTCTGCTCGAAGATCGTCTCGCCGGACTTCCAGTTGGTCTGGACGACGTCACGCCGTTCCCAGGTGACCTGGTCGTAGGGGTGGATCCCCTCGGTGGTGTAGACCCGGCCGATCTTCAGGCCGGTCCGGCGCACCTGCGGTGCCCCGTTACGCGTCTTGCGCGACCCCTGGCCTGAGGCGGTCTCCGTCATTCTTCCGTTCCCCTTAGGTACTGGCACCGGCGCACGCGTTTTCTGGCGTACGACAGCGCACTTGCGCCGATCTGCGGCGTATTGATGGATTTTCGTTGCGTTGCAGGCGTACTGCTACGGGTGGTGCAGGGTGGGACCGGTGGTGCTGGGCATCTGAGGTCTGGTCCGGTCAGCTGGCGCCGGTGGTGGGCGGCCCGCCCGGCTCGACGCCGGTCGGCTCCCGTTCGGCCCGCAGCACGGTGATCGCCGACTCGAAGTCCTCGAGCGACTCGAAAGCCTGGTACACACTGGCGAACCGGAGGTAGGCGACCTCGTCGAGTTCACGCAGCGGCGACAGGATGGTCAGGCCGACCTCGTGCGCCTCGATCTCGGCGCAGCCGGTGGCCCGGATGGTCTCCTCGACCCGCTGGGCCAGCCGGGCCAGGTCGTCCTCGCCGACCGGGCGGCCCTGGCAGGCCTTGCGCACGCCGGTCATGATCTTGGTGCGACTGAACGGCTCGGTGGCCCCCGACCGCTTGACCACCGTCAGGCTAGCCGTCTCCAGCGTGCTGAAGCGACGGCCGCACTGCGGGCACTGCCGCCGCCGGCGGATCGCGGCGCCGTCGTCGGTACTGCGGGAGTCGACCACCCGGGAATCGGAGTGGCGACAGAAGGGACAGTTCATGACGACTCCTCCCAAGAGGCTCGGGCAGACCGATCCGGCCATCCGAAGCCGGCCCGGCGAGCGGGACGCACGGAAGAGCCGGCTCCGCCCTGTGACCATCGGATGACTAGATGTGGATTGCTTACAGGTATGTAACTACTACATCTAGGGGTAACGCTAGGACGGCGGCGGACGACACGCAAGCCGCCCGAATCCTCGGCGAGCCGCTCGGAGGCCGAGTCCCGGCCCGGCCCGGCCGGATCCTGGACATCGGGGCGGCTTAATGATCCACCGCGGCCGACCGGCCTCCAGGACCTTAACCCGCGCATCCGGCACCCCTGGAACTCGTGCGTGCGACCTGCACCGTTGCCGGTCGGTTACCTCGATCGAGTGACTACCGGGCGCAACTATAAAGCTACCGATCGTGGCGGCCGATACGTGTCCGGATCGCGGATGATCTTGAGACACGCCGGTGCGACCCATCCGTGATCACGTGGCGGACGCGACACGCCCGACCCGATCCGGGCGCCCGAACCCCTACATCTAGTGCCCACTGCATGTCACCGGCCGAACATGCGCAGTTATTCGCCGGGAAGAGCGATCCGCTGCCCGGCCGCCACGGCGGCGCTGCTGAGGGCGTTCAGCTCCATGATGTCGGCGACGGTGTCCCCCCGGTCGCCCGCCGGATCGACCTCGCCGGCGATGCCCCAGAGCGTCTCGCCGGGCAGCACCATCCGGTAGGTCACCGGCATCTGGCCGGCGTCAGAGCCGGCTTCGGCGGTGCGGTTGACCATCAGAACCCCGGCACTGACCGACACCGTGGCCAGCAGCGCGGCTCCGGCCCGCACCACGACGTGCCCCCGGCGGGTGAGCCGCAGCGAGGATCCGCTGGAGACTGATTCCGCCCGATGGTGCTGGTTCTCGGCAATTCGGTGGCGCTGGTCCGGGCGCGACGTAGTGACGCCGCCTTCGGTGTGGCGGGAACCGACCGCGCCGGGCCGGCTGTGAGACGTCGCCGCATCGACATCGATGGTGTGAGTACCCGCCAGAACCGAAGCCCGCTGAACTGCATCCGACCGACGAGGCGTTACGCCGGGCCGGGTGGGCGCGCCGGCCCGTTCCCGATCGGCGTTCTGGGCCGGTACCTGGCCCGCACGTCCCGCACTGCTCCGCCCGAGCACGATGGCCCGCTGCCCAGTACCGCCCGCGGTGACCCGAGCAGCGTCCGCCTGCCTGCCCGCCCCACCGGCGAGAACTGAGGCCCGCTGCCGAACTTCACCCGAACGCACTACTGCCGCAGCACCGCTGTCCGACCGCGCAACCGCCCCACCCCGCCGGCCGGCCGCACCGTCTACGCCTGTCCGCTCCCGGGACTCTGCGGCGCGACTCCCGCGCACGCTCCCGTAGGACCGCTCAGTTCCGCCACTTACTCCCTGCGCGCCGCGCCCCCGAGGCTGCGCGGCGCTCCCCTCGACCCGAGCGCGACTGCGCCCGGCCGCGGAACCCGACGGCGACGTCCGCTGCTTACCCCGCGCGGACGCCTCCGCTTCACCTCGGCCGGAAGAACGCCGGAGGCCGAAACTCGCCCCCGGCGTCTTTCCCTCGCCCCGAGCCATAGCCCGCCCGCGCACGAAACCGGGGTTCGACGTCCATAGTTCGCCCGAAATCCGGCCGAATCCACCAAGGCGCCCCAGATCGCCCAGCCGCCGCATCAAAGCGCTCTCGACCCGCGGCGCGCGCTCGTCGTCCCGGACCAGACGAAGGTGCGGACGTTCTCCGCAGATGTCGGAACGGCCAGAGCGAGCGCGCTGCGAGGCCCGATTGCGGGCGGACGACGGAGCAGACGTCAGGCTCATCCTTCGACTCCTTCAACGACGGGGATTCTGGGACGATCGATCGGCATTCGAACACAGGTTCGATCGAACACGTGTTCAATGTGTACCACTCCCCGGGCCCCGACACGCGACACGTTCGAACACTTGTTTGAAAGTGTCGCCGGGCTTTCCTAGGGTGATCGTGTCCGGCGGTCCGCCGGGCACAGGGTCATGGAGGTGGCAGATGGCAGACGATCCGACCGCCGGCGCGGCGGTCTCGGAGAAGGGGGGCGCGACGGTGCGCACGCTCCCCGACGGCCCCCCGGACGGCGACGGCCTCACCGTCCGCCAGCGACGGGTGCTGGAGACCATCCGGGAGACCGTCGACCGTCGCGGCTACCCGCCCACCATGCGCGAGATCGGGGAGGCGGTCGGGCTGACCAGCCCGAGCAGCGTCGCCCACCAGCTCTCCAGCCTGGAGAAGAAGGGTTTCGTCCGGCGCGACCCGAACCGTCCCCGGGCGATCGAGGTGATCATGCCGGGCGAGCGCCCGGCGCTGGCCCGCAGCAGTGCCGGAGCAGCGGTCCCGGACGAGTCGTCCAAGAACGATGCGCAGCCCTCGCCGTCGTACGTCCCGCTGGTCGGCCGGATCGCCGCCGGTGGCCCGATCCTGGCCGAGCAGGCGGTGGAGGACGTCTTCGCCCTGCCCCGGCAGCTGGTCGGGGACGGTGAGCTGTTCCTGCTGAAGGTCGTCGGGGACTCGATGATCGATGCCGCGATCTGCGACGGCGACCTGGTCGCGGTGCGCCGTCAGCCGGTGGCCGAGAACGGTGAGGTGGTCGCCGCGATGATCGACGGGGAGGCCACGGTGAAGACGTTCAAGCGCAAGAACGGCGACATCTGGCTGCTGCCGCACAACGCGGCGTACAAGCCGATCCCGGGTAACGACGCGACGATCCTGGGCCGTGTGGTGGCGGTCATGCGGCGCGTCTGACCCGCGCAGACCGCATCGGCGCCCGCCGCAACGGGCGCCGCCCGAAAACGAAACCGGTTCCGCCTGGCCTGCGCGGAGCCGGTTTCTTCATGCCTGCCCAGCGCAGGCGGACAGCCGGCCCAGCGTTGATGGGCAGTCGGCCAGGGCCGACCGGGCGCAACGGCTGTCTGATATCTCACCGGGCCCGATCAGGGGTTTGGCGGCACCGCCCGAGGTCCGGGCGCGCTAGTGTCCTCCGGGCGTCGAGCGTGTTTCGGGCACGCGAACGCCAGCACCAGGCAGGTAACAGGCAGGCAAGACGCCGACCCGGCCCGTTCACCGGCGCCGGCCGGACAGGAAGGATCGCTGTGTCCGATCCCGTGGTGGACCTTACGGTCGTAGAACTCGACTCGGCGGTACGTGCCGTGGTCGCCCGGCAGCTGCGAGTCCCCGCAGACGGCCTGGCGGACGAGCACCCGCTGACCCTCGAGCTGGACGAGGCCGCGCGCCCCCGGCTGCTGACCGCGATGGGCGAGGCGCTGGACGCCACCTTCCCGGACGATTTCCTGGACGGGGTCGCCACCATCGACGACCTGACCAGCGCGGTCCGGGTCTCGCTGCGCGCCTGAACCACTCGAACGGGGTGGAGGGGCGTGGTCTCTCCACCCCGTCGTCCTAGCTGGCGGCCTCGTCGATCCGCCGTAGCGCCTTCAGCACGACGGCCTTGTCGGTGGTGGTCCAGAACGGCGGAAGCGAAGCCCGCAGGAAGCTGCCGTACCGAGCCGTGGACAGCCGCGGGTCGAGCACCGCCACCACCCCCTTGTCCTCGGACGAGCGGATCAGCCGGCCCACCCCCTGGGCGAGGCGCAGGGCGGCATGCGTGGCCGCGATCGACATGAACCCGTTACCCCCGGCCTGGGCCACGGCGCGCTGCCGGGCCGAGGCCAGTGGGTCGTCCGGGCGCGGGAACGGGATCCGGTCGACCACGACGAGCTGACAGTTGGGCCCCGGGACATCCACCCCCTGCCACAGCGTCAGCGTGCCGAACAGGCAGGTGCGCGGATCCGCCGCGAATTCCTTGACCAGCGTGTTCATGCTGTCGTCGCCCTGGCAGAGAATCGGCACGTCGAGCCGTTCGCGCAGCTCCTCAGCCGCCGCCTCGGCCGCCCGCCGGGAGGAGAACAGGCCCAGCGTGCGTCCGCCGGCCGCCTTGATCAGCTCCTCCAGTTCGTCCATCGACTGGGAGGAAGTGCCGTCCCGCCCGGGCTGCGGCAAATGCTTGGCCAGATAGAGGATTCCCTGCTTGGAATAGTCGAACGGGCTACCCACGTCGAGGCCCGTCCACTCCGGCGCGTCCTCTCCCCCGAGGCCTACCGAGCCGGCGGCGGAGTCGAAGGAGCCGCCCAACGTCAAAGTGGCGGACGTAAGCACCACCGTGCGGTCGGCGAACAGACGTTCGCGCAGCAACCCGGCCACCGACAAAGGCGCCACGTGCAGGCCGACGCGCTCACCCCCGTCCATCCGCTTTGACCGGGAAACCCAGATCACGTCGTACGCCTGGGCTTGCGCCGCGGCCGAGACCAGCCGCTCCGCCACGTCGAAAACCTCGGTGACCGCCGCCCGGGCGACCTGCAGGGCACCGTCGCCCTCGCCGCCCTTCTCGTCCTTGGCCAGCTGCTGGATCGACGAGATCACGGCCCGCGCCGTGTCCCGGATCTGCGTGATGGCGGCCAGAAGTCCTTCCGGGACGCCGTTTTCCAGCCGCCCCGCGGGCATCCCCTCGAGCACTGCCTCGAACGTCTCTCCGGCCACCTCGAGCATGGTGGTGTCACCGACCCCGACCCGCCGGGCGCCCCGGGCGGCCGACTCGACCATCGGGGCGGTCATCTCGTCGGTGGTGACCGAGGTGACCCGATCGGCGAACTCGTGCGCCTCGTCGAGCACCAGCACCTCGTGCTCGGGCAGCATCGCCCGGCCCTCGAACGAATCGATCGCTACCAGAGCGTGATTGGTGACCACGATGTCGACGTCGCGGGCGCGTTCGCGGGCCAGTTCGACGTGGCAGTCCCCCGCCATCGGGCAGCGGGAGGCGCCCAGGCACTCGTGCGCACTGACCGAGATCTGCCGCCAGGCCTTCTCCGAGACACCCGGAACCAGCTCGTCGCGGTCACCGGTGCGGGTGGATTCTGCCCATTCGCGCAGTCTCACCACCTCACGGCCCAGCTTGCTGGCCGCCGCGCTGTAGGTGACACCGGTGCTGGCCGGGGCCGGATGCGTGACCCCCTTGTCCAGCTGGTCGAGTACCGGGAGCTCGGCCGGGGAGTCGAACAGCGTGTCGTCGTCGGGGAAACCACCGGCGAGCTTGTGCACGCAGACGTAGTTACGCCGGCCCTTGACCAGCTGCCAGCTGGGCGAGCGGCCGAGTTCACCGGTCAGGGCCGAGGCCAGCCGGGGCAGATCGCGCTCCACGATCTGGGCCTGCAGGGCCAGCGTGGCGGTCGAGATCACCACCGGGCGCTCGGAATTGACCGCCTTCTTGGCCGCCGGGACCAGGTAGCCCAGTGACTTGCCGGTACCGGTACCGGCCTGGACCAGCAGGTGCTTGCGTGCATTGATCGCCTCGTCGACCGCCTCGGCCATCTGGATCTGGCCCTCGCGCGGGGTACCACCGATCTCCGAGACGGTGGCGGCGAGCAGCTTGCTCACCAGGCGCTTGCCGCTCTTCTTCTTCGGCTTGCCCGGCTCGGCTTCGGGCTTGGTCGCGCTTGTCTGAGGACGTCGGCCCGCCTCGGTCCCGTCGGTACCGGTGGGGTCGGTGGCTGGGGAGTCTGATCGAGGACGTCTGCCCGTGGCAGTCGCGTCCGTCTCCCCCTCCTCGAGCTGCTCGTCCGGCTCGGGATCGGGGGTGGAAGCCATCGGACCAGCCTAACCGTCCGTACTCCAAAGACCTGAATATGGCCCTCCGGGCCTCCGGGCACCGCCCTCGTACTGCAGTTTTGTCCGCAGCGCGAAGGTTGCGGCCGCCGAGAGCACGGCGGCGGGCCCCGTAGGGAGTCGGCGAGGAGCACACGGATGAGTACGACCCGGCGGGTGGGAACCCGCGCTGTCCGAAAGCAGGACGGCTGCCGACAAGAAGTGATGACCGTGCCGGCTCGCCGTCCTACCCCCGCTGTCGAGAGCGGCGGGCTGCTTTCCTGGACCTTGGACGCTGACGACCCTGCCAAGGTGCCGCACGTACGTCGCCTGGTGATGGCCGCGTTACGTAGCCGGGCCTCGGCCGACAGTGACCCGGCCGAGCTGGATGCCGCCGAGGTGGTGGTGGCGGAGCTGCTGAACAACACGTTCGCGCACACGCCCGGACCAGCATGGATCGCGCTGAGCTGGGACGGGCCGCATCCCCTGCTCAGTGTGGCCGACGTCGGGCCGGGCTTCACCGAACGCCCGGAACTGCTCGACGAGCAGCAGCAGCTGGTGCCGCGGCTGCCCGTCGACGCGTTCTCCGAGCACGGGCGCGGGCTCTACCTGGCCGCCGAACTGGCTCACGACCTGGTGATGACCCCGCGCCCGACCGGCGGTTGCGTGGTTTCGGTGACTCTGAAGCTGCACCGCTAGGAAACGGTGACTTCCCGCCGGTAGCCGGCCAGCAGGTGGGCCAGCCCGGAGTTCACCCGGGCGCTGATCCGCGTGCCCTCGGCCACGTGCTCCTCGGTCAGCACCTCGCCCCGCTCATGGATCTTGCTGACCAGGTCACCCCGGTCGTAGGGCACGAGCACGTCGATCTCGACGTCCGGACGGGGCAGCTCGTCCTGGATCAGGTCGAGCAGCTTGTCGATGCCCTCGCCAGTGTGCGCCGAGACCACGATGACCTGCGGCTCGCGCAGAACCAGACGGTTCAGCACCTCCGGGTCGGCCGCGTCGCTCTTGTTCACGACGACGATCTCCTTGGGCACGTCGCCGCGCAGCTCGGCCAGCACCGACCGCACCGCGCTGATCTGGCTCTCCGGGTCGGGGTGGGAACCGTCGACCACGTGCAGCAGCAGATCCGAGTCGGCGACCTCCTCCAGGGTGGAGCGGAACGCCTCGACCAGCTGGGTGGGCAGGCTGCGGACGAACCCGACGGTGTCGGCCAGGGTGAACTCCCGGCCGTCCGGGGTGCTCGCCCGGCGGATCGTCGGGTCCAGCGTGGCGAACAGCGCGTTCTCGACCAGCACGCCCGCGCCGGTGAGCCGGTTGAGCAGGCTGGACTTGCCGGCGTTGGTGTACCCCGCGATGGCCACGGCGGGGACGGCGTTGCGGCGACGGGAGTCGCGCATCGTCACCCGGGACGTCTTCATCGCTGCGATCTCCCGGCGCAGCTTGGCCATCTTGGCCCGGATCCGCCGCCGGTCCAGCTCGATCTTCGTCTCACCGGGACCACGCGAGCCCATCCCGTTACCGGCGCCCACCTGGCCACCGGCCTGCCGGGACATCGACTCACCCCAACCGCGCAGGCGGGGCAGCAGGTACTCGTACTGGGCCAGCTCGACCTGAGCCTTGCCCTCCTTGGACTTGGCGTGCTGGGCGAAAATGTCCAGGATCAGCGCGGTGCGGTCGATGACCTTCACCTTGACCATGTCTTCCAGGCCCCGGCGCTGCGAGGGCGAGAGCTCGCCGTCACACACCACGGTGTCGGCGCCGGTGGCCTCGACGATGGCCCGCAGCTCCTCGGCCTTGCCCCGGCCCAGGTAGGTGCCCGGGTCGGGTGAGGACCGACGCTGCAGAACGCCGTCCAGAACCTGGGATCCGGCCGTCTCGGCCAGGGCCGCGAGCTCCCGGATGGAGTTCTCCGCCTCGGCGGTGTTGCCGCTGGTCCAGATGCCGGCCAGGACGACCCGCTCCAGGCGCAGCTGCCGGTACTCGACCTCGGTGACATCCTCGAGTTCGGTCGACAGCCCGCTGACGCGCCGCAGGGCCTGGCGATCGGCCAGGTCGCTCTGGTCCCCGTCGTGCTCACCCCAGCGGGTGTTGCCCTCGGCCAGCGCGGTTCCCTGCCGGGACAGGATGCGCTCGACGGCCTCGCTACGGTCGGCAGTGCTGCGTTCCTTGATACTCAGGGTGTCCTCCATGATGTCGGGCGGCTGGACTTACGACATCCAGCCTTGCATGTCAACAGCGGCGGTGGCCAGTGAGATTCCCGCCCGCGGTGAAGAGTGTCGGTGCCGGGCCCTAATCTTGGACGGCGATGACCAGCGAACCTTCAGGCCCGGCCGAGCCCGGCGCCCACTACTTCCGTACGCCGAAAGAGACCTCCGCCCGTCAGGAGGTCGAGATCATGCTGGCCGGGCGTGAAGTCACGGTGACCACGGCCGGCGGCGTGTTCAGCGGCGACCGCCTCGACCTGGGCACCCGGGTGCTGCTGCGCGAGGTGCCCGCGCCCCCGCCCGAGGGCGATCTGCTCGACCTGGGCTGCGGCTGGGGGCCGATCGCGCTCACCCAGGCGCTGCACTCGCCCCAGGCCACGGTGTGGGCGGTCGACGTGAACGAGCTGGCCCTGGAGCTGACCGGCCTGAACGCCCGGCGGGCGGGAGCTTCGCGGGTGCGCCCGGTGAAGCCGGACCAGGTGCCGGACGAGGTGCGGTTCGCGGCGATCTGGTCGAATCCGCCGATCCGGGTGGGTAAGCCGGAACTGCACGCCATGCTGCTGAAGTGGCTGCCCCGGCTGCTGCCGGAGGCTTCGGCGCACCTGGTGGTGCAGCGCAACCTCGGGGCCGACTCCCTGCACGGCTGGCTGCAGACCCAGTTGCCGACGGGCTGGTCGGTGGTGCGCGCGGGTAGCGCCAAGGGTTACCGGGTCTTGCGGGTCACGGCTGCGGCTTCCAATTAGGGACGTTCTGGGCGCCATGCGTACGAATGGCGCCCAGCGTTCGTTACCAGTTCGAGGACACGGTGGCGACTTGCTCAGGAGGTGACTAGTTCGCCTTCGGCCACGATCACAGCCGGGCCGGAAAGCTTGGCCGAGTCGCCTTCGCTGGCCGTACCTTCCGCGTCGACGTAGAGGGTTCCGCCGGGTACGTCCACTCGCCAGTGGTCCGGGGCGAGGTTTCCGCCCCAGGCCCGGGCGGCCAGCGCGGCCGCCACGGTTCCGGTTCCGCATGAGCGGGTTTCGCCTGAGCCACGCTCGTGGACCCGCATCTTCAGATGGCCGAGCTCGGAGCGCACGCTCTGGTCGTGCAGCGGCACCACAATCTCGACGTTGGTGCCGTTCGGCGGAGCCGGGTCGACGATCGGGGGCACCGAAAGATCCAGTGCCGCAAGCGTCTCCACATCGGGCAGGGCGACCACGACGTGCGGGTTGCTCAACGAGACGGAGAGGCCGGGCAGCGGGGGTAGGCCCGGGAAGGTGACGGTGACGTCGCTGCCGGCAGCTACTGCGGGCGGACCGCCGGCGACCTTCCAGGCGCCGAGGTCGATGGTGAAGAGCTCACCGCGCCGCCGCACGGGCATCACGCCGCCGCGCGTCGCGATGTTGAGCTCCTCGCCGTCCTCCAGGCTGACCCAGCCCCGGCGCAGTAGGTACGCCACGAACACCCGACTGCCGTTGCCGCACATCTCGGCGGCGCTGCCGTCGGAGTTCCAGTAGTCCATGAACCACTCGGCGCTCGGGTCCTGCCCCGCGGCGGCGCTGCGGACGACGCGGATCACCCCGTCGGCGCCCAACCCGGCGCGGCGGTCGGCGAGGCTGCGGATCAGCTCCGGGGTCAGGTCGATCCGGCCCTCGGGATCGTCGAGCAGCACGAAGTCGTTCTCCGTGCCGTGGCCTTTGGCGAACGTGGTCACGAGGTAAGGCTACTTGCGGCCGAGACCGTGGCCAGCGCCTGCTCCCGAAGATCAGGGGCGTCATACGGCAACCAGGTGACGCGGTCGTCCCGCCGGAACCAGGACTCCTGCCGCCGGGCGAACTTCCGGGTGGTGTTGACCGTGTCCACCTGGGCCTCCACCTCGTCCAGTTCGCCTTCCAGCATCCGCAGCACCTGGGCGTAACCCAGCGCGCGGGGTGCGGTCTTCCCGTCCAGCAGGCCTTCGGAGACCAGTCGCACGGTTTCCTCGACGAGGCCGGCCTGCCACATCCGGACAACCCGGGCCGCGATCCGGTCGTCCAGTTCCTCGCGCGGCGCCAGCAGGCCGATCTGTACCGCCGGCACGTCGTACTCGGGCTTGGGCAGGGTTGCGCTGAACGGGCGGCCGGTGATCTCGATGACCTCCAGCGCCCGGACAATGCGACGGATGTTGCCGGGCAGGATCGCGATTGCCGCCGCCGGATCCTGTTCGGCCAGACGCCGGTGCATTTCGGCTGCCCCGGCCTGCTCACCTTCCCGCTCCAACCGCAGCCTTACGCGGGGGTCGGTGGGCGGGATCTCCAACTGGTCGAGAACCGCGCGTACGTACAGCCCGGAACCTCCCGCCAGGATCGGCGTCTTACCCCGGGCCAGGATGTCGTCGCGCGCAGCCCGGGCGTCGCGCTGGTAGGCGGCCAGGCTCGCTTCTTCGGTCACGTCGAGCACGTCGAACAGGTGGTGCGGGATGCCTCGCCGCTCGGCCACCGGGACCTTGGCCGTGCCGATGTCCATGCCGCGGTAGAGCTGCATGGCGTCGGAGTTGATCACCTCGCCGTTCAGCGCCTCGGCAAGTTCCATCGCCAGGTCCGATTTTCCGGTAGCGGTCGCACCGACCACCGCGATGATCATGTTGTTCATTCCCTCAGCCACGCTTGTCGTCAACGCCTTGCCGACGCCGGAACCCAGATCGTTCTTCTACGCCCTTTACGCCCTGAACTGCCAGTCGGCCACCAAGTAGGCCACGCCGAACGGGGCTCCCTCGTAACGCAGGGTGGCAGCGGCCGAGCCCGGCTCGTCCAGGGCCCCGGCGATCACCTGCCAGCAGGCCCGTCCGACGCAGCCGAGCTCGTCGGCCCGCTGGGGGTCGAGGGCGGACAACGCATCGGGATCGACGCCGACCAGGGCTTTGGCCACCTCGGCATCGAAGTCCTTGGCCAGAGGGTCCTCGAAGCCGGGCGACCTGATCCCCCGCCGGTTGGTTCCATCACCCACCACCAGCCAGGCCGTGTCCGGTCCGGCTTGCTGGTCGAGCGAGTGGCCCAGTTCGAGGCAGTCCGGCACCGAGGCAGTGGCGGCGACTTCCTGAAGAACCAGTTTGCCGGTCCATCCGACCCGCTCCAGCAGCCAGCGCGCGATGGTCAGCGACAGGGGAAGCTCGGGAGCCGAGTCCGCGTGCTGGTTCGGGGCCTCGACCGCCACGCCGAACCCCGTGAGTGTGCCCCATGCTTCGGACGGGTGACGCCAGGTGCGTTCGCCCGCGCCGACCACCACCAACGTCTGGGGTGCTACACCGACCAGACTAGAGATGGCCTGGTCGCAGGCGGCCAGCAGCGGAGCGGTCAGATCGGCGACCGACACCCCGGCACCGGCTGCCATGCCTGCGCTGTCCTCGATATCGGGACGCACGACCTGGCCGTTGGGGACGCGGTCTTCGGGGACGCGGTCTTCCCCCGGCGCGGTTCTGGCCGGAGCGCCGGTGAGGGCTGGAACCAGCAAGGGCGGACCCGGGACGAACGCAGCGGCTAGCACCCCGAGAGCCTAAACCCGCGCGCTCGGTTCTCCACCGAAGGACGTTCTTCGTGCCCCCGGGAGCGCCGACGAACCCGTCTGTGGCCGCACCGAAGCCATGCGCCCGTTGCTGCCATCGGCGATTACTCCTGTTGCTGCCGCCGGCGACTACCCCCGTTGCTGCCATCGACGACTACCCCCGTTCCTGCCGCCGGCGATTACCCCTGGTGTTACCGCCGGCGACTATCCCCGTTGCTGCCACCGGCGACTACCGGAGCTCAGCTGATCAGGCCCAGCCGGCTCATGATGGCCACGGCTTCGGTCCGCCCGGAAGCCCCGACCTTGGCCAGGACGTTGGAGACGTGGACACTGGCCGTCTTCTCGCTGATGTAGAGCCGTTCGCCGATCGCCCGATTGGTCAGGCCCTCCGCGACGAGCGCCATGACTTCTCGTTCACGAGGGGTCAGAGCCGGTTCAGCGGTGCTGGCGAAAGGTTTTCGTTCGCCAGCCGACTTCCGCGGCTCGATCGGATGTGCTTCGTCTACGGGGCTACTTCCGTTCTGCGGTCTGCCTCCGCCGGCGGTTAGTCGCTCGTCGGCGTGGTCCCGTTCACCTTCCTGGTTCGCTTCCCCTACGAGGCTTCCTTCGGCTGTGAGGCTTTCTTCGGCCGTGAGATCGGTGCTGGGCAGGGCGACGCCGGTCTGCTGAGCGAGCGGCTCCAGCCTGCGGATCAGTGGCACTGCCCCCAGCCGGGCGGCGTTCGTGTAAGCCAGCAGGATCTGCTCGCCGGCCTCGGCCTTCTTGTCCTCGCGGATCAAGCCGACAGCCGCCCGCCATCGGGCCCGAGCAACCTCGTAGACCGATACCCCTTCGAAGGCCTCGGCCAGCTCCAGCCAGGCGGCTGCAGTGTCCTTGCCTTGGGCCCGAGCCCATTCGAGTTCGAGTCGGGCCAGCCAGGCAATGCCTTCTGGGCCCATCACACCGCGGCGGGGCAGTCCGAGCCGACCCCGGGTGCGGCCGTCCTCGAGGAACTGCTCGATCTCGGCGAGAGCGAACTGCTCGGCCTCGGAATTGCCCTGAGCACGGGCATTCTCGGCACCGTCAGCCAGAACGCTCACACCCCGGGCATCAATCGCGACGCCGGACAAGTGCCAGGGTTCGGAGTCGGTAAGCACGTAGTCCAGGGCGTAGCGGGTCTGCACGGCTGCTTCTTCCCACTGCCCCAGCCAGGCCAGAGCCTCGGCGCGGGCGGTGTGCAGTACCTGCCGCTCCCAGGCGTCGTCGCCGATCACCAGCCAGTCGTCGGACCGCAGCACCTGTTCCGGATCGCGGGCGGCGATGACCGGCAACTCGATCAGCCGTAGATGGGTGACGAGTGACATGGGCAGGCGGGCGGAGCCGGTGTCGGGGCGGACCACACCGAGAGCGCCTTTGACGTCGCCGACGTGCCAGAGCGTGGTGATCAGCAGACGCCGGGCGTTGGCTCCGTACATGCTGGCGGTCAGCCCGTTGGCGTCGGCCACCTCGATCGCGATCAGCAGCTTGGAGATGCCGGCGGCCAGATTGCCCTGGTCCAGATGGTTGATCGCGATGTTGTAGAGCACCCGGACGGTACCGGCTGTGTCACCGGACATCTCGGCGGCAGCGCGGGCCAGCCGGTAGGACCGGGACGACTCCTCATCCCGGCGGAGCATGCCTTCGGCCACCGCCTGAGAGGTGAGCAGATCGACCTGGAGGGCGGTCATACCCAGGTTCTGAGCTTCGACCAGGCCCGGCGTCACCGCCTTCATCGCGTCGGACGGCTCGCCGAAGCCTAGATGGATGCGCGCGACCATGGCCCAGGCCAGAGCCCGGGCGGGCGAAGGGGCCTCGTCGTCCGCCAGGTCGCCGATCACCCGCAGGGCATGCTCACGCGCTTCGCGAGGCCGATCCACCTGGTAGGTGTGCAGCGACAGGGTGGCCCGGGCCTTGGCGGCAGCGGGGAAATCCGCTTCGCCTTCGGCTTCTTCGGTGGCAGCGGTAGCCAGATCGACCGCTCGCTCGTGGAGCCCGGCATCGCTGGCCGCATCGGCGGCCTGCAGGCTGACCGCGCTGCGCGGCAGCTGCTGCGCATGCTGCTCGGGCGGCACGACATCCCAGAGTTGAAGGGCCTGTTCGTAATGCTGCAGGGCTTCGGCCGGCGCATTTCCCCGCGCAGCGAAGCCAGCTGCTTGAAGCGAGGCGTTCAGGGCGCTGGGCATGTCGTTGGCGGCCAGGCTGTGCCGAGCCACCTCGGCCGCGACACCGCGGGCGCCGGGCGTGCCGATGATCGGTTTGAGGCAGGTGGCCACGGCCTTGTGCAAGCGCACCCGTTCACCGGGCAACAGGTCCGAGTAGACGGCCTCCTGCAGCAGAGCGTGCCGGAAGCGGTAGCGGTCCAGCTCTTCCGGCACGAGGACCTGCTGAGCCACGGCTTCGCGCAGCGCAACCTCCAGTTCGTCGCCGCTCAGCCGGTCACGCGTGTCGTTGTCACCGGCAACCGCCCGCAGGATCGAATCCTCGATGCGGGCCGAACCAAGAACCGAGGCCAGGCGCACCACCTTCTTGGCCGGGTCCGACAGCTGCTCCAGCCGTTCGAGCAGCACATCGGTGAGCCCGGCCGGCAACCGCCCGTCTTCGCCGGCCGCCAGAATCTCCTGGGCGTAGTAAGGGTTTCCTGCGGATCGAGCCGCGATGCGCCGCAGGAGAGCAGGCTTGAGCGGAGCACCGGTGACCCCGGCCAGCAGCTGACCGAGCTCGGCCTTGGACAGCGGCGGCAACTGCATCTGCTCGACCCGCGGCAGACGAGCCAGCTCTCCGACCAACGGCCTCAGGGGATGGCGCCGGTGCAGATCGTCGGCCCGGTAGCTGGCCAGCACCAGCAGACGGTCCGGGCCGAGCCTGCTGAACAGGAACCGGACCAGATCTCGGGTGGAAGCGTCGGCCCAGTGCAGGTCTTCGAGGACGAGAAGCACCGGAGCAACCTCGCCGGACACGCGCCCGAGCAGATGCGACACCGCCTCGAACAAGGCCAGCCGGTCGAGGCCGGCCTCACCGAGGCTGCGCGGCACAGAATCGGCCGCCGCCCCGATGATCTGAGCCAGGTTGGGACGCTGTTCGGCCACCTCGCGAACAACCTGGGCCACTCGCTCCTGATCGGGGCGGTCCCGCTCTCCCCACCGCAACGGTTGGGAAAGGGCCTCTGCGAAGGGCAGATATGGCAGGGACCCCATACCCAGGTCGACACAACGCCCGGTCAGGACCAAGAAGCCGGTGGACGCCGCGTGCTGCCCGGCCTCCGTGATGGTGCGCGTCTTGCCCACTCCGGCATCGCCGCCGATGACCACCCCCGTGGCCGTGCCGGAGCGGGCCAGCGCCATCAGTTCGCGCAGGCGCTCGAGTTGGCCGACTCGCGCGACGAACGGCGCGGCAGAACCGACGAAAGCCACGTTGTCCATCGTGTCACCATTCCCCCGTGTTGCGCCTGCGACTTTTCCTGGCCGGTGCCGCCGACCGGACCGGTGCTGCCGCCGGGGCTGGTGCACCGGCTCCGCGAGGAACGCCGGCCGGAGACCTCCGCCAGCATCCGCTGCTGCCGGTAACGCATCTCCGCCTCGGCAAATCCCTCCAGACGCTGGTACGGCAGGCTCTGCCCACGAGTGAGACCGGCTGCCGTGGCTGAAGTCAGGTCTTGCGGAGTGCCACTCCATGACGTGTGCATTGCGTTCCCCCAGCTGATTGGCTGCTCGTGCTTTCCGATACACCAACCTTCGCGCTAAGGCCCGGTCCGGAGGATCGGGAGATCACGCAGTACGAGCCCTCATTGGACCTCAGATGTGGGCGGCCGGGACCGGACCCCTTAGATAAGGCCTTAGACGAGCTGCGTGGCGGCCAGCCCAACGCCTAGCCGGCAAAATGCAGAAGGGGCGGCCCGCGCCGTCCAAGCTCTTTCAAGCTCGGACGGGGGCCACCCCTTCTGTATTAAATTTC
>NZ_JAJOMB010000014.1 GCF_021129305.1 Kineosporia babensis | reverse complement strand
CCCCCCCCCCCCCCCCCTCCCCGCCCTGCTCGCCTTGCCCCACCTGCTGGACCTGCCCCACCTGCTGGACCTGCCCCACCTGCTGGACCTGCCCCACCTGCTGGACCTGCCCCACCTGCTGGACCTGCTGGGCCTGCTGGGCCGGGGAGCTTCCCGCCGTGTCTCGTGCAGGCACTACGACCTGGCTCAGCTGACCGTCCTGCTCCACGATCAGCGTCCGCAGCGCCTCGTGCCGGGCCACCACATCGCCCAGCGCCGCATCCAGCGCGGACTCGCCCAGCTCGCCCTGCAACCGCAGCACGGCCGGCACCACATACCGCGACCCAGGCCCACCCAACTGCTCGATCAGCCACAACGACTGCTGACCGAACGACACCGGCAGCACCTCGGGCCGGGGCAGATCGCCCACCCGCACGGTGCTCGACGCGGACACCAGCTCGGCCAGCCCGGCCACGGTCGGCCGATCGAAGATGTCCCGCAGGTTCAGGCCCGCCGACAACCGGGTGTTCGCCCGCGCCACCGCCCGGGCCGCCAGCAGCGAGTGGCCGCCCAACCGGAAGAAGTCATCCTCCACCGACACCTCGGAAAGCTGCAGCACCTCCCCGAACACCTCGGCCAGGGCCAGTTCCACCCGGGTCTGCGGTACTCGAGCAGCCTTACCACCGGCCTGCAGATCCGGCTGCGGCAGAGCCCGGCGGTCCAGCTTGCCGTGCGAGGTCAGCGGGAAGGTCGCGAGCACGGTGAACGTGGTCGGCACCATGTACTCCGGCAAGACCGCCGCCACCTGACGCCGCAGCTCGTCCGGCTCTACACCGCCGGTCAGGTACGCGGCGAGGTACTTCCCGCCCGCCGGGTGATCCAGCGCCACCACCGCAGCACCGCTGACCCCTGCCTGCTGCTCCAGCACCTGACGGATCTCGTCCAGCTCGATCCGGAAGCCCCGGATCTTGACCTGGTCGTCCGCCCGGCCCAGATACTCCAACTGACCGTCCGGGTTCCACCGCACCAAGTCCCCGGTCCGGTACAGCCGCTCCCCCGCGTCCGTTGCTATAAATCGTTCCGCCGTCAGGCCGCTGTGGCCGACGTACCCCTGAGCAACCTGCACACCGCCCAGGTAGAGCTCGCCGACCACGCCAGGCAGCACCGGACGTAGCCACTCGTCCAGCACCCGAGCCTGCACCTGGGCCAGCGGCTCACCGATCGGCACGACGCCGACCTCAGCCAGGATTCCGGCAACGCCCCCGCTCAGTTCGGCCCCTGCCCCAGAAGTACTGGCAGGCACAGAATTTGACCCAGCGGCACCCGGCTCAACCGGCCCCGCGGCACCCGCCTCGAACAGCCCCGTGCCGCCCGACTCAACCGGCCCAGCCTGAACCAGCCCCGCGGCACCCGTCTTGACCGGCGCCGCGTTCCAACCGGCCAACCGGAAACCCACCGCCTCGACCGCAGCCTCGGTCGGCCCGTACAGGTTCCAAGCGTCATGCCCGGCCGCGTTCAGCGCCTCAGCCACCCGCACCGGCACGAACTCGCTGCCCACGGTCAGATGCCGCACTCGCCAGCGGCTCAGCTGCGCACCCTGATCCACCAGGGCCTGAAGGTGGGTGGGGGTGAAGTCCGCGTAGGCGAACTCTTCCTGCACCAGCAACTGCCCGAGGTAGTCCAGGTCCTTGTCACCGTCGGCGCGGATCACCCGCACCGCGGCCCCGTTCACCAGCGGCCAGAAGATCTCCGGCACCGCGACATCGAAACCGACTGCGCTGCGCTGCAACACCCGGTCACCGGCGCTGAGCGGGAAGGTGCTCTGCCGCCAGCGCAGCACGTTCACGATCGCCGCGTGAGAAACCTCCACCCCCTTCGGACGACCGGTAGAGCCCGACGTGAAGACCACGTAAGCCGCGTCCTGCGGTGAAACCGGGCGGGCCAGCACCGGCGCTCCGGAGAACACCAGATCCGCCGTGGAGCAGGAGTCGACCTTGGCGAAGACCTCATCGGTGAGAACTCGCTCGACCCCGGCGAACAACTGCTCGAAGCCGGACGTGGTCACAACCAGAGCCAGCGCCGCATCCTCGACGATGGCCTGCACCCGCCCGGCCGGGTACGCGGTGTCCACCGGCACGAAGGCAGCTCCGGCCCGCACCACCGCCACCAACGCCACCACCTGCTCGAGCGAGCGAGGCAGCGCCACCGCCACCCGATCGCCGACCCGAACACCGCGCTCGACCAGCACCCGGGCCAGCACATTGGCCCGAACATCCAGCTCGGCGTAGGTCAGGCCAACACCGTTGTCTGCGACCACAGCCTGCGCCGCCGAACTCATCCCGCCCAGCAAGGCGTACAGCGTGCCCTCACCAACACTGGCGTCCAACCCGGGCAGCGCGGCATACGGTGCGATGCCATCCGCGGCAGAACCTTCTGCAGAAGGCACCACACCCGTAGCGGCCGCAGCAGTTGCGGCACCTACCTCGGAAGGCACCGCACCGGGGATGCTGGCCAGCCGGCCGGGCAACTGCGAACCCGGTACAGATTGGTCGGCGGTCCTCGCCACCGGATCCCATGCCTCGGTCAAAGCGATCTGCGCCAGCCGTGGGTTCTCGCCACCGGCAAGAACAGCCAGCACCCCGCGGAAGGCCGCCGCAAACCTCCGGGCAGCGCCCGCATCCAGCACATCCGCAGAAACCGTCAGCAGACAGTTCAGCCCACCAGCCACGTCCTCTACGTCCAGCTCCAGATCAGCCTTGGCCGCGCCCAGGCCGGCCGGGGCAACCGAGCACTCCAGCCCTTCCAGCGCCAGACCGCTGCCCACGCCACCCACGTGATGGGTCAGCAGAATCTGGTAGATCGGGTTACGGCCGCCGGAACGATCAACCCCCACCGCCCGCGTGATCTCCTCGAACGGCACGTCCTGATGCGCGAACCCGTCCAGCACCACCTGCCGGGTACGGGCCAGCAGCTCCGAGACCCGCTCAGCCGGGTCCAGCCGATGCCGCAGCGGCAGGGTGTTGACGAAATACCCCACCACATCGCCGAGCCCGTCCGCAGTACGCCCGCCGACCGGAGACCCGATCACCACATCGGGACCGGCCCCCATCCCCGCAGCCGTCAGCGCAGTAGCCGCATGCACCAGCGTGAACATGCTGATGCCCTGCGCCGAACACACCTGTCGCAGCCCCGCCACCACGTCGGCATCAATGCCGAACGTCAGGTCGATCCCCCGGTAGGTAGGCGCAGCCGGCCGCGGCCGCACCAACGAGATCGTGGACTCTTCGGGCGCTTCGTCGAGCACCCGCCGCCAGTACTCCAGCCCTTGCGCCAAGCGCGATCCCGGCTCATCCGCCGTACCCAGAACGGCCCGCTGCCAGATCGCGTAATCAGCATACTGCACCGAAATGCCCTCTGAGAACGGCACTTCGCCACGGCGTCGTGCAGCGTAGGCCTCCGAGAGGTCGGCGAACAGCGTCGGCATGGACCACTCGTCCACCGCGTGGTGGTGCATGACCAGCACCAGAACCCACGCAGAGTCCCGCACCCGCAACAGGCCGGCCCGCACGGGAATGTCCTGGGCCAGATCGAACGGCTTATGGACGAGGGCGGCCACCCGAGCGTCGACAGCTTCAGCATCGGCAGTGGTCAGGTCTTCAACCGCAAGAGCCAGCCCCGCGCGCGCCTCGTCGGCCGGGATCACAACCTGCCGGAGACGTCCAGGATTGTCGACCAGCAAGGTGCGCAGCGACTCGTGCCGAACCACCACGTCCCGCAGCGCCTCGGCCAGAGCCTCAGCATCGAGATCACCGGAAAGCCGCACCACGGCCGGGACCACGTAACGCGATCCAGGACCACCGAGCTGGTCGATCAGCCACAAGGACTGCTGGCCGAAGGACGCGGGAAGCTCAGCCGGGCGAGCGATCTCACCGATGGCGGGCAGCGTGGTGGACTGGGCCGCCTCCACGGCGCGGGCCAGACCGGCGACGGTCGGCGTGTCGAAGATGTCGCGCAGGGTGAGTTCGGCGGCGTGGGCGGCGTTCAGCAGGGCAACGGCGCGCGTGGCCAGGAGCGAATGGCCACCGACGGCGAAGAAGTCGTCCTCGGCGGTGAGGGAAACCTGCTCGGGCAGGGCCAGCACTTCGCGGAAGACCTTGGCCACCGCGAGTTCAGCCTCGGTCTCGGGAGCCCGGCCACCGGCACTGAGCGCGGACAGGTCAGGGGTGGGCAGGGCCCGGCTGTCGAGCTTGCCGTTGGCGGTGGTGGGGAAACGCTCGAGCACCGTGAAGGTGGCCGGGACCATGTAGTCGGGCAGGCGATCGGCCGCGAATGCCTTCACCTGGTCGAGTTCAAGGCCGGGCTGCGCGGTCAGGTAGGCGGCGAGGAAGTGCCCGCCGGCCGGGTGCGCCAACGCCAGCACGGCGGCGCCGGTCACCGCCGGATGGGCCTCGAGCACGGCGCGGATCTCGTCCGGCTCGATCCGGAAGCCGCGGATCTTCACCTGGTCGTCGACCCGGCCCAGGTACTCCAGCTGCCCGGACTCGTTCCAGCGCACCAGGTCACCGGTCCGGTACATCCGGGTTCCGTCGTCGGCGGCCACGAAACGCTCGGCGGTGAGCGCGAAGCGGCCGGCGTAGCCCTGCGCCAGCTGATGCCCGCCCAGGTACAGCTCACCCACCAGGCCAGGAGCCACTGGGCGCAGCCAGGCGTCGAGCACCCGGGCGCTGGTGTTGTCCAGCGGCACCCCGATCGGCACGGTGGGCGTGGCGTGCTCGGCGGCCGGGTCGAAGGTGTGGAAGGTGATCTCGCCGGTCTCGGTCGGGCCGTAGATGTTGACGACCTGGCCGGGCACCGCGGCCGAGAACGCCTGGCCCAGAGTGGTCGGGAAGGCTTCACCGGCCAGCATCGTCACGGCGAGCGAGTCCAGCCCGGCGCCGGCGTTCTCGACGAAGGCCGCGCCCATCGACGGCACGAAGTTGACCCGGTTCACGCCGTGCTCGCGCACCGCGTCCCGCAGGTAGACCGGGTCGCCGTGGCGCCCGTCGGCGGCCACGTGCAGCCGCCCGCCCGAGGTCAGCGGCCCGAAGATCTCCGGCACGGACACGTCGAAGGTGAAAGGTGTCTTCAGCAGGGCGGTCTCACCGACCGTGAACGGGAAGTTGCGTGCACCCCAGCCCAGCCGGTTGAGAATGGCCCGGTGCGGAACCTGCACACCCTTGGGCCGACCGGTGGTACCCGAGGTGAAGATGACGTACAGCGGATCTTCGGGTGTGACCGGGCGGGCCAACGCGAGCGCTTCCCCGGCCGACACGTCTGCCATTTGCAGTACTGGCCAGGAGAAATCGTCGCGGTCGGTCACGAGCACGGAAGGCGCAGCGTCCTCAAAAATGCTCTGCACCCGCTCCAAAGGATGCTGCGGATCGATTGGCACATAGGCAGCCCCGGCCCGCACCACGCCGGCTAGCGCCACCACCAGATCGACCGAGCGCGGCAGCATGACCGCCACCCGATCCCCGACCTGAACCCCGCGCTCGATCAGAGCCCGCTGCACCGCACCCGAGCGCGCATCCAGTTCGGCGTAGGTCAGGCTCTGGCCCGCGTCGTCGGTCAGCGCTACCGCGTCCGGTGTGCGGGCCACCTGCGCGGCCAGCAGGTCACCGACCGACGAGGCCGCCAGGTCGTGCGAGGCCCCGTGAGCCCACCGGTCGAGTTCCTGGACCTGGGCTTCGGTGGCCAGGTCGAGCGAACCCACCGCGTGGTGCGGCCCATCGGCGTACGCCTGCAGGACCCGGGTGAACAGCGAGACGAACAGTGCCTGCTGCCGCTCGGAGAACACCTGGTCGGCGAAAAGGAAGCGCAGCAGCAACTGTTCGCGCGGCACCACGATCACGGTCAGCGGGTAGTGCGTCGAGTCCCGCAGGCGGGTACCGACGATCGACAGCCCGGCCTGCGCGTAGGTGTTCTCCAGGCTGGAGTGATCGAAGGGATAGTTCTCGAACACCACCAGGGTGTCGAACAGCGGCGTGTGCCCGGCCAGCCGCTGCAACTGGGGCAACGGCACGTCCTGGTGCTCCAGCAGGCTCACGTTCTGCTGCTGTATCCGGCCCACCACATCGGCCAGCGTGTCAGCGCCGAAGAGCCGCACCACCGCCGGAATCGTGTTGATGAAAAGCCCGGCCGTGTCTTCGATGCCGTCGATCTCGGCCGGCCGCCCCGAGGCCGTGGTACCGAAGGTCACGCTCCCCTGACCGGTTACCGCTGCCAGCGTGATACCCCAGGCGGCCTGGACGAAGGCGTTCAGCGTGGCGCCGCTGTCCCGGGCCTGCTGCGTGAGTCGCCGCAGCAGTTCGGCGTCGAGTTCGATGTCCACCGGCACCGGGTAGGCCCGGCCGGACTGTTCGGCTGCCGCCACCAGGGTGGGCGAGTCCAGGTCGGCCAGCACCGGCAGCCACGGCGCCGGGTCCGGTTCCGGGCGCCGGGCCATCGCCCGGTGAACGGCCAGGTCCCCGCCGTGGACGGAGTTCGGGTCACGGTAGGCCTGCGCCACCGCGTGATCGAAGAGCGTGGCCGACCAGCCGTCGGCCAGGGCGTGGTGCACCGTGACGATCAGGGTGTGGCCCTCGGCCAGCGTGGCTCGGACCAGCGGGGCCGCGGTGACGTCGAAGGGCAGGGCCCGGTCCTCGTCGGCGGTCGTTTCGGCGTCGGCGTCGCTCACCCGCACGGCGAAGTCGACCTGCGCCGGGACAACGGCCACGCCAACGCCGGAGCTCGTGGTGCGGAAGGCAGAGCGCAGGGCCGGGTGTCGCTGGAATGCGCGCTGGAAGGCCGTGTTCAGGCGGTCCACGTTCAAACAGCCTTCGAACGTACGGACGGTCTGGGTCACGTAGACATCGACGGTTGCGGTGTCCGTTGCGCTGAGTTCGGAGTGGAAGAGCAGACCCTGCTGGAGCGCGCTCAGGTCCAGCACATCCGTGATCGCGCCGTAGCGGTTCTCCCACTCGGCGATGTCCTGCCGGTCGAGCCCGTCGGCAGTCAGGTCGGACGGCGAGCGCCGCGGCTGCCCGGTGCCCGCGGCGAAGGTGGCCAGGCTGTTCAGCGCGGCGATCCAGGCGTCCTTGATCTGCTGCACGGTGCTCGCGGCGACAGCGTCGGCGAAGTCGATGGAGGCGAACAGTTCAGTGCCCAGGGCGGCCGCGTTGATGTCGATCGCTGCTGGGCGCGGCAGGTCGTGCGGGGTGTGCGCATGCAGGCCCGGTGCTTCCGGGGCCGCGCCGAACACGCCCTGCGGGTCGGCGCCGAACTGCCCCAGGTAGTTGAAGCCGATCTGCGGTGCCGTCCCAGCCGGCAAACTCGCGGCCAAGAGGCCGTACCCCATCCCCCGGCCCGGCACCGCCCGCAGGTGTTCCTTCACCCGCAGCACAGCCTCGGCGGCCGCGGACGGGTCGTTCAGCGCGGCCGCCGGATCGATGTCATCGGTGGACAGGGCCACCGGGTACCAACTGGTGAACCACCCGACCGTGCGCGACAGATCGCTGCCGGGCACGAGCGTCTCTTCGCGACCATGCCCTTCCAGGCCGATCAGGACCCGCCGGTGCCCCGCCTCCTGACGGCTCGCCAGCGTCCCCACTGCGATCGTCAGAGCGCCCAGCAGCACGTCGTCGATCTCCGCCGACAGCGCCCGAGGAATGTCGGTCAGGATCGAGCGGGTCAGCTCGGCCGGCAGGGTGAGTTCGAGGCGGCCACCGGCGGCGTAGGTGTCCTGTTCCGGGTCCAGCGCCCGCTCGCCCAGCCGCGGATCCACACCGCCGACGACACTCGTCCAGTATTGGCTCTGCGCCGTGATGTCAGGGTCCGCAGCGCGCTGGGCCAGGGCCTGCGACCAGGTGGCCAGACCGGTTCCGGTGGGCAGCAGCGGCCGGTCGGCCCAGGCGTCGCGAAGGTCGTCACCGAGCAATCGCCAGGACACCCCGTCGACCACCAGGTGGTGCACCACCAGCAGCAGCCGGCCGCAACCGTCGTCGCTCGTCTCGCTGGTGAACCAGACCGCCTTCCAGAGCACCCCGCGGGCCGGGTCCAGGTCCTCGGACAGTTCTGCCGACATCGCCCGGAGCTGATCGATCCATTCAGGCTCGCTCCACCGGCCGAACACCTCGATCCGCTCGAAGGCCGCCGCCCGCGCCTGGCGTACCTCGAAACGGTTGTCCCCGGTCAGCCGCCCGGTCAGCGCCGGATGATGCCGGAGCACCCGCAACAGGATCCGGCCCAGCACCTCCTCGGTCAGCTCCGGCGGCGTGACATACGTGAACGACTGGCTGAACGACTCGAAGCCCGGCAGCCCGACCTTCGCCGCGGCAATCGGCCACAACCCCGACTCGGACTGCTCGATCAGACCAGCGGCGACGCTCTCGCCCCGGCCGTCGGCCAGCCGGGCCAGCGCAGCGATCGTGCGGGCGGTGAACACTTCGGCCGCGGTCACGGTGATGCCGGCCCGCCGTGCCCGGGACACCACCTGGATCGACAGGATGCTGTCGCCGCCGAGCCGGAAGAAGTCGTCCTCCACCGACAGCGACCGCTCCGGCGCGAACTGCAGCACCTCCCGGAACGTCTCGGCCAGCACCTGCTCGGTGCGGGTCTGCGGCTGCCGACCGCCCGCGCTGTCGGCGCCGAGGTCCGGAGCCGGTAGTGCCCGCCGTTCGAGCTTGCCGTTCGCGTTCGTCGGGAAGGAGTCCAGGAAGGTGAACGTGGTCGGGACCATGTAGTCGGGCAGGCTGACCTCGGCATGCGCCCGCAGCTGCTCGATCTCCACCTCGGCAGCCGGAATCACATAGGCAGCCAGGAATTTACCGCCCGCCGGGTGCTCCATCGCCACCACCGCAGCGGCGGCAACCGACGGGTGGGCCTCCAACACGCTGCGGATCTCGTCGAGTTCGATCCGGAAACCGCGGATCTTGACCTGGTCGTCCACCCGGCCCAGATACTCCAGCTGGCCAGAATCGTTCCAGCGCACCAGGTCACCGGAGCGGTACAGCCGCTCGCCGGTCTCGCTGAACGGGTCGGCCACGAACCGCTCGGACGTGAGCCCGTAGCGCCCGACGTAGCCGTTGGCCACCTGCACGCCGCCGAGATAGAGCTCACCCACCACCCCCGGCGCGACCGGCCGCAGCCAGGCGTCCAGAACCAGCACCCGGATGTTGGGCCCGGCGCCACCGATCGGCACCACGGAAAGTCCGCTGGCGGAGGGATCTTCGGTCAACTGCAAATAGGTGACGTCGACGGTGGTCTCGGTGGGCCCGTAGACGTTGTCGACCCGGGCTCCCGCAAAGAGCTTCAGGGCCTGGGTGGCCGCCGGGACCGGGAACGCCTCGCCGGAGACGAACACCTGCCGCAGCGAGGTGAGAGCGGCCGGATCGGGTTCCGAGGCCAGGAACCCCTGCAGCATCGAGGGCACGAAGTGGGTGACGGTGACCTGGTGGCGGCCGATCACCTCGGCCAGGTACTCCGGGTCCTTGTGCCCCTCGTCCTTGGCCACCACCACCGTGCCGCCGACCAGCAGCGGCACGAAGAACTCCCACATGCATGCGTCGAACGTGGCCGGGGTCTTCTGCAGCACCCGGTCACCCGGGCCGAACCCGTGCACGGCCACGGCCCACTCCAGCCGGTTCACGATGCCGCGGTGCGTGACCCGCACACCCTTCGGCCGGCCGGTCGTGCCGGACGTGTAGACGTAGTAGGCCGCATCATCGGGCGAGACCGGACGCGAGCGCACCGGCGCCTCGGCCCGGCCCTGGTTCATCGTCTCGGCCACCGCTGGGTCGTCGAGCAGCACCATCTCGGCCGCCAGCCCGGCCAGCCCGTCCCGCTGCGCGGTTTCCTGATTGGAGACGATCGCGGTCACCGATGCGTCGGAGAAGACGTAGTGGACGCGGTCGTCCGGGTAGGAGCGGTCAACCGGAACCCACGCCCCGCCGGCCCGGATCACGGCCGCCAGCGTGACTACCAGGTCCACCGACCGGGGCATGATCACCCCGACCGCGTCGCCCACCGCCACCCCGCGCTCGATCAGCACCTGGGCCAGGGCATTCACCCGGGCGTCGAACTCGGCCGAGGTGAGGCGAGGACCGTCGTCGCCCACCAGCACCATCGCATCGGGCATCGCCTTCGCCTGCTGCTGCAGCCACGCGTCCAAAGTTGTTTCCGGCACGTCCAGCTCGGCGCCGTTACCCCACCGCGCCAGCCGCTCACGGTCGTGGCCGGTCAGCGCGATCGGCAGTTCGCCCACCGTCGTGGCCGGATCTGTGTGCAGCACCGCCGCCAGGAACTCGGCGAACCGCTGCGCCGCATCGCTCAGGCTCCGCGCATCGATCAGCGACTCGTGACCGGCCAGTTCCAGCCGGTTTCCGTGCACTGCATCGGAGTAGACCGTCAGGTCCAGCCGCCCGACCGGCCCGGCGTTGACCGTCTCCTGCCGCCCGGCCACCGCGCCGAACCTGGCCGTGTAGTCGAACGCCTTGACGTTGATCTGCGGCAGCGCCCGGTAGTCCAGCTCACCGCCCGGCCAGGCCCGCGCCACCTGCTCCTCGGTCAGTCCCCGGTTGCGACTGACCGTGCGGACCTGCCGGGCCACGGCCTGCACCACATCCCCGAGCGCCGAACCCCCTTCGAGCTCGACCACCACGGGCAGGGTGTTCACCAGCATCCCCGGTGTGCGCAGCGCGGCCGCGTTCTCGCGCATCATCAGGGGAACGCGCACGATCAGTTCACGCCGGTTCTCGGTCAGCGCCGACGACAACCCCCACAGCGCAGTGACATACGCGGCCCAGTTCACCCGCAGCTCGCGAGCGCGGTCCTGCAGCAGCTTCCAGGTCTCGGCCGCGAGCGGGACCTGCACCTTCTGCTCGCAGATGCTGAACAGTTCTTCCGGGTTGGTCTCGGCGCCCTGGCCCAGCGGTTCGGCCTCGGCGAAGACCGACGCCCACTCCTGCGGAACTGTCTCCTGATAAGTACTTTCCGCTTCGGCTACGTCTTCCCAGCTACCGAACCAGCGCTCGGTGGGCTGCTCAGCACTGTAAAGCTCAGCCACGCGGCGGGTGAACAGCGAGAGGCCGTAGGCATCCAGCAGCAGGTGATGCGTGGTGAACGCCCACACCCAGGAATCGTCCTGCCGTCGGTACAGCACCGACTGCGAAAGCCCTTCCTCCGAAACATCCACCGGAACCTGGTAGGTCGCCCGAACGCGTCCTCTGACTGTCTCGTCGTCGGCCGGCTCCCGCACGATCTGGGTCTCGATCGAGGCCGTCCGATCGATCCACTGCCGGCCCACGCCGTCGACCTCGGTGAAGCGGGCCCTCAGTGAATCAGTTTCGCTGAACGCCTGCTGCACGGCCCGGGCCAGAGCCTCGGCGTCGATCGGCCCGTCCAGCCAGAGAAGTTGCCCGATCCGGAAGGCCGTCGCTGCCGGGAACAGACGCTGGGCCGCCCAGACCCCACGCTGCGCACGGGAAAGCGGGAAAAGTCGGCCTGACATGAGTTCTCCTCCAAGGTCGAGCAGGCTGCGTCCGGGACGCATTCAGTGGGAAGTCCGGGTTTCGCCGGTGAGCGCGGTGCGCACGGCGGCGATGACATCGGGGGCCAGGCCGAGCACGGTGACCGTGACGGCTCCGGGTTCGATGCGGTAGCGAACAACGGCTCGGTACAAGAGTTCTACGCCCTCGCGCTCCTCGGCCTCGGCGTGGATCCGGGTCAGGAGGACGGGTGGCACGGGGGTTCGCCTCAGCGCCCGGCGGCCCTTTTGGTTGTGATGACGCAAGAGCGGGAACCCAGCAACGGACGGGTGGCCGCTGGCGTCGGTGGGGACGGGGGCCGTCGCGGTGAAAGGTCCGCTGCTGTCCGGCCGGAGCGCGACCTCTTCGTCCACCAGCCCGCGATATCCGGCTGTGTGCAGCGCCTTGCGCAGGGCCTCGCGAACGTCGAGGTCGTCTCGGACGGGAGCTGGGAACGCCTCACGGGAGATTTCGTCGAAGAGGCTCTCGTCCGGCTGCTCGGCCTGCTTCAGCAACTCCTGCCACTGCTCCAGCTCGGTCGTATCGGCTTGGGAACCGGCTGCCTCGACCTCCTGCAATGCCTGCGCCAGCGACGCAGTCGCCTCCTGCGGGTTGGGCACTGAACTGGCCGGCCCGACGATGCTGATCCGGTCCACCGAGGTCAACCCGATGGTCGCCACCAGCATCTGGGCCAGACGATGCACCGAAGCCCGATCAGCAGCCCCCGCATGCACGGCCAGCACCACATCAGTGCCGCCCTCCGCCTGCGGCGCGTACGCCAGCGCCGCCGGCCTGCCTTGGGTGATGTCCACCTGCTGCGCCGCTGCCTTCCGCAGTCCGTCCAGCTCGGCGGCAACAACCACCGGCTTCACCGCCGGCAACACCTCGGTCAGCCACAGCCGCTTGCTCACCGGCTGCAGGTTCAGCCGCAGCGCATCAGTGCGCCGGACCAGCTGAGTGAAGGCCTCGGCGATCTCCTCTACCGGCAGCGAGCTCTCGAAGCGCTCGGTGTACACCCAGGCGTTGGGGTCAGCTCCTGACTCGCGCAACCGCTCCAGGGCCGCCGACACCGCAACCGGCACCGGCTCGTCCATAGTTGGCGTGTTCTCCGGCATCACCTGGGCCAGCGCGCCCACGGTCCGGTGCTCGAACACCTCCCGCAAGGTCAGCGGCAGCTCCTGGGCCAGCACCGTCGACACCAACCGCGCCGCGCTGATGCTGTCCCCACCCAGCCGGAAGAAGTCGTCCTGAACCGTGGGCACGCGTTCCAGCCGCAAGACCTCCCGGAACGCCTCAGCCAGCACCCGCTCGTGCTCGCTCTGCGCCGCCCGGCCACCTTCGGCCGGTGTGCTCAGTTCCGGCGCTGGCAAGGCCCCTCGATCCAGCTTTCCGTTGGGGGTGAGGGGGAATTCGTTCAGCACGGTGAAACTCGCGGGGACCAGGTAATCCGGCAACACCGCCGCCGCATGCGCCCTTAGCCCGGCTTCAACCGCACCGTGATCTTCTGCACCGAGCACCTCCTTGCCCAGCGTCCCCGCGCCCCGAGGTTCCCCGCCCCGGGCCCTCGTCACGTACGCGGCGAGGGCCAACCCTCCCGCCGGCTGCTCCCGGGCAACGACAACTGCCCCGGTCACCGCCGGATGCCTCTGCAGACAGGCCCGGACCTCCTCCGGCTCGACCCGGAAGCCCCGGATCTTCACCTGATCGTCGACGCGTCCGGCAGTCTCCAGCTCACCGAGCTCAGTCCAGCGCGCCAGGTCCCCGGTCCGATAGAGCCGCTCGCCTCGCCCGCTGAAGGGGTCTGCCACGAACCGTTCCGCTGACAACGCGCCCTTCCCGGCATACCCCTGGGCCACCTGCACCCCGCCGACGTACAGCTCCCCCACCACGCCCGGCGCCACCGGCCGCAGCCAGGCGTCCAGCACCAGCGCCCGCATCCCCGGCACCGGCCGACCGATGCCCTCGTCGCCGACCGTCGCGTCGCCGGTCACCTCGGTACTGCCGTAGAAGTTGTGCAGCCGAGCAGACGGCGCAACCCGGCGCACCGCCGCCATCGTGGCCGGCGCCAGCACCTCGCCCGAACACACCCACTGCCGCAACGACCCCAACGACTCAGCCACATTCGGCACCTGGGCCAGCACATCGGCCAGGCTCGGCACCGTCAGCAGATGCGTGACCCCGTGCTCCCGAACCGCCCGGGCCAGCGCCACCGGATCACCCGCAGCCGCTTCGCCGGCAATCACCACGGCCGTACCCGCAGCCAACGGACCCAGCAACTCCGTCGCCGCGTCCACAAACCCCACGCTGCTCTTCGCCAGCGCCCGGTCCCCCGGGCCCAGGCCCAGCACGTCCGCACCCCAGAGCAGCCGGTTCGCCACCGCCCGGTGCGACAGCACGACGCCCTTGGGCCGACCGGTGGTGCCGGACGTGAAGATCACGAACGCCGCATCATCCGGCGAAAGCCCGCGCGGGACTGCGGCCCGGTCGGCCGCCAGGCGCGTGAACGTCTGGTCCGCGCCCACCAGCAGCACCGCGCCCGAGTCCTCGACGAAGTGCTGAACCCGCTCCTGCGGATGCCCCGGATCAACCGGAACGCACACCGCTCCGGCCCGCAGCACCCCCAGCAACGCCACAACCCGCTCCACCGACCGCGGCAAGAGCACCGCCACCCGGTCGCCGACCGTCACTGCGTGCTCGGTCAGCAGCTTGGCGAAGGCCTCGACCTGGTCGTCCAGTTCCGCGAAGGTCCAACGGATCTCACCGCTCACCACCGCAAGGGATCGCGGCTCGACGCCATCCCAGATCAGTTCGTCCAAGAGCCCCTGGCCCCGGTGATCGAAGCTCTGGTCCACCAACTCGTCGCCGTCGGCGCTAGCTGGGTCCGGCGGCTCCAGAAGAGACCGCGTTGACGGGTCCCCGTCCGATCGTGAGCCACCAACGTCCAGATCGGCCAGAGCCGTCTCCGGAGCGGCCGACATCACCCGCAGCGTTTCGGTCAGCACCCGCACGAAGCGTTCAGCCGTGGCCGGGCTGAACAGGTGCGTGGCGTAGCTCAGGAATCCGGTGGCCTGATCCGCATGCTCGGTGACATACAGATCCAGGTCCGTCTTCACCGCCCCCAGCGGCACCCGCTCCAACCGCGCCTGCACCCCAGGAAGCTCCGGCTCCAGCGGCGCAGCCAGGTGCCGGTAGGTCAGCATCACCTGGAACACCGGATTACGCCCGAGCGAACGCTGCGCCCCCACCGCAGCCGCAATCTGCTCGAACGGCACCGCCTGATGCGCCAGGCCGGCCAGAACCGTCTCCCGGGCCCGATCCAGCACGTCCTGCACCAGGTCGTCGGCCCGCAGCTGATGCCGGAAGGGCAACGGATTGACGAAGTACCCCACCAGATCTTCCAGCCCGTGCGCAGCCCGGCCACCCACCGGCGACCCGATCACCACGTCGTCGCCACCGCCCAGCGCAGAGACCGTCAGCGCCACCGCAGTCTGGAACACCATGAACCCGGTCACGCCGCGCGCACTGGCCAGCTCCCGCAGCCGACGCAACACATCCGCATCCAGAGAGAACTCAAGGTCCGCGGCCGCATCCGAGCCAGCAATGCCCCCGACAGACTTTCCCGGAGCGGAAGCACCGGAACCGGCTACACCCAAGTCACTTTCAACCGCACTGACGGTGCGAACCGCGTCGATGCTGGACTCCGCCGGCGCGCCCTCCAAAGCCGCACGCCAGTAGTCCAGCCCAAGCGAGAGCCGGGAACCCGGATCCGCAGCATCACCCAGAACAGCCCGCTGCCACACCGCGTAGTCCGCATACTGCACCCGCAGAGGCGCCCAGCCCACTGCCGTACCAGCAACCCGCGCCCGGTATGCAACCGCCAGATCACCCAGCAGCGACGGCAACGACCACTCGTCCACCGCGTGGTGATGCAGCACCACCACAAAATCACGCTCGTCCGCAGCAACCCGAAACAGCCCGGCTCGCAACGGCAATTCTACGCCAAGATCGAAGTGGCTCCGGACCATCTCGGCGATCCGGGCATCCAGCAGGTCGGCAGAACTGCCGGTCAGGTTGACCACGGCCACGTCCAGCCGGGAGGCCACCTCCTCGGCCGGGACAATGACCTGCTGCAACTGACCATCCTGCTCCACGAGCAGCGTGCGCAGGGCCTCGTGCCGCCCCACCACGTCCTGCAGCGCAACGATCAGCGCTGCCTCGTTCAGATCTCCGGAGAGTCGCAGCCGCAGGGGAACCACGTAGCGAGAGGCACTTTCACCCAACTGATCGACCAGCCACATCGACTGCTGCCCGAACGACACCGCCAGCACATCCGGGCGCTCAAGGTCACCGACCTGTAACCCTTCAGCCGGACCGGAACTGGTGGCCAACTGCGCCAGCCCGGCCACCGTGGGCCGATCGAACACGTCACGCAGACTCAGCTCGATGCCAAGGCGAGCATTGGCCAGGGCCACCAGGTGCGTGGCCAGCAGCGAATGCCCGCCCAGCCGGAAGAAGTCCTCGTCCAGCGAGGGATCGTGCTCCAGATGCAGAACCTCGCGGAACACCCTGGCCAGAGCACGTTCCGAGTCCGTTGAGGCGCTCCGGCCCTCAGCCTCGCCAAGCCCGACCGCAGGCATGGGCAGGGCCCGCAGATCCAGCTTCCCGTTCGGCGTGATCGGGAACGTATCGAGCACGGTGAACGAGGCGGGCACCATGTAGCCGGGAAGAAGATCAGACACGTGGTGGCGCAGATCGTCGGGCGATGTGGCCGAGCGGGTGGTCACGTAGGCGGCGAGGAACTTGCCTCCGGCCGGATGGTCGAGTGCGCGAACGGCAGCTCCCGAGACCGCCGGATGCCGTTGCAGCGCAGCGCGAATCTCGGACGGCTCGATCCGGAAGCCGCGGATCTTCACCTGGTCATCGACGCGGCCCACGAAGTCCAGAACACCATCGAACCGCGTACGGACGAGGTCCCCGGTCCGGTACAGACGCTCGCCCGAGTCGGTGGCCGGGTCGGCGACGAACCGTTCGGCGCTCAGCGCACCGCGCCGAGCGTACCCGTCGGCCAACTGCAGCCCGCCGACGTACAACTCGCCCACGACCCCGGGCGGCACCGGGCGCAGCCAGGCGTCAAGCACCTGCAGTCGGACGCCGGGCACCGGCCCGCCAATGCCTGCGCTCACAGCACCGGCCGTGGCATCGCCGGTGACCTCGGTGGAACCGTAGAAATTGTGCAGCGTCGCCTGCGGCGCAGCCTGAGCCATCGCCTCGGCCGTCGCCGGCGACAGCACCTCGCCCGAGCACACCCAGTGCCGCAGCGAACCCAGCGACTCGGGCAGGCGGGTCAGCGCGTCGGCCAGACCGGGAACCGTGAGCAGATGGGTCACGGCCTGCTGCTGGATCAGCCCGGCCAGGGCTACCGGATCGGTGGCCGAGCTCTCGTCGGCCACCACCACGGCCGCGCCGGAGGTGAGGGGCCCCAACAACTCCGTCACCGCGTCCACAAACCCGACGCTGCTCTTCACCAGCGCGCGGTCGCCGACCCCGAAGCCCAGTCTCTGGGCACCCCAGGCAAGCCGGTTCAGCACCGCGCGATGCGACAGCAGAACACCCTTGGGACGGCCGGTGGTACCCGAGGTGAAGATGAGGAAGGCACCGTGATCCTCAGCGGGCCGCTGGGTAGGCGCCGGCCGGAACTGCCGAGCATCGTCCACCAGCACGAGCGTGCGAGCACCAAGCTGATGAACAGCACTCGTGGCCCGATCACTCACCACGCACGCCGCATCGGCGTCTTCCAGAATCCGCTGCACTCGCTCGGCGGGATACAGCGGATCAACCGGAACACACACGGCCGAGGCCCGGAGCACGCCGAGCAGAGCAACCACCCGGGACACCGAACGCGGCAGCAGCAGAGCAACCCGTGCTCCAGCGACAACGCCGTCCGAAGCCAACTTCGCGGCGAAAGCATCAACCTGGCGGTCCAGTTCGGCGTACGTCAGATCACCCAGCACGGCCCACGCATCCGGCGTCTTCTCCACCTGAGCCCGGAACATCGCGTCCACCGAAGACCAGGGCGAATCCGTCGCAGCCAACGCAGAACTGTGCTCAGCAAGCCTCAGGGCGGCAACCGGAGTTGAAGGGTCGGCGGCGATGGCGCCCAGCACGTTCAGGAGCGTGGCGACGAAGCGTTCGGCCGTGGCACGCTCGAAAAGATCAGTCGCGTAGCTCAGGAAGGCGCTGGAACCGTCGACCGTATCAGTGACGTACAGGTCCAGATCGGTCTTCACCGCGCCCAGCGAGGCCCGGTCCATCCGCACCTCAAGCCCCGGCAGGTCCGGCTCCAGCGGAGCATCCAGCCGGCGATAGGTGAGCATCACCTGGAACAGCGGATTGCGCTCCGCCGACCGCTCAGCTCCAACAGCGGCAGCGATCTGCTCGAACGGCGCGCTCTGGTGCGAAAGCCCTTCCAGGACGGTCGCACGCGTACGCTCCAGCACGTCGCCGAGCCGGTCCCCGAAACCGATCCGGTGCCGGAACGGGAGGGTGTTCACGAAGTAGCCGACCGCGTCCTCAAGTTCGGGTTCGGACCGACCGCCCACCGGCGAGCCGAGCACCACGTCCTCGCCTCCGCCCAGGGCCGAAACCGTCAGTGCCACGGCGGCTTGCCACACCATGAAGGCAGTTGCCCCGAAGCGTTCCGCCACGGCCCGAAGACCATCAACGATGGACGCGTCAACGCCGAACTCGATGTCGGCGCCACGATGCGACGGGGTAGCTGGGTAGGGGTGATCGGCGCTGACCCGCGATTCCTCCGGTGCATCGGCCAGCGCCTGCCGCCAGTACTCCAGATCCTGAGCCAGCTGAGGCGATTCCTCGCCCCGGACCGATCGCTGCCACACCGCAAAGTCCGCGTACTGCAGCGGCGATGACGACCACTGCGGCGCAACGCCCTGCACTCGAGCCCGATAGGCCAGCGCAAGGTCGTTCAGCAGAGTGGGAAATGACCACTCGTCCACCGCATGATGATGGATCGCCAGCACCAGCGTCCGTTGCTCTGCGTTCTTCTCAAACAGACCGGCCCGCAACGGACGTTCTTCGGACAGCGAGAACCGGCGCTGAACGAAAGCCTCCAGGCCGGACGTCTCCAGCACCACATCGGAAGCCGCGGCGATCACCTGCCGCAGCCCGGCCTCGTCCTGAACAAGCAGCGTGCGCAGCACCTCGTGCCGCTCCACCAGATCCCGCACCGCCGCGCTCAGAGCAGCCTCCTCGAGCTCACCGGAGAGCTGCAGCAGGATCGGCACCACGTAGCGGCCACCCGGGCCGCCCAGCCGATCGAGCAGCCACAACGACTGCTGCCCATAGGAGACCGGCAGCACCGCGGGCCGCGGCAACTCACCCGGCCGGGCCACCTTCTCCCCGGAATCAGCACCGACCAGCGCCGCCAGCCCGGCAATGGTCGGAGCATCGAAAACATCTCGCAGCACCAGGTTCTGCCCCAGTTCGGCGTTCACCCGGGCCACCACGCGGGTCGCCAGCAGCGAATGCCCGCCCAGGCGGAAGAAATCGTCGTGCACGGACAACGGCTGGTCCAAATCCAGCACCGCGCGGAAGATGCTCTCCAGCACCCGTTCGGTAGCAGTCTGCGCGGCCCGGCCCTCGAAGGTCGGCACGGAGGGCGCGGGCAAGGCGCGACGGTCCAGTTTGCCGTTCGCAGTGACGGGGAAGGCCTCCAGCCGGGTAAACGTGCTGGGCACGGCGTACTCGGGAAGCCGCGCCGCCACATGCTCGCGCAGCTCGGCCTCGTCCCACGTGGTGGCGATCACGTAGGCCGCGAGGCGCTGATCGTGCAGCACCACGGTGGCGCTGGTGACCGAGGCGTGCGATTCCAGGGCGTTGCGGACCTCTTCGAGCTCGATCCGGAAGCCGCGAATCTTCACCTGGTCATCGGCGCGCCCAACAAATTCAAGCCCACCGTCGGCCTCCAGCCGCACCAGGTCACCAGTGCGATAGAGCCTCTCTCCGTATGCCCCGGCCACGAACCTCTCGGCCGTGAGCGCACCCTGGCCGGCATACCCCTGGGCCAGCTGCGTCCCGCCGACGTAGAGCTCGCCCACCGAACCAGCCGGCACCGGGCGCAGCCACGAATCCAGCACCTGCACCCACGTACCCGGCACCGCATGGCCCAGCGACACGTCCAACGAAGCCGTGGCATCCCCGGTGACCTCGGTGGAGCCGTAAAAGTTGCGCACAGTCGCGCCCGGAGCCACGAGCCTGACCGCGGCGGCCGTGGCCGGAGACAGCACTTCGCCCGAGCAGACCCACTGCTGCAAGGAAGGCAGCTCAGCACCGGCAGCCAGAGCATCCGCCAGGCCGGGCACGGTGAGCAGGTGGGTCACCTCGAACCGAGCAATCGTCTCACTCAGGGCAAGGGCGTCCACCGCGACGTCGTCCGGCGCCACCACGATCGACGAGCCGGCCGACAGCGGCGTGAGCAGTTCCGTGACCGCATCGACAAACCCCACGCTGCTCTTCACCAGGGCCCGGTCGCCGACTCCCAGCCCGAGCAGATCCGCGCCCCAGGCCAGACGCTGCGCCACGGCCCGATGGGAGAGCACAACACCCTTGGGACGCCCGGTGGTGCCCGAAGTGAAAATGACGAACGCCTCGTCGTCCGGTTGCACGGGCCGCCGACCGGCGCGCGAGCCGCTGGGCCGTTCCCAGCCCGGTTCATCCACCAGCACCAGGCCTTCCAGCGAGCCGTGCCTGGCGGCGACCGAACGATCGCTGAGGACCACCTGGGCACCGGAGTCCGCCAGGACCTGCTGCAGCCGGGCCGTCGGATGAGCCGGGTCGAGCAGAACACAGGCGGCACCGGCCCGCAGAATCCCGAGCAGAGCAACGATCCGCTCCGGAGAACGCCCAAGCAGCAGCGCCACCCGGCCCTGCACTCCGGACAGGCCGGCTGCGAAGGCCGAGACCCGCGCATCCAACTCCGCGAACGACCACTGGACGTCGTCCACGTACAGCGCCACCGCGTCCTCTGCCAGCCCTTTGGCCAGCAGCCCTTCCAGCGAACGCCGCCCCAGCACCATGGTCTGCTCGGTAGCAGGTTCCGGCGCCGACACCAGGTCGTACAAGGGCGTTGACGCGCCCGCTCGCAACGCCCGGTCCAGGAAGGCCCCGAAGTCCGCGGCGTGCTGAGACACCTCGTCCAGCCCCAGCAGCGCCTCGTGCCCGGCCAGTTCCAGCCGCCAGCCCCGTACCGGATCGTTGTAGACCGAGAGGTCGAGCCGGCCGATCTGCCCCGGGCTCACCGTCTCCACCACACCGGACACCGCGCCGAACTGCGCGGTCCAGTCGAAGATCTTGATGTTGATCGAGGGCAGCCCGAAGTAGGACACGTCTCCCCCGGGCCAGCACCGGGCGATCTGCGCATCCTCCACATCGGCGTGCTTCTTGGCCTGGCGCAGGTTGTTGCGCACCGAGGCCACCAACTCGCCGAGCGAGATCCGGGGGCGGATCGGCACCACCACCGGCAGCACCCGCGACCGGGCCGAGGGGGTGCGCAGCAGCCCCGGCTCGTCACGCATCATGAACGGAACGCGTAGCACCAGTTCGTCGCGCTGCTCGGCCAGGCCGGTGTACAGCCCCCACAACGCAACCAGAGCATCACTCCAGCTGACCCGCAGACCGCGGGCCAACGTCCTTAAGCGGTCGTAGGCGTCCTCGGACAGCGGAACCCGCACCGGCCGATAGGAGAACGACAGCAACTGATCGATCGTCGCCCCGGACCGCTGCGGATGCTGGTCGACGTCCAGAAGCTCACGCCAGTAGCCACTATCGGCAACCGGGTCCGGACCGTCGGACAGCCGGCCGAACCATGCCTCCGGAGCCGGATCAGCCGTGTAGATCTCGGCCACCCGCCGGATGAAGAGCGTGACGCTGTAACCGTCGAGCAGCAGGTTGTCCGAGGAGAAGAACCAGGCCCACGAACCGTTGGCCCGGCGCATCAAGGACGACGCCGTGGCCAGCTCGGGAGCCTGGAACTCATGGAACGTGGAGCGGGCCAGCTCGCGGATCTCGTCGTCGCTGCGCGGCTCGTTGAGAACCGTGGTGTTCAGCTCCGCCGAACCGTCCACGCGCTGGAACGGCATGCCGTCAAAATCACCGAAACAAGCTTTAAGCGCGTCTGTCTCGGTGAATGCCTGGCTGACCGCGGAGGCGAACGCCACGGTGTCGACCTGACCGTCCAGCCAGGTGATCTCCCCGGCCCGAAACGCGGCCGTGCCGGGGAACAGTCGTTGAGCGGCCCAGATGCCCCTTTGTCCCGGGGACAGTGCCACCCGCTCTTCCGCTGTCACCGCGACGTCCGTCCTCTCACGTTCTCCTGCGCACTACAACGGAACCCGCTGCAGGCGTTTACTCACCTTGCCGAAGCCGGTCTTCGGGAACTCGGTCACGACCTCGAGCGCATCCGGCAGCTTGTACGAGGCCAGACCCCGTTGACGCAGAAACTGCCGCACCACACCGAGTTTCATCCCGGCCGGGTCGACCCCCTGGCGCACGATCACGAAGGCCTTGACCCGCTCGCCGAGGATCGGGTCGGGCACCCCGACGACCGACACGTCGTGCACGCTCTCGTGGCCGAGGATGAGGTTCTCCACCTCTTCCGGCGCCACTTTCTCGCCACCGCGGTTGATCTGGTCCTTCGAGCGCCCGACCACCGAAAGGTAGCCCTCGGTGTCGCGTTCCACGATGTCGCCGGTGCGGTAGAAGCCGTCGGCGGTGAAGCTGCGGGCGTTCTCGTCCGGAAGCCGGAAGTAGCCCCGGATGGTCGAGGGCCCACGCGTGAGCAGATACCCGGCCACCCCGGGGGCCACCTCGGCGCCGTCATCGTCCAGGATCAGCAGTTCGTCACCCGGCGAGACCGGTTTGCCCTGGCACCGCACACTGCGCTCTTCGTCCACGTCGAACCGGTTGTAATTGACCAGCCCTTCGGACATCCCGAACCCCTGCTGCAGGAAGGCCCCCAGTTCCGGGGCAACCCGCCGGGCCGCCTCGGCGCTGAGCTTGGCCCCGCCCACGTGCAGGCTCTCCAGGCTGGACAGGTCGTGCTGCTGCTTGAGCGAGGAGTTCAGCCAGGCCAGCAGCAACGGCGGAACCATCGACGACTGGGTGACCCGATGCTTCTCGATCAGCGGGAAGCAGGTGTCCGGGCTGCCGTCCGGGGCCAGCACCACGGTACCGCCGGCCGCGAGCACTCCCAGGAACCCGGGCGAGCGCACCGACATGCTGTGGCAGATCGGCACCGCGGTGAGCTGCACGGAGTTCTCGGTGATCCCGCACAGTGGGATGCTGCCGCGCACCGAGTGCAGGTACGTCTCGCTGGTGTGCGGGATCAGCTTGGGCCGGCCCGTGGTACCGCCGGAGATCTGCAGCAGGGCCACATCTTCCGGTCGTGAGCGGCGCTCGTGCGGTAATGGCTCGTGGCGTAGCAGTTCGTCGAACGCCGCGCCCCGGCCGTCCGGGTCCAGCACGATCGTGTGCTCGAGACTGGGCCACTTGTCCAGCAGGTCCGCGGCCAGGGCCGACAGGTCGGCGCCGTCGTGCCGCGAGATGGTCACGTAGGCCTTGGCCTCGGTGACCTCGACGAAGTGCTCGATCTCGGTGCGCCGGTGCGCCGCCGGTGAGAACACCGGGATGGCGCCGAGTTCCCAGATCGCGTACACGAAAACGATGAACGAGGGGACGTTCGGCAGATGGACGACGGTCCGGTCACCTCTGCGGATGCCTCGGCTTTGCAGAGCGGCGGCCACGCGCAGTACCTGGTCTCCCAGTTGCGCGTAGCTGAGCTCCACGTCGCCGGCGATCAGCGCGGTCTTGTCGGGTGTGCGGGCGATCGTGTCGAAAAGTGGCTCGGGGAGCGTCTGATCGATCCAGTAGCCGTTGGCGCGATAGTGAGCCGCGGTGTCTTCGGGGTAGGGCACGAAGCCCTCGAGCACGAGCGGCGCCAGCTCGCCCATCGCGACTACCTCGTCGAGATCTGGTCGACTGCTCCCGGAACCGGCTGGGCCGGGTCGTTGCCCAGAGCCACGATCCGGTTGTCGGCGTCCACGTGCACCACCCGGGGCTCGTGGGTGAGCAGCTCGGTGTCGTCGGCGAGCAGGTAGGAGATGATGATCACCAGGTCGTCGGGCTTGACCAGATGCGCTGCGGCACCGTTGATGCAGATCTGGCCCGATCCGGCCGCGCCGGTGATCACGTACGTCTCGATCCGGGCCCCGTTGGTGATGTCGACGACCTGGACCTTCTCCCCCTCGACCAGGCCGGCGGCCTTCACCAGGTCCGCGTCGATGGTGATCGACCCGACGTAGTGCAGATCGGCCTGGGTGACGGTGGCGCGGTGGATCTTGCCACCGAGAACGGTTCGCAGCACCTGAATCTCCTTGGGACTGTGGGGGTTCGTCAGTTGACCGCGGCGTCCGGAACAGCCTCGTGCCGGGCGATGAAGTCACGCAGCGACTTGGGGCGCAGGTCGGTCCAGGTGGTGTCGATCCAGTCGAGCACCTCCTGGCGCGGCGCACCGTCCGGACCGCCGAAGGCGATCGTCCAGCCGCCCGGGACGGGCTTGAACGTCGGCCAGAGCGAGTACTGCTCCTCGTGATTGACCAGGGCAAAGAAGGTGCCGTGGGGATCGTCGAACGGATTGCGCGGCATGGGTCCTCCCTCAAGGACGGGGCGGGGGTGACGTGGTGGGACGCGTCGACCACGCCCTGCCCTCGCGCCACCACGAGCAGTAGCGCGATTTAGGTTAGCCTAAGCTAAATGGCTAGACCAGACGGGTGGTTGTATTGCCCATGACACATGGCCGCAACACTGACAGCACCCGTCTCACGGTGTATGAACGCCCAAACGGTCGAACCCGGGCCGATGCAAGCGGCCGCGATCCCGCTACGCCGACGCGCCCGGCACCGAGCAGAGCGGCCTGTCGGCGCACAGCGGCTTGGCCGACGCCGCAGCAGTCGTGGCCGGTCTGGTCACCGGCTACCGAGTCATCCGCGGCTCGCACGCCCAGAACACCGCCGCTGAGCGATACCGGGCCGCCATTCAGAAGGCTCTGAAGTCAATAACTTTCGCCCGAGGCGAGGCCACCGCCGAAGCCGAAGCCACTGCCCTCGACCAGCCCGCGGCCGAGGCGATCACCGGCCAGGCCGCTTTGGTCGCGCGGCCCATCGCCTTCCCAAGCCCGCTACGCCGGGTTGTCGGCAGGGTGGGAGACCTGAAGGCTGCTTCTACAGTTCCTTGAGCAGTTCCTGCAGCTGTGCGATCTCCTCGCCCTGGGCCTCGACGATGCTCTGCGCGAGTTCCTGCACCTCGCTGCTGTCGCTGTCGGCCAGCACCGTCTCGGACATCTGGACCGCGCCCTCGTGGTGGGCGATCATCGACTCGGTCCACTGCTGCTCGAACTCGGGCCCTTCGGCAACCTCGAGCTCGGCCATCTGCTCGGCAGTCATCATCCCGTCGTAGAGCTGCCCGTGCGCGTGCCCACTCGCCTTCGGCACCGCCTTGTTCCAGCTGGTCAGCAGATCCTCGAACTGCGTGATCTCCGGATCCTGAGCGGCCTTGATGTTCCCGGCCAGCACCCGGATCTGCTCGGTTCCGGCCTTTTCGAGCGCCAGATCGGCCATCTCGACCGCCTGCCCGTGGTGCGGGATCATCCCCATGGCGAAGTCCACGTCGGCCGAGCTGTACTGCGGCTGCGGCTCGGCCTGAGTCTCTTCATCACCGCCCGAGCTGCAGCCCGCGACCAGCAGGACCGCCAGCAGAGGAACGACCACCTTGCCACTACGCACCATGCCGGACATGCTCGGGCACCCGGCGGTCGCCGGCCCTGAGTCTTCAGGACCATCGCCAGGGGGCCAAAGGTCCCTCCGGCTCTGCGTTCGATCGGAAGGGAGTGCTACTTCGCGTATCGAAGCGACCAACCGCCGCCCAGGCGACGGCGTGCCCAGCGGGGCGGGGCGATGGTAGCCGCCTATCTGGGCAGCCCGCAGGCGGCGGCCACCACACTGGTGACCGCCGCCGACGAACTCGTGAAGAGCTGAGGGCCGGGGCGCAGATCCGCCCCGACCCTCAGTCGTGCGTCACTCCCAGCGGAACGAGGGCTCGCACTGAACGTCGGAGTTGCGCTCATCGTCGGTGCGCTTCGGCAGGTCACCGGTGAGCAGATACTCACTGATGATGTCCGTCGTGCACGACGAACCGCTGCCCGATGCCGAGTGGCTGTAGCCGTTCACGCCCTCCACCAGGACCGAGTTCGGGAACAGGCTCCGGGTGGCCAGCGCACCCTCGAAAGGAGTCGGCCCGTCGTTGGTCTCAGAGATCAGCAGCACCGGCGGAGCCTCGGAACCGTCGACCTGGATCGGCTCACCGACGTCACCATCCCACTCCAGGCAGATGGCGGCACTCATGGCCGAACCCCCGCTCAGGAGAGGCGCTTGGTCGCCCCAGAGCTCGATGTCCTTCTCGATCGTGGTCCAGTCCTTCGCCCACGGCGCGTCCGTGCAGGTGGTCGCCATGAACACCGTATTCGCGTTGACGTCCAGAGCGTCACTGCCCGCAGACATCATCTCGCTCAGCTCACGCGCGCCCGCGATGTCACCCTCGTGAACCCACTGGGCGAACGCCACTCCGGCGGTCTGCCACGCCTGCGCGTTGTAGGCAAGGATCAGGAAGGCATTCGTCCACTCCTCGCCCCCGAAGTCCCCGCCCTCGGGGTTCGCGTTCAGTTTCTCCCTCTGCCGCAGGAACTCCTCCTTCACGGCCTCGGCGCTGCCGCCGAGCTGGAGCACATCGTCCGCCTCGGCGATCTTGGCGAAGAACGCATCGAAGTTCTCCTCCAACGACCTCGCCTGCAACGAGCCGGAGTCGTACCAGACGTTCTGCGGGTCAACCACCCCGTCCATGATCATCCGGTCCACCCGCTGCGGGTACTGAGTCGCGTACACCTGCCCGAGATAGCTGCCGTAGGAGTACCCGATGAAGCTGATCTCCTCCTGCCCCAGAGCCTTGCGCAGTACCTCCAGATCCTTGGCGTTGTCCGTGGTCTTCATGTGATCCAGCAACGGGCCGCTGTCCTTCGCGCACTGCTCACCGAACGCCGCAGCCTGCTCCAGCATCTCCTGCTCCTGCTGATCGGTCTGGGGCACCTTCGTCGGCCCCTCGCCGAAGGTCTCCTCCACATCGCAGGACAGCGCCGGCTTGCTGGCCCCGATACCGCGCAGGTCCAGGCCGATCCAGTCGTACGCCGCGGCAGCCTTCTTCTTCACGGTGCCCGCCACCGAGACCAGATCCCGCCCCGACCCGCCCGGACCACCCGGGTTCAGCACGATGGCCCCCTGGTAGTCCGCCTTCTTGGCCGTGTGCTTCAGACGCGAGACCGCGAGCTGGATCGTGTCGCCGTCCTGCGCTCCGTAGTCCAGCGGCACGGTCAGGAACCCGCACTCGGCTCCGAGGCCGGTCAGGGCCTCGGTGTCGCACTCATCCCACTCGATCGGCTCTGGCTCGAATGCCACCTCCGCCTGCGCCGCGGCAGAGTTGCCACCGCTGGGCGAGCCTGGGCCACCGGGCGAGCAGGCAGTTGCCCCGATCAACGTAACCGCCGCCAGTGTAATAAGTTTCGTTCGCATGATTCCCACATCGTTAGCAATGGACGCCTGTTGACACCCCAGAGCCTGGCGCACCAGCAGGCGTCCGAAAAGACTTTCGACCGGGAATGCGACTTGCGCTGAACCACTTTCCATCCTTGGTGGCGTATCTCAACCGCCGTGGTCCATCGAAAGTAGGACCAGAACTGCCTCGGGCGGCCACGACGCGTGCAGTAGCGCGAGCGCCTCGGGGTGGGAAATGAGTCGCCTACCTCCCAAGCCTGGAAGTCCCGGGAATCCCGGGGGCCCAGTTCTCCTGGTCGGCGTTGGAGTAGATGGTGAGGCTGCCGCCCTCAGCCTTCGCTCCCTCGATGATCTTGCCGTGCTCGGCCGGGTAGTACTCCGGAGCCTGCTCGACCGCGATCTCGTTCTCAGGGGCCCGCTCGGCCTCGGATTCTCCGCCGCCGCAGACGCTCACGCCCAGCACTGCGGTCAGAGTGAATCCCGCGAGCAAACGGCGTCGTGCGACGTTCCTGTTCTATCTTCTTGACCTGGCGCCCAGCTACGAACAGATCGTAGGTTATAAGCATGATGGGCAAAGGCCAGACTGGCTTCGCCTTCGGGCGAAGGGGTTTTGCACCCGGCGATCGGAAGATGGGTTTCTGGTCAGGTACGACCCATGAGGCGCAGGATCCTGGCGAAGGCTGCGGAGGTGGGTTCTGTACGCTATAACCTTGAAGCGGAGAGGACGTAGCATGCCGGATCCGGCACGGATCTACACGACCAAGAGCGACTACGCCTACGACCGCGTGCGCAAGATGATCCTGGAGGGCCACCTGGCCCCGGGGCAGGTACTCAACCAGGCGTCCCTGGCCACCGAGATCGGGATCAGCACCACCCCACTGCGTGAGGCGTTGCGCCGGCTCAAGGGCGAGGGCCTGGTCGAACTGGACGCCCACCGCGACGGCCGGGTCTCTCCCCTGTCCGCGGAGGAGGCGCGTGATCTCCTGGAGATCCGCCGTTCGCTCGATCCTCTGGCCGCGGCCCTGGCCGCCGAACGCCGCACCAAGGCTGACATCGCCGAGATGCGCTCCGCCCACGAGGGCCTGGAGCCATTGCCCGGTGACCCCAGCTACGACCAACTGTTGCACCACCGGCGTTTCCACGCGGCAATCTACTTCGCCTCGCACAACGACATCCTGATCAGCACCCTTGAGGAGCTGTGGAACAAGGCCGACCGCTACCGCCGCATGGCTCTGCAGGTCGAGCGGGGGCAGGCGGCCCGTGACCAGAAGGCTCACGAGCACCAGAGCCTTCTCGACTGCATCATTTCCGGGAACGTCGAGGGGGCCGCCACGGTCATGCGCGAGCACATCGACACCAGCCTGGGCGCGCACGCCGCCTGGCGGCTGAAGCAGCAGACCGACGAATCCTGAGCCGAGCAATCCGAGGAGAACCATGACCAGCGCCACCGCCGACCTGTGGGACGAGTTCGGCACCAGCCTGCAGTCCTGCGTGACCCCGTTCCTGCAGTACGGCGGACTGGCCGTGTTCAGCGGGCCGATCAGCACCGTGCGCTGCCACGAGGACAATGCCCTGGTGAAGTCCGTGGTCTCCGGGCCGGGCGAGGGCCGGGTGCTGATCGTGGACGGGCAGGGCTCGCGGCGCTGCGCGCTGATGGGCGACATGATCGCAAAGATCGCGCAGGAGAACGGCTGGGCCGGGGTGGTCATCCACGGTTGTGTCCGGGACGTGGCGATTCTGCGCACGGTCGAGTTGGGGATCAAGGCGATCGGATCCAGCCCGGCCAAGAGCAGCAAGACCGGCGACGGCGAGAAGGACGTCGAGATCTCCTTCGGCGGCGTCACTTTCCGCCCCGGCGACCTGCTGTTCAGCGATGAGGACGGCGTCGTCGTCAAGCCCGCAGCCTGAACCGGAGTGTCCCGCCAGACCGCAGTTCTGCTCGGCCACTCGGTCCTCACCCAGATCATCACCTTTCTCCTGCGCCCGGCCACCACGTACCGGGCGCTGGAGATCGACACCCCCGCGGCCTGGCTCGGTGTCCTCTCGGCCTGCTTCGCCATCGCCCCGCTGATCCTGGCCCTGCCCAGCGGGGCGGTGGTCGACCGGATCGGGGAAGGCAACACCGCCATGATCGGTGGTGTCCTGATCACCGCCTCCGCCGTGGTCCTGGCCCTGACCGGAAACAGCGTCATCGCCCTGGCCGTCGGTACCTGCCTGCTCGGCGTCGGTCACCTGGGCAGCGTCGTGGCCCAGCAGACCCTCGTGGCGAACTCGACCAGTCAGGCGTCGAAATTGGACAGCGCCTTCGGCTACTACACGTTCGCCGCCTCACTGGGCCAGGCCATCGGACCGGCTGCCCTGGTGCTGTTCAGCCGGGGCGGGGCCGTGCCGGAGACTCAGCAGATCTTCATCACCTGCTCGGTGGCCGGGCTGGCCCTGCTACTCCTGGCCGCCCTACTGCGCCGCAGCGAGGCGGGCGCGCACCCGGCTGACGACGAAACGGCCACCGGGCTCGGCTCCCTGCTGCGTCTGCCCGGGCTCGCCCAGGCCCTGCTCACCAGCAGCGTCGTCCTCGCCGCGGTCGACATCACCCTGGTCTACTTGCCCGCCCTCGGAACCCAGCGAGACATCAATGCGTCCTTCATCGGCATTCTGCTGACCATCCGTGGACTTTCATCCATGACGACCCGCCTGTTCCTGGGCCGCCTGACCGGCCTGTTCGGACGACGCAACGTACTGGTCGGCGGCACCCTGGCCGCAGCGGGCGCCCTGCTGGCCATGGCCTTACCGGTCCCGCTCTGGCTCGCTGGGATGCTGATGGCCCTGGCCGGCCTGGGCCTCGGCGTCGGGCAGCCGATCACCATGTCCTGGCTCGCCGCCTCCGCGCCACCCGGCGCCCGGGGACGGGCAATGTCCCTGCGACTGGTTGGCAATCGGGCCGGTCAGGTCGTGATCCCCAGCGCGGCGGGTGCACTCGCCGCCGGGGCCGGGGCCTCGGGTGTTCTCGGCATCACCGGCGCCGGGCTCCTGCTGATAGCAGTCAGCGCCCGCAGACTCCCCGTCGACTAGGCGGGCGACCAATGACGCCCGCTTCCCCAACCCGCCGTGATCATCCACGATTCGTCCCTCACCCGAGGCGGGTCGTGCATGATTCGGGGGACACCGTTCCGACTGGATGATCCCTGCGCTCTGGTCCGGCCACTCGGTACAGGAGAAAACATTCGGGCCGATGCGACTGCGCCACCCCGACGGCGCACCGTTCGGCACCCACTTCCAGCACCTCTACGTGGCCGGCGACCAGGGCATGAGCCTGCACTTGCGCGAGGACGCCCGGCCTACCAGCGCTTGTCACTTCCGGTGAGTGGATGACGCTCGATCGAGAATCAGCGCGCGCATCTCACAGTCCAGCCTCGGCCAGGACTTGGCACGTGCCAGTACCATGACTGCATCATGAATCTTGTTAGCCCCCGCGCCATCGCGATCATCGGTGCCGGGCCTCGCGGGCTGTCGACGCTCGAACGCCTCGTCGCCCAGCTCGATCCAGCCCGCGACCACGTCACCATCCACCTGATCGATCCGCACCCGCCCGGCGGACGTGTCTGGCAGGCCGGGCAGAACGCCAACCTGCTGATGAACACCACGGCCGGCGACGCGACGCTCTACCTCGACGAAACGGTCGAGACCAGGCACCCGCGCCCGCCCGGACTCGACCTGTACACGTGGGCTCAGCACATCGACGAGCACGTCGCGGCCGAACTGATCGACGCCGGGCTGCGGGCCGAAATTGCCGCGCTGCGGCCGGTCACCTCGGTCAGCCGCCGGCTGTACGGCATCTATCTGGGGTGGGCGTTCACCGAGATCAGCAGCCGGATCCCCGACGGATGCCGGGTGGTCGTGGTGCCGCACAGCGCAACCCGGCTACGCCGAACCGTGCAGGCAGAGGTCGTCTCGCTGTCGAACGGCGAAGAACTCATGGTGGACGCGGTGGTCCTGGCGGTCGGTCACACAGACGCCGAGCACAGCATTGAGGTCCAGAATGCGATCAGCGCTGCGCGGCAGGGCGACTGGCTCTACGTGCCGCCCGGCCAGCCGGCCGAGCAGGACTGGTCGGCCGTTGCTCCCGGCGAGAACGTGATCGTGCGGGGACTGGGGCTGAACTTCTTTGACACCATGGCCATGCTGACCCTGGCCCGTGGTGGCCGGTTCGTCGCCCGTGGGGAGAGCCGGCTGGAGTACCTTCCCAGCGGGCAGGAGCCGGTGATCTGGGCGGGTTCGCGGCGGGGCGTGCCGTTCAAGGCCAAGGCGATCGTCGAGGAACGCCTTCCGGCGCAGGTACGGCGGTACCCGGATGGCCATGCACTGCAGCAGCTCTGGGTGCTTCGGGGGCGTCTGGATTTCGACTCGGACATCTGGCCGTGGATCCGTAAGGAAGCGCTGTGGCAGGCCGCGCTCGTCGAACTTGGCGACGGTGACCCCGTCGCGGTCGCCGATCTCACCAGGAGCTTCGACGCCGAGGCAGGTTCACGGACGCCTGATCTGGACAAAGTGCGCGCCGATTTCGGCCTGGAGCTGCATTTCGATCCTGAGCGAAGCGCTGACCCGCTGGGCGGCAAGGAATTCGGCAGCGTCGAGGACCTGAGTGGCTGGACCCGGGCGTGGGTCGAGGAGGATCTCGACCAGGCTCGCCGGGCGATCCTCAGCCCGGTCAAGGAGGGTGACCGGGCCATCGGCAGTGCCCGGGCCTGGGTGTTCCCGCTGGCCTCGTACGGTGGCCTGCCCGGAACCAGCTATCGGCGCAGGTTCGAGGGCTGGTATGCGGGCTACGCCAATTCCCTGGCCGGTGGACCTCCCGCTCTACGCCTGGCCCAACTGGCCGCGCTCATCGAGGCCGGCGTGGTCCGGATGCTGGGGGCAGGCCTGCGGGTCAGCGTTGACGAGCAGGGCCCGCTGGCCAGCAGCGCTTCGCTGCCGGGGGTCGAGATTCGTGGCAGCGTGCTGGTGGAGGCCCGACTGGCCGACTCCGACATCACCCGGACGACGAACCCCTTGCTGCGCTCACTGCTCGATGAAGGCCGCTGCCGCCCCTACCGGTTGCCGTCCTTGGACGGAAGCACTCAGGATGCATCCGGTTTCGAGGTGACCGAGAAACCGTTCCATCTGGTGGAGGCGGACGGTCAGGCCAGCGGGCGGGTGTTCGCCATCGGCATTCCGGTCGGCCCGCACGTGGGAACGAGTTTCACCGCTTTCGCACGGTCGAACTCCGTGTTCCTGCGGCAGACCGACGCGGTCGCCGAAGCTGCTCTGAAGCTGACCCGCGGTTAGGGTCTGACCGGCTCGAGGCGTCCGCTGTGTGCGGACGCCTCGGCCGCCTCGATCACCGCGACCACGTGCCGGCCCATGGACGCCCCGATCACCGGTGTCGAGCCGTCGTCCAGGATGTCGAGCATGTGTTCCACGAGCACGGCACGTCCCAGGCGGGCCAGTTGCTGCTGACGCTGTTGGTCACCCGGGGTGTCCTCGCCGACCCAGGTGCCGCGCTCACGCAGGAAAGAGCGCAGCCTTGGTCCCTGTTCACCGCCGTACCAGGTGTACAGCTCCAGTGTCCCTTCCAGGCCGAAGATCTCCAGTTGCGGGCTCGACGCCGCCACCGACCCGAAGGAGCAGTCGATCAGGGCGAAGGCTCCGCCCTGCAGTTCACAGGCCAGGGCCACGGTGTCGTCGCTGTGCACCGGCACCTCCACCCCGGAGAACGGCCCTTCGCCCCAGGCCGGGAACGATGCGCGACTGCGCCGGGACAGGGTGCTCACCCGCTCGATCGGGCCGACGATGCCCGAAAGTTGCTCGATGGCGTACGGGCCCAGATCACGCAGCGGGCCCGCCCCCGGCGCGTACGCCGGGCGGGGGTCGGACGGCCAGGGCATACCACCCGGACCAGCGTGCGAGACCCGGGCACGCACCAGTGTCACCGGGCCGATGGCCCCCGACTGCACCATCGACGCCGCCCGCCGACGGCTCGGCTCCAGCATCCGCGGGGAGGCAACGACGATCTGCCGGTCCTTCGCCCGGGCCACAGCGATCAGCTCGTCACATTCCGCAACGGTTGCGGCCAGAGGCTTTTCGGTAACCAGGTGCTTGCCTGCGGCAAGAATCTGCCGGGAGGTCTCGAAGTGAGCGGAGATCGGGGTCAGGTTGACCACCACGTCCACTGCGGGATCGGCCAGCAGGGCGCTCAGGTCGTCGTGCACCTGGTCGATGCCGAACTCAGCCGCTGCCGCCTCGGCGGTGGCCCGGGTGCGCGAGGCGATTGCCCGCACCCGGGCCCGGCCGGCCAGTTCTCGCATGCCAGGGAGCACACCGACCGCGGTCGTGGCGATCATCCCGGCCCCGAGAATGCCGATGCCGTAGGTCATGCCGGGTCGCTGACGGTGGTCTCCCCCAGCGTCATCAGCAGCCGGTTGGCCCAGGCGAAGAACGCGGTCGAGTGCACCACGTCGAGGATCTCCTCCTCGCTGAAACCGGTGCCGCGCAGCGAGTCCACGTCGTTCTGGTCGATGACCGGCCGGACTGCGGCCAGGTTGGCGGCCGCGTTGACCATCGAGTTCCAGCGGTAGCCGACGTCCGACTCCAGGCCCTCCTCGGCCAGGCGGAGCACGTCGTCCTCGCGCTTGCTGAACTTCGCGGCGAACTTCACGTGGGTGGTGGTGCAGACCGGGCATCCGGTAATCATGCTCGAAACCGCCGCACACAGCTCGCGTTCGCCCCGAGGCAGGCCTTCGCGGGCGTGGTAGATCGCGTTGTCGACGGTGGTGCGGGCATCGACGATCTTCGGGTCGCGGGCCAGGAGGCGGTAGTACTCCGCGCGCACCTGGACCGGCCGCAGGGCCGCCCGCTGCTCGTCGCTCAGTTCCTCGATCGCCGGTGCCTGCAGGTACGAGGTCCAGCCCACGGTGCTGCCGGCCTTGAAGGTCTTGGGATGTGCCATTTGTCAGTATCCGATCATGTAGAGCCCGGCGACCACGCGCAGCTGGAACGAGGTGTAGGCGATGGTCTGGGTGAGGGTGACCAGTGCGGTTTCGTCCAGCCCGGCCTCGCGCAGGGCGTCGATCTGGGCCCGTCCGCTCTGGTCCGGGGAGGCCGCCACCAGGGTTGCGTGTTCCAGGATCCGCGAGAGCCGGGCATCGTCCGAGCGGCCGCTGATCGCAGCCTCGCGCACGGCCTCGTCGGTGATGCGCGCGCGGTAGTGCTCGGCCAGCGGCTTCACGTCGGCGACCAGGCACACCCGCAGCGCCACGGCTGCGCGCTCGTCCAGGCTGAGCTGGTTCAGGGTGGAGGAGGCGGGGTCGTAAATGGCGTCGTAGACGCCCTGCAGACCTTCCTTGACGGCCGGCCGGGTGTTGCGCAGGGCGTACAGGTCGTCGCCGGCCTGGAGGCCGAGGACCTCGTCGATCACATCGGTCATGGGTACTACTCCTTGGTGGTGCGGGTCAGTTCCAGCCAGGCCGCGCGGCGCTCGGCCTGGCGGTCGGGGTCGGGCAGGGGCGAGGCGGTCATCAGACGCCGGGTGTAGTCGTGGGTGGGATCGTCGGCAACCTGCTCAACCTCGCCCTCCTCGACGATCCGCCCGCTCTGAATCACGGCGATGCGGTGGCTGATCCGGCGTACAACGGCCAGGTCGTGGGAGATGAACAGCAGCGCGACGCCGGTGTCGCGCTGTACCTCGATCAGTAGGTCGAGAACCCGGGCCTGGGTGGACAGGTCCAGGGCGGAGACCGGTTCATCGCAGACGATCAGCCGGGGTTCCCGGGCCAGGGCCCGGGCGATCGCGATGCGCTGACGCTGACCGCCGGAGAACTCACGTGGGTAGCGGCGCAGGGTTCCGGCCGGCATGGCCACCCGGTCCAGCAGTTCGCTGATCCGGGCCTGGGCATCGGTGCGGCTCCAGCGGGCGGCCAGCAGGGGCTCGGTGAGGATGTCACCGATGGTCATGGCCGGGTTCAAGGACGAGTACGGGTCCTGGAACACGGCCTGTACCTGGGCCCCGCGTTCGCGTCGGGCAGGCATGGGCTGGCCGTCGAAGCGGACTTCACCGGAGGTGTGTGGGAAGAGTCCCAGCACCACCCGTCCGATGGTGGTCTTGCCTGACCCGGACTCCCCCACCAGACCGACGGTCTGCCCCTGTCCGACCGACAGGTCGACCCCGTGCAGGATCCGATGGTGAGGTTGCCGCCATCGGCGCCCAGGAGCGTCCACCATCAAGTTCTTGATCTGCAGCAAGGGCGCGCTCATCGGGCTGCCTCCGAGTCCAGTTGCACCCGGGAGGCCGCGCCTTCCAGGGTGGAGGCGAGCAACATCTTCGTGTAGGAGTGCTGGGGTCGGGCGAAAACGTCGCGGACCGAGCCGTTCTCCACCACCTGACCGTTCTGCATGACGGCGACGCGGTCGCAGATGTCAGCCACCACGCCCAGGTTGTGAGTGATCACGATCATCCCCATGCCCTCGTCCTTCTGGATGCCGCGCAGGAGTTCCAGCACCTCGGCCTGGACCGTCACGTCCAGCGCGGTGGTCGGCTCGTCGGCGACCAGGAGGCGCGGCGAGCAGGAGATCGCGCCAGCAATCAGGACGCGCTGGGCCATCCCACCCGAAATCTGGTGGGGGTAGGCGGAGAACGTCCGTTCCGGGTCGGGGATGCCGACCCGCTTCAGCAGCTCCAGCGCTCGAAGGCGAGCCTGTGAACGGCTCAGCTTCAGATGATGCCGCAAGGGCTCGACGAGCTGGTGCCCGACGGTGAAGGACGGGTCGAGGTTGGCCATCGGTTCCTGCGGCACGTAGCCGATCGTCCGGCCCCGTAACGCTGTGACGGCCGAGTCCGGACTGCCGGGCCAGGCCACCGGCTGCCCGTCTACCCAGGCTGCTCCTTCGGTGATCCGCCCGCCCGGGCTCAGCAGACCCAGTGCCGCGAAGAGGGTCTGGGACTTGCCCGAGCCGGACTCCCCCACCACACCAAGCACTTCACCGGGCTGCACGCTCAGGTCAACACCGTGCACGACCTCCACCTCGCCGTAGGCGATGCGCAGGCCGCGGATCGTCAGTAGCCCCTCGGCCGGATCCGTGGGTTTCGCCTGGGGACGCACCCGTGCCGAGCGACCACGCCGCGAGGACGTAGCTTCGATCTCGTCCCGCAGCGCCGAGCCCAGCAGGGCGAGCGCGGCCACCGTGATCCCGATCGCCAGTCCGGGCCAGAGGATCATCAGCGGCGCCCGGTAGATGTTCAGGAAGGCATCGTTGATCATCTGACCCCAGCGCGGATCACGTGGGTCGCCGACACCCAGGAAGTCCAGGCTGGACTGCAGCACGATGGCGACCCCGGCGGCGATCGAGGCCTGGATCATCAGCGGCGAGCGCACCCGGCGCAGCACGTGCCGGCGGATGATCCTCAGGTCGGACAGGCCGGAGACCTGGGCCGCGTCGATGTACAGCTCGCGCCGCACGGCCCGGGTGGCTGAGCGGGTCAGGCGGTAGGTGCCGGGGGCGAAGAGCACGCCGAAGATCAGCATCACGATCGTGGTGCGGGGGCCGAGCACGGTGATGAAGGCCAGCACGATCACCAGGTTCGGGATCGACATGAGCAGGTCCGAGATCCAGCTGAGCGCGGCGTCGATCCGGCCGCCGAAGTAGCCGGCGATCATGCCGGCGGGCACGGCGATCACGAAGGCCACGCCGATCACCAGGACCGCGCCGAGCAGGGTGAACCGGGTGCCGTGCAGCAGCCGGGCCAGGATGTCGCGACCGGCGCTGTCGGTGCCGAGCAGGTGCTCTCCACCGGGCGGCAGCAGGATCTCGCGGGCGCTGGCCTGGGAGGGGTCCCAGGAGGTGAGGACCGGGGCCAGCAGGGCGGCCAGGACGATCGCCAGCAGGACGGTTACGGACCCGACGGCCAGCGGATTACGCAGCAGGCGCCGGCCCAGACCCGGCTGGGATTTGGGGGTCATCGGGCACGCACCTTCGGGTTGAGCCAGCCGGTGGCGACGTCGACGAGCAGGTTCACCACGACGACCACCACGACCATGACGGTGACGATTCCCAGCACCATGGGCAGGTCTCCGGCGGTGGCGCTGGAGACCACCATGCTGCCGACGCCGGGCAGAGCGAACACCCGCTCGATCACGACGGTTCCGGCCAGCAGGGCGACGAACTGCAATGAAAGGACGGTCAGGGCCGGGCCCGCGGCGTTGCGCAGCACGTGCACGCCGACGATCGAACGGCTCGGGAGACCCCGGGACCGCAACGTCCGCACGAAATCGTGCTCAAGGACGTCCACTGTTGCTGCTCTGACCTGTTGTGTGGTGGAGGCGATGGTGCCGATCGCCAGTGCTGCCACCGGGAGCACCAGTCCGAGCGCCCATTTCCCCGGGTCAGTGGTCAGTGGCGTGTACCCGGTGGCGGGCAGCAGGCGCAGGCTGATCGCGAAGAACGACACCAGGACCAGCGCGACCCAGAAGTTCGGCAGGGCGTAACCGGCCACCGCCAGTACCTGAACCAGCCGGTCCAGGAAGCCTTTACGGACGGCCGCGGCGATTCCGAGGGCCACGCTGACCAGGGCGGTGACCAGGGTGGAGGCGATCACCAGGGAGAGCGAGACCGGCAGCCTTTGCCCGATCACCTGCGAGACGCTCGCGTTGTTCACCCAGGACGTGCCGAGGTCACCCTGTACAGCGCTGACGGCCCAGTCCAGGTAGCGCTCCGGCAGGGGCCGGTCCAGGCCGAGCTGGGCCGCGCGGGCATCGACCTGTTCCTGGGTGGCGTTCTCCCCCAGCAGATTCCGCACCGGGTCGGTACCGGACAGGCTCATCGTCACGAAAGTGAGCGACCCGACGACGGCCACCAGCACGAAGCCGGACATCAGGCGCCGGGCCAGGAATACGAACATAGTCAACCTTTTTCACGCCGCGTGGGGTCGCGCCGGACGACGCGACCCCACGGCAGACGGTGCTCAGCCCAGCTGGAAGTCGTAGATCGCGGGCACGTTGATGTAGGGCGCCTGCACCGTGACCCCGTTGGTCGAGGCGTAGTTGCCGGTCAGGAAGTAGAACGGGGCGAACCAGGCCTGCTCGACCAGGTAGGTGTTCAGCTCTTTGAGCGCGGCCGAGCGGGCAGCGTCGTCACCGGCCTGCTGGGCCTGCTCGATCAGCTGCTCGACCTGCGGGTCGGTGGACTTCAGCGGGTTCCACGGGGAGTTCGGCAGCAGGAATGCAGTGACCAACTGCCATTCGGCCTGGGAGGCGAGCTGGAAGATGCTCAGGCCGGTGTCGCCGGACTGGATGTCCGGGACGATGTTGGTGGTGGGCTTCCACTTCACCGTGATGCCGACGTCGGCGAGCATCTGGGCCACCAGGTCGTTCTCCGGCATGGCGGCGTTCTGCAGGATCTCGACGGTGAAGCCGTCCTCGTAGCCGGCTTCCTTCAGCAGCGCCTTGGCCTTGGCCGGGTCGAAGGAGTAGCTGGCGTTCAGGGCCTCGTCGGAGGAGTCCCAGTCGGGGCGGAAGAGCTGCTCGGTGACCGTGCCGTGCCCGGCCCGTACGCCGGTGAGCAGGGCCTCGCGGTCGATGGCGTGGTTGATCGCCTGCCGCACCCGCACGTCCTTCAGCTCGGGCACGATCTTGCCGTCGCGGTCCCACAGGTACAGCCCGACGGCGCCGGGCGCGGAGTACTGGGTGACGGTCAGGCCCTGCGCGGTGGCCTGCTCGGCGTTGCTGGAGACGATGAAGGACGAGTCGACCTGGCCGGAGAGCAGGGCGTTGAGCACCGCGCTCTGGTCGGGCATCGACTGGATGGTGATCTTCTGGAACGGCAGGGACAGATCGGTGTTCCAGTAGTCGTCCTTCTTCTGGAGCACGTAGCTGGTACCGGCCACACTGGCGTCGGCGTCCAGGGTGTACGGACCTGAGCCGTCGGGGGCTGCGTCCAGGGCGTCGGTGCCGACGCTCTTGGGGTTGGCGATCATGCCCGCCACCTGGCTGAGACTACGGATCAGGCTGGGGTCGGGCGCCTTGAGCTCCAGCTCCACGGTGTCAGCGTCGAGGGCCGTAACCTCGTCGATGGCGGCCAGCGCCGAGGCTGATCCACCGGCGCTGTCGCGGGTGGCCTCCAGACTCTTCTTGACCGCCTCCGCGTCCAGGGCCGTGCCGTCGCTGAACTTCACATCGGCCCGCAGATCCAGCGTCAGCTTGGTCTGAGAGTCGTCGTACTCCCACTGCGTGGCCAGCATCGGTGAGTACGTGCCGTCGGCCTCGGCGAACGTCAGGGTGTCGTAGGCCGCCTGCATCCACTGCAGGGCATAACCATCGCCAATGACCTGCGGAGAGAACCCGCTCAGCGGGACACCCACGGCGAGGTTGAGGTCCGTCTTGTCCGACGTCCCACCCGAACCGGAGCCACCCGAGGAACCCGAGCAGGCGCTCAGGGCGAGCGCGGAAACAGCCAGAACGGTAATGAGCAAGGGACGCCGTGGGCGGCCGGGGCGGTGGAACATGGGTTGGTGGTCCTCTTCGGAGTGCTGAAGCCGTGCAGGGTCATGGGCGCTCGTCCCCCTCGCGCCGGACCATTGTCACGTTCCATTGGCACGTTCCAAAGCGAATGAGTGAGGTATCACGAAACGTGATGGACCCGGGATCGCCCACCGACCGACGCGCTCCCGGAAAACTGCACAAACGCCCTGTTCATGAGGGAGACGCCGGGACCGCCGCCCGAAGGTTGCACTTGCCATCCTTCGGAAGAGGCTTTTAGTCTACGCGAGTAGATAGAGCGGCCTCCCGACCGGCGTCGCAACGCCGCCTCCGGCAGCGCTTCGCCCACCCCGAGACAGGAGCACATCAATGAGTTCGAGGGTCGTGGTCGTCGGCAGCCTCAACCTGGACACCGTCTATCGCGTCCTGTCCCTGCCGGCCCGTGGGCAGACGATCGCCGCCCACCGATCGGATCAGTGTGTGGGCGGCAAGGGCGGCAACCAGGCGCTCGCCGCCTCGGCCGCCGGCTCACCGGTGGTGATGGTCGGCTGTGTAGGTAAGGACGCCGCGGGCCACCGGATCGTGGACGACCTGTCTGCGGGTGGGGTCGACGTGCAACGGATCGCGCGCGCCGACGCGGCGACCGGCGAGGCACTGGTGGTGGTCTCGGACGACGCCGAGAACCACATTCTGGTGGTGGCCGGAGCCAATGACGAGCTTGGTGCGGCGAGTCTGGAGACCCATCTGGCCGACCTGAACCCCGGCGACGTGGTGCTGCTGCAGAACGAGATCCCGGCCGCGACCACCGCCCGGGCCGCGAGCATCGCCCGAGACAAGGGTGCCTCGGTGATCTGGAACGCAGCCCCGGCCCCGGCCGACCGCGCCGAGATACCGTCCGACCTGGACGTCGTCATCGTGAACGAAGGCGAACTACGCTCCCTGGCCGATGTTCTGGAGCTGCCCAGCGGATCCGGAAATCTGATCGACCGGCTGGCCCGCCTGCTCGGCGTCACCGTCGTCTGCACCCTGGGCGCCGACGGTGCCCTGCTCAGCGACGGCCACGAACGCACGGTCCACCCCGCACCCCGGGTGCAGGCCGTCGACACCACGGCCGCAGGCGACACCTTCACCGGCTACTACGCCGCCCTGGCTCACCTCCCCCAGACCGAACGCCTGGCCTGGGCAACGGCCGCCGGCGCGCAGGCCGTCACCCGAGCCGGGGCCTCACCATCCATCCCGACCCGCGCGCAAGTCGCGCCGCTCGTCCCCCATTTCGCTGTTCAGCACGCAGGAGGAACACCTTGAGAATCGCTCTCGGAGCAGATCACGCCGGATTCCCGCTGAAACAGCGGGTCCGAGAAGTGATCGAGACACTCGGCCACGACATCATCGACTGCGGCACCGACAACACCGACCCGGTCGACTTCCCCGACATCACCCAGGCCACCTGCGCACCCGTCCTGGACGGGCGCGCCGATCGGGCAGTACTGGTCTGCGGAACCGGCGCCGGCGCCATCATGGCCGCCAACAAGATCCCCGGAATCCGTTGCGGCCTGGCCCACGAGCCATACTCCGCGCACCAGGCGGTCGAGCACGACGACGCCAACGTGATCGCGATGGGCGCCTGGCTGGTCCCGCACGCCCTGGTCAAGGACATCGTCGAAGAATTCCTCGGCGCGGTCTTCGACGACGACGAGGACACCCGTCGCCGCGTGGCCAAGCTCAACGCCCTGGACCAACTCACCCCCTAATCCCCCCGAGACCGGCTCCCCCACCGCAGAAGGTGCCGTGGGGTGATCCGGCCTGCCCCCGATCAAAGAGGATCCCATGTCGACGAGCACCCCGAACTCGCTGCACGGTTCACCCGACCGGAAGAAGACCGCGATCGCCGCGGCCTTCGGCACCAGCGTCGAGAACTACGACTTCATCTCGTACGGAACCGCTTCCGCGCTCTACTTCAACGCTGTCTTCTTCCAGCAGACCGACCCCTTCATCGGTACCCTGCTCTCCTTCGCCACGCTCGCCGTCGGCTTCCTGATGCGACCGCTCGGTGGCGCTCTGGGCGGCTATCTCGGCGACCGCTACGGCCGTAAACCCGTCCTGGTCACCGCGATGATCGTGATGGGCCTGGCCACCTTCGCGATCGGACTGCTGCCCACCTTCGCCCAGGTCGGCGTGCTGGCCCCGCTGCTGCTGGTCGCCCTGCGCCTGATCCAGGGCCTGGCCTTCGGCGCCGAATGGGGAGGCGCCGTCACGATGGCCTACGAGCACGCCCCGGCCAACCGCCGCGGCATGTACGCCGCCATCCCCCAGGCCGGCAACCCGGTCGGTATCGCCCTGGCCAGCGCGGTTTTCGCAGCCAGCACCCAGCTCGAAGGCGACTGGCGCTGGCGGGTGCCGTTCCTGCTCAGCGCCGTCCTGGTGATCGCCGCGCTGATCGTGCGCTCCAAACTCTCGGAGTCTCCCGAGTTCCAGGAGGCCCTGGAGTCCGGCAAGACCGAGAAGAACCCACTGGCCAAGGCCGTCACCCGGGACAAGGGCGCGATCACCCGCGTCATCGCCCTACGGGTGGTGGAGTCGTTCGCCTACTACTCCACCGCTACCTACCTGCTCAGCTACATCTCCGACCGCAATCCCGACCAGCGCGGCGCCGCCCTGAACGCGATCACTGCCGCCAGCATCCTGGCCGTATTCGTCACCTTCGCCGCGGGTGCCCTGACCGACCGGATCGGCCGGCGCCCGATCTACATCGTCGGCTGTAGCGCGGCCGTGCTGTTCGCCTTCCCGATGTACCTGCTCACCAACACCGGCAACACCTTCCTGATCGCCTTCGTGTTCGTCTTCGGTATCGGCATCATCCACGCCTCACTCACCGGCACCCAGGGATCACTGCTGACCGAGCAGTTCAAGACGTCCACCCGCACCTCGGGAGCCTCTCTCGGGTACCAGCTCGCAGCGTCCATCGGTGGTTTCGCGCCGCTGCTGGCCGCGGCCGCGGTCGGCTGGCTGGGCTGGCCCGGCGCCTCCCTGCTCTACCTAGCCGCTGCCCTGATCGGCCTGGCCGGAATCCTGGCCACGCCCGAGACCTGGGGCAAGGCCGAGCGCGAGCGGGTCAACGCCGAGATGGCGAAGACCCCGGCCTAGAAACTCTGAGGGTGCTGCCCGGGAACATCCGGTCAGCACCCTCAGATGGTGCGTGGCGAGGACCCTTCAGGCGCACCGAGGAGGAGCGCCTTCAACCCTTGTCCCGGTCGTGGTCTCAGCCACCGGGACGTCCCTTTCACGTTTCCGGGATCAGAAGCGCGGCACCGCCGAACTGACCGGCGTGAGGGTGCCGCCGGCCCGGGTACGTACCGCGTGGGCAGCGGCCGCCGCATTGCGGACCACCTTGCTCACGTCGTGGCTGGTGGTCTCCCGGTGCTGTTTCACGATCCGTCCGTCGATCATGACGGTGTCGATGTTGGCCGGAGTGGCCGAGCGCACCAGGGTCGACTCCAGGTCACCGATCGGGGCGATGTTGATGTCATCGGCCCGCACCAGCACGATGTCGGCCCGCTTGCCCGGAGTGATCGAGCCGGTGACCTTTTCCAGGCCAAGAGCTTTGGCGCCGTTGATCGTGGCCATCTCGATCACCTGCCCGAAGACGATCGCGGGCAGCTTCTCGGTGTCGGTACCGATGTACGGGATGCCCAGGTTCCAGGTCAGATTCATCGACTCGAACATGTTGATCGGGGCCAGGGACGAGGCGTCGAACGACAGCGAGACGGTGATGCCCGCGTGGGCCATCTTCAGCAACTGTCCGTGGAAGCCACCGGCCGTACCCAGGCGAAGTTCCGAGTGCGGGGAGAAGCTGACCGGTGCGCCGGTACTCACCATCGCCTGCCGGTCGGCCTCGTCGAACGGAAGGGCATGGCACAGCAGGAAGTCCGGGCCGAGGTAGCCCATCTTCTTGATGTCGGCGGCGTGCACAGCAGTGGTCGGGCCCTGTCCGGAGTGGACGGAAACGGGCAGCTTGCGCTTCAGCGCCTCCTTCATCTCGGCGTGGAACGTCTCCAGTTGACCCGGGCCACGCAGGTTCACGCCGAGGTGGACCAGGCCGTCGAAGGGCGACTTCTTGCCGAACCACTGGCGCTGCACCCGGTCGATGTCGGCGAAGTCGATCAGTTGGGTGCCGGGCTGGCCGTCCTTGTGGCCGTAGGAGTAGCGCGCCCGCACCAGACCGTCGGCGTGGGCCTGCAGTTCAGCATCGGCGAATTTAGGGCCACGGACATTGTGGGCCCAGTTGTTGACCGTAGTGATGCCCGCCCCGGCCGCCTCGACCAGCCCGAGAAGAACGCTGTCGTAGAAGTCGTCCGGCTGATAGGCAGCCACGGTTGCGGACTTTGCTGCGAAGTACTCGAAGCCTTCGCTGACGAAGTTCCGGCCCAGTGCACTCCACATGTGGTAATGCGTCTCGATGAAACCGGGCGTCGCGATCATCCGCGATGCGTCGATCACCTTGGCACCGCGGGCTTTCAGGCTCGCGCCGACGGCGACGATCGTGCCGTCCTTCACCTCGATGTCGGCCTTGGCCCGGTTGCCGATCTCCGGATCGACGCTGACCAGGGCGGCGCCCTTGATCAGGTAGTGCCCGCGAGAAGTCTTCTTCCTGGTTCCGGCAACCCGCGGCGCCGCGGCCGCCATCTCCGGCGTACCCAGGGTGAGGCCGGCGGCTGCCCCTGCGCCCACCGCCGCCAACAGAGATCGGCGGCCCAGTCCGACAGCCGGGACGGGGCGGCCGCAATCGTCGAAGCGGTGGTCCTGATCGCCGATTCCGGCCAGCGGGGCGCGCGGAGAATCGTGCTCGGTGGTCATATCGCGGACGCTAGGGCCAACTGGTTGCCAATCCGGTCAGGGAAGTGTTTCAGCCGTGTTGATTGAAGCAGATCAAGCTTCATCGGTGCTGCGGCATCCGCACGACTCCCGCCGCACCAGCTCGAACCCCTGCACATCGATCCGATGGACGAGTGGCTCACCACCCAGCCCCACGTCCAGGGTGCGAGTACCCATCTTGCGGTGCGGCTGCTCCAGAGCGGTCAGCGAAGGGCTGGAGAACCGGGCCAGGCTGGAGGAGTCGAGGGTGGCCACGGCGATATCGCCCGGGACCTGCCGTCCCAGTTCACGCAGCCGCCGCAGCGCCCCGAGCGCCTGCACATCGTTCTCGGCGAACAGCGCGGTGCACCGGGCCGGAGCCTTCAGCAGCACATCGACCGCGTCGTACCCGCCCTGCTCGGTATACGGCCCCCGCGTGATCCACGATGTGGCAGAGCGGATCCCCCCGGCCCTCAGACCAGCTCGCCAGCCCTGTTCCCGCCGCTGGCTGACCACCAGGTCTGCCCGCCCACCGATGTAACCGACCCGCCGGTGACCGTGCTCCAGCAGATGCGCAGTAACCGCTTCGGCGCCGTCCAGGGCCACCCCAGGACGGTCCACGACCACCACCGGAGCACCCAGTTTCCCCAGGAACTCGTCGCCCTGCGTCGGATCGACACTCATCAAGATCAGTGCTTCGACCCGGCGCTCGGCCAACGCCAGCAACTGCCGCCGCTCGGCCTCCAGATCCCAGCCGGTGGTGGCCACCAGCACCTGATATCCACGCCGGGCGGCTTCCTGAGTGATTTCCTGGGCCCCCGTGGCGAAGTAGGGCATGCTCACGTCCGGCACGACCAGCCCTACCGTCCGGCTACGCCCGGCCGCCAGGGTGCGCGCCACCCCGTCAGGCCGGTAGTTCAGCTCTTCGACAGCCGCCAGGACACGCGCTTTCGCCGCCGCGGACACCGGCCGCGGGCCGTCGTTCAGGACATAGGAGACGACCGCGGTGGACACTCCCGCCACTCTTGCCACATCATTCCTGGTCACCGCCACACGGGTCAGTTTACGTGGGCACCGGATCCAGCCAGGCGAGAGCCCGGACTGCGCATCGTGCGTCTGATCCAGTCGCCCAACGGGGATCGAGATCGGGTGCCGTGCCGGTTTCACTTCTCCACCGCCTCAGTTCGTGGCCGGCCCCCGTCGGCGTGAGATGTGGTTCGACGGCTGCCACCGCTGATCGGATCTGCAGTGACCCATCAAAGACCGATCCGCCCGGACGTGAGCGCGGGCACCCGAGCGGAGACCGAGCACCGCGCCGTGCCCTTGATAAACAACCCCTTGAACTTGTCATTACAATTACGCTGTGCAAATGGGGCCGAAGACGTCCAAGATCGATCGCCGCTCCGCGGTGCCGCTGTACTCGCAGCTCAAGCGCCTGCTGGTCGCTGATCTGGCAGTACAGGGCCTGGAGCCGGGCGACCGCATGCCGGGCGAGCACGAGTTGTGCGAGAGCTACGACGTGTCGCGCACGGTGGTGCGGCAGGCGCTGCTGGAACTTGAGCACGAGGGCGTGATCCGGCGTGAGCGCGGGCGTGGCACGTTCGTGGCCGACCTGCATTCCTCGCGCGGTATTGGTGGCGCGCTGGTGGGCACGTTCGAGGACATCCAGTCCGAAGGCACCGAACAGCACTCCTACGTGGTGCGCAAGGGCGTGGTGCCGGCCACGGCCCTGGTGGCTCGCGACCTGCAGGTGGGTGTCGGCGACGAGGTGGTCGAGATCGAGCGGATCCGCGAGGTGGACGGGGTGAAGTGGGCGTTCACCCGCACCCATCTGCCGATGGCGGTGGGTCTTCCCTTGCTCGACCTGCCGCTGGAGGACGTGTCGCTGTTCGGCATCCTGGAGCGCGACTACGGCATCCGCTTCGAACGGGCCAACCGGTCGGTCGAGGTGGGCCTGGCCCCGGAGACGGTTGCCTCAGCACTCGAAATTGCCGCTGGGGCACCGATGCTGGTGATGCGCAGTCTTTCTCTCGACGGCAGCGGCCGTCCGGTGGAGCGTTTTGTCGGGTATCACCGGGGCGATCGCAGCCGGATGGAGATCGAGGTCCGGCATGCCCCTCAGGAAGGTTGACATCCTGTAATTACAAGTGCAGCCTGGGCTGGTCGCCGCTGCTTCGGCGACCCTTGACCTGGGAGCAAATATGGCAATGAAGCCTCGCACCGCGCTCTTCGCCGGCGTGGTGGGCGCCGCCGTCATCGGGATCGGCGCAACCATCGTGGTCAACGCCTCCGGCGGAGCGGCCGACGACCAGAACACCGTGACCTGGTGGGTGCCGGACTGGGACTACCAGGAGGCCGTCAAGATCGTCGAGACCTTCGAGGCCGACAACCCCGACATCAAGGTCGAACTGGTACAGACCACGGGCGACACGGTGGCGAACCGCACTGCGGTGGCACTGGATTCGGGCAACACCCCGGACGTGATCACCGAGTCGATCGCCCGGATCCGCGGCTACGCCGACAAGGACCAGCTCGCCGACCTGTCCACGCTGTACGGCCAGGACCTTCCGGAGGACGACTTCGCCCCCGGCCTGATCGACGCCCTGACCGTGGACGGCGCCACCTACGCGGTGCCCTACCGCTGGGCCACCAACGCGCTGATCTACAACCCCGCTCTGTTCCAGGCGGCGGGCATCGACGAACCGCCTGCTACCTGGGCCGAGTTCGAGGAAGACGCCAAGAAACTGACCCAGGGCAACGTGGTCGGCACCGCCTGGCCGATGCAGGGCGACGCCAGCGACCTGACCCTGCGCTTCCTCGACTTCGCGCTCTCCGACGGCGCCACGATCGAGAACGGCCTGCCGAAGCTGACCGAGAAGTCCAGTGCCGGGGCGATCAACCTGATCGGCGACGCGATCAACGAGGGCTGGGCCAGCAAGAGCTCGTTCGAGCTCGACAACACCGGCATCCGTGAGCTTTTCCTGCAGGGCCGGGTAGCGATGTACCCGGCAGGCGTGTTCGACGTGGACGCGGCGCTGGAAGCCGGCGCGCCGATCGCCACCGCTGCCCTGCCCGGCCCGGACGGTCCCGGCACCGCGCAGGGCGTGGGCTGGGCCTACATCGTGCCGCAGGCCTCGCAGAAGAAGGACGCGGCCCAGAAACTGGTCTCGTTCCTCGGTCAGCCCGAGAACATGGCCGCCCTGACCCTGACCTTCCCCGCCCGGGTCAGCGCCTCCGACGACCCGAAGTTCACCACCCCCGAACGGGCCGCTTACGCCGAGCAGCTGGCCGAGCACTCCGTCCCAGCCCCGAACGACCCGCGCTGGACCGCGGTGCTGCAGCAGGTGCACGACGAGATCCAGAAGGTCGCCCTCGGGGACAAGAGCGCCGCCGCGGCGGCCACCTCGATCCAGGAAATCGCGGACAAGACCGCCTCGAACTGATTGATCTGAGCCATGATTCAGACCGACCAGCCGACCCCCGCGTCGGCAGTCGCTCACCCGCCGGCGCCCTCGAGGCGTCGGCGCGGGGGCAGCGGCCAGCCGGTGGCCCTCATCCTTCCGGCCGCACTGCTCACCGCCGTGCTCATGCTGATCCCGATCGTCACCACCGTGATCCGGGTGATCACCGACGGCGGTACCGGGCTGCAGCGCCTCTTCGACCTGCCGAACATCGGCCAGGTCATGCTCAACACCCTGATCTGGACCGTCGGCTCGGTGGCCGGAGCGCTGTTCATCGGCTACCTGGGCGCCCTCGTCCTTTCGTCCAAAAGGCTTCGGCTGGTGGGCCTGTGGCGGGCACTGGTGATGATCCCCTGGATCATTCCCGGCGTGGTCGCGGCCACGGTCTGGCGCTGGGCCCTGTCCACCGACTACGGCCTGCTCAACCAGACCCTGCTCGACCTCGGGGTGATCGGTGAGCCGGTGCGCTGGCTGTCCAACCCGGACATCGTGCTGATCTCGGTGGCGCTGATCCAGATCTGGGTGACCGCACCGTTCGTGATGCTGATGGTCTCGGCCGTGCTGTCCGGCATCCCCGAGGAACGCCTGGAAGCGGCCCGGATCGACGGCGCAGGTGGGCCGCAGATCCTGCGTCACATCATCCTGCCGGCGATCCGCACCACCACCGCGATCTGCTCGCTGACCCTGGCGATCTGGGCACTGAACTCGTTCACCATCATCTTCGTCACCACCAGCGGCGGCCCGGCCGGATCGTCCACCATCCTGCCGATCCTGCTGTACCAGGCCTTCCAGAACGGTGACCAGGCCCTGGTTTCCGCGGTGGCCGTGGTGCAACTGCTGATCGGCAGCGTGTTCGCCGTCTTCTTCGCCCGCACGATGCGGACCGACATCGAGGAGCAGACATGAAATCCGCCCGCCTGCTGCGCGGCGGCGTGATCTGGGCGCTGCTGGCGATGCTGCTGGTCTGGAGCCTGGCCCCGGTGGCGGTGATGCTGTTCACCTCGTTCAAACCGGGCTCGGACATCTACCAGGTGCCGGTGCGGCTGCTGCCGGACACCTGGACGCTGGAGAACTACCGCACGGTCTTCACCGGCTCGAACATGCCCACCGCGCTGTGGAACTCGATCGTGGTGGGCCTGCTGGTCTCGGCCGCCACGCTGATCTTCTGCTTCAGCGCCGGCTACGCGCTGGCCCGGTTCCGCTTCCGCGCAGCCCGCCCGCTGGCCCTGTTCATCCTGCTCGGCCAGGTGGTCCCGCTGACCGTGGTGCTGCTGCCGCTGTACCAGTTCGTCAACGCCATGAACCTGCTCGACACCACCATCGGCGTGGCCTTCGCACACCTGGCGATCACCGTGCCGCTGGTGACCTGGATGGTGCGCAACCAGGTGGCCGCGATCCCGATCGACCTGGAGGAGGCCGCGATGATCGACGGCGGTTCCCGATTCGACGCAGTCACCTACGTCACCCTGCCGATCTGCGCACCCGGCCTGGCCGCAGCGGGCATGTTCGCCTTCCTGCAGTCCTGGCACGAGTTCCTCTTCGCCTCGGTGATGACCAGTTCCACCTCCGCCCGCACCGCCCCGGTCTCCCTCACCGAGTTCGCCGGGGAGTTCAGCGTGGACTGGGGCGCCACGATGGCCGCCTCGGTGGTGCTGACCCTGCCGATCGTGGTGCTGTTCGTGGCCCTGCAAAGGTATTTCGTGGCCGGACTCACCGGAGGAGCGGTCAAGGGATGAAGATCACCGACATCCGCACGGCACGGATCGGCCGCAGCCCGATCGTGCGCGTGCTCACCGACGAGGGCATCGACGGCTTCGCCGAGATCGAGCACTCCAAGCCCTACGTCACCCAGACCCTCGAGCTCTACCGGCAGAAACTGCTGGGCTGCGACCCCACCGAGATCGAGCGATGCATGCAGCGGATCCGCCGGATGGGCGGCTCCAAGCCTTGGGGCGCCATCGTCTCGGCGATCGAGATCGCGTTGTGGGACATCGCTGGCAAGGCGCTCGGTGTACCCGTGCACCGACTGCTCGGCGGCAAGGTGCGCGACCGGATCCGGGTCTACAACGGCGGTATTCGCACCGACCTGGGCAACCACACCCCGGAGGACTACGCCAAGTCGATGCAGTTCATGGTCGACTCGCCGGAGAACTTCTCGATCTACAAGGAAGGGGTGGGCCTGCACGGCTTCATGGCCCCTAACACCCCCGACTTCATGTACAACGACCTGCGCGAGGGCACCCTGCACCCGAACGCCGGCTTCCTCACTCCCAGCGCGGTCAGCCACATCGTCGACACCGTGGCGGCAATGAAAGACGTCCTGGGTCCCGATCGGCGGCTGGCTCTCGACATGGGCCCGGGCTGGCAGATCTCGGACGCGATCACCGTGCTCCAGGCGCTCGAGCCGTTCGACATCGCCTGGGCTGAAGACGTGCTGACCGGGGACTTCGTTCCCTGGAACGACGTCTCGGGCTACCGCGAACTCACGTCGGCCACCAGCGTCCCCACCCACACCGGCGAACAGCTCTACCTGCGCAACAACTTCCGCGAACTGATCGAGACCCGGTCGGTGCGGATCATCGGGCCCGACCCGGGCGACGTGGGCGGTCTGGCCGAACTGAAGTGGATCGCCGAGTTCGCGCATCTGTACGGCGTGGGGATCGCGCCGCACGGGGTCAGCAGCGGCCTGCTCGGACTGGCCACCCTGATTCAGGTGAGCGCCACCCTGCCGGACAACCTGATCGCCTTCGAGTACCCGCTGGCGATGGACCCGTGGTGGTACCAGATCCTCGACGGATTCGACAGCGAGATCGTCACCGACGGCTACGTGCAGGTCGGCGACCGGCCCGGCCTGGGCATCGAGTTCGACCGCGAGGCGGCTGCGACGCATCTGGAACCAGGCGCAGCCAACTTCTTCGACTGGAACGAACCGAAGGACTGATCGATGGACTGGAAACTCAACGAGCTTGGCCGTACCAGGCTGCAGATCACCCCGCTGACGGTCGGCGGTGCTCCCCTGGGGTCGATGCCCTCGAACTTCGGCTACGAGGTCACCGCAGAGGACGGCATAGCCACGGCGGAAGCGGCTCTGCGCGGCCGGATCCGGGCGATCGACACCTCGTGCGCCTACAGCAAGGGTGAGTCCGAGCGGCGCATCGGCGAGGCCATCCAGCACGTCGGCGGACTGCCGGAGGACTACGTGCTGGCCACCAAGATCACCCGCGACCTGGACACCGGCGACTTCTCCGGCGAGCAGATGCGCCGGGCCATCGCCGGCAGCCTCGAGCGCCTCGGCGTCGACCGGGTACCCCTGCTGTACCTGCACGACCCCGAGAACACCACGTTCGCTCAGGCCACGGCGCCCGGCGGGCCGGTCGACGTGATCCGGGAACTGAAGGACGCCGGTGTCGCCGACGTGATCGGGGTCGCCGGCGGCGACACGAAGATCATCGGTGAGTACGTCGAAACCGGTTTCTTCGATGTCCTTCTCACCCACAACCGATGGACGCTTGTCAACCGGAACGCTGACGGGCTGATCGATGCGGCCCTCGAGCGGGGCATGGGTGTGGTGAACGCAGCCGTCTTCGGAGGTGGCATCCTCGCTACCGGGACCACCGCGTCCTCCCGTTACGGATATCGGGAAGCACCCGAGGAGTTGCTGCAGGCGATCCGCCGGATCGAGGGGCTGTGCGCCGAGGCCGACGTTCCGCTGTCGGCTGCGGCCGTGCAGTTCTCGGTCCGCGACCCGCGCATCGCCAGCACGGTCGTGGGAGTCTCCCGAGCGTCTCGCATTGAACAAAGTGTCGCCGCCGTCGAACTGGACATCCCCGACGCCCTGTTCGACGAGATCGACCGCATCGCCGCCACCCTTCCCACCGATCTCGGTCCTCAGTAAAGCTTCTGGAAAGGTCAACCATGACGATCCGCACCGCAGTCATCGGTTTCGGCACCGCCGGACGTGTTTTCCACGCACCCCTGGTGGCCGCCGAACCCCGCTTCGCTCTGTCCGCCGTGGTCACCAGTTCCCCCGAGCGCGCTGCCGTGGTTGCCGCCGAGTACCCCGGCACGGTCGTCCTCAGTTCCACTGATGAGCTCTTCGACCGTGCCGAAGAATTCGACCTGGTCGTGATCGGCAGCCCGAACGAGACACATGCGCCGCTGGCGCTGCGGGCGATCGAGGCCGGCCTGCACGTGGTCATCGACAAACCCATCGCAGTCACCGCCGCCGAGAGCCGTCAGGTGGTGGAGGCCGCCGCCGCGGCCGGAGTCAAGCTTACGGTGTTCCAGAACCGCCGATGGGACGGCGATTTCAAGACGCTGCAGGCCGTCCTCGAAAAGGGCGAACTCGGTGAGGTGCGCCAATTCGAGACGTCTTTCGAGTGGTGGAGCCCGAAGGTCACCGAACGCTGGAAGGACACCGCCACCCCACAGTCCGGCGGCGGCATGCTCTACGACCTCGGCCCGCACCTGATCGACCAGGCCATCCAGCTCTTCGGCCCGGTCGAGGAGATTCACGCCGAACTTGACGCCCGGCGCCCTGGCGCCTTCAACGACGACGACTCCTTCATGACCATGCGCCACACTTCCGGCGTCCGGACCCGGATGTGGATGAGCGCCATCTCCCCCGCGCCCCGACCTCGTTTCCGGGTGGTCGGCTCCCAGGGCGTGTTCGTCTCGGAAGGGCTTGACCCGCAGGAACCGCAATCGATCGCCGGGCGGCGCCCCGGCTCAGAAGGCTTCGGCCGGCACGACGACGGACGCACCGCAACCATTTCCACCCCTGAGGGCGAGCGCGCCGTCGAACTGCAAGCCGGAGAGTATCTGGCCTTCTACCGCCTGCTGGGCGATGCCTTGACCGACAGTGCCTCGCTGCCGATCGACCCGGCCGACTCGATCACCGCACTGGAACTCATCGAACGAGCGGTGCGCGGCTAAGACCGGTCAGTTGGCGCCGATTCATACAAGTCGCCACAGATCTGAGCGTTCCCGGGTTGCGCCGGAGTGAGATGGGGAACCGGCACAAGTCGGCGTCCCAGTCGCTGCGAATGGAGGGGGCTCGGCACATCTGTACTCATGATTACCGTCGGGGCCAGAGTGATCTTCCTCCTCTCCCGTGGTGATGTCATCCCTCGACCGTTGAGACAGATGATGGTGGAGGGAAAAGTGAAGAGGTCCCTTTCGACGGCATTGCTGGTCGTGGCCAGCGTTGTCGGTCTGACCGTGTTGCCATCCGGCTCATCGATGGCCAAGGCGGCGGCCGCCTGCGGAACTTTCAGCGTGACGAACAACTGGGTGTCGGGTTTTCCGGTGTGGGCGAGAGAAGCCGGATACCAAATTGTGTCAGGAAATTTTAACGGGGACGGCCGCGGTGATCTGGCGATGACCGGCGCCCAGAACGCGACCACGATCCCGGTGGCGTTCTCCAACGGGAACGGCACATTCGGCGTCACCAACTACACCGTGCCGAACTTTCCCATCTGGGCCCGGGAAGCCGGTTTTCAGCTGGTGGCCGGTGATTTTAACGGCGACGGTCGTAGCGACCTGTCGATGACGGGCGCCCAGAACGCCACCACGATCCCGGCGGTGTTCTCCAACGGGAACGGCACATTCGGCGTCACCAATTCCTGGGTGTCGGGCTTCCCGGTCTGGGCGAGGGAAGCTGGCTACCAGGTCGTAGCCGGCGACTTCGACGGCGACTACCGCAGCGACCTCGCAATCAGCGGCGCGCAGAGCGCCACCACCATCCCGCTCGCCATATCCAACTGCTGAGCCCGTTGGCTGGCCGGGCCCGTCGCGTGGAGGCGGGCCCGACTCAGCTACCGGGAGCTGGGATGACGTCCACACCCGGCTTCGGGCCAGCCGGTGGATCAGGTCTCAGTCAGGCTTGACTCCGGTGTGCGGACCCAGGAGGTCCAGCAACTGTTGCTGAAAACGGCCGTTCGTGACCGCTGGATGCGGGTCCTGGGTGCGCCGATGGTGCCAGTAACCACCGGTGGACGGGTCGATTCGATCGGCGGTGGCCAGCCACGTCTGGGTCTCATGGCCTGCCACCAGGTCGTCGGGCGCCCCTGAACCGCCCATCCTGGTGGGGACCCAGCCAGGGTCTACAGCGTGAGTCACGGTTCCGGGCCATCTGGTGGCCCACGCCGCCGACAAGGCGGTTACGTACAGCTTGCTGTCGGAGTAGGTGACGCGACGCTTCCCGATGCGCCCCAGATCGTCGGAGCCGCCTCGGTGCATGGAGCTGGTGAGGTAGATCAGGCGCTCTGGCCGCTCAAGGAGGGCGGTCAGGACATAGGGAGCGATCACATTCACCGCGAAGGCATGGGCCGGATCCATCGTGCCCGCGTTGTGGATGACGGCCGTGAACGGGCCGTGTTCCTGAGCCTGTTCGGCAACGCCACGGGTCTCCTGCAAATCGCTGAGATCACCGAGGACGACCTTCGGCCAGTCGGGCATCCGCCCGGAACCCCGGGCATGCACTACGACGTCGTGGCCCGCGTCCGTCAGAGCCCGGGCAGTGTTCAGGCCGAGACCGGCCGAGGCTCCGGTGATCAGGACGCGGGCCATCTCATCTCCTTGTCGTCAGACTTCAGATGACCAATCTTGCTCTACCCGGGTCAGATGAACAGCCCGAGGATGTCGCTCTCGCGCAGTTCGACGGCCGGCTGGAATCGGTCACTGGCCAGGTATCGCTGCACAGATGCGCGGAAGCGGGCGCGCACCGGATCGGTCCCGTCCAGATTCAGCGTGCACACCATCAGGCGGCCGGCGCCCACCCGGGCCTCGATCAGGGCGCCCAGTCGCCGGGCGTGAAACCAGGTGTCGATCGGCTGAACCACCGGGCGCAACTCGATCGGCAACCCGTCGAGGACCATGGCCTTGGCTCCGTGCAGCAGGCTCCACCACTGCCAGTCGGTGTGCCCGTCCGAGGGAAAGCCCTCGAGTGCGGGGTGCTGCGGGTCGTGCGTGATGCCGAGCGTGTGAGGGGCCTGGTTCCTCGTCCAGGCGGTGTTCCAGAAGACGGTCGAGAAGCCGAGCACCGCTTCCGTCCGCACCCGGTCGAGGTCCGGCAGCAGAAGCACCGACTCGCCGGCGCCGCTTCGGCGCAGAGCCTCGTCCACGTCGGCCGTCTCGAACACGTCAGCGACCGGTTCCAGGATTTCACCGAAGAACCAGAGATCCCAGTCGTTCTCGAAAACGGCCCCACCGACGTCCACGATTCGAAGCACCAGCTTGTGCCGCCCGGTGGACGTCACCGTCCCGGCTGGAACACTCACCTTTGCGAAGTCCGAGCTGTTGCCGAGCGCGATCGTCCCTTCCTGGACCAGTCCGTCGGCCTCGCCCAGACTCCAGGAAACGCGGGCCTGCAAAGGCGCCGGCCCGAAGTGGGCAACCTGAACGGTGAAGGAAAGCTCCTCGTCGGTGCGCCAGACCCGCTTGGGCAGCCGCGCCAGCGGCGTGGTCGGCCCACAGAACCGAGCCCAGTCTGCCGCCGTACTGTAGGGCTTCTCGTCCCAGAAGGCGTCCAGGACACCGACCAGAGCCGTGCCCTGCCCCGGGAAGTCGTTCAGGCCCAGCAGCTGGATCCCTCCGAAACCGGGTGTTCGCAGCGCTGATTCGACTTCTTCCTTGTAGGACAGCAGCTGCAGCTTGCCGGAGGCGTGCAGGAACTCCTGCGCCTGGTCGGCCATGCCCGCCTCGCGGAGGAAGTCGGCGAAGATCTCGTAGTTCTTCGGCTGCATCAGGCCGGTGTACTTGGCCATCTCGGCGAAGTCCGGGTACACGCACCACTGCCCGATCTCATGACTGACGATCGGCCTCGGGGTGGCCTGGACCCAGTCGCGGTAGTCGGTCTCGGTTTCCGGCGGGCGGGCATTGAAACGCGCGTCGAGTTCCTCGCCCCAGCGGTAGGTACGCGGGTCGGGAATGTTGTCGAAGTCGTTCTCCGGGATGGCCGGCCAGCCGGCAGCACTGGTGTACAGGCGACGCGGATCGCGCTTGCGCCAGTGCTCGACCCAGGCCCCGAGGAACTCGGCGTCCCGGCCGAACGGTTCGTTGCCGTGAGCCATCAGGATGAAGGACGGATGGTTGCCGAACTCCCTCAGGATCCGGTCGGTCTCCTCGTACAGGTAGGCGTCCACCGGGCGGCCCTCGCCGATGGCCCCGCCCTGGTTGGCCCAGAGTGGCCCCTCGACCTGAAGGTAGTGGCCCTCCTCGTCGGCTGCCCGGAACGCTGCCTCCGGCGGGCACCAGGAGTGAAAGCGCAGCAGATTGAGCCCGTGGGCGCGGTTGACGCGGATGATCCGGCGCCAGGACTCGACATCAGTGGGCGGATAGCCGGTCAGCGGGTGGACGCACGACTCCAGGGTTCCCCGGATGAAGGTCACGTTGCCGTTGACGGCGATCTGGGTGCCCTGGACGCCCACCTCGCGCAGCCCGAAGACCGTGCGGTAGGCGTGCTCGTGCTGCTGCGCGCCGACCGTGGTGAACATCCGGGCGGTGAGTTCGTACAGCGCCGGGTGGAACTCGTCCCAGGCCTCGGCCTGCTCACCCAGCGGAAGGTCCAGGTCGAGGTGCGCGCCACCTTCGATCATGCCGCGCTCGCTCAGATCGGCTTCGCGCTGATCGTCGAACTCGCTCATGATCTCGTCGGTCACGTGTTCGCCGGGCACGTTGAACCGGCGGGCCGAGACCGTGACCCGCCCCTGCCCGACCCCTGCCGAGTCACTGGCGATGTCGATCCTGACCCTGGCCGAGCGCCCGGCCAGGTCGGGAATCACGGTGACCGAGCGGATCACCACCGCAGGAAGAGCTTCCAGGCGCAGGCTGCCGATCACCCCGTTCCAGTTCCCCTGGGTGTGGTCGCTGATGCTGTGCGCGTTCGGGCCGACGTCGACCACTGTCCGGTTGTCCACCCGCAGGGTGAGGGTGCGCCGGCCAGCCTCGACGACACCCAGGTCGAAGCGGTGCGGTGTGGTCAGGCTGCGAGCGCTGTCGATCCGGCGGTTGTCCAGCCAGACGGTGGACTCCCAGTGCACTCGTTCCAGGTGCAGGATCACGCGACGTCCCTGCCATTGCTGCGGGATGTCGATGCTGCGCTGGAACCAGACCGCGCCGCGGTAGTAGGTGTGTGGCTGCAGCCAGAACGGCACCGCTACCTGGCCGGGCTCGCGGTAGGGCGCGTAGCGCTCGTCGGTGAAGTACGAGCGGTCCACGACCAGCCCGGTCCACGGGGTCTCCAGCGTGACGGGATCGCCCAGCCCTTGCTCCTGGACCGAACCGGGGAGGTCCAGCTCGGCGGCATCCGGCAACGCCTCGGCCGTGTACCAGTTCTGGTGCTCACCCACGTGCTCTCGATCGAGCGCGGCGCGCCAGCGGCCGGACAGGTCAAGGACGTAGGGCGTGGACTCGGTCACGGAGGTTGTCTCCTGCTGGTTCTCGGGTGCTGGGGTCATGACTGCCATCCGCGGATCTGGTCGCGCACGATGCTCACTTCGCGGTTCCGGGCGGTTTCGGGGCTTTCGACGAACAGCAGCATGCTGGGCAGGCTGGTGGCGAAGAAGTCCACCTCCACCGGGGTCACGGCGTACTCCTCCACCCACTGGGCCAAGGCCTTGACCAGGTTCTCGGCTTCGTCCTCGCGGCCGAGGCAGGCCAGTGCCCGGACGGCGTGGACGGTGTTGCGGTTGAACGCGGTTGCCGCCATGTCGACGAAGTCGCCGGTGGAACGCGCGGCGATCTCCCAGCAGCGCTGCGCCGCAATCGGGTCCGCGTCGGCGGCGAGCGCGTCACCCAGCAGGAGGTAGAGCTCGGCGGTGTTGGCGAGGTGGTGGCGATCCTCGCCCAGGCCGGCCGGCGGTTGAAGAGCCTTCCGCACGACCGCTGCCGCCTCTCGCGGCTGCCCGTCGGCGAGCAGACGCTGAGCCATCCGCACCGAACTGCGCTCCCATGCGCCGAGAGCCAGGCCTTCGCCGCCTTCCCAGGGCTGGAAGTGGCGTTCCGTCAACAAGGTGCGGGCCTCGTCCACCCGTCCTTCGTCGAGCAGCAGGTGGGTCAGGGACACCGTGAGGTCGTCACGCTCGGCCACCAGGTCACGTCGAGGTTCCAGCCGGGCCAACCGGTCGGCGGAGTTCTCGCCGGCGCGCGCGGCGAGCTGGTCGCGCTCGAACCAGAGTTTGGCGTCGTCGGGCGAGGCCTGCAGGGCGCTCTCGTAATGCTGCACGGCTGCCTCGACGTCGGCGCGGACGTTGTAGGCGCTCAGGCCCAGATTGCGGTGGACGATGGCGGCCAGTTCGGTCGCCGGGTGGGCGGCGGCGGCCTTGTGCCACGCCTCGATCGCATCCTCGGCGCGGTCCCGGGAGTAGTACCAGTGCCCGAGCATGGCCCAGGGCAGCGCCACCTCCGGAGCCGTCGCGGTAACCGTTCGCAGCGTGTCGATGTCGTCCAGGCGCAGGGGATGGGCCGAGGCCGGGTCCTGCTGGCCGGCCAGGTCGATGTCGGCTCGGGCCAGTTCCGTCTCCCCGGCCCGTAGGTGCAGGACGGCTCGGTGCAGCTGGACGAGGGGAGTCACGTTCACCTGCCCGCTCGGGCTGGTGGCGGCGAGGGTCTCGGCCTTGTTCAGAGCTGCGATCGCGTGCCCGTCGAAACCTGCGGCCGCGTATTCCAGGGCCACGTCCAGCATGGAGGTGGCGTCGGCGGTGGGGGCCAGGCCGGCCAGGTCACGGGCCCAGGCGTCCAGCGGGTCACGCTCGAGGGTCGTCCTGGCCAGGGTCCGGGCTTTCTCCTGGTCGCCGGTCTCGGCCAGGACGGTAGCCAGCAGGTCCGCGGCCTGCAGGTGGTGGGCGTCCAGGTCGAGCACCTCGTGCAGCAGTTCGCCGGCCCGTCGGTGGTCGCCGTGGCGGCAGCGCAGCCGGGCCAGGGCGAAGCGGGCCGTGACGGCGAAGCGGGCATCCCAGCCGGCGCGCGCCAGGGCCGTGGCCGCTTCACCGTCCCGCCCGAGCCGGGTCAGGGCCAGGCCCAGCCGGTAGAGCGCCTCACCCGAGGCCGGGGTGGGGCTCCAGCGGGTCTGGGCGTCGGCACTACGACGCAGCAGGTCGGCAGCTGTGGCGTAGTCGCCCCGTTCGTAAGCCTTGGCACCGAGGGCGAGAAGTGCTCGTGACTCTCCTGGCTCGCGATGCAGAACCTCGTACAGGTAGGGCACCGAGGAACGGGTGGCGTGCCGGTACTGGTCGAGATACCGGGCGATGTGGATCAGCTCGTCAATGCTCGTGACGTCGGCGGGCGAGGGCGGGGCCACGGCCCGTGTCGTGGTGGGGGCCTGGTCCGGAACGGACGGCTCGCCCAGGGTGAAGTCGGCCAGCGTCTCCCCCGGCCGGGTGATCCGGACCGTGAGCTTCGCTGTCTTGCCGACCTCAAGTTCGCAGGTCTGCCCGGGACGCAGGTCCAGCGTCCGACTGCCCAACTCGAAGGTGCCGTCGGTGATCACCACGCTCACCGCGTCAAGAATTTCGGCCGCGCAGAGCCGAACCCACAGGCGTCCCTCATTCTCGGCGACGCTCAGCGCAAGGCGACGGTCGGCATACTGCACGGGGCCGGTGCCGTGGACGGGGTACCAGGCCTGCACGAAGGTTTTTGTCTCGCCGACGGCCAGGTGCGCGAAGTCGGGTTGGTTGTCGGTGTAGACGCCGGCCATAAGTTCGACGTACGGGCCGTCGGTGTCGGTGAGGTTGCGGTCCCAGGCCCAGCCGAAAGGCGTGTCTCCCCAGGTCCACTGCTTCTTGCCGGGCGAGATCTCGTGGGCGGCGACGTGGACGAATCCGGCTTGCACGCCGTGGTCGTACCCGCCGAAGAAGTCCTCGACCGTGTCCAGGGCCATGTACGAGGTGGGCACCGGGATGTTGCGGTACCAGTCGAGCCGGTCCGCCTCGGGGTCGTCCTCGGTGGCCCCCGCGTAATCGATGCCGTAGTAGGGCGCGTCGGGCCGAGGGAACGTGACCACGGCTCGCTTGGCGTGGTCGGCCACGTGGGTCACGTCGCCGGGGAAGAAGGACTGGTAGTCGTCGTTCACCGCGGCGGCGACGTTCGCCCACCAGAGGAAGGTCTGAGGGACCTCGCTGCGGTTGTACAACCGCACCCGGGCCTCGATCCGGGAGCTGCTGGGAGTCAGCCGGATCCCGTGCATGCCCTTCATCCGGGCGAACGGGTCGTGGTCGGAGCACCAGACCGTCGCCGACCCGTCGTCCTCTCGTTCGATCTCGACATCCGTGGGCAGGAACGTGGCCGGGCGATGGTGCTGCGGCCAGTTGAACTCGATCCCGCCCGACATCCAGGGCCCGGCCAGGCCGACCAGAGCGGGCTTGATCACGTTGTTCCGGTAGAACAGGTCGTACCCGGCGACCTTGTCGTAGGCGATGTGCACCCGGCCACCGAGCTCCGGCAGTATCACCACGCGCAGCCACTCGTTCTCCAGATGCAGCGCCTGCCAGGTGTGCGGCCGCTTGACCGCGGCGATCCGCTCGTGGAACGGCAACGGGAAAACCCGTCCGGAAGATCCCTGGTAGACCCGGTTGTGCAGGAAGGCTGGGTAGGCCGAGGGCTTTTCGGGCAGATAGCTGTCGATGACCAGGGGCTCGGACCAGACCGCGACGCCGTGCTGCCAGGCGTCGGCCGGAGCATCGGGAAGCTCGATACGGGAGATCGGTTCTGAGGACATGGCTGGTGTTTCAACTTTCGTCGTAGCTGTCGTTCGGTGCCGGGCGGAATCAGCCCTTGACACTTCCCTCGGTGAGGCCGGCCCGCCAGAAGCGCTGCAGGCTGACGATCGCGATCATCAGCGGGACCGACGAGAGCAGGGCCCCACCGATCGTCATCTGGTACAGCTCGGGGTGGCGGTCCGAAACGCTCTGCCAGCTCACCAGTCCCAGGGTCAGCGGGTAGCGGTCCGGGTCCGAGAGCATGACCAGGGGCAGGAAGTAGTTGTTCCAGATACCGATGAACTGGAACAGGAACACGGTGACGGCGGCCGGGGTCATCAGCCGCAGCACGATGGTGAAGAAGATCCGGAACTCCCCCGCCCCGTCCAGCCGAGCCGCCTCCAGCAGACTGTCCGGCACTGCGGCCGAGGCGTAGATCCGTCCCAGGTAGGCCCCGAACGGGCTGATCACTGACGGCAGCAGGACGGCCCAGTAGGTGTTGACCAGGCCGATCTCACTCATCAGCAGGAACAGCGGCAGGGCCAGCGCGGTGCCCGGGATCATCACCCCGGCCAGGAAGATGTTGAACAGCGCGTCGCGGCCCCGGAAGGTGAACTTGGCCAGGCAGTATCCGGCTGCGATGGAGACCACGGTCGCCACCAGCGCACCCACCCCGGAGTACAGCAGGCTGTTGCCCACCCAGCGGAAGAAGATCGAGCCGTTGTACTCGAACACATTACGGATGTTGGTGAGCAGCTGCGGGTTGGACAGAGACAACCCGGAGGAGCCGAACAGGTCGCCAGTGCTCTTGGTGGCCGCGATGACCAGCCAGTACACCGGGAAGAGGAAGTAGACGGCCGCGACCGCCAGGCCCGCGGTGAGCAGGACCCGGGAGGCCGCCGACGGCGTGCGAGGATTCTTCACTTCCCGCTCCTGTTCACCAGTTTGAGGAAGGCGAAGGAGAAGACGCAGGCGACCAGCGCCAGCAGGACCGACTCGGCCGCCGCCAGGTTGTAGTTGTTGTTGGCGAACGCCTCGTTGTAGGCCGCCAGGTTCGGGGTGTAGGTGCTGGTGATCGAGCCGGTCAAAGGCCGCAGGATCAGCGGTTCACCGAACAGCTGGATCGTGCCGATGATGGTGAACACCGTGGTCAGCACGATCGCCGGGCGGATCAGCGGGAGCTTGATCCGGGTGATGATCTGCCAGGCCGAGGCGCCGTCGATCTCGGCCGCCTCGAACAGGTCACCGTCGATCGATTTCAGCTGGGCCACGATGACCAGCATGTTGTACCCGGCGAACTGCCAGGTCACGATGTTCGCGATGGACCAGAGAATCGAACTGGCGCCGAGGAAGTCGATGTTCAGCCCGAACCAGGAGGCGACGTCCAGGACCGGGCTCAGGCCCGGCGTGTACAGGAAACCCCATAACAGAGAAGCGATCACACCGGGAATGCCGTAGGGCAGGAAGTAGACCGACCGGAAGAACTTGACCCCACGAGCCGAGGCCGCGTCCAGCATCAGGGCCAGAGTAGTGGCCAGGACGATCATCACCGGCACCTGGACCAGAGCGAAAAGCACGACCCGCCAGAGGCTGGCGGTGAAGGCCGGATCGCTCAGGGCAGTTGCGTAGTGCTCGAGTCCGACGAAAACAGTGGACGTCGTCCCTCGGCCGAGCGGTCCGGATCGTTCGATCGCGGTGACGCTCTCGTACAGAGCAAAACCGATCGGCAACGCGATCGTGGCGGCGAACAGCGCCGTGAAGGGGCCGAGCAGGCCCAGAATCGCGAGTCGACGGCCTCTCATGATGCCTCCCGCACGGTCAGGCCCTTGGCTCTCAGATCCTCCACGGTCTGACGGTGGGTCTGCTGCACCACGTCGACGAAACTGCTTCCCCCAGCCACCACCCCGGCGAATCCGTCGTTCAGGTGGAGGTAGGTGGCGTTCGTGGTCGGGCTCCAGAGCCAGTCGGTGCCGATCGTCTCGTCGGCCGGCGCGAACACGTCACGGTTGACGTTCTGCCCGCCGAAGAACTCCTCCGACGTGTCCAGGGCGGTCCCGTCCAGGGCGTCCTTCACCGAGGGCCAGCCGTACCCGCCGGCAATCAGCAGGTCGATGCTTTCCGGGTCGGAGTTCAGCCAGATGGCGAACTCCGCCGCCTCCCGAGGGTGTTCGGAACCCTTGAGCACGGCGGTGGCCGAACCACCCCAGTTGGCCGAAGCCGGATTGTCCGGATTCCACTGCGGCAGCTGGGCAGCACGCCAGTTGCCCGAGGTGCCGGGGGCGTTGCCCGACAGGATCGGTCCACCCCACTGGGCGCTCGGCCAGGTGACGATGCGGCCGCTCTGCAGGTCGGCGTACCAGGAGTTGGAGAAGTCCGGCTGCATGGAGATCAGATCCTGCGAGCGCAGTTCGTCCCAGTACTCGGCGACCCGCAGCGTCTGCTCGGAGTTGATCCCGACGGTCCAGACATCGCCGTCCAGCCCGAACCAGCGAGCGCCGGCCTGCCAGGACAACGCCGCGAACCAGGCGGAGTTGCCGGGCGGGAAGGTGGCGATGTATCTACCGTCAGCGCGCACCGCCTCGGCCGCAGCTCGGTAGTCCTCCCAGGTCCGGGGAACGTCCAGCCCCAGCGAGCCGAAAATGTCGTTGCGGTAGTACAGGGCCATCGGGCCGGATGCCTGCGGTACGGCGTAGATCCGCTCGCCGAACGAGGACTGGGAGATCTGCCAGTCCACGAACTGGTCACGGTGCTGGTCCATCCCGAGCGGACCGAGTTCGATCAGGCCGTTCTCCAGGGCGAAGCCCGGCAGTTCCTGATACTCGACCTGGGCGACGTCGGGCGCGCCTCGCCCGCCCCGGACCGCGGCGTACATCTTCGAGTAGGTACCCGAAGAGCCCGCGGGGGTGAGTTCGAGATCGACGTACGTGTCCCGGTTCTGGCTGTTCCACAGATTGACCGCCTGGTCGATCCCGGGGACCCAGGACCAGAACCTCAGCACGGTCTGCCCCGGCCGGGCGCCGGGTGCGGCCGCACAAGCGCTGGTCAGCGCGCCGGCTGCGAGAGCAATGAAAGTCCTGCGTCTCATGCGTACCTCCTCATCGAGTTCCGCCGGCCGGAAACCACGTTTCCCGGCCTTCGATCAGGAGGCTACGACTCAGGCCGGGCGATGGAGGAGGACGTATTGACGCAATACCTGGACGATCCGATGATCTGCGGTCAGGAGCGCAACTGCTTGCGGTAGACCGACGGGCTGGTCCCGTGGACGCGCCGGAACTGGCGCGAGAAGTACCACGGGTCGTCGTATCCGCACTCGGTGGAGACCTCGGCCACCGATCGCTCGGTGGTTGCCAGGAGTTCCCGCGCACGCCCCATCCGCACCTGGGTCTGGTAGGTCTGCACGGGCACGCCCATCCGCCGCCGGAAGAGCGCTGCGAAGTAGGACTCGCTGAGGCCCGCGGTGGAGGCCAGTTCGGACACGCTGGTACGGGCGCTGATGTTCGTCCGCAGATGTTCCGCAGCTCGCTCGACCAGGGTCTCGGCACCGTCGCGGACCGATCGGCTGGAGGCCAGCAGGGTGAGCAGGTGCCAGGCCGCCCCGGACGATGCGACGAGGCTTGAGGGTGTCGTGTCCCGCTCCATCCAGGCCACCACCTCGGCCGCGAGCAGGGCGATGCCGTGAGCGTCCGCGGGAACCCGCACCGGCGCCTTCGCCGAGGCACCGATCACCTCCACCAGTGAGGGCACGGCCCGCCCGGCAGTGTGCAGCCACCACAAGGTCCACGGGTCGTCCGGGTCAGCCCCGTAGGCATGCGGGTGCCCGGCGGGCAGGACGGCCACCTCTCCTGCCCTGATGTCAAAATCGCTTCCGTCGGTCCGGCACCAGCCACGCCCGCGGACACAGATCAGGACGACCGCCTGCTCGATGGGATCGTGACGTTCCCGGCCGTGCCGCTCGGCGTGCGGGAAGTACCCGCAGTCGGTGACCAGGAGCTCGCTGGTCACCGGCCGGCTGAGGGCCTCGTTCAGCACCGGCCGGGGCAGCACCAGCATGCGCTGCCCGGCGAAGCCCGCACCAAGGACGTCGCTCTCGTCCTCCGGACCTGTCCGTCCACGGCCGTCAGTTCCCATGCCTCAAATTCTCACGCCCATCGTGGATCCGACTGCCCGTTCTCAGCTCGCGCGAACGGCTGGGGCGATCTCGTCGGCATATCGGTGGATCGATGCCTCGACCAGTTCCCGGGGCAGACCGCCCCAGTCGAACTGCCCGTAGAAGCGCTCGATGCCGAGGGTCTGGCGGGCGAACAGGATCTTCTCGATCAGCTCGTCGCTGGAACCCACCATGATGGCCTGCCCCGGCCGGGTACCAGCCTCGAACTGGGATCGGCTGACCAGGAAGCCACGGCCTCCGGGAGTCTTGGGGCGCAGGTATTCGTGGTAGTACGGGTAGACCGCGCGAGCCGACCCGGGGTCGGAACCGGCGAAGAAATGGGTGGATATGCCAACCTTCAGCTTTTCTGGATGCCCGGCTCGCTCCCCTGCTTCCCGGTACACCTCGACAGCCCGGCGAGCCTGCTCGATGGGCCCGCCGATGTACCCCAGGACCATCGGCAGCCCCAGCCGGCCGGCTCGCTCAGCGCTACCGGGCGAGCCCCCGACGCCGGCCCAGACCGGCAACGGGTCCTGTACCGCTCGCGGGGCGACCTCGGCCTCGTCCAGGGGCGGCCGAAAGCGACCGGACCAGGTCACCTTCGAGTTCGCGCGGATCTGCAGCAGAAGATCGAGCTTCTCGCCGAAGAGCTGGTCGTAGTCGTTCAGATCATGACCGAACAGGGCGAACGGTTCCAGGAACGCGCTGCGCCCGGCGATGATCTCGGCCCGGCCGTTGCTGATCAGGTCGAGCGTGGCGAAGTCCTCGTACACCCGCACCGGATCCAGCACGCTCAGCACGGTGACCGCGCTGGTGAGCCGGATCCGGCGGGTGCGGGCCGCGATCGCGGCCAGCGCGACCGCCGGGGACGACACGGCGAAGTCCAGCGTGTGATGCTCGCCCAGCGCGAAGACGTCCAGGCCCAGACGCTCGGCCAGCACGGCGTACTCGATCGTGTCGGCCAGCCGCTGGGAAGCGCTGAACCGGCGACCCGTGGCTGGGTCGATCTGCAGATCGCTGAGCGAGATGATGCCCAGTTCCATCGGGTCTCCCGAACTGTCGCGAGTGGTGGTCAGCCGAGCGAGACGGCGATCTTGCCGAGCGTGCCGCCGGCGAAGGCGGCGAACGCGGCCGGCGCTTCCTCCAGCGAGAAGGCCGCGCCGACCGGCAGACGCAGACGACCGGCGACGACGTCAGCGGCCAGGCGGTCGAGCGTCTCGGCGGTCGGGGTCGCCATCACCTGGTGGGCGTTAGGGTGCTCGACCGGGGCCAGCAGGCTGACGATCCGGCCCTGGTCACTGAGCAGACCGGCCAGTGCGACACCGTCACCAGCGAAGTGCAGGACGACGTCCACGCCTTCAGGGGCCAGGGCCCGAACCTGAGCGCTCACATCACCGGTGTGGTCGACGGCCTCCTGGGCACCGAGGTCACGGACGAATGCCTCCTCCTGGCCCGGGCGGGCGGTGGCGATGACCCGGGCGCCCGAGGCGACGGCGTACTGGATCGCGATCGCGCCCACACCACCGGTTGCACCGCTGATCAGGACCGTCTCACCGTTCTGCACGGCGGCCGCGCTGAGCGAGTCCAGAGCCGCGGTCCCGGCCAGGCCGAGGGCCCCGGCCGTAGCCGGCTCCAGACCTTCGGGCCAGGTGGTGATGCCGATCGCCTCGGCCACCGTGGTCAGCTCGCCGAGACCCCCCTCCCCGAGGTGAGCCTTGGTCACGACGCCGAAGACCGACTGCCCAACGGCGAAGCGGGTCACGCCCTCGCCGATGGCCTCGACCGTGCCGGCAAAGTCCTTGCCCAGGACGACGGGGTAGCGGTGTTCCATCATCCCGGCCAGGTATCCGGCCGAAACCGCCAGGTCGAAGCCGTTGACGGACGAAGCCTGCACCCGGACCAGGACCTCACCGGCCTCCGGCTGCGGGGCGGGGGCATCGGTGACAGCGGGGCCGGCACCGGCTTCGGGCAGGGCAAATGCGCGCACAGGATTCTCCTTGAGATCAAATGGAGGCTTGCCTCCATTTACTGACGCAGGTTAACAGAGAAATGGACGACACCCTCCACATCTCTTAGGCTGGTCGTGTGACTGCTTCGAATCTGCGGGTTGACGCCGAGCGCAACCGCGAGCGCCTCGTCAGTGCGGCCCGTGCGGTCTTCGCTGCCCAGGGACTGGATGTGGCGACCGAGGAGATCGCCCGTCAGGCGGGGGTCGGGGTGGCCACTCTCTACCGGCGCTTCCCCGATCGCGCCGATCTCGTGGCCGCGGCCTTCGAGGTCAAGATGAGCGCTTATGCCGAGGCCGCCCGTGCGGCCCTGGCCGACCCGGACCCGTGGAACGCCTTCTGTTCCTATGTGGAGCAGATCTGCGCCATGCAGGCCGGCGATCGGGGCTTCACCACGGTGCTGACCATGACCTTCCCCACCGCCAAACAGTTCGAGGCCGATCGGGATGCCGCCTACGCCGCGTTCAGCACCCTGGTCGACCGGGCCAAGGCCGCCGGGCGGCTGCGCACTGACTTCGTCGCCGAGGACATGCCGATGTTCCTGATGGCCAACGCCGGTGTCCTGGCCGCCACTTCCGATGCAGCGCCCGAGACCTGGCGGCGGATGGTCGGTTACATCCTTCAGGCGTGCGCTGCCGAGTCCGCCCGTCCCCTGCCGGAACCGCCGGCGCCTCGTCAGATGTACCGAGCGATGCTGCGGGCCACCGAGAACCAGCGTGGACACCGCCCGCCCCGCTAGGACCCGCCCTGTGGATCAGCGCCCCGAAGTAGGCAAAGATCCGCAGGACAGGCCCTGGTCCCGGGGGCCGGATCAGCGCGAACTGACTACTGCCGCAGCCCTTCGACCAGGGACATCGTGGGATGGCCGATCAGACGCGAGAGGTCGTCACCGGCGTGGGCCAGAACTCCGGCGGCGATGTTCTGGTCCAGGGCTGTGAGGAATCCGGCCGTCTGCTCGTCCATTCCGGCGGCCACAAGAATCTGCGGGTACTGCGCGGGCGCGATCGCCTGGTAGACCACCGGCCGACCGAGCACCTCGCCCATCGCAGCTGCGATATCGGCGTAGGTGAAGTCCTGGTCGCCGGCCAGGGTGTAGGTGCGTCCCTCGTGCCCCTGCCCGGCGATCACCGCACCGAGTGCCTCGGCATAGTCACGGCGACCAGCGGCGGCAACTCTGGCTTCGCCCACGGCCGCTGCGAAAACCCCGCTCTCTCGCGCGGATGCCAGCGAAGTGAGGTAGTTCTCGATGTACCAGCCGTTGCGCAGGAAGGTGTACGTGAGACCGGCGTCCTTGATCGCATCTTCGGTCGCCCGGTGGTCGGCCCCCAGCATCCAGCTGGGGTCGTCGGCCCGGATCCCGCTGCTGTAGACGAGGTGCTGAACGCCTGCCGCCCTGGCGGCGTCGACCACGTTGCGGTGCTGCTGAACACGGTCCGGGTCGAGCCCCGAGATCAGGACGACCCGGTCGTGCCCGTCGACCGCGGCGGCGACCTGCTGGGCGTCGGACAGCTCGACGGTAGCGGTTCGGTAGCCCTCGGCCGCCAGAGCGGACAGAACATCCTGATTGCGCCCGGCGGCGGTGATCGCACTCGCCTCGACGCCGCGTTTGCGGAGGTCGGCCAGCAACAGGCGGCCCAGTTGACCGGTGGCACCCAGGATCAGGGTGGACATGCACAGCTCCCTGCAACTATGTGGAGGATATCCTCCGATTGGCTTCCACACTACCAGTCAAGTGGAGGATTGCCTCCATATGTCAGCCCTCGGCGCCATCCGGCCGACACCCGGGCCCGCACCGTCGCCGAAGGCCTTAACCTCGCCGTGGTCGTGCCCGGCTGCAGTGACGGGTCTCAAGTCGATGTCGAAAGGTTGTGCAATGCGAAGCCGTGCACGGTCGTCGCGCGCACTTCGTGCTACCGCATCCCTGAACCGCATCCGCCGGTTTCAGCTGTATTACTGCCGGGCAGGCGGTTTCGATGTCCGAGACCAGGCCGTCCAGAGCCGTGCGTAGCGTCCGCCCATGGTGAGAAGTTCTTCATGCGAGCCTATTTCGACGACGCGGCCATGGTCCATCACCGCGATCCGGTCGCACACTCGAGCCTGGGACAGCCGGTGGGCCACGACAATGGCTGTGCGGCCTGAGAGCAACGCGGTCGCAGCGTGTTCCAGGTCCCGTGCGCCGGCGCTGCCGGCCTCGGCGGTCGCTTCGTCCATGACCACGACGGGTGGATCGCGTAGGACGATGCGGGCCAGGGCGAGCTGCTGGTCCTGCACCGGGCTGAGGTGCTGTCCGCCGGGCCCGACCCTGGTGTCGAGGCCGGCGGGCAGCGCTGTCACCCAGCCCAGTGCGCCCACGCGGTTCAGCGATTCGCGAATCTCGTTGTCCGTACGACCGGGCGCGGCGAAAGCGACATCGTCACGAAGGGTTCCGCTGAAGACGTGAGTTTCCTGGGAGACCAGAGCAATCCAGTCGCGCAGCTGTGCCGGTGCCACCTCGGCGACCGTGAGCCGCGTACGGCCGTCCGTCAGGACGGCTGTTCCGCCGGTGGGTGGGAACATCCCGGTGAGGATGCCGGCCAGGGTGCTCTTACCGGCGCCGCTGGTCCCCACCAGAGCCAGGGACGATCCGGCGGGCACCTCCAGGTCGATGTCGGCTACGACGTCGTGAACACCGTCGTAGGAGTGCCGCACCTGCGACACGTGCAGGGCGACGGCACCCTGAGGGGGCGGGGCGTCGACGTACTGCCGCGCCGGGACGAGAGCGACTCCGATGATGCGGGCCAGGGCCGCTCCGGCGCGCTGGACCTGGTCGAAGGAGTTGAGAAGCGTGCCGAGGGGGTCGAACAGGCGGTGGAAGAGCAACGCCGCGGCGGTCACGGCACCGACGCTGACGACGTCATCGTGCACCAGCCAGTACCCGGTAAGCAGAATCGTCGAAAGTCCCGCTGCCTCGGCCGCGTTCATCGACTTGGTCAGCCACAGCGACAGCCCGATCGTGCGGACCCGCAGTTCGAGGCTGTGTCCGGATGCCTCCTCGACGCGACGGGTCTGCAGGTCGGCCATACCGTACGCCGCCACCGTGGGGCGTCCGTGCAGGGACTCCAGGAGTACCCGCCCTCGCTCGGCCGAGGCGCGTCGTTCCTGGGCGTACAGCGGTCCGGACCGAGGGAGGTACCGGCTCAGACCGAACGCGTAGAAGGGCAGCACCACGACGAAGGCCAGGGCCAGGCGCCAGTCGAGCCCGGCGACCGCGGTCACCGCAACGAGCAGCGTACTTCCCGCGGTCGACACCGCGGCCACCAAAGGGATGGCAGCAACGAAGGTCTCGACGTCCTCAGTGACCCGGGAGGTGACGTCCCCGCTGCCGGCCGGCTCCAGAAGGCCGGGGTCCAGGTCGAGCGCGGCCGTCAGGGCCTGCTCACGGATGTCGGCAGCAATTTGCGCCCCGAGGCGGGCGGTGGAACGCTGCGCCAGCGCGGTCAGGACGGCCCCGAGAAGCGCGGTGATCACGAGTGCGGGCAACAGCAGGGGCAGGTCCGAGGACGAGCCAACACGGACCGCGTCCACACACCGCCCCAGCAGCACCGGCACCACGACGACGCCGATACTGGCCGTCAGGGTCCAGACGACCGCAGCCGCAAGATCACCGGGATGGCTGAGGGCGGACCGGCACAGTCCTCGCCAGGTCTGGCGTCCGCTCGCAACGGGAAGGACGCTCATCGCAGAACCACTTTCCGGTAGTCGGGGCGTTGCATGAGCCGGTCGTGCGAGGCGATGGCTGGGGCGGGATACCCGTTCAGGAAGACCACGCGATCGCACGACATCAGCAGAGGCGGCGAGGTGGTGACGACCACGGTGGTGTGATGAGACCGCAACTCTCGCAGTTTCTGGGCCACCGCGTCCTCCGTGACCGCATCGACCGCGCTGAGCGGATCGGTGAGAACCAGCACAGGCGGGTCCGCCGCCAGCGCCCTGGCCAGAGCCAGCCGCTGGCGCTGGCCGCCCGAGAGGTTGATGCCCCCGTCCAGAAGGCTTTCCGACTGGATGGTGTGGGCCTCGGCCGCGGTCAGGGACAGCTGCGTCCACTCCTGCGGAACGTCCCGCCCCGTGTTCAGGGCCTCCTGGATGGTGCCGCCGAGCAGATACGCGTGCGGCGGTTCCACCAGCAGGCCGGGCCGGGCTGCCGTGCGCAAGGCTTCGCTCAGATCCTGCGCCGTGGCCTGGTCAGCGGTGACGACTCCGAGCATTTCGCCGGGGCGAAGGTCGACGTCCAGGCCGGGAAGACGCGCGATCGGAACGAGGTTGTCCAGGCTCGTGCTTTCGGTAACCCCGCCAGAGGTCAGCGGGATCAGCCGGGCAGCACTGGCCCGGCAGACGGCTGTCTGCTGGACGCCCGTTGCGATCCGCTGCACCGGTTCGGCGACGAAGGACGCCATCGCCACCACAGTGACGAACTCGCCGATGCTGATCCGGCCTGACAGCGCCATGCCTGCAGCCACGGCCGCGGTCACGACCACGACGGTCGCGGTGGCCAGAAGACCGACACCGGCGACAACGGAGGACGCGGTGGCCGCCTCACCAGCGGCCCTCAGGGATACGCGACTGGCGGCCCGGTATCGGCGAGTCGCCTCGCGCGTGCCACCGAACCCGTGAATGGTCCGCAGTGCGCTGACGAGTTCCGCGGCCAGAGCCGCGGCCAGGCCACCGGTCTGCTGCTGGGCCGCGACCTTGCGCTCCAGCCAGGGACCGATCCGCTCCACGCCGATCATCAGCAGAGGGACCATGACCACCAGCCCCAACCCGAGAGCGAGATCGACCCGCACCAGGACGAACACGGTGACGCCCAGACCCGCAATACCGGACACGATGAGCGAGAGTGCTGGAAGGATCCCCGCCAGCGCCGTGGTGTCCGACGTCAGGATGGCCATCAGTTCGCCCGCGGTGCGGTGCTGACCGGCCGACGGATCGGCCAGAACCCGGCCGGCCGCCTGCACGCGGAGCGCATGCGCCTCCCTCTGCACGCTGACGCTGAGCATCCAGTACGCCAGACCGCCGCACGTGGCCAAAAGCGTGAACAGCACGAGGATCCCGGCCACCGCCACGAGGATGGTGGAGGGCGCACCCCCGCTGACGGCATGATCGATGCTCAGCCCGATGGCCAAGGGCACCAGCGCTTCACACGTCTGATGCACCATCGACGCCGAGCATCCGACGACGAGGGGCCGGGCCCGTCGCCGCACCACCTCGCGCAGCAGCGCACGTTCCGGGCTCATCGGTCCCCAACCTCACGTCGATCACTACAGGAGCGATCACACGCTAGGCAGGCGCCCTGACCGTCCGGTATTGATTCGGGCGAAGGCGAATCCTCGGCTCAGCCCGCCTGCTCGTCCTGACCAGACCCCAAGAGCGACAGCAGGAGGTCACCGGCCGGCTCCAGCCCGTAGATGACCCGGCGTCCGCTGCGACGCCGGTACACGACCTCCGCCGCCAGCAGGGCCGAGAGCTGCTCGGAGACGGTGCTGGGCGCCAGTTTCAGCTCGTGGGCCAGAGCGGTCGTGCTCGAGGGACGCTTCAGCGCCAGCAGCAACCGGGCCCGGCCGGGGCCGATCAGGGCGGCCAGCCGGTCCAACGGGGCGCCGTCGGAGACGGGCGGTGCCGGCGCGAGAACACCCTGGCCGCGGGACTGGTACGACATCGACTGAATCTGGGGATGATCCGTCGAGATCATCGTGATGTCCTCGGCGAAGATCAGCGGCAGCAGCAGGAGCCGTTGGTTGACGGCCCGCACCGTGGATTCCTTGTCGTTGCGCGGGAAATTCAGCACAGGAGGCTGCCACACCTGGGGGCCGTGCAGATCCAGCAGCAGCGCGTCCGGACCGTCGGCGGCCAGCGCCCGGGCGCGGGCCAGTACCTCTTCGTCCAAGGCGACCCGCATCGCGGGCCAGTAGGGCGCCAGAGCCTTGTCCCAGTACACCTTGAACGCCTCGGCGAGGCGGGCGAACGCCTCCTCTGGCTCCCGCGCGTACGGTTGGAGGAAGCTAGGAGTTCCCTCGGGGTAGTGCTTCTCGATCTGTGCGCGGATCACCAGCGGCGAGCCGTGGCGCAGGCGATCGAGTTCGGCCCGCAGGTCGGGGAATGCCTCTTCAGGGATGGGGGTGAAGGCATCCGGGGTGGGGCGGCCATGGTTCGCGCCGTACAGCTCGCTGTACACCCGCAGCGGAGCCGTCTCGGGCGTCGTCCGCAGGATCTTCCGCGCGTTGATCGCCCAGCTCGTGTAGGGCCAGGGAACGATCGTGGGGTGCCGGTGCAGGATGTGGAGGCCGCGGATCATCTCGTGCAGTCGGCTGATCGCGACCCTGGTCCGGGAGAGGGTCGCCTCGTCCAGGTGAACACGGATCACGACACAAGCCTACCCAGCGCCCCATCGGCTCCGTGTACTCCGCAAGGGCTGATCCCGATGCAAGACATCCGATGTGGGTAAAGGGCGCAAGTTCTGATCAACGCCAGGTCGCTGAGAGACTCATCCACCATGCGGGACATTTGGGATAGATACCTCATATGGCGGCGTAGCGGATCACGATCGCGCCTTAGGGCTGCGATCAGGGCCGGTCTACCGTTCATGTTGGTCATGTTCCTGCTCTTGCTGGCCTTTTCGTCGGCCAGTCTCGGGAGGACGGTGATCATCAGCCTCATCGCGGGCGCCTGGATGGCCGGCTTCGGGGCGCTTTCATGGGAACCGCAGGTCGGGCCGGATCCCTCCTCCGAACCTCAACGCTCGAAGGAATAGGCGAACCTGCAAATATTCGTCATCGCGACGCACTGGCGTAGGCGCCTATCGCACCCGACGCCCATCCTGCGTCGACCGCAACGTCATGGGCACGCCCGCGGCGCTGCCGGGCGGTCCTGCGCTGGGGTAGTTGTCAGCGTCGGCAGCGCGGTGGCTTTCTCGCCGTCCATCAGGTCAGCGGTGCAGCGCCATTTATCCTAGATGACCGAATGTCTACACTCGCCGGGCATGGTCATTAACTCCAGTCGGCGCCTGCGGGTGGCTGTCCAGGTAGCGCCAGAGCACGCTGACTACGCGGCGATCCGGCAGGCCGCCTTGGCCGCGGATGAACTTGGCGCGGACGTGGTCTTCAACTGGGACCACTTCTTCCCTTTGGGCAAGGTGCGCGAAGGTAGGCATTTCGAGTGCTGGACCATGCTCGGCGCCTGGGCGGAGTCGACATCACGCGCAGAGATCGGCGCCCTGGTCAGTTGCAACAGCTATCGCAATCCGGATCTGCTGGCCGACATGGCCCGCACGGTCGATCACATCAGTGGCGGCCGGCTGATCCTGGGACTGGGCGCTGGTTTCCGTGAATGGGAGTACACCCAGTACGGCTACGAGTTCGGCACACCAAGGGAACGTGTGCAGGACCTCGCGACGGCCCTGCAGCGGATTGAGCAGCGCTTGGCTGTCCTGAATCCGGTCCCCACCCGCAAGGTCCCCATCCTGGTGGCCGGCGGAGGCCCGAAGACGTTGCGGCTGGTTGCCCAGCACGCTGACATCTGGCACACATTCGCTGAAGGCGACGACCTTGGCCACAAGTCCCAGGTTCTGGACCAGTACTGCCGGGAGCTCGGACGCGAGCCGGACGCTATTGAGCGCTCGACTTTCGTCAAGGGCGATCCATGGGAGGTGGGACCACGCTATCGCGACCACGGCATCACTCTGTTCACCATCTTCACGTCCGGCCCCCACTTCGACCTCAATGAGCTGCGGCGCTGGATCGCCTGGCGCGATGACCAGAACGGCAGATAAGTACCGCGCCACTGCAGGTGCTGGCTAAGTACCGATAGGCCCTCACCGCATCGCGGAGCGTTCAAGGCGCTGGGCCAGGGCGGCTGGTGAACGTTCTGGGCGTCGTTTGGCAATAGACAAGTCGTGGCCATCCTGCCGGGTGTCCCGACAGCCACCTCGTCACCCAGATCAGCAACCAGAAAGTCGAGTTCAGCTTGTCCGACCAGTCGCTGCAGTCCAAAGCACCTGAGAACAACGACTCCCCAGAGAAAGAGAACACCGACCCCGCGGAAGCGACCGGCAGCAGGTCGATCCGACCGTGGCTCATGTTCCTCGCCTGCATCGCCGTCGTTCTGGGTCTTCTGGCCGGGGCCTTCTTCGCCTTCGGGCCACAGTCCGACCCTTCTGACCAGGCCAGCGAGGCCGCCCCAGGCCCCGCGTTCGGAGTCTTCAGGGGCACCTCACCCACCGCCGTGGCCGAGTTTTCGCAGTCATCCAAGCGTGACGTCGAGTACGTGATCGACTACTCCGCGCGCGCCACCTGGCAGGAAATAGCCCGCCCTGACTACATGCTCGAGGCCTGGAAGAACCGCGGATACCGCATGGTCTACGCCACGGCCATGCTCCCGACGGAGGACAAGACCGCGACGATCGCGGCCGGGGCCCAAGGAGATTACGACGAGCACTACACCATCTTGGCCAACAACCTGGTCGCGGCCGGTCAGGGCAACGCCATCATCCGGCTCGGCTGGGAGTTCAACGTCCCTGAGTCGCGCTGGCACCCCACCTCCCGCGAGGATTTCATCAGCTACTGGCAACGGATCGTGACAGCCATGCGGGCAGCGCCGGGGGCCGAGAACCTCGAGTTCGACTGGACGGTGAACATCGGATCCACCGCATCCGGCTTCGATCCGCGCGTGTACTTCCCAGGACGGGACTACGTCGACTACGTCGGGGTTGACGTCTACGACACCTCCTGGGCCGAGAAGACCTACCCCTTCCCCAAGAATTGCGACGAGAGTTGCCGGGAGGAACGTCGTCAGGCCGCCTGGGCCAACCAGCTCGACGGACCACTCGGGCTGACCAGCTGGGTAGGTTTCGCGAAGGCCGCCGGACTGCCGTTGTCCGTACCGGAGTGGGGCCTGTGGGAGCGACCCGACGGTCACGGTGGCGGCGACAACCCCTATTTCATCGAGCAGATGCTGAAATTCATCGAGACCCCGGAGAACGACGTGGCTTACCACGCGTACTTCGACTTTGACGTGGCCAAGGCCGGAACCCACGAACTCTCCGCGATGCCGCAGGCCCAGCAAAGATTTCAGGAACTGATCGCTCCGTAGCGTTCCTGCGATCACGGCGGACCCTGTCGGTGGCTGGGCCGATCCCCAGCCACCGACGTCCAGGCATTGTCCAGGATGAAGGCGCTGCGCTCGTTCTAGCCGAGCATCCCGGCGTAGCAACCTCTACCGGGCTCACGAACGCGCGGCCCAGGTCACCGGGACACCGGGACGCTCCCGGTGACGTTCCCTTTGCTGGCGCACCTGTTCGGTGAACTCCAGTCGTGGGCAGGTCTCGCAGGTGCCGTGACCGTGCCCCAGCCGGATCAGGCAACAGGTGGTGCGGTGCTGCCGCAACAGATCGGGTTCCTCGTCATCCGCTTGCAGGACAGTCAGTTCGCGCCCGGCCCGCTCGGTCAGGGCGGCTTGTGCTTCGTGCGCGGCCCGAGCCACGGCCGCCCGGTCCACCGCAGCCACGCCGCGGTACACGCGCCCGAAAGCCGCGGCCAGTGAAGAAGCCGGGCCGCCCATGGCTGCAGCCAGGGTCAGGCGGGACGGACGCCGCACCGCCTCCACCATCGGGTCCAGGTGCTGGGCCACGGCCGCGCCCAACTGCGCCGCACTCACGTGACCGAGCAGGATCCGTTCCTGGTGCCGAACCACCAGGGTGGCACCGTGCTGGTCGACCTGGGCCTGCCAGTGCTCGGGCCGCAGCGACATCTGCCGTCCGGTGAGAGCCCAGACCATCACCACCACGGACAGCAGGCGGCCGCTGTAGTGCTGGAGGCTGCAGGCCGCGCCCGGGGCCAGGTGCGGGGTGGCCAGCCAGTGGCTGTAGGCCCGGGCGGGCGGCTCCCACCAGTCCGGCCCGGTCATGGCCGAGACCTCGGTGAAGTCACCCGCCTGGGCCGTGTAGGGCAGCCGGTTCAGTTGCGCCAGCACGGAGGATGGCAACGGGTCCACGAGGCCCTCTCAAGTCTGCGGACCCTGGTCGCGAGAGTCACTGACGGACAACAGAAGCCGACAGGTCTTCGGACTCGGGATCAACCAACGGCACAGCCTTCCCAGGAGCTGGCTCCCAGTGGCGCGATCGTGCCGCCGTCACCCTCACCGCTGCGCGCCAGTCCCGGAATCACACCGGAGTTCCCTGGCATCCATCGGGATGCGATCGACTCGGCCCGAACGCTAGCACGCGCAGAAGTCGAGCCCTCGACCCTCTGTGTCAGGCTCTTGCGCAAGCCTGCTCCCACGCGGCCACCAGTTCCGCCACCCCGGGATAGCGCCGCTGCGGGCTCGGCTGCGTGGCCCGCTCGACCACCGCCCACTGCTGTGCGCTCCCCCGCCACTCCCGCGGTCCGTCCAGCAAGTGCTGAACCACTCGCCCCAGCGCGAAAACACTGGTCCGGTAATCGATCACCGCTCCGCGCACCATCTCCTCCGGCGCCATGTAGCGCTTCGATCCCGGCAGCCGCTGCGAGCTGAGAACGAAGGGACCGGGCCGGTACTCGTCGAGATCGATCAGGCTCACCCGCCCGCTGTCCGCGTCGTAGAGCAGGCAACCGTCGTACAGGTCACCGATCACCCAGCCTGCCGCGGCCACCGCCCGGTGCGCCTGCAGCACCTGGTCGACCACCCGAACCGCCCGCTGGACGGGCTCGCGCTGCAGACGCAGCAGCGCGCTGCGATCCGACCCCGCCGTCGTCGCGCGATTCAGTACCTCGCCTTCACGCCACGGGTAGACCAGGGTCGGGCCGTCCGTCCCGTCCAGGACCATCGACAGAGGAACAACCGCGTCGTGGCGGACCACCGCGTGCAGCGCCGCCGCCCGGGCCAGCCCGGCCCGGGCCGAGGGCTGCACGGCGGTCTTGACGAACCAGCGCTGCCCGGCGTGCTCGACGCCCCACGACCGGCAGCCCGAGTCCTGGGCATCGAAGACGGCGAAGGCCCGGCCGATCCCCCAGTGCTCCATGCGCTCAGGGTAGGCAACCGCGGCTCATCCATGCCCGAGCGTGTCGACAGCGACCGCGACGATCCGGTTGCGCCAGGTGGTGCTCCAGCCGTCCTCGTGGGCCAGCAGGGTCAGCATGGCCAGGGCCCCCAGCGCACCGATCACCCGCACGAACCGGTCCGAGGCGGGCTCGCCCGACACCCCGAACGCCTCCAACACCGGCGCCGGCCTGACCTGCTCACTCCCGGTCGCCATCGCACTGATCAGGTACGCCACCAACCCCGGACTGCGGCCGGCCTGATCGACCAGGATCTCCAGCGCCAGCCGGTCGCGGTCCGGCCCCAGCGGCAGATCAGCGACCTGCTCCACCGCCTCCCGCATCAGCGCGTGCGAACGCTCACGGACCGCCTCGCCCAGGGCCTCTTTGGAAGGGAAGTGATGCAGCAGGCCCGCCTTCGAAAGGCCCACGGCCGTGGCGACGGTCTGTACCGACGTCCCTGAGTAGCCCAGCCGGGCGAAGTAGCCAGCGGCGGTGTCGAGGATGGTGCGCTCGATGTGTCCAGCAGAGGGCCGTGCCATCTGGACATGCTAGCGAAGGCGATCGGTATGGTTGGCGTACCGACCATATTGGTCGGTACAGGAGCCAGGGAGGCCAACGATGACCGACCGCATGAAGGGCAAGGTCGCCCTCGTCACGGGTGCTGCCCGGGGACAGGGCCGCAGCCACGCCGTACGACTGGCTCAGGAGGGCGCCGACATCATCGCCCTCGACATCTGCGCGCCGGTGCCGGGCGTCAACTACGCGATGCCGGACCCGGACGACCTGGCCGAGACCGCCCGGCAGATCGGGGCGTTCGACCGCCGGGTCGTCACGATCGTCGCCGACGTGCGCGACCGGGAGGTCCTGAGCACAGCAGTCGCCTCTGCGGTGGCCGAACTCGGGCACCTGGACGTGGTGGTGGCCAACGCCGGGATCAGCCCGATCGGCCCGCAGACGCCGTTCACCGCCTACTTCGAGACCGTCGAGATCAATCTGGGCGGCGTCGTCAACACGATTCACGCCGCCTACGAGCACCTCTCTGCGGGTGGCTCGATCGTCTGCACCGGCTCGATGGCCGCCCTGCTGCCCGGGAACTCGATGGCCAGTCCCAAGGCCGGGGCCGGAGCGGCCGGCTACAGCTACGCCAAGCGAGCCGTCGCCCGCCTGGTCCACGACCTGGCCATCATGCTCGCCCCGCAGTCGATCCGGATCAACGCCGTGCACCCGGGCAACATCGACACGCCCATGCTGCAGAACCAGGAGATGTACCGGCTGTTCCGCCCCGACCTGGAGAACCCCGGCGCCGACGACGCCCAGGCCGCGTTCGGGTCCATGCACCTGCTCCCGGTCAACACCCTCGACCCCAACGACATCTCCGAGGCCGTCCTGTTCCTCGCCTCCGACTCCGCTCGCTACATCACTGGCTCCCAGCTGGCCGTAGACGCCGGGGCCACCCTGCCCACCCGGGATTCCGGCGCCCCCGCCTGACCACACCGGGAAGGGGACGACCGGGCGCCCCCCTTCCCGGAGACCAACGCGGCTGCCGGCATCCTCACGCCATGTCCCAGGAGCACGCGCTGAAGGCCGCCGAGCTCAGCGTGCTCGCCCAGGCGAACCACCTGAAGCACCCGTTGCCTGCCCAGCGCGCCTGCAGGTGGGCAGGCTCAGCTCTTAGTTGCCCTGACCAGGCGCGTTACCGGGAACGATGCCGCTGAACGGGGTCAGCACCGCGAAGACCACCGTGATCGCCAGCACGATCACCGCGGGGACCAGTAGCTGCCGCCAGTCGCGTTGCCCGCTGTTTCGGGAGGCGTGCCGGGCCGTTTCACCGGTTGGCTCGCTGGCTGGGCGCACGGCGAAGTAGATCCCCGACAGGGCCACGGTGAGCCCTGCGTACTGACAGAACTCGGCCCACTCCTGCAGCCGGCCGAAGAAGCCAAAGCTCTCCGGGACGAACAGGGCCAGGAAGCGGTACCCGGCGATGGTGAGGAAGAGCGGGATCGTGCACAGCGCAGGTGCGACGATCCGCCAGAAGGAGTCCGGCCGCACGTTTCCCAACCGCCCGTACAGCGACAGGCCGACCATCACCAGGCCGATCACCACCTGGATACCCCGAAACAGCGCCTCTGGGTCGAAACCCGAGTTGAAGTTGTGCAGGTTGGTCTCGGCCTGCCGGTTGCCCTCGAAACCTTCCGGGGTGGCCCAGCCGAACACCCGCTGGGCCCAGGAGATCTCCTCCCCGGCGAGGAAGAACCAGGCCAGCCCGCCGAGCAGCAGCGCGACCGCCAGAACGGGCTGCCCTCGGCGCAGCGCGGGCCGGACCGACATCAGCGCCAGGAAGCAGACGAACAAGCAACCGGCAAACTGCGCCCACTCCACCGGCCAGTCCTCGTGCAGCAGCTTGTCGTACTCGGGCCGGAAGAACACCGCGCTGCCGACCAGCAGGAGCAGGCTGGTCAGCGGCAGCCAGAACAGGCCTCGGGCGAGCGACTCGGGCAGGCCGTCCTGCGCCGCGTCGTCCTGCAGTCGCTGGCGCTGCGCGGCGATACCCCCTGATGCCGGCCAGGTCAGAGTCACATTCCCTCCCCGTTGATGAACCACAGATGGACAAAGGCTTACCAGAGGCCCAATCCGTTGCGTACCGCCGGAGACTAATCAGGAAAGATGAGGGAAAAATGAGACGAACGAAGTCCTCCAGGTGGCAGCCGCGCCCTCTCACGACGCCGGTGACCCGGGCCAGCGTGAAAAGCCTCACCCCGCCCACCCTGAATCTCTGACCGCTGCTCACTAGCGTGGTTCCGCCTGACCGATCGAAACACCGGAAGGACCGACCATGGGCCGGATCGACTACCTGTACGACTCCGGACTCGCCCGGATCACTCTCACCAGCAGCTCCGGCACGAACCCGATCGATCAGCCGTTCGTCGACGAACTCTTCGCCGCCGTGCAACGGGCCCAGAGCGACGACGCCGCCGTGGTCCTGGTCTGTTCCGACGGCAAAGCGTTCAGCGTCGGCGGTGACATCAAGTCGTTCGCCTCGGCGGAAGAACCTGGCCGGCTGCTGGACTCCCTCGCCGACCAACTGCACCGCAGCATCAGCGAACTGCAGCGTATGGACGCGATCGTCGTCTCGCAGGTGCGGGGCACGGCCGCCGGTGCCGGGGTGGGGCTCGCGGCGGCTGCCGACATTGTGCTCAGCGCCGAGTCCGCCCGTTTCGTTCTCGCCTACACCGGTATCGGTTTCTCACCCGATGGTGGGGCCTCCCTCCTGACCACGACCCTCGGCCTGCATCGGGTGCTTCACCTAGCGCTGCTCAACCCGGTGCTGACCGCACGACAGGCACAAGAGAGCGGGCTGGTAGCCCAGATTCATCCGGATGACGACCTCGAACAGGCCACCACCACGGTCGTGAAACAGCTTCTGGCCGGTTCGCGGCCGGCCCAGGCCGCCACGAAGCGGCTGCTTCGCGAAGCCGCTCTGCCCTCGCCCGAGACCGCCCTGCGACAGGAGACGCTGAGCATCCGCACGTGTGCCGAATCCCCGGACGGACGCGAGGGCATCGCCGCCTTCGTCGCGAAGCGTCCACCCAGCTTTCCGAGCGTCAGTCCTGCGGCGCGAAGCTGAAAGCCAGCCGTCGCAAGGCCTTCGCGCAGCCGGCGGGCTGGTCCAGCGGAACGTGGTGGGAGCCCGCGTAGCGGCAACCGGCTGTCCACCAGCACCAGACCGGAAATCAGGTGGGGCGAGCGGGCGGCCGCTGCGACAGCCACCAGACCGCCCATGCTGTGCCCGACCAGCAGGGCCGGGCGGTCGGTGGTCGCCGAAAGCACCGCAGCCACTTCTTCAGCCCAGAGCTTTCCCGAGTAGCGCTGCCGGTGGGCGCTGTCGCCGTGACCGCTCAGGTCGTTGGTCACGACCTGAGATCGGCCGCCGAGCAGCCCGGCGACCTCCCGCCACCACCCGGAATGCGCCGCTCCGCCGTGCACCAGACAGATCGTGGGAGCTTCGGCGAGCCCGTACCGCTGGTAGGCGATCGACACTCCGCCCACCCGAAGATCCAAGGTCACGACGCGGCCCGGGAGGCTTCGAGCAGTTCCTGCACGGTGACCAGTTTCTGCCTCGGGCGCGACTTCTCGCCCCCGAGGCGCTTCTCTTCCCGGTCGATCCGGGCCCAGGCGGACTTGTCCAGCAGGTCGCTCACCCGCTCGCCCAGCAGCTTCCCGAAGTCCTCGGCCGACCTGGTCGGCGTGCTCAGCCGGTCAGCGCCCAGGCCCTGCCGGAACCTCTCCCGGTGCCACCGAACACCTGACGATCAGCTGACGAGGAATGCCTCCCTGATCTCCGCGACCAGCACTCCGGGCTGCTCCCAGCCCGGGAAGTGCCCGCCTTCCTTCATCTCGTTCCAGCTGGTCAGGTTGCTGAATCGACGCTCGGCCCAGCGCCGGGCGATCGGGAAGGGCTCGCCCGGGAAGAAGGAGCAGGCGGTCGGGACGGTGACCGGCAGGGCGTTCTCCTGCTCGGGCCCTCGTGGGGTGTCCCGCCGGGTCTCCCAGTACCAGCGCGAACTGGAAGCGCCGGTGCGGGTGAACCAGTACAGCGCGATGTTGTCCAACTGCTGGGCCAGCGGCACCCCACCCTCACCGGAGAACTCGTCCAGGCGCTCGCCCAGCCAGGCGGCCAGGCCGGCGGGAGAATCGAGCAGCGCATAACCCAGCGTCTGCGGCCGGGCGCCGAGCACCAGCGAGTGTGTGCCGTTGAGGAAGAGGAACTGATCGCGCTTGGCCAGCATCAGCTGCTCGGCCTCGTCAGCACTTTCGCGATCTTCCGGCAACGGGGAGGCGACCGGCATGGTCAGATGCAGCCCCAGCAGGCGTTCCGGGAGTTGGGTGGCCAGTTCGATGCTGACGAACGAGCCCCAGTCGCCACCGTGCGCGGCGAACTTCTCGTAGCCCAGGGCCGCCATCAACTCGGCCCAGGCCCGGGCGGTGCGGGCCAGACCCCAGCCTGTCCCGGCCGGGCGCTCGCTGAATCCGTAGCCGGGCAGCGCCGGGATGACCACGTGGAAGGCGTCTGCCGCTGAACCGCCGTGCGCCACCGGATCGGTCAGCGGGCCGATCATGTTCTCGAACTCCAGGACCGATCCCGGCCAGCCGTGGGTCAGCAGCAGTGGCCTGGCCCCGGGCTCGGCGGAACGGACGTGCCAGAACGCGATGTCGAGGCCGTCGAGACGCGCCCGGTAGTGGCCGATCGCATTCCACCGCTGTTCCAGGGCCCGCCAGTCGTGCTCGCGCCAGGCTCGCAGCAGGGTGTTGAGCCGTTCCAGGGGGACGCCCTGCGAGGTGTCCGGAACGGTTTCGGGCTCGGGAAGCCTTACCCGGTCCAGGCGTTCGGCCAGGTCGTGCAGATCGGCGTCGGGAACATGGACCGGGAAGGTTTCGATCATCGCGGTGTCCTCCAGGTTGTGACTCGACCGGGACTCGAACTATCACACGTCAACGGCCGTCCGCAGTTCCTGACGTTTTCCGGAACCTGCGCTTCCCATTACCTGACGATCTCAATCTCTGGGGCAGAACGTGTTTCAGACCGATTGGAAAAGTCGCCGCCGCGCGCTCGTCGGCCTAGCCTGGCCGAGCCACCCCAGATCTGGAGGAATCACGATGGACACCGCCCAGCCCCGGAGCGTAGAACCGGCCGACAGCCGCGACATGGTCGGGGCCCACGACATGTTCCGCCTGCACTTCGGCGCATTGCCCGAACTCGTCCGCAGCGTCGCGGACGAGGACCAGGCGCGGGTGCCGGTGATCGCCGAACACGTGGGGCTGCTGGCGAGCCTGCTGCACGGGCATCATGCCAGCGAGGACGCCCATGTCTGGCCCAAGCTGCACGAGCGCTGCCCGGACGAGATCCAGTCGCTGGTCGCGACCATGGAGTCCCAGCACGCCCAGATCGACATCGGGCTGCAGGACCTGGAGAAGCAGGCTCAGGTGTGGGCGCAGACCGGTGATCCAGCTGACCGGGATGCCCTCGCCGCGAGCGCCGATCGCCTGAACCCGGCGCTGCGTGAGCACCTGGAGCTGGAAGAGGGCCGGGTGCTGCGGCTGATCGACACCTACCTGAGCCAGGCCGAATGGAAGGAGACGGTGGCTGCCAGCGCCGGCAAGCTCACCCCGGCCAGCGGTGCGCTGGCGATCGGGATGATGCTGGATCAGGCCGACCCGGACATGCAGGAACTCATCCGCGCAGGCGTTCCTGACGATTTCTGGGCCGAGGTGCGGCCCGCTGCCGTGGCCGCCTACGACGGCTACGCCGAGCGCGTGTACGGATCCGCCCGGCCCTGAGTTCCGCTTCCAGCGAAAGGTTCCCATGACGACCGCGTACCTGTACCACGAGGCGTTCGCCTGGCACGACAGCGGAACGGCCGCTCCCCTGCTGCCCTCGGACCCGCGAGCCGGGTTGCAGCCTTTCCAGCACCTGGACTCTCCCGACACCAAGCGCCGCATCCACGAACTCGTGGTGGTTTCCGGCCTGGCCGACCATCTTGACCGGCTGCCCTCGGACCTGGCCTCGGAGCGGCAGGTTCTGGCCGTTCACGACGAGGCCTACCTGCATCGGCTGCGGCAGGCGTCGGACGGGTCCGGTGGCGATGCCGGCGACGGGATCTCGCCGTTGGGCCGGGGCGGGTTCGAGATCTTGCTGCGCGCCGCCGGCGGCGCTGTCGCCGTCGTCTCGGCGGTGGCCGAGGGTCGCGCCCGGAACGGATACGCCCTGGTCAGGCCGTCCGGTCACCATGCTCTGGCGAACACCGGGATGGGGATGGCCTATCTGAACAACGTCGCCATCGCCGTCACCGAGGTCAGGGCCCGGCCCGGGATCGGGCGGGTGGCCGTGCTCGACTGGGACGCCCACCACGGCAACGGCACGCAGGCCATCTTCGCCGAGGACCCGTCGGTGCTGACGATCTCCCTGCACCAGGACAACGTCTTTCCACCGGGCAGCGGCTCCATCGACGAGCGGGGCCAGGGTGCCGGGCTCGGCTCGGCGATCAACGTGCCCCTTCCGGCCGGAACCGGCGACGGTGGGTACGCCTACGCGATGGAGCGGGTGGTCGTTCCGGCGCTGCACCGGTTCGGGCCCGACCTCATCGTCGTTGCCTCGGGCCTGGACGCCAACGCCATGGACCCGCTGGCCCGGCAGTTACTCAGCTCCGGCGGCTTCCGGAGCCTGACGAAAACTCTGATGCAGACGGCGGAAACGCTCTGCTCAGGGCGGATCGCCATGATCCACGAAGGTGGTTACGCCGCCGGGTACGTGCCGTTCTGCGGCCTGGCGATCCTGGAGGAACTCGCCTCCCGGACCACGGTGCCGGACCCGTACCTCGGTCTCGTCCAAGGCTTCGGCGGCCAGGACCTGCAGCCCCATCAGCGCGCCGCCGTCGACCGGGCCGCAGCCGCCGCCGATCTCTGACCGGCTCACCGGGAGAACCCATCTGCCCCAACTGTCGGATAGATCTTTTTCCGGGAAATCTGTTTAACGCCCCTCACACCTCGGCCTAACCGTGCCTTGTGCCCGACCTTCGCAGGGACGTCGCCAGGCCGCCAGAACGCGGTTCCCACCGCGATATTCATGAGAACGCCTTAATTCGCGGGCGTGCTAGAAAACTTCCCCATGGCCCTGACCCGTCACAAGAAGTTCCGGCCGGTGCTCATTGCCGCCGCAACTGCCGTCACCGTCGGAGGCACCGGCGCCGCTTACGCCTGCGGCCCGTGGGCCGGCAACGGCACCAACGCCAACGCCGCCCAGATCTCCAACAACTCTGCTCTGCCGCCCGGCCCTTCGCAGACCACCGAGGCCGAGGAGGACGAGGCCGAGTCGCAGGACACCCCGACCGCGGCCGCCACCACCCCGAGTAAGAAGGAACTCCGGGAGCACCGGCGCAAGCACCGCCACCACCACCGCCCTGGTCACGGGCAGCCGACCACCACGGCACCCACCACCGACCCGGGCGAGCCCGACGACCCGAGCGACCCGGACGACGAGCCCACCTCGCAGCCCACCGGTTCGACCGATGCTCCGCCGGACACTCCCAGCACCGAGCCCACGAAACCGACCACCGAACCGACCAAGCCGACCACGACCACCCCGCCGGCCGGCGCCGGCGGCACGCTCGCGCAGTACCAGGCCAAGGTGCTCGAGCTGACCAACGCCGAGCGCAAGAAGGCCGGCTGCAACGTCGCCCTGACCGCCAACGCCGCGCTGACCAAGTCCGCGCAGGGCCACGCCGAGGACATGCTGAAGAACAACTACTTCAGCCACGACAGCCAGGACGGCACCAGCCCGTTCGAGCGGATGACCGCCGCCGGTTACACCTGGGCGGGGGCCGCGGAGAACATCGCCGCCGGGCAGTCCAGTCCGGAGGCGGTCATGAAGGGGTGGATGAACTCGGCCGGGCACAAGGCCAACATCCTGAACTGCGGCCTGACCGAACTGGGCGTGGGTTACGCGGCCGGTAGCGGCGCCGCCTACGGCCAGTACTGGGTGCAGAACTTCGGCTCGCCCCGCAAGTAGGCCCTTCGTGGTGGTCCCGGATCTGATCCGGGACCGCCACGGTCGTTCAGTGCCCGGTGTCGGGCAGCGTGGATGCGGATCGCCAGCCGTGGCGCTGCAGCATGCGGGCCATGGTCCCGGCCGCCACCAGCGCCGAGGCAGCGATCACCAGGGCCACGATCCGGTAGGACTCGTCGTACGCGGTGAAGGCCGCCTCCAGCACGGCGAGGTCGTTCCCGGCGATCTCCAGCGCCGTCGCAACCGATCCGGCGCTCGCTGCGTCGGCGCCCTCCGGCAGAACGACCCGGCTGGTGTAGAGCGAACCGATCATCGTGCCCAGTACCGCCACCGCGATCAGGCTGCCGAACTCGTACGAGACCTCCTCCACCGACGAGGCCATCCCGGCCCGTCGCGGTGGGACGTTGCCGACGATCGCGGTCGAGGCCACCGCCATCACCGCTCCCAGGCCGACTCCGATGCCCACCAGGGAGCCCAGCACGAGGGCGAAGGAGCCGAGCGACAGCGCGAGCACCGCGGTGGAAACACCGGCAACCGCCAGGCCTCCGGCGATCAGCAGACGCAGACCGATCACATGCAGGTAGGCACCGCTGAGCAATGCTGTGGGCAGAGAACCCAACGCCAGAGCAGCGATCAGCAGACCTGCCTGCAAGGGTGTATACCCGGCCACCAGCTGGAACCGCTGGGTCGTGATCAGCTGCACGCCGGCGACCACGAACATCGACAGCGTGGCCGCGAGCGCACCGGCGGCGAAGGCCGCGTGGCGGAAGATGCCGAACTCGAGCAGGGGATGCGCGATCGTCCGCTGCCGGCGCACAAACAGGACCCCGCCCAGAACGGCCAGAATTGCTGCTGCAATGACAATTTCGCCGCTTCGTTCCTTGATCAGGAGCACCAGGCCGACCAGGGTCAGCAGAGCCAGGACGGACGAGGGGAGATCCCATTCCCGGCTGGGATCGGGGTCGTTGGGCGGCGCGACGAGGGGAACCGCGATCAGCGCCACCGCGATCACCGGAACGTTGATCAGGAACACCGAACCCCACCAGAACGACGACAGCAGGGCGCCGCTGATGATCGGCCCGAGGGCCATGCCCACGACCGAGACGGAGCCCCAGACCGCAATGGCGATGTTCCGTTCCTGGGCATCGGTGAAACCGACCCGGATCAGCGCCAGGGTCGCCGGCATCATCGCGGCCGCCCCGACCGCAAGGATGCCCCGGGCGGCGATGAGCACCTCCGGACCGGGCGCGAAAGCAGCGCCGAGGGAAGCTGCCCCGAAGAGACAGAGCCCCACGACGAACATCCGGCGGTGCCCGACCCGGTCGCCCAGGGTGCCCGCCCCGAGCAGGAGGCCGGCCATGACCAACGGATACGCGTTGATGATCCACAGGCTTTCGGTGGCGCTGGCCCCAAGGTCGGCGGTCAGGGTCGGCAGCGCGGTGTAAAGGATCGAGTTGTCCAGGGTGATCAGCAGCAGCCCCATGGACACGGTGGTCAGCAGCAGCCAGCGCCGCGAGTGCATGTACTTCCTCTTTCGGTTTCAGACGTCGGCCGGCAGGTGGATCTGGGCCAGTTCCTGAGTGCAGCGGGTGAGCGCGACGTAAAGCCGGTTCCAGCCGCGGGGCTCGGCCGCTATCGCGTGCGGATCGACCACCAGGGCCGCATCCCATTCCAGGCCCTTGGCCTCGGACGAGGTCAGCACCGGCAGACCGGGCAGGGCCGCCGCGAGTTCGGCGATCCGGGCGTGCGGCGCGACAACACCCACCGTGCCGCCGTTCCAGCGCTGCTGCATGGCCTGGACCGCCTCCTGCGCGGCTGCGGCCAGCTCTTCCGGCCGGACGCTGGACTCCCAGGGGGCGAACCCGCTGCTGCGCACCGCACGGGGCGGACTGTTCAGGCTGCCCGCCTTCTGCAGGACCGGCCCGGTCAGGTCCATCACCTCGATCGGCGTGCGGTAGCAGATGGTGAGCTCGGCAGCGTTCCAGCGCTCGCCGAAGACTCCCCCGACGGCCTGGGCCCAGCTGGTGCGCCGGTGCGCGGCCTCCGTCTGGTCGATGTCCCCGACCGCGGTGATCGACCGGGACGGGCACCGGCGCAGCACCATCTGCCACTGCATCCCCGACAGCTCCTGGGCCTCGTCGATCACCACGTGCCCGTACACCCAGTTCCGCTGTCGGCGGGCCCGATCCGCGATGAACTCGCCGCCCGGTTCCGGCGCCGCCGCATCACCGAGTTCGTGGGCCACCGCGTCGAGCAAAGGGATGTCGCTCGACGCCCAACCCGAGGGACCGCACCCAACCAGGGCCGTCTCGTCCCCCGTCAGGTGTCCCTTCAGGAACTCCTTGCTGTTCAGCAGGTTTCGCAGAACCAGGCCGGGCTCGAGAGTGGGCCACCAGGCCTGAATCACTGCGGTGACCTCGGCGCTGGCGGCAACGCTCTCCCGGATCTCGTCGACTTCGTCCTCAGTCAGGGCGCTTTCGGTGCCTGCCCCATCGGTGAAGCGGGCCAGGATGTCTTCGTAGCCCTCGTCGACCTCGTCCAGGAGTGTTTCCCGGGCCTGGACGATGATGTCGGTGAGGACCTCCCGGAACTGCCCGGAGAACACCTGCCGAGCCTGGTGGTAGGGCCGCTGCCGAACCGCGGTGAGCAACTGGTGCACTCGGGCGGCGGACACCTCGTGCTGCTCGCCCTCCCACCGGACCTTCAGATCCTCAGGCGCGGGTAGCAGCGAAGCGACGTACGCCTCGATGGCCGGCTGCCACTGCTCCCGGCCCTTGATCTCGGCCTGCTCGCGACTCTCGGACCGGGTGACCCTCACCCCGGGGAGCAGGGTGTCGCAGGTGGCCGAGACCACCGCGGTCTCGCCGAGGGCAGGCAGAACCTGAGCGATGTAGTCGAGGAACCGGTGGGAGGGGCCGAGCACGAGCACGGCCTGGTCGGCGATCTGCTCGTGGGTGAACAGCAGGTAGGCCACCCGGTGCAGGGCGACGACCGTCTTGCCGGTGCCTGGACCGCCCTGGACGATCAGCGGACCGTCGGCCTCGGCCCGGATGATGTCGTCCTGCTCGCGCTGCAGCGTGGCGATCGCCGCGCTCATCTGCCCGGTGCGCCGCTGTCCCAGCGCCGACAGCAGGGCTCCCTCACCGACCAGGCCGTTGTCAGTGCCCCCGCTGAGCGGTTCGTCGTTGACCCCGGTCACCGTGGCCGCCTCGACCAGGACGTGCCGTCGACGGGACTGGCCCTCCGGCTGCAGCGGGGTCGCCGTGTAGAACGGGCGGGCGGCGGCCGCCCGCCAGTCCAGCACCAGCGGGTCGGCGTGCTCGTCCTGGTTGGAGACGCCGACCCGGCCGATGCGGCGCACGGTTCCGTCCAGGGCGTCGATCCGGCCGAAGACCAGGCCCTTGCGGGCCTGGTCCAGCTCGCGGTGACGCCGGCGCAGCAGGGCGCCGCGGGCCTGGGCCTCGACGCTGGTGGGCAACGCCGAGGCTTCGCTCTCCAGGTGCGCCAGGAGCTGACTGTGCCGGGCCAGCGCCTGGTCAAGGAACGCCTGCTCCTCCAGTACCGCTGCCGCGTGCTGACTTTCCTGAACCATCGGGCTCCTCCGCCTTCCGAAACACCCGTGGACCCGCACGGGCGTCGGAAGAGTAGGAGCGAAGCTCGATGCCCACAAAACTGGGCGAATGTCGACCTGCAGCAGGAAATTTGGGAGTGACCACGGAAGGGAGAATGTCAAGCAGCCCGGGCCAGCTGCAGCGTGAGGACGGTCTTCAAGAACGGTCCCTCATGACCCGGGGTGTCTGCGTAGGCTGAGCTCATGTCACGCGTGAGGTCCGGCGGCCGGACGATCGCCCAGAGCGCCGACTGGAGCACCCGGGAGCTGGCCGAGATCACCGGCACCACCATCAAGACTGTGCGGCATTATCACGCGATCGGGCTGCTGGCCGAGCCGGAGCGTTCCCGCAACGGCTACAAGCATTACCGCACCCATCATCTGGTGCGGATGCTGGAGATCCGCCGGCTGGCGGCCCTGGGCATGCCGCTGGCACAGATCTCCGCGCTGGCCGACATCAGCCGCTGCCCGGCTGATGTGCTGCACGTCCTGAAGCAGGATCTGGCCCAGCAGATCGAGCAGTTGCAGCGAGCCCGGTCCAGCCTCACCGTACTGCTCAAAGCCGGAGCTTGACCCTGCCCCCACGGCATGGTCTGAACTCTCTTCTCGTCCGGTCCTGAATCCGGCGCAGAGGAGAGGTGAAGCGGCGATGTCCTGGAGCACCCGCCAGCTCGCCGAGATCGCGGGCACCACGGTCCGGGCGGTCCGGCACTATCACGCGATCGGGCTGCTGGCCGAACCGGAAAGAGCTCCCAACGGCTACAAGCTCTACGGCACCGAGCATCTGCTCCGGCTGACCCGAATCCGGCGACTCGCCGAACTGGGCATGCCGCTGAACCAGATCGCCGCGCTGGAGGAGACCGAGAAACCCGGTGACTCGCTGCGGGTCCTGGATCAGGAGCTGGGCGAGCGGATCGCCCGCCTCGAACTTCTCCAGGGCGAGCTGGGCACCCTGCTGCAGGGGCAGTCCGAGACCGACGGCCTGCAACGCTTCGCCGCCGACCTGTCCGACAGCGACCGGGCCCTGATCCTGGTCTACTCGCGGATCTACAGCCCGAACGTGATGCGCTCGATCCAGAACCTGGTGACGCAGTACCCGCGCGATGCCTCCGATCGCGAGTTCGACGACCTGCCGCCCTCGGCGGACGAGCGGACCCGGGCCCGGCTGGTCGATGAGCTCACACCCAAGATTCTGGGCGTCCTGGAGAGCAATCCCTGGCTGTCGGACGTGCTGAACGATGCCCCGCTGGGCCGCGCCTACGCCCGGGAGATCTTCCAGGCGACCTGGCACGACCTGTACAACGCCGCGCAGATCGACGTTATGGAAAGGGTTTTGCGACGACGCCGCTCGTGAACGTCAGGCGCTGGCCTGCAGTTCGGCCTCGAGCGCTCGCAGGATGTGCGAACGCCAGCCCCCGCCCATGATCTTCAGGGCCTTCTGCTGCAGCGGATCGTCGGGATCGAAGCCTTCGTGAAGCAGGAACAGCCGGGTCCCGTGTCCCTCCGCGGCCAGAGTCCAGGTGAGGGTGCTGTCCAGGTTGCCGCCCTTCCACGACCAGCGCATCAGCCGTTCCGGGTCGATCTGGAGGACCTCGCAGTGCACCGTGCCGTCGAAGCCGTCCCGGGGGTGGGTGGTGAAGGTGAACCGGTGCCCGACCTCGGCCCGGAAGTCGTTGGGCATCAGCCAGCGGGCCAGCCGTTGCGGATCGGTCAGTGCCCGCCACACCCGGGCCGGGGCGTGCGGCAGGAACTGCTCGACGTCGATGCTCGTGCGCTCAGTCATCGTCCTCGGCCTCCAGGAGTTCGGCCAGGCCGGTCAGGCGGGTCTGCCAGAACCGTTCGTACGGGGCGAGCCAGTCGGAGAACTCTTGCAGGCGATCGGGTTCCAGCGAGTACAGCCGCTGCCGGCCGACCTTGCGCTCGCTGACCAGCCCGGCGTCCTTGAGCAGTTTGAGGTGCTCGGACAGGCTCGGGCGGGACATGTCGAAGTGCTCGGCCAGCTGAACCACCGGACGAGGACCGTCCTCGCGCAGCAGCCTGAGTACCTCGCGGCGCGCCGGATGGGCGATCGCCATGAAGAGATCAGGCACCTTGCAGCACCAGCCGGTTGCCGTCCGGGTCGGCGACCACGGCGAACCTGCCCCACGGCGCGCTCTGGATGCCCTCCGCCGGTTCGACTCCTTGGCCGGCCAGTTCGGCCAGCTGTGCGTCCAGGTCGTCGACGTGCAGGACCAGGCCGGTCAGCGACCCGGCGGGCATCGAGTCGAACCAGGTCACCAGGGTGATCGAGGTCTGCGCCCCCTTGGGTGCGACCTGGACCCAGCGCTGGGCCGGGCCCATGTGGTTGTCCCGCAGCACCTCGAAACCGAGGACGTTCACATAGAAGTCACGGGCCCGGTCCTGGTCGGTGACCGGCACGGACAGCAGTTCGATGTGGTCGATGGCCATGCCGACACCATAGGTAGGAGATTTCCTACCAGTCAAGATGGCGCCCTGCCCAACAGCCCTTTCCTCATCTATCCGCAAAGTTCGTCAATCGTAAGATCCGTGCCATGACCCAAGTCCGCGAAGCCGTCCTTGCCGATCTCCCGGTCCTGGTCGAACTGCGAACCGCAATGTTCACGGCCATGGGCGTCACTGAGATCGACCCTGACTGGCGCCCGACCGCCCAGCGCTGGCTCGCCGCCCGGATCGAGCACCCCGACCACTGCCTCTACGTGGTCGAGGACGGGGGCCAGGTGGTCTCCAGCGCGCTCGGCTCACTCAGCGAGTCCAAGCCCAGTCCGGCCCGGCCCTTCGGCTACGACCTCCACATCAGCAACATCTCCACACTGCCGGGCTTCCGCGGGAGGGGACATGCGGGAGCCGCTTTCGAAGCGGTACTGAACTGGGGACGCAGTCGGCCGGGTCCGGTACGGGCCCGCCTGTTCGCGACGGCCGACGGGCGCGGGATCTACGAACGCGCGGGGTTCGTGACATCGACGTGGCCAAGTCTGGGCAGGGATCTGAGCTAGAGCGCGACCACCGGAGATCTTTGCGCCTAGAGGTCAAGCCACCGGACAATTGATGGACAAAAGGGGCGTTTGTGGCAGCATGGCCCCGCTCGGAACTGTTTCGCGAGGGCCACTGTCGACCCGATGGCAGTTCTCGCCGCCCATCAGGTCCACCGAGATCGGAGCAGCGTGATTCCGGAAAACGCCCCCGTAGGACCAGTCGACGCCGTTCGTGTCCCTCGCTTTGCCGGCCCGGCCACCTTCGCCCGACTCCCCCGTCTCGACGAGGTCTCCCGCGCCGACGTCACCATCGTCGGCCTGCCCTTCGACACCGGCGTCAGCTACCGGCCCGGCGCCCGCTTCGGCCCCGGCCACATCCGTGCCGCCTCCAAACTCCTGCGGCCCTACCACCCGGCCCTCGACGTCCGCCCGTTCGGAGCGCAGCAGGTCGCCGACGCCGGCGACGTCGGCCTCAATCCGTTCAACATCTCCGAAGCCCTGGCCGAGACCGAGCGCTCACTGATCGGCCTGGGGCAGGACGGCTCCACCCTCCTGGCCCTCGGCGGCGACCACACGCTGGCCCTGCCCGCCCTTCGCGCGCTGCGCAAGCTGCACGGTCCGCTCGCGGTGATCCACTTCGACGCCCACCTCGACACCTGGAACACCTTCTTCGGCGAGCCGGTCACCCACGGCACCCCGTTCCGCCGGGCCTCCGAGGAAGGCCTGATCGACCTCGAGCGCAGCATCCACGTCGGCACCCGCGGCCCGCTCTTCAGCAAGGAGGACCTCGACGACGACCAGATGCTCGGCTTCCACATCGTCCGCGCCGACGACTACGAGGCCGACGGGGTCCGGCGTGCGGTGGAACGCATCCGGCGGCGGGTCGAGAACGCCCCGGTCTACCTTTCCATCGACATCGACGTCCTCGACCCCGCGCACGCCCCGGGCACGGGCACACCCGAGGCCGGTGGTCTGAGCAGCCGCGAACTGCTCAACACGCTGCGCGGACTGGCCGGCATCAACCTGGTCGGCGCCGACATCGTCGAGGTCTCCCCCGCCTACGACCACGCCGAGATCACCGGCATCGCCGCTGCCCACGTGGCCTACGACATCCTCGGGCTCCTGGCCACCCCGACCAGTTGACGCAGCAGCTCGGCGGGTTAGATATAGCTGGTCGCGGGTCAGGGCGATCACGCCCTGACCCAGCAAGCCGGGCCCGAGCTACCGGCGTTCACCCGGCGAACCGGCAGAGGCAGTGTGCTCCGATCTACCAACCGCGCCGGTCCGTGCCCTGCCGGCGGCTCCGTCTCCTCGACCCGTACTCAACCAGACGCCGTGAAACCGCCAACTACAGCCTCGGGCCTTACGTTTCTTCTCGGAATCTGACTCATTGAAGCCGACCACTGCTTTCAAATCACCCATACCGGTCGCTATAAGACCGCCGGCGACCTGAAATTCAAACCAACGAAAACAGAAACTAATTCACATTAAAATGCCAGGGTCACTCCTTTCACAGCAGTTGAAGGCGAGCGCCCACGCCGTTCGCTCCAGCGATCCCCGATGGGGGAAATCTTTTTCAGCTGCAGTCCGAGTGCACCCGAGATACGGCATCGGGGCAGCTCAGGGGGCTTGAGTGGACGGTGAGTCATGACTTTGCGTAAGGAAATCCGAGCGAAGGCCGACCGGCGATCAACGAATGGCCCGGTCACGATCGGCCCTACGGCTCATTCCTGCTAGCCTCCCCGCTATGACATTCGTCGACCCCCGTAAGGGGGGCGCTCGGTCCGTGCGGGACTGGAGCGCAATTCTGATGCAGTTGCTTCGCCGGCCCGTGTATCGAGCCACCCTGCGGGCATATGCATACCTGGTCGCGAAAATGAACCAGGTGGATTCTGATGCTGCTGTGCAGGATCCGTTCCGTGTCCAGATCGTCTCGAAGAACCCCGAAACCGCCAACCGCACGCTGCCGGCTTCACCCCGCAAGCGCCGACCCGGCCGGCGGAGCGCAAGGCTTCAGTCCATCAACCCTCCACCCGCCGGCCCGAAACCCCTCGACCGAGTTCGGCACGAAGATCAAGGCCAGGAGATCGGTGCGCTTCGCTCGCGCCGCCTCGGGCCCCTGCGATCGGATCCCCGCGACCTCCGGGGATTCTGGCTCTTGACCGACCGGGTGCTGGACAGCAACGGTGCGAGCGCTCGACTGGCCGGGCTGATGATCGCGTTCGAAGCGGCCGGGCCGAGATCGCCCGTGCCGCTTCGAACGATCACCGACGAGGGCTGGCACTGGCTGGTTTCTGTGGCTGCGCTGCTTTCGATGTAGCCACCCGCAGGCCGCACCCCCGTGCGGTACCGATCCTCAGCCGGCGAACGCCCCGCCGTCGTCCAGATCGAACTCGCCGGCCTTCACACCATGGACGAAGGCTCGCCATTCGTCAGCCGTGAACGAAACGTTCGCTGCGCTGGCGGCTTTGGAGTTCCGGACCGATACCCCCGACCCGGTGGCGGCCACGGCAACACAATTGTTCATGCCGCTGAAGCTACTGATCCGCCAGTTCGACTCGTCACCCGACTCGAGCATCGCAACCCCCAGATGCCAATCATGAAAGCGTGGATGGAAGTCATCCCGCCTTCGCCAGGATAGGTCGCGGTATTTATGGCGTCACGCCAATTCCGGAGAACAGAATTCCCAGGCGCACCCTTCAACAACTTGCGCCCGGCACGCCACTCCCGCCGGAGGTATTTCATCGTCCGGTAACCGACCTGTCGCGAAATTGACCCGACTCCAGGAATTGATCACGATGCGACGCGCTCGGGCCGGAAACGCCCCCGGATCTCGTCGATCTGCTCGACGAACCGACCGGTTTCATCGGTGCCGGAAAGGCCTTCCGTCGATCTCTTCCGGATCTCGGCAAAGATCGTGGTGTAGCGTCGGAACTCTTCTTCGCTGTCATTACTGTTGATCGTCGCCCCGCCGGCATCCTCCAGAAAGACGACATCCCCCAGCCACTTGTTCCTCAGTTCCAGGATCATCAGTGAACGGTCGGCCCCGCGGGGATGACCGGCATCCGCCCGCAGAATGTGGATCCGCACGTCATGATGCGAGTCCGCGGGGTCGGCCCGTTCCTGAAGAGCGGCCAGTTGATCGAGCATGATCTGGTCGGTGCCGACCCGGGTGACCAGGGCCGCCTCCCGGATCACGATGTCGATCCGGATCGGCTCTTTGGTCTCTCTCAGCATCCGCTGCCGGGCCGCGCGAACGTCCCAGACGTGCTGGGCCTCGTCGTCACTCACGCCCCAGCCCCGCAGCAACGCCATCGCATAGGCCTTGGTCTGCAACAGGCCCGGAATGAGAAAGGGTTCGTACGTCCGGATGGACCGCGCGACCTTCTCGTAGTCCAGAAGGTCATGCATCGCCGCCCGGCGGGTATCCCCCCGATACCCACTGAAGGTGTCTCGCTGTCGGGCCTGGCGAGCCAGTTCGATCAAGGCCGCGCGGTCGTCCTCGCTGGCCCCGTAATCCAGGAGCAGGTGCCGCACATCGCCGGGAGTTACCGAGACAATGCCGTTCTCGATGCGCGTGAGCTTACTGATCCCCCACGCGACCCGATCAGCAGCTTCCTTCTGAGTCAGCCCCGCGCGATCTCGCATGTCACGCAGGATCGAGCGCAGCGCCCGTTTCTTCTGACTCGTCGGTATGCTCAACAGATCATCGAACTTTGACATGTGCCCTCCGCACCCCACTTGCCTTACCTGATCGAGGGCACGACTGTCCGAGTTCAGCCGTGCCGACGTGCAGACCCCCCGACCTCACTGGTCCCCCGAGAAGCAGGTAAGCGCCCCGCGGCAGGCTGGATACACTCTTTGAAGATGGATGAAACCCAGAGGTTACCTTCCAGCGCGCTGTATCAACGGAACTTCAAGCAACTGAACCAGGTAATCCATATTCCCCTGAGTAACCACAGCGCCCGGCTACCCAAGTCCGGTGCGCCTGCATCGCGAATTACCCCGGATTGCAGCGCGCGTTCATAGGGGTTTTCCTTCGCCGCCCCATCCGAGCCTGTCCATCTCCAACGATAGCCCGGATCGTCTATGCCGTCTCTATATCGGATATTCCGATCCTAGCAGTCATCTGCACACCTCGGTACCCGGAAGGCTCCCACTCGAAGCGATCACCCCGGACGTCCGCAAAATCTGCCGCTTCCAGGAACTTCTCAAGCGTTGCGGACTCGCCTTCTGTCACAGCCAGGACCAGCAAGCCCCCGGGCCGCAGAACCCTGGCCGCCTCCTGGATCGCGACCTCCGACGGAGTCAGCAGACCCAGACTGCAGATGATCGCGTCCACGCTCTGGTCCCCGAAGGCGAGCCGGTTGGGGTCCATCCGCCGGAACCCGACCGCCAGCCCTTCCAACCTCACCACGGCGCGCCCGGCGTCCATCACCATCGGATCAATGTCGGTCGCCGTGACCCGCAGGTCGCCACGTCGCCGCGCCAACTCCAGGCTCAGATCCCCGGTTCCGCAGGCCAGCTCAACGACGTGCGCCCCGGACGCAAGAACATCCAGAGCGCCGAGCAACCGCTCGATCAGCCTCGTGTCACTGCCTTGCCTGCCCACCATGGTCCCGTTCTCCTGTTCCTGATTCCGGCATCGCCAGCGCAGGCCTCCTGACCAGGGACGTGCACCGGCGAGCTTCCTTCCGAGAAGCCCGGTCAGCATGCACCGCCGAACCGCCGCGAATCCAAGGCCGATCCGGCATGGCTCCATGCCCCACCGGCATATCTCGTTCCATTCGAAAGGAAACAGGATGAATGGCAAAGGCTTTCCGCCGCTGTACTATCGTCCCGGCTTTCGGAGACTTTGAGATCGGGGTAGCAAGCGGCATGTACGTGTCCGACGTGAAGATCTCCGGGATCAAAAGTTTCCACGGCCACGTTCGGTGTCTCTGTCCTTGACCCGGCCCGATGATTCGCACAGCGGCCTGAGCGTGATAGCCGGGCGCAACGGGGCAGGGAAGACGACGCTCCTGCGTGCCATCGCCCTGGCCCTCGCCGGGCCGTTCGTCGCCCGCAGCCTGGTCGCCAGTTTCGATGACTAGCTCAGCCACGACGCAGAAGTCGGCAGTGTCGAGATCAAGGTCTTCGTAGACCGCGCGTCAGATCTCTTCGCCTTCAACCGTTTCGAGATGCCACAGAAATTCTGGATCGGGCTGCAATGGGAACGCCCCTCCACCCCGGAGCACCCGAATGCCCGCCGTCCCGCGTTGAGCATGAAACTCGCGCCTAGCGAAAGTTCGTTGCACTTCGTCCAGAACGGCCCTTGGACAGACAATCCCAGAGGGTGGTTCGTCGCCGGCTACGGGCCGTTCCGCCGGCTTGCCGGTGGAGGAGTGGAAAGCCAGCGACTCATGACTGCCCCCGCTCCCGTAGCCCGCCTGGTCACCCTCTTCCACGAGGACGCATCGGTGAGCGAAAGCGTCTCGTGGCTCATCGATCAGCACCTTCGCAGCCTGGAGGGAAGGCCAGGCGCTGAAGCACTCCTGGACGCGGTCCTGAAGATCATGGGCCACGGCCTGCTGCCGGACGGCTACATCATCGAACGCGTGGATGCAGATGGTCTCTGGGTAGCCCGAGAAGGACAGCGGCTCGCCCTGCGGGAGATGAGCGACGGCTATCGAACGGTGGCATCACTCGTGCTCGATATCCTCCATCAGATCCACGAGGCGCAGGGCACGCTGCAGGTGAGCCACGACGAGGAAGGAGCGCCCTATGTGGACGCTCCGGGTGTGGTGCTGATCGACGAACTGGACGCGCATCTCCATATCTCGTGGCAGAAGATCGTGGGTGACTGGCTCAAGACGCACTTCCCGGCGATCCAGTTCATCGTTTCTTCGCACAGCCCCTACATCTGTCAGTCGGCGGATCCTCGTGGACTCATCCGGCTGGGCGGACCGAACGATCAGACTCCGCCGACAACCGTCAGCGACGACCTCTACAGCCTGGTGATCTACGGCAGCGGGGACGACGCGGCCATCTCTGACCTGTTCGACGTAGATACGCCCTACTCACGCCGCGCCGAGGAAGCCCGCCGACGTCTCGTTCAGCTCGAGCAGCGCATCGTTGACGGGCAAGCCAGCGAGGTCGAGGTCGGCGAGTACGACGATCTCCTCCGCCGCACCACAAGTTCGCTGCTTTCCCGCGTGGAAGAGGTCGCGACCAGGCTCGCGGAATGATCCCTATGGTCAGGCTCCCGTTGCCCGATCCGGTTCAGGCCCGACTCCACGAGCTCACCGGAGCCCTCACCGGCGAGGCGGCAGATGCTCGCCGAGCCTGGAAGAACGCGAAAGCTGAACGCTCATCGGTCAGGTCGATGCTTCAGAGCATGGCGGCGGGACGTCACCGCTGCATGTTCTGCGGTGACAGCGAAGGCAGCGCCATCGACCACTATCAGCCGATAGCTCACCTACCGGCCCGCACGTTCGACTGGAGTAACCATCTGCTGGCGTGCACTCATTGCAACAGCAACTTCAAACGTGACCGTTTCCCTTTCTCGATGGGCACCCGCAGTTGCTCGACCCGACCAGCGACGACCCCTGGGAGCACCTGCGCCTGAGCCCGGGCACCGGCTTCTACCAATCGTTGACGACTCGCGGCGAAGTCAGCATCGACGTGCTCGGGCTGAACCGGGGTACCTTGCCGCGCGGTCGGCTGGCAGCCCTCCGAGCGGCCTCGGCGCTGATGCGGGAGTGGCTCGAGGCACGAGCAGCCGGGGACCAGGGCCGGGCGCTCTTCGAGCAACGAGCCTTGCTCGACCAGCCGTTCGCAGACGTCGTCTACATGGCTGCACGCATGAATCAGTTCCCAGCTATGCGCCGAATTCTACCCGCCCGGTTGTCTGAGGCACTCGACCAGCATGACTTCCTGAGTTGGTACGTGATCAACTGACAAGTACCCCGGACTGAGACCGCCGGGGACGGCCTCACTCAGAGCAAGGCTCCGGCGTGCAACCGGCTTCGTCCAACTGGACCGTGGGACGAACTCGGCGCTGGTCAGTACTGCAGCAGCGAGCGCTGGCAGTGCGTGGTGACGGGTTCGCCCGGGCGGGGCCTTTGCCTTTGCCGCGCACACTGCCTGGGCCGTTGAGCGTCATCACCATCACCGGCGCGCTGATGCCCGGACCATCAAGGTGTACGCCGGATCAGCGCCCGGCACCCGCCGATTCCCTGTCTGAGGCGGGCTGCTCGGACGGGCTAACGCGCTCCAGGCCTGCCTCCAGCCCTCCGAGGATGAGCCGCAGCCCCGACTCGAAGGCCTCTTCGTGGCCGATCGACGGCAAAGACGTCCCGTCGAGTGAGCCTGGATCAGCCTGTTCCTCCAGCACGCTGCCGACGGTGAAGCGACTGGCCGCGAGCATCGCCATCTGCGCCTCAGCGTCGGGGACACCTGAATCCTTCAGGAACTGCATCTTCCGCAACAGCCGGGGCAGGTCCCCCTCCGGCCGCAGACCGGCGTGCAGTCGGGCACCATCACGGCGAAGCAGCAAGGTCCGCCGGAAACTGCGGGTGTTCTCCAGGAACCACTCGCGCCAGTCCTGTGGCACCTCGGGCAACGGCTGAACCGCGTGGGGCTGCATCGCGGCCTCGGCCATGGCCCCCAACAGGTCGCCCTTGTTCTTGAAGTGCCAGTACAGAGAGGGCTGCTCGATCCCCAGGCGCCGGGCCAGGGCCCGGGTGCTGACCGCATCGAGGCCGACGTCGTCGAGCAGGTCGAGAGCTTCGGTGATCACCGCGTCTCTCCCCAGGCGCTTCACCGAGGCAGCCTATCAAGGATAGGGGACGGATCCCCCACGCCGGGCACCGGACCCCACGAACGGGCCACACCGGATTGACAGCCTTTCATCGATAGGGAAATCTCCCATTGAGCAACCTTTCATCGATAGGGAGATGATCCAGATGCGTGCGGGACGCTCATTGCGGGTTCTGATCGCCGGTGGCGGGATCGCCGGCCCGGCACTGGCTTTCTGGCTGGCCAGGGGCGGTCACCAGGCAACCGTGATCGAACGGTTCCCGGCTCTTCGGGCTACCGGGGCACAGGTGGACCTGCGAGGTCAGGGCATTGACATGGCCCAGCGGATGGGAATCCTGGAGTCCATCCGCGATCACCTGGTCGACGAACCCGGTGTGGCGTTCGTGGACGCCCACGGCAAGACCCGGGCAACGATCATGGCGAACACCTCCGGGCAGGGACGGCAGAGCCTGACCTCGGAGTACGAGATCATGCGGGGAGACCTGGTCCGCATCCTCAACGACGCGACCAAGCAGAGCGTCGAGTGCCGCTACGGGCTGAGCGTGGACAGATTCGACCAGGACGCCGACACCGTGCTCGCCCATCTCTCGGACGGATCCGAGCAGGAGTACGACCTGCTCGTGGGCGCGGACGGACAGGGTTCCCGGATCCGCCAGGCCCTGCTGCCGGCCGGATCACCGGAGCCCTACTGGCGTACCGGCATGCACATGGCCTACTGGTTCATCCCGCGCGTCGCCGGTGACGGGAACATCCGCGACACCTACATGGCCACCCGTGGCCGTCAGATCATGCGCCGAAGCCACAACACCACCGAGACCCAGGTGTACTTCGTCCTGCGGGAGACCTCAGCCCAGGCCTCAGCGATTCACCGGCAGCCCGTCGATGAGCAGAAGGCATTCTGGGCCGAACGATTTCAGGATGCGGGCTGGCAGACGCAGCGATTCATCCGGGGTATGCAGGACGCGTCCTTCTTCTACTCCCAAGAGGTGGTGCAGGTCAGGTCGAACCTCTGGTCAAAGGGACGAGTCGTGCTCGTCGGCGATGCTGCGCACTGCGCTTCTCCGTACAGCGGAATGGGTGTGACCGGCAGCCTGGTGGGCGCCTACACCCTGGCCGGGGAGCTGTCCCAGAGCCCGGACGACCACCGGGCCGCCTTCGCACGCTACGAGGCCACCCTGCGTCCCTTCGTCAACGAGATCCAGAGCACGGTCAAGCCCCGGCTCCTGCGGGTCGGTCTGCCGAACACGCGCGCGGCCATCACCGCCTTTCAGACAGCCACCGCAGCAGCAACACGACTGCACATCCCCGAGCTCGTGGCCCGGTTCGCCACCGAGGACCGCGGTGGTAGCTGGCAGCCTGCCACCTACCCAGAGCTGGCCCGATGAACCATGCTGTCGGGGGCCCGGCGACCGTCTCGGTCGTTGGCCGTTACGGAGAAGCTAGCCGGCAGGCCTGTGGTGCAGCATCTTTCACCAGATGGCGGACACCTGCTCGGCGAAGGACCGCCCCTGGCGGCGGCCCTGCTGCGCGGCCGGCGCTGCTCGATCAGGGTCATAGGGGTTGGGGCCGAAGGCTTCACGGCTGACGTCGTCCGGGATCTCCAGCCTCGCCTGGGCGGATTCGTTGAGGCGGGCGACGGCATCCACGGCGCTGGGTGTGCCTTCCCCGCTGGACGGCATGGGGCCAGGACGACGATCCGGTCGTAACCGATGGCCAGGTGCGCATTCGCGGGCGACATCATGCCGGCGTCGATCCACTCACGGCCGCGGAAATGGACCGGGGGCCAGATGCCGGGCACAGCACCGCTGGCCATGGTGGCGTCTTCGAGCGAGACGCCCGTGTGCGCGTCCAGCAGGGTCAGCACACCGGTCTCGGCGTCGGTCACGGCAACTCTCAGCGCCGGCGGCCAGGCCTCGGTCCACAGCCTCACCCCCGAACGGCGGCTCGCCTGACCTCGGGATCGACCTGAGCCGGGAAGCTTCGGGAGACGAGACCGAAGCGCGCCCCGATCGCCTCGACAAACGATCCGGCAGACGTGCCGATCACCGCATCGGCATTGCGAAGATCCACCCCTTCATCGAGCAGGCCGGCCAAGACCCCCACCTCCCAGCCGATCCCCGTGATCCCGCCCCCCACCGAGCACCAGCGCACGCTTCATGACCAGCTCCTTTCGACAATGATGGTTACCGGAAATGAACGCCCATGACGCGAGCGCTGGCCCAATGGCTGGCGCGAGCCATCGGCCCCGTGGCAGACCTGGACGATCGCGCCGAGAGCGCGATCGCGTGGATCATCTGGCAGACAGCAGGGCATGGAACCCCACCGGTGCAGGCGACTCTGCACTCGCGCCTGCTGCCGATCCTGATCTCCGATGCCCGCCCGAGCGGGGCCGCTCCAGCTTCTCCGCCCCGGCTGCAGGAGAGGCGCCGCGACCGGCTTGCCACGTGCAGATGTAACCAATATTGTTACGACAGAAGAGGAGGAGGCGGGCCCGGCATGAGTGCCAACAGCAGGCTGACCATCGCGGCTCACGCCCTGGTCTGGATCGGGTTGTACCAGCGGCGCGGTCACGAGGTGGCGACGTCGGAGCAGATCGCCACGAGCGTCAACACGAATCCAGTGGTGATCCGTCGTCTGCTGGGCGAGTTGCGCGGGGCCGATCTGGTCAGTGCGCGGCGAGGGACAGGGGCCGGCTGGGTGCTGCGGAAGAACCTGGTGGAGCTCACGCTTCTCGACGTGTACCGAGCACTGGGCTCGGAGCCAGTCTTCGCCCTGCATCCCGCACAGCCTGATCCCGACTGCGTTGTGGGCCATGGCATCGGGCCGGTCATCGCGGGCGCCTACCAGAACGTGGAGGCCGCCATGCACCGCGAGCTTGCCGGCATCACACTGGAGGATGTCCTGCGCGACATCCTGAAAGCCACCTGACCTCCTCCCTTCCCGAGCCCTTCACCGTCGAGGGGCCGTTTCTCCGGGCCTTAATGTAACAACATTTGTTACAGCAGAGGTTCGCGCCTCGGACCGGGGCGCACCACCATCAATGAAGGACAAAGAATCATGGCAACTGACGCTCAGACCTCCCGGACCGTGGCCGAGACGTTCCTGGCACACCTCGCCAAGCAGGACGCTGACGGCATCCAGGAACTGTTCGCCGAGAGCATCGACTGGCTGGTCTCCGGTACGGACGCCTTGTCCTGGACCGGACGGCGTACCCGGCGGGAGGAAGTCGCGCCGTACTTCACCACGATGTGGCCACACTTCGTTCCCGGCCGCAGCAACGTCGTCCTGGAGCGCTTCATCGTCGATGGTGGTGACGTCGTTCTGCTGGCGGTGTTCACGCACACGGTGGTGGACACCGGCAAGGAGTTCACCACGCCTGTCGCCCTGCACCTCGGGGTGGAGGACGGTCAGGTCGTCCGCATGCACCTCTACGAAGACACCCTCACCGTCGCCAAGGCTTTCAACGTCAGCTGAAGACGAGCAGCTGCCCTGGCCCACCGGCCGGGGCAGCTCGGCCTGGACGACGGCTGAGCGAATTCACCGGCATTCCAGGGTGGCCAATTCCACGTGGTCCAGGCCTTTCCAGGTCCCTGCGGGTGGATGGAGTTCAGTCTTGTAGAGAGCCGACCTCGCTCTCGGCCAGGGCGTTGTCGCCACACGCGCCGACCCGGCCCATCGAACCCCGTAGCTTGGCCTTCTTCAGGGCGCGGACGAACTTTTGGAGCGGAACTGGCTCCCGCGGTCCAAGTGGACAATCGTTCCGCGTGGATTCCGCAGGGCCACGGCAATTTTGAGCGCTCTGACGGCCAGGGACGCCTTCATCCGGGAGTCGATGGAGTAGCCCACGACCTGCTCGATCGTGGCATCGCCCGGACGGGCGAGCGCGATCACGTCGCGGCGGAACTCCTCGAGGAACGGTTTGGGCACGTTGACATCCTCTCAGCAAGGACCGCGGTCCTTGGCAGTCAGGAGTCAGCCAAGCTGGGGGCAGTCCCGAGTTGGTACGTACTCAACTGACAAGTACCCCGGAGTGAGACCGCCGGGGACTGCCTCACTCGGACCAAGGCTCCGGTGTGCAACCGGCTTCGTCCAACTGGACCGTGGGACGAACTTGGCGCTGGTCAGTACTGCAGCAGCGAGCGCTGGCGGTGCGTGGTGACGGGTTCGTCCAGGCGAGGGCCTTCGCCACGCGCACTGCCTGGGCCGGAGGGAAGGTTCGTATCGGCTCAACGTCTGCCTGCTTCACTGCCAGGAGCCATCAAGAACCGGTCAAAGGTCTCCACAACGTCCGATTTCGTTCTTAAGCTGCTTGCCATGCCCGCAACCACAGACCCTGACCCGGTAGGCCCGCTTCTCGTTCCGGTCCGGCTGAGCCCGACCGGAGTCTCGGTGGTGCGGCTGATGCAGACCGCCGTCGGGCGTCGCACAGCCGTCGCTTTCACCACCCCCGAGCAGTTGGCCTCGGTACTCGGCCCGGAGCAGCTCGCCGTTCGCCTGTCACTGTCGGCCCTGCGGGCCATGCTCACCCCGCTGGGCCTGGCCGAGGTGGTCGTGGACCCGCAGCTCACGGCCCGGCCGGTGGCCGACGGCAGTTCCGCTGCGGCGCCCGACCTGATCCGCAGCAAGGTCGAACGCCCGTAAGCTCGTTCCGACTGGCTTACGTGGAACGGGGGCGGCATGACCGACGAGCAGTTCAAAGCGAAGACGGTTCTGGTCACCGGGGCGGCCCGAGGTATCGGGCGGGCGGCGGTGGTGGAGTTCGCCCGGCGGGGTGCCCAGGTGGTCGCGGCCGACCTGGACGGTGACGCTCTCGCCGTCCTGGGCCGGGAGCACCCCGACGCCAAGACCGTGGTTGCCGACGTAGCCCAGGAAGCAGACGTGCAGGCCATGGTGGCGGCCGCGGTGGACCGGTTCGGCAGCCTCGACGTGCTGATCGCCAACGCCGGGATCATTCCGATGGCCCCGCTGCTGGAGACCTCGACGGCGGACTGGGAACAGGTCATGGCGATCGACGGGCGCGGCATGTTCCTCAGTTGCCGGTACGCGGCCGAGCAGATGGTCCCGGCCGGCTCAGGCGCGATCGTCTGTGTCTCCTCGATCTCCGGGATGGCCGGGCAGTCGGGTCAATCTGCTTACGGCGCCGCCAAGTTCGTGGCCACCGGGCTGGTCAAACACCTGGCCGTCGAACTGGCCCCGGCCGGAATCCGGGTGAACGGCGTGGCCCCGGGCACGATCCGCACGGATCGGGTAGTGGCTCTGGAGACCGAGCCGGGCGGTCCCGAATACCTGGCGGACATCGTCCGCAAGCACCCTCTCGGCCGCCTCGGCGAACCTTCCGAAGTGGCCGCGGCCATGGCGTTCCTGGCTTCCGACGAGTCCTCGTTCGTGACCGGCGCCGTGCTTGCGGTCGACGGCGGCTACCTCGCCCAGTGACGATCTGAAGCCGCGAGGAGCGCTGGGCGACCCCGCCCTACTCACGCCTCGCCGTTGAGGCGTGAACGGCCGGCTAGACGTGTACCTGGATCACGTCGTTCTGCTTCTCCTGCTGGACATCCGGTTTCGGGGAGCGGACCAGGAGGGCAGCAACCACGGCTGAGACCAGGCTGATGCCGGCGGCCCACCAGAACATCCGCTCGTAGCCGTCGATGGCGGCGAGCACGGGGTTCTGAATGGGGTCGGCGACCAGGCTGGCGTGGACGGCGTCCGCGAAAATGGTAGAGAGCAGGGCGATGCCGATGGAGCCACCGAGTTGCTGGGCGGTGTTGACGGTGGCTGAGGCGACGCCCGCGTCATGCCGGTCCACGCCCTGGGTACCGACGGCGAAGCTGGTGGGGAACAGGAGGCCGGCGCCGACTCCGGCGACGATCAGGCCGGGCAGGACCACGGCGGCGTAGCCGGAGTCGGCGTTCATCTGGGCGAAGATCACCGAGGCGAGGCCGGCCAGCAGCAGACCGGCGGTGATCAGTGGGCGGGGGCCGAAGCGGGGCAGCAGTTTGGTGGCGGTCAGGCCGGAGACCACGAGGATGGTCAGGTTCATGGGCATGAAGGCCAGGCCGCTGCGCATCGGCGTGTAGCCGAGGTTCTGCTGCAGGTAGAAGGTCAGGAACAGGGATGCGCCGAAGATGGTGACGCCGAGCATGGCCACGGCGAAGTAGGCGCCGGCCCGGGCCCGGTCGGTGATCACGCGTAGCGGCAGCAGCGGTTGCGAGCCCTTGCGCTCGATCAGGACGAAGAGCACCAGCAGCGCCAGGCCGCCGATCAGGGTGGACAGCGTGACGGGTGAGGACCAGCCGTCCTGCTCGGCGTTGGAGACGCCGAACACGATCAGGAAGAGGCCCAGGGACACCGACAGGGCGCCGGGGATGTCGAGTTTTGCGGACTTGGAACGTGCTTCGTCGCGGGCGATCATCCGGGCGCCGAGGGCGGCGGGCAGGGCGAAGGCGAGGTTGACCAGCAGGCACCAGCGCCAGGAGAGCAGATCGGTCAGGACGCCGCCCAGCAGCAGCCCGATGCCGGCGCCGACGCCGGAGACGGCGCTGAAGACCCCGAAGGCCTTACCTCGCTCGGCCGGATCGGTGAAGGTGGTGGCCACGATCGACAGCGCGGCGGGGGCCAGCAGGGCGCCGAACACGCCCTGCAGAACCCGTGCGGCGATGAGCAGTTCGAAGCTCTGCGCGAGACCGCCCAGCGCGGAGGCGACGGCGAAGCCGATCAGGCCGACGACGAAGAGCCGGCGCCGGCCGAACTCGTCTCCCAGGCGCCCGCCGAGCAGCAGGAGAGCGCCGAAAGCGATGGCGTAGGCGCTGATCACCCACTGCCGCACGTCGTCGGCGAATCCCAGGTCGATCTGAGCAGAGGGCAGGGCGATGTTGACGATCGTGGCGTCCAGCACGACCATCAGCTGGGCCAGGCCGACCACGGCCAGAATCAGCCATCGGCGGGGATTGACGGATACTTCAGACAAGGGGCAGCGCCCCTCCTCCCTGGATCATGACGTCTGCGGACAGACATCAAAGTCGTTGGTGGAGGTCGCGCCCAGGCCCCGGCGAGTCATGACCCAGAGCAGCCGGCGAGACGAGTGAATCGCAGAAGGCGAGACCGGCAGCTCTGTGGAACGGCGACGAACTTACGGTCGGCCGCCCCGCGAAGTCAAATCCGAAAGCGCTTCTGAACAGGGCATATGCGTCCTTGACAAGCGCAGCCCGGTCCTACCTCGGGAACCCGGCGAGCCCGGCGTCGGCCAGACCGGAGGCCAGCGCTCCGAGATCGCCGAACTCCTGCCCGGCCATCACCCCGGCCTCGGCGCGGGCCTGGATCCCGAGCACGATCCCGGCGAACTTGTAGTGGGCGAAGGCCAGGTACCAGTCCAGCCGGTCCAGGCCGATTCCGGTTCTCGATGACCATCTTTCGGCGATCTGCAGCGCGCTGGGGAAGCCGGGCAGCGTGGTGGCGGAAGAGGCCATCGAGACGCCGAAGCGGGAGGCCAGATCCCAGTAGAACATCAGCATGCCGACGTCGGTCAGCGGATCGCCGAGGGTGGACATCTCCCAGTCCAGCACCCCGTTGATCCGCCCGGGCTGCTCTTCGCTGACGATGACGTTGTCGAGGCGGTAGTCGCCGTGAACGATCGATGCCCGGCCGGCCGGAGGTACGCTCTGTTCCAGGCGTGAGGCCAGCAGGTCCAGCGCCGGAATCGCGGGCACGGGGGTGGCTTCAATCTGCTTGCGCCAGCGCCGGATCTGACGCGCGGTAAACCCTTCCGGGCGGCCGAAATCCTCGAGACCGACGGACTGCGGATCCACCAGATGCAGATCGGCCAGGACGTCGGCGAGTGCCTCGCCCAGGCGGGCCCGGCCGTCGGCGGTGAACGGCACCTGATTGCGGATGACGACGCCTGGCACCTTGGTCATGACGTAGTAGGGCACGTCGTCGAGCCGGCCCTCGAGCACGATCTCCGGAACCGGAACCGCGCTCGGCCCCAGGGCCTTCTGGACGCGGCTCTCGCGGGCCATGTCGTGCGCGGTGGCCAGGATGCTGCCGCTGGGCGGACGGCGCAGGATCAGTTCACCGGCCGGGCTGCGCAGCAGATAGGTCAGGTTGGAGTGGCCGCCGACGACGAGTTCGGCCGTAACGTCGAGCCACCGTTCCTCGCCCAGGGCCTGGGCCAGTGCGGGGCCGGCCAGGTCGAGCCGGGCCAGTGCGTCGTCCTGCATCAAGCGCCTCCCGTGCCCGGCTAACGGTGATTAACCGACGCTAGGATTCCCGCCCGCGGGTGTCAAGGCCGACCATCCGCAGGGCCATGTCGGCGTAGCTGTACGCGAGCGAATCGATGTCGTGCTCGCCCTCGGCCCGGAACCAGGTGGCCACGCCCATCCCCATGTCCAGGATCGCGAAGGAGACCAGCCGCGCGTCGGTGGCCGGGAACTCGCCGGAAGCACACCCGTCCTCGATCACCGCCCGGATCCCGTGCTCGTAGGTGCGGCGCAGGTCGAGGATCTGCGAACGGGTGGGCTCGGTCAGGCTGTCCAGCTCGCGGTTGCCGACGAAGGCCTGTTCGCGGTGGGTGGCGTGGTAGCGGACGTGGGCTTCGACGGCCCGGCGCAGCCGCACCGCGGCAGGCCCGCCGGCTTCCACCGCCCGGTGTTGCGCCGCGATCAGGGTGCGCATGGTGGTGAAGACGATGTCGGCCAGCAGTTCTTGTTTGGAGGTGACGTGCTTGTACAGGCTGGGCCCGCGCACCCCCAGGGCCGCGCCGATGTCGGCCATCGTGGTGACCCGGTAGCCGCGCTCGGCGAACTGCCTCAGCGCCGCGGCCACCACCGCCTCCCGGCTGACCGGCGGCCGTGTCTTCTCGTCCTTGACCCGTGCACTCACCCCTCCTACGGTAGCTAATGTTCGTTAGCCGATGACGGAGACGGAGTCGCGGATGGCATTCGACCTGACCTTCGATCCCCGGGTCGAGGACTGGCGGGCACGTATCGCGGCGTTCATGGCCGAGGTGGTGATCCCCCGCGAGCAGGCTGCGTTCGAGCACGGCGTCACCGACGAACTGCGCCGCGACCTGCAGGCCGCAGCGCGGCAGGCCGGGATCTGGGCCCCGCAGGCACCGGCCGAACTGGGCGGAGGCGGATTCCGTTTCGACGAGGTCGCGGTCCTGCTGGAGGAGGCCGGCACCAGCCTGCTCGGTCCCTTGGCCCTGAACTGCTCGGCTCCGGACGAGGGCAACCTGCACCTGCTGCACCTGGCCGCCGGCCCGGAACAACGCGAGCGTTACCTGAAACCACTTGCGCAGGGCCGGATCAGGTCTTGTTTCGCGATGACCGAGCCCCCGCCGGGGGCCGGTTCCGACCCGTCGGCGCTGGCCACCACGGCCCGGCGCGACGGCGAGCGCTGGATCATCAACGGCGAGAAGCATCTGATCACCGGGGCCGACGGGGCCGCGTTCGCGATCGTGATGGCCCGGGACGGCGACGGCGCGACCATGTTCCTGGTGGACACCGATACGCCTGGGTGGAAGCAGGCCGGGCACGCCCGCACGATCGATTCCACCACGCTCGGCGGGCACTGCCGGATCGTGCTTGAGGACGTGGTGGTCGGCGCGGACTCGGTGCTCGGCCGGGCGGGTGAGGGCTTTCGGTATGCGCAGGCCCGGCTGGCACCGGCCCGGCTGACGCACTGCATGCGCTGGCTGGGGGCGGCCCGGCGGGCGCACGGCATCGCCCTGCAGCGGGCCACCCGGCGGGAGCTGTTCGGCTCCGGTCTGGCCGATCTGGGCATGGCACAGCAGATGATCGCCGACAACGAGATCGACCTGGCCGCATCCCGGGCGCTGTTGTGGCAGACCTCGTGGCAACTGGCCACTGGCGCCAAGGGTACGGAAGAGTCCTCGCGGGCCAAGGTTTTCATCAGTGAGGCCACGGCCCGGGTGGTGGACCGCTCGGTGCAGCTGGCCGGCGGCATGGGCACCAGCGAAGAGCTCGTCCTGGGCCGGATCTATGCGGACATCAGGGCGTTTCGGATCTACGACGGTTCTTCGGAGACGCATCGCATGTCGATCGCGAAGCGGGCTGCCCGCCGGGTCCGGGAAGCCACCCGGTGACGCTCGAGGACCCCACCCGCTGGTTCCGGCTGGACGGCAAGGTCGCGGTGGTCACGGGCGCCAGTTCGGGCCTGGGGCATGGCTTCGCGCGCACTCTGGCCGGGGCCGGGGCGAGAGTTGTCCTGGCCGCGCGGCGCGAAGACCTGCTGGCGAAGGTCACGAGCGAAATTGAGGACGCCGGGGGCGCCGCTTCCTCGAAGGTCACCGATGTCACGGATCCCCAGCAGTGCGAGGCGCTGGCCGCTTTCGTGATCGAGACCTGCGGCCGGCTGGACATTCTGGTGAACAACGCAGGCCTGGGTGCCGCCGTCCCCGCGCTGAAGGAGACGCCGCAGGAGTTCCGGCAGGTGGTCGACGTCAACCTGCACGGTGCCTACTGGGCGGCTCAGGCCTGTGCCCGGGTGATGCGACCGGGCTCGAGCATCGTGAACGTGGCCAGTGTGCTGGGCCTGATGCCGTCGTGGGCTCCGCAGGCGGCGTACTCGGCCAGCAAGGCCGGGCTGATCGGCCTGACCCGGGACCTGGCCCAGCAGTGGTCGGGCCGGCTGGGGATCCGGGTGAACGCGCTGGCGCCGGGCTACTTCGCCTCGGAGATGACCGCGCAGATCGATCCGGAGCGGCTGGAGGGGGTGCTGAGGTCCCGCAGCCCGCTCGGACGGCTGGGCACCCAGCGCGAACTCGATGCGGCCCTGCTGTTCCTGGCCGGCGACGCCTCCAGCTACACGACCGGCAGCACGCTCACGGTCGACGGTGGTCTGTCCATGCGCTGAGCCGGCTGCGGATCCGGCGTTCCAGGAAGCCGCCGATCAGCCGGTCGAACACGGCGTTGTCATCCCCGGCGACCATGTGGTGCGCGCCCGCCACGTCGCAGAACTCGGCGTGCGGCACCAGTTCCAGGAAGCGCTGGGCATCGCCCACGCTGAGCACGTCCGAGGACCCGCCCCGCACCAGCAGCGTCGGGACGCGCAGCGCGGATGCGGCGGCGCCGAGCCGGGCGGAGTCGATCATCGGGTCACGCTGCACGGCGTGCTCGGTGGGCGGCTGCATCAGGGCCGGATCCCAGTGCCAGAAGAAGCGCCCGTTGCGCTCGCGCAGGTTCTTGCGCAGCCCGTCCAGGTTCTTCGGCCGGGGCCGGTGCGGCAGGTAGGCGGCCACCGCGTCGGCCACCTCGTCCAGGTCGGCGAAGCCGTCCGGGCGGGAGGCCATGAAGGCGCGGATCCGGTCGGTTCCGGAGGGCTGGAAGAACGGTGAGACGTCGACCAGCACCAGTCCCAGAGCCAGGTCCGGTTGCCGGCCGAGCGCGGCCAGGCAGGCGTTGCCGCCCATCGAGGCGCCGATCAGGACCGGCGGCCGGCCCAGGAACTCGGTGAGCGCCCGGACGTCACCGGCCAACCGGTCCATGCCGTAGACGCCGTCCGGGGACCAGCCGCTGTCTCCGTGACCGCGCAGGTCGACGCTGAGGGTGTACCAGCCGGAGGCGGCCAGTTCCCGGCCGGTCTGCCGCCAGGAGTGTCGGGTCTGGCCACCCCCGTGAAGCAGCACGACCGGTGGGTCGGCCGGGTCTCCCCAGTGGTCGGCGGCGAGCGTGACGTCGGTGGCGGGGATCTTCAGGTCGCTGGTCAACGGGTTCAGCGGGCTCAGCGGGGAGCCATCCGGATCGCGCCGTCGAGCCGGATGGTCTCGCCGTTGAGCATCGGGTTGGCCACGATGTGGGCGGCCAGAGCGCCGTACTCGGCCGGGGAACCCAGCCGCGCCGGGTGGGGCACCTGCTCGCCCAGCGAGCGTCGAGCGTCCTCTGGTAGTGATCCCAGCAGCGGGGTGTCGAAGAGGCCTGGCGCGATGGTGACCACCCGGATCTGCAGGCGGGCCAGGTCGCGGGCGACCGGCAGGGTCATCCCGACCACGCCGCCCTTGGAGGCGGAGTAGGCGGCCTGCCCGATCTGGCCGTCGAAAGCCGCCACCGAGGCGGTGTTCACGATCACCCCGCGCTCCCCCGCCACCGGTTCGGCCGCGGCAATGCGCTCGGCGGCCAGCCGGATCACGTTGAAGGTGCCGATCAGGTTGATCTCGATGATCCGGGTGAAGTCCGGCAGCGGGAACGGCCCGTCCTTGCCCACGGTCTTGATCGCGTTGCCGGTTCCGGCGCAGTTCACGGCCACGCGCAGGGTCCCCAGCCCGGCCGCGGCCTCGAGCGCGGCCCGCACGTCGTCCTCGCTGCGGACATCGCCCGGCACGAACACGGCCTGGTCGCCGAGTTTGCCGGCCACGGCGGCACCGTCCGAGCCCGGCAGGTCGAGCAGCACCACCGCGGCGCCGGCGGCGAGCAGTTCCTGGGCGGTGGCCAGGCCGAGGCCGGAGGCGCCGCCGGTGATCAAGGCAACCGATCCTGCGATGTCCACGGATCTCCTTCGTCAGGAAAGCAGTTCGAGGATGGTGGCGTTGGCCTGGCCGCCGCCTTCGCACATGGTCTGCAGGCCGTAGCGGATGCCGTTGTCGCGCAGGTGGTGCACCAGCGTGGTCATCAGCCGGGCTCCGGAGGCGCCGAGGGGATGCCCCAGCGCGATCGCGCCGCCGTTGGCGTTCAGCGCCTTGGGGTCGGCGCCGGTCTCGGCCAGCCAGGCCAGCGGGACCGGGGCGAAGGCCTCGTTGACCTCGAAAGCACCGATCTCGTCGATCTTCAGCCCGGACCTGCGCAGGGCCTTGTGCGTGGCCGGGATCGGCGCGGTCAGCATGATCACCGGATCGGCGCCGGCCAGGACCGCGGTGTGCACCCGGGCGATCGGTTTCAGACCGAGCTCGCGGGCCTTGTCGCTGGTGGTCATCAGCAGCGCCGCCGAGCCGTCCGAGATCTGCGAGGCATTGCCCGCGCTGATCACCCCGTCGGGCTGGAACGGGGTCTTCAGCCCGGCCAGGGCCTGGAGGGTGCCACCCCGCCGGATGCCCTCGTCCTGGCTGACCGTGCCCACCGGGGCGATCTGGGCCTGGAAACGGCCGGAGTCCTGCGCGGCGGCGGCCTTCTCGTGCGAGGCCAGGGCGAACTCGTCGAGCTGGGCGCGGGTCAGGCCCCAGCGCTCGGCCATCATCTCCGCACCGGTCCCCTGGTTCGGGGCCGCACCGTAGCGGGCCAGGAACTGCGGGCCCAGCGGATCCTGCCCGGCCGAGGAGGAGCCCATCGGTACCCGGCTCATCGACTCGACACCGCCGGCCACCACCACGTCGTACTGCCCGGCGATCAACCCGGCGGCGGCGAAATGCACCGACTGCTGCGATGATCCGCACTGCCTGTCGATGCTCACTCCGGGTACCGACTCCGGCCAGCCCGCGGCCAGGACTGCGGTGCGGGCGATGTCCAGGGTCTGTTCACCGGCCTGCGAGACGCAGCCCCAGATCACGTCGTCCACCTGGGCCGGGTCCAGCCCGGCGCGTTCGGCCAGGCTGGTGAGCATGTGGGCGGAAAGATCGACCGGGTGCACCCCGGACAGCCCGCCGTTGCGTTTGCCGACCGGAGTCCGGACGGCCTCGACGATTACGGCATCTCGCGTCATTGCGCCTCCCGTATGTGTGCGGCTGACCGCGGCCACCAAGCTAACATTTATCTATTACCTTTAGGTAGTGTTGCCAGGGCGGCGACCAGGGCGGCCAGAGAACCCGGAGCGTGCCCGGTGCGCCAGACGGCACTGGTCACCAGCCGCAGCCGGCCGTCGTCGAAAGGCAACATGAGCACCGGTTCTCCGAGAAAGGCGTTCCTGGTCGCGCCGAACCTCGCACCGCAGATGGTGAAGGCCTCACCGGCTGAGACCATCGGCACCAGATCGGCGTGCCCGGTCGGCACCGGCAGCCGGCCGCTGACCCCGTAGCGGCTGAGCAGGCTGTCGGCGATCTGCGCAACGTACGGAGCCGAGGTCGCCCGCAGAAAGGTGTACGGCAGATGAGCCAGTTCGGTCAGCTCCAGCGACTCCCGCTCGTCGAAGCCGGTCCCGGCCGCGACCACCACCCGCAGCGGCTGCGACTCCACCGGCACCACGCTCAGCCCGGGCTCCTCGACGAGCCCGTGCACGAAGGCCAGGTCCACCTCGCCCTTGACCACCGCCCGCAGCAGCGGCGCCGTGCTGCCCGGCCGGTGCCGCACCCGCAGACCCGGCTGCTGCTCGCGGACCAGCGTGGTGAACCGGCTGCGCAGGTCCGGCGAGACCTCGGGAGCGGTGCCGACGACGATCAGCCCCTGCGGTTGCTGCGGCGGCACCAGGGCCGGCAGGGCGTCGAACCGTTCGACCACGTCACGGGCCGGGACCAGCAGCCGCTCACCGGCCGGGGTCAGCGAGACCCGGTGGTAGTCGCGCACGAACAGCTCGGCGCCCAGCTCTTTCTCCAGCTCCCGGATACGGCGGCTGAGCGGGGACGTGGCCATGCCGAGCTGCTCGGCGGCCCTGGTGAAACCGGCGGCATCGGCGACCGCGACGAAGTACCGCAGATGACGGATCTCCACTCAGCGATCCTCGCACCGCCAGTCCAGCGAAGGAGCCGGTAAATGCACAAGCAAGGACCGCTCAGCGGAATCAGGGTGCTCGAACTGGCCGCCATCGGCCCGGTGCCGCACGCCGGTCTGATCCTGGCCGACCTGGGCGCCGACGTGGTGCGCATAGACCGGCCCGGCGCCCCGCCCGAGCAGCTGTTACGAGGGCGGCGCGCGATCACGCTGGACTTGAGATCGCCCACCGGCCGCGCGACGTTGCTGGAGCTGGCCGAGCGAGCCGACGTGCTGCTGGAGGGCCTGCGCCCAGGCGTCACCGAGCGCCTGGGCCTGGGACCGGACGAATGCCGGGCCCGGAATCCGCGGCTGGTCTACGGGCGGATGACCGGCTGGGGTCAGGACGGCCCGCGAGCGCACCAGGCCGGTCACGACATCAACTACATCTCGCTGACCGGCGCGCTGCATGCCGTGGGCCGGGCCGGGGAGCGTCCGGTGCCCCCGCTGAACCTGGCCGGCGACTTCGGTGGGGGCTCGATGTTCCTGGTGGTGGGCGTGCTGGCGGCCTTGCTGGAGCGTCAGGACTCCGGGCAGGGGCAGGTGGTGGATGCGGCGATGGTCGACGGCAGTACCCTGCTCATGCAGATGATCTGGGCGATGCGCGCGAGCGGCGACTGGCAGGACGAGCGAGGGACGAATCTGCTGGACGGTGGCGCTCCGTTCTACGACACGTACACCTGCGCCGACGGCCGGCATGTCGCGGTCGGGGCGATCGAGCCGCAGTTCTACGCCGAGCTCGTCAAAGGTCTGGGTCTCAGCGATCTACCCGACCAGAACGACCGCGCCGGCTGGCCGATCCTGCGCCGCCGTTTCGAAGAAGCCTTCGCCCGGCACGACCGCGACCACTGGGCCGAGCTTTTCCAGGGAACGGACGCCTGCGTCACACCCGTGCTGTCGATGTCCGAGGCTCTGGAGGACGAACACCTCACCGCCCGGGGCACGTTCGTCGAGATCGACGGAGTTCGCCAGCCCGGCCCGGCACCCCGTTTCTCCCGCTCGAAGCCGGGCGCTCCGCCACGCCCGGACGCCGACACCACAGCCGTTCTCAGCGACTGGCTGCAACGGTGAACCGGAAAGGAGACAGCGTGTCCCGCACGGTGCTCCGGGGATGCCCGCTCTGCGAGGCCATGTGCGGCCTTTCGGTGACGCTCGGCCCGGATGAGGAGGTGCTGTCGGTCCGCGGCGACCCGGACGACGTCTATTCCCAGGGTTTCCTGTGCCCCAAGGGCGCCTCACTCGGCGCAGTCGACGACGATCCGGACCGGCTCACCGCCCCGCTGGTCAGACACGGTGAGGCATTCGAGGAGGTCAGCTGGGACGAGGCTTTCGCGGCGGTCCGCGACCTGCTGACCCCGCTGCTGAGCAGCGACCGCAACACCGTGGCCGCGTACACCGGCAACCCGACCGGCCACAACGTCGCCTTCTCCCTGCTGGCCACCCGCCTGGCCCGCTCCCTCGGCAGCATCCAGAACTACTCGCCCGCCACGATGGATCAGCTGCCCCAGAACGTCGCCGCAGCCATGCTGTTCGGTGAACCCAGCAGCATCCCGGTGCCCGACCTGGCCAACACCGACCTGCTCGTGGTGATCGGCGCCAATCCCCTGGTCTCCAACGGCAGCATCGGCGCCGCCCCCGACTACCGGGGCCACCTCAAGGCCCTGCGCCGGCGAAAGGGACGCCTGGTGGTGATCGACCCGGTCGCGACCGCCACGGCCGCAGTCGCCGATCAGCACCTCGCCGTGCGCCCCGGGACCGATCTCTTCCTGCTCCTGGCCGTGCTGCAGGTGCTGACCACCCTGAACGTCACCCCGGAAAGAACCACCGGCCTGGCCGAACTGAGCACCGCCGTAGCCGCCTGGACGCCCGAGGTGAGCAGCGGGATCTGCGGGGTCGAAGCGTCCCTGATCGAGAACCTGGCCCGTGACCTGCTGCAGACCGAACGCGCAGCCGTCTACGGCCGGCTCGGCACCACCCTCAACCAGCACGGCACCCTGACCTGCTGGGCGCTGCAGGCAGTCAACGTCCTGGCCGGAAACCTGGACCGGCCCGGCGGGATGCTCTTCCCGCGACCGGTCAGCGGCGGGCCCACCACCAGAGCGCCCCGTGGCCCGGCCGAACCCTTCACGGTGGGCAGGTATCGCACCCGGGTCTCCGGGCATCCCGAAGTGCTCGGCGAATTCCCGGTCGCCGCCTTGGCCGAGGAGATCCTCACGCCGGGCCCGGGACGAGTCCGTGGGCTGATCACCTATGCCGGCAACCCGGCCCGCTCGTTCCCGGACTCGGCCCGGATCCAGACCGCGCTGGCCCATCTCGACGCACTGATCTGCGTCGACCCGTACCTGAACGAGACCACCCGGCACGCCCACGTGATTCTTCCGCCGCCGGGCCTGCTCACCCGCGACCATTTCGACATGGCCCTGCTGCCGATGGGCCAGCGCAACTTCGCCCGCTTCTCCGAACCCGCCCGCGCACTGCCCGAAAATGCGCTCAGCGAATGGGAGATCCTGCTGCGCCTGTGCGCAATCTACGAAGGCCGGAGCATCACCTCCGCCGAACTGGAGACCGAACTCGCGCAAGCCCTGTCGAAATCGATCGCGAGGTTCAGCGAAGCGCAGCCGCACAGTGAGCAGCCCTCCGGCCCAAGGCAGTTGCTGGATCTGCGGATTCGCTCCGGCCCGTACGGCGACCAGTTCGGCCACCGCCCCGACGGGCTCACCCTGGCCAAGATTCTCGACGCGCCGCACGGCATCGACCTCGGCGCCCTGCAACCGCGCCTGAACGAAGTGGTTCGCACTCCCTCCGGCACCATCGAACTGACTCCACCGACGATTCTGGCCACCCTCGAACCCCCGGAACCGGGCAGGCTCGTGCTGGTGGGCCGGCGCGACCTGCGATCGAAGAACTCCTGGCTGCACAACGTCTCACCGCTGGCCAAGGGCAAGGACCGCTCAACCCTCCATCTCTCACCAGAGGACGCTTCTGCTCACGGAATCGAGAACGGCACCGATGCGGTGCTCACCTCGGCAGCCGGCCAGATCCGCGTGCCGGTCACCATCACCGACGAGGTTCCGCCCGGGGTGTGCTCGCTGGGCCACGGCTGGGGTCACGACGACCCGCATGCCCGGCTGCGGGTGGCCGCCCGCAAGCCCGGCGTCAACAGCAACACCCTGACCGACGCCACCGTGCTGGACCCGCTGTCGGGAACCGTTCAGATGAACGGCATCCCGGTGACGATCAGGCCGGTATCTGCGCGAGCAGAAGGGTGAAGGCCGCCCCGAAAGAGCTACGCTACCCGCGCTCTGGCTCCCCTGAAGAAGGCTAGGTCTATCGTGCAGCGTCGTTTCCACCCCGCCTGGGGCGTGGCCGCGGTGGCCTTCGTCGCCCTGCTGTGCGCGGCCGGGTTCCGGGCCGCGCCGGGTGCGTTGATGGTGCCGCTGCACGAGGAGTTCGGCTGGTCCACGAGCGTGATGTCGCTGGCGGTGAGCATCAACCTGGTGCTGTACGGCCTGACCGCGCCGTTCGCGGCCGCCCTCATGGACCGGTTCGGGATCCGCCAGGTGGTGGCCTGCGCCCTCACGCTGGTCGCGCTGGGCGCCGGGGGCAGTGTGGTGATGACGGCGTCCTGGCAGCTGCTGGTCTTCTGGGGGCTGCTTATCGGCCTGGGTACCGGCTCGATGGCGCTGGTGTTCGCCGCGACCGTGGCCAACCGCTGGTTCGTGAACCGGCGCGGCCTGGTGATGGGTGTGCTCACCGCCGGCTCGGCGACCGGTCAGCTGATCTTCCTGCCGCCGGTCACCGCGCTGGCCGAGAACACCGGCTGGCGGCCGGCCTCGCTGGTGGTGGCCGCGGCCGCGCTGCTGGCCGTCCCGCTGGTCTGGCTGGTCCTGCGTGATCACCCCGAGGACCGCGGGGTGCGGCCCTACGGCGCGGGCCCTGGCTATGTGGCGCCGGCGCGCAGTGCGAGCAGCGGCCGGGCGATCGGCGGGCTGCTGCTGGCCGCCCGCCATCGTTCGTTCTGGGCTCTGGCGGCTGCGTTCGCGATCTGCGGGGCCACCACCAACGGCCTGATCGGGATCCACTTCATCCCTTCCGCCCACGATCACGGCATGCCGGCCACCACCGCGGCGGGCCTGCTCGCGGTGGTCGGGGTCTTCGACATCATCGGCACGATCGCCTCGGGCTGGCTGACCGACAAGGTCGACCCGCGGCTGCTGCTGGTGGCCTACTACGCGTTCCGGGGCGTCGGGCTGGTGATGCTGCCCTGGCTCCTGGCCGATCGCGTCCACCCCAGCATGGTGCTGTTCATCGTGGTGTACGGCCTGGACTGGGTGGCCACGGTGCCCCCGACCGCGGCCCTGTGCCGGGAGATCTTCAAGGAGCAGGGGACGATCGTGTTCGGCTGGGTCTTCGCCTCCCACCAGCTCGGTGCGGCCGCGGCCGCGCTGGGCGCAGGCGTCATCCGCGACACCTTCGGCACCTACACCTACGCCTGGTGGTCCGGCGCCGCGCTCTGCCTGATCGCCGCCGTCCTGTCGATCACGGTCCGGGCCCGGCCGATCCTCACGAGCGCGTGAGGTCGCGGCTGACGATCTCGGCCATGATCTCGTTGGTGCCGCCGTAGATCCGCTGCACCCGGGCATCCACGAAGGCCTTGGCGATCGGGTACTCGCTCATGTAGCCGTAGCCGCCGTGCAACTGCACCCCGGTGTCGACGATCTTCCACTGCACGTCGGTCGCCCACCACTTGGCCTTGGCCGCATCCACCGCGCTCAGCGTGCCCCGGTTCAGTTCGCGCACACAGCGGTCCAGGTAGGCCCGGGTCACCTCGAGGTGGGTCCGCAAATCGGCCAGGGTGTGCCCGACCGTCTGGAACTGCGCGATCGGCCGGCCGAAAGCCTGGCGCTGCCTCACGTACTCCAGCGTCCAGCCGAAGGCGGCCTCGGCCGAGCACTGCGCGGCCACGGCGATCCCCATCCGCTCGCGGGGCAGGTTACGCATCAGCAGGCGCAGTCCCTCACCCAGTGGCCCCAGCAGACAGTCCGAAGGCACCCGGACGTTCTCGAAGAACAGCTCGGCCGTGTCCTGCGCGGCCAGGCCGACCTTGTCCAGCTTGCGCCCGCGCTCGAAACCCGCGGTGCCGCGCTCCACCACGAACAGGCTGAACCCGTCGCTGCCGCCGGCCGGGTCGGTGCGGGCCACCACGATCACCAGGTCGGCCAGGATCCCGTTGGTGATGAACGTCTTCGAGCCGTTGATCACCCAGTGATCGCCCTCACGCACCGCCGAGGTGGTGATGCCTCGCAGGTCGCTGCCGGCGCCGGGCTCGCTCATGGCGATCGCGCCGATCGTCTCACCGGTGGCGAAACCCGGCAGCCACCGCGCCTTCTGATCCGGGGTGCCCAGGCCCAGCAGATAGCCAAGCACGATGTCGTCGTTGGTGGCGAACGACGACTGCAACGACGACGCACCGACCCGCGCCACCTCCTCGCACAGCACGAACCGGAAGCGGTAGTCGCTCACACCCGGCCCGCCGTACTCCTCGGGCACCTGCAGACCGATCAGCCCGGCCGCACCGGCCCGGCGCCAGGTCTCGCGGTCGACCTCCCGCTGGGCGTCCCACTTCTCCAGGTTGGGCACCACCTCCCGCTCCATGAAGGCCCGCACGGTGCGGCGGTAGTCCTCGTGGTCGGCCTCGTAGAGATCGGTCTGCATCGAACTTCCTCCCAAGGGTTCAGCGGACGCGGGGCTGCTGGTCGGCGATGTCGGCATACTCCTGCCGCACAGCCCGTTTGGAGATCTTGCCGCTGGGCAGCCGCGGCAGGGCGTCGGCCCGGACGATCACGTACCGGGGCACCTTGTAGTCGGCCATCTTGCGGTTGCAGGCCTGGACGATCTCGCTCTCGCTCAGCCCTTCGGCCACCACGATCGCGGCCGGGGTCTCCCCGAACCGCTCGTCCCGGGCCGCGATCACCGACACCTCGCTCACCCCCGGGATGGTGCTGATCGCCTGCTCGATCTCGACCGGCGAGATGTTGATCCCGCCGGAGATGATCAGATCCTTCATCCGGTCCAGAAAGGTCAGCCGGCCCTCGGCGTCGCAGACCCCCAGATCGCCGCTGTGCAGCCAGCCGTCGCGGAAGGCCTGCCCGGTGGTGACCGGGTCCTCCCAGTAGCCGGGGGTGACACCCGGTCCGCGCAGCAGGATCTCACCCGGTTCCCCCGGATCGCAGTCGCTGCCGTCCGGACGGACCACCTTCAGCTCGGTGAAGGCCGAACCGCTGCCGCACGAGCCCGGATGACTCTCGGCCTCCGACGGCCAGGTCGCGGTCGCCACCCCACCGGCCTCGGTCATCCCGTAGATCTGCCGTAGCTTCACACCTTTGGCACCCCAGGCGGCCAGCAGTCGCGTCGACACCGCGGCACCACCGATCACCGCGGTACGCACGCTCGAGAGGTCGGCATCGGCGAACTCGGGCGCTCGCGAGAGCGACTCGTAGATCAGCGGGACCCCGAACATCGTCCCGATCCGGTGCTTCTCGATCAGCCGGACCGCCCGCGAGGGATCCAGCTTCTCCTCGACCACCAGCGTGCCGCCCAGCACCACCTGCATGCTCAGACCCCACACCAGCCCCGGGGTGAAGCACAGCGGCAGCAGAAGCAGGCTGCTGCCGCCCGGGCGCAGGCCCTCCTCGCACAAGGAGGCCTCGAACACGATGTCCAGCAACGTGCGGTTGGTGCAGATCACGCCCTTCGACAGACCGGTGGAGCCACTGGTGAACAGCAGCGCGACCGGTTCGTGCGGGGCCCGGTCGATCCGGAACGAGTCTGCGGGCCCACCTCTCAGGGCGGCCAGATCCTCCAGAGCATGGACGTCGAAGACCAGCCCGGCGCCGCGCACCTCCTCCAGCACCGGCAGGTACTGCCGCTCGGCGAGAACCAGGGTCGTGCCCGAATCACCCAGCAGCTTGGCCAGCTCCTCGGCCACCAGCCGGGGGTTGAGCGGGACCAGCACCGCGCCCGCCTTCATCACCCCGAACGCCGTGGCCGCCCAGGCCGCCGTGTTGCCGCCGAGCAGGCCCACGCGTTCGCCCTCGCCCACCCCACGCTCGTGCAGGGTGCGGGCCACGGCCCCGGACCAGTCCCGCAGAGTCCGGTAGTCCACCGAGTCCTCGGCGAAGACCAGTGCCGGGCTGCTGCCTTTGGTGCGGGCCCACCAGTTCAGGGCCGAGCCGACCGAGGTACCCATCGGAACTCCTCACGCGTCGTTGCGCTGTCCTTCAGGAAAGTGTGGCGGCGGAACCGAAGAGCGTGGCGCTGACCAGCGGCGCCATCGGCCCACCGAGGAGCAGGGAGATCGCGGCACCGGGCACCTGGTTCGGCGAGCGGCCCTGGATCTGCCGGACCGCCTCGACCACCAGGCCGATGCCGTGCACGAAGCCTTCGGCGAGGTTGCCGCCGGCCGTGTTCAGGGGCAGGGCACCGTGCGGGGCCAGCAGGTTGTCGCGGTGCAGCACCTTGGTGGCGTCCGGGCCCGGTGGGACCAGGCCCAGGTCGATCAGCGAGGCCACGGCCGGGCCGGAGAAGTTCTCGTAGACCTGCACCACGTCCACGTCTCCGGGCCCGATCCCGGCTCCCCGCCAGAGCCGTTCCACCATTGCCGGGTGAAAGCCCGCACTGGTGTAGGTGTCCTCGTTCTCGGCAGACTCGAACCAGCCGGGCCCGCTGCCCTGCACGGCCGACAGCACGTAGGCCGGCGGGCGGCGCAGTCTCCGGGCGCGCTCGGCGGTGGTCACCAGCACTGCTCCGGCGCCGTCGTTCTCCCGGGAGCAGTCGTACAGCCGCAGCGGCTCGGAGATCATCCGGGAGTCGGCGTAGACGGCCGGGTCGAGCGGTTTGCCGTAGGCGACGGCGGCGGGGTTGGTCTGGGCGTGGTGGTAGGCCGCGGCCACCAACGCTTCCAGCGCCTCGGCCGGGACGCCGTCGACCTCGATCATCCGCTGCGTGCGCAGGGCACAGACCTGGGCCGGGACGAGCATGCCGTGCGCTCCGTACAGCGGGCCCAGGTGTCCCTTGCGGTAGCTCTGCCGGCCCGCGTCGGCCTCGGACAGGCCGCGGTAGACGGCCACCATCTCGGCCTGTCCGCTGGCCACAGCGGCCGCGGCGGCGTTGACGGCTGCGCTGACTCCGCCGCCGCCTCCGCCCCAGACCAGGGTGGACCAGCGGATCTCCCGTACCCCCAGGGCCGCCCCGACGGCCAGGCCCTCGTTGTCGTCGGCGGCGTAGGAACTGAAGCCGTCGATGTCGTGCGGGTCCACCCCGGCGTCCTCGGCGGCGGCCAGAATGGCTTCGAGGGTCAGTTCCAGCGAGGTCTTCGCGCTGGTGCCGCGCTTGTGCAAGGGCGTGTTGGCCGCGCCGACCACCGCGGCCGCGCCCTGGAAGCCGCTCATGCTGCCTCCAGGCGCCAGCGCAGCAGCCCGTTGTCGAACTCTCCGTGCACCGTGGTGCCGATGCGTACGTCGGCGCGGTCCCCGTCCAAAAGCACTCCCATGAGCCGCCGCCCACCCGCGCCCGCCAGCTCGACGTTCACCACCACATAAGGCAGGTGCCCGGTGACCACCGGATCGAACGGCTGCCAGGTGCGCGTCCACGCGAACACCGTGCCGTGGGGCTCGACTTCTTCCCACAGCGGCCGGGCCCGATGACAGGTAGGGCAGATCGGCCGCGGCGCCCAGATCCAAGTACCGCAGGCCGGGCAATGTTGCAGCCGTAGCTCGCCGCGCTCCAGGCCCTGCCAGTGCGCAGCCTCCAGCTGATCGGGCTCCGGGTCCGGCCAGCGCGGTGGAGTGTCCGGCACGTTCCGCACGTTCGTGACCCGCCAGGCGTCGTCCACGAAAATCCAGCGGCTGCGGAAGATCGCCTCGTCCCCGCCCGCCCCGGTGTAACGGATGTGCGCCGTGTACTGCCCCTCGACCGGACCTGGTTCCACGCCCAGAACCTGCGCCGCATTCATCTCCCGAGGCGGACGGGCCGAGGCCACCAACTGCCCGATCCGGTCCTGACGGAAGTCCGCGAGCACCGCACGGTCCTCGCCCCGGGCCACCGCCTGACCGTGATGTTCCACCACCGCGAGCAAGTCATCGGGGATCATCGGGCACCCACCGTGTAAAGGACGTCCGTCTGGTCGTGCATGAACCCGAGAGCGAGCGCTTCGGGCACCAGCGGGTCGTAGGCGTCCAGGGTGATCAAGGCGGCCCGGCGGCCGCCGTCGCGCAGTCGTTCCAGAACCGCGACCAGAAGCTCGCGCTGATGGGCCCCCTCGATCGCCAGGATGCGGCCCGCGTCCCCGTACTCGGTGGGTTCACCGGGATCTTCTCGCCACCAGAGCGCACCGTCAGCAGCCAGTAGCTTGTGCGCACCCGGCCACCTGCCCAAGGGGCCCTCCGGCTCCGCAGACGAGTGAACGTCCATAGTCGCCGAAGCACCGGGGTCGATCTCGCGACCGGCCTTGAGCGGGATGACCAGCTGCCACCGCCGCGCCCCGGTCCGGATGCCGAGCTGCCGGAATCGCAACGACATCCGCAACGCGGCCGGATGGCTGGCCTTGGCCCAGATCCGCAGGCTCCGCGCTCCGGTGCCCTGCCAGCCGCCGGGGTCGTCCAGACCCAGGCCGATCTTCTCCAGCGCCAGCGTGGTGATGCCCCGCGAGCGGTATTCCGGCCGGACCACGTACGACAACTCGGCCACCCCCTCGCCCACCGGCTCGACCCGCAGGTAGGCGGCCAGGCTGGGCTCCACGAGTTCGGTGCGCTCGTCCGGCAGCAACCAGATCAGCAACTGGGTCGTTCCGGGCGGCAACGGATCGTGCGCGGACAGCTGGGGAAAGCCCGCCTCGGCATCGGCCTGCGCGGCCGCCTGCAGCATCTCGGCCAGCGCGTCCGACTCCAGTGAAGAGCCGGCCCATTCCAGGTCGATCATGAGATCAGCTTCCGCAGTTCACGCCGGAACACCTGGTTGACGAACTCGTTGCGGCCCAGCAGCATGCCGCCGGCATCGGCGCTGGCCAGCCCGGCCTGGGAACTGCGCAGCAGCGGGAAGTCCTCGTTGTGCAGCACCGCGATCAGGATCTTCCAGTTCTTCTCCCACAGGTGGTTCCAGCGCTCCTCGCTCATCCCGGAGGCCTCGACCGTGGGCACGATCAGCCGCATCTCCATCCGGCTGCGCCCCGGGTCGCCGGGGTGCGGGCGGAAGGTGAGCAGCTGGAAATGGTCCGGCTGGCGCAGCAACGTGCTGTTCGGCAGCAGGAAGTGCGTCTCGGTGACGTGCCGGGACAGGTCCTCGTCGGCGGCCGGAGCTTCTTCCAGGTACTTGTCGATGCTCTTGCGCGGAGCGATGAACCGCACGTGCCGGCCGAAGTCCTCGGCGGCCATCACGTTGGTGTGGATCAGTTTTCCGGCGGTGTTCGGGTGCGCGTACTGGATGTGGTAGCCGTCCAGGAACGCGTCTTGCATGATCTTCCAGTTCACCGGCTCGTCGAACCCCTCCGAGCGAACGGCGATCAGGTCACCGAGACCGTAACCGTCCAGAACGGAGTCCATCTCCGGGCCCAGCCAGGCTTGGACGTCGATGGCGGCCGAAGCATCGTCGACCACCCAGACGAAGCCGTGCCGTTCCTCGGTGGGCAGCTCGATCAGGCCGTACTGCGAGCGGTCCACCTCACCGAAGGTGTTGTCCCGGGTGATCGCCCGCAGCGAGCCGTCGGTGTCGTAGGACCAGCGGTGGTAGCCGCAGGAGAACAGCCGGCAGCGGCCCTTGTCCTGCTCCTCCAGCAAGGCGCCCCGGTGGCGGCAGAGGTTGACGAACGTCTTGACCGTGCCGTCCTTCTGGCGAACCACGATGACCCGGTTGCGGGGCATCTGCAGGGTGATGAAGTCGTTCGGGCAGGGCACCTCGCTGCCGTGACAGACGATCGAGGGCACCCGGCCGAAGACCAGATCGCGCTCGCGGCGGGCCACCTCGGGGTCGGTGTACTCCCTCGCCTGGAACTCGTTGACCTGGCCGTAGTCGTCGGTGCTGTCGTTGCGGATGTGCTCCAGGGCCCGGCGGATCCGGTCACCCCGCCCGGCCAGTGGTTGCTGCACGGTCATCACTACCTCCAGATCAGCGGTCGATCACGAGCCGGGGCGAGCGGGCCCGGGAGACGCACGGGAAGATCACGTCGTTGGCGGCCTGCTCGTCGGGGGTCAGCAGCGAGTCCCGGTGCTCCGGCACGCCCTCCAGCAGAACCGATTCGCAGGTGCCGCAGGTTCCTTCCCGGCACGAGGTCTCGATCTGCACGCCGGCTTCCTCGGCCGCCTCCACGATGCTCACACCTGCTTCGACGGCCACGCTCACGCCCGACTTCGCGAACTCGACCTCAAAGCTGCCTTCCGGGCTCAGCGGCGCTTTCGGGTTGAACCGCTCGACATGCAGAACGCCTGGCGGGCAGCGTTCTTCGACGGCCTTGAGCAGTGGTTCCGGGCCGCAGCAGTAGACCAGGGTGTCTGGATCATTGAAGAGCTCACCCAGATCGAGCAGACCGGTCTCGTCCTGCGGCCGGATCTCCACCTGCTCGCCGAACTCCTGCAGTTGGCTCAGGAAGGCCATGCTGGCCCGGGTGCGGCCACCGTAGACCAGACGCCACTGCGCACCCGAACCCGCGACCTGCCCGATCATCGGCAGCATCGGGGTGATCCCGATACCACCGGCAATGAACAGGTAGCGCTTGGCCGGCACCAGCTCGAAGTGGTTACGTGGCCTGCTCGTTCTCAGAACCTGCCCGGGCTGCAGCCGGTGCACCTGCGCGGATCCTCCCCGCCCGGATTCCTCCAGCAGCACCGCCACCCGGAAGACGCTGCGGTCGGCCGGATCTCCGCACAGCGAGTACTGCCGCACCAGGCCCGGCGCGAGGTGCAGATCGAGGTGGGCGCCCGGTTGCCACGGGGGCAGCTCATCGGCAGCGCTCAGGGTCACCTGCACCACCCCGTCGGCCACCAGGTCCCGGGCCACCACCTCGACCTCCAGCAGATCCGTCATTCTCTGAGCTCCAAGGCCCTTTCCGGGCAGTACGCCACCACCCGCTGGGCCTGACCGAGCAGCCCCGAGGGCACCGGATCGGCCAGGATCACCGGATCGCCCTGCTCGTCCGACTCGACGATGCCGGGAGCCGAGCCGTAACACAGCCCGTGCCCGGCGCAGGCTTCGCGGTCGATCACCAGATGGGTCATTGGCCCAGGTCTTCCGGGAACCAGATGGCCACCCGGGCCAGCGTGCCGCCGTCGGCCGAGGAGATGACCTGGCCCGAGGTGTAGGCCGCGTCGTCCGAGACCAGGAACAGCGCGGTCCTGGCGTTGTCCAGCAGTGAGGGCGGCCGGTCGAGCTTGAGCGGGATCGGGGTGACGCTCTTGTCCCAGGGCCCGGCCACTTCCTCGTACGAGCGCCCGACCACCGGTGCGCCCGCCTCCATCAGGAAGTTCGGGGACATCCCGTGCGTAGGGGCGATCGCGTTGACCCGGATGCCCCAGCGCCCCAGATCCAGGGCCAGGCCCCGGACCATGCCGTTCACCCCGGCCTTGGTGGCCGAGTAGGAGGGGATGGAGTGGTAGGCGGCCATCGAGGCGGCCGAACTGGTGACGAGGATGGCGCCACCTCCGTTGTCCCGCAAGGGTTTGGTCGCGTGTTTGGCGCACAGGAACGGGCCGGTGAGATTGGCGTTGACCACCCGGTACCAGTCGTCCAGGGTGAAGTCCTCGAAGGCCACCTGCTCGCCGCCGGCCACGCTGGGCACCCCACCGCGCGAGACGATGCCGGCGTTGGCCCACATGATGTCGAGCTTGCCGAACTCCTGCAACGCGGTGGCCACGGTGCGAGCCACGTCGTCCTCGATCGTGGTGTCGGCCTGCACCGCCACCGCGCTACCACCCTGCTCGGCGACGAGTTTCACCGATGCGTCGGCCCGTTCACCGTCGATGTCCATCACGACGACCCGGGCGCCCTCGGCCGCGAACAGCTGGGCGGCGGTGCGCCCGAGGCCGGAACCGGCGCCGGTGATGATCGCGACCTTGTCCTGGAGTCTGGCCATGGAATGTCCTCCTCGACATAAACCTTAAGCCGTTAGATTGAAGTGGTCAATCGTTCGCGACCGGAGTGAAAAGCAGCGGCAGCCGGGCGAAGCCGCGCACCTGGCTGGGCAGGACCACCGCCGGGTCGGCCGGGTCGAGGCGGTAATCGGGGATCCGCCGGTGCAGTTCCTCCATCGCGATCCGCAGCTCGATCCGGGCCAGGTGGGAACCGATGCAGCGGTGCGGGCCGGACCCGAAGGACAGGTGCCGGTTCGGGGTGCGGTCCACCTTCAGGTCGGCCGGGCAGGTGAACTGGGACTCGTCCCGGTTGGCCGCGCACAGCATCAGCAGCAACTGGTCACCCTCGCGGACCGTCACTCCGCCCAGCTCGGCGTCCTGGGTGGCCCGCCGGCCCATCGAGACCGCGGCCTCGTAGCGCAGGATCTCCTCGACCGCGTCCGGGATCGCCTCGGGGTCGGCCAGGATCCGCTCGCGCTGCTCGTCCGCCTCGGACAGGTGCAGCATCATCCAGGCCAGCGACCCCTGCACGGTGTGCAGTCCGGCGATCAGCAACAGGAAGAACATCCGGGCCAGTTCCTCGTCGGTGAGGTCTCTTTCGACCCCTTCCTCGTCGGTGATCCGGGTGTGCATGATCGCGGTGGTGACGTCGTCGGTCTCGCCGGCCTGCTGCCGGCGCCGGGCGATCACCTGCATGAAGTACCCGAACATCGACTGGGCGGCTTCGGTCCGCGACTGCACGGCCTGCTCCGGGGTGTCGCCCGGCCGGCCGTTCAGGGCGATCTCGGTGGCCTCGGTGAACAGCGGGGCGTCCTCGACCGGCCAGCCCATCAGGGCCAGGAACACCTGGGTGGGCAGCGGGTGGGCGAACCGCTCGATGAACTCGACCCGGCCATCGGCCTGGAACCCCTCGATCAGCTCCACCACCAGCGCACGGATGCGCGGCTCCAGCGCCCGCATCCGGGACGGGTTGAACAGCGGCTGCAGAACGTGCCGGTAGGAGGTGTGCACCGGCGGGTCCAGCTCGATCGGCAGGAACTTGCCCTGCCCGGCGTCGACCAGATTGTTGGGGTAGCTGGAGAACGTGCCCGGATCCCGCAGCACCTGATGCACCTCTTCGTACCCGGTGACCACCCAGTGCCCGCCGTAGCTGGACGACCAGACCACCGGACCGGCCTCGGCCAGCTGCGCGGTGCGTTCCTGCATGCGGTCGACCGGCATGGTCAGTGCCGGGTCGTAGATGTCGAAGTCGACGACCAGATCGTCCCGGACGTCTGCTCGCGTTGTGGTCATGCGCTCTCCTCCTTGAGACGGCTTCCCAGCAGTTCGGCGGTGATCAGGTCGGTGTGCTCGCCCGGCATCGGAGCGGGCCGCAACGGTGGATCAGGAATGCTGGAGAACCGGGCGATCCGGGCCCCGGTCGGCACCGGCGCCCGCAACTGCGGATGCTCCAGTTCGTGAAAGGAATCCCGGGCCACCAACTGCTCGTCCTCGAGCAGTTCCGGCAGACGCGCCATACCGGCCGCCGGCACACCGGCCTTCTGCAGCAGTTGCGTGACTTCGGCGGGCGTGCGCACCCGGGTCCACTCCGTCAGCTCGCTACGATCGGACGCCCCGGTCACCACCTGCAGGGCCGCCCGGTCCGCATATCCCCGCACCGAGATCACACACCATTCATCCTGCCCCGCACAGGGAAACACGCTGCTGTCCGACTCGACTCCGGCCAGGGTGGGACCCAGCGCCGCCAGGGCCACATCGACCTGGGCCAGGCCGATTTCGTAGCCGTGCTCGTCCCGCCCGATGAGCGCAGCCAGGCTGCCCACCGCGGCCAGGTGCCCGGCGATGTGATCGGGGTAGACCGTGGAGCCGTCGCAGAAACTGTCCGGATCATCCGGGTCGCGCCACAGACTCGTCACGCCACAAGCCGCTCGCACCAACGGCCCGTAGCCCAGATGCTCTCGCCAGGGACCGGTCCTGCCGAAGGCACTGCTCTCGGACACCACGATCCGGGGGTTGACCTTGCTCAGTCGGTCGTAGGAAAGGCCCAGCGAATCAAGAGTTCCCGGCTTGAAGTTGGCCGTGACCAGATCTGCCCGAGCCACCAACTGCCGGAACTGCTCGCCGTTCGCGCGCAGATCCAGACTCAAGCCCCGCTTGTTGCGCCCACCCCAGGCGAACGACGGATTCATGCCGCCGCCCTTACGGGTCTGGCGCAGACCGTCCGGGAACGCCGGGTTCTCGACCTTGATGACGTCGGCGCCCTGGTCGGCGAACAAGCGGGTCAGCTCGGCGCCGAACACGATCACCCCCAGATCCAGCACCCGCAGACCGACCAGCGGGGGTTCACTTTCGGTCTGGGGCGGTAGGTGCAGGACAAATGGACGTCGTGGCTGGCGAAAGCCTGTTATCGCCGACTCGGAGGGTGGTGGGGAGGCGGCCCGACGGCCGTTCACCCGCAGCGACCCGGCCGGAGCCATGACCTTGGTGCCGTCTTCCAGGTCAAGGACGGCCAGCGCCCCGGTCTCCCGAAAGTGTTCGGCCTGCAGCACTTCAGCCACGCTCAGCACCCCGGCCATCGGAATCCCCCGCCCCACGCCCTCCTGCACCAGCTCGGCCCGCGTCCGGCCGGCGAAAAGCTTGGCGATCAAAGGGTTCAGCCGGTCCGAGGCCGCGAACCGGGCCGGGATGGTGTCGTAGCGCTCGTCCGCGAACTCCTCCGGCTCGCCCAGCCAGGCGAACATGGCCCGCCACTGCCGCCGGGCCAGCAGACAGATCCGGACGTGGCCGTCGGCGCAGGCGAACACCGGGTAGAAGTTCGCCGCGTCCGGACGATCGCGGGGAAACGTCTGCGCCCGGCCGGCCGCCGCGCTGCCCTGCGTGCCGAATCCCGGGTCGAAGCCGTGCACCACGGCCTCCAGCGCCGAGACGTCCACCTGCTCGCCCCGGCCGGTGCGCAACCGCTTCACGAAGGCAACGAGGGCCGCCCAGGCTGCGTGCACCCCGACCGTCTGCGCCACCAGCCCTTCCGGCGGCAACAACGGTGCTCGGCCCGGCAGGCCGGATCGGCACAGCACTCCCCCGGCCGCGGCCAGGGTCGCCTCGGTGGCCTGCCAGTCCCGGCGCGGCCCGGTCAGGCCGAAGTCGGTGATCGTGACGACGACCAGGTGGGGATGAGCATCGGTCTGCGGGATCCCGCCTTCTGACCGCAGCAGCAGATCGGCCTCGGCCAGGAGTTCGTTCAGCCTTCGCCGGCCCTTCGAGGAGCTCAGATCGATATCCAGGGAACATTTTCCGTTGTTGCGCAAGGCCCAGCCGATCGGCTCGGCCCGACCGGCGGAGCCGCCCGGCGGCTCGACGCGCAGGACATCGGCCCCCAGGTCGGCCAGCAACTGACCGCACGACTCGGCCGCACCCTCGGTCAGGTCAAGCACCCGCAGACGTTCCAGCGGCAGCGATGTAGACGATGCAGACATAGCCCCTCCGGCCCTTCAGGCGAACAGCGGTGCCATGCCGTCGGCCAGGTTGACGGTCTTCAGCTCGTAGTACGCCTCCACCGCCTCCGGCCCGGTGTCCCGCCCGACCCCCGACTGCTTGACCCCGCCGAAGGGAGCCTGGTGGTTGTACGTGAAGGAGTTGACGCTGAACGTTCCGGTCCGCACCTTCCGGGCCACCTCGGCCGCCCGCTCCGGGTCACCGGTGAAAACACCACCATGCAGACCGTAATCGGAGTCATTGGCGATCCGGACCGCTTCGTCGAGCGTGCGGTAGCGCAGCACCGAAGCAACCGGGCCGAAAATCTCCTCCCGGGCGATGCGCATGCTGTTGTCCGTATCGGTGAACACGGTCGGCTGAACGTAGGCCCCGTGCTCCAGACCCGGCGGGACACCCCCGCCCGTCGCCACCCGAGCACCTTCGGCCTTTCCAGTCTCGATGTACCCGAGCACCCGCTCCTGCTGCCGCTTGGAGACCAGCGGCCCCATGGTCGTCCTCGGCTCGAAAGGATCCCCGACCACGAACGACTCGGCGGTGGCCACCAAGGCGGCGATCACCTCGTCATACCGGCGATCCGGCACCAGGATCCGGCTGAAGGCGGCGCACACCTGCCCGGTGTTGAAGAAGGTCCCGACCGCCAGACCGGCCATCGTGGTCGCGATATCGGCGTCGTCCAGCACGATCGCCGCCGACTTGCCGCCGAGCTCCAACTGCACGCGTTTGAAGCTGCCGCCGCATTCCCGGCCGATCTCGCGGCCGACCGCAGTCGAGCCGGTGAAACTGACCTTGTCGACGCCCGGATGGGCCACCAGCGCCTGTCCGGTAGCCCGAGCGCCAGTGAGGTAATTGAAGACGCCAGCAGGCACCCCGGCCTCATCGAGCGCCTCGGCGATGTAGTAGGCGTCGAGCGGAGTTTCGGGCGCAGGCTTGTAGACGACGCTGCAGCCGGCCACCAGAGGCGGGACGATCTTGGCGATCGCCATGTTGAACGGCCCGTTCCACGGGGCGATCGAGGCCACCACCCCGACCGGCTCCTTCACCACGGCAGCCGGGCCGTAGACGGTCTGGCGCACCTCGGAAACCGTTGACCGGCGGGCAACATCGAGGAAGTAGCGGCCCACCGCGAGCGCACCGGGGATCTGCTGACCGGCGATCGATGTGGGCAGACCCATCTCCGAGGTGACCAGATGTGCGATCTCGTCCAGCCGGGGTTCGAGCAGTTTGAACGCGTTCTCCAGCACGTCGGCTCGTTCAGCCGCACTTAGCCGACGCCAGGTACCCTCGTCGAGGGAACGTCGGGCGGCGCGCACGGCCTGGTCGACGTCTTCTGCGCCGGCGTCGGGGACAACGCCGATCTGCTGTCCGAGCGAGGGTGAGATCACCGGGATCGGCGGGGCGGGGGTCAGCGGGCGGCGCCACTCACCGTCGATCAGGAACCGGGTGCGCTCGGTCGCGCTGCTGCTCATGGCGTCCTCCTTGACGGCGCGGCCCGGCCTCGCGGGCCTCGAACCAGCGACGAGGAAAGGGGCGCCAGTTGGCGGAAACCTCCTCGTCACCGCAACTACCAGCGAGCCTAAATGCTTTAGGTTGAATGTGTCCACGGTCACTTCAGGCATCTGCCGGTGACCGATCCGGTCATCTGCGGCGCACCTCTGGCCGCCCTTACCTAATTAAAGTAGGTTTATCCGATGGCGGAGATCGCGTACGCGGTGCAGGACAACGTGGCCACGATCGTGCTCGACCGGCCGGCCCGGCTGAACGCCTTCACCCTGGCCATGGGCCACGAGCTGATCGAGGCGTTCGCCAGGGCCGACGCGGACGACGAGGTACGGGTCGTGGTAGTCACCGGGCGCGGGCGAGCCTTCTGCGCGGGAGCCGACCTGGCGCTCGGAGCCGAGACTTTCGACGCCACCCGCAACTCACTGGAGGCTGACGCGGATAGTGCGCAGACACGTCCTCAATCAGGTCTGAACGGTTTCGGGCGCATCGGCGAGGTACCCCGCGATCCTGGTGGTGCCGTCTCGCTCGCTATTGCTTCGTGCCGCAAACCGGTGATCGGGGCGATCAACGGCCCGGCGGTCGGGGTCGGCGCCACCATGACGCTGCCGATGGACGTCCGGATCGCCAGTGAAGCAGCCCGGTTCGGCTTCGTGTTCACCCAGCGCGGGCTGGTCCCGGAAGCAGCCTCGGCCTGGTTCCTGCCGCGGGTGGTGGGCATCTCCCAGGCGATGGAGTGGGTGGCCACCGGCCGGGTTTTCGGGGCAACCGAGGCGCGCGAGGGCGGATTGGTCTCCCGGGTGGTCGCCAAGGACGAACTGCTGCCCGCGGCGTACCGATGGGCTGCCGAGATCGTGGACAACACCTCGGCGGTCGCGGTCGGGGCGGCCCGGCAGCTGCTGTGGTCAATGCTCGGAGCGGCTTCGCCCTGGGACGCCCACGCCCTGGACTCACAGCTGATCAACGAACTCGGCCGGGGAGCCGACGCGGCCGAGGGCGTGACGTCGTTCCTGGAGAAGCGACCGGCCCGGTTCACCGGGCGGGTCAGCACCGATCACCCCGCCACGTTGCCCCCTTGGCCGGGTCCGAGCCGCAACGGCGGATAATCCTTCCCATGCCTCGCCCGGCCAAGCCCCTGATCCAGTACGACGCGGTGATCGAGACCTCGCTGCGCATCATCGACGAGGAAGGTCTCGAGGCGTTCAGCCTGCCCCGGCTCAGCCGCGAGCTGAACGTCCGGGCTCCCTCGCTGTACCACCACTTCGCCGACAAGGCCGAGATCATGCGGGGCATCGCCCGGGCGATCGTGCTGCAGGCCCGGCTGCCCCGCCTGGAGCAGGCGCCCACCTGGATCGAGTGGTTCGTGCAGGTCAGCCTGAGCTTCCGGGCCAGTGTGCTGAACCACCGCAACGCCGCGCCGATCCTGCTGCAGTTCATGCCGCGCGAGGTGCTGGTGCGCACCTACGACGCCAGCGCCCAGATGCTGGCCGAGCTGGGGGTGCCGGCCGACCAGCAGGTGCTGATCCTGGACGGGGTGGACCGGCTGACCCTGGCCGCGGCGATCACCGAGGCGGTGCGTGACCCGGACGGCAGCAACCAGCCCTTCGCCAACGCCGGGCCGGAGACCGAGCCGACGCTGAGCGCAGCGGTGAAGGCGAACCAGCTGAGCTCGGAAGAACTGTTCGCCGAGACCATTCGCAGCTTCCTGCGCGGGGCCGCGCCCTACGTGCCGGCCGACGCCCCCGCGCCGATGCCTCCGGCCGCTTTCCTCAGCTGAGCCGGAACACCGGAACGCTCTCCCCGGCATCTTCGAAGCACACCTCGACCGTTAGGCCGGCCTTCAGGACGGCGGGATCGGCCTGGAGACGGACGAAGAGCCAGGGGCCTTCGGTCAGCTCCACCAGCGCGGTGGTGGCCTGGCCGGGGACGATCGCCCAGCTGATCAGGGTGCCGGTGCCGGAGACGATGAACGGTTCGAGGTCGGGGCTGCCGTTGATCGGGTCGGTGCGGGCCTCAGGTGGCAGGACGGTGCCGGAGGGGCCGCGGCGCATCAGGAGCTGGTGCTGGGCGGCGGCGTCGTAGAAGGCTGCGCTGGCGGGGTCACGGCGCACCACGGTCATCGGAGGGCTCCCGGGTGAGGGCTCAGGACCAGGGTCGAGTGGTGTTCCAGGATGCCGCCGTTGCCGCTGACCAGGATGACGTCGTTGCTGGGGGCCTGGCGTTCGCCACCTTCACCGCGGGCCTGGATCACGGCCTCGGACAACGGGGTGAAGCCCCACATGTAGTACCCGGACAGCTGCCCGCCACCGGTGTTCACGGCCAGCTTTCCGCCGGGCCCGAGCCGGCCGTCGGCTACGAACGGGCCGCCTTCACCCTTGGCGCAGAAGCCGTAGTCCTCCAGTGAGACCAGCACGGTGTAGGTGTAGCAGTCGTACAGTTCGGCCACGTCCACGTCGTCCACACTGATCCCGGCCATGCTCATCGCCTGCGCTCCCGATCGGCCGGCCGGGGTGAGGAGTCCCCAGTCGGATCCGGCGTGCATGCGGCGGGGCTGATGCGCCTGCCCGTAGCCCCAGACATGCACCGGCCTCTCGGACTTCTCGGCCGAGCTGACGATGACGGCGACCGCGCCGTTGCTGACCAGGCAGCAGTCGAGCAGGTGCAGCGGGTCGGCGATCCAGCGGGAGGCCTGGTGGTCATCTACCGTGATCGGATCACGCATCTGGGCCAGCGGATTGAGCGCGGCCCAGGCTCGCTGAGCCACGGCGATCTCGGCCAGCTGCGCGCTGGTGGTGCCGTAGCGTTCCATGTGCCGGCGAGCGCAGACGGCGTACAGGACGGTGGGATTCACTGCGCCGGAGAAGGCGGACCAACCGGCCATACCCTTGAGTTCACGGGGTCTGCCGGCCCAGGCCTCGCCTGCCTTCCGGGCCGGTTTCAGGGGTGTGTCCGCGAAGACGCAGGCGATGGTGGTGGCGGCTCCGGCCTCGATCATCTGCACGGCCTGGGCCACCATCACCCCGGCGGTCGCACCGAAGGCGCTGACCTGGCTGAGCACGTTCAGATCAGGCAGGGCCAGGGTCTGGGCCAGGCCGACGTTCAGGCTCTGGGTCACCCCGGAGCTCACCAGCAGCCCGTCGAGATCGCTCAACCGCAGGCCCGCATCGTCCGTGGCCTTGCGAACGGCCTCGGCGGCGAGGGAACTGGCCGAGCGCCCGTAGACCTTGCCCATCTCGGTCAGGCCCAGACCGACGATCGCCGTGCTCAGCGGCCTTCCCACCGGGGCTCCCGCTTCTCGGCGAACGCCTGCGGCCCTTCGCGGGCGTCACGGCTGCTGAACACCGTTTTCACGGCCGCGGCGTTGATCGCCCAGACCTCGGCCTCCCAGTCCGAGCCGGCCGACCAGGTCTGGTGCAGCACCCGCTTGCTCTCCTGCACCGACAGCGGGGCGTTGCGGGCTGTCTTCTCGGCCAGCTCCAGCGCTACGACCAGCGCCGTGCCGGCTGCGGCGACCCGGTTCACCAGGCCCAGCTCGTAAGCCCGGGCAGCGCTGACGGGTTCACCGGTGAGGGCGATCTCGGCGGCGATCTTCGGCGGGATCTGACGCTGCAGCCGGATCACTCCCCCGGCCGCTGCAAACAGCCCACGCTTGACTTCCGGCAGGCCCAGCGAAGCGGTCTCGTCGATCACGGCGAGGTCGCAGGCCAGCATGATCTCGGTGCCGCCGCCCATGGCGTACCCGTTCACGGCGGCGATCGTCGGCTTACCGATCCAGTGCTGTGCGATCCCGGCGAAGCCCCATTCCGGATGCTCCCGGTCGTCCACCCGGTTGCCCTGCGCCAGCTCCTTGAGATCAGCACCGGCGCAGAAGGCCCGGCCAGCACCGGTCAGCACCACCACGCGCACCTGCGGATCGACCTGTGCCTGCTCCAGCGCGGCCCCGGCGGCCTGCGACAGCGGTGTGTTCACGGCGTTCATCGCCTGCGGCCGGTTGAGCGTCACCAGCCCGATGTGGCCGCGCTTCTCGTACAGGACTGCGCTCATCGGGCCTCCGGTTTCGTGTACACGGATTTCAGGGCGAAGTACGGCTGCAGGCCTTCCGGGCCCAGCTCCCGGCCCAGCCCACTCGCCTTCACACCCCCGAACGGCGCCAGCGGATCCAGGGCGTAGTGATTGATCCCGATGCTGCCGGTGCGGATCCGGGCCGCCAACTGACGAGCCCGGTCTTCGTCGGTGCTCCAGATCGTGCCGCCCAGGCCGTATTCCGAGTCATTGGCGATCTGCACGGCCTGGTCCTCGTCGTCGTAGGGCAGCACGCACAGCACCGGCCCGAAGATCTCCTCGCGGGCGATCCGGCCGGCGTTGTCCACGTCCGCGAACACCGTAGGCTCCACGAACCAGCCTGGCCTTGGGGGAACACCGCCGCCTGTGGTCAGGCGCGCTCCGGTGCGCCGACCGTCCTCGATGTACCCAAGCACCCGCTCGCGTTGCGCCGCACTGACCAACGGGCCCACCTGCGTCCCCAGTTCGAGAGGATCGCCGATGCGCAGCGAGGCAACGGTTTCGGTGATCGCATCGACGAATTCGGTGTACCGCGAGCGGGCAACCAGGATGCGGGTGCTGGCGTGACAGGTCTGGCCGTTGTTGGCCAGGCTGTGCTCGGGCAGTGCCTTCAGGAAGGCATCGAGGTCGGCGTCCTCGGTGACGATCGCGGCCGACTTGCCGCCCAGCTCAAGGGTGACCGGGCGCAGCAGTCGTCCGCAGACCTCACCGATCGCCCGGCCGGCCGCGGTGGATCCGGTGAACGCCACTTTGTCGACGTCCGGATGGGCCACCAGGTGGGCGCCCGCGTCCCTTTCTCCTGGGACGATGTTCAGCACCCCTGGCGGTAATCCGGCTGCCTCGGCGGCGTCCGCCCATACGTAGGAGTCAAGGGCCGTCTCCGGTGAGGGCTTGAGTACGACGGTGCAACCGGCGGCGAGAGCTGGGGCGATCTTCATGGCGGCGAGGGACTGCGGGTAGTTCCACGGGGTGATGGCCGCGACCACGCCGACCGGTTCGCGACGGACGTTGATGGTGGCCAGACGCCCCTGCCGTTCGTCCGGCTGGTCCAAGCTCTCGGCCAGCTTCGCGTAGACCTTCAGTATCACCCCCGGCGCGTAGCCGTTGGCCGGGAGCGAGGTGGTGATCGGCGTTCCGTTCTCCCGCGTGACCAGCGCCGCAGTCTGGGGCGCGCGGGCCTTGAGCTCATCCGCCAGCCTGCGCATCACCTGCGAGCGCTCAGCGCCGGTCGTCTTCCCCCAGGCCCCTTCCAGTGCGTGGCGGGCCGCTCGAACGGCTGCGTCCACGTCGGCCTCGGACGCCATCGGGGTCTCGGCCAGCACCTTGCCGGTGGCCGCCTCCTGGATCAGGCGGCCGGGCCGGGGCACGACCGGTGGTCTCCAGTCGCCGCCCACGAAGAAGGAACTGCGCAGGGTGACTTCGCCTGACAAGGACATCGAGCCTCCCGGTGTGCGCCGTCGCCAAGAAAAACTTATGTCTTTAGATTTAGTCGGTCAAGGGGGTCACGCCGGTACCCCCTACCAGCGCCCCCTGTCAGCCGGTCGGCGGGCGGGGTTGCATGGGCTCACCGCTCCACTTCTTGATCAGCCAGAAGGACTCACCATGCACGTCCGTTTGCGAGGGCTCGTGAAACCGAGAACGGTGGCCGCGGCCCCCTTGGGCGCCGCACCGGGGCAACCGATCTCGGCCGCCCTGATCGCCACGGTCATTTTCGTGACCGCGATCGCCCCGCTGGCCACGGACATGTACATCCCGGCGTTCCCCGACGTCGCCCGGGATCTCGCCACCAGCGCCACGGCCGTGCAGCTCACCCTGACCACGTTCTTCGTCGGGATGGCGCTGGGGCAGCTGGTCGGTGGCCCGGTCTCGGACCAGCGCGGCCGGCGCAAACCGCTGCTGGCCGCCACCATCGTCATGCTGATGGCCAGCATCGCCTGCGCGCTGGCGCCGAACATCACTTTCATGGCGGTGGCCCGGTTCCTGCAGGGCTTCGCCGGAGGCTGGGCCATGGTGATCGGGCGGTCGGTGATCGTCGACCTGGCCAGTGGCACCCAGCTGGTGCGGGCCCTGAACATCGTGCAGGGCGTCGGCGGCATCGCCCCGATCGCCGCGCCCCTGCTGGGCGGGATCATCCTGCAGTTCTCCACCTGGCGGGCGCCGTTCTGGGTGATCGGCCTGCTGGTGGTGCTGATGATCGTGGCCACCTACTTCCTGGTGCCGGAGTCCCTGCCCCCTGAACGCCGGCACGCCGGCGGGCTTCAGGCGTTCGCCCGGGACGCCGGTCAGGTGCTGAGCAATCGGGACTACCTCGGCTATGTCCTGGTGGCCGCGGCCGCGATGGTGGGCCTGTTCGCCTACGTGGCCACCTCGTCGTTCGTTCTGCGCACGATCAACGGTCTTTCCCCACTGGGCTATTCGATCGACTTCGCCGCCAACGCGGCCGGGATGACGGTCACCGCCCTGCTCGCCGCGCGCCTGGCGGGACGGGCCGACACCCGCCGCGTGATTCTCCTCGGCCAGCTGATCGCACTGGCCGCCGGTGTGGCCATGCTGGCCGGGGCGCTGTGGTTCGAGACTCCGCTCGTCCTGTCGATGGTCTGCTTCTTCGCGTTCATGTGCGCACTCGGCCTGTTCTGGGGCAACGCCGGTGCCTTGGCCGCCGACGCGGTGCCGGATCACCCGGGCACCGGATCGGCCGTCCTGGGGCTGCTGCAGTGGGGAACCGCCGGTGTCGCAGCGCCGATCGCCGGGCTGGGCGGTGAGCACACCGCGGTGCCAATGGCGCTGATGATGACCATCGGCATGCTGGTGTCCGTGTTCGGGCTGCTCGTCGTAGCCCGCTCTTCCTCAACCGCCTAATCGTCAACTCAGAGCAGGGCCTCGACGCTTCCGAGGCCCTGCTCGGCGATCTGCGCAGCCGCCGCCCGCACCGCAACCGTGTACCGGGTCACCGTCTCCTCGACGAACCGCGAGGTCGGGCCGGACATGGCCAAGGCGGCCAGCACTCGTCCGTCCGCGGCCCGGATCGCCGCCGACACCGACGAGGCCCCGACCTCCCGCTCTCCGTGACTGACCGCCAGATCTACCCCCGTGCGCAGCACCCGGCCCGAGGCGCCCAACTCCAGGGGCATCGGCGAGCCGACCACGACGACGCTCCGGACCGTGGCGGTGCCCTCGTGCTGGGCGATCGAGACGCGGTGCTCGCCCTGGCGCACGTAGATGTTGACCGTCTCGCCGTAACGGTCGACCAGTGCCTTCATCGCCGAGCGTGCCGCCGCGCTGACCTCCCACAGCGCGTCGGCCGCGCGGACCCAGCGCAGCAGGCCCGGGCCCAGGGCGTAGCGGCCGTCACTGAGCAGCAGGAGGTATCCCCGGTTCTCCCAGGTGCCGACCAGGCGCAGCACGGTGCTCTTGGGCAACCCGGTCACCTCGATCAGCTCCCGCAACGTGCGGGCGGGATGACCGAGGTCGAACGCCTCCAGCAGATCGACGGCGCGGCTGACACTACGCACGCCCGAATCGGGGTTCATCAAGCTCACGGCAACATACTGCGCCTCGGACCGGTGTAGTCGGCGAGCAACGGCGGGGGAAGCGGGCCCTTGATCCGGCGGCCGGACTGCTTCTCCTCCCAGGCGTGGGCGAGGATACCCACCGAACGGCTGAGGACGAACATGCCGCGGGCCAGTTCCGGCTCGATCCCGAGCTCCGCGTAGACCACCGCGGTCGCCCCGTCGATGTTCATCGGCACGGGGCGCTCGCGGCCTACCGACAGCGCGGCCTCCAAGGCCAGTGCCGCCTCGAGATGGAGCCCCTTCACCTGGCCGGCGTCCCGGGCCTCGGCCACCAGGTTCAGCAGCGGGTCACGCCGCGGGTCGCGCGGGTGGAATCGGTGCCCGAAGCCGGGGACGTGCCGGCGTTCTTGGCGGTACCGAGCCACCAGCTCGGCCGCCGCCTCCGAACGTCCGTCCGCAACGACGTCCTCAAGCACTTGAACGCACTGCTGGCCCGCGCCACCGTGGACATCACCAAGAGTGTTGACGCCGTTGGCCATTGCGCTGTTGAGTCCCAGACCGCAGGTGGCGGCCATCCGGGCGCTGGCGATCGAGGGGGCCTGCGGGCCATGATCGACGGCGGCCACCAACGCCGCCTCGAGCAGGCGCGCCTGCCCCGGCCCCGGAAGCTCGCCCCGGACCATGAGCCAGATCATGTCGGGGAACGACAGCCGGCCGATCAGTTCCTGGACCGGATAGCCGCGCAGGTCGATCTCGCCGGGTGCGATCCGGCTGACTGACGTTTCCCACCAGCGGGTGCAGTCCTCGGCGGTTGTCATATTCCTCCCTCATTGCGCCAGCGCTCGATGGTCGCCGGCTCGACGCCGATCTCGCTCAGGACGGAATCGGTGTGCTCCCCGAGCCGCGGCGGTGGAAGGGCCGGTGTGCTGGCGGTTTCGTCCACCCGGATCCCGTTGCCCAGAACCCGCAGGTCGCGTTCGGGGTGCCCCGGAAAAGGCAGATGGTGGACGAGTTGACGGTCCCGGATCTGTGGGTGGTCCAGAACATCGGCCACCCCGAGCACCCGTCCGGCGGGAACTCCCACGGCGGCCAGCTCGGCCTCCCAGTCGGCCGCGGGCTTGGCGGCGAAAGCCTTTTCGAGTTCGTCGCGCAGTTCAGCACGATGAGCCTTGCGGGCCTCGCGCCGGGCGAAACGCTCGTCCTGAAGCAGATCCTCGCGGCCGACCAGGCGGGCCAGCGTCTCGAACTGCTCCTGTTTGTTCGCCGAGACGTTGAGGTCGCCGTCGCCGGTGCGGAAGGTCCCGGACGGGGCTGCGGTGAAGTTCTCGTTCCCCATCGCGACCGGCGTCTGGCCGGCCACCAGGTAGTTCGAGGTCACCCAGCCCATCGCCGTGACCGCGGTTTCCAGCATCGAGACGTCCACCTGAGAGCCCTCACCGGTGCTCTGGCGGCGCACCAGGGCCGCGCAGGTGCCGAAGGCCGCGGCCATCCCGCCCAGGGTGTCCGCGACCGGATACCCGGCCCGCAACGGCCCGGAGTCCTGCGAGCCGGTCACCGCCATCATCCCGGACAGCCCCTGGATGATCTGGTCGTAGGCCGGACGATCGCGCAGCGGCCCGCTCTGGCCGAAACCCGATATGGCGCAGTACACCAGCCGCGGGTTCAGCGCGTGCAGCTCGTCCCAGCCGAAGCCGAGGCGGGCCATCACCCCGGGCCGGAAGTTCTCCAGAAGGACGTCCGACTCCCGGATCAGGGCGGTGAAGGCCTCCTTTCCGGCCGGGTTCTTCAGATCGACGGTGACCGAGCGCTTTCCGGAGTTCTGGGCCAGGAACGAGGCACCCAGCCGTTCCTCGTTGAGTTCAGTGTCGGCCCCGAGCTGCCGGGCCAGGTCTCCGGTGCCGCGCATCTCCACCTTGATCACGTCGGCGCCGAGCAGCGCCATCTGATAGGCCGCGAACGGGCCGGCCAGCACGTTGGTCAGATCGAGGACGCGGATCTGTTCGAGCGGACGACTCATGCAGCGGCTCCCCGGTTGCGGATCCTGGTGAACACGGCCACGGCGATCCCGACCAGCATCACGCCGTAGATGATCAGGACGATCGGGCCGTCGAAGAACGCCGCGTAGCTGCCCTCGCTGATCGCCAGGGTGCGGCGCATCTCGGTCTCGGCCAGCGGGCCGAGGATGACCGCGATCAGCACCGGCGCGAGCGGGATGTCGTGCCGGCGCATCAGGAAGCCGAGCAGGCCGATCGCGACCAGCAGGGCGAGGTCGATGAGGGACGAGGCGGCGGCGTAGGTGCCCAGGACGGCGAAGGTGGTGATCCCGGCGTACAGGTAGGGCTTGGGCACCCGCAGCAGCTGGGCCCACAGCGGGGCGAACGGCAGGTTCAGGATCAGCAGGACGACCAGGCCGATGAACAGGCTGGCGATCAGCGCCCAGACCAGGTCCCCGGCGCGGTCGAAGAGCAGCGGCCCCGGCTGCAGGCCGTACTGCTGGAAGGCCGCGAGCATGATGGCCGCCGTCGCCGAGGTCGGCAGGCCCAGGGTCAGCAGTGCGCCCATAGCGGTTCCGGCCGTGGCGTTTCCGGCCGACTCCGGCCCGGCGACACCCCGGATCGCGCCCTGCTTGCCGAACTGCGGCTCCGGCTGCTTGCTGTCCAGGTTCCGCTCGACGCCGTAGGACAGGAAGGTCGGGATCTCCGCGCCGCCGACCGGGATCGCGCCGAAGGGAACGCCGATCGCCGTGCCCCGCAGCCAGGCCGGGAGCGCTTCGCGGAACTCGGCGCGGGACAGGAACGGGCGTCCGGTTCCGTTGATCAGCGAGGTGTTGTCCGAATGGCGGCGCCTGGACGCGATGTACAGCACTTCGCCCAGGGCGAGCAGGCCGACGGTGACCACCAGAACGCTGATGCCGTCGAACAGTTCGGGCACGCCCGCGGTGAACCGCAGGGCCCCGCTCTGGGTGTCGATGCCGACCATGGCGATGCCCAGGCCGATCCCCAGCGCGGTCATGCCCTTGATCACCGAGTCGGCCACGATCGCCGCGGTGGCGATGAACGCGACGACGGTCAGGGCGAAGAACTCCGCCGGGCCGAAAGAGGTTGCCGCCTCGGCCAGGAACGGTGAGAACAGAGCGACCAGGGTGGTGGCGAGCAGGCCGCCGGTGAAGGCACCGATCGCCGAGGTGGCCAGGGCCTGCGGTGCTCTGCCGTTGAGAGCCATCTTGTGGCCCTCGAAGGTTCCGGCGATAGCCGTTGAGTTGCCTGGGGTGTTCAGCAGGATGCCGGTGATCGAGTCGCCGAAGAGCCCGCCGTAGTAGACGCCGGCGAACATGATGAACGCGGCGGTCGGGTCGAGCGTGAAAGTGACCGGCAGCAGGAGGGCCACGGCCATCGCCGAGCCCAGGCCGGGCAGCACGCCGACCGCGGTGCCCATCAGGGCACCCAGGAAGACCCACAGGATGTTGATCGGGGTGAGAGCGGTGCCGAATCCGTCGGCCAGATGTCCGAGTGATTCCATGTCAGATCATCCCCAGAACGCCCGCGGGCAGGTTGAGGCCGAGGCCCGCCGAGAACACCAACTGGACGATCGAGGAGACGCCCAGCGCCAGCCCGAGGTCGAAGACCAGCCGCCGGGAGCCCAGGAAATAGGCCACCCCGTAGAACAGCAGCATTCCGGCCAGGATCCAGCCCAATGGGCGCAGCAGGAGCGTGAAGACGATCAGCGTGGCGACGATTCCGGCCACCGCGGCCCAGTCGGTACCAGGGGACGTTCGGGTCGGCTGGGCGGGAAGGGCCCGGTTGCGCACGCCCTGGACGATCAGGGCCACGACCAGGATGTAGGCGAGGACGGCGACCACGGTGGGGAAGAACCGGGGTCCGGGAAAGTCCGCCGTGCTCGGGACCTCCATGGTGAGCAGGCCCTGGGTGAGGTAGACGGCCACCCCCAGGACGACGGCGGCGATCGCGAACGATCCGGTGGCCGGTGGGTTCTCGGCCGCCTCGGGCTCGGTACGTTCCTCTGGTTGGGTGCTCACAGCCCGGCCTCCTTGACGATGCTGTCGATGCGCGCGGTCTCCTCGGCGATGAACTGCCCGTACTCCTCGCCCAGCAGTTCGGAGTCCGCCCAGGCGTTACGCCGCAGCGCGTCCGCCCATTCCGGGGTGGCGATCGCCTCGTCGACGATGTCCTGGAGTTCCTGCGCCTCCTCGGTGCTGAGGCCGGCCGGTGCGACCACCCCGCGCCAGTTCGGCAGGTGCAGGTCGATGCCCTGTTCCATCAGCGTGGGGACGCCGATCTCCGGCTTGGGTTCGGGCGCGGAAAGCGCCAGCGCGCGCAGCTTCCCGGCCTCGACCTGGTCGGCGAACTCGTTCCAGCCCGAGATCCCGACGTCGCTCGCCCCGGACAGCAGCGACGCCACCGCCTCGCCCCCACCTGCGTACGGGATGTAGTTGACCCCGCTCGGCTCGATCCCCACCTGCTTGGCCAGCAGCACGGCCAGGAGCTGGTCGGTGCCGCCCAGCGAGCCGCCGCCGATCGCCACCGAGCGCGGTTGCGCCTTCCAGTCCGCCAGCAGGTCGTCGAGGGTTTCATAGGGCGAGTCCGCCGGAACCACGATCACCTCGTAGTCGTCCGCGACCCGGGCCACCGGGGTGGTCGCGGTCAGGTCCTGCGGGGAGCCGTTCACCGCGATCCCGCCGATCATCACCGTGCCGGTGATCATCACGACGTCTTCCTGGCCGTCCATCCCCAGCAGCTGCGAGAGGCCGATCGTGCCCGCCGCACCCGGCACGTTGGCCACCTGCGGGTTGCTGACGATGTCGTTCTCCCGCAACGCCACCTGCAGTTCTCGGGCCACGGTGTCCCAGCCACCGCCCGGCGCCGCCGGAACGATGATGGTCAGGCCGGTCCGGGCGCCGGAGAGGGTTCCCGCGCGGTGCGCGTCATATCCGGCGGTGAGCACCAGGGGGACGAGTGCCACTGCGGCGGCTGTGCTGAGCCAGCGTTTCCTGCGCGGATCCACAAGCCACGCCTCCTTCGTCACGACGATGTGAACGATGAACTGTGCCGCCCAGTGGACCGCACGGTCCGCCAGGTGGTCAAGTACAGATGTTCGATAGATTGCCGAGGCGGCCTACGAGGACGCGCGAGTCCTCGACGGGAAACGGAGAACAGATTCGTGACGGAATTCCATGGCTGGGACGACATCCGCGCCGAACTGGATGACGGTGACCGTGACGCGCAGGCCAGGGAACGAGCCCGGACCGAAGCCTGGGCCAGCGCCCATCACCTGGCCGAGGAACGCCAGCGTCTGGGCCCGACACAGGTGCAGCTAGCCTGACGACCGAGCGTTCGTCAGCACTCGAAGCGCCACCGGCCTTCCGAGACCACGTCCACCCGGTCGTCGACGATGCGGACCGCCGTCTCGTCGTCGATGAAGTAGATCGGGAAATCTGCTCGCCCACAGATATCGTCGGCCCAGGTGTCGTCCCGCTCCGGGAAGTCCGGCGAGTCGAGGTGCGGCTTCAAGTACCAGTCGAACAGTCCCAAGGGCGGTTCCAGGATAGTCGCGCCGAGCACCTCCAGGTCCGCGCGATCCCCGATGACGTCGGCGGAGCGTTCGTTGAGGTGCCGGCTGAAGATCATCGAACCGGCGCTGACCCCGACGTAGACACGGTCTTCCAGGATCTTGAGGAGGTCTGCGGCCAGGTGGTTGGCGGTGATGCTGCGGGCCAGGTGGTACTGGTTGCCGCCCTGCACGTAGATCACGTCGGCGCGGCGCAACCGCTCGAGCACCATCTGCTGGGGCAGGCCGTTCAGCTCCAGGATGTCGAACTCCCGCCAGCCTAGGCCGTGCACCCGGTTCAGGTCCGCCACGACCCAACCGTGGTCACCGGGCTGGGCGACCGACGCGGTCAGCAGGTACACCACGTTCGCCGACCCGAACGGCTGACCCACCATGTCCCGCAACGCATCCTGCAACGACTCGTTGCGCAGACCACTCGACGTCAACAGAAGATTCACCGCCCGAGCCAACCACGCTCGGCGAGCGAGGCGCCAGTCAGGCAGCCTGTCCGTCGCGTCCAGCAAGGCTTCTTGAAGTCTTCACCTGACGGATCAGGTAGGCGATCACGACCAGACGGATCACCAGACCGGGGACACTGGCCTCAGGTCCGTAGACGCCGCCGGTCAACCAGCGCGCACCGGTGGCCATTTGGTGGATCAGCGGGTCGTCGACCAGCATGGTGGCGCTGACCGGGAAACCCAGTAGCGGGCCCTGCACGAAGTTCCAGGCAGCACGCAGGCCGGCGCCGAGCCAGATGTTCTGCGTGGCCAGGAACGCGGCGCCGTACATCACGCCGCTCAGTACCCCGCTGAGAATGCCCAGCGCGCCTGCGCCCTCGGCGAAGAAGTACGGCACGCCGACCAGGACGGCGGTGATCCCGACGGCGAGCCAGTCCGAGCGGACAGCCACGCCGATGCCGTTCATCAGCAGGCCCCGGAAAACTGCTTCCTCGATCAGGGCCAGCAGCACGAGGTAGATCAGGAGAGCGACAATCATGCCCGTGTCGCCGCCGACGCTTTCGACCTCGATCGTTGCCGTAGCCCGGAGAAGAACGAACACCACCGAAATGGCGACGGTTCCGATCAGGAAACCAAGGACGAACGTGCGCGGGCGAGGTCGTAGGCCCACCGCGGCGAGACCTCGGGAACGGATCGCGATCACACCGAAGACGGCGATGCAGGGCAACAGCAGAAGATTGGCCAGGTTCTGGGTGTCCACGTCCGGCCTCCAGAAAGGGAGTCAGCTGGTCATGCGGGCCACCGCGTCACCCATCCGATCGGCGACGTCGGCTCCTTGCAGGTCGGGATCGGCGCTGAACAGGCCCGGCAGGGCATCGATCGAGGCGCGGATCATCACCGCGACCGTTCGGGCGTGGAAGTCGCCCAGCTCGCCGGCGTCCTGCCCGTCCTCGAGCAGGCCTTCGACGTAGGAGATCAGCGCGTCGCTGTCGGCCGCGGTGTAACGCAGACCGCCGTCTGCGGTGCGCAGGTTCCGGAAGACCTCGCCCACCGCAGCCAGCGCCCGGCCGTTGTCGGCGGCGAACAGTACGCAGGCCCGGACATAGGCGAGCAGGCGCTCGCGGGGACCGCCAGCACCCTCGACGGCAGCCAGGACGGCCGGTGCGGCCCCTGCGTACACCGAGTCGACGACCGCTTCGAGCAGGGCTTGTTTCGAGCCGAAGTGATAGACGACGACGCTCTTGGCGACTCCGGCCCGCTCGGCCACCGCAGCCAGGGACGTCCCGGCAAACCCCTTCTCGTGCAGCGAGTCCAGAGCACATTCGACGAACTGACGTCGTCTCGCCCGTTCGATGAAGGACAGCTCTTCGTCGGACCGCATGATTCCACTGTAGAACAAAAGGACGCTTTTTAGAACGCGCGGTCGAAAATTTGGATCCGTGCGGGGCACGTTCGCGGGTCCTACGCCAGCACGGCGCCGGTGCCGGAGAACGCGGTTTCTTCGGGATCGACTCCGACTGGATGACCACCGCTACGAAAGACCCGGCTCGGACGGCGCCGAGGCATTAGTCGCGGCAAAGTGCGGGCCGGGACCGTGGTCCGCGACCCGCTCGCCCAGCCGTCTCGGACAGAAACGACAGCGTCTTCTGACTCAGTACTCGTTTCGGCGACGCCGCAGAGCTCGCCGGGCTTCCCGACGATCCCGATGGTTGGCCTCGGTACGCCAGCGCTGCCATTCCGCGCCGCCGTTGTCCAGACGAACGCCGTACAGCCCGGGCCCGTAAGTCCAGTAGCAGCCGAGGTGTTTCACGCTCTCCGGCGTGATCTGGGCCGGCAGGCTGCACGGCCCGAAACGGTGGTCGTGGTGCGGAATGCTGGTCAGCATCGGGGTGTCGGCCAGCCGTACCCAATACGGCCGGTGCTTGTCGGTTCTGCTCATGGCGGTCACCTTTCGGCTCCGCGACGCCCCGGGGTGGGGCCGTCGCAAGACCGGCGGCATGGGCAGCATGAGCAGACTCCTTTCGCTGAGACGGCTACAAGCCAACCAGATCGGCCGGGGGGACCGCATCAGGGTGAACCCTGAGCCAGGCTCCTTGTGCGAACGGAACTCGCGCGGTGTTGCGCCGTAGCGCTGCCGGGAACCGGGCGATCGGTTACGAGCGGGACCGGATGCCGTCCAGCGCCAGCAGGACCGTCTCTGTCATCGCACCGGCCATCGGGGCCGGCGCCTGCGCGATTTCGGGGTCCAGAGACAAAGACCCGCGATTTTCCCTTCGCGTTCGAATCAGGCGGAGACGACGATGACCGTCTTGCCAGGGAGCTCCCCCGCAGCAGCCTGCTGGTGGACATCTGCCAAGTCGGCGAGCTGCACGCGCTGAGCGACTTCGACGTGAAGTTCGCCGGTGTTCACTCGGGCCGCGAGGTCGGCCAGCTGATCGGCGTCGCTGCGCACGAAAAGGTTGATTCCCTGCACGGCACGCTCCTTGTCGGAGGGAGCAGCCATCCAGACGGTGGTGTTCACCAGAGCGCCACCGTCACGGATCACTGTGACCAGGCCTGCCAGGATTTCAGGGGTGACTGGAGCCAGGTTGACGACAAGGTCGACCGGCTCGCTCAGCGCCGCCACCACATCGGAGCTCGTGTGGTCCAAGACCTCGTCGGCACCAGCCGCCTTCACCCGGGCCTGGTGGCGAGGCCCGGCCACAGCGATCACGTGCGCCTTGACCTCCTTGGCCAACTGCACGGCGTAGTCACCGACCGCTCCCCCGGCACCGTTGATCAGGACCCGCTGCCCCGCCCGGAGCTGCCCGTGATCGAACAGCGCCTGCCAGGCGGTCAGACCCACCACCGGCAGTGCTGCCGCATCGGCCAGAGGGATGCTCTTCGGGGCTCCGGTGAGGATGTCGGCAGCTGCGATCACGTACTCCGCAGCAGCGCCGTCACCCGTCATCGGAAGGAAGCCGATCACCCGGTCACCGACTGCGAAGTCGTCCACTCCCTTGCCCAGGGCATCGACGGTGCCGGCTACGTCCAGGCCAGGAGTGTGCGGTAGGGCGACCGGGATCGGGCCCTGCATGAAGCCCGCCCGGATGTTGCCGTCCACTCCGTTGAACGACGTCGCCGCAACCCGGATCCGGACCTGACCGGCGGCGGGGGTGGGCTGCTCGATGTCCTCGTGGACCAGAGCCTCAGGACCACCGAACTCGTGGAAACGTACTGCCTTCATGACTCGCACCTGCTTCTTGGTTGCGCCGCTGTGGTGACGCCAACCAAGTTCGCAGGATGCAGCGCGACTATCCTGGGCCGGATTGGCCCACCCTGATGATCGCCGGGTCCCCTTCCTCAGCGACCAGCTCCGCCAGACGCGACGCATCGGCCGAACCCGGGGCCGGAGTGAGCATCAGAGCCGCCAGGTCATCTCCGGGGATGGCGATCAGGCTGCCCATGAGGGTGACGGATCCTCCGTCCGGGTGGACGAACGCGGCGCTGCTCTCGTACGCCGCCACCGGACGTGGATTACGCCAGAGATCATCGAACATGCGGCTTCGGGTCCGCATTTCGTCGATCAGAGCAGTGAGGTCACTATCGGCCGGGTAGCGCAGCACTGCACTCCTCAGCTGGGCGACGAGGACTGCTTCATGATCGGTGGCATCAGCGGCAGACTGCTTGAAGCCGATCAGTGGGTCGCAGAAGGATCGCCAGGCGACGTTCCAGTCCCACGGGTCTCCCGTCAGGTCCCAGTGCCGCAGAGCCATGAAGGCGCTGTTGACGGCGATCAGATTCATGGCCGCATCGGAGACGAACATCGGTGTGTCCGAGAACCGCTCCAGCAACCGGACAGCCCCCGGCCCGAGTTCTTTGGGCACTTGGCCCTCGAGGGCCGCATAGCCCGCCAAAGCGCACAATCGTTCGTAATCAGACCGGCCGACGTGCAGTGCCTTGGCGATGGCATCCACCACTCCGGCCGACGGATGACTCCGCCCCTGCTCCAGCCGTCGCACATAGTCCGCAGACATGCCGGCCAGCTCACCGAGCTCTTCCCGGCGCAGGCCCCGCGTCCGCCGCTTCCCGACCGGAAGGCCGAGATCCGCAGGATCGGTACTCTCGCGCAACTGTCTTACCGCACTGCCGAACCGGTGAAGCTCCACAGCCCGATTGTGCCCTGTTGCAGCTGAAGACACCGCCCCCACCAGGTGTGGATAGTCTCGTACGTCCCCGAAGGTCGCGCCCGAGCGAATGAGAGTGATCTGATGGTTTCCGCCGCCGAACACATCGTCGTCCTGCGTCCCGGTGAACAGTTCCAGGCCCGGTCGGTGACCAGCCCGAACGGGACCTACACGCTGGAACACCAGTACGACGGTGATGTGGTGGTGCGGAGCGTCGCTGACGGCGAGGAGATCTGGGCCGCCGACAGCGTCTTCCAGGGCGAGCCCGATCCGGGAGAACCCTTGCTCGACGAGGACTACGGCTGGTTCGGGCTCCAGGAGGACGGCGTGCTGGCCGTGCGGAACTGTAACGGCACGGACCTCTGGTACACCCATCGTCGCGGTCAGATGCTCGTGCTGGACGATGAGGGCCATATCGCTCTGCTGGACGACTCCGGAGCCCGGGTATGGGAGTCCGGATCAGTCAGCGCCGGCCCCGACCGCACGCTCGATCTGTCGGGGTACCGCATGTTCAGTGGCCTCGTGGTGCGCACCGACTTCAGCGACCCCGAGGCCTGGGCCCGCATCCTCAGCGAGATCGCTGAGAATGACGAGAACTCCGCCGCCTTCGTCATCGACGACCCGGTCTGGGCAAACGCTTCCTGGCTGACCGTGGTGTCAGCCCTGCCGAAGGAATGGGACGACGAGGAGATGGCACCTCGGGCCGTGTTCATCGCGAACGCCGAAGCCATGCACGACCCGGACGGTTGTCTGCTGGGCGTGAACCTCGATGACGTTCCCGACGGTCTCGACCCCGACGTGTTCCGCCACAGCGACTACGACTTCAGCGGACGGGTGCACGTGCGCAGCGCCGTGGCCGGGTATCCGGGCTATGCCATGGGCCTGAGCGGTTGGGAAGAGATGCTCTGGGACGACCTGGGCGCAGAGCCCTGGGAATAGTGGCAGCCAACTCTCCAACGACTCAGTGCCTCCGCGCGCCGATCGAGGACGTCGCTCGGCCGATCTGATCAGGCTGCCCCGACGATGGCCGCTCAGTGGACGGGCGCGAACCAGGACCCGTCCGGTCGCCTGGAAGATCACCCCGAGCCACTCAGCCGGGGCAGCGCCGACCCGATGCTGAACCCGGCCACCATCTCGGAGGCGAAGCAGAGCGGCTACTACGGCCCCCGGTTCAACCTGCTCGGAGCGCCTGCGCCAGCAAAAGTTTCCGCACGAGGACGCGACGAGCAGGTCGCCACCCGCCGGTGAGCCGAATCCGAACGCCTCACTGGTCTCTCCGTCGACGCCGTCGCACCCTGACCTCTGAATGGTCGCTGTCCTCACGATGACAGTGACCATTCAGTCCGGCAGCCACGCCGAACTCGGCACCCCCGGCGCCTTCAACGACGACGACTCCTTCATGACCATGCGCCACACCTCTGGCGTCCGGACCCGGATGTGGATGAGCGCCATCTCCCCCCGCACTCCGACCCCGGGTTCCGGGCGGTCGGCTTTCAGGGTGTGTTCGTCTCGGAAGGTCTCGACCCGCAGGAACCACAGTCGATCGCCGGGCGACGCCCCGGCTCAGATGGCTCCGGATTGAACGACGACGGCCTCACCGCAACCATCTCCGCTCCTGAGGGCGACCGCGCCGTCGCACTGGAAGCCGGAGAGCACCTGGCCTTGTACCGTCTGCTGGGCGACGCCTTGAGTCGTGGCGACGGCCCCCCGAGAGAACTTCGGCTGGTTCGCGTACGTGCCGCTCTCCGATGCGGTCTTGACCAGCGGCTCGCGGTTCTCGCTCCCCCTGGTCCCCGGCGGTCGGCAGTTGCTCAGTTTCAGCACGGTCGTGATCGGACTCGTCCTGGCTGGCCTGGCTGCGGGGATCCGCCTCGGGCGAGGTAGCCGTAGGTGACTACCGTAAGTGGAGCTGATGCGAATGGAGGAGGCCCGGCCCATTCGTTGTCTTGATTACCGCCTGGGTCAGAGTGATCTTCCTCTTCTCCCGTGGTGATGTCATCCCTCGACCGTTGAAACAGACGATGGTGGAGGGAAAAGTGAAGAGGTCCCTTTCGACCGCATTGCTGGCCGTGGCCAGCGTTGTCGGTCTGACGATGTTGCCAGCAGGCCCATCGATGGCCAAGGCGGCGGCCGCCTGCGGAACCTTCAGCGTGACGAACAACTGGGTATCGGGCTTTCCGGTGTGGGCGAGAGAAGCCGGATATCAAATTGTGTCAGGGGATTTCAACGGAGACGGCCGCGGCGATCTGGCGATGACCGGTGCCCAGAGTGCCACAACCATCCCGGTGGCGTTCTCCAACGGGAACGGCACGTTCACGGTCACCAACTACTACGTGCCCAATTTCCCGATCTGGGCGAGGACAGCCGGCTATCAGGTGGTGGCCGGTGACTTCAACGGTGACGGTCGCAGTGATCTGGCGATGACCGGTGCCCAGAACGCGACGACCATCCCGGTGGCATTCTCGAACGGCAACGGCACATTCGGCGTCACCAACTACACCGTGCCGAACTTTCCGATCTGGGCCCGAGAGGCCGGTTTCCAGGTGGTGGCCGGTGACTTCAACGGCGACGGTCGCAGTGACCTCTCAATGACCGGCGCCCAGAGCGCAACGACGATCCCGGTAGCGTTCTCGAACGGGAACGGCACATTCGGCGTCACCAATTCCTGGGTAGCCAATTTCCCGATCTGGGCGAAGACAGCCGGCTATCAGGTGGTGGCCGGCGACTTCAACAATGACGGGCGTAGCGATCTGGCGATGACCGGCGCCCAGAACGCGACGACCGTCCCGGTGGCATTCTCGAACGGCAACGGCACATTCGGCGTCACCAACTACACCGTGCCGAACTTTCCGATCTGGGCCCGGGAAGCCGGTTTCCAGGTAGTAGCCGGTGACTTCAACGGCGACGGCCGTAGTGACCTGTCGATGACAGGCGCCCAGAGCGCGGTGACGATCCCGGTGGCATTCTCGAACGGCAACGGCACATTCGGCGTCACGAATTCCTGGGTGTCGGGCTTCCCGGTCTGGGCGAGGGAAGCTGGTTACCAGGTCGTGGCCGGCGACTTCGACGGTGACTACCGCAGCGACCTTGCGATCAGCGGCGCGCAGAGCGCCACCACCATCCCGCTCGCCATATCCAACTGCTGATCCGGTTGGCTGGCCGGGTCCGTCGCGTGGAGGCGGGCCCGACTCAGCTACCGGGAGATGCGCTCCGCGCGGCACGGGTTTCCCGGCCTTCGCCATCTGCTGGCCGTCGACCTGACTATGGTCGCGAACGTCTTCCTGCCGCAACGGAGTGTCCCTACCGGGTCTCTGGGTCCAGCGCCCGGAAGCTTCGGTGCCAGACCAGAAGCCCGTTAGTCGCCGAATGGCTGGAGCATGTTTCAGCCAGTAGGGCGCGACCCGCCGGTACTCGGGCCTGAAGGCGGACGACGACCGCCTGCGGGAAGATCGGCTATGGTGATCGGGAGTTTGCGCAGCCGCTGCCCCGTCGCGTGCCAGATGGCGTTGGTGACGGCCGGTGCGACTCCCACCATGGCCACCTCGCCCAGGCCTTTGACTCCGCTGGAGTTCAGCAGCGGATCGGGCCGGTCCACGAAATCCACGTCGATGGCGCAAATGTCAGCGTTCACGCTGATCGGGTACTCCTCGAGCGAGGCGTTCAGGAATCCGCCCAGCCGCGGGTCGGTCACCAGGTGTTCCCGCAGGGCTGCCCCAAGGCCCCAGACCACACCGCCACGGACCTGGCTGGCCGCCGTCACCCGGTTGGCCACCCGCCCGCAGTCGGCAACGCTCAGCACCCGCGGCACCCGGATCCGCCCGGTGACCCGCTCGAGGCGCACCTCGACGAAGTGAGCGATGAAGCTGAAGGCCGCGAACTCGCCGTAGACCGGGCCGGCCGCAGCCACCAGACCGTTGGCAGCCCGATCGGCGAGCGCGGTGGGAAGGCCGTTGCCGGCCTCAGCACCGCTTTCACCTGCCTTCAACTGCTCCAGTGCAGCCTGTACGGCCGGCAGCGTGGAGGCTGTTCCCCACGAGCCGGCGGTCAGCGGTTGGGCGCCGACCCGTGTGTCGCCCAGGCGCACCCGGACCTGTTCTGCGGGGATGCCGAGTTCGCGGGTGACCAGGCTGGTCACGGCGGAGGTGAGGCCTTGTCCCATTTCGTGGCCGTCGGTCTCGACCAGGACGGTCCCGTCGGGTTCGACTCTGACCCGGGCTCGGGCCGGGGTGACGTTGGCCGGATAGGCGCCTACCGCGACTCCCCAGCCGATCCGGTTGCCTTCGTCGTCGGTCCAGTCGCCCGGCGCCAGGGGGCGTTGCTCCCAGCCGAAGGCCTGTGCACCTCGGCGCAGGCACTCTCCCAGGTGGCGGGAGGAGAACGGCAGACCGCTGACCGGGTCGTGGGAGGTGTCGTTGGCCAGCCGGAAAGCGACCGGGTCGGCCCCGACTCTTGCTGCGAGTTCGTCCACTGCTGACTCGAACGCCCAGACTCCTGGCTGCTCGAAGGGTGCCCGCACGTATCCCGGGGTCTGGATGTCGTTGCGGACCAGTCGTTGTCGGCTGCGGTACGAGGGGATGCCGTAGAGCCGGGAGGTCACCTTGGCGTAGCCACCGGGGAAGAGATCGTGCCGCGAGGTCTGCTGGTCGATCTCGTGGACTGCAGCTGTCATCCGGCCGGTGGCGTCGGCTCCGAGAGTGATCCGGTGTCGGGTCTGTGGGCGGAAGCTGGCCTGGTGGAACGTTTGCTGCCGGGTCAGGACCAGCTTCACCGGCCGTCCGGCGCGTCGTGCGGCCAGCACCAGCGGGGCGAGATAGGGGTGCTGGGCGTTTCGTTGTCCGAACGCGCCGCCCAGGTAGCGCGATCGCACCTCGATCTGCTGCGGGTCCAGGTTCAGTTGCCGGGCCAGGCCGTTGCGTAGAGCTCCGGCGTTCTGGGTGCCTTCGTGAATGAGGAGGCGATCTTCATGCCACTGCACGACCGCGGAGAGCAGTTCCAGTGGGGTTGCGTTCTGGGCCGGATGCTCGTAGGTGGCATCGACGACCGTCTGTGCTGCGGCCATGTCTGTTTCGGCGTCGCCGAAGGTCAGGTCGTCGGCGAACGGGATCGGGATGGCCTCGCGCTGGAGCAGGGTCTCGGCCTGGTCGGCATCGAGATGGCTGGCGTGCGCCTCCGGCTCGTACGTTGCGGTGATCAGCTCGGCGGCATGGTTTGCCACGACCGGGTTCTCGGCCAGGACCAGGGCGATGGGCTGGCCGCGGTGGGCGATGCGGTCTCCGCGCAGCGGCTGCAGGCTCTGGGTGCCGTAGCCGCCACCCATGACGAACGAGGGTGGGCCCAGTTCGTCCTCGCCGAAGCGGGTCGTCACCGAGACGACTCCGGCGAGCGCCTCGGACTCGGCGGTGTCGACCTCGACGATCCGGCCGCGGGCGATGGTTGCGGTCGCGAAAGCGGCGTGTAGGAGCCCTTCGGGCGTCCGGTCGGCTCCGTAACGGGCTTTTCCGGTGACCTTTTCGCGGGCGTCCACGCGAAGGACGTCACTCATGTTGTTCTCCGGCCCGCAGCAGGGCGTCGGCCACGGCTCGGGTTCCCAGATCGATCCGGAAGGCTTTGTGGCGGCCCGCTTCGGCGTCCCGCAGGGCAAGGCGCCCGGCTTCAAGGGCAACTGCTTCGACCAGAGGACGTCCGTGGAGCCAATCCTCGACGGCGCGGACCCGCCACGGTCGGGTGGCCAGACCACCAAGGACAACCCGGCTCTGCTCAATCGTGGCGGTGTCGGGGTGCAGCGAGAGCGTCACGGCCGCCGACGCCCAGGCGAAGGAGTAGCTCTCGCGCGGGCGCAGCTTCGTGTACGCCTGGCGCATCCGCGTCGCCGGAACCCTGACTGCGGTGATCAGTTCACCCGGCCGCAGGGTGTGGTCCTGCTCCGGCCTGTCTCCGGGTGCTCGGTGCAGGTCGGCGAGGGCAAGACTGCGAGCGCCGTCCGGCCCCAGGACGTCGACGGCGGCGTCCAGGGCGAGGAGGGCGGTGGCCAGGTCTCCCGGGTAGACGGCGGTGCAGTGCTCGCTGCCGCCCAGAACGGCTTGTCCTTCGTCGATGCCTTCGCGGGCCGAGCATCCGCTACCCGGCACCCGCTTGTTGCAGGGGTGGGTGCCGCGAAAGTAGGTGCACCGGGTGCGCTGCAGCAGGTTGCCGCCGATCGAGGCCATGTTCCGGATCTGCGCGGTCGCTCCCGCGAGGAGGGCCTCCCGGATGATCGGGAAGCTTTCACGGACCTCGCGGGCATCGGCGAGGTCGGACATCCGTACACCGGAGCCGATGACGAGTGCGGAGCGGCTGAGGCGTAGGTGGGACAGTTCCGGGATGCGGTTGACGTCGATCACCGTGACCGGTCGCTCGACGCCGAGCTTCATCAGGTCGTAGAGCGTGGTACCGCCGGCCAGGAACGCCGCCGGAGCCAGGTCGGCGGACATCCGCAGCGCCTGCTCAAGGGTGCTCGCCCGCCGGTACTCGAAGGGGTACATCAGGGCTGCCCGGCCGCGTAGGACCGGATGGCCGCGACAATGCCGACGTAGGCCCCGCAGCGGCAAAGGTTTCCGCTCATGAACTCGCGGATGTCCTCGTCGCTGCCGGCATTCCCCTCGGCCACGCAGGCCAGAGCGGACATGATCTGCCCGGGAGTGCAGTAGCCGCACTGCAGGGCGTCGTTCCTGACGAAAGCTTCCTGCAGGGGGTGCAGTTCGCCGTCCGGTCCCTCGATCCCCTCGATCCCCTCGATCGTGGCGACCGTGGTGTCGTCCGCCTGGACGGCCGGGGTCAGGCAGGACAGCACCCGGCGCCCGTCCAGATGTACCGTGCAGGCGCCGCAGTGGCCGTGGTCGCAGCCCTTCTTGGTGCCGGTCAGCTGCAGTCTTTCCCGCAGGACGTCGAGCAGGCTCTCGCGCGGGTCGACGTCCATCAGGGTCGGTTCAGCGTTGACGGTCACCTTGATCTGCACCGTCAGAGCCAGCCCTCGACCGTGGCCAGGAATGCGGGCATGTCGGACTGGAACAGCCCGTGGTCGCCGCCCTTTTGGGTACGCACCTCGTATCCTCCGACCTCCAGCGCCTGCACCATGACCGGCGGCACCAGGACGCTCGGATCGGCCAGCACGACCAGGGAACGGGTGACGGCCGGGATCGCGGGCATGGTGGTGCGGCGCAGTTGCAGCAGCGGGTCGTGGAACAGCTTCCAGTCCATCGCCAGGTAGCGGTCCAGCTTCTCCTGCATGTCCTCGGGCGTCATCCAGGGGTAGAGCGCCTGCATGTCGTCCAGGTTCATCGGCGAGCCGTCCGCCTTGGTCAGTGCCTCGGCGTACGGGTCCACCTCGCGGGCGGTCCAGGCCGGGTCCAGGTACAGCGCCCGGCGCGCCTTCAGGTCCTTCACCGCCCAGGGCAGCACCTTGCCGCCCAGCGAGTGCCCGACCGCCAGTTCCACCGGTTCGCCGACGGTCTCGACCACGTCGTCGGCCAGGGCCTGCAGGGCGTAGTGCTCACCGCGCGGGCTCTCGCCGTGCCCGCGCAGGTCGGGGGCGATCACCCGGTAGCCGCGCTGCACCAGTTCCTCGGCCAGCGGCGTCATTGTTTCCTTGGTGGAGGTCGCACCGTGAATCAGCAGCGCCCGCCGAGGCCCTGAGCCCCATTCCTTGACAGCGAGTTTCATACCAGCTCCGGGTCGTGTTCGATCCGGCCGGACGAGCTCAGCGCGTCGCGCAGCCCGTCGCCGGTCAGGTTGAAGGCCAGCACGATCCACAGCAGGACCGAGCCGGGGGCCACGACGGCCCACCAGGCCAGGCGCAGCTGGGTGGTGGCGTCGCCGAGCATCGTGCCGAGCGAGAACGAGGGCGGCTGGGTCCCCAGGCCGAGCAGGCTCAGTGAGCTCTCGACCAGGATCATCACCCCGGCCGAGGTGGTCCACAGCACCACCACCGGCCCGAGGACGTTCGGCGTGACGTGCCGCAGCAGCAGCCGGGTGGCGCCCATCCCGTGGGTGCGGGCGGCGGTGATGTAGTCCATCCGGCAGACCTGGGCGACCGAGGTGACGATCGTACGGGCGTAGACCGTCCAGCCCCAGATCGCGAGCACGATGGACAGTTTCAGGATGCCGGGGCCCATCACCGCGGTCAGCGCCAGGCCGACCACGACGAACGGCAGGGCGAACTGGATGTCGGCCAGGCGCAGCAGGACCGGGCCGGCGAAGCGCTGTTCGTAGCCGGCCAGCAGACCCAAGGCCAGGCCCAGGACCGCGCTGGCGGTGGCCACGCCGAGGCCGAACAGCAGGCTCAGGCGCAGGCCGTGCACGGCCCGGCTGAACACGTCGCGGCCCAGGGCGTCGGTACCCATCAGGCCGCCGGAGCCACCCAGCCAGGACGGCGGCTGGTTGGTGGCCATCAGGTTCTGGGCGGTCGGGCTGGTGCTGACGAGCAGCGGCCCGAACACCGCCACCAGCAGGGTGATCGCCAGCATCACCAGACCGGTCCGGCCGGTCGCCGACGCCCAGGTCGATGCGGCCACCTGCCGGGCCCTCGAGCGCCGGGCCACCGGTGCCGCGGGTGCGCTGCTGCTCATCAGGATGCCTTCCGAAGACGCGGGTCAAGGCCTCGGACAGCGACGTCGAGGGCGATGTTGACGGTGGTGATCAGCACGGCGAACACCACGACGCAGGCCTGCACCACCGGGAAGTCGCGCTGGTTCACGCTGCGCACCAGGAGGTTGCCGATCCCGCCGTAGTTCATGATCGGCTCGAGCACCAGCAGGGAGCTGAACAGGAACGAGAACTGGATGCCGAGCCAGGCCAGCAGCGGCGGCAGAGCGAGCGGCAGGGCGTGCCGGAACAGCACCACCGCCGGGGACAGGCCCAGAGATCGGGCGGTCTGCACCGGCCCCTGGCCCAGAGCGTCGAGCATCTGCCCCCGCACCAGCCGGGAGGTGGCCGAGACCGCCTGCAAGGTCAGCACCGCCACCGGGATGACCAGGGCCGCGTAGCTGGCGTTACCGGTGGCCGGCAGCCAGCCGAGCTGGATGGCGAAGACCAGGATCAGGATGAAGGCGAGCAGGAAGTAGGGCACGCCGTCGGTCAGGAAGGCGGCCCCCATCACCGCACGGCCGCTGCGCCGGGTGGGGCGCAGGGCGGCGTAGACGCCGATCGCCATGGACACCAGCGGCCCGATCACCAGGGCCGGGATGATGATGTAGAGGCTGGTGCCCAGCCGCGACCACAGCACCGAGCTGACCGAGGTGTCCATCGCGAAGGACTGGCCGAAGTCGAAGGTGAACGTGCTCACCAGGGTGTTGACGTACTGCAGCCACAGCGGGTCGTTCAGGCCCAGCCGTTCCCGGGTGGCCGCCAGCACCTCCGGTCCGGCGTCCGGCGGGGACATGATCGCCGCCGGGTCGCCGGAGAGCCGGGTGAGCACGAACAGCACGGTCGTGACCCCGAAGACGACCAGGAGCAGCAGGCCCAGACGCCGGGCCAGGAAGCCGATCACGTCGTCCCCAGTTCCACGCGGCCGGCCCCGGCGTCCAGCAGGCGCCGCACGAAGGCGGCACGCTCGCCGTCCAGGTGCTGGGCCAGGTCCGCGCCGGGCTGGTAGGCGTCCAGGTCCGCGGCGCTCAGGGTGCCCCGCTCGGCCAGGAGCGCCTCCAGGACGCTGAACCGGTCGCGCAGCACCCAGACCTCGGAAGCCAGCTCGAGCATCATCCGCATCATTCCGTCGATGTCTTCAGGGGTTTTCACCGGACCGCCTCCAGCGGGATCGGGGGTGGCGGGGCGACCGCGGTCTCCAGGCCGCCGCTCAGCTCCAGGTCGCCGGGGAAGTGGCAGGCCACCTCGTGGCCCTTGGTCTCGGCGAGGGCGGTCAGCTCCGGAGCGGTGGTGGAACAGACCGGCCGGGCGATCGGGCAGCGCGGGTGGAAGGCACAGCCGGTGGGCGGGGACAGCAGCGACGGCGGGTCCCCGCCGGGGGTGAGCTGCTCGCCCGCCGGGCGGCGCATCGAGCTGAGCACGACGGTGTACGGGTGCTTGGGACGGTCGAACACCTCGGCGGCCGGGCCGATCTCGACCACCCGGCCGAGGTACATCACCGCGATCCGGTGGCTCAGGTGCGAGACCAGGGCCAGGTCGTGGCTGATGAACAGGTAGGCCAGGCCGAGGTCGCGCTGCAGGTCCTGGAACAGGTTGACCACCTGGGCCTGGACCGAGACGTCCAGCGAGGCGGTCGGCTCGTCGGCCACCACCAGGGCCGGGTTCAGCATCAGGGCCCGGGCCACACCGACCCGCTGACGCTGACCACCGGAGAGCTCCTGGGGGTAGCGCTCGGCCTGGGCGCGGTCCAGGCCGACCCGCTCGAGCATGTCGTAGGCCTGCTGCCGGCGTTCGGACCGGCTGCCGATCCGGTGCACGGCCAGCGGCTCGGTCAGCGCGTCGACCAGCTTCAGGAACGGGTTCAGCGAGGTGGAGGGGTTCTGGAAGACCATCGCGGCGCGCCGGCGCAGGATCCGGCGCAGGTGCGCGGAGTTGGCGTGGGTGACGTCGCGGCCCTCGAAGAACACCCGCCCGCCAGTGGGCTCGCTCAGCCGCATGACCGCTCGCCCGAGGGTGGTCTTACCGCTGCCGGACTCCCCCACCACGCCCAGGGTCTCGCCGGCGTTGACGCTGATCGAGACCCCGTTCAGCACCTGCACCCGGCGCCCGCCGGAGACCGGGAAGGACTGTTCGAGGTTCTCGGTCTGCAGAATCACTGCTGGGCCTCCTTCTGCTGCTGCACCGGCAGGCACGCCGAGCGGTGCCCGACGGCCACCAGTTCCAGGCCCGGCAGTTCGCCTGTGCACTCGTCCCGGGCGCCCGGGCAGCGCGGTGCGAAGGCGCAGCCGGGCAGGTTCTCGTCCGAGCGCGGCGGACGGCCCTCGATCGGGCGCAGCCGGGACTCGTGCTGATGAGCGGGCGCCGCCTGCAGCAGCGACCAGGTGTACAGGTGCTTCGGCGCGGCCAGCACCTGCTGGGCCGGGCCGTCCTCGACCACCCGCCCGGCGTACATCACCACCAGCCGGTCGGCGATCCCGGCGATCACGTCCAAGTCGTGGGTGGCGATCAGGACGGTGATCCCCTCGCTGCGGTTCAGATCGCGCAGCAGGTCCAGGATCTGGGCTTGGGTGGTGACGTCCAGGGCGGTGGTCGGCTCGTCGCACAGCAGCACGGCCGGCCGGGCGACCAGCGCCATCGCGATCATCACGCGCTGCAGCTGACCGCCGGAGATCTGGTGCGGGTAAACGTCCATCCGCGCCTTCGGATCGGGAATCCCGACCCGGCGCAGGGTCTCGACGGCCAGCTCGCGGGCCGCCGCCTTACTCAGCGAGCCGTCGGCGCTGCGCGCCGACTCCACCAGCTGGCTGCCGACCGAGCGCATCGGGTGCAGCGAGGACCACGGATCCTGGAAGATCACCCGAGCGGTACGGGCCCGGAACTGCCGCAGCTGCCGGGAGGACAGCGCACGGACGTCCTCGCCCTGGCACTCGATCGTTCCCGACACCCCGGCTCCCCAGGGCAGCAGCCGGACCGCAGCGAGCATGGCGGTGGACTTGCCGGAGCCGGACTCCCCGGCGAGCGCGACGATCTGGCCCCGGGGCACCTCGAAGCTGACCCCGCGCAGAATCTGCACGCGCCCGGAACTGCCGGACAGTTCGACCCGGACGTCCTCCAGGCGCAGGGCGGGTGCAGACGCGGTCCCGGCCGGCGGCGAGTCAATCTCGGTCGCCGTCATGAGTTCTCCTTCAGGGGTTTACGGGCGGTGAGCACCCACGGGTACTCTCCCGGCCCGAGGCCGCGCTGCTGCACGTCCTCGAACCCGGCCTCGGTGGCCAGGGCGGCCAGATCGAGGGTGGCGGCGGTGCGCCACCACGGCTCGTTGCCCTGCTCGGCGTCCCAATCGTCGGCCCAGGCCTGTTGCGGGGTGCGCCGGGCGTACGGGGTGACGTCGGAGAAGTGCACGTCGCCGCCGGGTTCCAGCAGCCGGTAGGCCTCGGCCAGGATCCGCCGGGTGACCGCGGGCGGGACCTCGTGCAGCAGGATGAACGAGGTCACCAGGTCGAAGCTGCCACCCGGCAGCCCAGTGTCCTCGGCGGCGGCCCGGACCATCTGCCAGGCCAGGCCGCGTTCCTCGCCCCGGCGCAGCGCGTACAGCAGTTCCGAGCGGGACAGGTCCACCCCGGTGATCCGGGCCTGGGGGTAGGTCTCGGCCAGTTTCACCGTGTACTGACCGGTGCCGCAGCCCAGATCACAGATGCTGGTGTAGCTCTCGCGGGGGGCGGCCTCGGCCACGCTCTGGCGCTGGTTGAAGATGCCCGGCCCGTAGGCGGCCATCAGCAGGTGCCGGTACACCAGCTCGTGGTGCACGAATCCCATCTGCGGGTGGCCGTCCCAGCCGCCGGTGGTGGTGTGGAACTCGTACGTCCAGTATGCCGGGGGCTTGCGGGGGCCGAGCCGGTCCTGGAAGCGCTCCAGGCCGGCCGGCACCGCCAGCGGTTCCAGCTCGTCGCGGCGCCGCTCGTAGGCGGCCACCGCCCGGGGTGTGGTCTGCTCGCGCGCCCACCGCAGGACCGCCGCACCGAACCGGGTTCCGGCGTCCCCGGCCAGCACCGGGTCGGTGCGGCCGCGCAGGTCCTCGATCGTGGTGAACGGCGCCTCGAACGCTCCTTCGCGTTCCAGCAGGCCGAGGGTGCGCGCCTTCAGCGGGGCCAGACCGCCCCGCAGGCTGCGCAGGAAACCCAGCTCGGCGCGACCGCGCTGGTCCAGGTCGACCCGCTCGAGGGTGGGCGCGCTCACGCTCACGCCTGCTTCACCAGCCCCTGCATCGGCAGCACCAGACCCTGGTTGAAGTCGGTGCCGGAGACCGTTTTGGCAGCCGCGCTGATCGAGGGGTTGGCGTAGCTCCACAGGATGTACGCCTGGTCGTTGAGGTACTGGCTGGCGGTGGCGATCTTCTCCAGCCGGGCGGCCGGGTCGGTCTCGGTGCGGGTGGCGGCGAACAGCTTGTCCCACTCCGGGTCCTTGACCGCCGGCTTGTCACCGAAGGAGACCATCGAGAAGGCCCGGTCCACGTCGAAGACGCCGGTGTAGGCCACGCCCCGGTAGAAGATGTCGGAGTCCGAGCCGCCGGTGAACTGCTGCACCCACTCGGAGATCTCGAGCGCCTGGATGGTCGGCTTGAACCCGGCGGCGGTGAGCTGCTCGCCGATCGCCTCCAGCAGCTGCCGGTACAGCGACATGCCGGTGATCTTGATCTCCGCGCCGGTCGCGCCGGCCTCGGCCAGCAGGGCCTTGGCCTTCTCGAGGTCGTAGGCGGGGCGGGTGATCGTGTCGGTGTAGCCGTTGACCTCCTTCAGCGGCAGCTGGCCGTCCTCCTTCTCGGCCAGGCCGTGGGTCAGGCCCTGGACCAGCGCGTCGGCGTCGATCGCGGCGATCGCGGCCTGGCGCACCCGGATGTCGGCGAACGGGCCGCTGGTGGTCTTCAGCTGCAGCATGTTCTGGGTGCCACCGAACTGCGCGCTCAGGTCGAGGTTGTCGTCGCCCTCCAGGGTCGGGTACTGCGCCGTGGTGAGCTGGTGCGCCACGTCGACCTCACCCGACTGCAGGGCCAGGGCCAGCGCCGAGGCGTCGCTGAAGTAGGTCATGTGGATCTTCTCGGTGGCCGGGGCACCGTCCCAGAAGTCCGCGAACGCGACCAGCTGGGCGCCGGTGTCGGCCGAGTACGACTCCACCTTGAACGGGCCGGAGCCGATCGGGTCCTGGGCGAAACCCTCGCCACCGCCGGACTTCTCCCAGTGCGCCTTGGGCACCACGTACAGCGCGGAGAGCCGGCTCATCAGCAGCGGGTCCGGCCCGGCCGAGACCACCTCGACGGTCGAGTCGTCCACCGCCTTGATCGACTTGATGCTGATCAGCGTGATCGAGTTGGCGTACTGCTCGGCCATCAGCGTGTCGAAGCTGAACGCCACGTCCTCGGCGGTGACCGGGGTCCCGTCGTGGAACGTCACGCCCTGGCGCAGCGTGAAGGTCCAGGTGTTCTCCCCGGTCTCCGCCCAGGACTCGGCGATCCGGCCCTGCGGCTCGGGGTCACCGGCGTAGACCCGCACCAGCGAGTCGAACACGTTGACCTGCAGGCTGGAGTACTGCTCGTCGAGCGGGTTCATCGAGCCCGCGGTGGCCGCGGTACCGATCTTGATCAGAGTGGCCTTGGCGCCGCTACCGCCCTCGGCGGCGTCGCCACCGCCCGGGCCGCCACAGGCGGCCAGCGCGGCAACACCGGCGGCGAGACTGCTGAACTGCAGGAAGCTTCTGCGGGAGAAGGGATTCTGGGCAGCACGAACGAACTCGGGGGACACGGGAGCTCCTGGGGCAGGGAGTAAAAAGGAAGGGGTAGTGGGGCTAACGGCTCAGGGCGGACTTCACCCGGTCGTCGGAGGGCAGCAGCGCCCCCAGCACGCGGGCGAGGAGCGCCTCACGCTCACGGCGCAGCACTGCGGCGAGCTCGGCAGCCGGCTGGAACTGGTCGATCTCGGCCTCGGCGAGCGTTCCCTTGGCGGCGAGCAGGTGCTCCAGGACCATCGTGCGGTCCTTGAGCACCCAGACCTCGGAGGTCAGCTCGAGGACCATCCGGGCCAGGTCGTCCAGGCGCTCGTCGCCGCTCAGGTAGGTGGGTCGCTTCTCGGTCATCCTCGGAGTACCTCTCAGGCCTGGGGTTTGCGGGCGCGGGTGACCCACGGGTGAACGCCGTCGAGGCCGTAGGACTCGATCTCGGTGAAGCCGGCCTCGCGCAGCATGGCCACCGCGTCCATCGACATCGCCTCGCGGGCGTAGGGCTCGCCGCGGTTCTCGGTCTCCCAGTCCAGGACGACCGCGCGGAAGGCGGAGTGCTGGTCGGTCGGCGCGATCTCGCCGATCAGCAGGTCGCCGCCGGGTTCCAGCAGGCGGAAGGCCTCGGCGAAGATCTGCGCGCTGGCGGTGACCGGGACCTCGTGGATCAGCGTGTACATGGCGACCAGGTCGAACGAGGCGTCCGGCAGGCCGGTGTCCTCGGCGGCGGCCTGGACCAGCCGGGCCGGGACGCCCTGCTCGGTGAGGTAGGCCCGGCCGTGCCGCAGGGCACTGGCGCCCAGCTCCACGCCGGTGATCCGGGCCTGCGGGTAGGCCTGGTGCAGGCGGACGGTGAAACGGCCGGTGCTGCTGCCGAGTTCGGCGATGTTGCGGTACTCGTCGCGGTAGGCCTCGCGGGCAGCCTTGGCCCGCTGGTCGTTCAGGTTCTGGCCGGTACGCACCGCGCCGACGCCGCCAGGCGTCAGCACGTAGGCGAAGACCAGCTCGTGGATGGCGGTGCCCATCAGGTCGTGCCCGTCCCAGCCGCCGGGGGTCAGATGGAAGCCGCCCTCCCAGTACGCCGGGGCCTCGCGGTCGGGGTTCAGTTCCAGGCTCACCGGGCTCTCGCCGACCTCGAGCCACTTCTCGACGCGCGGGCGGATCTCCTCCACGGCCGGCAGCGCCCGGACGTAGATCTCCTCGGCCACCCAGCGCGTGACCAGGCGGTCCATCTGCCACTCGGCGCAGTCGGCCAGGACGCTCTCGACCGAGGCCCGCCGGGAGTCCAGGTCCAGCGGCGGCTCGGGGACGGCCTGCTCGTACACCGCCGCGGCCGCGGGCTGCAGGGTGCCGCCGGCGTAGCCCTGTGCCGATCCGAGAAACTGCAGGGCGGCCCGTGAGCGCTGGCCCAGTGCGACGTCCATCATCCAACCTTCCCGGTGGCATTCCCACAATATGGAAACGCTTCAGCCATATGCCGAGAAGTTAGATTCAGCCGAGCAGGACCGTCAAGGGTGGCCCGTAATCATTAATCGGCCGGAAACACATGTCGCGCAGTGCGACACATGCGCCCCTCACAGGCGGGCCTCCTTCAGCGACCTGGGAGGACGCGCGAAGGAGTTCCCACATCCTGGGAACTGCTCAGGCGCTACCGGGACGCCGCCGCAGACCGGCCGTGATCTCCTCCGCCGCGGCCACGACACACCGGATCACCTCGTCCCGGCGCTCGGGCGGCAGCCGGTGCACCGGCCCGGCGGTCCCGATCACCGCCGGAACCGCACCCGAGGGAGCCCGCACCATGGCAGCCGTCCCCCAGATCCCCTCGTCGATCTCCTCGCTGCTGACCGCGAAGCCGTCGCGGGCGATCTGCGCCAGCTTCTCCTCGGTGATCTGCCCGGCCTGGCCGGGTGTGAGAGTGGGCTCGATCCGGTCCAGGTAGCGCCGGCGATCGGCGGGCGGCATCTGTGAGAGCAGCAGCCGGGCCATCGAGCCCAGGTGCAGTGTCATCGCCTCGCCGCGCTGGAACTGCAGCCGCACCGGATGCCGCGACTCCACCCGGTCGATGCAGTAGGCATGCTCCCCGCCCCGGCGGGCGATCAGCACCGTCTCGTCGATCTCGTCGCGCAGCCGGATCATCACTGGCATCGCGATGTCCCGCAGGGCGGCCGTCCCGGCGTCCAGCGCCCCCTGCAGCGAGGAGACCCGTTCGGTGACGCGGTAGGCCCCGGCCGGACCGGCCGCGTCGAGCAGGCCCATCTCTCGCAGCACCCCGACGTACCGGTAGGCCGTCGAGGTGGTCAGCCCGTGCTCGTGGGCCAGTTCGGCCACCGTCCAGACCGGGCGCTCACCGTCGAAAGACATCAGGACGCTGACGAGCTTGCGCCCGCTCTCGATCCCGCCGAGGCGACGGCCCGCACCGTCGGCGACAGTTCTCTCTGCCATCATTCGCACATAATGACATCTCGCTTCGCCGATGATGCGAATGCGTCCGTCAGATTTCCCGGCCATCAACTTCTGGTCACACCGCGCCGCCGGACCTTGACCCCGCACGCCGAGGGTGCCTACGTTCTTCGCAGATGGTGAGCAGCTCATTCTCACCTCGTGCGAATCATTCTCCCGGCCCTTGCGGAGGTCCCTTTATGCCCGCCCTGCCCGCCCCGGTCCGGGTCGCCACCGCCCAGTTCTTCTCCGGCACCGATGTCCGGGCCAATCTCGAGCTGTGCGGGCACTACCTGCGCGCGGCCGCCGAGGCCGGTGCCCAGATCCTGGTCACTCCCGAAAACTCCAACCGGGTGCGCGACTTCACCACCCGCGAGAGTGCCTGGGAGCACGCCGAGACGCTGGAGGGCGAGTTCGTCACCGGACTGCGCGCCGCCTGCGCCGAACTGGGCCTGTACGCCGCCGTCGGAGTCGACCTGCGCGGCGAGCAGGCCCCGGACGTGCACATCGGCCAGGTGCTGATCGGCCCGGACGGCTCGATCCTCAAGGTGCACCGCAAGCACATCTTCTGGGACTACGAGTACACCCTGTTCGTCCCGGGCGACGAGCCGATCGAGGTGGTCGAGACCCCGCTGGGCCGGCTCGGCCTGCTGATGTGCGCCGACGGCATCGTCCCGGAGGTCCCCCGCCTGCTCGGCCTGGCCGGGGCGCAGATCCTGCTCAACTCGCTCAACAGCCGGGGCCCGGACGAACTGCGCACCCACGTGCCGCTGCGGGCGATGGAGAACCGGGTCTGGCACGTCTCGGCCAACACCGTCGGCGGGCCGGCCGACGCCTACCCGTGGATGGGCGGCTCGCAGGTCGTCTCCCCCGACGGGGAGGTGGTCGCGGTCGCCGACGAGCACTCCGAGATGCTGGTCTGGGCGGACATCCAGGTCAGCGAGGCGGACGACAAGTGGGCCTCCTTCGGCGCCGACGTGATCGCCTGGCGCCGCCCCGACCTGTACGGCGACCTGGTCCTTCCCGTCACCGACCTGCCGGTGGCCGCCATGTACGGGCCCGCCACCGACGTCCCCAAGAAGCCGTTGACCGTCGCCCCGCTCCAGGTTTCCTGGTTCCACAACCAGGACTGGACGATCACCCGTGCCCTGGGCCAGATCAGTTACGCGGCCACCCGCGGCATTCAACTGGGTGTGCTGCCGGAGCTGTTCTGCTTCGCCCGCGGCGAGGTGGCCGCCGACCCCGCGGCAGCCGCCAAGCTCAGCACCGACGTCCTCGGCCGCCTCACCGAAGCCGTTGCCGGGGGCGAACTCTGGGTGGTCGCGAACCTGGTCGAGGAAGAGGCCGGCCGCTACTTCTCCACCGCGTGGCTGATCGGGCCGGACGGGGTGTTCGGCAGCTACCGCAAGACCCACCTGACCGACCCCGAACGCGCGTGGGCCACGGCCGGGGACGAGCTCACCGTGCTGGACGCCCCGATCGGGCGGATCGGCCTGATGATCGGAGCCGAGGTCTGGCTGCCGGAGGTGGCCCGGGTCCTCACCGTGCGGGGCGCCGAGATCATCGCCCACCCCACCGACTGGGACCGGCCCGAGGCCGCCACCATCGCCGCGGTCGAGCGCACCGAGGAGAACCGCACCCACCTGATCTCGGCCACCCGGCTGGACTGCCCGGCCGGACTCGGCAGCCAGGTGGTCCAGGCCGACGAGTTCGTCTTCGGCCAGCCGATCGCGCTGATGCGCTTCCCCACCGTCTGGACCTGCCGCAGCGGGTTCGAGGAGCAGATGCGGGTGGACCTGGACCTGCGCGAGTCGCACTCCAAGGTGATGGGTTTCCACCTCGACCCCCTCGCCACCCGCCAGCCGCACCTGTACGCGTCCTTCCTTTCTTCCCCGGAGCAGCCCCGATGAACCCCAGCCCCACGGTCGAGACCGACGTCGTCGTGGTCGGCGCCGGCCCGGTCGGCATGGTCGCCGCCCTGTCCCTGGCCCGCAACGGCGTGCCGGTCGTGGTTCTGGAAGCCGGCAAAGAACTCTCGGCCGAGTCCCGGGCCTCCACCTTCCACCCGCCCACCCTGGAGATCCTGCACGGGCTCGGCGTCGGTGCAGAACTCCACGCCAAGGGCCTGATCGCCCGCAACTTCCAGTACCGCGACCGGCACGGGAACGTCCTGGCCGACCTGGACCTCGGGCTGCTCGCCGACGACACGGCCTTCCCGTACCGGCTGCAGTGCGAGCAGAACAAGCTCACCGAGATCGTCGCCGCTCACCTGGAGCAGCTGCCCACCGCGAGCCTGCGTTTCGGGGCCGAGGTCCAGCGAGTCGAGCGCGGATCCGAGAACGTGTCGGTGTACCTGCCCGGCGACGGACGCGAACCCTCCTACCGGGCCAAGTGGGTGATCGCCACCGACGGCGCCTCCTCCACCGTGCGCAAGAGCCTGGGCGTGGCGTTCGAGGGTGTCACCCTGCCCGAGCGGTTCCTGGTCGCCTCAACCACTTTCGACCTGACCGAGGCCTTTCCCGGCCTGGCCCTGGTCTCCTACGTCTCCGACCCCCAGGAGTGGGGCGTGCTGCTGCGCACCCCCAAGCACTGGCGGGTGCTGATGCCGGTCGCCGAGGGCACCACGGACGAGCAGGCTCTGGCCCCGGAGACGATCGAGGCCCGCCTGCAGCAGCTTTCGGCCCGCCCCGAGCCCTACCCGCTCGACCACGCCTCGATCTACGCCGTGCACCAGCGGGTCGCGGCCACCTTCGCGGCCGGCCGGGTGCTGATCGCCGGTGATGCCGCGCACGCCAACAACCCGCTCGGCGGGATGGGCATGAACTCCGGCATCCACGACGCCGAGGCCGCGGTCCGGGTGATCCTGGCCGCGCTGAGCGGCGCCGACCCGGACGCCTGCGCCGCCGCCTACGACCACGCCCGGCGTAGCGCGACGATCTCGCACGTGCAGGCCACCACCAAGAAGAACTACGCCGACATGCGCGAGAGCGACACCGAGGCCCGCCACCAGCGCACCGCCGCGCTCGGCGCGATGGCGGCCGACCCGGTGAAGGCGCGTGCCTACCTGCTCAACAGCTCGATGATCCGTTCCCTGGCCGAGAGCCGCGAACAGCTCGCCACCGGACTGCGCGCGGCCCGTACCACTGCGCAGGCTCCCGGCCGGCAGCTGGCCGACCTGCTCACCGCCAAGCCGCTGATCGCACCGGGCTGCCATGACGCGGTCTCCGCCCGGCTCCTGCAGCAGGCCGGATTCACCGCCGGATACCTCTCCGGTGCCGGGGTTTCGGCCACCGTTCTGGGCTCCCCGGACTCCGGGTTCGCCGGGGTCGCGGAAATGACCGAGCAGATCCGGCGGATCGCAGCGGCCGGGGTCCCGGTGATTGCCGACGCCGACGGCGGCTACGGCGGGCCGCTGCAGGTGGCGCGGACCGTGCGCGAGTACGAGCTGGCCGGGGCCGCCGCCATCCAGCTCGAGGACCAGGTCCACCCCAAGAGCAAGACCGCGCTGATCCCGCTGCCGGACATGGTGGAGAAGATCCGCTCGGCGGTGGCGGCACGGCAGCAGATGCTGGTGATCGCCCGCACCGACGCCCTGGGCGTGGACGGCCTGGAGACCGCGCTGGAGCGGGCCCAGGCCTACGCCGAAGCGGGCGCCGACCTGCTGATGGTGCAGCACCTGAGCGAGCCCAAGCTGCTGACCCACCTGAACCGGTCCACCGGAAAACGGCTGGTGCTCAACCTGTCCGAGGCACACGGCGAGATCACCGCGCCGGACCTGGACCTGCTCGGCGACTGCGGCGTCGCGGTGGTGATCTACCCGGTCTCCGGCCTGCTGGCCGCCTCCGGCGCGATCCGGGACACCTACGCCGCGATCGCCACCACCCACGTCCCCCATTCGACCGAGTCGCAGATGTCGTGGGCCGACCTCACCGGCCTACTGGAAAACCGGAGGACCGCTTGACCACCGTCACCTCTCCCCGCGCCGTGCTCGGCGTGGTGCTCCCCTCGACCAACACCGTCGTCGAGGCCGAGTACAACGACATGCGCCCGCCGGGGGTCTCGTTCCACACCGGCCGGATCTACATCGCCGACGAGGATCTGGGCTCGGACGGCAAGATGGAGACGTTTCTGGAGGACTTGCGCACCCAGATCGGCTCCGCGGTCAGGGACGTGGTCACCTGCAAGCCGGACCGGATCGTGATGGGGATGTCGGCCGAGACGTTCTGGGGCGGCGCGGACGGCGCGGCCCAGTTCGAGTCCTGGGTCAACGAGAAGTCCGGCCGGCCGGTCTCCACCGGCGCTGCGGCGTGCAAGGCCGCCCTGGACGCCTTCGGGGCCAAACGGATCGCCGTGATCACGCCGTACCAGCCGGTCGGGGACGAGCAGGTGCGGGCCTTCTTCACCCAGATGGGCTTCGAGGTGACGATCGTCAAGGGGCTGTCGGTGGACAGTGCCACGGGCATAGCCGATGTCACGCCGCAGGAGATCCGCGAGGCCTTCCTGGCCGTCGACTCCCCCGACGTCGACGCCCTGGTCCAGGCCGGCACCAACCTGGCCGCCGTCGCCACCGCCGCCGAACTCGAGGCCGAACTCGGCAAGCCGGTGATCGCGATCAACGCGGCCACGGTCTGGCACGCCCTGCGCGCCGAGGGTATCGACGACCAGGTCAAGGGTTTCGGCCGGCTGCTGGCCGAGCACTGAGGAAAGGGACCACCGTGTTCGAGCACTTCGGCATGCTCCAGCTCACCCCCGAGGCCACCGCGCAGCAGCGGGCCGCCATCGTGGACGGCTTGAATGCCCTGCCGGGCGAGATCCCCGGCCTGCTGGAGGCGCACGCCGGGCAGGATGCCGGCCTGCGGGAAGGCAACGCGGACATCACCTTCCGGATGGTCTTCGCCGAGAAGTCGGCCTGGGAGGCGTACGGGACGCATCCTGCGCACCTCGCCGTGATCAAGGACCGGATCGCGCCGGTCCTGTCGTCGAAACTGTTCGCGCAGGTCGAGAAACCGTGAACCACGACCTGGCCGCCGACTTCGCCGCGGCCGGGCTGGCCGGGCAGTTGACCCCCGGCCGACGCGCAGCTTTCCTGCTCATCGACCCGGCCCGCGCCTACGTCGACCCGGCTTCCCCACTGCACGCCGACGTCCATAGTTCGGTTCGCAACATGGGCACCCTGCTCCAGGCCGCCCGCACCACCGCAACCCCCGTCGTCATCACCCGGGTCCTGCACGAATACCCCGGCGACGGAGGCGTCTTCGCCCGCAAGGTACCGGCGACCGGCCAGTGCTTCACCCCCGGCAACCCGTGGGCCGAGTTCATCGAAGGTCTGGAACCAACCGCCGGCGAAACCCTGGTGACCAAGCACTACCCCAGCGCGTTCTTCGGCACGTCCCTGGCCGCCACCCTGACCGCCCAGGCCATCGACACGCTCGTCATCGCCGGGCTCAGCACCAGTGGCTGCGTGCGCGCCAGCGCCCTCGACGCCCTGCAGCACGGCTTCGTCCCGTTCGTGGTGGCCGACGCCGTGGGCGACCGGCACGAGGACGTCCACCGGGCCAACCTGCGCGACATCGACGCCAAGATCGGCCAAGTGATCGAGACACGTTCCGCCATCGATCTTCTCCACTCTGCGAAAGGCCTCTGATGACCGACTGGAACCACGAGGTCGAGCGGATCCGGCAGTTGCGGCGCGACCGGACCCGGATCGGACCCGGCGAGCATCCGGCCGTGGTGGTGGTGGACTTCCAGCGCGCCTTCACCGAGCACGAGTTCGTCGGCCCGAGCACCCCGGTCGCCCTCAAGCACTCCCAGCAGCTGCTGGAGGCCGCCCGGGCAGCCGGTGTCCCGGTGATCTACCTGGTGATGATCCTGGACAGCCTCGATGACCGGATGCTGGCCCAGCGCGTGCGTTCCTCGCTCACCGAACGCTGCGAACGAGGCAACCCGTGGACCGAGATCTCCACCGCCGTGCCCGCCCAGCCGGGCGATCACATCGTCGAGAAGACCGTCGCCTCCGGCTTCTTCCGCACCCGTCTGCACGACCTGCTGCAGGAACTCGGGGTCGACGAGGTCGTGATGATCGGCACCTCCACCAGCGGCTGCGTCCGGGCCACGGTCACCGATGCCGCGTACCTGAACTACCGGATCAGCGTCGTCGAGGAGTGCTGCGACGACTTCCGCACCCTGTCCGGCGAGGTCTCCCTGTGGGACATGCAGGACCGCTTTGCCGACGTGGTGTCGCTGGAGTGGATGCTCGAGAGGTTCGCGCGGGCATGACGATCCTCAACAACCAGCGGATGGTGTACCAGCCACTGCCGCTGCGCCCCCGGGTGACCTGGCCCGGCGGCGCCCGGGTAGCGGTCTGGCACGCCCCGAACGTCGAGCACTACGACTATGTCCCACCGGGTCAGGGCAGCCCGCAGGGCCGGGTGCCCGCGCCGGACGTCCAGCACTACATGCACCGTGACAGCGGCAACCGCACCGCTTTCTGGCGGATGCTGCGGGTGGTGGACGAGTACGCGATCCCCTCCACGGTCAGCCTGAGCCTGTCCGTCCTGGAAGAGATTCCGCAGGTCCGCGACGCGATGAAAGAACGCGGCTGGGAGGTGATGAGCCACGGGATCTCCAACCTGCGTCCCCTGTATGGATACTCGCTCGAGGCCGAGCGGGAGTTCTACGTCCAGAACCAGGCCCTGGCGCTGCGCTACTGGGGTGCGCCGATCAAGGGCATGCTCGGGCCGAAGGTCTCCGGCACCGACCACACCTGCGACCTGATGTCCGAGGCCGGCATGACCTACCACGCCGACTGGATCCACGACGAGCAACCCCGGCCCCTGCGAACGGCTTCCGGCGCCCGGCTGGTCTCCGTCCCCTACAGCTACATGCTCAACGACGTGCCGCTGCTGCACGCCAAGCACTACGACGGTGAGTACTTCGTGGACATGGTCAAGGCCCAGGTCGGGCGGTTGCTGAGGGACGCCGGTGCGGACGGGCAGGGTCGGGTCGCCTGTGTGGCCACCCACCCGTTCGTCAGCGGCCAGCCCTGGTTCACCGAGTACCTGCGCGAGATCTTCGGCTGGCTTCGGGAGCAGGACGGCGTGTGGCTGACGACGGCCGGCGAGATCACCGACCACTACCTGGAGCACCACTACGACCAGCAGCTTGCGGCGGTGACCCGGTGAACCTTCCGCTCGTGGTCAATCCCCCGGACGCAACGGTCTTCGCGCCCGACCTTCCGCGCACCTACGACCCCGATCGTGAGCCCTGGCAGCTGCCCGAGGGCAAGAAGCTCGTGGTCTCGCTGCTGCTGCACGCCCCGGCCTACCTGGACGACGTCCCGGCCGGCCGGCTGAAGCCGACGGCCATGCAGGGCGGCGTCGGGCGGGAGACGTCCGAGCCCCGCCACGGCCAGGTCGCCCGGCTCTCGCAGTGGGACTTCGGCCTGACCACCGGCATCTGGCGGCTGCTCGACATCGCCCAGGCCGCAGGCGTTCCGGTTGCCGTGGCCCTGGATGCGCAGGGCGTACGCACGATGCCTGGTCTCGCTTCGCTGGCGGCTTCCAAGGCCGACGAGATCGTCGTGCGAGGCGCGGCTGCCAACGTCCTTCTCGGCACCGGGCTCTCCGAAGCAGCCGAACAGGCCTACATCGCTGACTCCACGGCGGCGGTCCAGGAGGCCACCGGACGCGTTGCCACCGGCTGGTTCGGTCCCGAGCGAAGCCAGTCCGCGCGCACCACCCGGTTGCTGCGGGAGGCCGGGTACCGGTGGTTCGGCGAGTGGCCGGTGGACGAGCGCCCCGTGGCTCTGGAGGGTTCTTCAGCCGGGCTCGTCGCAGTCTCGCACCCGCTCGAGACCGAGGACATGTTCAGCCTCTACACCCGAGGCCTGCCGTTCCCCGCCTACGAGAAGGTGCTGGACGCCACGGTCGACCAGCTGATCGCCGACGCTGACGAGGTGGGCGGGCGCCACCTGGGTCTGAGCTGGTTCGGCTGGGTCCTCGGGCAGGCCTGCTTCGCGGACGTCGCCGATCGCTTTCTGCGTCGCCTCGCGTCCCGCCCCGAGGTTCTCCTGGCCACCCCCGCAACCGTGGCCGAAAGCGTGCATTCGTGGCCGTGAGCACCGCCGCCCCTGCGCTGCCCAGATCCCTGGCTTGGGCGCTGGGCAGCGGAACGGTGCTGCAGGGGCTGAACTCGGCGGTGATCGCGGTCGCGCTGATCCCGATCGCCGAGCACTACGGCAGCTCCGCGGCCATCCCGTGGCTGATCAGTGGTCTGTACATCGCCTCGGCCGTGGGGTCCCCGACCGGCGGCCGGCTGGCTGACCTCTTCGGGCCCCGCCGGATCTTCGTGTCCGGCCTGGCTCTGGTCGTGATCGCTTCCGTGCTCGGCCCGTTCGCCCCCTCAGCAGGCTGGCTGGTGGCCGACCGGGTACTGCTCGGCCTGGGTACCTCGCTGCAGTTCCCGGCCGCCATGGCGATCATCCGGCGCGAGGCCGACCGGCACAGCGCAGGAGTGTCCGGGGCCATCGGGGTGATCGCCCTGTGCGGTCAGACGAGCGCCGCCCTGGCTCCCACACTGGGCGGCCTCATCGTGGTCGCTTCCGGCTGGCCGGGCATCTTCTGGATCAACCTGCCCCTGGTGGCGAACTGCCTCTTCTGGGTGTGGCGCTGTGTACCGGCCGACCCGCCCCGCGCGGCCACGCGTTCGTTGCGGGCCATCGACGTGCCCGGCGCCGTGCTGTTCGTGCTCACCCTGTCGCTGGCGATGACCGTGCTGCTGTCCCTCGACGAGGGGCTCGACACCCGGGCCGCTGGGTCCATCGCCATCTGCCTGGTCCTGGCGGTCCTGCTGATCTGGCGCGAACGCCGCTGCGCCACGCCTTTTCTCGATCTGGGCCTGCTGGCCGCCCACCCCCAGATCCTCCTGACCTGCCTGCGCGGGATGGTGACGTTCGTCGCCTTCTACACGGTGTTCTACGGGATTCCGCAGTGGCTGCAGGTGGGCCGGGACCTCGACGCGGACGCCGCGGGGCTACTCATGCTGCCGATCTTCGGTGTCGGCGTGGTCTCGACCTTCCTGGCCACCCGGCTGTCCGCGCGCCTGGGCCCGGTGCGGCTGCTGGTCGTGGGCAACGCCGCTCTGGTCGTCGCCGGCCTGGTGCTGGCATTCACCACCGGCGTGGAAAGCCCGCTGGCCCTGCTGGTTCTGGCCAACGTCCTGCTCGGGCTGCCGACCGGATTCAACAACCTCGGCAACCAGCTCACCCTGCACGCGGCTGCCCCCGCCGAGGCCAGCGGCAGCGCCAGTGGCCTGTACCGCACCTCGCAGTACGTCGGCGCGGCTGTCTCAGCGGTCCTGCTGACCCATCTGGTCCCCACGGACCGCGATGCCGCAGCGGCCGCGATGGACGCGGCGATCCGGAACATTGGCCTGTGCCTGGTGCTGATCGGCCTGATGCTGCTGATCGCGGGGCTGCCGGCGCAGCTGAGACGCCGACGCCAGTCACGATGAGCCGCTCCCCCGTGGATACCGGGACGCAGCCACCAGGATGCTCGTGCAGGCGGTCAGGACCAGTCCCAGCGAGCACACTCCCGACCATCCCCACTGCCCCGATACCCCGCCCGCTACCGCCGTTCCCAGCGCGCCCCCCATGAAGTACCCGAACATGTAGACGCTGTTGACCCGGCTTCGCCGGGCGGGATCCAAACGCAACGCCGCGGCCTGGTTGGCCGCGTGACTGACTCCCACACCAGCGTCCAAAAGCACTGCCCCCACGACGATGGCCCACCACGACCCTCCGCCCGCGAGCAGCACGGCGAACGCAACGAAGATCGCTGCCATGGCCGCCGAGAGGACGGGGGTGAACCGTCCGCGATCGATGGCCCGGCCGGCCAGCGGTGCCAGCAGGCTGCCGGCGATACCCGCGAGGCCGAAAAGACCGGCCAGGAACGGTCCGTACCCGAAACGCTCGGCCAGGTGCACTGCGTACGTGGACCAGAAGATCATGAACAGGGCCGAACTCGCCGCGCCGAGAACGGCGTGCAGCCTCAGACGTGGATGATGGACGACCAGCTCACCGAGCGAGCGCATCAGGACTGAGTAGCGGGGTGGGTCTGCGGGCCGGCTGAGCGGAAGCGTGCGCTGCAGAACGATGCCCAGGACGATCAGGGTGAGGGCTGCGCCTACGTACAGCCAGCGCCAGCCGGCCGTGGCTGCCACCGCCCCGGCCACCAGCTTGCTGAACAGCACTCCGAACAGGATCCCGGAGATGACCAGACCGGAAGCCTGCCCCTGGCGTCCCGGCGGGGCCAGATCAGCAGCGAAGGGTGAGAGCAGTTGCGGGGCAATGCTGAACAGGCCGACCAGGAACGCGGCGGTCATCAGCAGCGGCACATTCGGTGCCAGCGCCATCAGGGCCAAGGCTCCTACGGCGAGCCAGACCGTGGTGGTGATCAGCCGTCGGCGCTCCAGGAGATCGCCCAGCGGCAGGACGGCGAGAAGTCCGATGGCGAATCCGATCTGGCTGAGGGCGGGCAGCATTCCGGTGGTGTCCGTTCCCACGCCCACGGAGATCGCGATCACCGGGATGAGAGGTTGGGCGTAGTGGACGTTGGCGCCGATCAGCCCGGCCGAGACGGCCATCACGCGGATCACACCGGGCAGCTTCGCGCCGGCTGTTTCGTTCTGGTTAAAGCTTTCCGGTTCACAGGAGCCAGTTTTCCCACGATGTGGGAGTTCAGGGCCGCCGGGAGGCGGGAAAACGGTGCTCACGTGGGGAAATCACCTCGACATCTTTCCGGGAGGTGGAGCAGCGGAGTCTTGTTCCGCGTCTGTGCATTGTGCATTATGCATCTATCCCATCGAGACGGAGGTCGTATGACAAGCCACCCGCAGCGGCTGCGCCGTCCCACCCCCGGTCCGGGATCGTGAGCAGCACAACGGCTCTCGGATCGCTCACCACCCAGTCACGGGTCGCGCAGATCCTGCGCGAGCGCATCCTGAGCGGCGAGCTGCCGGTCGGGGCCCGGCTGCGGCAGATGGATCTGTCCGAGGAGCTGGGGGTCTCCACCACCCCCACCCGCGAGGCGCTGCGCACCCTGGCCGCCGAGGGCCTCCTGCAGATCGACTCTCATCGGGGAGCCGTGGTTCGCGCCCTGAGCCCGGCCGAGCAGCTGGAGCTCTACCAGCTGCAACTGCTGCTGGAACGGGACAACCTGAGTTACGCGGTGGCGAGGATGACTCCGCAGGCGCTGGATCGGGCGGCGGCCGCGCAGTCCGAGATGCGTACCACCCGCAGCGCGGTGCACTGGGCGCTCCTGAACCGCGACTTCCATCTGGCCCTCGCCGAGCCCGCGGGCCGGCCCCGGGTCCTGCAACTGCTCACCGACCTGCTCAACGTCACCGCGGTCCAGGTTCGCGGGGACATCGAGCACTGGGCCGGGCGCCGTGAGGAGGCCCTGGCCGAGCACGACAACCTGCTGGCGGCGATCCGGCTGGGCGCACTCGACGTGGCCCAGCGCATCTTGGACGGCCATACCCGGGCGCCCATGCGCAATCTCGAGTCCCGGCTCGGCGCCTGAGCGCCACCAACGACGACACGACAAAAAGAGAGGACGCCTGATGGCAACGGGTCTCAAGCAACGTGGCCGCGCCGACTTCAACTTCCTGGCCGACGTAGCCAGGTGGAGCGGACTGGAGCTGCAGGCCGCAGCCGAGAAGGACTTCGACGGCCTGGTCGAGGGCAAGGACCTGCCCGGCGAGGTGCACGAGCGGATCCGCACCGCGACGAAACTGCTCGAGAACGGTTCCGCGGCCTACGGCTGGGACCGCTTCTACACCCGGCTGGTCGCCGAACGGCAGTTCGAGGCCGCGCAGTTCGCCTACGACGACGGCGTCGAGGCGATCACCGCGGAGTACGACGCGACTGCGGCCGAGGGCGGCACCGTCACCCTCGACAGCACGGTGAAGGTCCCAGCCTACTGGTCCGAGACGGACTTCCACCTCGCCCCCGGAGGCTGGGAGGGTCATGACCGGATGGGCTTCATGATCCACGACTACGTCTACGATCTGATCTTCGCCACCGGCGGCGTGGGCGCGGTGCGACCGAACGAGAAGTTCACCGATGCCCGTACCCAGACCGCCGAGGCCGGTCTCCGGGATCGCTACGACAGCATCCTCGAACTGGGCATCGGCACCGGCCGCTACGCGATCAGCCTGCAGAACGTCTACCCCGACGCCCGGATCACCGGTGTCGACCTGGGCCGCACCGAACTGGAACACGCCAAGCTGGTGGCCGCCCGTCACGGCTTCGCCTGGGATCTGCGCCAGGCTGCCTGTGAGGACCTGCCCTTCGAGGACGACAGCTTCGACCTGGTCACCGCGTTCATCCTGCTGCACGAGGTGCCGCAGCCGGCGGCCCGGCAGATCCTCGCCGAGGCGTTCCGGGTCTGCAAGCCCGGCGGTGAGGTCCTGATCGGCGACGTGGCCCCCTACAAGAACCAGTCCTCGCTGTTCCGCTGCGTGGTCCTGGACTGGGAGACGGAGAACCGGGCCGAGCCGTTCTGGCGAGGCTCTCTGCTGGCCGACCGCCCCGGGCTGGTCGCCGCCGCCGGTTTTCAGGACGTCACCGAGTTCGGCACCTCCTACCCCTGGGTCACCCGTGGCGTGAAGCCGCTGAACGAAGGAGTCTCGGCGTGAGCGCCACCAGCAAGTACCCCACCACCGACGACCCGGCCCCCGCTTACCTGAGCAAGGCCACGCCCGACGAACTGGCCCGCATGGTCGTGGGCCTGACCGAGGAACTGTGGGTGCTGCGGGACCGGGTGATGGTGCTGGAGCAGGTCCTCACCGAGACCGGTTCGCTGAAGCCGGAATCCGTCGACGAGCACACCCCGGGAACGGACCTGAACGAGCGCCTGCACCGGGAACGCCAGCGGCTGATCCAGCGGGTCCTGGGCGCACCCCTCAGCGTCGAGCGCTGAAGCCCTCCCCGGAACGGGTTCGCTCTACGGCGGTCGTGTCGCACCGGCGCGAGCGCCGGACCCCCGAACCGCAAGCCGTCCGCCGCCGCCAGGTCAAGCGTCCATCATTGAAAGGTAAGCACCCATGAGCTCTTCGGTACCCCGTGACCAGCTCCCTGCCCTTGGCTCTGCGCTCGGACTGACCGGCCGCACCGTGGTCGTCACCGGCGCCTCGAGCGGAATCGGCGCCGACGTGGCCCTCGGCCTGGCCCGCACCGGCATGAAGGTCATCGGCGTCGGCCGCCGCGCCGAGCCGTTGGCGCAGCTGGCCAAGACCGCCGCCGCCGAGGGCCTGACCTTGCAGGCCAAGTCGGCCGACGTGGCCGACGAGGAGCAGGTCGAGGCCGTGATGGAGGCCGCTGTGGCCGAGTTCGGCGGCATCGACGCGGTCGTCGCCAATGCCGGCATCGCGCACGTCGCGCCCGCTCTCGAGCACCCCGCCGACGCCTTCCGCAACGTCCTGGACACCAACGTGACCGGGGCCTTCCTCAGCGCCCGCAGCGCGGCCCGACGCATGCAGCGCGGCGGTTCGGTGGTCTTCACCAGTTCCAGCTTCGCCAAGCGCGGTTTCACCGACTGGGTCGCCTACAACGCCAGCAAGGCCGCGATCGGCAACATGGTCGAGACCCTGGCCAAGGAGTGGGCACCGCAGGGTATCCGGGTCAACGCGATGGCTCCCGCCGCGACGGTGACCGACGTCAACCGTTCCCTGTTCGAGAACCCGGACTTCGCCGCCGGTGTCGTGGCCACGATCCCGGGCGGTCGCCTCATGGAGCCCGAGGAGTTCACCCTGCCGGTGGCGTTCCTGCTCAGCCCGCACAACGAACTCCTGCTCGGTACCACCCTGTTCGTCGACGGCGGCCAGTCGCTCTAGAAGGAGTTCCCTCACATGCGCAAGGTTTTCGACGTCGATGGCGCGGACTTCCCGGACTGGTACCCCAGCAGCTCCGTGGTCACCGCCGGCCCGTTCGCCTTCACCGCCTCGATGAGTGGGGCGGACTTCACCAACGGCGGGCTGGTACCGGCCGCCGCGACCGCTCCGGGCCTGCCGTACTCCTCCGGCCACCCGGTCAAGCTTCAGGTCCGCGAGGCCTACCGCCGCCTCGAGACCGCCCTGAAAGCAGCGGGTTCCAGCCTCGAGGGCGGAGTGTCGATCAACCAGTGGCAGCCCACCTACCACGGTGAGGTCGAGCGCCACCCCACGCTGCGGGACCCGTACGGCCTGTTCTGGGAGGACTGGCGGCGCGTGGCCCACGCCTACATCCAGGGCCGCAACGAGTTCCTGCTGTCCGACCGCCCGGCCAGTTGCCTGATGCCGATGGACCGGCTGATCAGCCCGGCCTCGGACATCGAGGTCCAGCTGGTCTCCCTGCTCGAGGACGCCGGGATCACCAAACGCGCCTACGCCCATGACGTGCACAGCCCGCTCGGCGGCTACTCCGTCGGGGTCGAGGCCGGGCCGTGGGTGTTCAGCGCCGGTTTCATCGCCACCGACTTCGAGACCGGCCTGCACCCGAACGCCCGCGTTCCGCAGCACATCTGGTACGGCAACCAGGTCGCCGCCGAGACCGAGGAGACGCTGCGCCAGATCCGGATCACCATGGAGGCGGCCGGGGCGGCCTGGTCCGACGTGGTCAAGGTGGTGCTGTACCTGACTCCCGAGGGCATCCGGAACCTGCCTGCCGTGGAAGAGGTCTGGGCCCAGCAGTGGCCGGACAGCCCACCGGCCCGGGCGATCGTCCCGGTCTCCGGCATCGGCGGGGTCAAGCACGGCAACGTCGAGATCTTCGTGACCGTGGCCCGCCCGGAACACGGCGGCGACCGCGAGATCATCCACACCGACCGGGCTCTGACGCCCCTCGGCCACACTGTGCAGGCCGTTCGCTCCGGGCCGCTGCTGTTCCTGTCCACCCAGCTGGGCCGCGACGAGAACGGGCTGTCCGCCCGCGCAGTCGCCCTGCGCGACGGTCTGCCACAGGCCCGCCGGCACATTGCCGAGCAGGTCCGGCGCATCCACGAGAACGTGGCGGCGATCTGTGAGGCGGCCGGCACCTCGATCGAGAACACGGTCAAGGTGGACGGCTTCCTCACCGACTTCGTCGACCTGCCGGTCTTCCTGCAGACCTGGGGCGACCCGTTCACCAACGGCAGGCCCGCCAGCGGGTTCTTCGAGGCTCCACCCCGCTCGCACGAGATCCCGGCCTGCGACATCAGCGTGGACCTGATCGTGGCCATGTAGGGCCACTTACTGACCGAGCACACCCTCCAGGTTCCGGATCGGGGCGGAGGTGTGCTCGGTCAGGACCGCGGCCGCGGTCTGCGCCTGACCGGCCCGGACCGCCTGCAGCAGACGGTCGTGCTCGGCCAGGGCCTGCGCCCGGCGCCCGTCCCAGCTGTCGATGTCCCCGCGGATCTGCACCGCCGTCAGGTTCAGCAGGTCCGACAGCAGCCGGTAGACCCGGGGACGCCCGGCGGGAAGGGCCAGCGCCAGATGGAAGTCACGATTCAGCAGGACCCACTGCACCGCGTCCTCGGTCTGCCGCATCGCTTCCTGGGCCTGCTCGGCCTCGGCCAGCGCCTGCGCCGTCATCCGGGCCAGTGCATGCCCCAGGTTGTCCCGCTCGACCAGCAACTGCAGCTGGTAGATCTCCAGAAGCTCGGCCGGGGACATCTCCCGCACCACGGCGCCCCGGTGCGAGTCGATCTGCAGCAGCCCCTCCGCCGCCAGCGAACGGAAGGCCTCTCGCACCGGGGTGGTGGAGACCCCCAGCTCCTCGGAGACGTCCAGCTGCCGCAGCCGGTCACCGCCGACCAGCTCACCGGCCAGGATGCGCTCGCGCAGGATCTCCACGATCCGCGTCTCGGCCGTCCCTGAGATCGCTGCCGACCTTCTCAAGCTGTTCACCGTGTGCCACCCCTGGCTCTTCCCGCGCGTCCCAAGCCCGCATTCTGCCTCGTGAAGGGGAACCACCGTGACCCAGGAGTCCACCCGGACCGGCGCGCAGTCGCTGGAGCGGGCGATGGCGGTGCTGCAGTGCTTCGAGACGAGGCCCACGCTCGGAGCCACCGAGGTGGCCCGCGAACTGGGCCTGAGCGTCTCCACCACACACCGGCTGCTCAAGGCTCTCGGCCAGGGCGGGCTGCTGGTCCAGGACGGCAACGGCCGCTACTGCCTCGGGCCTCGCACGGCGTTGCTGGGAGCCCTAGCCGGTCAGCGGCTGGGCTTCGCTGCGGCCCGCCCCCTGCTCGAAGAAATCACCGGCGCGGCGGTGCCTTCACCGCGCTGACCGTGGTGCCTGGACGCTGTACTGGAGCGACCCCACCGCGGGGCGGCACATACGACGTGTGCTCCACGCACCCGAGCTGAACGTCTCTCATCGCGATCACAGCCTGAACTGGAATGCCAGGCATCTGGGCCGATCCGGCGTATTTGGTTCCTTGGGTTGGCCCGGACCACCGAAGCTCACCGGCGCTGACTGGCGTCCACGAGAATTTCAGCGATGACTCGTTGCTCAGCGGCGGCCGCGGCTGGAGTGTCAGCGGCGGCGAGCAGAATCAGGGCCTTCCACAACGCCCAGCCACGGGCACGCGCCCAGGTACCCTCGTCGGCGCCGATCCGCTCCCGAAACGCCTCGCGACTGCGTCCGGTCAGCATCGTCCAAGCGATCACCAGGTCGCAGGCCGGGTCGCCGACACCGCAGGTCCCGAAGTCGATCACCGCGGCCAGCCTGCCGTCGCGCACCAGAAGGTTCCCGGCGGCGATGTCGCCGTGGAACCACACCGGGCGACGGTCCCACGTAGGTTCCAGCGCTGCGTCAAGGACCGCGGTGACCGCATCGCCAGCAATCCGGTCCCCCAGGACGTTGATGGCCTCCCGAGCGTCCGGCGCGTAGCGCTCCAGCGGTCCTCCACGGAACCAGTTGTGCATCCCCGGCCCGGGGCCACCCGCTGGATCGATCAGCTGCAACGCTGCCAGGAATCCGGCCAGGTCGGTGGCGAACGCGGTGTCGTCGGTGACCGTGCCGGGCCACGCCGGCTCGCCATCGATCCACCGGTAGACCGACCACGGGTGACCGAACCCCTCACCGGGTTCGCCGTGAGCCAGCGGCACAGGAACCGGTAGCGGAACCTGGCCAGCGATGACCGGCAGCCAGCGGTGCTCCTTGTCGACGGCCAGGGCGTACTCGGCAGCCGTCGGCAGCCGTACAGACATGGCCGTGCCCAGGTGGAAAGTCTGGTTGTCCCAGCCGTTGCTGGCCACCGGGCGCACCTGTTGATCGGCCCACTGTGGGAACTGTGTGCGGATCAGGCGCCGGACCAGGTCGACATCGACGAGGCAGCGGTCGGCTACTGGCACGGTGTCGGGTTCGGTGGTCACCGCACCATCTGATCGCTCCGGCTGCCCGATGGCAATCAATTTGATGGTGCTGGAAGAGGGCGTCAAGATTCTCGGTGATGCTCGTTGCCCTGGCACTTACCTCAAGCGCCTGCGGCCAGCACTGCCTGATCCGCATCGATCAACTGGTCCCCACCCTCGGCCGTGGTGTCGAAGGACGTCGCCACCCATCACACGCGTATATGCTTGCCGCTGATGCCAGTTCGGGAAATTCCCGGGCGGCGAATCGTGATTGTGCCTCTCACCCGGCCGGGTTCACCGTAGCTCCGGCAGCCGGACCGATGTCCGGTCAGAGGCTCAGCATCTCAACGGCAAGGAGAACCGGAACATGGGGCAGCCTCAGATCATCACGGCGCCCGATCGTCAGGCGGTCGGGCGCGAGGCCGCCCGGGTCGTCGAGGCAGCGCTGACGGCAGGCGAACTCAGCACGCTGGGGGTCGCCACCGGCTCGTCTCCGCTGCCGCTGTACCGCGCGCTGGCCGCAAGTCGACCTGAAGGTCTATCGGAGATAGCTGCTTTCGCGCTGGACGAGTATGTCGGGCTGGATCCGCAGCATCCGGAGAGCTATCGCCAGGTGGTCCGGCGGGAGGTGACCGAGCCGCTGGGCCTGGATCCGCACAAGGTGCGGGTACCCGACGGCGCGGCCGAAAACCCGGCCCTCGCCGCGCGGATGTACGAGGAACAGATCGCCGCCTCCGGTGGTATCGACCTGCAGATCCTCGGGATCGGCGGCAACGGCCACATCGCCTTCAACGAACCGGGTTCAGAACGTATTTCACTCACCCGAGTGGTGGATCTGACGCCGGCCACGCGGATCGACAACTCCCGGTTCTTCGATCATCCCGATGAGGTCCCGCGCCAGGCCATCACTCAGGGCGTGGCGACCATCCTGCGGGCGCGCAGACTGCTGCTCGTGGTCCACGGGCCGACCAAGTCCGGGCTTCTGCGAAGAGCTTTCGAGGGGCCGGTCACGCCGGACTTCCCCGCGTCGTTCCTCCAGTCCCATCCACAGGTCACCGTTGTCGCCGATCAGGTCTCTGCGCAAGGGCTTTCCACGATCCTGGCTCCGGCCGCCCGGTAGTGAACAGGTCCCGAGGCGGTGGTAACCGCCTCGGGACCCTGGTCGCTGGCGGGTCAGGCGTTCGCCAGCGCTGAACCATCAGAACTGAACTGCGCCGCCGCGCCGAGAGCCACCGCGTCGGCGTCGAGTTTCCCAGGCACGACGTGCACCGGGATACCGCTGACGGGCGGTTCGCGGCGCACCTCGGCCTCGATCGCCGGCCCGAGCAGGTCCCAGGCCCGGGCCACGCCACCGCCCACCACCACCGTGCCGAGCCCGAGCAGCCCGAGACCGACCAGTACCGCATGACCCAAAGCCTGCCCGGCGGTGCGGAACACGCTCAGCGCGTGCGGGTCACCCTGCCGGGCCCGGAGTGCCACCTCTTGCGAGGTCACCGGAGAACTGGCCGAGAGCTCCCGGTAGCGTGCGCTGATCGATCGGCCGGAGGCCAGGGTCTCCAGGTGGCCGGTGCCGCCGCAGGTGCAGGGCAGATCCCCGTAGCCGGGCAGGTGCCCGATCTCGCCGGCTGCGCCGCTGAGCCCTTCGTACAGTTCGCCGTCCAGCCACAGCGCCCCGCCGACGCCTGTACCGAGCATGATGCCCAGCGCATGGCGGGCGCCCACAGCAGCACCGGCCCGGACCTCACCACGGATGAAGGCATTCACGTCGTTGTCCACCCGGACCGGCACGCCGAGCGCATCCCTCAGGGCCTGGCCGGCGGGGAATCCGGTCCAGCCGCTGAACGAGTCACTGGCCGCGACCACGGTTCCGGTCGACCGGTCGATCACCCCGGCCGCGCCCAGACCAGCAGCCACCAAGCGCCCCTCGGTGTTCCCGGTCAACGATCGGATCAGCCCGGCGGAGGTGTCGATCATGGCCTGCCCGCCCCTGGGGGTAGGGGCAGAGGCCCGGGCCAGCACCGAAAGATCCTCTCCCGAGCAGAGCACGGCCTTGATCGAGGTACCGCCGATGTCGATCCCGGCCACCAGGTCGTTTTCGTGTTCCAGGGCGATCACGCCCCGGCCGCGAGAGTCAGCCGGGCCTGACGCCGGATCTTCTGCTGATCCGGGTCCGGCACCGGCACCGCATCCAGAAGTCTTCTGGTGTAGTCGGTCTCGGGGTACAACAGGGTGCGCTCGGTCGGCCCGGTCTCGACCACCTCGCCGGACCGCATCACCAGGACCTGCTGCGCGACCCGCTGCACCACGGCCAGGTCGTGCGAGACGAACACGCAGGCGAAGCCCAGTTCTGCCTGAAGCTCGGCGACCACCTCGAGCACACTCTGCTGAACACTCACGTCGAGTGCGCTGGTCGGCTCGTCGGCGATCAGCAGCCGCGGTTTGAGGATCAGCGCCCGGGCCAGGCTCACCCGCTGGCGCTGGCCTCCGGACAGCTCCTGCGGGGCTCGTGAGGCCAGGGAGGGTGCCAGGTTGACTTGCTCCAGAGCCTCTTTCACGGCCGTGTCCAGGTCTGAACGGGACAGGCTGCGGCGATGGATGTGCAGCGGTTCGGCGATCGCCTGGGCCACCGTCATCCGTGGATCCAGCGACGAGGCCGGGTCCTGAAGCACCACACCGATCCCGGCCCGGAGCGCGCGCCCACCTCGTCCGGCCCTCAGCTCCTGGCCGAACAGTTCGACCGAGCCGGAGCGGGGTTTGATCAGTCCCAGGGCCACGCGGGCCGCGGTGGACTTGCCGGAACCGGATTCGCCGACGATGCCGAGGGTCTGCCCAGCCCGCACGGTGAACGAGACATCCTTCAGGGCGTGCACGGCGCCGGGGCCCCGGCCGTAGACGACGTTCAGCTTCTCGACGCTGAGCACTGCCTCGGTTTCCGGCTTGCTCGGCCGGATCTCGTCGGATGCCTCAGTGCGCAAACGGGGGACGGCGGCGAGCAGCTTCTGGGTGTAGGCGGCGGCCGGGTCGGTGAGCACCTTGCGGACGGTTCCGGTCTCGACGATCCGGCCCTGGTGCATCACCGCCACGGTGTCGGCGAAGTCGGCCACCACGCCCATGTTGTGGGTGATCAGCAGGACCCCGGTGCCCGAGTCCTTGGCCAGGTCGCGCAGCAGGTCGAGGATCTCGGCCTGCACGGTGACGTCGAGCGCGGTGGTCGGCTCGTCGGCGATCAGCAGCCTGGGCCGGTTGGCGATCGCCATCGCGATCACCACCCGCTGCCGCTGCCCGCCGGAGAGCTGGAACGGGAACGCCCGGCTGCGGGTCTGCGGCTGCGGGATACCCACCCGCTCCAGCAGTTGCACTGCTTCGGCCCGGGCCTGGGCCCGGGTGACCTCGCGGTGGTTGCGGATCACCTCGGCGATCTGATCGCCGACCCGCCGCAGCGGGTTCAGCGCGGTGGCCGGCTCCTGGAACACCATGCCGATCTCGTTACCGCGCAGCGCCCGCATGGCCTTCTCGTCGGCGCCGGTGGTCTCGGTCCCGCCGACCATGATCCGGCCGGTGGTGCGGGCGTTGCCCGGCAGCAGGCCGATGGTGGCGAAGCCGACCGTGCTCTTGCCCGAGCCGGACTCGCCGACCAGGGCCAGGGCCTCACCGGCGCGCAGGCTCAGGCTCACCGACTCGACCGCGGTGACCTCGTGGTCCTCGCCGCCGAAGACGACGTTGAGATTCTCGATCTCCAGGACGTTCTCGGCCGGGCTCATCGCCGTCCTCCGATCTCGAATGCGTCGCGCAGCCCGTCGCCGATCGCGTTGAACGCGCAGACCACCAGGATGATCGCGATGCCGGGCGGGGCGATCAGCCACCAGCGGCCGCTGAACGCCGCGTCCAGACCCTGGCTGAGCATGCCGCCCCAGTCGGTGTCCGGGGACTGGACCCCGAGACCGAGGTAACTGACGTACGCAACCAGCAGGATCGCGTCCGCAATCTGGAAGGTCGCCGCCACCACGATGGTGCTGAGGCTGTTGGGCAGGATGTGCCTGCCGATCGCCCGGGTGTGCCCGCCGCCCATCGCCCGCATGGTGAGCACGTAGTCGCGGCTGGCCAGGGTCAGCGTCTCGGCCCGGACCAGACGTGAGGGCACCAGCCAGGAGACCAGGCCGAGAATCACGATCAGGCCCAGGGTTCCGGGCGTCCAGATCGCCGAGACGATCAGGAGGAGCAGCAGGGCGGGAATCGCGATGCCGGCATCGACGATCCGCATCATCACGGTGTCCACCCAGCCACCGGCGTAGCCGGCCACCGCGCCCCAGACCGTGCCCAGCAGCATCGCCAGGATCCCGGCGCAGACGCCGACCATGAGCGAGAGCTGCCCGCCGAGCATCAGCCGCCCGAGCTGGTCGAAGCCGACCGCGTCGGTGCCCAGTGGATGCCCGCTGCCCGGGCTGAGATTCACCTGGGTCAGGTCGGTGTGCACTTGGTCGGTGGAGTGGACCAGCGGACCAAGGAAGCTCAGCGCGGCCAGCGCCAGCACCACGATCACCCCGGCCACGGCCAGCCGGTTACGGGTGAACCGGCGCACCGCCCGGGAGAACTCGGTGCGGGTGGCCGGGTCTGCGGTGAGTTCGGGAATCGGAACGCTCATGACTGCCCCACCTTTACCCGCGGGTCGATCAGGGCCTGGGCGATGTCGGCGAGCAGGGTGCCCACGACCGTCGCCACGGAGATCACCAGGATGCAGCCGAGCAGCACCGGGAAGTCGGACGACTGGGCCGCACTCCAGAACAGCAGGCCCATGCCCGGATAGTTGAACAACTGCTCCACCACCAGGGCGCCGCCGAAGGCGACCGGCACGTAGTAGCCGGCCATCGCCACCACCGGGGTCAGCGAGTTACGCAGGACGTGCCCCCACAGCAGCCGGGAGCCGCCGGTACCGCCCGCGCGGGCGGTGCGCACGTAGTCCTGGTTCAGGTTGTCCAGCGTGGCGCCGCGCATGTAACGGCTGAACACCGCGATCATCGCGGCGGCGCCGGTCAGGATCGGCAGGACCAGCCCGGCCGGCTCGGCCAGCACGGCCCCGGCCGAGGCCCCCTGCGGGGCCTGGGACGGGAACCAGGGCAGATTCAGGCTGAACGCGATGATCAGCAGCAGGCCCAGGAAGAACGCCGGGGTGGAGTAGGCGATCATGCTCACGCCGGTGATCACCTGGTCGGCCAGGCGATTGCGCCGGGCCGCCTGCCACATCCCCAGCGGGATGCCCACCAGCAGCGCCAGCAGGCCCGAGCCGGCGGTGATCACCAGGGTCTTCGGCAGCCGTTCGGTGATCAGGCCGGAGACCGAGGAGTTCAGCGTGTAGGACTCGCCCAGGTCGCCGGTGACCAGGTCACCCAGGTACGCCAGGTACTGGGCCGGCACCGGCTGGTCCAGGCCCTGCTCGGCGTTGAACGCGGCGATCTGATCGGGCGTGGCCTGGGCCCCCAGGATGCCCCGGGCGGGGCCTCCGGGCAGCGAGTGCAGCAGCCCGAAGACCACGACCGTGATCAGCAGGATCACCACCAGCGCCTGGAGCAGGCGCCGGATGAGGAACGAGGGCCAGGTCACGACCAGCTCCATGTGGCCGGGTGGAAGTTGGCCAGGCTGTCCTGGCTGAACCCGGTCAGCCCCTTCTTCACCACCGAGACCTGGTAGTCCGGGCTGGGCAGCCAGATCACCGGCAGGTCCGCGGCCAGCGCGGCGCTGTACTGCTTGATCGCGTCCGGGTCGGCGGAGGAGGTGGTGGCGTCGATCAGTTCGTCGACCTCGGCGTTGTCGTACGAGCCGAAGTTGGAGCCGCCGTCCGAGGCGAACAGCGACTCACCGGTCGGGTAGGCCGGGAAGTACCAGCTGCCGGCCGTGCCGAAGAAGGACAGCTGCCAGTCGCAGGCGGAGTCGCTGGGCTCGCACTGGCCGGTGCGGCTGAGCACGGTGTTCACCGGGGCGCTCTCGACGGTGAAGCCGATGCCGGTCTTGGCCAGGTCGGACTTGATCGCCGCCATCATGTTGTCGGTGACCTCGGAGCCGCTCTGGGCGAGCACCTTCATCTCGAACTTGGTGCCGGCCTCGACGCCCTCACCGCACTGGCCCGCGGCGGAGCCGGCGTCGGCGCAGACCGCGATGCCGTCGCTGCCGATCTCCCAGCCGTTGTCGGTGAGCAGCTTCTGGGCGGCGGTGGTGTCGAACGGGTAGGGGTTGGCCTTCTGCTCGTCGGAGATGAAGTCCGATTCCTGGCCCTGCGGCACCGGGCCGTACAGCGGTGAGGCGGTGCCGGACCAGATCACCTCGGACAGGCTGGTCTGGTCGATCGAGCGCTGGATCGCCTGGCGGGCGTAGGGCTGGGCGAAGACCTTGCCCATCGTGGGGTTGTTGAAGTTGTACGGCATGTAGGTGATCGACCAGCCGGACCAGGGCTGCACCTCGTAGCCGAGCTGGGTGAACCGGGCTTCCTGGTCCATGTCCGAGGCGCTGATGTAGCCGTAGTCGACCTGACCGCTGCGCACCGCGTTGGTGGCGGCGGCGGAGCTGGTGAACGGCAGCAGGTTGACGGTCTTGATCGCCGGGGCGGCGGCGCCGTCGTACTTGGCGTTGGCCTCCAGGACGACCTTGCCGTTGGAGTCGAACGAGCTGATCGTGTACGGGCCGCTGACCGTCTTCCAGATCTCGTCGGTGGCGTAGCCGTCCATGTCCTCGGCCTTGGAGATCAGGTAGTCCCAGATCTTCTTGGCACCGGCGGCGTCCCGGTCCTCGTCGCCGGTCTCGGCGTCGTCGCTGTCCTTGGCCCAGGCGTGGTGCGGCAGCGGGTTGATCTTGGTGAGCTGGTTGGCCAGCATCCACTCGGTGTTGTAGGCCTTGTCGAAGGTGATCGTGAAGGTCTGCTCGTCGACCGTCTCGAAGCCGGTGAAGTTGTCCGGGGCCTTGCCCTCGGTGTACGGCGCCCAGTCGGCCTTGTTGACGGTGACCAGGTTGTACCAGAACTCCACGTCCCGGGAGGTGACCGGGGTGCCGTCGCTCCAGGTGCGCTCGGCCAGGGTGATCGTGACGCTCTTGGCGTCGTCGGCGAACACCGCCTCGGAGGCCAGGCTGGACTCCTTGTTCCAGGCGATCGACCCGGTCGAGCCGTCGTAGGAGATCAGCTGCGGCCACAGCGAGTTGGCGATCGAGATGTTGTTCGTGTTCATGTGCCCGGCCGTGCTCAGCGGCAGGATCCAGTTGGGTGTGGTGTTCGGCGGCAGCGCGTAGTTGACGCTCGTCTTCGAGGAGTTCGAACCGGACGAACCCTCGTCACCGGACCCGCTGCAGCCGGCGAGCACGACGCCCGCTGCGACCAGGGCGGCGCTCACCGGCAGCACGCGGCGGCGGAACGGGGAAGCTGCTGCTCCGAACATGACTCTCCTCAGGACTTACGGCTTGCGACGGGCTCAGTCAACTGCTCGCAGCCCGCCGAAAAAAGAAGAACGAAGTAAAGAAAAGTTTCGTCGACGTTGAAAAAACTCATCGCCACACCATAAGCAGGCATCATGTGCTCAGACGACGGCCGTGCAGGCGTGTCCGGCACCGCCCCGAACGGGTGTGGCGCTGGTCACCGAAGGAAGGGAACGACTTTTTTCGATGACGGTGAGTCGAACGTCCCGGCGGGGCCCGGGACAGCGCGGGCCGATGTCGGCCCAGGTGCTGAAGCTCGTGGTGAGCGGCCGGGCCACCTCGCGGGCCGAGCTGTCCCGGCAGCTGAAGGCGGCGCCCTCGACCATCTCGGTGGCCGTGCAGGCCCTGCTCGAGCAGGGCCTGATCACCGAGGAGGGCACCGGCGCCTCGACCGGCGGCCGGCCACGCAAGATCCTGCGCCCCGGCGGCGGTGACCGTTATGCACTGGTCGCCGACCTCGGCGGCAGCCACGCCCGGATCGGCACGGTCGGGCCGGGCGCCGAGCTCACCGACGCGCGCACCATCGCCCTGGACATCACCCAGGGGCCTCAGGTGAGCCTGGAGCGGCTGGTGAGCGAACTGTCCACACTGACCGATCGGCCGGGAGTGCCCCAGGCGGTCGGGATCGCCCTGCCCGGGCCGGTCGACGTGCCGGGCGGATTCGCCGACTCCCCCTCACGGATGCCCGGCTGGGACGGGTTCCGGGTACGTGACTGGCTCACCGAGCGGCTCGAACTGCCGGTCGCGGTCGGCAACGACGCCAACTTCATGGCTCTGGGCGAACATTCCGTGCAGGACCCGGCCCGTCGGCAGTCGGTCACGGTCAAGGCGGGCTCGGCGATCGGCGCAGGCATCGTGATCGACGGCAGCCTCTACCAGGGTGCCACCGGCGCGGCGGGAGACATCACCCACGTCCGGGTCACCAGCGCCGGCCAAACCCCTTGCGGTTGCGGCAACACCGGCTGCCTGGAGACGGTCGCCTCCGGTGCCGCGCTGGCCCGGCTGCTGCGCGATCGGGGCGTGCAGGCGCACAACGCGGCCGACGTGGTGGCCCTGGTGCGCGCCTTCCACCCCGAGGCCGGTCTGCTGGTGCGCAACGCCGGGCGCGCGCTGGGCGAGGTGCTGGCCGCCAACGTCAGCTTCTTCAACCCCGACGCGGTCTACCTCGGCGGCGTGATGTCCACGCTGGAACCCTTTGTCGCCGCGGTCCGCAGCCAGCTGTACGAGTCCTGCCATCCCCTGGCCACCCAGCGCCTGGTGATCGAACAGGTCAGCCTGGGCGCCGACGCCGGGCTGGTCGGCGCCGCCCAGGCCGCCCTCAGCGCAGCCGTGACCCACGCCCTGACCACCGAGAACCCGTAGAACTGAGAATAAGGAACCACTTTCGTGTCACAGCTCCCCCGGATCGCGATCGCCGGCCTGGCCATCGAGTCCAGCACCTTCTCACCCGCCCGCACCGAGGCCGCTGCCTTCCACCCGATGCGCGGCGACACCCTGCTCTCGTCCTACAGCTTCCTGCCCGAGTACGCCGCGGACTTCAAGCCCGCCCTGGTCGGCCGCGCGCTGCCCGGCGGAGTGGTCACCGCCGCCGGCTTCGAGGAACTCACCAGCGAGATCGTGCAGCTGCTGAAGCAGGCCGGCCCCCTGGACGGCCTGTACTTCGACATCCACGGCGCGATGAGCGTCGAGGGCATGGACGACCCCGAAGTGGTGCTGCTGCGCCGGATCCGCGAGGTGATCGGGACGAAGCCGCTGGTCTCCACCTCGATGGATCTGCACGGCAACGTCTCCCGTGACCTGGTCCACCTCAGCGACCTGATCACCTGCTACCGCACGGCCCCGCACGTCGATGTCGTGCAGACCCGCGAGCGGGCCGTGCGCAACCTGCTCGAGCGACTGAACGGAGACCCGGAGCGGGCCCGCCCGCTGAAGGCCTGGGTACCCGTGCCGGTGCTGCTGCCGGGCGAGAAGACCAGCACCCGGATGGAACCCGCCGCCGGGCTCTACGCCCAGGTGCCGGTCGTCGAGGCAGGCGAAGGTGTGCTCGACGCGGCCATCTGGGTCGGGTACGCCTGGGCCGACGAGCCCCGCAACCAGGCCGCCGTCGTGGTCACCGGTGACGACGAGGACGCGGTGGTCGCCGGAGCCCGCTCACTCGCCGAGCACTTCTGGCGGGTCCGCGAGCAGTTCGAGTTCGTGGCCCCCACCGGCGACCTGAACGAATGCCTGGACGCGGCACTCGCCTCCCCCGCCCGGCCGTTCTTCATCAGCGACAGCGGAGACAACCCGACCGCCGGCGGCGCCGGCGATGTGACCTGGACCCTGGAAAAGGTGCTGGAGCGCACCGATCTGGCCGGCCGTACGGTGATTTACGCGTCGATCCCGGACCTGGAGGCCGCCGACGCCGCAGCCGCTGCAGGCGTTGGTGCCCACGTGCGTCTCGAAGCTGGAGCCCGGGTGGACGACCGGCACGCCGGCCCGGTCACGCTCGAGGGTGTGGTCACTGCGGTGCGCCACGGCGACCGGGACGCCGAGATCGAGGTTGTCGTGAAATGCGGCGCGGTCAGCGTCATTCTCACCCGCCGGCGCAAGCCGTATCACCACGAGCACGACTTCACCGACCTTGGGCTCGATCCCCGCTCGGCCGACATCGTTTTCGTCAAGATCGGCTACCTGGAACCGGAACTGTTCGACATGGCCTCGGACTGGCTGCTCGCCCTTACCCCCGGCGGCGTCGACCAGGACCTGCTGCGCCTGGGGCACCAGCGTATCGAGCGCCCGATGTACCCCTACGACGCCGACGCACCGACCCCTGATCTGCACCCCCGGCTGATTCCGGCCAGCAACCAGCCGCTTTCGGAGGTGCAGCAGTAATGCAGCTGGAGATCGCGGTCACCGGAGTGGCCGGTGCCCGGATCGCCGCTCAGCAGGGCGCCGACCGGGTAGAGCTCTGCACCGCACTGGAGCTCGGCGGGCTCACCCCCTCAGCCGCAATGGTAGACGCCGTGGTCGCCATCGGGCTGCCGGTTCACGTTCTGATCCGCAGCCGCCCAGGCAATTTCGTCTACACGCCCGACGAGGTGGCCGTACAGGCCGCCGACATCTCCCGAATGATGGACGCGGGGGTCGCCGGAGTAGTGATCGGCGCCCTCACGTCGGATCACGTGGTCGACGAAGCCGTGCTCTCGCACTGGGTAGGCGCGGTCTCCGGGCGTGTGGAGGTCACCTTTCACCGAGCCGTCGACCAGGCCGCCGACCCGGTAGCCGCTGCCCGCTGCCTAGCCGACGCCGGGGTCGCTCGGGTGCTGAGCTCCGGGGGCGCGGCTCGTGCCGGAGAGGGCGTCGCGGTCCTGGAGCAGATGCGCCAAGCCGCCCCCGGCCTCGGAATCACCGCCGGTGGCGGTGTTCAGATCGCCGACTTCCCCGCTCTGCGCTCTGCCGGGGTAGAAGGAGTGCACCTTTCCGCCAAGAAGATCGTGCATCCAGCCCACACCGGCTCACGTGTCGCCCTGGGAGTTGCGGACGACGCGAGCCACTGGGAGACCGACCCGGATCTGGTGGTCGCAGCCCGAGCCGCGATCTGACCAGGCACACGCTCGTTCGACGCGCCGGCCGGGCTCACCCGACGAAGTCACTGAACTTGCGCGGGAGCCCGGTCGGTCGTGCCCGTTCTCGGCCAGCAGGCCGGCAGAACTGGATGTGATCGGCTCGATCCGAAGACCGAGGTCATGGTAAGGATCCAGCCGTAGTCCCGTGAGTCGTTCTCGCAGTTCGACTTCGGGGACGGGCCGACCCGTACAGCGCAACAGCTCGCTCGACACGCGCCACAAGATCCTGAGCCAGAAGCACCCCAAAATCAGGCGGGTGACGGCACCCCGGCGAGTACCGCGGACAGCAGGCCGGGCCAGCGCTCGTCGAGTTCGTCGCGCCGCAGCGACAGCTGGCGTTCGCGACCGCTCTGCACCGACCGGGTGACCCCAGCCTCGCGCAGCACCTTCAGGTGGTGCGACCGCGTGGACTTCGGCATGTCCGGCCCCACCGACGCGCACACGAGCGGCACCTCACCGTCGCGCCAGGCCGCCAGCTGACCCACGATCTCCAGGCGAACCGGGTCGCTCAGGGCGAAAAGGACTGACGGCAGGCTCAGCTCCGCGACGTCGGGATGCCAGTACGTGCTGCTCATGCGACCACCATAACCCCGGCCGGACCAATCGTTCGACTTTTCTGGAACCTAGGCCTACTCTTCGACAGTTCCATTTCAGTCGAACCTTCTTGGAGGGCCCGATGTTCACGCATTCGCGTCGGGCGGCCGGATTCTGGCTGGTCGCCCTGACCTCGGTGGTGTTCCTCGCCGCCGCCAGCGCCCCATCGCCCCTTTACGTGGTCTACCAGCAGCAATGGCACTTCGGAGCGCCCACCCTGACGCTGGTCTTCGCCCTCTACGCCATCGCCCTGCTGATCACCCTGCTCGTGGTCGGGGGCCTGTCCGACTTCGTCGGGCGCCGCCCGATGATCCTCATCTCGCTGCTACTCGCGCTCGCCTCGATGGGCGCGTTCCTGCTGGCGAACGGTGTGGCCGGGCTCATCGTGGCCCGCGCCCTGCAGGGCGTCGCCACCGGCGTCGGGCTTGGGGCCCTCAGCGCCGCCCTCGGCGATCTGGCCCCGGCCGATCGTCCGTCGCTGGCCGCCGGACTCAACGTCGCCTCGCCGACGTTCGGGCTCGCGGCCGGCGCGCTGCTCTCGGGAGTGCTGGTGGAGTTCGCGCCACGCCCGACCACCCTCGTCTACGAGGTACTGGCCGTCTTGCTGCTGATCCTGCTGGCCGCGATCGCGGTCGTGCTGCCCCGCGGCGACGGTCGCCGGCCCGGAGCGCTCGCCAGTCTGCGGCCCACCGCGAAGGTCCCGCCCAACGCCCGGGCCGCCTTCCGCAGCGCGCTGCCGGTGATCATCGCGACCTGGGCCATTGGCGGACTGATCCTCTCACTGGGCGGATCCCTGGCGGCCTCTGTCTTCGGGGTGCACAACCACGTGATCGGGGGCGTGGTGGTGACGGCGATGGCCGGAACCGGATCGCTCGCGGCCTTCCTGGTGCGCGGACGCCCTGCCCGCTGGACCATGCTCGCGGCATCGTGGGTGCTGGTCATCGGGATGGTGGTGCTACTGGTCGCGATCGCCAGCACCACGATCGCAGTCTTCTTCGTCGGCCTGGCCCTGACCGGAATCGGTTTCGGGGCGGGCTTCGTGGGCGCGGTCGGTTCGGTGACGCAGCTGGTGCAGCCGCACGAACGGGCCGAGCTCATGTCGGCGGTCTACGTACCCAGCTACCTCGCGTTCGGAGGGGCCGCCGTGCTGGCCGGACTGGCCGTACCGCAGTTCGGCCTGCGGCCCACGACCACCGGATTCGGCCTGGTGGTGATCGTTCTCGCGCTGACCGCGGTGGGGTCCAAGCAGCGGGCCCGGCGGGCGGCGAGCGGTCAGGTCACCCGGGTCACGCTGCTGCGGCCTTCGGCGCCGCAGAGTTCTTCAATGGGAGACGACGCGGAGACCGCAGCGGTCAGCGAACCGGTGCGGTAGCCCGCTTTCGGAACTCCAGTCGGCCTCTGGTGACCTCGTGGTAGGCGCCAACCCCTCGAGGCCGGCCAGAACGCCTTCTACATCGCACCGACTCGCTGCTGGAATGCCTCGGTGGCCCCACTCCGTACCGGCTGTCCTGACGGCGCGAGGATCGGGGCGCTGCGCTCCACCACGAGGACGTCATCTCTTGCGGCTCCCGGCCAGTGATGCTAAAAAATCGGCGCGGCCCTCAGCAGGCACCGACTGTGTCACCTGCTGTGGCAGACACGCCGAAGCGATGTGGTCACCGAGTTCCGCTCGGGACCCCCTTCATGGAGGTGGTTGAGATGCTCGCGTGCACGGACCTTTTCCGTGACTCGATCGGTTACTCAGCAGATCTTCGAGACGGCGCAACACCCGGCCGGGACGCCCGTCGACACCACCGCGGAGGCGATCCGTTCCGCCCGCCGACACGTCGGCTGCTGTGAACGCGTCCCCCGTCGGGGACCACGGATCCGAGCAGCGACGGACTCTGCCCGAAGGGTGCTGAGGACTCACCTCGTTCCCTGCGAGCCGTTGCCAGGTAACTGGGACCCTGCGGGTTCCACGCCAGCAAACCGCCGCACCCTGGCCTCTGGGCCGATCCGACATGACGTTCTTGCACCCTGCAGACAGGCGATGCCGTCACCACGTCTCACGGTGAGAACCAATGAAGGACGAAGCCCTTCGCCGGGCCTTGCCCGGTCATGACCTGATCGACGACCTACGGAACCGCCATGAGTGACAACGACTCCGCCTCCGAGGCAGGCGGCAATACTGCACCCTCGCCCCTACCCACCTGGAATCATCTGGCGCAGAACCTGATCCGCACATCGCAGCTACTGCACGCGGGCGGCGAACCGGAACCCACCGTTCGCACCATCGTGGAAGCAGCGCCGCGGCTGGTCCCCGGTGTACAGGCCGCCAGCGTCATATCGACGCGGGCGATCCACCAGGTCGGCGACCTTGCTGCCGTGCCGTGCTGGGAGGAACAAGGGCCGGCCTCCGTCATCCTGACCGGAGAAGCAGAACTCCTTGTCTTGCCGGACCTCGCGGACGAGGGGGTGAAGCACCGCTGGCCCTCCTTCACCAGGAAGGCACATGAGCTGGGATTTCGCGGCCTGATGAGTCTGCGCCTGTCCACACCGACCCGCAATTTGGGAGCACTCAGCCTGTACTCGCGCCACGAGAGCCCTTTCGGAGAAGTAGAGCAGCAGGTCTCGCAACTCTTCGCGGCACAGGCAGCCCAGGCCTGGGCCCACGCCGTGCACATTCAGGAACTGCACGAGGCTCTGGAAAGCCGTGATGTCATCGGCCAGGCCAAGGGCATGCTGATGCAGCGGCTCTCGATCGACGCCGAGGAGGCCTTCTCAGTTCTGTCGCGCCTGAGCATGGACACCAACATCAAGTTGCGCCAAGTCGCCGAGCAGCTGGTCGGTTCCGGCCTTCAGGCCCCGGCCCGCCAGAGCGTTCCCCGTGACTGACCGCCCAGATCAGCGCGACCTGCACCGGATCCCATCAGGCTGACGCGTCTGCGTCCTCATCCAGGACGTGTCGCTTCCAGTAGCTGCGTCACTCATCATCTTCTGTCTGCGGCACCTTGCCCTGCTCAGCCAGGCCGGGCCGGACGCATCCCTCTCCTACACATACAGCCGGCGTCCAGCCTCACCCCGTCAACAGTGGACGTCGTGGTGAGGTCTGCGCCTGCGGACCCGCCACGCAGACCTGGCCGATCCTGCGTTCGCTGCTGTGCTCTGGTGCGGGCTTGATTCAGCGGGCCAGCCAGCCTCCGTCCACGGGAAGGACCACGCCGTTGATGTAGTCGGCGGCGCCTGAGCAGAGGAACAGGAGCGCACCGGCGATGTCCTCGGCCCGGGCCCAGCGGGTGGCCGGGATGCGGGCCAGGATCTCCTTGCTGCGTTCCGAGTCCTGCCGCAGGTCGTGGGTGTTGGCCGTGGTCAGGTAGCCGGGTGCCACGGCGTTGACGTTGACGCCCTGTCCGGCCCATTCGTTCGCCAGCGCCTTCGTCAGGCCGGCGACCGCCGACTTGGACGAGGTGTAGCCGGGAACGTTGACCCCACCCTGAAAGCTGAGCATCGACGCCAGATTGACGATCTTGCCGGAGCCGCGATCGAGCATCGTCCGCCCGACCTCCCGGGAAAGCCCGAACGTCGATCGCAGATTCACGTTGAGCACGTAGTCGAAGTCGTCGTCGGAGTGCGCCGCCACGGGGGCCCGGCGGATCGTGCCACCGTTGTTGACCAGGATGTCGACCTGGCGCCCGGCCAGGTCGGCCGCGAGTTCAGCCACCGCGTCCCGGGCCGAAAGGTCAGCGCGTAGCGGGGTGAAGCTGCGTCCCACCCCTTCGACGGTGGTGCGAGGCCCGCTCTCGCCCATCGGCAAGTCTCTGCTGACCCCGATGATGTCGGCTCCGGCCGAGGCCAATGCTCCGCGATCGCCAGTCCGATGCCCCTGCTGACGCCGGTCACGACCGCGAGCCTGCCCTCCAGGCTGAAGCTGCGGGCCAGGTAGGCGGTGGGGTGCTGACTGGGTTCGTCATGGCGGGCTTCTCCTGGTGGCGCGGAGGGGTCAGGGGGTGTAGCCCTGCTGCTGGATCCAGGCCGTCTCGGTGCGCAGCCCGGCCAGCGTGGTGATGGTGTTCGGGGTCCGGGCCGGTGGTCCGACCCGGGAGGGCATCCGGTACGGCATGTCGGAGTCCGCCCGGATCAGGTAGACGATCTCGTCGCCATTGACCGCGCCGACGTGGACCGTGCAGTGCACCCGGTCCACCAGGGCGTCCACGAAGGGCCAGGCGACCGCCTGCCCGTTCGGGTAGGGAGTGGCCGTCACCCGGGGCCGCAGCGGTCTTGGGGCGTCCCCACCCGCCGGTGCGTCGATCGACGGAAGACAAGGGTGTTAAGGCCGGCGACCAGGAGCAGCCTGAAGTTCCACGGGGCGATCTCCCGATCGGCGATCACCCGTGAGGGATCGAGGCCAGGGTGATCAATCGTTTCCGGTATCCGCCCCTCTCGTCGTGGGATTGAGGCAAGCGAAAAACAATCACTCACCGACACCTTCCACAAAGGTTGTGCGAATCCAGGGAGAGCTTCGTTACCTTTCCGTCCCGTCGCCGCGGCGGCCATTCATCGGCAGGGAGGAGACCGCCAGCTGGACAGTCTTTCCGTGGTGATACTTTTGACCGATCGGTTCCGGTGGCACTGCCACGATGGGCGGAAAACACCTCGACGCAAGTTGTATTCCCTGTTCAGGACCTTCCGGAGCACCTCATTTGCCGCCAGGCTTGCAGCTACCTCACAACATCCATAGCTAGCGACGCGGGAAAAATGATGCAGGAAAAGCTGGTCACGCATGCTGCAGTGCGGGCCAACCACCTCGTTCTCATGACGACCACGGGAGGCCAGGGCGAGAGATCCATCCCTCCACCGGTTGAACGGGAAGGATGAAACACTTTTCGCCTTAGCGCATCCGGCTCCGCACAACTGAGCGAATTGTCGGACGCACTGTCCGAATCCACAGTTGCGCAATCGTGTCGACGCTCGGACGACTTCGTGCTGCCCCCGTCCCGGCCAGGCCAGCCCTTGCCCCAAAACAGCTCCCGATCTATCGAATCGCAAAGGAATGCGTCGTGAGCACCTCCATGGTCCCCTCCATCACCGTGATCATTGCCTGCAGGAATGCCGCCAACACCCTATGGCTTCAGCTTGAGGCTCTGGCGGCGCAGACCTACGAGGGCCGCTGGGAAGTCATCGTCAGCGACAACGGATCAACAGACTCCTCACGCGCTGTGGCCGAACGGTTCCGAAGCCGCCTTCCGGAACTTCGCATCATTGATTCCTCCCGAACTCCGGGTGCTGGTCCGGCTCGCAACGCCGCTGCCGCCTACGCCCAGTACGACTACCTTGCCTTCTGCGACGCAGATGACGAGGTCACACCGACCTGGCTCTCGGCCATTTCCACGGCCCTGACGGAGAATGATTTTATTGCAGGACGTTTCGAGACGCTCAAACTGAACTCACCGCGAACGAGAAGATCGCGCGCCCTTCAGCAGCAATCCGGTCTCCAGGAATCACCTTTCGGACCAGGGCTGCCCCACGCAGGTGCGGGGAACATGGCGCTACGCCGCGACGTGTTCCAGTCGGTCGGCGGGTTTGACCCCTCGGTCGGAACGCTCGAAGACACCGACCTGTGTTGGCGCATCCAGAAGGCAGGTAAGAAACTGACTTTCGTGCCTCAGGCCATCGTGCATGTACGACTTCGTACTTCTCTGACCGGGATCTGGCTTCAGGGGCTGGGATATGGGCGCGCGTACACCCTCCTGGAACAACGGTATGGTGCGAACACGCCGACCAGCGAGGCAGTACCCGCGTCACGTTCCATCGGATCGCGTTTCCTCAAGCTGCTGCGGGCGACTCAGCATCCGGAGGCGCTCCTGTGGAAGATCGGCTGGCATGTTGGTCATCGCACCGCGAAGGTTCTGACCCCGAGCGCCAGGACCTGATCACCACTACCCCGCCGAGCCCACCTGGGCCGATGTCGTCGGCCATCGCTGCTGCCGAACGTGACGAGGTCAGTGGCCCGGCAAGGAAGCCTACGCCGATAAGCTCGGCCCATGGAATGGGCCGAGTTGGAGCACGCCGTTCATGTCGCGATGGTGGACGCCGTCGGTGAGCGGGATCTGTTCGCGGCGGCGCTGTACTTCGTCTACCGCGAACAGGACGCGGTCATCCGATTCCCGCTGTTCGGCGTCGTCACCCGTCCCGAGTGGGAAGACCTCGGCGAGGCCCAGTGGAATCCGCACGACTGGTCCGACGGCGATGTGCCGTGGCTGAATGACGACGAGATCGCACGCTGGGAGCGGGAACTCGAGGCTGCTGAGGTCCTTGGGAGGCAACCTTCCGCCGATTCATGGACACTCTCGCCCGGGCCTGTGTGAGCGCTCGTCTGGATCTCGGGTTCCCGGTGCTGACGCTCGACGACGAGCTCTGGGAGGAGCTCATCCGGCAGGTACTGCCCGCGTCGGAGGTTGACGAGCTGTTTCCTGAACTGGCAGAGCACGCCTCCGAGCTCACCCGCCTCCAGGCCCTGCCCCGGGCCGAACGGGCGCTCGAGCTGGCAGCGCGACTGGGCTCCTGGGAGGGAGTGGTCCAGGGCGAAGAGGCCGAGGTGCTGCCGCGAGGGCTTGGCCGGGATGCCCGCGAAGCGGTGACACCGCTCCTGCACCGTACGGGCGAGGCCTGGCGGGCCGCGAAGATCCTGGCCGACCTCGGCGACCCGGAGGCCGTCGAGGCGCTGAGCGCGGCCCTGCCCTGGCTGAAGACCTCTGACCAGCGGTGGACGGCCATGGCGCTGTCCCGGCTGGGCCGCCTCGACCTTGTGGTCAATGTCCCCGACGATGTTCGGGCAGCCGCGGTCGCTGCCCCCTACCTCGGCTTCCGTGACCACGCCGTCGTCACCCTGCCCCTGGACTACCGCCAGCTCGAACAGGCTCTGCCCGAGCTGGAAAGGCTTCTGCACGAGGAACTCCGTCCGGGCGCCGCCTACTGCACCATCACCCCCGACGAGGTCCCGATCGCGCTGGCCGCCCTCGGCTCCGAGCACGTCGTGGTCCGGCGGCACGCAGTCTGTGTGCTGGGAGAGAAGCGGCTGGGACAGGAGGAGATCCACCCGGCGCTGATGCGGGCGGCCGAAGAGGACACCTCACCAGACGTCCGCCGTCTGGCCCGCCTCTCACTCGAATACCTGGGCTGACTCAGACGCTGCCTGCTGATCGGAAGCTGCGCAGGTAATCCTCGGCTCGATCAGGGCCTCTGGTGTTCCTGATCGAGCCGAGGACCGTAGCCCGGGCGATCCGCGAGATCCAGCAACTGCCGGATCCGGCGTCCGGGCTCTCCAGGGTTCCTCGGCCCCGACGGAATCGAGTTGCCCAGGGCGATCTTCGAGTACATCGAGATCTTCCATGACCCAGCGCTGCCACTCGGCGCTGGGTTGACTGACGTCCATCGAAACGAACTCCGAATCGACACCGTCAATCCAGTGGACTGGCGCCGGCCAACCCGGGGCAGATCAGAGCCCTCGGACTTACCGGGCGATCCAGTCGTCCGCCTGATCTGCTGTCGGCTCAGGAGGCTGTGAACTCCACTTTCCCGCGCACATTCGCCCTCCCCCACGCATCCGTGAGCAGACCGTCCCCGTCGTCAGCCCGCCCGGCCAGTTCCCACCGGTATACGCCGACCGGCACTCGAACGCCCTTGGCGTTGCGCCCGTCCCAGCTGAGGTCACGGATGCTGCCGTCGGGAGCAGTGCCCTCGAGCTTGCGCACCGTCTTGCCGGTGCTGTCGCTGATGGTGAGCTTGACGCCCTTCAGCGGCTTGGTGAAGTCGAACTGCGGGCTCCACGACTTGCCCTGGGTGAAGCCCCCCGTGACGTAGGGAGCGATCAGGCGCGGGGCGTACTTCTCGTCGAAGGGCAGCGGCTGGATGTCGTAGGTGGTCTTGGCACGGGCCCACTGCTGGCGGGCGATGCGGTGGTCGTCGAGCATGATCCGCATCGACGGGCCGGGCAGGACGACCGGGGCGGTATCGTCCGGGGCCCGGAGGTTCAGCACGTTGGTGCCGGCCAGGGTCTGCCAGGCCAGGACACCCTCGCCGAGGGTGAATCCGGTCAGGCCGGTGAGGGAGTACAGGGTACGGTAGCCGCCGGTTCGCAGATTCCGCACATTGAGGCCGTCGCCACCGCAGCCACTACCCCAGATCACGGTCTCGCCCCAGACCGCGACCTGCGGCGCGTTACGGCAGGATTCGTCGGTGCGGTAGACCGTACCGAGCTGCTGCGGCTGAGGATTCTCCAGGTCCCGGACGACCCAGATCGTGGCGTCACCGTGCTCCGGTTGGCGGGCGTAGACGAGGGTGGCACCGAAGATGTCGTCGGTGGCGGACGTGCCCTCGCCCGTGGCCGGCTCGGACCAGACCAGTTCGCCGTCGGGCCGGTAGACCTTGCCGGAGCTGAGCGTGTAGGGGCCGGAGACCTTGCCGTGCTGGGTCGGGATCGTCCCGGTCTCCTGCCCGCGATCGATCAGGTGCCCCCGGCCGTCCGAGGTACTGCGGATCAGCCCACGACCGGCCGAGAAAGCCAGAGGCGGTCCGGGGTAGGTGGAACTGGACTCGGCCGGGACCTCGGCCACCGAGGAGATGGGACCGAGAACAGGCCGGTTCTTGCCCGAAACCGACCGCCGCCACAAGGTATCGGACTCACCGGGCTCCGAGCCGTCTGTGTAATGCAGAACTCCCGCACTGAGCGCCATGCTGCCGATCGGGTAGGTCGCGCTCGGCACGGTGGCCGTGCGCGTGACCACGGTGCCGTTCACGCTGTAGATCCCAGCAACAGCATCCGCACCCCCAACCGCGGTGAGGAACCTGGAGCCGACGGCGGCGACGCCGGAACTGCCATCAGGTAGGTCGACGGACGTCGCGCCGGAACCGTCGGCCTTCACCAACCGCAGTCGCGTATCGCCGTCCTTCTCGACGACGTACCCCACGCCGGCATCCGTCGCAGCGATCTTCATGGCGCCTTCGGGCGCCGCAGACTCGATGTAGGTGCGCACGGGCCCGTTGCCGTTACGAGGCTTGATATGGACGACGGCTGGGCCGGTGTAGTGCGGCGTCACTCCGTCCCCGTCGTCCAAGCGCGTCACCCAGGCCAGCGTCTGGGGGCTGAGGGCGAGCGCGACCACCGTCTCTTCGCTCTCGTCCACCAGGCGGGTGGACGTCTTGGCGTTCAGATCGAGCAGGTCGAGGTTGTAGCGCGGTTCGCCGTCGTACTCGTTGAGGTCGGTGAGCTCGCGGGTGGCGAAGAGCATGGCGGACTCGTCGTTCGCGGCCGTACCGCTGAACTGGTCAACGCCCACGATCGGGGTGGACGCGAGTACTTCGCTGTCCGGATTCTGCTGATAGCGCTTCAGTGTCGGCGGTGGAAAGGGCCAGCTGGCGAAGTTGGCGATGGTCGTGCTCAGCCAGCCGGCCTTGGTGAACCCGTTGGCCTGTGGCATCTTTCCGTCGTTCACGTCCTTGCCGGTGCGCACGTCCATCCGGTGGACCTGCCACAGGTGCACCCCGGCCCCGGGAATTTCGTGTTGCCAGGCCAGCGTCGTCCCGTTGACGGCCAGCACTTGTGGAGACGTGGACTGCGCCGGTGACGATGCCAGTTCGGGTCGTTCGGCGAGCTGGCCACCTTCGGCGCCGCTGAAGAACTTGGCGTCGAACGACTGCCCGAGGGCGCCCTCCTGCCGGACGACCACCCCACCGGTGGATGCGCCCAGAAGCGACAGCCCGGTCGCGGCCGGATGCCCGAGAACCGCGACAACATCGGACGATTTCGCCTCTGCGTTCAGCGGCAGGAATCCCAGCGTCGCGACCATCGTCGCCGCCACTGCCGCACCGGCCCTGAGCTTCATCTGATCTCCGCATCCCCCGAGACGGCTGATGGAGAGGATCTTGCTCGCCAACTGGCCGGTTAGCCGATCGCCGCGCCGGGACGCAGAAGCTTTTGGACGCACGCGTTCGGCCCGCCCGGGTGAACCGCCCATCGCAAGGGCCTGACCGACGTCCCCACCTGGCCCTCGCTCTCATCAAGAGCGACGTCTCGGAACTTCACGGCTTGAGGCAGTTCTCACCCCCGTCGACATAGATGTTGGCCCGGATGCCTTTCTCGGGCCGGTCGCGCCCAACTGCTCACCGCCGTCCTCGATGACGGCGGTGAGCAGGCCGGTGCGGTCGCCGAAGTGGTAGATGACCGAACCCTCCGAGACCCCAGAATGCTGGTCGTATAGTGAGAACACGCCCAGAAAGGAGGTTTGTCTTGGCCCTACAAGGTGGGCCTCGTCGCAGTCGGGTTGATCAGAACCACGCCAGGTAGAGCGCGTCTGGATGGAGCGAACCATGAGGTTGACGATTTTCGGCGCAACGGGTGGTACCGGTCAGCAGGTTGTGGAACAGGCCGTGGATGCCGGGCACGAGGTAACCGTGGTGGTCCGTAACCCCGATCGGCTGACTCGCAATGTCCGGGTGGTCCGAGCCGACCTGGACACGGTCGAGGCCGGGACCCTAGAGGGGGCGGTCCGCGACTCGGACGCCGTCCTGTCCTGCCTCGGGCCGCGGTCCAAGGCCGAGGCAGCGGCCGGGGTCGTGGCCAAGGGCACCGACATGATCATCCGGGCGATGAAGGAGACCAACACCCGGAGACTGATCGTGATCAGCGCGGTCCCGGTGGGCAGCACGCCCTCACCGGCCCGGCCGGAGCCTGGAAACAACGACCCGGGGGACAGTTTCATGATGCGCCGGATAATGACGCCGATCATCAAGGTCTTCTTCGGCACCATCTACGAGGATCTCGCGGTGATGGAGGACGAGGTCCGGGCCAGCGGCCTGGACTGGACCATCGTCCGGCCGCCGCGGCTGCTGGACCGGAAGCTGACCGGCCAGTACCGGACCAACGCGCAGCACAACATTCCCGGCGGCCGGGCGATCTCCCGCGCCGACCTGGCGCACTTCATGGTGCAGTCGGCGACCCGGCAGGATGACATTCAGCAAATCGTCCGGGTGGCGTACTGAAGGCCGGGGAGGAACTCTCGGTCATCTGCCGGGCTCCGGAATGTCGGGCCCGGCGCTCCTCCGGTGGCGAGACTACCCGCCTGAGCCCCGCCTCAGACCACGGTCAGTTCGTGCACGAGCGGATCCGCGCGCAGGATCTCGGCGACAGCGAAGGGGTCCAGTGCCTCGGCCGCCAGATGCGATCCGGGCACCAACGTTCCCTCAAGGACGGCTCGCGCCGCCGCCGCCATCACCACCCCGCTCAGGGCGTAGGAGTCGGTGGCCCGCATCACCACGCGGCCCGGCCCCGGCGGACCGCCAGGTTCAGGCCGCGCCGAGACCAGCAGCACGTAGAACGCGCCGTACTCATCCACGTCCGAATCCGCCGCCGACACGACGTCCGGGGCGTACGGCCGTAGCTCCTCGGCACTGGCGCCAACCGGAAGTTCCGCCCAGGCCTGGGTGAGTGCCGCGGGGATCCGGTCGGAGGCGAAAACGTTGTATGCCCTGACTTCTCGGGCCGGCAGTTCCTGGGCCTCCGTGGTGAGGAACGGTAGCGCCTGCATCGGCTGCGGGAACCCGGGAAGGACGACGTTACGCAGCGGGCCCAGGACGTTCGGGCGGATCGCCCCGTCCACCCAGGACGCCTGTGCAGTCCCGAACCGATCGCCTCGGGTGAGCAGAGCGTCCACAGCCGAGATCGACGTGAACCGGGCAGCACCTCCCACGTACGTCTCCATCCGCCGCAGCGGACGCACGGCCAGCAGTCGCGGCAGCAGGCCGGAGAGCCCAGGCATCACCCCGGCGGAGAAGATCGCGATCCGTTTCCCGTCCGCCGAGCTCGCCAGCGCGTCCCGGGCCACCAGTTCACCACCGACGTCGACGTGATCGGCGCCGGCTGCCCAGGCCGCCCGGGCGACCCGGTCGAGCACCCGGTACGACGGGCCGGCACAGTTGACGACGACCGCGCACCCTTCGCAGAACCTGGCCAGCGCTTCGTCGTCGTCGAGATCGACCGCCTGCACCTCCACCGGCGGCGCATCCGCGGCCAGCGGCAGTTCCTGGGCCACCTTCTCCGCCTTGGCCCGGTCACGGCCACCCACCCGCAACCGGCCGAGCCCGGCCGCGGCGATCCGGTCGGCCGCCACGCGCCCGACCTCGCCCGAGGCACCCAGCACCCCGATCAGGGGCTTCACCGGGCGGCCCGCACCATCAGCGCGACGCCGGCCACTGTCGGGTCGGCCAGGAAGTCCCGCACCGGAACCGTCGTGCCCAGGGCCCGGGCCAGCCGGGTGACCGCCCGGACCGCGAGCAGCGAGTCTCCGCCGAGGGCGAAGAAGTCGGCACCACGGTCGAGTACCGGCACCTCCAGCAGATCCTCGAAGACCTCGGCCACGGTCATCTCCAGGTCGTCCTCCAGCGGACCGGTGTGCGTCGCGCTCGCCGCCTCCGGCAGCAGGCCGAGCCGCAGTTCCCCGTCCGCGGGGTTCGAGGGCTCGCTGTCCTCGGGCAGCTCAGGGATCGCCGACCAGCCGGCCGGCTCGGCCAGGGCGTCGACGATCGCGATGAACTCGTCGAACGCCCGGGTCACCTGGTCGGCCTCGAAAAGCTCGTCGACCAGCGAGAAAACCGTGACGACCTGGTCCCCGATCTCGAAACAGCGTAGTTCCAGGGCCACCTGGGGGGTACGCAGCTGATGGCTGTAGTCGGTCACGTTGGTCTCACCGAGCGGACCGGCGTCTGTGGAGGTGCGACCGCCCATCGCGGCATCCACGCCCAGGACGGACTGGAAGACGATGGGTCCCACCGGGCGGCGGGTGCCCCGCCGCCGGGCCAGCTCCCGGCCGACCTCGACGCCGGAAATCAGGTTGTGCGCGATGTACTCACCGGAACGGGTCTGCGCTCCGGTGGCCAGCTCGGCGAAGGTGCTGCCCGGGGTCAGGTCCACCGGCAGGAACATGGTGGCCGCGAAGGCACCGACGATCCGGTGGACGTCGGGGTGCAACGGAAGACGGTTCAGCTGAAGCGAGTTCAGCAGCAGCCGGTGGTGGCCCGACCATCGGGCCAGAACCACGGAGAACGCCGTGAGCATCGCCGTCGAGGGTGTCACCCCGCGTTCGGAACACTGGGCCCGGACCGCCGACCAGCGTTCGTCCGACCACCGGTGCTCCCGGTTGCCCATGGTCACCGGAGCCACGTCGTGGGGGTCGGCGATCAGCGGAAGGGCCGGCGGCTGCGGGAGGGTGTCCAGACGGGCCCACCACCAGTCCCGGTCGGCCAGCCAGGCCTCGGAGGTCTGCAACCCGTCCAGAGCGCTGACGTAGTCCCCGAAATCGATCTCGAGCGCGGGCAGGACCGCGTTCCAGTCGGCCAGGAAGGCCAGCAGGTCGCGGTTCATCGCACCGGCCGACCAGCCGTCGAACACCAGCAGGCTCATCCCCAGGTGCAGACGGCCCTCGCCGCCGGGCAACAGGGTCAGGCGAACGTCGAGCGCCGAGGCATTGACCGGGTCCGGACCGCGGCTGCTCATCGCCTGGCGCAGGTCACCGAGTTCCTTCGCAACGTCCTGCGGTTCACGGTCGCGAAGGTCGAGCACCTGCACCGGCGGTACCGCGCCCGGTGCGTCCAGCGGCAGCAGACGCTGTCGTCCGTCCGGGGTGATCCGGGCGCGCAGGGTCGGCTGGTGCTCGGCGAGACGGGCGACCGCGTCGGCCAGCGCCTCCGGCGCATCGTCCCCGTCCACCCCGATCAGACCGTAGTCCAGGTAGTAGTGCGCCGACTCGTAGGACAGCTCCCAGCCGTCCTGCTGGCCGACGAAATACCCCTGCTGCAGGGGAAGCAGGGAGAACTCGGCGGTGGCGTCGGCCCGCGGGGTGATCTGTGCGGGAAGATCGCGGGCCGAGGGGGCGTCGCTGGAGCGCCGGCGGACCAGGGCGGCCAACTCGTCCAGGGTGATCTCCACCCGGACGTCCGCCAGCGCCAGCTGAACCGACGTCGCCGCCCGCACCTGTGCGGACAGCCGGACCGAAAGAACCGAGTCACCGCCCATTTCCAGGAAGCTCACGTCCGTCGGCACGCGATCTGGATCGAGATCCAGCAGGGCGGCCCAGATCCGCGCGAGCCTGACCTCCAGGCGGTCCTCGTCCGGGACGGTCTCCGGGCTGGTCTCCGGGGTGGCCGGGGCGGCCGGGGTGCTGCTCACTGCGATCTCCTCTGGTCGTTGGTGGCGGTGATGAGGGCCTGGGAGAAGGCGCGGAGTGGGTCGTGCGGGGCCGGGAGAATCGGATCCACCCTGAATCCGGCCCCGGTGAGGACGTCGGTCCACTCCTGGGCGCTCAGGTACGTCCGGGTGGTTCCGGCTCTGAGGTCGGTCCGCCGGGGGGCGCCGGTAGCGGTGGAGAGCGCGAACGGCATCGTGGTCAGCGACTGGGCGTGTTCCCGGACCGGCTCGATCAGGATCAGCCGGCCACCGGGGGCCAGGATCCCGGTCAGCCCTGCGGCCAGCCGATCCACGTCACGAGCATTGTGCGCCATCGTGCCGGCCACCACGAGGTCCAGGTCGCACAGTCCCGAAACCTGCAGCTGCTCGATGTTCTCCGGTCCGATGTCGTCGATGTCGAGCACCTCGAACCGCAGGTAGGGGGCCGATCCGAAGCGTTCCCGACCGTGGTGCAGAAAGAAGCTGGACAGGTCGGTGTATCGGTACTCACCGATGCCGGCGGGAGTCCCACCCAGTGCAGGCAGCAGGTCGGCGGCCGTTGTTCCGATGCCCGCGCCGAGTTCGAGCACCCGGACCGCGCGGCCCGAGCGCCGGGCCGTCTCCGCTGCCCGGCTCGCGGCCAGCTGATTCAGGTTCCGGCTGACCGCGTTGGTCCGGTAGGCCACCTCGGTCGTCGCGACGTCGCCGTCCGGATAGAGCAGGGTCTGTACGTTCACGACACCGGTGAGGAGCTCGGGCAGCAACCGCAGCGAGTTCACCAGCAGGTCACCGAGCGCAGGGCCGTAACCCAGGCGCAGCAGAGCCGGCGCACAGGCCCGGCGTGCGGCTCGCAGCTCGCGCTGCGAGGGCCTGCTGCGCACGCCCGCCCGGTCCAGCTCGCTCAGCCAATGGCCGACCACCCACCGGTGGCGGGCCTCGACCTTCACGGCATCGGCCACCTGGCCAGCATCGACATCCGGTCCCGGCCAGTCGCTTTCCCGTCCCAGAAACTCCGCCAGACCCAGCAGGACGAGGTTGTCCAGGTCGGCCACTGCCGCAGCGAGCGCTTCTTCCACACCCCGATACTAACCACGTTTTGAGAATGATTACCATTACCCATGGAACCTGGATCGTGTAAGGATGATAACCATTCTCACCCAAAGCTTCACCCTCCGGGAGGATCACCGTGAGCACCCCCGACCCACAGCCCGGTCGTGACCACATCGTCCCGGTGTCCGAGGTACTGGAGTGCCTCTCCGACGTGCTGGGGGCCGACCCCGATGAACTGGACGCAGACGCATCCCTGACCTCTCTTGGCCTGGAATCCTTTGCTGCGGTGCGCCTTCGCCGCCGCCTGAGGGCCGACCTGGATCTAGACCTGCCACTCACGGCCTTCCTCGGAGCCGCGACCGCCCGTACACTTGCCGCGGGCGTGGTCCTGGACGAAGAGGCCGGCGCTGTTGCCCTGCCATCCGACGCGCTGGAGAAGGTCCCTGCCGTCGACCTTGTCGGCGACCCGGATGACGAGTCCTTTCCCCTGACTCCCATCCAGGCTGCCTATCTGGTCGGCCGGGACCCGGCGTTCCCTCTGGGTGGTGTCGGGACCTTCTACTACCACGAGTTCGACCGTGAGCCGGCGGGCGATCCCCGGGAAGACGTCGAAAGCCTCTCCCAGGCTTGGAATCAGCTGATGCATCGGCATCCGATGCTCCGGATGACGGTCGGGCCGGATGCCCGGCAGCGGATCCTGCCCGACGTCCCCGGGTACCGGATCGCCACCGAGGATCTGCGCCACCACGATGACGCCACCGCCGCCCGCAGGCTGGCCGACCTTCGGCACGAGTGCTCGCACCAGTTGCGCCCGGTCGATGCCTGGCCGATGTTCGACATCCGCGCGGCGCTGCTGCCCGACGGCCGCACCCGGATCTTCCTCGGTGTCGATGTACTGGCCCTGGACCTGCACAGCTGGCTGCTGCTGATGCGGGAGTGGGGAGCGCTGAGCGCCGATCCCGAAGCCCAGCTTCCCGTTCTCACCGACACTTTCGCCGACCTTCAGGCCCGGCGACGAGCCGATGTCCAGGCCCAGCAGCGCCGATCCGCAGACGCTGCCTGGTGGTCGGGCCGGATGGCCGAACTGCCCTCGGGGCCCGCCCTCCCCTGGACCCGGCCGATCGCCGAGATGGGAGTCCCCCGGGTCACCCGGCACACCGGAAGGCTCAGCGCCGCGGCCTGGAAACAACTGCGCGCCGAGGCCGGCCGGCGAGGCCTGAGCCCGACCGGGCTCCTGCTCGCCGCCTACGCCCTGGTGCTGCGCAGATGGGGCGCCGCGGAACCGTTCTGCCTGAACACCACGCTCTTCGACCGCCCGGTGGACGAGGACGAACCGACCGGGTCCGGCTCGGTGGTGGGAGACTTCACCACCACGGTCCTGGTCGAGGTGGGAGCGATCGGCTGGAGCGACTTCGTCAGCTTCGCCACCGCGCTCAACCAGCGCTTCTGGACCGACCTGGACCATCGCGCCGTCTCGGCCGTCGAGGTGCTCCCCCGCAACCACGACGCCGAAAGCGGCCTTCCCGTGCCGCGGCACCCCGTGGTCTTCACCAGCGGAGTCGGCCTGAGCGACGCCCCGGCCACCGACTGGCTGGGCACCCAGGTCTTCGGCGTCTCGCAGAGCCCTCAGGTCCTGATCGACCACATCGTCACCGACGCCGGCGGTGCGCTGGAGGTGTGCTGGGACGTGTGCGACGGCGCGCTCCCGGACGGATTCGCCGAGGGGATGCGCGACGCACACACCCAGCTTCTCCGGCAACTCGCCACCGACGAGTCCGCCTGGAGCGACCCTCAGCTCTCCGTCGACCCGACCTTCCTCCCTCAGAGCCCAGTTCCTGCAGATGCTTTCGACGACAGTGGGCCGCTGCTGGACGACCCGTTCCGAGCTGCCGCACAGCGCCGGCCGGACGCCCCGGCCCTCCTGGGTGCCTCCGGCCCGGTGACCGCGGGCGTGCTCGCCCGGCGCAGTACCGCCACCGGCCGTGCCCTTGCCGCCCTGGGGCTGGGGCCGGGCGACCTGGTGGGCGTCTCCGCGCAGAAGGGCTCGCCCCTGGTGACCGCGCTGCTCGGGGTCTCGGCCAGTGGCGCCGGTTACGTCCCGGTCGAGCCCGAATGGCCTGCCGCCCGGGTGGAGTCGGTGTGCGCACGAGCAGATCTGCGACACGCCCTCGTCGGGCCCGGCGCTGATCCCGGCCAATGGCCCGAATCGGTAACGGTTCACCAGCTCGACGAGAACGGGGTCCTCGTACCGCCGGAGGGGGACCCGGGCGATGAGGCGGTGCTCCGGGCAGCCGAACCCGCGGATCTGGCCTACGCCATCTTCACCTCCGGCTCCACCGGCACCCCGAAGGGAGTTGCGATCGAGCACCAGGCGGCCCGCACCACCCTGGACGACCTGGACGAGCGGTTCCCGCTGCGCCCCGACGACCGCGTCCTGGCACTGTCGGCGGCCAGTTTCGACCTGTCGGTGTGGGACATCTACGCCCTGCTCGGCCGCGGCGGTGCCCTGGTACTGCCCGAGCCGGCGCACACCCGCGACCCCGAGCACTGGCTGGAACTGATGGGACGGCACCGGGTGACGGTGTGGAACACCGCCCCTGCCCTGATGGAGATGCTGGTCGAGTACGCCGAACTGGAGACCGAGACCGCCCGGAAGGCGCTGTCGACGCTGCGCCTGGTGTTCCTGTCGGGTGACTGGGTCCCGGTCACCCTGCCCGACCGGATCCGGGCGCTGGCCCCGCAGGCGCTGGTGGTGAGCCTGGGCGGTGCGACCGAGGCCTCGATCTGGTCGATCTGCTACCCGATCGGGGACGTCGACCCGGCCTGGCCGTCGATCCCCTACGGCCGGGCGCTGCGTGGTCAGCGCATCGACGTCCTCGACGAGGACGGCACGCCCAGTCCGGTCGGTGAGACCGGTGAACTGCACATCGGTGGCGACGGCCTGGCCCGTGAATACCTCGGTGATGCCGAGCAGACCGCTCATCGGTTCGTCGAGCATCCGCTGCTGGGCCGCGTCTACCGCACCGGCGACCTCGGCAAATGGCGCCCCGACGGTACTCTGCAGTTCCTCGGGCGGGCCGACCGCCAGGTGAAGATCCGCGGTCACCGCATCGAACTAGGCGAGATCGAGGCCACCCTGGACCGCCTCGCGGGGGTACGGCAGGCGGTCGCCCGCTCGGTGACCGGACCCGACGGACGTCCCCGGCTGGTCTGCCATCTCGTGCCCGAACCGGGTGCCGCGCCCAGCGATGCCGACCTGGTCGCCGCGCTGCGGGCGCACCTGCCCGAGTACATGGTGCCCAGCCGCTTCGTGCACGAGAGCGCACTGCCGATCACCGCCAACGGCAAGGTCGACCCGAACGCCCTGCCGAATCCCTATCTTCGGGAGCCGAAGCCCGCCTCGGTACCGGATACCGGGCCGCTGACCCCTTGGTCCCTCGAGACGGCCTGGAGCGAGGCCACCGGACGGGGCCTGAAACTGCAGTTGACGGTCCAGCCGGGCGAACTCGGCCCGGCCGAGGCCCTGGCCGCCGCCTCCGACTGGGCGCGCCGGATCCAGAACCAGCTCGAGCAGGCCCGGGTACCGCACGAGGCCCGGCTCGGCAGCTCCGGCCTGGTCGAGGTGCTGCTCGGTGCCCCGGCCGAAACCACTCCCCCGGTCGAGGCATCGACCGGCCAGGCACCAACCCTGGTCTCGCCACCCTCCGCGACTCGTGCCCCGGACCCGGCCGTGCAGGCCGCGATCGAGGCCGTCTTCGCCGAACTACTGGAGATCCCCCTGATCGACCCGGACACGCCCTTCTTCGCTCTCGGCGCCACCTCCCTGACCCTGGTGCTGGCGCACCGCCGCCTCCGCGGCGAGATTGACGCAAGTCTCAGCGTGGTGGATTTGTTCGCCCACCCGACGGTACGCGGACTGAGTGGCTGCATCACCGCGCACCTGAACGCCCCGGAAGTACCCGACCTACCGGTGGCACCACCGCTGCCGCCAGAACCGGCCACCGGTGATCCCGCGGCCGAGCGTCGCGCGGCGCGTGCCCGGGCGCTGGAGGTGGCCGGGTGAGCCAGATCCCGATCGCAGTCTGTGGCACCGCCTCACGTTTTCCCGGCGCTTCGGACACCTCCGCCTACTGGTCGCTGTTGTCCGAGGGACGAAGTGGGCTTCGCCGGCTGAACACCGAGGAACTGGCCGCCGTGCCACGCCAGATCCGTTCCCACCCAGGGCACGTCCCGGTGGTCGGCCTGATCGAGGGGCAGGATCTCGTCGATCCCGTCCCCTTCGGCCTGACCGATGCCGAGGCCGCGCTGCTGGATCCGCAGCACCGGTTGTTCCTGGAGGCGGTCTGGACCGCCCTGGAGGACGCCGGCCACGGCTCCGGCGTCGAGGCGGGCCAGGTCGGTGTCTTCGCCGGAGCGACCCAGAGCTCCTACCTGGCCAGCAATCTCGCGGACCGCTGGGATCCGACCGGTAGCGGGACAGATCCGCTGGGCAGCATGCAGACCACGCTGTCGACGCAGAACGACTACCTGCCGCTGCAGGTGGCCTACCGCCTGGGCCTGACCGGACCGGCCATCTCGGTCGCCACCACCTGCTCCACCTCACTGGTCGCGATCCACCTGGCGGTGCAGTCCCTGACCGCCGGAGAATGCGACACCGCGGTCGCAGGCGGAGCCTCGCTGATCGTTCCGCAGGGCCGGGGATACGTGCACGTACCCGGCGGGATCTTCTCCTCCGACGGCGTCGTGCGTCCCTTTGCCGCCAGCGGCACCGGGGTCGTGTACTCCCAGGGTGTCGGTGCGGTGGTCCTTCGCCGCCTCGACGACGCGCTGGCCGATCATGACCCGATCCTGGCGGTCCTGCACGGCTCCGCCGTCAACAACGACGGTTCCGACAAGGCCGGGTTCACCGCGCCGTCCGTGCGGGGCCAGGCCCGGGTGATCGCCGAGGCCCTGGCCGTGGCCGGAGCCGATCCCCGACAGGTCGGGCTGATCGAGGCCCACGGCACCGCCACCCCGATCGGCGACCCGATCGAGGTCGCCGCGCTGCGAAAGGTCTTCGGCAGTTCGGGTCCGGCCTGGTGCGGGCTCGGCTCGGTCAAGAGCTCCATCGGGCACGCCAACGCGGCGGCCGGGATCGCCTCGTTCATCAAGGCGGTTCTGGCCGTCCAGCACCGCACCATGCCGGCGTCCCTGAATTCCCGGCCCGCCAATCCCGGGCTGCAGCTGGCCCGTTCACCGTTCCACGTCCTCGACACCACCCGCCCCTGGGAGGGACCCCCGCTCGCCGGGGTCAGCTCCTTCGGGATCGGCGGGACCAACTGCCACGTCCTGCTCGGGCCCGCCCCCGAGACCGCGACCACTCCCGTCACCCCGCAGCCGCGCCCTCAGGTCATGATGGTCTCGGCCGCGTCCGCACCGGCTGCGGTCGCCACCGCCGAACGCCTGCGCACCTGGTCGGACGATCCTGCTGCACCGGAACCGGCCGACATCGCCCACACCCTGGCCCACGGCCGGGCCCAGCTCCCGCACCGCGTCACCATCGTGGGAGACCAGCCGCCCGCACCACCGGTCCACGCCGCGTCCTCCGCTCCGCGCGTGATCTTCGCCTTCCCCGGCGCCGGCGGGCACCACGCCCAGATGGGCGCCACGCTGTACCGCACCGAACCGGTCTTCGCTGCCTCCGTGGACGAGACCGCCGAACTACTGAAACCCCTGATCGGTGCCGATGTCCGGGACTCCTTCACGTCCTCGGAACCGTTCTGGGTGCGTGACGTCGCCCGGGCCGTCCCGGTGATCCACGCCGTCTCGGTCGGGGTTGCCGCCCTCCTCCAGCACTGGGGGGTGAAACCGGACGTGATGATCGGCCACAGCCTCGGAGAGTGCTCCGCCGCAGTGGTTTCCGGTGCTCTCAGCCCGGCCGACGGTGCACGGCTGGTCGCTGCCCGCTGCACGGCTGCGGGCCGCAGCGCCGGCGGTGGAGCGATGCTGGCCGTGGAACTGGACGAGGCCGAAGTTCTGGAAAGGCTCGCCCGCCACCCGGAACTGGACCTGGCGGCAGTCAACGCCCCCGGTTCCAGTCTGGTCTCCGGGCCGATGGCCGAGATCACCGCACTGGCCGATGAACTGACCGGTCTGCAGATCCGGGCCACGCTGCTGCGCCTGGACGCGGCGATGCACTCGCGGCGGGTCGATCCGGCCCTTCCCGAGGTTCGGGCCGCTCTGACCGGCCTGACCGGTTCGGACCCGGCAGTACCGCTGATCAGCACGGTCACCGGGCAGCCGGCCGACGGTGCCACGCTCGGCGATCCGGAGCACTGGGTGGCCCAGTTGCGCAGCACCGTGCTCTTCTCCGCCGCTTTGCGCGCGGCGGTCACCGGCCCCAGCGTGCTGGTCGAGGTGGGCCCGGGTGGTTCCCTGTCCGGGCTGGCCGCCCGGCACAAGCTCGCCGGTGTGCGCGCCACCCTGCTCACCGTCGACGAGGAAGAGCCGGCCGAGATCACCGTACGGCACGCCCTCGGCCAGTTGTGGGCGCACGGTGTCCCGGTTCAGCCCGGCGTCCTGACCGGCCCCGGCCGTCGCCGGGTCCAGGTCCCGGGGTATGCGTTCCAGCGACGTCGCGCCTGGATCGACCCGCCGAGCACCCAGCAGCCCGATGACGAACGTGTCACCCCGGACGAGCCGTTGCAGCTGCCCCTTTGGCGGCCGGTGGCCCCGCTACGCCGGGTCACTCCGTCTGGTCGATGGACAGTGGCCGGTAACAGTGAACTGGCGCTCGGGCTGCGCGCTCAACTCGCCGCCGGGTCGTCCGAGGACGGCTTGGCCGGCGTCATCGTGGTGAACGACCAGGCACCGGACGGTACCGACGCCAGCGTGCTCGACGCCGTGACCGCTTTCACCCAGGCCGTCGCGCCCGGCGACGACTCACCCACGGCGGTTCTGCTGGTCACCCGGGGCGGTGAGCAGGTCGCCAGCGACCCGGCCCCGGCGCCCGCTACCGCCGCGATCAGAGTCCTGCCCCGCGTCCTGGGGCAGGAACGTCCCGGTCTTCGCTGGGCATCGCTCGACCTGGCCCTCGACGGCACGGTGGAGCACGAGATCGGCGCTGTGCTGGCTCATGCCGCCGCGCTGGCCGACGACCCGGCTCCCGCGGGTACCGAGAACGCTCTGCGGGGCCGGACCCGTTGGCAGCGAACGCTGGTGTCCTGGCAGCCGGAACTTCCGGCGCTGCCCGTGGCCCCGCTGGAGGAGCCGCAGGCTCTGGTGATCGGCGGGCGTGGCGCCGTGGGCCGGTTGATCGCCGCGCACTTCGCCGAGCGCGGTTACCAGGTGGCGGTGACCACGCGGGGTGGTCAGCGCGGTGACCTGGCCGAGACTCCCGCGCACCCGGCGGTGACCGAGTACCGGCTGGACGCCACCGATGCCGAAGGCACCCGGGAGCTGCTCGGGCGGCTGAGCGCAGGTGGGCGGCTGAAGGTCGTGGTGTACGCGGCCGGTGTGGTCGAGGGCGCGAGCCTGGATCGCCTGGACGCGCTCGAGGCACAGCAGCTGGCCGCGCACCTGAGCGTCAAGCTCGGTGGGGCGCGGGTGCTGCGCGAGGCGATCTCGGCGCTCCCGGCCCAGGACCGGCCACAGACCGTGCTGCTGATGTCGTCGGCCACCACGTTGCTGGGTGGGCTGGGGATCGGTGGGTACGCGGCGGCCAACGCCGCCATGGGGGCGCTGGCCGCCGCCCCTGATGCCTCGACGAACTGGTGCAGTGTGCTGTGGGATGCGTGGTCGGTGGCCGGCGGTCCGCTGGTGACCACCGGCGCCCTCGATGCGCAGACCGGTCTTCCCGCGCTGGAAAGGCTTCTCGCGGCCAGTACGGCGGGTGAACTGCCGAGCACGGTGGCGGTGGCGACGTCCGATCTGACCCCGCGGATCGCTCAGGCGAGCCGCCCCCGGGAGGCAGGGACGACGTCCTCAATTTCGGGTTCCACCAACGGCGACCAGGTTCAGCAGGTGGTGACCGCGTTGTGGAGCGAACTGTTCGGCACTCCGGTGACCGACGACGAGGACGACTTCTTCGCCCTGGGCGGGCACTCCCTGTTGGGTACGCGGATGCTGGTGTCCCTGGAGGAACAGCTGGGCGTACGGCTGGGACTGCGCGATCTGCTGGCGGCACCGACGGTCGCCGCCTTCACCGAGCGACTGCGGGCATCTGGCGCGCAACAGCATTCCCCAGAGCCGGAATTCGTGGTGCCCGAAGTAGTGCTGGCCCCGGACGGGTCGTTCCCGATGACCCGGGTGCAGCACGCCTACTGGGTGGGGCGCGAGGGTGGGCATCGTTTCGGCGGTGTGCCCTGCCACTTCTATCTGGAGTACGACTGCCCGGACCTGGACGTGGCCCGCTACGCCCGGGCCTGGGACACGGTGATCGCCCGGCACCCCATGCTGCGCTCGGTCACCACCCCGGAAGGACGGATGCGCACGCTCGAGCGGGTGCGCCCCCTGCGGATCCGGACCTTTGACCTCACCCAGTCCTCCGAGGGGAAACGGGACGAGCGGCTGGCACAGATGCGCGAGCAGGTGGCGCACCGGCCCGGGCCCTCGGACAGCTGGCCGCTGGTCCAGATGCAGGCGGCCCGGCTGCCGGGCGGGCGGGTGCGGCTGGCGATCGGTGTGGACGTGCTGATCTGTGACGCCTCCAGCTGGTGGATCATCGAGGCCGAGCTGCGCCGGTGCTACGAGGAGCCGGGCGTCGAACTACCGGAGCTGACCCTGCATCCGGCCAGTTGCGTGGCCGCCCTGGAAGCGCGCCGCAGTGGACCGGCCGGGCAGCGCGCGGCGCAGTACTGGCGCTCGCGCTACGACACGCTGCCCGCTGCGCCCCGGCTGCCGGTCACCGAGCCCACCGGTGCACCACGGTTCCGCCGGATCGCCACCCGCCTGTCCAAAGACGAGTGGTCCCAGCTGGTCACCGCGGCGGCGGCGCACCGGGTGACGCCCACCGCCGTCCTGCTCACCGTGTACAACGACGTGCTGGCGGACTGGTCCGGGCACCGGGGGTTCTGCGTGACGCTCACGCTGTTCGACCGCCCGGCCATCCATCCCCAGGTCAACCAGGTGGTCGGGGACTTCACCTCGCTACTGCTGCACGAGGTCCCGGCCAATGCGCCGGCCTCGTTCCTGGAGCGGGCCCGGGCCACCCAGGACCAGCTCTTCGCCGATCTGGACCACCGCGAGTTCTCCGCGCTGGAGGTGCTTTCCGAACGAGCCCGGCGCACCGGCTCTCAGCACTCGGTGCCGGTGGTCTTCACCGGGGCGCTGGGCGTTCACGACCAGCTCGAGGATTCCGGATCCCTGGAATGGGTCGGCGAGCAGGTGCACGCGGTCGGCCAGACCCCCCAGACCTGGCTGGACCACCAGGTTCTGGAACAGGCCGGCGAGCTGCGGCTGCAGTGGGACTTCGTCGACGGAGCGTTCCCCGAACCGGCCCTTCAGGACATGGTTTCCCAGCACACGCAGCGCGTGCGCGGGCTCGCCGCCGACCCTGGCGCCTGGACGGTCGGTGCCCCGTCGGCCCCGTCGGCCCCGTTGCCGGTGACCGGGGCCGACCTGGTGCTGCCCTTGCGGGCGGAGGCCTCGCCGCAGGCCCCCACCTTGTACCTGGTGCACCCCTCGGGTGGGGATGTGCTGTGCTACGTGGATCTGGCCCGTTCGCTGAACACCGACGTCAATGTCGCGGCGCTGGCCGATCCGGTCCTGACCGGCGCCCTGGACGAGGGCGCCACCACCGTCCCGGCCATCGCAGCGCAGTACATTGCTGCGCTGCGGGATTCGGGCGCACGATCGCCCTGGCTCCTGGGCGGCTGGTCGATGGGCGGCACCCTCGCCCAGGAGATGGCCCGCCAACTGCAGGCCGACGGGGACGTGGTCAGCGCCCTGATCATGCTCGACTCCAACGATCCCACCCACATCACCGCCGTGCCCGGCGCGGACGCCGACCAGGTCAGCCGGGCGGTGACGCTGCGGCACCTGCACGCCCTCGAGGCGTTCCTGGACATCGACCTGGACAGCGGCCCGGAGGCGGTACGGGAACTCTCCCGGCTGTCCCGGCCGGAGTGGGAACAGGCCGTATCGGCCAGGCTGCGCGGCCACCGGCTGCTCGGGCGCAACGAGTCCCTCGACGCCCGGGTCGGTGTCTTCGGCCGTCACCTGCAGGCCCTGGCCGCGCACCTTCCCGGACGCCTGGCGGATCCGCGGACCCAGACCCTGCTGATCCGGGCCGACCAGCCGTCCCCGCGCAATTCCGGGATCGGCATGGGTGTGGACGACACCCCACGCGAGCGGCTGGCGGACCTGGGATGGGGCGCTCACCTGGCCGGGCCGCTGCAGGTGCACGGGGTGGACACCCATCACTACGGCATGCTGCGCCCGCCCGTCCTGGCCACCGTCGTGACCCTGGTCGACGAACTGCTGAGCAAGCACCTGGCCGACCGCTGAATCTCCCTCAACTCCTCACCGAAACCCATCAGGAAAGGCACCACCATGAGATCCCGTTCACCCCTACTGGCTGCTGCCGTGACAGCCGCCCTGCTGGCGGGGTGCTCGTCATCCAGCGACTCTTCCAGCGGCTCTTCCAGTGACACGGGCGCCGAGGGGGTGGCCGAGACGGTGCGGTACGCGGCGCCCGGCTCGCCCACCGTGGCCACCGACGACCCGCACGGGCTGCTGCCGGGTGAGAGCGACATCGTCCGGATGGCGCTGACTTACGACCCGCTGACCGTTCCCGGCCCGGACGGGGAGGCCCAGCCGCGGCTGGCTACCTCGTGGACCCCGGACGAGAAGCTGACGACCTGGACGATCGAGCTGCGCGATGACGCCGTCTTTTCCGACGGCGAACCCGTGAGGGCCGCGGACGCTCTCTTCTCGCTGCGGCGGATGGAGGAGAAGGCCGCCGAGAACTTCGCCCGGCTGCGGATGTTCGACCTGAAGAAGTCCTCCGCGGTCGACGAGAACACCCTCGAACTGGTGACGACGGAGCCCTACGCCGAGGTCGGGATCGCCCTGGCCGGTGCCACGTTCGTGGTGCCCGAGGGCAGCACCGACTTCACCGGCGAGACCCCGGTCGCGGGCTCCGGCCCGTTCGTGCCGGCCGGTGGTGACGCCCAGACCGCGCTGTTCGACCGCAACGACGACTGGTGGGGCCCGCAGCCGCCGTCCCAGCACATCGAGGTCCGGGCCATTCCCGACCCGCAGGCGCGCGCCGACGCGCTCCTGGCCGGCGAGGTCGACTGGGCCGGCGCTGTGCCGGCCACCGCGGCGCAGACCCTCGACAAGGAAACCGCTGCTCTGGCGGAAATTCCCGGATCGACGATGTACCCCCTGACCATGCGCACCGACACCAAGCCCTTCGACGACCCGCTGGTGCGTGAGGCCGTGCGCCTGGCCCTGGACCGCCAGCAACTGCTGGACACCGTCTTCCTCGGCTACGGCGACCTCGGCAACGACCTGATTACCCCGGCCGACGTCTCCAGCCCGGACCTGCCGCAGCGCGAGCAGGACCTGGCGAAGGCCAAGGAACTGATGGCCCAGGCCGGCCTGGCCGACGGCGTCGACATCACCCTGTACTCCACCACCGCCTACGCCGGGATGGACACCGCCGCCACCCTGATCAGCGAGCAACTGGCCGAGATCGGTATCCGGGCCAAGGTCGAGCTGTCCCCGCCGGACAGCTACTTCGTGGACGTCTACGGTCAGAAGCCCTTCTACCTGAGCTATCTCGGGGGGATCGGCTTCCTGGACGTGGTCCGGGTGGCCCTGACCCCGGGCTCACCCAGTAACGAGACGGCCTGGGAGGACAAGAAGTGGTCGGCCGACCTGGCGACGGCGCTCGCCGAGCCGGACGAGGCCACCCGCCGCGAGCAGCTGGGTGAGCTGCAGACCCGGCTGCGCGACGAGGGTGGCTACGCGGTCTGGGCGGTCAGTGACCGGCTGGACCTGACCGCTCCCGGGCTCAGCGGCCTGCCCCAGGGCATCGGCTTCGCCACGGCCTTCGTCGACCAGGTCAAGCTGGCGAACTGACGTGCTGCTCCGGCCGCTGCTGCGGGCAGCGCTCCTGCTGCTGATCTCCTCGCTCCTGGTGTTCCTGGCGGCCGCCGCGCTCCCGGGAGACGCCGTCGAGGTGCGCAGCGGTGGCCGGGCCAGCGCCGAGCAACTGGCTGCGCTCAGGGCCGAGGCCGGCCTCGACCGGCCGGTCCTGGTGCGCTGGGCGGACTGGCTGACCGGGCTGCTGACCGGAGACCTCGGACGGTCGCTGGTCACCGGCCGGGAGGTGGCCGATCTGGTGACCGGACGCCTGTGGGTCTCCTCGGCTCTCGTCCTGGGGTCCCTGCTGGTGGTCGTTCCACTGACCGCGGTGCTGGCCTGGGCGGGGGCCCGGGGCCCGGCGGCCCTGCGCTCGATCGTGAGCGCAGGCTCCACCGCTGTGGCCGCGCTCCCCCAGGTGGTGGTGGCCGTCGTCCTGGTGGCGATCTTCTCTGTGGCCCTGGATCTGGTGCCGCCGGTCTCCCTACTCCCCGCCCAGGCTCCCTGGACGCGCCCTGACCTGCTGTTCCTGCCGGTTCTCACGCTCGCTCTGCCCACCGCCGCCTACACGGCCGCGCTTCTTCGAGGAGCGCTGGAGGACGCCACCGGCCTGCCCCACGTCAAGGACGCCCGCGTGCGGGGACTGCCCCGGCGCACCATCCTGGCTCGCTACCTGGTCCCAGCGGTGGCACCCACGGCGGTCCGCTCGTTCGCGGTCGTCACCGGTTCTCTGATCGCCGGCACCACTCTGGTCGAAAGTGTTTTCGGAATGGCCGGTCTCGGCGAGCTGCTGGTCACCTCCGTCGGCAGCCGGGATGCCCCGGTGGTCCAGGCCGTCGCCATGCTCGTGGCCCTTGCTGTCGTCCTCGGCCTCTGGCTGGCCGACGTGGTCGCCGTTCTTACCGATCCCCGAGGAAGTCACGCGTGAGCCCTACTGCCCGTCGATCGGGCCTGCTCGTCCGTTGGGCGCCGGCCGGGGCGGCCGCGGCCGTCCTGGTGCTCGCCTTGTGCGGTGGGTGGCTGACCGACGTCGATCCGGCCCAGACGCTCACCCGGCCCTGGTCCCCGCCCTCGGGCGAACACCCGCTCGGTGCGGACGCTCTGGGCCGGGACGTCCTGGCCCGTACGCTGCACGGTGGCCGGGAACTGGCGCTGGTGGCCGGGGCCGCCGCGCTCATCGCCACGTCCTGTGGTGCCGTGATCGGGCTCTGGGCCGGCTGGAGCCGCAGCCGGGTGGGCTCGGCCGTGGCCGCCGGTGCCGATCTTCTGCTCGCGCTCCCTCTGCTCCTGGTCGCGCTCGTGATCGCGGTGGCGGTCCCGGTGCCCTGGCCAGTGATCGTCGCGACGGTGCTCGGCGGGGCGCCGCTCACCCTGCGGGTCGTGGCCGACGCGACTCGCAACGCCCGCCACACCGGTTACGTCGAAGCGGCCCTGAGCCGCGGCGAACCGACCCTCACGGTCCTGCTGCGCGAGGTCGTCCCGGCCCATCGCGGGTTGCTGAGCGCCGACCTCGGCATCCGGGCCGTGCTGGCCCTGCAGCTCGCGACCGCTCTGGCCGTGCTCGGCCACGGGCCGGCCCCGCCCTCGTCCGACTGGGCGGTCATGCTGCGCGAGAACCTCACCGGGATGCCGCTGAACCCGGCCGCCGTGCTCGCGCCGGCCTTCGCCCTGACCGTGCTGGCGCTCGTGATCGCCTTCGCCGCCCGGCAGGCCCAGCGATGAACCGCTCCGGACTGCGGGTGCGCTCGCTGTCGGTGCGCAGCACCACGGGCCGCACCATCGTCCACAATTTCGGTCTGAGCGTGCCCCGCGGCGCGATCGTCGCCCTGCTGGGCCCTTCGGGAGCAGGCAAGACCACTGCGTTGCTGGCTGCCCTGGGGACTTTGCCGGCCGGGCTGCGCCTGGAAAGCGGCAGCATCGAGTGGGACGGGCAGCCCCGGCCCGCCCGAAGCGCCGCATGGCGTCGCTCGCACGTCGGATACGTCGCCCAGGACGCCCGCGGTTCGCTGCACCCGGCCTGGCCGGTGGCGCGCATCGTGGGCGAACTCGGTGGCGACGTGAGCGCTGCGCTGCACGTGGTCGGCCTGGATCCGCAGCGCGTGCGGCAGCTACGGCCGCACCAGCTCTCGGGTGGCCAGGCCCAGCGGGTGGCCCTGGCCAGGGCGATCGCCGCAGACCCGGACCTGCTCGTCCTCGACGAGCCGACCAGCGCGCTGGATCCGGGCACGCTGGAACTGGTCGCGGACCTGGTCCGCGAACGCGCCCGGTCCGGGCGCATGGCCACGCTGCTCGTCACCCACGACGAGGCCCTGGCCGGGCGTCTGGCCGACGCCGTGGTCCGGGTCGGCGAAATCCCTGTTGCACCAGAGCCAGGCCCGCAGAACCGGCCTCGGCCGGACAGTGCGGTGGCTGCCCTGACCGTGACAAACCTGCGGCTGGGGCACCCGATCTCGCCGCCGCTTCTGAACGACGCCCAGCTGGAGCTGCAGCCTGGTGAGTTCGTTGCGGTGCGCGGGGTTTCCGGCAGCGGGAAGTCGACGCTACTGCGAGCGCTGGCCGGGCTGCATCTGCCCTGGGCCGGCACCGCGTGGACGGCCGGGGAGGTTCTGCCCTGGCCGGTGCGTGAACGCGCCGATCCGGGCCGGATCGCGCTCGTGGCCCAGGATCCCGCTGCTTCGCTGAATCCGGCCCGCCGCGCCGGCGACGCCCTGCTCAGGCCGCTGGGCACGCTGCGCGGCCTGGACCGTCACGCTGCCCGCGCCGAGGCGCGCGAGTTGCTCGCAGCCGTCGGGCTGCGCGCCGAGGAGGTGCTGGAACGCAGGCCCGGGCAACTGTCCGGGGGTCAGCGTCAGCGGGTGTCGCTGGCCCGTGCCCTGGCCGGGCGACCGCAGATCCTGCTGGCGGACGAGGTGACGGCCTCGCTGGACGCGGTGACGGCCGAGCGGATTCTCGACCTGCTCGGCGATCTGCGCGAGGGCCGCCACGGCACCGGTACCCGCCCGGCGATCCTCGCCGTCACTCACTCCCCGGCCGTTCTCGACCGCGCCGACCGTGTGCTGCACCTGGCCGACGGAACACTGATCCGCACAGAAAAGGGAGCTGTATGAGTACCACTGACCAGACCGGCGCAGAGATGGTTCACCCCTGGTTCCGGCAGGTCACCCAGGACGGGGAAAACTGGCAGATTCACCTGGATCCGGCTGTCCTGGCTGCCCGTCCGGCGCCCGGTGAGCTGGTCGCCGATCATCTGGGCCACTGGACCGAGGTCTACGACTGGACTTACCAGGAAGTCGGTGGAGCACCACCGGCGGAGACTGTCGGGTGGCGGGCCAGCGACACCGGTGAGCCGCTGCCGGCCGAGGTGATGAGCGAGTGGGCGGACCGGACCGCGGAACTGGTCCTGTCCACCGGGGCCACCCGGGTGCTGGAGATCGGCTGCGGCAGCGGGATGCTGCTGCGACGTCTGGCCCCGGTGGTGAAGGGCTACCTGGGCCTGGACGTGGCCGCAGACGTGGTCGAGCGGCACCGCGCCGCCGGGCTGCCCGGGGTCGAGGTGCTGCAGGCCTCAGCCCATGAGACCGGGCTCCCCCAGGTCCGTGCGGCCGTGAAGGCGCTGCAGCCGGACTGTGTCCTGATCAATTCGGTGAGCCAGTGCTTTCCGGACGTCAGTTACCTGTCCGGCGTCGTGCACGACGCACTCGACCTGCTGCCGGTAGGCGGCACGCTGGTGCTGGGCGACATCCGGCACAGCGGGCTGCACGAGGACTGGGCCGCCTGGTCGGGGAATCCGGCTGAGGCGGACGAGGAACTCCTGTACGACCCGGCCACCCTGGCCGCGGTGGCCGCCGCCGCTTCCCGGCCGGTGACGCTGTCCTTCTTCGCCAAGACCCTGAGCGCGGACAACGAACTCACCCGATACCGCTACGACGTGGTCTTCCGGGTCGGCGACAGCCCCTCGCCGGACGTCCCCCAGCGCAGCTGGGAGGAGCTGGGCCGACCCGACCCGGCGACGCTGGCCCAGCTGACCGGCCCGGTGCGGGTGGTCGGCATCCCGCACCGGCCGCTGTCGGCGGAGCCGGACGCGATCCGCGGGCTGGACCTGCGCCAAGCCCTGAACGGCCGGGACGCCGCCGTAGGCCTTGATCCCTGGTCACCCCGGCATCTGAGCCTGGCCCTCCCGGTTGCTGCCGCCGCCCTGCCCCCCAGCGCGCTCGCCGCCCAGGGACAGGCCCACGAACCGCTGGCCGCCTTCGCCCGCGTCCGCGCTCTGGAGACGGCCCGCCGCGAGCTGCGCAGGGCGGGACACGGCCGCCCGGCCGGCATCACCGTGCACGTGCCCTCCGGCGCGGGTCATTCCGCTGCGGCGACCAGGGCCGCGGTGCAGGCCGCTGACCTGGCCGGACGCACCGCGCTCGGTGGCGACGGGATCCCCGTCACGCACGAGGCACTGTCGCGGATTCCGACGGCCATCGATCAGCTCGACGCCATCGCCCGGCAGGCCATGCAGCGAGTCCTCGCCCAGGGGCGGCCCAAGGTGGCGCCCCGGCACGAGTGGATCCTGCGGCGCTGGGAAAGTGTGCTGGCCGGGCCCCAGGCCCGCGACCGGGCCATGCTGGAGCCGGAAGGCCCCCTGCTGGATCGCGCCTGCGCGGCGCTGGGCTACCCCGCCGGGATGGCCACCTTCTACCGCACCGCCCTGCAACACCTGCCGGAACTGCTTTCGGACGAGATCCCGGCGCAGGCCATGCTGTTCCCTGACGGCGACATGGCCAGGTCCCTGGACAAGGACCGGCGCAACCTGAGCAACGGATACCTGCACGGAGCAACCGGATCCGTGCTCGCCCAGGCCGCTGCCACCCGAGGTGGTCCGCTGCGGGTGCTGGAACTGGGTGGCGGAGCGGGCGGGGGCACCGAGGCCGCCCTGGACGGGCTCGAGGGCCACTCCGTGGACTACTGCTTCAGTGACATCTCACGCTTCTTCACCCAGGCGGCACAGGAGCGCTGGGGCGAGCGGATCCGCACCACCCTGCTCGACGTCGACCGCGACCTGGTGCAGCAGGGCGCCGTCGCCGGCGGCAGCGACGTGGTGCTCGCCGCGAACGTGCTGCACTGTGCCCAGGACATCGGCGCATCACTGCGCTACATCCAGCCCCTGCTGGCCCCCGGTGGGCTGCTGGTCGTGGCCGAGGCGACTCGCGAGCACCTGATGGTTCTGGCCACCATGCAGTTCCTGCTCTCGCCGCGCGACGACACGCCCCCGCCCGGGGAAAGTGACGCCCGGGCCGGAGGATCGGTGTTCCTCAGCCCCGACGGGTGCCGGCATGCACTGGCCGAAGCCGGTTTCCGTTCGCTCAGCACAGTGCCGGAACCGGGAACCCCGCTCTCGGCGGTCGGCCAGCAACTGGTGGTGGCCTGCCGGCTGTGACCGCTTCCCGGTGCCCGGCCATCCGACCGGGCACCGGGAACAGCGTCAGCCCAGCTCGACCGGCAGCCGCGAGCGGAACAGGTTCATGTCCATCCAGACAGCGGCCTGCACCCCACCGGCGGCCGCGGCCGAGACCAGGGTGACTGGCGCGGGCACGGCGGCCAAGTGGGCGGCGTCCCCGGCCGCGAACACGCCGGGCACACTGGTGGCGTAGAACTCGTCGATCTTCACCGCACCGTCCTCCAGCAGCTCACAGCCGAGCGAGGCGGCGAGCTCGGTGTTGGGCCGGGTCGGCGCCTGGTGGAAGACGAGCTGCCGGTCCAGAACGGTCCCGTCGTCGAAGGTCAGCTTCAGGCTGTCGGTTTCACCTTCGAGACCGGCAACAGGGGTCTCGATGACCCGGACTCCACGAGCTGCCAGCGCCTCTCCCACCGCCGCCGGGTAGTCCGCCGGGCCATGCGTGCACAACACCACGTCGGCACTGAACCGGTCCGCGATGTAGGCGGCCATCATCGCGTTTCCGCCACCGCCGAGGACCGCGATGCTCCGCCCCTTGCTTTCGTACCCATGGCAGAACGGGCAGTGCACCACGCTGACTCCCCAGCGCTCAGTCACCCCGGGGATCTCGATCGGGATGTCGCTCAGACCGCTGGTGAACAGCAACCGTGCCGCCTGGAGCCGGGTTCCGTCCTCCAGTTCGACCGAGAAGTCGTCGATCGAGCCCGCCACCGCGCTGACCCGGCCCTTCACCTGGGAGACGTTGGGATGTGCCGCCACTTCGTCCCGGCCGTCGGCCAGCAACTGTGCGGGGGGCTTGCCGTCCCGCCCGAGATACATGTGCATCTCGGTGGCCGGGGTGTTACGCGGCCGGCCGCTGTCGACCAGCACGACCTGGCGCTGCTGACGCCCCAGGACGAGTGCTGCGCTGAGCCCGGCTGCCCCGCCGCCGATGATGATGACGTCGTTCATCTCTCCCCATCTCGCGTTATGAGTATCATTCTCACCTAGGTATATTCCCCTGCATGACAGACAAACACCAGGGCCTTTACGACCTGTCCGGAGAACACGTCGCCGTCCTGATGACTCCCGCCTGGGGCAGTCTCGGACCAGCGCTCGCGCGCGCACTCGACGGACTGGACGCCACATCCGGCCCGGTGCTGGACGTCGGCGCGGGAGCCGGGCCGGCAACCAGGACGATCGCCCAAACCTTGCCAGAGGCCAGGGTTCTGGCGATCGAGCCCGACCGCGGTCTGCGGACGGCCCTGCTGTCCATGGTGGTCAGCGACCCCGATCTGGCCGCCCGGGTCACGGTGGCGGCCACCGACCTGCTGAGCACGCCGTGGCCGGAGACCATCAGTGGCATGGTCGCCCTCAATGTTCTGGGACACCTGCCCCCGGACGACCGGCGCACGGCCTGGCACCGGCTCGCCTCGAGTCTGGCGGCCGAAGGTCGCGCGGTGATCGACCTTTCGCCACCGTTCACCGACGAGGCGATCCCGCCCTTCGACATGGCAGCGATCACGCTCGGCGAACGTCAGCACGGCGGCACCGCGCAGGCCCGGGTGATCGCGCCGCGGGTGCTGGAGTGGCAGATGGACTACCAGGTGCGCGAGGGCGAGACGGTCATCTCCGAGACCACCGTGCGGTACGAGTGGCACCTGTTCTCCCCGGACGAGGTGGCTGCCGAACTCTCCGAGGCCGGCCTGAAATTGCACGAACCTGCAGCCCCGGGCGGGCTTTACCTCATCACGCACTGAACGTTCGCGGTGTACGGGCAGAGCGCCCGTACACCGCACCGTGATCCAACACGAGCAGCAGGCGCCAGGTATCAGGCCTGTGACAACCGCTTTCAGGCGGAAGCTCTGCCGTCGTCCGGGCAACGGGGGCAGATCCCGAAAATCTCCAGCGTCCAGTCGACCTCACGGTAGCCGTGCTCCGAGGCCACTGCCTCGATCCACTCCTCCGGCACGCCACTGTCGATCTCGGCCGAGCGGGCACAGCTCCGGCAGACCAGATGATGGTGCTTACGGCCCGTGTGCGCCAGACCGCAGAACCGATAGAGACTCTGCCCGTTCGGATCGTGAATGACATCGGCCTCGGCAGCGGTGACGAGCACCTGCAACTGCCGGTAGACCGTCGAAAGACTGATGTTGTCGCCGCTTGAACGCAGCTCGGCGAACAACGCCTGAGCGCTCACGAAACCCGCAGAATCGGCCAGAGCCTTACGGACGAGTTCGCTCTGCCTGGTGCCGCGGTGAGATCCCCGCACCGGCCAACGCACCTCCCACATTCATCTACTGGGAAGCAACATCCCGTGCTCCAGACTCCAATTTAACGAATCTGATTATCGTTCTCAAGCTCACCGGTTCGGACTTCGGCACTACAGCAGTACTCGATGCAACCGCGCGCATCGCCCTGACCCAATCGCCGGGTCCGGCTCCTGCTCGGCCGGCCCGCGTTGCCAGCCCTCGGGGGCGCACGACGCTCGGGTAGGCCGGTGGCACGGCCCAGGTCCACCTGTCCCGCCCAGCGTCCAAGGCGACCATCCCCACAGGGCTACGAGTGACTCCATGCCCCGTCCGGCCTCGTCGATCTGGCGATCGACGGAGAGAGCACCCCTGGACGAGGGCGAGGCCGCCGAGTTCGACACTCGACGGCCCCACGCCATCCGCCCCGGCGGTTTACGGCCCGCCGGGATTCTCACCCTGTTCAGCCATCACGGTGAGCACATCAACGTTCCGCGAACAGGGTCACCAACTCGACTTCGTGACGCCGGGAAGCTCGCCCCGGTGCGCCATCTCGCGGAACCTGACCCGGGAGAGGCCGAACTTGGTCAGATGCCCACGGGGACGCCCGTCCGCCACATCGCGGTTGCGCAGCCGGGTGGCCGAGGCGTTGCGCGGCTGACGGTGCAGTTCCCGCATGGCCTCGGCGCGCTCGTCCTCGCTCAGATGGGGATTCACCGAACGACGCTTGAGGTCGGCGCGACGCTCGGCGTAGCGGGCGACGACCTCACGGCGCTGCTGATCACGGGCAATCTTGCTCTTCTTGGCCAAACTTCAGCGCTCCTCACGGAAGTCGACGTGCCGGCGCACGACGGGGTCGTACTTCTTCAGCACCATGCGGTCGGGGTTGTTGCGGCGGTTCTTGCGGGTCACATACGTGTACCCGGTACCTGCGGTGGACCGGAGCTTGATGATCGGCCGCAGAACGGTTCCTGCCTTGGCCATACGGGGAGTCCTCCTTCGTCGCCCAGCCCGCTTCGGGCACCGGTCGATCCGGTCACCCAAGCGAGGTGAGAATGATTATCATATTGGTGATGCCCCACGGCCGGCCCCGCGGGCACCGACCACGGCCGATCGACCAGACCGCACACCGGCGCCCGTGCCGGGACCGCCCGGACCCGACCGCCGATCCGGCGGTGTGCGGACCGCCCTCGTCCTACAGCTTGATCCCCCGCGCCTGGATGTCGCGCACCACGGCGTCGATGCCCCGGCGGTCGATGGTCTTGATACCGCGGACGCTGAGCGTCAGGGTCACCTGACGCCCCAGCGAGGGCACCCAGTAGCGCTTCTTCTGGATGTTCGGGTTCCAACGGCGCTTGGTGCGCCGGTGGGAGTGCGAGATGGAGTGACCGAAGCCGGGAACCGCTCCGGTCACCATGCACACGCTGGACAAAACTGCCTCCGATGTCCTCGGTGAATGAACAGCGCCAGGCTAGCTTATTGATAATGATTCTCGCTCCGACTAAGGTTCGTCCCATGTCCGATGTCCCGGTGGCCATTGTCACCTCGATCGATCCGGTGCTGCGCGACAGCGCAGTCTCCGCCCTCCTGCTCGACCTTCCCCAGGCCGTGGCCGTCCGGCACGACATCACGCCGGACGGAGTCCTGCGCCGCGTCGTGCACGACTGGTCCGGCGTGCGGGACCGGCATTCTCAGGCGCTGGAGCACGGCTGCCTGTCCTGTGCCCTGCGCGAGGACCTGCTGCCCGTCCTGCGTGGCCTGGTCAACGGACCGGCCCGCGAGTCGGAGAAGCCGCAGCAGATCATCGTCGGCCTGCCGGTCAGCAGCGACCCGGCGCCTCTGATCAACGCCCTGATGCCCGGCCCGGACGGCGGCCTGGTGCCCGGGGCCCGGGTCGCAGCGGTCGCGGCCACCGCCTCGGCGGCGACCCTGACCGAAGACCTGTTCGGCGACGACCTGCTGGCCGAGCGGGGGCAGGCGTTCCGCGACGACGACCGCCGGTCGGTGGGCGAGGCCCTGGCCGCCCAGTTGGAGTCAGCAGACGTCGTCCTGCTCGACGCCCAGGCTGAGCAGGCCGAGCACGACCTGATCGACCACCTGGCCGGGCCTGGCGTGCCGCGCACCACGATCTCCGCGGTCGGCGCGGCCGAACTCTTCGCCGTCCACCGAGATCCGGACGACCCCCGCGGCGACCTGCTACGTCTGAGCGACACCCAGGCCCCCGACACCGCTACGGTCTGGTCGCTGGACCTGGCCTCGCACAAGGCTTTCCATCCCGATCGACTACACGCCGAGATCGAGGCGCTGGGCACCGGTCCGATCCGGGCGCGGGGCACTTTCTGGCTACCCGGCCGACCCGAGGTGATCGGTCTCTGGGACGGGGCCGGCGGCCAGCTGAGCATCGGCGCCGCGGGAACCTGGCCCGGCGCCGTTCGTACCACCCGGCTGCGGGTCACCGGCATCGGCCCACAACGCCGGGCGATCCAGCGGGCCTTCCAGCGGGCGCTGATGACCGACCAGGAGATGGAACAGGGGCTTGACCGCTGGGACGGACTCGACGACGGGTTCGGCCCCTGGATGGGCGACCAGGACGCGGACATCGACGACCTCAGCGCCTGAACGGCACTGCGAAACACCGGAGAGGACCATGAAAGTCAGAGCGTCACTGAAATCACTGAAGGAGAAGCCGGGCTCGATCGTCGTGCGCCGGCGCGGAAAGGTCTACGTGATCAACAAGAAGAACCCCCGATGGAAAGGACGGCAGGGCTGAGATGAAGCCTGGCATCCACCCCGAGTACCGGCCGGTCGTCTTCCGCGACCGCAGCGCCGGCACCGCGTTTCTCACTCGCTCCACCGTGACCTCGAAGAAGACGGTCCAGTGGGAAGACGGCAACGAGTACCCCGTCGTCGACGTCGAGATCTCCAGCGCCAGCCACCCCTTCTGGACGGGCCGGGCCCGCGCGAACGACACCGAGGGCCGGATCGCCCGCTTCCAGCGGCGCTATCAGGCAAAGTAACGCAGGCAGCATCCGCCGAGAGCGCCGCTACCCGCGGGTGCACCGAGATCAGCGGCACCACATCGGTGATCACGTCTTTGACGGCCAGAGCGGCCGCTTGGCGGGCGGTCTCGTCGGCGGCCCGGGCGGTCACCTCCAGCAGCGCGACTTAGGTCGTGCTTTGGTTGCCCAGGCTGGTACAGGCCTGCGTCACCGCGTCCCCGTCGCCGGTCTCCAGCGGCTGGGCGACCAGTGTGTCCGCAGCGTACGCACCTGCAGATCGAGACTGCTGCGGGCCCACTGGGCCTGCAGCACCTCACCGGTGGCGGCCTCGGTGCCGAAGGTCAGCAGCCGGATGGTGGCTTCTGGCCGTCCTTGGCCCGGGTGCCGCTGCCGTCGTCCACCCAGCCCGCCTCCTCCGGCAACTGAGCGGCCCTGTCGGCGTCATAGCTGGTGTAGCCGGCCTCAGGAGGCGCACGCCACTCCCGATCTATTTGCAAACGATTCTCATTACGCGGTTATATGGGGGCGCACCAGCCAGAGCCGAGAAGGAGCCGGGTGTGAAAACCTCCGTGGCCGACCCGGCCCGTACCACCGCAGTGAACGCCGCCCAGGTCGCGATCCGCCAAGCCCACCGCCGCGCCACTTTTCACGTTCTTCTCCTCACCGCCGCCCTGATCGCTGTGGTTGCGGCCGCCCTCGGCATCGGCCCTGTCACAATCCCGCTCGACGACGTGGTGGGGATCCTCGCCCACCACCTGGCCGGCGCCTCGCCCTCCGAGACCTGGGCTCCCTACGCGGATCAGGTGGTCTGGACAGCTCGCACACCCCGGGTGGCCATGGCCGCGGTCGCCGGGGCAGCGCTCGCCGTCGCCGGGGCGATCCTGCAGGCCGTCGTGCGCAACGGCCTGGCCGACCCGTACGTGCTCGGACTCAACGCCGGTGCCTCCACCGGGGCCGCATTCGCCGTCCTGGTCGTGGGCGGCGGCAGCGCGCTGATCATGTCCGGTTCCGCCCTGCTCGGGGCGATGGGCGCGATCGCCCTGGTCCTGATGCTGGGCGGGGCCGCCGGGCAGCGTGGCCCGTTCCGGCTGGTCCTGGCCGGGCTCGCGGTCGGCTACGCCCTCACGGCGGTGACCAATCTGCTGGTCTTCTCCTCCGACTCGCCCGAGGCCGCGCGCTCGGTGATGTTCTGGCTGCTCGGCTCCCTGGCCACGGTGCAGCCGGTGATGCTGATCGCCTCGGCCGTCACCGTCGCGGTGGTGTTCACCGTGCTGATGCTGTTCGCACCCGCTGTGGACGTCCTGGCCTCCGGCGAGGACTCGGCCCGATCCGCCGGCCTGGACCCCGAGCGCACCCGGTTCGCCGTGCTGGCTCTCACCTCGGCCATGGTCGGTGTCGTGGTCGCAGCCGTGGGCGGCGTCGGGTTCGTCGGCCTGGTCGTCCCGCACGTGGCCCGGCGTCTGGTCGGCGGCCGGCACCGCGCCGTCCTGCCGGTCAGCGCCCTGCTCGGGGCCATCCTGCTCATCGCCGCCGACACCGTGGCCCGCACCGCGCTCGCTCCCCAGGAGATGCCGGTCGGCGTCGTGACCGGTGCCGTCGGCGCTCCACTGCTGCTGCTCCTTCTGCGCCGCAAAGCTTTTCGCAACTGAACAAAAGGAAGAACCATGAGAACCACATCCTGGCGTGCCGTCCTGGCGGCAAGCCTGCTGATCCCGCTCGCCGCCTGCGGCGGCGCTAGCTCCGAGGAGAACACCGCAGCCGTCACACCGGGTTCCGCGGCCTTCCCGATGACCATCGAGAACTGCGGCACCGACGTCACCGTCGAGGCCGCCCCCGAACGGATTCTGCTGGTCAACAGCGATGAGGTGGCCAACCTCGAGGCGCTCGGCGCCATCGACCGGGTCGTCGCCGTCACCGCGGAACTCCAGGAGGGCCTGTACCAGGACGCCACTTACCAGGCGCTGGGCGACCTGGATCTGCTCACCACCGAGACCAATTCCACCGGTGGGTCGGTGGTTTCGCAGGAGTCCATCCTGGCCGCCACTCCAGACCTGGTGATCGCCCCGGAGAACGCCGTGGACCGGGCCGCCCTGGCCTCAGCCGGCATCCCGGTCTACGTCCCCAGTGCCTACTGCAACACGCCCGGCCCGGAACTGTCGCAGACCGCGACCTTCGACCGGGTCTGGTCCGAAGTCACCACCCTGGGCGGCATTCTCGGCCTGGACGAGCAGGCCGAGAAGCTGGTCGCCGAGGCGCAGGACCAACTTTCCAGCACACCTGAGGACGCCGGGAGCGCGGCAGCGCTCTACGTTGCCTCCGGCGGTGCGACCCTTTCGCCCTACGGTGCCCCCAGCATGGTCACACCTGTGTTCGAGGCCGCAGGTCTGAGCAACGTGTACGCCGAGACCGATGAGCGGGTGTTCGACGTGAACATCGAGGATCTGATGGCCCGGGATCCGCAGACGATCGTGCTGCTCACCTCCGTGTCGGAGGCGGAGACCCGCGAGGCGTTCCTGTCCTCGGCCGGGGTGGACGACCTCTCCGCGGTCAAGAACGACCGCGTGGTGGTGCTGGCGTTCCCCTACACCGACCCGCCGAGCATGCTGAGCACCAAGGGCCCTCAGCAGTTGTCCTCGCTCCTGGCCGAACTCGGCTGTGGTAACCGTGATCGCCGCCCATCAGGTGACGGTTCGGCTGGGTGGCCGCGAAATCGTCCATGATTTTGATTTCTCGGCTCCCAGCGGGACGGTGACCGCGATCGTCGGGCCCAACGGCGGCGGCAAGTCGACCGCTCTGCGCGCCCTGATCCGTGCCGTGCCGTTGCACAGTGGCCGGGTCGAGGTGGACGGCGACGACGTCACCCGCCGCTCCCGGCGCTGGCTGGCCCAGCACGTGGCGTACGTCGGGCAGCACGTCGACGGCGACCCAGGCCTGAGCGTGGCCGAAGAGGTCGCGCTCGGTGCCCTGGCCCGTCGCCGTTGGGGCGGACGGGCCGACACCACCACCTCGGTGGCCACCGCGCTCACCGCCGTCGGGCTGGGCACACAGGTCAATGCCCTGCTCGGAACCCTTTCCGGGGGTGAACGCCAGCGTGTCGCCCTGGCCCGGGCCATGATGCAGGGTGCCGATCACGTCCTGCTGGACGAGCCGACCAACCACCTCGATCCCCGTCACCGCCTCGAAATTCTCACCCTGGCCAGGACTCTGGCCCCGACGGTGGTGATGGTGCTGCACGACCTGGACCTCGCCGCCCGGTTCGCTGATCGCGTCGTGGTGATCGCCGGGGGAAGGATCGTCGCCACCGGCGCCCCGGACGACGTTCTGGTCCCGGCCGTTCTGGACCCGGTGTACGGGGTCCGCAGCCACGTCGTAGCGGCCCCACCCGGCCTGCCCGGCCAGGCCAAGCACTTCGCCTTCGACCTCCCCCAGGAAAGGACCACTCCATGAGCATCGCTCTCGACCTGATCACCCGCTGGGACGCCCAGCAGACCGGCTACATCCGGCACCGGGCCGAGCGGTTCGCCACCATCGCCCGCGTTGTCTCCTCGATCAACGAGGGGGTTGCGGCACCGCGGATCCTGGATCTGGCCGGTGGCCCCGGGTCGCTGGCCCGGGCCGTCCTGGCCGAGATCCCCGGCGCCACCGCGGTGGTCGCCGACAAGGACCCTCTCCTGGTGGCGATCGCCGCAGACCTGGCCGAGACCGATCCCCGACTGCAGACCGCCCACGTCGACCTGGACGACCCGGAGTGGGCCCAGCACCCGCTGATCGCTCAGGCGCCGTTCGACGCGGTGGTCAGTTCCACCGCCCTGCACTGGCTGAAGCCGGACAAGCTGGTGGCGGTGTACTGGAAGCTCGCCGAGATCATTCGTCCGGGCGGCATCTTCCTCAACGGCGACAACCTCTACTACGACGAGCGCACCGAACCCACGCTGCACGCCCTGGCCAAGGCCGACGACGAGCAGTTCCAGGCCCAGACGTTCACGAACGGCGTGGACACCTGGGAGCAGTGGTGGGCGGCCGCCGAGGCCGTGCCGCACTACGCCGAGGCGGTCAGGCTGCGCGCGGCCACCTGGGGCGAGGAACTGCACGTAGCCCCGCCCAAGGTCAGCCTCGGATTCCACCTGGAGACGCTGCGCAGCGCGGGATTCGCCGAGACCGGGACGGTCTGGCGCTACCTGGACGACCACGTGGTGTACGGGCTGCACTGACCACCGGGCCCACCCCAGTACACTTGAACACATTGCAAACCGTTTATCCGGTACTGAGGTGAGATCTGTGCGACCGGAACCCGGTCTGGCCGAGGCCGCCCAGCTGTTCAAGGTCCTGGGCAACGAGTCCCGGCTCTGGCTGCTGCGGCTGATCGGCGAACAGCAGCGCACCGTCGGCGAACTGGCCCAGCTCACCGGCCTGTCCCAGCCCCTGGTCTCGCAGCATCTGCGATCCCTACGGCAGGGCGGGCTGGTGACCGCCGAGCGCAGCGGCAAGGAGATGTTCTACGACATCGCCGACACCCATGTCACCCATGTGGTTGCCGACGCCGTGTCCCACGTCCTGGAGGATCCGGGCACCAGCTGAGCGAAAGACCCATGCCCGCCGCGCCGTGTCAGCACTGGCGCCCGCGACCGGCTGACGGCTCAGGGCTCGAAGCGGTAGCCCATACCCGGCTCGGTGAGCAGGTGGGTGGGGCGGGTCGGGTCCTTCTCCAGTTTGCGGCGCAGCTGGGCCATGTACTGGCGCACGTTCTGGGTCTCGGCCCGGTAGGTCGGGCCCCACACCTTCTCCAGAAGGTACCGCTGGCTCAGCAACTTGCCCGGCTCGGCCACCACCACCTCCAGCAACTGCCACTCGGTACGGGTCAGGTGCACGTCCGGGTCCACGGTGTGAGCGACCAGGTCGATCGTATGCCGGCCGATCTTCACGGTCCTCACCGTTCGGGCCGGCTCCTGCCGACGAGCCACGACCCGGATCCGGGCCAGCAGTTCGTCCACGCTGAACGGCTTGGTCACGTAGTCGTCGGCCCCGGCGTCCAGCGCGTTGACCTTGTCCCGGCTGTCCGCCCGGCCGGACAGGACGATCACCGGCAACCTGGTCCACCGGCGCAGCCGGCGCAGGACCTCCACACCGTCGACGTCCGGAAGGCCCAGATCCAGAACGACGATGTCCGGATGTTCCTCGCGGGCCAGTTCCAGCGCTTCTTCCCCGGTCGTGGCGGTAGCGACGTCGTACTGCCGGGCCAGCAGATTGATCCGCAGCACCCGGATCATCTGCGGTTCGTCGTCGACGAGAAGAATCTTGGTCACGGTCGTTCTGCCTGCGCTTCTTCCTGGGTCTGCGGGCCGATCCGGGTCTGCTGGAGTTTCAGGCTCATCGTGAGACCACCCCCGGGGGTGGTCTCCGGGGTCAGGCTGCCGCCCATCGCCTCGGCCAGGCCCCGGGACAGCGCCAACCCCAGGCCCACCCCGGTGCCGTTGTCACGATCGCCCAGACGCTGGAAGGGCAGGAAGACGTCGTCCCACTTCTCCACCGGAATCCCCGGGCCCCGATCGACGACCTTGGCCTCGACCTCCCCGGCGTGCGCGCTGACCACGACCATCGGCGGGCAGTGATCCGGAGAATGGCGCAGGGCGTTGCGCAGCAGGTTCACCAGCACCCGCTCGATCAGCACCGGGTCACCGGTCACCTCCAGGAACTCCTCCGGCAGGTGCACCTCGATGTCCTTGCTCCGGGGACCGATCTCGTCCAGGGCCATCGCCACCGTCTCGGCGATGCTGGTCGGCTGCGGGTGCATGGCCAGCGCGCCGGCCTGCAGCCGGCTCATGTCCAGCAGGTTGTCCACCAGCCGGGTCAGCCGGTCCAGCGACTCCTCCACGCTGGCGAGCAGTTCGGCCTGGTCGTCGGCGCTGAACTCGACCCCGGGCGCGCGCAGCCCGCCGATCGCTGCCTTGGCCGAGGCGAGCGGGGTGCGCAGGTCGTGACTGACGGCCGAGAGCAGGGCTGTGCGCATCCGGTCGACCTCGGCCAGCGGCCCGGCCGCCGCGGCCTGTTCGCTGAGCTGCTGCTGGCGCATCGCCACCACCGCCTGGTTGGCGAACGCCTGCACCACCCGCCGGTCCTCGGCCGCCAGCGGGTGCCCGCACAGCACCAGCGAGACCTGCTCGTC
>NZ_JAJOMB010000013.1 GCF_021129305.1 Kineosporia babensis | reverse complement strand
GGGGCAACCTCTCTAACTTACCCGGCTGACCGAGCGGTGTAAACCTTACCAGAAGGTTTTCGCTGCTCTGTCCATCCGGACTCCCGAGCGAACTTCACCGGCTCAACCAGCGTGGGTTGAACATCGGCCGAAGTTCTTGGGAAGTTGACCCGGGACCGGCCACTTTCGTGTCCGTGCCTCCCGCGCTGCCAACACGTAGAACTTTACGGATGGCCCACAGGCAGGTCAAATCGACGTGACGTCCAGACGCCGATGAGGTCCAAAAGGGCCACGGCGCAGGGCTGATCAGCCGCGCCGGAGCACCGGCACGCCCAGCGATACCGGACGAGGGCCGGAGCCGGCAGCCGGCGCCGGAGCGCAGGCGTCGATCTGCCGGCGCTCCCACGCTTCACCCGCACGGCTGCGCCGCACGGCGTAGGCCTCGCCCGAATCGTCAGCAACCAGATGGTGCGGCGCCCCATAGGAGACCCGGACCGAAGCGAAGTCCCCGGGCCGCGGCACCTCGCCGCCCTCCGGAACGCTGAAGTGCACCAGACGGTTGTCCGGTGCCCGGCCGGACAGACGCGTGGTCGCGCCGTCCTTACGCCCCTTGCTCTCGGTCACCAGCAGCTCCAGCACCGAACCCTCGAGCTTGCGGTTCTCCTGCCAGGAGATCTCCTCCTGCAGCGCGAGCAGGCGTTCGTACCGTTCCTGAACGACCTTCTTGGGCAGCTGGTCAGGCAGCGTCGCCGCCGGGGTACCCGGTCGCTGCGAGTACTGGAAGGTGAAGGCCTGGGCGAACCGGGCCTGCGCCACCACGTCGAGCGTGCCCTGGAAGTCCTCCTCGGTCTCACCGGGGAAGCCGACGATGATGTCGGTCGAGATCGCCGCGTTCGGGATGTGCTCGCGAACCTTGTCCAGGATCCCCAGGAACTTCTTCGAGCGGTAGGAGCGGCGCATCTCCTTCAGCATCCGGTCGGAACCGGACTGCAGGGGCATGTGCAGCTGAGGCATCGCGTTCGGGGTCTCGGCCATCGCGTAGATGACGTCGTCGGTGAACGCGGCCGGGTGCGGGCTGGTGAACCGCACCCGCTCCAGCCCCTTGATCGAACCGCAGGCCCGCAGCAGAGAGGCGAAGGCACCCCGGTCACCGAACTCGACGCCATAGGTGTTCACGTTCTGCCCGAGCAGGGTCACCTCGACCACGCCCTCGGCGACCAAGGCCTCGACCTCGGCCAGGATCTCCCCCGGCCGCCGGTCACGCTCCTTGCCGCGCAGCGAGGGCACGATGCAGAAAGTGCAGGTGTTGTTGCACCCGACGCTGATCGAGACCCAGGCCGCGGCAGCCGAGTCACGCCGCGCGGGCAGGGTGGAGGGAAAGACGTCGAGCGACTCCAGGATCTCCACCTGGGCCTCGGCGTTGTGCCGGGCGCGCTCGAGCAGCACCGGCAGCGAGCCGATGTTGTGCGTGCCGAAGACGACGTCGACCCAGGGCGCCTTCTGGACGATCGTCTCCCGGTCCTTCTGGGCCAGGCATCCACCCACGGCGATCTGCATCCCGGGCTTGCCGGCCTTCACCGGCGCGAGCTGCCCGAGGTTGCCGTAGAGCTTGTTGTCGGCGTTCTCGCGCACCGCGCAGGTGTTGAAGACGACCAGGTCGGCGCCCTCACCCCCGGCCTCGGCAGGCACGTAGCCGGCCGAGTCCAGCAGGCCGGCGAGCCGCTCGGAGTCGTGCACATTCATCTGGCAGCCGAAGGTGCGCACCTCGTAGGTGCGGGTGGCCGTCGTGGTGTCCTGAAGCGTCATAGCAGCTCAACTGTACGACGCGAACGCCCCCGACACGTGCACGTCACTTGCGGCGTTGGTACCGGTTCACGACATCGCGCAACGGCGGTACCAGCACCCCGTTCTCGGCCATCACCGCCCGCAGCTGCCGCCGGTTGCGCAGCACCCCGATCACCCCGACCAGCCACAGCAGGTAGAGGCTGCAGAAGGCGATCCGGAACCCGGTCAGGCTGTAGGTGTCCGGCGTGCCCGCGTTCTGCACGTCGAGCAGCAGGCCGATCATCAGCAGGGCCAGCAGCGAGGCCAGGAACCCGGCGCTGTTCGCCATGCCGGTGGCGCTGCTGGTCAGGTGCGGCGGGTTGGAGGTGCGGGCGAAGTCGAGGCCGACCAGCGAGCCCGGCCCACCGGCGGCGAAGCACATCACCAGGAGCAGGAGCTGCCAGACCGGCGCGGGCCCGGGGTTCAGCACGACCAGGGCCAGGGCGATCGCCTGGATACCGACCACGGCCAGCACCGCCCAGGAACGGCGCAACGGGTGACGTCCGGCGAAACGCCCGATCAGCAGGCCGAACCCGGCGCCTGCGATCACCTGGATCGCCAGCAGGGTCTGGGCCTGCGCGATCGGCAGCCCCTCGCCCGCGGTCAGATAGGGAAAGCCCCAGAGCAGGGCGATCACGTTGCCGCCGGGCGGGGTGACGAAGTGGGTCCAGAAACCGAGCCGGGTACCCGGGTTGGCCCAGACCTCGCGGACCCGGTGCAGCACACCCGGGCCGCCCGGCACAACCGGGACCGAGGTTCCGGCGGGCTGGTCACGCACGCTCGCGGCGACGGCGAGCGCGACCAGGAAGAGGACCAGGCCCAGGCCGAGGAAGGCGAAGCTCCAGCCGCGGGCGTGCACCAGGGCCAGCAGCGGCACCACACTGATGATCTGGCCGAACTGGGCGATCAGGCCGGTGAGCTGGGTGAGCAGGGGGGCCTGGCGGGGCGGGAACCAGGCGATGATCAGCCGGACCACCGAGACGAAGATGGTGGCGTCGCCGGCGCCGACCAGGATGCGGGCGACGAAGGCGCCGGGCACCGACTCGGTCACCGCCAGGAGGGCCTGGCCCAGGGCCATCACCAGCAGGCCGACGGTGAGCACGCGGCGCGGGCCGATCCGGTCGAGGATCAGCCCGACCGGGATCTGCATCGCGCCGTACACGCCGAGCTGCAGCACCGCGAAGGTGGACAGGGTGGCGGCGGTGACGCCGAAGCGGTCGGAGGTCTCGACGGCGACCGCCGAGAGCGACGACCGGCTGACGATCGCCAGGATGTAGGCCAGGACGCCGAACGACCAGACCACCCAGGCACGAGTGGACGGGCGGGGCCGGGTGGCGCTTTCGGGTCGGGTCGCCGAGGTGGGGGCGATGCCGGAGCTCACTTGAAGACGCTTCTCTCTGCGGTTCTGGTTCGGGTAGCGGGGTACAGGCCCCCGCCCGTCCGCAGCATCTTCGGTCCGGCTCTGCCCTGGTTTCCTGCTCAGGTCCGCTTCCAGTATCTACGCCAGGACGCGCCGCAAGGCAACGCACAGTCCACCCTGTGGATTGTTGCGGGTGGATTGCGCGGGTTGCGTCCGGCCACGGTCGATCAGGCATGGTGGGACGATGCGGCTGACCAGGACACTCATCCTCGTGGTGCTCCTGGTGCTGCCTCTGGGCTGTGGCGCGGCGGCGCCCCGGGCCTCCTCGTCGCTGGAGGACGAGCCCGGCCCGGGCCGGATCGTGATCACTGCGGGTACCCCGGCCGGCGTCTACTACGCCTGGGCCACGACGCTGGCGCGCGAACTGGAGAGTGCGCACCCGGCGCTGAACGTGGAGGTGCTGGCCTCCAGCGGGAGCATCCAGAACCTGGCCCGGCTCCGGGCGGGCACCGCTGACCTGGCGGTGAGTGCGAACGACGCGGCCGAAGAGGCACAGAGCGTGCCGTTGCGAGCGCTGGCCCGGATCTACGACGACTACTACCACGTGGTGGTGCCGGGTGATTCGGGCCTGAAGTCGCTGGAGGACCTGGCCGGGCTGGAGGTGGCGATCGGTGACGCGGGTTCTGGTACCGCGCTGATCGCCCGGCGGTTGCTGGGGCTGGCCGGTATCTCGGTGAAGGAGAAGGAGCTCGGGATCGTCGACGGGTTGGAGGCCTTGGAGGCCGATGAGGTCGACGCTGTGTTCTGGTCCGGCGGGGTGACCACGGATGCGGTTGAGAACGCCTCCAGACGAATGCCGATTCGGCTGCTCGGGCTGGGCGATCTACCCCAGCAGATGCGGGCCTCCTACGGTGCGGTCTACCGCCCTGCCGCGATTCCGCCTGGCCACTACGACATTCCCGAGCAGGTAGACACCGTGGCGCTGGCCAATCTTCTGATCGCCCGGGAGGACGCGGACGCCGACCTGGTGACCGCGGTGCTCACCACCATTTTCGACCGACGCGAAGTCATTGCCGCGGCCGTCCCGGCGGCCAATCAGACTGACCTACGCTCGGCCATCCTGACCGGGAGCCTGGAGCTTCATCCCGCGGCGATCGCCTACTACCGCCGAGAAAAACTTTAGCCCGGCGGCGGAAGCACCAGGTGAACGCTGAGTCCACCGGTCGGGCTGGTGGAGACCTCGAGCGATCCGTCGTGGCGTTCCATCAGGGTCTTGGCGATCGACATGCCCAGGCCGGTGCCTTCCTGCTCGGCGCTGTCGGCCCGCCAGAAGCGTTCGGAGATCCGGGGGAGGTCTTGCTCCGCCACCCCCGGCCCGTCGTCCGACACCACAACCTCCACGCCGCCGCCCGAGGGCAGCGCTTCGGACGAGGCTTCACCGACGGCGCGGGCCAGGGCCAGCATGGGTGCCGAGCTCGGGCCGCCGATCGGCAGAGCCTCTTGCACAACCGGTTCGGCCGCTACCCCGCCGGGCAGATCGCGGACCTCGACAGTGACGGTCCCGCCCTCGGGCGAGTACTTCAGGGCGTTGTCGAGAACTGCATCTAGCGCACCGGACAGTGCACCCACGTCGTGCCGGGCGTACGCCTCGGAGACTCCGCGCCGGACCAGGTGAACGCCCCGGCGGTCGGCCACGACCATCCAGAACGCGAGGCGCTCGTCCACCTCGGCGGCCACGTCCAGCACCGCGGCCGGAGCTCCGGCGTTCTCGACCTTGGCCAGGGCCAGCATCCGGTCCAGGGTGCCGGCCAGGTGTTTGCCGTCGGCCAGGGCCTGCTGCATCAGCTCCACCTGCCGCTCCTGGGAGACCCCGGGCAGGCCGGAGCTGATGGTGAGTCCCTCGAGCCGCATGAGCAGGGCCGCCAGCGGGTTGCGCAGCTGGTGACTGGCATCGGCTACGAACTCACGTTGTGCCTCCACCGCGCCCTGGACATGCACTGCCATGTCGTTGAACGAGGCCTCCAGACGGCGCAGTTCGGGCGGTCCGGAACCGGTGGGCACGCGGGCCGAGAGATCGCCCGCAGAGATCTGGTGCGCGGCCTCGTCCAGTCTCTCCACCGGGCGCAGCAGCCAGCGGGCGAGCCGGTCGGCCAGGGCGATCGCGCCGATCATCGTCACCAGTCCGGCGGCCAGCAGGATCGACCAGCGAGCGAGCACCCGGTTGGCCGCCTTCTCCACCGGCGACACGCTGACCACTGCACCCACGACGTCCCCGTCACGCACCACGGGCTGGGCCGCGACGAGCGGTTCGGTGTCCCACGGCTCGATCCTGTCCCAGACCTCGGTGAGGCGACCGGACAGGGCGGTGTCCAGGGCCGCGTCCTCGTCGGGGGTGAGTTCGGCGGAGCCGACGTCGTTGCTGAAGCGAGGCCGGCGGGCGGCGTCGTACACCGTCACCGAGATGCCGTACAGCTCCTCGTAACGCTGCAGATCGCGTTCCAGCGCGCTGACCTCGGCCAGGCCCGGGTCCTCGCCGAAGGGCGCCCGGCTGACGAACAGCGACAGGTCGGCCATCCGGTCGGTGTGCAGGGTGCGGGCCTCGTCCGAGGCGATCCCGGTGATCAGCGGTACCCCGAGGCTGACCAGGACGACTCCCATCAGGACGACCAGGAGTGCGGACAGACGGGTTCTCACCGGGCGTCCCGGGGAACGGCGTTCAGGTTCACGAGAGCAGGGTTGTTGCTAGGACCACGTGCTGCTCGCCGCCCCGATCGCCAGGCGGTAGCCGACGCCCCGCACCGTCTCGATCAGCCGCGGCGAGCCGGTCTTGGAACGCACCGCCGCAACGTGAACCTCCAGCGTGCGCCCGCATCCGTCCCAGGTCGACTGCCAGACCTCGCTGATGATCTGCTCCCGCCGGAACACCACGCCCGGATGGCGGGCGAGCAGCGCGAGCAGGTCGAACTCCTTACGGGTCAGGGCGATCGACTTACCGCCCTTGACCACCGTGCGACTGCCCACGTCGATGACGACCTCGTCCGGGGACAGGGGTACGGGCTCCGTGACGGGAGCCGCGTCGGTGCCCACAAACGTCTTCAGTTCTGGTTCTTCGCCGACCTCACCGGCCGCCGCGGCACCCACGTTCGCGCCGACCAGCTCGCGCCGGCTACGCCGGCTCACCGCATGCAGCCGGGCCAGCAGTTCCCGCACGTCGTACGGCTTCACCAGGTAGTCGTCGGCGCCCAGATTCAGACCGTGGACGCGGGCGGTGAGGTCCGAGCGGGCCGTCGCCATCAGGATCGGGACGTCGTGGGTGCGCCGGATCCGGCTGCACACCTCGAAACCGTCCCGGTCGGGCAGGCCCAGATCGAGCACCACGGCCTCGGTCTGCGGAGTCAGCCGGGCCAGCGCCGCACGGGCGGTGGTCACGTGCTCGACCTCCATACCGTGCACCCGCAGCACGTCGGACAAGGCGGCCCCGAGCCGGGCATCGTCTTCCACGAGCAGTACACGCATAGCTCTACCTTCGCCGGTAAAGGTATTTCGGGGAAGTGACGTAACCAGCCCGTGACCTCAGGAGTTGCTCAACTGAGCTTCACCGGGCCGCTACGTTGTCCCTAACTTCCAGACACACCTTGCGGAGGAGGAATCAGCCATGACGGCGGAAAACGTCGCACCGGGCACCGATTCGGTGGCATCAAATGATGTCGCCAAGCCCGGAGCCCGTACCCCGCTGGTCACCATGACCAGCGTCAACAAGCACTACGGCGCTCTACACGTCCTCCGTGACGTCAACCTCACTATCGGTGCGGGCGAAGTCGTTGTCGTGATCGGCCCGTCCGGCTCCGGAAAGTCCACGCTCTGCCGGACAATTAACAGGCTCGAAACAATCGACACGGGAACCATAACACTCGACGGCAAGCCGCTCCCCGCCGAGGGCAAGGCTCTGGCCAACCTGCGTTCCGAGGTCGGGATGGTTTTCCAGTCCTTCAACCTCTTCGCGCACAAGACCATCCTCGAGAACGTCACGCTCGGGCCGATCAAGGTCCGTAAGCTCAAGCGCGAGGCCGCCGAGAAGGAGGCCATCGCCCTGCTCGAGCGGGTCGGCGTCGCCACCCAGAAGGACAAGTACCCGGCCCAGCTCTCCGGCGGTCAGCAGCAGCGCGTGGCGATCGCCCGGGCGCTGGCGATGAAGCCGAAGGTGATCCTGTTCGACGAGCCCACCTCCGCACTCGACCCGGAGATGGTCAACGAGGTCCTCGAGGTGATGACCTCGCTCGCCAAGGAAGGCATGACGATGGTCGTCGTCACGCACGAGATGGGCTTCGCGCGGAAGGCGGCCGACCGGGTGGTCTTCATGGCCGACGGCCAGATCGTCGAAGAGGCCGAGCCCAACGCGTTCTTCACCAACCCCAGCAGTGAGCGGGCGAGGGACTTCCTGTCCAAGATCCTCGTCCACTGATCCTTCCCACATCACTCATTCAGAGATTGGCGCACCCGATGAAGACCAGCACCTTCCGTTCCGCCCCGGCCCGCCGTAGCGCCAAGGTCGCGGCCGTGCTCGCGGTGGGCGTTCTGGCCCTCACCGCCTGCGGCGGTGGCAGCGACTCCGACTCCGGCGGCGATGACCCCGCGGTCAACACCGAGGCCACCTTCGAGGCCGGCACCACGATGGCCAAGATCCAGGAGGCCGGGGTGCTGAAGCTCGGCACCAAGTTCGACCAGCCCGGCTTCGGCGAGAAGGGCCTGTCCGGCGACCCCAAGGGCTTCGACGTCGAGATCGCCAAGATCATCGCCAGCGGCATGGGCATCGGCGCCGACAAGATCGAGTACACCGAGAGCCCGTCCGCGGTGCGCGAGACGCTGATCATCGACGGTGACGTGGACCTGGTGGCGGCCACCTACACGATCAACGACGAGCGCAAGGAGCGGATCTCGTTCGCCGGGCCGTACTACGTGGCCGGTCAGCAGATCATGACCCGCAGCGACGACACTGCGATCACCGGCCCGGACTCGTTCAAGTCCGACGCCTCGCTCAAGGTCTGCTCGGTGGCCGGCTCCACCCCGGCCGACAACATCGGCTCGTACCTGGCCAACAAGAACCAGCTGGTCACCTTCGACGTGTACAGCAAGTGCGCCGACGCCCTGAAGAACAACCAGGTCGACGCGGTGACCACCGACAACGTGATTCTGCTGGGCCTGGTCGGCAAGTCCAACGGCGCGTTCAAGGTGGTCGGTGACACCTTCACCGAGGAGCCCTACGGCATCGGCATCACCAAGGGCGACGTGGAGTTCTGCAACTACATCGTCGACACCCTGAAGAAGGCCTCCGAGGACGGCTCGTACGAGAAGGCCTGGACCTCCACCGCCGGTGCGGTCGAGGGTGCGGTCGTGCCCGAGCTGCCGACCGCCGACGCCTGCGCCTGACCTGAAGACGTGAGCCGGCGCCGGGTCCTCCCTCCCCCGGCGCCGGCTCCACGACCTCCTAGACCTGACTGGAGTCGCTGGTCATGAACGTCATCATTGACAACTTCGACCTGTTCTTCCAGGGATTCCTGAAAACGCTTGGCATCGGCCTGATCTGCATGGTCGGCTCGCTGATCCTGGGCACGATCATCGCTGCGTTCCGGGTCTCCCCCGTCGCACCGCTGCGCGCGGTCGGCACGTTGTACGTCAACCTCATCCGTAACTGCCCGCTGACCGTGGTGCTGTTCCTGATCGCGTTCGGCCTGCCGACCATCGGGATCAACCAGTCCTATTACTTTTTCGGCTGTTCCGCGCTGATCATCTACACCGCGTCGTTCGTCTGTGAGGCGCTGCGTTCCGGGATCAACGCCATCCCGGCCGGCCAGGCCGAGGCGGCCCGGGCGATCGGGCTGGGCTTCACCCAGAACCTGCGGCACGTGATCCTGCCGCAGGCCTTCCGCACGGCCATCCCGCCGACCGGCAGCGTGATCATCGCGATGTTCAAGAATTCGGCTGTGCTGGGCGTTTTCGGGGTGAGCGGTGATCTTCTGGGCAACGCGATCATCCTGACCGGATCCCGTGGCTTCGACCCCGTGCCGGTCTACCTGGGCATCGGCTTCTTCTTCTTGATGATCACGATCCCGGCCGGTCTGGTGCTGGGCTACCTCGAGCGCAAGGCGGTGATCCTGCGATGAGTGACCTCTCAGTCCTGTACGACGCTCCCGGGCCCAAGGCGAAACGCAACGCCACCATCGGCAGTGTGGTGGTCGGCCTGGCTCTGCTGGCCGTCCTGTACGTGGTCTACGCCCGGCTGGACGAGAAGGGGCAGTGGTCCTGGGACCTGTGGGGCCCGCTGCTCGACCCGTCGAACGAGGTCTTCGAGCTGGTCTGGCAGAACCTCGGGACCGGCCTGCGCAACACCCTGACCGGGGCCCTGGTGGCGATCACGCTCTCGCTGCTGCTCGGCGTGGTCTTCGGTGTGGCCCGGGTCATGCTGGGACGCTGGGCGCGGATCCCGGTGGTCGGCCTGATCGAGATCCTCCGTGGCCTGCCGGTCATCGTGATGATGTTCATGGCCTACCAGTTGCTGCCTGCGCTGGGCGTCAACTACGAACCGCTGCCCGGCCCGGACGCGTTCTGGTACATGGTCGTCGGCCTGACCCTTTACAACCTGGCCGTCTTCGCCGAGATCCTGCGTTCCGGGGTCAACTCGCTGCCCAAGGGCCAGCGGGAGGCCGGTCTGGTGATCGGCCTGACCCCGCTGCAGACCATGGTGATGATCCAGCTGCCGCAGGCCTTCCGGACCATGCTGCCGGCGATCATCAGCCAGATGGTCGTGGTCCTCAAGGACACCTCGCTGATCATGTTCCTCGGCCAGTACCCGGAACTGCTGTACCAGGCCAAGATCATCTACCAGGACCTGGGGAACACCCTGCAGACCCTGGTGGTGGTCGGGATCATCTTCATCGCGATCAACTTCGCACTGTCGCAGCTGGCGGTGTGGGTGGAGAAGCGGATGTCACGCCGCTCTGCGGGCAAGAGCATTGATCCGATCATGGCTACCACGGCAGCACCGGTCAAAGTCTGACGCTTAGTTGGCATAGATAGGTCAGCATGACGGATGTCCGTCATGCTGACCTATCTATGTAAAGGAGCGCCACAGCTCTCATCGAAGGGATTTCTGGAGTGGCGTTGTACGGACAGACTGTGAATCTTGAAGCGCTCCAGCTTTGGCGGACACCAGGTATGACTGCCCGATCTGTCGATAGTTTTCGGAGTGGTTCAACAAGAGGTTCCTATGCGGCGTCATACCGTTGACGCCGTCCCTTGCTAATCGCGGTAGGAACCGGCCGAAACTCACCCCGACCCCTGCGCAACTTGCGTGGACGAAACGTATACCCCGAGAACATGAAATCCATTCGCGGATAAGATCCCGACAGTTCGACCCCCCCTGCAGCAGTTCACCCCGGCCAGGCTGCGGGCCCTTCGCCTCTAGCGCAGTGTTCACGCCCTTGGTGCCGACGGAGAGTTTCACGAACCGGTTCTTCTTGATCGGTCCTTTCCCTCAACGGTGCTTTGGCCTTGGCGGCCTGTTCGTCGATCCCGCGCAGACTCCAGCGGGCGCAATCGGCCCGGTACTAGTGGTAGATCATCTGGTCGCGGCGCTTGCCGCTGGCTCCGCCTGGCCAGGACTGCACGAAGATCTGACCGTACTCGAAAGCCTTTCCGGGTTGCCCTTCTGCCACTTACGAACCTGGTAAGGCGGGGTCCGGAGTTTTTCATGCCGAGTATGAACAACAGGATTCCCCCCCCAATCTCCTGCATGATCGCAGCCGAGATCATCCCAGCGTCCGCGACGATCGCGACGTCGCGGAGGTTATGGGCCTTCTTGAACGCCTGGATCGTCGGGACCATCGTGGCCTTCTCCGCCTTGTTTCCCTCGAACGAGTTCAGCGCCAGCGGGTTTCCGTTCTCATCGGTAAGCGGACCGAAGTTGATCTGGGACTGCATACGGCGCTCCTTGGAGAAACCGGGCTCACGAAATCCGTCGCTGACATCGGTCTCGAAGTAGAGCATGGAGACATCACAGAGAAACCAGACTGGTCGGCCCGATGTCGGCGCGAGCCCTGCTGGCCTTGGAAAGACGTTTCTGCCAATCTGTTTTCGCGTAGCGCGAAAGACGACGTTTTGATCGTTGGATACGACGGAACCGCTGGCGCATCGACTTCTTCGAGGACGCGGATGGCATCGAGTTTGCTGGTCAGCTCGATGATCCGGGCCAGGACCAGCGCGGCGAACACCTCATCGCCCTGGCCTGTACCCTCCAACCCCAGCAGTCGATAGACGTGCTCCAGCGCCTGCCACAGTTGCGCCATCCGCGAGGACGTCACCGGCAGGACCCGCCCCGACGCCAGGCACCACCGCTCCAGCCAGCTCCGCCGGAACGGCCAGCGACGACTCGTCCTGGCCAGCCGCGATGCCGATGCCCAGATCGAGGGCTTCCTGTCCACCGATCAACCGCTGCCGGCAATGGCCTTCAGCGCCACAATCCCGGCCTTGTCCGTAGCCGAGCCGATGTGCTCGATATCCCGCCGACTCCCGCCGGGAGGAGTGCACGATCTGCACCGCCGTCGAGCCCGACTTCATCTTCACCGTCCGTACATACGGAGCCAACCACCGATTCTACGGGCACCGCTAGTGCGCAAATCCAGGCCTAAAGCGCCACAACGCTACAGTTCACAGCCGATCACACACATCGGAGGCCCGAGTGAGCCAACTCGGAGCTCGTGGTGATGAGGCGACATGCTCAGAGTAGCTATCGCAGGCAACCACCCAAGTGTGCGCTTTGCTTGATTTGAGCCAGTCGAAGCTCAGGTCTTCCTCAATTTCAATGGACTTGAAGCTACCTCTCGGTATTTTGGCCAGCGGCGGCCTTTCGAGACAACAGACCGACTCGACCGCCACTCTGGAGGAATTCATGTCCATCAAGCGCATCCTGTCCTTGGCCACAGCCACCTCGGGAATCCTGGCACTCTCCGTAATGGCAGCCCCCACGGCTATGTCTGCCCCCAGGGCAGTCGGGGACATTGGAGTGGATTGCGTAGGCCAAGTGAATGTTCAGAAGTCCGAAACTTACGGAATAATGGCCGTCTTTGGCGCACAGTGCGACCGCAACACAAACGTCAACGTCAAGGCTCGGATTTTTGTCAATGGCAAGCTTAAGAAGACGAGCGCACTCAAGAAGTGTCGAAGCATGAAGCAGGATGCCTACTGTCAGAGTTACGTAACGGCGGCCAATCCGTCCGGTAAGCAAAAGGTAAGAGTGGAACTTGTAAACTCCGAGTGGTGGCTGACCGGAGAGAGCCAGACCCGCGGGCGATCCCTTAATGCCAGCACGACCGCAGATCTCTGACCCCCTTGCAGGAAGGTAGTGTCATGCAGTTTTTTCGACAGAAACGTGCTGCACGAGTCGCTCTCTTGGCCGTGACTTCTTTTGCTTTTCTCAGCGGCGGAATGATATCCACAGCCACAACCGCTAGCGCTGCGGCATCCTGCTACGACGATCTTGAGTGGACCCGCGACGGCAAGTACTGGAAGGTTCAGCACACAGCGCGCTGTACGGGGTCTGGGCGTAAGCAGGTTGGCGTGCAGTGGGGACTGACCATTGACGGCCCAGGCCTCGTAAACAACGGAAGCTTCCTTAAGAATTCCTCAGGAAAGAGCATTAGCATGGGAAGCAACAAGGTCCTCAAACGTAAGGGCGTTCATGACTATTGCATCAACTGGACAATGCAGACACAGGAAGCCAACGAACATGGGCAGACACGCACAGGGAAGTCCTGCCTTTATCAGTGAGAACTAACCCGATCGGGTGACCGATAAGGTGCCGAAGGCGCCGGTGCGCGGGACACTTGTCCTCTCGCACCGGCGCCTTTCGCATGGGCGCGGAAGGAGCAGTCATGACTCTGACCGGCGAAGAAGCCCGCAAGTATCTCGGGCGAACAGTTTTCGACTCCGAGCACGAGATGCTCGGTGAGGTCGACGGGATCTATTTCAGCGATGTCACCGGGGAACCGGACTGGGTGTCGTTCCACACTGATTTCTTCGCGGAACGGGACGCTTTCGTCCCGGCTTCGCAGATCATCCCGTTCGCCGAGGGCATCTCGATCCCGTTGCCCCGCAACATGATCCGGGAGATGCCGCGGATCAAGCCCCGGGGCGGCGCGCTCTCCAGTGCGCAGGTGGCGCGCCTGCACGAATTCTTCGGCACCTTCTCGGGCCAGCACTTCGCCTCGGCCCACGAGGGCGCGCCGCAGTACCGGGACATTCACGCCATCCCGGACCCGCGCACCCAGTTCAAGGGACGTGCGCACGAGACGGCGTTCGGCACCGGAATACCCGGGCCGAACGAGCCGCACGACGTGACGCTGCAGGGCACCGGCAATTCCGCGCCGTAAGGGCTTTACGTCTCCAACGGGGGACGTCTCTGCTCACCGAGCCGAGTGGGTCACCACTACCTGCGGGTGCCTTCTCGACTGGTGTCGGCTCGTGACGGCGTGAAACTTGCTTCCTCGGAACGGCGTCGGAAACGGCGCGCGAGGCGGAGGAGGAAGCATTGAAGCTGAAGCCTGCACAAGCCCGGGAACTGATCGGGAACCCGTTACTCGACTCGCACGGCGACCAAGTCGGCGAGGTGGACGGCGTGTACTTCGACGGCGCCAGCGGAGACCTGGCCTGGGTTTCGTTCGCCGTCGATGACGAGCACAAGTTCGTGCCGGCCGCAGAGATAGCCACCGGTGAGCAGACCCGGATGTCGTTCTCACGGGATGCTCTGGCCGAGCAGCCGCGGATCAGACCGCACGACGGGGCGCTGTCCAACGCTCAGGTGGCGCGCCTGCACGAGTTCTTCCACACCTTTGACGGACGCACGCGAATCATTGCGGCGCCCGAGAACGAGCCCATCGTTGCTGCGGTACCGGAGCCGGGCGAAACGATGCCCTTCACCGGGCGGGTACATGAGCCGGCGTTCGGTACTGGGCAGCCCGGACCGGGTGAGCCGCACGATGTGACGCTTCAGGGGACGGGTAATCCGGCTCCTTGAGCTCTGCAGGTGGGGAGTTGCCGTGTGCGGCTGCTCCCCACCTGGCTGAGTTCAGCGGTCAGTCGAAGTCCGGGTGCCCGAACATGCCCTCGGCGTCGAGATCGGCGAGTTCTTCGCGGATGGCCTGGTAGGCGATGCCGGAGCTGTAGCCCTTGCGGGCCAGCATTCCGGCGAGCCTGCGCATCCGGCGTTCCGGGTCGTCCTTGGTCATGCTGCCGGCCTTCTTGCGGACCAGTTGCCGGGCGGTGGCGAGTTCGTCGTCCGAGCTGAGCGAGTCGACGGCCTCGCGCGCGGTTTCGTCGGCCACGCCCTTCTGCCGTAGTTCATAGGCCAGCGCGCGTTTGGCCAGGCCTCGCCCGGAGTGCCGGTTCTCCACGTACTGCCGGGAGAACGCAGCATCATCGACCAGGTCGACCTCTTCGAACCGATCGAGCACGGTCCGGGCCACTTCATCCGGGATTTCGCGCTGGTCCAGGGCTTTGGCTAGTTGAGAGCGGGTACGTGGGCCGGCCGACAGTTGCTTCAGCAGGATCTCGCGCGCCTCTTCCTCCGGATTGACCGGTGGGCGACGGCTGAGCGAGCCCCGGGACACGGCGCTGCGGTCGGTGCCGAGCCCATCGTGGTCGGCTTCTTCATGGCCGACCGATTCGTGGCCGTCGCCATCGTTGCGGGGGTTGGCTGATCCGCGCCGGCCGCCTCCGCCGCCCAGGCCGCGGCCGCGCGCCGCGAAACCGCCGCGGCTCAGCCCTTTGCGCTGTTTGGTTCCGCGTTCGCGGCGGGCGGGTTGCTCGGTCTCGTCGAAATCGGACGCGCCGAACTCTGGGGTACCGAACTCGGGAGCGCCTGTCTCAGGTGAGGCGGACGGGTTGCCGTAGCCACCCCGTCCTCGTCGGCCGAGACCGTTCGAGCGCCGGGAATCGCCTACGCCGGAACGCTGGGACTTCTTGGTCGGACGCTCGGTGTCTTCGCCCCAGCCCGGCAAAGTCCATGCAGGCTGGGCAAGTTCGGCGCCTGGCTCCGGAGCTGGTTCGTTCTGCCGGAAGCCCGGACGGCTGCGAGCGCCCTGACCGGCAGGGCGGTCCGACGCATCACCGGGATCGGCGGCACGCCAATCGGCTTCTTTCTGGGCGATCATGTCGCGCAGGTCGTGCGGGTTCAGCTTGGAACCGTCGAGGCTGACCACGGTGTTCTGGTCCGGCTCAGGCGCAGGCTTACGACGCCGATTGAGGCTGTTACCACGACGCCCCGGCTGATCCTTACCATCGCCGCCGAGCTGATCTGCGCCATCCGAGCCCGGGCCAGTCAAACCCTTGCCGTTCGAGCCTGTGCTGTTCGAGCCTGTGCTGTTGGAGTTCGCGGCCTCTGGCTCTACACCGGCCACACCCCCGCGGCCGCCCCGCTTCCCGGCAGCCGATCGGCCGGATGAATCGCGGCCGGAGAACAGGTTGTGGACAGTCGCCAGCCCCGGGGTGCCCCCCTCCGGGACACCCCGGGACCGTCGCTGATCGTCGGTCATGCGTGCTTCACCTTTTCCGGCCGGTACCGGCCGATCGGGCGCACTCGGCTCCGGCCACCACAGCGGAGCGAGTGCTGAATCCTGGCGATGAGCCTGTCACGATCCCGGCCGGTACCGGAGGAGGTCGGCCGGGACCGTGACGGGACGCACCGCTGGGATCAGAAGTTGACCGCGACCTCGGCGGGAGCGTCCACCTTCGCGCCCACACCAAGCTTTTCCTTGATCTTCTTCTCGAGCTCGTTGGCCAGGTCGGGGTTGTCGCGCAGGAAGTTACGCGCGTTCTCCTTGCCCTGGCCGAGCTGGTCGCCCTCGTAGGTGTACCAGGCGCCGGACTTGCGGATGAACGAGTGCTCGACACCCATGTCGATCAGGCCGCCCTCACGGGAGATGCCCTGGCCGTAGATGATGTCGAACTCGGCCTGCTTGAACGGCGGGCTCATCTTGTTCTTGACCACCTTGACCCGGGTCCGGTTACCGACCGCGTCGGAGCCGTCCTTCAGGGTCTCGATCCGGCGGACGTCCAGGCGGACCGAGGCGTAGAACTTCAGCGCCTTACCACCGGTGGTGGTCTCGGGAGACCCGAACATCACGCCGATCTTCTCGCGCAGCTGGTTGATGAAGATGGCGGTGGTGCCGGAGTTGTTCAGCGCACCGGTGATCTTCCGCAGCGCCTGCGACATCAGCCGGGCCTGCAGGCCGACGTGGCTGTCACCCATCTCGCCCTCGATCTCCGCCTTCGGCACCAGGGCCGCCACGGAGTCGATCACGATGATGTCCAGCGCGCCGGAGCGGACCAGCATGTCCGCGATCTCCAGGGCCTGCTCACCGGTGTCGGGCTGGGAGACCAGCAGCGCGTCGGTGTCCACCCCGAGCTTCTTGGCGTACTCCGGGTCGAGCGCGTGCTCGGCGTCGATGAAGGCGGCGATACCACCGGCGCGCTGGGCGCTGGCCACGGCGTGCAGGGCCACCGTCGTCTTACCGGACGATTCCGGGCCGTAGATCTCGACCACACGACCCCGGGGCAGGCCCCCGATGCCGAGCGCGACGTCGAGCGCGATGGCGCCGGTCGGAATGATCTCGATCGGCGGGCGGGTGTCGTCGCCGAGGCGCATGACCGAGCCCTTGCCGAACTGCCGGTCGATCTGGGCCAGGGCGGCGTCGAGAGCCTTTTCACGGTCCGCAGCAGCGGGCATGAGTGTTCACCTCACAGTCGGCCGGCTTCGCGGGGATCGCTTGCGCCGGGATTCCTTCGTCGATGCAGACGCTAGACGCGACCACCGACAGTCTTGGCCGAGTAACTTCGCCCTGTGGACAACCGGGCACTCGTATGTGCCGGTGGAGAACTGATCCTCGTCGACCCGCAGCCACCGGAACACCGGGACTCTATCCGAACAGGTGTTCGGACGGGCAATCGACACGCCCGCCCGATCTGGCCTGCGACCCCTCACGCCGACCGGCCCGACCGGCCCGGCCGCACCGGCAAACCGGCCCTGGCCTGCAGTGCGACATCTGTCGGGCAACGGTGCATATGTGCATTTTGCAAGGCCTGCAAAAGATCCCCCGGCGAATCCATGGCCCTCATTTTGTCACGCTGCGCAATCACTGTTGAACACGCAATGTGATCACAGCCTGCGTCCGTTCTGGCCCTGAAAGTTACGCCCCATCCGCCCCGTAGATCCCTGCTGACTCAGCATCATCACTGGCCAAGGGGCCGATCACGATTGTCGGAACAGGGCGTGACACGAGTTCCCAAGGGGTAGAAATGGTTGTTACTTAGAGGCACAATGCCGGACATGATCGATGCACTCCGCGAAACCGACGAGTTCGGGCGTTCCCCGCTCCACTACGCCGCTGCCGACGGCGACGCCGCTGAGGTCCAGCGTCTGCTGGCCGAGGGTGCCGACCCGAACCAGCCCGACGCCGTGCGCTTCACCCCGCTGCACTTCGCCGCGCAGGAGCAGCACCCCGAGGTGATCGCCCTGCTGATCGCCGCCGGGGCGGCCACCACCGACACCGACCGCTGGGGCAACACCCCGCTGTGGCGAGCCATCTTCACCGCGCACGGTCAGCGCGCGGCGGCCAACGCCCTGCTCGCCCACGGTGCCGACCCGGATGCGGCCAACTCCACCGGGATCAGCCCGCGCCGGCTGGCCCAGCGGATGGGCCTGGGCGACCTGCTCGCCCCGTCCACCCAGCCCATCCAGCTGCCCCGCCAGCGCGACTGACTCAGGCGCCCACGACGTCCATTGGTTGGAAGCCCTTACCCCGGCGCGACCGACTGAGGTGCCCCACACCTGGGGACCGTTGCTGGACGCTTACCCCAGCGCAAGAAACGTAGGTGCCCACACCGTCCGTTGGTTGTAGGCAGTTCAAGAAAGCAGTAGCCGTTCCAGCCTGCGCCCGGCCAGCCACAACCCGGCCGCGCCGAGCGCCAGCAGATACGCCAGATGCCCGAGCACGGTGAGGTCCATCGTGCCCAGCACCAGCGCCCGCTCCAGCTCGACCCCGTGGTACAGCGGGGTGAGCTGCACGAGCAGGCCGAACACACCTGGGTAGGTACTGAGCGGGTAGAACGTGGTGGAGAGCAGGAGCAACGGCAGCACCACCAGGTTCACCAGGTCGAAGTCCTGCCAGGAGCGCATGAACGTGGTGGCGGCCATCCCGGCCCCGGCAAAGGCCAGCCCGATCAGCGAGGCCGCCGGCACCGCGAGCACCGCCCACCACGACTTCACATAGCCCGCGGCCAGCAGCACCAGCAGGAACGCCGATGCGTAGCCGGCCCCGCGCAGCAACGCCCAGCTGATCTCCCCGGCCGCCAGTGCCCGCGGGTTCAGCGGAGTGGCCAGCATGCTGTCGTAGATCCGGGTGTACTTGAGCTTGCCGAACACGTTGAACGTGGAGTCCGCCACCGCGCCGTTCATCGCCGAGGCCGCCAGCAGCGCCGGGCCGACGAACTCCTGGTAGCTGAACGACCGGCCGCCGTACTGCACCTCGCCGACCAGCACCCCGATGCCGATGCCCATCGACAACAGGTAGAACAACGGCTCGAAGAAGCCCGAGATCACCACGAACAGCGAGCGCCGGGCGGAGCGGGCGTTGCGGTGCACCACCGAGCCGGCCCCTCGTAACAGAGCGAGTTCACCGGCCACCCGGTACAGAGCGCTACGGGCGGTTCGGGTGCCCTGATCCAGAACGCTCATGAGCGCAGCATCTTCCGGTAGGAGCGAAGGGCCAGCAGATAGCCGCCCACGCACCACAGCAGCAGGTAGGCGAGATGCCCCGCGGAGGCGAGCACCCCGGCGTCCCCCAGCGCCAGCTCCCGGCACAACTGCGTGCCGTGCCACAACGGTGTGAGCCAGGCCAGGAGCTCGATGCCCAGCGGGAACTGATCGACCGGGAAGAAGGTGCCGGCGAAGAGGAACATCGGGGTCATCACGAAGCGCATCAGCACGGAGAAGTCGGTGTCGTTCTCGCGGGTGATGGCGAACGCGATCAGTGGGGTGGCGTGGGCCAGGCCGGTGAGTACCGCGACCGGGACCGCGAGCACCAGCCAGGCCGAGGAGAACGCCCCGATCAGGGTGCCGATCAGGGCGAACGCGACCGCGCCGAGGGTCAGCCGGAAGGCGATGAAGAGCAGGTGCCCGGTGACGATGTCCGCGATGGTCAGCGGCGATCCGGCCTGGGCCTGGTAGTGCCCGTTCCATTTCCGGCTGGACAGGACCGGCCAGGTGCACTCGCCGAACGCGCTCTGCATCGCACTCGCGGCCAGGATGCCCGGGGCCACGAAGGCCAGGTACTCCACATCGCCGAGCGGGCCGGTGGTGTTGCCGTCGACCAGGCTGCCCAGGCCCAGCCCGAAGGTGCCGAGAAAGACCAGGGGCATCACGAAGGCCGTGACGGCGCTGGAACGCCAGGTGCGGCGGTAGGCGCGCAGCCAGTACTCCAGGGCGGCCAGCGAGCGCTTCGGATCGCCCAGCTCGAGTGTCGGCGTAGCCATCAGTCGACCAGGGTCCGGCCGGTCAGGTGCAGGAACACGTCTTCCAGCGAGCTCCGCCGGACCAGGACCGACAACGGACGGTCGGGTCCGGTGTCGATGCTCCGAGCCACCGCGTCGCCGTGGTCGGTGTAGATCAGCAACCGGTCGGGCAGGACCTCGACGCGGGCGGCCAGGTCGCCGAGATCCAGCCGGTCGCGGTGGGCGGCGAGGTCGAAGTCGGGGTAGCGCACCTCCACCACTTCTCGGCTGGAATAGCGTTCGATGAGGTCGCGCGGGGAACCCTCGGCCACGATCCGGCCGTGGTCCATCACCACCAGGCGGTCGCACAGCTGCTCCGCCTCGTCCATGTAGTGCGTGGTCAGGACCAGGGTGACGCCCTGTTGTTTGAGCCGGTACAGCCGGTCCCAGAGCACGTGCCGGGCCTGTGGGTCGAGGCCGGTGGTGGGTTCGTCGAGCAGCAGGATCTCGGGGGCGTTGATCAGTGCGCGGGCGATGGTCAGGCGGCGTTTCATCCCGCCCGAGAGCGGCTCGACCGGGCTGTTCGCGCGGTCGGCGAGCTGGGCGAAACGCAGCAGTTCGTCGGCGCGATGGGCGATCTCCCAGCGGCGCAGGCCGAAGTAGCGGCCGTAGACCAGGAGGTTCTCGCGCACCGTGAGTTCCTCGTCGAGCAGGTCCTTCTGCGCCACCACGCCGAGCTTGGCCCGGATCGCCGGGCCGTCGTGCTCGGGGTCGAGGCCCAGCATGGTGAGGGTGCCGGCGGTGACCGGGGAGACGCAGCCGATCATCCGCATGGTGGAGGACTTACCGGCGCCGTTGGGGCCGAGGAAGCCGAAGGCCTCGCCCCGGCGCACGTCGATGTCGATGCCGTCGACCGCGACGAAGTCGCCGAAGTGCTTGGTCAGGCCGCGGGCGCTGATCAGGACGTCGGGGTCGGCCGGGTCGCTCTTCGCGCCTTTGGTCCACTTGCGGACGTCGGGGTCTGCTCGGTCGTTCGGCGCGCCTTCGGTCCAATTACGGACGTCGGGGTCTGCTCGGTCGCTCAGCTTGCCTTCAGTCCACTTACGGACGTCGGGGTCTGCTTGAGCGTTCGGCGCGCCTTCCGGCCGATTACGGACGTCGGTGGGCGCGTCGATCTTTTCGTCCGGCCGGTGCCGGCTGGTGTCGTCGTGGTGATCCGGTCCGGCGTCCTGCCGGACCCTGATCTCTTCCCCCTGGTGGATGCCACTGCCGTCCTTGGTTGCTGGGCCCTCCCCTGCCCCACCTGTCATGCCCGGCGGCGCTCCTTCTCGTCTTGGCCCCAGCGGCGGTGCGCGGGTACGTCCATCGAGTCGCACAGCGCGAACCAGACCTCGCGAAGCGGCTCGCCCGCCTCGATCGCCTGCTCGGCCGTGCGGTTGCCCAGTTCGAGCAGCACGTGGTCACGGACCAGCGTGCGGCCGTGGGCGCGCCCGAACTCTTCGTCGACCAGATCCCAGAACTCACTGCTACGCACCGCACGAGCATGCCACCCGTTCGGCCGTCCGCGCGCGGCGATTGCGCTCGCGTCCGCTGTGACCTGCGGCGATGATTTCTGATCGAAGACTGTCGGTGGTGCGTGTGAGGATCCCTGGTGTGACGGAACAGGTGCTCGAGCGATTCTCCCCGGCCACGCGGGCGTGGTTCACCGGGGCCTTCGCAGCGCCCACGGCCGCCCAGGCCGGCGCGTGGAACGCGGTGAGTGCGGGCCGGCACGCGCTGGTCGTCGCTCCCACCGGCTCGGGTAAAACTCTCTCGGCGTTCCTCTGGGCGCTGGACCGGCTGGCCTCGAGCCCGCCGCCGGAAGATCCCAAGCAGCGCTGCCGGGTGCTGTACGTCTCGCCGCTGAAGGCGCTCGCGGTCGATGTCGAGCGCAACCTGCGCTCGCCGCTGGCCGGGATCCGGCAGGCGGCCGGGCGGCTCGGGCTGCCGCTGCCCGAGGTGAAGGTGGCCCTGCGTTCGGGTGACACCCCGGCCGACGAGCGCCGGGCCCTCACCCGTACCCCGCCCGACGTGCTGATCACCACGCCCGAGTCGCTGTTCCTGATGCTCACCTCGCAGGCCCGGGAGGTGCTGACCGGGGTCGAGACGGTGATCATCGACGAGGTGCACGCCGTGGCCGGCTCGAAACGCGGCGCGCATCTGGCGGTCTCGCTGGAACGGCTGGACGCGTTGCTGGCCAGGCCGGCTCAGCGCGTCGGGCTCTCGGCCACGGTCCGCCCGATTGAGGAGATCGCCCGCTGGCTGGGGGGCCGTAATCCGGTCGAGGTGGTGCAGCCCGCCTCCACCAAGCAGTGGGATCTGCGGGTGATCGTGCCGGTGCCGGACATGGGCGAGCTGGATGCCTCGGCCAACGGGGTGCCCGGGGCCACCGCCGATCCGGACGAGGACCTGACCGGTGCGGCGGCCGGAGCGGCGGCCCGGCCCTCGATCTGGCCGCACGTCGAGGAGCGCATCGTCGACCTGATCGCCGAGCACCGTTCCACCCTGGTGTTCGCCAACTCCCGGCGGCTGGCCGAGCGGCTCACCGCCCGGCTGAACGAGATCTGGGCCGAGCGGCAGGCGCTGGCCGAGCTGCCCGACGAAGGGGCGGTGCAGCCGGCCGAGATCATGGCCCAGTCCGGTGCGTCGACGGGTGCGCCGCCGGTGCTGGCCCGGGCGCACCACGGCTCGGTCAGCAAGGAGCAGCGGGCGATCATCGAGGGTGAGCTGAAGGCCGGGCGGCTGCCCGCCGTGGTCGCCACCTCCAGCCTGGAACTGGGCATCGACATGGGTGCGGTGGACCTGGTGGTGCAGGTCGAGTCGCCGCCCAGCGTGGCCAGCGGCCTGCAGCGGGTGGGCCGGGCCGGGCACCAGGTGGGGGCGGTGTCGGCGGGGGCACTGTTCCCGAAGTACCGCGGCGACCTGGTGCAGACCGCGGTAGTGGTCGAGCGGATGCGGGAGGGCTCGATCGAGCAGCTGACCGTGCCGGCCAGCCCGCTGGACGTGCTGGCCCAGCAGATCGTCGCGATGGTGGCGATGGACGAGTGGCGGGTGGCCGAGCTGGAGGAGCTGGTGCGGCGCTGTGCACCGTTCGCCGGGCTGACCCGGGGGGTGCTGGAGTCGGTGCTGGACATGCTGGCCGGGCGCTACCCCAGCGACGAGTTCGCCGAGCTGCGGCCGCGGCTGGTCTGGGATCGGCACGGCGACGTGCTGCAGGGCCGGCCGGGGGCGCAGCGGCTCGCGGTCACCAGCGGCGGCACGATTCCGGACCGGGGGTTGTTCGGGGTGTTCCTGGCCGGTGGGGACGAGGCTCGTAAGGGTGCCGGACGCCGGGTGGGCGAGCTGGACGAGGAGATGGTCTACGAGTCGCGGGTGGGCGATGTGTTCACCCTGGGCTCCTCCTCGTGGCGGATCGAGGACATCACGCACGACCGGGTACTGGTCACCCCGGCCCCCGGTCAGCCCGGGCGGCTGCCGTTCTGGAAGGGCGACCAGCAGGGCCGGCCCGCCGAGCTGGGCCGGGCGGTGGGCGCCTACGTCCGCTCGGTCAGCCGGATGAAGGCCGACGCCGCGCGGGATCGGGTGCTCGCCTCCGGGCTGGACGAGTGGGCCACCGACAACCTGCTGGCCTATCTGGACGAGCAGAAGCAGGCCACCGGGCATCTTCCGGACGACAAGACCATCGTGATCGAGCGTTTCCGGGACGAGATCGGTGACTGGCGGGTGGTGGTGCACTCGCCGTTCGGTGGGCAGGTGCACTCGCCCTGGGCACTGGCGGTGGCCGCGCGTTTTCGCGAGCGGTTCGGGGTGGATGTGCAGGCCGCTCCGGGTGACGACGGCATCGTGCTGCGGCTGCCCGACGTCGAGACGGAAGACGGCTCGGCGCCCGACGTGGCCGATCTGATCGTGCTCGAGGCCGAGGACGTGGAGGAGCTGGTCACCGCCGAGCTCGGGGGTTCGGCGCTGTTCGCCTCCCGGTTCCGCGAGTGCGCGGCCCGGGCGCTGCTGCTGCCCCGCCGGCAGCCGGGTAAGCGCCAGCCGTTGTGGCAGCAGCGGCAGCGTTCGGCCCAGTTGCTCGAAGTGGCCTCGCGTTACGGCAGTTTCCCGATCGTGCTGGAGACGCTGCGCGAGTGCCTGCAGGACGTGTTCGACGTGCCCGGGCTGGAATCGCTGATGCGGGACGTGCGGGCACGGTCGGTCAAGGTGCTGGAGGTGACCACGCAGCAGCCCTCGCCGTTCGCCCGGAGCCTGCTGTTCGGTTACGTGGCGCAGTTCCTGTACGAGGGTGATTCGCCGCTGGCCGAGCGCCGGGCCGCCGCGCTGGCGCTCGACCCGGCGTTGCTGGCCGAACTGCTGGGCCGGGGCGAGGGTGCCTCGCTGCGGGATCTGCTGGATCCGGATGCGTTGCGGCGTACCGAGGAGGAGCTGCAGCGGCGGGCACCGAACCGGCGGGCGCGCACCATGGAACAGGTGGCCGACCTGGTCCGGATGATCGGGCCGCTGTCCACGTCCGAGGTGGTGGACCGGACGATCGACGCCGAGGCCTGGGCGCTGGTCGAGGCCGGTTCCGGGGGTGAGGCCGAGGCCGGGGCTGAAGTGGCTGAGGGGTCGACGGAGGGTTCTTCGGAGGCGGACGCGGCGGGTTGGGGTGATGACGCCACGGCGGCCGAACAGGCTGTGGCCTCCGCGGGTGGTGCTGTTGAGCCGGCCGATCCCTCGTGGCCGCAGGCCCGCCCGGACCAGCCCGGCCCGGTGCGGATTCCCACCGCTGATCCGGCTGAGGTGGGCCGTTGGCTGAGCGAGCTCGAGGGCGCGCGCCGGCTGATCCGGGTGCGGGTGGCGGGCGAAGAACGCTGGGCCGCGGTCGAGGATTCCGGACGACTGCGGGACGCACTCGGTACTGCATTGCCGGTCGGGGTGGCGGAGGCGTTCACCGAGCCGGTGCCGGATCCGCTGGGCGATCTGCTCTCCCGCTACGCCCGCTCGCACGGCCCCTTCACCGCAGCGGACCTGGCCACCCGGCTCGGGCTGGGCTCGGTCGTGGTGATCGACGGGCTGCGGCGGCTCGTCGACAACGGGCGACTGGTGCAGGGTGAACTGCGGCCGCTGGAGTGTGGCGGCGGGCAAGGCATGGACTACTGCGATGCCGAGGTGCTGCGCACCCTCCGGCGGCGCTCGCTGGCTGCCCTGCGGGCCGAGGTCGAGCCGGTTCCGGCCCTCGACCTGGCCCGTTTCCTGCCTGGGTGGCAGGGCGTCGGCGGCCGCACCCGCGGGGTGGACGGGGTGCTGCGCGCGGTGGAACAGCTGGCCGGGGCCTGGGTTCCGGCCAGCGCGCTGGAGACCTTGGTCATCCCCGGCCGGGTTCCCGGGTACACGCCCGCCCTGCTCGACGAGCTGACCAGTGCCGGTGAGGTGGTCTGGGCCGGGCACGGCAGCCTGCCGGGTGATGACGGCTGGGTCTCGTTGCATCCGGCCGATCTGGCGCCGCTCACCCTGGCCGGGCCCGATGCCGAGTTCGAGCCGGAAGAACAGCACCAGGCCGTGCTCGACGCGCTGGCCGGGGGCGGGGCCTACTTCTTCCGGGCGCTGAGCGACGCAGTCGGCAGCACCGACGACCAGGCGCTCACCCAGGCGCTGTGGGATCTGGTCTGGGCCGGGCTGATCAGCAACGACACGCTCGCCGCGCTACGTTCCAAGCTGGCCGGGGGCAAGACCGCGCACAAGAGCAGGCCCAGCCCACCCCGGGCTCGCTACAGCCGTTACGGCTCGCTGCGCGGGGCCGGCCGGGCGGGCTCACGGCCGGCCATGCCCAGCCGCACCGGTCCCCCGCTCGCGGCCGGGCGCTGGTCGCTGCTGCCCGAGCGCGAACCCGATCCCACCGCGCGCGCCCACGCCCAGGCCGAGGTGCTGCTGGAACGGCACGGCGTGGTCACCCGCGGGGCGGTCATGGCCGAGCGCGTGGCCGGTGGCTTTGCCGCGGCCTACCGGGTGCTGTCCGGCTTCGAGGACGCGGGCCGGGTCCGGCGGGGCTACTTCGTCGAAGGGCTGGGTGCCTCGCAGTTCGCGGGCACGGGCGCGGTGGACCGGCTTCGGGCCTCCGCCCGGCCGGCCGGCGAGACCTTCGCCAGCGAAGGCGGCCTGCGCACCGTGGTCCTGGCTGCGGCCGACCCGGCCAACCCTTACGGCGCGGCCCTGCCCTGGCCCGAGCGTCCGGGCGACAACGCCGGTCACCGGCCCGGTCGCAAGGCCGGCGCCATCGTGATCCTGGTGGACGGCGCGCTCACCCTGTACGTCGAGCGCGGCGGGCGCACGTTGCTCTCGTGGACCGATGAGGAGGAGTTGCTGCGGGCCGCCGCCGACGCGCTGGCCCTGGCGGTCCGGGAGGGTGCGCTGGGCCGGCTGACCGTTGAGAAGGCCGATGGGGAGGGCGTTCTGAACACGGACAATCCCTTGGCCCAGGCCCTGGAGAACGCCGGATTCCGAGCAACGCCGCGAGGGCTGCGACTACGGGCTTGAGCAGGTGGGACGCCTGAGGGGCGCAGGGCTCGCCAGGAGGGCGAGTAGATGCGACGGAAGGACGTTGCCGCCGAGCCGAGAAACGTCGCGGGATGATCTGGCGGGCCGCAGATGACCTGGAGCGCCACGGTTGGCCGGGAGCGCCACGGCCCAGCCCGAGAACGCCACCGTTGAGCCCAGAGCGCCACGGCCAACCCGGGAGCGCCACCGTTGGCCCGGAGTGTGGCAGGTGTTAGGTCGTGTTTTGGAAGTCACGCCGACCTTGACGGCTTGTTCGGCGGATCTGCCACCCAGCCTTGGCGAATCCGTGCAAGCCCGATCCTTCTCCACCCCTGCTGCTGCCCGGCGAATTCACGACAACGCAGAAACAAAGTGTGCTCTGGCCACACTTTCTTTCCGCGATCCCTGGAATCGCCCGCACCAGCGCCCGGCCGGCGGTCGACTCCCTTAGCTGCGGTGCGCCCGCGCGGCCCCTACTCCACAGTGCTGTGACACAAAGCCCGGCGAACGACTGCCCGCAATGTGTCAAAGTGGTGCATCCAGTACCAGGTGTACACATGATCGAGGTGTCCCCGCCCAACCGCTCACGGTCCGGGACTTCTTCCCTTTGCCCTGTGCTGTGACCATAAGTCTTGGCCAGGTCGACTCCGCCCTGCAGTAGCCATGGACTCCCCAGAGAACGCCCCAGAGAGCTTGACGACCAGCATCGAGCAAGGCAGCTGGTCTTGAGCAAGACCGCTGCCAGGAAGCGTGACGGCTGGAGGTGGGGCGGGCCGGGCTCAGTCGGGCTCGGTCGGGCTAACCGGCGCTGAGATGCGCTAGATCTGGCCGAACCGTTCTACGTAGCACCTTTGCCAGAGCGTTTCGACCGCGTGACGCGAATACCTCTGTCTCACATAGGCAACCGCTGAACCTGGCGGCACCCCGTCGAGTACCGCCAGGCAGGCCAGTGCAGTGCCGGTGCGCCCTCGTCCACCGTTGCAGGCGATCTCCACGCGTTGCTCGGCGGCTCGGTCCCAGGCCGCTTGCAGCGCTTTCTGGGCGTCTTCGCGGTCTGTGGGGAGGCGGAAGTCGGGCCATCGGATCCATCGGCCGGCCCACGGGGTAGGCGGAGGCTGCTTGGCCAGTAGGTACAACCCGAACTCGGGGTCGGGGCCGGGCGGCGGTCCGGCGCGTAGGCCGCGTCCGCGGATGCGGCGTCCTGAAGGTAGTTCCAGCACGCCGGCGAGCTCTGGCTCCCACATGTCCGCGATCATCCCCTTCGCTCGCAGGTTGTGGCCACAGCAGTCGGGGATACTGCTGGACTGCCAGGACGCTTACCAAGGTGGCAGAAGCGGGCCAGACGTTCGCGCAGGCCCAAAGCGGTTAAGCCGCTACCGGCCGGCCGGATCCTGAGCCGCAGAAACCACCGCATCAGCAGAGGATCCAGGAGCTGCGGAGGTGCCTGAAGGAGCCAGGGCAACCGCGGCAGCAGACGGTGAGGTGCTGGCCCGAGGAGCCTCAGTACCTGCATCAGGCCGGTCCATCTCGGTCCATGCCCCGCCTCGGGCGGGCTGCAGGGTCACCACGATGTAGCAGATTCCGACCGCCACCAGGGTCGAGGTCAGGCCCAGGTGGTCCACCGCGAACCCGGCGGCCAGGCTCCCTACCGGCATGCCCGCCCAGCAGCCCGCGTTGACCAGGCCGAAGGCTCGGGCTCGCATCTGCGGCGGAATGCGTTCCAGCATCACCGTGCCGAGGATCGGGTTGATCGCACCGGCGCAGAAACCTGCGAGGAACTTGAACACCAGTAACGCCGGCAGCGGCAGTCCGGCGGCGAGCCCCAGGAAGACCGGGCCACCGGCCAGGGTGAAGGCGATGACCATGGTCGGCCGGCGGGGAAGGTGGTGCCCGACGGCGCCGAACAGTAGTGAACCGAGCAGCGCGCCGCCGCCCATCGCCCCGACCAGCAGGCCGAGCGCGACCGCGCCGCCGAGCTCGCGGTCGGCGTAGACCGGCATCAGCACCGCGCTGCCGGCGGCGTCGAACAGGTTGGTGACCACGACGAGCAGCACGATCGCGCGCATCAGCCGGTCCTGCACCACCCAGGCCAGGCCCGCCCGCAAACCCTGCCAGTAGCCCTCCGGATCCGCCGACTCCTCGGGGGCACAAACGTCCCCAGTTCGGCTCTTGCCCTTGACCAACAGCGTCACGAGCGATGCGGAGATCAAGAACGTGGCGGTGTCGACGAACATGGCCTCCAGGGCACCCAGCGACACGACCAGGAAGCCGGCCAGTGGCGCGCCCAGCAACCGGCCTGCGCGTTCGGTGGCTTCCATCCAGCCGACGGCACGCTCGAGGGGAACCCCGGCTGTCTCCGCGACGTCGGGAAGCAGCGCGCGCCGCGCGGTTTGGCCAGGGGCGTCGATCAGGCTGCCGACGAAGACCAGGGCGAACACGGCCCACAGGGGAAGGCCGATCGTGACGTGTAGCAGCGGCACCAGCGCAACGAAGAATCCGCCGAGTAGGTCGGTGAGGATGCTGGCTCGCCGGTAGCCCAGCTTGTCCACGATGGTCCCGCCGAACACTCCCCCGAGCACGATCGGCAGCGTGGCGACAACGCCGGCCACCCCCGTGGCCGAGGCCGAGCCGGTGCGTTCGAGTACATACAGGGGTAGCGCGATCAGCGTGATCATGTTGCCGGTCAGCGAGACCGTGTGCGCGAAATACAGCGCGTACAGCGATTTCGAGCTCCCCTGCATGGTCACGGCCTCCGGTACAGCTGATAGGCGACTGTCACGGTTTCGGTGCCATCCGAAGCGGGCTCCTTGCCTTCCCAGCGTTCGACCACCTCGTTGAGCTCGCTCTGGAGTTCACGCATCTGTTCGGGGGTCAGGTGCAGGAAGGCGTCGCTGGCATCGGCTGCCTCCACCCATTCCCGCTCCAGGGTGGGCTCCAGGTCTAGGTAAGCCTCGTAATCCGCCAGGAGCCGCCGGGCGACCACGCGCCGCAACTCCCCCGAGGCGAGATGCCGCTCCGGGTCTTTCAGATCGTCGGAGGGAGACCAGGATGTGCGCACGTGCGACGCCCGCCACCAGCGTTCACGGCGATCGCGGGCGAGCTCGGGCGCTTCCTCGACGAAGCCGAACTGGGCGAGCTTGCCCACGTGATAGCTGATCGAGCCGGGTGCCTCGTCCAGAATCTCGCAGAGCATGCCGACCGACTGCGGCCCGCGCACCCGCAACTCGGCCAGCACCGACAGACGCAGCGGGTGCGCCAGCGCGCGCATCGCCTTGGGGTCGTTCAGCTGGAAGTTGCCCTCACCGGGATTCGCCATGCTTCGACGATAGATGCACAACAACTCTTGTGCAATGTTCGTTGTTGATGTGACAGAGGGACGTGGGACGACCAGTACCGCTGTCAGCCCGGCTGTCCGCCCGGCCACCGGCGAGCTGACCTGCCCCGCTAGGCGGCACAACCCCCCACCTGCAGGCATGCTGTTGCGGTGCCCGAAGGTGACGTTGTGCTGCGGACCGCGCGCCGGCTCGATGCCGCGCTCGCCGGCCGCCGCCTGATCAAGGCCGACCTGCGCTGGCCCTCACTGGCCGGCGAGAACCTCAAGGGCCTGGAGGTGCTGGAGGTCGTGGCGATCGGCAAGCACCTGCTGATGCGGATGGAGCAGAACGCCACGCTGCACAGCCACCTGCGGATGGAGGGCTCCTGGCACGTTCACCGCACCGGCGAGCCGTGGCGCCGCCCGCGGGCCGAGCACGAGATCCGAGCGGTGCTGGCCAATCAGGAATGGACGGCCATCGGGCACCACCTCGGGATGATGGATCTGATCGCCACCGATCGGGAGGACACCCTGGTCGGGCACCTCGGACCGGACATCCTGGCCCCCGGCTGGGACCTGAAGCAGGCCACGCAGCGGGTCCGGGACCAGGGCGAGCGGGAGATCGGGCTGGTCCTGCTGGACCAGCGGGTGATCGCCGGGATCGGCACGTTCTTCATGAGTGAGGCCGCGTTCCTGCGCGGGGTGAACCCGTGGACCCCGACCAGCGAGGTGGCCAAGCTGGAAGAACTGGTGCGGCTGGCGCACCGGCTGATGGTTGTGAACGTGAACCGGGCCGTACAGGTCACCACGGGCAACGCCCGTAAGGGCCAGGAGTCTTACGTACACGCCCGCTCCGGACGTCCGTGCCGGCGCTGCGGCAGCACGATCCGGGTGGCGCCGCTGGGCGAACCCCCGAACGAGCGCCCGGTGTTCTGGTGCCCGCACTGCCAGCCTGGAGTGGTGCCGACCGATGATGGACGTCCGCGGCGCCCGTTGGGTGCCATCCAGCGCACCTCGCCTCGGACCCCGCCCCGTCAGCGTTCGCCCTACCGGCGCTAGGTCGTGTCAAAGCACGACCCAGGAACGGCAAACGCCCGAACGCCTCCGGGTGCGGGACCCGGAGGCGTTCGGACTGGCGCAATGCTCTTGGGTTATGCGGCCCCGGCCAGTTCGCCGGCCAGCCCGTCAGGAACTGTGTCCGGAACCCGGACCGCCGCCGGCCCGATGTTCTCCGCAGCAGCCACCCGCTCGCTGACCTCGTGCAGCACCGAAGACAGCGGGACGTCGAGTGCCCCGCAGATCGATGCCAGCAGCTCGGACGACGCCTCCTTCTGACCGCGCTCGACCTCGCTCAAGTAGCCGAGGGAGACACGGGCCACCGAGGACACCTCTCGCAGGGTGCGTCCCTGCTGGCGCCTGGCATCGCGGAGCACGTCGCCGATCTCCTGCCGTAGAAGCACCATGGCGCGCCCTCCCTTCTGTGGTCCTACCCTCGGCGCCCCGCCCGGAAGGCGGGACTCGACGGTGTTGGCACCATCTTGCCCCCGAACCGTCACGACCGCGTGGCCGACAGTCCGGCGTCCGTTCGACTTGACGGACTGTTCTTTACCTCGGCCGTTCATCGGGCCCGACCGGTGTGGACCGGCCGATGTAGGTCGTGGTGGATTTACCGTACCCCGCGGCACCGACAACGGTCGCGTAGGAGTCCGAACTGTGGGTGCCGGGACAGCACTTTCGGACCGGTTGGCAGCTGGCGACATGTGAGGGCTAACGGCCCCGAAGGCGGCTCTGTTCCGGGGTTGAGGCCAGGAGACTCAGGTTTGACCGCCTCTTGACGAACCCGGCTCGGCCGCGGCCGCACCCACGGACGTTCACCGACCCACCTCGACCAGCAGATCCAGCACCTGCGCGGTGGCTCCCAGCCGGACCGCCGCGCGATCCCCCGACAGGTCCAGCCGCCGCACCCGGGCCGTGACCTCACCGTGACCTACGGGGCGGTAAAAGTCCTGGTCAGTTGCCAGATCCGGGACCTTTGGCAGGACCCCGGCGACGGCCACGAAAACCCGTCCGGCGGGCGCTCCGTCGGCCGGGCCGGGCCCCGCGACGCCGGTCGTGGCGAGCCCGAAATCGGCCCCCATCAGCTCTCGGACGCCGGCCGCCATCTGCGCCGCGACGTCCGGATCGACCGGCCCGTTCGCTGAGAGCAGATCCGGATCGACGCCCAGAATGTCCTTCTTAAGGGTGGTGGCGTACGCGACCACCGCTCCGCGCAGCACCGCCGACGCACCCGCGATCGCCACCAGCGAGGCCGAGACCATGCCCCCGGTGAGCGACTCGGCGATCGCCACGGTCCGCCCTTGTTCGCTCAGGGCAGAAATGATCAGGGCCGCATTCCGGTCTATTTCCGCAGCCAGCTCTGAGTGAGCCGGGTCCGGATCAGCGAGGCCGGGGTCCGGCGTAGCAGCCGGCTCGGCTCCTGGCTGGTGGGGCTGAGTCATGGGCTCAGCCTGCCACCCGACCGGCTGGCGAAGCAGGGGTGAGCGGGGAGGAAGGGGAGGGAGGTCAGGCCGCCGGGTCCGAAGTACCGGAGGAGCGGCGCAGCCGGACTGCCTGGGCCACGTAGTCCAGCCCGGTGACCAGGGTCAGCCCCACGGCGACGGCCATGCAGACGTAGGCCACCGGCTCCACCACGGCCGGCAGCGGGCAGACCATCAGCAGGATCGCCACCGACTGGGCGACCGTCTTGGCCTTGCCGCCGCGCCCGGCCGCCATCACGCCGTACCGGATCATGAAGAAGCGCATCACGGTGATGCCGAGCTCGCGGAACAGCACCAGCCCGGTGACCCACCACCACAGCTCGCCGATCAGCGACAGCGCGATCAGCGCAGCCCCGATCAGCGCCTTGTCGGCGATCGGGTCGGCGATCTTGCCCAGGTCGGTGACCAGGCCCCAGTTGCGGGCCAGGTCGCCGTCGATCCGGTCGGTGATGATCGCCGCGGCGAAGACCACCGCGGCACCGATCCGCCAGCTGGTCTCCTGACCGTCGCCGTGCAGCATCAGGAAGGCGAACAACGGCACCAGCGCGATCCGCAGCAGCGTCAGCGCGTTGGCGATGTTCCAGTTGCTCGGCGCCTTGGTCGTGGTGCTCACCCGGCTGATTTCACCGCTGCCGCGGGCCGGGTGCCGACCAGTTCGGCCGGGGTGGCGACCAGGTCCACACCGAGGGACTCGGTCACGACGGCCTCGACCCAGTCGCCCGGCGCAGCCTCGACGCCGGGCAGCAGCACCTGGCCGTCGACCTCCGGGCCCTGGTGCGCGGCCCGCCCGACCATGGTGCCCGGGTCGTCCTCGTCCGGGCCCTCGACCAGCACCGTCACCCGCTCGCCGATCCGCTCCTCGGCGCGCTGGGCGGTGAGCTCCTCGACCAGGCCGGTGATGTGAGCCAGCCGCATCGCCACTTCGTCGGCGGACAGCTTGCCCTCGAGCGTGGCGGCTTCCGTGCCGTCCTCGTCGGAGTAGCCGAACACACCCACCACGTCGAGCCGGGCCTCGGTGAGGAAGCCGGCCAGCTCCTCGAGGTCGGCCTCGGTCTCGCCCGGGAAGCCGACGATGACGTTGGACCGGATGCCGGCCTGCGGGCTGCGCTCGCGGATGCCGCGCAGCAGGCCCAGGAAGTCCTCGGTGCTGCCGAAGCGGCGCATCCGGCGCAGCACGGCGTTGGAGGAGTGCTGGAACGACAGGTCGAAGTAGGGGGCCACGCCGTCGGTGCCGGCGATCGCGTCGATCAGGCCGGGGCGCAGCTCGGCGGGCTGCAGGTAGGACACCCGCACCCGGTCCACGCCCTCGACCTCGGTGAGCTCCGGCAGCAGCGTCTCCAGCAGCCGGATGTCGCCCAGGTCCTTGCCGTACGAGGTCGAGTTCTCGCTGACCAGGAAGAGCTCCTTCACCCCGCGCTCACCCAGCCAGCGGGCCTCGGTGAGGACCTCGGCCGGGCGGCGGGAGAGGAAGGCCCCGCGGAAGGCCGGGATGGCGCAGAAGGTGCAGCGACGGTCGCACCCGGAGGCCAGCTTCAGCGGCGCCCAGGGCCGGTCGTCCAGCCGGGCCCGGAACACCCGGGGACCGCTGACCGGGGCGACCCCGGACGGCAGGTCACCGATGATCACCGGGTCCTGGGCGTGGCCGGGGACGGCGACGTCGGCGGAGCGGCGCGCGGTCGGGGTCAGCGGCAGCAGGGTGCGCCGGTCCACCGGGACGTGCGACTTCGGCTTCTCACCGTGCAGGATCGCGTCGAGGTGACTGGAGAGGTCGGCGTAGGAGTCGAACCCGAGCACCGCGTCGGCCTCGGGCAGCGAGTCGGCCAGCTGCTCGCCGTAGCGCTCGGCCATGCAGCCGACGGCGACCACGGCCTGCGTCCGGGCCGAGGAGTCGTCCTTCAGCTCGGCGGCCTCCATCAGGACGTCGATCGAGTCCTTCTTGGCCTGCTCGACGAAGCCGCAGGTGTTCACGACCGCGACATCGGCGTTTTCGGCGTCGTCGACGAGTTCCCACCCGGCGGCGGCCAGACGTCCGGCCAATTCCTCCGAATCGACCTCGTTCCGGGCGCATCCCAGGGTGACAACAGCTACGGAGCGAGGGGCAACCACGGCCACAGACTACTTGCCGTTTCGGTGTGCCGGATTCCAAGGCCGCCGTTGGGCACCTGACGAGACGATAAGCACTCCCTCGGCGCAGCCTGCGCGCAGCTCGAGAACACTCCCGCGGGACCCAGCACGAAGGGTCCCGGCCACCCACGGCCGGGACCCTTCGCAACGCACTGCAGGCGAGCGTCCCTAGTTGGAGCTGTTGCTCTCGCTGAGCAGCGCCCGCATCGAACGGGTGGGCTGCAGCCAGGCACCACCGGCGGGCAGGTTGTCCAGCCGGACCCGCGGCAGCGGGGTGGTGAAGGCGCCGGGCACGTCCTCCAGGTCCACGAACCGGATCAGCTCGGACTCCTGGGCGTACCCCGCGACCTCGACGAACGAGAGCACGGTGACGTCGACGCCCTCGCGGGCCAGCTCTTCCAGCGGCTCGTTGAAGTTACGGCCGTCACCGCTGGCCACCACCAGCCGGCGCAGCGTCCGGGTGCGGTGCCGGTCGGCGATGTGGGCCAGCATGTCGGCGTCCACGTCGTCCAGCGGGCCGAGCTTGGGCCGGGCGAACACCGCGTAACCGAACGAGCGGATCGCCTCCACCCAGCCGCGCATCGTGGCCGCCCCGCCGGGGGGCACGTTCGCGAACACCGCGCCTTCCACGTCCCGCTCACCGGCCTGGGCCAGCAGCCACTTGGCGACCGCGTCGAACCGCGGCCGGGACTGGGCCGAGGGCCGGCCGCCGATCACGTTGGACAGCGTCATGTCGATGTTCGGGGCGTCCCAGACCAGCAGGTCCAGCTCGGTCCGCTCACCGCTGATCAGGCCGAGGTCCTCGACACTAAGGGGGGCGTCCTCGCCCAAATCGTGCTCAGTCATCATCCATACCTGGTTCCCATAGATCTTCTACCCGTCCGGCATCGTCGTCCGGCGGGGTCTCCCCCCGGATGAGGGCCAGCGTGCCAGGAAGATCGTCCGGTTTCACCATGACGTCACGGGCCTTGCTGCCCTCACTCGGGCCTACCACACCCCTCGACTCCAGCAGGTCCATCAGGCGACCGGCCTTGGCGAACCCGACCCGCAGCTTGCGCTGCAGCATCGAGGTGGAGCCGAACTGCGAGGTGACGATGAGTTCGGCAGCCGCGAGCAGCAACTCAAGATCGTCGCCGATGTCCTCGTCGATCTCCTTGCGCACGGCGACCGCGGCGACGTCCTCGCGGTAGACCGGCTGCAGCTGTTCCTTGACGTGCCCGACGACGCGCTCGATCTCACTCTCGGTGACCCAGGCTCCCTGCACACGCATCGGCTTGGAGGCGCCCATCGGCAGGAACAGCCCGTCCCCCTGGCCGATCAGCTTCTCCGCCCCGGGCTGGTCCAGGACCACCCGGGAGTCGGTGACGGAGCTGGTCGCGAACGCCATCCGGGAGGGCACGTTGGCCTTGATCAGACCGGTGACGACGTCGACCGAGGGCCGCTGGGTGGCCAGCACGAGGTGGATCCCGGCCGCCCGGGCGAGCTGGGTGATCCGGACGATGGCGTCTTCCACGTCACGCGGAGCGACCATCATCAGGTCGGCCAGCTCGTCCACCACGACCAGCAGGTACGGGTAGGGCTGCAGCCGCCGGTCGCTGCCGGGCGGCAGCACCACGGTGTTGTTGCGGATCGCCTTGTTGAAGTCGTCGATGTGCTTGAACCCGAACGCCGACAGGTCGTCGTAACGCGCGTCCATCTCCTTGACCACCCAGGCCAGCGCCTCGGCGGCCTTCTTCGGGTTGGTGATGATCGGCGTGATCAGGTGCGGGATGCCCTCGTAGGCGGTCAGTTCCACCCGCTTGGGGTCGACCAGCACCATCCGGACCTCGTCCGGGGTGGAACGCATCAGCAGCGAGGTGATCATCGAGTTGACGAACGACGACTTACCGGCCCCGGTGGCGCCGGCCACCAGCATGTGCGGCATCTTGGCCAGGTTCGCGATCACGAAACCGCCCTCGACGTCCTTGCCCACGCCCATCACCATCGGGTGCTCGGAGCGGCGCGCGGTCTGGCTGCGCAGCACGTCGCCCAGCGAGACGGTCTCCCGGTCGGCGTTGGGGATCTCGATGCCGATCGCCGACTTGCCCGGGATCGGCGACAGGATCCGGACGTCGGCGCTGGCCACCGCGTAGGCGATGTTCTTGCTGAGCGCGGTGACCTTCTCGACCTTGACCGCCGGGCCGACCTCGACCTCGTAGCGGGTCACGGTCGGGCCCCGGCTGAAGCCGGTGACCTGGGCGTCGATGTTGAAGTCGTCGAACACCCGGGTGAGCGCCTCGACCACCTTGTCGTTGGCCTCGCTGCGCTCCTTCGGGGCCGGCCCGGCGGGCAGCATGTCGGAGGGCGGCAGGTGGTAGGCGACGTCGCCGGCCAGCAGCAACTGCTCGACCCGTTCGGGCAGCTGGGTGGTCTCCGGCGCCTCGGGCGCGGTCGAGGGGACGGACGCGACTTTGGCCACGGGGGCCGGCGGCGGGGGCGGCGGCGGTTGGGTGTTCTTGCTTGAGGACGGTGTCCCGCGCCCGGCGTCGAGGAGGTCGCGGAGGTCGACCTCCCGCGGTTCGCGCTCGGCATCGGCCTGATCGGCCTCGTCCACGTCGAACACCTTCGCGGCCTTGCCCTTGCGGCCCTTGGTGGTCGGCAGCGGTGCGGTGTCGCCCTCCTCGGGCTTGAGGACGGCCTGGGCGTACGCCTCGTCGCCGTGCAACGGGCCCTCGTCGCCGAGGTTGCGCCGCCGCCGCTCGGCCCGCCGGGCGACGAGTTCCTCGGCTTCCTCGGTACCCATCGTGGTGAGCGTCTCGTGCAGTTCGCGCAGCCGCTCGGGGATCGCGTAGACCGGGGTGGCGGTGACCACGAGCACCCCGAAGAAGGCGAGCAGCAGCAGGATCGGCACCGCGGCCCAGGTGCTGACCCCGGCCTCGAGCGGGGCCGAGGCCAGGTAGCCGATCATGCCGCCGGCGCCGCGCATGTCGCTGGCGCCGTCGGAGGGGCCGGGCAGGCCGGCGGCCAGGTGGGTCAGGCCGGCCGCGGAGACCAGGAGGGTGGCGGTGCCGATGAACATCCGGTTCACCGAGGCCATCTCTTCCGGACGGCGCATCACCAGCCAGCCGGCGATCAGCAGCAGCAACGGCAGCACCAGGGAGATCCGGCCGAGCGTGCCGGCCACCACCGCGTGCACGGCGACACCGACGTTTCCGGGCAGGCCCCACCACTCCCGCGCGGCGACCACGATCGCTACGGCGATCAGGATGAAGCCCACTCCGTCGCGGCGGTGGTCCGGATCCATGTTCTGGGCACCCTGACCGACCGCCCGGGCTCCTCCCCCGATCAGGTGCGCGGTGCCCATGTACACGCCGCGGACCATCCGGAACGGCAGCGCCGGGCGGGAGGCCGCGCTGCGCCGGGCAGCTGGGCGGGCAGCCGCCTTGCCGGTCGTCTTCCCGGTGGCGCGGGGCTTGGACGTGCGGCCTTTCGCCGCGCTGGAACCGCGGGACCGGCCGGACCCACTCTTCGAAGCGGTGGAGCGCGACGAACTGCCGCCAGATGTGGACGTACGGGTCGCCATGGTGGCGAGGCTACGCGATAGCCACGCCGGATCACGGGTGCAACGCCGAGGGTCACGACGACCGGGTAGGCCCCTTACCGGCAGGTCGCGGAATCCGCCCCAACCGGCCGGTGACACACCGTGATGCATGGTCCGGGGGTTGCGGGCCCGCCCCTAGAGTTTTCGCCGTGCCAGCTCAGGAGCAGTGGATCGCGACGCCGGAGACGGAGGGCGGCCGCGCCCCGCAGCATCACCGCTTCGCCCGGACCGCCCTGCTCCTGGTGGTCCTGGTCGTGCTGGCCGCGATCGGCACGGTGGTCGGGGTACGGCAGCTGCGACCAGAGGCGCTCCCGGCCTGGCCGGCCCAGGCCGATCAGGCCGGCGCCTCGACCTGCCTCGATCCGTCCACCGGTCAGCAGTGGCGGGTCGGGTGGCAGGTCAGCTCGCAGATGGGGGTGCTGCCGACCGAGTTGCAGATGCGCAAGCTGCCCGGCGGCGAGTGGCAGGACCGGGCCGGCGATCGCTGGCAGATGCGCTGGAACCAGGCCCCGGCCGAGCTCGTCGGGGCTGACTTCGCCTGGGACCACTCGGTGACGGCCACGCTGTCCGGGCTGTCGCAGGTAGCGGTTTCGACTTCCCTGTCGCCGCGGTTCGTCACCCCCGACGGCGCTTGCACGGTGTACACCGCCCCCTTCGGACCGGGCGCGGGCGGCAAGGGGTCAGTCGCGGTGATCGGGGACAGCCTGATCGCGCAGCTCGTGCCCGGGGCCGGGGCGAAGAACAGCTCCCCCGGCCCGACCGTCTCCCCGGTACCGGGCGCGACCACGTCCGAACCGACGTCTTCCATCACCCCCACCGCAGTACCTGGCGCGCCGGCCAACGGCCCCCTCCTGGCGGCTCTGCGCGACCGCGGTTACCGCGTGCAGATCGACGGGCAGGGGGGCCGCCGGTGGATCGCGGCGCAAGAACAGCTGGACGCACTGGAACTGGCCAACGGCACCATGGCCGACGAGCTACGGGGACTCCGTGAGGCCGGGACCGTGGTGGTGGCGCTGGGTACCAACGACGCCAACTGGTCCAGTCTCGCCCCGGACGACGTCCAGTATCAGGGAAGGCTGAGCTGGACCCTGGCCGGTTTGGAGAAGACCCTCGACGAGCTGGCTCAGCAGGGGCACTGCACTGTGTTGCTAACGATGGCTGCCCGGGGTAAGGGCAATGCTGGTACCCCGCGCGGTGATCGGTTCGAGTTGGCCGCTGCCCGGATCAATGCCCTGATGCGGCAGAAGGCCGACGCCGAGCCGCGCCTCGCCCTGTACGACTGGGGCTCGCAGGGAGACCAGCACGCCTTCGGCACCGCGCAGACCTGGTTCGGCGCCGACACGATCCACCTCTCCCCCGCCGGGATCTCCGCCTACAGCCGGGCGCTGTCCGAGGCGGCCGACCTCGGCTGCTCCTGAGCGCACAACGCCACCGCAAGGTCGGCGGCGAGCGCTGCGTTGTTCTGGATGAGCGCCACGTTCGCGGTCAGGCTGCGGCCGCCGGTGAGTTCGTTGACCCGGGCCAGCAGGAAAGGCGTCACGTCCTTGCCCCGGATGCTCTGGCGGGAGGCGTCGGACAGGGCCTGCTCAATGATGCCGTCGATCTGTTCCGAAGCCAGAGCGTCCGCCTCGGGGATCGGGTTGGCCACGAGCACTCCGCCCGGCAGTCCGAGCAAACGCTGCGCGGCCACCAGTTCGGCCAGCTCGTGCGCCGAGTCCACGCGATGCGCGACCGGCAGGCCACTGGTCCGCGAGAAGAACGCCGGGAACTCGCTGGTGCCCACCCCGATCACCGGAACGCCATAAGTCTCCAGCACTTCCAGCGTTTTCGGCAGGTCAAGGATCGACTTGGCGCCGGCGCAGACCACCGTGACCGGGGTGCTCCCCAGCTCGATCAGGTCAGCGCTGATGTCGAAGGACTCCTCGGCACCGCGATGTACCCCGCCGATCCCGCCGGTGGCGAAGACCGGGATGCCCGCGAGCGCCGCGATGTACATGGTGGCGGCGACGGTGGTGCCTGCCGTGGCTTTTCGGGCGACCAGAGCGGCCAGATCGCGGCGTGAGGCTTTGGCTGCCTGCCCCGGCTCAGCCAGTTCTTCAAGGTCTTGCTGGACCAGGCCAACCTTCAGCCGGCCGCCGATCAGCGCGATGGTGGCGGGGACGGCGCCGTGCTCGTGGACGACTTGTTCCACCTGGCGGGCGGTGTCGAGGTTGCGGGGGTAGGGCATGCCGTGGGTGATGATCGTGGATTCGAGCGCGACGACCGGCCGGTGCTCGGCCAGGGCAGCGCTGACTTCGGGGCCGAGATCGAGAAGTGAGTGCTCTGCCACAGGCTGGATCCTACGTTTGCCGGTTCACAAAGGTAAGACGCTGAGCTCGCTCTCTACCGTACGGGCGGCCCGTTCGGCCCCGGCCTGGGCGGCCTCGATCAGGTCGGCTCCCCGGACCAGTCCGGCCAGGGTCCCGCCGATCAGCGCATCTCCCGCGCCAGTCACATCGATGGGCTGAGCAGGCACGGCCGGCAGTTCAGCCAGCACGCCAGGGCCGGCCACGACCAGCCCCTGCACTCCCCTGGTCAGCAGAACCGCGTCAGCTCCGGCCTCCAGCAACACCGAAGCCATGGCGCGGTCGTCGGATGGCCGGGGTACGCCGTGATGCGCAGCCCACGCGCGGGCCTCCTGCCGGTTGCAACTCAGCAACGCCAACCCGGACAGGTCTCGGGGCAGCCGCAGAACCTTGTGGGTAGAGACGGCGTCGAACGCGACCGGGTTCGGCTTACCTAGTGCTTCTTGCAGTACTGGAGCCGGAAGATTGCCGTCGCAGAACACCCACTCGGACTCGTCGGAAGGCCAGGCCGCTCGCAGTTGCTCCACGGTGATCCGGTCCAGCACCGCCATGACCGCGGCGCCCATGACCAGTTCGCCGTCCGCACCAAGCAGCGCCACGTACTGCGCAGTCGTCTCCCCCGGCAGTACCGCGACGTGTGCGGTTCCGATGCCCCGCGCCCGAAGTCCGGCCAGCAGACCCTGCCCAGCACCATCGTCCCCAATTGACGAAAGCAACTCGACCGGGATCCCGAGCACGGCCAGATTCTCCGCGACGTTCCTGGCCACCCCACCAAGCGAGCTGACCCCCGTCCCCGGGTTGGACGTCCCAAAAACCGGCGGCGCGGTGAAGCGGACCTTGAGGTCCACCACCGCGCCGCCGGCGCACAACATCAGAGGGTCAGGCCTCGATGACCAACGGGATGATCATCGGCCGCCGCCGGTAGGACTCGTTCACCCAACGGCCGACCACCCGGCGCACGATCTGCGACAACTGGTGGGTGTCGGTGTTGGTGCCGTTGCTGGCCGCGTCCCGCAGCGCGTCGACGATCCGCGGGCGGACCTTGTCGAACACCGCCTCGTCCTCGGCGAACCCACGGGCGTGGATCTCCGGGCCGGCCACCACCTTGCCGCTGGAGGGGTCCACCACCACGATGATCGAGATGAAGCCCTCCTCACCGAGGATCCGGCGGTCCTTCAGGTCGGCCTCGGTGATCTCGCCGACGGTGGAACCGTCCACGTAGACGTAGCCGCAGTCGATCTTGCCGACGATCGAGGCCTTGCCGTCGATCAGGTCGACGACCACGCCGTCCTCGGCGACCAGCACGTTCTTGCGCGGCACCCCGGTCTTGACCGCGAGCTCGCCGTTGGCCACCAGGTGCCGCATCTCGCCGTGCACCGGCATGACGTTCTTCGGCTTGATCACGTTGTAGCAGTACAGCAGCTCGCCGGCGCTGGCGTGGCCGGAGACGTGCACCCGGGCGTTGCCCTGGTGCACCACCTTGGCGCCGAGCCGGGTCAGGCCGTTGATCACCCGGAACACCGAGTTCTCGTTGCCCGGGATGAGCGAGGAGGCGAGCACCACGGTGTCGCCCTCGCCGACCTCGACCCGGTGGTCGCGGTTGGCCATCCGGGACAGCGCGGCCATCGGCTCACCCTGCGAGCCGGTGCACATCAGCACCACCCGCTCGTCGGGCAGGTCGCCCACGGCCTTGATGTCGATCAGCACACCCGGCGGCACGGTCAGGTAGCCCAGGTCGCGGGCGATCCCCATGTTGCGCACCATCGAGCGGCCGACCAGGGCCACCCGGCGGTTGTGCGCGTGCGCGGCGTCCAGCACCTGCTGCACCCGGTGCACGTGCGAGGCGAACGAGGCCACGATGATCCGGCGCTCGGCCGAGGCGAACACCGAGTTCAGGACCGGGGTGATCTCCCGCTCGGAGGTGGTGAAGCCGGGCACCTCGGCGTTGGTGGAGTCCGGCATGAACAGGTCCACGCCGGCCTCGCCGAGCCGGGCAAAGGCCCGCAGGTCGGTGATCCGGCCGTCCAGCGGCAGCTGGTCCATCTTGAAGTCACCGGTGTGCAGCACGGTGCCCGCGCTGGTGGTGACGGCCACCGCAAGGGCGTCCGGGATGGAGTGGTTGACCGCGACGAACTCGCAGTCGAACGGGCCGAACTGCTCCTTCTGCCCCTCCTTCACGGCCAGCGTGATCGGGGTGATCCGGTGCTCCTTCAGCTTCGCCTCGATCAGCGCGAGGGTGAGCTGGGAACCCACCAGCGGCAGGTCCTCCTTGAGCCGGAGCAGGTAGGGAACGGCGCCGATGTGGTCCTCGTGGCCGTGCGTGAGCACCACCGCGACCACGTCGTCGAGCCGGTCGGCGATGTAGCCGAAGTCGGGCAGGATCAGGTCGACGCCGGGCTGGTGGTCCTCCGGGAAGAGCACCCCGCAGTCGATGATCAGGAGCTTGCCCTTGTGCTCGAGGACGGCCATGTTGCGGCCGACCTCGCCCAGGCCGCCGAGGGCGACCACGCGCAGCGCGCCGTTCATCGGGGCCTTGGGCTTGCCGAGCTCGTTCAGGGTCTTGGTCACGCGGTCACCTCACGGTGTCCGCCGGTTGCGATTACCAGGTTCAAAGAAGCTGTGCCTCCTCGAGGTCGCTGCGCAGCAGCGCTACCTCCTCGTTCGTTGCCGCCGTCTGCGGCAGTCGTACTGTTCTTGTGGGCAGTACTCCCATGAGTTCCAGAGCGGCCTTCGCCATGACCGCGCCCTGGGCGCGGGTCATGACGCCGCGGACCGCGGGCAGCACCTCGGAGTTGATCCGCCGCGCGGTGACCAGGTCACCGGCGTCGACGGCCGCAACCATCCGCCGGTAGGACCCGGCCGCGACATGGCCGACCACACTGATCATGCCGGAGGCGCCGACGCTGAGCCAGGGCAGGTTCAGCTGATCGGAGCCGGAGTAGATCTCCAGATCGGTCTGTTCCAGCAGCCAGGCCCCGGCGTACAGGTCGTCCTTGGCGTCCTTCACCGCGGTGATCCGCGGGTGCTCGGCCAGCCGCAGCAGGGTCTCGGCCTGGATCGGGATACCGGAACGGCCCGGGATGTCGTAGAGCATGACCGGCAGGCCGGTGGCGTCGGCGACCGCGGTGAAGTGCGCGACCAGGCCCGCCTGCGCGGGCTTGGAGTAGTACGGGGTGACCGCGAGCAGGCCGTTCGCCCCGGCCTTGGCGGCCTGGCGGGACAGCTCGAGGGTGTGCGCGGTGTCGTTGGTGCCGATCCCCGCGATGATCACGGCCCGGCCGTCCGTGGCCTCGATCACGGCGCGCAGCAGCTTTTCCTTCTCCGCGTCGGACGTGGTGGGCGACTCGCCGGTGGTGCCGGAGACGACCAGGGCGTCGCAGCCCGCCTCGATCAGGTGCACGGCCAGCTTCTGGGCGGCATCGAGATCGAGCTCCCCGGCGACGGTGAACGGCGTGACCATGGCGACGCCGACCGAACCGAAGGAACGAGTGACAGGTTCCACGGACATGGCGCAAAGGTACCGGGCGCAGACCCGGCCCGGGGCCCGGGCCGCTTTTGCCGCTCAGTGAGGGCTGACCCTGCTCGCTCGGGGGTTCGACCAGGGTCAGCGCTCGCAGGAGAGATCGGCCTGGCACCAGGCGATGTTACGAAAAGGCCACGGAAGTGACGCAGGTCACACTAAGGGGCTGGTGTGGCGCACGTAGTTCAGGATCCGGTAGCGGGTGCCAGTTCGCGACTCGAGCCATTCGCGGCTCTGACCAGGCTCCTCGGCCCATTCCGGGGTGATTTCGGGGGCCCGGGTGTCCCCCGGCACGGCCAGATCGACCTCGGTGACCACCAGGCGGTCGGCGAGCGGGAGGAACTGCTCGTAGATCGCTCCCCCGCCGATCACCCAGGCGTCCTGCCCCGCGGGGAGGGCCTGCTGGACGTCGTGCACCACGGTGGCCCCTTCGGCCGACCAGTGCGGGTTTCGGGTCAGCACCACGTTGGTCCGCTCGGGCAGCGGCCGGAAGCGCTCGGGCAGGGAGTCCCAGGTGGCCCGGCCCATGATCACGGCGCTGCCCTTGGTCAGCCGGCGGAAGTTCGCCTGGTCCTCGGGCACGTGCCAGGGGATGTCACCTTCGTGGCCGATCACCCGGTCGTGGGCCTGGGCCCAGATCAGCGCGATGCTCATCGGGCCTGCACCTGCACTCCGGCCTCGGTGACCACGAACTGCACGGCCGACAGATCAGGGACGATCGCCTCGGCCTCGAGCTGATCCGCGGTGTGAGTGGTGGTCAGGGCCAGGCAGGCCGCGCCGGCCTGGCGCCCCGAGGTCAGGCCGGCGGGTGCGTCCTCGACCACCAGGCAGTCGGCCGGGTCGACGCCGAGCTGCTGCGCGGCCAGGAGGTAGGGGGCCGGGTCGGGCTTGCCCACCGGCACCATGTCGGCGGTGACCAGGACCTGCGGGGGCACCAGGCCGGTGGCGGCGATGCGGGCCTTGGCCAGGGCCGACACACACGAGGTGGCGATGGCCGAGCGGCCGCTGGGCCGGAGGGCGGCGAGCGCTTCGGCGGCGCCGGGGAGCACGACGATGCCCTCGGTGTCCTCGGTCTCGATCTGCTCGATCCGGCGGGCTCCGGCCTCCCACTGCTCCTCGGGCAGGAACTTGGGGACGATCTGCGCCGCCGGGATACCGTGCCAGGTGCCGAAAGAGGTCATCTCCACGTTGAATTCGGCGGCCCAGCGCAGCCAGGAGCGTTCCACCGCGGGGGTGGAGTCGATCAGGGTGCCGTCCATGTCGAAGAGGACGGCGGCGAAGGTGCGCCCGGCGAGGGAGCCCAGCAGATCGTTGTCGGCCACACCGGCCAGCGTAACGAGCATCGGTGCGCTTTCGGCGGCGGGTGGAATGATGCGGACATGGCATCGAACGTCCTGGTCCGGCCCGCCCGCGCCAGCGATCCCGCGGTGATCGGCTCGATCCAGGCCCGGGCCTGGAGCACTGCTTACGCGGATCTGCTCCCGGCCGAGGCACTGGCGGTTCTCACCCCCGACGAGCTGACCCCGGTCTGGCGCGAGGCCGTGCTGCGGCCACCGAGCACGAAACATGGCGTGTTCGTGGCGGTCACGGACGAACTGGTGGTCGGCTTCGCCTCCGTGGCGCCGAGCGACGACAAGGACGCGGACGGCGCGACCGGGGCGCTGGGGGTACTGGCGGTCGACCCCACGCACCAGCGCGCCGGGCATGGCTCGCGGCTGCTCTCGGCGGTGGTCGATCACCTGCGGCAGCACGAGCTCGGTGAACTGACGGTGTGGGTGCCCGAGTCGGACCTGCCGCGGGTGGCGTTCTTCACCTCGGCGGGAATGGTGGCGGACGGCGCGCGGCGGTCTTTCGTCGGGGCGGGCGGGAAGACGGTGGTGGAGGCCCGGTTCGGCGCGGAGATCGGAGCTCCGGCGGGTGGTTGACACGAGTACCGCGGCCGGGAAAGGCACGCGGCTCACCGGGATCGACGTGGCCCGGTCCTTCGCGCTCTTCGGGATGATGGCCACGCACATCCTGACCGGCCCGGGGTCGGACGAGGGCGCGATGGGGGCGATCCACGAGGCGGCGGGTGGCCGGGCCGCAGCGCTGTTCGCGGTGTTGGCCGGGGCAGGTCTGGCGCTGGCCTCCGGGGGTGATCGGCCTACCCCGGAAAAGGTCTCGCGTACGCGCCGGACCACGCTGGTGCGTTCCGTGGCGCTGGTCGCGCTGGGGCTGACGCTGGGCATGATCGAGACACCGGTCGCGATCATCCTGGCGTACTACGGTCTGCTCTTCCTGGTTGCGATTCCGGTACTGCAGTGGCGGGCGAGGTCCTTGACCGCCGCGGCGGTGGCCGCAGCGCTCGCCACGCCCGTAGTCAGCTACTGGCTGCGGGGTGACCAGGGCCTCGAAGAATCGGCGGGAGACAACCTGGAGTGGTCGTCGCTGGGCGAATTCGCCCACGTGGTCAGGCATCTGCTGCTCACCGGCTACTACCCCGTGCTGACCTGGACGGCCTATCTGTTCGCCGGGCTGGCGGTGGGGCGCCTGGCGCTACGCGACCAGCGGGTGGCCGCGCTGGTCGCCGGGATCGGGGCCGCGCTCGCGGCCGGGGCCTGGGCGGTCTCCACGATCGCGGTCCGGGCCGCCGGTGGCTTCGGCGCCCTGATCGACAACGACCTGCTGACCCGCTACTCGGTCAACGGCCGGACCCCTAACGACGGCTTCTACGGCACCTCACCGGTGAACGACCCCTGGTGGCTGCTGGTCCGCATCGCCCACAGCGGCTCGATCACCGACCTGGTGCACACCATCGGCACCTCAATGCTGGTGCTCGGGCTGACGCTGCTGGCCGTGCGGCCGATCCAGCGGGTGGGCCGGGTGCCGTTGCGCATGCTGGCCGCGGCGGGCTCGATGACGCTGACCCTGTACTGCCTGCACGTGGTGGCGGTCGGCCTGAACAGCAGCGGCTTCGGCGATCCGCTGGTGCCGGTCTGGCCGTTCCTGGTGCTGAACATCGTCGGGGCCGTGGTGATCGCTCTGTTGTGGGGTGCCCCGGACCGTCGCGGACCGGTTGAGGACGCGATCGCCATCACGGCCGGGGCAGCCACCCGCGATCAGAGGTAGTGCTCGAGCCCCTGCACCAGGCCGGGGCGCCCGGCGATCTGGCGCACCGCCAGCAGCACACCCGGCATGAACGAGATTCGGTCGAAGCTGTCGTGCCGGATGGTCAGCTGTTCCCCCGGCCCGCCGAGCAGAACCTCTTCGTGTGCCACCAGGCCACGCAGCCGCACCGAGTGCACCCGCACTCCGTCGACGTCCGCGCCGCGAGCGCCGTCGAGCGCGGCGGTGGTGGCGTCGGGCGAAGGCGCTACCCCGGCCTCGCGGCGGGCGGCGGCGATCTGCTGGGCGGTGTGGCGGGCGGTGCCGGAGGGGGCATCGGCCTTGTTCGGGTGGTGCAACTCCACCACCTCGACCGATTCGAAGTGCTTGGCGGCCTCGGCGGCGAAGCGCATCAGCAGCACGGCGCCGAGCGCGAAGTTGGGTGCCAGGAGCACCCCCACCTCCGGCTTCGAGGCCAGCGCAGCCTGCACCTTGGCCAGGCCGGCCTCGGTCCAGCCGGTGGTGCCGACCACGGCGTGCACGCCCTGCTCCACGCAGGTCGCCACGATGTCGTCGACCCCCTCGGGCCCGGTCATCACGACCGCGACCTGAGCACCCTTGAGGCCGGCGAGCAGGTCGTCGCCGGAGCCGATCCGCGCGCTGAGCGTCAGATCGGCGGCGGCCTCCACCGCGTCGCAGGTGGTCTTGCCCATCCGACCGGCCGCGCCGATCACTGCTACCGAGATCACGCACGCGAAGCTACCAGCCTCTCCATTCGAGAGGTTTAGTAGCCATGGCTACTGTTGTCATGTACAGTGAATTCGTGCCCGCAGAACCCGTTCATCCGCACGGCTACCTGGTCTGGCGGCTGTCCACGAAATGGCGGGTGGCGGTCGACCGGGCCCTGGCCCCGCTCGGCCTGACCCATGCCCAGTACTCGGCTCTGGCCTCGATCGCCGCGCTCCAGGCCGACCAGACCAACCCGAGCCAGCGCCAGCTCGCCGACCACACCGGCCTGGAGGCGCTCTACATCTCCAAGCTGGTGCGCAGCCTGGAGAACGCCGGCCTGATCACTCGCGAAAGCGATCCGGCCGACAGCAGGGCCCGGCAACTGCGCCTCACCGCCGAGGGCACCCGGGTGACCGAGCAGGCCGTCCAGGTGGTGAAACACCTGATCGCGCAACTGCTCGAACCGCTCGGTGGGGCCGGCAGCGCCCGGGCCCAGCAGTTCCAGCACGACCTGAACACCCTGCTCCAAGCACCGCTCGAACCCCCGCACCCGACCGGGAAGTGAGTACGCCATGAGCACAGTCCTGAACGGCGCCGACATCGGCCGCGCCCACTACGCCGTCCGCGCTCTGCTGGAACGCCGGCTCGAGCCGACCGGACTCAGCTTCGAGCACTGGATCCCGCTGAACGCCATCGGCACCAAGGGCGAACCCGTCCCGGAGGGCGAGCTGATCGCCTTCGTCACCGAGGGATTGAGGCTCAGCCCGCAGCAGACCCGCCGCCGTGTCGCCGACCTGCTCGCAGAGAAGCTCTTGGTCAGCCGGGAGGACGGCCGGCTCGCCCTGTCCGAACGCGGTCAGGAACTGTGGAGCCAGGTCACCGCGGAGGTAAAACCGATCACCAGCTACCTGTTCGAGGGCTTCACGGAGGCGGAACGGGCAACCGTCGTCGCGCTCCTCGCCAAGGTCACCGAACGGGCCGACGCTGCGCTGGCAGCCCCTTAGGAGAGCGCGGTGTCGGGGGTAGCGAGTTCGACCTCCCGGCTGGTGTCTTTCAGGTCCACGCCGGAACGGCCGAGCTGACGTGCTCCGGCGATCAGTCCGCTGACCACCCGGGCCGCCACCTCGTACGGAAGTCCGCCCGGGGCATGGATGTTCGACACGCAGTTGCGGTCGGAGTCCGCTCGGCCGGGGCGGGGACGGTGGGTCAGATAGATGCCCAGGCTGTCCGCCACCGAAAGGCCGGGGCGCTCGCCGATCAGAACGAGCACGGTCTGCACGCCGAGTGCCTCGCCGATGTGGTCCCCCAGCCCGACCCGGGCCTGGGTAGCGATCACCGGCGGGGCCAGCGTCATCGTGGTGGGTAGAGCCTGGATAAGTGCGGCCAGCAGGGCCGGACCGTGAGTTTGCAGCGCCCGGGCAGACAGACCGTCCGCTAGGACGAACCCGACGTCGGCGGGAGAAGAAGGTGCGACTGCGGAGAGATCGGCGGGGAGGCGGCCGAGATCGGGGCGGCGCAGATACTCAGCGCGGGAGGCAGCTTGGCTGGTCACCACAATCGCGGAGCCGAGGCTACGACCGTTACTGGATTCGTCGGTCGCCGAAGTGCTGCCGGAGGCGGGCGCCTTGCCCCTGTCCGGGCCGGCACTGATACCCCGTCGGTCCAGATCCGCCACCAGAGCATCCACATCCAGCGGGTCATGCACCGCGTCCCGGGCAACGGCATGCGCCAGCCGGAACTCCAGCACCCGCCGCGTGGGCATTCCGTCTCCCACCCGGCCGAGCCCGATCCGAGCCTGGGTAGTCGCCCGTAGGTCTGTCCAGAAGTCCGTCACCGCGAAGCCACCCCCGTCAGCGAACGCAGCGCGGAAGCGGAGGGCTCGACCGGAAGCACGCGCCCTCCCCCGTCCATCATTCCCAGTCCCTCCAGCCAGGCCTCGAACTCGGGCGCCGGCCGCAGACCCAGCGCCTGCCGAACGAACAAGGCGTCGTGGAAGGAGGTGCTCTGGTACCCCAGCATCACGTCGTCGGCGCCGGGAACCGCAATGACGAAGGAGCACCCGGCCACCCCCAGGAGGGTGAGCAGGTTGTCCATGTCGTCCTGATCGGCCTCGGCGTGGTTGGTGTAGCAAACGTCCACACCCATCGGCAGACCCAGCAGCTTCCCGCAGAAGTGGTCCTCCAGCCCGGCCCGCACGATTTGCTTGCCGTCGTACAGGTACTCCGGGCCGATGAACCCCACCACTGTGTTCACCAGCAGGGGCTTGAACTCCCGGCAGACCGCGTAGGCCCGTGCCTCCAGCGTCTGCTGGTCCACCGGCCGCCCGCCCACTCCCCGGTGCGCGTCGGCCGAAAGCGCCGACCCCTGGCCGGTCTCCATGTACATCACGTTCTGCCCGACGGTTCCGCGCCCCAGCGACAGCCCGGCCTCGTACCCCTCGCGCAGCATCGACAGCGTCACGCCGAACCCCTGGTTGGCCGCCTGCGTCCCCGCCACCGACTGGAACACCAGGTCGACCGGAACGCCCGCCTCGATCAGCCCGATCGTGGTGGAGACGTGGGTAAGGACGCACGACTGGGTGGGGATCTCGTAGGTGGAGCGGATCTCGTCGATCAGGTGCAGCAGGTCGGCGCAGGTCTGCGGTGAGTCGCCGGCCGGGTTCACGCCGATCACGGCGTCTCCGCAACCCAGCAGCAGACCATCCAGCGTGGCCGCCGCAATGCCACGGCGATCGTCCGTCGGATGATTCGGCTGCAGGCGGGTGGCCAGCCGACCCGGAAGCCCGATCGTGGAGCGGAAGGCCGAGGTGACCCGGGTGGCCCGGGCTACGGCGATCAGATCCTGGTTGCGCATCAGTTTGCTGACCGCCGCCACCATCTCCGGGGTAAGGCCGGGAGCCAGCGCGGTGAGTACTGCGCCTGAGTCGGCACGGGGAACCAGGTCGAGCAGCCAGTCGCGAAAGGCGCCTACGGTCAGTGAAGCCACGGGCTGGAACGCCGCGCGGTCGTGGGAGTCAAAGATGAGACGGGTGACCTCGTCGGTCTCGTACGGCACCAACGGCTCGTCCAAGAACTGCTGCAGAGGGACGTCGGCCAGCGTGAGTTGGGCGGCCACCCGCTCGGCGTCACTGGTGGCCGCGCACCCCGCGAGTTCGTCCCCGGAACGGGCCGGAGTGGCCTTGGCCATCAGATCGACCAGGCCGTCGAACTGGTACGTGACACCCCGGACGGTTTGCCCGTACCTAGTCATGGCGCGCCCCTCCGCAGCTGATCCGAAACGCCAAGTCCAGCACCGCCCTGGGCGAGGGTCAACGAACGGGCCGTTGCGGTTGTGGGTCGGTCTGTTTCGGGCTTCCGAACCAACAAAGGACGCTGTCCCCGGGTACCCGGGGACAGCGTCCTTTGTTCTGAGCGGACTCAGGAGATCCGGAAGGTGCGCTCCGGATCGAACGGCCCCACCACTGCCAGAGTCAGCGGACGGGAGGCCAGGTCGTCGGCCAGCGACTGGACGTCCTGGGTGGTGACCGAGCGGATGCGCTCCAGCGCCCGATCGAGCCCGAGGTACTCGCCGTGCACCAGCTCCGCCTTACCCAGACGCGACATCCGCGAACCGGTGTCCTCCAGGCCCAGCACCAGGCCCCCGGCCAGCTGGCCGTGCGCCCGGACGAGCTCGTCCTCCGGCAGCCCGTCGGCCGCCAGACGGCGCAGCTCGGCGACCATCAGGGCGACCACCTCGTCCACCCGGGACGGCGTGCATCCCGCGTAGAGACCGAAGTAGCCGGAGTCGGAATAGCCCGAGGCGAACGAGTAGACCGCGTAGGCCAGGCCCCGCTGTTCACGGATCTCCTGGAACAGGCGGCTGCTCATCCCCCCGCCGAGCACGGCGTTGAGCACCGACATCGCGTAGCGCCGCGGGTCGGTGGCCACCAGGGAGGTGGTGCCGATGACCACGTTCGCCTGCTCGGTGGGCCGGTTGACCACGATCGAGCGGTGCGGCAGGCCGTCCGCCGTGACGATGGCCTTTTCCCGCTCCGGGTGGGTGATTCCACGCCGGGCGTGCGGGGTGCGGTCGGAGTCGAGGTGCCACCCGGAACGCGCCAGGCTCGCGGAGACCAGTTCGCAGACCTTGTCGTGGTCCACTCCCCCGGCCACCGTGACCACCAGGCCCGGTGCCTTGTAGTGCTCAGCGTAGTGCTCGGCGATGTTGTCCCGCACGACGGCCCGGATGGTCTCCGGGGTACCGCCGATCGGCCGGCCCAGCGGGTGCTGCCCGAGCACCAGTTCGGCGAAGCGCTCGTGCACGACGTCCGCGGGGTCGTCGTCGTTCATCGCGAGCTCTTCGAGGATGACCCCGCGCTCGTTCTCCACGTCCCCGGCGTCCAGACGGGCGCCGGTGACCATGTCGCAGAGCACGTCGACGGCCATCGGCAGGTCCTCGTCGAGCACCCGGGCGTAGTAGCAGGTGTGTTCCTTGCCGGTGACGGCGTTGGACTCACCGCCCACCTCGTCGAACGCGGTGGCGATGTCCATCGCGCTGCGCCGGGTGGTGCCCTTGAACAGCAGGTGCTCGAGGAAGTGGGTGGAACCGTGGTGACCGGTGGTCTCGTCGCGCGAACCCACGCCGACCCAGAACCCGATGGTGGCCGAGCGCAGCCCGGGCATCGCCTCGGACAGCACCCGGACCCCGCCGGGCAGGACGGTGCGGCGCACGAGTGCCCCGCCCTCCTGCCCGGCGATGGTCTGGGTCGAGCCGGTGGTTCCCGCTGCGACCAGCGGCAGAGGGATCGCCGTCATGTCAGGCGGTCGCGTCGGCCGCGTCGCCCTTGCCCTCGGTCTCTTCCTCCAGGACCGGCGCCAGCGAGAGCTTGCCCCGCGGGTCGATCTCGGCGATCTCGACCTGGACCTTCTGGCCGATGCTGAGCACGTCCTCGACGTTCTCCACCCGCTTGCCGCCGACCATCCGGCGGATCTGCGAGATGTGCAGCAGACCGTCCTTGCCCGGCACCAGCGAGACGAACGCACCGAAGGTCGTCGTCTTCACGACGGTACCCAGGTAGCGCTCCCCGACCTCCGGCATGGTCGGGTTGGCGATCGCGTTGATCGCCGTCCGGGCGGCCTCGGCCGAGGGGCCGTCGACCGCACCGATGTACACCGTGCCGTCGTCCTCGATCGAGATGTCGGCGCCGGTGTCGTCCTGGATCTGGTTGATCATCTTGCCCTTGGGGCCGATGACCTCGCCGATCTTGTCGACCGGGACCTTCACGCTGATCACGCGCGGGGCCAGCGGGGACATCTCGTCCGGGCGGTCGATCGCCTCGCTCATCACGTCGAGGATGTGCAGCCGGGCCTCACGGGCCTGGGTCAGCGCGGCGGCCAGGACCGAGGCCGGGATGCCGTCGAGCTTGGTGTCCAGCTGGATCGCGGTGACGAACTCCGAGGTACCGGCGACCTTGAAGTCCATGTCACCGAAAGCGTCCTCGGCACCCAGGATGTCGGTCAGCGCCGCGTACTCGGTCTTGCCGTCCACGGTGTCCGAGACCAGGCCCATCGCGATGCCGGCGACCGGGGCGCGCAGCGGCACACCGGCGTTCAGCATCGACAGGGTGGAGGCACAGACCGAGCCCATCGAGGTGGAGCCGTTGGAGCCGAGGGCCTCGGAGACCTGACGGATCGCGTAGGGGAACTCTTCCCGGCTGGGCAGAACCGGCACGAGCGCACGCTCGGCCAGCGCGCCGTGACCGATCTCGCGGCGCTTGGGCGAGCCCACCCGGCCGGTCTCACCGGTGCTGTACGGCGGGAAGTTGTAGTTGTGCATGTAGCGCTTGCGGGTCACCGGGGAGAGGGTGTCCAGCTGCTGCTCCATCCGCAGCATGTTCAGCGTGGTGACGCCCATGATCTGGGTCTCGCCGCGCTCGAACAGGGCCGAGCCGTGCACCCGGGGCAGGACCTCGACCTCGGCGCCGAGCTGACGGATGTCCGCCAGGCCCCGGCCGTCGATCCGGACCTTGTCCTTGAGGATGCGCTGGCGCACCAGCTTCTTGTTGACCGAGCGGAAGGCCGCGGAGATCTCCTTCTCCCGGCCCTCGAAGTCGGCGGCCAGCTTGGCCTTCACGCCGTCCTTGAGCTCGTCCAGCCGGTTCTCGCGCTCCTGCTTGCCGGCGATGGTCAGGGCCTGCGCCACGTCCTCGGCGACGGCGGACTCGACCGCGGCGTACACGTCGTCCTGGTAGTCGAGGAACAGCGGGAACTCGGCGGTCGGCTTGGCCGCGGCGGCGGCCACCTCGGCCTGGGCCCGGCACAGCTCGGCGATGAACGGCTTGGACGCCTCGAGCCCGGCCGCGACGACCTCTTCGGTCGGGGCGCTGACGCCCTGGTCCTTGATCAGGGTCCAGGAACCCTCGGTGGCCTCGGCCTCGACCATCATGATGGCGACGTCGTCGGAGCCGTCCTCGGCCTTGACCACGCGGCCGGCCACGACCATGTCGAACACCGCGCGCTCGATCTCGGAGTGGCGCGGGAAGGCCACCCACTGGCCGTCGATCAGGGCGATCCGCACGCCGCCGATCGGGCCGGAGAAGGGCAGGCCGGACAGCTGGGTGGACAGCGACGCGGCGTTGATCGAGACCACGTCGTACGGGTCGTCCGGGTTGAGCGCGAGGACGGTGATGACCACCTGGACCTCGTTGCGCAGGCCCTTGACGAAGGTCGGGCGCAGCGGGCGGTCGATCAGCCGGCAGGCCAGGATCGCCTCGGTGCTGGGCCGGCCCTCACGCCGGAAGAACGAGCCGGGGATCTTCCCGGCCGCGTACATCCGCTCCTCGACGTCGATCGTCAGCGGGAAGAAGTCGAACTGGTCCTTCGGCTGCTTGCCGACCGAGGTGGCCGACAGCAGCATCGTGTCGTTGTCCAGGTACACGGCGACCGAGCCGGCGGCCTGCTTGGCCAGCCGGCCGGTCTCGAAGCGGACGGTGCGCTTGCCGAACGAGCCGTTGTCGATGACGGCTTCGGCGGCGGTGATCTCGGGACCCTCCAAGGGGCACTCTCCTGTTCGTGCGCGGTGGAACCAGCCACCGCGATCCGGTTCAGGAGTGGTGCGCCGAGCCGTGGTCTGTCTTTCCGGTCTTCGATCGAGGCCCACGCGAGGCACTCGCCCGAGGGGCGGTGCAGTGCGCGGAGGCCACTACCGAGGACCGGTAACCGGGTCTCGCCGACCCCTCCTGAGTGCAGTTCGTCTTTGGTACTCGATGGTGCTGTGGCCCACCGATGACCCGATGATCGGGCATCGGCGGGCCGGCCGTACGGGGCGACACACCGAAGAGGCCGTGCCCGGAAGATCCGGTCACGGCCTCGGAGGTACTAGCGGCGCAGGCCCAGGCGCTCGATCAGCGCCCGGTAGCGGGTGATGTCCTTCTTCTGGACATACTTGAGCAGCCGGCGGCGCTGGCCGACCAGCAGCAGCAGGCCACGCCGGCTGTGGTGGTCGTGCTTGTGCTCCTTGAGGTGCTCGGTCAGGTCCTTGATCCGCTGCGAGAGCATCGCGATCTGGACCTCGGGAGAACCGGTGTCACCCTCGACAGTCGCGTATTCCGCGATGATCTTCTTCTTCGTTTCGGCGTCGAGCGGCACTCGATCTCCTCGTGAATTCGCTGCGCGGCGTCCGGGGCAGATCCACCCGGGCACTCTGGTTCCGCGGCCGATCTAACGGCAGCGACCACGGTAACAGTGCGGAGCCTTCCGAACCCAATCAGGCCCTCCGGCCCGGGAGGCAACTGCTCAGGTCAGGCCGGGGAGCTGACGCCGAGCACGGCCCGGCAGCGGGCCACGTCGTCGTTCATCTGCTTGATCAGCGCGTCCATCCCCTCGAAGCGCAGGGTGGGGCGCAGCCGCTCGACGAACTCCACGGCGATCCGCTCGCCGTACAGGTCCAGGTCGTCGCGATCGAGCACGTACGCCTCGACCCGGCGCTCCTCGCCGTCGAAGGTGGGGTTGGTGCCGACCGAGATCGCCGCCGGCAGCCGCTCCCCCGTGTCGTGCTCCGGGTCCGCGGCCGGTTCGCCGTGCTCGCCCGGGCGCACCAGGTAGCCCGCGTACACCCCGTCGGAAGGCACCGCGCCGATCGAGTCGGTGGTCATGTTGGCGGTGGGGAAGCCCATCTCGCGGCCCCGGTGGTCACCGTGCACGACCACGCCGGTGACCCGGTGCGGGCGGCCCAGCACCTCGGTGGCGTCGCGGACGTCGCCGCCGGCGATCAGTTCCCGGGCGAGGGTGGAGGACCAGCGGCGGGAGGCGTCGGCGCCCTTGAGGTCGGCCACCTCGTCCACCTCGAAGCCCATCTCGGTGCCGAACTCGCGCAGGGTGCCGATGTCCCCGGCGTTGCGCCGGCCGAAGCGGGTGTCCGAGCCGACCACGATCTGCCGGGCCGCCAGCGCGTCCACCATCACCTCCTGGACGAACCGTCGCGGGCTCCACTGCGCCAGCTCGTGGGTGAACTCCAGCATCAGCACCGCGTCGATCCCGGTGTAGCTGAGCAGTTCCAGGCGGTGGGCCGGCGTGGACAGGGGCTGCGGGGCGCGCTCGGGATGCAGCACGGCCAGCGGGTGCGGGGCGAAGGTGATCGCCACCGAGCGCAGCCCGTGCGCGGCCGCCGCCTGCACGGTCCGGCCCAGGACGGCCAGGTGACCGCGGTGCACCCCGTCGAAGTTGCCGATCGTCACCGCCGAGGGACCGAAGCCGGGCGGCACCTCGCCGAGACTGCGCCACACGTGCATTGGGCTCTGCTTCACGGGACAACTCTGCCAGGTGGGTACTTCAGTTCCACGTTCGGTGCTCCGATGTGGTGAAATCGCTCGGTCGTCGTGAGAGCAACGTAACAATCCGAGCGGCGGCAGCGATGCAAGGCAGCGATCGGTTCGTCAGTTCAGTTCGTCACGTCCACGAAGGACCTCACCATGAACAGTCAGCATGTCGCCGGCCGGGCCCCGATGCCTGCCCAACGAGCCCTCGAGACCTTCATGCACAGCAGCGGCGGAGGCTTCTGCACCGTGTGCGGGACCGTGTGGCCGTGCAGCCAGGCCGCGACGCAGACCAGCGACGAGAAGACGCTGGCCGGCACCTCCAGCTGACCTTCGGCGGGTTCCTCACCGGGCTGGTCCCGGTGAGGAAGCCACCTGCTCGCGGCCAGAGCGGGAGCCTTCACGGCCTCAGGGCAGGAGCCTTGGCAGCCTCCGGGCAAGAGCCTTCGCGGCCCTCAGCCGGTGAGGACGACCAGGGGCCGGGCGGTGAGCCCGGCATCGGCGATCAGGGCCACCAGTGAGCCGTCCGGCGCGAACGCCGCGACCGGCCCGGGGCCCAGTTCGCTGGCCTCCAGCCGCTGCCCGTGGGCCAGCTTGCGGGCCTCGTCCTCGGTGAGGTCGCGGCCGGTGAAGGCGGTGCGGGCGGCATCGGCGATCGGCAGCAGCCGGAACGACTCCTCCAATGCCGGCAGGGTGTGCGAGCCCTCCAGGCGGTACGGGCCGACCCGGGTGCGCCGCAGCGCGGTCAGGTGCCCGGCGCTGCCCAGGGCGGCACCCAGGTCGCGGGCCAGGGCCCGGATGTAGGTGCCGGACGAGCAGACCACGTCCACGTCCACGTCGAGCGCCGCAACGCCCTCGTGCTGCACCGGACGGGCCGCCAGCACCCGCAGCGCCGAGACGGTTACCGGGCGCGGCTCGAGCTTGACCTCTTCGCCCTCGCGGACCCGGGCGTAGGCCCGCTTGCCGTCCTTCTTGATCGCGCTGACCGAGCTGGGCACCTGCTGGATGCTGCCGCGCAGGAACTGCGCGGCCGCGTCCAGCTCGGCCAGGCTCAGCTCGGCCTGACCGGGAGCGGCGGACACCTCACCCTCGGCGTCGTCGGTGATCGTGCCGACGCCCAGGCGCATCGTGGCCGAGTAGGCCTTGTCCGCACCGACCAGGTAGGTCAGCATCCGGGTGGCCCGCTCGACCCCGATCACCAGCACACCGGTGGCCATCGGGTCGAGCGTGCCGGCGTGCCCCACCCGCCGGGTACCGGCCAGCCGCCGGATCCGGGAGACCACGTCGTGCGAGGTCATCCCGGCCGGCTTGTCCACGATCACCAGGCCGCTGGGGCCCGGCTCCCGGGACTTCACGCGCCGTCGTCCTCGTCCTCGTCGTCCTCGGCCACCGCGGGCTTCTTGTACGGGTCGGACTCACCGGCGTACTTGGCGCCGTTGGCCAGCGCCGCCACCTCGGCGTCCCGCTCGTTGGCGACCTTGATCAGGTCGGCCATCGCCGCGGCGTTCTCAGGCAGCGCGTCGGCCACGAACTCCAGCGTGGGGGTGAGCCGGATCCCGACCCGCTTGCCCAGCTCGGAGCGCAGGACACCCTTGGCGCTCTCCAGCGCGGCGGCGGTGGAGGCGCGGTCCTCGTCGTCGCCGTACACGGTGTAGAAGACCGTGGCGTGCTGCAGGTCGCCGGTCACCCGGGCGTCGGTGACCGTGATGAAGCCCAGCCGCGGGTCCTTGATCCGCTTCTCCAGGGCCTCGGCCACCACCTCGCGCACCCGGTCCGCCAGCTTGCGTGCCCGTGCCGTGTCGGTCATCTCTCGTTCCGCTCTTCGCTCTTCACTCACCCCAGGGATACGGGGTTACTCGTCTTCGTCGCTCCACACCCGGACCCGGGCGGAGAGCAGTTGCAGCTCCGGCCGCGAGGCGACCAGACGCTCGCAGGACTCCAGGACCTGCTGGCACTGACCGGCGTCCGAGGAGACCAGGGCGACGCCGATCTCGGCGCGCCGGTGCAGATTGGCATCACCGGTCTCGGCCGCGTGCACCTCGAACTTACGGCGCAGCTCGGCCACGACCGGTTTGATCACCGACCGCTTCTCCTTGAGCGAGTGGACGTCGCCCAGCAGCAGGTCCAGGGTCAACGACCCGACGTACACGACTGACCTCCAGAAAGGAGCCGGGCGGCCGGTCCGCGAAGGACCGGCCGCCCGATCACCGGATCAGGCCCGAGCCTTCTCGCGCATCTCGTAGGTCTGAATGATGTCCTCGTTCTGGATGTCGTTGAACGACCCCAGCCCGATACCACATTCGTACCCTTCGCGAACCTCGGTCGCGTCGTCCTTGAACCGCTTGAGCGACTCGATCGTCAGGCCCTCGGCGATCATCTTGCCACCGCGCAGCACCCGCGCCTTGCTGTTGCGCCGGATCTCCCCGGTGCGAACGATGCAACCCGCGATGTTGCCGAAGCGGCTGGAGCGGAAGATCTCGCGGATCTCCGCGGTACCCAGCTCCGCCTCCTCGTACTCGGGCTTGAGCAGGCCCTTGAGCGAGGCCTCGACCTCTTCGATCGCCTGGTAGATGACCGAGTAGAAGCGCAGGTCGACACCCTCGCGGTCGGCGTACTCCGCGTTCTGGCCCTCGGACTTCACGTTGAAGCCGATGATGATCGCGTTGGAGGCCACGGCGAGGTTGATGTTGTTCTTCGTGATCGCACCGACACCACGGTCGATGATCCGAAGCTCGACCTCTTCGCCGACGTCGATCTGCAGCAGCGCATCTTCCAGGGCCTCGACCGAACCCGCGCCGTCACCCTTGAGGATGAGGTTGAGGGTCTCGACCTTGCCCTGCTCGAGGGCCTTGGTGAAGTCCTCGAGGCTGATCCGCTTGCGGGACTTGGCCAGGGCCGCGTTCCGCTCGATCGCCTCACGCTTCTCGGCGATCTGCCGGGCGGTGCGGTCGTCCGGGGCCACCAGGAAGGTGTCACCGGCGCCGGGCACGCTGGTCAGACCGAGCACCATGACCGGACGGGACGGCGTGGCCACCTCGACCGACTCACCGTGCTCGTCGATCATCGCGCGGACCCGGCCGTGGCCGGTGCCGGCCACGATCGAGTCACCGATGTGCAGCGAACCGGACTGCACCAGGACGGTGGCGACGGGACCGCGACCACGGTCGAGGTTGCCCTCGATCGCGACGCCGCGGGCGTCCTTGTCCGGGTTGGCCCGCAGGTCCAGCGCGGCATCGGCGGTCAGCAGGACGGCCTGGAGCAGACCGTCGATGTTGAGCCGCTGCTTGGCCGAGACCTCGACGAACATCGTGTCACCGCCGTACTCCTCGGCGACCAGGTTGTACTCGGTCAGCTGCTGCCGGATCTTGTCCGGGTTCGCGCCTTCCTTGTCCACCTTGTTGATCGCCACCACGATCGGCACGTCCGCCGCCTGGGCGTGGTTGAGCGCCTCGATCGTCTGCGGCATCACGCCGTCGTCGGCCGCGACCACCAGCACCGCGATGTCGGTGACCTTCGCACCACGGGCCCGCATGGCGGTGAACGCCTCGTGACCCGGGGTGTCGATGAAGGTGATCGCGCGGTCCACGTCCTCGTGCATGGTGTGGATCTGGTACGCACCGATGTGCTGGGTGATGCCACCGGCCTCGCCGGCCACCACGTCGGTCTGCCGGATCGCGTCCAGCAGCTTCGTCTTACCGTGGTCGACGTGGCCCATCACGGTCACCACCGGCGGCCGCGCCACGAGGAACTCCTCGTCGGCCTCGGCCTCGCCCTCGATGTCGATCGAGAACGTGCCCAGCAGCTCGCGGTCCTCGTCCTCCGGGGAGACGACCTGGATCACGTAACCCAGTTCCTCACCGAGGACGTCGAACGTCTCCTCGTTCAGCGACTGGGTCGCCGTGGCCATCTCACCGAGGTGGAACAGCACGGTGACCAGGCTGGCCGGGTTCGCGTTGATCTTGTCCGCGAAGTCGGTCAGCGAGGAGCCGCGGCGCAGGCGGACGATCGTGGTGCCGTCGCCGCGGGGAACCGTGACGCCACCGGGTGCCGGTGCCGCCATGCTCTCGAACTCTTGACGCCGCTGACGCTTCGACTTACGGCCCCGGACCGGACGGCCACCGGCGCGACCGAACGCGCCCTGCGTGCCACCACGGCCACCCCGGCCGCCACCACCGGGACGACCGGCGAAACCGCCGCCGCCACCACCGGGGCCACCAGGACCGCCACCGGGACGACCGCCGAAGCCGCCGCGGCCACCGCCGCCACCACCGGGGCCACCACGACCCGGACCACCGGGACGACCGCCGCCGCCACCGCCGCCGGGACGCCCGACGCTGGTGCGGCCGGGCATCATGCCCGGGTTCGGGCGGTTGGGCATGTTGCCCGGGCTGGGCCGCGGGCCGCCCGGACGGGGTGCCGGACGGTCACCGGCGTCGCCGCCACGAGCAGCGGGAGCGTCGGGACGACCGCCGCCACCTTCGGGACGCGGGCCGCGCTGCGGGCGCGGCATGCCCTGGGCCGAGGCGAACGGGTTGTTACCCGGACGCGGCGGGCCGCCGTCGCCACCCCGGCCGCCCGGACGGGGCATGCCCTGCGAGGAGGCGAAGGGGTTGTTGCCGGGACGGGGCGCGCCGGGACGCGGGCCCGGACGGGCGTCGCCACCCGGACGGGGACCACGGTCACCACGCTCGGGGCGCTCGCCCCGGGGAGCCTGCGGACGGGCACCGCCGGGACCCGGACGGGCGTCGCCGCCCGGACGCGGGCCACGGTCGCCGCGGGGTTCCGGGCGCGGCCCGCGCTCGGGCGCCGGGGCGCTCGCGGCGGCCGGACGCTCGGACGGGCCGGGACGACCCGGGGTGGGACGCGGACCCGGAGTGGGTGCGCTGGGACGAGCAGCCGGACCCGGGGTGGGCCGAGCTGCCGGGGCCTCGGCCGCAGCCGGGGCGGAGAACGGTGCCTCGCTGGGCGCCGGCGCGCTCGGCGCGGGGCCGGGCTTGACTGCCGGGGCCGGGCTGGGGGTCGCCGCGGCCGGTGCTGCCGGAGCAGCGGGACGCGCGGGGGACGGACCCGGACGGGCCGGGGCAGCCGGGGCCGGAGCGGCGGCGGCCGGGGACGGCGCCGCCGGCTTGGGCCGCGGCGCGGGCTTGGCGGGCTTGCGACCACCGGCTCCGTCGGCGGCGGGCATCGCGTCACGCAGACGCCGCACCACGGGAGCCTCGACGGTGGACGAAGCGGAGCGGACGAATTCGCCCATGTCTTGCAGCTTGCTCAGTACGGTCTTGCTGTCGACTCCGAGCTCCTTGGCGAGCTCGTAGACCCGGACCTTTGCCACATCTCTCCTGTCTCGGCCCGAGCCAGGAGGAGGCTACGGACCGTCGTTACGGTGAAGGGGTGCTCATCGGAGCGCGCTCATCGGGTGCTCACAGCGCCGAACCCGCCTTGCGAATGCTGCTCATAGCGTTTGACCCATTCTCGTTAAGGACACTTCTGACGCCTGTGCTGTGACGAACTCACGGACCTGAACCGCGTCCAGCGGTCCCCCCCGGCGCAGGGCCCGGGGGAACGCCCGGCGGCGTTCGGCGAGTTCAAGACAGCTCAGCTGGGGGTGCAACGAGGCACCTCTGCCGGACAGCTTATGGCCGGGATCGGGGACGGCGCACCACTTGCCGCCGAGTTCCGCCGCGACCACTCGCAACAGGTCGGACCGGAGAGCGCGTTCACGACATCCCACGCACGTCCGGATCGGCCCGTTTCGGGACGAGGACGACGGCTCGGGATTCGTGGCCGCGTGACCGGCCCCTGAAATCATAGCCCCGGACGGCGCCGGATTGTTCCCAGGGTCGACCAACGCTTGCTCAGCCGTTCTCCGGACCGGCCGCGGAACCGGTCCCGCCGGCGCCCCCACCGGTCTCGGCGGTGTCCGAGCGGATGTCGATCCGCCAGCCGGTCAGCTTGGCCGCCAGCCGGGCGTTCTGGCCTTCCTTGCCGATCGCCAGGGACAGCTGGTAGTCCGGCACGATCACCCGGGCCGAGCGCGCGTCCAGGTCCAGGACCTGCACCGACGAGACCCGGGCGGGGGACAGCGCGCTGGCCACGAACTGCTCCGGCTCGTCGTTGAAGTCGACGATGTCGATCTTCTCGCCGCGCAGTTCGGTCATCACCGCGCGCACCCGCTGGCCCATCGGCCCGATGCAGGCGCCCTTGGCGTTCACCCCGGCCACGGTGGCCCGCACCGCGACCTTGGAACGGTGACCGGCCTCACGCGCCAGCGCCGCGATCTCCACGGTGCCGTCGGCGACCTCGGGCACCTCCAGGGCGAACAGCTTGCGCACCAGGTTGGGGTGGGTGCGCGAGAGGGTGATGGCCGGGCCCTTGAGGCCCTTGCGCACCCCGACCACGTAGCAGCGCAGCCGGGTGCCGTGCGGGTAGCTCTCCCCCGGCACCTGCTCGGCCGGCGGCAGGATCCCCTCGATCGTGCCGAGGTCGACGTGCACCATCCGCGGGTCGGAGCTCTGCTGCACGATGCCGGAGATGATGTCGCCCTCGCGGCCCTGGAACTCGCCGAGCACCTGCTCGTCCTCGGCGTCGCGCAGCCGCTGCAGGATCGTCTGCCGGGCGGTGGTCGCCGCGATCCGGCCGAAACCCACCGGGGTGTCGTCCCACTCGCGCCGGATCGCCCCGGTCTCGTCCAGCTCGCGGGCCCAGACCACCACGTGCCCGCTGCGGCGGTCCAGCTCCACCCGGGCCTGCGGGTTGGCACCCTCGGTCCGGTGGTAGGCCTGCAGCAGGGCCGTCTCGATGGTCTGCACCAGTGTGTTGAGCGGAATTTCCTTCTCGCGCTCGATCGCGCGCAGGGCCGCCAGGTCGATGTCCATCCGTCCGCCCCTAGTTCTCGTCTTCATCGTCGTCATCGGCCTCTTCCAGGCCGGCGAAGTCGTCCGGGTGGCCGAACTCGAGTTCGATCCGGCCGCCGGTGATCTCGGCCCAGGGCACGGTCCGCTCCTCGTCCAGCACGATGCCGGCGTCGGTCACGTCGCTGAGCCGGCCGGTCTGCGCGGTCGCGCCGGCGGCGGGCAGGGTGCGGACCAGGCGCTTGCGGGCCCGCAGCCAGTGCCGCCGCTCGGTCAGCGGCCGGTCGGCGCCGGGTGAGCTGACTTCCAGCACGTAGGGCATGCCGCCCATCACGGCGCTGGCGTCCAGCGCTTCGGAGATGGTCTGCGAGACGGTGGCGACCGAGTCCATCGGCACACCCCCGAGCTCGGTCTCCGGGAGATCCACGGTGACCCGCAGCACCCGGCGCTTGCCGGCGGGGGTCACGGTGACGTTCTCGATCACGAGCCCGGCGTCTGCGGCCAGCGGTTCCGCCAGTGCTCGCACGCCGTCGGCCTGGTGTCCGGAGGACGCGCTCATGCCGACCTCCTCGATATTGGGTTGGGACAACTCACACGACTGAAGGCGCGCCCTGCCGGAGCGCGCCGCCGGACAACCATACCCGCTGCTGAGGGTGCTCACGGACTTGTCAAGAGTGAGGCGACACCTGCACCGTGCGTCTCATGAAATGATCCCCCGGTGCTGAGCCCGGTGACCGCATCGCCCCCCGCCCGTGTGAACCGCCGGATCTTCCTGACCCTCGGCACGACCGGCGCCGCAACCACTCTGGCGGCTTTGTCCGGGTGCAGCGCGATGGGCGGCACGGCCGTCGCCTCCACCCCGAACCCCGACACCGTGCAGGAAGAAGCAGCGGTCAAGCTGGTGCTGGCGCAGGTCAAGGCTCTGCACACCGGGGCATCGAATCTGGCCTCGGGCACCCGGCCGGACGGCTCCGCGATCCGCATTCCGGGTGCAACGGCGAGGCTGCTGACCCAGATCACCGCGGTGCACGAGGCTCAGCTCACCGCCCTCGGCTCGCCCGTGGCCACCACAGCTACCCCCAGTTCCAGCCCTACCCCCAGTGAGAGCGCCGCCGAGGAAAGCGCCATCGCCTCCCCCGGCAAGCTGGTCACCGCCGAGTGGAACACCGCCCGACTGGCTCTTACCCACGCCGCCGGTCTGAGCCCCGAATTCGCCCTGCTGCTCTACAAGATCGCTGCCTCCTGCGCAGCCAACGCCGACCTGTTGCGCACGGCGGTGGGTAAGGGTCGGGCTCTGGGCGAGCTCACTCCGGTCGAGGATCAAACAACAGACGATGTGGGCGCCTCGGCCCCGGAGGGCACCACCGGGACGGCTGGGGCTGCGGAAACCACCGACGACACCGGCGCTTCCACGCCGGAGGCGAGTGCAGCGTCTCCCATTGAGCTCACCGACGGCGAAGCCGAGGCGCTGAACCGCCTGCTCGCCGGGGAACACGCCGCCTTCTACGCCTACCCGCTGGTCATCGCGCACGTGGACAGCGCCCGCCGCACGGTGGCGAACTCGCTCTGGGAAGCCCACCGGCAGCAGCGCGACGAACTGGAGCGGATGCTGGTCGAGGCACAGCAGGAACCGGTCGAGTCCGGCGCCGCCTACAAGGTCGCCGTCCCGGCCAGCGCCGGCAAGGCCGCCGCCCTGGCCGCCCAGATCGAACGGCGTCTCGGCGGGCTGGCGGTCGACGTGATCGCTGCGGCCGAGGACGACCAGGTCGAGTCCACCGCGGCCGGCCTGCTGGTGCTCAGCACCCGCCGGCAGGCCGCCTGGAGCAACAAGCCCGTGGCCGACCCGGGCGTCTAGCACTCACCGACCGGCGATCAGCTAGAACTCGTCGATCAGCTTCAGGACGTCGAGCAGACGCTGGACGGTGCCGTCCGGGGTGACCTCGACCGGCACCTGCTGGTCCAGCGGGATGTCGCTGTGCGGGATGTGGATCGCCCGCAGCCCGGCCCGCTGCGCCCCGTGCACGTCCTCGTAGATCCGGTCGCCCACATACACGCAGTTCGCCGGCGAACTCGCCCCCACCGCCTGCACCGCCGCCGCGAAGGCCTCGGGATGCGGCTTCACGTAAGGGATCTCGGAGGAGTACACGTCGCCGTCGATCAGATGCAGGATGCCGTCGCGCTCGAACAGGCCGCGGTGGTAGTCCCGGGTCCAGATGGTGTTGGACAGCACGCCGATCTTCAGCCCGCGCTCGCGCAGCCCGGCGAACAGCTCCGGCACGTCCGGGTCGAGGTAGGTGTGCGGCTCCCAGAACTCCTCGTAGGCCACCCGGGCCGCGTCGTGGCCCGGGTGGTCCGAGCGAACTCCGACGGCCTCGAACACCTCGGCCAGCCGGGCGCTCGCGCCGGAGTCCCGTAGCCGGCCCCAGGCTTCCTTCTCGGCCGCCATCATCCGCTCGGCCAGCTGAGCGCCGCCGTCGGGGTATCCACCGATGTCCTCGGTGGCGTAGACCCGGGCGAACACCCGCCACTGCTCACCCAGCTCGATCGCGCGCCAGGGGGTGAGCGTGCCGCCCCAGTCGAAGATCACCGCTTCCAGGCTCACGAAGCCCCCTCCCCCGACTCATCTGGCTCGTCCGGCTCGTTCGGCGAGAGCGCGGCCAGCACGGTGAGAACCGCCCGGGCGTAGGCCGACTCGGCGTCGGCGTCCACCTCGCGCACCTGTTCCTCGCCCAGCTGCAGGGTCACCGCCCAGCCGCCGGTCACGCTCTCCAGGCCGACGAAACGGTCGCCGAGCAACTCGCGCAGCTGGGTCTCGCGCGGCATCCAGACCACCTGGCGCTGCTCCAGCGAGTCCAGCGCCCACTCGGTGGTGCCGTTGAAGCCGATCACCTGGCCGCCGGGGGTGTCGTGGATCTCCACCACCATGTGGCTGACCACGAAGACCTCGTCGTCCATGTTCCGCCCGGGCAGGACGAACCGGTCTCCGGGTAAGGGGTTCCAGGCCAGACCGGCCTTGCGCAGTTGCTGTGCCAGATCCAGATCAAGCATGGAACCCCACCTACCCGCCTCAGCTACGGATTGCCGCCACCACGTGCTGCACTGCCTCGCCCACCGGCACCTCGGCCTCGGCGCCGCTCTTGCGGTCGCGGAACTCGATCACGCCGTCGGCCAGCTTCCGGCCCACCACCAGGATCGAGGGCACCCCGATCAGCTCGGCGTCCTTGAACTTGATCCCCGGCGAGACCTTGCCCCGGTCGTCGTAGATCACCCGCACGCCCGCGGCCTCGAGCTCCAGCGCGATCTTCTCGGCCGCCTCGAACACCGCGTCGTCCTTACCGGTCTTGCCCTGCGCCACCACGTGCACGTCGGCCGGGGCGACCTCGCGGGGCCAGCACAGCCCCTTCTCGTCCCACGACGCCTCGGCGATCGCGGCCATCGCCCGGCTGACCCCGATACCGTACGAGCCCATGGTCACGGTGACCAGCTTGCCGTTCTGGTCCAGAACCTTCAGGTCGAGCGCCTGGGCGTACTTGCGGCCGAGCTGGAAGATATGGCCGATCTCCAGGCCGCGGGCCAGCGTGAGCCTGCCGTCGCCGCCCTCGGTGGCGCAGACCGGGCAGGCGTCGCCCTCGACCACGTTGGCCGCCTCGACCGTGCCGTCGGCGCTGAAGTCCCGCCCGGCGACCAGGTCGAACACGTGCTTGCCGGGCTCGTTGGCGCCGGTGATCCAGGCCGTGCCCTCGACCACCCGGGGATCGAGCAGGTAGCGGATGCCGGTGGCCGACTCCTCGCCCAGCACCTGCGGGCCGATGTAGCCCTTGACCAGGCCGGGGTGCTTGGCGAAGTCGGCCGCCTCGAAGGCGTCGATCTCGGCCGGGGCCACCGCGGCCTCGAGGCGCTTGGTGTCCACGTCCCGGTCGCCGGGCACGCCGACGATCAGCGGCTCGCGCTCGCCGGTGGGGTGCACCAGGGTGACCACCACGTTCTTCAGCGTGTCGGCGGCGGTGAAGTTGCGGCCGGGGAACATCGCGTTGGCCGCGTTGACCAGCGACTCGATGGTGGGCGTGTCCGGCGTGTCCTCGACGTGGGCGGCGGGCAGCCCGTCCAGCGAGATCTTCTCCGGCGCGGGGGTGATCACCGCCTCGGAGTTGGCCGAGTAGTGACCGGTGGAACAACGCACGAAGGTGTCCTCACCGATCTCGGTGGGGTGCAGGAACTCCTCGCTGCGACTGCCGCCCATCGCCCCCGAGGTGGCCGAGACGATCTCGAAGGGCAGGCCGAGCCGGTCGAACGTCTTGATGTAGGCGTTGCGGTGCTTCAGGTACGAGGCGTCCAGACCGGCGTCGTCGATGTCGAACGAGTAGCTGTCCTTCATCACGAACTCGCGCCCGCGCAGCAGGCCGGCCCGGGGCCGCGCCTCGTCCCGGTACTTGGTCTGGATCTGGTAGAGCGAGAGCGGCAGATCCTTGTAGGACGAGTACAGGTCCTTCACCAGGAGGGTGAACATCTCCTCGTGGGTGGGGCCGAGCAGGTAGTCGTTGCCCCGGCGGTCCTTCAGCCGGAACAGGTTCTCGCCGTACTCCGTCCAGCGGTTGGTGGCCTCGTAGGGCTCCCGGGGCAGCAGCGCCGGGAAGTGCACCTCCTGGAAGCCGGCCGCGTCCATCTCCTCGCGGACGATGCGCTCGACGTTCTGGTAGACGCGGTAGCCCAGGGGCAGCCAGGAGTAGATACCGGGGGCGGCACGGCGCACGTAACCGGCGCGGACCAGCAACCGGTGACCCGGCACCTCGGCGTCCGCCGGGTCCTCGCGAAGTGTTCGCAGGAACAGCGACGACATCCGAAGCAGCACTTGACTCATCCTCCTGGGGCAGTTCGACCTAAGCCTCACGAGCCTAGTCCTTCACGAGGACGGTTCCCGCCACCTTTTCCGGTGCCACAAACCACGGCAGGTGCCCACGACGTCCATAAATCTGAGACGTTGTGGGCACCTGAGGCCTGCGGGACACCTTGGTGGGCGGTTCAGTTGAGCCGGATCGGGTTCACCACGTCGACCGACACCGTCAGCAGGGTGAACGCGCCGAAGATGGCGATGATCACCAGGGTGACCGGGATCAGCTTCTCCCGGTCGACCGGGCCCGGGTCGGGCCGCCGGCGGCGCAGCGCCAGCTTGCGCCGGGCCGCCTCGTACCAGGCCACCGCGATGTGCCCGCCGTCCAGCGGAGGCAGCGGCAGCATGTTGAACAGGCCTAGGAAGACGTTCAGGCCGGCCAGGATCGCCAGGAAGGTGGCGGCGCCGTCGATCCCGCTGGTCTCGACGATCTCACCGCCGATCCGGCTGGCCCCGACCACGCTGATCGGGTCGTCCTGCGAGCGCTCGGCGCCCCACAGCGCGCTCCACAGCGAGCTGATCTTGCTGGGCAGCCGGGCGATCGCCTCGTAGCCGGCCACGATCGTGTCACCGGTGCTGGTGAACGACTTGCCCACGCTCTCGACGAAGCCGTAGTGGACGTTGGTGGTCTCGGTCAGGTTGGTGATGCCGATGGTCGGGGTGGCCACCGTGGTGGTGTCCCCGGCCGGGGCGTCCAGCGGCGGGCGCTCGGTGTTGACCAGGGTGATCTGGGCGGTCCGGGTCTGCCCGTCGCGGGTGTAGACCAGTTCCACCGGCTCACCGGCGTTCTGCTCGCGGATCGCCTTCTGGAACGCCGCGTAGGAGGGGATCTCGGTGCCGCCGAGGCTGACGATCCGGTCGTCGCGCTGCAGACCGGCCTGCTTGGCCGGGGAGACCGGGTCGGCGGTGGTGCAGGCCCGCAGCCCGCCCTGGTCGGTGAGCTCGTACTTGGGCACGACGCACTCGGCCACGCTGCCGACCACGGCCGGGGTCTCGTTCAGGGCCTTGGGGGTCGGGATGCCGAACAGCCAGAACGCCGGAACCAGCAGGATCACGGCGATCATCAGGTGGACCAGCGAGCCGGCCGAGAGCACCAGGGTGCGCTGCCACAGCGGCTTCTGCCAGAACGCCCGGCCCTGGCGCTCGGTCTCCTCGCCCTCGGGTTCCTCGACGCCGGGGGCCATCCCGATGATGTTGACGAACCCGCCCAGCGGGACCGCCTTGAAGCCGTACTCGGTCTCGCCCTTGCGGAACGACCAGACGGTCGGGCCGAAGCCGGCGAAGAACCGGGTCACCCGCATGCCGAACGCCTTGGCCGCGAGCATGTGCCCGGCCTCGTGCAGGACGACGCTGAGGAGCAGGCCCAGGGCGAACAGGACCACCCCGATCGTGTAGCTCATCCCCGCGGTTACTCCCTGCTAGGCACTGATGCACGTGTGGTTGCCCCGGATCGGGGAACGCCCACTTTTATACCTGGCCCGGCTGTCGGCCGTCGGCCCAGCTGGTGGCCAGGACATTCCGGGTGCCTGCCCATCGGTCCGGGTGAACATCCGGTGCAGAGGCCGGGTGGGTGAGAAGAGGCACTCGCTGGGTTCGGCATAATTGGGCCGCCGGGCCGTTCCCTAGGTCTGGACGGCCGATGGGGTTCGCCTCGCACAGGCTCTGCGCACGGGGAAATCTTCACAGGAGGCACGGTTCAGGTATGAGCGTCAGTCTAGGTATTCCGACCGCACCTCCCCCGGTCCTCAACCCGCGCCGCAAATCCCGCAAGATCCAGGTCGGCAAGGTCGCGGTCGGCGGCGACGCACCGGTCTCGGTGCAGTCCATGACCACCACGCTGACCTCCGACGTCAACGCCACGCTGCAGCAGATCGCGCAGCTCACCGCGGCCGGCTGCGACATCGTCCGGGTGGCCTGCCCGAGTCAGGACGACGCCGAGGCGCTGCCCGCGATCGCCCGCAAGTCCGGCATCCCGGTGATCGCCGACATCCACTTCCAGCCCAAGTACGTGTTCGCCGCGATCGACGCCGGCTGCGCCGCGGTCCGGGTCAACCCGGGCAACATCCGGCAGTTCGACGACAAGGTCAAGGAGATCGCCAAGGCCGCCGGGGACGCCGGCACCTCGATCCGGATCGGGGTGAACGCCGGCTCGCTGGACAAGCGGCTGCTGGAGAAGTACGGCAAGGCCACCCCCGAGGCGCTGGTCGAGTCGGCGGTCTGGGAGGCCTCGCTGTTCGAGGAGCACGGCTTCCGCGACTTCAAGATCTCGGTCAAGCACAACGACCCGGTGGTCATGGTCCGGGCCTACGAGCTGCTGGCCGAGCGCGGGGACTGGCCGCTGCACCTGGGCGTCACCGAGGCCGGCCCGGCCTTCCAGGGCACGATCAAGTCGGCCGTGGCCTTCGGTCACCTGCTCGGCCAGGGCATCGGGGACACGATCCGGGTGTCGCTGTCCGCCCCGCCGGTCGAGGAGGTCAAGGTCGGCATCCAGATCCTGCAGTCGCTGAACCTGCGCCCGCGCAAGCTCGAGATCGTCTCCTGCCCCTCCTGCGGGCGGGCCCAGGTCGACGTGTACACGCTGGCCGAGCAGGTGACCGCCGGCCTGGAGGGCATGGAGGTCCCGCTGCGGGTGGCCGTGATGGGCTGCGTGGTGAACGGGCCCGGCGAGGCGCGTGAGGCCGATCTCGGAGTAGCCTCCGGAAACGGCAAGGGGCAGATCTTCGTCCGCGGCGAGGTGATCAAGACCGTGCCGGAGTCGAAGATCGTCGAGACGCTGATCGACGAGGCGATGCGGATCGCCGAGGAGATGGGCGATGATGCGCCCGAGGGCACGCCTTCGGTGACCGTGAGCTAGTTCTACGACAAGTGGGGATGGCACGTTGCTGCGCTCGGCGCTGAAGGTTCTGGCCAGGGACGACGTCGAAGAGGCCCTGGCGCTGTGCGACCAGGACCCGGTGGCCAACCTGTTCGTGGCCGCCCGGCTGCGGGCGCTGCGCGGCGACCCGCGCCGGCACGGCGGCGAGATCTGGGGCTGGTACGAGGGCGGCTCGATGCGCGCGGCCTGCTGGTCCGGCGCCAACCTGGTGCCGGTCAACGCCAGCGAGCAGGCAGTCGAGGCGTTCGCGTACCGGGCCCGGCGCAGCGGGCGGCAGTGCTCCTCGATCGTCGGCCCGGCGCACATGGTGCTGGGCCTGTGGCAGCACCTGCAGGCCTCCTGGGGCCCGGCCCGCGACATCCGGGCGAACCAGCCGCTGATGGCGATGTCGTCGGCGCCCTCGGTGGAGCCCGACCCGCTGGTGCGGCGCAGCCAGATGTCCGAGCTGGAGCTGCTGGTCCCGGCCTGCGTGGCGATGTTCACCGAGGAGGTCGGCTACTCGCCGGTGGCGGCGGACGGCGGGGCGGTCTACCGGGCCCAGGTCAGCGGGCTGGTGGCGGCCGGGCGCTCGTACGTGCGGATGGACGAGACGGAGTCCGGCCCGGTCGTGGTCTTCAAGGCCGAGCTGGGCTCGGTGGTCCCGGAAGCCGTTCAGGTGCAGGGAGTCTGGGTGAACCCGCGCTACCGGGGCCAGGGGGTGGCCGCCCCGGCGATGGCGGCGCTGGTCGAGTCGGTGCGCCGCGAGGTGGCCCCGGTGGTCTCGCTCTACGTCAACGGCTACAACACCAGGGCCATCCGGGCCTACGAACGAGTCGGCTTCCAGACCGTCGGCACCTACGCCACCATCCTCTTCTGATCGGCCGACACCAGGCTCCGGACCACCCGCATCCAGACCTCCCGATCCAGCCGGCCAACTCAGCGCTCGCCCACCGGCAGCGCGGCGGCCGGGCAGTTGGACGTGTCCGACCAGACCGGCTCAGCTTGTCGCCTCGCCGCACCGCCTCATCGCCTTGCCACCTCATCGCCTTGCCTTGCCGCACCGCCTCATCGCCTTGCCTAGCCTCATCGCCTCATCGCCTCATCGCCTTGTTTGCCGCACCGGCCTGCGCAGCCCACCACGCGATGTGTACACCTGGCACATCCGGTACCGGATGTGCCAGGTGTACACATTCGAGGGTGGCCACTGCGGACGCTGACGGTGACCGACCAGGCAGGTTCGTAGCTGTCGGTGAATGGCGGGCGGAGGCGGCTACTGGGCCATGCGCTCGCGGGCCCGGGCACGGGCCCAGGTGTCGGCGGCCAGGACGCCTTCGATGCTGAGCTCGCCGGCCTCGGTGTGGTCGGCCAGGACGTCGCCGACCACGTCGAGAATCTGGGTGAAGCCGAGCCGGCCCTCGTGGAAGGCCCAGACGCATTCCTCGTTGGCGGCGTTGTAGACGGCGGGGAACGTACCCGCCTGCTCACCGGCGGCCCGGGCCAGGCGCACTCCGGGGAAGGCCTCGTCGTCGAGGGGGAAGAAGTCCCAGCTGGAGGCCGTGGTCCAGTCCAGGCCGGGATTGGCGCCGGGCACCCGGGCGGGCCAGCCCATCCCCAGGGCGATCGGCAGGCGCATGTCGGGCGGCGAGCACTGGGCCAGGGTCGAGCCGTCGGTGAACTCGACCATCGAGTGCACGATCGACTGCGGGTGCACCACCACGTCGATCCGGTCGAACGGGATGCCGAAGAGCAGGTGCGCCTCGATCACCTCCAGACCCTTGTTCACCAGGGTGGCCGAGTTCGTGGTCACCATCAGGCCCATGTCCCAGGTCGGGTGCTTCAACGCCTCGGCCGGGGTGACGGCCGAGAGCTCGGCCCGGGTCCGGCCGCGGAACGGGCCCCCGCTGGCGGTCAGCACCAGGCGCTTGACCTCGTCCGCGGTCCCCCCGCGCAGCGCCTGGGCCAGGGCCGAGTGCTCCGAGTCGACCGGCACGATCTGGCCGGGCGCGGCGGCGGCCGTGACCAGCTCGCCGCCGATGATCAGCGATTCCTTGTTGGCCAGGGCCAGGGTGTGCCCGGCGCCGAGCGCGGCCAGGGTGGGCGCCAGGCCGATCGCGCCGGTGATGCCGTTCAGCACCACGTCGCAGGGCCGGGCCGCGAGCTCGGCCGCGGCGTCCGGGCCGGCCAGGATCTCGATGCCGTGGTCCTTCCCGGCGAACGCGGTCAGGGCCGCCTCGAGATCCGGCAGCCGGGACGCGTCCCCGATCGAGACCACCGGAACCTGCAGCTGCGCCGCCTGCTCGGCCAGCAGACCGACCTGGCTGCCGGCCGCCAGGCCGACGATCCGGAAGCGGTCGGGGTTGTTCTTGACCACGTCGATCGCCTGGGTCCCGATCGACCCGGTGGAACCCAGCAGCACGACGTCACGACGCTCGACAGACATGCCGCGCATCTTGCCAGTCAGAGAGCTATGCCCACGTACTTGGTCTCCAGGTACTCCTCGATCCCCTCGACGCCGCCCTCGCGCCCGTAGCCGGAGTGCTTCACCCCGCCGAAGGGAGCCGCCGGGTTGGACACGATGCCCTGGTTCAGTGCGACCATGCCGGTCTCCAGGCCCTCGGCCACCCGCAGCGACCGCGCGACGTCCCGGGTGAACACGTAGGCGACCAGCCCGAACTGGGTGTCGTTGGCCATCGCGAGGGACTCTTCCTCGGAGTGGAAGGTGGTGATCGGGGCGACCGGCCCGAAGATCTCCTCGGACAGCATCCGGGCGCCCGGTTCGACCCCGGTGAGCACGGTCGGGGCGTAGAAGTACCCCCGTTCTCCTACCGCTGAGCCGCCGACCAGGACCTTCGCGCCCGCGTCGACCGCATCGGCGACCAGCTCGGCCACCTTGTCCCGGGACTTACCGTCCACCAGCGGGCCGACGTCCACACCTGCTTCGGTACCCCGGCCCAGTTTCAGAGCCCCCATCCGCCCGGCCAAGCGGGCCGCGAACTCCTCGGCCACCTTCTCGTGCACCAGGAATCGGTTGGCGGCCGTGCAGGCCTCACCGATGTTGCGCATCTTGGCCAGCATCGCGCCGTCGACCGCGGCGTCCAGATCGGCGTCGGGGTAGACCAGGAACGGCGCGTTGCCACCGAGTTCCATCGAGACCCGCAGCAACTGGGTGGCGGACTGCTCGACCAGCTTGCGCCCGACCGGGGTGGACCCGGTGAACGAGAGCTTGCGCAGGCGATGGTCACGCACCAGCGGCTCCACCACCTCCGGGGTGCGCGAGGTGGAGATCACGTTGAGCACGCCGTCGGGCAGACCGGCCTCGGCCAGCAGGCCGGCCAGCGCATACATCGACAGCGGGGTCTGCGGCGCGGGCTTGACCACCATCGTGCAGCCGGCCGCGATCGCCGGGCCGATCTTGCGGGTGCCCATGGCCAGGGGGAAGTTCCACGGGGTGATGAAAAGGCAGGGCCCGACCGGCTGTTTCATGGTGAGCAGCCGGGTGGCGCCGTTCGGGGCGGTGGACCAGCGCCCGGCCACCCGCACCGCCTCCTCGGAGAACCAGCGGAAGAACTCCGCGGCGTAGGCGATCTCGGCCCGCGACTCGCCCAGCGCCTTGCCCATCTCCAGGGTCATCAGCAGGGCCAGGTCGTCGGCCCGGTCCACCATCAGCTCGTAGGCCCGGCGCAGGATCTCGCCCCGATCGCGGGGCGCGGTGGCCGCCCATTCCTTCTGTTTGTCCGCCGCCGCGGCCAGCGCGTCCCGGGCGTCGGCCACCCCGGCGTCGGCCACCTGGGCAATCACCTGACCGGTCGAAGGATCTTCGACGTCCATCCGGGCCGAGTCGGCCGCCGGGCGCCACTGGCCGTCGATGAACAGGCCGCTCGGGACGCCGTCGAGAACCGCGGCCTCATCGGCCGCCAGGCCGGTCGTCGTGCTCATCTGCCAGCTCCTTCGCACCGGTCGAACAAGATCCGACCAGATCGGACAGGGTGGAAGAACCCTATGCTGGGCGCATGCCCGACTCCACCCTCCCCCAGTCCGGCGCGGCGCGCGAGGTCACCCAGAAACGTTCGTTGGTCACCGAGCTGCCGGGCCCCCGGTCCCGGGAACTGGCGGCCCGTCGGGATGCCGCGGTGGCCTCGGGCGTGAGCAGCCTGATGCCGGTGTTCGCGGCCCGGGCGGCCGGGGCGATCGTCGTCGACGTGGACGGCAACCAGCTGATCGACCTGGGCTCCGGCATCGCGGTCACCACGGTCGGCCACAGCGTGCCGGCCATCGTGACGGGCGTGCAGGAGCAGATCGAGGCGTTCAGTCACACCTGCTTCACGATCACCCCGTACGAGGGGTACGTGGCGGTCTGCGAGGCGCTGAACCGGCTCACCCCGGGCGACTTCGAGAAGCGCTCGGCGCTGTTCAACTCGGGTGCCGAGGCGGTGGAGAACGCGGTGAAGATCGCCCGCCGGGCCACCGGCCGCGACACGGTAGTGGTGTTCGACCACGCGTACCACGGCCGGACCAACCTGACCATGGCGATGACCGCCAAGAACATGCCCTACAAGGACGGTTTCGGCCCGTTCGCCGGTGAGGTCTTCCGGGCGCCGATGTCGTACCCGCTGCGCGATCCGCTGGGCACCGACGGCGCGGCCGCGGCGGCCCGGGCGATCACCGAGATCGAGAGCCAGGTCGGGGCGCAGCGGGTGGCCTGCCTGGTGATCGAGCCGATCCAGGGCGAGGGCGGATTCATCGAGCCGGCCCCGGGTTTCCTGCCCGCGCTGGCCGCCTGGTGCACGGCGAACGACGTGGTGTTCGTGGCCGACGAGGTCCAGTCCGGCTTCGCCCGGACCGGCCGGATGTTCGCGGTGGAGCACGAGGGGGTCGTACCCGACCTGGTGGTGACGGCGAAGGGGATCGCGGGCGGGATGCCGCTGTCGGCGGTCACCGGGCGAGCCGAGATCATGGACGCGGCGCACGCCGGCGGGATCGGCGGCACCTACACGGGCAATCCGGTTTCGTGTGCGGCCGCGCTCGGCGTAATCGCCACGATCGAGAGCGAGGGGCTGGTGGAGACCGGCCGTCGCCTGGGTGAGCGGCTGCGCAGCTTCCTGCTCGGCCTGCAGGAGCGGTTCCCGGAAATTGGAGACGTCCGGGGGCGCGGGGCGATGCAGGCGATCGAACTCGTGGTTCCCGGCACCCACACACCCGACGCGGCGCTGGCCGGGCGGGTGGCCAAGTACTGCCACCAGCAGGGCGTGATCACGCTGACCTGCGGCACCTACGGCAACGTGCTGCGGTTCCTGCCGCCGGTGACGATCGGGGACGAGTTGCTCGACGACGCGCTGTCGGTGCTGGCCGAGGCGTTCGAGACCGTGCGGTGAAGCTGGACCGGGGGCGGCTTCGGCGGCTTCAGGCGCTCGAGGAGGAACGCTTCGTCGCCGAGCGCCCGCGGTCCCAGGGCCTGGCCGAGCAGGCCCGCGAGCACCTGACCGGTGGCGTGCCGATGTCGTGGATGGTGAAGTGGCCCGGGCCTTTCCCGGTGTTCGTGAACGAGGCCTACGGCGCGCACTTCACCTGCGCCGACAGCATCGATCACGTGGATCTGTGCCTGGGCGACACCGGCGCGATGAGCGGCCACTCCCCCGCCGCCACCGCGGCCGCGGTCCGCGAGCAGGTGGTGCGCGGCATCACCTCGATGCTGCCCACCGCCGACGCGGCGCTGGCCGGGGCCGAGCTGGCCCGCCGGTTCGGCCTGCCGCAGTGGCAGTTCACGCTGACCGCCACCGACGCCAACCGGCACGTGATCCGTTACGCCCGGCACCTGACCAGGCGCAGCAAGATCGTGGTGATCGACTACTGCTACCACGGCACGGTCGACGAGACGTTCGCCGTGCTCTCGCCCGAGGGCAGGACCGTCTCGCGGCCCGGCAACATCGGTGCACCGGTGGCCCTGGACCAGACCACCGTCGTGGTGCCGTTCAACGATCTGGCGGCGATGGAACGAGCTCTGGCCACCGGTGACGTGGCGGCCGTGCTGCTGGAACCGGCGATGACGAACATCGGCATCGTGCTGCCGGATCCGGGCTATCACGCCGGCCTGCGCGCCCTGACCAGGCGGTTCGGCTCGCTGCTGGTGATCGACGAGACGCACACGCTGTGCGCGGGCCCGGGCGGCAGCACGGCGGCCTGGGGTCTGGAGCCGGACGTGGTCGTGGTGGGCAAGACCATCGGCGGCGGCATCCCGGCCGCCGCGTTCGGCATGACCAGCGAGATCTCGGCGCAGATCCAGGCTTCGGTAGAGCTGCCGGACATCGACGTGGGCGGGATCGGCGGCACGCTGGCCGGTAATGCCCTGTCGATGGCGGCGGTCCGGGCCACCCTGACCGAGGTGCTGACCGACGAGGCGTTCGCCCGGATGGAACAGCTGGCGGTGCGCTGGACCGAGGGCGTGCAGGCGGTGCTCGAGGAGTTCGGCGTGCCCTGGCACGTAACCCGCCTGGGCTGCCGCGCCGAGTACGCCTTTTCGGCGCAGGCCCCGCGGACCGGTGGTGAGGCCGCAGCGGCCGACGACTTCGAACTGCAGCAGTACCTGCACCTACAGGCGCTGAACCGGCACGTCCTGCTCACGCCGTTCCACAACATGGCCCTGATCAGCCCGGCCACCACCGAGGCCGACGTGGACCAGCACTCGGCGGCGTTCCGGGAAGCGGTCAGCGCCCTGTTCTCGTAGGGGCCTAATGCCGGTAGTAGGGCGCGTTCTCGGGAGCCAGCGGGGTGTTGCCGAGGATCAGGTCGGCGGCCTTCTCGGCAAGCATCAGCACCGGGGCGTAAATGTTGCCGTTGGTCACGTAGGGCATGGCCGAGGCGTCGACCACGCGCAGCCCCTCCACTCCGTACACGCCCATCGTGGCCGGGTCGAGCACGCTCATCTCGTCGGCGCCGAGCTTGGTGGTGCAGGAAGGGTGCAGGCCCGTCTCGGAGTTGTCGCAGACCCAGGAGATGATCTGCTCGTCGGTGACCACGTCGGGCCCGGGCGCCATCTCACCGTCGTTGTACTCGTCGAAGGCGGCCTGGGCGAAGATCTTCCGGGCCACCCCGATCGCCTCGACCCACTCGCGCCGGTCGTTCTCGGTGGACATGTAGTTGAAGCGCAGCGCCGGATGCTGCCGCGGATCGGTCGACTTGATCTTCACCGAGCCGCGGGAGTCGGAGAACATCGGCCCGATGTGCACCTGGTAGCCGTGACCGTTGGTGGGCCGGCTGCCGTCCCGGTCCACCGCCAGGGGCAGGAAGTGGAACATCAGGTTGGGGTAGGGCACCGAGTCGTTGCTGCGGACGAATCCGCCGCTCTCCAGATGGTTCGAGGCGGCCGGGCCGTCGCGGTGCAGCAGCCACTGCAGGCCGATCGAGGGCCGCCGGCGGATCCGCAGCCAGGGCGTCAGCGAGACCGGTTCCTTGCAGCCGTACTGCACGAACGCCTCGAGGTGGTCCTGCAGGTTCTCGCCGACCCCGGGCAGGTCCTGGTTGACCTTGATCCCCAGGGACCGCAGTTCCTGCGCGTTGCCGATGCCGGACAGCTGCAGCAGCTGTGGGCTGTTGAACGCGCCGCCGCAGAGAATCACCTGACCGGCCCGGACCGTGCGCGGCCCGCCGAGCCGGCCGCCGCCGAGCATCTGCGAGTACTCCACGCCGACCGCCCGGCCGTCCTCCACGATCACCCGGTGCACCAGCCGCAGCGTCTTCACCGTGAGGTTGCGGCGGTGCTTGACGGGGTGCAGGTAGGCGTCGGCCGCGGACATCCGCCGGCCGTCGTGAATGGTCTGGTCGAACCGCGAGAAGCCTTCCTGGCGGTAGCCGTTCACGTCGTCCACCAGCTCGTAGCCGGCCTGCTGGGCGGCGGCGAAGAACGCGTCGTAGAGCGGGTTGGGGGTGGCGGCGCGCTCCAGGGTGAGCGGGCCCGCGGAGCCGCGCCACTCGTCGCCGCCGGCCAGACAGGTCTCCAGCCGCTTGAAATACGGCAGGCAGTGCGCGTAGTCCCAGTCCTGCATGCCCTTGTCGGCGGCCCAGCGCTCGTAGTCGAGCGGGTTACCGCGCTGGAAGACCATGCCGTTGATGCTGCTGGAGCCGCCCAGCATCCGGCCCCGGGGATGCGGCACCCGGCGGTTGTGCAGGTAGGGCTCGGGCTCGCTGAAGTACGACCAGTCGTACAGCGGGTTGCCGATCACCATCGGCAGCGCGGCCGGCATGTGGGTGAGCACGTCCAGGCCGAAGTCGGGCCGCCCGGCCTCCAGCACCAGCACCTTGACCGAGGGGTCGGCGGACAGCCGGTTCGCCAGGATGCAGCCCGCCGACCCACCGCCGACGATCACGAAGTCGTACTGCATCGGGCTTTCGTCTCCTCAACGCCGGCGGAACCCGGGCAGATCGGATCGGCCTGCTCAGCGGGGGTTTTGGCCAGAGTACACATTCACCGGAATACCCGTCGCAGCCCACGGTAAGACTATTTCTGGCCTTACGTAAGGGTTGGGTCGGACATATTCGCAGGGATAACCTGACGCGCCGTCAGAAATAAGCGGCGCGACACTGCCCAAAGTGAAATGCAATATACGGACGGTGGTCCCGGACCAACGTCCCGAATCCCTTTCCTTACGTCAGGTCAGAGTTGCCCGCACTCCTGGGCGAACCCCGCGCAATTCTCACGCTACGGGAGACAGCGCAGGTCAGCGGGGTGGAAAGTGTTCTCGGGCAACCTGACTCGTTGATACGGTGACCCCGTCCCGAGCGGCTTGCGCCGGGGCACCGGAAAACTTTTCGGGTAAACATTTCGCCAGCGCATATCCCCCTTCAGGAGAGCCATGTCCACGCCAGTCGCCGAGAATCGTGTGCCTGTCTACCGGCCTTACCTCGGCGCCGAGGTCGCCTCCGCAGCCCAGTCCGCGCTGGAGGCCGGCTGGCTCGGCATGGGCAAACTCAGCAGGGAGTTCGAACTCGAACTAGAACGCTTCCTCCACCTGGACGAACGCCGAGTCGTCTCCACCAACTCCTGCACCGAGGCCCTGCACATCGCCGCCCGACTCATCGGCCTCGGCCCCGGCGACGAAGTCATCGCCCCCGCCTTCACCTACGTCGCCGGTCACCAAGCCATGAGCCGCACCGGCGCCGACATCGTCTTCTGCGACATCGAAGACGAATACCTCAGCATCGACCCCGCCCGGGTCGAGGAACTGATCACCGAGCGCACCAAGGCCATCCTTGCCGTCGACTACCTGGGCCTGCCCTGCCAACTCGACCGCCTGATGGAAATCGCCGCCAAGCACAACCTGCGCGTCATCGAAGATGCCGCCCACGCCTTCGGTTCGTACAACCAGGGCCGGGCAGTCGGCTCGTTCGGCGACATCACCTGTTTCAGCTTCGGACCGGTGAAGACCATCACCACCCTCGAAGGCGGCGCAGTCGTCACCTCCAACCCCGCCGACGTCCAAGCCCTGCACGAACTGCGTCACCTCGGCATCGACTCAGACACCGACGCCAGGTACAAGAACCAGCGCAACTGGGAATTCGACGTCGTCCGCCAGGGCTACCGCTGTCATCTCGGCTCCGTCCCCGCCGCGATCGGCCTGGCCCAACTCGCCAAGGCCGACGAGTTCATCCACAACCGCCAGGAATACTGCCGGACTTACGACAAGGCCTTCGCCGAGCTCGCTGCCCGTGGCGACATCAAGCTGTTCGACACCGAATGGAAAGACGTGGCGCCGTACATCTACGTGCTGCGCCTGAGCGACGGCGGCCGGCGCCAGGCCCTGATCGAGCACCTGAACGCCCGGGGCATCGCCACCGGCATCCATTTCCTCGGCGCCCACGAGTTCAGTTTCTATGCGGGCAGCCGGCGTGGTGAGATGCCGGTGACCGAGGCTGCCACCCAACAGGTGCTGACCCTGCCGCTGCACCCGTACATGGACGAGGACACCCTGAACCGGGTCTCGCAGGCAGTCATCGAGTTCTTCGCCCCCGACCTGGAGACCGCATGAGCACCGCCGACCCGACCGAGACGCTGCCCACCCTCAGCGTGATCGTGACCTGTCGCAACAGCGCGGCCACGCTGGAGCGCACGCTGAACTCCATCGCCCGGCAGGAGTACGCGGGCTGGTGGGAGGTGGTCGTGGTGGACAACGCCTCCACCGACGCCACCGTGGCGATCGCACAGAAGTTCCAGAACCGGCTGCCGAACTTCCGGGTGCTGCGGGTGCCGAAGCCCGGTTTCCAGGCCTCCGGGCTGAACCACGGCATCGAGCAGACCACCGGCGAGGCCATCGTCTTCATGGACAGCGACGACCTGGCGGCCGACGGGTACCTGGACAAGATGGCCCGGGCGATGGCCACCGAACCGTACGTGGGCGGCCAGCTCGACGTGCTCCGGCTGAACCCGCTGGAGGTGCGTGACCGGCGAGAACTGCTGCAGGTCGAGCGGATCGACAAGTACTGCGGTTATCTGCCCGCGGTGGTCGGGGCCTCGATGGGCGCCCGGCGGGAGGCGGTGCTCAAGGTGAAGGGCTTCGACGAGTCGCTGCCCACCCAGCACGACCTGGACATCTCCTGGCGCCTGGCCGCCGCCGGGGTGCCGGCCACCTTCGTCCCCGGCGCGGTGCTGCACTACCGCTACCGCACCGGCCCGCGCCAGATCTTCGAGCAGGAGCGCGGTTACGGCGTGGGCGAAGTGGTGCTGTACCGCAAGTTCCGCAAGCAGGGCATGCCCGGCCGGGGGCTGCGGGAGGCGGCCGGCGACTGGGTGCGGGTGCTGCGGGCTCTGTCCCAAGTGCTGTTGCCCGGCGGTCCGGCGCGAGTGGCCACGGCGGCCGGGATTGCGGTCGGCCGGCTCGAAGGCAGCTGGCGCTACCGCACGCCGTATCTCTAGGAGAGCTCCTAATGCCCCAGTAGCGGCGACATCAGGCGGGCGGCGACCGAGGGACGCGAGGTCAGGCGTTCCTCGGCGTCGGCTGCGGTCATCGCCCGCAGCCCGGCGTTGGTGCCCAGCCAGCGCAGCGGTTCCGGCTCCCAGTTCGGTGAGCGGTGTCCCACCCAGGGCAGCTGCACCAGCTCGGTCTCCTGCTGCAGCACCAGATCGCGCAACGTCCGGCCGGCCAGGTTCGTGGTCGAGAGCCCGTCGCCCACGTAGCCTCCGGCCCAGCCGATTCCCGAGAACCGGTCCAGCCCCACCGAGGCGTTCCAGTCCCGGGCGATTCCGAGCGGGCCACCCCAGCGATGGGTGATGCCGAAGCCGCGCAGCGCCGGGAACAGGCCGTTCAAGGTCTGCCGCAGCCCCGCGAACACCTTCGGATCCTGATCGAAGTCCGGTCTGATCCGGGAACCGAAATGGTAAGGCGCACCGCGGCCACCGAAGGCGAGTCGATCGTCCCTGGTTCGCTGCCCGTAGATCACCAGATGCCGCGCATCGGTGAAGGTCTCTCCACGCGACAAGCCGACGCCGGCCCAGAATTCCGGGGGCAACGGTTCGGTCGCGACCATCAGCGAGTAGATCGGGGCGATCGTCCGGCGTGCCCCGGGCAGCTGCGAAGTCCAGGCCTCGGTCGCCCGGATCACGTGCTCGGCCCGCACCGTTCCCCGGGCCGTGCGAACGCGCGGGCCACCGGCCGAAGAACGCGGCAGAATCTCCAGCGCAGCAGTCTGTTCCAGGACCAGCCCGCCGAGCTGCTCAACCTTCTCGGCCAGACCCCGCACCAGGAAGGCGGGCTGAATCCGGGCGCAGTTCGGGGTGTATCCGGCCCCGACCACCCGATCAGCCCGCAGCCGCTCGCCGGTCTCCACAACGTCCCATAATTGGTATCCGTCCACCCCGCCGAGCTTCTGATCAGCCTCGACGGCCGCGCGCACGCGTTCCAGCTGCACCTGCGAGCGGGCCAGTTCGATGGTGCCGCCGCGCTCGAAATGGCAGTCGATGCCCTCCGCCGCGGCCACCCGGCCGACCTCGTCCACCGTCTCGTTCATCGCCCGGCGCATCGCCAGGGCCTGGTCCAGCCCGTGCTTGCGGGCCATCGCCTCGACCCCGGACGGGAACAGGGCCGAACACCAGCCACCGTTGCGACCGCTCGCCCCGAACCCCGCGATCTGTGCCTCGAGCACCGCCACCCGCAGCATCGGCCGGGCCTTGAGCAGGTAGTACGCCGTCCACAGACCGGTCAGGCCGCCGCCGACGATGCAGACGTCCACGTCCAGATCTCCGTCCAGCCCGGCGCGGGGCTGAAGCGGATCACCAGCCGCCGCGGCCTGGTCCAGCCACAGCGACACCGACCGGTAGTTCACGATCTTCTGTCCGTGGGGCTCACAGCTGGTTCCACGCCTGTGTCAGCACCGAGCGCAGAATGCCCTCGATCTCGTCGAAGTCGGCCGGACCCAGGGTGAGCGGCGGGGACAGCTGGATCACCGGGTCTCCCCGGTCGTCGGCCCGGCAGTACAGACCGGCCTCGAACAGCGCCTTGGACAGGAAACCCCGCAGCAGCCGCTCGGACTCGTCCTCGTCGAAGGTGGCTCGGGTGGTCTTGTCCTTGACCAGTTCGATGCCGTAGAAGAAGCCTTCGCCGCGCACGTCGCCGACGATCGGCAGGTCGAGCAGCTTCTCCAGGGTGGCGCGGAAGATCGGGGCGTTGCGCCGGACGTTGTCCAGCAGGCCTTCGCTCTCGAACAGGTCCAGGTTGGCCAGCGCGACCGCGGAGGAGACCGGATGCCCACCGAAGGTGTAGCCGTGCGGGAAGTAGTTCGTGCCCTCCTTGAACGGCTCGAACAGCCTATCGCTCGCGATCATCGCCCCGATCGGCGAGTAGCCGCTGGTCATGCCCTTGGCACAGGTGATCATGTCGGGCACGAAGCCCATCTCGGCGCAGGCGAACATGCCACCGACCCGGCCGAACGCGCAGATCGTCTCGTCCGAGACCAGCAGCACGTCGTACTTGTCGCAGATCTCGCGGACCCGCTCGAAATAGCCCGGGGGCGCGGGAAAACAACCGCCGGCGTTCTGCACCGGCTCCAGGAACACCGCGGCCACCGTGTCCGGGCCCTCGAACTCGATCGCCTCGGCGATCCGGTCGGCGGCCCAGCGGCCGAACTGCTTCGGGTCGTCCCGCAGGTCTTCCGCGGCCCGGTAGATGTTGGTGTTGGGCACCCGGAAGGCACCCGGGACCAGCGGCTCGAACATCTGCTTCAGACCCGGGATACCGGTGATCGACAGCGCGCCCTGAGTGGTGCCGTGGTAGGCGATCGAGCGGGAGATCACCTTGGTCTTCAGCGGTTTGCCGTTCAGCTTCCAGTACTGCTTGGCCAGCTTCCAGGCGCTCTCCACCGCCTCCCCGCCGCCGGTGGTGAAGAAGACGCGGTTCAGGTCGCCGGGGGCGTACTGAGCCAAACGGTCGGCCAGTTCGATCGCAGGGGGCGTGGCGTACGACCAAAGGGGGAAGTAGGCCAGCTCCTTGGCCTGTTTCGCCGCCGCCTCGGCCAGTTGCTCACGGCCGTGCCCGGCCTGGACCACGAACAGCCCGGCCAGGCCGTCGATGTACTTGCGGCCCTCGGAGTCGAAGATGTGGTGGCCCCGGCCGCGGACGATCACCGGTACCGGTTCCGGCTCGGGAGCGAAATAGCCTGAGTGGCGGGTGAAGTGCAGCCACAGGTTCTCGCGCGCCTTCTCCTGCAGGGCCTGGGTCAGCGCATCCTGCGGCGGGCTCGTCGGGCCGGTCGGGCTCTCGGGCGTCGTGGTCAACGGGTCCCCCAGTTGTAGAGCTGCTTGCGGAGCTTGAGATAGACGAAGGTCTCGGTGGCGCGGACCCCGGGCAGCGCCCGGATCCGCCGGCTGACCACCTCGAGCAGGTGGTCGTCGTCCTCGCAGACCACCTCGACCAGCAGGTCGAACGAGCCCGCGGTGACCACCACGTAGTCCACCTCGGTCATCGCCGACAGCTCGTCGGCGACCGACTCGATCTCCCCGTGCACGGTGACGCCGATCATCGCCTGCCGGGTGAAGCCCACCTGCAGCGGATCGGTGACGGCGACGATCTGCATGACTCCGTTGTCCAGCAGGCGCTGTACGCGCTGCCGGACCGCGGCTTCGGACAGGCCCACCGCCTTGCCGATCGCGGCGTAAGGGCGCCGGCCGTCTTCCTGCAGCTGCTCGATGATCTGCTTCGAGGTCTCGTCGAGCGGCTGTGCGGCGTGCGGGCGGCCGGCCGGCCGTACGGGTTTGCGCGTCACCCCTCGATCTTGACCGCGCTATGGGCGATTGACAATAGATTCCGTCGTTTCGGGAGGCGGGACGATCGCTTTCCTCGCCCACGGCGTGCTTCAGCTCACGAAACCGCAAACCAGAATTGAGGACGTCGTGGCTGGGTGGCGGCCACCTCTGGGGGCACCTCCCGGCCCGCTAGGGCTGGGGGACCGTTGCTCTGTGTTTCGGTTCCGAAGCCCTTCCCCGCCTGTGGGTAACGAACACGTTGCTTTTACCTGGCAAACGCCACGGAAACCTACGCTGACTCCTTGCCGTGCATCTTTACTCCGTGTCAGTATCCGAGGCGATCCGTCCCGGTTCCTCCTGCCGCTGACGCACCGCTGTCGAGTGCTGGTCGCCGCGCAGATCAACTACGTGGTGCGAGACCGGCGCCGCTGCCGAATTCCGCACTTAGGTCTGAGGTCTCGCCCTCCGGCCGGTCCCGAAAGCGCTCCGCCGAAGTGCCGCCGAAAGTGCGCTGTCGAAGTGCGCTACCGAAGTGCCAGGAAAGGACTCCTGTCTCATGACCCAGCGCCGCCGACCCCTCTCCCCCGAAGCCGCGGCCGTGATCCGCGCGCAACAGGCGGCCGGGCGATTCAGCCGCCGATCACTGTTCACCGGCGCGGGTACCGTCGGGCTCGGCGCCGCCCTCGCCGCCTGCGGTACCTCGGCCCCGGCCAGTTCCGGCGGCAGCGACGAGGAGCCCTCGGCGGTGCAGGACAAGTCCGCCTCCGAGAAGGTGGTCAACTGGGCCAACTGGACGCTGTACCTGGACTACGACGAGAGCACCAAGACATACCCCACGCTGCAGGCCTTTTCCCAGGAGACCGGGATCAAGGCCAGCTACGACGAGGCGATCGAGGACAACGACTCGTACTACGCCAAGATCCAGGGTCAGCTGCGCAACGGGCAGGACATCGGCCAGGACATCGTGGTCTTCACCGACTACATGGCCGCCCGGGTGATCCAGCAGAAGTACGCGCAGGAGCTGGACCAGGCCAGGATCCCGAACGCCGGGAACCTGCTCGAGAACCTGAAGACGGTCAGCTACGACAACGGCCGCAAGTACTCGCTGACCTGGCAGTCCGGCTACGCCGGCCTGGCCTGGAACAAGGAGAAGCTGCCGCAGGGGCTCAAGAGCGTCGACGACCTGTGGAAGCCCGAGCTCAAGGGCAAGGTCGAGGTGCTCTCGGAGATGCGCGACACGCTCGGGCTGATCATGCTCCAGCAGGGCGTGGACCCCTCCGGCGCGTTCACCGCCGATCAGTTCGGCAACGCCCTGGACGTTCTCGACGAGCAGCTCTCCAGCGGCCAGATCCGCCAGGTCAAGGGCAACTCCTACACCCAGGACCTGATCTCCGGGGATGCGCTCGCGGTGATCGCCTGGTCGGGCGACATCACCACGCTGAACGCCGAGAACGGCGACAAGTGGGAGTTCGCGATCCCCGAGGCCGGCGGCACGATGTGGAGCGACAACATGCTGGTGCCGATCGGCTCGCCGCACAAGGCGAACGCCGAGGCGCTGATGAACTACTACTACGACCCGGAGGTGGCGGCCCAGGTCGCCGCCTACGTGAGCTACGTCTGCCCGGTCCAGGGCGCTCAGGAGGTCATGCTGGCCAGCCCGGACAAGGAGATGCAGGCGCTGGCCGAGAACCCGAACATCTTCCCGACCGAGGCCGATCTGGCCAAGGTCAAGGTCTTCCGGGCGCTGGAGGGCACCGAGGAGACCGAGTTCAGCTCCGAGTTCCAGCGCGTGCTGGGCAACTGAGGCATGACCGCCTCGCGATCGGACCTGCGGCTGACCGGGCTGACCAAGCGGTTCTCCGGGTTCACGGCCGTCGACGGGCTCGACCTGACCATCTCCCAGGGTGAGTTCTTCGCCCTGCTCGGGCCTTCCGGCTGCGGCAAGACCACCACGCTGCGGATGATCGCCGGCCTGGAGGAACCCACCGGCGGATCGATCCACCTGGGCGATCTGGACGTCACCGAGAAGAAGCCGTACCAGCGGCCGGTGAACACCGTCTTCCAGAACTACGCGTTGTTCCCGCACCTTTCGGTGTTCGAGAACGTGGCCTTCGGTCTGCGCCGGCGCGGGGTCAAGGACGTGAAGAAGCAGGCACTGGAGGCCCTCGACCTGGTCGAGCTGGGGCATCTGGCCCAGCGCCGGCCGGCCCAGCTGTCCGGTGGGCAGCAGCAGCGCATCGCCCTGGCCCGGGCCGTGGTGAACCGGCCGCAGGTGCTGCTGCTGGACGAGCCGCTGGGGGCGCTGGACCTGAAACTGCGCCGCCAGATGCAGATCGAGCTCAAACGGATCCAGACCGAGGTCGGCATCACCTTCGTGCATGTCACGCACGACCAGGAAGAGGCCATGACGATGGCCGACCGGGTGGCGGTGATGAACCACGGGAAGATCGAGCAGCTGGGTGCGCCCGCGGAGCTGTACGAGGCGCCGGGAACCACTTTCGTGGCCAACTTCCTGGGCCAGTCCAACCTGGTGGCGGTCACCCGCTCGGGCACCGACGGCCAGTACACAATGGTGGACGTCGGTGGGCAGAAGCTGCGGATCCGCACCGACCGCTGTTCGAGTGAGGGCGAGCTGCTGCTCGGCGTCCGCCCGGAGAAGATCCGTCTGCACAGTGCGGCCGATCCGGTGCCCTCCGGGCTGAACCAGCTGACCGGCGGCGTCGTGCTGGACGCCAGCTACCTGGGTGTCTCCACGCAGTACCTGGTGCGGATGCCGTGGGGTCAGAACCTCACCGTGTTCGCGCAGAACCTGGGCATCGGCGAACGTTTCTCCGACGGCTCGGCGGTGCAACTGGCCTGGGAGCCGGACCACAGCTTCGGCCTGGCCGGTGACGCCGGGGCGGGCGTCGAGTCCACCTTGGAGGACTGAGCGATGGCTGCTCTTACCCCGGCCTCGGTGGAGCCGGACGAGCTGCCCCGGGCCTCCGGCCGTCAGCTGCGGACCGTCCTGCTCCTGCTGATCCCCGGCCTGCTCTGGCTCGGCGTCTTCTTCGTCGTGCCGATCTTCACGCTGGCCGGCACCTCCACCCAGACTCCCTCCGGCAGCGGCCTGCCCGGCGAGTTCGTGCAGACCTTCCACCTGGCCAACTACTGGGACGCGATCAGCGCCTACCGCGGCCATTTCGCCCGCTCGTTCTTCTACTCGATCCTGGCCACGCTGCTGTGCCTGGCGATCGGCTACCCGCTGGCCTACCTGATCGCCTTCCGCGCGGGCCGGCTGCGCAACCTGCTGCTGGTCCTGGTGGTGGCGCCGTTCTTCACCAGCTTCGTGCTGCGCACCCTGGCCTGGCGGCAGATCCTGGCCGACGACGGCTGGGTGGTCTCGGCGCTGAAGTGGCTGCACCTGATCCCCTCGGACCTGGCGGTGACGGCCAGCCCGATCGCCGTGGTCGCCGGGATCACCTACAACTTCCTGCCGTTCATGGTGCTGCCGCTGTACTCCAGCCTGGAACGCATCGACCCGCGGCTGATCGAGGCCGGCGGCGACCTGTACGGCACCAGCTTCACCGTGCTGCGCAAGGTCACCTTCCCGTTGTCGATGCCCGGGGTGGTGGCCGGCACCCTGCTCACCTTCATCCCGGCCTCCGGGGACTACGTGAACGCCGCGCTGCTCGGCAACACCCGCACCACGATGATCGGGAACGTGGTGGAGAGCCGCTTCTTCCGGGTGGTGGACTACCCGACGGCGGCCGCGCTCAGCTTCATCCTGATGGCGATCATCCTGGTGCTGGTGATCCTGTACGTGCGCCGGGCCGGAACCGAGGAACTGGTATGAGCCGCTGGTTGTCGAAGCACGCCCTGCACATCTACGGCGTGCTGGCCTTCGCCTACATCTTCACCCCGATCGCCTACGTGATGGTGTTCAGCTTCAACCAGCCGGCCCGCTCCAACCTGACCTGGCGCGGATTCACGCTGGAGAACTGGACCAACCCGTGCGGGGCCCCGGAGGTCTGCTCGGCGCTGGGCAACAGCCTGAAGATCGGCCTGGCCTCGACCCTGATCGCCACCGTGCTCGGCACCATGGTGGCGTTCGCCCTGGCCCGGTACCGGTTTCGCGGCCGGACCCCGACCAACCTGCTGATCTTCCTGCCGATGGCCACCCCGGAGGTGGTGCTGGCGGCCTCGCTGCTGACGCTGTTCCTGAACCTGCGGGTGCCGCTGGGGACGGCCACGATCGTCATCGCGCACGTGATGTTCAGCATCAGCTTCGTGGTGGTGGCGGTGAAGGCCCGGATCGCCTCGCTGGACCCGCGCCTGGAGCAGGCCGCGCAGGACCTGTACGCCAACGAGTTCGAGACCTTCCGCCGGATCACCCTGCCCCTGGTGGCGCCGGGTATCGCCGGCGCCGCGCTGCTGGCCTTCAGCCTCTCCTTCGACGACTTCATCATCACCAACTTCGTCTCCGGCGACGTGAACACGTTCCCGAAGTTCGTGTATGTCTCGGCCCAGCGCGGCATTCCGGCCGATGCCTACGTGATCGGCTCGGCCATGTTCCTGCTGGCGATGGGCCTGGTGCTGGCGGCCGAACTGTTCCGCTGGCGGCGTTCCCGGCGGCTGTGACCCGTCCCGGCCCCAGCAACTACGGAACATGAGAATTTCGCACCGCACCTGCCGCCGACCGTGCAGAACCGACAGGACGCTGCCTGCCCCGCTGATCCGGCCACTCTTATTACCCCGCTCGATCCGCTCGTCCTCCTGATCCCTCAGCCCGGCGGCCTCGCCCGTCCTGCTTGCGCCTCTCCCCAGGTACCTGGGGTGACCAGGCTGCTCTCGTAGGCCAGCACCACCAACTGCACCCGGTCCCGGGCCCTGAGCTTGGTGAGCAGACGGCTGACATGCGTCTTCACCGTGTTGAGGGAGACCATCAGATCGTCGGCGATCTCGGTGTTGGACCGGCCCGAGGCCACCCGTAGCAGGATCTCGCGCTCCCGCTCGGTCAGCAGAGCCAGCTCCGGTCGTTGCACCGGACGTTTCCTGGGCTCGGTACGAACGAACGCGCGCACCAGACGGGTGGTGAGCCTGGGCGAGAGCAGGGATTCGCCCGACGCGGTGACGGTGATCGCGGTGAGCAGGTCTTCGGGCGGCGTGTCCTTCAGCACGAAACCGCTGGCCCCACCGCGCAGGGCGGCGAAGACGTGAGGGTCCTCGCCGAACGTGGTGACGATCAGGACCCGGCTCTCCAGCGACTCGTCACTGGCGATGTGCTGAGTCGCTTCCAGCCCGTCCATGATCGGCATGCGGATGTCCATCAGCACCACGTCCGGCCGGAGCGCTCGGCATTGACGCACCGCGGTGGCCCCGTCGCCGGCCTCGCCCACGCAGGTGTATCCGGGGGCGGCGTCGAGCAGCACCCGGAATCCCGCGCGAATCAGGGCCTCGTCATCGACCACCAGAACAGAGACGTCGGTCATCGCTCGCCTGCCCGAGGTGATCGTGCGCGCTCGTGGCGGGCATCCGGGGATGAGAGCAGGCCGGGTTCCGGGGGTTCGGGTGGGTCGGGCAGGACGACTCTCACCCGGAAGCCACCGTCGGCCAAGGGTTCGGCCTCGAAAGTGCCACCGTGCAACTCGGCACGTTGCCGCATACCGCTGAGACCGAGACCGCTGCCCGCTCCTGCCGCCGAACTCGCCGCCACGATTGCAGGACCCTCCCCCGGGCAGTTCTGGACGCAGATCTGCAAGGAGCCCCAAGCATGCTCGATCTTCACGCTGGTTGCTGGTCTTCCGGCGTGCCGGACCACGTTCGTCAAGGCTTCCTGCACGATGCGGTAGGCCGTCTCCTCGATCAGTGACGAGCTTTTCGAACCGGGGGGCTGCGCCAGCTCGATCGGCATACCGTCCTCCCGTAGCCGCTGGACCAATGGCGGCACGTCGGCGAGGGTGCGGCGGCGCGGCTCCTCGTCCTCATCCCCGGTCCGGATCGTGCGGAGCACCTCGCGCAGCTCGTCCAGGGCGCTGCGGCTGGCGGCCTCGATCGCGGTGAGCGCTGACTTCGCCTCGTCGGGGCGTTGTTCCAGCACCATCCGGGCAACGCCGGAGCGTACGGCGATCAGGCTCAGCGCGTGAGAGACGATGTCGTGAACGTCGGCCGAGATCTTGAGCCGTTCCTCGGCCCGGATCCGGCGCTCGGCCTCAGCCGCGCGTTCGGCCCGCTCGGCGTGCAGTTGCCGGTCGAGTCCCTGGCGGGTGCGCAGGGCATGACCGAGCAGCCAGCCCGCGGGACCGATCAAGAGGTGCACGGCATTCTGTTCGGTGCCCGGATGCAGGCCGTAGGCAACGAGTTCGGCCGCCGCGACGCAGGCGATCGCGGCTGTGCTGAGCCGCAGCGAGGTGCGGCGCGGGTACCGTTCGGCGACGGTGAACACGGCAATGCCCAAGGCCGGGCCAAAGTTGCTGACCCACGGCGTGAAGCGGATCCCGCCGAGGGCGGCCAGGATCAGCGCGAGCGATACCAGGAGCAGCACCGGGACCGGGGCCCGGCGGCGCAGGGCCAGCGGGGCTGCCGCCGCCAGGCCGAAGGCCGCGATCGCCCAGACCGGCCCCTGCCCCTCAGCACTGCCGCTGAGGATCGGCCCGGTGAACACACTGAACGTGATCAGCGCCAGGAGGACGTCGCGGGTGGGCATTGGTGAACGGTATCCGGGGTTCGGACGGATTGGCGTCACTCCTGAGAATGACGGCCCGAATCATGGTTCATGCGCTGGAGTGACGCGGACCGGCCGGTGCAGCGCGCATGCTGCTGCCATGAATCCAGTGATGCAGAAGAAACTTTCGACCAAGAGCCTGGGAGTTGCGGCCGGGCTGTTCGGGGCCGGAGTGCTCAGCGGGGTGCCGTTCTACCTGGCCGCGGGTGAGCCGACCGAGCATCACGTGCCGGGCACCGAGGCCTTTCCGGCTTTCGTTGTCCTGATCATGGTGGTGGCGCTGAGTTTGCTGCAGGCGGTGCGCCAGGGCGGGGTAGGAGTTTTGACCGCCCCCTTCAGCCGAAAAGCTGGACAGCGACTACGTTCCACCCTGCGCAAGGGTGGGGCGGCGCGACGGGGGCTCGTGCTTTTCCTTCTCCTGCTGAACGGCTACGACCTGTGGCGGTGCGGGCTGCAGGTAACCGGCGGACTGGACGCGGACTTCACCACGAACGCCTGGGGCGGGCCCTCGTACCTGGGTGCGATGTACGCCCACTACCTGGTGGGGGTGGCGATCTGGGGCGCCTCCGCGGTGCTGCTGAACCGAGTGCTGCTCAGCGCCCCGGGCAACGATTCGGACAGCGCTCCAGTCGATGGTCCAGGCAGAGCTCCGATCAGTGGTCCGACGCTGGCTGGTCCAACCTCTTCAGCTCTGTGCTCGGCAGGCTCATCGGGTCATGGCCGGGAACGACCGGGGCCGGAGCCTCGCCGGCGAAGCCGTAGGAACCGGCCTTGATCCGCTCCAGCACGTCCGCCACCCACTGTTTCTCCGCGCGCAGCAACGCATCCTGGAAGTGGAACATCTCCACCACATGCTCCGGCTTGCCCGGGGCGGAGGGGATCAATTCCCGGGCCGTGTACCCGATGCTGGCCATCCGGGCGTCGAGCAGGTTGATCCGGGCGGACAACGCGGCAACCACCTCCTCGCGGGACAGCACCCACCAGAACGACAGGCCGGCGCTGATCCAGTCCTGTTCGTGGGGGTGCAACTGCCACACCGCCTCGCGCACGAGCCGGAGGAACTCGGCGTCGCCGTCGACGGTGAGCCGGTAGACCATCTTCTTCTTGGCACCGGCGGACGGATCGGGCTCCTCGACCAGCAGACCTTCCTTGGTCAGGGTCCGCAGCGCGTTGTAGATCGATCCCGGGTTCAGGTGCGCCCACTCCGCCACCTGCCAACTGGCCAGTTCGCGGCGGACGAAATATCCGTGAGTGGGCTGGAAGGTACGCACGGCTCCCAGCACTAGCAACCTGGTCACCGACATGCCGGACAGCCTACGGCGCCAGGTGGGCGAGCCGATTCGGGTGAAACGCGGGGGCCGGGCTCACTCCTGCGCCGAGCGGTCCGACAGGGACCCGGATATGCCCTAGGTCCTCAGGTTGCTCCTTGCTGGACAACCTTGACGCAACGTAAGCTTCTATGTGATCTAGGTCATTTCGCGCAAGTAACCCAGCCCGGTGGAACGCGAGTGATGAGGAGCCCCATGCCCACCCCCACAACCGCTCTGGAACGCATCCCGGTGTACCGGCCGTACCTCGGCCCGGAGGTCACCGCCGCAGCCCAGTCCGCGCTGGAGGCCGGCTGGCTCGGCATGGGCAAACTCAGCCAGCAGTTCGAGCTGGAGCTGGAGCGTTTCCTGCGGCTGGACGAACGGCGGGTGGTCTCGACCAACTCGTGCACCGAGGCCCTGCACATCGCCGCCCGGCTGATCGGTCTCGGGCCCGGCGACGAAGTCATCGCTCCGGCTTTCACGTATGTGGCTGGGCACCAGGCCATGAGCCGCACCGGCGCCGACATCGTCTTCTGCGACATCGAAGATCGGTTCCTGAGCATCGATCCGGCCCGGGTGGAAGAACTGATCACCGAGCGGACCAAGGCCATTCTCGCCGTCGACTACCTGGGCCTGCCCTGCCAGCTCGACCGGCTGATGGAGATCGCGGCCAAGCACAACCTGCGCGTCATCGAGGACGCCGCCCACGCCTTCGGATCCTCGAGCAAAGGACGCCCGGTGGGGTCTTTCGGGGACATCACCTGCTTCAGCTTCGGACCGGTCAAGACCATCACCACCCTCGAAGGCGGCGCAGTCGTCACCTCCAACCCCGCCGACGTCCAAGCCCTCCACGAACTGCGTCACCTCGGCATCGACTCAGACACCGACGCCCGCTACAAAAACCAGCGCAACTGGGAATTCGACGTCGTCCGCCAGGGCTACCGCTGCCACCTCGGCTCCGTCCCCGCCGCCATCGGCCTGGCCCAACTCGCCAAGGCCGACGAGTTCATCCACAACCGCCAGGAATACTGCCGGACCTACGACAAGGCCTTCGCAGGGCTGGAAGAAGCCGGTCACGTCCAGCTGTTCGACACCGCCTGGAAGGACGTCGCGCCGTACATCTACGTGCTCCGGTTGCGGGACGGCGCCCGGCGTAAGGACCTGATCCAGCACCTGAACGAGCACGGCGTGGCCAGCGGCATCCATTTCCTGGGCGCCCACGAGTTCAGTTTCTATGCGGGCAGCCGGCGTGGTGAGATGCCGGTGACCGAGGCTGCCACCGAGCAGGTGCTGACCCTGCCGCTGCACCCGTACATGGAGGAGGCCACCCTGTCCCGGGTGATTGATGCCGTTAAGTCGTTCTTCGGATGAGCGCCGGCCTTCCCACGCTGAGCGTGGTGATCTGCTGCCGCAACAGCGCCTCCACGCTGGCCGACACCCTGGACTCGATCGCGCTCCAGGAGTATCCGGGCTGGTGGGAAGTCGTCGTCGTGGACAACGGCTCGAGCGACGCCACCATCCCGGTTGCCCAGCGTTTCGCCGACCGGCTGCCCAACTTCCGGGTCCTGCCGGTGCCGAAGCCCGGTTTTCAGGCCACGGCGCTGAACCACGGCATCGCGCAGACCACCGGCGAGGTCTTCGTCTTCGTCGACAGCGACGACCTGCTGGCCCCGGGCTACCTGGAGAAGATGGCCCAGGCCCTGGCCACCGAGCCGTACGTCGGGGGTGAGCTCGACGTCGAGCGGCTGAACCCGCCGGCCGTCCGGGCCCGGCGTGACCTGCTGCAGAGCCACCGGATCGACGAGTACTGCGGCTATCTGCCCGCCGTGGTCGGCGCTTCGATGGGTGCCCGGCGCGAGGCGATCACCAAGGTCCAGGGCTTCGACGAGTCGCTGCCCACCCAGCACGACCTGGACATCTCCTGGCGCCTGGCCGCGGTGGGAGTGCCCGCGAGCTTCGTGCCCGGCGCGGTGCTGCACTACCGCTACCGCACCGGCCCGCGCCAGATCTTCGAGCAGGAGCGCGGTTACGGCGTGGGCGAAGTGGTGCTGTACCGCAAGTTCCGCCAGCAGGGCATGCCGCGGCGCGGGCCTCGGCAAGCGATCGGCAGCTGGGCGCGGGTACTGCTCGCCCTGCCCGGTGTGCTCAACCCCGAGGGCCGGGCCCGCTTCGCCACGGTGGCGGGCATGGCGGTCGGCCGGCTGGAAGGCAGCCTGCGGTACCGCACGCCCTACCTGTAACCAACCCACGACTCGCCCCTCTGCCGGCCGGAAGGCCCAGAGGGGCGATGGCTTTTTGCCGGTATCCCTCTCAACCGGCGGCTGACCGTCGCACCCGCCCACAGCGTCCATTGATTCAAAGCCATTTTGTGATGCCAGCCACATAGTCAAACTTGACTAAAGACGCCTGTCGGCCCACCATGGTGCACGTTGCGAACTCCTCGCACACCGCGTGACGTATTGCTGCTCAATGCTTTTCCCACGTCGAACCGGCATTCTTGGGGGCCTTCTGATGATCCATGCCCGGGCACTGTCCAGAACGTTCACAACCCGCACCGGGCCGGTCGAGGCCGTGCGCGGCGTCGACCTCGACGTGGAACGCGGGGAGATCGTCGGCTTCCTGGGACCGAACGGGGCCGGTAAGACCACAACATTGCGGATGCTGACCACCCTGCTCACCCCGACCAGCGGGCAGGCCACGGTGGCGGGGCACGATCTGATCCGCGATCCGATCGGCGTGCGGCGCAACATCGGCTACGTGGCCCAGGGCGGGGTGACGTTGCCTGAGGCCATCGCCGGCGAGGAGTGCGTGGATCAGGCCCGGCTGTACGGCCTGGGCAAGTCTGCCGCCGCGGCCCGCGGGAAGGAACTGTTCGATCAGCTTGACCTGGGCGGACTTTGGGAACGTAAGTGCTCGTCACTGTCCGGGGGTCAGCGGCGGCGACTCGACATCGTGATCGGCCTGATGCACTCGCCCGGCCTGGTCTTTCTGGACGAGCCCACCACCGGCCTGGACCCGCAGTCCCGGGCCAATCTGTGGAACCACATCGGCGGCCTGCGCGACGAACTGGGCAGCACCGTCTTCATCACGACTCACTACCTCGACGAGGCCGACCACCTGTGCGACCGGCTACTGGTCATCGACCACGGCCAGATCGTCGCCTCGGGCACCAAGGAGGAACTCAAGGCCGGGGTCGGCGGTGACGCGGTGATCGTGACGCTGGCCGATCCGGCCCGTACCCCGGACGCGAGCGGAGTCATGGCCACCCTGCCCGGGGCAGACGAACCGGTGGTCGGCGATGGCCAGATCACGGTGCACGTACCCGAAGGCGGTGGACTGCTGCCACGTCTACTGCGCGAGCTCGACGCCAAAGGGGTGGAACTGGCCGGGGTAGAGGTGCGCCGCCCCACCCTGGACGACGTCTTCCTCAGCCTGACCGGGCGCTCGCTGCGCGACGAACCCGCCGCGTGAGCGTAGGGGAACCCGCAAACGTCCGTTGCCTGAAACCCACAAGGAGCCAACGATGAACAACGTATGGCGTGACACCTGGCTGACGTTCGAGCGGCAGATGCGCCTGAGCCTGCGCAATCCGATCTGGGTGGCCCTCGGCCTGATCCAGCCGCTGATGTACCTGGCCCTGTTCGGGCCGCTGCTGAAGCCGGTGGTGGCGAACACCCCGGGCCTGCCTCCGGGCGACGAGTGGCAGGTCTTCGCGCCCGGCCTGCTGGTCCAGCTGGGCCTGTTCGGTGCCGCGTTCGTCGGCTTCGGCCTGGTCGCCGAGTACCGGGCCGGGGTGATCGAGCGGCAGCGGGTGAGTCCGGCGAGCCGGGTGTCGCTGCTGGCCGGGCGGGTGCTGCGCGACGTGGTGGTGATCGTGGTGCAGACCCTGCTCCTCCTGGCTGCGGCGGTGCCGTTCGGGCTGCGGGCGCCGATCGCCGGAGTACTGCTGTCGCTGCTGATCGTGGCCGGCCTGGGCGCCGCGTTCGCCTCACTGTCCTACGGCTGCGCCCTGCTGCTGAAGAGCGAGGACGCGCTGGCCCCGCTGCTCAACGGCCTGGCCATGCCACTGCTCCTGCTGTCCGGGATCCTGCTGCCGATGTCGCTGGCACCCGGCTGGCTGCGCCGGCTGTCCGACGTCAACCCGCTCAAGCACACGGTCGATGCCACCCGCTCCTTCTTCACCGGGGACCTGACCAGTTCGGCAGCACTGTGGGGTTCGCTGGCCACGATCGGGCTGGTGGCGGTCTCGCTCTGGTTCGGCGCCCGCACGTTCCGCCGCGAGTCCGCATGAGGCACACCACGGGCCATTTGCCCCTTGGCCACAAGAGCGCCAACAATCACCATTTACTACCCAGAAACGGACAATACTGAATGGCTGGACGCCCTCGACCGGGGGTTTTCCCCTTGGCCTTCTGCTCCATTCGGGTGACCCTTTCCCGCACTCTTTACCGCCGACACCGACAGCCAAGGGAAAACACCGGAAGGCGTTCCACCGGCTCCGCCGAAACGCCGCCGAGCCCGAATAAGAATCGGCCCGCCCGCCAGTCAAGAATGCCGACAGTGACAGTGCAATTACACTGGGATTACCCGGCGCCCCCACCGGCCGAATTCCATGCCAGTGCGTCACGAAGCCAGCACCGAGCGTCAGATTGCCTCTGCCGGGCCGGTTCCCGCCGAACGGCGACCCCCGAGCCAGCCGCCAGACCACACCGCACAACCGATCACACATTCGTCACCCAGCGTCGGCCGGCACCGCCCGTCGGGTGTTTTCACCTAAGCTTGAGCACGAATTACCGGAGGCATTTATCAATCCAGCTTCCCTGCCCTGACAACGTGTGTTTCCATTGTCCGGACAGTGGGGAGGGCCTACATCTCCGTATGAGCCGCCAGCCCTGGATGACTGGAGACTCTGTTGAACAATTCACCCCGTGGCTTCGCCGGACTCCGCCAGCGGATGTCCCGAGGCGATGCCAAGCACGCCAACTCCGGGCAGAACTCCGCCGGTAGCCCGGCGAGTGCCATCCCCGCGCCGACCCCGACCGACTCCGGGGAGATGCCGGTCCCGCTGCGGCCGGAGGACATGCGCGAGGGCGACCACATCGATCTGCGCGTCAGCTCCGAGTCGCAGGAGCACCGGTTCGCCTTCGAGCCGGGCGCGCCGTTGCCGGCCCGGGCCCGGCGTTCGCCCAAGCCGCAGACCCCGGCCAGCGGTGTGCCGGAGGCGCAGCAGAGCGTTCCCCCGGTCACCGGTGCGGAGGCGATCATCGCCTCGGCCACCGTGATCTCACCGGTCTCGGGCACCTACCTGGTCTCGTCCGAGCCGATCGACGAGATGGAGCGCCAGCGTCTGGCCGCAGCCGCGCACGCCGCGGCGGCCCAGGTCGGTACCGGTGCTCCCGCTGCCGGTCAGAACGCGGGCGCCTACCGCCACGAGGAGCGCCGCCGGGTGCCCCGTTCCCCGCACTCCGCTCCCCGTCCCTCGGCCCAGCCCTCGCGGCCCGCCGCTTACGGCAACGCGCCGCAGGGGTACGAGGGCTACGACGGCACCGGCTACGGCACTCCCCCGGGCGGTACCCCGGGTCAGTCGCACCCCGCCGCTCCCCTGCAGCCCGCACCGCAGATACCACCGGCTGCTCCGATGCAGCCGGCCGCGCGCCGTCCGGTGCAACCCCCGCCGGCGTCGCCGAGCACCGAACCTCTTGACCTCCGGCACCTTCAGGGTCAGCCGGTCCGCAGCACGCCGGACACCACCGTCCGTCGCCGGAACGACCAAACGGCCGATTGGATCCCGCCCCGCCCTGCCGAAAGGCAAGCGGACAGTCATCTCGGTCTCCGGTCTTCCGGCCCGGCTGCGAACCCTGCCCGCCGGTCCCTTGGTTCCGGTCCGATCGAACGGCCCGGAACCGCACTGCAACTCCGCTCCCCTCAGAAGGAAGACAACGTGGCAAACATCGACATCGTGCTCAAGGAAGCCATGCAGATCGACGGCGCCGTCGGCGTCGCGCTGGTGGACTACACCAGCGGCATGACGCTCGGCCAGGCCGGTGGCGCCAACCTGAACCTCGAGGTCGCTGCGGCCGGTAACACCGAGGTGGTGCGGGCCAAGCTGCGCACGATGGAGGCGCTGGGTCTGCGTGAGGGCATCGAGGACATCCTGATCACGCTGGACACCCAGTACCACCTGATCCGGCTGATCACCGACCAGACCGGCATCGGGCTCTTCCTGTACCTGGCGCTGGACAAGCACCGCTCGAACCTGGCGCTGGCCCGCCGCAAGCTGGCCAACCTGGAGCGCACCATCGAGATCTGAGGGCGTACCCCCGCCCCGAGGGCAATCGAGGCCCGGCCTGCGGACGTCCAGACGATCCGCAGCGTCCGGTTCGACGGTTCCCTGAAGATCGACCTTTAGGGCGCAACCTCCTCACCGGGGTTGCGCCCTAAAGGCGTTCTACCACTTGAGGATCGGTGACAGCGCTTCCAGCACCGACGCGTCCTCGATCGTGCTCGGAACCATCACCTCGGCGCCGTCCGCGATCTGCCGCATGGTCTTGCGCAGGATCTTGCCCGAGCGGGTCTTGGGCAGGGCGTTCACCACGTCGATCCGGCGCAGCGAGGCCACCGCGCCGATCTCCGCCCGCACCAGCTCGACCAGTTCGTCCTGAAGTTGCGCGGGCGGGGTGTCTACGCCGGACTTGAGCACCACGAATCCCCTTGGCTGCTGGCCCTTCAGCGCGTCGTGCACACCGATCACCGCGCACTCGGCCACGGCCGGATGAGCCGCCAGAACCGCTTCCATCGAGCCGGTGGAGAGCCGGTGGCCGGCCACGTTGATCACGTCGTCGGTGCGGCCCATCACGAAGACGTACCCGTCCTCGTCCTTGTAGCCGCCGTCTCCGGAGAGGTACCAGCCCTCGAAAGCCGACAGATAACTGGAGACGTAGCGGTCGTCATCCTGCCAAAGGGTCGCCAAAGTGCCTGGGGGCATGGGTAGCCGGATGCAGATCGCGCCCTCTTGACCGGCTTCCAGGGCTTGGCCGTCGGGGCCCAGCACCTGCACGTCGTACCCAGGGATCGGTACGGACGGGGAGCCGGGCTTGAGCGGCAGGTCGTCCAGACCGCGGGGGTTGGCGCAGATCGGCCACCCTGTTTCGGTCTGCCACCAGTTGTCCACCACCGGTACCCCGAGCTTTTCCGTAGCCCAGGCGTAGGTGTCGGGGTCCAGCCGTTCTCCGGCCAGGAAGAGCGTTTTCAGGCTCTGGATGTTCTTCCCTGCGAGCAGTTCGGCGTTAGGGTCGGCCCGGCGGATCGCCCGGAAGGCGGTTGGCGCGGTGAAGACGGCGTTGACCCCGTACTCCTCGACCACGCGCCAGAACGCGCCCGCGTCAGGGGTTCCCACCGGCTTACCTTCATAGAGGACAGTGGTGGCGCCGGCGAGCAGCGGACCGTAGACGATGTACGAGTGGCCGACGACCCAGCCGACGTCGCTGGCTGTGAACATGACGTCGCCCGGCCCGACTCCGTAGATCGCCTTCATCGACCACGTCAGCGCGACGGCATAGCCCCCGCTGTCCCTGACGATTCCCTTGGGACGCCCGGTGGTTCCGGACGTGTAGAGGATGTACAGAGGGTCGGTGGCCTCCACGGTGACGCAACCGGCCGGGGGTACGGCGTTCGGCGTCATCAGAGTGCGCCACTCAACGTCTTTCGGGCCCATTTCGGCCTGTGCCTGCTGGCGCTGCAGGATCACGTTGGTCTCGGGCTGGTGCTCGGCCCGCCGTAGGGCCTCGTCCAGCAGGGGCTTGTACTCCACCACCCGGGTGGGCTCGACCCCGCACGAGGCCGAGACGATCACCTTGGGCCGGGCGTCATCGATCCGCACCGCCAGCTCGGCCGGGGCGAAGCCGCCGAACACCACCGAGTGCACGGCGCCGATCCGGGCGCAGGCCAGCATGGCGATCACCGCTTCGGGGACCATCGGCATGTAGATCAGCACGGTGTCGCCCTTGGTCACGCCGAGCGCCTCCAGCCCGCCGGCGAACCGGGCGGTGAGGTCGAGCAGTTCGGCGTAGGTGTAGCGGCGCTTGGTCCCCGTGACCGGGGAGTCGTAGATCAGCGCGTCCTGGTCGGCGCGGCCTTCGATGATGTGCCGGTCCAGCGCGTTGTAGCAGACGTTGAGCCGGGCGCCGGGGTACCAGCGGTAGATCGGAGGGTTGCTCTCGTCCAGGATCTGCTTCGGCTTCCTGATCCAGGACACGCCTTTGGCCGCGTCGGCCCAGAACGCCGCCGGGTCCTCCAGGCTCCTCCGGTACGCGTCCGCGTAGCCACCCTGTCCGCTGCTCATGAGTTCTCCCGATCGTGATTCCTGACCCTGGCGGATCCGGTGCCCATCATCCGTGACACCCTGACACGGTGTCCCTCGACCCCGCCTGCCTGCCCGACGGTGCGCTCCCCCTGCTGACCGAGCGGCATCTCGCCACCCTGACCACGCTGCGCGCCGACGGCAGTCCGCACGTCACTCCGGTGGGGTTCACCTGGGACGCCGAGGCGCAGCTGGTGCGGGTGATCTGCTCCGGAACCAGCGTGAAGGCGCGCAATGCCGCACGGGGTGGCCGAGCGGCAGTAGCGGTGGTGGACGGACGCTACTGGCTCACTCTGGAGGGGAAGGCCTCGGTGCTTACGGACGCTTCCGACGTCCAGGAAGCGGAGCGGCGGTACACCGAGCGCTACAAGCCCCCGCGCGAGAACCCGGCCCGGGTCGTGGTGACGATCAAGGTCGACCGGGTCCTCGGTCACGTGCCCACCCCCTGATCCGCAATGTCATAGCCGCATGATGCTGCGGCAAAGGTTGCGCCGGGGTTGCCCCGCCCTGGTCCAACCTGTCCGCTCGAGTCAGCGGGCTTGGGTCGCAGCTGGCGGGCCTAGGTCGCAGTTGGCCGGCTCGTGGGGCATGGCCGCGAGCAGGGTGATCAGGCAGTGCCGGCGATCAGGCAGCGCCGGTAGTCAGGCGGCGTCGGTAGTCAGGCGGCGTCGGTAGTCAGGCGGCGTCGATGATGAGGCGTTCGACGGCGTCGGGGGCGAAGATGGCGTCGGCCACGGACAGGGCCAGGCCGATCGGGCCGGCGTTGTTGTCCAGCGAGCTGCGCACGATCTGCAGACGTGTGGTGGCCAGGGGCAGTGAGCGGCGGTAGACCATTTCGCGGATGCCGGCGAAAAGTTGCCCCTCCACGCGGGCCAGTTGACCCCCGATCACGATCACCCGGGGGTTGAAAAGGCTGACCGCCCCGGCAATCGCCGCGCCTAGGACGCGACCGGCCCGACGGGTGATCTGCACGGCAACCGGATCTCCGGACAAGGCCAACTCGATCGCCGCATCCACGCTGGACACGTCTCGGCCAGCCGCCTGCAGGTCGCGCATCAGGGCCCAGCCGCCGACGTAAGCCTCGACGCAGCCGATGTTTCCGCACCGGCACAGCGGCTGGTCCTCATCGTCCGGCTGGCTGAGCTGGGAGTGCCCGATGTCCCCGGCCGCACCGTCGGCCCCGCGGTAGATCTGCCCGCCCATCACCACGCCGGCCCCGATACCGGTGCCCAGCTTCAGCATCAGCAGATGGCTGACCGTGGCGTAGTTTCGCCGGTACTCGCCGAACGCCATCGCGTTGACGTCCTTCTCCACCTGCACCGGGCAGTCGTAGACCGCGGCGAACCGGCCCCGGATGTCGTAGCCGTCCCAGCCGGTCATGATCGGCGGGTTCACCACGGCGCCGCGGGCGAAGTCCACCGGGCCGGGTACCGACAGACCGATGCCGTGCACCTCCAGCGCAGAGTTGCCGGTCTCGGCCAGCAGCGCGGTGAACTCCTGCTCGACCAGGGTCAGGATGGCGTCCGGGCCGGTCGTGATGTCGATCCGCTGCTGCCGCTCCGAAGCAATGACCCCGTTCAGGTCGCAGACCGCTGCCCGCATCCCGGTGGCGCCGAGATCGGCCACCAGCAGCACCCCGCGCCCGGCGTTGAAGGCGAAGCGGGTGGCCGGCCGGCCGCGGGTGGGGCTGTCCTCCCCCGCCGGGGCGATCAGCCGGGCCTGAAGGAGCTGGTCCAGCCGCTGGTTCACCGTGGTGCGGGAGAGCCCGGTGCTGGTCATCACCTCGGACCGGGTGAGCGCACGACCGCTGCGGAACAAAGCCAGCACTTCGCCCACACCGCTGTTCACGCTCCCGGACGCAGCAGTACCTGCGCCGTCCGGGTGCAGTTGGGACGCGGTGGGGACCTGGGGGGCGGCACTCATCGCAACATCTCCGTGGGGACTGGGCAGCACGCCGACGAGTCAACGCTGAACTCGTGGGTATCGAACACCGGACCATCCTAGTTCTGCCTAGTCGGTTTACAAAAGGCTCGCTCTAAATGATTGACAGCCGACGCAAGTGGGCGTGTAATCGACCAGTCAGTTGGCGGTACGAAGCCGTACCCGTTCGCAAAGGAGGCTCCAACGTGGGAGCCAGCACCTCGATCCGACGCATCGCCACGCTCGGCGTGACCATGACCTTCGCCGCCGCTGCCCTGGCAGCCTGCGGTGACTCCTCGTCCTCCGGCGACGCCGGCTCCGGCGGTTCCGCCGAGTCGGCCAAGGTCGCCGCCGTGATCAAGGGCCTCGACAACCCGTTCTTCCAGACCATGGAGGACGGCATCGAGGCCGGCGCCGACACGCAGGGCCTGGACACCACCATCCAGGCCGCGAACTCGATCACCGACACCACCGGCCAGGCCGACAAGCTCACCGCCCTCGCCGGGCAGGACTTCAGCTGCTACATCGTCAACCCGATCACCGGGACCAACCTGGTGCAGGGCCTGGCGCAGCTGGCGGCCAAGGACAAGACGATCGTCAACATCGACTCCCCGGTCGAGGAAGAGGCCGCCAAGGCCGCCGGCGCCACCCCCGCCACCTACATCGGCACCGACAACGTCGAGGCCGGCAAGCTGGCCGGCGCCGAGATGGTCAAGCAGATCACCTCGGGCGAGGTGGCCGTGATCGGCGGCACCGCCGGCGACGTGACCAGCGGCAAGCGGGTCGAGGGCTTCAAGTCCGGCCTCAGCGCCGACGTGAAGGTCGTGCAGGAGGTCGCCGCCGACTGGAACCGCGAGAAGGCGCTGACCCAGGCCACCACCGTGCTGCGCGCGCACCCCGACCTGAAGGGCTTCTACGTCGCCAACGACGACATGGCCCTGGGCGTGGTCCGGGCCGTGGAGGACGCCAAGAAGACCGGCGACGTCAAGGTGATCGGCACCGACGGCGTCGAAGAGGCACTGACCTCGGTCAAGGACGGTGGCCTGACCGCCACCGTGGCCCAGTACCCCTACACCATCGGTGAAATGGGCATCGAGGCGTGCGCCGCCGCGGCCAAGGGCGCCACCCTGCCGGCCACGGTCAACGCCCCGGTCGAGCTGGTCACCGCCGACGTCGCGGACAAGGCCCTGGCCGCCACCCCGAAGCCGTTCGGCGAGTACGAAGACCCGATCGCCGACCTGCTCAAGTAGGTCCCCCGCCGCATCCGGAACGCGGGGACGGCTTACCCCTTCGCAGAGCCGTCCCCGCCCTCCGGCGAGCCAGCGCGCCCGAACCGCGCGCAAACGTCCCCCATTCTTTTCGAAAGCATAAGGCTCGAAAGGTTTTTCGATGTCAGCGACCACCCTCGACGCGCCCCCGGCATCCCCGGCCCAGGCCCGTAGCCAGCGACTGCGAGACCCCGCCTTCTGGGCCGACTGGGCCGCCCTCGTCGGCCTGATCGGCCTGACCATCGTGTTCCAGTCGCTGAACTCGACCTTCCTCAGCTCCGGCAACGTCCAGTCGATCCTGGTCGCCGCCGCCATCCTGATCATCCTGTCGATCGGGCAGACCTACACCATCGCCACCGGCGGCATCGACCTCTCGGTGGCCTCCGTGATGACCTTCGCCGCAGTGGTTTTCGGCTGGAGCTTCACCGAGGGCTGGGCACTGCCGCTGTGCATGGCCGCCGCGGTGGCCACCGGTCTGCTGGCCGGCGCGCTGAACGGTTTCATCATCGCCAAGGGCAAGATCCCCGACTTCGTGGTCACCCTGGGCTCGCTCAGCGCCGCCTCCGGCCTCGCGCTGATCCTCTCCGACGGCAAGCCCACCACCGTGATCAGCCCGTTCCTGCTCAAGCTGTCCACCCAGGGCATCGGCATCTTCGGCTGGACCTTCCTGCTCGCCCTGGTGCTGGCCGCGCTCACCCACGTGCTGCTGTTCAACACCCGATTCGGCACCCACGTGCTGGCCGCCGGCGGCTCCGCCGAGGCCGCGACCGCCACCGGGATCAGCACCGCCCGGATCAAGATCGCCGTCTACACCATCTCCGGTACCCTGGCCGGCCTGTGCGGGATCCTGCTGGTGGCCCGGATCGGCGCCTCCTCCCCCGCCGCCGACACCACGATGACTCTGAACACCGTCGCCGCCGTCGTGCTCGGCGGGGTCAGCCTGCTCGGCGGCCGCGCCACCATCATCGGCCCGGTCCTCGGCGCCCTGGTGCTGACCGTCCTGGTCAACGGCCTGACCCTGGTCGGCGTCTCGCAGTTCTACCAGCCGCTGTCGGTCGGCATCGTCGTGGTGCTCGCCGCTCTGTTGATGAGGTTCCAGAAGTGACTGCTGCAACCACCACCCAGGCCCTCGTCTCGGTCGAGGACATCAGCCTCTCCTTCGGCAGCGTGCGCGCCCTGCGCGACGTCTCCCTGACCCTGCGCCCGGGCGAGATCACCGCGCTCGTCGGGGACAACGGCGCCGGCAAATCCACGCTGGTGCGCTGCCTTTCGGGCATCCACCGGCCGGACAGCGGCCGGATCGTGTTCGACGGCGAGGAGACGAAGTTCTCCAGCCCGGAGGACGCCCGCAAGGCTGGGATCGAGACCGTGCACCAGAACCTGGCGCTGGTCGAGGACCTCACGGTCTGGCAGAACCTGTTCCTGAACCGCGAGCTCACCAACCCGCTCGGCCTGCTCGACCGCAAGGCGATGAAGCGCGAGGCCCAGCGCATGGTCTCGACCCTGGCGGTGAACGTGCCGAACGTGACCTCCACGGTGCGGCGCCTTTCCGGAGGCCAGCGCCAGGCGGTCTCGATCTGCCGGGCCGCCGGTTTCAGCTCCAAGCTGGTGATCATGGACGAGCCCACCGCCGCGCTGGGGGTCCAGGAGACCGAGCGGGTGGAGCAGCTGATCCTCAAGCTTCGCGAGGACGGCCACGCCGTGCTCCTGATCAGCCACAACTTCGCCCAGGTGATGCGGCTTTCCGACCAGGTCTGGGTGATGCGCTCGGGCCGCTGCGTGGCCGGCCGGCGCACCGCGGAGACCACTGGCGAGGAGATCGTCGCGCTGATCACCGGCGCCAAGCAGTCCTGAACCCTCTGAGACCTAAGGAAAACCATCATGAACCCGTTGGGCGTTCACGCACTGGTCTGGGCCGGCAGCACCTCCCGCGAAGAGGTCGAGCTGGCGGTCCGCAGCACCAAGGAAGCCGGCTACGACCTCCTCGAGTTCTCCCTGCACGACGGCCTGGACATGGACGTCGCGCACGCCCGCGCCGAGCTGGAGAAGGCCGGCCTGCAGGTGGCCTGCTCCCGGGGGCTCGCCCCGGACGCCGACGTCTCCAGTGAGGACCCGGCCGTGGTTGCCCGCGGCGCGCAGCTGCTGAGCTCCTCCCTGGAGATCACCGCCGGACTGGGCGGCAAGATGTTCGCCGGGGCGCTGTACAGCGCGTTCGGCAAGGCTTCGCAGCCGCTGTCGGACCGGGGCCGGTCGAACGTGGTCGGCGTGCTGCGCGATCTCGCCGCCCAGGCGGCCAAGGACGACGTCACGCTGATGCTGGAGATCTGCAACCGGTACGAGACCAACGTCATCAACACCGCGCACGACGCGCTGCTGCTGGCTGACGACATCGGCGCCGACAACGTGAAGATCCACCTGGACACGTACCACATGAACATCGAGGAGACCGACATGGTCCGCCCGGTGCTCGAGGTCGGCGACCGGCTGGGCTACGTGCACATCGGCGAGAACCACCGGGGTTACCTGGGCAGCGGGCACATCGACTTCACCGGGTTCTTCCACGCCCTGGCCGACATCGACTACACCGGCCCGATCACCTTCGAGTCGTTCTCCTCGGCCGTGGTCGCCCCCGGTCTGTCGAACGACCTGGCAATCTGGCGCAACCTGTGGTCCGACGGCATGGACCTGGCCAAGCACGCGCAGTCCTACCTGAGCAACGGACTCGCCGCAGCGCGGCACCCGTGAACGGCGTGCCCGTGCCCGCCCAGCACACCACGGCAGGGCATGATGCCTTGGTGCGACCGACGCTGGACGAACTGGCCGCCCGGGTACTCAAGCTGGCCGCGGGGAGGATGGGCGATCGGGTCATCGTCGGCATCGCCGGGGTACCCGGGGCCGGCAAGAGCACCCTGGCCGAGAAGCTGACTTTGGTGCTGGCCGACCGGATCGGCGCCGAGCAGGTGGCGCACGTGCCGATGGACGGCTTCCACCTGGCCGACGTGAGTCTGGACCGGCTCGGGCTGCGGGATCGCAAGGGAGCACCGGAGACCTTCGACGCCCTCGGGTACGCGGCGCTGCTGCAGCGGCTGCGGGACTCCGGCGGTGTGGTGTACGCGCCGGGGTTCGAGCGGACCATCGAGCAGCCGATCGCCGGGGCGATCCCGGTGGCGCCGGGAGCCCGCGTGGTGGTCACGGAGGGGAACTACCTGCTCCTCGGCGGCGACTGGGACAAGGCCAAGGAACAGCTCGACGAGGTGTGGTTCTGCCGTACCCCCGAGGACCTGCGGCTGGAGCGGCTGCTGGCCCGGCACGTGCGGTTCGGCAAGACCCCGGAGTTCGCCGCGCAGTGGATCGAGCAGACGGATCAGCCCAACGCCGCCCTGATCGAGGCCTCCAGCCACCGGGCCGATCTCGTGGTGGAGATGGACTGAAACCCTTCAAAAACTAAGGACGGGGTGCGCACCTGGGTGCGCACCCCGTCCTTACGTTGTTGGTTCAGACGGTCTGGACGACCAAAAGCTCCACCACGCGGTCCAGGAACGCGTCGACCGAGGCCTCGCGATACCCCCGGGAACCCCGCCGGCTCTTGAACACCGCCAGGCGCACCGCGTCGGGCGGCAGCGGCTGCCCGACCGCGAACGACTCCTCGATGCGGATGCACAGGTCGTCCACCGCGTCGATGTCGTAGGTGAGCTCCATCCCGCTGCCGCGCGGGAACCGCTCGCCGTCGGCCCGGCCGAGCTGGGCCCGCAGCGACTGCTCCTGCGTGCGCAGCTGGGTCTGCCAGGCCTGGCTGCCGCTGCGCTCTTCACCGCGCTGCTTCTCGCGGCGGGCGAAGGCATCCTCGATCCGGTCCAGCGCAGCGTCCACCGCGTCCACGTCGTACCCGCCGCGCACCAGGTCGAAACCGACCGTGCGGACGTGCCACGACGTCATCGCGGGCCCACGCCCGTTCTCCTCGTACGCGGCCCGGGCCCGGCCGAGGAACGACTCGACCTGGTCGACGTCGTAGCCCTTGGACATGCGGCCTGCCCGCGGAAAGGTCTCGCTCACAGCAGCCATTCTGCACCCGACAACCGGGTCCGTGTGACCTCGTCGCCCACGAGGACACGTGAAATTTGCGGCTGCGAACCAGTCGTGATGCCTCTGTTACTCAGAGCGGCGACTGTGCCCACTTCGGCCGAGACATTTACCCCGGTAAAAGATCAGGCCGTTTGCCTTCCGGTAAAAGGTCACACGGTGGCGGCGAGCTGACCGCAGGCCCCGTCGATCTCCTTACCCCGGGTGTCGCGAACGGTGGTCGGCACCCCGCGTTCCCGGAGCGCATTCACGAACGCGTTCTGGGCCCGCATCGTGCTGGCCGTCCACTTCGAGCCCGGCGTGGGGTTCAGCGGGATCGGGTTGACGTGCACCCAGCCCTTACCCCGGCGGTTCAGCTCCCGGCCCAGCAGATCGCCGCGCCACTCGTGGTCGTTGATGTCCTTGATCAGCGCGTACTCGATGCTGACCCGGCGGCCGGTGGCGTCGAAGTAGCGGCGCGCGGCGTCGAGCGTCTCCCCCACCTTCCAGCGGGTGTTGATCGGCACCAGTTCGTTACGTAGTTCGTCGTCCGGGGCGTGCAGGCTGAGCGCCAGGGTGACCGGAATGCCCTCCCCGGCCAGCTTGTCGATGGCGGGGACCAGGCCGACGGTGGACATCGTGATGCCCCGCGCGGACATGCCCAGACCTTCGGGGGCCGGATCGGTGAGCCGGCGGATCGCCCCGACCGCGGCCTTGTAGTTGGCCAGGGCCTCGCCCATGCCCATGAAGACCACGTTGCTGACCCGGGTGGGCTGGGTCTCGGTGTCGTCGCCCAGGGGTGCGCCCTCCTGGGAGTGCTGCTTCAGCGGGGCGGCGGTACGCATCATCCGGGCGGCGGTACGGACCTGCTCGACGATCTCCGCGGTGGACAGGTTGCGGGTCAGCCCGGCCTGGCCGGTGGCGCAGAACGGGCAGTTCATCCCGCAGCCGGCCTGGCTGGAGATGCAGACCGTGGCCCGGTCCGGGTAGCGCATCAGCACGCTCTCGACCAGGGCGCCGTCGAACAGCCGCCAGACCGTCTTGATCGTGGCGCCGTCGTCGCAGACCAGCTCGCGCACCGGGGAGATGAGCTGCGGTGCGAGTGCATCGAGCAGGCGCTGCCGGGAGGCGGCGGGCAGGTCGGTGAGCTCGTCGGGCACCAGTTCGGCCAGCCGCTCGAAGTAGTGCACCGACAGCTGGCGGCCCCGGAACCCCTTCTCGCCCAGTTCCTTGACCGCCTCCATCCGCTCGGCGAGCGTCAGGTCGGCCAGGTGCTTGGGCGGCTTGCCCCGGCGCGGGGCGATCATCAGCAGCTTGCCCGGCTCGGGAGCGGTCGGCTTCGGCTCGGGAAGGGGTTCGGGGCTCATCTTTGCTTTCTTCGGGATCAGAGCAAGAAGTGCAGGAGGAGGTAGACCACGGGGGCCGTCGGGAGCAACGAGTCCATCCGGTCCATGATTCCGCCGTGACCGGGCAGCAGGTTGCCCATGTCCTTGATACCGAGGTCGCGCTTGAGCAGCGACTCGGACAGATCGCCCATGGTGGCGGTGAGCACCGCCGCGACGCCGATCGCCAGGCCCACCCAGGGCGCGCCATCGAGCAGGAACACCACGCACGCGGTGCCCGCGATCAGGCAGGTCAGCAGCGATCCGGCGAAGCCCTCCCAGGACTTCTTGGGGCTGACCTTGGGCGCCATCGGATGTTTGCCGAAGAGCACCCCGGCGATGTAACCGCCGATGTCGCTGGCCGCGGTGACCACCAGGAAGGTGACCACCTGCTTGGGGCCCTGGTCGGCGGCCAGCATCAGGATCGCGAAACCGGCCAGCAGCGGCACGTAGGCGGCCACGAACAGGCCCGAGGTGACGTCCCGCAGGGCCCCGTCCAGGCCCTCCACGATCCGCCACAGCAGGATGCCGAACCCGGTGAGCATGTAGCTGGCCAGCAGACCCTCGGGTCCGGCCACGTAGGCGGACACCAGCATGCCGAGCGAGCCCACGGCCACCGGGATGACCGGCACCACGATCTGCTTGGCGGCCAGTGCGCCGGACAGTTCCCAGACCGCCAGGACCACGACGAACGAGGTCAGGGCGACGAACGCCTCGGGTCGGGTGAACAGCGAGAGCAGAGCCAGGCCGGCCAGGGCCGCACCGACGCCGATCGCCGCGGGCAGGTTGCGCCCGGCCCGGCCGTGATCCTTCGCCGCCACGGCCACGATGGTGGCATCCGGTTCGGGTGGGTGCTCCATGTTGCGCAGTGCGGCGACGGCCCGGCGCTGGCGCACCGGACGGGTGTGTTCCTCGATGTCGTCGGACTCCGGGGTGTCGTAGGCGGGGTGGTAGCCGCGCTCGGTCTGGGCCTGCTCGCGCGGATCCGGGTGGCTGCGCTGGCCGGCGTGCGGGGTGCGGTGATCCGGCGTGCGCTGATCGGGGTCGCGGCGGCGCTGGCGGACCGGGCGGGTGCGGCCCTCGTCCTCATCGGACTGGTTACGGGCCGGATCAGCGGACGGGTACGGCTGGCCGCCGCTCTCGGGGAACGGGTCCGGCTCGTGGCGGTCCCGGCCGAACGGGCCGGTCCCACCGGTCTCCGGGCCTCGGCGCGCGCCTCGGCCACTGGCGCGGTTGCGCCCGGTGTCGGGGAACGGGTCGTCCACTGCGTCGTCCCGGCCGGTCATCCGGGTCCGGCCGCTCACGCTGTTCCGGCCGGCCGTGTCATTGCGGCCGGTCATGCCGTTGGGGCCGGTCGTGCCGTCACGGCCGGTCGTGCTGTTGCGGCCCGTTGTGCTGTTGCGGCCGGGGCTGGGGAACGGATCCTCGTCCCGGTCGAAGGGGCTGCCGGTCTCGCCGGTCGGCGGACCACGGCGGGCATCGCGCGCCGACGGACCCGGACGGTGACGGTCGAACCCGCCCTGCGGGGTCTGCGCACGGGAGTCCGAGCGGCCACGAGCGGCAAAGCCGCGCCGGCCATCGTCTCCCATTTGGTCTTCGTAACCCCGCTGGCCCTCGTAGCCCCGCTGGTCGTCGTGGCCCCGCTGGCCCTCGTAGCCCCGCGCCCGGTGGCCCTCGGCCGGCGTGCCCGGGCGTGCGAAACCACCCGAACGCGCTTCGTCGGCGGGCGGGTTGCGGTACGGGTTCACGATCGGGATCCCGCCGGACAGGGTGTTGCGCTGGGGCAGCCCGGGATGCGACTTGCCGCGCTGGGGCACGCCCTGCTGCGGTTCCGGCTCGTCCCAGGGCTGCTGCTGGCTTCGGGGGGAAGGCGATGGTGACTGCTGCGGCCGTTGCCGGCCCCAGGGCTGCTTCGGCTCGCCCGGCTCACCGGACGAACGGTTCAGCACCTGGTCGAACGACGACGTGGAAGGGCCGTTGCTGCGCAGGCCGTGGCCGCGATTGCGGCCGAAACCGCGCTCGCCGCGCTGCCCGTCGTCCTCAGGCTCCGCGGACGCCCCCAGCGCACCGGCGCCCCGGTTGTCGCGGCCGAACCGGCCGCCACCGAGACCCGGCCGCTGACGTCGCGCCGCGCCGAACGCACCACCGGAGGTCTGCTCCCCGCCACGGGGTGTGCCCTCGGGCCCCCAGGCGCTGTCTTCCCCGGGCGCGTCCGGCCCAGGAGCGTCCTGCCAGAAATCACCGGCACCAGGCGCGGAATCGCGCGCGGCCCGGCGTCCCCGGCGGGACGGGGGGTCGGACGGACCAGAACCTCCGGCCACGCTCATACCTCGAGGAGCTCGGTCTCCTTGTGCCGGAGCAGCTCGTCGATCGAGTCCACGTGGGACTTGGTCGCCTGCTCCAGCTCCTTCTCGGCGCGGGCACCCTCGTCCTCGCCGATCTCACTGTCCTTGACCGCCCGGTCGAGCGTCTCCTTGGCCTTGCGGCGCACGCTGCGGATCGAGATCCGGGCGTCCTCGGCCTTGGTGCGGGCCAGCTTGATGTACTCCTTGCGGCGCTCCTCGGTCAGCACCGGCAGCACGCAGCGGATGATCTTGCCGTCGTTGCTGGGGTTGACCCCCAGGTTGGAGGCCCGCAGCGCCTTCTCGATGTCGTTCATCGCGCTGACGTCGTACGGCTGGATCAGGATCTGCCGGGCCTCGGGCACGGTGAAGGAGGCCAGCTGCTGCAGCGGGGTCGGGGCGCCGTAGTAATCGACCACGATCTTGTTGAACATGGCCGGGTTCGCCCGGCCGGTGCGGATGGCGCCGAAGTCTTCCTTGGCGACCTCGACCGCCTTGTCCATCTTCTCCTCGGCCTCGAGGAGGGTCTCGTCGATCACTGTCGCTCCTTCATCGCTACCTGCTTACAGGCTGTACCAACCGTGGTGCGCGGCCGCGAAGGCCGTCAAGCTTGCTAGGGAGTACCGGGACTGCCCGTCCTACGCCGCTCAGGACGTGACAAGCGTTCCGATTCTCTCACCCCGTACGGCGGCCGCGATGTTGCCTTCGCCCTCCATGCCGAAGACCACCATGGGCAGCTTGTTGTCCATGCAGAGGCTGAAGGCGGTGGCGTCGACCACCTTGAGCTGACGGGTCAGCGCGTCGGTGTAGGTGACCTCGTCCAGCTTGCGGGCGGTGGGGTCCTTGCGGGGGTCGGCGCTGTACACCCCGTCCACCCCGTTCTTGCTCATCAGGACCGCGTGCGCCTTGATCTCGAGGGCGCGCTGGGCGGCCGCGGTGTCGGTGGAGAAGTACGGCGCGCCGAGCCCGGCGCCGAAGATCACCACGCGGCCCTTCTCCAGGTGCCGGATCGCCTTGCGCGGGATGTAGGGCTCGGCGACCTGGCCCATCGTGATCGCCGTCTGGACCCGGGTGTCGATCCCCTGCTTCTCCAGGAAGTCCTGCAGCGCAAGGCAGTTCAGAACGGTGCCGAGCATGCCCATGTAGTCGGCGCGGCCGCGGTCCATGCCGCGCTGCGACAGTTCCGCACCCCGCAGGAAGTTGCCACCGCCGATGACGATGGCGATCTGGATGCCCTCCTTGGACACGCCGGCGATCTGCGCGGCGAGCTGGGCGACGACGTCGGGGTCGACACCGAGCTGGCCGTTGCCGAAGACCTCACCTGAGAGCTTCAGCAGCACCCGGCGGTAGGACCCACCGGCGATCGGGGACTCTGACATCCAGCTGTACCTCCTGTTTCGTGTGTTGGGGGCAGTCTGCCGTATCCGGCGCGCGGGGCAGAAAAAAGCCGGTGAGAGGCTGGTCTGCCTCTCACCGGCTGAAGACCGGCAAGCTTGCGCGCGAGCGCGGTTCGCCACCGGGTGGTACTACCGGCTGAGTGGATCAGCAGCCGGTTCGGTTCAGACGCCCACCCGGAAGCGGTAGAAGCCGACGGCCGTGATGCCGGCCTCGTCCAGGACCTTCTGGACGGTCTTGCCCTGGTCCTTGGCGAACTTCTGCTCGACGAGCGCGTTCTCCTTGAAGAAGCCGCTCACCCGGCCCTCGACGATCTTCGGCAGGGCGCCCTCGGGCTTGCCCTCCTCGCGAGCGGTCGCCTCGGCCACGCGGCGCTCGTTCTCCACCACGTCGGCGGGGACCTGGTCGCGGGTCAGGAACTTCGGCGGCAGGGCGGCGATGTGCATCGCGATGTCGCGCACCACGTCGCTCTCGCCGCTGGCGCCGAACAGCACGCCCACCTGCGGCGGCAGGTCGGGGCTGGTGCGGTGCAGGTAGGACGCCACGGCGGGGGCCTCGAGGCGGGCCACGGCCCGCAGCTCGATCTTCTCGCCGATCGAGGCGTTGCCGTCGTCGAGCAGACCCTGCACGGTGCGGCCGTCGGCCAGCTCGCTCTTGAGCAGGCTGTCCACGTCGGCGGCCTTGACCGCGACGGCCTGGTCCAGGACCTGCTGCAGCAGGGTGGCGAACTTCTCGCCCTTGGAGACGAAGTCCGTCTCGCAGTCGAGCTCGATCAGAACGCCGACGCCGGCCTCGGTGTGAGCCGCGACCGCGCCCTGGGACGTGGTGCGGGACTCCCGCTTGGCCACGCCCTTCTGGCCCTTGACGCGCAGGTACTCGACGGCCTTGTCGTAGTCGCCGTCGCTCTCGACGAGCGCGTTCTTGCAGTCCAGCATGCCGGCGCCGGTGCTGTCACGCAGCTTCTTGACGTCGGCGGCGGTGTAGTTCGCCATTGCCATGACTCCTGTTGGTATTGAAGGAGGTCGTCAGGTTTTCTTCGGGAAAGGGTGCGCCAGGGATCCCCCGGCGCACCCTTGTCACCGGATCAGTTGGAGGCAGCCTCGGCGGCGGGGGCCTCCGTGGCCTCAGCCGCGGGGGCCTCGGCAGCCTCGGGGGCGGAGGTCTCGGCGGCGGTGCCCTCAGCGGCAGCGCCCTCGACGACCGGCGCGCTCTCGGCCTGGCCGGCCAGCAGCTCGCGCTCCCACTCCGGCAGCGGCTCGGCCGCAGCGGCGGGGGCTTCGGCGGCCGCGGCGGTGTTCTGTCCACCACCGTGACGCGTCATCAGGCCCTCGGCGACGGCGTCGGCGACCACGCGGGTGAGCAGCGTGACGGAGCGGATCGCGTCGTCGTTGCCCGGGATCTTGTAGTCGACCTCGTCCGGGTCGCAGTTGGTGTCGAGGATGGCGACGACCGGGATGCCCAGCTTGCGGGCCTCGTCGACGGCCAGGTGCTCCTTCTTGGTGTCCACGATCCAGACCGCGCTCGGGACGCGGGCCATGTCGCGGATACCGCCGAGGGTGCGCTCGAGCTTGTCCTTCTCACGACGCAGGACGAGCAGTTCCTTCTTGGTCATGCCCGACTTCGCCACGTCGTCGAAGTCGATGACCTCGAGCTCCTTGAGGCGCTGCAGCCGCTTGTGGACGGTCTGGAAGTTGGTGAGCATGCCGCCCAGCCAGCGCTGGTTGACGTAGGGCATGCCGACCCGGGTGGCCTGCTCGGCGATCGGCTCCTGCGCCTGCTTCTTGGTGCCGACGAAGAGGATGCTGCCGCCGTGGGCGACCGTCTCCTTGACGAAGTCGTAGGCGTTGTCGATGAACGACAGCGACTGCTGCAGGTCGATGATGTAGATGCCGTTGCGCTCGGTGAGGATGAAGCGCTTCATCTTCGGGTTCCAGCGACGGGTCTGGTGCCCGAAGTGCACACCGCTGCCCAGCAGCTGGCGCATCGTGACGACGGCCATGTCATTCTCCTTGGCGCGCACCACCAGGGGGTGGGCGCAGTTCTCTCGGTTGGTTCACGGCACCGGGTGGTGCCGTGCCTGGTGTCCGCGACGTCCTGAGACCCTTCCGCCGGCCGCCCAGGGGGCCGTCAGGTGCAGGACCGAGCGAGACGCCGCGCCGCCGATGAGGCGGACTGCATGCGGACACGCGAAGTCGACCGGCATACGCCGACCGCAGGTGAAGTCTACCCGCACTCGCAGGTGCGGGATGACGACGGTCTGATAACCACGGGGCGGTGCTGGACATTCCGGGTCAATGAGGGACGGGGTGGCTGGGGTGACGGCGAGAGCTCGGACGTGGGGGTGGCCAGGTTGAGCGGCACGGGTGACTGGCTCGCCCGGCGGGCGGTGCGGGCTGATCGTGAAGACCAGGGGCGCCGCTTCGGTCTTCACGATGGCGGCTGATCGCGGCGATATTCGGTGACGATGCGGTAGTCCTTGGCCGGGCCGTCCACCTTCATGTCCACCTTCAGCACGCCTTGCTGGTCCAGGCGGTAGGTGCCGCGGTACTGGTCGGCCAGGCAGTCGTGCACGTCGGCAGCGCTCCAGACCGGGCCGGCGGGGTCGGTGCCTTCCAGATCGAAGGAGAGCAGGTGCATGGTTGCGCCGTCGGCGAGCAGGACCCGGATCCGGCCGTCGGGTTCGAGCACGTACTCGTACTCGCGGTAGGCATCGCCCACGTGACCGGTGGCCAGGCGCAGCTCCACGTCTTCGCGGTAGTGCAGGCGCCCCGAGCCGGCCTCGGCGAACGTGGCGACGCCAGTGGCTGTGCCCAGACCGGGCTCGATCACCCGATTCAGCACCCAGCGACCAGGAAGAGTGGCGAACACCCTCCCGGCGATCCCGCCCGCGGTTTCCGCTGCTGGCCCGGTACCCGCTGGCTTGGCGGCAGCTGTAGCGGTGGCCGCTGCTCCGGTGGCCGGAAGTTCGACCGCCCGGACGTCCGCCTTGATCGCCGCTTCGTCTGCGAGCCCGTCTGGAACCGGGTCCCCGTTCACCGTCACTTGCACAGCTCATCGCATCGGAACAGCTGCAGTCCATCCAGATCGGCCAAGGCCGTCAGAGCCTCCTGTTCCGGGGTTCAGAGCGTTGCGGCGCGGGTGGCCGGTGCGCAACGTCTGGTGGGACCTCTTCTGGCCTAGGGCCCGTCCTGTGGATCATGGCCGTAGCGAGGAGGTGCCCGGGGCGTCGGCTGGGCGTGGCCGGTGGGGCCCCTCGCAATGGTTTTGCGTGGGGCCACACCGGACGCGTCCAGACGGCGTCCCGGGTGCCCCGCAGTAGGCAAAGATCCACAGGACAGGCCCTAGGGTTCGGGCATGGTGGACGGCACTTGGCGCAAGGTCGCGAAGGCGGCGGGGCTGCTCGACTCCAGCGGGGTTCCGGCGCCCACGATCTTCGCCCGGATGAGCGCTCTGGCGACGCAGACCGGCGCGATCAACCTGGGGCAGGGTTTTCCGGACACGGACGGGCCGGCGGTGGTGCTGGAGGCTGCCGTGTCGGCGATCCGGGGTGGGCAGAACCAGTACCCGCCGGGTAAGGGAATCGCGCCGCTGCGCCGGGCGATCGCCGAGCACCAGGGGCACTGGTACGGCCTGGACGTGAACCCGGACACCGAGGTGCTGGTCACGGCCGGGGCCACCGAGGCGCTCACCGCCAGCATCGTCGCGCTGACCGAGCCGGGCGACGAAGTGGTGGTGCTGGAGCCGATCTACGACTCGTACTCGGCCGCGATCGAGATCGCCGGCGCGGTGCGGCGCACGGTGAAGCTGGAATGGCCCGAGTACCGGCTGCGGGCCGAGGCTCTGGCCGAGGCGGTGACCGACCGGACCCGGCTGATCCTGCTGAACACGCCGCACAACCCGACCGGGCGGGTGCTGGAGCGGACCGAGCTGGAGGCGGTCGCGGCGATCGCCCGCGAGCGCGACCTGATCGTGGTGGCCGACGAGGTGTACGAGCACCTGGCCTTCACCGACGGGGACCGCAACCAGCACGTTCCGATCGCGACGCTGCCGGGCATGGCCGAGCGGACGGTGACGATCTCCTCGGCCGGCAAGACGTTCTCGGTGACCGGGTGGAAGATCGGCTGGCTGCACGCCCGGCCGGAGATCGTCGACGCGGTGACGGCGGTGAAGCAGTTCCTGACCTACGTGAACGGCAGCCCGTTCCAGCCGGCGGTGGCCCAGGGCCTGGCTCTGCCGGACGAGGAGATCCGGGCGATCGGCAGTGACCTGGCCCGGCGCAGCGCGATGCTCACCGAAGGGCTGGCCGCAGCGGATTTCGACGTACGCCCCAGCGACGGAACCTATTTCGTGATCGCCGATGCAGCTCCGCTGGGCTACACCGACGGTGCCGCGCTGTGCAACGACCTGCCCGGACTGGCCGGGGTGGTGGCCGTGCCGGTGCAGGCGTTCGCCGAGGATCCGTCGCAGCCGAGCTCGCTGGTGCGCTTCGCCTGCTGCAAGCGCACCGAGGTGATTGCCGAGGCGGCCGAGCGTCTGGCCCGGATCCGCGGCTAGCTCAGACGTTTGGGCTATGAGCACGCTGGTCACCAGAACGAACCTGTCCCGGCCCGGAACCAGGGCAAGGGCCGGTGCGGAAGCAACACGGCCGGACCGGGCTCGGCGCCGACGAGTTCCAGCGGATCGATGTAGACCCCCTCCCGCCGGGTGCCCCAGTGCAGGCAGACCACCGGCAGGCAGTGACTACCTGGCCCGAAGCCGACCAGCTCCCCCAGCACCGCACCGCCCAGGACCGCCTGCCCACGGTGCACCCGGGTGCGCACCGGCTCGAAGCTGCTGACCAGGCCGTCACCGTGGTCGATGCTGACCACCGGCATCCCGGCGACCACCCCGGCGAAGCTGACCGTGCCCTCAGCCGGCGCCACGACCGGTTGCCCCCGGGCCCCGGCCAGATCCACCCCTCGATGCCCGGGCGACCAGGGATGCGGCCCGAGGACGAAGACCCGCTCGACCGTCGGCCGAGGGCTGAGCGGCCACCGCCACTGAGAGACCGAGGCGGACGGGCGATCGTCCTCAATTGGAAAGCCCGGCGAAAAACCAAGTACTGCGGCAAGAATCAGGATCAGTGAAGTCACTGCTCCAGGCTGCCGGGAGGCCAGGGCCGAGCGACAGCCCGGCGAGCGAACTGTGGATAAACCGGCGTTCCTGCCTACCTGTGGACAACTCGCAGCAGCCCGACGCCTGAGGTCTAGCTGACCTCGGCGAGCTTCCCGCGCAGCTGCAGCACGGCCTTGGTGTGCATCTGGCAGATCCGTGACTCGGTCACACCCAGCACCCGGCCGATCTCGGCCAGCGTGAGGCCCTCGTAGTAGTAGAGGGTGACGACGATCTTCTCCCGCTCGGGCAGCTGGTTGATCGCACGCGAGAGCATGAACTTGGTCTCCTCGCTCTCGAACGCCTGCACCGGGTCCTCGGCCTTGGTGTCCTCGAGGGTGTCGACCAGCGAGAGCTTGTCGCCCTTCTCCCCGCCGACCGTGAGCAGTTCGTCCAGGGCAACCACATTCACGTACGAGACCTGGGAGAACACCGCATGCAGCTCCTCCAGGGTCATCCCCAGCCGCTCGGCCACCTCGGGCTCGGTCGGGGTGCGGTGCAGCTCGCCCTCCAGCGCCGCGTAGGCGCGCTCCACCTCGCGGGCCTTGTAGCGGACCGAACGCGGGATCCAGTCGATCGCGCGCAGCTCGTCGATGATCGCGCCGCGGATCCGGGAGATCGCGTACGTCTCGAACTTGATCGCCCGGTCGATGTCGAACTTCTCGATCGCGTCGATCAGGCCGAAGATCCCGTAGGACACCAGGTCGGCCTGCTCGATGTTCGGCGGCAGGCCCACCCCGACCCGGCCGGCCACGTACTTGACCAGGGGTGAGTAGTGCAGGATCAGCCGCTCACGGGTGGTCTGGTCACCCGTGAGCTTGAACTTCTCCCAGAGCGCCCGCAAGGCGGCTTCGTTGGCCGCTACGGCGTCCTCCGCGGTCGTGTCGACGAGGGCGTCGCTGTTGGCAGTCACCCGGGTCCCTCCCTGCTGAGCGCCTAGTCATCCGGTCAGGCAGCTTCGTCGTACTCAGGCCCTGGGGTGGGCCTGACGGTAGCTGGCGCGCAGCCGGTCCACCGACACATGCGTGTAGAGCTGCGTAGTCGTGAGCGTAGCGTGACCGAGCAGTTCCTGTACGCTACGAAGGTCCGCGCCGCCGTCAAGAAGGTGCGTCGCCGCACTGTGGCGTAACCCGTGCGGCCCAAGCGAGGGCGCGTCATTCACCCGTTCCAGGGCCTGATGCACCACCTGCCGGACTTGGCGCTGGTTGACCCGACCTCCACGCTTTCCCAAAAACGCCGCCGGTCCGCTGTTCTGGCTGGTCAGAGCCGGTCGGCCGCGATCCAGCCAGGTTGTGAGGGCCTGCGCCGCAGGTACTCCGTAGGGCACCACCCGCTCCTTGCCGCCCTTGCCGAGGACCCGGATCGTGCGCCGATCGCGATCGATGTCGTCGACGTCCAGCGAGCAAAGTTCACCCACTCGGACGCCGGTCGCGTAAAGCAGCTCCAGCAGGGCCAGGTCGCGCACGAGTATCGGATCGCCGGGCGGGGTCTTGAGACCTTCGGCCGAATCCTCCGGGACGCCGTGCTCCACCAGCGAGGCCGCTTCGGCCAGCGCGCCGCGCGCCTGGTCCTGCCGTAGAACACCAGGAAGCCGCTGGCCTCGCTTAGGAGCCTGGAGACGGGCACCTGGGTCGACAGCGAGCCGGCCGGTGCGGAACAGCCAGCGGGTGAAGGCGCGCGCGCTGGCTGCCCGTCGAGCCAGGCTGGCGTGAGCCTGACCAGAGGTGGACAGCGCCGCCAGCCAGGAGCGCAGAACCGGCAGAGTGAGCAGGTCGTCGAGGTGATCGGGCCCGGCTCCGGCGGCTCGGGCGTGTCGCAAGAGCTCAACTGCATCGCCGACGTAGGCGCGCACGGTGTGCTCGGAGAGGTTGCGTTCGGCCGCGAGGTGCCGGGCGAACTCCTCGGTCAGATGCTGGTCGGCTGAGTAATTGGAGACGTTTGTGGGCCCGATTTCGTGCGGGTCCGGATCAGCGGGGACGGCGTCAGGATCGGGTGATCGGCCGGGGGGCTGCTCGGGCATCTGCCCACCGTCTCCTCTCCCGGATTGCGGCTCAAGCGCGGCGCGCCGGGGTGCCGCGTGGACTGGACCTATTCTCTGCGGGGTGAATCCTCCCGGTAGTTCGGGCGAGACCGGTCGCATCGTCAGGATCGGTACCCGCTCGTCGCCGATGGCCCTGGCCCAGGTGGAGCGAGTCCGGGCCGAGCTGACTGCACTGGTGCCCGATCTGCAGGTGCTGGTCGTCCCGGTCACCACCAGCGGCGATCGCTGGCAGGGGTCCCTGGCCGCGCTCGGGGGCAAGGGCGCGTTCACCAAAGAGGTGGACCAGCTCCTGCTCACCGGTGCGGTGGACATCGCGGTGCACTGCATGAAGGACGTGCCCGGGGACCGGCCGGTGCCGGCCGGAACCGCGTTCGCCTGCTATCTGGAACGCGACGACATCCGCGACGCCTTGATCCATCCCGGCGGCCTGACCCTCGACGAGCTCCCGCCGGGCACCCGGATCGGCACCTCCGCGGTGCGCCGGATCGCCCAGCTGGCGCGCCGTTACCCGGAACTGGTCACCGTGCCGATCCGGGGCAACGCCAACAGCCGCCTGGCCAAGCTCGAGGCCGGAGAGGCAGACGCGCTGCTGCTGGCCTACTCCGGGCTGGAGCGGATCGGCGAGAGCGCCCGTGCCACGCAGATCCTCGACGTGGACACGATGTGCCCTCCGGTCGGCGCCGGCGTGCTCGGCCTGCAGTGCCGCGAGGACGACTCGGCCATGATCGAGCTGGTCGATCGCCTGGGCAGTCCGGACACCTGGCGGGAGACCACGGCCGAGCGGATGCTGCTGCATGTGCTGCAGGGCAGCTGCAACAGCCCGATCGCCGCACACTCCTCCTCCGGGCCGGACGGCACGCTCTCGCTGCGGGCGATGGTGTTCTCACTCGACGGCAAGACCATCGTGCAGGCCGAGGAAACCGACGGCGCTCTGGACCCGGTGCTGCTGGGCACCTCGGTCGCGATCAGCCTGCTGCGTCAGGGCGGCCGCGAGCTGCTCGACGCCTCGGCGGGCCCGGTCTGAGCCGGGTTCACGGTTTCCTCCGAGGCCGGGCCCGGCGCCACAGATCCGCGTCCGGCTCGGCCAGTTCACGGATCTCCAGCCGGGCCAGCGAAGGCAGGACCAGGCTCTCACTCAGACCGGCCTGGAGGCACAGCTCATCGAGGGTGATGGATTTTCGTACCGGAAGCGTGTCGAGCACCCGCAGGTCGTGGGGTTCCAGGCCGTCGCGCTCACCCGGGGCAGCGCCGCCTTCAGGTAGGACGAAAGTTCCGATCGGACCGGCAAGTTCGCACAGTTCCGCGGCCGAGGTGATGCACACTGCACCGTTGCGCAGCAGCCGGTGAGCTCCGTAGGACGCCGGTGAGGTGACCGGGCCGGGCACAGCTCCCACCGGGCGGCTCAGCCGGTCTGCCCACTGCGCGGTGCCCGTGGTCCCGGAACGGCTACCTGCCTCGACCACGCAGGTGGCCTGCCCCAGCGCCGCAATGATGCGGTTGCGCAGGATGAACCGCCAGCGGGTGGGAGCCGAGCCGACCGGCACCTCACTCACCAGAGCGCCGAACCGGCCGATCTCGTGGATGAGCCGTTCGTTCGTGGCCGGATAGGCCCGGTCCACCCCGCCCGCCAGCACCGCGACGGTCGGCCCGCTGACCGCAAGGGCCCCGCGGTGCGCCGCCGCGTCGATGCCCAGGGCTGCTCCGGAGACCACGGTCAGACCTCGGTCGGCGCAGCCCAGAGCCAGTTCGGTGGCCATGTGCTCGCCGTAGCTGGTGGCGGCCCGGGCACCGACGATCGAGACCGCTTGACCACCGGCCTGGCCCAAGTCGAGTGGGCCGACGACGTAAAGGCAGAAGGGCATTTCGGCTTCCAGCCGCAGCAGGCTCTCGGGCCACTCCGGGTCGGACGGGATCAGCAGACGCCCGCCGAGCGTGGTCAGATTACGGATGTCCCGGACCGGATCGAGCGCGGCAAGCTTGTCGACATAACGCTGCGAGTGCAGCCCGGCCCGGGCCTCGGCCAGCGCCTCGACTGCGCCCAACCGCGCCACCAGGGCTCCGGCCTTGGGATCGGCCGGTTCCACCAGGCGGCTCCAGATCACACGGGCCAGGCGCTCTGCGTCGTCGGTCAGATCTCCTGCTGCGGGTGTTCCGGCGACGGATTCTGCCGCAGGGTGGTCCGCCGAATCCGGCGGGTCGCCTGACAACTCCTTCCCGGCCTGCGGTACTTCCTGCGTGGCCACTGATGATCCTGACCCGGTCTCCGCCCATCCTGGAACAGCCTTCGGCTCTGCCCTCTCGGCTTCCGGCAGTTGCGGCTCAGGGGCCACCACCCCCTGATGCATCCGGCCTGACGCCGCGGGCCCAGCTCCCGGCAATGTCGGCCCGGATCTCGGCAGTGCCGACCCGGCTCCCGCCGATGTCGGCCCGGTTTTCGGCAAAGTCGGCTCGGCTTCCGGCGTCTTCTGGGCCGGCAGATGCATCAGCGCCGGATCAGGCCAGACCAGTCTGGCTGGTTCTGCGGCCGGAACACCGGTGGCCGAAACAGCGGTGGCCGTAACAGCGGTGGCCAGTATCTGTGCGTTGTCCTCTTCGGCCGGAATCCCGATGTCCAGCGTCCCTACTCTGTTCTCTTCTACCCGATCCTCCGTACTCACACCGTCACCTGCCCTCGTCGACGCAGCATCAGGGCCCGGGAGACGTCGTCCCTGGTAGGCCTTTCCTGCCCGGCCAGGTCACTCACAGTCCAAGAGACTTTGAGTACTCGGTCGTGCCCGCGAATCGAGAGACGTCCGTTGTCCAGCGCGTGATCGACGTCCTGAGTCACCGCGGAAGAAAGCTTGAGCCGCCCCCGCAGATAGCTCCCCGGTACCTCGCCGTTGCAGCTCCACGGTGTTCCGGCCAGACGTTCCTTGGCCACGGCACGGGCTTGAAGCACTCGTTCGGCCACCACCGCAGTACTTTCGGCGGGCTCGTCCGCAGCCATGTCCGCCCGGGACACCGGTAGGACGTCCACCTGTAGATCCACCCGGTCCAGCAGAGGGCCCGACAGACGGGAAAGGTAGCGGCGCCGGGCGTTCGGTACGCAGACGCAGTCCAGCCCTCGGCCGGAGGCGAATCCGCAGGGACAGGGATTGCTGGCCAGGACGAGCAGAAAACGGGCCGGGAACCGGGCAGAGCCGTTGGCCCGGTGGATCACCAGATCGCCGTGCTCCAGCGGCTGACGCAGCGAATCCAGTACCTGAGCTGCGAATTCGCCGGCTTCATCCAAGAAGAGAATGCCTCGGTGGGCCAGCGAAGCCGCACCTGGATGCGGCAGGCCGCTACCGCCGCCGACCATCGAGACGACGGTACAGGTGTGGTGCGGGTTCTGGAACGGAGGCCTCCGGATCAGCCCGGTCGCGGCATCCAGGGTTCCGGCGACCGAGTGCACCGCAGTCACTTCCACGGCCGACTCGTCGTCCAGGTCCGGCAGAATGCCGGGCAGCCGAGAGGCGAGCAAGGTCTTCCCCGTTCCGGGTGGGCCCATGAGCAGCAAGTGATGCCCGCCCGCGGCCGCCAGCTCCAGCGCGTAGCGGGCCTGTTTCTGGCCGACCACATCGGCCAGATCGGGTTTGGGCCCGGCCGGTGGACCACCCGGGGCGGGAACCAGGCTGGAAGGCTGCAGCAGAACGTCACCCGGCCCCGTCGGCCGGGCCGATCCGCTGGAACGGGCCGCGCCCGCCCCGGAGATCCCGGGCAGAAGAGCCTGTTCCAGTTCGAGCCGCGGTTCGGAGGGTTCTCCCCCGTGCAACCGGATCAGGTCGGCCAGGGTACGCACCGGATGCACCCGGGCCCCGGGCACCAGCCTCGCCTCGGCCTCGTTGGCGATCGGCACCACGACGTCCGGGTAGCCGCCACGAACCGCTGCCAACGTAGCCGGAAGCACGCCCCGGACCGGCCGGACCCGTCCGTTCAGCCCCAGTTCGCCGACATGGACGAACTGCTGGACCAGCGGCGAGCACAGCACCGACTGGGCGGTGAGCAGGGCCACCGCGACCGCCAGGTCGAAGCTGCTGCCGGCCTTGGGCAGCGCCGCCGGGGAGAGATTCACGGTGATCCGGCGCTGCGGCAGCGGATGCCCGGAGTTGGAGCAGGCGGCCCGCACCCGGTCGCGGGACTCGGCCAGCGAGGCGTCCGGCAGCCCGACCAGCGTGAAAGCAGGCAGGCCGAGGGCGATGTCGGCCTCCACGTCGACCACGTGCCCGGTCATCCCGACGATGGCCACGGCCAGAGCTCTGCCCAGGGCCATTCAGGCCACCGCCTTCAGGTGCACCAGCCGGGCGGTGCCGGACAGCGGCCGGACGATGCCCACCACGTCGATCCGCACGTCCCGGTAGAAACGCTCCTGCGAGGACAGCCAGGCCCCGGCCAGCCGGCGCAACCGGCCGGCCTTGAGCGCGGTCACCGCCTCGATCGGATCACCGGCCCGCAGCGACTGTCTGGTCTTGACCTCGCACACCACCAGGCACTCCTGATCCAGGGCGACCAGATCGATCTCCCCGTGCCGGCACCGCCAGTTGCGGGCCAGGATCCGGCAGCCCGTTGCCTCCAGGTGCGCGGCCGCCAGATCTTCCCCGTACCGGCCGAGTTCGGCCTTCTCCAACTGCATCCTCACCACCTCCGTCCCGAAAGCATCCAGGCATGAACAGGTTCCGGTCATCTCCGGATCGGCAACTGTGGACAAACCCCGGTTCGTGTACGTCAGTGGAGCGGCTCTCGGCCGGAGCGACTCCAGCCAGGGTTTACCCCTACATGCCCCTGAAGACCGATCAGGGTCAGCCCAGGGGATGATTTGCAGAAATGGGGATCGGGACCGGGCCGAAATGTCGGAGGGCCGCACTAGAGTCGGCCAGGTCATGATGATCTCGGTCGAGAACCTCTCGAAGCGCTACGGCGCTGTCACCGCGCTCGACGGGCTGACCTTCGCCATCGAGCCGGGAGTCGTCGGGCTGGTCGGAGCCAACGGGGCCGGCAAGTCCACGATGATCAAGATCCTGCTCGGGCTGCTGCCGGCCACCACCGGTGGCGCCCGGGTCCTGGGTCTCGACGTCGCCACCGACGGCCCCGCCATCCGGCAACGTGTGGGCTACATGCCCGAGCACGACTGCCTTCCGGCCGACATGTCGGCCACCGAGTTCGTGCTGCACATGGCCCGGATGTCCGGCCTGCCGCTGACCGCGGCCCGCGAGCGCACCGCCGACACCCTGCGCCACGTCGGCCTCTACGAGGAGCGCTACCGCTCGATGGGCGGGTACTCCACCGGGATGAAGCAGCGGGTCAAGCTGGCCCAGTCGCTGGTGCACGACCCGGGTCTGCTGCTGCTGGACGAGCCCACCAACGGCCTGGACCCGGCCGGGCGGGACCAGATGCTCGAGCTGCTGCGCCGGATCGGCACCGAGTTCGGCATCCCGATGCTGGTCACCTCGCACCTGCTGGGTGAGCTGGAGCAGATCTGCGACCACATCGTGGTGGTGGACGGCGGTCGGCTGCTGCGTTCCACCTCCACCGCGGACGTCACCTCGGCCAGCCGCATCCTGGCGATCGAGGTGGACGAGCGGATGGATGAGGTGGGTCGCGCGATGCACGCGGCCGGGCTGCTGGTGCACCCGGCCGGACGCCAGCTCGAGGTCGAACTGGTGGACGACTCCACCTACGACCTGGTGCTCGACGTGGTGGTGCAACTCGGAGTGGGGCTGCACCGGCTGGAGCGCCGCCGTCACCGGATGGCCGAGATCTTCCGGGTCGACCCCAGTCTCGACCCACAGAGCCAGGCTTCGGCTTCCACGGCCGGTCAGGCCGCGGCCGCCGCGCTGCAGCAGCAATGGGTCACGGCCGCGCAGAACCACCGGCCGCAGGAATCGGACCAGCCGAGGGGCGGCGACGATGAGCAGTGACTCCGGAGCCGGTAGCGGTGTCATCCACGACATCGGTTTCCGGCACTACGAGGGCCCCCGGCTCGGCCGCGGTTACCTGATCCGCTCGCTGTACGCCGACAGCCTGCGTGGTTGCTACGGTCTCGGCCGGTCCACGAAGTCGAAGATCATGCCGTTCCTGCTGCTCCTGGTGATGACCGCCCCGGCGGTCATCATGGCCGTGGTGGCCGGTGTGCTGGGGCTGGACGAACTGCCGCTCGACTACGTCAGCTACATCTTCGCGCTGAGCTCGGCGATCACGATCTTCCTGGCTGCCCAGGCGCCGGCCACGGTCTCGCGCGACCTGCGCTTTCGCACCATGCCGCTGTACCTGTCCCGGCCGCTGACCCGCAACGACTACGTGCTGGCCAAATACGGCGCGATGAGCACCGCCCTGTTCATCCTGATCGCCGTCCCGCAGACCGCGCTGTTCATCGGGGCCCTGCTGGCCAAGATGGAGTTCTGGCCGAACGCGAAGGGCTGGGCCGCCGGCCTTCTCGGCGCATTCCTGCTCAGTCTGGTGCTGTCCGGGATCGGCCTGCTGATCGCCTCGATCACCCCGCGCCGGGGCTTCGGGGTGGCTGCCGTGATCACCGTGCTCCTGCTGCTGACCCTGGTCAGCGGCGTGCTCTCGGCCCTGTCCTACGAGAACGACCAGGCCGCCCTGTCCGCCTATTTCGCCCTGCTGAACCCGGTCTCGCTGGTCCAGGGTGTGCTGGTCTGGACCGTCAACGCCGAGTCCACCTACCCCGAACCGCCGCCCGGCACTCTGGGCGGGCTGGTCTTCACCGCGGTCATGCTCCTGGTGATCGCCGGTTCCTACGCCCTGCTGGCCGCCCGCTACCGGAAGGTCTCAGCATCATGACCGCGACTGTGCCCTATCGGCCCCGCACCGCGGGAGCACCGGTCACGATGAAGCTGGAGCAGGTCAGCCGCTGGTTCGGCAATGTCGTGGCGGTGAACGACGTCTCGATGACGATCGGCCCGGGGGTGACCGGCCTGCTCGGTCCCAACGGGGCCGGCAAGTCCACGCTGATCCACCTGATGAGCGGGTTCCTGCCGCCCTCCTCCGGCACGGTCACCATCGACGGCGAGACCACCTGGCACAACGAGAGCATCTACCGCCGGATCGGTCTGGTGCCGGAACGAGAGGCGATGTACGACGGGGTGTCCGGCTGGAACTTCGTGCTCTCCAACGCCAAGCTGCACCGGCTGCCCGACCCGCAGGCCGCGGCCCGGCGGGCGATCGAGACCGTGGACATGGAGTCGGCGGCCGGGCGTGACGTGGGCACCTACTCCAAGGGCATGAAGCAGCGCATCAAGATGGCCACCGCGCTGGTGCACGACCCGGACGTGCTGCTGCTCGACGAGCCCTTCAACGGGATGGATCCGCGTCAGCGCCTGCAACTGATGGACCTGATGGCCGAGCTCGGCCGCAACGGCCGGGTGGTGCTGTTCAGCTCGCACATCCTCGAAGAGGTCGAGCAGATCGCGGCTGGGATCGAGGTGATGGTGGCCGGCCGGCACGCGGCCTCCGGCGACTTCCGCGAGATCCGCCGCCTGATGACCGAACGGCCGCACCAGTACACGATCCGCTCCAGCGACGACCGCGCGCTGGCCGCGGCCCTGATCGCCGACGGCTCCACCGCCGGCGTCGAACTCGGCCGCCGCAGCGGGACGGAGATCCTGAACGTGCAGGCCACCGACTACAACCGGTTCGCCCACCGGCTGCCGGTCTTCGCCCGGGAACGAGGGATCCGGTTGTACGAGGTCACACCCGCCGACGAGTCGCTGGAGAAAGTCTTCTCCTACCTGGTCAGCCGATGAACGCCACCGTAGCCGGGCTCACCTGGCACAGCCTCGTCGGCCGCCGTCGCGCCGTCCTGCTCTTCGTCCTGCCGGCCGTACTGCTGGCCCTGGCCCTGCTGGTGCGGCTGGTCAGCGGTCAGTCCGCCGGCGCCGCCGCCGATCTGCTCGGCTCGTTCTCGCTCGGGTTCCTGATCCCGCTGCTGTGCCTGATCGCCGGCACCGGAGCGATCGGCCCGGAGATCGACGACGGCTCGATCGTCTATCTGCTGGCCAAACCCCTGAACCGCTACGTCATCGCGGTCAGCAAGTGGGTGGTGGCACTCGGCGTGATCGTCATCTTCGGCGTGCTGCCCACCCTGGCCGCAGGTTTCATCATGGCGGGCAGCGACAGCAACCTGGCCACCGGCTACGCCGCGGGCGCGCTGCTGGCCGGCATCGCCTACGCCACGGTGTTCCTGCTGCTGGCCGTGCTCACCCGCAACGCCGTGGTGATCGGTCTGCTCTACGCGCTGGTCTGGGAAGCCGCGATCGGCGGCTACGTGCCCGGGGCCCAGGCCCTGAGCATTCAGCAGTGGGCCCTCGCCGTCACCCAGAAGATGGTCGGTGATCAGGCGTCCGGTCTGGGCATCGAGTCGGCCGTGGGGCTGGGCGCCGGGGTGACCCTGCTGGTGGTGGTCACTGTGGCCGGGCTGGCCTACACCGGTTACCGCCTGCGCAGCATCCGGATCAACGGCGACGAGTAGACGATGCGTGGGGCAGCGCACTCGGTGGACCACCGGTACCAGGTGTACACATTCGAGGAGGTTCCCTGAGTTTGCTGCCGAGCCACTGCGGGTCAGGGGGCTCAGCCAGAAGCATGACCAGCGAAGCCGAGCAGCGAGCCGAGGCAAGCTGGAAGGTTCGGTTGGCGAGGCCGGTTGGCGAGGCCGGTTGGCGAGGCCGGTTGAAAAGTCAGGCCAGCGAGATCAGCTGAGCGCAGGATCCGCGAATCCGTCCGGAAAGGCGGGTTGGGCAGGGCTGGCCGGGGCAGAACTTCGCCTGGGGTGCGGAGACAGGCATACGGAGCCCGTGATCGCGAGAAGCTCCTCCCGCGGTCACGGGCTCGTTCGCCGGTTCAGGAGGCGGAGCCGAAGCCACCGTTCTTCGGTAGCTGGAGATCGTTCGGCGTGAGCTCTTCCACGTTCACGTCCTTGAACGTGACCACTTTGACCGCCTTGACGAAGCGGGCCGGGCGGTAGACGTCCCAGACCCAGGCGTCGCTCATCGAGACCTCGAAGTAGACCTCGCCGTCGGCCGAGCGCACCTGCAGGTCGACCTGGTTGGCCAGGTAGAAACGCCGCTCGGTCTCGACCACGTAGCTGAAGAGACCGACCACGTCGCGGTACTCGCGATAGAGCTGCAGCTCCATCTCGGTCTCGTAGTTCTCCAGGTCCTCGGCGCTCATCCCGCCTCCCTGCCGCCACGGGCCCGCGATCTGGAGGCTTGCCGTCGCTCGTTCATACCTGCCGCTTGCTCCTGTGTGCCGCTGGTCGGACCATCCCGTCCCATGATGGCGCAGAACCGTGCCGCCGGGGACGTCAGCCGCGCCCCTCTTCACCGGCAAAGGCCCGACGGTCCGGATACACCCCGCTCCGGCCTGCAACGATGCCAAGCAGACGGATGATCCGAATCGGTTGGAAGAAATGCCCGGAGCGTCCGGCTCAGGCCAGTGCCAGACCGATCTCCACCCCGCCCCAGGCCAGGAGCAGCCCTCCCAGGACCGAGAGCGCCACGTAACCGGCGGCCCAGCCGAGCCGTTCCTGGCGAGCCAGCTGAACCGTCTCGAAGCTGAACGTGCTGTAGGTGGTGAACGCGCCGCACCAGCCGGTCCCGGCCGCCGCCAGCGCCTCGCCGGGCAGCGCTCCCCCAGCCGCCAGCCCGAGCAGCAGACCGAGCCCGGCCGAGCCCAGCAGATTGATCAGCAGCGTGCCCAGGGGCAGCCCGGTCTCGTGCCGGGCCTGCACCCAGCGGTCCAGCAGATAGCGGCTGGGCGCCCCCAGAGCTGCTCCGAGCCCCACCATCAACGGCAGAAGCATCAGTGCTCACCGGCCCGGACCACCAGCCGCGAGCCCAGGACAACCCCCAGCAGCGCCCCGGCCAGGGTCAGCCCCGCGTAGAGCACCGCCGCCAGCGGCCGACCGGCATCGATCAGCTGAAAGGTGTCCGTGCTGTAGGTGGAGAAGGTGGTGAAGCCGCCGAGGATGCCTACCCCGAAGAACGGCCGGATCAGCGGGTGCGGCTCGGCCAAGCGCCCCGAGCGCCCCGAGCGCCCCAGCCAGGCCATCAGAGCGCCCATGAACAGCCCGCCGGAGATGTTGATGATCAGGATCGCCCAGGGCACTCCCCCGGGCGAGGAGGGAATCAGCTGGGTCAGGCCGTACCGTGCCTGCGCGCCGATCACACCGCCCAGCGCGATCACCGCCAGCACCCGGCCGCCGGTCATGGGAAGAGCGTCAGCTCTTCGTGGTCGTACCCCACCGCCCGGCCGTGCTCCGGCGGCGGCAGCTCGGCCGAAGGCGAAGAAACCGAAGGTGAAGAAACCTCAGAAGCAGCAGCCAGATCGGCGTCGCCCAGCTCCTCCGCCGAATCAGCCGCCGATTCCGCCTCGGCGACCACCACGTCCTCAATTTCGGAAACAGACTCCAGATCCAGGGTCTCGCCGAACACCCCGTCCGAACCCGGGATGTTCCACGAAAGCCGGTGCAGCCGGCTGGGGCCCAGCCGCCGCAGGGCCGCCAGGTGGTCCGGCGCCGAGTAACCCTTGTTCAGTTCCCAGCCGTACCCCGGGTACTGGTCCGCGAAAGACACCATCAGCGCGTCGCGTTCGACCTTGGCCAGCACACTCGCCGCGGCCACGGCCGCGCACCGCAGGTCGGCCTTGACCTGGGTGGTCACCCGCCCCGGCACGATCGACGCCAGCGGCTCACCGTCGATGAAGCTCAGCGGGTGCCCGACCGCCACCGGCTCCTCGTCGAAGTCGAACAGCGAGGTGCCCTGCGGCGCCTCTTCCACCGGATCGACCGGAACGCTCAGCCAGTCGTGCGAACCGTCCAGCAGCGCGCAGTCCGGCCGGATCTCCAGCGTGGCGAAGGCCCGGGCGGCGGCGAGCCGGAGCGCGGAGATGATCCCGATCTCGTCGATCTCGTCCGAGGTGGCATGCCCGACCGCGCTCATCGGCGCCCAGCGCCGCAACCGCGGCACCAGCTTCTCGCGGGCGGCCGGAGCCAGGAGCTTGGAATCCCGGACGCCGGTCGGCGCGGACTTCGTCTCCAGGTCAACCACGACCACGCCGACCGTCACCGGACCGGCCAGTGCGCCTCGCCCCACCTCGTCGATCCCGGCGACGAAACGGTGCCCCTCGCGCAGCAGCTTGCGCTCCTCGCGCAGCGTGGGCGGCTGGGCCGTGAGCTTCTTCAGCAGGGCCTTCTTGGCCGCCGCCTTACGTGCCTTGGCCCGCTGCGCGGCGTCCTGCTTGGCCAGCGCCTTCTTCGACAACGGCCGGGCGGCCCGGGAACCGGACAAAGGCTGGGAGCCCGAAGGACCGGACGTCGGGGTCATCGCGCGCTCACCACCTGCAAAGCTGAGAAGACGGAATGATTCGGACTGCCCGACGCTACCGGACTTGGGCGGGTTCACCGCGCGAAGGGGCAGAAGTTGCGCGTGTTTCCGTGGTCACGTCACTCCGGCCGACCGACGTCACGGCGGCCCGACCCCCTGATAGACCGACGACGGATTGGTCAGCACACCCATCCGCCCCAGCGGCCAGACCCGGGCGAACGAGACCCCCACTACGTTCTCCAGTGGCACCCCGCCGTCCGCATTGTCGCGGTGGTAGCGCGAATCGGCCGAGTCGCCACGGTTGTCCCCCAGGACCCACACATGGTCCGCGGGCACCGTGACCTCGAACTCCTCTTCGCTGGGCACCACCGTGGACTTGATGTAGGGCTCGTCGATCGCCACCCCGTTCACGGTGAGCCGGCCCTGCTCGTCGCAGCAGACCACCTTGTCGCCGGGCAGCCCGACCAGCCGCTTGATCAGGTGGTTGTCGGCGTCGCTGGGCATCAGGCCGACGAACATCAGGGCACCGTGCACCCGCTCCATGGCCGGGCTCTGGGCCTCCTTGGCCGGGGCGGGCGGCAGCCAGCCCCCCGGGTCCTCGAACACCACGATGTCGCCGCGCTGCAGGTTGAACGGACCCGGCGTGAGCTTGCTGACCAGCACCCGGTCGCCGATCTGGAGGGTGTCCTCCATCGACGAGGAGGGGATGAAGAACGCCTGCATCAGGTACGTCTTGATCACCAGCGACAGCACCAGCGCGATGGCCATCACCAGGAAGATCTCACGGAACAGGTACCCGGCCGCCTGCACCGCGGTCAGCGGCGGGTCTTCCGGCTTGGGACGGTGCGCGAGCGGGCGGAACTTACCGGGCGGCTTACGCTGCCGGGGAGGCTTGCCGGCCCGTACCCGCTCGGCGTCCAGCGCATCGCGGCGGCTGGGCCCCCGGGGCCGGCTCGGCGGGGTACGGCGGGCGCGTCTCCAGGCGTCCTCCCCGTCGTCCGGCTCCCACGAACCCGTGGAGCGGTGCGTATTCACGCCCGAGGTCACGGTGCCGGGACGTTGACGAACGTCGAGGACGGATTCCTGAGCAGACCGAACCGGCTCAGCGGCCAGACGTTCACGAAGGCCCGCCCGACGATGTTGGCCTCGGGCACCATCCCGTTGTTGACGTCGGGGTGGTAGCGGGAGTCCTGCGACACCGAGCGGTGATCACCGAGGACCCAGATGTGCCCGGCCGCCACCGTGACGGAGAACGTCTTGTCGCTCGGCGAGTCGCCCGGGTACAGGTACGGCTCGTCGATCGCCACCCCGTTCACGGTGATCCGGCCCTGCTCGTCGCAGCAGGCCACGACGTCGCCGGGCATCCCGATGACCCGCTTGATCAGGTGGTCGTCGGAGTTGCTGGGCACCAGGCCGACGAAGCTGAGCACCTTGTGCACCGCCCCGGCCTCGGCCACCGTGCTGTCGCCCAGCCAGCCGCCCGGGTCCTTGAACACCACGATGTCGCCGCGCTTGAGGTCGAACGGGCCCGGCGTCAGCTTGCTCACCAGCACCCGGTCGCCGGTCAGCAGGGTGTTCTCCATCGACGGCGAGGGGATGAAGAAGGCCTGCACCAGGAAGGTCTTGATCAGCAGGGACAGCCCGAGGGCGATCACCAGCACCATGACCAGTTCGCGGACCAGGCTGAAGAACTGCGACATCGCGGAGGGACGCGGTGCTTCCGGGGCAGTCGCCGCCGCAGCCGGCTCCGGACGGGTCGGCACCTCCGCCGTGGCGGCGTGGTCCGCGTCCGGGTTCCACGGATCAGCCGGGGTCACCTGGTCGTCCCAGGCGTCTCCTTCGCGCGAGCTCTTCACCGGCCACCTCCGTTGTCCAGACCACCCACGCGCGACATCGGCCAGTAGATGCCCATGACCTTGCCCACCACGTGATCGACCGGGACCGTACCGCCGCCGGGAGCACCCAGATAGGCGCGGGAATCGGCCGATTCGGAACGATGGTCACCCATCACCCACAGGCGGCCCTCGGGCACCTCGATGTCGAACTTCACGTCGCTCGGTGCGTTGCCCTCGGCCAGGTACGGCTCGTCGACCGGAGTGCCGTTGACCGTCAGACGCCCCTCGGCGTCGCAGCACACCACACGATCACCAGACACACCTATCACTCGCTTGACGTAGTCACGCGATCCGACCGGCATGCTGAAGACCGTCGCCAGCGCCCGGCCGAGACCGGCCAGCAGCGTGTCCGGCCCGTCGTCCAGCGGGTCGAACACCCCGGCGCCGTTGAACACGATCACGTCGCCGCGCTGCACGTCCGAGGTCAGATAGGAGAAGCGGGATACCAGCACCCGGTCGCCGATCTGCACGGTCGGCTCCATCGAACCGGTCGGGACCACGAACGACTGCAGGACCAGCGCCCGGATCAGCGCGATCGTCACCGCGACCGCGACCAGGCCGGTGGCGGCCCGGCGCAGCGGGCTCGCCGAAGTGCGCTCAGGCATCGCCGGACGGGGTGACGTCGGCACGGTACGGCCACCTCGCACCCGAAGCTACCCCTTCGTCCAGCCGCCGGGCCGAGGCCCGACGCCGAGAAGATCCACCCGGATTCGGGCCGATCTGCACCACACAAGAAAACACGCCGATCTTCGCACGCGTGTGCCCGGCGCGCCGCCGAACCACGCGCCCGCACCGCCCGCGGGCGAACTCACAGCTTCTCATCCCTACCTGTGCCGACCGCAGCCGGACCGGGCAAGGAGTACCAAAGCGGAACCGGCCCCGGCTTCCCTCGGGAAGCCAGGGCCGCAACCACTGGAGCAGCTGGATCAGCGGGCCGGAACGGCGTCGCGCTTCTCCTTGATCTTGGCGGCCTTGCCGCGCAGCGAACGCAGGTAGTACAGCTTGGCGCGACGCACGTCACCGCGGGTCGCCACCTCGATCTTCTCGATGATCGGGGTGTGCACCGGGAAGGTGCGCTCGACGCCGACGCCGAAGCTGACCTTGCGGACGGTGAAGGTCTCGCGGATGCCACCACCCGAGCGGCGGATCACGACGCCCTGGAAGAGCTGCACCCGGGAGCGGTTGCCCTCGACCACGCGGACGTGGACCTTGACCGTGTCACCGGCCCGGAAGTCGGGAACGTCGCTCTTCAGGGAGGAGGCGTCGAGGTTGTCGAGTGCGTGCATAGCGGATTCGCTCTCTCGCGGATGCCACAGGTCACACGCGCAGGTAGAAGGTTCTACGGGTTACGGTTCGTGGCCGGCTCTCGTGTCGGTTCCGCGCACTCCCCCTGTGGCAGGGGCGCAGCCGACAGGCGGCACGAGGATTCAGTCTGCCACAGAGTCGGTCACGGGCTGAAATCGGGAACCCGCCAGGGCCCAGCCCTCGTCGGCCAGAACGGCCCGGTCCTTCTTGTCCAGATCGGCCGGGTCGAGCAGGCCGATCAGATCGGGACGACGCCGGGCGGTGCGGCGCAGCCGTTCGTCCCTACGCCAGCGCTCGATCTGCGCGTGGTGCCCCGACATCAGCACCGGGGGTACGTCGCGGCCCTGCCAGGAGGCGGGTTTGGTGTACACGGGGTACTCCAGCAGACCGTCCTCGTGGCTCTCCTCGACCAGGCTCTCGGCATTACCGATTACCCCCGGGATCAGGCGGGCCACAGCTTCGACGATCGCCAGTACTGCTACTTCGCCACCGTTGAGCACATAGTCGCCCAGACTGACCGGCTGCACCCGCATCTGGCTTGAGGCGTGTTCGTAGACCCGCTCGTCGATGCCTTCGTAGCGCCCGCAGGCAAAAGCCAGCCACGGCTCGGCCGCCAGCTCCCGGGCCATCGCTTGGGTGAACGGGCGACCAGAAGGGCTAGGTACGAGCAAAAGGGGAAACGCGTGGGGAGACTCGCCCTCAGGAGCGGTCACGGCTGCAGGGGGCTGAGTTTCGGTTGGGTCCCCGGGCAACGCATCAGCGGCCGGGGCAGCGGGTTGCGTCTGGTTCAGGGCAACAGAAGACGTTTGTGGCGAGTCGAGCTCTCCGGCACCAGTTTGCGCACCGGCCCGGCGGCCCTCGGCCACGATGTGGTCAAGCGCTTCGGCCCACGGCTCGGGTTTCATCACCATGCCCGCTCCCCCGCCGGCCGGTGCATCGTCCACTGTTCGATGCCGGTCGTGGGTGAACTCGCGCAGATCGTGCACGGTGAGGTCGAGCAGGCCGGTGCGCCGGGCCTTGCCGATCAGCGAGAGCTCGAGCGGGGTCAGGTACTCGGGAAAGATCGAGACGACGTCGATACGCACTAGTCGTCGAGGTCTTCCAGCAGCCCGGCGGGTGGGTCGAGGACGATCCGGCCGCCGGCGATGTCGACCTCGGGCACGATCGCGCTGACGAACGGCACCAGCCGGTCCTGACCGCCGGTGGTGCGAATGACCAGCAGGTCCTGCGCCCCCGGATGCTGCACGGAGACGACCTCGCCGAGCTTCTCCCCGGCCGGGTTCGTCGCGGCCAGGCCGACCAGCTCGTGGTCGTACCAGGCGTCCTCCTCGTCGGAGGCCTCCGGCAGGTCCACCTCGAGCACGGCGTTGCGCAGATCCTCGGCGCCGTTGCGGTCGGTGATCTCTTCGAACGTGAGCAGGTACGTGCCGTTGTTGTCACGGACGCGGGCCAGGGTGAGCGTCGTGGTGTGCCCGGAGGCCACCAGGGAACGGCTGAGGGAGCCGTCTTCCACGTGGAAGACGGCTCCCTTGACGAACCGCTGGTCCGGCGCATCCGTCCGGACCTCGATGCTCACCTCGCCGCGCAGACCATGGGCACGACCGACCCGGGCTACCACGAGACGCATGGTGAAACAGTTCTCCAGTTGGGGTTGGTCAGCGACCGCGGTCGACGTCGACGACGTCGACCCGGACCGGCTCACCGTTGCTGATCGCCTTGACCACGGTGCGCAGCGCGGTGGCGGTGCGACCGGACCGGCCGATCACCCGGCCGAGGTCTTCGGGGTGCACCCGGACCTCGAGCAGGGAACCCCGACGGAGGGAGCGATTGCGCACGACCACGTCGTCCGGATGGGCGACGATGCCACGCACCAGGTGCTCCAGCGCGTCGACCAGCACGTCAGGCCTGCTCGGCCGGGGCCTCGGCGGGCTTCTCCTCGGCCGCAGCCTCGGTCTTCGCCTCGGCCTTGGCCTTCTTCTCTTCCTCGCGCTTGGTGCGCAGGGTCTTGGCCTCGTTCTCGTTCAGGCTCTTCGCCTCGGCGAAGGCCGAACGGTCCTCGACCTTCTTCTCGGCGACGCGCAGGGTGCCCTCGGCGCCCGGCAGGCCCTTGAACTTCTGCCAGTCACCGGTGACCTTGAGGATGGCCAGAACCTGCTCGGTCGGCTGCGCGCCGACACCCAGCCAGTACTGGGCGCGCTCGCTGTCGAGCTCGATCACCGACGGGTCGTAGGTCGGGTGGTACTTGCCGATCTCCTCGATCGCGCGACCGTCACGCTTGGTGCGCGAGTCGGCGACGACGATGCGGTAGTGCGGGGCGCGGATCTTGCCCATCCGCTTGAGACGGATCTTGACTGCCACGGGTGTGGACTCCTCATATGCATGGATGCGGCCGCACTGCTTCACCGGGTGGGTTTCCGGTGGCACGGATTGGCCTAGGACTCGGCATCGCCTGCGGTGAGAGGGTCCGCACCGGCCGGGTTCAGCGGACCATTCTGCCAGATGCCCCGGCCGATTGTGGCCAGCACCTGTTCCGGCGCCCGTCCGGCCTCGTTCAACTCCCGTTCCAGCCTCTCAGCCGGACGTCCGGGCACCTCGCAGGATCACCGCTCGCGGCGCGGCGAGCACCCTCAGGTCGGCCCGCGGATCGGCGTCGTAGACCACCAGATCGGCCGAAGCCCCCTCGGCCAGCCCCGGCCTGCCCAGCCAGGCCCGGGCCGACCAGCAGGCCGCGTCCAGAGCAGCGGTACGCGGCAGCCCGGCCGCGTGCAGCTCGGCGATCTCGGAAACCACCAGCCCGTGCGGCAGGCTGCCCCCGGCGTCGGTCCCGCAGAACACCGGCACCCCCTCGTCGTACGCCGCCTTCACCGTCTCGAACCGGCGCTGGTGCAGCGCCCGCATGTGCGCGGCGTAGACCGGGAACTTGCTCTCGGCCTGCCCGGCGATCTGCGGGAAGGTGGCGATGTTGATCAAAGTGGGGACGATCGGCACGCCTTGGGCAGCGGCCCGCGCCCTGGTCCCGGGGTCGAGTCCGGTGGCGTGCTCGATGCAGTCGATCCCGGCGGTGAGCAGATCGGGCAGGCAGTCCTCGCCGAAGCAGTGCGCGGTGACCCGGGCGCCCTCGGCGTGCGCCGCGGCCATCCCGGCGGTGAGCGCCTCGAGCGGCCAGCAGGGCGCCAGGTCGCCGGTGGAGCGGTCGATCCAGTCACCGACGATCTTGACCCAGCCGTCGCCCAGGCGGGCCTGCGCGGCCATCATCGCGGGCAGCTGTTCGGGCTCGATCTCGTGCGCGTAGTTGCGCAGATAGCGGCGGGTGCGAGCGATGTGCCGGCCGGCCCGCACGATCACCGGCAGGTCTTCGCGCTCGTCGATCCAGCGGGTGTCGGCCGGTGACCCGGCATCGCGCAGCAGCAGAGCCCCGGCGTCGCGGTCGGCCAGCGCCTGCTTCTCGCTGGTCTCGGCGTCGACCGCGCCTTGGCCGTCGAGGCCGACATGACTGTGCGCATCGACCAGCCCGGGCAGCACCCAGCCCTCGAGTGTGCTCTCGTCCAGACCCGGCCCGGTGGGTCGCTCGAAGGTGATGCGACCGCCGATGACCCAGGCACCGTCACGCACCTCGTCCGGCCCGGTCAGCACCGGTCCGTTCAGCCGGATCATCCGCACGAGAACACCGCCTCCTCCGCCCGCCGGCGCTCGTCTTCGACCGCCGGGTTCAGCCTAGGGCCTGTTCTGTGGATCATGGCCGTAGCGAGGAGGTGCCCGGACGTCGGCTGACGTGGCCGGTGGGGCCCCTCGCAATGGTTTTGCGTGGGGCCACGCCGGACACGGTCAGACGGCGTCCCGGGTGCCCTGCAGTAGGCAAAGATCCACAGGACAGGCCCTAAGCGCCCGGCTCTGCGAGGCCGGCCGCAGCGACCCGACCGAATCGACAGGTGCCCGACCCGCCGAGGCGAGCACCCACGTCCCTCATTGGCCCCGGAACGCCAAGGGACGCCGGCCCACCCAAGGCGAGCACGACGTCCCCTGCTGATTGTTCTGGATCAGCGGCCCAGGAACTTCTCGAAACCGGGCGGCAGGTCGAAGTTGGCCGGGTCCACGTTCGAGGGCTGGTTGCCCATCCCGAACGCGCCACCGCTGGGCGCCGCCGCGCTCTTCTTGCCACCGTCGGCCAGCTGCTGGGCCCGCTTGGCCGGGTTGCCCGACTTGGCCTTGCCCTTACGCGGCGCGGTGTTCTTGCCCTTGCCCTTCTTGCCACCCGGAAGCCCGGGCATCCCCGGCATCCCGCCCATGCCCGGAGGCATGCCCGGCATCCCGCCGCCCTTACGCATCGCGCGCATCATCTTCTGCGCCTCGCCGAACCGCTCGATCAGCGTGTTGACCTCGCTGACCTGGGTGCCCGAGCCCTTGGCGATGCGCAGCCGGCGCGAGCCGTTGAGCACCCGCGGCGAGCGGCGCTCCAGCGGCGTCATCGACTTGATGATCGCCTCGACCCGGTCCATCTCGCGCTCGTCGAAGTTGTCGAGCTGCTCGCGCAGTTCGCCCATGCCCGGCAGCATCCCGAGCATCTTCTTCAGCGAGCCCATGTTCTTCAGGGCGGCCATCTGGGCCAGGAAGTCCTCGAGGGTGAAGTCGTCCCCGTCGGCGAACTTGGTGGCCATCTTCTCGGCCTGCTCGGCGTCGAACGCCTTCTCGGCCTGCTCGATCAGGGTGAGGATGTCACCCATGTCGAGGATGCGGGAGGCCATCCGGTCGGGGTGGAAGAGCTCGAACTCCTCCAGCTTCTCGCCGGTGGAGGCGAACATCACCGGCTGACCGGTGACCCCGACGACCGAAAGTGCCGCACCACCGCGGGCGTCACCGTCCAGCTTGGACAGCACCACACCGGTGAAGCCGACGCCCTCCATGAACGCCATCGCGGTGGTCACCGCGTCCTGGCCGATCATCGCGTCGACGACGAAGAGGACCTCGTCGGGGCTGGTGGCGGCCTTGATGTCGGCGGCCTGCTGCATCAGCTCACCGTCGACGCCGAGGCGGCCGGCGGTGTCGATGATGACCACGTCGTGGTGCTTGTCCCGGGCGAAGGCGACACCGTCGCGCGCCACCTGGACCGGGTCGCCCTGGCTGGTGCCGGAGACGCCCTGGCCCTCGGAGACACCGCGCTCGGGAGCGAACACCGGCACGCCGGCCCGCTCACCGACCACCTCGAGCTGGGTGACCGCGTTGGGGCGCTGCAGGTCGGAGGCCACCAGCAGCGGGGTGTGCCCCTGCTCGCGCAGCCAGCGGCCGAGCTTTCCGGCCAGGGTGGTCTTACCCGCACCCTGCAGACCGGCCAGCATGATCACGGTGGGCGGGTTCTTGGCGAACCGCAGCCGCCGGGTCTCCCCGCCGAGGATGCCGATGAGCTCCTCGTTGACGATCTTGACGACCTGCTGCGCCGGGTTCAGCGCCTGCGAGACCTCGGTACCGACGGTGCGCTCACGGATGCGCGCGGTGAACTGCTTGACGACGGGCAGCGCCACGTCGGCGTCCAGCAGCGCGCGGCGGATCTCGCGGATCGTCGCGTCGACGTCGGCCTCGGAGAGCCGGCCCTTGCCGCGCAGCGACTTGAACGTGGCGGTCAGGCGATCGGAAAGGGTGGCGAACACCCCAACAGCTTAATGCAACGGGGGATCCGGCTCCCTCGTCGAGGCCGTACCGCTCCCGACCGTCACGAAGAAGGCACCTGATGAACGACGAGCCACTGCCGAAAGAGCCGCCGGCCCCGCTCGAGCCCGGCAGCTACCAGGCCCGGCCGCAGCCCACCACGCAGATATCCCTCGGGGCCCGGCTGTGGGCCCTGGCCATCCTGATCGTGCTCACCGTTCCCGGCGCTCCGATGGCCTTCTTGTTCGTCGCCGTGGAATGGCACCCCTGCGGCTCCCCCTGGGCCTGGTTGTGCGGCAACGACAGCGTGATCCCGCTAACCCTGATGCCATTGGCTGCCGGCGCGCTCGGGATCTGGCTCGGCGTGATCGCCGCGCTCCTGCCGTCCCGCCGCGGGCTGCTGTTCGGCGTGGCCTACCTGATCGCCATCACCGGATCGCTGCTCCCGCTGATCGTCATCGGTTTTCCCGCCTGAGCCACCGAAGCCGGCGAAAAGCCTCTCACCTGGTGCAACAGCCGGCCCGGGAACCTCGTCCATCCGCTGTCGTCCTTCTCCGACCCGAGGTGACCCATGTCCACGAACCTTCGCCGGCGAGCGGTCTGGCCGCTGGCCGGTGTCGGCGTCCTGGCCGCGGTGATCGCCCTGGCCGGGTACGTCCAGCCGATCAGCGCCGACAGCGGGCTGGAACCCGGCCGGTACGAGCGCCGCTTCGCGTACACCGACGAGACCTGGATCGAAGAGGTGGAACGCTGCGTCGTCACCACTTCGGCGGGTGCTCTGCGCGCTACCTGGACGGAGCCCGCCTGGAACCTGCGGGGCCCGGGCTGGAGCTCACCGCGGTTGTCCGACGTGAAGACCGAGATCGAGATCAAGGACGCGTGCGGTGACCAGGGCCGCCGGACGATGGTCGAGTCGCTCCGGGCCGGTACTTCCTGGGCGAGTGAGACCTGCGCCGAACCGCTCGTCGAGGCCGACAGCATCTGGGGCCTGGCCTCCGGCGACTCGCCGGACTGCTCGGCCGACCGGATCGTCGAAGGCGGCCTGCTGCACGAAGACCCGCTGCCTGAGGACGAGGCCGAAGGATCGGGGCCCACCACCGGTCTGCAGCACAGTTACGGCCAGGACCTGGCCTGGGACGGCCCGATCCACGAAGCGGCGCTGTGCCTGCACGGTGCCGTGGTCGTCGAACTCGAGGTAGCCCTCGACGAGGGCTCGACCGTCACCTACGCACAGCCCGAGCCGGACCAGATCTGCCTGGACCAGAACAACGCCTGGGCGCTGCGATGAACGAGCAGGCGACCGAGCGTCCGCTGCCGGTATGGGTGGTCGCCCTGGTCCTCGCCCTCACCCTGGTACAGAACCTGTTTTTCGGCTTCGTGCTACTGATGGCCATCCTGATGAGCACGGTGGACTGCGGTCCTGTATCGGCAATTCCCGGCTGGTTCTGCAACACCGACCTGAACACGGCTCTCGCGCTCACCCCGCTGCTCTCCGGCGTGGTCGGCGCCGGCGTTGTCGGGATCAGCCTCGCGGTCCGGACCCACCGAGGCCTGCTGACCAGCGTCGGCTACCTGATCGCGCTGATGGGCCTGCTCATCCCGTGGACGCTGCTCGACTCGGCCATGAACGCTTCCTAGGGCTGAGGCACCGAGCCCGCGTCCACCAGCACCGACACGGTTTCGGCCACGCGCGGGGGCGAGAGCGGGCCCCCACCGCGTTCGCAGACGTACAGCACGTCGACTGCTTGCCCGGCGTGGGTAGCCACGTGGGCGGAGCGCAGGTCTACCCCTACCCCGGCCAGGGCTGAACCGATGGCGTGCATCAGGCCGGGACGGTCAGCGGCGCGAACCTCCAGCACGGTGGCTTCTTCGGAGGCTCCGGGCAGGAGTACTACGCGGGGGCGGGCGGGGGCGCCGGTGCGGCTGCGGAAGCCTGCGTCACGGCGGATCAGGGGCTCGAGGACGGTCTGGTCACCTTCGCTGAGCCGGCGCAGGTGCTGCTCCAGCAACTCCGGCGCGGGCATGTCGCCGCGAGTCTGCACCCACCAGGTGTCCACCGCGATGTACGGGCCTTCCGAACCCAGGTGCACGGTGCGGACCAGGGCGGACTTCACCGTGAGCCGGAAGCTGGCCATCACCCCGGCGATGTCGGCGAGCAGGCCGGAGCGGTCCGGGGCGACCACGGTGACCACGTGCAGCTCGTCCATCGGCGTGACTGCCACCCGCGGGCGTCCGTCGGTGAGAACGGTCTGGACCAGCTCCACCTCGGCCTGGGCGATCGGCGCCGGACCGGGCGGTTCCTCTCCGCGCAGGGCGGTCGCAGCCCGGGCCATCAGGTCGTCCACCAGCCGGGCCCGCCAGGCCGTCCAGGCCACCGCGCCGACCGCAGCCGCGTCGGCCTCGGTGAGAGCCCGCAGCAGAAGCAGGGTTTCCTGGCGCTCGCCGACCGCGCCGACCAGAGCCTCGACGGTACGCGGGTCGTCCGGGTCGCGACGGGTGGCCAGCTCGATCAGGGTGAGGTGCTCGCGGACCAGGCGCTCGATCAGCTCGCTGTCCTCGTCGCTGAGGCCGATCCGCCGGGCGATCTTCTCGGCGATCGGGGCACCGGTGAGCGAGTGGTCCTGCGCTCCGGAGATCTTGCCGATGTCGTGCAGCAGGGCGGCCAGGACCAGCAGGTCCGGGCGTGAGGTCTCGCGTAGGGCACCCTGGATCTGGATCACCGTCTCGATCAGGTGCCGGTCCACGGTATGGCGGTGAACGGCGTTGCGCTGCGGGCGGTTACGGACCGATGACCATTCCGGGATCCACTGCGTGATCACGCCGGCGCGGTCGAGCGATTCCCACACCTGGGCCAGGTGCGGCCCACCGGCCAGCATGGCGACGAATTCTTCGCGCGCGGCCACCGGCCAGGGGTCGGGCAGCGGGGGGCAGTCCTGGGCCAGGTGCTCGACGGTGACCGGGGAGAGCGGAAGCCCCACGCGCACAGCAGTAGCGGCGGCCCGCAGAGGCAGTACCGGGTCCTGTGCCGCTTCTACCCCTACGCCCAGCACTACCTCGCCGTCGTGCTCGACCAGGCCATGGCCGAGCGGACGTAGACGGGGACGGCGGGGGCCGGGGCGGAGGCGGCGGGCGGGCAGAGATTGCCGGGCGCGACGGGCGGTGACGTCTACGGCGTAGGCGATGGATCGGGTGCAGTCAGCCACGCGGGCAAGCAATTCGTCGGCGTCGGTAAGCCCGCAGAGCACCGCCACGGCATCCTGTTCGGCCAGCAGCAGACGGTCGTTGCTCTTGCCGGTGACCGCCTGCAAGGCATCTCGGATGTCCAGCAGGCTGGCGTGCACATCGTCCACCGAGCCGTGAGGGCGGTCCGTAACCCAACTCGCCGCGAGCGCCCGGAGAACCGTCACGTCGCGCAGGCCGCCGCGAGCGTCCTTGATGTCGGGTTCCAGGAGGTGCGCCGCTTCGCCGTACCTCTCGGCGCGTTCGGCCAGGGAGTCGAGAACCTGCGGCAGGCGGCGCCGGATCCCTCCCCGCCAGTCACTGAGCAGCGAGGTGCGGGTTTTCACGACCAGCGCCGCGTCGCCCGCGATCACCCGCAGGTCGAGCATGCCGATCGCTGCGGACAGGTCGGCGGCGGCCACCTCGCGGCACTGGTTGGGGGTACGCACCGAGTGGTCGATGCGAAGTCCCCCGTCCCACAACGGGTACCACAGGCGCTGGGCCATCTCGCCCACCTCGTCGGCAGGCAGCCTCCGGCCGTCGTGCAGCAGTACTAGGTCCAGATCGCTGGCCGGGCCGGCATCGCCGCGGGCCACGCTGCCGACGGCGGCCAGGGCCAGGCCGTCGAGTCCGCTCTGCCGTCGGCGCTTGGGCTGTTCGTTCAGGGGGGCGACGGCCGCGGCCCAGTCCAGCTGGAGGGCCCGCTCGACCATCTCGGTGAGGGTGCGGCGGCGCTCGGCGCCCGGGCTTCCCGAGCGCAGCGCCAGCGCGAGTCTGTCTTTGCGAAGGTCACGCGCGGCGTGCAGGGCTGCCTGAGCCAGATCCTCGGCGTTCTCCCCCTCCTCGAGGGCGGGATCTTCCTCCAGGCCGTCGAACTGGCCAGCCGTCACCGTTCACCTTTCGTCCCAGCTCCCGGATCGGTCAGGGCTTTCACCGGTCGGGTTTTGCCACCAGCACCGGAAACTCCCAATACCCCTGGGGGTACCGGGAGTCACCGGTGTTCTGGAGTTCCTTACAGGGCGTCCGCGCCGTGCTCGCCGGTGCGGACCCGGATCACGTCGTCGACCGGGGTGACCCAGACCTTGCCGTCACCGATCCGGCCGGTCGCGGCGGCCTTCACGATCACGTCGGCCACGTCCACCACGTCGGTGTCGTCGACCAGCACCTCGAGCCGGGACTTGGGGACCAGGTCGACGGTGTACTCGGCGCCGCGGTAGACCTCGGTGTGGCCCTTCTGCCGGCCGTAGCCGCTGGCCTCACTGACGGTCATGCCCTGGACCCCGAAGGTCTCCAGCGCGGCCTTCACCTCGTCGAGCTTGTGCGGCTTGATCACAGCCGTGATCAGCTTCATGCCGGAACCTCGCTCTCAGCAGTCTTCTGGGCGGTGGCCGAGGCTACCGGGCGCTTGGCCGAGCCACCGGTGGAGGAGTCGTACGCGGACTCGGCGTGCTCGTGCCCGTCGATGCCCTCGACCTCGGACTCCTCGTCGAGCCGGAAGCCGACGGTCTTCTGGATGATCAGACCGATGATGTAGGTCAGGATGAACGAGTAGGCGAGGACCGCGAACGCACCCACGGCCTGCCGCCACAACTGGTCGACGCCACCGCCGAAGAACAGGCCGTCGATGCCGGCCGGGGTGGTGGAGGAGGCGACCAGACCGATGGCCAGGGTGCCCCAGAGGCCACCCACCAGGTGCACGCCGACCACGTCGAGCGAGTCGTCGTAACCGAAGCGGTACTTCAGGCCGACCGCCAGGGCGCACAGCACACCGGCGATGACACCGATGATGAGCGAACCGATCGGGGTGACCGAGCCCGCCGCCGGGGTGATGGCGACCAGACCGGCAACCACACCGGAGGCAGCGCCCAGCGAGGTGGCGTGACCGTCACGGATGCGCTCGGTGATCATCCAGCCGACGATCGCGGCAGCGGTTGCGGCGAGGGTGTTGACCCAGGCCAGGGCCGCGAGCTCGTTCGCACCGAGAGCGGAACCGGCGTTGAAACCGAACCAGCCGAACCACAGCAGACCGGCGCCGAGCATCACGAACGGCAGGTTGTGCGGCCGCATGGCTTCCTTCGGCCAGCCCACCCGCTTGCCCAGGACCAGCGCCAGGGCCAGGCCCGCCGCACCGGCGTTGATGTGAACCGCAGTACCACCGGCGAAGTCGAGGGCCGCCAGGTTGTTCGCGATCCAGCCACCGGTGTGGGTGACCGCGCCGGTCGCCTCGTCCGTCACGGTGAAGTCGAAGACCCAGTGCGCCACCGGGAAGTAGACGATCGTCGCCCACACCACGGTGAACAGGCACCAGGCGCCGAACTTGGCCCGGTCGGCGATCGCACCGGAGATCAGGGCCACGGTGATGATCGCGAAGACCGCCTGGAAACCGACGAACGCCAGCGTCGGGATCGTGCCGACGTCGGAGATCAGGCCCTTGAGGCCAAGGAACTCGCCCGGGTTACCGAGCAGGCCGCCGCCGATGTCGTCGCCGAAGGCGAACGAGTAGCCGTACAGGACCCACAGGACGGTGACGATGGCCAGCGAGCTGAAGCTCATCATCATCATGTTGAGAACGCTCTTCGTGCGGACCATGCCGCCGTAGAAGAACGCCAGACCTGGAGTCATGAGCAGGACGAGCGCCGCGCTCGTCATCACCCAAGCGGTGTCGCCGGTATCCATCCGCACCCCTTCAAGGAGAGAACCGCCCCTCGGTGAAGGGGCCGTCGTATTCGGGACCATCGAGTTCTAGGGCGCCGCAGCTCAGGGTGACCGCGGCGGGCAGCGACCCCGCGAGGGAGTCGAACGCTCACCGATGAAATTGCTGTGTTCCGGTTTCCTGACGACACCCGCGGGGTTTCCCCGCCGTAACGTTTGGCGCCGGGATGTTTCCGCTCAGTTACTCGTGCTGGGCGTTAGGCCATTCGGGCGTGATGCGCTAGACCCGGTCCGGTCTTCTGCGCCAGGTGTGACCGAACAGTGACCAGAACGTTGCCCGGCCAAGGATCGGGTCACTCAGGGATCACCTTCATGACGGCTCAATCTCCTACCCGCAGCGCCCCGATCCCCTCCCCGCGACGGAGGTGCCGACCCGGCGGGCTTCGCAGACTTCAGACATGGACATCACACGTGGTCAGCTGCTGAGGGGTACCGCGTTGGCGGGTCTGGCCGTCGCCTCGACCCCGACCGTCGCGAGTGCTCAGCCGAATCCGGTCACTACTCAACCCAAGCGACGGGAAGTGCGGTTCCGGGGGGTTACTTACGGGGTCAACGACGGCGAAAGCCCGGGGACCGGCTGGCAGGCGCGTCGCATGCGGGCGGACCTGAAGGCAATCAAAGAACGCCTGCACGCCAACACGGTTGCAGTGCTCGGCGACGGAGTGGAACGGCTGGCGGCCACCGCCACGGAAGCCGCCGAGCGGGGGCTCACGGTTTTTCTGCAGCCCCGACTCGGCGACGTACCGGAGGGCGAAATACTGGAGCATCTGGCCGAAACCGGCAGGGTCGCGGAACAGTTGCGTAAGGACGGGGCACGGGTTCACCTCAGTGTCGGCTGCGAGTTCTGGCTCTTCGTGCCCGGAATTGTGCCCGGGGAGCACGCCCTGGAGCGGGTCCAGAATCTGCTCAAGGGCAACTTCGATCCGGTGCACATGCAGCGCGAACTGGAGCGCTTCATCGGCCAGAGTGCCGGCACCGCCCGCCGGGTGTTCAAGGGCCCGCTGACCTACGGCGCGGCCGAGGGTGACGAGGTCGACTGGAAGCTGTTCGACCTGGTCAGCGTCAACTACTACAGCTATTACGCCCGGCGCGGTGACTACCTGCGCGATCTACGGACGTACCAGAAGCACGGAAAGCCGGTCGTGGTGCAGGAATACGGGTCCTGCACCTTTGTCGGGGCGCCCAAGGAAGGCGGAATGGCCTGGTACGCGGTCGACTACGAGCAGGACCCGCCGCGGCTGAGGGCCGACGTGGTGCGCAGCGAGCAGGTCCAGGCCGATCACATCACCCGGATGTACGACATCTTCGCCGAAGCAGGCATCCACGCGGCCACGGTCTACGACTTCGTCAGCCCCGACTCGCCACACAACCCGGACGAACCCCGGTACGACTACGACGCCGCGAGCTACTCGATCGTCAAGGTGCAGCAGGAGGGCGAGAACTGGCGCTGGGAGCCCAAGCGGGCCTTCCACGCGCTCGCTCACCGCTGGCGTCACGCTCCGGCCTAAGAACTCAGAACCCAGCAACGGACGAGGTGGCCGACTCGATCGGACGGCTCACCGACCTCCTCAAGCACCTAAACCCAGCAACGGACGTAGGTGCGCGCCTCAATCAGGCGGCCCACCGACGTCCTCAAGCCCCTAAACCCAGCAACGGACGTAGGTGCGCGCCTCGATCAGGCGGCCCACCGACGTCCTCAAGCACCTAGAAAGCCCACCAGTAGACGAGGCGGCCGGTCACGGGGGCCGGCTGAGTCGTCCTCTGGTGGGCTTTCTGGTTCTCGGGCCCTCAGGCGAGCAGGGCCTCCACGAAGGCGTCCGGCTCGAACGGGGCCAGGTCGTCCGGGCCTTCGCCCAGGCCGATCAGCTTCACCGGCACCCCGAGCGTGCGCTGCACCGCGACCACGATGCCGCCCTTGGCCGTGCCGTCCAGCTTGGTCAGCACGATCCCGGTGATCGCCACCACCTCGCTGAACACCTTGGCCTGCTGCATGCCGTTCTGCCCGGTGGTGGCGTCCAGGACCAGCAGCACCTCGTCGACCGGGCCGTGCTTCTCCACCACCCGCTTGACCTTGCCCAGCTCGTCCATCAGGCCGACCTTGTTCTGCAGCCGGCCCGCGGTGTCGATCAGCACCACGTCGGCCTCGGTCTCGATGCCGGCCTTGACCGCGTCGAACGCCACCGACGCCGGGTCGGCCCCGTCCCGATCGCTGCGGATGGTCGGCACGCCGACCTTGTCGCCCCAGGTGGCCAGCTGATCGGCGGCGGCGGCCCGGAAGGTGTCGGCGGCGCCGAGCACCACGTCCTTGTCCTCGGCCACCAGGACCCGGGCCAGTTTGCCCACCGTCGTGGTCTTGCCCGTGCCGTTCACCCCGACGACCATGACCACCGACGGACGATCGGGCGCGTTCTCGATGTTGAGCGAGCGGTCCAGCCCCTCCCCCGGGTCGACGAGCGCCTTGAGCTCTTCCTTCAGCAGCACCCGCACCTGCTCGGTGTCCCGCACGCCGAGCACCGAGACGCGCTCGCGCAGCCGGTCGATCAGCTCGGTGGTGGGATCGACGCCGAGGTCGGCCAGCAGCAGCGTCTCCTCGATCTCGTCCCAGGTGTCGGCGTCGAGCTTGTCCCGGCTGAGCAGCTCGAGCAGTCCCCGGCCGAGCGCGTTGGAGCGAGCCAGCCGGGCGCGCAGCCGGACCAGACGACCGCGCGGCGCCTCTGGCCGCTCGACCTCCGGAATGACGATGACCGGTTCGGCGACCTCAGGCTCGGCCTCGGCCTCCGGCTCGACGGTCGGCGCCGACGGCTCGAGGACGTCTACCCCGCCTGAGCGGTCTACCTCGTCTTCGGTAGTGCTCGGGGGACGCCGCTCAAGGGTTGCGGTGCTTCCGCCGCTTTCGGTGTTTTCCGGGGGTAGCGGCGGCTGCCGACGCCCGCGCCCCGCGAGCAGACCGACGGTACCGCCGAGCGCCGCCAGCGCGACGATCGCGATGAGAATGATCCACTGGACGGTGTCCACTCCGGGCGAGCCTCCTCAGGCACAGGCCGGCGCCGGACCCCCGACGCCGAAGAAAGATAAAGATGACGTGTCGGCGTACCTGAGCATGCCAGCCCCACCGCCAGGACGCCCGCGCCGGGTGTCTCTCCAGCGCGGCGCGTCATCCAGTCGAGACCTGGCCGCTGCTCCTGCGGGTGGTGCGCTGACCGGCCGGGCGGCCCGGCGAGAGGTTTGCTGATCGTGTACATCGAGTACGCCCGGGACCATGTGTACACGAAATCTGCAGGCAGCTTCCCTCCCGCTGGTACGGGCGATTCAAGGGAGTGCGTAAACAAAGTGCCGCCAGAGACACTTTGTTTACGCGTTGTCGTGATCTCGCCGGGCAACAGCAGGGTGGGGAAAACAGCGCGGGCCCGGCCTCCCCTACTGGAGAGAACCGAGCCCTACGTCTGCTCGTAGCCGCCTCGGACCGCCGACCGGATCCTCCGGCGCCGTGCTTCCAACCGCGTCGCGCGCGGCTACCGACCGCGGTGCGGGTAGCTAGCGGCTGTGCCGCACCCGGCCACCGCGAGCCTTCTTGCCCCGCGACCGGTTCTTGTTGTGCGACTTGTTCGGCCGCCCGTCGGAGTCCACCTGCTCGTCGACGGGGTCCATCACCGCGGTCTCGTCCGGGTCCTGAACCGGATCCATCAGCGCCGTCGCGTCGGTGCTACCGGCTTCTGCCACCGGCGTCATCACAACCGTCTCGTCCGTGCTCACCGGCTCCGCGGCCGGAGCCATCACGACCGTCTCGTCCGTGCTCGCCAGCTCAGAGACCGGAGCCATCACCACCGTCTCGTCCGTGCTCGCCGATCCTGTCGCCGCGGGTTCGTCCTTGCCGGTCCGATCCGTCTGCGGCTTCGCTTCAGCCTGGGCTTCGGCGGAGTCCCGCGCCGGCGCCATCACTTCGGTCTCGGCGGCGTTGGCCAGCCCTTGCTGCACCGGCTTCGCCGCGTCCTCGTCTGCGTTGGCTCGTTCCGTCTGCGGCTTCGCTTCGGCTTCGGCTTCGGCAGAGTTCCGCATCGGCGCCACGACCTCGGTCTCGCCTGCGTTGACCGGTTGCGGCACCGGTTTGGCTTCGGCAGGCGCCGTCTTGGTCTCAGTCCCGGTCTTCGCCTCAGTCTCGGCTCCAGCGACACGCTGGTCGGTGCTTTCGCCGGCCGAGCTGTTCTTGGCGGCGGAAGCACTCTTGTCTGCTCCCGATGCCTGCCCGGCGAGTGCGATGGGCTCGCGGATGGCGGCCATGATCATGACGTCGTCCGCGTTCCGCTGCGGCGCCTCAGCCTCCGCGACGACCGGCGCGATCATCACCGTCTCGTCGGACAGCGTCACGTTCTGCGCCGACTCGCCCTCGGTGGCCTGGTCGGTGGCCGCTGCAGTCTGTGCGGCTGCTGCCTTCTGTTCGTCTGCCTTCTTGGGTGCGGCGGCTTCCCGAGCTGCGGCGTTTTCCTCGGCAGCCTTCTCAGCGGCTTCCTTCTCCGCCCCAGTCAGGTCAGCGGCAACCTTGTCGGCAGCCGCTCTCTCCGCCGCAGCCTTGTCAGCAACCACCTTCGCTGCGGCCGCCTCGTCCACCGCAGCCTGCTTCTGAGCAGCAGCCTTCTCGACAGCAGCCCGCTCGGCAGCCTTCTCCTCAGCAGCAACTGCGTCCGCCGCGGCCCTCTCAGCCGCAGCCTGCTCGGCAGCCTTCTTGTCAGCGGCCGCCTTATCCGCAGCCACCTTCTCCGCTGCGGCTCGCTCAGCAGCCTCCTGCTCAGCAGCAGCCTGATCCGCCGCAACCTTGTCCGCAGCCGCCTTCTCCGCAGCTACCCTCTCGGCTACGGCTCGCTCAGCAGCCTCCTGCTCAGCAGCAGCCTGATCCGCCGCAACCTTGTCCGCGGCCGCCTTCTCCGTGGCCACCTTCTCGGCGGTGGCCCGCTCCGCAGTCTTCTCCGACGCTGCCTTGTCCGCAGCCTTCTTCTCTGCCGCCGCCTTCTCTGCCGCCGACTTCTCGGCGGCGGCCTCCTCGGCAGCCTTCTTCTCCGCAGCCACCTTCTCCGCCGCGGCCTCCTCGGCAGCCTTCTTCTCCGCAGCCGCCTTCTCCGCCGCGGCCTTCTCGGCGGCGGGTTCGGGGGTGGAGCGGGCTACCGGTTCCTTGACGGGGGCGATCATCACGGTCTCGTCGGCGGCAGACACGGGCGCCGGGACGGGGGTGCTGACCACGGTGTCGTCGGATGTGCTGGGCTGGGGCTTGGCGGTGCTGCTCTTGGCGGTGGTGTTCGTGGGGGCGGAGGGCCAGGCCTGGGGCTTGGGGGCCTTGGCCGGGGTGGGCTCCTTGACCGAGGCGGAGACCCGGGGGGCGGCCGAGGTGCTGACCGCGGCAGCGACGGGGGCCTTGACCGGGGGCATGACGACGGTCTCGTCGGCGGGGTCGACGGCGCGGACCGGGGGCATGATCACGGTTTCGTCGCCGGGAGCGACCGGAGCCTGGGAGGGCTTGGTGCTGGCTTCGGCCGCCGCCTGCTGGTCGGCCTTGGCAGCAGCCTCCTTGGCGGCGGCTTCCTTGGCGGCGTTGTCCTTGGACCGGCCGCGGTTGCCGATGATGGCCGCGACGTCGAACTTGTCGCGCCGGGGGCCCTTGGGCTTGGAAGTGGGGCGAGCAGGGGTGCTGGCGTGACGCACGCCGCTCTGAACAGCGCCGGAGGCGGCATCCGAGTCAGAGCCGCCACGGGTGGCAGCCTTGGCGGCGGCGGGGGCAGCGGCGGCCGCGGAACCAGGGGTGGTGCCGCGGGCGGCGGGAGCCTGGGCGCCGGGGGTACGGCCGACCCGCACCGCCGGAGCCACGATCGTGTCGTCGGACGGGCTCACGCTCTGCTTGGCAGCGGCGGCAGGAGCAGCGTTCGTCGGTGAGGCAGCCACCGCGGCAACGCCCGGGGTGGCACCGTGGGCGTTGCTGAGCGGCGTACGAGTGTTGGCGCGGGCACCGGCGGAGGCCGGTACTGCACCGGGAACCGGGGCCATCGGGCGGGTGATCTCGGCATCGGCCAGCGGGCGGTCACCATCGTCAACCATCTCCGGGTCGGACGGCACCGCGATGTCCCGCATCGGGATCTCGCCGGTGTTGCCCAGCCACGCCGAAGCTGGATGCGTACGACCACCGGGGGCAGCAGCGGAGCGGGTGTGACCGCGGGGCTGCGAGCGGCCCATGCGCGCGGTGAGGTCGGCCGCACCGACGCTGTTGGCCGAACGGCCCGGCTGCTGCGCCCGGGAACCGGAGGCCTCGCGATCCTCCAGGCGGTCGAGCGCACCGTGGATGGCCTCGCTCACCGGGTGCCAGATCCGCTGGAACCAATGGGCCGTGGCGATCGATGCGCGCCACGAGGCGATGACGCCGCGGACCGTGCCCCGCCCGGCGGCCGCCGGGGCGTGCGCCGCCGTCATCACCGCCTTTTCTCCCTCGGGCGTGAGAATCCTTGAGCCCGAGCGTAATTGAGGCGCGGCGATCAGGTACAGAAATCCGATCGCAATGGTCAGGATGAGCAACAGTCCCACGATCGCGGCAAGCACATGTCTACGTTACGAGGTATTTCGCCTCGACCCAATGGGAACGGGCCTGTCAATTGTTGCGATCGCGTCACTTCGACCCGCCAGGCCTGGACACCTGACCGAATCCGTGCCGCGCAACGCGCATCAAAACCTGTTCCCGCGCAGCGTCTTTCCCAAGGGCCCGCTGGTCACGGTGATGCCCGAAGTGAGACCGATCATGCTTCCCCCGAGTGGAGCAGTCACAGGAACGACACCGGTAACTACCGGAAAAGTCCCAGCGCGCAAGGGGAACTGCCACCGGCGCCCAGTCGTTGGGCATCCGGAGCGAAAACAGGCCATCGGCAGGGCAATCGAAAAGGCCCCCGGGATGCACCCGAAGGCCCTTACGATGTCATGCGCACCTCAGGCCCGCATCATGAACGCTTTATCCGATCGGGTCCGGCCCGGCGTCTTCGGCCGAATTCCGGGCCGCCGCATCGAGATCGATCACCCGATGCGCCGAAGCATCAACCTCTGCGTCAGCATCCGGCTGCACAGCATCACCGCCGGCCTCCGGTGCAGCAGCCGGCTTCTCCCGTCGCGCCCGCCCGTCGGAGGAGTCCTCGTCGGCCAGCCGCTGACTGATCACCGTGGTCACCCCGTCACCACGCATCGTCACGCCGTACAGCGCATCCGCCACCTCCATGGTGCGCTTCTGGTGCGTGATCACGATCAGCTGGGACGACTCCCGCAGTTCCTCGAAGATCCCGATCAGCCGGCCCAGGTTGGTGTCGTCCAGCGCCGCCTCGACCTCGTCCATCACGTAGAACGGGCTGGGCCGGGCCTTGAAGATCGAGACCAGCAGGGCGACCGCGGTGAGTGAGCGCTCACCGCCGGACAGCAGCGACAGGCGCTTGACCTTCTTGCCCGGCGGGCGGGCCTCCACGTCCAGGCCGGTGGTCAGCATGTTCGAGGGGTCGGTGAGGATCAGCTTGCCCTCACCCCCGGGGAACAGCCGGCCGAACACCCCGACGAACTCGCGCGCGGTGTCGTTGAAGGCCTCGGTGAAGACCTCCTCCACCCGCCGGTCCACGTCCTCGATGATCTGCAACAGGTCACGACGGGAGACCTTGAGGTCGTCGAGCTGCTTGTTCAGGAAGGTGTGCCGTTCCTCCAGCGCCGCGAACTCCTCCAGGGCCAGCGGGTTGACCGTGCCCAGCAGGTTCAGCGCCCGCTCGGCCTTGCGCAGCCGCTTCTCCTGGGTGGCCCGGTGGAACGGGGTGGGCTCGGGCGGGGTCTCGGGCTCCGGATCGCCCGGGGCCGGCGGGCTGGGCGGCACCAGCTGGTGCGGGCCGTACTCGTCGATCAGCACGTCCGGGTCCATCCCCAGCTCGTCCACGCTGCGCTGGCGCAGGCCGTCGATCCGCAGCCGCTGCTCGGTCCGCACCACCTCGTCGCGGTGGGCCGAGTCGATCAGCCGGGCCTGCTCCGCCGCCAGCCGCTGCTCGGCCTCACGCACCGCCTGCAACTCGGTGTTACGGGCGTCCCGCTCGGCCTCCAGCTGCAGCCGCACCTGCTCGGCGGTGGCCAGCGACTTCTCCAGCAGCACGAGCATGTACTCACCACCGGCCAGCACCGCCCGGGCGATCTGCATCTGCCGCCGGCGCCGCTCCTGCCGGGCCACCGCCCGGGCCCGGGCCTCGCGCTCCTCGGCCGCCTGCCGAATCAGCTGGTCAGCCCGGCCGGCCACGGCCCGGGCGCGTTCCTCCGCGGTACGCAGCGCCAGCCGGGCATCGGTCTCGGCGCCCCGGGCGCGGGCCGTGGCATCGTTCAGCCGATCACGTTCGGAGGTGTCCGGCTCTTCCTCGGCCTCCTCGGAAGCCTCCGAAGCGGCCTCCAGCTGGGCCTCGAGCTCGAACAGAGCCTCCCGGGCGGACTCCGACGCCTGCACCGCGCGCTCACGCTGCGCGATCAGCCGCTCGACCTCGGCCTCGGCCGCCCGGGCGGTAGCGGCCAGGCTGCCCCGCTCGGCGGCCAGCTTGGCCGCGGCCTTGGCCCGGCGGTTCTCCAGCTCACCGATCCGGCTCTCGACCCGGCGCAGATCGCCCTGGGCCTGCTTCACCGCGCTCTGCAGATCACGTACCTGCTGCTGCACCGAGGTCTGCCGGTCCCCGGCCTCGGCCAGTGCGGCGCCGGCCGTCTCCGCCTTCTCGGCCGCCGCGGCCACGTGCTCCTCGGCCTGCTCGACGGCGGCCTGGGTCTCGATCTGGGAGGGGGCAGAGGCCGAGCCGCCGCGTACCAGCGCCGCCGAGACCAGCTCGCCGGAGGTGGTGACCACCGTGACGTCCGGCCACAACCGCACCACCTCGGCCGCCGAGTCGAGGTCGGGCACGACCGCGACCTTGTACAGCAGCCGGTCGATCGCCGCGGTCAGGCTAGAAGGCTCCCGCACCAGCGAGCGCACCCAGCGTCCACCGGCGGGCAGCACCGGCCAACCGGAAGGATCGGCGTCCACCAGCCCGGCCCCGCCGGAGGCGGGCACCAGCACTGCCTGCCCGCCGTCCTCCGCCGCCAGAAGTCGCAGCGCGGCCAGGGCGCCGCCCAGATCCCCGACCGCAACCGCTTCCGCCGCCGGCCCCAGGGCCGCGGCCACGGACGTCTCAAATCCGGGTTCTACCGCCAGCACCGCAGCAAGCGAGCCGATCAGACCCGGCACCCCGGCCGCGAGAACTGCACCGGCACCGTCCTTACGCCGTAGCCCCAGCGCCAGGGTGTCCCGCCGGGCCGCCCACTCCTTACGTTCACCATGCGCCTCGCGCTCGGTGTGCCGCAGCGCCTCCAGCTCGCGGTTCAGCGCGGTCAGCGAAGCCTGGGCCTCTTCCAGCCGGCTCTCGTCCGCCGCGATCCGCGCGGAAACCTGCTCGGCCTCGACCGCCAGCGCCTCGGCGACAACCTCGTCCTCCGAAGCGTCACCCTCGGCGGAAACCGGCACCGAATCCAGCGCTTGAGCAGCCTCGGCCGAGCGCTGCTGAGCGTCCGCGATCGTGCCGGAGAGCCGTTCCACCGCGTCCACCGAGGCGTCCACCGTGCTGCGCTGCGCGGCCACCCGGCCGGCCAGCCGGGCCAGCTGTTCGCGCCGGTCCGCGGCCCGCCGGGCGAGCTCGACCAAGCGCTGGTCCTCGGCCCGGGCCGCCTGCTCGGCCTCGCGTCGCCGGTCCTCGGCGATCAGCATCAGCTCGTTCGCGCCCTCGACCTCGGCCTGGAGCTGTTCCTCCTGCTCACGCACCAGCTCGGCCTGGGCCTCGAGGTCCTCCGGATCGCGCCCGGTCTGCTGCGCGTCGGGCTCGGCCTCGGACAGCAACCGCAACCGGTCGGCGGCCAGGCTGTTGGTACCCCGGGTGCGTTCCCGCAGCGAGGACAGCTGGTACCAGGTGTTCTGGGCCTTGGACAGCTGGGGCGCGGCCGCGCTGGTGGCCAGCTCGAGCGCCGACAGCCGGGCCCGGGTGGAGCCCAGCTCGGTCTCCACCGCGGCCTTGCGCTCCTGCACCGCGGCCTCGTCGGCCAGTTCCTCGGCGATCTTCTCGGTCAGCGTGACCAGGTCGTCGGCCAGCAGCCGGGCCCGGGAGTCGCGCAGGTCGGCCTGGACCACCTGGGCCTTGCGGGCCACCTCGGCCTGTCGGCCCAGCGGTTTCAGCTGGCGCCGGATCTCGGTGGTCAGGTCGGCCAGCCGGGTCAGGTTGCCCTGCATCGCGTCGAGCTTGCGGATCGCCTTCTCTTTGCGCTTGCGGTGCTTGAGCACCCCCGCGGCCTCTTCGATGAACGAGCGCCGTTCCTCGGGGGTGGCCTGGAGCACCGCATCGAGCTGGCCCTGGCCGACGATCACGTGCATCTCACGGCCGATGCCGGAGTCAGAGAGCAGTTCCTGGATGTCCAGCAGCCGGCACGGGGAGCCGTTGATCGCGTACTCGCTGCCGCCGGAGCGGAACATCGTCCGCGAGATCGTCACCTCGGTGTAGTCGATCGGCAGCGCACCGTCGGTGTTGTCGATGGTCAGCGCGACCTCGGCGCGGCCCAGCGGGGGCCGCCCGGAGGTGCCGGCGAAGATGACGTCCTCCATCTTGCCGCCACGCAGGCTCTTGGCCCCCTGCTCGCCCATCACCCAGCTCAGCGCGTCCACCACGTTCGACTTGCCCGAGCCGTTGGGGCCGACCACACAGGTGATCCCCGGCTCCAGGCGCAGCGTGGTGGCGGAGGCGAACGACTTGAACCCGCGCAGGGTCAGGGTCTTCAGGTGCACGGGCGGCTGACTCCTCGGCAGATGCGGACGGCCCCAGGGTAACCGCCTCCGTGAACTGGACCGGACGAGTGCTGAAGTCCTGGCACACTGGCCAGCGATCACTCGAGCTGCCCGTCGCGCGGGCGAATCCGCTTGGAGGAAGAGCCCCACCATGACGATCGCTCCCTCGGCCAAGGTCCTCTCCGGTATCACCGTCCCCGACCACCAGGCCTCCCAGGTCTGCATCGACGCCCCCGGCGCCGGGCCGGGTCACTGGGCCGGAGCCCCCAGCGTCTGTTTCGAGGACGGGGTGTTCTGGCTGGCCTACCGGGTGCGCCGGCCGCTGGACGCGGGTCGCGGGGTTGCGGTCACGATCGCCCGCAGCGAGGACGGGGTGCACTTCGAGACGGTGGCCTCGGTCGGCCGGGACATCTTCGGGGCCGCCTCGCTGGAGCGGCCGGCGCTGCTGAAGACCGCCGAGGGCGGCTGGCGGCTGTACCTGAGCTGTTCCACGCCGAACTCCAAGCACTGGTGGATCGAGGCCCTGGACGCCGACGAGGTGGCGGACCTGCCTGAGGGCAGGCGCACGGTGGTGCTGCCGGGCGACGATCTGACCGGGGTGAAGGATCCGGTGGTGCACCTCGACGAGAACGGCTGGCGGATGTGGGTGTGCTGCCATCCCCTGGACGACCCGGACGCCACCGACCGGATGAACTCCCGCTTCGCCACCAGTGCGGACGGGCTCGCCTGGGAACTCGGGCCGGTGGCGATCGAAGGACGCGTGGGGCGCTGGGACGCTCGCGGCGCGCGGGTCACTGCGGTGGTGGAGCAGGGCGAACGGCTGATCGCGTACTACGACGGCCGGGCCACATCGGCGGAGAACTGGTTCGAGCGCACCGGGGTGGCCGAGGGGCCGGCCGTGGGTGAAGGGGCGGGCACGTTCACCGCGATCGGGGAGCAGCCGATCGCCCGCAGCCCGCACGGTGACCACGCGCTGCGTTACCTCGACGTGGTGAAGCTGCCCGACGGGCGGCAGCGGCTGTACTACGAGGCAGCCCTGCCGGACGGCTCGCACGACCTGCGGACCGAGTTGGTAGAGCCTGCTTAGGGACGTTTGCGGCGAGTTGTGGCATCAGGTGCAGTAACGCTGGCACCGGGTGCACTATGGACGGGTGTCCGGACTCCCCTTCTCCCCGCGGGCAACGGTGCGTGGCTGGGGTCTCACTGAACTCCGCCCGCACGAGCATGCTCACTGGGGAGCGCTGCGCGCCGTCGTCTCGGTCGGGGTACCGGTCGCCGTCCTGGTCGCGCTGGGCCGAACCGACCTGACCCTGTTCGCCAGCTTCGGCGCGTTCTGCAGTCTGTACGGCCGGCACTCGATCTACTCCTCGCGACTGCGCATGCAGACCGAGACCGGCGTGTTCATGGTTTGCGCGGTGACGCTCGGCGTACTCGTCGCCGCCGTCGGGGGCACCGCGCTGGCGATCACCGCGACCGCCGCGGTGAGCGTCCTCAGTTATCTGATTTCCCGCTGGGCGCACTGGGCTCCGCCCGGTGCCCTGTTCCCGGTCTTCGCGGTCGGCGCCTGTGCCGCGCACCACCAGCCCTGGAGCATGGTCCCGATCGCCCTGGGCGTCAGCGCGGCCACGGCCGTCTTCGCCGTGCTGGTGGGTCAGGGCGGACAGCTGTTCGCGGCCGGGCGCAACCGCGAGAAACGGCCGCACAAGCGCCGTCTCAGCCGAGCCGAACTGTTCAACGCCCCCGGCGTGCGCGGAGACCTGCTCGCCTACGCCGTTGGCCCGGCGCTCGCCGGAACCATCGCCGTGGCCGCAGGCGGCGCGCACCCTTACTGGGCCATGGTTTCCGCGGTGGCGCCACTGACCGGCCCAAGCAGCACGCATCGGGTGGCCCGCGCGATGCACCGGATCTGGGGCACCCTGGCCGGGGTTCTGCTGAGTCTGGCGATTCTCTCGTTCGACCCGAATGTGGTGACCACACTCGTCCTTGCCCTGATCGCGCAGGCCTGGGCCGAACTGTTCGTGGCCCGCAACTACGGCCTGGCCGTCATCGGGATCACTCCCCTGGCGCTGCTCATGCAACACCTGGCGGTGGAGAGCGACCCCCTGAGCACAGCCGCCGACCGACTGGCCGAGACCGCCCTAGGTCTGGCCATCGCCATCGCCCTGGTGCTGCTCAGCTCTCGGTGGGCGCGAACTGCCCCCGCGAAGTAGTACCCATCCAGTCCGCAAAAGACTGCCCCGCCAACTCATTGAGCAACGCGTTGTCCTCGGCGTAGGACTCGACCAACCGCATCCGGACCGCCTGGTCGAGAACCGGGCGCCGCGCGTCCCCTTGTTGTAACCACTGCAGCAACGGCCGGCTACCCCGCCGCCAAACCTGGGGTGGCACAAAGGACCCGGCCGCCGCGCCCGCTCGCAGTACCCGCGACAGCACCGCCGTACGGGGCCCCGGCGCGACGTACGAGCGCGAGTTCTCCCGGGCGGGCTGCTCCACGTGCCCCGACTCCACCCCGAGGAACGCGCAGACCTTGTCCAGCGCCGAGTCCGGAGTCTCGACCAGATCGCGATAGCGCAGCACGTGAATCTGCTCCCGGCCGAACAACTCGATCAGGTCACGCAACTGCTCTCCGTAGAGCCCGAGCCGACGGTAGTGCCAGAACGGCGCCCAGCCCGCCGCCACCCGCTCGTCCTCGGCAGCCCAGGCCTCGGCGAAGTTCCCGATCGGCTCCAGCCCGTCCGACCACAGGTGCATCCAGTTCGAGTACGCCCGGTCGATCGGATCCCGCAGCACCACCAGCAACTTGGCGCCGGGCACGTCCGATCTGATCCGGCGCTGGGCCAGCCGGTCGTACAGGTAGAAGGGAGTGCTCTCACCCTTCAACGTCCCCGTGGGCGCCAGGTCGAACAGCGCCTCGTACTCACTGCGCCGCCACACCCACTCCTGCGCACTGTGCGCGTCCCCCGGCCCACGCTGCTGCGAACGCGGCGGCGGACGACCGTCACACAGGTAGAACTTCGGTTCCTTCACCGCCGACAGATACAGGCCGGGGTGCTGAGCCAGGGCGGCGTGCAGGGCCGTGGTTCCGGCCTTGGGCGCGCCGAGCAGGAAGAAGTCGGGCAAGGACATCGCAACGCCTCCGGGATCAGGATTACCAGAAATTCTAGACCAATCCGATAGAGTTACTTGTAGACCGGCCTCACGGGTGCTTCACTCGATCTCATGGGGAATTGACCAGGACGACGCACCTGCGCCGCGGCTGTGCTTATTGATCTACGCGACCGGAGCTTCTCAATGCTGACCTCACCGGGAACAGATGCCAATCGAGGCGACCACTCCCCCCAGGCGGGCCTGGTGGTGCGTCTGAGCGTGCCCGGCGCCACGGCCGACGGTCAGCCTTCGCGGGCCCCGAAACCCGGGCCCGACCTGCGGGGTATCGCTCGCGCGGTGGAAGACCTGGTGCATGCGGTAGCGCCCGACGTGGTCACCAGCGTGGAGATCGAGCTGCGGGAGCCGGCCGCCCGGACCCGCCCGAGCGAACCGCCGAGCACCCCGGCCCGGCCGAACCCGTTGGTAGGCCCGCGCCGCTGGAGCGCTCCGGCTGCTGATGACGGAGCCCGGGCGGCGGCGCTGACCCCGGTTCCGGCCACTGATCCTCCGGCGCCGCGTGAACCGGGTGAGCCGTTCGACGTCGATACCACCCGCCGCACGCTGGAACTCGACGGGGAGCCGGTCGAGCTCACCCGCCGGGAGTTCGACCTCCTGGCGTTCCTGGAGCGGCACCGCGGGCAGGCGCTCGGGCGTGACGAGCTGATGCGGGCCGTCTGGCACACCGGTTACATCTCCGGCGACCGCACCATCGACGTGCACGTGCGCCGGCTACGGGTGAAGCTCGGCCATCACGCCGACCGGCTGGTCACCCTGCGGGGGTACGGGTACCGGCTGGACTAGTACGCGAAAAAGCACGCGCCGGGCAGTTTCCTGCCCGGCGCGTGCTTTTTGGCCCTAGGGAGTGTTTTGGAAGTCGCTGCCGTAGCGAGGAGGTGCCCGGTGGTCGTCTGGCAAGCCGTTGGGGCGCCCTCGTAGCGGTGTTCTACGTGGGCGTCCCAACGGCGCAGTCCAGGCGGCCACCGGGTGCCCCGCAGTAGGCATGGACTTCCAAAACACGACCTAGGTCAGGCGACGATCCGGAACGGGTTCTGGATCAGCTGGGTCAGCGTGGCCAGGAACTGGGCGGCCAGCGCGCCGTCGATGATCCGGTGGTCGGCGGTCAGCGTGAAGCGGATCTTCTTGCGCTGGACCACCTCACCGTCCACCAGAGCAAGCTCGGTCGAGGCCCCGCCGACGGCCAGGATGGCGCCCTGCGGCGGGTTGATGATCGCGGTGAAGTGCTCCACCCCGAACATCCCGAGGTTGCTGACGGTGAAGGTGCCGTCGGCCATCTCGGTGGTGCTCAGCGTCCGGTCGTTGGCCTTGGCCACCAGCTTCTTGGTGCGCGCGGAGATCGCGGACACCGAGGCCTGGTCGGCGTCGTGGATCACCGGCACCATCAGCCCGGCCGGGGCGGCGACCGCCACGCCCACGTTGATCCGCTGGTGCAGCACAGTCTGACCCCGGCCCTCGGCCGAGTACGAGGCGTTGATCCCCGGGTGCTCGCGCAGCGCCAGGGCGACGGCGCGGACGATCAGGTCGTTGACGCTGACCTTGACGCCGGAACCGTCCAGGGCCGAGTTCAGCTGGGCCCGCAGGGCCATCAGCTTGTCCGCCTCGGCGCCGACCGTGACGGTGAACGTCGGGATGGTGGTGGCGCTCTCGGTCAGGCGGGTGGCGATGGCCTGACGTACCGCATCGAACGGGACCGCGGTGGATTCGCGGGCGTCAGTCGTCTGCGGGGCCGCCGGGGCACTGCTGGCGGACGGGGTGGGCGCCGCCGGCGCGGCCGGCGCCTTGAGCGCGTTGTCCAGATCCGAACGGACGATTCGTCCCCCCGGGCCGCTGCCGGTCACCGTGGAGAGGTCGATGTTGTTCTCGCGGGCCAGCTTCCGCACCAGCGGAGTGGCGGCGCGGCGCTCGCCGTTCTCTTCTGCCTTGACCGGCTTCTCGACGACCGGGGCAGGGGCTGCTTCGGCCGGGGCCTCCTGCGGGGCGGGCTCTTCGGCCTTGGGGGCAGGTGCAGGTGCGTCGCCGGTGCCGTTGTCCAGGCGGGCGATCGGGGTGCCGATCGCGACGTTCTCGCCCTCGGGGACCAGGATCTCGGCGAGCGTGCCGGCCTCGTAGGCCTCCTGCTCCATGATCGCCTTGTCGGTCTCGATCTCGACCAGCAGGTCACCGGCGGCGACCGGGTCACCGGGCTTCTTGTGCCAGGCCGAGACGGTGCCGTCGGTCATCGTGTCCGAGAGGCGGGGCATCAGGATGTCGATCATTGCTGCGGTCCTCTCAGCGACGCCGGGCCACGGCGTCGAGCGTTTCACGAATGGCGTTGGCGGCGTCCGCGGCCGAGGGCAGGGCGGCGGTCTCGAGCGACTTGGCGTAGGGCAGCGGCACCTCGGCCATCGCCACCCGGCGGACCGGGGCGTCGAGGTAGTCGAAGGCACCGTCGGAGATGGTCGCCGCGATCTCGGCGCCGATCCCGTAGGTCAGCCAGTCGTCCTCGAGAACGACCGCGCAGTTGGTCTTCTTGACCGACTCGACGACCGTGTCCCGGTCCAGCGGGCGCAGGCTGCGCAGGTCCACGACCTCCACGTCGATGCCCTCCTCGCGGGCCAGCTGCTCGGCGACCTGCAGGGCCACGTGCGCCATCCGGGAGTAGGCGACGACGGTGATGTCCTTGCCCTCCCGGGTGACCTTGGCCTTGCCGATCTCGGCGGGCTCGACCACGTCGGGCACCTCGCCGGTGGTGTTGTACAGCGCCAGGTTCTCCAGTACCAGCACCGGGTCGTCGTCGCGGATCGCGGCCAGCATCAGCGCCTTGGCGTCGGCCGGGCTGGAGGGCGCGACCACCTTCATGCCGGGCACGAACGCGTAGAACAGCTCGATGTTCTGCGAGTGGGTGGCGCCCAGCTGCTGGCCACCACCACCGGGGGTGCGGATCACCAGCGGCACCCGGGCCTGGCCGCCGAACATGCCGTAGATCTTGGCCGCGTGGTTGATGATCTGGTCGATCGCGATCAGCGAGAAGTTGATCGTCATCAGCTCGACCACCGGGCGCAGGCCCAGCATCGCGGCGCCGATCGCGGCGCCGGTGAAGCCCTCCTCGGCGATCGGGGTGTCGCGCACCCGCTTCTCGCCGAACTCCTCGAGCATCCCCGCAGTGATCTTGTACGAGCCCTCGAACAGCCCGATCTCCTCGCCGATCAGGAACACGTCCTGGTCGCGGAGCATCTCCTCGCGCAGCGCGTCGTGCAGCGCCTGGCGGTAGGTGATCACGCTCATGCCGAAGCTCCCTTGCTGCTCGGGCGCGGAGCGGCCGGGTAGAGGGCCTCGCCCGGCAGCCGCCGGGAGTCGTTGGCCACCGGGGTGGCGTAGGTGTAGTCGAACAAGGTCTTGACCTCCGGGTGCGGACTGGCGTCGGCGAACTCGGCGGCGGCCGTGACCTCGGCCCTCACCTCGGCGTCGATCTGCGCGATGAGTTCCTCGGTGAGCACGCCCTTCTCGCTCAGCCGGGTGGCGTAGGCGGCGACCGGGTCGCCCGCCCGGGCTGCCTCGGTCTCCTCCTTGCTGCGGTACTTGGCCGGGTCCACCACCGAGTGGCCCTTCATCCGCCCGGAGACGGCCTCCAGCAGGTACGGCTTGCCCGCCCGGGCGCTGGCCAGGGCGACCTTGGTGGCTTCGTGCACGGCTTCGGGGTCGTTGCCGTCCACCCGGGCCGAGGCCATCCGGTACGAGGCGGCCCGCTTGTACAGCTCGGGCTCGGCCGAGGACTTCTCCACCGTGGTGCCCATGCCCAGACCGTTGTTGATCACCACGTAGACGATCGGCAGGTTCCACAGCGCGGCGATGTTGAGCGACTCGTGGAAGGCCCCGATGTTGGTGGTGCCCTCACCCATCTGGCAGATCACCGCCTCGCTGCCGCCGCGGTAGTCGATCGCCAGCGCGGCGCCGGTGGCCAGCGGCACCTGGCCGCCGACGATGCCGTAGCCGCCCATGAAGCGGGACTCGATGTCGAACATGTGCATCGAGCCGCCCCAGCCGCGGGAGACGCCGTCGCTGCGGCCGTACAGCTCGGCCATCACGCGCTCGGGGGCGATGCCGCGGGCCAGGGCGTACCCGTGCTCGCGGTAGTTCGTGAAGATGTAGTCGTCCGGCTGCATCGCGGCCATCAGGCCTGCGACGGTGCCTTCCTCACCCAGGTTCAGATGGCAGTAGCCGCCGATCTTCGCCTCGGTGTACGCGCGGGCCGCTCGCTCCTCGAAGCGGCGCACCTGCACCATCTGCCGGTAGAAGGCGAGCTGCTCGTCCGGTGTGGGAGCAACTGCCCTGGCCTTGCGGGGCATGGGGATCTCCTTCGTGCCCAGATCAGGCGTGGCCGGGCCGGTCCACGCCGGTGTGGATCGCTGCCGGGAGGTGCGGTGCGGCGACCCGTAATGAAACGGACTTCGTTTCATTCTATGATTCGCGTGATCATAGAGCCGCGAGGGGGGCCGATGACAGACCAGGTCGGGAAGAGGCCTCGTAAGCGCGGCCGACCGACCGAGGCCGAGCGGGCCCGGCGGCGTGACGACATCCTGGACGCAGCGGTCCGGCTGCTCGTCGCCGGCGGCTACAACCAGGTCACTCTGGACGACATCGTGGCCGAGGCCCGGGTCACGAAACGCACCATCTACGGCTACTTCGGCGACCGCACCGAGATCTTCCTGGCCGGGGTGGAGCGGCTGCGCCGGCAGACCCTGGAGCAGCCGACCACCGAGGGCAGCCTGGTCGAGCTGGCGATCAACATCGTGGTGACCGCGCACTCGGACGGGTCGGTGGGCCTGCACCGGCTGATGATCATCGAGTCGCAGAGTTTTCCCGAACTTGCCCAGCGGTTCTACCGGGAAGGGCCTTCCGGGTACATCGACGCGATCGAGGCCCGGCTGCCGCAGCCCGACCGGGAACTGGCCACCTCACTGTTCACGCTGCTGCTCGGTGAGGCGCACCGGCAGCGTCTGCTCGGGCTGCGCCGGGCGCCCTCACGTGAGGAGGCGGAGGCTCACGCCCGCCGGGCGCTGCGCCACCTCGGGCTGGACTAGGCCCTAGCTACCGCGGGGTTTCGGCTGGCACTTGGGGCAGAAGAACGACGAGCGGTTCATGAAGGTCTCGCGCCGGATCTGGGTACCGCACCGGTGACAGGCCTCACCCTCGCGCCCGTACGCGTCCAAACCTCTTTCGAAATAACCGCTCTGGCCGTTCACGTCGACGTACAGGCTGTCGAAGCTGGTGCCACCCTGGGCCAGCGCCTCCCGCATCACGTTCTGGGCATCGGCCAGAATCCGGTTCAGGGTGGGGCGGTTCAGCTTGTGGGTGGGCCGCTCGTAGTGCAGCCGGGCGCGCCACAGCGCCTCGTCGGCGTAGATGTTGCCGATGCCGGAGATCAGCGTCTGGTCCAGAAGGGCGCGCTTCAGGCCGGTTTCGCGGCGCTTCAGCCGGGCGGCGAGCAGATCCACGTCGAGCGCCGGGTCCAGCGCGTCGCGGGCGATGTGGGCCACCGGCACCGGGATCAGCGCTTCCTCGGCCGAGTACTCCCCCTCGACCGGGCCCTCGCCCCGAGCCGGTTCGGGCCGGCCGGGCGGAATCTCGGCGTCGTCGGGCACGCCACCCAGGCCGCCCGGACCGCCGTCCGTCGTCTTGATCATCTCGACCACGGCCAGCCCGCCGAACATCCGCTGGTCCACGAACCGCAGTTCCCGGCCGGTGCCGCCCTGCAGGCCCAGGCGCACGCGAAGATGTTTCTCGTCCGGGGCGTCGGGGGCCTCCAGCAGCAGCTGGCCGCTCATCCCGAGGTGAGCCATCAGGGCCTCACCGGAGTCGAGGGTGAGCCAGAGAAACTTGCCGCGCCGGACCACGTCGGTCACGGTGACGCCGTTCAGCCGAGCCACGAAGTCGTCGATGCCGGCCTCGTGCCGGCGGACCGGCCGCGGGTGCAGCACCTCGACCTGATCGATCGTGGTGCCGATCATCCACCGCGCCAGGCCGCGCCGGACCACCTCGACCTCGGGCAGTTCCGGCACGGCTCAGCTCTTCTCAGTCGTCGGCCAGGCTTGGCGCTGACCTACTCGCCCGGATCAGGCTTGTCGTTCTGCTCCGCGGCGGCCTTCTCGGCCCGCTCGGCGGTCAGCCGGCCGAAAGCAGCCGCGGCCGCCTCCTGCTCGGCTTCCTTCTTGCTGCGCCCACTGCCCTCACCACGCGGGACACCCTGCACCAGGGCAGCGGCGTGGAAGATCTTGGCGTGGTCGGGCCCCTCTTCGGTGACCGCGTACTCCGGTACCCCGAGGCCCTCCATCGCGGTGAGCTCCTGCAGGCTGGTCTTCCAGTCCAGGCCGGCCCCGAGCTCGGCGCTCGTCTCCAGCAGCGGATCGACCAGGCGGTGCACCAGCTCGCCGGCCACGTCCATCCCGGACTCCAGGTAGACCGCGCCGATCAGCGCCTCGACGGTGTCCGCGAGGATGGACGACTTGTCCCGTCCGCCGCTGGCCTCTTCACCCCGGCCGAGCATCAGGTACTCGCCCAGGCCGAGGCGGCGGCCGACCCCGGCCAGCGCCCGCATGTTGACCACCGCGGCGCGCAGCTTGGCCAGCTGGCCCTCGGCCAGATCCGGGTGCGAGCGGTACAGGGCGGAGGTGACCACCAGACCCAGTACGGAGTCGCCCAGGAACTCCAGCCGCTCGTTCGTCGGCAGCCCGCCGTTCTCGTACGCGTACGAGCGGTGGGTGAGCGACTTGAACAGCAGCCCATGACTGACCTGGACGCCGAGAACCTCGACAAGCTTGTCGTGCTTGGCGAGCGCCTCGGCGTCCAGGCCGACGGGCGGTACGTCGTTCGGGTCAGTCACAACTGTGTGGGCTTCCTGACCTGAGAGGGAGACCGAGGTCCCCTCGCCGGACGCATGCCCTGCCGTCATGATCAGACTCAGAGGTCCTTGACCTTGCGGCCCTTGTACTCCAGGTACAGCGGGGTGCCGGCCGAGTCGGTGACGACCTGCGCCTGGTGCGGCCGGGAGTAGGTGGTGGTGCCACCCGACGTCGTGGCGGTGAGCGCCGTCGGCGTCGCCTTCCACTGCGCCCGGCGAGACCGCGTGTTGCTGCGGGACATCTTCCGCTTAGGAACGGCCACGCCGTCAGCTCTCCTTCGTATCGTCCGGGCCGCCCACTGCGGACGCTCCGGATTCCTGGTTCGGCACCCCATCGGTCAGGATGCCCTGAAGCGCCGACCACCGGGGGTCGGCCACCTCGTGCTGGTGGTCCGGGTCGTCCGCGAGCCGCGCTCCGCACTCGGAGCACAGACCCGGGCAGTCTTCCCGGCAGACCGGCTGGAACGGCAGGTTGGAAACCGCCGCGTCGCGCAGGGCGGGCTCGAGGTCGATCAAGTCGCCCTCGACCTCCTGCCGGTCCTCGTCCTCGTCTTCGGCGACCCGGTTCTCGGGGTAGCTGAACAGCTCCCCGATCCGTACCGCCTGGTCCAGCTTCACCTCGTCCAGGCAGCGGATGCACTCACCCACCGCCGTGGTCGAGACCGTGCCACTGACCAGCACGCCCTCCATCACCGCCTCGAGCCGTAGAGCCAGCTCGACGTCGGAGCCCTCGGGCACGCCGATCACCTCGGTGCCGAGCTCGGCCGGGGCCGGGACGGTCCGCTCAACCTTTCGCATCATGCCCGGGCGCCGGCCGAGTTCCCTCGTGTCGAGAACATAGGGCGATCGGGCGTTCAGACGAATGGTGCACTCCTCACAAGCACGGGCGAACCTGTCCGGCCGATGAAGGCCGAGCAGACACAGTAAGACCAGCGAGCAAGGCTACTTCAGGTCGTGGGCTTATCCCAAACCGGAACGCTCGGCGGCCCGCTCCACCGCGGTCAGATCGAGCACTCGTCTTTCCGGCCCGGCCCCGACCGGGATCGGGATCCGCCCGTTCTCGTCGTGTTCGGGATGATTCTGGGCATCGGAGGACGCGGCGGCGCCGGTCAGATCGGCCCCGGCCGTATCGGGGGTATCACGTGCAGCAGGGCGGGAATGCCTGGCCCCGGGCTCGTCCCGGGCATCGGGCCGATGCTCGAACTCCGGCCCGGACCGCGAGGCCCGGGGCGCGCCGGCCCGGTCCGGCTCGGCCGCCCGGTCCTGGTCGTAGGCGTCCTGGTCGTACGCGTCCTCGGTGTCGGCCCGGTGGTCGTACGCCTGGTCACGCTGGTGGTCGTAGGCCTGGTCACGCGCCCGCCGCTGCTCCTGCTGAAGCTCGCGGGCCCGCTGCCGTTCCACCGCCTCGTAGTCGACCTGGACGTCGCGGCCCTCCGGATCGGCCTCGTCGGCCAGCGGGTCCAGGTAGTCCAGCTCGCTGCGCTCGCGCAGCCGGTCCCGGCCGCGCTGCACCTGCCCCAGGGTGCGGGCCAGATCGGCCTGCAGGGCGGCGAGCCGGTTGTCGGTGTACAGGTCACACTCGCGCAGCAACCGGGCCGCCTCGGCCCGGGCCGCGTCCAGGATCTGGTCCGAACGCGCGCGAGCACTGGCCACCAGCGCGCTCTCCATGATCAGCCGTTCGGCGTCGGCCTGGGCCTGGGCCAGGAGCTGTTCCGCCTCGGACTCCGCCCGGGAGATCACCTCCTGATGGGCGACCAGCAGTTCGGCGGCCTGATCCAGCTCCACCGGCAGCTCGGCCCGGGCGCGCTCCACCAGGGCCAGCATCTCGGCGCGGTTGACCATGCAGGACGCCGAGAGCGGCACCGACGACGCCCGCTCCACCATTGCGCCCATTGCGTCCAAGGTTCGGCGAAGACTCACCGAGGACCTCCCTCATACCGCTTCGGTCCGATGCGAGGGGAAGTGGTCGATTCACCGAGAGCAACTATGTAGCTACTTAAGGTCCTCAACCGGCCGCATCGGGCTGACCGTTTTCAGTCTGACCAACCCGCCCGACTCGTGCCAGGAGGCGCGCCAGGACATGCTCTGGGACAAGACCGGACACGTCGCCCCCGTGAGCGGCCACCTCCTTGATCAAACTACTCGAAACGTGCTCGAAGCGGGGCTCTCCGGGCAGAAAGACGGTCTCGACGCCGCTCAGATGCCGGTTCATCAGGGCCATCGGAAGTTCGTAGGCGAAGTCGGTGCCGCCGCGCAGGCCCTTGACGACGGCCACCGCCTCGACCTGGCGGCAGAAGTCGACCAGCAGTCCGCCGGGCACGGTGGCGACCCGCACGTTGGGCAGGCCGGACAGGCTCTGCTCGATCAGCCCGACCCGTTCGGGGACGGTGAAGAGGGACTTCTTGGCCGGGTTGCCGGCCACCGCGACGACCACCTCGTCGAACAGCCCGGCAGCCCGCTCGATCACGTCGAGGTGACCGTTGGTCACCGGGTCGAAACTGCCGGGGCACACGCAACGACGGGTCACAGCAGCGACGCTAGACGAACTCGGGCGTCAGTCCCACTGGAACTGGATCACATCCATAACTGGATCACATCCGCGGCCGGAGCCTGACCACCCCTCGCCCAGCTGCCCTGATCGGCGGGCTGGACACCGACGGAACTCGTGTACACATGGCACCGGATGTACTCGATGTACGCATTCACCCGATCCCCGACCGCAGCCGCCAGACCGCCAGACCGTCAGACCGAAGCCGGCGCCGGGTCCCAGACCGCCTGCCACACCGACGTCTCGCCGTAGCGCCGGACGGCCTCGCGGAACATGCCCTCGGGCCAGCGCGGCTCGGGCGAGCGCCCACTACGTTCCACCACCACCGTGGCGTCCTCGGCCAACCACCCGTGCGAAGCCAGCGAGGCCAGCAGCGCGGCCAGCTCGCCCTCCCCCAGCGGGTACGGCGGATCGGCGAACACCAGATCCGCGGCCACCGCCGGGCGCCCGTCGAGATACTTCTGCACCGATGAGAGCACCACCGCGGCCCGCGGGAACTGCAGCGTGGCCACGTTCTTGCGAGCGGTGTCGACTGCTTGCCGGGCGGCGTCCACCAGCACCACCTCGGCCGCTCCCCGGCTGATCGCCTCCAGCCCCAGCGCGCCCGAACCGCAGAACAGGTCCAGCACCCGTGCGCCCTGCACCAGCCCGCGCGCCTCCAGCGCCGCGAACAGTGCCTCCCGCACCCGGTCGCTGGTCGGCCGGGTGGTGTCACCCTTGGGCACCACCAGCCGCCGGCCGCCCGCACTACCCGCAATGATCCTGGTCATCCATCAGCCTCGGTCCAAGAAGGCGGCCCGGTCCGAGCCCACCCAGGGGCGCAGCGCATCCACCAGCTGCGGGTGCGCGCGCAGCCGGACGTCCTCGTCCAGCAGCAGGGTGGCCTCCTTCCGGGCGGCCGTGATCACATCTTCGTCCCGCAGCACGCGCAGCAGCTTCAGCGAACTGCCCAGCCCCGACTGCCGGGAGCCGAGCACATCACCCTCCCGGCGCGTCTCCAGGTCGATCCGGGCCAGCTCGAAACCGTCCCGGGTGCTCGCCACCGAGCGCAGCCGGTCCAGCGAGGGGCCCGGCCCGGCCTCGGTCAGCAACAGGCAGACCCCCGCGGCCTTGCCCCGGCCGACCCGTCCGCGCAGCTGGTGCAGCTGCGAGACCCCGAACCGGTCGGCGTCGGTGATCACCATCGCGGTGGCGTTCGGCACGTCCACCCCGACCTCGATCACGGTGGTGGCGACCAGCACGTGGATCTCGTTGGCGGCGAAGCGGCGCATCACGTCCTCGCGCTCCTCGGCCGGCATCCGGCCGTGCAGCATCTCGATCACCAGGCCGTCCAGCTCGGGCTGCACCTTCATCGCGGCCAGGATGTCGATCGCGGCCGCGGCCGGGCGCCGCTCCTCGCCGATCTTCAGGTCGAAGGTGGCGGCCTCGGCGTCGGAGACCACGTGCAGACCCTCGTCCGGGACGAACTCCTCCTCCACCTCGTCCGAGCCGATCCGCGCGCAGACGATGTAGGCCTGGTGCCCGGCGTGACACTCCTCGGCCACCCGCTGCCAGGTGCGGCTGAGCCAGCGCTCGTCGCGCACGTTCACCACGTGCGTGGCGATCTCGCTGCGCCCGGCCGGGAGCTGGTCCAGCACCGACGTCTCCAGGTCGCCGAACACCGTCATCGCCACCGTGCGCGGGATCGGGGTGGCGGTCATCACCAGCAGGTGCGGGGTGTTCTGGCCCTTGCGCCGCAACGCGTCGCGCTGCTCCACGCCGAAGCGGTGCTGCTCGTCCACCACCACCAGGCCGAGATCGGCGAACTGCACCGTGTCCTGGATCAGGGCGTGCGTGCCGACCACGATGCCCGCCTCCCCGGAGGCCGCCTCGAGCAGGGCCTGGCGCCGGGTGGCGGTGTTCATCGAGCCGGTCAGCAGGGTGACCTTGGTGCCACGCTCGTGCCCGCCGAGCATCCCGCCGCCGGCCAGGTCGCCGAGCATCGCGGTGATCGAGCGGTGGTGCTGCATGGCCAGCACCTCGGTGGGGGCCAGCAGCGCGGCCTGACCGCCGGAGTCGACCACCCGGGCCATCGCCCGCAGCGCCACCAGCGTCTTGCCCGAGCCCACCTCACCCTGCAGCAGCCGGTGCATGGGGTATTCCTCGGCCAGGTCGGCGGCGATCTCCTCGCCCACCTTCTTCTGCCCGTCGGTCAGCTCGAACGGCAGCCGATCGTCCAGCGCGTCCAGAAAACCACCGGGCACGTACGGGCGCGGGGTGGCCTGCTGGCGCCGGTCCACCGCCTTACGCCAGACCAGCAGGCTCTGCAGGATGAACGCCTCTTCGAACTTCAGCCGCCGTTTGGCCGCGGCCAGCTGGGCCCGATCGCCCGGCCGGTGGATCTGGCGCAGCGCCGAACTCAGGTCGATCAGGCCGAGTTTCATCCGGACCGGGGCCGGCACCGGATCGGGCAGATTCTTCGGCAGCGTGTCCAGGATCGGGCGCAGCGAGTCCCGGATCCGGTTGGAGGGCATCTTGCCGGTGGCCGGGTAGATCGGCAGCGGCATCTCCAGCCGTTCCTGCAGCTTCTCCTCGCTGAGGTCGGACTCCTCGTCCAGCAGCTCGTACATCGGCTGGGCGAGCTGCTTGCCGTCCCGGTACCGCGAGACCTTGCCGCTGAACAGCGCCCGCCGGCCGACCTTCAGATCCTTCTGCGGCTTGTGCACCTGGTTGAAGAAGGTCAGGTCCAGCGAACCGTGGCCGTCGGTCACCTCGACGTTCATGATCTTGCCGCGCCGGGTCTTCATCTCCCGCACGCTGACCTTCTTGACCTCGGCGACCAGGCTGACCGGCTCGTCCTCGGGCAGCGAGTCGATCGGGGTGAGCTCACCCAGTTCCATGTAGCGGCGCGGGTAGTGCCGCAGCAGATCGCCCACCGTCTCCAGGCCCAGCTCCCGGCCCAGCGCGTTCGCCGCCCGGGCGCCCAGCGACTTGACCAGGGGCTCTCTGAGCCGTTCGGGCATCGATTCGGTCGGCCCTGCCGTGGTCACCGAGCACTCACCCCTGTCCGCGTCTGTCTACTCCACCCCGATCAGCAGCGGGTACCTGGGCTGACCGCCGTCCACGACGTTCACCTCCAGGCCCCGGCCGAGACCGCGGGCGTGCGCCGCAACCGTGCGCGCAAGGGAATCATGCCCGCCGGCACCGACAACGATGGTGACCAGCTCCCCGCCGGAGGCCAGCAACCGGTGCAGCACGTCGATCGCAACCGTCTCGAGGCCGGACCCGATCACCACGAAATCACCGTCGAGGACGCCCAGCGCGTCTCCGATCCTGCACTCCCCCGCGCTGGTGAGTCCATTCCGGACGGCCACGGTCACGGCGCCGTCGCGCGCCGCCCCGGCCGCCGCCGACATCGAGACCACGTCATCGTCGAAGCGCCGATCCGGATCGTGCACCGCCGCCGCGGCCAGCCCCTGCACCTGGGCGCGGGTGGGCACGACCGTCACCCGGATCCCCTCGCTCCGGGCCGAGGCCGCGGCGATCCGGGCCACGCTGAGCGTGTCGGCATCGTTGGGCAGCACGGCGACCTCGGTGGCCTGAGTCCGGTGAATAGCGGCCAGGATCGCGGCCGTCGACGGACGACGTCCCGGTCCACCGGCCACGACCACCGCCCCGGTGCTCTCGAACAGATCGGAAAGACCGGGCCCGGCCGCGCAGGCCACCAGCCCGGTCGAAGGAGTGCGGTGCCCGGGCTGCGCGGGCGCCGACTCGGCCTGCGAGCCGCCAAGATGCGTGATCCGGATCTGATGCGGACGCCCGGCCTCGATCGCGCGCTCCACCGCCGCCCCGGCATCCGCCACATGCACATGGACCTGCCAAAGGTCAGGCCCACCAACCACTACCAGCGAGTCACCGAGCGTTCCCAGCCGTTCCCGCAGGGCACCGACCCGCTCGTCACCGTGCTGCGGATCGGTGTCGAGCAGGAACATCACCTCGTAAAGCCCAGAACCTTCATGCTTATGGACGTCTGTGGGCCCCGACGCTGCCTCCGTCGCCCTCGCATGGGGGTCAGGGAAACCAGCAACGGACGCTCCCACCGCACCTCCCAGCGACGCCGTTGCCTCCCCGGCCGCCGTCCCGCCGTCACTCCTGAACTCCGCCCCCACCCCCACGCCTTCTGGCCCGGTACCCAAATCTCCCCCTGCGCCACCTGCACGCCCGGGAAACCAACCTGCCTCCCCAGTCGGCAAACCCGTGACCTCCCCAGGCCATCCACCTCGACCCCCCACGTCCTCGGCCCGAGCCCGTGTGTCCACGCGCGACGGCTGCTCACCGTTCTCCGGGAGACCTTCCCGCCCGCCGCGCGTACCCAGATCACCCGTCCGCGAATGCGCCTCGCTGACAGCGCCTTCAGTTGACCGCGCCGAGTCGCCAGACGACGCACCATCCGAGCGCCTACCCCGACGGCTCCCTGCCCTCTGCCCAGAAGCCTCTCCGGCACGGCCATATCCCAGGTCACCGGCGGCATCCCCCACCACCGAAGCCACAGACCCCTGCTGCGCAGGCTTACGCACACCGCCCCACGTCTCCCCAGCCAGCACCGGCACCCCCACAGCGGGAGTCGCCGGCGCCACGGCCTTCATTCCGTAGCAGGCCGCGAAATCCATCGCAGGGAGGTTCGCCGGACGACGCCGACGCCGGTACTGCCGGTGATGCGTGTGATCGGCCAGCACCACCTCGGCCAAGGCATCGAGCAGCACGACCAGCCCACGTCCCCCTGCGTCCACCACCCCGGCGGCGGCGAGCGCGGGCAACTGCACCGGCGTGTAGGCCAATGCAAGCTGGGCGGCTTCGGCGGCGGCGCTGATCACTGCCTCCAGGTCAGCGCCGAAGTCTGACGCGGCGGCGGCCTGCGCGGCCTGGGCAGCGGCGCGGCTCACCGAGAGGATCGTGCCCTCGACCGGCTGATGCACCGCCTTCCACGCCTGCTCGTCGGCCCGCCGGAAGCATTCCACCGCGGTCTGCGCCGTGAGCTCGGTGTTCTCGGCGAGCACCTGGGCCCATCCCCGCAGCAACTGGGCCCCGATGACCCCCGAGTTACCCCGAGCCCCCAGCAGCGCTCCCCGGGCGAAGGCATCGGCCACTGCAGCGACCGGAGCGTCTGGGGGAAGCGTCTGGGCTGAGGCGACGGCGGCCTCGAGGGTCAGGTACAGGTTGGTCCCGGTGTCTCCGTCCGGCACCGGGAACACGTTGAGGGCGTCGATCTCCTCGCGCGCGTCGGCCAGAGCGGCCAGCGCAGCCATCGCCCAGCGCCGCGCCGCAGGCGGGTCCAGAACGCTCAGCACCGCATTCCTCCCTCACCTGATCGACCGGTACGGCGGCCATCCCTGCGCCGGACAGTATCCGCCGCCCGGCCACACCTGCCATTCATGCCCTGTTCACCCGGACAGGGGCAATTCTGCCCGGCCTGGTCACTCACGCGAGGTGGCTCGGAGGGCTCCGGTTTGGGCTGGGGTTCCCGTTCGGCTAGTCTGTTTCTTCGAGCGTGTTAGGTCATCGCTGCCTGCGGCTGCCCCCGGCGTACCCGGGCCAGCAGATTCGGCCCCACGCATAAGACATCAGTTCGATACTCAGGAGATCACCGTGGCCGCCAACTGCGACGTCTGCCAGAAGGGACCGGGCTTCGGCTTCAGCGTCTCGCACTCGCACCGCCGTACGAAGCGTCGCTGGAACCCGAACATCCAGCGCGTTCGCACCACCATCGGCGGTACGCCGCAGCGCATCAACGTGTGCACCTCCTGCCTGAAGGCGGGCAAGGTCAGCCGCTGACACCAGTCAGGCTTCACGGCCGCCGGGGTTCCTTCGGGACCCCGGCGGCCGTCGTTTTGCCACAGACAATCGAGACCTAGGCCGGCCAGCACCAGGCGCAGCACGAGCCCTAGCTCCAGTGCCGGAAGCCACCTTCGCCGTCGAACGGCTTACCCCCGAGCCGGACCCCAACCCCAGAATCCCCAGCCAGCACGGAACCGATCACCCGGAACGCAGCCGGCACAACGGCAGGGGAAGGGAAGCAGGCGAGCAGGCAGTGGTCCTCGCCGCCGGTCAGAACCCACTCGGCGGCCGCAGCGGCGTCCACGCCCAAAGCCGAAGCGGCACGCAGCAGGTCGTCCGAGGCAGCAAGCGCGCCGGGGTCCAGATCGAGCACCACTGAAGAGCCGAGCACCGCCGAGGAAGCGGTGGCGATCCGCAGGGCATCGCGGACCAGGCCGTCGCTGGTGTCGATCATGGCCGTGGCCCCGGCCAGCGCAGCCTCTACCCCGGCCGGATAAGGCGGTACGGGAGCCCGGTGCTCACTCAGCAAGCCTTCAAAAGCAGAAGAAACCAGCCCGGCCCGCAGCAACGCCCAGCCTGCAGCCGAACGCCCGCTGCCAGGGGTGACCGCAACCACATCCCCAGGCCGGGCCCCTGAGCGCAGCACCGCCGAGGGCGTGGCCAGCGAACCCAGCGCAGTGCCGACGATCACAATCTCCGTGCCGGCCGAAACGTCTCCCCCGGCCACCACCGCGCCGGCCCGGGAGCATTCCGCCGCCAGACCGTCCGCCAGCTCGTGCGCCCAAGAAGCCGGGACATCTGCGGGAGTGGTCAGACTCACCAGCAGGGTGTGAGGCCTGCCACCCATCGCAGCGACGTCGGCGAAGTTCTGAGCGGCGACCTTGATACCGATGTCACGGGCTGTCGACCAGTCCCGGCGGAAGTCCTGACCCTCGACAATCGTGTCGGTGCAGGCGATCAGCGCTCCGGCCCGGCTGCCGGACAGGTCTAGAACTGCTGCGTCATCGCCCGGGCCGACCGTGAGCCAGGGTGCTGATGGATAGCGCTCGATCACACCGGCGACGAGCGGGTCCTCACCGAGAGTGCCGATCGTCGGGCCGAATCCATCCGGAAGGTCCCCGGACGTCCCCAATTGCTTCCCCAATCCTCGGCGGCCGGTGAACAAGTTCCGGCCAACCCACTGCTCTGTCTGCTCCTCGACACGGTAGCGTGACGGCCCAATGTCTGGGTCGGCCCGCACCGTGGAGCCTCTGGAGACCCTCAGGCAGTTCGGACAGGAGAAACACGTGGTGGTGCAGGCTTACATCTTGATCCAGACCGAGGTCGGTCGGTCGACGTCGATCGTCACCGAGATCGCGCAGATCCCGGGCGTGACCTTGGCCGAGGACGTCACCGGTCCCTACGACATCATCGCCCGGATCGAGGCCCCCTCCGTCGACGAGCTCGGCCAGGGCGTGATCGCCAAGATCCAGGACGTGAAGGGCATCACCCGCACGCTCACCTGCACCGTCGTGAAGATGTGAGCTGATGCGCCAGGTCCTTGGAGACAGCGGGCAGATCAGGGTCCGGCCTCGGCGCCGGGCCCTGATCGCTGTCCCGGTGGCCCTCGCCGCGGCGCTCGCCCTGACGGCCTGCGGCGGCAACGACGACGACCCGGCGGACGAGCCGGCCGAGGCGTTCTTCACCCTCACCGAGGAGGCGAAGAGCGCCGAGTGCGCCGATCTGCTCGAGCAGCTGCCCGAGACCGTGCTCGGCCGCTCCCGTACCGCGCAGGACAGCGTGGGCATGGCCACCTGGGGTGATCCGCCGATCTACCTCGCCTGTGGCGCCACCCCGACCGGCCCGACCACCGACGCGTGCATCGACGTCAACGATGTCGCCTGGGTGTTCAGCGAGACGCCCGAGCACTACCGGTTCCTGACCTACGGCCGTACCCCGGCCGTAGAGGTGCAGGTGCCGACCTCGGTGGAGCGCACCCAGGCCACCGGCGCCCTGGTCGATCTGAGCGAGGCCGTAGCGCCTCTGGAGCAGACCGAACGGCGTTGCTACGACGCCGCCGACTCGGCCCCCAGCGCTTCCCCCAGCTAGCTCAACGGCAAAAGATCAACGGCCGGTGACCAGAGGACGTCTCTGGTCACCGGCCGTTGCCGGTTCCGGCTCAGCGGCCGGAACCGGAAAACCTCAGCGCAGCCCGGTGGGCCGCGCCAGCGCCGTCTTGATCAGCCGGTCGATCAGCTCCGGGTACTCCAGACCGGTGGCCGCCCACATCCGCGGGTACATCGAGGAGCTGGTGAAGCCCGGCATGGTGTTGATCTCGTTGACCACCACCGAGCCGTCGGGCAGCACGAAGAAGTCCACCCGGGCCAGGCCCTCGCAGTTCATCGCCTCGAAGGTGCGCACCGACAGCTCGCGCACCCGGGCGATCACCTCGGCCGGCAGGTCGGCCGGGCAGGACAGCTTGGTGGTGCCGTCCAGGTACTTGGCCTCGAAGTCGTAGAACGTGTGCTCACCGACGAACTCGATCTCGCCGGGCAGGCTGGTGGCGCAGCTGCCGTCGGCCGCCTGCAGCACCGCGCACTCGATCTCGCGGCCCACCACGGCGGCCTCGATCACCAGCTTGCGGTCGTGCCGCAGCGCCTCGGTGATCGCGGCGTCCAGCTCGTCCGGGCCGTCGACCTTGGTGATGCCCACGCTGGAACCGGCCCGGGCCGGCTTCACGAACACCGGCCAGCCGAGCTCTTCCACGTCGTCGCGCACCGCGTCGGGCTCGCGCTGCCACTGCCCGGGCCGCACCACCAGGTACTCCCCGACCGGCAGGCCCGCGCCCTTCAGCATGACCTTCATCACGGCCTTGTCCATGCTCGCCGCGGAGGCCAGCACCCCGGCCCCGACGTAGCGCACGTCGGTCAGCTCGAGCAGGCCCTGCAGCGTGCCGTCCTCGCCGAACGGGCCGTGCAGCAGCGGGAACACGACGTCGACCTGGCCGAGCTCCTGCGGCACCTGGCCGGGCTCGAGCACCTGCAGCGAGTGGTCCCCGGTCTGCACCGGGGCGATCACGCCGGGCCCGTCGCCGTCCTTGACCTCGGGCAGCACCCCGGCGCTGATCGCCCAGCGCTGCGGGTCGTCGGCGGCGAGAACCCAGCGACCGGTGCGGGTCACGCCGATCGGGATCACCTCGTAGGCGTCGCGGTCGATGGCGCTGAGCACCGACGAGGCGGTGGCGCAGCTGACCGCGTGCTCGCTCGAGCGCCCGCCGAACAGCACTGCCACCCGCCTCTTGCGGGCCGGGGTCGCGCTGGCTTCCGTGGCATCCACGGACTGGATAGCGTCCATGACCGGCGAGAGTACCGTTCCCGCAGCCACCCCCGATCCCGGTGAACCCCTGCACCCGTACCGCACCTACTCTGTGCGCATGAGCGACGACATCTCCCGGGCCGGGCAGGCTCTGGCCACCGTGGCGGTCACCGCGGGCCGCCCGCCGGCCGCGGCGAACCAGCCGATGAACGTCCCGGTGGTGCTGACCTCTACGTACACCGCCTCCGACTTCGCCCATCAGCCGGGTGATCTGGGGTACGGCCGCTGGGGCAACCCGACCTGGACGGCGCTGGAGGACGCGGTGGGCGCCCTGGAGGGTGGCGCGGCGCTGTCGTTCGGCTCGGGGATGGCGGCGATCTCGGCCGTGCTCAACCTGGTGCCGCTGGGTGGCACAGTGGTGATCCCGGACGTGCCCTACTCCGGAACCGCGCAGCTGTCGGCCGAACTCGCCGCAGCCGGACGACTCAGTGTGCGAGCGGTGCCGGCGGCCGACACGGAGGTCGTGATCCAGGCCCTGGAGGGCGCCGATCTGGTGATCCTGGAGAGCCCGACCAACCCGATGATGGACGTGAGCGACCTGGCCACGATCATCGCCGCGGCTCGGGAGAAGGGTGTGCTGAGCGCGGTCGACAACACGTTCGCCACCCCCCTTCTGCAGCAACCGTTGTCACTGGGCGCACACCTGGTGGTGCATTCGGCGACGAAGTACCTCAGCGGGCACTCCGACGTCCTGCTCGGCATCGTGGTGGCGCAGACCGGCGACCCGGACGGTCTTTTGACCCGCCTGCACGGGCATCGCACGATCAACGGGGCGATTCCGGGCCCGATGGAGGCCTGGCTGGCGCTGCGTGGGCTGCGCACGCTGGCTCTTCGGGTGGATCGGGCGAGCGCTAACGCGGCCGAACTGGCCCGCCGGCTGAGCGATCACCCCTCTGTCACCCAGGTGCGCTACCCCGGGCTGACCTCGCACCCCGGCCACGAACTGGCCAAGCGGCAGATGCGCGGCTTCGGCGCCATGCTTTCGTTCGAGCTGGACGGGAATGCGGAGGCGACGGAAAAAGTCTGCGCCGCCACACAGCTGTGGGTGCACACCACCAGCCTCGGAGGGGTGGAGTCGTCCCTGGAGCGGCGGCGCCGGCACGGAGGGGAGTCCACTCTGGTGCCGGAGACGCTGATCCGGCTCTCCACCGGTATCGAAGACGTCGAGGACCTGTGGGCCGATCTGCTCCAGGCCCTGGAATCTGCCTCCTGACGAGCGCTCCTCCTACCGAGGCACCAAAACCAGCCACCCCGTCCCCTAATTTGAACTAGGGACGGGGCGGCCGGGTCGGTCGGTGAACGCGCCTCAGGCGAACTCGGACTTACGACGACGAGACAGCAGGCTCTGCGCCAGCTCCGAGAGCGGCAGCTCGCCGGAGACCACTCCGGTGACCGCCTCGGCGATCGGCATGTCCACCCCGTGCGCCTTGGCCAGGCCGAGGATCGCCCCCGCGCTCTTGACCCCTTCGGCGGTCTGGTTGGTGATCGCGACGGTCTCGTCCACGCTCATCCCCTGTCCCAGGTGCACCCCGAAGGTGCGGTTCCGCGAGAGCGGAGAAGCGCAGGTGGCGACCAGGTCGCCCATCCCCGCCAGCCCGGCGAAGGTGGCCGGCTCGGCCCCGAGAGACACCCCCAGCCGGGTGATCTCGGCCAGGCCGCGGGTGATGATCGAGGCCTTCGAGTTGTCACCCAGGCCCATCCCCTCGACCATGCCCACGGCCAGGGCGATCACGTTCTTCACCGCGCCGGACAGTTCCACGCCGATCACGTCGTGGTTGGTGTAGGGCCGGAAGTAGGGCGCCGAGCAGGCCGCGGCCACCAGTTCCGCGGTGTTGTGGTCGGTGCAGGCGACCACCGTGGCAGTCGGCTGGCGGGCGGCGATCTCGGTGGCCAGGTTGGGCCCGGAGACCACGGTGTTGCGCTCCGGCCCGATCTCCAGGACCTCGCCGATCACCTCGCTCATCCGCCGTAGGGTGCCCTTCTCGACACCCTTCATCAGGCTCACGGTGACCGCGGACGAGCCGATGAACGGTTTCCAGGCACTCAGATTGGTGCGCAGGGTCTGCGAGGGCACCGCCAGCACAACGATGTCGGCACCCTCGAGCGCCACCGCCGGGTCCGGGTTCGCGGTGATCGTGGCGGGCAGCTCGAGGCCGGGCAGGTACTGCGGGTTACGGTGCTCCTCGGCGATCTCGGCGCAGACCTCGGCCCGCCGGCCCCACATCGTCACCTTGGCGCCCGAATCCGCGAGCACCATGGCGAACGTGGTTCCCCACGATCCCGTGCCCATCACCGCGACCCGACTCATCTACCTGACCTCTTCCGCTTGGGAGCTTTCTGGTTCGGGTTGCCGTAAAGCGGTTTCCCGGTGGTTCTGGGGTCGTGCCGCTGGGCCGGGGCCGGCTCGTCCCGGATCTGCTCGAGCAGGCCGGTGAGCACGTCCATCACGTGCTCGGTGGCCTCGGCCAGCAGCGGCACGGTGATCGGCCGGCCCTGGTAGGGGCTCAGGTCGATCGGCGGCCCGGCGACGACCGAACTGGTGGTGCGCGGGTAGAGCCGAAACCGCCGGGAGTACGGCGCAAGGACGTCCTGGGCACCCCACTGGGCGATCGGCACCAGCGGGGCACCGGTTTCCAGCGCCACCCGGACCGCACCGCTCTTGCCCCGCATCGGCCACAACGCCGGGTCCCGGGTGATCGTGCCCTCGGGGAAGATGGCCACCAGTTCACCTCGGCGCACCGCCGCGACCGCCGCCGAGTAGGCTGCGCCGGCGTCGCGGGTCTCGCGGTAGACCGGGATCTGCCCGGCGCCCCGCACGATCCGGCCCAGCAGCGGCAGCCGGAACAGGCTCTCCTTCGCCAGGAAGCGCGGGTGCCGGCCGTTGTCGTAGACGAAGTGCCCGTAGGTGAACGGGTCGAAGTGGGAGATGTGGTTGGACACCGTGACCACCCCGCCGGTGGCCGGAAGATTCTCCGCGCCCCGCCAGTTCCTCTTCGTCGTCAGCAGCAGGACGGGTTTGAGCAGGATCACGGCCAGCCGGTACCACGGCCCGATCCTTCGCCTCCTCACCAGCGTTCCCACCTTCCGAGTCCGGGACTTCAGCTCATGCATCGCAGGTACCGACCCGCAGTCCGATCACGCCGCATCGGACCATCTTGCCGTGTCCGCAGCGGCATTCCGTCCACCGCCGGCGGCCAGGAGGCCCAGCACCCATGATCGAGGACGCCGGTGCTCCCGGCACGCGCGCCCGGCCACCGGCGCCGCAGTCGCCGGGCTGGACGATGGTGCTGCCGCTCAAGGGTGGCCCGAAGGCCAAGTCCCGGCTGGCCGCCCCGGCCGCGCTGGCCACCGCAATCGCCCTGGACTGCCTGGACGCCGTACTGGCGACGCCGGCCGTGAGCCGGGTCGTGGTGGTCACCGCCGATGCTCTTCTGACCGGCTCGGCCACGGCCGCGGGGGCAGAGGTACGGGGTGAGTCCCGGCCGGGCTCGGGCCTGCTCGCCGCGATCGAGGACGGCCTGCGCGGCCTTGAGGGGCCCTGTGCCGTCCTGCTGGGCGACCTTCCGGCTCTGCGTCCGGCCGATCTGGACCTGGCGCTGCAGAGCGCCTCTCAGGCCCTGACAACGTCGCCCCCAAGCCGCCGAACCGCTCCGGACATGGTCTTCGTCCCGGACGCGGACGGCATCGGCACCGTGCTGCTGGCCGCCCGGGAACCCGGCCGGATGCGTCCCTCGTTCGGCCCTTCCTCGGCCCGCAAGCACGCCGAGTCCGGTGCCCTGAAGCTGGAACTGGACCTGCCCGCGCTCCGCCGGGACGTGGACACCCAGGCCGATCTGCGGGCCGCCGCCGCGCTCGGCCTGGGCCCGCGCACCGGGGCACTACTGCAGGACGGGGCAATTTCGCCGGGCTGAGAACAGCCGATCACGATGCGCAGTTGACTACCCTGAACGGGTGCAGGCCACCGTGTACCGCTACGACGCCGAGACCGGTTCCGGCTCCGTCCTCACCGATTCCGGCGAGGTGCTGCCCTTCGGCACCGGCGCCCTGGAGCACAGCGGCCTGCGCCATCTGCGCCCGGGCCAGCGGCTGAGCGCCGAGCGGCAGGGCGACGAGATCGTCCGGCTCACGCTGGGAACCATTGGCGCCGCCGAACGTTCTGCTGCCCCCGAAAACCCGGCCACCTCCTGAAACGCCACACTCGCGGGTGACCCGGCCACCGCGTCCTTCAATTTCCGCGAGCACCACTGAAGACGTGAGGTGACCGGCGCGTCCTTTATTTTCCGGGCAAACGAAAGTTCCCCCGGAAGCATCGCCTCCGGGGGAACTTCTTCGGCTCAGCGCTCGTAGTTGGCGCCCAGCATCTGCAGCTTCTGGGTGAAGTGCTCGTAACCGCGGTCGATCAGGCCGATCCCGCGCACCCGGGAGGTGCCCTCGGCGGCCAGCGCGGCGATCAGGTGGCTGAAGCCGCCCCGCAGGTCCGGCACGGTGATGTCGGCGCCGTGCAGCTTGGCCGGGCCCGAGATCACCGCGGAGTGCAGGAAGTTGCGCTGGCCGAACCGGCACGGCCGGCCGCCCAGGCACTCGCGGTACAGCTGGATCTGGGCGCCCATGTCACGCAGCGCCTGGGTGAAGCCCAGCCGGTTCTCGTAGACCGTCTCGTGCACGATGCTCAGGCCGCTGGCCTGGGTCAGGGCCACCACCAGGGGCTGCTGCCAGTCGGTGCCGAAACCCGGGTGCACGTCGGTCTCCAGGACCAGCGAGTTCAGTTCCCCGCCGGGGTGGCTGAACCGGATGCCGTCGTCGCCGATGTCCAGGACACCCCCGACCTTCCGGAACACGTTCAGGTACGTCATCATCTCCTGCTGGCGGGCGCCCAGCACGGTGATGTCGCCCTTGGTGGCCAGCGCGGCGCTGGCCCAGCTGGCCGCCTCCATCCGGTCCGGCATCGCGCGGTGGGTGAAACCACCGAGCCGGTCGACGCCTTCGATCCGGATCGCCCGGTCGGTGTCGACGCTGATGATCGCGCCCATCTTCTGCAGCACCGCGATCAGGTCCATGATCTCGGGCTCGATCGCCGCGTTGGTGAGCTCGGTGACGCCCTCGGCCAGAACGCTGGTCAGCAACACCTGTTCGGTGGCGCCGACGCTCGGGTACTCCAGCTTGACCTTGGTGCCCTGCAGCCGGCGCGGGGCCCGGATGGCAATTCCGTTCGGCTGCTTGTCCACCACCGCGCCGAATTGCCGCAGCACGTCGAGGTGGTAATTGATCGGACGGTCACCGATCCGGCACCCACCGAGATCGGGAATGAATGCCTCACCCAGCCGGTGAAGCAGAGGGCCGCAGAAAAGAATGGGGATACGGCTGGAACCCGCATGCGCGTCGATGTCGGCGACGTGCGCCTGAATGACATTGCTGGGGTCCAGCCGGAGTTCGCCCTCCGGGCCGGGAACCTCCTCGACCTGAACGCCGTGGAGTTCGAGCAGACCACCCACGACACCGACGTCGCGGATCTGCGGGACGTTACGCAGCACGCTCGGCTCCTCACCGAGGAGCGCGGCCACCATCGCCTTGGAGACCAGGTTCTTGGCACCTCGCACCTGGATGCTGCCGACCAGCGGGGTGCCGCCGTGCACGGTGAGTACGTCGTTCATGGAACACATCGTGGCCCACGTCGGGCCAAGTACCAATTCCGGCCCGCTCAAAAGCTCATGTAGCTGCTGTCGGCCCAGGTGGGCGGTTTCTGAAGGGGCGGCCAAAACAGCCACGTGGTGGGCATCCCGGTTCCGGGACGCCCACCACGTGTGGAGGGGTGATGCTTTTGGTGCGTACCGCGAACGAATCAGGCGGTGGTGCTGCGACGACGCGTGGTGGTGCGCTTCGCGGCGGTGGGGGCCGGGGTGGCCTTGGTGGCGGTGCGGCTGGCGGTGGTCGCCGTCTTCTTGGCGGCCGTCTTGCGCGCGGTCGTGGTCTTGGCCGCGGTGGTCTTGGTGGCCGCGGCCTTGGCCGGAGCGGCCTTGGTGGCGGTCTTGCGCGCGGCGGGGGCCTTGGTCGCGGTCTTCTTCGCGGCCGTGGTGGTCTTCGCCGGGGCAGCCTTGGTGGCGGTGGTCTTCTTCGCCGCCGTGGTCTTGGTGGCCGTGGTCTTGGCCGGAGTCGCCTTGGTGGCGGTCTTCTTCGCGGCCGTGGTCTTGGCGGCGGTGGCCTTGGTGGCGGCGCTCTTGGTGGCCCGGCTCGGCGCAGCAGCCTTGGCGGCGGCGGCGACACCACGGGTGGTGGCGGCGCGGTTGGAACCGGCAACCGGCTTCGGCAGGGTGCGCGGCTCGGCGACGTACGCCTTGAAGGACGTGCCGGCCCGGAAACGCGGGACGGACGTCTTCTTGATGCGGACCTTCTCGCCGGTACGCGGGTTACGGCCGGTACGGGCGTTGCGGACGGCCTTCTCGAAAGAACCGAAACCGCTGATGGTCACCTTCTCGCCGCGGACCACGGCGCGGGTGATGGTGTCGATGACGGCGTCCAGGGCGTCGGCCGCAGCCTGACGGCCACCCAGTCGCTCCTGAAGAAGTTCGACGATATCTGCCTTGTTCACTTTCCATCCTCCGGTACATGGGATCAGGCTCGAAGCCTGATGTCGAAGATGAAGGTAAACGCAATCCGGCCTATAAATCCAATACAGAGTGAGGTTTTGTCGTTGTGTCTCAACGCAAAACCGCCCCCCAAACCGCCCTCGGCGGCCCTCGCACGGCCCCTTCCGAGGGCCGGCGCGGACCGCCGAGTTTCGCGAAACTCATTCTCTTTCAATTAATTCCGAGAATGAATGGTGATTCCGGTTGGGACTGAGGGGGTCCTCAGCGGGCCGGCAGAGTGGTCGGCAGAAAGTGTGGCCGATTCGACTCGAAAGCAGTCACGTCCTCGACGTGCCGGAGGGTCAGGCCGATGTCGTCCAGACCCTCCAGAAGCCGCCAGCGGGTGTAGTCGTCGACGTCGAACGGCACCGTCAGGTCGCCGCAGACGGCCCTCCGGGCGGTCAGATCGACCGTCACCTCAGTGCCCGGGCGGCTTTCCAGCGCGGTCCACAGCTTCTCCACGTCGGCCTGCTCGACGATCCCGGTGAGCAGTCCCGCCTTTCCCGAGTTCCCCCGGAAGATGTCGGCGAAGCGGGAGGACAGGACGACCCGGAAGCCGTAGTCGTTGAGCGCCCAGACGGCGTGCTCGCGGGAGGAACCGGTGCCGAAGTCGGGGCCGGCCACCAGGACCGAACCGGCCTTGTAGGCCTCCTGGTTCAGGACGAACTCCGGGTCCTGGCGCCAGGCGGAGAACAGGCCGTCCTCGAACCCGGTGCGCGTCACCCGCTTGAGGTACACCGCCGGGATGATCTGGTCGGTGTCCACGTTCGAGCGGCGCAGCGGGACCCCGATACCGGTGTGGGTACTGAACTTCTCCATGATTTCGCTGTTCCTTAGCTGTGAGGTCTGAAGTGGCGGGCGAGGGCTGCCGAGGTTTACTTGGCGGTGGAAGCGCCCTGCTGCGAAGCGACCTCGAGCCCCGGGGAAGCCAGGTCGGCGGGTGAGGAGAGAGTTCCGCGGACCGCGGTCGCGGCGGCCACGGCGGGCGAGACCAGGTGCGTGCGCCCGCCCTTGCCCTGCCGGCCCTCGAAGTTCCGGTTGGAGGTGGAGGCGCTGCGCTCGCCCGGCGCCAGCTGGTCCGGGTTCATGCCCAGGCACATCGAGCAGCCGGCCTGGCGCCACTCGGCCCCGAACTCGGTGAACACCTTGTCCAGACCTTCGGACTCGGCCTGGATCCGGACCCGGGCCGATCCGGGGACCACCAGAACCCGCACCGAGTCGGCCTTCTTCCGGCCCTCGAAGACCGCCGCGGCGGTGCGCAGGTCCTCGATCCGGCCGTTGGTGCAGGAGCCGATGAACACCGTGTCCACGGCGATCTGGCGCAGCGGGGTGCCCGCGGTCAGGTCCATGTAGGTGAGCGCCCGCTCGGCGGCGCTGCGCTCGTCCGGGTCGGCGATGCTCGCCGGGTCCGGCACGGCCGCCGAGAGCGGAGCACCCTGACCGGGATTCGTGCCCCAGGTGACAAACGGTTCCAGGTCGGGTGCGGACAGGTACACCTCGGTGTCGAAGGTGGCGTCCTCGTCGGTCCGCAGGGTGCTCCAGTACTGCACCGCCGCGTCCCACTGCTCGCCCTCCGGCGCGTGCCGGCGGCCCTTCACGTACTCGAAGGTGGTCTCGTCCGGGGCGATCATCCCGGCCCGGGCGCCGGCCTCGATCGACATGTTGCAGATCGTCATCCGGGCCTCCATGGACAGCGCCCGGATGGCCGAACCGCGGTACTCCAGGACGTAGCCCTGGCCACCGCCGGTACCGATCTTCGCGATCACCGCGAGAATGATGTCCTTGGCACTGGTTCCGGCCGGCAGGTCGCCGTCGACGTTGATCGCCATCGTCCGGAACGGCTTCAGCGGCAGCGTCTGGGTGGCCAGCACGTGCTCGACCTCGCTGGTGCCGATCCCGAAAGCCAGGGCCCCGAAGGCGCCGTGGGTGGAGGTGTGCGAATCGCCGCAGACCACGGTCATACCCGGCTGGGTCAGGCCGAGCTGCGGGCCGACCACGTGCACGATGCCCTGGTCCAGGTCACCCAGCGGGTGCAGCCGGACCCCGAACTCGGCGCAGTTCTTGCGCAGCGTCTCGATCTGGGTGCGGCTGACCGGGTCGGCGATCGGCTGGTCGATGTTGAGGGTCGGGGTGTTGTGATCCTCGGTGGCGATGGTGAGGTCGGTGCGACGCACCTGACGCCCGGCCATCCGCAGGCCGTCGAACGCCTGCGGGCTGGTCACCTCGTGCAGCAGGTGGAGGTCGATGTAGAGCAGGTCGGGCTCACCGTTCTCGCCGGTGCGCACCGTGTGCGCCTGCCAAACCTTTTCCGCCAGCGTGCGGCCCACGTTGATCAGCCTCCATCCGGGGTCAGCCCGTTCGTGTTTCACCGGGCACCTCGCGGTGCCCAACCGGTCGCGATCGGCGGTGGTGCCGGAGTCCGGTGCTGGCCGGACTTGCGTCTCGCTTCGTGAGACGACAGTATCGCTCCATGGACAAGAGTAGCGGAGTCGGCGTCCTGGACAAGGCAGCCGTGCTGCTCGACGCCCTGGAGGCGGGGCCCGCCACCCTGGCCCAGCTGGTCACCGCGACCGGGCTGGCCCGGCCCACCGCGCACCGGCTGGCGGTCGCCCTGGAGCACCACCGGCTGGTCAGCCGCGACCTGCAGGGGCGTTTCGTGCTCGGGCCGCGACTGGGCGAACTGGCCGCCGCGGCCGGCGAGGACCGGTTGCTGGCCGCCGCCGGGCCGGTTCTGGCGGCGCTGCGCGACCACACCGGCGAGAGCGCCCAGCTGTTCCGCCGTCAGGGTGATCAGCGGATCTGCGTGGCCGCGGCGGAAAGGCCGGTCGGGCTGCGGGATTCGATCCCGGTCGGCTCGGCCCTGTCGATGCACGCCGGTTCGGCCGCCCAGACCCTGCTGGCCTGGGAAGAACCGGATCGGCTGCACCGTGGGCTGAACGGCGCCAAGTTCACCGCGAGCACGTTGTCGGCGGTGCGGCGCCGGGGCTGGGCGCAGAGCATCGCGGAGCGGGAGCCGGGGGTCGCCTCGGTGTCCGCGCCGGTGCGGGGACCGTCCGGCCGGGTGGTCGCGGCGGTCTCGATCTCCGGCCCGGTCGAGCGTTTCACCCGTCAGCCGGGCCGCCAGCACGCGGCTGCGGTGGTGGCTGCGGCCGGGCGGCTCACCGAGGTCCTGCGCCGCAGCCAGCCCCAGGGCTGAACCACTTTGACCGCTGGGGCGCCGGGATGCGCCCGGTGGTCGGCGGATTGAGCCGGACGGTCGGATCAGCCCGCAGCACGGCTGGGGCCTGTCCTGTGGATCAGGGCCGTAGCGAGGAGGTGCCCGGACGTCGGCTGACGTGGCCGGTGGGGCCCCTCGCAATGGTTTTGCGTGGGGCCACACCGGACGCGGTCAGACGGCGTCCCGGGTGCCCTGCAGTAGGCAAAGATCCGCAGGACAGGCCCCAGGTCACGCGACCGGTGCGGTGACCCACCAACGAACGTTCGTGGTCACCAAACCAACTCACGCACCAGAGTGGCCGGCTGTGCCCCTCCCGATCGGCCCTGAGAAGCCGGCCAGATCACGGACGCCGGTGGCCGATCACCAGCCGATCGGGCCACGAAGTGGCCGGGATGGCTGAGCCGGCGGAGATTTCACGCCGACGAGGCCAGAGCCAGCGGGTGTTCTCGTCATCGGTGAGAGCCACCTCTCACCAGTCAGTGCGATTGCACTGTGATGCCGATCGCGTCTCCCGCACGGCTTTCCGCAGTTCCCGGTACTCCAGTACAACTTCACCCCGCCCGGCGCGCGTTGGTCAGGTCACAGGTGATCCGCCGAACATCACCAGGCGCACGCCCCAAAACGGAACCGAGCCCGTCACCCCGGCGGGGGCGAACGGGCTCGGACAGCGGCGAGAAGACGTCAGGAGACGCCGGCCTCACCGCTGAACTCGGCGGCCTCGTCCTGGGCGGAGTCGACCAGGGCGTCCACCTTGATCGCGCCGTTGCCGTCCTCGATCAGCCGGCGCAGCAGGACCAGCTCGATCCGGGCCAGGTCGGGCTCGTCGAGCTGCTCGAGCACCTGGCCCACGGTGGCGTCGTCACCGAGCACCGAGCGGACCAGAGCCTCGGCCGCGGACGGGTCGATCGCCACGGGGGTCTGGGCGTACGGGGCGGCCGCAGCGGCCACGAAGGCGGCCACGTCGGCCTGCGGGGTGAGCATCTGGGCGACGGCCCGGTAGAAAGCAGCACCGACGATCTCGCCGAAGGCGTTCCAGCCCTGCTCGTCCAGAGCCTTGGTGCGCTCCGGATACGCGTTCAGGTCGCCCGCGAGCAACTCCCGGACCATCTGTCCGATCTGGGCCGTCATGAGCTTTCCCTCCATTGATTCCACTGGTGCCCCCGCGGTGGCGCCCTACCCCCGGGCAGCCACATGTTCTCGCAGGTCGGCGAGAGATTACCGGACACGACGACGGCCCCCGACCAGAAGAGGTCGAGGGCCGTGTCTCGGTGTAGCCCCGACGGGATTCGAACCCGCGCTACCGCCTTGAGAGGGCGACGTGCTAGGCCACTACACAACGGGGCCATATTCTTGCTGTCTTGCCTTGCTGGCCTGCGCCTTTCGGCCTTGCCAGCTGTTCGATCCTAGCCGATCTCTCGGCTATTTCCGAATCGGCCTGATTGTCGTTCCGGCGGGCATGAGCCTGCCTTGTAACAATCTCACCGAGCTGGGGTACCAGGACTCGAACCTAGAACAACTGAACCAGAATCAGCCGTGTTGCCAATTACACCATACCCCAATCAGGTAACCATCCCGCCGTAAGATCATCTCCGAGGAGGCGATCTTTCCGCTTGGGCGGCTGCCTGAAGAGAACATTACCGGTACGCGACCGTGGACCCAAATCGGCCTGCCGTCCGGCCGGGACCCCGCCCGAGCTGCCGGAGCCGCCGGACCGGCGGATACACCGGCCGATCGCGGCCAGGCCCACCGAAGCAGCCCGCCCCGACAGCACCTTCACCCCACGAACACCCGCCCACCGCCCGGTGCAGACCACTCGGATGCAGGCCCACCTTCCTGCGATCCAGCGCGGTACAGGCCACCTCCTCCTACAACCCATCCGCACGCATCCCCAGCACCGGCGAATCCCTCCCCACCAGCCCCGCCGCAGCGCCGCCGGCCGCAACGGCCAACCGTGCACGAAGCAGACGTAGGCACCCCCAGCCTCAGAACTTTCCACTACTTTGCGTGATGGATGCGCCCCTCCACCCGCACGCCGCCCGCTCGCACCGTGAGCTGTCGCCACGCAACGTGTCCAACACCCGTCGGTGTCAATATGACTATGGGTAAGGTGTCGACCACGAGATCGTCCGGACTTCCGCTCTTGGCGCATCGGCGGTTCAGCTACGCTCCAGCACACAGGGGCGTGACCACCGGGGGACGGGGATGTTCACAGTTCAAGCACTGTTTTTCGGGTCCGGCGGCATGCCGGTGGCGGGCTGATGGGGCGCGCTCTCGCGGCCCGGTCCGGCCCGCTCCTGGAGCCGAATCGCGCTCGGGTCTGCGTCCCCGTCCCTGATCGCAGGGGGTGACGGATGGCAGTTCTGGGCTTCCGCCTCACCGAACTGTCCCCGCTGGCCCTGCTGACCCGACCGGGTCGCTCCGTGTCACGCCGGACACCAACCCCGCTGCGCCCGGACCTCACCTCGCTGCGGATCATCGGGGTCAGCCTGCTGCTGGTCGCGTTCGGCGCCGGGTTGTGGTTCCTGCCGCTCACCCAGGAGCTGGGCGGGCGCGGCGAGCTGCTGCAGCTGGACTGGTACACGGTGGCCGCGCTGGCCGCCGCCTGCGAGATCGTCGTGCAGATGGTGCAGGTCAACGGGCACCGCCAGGTCCGCGCCATCTCGATGAACGAGATCGCCACCGTGCTCGGCCTGTTCTTCGCCTCCCCCGGTGCGTTCGTGGCCGGGCGGCTGATCGGGGTGCTGGCCGCGCTGGTGCTGTGGCGCCGCCAGGGCCCGGTCAAGGTGTTCTTCAACGGCTCCATGCTGTTCGCCGAGTCGGTGCTCGCCCTGCTGCTGTTCAACCTGATCCGGGGCGAGGGCGCGGTGATCGACCAGCAGGCCTGGGCCGCCGCCCTGGTCGCCACCGTCTGCGGCGGCCTGCTCTCGGCGGTCGCGGTCACCGTGGTGCTGGCCGTGGTGGACGGCGAGACCAAGCGCCGGGACTTCTTTCTCGAGGCCGGCCGGGGCGCCGCCACCTCGGCCTGGGTCACCTGCATCGCCCTGGTCGCGGTGCACGCCCTGGCCGCCACCAGCCGGGCCGCGATCCCCCTGCTGATCTCGATGGTGCTGCTGCTGGCCGCCTACCGGCGCTACTCCAGCCTGTTCGAGCGGCATCTCAGCCTGGAGCGGCTCTACCGGTTCAGTCACGCGGTCAGCAGCACGCCCGAGGTCAACGAGATCCTCACCGGGGTACTGCAGCACGCCCGCGAGGTGCTGCGGGCCGACTACGCCGAGATCGTCTTCGTCTCCCCCGAGTCCGGCCACCAGCCGCTGCGGATCGACAGCCGGGGCTCGGGCAGCAAGCTGCGCCGGGCCCGGCTCACCGAACCGGCCGCCAGCGACCCGAGCTGGTCCGGGGTGGTCACCAGCGGCGGCCCGCTGCTGATCCCCCGGGGCGATCGCGGCCACCGCCCGCTGCTCGCCGAGCGCGGCCTGCGCGACGCGATCCTGGTGCCGCTCAAGGGTGAGGCCGGCATCGTCGGCACCATCCTGGTCGGCGACCGGATCAGCGACGTGCGCTCGTTCGACTCCGACGACGTGCAGTTGCTGATGACGGTGGCCAACCACGCCAGCATGGCCCTGCAGAACGGCCGGCTGGTGGACCGGCTGCGGCACGACGCGCTGCACGACAAGCTCACCGGCCTGCCCAACCGCAACCGGCTGCAGCAGGAGATGGTCAGCGCGCTGAGCGAGCTGCGCGCCGACCGCTCCCCCGGGTTCACCGTGATGAACCTCGACCTGGTCAACTTCAAGCAGGTCAACGACACCTTCGGGCTCCCGCTGGGCGACCGGCTGCTGCAGGAGGTCGGGCAGCGGCTGCACAAGTCGCTGGGCGGGCACGGCACCCTGGCCCGCACCGGCGGCGACGAGTTCACCGTGCTGCTGCCCGGTCTGGACACCATCACCCAGGCTCTGGACGTGGCCACCCGGCTGCGCTGCGGGCTGGAGAAACCGGTCAGCATCCAGGGCGTCGACGTGGAGGTCGGGGCCGCGATCGGGATCGCCGTGGCCCCGCTGCACGGCTCGGACGGGCACACCCTGCTGAAACGGGCCGACGCGGCGATGTACTACGCCAAGAACTCCGGCTCCGGCCTGCACGTGTACGAAAAGGGCCTGGACGCCAACGAGACCCCGGAACGGCTGGCCCTCACCGCCGAGCTGCGCCAGGGCATCTCGGCCGGTCAGCTCGAGGTGTACGTGCAGCCCCAGGCCGATCTGCGCACCGGCCTGGTGCTCGGGGTGGAGGCGCTGGTGCGCTGGCGCCACCCCCGCCACGGCCTGCTCTTCCCCGACACGTTCATCCCGCTGGCCGAACGCAACGGCCTGATCCCGCAGCTCACCGACGCCGTGCTGGAACAGGCGGTGGCGGCCTGCGGGCGCTGGCGGCGGGCCGGGCACCGGCTGACGGTCAGCGTGAACCTCTCGGCCCGCAGCAATCTCAACGACAACCTGATCGCCAGCGTCCAGCGGCTGCTGAACCGGCACGCCGTCCCGGCCGACTCGCTCACCCTGGAGATCACCGAGAGCTCGGTGATCCGCGACCCGGGCCGCACCCGGATGGTGCTGGACCGGCTGCACGACCTCGGAGTGGGCCTGTCCATCGACGATTTCGGCACCGGGTACTCCTCGCTGTCCTACCTGCGCCAGCTGCCGGTGCAGGAGGTCAAGATCGACAAGAGCTTCGTGATGAGCATGCTCACCGAGCCGGGTGACGCCGCGATCGTGCGCTCCATCGTGGATCTGGGCACCAACCTCGACCTCGCGGTGGTGGCCGAGGGCGTGGAGGACGCGGCCACCTGGGCCGAGCTGGAACGCCTGGGCTGCACCAACATGCAGGGTTTCTACCTGGCCCCGCCGATGCCGCTGGCCGGATTCATCGACTGGCTGGCCGCCCGCGAAGGGCATCTGGCCGAGGCCCGTTGAGGAACTGCAGAGCAGAACCAGAAGGATGAACGGTTGCGGTCGCCTCTCAAGGGACCGCGGACGTCCCCGGTTTGGTCACCGACATTCAAGCTCGGTGGGTACCGCTCGGCGCACCTCGAAGCGCACCAGAGGCCAGCCAGAACGAAACGTCCGCGGTCCCCTCCCAGGGGCCGCGGACGTCTCACATCTGGTTGCGCAGATCAGTCGCGCGAGACCACCGGGTTGCTCAGCACACCCATGCCCTCGATCTCCACCTCGACCCGGTCGCCCGCGTTCAGCGGCCCGACCCCGGCCGGGGTACCGGTCAGGATCACGTCGCCGGGCAGCAGGGTGAACGCGGCCGAGATGTAGGCCACGATCTCCGGGATCTTGTGGATCAGCGAGGAGGTCCGGCCGTCCTGCTTGGTCTCGCCGTTCACCCGGGTCGTCACCCGCACGTCGGTGGCGTCGGCGTCCAGCACCAGGTAGGGCCCCAGCGGGCAGAAGGTGTCGAAACCCTTGGCCCGGGCCCACTGCCGGTCGGACTTCTGCAGGTCCCGCGCGGTGACGTCGTTGGCGATCGTGTAACCGAGCACCACCTCGTTCACCCGCTCGGCGGGAACGTCCTTGCAGAGCTTGCCGATCACGATCGCCAGCTCGCCCTCGTAGTGCACGTTGCTGGACTGGCGGGGCAGCACGATCGGGTCGCCCGGGCCGATCACCGAGGTGTTCGGCTTGAAGAAGAGCAGCGGCTCCTCGGGCGGGGCCTCGCCCGGGGTGGTGGCCATCTCGGCCACGTGGTCGGCGTAGTTCTTGCCGACGGCAACCACCTTGCTGCGCGGGATGACCGGGGCCAGCAGCCGCACGGCGTCGTCGAACCGGACCTTCTCACCGGTCATCTGGACCGTCTGGAAGAGCGGGTCGCCGCTGATGACGTGCAGGAACCCGGATCCCTGCTCGCCCTCGACGACCGCGTACCGAGGGTCTTCGCCGGTGGTGAATCTCGCGATGAGCATGCTGAGACTTTATGCCCCGGGCCGGCCCTCCCCCAGCCCGGGACATACTGGTGCGGTGTGTGAGGTGATGCAGGCGGAGCAGTGGCAGCCCTTGGCCCGGGAGCACGAACGCCGGGCCGACGAGCTGACCGCCGGGCATCGCGAGCGCAAGGCCCGGCGGGAACGGCACGCGATCGACGACTTCCTGTTCGAGTACTACAACACCCGGCCCTCGGTGATGCGCCGCTGGCACCCGGGGGCCGGCACCCGGCTGGAGCCCACGCCCGGCGGCATCCCGCACCAGAACTGGCGCTGGTACAGCACCGCCGAAGACGGCACGGTGGGTTTCGACGCGGCGCAGTTCATGGCGGAGCGCGGCGATTCGGTCCGGTTCATCCATCGCCTGCTCACCGCCATCTCCACCCGGCCGGCCTTCACCGGCTGTTTCGGCCTGCACGAGTGGGCGATGGTCTACCGGCAGGACGAGCACCGCCACCCGCTCCCCCTGAGGCTGGGACAGGCCGGTACCGACGCGGTGGTCGAGGCGCACCCGATCCGCTGCAGCCACTTCGACGCGTTCCGGTTCTTCACCCCGAAGGCGGTGGGCCGCAATCGCCTGCAGCCCACCCGTGAGACCCAGGTCGAGCTGGACCAGCCGGGCTGCCTGCACGCCTCGATGGACGGGCACAAGTGGGCCACCAAGCTGGGCCCGGCGATTCCGGGCGACCTGGCCCTGGACTGCTTCGAGCTGGCCCGCGACATCCGGCTGCTCGACATGCAGGCCTCGCCGTACGACCTTTCGTCCTACCAGCAGCCGGCTGTGGCGATCGAGACGGCCGAGGGCAAAGCGGAGTATGTGAGCCGGCAGCGGGCTTTCGCCGAACGCTCGCAGCTGTTGCGCACCAGGATGATCACGGTGCTGGAGTTGCTGATCAGCCCTGCTGGGACTGAAGTTTCGGCGTGATTAGCCCGTTCGGGTCTGGCCCTTGGAAGTGGATGACGAGGGGGTAGGCCGAACTCGCGGCGTGTTTCCGGCCCCGCGAATCCTGTGCGTTCGCTGAACTTTGCGCATGACAACGAGAAGGTTCAGGTACCTCGGGCACGTCCGCACGGCCGCCGGCGCGGCGGTGCTCGGACTGGCCCTCATCGCTTCCCCAGCGCTCGCCGGGGAGTACTCCGCCGCGACCCCGGCTGCCTCCCCGGCGGGCTCGAAGGCCACGGTGGCGCTGGAGAGCACCCCGATCGCGGCGACGGCCAAGAAGTTCCCCGATTCGATCAACCTGCCCAACGGGTTCCGGCCCGAGGGGATCGCCTCCGGTCCCAAGCGCCAGTTCTTCGCCGGCTCACTGGCCGACGGCCGGATCTGGACCGGCAGCCTGAAGACCGGTGAGGGCCGGGTGCTCACGCCCGGCGTCCCCGGCCGTTCGCTGCGCGGGATGGAGTGGGACCCGCGCTCGAACCTGCTCTGGGCCGCCGGTCAGGACGGCGACCAGGGCATCGTGCTCGGCGTGGACATCGCCACCGGATCGATCAAGCACCGGGTCAAGGTCCCCGGCGCGATCTTCCTGAACGACCTGACGGTGGAGCCGAACGCGGTCTGGGTCACCGACTCCCGGGTGGACCGGCTCACCCGGATCGCGTTGCGGGACGCCACCGGGGCCAAGGCCGGCCAGATCAACTTCATCAACCTGAAGGGGGCCTGGCCGCTCACCCCGGCCGGCAAGAACGGCGCCAACGGCCTCGAGACCCTCTGGGACGGTTCGCTGATCCTGAACAACAGCACGTTCGGCGGCATCTACCGGGTCAGCTACCACACCGGCGAGGCCAAGGTCCTGCCGATCCGCCGGGGCCCGGGCATCACCGGCGGCGACGGGCTGGAGCGCAAGGGCCACACCCTGTTCGTGATCCGCGGCAACAGCCAGAACGCGGTGGAGAAGCTGAAGCTGCACCACAGCCGGGGCAAGGGCTGGCGGGCCACCTGGCGCAAGACCCTGACCTCGCCGAAGCTGGACGTGCCGAGCACCGCCACCTTCGTGCACCACACGCTGTGGACGGTGAACGCCCGCTTCGGGGTGCAGAACCCGGACAGCGCGAACTACACCGTGGTCCCGCTGGGCAAGAAGGTGAAGGGCGAGACGGTCACGCCGTACTGGCGCTGAGTCTCCACAACCTGAGGACGGGGTGGGCACCAAAGGTGCCCACCCCGTCTTCCATTGTGGTCATCGAAGGCCATGCCTACCCAGCGTGTGGCAGAATCACCGGCAGCATGTTCAACCACGGCGTCATTATTCGCAGGCGCGTCGGCACCGCCCAGGGCTAGGGCACCGTCGACGCGCAGACCTTCCGCACCCGCGGGGGGTCTTTTTTCATGCGCCGGGCCGTGACGAACCGGCGAAAACCAGCATCCACGACCGAAGGCGAACCACGATGGAGAGCACCGGCAGCACCTTCCAGGTGTACGACACCACCCTGCGCGACGGCGCCCAGCAGGAGGGGCTCAGCCTCTCGGTGCCGGACAAGCTGGCGATCGCCGGCCATCTGGACGAACTGGGGGTCGGCTTCATCGAGGGCGGCTGGCCGGGGGCGATTCCCAAGGACACGGAGTTCTTCCGCCGGGCCGCCACCGATCTGAACCTGAAGCAGGCCGTGCTCACCGCGTTCGGCGCCACCCGCAAGGCCGGCGTCGCGGTGGATCAGGACCCGCAGGTGCAGGCCCTGATCGACTCGCTGGCCCCGGCCGTGACCCTGGTCGCCAAGAGCGATATCCGGCACGTGGAGCGGGCTCTGCGCACCACCGCCGAGGAGAACCTGGCGATGATCACCGAGACCGTGCGCCACCTGCGCGATCACGGCCGCCGGGTGTTCCTGGACGCCGAGCACTTCTTCGACGGCTACCGCTTCAACCCGGACTACGCGCTACGGGTGGTGCGCTCGGCTGCCGAGGCCGGGGCCGAGGTCGTGGTGCTGTGCGACACCAACGGCGGGATGCTTCCCGGCTGGGTCACCGAGGTGGTGCAGGAGGTGAGCGCGCAAACCGGTGCGCTTCTGGGGATCCACGCCCACAACGACACCGGTTGTGCGGTCGCCAACTCGCTGGCCGCGGTCGAGGCCGGGGCGATCCAGGTGCAGGGCACGCTGAACGGGTACGGCGAGCGCACCGGGAACGCCGACCTGATCACGGTTCTGGCCGACCTGGAGCTGAAACTGGGCCGTCCGGTGCTGCCGGAGGGCAAGCTGGCCGAGATCACCCGGATCGCGCACGCGGTGAACGAGATCGCCAACGTGCTGCCGTACCAGCGTCAGCCCTACGTCGGGGCCTCTGCCTTCGCCCACAAGGCCGGGCTGCACGCCAGCGCGATCAAGGTGGATCCGGACCTGTACCAGCACATCGATCCGGCTCAGGTGGGCAACGACATGCGGATGCTGGTGTCGGACATGGCAGGCCGGGCCTCGATCGAGCTGAAGGGCAAGGAGCTCGGTTTCGATCTGTCCGGCGACCGGGAACTGCTGAGCCGGGTGACCGATCGGGTGAAGCAGCTGGAGGCCCGGGGTTACACGTTCGAGGCTGCCGACGCCTCGTTCTCGCTGCTGCTGCAGGAGGAGGTGCACGGCGCCCAGCCGCAGTTCTGCGCGGTCGAGAGCTGGCGAGTGATCACCGAATTCCGGGACGGCACGGCCGAGGCGGTCTGCGAGGCGACGGTGAAGCTGACCGCCGGGGGTACGCGCTCGGTGGCTACCGCGGAGGGCAACGGTCCGGTGAGCGCACTGGACCATGCGCTGCGGCAGGCGCTGCTGCCGGTCTACCCCGAGCTGGACGCGATGAAGCTGACCGACTTCAAGGTGCGCATCCTGGACGGGGAATCGGCCACCGACGCGATCACCCGGGTGCTGGTCGAGACCACGGGTTCCGGTGCTGTCTGGCGGACCGTGGGGGTCGGGCCGAACGTGGTGGAGGCGAGCTGGCAGGCCCTCCTGGAGAGCTTTGTCTTCGGGCTCCAGGCGATGGGGGCTGCTCCTCGTCTGTAAAAGGGCTTCGAACTAAGGACGGGGTGGGCACCTTTGGTGACCACCCCGTCCATAGTTTGGTTGGGAACCTTTTAGACCAGGCGGTGCATCCAGCCGTGGGTGTCCTCGGCGCGGCCGTACTGGATGTCGAGCAGCGTCTGGCGGATCTTCATGCTGACCTCGCCGGTGGGGATCTCCAGCTCGCCGCCCTCCCAGCTGAGCCGGCCCAGGGGGGTGATCACCGCCGCGGTGCCGCAGGCGAAGACCTCGGTGATCTCGCCCGAGGCCACGTCTGCGCGCCACTCGTCGATGCTGATCGGGCGCTCCTCGACCTTCAGGCCCATCTCGCCGGCCAGAGCGAGGATGGAGGCACGGGTGATGCCCTCCAGGATGGTGCCGGAAACCGGCGGCGTGACCAGCGTTCCGTCCTTACGGACGAAGTAGATGTTCATCCCGCCGAGCTCTTCGACCCACTTGTGCTTGGCCGAGTCCAGGAAACAGACCTGCTCGCAGCCGTGCGCCTGGGCCTCCAGCTGAGCGGCCAGGCTGGCGGCGTAGTTGCCCCCGCACTTGGCCGCGCCGGTGCCGCCCGCCGCCGCCCGGGTGTAGGTGGAGGACAGCCAGATCGAGACCGGCTTGACCCCGCCGGCGAAGTAGCCCCCGACCGGCGAGGCGATCAGCAGGTAACGCACCTGCTTGGCCGGGCGGACACCGAGGAAGACCTCGGAGGCGTACATGAACGGCCGCAGGTACAGGCTGCTCTCGCCGCCCTCGTGGCTGGGCACCCACTCCTGGTCGGTGCTGACCAGCAGCTCCAGGGACTTCAGGAAGTCGGCCTCGGACAGCTCGGGCAGCGCCAGCCGGCGGGCGGACTGGGCCAGCCGGGCGGCGTTGGCCTCCGGGCGGAACGTCCAGATCGAGCCGTCGGCGTGCCGGTAGGCCTTCAGCCCTTCGAAGATCTCCTGGGCGTAGTGCAGCACTGCGGCGGCCGGGTCGAGCTGGATCGGGCCGTAGGGCACCAGGCCGGCGTCGTGCCAGCCCTGGCCGTCGGTCCAGTCGATCGAGACCATGTGGTCGGTGAAGAACTTCCCGAAACCGGGGGCGGCGTGGATCTCGGCCCGGCGCTCCGGCGTGACCGGTGACGGGTTGAGTGTGGTGCTGAAAGACAGTGGTGCGGCGCTCATCGCGATACTCCCTCGCAACCCGGCCCGGACGTGGCGGAACCGGTTAAAGAAATCTATTGACGACGGTAGCAGCGGGGATGCTGGGCGACCGGGCGGTGGTGGTGGCCGGACGCCGGCTCGCTGGTACCGGATGCGGTGCTTCGTTGTTCCTGGCGGCGGTGCCTTGCCGTTTCTGGCGGTGGCGCCTGCTTGTTCCTGAGCGAAGCGTGCCCCGGGGTTCCGGGGACGGGGCCCCTGAGGTAGCGCCTTGTGGCTCACGAACCTCGACCGCTCCGCCGGGAAGAACCTTCGTTGTGTACACACGGGGCACCTGGTACCGGATGTACCGCTACCACCCGCCGACGACGGGCCGAGAGGCTTCGGTGCCCACGGACGTCCTCAGGCAGTTGGTGCTACCCGCCGGAGGCAAACGCGACGGCGGCCGGTCGGGGATCACCCGACCGGCCGCCGTCTTCAGTACTGGGACGGGCCCCTGGTCAGGCGAGCCGGGCGGCGATCGAGTCGCCGATCTCGGCCGTGGTGCGTACTCGGTCCGCGCGCTCGATCAGGTCGGCGGATACCGCCTGCTCGACCTTCTGGGCGGCCTTGTCCAGGCCGAGGTGCTCCAGCAGCATGCCCACCGACAGGATGGTGGCGGTCGGGTCGGCCTTCTGCTGACCGGCGATGTCCGGCGCGGAGCCGTGGACCGGCTCGAACATGCTCGGCGCGGTGCGGTCGGGGTTGACGTTGCCGGAGGCGGCCAGGCCGATGCCCCCGGCGATCGCGCCGGCGATGTCGGTGATGATGTCGCCGAACAGGTTGTCGGTGACGATCACGTCGAAGCGGCCCGGGTTCTGGACCATGAAGATGGTGGCCGCGTCGACGTGCAGGTAGTCGGTGGTGACCTCGGGGAACTCGGCGTTGACCTGCTCGAGGGTGCGGCGCCAGAGGTGACCGGCGTGGACCAGCACGTTGTGCTTGTGCACCAGGGTGAGGTGCTTGCGCGGGCGGGCGGCGGCCCGGCGGAACGCGTCGCGCACCACCCGCTCGATACCGAAGGCCGTGTTGATGCTGACCTCGGTGGCGATCTCGTGCGGCGTACCCGTGCGCACCGCGCCGCCGTTGCCGACGTACGGCCCCTCGGTGCCCTCACGGACCACGACGAAGTCGAGCCCGTTCTCCAGGACGGCCGGGGACAGGGGCGAGGTGACGCCCGGGTACAGCCGCGCCGGCCGCAGGTTCACGTAGTGGTCCAGCTCGAACCGCAGGCGCAGCAGGAGGCCCCGCTCCAGAACACCGCTGGGCACGGCGGGGTCGCCGATCGCGCCGAGCAGGATGGCGTCGTGCTGCCGGATCTCGGCCAGCGCGGCGTCGGGCAGTGTCTCGCCGCTGGCGTGCCAGCGACGGGCACCGAGGTCGTACTCGGTGGTCTCGAAGGACACCTCCGAACCGACCGCCGCCCGCAGGACCTTCAGGCCCTCGGTGACGACCTCAGGGCCGATGCCGTCGCCGGGGATGACGGCCAGACGGACGGACGAGGGGGTCCTCGGGGTGCTCATGCTCCGCATCCTACCGGCTCGGGTCCGGATCCTGGTCACGATGTCTCATCATGTGGACGGCGGTTCCGGCGCGTTTCACCTGGCCGCAGCCCCGGGCGTGTCTAGAGTTGTCCGCATGGGATTCCGGATGGATGCCGTCACCGTGGTCGTCGCCGACCTGGGCAAGTCGACCGCCTTCTACCAGCGGCTGGGCTGTACGTTCGAGCCCGGCGGGCACCCGGGCGCGGCGATCGCCGACCTGGGCGGCCTGCGGCTGCTGCTGTACACCGAGGATCTGCTGCGCGAGCTGGACTGGGACATCGACCAGGACGCGCCGCGCACCGGGGTCACCCTGGGGATCCGCTGCGACACCGCCGCCGAGCTGGACGAGCTGTACGCCTGGCTGGACGAGGACGGCTACGGCTTCCGTGAGCCGCTGGACGCCCCCTGGGCCCGCCGCCACGCCACCGTGCAGGACCCGGACGGCACCCACATCGACCTCTACGCCCCGCTCCCCTAACCCGCTCCGCCCCGCCCCGCTCCCCTAACCCGCTCCGCCCCGCTCCCCTAACCCGCTCCGCCCCGCTCCCCAGCTTCACCAGCCCCAGTCGCATTTGCCAGCTCTGGTTGCCTTGGAAGCGTTGGAAAGCTGCTTCTACGGCAACTACCGCTGGTGAAGCTGGGACGGCAGAAGGCCCCCGCCACCGGATCGCGGTGGCGGGGGCCTTCGGCGTGGCTCAGCGGCCGGCGGAGCCTTCGACGTAGTCCGAGTCGGTGGTCTTGACCCAGCTCATCAGCTTGCGCAGCTCGCGGCCGGTGGCCTCGATCGGGTGGGTCTCACCCTTGGCGCGCAGCTCCTTGAACTCCGGCGCGCCGGCGTCCTGGTCGTTGATGAAGCGCTCGGCGAAGGCGCCCGACTTGATGTCGGCGAGAACGGCCTGCATGTTCTCCTTGACCTTCTCGTCGATCACCCGCGGGCCGGAGACGTAGTCGCCGTACTCCGCCGTGTCCGAGACGCTCCAGCGCTGCTTGGCGATGCCGCCCTCGTACATCAGGTCGACGATCAGCTTCAGCTCGTGCAGGCACTCGAAGTAGGCCACCTCGGGCTGGTAGCCCGCCTCGGTCAGGGTCTCGAAGCCGTACTGGACCAGCTGCGACATGCCGCCGCAGAGCACCGCCTGCTCACCGAACAGGTCGGTCTCGGTCTCCTCGGTGAAGGTGGTCTTGATGCCACCCGCGCGCAGGCCACCGATCGCCTTGGCGTACGAGAGGGCCAGGTCCCAGGCCTTACCGGTGGCGTCGGTCTCGACCGCCACGATCACCGGCACGCCCCGGCCGTCGACGTACTCACGCCGCACCAGGTGACCCGGGCCCTTCGGGGCGACCATGCAGACGTCCACACCGGCCGGGGGCTTGATGTAGCCGAAGCGGATGTTGAAGCCGTGGCCGAAGAACAGCGCGTCGCCCTCGGCCAGGTGCGGCTCGATCGACTCGGTGTACACGTGACGCTGCACGTGATCGGGCGTGAGCAGCATGACCACGTTGGCCTCCTGCACCGCCTCGGCGACGCTGACCACGCGCAGGCCCTCGGCCTCGGCCTTGGCCCGGCTCTTGCTGCCCTCGGCCAGGCCGACGCGCACGTCGACACCGGAGTCACGCAGGCTCAGCGCGTGGGCGTGGCCCTGGCTGCCGTAGCCGATCACGGCGACGGCCTTGCCGGCGATCAGCGAGAGGTCGGCGTCGGCGTCGTAGTACATCTGTGCTGCCACGGTGCAAGTTCTCCTTGGGGTTTCGGTTACGGGTAAGAGGCTACTCAGGCCGAGCGCAGGGCCCGGTCGGTGATCGAGCGATTGCCGCGGCCGATCCCGATCAGGCCGGACTGGGCCAGCTCACGGATCCCGAAGGGCTCCAGCACCTTCAGGAACGCGGCCAGCTTGTCCGGGCTGCCGGTGGCCTCGATGGTGACCGCGTCCGGGGCCACGTCCACGACGTGACCACGGAACAGCTCGACCGTCTCCAGCACGTGGCTGCGGGTCTGCACGTCGGCGCGGACCTTGACCAGCAGCATCTGGCGCTGGACCGAGGCGCCCGGCTCCAGCTCGACGATCTTGATCACGTTGATCAGCTTGTTCAGCTGCTTGGTCACCTGCTCCAGCGGCAGCTCGTCGACGTCCACCACCACCGTCATCCGGGACACGCCCGGGTGCTCGGTGGGGCCGACCGCCAGCGAGTGGATGTTGAAGCCGCGCCGGGCGAACAGGCCGGCGGCCCGGGTCAGGACGCCGGGCCGGTCCTCGACCAGGACGGAAAGGGTGTGCTTGTGCGTCACGGGTCTCAGCTCTCAGTTCTCGCGCTCGAAGTCCGGGGCGGTGTCCCGGGCGATCTGGATCAGGTCGTTGCTGACCCCGGCCGGGACCATCGGCCAGACCATCGCGTCGCGGTGCACCACGAAGTCGATGACGACCGGCACGTCGTTGATCTCCATCGCCTTCTTGATCGTGGCGTCCACGTCGTCCGGGCTCTCGCAGCGCAGGCCCACGCAGCCGTAGGCCTCCGCCAGCTTGACGAAGTCGGGGATCCGGCTGCCCACCGAGGTGTGCAGGTCGGTGTTGGAGAACCGGCCGTTGTAGAACAGGTTCTGCCACTGCCGGACCATGCCCAGGCTGGAGTTGTTGATCACGGCGACCTTGATCGGGATCTGGTTGATCACACAGGTGGCCAGCTCCTGATTGGTCATCTGGAAGCAGCCGTCGCCGTCGATCGCCCAGACCACGCTGTCCGGGGAACCGGCCTTGGCGCCCATCGCGGCCGGGACCGCGTAGCCCATCGTGCCCAGGCCGCCGGAGTTGATCCAGGTGCGCGGGTTCTCGTAGTCGATGAACTGGGCGGCCCACATCTGGTGCTGGCCCACGCCGGCCACGTAGATCGACTCCGGGCCGGAGATCGCGCTGATCCGGGCCAGCACGTCCTGCGGGGAGACCTCACCCTCAGGGGCCGGGGTGTGGCCCAGCGGGTAGGCCTGGCGCCAGCCGTCCAGCTGGGTCCACCAGGCGCTGAGGTCGGCCTGGCGGCCGGCCGCATGCTCGGCCTCGACGGCCAGCAGCAGCTCGGCGATGACCTCCTTGGCGTCGCCCACGATCGGCACGTCGGCGGCCCGGTTCTTGCCGATCTCGGCCGGGTCGATGTCGGCGTGCACGACCTTGGCGTGCGGGGCGAACGAGTCCAGGTTCCCGGTCACCCGGTCGTCGAACCGGGCGGCCAGGCTGATCAGCAGGTCGGCCTTCTGCAGGGCGGTGACCGCCGCCACGGTGCCGTGCATGCCCGGCATCCCCAGGTTCTGGGGGTGGGAGTCGGGCAGCGCGCCCAGCGCCATCAGGGTGGGGACCACCGGGGCGCCGGTCAACTCGGCCAGGCGCAGCAGTTCCGCGCTGGCCCCGGCCTTGATCACGCCGCCGCCGACGTACAGCACCGGGCGCTCGGCCGTGGTCAGCAGCCGGGCGGCCTCCCGGATCTGCTTGTTGTGCGGCCGGGTGACGGCGCGGTAACCGGGCAGGTCCAGCTTCGGCGGCCAGGAGAACGTGGTCTGCGCCTGCAGGGCGTCCTTGCTGACGTCGACCAGCACCGGGCCGGGGCGGCCGGTACCGGCGATGTGGAACGCCTCGGCCACCGCTCGCGGGATCTCCGCCGGGTCGGTGACCAGCATGTTGTGCTTGGTGATGGGCATGGTGATGCCGACGATGTCGGACTCCTGGAAGGCGTCCGTGCCGATCACCTTGCTGCTCACCTGGCCGGTGATCGCGACGATCGGCACCGAGTCCATGTAGGCGTCGGCGATCGCGGTGACCAGGTTGGTGGCCCCCGGGCCGGAGGTCGCCATGCAGACCCCGATCCGGCCGGTGGCCTGGGCGTAGCCCTCGGCCGCGTGACCGGCGCCCTGCTCGTGCCGGACCAGGATGTGCCGGATCTTCTCGGAGTCCATCAGCGGGTCGTAGAGCGGGAGGATCGCCCCGCCCGGAATCCCGAAAACCGTCTCTACACCGACCGACTCGAGCGAGCGGACGAGGCTCTGCGCACCGGTCATCGGCTCACCGGTGACCTGGGGGGCGCTCGGGGTGCTCGGGGCGGCGGCGCGGGCGCCGGGGGACTCGGTGTGCTGGCCGGGCATCAGGGGGTTCCTTCGCTCGTCGGATCAATGCTGAACATCGGGTGGACCGGTTCGTCCGAGCCGGGGCGATGATCAGCGTGCAACCGTCGGCAGGGACGAAAAGACCCCTCGGCCCATAGGGCACAAGGGGTCGCGCGCTCGCGGGTCATCATGACCTCAGCGGGCGCGCCGTCCAAGTACGAGAGTCTTACGCACGCTCACACGTTGCCCCCGGATCACGGGGATGTCAATCGCGACGCCCTCTGTCTCACGGATTGAGACGCGGCGCCCGCCCCTCGGTCAGATCGACGGACGACTGCGCCCGGACGTCCCTCTGGTCACCGATTTCCGCTGCTTGCGGCGCTTTTTCGCCCTCCTGGGCGATGTCGACGAATTGTTGCTCATCGATCTGAATCGGCCCACGCTGCAGCAACTGCCGCAGCTCGGAGGCGGGCAGTGCCTTGGAGAGCGCGAATCCCTGCCCGGCCTGCACCCCTAGGTCACGCAGGGCGCGCGCCGTGGCCAAATCCTCCATACCCTCGGCCACCACGCTCAGGTCCAGCCCTCGGGCCATCGCCACCACCGCCGACAGCAACGCGGCGGCGCGGGGATCGGTACCCAGGCCGGCCAGCAGCGAGCGGTCGATCTTGACCAGACTCACCGGCATCCGGCGTAGGTAGGAGAGCGAGGAGTACCCGGTGCCGAAGTCGTCGATGGCCAGCCGGATACCGGCGTCCCGCAGCGCCTGCAGGGCCACCGGAGCCGGACCGCTGTGCTCCACCAGCTGACTCTCGGTCAGTTCCAGCACCAGCCGCGACGGCGGTAACCCGGTGGCCTCCAGCATTCCCGTGACCAACTCGACAAAAGCGGGCGAGACCAGCTGGGCCACCGACATGTTCACGCTCACCGACACCCCGAGGCCGCGCCGGTGCCAGCCCGCCGCCTGAGTCACCGCCTGGCGTAACACCCACTCCCCCAGCTCGGTGATCGCCCCGGTGTCCTCCGCCACTTCGACCAGCTCGGCCGGGCTCACCACGTCGTCCAGGCCGGGCATCCGCTCTACCCCGGTGGGCAGACGCAACAGTGCCTCGACGCCCTGCACGTGCCCGTCGGTCAACCGCACGATGGGCTGGTAGGCCACCGACAGGCGGCCGCGCTCCAGTGCATCGCGCAGACCGATCGCCAGGTCCACCCGGCGCCGTACCTTCTCCTCGAGCTCGGGCTGCCAGCGTTCGTAGCGCGAGCGCCCGTCCGATTTGGCCCTGTACATCGCCAGATCGGCCCGGTGCACCAAAGTCGCCGCGGTGTCCGCGTCGTCGGCACTGTGCGCGACACCGACGCTTACCCCCAGCTGGACCGTGCGACCTCCGACCCGGAACGGAGGGGCAACCGCCTCGACCAGACGCTGAGCCGCTGTGGCCGCCGCCACCGGGCCGATTCCGTCCAGCGCCAGGATGAACTCGTCGCCCCCGACACGAGAAATGATCCGGCGCCGGGCGTCCACTCCCCCGGCCACCGCGTCCAGCCGCGCCGCCACGTCCACCAGTACCCGGTCTCCGGCAGCGTGCCCGAACCGGTCGTTGACCGCCTTGAACCCGTCCAGGTCGGCGTAGAGCACCGCGATCTCCGGGTTACCCCCGCTCATCCAGGTACCCACCTCGTCGAGCAGATGGGTGCGGTTGGCCAGGCCGGTCATCTGGTCGAACCGGGCCAGGCGTTCCAGCCGCTGGCGCAGCTCCACCGAGTCGGTGACGTCGTTCAGGTTCGCCACCGCGCCGCCGTCCACCCCGCGTAGGCGCAGCTGAGCGGTGCCGGCGGCGGGCGGGGCCAGGCGGACCTCGATCTCGGCCTCGTCTCGGTGGCCGCGGGTTACCTCCAGCACGGCCTCGCGTACCTTGCGCTGATCTTCTACCCGGGCCAGTTCCTCGAACGGGCGCTGGAGGACGGCCCCGGGCGCGCGGTGCAGCAGACGTGGGGCGGCGGCGTTGACGGCGAGCACGCGGCCGTTGGTGTCAAGCCGCAGCAGTAGGTCGCTGGTGTTCTCGACCAGGGCGCTGAGCCGCTTGCGGGCCTCGACCTGGCGGCGCAGCAGTTCGTCCTGTTCCAGGAGCAGCAGGGTCAGCCAGACCGCGAAGGCCAGCGCCAGGCAGCCCAGGCCGAACAAGGGGATCTCGCCCGTACGCCCGGCCATCGCTTGTAGACCTACGGCGAGCGCGGCGGTCAGGGTTACGCCGTAGGGCACAACTCGGCCTCGGCGGCGGGGTAAATGATGGACGTCGTCGGCGGGTTCGGCGATTCGCTCCGGTCGAGCTTGGGGCTGGGTGGGCAAGCGCGCCAGGCGCAGGCTGTAGGCCGCGAGCAGGGCGCAGGAAGCGAGTACCACCGGCACGAGCACCGCGTCGGAGGCGTTGGGCCACTCGGGGATGCCGGCCCCGGCGATGCGGGTGCCGCGCAGCAGGTCGGCGGCGAACACGGCGGTCAGGGCCATCACCAGTACGCCCCAGGACCGGCCCGGGGAGGCATTGCCCTCGGGCCCGACGTAGCCGTGCTGGCCGGAGGTGCGGGTCGGCAGGCGCAGCACCACCAGCAGCGCGATCAGGTCGAGCACGGCCGGCAGCAGGGCGAAGGCCGCGCTGGCCGGAAGCTCGACCGGGGCGTCGGCCACCACCCAGACGATGCTGGCCGCGCCGAACGCCAGTACCGCGGCCTCGGCGACCCCGATGCCCGGCCTTCGGCCCGGGACGATCCGGTCGCCCGAGCCGGCGATGGCGGTGAGCAGGCCACCCGCGGCCAGGACCATCAGGAAGTCGGCGAGCTGACCGGACAGCAGCGTTCCGGCCGGCTCGACCAGGCGGGCCGAGGCACTGGCAACCGCCCAGCACACCCCGCCGGCGGCCACGGTGGCGGTGATCACGACCCGGCTGCGCGAGCGCAGCGCTGCGTGCAGCCACGCCAGCCCGGCCAGGATCGCCGCAGCAGCCATCCCGATAGCGGTCAGCACGCGACGACAGTAACCGCCGGGTGGGCACTCGACGTTGCCAAATGCCGGTTCTGCGCAACTCTCAACTGTTCGTGATCGGGCGGTATTTCAGCGTGAGGGCTGGCGGTCGTCCACGGCTCGGCGCGGTTGCGGGATCCGGGGCGCCGGGGCCGGGCTGACGAACGGGTCGCTGGCCCGCAGCTCCTCGATCGGGCGGGGTGGGGAGAACAGGAAGCCCTGGGCCAGCCGGCAGCCGTACTCCAGCAGCAGCTCGGCCTGCCGGCGGGTCTCCACCCCCTCGGCGATCACCTCCAGGCCGAGTTCGGCGGCCAGCCCGAGCATCGAGCGCACCAGCACGTCGTCCTCGGCCTGCTGGCCCAGTCCCCAGACGAACTTCCGGTCGATCTTCAGGATGTCCACCGGCAGCCGGGACAGGTACTGCAGCGAGGAGAAGCCGGTGCCGAAGTCGTCGATCGCCACGTGCACGCCCTCGGAGCGCAGCAGTTCCAGCCGGGAGGCGGTGCGGCCCAGGTCCTGGATCGCGGCCTGCTCGGTGATCTCCAGGGTCAGCCGGCTGGGGGCGATCCCGCTCTCGGTCAGCGCCTGCATGGTGATGTCGAAGAAGTCGGTGCCGACCAGCTGCTGGGCCGAGACGTTCACCGCCATGCCCAGCCGCTCGTCCCGCCAGCCGGCCAGCTGCCGCAGGGACTCCCGCAGCACCCAGGCGCCCATCGGCACGATCAGCCCGCTCTCCTCGGCCACCGGCAGGAACTGCGCCGGGGACCAGGTCTCGGCGCCGACCGGCCAGCGCACCAGCGCCTCGAAACCCTCCCACTGCCGGGTGTGCAGATCCACCACCGGCTGCAGGTACAGGGTCAGGCTCTCGTCCCGCACCGCGGTCTCCAGGTCGCCGCGCAACCGGTGGTGCTCCATCACCCGCTCGGACATCCAGGGTTCGAAGTCCACCACCCCGGCGCCGCCGCGCTGCTTGGCCCGGTACATCGCCAGGTCGGCGTCCCGCAGCACTTCCCGCGCGGTCCGGGTGACCGCCGGATCCGCGAGCACCAGCCCGAGACTGGCCGACACCGAAGGACGTCCGTGTGCGGTCTCGTCGAAACCGTTGAACGCCGTGACCACCGCGTCGGCGGCGATCCGGGCCGCCTCAGGGTCGGCCGCGGCCGGCATCACCGCGAACTCGTCGCCGCCGAGCCGGGCCACTGCATCCCCCGGCCCGGCTGCCTGCCGCAGGCATTCGGCCGCCTTGTGCAGCAGCCGGTCGCCCTCGGCGTGGCCCATCGTGTCGTTGACTTCCTTGAAGTTGTCCAGGTCGATGAACATCACGGCCACCGTCTGCCCGTCGGCCAGCCGGGCGTTCACCGCCTCCAGGAACGCGGTGCGGTTGAGCAGCCCGGTCAGCGGGTCGGTCTGGGCGGCGTCCAGAAGTTCGCTCTGCATCCGCACCCGGTCCGAGACGTCCCGGCCGACCAGCACCGCGCCGCCGTCGTCGCGCGGGGTGATCCCCCACTCGATCACCCGCCAGCGGGACTTCTCGGCCGGCCACATGTTCCCGACCAGCCCGATGGTGCCGGGCGGATCCACCGGGCCCGAATCGTCCTCAATTCCCGAGAAGGCAGGCCGGAAACGGGTCTCGACCCGTTGCTCGCCCCGCCGCGAGACCGCGACCCCGGCCGTCAGCTGCTGGTCGTCCGGGTGCAGGTAGTCGGTCAGGGTGGTGCCGACCAGCTGCTCGGAGGTCATCGCCAGCACCCGGGTGGAGGCCGGGTTGGCGAACTCGATCACCCCGAAGTCGTCCACCTGCAGGATCACGTCCTGGGTGTTCTCCAGCAGGTCCTCGTAGAGCCGGCTGCGCGCGGTCAGGTCGTTCCAGAGCTGCTCGGTGCGGTACGACTGCGCGGTCAGCGCGATGCAGGCCGCGGCCGAGGTACCCAGCAGCAGCATGGCGACCACCGGGTCGGTGGCGCCGGGCACCACGATCAGGGCCAGCGCCAGCGGGACCGGCAGCTGCCACAACCGCAGCGTGCGGGGCCGGGGGTCCAGGTGCGGACGCCCGTAGACGCCACCGTTGTCGAGCCGGGTGGTGTACGCCATCAGGCACCAGGCCAGCGCCCAGAACGGCACCGCCAGCTCGGTCCGGGTGGCCAGGCCGATCGCGTCCCCCACCAGCGAGAGACTGCTGGAGGCGATGGCCAGCAGCGAGGCGGTCCGGAACATCGGCATGGTGCGCAGCGCCAGGCCGATCCCGGCACTGGTCAGCAGCATCACCGGGACGAACCAGAGCAGGGCCGGGGCGATCTCGGGCCGGACCGCGACCAGGTTCTGCTGCACCGCGACGATCCAGGTCACGCCGACCAGGTTGGCCAGGAACAGCCAGCCGTCGGCCACGATCGCCAGGTTCTCGCGGGCGGGCAGGCCCGAGGCCGGGTTGTTGGTGGCCACGATGAACAGGATCGGGATCAGTGGGCGCAGCACGCCCCAGAACCAGACGTCCGGCAACCCGGCCAGGGCGGCGATCGAGATCGCGCCCCAGAGCAGGAAAGCCACGCCGGAGCACAGCGTTCCGCGCCGGTAGGCAGGCTCGCGCCGGGCCGCGTCGAAGGCTACGCAGGCCGCCCCCACCGCCATCGCAGCAGTCGCGATGATCGCGATCAGCATGTGTCCACCCGGAAACCAGCTCTCCCCCGTCGGCCCGCCGCGGATGTGGACGGTCCTGCGCGAGTCATCGGCGGCTGAGGGAGAAAGGTTGAACGGCTACCCCAGAACCGCCCCTTGCGAGGCGGATCCGACCAGCTTGGTGTACTTCGCCAGGACTCCCCGGCGGTAGGCGTGCGGAACCGGAGTCCAGTCCCGCAGCCGGTTCTCGACCTCGGCCGGCTCCACCAGCAGGTCCAGGGTGCCGTCCGCGACGTTCAGCCGGATCCGGTCGCCGTCGCGGACCGCCGCGATCGGCCCGCGGTCCACCGCCTCCGGCGTCACGTGCCCCACGCACAGCCCGGTGGTGCCGCCGGAGAAGCGGCCGTCGGTCAGCAGCAGCACGTCCTTGCCCAGGCCGGCGCCCTTGATCGCCCCGGTGATGGCCAGCATCTCGCGCATCCCCGGGCCACCCTTGGGCCCTTCGTGCCGGATCACCACCACGTCCCCGGCCGTGATCGTCCCGTCCTCCAGCGCGTCCAGCGCCGCGCGCTCGCGCTCGAACACCCGGGCGGTGCCCTCGAACACGTCCTCGTCGAACCCGGCGCTCTTCACCACCGCACCCTCGGGTGCCAGCGAGCCGTGCAGCACGGTGATCCCGCCGGTGCGGTGGATCGGCTCGGAAAGTGCGCGGACCACCTTGCCGTCCAGGTCCGGCGGGTTGATCCCGGCCAGGTTCTCGGCCATCGTCGCGCCGGTCACGGTCAGCACGTCGCCGTGCATCAGCCCGGCGTCCAGCAGCGCCTTCATCACCACCGGCACCCCGCCGACCCGGTCCACGTCGAACATCACGTAACGCCCGAACGGCTTCACATCGGCCAGGTGCGGCACCCGGGCGCCGACCCGGGCGAAATCGTCCAGCGTCAGCGAGACCTCGGCCTCGTGCGCGATCGCCAGCAGGTGCAGCACCGCGTTGGTCGAGCCGCCGAACGCCATCACCACGGCGATCGCGTTCTCGAAGGCCTCCTTGGTCAGGATGTCCCGGGCGGTGATCCCGCGGCGCAGCAGGTTGATCACGGCCTCGCCGCTACGCCGGGCGAAGCCGTCGCGGCGGCGGTCGGTGGCCGGGGGTGCGGCCGACCCGGGCAGCGACATGCCCAGGGCCTCGGCCGCGCTGGCCATGGTGTTGGCCGTGTACATACCCCCGCAGGCGCCTTCGCCCGGGCAGATCGCCCGCTCCAGGATGTCCAGGTCCTCGCGGCTCATCAAACCCCGGGCGCAGGCGCCGACCCCCTCGAAGGCGTCGATCAGCGTGACGTCCTTCTCGCTGCCGTCGGTGAAGGTGGCCTTGCCCGGCAGAATCGAACCGGCGTACAGAAAGACCGAAGCCAGGTCCAGGCGGGCGGCGGCCATCAGCATGCCCGGCAGCGACTTGTCGCACCCGGCCAGCAGAACGCTGCCGTCCAGCCGCTCGGCCTGCATCACCGTCTCGACGCTGTCGGCGATCACCTCGCGGGAGACCAGCGAGAAGTGCATGCCCTCGTGGCCCATCGAGATGCCGTCGCTGACACTGATCGTGCCGAACTCCAGCGGGTAGCCGCCGCCGGCGTGCACCCCGTCCTTCACCGCCTTGGCCAGCCGGTCCAGGCTGAGGTTGCACGGGGTGATCTCGTTCCACGAACTGGCCACCCCGATCTGCGGTTTCACCCAGTCCTCGTCGCCCATCCCGACCGCGCGCAGCATGCCGCGCGAGGCGGTGGCCTCGATCCCGTCGGTGACCTGCCGGCTGCGCGGCTTGATGTCGTGCTCGCTCGTCTGGCTCACACCGGGTGACCCTACGCCGACCCGCAGTACCAGCCCGGAAAACACTCTGACGCGGACGGGCTCCCCTCCGCACCGGCCCGTCCGCGCCGGTGCCTCAGAAACCGGCCAGCTTGTCCTTCACCTGCGGCAACAACCAGCCCGGCATGGTCTCGAACCGTTCCCCGACGTGCTGGTCGTCGATCGGCGAGTACTCCGCCGCCACCGGCCGTTCCACCGCACCGATCGCCAGTTCCGCGCCCGAGGAGTCCAGGAACCGCACCGACTTCACATCGGTGCGGGAAGTACTGGCCAGCGTGTTCGTGGCCGACGAACGGGTGGCTCCGCCCGGGCCGTCCCATTCCACCGAAACGGTCCCCTCAGGTCCCAGCGCCGCAGTCTGGATGACTTCGTCGCTACGGCCCTTTTTGGTGTCTTTGTAGCTCTGCCAGACCACCCCGGTCTCCGCCTCCGGGTGCCCGCTGGGCAGCAGCCTTGCGTAGTCCAGGTGGGAGTGCGGTCCACCCTCGCGCTTACCGTACGGAGCGGAAATGTGGCCGGCGGCCAGCACCCGGGCACCGCTGGGCAAGGCCAGTACCCCGACCAGAGGACGATTCGGATCAGCTTTCGTGATCGGTTCCGGATCCGCAGCCAGCAGTTCCCAAATTCCGTCGGAGAACGGCTGGCGGGCGGCGCCCCAGGTCTGGGCGGCGATCTGCTCCAGTTGGGAAGCCTGCTCCGCCGGCCCGCCACGCTTCGGGACCAGGTTCACGGCACCGATCCCTCCGTCGAACGGCTGGGTGGAGAAGTCTCGGTAGGGCCCCCGATCCCCGTCGACCACCAGGGCGTACTCGCCGGGCTCAGCCGGGGGCACCACCGCCTCCTGCACCCCCGCCTCGGCCTCGATCTCCTTCGTTCGCTCGAACACCATGCCCGAGGCATCGATCTCCGGGGGCATCTGCAGCTGGACGTCTTTCGGCTCCCGGGAGACCACATAGGCGGCAGCGCCCAGATCCCTGCGCTCAGCCAGGTTCAGGTCGTGGAACATCTGGTCGGAGGTAACCACTCCGCCGAAGTTGTCCCCCGGTTCCTCGAATCCGTTCGCCCGCATCCGATCGGCCGCTGCCCCAGCCCGTCCGTAGAACTGGATCAGGCGCGGTCCGTCGGTGCTGGGCCAGGTGCCTACGGCAGCGGCCACCCGGTAATCACCGATGTCCGAGGCGTAGACCACCTTGACGTCGTCAATCGGGGCCTCCAACTCACTCCCCTCAAGGTTGTCGGCCGCAGCGTTGGGGTCCGTCAGATCGCGACTGGCCGCCCACGTCCGGAATTCGTCGAGCCACTGACTGTCGTTGGCAAGGTTTCCCCTTACCTCGACCAGGTATTCGGGGGTATGGCGATCAGCCGGGGCCGTCTTGTCCAGCCCTCCCCCGAGCAATCCCTGCTGCACCACCAGCAGCCCAGCCACAGCGGCGGCAACCGCGGCAATTGCGAGCCCCACCCGGCGACGACGGCTGGCCCGGGAAGCCTGGATGAATCCCTGAATCTCGGCCCACGGCGGCATCGGAGCCGGTTCGGCCGCCAGCGCCTTGTCGACATCGTCGAGCACGGACCGGATCTCTGCTACGAACCTCTCGCTCATCGCGAGGCCTCCGTCCAGTCCGACCCCAGCAGGGCTCCCAGTACCTGAGGATGCTTGCGCAGGGCGGCGATCGCCTTGGACAGCTGCGACTTCACCGCACCGGCGCTGATCCCGAGAACCCGCGCGGTCTCCTCCACCGAGCGGTCTTCCCACAACCGCAGCACCACGATCGTGCGCTGGCGGGGTGGCAGATCGTTCAGCCCGGCCCAGAGGCCGGAGCGCAGGGCCTGAGTTTCGGCGTGGTCGTAGAGTTGCGCGGGTGGCCGGACGATCTCTTCCAGCGACAGTTCGGGCAGCCGGCGCCGACGATGCCGGGACGCCGCGGTGTTGGCCACCGCCGTCCGCACGTAGCTTTCCGGCGAGTCGGCACGGATCTTGTCCCAGCGCCGCCAGCACCTCTCCAGCGCCACCTGCACCACGTCCTCGGCGATCTGGTGGTCGCCGGTCAGCAGGAACGCATACCGCTGAAGGGCGCCCCAGCGCGCGGCGACGAACCGGCGGAAACTGACCTCGGCCGACTCCTGATCCAGTTCCCGTGCCTGCGAACCGCTCTCGGTGAGCAGGTCGTAGCGCGCGGGCGGGGCCGGCCGGGCCGGTTCGCTGAGCAGGCGCAGCGCACGCAGCGCCGGCAGCAAGGCCATCACGAGGATCTCCGTGGCTCGATGGACAAGGACATCATCTACAGACGCCGCCGACCCATCGAGAGGTTTCCACCGATTCGGAACTTTTCGCCACGACTTCGGGGACGTGACAGACTCCCCCGGCATGACCGACCCCGTGCTTGTCGCCTGTTCCCACGGCACCCGATCCCCGGCCGGCCGCGCCGTGATCGAGCAGTTCCGCGCCGAGATCGCCGCCGCCCGGCCAGGCCTGCGGATCGAGGCCGCGCACGTCGACGTGGAGGAGCCGTTCGTGGGTGACGTGGTGAACCGGCTGCGGGACGAAGGTGCGTCGCTGGTGGTCGTGCCACTGCTGCTCTCCACCGGTTTCCACGTCAAGACCGACATCGGCCGCGCCGTGGCCTCGGCCCCCGGCCAGGCCCGGGCCGCCGCCCCGCTCGGCCCGGACCCCCTGCTGATCCAGGCGCTGCAGGACCGTCTGACAGACGCTGCCCCGGATGACGTGATCGTGCTGGCGGCGGCCGGTTCCAGCGACCCGGCGGCGAGCGAGGCTGTGCAGCAGACCGCCGCCGCGCTGTCCGCCGCCCGAAACGGCGCCGACGTGAGTGTCGGTTACGCGGCAGCCGGCGCTCCTACGGTGGCCGATGCAGTGGCCGCCGCCCGAAAGGCCCACCCGGGAAGGCAAGTCACCGTTGCTTGTTACCTGCTGGCACCCGGCCAGTTCGTCACCCGGCTGAACGAGGCCGGGGCCGATCGGGTCACCGCTCCCCTGGCACCGCATCCGGCGCTGGTCGAACTGGCCCTGCGCCGGTACGACGAGGCCCGCTGATCCGCTCCATCAGGGCGCGCGGCGGACCGTAGAGAACCCGCAGCCCGCCGCGGAGCGCCAGCCAGTGCAGGGCCAGCGACAGGGCGACGGCCAGCACGGAGAACACCAGCGGGATGCTCAACAGCACCGTGTGGTCGGCGCCGGTACCCCCGGCCTGGTCGAAAAGGAACACCATGAGCACCACGAGCGGGGTGTGGGCCAGGTAGATCGCCAGTGTGCGCGAGCCCAGGTGCCCGAACACCTTCAGGGGTTGCAGCAGCAGACCCAAGGCGACCCCGGCCAGGACCGCCACCAGCCGCGCCGCCAGGCCTACCCCGGGCCAGCCCAGCACACCGAACTGCAGGGCCAGGCCGGTGGTGAGCAGCCAGGCGGCCACTGCGGCCCAGGCCCGGATCCGGGTCATTCCAGCGCCCAGGGCCAGCAGCAGAGGCCGGTGGTAGCAACCGATCAGGAAGAACACGTAGTAGCGCGGCACCCCGGCCCAGCCCTCGTTCAGCCCGGCCGGGACCAGGCTGGAGAAGGCCAGCGCCGCGACCACCAGGCCGAGCCCGATCTGCCGGCCGGGTGAGCGGCCCGAGCCCAGGCGGGCGAGCACGAAGATCACCGCCAGGGCCCAGATGAACCACAGCTCGAAGCGCGGGCGCAGCGGGCTGGCCAGCAGCGAGGCCAGCATCCGCAGCGGGGTGAGCTGGTCGCCGGTGATCTGGGCGGCGACCAGCGCCTGGCCACTGCCGATCACCTGCCAGAGCAGGTACACCCAGCCCAGCACCAGCACCCGCCGGCCGAACAGCTCCCGCCAGGGCCCGTGCAGCCACTTGGCCGCCAGGATGCCGGAGCAGAGGAAGAACATCGGCATCCGCAGGGTTTCGGCGAGCTCGTTCACCGGATCCCAGGCGCTGATCCGGACGCCGGTCTCCTGCACCCACTCGGTCGCGTGCAGGAGCACCACCAGAGCGATCGTCAGCCCCCGGACGGTGTCGATCCAGACCACCCGGCCGGAGCCACGCAGGTCGACGACTGCAGGATTCTGTGCCATGGATTCCTACCCGTTCCCCCGGATGAGCAGACCACGTCCCCGGGCAGGATGACACGCGAAAACCCCCGGCGCAGAGGCTTTCGCGGCGGTTCGGGCCGGGAATTGCTTACCGAACAGTTCTACTCGTCGTTACGTCGCGGCGAAGCGTTCCCGGATCGTCCACGTGGCAGGATCGACCGGGTGAAGACTTCCCGCACGATCGCAGCCGGTTCACTGCTCGTGGTCGCCCTGACCGGGTGCTCGGGCCGTCCCTCCGCCGCCGAACCCGCGATGACGCAGATCTCGAGTGAGGTCGCCGCCGCGGCAGTCCCCAAGGTCAGCCTGGGCAAGACGCTGGCCAACGGGCTCAGCGTGCCCTGGGGTGTGGCGTTCCTGGCCAACGGCTCGGCACTGGTGGCTCAGCGGCCCAGCGGGGCGATCACCAGGGTCAACCCCAGGGGCACGCGGAACCGGGTCGGCAAGGTACCCGGTGTGTTCAACGACGGGGAGGGCGGCCTGCTCGGCCTGGCACTGCGGCCCGGGGCCCGGCCCACCGCGAAGAAGCCGGTCCAGCTCTACGCCTATCTGACCACCAAGACCGACAACCGGGTCGTCCGGATGAGTTTCGACGGCAGCAAGCTCGGCAAGCCGAAGAACGTGCTCACCGGCATCCCGAGCGCCGGGAACCACAACGGCGGCGTGATCACCTTCGGCCCGGACGGCAAGCTCTGGATCGGCACCGGCGACGCCGCGGTCACCGACAACGCCCAGGACAAGAGCAGCCTCGGCGGCAAGATCCTGCGGCTCGACCCGGACGGCTCGATCTCGGCCGACAACCCGTTCAAGGGTTCGGCGGTGTACTCGCTCGGCCACCGCAACGTGCAAGGTCTGGCTTTCGACTCCAAGGGCCGGCCCTGGGCCACCGAGTTCGGCCAGGACACCTGGGACGAGTTCAACCGCATCCTGCCCGGGCGCAACTACGGCTGGCCGCTGGTCGAGGGCAAGAAGAAGCGCAAGGGTTTCGTCGCCCCGAAGGTGCAGTGGCGCACCGATGTCGCGTCCCCCAGCGGGCTGGCGATTGTGGACGATGTGGCCTACTTGGGTGCGCTACGTGGGGAACGGCTGTGGGCGGTCCCCCTGAAGGGCAAGGGCGTGGGTAAGGCGAAGAGCCTGTTCCACGGACGTTTCGGTCGCCTTCGCGCGGTGGCCGCCACTCCCAAGGGCAAGCACCTTTGGGTCACCACTTCCAACACCGACGGACGCGGGGAGCCCAGTCGCCGGGACGACCGCGTCCTGCGTCTGGACCTGGGTTAGAACCATGGACCGTGGGTTTCGGCCCACGGTCCATGGCCCAGCAGGTGGCTCTCAGCGCAGGATGCGTTCGAGTTGCCGGTCGAACGGCCGCTCGTGCAGGCCGGGCACCATCGACTTGGGCATCTTGTCCCGGCCGGCCGGGTGGCGGGCCACGGTGTCGTGGGCCAGCTGCGTCGCCTTGGCCGGCGGTTCGTAGAACACCTTGGCCGGGGTCTTCATCACCAGGTCGTGGATCAGCAGGGCCAGGGCCACCGCCGGCAGGGTCAGCAGGATCGGCAGGAACCACTTGATCCCCTGCACCGCGCCGGTCTCGGCCACCTGGTCCAGGACGAAGACCATGACCACCAGCAGCGGGGTGTGGGCCAGGTAGATCGGCAGGGTCCGGGAACCGAGGTAGCCCAGCAGCTTGACGTTCTGCAGCAGCAGGGCCACGCCGATCCCGGCGACCAGGCCGATGATCCGCACCACCACACCGACTCCCGGCAGGTAGATCACCCCGGTGAGGTAGGTCAGGGTGGCGATCGCCAGCCAGCCCGCCACCGCGGCCAGGGCCAGCGGTTTGGTCAGCCGGTTGGACAGGGCCAGCAGCACCGGCCGGTAGTAGATGCCGATCAGGAAGAACAGGTAGTACTTCGGCACGCCGTTCCAGCCCAGGTTGACCTCGGGCACCAGGCTGGAGAAGGCGAAGGCGCCGAGCAGCGCGCCCACGGCCAGCTGGGGGGCCAGCGGGAAACGTGAGCAGAGCCGGGCCACCACGAAGAAGATCGCCAGGGCCCAGATGAACCAGAGCTCGAACCGCGGCCGGGCCGGGGTCATCGCCAGCGAGACCAGCATCCGGAACGGGCTCAGCTGGTCGCCGGTGATCTGTGCGGCCACCAGGGCCTGGCCGGTGCCGACGAGCTGCCAGAGCAGATAGACCCAGGCCAGGAAGAACACCTTCTTGGCGAACAGGTCGGCCCAGGCGGCGTAGAGCCACTTGGTCGCGAGAATGCCCGCGCACATGAAGAAGAGCGGCATCCGCAGCGTGCTGACGACCTCGTTGACGTCGTCCCACACGCCGATGCTGATCGCCGATTCCTGGATCCACTGGGTGGCGTGGATGAACACGACCAGGACGATGGCCAGGCCGCGGGCGGTGTCGATCCAGGCCAGACGCGGTTTGCTGCCCTGCTCGCCGGGTTTCGCGTCACCGGGTCCGGCGGGCGGGCGGCCGGTGGACGGGTACCGGCCGTCGCGGGAGTCCGGGCGCCCGTACCGGTCCTGGTGGCCGTACTGATCCTGTTGACCGCGCTGGTCCGGGATCCCGTAACGGTCGTGCGGGCTGTACTGGTCCGGCTGACCGTACTCATCCGGCCGGCCGTAGCGGTCCTGCGTGCCGGGGTGGTTCCGTGTGCCGGAGTGGCCGGACCGGGCGTACTGCTCTTCCTCGCTGTACTGCTCCGGGCGGCCGTACTCACCTGGCTGACCGTGCTCATCCAGTTGGCCGGGGTAGTTCTGCGAGCCGGAGTGGCCCGACCGGGCGTACTGCTCTTCCTCGCCGTACTGCTCCGACCGACCGTACTCATCCGGGTTTCCGTGCCAGTCCCGCTGATCCGGGCCCCCGTACTCGTCCTGCCGAGCGTAATCGTCCGGAGGACCGTAGAGATCACGCTGGTCCGCACCACCGCGCCCACCCGGCCGACCGTACTCATCCGGCTGACCGTGGAGGTCCCGCTCGTCCGGTCTCGCATAGCTGTTCGACCGGGCGTACTGATCCGGGCCGTCGTATTGCTCCTGACGATCCGCGCGCCTGTACGGGTCCCCCTGATCCGTCTTGCCGTAAGCGTTCTGGCGGCCATTTGCGCCCCCACGCCCCTGGTCCCCGTACTCCCCCGGGTGACCGAACTCAGCTAGACGACCATCAGCGTCCCCACGCCCTGAACTCCCGTACGCCTCCTGGCGAGCAAGCTCATCGGCGCGGCTGTACGCGTCCCCACGCCCCAGACTTCCGTGCGCGTCCTCGCGACCGTCCCCGCCTACGCGACCGTACGCGTCCCCACGGTCCAGCTCCCCGTAAGCGTTTTGGCCAGCGAGACCACTCGTGTCCCCACGCCCCGAGCTTCCGTGCGCGTCCTGGCGACCGAAACCGTCCGGGCTGCTGTACTCGCTGTGCTGCTCCGGGGCGTCCGGCTGACCGTACTGGGCTTTACGGCCGTTACTGTCCCGACGCCCGTACCGCTCCAACTGGCTGTCCGGACCCGCCTGTCCAGCCTCGAGTTCCCGGGGGGAGAAGGCCTGACGGAAGTCCGCGATCTGGCGACCGTACTCGTCCTGGCTCTCGTCCTGGCCGTTTCGACTGCCTTGACCAGACCGGCTGCCCTCCAGGGCGTTCTGGCGGGCCTGGCCGATCGGCGCGGCGTCCGTCGGGCCGTGAGTACCCCGCTGACCGAAGTGGTCCTGCGGATCCGGCCAGACCGGGGCCTGTACCGAGTGTCCCGAGAAAGCGCCCGGCGCGTCGGCCTGGCCGTGCGTGCCGTTCTCTTCCGGGCGACCTGATCGGTCGTACGCCTCAGGCCCTCGAAGCTCTGCGGGCGTCTGCGCTGCCCGGGGGGGTTCGGGTTGCCCCGGAAGGTTCTGGCCGCGACCGGCGTTCCCGGACCGCGGGTCCGGCCCGGCGGAGCCATACCCCGAAACGCGCGGCTCGAAGAGGTTGTCGGAGGTAGCGGGCTGCGAGAGGTGCTGCAGCCACAGGGCATCCGAGGCGTCACGGGCCCGCTCCACGCGCTGGCGCTCCTGCCGGGGCGCGGCCTGACGCGCCTCCACGGAACGGAACTCGTGCTGGTGCTGGGTCGGCTGGTAACGATCGTCCGGCCGGTAGACCCCCCGCGACGGCTCACCCCACGAACTGTCGGCCGAGACGCCGTGGGTAGAACCCTGACTCGCGGGAACGTTGTCCTGAGGGACGTCAGCAACTGGAGCGGCGGGAGTGTCCGGAGCATCCGGCGCGTCCCACGGAGCAACGGTCCGCCGCGACCGACTCGGCTGCGGCACAGGCTCTTCCTGCGGCGCCGGATGCCGGGTCGGGGTGTTCAGACCGTCGACGGGCGTAGAGGCGGCAACCTCACCCCGCGGCGATCGACCGCCACCGCGAGCCGGGCTGACGAAACCCTCGTCCCACGGAGCCGGCGTTCCCGTACCCCGCCGGTTGCCACGTCCCCCATCGGGCTCTTCGCCAGGGACATCCCACGGCGCCTCGTAAGCACGCGGGGACTCGTACCCCCGGGTTTCAGCCGGGCTCGAATCCACATACCCCTGGGCGTCGGCGCGTCGTCGCTGCGAGCGGTACTGGGGAGCCGAATCGTCCCCCTGCGAATATCCGGCCTGCCCGTAGGGCGACCGGGCATAGTCGGCGGAGGCCGGGTTTCCCCGACGGCTGCGGATCGCATCGACGATCGGCACACCATTGGGTGTGGTGATCGGCGGAGCAGCCCGAAAAGCACCTGGCTGAGCAGGCGTTTCAGCTTCTGGCAGCCGACCCGGACCCGATCCGGCGGGAGTCTGAGGATCTTGCGGAGCTGCGCGACGCCGGGCCCGACGGCTACCTGAGACAGACCGGGGATCGTGAAGATCCGCCATCCGATGGCTCCTCGCCTTCCGTCACGCATGAAGGGGCCAGCCGTCCTGGTGCTGGACCCTGTGAGACGGTACAGGGCGTTTTGCGGCCTCACGCGGAATCTGTGCGTCTTTTACCGATTACTTTGCGCTGGAAACACATTGTGTCCGTTTTGAGACATTACGCGCCGAACGGTTCAGCATTTCCGTTGGTCGTCAACGGGTCTCGGTGGCGTCCAGATCCACCGAACTCAGTGGCCCGGACCGCTCAGCCGGTCGGCCATCGCGGCCAGGTCCCCGGCGCTCATCGCGTGCCCGTAGTGCAGGCCCTGGCCGAAACCGACCCCCATCCGCCGGACCAGATCGTCCACCTGGCTGGTCTCCACCCCCTCGACCACCACGCTCACCCCGACCGTGCGGCTCAGGTCGAGCACCGCCCGGGTGATCGCCCGCGAGCGCGGTTCGGAGACCAGGCTGCTGGTCAGGGCGCGGTCGATCTTCAGGATGTCGGCCGGCAGGCGCTGCAGGTAGCCCAGGGCCGAGTAGCCGGTGCCGAAGTCGTCGATCGCGATGGTGAAGCCGAGGGCGGCCAGCCGGTGCAGGGTCTGGGCCGCCTGCCCCTCCTCCACCAGGACCTGCTCGGTCACCTCGATGACGAACTGCTCGCGGGGAGCGCCGTGGGCGGTCACCGCCTCCTGCACCACCTGGTGGAAGCCGGGCACCCGCAGCTGGACCGGGCTGACGTTGCAGTTGATCCGGAGCCCGCGGTCGAACAGGCCTTCCTTCACGGCGCTGCTGAGCGTGGCTTCCATGATCTGCTCGCCGATGTCGACCACCATGCCGGTCTGCTCGGCCACGGTGATGAACTCGTCCGGGCCCACCCGGCCCAGCTGCGGATCGGTCCAGCGGGCCAGGGCCTCGGCGCCGGTGACCACGCCACGGCGCAGGTCGACGATCGGCTGGAACTGCACGGTGATCGCGCCGTCCTCCACGGCGGTGCGCAGTCGCTCCTCCACGCGCAGGCGGCGCTGGCGGATCTGGGCCACCGTGGCGTCGTACACCTCCACGCGGTTGCGGCCGGTGGCCTTGGCCACGCGCAACGCGGCGCCGGAGGCGGAGAGCGCACCCAGGGGGTCGACAACCGTGGGGGCCTCGTCGGAGTCGGACTGCTTGGCGGCAAGCTCCAGGGTGGCGTTCGCGTCTACCGCGGCGACGCCGATGCTGGCCGAAACCTCGATTCGGGTAACTCCCTCTACGTCGGCCGCCGACTGCCGCACGGCGGTGACCACGGTCTGGCCCACCGCGGTACCTACCTGCAGGGTGCCCGGCAGGAGCACCGCGAACTCGTCCCCACCGATCCGGCTGACCAGGGCGTTGGCCGGAACCGCAGCGCTGAGCCGGTGCGCGACCGCAGCCAGCAGCTTGTCGCCGGTGGCGTGGCCGAGCAGGTCGTTCACGTCTTTGAAGCCGTCCAGGTCGACGGTCAGCAGGCACCAGGGCTCGCCCTGCTGCAACCGGGCCATCTGGGCCTGCAGCACCCGGCGGTTGGCCAGGCCGGTCAGCGGGTCGGCGGTGGCCTCCTCGTTGAGCCGCTGCAGCAGGGCGGCCCGGATCCGGGTGTTCAGCAGCTCCCGGCCGCCGAACACGATCACCGCGATCATCACCAGGACCAGCGCGACCTTGTCGATGTCGTCGGCGGCCAGCAGCGCGGCCAGGGAGACCATCAGCAGGACCAGGCTGGTGGTGGTCGTGATGATCACGCCGCGCGCGTCCGGGTCGACCGGGGCGTTGCGCTCGTCCGCCGGCCCGGGCTCGTAGTGCAGCAGGCCGTAGGCGATCACCGGCCAGGCCAGGCACCACAGCAGGGCGGCCCACCACGGCCAGGTGTCCTGCTGCTGCTCGCTGGTCAGCGCGGCGCGCAGGGTGATCAGGTCGCCGACCGTGTACAGGCCGGCCCCGACCGCGGTGATCAGCAGATTGCGGTCCAGGTCGCGGACGAAGGCGAGGGTGGCGAAGCAGATCACCGTCAGATCGGCGATCAGCACCAGCACGGCCATCACCACGTCGGCGTCGAACGGCCGGTCGCTCAGCGCCGCGGAGAAGACGAAGTGCCAGGCCGGAAGGGCCACGGTGACGCCGAGCAGGACGGAGTCCAGGCCCAGGCGCCAGGCCGGATTGCGGCCGGGGACGATCCGGGGCACCAGCAGCAGGCCCCACACCCCCAGCGGGGCGGCGACCAGCGCGATCGCGTCACCGAACGACGGAAAGGTGTGGTCGGTGAGCGAATTGACGATCTGACCGGTGCCCCAGAACACCAGCGCGCCGCCGAGCACCTGGCGATAGCGCCGGGGTTCGTCGGTGGTCCCGAGCCAGGCCAGCACCGCGCCGCAGGCCAGGGCCACCGAACCGGTCAGCCCGGTGGCCAGGTTCCGGGCCTCGGGGCCCCGGTCGAGGCCGACGAAGGTCAGGACCACCGCGCAGGCGACGGCGAGTGCCGCCACCGCCCACAGCGCGGTGTCCCTGACTCTTCGTCGAGGGTGCGGTGAAGCGGGAGGCTTCACCGCGTCACGAAACATCAATCAGGCTTCGGCGTCCGGGGCGAGCCGCTCGATCACGAGCTCGCGGACCCGGGCCGCGTCGGCCTTGCCCTTCATCTCCTTCATCACCGCGCCGATCAGCGCGCCGGCGGCCTGCACCTTGCCGGCCCGGATCTTGTCGGCGATGCCCGGGTTGGCCGCGATCGCCCGGTCGACGGCCTCGCCCAGCGCGCCCTCGTCCGAGACCACGACCAGGCCGCGCTTCTCGACGACCTGCTCCGGGTCGCCCTCACCGGCCAGCACACCCTCGAGCGCCTGGCGGGCCAGGCTGTCGGTGAGCTGGCCGCCGTCCACCAGGGCCTGCAGCTGCGCGATCTGGGCCGGCGTCACCGGCATCTCGGCCAGCGTCTTCTCCTGCTGGTTGGCCAGCCGGGCCAGCTCACCGGTCCACCACTTGCGGGCCGCCGCGGACGAGGCACCGGCCGCGACCGTGGCCTCGACCAGCTCGACCGCACCGCCGTTGTAGAGGTCGCGCATCTCCTTGTCGGAGAAGCCCCACTCGCTCTGCAGCCGGCGCCGACGCAGGGCCGGCGGCTCGGGCAGGGTGGCGCGCAGCTCCTCGACCCACTGCGCCGCAGGCGCGATCGGGACCAGGTCGGGCTCGGGGAAGTAGCGGTAGTCGTCGGCGTCGGACTTCGGGCGGCCGGAGGTGGTGATCCCGGTGTCCTCGTGCCAGTGCCGGGTCTCCTGGAAGATGCTGCCGCCCTCGACCAGAACGGCCGCCTGGCGGGAGATCTCGTACTTCACCGCACGCTCGACACTGCGCAGCGAGTTGACGTTCTTGGTCTCCGTGCGGGTGCCCAGGGGAACCGCGTCCTGGTCCTCGGCGCGGGGACGCAGCGAGGCGTTGACGTCGCAGCGCATCGAGCCCTGCTCCATCTTCACGTCGCTGACCTTGAGCGCCCGCAGCAGCTCGCGCAGTGCGGAGACGTAGGCCTTGGCCACCTCCGGAGCCCGGTCCCCGGCCCCGCGGATCGGCTTGGTGACGATCTCGATCAGCGGGATGCCGGCCCGGTTGTAGTCGACCAGCGAGTACTCCGCGCCCTGGATCCGGCCGGTGGAGCCACCGATGTGCAGCGACTTACCGGTGTCCTCCTCCATGTGGGCGCGCTCGATCTCGACCCGGAAGGTCTCGCCGTCCTCCAGCTCGACGTCCAGGTACCCCTCGAACGCGATCGGCTCGTCGTACTGCGAGGTCTGGAAGTTCTTCGGCATGTCCGGGTAGAAGTAGTTCTTCCGGGCGAAGCGGCACCACTGGGCGATCGAGCAGTTCAGCGCCAGGCCGATCCGGATCGCCGACTCCAGGCCGGTCTGGTTCAGCACCGGCAGCGCGCCGGGCAGGCCCAGGCAGACCGGGCAGACCTGGGTGTTCGGCTCGGCGCCGAACTCGGTGGAGCAGCCGCAGAACATCTTGGTGTGGGTGTTCAGCTCGACGTGCACCTCGAGGCCGAGGACCGGGTCGAACTTCTCGAGGGCCTCGTCGTAGTCGAGGACCTCGGCGAACTGGCTGAGCGAGGTCACTTCATCGCCTCCAGGGTGTTCTTGGCCAGGAAGGGACCGCCCCAGCTCTCCACGAGCAGGGACTCCAGGGCAGCGCCGACCCGGTAGAGCCGGTCGTCGGCCTGGGCGGGAGCCAGCAGCTGGATCCCGGCCGGCAGACCGTCCTCGTCGGCCAGGCCGGAGGGCAGCGACATCCCGGGCACCCCGGCCAGGTTGGCCGGGATGGTGGCGACGTCCTGCAGGTACATCGACAGCGGGTCGTCGAGCTTGGCGCCCAGCTTGAACGCGGTGGTCGGGCTGGTCGGGCTGACCAGCACGTCGGCCTGCCCGAAGGCGGCGGCGAAGTCGCGCTGGATCAGCGTGCGCACCTTCTGGGCCGAGCCGTAGTAGGCGTCGTAGTAGCCGGAGGACAGGGCGTAGGTGCCCAGGATGATCCGGCGCTTGACCTCGTCACCGAAGCCGGCGGCCCGGGTGGCGGCCATCACCTGCTCGGCGCTGGGCGCCTCGACGCCCGCCGGGCCGACCCGCAGGCCGTAACGCATCGCGTCGAACTTGGCCAGGTTGCTGGAGGCCTCGCTCGGCAGGATCAGGTAGTACGCGGCCAGGGCCGCGGTGAAGCTCGGGCAGGAGACCTCGACGATCTCGGCACCGGCCTTGGTCAGCAGGGCCAACGACTCGTCGAAGCGGGCCATCACGCCGGCCTGGTAACCGCCGTCCCCGCCGTGCAGCTCACGGATCACGCCGATCTTCAGCCCGGCGATGCCCTCGGTCGCACCGGCCTTGGCGGCGGCCACGACGTCCGGGTAACCGTCGGTCAGGCTGGTCGAGTCCAGCGGGTCGTGCCCGGCCATCACCTCGTGCAGCAACGCCGTGTCCAGCACGGTGCGGGCGCACGGGCCGGCCTGGTCCAGGCTGGAGGCCAGGGCGATCAGTCCGTAGCGGGAGACCGCGCCGTAGGTCGGCTTCACGCCGACCGTGCCGGTGACCGACGCCGGCTGACGGATCGAGCCACCGGTGTCGGTGCCGGTGGCCAGCGGGGCCTCGAACGCGGCCAGCGCGGCGGACGAGCCACCGCCGGAACCGCCCGGGATCCGGTCCAGGTCCCACGGGTTGTGGGTGGCGCCGTAGGCCGAGTGCTCGGTGGAGGAGCCCATCGCGAACTCGTCCATGTTGGTCTTGCCCAGGGTGACCAGCCGCGCCTCTTTGAGACGGCGCACGACGGTGGCGTCGTACGGCGGGATCCAGCCCTCGAGCATCTTCGAGCCGGCCGTGGTGGGCAGGCCCTGCGTGGTCATCACGTCCTTGACCGCGATCGGCACCCCGGCCAGGGCACCGAGCTGCTCACCGGCCTTACGGGCGGTGTCGACGGCGGCGGCCTCGGCCAGCGCCTGCTCCCCGGCGACGTGCAGGAACGCGTGAACGTCCCCGTCGACCTGGGCGATCCGGTCCAGATGGGCCTGGGTGACCTCGACGGCGGAGACCTCGCCGGACGAGAGCAGGCCCGAGAGCTCGGCCGCGGTGCGGCGGATCAGCTCGCTCATCAGTCCTCCTCAAGGATGCGGGGAACGCGGAAACGCTGCTCCTGCTGGGCCGGGGCTCCCGCGAGTGCCTGCTCCGCGGACAGGCCGGGGCGCGGCACGTCCGGGCGGGTCACGTTGACGAGTGGCATCGGGTGCGACGTGGCGGGCACGTCGTCCCCGGCCACCTCACGGACCTGGGCCACGGCGCCGAGAATGACGTCGAGCTGGCCGGCCATCCGGTCCAGCTCCGCGTCGTTCATCTCGATCCGGGCCAGTCCGGCGAGGTGGGCCACCTCATCGCGAGAGATCGCGGGCATGAGGAGAGGCTCCCTTGCGTTCGGTGGTGTTGCTTGCTTCTGCTAAATGCCAGGGCAGTCTACGGTCACCACCACCCGCCCCATACGCACGACTCCCGCAGCAGGCCCGGAGCGGCCCCAGCCGTTTCATGTCCGTAACCTGAAAGCCCCGAACCGGAGGTCAACCCCCGTGTCCCAGGACGTGGAACCCACGAACACCGACGAGGGCACGCCCGCACTGCCCCCGTTCAACGCGGTCGCCGTCCGTGAGGTCGACCCGTCTGCGGTTGCCGAGCCGGGTCTGCCCGAGGGCGACACGATCAGTGCCGCGGCCCGGCACGTGTTCGGCAACCCCGAGGCCGAGATCTGCATCGTCGAGTTCGGCGACTACGAGTGCCCCTACTGCGCCGGTGCCGCCCCCGTGCTGCACGAGGTGGTCGATTCGTCCGAGGGCCGGATCCGTCTGGTCTTCCAGAACTTCCCGCTGTTCGAGGTGCACCCCTTCGCCCTCACCGCCGCTCTGGCCGCGGAGTCGGTGCAGGCCACGAGCGGGAACGACGCGTTCTGGAAGATGCACCACAAGCTGTTCAAGAACCAGAACCGGCTCACCGACCGTGATCTGCGGATGTACGCGGAGTACGTGGGTGCGGATCCCGACAAGGCGGTCGGCGAGGCCGCCCAGGAGTACGCGCCGCTGGTGCAGGCCGACTACGCGGCCGGCGTGGCCAGCGGCGTTTCCGGTACCCCCACCTTGTTCATCGACGGGGCGCCGTATTCCGGCGTGGTGGATGTCGCATCGATCCGCCGCGCGACCAACGGCAGTGCGTCGGTCACGCCCCGGCGGCGCTTCTTCGGTCTCGGCTAAACCGAATGGGAGACGTTGTGCGCACCTCGCGCGCGCAACGTCCCCTGTTGTTTCGTTCCCCCGCACACCAATGGGGGACGTCGTACGCACCTCGCAGGCCCACGTCCCCAGTTGTTTCCTCCCGCACACCAAATGGCGGACGTTGTGCGCACCTTGCGCACAACGTCCGCCATTTGGTTTGTTGGCAGTTTCGTCCCGGAACGGCTAGCGGCCGAACGAGCGGGGGTAGTCCGGTGCCGTCCACGGGAGCGGCGGGAGCTCGGGGGGAGCGCTGTCGCCCGCCGGGGAGCACAGCGGCATACGTTCGCCCATCACCCGCAACACCCACACGCCGACCACCGCGGACAGCAGCGAACCCGCCAGGATGCCGATCTTGGCCTGGTCCTGCAGCGCCTGGTCGTCGAAGGCCAGGTCGGTGATGAACAGGGAGATGGTGAAGCCGATCCCGGCCAGCAACGCTGCGCCGAACAGGTGGCCGTAACGTACCCCGCCGGGCAACATGCCTACCCCCGAGCGCAGCGCTCCGATGGCGAACATGGTGATCCCCAGGCCGTTACCCACCAGCAGACCCACGATGACGCCGATCGTCACCGACGACGTCAGGGCGCTCCCGATCGTCTCCGAGCTGAGCTCCACGCCCGCGTTGGCCAGGCCGAAGGCGGGGATGACGGCGAACGCCGACCAGGGGTGCAGCCAGGTCTGCAGGCGCTCGTTGGCCGAGACCGTGGAGTTGGCAGCCAGATTCGCCAGGCGCACTCCGGAGGCCGAGGGGTTCTCGATCAGGGCGCGGCCGAAGACCACCAGTTCCCGGCTGCGGTTCTCCGGGGTAGAAGCCGGAATCAGCAGGCCCGCCAGCACACCGGCCAGGGTGGGGTGAACACCGCAGGCGTAGGCCGCGAACCACAGGGCGAGCGTGAGGATGACGTAGGGGGTGAGCTTCCAGTAGCCGATCCAGCGCAGCACCCCGAACAGCGCCAGGATCCCCACCATCGCGAACAACGGCACGATCTGGATGTCGTCGGAGTAGAAGATCGCCATCACCGCGATCGCCCCGATGTCGTCGACCACGGCCAGCGCCAGCAGGAAGATCCGCAGCCGGTCCGGGCAGCGCGGGCCGAACAGGGCGAGCACGCCGAGCACGAACGCGGTGTCGGTGGACATCACGATGCCCCAGCCCTGCATCGCCTCGCCGCCGTCGCCGAACACCGAGTTGATGATCAGGTAGATCACGATCGGCACGGCCAGACCGCCGATCGCACCGATCGCCGGCACGCTCATGATCCGCCGGTCGCTCAGTTCCCCGGCGGTGGTCTCACGGGCCACCTCCAGGCCGATCACCATGAAGAACACGGCCATCGCGGCGTCGTTGACGAAGTGGTGCAGGTCCATCTCGAAGACGGCCTCACCCACCGCCATCCGGATCGGGGTCTCCCAGAGGTGGTGGTAGCTCTCCCCGAAGGGTGAGTTGACCCAGATCAGTGCCACCACACTGGCCGCGAGCAGCACGGCGGCGCTGCTGGCCTCGTTGTGGATGAAGCGCTGCAGCGACGGGGTCATCGACGGAGTGACAAAACGCAGGGGCGGCCCTGGGCGCAGACTGACGGCCATGCGGCACATCCTGCCTCAGGTGTGGATCCAGGAGGTTAATCCGTTCGCCAGGGGCGAAGGTCACCCGGCTACAAGGCTTTGGCCGCGGCCCGTCCCGCCGTGCGCCCGCTGAACAGGCAGCCGCCCAGGAAGGTGCCTTCCAGAGCGCGGTAGCCGTGCATACCCCCGCCACCGAAACCCGCGCACTCCCCCGCTGCGTACAGTCCGGGTACCGGTTCCCCGTCGGCTCCGAGCACCCGCCCGTCCAGGTCGGTCTGCAGCCCGCCCAGGGTCTTGCGGGTGAGCACGCTCAGCCGTACCGCGATCAGCGGACCGGTCTTCGGGTCGAGCAGACGCTGCTCCGCGGCGGTCCGCAGCAGCCGGTAGCCGGTGTAGCTGCGCAGGTCACGGATCGCCAGCACCTGCGCGTCCGCCGAGGACGGGTCGACGATCTGCCGGTCCCGCTCCAGCACTGAGGCCTCCACCGTGGCCAGGTCGAGCAGGTCGTTGCCGGTGGTCGCGTTCATCGCCTGCACCAGCTCGGGCAGGGTGGCGGCCTGGACGAAATCCACCCCGTTGTCGAGGAAGTTCTGCACCGGGCGGGCCGGGCCGGGCTTGATCCGGCCGAGCAGCTTCGGGATCGACTTCTCGGTCAGGTCGGGGTTCTGCTCGGAGCCGCTGAGGGTGAACTCCTTCTCGACGATCTTGCCGGAGAGCACGAACCAGCTGTGATCATGCCCGGTGCCCCGCAGGTGCTGCAGCGTGCCGAGGGTGTCGGCGCCCGGGTAGAGGTGGGCGGGCAGCCGCCGGCCGAGGGCGTCGATCCAGAGGGACGAGGGGCCGGGCAGGATCCGGATGCCGTGGCCGGGCCAGATCGCGTCCCAGTTGTAGAGGCCCTCGGTGTAGTGCCACATCCGGTCAGGGTTGATCACCGTGCCGCCGGCTTCCTCGGTGATCCGGATCATCCGGCCGTCGACGTAGGCCGGGACCCCGGTGACCATCGTCTCCGGCGCCGTCCCGAGCCGCTCCGGCCAGTTCGCCCGCACCAGCTCATGGTTGCCACCGATGCCCCCAGAGGTGACGATCACGGCCTGGGCCTGGTAGCTGAACTCGCCGACCTCACGCCGGTTGCCGGAGACACCGCGGGGACGCTGGTCGGGGGCGAGCAGCGTGCCGCGGACACCGGTGACCGTGCCGTTGTCGGTGGTCAGCTCGTTCACCCGGTGCCGGAAGGCGAGCGTGACCGTGCCCTCGGCCACCGCCTGACGCACGCGGCGCTCGAACGGCTCGACCACGCCGGGCCCGGTGCCCCAGGTGATGTGGAAGCGGGGAACCGTGTTGCCCAGGCTTCCGGCGCGCCCTTCACCCCGCTCAGCCCAGCCGACCAGCGGGAACCACTTGACCCCGAGCCCGGACAACCAGGCCCGCTTCTCCCCGGCGGCGAAGTTGACGTACGCCTCGGCCCAGCGCCGGGGCCAGTGGTCCTCCTCGCGGTCGAACCCGGCCGTGTCCTGCCAGTCCTGCCAGGCCAGCTCGTGCGAGTCGCGGACCTTCATCCGGCGCTGCTCGGGCGAGTCGATCAGGAACAGCCCGCCGAACGACCAGAACGCCTGGCCACCGAGGTTCTGCTCGCCCTCCTGGTCCAGCAGCAGCACCCGCTTGCCCGCGGCCGCGAGCTCGGCTGTCGCTACCAGACCGGCCAGGCCGGCTCCCACCACGATGACGTCAGCGTCCATCGGCGAATCCCATCATGATCGGCCGGGTTCGCCCAGTGCCTTCTACCGATTTGGGACGTACCGGCAGCCGCTTCAGGGGATCGCCCGCAGGAAGCTGCGCACGGCGCTACCGGTCTGGCGCAGCGCGATCCGGAACGTGCGGGCGGCGGCTACCACGGTGTTGCGCCAGACCCAGCCGACGGCCCGGAACATCGGACGCAGGGTCAGGCGGTACAGGAAGCGCAGCAGCCGGCCGGCTCCCCGCCAGCCCGGCAGCAGGACGTACTCGTAGAACTTGGTCAGCACCCAGACGATCGGCCTGACCACCAGGTACGCGAACAGAGCATTCAGCAGACGGTTCAGCGGCCTGAGCACCTGATGCCAGACGAAGCGGCCGGGAACGACCACCAGGTACTGCCAGAGGAGGACACTCGGCGCCACGACCAGATAGGCCCAGGCCAGCACGGCCGGGGCCACGACCAGGTACCGCCAGGCGAATCCGGCTGGCGCGACGATCAGGTTCTGCCAGGCGAAGACTGCCGGCGTCACCACCAGATACCGCCAGACGAACAATGCCGGGATCTCCACCAGGTAGTGCCACACGAACGTGCCGGGCAGCACGACCAGGTAGCGCCACAGGAACGCCCCCGGCGCTGCGATCAGATAGCGCCAGACGAAGCTGAGCGGCGGCACCACCAGATAGCGCCACACGAAAGCCATCGGGGCCAGAACCAGGTAGCGACAGACGAACGCCGCGGGGATCTCCACCAGGTAGTGCCACAGGAATGCGCTGGGCAGCACGACGAGGTAGCGCCAGATGAACGCTCCCGGCACGATCACCAGGTACTGCAGCAGGAACCGGGCCGTGGCAACCACCACCCGCTGCCAGACCCAGACCAGCGGTGCCACCACGAGCAGGACGAAGACCCGGCCGAGCGGCTTGAGCAGGTACCGGTCCACCCGCCGGGCCAGGACCAGGAGCAGTTCCCAGGCCAGCCGGAACGGAAGGACGAAGACCACGGCGAAAGCCCGGATCAGGACCGGAACTTCCGCCTCGGTCCGGAACGGCTGATCGGGCTGCGTGCTCACGTGCGTGCAGACGTCCGCGTCCGGGCCGCCGTTGCACAGTTTCGGTGAGACGTGGCAGACACGGCTACCAGTCGAGCAGCCGGCCGATCAGGCGGAACGGCAACAGCACCACGTGGAACACGAAGGAGAACAGGTCGGCGATGAGCGACAGCAGTTCCAGTACCGGTCCGATCACCCGCCGCCAGATCCAGCGCAGGCTCCAGCCGATGGGGCACAGGACGTAGCGGTAGAAGAGCCGGACCAGCAGACCGGCCAACGCCACCCCGGGCTGCACGACATGGACGTTGATCGCGGTGAAGACCGTGACAGTTGGGTTCACCACCCAGCGCCGCAGCCACGACGGCCGCTCCGAGCCCTGCTCCGGAAGACTCAGCTCCTGAGAACCCTGCTCCGGAGAACCCTGCTCTCGAGAAATCTGCTGAGAGCCAGAACCCTGGCCCCCGGAATCTGGGCCAGTGGCGCTGGTGAACTGCCCGCTCTCGAACACAGCCAGCAGACGCCTTCCGCTTGCCCCGCGTTGCACCTCCCCGAGCAAATCACACCAACCGCAGCGTCACCGCCGCACGCACGTCACCATCGCCGCCGGTCGCACCTCCCCGGAGCCCCGACGTCTTCAGTCATTTCTCCTCGCCCACCGAGCCGTCCCCGCCTCCCGGATGCCCCTCCTCGCTTTCCGCCGGGGTGACCGCATCCGGCCCCTGCTCCAGCAGCAGCCGGAAGCCCGCCTCGTCGAGCACCGGCACGCCCAACTGAATCGCCTTGTCGTACTTGGTGCCCGCGCTCTCACCGGCCACCACGAAGTGCGTCTTCTTCGACACGCTGCCCGAGGCCTTGCCACCCCGGCTCAGGATCGCCTCCTTGGCCTCGTCCCGGCTGAAGGTCTCCAGCGAGCCGGTGACCACCACGGTGATCCCCTCCAGCGTGCGCGGCACCGACTCGTCCGTCTCGTCGGCCATCCGCACCCCGGCCTCGGCCCAGCGGCGCACCACGTCGGCGTGCCAGTCGACCTCGAACCACTCCTTCACCGCCTCGGCGATGACCGGCCCGCACCCGTCGACGGCCGCCAGTTCTTCCTGTGAGGCCGCGCGGATACGTTCCATCGAGCCCAGCGACTGGGCCAGTGCCCGGGCCGCGGTGGGCCCCACGTGCCGGATGGACAAGGCCACGAGCACCCGCCACAACGGCTGTTCCTTGGCCTTCTGCAGGTTGTCGAGCAGCTTGCGGCCGTTCGCCGAGAGCTCGCCGTCTTTACGGGTGTAAAGCGGCACGGTGCGCAGGATCTCGGGGGTGAGGTCGAACAGGTCGCCCTCGTTCTGCACAGCGCCGGCCTGGAGCAGGCCGATCGCGGCCTCCCAGCCCAGGGCCTCGATGTCGAAGGCGCCCCGGCCGGCCACGTGGAACAGCCGCTCGCGCAACTGGGCCGGGCAGGTGCGGGCGTTGGGACAGCGGATGTCCTTCTCGCCCTCCTTCTCGTAACGCAACTCGGTGCCGCACTCGGGGCAGTGGGTGGGCATGACGAACTCGCGCTCGCTGCCGTCCCGGACCTCGGCCACCGGCCCGACGATCTCCGGGATCACGTCACCGGCCTTGCGCAGCACCACCGTGTCGCCGATCAGCACACCCTTGCGCTTCACTTCGAAAGCGTTGTGCAGCGTGGCGTAACCGACCTTGGACCCGGCCACCGTCACCGGTTCCATCACGCCCTGCGGCGTGGCCCGGCCGGTCCGGCCGATCTGCACCTGGATGTCCAGCAGTTTGGTGGTGACCTCCTCGGGCGGGTACTTGAACGCGATCGCCCAGCGCGGCGCCCGACTGGTGGCCCCGAGCCGGCGTTGCTGCGCCACCGCGTCGACCTTGACCACCACACCGTCGATCTCGTGGATCTGATCGTGCCGGTGCTCACCGAAGTGCTCGATGAACTGCACCACCTCGTCCACCCCGCCGACCACCCGGTAGGTGCTGGAGGTGGGCAGCCCCCAGGCCTTCAGCAGGTCGTAACTCTGCGACTGGGAAGTGATGTCGAAGCCGGTACGGGCGCCCAGGCCGTGCACCAGCATCCGCAGCGGCCGGGTGGCGGTGACCCGCGGATCCTTCATCCGCAGCGAACCGGCCGCGGCATTACGCGGGTTGGCGAACGGCGCCTTGCCCGCCTCGACCAGCTTGGCGTTCAGTTCGGCGAACGCCTCGATCGGGAAGAACACCTCGCCGCGCACCTCTACCCGCTGCGGGAACGGCACCCCCTCGACCGTGGTGAGGGTGTGCGGGACGCCCCGGATGGTGCGCACGTTGAGCGTGACGTCTTCACCCGTCCGGCCGTCGCCCCGGGTGGCCGCGCGCACCAGCCGGCCGTCCTCGTAGAGCAGGTTCACCGCCAGCCCGTCGATCTTCAGCTCGCACAGGTAGCCGACCGGGCCCGCCTCCCGCTCCACCCGGGCCGCCCATTCCCGCAGTTCCTCGACGCTGAACGCGTTGTCCAGGCTGAGCATCCGCTCCAGGTGATCGACCGGCTCGAAGTCGGTGGACCAGGTGCCACCGACCTGCTGGGTGGGCGACTCGGGGGTGCGCAGACCGGGGAACTGCTCCTCCAGCTCCTCGAGCTGTTTCATCAGCGCGTCGAACTCGCCGTCCGAGATCGACGGCGAATCCCGCACGTAGTACGCGAACCGGTGCCCCTGGATCTGCTCGGCCAGGTCGGCCCACCGGTGCCGGGCATCTTCCGGAATCTCCGCGGGGGCCGCGGTGATACCGCCCTCGGGCAGTTCCTGCGCTGCGCTCACGTCTGATTCGGCCACGAGCACATTCAACCGCGACCCACCGACAGTTTCGCGGCGGAAAGTCCCCGCGGGCTACTCGAAGGCCCGGTCGGCCAGGATCCGGGCTGCCTCGCGCGCCACCTTCAGCGCCGAACGGGCCTGCTGCGGCGAAGATCCCGCCAGTCCGCAGGCCGGGGTCAGCACCACGTCGGCGGCCGACTTGGGATCCAGGCCGAGCTTGCGCCAGGGGTTCCAGATCGCGTCGGCAACTGCTTGCGGACGAGCAGCACCGGTTGTCGGCACAGCGCCGGCCCAGAGGGTGGTCCCGTTCTCGGTCGCCTCGGCCATCTGCTCCCAGCGCTGGGTGTCGAGCAGGCTGATGTCCAGGGCTAGGGCGTCCGCGCCGGTACGCAGCAGAGTGCGCACGGGCGGCTTGGGAGCACAACTGTGGATGATGGTGCGCACCGCCCCGGCGGATCGCGCGGCTTCCAGCACGGTGGTCAGGCCTTCGATCACGACCGGCTCCTCGATCGCCCGCAACCGGCCGAACCCGCTGGCGGTGGGCAGCGAGCCGTCCAGCACGGCCGGCACCGAGGGCTCGTCCACCTGCAGCAGCAGTTGGGCCCTGGGCAGCAGCCGGGCCACTTCCTGAAGGTGCTGGGACAGGCCTTCGGCGAGCGAGGCGATCAGGTCCCGGCAGGCACCCGGATCCACCACGACCCGTTCCAGGCGGGGCAGCCAGAGGTTCGCAGCGAGCGTCCAGGGGCCGGTGACCTGCAGCTTCAGCAGGCCCTCGTAGCTGTCACCGATCTCCGCCAGTACGTCCAGGTCCTGCCGCAGCCAGGCCCTGGTGCGCTTGTGGTCACGGCCCGGGTGATCGACCAGGCGCCAGCCCGAGGGCTGCAGGTCCACCGGCAGGTCGACGAGCAGCCCGGCACCCCGGCCGATCATGTCCGCACCGGGACCACGAGCAGGCAACTCCGGGAGATACGGGATGGCCGGCGCCTCGCCGAGCTCACCGAACGTGATGCGCATGGTGTCGACAACGTCGGTACCCGGCCACGAGCCGATGCCGGAGGCGGCCGCCGGACCGATCGTCACCTGGTTCTCCGGCTCGTCGCCGGGCAGGTCGAGCGGGAGGTCACCGGGCAGATGCAGGAAAGAGGACGACGACACACCCTGAGCCTACGGTGCCCGCAGCCCCCAAAACGCCGTGCTCCCCGCGAAGCCGCAGCCCCTCCTGGAGGGCGACCACACCGTCCCTGATTTGAGAACTAACGCCCCAGGCACTCCTGCCCCGCCAGCACAACCAGATCCCCGGTGGCAGCTCCGAGCTCTACGCCGCTCACATCGTCCCAAATGCGGTACCCAACCGGCGCCCCCTGCGAGCCCCACACCGCCCCGACCACCGTGCCGACCCTCCCTGCAGCCGACCCGGCCAGCATCCGTACCCGCGTACCAGGAGCGTGACCGTCGTCTGCGACCACGAGCAGCGCGTCCAGAATCTGCCTTACCCCAACGAAAGAGCTGACCGGTGAACGCACTCCGAGCACCGCCCAAAGTCGCTCCGGGGTCTCGTCGAGCAGCAAACGGACGTCTCGATCCACCTCCGCGAGCAGCAGATCGACCACCGATTCCTCGCCCAGTTCGGCAGCCTCGGCGAGATCTGTTGCCGCGGGGACCAACTCAGGCACCAGATCGATCACTGCCCCGTACAACCGGGCCAGCAACTCCCCCTCGCCCAGGTACAACGTCAGGCCACCAATTCCCTGCAGGGGCGCGAAACGCTCCACCAGATGACGAGCCCTCCCCTCCGGCAGTTGCGCCGCCCTTTGCGCATCGGCAAGCCGTTCAGCGAAACGCCGCCGCTCGCGTCCTTCGACGAAAGCCTGCCGCCCGGGATCCGCGCCTCGGGGGTAAACCGTTCGCCCATGGGTAGCCAGCATCTCCCCTGGCCCCACCACCGTCATGCATTCACCCCTTCCCGACCCTCCTGCCAGGCTAGGTCGTGTTTTGGAAGTCCATGCCTACTGCGGGGCACCCGGTGGCCGCCTGGACTGCGCCGTTGGAACGCCCACGTAGAACACCGCTACGAGGGCGCTCCAACGGCTTGCCAGACGACCACCGGGCACCTCCTCGCTACGGCAGCGACTTCCAAAACACTCCCTAGCTCCGCGCAGTACGGTGATCGAGCGGTTACTATCCGCACGATTCGAGGGGACGGACGCTGCGCGCAGCGCCCGACGCAGACGGGAGGCGTACGTGGGAATCCGCACCGAACGCTGGCGCGCGGGCACACCGTGCTGGACCGAACTCGCAGTGGAAGACGTGGAAGCAGCCAAGGCGTTCTACGGGCCTTTGCTGGGCTGGTCGTTCGAACGCTCTACGTCCGATCATGCGCTAGTACTGGCCACCGTGGACGGGGTAGAAGCTTCCGGCATCAGGGAGATCCACGAGGACATCCTGCACAGCCCCAGCGAGGAGACCGGACGGCCCACCGGCTGGCTGAACTATTTCGCCACGGACAACCTCAATGCCTCCCTGGAAGCCGTAAACGCCAACAACGGGCAGATTCTGCTGCAGCCCCAGGCATCTGGCTCCCGGGGGCATCGCGCCGTCGCCTGCGACCCGACCGGCGCTCCGTTCGGGCTCTGGCAGGCAGGTGAATCCATCGGCGCGGCCTACGTGCGCGACCCCGGTTCATTCGTCTGGGATGACCTACGCACGCCGAATCCCACTGTGGCCCGAGCCTTCTACGGCAAGCTCTTCGACTTCCGCAACGAAGCACTGCCGGCCGAGATGGAGGCGGACAGCAGCTACCAGACTTTTGCCCACCCGGACGAGGAATGGCCTCTGGGCGGGATGGGTCCGATGATGGGCGAGGACGACGCCGCCCCTTATTGGCTGGTGTATTTCCAGGTCCGCGACATCACCGCGGCCCTGGAGTTCGCCGAGTCCACCGGCGGCCGGATCGTCCGCCGCGACTTCGAGTCCCCGTTCGGCCGGATGGCCTCGCTCCGCGACCCCTGGGGCAGTCGCTTCTGGCTCATGCAGCCGCCCGGCTAAAACGAGCCTCCGTCGTGATGCCGGGGTGGAAGCTCATCCGCCCCTTGTCGCTACGCTCTTGCGCGGCAGCCACGCCCGCACTGCGAAGCTCCCGTCGGCGTCTCCCCCAGCGGTCAGCTCACCGCCGAAAGCAGCCACCCGGTCGCGCATCCCCGCAATGCCCCGCCCCGAACGCGCCCAGGGCCGACGACGCACGGTCGAGCCCGGCGTGGTCACCACGGCGAGGTCTACTGCATCCGGGGAATAGGTAAGCGTGACGTCCACAGCACGACCGGGAGCGTGCTTCAGGGCATTGGTCAGCGACTCCTGCACCACACGTTGCAGGGCCAGCGCCAGGCCGGTGGGCAGGGTCCCGGCCTCGCCGTGCTGGGTGAACTCGATCGGCTGGCCGGCCGAACGGGCGCGCTCGATCAGGGTTTCCAGGCCTTCGCGGGCCGGGGTGCTCTCGATCGGGGTGCCCGGGTCGTGCAGCACGTCGAGCAGTTCGCGCAGGTCGGTCATCGCGGACCGGCCGGTGGTGCTGATCGTGGCCAGGCCCACGCGCACCTTGTCGGGGTTGTGCGGCAGCAGAAAGGGAAGTGCCTCGGACTGCACCACCATGGCCGTGACGTGATGAGTCACCACATCGTGCAGTTCCCGGGCGATCCGGGCCCGTTCGGCGGCCACCGCCTCACGCTCTTGGGCCGCCCGGCGCGCGGCCTCGGCATTGGCCCGCGCCCGCACGCCCTCCCCGATCAGCCAGAACAGCGCCAGCACGGGTACGAAGGTCACCGCGTCGATCGGCCGCTCGGCATAGGGGCCCTGCAGCAGCACCACCGCCACTACGAGGTACGAAACCCCGGCTGCGACAACCACTTCGAACCGCCGCCGGGTCAGATGCGCACCCACGCTGTACAGCGCCAGGTACAGACTGAGCCCGGCGGAACTCGGCTGGTAGCCCAGCAACTGATACGCCGCGAAGGCGGCTCCGACCAGGCCCAGGCAGAGCGCGGGCCGGGTGCGGCGCAGAACCAGAGGCAGGCACTGGGCCAGGATCAGGAGCGCCGAGAGCCAGTCCGCGTCCTGATCGCGCAACTCCTGCGCACCCATCACCGCGGCGAACGTGCCGTTGCCGGGGATGAACGCGGCCACCGCGAGAACCAGGGCCAGCAGCACGTCACGGGACGGTCGGGCGATCGACACGACCCACACCTTACGTAGCAGGCGAAACGCGAAGAATCAGGGCGGGCCGGTTCAGCTGGTGGCGCTGATGGTGGACGATCCGATCACCTGAGTGCCCCGGTACAGCACCAGAGTCTGCCCGGCGGCAACCCCCGCGATCGGCTCGATCAGCTCCACATCCACCGTGCTCGGCAGCGTCTGCACCGCGCCGGAAGGCTCGGGAACCGAGGCGGAGACCAGCCGGGCCGGCACCGCCCGGCCGTGCGCCCGTACCTGGACGTGCAACTCGGCGCCGGGCTCGGGCACCGGGGCGCACCAGGTGGCCTCGGCACCGGTGATGCCGCTGACCTTCAGCTCCTCGGCCGAACCCACGACCACGGTGTTCGAGACCGGCTCGATCGACAGCACGTAGCGCGGTTTGCCGTCGGCGGCGGGGCGGCCGATGGACAGGCCTCGCCGCTGACCCACGGTGAAGCCGTAGGCGCCGGAGTGCTCGCCCAGCTGCTCGCCGCTGGTGTCCACGATCTTGCCGGGCTGCTCGCCGAGGTGCTTGGCCAGGAAGCCCTGGGTGTCACCGTCGGAGATGAAGCAGATGTCGTGGCTGTCCGGCTTCTTCGCCACTCGCAGACCGCGCTCGGCGGCCTCCTTGCGCACGTCTTCCTTCAGGGTGTCGCCCAGCGGGAAGATCGAGCGGGCCAGGCGCTCGGGCTCCAGCACGGCCAGCACGTACGACTGATCCTTGCCCATGTCCACGGCCCGGTGCAGCTCGCGGCCGTGCGGGCCGTCGATCATCTGCGCGTAGTGCCCGGTGCTGACCGCGTCGAAACCCAGCGCGACGGCCTTGTCCAGCAGCGCCGCGAACTTGATCTTCTGGTTGCAGCGCACGCACGGGTTGGGGGTGCGGCCGGAGCGGTACTCGGCCACGAAGTCCTCGATCACGTCCTGCTGGAACCGCTCGGCCAGGTCCCAGATGTAGAACGGGATGCCGAGCACGTCGGCCACCCGGCGGGCGTCCCCCGAGTCCTCGATCGTGCAGCAACCGCGCGCACCGGCCCGCAGCGTCTCGGGGTTACGGGCCAGCGCCAGGTGCACGCCGACCACCTCGTGACCGGCGTCGACCGCGCGGGCCGCGGCCACGGCCGAGTCGACCCCGCCGCTCATCGCCGCCAGAACTCTCATCGCTTTACCTCTTCGGCCTGCTTCTGCTTCGTCGGGGCGGAGCTCATGCCCGCTCCCCGGGCCCGGTCCACCACCGGCCCGATCGCCTCGGCCAGGGCGGCGACGTCGGACGCTGTGGAGGTGTGCCCCAGGGAGAACCGCAGCGCGCCCCGGGCGGTGGCCTCGGGCACGCCCATGGCCAGCAACACATGGCTGGGCTGAGGTACTCCCGCCTGGCAGGCCGAACCGGTGGAACATTCCACCCCGCGCGCATCGAGCAGGTAGAGCAGGGAGTCGCCCTCGCAGCCGGGGAAGGTGAAGTGCGCGTTGCCCGGCAGTCTCACAGCAGAGGACGCAGGTGCGAGCGTCGGTCCCAGACCGTCCAGTTCGCGCGGGACGGCTCCGTTGAGAACCGCGTCCGGCACGGCGTCCCAGACTGCCCGCACCAGATCGTTGCGCAGCGCCGCGATCCGCTCGCTCTCGGTCGGCTGGGCCTCCACCGCCAGGGTGGCGGCCAGGGCGAAGGCGCGCAGGGCAGGTACGTCGAGGGTGCCGGAGCGAATGCCGCGTTCCTGCCCGCCGCCGTGCATACCCGGCACCACGTCCAGCCCGCGCCGGGCCAGCAGCGCTCCGGAAGAGATCGGCCCGCCCAGCTTGTGCCCGCTGATGCTCAGGCAGTCGACCCCGCTGGCGGTGAAGTCCAACGGCAGGTGCCCGGCGGCCTGGATCGCGTCGGTGTGAACCGGGATGCCGTGCCGGTGCGCCAGTTCCGCGATCTGGGCGATCGGCTGTACCGTCCCGACCTCGTTGTTCGCCCACATCACGGTGACCAGCGAGACCGACTCGCCCACCTCGTCCAAAAGCTGTTCGAGACCGTCCAGATCGACGCGCCCCGCGCGATCGACCGGTGCCCAGCGCACGTCCGCCGCTTCGTGCTTGACCAGCCACTCCAGCGGATCGAGCACCGCGTGGTGCTCGGTCGGAGTGGCCACGATCGTGCGACGGCCCTGGTCGGCGGCCCGGCGGGCCCAGAACAGGCCCTTGACCGCCAGGTTGTCCGACTCGGTACCGCCGGCGGTGAAGATCACTTCGCTGGGGCTGGCCCCCAGGGCCACGCCGATCTGCTCGCGCGCCTCCTCGACCACCCGGCGGGCCCGCCGGCCGGAGGAGTGAAGGGACGAGGCGTTGCCGGCGTACGCCATTTCCTCAGCCATCGCCGCCACCGCTTCGGGCCGCATCGGCGTGGTCGCCGCATGGTCGAGGTAGGAAGTCACGGGTTCGAGTGTAGGCATCGTGAGCTCACAAGCAGGCGGGGCCGGGCCCCCGCCGCGGCGGCCCCCCCCCCCCCCCCTCTCCCCCCTC
>NZ_JAJOMB010000012.1 GCF_021129305.1 Kineosporia babensis | reverse complement strand
TTTACGGATGTGGGGGGGGGGGGGGGGGGGGGGAGAGGGAGTGGGGGGTGAGGGGTGGGCGAGAGGGAGTGGGATGAGCGGAGACGGGTTCAGGCCGTTGTTGCCGGTGGGTCAGGTGCTGGTGCGCGGCCGGTCGATGGAGCCGCATCTGCGTGACGGCGATCGCCTGGTGGTGCGCTGGGACCGGGCGGCCGTACGGGCGGCACGCCCGGGCGCGGTGGCGGTTGTGCGGCTGCCCGGGGGTAGGCCGCTCTCGGTGAAGCGTCTGGCCTTCCGGGAGCAGGATGCCTGGTGGGTGGAGCGGGACAACCCGGCTGAGGGTGTGGATTCCTGGCAGGTGGGAGCGGTGCCCGACGCGGATGTGCTGGCCATCGCCCTGTTCCGGCTGTGGCCCGACCCGGGCAAGATCACGGCCCCGCGACGCGCACAGGGGTAGGGCCCGGAGTAGGTTACGAGTCCTAAGCCTCTAGCCTCGCGCAAAAAGGAGTACCCATGCTCTCGCGGTTCCTCAACGCCTTCACCGCGACCGAGGTCAGCGCCCACTGCGACCTTCCGTGCGGTGTCTACGACCCGGCCCAGGCCAAGATCGAGGCCCAGTCGGTCAAGGCCTGCATCGAGAAGTACCACGCCTCCGACGACGCGGTCTTCAAGGGCCGCGCGGTCTCGATCAAGGAGGAGCGCAGCGACCTGGTCAAGCACCACCTGTGGGTGCTGTGGACCGACTACTTCAAGCCGCCTCACTTCGAGAAGTACCCGCAGCTGCACGGCCTGTTCAACGAGGCCACCAAGCTGGCCGGGGCCGGCGGCACGAAGGGCAGCACCGACGTGGCCGTGGCCGACCAGCTGCTGGCCAAGATCGACGAGATCGCCGAGATCTTCTGGGAGACCAAGAAGGCCTGATCTCCGGTTCTGACGCACGAAGCCCGGCCGGTCCACCTGTGGATCGGCCGGGCTTCGTCGTCCCTGGCCACAGGGCCCGGAGCAAGCAGTGACCCACGCCACAGTGTCTACGAGTCGCGCTTTAAATGTAACAACTTGATAATGGACCAATCGGGCGTCGCGAGGGCAGTCACGACGCCCCAGCTCCCTGGTCACGACGACGAGACCGGGTGAGCCCGTAGGAGGTGGAGGGCGGAACGGGACCCCGCCGTCCACCTCCTACGGACCCCTCGCCGCGAGAAAGCCGCAGTCGGCCGCGATCGGTGCGCACAACGTCCAAAAGCTTTTAAGAGCAACGGACGATGTGGTCGCCGGCCGCTCTCAGGCCACCAGACCCAGCCGCCGCAACTCGACCGTGAGGTCGTGCGGGTTGCTGGCCACCGCCATCCCGTCGTGCAGGCTGACCACCCCGTCGCGGATCAGCTCGACCAGGTGCATGTCGAAGGACTGCATCCCGTAGAAGCCGCCCTCCTTGATCAGCTCGCCGATCGTGGCGGTCTTGTCCGGGTCGGCGATCGCATCGGCGATCCGACCGGTGTTCACGCAGACCTCCATCGCCAGAGCCCGCCCCGAGCCGTCGGCGCGCGGCACCAGCCGCTGGCAGACGATCCCCTTCAGCGCCCCGGCCAGCGACAGCCGGATCTGCTTCTGCTCGTGCGGCGGGAAGAAGTCGATGATCCGGGTGATCGTCTCCTTGGCGTCCTGGGTGTGCAGCGTGGACATCACGAAGTGCCCGGTCTCGGCCGCCGCCAGGGCCGAGTGCACGGTCTCCTGGTCACGCATCTCGCCGATCAGGATCACGTCCGGGTCCTGGCGCATCGCCGCCCGCAGGGCCACCCCGAAGTTCTCGGTGTCCACCCGGACCTCGCGCTGGTTGATCATCGCCAGCTTGTCCTCGTGCAGCACCTCGATCGGGTCCTCCACGGTGACCAGGTGGACTTCACGCTCGGAGTTGATCTTGTCCACCATGCCGGCCAGCGTGGTGGTCTTACCCGAGCCGGTGGGGCCGGTGACCAGCACCAGCCCACGCGGTTCCAGGGCCAGACGGCCGATCACGTCGGGCACGCCAAGCTTGTCCAGCGGGATCGCCCCGACGTTGACCCGCCGGAACACCAGCCCGACCGAGCCGCGCTGGCGGAACGCGTTGACCCGGTAGCGCCCGACCCCGCTCAGCGAGTAGGCGAAGTCGGCCTCGTTGGTCGCCTCGAACTGGGCCCGCAGATCGTCGCGCAGCACCTCGGCCACCATCGCCTCGGTGTCGGCGGGACGCAGCGCGGGCACGTCCAGCCGGCGCAGCTTGCCGTCGATCCGGATCCGCGGCGGGGAGCCGACCTTGCAGTGCAGGTCCGAACCGAACAACTCGGACAGCGCCCTCAGGAAGGGCACCACGGACGCAGGGGGCTGGCTCACGTCGGTTTCCATCGGCGTGCGTGAGCAAATCTTGAGGAACCTGAACGGGGGACGCCCGGCACCAGTCCGGAGCACCAGCCCCGATCTGTCAAGATAGTGGGAGTCGAAGACAAGGAGAATGCCATGAGCAAGCGCGGTCGCAAGCGCCGCTCGCGCAAGGGCAGCGCGGCCAACCACGGTCGCCGTCCCAACGCCTGAGCCTGCGCGTCAGCAGACGTCAGCACCAGCGAAAAAGGCGCTGCCCCCAGCGGGAGCAGCGCCTTTCTTCGTGTCCGGGACCAGAGCTAGTTGTTCAGCTCGATCTGGACCTCGGTGATCTTGATCATGATGCGCTCACGCAGGTCCGCCGGGGCGGTCTCCTTGCAGCAGCGCCGCACCAGGGCCTTCAGCGCCACGTCCAGGTCGTACTGCTGCAGGCAGGGCGAGCAGTCGTCCAGGTGGTGGCGGATCTCGTCGAGCTCGGCCTCACCGAGCTCTCCGTCCAGGTACTCGTAGACCTGGGCCAGCACCTTCGAGCAGTCGGGTTCTCCGCAGACGCTCATGCCGCACCACCCTGGGATCGCGTGGCCACGATGCCACGTTCGGCAGCGTACTCCTCGAGCAGGTCGCGCAGCTGCCGCCGGCCGCGGTGCAGCCGGGACATCACGGTGCCGATCGGGGTACCCATGATCTCGGCGATCTCGCGGTAGGCGAAGCCCTCGACATCGGCCAGGTAGACCGCGATCCGGAACTCCTCGGGGATCCGCTGCAGCGCTTCCTTCACGTCCGAGTCGGGCAGCCGGTCCAGCGCCTCGGCCTCGGCCGAGCGCAGCCCGGTCGAGGTGTGCGAGCCGGCCCGGGCGATCTGCCAGTCCTCGATCTCGTCGGTCTGCGCCTGCTGGGGCTCGCGCTGCTTCTTGCGGTACGTGTTGATGTACGCATTGGTCAGGATCCGGTACAGCCAGGCCTTCAGGTTGGTCCCGGGCTGGTACTGGTGGAAGGACGCGAAGGCCTTGGTGAACGTCTCCTGGACGAGGTCCTCGGCATCCGCCGGGTTACGCGTCATCCGCAGGGCCGCAGAGTAGAGCTGGTCCAGGTACTGCAGGGCATCCCGCTCGAAGCGGGCGGACCGCTCCTGTGGATTCTCGGTCGCCGGTGCGCGACCCGCTTGGGTATCCATCACCGACGAGCCTAGCTGCACCGGAGCGGCTTTACCCTCCCAGGTTCGGCCTGTGGACTGACCGGACGACCGATCTGCCCCGGTCGGCCGTTCCTCGACCGTCGTCACGAGTAGCAACGGCGTACTCCTCACTCTTCGCGAACGCCTTGGCGGCAGGCCGGTCGTCGGGGTCCGACACGCCCGGGCACGTGGGTCGCTGACCGCCTGCACAGAGAGCACAACAGCCGATGCTGCAAGGTCATTCCGGGGCTGAGACCCAGTTGGTCAGGCGGGCCGCCACGGCGGCCGCGACCGGGCCGTACTTCTTCAGCGAGTGATCGCCCTCGACCCGGGCCACCTCGACACCGGGCAGGTTCTCGGCCTCCACCTCGGCCCATCCGCCGAACGGGTCCTTCTCGCCCTGCACCACCAGCACCTCGATGCCGTGCTGGTGCGGCATCGCCAGTTCGAAGGCCCGGGACTTCTCCGGCTTGCCGGGCGGATGCAGCGGAAAGGCCAGGCAGCAGACCGCCCGGGCGCCCAGCTCGGCCGCAGTACGGCAGGCCACCCGAGCACCCGCGCTACGGCCGCCGACCACCAGGGGCACGTCCAGCGCGGGAAGCCCTTCGAACACCGCATGCCAGCCGATGTCCAGCTTGGGCGGCGGTGCGGCCACCTTCTTGCCGGCCACCCGCCACGGCTGTTCCACCAGGACGGCCTGCCAGCCGGCCGCGACGGCAGCCTTCTGCACCGCGACCAGATCGGCCGCGCCGATCCCACCCCCGGCGCCATGACCGAGCACGATCCGGCCGACGGGCTCCTCGGGCGTGAACAGGTGAGCGCGAGCCGGCCCCAGCGGAGTCTCGATCTCCAACACCGGACTTGCGACGTCCACTGGCATCAATCGTCCTTTGCTCGAAGGCCTTTCAGAACAGCGCTTCGCTCTCGGGGCCGCCGATCAGCTCACCGGTGGCCGGGTCGACCACCCCGATCAGGCTGTCCATCGGGGCGGGCTCGAGGAGCTCGGGACCATCGTTGCGGACCGAGTTCACCCGGTGGGTGACCGGCAGCGCGGCGAACCGTCCGGCCGGCAGGTCAACGGTCAGATCATGGACGCTCGCGGCGTCCTGGTTGGTCGGGTCCAGCCAGTCGGCCCAGCGGTCCGCGGGCAGTACCAGCGGCATCCGGTCGTGAACGGTGTCCAGGCCGGGCTCGGCGGCGGTGGTGATCACCGCGAAGCTGACCAGCCAGGCGGCCGGGTCCTCGGGGTCCTGCTCCGGGTCGCGCCAGAACTCGTAGACCCCGCCCAGGGCCAGCTTCTGCCCGTCGGCCAGATGGAGGAAGAACGGCTGCTTACGGGGCTTGCCCTTGGCGTCCTTGGCCGTGGGGCTGACCTGCCACTCGTACCAGCCGTCGGCCGGGACCAGGCAGCGGCGGCTCAGCGCGGCCTTCTTGAACGCGCCCTTCTCCAGCAGCGTCTCCAGCCGGGCGTTGATCATCCGGGCCCCGCCCGAGGCGTTCTTGCTCCACGAGGGCACCAGGCCCCAGCGCAGCGAACGCAACTGCCGCACCGGCCGCTTCTCCGGCTCGCCCTTCAGCGCCGCCGTGACCAAGGCGTCGGGGTCGTCCGAGGACTGCGGCTCAGGTACCGCCAGCCGCTGCACCACGACCGGCACGGTGTCGGTGGGCGCGACGTTGTACATCGGCGGCCCGGCGCTCTGGTCGGTGGTCCGGTCTTCCTCCACCTCGAACTCGACGACGAGTTCCTCGTGGCTTCGGCTGGAGGCATAGCGTCCGCACATGGCTATCAGCGTAGGTCGTGTCTCGAAGCTGTGAGGCAGCGCCGATTTCCGCGGATGTCCGGCCTGTCCGTTCGCGCCGGGAGTCGATCAGGAGTAGCAAAGGACCATGACCATCGTCCGCCGTGTCGCCCGCCCGCTGCTCGCCGCCCCACTGATCCAGTCCGGGGTCGAGGCCGCCCGTCATCCGGGCGCGCACGCCGAGGCCGCGCGCCCCGTGCTCAACCAGGTCTCCGGACCGCTGCGCCTGCCCAACGACCCGGTGATGGTGGTGCGGGCCGCCGGGGCGGTCACCGCGGTCGCGGGCTCCCTGCTGGCCCTCGGCCGGCTGCCCCGCCTGTCCTCCCTGGCGATCGTGGCCACCGCACCCGTGGTGCAGCCGGTGGAACCGTTCTGGAAGGAGAAGGACCCGGCGCTGCGCCGCGAGAAGCAGGCCACCTTCGTCAAGACCCTGGGCCTGATCGGCGGCGCCCTGCTGGCCACGGTGGACACCGAGGGCAAGCCCAGCGTGGCCTACCGCGGCCGGAAGCCGCGCAAGGCCGCCGCGGCCGCGATCCACGACGCCCGGGAGGACGCCGCCGAGTCGGTGGAGCAGGCCCGGCTCTCCGGTCGCAAGGCCACCAAGCAGGCCAAGAAGTCGGCCAAGCAGTTCCGCAAGGACGCCCAGCAGGCCGCGCGTCAGGCCGCTCACGACGCCGGTGACAGCAGCCGCCGGGCCCAGCGCAAGGCCGGCAAGCTGGCCGCCAAGCAGGCGGCCAGGGCACACAAGGCCGCCCGCCGGGCCGGGCTGTAGAAGATGGGGCTGCCCGCCTCAGGTGCGGGCAGATACCCTCATCGCTCGATAACCCGTGCAAGTGGCGGACAGCGATGACGGAAGCGGCGCGAGCGAATTCATGAGTACCCCGGTGAGCGACGAGGCGACGGCACCCTGGCCGGCCCCGACGGTGAACGGCCCGATCTCGGCGACGGTGTCGCTGCCCGGCTCCAAGTCCCTCACCAACCGGTATCTGGTGCTCGCCGCGCTGGCCGACGAGCCGTCCCGGCTGCGCGCGCCGCTGCGTTCGCGCGACACGCTGCTGATGGCCTCGGCGGTCCGCAGCCTGGGCACGGTGCTGGACGACGCGACCGCCACCGGGGCGTTCGGCGCCGACTGGCTGATCACCCCCGGTGAGCTGCGCGGGCCGGCCTCGATCGACGTCGGCCTGGCCGGCACCGTGATGCGTTTCGTGCCGCCGATCGCGGCCCTGGCCAACGGGGACATCGCCTTCGACGGCGACCCGCACGCCCGGGTCCGGCCGATGGGCCCGATCATCGAGGCGCTGCGCGGGCTGGGGATCACGGTCGACGACAACGGCGGCGGCCGGCTGCCCTTCACCGTGCGCGGTACCGGCTCGGTGCGCGGCGGCACGCTGGAGATCGACGCCTCCGCCTCCTCGCAGTTCGTCTCGGCGCTGCTGCTGGCCGGGGCCCGGTTCGAGGAGGGCCTGACCCTGCGCCACGTCGGTGGCCAGGTGCCCAGCGAGCCGCACGTGACGATGACGGTCGAGGCGCTGCGCGACGTCGGCGTGGTGATCGACGACTCCGAGCCGGACGTCTGGCGGGTCGAGCCCGGCCGGGTCGGCGGCCTGGACGTGATGGTCGAGCCGGACCTGTCCAACGCGGCGCCGTTCCTGGCCGCGGCGGTGCTGGCCGGCGGCCAGGTCACCGTGCCGGGCTGGCCGCAGTACACCACCCAGGCCGGGGACCACCTGCGCGACCTGCTCGACCAGATGGGCGCCGACGTCAGCCTGGACCGTGACGGCCTGACCGTGCGCAGCACCGGCGAGCTCTACGGCCTGGACGCCGACCTGCGCGCGGCCGGTGAGCTCACCCCCACCATCGCCGCCCTCGCCGCCCTCGCCGAGACCCCTTCCCACCTGCGCGGGATCGCCCACCTGAGGGGCCACGAGACCGACCGGCTGGCGGCCCTGGCCACGGAGCTGAACCAGCTCGGCGGCAACGTCACCGAGACCGAGGACGGCCTGATCATCAAGCCGGCCAAGCTGCACGGCGGGGTGTTCCACAGCTACGCCGACCACCGGATGGCCACCGCCGGCGCGGTGATCGGCCTGAAGGTGGCCGGGGTGTCGGTGGAGAACATCGGCACCACCGCCAAGACCCTGCCGGAGTTCACCCAGCTGTGGGAACGGATGCTGACCGCCTCGGACGGCCCCGAACGGCGCTGAGGGCGGTGGTCCGCCAGTGAGCCGCCGTAGCCGCGGGCAGCAGGACGAGGAGAGCCGGATCCGGTTCCGGCCCAATCCCCGGGGCAACCGGCCGCGGACCAAGGACCGGCCCAGCCACGCCGACGCCGTGCTGGCCCAGGTGGTCACGGTCGATCGCGGCCGGTACGGCTGCCTGCTGGGGGGTTTCGAGTCCTCCGGGGACGACCTGGTGATCACCGCGATGAAGGCCCGGGAGCTCGGCGGCAAGACCTCGGTGATCGTCGGTGACCGGGTCGGGCTGGTCGGCGACGTCTCCGGCGCCGAGGGGTCGCTGGCCCGGATCGTCCGGGTCGAGCCGCGGACCTCGGTGCTGCGCCGCAGCGCGGACGACACCGACCGGATCGAGCGGACGATCGTGGCCAACGCCGACCAGCTGGCCGTGGTCACCGCGCTGGCCGATCCGGAGCCGCGGCCCCGGATGGTCGACCGCTGCCTGGTCGCCGCCTACGACGCCGGGCTGGACCCGCTGCTGGTGCTGACCAAGGCCGACCTGGCCGATCCGGCCGGGTTCACCTCGGGTTACGCGGCGCTGGAGGTGCCGTGGCTGGTCACCCAGCGCTCCCCCGATGGCATCGTCGGGCTGGACGCGGTGCGCGAACGGCTGGCCGGCCGGGTGACCGTGCTCGTGGGGCATTCCGGCGTGGGTAAGTCGACGCTGTTCAACGCGCTGGTGCCGGGGGCTTCGCGAGCCATCGGGCGGGTGAACGACGTGACCGGCCGAGGTCGGCACACCTCTACCTCGGCGGTGGCGCTACGGCTGCCCGACGGTGGCTGGGTGGTGGACACCCCGGGGGTGCGTTCGTTCGGGCTCGGGCACGTGGACCCGTCGCGGTTGCTGCATGCCTTCCCAGAGTTGGAAGCCGGTACGGACGACTGCCCGCGCGGTTGCTCGCACGACGAGGCCGAGTGTGGCTTGGACGCCTGGGTGGCCGAGGGGCACGCAGGCCCTTCCGGGGCGGCCCGGCTGGAGTCGCTGCGGCGATTGATGCGAGCGCGGCTCGGCGAGACCGACTACTGACTCACTGCTCGGTCGAGGCGATCTTGTCCTTCCAGACCGCCTCGGCCCCGCTGTCGCCGACCCGATAGGTCCACGCCGAGGCCGCCACGCCGACCGCCAGGGTCAGCACCACCGACGTCACCAGTTTGGGCGCCGAGGTGCGCGGCGCATCGTCCTTCGTACGCAGCAGCAGCCAGGCGATCAGCGAGGCCAGGAACTGCCCGAAGGCGAAGTAGATCAGCAGCGCGGCGATGTTGCCGTGGTCCTCGGCCACCGGCGCGAAGTCCGGGTTGCTGAGCCGGGTCTGCAACTGCTCGCCCGACTGCATGGCGGCAAAGGTGGCCAGCGCGGCCAGCAGATTGCCGAGCACGGCCCAGGGCAGTTCGCGGCGCCAGCGGGGCCGGATCACGAAGGCCACCGTGACCACCGCCATCAACGGCAGCAGCACGACGACGGCGTGGACGACGAGCGCGTGGACCGGCATACCGTTGAAGAGATCGAACATGGCGGGAAGCTTAAACCCTCAAGTAAGTAAGTGCGATCTTTAGCCATTAACCCTTTCGTCCTAGTACTCACAGGAATTCCAAAGACATTTCCCAGTTGCCCGGATTTCCCTTCCGCACCGGCGTGACCTGCGCGTGACCAGCGGCCTGTACCGTCCCCAGCTGTGGCCTACGACGATGATCTCCGCCTCGCCCACGTGATCGCGGACCAGGTGGACGCGGTGACGTACGACCGTTTCCTGGCGAGCGACCTGAAGGTGGAGACCAAACCCGACCTGACTCCGGTGAGCGATGCCGACCGGGCCGCCGAGGAACTGATCCGCAGCCAGCTCAAGCGCACCCGCCCGCGCGACTCGGTGCTGGGCGAGGAGTTCGGCACCACCGGCAGCGCGAGCCGGCAGTGGGTGATCGACCCGATCGACGGCACCAAGAACTTCGTGCGGGGGGTGCCGGTCTGGGCCACCCTGATCGCCCTGGTCGACAACGGCGTGCCGGTGGTCGGCGTGGTCTCCGCCCCGGCGCTGAGCCGGCGCTGGTGGGCCGCCCAGGGCACCGGCGCCTGGACCGGGCGCAGCCTGGCCAAGGCCCGGCGCATCCAGGTCTCCGGGGTGGCCGAGCTGGAGGACGCCTCGCTGTCCTACGCCTCGCTGGGCGGCTGGGAGGACCGGGGCCTGGGCCCGAACTTCCAGGAACTGATGCGCACGGTGTGGCGTACCCGGGCCTACGGCGACTTCTGGTCGTACATGCTGCTGGCCGAGGGCGCGGTGGACGTGGCCTGCGAGCCCGAGCTGGCGTTGTACGACATGGCCGCGCTGGTGCCGATCGTGCTCGAGGCCGGCGGGGTGTTCACCTCGCTGGAGGGCAAGGACGGCCCGTTCGGCGGCTCGGCGGTGGCCACCAACGGCCTCCTCCACGCCGACACCCTGGGGATCCTGACCAACCCCTGAAGGATTTTCGGGGCCAGCAGGGTGGCGTACAGGTCGAACCAGCCGTAGCCGCCGGCCGCCCCGGAGGGCGGATTTCCCTGGCTGATCACGCCCAGCACCGGGTCGGTCTCGCGCCACACCCAGGTGTTCAGCTCGGTGCCGAGCAGCTCCAGGTAGGTCACCACGATGAAGGCGCCGACGTAGAGCAGCCGGGCCCGGCCCCAGATCAGGAAGCCGAGCAGGCACAGGTACCAGAAGGCACCCAGCACGTCCTGGCGCTCGGCGATGAACAGGCCATGCACCGCCCAGCCGCCGCCCGCCAGCACGGTGAAGGCCACGAAGAAGCGTGGGTGGGCCCGGACGACGCGGCTGCGGCCCAGGGCCAGCGCGGCCAGGTAGACCATGCCGTGGCCCGGAGGAACGAACAGCGGCACGGTGCCGATCCGGTAGACGTAGGCCTCCAGCAGCGGCGAGAACGTGTACTCGATGATCGAGGCGAAGACCACCACCAGCAGGGTCTGCACCCGCACCAGGACACTTTCGCGGCTGAGCAGGTAGGCCAGCATCGCCCAGGTCGAGACGCCGAGGACCAGCTGCCGGGCCAGCTCGTTGCCGCCCACCGACGACAACGGCAGCGCATCCACCGCCAGGAAGAAACCGATCCAGACGGCGACCGCCCCGGCGAGAACCAGTTCGGGGTCGATCCGCTGCCGGGCCGCGCGCAAGAGCATGCGCTCAGGTTCGCAGACCGGCCGAGCGGCCCGAAGCCCGGTTGCTGACCGGGCACAATGGCACGGTGCGCATCTCCGCGAAGACCGACTACGCCGTCCGGGCGGCCCTCGAGCTGGCTGCTGCCCCGGAGGGCGTGTGGATCAAGACCGAGACGGTGGCCGAGCGGCAGAGCATTCCGCTGCCCTTCCTGCTCAACATTCTGGCCGAGCTGCGCACGGCCGGTCTGGTGCAGAGCCGGCGGGGGGCCGAGGGCGGCTACCGGCTGGCCCAGCCCGCGTCCGAGATCCGGGTGGCCGACGTGATCCGGGTGATCGACGGGCCGCTGGCCAACATCGCCGGGGAACGACCGGAGGACGTGGCCTACTCCGGTGCCGCGGTGGCGTTGCGGGACGTCTGGGTGGCACTGCGTGCCAAGATGCGGGTCGTGCTGGAGGGCGCCACGCTCGCCGACGTCAGCAACGGCACCCTGTCCCCCGAGGTCACCGCCCTCCTGGCGGACCAGGACGTCTGGCGCGCCCGGATCTGACTACCTAGGGACGTTGTGGTCCCCGTAGTTCGACAAGGTGAGCTACCGCTCTCGCAGAGATCGAGAGATCTGGGCGACCACCTCGTCCATCGGCTCTCCGGAACGGAAGACCGCCACCACGACGCCATCCGCACCCGCGTCGCGAAGGGGCGCAGACGCGTCCTTAGTTGGGTTCTGATTCTCCCCGAAGACCCCCTGCACCCACGCGCAGGAGGCGTCCAAGTCCGCCAGGGGGTCGTAATCTCCCCCGGCGCGCAACCACTCCCGTAGAACCGCGTTGTGCGCCGCCACCACCGCGGCGGCCACCACGTCGGCCCGCAGCACCGCCTGGGCGTCGGGCAGCGTCCCCGTCAGCCGACCACGTACGTACCGGCTGAACGTCCTCTCGTAGCGCTGCACGCTGGCCAACTCACGGTCGCGCAGCGCGGGGACGCTGCGCGAGAGCTGGTAGCGCTGCACCGAGACCTTGGGATCGTCCAGGTAGCTCAGCAGCACGAGTTTCACCGCCCCGCAGATCGCCTCGATCGGGTCGAGCGCGGTCTGCGCGATCAGGTGCTGGTTCACCATGGTCAGCAGGGAGTCGTGATCAGGGAAGATCACGTCGTCCTTGGACCGGAAGTAGCGGAAGAACGTGCGCCGGGCGATCCCGGCCCGCTCGGCGATCGCGTCTACCGTGGTGCCGTCGTAACCGCGGGCGGCGAACAGCTCGAACGCCGCCGCGGCGATCCGGCGGCCGGTGTCCGGATGGGCGCCCGGGGCGGCCTGTTCACCCGGGACGAGCGGAACCCGTGACATGTCTGTGACCATACCCGCCCGATCCGGACCGTGGTGCCGGTGAAACGATCAGGCGGTTCGCCGCAGGGCCGGATCGAGCCGGCGCCGGGAGGCCTCCGGCAGGCTGGCCTCGACGCAGGCCGGGCAGGCTTCGGCCCGGGTCGCCGAGAAGGAACGGTCCCAGAAGACCGTCCACCCGGAAGTCCATTCCCCGCAGAGGGTTTTGCGGGAACCGGCGGTCCAGGCGTGCTGCACCCCGTAGGGCACCCAGCCGAAGGGCGGCTCGCCCGACTGATCGCGCACCTTGTGGGTGGCGGTGACGTAGAGCTGCGTGGACTCGCCCTGGGAAGCGAGGGTGGGGATCAACGTGCTGGTCAAGGCCCGACTCCTCTCGTGCGCCAATGCACTCAGTGCCATCATTAAGGCACTGGATGCCGGGTGGGCGCAAGGGTTTCGGCCCGGCCGCAGTCATCGATCGCCGAGCGGCAAGGCCCGATCCTGGGAAGTTCCTCAAGATCGCCGAACGGTTTCCCGAAGCTCCGTTCAAGGAACGAGCAGAGCGGGGACTTGAGCAATGGGACTGATGACGGCCCGCCGGGCGCGCAGCACCGCGGGAACGGGGCTGGCGAGCGCCCTGGAGGACTCGGCCAGTCCCCTGCTGGCCGCCCTGGACAGCGTGCATGTCAACTGCTTCGTCGCCGACCTGGACCTGAAGCTGATCTGGGCGAACCGGCTGGCCGCGGTGACCCTGCAGGAGCTGGGCCCGAGGATCCAGAGCACCTTCGGGGTGAACCTGAGCGACCTGATCGGCGGCTCGATCCACCGCTTCCACCAGGACCCGCAGCGGATCGAGCAGATCCTCAACGATCCGGGGGCGCTGCCCCGCACCGCCGTGTTCTCGTTCGGCGGGGTCACCCTGCGGACCATGATCAACGCGGTCACCGACGCCGCCGGGGTACGCCTGGGTTACATCGTGGCCTGGGACAACGTGACCGACCGCAACGCCCGGGCGAACCACACCTTCGCCGAGAACGAGGAGGTGACCGAGCGGCTCGAGGAGGTCTCGCGCAGCCTGGCCGAGACCGCCGGCGACACCTCGCAGCAGGCCACCAACGCGGCCGGGGCCACCGAGCAGATGAACGCCGCGGTCCGGGAGATCGCCCGGGCCTCGGCCGAGGCCACCCAGCAGGTGCAGCAGACCGTCGAGGCGACCGCGCAGAACCTGCAGCAGCTGCGCCGGCTGCAGGCGATGAGCACCGAGATCGGCGGCATCCTGCGGATCATCGAGGCGGTGGCCGGGCAGACCAAGATGCTCGCGCTGAACGCCACCATCGAGGCGGCCCGGGCCGGGGAGGCCGGCAAGGGCTTCGCGGTGGTCGCCGACGAGGTCAAGCAGCTGGCCGAGACCACCACCGCGAGCATCAGCGACATCGAGAACAAGATCAAGGACATCCAGAGCGCCGCGGACGGCAGCGCCGAGGCCACCGCCGGGATCGACGGCCTGGTCGACCGGATCCGCGAGTCGCAGGAGACCATCGCCGCGGCGATCGAGCAGCAGTCGGCCACCACCTCCAGCATCGCCGGCACCATCTCGGTGATCGCCGAGCGGGCCCGGCACACCTCGGCCCAGGCCACCGAGGTGCAGCAGGCCGTCACCTCGGTGCAGAACCAGGCCCGGGTGCTGCGCGAGATCATCGACAACTCATGATCCTCGGCAAGCTCGACAACCCCGGCAGGTTCGGCAACCTCGACAACGCGGTGAAATTGCGTAGGCGCCGCCGCCCCGCGTTGACAGACTTGCCCCTGTGTTCCTGACCATCACCTCGACCAGCGAGGCCGCCGAGTCGCCCGCCACCGATCTGGGGTACCTGCTGCACAAGCATCCCGACCGGGCGCAGAAATTCGGCCTGCCGGTGGGCACCGCCCACGTCTTCTACCCCCGGGCCGACGAGACCACCTGCACGGCGGCGCTGCTGCTGGAGGTCGACCCGATCGCGCTCGTGCGAGGCCGGGGCCCCAAACCGGCCGAGGGCTTCTCGCTGGCCCAGTACGTGAACGACCGGCCGTACGCGGCTTCGTCGATGCTCGCGGTGGCGCTCGGCAAGGTGTTCCGCACGGCCGTCGCCGGCCGCTGCGACGCCCGCCCGGAGCTGCCCAGCAAGCCCCTGAACCTGCAGATCCACGTGCCCGCGCTGCCCTGCCGGGGTGGTGCGGACGTAGCCCGCCGGATGTTCGCCCCGCTGGGCTGGGACGTGCAGCTCACGCCCGTACCCCTGGATCCGGAGCTGGGGTGGGGCGACTCGCGCTACCTGGACGTGCGGCTGACCGGCCAGGTGCGGCTGCACGAGGCGCTGAGCCAGCTGTACGTGCTGCTGCCGGTGCTGGACGACGCCAAGCACTACTGGGTCAGCCCGGACGAGGTGGACAAGCTGATCCGGGCCGGTGAGGGCTGGCTGGCCGCGCATCCCGAGCGCACCCTGATCGTCGAGCGGTACCTGCGACACCGGCGGCGGCTGGTGGACGACGCGTCCGAACGGTTCGCCAGCCTGGAGGACGAGGCGCTGGCCGACGAGGACGGCGAACTGCCCGAGGACGTGGTCGAGCCGACGGACGAGGTGCCCGGCTCGGACATCACGGTCTCGGCCGGCGTCGCGGTCGCGGTCGGGGGCGAGGAGGGCCTGGGTGGCGCCGTCGCTCTGGAACCCGTTGTCTCACTCGCCGTTCGACGGCTCGGCGCAGTGGCCGAAACGCTGCGCGCCTCGGGGGCACAGAGCGTGGCCGACCTGGGCTGCGGGGAGGGCAAGCTGCTGAAGGAGCTGCTCGCCGACCCGCGCTACCAGCGGCTGCTCGGGGTTGACGTATCGCACCGGTCGCTCACCATCGCGGCCCGCCGGCTCCGGCTGGAACAGCTGCCCGAGCGCACCGCCGAACGCATCGAACTGCGCCAGTCCTCACTGGTCTACGCCGACCCGGAGCTGACCGGCTTCGACGCGGCGGTGCTGATGGAGGTGATCGAGCACCTGGACCTCTCGCGCCTGCCCGCGCTGGCCGCCAACGTGTTCGGCACCGCGCGGCCCGGCCAGGTACTGGTGACCACGCCGAACGTGGAGTACAACGCCCGCTACGGCCTGGCCGAGGGCGAGATCCGGCACGCGGACCATCGTTTCGAGTGGAACCGGGAACAGTTTCAGGAGTGGGCTACCGGAGTGGCGACGAAGTACGGGTACACGGTGCGGTTCAAGGCGATCGGTGACGAGGACCCGCAGGCCGGTCCGCCCACCCAGATGGCCGTCTTCGCGCTCGAGACGCCGGAGGTGGCCCGATGAGCGAGCATCAGCTGACCGTCCCGGACACCTGCCTGGTGGTCCTGGTCGGGGTCTCCGGCTCGGGCAAGTCCACCTTCGCGAGCCAGAAGTTCGGCCGGTACGAGGTGCTTTCCAGCGACTTCTGCCGCGGCCTGGTCTCCAACGACGAGAATTCGCAGGACGCCACCGCGGACGCGTTCGACGTGCTGCACCACATCGCGGGCAAGCGGCTCGCGGCCGGGCTGCTGACCGTGATCGACGCCACCAACGTGCAGAAGGACGCCCGGGCCGGCCTGCTGAAGCTGGCCCGCGACCACGACGTGCTGCCGGTGGCAATCGTCCTGGACATGCCCAAAGAGGTCTGCCTGGAACGCAACTCCAGGCGTAAGGACCGCGATTTCCCTGAGCGGGTGATCCACCGGCAGGCCGACCAGCTGCAGCGCTCGATCAAGGGCCTGCGCCGCGAGGGCTTCCGCCGGGTGCACGTGCTGGACTCGCCGGAGAAGGCCGCCGCCTCGCGGATCGTGCGCGAGCCGTTGCTGAACGACCTGCGCGAGCGCACCGGCCCGTTCGACGTGATCGGCGACGTACACGGCTGCCGTTCCGAACTGCAGACGCTGCTGGGCAAGCTCGGTTACGGCCTGATCCTGGATCCGGACGGCCGGGCCGTGGACGCGGTGCCCCCGGCCGGGCGGACCGCCGTGTTCGTCGGTGACCTGGTGGACCGGGGGCCGGACACGCCCGGGGTGCTGCGCCTGGTGATGGGCATGATCGAGAACGGGCATGCGCTGTGTGTCAGCGGTAACCACGAGCACAAGCTGGTCCGGGCGCTCGGCGGCAAGAACGTGAAGCTGACCCACGGTCTGCAGGAGACCATGGACCAGCTGGCCGGCGAGCCCGAGGAGTTCCGGGCCAAGGTGGCGGACTTCTGCGAAGGGCTGATCGCGCACTACGTGCTCGACGGTGGCAAACTGGTGGTCGCCCACGCCGGGCTGAAAGAGGCCTACCACGGCCGGGCTTCGGGTCGGGTGCGAAGTTTCGCGCTGTACGGCGACACCACCGGCGAGACCGACCAGTTCGGGCTGCCGGTGCGCTACCCGTGGGCGAACGACTACCGCGGCCAGGCGATGGTGCTGTACGGCCACACCCCCACGCTCACGCCGGAGTGGGTCAACAACACCATGTGCCTGGACACCGGGGCGGTGTTCGGCGGATCGCTCACCGCGCTGCGCTATCCGGAGAAGGAGATCGTCAGCGTGCCGGCCGAGAAGGTCTGGTACGAACCCTCGCGTCCGCTGGTCGCGGCGGCCCCGACCAAGACGGTGCACCGGGATCCCGACGTCCTGGCCCTGACCGATGTCGCCGGCAAGCGCTCGATCCAGACCCAGCACCACAACCGGATCACCGTGACCGCCGAGGCCGCAGCCGGGGCGCTCGAGGTGATGAGCCGCTTCGCCCTCGACCCGCGCTGGCTGCTCTACCTACCGCCGACCATGGCTCCGGCCCCGACCAGCGCGCTGCCGGGGGTGCTCGAGCACCCGGTCGAGGCGCTGGCCGCGTACGCCAAGGACGGTGTGCCCGAGGTGATCTGCGAAGAGAAGCACATGGGCTCGCGGGCCGTGCTGCTGGTCTGCCGGGACGCCACCGCGGCCTCGGTGCGCTTCGGTCTGCCGGACGGCCGGACCGGAGCCATTCACACCCGCACCGGCCGTTCGTTCCTGCGCTCGGACGCCGAGACCGAGGCCCTGCTGAGCCGGGTGCGCTCCGCCCTGGACAAGGCCAAGGTCTGGGACGAACTGGAAACCAACTGGCTGCTGCTCGACGCCGAGATCATGCCCTGGTCGCTGAAGGCCGGGGATCTGCTGCGGCAGCAGTACGCCGCGGTGGGCGCGGCCGCCCGCACCGCCCTGCCCCCGGCCCTGGAGGCGCTCACCGCTGCGGCGCAACGGGTTCCGGACCTGACCGATCTGGCTGCGCTGCGCGATCACACCGCGGCCCGGCTCTCGGCGGCATCCGCGTTCGAGGTGGCCTACCGGCGCTATGTGTGGCCGACCGATGGACTGGAGGGTGTGAAGATCGCGCCGTTCCAGGTCCTCGCGGCCGACGGCAAGACGTTCCACGACCGTCCGCACACCTGGCACCTGGCGCTGGCCGATCGCCTGGTCGAGGCCGACGACCTGTTCGTGCCGACCCGCCGTCTGGTGCTGGACCCGGCCTCCGAGAAGGACGTTGCGGCCGCGGTGACCTGGTGGGAAGAGCTGACCGGGGCCGGCGGTGAGGGCATGGTGGTCAAGCCGCTGGCCAACCTGACCAAGGGCAAGCGCGGGCTGGTGCAGCCCGGGCTGAAGGTGCGCGGAGCCGAATACCTGCGCATCATCTACGGCCCGGACTACCTGCTGGAGGAGAACCTGCACCGGCTCAAGTCCCGGGCGGTGGGCCGGAAGCGGGCCGCGGCCCTGCGCGAATACGCGCTCGGGCTGGAGGCTCTGGAACGGGTGGCGGCGGGTGAGCCGCTGTGGCGGGTGCACGAAACCGTCTTCGCCGTGCTGGCTCTGGAGTCCGAGCCGGTCGACCCGCGCCTGTAGGTGATTTCAAAGAATGGGGGACGCCGGCGTCCCCCATTCTTTGAAAGGTTGCCTCTACGCGGTGGTCGCCGAGGGGGCCATCGGTCCCAAAGGCAGGCTGGCGCTGGCGTTGCGAGCCTCGGCCGCGGCCTTCGACGTGGCGTCGTACTCGTGGCTGTAGTAGATCGACATCGGCGAGACCCAGGCGTCGGTCGCACCAGCCGCGATCACCGCGGGCATGGCGTAGGGAACGGACGCCCGCGGCAGCGTGGCGGTGGCCGTGAAGCCCTGCCCCGGAGTGGCTTCCGAGGCCGCGACCACCCGGGCCTCCGGGCCCAGGATCTCCTCCAGCGGCAGCGGCTTGTCGGCCACCACCCGCAGCTCGACCACGTCGTTGGCCCGCAGCGCGCCCCGGATCAGGTGCGAGATCGCGTCCAGCTTGCCGCGCTTCCACTCGTCGTCGCGGTAGATCTTGCGGCTGACGAAGAACTGGTTGGTCGAGCTGAACACCTCGGCGATCTCGCGAAGGTGGTTGGCCCGCAGCGAGTTCCCGGTCTCGGTGCCCTCGATGATGGCGTCGGCGAAGTACTCCGCCTTGGCCTCGGTGGCGCCCCAGGAGAACTCCACGTGCGCGTCCACGCCCTGCCGGGCCAGCCACATCCGGGAGATCCGGGTCAGCTCGGTGGAGATCACGAACGGATCGCCGCTGAGCCGGCGGCGGTCGCACTCGGCCCGCAGGTCCTCCACGGTCTTGATCGGCGAGGACTGCGGCACCGCCAGCACCCAGCGGATCGGGCGCGAGGTCTGCCGGGAGAACGGCAGTTCGGCCTTCACCGCGATGTGCTCCAGCACCTCGGTCTCGACGATCCAGTCCCGGCCGGACAGCCCGGCGTCGAGCCGGCCCGACTTCACGTAGATCGGGATCTCCTGCGGCTTGAGCAGCACCGGCACGATCTCCGGGTCGTTCGAGCTCAGCCACAGGGTGCGCGAGCCGCCGGTGAACTGCAGGCCGACCCGCTCGAAGATGCCGAGGGTGGACTGCTGGAGGCTGCCCTTGGGGATGCCCAGGGTGATCTGCTTCTGGCTCATGATGCGTCGCTCTCCTGCGGGTTCAGCACTGAGGTCACGGTGGCTACGAGCTCGGCGCGGGGCACGGTGAACTGCCCGGCCGACTTGGCCGCGCGGTACTCGCTGTTGTCCGCGATCTGGGCCCGGGACTCGCTGCCGGCCTGCAGGTCCTTGATCGTGACGGTGCCCGCCTCGATCTCCTTGCCGCCGGCCATCACGGCGACCGCGAAGCCCTGGGCGTTGGCGTAGGCCAGCTGCTTGCCCACCTTGCCCACCGACTCGCCCACGTACAGCTCGGTGGCGATCCCGGCGGCCCGCAGCTCGGCCGCGATCCTCGTGGCCTCGGCCGGGTCGACCTTGGGCATCACCAGCACCACGGCATCGGCCGTGGTCCTGCGGGCGCCGTAGGAGATGCCCAGGTTGCTCAGCCCGGCCAGCAGCCGGTCGATGCCGATCGAGACACCCACGGCGGCCACCGGGTCGTCGCTGAACCGGCTGACCAGCCCGTCGTACCGGCCTCCGCCGCCGATCGAGCCCACTCCGGCCCCGACCAGCGTGGCCTCGTAGACCGTGCCGGTGTAGTACGCCAGACCGCGGGCCAGACCCGGGTCCAGCTTCACGCTGGCCTCACTGACCCCGAGCGCCTCCAGGTGGGCCAGGAACTCGCGCACCTCGGCCACCCCCGGATCACCTTCGGGCAGCAGGCCGGCCAGCTCGTCGAGCGTCTTGGCCCGGGTGTCCTGCTGCACCGCCACGAAGGCCAGCAGCCGATCGATCAGCTCCGGGGCCAGGCCCACCCCGCGGATCCGGTCGCCGGAGACATCGAAGCGCCCCTCGCCGAGCTCGGCCCGCAGCGCCTCGGCGGTGATCTTGTCGGACTTGTCGAGCACCCGCAGCACGTGCTTGGTGACCTCGCCGTCCTCGATCCCGAGGCCGGTCAGGAACGCGTCCACCAGCTTGCGGTTGTTCACCCGGATGACGTAGCCGCTGCCGGCGGTCAGCTCCAGCGCCTCGAACGCGGCGGAGGCCAGGGCCACGATCTCGGCGTCGGCGGCGACCGTGGAGGTGCCGGCGATGTCCGCGTCGAACTGGGTGAACTGGCGGAACCGGCCCTGCTCGGGCTGGGGGTCGTCGGCGCGGAAGACCGGGCCGATGTGGTAGCGCCGGAACGGCAGCTTGATCTGCTGCGGGTGGTACTGGGCGATGATCCGGGCGAACGGCACGGTGAGGTCGAAGCGCATCCCGAACTCGGTGGCTTCGCCTTCTGCGGTAACCGGTTTCGCCGCCTCGCGGACCACGAAGATCTGCTTGTCGGCCTCTTCGCCGCCGCTGCCGAGCAGGGTGGGCAGCGTCTCCAGGACCGGGGTGTCGAGCGGGACGAACCCGAAGGACTCATAGACCCGGGTGATGCGGGCCACTACCTCGCCGCGAAGCAGCATCTCTTCGGGGAGCAGGTCGCGGAACCCTCGCAGGGTCTGCGGTCGGACCAGGCCGGTCATCGCTGGATTGCCTTCCTCGTGCGCTGAAATGAACGCCCGGCGCACGAGGATACACGAGAACGGTCTTCTTGTACCGGGAGGGGGTATCGAACCCCCGCCTCCTGATCCACAATCAGGTGCTCTACCACTGAGCTATCCCGGCTCGCCGAGAACAGTAGCAGGTTGTTGGCCGGGGTGTGAAACGGGCGCCCACAGGCGCTTTCGTCAGAGGGCCAGGTCGGCATCGGGATCGACCTTCTGCGCGTCCGCGAACGAGGCCTGGTCGTACAGCGCGCCGGGCTGGCGGTAGTACCGCGCCCACTCCTTGTCGCCGTACGAGAAGTGCCACCACTCGCCGTCGAAGGGCGCGAAGCCGGCCGCCATCATGGCCCGGCGCAGCAGCTGCCGGTACTCCCAGGCCTCCCGCGAGACGAACGGGGAGAAGGTGAACGCGTCCCGGTCGGCCTGCATCACCGCGGTGCCCATGTCGACCGGCTGCTCGTCGCGCAGGATCTCCACGGCCACCGCGCCGCCGGTCGGATAGCCGGCCACCTCGGGCACGGCGACGTTCCGGTGCGCCGCCTCGGTCAGCTCCGGCTCGTTCGGATACTGGCCGCGCAGAGCATCTTTCGCAGCCTCGAAGATCCGGGTCTGGTCCTCCAGCGGACGGAAGCCGTAGACCACCTTGAGAGTCAGCGAGCGGTCCAGGTTCTTCAGTTCCTGCCCGGCCGCGTAGAGCATGTCGACGACCGGCCGGCGGACGTAGATCACGTCACCGGTGAGCTCGCTGCGCGCGTGCGGGTGGTGCTCGACCCGCAGCACGCCCTGCGCCGGAACCGGTTCGAAGAGAACGACTTCGTCCACCTCGATCACCGGAACCTCGGCGTAGTCGGCGTACTTCAGCATCTTCTCTTCGAGCAGCTGGTAAACGTCTTCCCGGGTTCCCACGTACGGCCTTCCATGCATCTGACGGATTGGGCGGGGCGAAATCCGGCCGTGGTCCGCGAATGCGTCCCAGCCGGGAGCGAAGGCGCCGATCGGTGCGGGCTTGGCCCGTGCGCCCGGGCCGGTCAGGCCCGGCAGGCTCAATAGGAGCCAGCACCCACCGGCGAGATATGGACGCCGTGATGGGCATGCCGATGATGCACGTGGCCCAGATGCGCGGGCACGGCAGAGCGAGCCGACCCAGAGGTCAGCGCGGTAGCCGAGAGAATGCCCATGATGTTCGGCAAGTTAGCAAGGCGGACGCGGTCTGGCAAACCATCAACCCGAACCCCCGGCCCATGGACGCCGCCCGACACCCCCGCCGCTACCAGCCCTATGAGCACCCAGTAGTACTTGAAGACGCTGCCGGGGCACGCAACATCCATTGCTCACCAACCCTGTGGGCGCCCACCAGCACCTGAGGACACCGCCGGGCACGCAACGTCCATTGCTCACCAATCCTGCGGGGCACCCAGCCCACGCCCCCTCGGCCACCCGCGCCTCCTGCTCGTCGGCCTAGCGGGTCAGCGAGCCGATCCCGCCCTCGCTCCGAGGCACACCCGAACTGCTCCTACCCCAGTGCTATTGCACAGGGCCCGGCGAACGACTGCTCGCGATGTGTAAAGGTGGTCCACTTGGTACCGGGTGTACACATTCTTCAGCTGTCTTCATCCGCCGCCCTCACAGCTCGCGGTCCGAGGCTGCTTCTACTTACCTAGCTCAGCCTGGACGAGCGGAGCGACCTTGGTGCCCATCAGCTCGATCGCCCGGAGAACCTGGTCGTGGGGCAGCGTGCCCACGCTGATGTGCAGCATGAATCGCTCCACGCCGAGCAGCCGCTGTACCTCGACAATCTTCTCCGCCACCTGCTCGGGCGAGCCCAGCACCAGCGATCCGCCGCGTCCCCGCAGGTTGTTGAACGTGTTCTTGGTCATTGCGCCCCAGCCGCGCTCGCGACCCAGCTGAGTCATTGCCTGCGCGTAGGACGGGTAGTACTCCTCCACCGCCTGCTCCGCCGTAGGGGCGACGTAGCCGTGCATGTGAACGGCGAGCGGAGCATCCTTCGGCTCGAAGCCCGCCTCCTTCAGCGCGTGGCGGTGCAGTTGGGCCAGCGGACCGAACTGCGCGGGCTGTCCCCCGATGATCGCGAGTGCGACAGGGAGGCCGTAAGACGCAGCGCGCACGATCGACTGTGGCGTACCCCCGACGGCGACCCAGATGGGGAGCTTGCGCTCGGGGCGGGGGTAGACGCCTTGCTCGTGCAGTTCGGGGCGGAACCTCCCCTGCCAGGTCACTTTCTCTTCCTGGGTGAGCTCGACCAGTAGGTCCAGCTTTTCGGCGAACAGGTCGTCGTAGTCGCTGAGGTCATAGCCGAACAGCGGAAAGGACTCGATGAACGAGCCGCGGCCGGCCATCAACTCGGCGCGGCCTTCGGAGATCAGGTCCAGGGTGGTGAACTCCTGCCAGACCCGCACCGGATCGGCACTCGAGAGCACGGTGACTGCACTGGTCAGCTTGATCTTCTGGGTCCGCGCCGCGGCTGCGGCCAGGAGCACGGTCGGGGCCGAGGCGGCGAAGTCGGCGCGGTGGTGCTCGCCGACGCCGTAGATGTCCAGGCCGACCTGCTCGGCGAGCTCGATCTCGGCCAGCACCTGGCGCAGCCGCAGGCCGTGCGGGGTGGGCACGCCACCCACCGGATAGGTGTCCGCGAAGGTCGTGATGCCCAGTTCCATCTTCGGTCCTCACATCAGGTGGTTGAGCGTTGCACCAAAAGCCTAGCGCGGCCGGGGGTGGCGCAGAATCGCCTGGTCGGGGCGGGAGAGGCAAGTTTGTCGGTGGCAACCCATAGGCTCTGTCGTGTGATGGAACGATGAGCAAAGCAGACGCCGTACGGGCACTGCGCGAGGCCCGGTTCGCGCGGTACGCCGCGCAGAAGAAGGCCGAGGCGAAGGCTCAGCCCGCCAGGCCGGCCCGCCAGAGCTCCGTGGCGGAGTCTGCGGCCGGCGTGTCCGTCGAGCCCCTTGAGCTGGAAGAGGCGGGCGGTAAGGACACGGCCAAACCGCGCAAGCGGGCGGCGGCCAAGAAGGCCCCCGCCCGCAAGGGCGCCAAGGCGGCCGCCGCCGAGGCTGGCTCGCTCGCGCCTGAGGCGGGCGCCGAGGCAGGCTCAGCCACGCCCGGAGCCGGAGTCGAGGCTGGTTCAGTCGCGCCCGGGGCTGAGGCCGGGACCAACTCAGTCACGCCTGGAGCTGGAGCCGAGGCTGATTCAGTCGCGGCTGGGGCCGGAGCCGAGACCGACTCAGCCGCACCTGGGGTTGGGGCCGAGACCAACTCAGCCACCCCCGAGGCCGACGCCGAAGCTGGAGCTGCGGGCAAGACCGGGGTTGGGTCTAAGGCTGGCGCCGTAGCCGGGTCCCAGGCAGCGGCGGCGGGTGCAATCGCCGACGCGAAGGCCAAGTCCCTGGTGGGCGGCGATGCGGAGGCCGACAGCACCGCGGCGAAGCCCGCTGCTGCGGTGGCAGACGTCTCGGCCGGCAAAGAGGGCAAGGTCATCGACCTGCGTACGGCCGCGGCCGACAGCGAGCCCGAGGCCGCACTGGCCGAAGCGGAGGACGAGCCCGAAGAAGAGGCGTGCGGCCACCGGAGCATGAACGGCCGCACCTGCACCAGGCCCAAGGGCCACCCGCAGAAGAGCCACCGCTACAACTGAGCCAGGCCTCGCAGCTTGAACCAGGCCTGCGCAGCTTGAGCGAGGGCTCGCAGCAGTGAGGCGTTCCCGGAACGTCACCTCTGGACCGCAGGCGCTGCCGATCCGCGCGGCCGCGCCGCGGTACAGACATCCAGCAGCCGCGGTACAGACATCTACAAGCCCGGCCAAGCAACGTGAGCCTGGTCCAGCGGGCAAGGACAAGAGCCAGGTCAGGTGGACGAGCGGCTCGGCGCGGCCGACAGCGGTGCAGCGATGTCCTCCAGGTTGCGGTTCTCCGCGTCCACCCCGATCCACCACTCCAGCAGCCCGGCCACCAGCATCAGCCCGGCGCCCAGGTAGTACCCGCCCGCCACCGCGCTGAAGCTCTCGGTCTCGACCAGCCGGCCGAACAACAGCGGGCCGATGATTCCGCCCAGTCCCGTGCCCACCGCGTAGAAGAACGCGATGGCCATGGCGCGGGTCTCCATCGGGAAGATCTCGCTCACCGTCAGGTAGGCCGCGCTCGCTCCGGCCGAGGCGAAGAAGAAGACCACGCACCAGGCCACGGTCAGCGTCACCGCGCTGAACACCTCCTGCTGGAACAGGACTCCGGTGGCGATCAGGAACAGCGAGCTCAGCACGTAGCTCAGGGTGATCATGGTGCGCCGGCCGACGGTGTCGAAGAACGGCCCCAGCAGCAGCGGGCCAAGGAAGTTCCCCAGCGCCAGCGGGATGATGTAGAGCCCCACCGTGCCCGAGCCGATGTCGAAGAACGTGGTCAGCACCAGGCCCTGGGTGAAGAACACCGCGTTGTACAGGAATGCCTGGCCGACGAAAAGGCCCAGCCCGAGCGCGGAACGGCTGGGATAGGTACGGATCATCGTACGGATGATCTCGAACACCTTGACCGGGCCGCGCTCGTGGATCTCGATCGCCCGGTCCGCGGGCACCGGTTCCAGCTTCAGCTTGTCCCGGTGCTCCACGGTGTGCTCGATCTGCTCGACGATCGCCGAGGCCTCTTCGTGCTTGCCGTGAATCGTCAGCCAGCGCGGGCTTTCCGGGACGTTGCGCCGCACCAGCAGGATCACCAGGCCGAGGATCGCGCCCATCCCGAAGGCCACCCGCCAGCCCAGGTCGGCCGCGAAGATGTCGGTGTCCAGCAACACCAGGGTCAGGGCGGCCCCCACCGCCGCGCCGAGCCAGTACGAGCCGTTGATCATCAGGTCGATCCGGCCGCGCAACCGGGCGGGCATCAGCTCGTCGATGGCCGAGTTGATCGCCGCGTACTCGCCGCCGATCCCGGCCCCGGTGAAGAACCGGCAGGCGTAGAAGAACCAGACGTTCATCGAGAACGCGGTCAGCACGGTCGCGGCCAGATACACCCCGAGGGTGATCATGAACAGCTTCTTGCGGCCGTACTTCTCGGTCAGCTGCCCGAAGTACAGCGCGCCCAGACAGGCCCCGGCCACGTAGACCGCCGCTGCCTGGCCGATCTGTGCGGCGGACAGCTCCAGACCGCTACCGGCCTCGGTCAGCCGGTCGCCCAGCGCCCCGACGATGGTGACCTCGAGACCGTCCAGGATCCAGACCGTGCCCAGCCCGATGAGGACGGTGATGTGCCAGCTCGACCAGGGCAGGCGATCCAGGCGAGCGGGAAGGTTGCTTCGCAGGACCCGGCCGTCCCCCGTGCCCTGCTGCGGCGTCGTCGTCACGCATCAGACCTTGAACCTGTGATCCGCCTCATGCATGTCGAGCTGACCCGCATTGTCCGGAAGTTCCCCCTCGGGCAGGCCTGGATGATCACGCGGCAAGCCTCTGCCACAACCTCGATCACGCCCCTAGGCTGGGCAGATGCAGAGCAGTCTGTTTCATGAGTCGAATCTCGAGATCTCCGGGCAGAACCGGTTCGCGCTCCAGAACTCGCAGATGCTGCGGGTCGCGCTCGGACCCGACGTGCTCGCGGCCAAGGGGGCGATGGTCGCGTACCAGGGTCAGGTCACCTTCAACCACGAGGGCTCCGGCAGCGTCGGCAAGCTGCTGAAGAAGGTGCTCACCAACGAGGACCTGCCGCTGATGCGGGTCTCCGGCCAGGGCGAGGTGTTCTTCGCCAACGAGGCCGGCTACATCCACCTGGTCGACCTGACCGGCGACGCGCTCAGCGTCAACGGGCAGAACCTGATCGCCTTCGACGCGGCCCTGAACTGGGACATCAAGCGTGTGCAGGGCGCCGGCATGATGGCCGGCGGCCTGTTCAACACGGTGCTTTCCGGGCAGGGCACGGCCGCGCTGGTGTCGGTGGGCCAGCCGGTGGTGCTGGACTGCTCGCAGCAGCCCACCTTCGTCGACGTCCAGGCCGCGGTGGCCTGGTCGGCCAACCTGGTGCCGAACATCGTCTCCAGCATGAACATGCGCTCGATGCTCCGGGGCGGGACTGGCGAGGCCTTCCAGTATTCCTTCCACGGGCCGGGTTTCGTGATCGTCCAGCCGAGCGAGTGGAGCGCGGCCGCTCAGCAGGCCCAGCAGTCCGGGGGCGGCGGGCTGGGTGGCCTGTTCAGCTGATCGGGAAACCGTGTTGCAGCCGCTGGTCACCAAAGCGGCTGCAACACAGTCCAGAACCAAAATGAGACGTTTGTGGTCACCGAAGCACAACGGTCGCCTTCGGATTGGACTTGGGGACGGTGTGGGCGCCCAGCTGCCGATCGGCACCAAGGCGAGTCGAGCGTCCTCAAACGAAACTGAAGACGCATGCGGTCGCCGAAGCGCGTAGGTCACCTCCGCACGAAACCAGTCGCGAAAGCGGTGCGCTCGCAGCTCGAACCCGACCACCGAAGGCTCGCCGAACGTCCCCACATCCGATCCAGAGCCGCACCCGGGCAGGTGAGCCGGGTCAGACGTCCTTACTTTCGGCCGCAACCCGCTCGCCCAGCCAGCTTCCCAGATCCTCCAGGACCGGCATCGAAATTCCATGCCCACCCGGAGCTCTCAGCGCCCGGACCACCGCACCCGAACCGTCCGTCAGATAGTTCCAGGTGCGCTCGAGCAGCTCCCGCGGGATCACCGCATCGTCCAGCCCTTGACCCACGAAAACCGGTAGTCCAGCAAGGTGATCGGGATCGACCGGAACCCCGGCGTCAAAAGGCAACGTACCGTACAGAATGGCCGCGCCAGCGAAACGCGTTGGCCGGTCTAGGATCAGCCCACCCACGAAGGCCGCACCACCCGAGAAACCAACCAGGTAGACCGGTCGCTCGCTCGCGAAATCCTCGAGCCAGGCGGTGAACCAGTCCATGGTCTTGCGCAGCGAATCCGCCTTCGGCCGCCCGATGCCCCGGTTGGCGAACCAGGCGTAGCCGCCGCCTTCTGCGATCGGCGCTCGAACTGCCACATACTGGGCACCTTCCGGCAGGTGACCGGCCAGGCCGATGATGTCCTGCTCGTTCGAGCCCCGCCCGTGCAGCAGCACGACCAGCGGCTTCGGCCCGTCCGTGGCCTCGATGGACCCGGAGTGCTGCACGATCACCGGAGCGGGGAACGTCGAATCGTTGAGCATTCAAATACTGTAGCCGGTCAGGTCGCCCGCCGTACACGCCGGGGCCGGGGTTTGCCCACGGGGTTGGGCCGATAGAGGGATTCCTGAGCCAGGGCGGCGACCAGCCGGCCGTCCTCGGAGAAGAGCCGCCCGGAGTACATTCCGCGGCCCGCTGCGATCGAGTGACCGGTCAGATCCATCAGCACCCAGGTGTTCAGATCGACCGGGCGGTGGAACCAGATCGCATGGTCCAGGCTGGTCAGGAGCATGGTGGGCGCGGGGGTGGTGAGCGTGGACAGACCGGTCAGGATGTCGGACAAGTAGGTCAGCACGCAGGCCTGCAGGTGCGGCTCGTCCGGGATCGGGGTCTGGGCCCGGGCCCAGACCCGCGAAGGGCGGGCGGCCGGATCGCTCTCGGGCCGGCGGCCGGCCTCGAAGAAGTCGATGCCCACCGTGTCTGCCTCCAGCCGGGATCCGTTCCCCGGCAAGGCTTCACCCAGCAACGCTTCATCCGGCAAAGCTTCGTCCGGCATGACCTCGGCCTGTAGATCGGGGCCGTCCTCAGGCTGGTGGAACGAAGCCGCCAGGTTCAGCACGACCTGACCACCCTGACGCGCCACCACTCGCCGGGCCGAGTACGAACGGCCGTCCCGGTCCCGGTGCACCTCGAAAATCACTGGCCGGGAAGGGTCACCCGGGCGGAGGAAGTAGCCGTGCAGCGAGTGGGCCGGCCGGTCGCCAGCGACGGTGTACCCGGCGGCCCGCAGCGCCTGGGCCGCGACCTGGCCGCCGAAAAGCCCGTAGGGATCGGGATAGACCGTGTTCGAGCGGTAGAGGTCGGTGTCGATCTCCTCCAAGGTGAGCAACTCGACCAGGGTAGGAACGCTGACGGCAGTGATGACGACCTCCCGAAGACGAAATCCAGGCGAGCGTAGCGGTACACGACCTATCTTCGGACCATGCAGAATCCCGTCGTCACCAGTTCCCGGGCCCGCGTGGTCGGGCGGATCGCCGACCATCTGGCCGCCTTGGACCCGGGCCACCCGCTGCGCGTAGGGGTGGACGGCATCACCGCGGCCGGCAAGACCACCCTGGCCGCTGAACTGGCCGTGGCCGTACGCGAGCGCGGCCGACCGGTGATCCTGCTCAGCTTCGACGGCTATCACCATCCTCGTTCGCGCCGGCACCGGCAGGGTCGGGAGTCGGCGGACGGCTACTACGAGGACGCATACAACACCGAGGCCATGCGTTCTGAGTTACTCGATCGGCTCGGCCCCGGTGGTGATGGGCGGTATCGCCCGGCGGTGCTCGATCTGGCCGGCGACCAGCCGGTGAAGGACGAGCCGCTGACTGCGCCGGCGAATGCGGTGCTGCTGACCGACGGCAGTTTTCTCCAGCGGCCGGAGCTGGTGGACGGCTGGGACCAGGTCGTCTATCTCGACGTGGATTTCGAGGTGGCTCAGACCCGGGGGGCGGAGCGGGACACGGAGTTGCTCGGTGGGCCGCAGCGGGCGGCCGAGCTTTTCGTCAAGCGGTATCACGCGGCCTGCCGCCGCTACCTCGCCGAGAACGATCCGCGGGGCCGGGCCCAGATCGTCGTGGCCAACAACGATCCGGCCGCGGCCCGGCTGGTCCGGATCGGCGGAGCGGAAGGTGACTCGGTGCAGTTGTTCTCGTACGGAACGCTGCAGCTGCCCGAGGTTCAGCGCTCGCAGTTCGGGCGGCTGCTGGACGGGCAGCCCGACCAGATCACCGGCTACCGGCAGGACTGGCTGACGATCACCGATCCGGCGGTGATCGCCGCCAGCGGTACCGATCGCCATCCGGTGGTCGGAGCCGGTGCGCCCGGCGATTCGGTGTCGGGCACGGTCTTCAGCATTACTCCGGACGAGCTGGCGGCCGCCGATCTTTACGAGGTGGACGAGTACCGGCGCCGTCTGGTCCCGCTCGCCTCGGGCGGGAGTGCCTGGGTCTACCTCAGGCTTTGAGGGGCGGCTCAGGCTTTGAGGGCAGCGGTGAATTCGGCCAGCCGGGTCAGGCCTTCCTTCAGCTCAGCGACCGAGGCCGAGTAGGACAGGCGGACGTAGCGGTCGGCGCCGATCCGGCCGAAGTCCTTTCCGGGGGTGAGGGCCACGTGCTTCTCGGCCAGGGCACGCTCGCAGAAGTCCCACGCGCTCAGGCCGGTGCCGGAGACGTCGAAGTAGGCGTAGAAGGCTCCGTCGGGCACCACCGGCACGGGCAGGCCCGCCGCTTCCAGGCCTTCCACCACGACCGACCGGCGACGCTCGAACTCCTGCCGCCGGTCCTCGGCCACCGCCAGCGACTGCGGGGTGAAGCATTCCAGCGCCGCGTACTGGGCCGGGGTGGACGGGCAGATGTAGTAGTTCTGCGCCAGCCGCTCCATCACCGGCACGAACTGCTCGGGCACCACGCACCAGCCCAGCCGCCAGCCGGTCATGCCGAAGTACTTCGAGAAGCTGTTGATCACGAAGGCGTCCGGGTCGGTGGCGAGCACGCTGGCCGGGGCCCGGCCCTCGGCGTCACGGCGGCCCAGGTTCAGGTAGATCTCGTCGACGATCCGCCAGGCGTCCCGCTCCCGGGCGAAGTCGCAGATCGCCTTCAGCTCGGCCGCCTCGATCGAGGTGCCGGTGGGGTTGGACGGGGTGGCGATCATGATGCCGCGGGTGCCCTCGGCCCAGTTCGCCTGCACCGCAGCCAGGTCCAGCTGGAACCGGGTCTCGGCGGTGGTCGGCACGAGAACCACCTCGGCGCCGAAGCTCTCGGCGAACTGGCGGTTGCACGGGTACGACGGATCGCTGATCAGCACGCGGTCGCCCGGGTCCACCAGAGCCGCGCTGACCAGCAGCAACGCGGCCGAGGCACCGGCGGTGACGATGATCCGCCGCGGGTCCACCACCACGTCGTGCTCGCTGCGGTAGAAACCGGCGATGGCCTGGCGCAGTTCCAGCAGGCCGGTCGCGCCGGTGTACGGCAGTGGGCGGCCGTCGGCGATCTTCTGCAGGGCGCTCAGCACGGCCGGGGGTGCGCCGAAGTCCGGCTCGCCCAGGTTCAGCTTGATCACCGGATGGCCCTCGGCCTCCAGCGCCTGGGCGTTCTTACCGAACTCCATCGCGTAGAAGGGCTGGACGGCCAGGGCGCGCTGCGAAGGTCTCACCCGCACAGGATAGGAACATCCGCGCCGTCCCGTTCGTACCTGATCTTGAACGGCTGTCCGAGGGGCAAGGGGTGGATCGGTACGGTGTCAGGCGTGGACGGGGTTCTGCTCGAGGTGGACGGCCTGGAAGTCGGGTACGGGCTGCCGGTCTGCCCACCGATCGATCTGCGGGTCGGGGCCGGCGAGGTGGTCGCGGTGATCGGCTCGAACGGCTCGGGCAAGTCCACCTTGCTGCGTACCGTGGTCGGCCTGCTGGAGCCGCTGAACGGCCGGCTGCAGATGTTCGGCGCCGACCTGGACGAGCGCAGCACCGGCTTCCGGGCGGCGGTGGCCGCCGAACTCGGGGACGAGGCGTTCTTCCCCACCCTGACCGTGCGCGAGCACCTGCTGCTGACCTGCTACGGCCACGGCGTGGACGACCCGGACGGGGTGACCGACTACCAGATCGAGGTTTTCGGCCTGACCGAGCGCGCGAACGCGCTGCCCTCCGCCCTTTCGTCCGGCCAGCGCCGGCGCCTGGCCCTGGCTGCGGCCTTCGCCCGGCCGCGCTCGCTGATGATCCTGGACGAGCCCGAACAGCGGCTGGACGCGACGATCCGGGGTGCGCTGGGCGGCTGGCTGGTCGAGGAACGTGAGGCCGGCGGCAGCGTCCTGATGGCCACCCACGACCCGGAACTGCTGATCAGGACGGCCACCAAGGTCCTGGTGATCTCCGACGACGAGATCCGCCTGGTCGGCCCGGAGCGTGGTGTCGAGATCATCCGGCACGAACTGTGAGCCGTCCCCTGCCCTCGGGCAAGCACATCCGGCGTCTCACCCGCGACGCCACCAAGTACCACTCCGACGCCCAGCTCAGCGATCTGCTCGGCAACGTCTACATCGGCCTGTTCACCGTGGCGATGGCCGCCTCGATGATCTTCGCGCTCACGTCGCAGCTGGCGCCGGGCGAAGGCCCGCTGCGGCCGAGCGCTTCGGGCGGGCCCGGGCTGGACGTGGGCTGGATCGCGGTGCTGCCGGCGACCGCGGCGGTGGCTGCGTTCATCGGGCTGGTCGTCCGTCTGGGTCCGCTCTCGCTCTCCGCGGCCGAGGCCGGCTGGTGGTTGCCGATGCCGGTGGACCGGCGCTCGCTGCTGCTGTCCTCCGCCCTGCGCTGGCCGGCGATCGGCCTGGTGGTCGGGGCGCTGGCCGGTACCGCGGTGGCCTTCGCGATGCCTGCAGGCGGGCTGGTCATGCTCGGCTGCGCGGCCTTCGGGGCGATGCTGACGGTGACTCTGGTGATCGTGGCCGGGCTGGTGCAGCCGAGGCCGGAGGCCGGCCGGGCGCTGCGGTGGACGGCTGATGCGGTGGCCACGGCCGTCCCGGTGATCGGCATCCTTCTGGCGGTTTCCGGCACTCGGGCCCCACAGCCCGGCCTGCTCCTGCTGCCGATCGCGCTGCTCCTGACCGGCGCTGCGGTAGCTCTCTGGAATCGGTGGGACAACAACCTGGCCGATGTGCAGGGGCGAAGCCTGCGGCATCACGGCGCGGTCACCGATGAGGCCCTGGTCGCCGTGCTCTCGCTGGACACCCGTTCGCTCGGCCGGGCCCTCGCGGTCCGCACCGAGTCTCCCCAGCGTTCCCGGTCGTCGCGCATGTCCTGGCTGGCCCGCGTCCCCCGTTCCTGGAGACCGCACGCCGCCCTGATCTCCGCCGACGCGTTGTTGTTCGCCCGCACGGTTCGTCAGCCGGCTCAGGTGTTCCTGGCGCTGGCCCTGCCCGGCATCGGTCTGCTGGTCCCGGATCCGGGACCGGTCAGCACCGTCGCCATGCTCCTGATCGGTGCCTACATCGCGTCGCTGGCCACCGCCGAAGGGATCCGGCGCGCACAGCTCAGCCCCGGTCTGGACGCAGCCCTGCCGATCGGTCAGCGCATCGTCCGGCTCTCCCGGCTGGCGCTTCCGGCCACGGTGATGAGCGGATGGTTCCTGGTGATCACCGCGGTGATCGGCTGGCGGTACGGCGATCCGGCCGCCTGGCTCCTGCTCGGGCTGCTCACCGGCCCGGCCTGGGGGGCCGCGGCGCTGCGCGCGGGCTACCGCCCGGTCACCACGTTCGGAGGTCCGCTGATCTACACCCCGATGGGCTCTCTGCCACCGGGACTGAGCGCCTCGATGATGAGGGGACCGGACGTCGCGCTGGTCGGTAGCGTGCCGATCGTCGTGGCGCTGATCCTCGGTCACACTCCCCCGCTGCTGTTCGGGTTGTCAGTGGTGCTGACCGCGGTTGCCGTCCTGATCGCCTTGTACGACGATTCCCAGCCGACCCGAGGGGAGCCGAAGTGACCGAGGAAACCATCGCCCCGCCGTCCGCCGAGGTCCAGAACGCATGGACGTTGTTGCTGGAATCGCTGGCCCGGTCCGGTTACGCGGTGGACGAGTTGGTCCGCCCGGGCGCGGCTGCGGACGACATCGCGGCCGTGCAGAAGGAGATCGGCCGCGCTCTGCCCGCCGATCTGGCCGGGCTCCACCAACTCAGCGACGGGCAGACGGACTGGTACCAGCTCACTCACGGAGCCCACGCCCAGACCGTTCGCGATCGGGGACGCTGGGTGTGCGCCTTGTTCGGGGACGGCTGGAGTTTCGATCCGGTGAGCAAGGTGGCCGACGGCTGGACGATGTGGAAAGAGGTCCGGGACGGGTACTCGCCGCAGGAGCTGGCCGACAACTTCGACAGTGCGGTCGAGGTGCGCGCGGGTGATCCGGTCCAGGGGCTGTACACCTCGCCCGACTGGATCGGCTTCGCCACCGACGGTGGGGGTAACCAGCTGGCGGTGGATCTGGCTCCGGCCGCGGGTGGCACGTTCGGGCAGGTGATCGTGATCGGTTCGGACGAGGATCTGCGACGGGTGGTCGCGCCCGGCATCGTGCCCTTGCTGGAGCTGTGTGCGCAGCGAGTGGCCGAGGTGGACGGCGCGCAGGTGAACGACGACGGGGTGCTGCTCTACGACCTCGAGGGCTGATCTCTGTTGAGAATGATTTTCATTCGATCTACAGTTGACCGCCATGAGCAGGCAGCGCAAGCCCGGTCGCGATCGGGGCCGTCCGAACCAGCACCTGGCGGCGCAGCCGGTGCCGCACCGCAGCCATCTCGGGGCGCCTTCCGGTGATCAGGGCGGACCGGTGGTGGCGGTCTGCACCGGCCCCCGCTGCGCGGCCCTGTGCCGGCTGACCGGCACCGGCTCGGAGAGCGACCCGTTGAACGCCCGGCTCCGTGAGGCAACCCGGCAGACCACGGGCGGCATCCTGATCTCGACCGGATGCCTGGGCCGCTGCGATCTTTCGGCCGTGGTGCTGCTCACCTGGCGTTACCAGTCGCCGCCGCCGATCGCCCTGGCCGGGATGCACCAGCCGCAGCGCATGCAGGCCCTGACCGAATGGCTGCCCGGCCACGGACCCCGCCGGGCCCTGTTCGAGCGCCGGATGGCGGCCGGCGATCTGGCCGACGCGATGGCCGAGGCGGCCGAGCCGCAGCTGCTTCCGCCGGGCTCATGAGCAGGCCGCGTGCACCCCGTCCCAGAACTGCGCTGTCAGGGCCTCCGGAGCAGGCGAAGTCATGGCCCGCTGAGTGAGCAGAATCCCCGCTGAGCCGACCACCGGATCACAGCCCCAGCTCGTCCCCAGGCCGCCCGACCAGGCGTAGGCACCGGCCGACTCGCCATCCCCGGCAACCGTCCGGACCGCCAGGCCGAAACCCCAGCCGTGCGTGTCGAAGAACCCCGGAACCCAGATGGTGCGCGACTTCTGCGCGGCCGAGAGCTGATCCGTGGTCATGGCCGTGAACAGCTCGTCCGACAGCAGACGCTCACCCTGAAACACCCCACGCCCGAGCATGAGCCGGGTGAAGGCCAGAAGATCGTCAACCGTCGAAACCAGACCACCCGCGCCAGATTCCAGACGCGGTGGAGACGACCATTGGCTGCCCTCGGACGGATCGAAGAGGTCCAGCCCGTCCCCGTTCGGGGTGTAGCTCGCGGTCAGGCGCTTGATGCTTGCGCCGGGCACGCTGAAGCCGGTGTCGCGCATACCTAGCCGGTCGAAAATCCTCTCCTGCAGGACCTTCTGCAGTGTGGAACCGGTTGCCCTGGCCATCAGAATGCCCAGCAGGTCGCTCGAGGTGTTGTACGCCCAGGCGGCGCCGGGCTGATGGAGCAGGGGAAGGTTGCCGAGGGCGGCAAGGTACTCGTCAGGGGTTTTCGTCTTGGCGGGCTGCGGCGGACCGGGCGCCCCGATGGCCCGGTCGAGCGCGGCCTGGATGGGATAGGTATCGGGCATGGCCATGACCAGCCCCAGGCCCGAGGTGAACCTGAGCAGATCCACGACGAGAATGGGACGCTCGGCCGGAACCGTATCGGTCACCGGGCTTTCGAGACTGCGCAGCACCTGGCGGTCGGCCAGCTCGGGCAGCAAGCGGTCGACCGGCTCGTCCAGACCGAAAATACCCTCCTTGATCATCTGCAGCGCGGCGAAGGCAACGATGGGCTTGGCGAGTGAGGCGATCCGGAAGATGCTGTCGCGCTGCACCGGAACTGCGCTGTCAAGGCCGAGAGTACCTACGCAGAAAACGTCCTCCTGAAACCCGTGCCACCCCGCCTCGCCACCACCCACCACCGCACCGCGGAGCTGGGGCAGCTCATCGTCGGCGTCCACGCCTACAGCGCCCTTGCCCAGACCTGCCTCCGCACCTTCTGCCCCCGCACCTTCTGCCCCCGCACCTTCCGCCCCCGCACCTTCCGCCACCACGCCGGCCGACCTAGCCGCCCGCGTCCGCGGTTTCTCAGCGCGAACCACCGCCGCGACCAGACCAGGCGCCTGACCCGCAGCTACCTGCGCCTCCAGGTCGGCATGCAGCTTTTCGAGCGCTTCGGTGGACATGGGCACAATCCGCTCCCCTGGCTAGGCATCCGCTTCACCAGTAAGACGGCTGCTCCTCCGAAGACTCATCGCCCAGCTTGCTTTATCGCCCCAGCCCGCCGCACCACGCAGCCACCTAGGTCGTGCTTTGGGGAAGTCCATGCCTACTGCGGGGATGCAGTCGACCCGGTCATGGTTAGCGACTACCGCATCGCGCCCGGCAAGGAGAGGCAGTGCCCCACTGCGCGGGGGTCAGGTGGGGGCATCTCGATCGTGTGTACACCTGGTACCAGATGGATCGTCTTTACACATCGCGAGCAGTCGTTTGCCATCGGCCGGGCGCCGGTACGAGCGATTCGAGCGAGTGCGTAAACAAAGTGCCGCAGAGCGCACTTTGTTTACATGCTGTCGTGATTTCGCCCGGCAGCAGGGTTGGGGAGCCCGGCACTCGAATCGCGCCACCAGCGCTCAGGCCGTCCGCGGCTGCAGCTCCCGCCAGGCCAGGAACCTGGCCATCACCGCCCGATACCCACCACCGAAAGCAAACTCGTCGAGCAACCGCGCCGCCGCTTCACCCCGCAACACGTCTTCCGCCGGAATCCACGCCGCATACAACTGCACACCCCGCCGAGCCGCCCATGTCACCCGGACCGAATCGCCCGCCCAGGCCTGCACCGCTGCCGGCACCACGGTCAGCACCTCACCCGCGCTACCGCGCAGCATTGCCAGCACGGGCACCGCCTGCGGCGGCTCGTAAATCCGGGCCGCCGGATCGCTCGGAGGAAACTCGTGGACCGCTCGCGACCGCATTGGCTGCACTAGCACCACCCCCGTTCTCACCCCTGGAGACACGCCGATCATATCGAACATTTGTTCGAACAGCGAGGCTGAGCCGGTGGCGGTGAGGACCCGTTACCAGGCGACGCTGAAGTACTGGGTCTCGGTGTATTCCTCGAGGCCGATCCGGGCCCCTTCCCGGCCGATCCCGCTCTGCTTCACGCCGCCGAACGGGGCCGAGGGGTCCGAGACCAGGCCACGGTTCACTCCGATCATGCCGGCCTCGATGCGCTCCGACAGCCGTAGGGCCGCGCCCAGATCACCCGCGAAAACGTAAGCAGCCAGGCCGTACTCGGTGGAGTTGACCTGAGCCAGCATGTCCTCTTGATCGGTCCAGGTGACGATGGGCGCGATCGGGGCGAACGACTCCTCGCGCACGACCGCGGCCTCCGGGGGAACATCGGTCAGCACGACCGGGGTGAAGAAGTGGCCCGGGGCGGTGGCCGGCTTGGACTGGTGGGCGATCCGGGCGCCGGCGGCCAAGGCGTTCTCCAGGACTCGCTCCACGTTCTGTCGGGCTCGTGAGGAGATCAACGGGCCGATGTCCGAACCTTCCGCGGCCGGGCCGACTTCGAGAGCCTCCACGCGCGCACCGAGCTTTGCCACAAACTCAGCCGCAACGTCCTCATGTACATAGAACCGGTTGGCCGCTGTGCAGGCCTGGCCACCGTTACGGAACTTGGCGATCATCGCTCCCTCGACCGCGGCGTCCACATCGGCGTCGGCGGTGACCACGAAGGGGGCGTTGCCGCCGAGCTCCATCGAGGTGTTGATCACCCGGTCGGCGGCCTGGCGCAGCAGCTGGCGACCGACGTTGGTGGAGCCGGTGAACGAAAGCTTGCGCACCCGAGGGTCTTCGGTCCAGGCGGCCACGATCGCCGCGGCGTCTTCACCCGGGACCACGTTGACCACGCCGTCGGGCACTCCGGCCTCAATCATCAGACGGGCGACGGCCAGCGCCGTCAGAGGAGTCTCGGCGGCCGGTTTGAGGACGACCGTGCAGCCGGCTGCCAGAGCGGGGGCAATCTTCCGGGTTGCCATGGCAGCCGGGAAGTTCCACGGGGTGACCAGGGCCGCCACGCCGACCGGGTGGTGAGTGACGATGGTCCGGGTGCCACCGGCCGGAGATGAGCCGAAGTCGCCGTGCGGGCGGACCGCTTCCTCGGCGAACCAGCGGAAGAACTCGGCCGCGTAGTTCACCTCGGCCCGGGCGTCGGCCAGTGACTTGCCGTTCTCCACGGAGATCAGCTGGGCCAGTTCCTCGGCGTCGCGCAGCATCAGCTCGCGGGTCTTCATCAGCAGGTCGGCGCGGGCGCGAGGGGCGGTGGCGGACCAGCTCGGGAAGGCCCGGGCGGCAGCATCGACGGCCGCGATCGCGTCGTCCGGACCGGCGTCGGCCACCTGGGCGATCAGGTTCAGCGTGGCCGGGTCGACCACGTCGAACACGCCCCGGCTGCCGGTACGCCATTCGCCGCCGACAAGAACGCCCTTGGTGTGGTCGGTCATCAGGTGGTCTCCAGTCCGCGGATCAGCTTGGTGCGGCAGGACCCGAAGGTCTGCCCGAATCCGAGGGTGCAACCTGCGTCTCATGTTGTCCAAGACCTGTTCAGCACTATCTTCATGCCTTGTGAGCATGAACCTGCGGCTGCTGCGCTACTTCGTCTCCACCGTGGACGCGGGCTCGGCCACCCGCGCGGCCGGATCGCTGCATGTCACCCAGCCCGTGCTCTCCCGCCAGCTCCGTCAGCTCGAGCAGGATCTGAGCCTGACGCTGTTCGAGCGGCAGGGGCACCGGCTCACCCTCACCCCGGCCGGATCGCAGTTCCTGCCTCTGGCCCGGGCGCTGCTACGCCAGGCCGACGAGGTCGAACGAGCCGCCGCCAGCATCGCCTCCGGGCGTCTGGACCAGCTGCACCTGGCGGTTCCGGCCACCACCCTCAGCGACGTGGTGGCGCCCTTCCTGGCCACGCTACGTCCCGACGACCCGGTGCCGATCGTGCGCCAGGTCGACCCCCGAGGCGCTGACGCGGCCCTGCGCTCAGGCGCCGATCTGGCCATCGTGGCGCGGCCCCCGTCCCCCGCCCAGGCCTCGCAGGCCCTGGCTGTCCTGCCGATCTGGGCCCAGATTCCAGCCGAGGACGTGTGGGCCGGCCGGAAATCGGTGGATGTGAGCGAGCTTCTCGAACGGGCACTGCTGCTGCTCACCGAGGACTTCCGGCCCCGCCAGCTGCTGGACGAGGCCGTGGCTGCCGCCGGGCTCAGCTATCACCAGCCCGTCGAGTGCACGAATGCCCAGGTGGCGCAGGCTCTGGCGGCGGCTGGACGAGGCGTGGCGGTGGTCTCCGACGACCCGCGCTTCGGTCTGGTTCCGGTCGGGCTGACCGGGCCGGCCGGAGCAGTGCGGATTCATCTGTACGCGGCCTGGGACCCGCAGCACCACGCCGCCCCTACTCTGGCGGATCTGGCCGACCGCCTGGCCCGGTTCTGCGTGGACCGTTACGGCGACTCGGTCCGGCCCGGCTGATCCTGGTCGGCGGCCACGCAGGGTGTGTCGGATTCCGTCGTGCGTTACTCCACTTGACGCGGATTCGGACGCGAACAAGACTTGCGGCAACGATATGCGTACTTCAGGAAGAGTCAGGCCATGAGTTCGAATGTCGACGTCGTGATCGTGGGTGCCGGGGTGACCGGCCTCACCGCCGCCACTCGCCTCACCGAGGCCGGGTACGACGTGGTGGTCCTCGAGGCCCGCGACCGCATCGGCGGCCGTCTGTGGACCGACACCGTCGACGGGGTCCGGCTGGAACTGGGCGGGCAGTGGATCTCCCCCGACCAGAGCGCCCTGATCGAAACTCTGGACGAACTGGGCCTGCAGACGTTCTCGCGTTACCGGGAGGGGGCCAGCGTCTACGTCGGCCGCGACGGGGTACGCCGTACGTTCGACGGGTCCGCCTTCCCGGTGTCCGAGTACACCGAGGCCGAAGTGGATCGGCTCACCGTGGTCCTGGACGAACTTGCCGCACAGATGGATCCGCTGAACCCCTGGGACATGCCCGGCGCCGCCGAGCTCGACCGGATGTCGTTCGCGGCCTGGCTGCGTGAGCAGACCGACGACCAGGAGGCCCGCGACAACATCGCGCTCTACATCGGCGCGGCCATGCTGACCAAACCCGCGCACGCGTTCTCGGCCTTGTCCGCGGTGCTGATGGCCGCCAGTGCAGGGAGTTTCAGTCACCTGGTCGATGCCGACTTCATTCTGGACCGGCGGGTGAAGGGCGGCCTGCAGCAGGTTCCGCTGCTCCGGGCCGAGAAGCTGGGCAGCAAGGTGATCACCTGCGCCCCGGTGACGGCGATCTCCTACGATTCGGCGGGCGCCACCGTCCGGACCGTCTCCGGCCACGAATGGCATGCCAAGAGAGTCATTCTCGCCGTACCGCCGACCCTGGTCTCCCGCATCGCCTTCAGCCCGAACCTGCCACCGGTGCAGATGCAGGCCCGCCAGCATCAGTCGTTCGGCATCGTGATCAAGCTGCACATCACCTACCCCACCCCGTTCTGGCGTGAAGCAGGACTGTCCGGAACCGCTTTCAGCCCGTACCAGGTGGTCCATGAGGCCTACGACAACACCAACCATGACGACAACCGCGGTACTCTGGTCGGTTTCGTCTCGGACGAGAACGCCGACCGGCTTCTCGAGCTGACCCCGGACGAGCGCCGCGCCTGCGTCCTGGCCTCACTGACCACGTACTACGGCGAGCAGGCCCGGGAGCCGCTGGCCTACTACGAAAGCCGTTGGATGGCCGAGGAATGGACGGCCGGAGCCTACGCCACGAGCTTTGCCATCGGCGGCCTGACCCGCTACGGCGCCCGTCTGCGCGAGCCGATCGGCCCGATCTCGTTCGGTTCCTCGGACGTGGCCGGGCTGGGGTTCCAGCACGTGGACGGCGCGATCCGGGTGGGCCGGATGCTGGCCGACGAACTGATTGCCGAACGGCTCGGACAGACCACCGAGATCACGACTCAGGCGCCGGCGTAGGGCTTCGGAGCTCAAACGCCCGTCCGGGCTCCGGGAAGTCCGCCGCCCCCGGTAGGCAGCCGGCCCCGGTAGGCAGCAGCAAATGTCCGCAGGTCCAGCGTGCTCCGGACAAGCCGAAAACCTCGGCCGCACAAGCTGAAAGGCCCGGCCTCTGTTGAGACCGGGCCTTTCATTGGTAGCGGGGACAGGATTTGAACCTGCGACCTCTGGGTTATGAGCCCAGCGAGCTACCGAGCTGCTCCACCCCGCGTCGGTAGTTCCACCCTAGAACAGTGGCGCTTCGAAAGCCAATCGAGGCAGCCGGAACCCCGCCGGCGCTGCTCCGGATCGTCCGGATCCGCCGCCGTTTCGTCGATGCGAGGGGTAAAGCCCGATGCCTGCAGCGGATCCCGAAGGGTCACGGCCTTGGCGCCATCGGGTACCGACAAACGATCGCTGGCCTGGCTCTCCGGAGAGAACCAGGCCAGCGATCTGCACTTCACAGTAGCGGGGACAGGATTTGAACCTGCGACCTCTGGGTTATGAGCCCAGCGAGCTACCGAGCTGCTCCACCCCGCGTCGGTTCCATCAGCATAGGACACCGGCGGGGAGAAAGGCCAATCGAGGCCCGCGAGGGGCTGCGGTCAGGCGTTCTTACAGGTCAGAGACTTGGGAGACGCGGTCGCCCCCTGAACGACCATGCCGTACTGGGTGCTGGCACCGACGGCGAGAGGGCCGTTCCAGGTGGCGTTGTTCGCAGTGAGCGTGGCGCCGGTCTGGGTGCCGGTGGCGTTCCAGAGGTCGCTGATCTTCTGGGTGCCGGGCCAGGTGAGCTGGTTCTGCCAGGTGGTGCTGCTACCGGTACCAGTGTTCGAGACCGTGACCTCGGCCTGGAAACCGCCAGGCCAGGAGTTGACGACCTTGAAGGCGGCCGCACACGTGATCACCACGGGCAGACCGGCGGTGAAGTTGGTCAGGCTCAGGCCGGTTCCCCCGCTCCAGGGCTCGAACCCGGCCTGGACGCTGGTGAGGTACCAGGACGTATCGGCGCACGGCACGTTGACCGCGCACTTGCGCAGCAGGGCGTCGTTGTAGAAGTCCTTGACCAGGAAGTCGGCCGTGCCGGAGGCGGTGGTGCGCACGTACGACACCACGTTGAAGTCGCCATTGCCGGTGTACTGCCGCCCGGTCCAGACGTCGTAGGACACCCCGGCGATGGTCTTGGTGGCGACCTTGGTGCCGAACGGCTGGACGGCCCCGGTCTTCTTCAGCCACACCATGATCTCGAGTCCGGTGTTCTGGCCGCCCCGCCGCTCGGTGGGGTCGAACCAGATGTCGTAGGAACCGTTGTAGGTGCCCGTGCTCGGGTAGGTCATCGAGACCTTGGTGCCGACCTTGGGGAAGTCGCTGGAGCTGGCCCGGACCGGCTTGAAGTCGTTGGTGCAGTTGTCGTAGTGGCAGCCCCAGAACACCGACGGATAGCTGATCGGGGCCCCGGTCGTGGGCTTCACCCCGTCCTGCTGGCTGATCCGGAAGCCGCTCTCGGTGACCTCGATGCACTGGTTGGTGTTCTCGGTCCCCCAGCGGTTGTTCTGGACGATGTACCGGCCGTTCTGGATCGTCTGCTTGTCGTACTGGCCGCACAACGTCGTGGCGGTCGCGGTGACCGTGTCGGTGTCGACGGCCGTGGCCGTGGCCGGGGTGGCCCCGCCCAGCAGGGCTCCCACCGCGGCGGCCGCGGTGGCGGCCGCGAGAAGGATCCGGGTCCTGACAGATTGCATGTTTTCGTCCCCCCATGTCGAGACTTCCGGTGCTCACCGGAACACCGGAAGTCTCGGCGGTCAGACGAAAGAAGTCTGCAAGACCGTCATTTGATGGCTCAGGCCGCGCTGCAGGTGAGCTTCGGCTCGGCAGAGGCACCCTCGACCTGCATCCCGAACTGGGTGCCGGCGCCGGAGGCCACGGCCGCGTTGTAGCTCAGGTTGCCGGCGCTGACCTTGGTGCCGGTCTGGGCCGCGGAGGCGTTCCAGCTGGAGACCACCTTCTGGCCGGCCGGCCAGGTCCAGTCCACCTTCCAGTTCTTGGTGGCGCTGCCGCCGGTGTTCTTCACCGTGACCTCGCCGATGAAGCCGCCGCCCCAGGTCTGGGTGACCTTGTAGGTGGCGTTGCACTTGGCCGCACCCGTACCCGTGCCCGGGTTGCTCGGTTCAGTGGTCGGCGGGGTGGTCGGCTCAGTGGTCGGCGGGATCACCGGCTCGTCGGTGGCCGGCGGGGTGGGGGTGGTGCCACCGCCGGTGCCGTTCTTGGTGACCTCGAAACCGGACAGGGCCAGGCCCTTTCCACCGCTCCAGGGCTCGAAGCCGGCCTGGATGCTGGTCATGTACCAGGAGTCCTGGGCGTACCCGCGCTGCACGGCGTCGTCGTAGAAGTCGCTGACCTTGAAGTCGATCGAGGTCGCGGCCGTGGTGCGGACGTAGGAGATGACGTTCCAGCCGCTGTTGCCGTACCAGACGTCCCAGCTGCCGCCGGCCGTGGTGACCGTGCCCACCTTGGAGCCGACCGGCTGCGCCCCGCCGGACTTGTTCAGCCAGACCATCAGCTCGGCGCCGGTGTTCTGCCCGTCCTTACGCGCGGTCGGGTCGAACCAGACGTCGTACGCGGCGTTCCAGACACCCCCGCCGTTGTACTTCATCGTGGCCTTGGAGCCGATCGTGTCGAACTCGCTGGAGGAGGCCTTGATCGGCGCGAAGTCGTTCGTGCAGTTGTTGTAGTGGCAGCCCCAGACGAACGAGGGGTAGGCGGTCGGGGCGCCGCCGGAGTTCACCCCGTCCTGCTGGGTGATGGTGAACCCGTCCTCGGTGGTGTCGATGCACTGGGTGGCCGAGGTACCCCAGACGTTGTTCTGGACGATGTAGTCACCGCCCTGCACCTTGGCGCTCTCGTACTGGCCGCACATCGTGGTGTTGACCGCCGAGGCCGGGCTGGACAGCACGATGCCGCCGGTCACGCCGGCCGCTACGGCGACGGCGGAGGCGGCTGCGATGAGTCGAGCTTTCATGAAGGAACTCTTCTTCCCGTGTCAGGGCACGCGGCAGAGGGCGCCACGATCGGACAGGTACGCCTGTCCAGTTGCCGACCGGGGGCAAGAAGTTGCCCGAAGGGCGCGATTTGACCGGGAATTAAACCAAGGTGCGGTTACAGCGTCCAAAAGCAGGAAAGCCCGGCCCCCCACTCGGGAGCCGGGCCGCCCAACCTAACGAAACGCGAAGAGCCGCCGCCCGGCCTGCAGCGGCTGGGGTTCACCGATGAACCGGTGCACACCAACCACATACGAACCACCGGGCTCACGGTGCAGCGAAACCGGCTCGAACGAACCGGTACCGAACCGCGCGAGGACAGCATCTACGTCCGCAAGCGAGTCTCCGTAGGTGCTCCACACCACCGTGGCGCCCGCCGCGCAAAGGGTCGGCAACGCGTCCACGAGAGCGAACGCGTCTCCCAGTTCGATGTTGGCCAGTACCCCACACAGCAACACCAGGTCCGCCGGAACCGCCCCCACGTACGAGCCGCTCTCCCCCGCGTCGGCGACCACGACGTCTACTGTTTCCAGCCGTGTAGAGCCCAGCGCACCGTGCAGGAAGGAGGCGTTCAGCGGGTCCAGCTCGATCATGGTCGCCCGTACATCGCCCCCGCGGGGGTGAGAGACCAGGATCGGCAGGAGGTCGCGGGACTGACCAGAGCACAGACTCAGCGAACGCAGCGATCCGGCCGGCGCGGCATCCAGATACTCCACCAGCCGTTCCTGCACCACGGCCAGCCGATCGGTCTGCTCCGACTCCAGGTCGTCGTACGGCGCGTGCCAGGAGTACCAGCTCTGCTCCGTAAGCGTGGCGCCCCGCCCGGGAACGCTGTGCCGGTCGTACGCCTCGTCGTGGTCGTGGTCGTCCTCGTCCAGGAGGTCCTGAATCACGCCTCCAGGCCCAGCCGCTGCAGGTTGTCCTGGGCGGTGCCGGGGATGGTGCACTCCAGCTGCTCCGCGTTCAGGCCGGCCATCCCCTTGATCTTCTTGGTGGCCAGGTGCTCGGCCTCGAAGGCAGCCATCGACTCGAACGACGCCTCCAGCACCATGTGGTGCAGTCCGCCGAACGCCGGGGCGTAGACCGCGTACGGGGTAAGGCCGTTCTCCACCAGGAGCTCGTTCTTCTTGCGCTGGGCCGCCATGAAGGTGGGCAGAGTGCCGAACTTCAGGTTGCGCAGCACCTGGTGACGGTAGGTCTTCATCGAAAAACTCCTTGCTGACGATTAGGGGGTCTTCATGTGCGGAACCTTGACCCAGCCCTGGTCGAAGGGGGTCGTGAAAAAGTTGTGGACGCGCATGTACGAGAGCAGCCACTTGCCGTCGACGCGGCGGAAGTCGTTGAAGTACTTGCCGGCGATCCACAGCGGCTCGCCGCCGCGGTAGGTGCAGGCCTGGAAGTACATGAACTGGCCGGTCGCGGTGTCCCCGGTGACCTCGACCGCGGAGTTGGTGACGAAGTGCGCGGAGAACGGCATCCGCTCGACGTTGCGGTCGAACTTGGTGATCAGCGCCTGGTGGCCCTGGGCGGCCCAGCCCGGATTGCCGTTCGGGCCGATCGACTCCCACTGCCCGTCCTCGGTGAACAGCGCCGCGACCTTCTCGCCCTTGCCCGACTCGGCGTCGGTGGCGGCCATGTACGAGGTCATCAGGCCCAGACAGGCCTCCCGGGACTCCAGCGCGTCCAGCCGGGCCAGCACCGCTTCAAGATCAGACATCGACGGTGACCGCCTTCTGGTAACGCTCGATCAGCCACTGATTGAGCTGGGGAATGTTGGACTCCATCCAGGACAGCGGCCCGCGCGGGGCGAACCGGGAGCCCAGGCCCTGCTGCAGCGCCGCGGTGGTGACCGCGTCCTGGTGGATGGCCAGTGCCTTGCGTTCCATGAACTTCTCGTAGGCCTGGTGGAATCCGGGTTCCTCGACCGCCGACTTCGGGTAGAGGTTGACCCGGCGCAGGTCGAAGGCGCCCGGGCCCTTGGGGTAGATGAAGGCCAGCTGCACGAAGGTCGGCTGCAGGATCGAGAACAGCATCGGCGGGATCGAGGCGAACATGACGCGCTTGCGCTGCTCGTCGGTCAGGCCGGGGATGATCGCGGTGGTGCGCTTGCCGTCGGTGCTGGCCAGGCCGGCGTTCTCGTCCACCAGGTAGGTGGGGTGCATGACCTGGTTGTCGCCGGGCTGGAAGGGGTAGAAGCGGGCGTTCTTGGCCGGGGCCGCCTCGTGCACCCCGCGGTGGACGTAGCTGGTGTGGTAGGGCTCAAGAGCGTTGTCGTGGTGGATCTTCCAGTTCCACTGCTGGTTCTCGAACACGAACGCCGGCATCGGGACCAGCTCGTCCAGGCCGAAGGTGGACAGCTCCTCGTCGATCCGGCCGACCCCCAGGCCCAGCGGCTCGGCGGTGTCGTCGAAGTTGATGAAGACCATGCCGTGGAAGATCTCGTGCCGGATCTGCGGCAGCCGGATGCTCTCACGCAGCCGGCTCACCGGCACCGTCTCGGTCATCGAGGGCGCCGCGGCCAGCCGGCCCTCGAGGTCGAAAGTCCAGTTGTGGTAAGGGCACTTCATCACCTTGCCGTTCAGGCAGGGCGAAGCCATGTCCCGGCCCTCGCCGGCCAGGCCGCCGAACAGCGGCTGACCGCGGTGCTGGCAGACCGCCGACATCACCCGCACGTCGCCGGCCTGGTCGCGCAGCATCACGATCGGCTCGTCCAGGATGGTCAGCGGGAGCTGGTCACCCGGCTCGGGGATCTCGTTGACGTGCCCGATGCACAGCCACTCCCGGCCGAAGATCGCCTCCTTCTCGAACTCCCAGAAGTCCTGCCCGGTGTAGACCTCCGGGGGCAGCAGCCGGGCGGTGGCCACCGGGTCGGTGCACCCCTCGACGTCGGCGAGTACCCGACGCGCCGCCTCCAGGGCTCTGGCGCTGAGCGGTCGCTTGGCCATGCTGTTACTCCTCAATCAGGCTGTGCTGGTGGGGAGCCGGCCCCAGCGGGCCGGCTCCCCAGGAAAATCAAGGCAGGACGGGCGAGTCCGGCTGGTAGTCCAGGCTGCTGAAGTCCGAGACCGGCACCTCGGCGGCCATCCCGGCGTCCACCAGGACCTTCTGGGTGTCGGCGAGGCCCTGCTCGGTGAAGCTGCCGTAGCCGTCGGCCGAGGCCTTCCAGTTGTCCAGGTAGGCGTCCAGGCTGAACTCCAGGGCCTCCGGGGCGACCTCGGCGCAGTTCTCCTGCAGCGTGGCCAGCGCCTCGGCCTGGTTGTCGGCGACCCACTTGGTGGACTCGGCGAACGCCGTCATGAATCCCTTGGCCGCGGTGCCGTTCTCGTTCAGCCACTGGTTGTTGGCGACGATGGTGTGGCCGTAGGTGGGCACGTACTCCTGCATCGGCATCACGGTGAGATCCGGCCGGGTGTCCAGGATCTCCTTGGTCGAGGCGGTGTTGTAGAAGATCACCATCGCGTCGATCTTGCCGTCCAGGAACTCGGTGGTGGTGGCGTCGTCCGACGGAATCACCTCGACCTTGCTCTCGTCCAGACCGGTGGCCTTGACGAAGGCGTTCCACACCCCGCCCTCGAACTGGTCGGTCTGCACCGCCAGCGACTTGCCCTCAAGGTCTTTCGGCTCCTTGACCGACGCATCGGCCAGGATGGTCACCGGGCCGACCGTGGAGGCCGCGCCGATCACGGTGATCGGCAGCTCCTCGCCGGCCCCGATGATCACCGGGGGCGCCGACAGCTCGGCCACGTCGAACTCACCGGTGGCCACCAGCGGTACGGTGTCGGAGCCGCCCTGGCCCCGGTCGTAGCTGAGCTCGATCCCGTTCTTCTCGAAGATGCCCTGCTCGAGACCCGAGTAGATGGGCGCCCAGGTGCCCTCGCACGTCCATTCGAAAGCCATGTTGACCGGGGTCAGGCCGCCTTCGACGGAACCGGCGTCACCGCTGCCGGAACCACAGGCGGTGAGCGCGAGAGCAGTGCTGATTCCTAGTGCTGCAAAAGCTTTGCGGTGCATGGAGGGGGACCTTTCGCGGGGGTGGGGGTTTCGCGACTTAGCCGGTTTCTCAGCGCACTACGGTCTTCCACGGCACGACGATCTTCTCCAGCCAGACGCAGACGTTGAAGAAGACCAGACCGACCAGGCAGGACAGCAGAGCGAGGACGAAGACGGCGGCGGTGTTGAGCTGTGCGCTGTACACCGTGATCAGGTAGCCCAGACCCTCGCGGGAGCCGATGTACTCGCCGAGCAGGGCACCGACCACGGCCCCCGGCGCGGCCACCCGGAACGAGGAGAACAGGTAGGGCAGCGAGTTCGGGATCCGGATCTGGGTCAGGATCGACAGTTCGCTCGCGTTGGCCAGTTTCATCATGTTCACCAGGTCCTCGTCGACCGAGGTGAGGCCGTGGGCCACGTCGACGATGATCGGGAAGACGGCGATCAGGCAGGAACAGATCACGATCGGCACCCCGCCGCGGCCGAACCAGATGATCAGCAGGGGGGCGATCGCGATGGTCGGCATCACCCGGATGATGTTCAGGAACGGGAAGGCCAGTTCCTCGAACAGGGCGCTGCGGCCCATCGCGATGCCCAGGGCCACCCCGATCACGATCGCGGCGGCCAGCCCGTACAGGGACATCCGGGTGGTGGCCCACAGCCCGTTCAGGAAGAGCGAGTAGTTCTCCTGGAACTCCACGATCATGGCGCTGGGCGCGGGGAGAACGTATTTCGGGGTGTCCAGGATCCGGACCGCGGCCTCCCAGATCGCCACCGCCAGGGCCAGCACGATCCAGGCCCGGGCCGAGCGAAAGGTCTTCAGCAGCAGCCCGGCCCGGCTCTCCGGAGGGATGACTGCCTTGACCTGCTTGTGGACGGGGGTACTCACGTTTGCGGTCACCGGTTCTCCTCCAGCGCGGTGCGGATGCGATGGGCGATCCGGGCGAATTCCGGAGTGTCCTTGAGGTCGTTGCCCCGGGGGCGGGGGAAGTCCACCTCGACCACGTCGGCGATCCGGCCCGGATGGGCGGCCATCACCACGATCCGGTCGGACAGGAACACGGCCTCGGGGATGGAGTGGGTCACCACCACCACGGAAGCGTCGGTGGTGCCCCAGATCCGCAGCAGCTCGGTGTGCATCTCGTCGCGGGTGATCTCGTCGAGTGCCCCGAACGGCTCGTCCATCAGCAGCACCTGCGGTTCCATCATCAGCGCCCGGGCCAGTGATACGCGCTGGCGCTGACCGCCGGACAGCTGCTTGGGGTAACGCTTCTCGTAGCCGCCGAGGCCGACCACCTCGAGCTGCTCGCTGATCGTCTTGCTGGGCTTGCGTTCCCGGCCGCGGGCCACCTGCAACGGCAGGCGGATGTTGCCCTCGACCGTGCGCCAGGGCGCGAGTACCGGGTCCTGGAAGACCATGCTGAGCAGCCCGGACTTACGGGCCTGCTCGGGACTGCGGCCGAGGATCGAGAGGTTGCCCTGGACCGAGGCGTGCGGGAGCAGGCCGGCCAGGGCGCGCAGCAGGGTGGACTTGCCGCAGCCGGAATGGCCCACGATCGAGACGATCTCGCGCGGGCGCACGGTCAGGTCGACGCCCTCGACCGCGACCACTGCGGAACTGCCCCGGCCGTGGACGATGCACACGTCGCGCAGGTCGACCCGGTCGGCTGGTGCTGTGCTGGTGCTGGTTTCAGCGGTCACGGGATGCGTCCTGTCCTGAAGTGAGTCGGGCCGTGAATGTTGTATCCAGCGGTCTTTTCACGTATCGGCGTCGTGCGTTTCAATGAGGTTTCATTACTGCCGATTTGGCGGGTCAGTTCGGGTTTTCTGTATCCAGATCGCGGTCTTGAAGCCGGGCGGTCAGAACTGCTATGGCACCGGCCAGGCCCACCGAGACCGCTCCGGTGGGGTGTGGGGCAAAGCGGGCATCGTGGTTACGGGCCACCGCGTTCTGCGGTAGCGCGGGGTCGTGCACTCCGAAGTTCCAGATCACGCTCGGCACCTTGAGGCGTTCGGCGTAGCGGCTGAAATCGTCACTGGCGGGCAGCGGATCCGGCGTTTCCGGCTGCTCGCCGAACACCTCGTGCAGAGCCGTGGCCGCCCGGGCGTTCTCGGCCGGGTCGTTGTAGACGGCTGGGAGGTGCGATATTTCCCGTATGTCTACTTCGACGCCGCCCGCTGCGGCTTCGCCGTGCAGGATGCGGAGCAGGGCTGCCTCCAATTTGGCGGCCACCTCGGGTTCGTAGGCCCGCGCCGATACGGTGAACACCGCTTCGGCCGGGATCACGTTCTCCTTGGTGCCGGCGTGGAACGTGGCCACGGTCAGCACGGCCATCCGGAACGGGTCGATCTCCCGGGAAGTCACGGTCTGCAGGCGGTTCACCATCGCGACCGCGGTGAGCAGGGCTTCGTTGGCCAGGTGGGGACGGCTGGCGTGCCCACCGGTGCCGGTGACGCTCACGCGCCAGGCCCGTTGGCCGGCCAGGAACCAGCCTGGCTTGATCAGCAGTTTGCCCAGCGGGGCGCTGGTTACGTGCTGGCCCAGGATCACGTCGGGCCTGCCGGTGGTGTCAAACAGGCCGTCGTCCAGCATGGCCAGTGCCCCTGCGCCGGTTTCCTCGGCGGGCTGGAAGATTCCGACCAGGGTTCCGGACCAGGCCTCACGGTGGCTGTCGAGCCAGCGCATTGCGCCGACCAGCGATGCGGTGTGCACGTCGTGCCCGCAGGCGTGCATTACTCCATCGTTGGTGCTGGCGTACGGGAGCCCGGTGTTTTCTTGCAGGGGTAGGGCGTCCATGTCGGCGCGGAAGCCGACGACCGGTCCGGGGCCGTTGCGGAGTACGGCTTCCAGTCCGGTGCCGCCACAGCTTCTGATTTGAGACGCTGTGGTTGCCAACGCGCTGTGAACTGCGGCTTGGGTGCGGTGTTCGTTGCCCGACAGTTCGGGGTGGGCGTGTAGGTCGCGGTAGAACTTGAGGACGTCGGCGGGGGCTTGGGGGTACGTCATACGAGGCTGCCAGCTGGGTTTACTACGACTGCGCCATCGACTACCACGGCGCCTGGGCCTACCCCGCGGTGCAGTCCAGCCAGGAGGTCGATTACTGACCAGGCGGTGATGGCTGACGTACGGCCGCCCGAGTTCGGGTCTACGGCGTTCTCGAAGGACATGCGGTAGCTGCCGATCGGGGAGGTCCATTCCACCTCGTGCCGGGTGATCTTTGCCTTCGGGTCAGCCACCACGACCACCTCCACCTGGTCCAGGCCGAGGGTTGCCAAGGCCAGGGCCACTGATGAGTTGGACGTGCGGGGGTAGGTCAGGGCGGCTTGCCGGGCGGTGCCGCGGAAGACCTCGACCGGTTCTTGGATGTTGGGGTCCACGTTCAGCGCGGCAGGCTTCTTGGTGGTGGTGTGGCGGATCTGGGCACCTTCCGAACCGGCTCGGGCTGCTGCGGCCAGGATGTCGAAGCCGCCCAAGGCTCCGGCCGGCAGCAGGAGGCGGCCGGTTGGGCGGGACGTTGGCTGTTCGGCCAGGCCTCCGGCTTGTCCGGTTCGGACTGATGCTTGTTCGGTCAGGGCTGCGGCTTGTTCAGCCGGGGCTGCGGCTTGTTCGGTTCGGGCTGCGGCGTGTTCGGTGGGGGCTTCGGCCTGTTCGGCCAGCACACCGCAGGAGCAGAGCACCACGTCGGTTCCGGCGGCCAGGGCCTGTGGGACAACCGATCGGGCGGCTTCGACAGTGGTGGCCTCTACCAGCACGTCTGCTGCTTCCAGGGCGGCCTGTACCTCGCTCGGGGTAGAAGCCGAGTTCACTACGGCCAAGAGGACGCAGCCCGCTACCTCTCCGCGGACCAGTGCCTCGGCGACGGTCCGGCCGATTGCCCCGGTGCCGGCGACTACGACCCTCGTGTCCGGGCTCATACGGCGATCGCCTCCCCGTCCCACCGCGGATCCGCCGCTGCGGTAGCCCGGTCCGGCGCCGTGCGCACCATGACGTGCGAGCTCCGAGCGCCGTACTCCGCGATTTCGACGCCTTCCCGCCGAATCTCGCCGCTGGGGCTCAGTTGCCAGCGCGCCCGGGCCAAGGCCTCGCCTAGGTCGCCTTCGGTACGAGCCGTTGGCAGCAGTTCGCTGAGGAGCCCAGCGTTCCACGGCACCTGCTGCTCTCCGCCTGGGGTAGCGCCGAGCAGCCAACCGTCGGCGTGCTGCGTACCCCACGCGTGCAATGTGGTGAGTGGGCGGCGGCCCGGCATCGGGGCATTGGGATGACCAGGCTCGAAGGCGAAACCTCTTCCCGCCCGGTTGGACAGCACGAGGTCGTACTCCTCCACCACCAGCCCGCTTCCGAACTGGGGGAAGGAATTGGAGTGCACCACCACGACGGCGTTGCCCTCCAGATCCACCGCCGCGACGGTAGACGTGCCTTCTCCCGTGGGTACCAGTTCTCCCCGCGCCTGCCGGGCCAGCACCTCGCGCACCAATTCCGGGCTGACCTCGGCCGGGTGCCGTTTTGCGAAAACCTCGCTCAACGCGCGTCCGTAAGTTGGAGCGTTAGTTGCCCACAAACGTCCGCAAGCAGTTTCGACCCCGTACGCCGGTGCCTCGTCCACCTTCACCGGGGCAAGATCGCCGAGTGTAAGCACGCCACCCGCTTCGGCGACCCGACGGACCACACTCTCCCCGACTCGTTCAGCAAAAAGTTCTTGCCCTTTGTCGCTGTACTCAGCCAGCAGCTTGGCCATCCCCGGCAGCGGCAACACGCTCCCCGCCGCAAGTGGCCCGGAAGCGGGCGCGTAAACCACTCCCCCGGGCTGATACTCACCCAGGAGGCCACGCGCCTCCTGGGCCAGCAATACGCTCATGGGCGACCAGACCATCCCCCGCTCAGCCAAAGCCTGCGCTGGCGCGGTCAGCCGCTTACGCCCCAACCGACCGATTTCTGCCAGCCGGTCGTACCCCGCGGGAGCACCGGGTACCCCCACCGAGAGCCCGCCCGTGGCAGGAACTTTCCAGCCCTGCGCCGCTGCAGCCTCATACAGCCCAGCAGCAGCTCCACCGAGTGAGATCATCGAGGTCGGAGCTTCGTCGCCAGCTCGTACGTAGAGCGCAACAACGTCTCCGGCCAGACCGCACTTCGACGGCAGCGCAACGGTTTCGGCCAGGCAGGCGGCGACTACTGCGTCGAAGGCGTTCCCACCCTCGAGTAAGGCAGCAAGTCCGATGCCGGCGGCGGTCCGGGACCCGGCGGCCACGGCACCGAGCGTGCCGGTGGCCACCGAGCGGCGGGCGATCAGCGAGGGCATCCGGCTCAGGCTCCGGGCTCGACCTGCGAGGGGCCGTAGTGGCGCAGTTCGATGGTGTTGCCGTCGGGGTCGTCGACGTAGACCAGATCGGCCGGGCCCAGGGCGCCCCAACGGCGGAACGGGCCGGCGATCTTCTCGAACACGCCCGATTCCTTCAGCGCGAGCAGATCGGTGGGGTCCACCACCACGCAGAAGTGGGACACGTTCTTGCCGGTGGCCTCGGCCCGGGCGTCCAGGTCGAGGATCTGGCCGGGGCACACCTCGACGGACGGGAAGGGGACGGTGCCGGCCCGGAACTCCTCGAGGCGGTGGACCAGGAAGCCGAACTTCTCGACGTACCAGCGCACCGAGACCTCGGGGTCCTTGACCCGCAGGACGATGTGATCGATCTGCTTGACGTTGACGACACCGTCGGCGGTGGCCGGAACGGAGGAGTAGGTGATGGTCATGCAGGATGTTGTATCCAGTTCTGGTTTCGACTCCAGACGCCGATCGTGAACACCGCGTTTCCGTCAGTGCCTGTGACGTAAATGCCGATCGCCGCCCTTGAAGGTGGCTTTCAGGTTCGGGCAGGGTGGAGTGATCAGCTTCTGGTCGTTGCCAGAGGTATCCAATAGCCAGGATGGTCTCTGCCATGAATACGATCGGCTCGCGCCACCGCTCGCTACGCGACGAAACGGTGGACGAGCTGCGCCGGCTCATCCTGAGCGGCGAGGTGGAGCCCGGCGAACGCCTGAGCGAGCTGAGCATCTCTGAGCGCCTGGGGGTTTCTCGGCTGCCGGTGCGCGAGGCGTTCCGCCGGCTCGAGGCCGAAGGGCTGCTGAAGTCCATCCCCCGCCGCGGGGTGCGCGTGGTCGAACTGGACAGTCACGAGCTCGCGGTGGTCCGCGAGGTCCGGATGGCCCTGGAGGTGATTGCGGTCAACAAGACGGTGCAGCGCAATGACCCCGAGGTGATGCAGGCCCTGCGCAACTCGCTGGAGCGCGGGCGCAAAGCGGTCGACGAGGACGACCGCGAGGCGCTTTCCGGGCTGAACGAGGAATTCCACGAGCTGCTGGCCGAGGGCGCCGGGTCGCACTTCCTCAGCGAAACCCTGCGGGCCGTGCGCAATCAGGCGCATCATCTGGTCGGCGGGGTCAGCGCTGCGGTGGGCCCTTCGTGGGAAGAGCATTCGGCGATCATCCGGGCCACGGTGGACGGGGACGCGGAGCTCGCGGCCATGCTGATGCGCCGGCACCTGGCTGATCGTCACGCTCATCAGGGTGGAACCAGTCCGGCCTGATCTCGTTGGGCTCTGGTTCGGCTCTCGTTCGGCACGGATTCGGTTCGGACGGCCGCTGGTTGTTGCAGCTCGCGGCCGGTCGTCGCAGTACGCGGCCGGTTGTCGCAGTACGCGGCCCGTTGTCGCAGTTGAAAGCTTTCAAGAGGGCCAGTTTTGCGACTTGGGCACGCCAGGTGCGACTTCGGTCTGCCAAGTGCGACAACCAGCCGGAAGGTGCGGCGATCCGGCCCAATGCGAGCCCGGTGTGACTTGGACAGCGTCGATGCGGTGAGAAGCCCACCACTTATGGCGGCTGGCGGCTGGCGGCAAAAGCATCGAGGCCCGTCCTTCTCAATGAGAAGGACGGGCCTCGATTTCTTGTAGCGGGGACAGGATTTGAACCTGCGACCTCTGGGTTATGAGCCCAGCGAGCTACCGAGCTGCTCCACCCCGCGGCGATGTCTTAACTCTAGCCACTGCCCGGGTCGGACAGCAAATCGACATCACCGCGAGGGGTAGCAGTCACTCTCCGGTCAGTCTCCCGTGCTGGGTGTGGCGTTCGGCGTGGCCGAAGCCGAAGGAGCGGCCGTGGCACTGGCCGACGCCTCCGGGGTGGCCGTCTCCTCGCCGGCGGCCTGCTGAGCGGCCTCCAGCGCGGCCTCGGCCTCGGTGGCCCGCTGCAACGCCTCCTCGAGCGACTTCTGCGCCTCACCGTAGGCAGCGAAGTCGTTGCCCTGCAGAGCCGTCTGCCCGCTCCGGAACGCCTCGGAGGCGTCGTCCAGGGCTTCCTGCAGTTCACGCTGGGCGCTGGCTACGGCCGAGCCCGGGGCCCCACTGCCTTCGTCGCCGTTGTCGCCCTCGGCGGGCGGGGTGTCCCCGGCGTCGGGCCGGGCCTCGCCGAAGACCTGGTCCAGAGCGCCGTCGAGGGTGTCGGCGAAGCCGATCTCCTCACCGAACGAGACCAGCACCCGCTGCAGCAACGGATAGGCGGTGTTGCCCGAGCCCTGCACGTAGACCGGTTGCACGTAGAGCAGACCACCGGCCAGCGGCAGGGTCAGCAGGTTGCCGCGCAGTACCTGGGTCTCGTTACCGCGTTGCAGCTGGTTCAGCAGGTACGAGACGTCCGGGTCGGAGGTGAAGGCGTTCTGCACCTGGCCCGGGCCGGAGATCGTGGTGTCCCGCGGTAACTGGAGCAGCCGGAGCTGACCGTAATCCTCCCGGCGTTGCCCCTTCTGGTTACCGGCGTCCGCGTCCACCGCCAGGAACCCGGTCAGGATGCCCCGGGTCCGGCCGGCCGGGATGAACGCCGAGGTGAGCGAGAAGCTGGTCTCGTCGGTGCCGGGCATCTGCATGGTCAGGTAGTACGGCGGCTGGAGCGAGTTACCACCGTTACGCGTCGGGTCGTCCGGCACGGTCCAGAAGTCCTGCTGCGAGAAGAAGGCGTCCGCGTCCGTCACGTGGTACTGCTGCAGCAGCTGCCGCTGAACCTTGAACAGGTCCTCCGGGTAGCGGATGTGCGACATCAGGTCGGCGCTGATCTCGCTCATCGGCTGGACCGCGTTCGGGAAGATCTTGGTCCAGGCCTTCAGGATCGGGTCCTGCTCGTCCCAGGCGTACAGGTCGACCGAGCCGTCGTAGGCGTCGACCGTGGCCTTCACCGAGTTACGGATGTAGTTGACCCGGGTGCTGTCCAGGGCGGCCACCGCGGTGGTGGTGTCGGTGATCGAGTCGGAGGTGGCGTCCTCCAGCACCTGGGTGCGCGAGTACGGGTACTGCGAGGTGGTGGTGTAGGCGTCCACGATCCACTTGACCCGGCCGTCCACCACGGTCGGGTACGGGTCGCCGTCCAGGGTGAGGAACGGCGCGACCTTCTGCACCCGGTCCCGCGGCGAGCGCTCGTAGAGGATCTTCGAGTCCTCGTTGACCTGGTTGGACAGCAGGATGTTCTGGTCCTGGAACTTGATCGAGTACAGCAGCTGGCGCAGCGTCGAGCCCACGCCGACGCCGCCGTCACCGGTGTAGGTGTAGTTCACCTGGCCGTTCGGGCTGTCGTCGTCCGGGAAGTCCAGCTCCTGCGGCTCGGAGCCCTCCGGGGCGCCCACGATCGAGTAGTCCGGGGAGTTCTCGCCGAAGTAGATCCGCGGTTCGTACTCCTGCAGCTCGCCGGTGGAGGGGATGCCGGACTGCAGGAACACCGGGCGGCCGTCGGAGGTGCGCTCGTTGCCGTACGCCGCCACCATGCCGTAGCCGTGGGTGTAGACGATGTGGTCGTTGACCCAGTTGCGCTGGGCCTGCGGGGCGCCTTCCAGGTTCAGCTCCCGCACCGAGACCACGGCGTCGCGCATCTCGCCGTCGATCTCGTACTTGTCCACGTCGAGGGTGTCGGCGAAGGAGTAGTACTGCCGGATCTGCTGCAGCTGGGCGAAGGTGGGGCTGATCAGGGCCGGGTCGAGCAGCCGGATGCCGGGGATGGTCTCGGACTGCGCGCGCAGGTCGGCCTCGTCGGCCTCGGACTGCGCGTTGTAGTTCTGGACCTCGATGTTCTCCAGGCCGTAGGCGGAGCGGGTGGCCTCAATATTCTTCTGGATGTAGTCGCGTTCCAGCTCCCGTGCGCTGGGCTGGACCTGGAAGCGCTGCACGGCGGCCGGGTAGATGCCGCCGATCACGATCGCCGAGACCACCAGCAGCGCGGTGCCGTACAGCGGGATCAGCCGGATCCGCTCGACGAACGCGGCGGCGATGAACAGCAGCGCGATGATCACCGCGATGCCGGCCAGGATGCCTCGCGAGGTCAGCCCGGCGTTCGCGTCGGTGTAGGTCAGACCGGTGATCAGCCGCGAGTCCTTGGTGGACAGCGCGTACCGGCCGAGCCAGTAGTCCAGGCCGCGCAGCAGCAGGAACGAGGCGGCCAGGACGAACAGGTGGACCCGGGCGGACTGGGTCAGCCGCTGCCCGCTGCCCTGCACCCGCAGGCCGCCGTAGAGGTAGTGGGTGACCAGCGCCGCGATCGCGGACAGGAAGACCGCCGCGGTCAGGAAGCTGACCAGGAACTGCAGCCAGGGCAGGGTGAAGACGAAGAAGCCGATGTCCAGGCCGAACTGCGGGTCGTCCCGGTCGAACGGCACCCGGTTCAGCCACAGCTGCGCGGTCTGCCACTGCTGGCTGGCCGCAGAACCGGCGAACAGGCCCAGGACGATCGGCACGGCCAGGCTGACCAGGCGGCGCAGCGGCTCGATGCTCTCGCGGTAGCGGTCCAGGCCGACCTGCTCGGTGGAGACCGGGGCGTAGATCGGGCGGCTGCGGTAACCGATCATCAGCGAGGCCGCCACCGCCGCGCCCATCACCAGGGCGCCCAGGACGAACAGGATGATCTTGGTGAGCAGCTCGGTGCGGTACACCTCGGTGAAGCCCACCGACTGGTACCAGAGCACCTCCGTCCACATCTGCGAGGCGATCAACCCCAGCACGATCAGCACGCCGAGAGTTATCAGCGTGGGCGCCAGGGCTCCGCGCCGCCGCTTGTTCATGACCGGCCGGGGGCCGCGGGGATCGCGCTCGTACGTCACGCATGGAGAACTTACCCACGTTGCGCCCGGTTCCCTACCCGACGCAGCTGATACCTGGCTGTGATTAGTTCAGCACCTGCCCGTGCTGCCGGGACAAGATCGCCGACCCGGACGTCTGGTGGAAGGATGCGGCCGTGATTGATGAACCCGCCGACCCCCGCTCGCTGTCCGTCCGCCGGGTGATCGTGGAACTGGAGCGTCACGTGGCCACCGCCGGCTGGGACGCGCCGGTCCGGGTCTTCGCCCTGGTCCGCACCGCCGGCGCGCTGGAGCGTGACCCGTCGCTGGCCAACCGGCTGCCGACCGAGGTGATCGGCTTCGCCCAGGAGGACCCCGACCACCTCACCGCGGTCGAGCAGGAGGGTCTGCCGCAGGCCGCCGACCTGGAGGAGCTGCTGCACCAGATCGCCTGGCCGGACTCGGTGGACGGGGCCGCCGTGGTGGTCGAGCGCACGGTGCTGCCGCCCGAGGCCGAGGCCGAGATGCCGGACGACCCGGACGTGGCCGCCGAATGGATCGAACGGCACCCGTCCCGCCGGGACGTGCGGCTGGGTGCCGCGGTGCTGCGCAGCGGGGAGTACTGCTGCGCGGTGCGGGCCCGCGACCACGACTCGGACGACAGCGTGGCGGTGGGCCGTGATCTGGCCCCGGGCCTGGTCGAAGGGGTTGGCGCAACCCTCGACTGACCGCGAAGGGGCGCCGCGGGCGGCCGGCGCGGACACCGTCCTCAGTTCTGAAGAGGACTCAGGACTCGCATCGCGGCAGGTCCGCGGTGTCCCCCTCGGCGATCGCCTCTACGTCGCTGCGGGCCTGGTCCAGCGTCTCCACCCGGACCACGTCCAGCCCGTCCGGGATGTGGTCGACCACTTCGTTGCAGTTGTCGGCGGGGGCCAGGAAGTACTCCGCGCCGGCATCCCGCGCGCCCACCAGCTTCTGCCGGATACCCCCGATCGGCCCCACCGTGCCGTCAGCGTCGATCGTGCCCGTCCCGGCGATGTCCTTACCCCCGGTCAAATCGCCGGGGGTGAGGGTGTCGACGATGCCCAGGGCGAACATCATCCCGGCGCTCGGGCCACCGATGTCCTCGATCTGGATCTTCACGTCGAACGGGAAGTCGAAGTCCGGGGTGATGTAGATCCCCAGGACCACGTCGCCCGCGCTGTTCTCCATCGTCTCGGTGCTGACGGTGCGCACCTCCCCGGCGCGCCGGATCCGTACCTTCACCTCGTCGCCCGGCTGCGTCGCGGCCAGCGTGGTGCGCAACTCGGCCAGGTCCCCGATGCTCTGGCCGTCTACCCCCAGGATCACGTCGTCCTTCTTGAGCACCTCCGCGGCGGGGGCGGCGGGGTCGGTACCGGCGACGGTCAGCGTGGTCGGCACCTTGATGCCCAGCGCCCACAACGCGGCGGCGGTAGCGCTCTCCTGCGAGGAGGTCATCTCCGCGGCGTTCTCGGCCTCGGACTGCTCCTGCGTCTCCCCCGGGGTGAAAACGCTCTCCTCCGGCACCACCGCGCTGCTGTCACGCAGCCACGCGTCGAACACCTGAAGCAGCGTGACCTTCCGGTCCGGGCCGCCGAGCACCGAGACGGTGGTCAGGTCGAGCGTGCCGGAGGTCTCGTAGGTCTTGCGCCCGGAGATCGAGATCAGCGGCGTGCCGTCCACCTCGCCCAGGGTGTTCAGCACCGGCCCCGGGCGCAGGATCGCGTACTTCACCGGCAGCAGCACCACCAGCGCGGACAGCAGGACCGCGAACAGGCAGGCGATCAGCATCACCGCGGTGCGCGGGTCGAGCGTGCTCGATCTGCGGGTAACCCGCTCGTCCGGATGGTGCACGGGCTCGGTCAAGGGACGGTCGGTCACGGGTCCAGGGTAGAGCGGCGACGTTTGGACTGCCGCGACCTGGCCTGGCGAACGATCGCGGCGGTCCCCAGCAGCGCCACGGCGGCCCCGGCGGCACCCATCGCGGCGGCATCGCGGCGGTCCACCCGCCATCCCGGGGTAGCGCGGCGCCGGCGTTGGTCGTCGAGCAGCCCCTGCAGGCAGGCCTCGTTACCGTGGACGGGCTGCCATCCCGCGGCGAGCAGTCCGGTGGAGCCGATGACCCAGGGATGGACCACATAGGCGAGCTCGCTGGCCGGGGTATTGAGCACTCCCACCCGGTGCAGCCGCTCGGCGGTGCTGAAGGCCAGCCCGGCAGGGACCTCCAGGCGCCGCATGCCGCTGATCGTCTCTACCTGTGTTTCGTCGAGCGACCCCGCAGCGCCAACCGTCAGGGGGCCGTCGATCCCGGCCGTGACTGCGGTCCAGATCGCCTCGGCCAGATCGTCGACGTGGCAGAACTGCCAGCGAGTACCGGTCCCCCGCAGCACCAGCAGTCGCGGCGCCTCGAAGTGCCGGGTGACGGCGGTGTCCACTCCGGGGCCGACCAGGGCGGCGGGGCGGATCAGGGTGAAGTCCAGACCCGGATGCACCCGGGGAATGCGCTCCAGGACGCGTTCTACCTCCAGGAGGTCGCCGACCAGCCCGTCGTCCGGATCCGCGCGACAGGAGGCTTCGTCCTCCAGGGGGATCGGATTCTCCGGGCGGGCACCGAGAACCATCGCGCTGGTGACGGCGACGAAGCGGCGGGCCCCTACTGCGGCGGCGGCCATGCTGACCGCCTGAGCGGCCCGTACGGCCAGGAGGCGGCGGTCGGAGGGGTTACTGGTGACGTTCTGGGCGAGGTCGTCGGCGGTGGCGAGGTGGATGACCACGTCGGCCGAATCCAGAACACCCACCACCTCGGGCGAGGAAATGTCCGCGGCGCGCCAATCGACCCCGGTGTCCGTGCCGGGGACGATGCCAAGTTCCGGGGCGGACGGAGTTTCCTCCTCCTCGGCCTTCGGCTTCTTCAGGGGGGAAGTCAGCCCGGCCGGTAGGTAGGAGCGGCGGCGCGGGCGGGGGTTCTCCTCGGTAATTGGGGACGTTGTGGTCCCCGGGGGTAAGTCGCTCGCCTCGGGCTCGGTGCGGTTCTCGAGTGACGCCGAATATTCCAGGCCAGGCTCAAGATCCTGAGCCTGATCCCGCACATCGGAAGACGGCTTCGGCGCCGCCGGCGTTTCGGCGGCCGGGCGCTCGGCCGGCTTCGCAGTCGTGGCGGCGGCCGGGGCGGTGAGCCGCTCGATCCGCTCGGCGGCGTCGACCGCGATCACCCGGATCGGCGCGGAATCGCCCGGTACCTGCGCGGATTCACTCATCCGGCGCAGCAGGGAGGCGACCAGGGCCCGCCCGGCCGGACCGGCTGCACCGGTGACCGCGATCACTCCAGGCCCGGCCTGCCCGGCAGTCCTGAGCACGAACCGGGGGCGGCGTTTCGGGGTCACGGGGGAATCCCATCATCACCAGCCGATTCCCGGCACCCCGGGTAGGCCCCACGGCCCCTTCGGGTGCGGTTTCGCCCTCGGCGGATCGCGGCTCTTTGCTTCCCTGTCGCGCGTTGAGCAGACCAGTGAGCCGACGGGCGGGGGCAGCACGGATCCCGCCTACCCCGGTCGGACATCGTGGTCGCGGACCGGGCAGGATCTTGGGACAACACCGGCCGGTGACGGTGTGCCCGGCTGACCGCCCGGCGGATCGGTGCGACCCTGGAAGAGGGACGTGCGCGCAGGTGGCCAGGCGGCGAAGAGCAGCAAGCAACGGACGACGGTGGCCGGCGGTCGTCAGCGAGGGAGACGGAACATGAGCGAGGGAAACCGGGACGGCCGGGACGCTGAGTCCGAAGGCCCCCGCGACGACGAGGGCCAGGAACAGAACAAGAAGAACGAGCCGGGCGACGCCCCCCGGGGCGGGACCGGACCGCGGATCGGCTTCGGTTCCGACCTGCCCACCGGTGGCCAGGGCAGCGCGCCGAAGAACCCGCCCGGCGGCGACCCGCAGGACCCGCTGGCCGGGCTGTTCTCCGCGTTCATGGGCGGCGGCGCCGGGTCCGGCGGGCCGAACCTCCCGCCGGACCTGCTGAACAACCTGCCCCCGGGGATGATGAACCTGCCCGGGATGCCCCAGGACCCGCAGTCGCTGCAGGCCATGCTCGCCTCGGTCCAGCAGATGCTGATGACCGGTGGCGACGGCCCGGTGAACTGGGACCTGGCCACCAACGTGGCCCGGCAGGCGGCGGCCGAGGGCGGCGACCCGAGCGTGGGCGAAGCCCAGCACCGCAAGGTCGCCGAGGCGCTGCGCACCGCCGATCTGTGGCTGGACCGGGTCAGCGACCTGCCCGCGGCCACCGGGCGGACCGAGGCCTGGAGCCGCGCCGAGTGGATCGAGAACACGCTCGGGGTCTGGAAGATCGTGGTCGAGCCGGTCGCCCTGAGCGTCGGCGAGGCGATGGCCAAGGCGCTGACCGAGCAGGCGCCGCCGGAGATGCGCGCGGTGCTGGGCGGGGCCCTGCCGATGATGCGCAAGATGGGCGGCACGTTCTTCGGGGCGCAGCTGGGCCAGGCCCTGGGTGGGCTCTCGCGCGAGGTGATCGGCGGCGGCGACGTGGGCCTGCCGCTGCTGCCGGCCGGCAAGGTGGCGCTGATCCCGGTCAACCTGAGCGAGTTCGGCAGCGGCCTGGGCCTGGAGGAGGACGAGGTCCGGCTCTACCTGGCGCTGCGCGAGGCGGCTCACGCCCGGCTGGTGGCCGGGGTGCCGTGGCTGCGCTCGCACCTGCTGGCCGCGGTGGAGGAGTACGCCCGCGGCATCGTGATCGACACCGACCGGATCGAGTCGGCCATCCGCGACATCGACCCGAGCGACCCGGCGGCCATGCAGCAGGCCCTGGCCTCGGACATCTTCGAGCCCGAGCGCACCCCGCAGCAGCAGGCCGCGCTGGACCGGCTGGAGGTGGCGCTGGCCCTGGTCGAGGGCTGGGTGGACACGGTGGTCGACGAGGCCGCGCGCACCTCGCTGCCGCACGCCTCGGCCCTGCAGGAGACCATCCGCCGGCGGCGGGCGGCCGGCGGCCCGGCCGAGCACACGTTCGCCTCGCTGGTCGGCCTGGAACTGCGGCCGCGACGGCTGCGGGAGGCGGCTGCGGTGTGGTCGGCTCTGACCGCCGCCCGGGGTGCCGCCGGGCGGGATGCGCTGTGGGCACACCCGGACATCGCGCCGGGTGAGGCCGCGCTGGCCGATCCGCTGGGCTTCGCCCAGGTGGAGCCGCAGGCCGACGACATGGACGCCGAGCTGGCCAAGCTGCTCGACGGCGGGCTGGACGACCCGAAGAGCCCGGACGAGCCGAAGAAGGACGACGACGAGAAGTGAGTGACCTGTCCCAGGGCGGCGGCCGGCTTCTGGAGGATGTCGGCGCCGCCCTGCGCGATGCCCAGCCGGACGGTCCGGCCGAGCGGTTCGAGCAGACCTCCTGGCTGGCTCTGCTGGCCAGCACCGGCGACGGGCTGCTGCGCCGTGAGCAGGCTCCGGCTCATCTGACCGCCTCGGCCGCGGTGCTCAGCCCCGACGGCGCCCAGACCTGCCTGGTGTTCCACCACAAGATGCAGACCTGGGTGCAGCCCGGCGGCCACTTCGAGCCCGGCGACACCAGCGGTTCCCAGGCTGCGGCCCGTGAGGTGCTGGAGGAGACCGGCCTTTCCGGGCGGGTGGCCGGGGTGCCGGTGCTGCTGTCCCGGCACCCGGCGCCGTGCGCGCCGGGCGTGGTGGACTGGCACCTCGACCTGCAGTACCTGATGCTCGCCGAGGTGCTGCCGCCGACGCCCAGCAGCGAATCGCCCGACGTCCGGTGGTGGCCGGTCGGCGGCCTGCCGGAGAACCTCGCCTCTGGGGTGCCCGAGCTGATCCAGCGGGCGGTGCAGGTTCTGAAGGCTTAGGACTTCTGAACGACTAGGACGCGGGCGCGGTGGGCCTCGGCGCTGAGCTCAGCTCGTCCGCGATCGTGTCGTCGAGGTCCTCGTCGTCCACATCGGTCTCCCGGGCCGGCGGCCGCGCCTCGCCCTCCTCCGCCTCGTCGTCCTGATCTGCGTGGGCGGCGTGGTCGGCAGGGTTGTCGCCGTCCGGGGAGAGACCGGGCGGGTCGTCGTCGGCCGGCAGGTCCCGCGCCGCCGAGAACCCCTCCAGGAATCCCCGGGCGCGCTCGGTGCGGGGGTAGGTGTCCAGCAGCGACCAGAAGTCCGGGCCGTGGCCGGGCTCGATCAGGTGGGCGAGCTCGTGCAGCAGCACGTAGTCGAGTACCCATGAGGGCATCCCCAGCAGCCGGGTACTCAGCCTGATCGAGCGGTCCGCCGGCGTGCACGACCCCCAGCGGGTGTTCTGGTTCTGGACCCAGGTGACGCTCGCCGGAGTGGCCAGCCCGCGCAGGTGACGTTCGTTCAGGGTGACCGCACGCGTCATCAGTTCCTCGTCGCCGGGGCGACGGCGACGTTCCTGGGCGGACAGGCGCTCGAGCATCCGCTGCACCCATTCCCGCTCCTGGCTGCGGGTGAAACGGGCCGGGATGAGCACCACGGTCCGGCCGCCCTCGCGGTAGGCCGTCACCGTGCTGCGGCGCCGGCCGCTCCGGCGCACCTCGACCCGGGGGTCGTCCGCCGGTTCCGGCGTGCTATTCGCCACGTGGGCACGGTACCCGGCGAAAGCCCCGGGAAGCTGCCTTCCGCAGCCAAGTGATCGCACAACCGCAGCTACGTCTTGCGTCTTCGGGCAGTCGCCGAGCGGTCGGCAGCCGTCTGCACGATCGGGCAAATCGGATACATCCACAGCCCGAGGCGCTTTATCCACAGGGTTGTCCACAGGTGGATGCAGGACCGGTGCAGCCCCGCATGCCCGAACCGATTGACGGCACGCCGGGCACCTTCTAGCGTGAGTCACCAGGGCTCCGGGTATCGATCTTCGCGCGCTGGGGAAGGCGCACGGTGATCGGCCCGGGGCCCATTTTCATGCCGGCGATCATGTGGCAGTTCTAACTGCGAGTACCGGACACGCCGTTATAAAACCGACATATTACCTCGGTCCACGGCCCTCCCGGCGCGCCGATTAGCCGTCTAAGCAGGCACAACCCGCGCTCTGAGCTAATGTGACGTCCCGACCGGTCCGGGGAGTCGCTGCGGAAGGCGTCACGCCCAGTCAGGGCACCGCCTCGTCACGAGCGGTCGATGCAGCCAGATCCACACACAAGCCGTAACCAGGAGCGAAGATGTCGGACACCTACAGCGGCGAGTTCTACTGCGTGAAGTGCAAGGAGAAGCGCCAGGCCGAGGGCAAGGTCGTGGAGACCAACGGCCGGCGGATGGCCAAGGGCACCTGCCCGGTCTGCGGAACGAACCTGAACCGCATCCTCGGCAAGGCCTGACCAGCACGTTCAGGCATTCGCGGGGCCCGGTGAGCGGGCTCGCGCGACGCACTCGGCAGGCCCGCAGGCACCACCAGCAGGGCGCGGGCTGCCGAAGGTGCACCGGTGGCGGGTTCCGGGACCGAAATGCGGGTCCGGGCCGCCACCACGGGGGTTTTGCCCCCAGAGTTATCCACAGCCCGATGCGGTCCTGTGGACGATCCTCCGCACGAGTTCGCCCCGCCTGACACCCTGCTCGGGTCGAAGGGGGAACGACTCGTGCTGTTACGTCTGAAGCCGGGGCTCCGGCGGGTCTGGCGGGATCCGGGCACGCTGCAGATCGGGATCTCCCGGCGGCGCGGTGCCGTGATCACCGGTCTGGCCCCGCAGGACGTTCCCTTGGTCGAGGCCCTACGCCACGGCGTCGACCCGGCTGCCCCCGGTGGTCTGTCCGCGTACGGCGATCCCGATCGCGGCCGGGCCCTGGTCCGGCTGCTCGCCGCCTCCGGCGTGCTGACCGGCTCCCGGATCTCCGAGGCAGCCCGTCTCGGTCCGGCCGCAGCCCGGCTCACCCCCGACGCCACGGTGTGGTCCGCGGTGTATCCGAGCGCGGGCGACGGCTGGCGCCTCCTTCTGGCCCGGGCCGGCGCTCTGGTGGTGATTCACGGCGCGGGCCGGCTCGGCACCACGCTCAGCGCCACCCTGGCCGCTGCCGGTGTGGGAACCGTGGTGGTCCGCGACAGCGGCCGGGTCACCGCCGCCGATCTTTCCCCGGCCGGGGCCGGGCTTCCCGATCTGGGCCGCACCCGGCAGTCGGTCGGGCACGACGTGGTCCGCCGGGCCGGAGGCCATTCCGAGCGCTCGCCCGCCCGCACCCGAGGCCTGGCCGACCTGGTGGTCCTGATCGAGCACGGCAGTGCCGACGCCACCCGGGCCGACCGCCTGATGAGTGCTGATGTTCCGCACCTGGCCGTGGTGGTGGGCGAGGACGGGGTGGTGGTCGGCCCGCTGGTCCGGCCGGGCCGCAGTCCGTGCCTGCGGTGCCTGGATCTGCATCGGTGCGACCGGGATCCGCAATGGCCGATGGTGCTGGCGCAACTGCACGAGCAGAGTTCTCCTGAGCCGGAAGAGAGCGCCAGTGCCGGTCTGGCCGCCGGCCTGGCTGCGCTGCAGGTGCTGGCCCAGCTCGACGGGCGGGTGGAGCCGGCTGCCCTGGGCGCCACCCTGGAGGTGGAGCTGCCCGACGGCCTGACCGCTCGGCGGCTCTGGCCGGTGCATCCCGCCTGCGGCTGCACCTGGGCCACCCCGCCCGCCGACGAAGCGTCCAACCGCAATCCGGCCCGGGGGGCCAGGTGAACGCCGGGCTCGACGATCCGGCCGGAAAACCTGGAATCGGGGGCCCACCGGGCGCGCGCGACACAGGACAAGCAGGGAGAATGCTGACCGTGACAGATCTGCCGCGTCGCGCGGTCACCCGGACGGCGAAGCTCGCTTCTCTCCCGCTGACCGCCGCCGGGCGCACCGCCCTCGGCATGGGCAAGCGCCTGGGAGGCAAGCCGGCCGAGCTGGTCGCGGCCGAGATGCAGGCCCGCACCGCCGAGCAGCTGTTCCGGGTGCTGGGTGAGCTCAAGGGCGGGGCGATGAAGTTCGGCCAGGCCCTGAGCGTCTTCGAGGCGGCGCTGCCGGAAGAGGTGGCCGGACCCTACCGGGCCACCCTGACCAAGCTGCAGGACTCGGCTCCCCCGCTTCCCGCCGCGACCGTGCACAAGGTCCTGGCCGAGCAGCTCGGCCCGCGCTGGCGCACCAGCAAGTTCCGCAGCTTCGACGACCGGCCCGCCGCGGCCGCCTCGATCGGCCAGGTGCACAAGGCCGTCTGGCGCGACGGCCGGCCGTGCGCGGTGAAGATCCAGTACCCGGGGGCCGGAGCCGCCCTGATCTCCGACCTGAACCAGGTCACCCGGGTGGGCCGGGTGGCGGCGGGCTGGATCCCCGGTCTGGACGTCAAGCCCATCCTGGACGAGCTGAAGGCCCGGATGGTCGAGGAGCTCGACTACACCCTCGAGGCCAAGACCCAGGCCCGGTTCGCCAAGGCGTTCCGCGGGGACCCGGTCTTCGCCATTCCCGAAGTTCTGGTCAGCAGCGAGCACGTGATCGTCAGCGAGTGGCTGGAGGGGGTGCCGCTGTCCCAGCTGATCGCCTCCGGCACCCAGGAGGAACGGGATCTCGGGGCCCGCCGCTACATGGAGTTCCTGCTGGCCGGTCCGGCCCGCGCCGGGCTGCTGCACGCCGACCCGCACCCGGGCAACTACCGGCTGCTGGAAGACGGCCGCTTCGGGGTGCTCGACTTCGGCGCGGTCAAGCGGCTGCCCGACGGGATGCCGCCGGAGATGGGCCGGCTGCTCACCCTGGCCCTGGCCGGGCGGTCGCAGGAAGTCGTCGAAGGGCTGCGGGAGCTGGGCTTCATCAAGTCCTCGATCAAGATCGACGGCGAGGCCCTGCTGACCTATCTGGCCCCGTTCGTCGAGCCGATCCGGCACGAGACCTGGCGTTTCGAGCGGGCCTGGATGCGCTCGCTGTTCACCTACGTCAACGACGTGCGGCGGCCGGACTGGACGATGGGCCTGAAGCTCAACCTGCCGCCCGAGTACCTGCTGATCCACCGGGTCTGGCTGGGCGGGATCGCGGTGCTCTGCCAGATCGACGGCGACGTGCCGGTGCCCGAGGTGCTGGCCGAGTGGCTACCGGAGTTCGACGCCGGTGCGGTCGAGCCGATCTGAGGGCTGCGCTGAACGGGCGCTGCAGTGACGAGCGCCACATCCAGCGGTCGCAACCGTTCCTTCACAACGGCCGTCGTAGTAGGTGCGAGTGAGGGCGCTTACCGGTGCGGGCCATACCTGGAGGGGGTCATGGCCCGCACCGGCTGACCCTGAGTAGCCACCGCGCCGTGCCATCCAAGGCTTCCCGCAGAAGGTGCCAAAATCCCGCACACGGGCTGCGACCAGCCTTTCCGCCTTTTGGGGCATGCTCACGCAGGGTTGTCGGCCGCTCGAGCCGACCGCCGGGCCGACGCTCACCCGACATCCAAAAGGCGAGATGAGCGTCCCATATTTCAAGACAAAGGAATGCCTCCGCCCCCGTTCGGGGGACGCCCAGATGTCGGGCAGATATCCGCCGGACCGGTGAAGCGACATCCGCGCGTTACTCGAAATGCGTACCCTGAAACCCATGAATGGCTCACTGCGTTCAGAGGCCCGCCCCACCTCCTCCCCCGACTCCGCGCGCCGGACTGCGATCCCCACGCAGGCCGACCCGCACACTCACTGCCGCAGCTGCCTGACCCCCGCCCCGGACGGCTTGTTCCGGGTCGTCGGGGCCTGGTCGCTGATCAACGGCGTCGCCATCTGGGACTGCGAAAGCTGCGCCCGGAAGCGACTTCTGGAGATCGAAGACGGTCAGGACGTACGCACCGTACGGCGCTGACCCGCGCACTGCACCACCGGCCGTCCGGGCACCTCACGCCCTTCGGCTGATCAGGTTGCCGCTCCTGCCCGAAGACCAGAAGGCTGGAGCGGCTCCGGCACCGTCGCCGGGAAGTCCCTCGCAATCCGGTGAGGGACAAGCCCTTACCGGCACGACCGCAAATTCTGCGGGCCAGATCCGCAGATCATTTTCGTGGGGGGACGAATTCCCCACGATCAGGCCATTCGCCGGCCGTGAGAAATGCCGACTGCCCAATCCACCTCATAGACCGCGTTCACCTGGCGTTCAGATAGACGAAGCCCGGTCCTTCGTCGCGGTAGGTAACCCCCAGTTGCCCACAGACATCGGCCAGCGCCGGTGCCCACGAGCCGGTGACCGACTCGTCCGCCGTCTCGAACCCGTGGTCGGCCGTGAGCAGGAAGGTCACCTCCTCGCGCAGCCCGAGCGAGTCCAGCCGGGCCAGGAACCCGCCGAGCCGCCGGTCCGCGTCACGCAGACTGTCGCGGGCGATCGGCGAACGCGGCCCGCCGGCGTGATGCCCGGCGTCGGTGATCACCGAGGCCCACCAGGTCAGGTCCGGAAGGCCGGACGGATCGGCCCACTCGCCCAGGACCTGCTCGAGCCCGGCGTCGTCGACCTGCGTGGCCCAGCGGAAATAGCGGTCGGCCAGATGCTCGGGGTTCCCCAGGTAGGCGCTGTGCTCCGCCGGGGGCAGCAGATTCGAGACGCCCCCGTCCAGCGAGCGGATCACCTGCATCGTCGACCAGGTGGCCCCACGGTCGACCGCCTCGTTCACACAGATACTCCGGGCCCCCAGCATCTCGAAGACCGTAGCCACCTCCGGCCGGAGCCACTCGGCGCTGCGGTGCCAGGTGCTCTCGTCGTTGGCGTTGATCTGCTCGCCCCGCGCCCGGTCGTAGAAAACGTTGCCGAGGATTCCGTGCCGGCCCGGCCCTACCCCGGTCAGCGCCGAGGTGTGGTTCGCCAGAGTCACGCTGGGGAACTCGGCCACCGCTCCCCCGGTCAATGCCAGACCGTCGGACAGCAACGCCGCCACGTTGGGCAACTCTCCGGACGCGGCCAACTCCAGCAGGTCCGAACAGTGAGCGCCGTCCCAGAGCAGGCCAACCACGTAACGGCCCGGAGTTCCGTCCACCACCCACGCGGCACCGTCAAGGCCATCGGGTACCGGAACACCGGCCAGGCTCAGAAGCGTCGGGGTCACGTCGACCATGCGGGCGTAACCCTCGATCGGGCCGCGTTTGGCTACCCCTGCCCCGGACAGCAGAAATGGCGCCCGGGACTGAATCACGTCGAGGGAGCCGTGTTCGCCGCGGTGGCCGCCAGTATCGGGGAAGTAGTGCGATGGGGTGTGAACGATGACAACGTCGGGGCTGCGGTCGGCGTCGGCGAAGAAAGACAGCAGGCGCCGGGCGGGTTCGGGGTACGCGTTGCGCCGGTTCTCTGGGGACGGGTCGGCGCATTCTTGGTCATACGGGAGGAACGCGAGCGGGTCTGTGTTGGCCACCGGGTCGCTTCCGGCGATGACTTCGTGCCGCTCGTCGGGGTGCAACCGGACCACGCCGTGCTGTCCGTGGACCGTCACCGCCCGCTGCCCGTCGGCGTTTTCGACGGGGTAGGCCACCAGGTCGACGATCGCGGCGAACTCCGGTGCGGTCAGGGCCTCGGCGATAGCGACGGCAACGGCATGACGACTCATGAGCCCGACCCTACGGGCGTGAATCAGGCTCCGCGGGCGTGAAGGTCGTCGGCAAAACACGAAGTGGGTGCTGACCACCCCCTCCGATGGTCAGCACCCACCCGAATCCGAGACGCTATGCAGAGTCAGCGCGTTGCGCCGGTGATACATCCACGGACAGAAAATTTCAGCCGGTGACCGCACGAAGGGCCGGGATCACCTTGGTCCACAACGCGCGCCGGGTGCGGCGGTTGGCACGACGGACGATGGTCGCCCACCGCTCGTCGGCCGCCAGCCGCAGCGCCTCGTCGTGCTCGATCTTGATCAGCTCGAAGTTGTACAGATTGGCGTGCATGGCATTTCCCCCTAGGAAACGAAATCACTGACTGAGAAAGACGTTCCGGATGCCGGCACTGGAAGCCGCGGCGGGTGGCCGCCCGATCCCCCGAAGAGGATCAGGCCGCCACCACGACCTTGCGCGGCCGGCCCCGGGGGCGCTTGCGCGGAACGACCACGCCGGCGACGAAGAGCTCGCCGCCCCAGACCCCCCACGGTTCGTGCCGGTCCAGTGCTCCGGCCAGGCACTCCTGGCGCACCGGGCAGTCCTGGCACAGAGCCTTCGCGTGCTCCACATCCGTCGGAGACTCGGCGAACCAGAGTTCCGCGTCGAACACCCGGCATGGCATCTCGGTGGAGATCGGGTCGACCTCTTCCACCAAGGCGTCGAGCAAGGCGGTGAGCTGCACGGGTTTCATCCCCCTCGGGTTGTTCTCCCGGCTCGGGCCGGAAGCTGTTTCATCTCTCGCTACATCGGAAACGGGCGTTTGTTTCATCACTGGATCCGTAAACCCTTGCCAGACAACGAAAAAGCCGTGGACCCCCAGCGGGGTCCACGGCTTTTGGCGAGGCCGGAAAGGTGGGTTGCCTATCCGGAGCCATCGCTGGCCAGTGACCCGTAACGGGGCTTGGAGGACTTGGAGTTCGGGCGCACGGGGGTCGGACGACCCGCTTCGGCGCCGGCAAAGCCACCGGTGGCGCTGTTCCAGGTGCTATCCAGGGACAGTTCGGTGACCTGCTGCGGGCAGACTCCACCCGTGCTCATGAGCAGGGTGGCGCCGACGCGATACCGGCCTTCGGCCAGGGCTGAGCCCATCAACGGGGCGCCCGAGGACGAGGTGGTAACCGTGCTCCGCGATTGAATGTTCATCGTGTTCACGTCTTACCCACCTCCAGTCATACTCGGGCCGGCCTTCTTCAGGCCGAGCCGCAGGGCGGTTGTCCCCGATCGGCGACAACGTGTTGAGAGTAGACGCCCCCGTGCTCGAGGGACAACGTATTTAATGGCGAATACTTCGTAGCACCCACCCGAACGGGCTAGAAAAACCGGCATTCCCGTTGCTGCACAAGATCTTTGGATTGATCAAAAAAGTTTCGGGAGTGCGTCGGGCCGGTGTCGGAACCCGCACCTCAGCCGGGCGGGACCCGCTCAGCGGTTGAGCACCACCAGGACACCGAACAGCACCGGCAGCGCCCCGAAGCACAGCAGTAGTCCCATCCGGGTGGGCAGCGCCGGGGCCGGGACATCCGGATCGAGAGTTTTGCCGCCCTGCCGCAGCACCAGTGACGCGATGACGAAGCCGAGCAGCGGGACGATCACGCCGTACTGCAGGAAGCCAGGATTGTTGCCGGTGGTGAGGAAGCCGATCAGCTGGATCACCATGATCGCCAGCGCCGCGACGCCGTAGACCGCGAAACCCCGCATCCCCGGGCCGCTGGCCGGCAGCAGGTTCGGCTGGAGCGCCCGGTTCGCCGCGTCTGCCCCCTGCCGGTCGGCCGCGTCGATCAGCCGGGCCACCTGGGAGAGCTCGGTCTGCGGCTCGACCGGTCCCTGGGGCCGGGCCCCGGCGCCGGGAGTGAACTTCAGCCCGGTCTTCTGCGCGAATGCGGACATGCCCCGGCGCTGGGTCTCCAGCCGGGCCTGCAGCGAGTCGGCGTGATCGGACATCTCGGCCGCGCCTTCGCGGATGCCGGCGGTCCGGGCGTTCTCCTGGGCCCGCACCTCGTCCAGCCGCCGGGCGTACTCGGTGTACTCCGTCCAGCCGCGGGCCGGCACCGGACCCGGAAGCGCTTCCATCAGGCGAACTCCTCGCTGTAACGGCCGGGCGTCACGAACGGCACGATCAGGTCGTCCTTGTCCTCGTGCCGGTCGATGAACAGGGCCCGGTTGTGCCGGGGCTGCCACTGCAGGTGCACCCGCCCGATCAGCGAGCCCACCTCGTTGCCCTTGACGTTCAGGGCGACGATCCCGGCCACGTCGTCCTTGCCGGAAAGACCCAGGTCGTCGCTGAGCCGCCGGACCCCGCGCCACCAGCCGAACACGTGCACGCCCCAGCCCGGGCCCTCGCGCAGGACGGTCCGGAAGTCCTCGATCGCGGCGCGGGAACGGCCCTCCTTCTGCTTCAGCGTGGAGGAGGCGGCGTCGGCGCCGTAGACGAACAGGTACTGCGGATGGTCTCGGTCGGCCGAGGCCCCGGCCGCCAGTTTCTGCAGCAGTTCCTTGTACTGGGTGAGGTTGGGCATCGAGACCTCGTGCCCCTGCCCCCGAAGCCGGGTCCGCAGCTCCTCCACCGTGTCCTCGGCCGTCCCGACCAGGCTGATCAGGTGGAAGGTGGCGGTGCCGGGCTCGTGCTGCTTGGCCAGGCTGATCGCGGCCGAGGTGAGCACGTCGGCGCCGACCAGCGAGGTGCCCAGCACGCCCAGGTGCCGGCCGGGCGAGGAGTCCAGGGCGAAACCGGCCGTGTGCAGGCCCACGTCGACCTGCCGGCCGACCGCCACCACCTTGCGCCGCCCCCGCCGCACCGGCAACGGCGCCTCGTCCACCGAGTACTCCGCGTACCCGATGAAGACCGCGGGCTCCGGGGTGCCGGGGGTGCGCATGTCCCACATCCGGTGCCGCAGGGTGTGCAGACTGGCCGGGTCGGCGAACGGGAAACGGGCCCGGCGGTTGGCGCTGACCACCCCGGCGCCGTGGTTCAGGATCACCTGGCCGGTGGGCAGCGCAGCGGCCGCGTCGTTGTTCAGGCCGAGGATGCCGCCCCCGCCGGAGAGCGCGACCCGCATCCCGAACTGCCCGAAGATCGACGTGCCCTTGGTGAACAGCGCCTCGATGCCGGAGATCGACTGGCTGGCCATGATCAGGTGGATGCCGTACGAGCGGCCCTTGCGGGCCACCTCCTCCAGCAGCGCGACCGCCCGCTTGGCGGTGTCGTCGTTGCCCTGGAACAGCACGTGGAACTCGTCGATCACGGTGACGATCCGGGGCATCGCGACGTCGGCCCGGGCGCTGCGCAGAGCGCTCAGGCTGGTCACCCCGGCGCGCTTCATCTCCCCGGCCCGGCGGCCCATCTCGCGCACCAGGTCGGCCAGCACGGCCACGCCGTACTCCCGGTCTGACTCCACCCCGACCGTGCGGGCGTGCGGCACCCAGGTGGGATCGTTGGCCGAGGGCATGAAGTCCGCGAACGAGACGCCCTCCTTGAAGTCCAGAAGGTAGAGCGACAGTTCGTCGGGCGAGTAACGGGCGGCCAGACCGTAGAGCACGTCCAGCAGGAACACCGTCTTGCCGGAACCGGTGCGCCCGGCCACCAGCCAGTGCGGGGTGGCGTCGTCCAGGGAGACCGTGGCCTCGCCCCGGCCGACCCGGCCGACGGTGGTGCGCAGCCCGTCCACCGACGAACCCTGCCACAGCTGCTTGGGCACCAGCGCATCGAACGACAGAGCGCTGTCCGACTCGGCCTTGGCCACCAGTTGCCGGCAGAGCTCCTCGATCAGGCCGGCCGGGGGCGGCGGGTCGAGGGTGACGGTGGCGTTCAGGCCGCGGCCGTCGGCGCCGAACGACGAGCCGGGCGGATCGCTGATCCGGAAGTGCCCGCGCGAGGACTGGTCGGTCGAGATCAGCGTGGTGTTCTCCAGGCCGGTCTCCCAGGACGATCGAGACAGGCTCGGGTAACCGGCCAGCAGCAGGTGCACCCGGGCGGCGGGGCCGGCGTGCGCCAGTGCGCTGATCCGGGCCAGGTCGGCCCGGGTGCAGTTCGCGGGCAGCGCGGCGGCCACGATCACCAGCACGTCGGGCGAGCGTTCGAGGCCCGACTGGACCGCGTGGACCTGGTCCTCGGCCTCGGTGAGGAGCTCGCGGAACTGGTCGGTCTCGCTGACCGGGCGGTTCATCACCCCGGCCGGGATCAGGCTGTGGAAAGGGGCCAGCGGGGCGCCCAGAGCACCGCCGTCGATGGCCAGGATGCGCAACTGCCCGGCCGGGAAGCCGGCGATCAGCCGGGTGATCACGCTGCGCAGGAGCCCGGCCACCGCGGGATCCCGGGCATCGGCGTCGAGCGCGATGTGCCCGGCCCCGACGAACGGCACCACCACCGGGAATCCGACGCCGGGCAAGGGCTGGGCGTCGGCCACCCGGATCATTGACGCCTCGCCGGGCCGGGCCGAGCGTTCCAGGGGGAAGCGTTGCTCGCCGATCACCGGCCAGGGGGCGCCGAGCCACTGCGGGGCGGCCTCGGCGGCGGCGCGTTCCAGCCGGGCGGCGAGCGCGGTCTGCTGCTGGGCCGACTCGTCGTTGTGGGTGGAGTCGGCCTCCAGCCGGTCCAGCCGCTCGCGGACGGCGGCGAGCAGCCCCCAGGCCTCGAGATGCGTCGCTATCGCGCGCTCGAACAAGGCCTTCGCGCTGACCACCGAGAGATCCTCCGAAAAGCGACCGATCCGTCACTGGACACCTTAGGCGGTGTAAGTGTCCGAAGGCGCGCGATGGCGGCGCCGGGCTGGTCTCAGGGGGTTTCCCATTCCAGGCCGGGCAGCGATTTTCCGGCCAGCACGGCCAGCACGTCATCGCCGAACCGCTGGAGCTTGGTCGCCCCGACTCCCGGCACGCCGGCGAGCTGCCCGGGCTCGCTCGGGTTGGCCTCCGCGATGGCCATCAGCGTGGCGTCGGTGAAGATCACGTAGGGAGGCATCCGGGCGGCCTCGGCGGCGGCGGTACGCCAGTCGCGCAGCCGCTGCAGCGTCTCCTCGTCGTACCCCGCCGGGCAGGACGAGCAGCGGCCCACCTTGCGTTCCACCGCGCTGGTGAGCGCCCGGTTGCAGAGTTTGCACAGGGCCGGGGGCTTTTGGGATTTAGGACGGGTCTCGCGCGCCTTGGGCGGGCGGCGCTCGGCTACCGCGCCCTGCCCGCTCTCCACGAACAGGCCGTCCAGGAAGCGCGAGGGGTTACGGGAGGCCCGGCCGCCCGGGTTGCGGGATCGGGCCCACGAGAGGTTCAGATGCTCCCGGGCGCGGGTGATGCCGACGTAGAACAGCCGGCGTTCCTCCTCGACCGCGTCCCAGTTCTCGGCGAACGAGATCGGCATCAGGCCTTCGGACAGGCCGATCAGGAAGACCGCGTCCCACTCCAGGCCCTTCGCGGCGTGCAGGGAGGCCAGCGTGACCCCCTCGACCGAGGGCGCGTGCTGGGCCGAGGCCCGCTCGTCCAGTTCGGTGACCAGGTCGGACAGCGTTGCCTCGGGGCGGGCGACGGCCAGGTCGTCGGCCAGCGCGGCCAGCGCCTGCAGTGACTCCCAGCGCTCCCGCACCCCACCGGCCTGTACCCCGGTGGGCGCCTCGGGCGTCCATCCGCAGTGCGAAAGGACGTCTCTGGTCGCCTCCCCGAGGGTTCCGTCACCGAGGCCGCCGCGGGCGGCGCCGCGGATCAGCATGACGGCCTCGCGCACCTCTTTACGGTTGAAGAACCGCTCCCCACCGCGCAATTGGTAGGCCAGCCCGGCGTCGGCCAGGGCCTGCTCCACCTGCTCGGACTGGGAGTTGGTGCGGAACAGCACGGCGATCTCACGCGCCCGCACGCCGTCGTCCAGAAGGGCGGAGACCTGCTTGGCCACTGCTGCCGCTTCCGCGCTGTCGTCGTCGTGGGCGGTCAGCCGGGGCGCCGGGCCGGGGGGCCGCTGGGCTCGCAGTTCCAGCGGCGGCGGGCCGGAGGTCTTCACCCGGCGGGCGAGCAGACGGTTGGCCAGGGAGACGATCTGCGGCGTGGAGCGGTAGTCGCGGACCAGCTTCACCACCGTGGCGTCCGGATATTCCTGCGGGAACTTCATCAGGTGCTCCGGGCTGGCGCCGGTGAAGGAGTAGATGGTCTGGCTCGGGTCGCCGACCACGCACAGCTCCTTGCGCTCGCCCAGCCACTGGCTGAGCAGGCGCTGCTGCAACGGCGAGACGTCCTGGTACTCGTCCACCACGAAGTGCCGGTACTGCCCGCGGACCTCGTTCGCCACGTTGGGGTGGCTCTCGATGATGCCCGCCATCAGCAGCAGGACGTCCTCGAAGTCGATCATGCCGCGATCGGTCTTGGCCTCTTCGTAGACCCCGATCAGCCGGGAGACCGCCTCCAGCGGAAAGCCCCCGGGCTCACCCCGGCCGGCTGCCCGGGCCGCCCGGATGTAGCTCTCGGGGGTGAGCAGCATGACCTTGGACCACTCGATCTCGGCGGACAGGTCCCGTACGGCGGTGCGGTCGACGGTCAGGCGCAGCCGGGCGGCCGCGTCGGCGACCATGCGCGCCTTGTGCTCCAGCAGCTCCGGGGGTCGGCCGCCGATCACCCGGGGGAAGAAGTAGCCGAGCTGGCGCAGGGCCGCAGCGTGGAAGGTGCGCGCCTGGACTCCCCCGACGCCGAGTTGGCGCAGGCGGGTGCGCATCTCCCCGGCGGCGCGGGCGGTGAACGTGACGGCCAGAACGTGCTGGGGTACGTAGACGCCGGAGTGCACGCCGTAGGCGATGCGGTGAGTGATCGCGCGGGTCTTGCCGGTGCCGGCGCCGGCCAGCACGCAGACCGGGCCGCGCACGGCCAGGGCGACCTCCCGCTGCTCCGGGTCCAGCCCGGCCAGCATGCCGTCGGCACCCTGATGGAGGTGGGCCGGATTCGTCATCGGGGCATCCTCTCAGGTGACTCGAGGCGGCCGGGAACAGAGCCCCGTGCCACGATGTTGAACGCTCGACGAGTTCGACCGAACTGGAAGGACAGCTTCGATGGACGCCCCGGCTCCCGGCACGATCACGATGTTCAGCACCACCTGGTGCGGCTACTGCCAGCGGCTGAAGAGCCAGCTGAAGCGGGAGGGCATCGGCTACACCGAAGTCAACATCGAAGAGGTCCCGGACGCCGCGGACTACGTGATGTCGGTGAACGGCGGCAACCAGACCGTTCCCACCGTGGTCTTCCCGGACGGCACGGCCGCCACCAACCCGTCGCTGGCCGAGGTCAAGTCCCGGCTCGGCGCCTCGGTCTGAGCTCCCGGAGCCTGAACTGACCCCCAGGGAACTGGCCACGCGGATCGCCCGGCAGCTGACCGAGCTGCTGGGTGACCGCAGCGGTTCCGACCGCCCGCGGCTGCGCCTGGGCGTCGACGGCCCGGTGGAGCAGGACACCGCCGGGCTGGCCGACGAGATCGCCGCGGTGCTGGCCGAGCAGGCGGTACCGGTGGTCCGGGTGAGTGCCCGGGACTTCCTGCAGGGACGCTCGGTGCGGCTGGAGTACGGGCACGACGACCCGGACTCGGCCTACGACCTCTGGTACGACTTTCCAGCGTTGCGCCGCGAGGTGCTGGACGCGCTGCTGCCGGACGGCCGGCACACCTATCTACCCCGGCTGCGCGATCCCGACACCGATCGCTCGGTGCGGATTACCCCGCAGCCCGCGCCTCCCGGCACGGTCGCCGTTGTCGACGGCCGGTTTTTCACCCGAGGGGACGTTCGCGACGGGTTTGATCTCGTGGTTCACCTGGACGTGTCGTCGGGTGCTTTAGGACGTCGGTTGCCCCCTGAGGAGGCCGAGCGCACCACGGGCGCCTGGTTGCGTTACCTCGCCGAGGACGAACCCACCCGGCACGCCGATCTGGTGGTCCGCTTCGACCACCCGGACCGGCCTGCGCTGCGAACTGCCTGAATGTCGCCCGCCCGCACCGACGGCGACCTTCGCCGCCGCCGGTGACCGCAAACGTCCCCAAATTCTGGTTCTCAGTTCTTCACCAGGCGGCCGGGTCGTCCGGGATCGGGGCGCCGAACCAGTCCTCGATCAGCCGGCGGGCGATCGAGACGGCGGGCGGCAGGATCAGCCGGCCCTCCTTGATGTCGGCCTGCAGTTCTTCCCGGCTCCACCAGCGCGCATCGTCGATCTCGACCTCGTCCACCCGGATCTCGCTGGACAGCGCCTCGCCCCGGAAGCCCAGCATCAGCGACGACGGGAACGGCCAGGGCTGACTGCCCCGGTAATGCACCGCACCGACCAGTACACCTGACTCTTCGGCCACCTCCCGGCGCACCGCGTCCTCCAGCGACTCGCCCGGCTCCACGAAGCCCGCCAGGGTCGAGTAACGGTGTTCCGGCCAGGCCGCCTGCCGCCCCAGCAGCACCCGGTCGTCCGGGCCGACGACGGTCATGATCACCGCCGGGTCGGTGCGGGGGTAGTGCTCCCGGCTGCACGCCGGGCACAACCGCACCCAGCCGCCCTGAATCACGTTCGTGCCGGTGCCGCAGTTCGCGCAGTGGGTGTGAAAACGGTGCCAGGCGATCAGCGCGACGGCGGTGGTGAAGATGCCCGCGCCGGTGTCGTCCAGCAGCGCGCCGACCTCACGCAGCGAGGCCCAGCGCACCCCCTCTGGCGTGGGCGGACGCTCCGCCACGGAGAGCGCGAGGTACCCCCGGCCCTCGCCGTCTACTCCCAGGAAGAAGTACGGGGACTCGCTTTTCAGCCCACTGACCGAGTTCGCGGCCCACAGCTGCAGCGTGGGCTGGGCGGAGATCGCGGTCTCGCCCTCGTGGAACAACGCGACCAGGGTGCGGGGGTCGGCGAGCAGGGTCTCGATCAACTGCGGTTCGGAGCGGCGGACCGCCGCCCGGTCGAGCGTCGATCGGGACAGGGAAAGACGCTCCAGAGACATAGCCGCACCCTAATCGGGTTCTGCGGTTACGGTTACCTGGTGCCTGCCCGATCACCGCTCTCTCTGGCAGCGCTCGCCTCCGCCGCGGTCAACGGACTGGAGCCGATGCGCACGCAGACTGTGGACGCGAACGCCGACGACGTGGACACCGCCCTCATCGAGGACAACCTGAGCCGGCACTGGGTGGTGCGCGCGCCCCGCAACGACGTGGCCAGCATGCGCCTGGACGCGGAGTCCGAACTGGTCAGCCGGCTGCGTTCCTGGCTCCCCTTCGGTCTGCCAGAGGCCGAGGGGGTGGCCGCGCTCCCCAACGGCAGCCGCGCGCTGGTCCATCGAAAACTGCCGGGGAGGCCGATTCGCCCCCTGGAGTTGCTGCACCGCTCGGCGCTGGCGGTTTCGTACGGCGAGGCGATCGCGGCCATCCACAACCTGCCCACCCGCCTGGTGGAAGAGGCCGGACTGCCGATCTACACGGCCGAGGAGTACCGCTTCCGCCGACTGGCCGAGCTGGATCGGGTGGCGGCGACCGGCCTTACCCCCGTCCGGCTGCTGACCCGCTGGGAGCACGCGGTGGAGGAGGTCGGCGCCTGGCGGTTCGTCCCCTGCGTGGTGCACGGCGACCTGGCCGGCGACAACGTGCTGGCCGAGGGCGAGGCGGTGACCGGGGTGATGGAGTGGTCCGAGACCCGGGTCGCCGATCCGGCCGACGACCTGGCCTGGCTGTCGATCGGGGCGACCGAGCCGGTGCTGCCCGTGGCGTTCAAGGCCTACCTGGAGGCGCGCGGCGAGGCAGTGGACGTCGACCTGCGCCGGCGGGCCCGGCTGTCCGGGGAGTTCGCGATCGCCCGGTGGCTGCTGCACGGGGTCCACACCGACGACGCGGGGATCGTGGACGACGCGGTGCAGATGCTGGCCGACCTTGAGGCCGGAGTCGGTGACCAGCCCTGGTGAAGGCTCTCCCCTGAAGGTCGCCTCTCTGAACCTGTCCTCCGGGCGTAGCTCTCGGGGGACCGACGCCGGGCCGCAGGCACTGGCCGAGGCGGTGCGGACGCTCGATGTAGACGTGTTGGCCTGCCAGGAGGTCGACTTCGCGCAGCCCCGCTCGGGGCTGGTCGACCAGACCGCCGAGATCGCCCGGGCCATGCAGACGCCGTACGCCAGATTCGCGCCCACGGTTCTGGGTACCCCCGGTGAGCCGGGCTGGGAGCCCGCTCTCCCTGCGGAAGGTTCGCACCCCGTCCCCAATTCCGAGTACGTACCTTTCAGCACTGACGCCCTTCCGCGGTACGGGGTATGCCTGGTGTCGCGCCTGGAAGTGAAGCAGTGGCATGAGCTGCGGCTGGCCCCTTCTCCCGGACGATTCCCGATGCCGGTGCCCGGGCGGATGATCTGGCTACGCGACGAGCCTCGGGTTGCCCTGGCGGCGGTGCTGACCAACGGGGTGAGTGTGGTCTGTACTCACCTTTCTTTCGTACCGGGGGTGAACCTGCGCCAGCTTCGCCGGATCCGGCGCTGGCTGAACAAGCTGCGACTGCCGGGGCCGGTGCTGATGCTGGGCGATCTGAACATGCCCCCGCTGCCGGTACAGCAGGCCACCGGCTGGACTCCCCTGGTCAGCGGTGCCACCTTCCCCGCACTGCGTCCGGGGGTACAACTCGACCACGTGCTGGGGGTCGGCCTGCCGCCGGGAATCAGTGCCCGAGGAGAGCTCGTGAGTGATCTTCCGGTCGGCGACCATCGTGCCGTTCGGGTGCATCTGGACCTGCGCCCCCGCTAGTTTCGCCCGATCAGGGACGTTTGGCGATTCTTCGCCGACCGCCCGCGAACCGGCTGGCCGGAGCCGATGGGTAGGGTTGACGATATGACATGGCTTGTGACCGGCGGCGCCGGATACATCGGTGCTCACATCGCCCGCTGCCTCGAGGAGTCGGGACGGTCGGTCGCCGTTCTGGACGACCTCTCGACCGGCATCCGCGGATTCGTCGGCTCCGGCACGCGGTTCCACGAAGGTTCCATCCTCGACCGGGCCGCCCTGCGCGCGGCCCTGACCGAGGCGGACGGCAGCCCGATCACCGGCGTCATCCACTGCGCCGGCTTCAAGTACGCGGGCGAGTCGGTGAAGCGCCCGCTGCACACCTATACCCAGAACGTGCAGGGCACCCAGCACCTGCTCGAGGTGATGGCCGAGGTCGGGGTCAAGAACATCGTGTTCTCCTCCAGCGCCGGGGTCTACGGCACCCCGGACGTGGAGCTGGTCACCGAGACCACCGCGACCACGCCCGAATCCCCCTACGGCGAGAGCAAGCTCATCGGGGAATGGCTGCTGCGCAACGTGGGTAAGGTCTCCGACCTCACGCACACCTCGCTGCGCTACTTCAACGTGGTGGGCTCCGGCCACCCCGACATCTACGACGTCAGCCCGCACAACCTCTTCCCCCTGGTGATGAAAACCCTCACCGACGGCGGGATCCCGAAGGTGCGCGGCAACGACTACCCCACCCCGGACGGCTCCTGCGTGCGCGACTACGTGCACGTGCAGGACATCGCGCTGGCGCACGTGGCCGCGGCGGCGCGGATGGAGGCCGGGCAGCCGATCGAGCGGGTCTACAACCTGGGTAGTGGCAGCGGCGCCTCGGTGCTGGAGATCATGACCGCGGTCGCCAAGGTCACCGGGATCGCCTTCGAGCCGGAGATTCTCGACCGGCGCCCGGGCGACCCGGCGCAGATCGTCGCCGACGGCCAGCTGGCCCGGCGCGACCTGGAGTGGGACACCCGGCACAGCCTGGAGGACATGGTCGCCTCGGCCTGGGCCGCCTGGCAGGCCGTGAGCTCCAAGTAAAGACGTCCGCGCGCCTCGGCAGGGCGCCTCACCCGCAGTTCGTGGCGGGGAGGCGCCCTGCTCGCCTTTGGGTGCGCCCCTGCACCTTTGACTGCCGCTGCGTAGTTGGGCCCTGACGTACCGTCCGGATTGCCCGGATCCCTGTGGGCCCACGGCAAATTGTCAGTCCCGCAGGGCAGACTGTGCCCATGGAGACCGGTTCGCCGAGAGAGCACCGCAACGATCCCGGGGTGATGCAGCGCCTGCTGACCACCCCTGCCCCGTGGGCGGTGGTCGGCCTGTCCGAGAACCGCGAGCGCCCGGCCTACGGGGTGGCGCGGTACATGCAGAACCTCGGCCTGCGCATCGTCCCGGTGCACCCCAAGGCCGAGACGGTGCACGGCGCGCGGGGCTACCGCACGCTGAGCGAGGCGCAGGCCGCCGAGGGCCCGATCGCCGTGGCCGACCTGTTCGTGAACAGCGCGCTGGTCGGTGACGTGGTCGACGAGGCGATCGCGCTGGGGATCAAGGCGGTCTGGCTCCAGCTCGGCGTGATCGACCAGGCGGCTGCGGCCCGCGCTGCGGCGGCGGGCCTGGACGTGGTCATGAACACCTGCCCCGCTATCGAGGCACCGCGACTGGGAGTGGCATGAGCAACGACGATCCGCGCCGGGGCCGGGGCGGGCACGACGAGGACCCGGTGCAGTTCTGGTCGCCCGACGAGGCGGCCGGGCGAGGTCCGCGCAGCAGCCGGCCGCAGCAGCCCTCCTGGTCGGAGGAGGACGAGGTCGGCGACATGTACCGGCAGCACGGCGGGGCCGATCCGCAGGCGCAGTACGGGCAGTACGTGGACGAGCGGGACGAGCCTTACGGGGCTGCCTCGCGGGGCGGTTATGACGACGGGCGTGGTTACGCCGACGGTCGGGGCTCCGGCTCGGGTGCCGGCCCCGGCGGGCGCGGTCCGGGTGGGCGTGGTCCGGGGGGCCGTGGTCCGGGTGATCGCGGGCCGGGTGGGCCCGGTGGCCCGGGACGGCCTTCGGGCTTGTCGGCGCCCCGGCGGATGCCGCGGCTGCGGCCCCGGCTGGTCGTGCTGGTGCTGGTCGGGCTGCTGATCGCCTACCCGATCATCCTCGGATTCACCGCCTGGACCAGCCTGAACCGGGTGGACGCGGTGGGCCCGGCCCAGGAGGGCTCGAACCTCGAGGACACTCCCGGCCGGACCTATCTGGTGGTCGGCAGCGACTCGCGCGACGACCTGAGCGACGACGAGAAGAAGGACCTCGGCACCGGCTCGGTGGCCGGGCAGCGCACCGACACGATCATGCTGCTGCACGTGCCCGACGGCGACGGCCCCACGGTGCTGATCAGCGTCCCGCGCGACTCCTACGTGCCGATCCCGGGCAAGGGCAGCAACAAGATCAACGCCGCCTACGCCATGGGCGGGCCCACGCTGCTGATCAAGACCCTCGAAGAGGTCGGCGGGGTGAAGATCGACGACTACATCGAGACCGGTCTGGGCGGCTTCGCCAACATCGTCAACGCGGTCGGCGGGGTGGAACTGTGCCCCAAGCGCGACATGAACGACAAGAAGGCGCACATCAACCTGAAGAAGGGCTGCCAGGAGATGGACGGCAAGACCGCCCTCGGCTACGCCCGCGCCCGGTACAGCGACCCCCGCGGTGACCTCGGCCGGGTGGAGCGGCAGCGCGAGACCCTGGCCGCGATCGCCAAGAAGACCCTCTCCCCCGCCACCATCATCCAGCCCTGGCGGGCCATCCCCGCGGCCAAGGCCGGCGGCGGCGCGCTCACCGTGGACGAGTCCACCGGCCCGATCGCGCTGACCAAGTTCGTGCTGGCGATGCGCGCGGTCTCGGGCAACGACGGGCTGTCGATGACCGTGCCGATCGGCAATGCGGACTACCGGGTGAACGGGATGTCCGCGGTGAAGTGGGACACCGAGAAGGCGCTGGAGATGTTCACCGCCCTGAAGAACGACGACACCGAGGCGCTGCGGGCGATGGCCGAGGAGCAGAAGGAAGCGTCCAAGTGACGAACCCCGACGCCGGCTCAGGCTCTGGTGTTGGTTCGGGGGCGGGCGCTACTGCGGTGCGGCTGATCCGCTCGCCCTCGCTGTCCGACGTGGCCGAGTACGCGTACGCCGCCACCGCGCCGGCCGGATCGCGGCTGATCTTCCTGGCCGGAGCGTGTCCGCTGGCGGTCGACGGCTCCGTCGTCGGGGTGGGCGACTACGCGGCCCAGGCCGCGCAGTGCCTGGCCAACCTGCACACCGCCCTGGCCGACGCCGGGGCCACTCTGCAGGACGTGATCAGCACCCGGGTGCTCGTCGCCTCGTCCTCCCAGACCGATCTGGGCCGGGCCTGGGAAGTGGTCCGCAACGAGTTCGGTGCGCACGACGTGCCGAGCACCCTGATGGGCGTCACCGTGCTCGGCTACGACGATCAGCTGGTCGAGATCGAAGCCGTAGCAGCCGTTCTGGATCCCGCCTGATCCTGTCCTGAGCGAAGGCCCGTAGCCGCGACCGTGGCTACGGGCCTTCGCTGAGCTCGAGTTCCAGAGGAACCGTGAGGTGTGTACACCTGGTTCACCGGGCAACAGATGGGCCAGGTGTACACGTTTCGGTTCTCTGCCGGTGGGTTTCCGCACCGGAGCGACGTCAAAGCTGGTGAGCCGCCTCGCCACAAGCCGGTGTGTCACCGATTCGGGCAGGCTCTGAGATCACGGCCTCAACTGGCCGAGAAACCCGTGGTGGGACGGGACTGGACGGTGGAGGCGTTCTGGGCCGAAGCGTCCTTAGTTCTGGCCCTTAGCTTTTCGCCCTTGGCCGTGGCCACATCACGCAGGCTCCCGGCGAACTCCACGAGCTTGGTTCGCAGGCCCGCAGCGAATTCGCCTTCCCCGGCAGAAAGAATGCGGACCGCGAGAAGCCCCGCGTTACGGGCGCCGCCGATCGAGACCGTGGCCACCGGAACCCCGGCCGGCATCTGCACGATGGACAGGAGCGAGTCCATCCCGTCCAGGTACTTCAGCGGCACCGGCACGCCGACCACCGGCAGCGGCGTGACGCTGGCCAGCATCCCCGGCAGGTGAGCAGCTCCACCGGCCCCGGCGATGATCACCCGCAGCCCCCGCTCGTGCGCGGCCGCGCCGTAGGCGATCATCTCCTGCGGCATCCGGTGCGCCGAGACCACGTCGGCCTCGTACGGCACGCCGAACTCCTCCAGAGCCAGCGCCGCGGCCTCCATCGTCGGCCAGTCCGAGTCCGAGCCCATCACCAGGCCGACCAACGGCTTACCGGTCATTTCCACAACCCCACTCACTCGTCGATGTCGCCACGGATGAACGCCGCGGCGTGCCGGGCCCGCTCCAGGCAGTCGTCCAGGTCGTCACCGCAGACCGTCACGTGCCCGATCTTGCGGCCCAGCCGGACCTCCTTGGCGTACATGTGCACCTTCACGCCCGGGTCGTGGGCCATCACGTGCAGGTAGCTGCGGTACAGGTCCTCGTACTCGCCGCCCAGCACGTTGACCATCACGGTCCACGGTGCCCGGGCCCGCACCTCGCCCAGCGGCAGGTCCAGCACCGCCCGCAGGTGCTGCTCGAACTGGCTGGTCACGGCGCCGTCGATGGTCCAGTGGCCGGAGTTGTGCGGGCGCATGGCCAGCTCGTTGACCAGGATCCGGCCGTCCTCGGTCTGGAACAGCTCGACCGCGAGCACACCCACCACGCCGAGCTCCCCGGCGATCCGCAGGCCGACGCTGGTGGCCTCGGCCGCCTGCTCCGGGGTCAGGTTCGGGGCGGGCGCGATGACCTCGTGGCAGATCCCGTCCTTCTGGGTGCTCTCCACCACCGGCCAGGCCGCCGCCTGACCGGAAGGGCTACGGGCGATCAGCGCCGCGAGCTCGCGGGTGAAGGCCACCTTCTCCTCGGCCAGCAGCCCGTCCGGCCCGGCCCGGTCCAGCCAGTTGCGCGCGGTGTCGGCCGTGCTTTCCGACAGTACCAGCACACCCTTGCCGTCGTACCCCCCGCGCGGCGTCTTCAGCACCACGCCCGGGACGGTCTCGGCGAAGGCCTGCAGCTCCTCCCAGGTCCGGACCTGGGCCCAGCTCGGGCAGGGCAGGCCAAGTTCGGTCAGCTTCGTCCGCATCGCCAGCTTGTCCTGCGCGAAGCCGAGCGCGGCCGGGCCCGGGCGCACCGGGACCCCGTCGGCGATCAGCTTCTCCAGGATCGGGCCGGGGACGTGCTCGTGCTCGAACGTAAGGACGTCGCACTGGCTGGCGAACTGCGTGACGGTGGCCAGATCGCGGTGGTCGCCGACCGGGGCCTCATGGATGGCCAGGGCTGCGCTGCCAGTCTCCGACTCGGCCAGGACACGCAGGCGCACGCCCAGGGCAACGGCCGGGGGCTGCATCATCCGGGCGAGTTGGCCGCCGCCGATCACGCCCACGGTCGGGAAGCCGCCGGGAATGGGGTCGGCGGCGGTGAGCGGGGTAAGCCGGACCGCGCCGAAGGGAGCAGCCGCACCGTCGGCGGCGGGGACGGCGCCGGAAGCGTCAGGAGAAGTCGAGACCACGGCGGTCAGAGTAACGAGGCAAGAGGCGAAGGCCTGCGGCGACCGTGCGGAACGGGTCTCGACTCAGGAGATGAACGGGTGCTGCACCGGTCTCAACCGGTCGGAAAACTTGGCGTGTCTTCCCGGGCGGGTGGGTTTTGCCCGGAGGCCAGGAATAGCCAGATGCCGATCAGAGAGCCCGCCCCGCAGCCGGATTCGGGCCGGTCGGCAGCCTGGTCCACCCGTTCGGCCCTGGCGCCGCACCCGGACCCGAACAGCTCAGCGCCGACCCGTCCCGCAGCGAATCGATCACTGCCGGTCAGCCGCCGCCCTGTCCCGTCCCCGCGGTGTCACCTGCATTGGGCGTTCCTCAGCTACCCGTGGCACTGTTAGCCCAATGTCCGCCGATACCGCCCTCTTCACCCGGCTGCGCCGCTCGGTCGACCTGCTGTACCGCGAGGTCGTGAAGTTCGGCGCGGTGGGCGGGGTCGCCTTCGTGGTCGACACCGGCGTGTTCAACCTGCTGCTGCACACCGCGGTGGGCGAGGCGGTCGGGCTGGACCACAAGCCGCTCACCGCCAAGACCATCTCGGTGCTGGTGGCCACCGTCGTGGCCTGGCTGGGCAATCGTTACTGGACGTTCCGGCACCGCCGCCGGGCCTCCGTGCGCCGCGAGTTCGTGCTGTTCGGGGTGATGAACGCGGCCGGCCTGGCGATCTCGCTGGCCTGCCTGGGCTTCTCCCGCTACATCCTGGACCTGGACTCGCCGCTGGCCGACAACATCTCCGGCAACGTGATCGGCCTGGGGCTGGGCACGCTGTTCCGGTTCTGGGCGTACCGCACGTTCGTGTTCACCCACGACCACCAGCACACCGACCAGGACCCGACCCCGCCCGGCACCCCCGAGGCGATCGCGGAAGACCTGGCCGAGGAGCACGACCGGGCCGAGCACCGGCAGCCGGAAGGCGGTCCGGAGGTGCCGGGGCAGGCGCGCAACAGCCACCTGGACCTCTCGCCCCCGCCGCGCCGGGAGAGCCACACCAGCTTCTGACGTCCTCATTTGAGGACGTCCGGACCGCCTACGCCGGTCGGCGCACCAACTCCGGCAACAGACGTCCGTAAAGACTCCCGCCAGCCAGCACGCCTACGCCACCCAGCAACGGACGTCCGTAAAGACTCCCGTTCGCCGGCGCACCTTCAACATCAGCAACGGACGTCTCTGGGCACCGAAGGCGCGCCCGCGCGCCTACGCCGGGTACGAGCGTCCCTGATCAGTCGACCTTGATCAGCTGCTCACTGATCCCCATCGGGGCCACCAGCAACGGCTGCACCTGCCCGAACCCGCGCACCAGCCGGGGCCGCTGCGCGACCAGCTCGATGCCCGGATGGTCCTCCAGCGTCTTGGCCGTACCCGGATCGGTGACCACCGTGCCCGGCTCGGCCAGCGACGTCAGCCGGCTGGCCAGGTTCACCGTCGTCCCGTACACGTCGCCCAGGCTGCGCAGCACCGGCCCGTGCACCATCCCCACCCGCACGTCCGGCACCAGGTCGTCGTCGGCCATCCGGGCCGAGATCGACAGCGCGATCAGCGCCGCCTTGGTGGCGTCGGTGGCGATGAACAGCACCTCGTCGCCCACCGTCTTGATCACCCGCCCACCCCCGGCGGTGACCACGTCGGAGGCCAGCCCCTCGAACCGCTGCACCAGCCGGGACAGCTCACGGCGGGGCAGCCGGCGCGAGAGCCGGGTGTAGGCGACCAGGTCGGCGAAGCACACCGTGACCGCGTCGGCCGGGCGCCCGGACGAGGCGTCGATCCGGCTGATCGAGGCCGCCAGCTGCCGCCGGAACGAGTACAGCAGCAGCTCCTCCAGCTCGGGGGTGAGCTGCTCGATCAGCTTCAGCGGGTCTTCCGGCTGGCCGCTCGGGCTCCGCGCGGCCAGGTACTCCAGCAGCGCGTCGATCTGCCAGGAGACCAGCCGGTCGGTGTTCTGGCCCAGCGCCCGGGCGCAGGCGATCGCGGTCTCCTCGTCGATCAGGTCGTGCCGGACCATCCCGACCGCGATGCCCAGGGCCTTGGTGTCGGTCTCGTTGAACGCCACCTCGTCGTCGTCCACCCCCGGGAAGCCCAGGGCGCGCCAGATCTTGCGGGCCGACAGCAACGAGACGCCGACCCGCTTGGCCACCTCCCGGCGCCGAAGCGTCCAGGGGCCGCCGCGCAGGTGCGTGGTGAACTCCTCACGGCCGATCATCAGCGGCGCCTAGGGTCTTCCGGGGTGTCGGCGGCAGCCGGCCCGCGGTAGCGGTACTCGTCGTCGAAGGCCTCGTCCAGGTTGCGGGCGACCGAGGCGTCCAGCGGGCCGCCGCGCACTCCGCGCAGGTCGTCGGCCAGTTCGTAGAGCGAGCGCTGCACCAGCTCGACCTTGGGGATGTCGGTGAGCACCAGGGGGCCGCCGTCGCTGGCGTTCTCCACCTTCAGCGTGCCGCAGCCCAGCATCCGCTCGATCAGGCTGTGCTCGAAGGAGACCTCGTTGAGCCGGGACAGCGGCATGTCGTGGCCGGAGCGGTTGAACACGCCGCGGCGCAGGATCAGCCGCTTGGTGGTGAGCACGTAGATCTCGTTCCACCAGACCACGATCGGCCAGAGCACCCAGCGCAGGGCGGCGAGCAGGCCGATGCCGGCGGCGATCAGCGTGACCAGCGGCTGGTCCAGCAGGAAACTCGCCCCGACCAGCGCGAGGATCAGCAGCAGGAGCAGGATCGGCCAGGCGATGACCTTGATGTGACGGCGCAGTACCAGAACGAGTTCTTCGTCGTCGGCCAGCAGATGCGTTGGGAAGCCCATGCCCTGATCATGCCGTTTCCGGGTTGCGGATGTGCACCACGTCCCCGGCGGACAACGCCTGGGACGAGCCGTCGGGCAGGCGCAGCAGCAGCCGGCCGCCCTCGTCCACGCCGTCGGCCAGACCCACCTGCGAGACGCCGCCGGGGAGCTCGGCCCGGACGTCGAGACCGATGGTGGAACAGCGTTCACGATAGGTAGCGGCCAGGCCGTCGGGGCCCTGCGTCTCGAACTCGGCCAATCGGCGGGAGAGCGATCGCAGGACAGCCCGCAGAACGGTGTCGCGGTCGGTGGTGGCCGAGCCGGCCAGATGCAGCGAGGTGGCGGTGGGGACCGGCAGCTCGTCGGCGTTCTGGCTGACGTTGAGGCCGATCCCGATCACCACGGCGTCGTCCACGGCTTCGGCCAGGATCCCCGCGACCTTCAGCTTGTCCCCGGCGTAGCCGTTCGGGGAGGGCAGGCCGGCGGCGGGCAGCAGTACGTCGTTGGGCCATTTCAGCGTGGCCGGGAGCCCGCAGACCCGGATCAGCGCATCGGTGACGGCGATCCCGCTCACCAGGCTCAGCCAGCTCCAGCTGGTTTTCGGGGCGGTGGGGCGCAGCAGCACCGAGAACGTAAGCGCCGACCGCGGGGGTACCGACCAGACGCGACCCAGGCGTCCCCGTCCACCGTTCTGGCTGTCGGCGACCAGCACCGCACCGGCGGCCTCCCCCTGACGGGCCCGCTCCACCAGGTCGGCGTTGGTCGATCCGGTCTCGGCCACCACTTCTACCGAGCGCCAGGCGTCCGGGCCCGATGTCAGCGCCTTGGCCAGCGCGTTCTGCCGCAGCGGGGGGCGTTCGAGGTCTTCCCAGGCACCTTGCGACATGCCGCCCAGGATAGGACCGCTGTGATCTGCGTCCCGATCCGACCCCGGGTGAACGGCTCCCCTGCCGACTAGTCTCGCTCCCGTCCAGCCTCACGACATAGGAGTCACGTGATGTCGGAACCAGTCTCCAGCGGCGGTACCGAGGTGCCGGCGGATCTGCACACCACCGCGGGCAAACTCGCCGACTTCCACCGCCGGGTAGACGCTGCCCTGCACGCCGGTTCCGAACGTGCCGTGGAGAAGCAGCACGCGAAGGGGAAGCAGACCGCCCGCGAGCGCCTGGACGCCTTGCTCGACCCTGGTTCGTTCGTAGAACTGGACGAACTCGCCCGGCACCGCTCAACCGCGTTCGGCATGGAGCAGAAACGGCCCTACGGCGACGGCGTGATCACTGGGTACGGCACCATCGACGGCCGCCAGGTGTGCGTGTTCAGCCAGGACGCGACGGTGTACGGCGGGGCACTGGGTGAGGTCTACGGCGAGAAGATCGTCAAGGTGCAGGATCTCGCCATCAAGACCGGGGTTCCGCTGATCGGGATCAACGAGGGCGGCGGGGCGCGGATCCAGGAGGGCGTGGTCTCGCTCGGCCTTTACGCCGAGATCTTTGCCCGTCACGTCAAGGCCTCCGGGGTGATCCCGCAGATCTCCCTGATCATGGGCGCTGCCGCCGGCGGGCATGTGTACGGCCCGGCGCTCACCGACTTCGTGGTGATGGTCGACCAGACCTCGCACATGTTCATCACCGGCCCAGACGTGATCCGTACGGTCACCGGCGAAGAGGTCACGTTCGAGGAACTGGGCGGCGCACGCACGCACAACACCCTCTCGGGCAATGCGCACTACCTAGGTACGGACGAGGCCGACGCACTGGAGTACGTCCGTACCTTGATCTCCTACCTCCCTGACAACAATTTGTCCGACCCCCCGATATCGCCCGAAGCCCCCGGTTTCGAGCCGGACGAAGCGCTGGACACCTTCATCCCAGACTCGGCGAACCAGCCGTACGACATGCGCACGGTGATCGAGCATCTGCTCGACGAAGGCGAATTCCTCGAGGTGCACGCCCTGTTCGCGCCGAACATCGTGGTCGGTTTCGGACGGGTCGAGGGCGCGCCCGTCGGGGTGGTCGCCAACCAGCCCATGCAGTTCGCCGGCTGCCTGGACATCAATGCCTCTGAGAAGGCCGCCCGCTTCGTCCGTACCTGCGACGCGTTCAACATCCCGGTGCTCACCCTGGTCGACGTGCCGGGATTCCTGCCGGGGACCGATCAGGAGTGGAACGGGATCATCCGGCGCGGCGCCAAGCTGATCTACGCCTACGCCGAGGCCACGGTGCCCCTGGTCACCGTGATCACCCGTAAGGCCTACGGCGGCGCGTACGACGTGATGGGTTCCAAGCACCTGGGCGCGGACATCAACCTCGCCTGGCCGACCGCGCAGATCGCGGTGATGGGGGCGCAGGGGGCGGTGAACATCCTGTACCGCAACGAGATCAAGAAGGTGATGAGCGAGGGCGGGGACGTCGAGGCGGCCCGGCAGTCGTTCGTCACCGAGTACGAGGACACGCTGGCCAACCCCTACGTGGCGGCCGAACGGGGGTACGTCGACGCGGTGATCCAGCCTTCGCAGACCCGGGAGCACGTGGTGCGGGCGCTGCGGGCGTTGCGAACCAAGCGCGAGCAGTCGCTGCCCAAGAAGCACGGCAACATCCCGTTGTGAAAGCTGCGAGAGGGGAACTGCATGCCTGAGGACGAGGGCCAGCCGGTTTTGCGGGTGGTGCGGGGAGACGCTTCGGCTGAGGAGATTGCGGCGCTCCTGGCGGTTCTTGCTTCCGTGGGGCCGATTGAGGACGCGGGGAGCCCGGATCGGCGGGCGAGTTCGGCTTGGGTGAACCGGGAGTCTTTGGTGCGACGGCCGATTGCACCCGGGCCGGGGGCCTGGCGAGCTTCAGGCTGGGCGCGCTGACGCTCTGACCGGAGTGCCGGGTCAGAGTGACCCCGGTTCGGCTGCTTCACTGGTCCGCCGTGAGCACTCATCTCCCCCTGGTTCTGGCCTCCGCCTCCCCGGCCCGCCTCTCCACCCTTCGCTCGGCCGGCATCGAGCCCACCGTGCGCGTCTCCTCGGTCGACGAACCGGCCGTCCTTGAGCGCTTCGGGGTGAGCGACCCGGAGGACGTGGCCCTGCTGCTGGCCAAGGCGAAGGCCGAGGACGTGGCCAGTTCCTTCCAGCGCGAGTACGAGGAGTCGGAAGCGGACGACCTCGAACTGGGCCTGGTGCTCGGCTGTGACTCGGTACTGGACCTGGACGGGGTGGCGCTGGGCAAGCCCGCCGACGCGGCCGACGCGGTGCAGCGCTGGAAGGACATGCGTGGGCGCAGCGGCAAGCTGTGCACCGGGCACTGGCTGATCGACCTGCGCGATCCGGACGAGGGCGGCACCGGGGGCACGCTGGGCGCGGTCTCGGTGACCACGGTGCACTTCGCCAAGCTGAGCGATGCCGAGATCGAGGCCTACGTGGCCACCGGCGAGCCGCTGGCGGTGGCCGGGGCGTTCACCGTGGACGGGCTCGGCGGGGCCTTCGTCACCGGGATCGAGGGCGACTTCCACGGGGTGGTCGGGGTGTCGCTGCCGCTGGTGCGCGATCTGGCCAAGGAGCTGGGCGTGTCCTGGACATCGCTGTGGACTCCGGGACAGGACTGACAAATCGATACAGCAACTCACGGTGACCGAATGTTCATTGTGACACCGCTTGGTGGCATCTAACCGTTTCGGTTGCCGGGGTTGCTGTGACGGCCAACACTGTTCGCATGGGCGTGATCAGATCGGGCGGCAGCCGCTCGGTCGCCGTGCCAAAAATCGTCGATTATCTCCCCTCCGACCGCGAAATACCAGGTCAGAGCGGGTCTTCGGAGAGCTCGGGGGAGCCCGGCCCGGATCCGGGCCGAACCGGCATTGCACCCGTGCCCCGACCGTCCACCCCCGAGGACGACGTCCCCACTTCGGCTGACAGCGATGTCACGGTGCGCGACGATATGCCCGAAGAGGCTGGGTTTCCGGCCGGTACGGTCACCGGCCGGCCGAGAAGGCCGCGCCGCTGGGGTCCGGCGCTCTCGCTTTTCCAGGTGGCGGCGATCGTCGCGGTCACCGTGGCGGCCGTCCCGATCGCCCCGCCCGACCCGCGGGACGTGCTGGCCGTGGCGGCGCCGCTCGTCCTGTTCGGCACCGCCCTCTCGCTGCTGCGCTCGGCCCGCCACGAGGTGGTCTCGCCGGTCGTGGCCCGGGCCTGGTGGGTGCTCAGCACCAGTTACGCGGTGACCGCCGCGGCGGTGGGCTGGTGGGCCTGGTCCGACCACAGCGACTCGGTCGTGATCCTGACCGCGGTCACGCTCGCCCGGATCGGCCAGGTCACCGGCGTGGTGATGCTGCTGCGAGGCCGGTCCCCCCGCTGGGCCCGCAGCGACGGCCTGGACGCGACGGTGGTGATCACCGGTGCCACCGCGATCGGGGTGATGGCGCTGGAGCTGGTGCTGATGTACCGCACCCGGGCCTCGCTGGACGGGCCGCTGCTGCCCACCTCCTGGTTCCCGCTCCTGGTGGACGTGGTGGTGTTCGTTCTGGCGGTCACCACCATGGCCGCGGCCAGCCGGCCGTTGCGCTCGCAGCTGCACTGGCTGGCGGTCGGCCTGATCGCCGTCACGGTGGCCGATCTGCTCACCTTCCGGGTCAGCGGTGGGCCCGCGCTGGTCAGTGCGCTGGATCCGGCTACCAGTGCTCCGGCCTGGGCCGGGCTGCTGGCTCTGCTCGGCCACGCCACGGTCGGCTGGGGCGCCGGCGCCGGGCCGGGCGAGGTCCGGGGCAGCTGGCTGCTGCGTTCGTCCGGTCTGCCCCGCCTGCTGCCCGGACCTCGCGGCGATGGCCCGGCGGCGATGCTGGTGGCCGGTTGCGCGGTGCTGGTGGCGGTGTCGCTGGTGGTGCCGCAGGCCCCGCGGATCGGGGCTGGTATCGCGTTGACCTGCCTGGTCGCGGCCGTTTTCCGGACGCGCGAGGTGCTGCGCGCCGACCGCGAGCGCAACCTGGCGCAGCCACCCCGCTCGAGCACCGATGCGCTGACCGGTCTGGCCAACCGCTGGGCCCTGGCCGAGGCACTGGCCGATCCGGAGGCGGGGGCCGATCACGCCCGGACCGGACGGCTGGGCACCGGGCTGCTGCTGGTGGACCTGGACAACTTCAAGGACGTGAACGAGGCGCTGGGCCACGAGGCCGGGGACCGGCTGCTCACCGCGGTCGGAGCTCGGCTGCGGTCGGTGCTGCGGCCGGAGCAGATGCTGGCCCGGCTGGGCAGCGACGAGTTCGCCGTGCTGCTGCCCGGCGCGGACCAGGTTCAGGCGCAGCAGACCGCGCTCAGCCTGCGCGAGGCGTTGCGGGAGCCGTTCGACGTGGGTGGTTCGCGGCTGCACGTGGCGGCCAGCATCGGGATCGCGACCAGCCCGGCCGTCGACCAGAGCAGACCGATGGACGCGGCGGCAGGCTCGCGGGGCACCGGCGACTTTCCGGCAACGGACGTCGGTGGCAGGCCAGGGGGCAGCGTCGACCTCAGAGCAAAGGACGACTCCCCCGCCCCCGAAGGGTTTGCGCAGGTGGTCGAGAACGCGGGCAGCGATCTGTTGCGCCGGGCCGACGTGGCCCTGCATCACGCCCAGCGCTCGCGCTCCGGTCATGCGCTCTACGACCCGCAGGCGGACGACGGCAGCGAACGGATGCGCCGCACCGGGGAGCTGCGCCAGGCGCTGGCCCGGGGCGATATCGAGGTGCATGTGCAGCCCCAGGTAGATCTGCGGACCGGCCAGATCGTCGGCGCCGAGGCCCTGGCCCGCTGGCGGCACCCGCACGACGGCGTGCTGCTGCCCGCGGCCTTCCTGCCGCTGGCCCAGCGCACCGGTCTGGCCCGGCCGATGACGGCGCTGCTGCTCGACCGGGCGCTGGAGGCCTGTGCGTCCTGGTGGCAGGCCGGGCACCTGGTGCCGGTGAGCGTGAATCTGGATGCCGACGACCTGCGTGACGAGGAACTGCCCGGCCGGGTCTGGGCCGCGCTGCACCGGCAGTCGCTGCCCGCGGCCGCGCTGCGGGTGGAGATCACCGAGCAGCAGCTGCTGACCGACCCGGAGGCGGCGGCGAAACTGCTGAGCCGCTGGCGGGCGGACGGGCTGTCGGTGTCGATCGACGACTTCGGCACCGGGTACTCCTCGCTCGGGTACCTCAGCCAGCTTCCGGTGGACGAGGTGAAGCTGGACCGGATGTTCGTGGCCGACCTGGCCCGGCCGAACACCGAACTCGTGGTGCAGCACACCATCGCCCTGGCGCACGGCCTGGACGCCCGGGTGGTGGCCGAGGGCATCGAGGACCGGGCGAGCGCCGATCGGCTCGCCGACCTGGGCTGCGACGTGGGGCAGGGCCTGGTCTACGGGGCGGCGACGACGGCGCCGGAGTTCCTGGAGCGGCTGCGCGCGGTGCCCGCCGAACGCCGGAAACTGCCCTGAACTACCCGCGTCGTGTGCAGGCGCGGTTTCCGACAGCTGACTGCGATAACTTCTGATCCCATGGACGGCCGCTCATCTGAACGCGGGTCAGGCCGCGGCCCGGAGACCGGCACCGCACCGCAGACCCGCAAGACCCGTCGCGAGCTGCGGGCCGAACGCGAGGCGGCCGAACGCGAGGCCGAGCGCGGCCGCACTGGCGAGCACCCGACCCAGCCGGGGCAGCCCGCCTTCACCCCCGGCCAGGCCCCGCCGGATCGACCGCAACCGGAGCGGCAGCAGACCGGCCCGCAGAGCACCCAGCCGGTGCCGCAGGATCGGCCCGGCCCCTCGACGGCGCGCGCGAAACGCAGCGGTTCCTGGTTCGACCAGCCCGCCGACTCCAGCGGCCCGCAACCCCAGCAGCCCCAGGCCCGGCAGAACCCGCAGCCCCCGAGTGCACCGGCCAAGAAGCAGGCCCCGCGCCCGTGGGACGAACCGGAACCGCAGCAACCCCGGGCCCCGGAACGGCCCGAACGAGGACCGCTGGAAGAGCGCTTCCCGGTACGGCCCACCCCGTTCGCCGGCGTCCGCAAACCCGGCAACCAGCCCGAGAGCAAGGCTGACGGTCAGCGCGGCGGTTTCCGAAGCGCCACCAGGACCAGCCCGAAGCCGGATCAGCCCGAGGCGGACGAGCCGGCCCCGCCGCTTGCCCAAATTCGGGAAAGCGCCCTGCGCTCCGCCGGCATGCCCCCGAACTCGGCCCGCCGTGACCGGGGCGACCGTCTGCGTCCCTCCCCCGACGAAGAAGCAGAAGAGCTCTACGACGCCTTCGAGGACGAGTACGAAGAGGAGGAGCCCGAACCGCGTAAGCAGGCCGACCCCCGCAAGCGCCGCCGCACCGCGGTCTGGCTGTTCGGCGTCTCCCTGCTTCTGGTGCTCTGGAGCGCCACGATGTTCGTCGACTCCGCCTCGCCGTTGTTCACCCTGCCCTCGGCGATCGTCCCTCTGGTCACGATCTGCTCCCTGCCGGTGATCGCGTTCGGCCTCAGCGGTAAGCACTGGGTCTCGACCGGTATCACCGCGGTGGCGGCGCTGCTGCCCTGGGCCATGGTGGTCGGCTACGCCTCGTCGAGGGATTCGCCCCCGGGAGACCTCTCGATGGTCCGGGTGCTGACGGTGGAGGGGTCGCACGGCGCGGCCGACGCCGATTCGATCACCGAGACCGCGCGCGAGTACGCGGCCGACGTCGTCATCGTCACCGGGCTCAACACCACGCTCGCCCACGACCTCACCGTGGCCGGGCTGGACCAGCAGGCTCCGGCCCAGGGCATCGTGCAGGTGGGCAGCGCCGGCAGCAACGGCATCGGGATCTGGAGCCGGCTGGCGGTCTCGGACCTGACCGAGCTGGAGGGCTTCAGCAAGCCTGCGGCGTCCGGCGTGCTGCAGGCCGGCTCGTCGCGGGTCGGCATGACGATTGCGCAGATGCCGGGCGGAACGCTGATGCCGGGCGCGGCCTGGCGCAATGACATGAGCCTGCTGGCCCAGCAGAACGTGGAGGGCGCCGACACCGGTTCGTTCCTGGTCGGCGACCTGAACGCCTCGCCCTGGCAGCCGGCCTTCCGGGCGCTGGAGAAGGCGGGCTGGGAGGATGCGGCCGACGTGGCCGGCAAGGGCCTGCGCCCCACCTGGCCGGCCTGGTCACCGCTGCCGGTCACCCCGGCCGATCACCTGCTGGTGGATCAGGGCATCGGGGTGAGCTCGACCGCCGCGGTGGACATCGCCGGGTCCTCGCACCGGGCCCTGGTGGTCTCGCTGGAAGTGCCGACGGGCTGATCCAGCCCGCCGGCACCCAAGAAGGCGATCAGGCGCGGCCGGCTTCCTTCAGCTGCTCCTCGTACTGGGCGCGGGTCTGCTCCATGTCGAGCTCGCGCACCTGGCCCAGCACGTCGGTCAGCGCCGACTCCGGCAGCGCGCCGGGCTGGCCGAAGACCGGGATGCCGTCGCGGTAGATCACCAGGGTCGGGATCGAGGTGACGCCGTACTTGGCGGCGAGTTCCTGCTGGTCCTCGGTGTCGACCTTGGCGAAGACCGCGTCCTCGTTGGCCGCGGAGACCTTCTCGAAGACCGGGCCGAAGCGCTTGCACGGACCGCACCACTCGGCCCAGAAATCGATCAGGACGATGCCGTCCTTGACCGTTTCGTCATGGTTGTCCAGGGTCATCGTCATAGTAGCCACGGGCTGTCCAGCGAATTTCCGCCGCAGCGCATTCCCGCTCCCGGCAACCCGTTCTCCGGCCGGTCAACGTGGCCCGTGTCACGCTGCTCGCCGACCAGGCCTAAGGGCCCGGGGATACTCTCCGACAAGAGCGAGAGGAGCGAGATGACGACGACGTCCCCCGAACCGGGCTCGGCCCGGCGGATCAGCAAGGTTCTCATCGCCAACCGCGGCGAGATCGCGGTGCGCATCGCCCGGGCCTGCCGGGACGCGGGCATCGCTTCGGTAGCTGTCTACGCCGAACCCGACCGGGACGCCCTGCACGTCACCGTCGCCGACGAGGCCTACTCCCTGGACGGCACCTCCGCCGCCGAGTCGTACCTGGTGGTGGACAAACTCCTGTCGGTCGCGGCCCGCTCCGGAGCCGACGCCGTGCACCCGGGGTACGGGTTCCTGGCCGAGAACGCCGACTTCGCCACCGCCGTCCTGGCCGCCGGACTGACCTGGATCGGCCCTCCCCCGGCCGCGATCGATGCGCTGGGCGACAAGGTGAAGGCCCGGCACATCGCCCAGCGGGCCGGCGCCCCACTCGTCCCCGGGACGAAAGACCCGGTGGCCGGTGCCGACGAAATCGTGACCTTTGCCGAGCAGCACGGTCTTCCGGTCGCGATCAAGGCGGCGTACGGCGGTGGCGGGCGCGGCCTGAAGGTGGCCCGCACCATCGAGGAGATCCCCGAACTGTTCGACTCGGCCACCCGCGAGGCGGTTGCCGCGTTCGGCCGGGGCGAGTGCTTCGTCGAGCGCTTTCTGGACCGGCCCCGGCACGTCGAAACCCAGTGCCTGGCCGATGAACACGGCAAGGTAGTGGTCGTCTCCACCCGGGACTGCTCACTGCAGCGCCGCAACCAGAAACTCGTCGAGGAAGCCCCTGCCCCCTTCCTCAGCCAGGAACAGACCGCGGAGCTCTACCGCGCGTCCAAGGCCATCCTGAGCGAGGCGGGGTACGTCGGCGCGGGCACCTGCGAGTTCCTGGTCGGGCCGGACGGCACCATCTCCTTCCTGGAGGTGAATACCCGCCTGCAGGTGGAACATCCGGTCAGCGAGGAAGTGACCCGGCTGGACCTGGTGCGCGAGCAGTTGCGCATCGCCGCGGGCGAACCGCTGGGGTACGACGACCCACCGGTGCACGGGCATTCCATCGAGTTCCGGATCAACGGCGAAGATGCGGGGCGCAACTTTCTACCCCAGCCCGGAACCGTCACCCGCTACGAAACCCCTTCCGGCCCAGGCGTTCGGCTGGACTCCGGCGTGGTCAACGGTTCAGTGATCGGCGGTGGCTTCGACTCGATGCTCGCCAAGCTGATCGTCACCGGCGCCACCCGGCAGCAGGCGCTGGAGCGTTCCCGCCGCGCCCTGGCCGAGTTCGTCGTCGAAGGTCTGCCCACCGTGCTCCCCTTCCACCGCGCGGTGGTCAGCGATCCGGCGTTCACCGACGAGCCTTTCCGCGTGCACACCCGCTGGATCGAGACCGAGTTCGAGAACACCATCGAGCCCTGGTCCGGAGCGGCCGCCGAAAGTACCGAGGAGGAGTCCCGCGAGCGCATCGTCGTTGAAGTCGGCGGCAAACGCCTGGAAGTCGTTCTCCCCGGCGGACTGGGCTCGAGCAGCACCAAACCCGCCAAGAAAGCCCCTCGTCGCACCAAGAGCAAGGCCGCCGCGATCAGTGGCGACGCCCTCACCTCGCCGATGCAGGGCACCATCGTCAAGGTCGCGGTCGAGGAGGGCCAGCGTCTGGAGGCCGGTGATCTGGTGGTGGTGCTGGAGGCGATGAAGATGGAGCAGCCGCTCACCGCGCACAAGGCCGGCACGGTGACCGGGTTGTCCGCGGCGCTCGGCCAGACCGTCACTTCCGGGGCGACCATCTGTGAACTGAAGGACTGAACCACCGAACCAAAGGACGTTGTGGGCACCCGGGTGCCCACAACGTCCTCAATCGGTAGTCAGCTGATGTGCAACTGCCGCGCCGCCTCGGCCACCGACCCGGAGATCGAGGGGTAGACGGTGAACACCGCCGCCACCTCGTCCACCGTCAGGCGGGCCGAAACCGCCAGCGTGATCGGGTGAATCAGCTCGGAGGCGCGGGGCGCGACCACCGTGCCGCCGAGCACCCGGCCCGACGGCGAGGCGAACAGCTTCACGAAACCGTCGTGAATACCCTGCATCTTGGCCCGGGGGTTGGTGGCCAGCGGCAGCTTCACCGCCACCGCCTCCAGTCCCTCGTCGACCTGGGTCTGGGTCACCCCGACGGTGGCGATCTCGGGTGAGGTGAACACGTTGGAGCTGACCAGGCGCAGTTCCAGCGGGGAGACCGCGTCGCCCAGCGAGTGCCACATCGCCTTGCGGCCCTGCATCGCCGCTACCGAGGCCAGGGGGAACACACCGGTGCAGTCCCCCGCCGCGTAGATCCCCCGTACCGACGTCCGCGAGACCCGGTCGACCTCGATGTGCCCGGAGGCGCTGAGCTCGACGCCGGCCTCTTCCAGCCCCAGGCCGGCCGTGTTCGGGATCGCGCCGACCGCCATCAGGCAGTGCGAGCCCTCGACCGTACGGCCGTCGGACAGCGTGACCACCACACCGGCGTCCGTACGCTTGACGCTCTGCGCCCGCGAGCGCGACAGAACCTCCATACCCCCGCGCCGGAACACGTGTTCCAGCACCTCGGCGGCATCCGGGTCCTCACCCGGCAGCACCCGGTCCCGGCTGGAGACGAGCGCTACCCCGGCCCCGAGCGCGTGGTAGGCGCTGGCGAACTCGGCCCCGGTGACGCCGGAGCCGACCACGATCAGCTTCTCCGGCAGTTCCTCCAGGTCGTACAGCTGCTTCCAGTTCAGCACCCGCTCGCCGTCGGGCATCGCGTCGGGCAGCTCGCGCGGGCTGGCGCCGGTGGAGATCAGCAGCGTGTCGGCCTCGATGACCTGGTCGCCGACCTTCACCCGGGAGGGCCCGTCGAGTACCCCGTGGCCCTGGACGATGCGCACGCCCTCGGCCTCCAGGCGGCGCTGGATGTCCTTGGACTGGGCCCGGGCCAGACCCTTGACCCGGCGGTTGACCGCGGCCAGGTCGGCCTGCACCCGGCCGAGGCCCCGGATGCCCAGCTGGCGGGAGCCGCCCACCGTGGTCAGCACATCGGCGGTGGCGATCAGCGTCTTGCTGGGGACCACGTCGGTCAGCACGGCGGCGCCGCCCAGGCCGTCCCGGTCCACCACCGTGACATCGGCGCCGAGCTGAGCGGCCACCAGGGCGGCCTCGTACCCGCCGGGGCCGCCACCGACGATGACAATCCTGCTCTTTGCGCTCACCCGGCCATTGTCCCCCAGACCGGCAGGCCAGGCGTTTGCATGACGACGCGCGGGAATCTCTACCCTGTGACCCATGGATCTCTACGCCGCCTACGGCGCGAACCTCGACCCGGAGCGGATGTCGCTGCGGGCACCGCACTCGCCGTTGCGTGGGCTCGGGTGGATCACCGGCTGGCGCCTCACCTTCGCCCAGGTGCCGAACGCGATCGACGGGGCACTGGCGACGTTGGTGGAGGACCCGGGCTCGCAGGTCTACGTCAGCGTCTACGACGTCACGCCCGGCGACGAGCAGGCGCTGGACGAGTGGGAGGGCCTGGCCACCGGGCTGTCCCGCAAGATTCATGTCCGGGTGCACACCCTGGACGGCGACGTGGTCGCCTGGGTGCACGTCCTGGACGCCTACGAAGGGGGTCTGCCGGCCGCCCACTACCTGGGCATGCTGGCCGACGCCGCCGAGTCCGGCGGTGCCCCCGACGACTACGTGCACAACCTGCGCTCGCGCCCCTGCCAGTCCAGCGACACGCCCGAGCACCTTCCCCCGAACGAGTAGTCATCCCCGCGTCGGCTCGAAACCCGAGCAGCGGCGCTGCCGTAAGCCCCCCCCGAACTTCAGAAGCAGAGGACGACTGTGAGTCCCGAACACGCATCGGCGAACACCGGCGACGTCTCCCCCAAGGAGCTGGCCGCCCGCGCAGCCGCGCGGCTGGCCGAACTGACCGGCGTCGAGAAGCACGACGTCGCCCTGGTGCTCGGCTCGGGCTGGGCCCCGGCCGCCGATCTGCTGGGCGAGACGATCGCCGAGGTCCCCGCCACCGAGGTGCCCGGCTTCTCGCTCTCCGGCGTCCCCGGTCACGTGGGCCAGCTGCGGTCGGTGCGGATCGCCGCCGCCGACGGCGCTGCCCCCAAGCACGCCCTGATCCTGGGCAGCCGCACGCACTACTACGAGGGCAAGGGCGTGCGGGCGGTGGCGCACGGGGTGCGGACCGCGGCCGCGGCGGGCTGCTCGATGGTGGTGCTGACCAACGGCTGCGGCGGGCTGAACCCGGACTGGGCGCCCGGTACGCCGGTGTTGATCAGCGATCACATCAACCTCACCGGGGACAGCCCGCTGGAGGGCGCCACCTTCGTCGACCTGACCGACCTGTACTCCTCGCGGCTGCGCGCAGTGTGCCGCGAAGTGCAGCCGGACCTTCCCGAGGGCGTCTACGCGCAGTTCCGGGGGCCGCACTACGAGACCCCGGCCGAGGTCCGGATGGCCGGAATCCTGGGCGCCGACCTGGTTGGCATGTCGACCGCTCTGGAGGCCATCGCGGCCCGGGAGGCGGGGCTGGAGATCCTGGGTATCTCACTGGTCACGAACCTCGCCGCGGGGATCTCGGACCAGCCGCTGAGCCACGAAGAGGTGCTGGCCGAAGGCAAGGCGGCGGCCCAGCGGGTCGGCTCGATGCTGGCCGAGGTCGTCCGCAAGCTCTGATCAAAACCCAAGCAACAACTGAGGACGGGGGTGGTCGCCTCGGGCGACCACCCCCGTCCTTCGTTCAGATCGGGTTTGCGCCGCGGCCGACCCGGAGCTGACCGCATTCACCCGGAAAGCTCAGCCGTTCCGGTCACAACAACCGTCCGGTATGCAACCGCCGGGTGGCAACCAGGTAAGTTTCCGGTGTGGACGAAACCGAGCTCGCGGGTCTGGTCGACCGCGCGACCCATTGGCGGGACGCGGACCCCGATCCCCGGACCCGGCTCGAGGTGGACCGGCTGATCGAGCTGGTCACCTCCGGCGATTCCACGGTCTCCGGAACGGCGCGCGACGATCTCGCACAGCGCTTCTCCGGCTCGCTCCAGTTCGGCACCGCAGGTCTGCGGGGCGCACTGGGGGCCGGGCCGAACCGGATGAACCGGGCTGTCGTCATCCGGGCCGCAGCCGGGATCGCGGCGTATCTGAATCAGGTGGTCAGATCCGGGGCACCCCGGGTGGTGGTGGGTTACGACGCCCGCACCGACTCCGACACCTTCGCCCGCGACACCTGCGCGGTGCTCACCGCCGCCGGTTGCGTGGCCCAGCTGCTGCCCGGGCCGTTGCCCACGCCGGTACTCGCCTTCGCGTTGCGCAGGCTGGAGGCCGACGCGGGGATCATGGTGACGGCGAGCCACAACCCGCCGCAGGACAACGGTTACAAGGTCTACCTCGGTGGCCGGGCCGACTCCTCGCCCGGCAGCGGCGCGCAGATCGTGCCCCCGACGGACGACCTGATCGCCCACCAGATCGCCGCGGTTCTGCCGGCGATCGACGTGCCGATGGCCTTGGACGGCTGGGAGCACATCGGTCCCGAGATCGTGGACGAGTACCTGAGCTCGGTCGGTTCGGTGCTGACCCCGGGAGCGGCCCGGGACATCGACATCGTCCTCACTCCCCTGCACGGGGTAGGCGGTGACACCGCGGTGCGGGCCTTCGCGCAGGCCGGATTCCCTGAACTGCACGTGGTGGCGGAGCAGGCGGCCCCCGACGCGGCCTTCCCGACCGTGAGCTTCCCGAACCCGGAGGAGCCCGGTGCCCTGGACCTGGCGCTGGCTGCGGCCCGCCGACGCAGCGCCCACCTGGTGATTGCGAACGACCCAGACGCCGACCGGTGCGCGGTGGCGGTTCCACTCGAGGCTGACTGGCGGATGCTGCGCGGGGACGAGGTCGGGGCGCTGCTGGGCGAGTACCTGCTCAGCCGTAAGGGCGACAAGCCGCGCACGGTGGCCAGTTCCATCGTCTCCTCGCAGCTGCTGGCCCAGATCGCGCTGGCCCACGGCGCCCGGCACTGCGAGACCCTGACCGGGTTCAAATGGCTGGCCCGGGTGCCCGAGCTGACCTACGCCTACGAGGAAGCCCTGGGCTATTGCGTGGCTCCCGGGGCGGTGCGCGACAAGGACGGGATCAGCGCGGCCCTGCTGATCGCCGAGTACGCAGCCGAACTGCGCAGTCAGGGGCGCACTCTGCTGGATGCGCTGGACGACCTGGCCAAGCGGCACGGGCTGCACGCCACCGACCAGTTCTCGGTGCGGGTGGAGGATCTGAGCGAGATCGCGCAGATGCTGGAGCGGATCGCCCAGCGCCCGCCCGCGACTCTGGCCGGCAGTGTGGTGAAGTCGGCTGAGGACCTGTCGGCCGGGGTGGACGGCCTGCCCGGCACTCCGGGGCTGCGCTACCGCACGGCCGACGGCGACCGGGTGATCATCCGGCCCAGCGGCACCGAGCCCAAGCTGAAGTGCTACCTGGAAGTGGTTGTCCCGGCGGCCGATTCGGTTCCGGCCGCACGCCTGGCCGCAGCCCAGCGGCTGGCCCGGATCACCACCGACGTGCAGCAGGCGCTGGGGATTTAGCTCCGCCGGAATCCCGCGTCACGGAACGAGTACTGCGTGACGGGCGGCCGCTCCGCCTCTGCCGGTGCCGGTTCGGCAGCAGGGGCGGGAGCGGCCGTGGCTGCGCTCAGGTCGATCTGCTTGGTGAAACCGGCCTTCTCCGCCACGGTTTCGATGTAGTAGTCGTCCGGCGCGATCTCCCGGGCCTGGGCCAGCAGCTTCTCCGCATCGCCCGGGCGCAGCTGCAGCAGCCGGATCCCGGCCAGCGACGCCAGAGCCCGGGCCGCCTCGGGAAAACGACGCAGGTACTCCTCCAGATCGCCCTCGGCCGCATTCGGGTCCGACAGCGCCAGATTCACCTCGGCCCGCAGGTAGGCCAGGTGGTCGCCGCCCGGGTCGATCTCCACCCGGCGTAGCGCGGTGTCCAGGCCGGTGTGGTCGTGCCCGGTCTCGTTCAGCGCCACCGCCAGGTCGCGCACGATCGTGTTGTCGTGCGGCTGCACCTGCATCGCCCGGCGCAGCAGCGGCACGGCCAGGTCGTAACGCCCACGCAGGTGCAGCAGCCGGCCGAAACGGGCCGGGGCGCCGTCGGACTCGGGGTGCTGCTCGATGAACTGCAGCGCGGTCTCCAGCGCCTGGTCGGTCTGCCCGGCGTCCAGCTCGATCACGATCAGCGCCTCGACCGCCAGGTCGTCGTCCGGGTGCATGTCCAGGTAGGTGGACAGGTCCAGGCGGGCGTCGTCCGGGTCGCCGAGCACCTGCTGGCACTTGCCGCGGATGTACCACATTCGGTTGTCGGCCGGGTTCAGCTCCAGCGACTGGGTGGCGTGCGGCAGCGCCTCGGCCTCGCGGTCCAGCATCCACAGTGCCCGGGCCAGCCGGCCGTGCTGGGCCCCGTCCTGGGGCTCGGCGCTCAGCGCCTGGCGCAGGTAGGGCACGCACTCGTCGTAGCGGTGCCGGGTGAACAACCACTGCCCCATCAGGCCGGCGATCCCGGCCCTTTCCTGCGCGGGCATGGTCACCGCGGCCAGCGAGCAGTCCCGCCAGGCCTGCTCGAACGCCTCGTCGTCGTGCTCGCGCAGCTGCAGCAGGATGGCCGCGCGCTGCAGCAGGGCCTGCGGGTGAGCCATCACCGCGGCCGCGTCGGGCTTGGGGCCGAGCGCCTCGTCGAGCAGCTCGAGCGCTTCGGCCAGGGCTTCGCGGCTGCCGGTGCCGTGGTGCACCCGGTAGATCGCATCGGCCAGCTTCAGCCCGGTCTCGGCCCGCGGCGCACCCAGCGCCCGGGCCTTGCGCAGCAGTTCACCGGCGCGGGCGTAGCGGTGCTCGGCCAGCACCGTGTCGATCTCGGCCTCGAGCCGGCGCAGCTCGCGCATCGACTCCAGGTTGGTCCGGCCGGTGAGGTAGTCGGCGGTCAGGGTGGGCCGGCCCGCCGCGACCGCGGCCTTCAGCCGGGGCCAGGAGAATTCGTCGCTGCCCTCCAGCACGGTCTGGTCCAGCACCAGCGCGGGCGGCACCTCGCCCCGGGCCTCGCGCACCGTCGGGCCGTCGACCACCCCGATCCGGGCCCGGCCGTTCTCCAGCACCGGCGCCTTCAGACCGCCGCCCACCAGCATCGGAAACGCGTCCGAGACCAGCAGCTTGGCCGAGACATCGCCGTCCAGGCGGGCTCCGCCGGAGGGGCCGGCGCCGGCGAAAACCTCGGAAACCCGCAGATCGCCGCGGACCACGAGCTCCAGACCGCTGATCGCGACGTTGCGCGCCTTCAGGTCACCGAGCACGTAGAGCGAGAGCCCGGAGGCGGAACGGGGGTGCTGCACCGCGCGGTCCACCTGCAGGCTGCCCACGATGACCAGCCCGTGCACCTCCGGCTCGGGGCGCGTGAAGGAGGCCGAGACCTGCTCCGCACCACCGTGCGGCTCCAGGTCCAGCTCCTCCATCTCCACGTCGCCGACCAGAACCAGCAGCGACAACGCCGGATTGGACGCCAGCAACCGGGCCATCATCGTCCGGCGCAGGTCGTAGCGGGCCACCGCATCCGCGGCGAGCACCCGCCGGGAGCCCGGGAAGCGAGCCGGCCGGTACGCCACCCTTACTCCTCCTTAGAGCTCAGCCTGCGCCTAGCCGGGCGTACCCGGGCTTGACCACGCCCTCGATCAGCGCGAGCCTCTCGTCGAACGGGATGAAAGCACTCTTAAGTGCATTAATGGTGACCCATCGTAGGTCTTCCAGCGTCCATCCGCCCTGCTGAACCAGACCGGTCATCTCCTGGGTCATCGAGGTGCCGGACATCAGCCGGTTGTCGGTGTTCACGGTGACCCGGAAGCGCAGGTCCTTCAGCAGGCCGATCGGGTGCTCGGCGATGCTGCTGGCCGCCCCGGTCTGCACGTTGCTGGTCGGGCACAGCTCCAGCGGGATCCGCTTGTCGCGCACCCAGCCGGCCAGGCGGCCGAGCTTCGCGGCGGGGCGGCCGTACTCGTCCTTCCCGCCGATCACCTCGATGTCGTCCATGATCCGCACCCCGTGGCCGAGCCGGTCGGTGCCGCAGACCTGCACCGCCTCCCAGATGCTGGGCAGGCCGAAGGCCTCACCGGCGTGGATGGTCACGTGCAGGTTGGCCTCGTGCAGGTAGCCGAAGGCGTCCAGGTGCCGCGAGGGCGGGAACCCGGCCTCGGCCCCGGCGATGTCGAACCCGACCACGCCGTTGTCCCGGTGCCGTTCGGCCAGCTCGGCGATCTCCCGGCTACGGGCCGCGTGCCGCATCGCGGTGACCAGCTGCCCGGTGCGGATCGGAGTGCCCGCCGAAGCGGCCTCCTTCTCACCCTCGGCGAGCCCCTGCTGCACCGCGGCGACCACCTCGTCCAGGCTCAGACCGCCCTCGAGGTGCTGCTCGGGTGCATAACGGATCTCGGCGTAGACCACCCCGTCGGCGGCCAGGTCGATCGCCGCCTCCCGGGCCACCCGCACCAGGTCCTCATGGCGCTGCATCACCGCGACGGTGTGCACGAACGTCTCCAGGTAGCGCTCCAGCGAACCCGAGTCGGCGCTGCGGCGGAACCATTCGCCCAGCTCGGCGACGTCCGGGACGGGCAGCGTATGGCCGATCTCGGCAGCGATCTCGGCAACCGTGGCCGGCCTCAGCCCGCCGTCCAGATGGTCGTGCAGCAGGACCTTCGGGGCGCGCGCAAGGCTGTCGGAGTCAATCGGACCGGTCACCCGAGGAGCTTATAGCCCAGAAACCGTCTACCAACCGAACGTCAGCCATCCGCCGCTGGATCGTAATTGGTCCGGCGGAACAAGTGCCTTTGGCCTTCCCTTCACCCCCTTGCCCGATTGGGGTCATTACGGGTAGTAAATGAACCGTGACACCAGGTGGGCTCGCCGACGTCATCTCCGCCGTGGTCCGGCACAGTGCCTCGGCCGATGCCGCCCGCAAACTCACGTCCACGTTGTCCGAGGACTCGATGGACCACGGCTGGGAGGCACTGGCCGAGGGCTACGCGGTGGCGCACGGCCGGCTCGAAGAAGCCACTGCAGAACTGAGGACGCTCGCGGCCGGCCTGCGTCGCACGGCTCCGCTGTGGAGCCGGATCAGTAAGAACCGGTCCTCTCCGGACGAGTCCAAGGATCTGGACGAGATGGCCGACGAACTGGCCACCGCCGCCACGATCTTGGACGCCGTGGGCCGCAACATCGACGAGACCGTGCTGCTGGCCGAGATGGTCGGCGCCCGGCACCTGTCGCAGCGACTGCACGAGCTGCTGGAGGAACTGCAGCACACCGACGAGGAACTCAGCGCTCTCAAGACCGAGATCGACACCGAACTGGAGGCCGCCGCGGCCCGAACCGGAGCGCCAAGTGGTGAACCGGAGCCGGCGGAGGACGGCCCGGAAGGTGAAGGCCCTGGAGGAGATCTTCGGCCCGACGACTGAGGAGCGTTCCGAAAACCCATACACAACAATGGGACGGGGTGGGCACCCAGGCGCCCACCCCGTCCCTCATTTGTAGTTCAGTTCTCTTTCGGTTTGTCCCCGTTCCAGCGTTTGGGGTCGGCGTACCAGTCGCGGTCGGCGATGCCGTCGGTGTCGGCGCGGGACACTGACGGACGCGCACGCTTGGGTTCGCCGGGCATCTTGGGATAGTCGGGCGGGAAGGGTAGTTCGCCCAGACCACGTTCCTCGGTGTCCTGCCGCCACAACTCCAGGGCGGGGGCGATGTCTCCGGCGGAGGAGTGCATTGTCTCCCAGGGGTCGCCGCGGTCGGCCAGCAGCTGGGGAACAGTACGCACGGTAAGGGTTTTGGGGTCCACGTCCGGTAGTTCGTCCCAGGTCAGCGGAGTGGAGACCGGGGCGTGCGGCAGGGGGCGGGGGCTGTAGGCGCCGGCCATGGTGCGATCGCGGGTGCACTGGTTGAAGTCGACGAAGATGCGCTCGCCGCGTTCTTCCTTCCACCAGGACATGGTGACCAGGTCGGGGGCGCGGCGTTCCAGCTCGCGGCCGATGCCGATGGCCGCGTGCCGCACGTCGAGGAACTCGTGGTCGGGGCGGATCGGGGTGAACACGTGCACGCCCCGGTTGCCAGAGCTCTTGACGTACCCGGTCAGGCCCAGCTCGGACAGGAGGTCACGCAGCTTCAGGGCTGCCTGCACAGCGTCTGCGTAGTCCCGGCCGGGTTGGGGGTCGAGGTCGAGGCGCAGCTCGTCGGGGTTGTCGGTGTCGGCCGTGCGCACCGGCCAGGGGTGCAACGTGATGGTGTTCATCTGAACGGCCCACACAGCCGTCGCCACCTCGTCCACGACCAGCTGAGGGTGGCTTCGCCCGCTGGGGTAAGTCACCTTCACCGAACGGGCATAGTCCGGTACGCCGCGGGGAGGATTTTTCGAGTAGAACCGTTCGCCGTCCACCCCCTCGGGAAATCGCTCCAGGGAGACCGGCCGGTCCCCGATCGCCCGGAGCAGGGCCGGGCCCACCGCGACCACGTACTCGGCCAGCTCCTGCTTGGTGATGCCCGGCTCCGGCCAGAGCACCCGGTCCGGGCTGGACAGCCGCACCGAACGTTCCCCCGACTGGATCTGGACTGCTGCGCTCTTGGCCGCCACTTTCGTCCCTTCGTCGTCCAGTGTGCAGACCGCTGACCGGCCCGGAACTAATCGCCGACGATCTCCGGCGGCCGGGAACCCACCGGCGACAGCACGTCCTCCAGCCGGAAGTTCACCGGGCGTTCCAGCTGCTCGTACCCACAGCTTTCCGGAGTGCGATCGGTGCGCCAGCGGCGGAACTGCGCGGTGTGCCGGAATCGGTCGCCCTCCATCTGGTCGTAGGCCACCTCCAGCACCCGTTCCGGCCGCAGCAGGACGAACGAGAGGTCCTTGGTGGCGTTCCAGCGCGAGACGTTGCCGGGCATCCGCTGGTGCTGGTGAGCCTGGGCCTGCGCCCATTGGCCCCACGGATGCTGGCCCAGCTCTTCGTCGGCCATCCGCAGCGGCTCCAGCTCCTCGACCAGCTCGGCCCGGCGCTTCATCGGGAACGAGGCGGCGACGCCCACGTGCTGCAGCGAGCCGTCCTCGCGGTACAGCCCGAGCAGCAGCGAACCGACGATCGGGCCGGACTTGTGCCAGCGGAATCCGGCCAGCACGCAGTCGGCGGTGCGGGCGTGCTTGACCTTGAACATCGTGCGTTTGTCGGGCAGATAAGGCCCGTCCAGGGGTTTCGCGATCACCCCGTCCAGGCCTGCGCCCTCGAACTGGCCGAACCATTCCTGCCCGGTGGCCAGATCAGTGGTGGCCGGAGTGCAGTAGATCGGCGCCTGGGCAGCGGAAAGCGCCTCGACCAGGCGGGCCCGGCGCACCGAGAACGGCTGCTCCATCAGGTTCTCCTGACCCAGGGCGAGCAGGTCGAAACCGATGAACGAGGCCGGGGTCTGCTCGGCCAGCAGGTTGATCCGGCTGGCGGCCGGGTGGATGCGCTGCTGCAGCACCTCGAACTGCAGTCTGTCACCGACGATGGTGACGATCTCGCCGTCCACTACGCAGCGTTGGGGAAGATTGGCCCGCAGCGCCTCCACCAGCTCAGGAAAGTAACGGGTCATGGGCTTTTCGTTACGGCTGCCCAGTTCCACCTCGTCCCCGTCCTTGAAGACGATCGTCCGGAACCCGTCCCACTTCGGCTCGACGTGGCCGACATCGGGGATCTCGGGCACCGACTTGGCCAGCATGGGTTTGACCGGCGGCATCACGGGCAGGTCCATGGGCCCATCCTGGCACCGGGGCGGGTTTCATGGGCCCCATCGACCCCGCCCGAGCGAAACGATCAGGCAACGTCGGCGCACGCATCCTGGACACGTCTGCGAGCGGGCGCCCGTTGTGGTCTGCTTGGACACATGTCCGATCCGCAGATGGCGCGGCCGGTAGACGTCGGCCTGCCCGAGCAAGTAAGAGCCTGTCTTTTCGACCTGGACGGAGTGCTCACCGACACCGCGTCGGTCCATGCCTCCGCCTGGAAGGAGATGTTCGACGCCTATCTCGCTGAGCGGGCCGAACGTCTCGGCGAGCCGTTCGTCCCGTTCGAGATCGCCACCGACTACGTGCAGTACGTCGACGGCAAGCGCCGGCAGGACGGCACCCGCAGCTTCCTGGCCTCGCGCGGCATCACGCTGCCCGAGGGCACGGCCGACGACTCCCCCGAGACCGAGTCCGTGAACGGCCTCGGTACCCGTAAGAACAACCTGGTGCACGAGAAGATCGCGCACGAGGGCGTCACCATCTTCGACGGCACGTTCGAGTACCTGGAGGCCGTGCAGGCCGCCGGGCTGCGGATCGCCGTCGTCTCCTCCAGCGCCAACACCGCCGAGGTCCTGCGGGTCACCGGCCTGGAGAAGTTCGTCGAGGCCCGGGTGGACGCGCAGGCCGCGATCGCCGCCGGGCTGCACGGCAAGCCCTCCCCCGAGACGTTCGTGCACGGGGCCCGGCTGCTGGGTTTCGAGCCGGCTCAGGCCGTGGTCTTCGAGGACGCGATCGTGGGCGTCCAGGCCGGGCGGGCAGGCAGTTTCGGCAAGGTCGTAGGAGTCGACCGGGTAGGTCACGCAGCCGCTCTGTCCGAACATGGGGCAGATGTTGTGGTGACCAATCTGGCCCAACTGATAGAGAAGCGCGCATGAACCGTCGAGCGGCATTCACAGTCGAGCCCTGGTGCATCAGGGAGACCGAACTTCACCTGGAGGACCTGGGGTCCACCGAGTCCGTCTTCGCACTTTCGAACGGGCACATCGGGATTCGCGGCAACCTGGACGAGGGTGAGCCGCACGGTCTTCCGGGCACCTACCTGAACTCGGTCTACGAAAGAAGGCCGCTGCCGCACGCCGAGGCGGGCTACGGCTACCCGGAGTCGGGTCAGACGATCATCAACGTGACCAACGGCAAGCTGATCCGGCTGCTGGTCGACGACGAGCCGTTCGACCTGCGCTACGGCCACCTGGACAAGCACGAGCGGGTCCTGGACATGCGGGCCGGCACGCTGCGCCGCGAGGTGGAGTGGCGCTCGCCGGCCGACCAGGCGGTGCGGGTCACCTCCACCCGGCTGGTCTCCTTCACCCACCGTTCGGTGATGGCGATCGCCTACGAGGTCGAGCCGGTCCACGAGACCGCCCGCGTGGTGCTGCAGTCCGAGCTGGTGGCGAACGAGCAGATGCCCGAGGGCGGTTCGGTCGACCCGCGGGTGGCGGCGGCCATGCACAACCCGCTGCAGGCGCTGGAGCACGACTGCAACGGCAACCGGATCACCCTGGTGCACGAGACCCGGCACAGCGGGCGCCGGGTGGCGGCCGCGGCCGAGCACGTGATCGAGGTGCCCGAGGGCGTCAAGGTCTCCACCAACTGGGGTGTGCGGCCCGACTGGGGCCGGCTCACCGTCACCGCCACGCTCAAGCCCGGCCAGAAGCTGCGGCTGATCAAGTTCGTCAGCTACGGCTGGAGCTCGCAGCGCTCGTTGCCGGCCCTGCGCGACCAGGTGGCGGCCGGCCTGACCGGGGCCATCCACACCGGCTGGGACGACCTGCTCACCGAGCAGCGGCAGTACCTGGACGAGTTCTGGGCGCGCGCCGACGTGGAGGTCGACGGCGACGAAGAGCTGCAGCAGGCGGTGCGTTTCGCGCTGTTCCACATCATCCAGGCGGGAGCCCGGGCGGAGCAGCGGCCGGTCTCGGCCAAGGGCCTGACCGGCCCGGGCTACGACGGCCACTGCTTCTGGGACACCGAGACGTTCGTGCTGCCGGTGCTGATCCACACCGCGCCGCGGGCGGCGGCCGATGCCCTGCGCTGGCGGCACAGCACGCTGCAGAAGGCCAAGGACCGGGCGGCCACGCTGGGCCTGAAGGGGGCCTCGTTCCCCTGGCGCACGATCAACGGGGACGAGTGCTCCGGCTACTGGCCCGCCGGGACCGCGGCGTTCCACATCAACGCCGACATCGCCGACGCGGTGATCCGCTACCACGGAGCCACCGAGGACGACGAGTTCGACCGCGAGATCGGCCTGCCGCTGCTGGTCGAGACCGCGCGGCTGTGGCGCTCTTTCGGCCAGTTCGACCGGGACGGCTGGTTCCGGATCGACGGGGTCACCGGCCCGGACGAGTACAGCGCGATCACCGACAACAACGTCTACACCAACCTGATGGCGCAGCGGAACCTGCGGGCCGCGGCCACGGCGGCGTCCTCGTACGGTGAGGAGGCGGCCGCGCTGGAGGTGGACGCCGAGGAGATCAGCGCCTGGCGGCAGTGCGCCGACTCGATGTTCATCCCGTTCGACGAGAAGCTCGGCGTGCACCCGCAGGCCGAGGGCTTCACCCGGCACGCGGTGATGGACTTCGAGTCGCTCACCGAGGAGGACTACCCGCTCCTGCTCACCATGCCGTACGTGCAGCTGTACCGGCAGCAGGTGGTCAAGCAGGCCGACCTGGTGCTGGCCATGCAGATGCGCGGCGACGCCTTCACTCCCGAGCAGAAGGCCGCGAACTTCGCGTACTACGAGAAGCTCACGGTGCGGGACTCGTCGCTGTCGGCGTGCACCCAGTCGGTGATGGCGGCCGAGGTCGGGCACCTGGGCCTGGCCTACGACTACACCATCGAGAACGCCCTGACCGACCTGCACGACCTGCACAGCAACACCACCAACGGCCTGCACATCGCGGCCCTGGCCGGGACCTGGATGTCGCTGGTCGCCGGGTTCGGCGGAATGCGCGACACGACGGGCACTCTGGCCTTCTCGCCGCGCCTTCCGGACGGCCTGGACCGGCTGGCCTTCACGATCACCCACAAGGGCCTGCGGCTGCGGGTGGAGACGGACGGCAAGCAGGCCACCTACCTGCTCAGCGATCACGAGCGCAGCCCCGAGGACGAGCTCGAGATCCTGCACCACGGCGAGCTTCTCACCCTGAAGCTGGGCAGCCCGGTCACCCTGGCGGTGCCGCCGAGCCCGACGCACCCGCGTCCGCTGCAGCCGTTCGGCCGGGAGCCGATGCGGCGATAACGGTTCAAAGGCAACAATAATGGACGTCCGCCAGCCTCCCGAGGGCTGGCGGACGTCCATTGGTGGTTAGGGTTGGTGGCATGTCCGACCTGACCAGCGCCGCCTACGGCACCAGCGCTTCTACCCGATGGACCGCCCTGGGCCGTTTCCTGCTGGTGGCCGGGGTGACCGGAACCGTTGTCGGGGGCGTGCTCGCCGGCAGTTACGCGGTGATCGGCGCGATGGTGGGTTGCGTTCTGGCCCTGGTGATCCAGTTGGTCAATCTGGCCGCGGTCGGCCTGGCGCTGAAAGTCCGCCCCGGCCTTCCGGAACGCTGGCTGCTGCTGCCGATCCCCGCCGTGTCGGTGGGAGCACTGATCTCCGGGCTGCTGCTCGACGGGGCGAGCGCTCCGCGGGCGATCGCCGCCCTGACCGTGACGGTCGGGGCGACGATCGCTGTTGCCTGGCTGACTGCGCCCTGGTGCCTGGCGCCGACCGCTAAGAAGCCGTGATCCGGTCGATGATCAGCGGCTGGTGCTCGGGCCGGGATCCGGGCGGGGCGATCTGGTAACCGCCGTCCAAGGCCGCGATCGCCTGCTCGAAGCGCTCCGGGGTATCGGTGTGCAGGGTGAAAAGCGGCTGTCCGGCGCGCACTTCGGCACCCGGCTTGGCGTGCATCTCGACGCCCGCCCCGGCCTGCACCGGGTCCTCCTTGCGCGAGCGGCCCGCGCCCAGACGCCAGGCACTGATCCCCACGGCCATCGCGTCCAGGCTGGTCAGCACCCCGTCGGCCGGGGCCAGCACCTGGTGCGTGTGCTTGGCGGTGGGCAGCTCGGCGGCCGGGTCCCCGCCCTGCGCCGCGATCATCTTGTTCCAGGCGTCCATCGCCCGGCCGTCCTTCAGGGCCTGCTCCGGGTCCGCGGAAATGCCTGCGGTCTCGAGCATCTCCTGGGCCAGGCTCAGGGTCAGCTCGACCACGTCGGGCGGGCCCCCGCCGGCCAGCACCTCCAGCGACTCGCGCACCTCCAGGGCGTTGCCCGCGGTCAGGCCGAGCGGCGTGGACATCGCGGTCAGCAGCGCCACCGTGTTCACGCCCGCGTCCGCGCCGAGCTGGACCATGGTCTGGGCCAGGACCCGGGCCTGCTCCTCGGTCTTCATGAACGCGCCGGAGCCGACCTTCACGTCCAGCACCAGCGCGCCCGTACCCTCGGCGATCTTCTTGCTCATGATCGAGGAGGCGATCAGCGGCACCGCCTCGACCGTGCCGGTGACGTCGCGCAGGGCGTACATCTTGCGGTCGGCCGGGGCCAGCCCTTCCCCCGCAGCGCAGATCACGCCGCCCACTTCTTCCAGCTGCTGGGCCATTTCGGCGTTGCTGAGCCGGGCCCGCCAGCCGGGGATGGACTCCAGCTTGTCCAGCGTGCCGCCGGTGTGCCCGAGCCCGCGCCCGGAGAGCTGCGGCACGGCCGCACCGCAGGCGGCCACGAGGGGGGTCAGCGGCAGGGTGATCTTGTCGCCCACGCCGCCGGTGGAGTGCTTGTCGGTGGTCGGGCGGGACAGGCCGCTGAAGTCCAGGCGCTCGCCGGAGGCGATCATCGCGGCGGTCCAGCGGGCGATCTCCGGGCTGCTCATCCCGTTCAGCAGGATGGCCATCAGCAGGGCGGACATCTGCTCGTCGGCGACCACGCCGCGGGTGTAGGCGTCGACCACCCAGTCGATCTGCTCGTTGCTCAGGCGGTCCCGGTCACGCTTGGCGCGGATGACGTCTACTACGGCGAATGGTTCGGTCATGATTGCGAGGTTAACGAAGTGGCTGGTGTGAGCGCGGCCTGGCACCCGTTCGGCTCTTCTGCCCGCCGCGAACCCCTCCCCGCTCCGCCCTCCCCCAACCCACCTCCCAGCCTGGGTTCACCAGCCTTGGTCGCAGTAGAAGCAGTTTTCCAGCGCTTCTACTGCGACTACGGCTGGTTAATGCGACGGAGGCTGGTGAAGTTGGAGAGGTGGGGGTGGCTAGGTGGGGGTGGGGCCGGTGGCCCGGGAGAGGTCGGCCGGGCCGAAGGCGTCGGGCAGGACCTGGGTGAAGGGGATGATGCCGTGGCTGGTCTCGACCAGCAGCTCCGGACCGCCGAACTCGAAGAGCAGCTGACGGCAGCGCCCGCACGGCATCAGGTTCTCGCCGTCCGGCCCCACACAGGTGAAGGCGATCAGCCGCCCGCCCCCGCTGGAGTTCAGCGCAGAGACCAGGCCGCACTCGGCGCACAGGCCCACCCCGTACGAAGCGTTCTCGACGTTGCAGCCGGTGACGATCCGGCCGTCGTCGGTCAGGGCCGCCGCGCCCACCGGGAAGCCGGAGTACGGCGCGTAGGCCTTCTGCATGACCATCCGGGCGGCCGCCCGCAGGGCCGACCAGTCGATCTGCTCGGGCCCGGCGTCGCCGGCCACCCGCCCGGGGTAGAAGTCCTGGCTCATTTGCCCTCCGGTCGGTAGACCTGTCCAGATGCCTTCGGCATGCGCAGACTCTGAGCCGCCAGCGAAAGCACCAGCAGCGTGGTCACGTACGGCGTCATGGTGGTGATCGGGCCGGGCAGCTCGTCGGTGTTCAGGTACCAGATCAGCGAGAGCACGGCGAAGACCAGGCCGACGCCCGCGGAGATCCAGCGGCGCCGGTAGAGGTTCAGCACGGTCAGGCCGAGCAGCAGGGCGAAGACGACCAGCAGCAGGGCGTGCACCGCCACGGCGTTACGCAGCTGCATGGCGTCGGTGTAGCCGAACAGGCCGGCGCCCATCATCAGGCCGCCCGGGCGCCAGTTGCCGAAGATCATCGCGGCCAGACCGATATATCCCCGGCCACCGGTCTGACCCTCGCGGTACAGGTTGGAGGCGACGATGGCCAGGAAGCCACCGGCCAGGCCGGCCAGACCGCCCGAGACGGCCACGGCGTAGTACTTGTACAGCCGCACCTTCACACCGAGCGACTCGGCCGCGTGCGGGTCCTCGCCGACCGAGCGCAGGCGCAGGCCGAACGGGGTCTGCCACAACAGCACGTAGGTCAGCACCACCAGCAGGATCGCGACGATGGTGAGCAGCGAGACGTTGGTGAACAGCCCGCGCAGGATGCCGGCGATGTCCGAGAGCAGGAACCAGTGCTTGCTCTCCAGCGGCTCGAGCAGACCGGACAGACCGGGGATCGAGGGCTTGGGCAGACCGGAGTTCGGCGGCGACTGGGTCTCGCCACCACCGGGCGAGTCGGCCAGCAGTTCGCCGGCCAGGTACTGGGTGGCGCCCAGACCGAGGATGTTGATCGCCACACCGGAGACCACGTGGTCCACGCCGAAGGTGACCGTGGCCACGGCGTGCACCAGGCCGCCGATCACGCCGAAGGCGATCGCCATCAGCACGCCGGCCCAGGCCCCGTGCTGCCAGCCGATCCAGCCGGCCCCGAACGAGCCGAGGATCATCATGCCCTCGAGGCCGATGTTGACCACGCCGGCCCGCTCGGACCACAGACCGCCCAGACCGGCCAGGCCGATCGGCACCGCCAGCATCACGGCCGCGTTGACCGTGCCCGCCGAGGTGAGGTCGTTGGCGCCGGTGATCACCCGGATCAGGCTCAGCACGACCAGACCGGCGAACGCGTACAGCGCCATCCGCCAGGGCTTGCTCAGGCCCAGCAGAGGGGCCTTCTTCTCCAGCGGAGTTTCTTCCAGCGTCGTGCTCATGCCTGTGCTCCCTGCGGCTTGCTGTCCTCGCTGCCGGCTGCTGAGCTCAGCTGCCGGCCGACCTCACGCTGCTGCGCGACGATCCGGTAGCGCCGCACCAGTTCGTAGGCGATGACCACGGACAGCACGATCACGCCCTGAGTGATCAGCACGATCTCCTTGGGCACGCCCTCCAGGTCGAGGATCTGCGAGGAGGTGTCGAGGAAGCCGAACAGCAGGGCGCCGATCGCCACCCCGATCGCGGTGTTGCGGCCGAGCAGGGCGATCGCGATCCCGGTGAAGCCGATGCCGGCCGGGAAGTCCAGCGAGTAGGTGTACGAGGCGCCGAGCAGCTGCGGCATGCCGACCAGACCGGCGATCCCGCCGGAGATCGCCATGCTGATCAGCACCATCCGCTTGACGTTGACCCCGCTGGCGACCGCGGCCTCCTCGTTACGGCCGGTGGCGCGCAGGTCGAAACCGAAGCGGCTGCGCTCGATCACGAACCAGTACAGGAAGCCGACGATCGCGGCCAGCACGATCAGGCCGTAGACCTGGAGCTTGGAGTCCGGCACCAGATCGATGCCGCCGACCCGTCCGCTGGCCGGGATCTCCGGGGTGCCGATGTTGTTCGACCCCTCGACCTGCACGGCCAGCTTGTCGGCGGTGAGCAGGTAGGCGATCAGCGCGGTGGTGATCGAGTTCAGCATGATCGTGGTGATCACCTCGCTGATCCCGCGGTACACCTTGAGCAGGCCGGCGACCGCGGCCCAGAGCCCGCCGACGATCACCGCGACCAGCAGGATCAGGCCGACGTGGAGCACCTTGGGCAGCTCGACCGCGCCACCGACCGCGGCAGCCAGCAGGGCCGCGAGCCGGTACTGGCCGTCCACGCCGATGTTGAACAGGTTCATCCGGAACCCGAACGCCACCGCCAGCGCGGCGAAGTAGTAGGTGACCGCGGCGTTGATGATCAGCGTGGTGGTGCGCGGTTCCTGCGCGTACTCGATCATCTGGGTGAAGGTCTCGACCGGGTCGTTACCGGCCGAGGCCAGCACGATCGAGGTGATCACCACCGAGAGGGCGACGGCCAGGACCGGGGCGGCCACGGACAGCCCGATCCGGCGAGCGGTGTCGGCGTTCAACTTGTTCACGCGGCCTCACCGGCACCCGTCATCGCGGAGCCGAGTTGTTCAGGAGTGACGGTCGAAGGGTCGACCTGGGCGACCAGCTCGCCACGCAGGATCACGGTCAGGCTGTCGGACAGGCCGATCAGCTCGTCCAGGTCGGCGCTGATCAGCAGCACAGCCAGGCCTTCGGCACGGGCGTTGCGCAGCAGGTCCCAGATCGCGGCCTGGGCGCCGACGTCGACGCCGCGGGTGGGGTGCGCGGCGATCAGCAGCTTGGGGTTGCCGCTCATCTCGCGCCCGACGATCAGCTTCTGCTGGTTGCCGCCGGACAGCGAGGAGGCCAGAACGTCGATCGAGGGCGTACGGACGTCGTACTCACCGACGATCCGTTCGGTGTCGGCTCGCGCTCCGGCCCGGTTGACCAGCGGTCCGCTGGTGTTGGGGTGGCGGGTCTGGTGGCCCAGCACCCGGTTCTCCCAGAGCGGGGCGTCCAGGATCAGGCCGTGCCGGTGCCGGTCTTCCGGGATGTAACCGATCCCGGCCTCCCGGCGGCGCCGGGTGGTCCAGGTGGTGATGTTCTCGGCGGCCAGGGTGATCGTTCCGCCGTCGACGGTGCGCATGCCCATGATCGACTCGACCAGTTCGGCCTGCCCGTTGCCCTCGACCCCGGCCAGGCCGAGCACCTCACCCGCGTGGATGGTCAGGGTGACGTCGCGCAGCAGGTGCCGGCCGTCCTTCACCAGCTCCACGTGCTTCATCTCCAGCACCGGCCGGTCGGTGACCGTGGACTCGCTGGTCTGCGGGGAGGGCAGTTCGCTGCCGACCATCAGCTCGGCGAGCTGACGGGAGCTGACCGTCTTGGGGTCGGCGGTGGCCACGGTGGTGCCGCGCCGGATCACCGTGATGTCGTCGGCGACCGAGCGCACCTCGTCCAGCTTGTGCGAGATGAAGATGATCGAAAGGCCCTGGGCCTTCAGCACCTGCAGGGCCTCGAAGAGGGCGTCGACCTCCTGCGGCACCAGCACGGCGGTGGGCTCGTCGAGCACCAGCACCCGGGCGCCGCGGTAGAGCACCTTGATGATCTCGACCCGCTGCCGGTCGCCCACGCCGAGGTTCTCGACCAGCACGTCCGGGTCGACCTCGAGGCCGTACTGCTTGCCGATCTCGCGGATCCTGGTCCGCGCGGCGGCGCGGTTCAGGCCGAAGCCACCCCAGCGCTTCGGCTCGGCGCCGAGAACGATGTTCTCCAGCACGGTGAGGTTGTCGGCCAGCATGAAGTGCTGGTGCACCATGCCCACGCCGCGGGCGATCGCGTCGGACGGGTTGTGCAGGACGACCTGCTCACCGTTCAGCGTGATCGTGCCCTCGTCCGGCTTGTGCATGCCGTAAAGGGTCTTCATCAGCGTGGACTTGCCCGCGCCGTTCTCACCGACCACCGCGTGCACCGTGCCGGGCATGACCCGCAGGTTCACGTCGCGGTTGGCGACCACCCCGGGAAACCGCTTGGTGATCCCCTTGAGTTCGACCGCGGGGACTCCCGCGGACTCTGACTCGGGCTTCAACGGCACACCTTCTTCACCACTGCTGGACTTCCGTTTCCAGTTGATACACCGGACCGCCGTTCCACCCGTCGGACAGGTGGAACGGCGGCCAGGTTAGTGCCAGATCGCAGGCTACGGCTTGTCCGAGACCTTGATCTCGCCGCCGATGATCTGCTCCTTGAGCTCGTCCGCCTTGGCGGTGAACGGCTCGATCGCGGCCTCGTTGGACAGCGAGTAGGCCACACCCTCGTCGGAGAGGTCGAAGCGCTGCACGCCGGTCAGCACCTCACCGTCGACCGACGACTTCACGAAGTCGTAGACCGCGGTGTCGACGCGCTTGAGCATCGAGGTGAGGATGATGTCCTTCACGTCGGCCTCGGCGGTCAGGTACTGGTCGGAGTCGACACCGATCGCCCAGTGGTCGGCCCCGGCGGCCTTGATCGCCTTGAACACGCCACCACCGGAACCACCCGCGGCGGCGTAGATCACGTCGGCACCGGCGTCGATCATGCCCTGCGCCGTGGTCTCACCCTTGTCGGGGGCGGCGAAACCGCTGAAGTCCGGCGGCTGGCTCAGGTACTTGACCTGGACCTCGATGTCCTTGTTCACGGCCTCGGCGCCCTGCTTGAAGCCGGCCTCGAACTTCTGCAGCAGCGGGGTGTTCACGCCGCCGACGTAGCCGACGTTGCCGGTCTTGGAGGCCTCGGCGGCGATCGCGCCAACCAGGTACGAGCCCTGCTCCTCGGCGAAGACCAGCGAGGTCACGTTCGGGGTCTCGGCGAGGGTCTCGTCGTCGATGATCGCGAACTGGGTGTCCGGGAACTCCTCGGCGACCTTGCCCATCGAGGTGGCGTAGGCGAAGCCGACACCGATCACCGGGTTGAAGCCACCGTCGGCGAGCAGCCGCAGCCGCTCCTCGCGGGCCGCGTCGGTCTCACCGTTGCTGGCCTCGAGTTCCTTGATCTCGACGCCGAACTCGTCCTTGGCCTTGTCCAGGCCGGCGGCCGCCGAGTCGTTGAAGGACTGGTCGCCGCGGCCGCCTACGTCGTAGGCCAGGCCGACCTTGATGTCCGACGTCGGGCTGTCGCCCGAGTCGACCGTGTCGGAGTCGCTCCCGCCACCACAGGCGGCGAGGCTGAATGTCGCGGCCGCTGCCACCGCGACCAGTTTGGTCACCCGGCGCACAGGTGCCTCCTTCATGATTACCTGGGACGAACCGAGAGTTGCCGGGAAGTGACTCCCAGGACAACTGCCCCGGTCCCGGCCCTGTCGGGCCGGTATCACGGGCGACCATAGCTGCAATTTCTCGCCGATTCTGACCGAGCACCGTTCGGTAGCCGGATCGTGATCGTGGAAATCTGTTCGTCATTGGCCCGGATGGCCGAAGACTTCATCGGACCCGGTCCCGAAACACTCATACCGCACAAACCGCCCAGCGCTATCGTCGCCGGATGGCTGTCCGTGCTCAGACCCCGCGCTGGCTGCTGTCAGCGACCGCCGCGGCGACGGTGGCGCTGATCGGCATCTCTCCGGTCTACCCGGCCGGGCCGTTCTTCCTGACCCCGGCCGTGCTGCTGGCCTACTGGGTGAACCACCGGATCGTCGCAACCCGCCCGGCCTCCCGGTTCTACCCCAGGGCCGGGCTCCTCGGTCTGCTCGGACTGCCGCTGGCCGCCTTCGCTCTGCTGACCGTGATCGACATCCAGCGTCTGACCGAAGACGGCTGGCTGATGCCGGCTCTCTACTTCTTTGCCAACATCGCCACCGGCGCCGTCCTGCTGGTGCTCCTGGGGCTGGTGGACCTGGGCCGCTGGGCGATGTCCCGACAGCAACGCGCCTGAGCCGGGCCGCTCCGGACCCACCCGCAAGCCTGCCGCTCAGGGTGTGAACAGGTCCCGCACCGCAGTGGCCGCCAGGAACGTCGCCCCGATCCCGATCGCCCGCTCGTCCACATCGAAGTCGGGCCGGTGCAGGTCGTAGGTGGTTCCGCCGGGCACCCGGGTACCGAGCCGGACCATCGCGCCGGGCACCTTCTCCAGGATCCAGGCGAAGTCCTCGCCGCCCAGGCTCTGCGGGGTCAGCTGCAGTGCCTCTTCACCGAGCTCGGCCTTCACCGCGGCCTCGGCGATCGCCACCGCCTGCGCCTCGTTGACCGTGGGCGGCACCCCGCGCTGGTAGTTCACCTCGGCCCGCACTCCGTAGGGCTGCACCACCTGGTGAATGGTGTCGGTGATGATCGAGCCGGCGATGGTCCAGACCGTGCTGTCCAGGCAGCGGAACGTCCCGGCCACCTCACCGCCGGCCGGGATCGCGTTCATCGCCACGCCGGCGTTGATCCGGCCCCAGACCATCGAGGCCCCGGCCCGCGGGTCGAGCCGGCGCGAGAGCGCAGCCGGCACGCCGGTGACCACCTCGGCCAGGGCGAAGATGACGTCCTCGGTGAGGTGCGGGCGCGAGGTGTGACCGCCGTGCCCGTGCAGCGTGACGTGCACCCGGTCGGCGGCCGCGGTGATCGGGCCGACCCGGGAGCCGATGTGGCCCACGTCGGTGTGCGGGTCGCAGTGCAGGGCGTAGGCCCGGGTGACCTCGTCGAGAATGCCCTCGCCGAGCACCTTCAGCGCGCCGCCGGGCATCTTCTCCTCGGCGGGCTGGAAGATCAGCCGGACCCGGCCCGGCAGCGGCGAGCGCTCGTGCAGGTCGGCCAGCGCGAGTGCGGCGCCGAGCAGCGCGGTGGTGTGCACGTCGTGACCACACGCATGAGTGGCGCCCTCGTTCACCGAGGCCCACGGACGTCCGCAGGCATCGATCATCGGCAGCGCGTCCAGGTCGGCGCGCAACGCGACCGTGTGACCCCGGTCCGAGCCGATGTCGCACCACAGTCCGGTGCCACCGGTGAGCCGCTGCGGGTCCAGCCCGGCCTTGGCCAGCCGGTCGAACACCAGCGCGGTGGTACGCATCTCCTGGAAACCGAGCTCCGGATGCGTGTGGATGTCCCGGCGCACGTCGATGAGCTCTTCGGCATACGCCGCTACCAGGGAAGCGACCTCGGGAATGTTCACGATCCAGCGAGCATAGACCCGTGCGGTGTGATTTCTTGCACCCGAACGGAGTACGGCAGCGATTTAACAAGCCGTTCTCAGAAGCGCGCTGCACAGGGTCAGGCCGGGCCCGAAAGCCATGGCCACCACCGGATCCCCGGGCCGCAGCGCGCGGCCCCGGCGAATCCGGTCAAGCACCATCAGGACGGTCGCCGAAGAGCAGTTTCCGTACCGGTCCAGGACGTCCCGGCTCTCGGCTACCAGTGGGTCAGCCAGCCGTAACCGTTCGGCGACGACTTCGACGATCCGTCGGCCACCCGGGTGTACCGCCCAGCCCGCCACGTCCGGCGTCGTGAAGCCGAACGGCCCGACCAGCTCGGCCGTCGCCTCCTCGACCTGCCCGGCCAGCACGTCCGGAACCTTCGGCGAGAGCCCCATCCGGAAGCCGTGGGCGGTGACGTCCCAGGTCATCAGTTCCTCGGTGCCGGGGACGGTGGTGGCGGTGGTGTGCAGCAGTTCCAGACCGGTAGCGGAGTCGGGTTCCAGCACCACGGCCGCCGCGGCGTCGGCGAAGAGCGCGTGCGAGACCACGGTCTGCAGGTCCGAGGGATCGTCCGAACGCTGCCGGTGCAGGCTGGTCAGCTCGACGCACAGCAGCAGGGCGGGCCGGCCCTGGGCGCGGACGAAGTCGGCGGCTGCGTTCAGGCCGGGAATTGCTGCATAGCAACCCATATGGCCGACGATCAGCCGGCGCACGTTCGGGTCCATCCCCAGTTCGTCGGCGAGCATGATGTCCAGGCCGGGGGTGGCGTAGCCGGTGCAGGAGACCACCACGAACAGGCCGATCTCGTCGGGCCGACGGCCGGCATCGGCCAGCGCCGCCTGCACCGCCGCCCTACCCAGCTTCCGGCCGTCGGTGACGTAACGCCGCATCCGGTCGCCGGTGCTCCAGCCGCTGACATCGGTGCGGCGCGGGTCCACGCTGGCGTGCCGGGTGGTGATCCCGGCCCGCAGGAAGATCTGACGGGCCACCCGGTCGCCGTTCAGGTCGCGGGCGAACACCTCGTCCCAGATCTCTTCCTGGCCAAAGGGTTCCGGGACGGCCTCGCCGTGGCCGGTGATCACCGCCCGATGACCACTGAGCAACGGACGCTCGCGGCCGGTGCCGCTCAAGAGGCGTCCTTCGTCGCGGTCGCCTGATAGAGCATCGAGACCGACCGGGTGGGCAGCATGGTGACGTCCTCGCGCCGCCGGGCCAGCCAGGCCAGATACTGCCCGGCCGCCGGGCGCAGTCCGGTAGGGCGGTGCATCCGCACGCCGTGCTGGGCCAGAAGTTCATTGAGGACGTTCGGGGAGACCAGGAGGGCCGGGTCGTGGACGCCGGCGGGTGGCCCACCGGGCAGATGCTCGGCGATCCGGACCAGCGCGAGACGGCAGAGCCAGGTGTTGTTCAGGGTGTCCATCACCAGCGTGCCGCCGGGGGCGAGTACCCGGCAGATTTCCGCCACCGCACTGGGCAGGTCGGGCAGGTGCTCGAGCACCTCGCCGGCGACCACGCACTCGAACGAGTGGTCTGCGAAGGGCAGGCGCCCGGCGTCGGCGGCCACTGCCGTCACCCCGTGGGTGCGGGCCTGGCGCAGCGAGAGCAGGGACAGGTCCACGCCGGTGTGGACCCAGCCCGCCAGTCGCCCGGTGAGGTGGGGCTGCAGCAGCCCGGCCCCGCAGGCCACGTCGAGCAGCGGCGCCCCCGGCCGGGGTGGGTCGGGGATCAGGCCGGCTCGCGCGCGGGCCAGCCAGTGCAGCGCCGCGAACTTCCCGTGCGGGCGCCACCACTGATCGGTCAGATCGTCGTACTGAGCGGGATCGTTGCGTACGCGGTGCTCAGTGCGTGGTGACATACCGCTCCCCGATGATCGCCAGCCGTCATCAGGAATTAGCTCATACGTGGAGCATGCGGGCTATCGCAGATCGTGACGTCCGAGTTCGGTCAGCGTCTCGACCACCTTCTTCACGTCCTGCGCCCACTCCCGGGTGGTGACCAGAACCGCAGACGGGGTGTCGATCACCACCACGTCCTTCAGGCCCAGGACCGCGACCAGCCGCTCGCCGGCCGGCACCGCGATGCCGGAGGCGTCCACGTCCAGCACCTGCGCGGCGTCACCGACCACCTTCAGCGCCGCGTCGCCGGGCAGCAGCGCGGCCAGCGAGGCCCAGTCGCCGATGTCGTCCCAGCCGAGCGCGGCCGGGACCACGGCGACCCGGCCCGCGGCGGCGGCGGGCTCGGCGATGGCGTAGTCGATCGCCACCTTCTCCAGCTGCGGCCAGAACTCCTCGATCGTGGCCGCCCGCTCGTCGGTGTCCCAGGCCTTGGCGATCCGCATCACCCCGGCGTAGAGCTCCGGGCGGTTGCGCTCCAGCTCGGCCAGCAGCACGTCGGCGCGGGCCACGAACATCCCGGCGTTCCAGCGGTACCCGCCCTCTTCGAGGTAGCGGGTGGCGGTCTCGGCGTCGGGCTTCTCCACGAACCGCTCGACCTTGCACGCCGAGGGCGCCTCGGCCAGGCCCAGCGGCTCGCCGACCCGGATGTAGCCGAACGCGGTGGAGGCATGGTCAGGCTCGATACCCAGAGTGACGATCTGGCCGTCCCGGGCGGCGGCCACGGCCTCGGCCACCGCAGCCTCGAAACCGCCGGCGTTGCGGATCACGTGGTCGGCGGCGAACGAGCCGATCACCGCGTCCGGGTCGCGCTGCATGATGACGGCAGCGGCGAGGCAGATCGCGGCCGCGGAGTCGCGCGGGCTGGGCTCGGTGAACAGGTTGGCGTCGCTCAGGTCGGGCAGCTGCCCGGTGACCGCCTCGGCGTGCACGGTGCCGGTGACCACGGTGATCCCGGCCGGCCCGGCCAGCGGCAGCAGCCGGTCCCAGGTCTGCTGCAGCAGGGTGCGCCCGGAGCCGGTGAGGTCGAGCAGGAACTTCGGCCTGGCCTGGCGGGAGAGCGGCCATAACCGGGTGCCGGCGCCCCCGGCGGGCACGATGGCGAAGAACCCGGGCAGGCCGGCAGACGAGTCACGCGCTTGGTCGGTCACTTGCCCCACCGTAGGGCCAGCACCTGCCTCTGCGTGACTAACTCCGGGGAATAGCACCCGATGAGCCCGACTTCACCCAGCCCCGGTCACCACCGGCTGTCAGCACTCCACACACCGCTACCACGCTGCGGCGGCGCGGCGATGACCGGCGGGCGACGATCGAGCGACCGTTGGGCGCGGGCGAAAAACACCTGTCCGGTAGCTGTTCACCTCTCTCACCTGTACCGCTTCCCTACAGCTCACCCCATCGGCCGAAGCTTTCGCTCATGCAGCAAGAGACTGTGACGGGTACCCCCGAGCTGAGCCTCCTCCACCGGGACCGGCCCACCTCTGCCCCCGTGCTCCCTTGTGCCGCAGGCGGTCCCGGACCGGGTCCGCTGCGGGTCGCGATCGTCGCCGAATCGTTCCTGCCCACCGGCAACGGCGTCACGAACAGCGTCTGCCGGGTGCTGGAGCACCTGGCCCGGCGTGGCCACGAGGCCGTCGTCATCTGCCCCGGCCCGGCTCCGCAGAGCTTCGCCGGCTTCCCGGTGGTCGGCGTGCCCTCGTTCAGCTACCGCCAGTTCCCGGTCGGCATGCCCAGCTCCAAGGTGCTGCGCACGCTCTCGGGTTTTCGTCCGGACATCGTCCACCTCGCCTCCCCCTTCGTCCTGGGCGCCGTCGGAGTGACCGCGGCCGGGCAGCTCGGAGTGCCGAGTGTGGCCGTGTTCCAGACCGACGTACCGGCTTTCGCGGCCCGTCACCACATGGGCGCGCTGGCCAGCACCGCCTGGCGGTGGGTGCGCCGGATCCACTCCCAGGCCGATCTGACCCTGGCCCCCTCCACCCCGGCCCTGGAGGAGCTGCGCGAGCATGCGATCCCCCGGCTGGCGCTGTGGCAGCGCGGGGTGGACAGCGAGCGGTTCCATCCCGACCGCCGCCAGAGCCCGGCCGTGCAGGACCTGCGCGCCCGGCTCGCCCCGAACGGTGAGGTTCTCCTCGGATATGTCGGCCGCCTGGCCACCGAGAAGCGGGTGGACCGGCTGGCCGCCCTGGACGGTCTGCCCAACGTGCGCCTGGTGATCGCCGGCGACGGCCCGCATCGCAAGGTGCTGGAGCGCACCCTGAAGAACGCCACGTTCGTCGGCTGGCAGGACGGCGACGGCCTGGCCGACACCTTCGCCGCGCTGGACCTGTTCGTGCACACCGGTACCGCCGAGACCTTCGGGCAGACCTTGCAGGAGGCGATGGCCAGCGGAGTTCCGGTGGTCGCACCGGCCGCCGGCGGACCGCTCGACCTGGTGACCCCGGGTACGAACGGCATGCTCTACGCCCCCGAGGACGACGACGACCTGCGCCGTTGCGTGCAGACCCTGGTGAACGACCCGCAGCAGCGCCGCTGGATGGGCGCGGCCGGCCGGGTGGGCGTGCAGCGCAACACCTGGGAGATGCTCGGCGACGAACTGCTCGGGCACTACCGCAGTGTCCTCGCCGCCGATGCCGTGGTCGCCTCCTGAGCTGCGCCGAGTACTTTCGGTGAGGGGTTGACCACACCGAGAGTGCAGGGGATTTCCTTCTGGCCGCTGGGAACGGCAGGTAGTCTCGGACGCACGATGTCCAGTTCCTACCGATCCCGGCGACCGCTGCGCCTGTTCGCCGCCACCGCCGTAGCCGCCGGTTTGACCCTGGGCACAGCCGGTTTCGCCGAGGCCCGGGTGGCCTCCCCGGAGCCGAAGAAGAAGTTCGTGGCCCCGGCGGCCCGGTCCTGGGTCGGTGGCGAGCGGCTGATCAGCCGCAAGGTGCTCACCAACCTGCCCGCCGGGGTTCCACGGCCGCCCGCCCCCAAGGCGACGGCGTGGCTGGTCGCCGACCTGGACTCGCGCGAGATCATCGCGGCCAAGAACGTGCACGTGCCGTTGGCCCCGGCCTCCACGCTGAAGGTGTTCACCTCGCTGGCCCTGGCCCCCGGCCTGGATCCGGAACAGGTCTACACCGGCACTTTCGAGGACGCGAACATCGACGGCACCCGGGTCGGCATCGTCGAGGGCTCCCGTTACACCGTCGACGACCTGCTGCACGGCCTGCTGATGAGCAGCGGCAACGACACCGCCAACGCCCTGGGCAATCTGGTCGGCGGCAACGATGCGGCGATCGAGCTGATGCGGGCCAAGGCGCAGGAACTGGGCGCGTTCGACACGGTGATCCGCAACACCAGCGGGCTGGACGCCAAGGGCCAGGTGAGCAGCGCGTACGACCTGGCGCTGGCCGGCTCGGCCGCCCTGCAGGACGAGCAGCTGGCCAAGATCATGGTCACCCCCTCGTACGCGTTCCCGGACCAGGGAAAGTCGCTGGGCGCCAAGCGCAAGCGCTACCAGACCCAGAACCACAACCGGCTGCTGGGCTACATCCCAGGCGTCACCGGGATCAAGAACGGCTACACCAGCAAGGCCCTGGCCTCCAACGTCGCCAGCGCCAAGTACAAGGGGCACAACTACATCGCGGTCATCATGCGGGCCGACGGCCGGGTCTTCACCCCCACCGGCGACCTGCTGGAGTGGGCCTTCAAGTACGGCCAGAAGGCCAACCCGGTGGGCTCGCTGATCAAGCCCGGCGAGCTGACCGCGATGACCGGTCCGGACATCCCGGAGGCCAAAACCCTTTCCGCCGCCGAGGCACCCGAACCCTCGGTCCAGGCTCTAGGCGGGTCCGAAGACGTGAACGCCGCTCTGCCCGCCTCCGCCGCCACCGATCCGCAGAACCCGATGCTGCGCTTCTGGCCGGTCGCCGGCGCCAGTGCCCTGCTGCTCGCCGCGGCCCTGTTCTTCGGCCTGCGGCCGGTTCTCGCCAACAGCCGGCGCGCCCGGGCTCGCAAGATGCGCGCCCGGCAGCAACGCTCGCGCCGCCGGTACTGAACCGTGCAGCTGCACGTGGGGTGCGCGATGTGGACCCACAAGTCCTGGTCAGGCCGGATCTCGCCGAAGTCGGCGGACGCCGGGCAGCGGCTGCGGCACTACGCCCAGTGGTGCAACGCGGTCGAGGGCAACACCACGTTCTACGCCGTCCCGAGTCAGGCCACGGTGCAGACCTGGGCCGAGCAGACTCCCGAGAGCTTCCGGTTCGCAGTCAAACTGCCGCGCACCATCACCCACGACCGGCGCCTGAACCACGTGGATGCCGAGCTGCGGGCCTTCCTCGAGGTGATCGAGCCGCTGGGCCCGCGCCTGGAGCCGCTCTGGGTCCAGTTGCCGAACTCGTTCGGGCCAGGCGACCTGACCGCGCTGTACGACTTCCTGAAAAAGCTTCCGCCGCAGCAGCGCTGCGCCGTCGAGGTGCGCCACCCGGCCTTCTTCACCGACCCGGCCGAGACCCAGCGGCTGGAGCGGCTCTGCGCCCGGGTGGGGGCCGAGTGGGTTCCGTTCGACACCACCGCCTTCTTCGAGAAGCCGCCGACCAGCGACGCCGAACGCGAGGCCTGGGAGCGCAAACCCCGGCTGCCGCGCCGCTCGGCTGCGCTGACCGACCGCCCGACCGTGCGCTACCTGGGCCGGGACGACGAGGCCGCGACCGTGGCCGGCTGGCAGTACTGGGTCGAGGTCGTGGCGGCCTGGCTGCAGGAAGGCCGCTCCCCCACGTTCTTCCTGCACACGCCCGACAACGTGGACGCGCCCCGGCTGGCCCGCCGCTTCCACGAAGAGGTGCGCGTCCACGTCCCCGGTTTGAAACCCTTGCCCGAACCCGAGCCGATCGAGCCCGCCACCCTGTTCTGACCTCGAAAGCCGCCCGGGCTCAGTTCAGCTCGGCCTGGCGCTGCTGCAGAGCGCTCACGGTCTTGTCCACGTCGAGCCGGCTGTACGCAGCCACCCAGCCCTCGGTGCGCACGGAGACCGAACCCGCGCCGTCCTGCTGGGCGAGCTCCTGGTAGTACTCGGCCCCGTCCTTGGTCGTGCAGGAGAGGGCCGTGAACTCATCCGGCACCGTCTCGGTCAGGCCGAGGCAGGTGACCGGCCGGTCCCGGTCGTAATCGATCATGAACTTGCCGTTGATCCCGAGCCAGAGCGGGTCAGCGCCCTTCACCCCGGCGCTCGCCCTGACCTGCGCCTTGGCCTTGGCCTTGATCACGCAGCTCTTGGCGGTGCAGTCGCCGGTGGGGTGCCCGGTCACCTGGTAACGGGTGTCGACCACCGTCTGGAGTTCGGGCACGGTGGCGGCCAGATCGCCGTAGCTCTTGCGCACCTGTTCGGCGTTCATCTCCTGCAGACTGACGCCGTTGTACTCCCGGACCGTGGGGATGTACATGCTCGCGAACGCCGCCCGTGCGCTGCTCGCCCCGGCCGCTGTACCTTGCGTGGTCGGTTCGGCCGCCGGTGTCTTCAGCCCCAGGAAGCCCGTCGAGACCTGCACCAGCCGGTGCGGCGCCGCCTTGGTCACGTAGAGCCGGCCGTGCACAGTGCTGGCCGCGTAGACCTCGACGTCGTTCATCTTCATCACGGTGTTCGTGGCGTTCTCGTCCGGGGAGGTGCCGGTGTACAGGTCGGAGAACTCGTCGCCGCCGTACGGGCTCGGGGAGAAGTTGGTGGTCTTCTCGGCCAGTACCTGCTCGATCTGTTCGGCGAAGGCTTTCGGGGACTCCGGCAACGCAGCGTCGGCGCTCAGGCCCAAGCCGGTGAAGTCCTCGGTCCGCAGCCAGGTCTGGGCCTCGATGTCCGAATAGTCCAGGCCCGGAATCAGCTGGGACACCTCCAGGGAGCGCCCCTGCAGGTAGGTGGCGCCGTCGATCCGCGCGATCTTCAGCGGCAGGGCCACCTGAGTGCCGATCAGGTCGCCCTGCCGCGACATCCGGACGTTGAACCCGGGAGCGCTCAGGCCGAGCCCCTCGGCCTCCTTCAGCGCACTCACCGCCTCGTGGAACGGCGCGGCCGGGTCGGCGGCCTCTGTCTGGCCGCCTACCGGTCTGTCGCCCAGGGCGGCCAGGCCGGCCACCGCGAGCAGGACGAGCACGACGGCTCCCCCGGCCCAGGCCAGCATCACCAGCCTGCTCTTCGGCTGCTGCGGAAAGCTGGGGACGCCCGGCCCCGGTCTCTGGCTCTGCTCTTGCTGCTGACTCTCCAACGCCCCACTCATCCATGCATCAACGCGACTTTGATCGCGGTCCCCACCACTCAGCCGGAACTGCCGAGCCGGACCAGCCAATGCACAGACGCCAGAACCTGGAGTTTTGTTGTCAGCTACACCGAAATCTTTTCCACCGTGTTCCTTTTACGCCGAATCGGCAGATAGGTCGGCATCGTTCTAGCCGAGTTCGCTGTGCCGCTGCTGCAGAGTGCCCAGGGCCTTCTCGACGTCAAGTTCGACATGGACGCCGGCCGAACTCTGGCTGCGCAGCGGCGTATAGGTTCCGGCGCCCCCGGACCGGCCGTACTGCTTGGCCCCGGCCTTGCTCGAGCAGGACAGCGACTTGGCCTTGCCCACCGTCATCTCGGCGAAAGAGCTGCAGGGGAAGGGCTCTACGTCGTTGAAGTCGATAATGAACCGCCCGTCCAGCCGGACCCGGACCTTGTCCTCGGCGATCTCGGGATCCGAACTGAGCACCTTCACCTCGGACTCCAGCGAGCAACTGGTGGCCGAGCACTTCTCGTCCGGCCGGCCGGTGATCACCTCGAAGCGCGCGTCGGGCGTCGTCTTCAGCTGCGGCGCAAGGCCGATCAGGTCGGCGTAGCTCTGGCCCACCTGTTCGGCGTTCATCTCGAGCACGTCGACGCCGTCGGTGGTCGGGATCGTCGGCAGGTCTGCAGCCTGGAACGAGGCCGTCTCCACCCGCGTTTCCTCGGCCGACGGGGCGGCTGTCTGCGAGATCGGGCGCAGGAAACCGTCGGTCACGTGCAGCAGAGTGTGCGGTGCGGCCTTGGTCACGTAGATCCGGCCCTGCGGGGTGCTGGCCACGAAAGCCTCGACGTCGTTGACCATCACGGCAGTGTTCTCGGCGTCGGCGGCCGGTTCGGTGGCCGATTCCAGGTCGGAGAACCGGTCGTCGACGAAGGGGTCCGGGGCGAAATCCGTCTCCGGATCGGCCAGCGCGCTCGCGAGCCGCTCGGCCAGCGCGGCAGGGGAAGCCGGAAGCACGGTCTGCGTGTGCAGCTGCTCCAGGCTGGCGTCGCTGATCCGGGTCCAGGTCTCGTCGGGCATCTCCTCGTAGCTCAACAGGGACGGCAGCAGCAGGAACGCCTCGGACTGGTCGGCGTTCAGGTAGGTGGCGCCGTCGATCCGGACGATCGGGGTGTCGTTGTACTGGTAGGTCCCGGTCAGGTCTCCGTGCCGGGACATCCGGACGTTGTAGTCCAGACTGCCCAGCGCCATGCCCTCGGCCTCCTTCAGCGAGTTCACCGCTTCCTGGAAGGGAGCCGGCCCGGAGGCCACACCGCTGCCGCTGCGGCCGTCCTCGCCGCGCGATACCGCGATGAGCGCGACCGCCCCGAAGGCCAGGATCAGAAGCAACCCGAGCCCTCCGCCGATCGCCACCACCTTCGCGTCGTTACTCTTCAAAACCCCACTCATCCATGCCTTGAGAAACACTGATCCGCAGTTCCCGCCCCCCGAACGGACCGCCGGAGCGAGACTAACCAGCCCAGACTGGTCAAAAAGGTCTTTTGGCACGAGACCTGTCACAGATCACAGTGTTTGCCGGGCGGCGACCTCACTCACCCCGAACGGCCGCCCGCCAGCAGGGTGAGCGACCGCTGTCCGCTCATGTGCCGCGCCTGGCGACCGAATAAGTGACTCGTGAGTCGCAGACCGAGCCTGCCGGAGCAGGCCCGCCACGAGGCAGCCTCACGCCTGGTCGGACTCGGTCTGTACCACGAGGCGCAGAGCTTGCTCAGCATCGACGAGACCCCCGATGCCGAGCTCGGCATGCTGTCCGCGCTGCTGGCCGGGGACCCTCGGGCGGCGGCGAAGTTCCTGGGCCGCCGAATGATGGCCAAGAACGCCCGCACCGGCGAGGTCGACCTGATCCGCGGGTGCATCGCCCTGGTCTCCGGACACGCCGAGGCGCTGGAGAGCACGCGCTCGGTGCTGGAGCGGATGGAGCCGAAAAGCCGCGACTGGACGGCCTTCGCGGTGAGTGCGGCTCCGCACGACCTGCGCGGTGCGGCCGAGGCGGCGGCGTCGGTACCTGATTACCTGGCGCACACCGTGCTCGCGGTGCGGGCCGCCGCGCTGGCGGCCGAGGGCCGGGCCGACGAGGCACAGAACCTGCTGGAAGCGGCGCGCGGCAACGATGTGGGCGACGACCCGCACCGCCGCGCGATCGACCTGCTGAAGCTGCACGGCCACGATTCGGCCGGGCAGGCGCTGGAAGCCGCCAAGTTCAACCGGCGCCCGCTGGGCGAATCACTGGCCCGTCACATGGATTCCTGGCGGCGCCGGCGCAGCGAGCGCGACTTGCGCTGCCGCTGCGCCACCACGCCCGAGCTGGTCGGGGAGATCTCGCGGTACTACGTGAACTGGCACCTGGAACTGCTGGAACACCTGACGCCTGCAGACCAGGGGGACGCTTCCTGGCGGATCCTGTTCTGCGCCCGCAGCGGGGTGCGTTACCTGGACCGTGCGTCGATCCCGGTCTCCGTGCGGATCGGCGCGTTCAGCGAACCTCTGGAAGCCGAGTCGGTCGAGGCGATCGGCTAACGACGCCCGCCGAACCGGCGCGCCAGGACCACCCCGATGAGCAGGGCCAGCACGAACAGGACGCCGATCTCGCCCGCGGACAGGGCGAACATCAGCGCACCAGGCCCGGAGCGGCCCGGAAGACCTCGCCCTCACCGGAGAGCGTGATCGGCCCGGCGGTGGCGGTGACGAAGGCGGAGTGCCCACTCTCCAGTGAGACCGAGACTCCGCCGGCGGTGACCGTGACCGAGCCCTTGGTGCACAGCACGATCTGCGGGCCGCTGACCGAGGCGTCGGTGCCGCGCTCGGCATTCACCGCGACCCGGCTGAGCTGGAAGTCCGCGACCGGCGGACGCCAGGCGACCTCTTCGTCGGCGAGCGCGGTGAGGTTGCTGTCGCCGGAGGCCAGCGGGTGCGTGTCGACCACGTCGAGCAGTTCCCCGACGTTGATCTCCTTGCTGGTCAGGCCGCAACGCAGGACGTTGTCGGAACCGGCCATGATCTCCACGCCGAGTCCGCTGAGGTAGGCGTGCGGCACCCCGGCGTCGACGAAGACGGTCTGGCCGGGGACCATCCGCACCAGGTCGAACAGCAGCGGGGCGAGCACCAGCGGGTCGGCCGGGTGCAGGCCGATCAGCCGGTCCAGCCAGCCGAAGACCTCGGGGTAGTCCGGGCTGCCCTCGGCGGTGAGCCGGCTGCTGCCGGCGGCGACCTCGGCGACCAGCGCCGCGCGGTCCTCCACCGGCCAGGTGACCAGGAGTTCCAGACCGGCCCGCAGGCGTGCGTCCTCTTCCTGGCCGGGGGTCTCGAGCGCCTCGATCAGCGGCTGCAGGCGGGGCGCGCGCAGCCGGCTGAGCAGCATCGCGACCTGGGCCGGCGGGCGGAAGCCGTACAGCGCCTCGATCGGCTCGAGCGCGTAGAGCATCTCCGGCTTGTGGAACTCGTCCACGTAGGGCGAGTCCGGACCGGGGGTGTACATCTGCCGGGCGCGCTCGGCGGTCGGGTGCACCTGCACCGACAGCGGCCGCGCGATGGCCAGGATCTTGAACAGGTAGGGCAGACGGGCGCCGAAGCGCTCCAGCACGTCGCGGCCCAGCACCTGCTCGCCGAACCGCTCGATCGCCTCGGGCAGCGGCAGTTCCTGGCCGTTCGGCAGCACCAGCACCGACGGCGCGGAGGGGTGCGTGCCCATCCACAGCTCGGCCTCGGGGCCGCCGCTGGGGGTACGGCTCTGCAGCAGGGCGAGCGCCGAGGTGGAACCCCAGTCGTAGTCCCGGATGGAGTTGCGCATCGCGGTCACGGCCGGAACCGCGGTCAGGGCGTGCTCGTTTGCCGAAGGATCAGCGGTCCAGGCCGTCATGCGCGTCACCCTACCCGTCCGCCTGCCCGCTTTGACGCGACTACCGGCCGAAAGCGCCGATCCAGCCTGATGTTCGGGACGATGTCACCCGGCCGGAATCCCTCGGTCACTCTCGGTGGTCTCGTGGTTCCGTCGGATCAAACAAAGGACGTTGTGGCTGGCCCCGGCGCGAACGTCGGGTTCGCGCCCGGATCGCCTGAGGATCAGTTCACGGACGGTTCGGCGTCCGCGGCCAGAGCCAGCAGATCGTCGGCGATCCGGCCGGGCTCGGCGCTGAGCAGCTGCCCGCCGTCTCCGTAGTACCAGCTCACCCGGGCCCGGGGCAGACCCCCGAGTGCTTCGGCGATACCGGTGCGGGTGGCCGTACCGCCGCCCTGCGGGTCCGGCACACCGTCGGGCGGCACCACCGGGCAGAGCACCGTGGGCACCCCGACCAGCGGGTACCAGGCCCGGGGCTCGCCCAGGAAGACCGAGCGGGCGATGGACTGGCGCTGCCGGACCGCCGGGTCCTGTGTGTCCTCCGGGTTGATCGGCAGGTCCGGGTTCTCGGTAGCCCAGTAGCCCTCGAACGAGGGGTAACGCCAGGCCGGGCGGGTCCAGCCGCCGTCGATGCAGCACAGGCCGCTCAGCCCGTCGCGCCGGGCGGCCAGCGAGAGCACCACGTTGGCGCCCCAGCCGTGCCCGACCACGATCGGCGAGCGGGCGCCGGTGTAGCCGAGCTGGTCGAGCAGGGTGGACAGGTCGTCGGCGCAGGTGTCGGTGTCGAACCCGGCGGCCGGAGACTCCGAGCGGCCGTGACCGCGCAGGTCCACCGCGGCGACCTCGTGCCCGGCCCCGACCAGCCGGCCGGCCACCGGCCCCCACACCGAGGAGTCCGAGGACTCGCCGTGCACCAGCAGGAACGGCCGCAGCGGGGCCTCGATCCGGGCCACCGCCAGGGCCGGGCCGTCGATCAGCTGCACCGTCTGGACTGCTGAGGAAGTGCCCTGCTCGACCGGCATCGTCCGCCCCTCGGTCCGTGATCCACCCGTGCGTCGGGTGGTCGGTGTGACGCCTCTCGACCGTAGATGATCCCGGCCCGTCCTGCCCGGCGACGCAACCAGGAGATCAAGGCGGGCCGAGCACGCCCGGCGCGCACCTCGTCCCCCATTTGGTTCTTGGTGGTGAGCAGGACGCAATGCGCAGTGCGCGGGCCGGAGGGGGACGGCCGGGCGGTTGCGAGATGGTGCCAGAATGGCCCCATGCCTGAGACTCCCCCCGCGCGTCCTCGGCTGCTGTCCGGAATGCAGCCGACCTCCGACTCCCTGCACCTGGGGAACTACATCGGGGCGCTGGCCAACTGGGTGGAGCTGCAGGAGCAGTTCGAGGCGTACTTCTTCATCGCCGATCTGCACACGATCACCATGGGCCACGACCCCAAGGCGCTGCGCGCCCGCTCGCACCGCTACATCGCCCAGTACCTGGCCGCGGGCATCGACCCGGCCAAGTCGGTGCTGTTCGCGCAGAGCCACGTGCCCGAGCACCCGCGCCTGTCCTGGGTGCTGGAGTGCCTGACCGGGTTCGGCGAGGCCGGCCGGATGACCCAGTTCAAGGACAAGTCGCAGAAGGACGGCACCGAGGGCGCCACCGTCGGGCTGTTCACCTACCCGATCCTGCAGGCCGCCGACATCCTGCTGTACCGGCCCGCCGTGGTCCCGGTCGGTGAGGACCAGCGTCAGCACCTGGAACTCACCCGCGACCTGGCCCAGCGGTTCAACAAGCGGTTCGGCAAGACCTTCCGGGTGCCCGAGGCGCACATCGTCAAGGCCACCGCCAAGATCGTCGACCTGCAGAACCCGGACAAGAAGATGAGCGGCAGCATCGGCGGCCCGGGCTGCCTGTGGCTGCTGGACGACCCCAAGGTCTCGGCCAAGAAGATCCGCTCCGCGGTCACCGACACCGGGCGCGAGGTCACCTTCGACCCGGCCGGCAAGCCGGGTGTCTCCAATCTGCTGACCATCCTCTCGGTGCTCAGCAGCACGCCGGTCGAGACCCTGGTGGAGAAGTTCGCCGGGGCCGGTTACGGCGACCTGAAGAAGGAGGTCGCGGCCGCGTACGAGGAGTTCGCCGGCCCGATCGCCGAGAAGGCCAACGCCCTGATCGCCGATCCGGGCACGCTGGACGACATCCTCGCCGACGGGGCGGCGAGGGCCCAGGAGACGACCGCGCGGGTGCTCGCCGAGGTCTACGACCGGGTCGGGTTCCTGCCTCCGAAGCGGTGAGTGAGATGCCGCAGTCGCCTCCCACGATGAGCATGGCGGTGCTGAGGCCGCCGGCCGACGACGTGGTGACCATCGGGGTGGTGCTGGACATCCCGCAGCCGCACGGTGATTTCCTGCGCCGCTGCCGGGCCGACTTCGGCGATCCGCTGGCGCAGGAGATCCCGCCGCACATCACGTTGCTGCCGCCCACCCCGGTGCCGCACGACGAGGACCAGGCGATCCAGGACCACCTGGCCGCGGTGGCCGCGGTGACCGCGCCGTTCCGGATCGTCATGTCCGGCACCGGCTCGTTCCGGCCGATCTCGCCGGTGGTGTTCGTGAAGCTCGGCGAGGGCGCCGAGCACTGCGCCGACCTGCAGCGTCTGCTGCGCACCGGACCGCTCAAGCGCACCCTGGAGTTCGACTACCACCCGCACGTCACGGTGGCCCACCACCTGGACGACGCGGCGATGGACCGGGCCGAGAGCGCGCTGGCCGACTACCAGGCGCAGTTCGAGGCCACCGGGCTGAACTTCTACGAACACGACGGGGACGGGGTCTGGCAGCTGCGCCGGCGCTTCGGATTTCGCGGTTGATCCGATCTTCGGACGCGCAGGTGACCCGGTTTGCTGGAAACTAGGCGCGTGAGCGAGACGACGACTGCCTCCAAGTCCCCGGCCGGGTTCCTCGAACGAGCCAAACGCACTGTGGCGTGGCGGGCCTGGCAGCGGTACGGCAAGGCCCGCGGCGGCATCCTGGCCGGCGGTATGGCCTACGCCGCGTTCTTCTCGATCTTCCCCGCCCTGGCCGTCGGCTTCACCGTCTTCGGCCTGGTGGTCGGCGACGACGTGGACATGCAGAACAGCGTCGTCGAGGCGGTCAACGACGGTGTCGGCACGGTGATCATCAGCCCGGTCGGCGGCTCCGGCGGCATCGTCTCGATCGACACCCTGACCGGCTCCAGCGAGCTCACCATCGCTGGCATCATCGGTCTGGTCGGTTTCCTGTTCACCGGTCTGGGCTGGCTGGACGCCATGCGTGAGGGCATCCGGGCGATGTTCGGGCAGGCCACCCAGGAGGCCAACTTCGTCCTGGCCAAGGTCCGCGACCTGGGCGTGCTGGTCAGCATCGGCCTGGTGATGCTGCTCTCGGCGATCTCCGGCATCTTCGTCAGCGCCTCGACCGGGGTGATCCTGGGCTGGATCGGCATCGACGAGGGCTCGGGCATCGGCCGGGTGGTGCTGGGCTGCGCCGGGACCCTGCTGGTGCTCGGCGTCGACATCCTGATCTTCATCCTGCTGTTCCGCCTGCTGTCCGGGGTGCGGCTGCCCAACCACGACCTGTGGGACGCGGCGCTGTTCGGCGGGATCGGCCTGGGCATCCTGAAACTGCTGTCCGGCGTGCTGCTGAACGGCGCCTCGAACAACAAGTTCCTGGCCACCGCCGGAGTGGCACTGATCCTGCTGGTCTGGCTCAACCTGGTCTGCCGGCTGACCCTGGTGGCGGCGGCCTGGGGGGCCACCCAGGCGATCGATCGTGGGCACCTGGCCGACACGCTGGCCCTGCCGGAGTCCACCATCACCGTCGAGCGGGTGCGCGCCGGTGTCGCCGGGCGTTCCGGACCGGCCGCCTCGGCCAACCCGGCGGCGGCGGGGATTCGTACTGCGGTTCCGGTGCCGCCCGCCGCTTATACGCCGGTGGTGAGTCCGCGTGCGGCTGACCGAGTTTCGGTTGCTGCTGGTGCGGTGCTGGGTGCGGCCGGTTTTGCCGTGGCCCGGACCGCCGTGGGTGCGGCGCGTTCGGTGGGCAGCGTGTTCCGCCGGGACGAGGACTGAGAGCTGGCCTGCCCTTTCGAGGGCAGGCCAGCTCTACGGCCCGGACGTCAGAGCTTGCGCTTGAAGATGTCCTTGACCTTGTTGGTGTCGCCACCGACCAGGTTGCTCGCGTCGCTCTCGAACACCACGGCCTTGGCCTTGGTGGTGAGGACGAAGCCGTAGCTCGCGGCGTTGGGCATCTTCTTCGCGCCGGTCACGGAGACGACCTTGAGCTTGTTGGTCTTCAGATCCCGGATGAAGATGTCCCGGACCGTCCCGGTGTAACCCTTCTTCACGTTCGGGTCCGTGCTGGCGAAAGCCAGGTAACGGCCGTCCGAAGAGACGGACGTGTCGGCGGCCGACCTGCTGGTCCGCTCGCCGTCCACCCGGGACACCACCCGGCTGGTGATCCGAGTGCTCAGGTCGCGCACGTAGGCGTCGAACTGGTGCCGCTGCTCGGCGGGCCCGTCCACCAGGTCGGCCTGCGCCCCGGACATCACGATGACCTTGCCGTTCGCGGAGATCGACACCGGGACGCTGCCGTAGCCCCGACTGGAGTTGTTGGCCTGGGAACCGTCGGTCTTCACGCTGACCCGCTTGGTGGTGCCCGTGCTCAGGCTGTGCACGAAGACGTCCGAGGCGTTGTTGGTGTCCTTCGGCACCAGGTTCCGGGCGTACGACGAGAACGCCACCACGTTGCCGTTGCCGGAGATCAGCGGGGCTGAACTGCCGCGTTCGTCGAAGTGGGTCGGGGAGCCCGGGTTGGTCGACACCACAGCGTTGTCGGACTGCTTACCCTTGGACGAGACGGAGACCCGGGTGAACTTGTTCGTCCGCAGGTCCTTGACGAAGATGTCCCTGGTCCCGTTCGTGTCGTTGGGAACGAACTCTGTGCTCCCCGACGAGAAGGCCACCAGCCGGCCGTCCGCACTGATCGACGGGCTCTCCCCGCCGCCCTCGCCGCCCTTGACCGAGACCCGCTTGGTGACACCGGTCTTCATGTCCCGCACGAAGACGTCGACCTTGTTGTTCGTGTCACCGGCGACGAGGTTGTCCGCCGCGGAGTCGAAGACGACGTACCGGCCGTTCGCCGAGATGCCGTTGTATCCGCTGAACATCGCCGTGCTGGCCTCGCCGCGCTCGGCGGACCAGGTGACCTTCTCGGTCTTCCCGGTGACCGTGTCGCGGCGGTAGAGCTCCTGGTTGCCGTTGCTGTCGCCCTTCACCAGATTGGTTGCGCTGGAAAGGAAAAGCACGTAGCGGCCGTCGGGCGTGACTGCCCCGAGCAGGCTGTAGGCGTTGGCCTGCTTGCCGTTGATCCCCAGCGAGACCCGGGTCGGCTTGGGCGCGGCTGCCTCGGCGCTCTGCGTGAGCAGGGTGACGCCGAGCAGACCGACCGTGACCGTCGCGGTGGCGCCGACCCTGGTAAAGACGCGGCTTCTGCGCGTTCTCATGTTTCCTGACCTTCTGCTGGACGGGGCCTAGAACCGAACGCGACACTAATCGCTCGCGGCGCACGCCGTACACGAAATGGTGCAAGTAACTCCGGACCGCGCGAATGCCACGCTGTGCAGGCCAGCCGGATCGGCTCCAGGCCGGCGCCATGCGTATGCGCAGCGGGCCACTTGCGCCCGCGCTCGGTCGCCACAGGCAGGGGCGAACTCGCTCAGGGCAGCCTTCAGAAAAGGGTCTTTGCGCCCGGTTTCAGCTTCTTGTAGTCCGGCTTGAGGCCGTCGAGGGTCCGGAACTTCACGAGGCGAGGTCCGTGAGAAACGCGTCGGCGCTGTCATGGTCAGCGAACCGGCCCGCCTGCAGATCAGCCGTGGCCTCGCGCTCGCGCTGCTGCCACTCCCTCTCCCAGAACCAAGCTTGGGACGCGGGGATGGCCGCCTGCGGACGCACCTCTAGGACACCGTCCGCACGCTCCGTGATCTCTACCTGGGCACCGGGCTTGTCCAGCCCGTACCGCCGCCGAAGCTCGCTGGGCAGCGCGAACAGGCCTCGCGACTGTAGGGCAATGAATCCATGGAAAAGAGCGCCTGTCACGTCGATCCCCCTTACACCCGGTCAGCCAGCCTGACCCAGGCTAACTGCGGACATCCCTCCGGGAGATTTTCGCTCAGGCAATGACCGACGGCAGGCTTATCCGAGCCCGCCTGCGCTGACTCTCGCTTCGCTCCCCTACGCACCCCGGCCTCGCGTGGGCATCTGCAAACAGCACAGGTGAGTGGTACCAATCTGGCACCAATGACTTTCTCGATGTCAAGCCGAGTGGAGAGCACCATGGCCATCACCGCAACCGAAGCCCGCAAACGCCTCTTCCCCTTGATCGAGGAAGTCAACAACGACCAGCAGGTCGTCGAGATCTTGTCCAAGGGCGGCACCGCCTTCCTCGTGCCGGAAGAGCAGTGGCGGCGCATTCAGGAGACCCTGTTCCTGATGTCCGACCCGCAGGTCGCCAACCGGCTCCGCAAGTCCGTTGCGCAGGCAGAGGCCGGCTTGGCCCAAGAGCGGGAGCTGATCGACCCCGATACCTGATCGCATCCTCACCTTCACCACCCAGGACAAGGACGATTACCAGTCCTGGGTGGCACAAGAAGCCCACGCTTCGGCGGATCAACCGCATGATCGACGAAACTCGCCGCACCCCGGAGGAAGGGATCGGCAGACCTGAACCCCTGGTCGCCGAGTGGGCCGGGTACTGGTCCCGACGCGTGACCGAGGGCGACCGTATGGTCTACAGCTTCACCGAGAAACAACTCGTGATCGTCCTTCTGCGAGGCCACTACTACGATCACTGAATCCGGGCCCATGGCACGGTCCCGCTGAGGCCATGAACCACCTGCCGTCTAAAGATCCAGGTCCACGACGACCGGAGAATGGTCGCTCCAGCGCTCGGCGTAGGTCGGCGCGAGGTCGACCTCGGCGGTAGTGGCGAGAGCGGCCAGGCCAGGGTTGGCGATGGCGTAATCGATGCGCCAGCCCGCTCCGGTGTCCAAGGGCCGTCGTTAACCTACCCAATGTATTAGAATCGTACATTGGGGGTGGTCGCATGGTTCGGGCACCACGTAAGGCTCTGATCTACGTCCGGCAGTCAACGTACAAGGAAGAGTCGATCTCGCCGGAAGTTCAGATCGAGCAATGCCTTTCGCACTGCCGACGCGAGGGGTACGAGGTCATTGGGGAGCCGGTGATGGACCTCGATCTCTCCGGGCGGACGTTCACGAAGCGCAAGATTCAGCCACTGATCGACCGCGTTCGCGACGGCGAGGCGAACACGGTTGTCGTCTGGCGCTGGTCGCGTTGGGGCCGGAATCTGGTCGAGTCGCTGCGCTGCATTGCGGAGCTGAAGCAGGTGGGTGGCCGCCTCGAATCCGCTACCGAGCCCATCGACGCCAGCACCCCGGCCGGCCGCTTCAGCGTCACCCAGATGCTCGCGATCGCCGAGTTCCAGTCTGACCAGATCGGCGAATCGTGGCGCGACGCGCGCCGGGCGATGATCGCCAAGGGGCTGCCGTCTCACGGTGGCCCGAGGTTGGGCTATGTGTACGACAAGCCCGCCAAGCGCTACACCATCGATCCTGTCACCGGACCGATCTTCCGTGAGTGCTATGAGATGTACCGTGACGGCAAGTCGATGCATGCCCTCGTGCTTCATCTTCGTGACCGCGATGTGCGCAGCCTCTTGGGCAATCCGATGTCTGAGAGCGCGCTACGCGGCTACCTCGATAGCGGCTTTGCCGCAGGCCTGATCGTGCTCAACAAGCCAGAAACCTTCTTCTCCGAGGATCGAATGGAGGAGTTGGGGATCGGTACTACCGAGCGGCCCGTGTTCCTGCCCGGAAGCTGGGACCCGATCATCTCCGAAGATCTTTGGCTCTCCTACCGGGAGCGGCGCCGGGTCCAGGCGCTCAAGCCGAAGCGTTCGCGTAATCCGCGGCAGCACCTCAGCGGGCATCTGCGTTGCGCAGGTTGCGGGAAGCGAATGCTCTATCGGCCTGAGAGATCGCGGTGGGTTTGTTGCTCCCAGCTCACGAAGGACGGGGCGCCGTGCCCGGTGCACGTCAGTGTGAGCAACTCTGAGGCGACCGAGTTCACCAAGGACTGGCTTCGGTCGCTGGCTGGCGAATACGGCGAGTCTTTCGATTCCTTGGTCGCCGAGCAGATGAAGCGCCAGGACGCCAACACCGACCGCGATGCCGTGCAAAGCCAACTGCTCACCGAAGAACGCCGGCGCGAGAACCTGGTCCGAGCCGTATCCACGGGAGCGTTCGAGGCTGCCGATGTGGCGGACGAGATGCGGCTGATTAAGAAGGAGATTGAACGGCTGAAAATTGTCCTCGCAAGCTTGAAACGCCAAGGCGATCGCATCCAAACACCTTCAGACGGCTTTCTGCAGCTCCTACAGAACTGGGAGGCCGCAGATGCTTCCACGGCCAGCGTTCTCTTGGAGCAAGTTCTGGAAGGGATCTACGTCTACCCGTTCCGTACCCGTCCCCGCATGAGCGCTCGGGCCGTATGGGAGAGCGAGAAGAAGATTCCGCGCGCGGAACCACCGGACCTGGACTTCAGCCAGGGACGGACGTGCACCAAGTGCCAGGAGTGGAAGCCACGGAGTGAGTTCACGATCTATGGACCGGCCCGGAAGATGAAGCCCAGATGCAAGCTCTGCACCGCCGCCTATACGCGCGAATGGCAGCGATCGAGGAGAGCCTGAACGACGGGTAGAACGGATCCATGTCTGCTCACCATCGCATCAGATCGACCCAAAGCCCACCCGTGGCGCCGATTGACAATCAGGCCATCCCAAAAGACCAGCGCAGCTAGCCTTCATCTGCTTGGATACTCCTTGTGGCAATGAGTTGGGTTCCGTTGTGGGCACGAGGCGACGACGACGGCGTAAAGGCATATCGGGAGACTCTCTACGAAGGCGTTCCCGAGCACCTGTTTTCGTCACTCCGATCCTGGCTTATCTCTGCTCTCGCAGACGATTACGAGATCATGGGCCGGGAGTTGCGGGTTGCAGTCGAGCCGCACTCCGGCTCGGCATCAGCTGTCAGTGCCCTACTCAGAAATCCCGACCGGCGTGACGATCTACTGCTAGCCGCCGCAGATTGGATCCTCCACCGCTGGTACGGTATGGACGACTATGAACGGACGGTCGAAGAAGATCAGCTGATCTCCGAATTGGTTCAACTCTTAGAGCAAAGCGGTTCCGCCTGGAAGGTCTCGCTCGCAGAACCCTACTGGCGGCTGATGCGTCGGGTCTCTCCCGAACTTCAGAGTCAAGCTGATCTTGTTGTGCCCAGCGGGACGACGGCTGGCTCAGAAATTGGCCTTGCGTGGGCCGCCGCCTTTGGGCTGAAACCGGACTACCCGAAGGCGTTTCAGCACGCTGTCACGGCGGTCGAATCAGAAGCACTGCAGCTGTTCATCCCAAAGGATGGCGCGGGCACCCTCGGTAAAGCGATCGCGCATTTGTCGCTGAAGCCTGAGCGCTACACCGTAGCAGGCCTGGATGACAAGAAGTCTGACTCTGCAGCAACACTTCTCGGAATGCTGCGCATGCTATGGGACAACCAAGAACGTCATGCTCCGCCGAATGGCGCTGCCCCGGAACCAGCTAGTGAAGAGCAGGCGGTGGCCGCAGTGACCGTAGCAGTCACACTGGTTCAGTGGTTCCAGGCCGGAACCATTCGCGAAGCCAATGGATCTTCGTAAACTACTACTGGAAATGGGTTTTAGCTCGCTCTCCTGCTACGGACGGACTTCGCCCTCATAGCCTCGGCAGCTGAGAGCTAAGGCGGCCGTCCCGGGCCAATCGAGCAACTTCCCCAGCTGCGATCAGAGCAAAGCCTTCAAGCGCTACGCCGCGTTCGACAGCCCGCGCAGCGAATGGCCAGTACTTGGGCTCTTCGGCCGACACCTTCCGTGGCTGTCTCATAGGTTTCGCTCGTCTCGCGCTGCGTCACGTCGGTTCTTCAGGTCACGCGCCACGTCAGCCGCGAGCCGAGCCTGCCCCTGGTTGTATCCGTGGCCAACGAGCTTCCAGGACGACCGGACTACGACATCGGGGGCGGGTTGCTGCTCAGCATCGGCGGAGTCCTGCCGGCGGTAGGCGCTTCGTGCGGCCCGTAGTTCGCCGAGGGTGGTGGAGTAGCGGCGGGATTTGGATGAGACATGGCCCCGGTAGCCGAGATCCTTGCCCCACTTGCGGAGTTTCAGGTGCTCCAGCTCGGGCCGTTCGGCCAGGGCCCAGGCAGTGTGCACCATCGTGGCGGCGTGTCGTCCGCGGGGTGTCTGGTCCCAGTTCTGGGGGTTCCAGCCGGTCTCTTCGCTACCCTTGGATGCGTATTTGGCGACGTAGGCAGCTACTTTGGCGATGCTTTCGCCGCGTTCGAGGTTTTCGCCGATGTCACGGACGTCAACTTGCTGCCCCCACCGCAGCGCCCAGGACTGACCGGCGCTGGCCTCCTGGGTAATGAGGACAGCACTGGCAGCGGACAGCACGGCTTCTTTCAGCGCGGCTGCAGTGGCCCAGGCGGGTGCGGGTGCCAGGTCGGTGGGGTTGTCGGTGCGTCCGTCCAGGCGGATGACGGCGTGGACGTGGACCAGGCCGCGCCGTTGGAACTCGATCACCTTCACGTACGAAGGTCGCAGTACTTGCCGCAGGTGGGTGATCGGAACGCCCGCGTGCCGGGCGAGGTGACGGGGTAGGTAGATGCAGAAGCGTTCCCACAGGCGCCCGAGGTTGGCTTGCCAGATCACCGCAGCTTCGTAGTCGTAGCAGTCCCTGCACAGCGGGGTTCCGACTTGCGGATCAGCTTCGGCGTGCCGGGCGAAGCACGCGACGGGGCGCCCGTGTTCGCAGTCCGGACCGCGCCGAGGACGGCAGATTCCGCGTGCGTCGCGGTGATCGCCGCGTGTGACCTTCGTGCGGCCGGCCGGTCGGGAGGAGTGAACGGCGCCGAAGGATGGGGCGGTCAGGGTGATGAACACCCGGGGGTGCCCGGCGACGGTTTCGGGGACTCCTTTGCCGCCGGCCAGTCCAGCCTTGACCAGTTGGAACAGGTCGCCTTGGTAGATCCGGGCGCAGGACGGGCAGACGGCTGCGCGGCGGTTGCGGCAGCGGATCAGGATGATGCCGTCCGGGGCATTGCGGCTGCTGAACTCGTGATCGACGCGGCCGGTGGCTTTGTCGATGATGCGGGTGGAGCCGCGCATGTGCAGGGGGTGGGAGCAGCCGCCGATGCGCTGGACTTGCTTGAGCCAGTCCCGGTGATCGGGACGGTTGACTTGCTCGATCAACTCGGCCAACTCGGGGGCCAGGCCCAGGCCAAGCGTCAGTTGCCGATCAGCGTGCTTGTCAGCGCTTTTCTGTTTCCGTGGAGCCTGTTTCGCCATCCAACCACCTACCTAATGTTCGCCATTGCTGGTGTGGTGCCGGGGAGCCCGGCCCGTCCGAGGCGGAGTGAGCGCTGCGGACGGGCCGGCCGGGAACGCGGTGAATGGTCACGATGACCTCCTGAAATGAACTGTTCTGAGGGTTGTTTAGAGGAGTCCGGTTCCCCGGCAGCGACGGCAACGCAACTGCCGGCCGCTCTCGTTCTTGCAGGTCCGGTCCCAGCTGGGAACGCAGGTGTCGCCAATACCGCGACAGGCGGGGCAGTCCACGTCAGCGAACCCGCGCAGGGCCGAAGTCGGGCGCTGGCTCGGGCGAGGGTGGTTCACGTGATGCTCCAGGTGCTGATCCAGTCGAACACGGTCTGCACCGCCTCTGAGACTGAGGGGGCGATGACGGAGCCTGCGAGGAAGAACCCGAACAGGAAGCTGCAGAACACCTGGAATCCGCGCAGTTCACCGGATCGCCAGATCGCCCAGAGGACGGCGCCGAACACCAGGACGGCCAGGGTGGGCAGGTCCACTACCAGGCACCTCCCAACCGCACCCGCTGTACCGCGGCATCGACTTCGGGCAGGTCCAGCCGCAGACTCGCGTACTGGCTGGCCAGCGCGGCAGCTTCGGTGATGTCCATTGGGTCGCTGCGGACCAGGTGCCAGGCCCCGGAGTCGTCCCCGGACACCGCGACCCCCGCCAGATCAGCCGGGATCTTCTGTGCCTCCACCACCGACTCAGCGGGAAGGCCGGCCAGGGTCATGCCGGCGGTTTCGGCGTCGGCGACCCGGTGACAGACCCGCCCGGCCAGCTGCGCCCGCAGCAGCGTCGCCCCCGGTCCGAGATCCGAGCCGAACCGTTGCCCGGAGATCCACAGGTGGATGCCGAGGGCCGCGCCGAGTTGGCCCAGGCGCACCAGGCCCTGGATGCACCGGGTGGTCTCCTCCTTACCGGCCCGATCGACCGACAGCATCAGTTTGGCGACTTCATCGACCACGACGACGATCGGCCATGGGCGCACCGGCACGGGCAGTTCCCAGATCGAGCGGGCGCCGTGTTCCTGACACGTCATCGCCCGCAGTTCGAGCACCCCGAGCAGACCCTCGATCGCCGCGACAGCCTCAGCCCGGTTAACCGCCAACGCTGACAGGCGCGGACCGAACGGCGACAATTCCATCCCGTTCTTCGCGTCGATACCGACCAGACCGACCGGGCGCCGCGCGAGTTCGGACAACATCCGGACCGTCAGGGTCGATTTGCCCGAGCGGGTGGCCCCACACACCAGGTAATGAGGGCGGCGAGTCAGATCCAGTTGCCAGGGATGGCTGTCTTCCCGGATACCGACACTCACCGACAGATCCGCCGGCGTCACCTCGATCTGATCAGGAACAACCAGATCAGTGGGGTACTCGGCTCGTTCCTGGCCATCCTGATCACTGGCCGGAACATCAACCGGACCAGCAGCGACCGCCTGAGCTTGCCGGGGCTTGGGGTGCCGGAGCGGATCGAAACCCAGCCCGACCAGGGTCCCGAACCCCGGACGAGGCACCTCCACCCGGACCCGGTGAACCCGCCAGGCATGCGCCAAACCTTCGGCCGCCCGCTCGAACTGGGCCGGAGTCTGCCCCGGCGCCAGCCGCACCCGAACCTCCAGACCACTGGCCCGGATCTTCAACCCGATCCGGCGCGGAGAAACAACTTTCAGAGGTGTTCCCCGCACGATCAACCCACCAGCGGGACCGTCCAGCAGCCCGAACCGTCCCGATCGAGCCGCCGGGACCGCCAGTCCGAGTTCCTCGCAGGCTGCTGACCAGGTACGCAGCATCCACCACACCGCAACCGGCGCCCCGAACACCGGCCACCACGACCACGGCCGTGCCTCCCGCAACCGGCCCGCCATCCGCCAAACCAGCATCCCGAGCACGATCAGAGCCAGCAGAGCCACTGGCGCAGCTGCACCGAAGATCGCTGTGAAGCCGTCCGCGATCCGGCGCAGCACCCACACCATTGCAACCAGGGCAACGACTTTCAGCAGGAGGGAGCTCATCGGGCCTCACCCCGGCTCGTCGCACCCGGACCTGCCGATGCAGCACTCGAGCTACTCGGCCGACCACCCGCCGGAGCCTGCATCGGCGCCAGAGCCGAGGCCCGCCAGGCCACACCCGAGCGACCATCCCGGTCCCACGGCGTCGCCTCCAGATCCGAAACCCGCACCGGAGCACCCAAGATCAGGCCCTGCGGTTCCCCGACGACCGTCACTTGAATCACCGAGGAGTTGCGGCCCTGGATCGCGCAGACCCCGACCGAGTACATCGTCTGACCGGTCTCCCGGTCCTTACGCAGCTCCCCGGTATCGGGGTTCGCCACCCTCGGTTCGGGCAGCATCACGCACAACCACGCCTCGAACGCCGAGACGTTCACAGGAATCGTCCTCATCCAGACCACCGGCTCTCCGTAGACCACTCATCAACTCGTTATGACGAGTGCGGTGATCAGTAGACGCCGTGGACGCCCGAGAGTCAACTACTTATGATGACGAGTGAACGAGTCGGAACTCGCCGGACACAGCCGGACACCACGAACCGGACCGGACACCAGCACAGACGATCAGGTTCGTAGCCGCAGATCGCACCAGGAAGAGAGGGGCCGAGCCCATGGGCAAGCCGCCCGCGCACGAGAACGACGCCACCGTCGGCACCTCGTCACCGACGTTTCACGCTGACAGCGCGCCCGACCGCACGGCTCGAGCCCTCAGGGCGCGCCTGCCCCGCTACGAACAGATCGCCCTCACCCTGCGAGAGCGCATCGAGAACGGCGACCTACCCCCCGGCAAGGCCATCCCCAGCGAGACCGCGATGATCGCCGAGTTCGGCGTTTCCCGGATCACCGTCCGCCACGCCATCGCAGCCCTACGCGCCGCCGGCCTCATCACCACTGAACACGGCCGAGCCTCTCGCGTACGCCAACCCTTCACCTTCGCAGCGGGACTCGTCCTCGAGTTCGACCCGTCCATCATCCTGTCCGACGCCTCTGACGGGCCGCGCTATCAGACGTGGGATGCACAAGGCTGGGCCGAGGTCGAGACGCCATCCCGCTACCGCACCGAGGCCGGATCTTACGCCATGGCCCTTGCAATTCGGCCCTCAGAACCGGTTTTCGTCCTGGAGCGCCAGCTCCTGCATGTTGGCGGCACGCAGGTCATGCACCGCGTCTGGCTCCCGTTCGCCGTCGTCGACGATCTCCACCTGGACGACAACCCGTTCCGGTTGCCGGCGGATCTCTACCAGGTCTTCAGCGAAGCCGGTCATCCGCTCACCTGGACCGACCGCACCCGCGCCGAGATGCCCCGTCCTGACGATGCAGCCACCCTCGACATCAGCCCTGGAATCCCGCTGATCATCCACGTTCGGATCACGCACGGGCAAGACGATCGGCCGCTGCTAGTCGAAGAGACCCGCATTCCAGCAGATCGAGCCACTCTGATCAGCCGTCCCAGCTGAGTCCACCCTGGAAAGACAGTAGGAGCCCAGCAGTTCAGGCGTTCGGCTCACCTTCCGTTACCACGCCCCGACTCCCGATAAACCCCGCAGTTCCAGCCCGGTCCAGGTCTGTGCTCCGCACAGGCGCCTGCAGACGAGGCGAGTCAGGGCGGGGTTGATCGCGAGCCTCCCGGGGCGCGGTACACGGTGCCCGCAGCGGGGCAGGGAAAACCACCCGGCCCCACCGCGAGACCACCATCGGGAGGGCAAGGTCATGACTCGCCGCCGTACCCCGCACTTCTGGTTCCCGGTCCTCCTGCTGCGCGATGCACTCGGTCGCTTTGCGCGAGTTCGCAGGCTCCTTGCGCCCAAGCGTCGCCGCCCCCGAGTCCGCCGCCCTACCCTGCCGGTCTTCGTGCAGCTCGAGCTCGACCTCGCGTAACCGGGAGCAGCCCCCGGGGAGCTGTAGAAAGTTGCCCTTACATCATCAAGCCGGACCGCTGGCGCGGTCCGGGGCCGTCCGCGCCGCGCGTGCGGCGCGGACGCCGGTCACGACGCGGCGGCCAGACCGCGTGACTACGAGCGCAGCTACGATCCGTCGAGCACGAGCCCTTGGATGCGTTGCAGGCAGACGCGAAGGTCCGAAAGCGTCGCCTCCTTGCTGCGCTGGCCCTGTTCCAGGACCGCGAGATAGGCCATGCACATGCCGATCTCGCGCTCGACTAGGGCCAGCCGTCGGAACTCCAGCGGTACCGACATGACTGCCCTCTCGTATCCGGTCATCGAAAGTTCCCCCGTCTCAGTGAATTGGCAAACGTGGACGGGCCAACCGGCCCAGGACCGGAGGGAAGAGATCTAAGCCGCGCTGCGTCCCTCATCACCGGGCGGCAGTCGCCGAGATTCCAGCAACAGCATCAGGCGGACGACCGTCGCTTCAGGAACCGCTCCCAGGACGACCACCGGCCGGCCATCGGGCGCGACGCCCGCACCAAGTTCCGGAAAGTCGGTGTCCGTGAAGCCGACGTCCCCGAGGCAACGACGAAGGCGAGCAGCGAGCCGACGCGCCCGGCGGTAGGACATCATCAGTTCCCGCGACTCCCCCGGACGCACCGACTGCCACGGCACGGTCAAGCTCTCTTCGCCACCGGCGAATGCTTCGTTCTCCAGGAAATCCCAGTCACGCGGGCTCATCGCGTCCCGGTCCGTGCGCGCATCACCCTTGGGCGCCTCGCGCCGGCCCCACTCTGGGCTGCTGTCCCCGTGACCGTCGTCCTCGTCTTGCTTCGTCAACTCTCGCTCCCACCTACCCCGAACATTTCTGCTCAAGGCACCGGCGAGCCAGACACGCGCGTCCGATTTATCACGCACGCCGACTACGCCCCGGTACCATCCGACACCGGGACGTGACACGTTCCAGCCGGGCCACCCTTCTCCCCGCATAGGAAACGGGGTGGCCCGGCCTCAGCTTCATCTCATGCGGCCGTCTCCCCTCGATCGACCGCCGCGACCGTCACGCGGAGGATGGTGGGGACCCCGGGCTCCTCCTCGACGCCGAAGACACCGGGGATCGCAGCAACCCTTCGCATCGCGACGCCGTGAGCCCATTGGCCGGCCGGTCCGTGCAGAAAGACCGTGAACCGCCCGGCCTCCCGCTCCTCGGTGACCGCAAGAGCCACGACGTTCACGCGCTCCAACGCCTTGACCAGAGCGGTTTGATTGAGGACGACTGCCACGGGCTCGATCACTCGGCTCACACCCAGCGGTACAGGGTGTCGACGACCCCGGTGGGGACGAGTTCCGGCAGCCGACCCGCGATGCTCAGCGACAAACGTCCCTCATTCGTCCGCTCCAACGCGATGTCGTCCTGTTCCAGCGGACGAGCCGGAGCATGGAGCCAACGACGGAGCCGATCCCGATCGACGACCGCCAGGCAGGTCGGCCCGAACCAGATCATCACGTGATCGAGGCGGGCCACGATCGACGCATCGGCGACCCGCCGTCCCTGCCGATCCGTGACCGCGAACTCGAGACGCCCCGTCCACAAGTTCGACGACCCCTTCGCCACGAGTGCCGGCCGAAGGCGCCGAAGGGAACCGGGGACAAGGCCACGGATGGGAATGCGCGGACCAGCAATCGCCTCGCTCACGCGGACCACCGCCGCACAGCCTGCGGCTCCATCGATTGGAGGACGAGAACGGTCAACCCACCGCTCTCCAGCTTGCGCCGCACCAGCTCCTGAACACGTGGCAGACGCCCCAGGTCGAGCGCCGAAGGCACCGCGACCGTTCGAACCCTGCACCGCTCAGCCGTAACCACCAGCGCGGACAACGCCGAGAAGGACGTCCCCGGCGTCCATTCCAAGAAGATCTCGCCGAGGGTGTACCCCTCCAGAGCGGCGTACGCGACCAGAAGCCGCCGCCCGTTCGTCACTTCGTCATCGGACGAGTCCGGCCGCACCGTCTGGTACCCGAACAGCATCGGACGCGGGTTCGTCCCCACGTCTTGGACCGGTTGCGCTCTCCCCGTCACGATCGCCCCGCGACGGCGTCCCCACGTAATCCCTCGCATGCCCTACAGGGTGCAGTCGCGCAAGGGTCGAAAGGTTGCCAGATTGGCAACCCCCTTATACCTCGCCGAGGACTCCGCAACGCTCGGCCAGCCCACGCAGTTCAGCGCCGGCCACCCTGCGGTGACTCTGGTTGAGCAAATCCCGCACGCCATCGCGGACCACCGGGCTCAGCCGAACCCGTAGGGGCGCAGAGCGCTCAGCCCGCCGGAACGCATCGATCGCGTCGCGATGCCGATCCATCCGCGAGAACGCGCGTCCCATGTCGACCCAGAGGTACGACATCCGCTCGCGCTGCTTCACCGGCCGAGATGCCAACGGACGCGCAGTCTCCAGCGCCGCCGCCGGGTTGCCCGACTCCACCTCGACAGCCACGCGATGCATGATCACGTTCCACGAACTGAATGACGTGTGCCGCGCGACCATCGTCGGCTCCTCAACCCGGGCCGCCAGGCTCATCGCGTCGTCCAACTGAGCCCGAGCCGTATCGATGTTGCCCAAGCTCGCATTGGTCGCCGCGCCCACCAAGAGGCAAGAACCCCGAGCAGCAAGGCTCTCGCTCTCACCCAGATCACTTGCATCGAAACCAGACTGAGCAACAGAAGCCGCCCGCCTCAACGCTCCCGAAGGCGTCAGCGCGTGAGCCTGCCCGTACGCCGCAAGCCCCAGCGTCGCCGGATCATTCGACGCCTCAGCCGCAGACCGCAGCCTCTCCGCGGCCATCCAGGCGAGGTCGAACTCCCCCATGTTCCGCGCGTAGAAGATCGCCGTGTACGCCGCTATCGCCACGCGCCGATGAGCCTCAGGCGAACCCGTCTCATCGGCAAGCTGCTGAGTCCAACGCAGGACATTGGGCACGATGCGTGCCTCATCCACGAGGTCGCACCGAGCCATGATCTGGTCCAGGCCATCGATGATGGCGGCAACTTCTTCCTCAGACCGCCCCGGCCCTTCTGGATCGAGCAGCGCCAACCGCGTCGCCTGCACCCCACGATGAGCGTCCGCATGTTTCTGCTCGCGCGGGGCGTACGGCTGACCGGTCAGATCAGCCACCGAGACTTCCAGCGCCTGAGCGATCGACGTCAACCGAGCCCGCGAGTCCACCGAGCGTTCCCCGCGCTCCAGCCTGGATAGGTACCCCTTGCTGATGCCAGCCAGCCCGGCCGCCTGATCCAAGCTCAGCCCGCGTGCCCTGCGGTATTGGCGGATGCGCGCACCGGTGTTCTCGACGTCACCCATGCGACCCCCCTCGCTATCGATGCACCGGAGGGTGACATTCTAACGACGGATCGACATTGCCCGAGCGCTATCGACAGGAGTTGCCAGGTGAGCGGCGCCAAAAGGGTTCTGTACTTGATCATCTGCGGAGTTAGCAACGCAGATGAGTCGTATGAGTTCGTGAAAAGCGCGAAGGCCGATGGTTGGGACCTTTGTGCAGTCACAACTCCAATGGGTTCACGCTTCGTCGATTCAACCCACCTGTTCGACTTGACCGGGCATCCCGTCAGGTCTCACTACAAACATCCCGACGACCCCGACGTTTTGCCAATGGCAGACGCGATCGTGGTTGCGCCTGCCAGTTTCAACACCATAAATAAAATCGCACAGGGAATATCGGACACTCTTGCCGTTGGCATCGTTTGCGAAGCGATCGGTGCCGACAAGCCTGTCATCGTTGCTCCTTGGATGAATCGCGCTCTCGCTTCGCACGGAGCCTATAGGCGAAGTCTTGCGCATCTGCGCGAAGACGGCGTCACGCTAGTTCTGACCGATCGCACAGTTGCAGACGGGGGTAGCGAGTCGGCCCCCGTCCGGTTTCCTTGGAAGCAAGTCTCCGACGAGCTACGCAAAATCACTCCCTAGCAGCCAGAAAACGCCCTCGGGTGCACATGTATGGCAAGGGGCCTCCCGGGTCAACCCAAACGAGCTTCCATACGTTCAACTCTTGCTATATTCGGCCTCAGGCGCGGAACGTCCTCGAATCCGAAAGGGATGATTTTGGTTGCTAGATCCAGAGGATTTCTTTCATCCATCGTCGGCGGTTTCAGACCCTTGGGGTTTGCCACGCCTCCAATTGAAAACCGACCTGCTGGATGAGTTGCGGCAAGCACCGGTGCCGGGCGTTTCCGATCTTGATGCTGGCGAATCTCTATCTCTTTTGCTGCACGGTGAGTTCAACACGTACGGCACGAGCGGCGGAGAACGCATCACCGATCAAGAGGCGCGCTTAGCCTTACGCGCGCTCAAGTCCATCTGTAAGCGTTTCGGTATCTCATTTGTTTGTCCTTGGCAGGACTTCACGACGTTCAGGACCTATTGGCTTTCTCATGGCGGACAAGGATCATGGGCCGCTAGGCGCAGCATGGTGACTGCCGTTTTCGAACCCACCCTTGCACACTTCCATCGGTTACAGGATCAAATTCCAGCTGGCGAGATGGCTGCCCCCGCGATGAACGCCCTAGCCGACTCAGCAGCAATTACTGAGAACCTTCGAAGGCTCTCAGCTAGCGTGGATTCTGATCCACGGCTTGCCGTCAGTGTTGCTAAGGACCTAGTCGAAAGCACCGCTAAACTTGTCCTACGCGAGCGGAGAATCGAGTTCAATTCAAAAAGCGATTTACCTGCTCTGGTTACGCAAGCGCAACAATGCTTAAAGTTGCATGCAGCAGGCGTCAAGGATGGAGCGACCGAAGAGGCGAAGGCCCTCAAAACAATACTTGGATCGCTTACTCGTCTAACTCAGGGCGTAACGGAGCTTCGCAATCAAGTCGGTGTCGGTCATGGACGGGAATCGGTTCCGGGGTGGATTCGACCAAGGCATGCACGCCTCGCAGCCGGCGCTGCAGCCACCTGGTGCAACTTGATGCTCGAGACCCTAGGAGACCCTGATGCGCCGTGGAGGAACGAAGAGGTGTCCTCCAATTGATGGTCTATCATTCTGGGCAATGTGCGCTGACCAGGGAGACCATCCAGCGGTAGATCGATCTCCTTTCGAGTCCGGATGGTGGCCATGACAGTTGACCGTGACCGTACCGCCACCAACTGGCGCGAAATCAGCAGGTCGCTAACCTCCCTACAGGTGCCTAGAAGTGTTCAAGCGGATCTTCGCGCGAGCCTTCCGGGGCAATTTCAGTGCCTATTGGCATATGGAAGTTGGGCCAGGGGTGATGTTGATGAGCACTCCGACCTGGATGTACTGGCCCTGAACTATATTTCCCCAGGGAAACATCCAATTCACGAAAACATCAGCTTCTCCTCCTACAGCGAATCGCAGTTGCGGGCAACTTCTGGAACGCTTTTTGGCTACCACTTGAAGCGCGACGGCAAGATACTGTTAGACAGAAACAACGATCTTGCCCAGATGCTCGCTTCAATCGACTCGCCCGACCCGACCAAAGTCGCATACCGCATTAAAGGGCTAACGCCGGTAATAGATGCCTCGCGGCGTGATCTTGTCGAGCACATCGTCGGCCTAACGAAGGTAGCCCGGTACCTACTTCGATCTGCCCTTTACACCAAGGCACTCCAAGACGGCGCTCCCTGTTTCTCGGTAAAAGAGATCGCTACCCGAAACAGAGACATGGATCTGATCCCGCTACTCTCGTCACATAAAAAAGTTCAGCTACCCGCATCCGAGGAGACTTTCCTTGAACTGCGCTCGCGCTTGCACGAGCTTTGCGGCGGCCTTAAATCCAATCCTTTTGGAAGCTTGGAGGAACTCGCAGAGGGCACCTGGTCGAGCGATCGGGACCTCTCAAACTTCGCCGCATTCGCGCTTCACGGATTCGACGACGAGATTGACTACGATGCGCTCGATAAGGTTGTGCTATGAAGGCCGCAAATGGAATGGTCACTGCCTTTGTCGGCGACGTCCATGGCCAACTAGATCCGCTAGTGAAAATAGTTTCACTAGCCAGTACCCAGGCCGAAAGGCTTGTGTTCCTTGGAGACTACATAAATCGGGGTGATCAATCCCGCCAGGTCCTGGATTTTCTCATAGATCTGAAGGCCAATCTCCCAGACACTCACTTCTTGCGTGGTCACCACGAAGAAGCGCTTCTCCGCGCTATTGACGAAAACAACTCTGCCGGGTTTATTCGAATTGGCGGGGCAGCGACTCTAAGCGCCTACCCACGCAGGGCCAGTTCCGAATCGCTCTCAGACCGAATGCCCGCATCTCACATTCGGTTTCTTCGTGACCTTGAAGAGGTATACCAGCAGGCTGATCTACGAGCAGCACACGCCCCCATGTTGAATGAGATCAAAGGTAAGCCGTTGTACGGAGTCTTTGGCCATGCCGTACAGGCAAGGGGGGTCCCTTTAATCACAGATAAATATGCACTCATTGATACAGGGTGCGGCTCTATCTCAGGATACCCATTGACCTGCTTCATCTGGCCAAGCCGAAAATGGTTTCAAGTTACCTAAAGAGTCTATTTAAATTATCAATTTTCCGCCTGAGCGATTGATTGGGAAACTTGGCGTGTATCTCTTCGGCTGCTAGAGCAGCCGTCGCAGCTTGCTCAGTTTTTCCTTGTTTCAGCTTCAGTATTCCCAAGAATGCTAGTAGAACTCCTTTTCCATGTGGATTATCCAGTCTTTCAGATAGATCAGAAGCTTGTGTCAGATGAAACTCGGCTGTATCCCATGCTTCAGCATTAAGAGCTAGTCGACCCATTAGTCCATGCGCGATACTGAGCCCGTCGATACTTTGAAGGCGTTCATTCAGTTCGAGCGCCTCGCGAACTGCCGGCATTGCCTCTTCGTCGCGTCCTAGCTCTATTAGACTCTCGGCCAGACCAGCCTTTGCGTTTGCGCGAAGATGATGGTCTTGACTATTGAGCAAAAGTTGGTCCGATTCTTCGAAATGACTCAAGGCTTCCGCGAACTTGGAATGCATCAGTAGCTGCCTGCCCAGATTTACTGCAGACTGGGCCTTCTTGTCGCTGTCGCCGTGGGCTTCGCGCACTTCGTATGATTCCTGGAATGCTTGCAGCGCTTCATCTGGGCGGTTTAGCTGAAGAAGCGTATAGCCGAGATTGTCCAGGGCATAGCAATACTCGTCACTCTTTTCGAGATGTCCCTGCTTGGAAGTGGCAACCGCCTCGGTCAAGGCAAAGAGCGAGTCTGCGAATTTTCCCTGCTTTCGTCTTATCACTCCGTTATTCGCTAGGGCGCTGACCCTCGCTGCAGTCTCAGCGGGTGTTTGGAGTGACGCAGTAGTGGAACTACTTATCACCTGCTGATTGAGGTCCAGGGCCTGTTCGAACCGGCCAGTGCGACGCATGAATTTGGCGTACTCAAGCAGGGCATCCGGGTCTCCTTCCCTAGTTGCCAAGGCATAAGACGTGTCAGCTTGCGTCAGTAGTTTGGCTCTCGCTTCCTCGCGAGCAGATCTGAGGTAATCCTCCTTACTCGCTCCGGTTCCAGAACCTGCAGTATCAGGTCCGGGGAGAGTCACCTTCTTGGCAATTTTCGTTTCAAGCGGTTTTGCCCATTCGACTAATCTTCGCCGGACTCGGTGCTCAAGATTCTCCAGAGAGTCGAACGTTTCGTACATAATCTGCTTGGACGCCTCTAGTCTTTGGCGAAATGCCAGCACCGTCTGAAGGCTTGGTCCCGGGTCTCGAAGTTGCGCAGGAGGAATCGCTTTGAACGCGACAAATATGTCTCTCATCGGGGCATCCTCCTTGGCGAGTAATTCCAAGGACCGATAAAACTCTTCTTCAGTGCCTGACGTATGTGCGCCCTCATTATCTGGCGGACTGCCCCACCAATCCCCCATCAACAGTAGGGTAAAATCGCACTCGTCTAGCTTCGCATTGATAAGTTCTTGGGGTCGTCCAACTCCGCCTGGAGCGTCTTCCCAAGCATGAAGGAAGAAACTTGACCTGCTTTGGAGTGAGTCCCGCTCGTTGTACTCAGTTATGAGACGCCGACATGCCTCCCGCTCATCCGCAAGGCCACCCGGACTCGCGAGAAAAACCACGCGGCATGACAACTCTATGGGCACAAGGCCGACTGTACCTCAGCATGAGAGTTGACGAGACGCTGACTCGCCAGCGTTCGCGACTAGCGTCGGCAAGCTGGGTTGGACTTAGAACGCTCTGTGCGATGCCACAGCTCTCGCCAAGACCTATCTGGCTGGAGCAACACGACCCACCTGTTTGCCCTTGGCGAGGCCGCGCCCAGGATCCTGTCCATAACGGCAGATCAGTGACGCTCCAAGGGCTGTTTACCTCGTCCTTCGGTCACTCTTAGTTTGACCGCATGCCTGGCTAGGTCCACTCCGCCTTGGAGAACTGTTCCGGTGAGTGTCGGCGGACTCTAGGATGTGCAACCCGACTGTAGAGATCGATGGGAGCGAACAGCAGTGTCAGGCGATCGTGACGAGCAGTCCAAACGTGCATTGACGTTCCGCGAAATCTTAGAAGATCCGAAACTGCAAGGGGATTCACGGATGGAGGCAATGGGAGAGGCTGTATTGGCTCACGCATTGACCTTGTTGCTACAGCGAGGAGATAAAGAGAAAGCGTTACGTTTTCTCGAGGTTCAATCGTTTGCGATTGAATACGACCATGAGTACGAAGAGTACGAACTTTGGCTCGAAGTCTTGCCGGAGCAGCAGTCAGCTATTCCCCGAGAATGGGTTAAAGCACTTCACAATACATGCGCCGAAGTAAGCAAGCGCCTGAGGTACAGGGATTTCAACGTCGGTCTCCGTGAAATCCTGCCCGAAGTTGGTCCCGATTGGCGTGCACGACTTCTTGGGGAACTGGAGCCGCCAAAGCGGCCTACCAACCAGGGGCGAAAGTTGCGTCAAGGACCGCCCCGATGGTCGACTGATTATCTGTTCTTCACTAACGAAGGCGAACAAAAAGTGTACCTCGCCTTGAAAAGGCTTCAGGAAGCCCTTCCCAAACAAGAAACGATCGCCGTTTTCCCTCTCGCAGGTGGTCGAGTGCTGGGGAGGACATGGGAGCCGGACTTTTTAGTCACCTACAAAGGGCGAGCTGGCGTGTTGGAAGTAGACGGCCCTCACCACAATGCCCGCCGAGCTCTGGACACATCACGTGAACATCTGCTACACGAGGCCGGTGTAGCCTTCGTAGATCGAGTCGTGGCTGAAGCGGTCCACGATCCAATTGAGTTGGACAGCGTTCTTTCCAGATTCTTGCGCCGACTTGAAAAATCTTGACAAGTTATTCAGTTACCACGGGAGAACCCATTTCCCAACTAGGAGCCGCCGATCCTGGCTTGGCAGCCGATCGTAGAAGCGCTCGGCCAATTAACTGAACACTACATCCAAAATCACAGGGGAATGATCACTCCAACGTTGGTCATACGTTGGAGCGAGATCAACCTCAGTAGATTCAACCATTTCGGCAAGACTGTCGGTTGCGATAGCATAATCAATTCTCCAACCGGCTCCTGTATCCCATGCGCGGCCTCTCCATGAAAACCATGTATAAGGCCCAGGCCCTTCGCCGGCCATCTTCCGATGGACATCCACAAACCCGTCCTCATGGAACAACGAATCCATCCAGGCTCGCTCCCGCGGCAAGAACCCAGACTTCTTCAGATTGCCTTTCCAGTTCTTCAGATCCACCTCGCGATGGCAGATGTTGAAGTCACCGCACACCAGCAAATGCCGACCATCAGCAGCGAGTTTGTTCATCCGCTCCCGGATCTCATCCATGAACCGGTACTTTTCATCCTGCTTCGGTGTGTCAGCCTCACCGGTGTGGATGTACACCGACACCACCGTCAAGAGCGAAGGCTCTCCTTCAGCAGAAGGCGTCAGAGCGAAGTCAGCCTCAACCCAGCGCCCAGCACCGAGGAACGAGCCCAAGCCAGAGCGCACCGCCACCGGCTCAGTCCGAGACAGCACAGCAACGCCGGCCCGCCCCTTGGCCGAGGCCGACTCTTCATGCACCCCGTACCAGCCCTCACCCATGATCTTCATGAGCGTCGCATCGTCCGCGCGGATCTCTTGGAGGCAGAGGATGTCCGGCTGACGCTCAGCGAGCCAGGCAGGCATCCCCCGCCGCTCAGCAGCCCGGATACCGTTCACGTTGGCAGTAGCAACCCTCAGCACGACGCGTAAGCACCCTTCGTAACGCTCTGACCTGCACTAATACACGGGGTAGATTTACGACTTGCGCTATCCCAAGCCTTGCCCCTCCAGGAGAACCACGTGTAGGGCCCCGGCCCCTCCCCCGCCAGCTTGCGGTGCACGTCCACGAAGCCGTCCTCGTCGAACAGCGAGTCCATCCAGGCGCGCTCGGCGGGCAGGAAGCCGGACTTCTTCAGGTTGCCCTTCCAGTTCTTCAGGTCGGCCTCGCGGTGGCAGATGTTGAAGTCGCCGCAGACCAGCAGGTGCCGGCCGTCCGCGGCGAGCTTGTTCATCCGCTCCCGGATCTCGTCGAGGAACCGGTACTTCTCGTCCTGCTTGGGGGTTTCGGCCTCGCCGGTGTGCACGTAGACCGACACCACCGTCAGCAGGCCGCCGTCGGCCAGGGTGAAGTCAGCCTCGACCCAGCGGCCTGCGCCCAGGAAGGAGCCCAGGCCGGTGCGGACCTCGGCGGGCTCGGTGCGGGACAGCACGGCCACGCCGGCGCGGCCCTTGGCGGTGGCGGACTCCTCGTGCACGCCGTGCCAGCCCTCGCCCATGATCTTCATCAGGGTGGGGTCGTCGGCCCGGATCTCCTGCAGGCAGAGGATGTCGGGCTGCCGTTCGGCCAGCCAGGCGGGCATACCGCGGCGTTCGGCGGCACGGATTCCGTTGACGTTGGCGGTGGCGATCCTCATCGTGACATCTTGCCGCATCGAGGCGATGCCCCCCGACCTGGCCACGCGAGGTCGCGGATGTGGACGGCCGACCGGATTGCCCGGACGAACTCTTTCTGGGAAGTACATCTGGGCAGGTCACCTGGGCGCCGACGACCCGGCCGACAGAAGGCTGAGGGCGTTGGATGCGGGTTCTCGTTGCCTCGCAGGCTCTCTCCGGCAGCACGCGATCAACCTGTGAGCGACCTAGGTGGCGGCTGTCGGGGAGTGTGCACCGCGGGCTCTGGGTACGGCATCGGCCCAGGTCTGCGTGTTCTGGGGCTGTTGAGTCCTGTTTAAGGTTTGCCCGGGCCCGACCTCTGAGGGCTGCTAGGAAGTCGTTTGTCTGGGGTGTGACGCAGTGGCGAATCAGCAGGATGCGGGCGATCAGGAGTCCAAGGCGGTGACCGGTGGGGAACCTGTGGCACAGGACAAGCCGGACCAGCAGACCGCCGGCACCTCGGGTTCCAACGCTTCTGGCCAGTCACCTACTCCCCCGCCGCCGGGCTGGACTCCGCCGGGCGCGCCGCAGCAGTGGAACCAGCCTGCTCCCCCGCCGCCGGGCTCTGGCATGGGTCAGTTCGGCGGCCAAAGCTCGGGCTACGGACAAGGTTCCGGCTACGGGCAAGGCTACGGCCAGGGCTCCGGGTTCGGCCAGGGCTCCGGCCCGGACCAGGGTGCTGGGTACGCACAGCCGCAGCCCTACGGTTTCGGTGGCCAGACCTTCAATTCCGGTGCTCCGGGCTGGCAGTCGGGCCCACCGCAGCAGTTCGGCCCGCAGGGCAACTGGAACCCGGGGAATCAGCCCACCGGCGGGAAGCCGCGGAACAAGAAGCTGATCATGGGCGGCATCGGAGCCGGGGTCGCGCTCGCGCTGATCGCCGTGGTGGCGTTGATCGTGGTGCGCCCCGGGACAGACAGCCCCATCGGTGGCGGTGGTGGTGACGGCCAACTGGTCAGTGGCGCCGCGTCGTCGGAACTGGCGGCGCCCTTCGTGGAGGCTGCCAACGCGCTCAAGAACTCCCCTGGGCTCGCCCTGAGCGGCTACGACTACAACATCCGGATGGGCAAGGACGGCACGCTCAACGGCACTTACGGCGTGCTCGACCGGCCGATCGCCCGGATCAACGGCCAGACTCTGCTGCAGGCGGGAAGCCTGGAGATGCAGAAGCTCCTGCCGACCGCCTTCTCCATGCGCGACTTCCCCCGGGATCCCTGGGTCCGGGTGGACAACGCCCATCTCGCGGACCTGGAAACGGAGACCGTGCTGCCGGCCACCCCGGCGACGCTCGGCCAGCGTCTGCTGGACACGCTCGAGGAGCCGACCACCGACTTCGCCCCGGACCCCTACGCCAACGACAGCCTCTCCGACCTGCGCACCCCGGAGAACGATCCGGATGCCGAGCCCACCATCGTGCAGCGGGACGGCCAGGAGGTGATGATGCTCGGTACCTCCTACGGAAACATGTACATCACCCCGACCGCGCCGTACACCTTCGTGCATCTGCCCGCCACGTTCTTCGCCCCTGACGCCATCGCCTCTGAAGGCTCGCCGCCCGCGCCCGAGAGTGAGGAGGGCAACGAGCTCGGCACCCGGCCGAAGGTCGACGGCGTGGCCTTCTCCAGCAACACCCCGCGCGAATACGTGCCCAGGGTAAGCGAGTTCAAGGGAACCGACGTGCTCCTGATGAACGCGTCCCAGGCCCAGAAGATCTACGACGACCTGTCCGACGTGGTCACCGACATGAACGGCATCTTCGACGCCCGGTACACGGTCACGGTGTCTGCGGAGTCCGGCAAGTGCACCAGCAAGTCCTGCGTGATGAAGGTCAAGGCGACCGCCAAGGCCACCAAGGCCGGTACCTCCGACATCGCCGGGATCGGGATGCAGGGGGCCTTCACCGTCGGTCTGGACTTCGACCCGGTCTACTGCTTCGGGGCCGGCGCGGTGAAGGTGGACCAGGTCTTCACGATCGACTGCTCGAGCAAGGAGGGCGGGGCGAAGTTCAGGCGGGCCAAGCAGCAGGGCTTCGGCGAACCGTTCCAGCGGGCGTCGAGCTGGGCGGCGGCGATGGTCCCGTTCAACGAGGAGCAGGTGAAGAAGAGCCTGGAGCAGCAGAAGAACGCCCTGGGCTGAGCCGGCCCGAACCGCCGGTCCAGCCGGTCCGGCCGTCTCTTGTCACCCGAATCGGCCGCCCGAAAGCTGCGGATTACCGACCGGTCACCCCACTCGGGCGACCAGATCGATACGGCTTTGCATGAAACCCCTGTCACAGCGGCGCCGGAGAGGGTAGACAACTTGTCATGAGCCTTCTGGAGGACGCGGCCGGGATCAGTGGCGATCTCGCCGAGCTGCGGCATCGGCTGCATCGGCGCCCCGAGATCGGGCTGAAGCTGCAACGCACCCAGCAGGCGGTGCTTCAGGCCCTGGACGGGCTGGACCTGGAGATCACGGCGGGCGCGGACATCGGCTCGGTCACGGCTGTGCTGAGAGGTGGGGCCGCGGCGGAGCCGGAGCAGGCGCCGGTGGTGCTGCTGCGGGCCGACATGGACGCGCTGCCGGTGCACGAAGAGGTGGACGTCGAGTTCCGTTCCACGGTGGACGGCGCGATGCACGCCTGCGGCCATGATCTGCACACGGCGATGCTGGCAGGGGCGGCCCGGCTGCTGTGCGACCGGCGTGATCAGCTGAACGGTGACGTGGTGCTGATGTTCCAGCCGGGCGAGGAGGGTTACCAGGGCGCGGCGAAGATGATTCAGGGTGGCGTGCTGGGGGCGGCCGGCCGGGCGGCGGACAAGGCGTTCGCGCTGCATGTGCTGCCGAACCAGGTACCGCGAGGCGTTGTGGCCACCAAGCCGGGCGCGGTGATGGCCGCTGCGGACGGGCTTTTCGTTACTGCGCGGGGGTACGGCGGGCATGCTGCCTCACCGCATCTGGCGCATGATCCGGTGCCGGCCATCTGCGAGATGGTGATGGCGCTGCAGACCGCGATCACCCGCCGCATTGATGCTTTCGAGGCCGCGGTGCTGACCGTGGGCAAGCTCAAGGCCGGTACGAAGCACACCGTCATTCCGGACACCGCCGGATTCGAGGCCACCGTGCGCACTTTCGACCGGGGTGTGCGGCGCAAGGTGCGCGAGGTGGTGCACCAGGTCTGCAACGGGATCGCCGACGCGCACGGGGTGGAGGTGAGCATCGAATACCTGGACGAGTGCCCGGTCACGATGAACGACTCCAGCGCAACCAGTTTCGCCTTCGAGACGGCCGCTGAGCTTTTCGGCGAACAAAGGACGTTTGTGCTCCCCCGGCCACTGACCGGCACCGAGGATTTCTCCCGGGTTCTCGAAAGGGTTCCGGGGGCAATGGTTCTGATCGGAGCCTGCCCACCGGGGCGCGATCCGGAAACCGCGCCGAGCAATCATTCCCCGCACGCCATGTTCGACGATTCGGTGCTGCCGCAAGGGGCAGCGCTCTACGCGGAACTTGCTCTGCGCCAACTCAAACAGAGCTAAACCCAAATGGGGGACGTCGGTGGTCACCGACGTCCCCCATTTGCACTTACGCTCTTACTGCCTTTCGGCGGCCTCGACCACGTTGGCCAGCAGCATGGCCCGGGTCATCGGCCCGACCCCACCGGGGTTGGGCGCCACCCAGCCGGCCACCTCGCGCACGTCGAGCGCGACATCACCGGCCAGCTTGGACTTTCCGGTGACCGGGTCCGCAACCGTACGGCTGACGCCGACGTCCAGAACCACGGCGCCCGGCTTGACCATGTCGGCAGTGATCATGTTGGCCACACCCGCGGCGGCAACCACCACATCGGCCCGGCGAACGTGCTCGGCCGTGTCCCGAGTACCGGTGTGGCACAACGTGACCGTGGCGTTGAGCTCGCGGCGGGTGAGCAGCAGGCCCAGCGGGCGACCGACGGTGACGCCGCGGCCGACCACACAGACCTCCTTGCCCTTGAGGTCGATGTCGTTGCGCAGCAACAGATCCACGATGCCGTGCGGGGTGCACGGGATCGGCGACGTCATCGGCGCGTTGACGTTGAGCACCAGGCGGCCGAGGTTGGTCGGGTGCAGACCGTCCGCGTCCTTGTCCGGGTCGATCAGCTCGAGCACCCGGTCGGAGTCCAGGCCCTTGGGCAGCGGCAGCTGGACGATGTAACCGGTGCAGGCCGGGTCGTCGTTCAGCCGCTTGATCGCGTCCTCGACCTGGGCCTGGGTGGCGTCGGCGGGCAGATCCTCGCGGATGCTGTTGATCCCGACCTCGAGGCAGTCCGCGTGCTTCATCGCCACGTACTTGGCGCTGCCCGGGTCTTCCCCGACCAGAACCGTGCCCAGACCAGGGACGATGCCCTTGGCCTGCAGCGCGGCGACCCGCTCGGTGAGCTCGGCCCGGATGGCGGCCGCGGCGGCCTTGCCGTCGAGAAGCTTGGCGCTCACCAGCTCTCCAGACCTTCGTACAGCGGGAAGTCGGCGGCCAGCGCGTCTACCCGCTTGCGCAGCGCGTCCACGTCGCAGGTGGGCTGCAGGGCGGCGGCGATCACGTCGGCGACCTCGGTGAACTGCTCGTCGCCGAAGCCCCGGGTGGCCAGCGCGGGGGTACCGATCCGCAGGCCGGAGGTAACCATCGGCGGGCGCGGGTCGAACGGCACGGCGTTGCGGTTGACCGTGATGCCGATCTCGTGCAGCCGGTCCTCGGCCTGCTGGCCGTCCAGAGTGGACTCGCGCAGGTCGACCAGGACCAGGTGCACGTCGGTGCCGCCGGTGAGCACGGAAATGCCCGCCTTGGTGGCATCCTCGGCGGTCAGGCGCTCGGCCAGGATCTTGGCGCCGCGCAGCGTGCGGGCCTGGCGGTCCTTGAACTCCTCGCCGTGGGCGATCTTGAACGCGGCCGCCTTACCGGCGATCACGTGCATCAGCGGGCCGCCCTGCTGGCCCGGGAACACCGCGGACTGGAACTTCTTGGCGTGCTCGTCGCTGTTGGCCAGGATGATGCCGCCGCGCGGGCCGGCCAGCGTCTTGTGCGTGGTGCTGGTGGTGACGTGGGCGTAGGGCACCGGGTTGGGGTGCAGACCGGCGGCGACCAGGCCGGCGAAGTGCGCCATGTCCACCATCAGGTAGGCGCCGACCTCGTCGGCGATCGCCCGGAAGGCGGCGAAGTCGAGCTGGCGGGGGTAGGCCGACCAGCCTGCCACGATCAGCTTGGGCCGGTGGGCCAGCGCCTTCTCGCGCACCACGTCCATGTCGACCAGGAACGTCTTCGGGTCCACGCCGTAGGCGGCCACGTCGTACAGCCGGCCGCTGAAGTTGATCTTCATGCCGTGGGTGAGGTGGCCACCGTGGGCCAGCTCCAGGCCCAGGATGCCGTCACCGTGGCGGATCAGGGCGTGCATGGCGGCGGCATTGGCCTGCGCGCCGGAGTGCGGCTGCACGTTCGCGTACTCGGCGCCGAACAGCGACTTGACCCGGCTGAGGGCCAGTTCCTCGGCGACGTCGACGTACTCGCAGCCGCCGTAGTAACGCTTGCCGGGGTAACCCTCGGCGTACTTGTTGGTGAGCACCGAACCCTGCGCCTCGAGCACGGCGCGGGGGGCGAAGTTCTCGCTGGCGATCATCTCCAGCGTGCCCCGCTGGCGGCCGAGTTCCTGGCCGAGAACAGCGGCCAGTTCCGGGTCGGCGTCGGCCAGCGAAGTCTGCGTGATCGCACGGCTGGTGGTGGCTTCGGTCATGCGCTCGGGCTCCTAGCGAGTAGCGGTCGTCGGGCGGGCAGGGGCAGGTGCGCCCCAGTGACCCCGGGCCCAGGCGAACGACCCGAAGACGACGACTCACCGCTTCCCGGTGGTGACCCACCCGAACGCCAGTTGCGGCGCCGACCATCCTACCAACGTGTGCCGGTGGGCAGTCGAGAGCTTGGCCACCCGGCCCGCGTACTGCCCTCGGGCGGATCCGGCCTTCGCTGGTCAAAGCCATAAACTCCGGGCATGGAAGAGCTGCGCTTCGGCATCACCCTCGACGACCGCCCGGCCCGCGTCCAGGAGATGGGCGGACGGGACTTCACGGTGCTCGGGGCGGTCTCGTCCTACCAGGAGATCGGGATCGACGCCGAAGGCCGGTTGTTCCTGCTGGATCCCACCCCGAGCACGCCCAGCCTGCTGAACACCACGATGGACACCTTCCGCGGTTTCCTGAAGGCCTTCGACGAGTTCTACGCGGGTGAGCCGGCGGCCGAGGGTGAGGAGCCGCTGGTGCCCCGCCGCAAGCGCTTGAGGTTGCTGAAGAAGCAACTCACCGCGGTGGACGAGGCCGCGATCGCGAAAGACCTCTACTGGTGCGTGATCGTGGAGCAGATCGAGGACGCGATTCTGTAAAACCCGACCACACCTCATTTGCCCGCCGCCGGCGCGAGCCGCCACGCGCATCGGCGGGATCTGAAAGGCCACCAATGACGGACGTTCTGGTCGCCTTTGGGGTGACCACAAACGTTTTCCATTCTTGGTCCTTCCAAAACCAAGAACGGCCTCCAGGAAGGTTTTCCCGGAAGCCGTTCTCGTCAGGGTCGGCTAGTTGCCGTAGACCTCTTTGTACTTGGCCGCGGCCTTGGGGTTCTGCCCGCTGCCGTAGATCGAGCCCGCGTAGTAGCCGTCGTCCTCGTTGAAGTAGGCCTCGTAGGCGAGCTGGTCGCCCAGGCTCTCGAACCAGTCCTTCATCTTGCCGATGTAGTACGGGTTGTCGCCGCCGTTGCTCTGCGCGTTGGCGGTGCCCGGGTAGACGCCCCACTCCGGCACGCTGATCTTCTTGCCGTGGCTCTTGGCGAAGTTGGCCCAGTACTTCAGCCCCTGCTTGCCGTTCAGGTGCTGGTTCCAGGTCTCCTCGTTGGTGGCGCCGGGCCACATGTCGTACGAGTCGACACCGATGATGTCCACGTACTCGTTGCCCGGGTAGGCCTTGGTCGGGTCGGACAGACCGGCGCTGACGCCCCGGTTGACGTTCCAGTCCCAGGTCAGTGCGGGGGCCACGGACTCGGCCGAGGTGACCACCTGGCGCCAGCAGCCGGCGAAGGCCTCGGCGTCACCGGCCTGCCAGTCGTACCAGTCACCGTTGAACTCCCAGCCCAGCCGGATGATCGTGCTGTCCGAGATGCCGGCGTCCTTGATGCCCTGGGCGATCTGCTTCCACTTGCCGTTGTAGTCCCCGGCCGCGCAGGCCTGCAGGGTGCTGCCGTCCTCCGGGAAGGGCGGGAAACCGAACGACTTGGTGTAGGAGGTGTTCTTCCAGCTGCGGTACAGCCAGTCCGGGTTGATCAGATCGTCCCAGTTGGAGCGGGCCGGCCAGTCCACGATGACGTCCAGGTCGCGGCCGCGCCAGTCGCCGAAGCCCTCTGCGTTGCTGGCCAGGCTGCCCGGCATGTACAGACCCGAGGCCCAGCCCAGCCCGGAGGCCTTGTCGCTGAGGTTGGCCAGGCCGATCTGGGTGGTGCCACCGGTCTTGGGCGCCGCGCTCTTGGTGGTGGAGCTGCTCTTACTGGCCTCGGGAGACTTGCTGGCCGTCTCCTTGGCCTTCTTCTCGGCGGCTTCCTTGGCCGTGGCGGTGGCCTTGCCGAGGCGCTCCTGGTTCTTCTTCAGCTCTTCCGAAGTCGGTGAGGGCGGCCGGGTCTGGGTGATCGGCGGCATCTCCAGGCTGTCCGTGGTGAGCGCCGCGTCCTCGATCTTCTGGTCGGAGTCGCGGTCGATCAGCTGGGAGGCGGGCACGGCGACCACCAGGGCGATCGCCACAGCGCCGAGCCAGGCGCGCTTGTTGCTGACCGCGCGGCCGATCGGGCCCCGGTTGGAGCGGCGGCCCGTCTTCGGGCGCTTGCCGCGCAGGTCGCGGCGGGACAGCTCACCGGTCGGGGTCGGGTCCTCGACGGTGACGTCGGCCTCGATGACGTCTTCTTCGGCGAACGCCGGGGTGGCGATCGAGCCGGTGGTGGTGGGGATGGAACCCGTGCTGTGCCGCGGGATCGCCCCGGTACGGCCCGAGCGCACCCGGATCGAGCCGGTGCGGGTCTCGTCGAGCTGGGGGAGCGCCTCGGTGGCCGCGTGCGGGTCGGTCTCCCGGCCGATCAGGCCGAAGGTGAGCTGACGCTGCAGGGCGCGGCGCTTGCGGCGCTTCTCCATCCGCTCGCGGCGGGCGCGCAGTTCGGAGCGGCTCAGCTGCGGTTCTTCGCGGGCTGCGGCGACGCGGACCGATTCGCCTCGGCTGCGGCTCCGGGAGCTCGTGGTGCCCGGCTGGTCCGGGGTCTGTGACGAGCCGGGGGTGTCGGCGAAGAAGGACTCGCCCGCGGCACCGACTCGGGCACCGGCGGCGGACCGGCGCTTGCGGCGGGCAGGAACGGGCTCCGACTTCTTACGGCTGCTGCCACGGGTGTCGAGCACTTCGCCGCCGGAAGCGGAATCCTCACGCTCCGCAGCCAGGTCCATCTGCCAATCGCCGTCGGCCTGAGCTTTACGTCTGCTCGTCACGGTGGTTCTGCGCTCCCATGGTCGCCGGCGTCTGGTTCAGCTTCGGGCCGCCATCGGCCGGTCGGTACGGATGCATCCCGGTCATTCGCCGCAACCGAGATCGAATCGTGATGCTAAGGGTCCCCGCTCCCAACCGTCTAATGTGGGCCAGACCATACCAGCGCTGGTCAGAGGGCATTCAAAACATATTGCGGATTCTCAGGGCAGGCTCAGTGGTTGCCCGAAGCAGCCGTTTCATAACCCTCGCAGAACGGACGCCGCGCAGGTCGCCGCGGCGTGTTGAAACCGCCCGACGATCTTGTGACCAGGGCTTCTCACGTTCGGCTGATGTGCCGTCACCCGATATCCCGAATCTGGGCCGTGCGCATCTTTGCCGGTCTCATAACATTCGCTTAGCGTGACGACTCTGGAATGGCCTGACCATCCCTGACACTGTGCTATGCCATCCGCACTCCGGGTGGTTCACCGGCCCCGGGCGCCGGTTACCGGGGCGCCGCTCTTGACCGTTCGGTGCCCGTCCAAGCACGCTGCGGAAGTGACCGATGCTTCGTCCTTCGCAACAGCCGGTGCCGATCCCACCGCGACATCCGCACCTGCTCCTCTTGGCACGGGCGGATCCGCTCCGGCCGACCGCAGGCAGTACGTCCTGACGCTCGCGTGCGAGGACCGGCCGGGCATCGTCTACGCCGTCTCCAGCTTCCTGATCCAGCACGGCTGCAACATCCTGCGCAGCGAGCAGTACGACGCCGACACCGATCAGGGCACCAGCACCTTCTTCATGCGGGTGCAGTTCTCCGCGCTCGACCCGGTGGAGACCCTGGAGCGCCTGCGGGCCGGGTTCCTGGCCGTGGCCGACTCGTTCCAGATGCAGTGGCGCCTGGTCGACGCCGCGACCCGCTGCCGCACTCTGATCCTGGTCTCGAAGTTCGGGCACTGCCTGAACGACCTGCTGTTCCGGCACCGGATCGGCGCGCTGCCGATCGACATCCCGGCGGTGGTGAGCAATCACCGCGACTTCGAGGACCTGGTCCAGTCGCACGGCATCCCGTTCATTCATGTTCCGGTGACGAAGGCGACCAAGCCCGAGGCCGAGAAGCAGCTGCTGGAGATCGTGGACCGCGAGCAGATCGACCTGGTGGTGCTGGCCCGGTACATGCAGGTGCTCTCGCCCGAGCTGTGCCAGGCGCTGAGCGGGCGGGCGATCAACATTCACCACTCGTTCCTGCCCAGCTTCAAGGGAGCAAGGCCGTACCAGCAGGCCCATGCCCGGGGCGTGAAGATCATCGGAGCCACGGCGCACTACGTGACCAGCGACCTGGACGAAGGCCCGATCATCGAGCAGGACGTGGACCGGGTGACCCACGCGACCACGGCCGAGCGGATGGCGGCGGCGGGGCGGGACGTGGAATGCCGGGTGCTGGCGCGGGCGGTGGAGTGGCACGCGGAGAACCGGGTGATGATCAACGGCAACAAGACTGTGGTGTTCGGCTGAGCCTGACCAAGAAGACCGGGGCAACAAAGTCTGCTGGGGGCAGAGTTTGTTGCCCCGGTCTTGGTTTGGGCCATCCTGGCGGCAAGTTATCCACAGATTTTGCGCGAGACGGGCTTTTGGGGTGAGGGCTGGTTACTCTCGTTCGCATGAACGGGGGACGTTTTTGCGCAGCAGTTCTGGTCGGGGCCCTTTTGCTGGTGGCTGGGTGTTCGGGGTCTGGTTCTGATCCGGAGCCTGGGCCCAGCACTTCAGTCCCAGGTGAAACTTCAACGCCAGCGGTAACAGTGAGCTCAGATCCTGCGGTTGAGGCGCCTGTGGCGCCGGCCGCGGAGAAGAGCGCGAAGGGAGCCGAAGATTTCGTTCGGTACTTCTGGGAGGTCTACGACTACAGCTACTCCACCGGAAATGTCACTCCACTGTCAGCAATTAGCGACAGCGACTGCGTCTTCTGCGAAGACACAGTCTCTAAAGTGGGAAAACTATCTGCCGCTAACCAGAGGGTTGCTGGTGCACACGTCGAAGTAGTGGCAGCGATCGCTCCGCCCTCAGATCCATCCAAGGGCCTGATCGTGGTAACCATCCTCAACGAGCGTCCCAGCACGATTGTTGACGCCGATGGTGTCACTGTTAAAAGCCAGCAGGGTTTTCGCAATATGAAGAGCGAGATAGCGATCATCTGGCGCGATTCTCAGTGGATAGTTCGGGATCTCGCAAATAACGAGAAGTCTGGGCAGCCATGGACTTCTTGACCGCAAAACGCTCATGCAGCTTCCTTATCGCTTTAGTCGCTGTCACGCTTCTCGCCCCCAAAGCTCACGCAGACGAGCCGAACAGTCGCATCTCCGCCACTGCCGACCAAGACTCTGCAGAGCTTCGCGCGAAACTTTGGGGCGCTACATCTTCTTCGTCGACGTCGAGCACTGAAACCAAAACGGCTTCAAGCAAGCCCACGACCATCCGTACTTATCTGCCCGCCTGCTCGGAGAATTGGCCTCAGCGGGGCAACTCCAACACTTGCATCGGTGCGACCGTCATGTGTCAGGACACTCCTGATCCGCAGGACATTGGGTTCTGGGTGTTCAGTGCGCCGGCTGGTCCGACGACGGCCGAGAGCTGGACTCCTACCGGTGAATACCTTTGTCTCGGCGGGACTGATCCGGATGATCCGCCGCCGGTGATTCCGGTGCTTACCGGTGATGACTTCCGTCGGCTTCCTCTGCCTGCTTCTCCGATCGTGGTGCAGCCGGCGAATGGGCGCACGCTGGTTAATGTTCCGACGAACCTTTACGCCGACGCGGACACTGTCACGCTGCCGACGACCGTGCTTGGGCAGCCGGTGCGGGTTCGGGCTACACCGCAGGAGTTTCGGTGGACGTACGGCGATGGCAACGGCCTGTCCACGGAGGATGCTGGGGCACCCTATCCGGAGCTTCGCACCGCTTACACGTATCGCAAGGCGGGTGAGCAGGAGGTGGGTCTGACCACGGTTTACAGCGGGGAGTACTCCGTGAATGGTGGGCCCTGGTTACCGGTCGACGGTACGGCGACGGTGGCCAGTCCGGGGAGTACCCTGGAAGTCGTCTCGGCCGAGAACCGGCTGGTGGCCGACGGTTCCGCCTGACCAGCTTTCGCGCTGATCGGGAAGACAAAGCAACGCTGGAGCGCGCTTTGTCTTCCCGATCAGCGATGAGCCTCGTGGCTGCGCATGATTGACGGCCGGTCGGGAGGCTACTGCTCGTCGGGGGTGGCTCGGCGGATGACGATTCTGGTCCAGGCGCCGACGTAAACCCGGTCGCCTTCGCGGAACTCGATGCGCTGGCCTGCCTCGATCGGGTCGACCGGGAGCGGGGCGCCGGCCGGGGCGATGTAGGTGCCGTTGGAGGACTGCAGGTCTTCGGCGAACCAGCGCTGGCCGTCAGTCGTCAGCTGGGCGTGCCTGCGCGAGACGCCGTGGTCGGTGCCGCAGTCGACCTGGGGGTGGATGTTCCTGCTGGTGGACTTGCGGCCGACCAGGATGCTCTTGTCCCACAACGGAATCACCGCAGGCATGCCCGCGGAAGGGCAGGGCTCGTCACTCTCCTGGGTGGAGTACCAGTCCGGGTCGATCCAGACCTCGGCCACCCAGGTGAGCTTGCTCGGCTCCGCTGCAGCGGGCTCGACCGGCGTGGTCGGGTCACCAGCGGCAGGCGGGTTGACCGCTGCCGACGGGTCGGCCGCGGCGGGTGAGCCGGAGGCGGGCGGGGTGACGGGCCGGGGGTTGGTCGGTTCGGCCGCCGCGGCGTTGACCACAACTGCGTCGGGGGCCGGGGCCTCCGTCTCGGCGTTGGGATCGGTGACCGGCTCCGGCATCACGCCGGTGGTGAAGTCGTAGCCGCAGACCTCGCAGAACAGGTCGTCGACCGGCACCACGGCCTGGCAGTTGGGGCACTCCTTGTCCGCAGCACCACCGGAGCCACCGGCACCGCCGGACGTGGGCGCGGGGCCCAGGTCGAGCGGGTTGGCGGCCGGGGTGGGCGCGGGCGGGGCCGCCGGGGCCGCGTTCATCGGCACACCGCAGACGTCGCAGTAGTCCGTCGATTCGGAGGCGTGCCCGTCCGGGCAGCGTGAGCTCATCGCTTGTTGACCCTTGTCGTCTTCGTCGAAGCGGTGTCGAGCGCCATCTCGTCCAGCTTGTCGACAGAACGCTTCAGCCGCACGGTGCCGGTGGCCGGATCGTCGATGTCGACCACCTTGCGCAGCTTGCTGGTGGCCTCATCGTTGCCGGTCTCGGCGGCGAGGGCCACCGCACGGCCCAATTTGGTGGTGGCGGTCTCCGCGTCGCCGGCGGCCTTGGCGGCCAGGCCCTCCTGGATCGCGGTGGCCAGCTCGGCCTGACCGGTGTAGTGCGCAACTGCCGGGTCGATCCGGGTGGTGAGTGCGTCGTCCCCTGACCACTTGGCCTTGACCAGCCCCTGCGAGACGGTCTCCTGACCGACCAGCAGCTGCACCCGGGCAGCCAGCCGTTCCTGGCCCACGGCCTGCGGCGGTACCCGGACGGCCACGTGGTAGTCGCGGGACTCGTCGCCCCACGCACCGGTGGGGAAGGCTGAGGTGAGCGGGTTGACCTCGACCCTGCGGCTGGTCAGGTCCTCGACGTTGGGCGAGACCTGGCGCACCCACAGCAGCTGCGAGCCCTGCGGCGCCCAGACCCGCAGCGTGGCCTCGGCCACGCCCCGGCCCATCGCCTTCTGCATGAGCTGCTCGAAGTCGGCGGCCATCGAGGCCGGGTCGGCGATCAGGTCGACCGTGCCCAGCAGCGCGGTGGAGACCCGGCGCAGTTCGGCCACGTCCCAGTCGGCGCCGACCCCGCGGCAGTCACACTGGAAGCGGCCGGTGACCGAGTCGATGGCGTTCTGGAACTGGTGCGGCTGCTCGCTCTGGTTCTGCCCGTCGGTCAGCAGGATCGCGTGCCGCTGGGTGGCCTGCGGCACGGTGTCGAACAGCTGCCCCGCAAGCTTCAGCCACGAGCCCATCGCGGTGCCGCCGTCGGCCTCCAGCCGGGAGATGGCCTCCTTGGCGGCGGCCCGGGCGCCCGGCTCCATCTGCACCATCGAGACCCGGGCGTTCGGGTACGGGAAGGCGCGGGTAGCCACGTGGGTGCCGGAGATGATCGCGAACCAGGTGCCGTCCAGGATCTGGTCGACAGCTACCGCGGCGGCCTGGCGGGCGGCGACGATCTTGGCGTCGAGCATCGAGCCGGAGGTGTCGACGATGATGATCTCGGCCGCGTCACCCCCTCCCCCACGGCCCGCCTCGCCGGCGCCGGTGCAGGTCACCGAGACGATGGCGTGCACATCGCTGCTGCCTTCGGAGATGAACTCGTTCTGGAACACCTCGGCGCTGAAGGAGGGCATCTCGTTCTCCGATCGTTGGTGGGTCACCGGCCGGATGACCCTGTTCATCGTGCCCGATTCAAGGGCGGGTGGTGCAGTCGTGGCGAAAACGCCCGGACGGTCGGTCAGGTTTCCGGGCTGCCGTAATCGGCGTCCGGATAGAGGTTCCAGCCCTCAGGCATCGGCTGGGTCGGCTGCAGGGCAGCTTCGGCCGCAGGCCCGCGTTGCGGCGGGATCGGCGCGATCCGGGCCAGGGCCACGGTGATGTTGTCCTGGCCGCCCCGGGAGTTGGCCCAGTCGATCAGGCGGCCGGCCAGCAGCCCCGGGTCGCCCTGCACCTCGTCGGCCAGCGCCCGCACCACCTCGGCGAGATCCCGGGCGGGCGAGGCGTAGTTCCAGAGGCCGTCGGAGCAGACCAGCAGCCAGCCCGGCCGGTCGGGTACCCGGGAGTCACGGGTGGGCACGCTGTCCGGGCTGTCCGGGCCCAGCCAGCGGGTGATCGCATGGGCGCGGGGCCCGTTCTCGGCCTCCTCGCGGGGCACCCCGGCGAGGATCTGCTCGGTGGCCCACGAATCGTCCCGGGACATCTGCTCGGGTTCGCCGGAGTCCGGGATCCAGTAGATCCGGCTGTCGCCGACCCAGCCCACGACGATCACGCCGGAGTCGAAGACGGCAGCGGCGAACGTGCACGAGGGCGGGCTGTCCTGACGCTCACCGGCGCGGCCACTGGGATCGCGGCCGGCCTCGATCGCCTGCTTGTTGGCCTCGGCCCCGGCCATCGCCAGACGCTCGTTCCAGGCCGAGATCCGCCCGGCCACCGAGGGCACGTCGGGGCGCGGCCGCTCGAGCACGTCGCGGGCGGCCCGGGCCGCCGCCAGGCTGGCGATGTCGGAGTCGGCGGAGGAGGAAACCCCGTCGCAGACCACCAGGATCGCGCGGCTGCCGGGCTCCGGGCGGGCGCTCAGGGCCAGCCCGTCCTCATTGCGGTGATGCCGGATGCCACGGTCGGACATGCCCGCCACCCAGGTGGCCGGACGTTCCTGCCAGTGATCACGAACCTTGACCGCGGGCGTCCCACAATTTTCGCAGTAGCCGTCCAGGAAGGTCGTCCCGGCGCAGTTGCGGCAGGTCGGGCTCAGGGCGTTCATGTCCATCGGCCGGGTCGGCGAACTGGCGTTGGGGTGAGCCATCCCGCCGGGGCGCCGGTTGCCGACCGCCGCGGCCGGGGTGATGCCGTCGGGCAGGTCCTGACCGCAGCCCTCGCAGAACAGGTCGCCGGGCTCGGCGTCCTCCCCGCAGTTGGGGCAGTTGATCTGCTGCCCCGCAGCGTCGGTCGGAGGATTCTCGTTCACATCAACCTCATTGCCAGATGAATCACGCATAGGTCACCGCCACGTCCAGCGGCGTACTCGGTTCGCCTCGTCGACGAGCCGCACCCGCTCGTCACGCTGCTCGGTGAGCTGCGCCAGTTCCCGGTAGGCCGTCTCCAGCTCGTCCTGCAGCCCCGGAGCCTGGGCCGGCACCCCACCGACCGTGACATCGGGACGTTCACCGCTGGAGTTGACGTCGCTCAGCGCGGCGGAGAGCACGTCCACCCGCAACTGGGCCCGATCACGCGGGTCCAGCCGGACCGCCGAGACACTCTCCAGGGCGGCCGAAAGGGCGTCCAGCCCGGCGCCGGAGTCGACCAGCAGAGCGGCCTTCTGCCGGCGCGCGCTGACGAAGCTGCGGCTGGTGGTGGGCACCATGTCCAGCGCCGCGATCGCCGCCTCGAGCTCGCCCTGGCCCTCGGTGTGCCGCTGCGAGCGGATCCGGGCCAGGCCGAAAGCGGCTGCGGCGGTGAAGTTCGCGTCGGTGCGCAGGCAGGTCAGGTACAGGCTCTCGGCGATGTCCGGCTGGTGGCCCTCCTCGCAGGCCACCGCCAGCGCCAGCTTGGGCGCCAGCTCGCCGGGGACCTGACCGTAGACCGCGTTGAAGGCGGCCTGGGCGTTCGTCGGGTCCTGCCGGGCCAGCGCGGCCAGGCCGGCCAGCCAGATCGCCCGCCATTCCCACGGGTCGTCGTTGAGGATCTCGCCCACCACCCGGTCGGCGGTGGCCAGGTCGCCGGCCTCGACCGCGGTGTAGGCAGTGGCCAGCCGGACCTCGATCGAGGGGTTCAGCGCGTTGCCCAGCAGGTCGAGCTTGGCCTGCGGGTCGTCGACGCTGATCGAGGCCAGCCAGGCGGCCTGCGGGTCGGTGTCGTCGACCTTGAGCCGGGGCAGGTTGTCCCACTGCAGCCGGTCGCCCTCGACCACCGGCGGCTCGAACAGCAGCGAGGCGGTGGAGTGCGAGGCCGGGCGCTCGCCGCGGTGGGCGGCCACCACCTCGCGCAGCACGCCCAGCAGCTGGGTGCGCAGTTCGTCGGCGGTGGCGAAGCGGTCGCCCGGGTTGGGGGCGCAGCACTTGGCCAGCAACCGGTACAGCGAGTCGTACTGCTGGAACAGCGGCGTGTCGGCCACGTTCGGCAGGGTGGTGGCGTAGGTGGTGGTGTTGCCACGGAACTCCATCGCCAGCGAGACCAGGCTGCGCCCGAGGGTGTAGATGTCGCTGGCGATCGACGGGCCGACGTCCGGTACCTCGGGGGCCTGGTAGCCGACGGTACCGTAGATCGCCGAGTCCAGGTCGTCGATCCGGCGCACTCCGCCGAGGTCGATCAGCTTGATCGAGTCGCCGGCCTGAATGATGTTGTCGGGCTTGAAGTCGCAGTAGATCAGCCCGGTGTCGTGCAGGTACTGGAAGGCCGGCAGGACCTCGAGGATGTAGGCGATCGCCTGGTCCACCGGGATCGGGGTGTAGACCCCGCCGGCCTCTCTCATCCGGTCCTTCAGGATGTCCTTCAGCGACTTGCCGCCGACGTACTCCATCACGATGTAGCCGGCGCTGTCGTGCGTCACGAAGTTGTAGATCTCGACGATCAGCGGGTGCTCGACCTGGGCCAGGAACCGCTGCTCGGCGATCGCCGCGGCCAGGGCGTCCGGGTCACCGGAGTTGAGCAGGCCCTTGAGCACCACCCAGCGGTCGGAGACGTTCTTGTCCTTGGCCAGGTAGATCCAGCCCAGGCCGCCGTGGGCGATCGCGCCGACCACCTCGTACTGGTTGGCGACCAGGTCGCCCTTGCGCAGCTTGGGCGTGAACGAGAACGCCGCGCGGCAGTTCGGGCAGAACCCCTCCGGACGGCCTTCGCGGCCCTGCCGGGACCGGCCCACCGGGTTGCCGCAGTTCGGGCAGAAGCGCCGGCTCTCCGGTACCTGCGGGTCGTCCTTCACCGCGGCCAGCGGGTCGGGGACGGGAGCCGGGGGCACGGTGGTGATGCCCGCGCCCAGCCGGGCTCCCCGGGTACGCGCGGAGGTGGAGTTCACCCGGCGGGTGCTGTTCGTGCCGCCCATCGCCCGGGCCGAGCCCAGCGGAGCGCTGGCCAGACGGTTGGACGAGGCGGTACGGGTGGAAACCGCATGGCCGGAGTCCGGGTCCGACTGGGCGCCGGTGGCCTGGGCGGGCACCCCCATCGCCGCGGGCGACCCGCAGACGTTGCAGTACCCGTCCTCGATCGTTCCGGTACAGCCGGGCTGGGTGCAGGCGAGCGGAGTCGAAGGCATTTCAGATTCCTCCCCCGGGGACCGGGACGATCAGCCGCTGGTAGTTCTCGACCGAGTTGCGGGCGTCCTCGATGTGACACGGCGTGGCAGACAGCAGCGTCTGCGCCTGCTGATGAACGAGTGCGACGAGCGGGTCCTGGGCCCGGCCGTTGGCCTGGGCCTTGGCGGCGAAGGCGCGCAGCAGGCCGAGCAGGACCTCGGGCTCGCCCAGCGCGCCGGTGTAGGTGGCACGGACCTGCTGCAGGCCCCGGCCGACCAGTTCCAGCCGGGCCCGGAACGCGTCCAGCGCCTCCCGGGTCTGGGGCACCTTGCCGAGCCGGGAGACGTCTGGGACCACCAGTTTCGGGGCCGGGACCACGGCCGCGCGGGTCTTGTCGACGAGCTTGGTCAGCTCGTCGGCCTCGGCCTCCAGTTCGCGACGGCGCGAGAGCGTGGCGCGGTAGTCGCGGCCCAGGTCGCGGTGGGCGGCGCCGGCCACGATCAGGTCGCGTTCGGCCTTGGCGGCGGCGGCCTCGATCGCGGCGAAGGGCCCGCTCACGTCGGAACCGCGGCGGGCCTTGGCGGCCAGTTCGTCCAGGCGCCGGGTGAGGGCGTCAATGTCGGGCAGGGCAGCCGGGCGGGCGGCGCGGCTGGAGGCCAGTTGCTCGGCGCAGCGCTCGAGGGTGGCGCGGGTGGCCTGGATCCGGGCGGCCACGTCGGCGGCCATCGGGTCGAAGGACAGTCGGGCGCGCAACGTGGCGGTGAGCGCGTCGGACAGCCGGCAGGCCTCGACCAGCGAGAGCGTCATGGTGGTGGATCCACTGCCGGCGCCGGTGCCCCAGATCACCCGGGACATCTCTTCACGCTGCTGCGGGCCGACCCGGCCGGAGTCCCAGATCTTGGTGAGCTCGCCCCAGCGGTCGCTGACCGACTGCCACATGCTCATTGCCAGGGCCAGGTCGGAGGTGTAGCTGTCGGCCTCGTCCGAGCGCAGGGCGGCCGCGTCGATCTGGTCGAGCTCCCGCTTGCGCGAGGCCCGCCAGGAGTCCAGCGCGCCCAGGTAGGTGCGTAGCTCGTCCACCCCGATGGCCTGGCCGAGGCGGCCGGGCGCGGCCGGGGCCATGGCGTGTTCCGGTTGCGTCATCGTGGGCAATTCGACCACGCTGCGCACTGCTTGCGCTGCACCAGGGTCACCGGCCGTCGACTTTACGGCCGTAGACGGCCTTCGGCACCGCCGGCAGCTCGCCGGTGCCGGCCATGTACTTGTCGGTGAGCCGTTGCAGCGTGCCGTCCGAGCGCATCTCCTCCAGCACCGCGTTCACGAACTGGGTGAACTCGACGTCGTCCGGGGCGATGCCCACGCCGTAGGGCACCTCGGTGATCGCCTCGCCCTTCACCTCGGCGTACGGATCCTGTGCGGCGAAGCCCGCCAGCACGGTGTCGTCGCTGGTGATCGCGATGACCTCGCCCTCCTGGAACTTCACCAGGCAGTCGCCGACGTCGCTGACCTCCAGCGGGTCGCCGCCCTGTTCCTTCAGGTTGGCCAGGCTGGTGGATCCGGTTGCCGCGCAGATCTTCTGGCCCTCGAGATCGGCCAGGGTGGTGGCCTTGGAGTCGCTGCGGACCAGCACCTTCTGCCCGGCCCGGTAGTACTCGGTGGAGAAGTTGATCGCGTTCTCGTCGAACCAGCGGGGGCAGGTCATCGTCATGGTGTGGGCCACCAGCTGCACGTCGCCGTCGATCAGGGCGGGCTGGCGCTCGGCGAAGTTGATCACCTTGTACTCGATCTTGAGGCCCGGGCCGATCTCGGTGGCGATCCGCTTGAGCACGTCGATGTCGAAGCCCTCGAGCTGACCGGTCTGGGAGTTGCGCGAGCCCCAGAGCTTCACGTCCCCGGCCACGCCGACCACGAGCTTCCCGGACTTGCGGATCTTGCCCATGGTCGACTCGTCGGACCAGGAGCTGGGGTTGGTGCTGATGCCGTCCGGAGCGAACGAGGCAGTGGCGGACAGACCGTCCTGGCTGCACGTCTCCACCTCGGTGGCGGCCAGGACCGCGGCCGCGGGCTGAGCCTGGATGGTGGCCGTCGGGGCCGCGCCGCAGCCGGCCAGCAGCAGAACGCCGGCGGCAGTGGCGGTCAGAGCGCGCTTGGAAAGATTCATCACCATCACCGGTACTCGTCGAGTCGGAGCGAGACTCCCCACCAGACGCCGCCCGCGCAGAGCAGGCCGACCACCAGCAGGATCAGGGCCACCGGCAGCAACCGGTCGTTCGCGTCGCCCAGCCGGTCCGAGGCGGCCGTCGCCTGAGTCTCCAGGTCTTTCTGGGTGGTGTCGGAATAACTCTGGAACAGGTCGTTCACCGAACCGTCGGCCGTGCTGATCGCCTGTTTGACCGCGGTGTCCCAGTCGCCGTCCACGTCGGTCTGGTTGATCGCCTGGTGCGCCGTGCCGTACTCGTCCAGCTGTGTCTTGGCGGTGAAGTAGATCCGCTCGTCCAGGCTGTCGACCGCCTTGTCGAAGGCGTCGTTCCAGGCCTTGTCCTCCTCATCGGCCGAGCCCCGGTTGATCAGGGTGAGGCTCTCCTGAGCCTTGGCATCGAAGGCGGCCACGCGGGAGGTGCTCAGACCGATCGCGTGGTTCAGCGGCCCGTCCCGGACATCGCTGGCCTCGCTCTGCGCCGAGGACATCACCACCGCGGCCCCGATCAGCACCACGACCAGCCCCAGGGTGGACGCCGCGGCGGGCAGATTGACGTAGCGGTGCGAGTGCCGGGTGAGGAGAACCTGCGCGTAGACCAGGCCGCCGACGCCGATCACCGCGGCCAGGAGCAGCAACCAGCGAGCGTTCGCACCCTGCGAGAACGCGCTCTTCACGTCAGCCGTATCGGCGTCCGCGCGCTCCTGCAGCGGCGGGATGATCTTGTCCCGCATCAGGTTGCTGGCGGACTCCAGGTAGTTCGCCCCGACCGGATTGCCCTCCCGGTTGTTCGCCCGGGCCGAGGCCACGTAGGCCGAGTAGCGGTTGAGCGCGGCGTTCGCCTGGCCCAAGGCCTGCGCGTCGGCCCCGCTGTGCCGGGCGGCCTCGGCCAGTTCGATCGAGGCGTCGCTCAGCGCAGCCAGATAGGTGAGGCGCTGCTCCTGCGGCTCGAGCCCGAAACCAAGGTACGAGTTCGTCGCGGCCGCGTCGGCCTGGGCCAATTTGGTCTGCACGTCCTGGAGGAGCAAGAGATGAGCAGAGGACGCGGCGGCCCGGTCGAGCGCGGAGGCGCGCATCTGCAGGGCCCACCCGCCGAGCAGGGCGGAGAGCACCACGCAGGCCACGGCGCCCAGCGAGATCAGGCGCAACCGGCCCGGGCTGCCGGAGAGCGAGGCCCGGATGGCCTGGCTCGCCTCGGCCAGACGGCTGGGCGGTGGGGCCGGGACGTTGCGCGTGAACACGGGGGCCGGAACGACGGTTTGGCTCACTGCGCACTCTCCTGGCCGGTGGTCTCGGGAGCGCTCACATCCGTGTTGACGTCCGCCTCGGGCGATTCGTTGCTTTCGGTTCCGGCAGTTTCGTCCGCCGGGTGTTCACTGCCGTCCAGATCGCTGGGCAGCAGTTGGCGCAGCTGCTCCACGGTGGGTGTCTCGACCTCGCGCAGCCGCCAGGCCTGGTGGCCGATCGCGGCCTCGAGCACGTTGCGGGCCCAGCGTCCGTTGCCGAACCCGACCGGACGCTCGTCCGGCAGCAGTTCGCGGAACCGCTGGCGGGCGTCCTCCTCCACCACGTAGTCGGCGTTACCGGCGTGCATCAGGAAGATCTGCTCGAGCTCGTCGTCGGTGTAGTCACCGAACTCGATCGTGGTTCGGAAACGGCTGGAAAGACCCGGGTTGCTGGAGATGAAACCGGCCATCGGGAGCGGGTATCCGGCGACGATCACGACCAGGTCGTCGCGATGGTCCTCCATCTCCTTGACCAGCGTGTCGATCGCCTCGGTGCCGTAGTCGTCCCCGGCCAGCGAGTACGCCTCGTCGATGAACAGCACCCCACCGAGCGCGCTCTTGACCACCTCGGCGGTCTTCGGCGCGGTCTGGCCGAGGTAACCCGCCACCAGTTCCGAACGGTCGACCTCGATCAGATGCCCCTGAGCCAGCAGGCCCAGCGCGCGGTAGATGCCCGCCACCAGCCGGGCCACCGTGGTCTTGCCAGTGCCGGGGTTGCCGTTGAACACCAGGTGCCGGGTGATCGTGACACTGCGCAGACCGGCCTCGGCACGTAGTTTTTCCACCCGCAGCAGCTGGGCCTGCCGGTGGATCTCGTTCTTCACCGAGGTCAGGCCGATCAGCTCGTCGAGTTCGGCGAGCAGCTCTTCCAGCGTCTTGGGCGGTACCTCGGGCTCTTTCGGTTCTTCAACTGCAGACGCTGTGGGTGCCTGAGGCTGCTGAGCAGAGGTTGCGCCCGGGGTCGGCTGGAGCGGGGTGCTCGGATCCTGGCCCCCGGTGAAACGCCAGCCGCCGGGCAGGTCCTGGACCGAGACCGGGGCGAACGGAGCCGGTGCGGGCAGGGTCGGAATCTGCGGAAACCCTGGAACTGGGGACGTTTGGCTCGCCGGCGTGAGGGCCGTGGACCCAGGTGGTTGCTGGCTGCCCGGATGGAGATTGGCCCCCGCCAGTTGTGCGCCGGAGGCAGCCGAGGCGTTGGCCACCACCCGCATCGCCGGTTCGCCCAGTGAGCAGGCGGCGGAGGCCACTTCGGTGAGCGCCTTGGCGTAGTCTCCGGCCCGATCGGATCCGCTGTGCACCAGCTGGATCAGCAGTGCGGTGGGGGCGTTGCGCCAGCGCCGGGCGCTGCTGGCCGCGTCGAAGAAGTCCTGCACCGTGCGGCCCAGCGCGGCACCCCAGGCCTGAGCGGCGCCGGTGGCCGATTCGGCGATGGCGGCCGCGAAAGCCGCTCCCTCGGACTGCACTTGAGCTTCGTCCAGCCCGGCGGCTGTGCCGACGGCGGCGAGCTGCTGCAGCGCCGGGACGAGTTCGTGGCGATCGTTCATGCCGTCCCCGATGGTGGTTCGAGCCGGCGCGCCGGCGGCGTACGGCCCGGATCCGTCGGTTCGTCCTCAAGATCCGGCTGAGCAACGGACGAGGTGGCCGGGGGCGGTGCCTGCGACAACGGCGGCGGCGCCTGGCCCGGTTGGGATGGTGCGGTGATCTCACCGAGCTCCAGACCCGATCCCGCGCCGAACTTCTCGGCGAGGAACTGGCCGTGCGCGATCAGCGCGGCCGCATCGGCCCGGACCACCGCGTCCAGGATCTGGTCCATCTTGTAGCCGAGCAGGTCGAGCTGGTCGCACAGCACGAGCAGCGCCGTCTTGCCGTTGGCGATCGGCCGGGTGTCGGCCCAGGACCGGGGCAGCCGCAGATAACCGCCGACCGCCTCGGGCAGGTAGCTGGTGGCGGTGGCGACCACGGTGTGCGCCTGGTAGCTGCCGGCGCCGAGCTGGTCGAGCCGGGGAACGATGTCACGCACGATCGAGGCCACCCGGGCCACCCGGGACAGGACCATGGTGGGCACCCGCTCGGCGATCTCCTGCTCGAACTCGGCGAGCTCGACCAGGAGTTCCTCGCTGGTCTTGACCTTGGGCAGCTCCAGCCGGGGGGCCTCCGGCTCGGGCTCGCGGCCGAACATCCGGCCGAGCCAGTCACCGAAGGCCACGACCGCCCCGTTCTGTACGCATGATCAGCTCTTCAGCTCCACAACTGGTGCTTACCTCTGCCGCTCTGCCCGCGTCGGCTCCCCTGCCCACGCCGGCCGTTCTTCGTGCGCCGCCTACCCTGCTCACACCAGCCGCTCTTCGAGCTTCTGTTGCTCTGCTCGCCCGGACGGCACCGGCGCCGGACCGCCGCGCCCACCCCGCCGCGTCCGTTGTTCCCGTCCGCACGTGCTTCCCCGCCCCTGCCGTTGTGCTCTCCTCAGCGACCGATGCCCAGGTCCAGCGAGCCGCCGCGTTCGGCCTGGGCGGTGCGCTGATCGTTGGCGTGCACCCGGTCCAGGTAGCCGCGGGCCTTGGTGGTCTCGGTCTCCAGCGTGCCGATGGTGGCGGCCATCGTGTCCAGCGCCTGCACCTTGAAGGTGTCGATCGCGTCCATCGTGGCGTAGATGTTGGCGAAGGCCTTCTGCAGCTCGGGCAGGCCGACCGCGGCCGAGGCGGCGCCGGCCTGGATCCGCGCCGAGTTGTCCTTCAGCATCTCCGAGGTGCTCTCGATCATTCGCGAGGTGGTGCTGTTCAGCGCGGTGATCTGGTCCAGCACCAGCTGCTGGTTCGACAGCGCCTGGGCCACGATCACGGCGGTGCGCAGGGCCGAGACCGTGGTGGTGGTGGCCCGGTCGACGCCCTTGATCAGCTCCAGGTTGTTCTTGATGATGATGTCCATGGCCAGGTAGCCCTGGATCGAGACGGCCAGCTGGGTGAGCAGGTCCTGGTGCTTCTGCCGGACGTAGAACAGCACGTCCTCGCGCAGCGCCTTGGCCCGCTGCGGGTCAGTGGCCTCGAACTCGGCGATCTGCGCGGACAGCCGCGCGTCCAGCCGCTCGGCCACGTAGATGTACTGGTTCAGCCGGGCCATCGTGGTCCACAGCTGCTGCTTCTCCTGGTTCAGCGAGGCGTTGTCGCGGCGCAGCTCGTCCTGGCCGTTGTACAGCGCCTGGATGATCGCGTTGAGCTGCTCCTGCGCGCTCTGGTAGCGCTGGAAGTAGTCCCGGATCTTGTTGCCGAACGGGATCATCCCGAGGAACTTCTTGCTGCCCTGCGCACCCTTGGGGTCGAGGTCCTCGACCGTGCGGCGCAGCTCGATCAGCGTGGCACCGACCTTGGAGCCCTGCGACAGCCCGCCCTCGTTCAGCGCCTTCACCGGCACCTGGAGCAGCCGGTTGGAGCTGTCGGCGGCCTCCCGGATGTCGGTGTCGCCCATGGTCCGCACGTCGTTGGTGCGGCTGGCGAACTCCGGCGACTTGGGGTCGGCGGTCATCAGCGAGCCGATGTAGTCGTCCACCTTGGCGTCCAGACCGGGCAGGGCGGCCGGGTCGACGGCCGGGGCCAGCTCAGGGGCCTGGGTCTGCGCGATGGCGGGCGGTGGCTCGGGCGCGGACAGGGTCAGCGAGGGCGCGGCCGGGGCTGGCGGCTCCAGCCTGGCAGCAGCCTGAAAACCGGGGCTCGTAGGCTCGCTCATCGGATCCCTTTCGCGTCAGTTCCCCCCGGACGCCGCTCCGGCATCTGGGCTTTGCGCGGGCCCGGGAGGGCCCGCACCTTGCAGAACGCTCCACCCCGGACCGGCGTTGCATCACGATCCGGGATCGTCCGGCGACCCTCAGGTCAGCCTAAGCGCTCACCTCTCCGGTGCGGGGTCACCCACCGGGAACTTTCCACGCCAACAGCGCAATCGCGACGCCCAGGACATACATCGTCAGGACGTCCTGCTGACGGGAGCGGACCAGCAGGCCCAGGCAGAGGTGGTCCGGCAGCACCGCGCGAGCGGTGCCGCCGGCCAGCGCGGCCAGGGCGAGCACGAAGCCACCGACCTTGAAACTGATCAGCAGGGTCAGCGGCAGCGAGGCCGCGACCAGCAGCAGCACCACCAGGAACGCGGTCCGGCGAACCGCTAGCGACGGACCGTCCACCCTGTTCAGCTCCCCGATGCTCACTGTGCCCCGTCCGTCCTGATCAGTGGGCGAAGTGCCGGGTACCGGTGAGGTACATGGTCACCCCGGCGGCCTGCGCGGCCGCGATGACCTCCTCGTCCCGGATCGAGCCGCCGGGCTGGATCACCGCGCGCACGCCGGCCTCGAGCAGCACCTGCAGGCCGTCCGCGAACGGGAAGAAGGCGTCGGACGCGGCGACCGCGCCCTTGGCCCGGTCGGTGCCAGCCCGCTCGACCGCCAGGCGGCACGAGTCGACCCGGTTGACCTGGCCCATCCCGATGCCGACGCTGGCTCCGCCGTCGGCCAGCAGGATGGCGTTGGACTTGACCGCGCGGATCGCCCGCCAGGCGAACTCCAGGTCGGTCAGGGTGGCCTCGTCGGCCGGGGAACCGGCGACCAGCGTCCACTTCGAGGGCTCGTCGCCCCCGGTGGCCTCGACGTCACCGGCGCTGGCGTCGATCCGGTCGACGTTCTGCAGCAGCAGGCCGCCGCTGATCGGCCTTGATTCAACTGCCTCGACGGCCGGGGAAGCAGCGGGCACCTTCAGCAGCCGGATGTTCTTCTTGCGGGTGAGCACCTCGAGGGCGGCCGGCTCGAAGTCGGGGGCGGCCACCACCTCGGTGAAGATCTCGGACAGCTGCTCGGCCATGGCCGCGCTGACCGGCTGGTTGGTGGCCACCACGCCGCCGTAGGCCGAGACCGGGTCGCAGTTGTGCGCCTTGAGGTGGGCCCCCGCCACGCCGCCGGAGCCGCTCTCCACCGCGATGCCGCACGGGTTGTTGTGCTTGATCACCGCGACCGTGGGCAGCTCGCCGTGGTCGTGTGCGGCGCGCCAGGCGGCATCGGTGTCGACGTAGTTGTTGTACGACATCTCCTTGCCGTGCAGCTGCTCGGCGTGCGCCAGGCCGGGCCGCTCGCTCTTGTACAGCGCGGCCTTCTGGTGCGGGTTCTCGCCGTAGCGCAGCACCGCCTCGCGCTGGTACGTGGCGCCCGCCCAGACCGGGAAGCCCGAGCCGTCCTCGGCCGGGGCCAGCACGCTGCCCATCCAGGAGGCCACGGCCACGTCGTACTCGGCGGTGTGCCGGAACGCGGCGGCGGCCAGCTGCTGCCGCTCGGCCAGGGTGAAGCCGCCCGCGGCGACCGCGGCCAGAACATCTGCGTAGCGGGCCGGGTCGACCACGACGGCGACCGAAGGGTGGTTCTTGGCCGCGCCGCGCACCATGCTCGGGCCGCCGATGTCGATCTGCTCGACGCACTCGTCCGGGGTGGCGCCGGAGGCGACCGTGGCCGTGAACGGGTACAGGTTGCTGATCAGCAGGTCGAACGGCTCGACGCCGAGCTCACCGAGCTGCTGCACGTGCGAGTCCAGGCGGCGGTCGGCCAGCAGACCGGCGTGCACCTTGGGGTGCAGCGTCTTCACCCGGCCGTCGAGGCACTCGGGGAAGCCGGTCAGGTCCTCGACCTTGGTGACCGGCACCCCGGCGGCGGCGATCCGCCCGGCGGTGGAACCGGTGGAGACCAGGGCCACCCCGGCCTCGTGCAGGCCGCGGGCCAGCTCTTCAAGGCCGGTCTTGTCGTAGACGGAGACCAGCGCGCGGCGGATCGGCAGCCGGGAGGCCGCAGCGGCGGAATCAGGGGTGGCAGTGGTTTCACTCACGGCACCAGACGATATCCGTTACCGCCGACAGTTCTGCACCGGCGTCGGCTCCCTCCGGCCGGTTCCAGGGCCGGTTTCCGGGTCAGCCCCCGGTGGCAGCCCGGGACACCTCCGGGTACTCCCGGATCACCGGGGCGGTGGATCAGTTCAGCCGGACCTTACGGCCGTCCACCGTCCAGCCCTGGGTGGCCATCCGTTCCACCACGTCCACCAGCAGGTCCCGCTCCAGCACCTTGATCCGCTCGTGCAGCGTCTCCTCGGTGTCCTCGTCCAGCACCTCGGTGGCCCGCTGGGCGATGATCGGCCCGGTGTCGGTGCCCGCGTCGACCAGGATCACCGAGCAGCCGGTCACCTTCACCCCGTGCGCCATCGCGTCCCGCACGCCGTGCGCGCCGGGGAAGGCGGGCAGCAGCGCCGGATGGGTGTTGATGATCTTGCCGCCGTAACGGTTCAGCAGCGGCTCGCCGAGGATCCGCATGAACCCGGCCAGCACCACCAGATCGGGTGCGAACGCGTCCACGGCCTTCAGCAGGCCGCGGTCCCAGGCCGCGCGGTCGGGAAAGTCCTTCAGCTGGACGACCGCGGTGGGTACGCCCGCCTTCCGGGCCCGCTCCAGGCCCAGCGCGTCAGCACGGTCCGAGAGCACGGAACTGATGGTGTAACCCTGTGCGTTGTCCAAGAGTGCCTGCAGCAGAGTGCCGCTGCCGGACACGATGACGGCGACCCGCGGTAGCGCGGCTGCGCCCTTGGTTCCGGCGTCGGCGGGTACCTGGGGATCCTCGGTCACGAACGGAGACGATAGCCAGGTCGGGCCGGTCCCGGCCCGCCGGACCCCGCACAAGGGTCCGGGAACGGTGCGCAGCCGTCACGAACTGCCGGTAGAAGATGTTTTGAGAACCTTGGAAGAGCGGCTGCCCCCGGGTGGCCCCGAGTCAGCGATGAGGAGCCGTGCCGAGCATCCCGAACCCCGGGCCGGGTAACACCTGGCCCGAAGCACCGGAGAACCGTCCGGTGCCGCAGGACGACGACCGCCGCACCGAGGTGGCCGGCGCCCCCGCAGGGAGCCCGCATGCCCCAGAGACAGTTCCGCCGGAGCCCGGGACCAGCCCGATCCCGCCCGGCGAGACCGGGGCCACGCACCGTCCGCCGCTCTCCCTCGGTGAGATCCCCGCGTCCTGGCTCCCGGTTCAACCGGCCCAGCCGGCCCAGTCACCCGAGAACGAGCACCCCGAATCCAGCCGGGACAACCCCCAGCCAGACACCCAGAACGACGCCGTGAACCCGGACGCTCCCGGCCGGTCTTCGCCCGACCAGACTTCGCCCGAGCAGTCCTCCGACCACGGAACCGCGAGCGACGGGCCGGGAACCTCCGCCAGCCCGAGCCCGGCCGAGCCCAAGCCGAACGCTTCTGCCCAAGCGGTATCCCCGCCCGGCCAGACTCCGTCCGCCCAGCACCAGGACGGAGCAAATGAGCCTGGGGCACCCTGGCCCGGCCAGCACCCCACCGGCCAACCCTCACCGGGCCAATACCCACCTGGACAGTTCCCGCCAGGCCAGTCCCCGGCCGGCCAGTACCCACCGGGCCCATACCCGCCTGGGCAGTTCCCGGCCGGGCAATTCACGCCGGACCAACACCCCGCCGGCCAACACCCGTCTGGACAGTTCCCACCGGACCAGCACCTCGCCGGCCAATCCTCACCGGGGCAGTTCCCGCCGGGCCAGTACCCGCTCGGTGGGCCTGAACAGTCCGGGCCGCCGAGCCCGCAGGGGCCGCACGGTCAGCCGGGCTGGCATCTGCCGGAGGCCAAGCGCAAGTCTCCCGAGGAGTTGAAGGCCTCGGTCCTGCGCACCCGGGACCGGCTCCGACTGTTCATCGTCATGGTGATCGGCCTGCTCATCGTGTCTGAGCTGGCTCTGCCGTTCCGGTTGGCCGGCATCGGGCTGGGTCTGGCCGCGGGCTTCGTCGGGGTCAAGGTGCTGATCGGTCTGGCCGAGATGCGCCGGGCTGGACTGGGCGCGCGCGGAGTGGTTTTCACCGTGTTCGGTCTCGGGCTCAGCGGCATGCTTCTGTTCGTTCTGGTGACCCAGGCGGTCTACTACCCTGTGGTCGCCGATCTGGAGGAGTGCCAGGAGCGAGCCATCACCACCTCGGCCGCCGAGACCTGTGTGGACGAGACGAATGCTCGCTTCGAGAACATCCTCGAGAACATGAACCAGCGCATCCGCAACTGATCGCCGTTCCGAAAGACGCCCCGCAGCAACGGCAGCGATCAGCAACGTAGGACGAGCGGGGTCGGCCTGGTGTTACGGGCCGACTTCGCGCTCGGGTTGTGATGAGGCCGTGAGCTGGTGCGGCTGACTGTCGGCCGGTGCGCGTCCCTGGACGAGCTTTGTCGTTAGTGGCTTCCGGCCGGGATCAGCCGTGCTCTGAGAGCACCGCCTACTCCGCGATGTGTACACCTGGTCCCAGGCGTACTCGATGTACGCATTCAGGGGTGACCTCGCCGGACCTCCAAAGCGGCTCCGCGCCGGTTTAGGCGGGCCAAAAGGCATGCCCAAGGAGTCAAACGGGTCAAAGGCCCGACTGAGAGTCAGGCGAGCCAAAGGCCCGACCAGGGGTCAAGAGGCGTGGCGAGGCGGATCGGTCCGCTTGCGAGGGCTGGTCGGTGGGTCAGGTCGGTCCAGCCAGGACAAGGGGTCGTGGGTGGCGTCGGCCAGGGACGCGGGGCCCGACTCAGAGGCCGAGGCGGAGGCTGCGGGCAGGTTGGCGAAAGGGTTGTCCGGCTCTTGGACCCCTGGTCGTCGCGGTGCCCGGTTCTTGGGCAGGCCGCCTGCGGGGGTTTGCCTGGGCGGGGTCCGGACGCCAGAACGTGGGGTTGCGGGCGCGGCCCCAACGGATTCGGTTTGGCCGCCGAGCCCGACAGCGCCCGTTGCCGTTCCTTGTCCAGAGGCGCCAGCCTCAACAGGGTTGTTAAAGGCGGGACGTCCAAGCCAGCGCACGACCAGACCGAAGGCAACCGTCAGGACGATCGCGGCGCCGGCCTCGGCGGCTATGAACAGGGCGAGTGCAGGTACGTCGGGGCCCATGACGGTCAGTCGGCCTGGGCCGGCCGGACCACCGGAGAGCCAGCCGAGCAGGGCCCAGACCAGAACCATCAGCACGGCGGCAACCAGGGAGCGGACCAGGGGTACGCGCACGTGGTGCGGAACGCGCTCGATCATCCTGCGGGTGGACGATGCGTCGACGTGGATGAGGTTGCGGCCCAGGGGCATCCGCAGCACTCGATATCCCGTGACCATGCCGCCGACCACGGGGATGGCGACGAGCAGCCAAAGGGTTTCCGGGCCGGGGGCAGAAGGCAACGCGCCCAGGACGGGTAGGGCCGGCAGTGCGCCAAGGTCCAGTTGCCCGGGGGCGACCGTGGTATCGGTGCCGACCGAGAAGCCGGCCCCGGAGGCGTAGGAGCCCGACCAGATCACCAGGTTGGGCACCACCAGAAGCTGGGCCAGGGTCAGCACGATGCCACCGACGACACCGGTGTTCAGCGCCGAGTGCAGCATCGTCACCCGGTCCCAGCCGAGGACGGTGGCGGTGATCAGCAGGATCAGGGCCGCGCCGAGCTGGACGCCGACACCGAGCAGGACCGGCCGGAAGCAGCGGCGGATCACCTTGGGGGCTCGCGACTTGTCCACCAGCAGACGCAGGCCGGGGATCACTCCCCCGCCGACCCAGGCCGCCATGCCCGCGGCACCGGCCAGGCAGACGATCGTCATGGCCCCGGCGAAGGTCTGGCCGAGCAGGGGACGAACCTCCTGCGTGGTCACGAACACCGCGACGGCGGTGACCAGGCCGGTGTAGGTGAAGGCGAACACGGCCATCGCCTTGGGCCGGGGAGCGCGCGGGCGGGCCCGGCCGATGCCTTCGCGGATCTGGTCGGCGTTCGGGTCCAGGCCGCGGGCCAGGCGTACTCCGCCGATCCAGCAGGCGATCACCGGCACCAGCAGCAGGCCGATCGGGACCAGTCCGATCTGCCCCTCGGCGATCACGAGGCCGGAGTGGTGCGCGAGCAGCCAGGTGCCGGTGCCGAGCTGGACCACGTCGGTCCACGGCGCCCGGCTGTACGAGGCGGTGGCCCAGGCCAGCACCACCGGGACCATCACCACCACGAGCGAGGCGATGGCGGCCTGAGCGGCGACGACCGCGGAGTAGAGGACGACGTGTGGATGCCGTCCCCGGGCTCGGATCGGCTCGGCCACCGCCTCTGGCCGGATGCGGTCCCGTACGGTGCTCATCCGAGTCATGCTGGTCCAGGAAGCCCCCGTGACGTGGGAACTGGGCGGGGGTGTCGCCGGATAGGTGACGAGTCACAGGTTTGGGGCGAAGGGCGTCTACCCGGCCGACCATTCGCAGAAGCGGCCGAAAGCACCCAACGTGCCCACACCCGTTTCGTCCTCAAACACCAACCACAAAACGGTTCGGCCGCAGGAAGCCCGAACCTACGGGCCCCTGCGGCCGAACCGCTGTGCGAACCGGATCAGAGAGCGGAGACGATCTCCCGCATCAGCTGGGCGGTTTCGCTCGGCGTCTTGCCGACCTTGACCCCGGCGGCCTCGAGGGCCTCCTTCTTGGCCTGGGCGGTACCGGACGAGCCGGAAACGATCGCGCCGGCGTGACCCATCGTCTTGCCCTCGGGGGCGGTGAAGCCCGCGACGTAGCCGACGACCGGCTTGGTCACGTGCTCCTTGATGTAGGCCGCGGCCCGCTCCTCGGCGTCGCCACCGATCTCGCCGATCATCACGATCGCCTTGGTGTCGGGGTCGGCCTCGAACGCGGCGAGCGCGTCGATGTGGGTGGTCCCGATCACCGGGTCACCGCCGATCCCGACGCCGGAGGAGAAGCCGATGTCCCGCAGTTCGTACATCATCTGGTAGGTCAGCGTGCCGGACTTGCTGACCAGGCCGATCGGGCCGGCGCCGGTGATGCTGGCCGGGATGATGCCGACGTTCGACTTCCCGGGGCTGATCAGGCCCGGGCAGTTCGGGCCGATCAGCCGGGTGGTGCCGGAGTTGACCGCGTGCTGGTAGAAGTCGGCGGTGTCGTGCACCGGCACGCCCTCGGTGATCACGACGGCCAGCGGGATGCCCGCGTCGATCGCCTCGTACGCCGCGGCCTTGGTGAAGGCGGCGGGCACGAAGATGACGCTGACGTCGGCGCCGGTCTCCTTGATCGCCTCGGCGACCGAGCCGAAGACCGGGACGGACACGCCGCCCTCGAACTCGACCGTGGTGCCGGCCTTGCGCGGGTTCACGCCGCCGACGATCTGGGTGCCGGACTTGAGCATCAGCTGGGCGTGCTTCTTGCCCTCGGAACCGGTCAGGCCCTGGACGATGACCTTGCTGTTCTCGTCGATGAAGATCGCCATCGCTCAGGCTCCCTTGGCTGCGAGCTCGGCCGCGCGGGAGGCGGCGCCGTCCATCGTGTCCACCTGTTCCAGACCGGCCAGCTTGGCGTCGGTCAGGATCTTCCGCCCCAGTTCGGCGTTGTTGCCGTCGAGCCGGACCACGAGCGGACGGGTGACGGCCTCGCCGCGGGACTCCAGCAGCGCGAAGGCCTGCACGATGCCGTTCGCCACCGCGTCACAGGCGGTGATCCCGCCGAAGACGTTGACGAAGACGGACTTCACCTGCGGGTCGGAGAGGATGATCTCCAGGCCGTTGGCCATCACCTCGGCGCTGGCGCCACCACCGATGTCGAGGAAGTTGGCCGGCTTGGAGCCGCCGAAGTTCTCACCCGCGTAGGCGACCACGTCGAGCGTGCTCATCACGAGCCCGGCGCCGTTGCCGATGATCCCGACGTTGCCGTCGAGCTTCACGTAGTTGAGGTTCTTCTCCTTGGCCTTCGCCTCGAGCGGGTCGGCGGCGGCCTTGTCGGCCAGCTCCTCGTGCCCGGGGTGGCGGAAGCCGGCGTTCTCGTCCAGCGAGACCTTGCCGTCGAGCGCGATGATCTTGCCGTCACCGCTCTTGATCAGCGGGTTGACCTCGACGAGGGTGGCGTCCTCGGACTTGAAGACGGTCCAGAGCTTCTGGATGACCTCGATGATCTGCGGCTTCACGTCTTCGGCGAAACCGGCGGCGTCGACGATCTCCTGGGCCTTGGCCGCGTCGATGCCGGTGATCGCGTCGACGGGGATGCGGGCCAGAGCCTCGGGCCGCTCGACCGCGAGCTCCTCGATCTCCATGCCGCCCTCACGGGAGGCCATGGCGAGGTAGGTACGGTTGGCCCGGTCGAGCAGGACCGAGAAGTAGTACTCCTCGGCGATGTCGGCGCCCTGGGTGACCATGACCCGGCGCACGGGCAGGTCCTTGATGGTCAGCGCGAGGATGTCCTTGGCGCGCTCGGCGGCCTCTTCCGGGGACTTGGCGAGCTTGACGCCGCCCGCCTTACCCCGGCCACCGGCCTTGACCTGCGCCTTGACGACGACAACGGAACCTTCGAGCTTGCTGGCGGCCTCGGCGGCCTGTTCCGGTGTGTCGGCCACGACGGCGTCCAGCACCGGTACGCCGTGGGCCGCGAACAGGTCGCGAGCCTGGTATTCGTACAGATCCACGGGTGGGTCCTCAACGACGGGGACGGTTGTGTTCGTCGAGCCTAGTCCGGACAGGTTGGTCTGCCGGACCAAGTAACCGTGTAGCGCGTCACGTCAGGGCCGCGATCCGGACGTTCGCCTCTGGCCGCCGGGATTCAGGGGCCGATTGCAGACGTCCGTGGTCACCGGTCCGGGTGACGCGCGGGTCGGGCAGCAAGCAGAGGACGTGCGGGCCGGGTCGGGAGGGACAGCTCGGCATGGCAGGCTGCGGGGGTGATTGTGGCTTCTCGGCAGCATCGACGGTACGGCCTGGCGCGCTCCGGTGCGGTGACGAGTCTGCTGGTCAGCGGCCTGGTGCTGGCCGGTTGCTCGTCCTCGGACGAGCCTGAGGCGCAGCCGGGTCAGCCGGGCGTCTCGCCCACTGCGGACAGCCGTGACCTGCCTACTGGCACCGGCACTGCATCGCCCGAGGCGACTACGGATCCGGCGGAGGCCTGCGTGCAGTCAGCGGTCTCCGCGATGACCACCGCCGAGCAGGCCGGGCAGCTGGTGATGGCGGGCACCCCGCTGACCGACGCCGATGCCGTGGTGCCGGTGGTGAAGCGCAATCACCTGGGCTCGGTGTTCCTGCACGGGCGCAGCAGCCGTTCGGCGGCCGGGCTGAAGAAGGAGATCAACCGGATCCCGGCGATGCAGGCGGGCGAGGCCACGATCGAGCCGCTGGTCTCGATCGACCAAGAGGGCGGGAACGTGCAATCGCTGCGGGGTGCGCGCTGGGGCAACCTGCCGGCCGCCCGCAAGCAGGGGGAATGGGACCCGGCGCAGCTCACGCAGGAGACCGAGGCCTGGGCCGAGGACCTGGCCAAGGCCGGGATCACGATGAACCTGGCCCCGGTGGCCGACGTGGTGCCGAGCGGCACGGAGGACCGTAACCCGCCGATCGGTAAGTACGGACGCGAGTACGGCACCAGCAGCACCCAGGTCGCCGATGCGGTGGCCCGGGTCACGCAGGCGCTGCAGGCGCAGAACGTGGTGGCGACGGTGAAGCATTTCCCCGGTCTGGGCCGGGTTTCGCTGAACACCGACCTGTCGGCCAACGTGATCGACACCAGGACCAGTGCGGACGACGCCTACCTGCAGCCGTTCGTGGCAGGCATGGAGGCCGGGGCGGGCGCGGTGATGATGTCGTCGGCGACGTACGACCGGATCGACTCGGAGAACCGGGCGGTGTTCTCGCCGACGGTGATCACCGAGCTGCTGCGCGGCCAACTGGGCTGGCAGGGCGTGGTGATGACCGACGACGTGGGCGCGGCCAAGGCGGTCGCCGACGTGAAGCCCGGGCAGCGGGCCGTGCGTTTCGTGGACGCCGGCGGTGACCTGGTGCTGACCGTGGAGCCGGGCCTGGCCCGCGAGATGATGCGGGCACTGGCCACGAAGGGCGCCAACGACGCGGACTTCGGCGACAAGATCGAGGCCGCGGCCACCCGCGTGCTCACCCTGAAGCAGACGGCCGGGCTCCTGACCTGTTCTCCGGAAGCCGGTTCTACAACTTCGTGACCGGGGCGTAGCGCAGCAGGAGCCGCTTCACCTCACCGCCGAAGTCGATGTGTGCCACCGTCTTGTCGCCCTCGCCGACCACCTCGACCACCTTGCCCATGCCGAACGCGTCGTGGGTGACCCGGTCGCCGGGGGAAAGGTTGATCAGCGCCCGGTTCCCCGGACCACGCCCACCCGGGCGCTGGGCCAGCCGGGCCACCGCCGGGCTGGCGGACGTGCGCATCTGGGTGGACTCGCTACGCCGCCAGGTGACCAGGCCGGGCGGGATCTCGTTGAGGAAGCGGCTGGGCGGGTTGTAACTGGGCTGGCCCCAGGCACTTCGGATGGCCGCCCGGGTGATGTAGAGCCGCTGCTCGGCCCGGGTCAGGCCGACGTAGGCCAGACGGCGTTCCTCGGCCAGCTCTTTCGGCTCCTGCAGCGAGCGCATGTGCGGGAAGTTGCCGTCCTCCATGCCGGTCAGGAACACGACCGGGAACTCCAGGCCCTTGGCGGTGTGCAGGGTCATCAGCGTGACCACGCCCTCGTCGGCCTTGCGCTTGGCCTCGTCCTCGTCCTCGTCGGGGATCTCGTCCGCGTCGGCGACCAGCGAGACCTGCTCGAGGAAGTCCTGCAGCGAGCCGTCCGGGGTGGTGCGGGCGTACTCCTGGGTGACGGCGACGAGTTCGGCCAGGTTCTCCACCCGGGTCTCGTCCTGCGGGTCGTGGCTGGACTGCAGCTCGTCCAGGTAGCCGGTCTGCTCCAGCACGGCCTCCAGCACCGTGCCCGGGTCGGAACCGGCCTCGACCAGGGTGCGCAGCTCGTCCAGCAGCAGGGCGAACTTCTTCACCGCGGTGAGCGAGCGGGTGGCGATGCCGGGTGCTTCCTGGGCCCGGAACAGCGCGTCGCCGAAGCCGATGTTCTCGCGCTCGGCCAGCGCCGCCAGCGCCCCCTCGGCCCGGTCGCCGATGCCGCGCTTGGGCACGTTGATGATCCGCCGCAGGTTGACCGTGTCCTGCGGGTTGACCAGGACCCGCAGGTAGGCCAGCGCGTCCTTGATCTCGCGGCGCTCGTAGAACCGGGTGCCGCCGACCACCTTGTAGGGCACGCCCGCGCGCACCAGCACCTCTTCCAGCGCCCGGGACTGGGCGTTGGTGCGGTAGAAGATCGCCACGTCGCCCGGGCGGACCTTCTCGTTCTTGCCCAGCCGCTCGATCTCCTCGGCGACGAAGGCGGCCTCGTCGTGCTCGTCGTCGGCCACGTAGCCGGTGATCTCGGCGCCGTCGGCCCCGGCGGTCCAGAGCTTCTTCGGTTTGCGGTCGGGGTTGTTCTCGATCACCGCGTTGGCCGCGGACAGGATGGTCTGGGTGGAGCGGTAGTTCTGCTCCAGCATGATGGTGTGGGCCTGCGGGTAGTCCAGCTCGAACTCGATGATGTTGCGGATCGAGGCACCGCGGAAGGCGTAGATCGACTGGTCGGCGTCACCCACCACGGTGAGCTCGGCCATCGGGATGACCGGCTTGTCCGGATCCGGCTTGCCCTGGGTGGCGGTCTCGCCGCCGACCAGCTCGCGGATCAGGACGTACTGGGCGTGGTTGGTGTCCTGGTACTCGTCCACCATGATGTGCCGGAACCGCCGCCGGTACTGCTCGGCCACCTCAGGGAAGGCCTGCAGGATGTTCACCGTGGTCATGATCAGGTCGTCGAAGTCGAGCGCGTTGGCCTGGCGCAGCCGACGCTGGTACCCGGTGTAGACCTCGGCCAGGTTGCGCTCGGCCGGGTTGCTGTCGCTGACCCGGGAGGCGTTGGTCTCCTCGTCGATCAGCTCGTTCTTCAGGTTCGAGATCTGCGCGCCCAGGCTGCGCGGGGAGTACTTCTTCGGGTCCAGGTCGAGCTCGCGGGCGACCAGGCCGATCAGGCGCTGCGAGTCGGCCGAGTCGTAGATCGAGAAGTTGGAGCGCAGGCCCACCTTCGGCGCCTCGCGGCGCAGGATCCGCACGCAGGAGGAGTGGAAGGTGGACACCCAGATCGAGGCGGCCCGCGGGCCGACCATGGTGGCCACCCGCTCACGCATCTCGGCGGCGGCCTTGTTGGTGAAGGTGATCGCCAGGATCTGGCCGGGCCGGACGTTGCGGGCGGCCAGCAGGTAACCGATCCGGTGGGTGAGCACCCGGGTCTTGCCCGAGCCGGCCCCGGCCATGATCAGCAGCGGCGAGTCGCGGTGCAGCACAGCGGCGGCCTGCTGCTCGTTCAGGCCCTCGACCAGCTTGGCCGGGTCCAGGTTGGGTGCCACCGCCCGCAGGTCACGCTTGGGCTCCTCGCCCGCTTCCTCGTTCTCGCCCTTGGCGATCCGGGGCAGCGGGTAGCGCTTGGCCGACCGCTCGGCGGCCAGCTGCTTGGCGTTCTCCTTCTTGGACAGCTCCACCGGCTCGCCAGCCCCCTCAGCCTGCCCAACTTCCCCCGGCTGCCCGGCCCCTTCTGCTTGCCCCGCCGTGCCGACCTGCCCGCTAACGCCCGCCTGCCCCACATTGCGCGGCCGCGGGGTCTCGGTCCACACCACCCCACCGGGACGCTGGGGCGTCGCCGGCTCTTGGGCCGCGGCAGACTCCTGCACCACTGAAGAGGTGGGCTCGACGACCACCGGCGCCGCCTCGGGGGCTGTGGCGGTGGCGCGCCGATTGCCCGCCTTGCCCTTCTTGGGCGCCGGGAAGTCGTCGGGGAGGTCGAATAGCGTGCTCATCGGAAATCAGCCTACGTGCCCGCACCGACAGCCATGACCCTCGATCCCGGTCCGAGGCCGAGCCACCGAGCAGTCACCCTGGTTTCGAGGCTGAGCCCGCCGAGCAGTCGCAAAGTAGTCCCCGAACCGTGAGCAGGCGGGCGGACAGGGACACCTCGACGACGTGTACACCTGGCACCGGATGGACCACCTTTACACATCGCGAGCAGTCGTTCGCCGGGCCCTGTGCCATAGCACTGAGGTAAGGGCCGCGCGGGCGCACCGCAGCGAGAGGGGGTGGATCCGCCGACCGGGCGCTGGAGCGGGCGATTCCAGGGATCGCGGAAACAAAGTGCAGCCAGAGCACACTTTGTCTCCGCGTTGTCGCGAATTCGCCGAACAAGCCATCACGGTCGGCATGACCTCCGAAGCCCGACCTAGAGCAGACGGCGGTCGGCCGCCCAGCGGGTGAGTTCGTGCCGGCTGGAGAGCTGGAGCTTGCGCAGCACCGCCGAGACATGGGTCTCCACCGTCTTCACCGAGATGAACAGCTCCTTGGCCACCTCCTTGTAGGCGTAGCCCCGGGCGATCAGCCGCATCACCTCGCGCTCGCGGGCCGAGAGCCGGTCCAGCTCGTCGTCCACCGCAGCCACCTCACCCGCCCCGGTGCCGAACGCGTCCAGCACGAAACCAGCCAGCCGGGGCGAGAACACCGCATCGCCGGAAGCCACGGTCAGCACGGCCGCGATCAGCTCGGTACCGGTGATCGACTTGGTCACGTACCCCCGTGCCCCAGCCCGGATCACCGCGATCACGTCTTCGGCGGCGTCCGACACGCTCAACGCCAGGAAGCGGGTGACCGGCTCGGCGCCCTCGGCCGGCTGACCGTTCGGCGACGTGGGCCCGATCAGTGAGGCCGACCTGGACAGCACTTCCCGTCCGCCGGGGCGCATCGTTCCCCCGGGCAGGTGCACGTCGAGCAGCACCACGTCCGGCCGGGCCTGGGCGACCACGGCGATCGCCTCTTCCACATCGCCGGCCTCGCCGACAATGTCCAGCCTTCCGTCGGCGACCGCCGGGGCGAGCTCGGCCCGGACCCCGCTGCGGAACACCCGGTGGTCGTCCACGATCACCACCCGCACGGGCAACTTCACGGCGGGGGTTGCTTCCTGACTCACTTTTCCTCCTCCGGGGCGCCGTCGTCCGGCAGCAACAGCCGGACCTCGGTGCCCTCGCCTGCTTCGCTGCGGATCCGGGCCGATCCGCCGTGCCGTTCCATCCTGCCGATGATCGACTCCCGCACGCCCAGCCGGTCCTCCGGCACTGCGGCCAGGTCGAAGCCCGGGCCCCGGTCGCGGACAAACGCCTCGATCCCGTCGGGCATGCACTCCACGTACACCCGGACCGACTCACCTCCGGCGTGCCGCGCCGCATTCGCCACGGCTTCGCGCAGGGCCGACAGCAGCGAGATGGCCCGCTCGTCCACCGGCCGGTCGCCCACCGTGACCACCTCGATCACGGCGCCGTGCACGTCTTCCGCCTCGGCCGCCAGGGCTTGCACCCGGGCCGAGATCATCGTCGGGTCGTTGTCCGCCCCGCCGTACAGCCAGCCGCGCAGGTCACGTTCCTGAGCGCGCGCCAGCCGGTTCACCTCCGCGCCGTCCGAGCTGCGGCGCTGGATCAGCGCGAGGGTCTGGAGCACCGAATCGTGCAGGTGGGCGGCAATGTCGGCCCGTTCGGCCTCGCGCACCCGGCCGGCGCGCTCACTGTCCAGCGCGCGCCAGAACCGCACTCCCCAGGGGGCGAATACCACGGCCACCCCGACCAGCACGGCGAAGGTGGCCAGCAGGGTCTGGCCGAGCAGCAGAGGGTCTGTGTTCTGCAGGACCATGAGCACGATGCCCAGCACCACCAGCACTACGCCGAGCAACAGCCGGAGCGTGGCGGCGCGGGTGGTGAAGCCGGTGGGCGAGAACCAGCGCGAACGGTCGGCCTCGTCGAACTGGGCGTAGGCGATCACGGCGCCGGAGGCGACGATCAGCATGGGCAGGACCAGCCCGGCCTGTACGTCCCAGCCGCTCCAGGAGGCGACCAGGACGGCCGCGGCGGCGAGCAGGCAGAGCCCCGCGAAAAGATCCGCTCGTAGCCGGGTGCGCCGGGTGGAGCGTTCTTCCTGCTCCACTTGCTCGACTGCGGCGGCGACGGCGGCGGCCCGGGCGGCCTGGGCCGCGTCGGTGGCGCTGCTGGTGGGCTGGGCGCCGGGCTCTACGTTCGCAGCAACGGACGCCGGGGCCGACAGCGTTTCTGGCTCACCTACGTCCATTGTTTCGCTGGTGGGCTCTTCAGAAATTTTGGACGCGTCGGGCGCCGCTTCCGGCTGGGTCACCGGTGCGGTGCCTACCTCGGGCGCGGAAGCGGGCGCGGCCGCCGGAACCGCCCCGGACGCGGGGAACGGCCTACCCCCGATCTGTGTGCCCAGGATCGGCCCGCCGGTGTAGGGGGTGTAGCTGGACTGGCGTAGCGCCTGTTCAGCGGCCTCGGCTGCGGCAGCCGACGACTCGTCCGGCACCAGGGCCCACAACCAGGCGTACAGAACTGCGCCCGGGCCGCCCATGAAGGTGGCCACGATGAAGATGAAGCGGACCGCGCGAACCGGCAGGCCCAGGTGAACCGCTACTCCGGCCGCCACTCCGGCCAGCATCCGGTGGTGCTGCGGGCGGACCAGCGCAGGACGGCGGCGGGGACCGGGCGGCATCGAGCCAGGAGGCACGGGCCCGGACGACAGCGGGGCAGACGACAGGGGCGCAGCCATGGGAGGCCGCGCCGCCGGTGCCCCGACGCTCGGATCCGGGCCGATCAGGCCAGGCGGTGTGCTCACCGGTCAATCGTCACACGTACCTACGCGCTTGCCCTCAGGGACGAGCCCGGTCTTCGGATCAGGGTGGTCTCCGGGGCACCCCCGATCCCGCTGAGAGCCTTGAGCGAGCAGCATCTTCGGTAGACCTCCGGCCCTGCTCTCCCGCAGGAGCCGGCTCAGTACCACCGAGCACCGATCGAGGGGGCCATCACATGTCCGGAACGCAGGAACCGGGCGGCGCTGTCTGGGGTACGCCCGAGCCGCCACCGAACCAGGGGCAGCAGGGCGCACCCGGCCCTGGACCGGCCGGCCCGAACTCCTGGGGTGCGAGCACCCCGGGCAGCCCTGGCGGCCCTGGCAGCTCAGGCGGCCCAGGCGGCCCAGGTAACTGGGGCGCGGGCAACGCAGCGCCGGGCGCGCCGTCCGGCTGGGGCCCGCCGCCCGAGCCGGGCTCGCCGGACCGCCGTCCGGGTGACGACTTCTTCGGCCGGATCCGGGATTTCGGTGCGGCCCGGCCCTCCGAGGGGCGTTGGGTCGCCGGTGTGGCCAGCGGTCTGGCGCGCCGGCTGGACATTGACCAGACGCTGATCCGCGGTGGTTTCGTGGCTCTTTCGATCGTCGGCGGGATCGGCGTGGCGCTGTACGGGATCTGCTGGATGCTCCTTCCGCAGCAGCATGACGGCCGGATCCACCTGCAGGAAGCGATTCGCGGGCGGTTCAGCGCGGGCTTCTTCGCGGCCGTCCTGCTGTCGCTGGCGCTGGTCGGCGGGGGTAGCGGCAGCATGTTCGGCAGCGCGGGCTTCTGGAACTTCCCGGGCACGCTGGTCCTGGCCGGGCTGATCGTCGCCGGTCTCTGGTGGATGGCCAAGAAGCTGCCGCAGCCGGACCAGACCCAGCAGAACCAGGCGACCGGCGGCGTGCACAGCGGCGGCCTGCACGGGGGCGGTGTGCACGGCGGCGGTATGCACGGCGGCGGGGTTCCGAACCACGGGATGCCGCACTGGACCACGCCCGAGGGCAGTAAACAGCTCGCCGACAACGCGGCCCGCTGGGGCCGGGAGACCGGCGACGCGGTGCACGCCTGGGCCAAGGACTTCAGCCAGCGCTCACCGCACGCCGAGGCCTCCTGGGCCCGGGCCGAGGCGCAGCGGCAGGCGCGGGCCCGCACGGCTCCCTCACGGCGGGTTCGGCTGCTCACCCTGGGCGGCGCCCTGATCGCGGCCACGTCGATCCTGATCGCCGAGGCCTACGGCGACGTTCCGGGCTGGGCCGGGCTGACCGCGCTGGGTGCGGCCGTGGTGGTGATCGCCTGCGGAGTGGTGGCGAACGGGCTGCTGGGCCGGCGCAGTCCGGGCCTGGCCGCGCTGGGCATCCTGCTCGCCCTGATCATGGGGGCCGGGGTTGCCGCCCAACGCGCCGGGGTAGACACCAATCAGCACCTGGCCGTGGTCGGCGAGGCTCGCTGGGCGCCGGAAAGCCGTAGCGCCGCCGAAAGCCAGTACAACCTGGGCATCGGCGAGGCCAGCCTGGACCTGACCTCGGAAGCCGCACTGCGTGGCGCCACTGCCGAGAACCCACTGGAGGTAGAGGCCAACGTCGGGCTCGGGCGTCTGGTCCTGACCATTCCGGACTGGCTGCCGGTGGAGGTCGAGACCCGGCTCGGCGCCGGTGAAGTGGTGAAGCCCGACGGTACGCGGATCGAGGTCCGCAACGACTCCGACCGCCAGACCCGCACGCTCACCTACGGTTCCGGTGAACCCGTGCTGAAAGTGGTGGCGCAGCAGGGTGCCGGCCAGCTGGAGATCAAGCAGGAGGGGCAGGGCCTTCCGTCCGGACTCGAGACTCCGGCCGATGAGCTGCCCAGCGGTAGCAACTCGGAAGGGGAGAACTGATGAGCAACAACGACTTCGAGAACGAGGTGGCACCGGCCAAGCGGGTTCCAGACGCGGACGACCCTGCGGGGAACACCGAGCAACTGCCGGTCGACGCTCCTGGCGCCACGCGGAAGTTCGAGCTGGACCAGACCCGGTCTTTCGAAGCAGAAGCAACGGACGTAGCCGGTGGGGTTGAGCCGGCGGGTTCGGCTGAGGATGCCGGCGAGATCGAGAAGGACACGGCGGACAAGAGCGGTGAGGCGGGCGCGAAGCGCACGTTCGATCCGATCGTGCCGGTAAACGCGCCGGTCCCCAGCTCGAACCCGCTCGATCTGAGTGAGCCGGTCAGGCCAGGCACAACGGGTAGCGGGTCACCAGATCCTGCGCAGTTCGAGAGCACGCAGTCCGGGGTCACCCCAAGCGGAATCACACCGCCCGGGGCCATTCCCGCTGAGGCCGCCTCGCCGGGCGCCGCCTCTCTCGGAACCACATCATCCGAAGGCCTGCCATCCATGCCCACCACGTTTTCTGGAGGAGAGCCCGCGGATCAGACGGCGGCCAAGTCGGCGCCGCAGGAACCCGGAACCAAGCCAGCCAAGCCCACGGTCGAGGAACAGGCAGCCGCCTTCATCGCCGCCGAGAACCCTGCCCCGGCGTTCCGGCCCGAGAACGAGTCCGAAACCGGCTTCGTCGGGTACATCACCTCCAAGCGTGGGCCGCAGATGCCCCCGCAGGGTGACGCCGCACGTCCTCAAGCACCGCAATTCACCCCCGCCGACAACCCAGCCCCCGGAGCACCGGTCAGCGCAGTTGCCCCACCGCCCCCGCTGGGCCACCCGGGCATCCGGATTCACACCGTGGTGATCGGCCTGATCCTGCTCGCCATCGGCCTCAGCACCCTGGTCAGCCAACTCAGCGGCATCTCGGTCAACCCGGGCGCGGTGATCCTGGCAATCATGCTCGGAGTGGGCGTCACCCTGATGTCCGCCGCGATCAAGCGTTCTCAGAAAAGCCGGGCGTAACAGCCGAGGGCCCTCTCTCCGTGTTGGAGGGAGGGCCCTCGGACGCTTGCGATCAGGCGGCCGCGCGCTCCGAACGGGCGAACACCCCAATGTCGGGCTGGTCGGTGAACAGGCCGTCGACCCCCACGGCCAGGAAGGCGATCTGCTCGTCGATCGCCCGGCCGTAGTCGGTCTCGCTCGTTCCCACCCGGAAGTCCGTGGGCAGGAAGCTGTTCTCGGCGCGGAAGGTGTACGGATGCACGAGAAGACCCTTGGCGTGGGCGTTGTCAACCAGCTCGGTGGGCTCGCCCAGGGCACCGGCTGCAGTCCGCGCGATCACCAGGTTCTTCTCCGGCCCGAGCCCCTGGGCATACTTGGCAATAACCTTCAGGCCCTTCGGGGTGATCAGGTCGGCATAGGTACGCGGATCGCCGGCAGCAACCAGGTCGTACGGGGCCCCAGCAGCGCTGAGTAGCTGCACGACCGGCGATTTCAGGCCCAGCTTGCGCAACTGCTGCAGGTTGGTGGTCTCGAACGACTGCACGAAGATCGGGGCGTCCGGGTGGTTCAGGCCGTGCTTGCGGACCAGGCCCAGCAGCCGCTTCTCCAGCGGCAGGCCCAGCTCCTGGAAGTACGTGGGGTGCTTGGTCTCGGGGTAGATGCCGATCCGGCGCCCCAGCCGGCGGGAGAGCTCGGCGCGCAACTGGAACACCTCGTCCAGAGTTGGCACCCGCAGCCGCTTGTTGTACAGCGTGTTCTCCTGGCGTACGGCGGGCAGGCGCTCGGCCGCGTACAGCGATTTCAGCTCCTTGAGCGTGAAATCCTCTGCCCACCAGCCGCTCACCTCCACACCGTCGAGCTTCTTGGTCTTCTTGCGGTCGGCGAACTCCGGGCGCTCGGCCACGTCTGTGGTGCCGCCGATCTCCGGCTCGTGCCGGCAGACCAGCACCCCGTCCTTGGTGATCACGACGTCGGGCTCGATGAAGTCCGCGCCCATCCGGGCGGCCAGCTCGTAAGCGACCAGAGTGTGCTCGGGCCGGTAACCGCTGGCACCGCGGTGCCCGATCACGAGCGTGGCGCCCTTGCGCGAGCTGGCCGAGACCGACAGCGGTGCTGCCTCTGCCGCCAGGGCGGGCTCCAGACCGGTGACCGCGCCGGTAGCAGCAGCGAGCGGGGTGACTGCCAGGCCGGTGATGACCGTGCGACGGTTCATCTTTCCTCCATGGCGCCCGTGGCGACCTTCGCCGTTGCGGCGCCCCCGACACGGCAGGAAACCGAGACCGGCCGACGCCCGCCCCGACACGATGTGTCTGCTGGGCGACGCGGGGATGAACTACGGCGCAGTTCAGTTACCCGGCGTTTCACCTGCCCCGAGAATTCACACCGCTTTCAGGCGGTCGTAGGAGCGCAGCACCCGTTCGGCGCTCAGCCAGGCGCCGTGCCGCAGCTCTTCCTGACGGCGCAGTGCAGTGAAAGTGCCCATCAGATGGACAAGTTCAACCCGGTCGAAACCGAGCAGGATGGCGTGGGCCGCATCGAGCTCGGCCCGGGCGGCCACCACCTCTTCCGACGGCAGATCCGGCACCGGCTCGACCCCGGCCGTCCGCAGCTCCGCGGCCAGCCCGGCCAGATCGTCCGACCACACCACCGACCGGGCGAAGCGCTCCAGCACCCAATCGTTGATCGTGCCTTCGCCCCAGGGTGAGGGGCGGTCGTAGGCCTCGGGCGGCGGCACCGGCACCTGTTCAAGCTTAAAGAAATTCACGTTGGCGCCAGCATGTTTCTGCCTGAGCAAGTAGTCCACCGGCAGCGTGGACATGGCGGCCAGGAGCAGCGGCAGGCGCTCGGCGGAGATCAGGGGCAGCGAATTGCCTACGGCCACGACGGGCAGCGGGGTAGGCAGCAACGTGCGCGGGGCCACGGTGGTGGAGACGTTGCGATATCCGGCCAGCCACCCCCTTTGGCACAGATCGCCGTAGCGTTCTTGGACGACCTCCATGGGCACCCAGTAGCGCGGCGCGGTGGTCGTACCGCCGTTCGGGTCGAGCATGGCGCAGTGCTTCGCTTCCCACAGCGGTACCAGGCCTTCGCCGGGCGCGGAGCGGAAGTGCCGGGCGTCGCGAGTCATGTGCAGCGGGGTTACGAGGCGCAACTGCCAGGGATCAGAACTGGGGACGCCGGTGCTGGGTTCGCGACGCAACAGCACCGGAGTGCGGCGGTGGGCTTCGGTGACGATGGTGGCGTCGGTGGCGGAGGCGAACAGTGGCGCGGTGGCCGTGTTGGGGTTCAGCACGCGCAGCAGGTGGGCCGGCAGCTGCCAGGCCCGCTCCCCCGGCGGTTGGTCCGGGCCCGCCAGGCCTACCGCTACCTCGGCGCTGGCCGGGCCCCGGGATGACGTGGGTCCCCCGTGCAACTCGACGAAGGCCACGCCGACGCGTCCGCTTACCCCGGCGAAAATCGGCCCCCGGGGCTCGATCAGGTGCAGGCGGCTCAGCGAACCGGCGTTGCAGAGGGCTTCCAGCAGGCGGGCGGCCGAGCGGTCGGAGGCGATACCGGCGGGGACCAGCAGGGCGGCCCGGCCCTGCGGGGAGAGCAGACGCCAGCACGTCTCGACGAAGGGCAGGTAGGCGTTCAGCTCCCCGGCGCCGGTCAGCGGGTGCCGGCCGGCATCGCGCAGCGCCCGAGCGGTTCCGGCCCGGTGATCACGCAGACCTACCGGAATGGCGCCGCCCCAGTCGCGGGCATGCACCTTCAGCCTTTCCCAGGGCGGGTTGGCCACCACCACGTCGAAGCCGCCGCGCCACCCGGTAACCGGCTCCGGCTCAGCCCCTTCGACATCGAGCACCGCTGGGAAAGCCTCGTGCCAGTTAAGCCCGGCGCCGGCCGCCGCTTGGTTGGGCGATGCGCCGGACAAGCCATCTCCGGCCACGATCCGGTTCTCCAGCTCGGCCGGTTCGGTCGGGCGGCCGGCCAGGCTGAGGTCTGCGGCGAGGGCCGACCGGGCCAGTGATGCGGCCACGGGATCGGCGTCTACCCCGTGCAGCGCCCAGATCGCCTGCTCCGGCGGAACTCCCAGGGAGAGGAGACGGGCCAGTGCGGCGCGCAGCAGATTGCCCGCACCGCAGGCAGGGTCGACGACGGTGGGGACGGATCCGTCGGCCGGGAGCTCGGGGATCGCCCGCCGGGCCAACGAATCGGCGTAGACGGCGGGGGTGCTGAATGCGCCGCGGTGACGACGTTCGGCGTTGCCGATGGGCTGAAGTGCGAGGGCGCCGCCGATTTCGGCCGGCACGTAGAGCAGGAGTGCGTCGTAGCCGGTGGCCAGCGCACCGACCGTGACCATGTCGCCGGCCGCCCAGGCTTTCTCGGCCGCCCGCAGAACGGCCTGGTCACGCCAGAGCTGAGGGTCGAGCTCCTGGTCCTGAGGCTCCTCGGCAGCGGAATCGGTGGTCTGGGCAATCGGTTCGGCGGCTATTTCCACAGCCGCCGCAAGGACCAGCCCGGCTTGGCCGGTCAGTTCGGGGGCGACCCGCACGCGACGGTTCACCAGATACCTCGGGTGCGTCTGCGCCGTCCCCAAGCCGCCCGACGCACCGCACGACGAGTCCAGCGCCGCACGGTACGGCTCGTCCTACGCAGCATCCGCCAGGTCCCCGCCATCAGTTCTCCCCCACTGCCTGCGACTCAGCATCATCGCGGTACGCCCGCCATGCCGCCAGAGCTTCGTGCGCAGTCGGCACCGCTCCGACCCGGTCGAAGTCGGCCACCGGGATCCAGGCCACCTCGTCGGTCGACCCGTCCACCTCGATCACCTCTGGCTCCTGGTCCACCGGCACCGAGCCCGCGTAGATCAGCCGCAGGGCATGGAAGTCCTCGAGCCGGCCGTGCGGCGCCCGCCCGACAAAGTGCCGGCTGGAGATGTCGATCAACGGACCGGCCGTGTACGGCAGCCCCGCCTCCTCGTAGATCTCTCGCTGCAGCGCCAGCCGGGGGTGCTCGCCGTGATCGATCCCGCCGCCGGGCAACGTCCAGGTGCTCTCGCTGCTGGCCAGCTTGCTCAGCAGCATCCGGGCCCCGCCCGGGGCGTTCTCGTCCACCAGCACCGCATAGGCCGCCGGCCGCTGCACGAACACCGGTACCTCGGCCGCCCCGGCAGCGGTCTCGGCCACGACACCCAGGCCTGCCAGCAGGGTCGGATCGATCGCCGGGTCCAGCAGTTCCACGCCCCCTACCGCAATGTTCGGGGGAACCACCTCGGCCGAAGCATCCGCCAGCAGAGCCGAGTGCAGGAAGGCCGAGAGCGGCAACCCGGCCAGCTCGTGCGGCGCCATGAACCGCCCGACGAACTGCGCCACCGGACGTTCGGGGTCCGGTGGCACGACCACCGCCACCGGAGAACCATCCAGCGCCGGGGCAACCACCGGGTCCTCCCCCGGCAGCCGATCCACCCGATCCAGTTCCAGCTGCTGCGCCAGCACCCCGGAGCCATCAACCACCGCAGACCGCCCCGGCCCCCCGATCCCGGCCGGCTGCCCGTACAACGTCACGTCGAACAGCAACCGCAGCGTGTGCACGCTCACGCCCTGCTCCGGCATTTCCACCACGTCGGCCGTGGCATCGCGGGGCGTGATGCTCGCCGCCCGCAGCCCGGTCTGCTCCAGCAACCCGGCCTGCACCCGGTCCCGCGGATGCTCCCCGTGCCGCACCACTCCCCCAGGCAGCGACCAACGCCCCTCGGGATCGCGCCCACCCGGCACGCGCAGCAGCAGCACACCCCCCGACCCGTCACTGACCACGCCGTACGCCGCGGTCCGCTGTACTGGGCGCAACGCGGACGAAGAGGGCTGAACATCAGGATCTGATTCGGCGGACGGCACCCGAAGACGCTACAGGCCACCGCCGTCAATTGTTGGACAGTTGTCCTGCACACCCGCCCGGTCAGCCCTGACGCCGCCGCCCACCACCCCTCACGAGCCCGATCGCGACCCCAACGGCCCCACCCGAATCACCCGGAACGGGCATCTGCCCTATCCTGCGGGGATGTCCGGCCGTCAGGTAGTGCGCCGCCCGTATGCGATGGCTCTGAGCCTCTATCGCCGTCTGCCCCGATTCCTCCGTCTGTGGATCATCCGCCGGGTCGCCCCGGGCCACACGGTCGGTGCCCTGGCCCTGATCGAGCACGACGGCCACTTACTCATGCTCAAGCAGCGGCACAGAAGAGGCTGGACGTTCCCCGGCGGCCTGCTCAACCGGGGCGAGAACGGCTCCTCGGCCGTGGTCCGCGAAGTCGAGGAGGAGACCGGCCTGCGGGTCGAGGTCGGCCTGCCCTTCTCCACCGTGGTCGAGCCGGGCTCGCGCCGGGTGGACATCCTGTTCTGGGTCCGGGTCGAGGAGCAGTTCCCGGTCGAGGCCGCCGGCGAGGCGCTGGAGGCCGGCTGGATCGCGATCGAGGACCTGATGGACCCGGCCACCACCGACGAGCCCACCCGCACCGCTGTGGCCGAGTTCGTGCGGTTCCAGGGCGCCAACCCGGCTCCGCACCAGGGCCGCAAGCTCGGTGTTGTCTGAGCACCGGCCGGCCGGGATCGCCCTGGCCGCCGGTGAGGGCAGGCGGTTGCGGCCGCTGACCGAGCTGCGTCCCAAGCCGTTGTGCCCGGTGGGCAACGTCGCGCTGCTCGACCACGCGCTGAACCGCCTGTCTCCGCTCACCGGCGCCGGCCCGGCCCACCTGGCCGTCAACGCGTTCCACCACGCCGACCAGATCCGGCAGCACTGCGGCACCCGGGCCACGGTCTCCGTCGAACCCGGCGAAGAGGCCCTGGGCACGGCCGGCGGGGTGGCCAACCTGCTGCCCTGGCTGGACGGCCGGGACGCCCTGGTGACCAACGCCGACCAGTACCTGCCCGACGGCCTGGCAGGTTTCACCGACGGCTGGGACGGCGAGCGCTGCCGGCTGCTGTGCCGCCCGGATCCGGTGAAGCAGGACTTCACCACCGCCGCGGGTCAGGGCGTGCGGTACATCGGCGCCTGTCTGCTGCCCTGGAACCTGATCAAGGACCTCAAGGCCGAGCCGACCGGCCTGTACGAGGTGCTGTGGCGCCACCAGCTGGACCAGCTCGACCTTTTCGTGGTGCCGGAGGCCACCGTGGCGATCGACTGCGGCACCCCGGCCGACTACCTCCAGGCCAATCTGCACGCCTCAAAGGGCGAGAACGTGATCGGCGCCGGGGCTCAGGTGCTGGGTCAGGTCAGCGCGTGCGTGGTCTGGGACGGCGCCTACGTGGGGCCCGAGGAGACGCTGAAACACCAGATCCGGGCCGGTTCCCGGGAGCGGAGGGTCACTGTTGCGGGCTGATCGAGCGGGAACCGGAGGATGCCCCGGTCACTCTCCAGCGCCGTCCGGACACGCGATCGGGGGATGCCAAGCGCGGCGGGCCCGGCTACTGTCGCCACGGTGACCACCCTTGCGGCCTCCTCGCAGTCCCCGGTGCTGATCACCGGGGCAGCGGGCACCATCGGCCGGATGGTGCGCCCGCGCCTGGCCGCCATGGGCTGGGAACTGCACTCGCTGGACCGGGAGCCGGACGGCGACCCGGACATCAGCTCCATCGACGTGCTCGACGCGGACGCGCTCGACGCTGCCACGGTGGGCTGCGGTGCGGTGATCCACCTGGCCGGTATCCCGCACGAGGCGCCCCTGGCGCAGATTCTCGAGGCCAACGTCCAGGGCACCCAGGCGGTGCTGGATGCGGCGCTGCGCCGGGGAATCCGGCGTGTGGTGCTGGCCAGCAGCTGCCATGCCGTCGGCTTCTGGGAACGCACCGCCGGCGGTAGCGACCTGGGGGTAGACGTACGTCCCCGGCCCGACACGTTCTACGGCGTGGCCAAGGTCGCCCTGGAGGCGCTCGGCCAGCTGTACGCCGATCGGTTCGGCCTGGAGGTCGTTTCGCTGCGGATCGGCGCTTGTAAGGACGCGCCAGTGAATCGCCGGGAGCTGTCCACCTGGCTGAGTCCGGCGGACGCGGCGCGATTGATGGACGCCAGTCTGCGCGGCAAGGTGCGGGGTCACGTGATCGCGTACGGCATCTCGGCGAACACCCGGGCGTGGTGGGATCTGGGGTCTGCGCGGGCGCTGGGGTACATGCCGGAGGACGACGCGGAGGCCTTTGCCGAATCGATTCCGCCGGAGACAAGCCGTCGTTCGCGGACTGGTCAGCAGCCGCCGCCGGCGCCCGAGCGCGTCGGGGGGCCGATGACCTCGATGCCGCTGGGCGGGATCACCCGCTCGTTCCTGCCCACCCCGGGCGGGGATTTCTGAAGCGCCACCCAGCCACAACGTCCGTTGGTCCAGAGCTTTCAAACAACGGACGGTGTGGTCACCGAGGTAGGTGACCACACCGTCCGTTGCTCAAAGGGCTTCTACTCCCACTCGATGGTGCCCGGGGGCTTGCTCGTCACGTCGAGCACCACCCGGTTGACCTCCGCCACCTCGTTGGTGATCCGAGTGGAGATCTTGGCCAGCAGTTCGTAGGGCACGCGGGTCCAGTCGGCCGTCATCGCGTCCTCCGAGGAGACCGGGCGCAGCACGATCGGGTGCCCGTAGGTACGCCCGTCACCCTGCACGCCGACCGAACGCACGTCGGCCAGCAGCACCACCGGGCACTGCCAGATCTCCCGGTCCAGCCCGGCCGCGGTCAGCTCGGCCCGCACGATCGCGTCGGCCTGGCGCAGCGTGTCCAGCCGCTCCTTGGTGACCTCACCGATGATCCGGATCGCCAGGCCCGGCCCCGGGAAGGGCTGGCGCTGAACGATTTCCTCCGGCAGGCCGAGCTCGGCGCCGACCGCGCGGACCTCGTCCTTGAACAGCGTGCGCAGCGGCTCGACCAGCTTGAACTGCAGGTCGTCGGGCAGCCCGCCGACGTTGTGGTGGCTCTTGATGTTGGCCGTGCCGGTGCCGCCGCCGGACTCCACCACGTCGGGGTAGAGCGTGCCCTGGACCAGGAACTCGACGTCTCCGCCGCCGGACTCCTGGGCCTCCTCGACCAGCTCGCGCGCCGCGTCCTCGAAGACCCGGATGAACTCCCGGCCGATGATCTTGCGCTTGGTCTCCGGGTCGCTGACCCCGGCCAGCGCCGTGGCGAACCGCTCGACCGCGTCCACGACCTTGAGCTTGACCCCGGTGGAGGCCACGAAGTCCTGCTCGACCTGCTCGGCCTCACCCGAGCGCAGCAGCCCGTGGTCGACGAACACACAGGTCAGCTGGTCCCCGACGGCGCGCTGAACCAGCGCGGCGGCGACCGCGGAGTCGACCCCGCCGGAGAGCGCGCAGATCACCTTCGCGTCGCCGACCTCGGCGCGGATCCGGGCGACCTGCTCCTCGATCACGTTGCCGGTGGTCCAGTCACCCGGCAGGCCGGCGCCGGTGTGCAGGAAGTTGGTGAGCACCTTCTGGCCGAAGGTGGAGTGCTTGACCTCCGGGTGCCACTGCACGCCGTAGAACTTCTTCTCCGGGTTCTCGAACGCCGCCACCGGGGCGCCGGAGGACTCGGCCAGCACGCTGAACCCGGGCGGGGCGTTGTGCACCGCGTCGCCGTGGCTCATCCACACCGACTGGTCGGCGGGAGTGCCGTGCAGCAGCGTGCTCTCCTGCGCGGTGACCGCGACCTTGGTGCCGCCGTACTCCCGCAGCCCGGTGTGCGCCACCTCGCCGCCCAGGGCCAGGGCCATCGCCTGGAAGCCGTAGCAGATGCCCAGCACCGGTACCCCGGCCTCGAACAGCGCCGGGTCGACCTGAGGGGCGCCTTCCTCGTACACGCTGCTCGGGCCGCCGGACAGCACGATCGCGGCCGGGTCCTTGGCCAGGATGTCGGCGACCGGCATGCTCGAGGGCACGATCTCGGAGTAGACGTTGGCCTCGCGCACGCGGCGGGCGATCAGCTGGGCGTACTGGGCACCGAAGTCGACGACCAGCACGGGGCGGTGGTCCGCAGGGGGTTGACTCACGCGGACCAGGGTAGTGCTGTTTCAGGAGCTGACCGTTCCGGCCTTCTTCTCCTTCACCGCGCCGACCATGGGCTGCACCCGGGCGGTCACCCAGCGCTCGGCCACGAACGACATCACCGGAATGGTCCCGGCCAGCACCACGCCGACGGTGCCCCAGGCGGGCAGCCGAGTGCGCATCCACAGGTCCACGGCGACGATCACGTAGGCCAGGTAGAGCCAGCCGTGGATCATCGGGATGATGTGGCCGCTGCCCGGGACGATCTGGCTCATCCCCTCGTTCGAGAACCAGAACTCGCCGGTGTCGGCGGCCTGGAACCCCTGCAGCACGATGTGCAGGGTCAGCAGCAGCAGGAAGATACCGGTGGTCCAGGCCAGGACCCGGTACCGCAGCAGGGCGTTGCTGAGCGCCTTCGCGCGTGGGCCGGTGGCCATGGTGTCGTCCTCTTTCGTGCGGTTCTTCAGGAGTGGGAGACGGCCGGTGCGGCCTCGTCCTCGTCGTCGTCTTCTTCTTCGAGGTCGCGGCGCAGCAGGCCCTTGTGGTCGTCACGGACCAGGCGGAACCAGAACAGCAGGGCGATCAGGGCGAAGGCCCACCACTGGATCGCGTACGAGACGTTGCCCCAGTCGAGCTTGCCGTCCGAGGTGGGCGGCGGCACCAGGGTCAGCGCCGGGTCGGTCTGCGGAGTCTGCGAGCTCATCACCACGAAGCCGGTGACCATCGGCTGCGGCCACAGCCCGGCCAGCTGGGCGGCGGCCACCCGGTCGATCTGGCCCTCGGGCAGGCCGCTGGTCTCGCCCGGGTCGCGCACCGCGGACGGTTCGGTCGGCTGCACCAGGCCGACCACGGTGACCTCGGTGTCGCTGTCGGGTTCGGTGGCCTCGGCGGCGTCGGCCACCCAGCCGCGGACCACGGGCACGGTGGTGCCGTCCTCGGTGATCAGCGGGGTGAGCACCCACAGCCCGGGCTCACCGTCGAGTTCGCGGTCGGGTACCAGCAACTGGTCCGCGCCGCTCCAGTGCCCGGTGGCGGAGACCTTGGCGTTGATCGCCTCGCGCTGGAAGGTCTGGCTCGGTCGCAGCACCTCGCCGATCGGGACCGAGGCGCCGGATTCGGCGGCCTGCTCGGCCTTCTGCGCGGAGTCGCCGTGCTCGCGGGCACGCTGCAGCTGCCAGTCGCCGAGCTTGGCCATCACCGAGGCGGCGAGCAGCATCACCACCAGGAGCGCCAGCCATCTCGGCTTGAGGGCGGTACGCAGCACCCGACAACGGTAACGCGGCGCCGGTGCGGCCCTGGAAACTGGGGTGCGCAAGACCGGTGCGCGTCCGTAGCGTGACTAGCTGTGATCACTCTCCCCGATGCATCACCTCAGCAACCTTCGATCGCCTCGGCCGGGGCCTACCTCCGTTCGATCAGCGGGGCTCAGCGGCTGACGCTGTGCGGAGCGGGGCTGGCGGGGGTGCTGTGGATGGGCACCCAGGCCGCGATCCCGCTGGTGGTGGGCAACACGGTGGACGCCGGGCTGGTCCGCGGCAACCGCTCCGATCTGGTGCTGGGCTGCCTGCTGCTGCTCGGGCTGTGCGTGGCCGCAGCGGTGACCAGTGTGGTGCGGCACCGGTTCTCCGTGTCCAACTGGCTGCTGGCGGCGCTGCGCACTCAGCAGCTGATCGGGCATCACGTGGCCGATCACGGCCTGACCGTGGCCTCCCGGACCACCACCGGTGAGGTGATGCAGGCCGCCGGCACCGACGCCACCCGCTTCGCCGACCTGATGGACATGGTGGCGCGCGGTACCGGTGCGCTGGTCTCGTTCATCGCGGTCACGGTGTACCTGCTGCGGATCGACGTCACGGTCGGGCTGTTCGTGGTGATCGGCCTGCCGTTGCTCGCAGCCTGCTCGATCGTGCTGGTCCGGCCGTTGCAGACCCGGCAGTCCCGGCACCGCACGGCCGAGGGTGAGCTGACCTCGCTGGGCGCGGACACCGTGGCCGGTCTGCGGGTGCTGCGGGGTATCGGCGGGGAGCAGCAGTTCACCGACCGGTACGCCGAGCGCAGTCAGGAGGTGCGGCGGGCGGGTGTGGTGGTGGCCGGGCTGCAGGCTCTGCTGGAGGCTGCGCAGGTGTTGCTGCCGGGGCTGTTCCTGGCCGGGCTGACCTGGCTGGCGGCGCACGGAGTGCTGACCGGGCGGCTGAGTGTGGGCGACCTGGTCACGGTGTACGCCGTCACCGCGTTCCTGCGGCTTCCGCTGGAGACGGCGACGGGCGTGCTCGCGATGTGGGTGCGCTCGAGAGTGGCCGCCGGGCGGATCATCGCGGTGCTGGAGCAGAAAAGCCCACCAGAGGACGTTGTGGCTGGGGTCGCGCTGCCCGGTTCACCTTCCGAGCTGGTTGACCCCGGGTCAGGTCTGCGGGTTCGCCCGGGGCAGCTGACTGCCCTGGTCAGCGCCCGGCCGGAGACCGGTATCGAGATCACGGACCGGTTCGTGCGGCTTTCCTCGGTGGGGCCCTCGCCGACCTGGGGCGGGGTGGCTCTGGCGGAGATTGCGGCCGATGAGGTGCGCCGGCGGATTCTCTTGAGCGATGCCGAACCTTGGCTCTTCACCGGCACTTTGCGCGAGCAGATCGATCCGGCCTCGGCGTTTACGGATGCCGAGGTGCTGGCGGCGGTGCGCACGGCCGCTGCGGAGGATGTGCTGGCGGGGCTGCCGGACGGGCTGACGGCGACGGTCGGGGAACGGGGTAGGGACTTCTCCGGCGGGCAGCGGCAACGGCTGGCTCTGGCCCGGGCCGTGCTTCTGGCGTCGCGGCCGGAGGTGCAGGTGCTGATTCTGGTCGAGCCGACCTCTGCGGTGGACGCCCATACCGAGGCCCGGATCGCCGAACGACTGAGCCGGGCCCGTTCGGGGGAAACGACCCTGGTGGTCACGGCCAGTCCGCTGCTGCTGGAGGGCTGCGACCACGTGGTGCTGCTGGAGGACGGACGAGTGATCGCCGAGGGCACGCACCGACAGCTTCTGCGTTCCGACGCCCGGTACCGAGATGTCGTGGTGCGCGAAGATTCTCCGCTGGAGGTGTTGTCGTGAACACGCAGCTTCCGGTCGCCTCGCCTGAGCTGGTGCGCCGCGAGACCTCGCGGTTGCTGGGCCGGCATCGGGGTGGCTTCGCCGGTTCTGCCGCGGCGCACTGTGCGGCCGCCGTAGCCGGTCTGGCCGGGCCTGCGCTGCTGGGTGCGCTGGTCGAGGATTTCACCCGCGGCACGGCCACCGCGGCGACCATCAACCAGGCCGTGGCTCTGCTCGTGGTGGCCACCCTGCTGCAGGCGGCCCTGGCCTGGTACGCGCACCGCAGTTCGCTGGTGCTGGGCGAACGAGTCTTTGCCGAACTGCGGGAAGGGTTTCTGCGCGACGTCACCCGGTTGCCGCTGTCCGTGGTGGAGAAGGCCGGCAGCGGTGACCTGATCGCGAGGACCACCAGCGATGTCGAATCGGTCAGCTACAGCGTGCGTTACGCCGTTCCCAACCTGCTGGTCGGAGCAGTCGGCACGGTGGTGACCGCGGTCGCGATCGTGATCACCGCCCCGCTGGTCGGCCTGGGCACTCTGAGCGCGCTGCTCGTGGTAGTTCCGGGTACTCGCTGGTACCTGCGCCGGGTGCGGGACGGCTACCTGGCCGAGATGGCGGCGTACGCCGAGCTCGACGGTACGGTGAGCGAAACCCTGGATGGGGCAAGGACGGTCACCGCGCTGCGGCTCGGGGCGCAGCGTAAGCAACGGACCGATCAGAACCTGTCGCGGATCTACCGGGCCGAGCGGTACACGCTGTGGCTGCGCTCGGTCTGGTACCCCTGCGCCGAGTTCGGATATCTCCTGCCGGTTGCCGTTGCCCTGGCCTGGGGTGGCTGGCTGATCAGCGCCGGGCACGCGCAGATCGGCGAGGTCACCACGATCGCGCTGTACGCGTCGCAGTTGATCGGCCCGTTCGTCCTGGTGCTGGATTTCATGGACGAACTGCAGACCGGTGGGGCCTCACTGGCCCGGATCATCGGAGTCGGCCAGGTGCCCGACGATCGGGAGGTCCGGGCTGACGTCGCCACGTTGCCGGCCGGCCCGCGCTCGATCGCGACCGAGGAGGTGCGGTACGCCTATCGCGACGGAATCGATGTGCTGCACGGGATCTCGTTGACGCTACGGCCGGGTGAGCGGCTGGCGGTGGTGGGGCCGAGCGGTGCCGGGAAATCCACCCTGGGCCGGTTGCTGGCCGGGATTCATCCGCCCCGGGCCGGCCGGGCCCGAGTCACCTCGGATCAGGACGGCCTTGATCTGGTCGATCTGCCGCTGCCGCAGTTGCGTCAACAGGTCGCCCTGGTCACGCAGGAACAGCATGTCTTCGTCGGGACTCTGGCGGACAACCTACGGCTGGCCCGGCCGGATGCCTCGGACGAGGAGCTGCTCCGGGCGATTTCAGCAGTGGACGCGTCGGGCTGGGTTGCGCAGTTGCCGGAAGGGCTGGCGACGGTGGTGGGTTCGGGCGGGCACAGCCTGCGGCCGAGTCAGGCGCAGCAGGTTGCCCTGGCCCGGCTGACGCTCTCCGATCCGCACACCCTGGTGCTGGACGAGGCCACCTCGCTGCTCGACCCGCGGGCGGCCCGGCATCTGGAGCGCTCGCTGTCGGCGGTGCTGACCGGCCGAACGGTGGTGGCGGTGGCACACCGGCTGCACACTGCGCACGATGCCGACCGGGTGGCGGTGGTGGAGGACGGCCGGATCAGCGAACTGGGCACGCACGAGGAGTTGCTGCAGCGAGACGGTTCCTATGCCGCGCTATGGCGTTCCTGGCAGGACCAGGGCGACGCTCCCTGACACCGCGCCCACGTGCGTCCCCCGGTTGACCCAGCCGCCCTGATCAACCGGCCTCACGAGCGCTCCCCGGCGCCCCACGTCCATTGTTCTGCTGCCCTTTACGCCGTTCGCGCTGCCCCCGCGAGATCTCGGTGGCCAGGGCATCGAGCGGCTGCGCCAGCATTTCGACGGGGTTGCGCAGCGCGTCCAGCCAGTCGCGGGCCGCTGCTACCCCCGCCTCGTCGATCGCGTACAGCCTGCGCTGCCCCTGCGCCCGCACCGTGACCAGACCGGCCTCCCGCAACACCTTCAGGTGGTGCGAGACGGCCGGCTGGGTGACGGCGGTCCGCGTACCGACCGCCGTCACCAACGCGCCCACCGGCAACTCTCCGGCCGACAGCAACTCCAGGAGGTGCCGCCGCACTGGATCGCCTAACGCCTCGAACACGCCTTCCATAGCGGGAGATCCTGTCAGTTGCCCGATTCGTCCTCGGGGGCGGTGGTGTAGAACGCCAGGACCCGAGCTGCCGACGCACGCGCCGCCTCGGGCTCGTCCCCTGACGCGATGGCCGCCTCGGCCCAGCTCTCCGAGCAGAGCCGCATGAATTCCTTCCCCTCCGGCGTGGTACCCCACAGGGCGGCTGCGGCCGGATCCATCGGCGCATTCGTCTCCAGGTACAGGCCGAGCCCGTAGAGCCCGCCGTCCCAGCCGACGCCGGTGGCGCCCGGGCCGAACTGGTCCCACATCTCCTGCGGCACAACCGCTTCGTGCTCCAGCTCCAGCGTCGCCCCCGCCCCGTCCGGCTGTACGCGGACCTGGACCCACGACGTCATCCCGCCGAACTCCCAGGTGATGGCGAAGACCTCGGGGGCCTCGCAGCGCTCGACCGTACCCCCGGCATTGCCTTCGAGCTGATACTTGCCACCGACCTGCAGATCGCCGCTGATCGGCAGGAACCAGCGGGGGATGCGCTCGGCGTTGGTCAGGGTGTCCCAGAGATCGGCCTGATCAGTGGCGTAGGTGCGGCGAGCGATCTGCACCTTGGTCGACACCCCGTCCCTGGTGGAGTTCCGGATCTCCCGGACCACCAGGCCTGCCGCGGTTGCAACGTCCACGTTCGCACTCCTCAGATCGATGGCTGCTTATATAAATTCCAGTCTATACATAGCCTCCATTCACGCTACATTCCCTTGACGGTATATATCTGACGCGCTACTTTCAGTGGGTGCTGACCGTCTTCGAAATCCTTGCGCTGCCGGCCCGGCGCGAGATCCTGAGCCTCCTGCGGCAGGGTCCTCGCTCGGTCGGGGAACTGGTCGAGGAGCTCGGGATCAGCCAGCCGATCGTGTCCAAGCAGCTGCGGGTGCTGCGCGAGGCCGGATTCGTCAGCGTGCGGGCCGAGGCCCAGCGCCGCTGGTACGAGCTTCGCCCGGAACCCTTCACCGAGGTGGCGAACTGGCTCGAGCCGTACCGCTGGATCTGGTCCGAGCACCTGGACCGGCTCGGGGACCAACTCGACGCCCTTGCTGCCGCCCCGCCCGAGGAGGATCGATGACCGAGCCGCAGTACCTGAACGACCGTGAGCGCCCCGCCGTCCGGCTGGAGCGGCGCTACGACCATCCGGTGGAGCAGGTCTGGCGCGCCGTGACCGAGCCCGCCAGCCTGGCCAAGTGGTTCCCCAGCCAGGTCGAGTTCGATCTGACCGCAGGCAAAGTAGTGTTCGACCCGCAGGGCGACGAACCCTTCTTCGGCATCGTGCTCGAGGCCGATCCGCCGCACCGCCTGGTGTTCACCTGGGACACCGACCAGCTGGAGTTCACTCTGACCCCGGACGGCGAAGGCACCGTGTTCACGCTGGTGCACCTGTTCGACGACCGGCCCGGCGCAGCCAGTTTCGCCACCGGCTGGGAGATCTGCCTCGAGGCGATGTTCTCGGAGAATGCTCCGGCACCGCAGGGCCGCAAGAAGTCCGATCGACACGAGGAACTGGCCCGGCGATTCGGCCTTGATGCTCCGGACGTGACGCGCACCGCTTCTGGGTGGCGACTGAATTACGAGCGCCAGTTGAGCACTTCGGCCGATCGCGTCTGGAGCTTGTGGCTGGGCGCATCGGCGGTCTCGGTGGGCAGTGCTTTTGGTGCTTCGGCGGGCTCGGATTCGTTGCTCGGGAAGATCACAACGGTAGACGCCCCACGCGAGTTCGCTTTCGAGGTCGCCGACGGGGTGCCGGGGCAGGAGGGCCGGGCTCGGTTCGGGGCAGGCACGGGTCAGGGAGCCCGGCTGATCCTGGAGGTGTCGGGCTCTGGTGAATCGGAGTTGGATGCTGCTGCGCAGGTCTGGGGCGCCGACTTGGTGGAGGCCTTGGCCCGGGCAACGGCTGACCTGGCCAACGCCGAAGCCAACGCCGAGGTCGGGGCCGCTGGGCCGAACTCGGCCTGACCGGCCACCACCTCCGGCCACCGGGCCCTCGGCTCCGGCTTCGAACTTCGGCGTCGCTCCCGTGCCCGGCTCCGACTCTGGTTCCGGCTCCGGCTCAGCGGTTGGCTTTGCCGTCCAGCCGCAGTACTGCGGACTCGTCTTCGTGGGTACCGCCGCTGCCGACGTGCTTTTCGCTGATCTCCGGACCGTTCTTCAGCACGTGGAAGAACGCCATGGCGTGGCCCCGCCCGATGCCGTAATCCTCCTTCAGCCAGGCCGCTACGTCGTTTGCCTTGCTGGTCTCGCTGAAACCGCGTTCCCGGGCCACCTCGAGCAGGGCGGACGGGATCATGCCGGACTTGACCTCGACGGCGTCGATGTAGGCCTGGAAAGACATCGCTTCTCCTCGTGCTGCTGGCTACTGCAGACTGCTGGCTACGCGGACTACCGCAGTCCTACCCGATCAGACCGCTCCCCCGGGCCGAACTCATCGGGCATTTCGGCGTCAATCTGCGAGCAGGCCCAGGGTGTCGGCGCTCCAGGTGATCGTGACGCTGCTGTTGGAGACGGTGATCCCGCCGTCGGTCAGGCTCACCTCGGCGTCGGCGACGTCACCGGCGAACGGGTCGGTCACCGAGTAGAAGCGGCCGTTCTCCTGTCCCACGCGATAGACGTGCACCTCATCCCTTCCCTTGGAGACCAGCAGATCCGGATAGCTGACCCAGGTCACGCAGTACTGCTCCGCCACGCACTCCTTGCGGTTGGTCTTCTCGAGTACGGCCAGGTTGTCTCCGACCACCCAGCGGCAGCCCAGGATGAACAGCACCACGACCACTGCGGTGCCGACCATCACCGGCCACCGACGACGTCCGCGAGGAGCAGCAGCGCCGGATTGAAGCTGGGTCTTACTCGTCGTCTCCATGAGCAAGAAGCTATGGGCGGGGCACCCTGACCGGCGTCACTCAACCGTCTGATCCCTCGAAGACCACCGATGCGACCAAAGGATGGGACCCGTCCTCAGTTCGGTTGTCCTGATTACCTCTCCTACGGCCTCACCTGCGCCGAGGTCCCGAAGGTGGCCTGGTCGGCGGCGCCCCGGCCGCTGGCCCAGCCCATCGCGTCGCCCACCCGGATGCTGCGGCCCCGGGTCACGCTGGGGAACAACTCGGCGAACCGGTCCTCCACGTCCTGCTGACGGCTGGCCAGCACCGGCAGCAGGCGGTCGTCGCCGATCTCGGTGCGCGCCGCCTCGGTCTGCTGCTGGGTGACCTCGGTCAGGCGTTCACCGATCCGGAAGGCGTAGGCGGCCAGGAACGACTGCCGGAAGGTCTTGCTGCGCGCCCGGCCGCCGGCCTCTTCGATCCGCCCGGCCCGGTTCATCGCGGCCGTGGCCTGGACCAGCAGCGAGGTGAACAACGCCTCGACCGCATCCAGGTCGGCGCCGAAACCGATCACCGTGCAGAAGCCGATGTTCTTGGTCCAGACCGAGCGGGTGCGGTTGGCCGAGGCAACGGCATTCAGCAGAACTGTTTTGGACTGTTCGTAGGGCGGGTCGATCCAGATGCGGCGGGTGGCCGGGCGTTCGCCGTGAGCGCCACCATGGCCCTGCCCGGAGGCGGCCTGCACCATGGCCAGGTCGATGCTGTGCCGAGCCATGCGTTCCTGCGCCCCGGCGGTGAAGGCCTCGGCCTCGGCTTCTGAGGTGGTGGCCTCGGCTTTGGCCAACAGCGCCCGGATCCGGCTGAGCACCCGCTCGTCCACCGGCCGGGCTCCCCCACCGGCGCCCATCGGTCCGGCGCCGTTCGGCCCAGCTCCTGCCGGCCCAGCCCCGGGGCCGTTCGCTCCACCAGCGCCATTGGCCTCGGAGGCTCGGTACTCCCCCGGCGGCGGCCCGATGCGCTCCAGGCCGGGCAACACCAGCAGGAAAGCAACCAGCTCCAGCAGCTCCGGCGCGAACACCACCCAGCTGTCCCGTTCCAGGCGGGCTTGCACAACGCTCTGCCCGGCCGGCCACCAGCGGTCCACCTCGAACTCGGCCACCTGGGCATGCCACCGCGGATCGACGGTGACCGCGGCATACCCGGCCAACTGCTCGGAGACCGCCTCGGCGGCCAGCCCGGCCCGGCCGGGGCCCAGCCGACGGCCGACGTAGCGGATCACGTCGGCCGGTTCCCAGCCCCGTGACCAGGCCTGTTGCACAGCCGAAGGCAGGCGTGTGGCCAGGTCGCGCACCACGTACGAACGCCACTCGTCCACGTCCGGCCGTTGCACCAGAACCTCGGACACCGACTCGAAGCCCGCCCGATCGTTGCTGCTGAGCACGTTCATGGCCGACTGCAGCAGAATCTCGGCCAGCCGGACCGGCGGAAGATCAGCGGCGAGGCCGTCAGCGCCTCTGAACCCGGTGCCGCTGCTCTTGCGGCGGTCTCTGCTACCCATGCCGACACCTTAGGTTTTGCGGCCGGAGGACCAGGAACCCGGCAGGCGGGTAGGTGGACAAGGAGGACTTCTCACAGGTCACGACTCATACGAACTGTGGACGGCCGGGAGCTCCGGTCACCTTGTGGGTACCAGGTGTACACATTTCCGGTGTGGCCCTACTCCGTCCTGTGGCTCAGGAAGGGCAGGCCACGAAGGCCCGAACTCGAGTGGGCCAGGGCCGGGAAGAGAAAGGACCGGCGGACAGGAGGCGGAAGGAGCCGTGTGCCGGGCGAGGGAAGTCGGGCCGAGAGAAAGGGCGGTCCAAGGAGAAGACAGCCAGCGAGGGGACAGCAGACCAGGAACAGGGCCGAGGAGAGGGCTGGTCAGGATCGGGGGCGCCGAGGCGGCCAGGGAATGAACCCGCTGGTTCGTTCGACGTAGTCGGCATAGCCCGGACGGGAGCGGGAAAGCTGCTTCTCCAACAGCGGTTTGCCGGTCTTGGCGGCCAGGAACCAGGTCATCAGCAGGGGCGAGAGCACGGTCAGGGCGGACCATCCGGCGTCGGCGGCGATCAGGTAGATGCCCCACCACACGCAGGCGTCGCCGAAGTAGTTCGGGTGGCGGGTGTATCGCCACAGGCCTTGGTCCATCACCCGGCCGCGGTTGGCCGGTGAAGCCTTGAAGCGCCGCAGTTGCCGATCGCCCACCGCCTCGAAGAAGAACCCGATGCCCCAGACCGCCACCCCGAGCCACAACAGCGGGCCCGGACCACCGGCGTCTGCCATTGAGAACTGCACCGGCAAGGCGACGAACCAGGCCACCACCGCCTGCAGCAGGAACACCTTGCGCAGGGCGACGAGCTTCGGGTGACCAGACGAGCGCGACAGCATTTCCGTGTACCGCGGGTCGTCGGCCGTCTCACCGCGCTGGCGTTGGCCGATGTGCCAGGCCAGCCGCACGCCCCAGACCGTTACCAGCACCAGCATCAGGCCCCGGCGCAGCGGATCGGCCGGGCCACCCGTCGAGACCAGCCAGGCGAGAACGGCGATCAGCGCGAAGCTCAGGCCCCAGGTGACGTCGACAACGCTGAATCGCCGCACCCGCAGGGCGTAGAAGAAGGTGAGCACCTGCAGCACCAGGGCCGCGACCAGGCCGGTGAGCAGCACCGGCCAGATATCCGCCAGCATGAACGATCAACCCTTCGAATCGGCTCGCACGGCCAGGATCTGATCCACGCCCATCCGTCCCTCCTCGAACGCCAGAGCACCACCGGCCAGGTAGATCCGCCAGACCCGGGCCATTTCCTCGCCGACCCGGGCGACCACCTCGTCCCAACGTTGTTCGAGCAGTTGTGACCAGGCGTGGGCGGTGCGGACGTAGTGCTCGCGCAGGGCCTGCACGCCGAGTACCTCCAGCCCGCCCTGTTCCAGAAGGGCCACGGTCTCGCCCAGCGGGCGCATGTGCATGTCCGGGGCGATGTAGGCCTCGATGAACGCCCCGCCACCGGGACGACCGGCGCTCCGGGACATCTGCTGCACCAGGACCCGACCGCCCGGAACCACCATCCGCCGCAGGGTTTGGGCGTACACCGGGTAGTTGGCCTGGCCCACGTGCTCGCCCATCTCCAGTGAGGCCACCGCATCGAACGGTTCGCCGGCCAGGTCACGGTAGTCGAGCAGCTTGATCGTGATCCGGTGCTCAAGACCCAGCTTTTGGACGCGTGTGCGCACGAACGCAGCTTGCTGCGCCGAAAGCGTGATGCCGGTTACCTGGACGTCGAAGTGCTGCGCCGCATGGATGCTCAGCGATCCCCAGCCGCAGCCCACGTCGAGCAGCCGGTTGCCGGGCTGCAGTTCCAGCTTGCCGCAGACCAGGTCGAGCTTGGCCTTCTGGGCGGACTCCAGGGACTGCTCGGCGTGGGTGAAGTAGGCGCAGGAGTAGGCCATCTGGGGGTCGAGGACGAGTTCGTAGAAATCGTTGGACAGGTCGTAGTGATGAGCGATCGCAGCCTTGTCCCGGGCGGAAGTGTGTAGCTGGCCGCGGATTCGAGCCTGGGAACGCGGGGGCGGGAGCGGGCGGCCGAGAGCACCGGATTCCTTGGCCAGAGACAGGATCTGGGGCGCCAGGGCAAGCAAAGAACGGGTGGACAGGCCGCGTTGCCGGGCCTGCGACCAGACTCGGCGCAGGCCGTCGGTCAGGTCGCCCTCGACGTCGATCTCACCGCTCACGTAGGCCTGAGCCAGTCCGAGTTCGCCCGGATGCCAGAGCAACCGGCGCAGCGCCCGAGGTGATCGGACGACCAGGGCCGGGGCATCGGGCGGGCCGATCTGAGAGCCGTCCCAGAGGCGGATCTGGATCGGCAGGCTGGGGCCGAGTAGTGCCTCGGCGACAGGTACCAGACGCTGGGCCGCGTTCATGACCGGTCCTGCGCTTCGGGCCGGCGCAGGACGAACTGGTGCACGTCCAGGTAGCGAGCGCGGAATCCGGCCTCGGAGTAGGCCAGGTACAGCGTCCACATCCGGCGGAAGATGTCGTCGAAGCCGAGCGCCTGAAGCTCTTCCGACGCGGCCTCGAAGCGCTGTCTCCACAGTCGCAGGGTCTCGGCATAGGCCGGGCCGAACGACAGATCGCTCGTCACCCGCAGCGAGGTACCTCCGACGGCCTGCTGCAAGGCCGTTACCGAGGGAATGAGACCGCCTGGGAATACGTACTTCTGGATCCAGGTCCAGGTGTTTCGGGAGGCAACGTAACGCTCGTGCGGCATGGTGATGGCCTGCACACCGACGCTTCCGCCGGGGGCCAGGCAACGGTCGACAGCGTCGAAGTACGCCGGCCAATAGGCTTCGCCGACCGCCTCGATCATTTCGACGCTGACGATGGCGTCGTACTGTCCAGCCACATCACGGTAGTCGCGCAGTTCTATCGTCACCCGCTCGGACTGCCCGGCCTGTGCTACGCGTTGGCGGGCCAGCAGCAATTGCTCGTGGGAGAGCGTGATCGAATGTACCGAGGCACCTCGCTGGGCTGCCCGCAGAGCCAGTTGCCCCCATCCGGTTCCGATCTCGAGCATCCGGCTGCCCGGCCCGACCCGGCATTCGTCCAGCAGGCGGTCGATCTTGCGCAGCTGCGCGGCTTCCAGGTCGTTCCAGGTATTGCCGACCTCGTGGTCGAACAGGGCGGCGGAATAGGTCAGCGTGGGATCGAGGAACGTGGCGAAGAGCTCGTTGGACAGGTCGTAGTGCCGGGCGATGTTGGTCCGCGAGCCGTCGGGGGTGTTCTCGTCGGCGGCCGGGCGGCTGCGCACGGCGAAGCGGCGTAGGCGTTGCAGGGTGGGCGGGACCAGCCGGGACAGCTGAGTGGCGAAGACGGTGAGCAACTCGACCAGCGGATCCTCGCCGCGCCCGGGCGCCGGTTCGGCCGGGGGCAGCGCCTGCCAGTCGCTGGCCTGGAAGGACTCGCCGAACCCGATCAGCCCGTCATTGCCGACCCGGGCGAAGAAGTCCTCGGGCCGGACGATGCGCATGACCGGATCGCCCGGGCCGCCCGCACCGAACACTCGTTCGCCTCGGCGATCGCCTAGTTCGACGCGGATGGGCAACCGGGTGACCGCCTGTCGGAAGAGTGCTCGCGCCGCCACCGCGCGTAGTCCGCCCGGGGGTACCCGCACCACGTCGGGCCAGGCCAGGGCCGGAAGGGCAACGCCGAACCCGGTCGGATCGGTAGTGCTCATTCGACTGCCTCCTGACGAACGTGGGCCGGGCGGGGCACGATGCGCAGGCCCCGGGCCCAGAGTTTGATGCCCTGGAAACGGATACGGGCAGTGACGGCGAGCGGAGCCAACGGGAAGCGGAGGGCGAAGCGGGCGATGACGCGGCGGGTGGCCGGGTGACGGCGGCCTTTCACTCCGGTGACGAAGGGGGCCTGACCGGGTCGGTGCAGGGTGACGGTGAGGTCGAGATCTTCGCCGGGTTCGGGCAGCGACATGGTGTAGTGACCGCCGGAGGATGGCTCGAACGGGGATACGTAGAAGTCTTTTTCGACCTGTCCCCGGCCATGCTCGTCGGTGCGGATCAGATAGCAGTGCCGCCCGCCGTAGGTGTTGTGCACCTCGGCCACCACGCAGACCAGCTCGCCGGAACGGTCGTGGCACCAGTACACCGACAGCGGGTTGAACACATATCCGAGCACCCGCGCGGCGGTGAGCAGCCGAACCCGGCCACCGTCCAGATCAATGCCCTGCGTGGCCAGGTAGTCGTCCAGGTTGGCGCGGATCTGCGGCCCGGAGCCGAGGTGGTCAGAGGCCCGAAAATCAGCCAATGGACGAGGGGCGCGGGGTAGGTCGTCCAGGTCGACGAACCAGAGGTAGCTGCGGTACTGAAAATGGTTACGCAGCGGCGTGGTCCGAGTATGCCGGATGGAACATGAGTAGATGGCCGGGCCACCGGATCGATCGACGACGGCGTTGGGAACTCGAAGGCGATGCCTCACCAGTGGCCTCCCAGTGAAGAAGCTGCGGCCAGGCCGGATCGGGCTCCGTCTTCGTGGAATCCCCAGCCGTGATAGGCCCCGGCGAAGGCGAGCGTGCCGTCGTTCAGCGCGGGCAGCAGCTTCTGGGCGGCCACGGACTCCGGCGTGTACTGCGGGTGCGCGTACTTCATCTGATCGATGACCAGATCCGGCCGCACCGCCGCCGCATTCAGCGAAACCAGGTAGCGCTGCGGTACGTCCAGTCGCATCAGCCGGGTCAGGTCGTAGCTGACCTGCACCGACTCGGCTCCGCCGGAGCAGCGCGGCATCAGGTAGTTCCACGATGCGGCCGCTCGCTCAGCCCGGGGCATGACCGATGAATCCGTGTGCAGAACAGCCGGATTGATGCTGTACCGAAAAGCCCCGAGGGCCTTTCTTTCGGCACCCGACGGCGAATCCAGCAGCCGCAGAGCCTGATCCGGATGCGTGGCCACCACCGCCGCATCGAATCGTTCAAGCTCGTCGTTCTGCGAACGGATCTCGACGCCACCCTCCGGACAACGACGCAAGGTGCGCACCGACGTCCCCAATTTGACCGTGGAGAGCTGCTTGGTGATCAGCTCGACGTAACGCACCGAACCGCCCACGACCGTGCGCCAACTCGGCGAACCGCCGACCGCGAGCATGCCGTGATTGTCCAGAAAGACGAACAGGTATCGCGCCGGATAACGCAGCGCGGTCTCGGCACTGCACGACCAGACCGCGGCGATCAACGGCACGATGAAATGCGCGGTGAAGTAGTCCGAATAACGGCCCCGGCTGAGGAATTCGGCCATGGTCAGATCGTCGTCGGGCGGCATTTCCCGGGCCTGACGGTGAAAACGCAGGATCTCCAGCAGCATTTTCAGGAACCGGGCATTGACCAGAAGGCCTGCCCGAGGCACGATTCCGCGAGCGCCCTGCCCGCCCGAATATTCCAGCCCACAACCGTCGCAGCGCACCGACATGCTCATATCGGTCTCCTGCGTGGCCACCCCGAGCTCGTCGAACAGCCGTAGCAGGGTGGGATAGGTACGAGCGTTGTGCACCAGAAAACCGGTGTCCATAAACAATTCTCGACCTTCCGAGCCGATCACGGTGTGAGTGTCCGCGTGCCCGCCCGGCCGGGAATCCGCCTCGTACAGCGTGACGTCGGCCGACTTCTGCAGGACGTAGGCGGCTGTCAGCCCGGAGACTCCGCTGCCGATCACCGCAATCCGGCGTCTCATGAGCGAACCCCGTTCGCCGCCAGGATGTCCAGCACCCCGGCCGCCGCCAGATCGTCCCACCGTCGGACCGACTGCAGCATGGCATGCCCGGCCTCCGGTATTTCTTGGTGCACCAACGATTTGGCCACTGGCCGAGCCCGCTGCGCGTAGGCGGCGGTCAACGCCGGATCGGTGACCCGGTCGGCCGTGCCGTGCACCAGTACCACCGAGCGCCCGGCGAGTTGGTCCACCGGATCCTCCGGGGGAACCCACGGCGCCAGCCCCACCGCGCCGCAAACATCCGGTTCACCCGAGACGCGCAGTGCCGTCCGGGCCCCCATCGAATGTCCGACCAACACGATCGGGCGAGCACAACGTCCTCTGATTTGCTCTAAAGCCCAGCGGGCATCGGCGAGCGGCGAGGCTTCGGGGCCGTTCCACCCCCGCACCGCGAAGCGCAGGTTCCAGACCTGGACGCCGTGCCGGTGTACCCGGCGATGCAGGGCCTCGGCCAGCAGGTTCATCCGGAGCACGGCAGGCTGGTACCAGGTGACCGGCTCACGCCCGCTCACCCGGCCGCCGTGCAGCACCAGCGCGACAGCCCGGACCTGCTCGGGCGACAACCCGGCACCACGTACAGCCAGATGCCGGCCGGTCTGCAGGAATCGATTACCCACGTGAATGCTTCGGAGCCGAGGGCCGGTGCGGATGCCTCGATCTTCGGAATATTTTCGTGCTCATCCGGACCGCCACGTCCTTCCGGCTCAACCAGGCTTGGATCGACGTCGGATCACAGCCTGCCGCAACGAAACGTGACCGGCAGGTACAGCTCGGCAAAACGCGGATGGGCCCGGATCATTCCGGGCCCATCCGTCGTTCTGAGCTTGGTGCCAGTGGCTCAGCTCGGCTGGTACGGCGAGACGACGACCTCGACCCGCTGGAACTCCTTGAGGTCGGAGTAGCCGGTGGTGGCCATCGACCGGCGCAGCGCCCCGATCAGGTTGGTGGTGCCGTCGGCGACCCGGCCCGGACCGTAGAGGATCTCCTCCAGGGTGCCGACCGTGCCGACCTGGGCCCGGGTACCGCGCGGCACCGACGGGTGGTGCGCCTCCGGACCCCAGTGGAAACCGCGGCCCGGAGCGTCGGACGCCCGGGCCAGCGCGGCGCCGAGCATGACGGCGTCGGCGCCACAGGCGATCGCCTTGACGATCTCACCCGAGCGGCCCAGTCCCCCATCGGCGATGACGTGCACGTAGCGGCCGCCGGACTCGTCCATGTAGTCGCGGCGGGCGGCGGCCACATCGGCCACGGCGCTCGCCATCGGGGCGTGGATACCCAGCGTGTCGCGGGTGGTGTGGGTGGCGCCACCGCCGAAGCCGACCAGCACGCCGGCCGCGCCGGTCCGCATCAGGTGCAGCGCCGCGGTGTAGGTGGCGCAGCCGCCGACGATCACCGGCACGTCGAGCTCGTAGATGAAACGCTTGAGGTTCAGCGGCTCGGCCCGGCCAGAGACGTGCTCGGCCGACACAGTGGTGCCGCGGATGACGAACAGGTCGACCCCGGCGTCCACCACGGTCTTCCAGAACTCCTGGGTGCGCTGCGGGGTGAGCGCGGCCGCCACGGTCACGCCGCCGTCCCGGATCTGCTTGATCCGCTCCACGATCAGCTCGGGCTTGATCGGCTCGGCGTACAGCTCCTGCATGCGCCGGGTGGCCACCGCCGGCTCCAGGCCCGCGATCTCGGCGAGCAGCGGGGCCGGGTCCTCGTACCGGGTCCACAGGCCCTCGAGGTCCAGCACCCCGAGACCGCCCAGGTTGCCCATCGCGATCGCCGAGGTGGGCGACATCACCGAGTCCATCGGGGCGGCCACGATCGGCAGGTCGAAACGGTAGGCGTCGATCTGCCAGTGCGTCGACACCTCTTCGGGATCGCGGGTCCGCCGGCTGGGGACGATCGCGATGTCGTCGAACGTGTAGGCGCGCCGGCCTCGCTTGCCCCGGCCGATCTCGATCTCAGTCACGAACAGCAGGTTACCGATAGGGGTGGGCTCACGTGGCAGCGCCGTGTCTAGGGAGAGCCATGATCAGCCTTCGGCGAGCCGCCGGATCCAGTTCCCGAGTACCGGGCAGTCGTCCGAAATCTTCTCCAGCCCGGACTCCCGCAGTGCGTCGATGCCGTCGACTGTCTTGAGATACCCGGGCCAGGCGTCCTTCAGCCGCTTCGACGGTGCTGTGGCCGGGCCGTCGTCGATCAGTTCGAGGTCACCCGCGTGCTCTCCGGCGACCACCTGCAGCCGTTCGTGGACTTCAGGACCACCCAGCGACGGGCGGACCGCCAGCAGCGCCGCGATGACCCAGGTCTCGAACTCGTGAAGAGCCACCCCCGGCACGAAGCGGGGATCCGGATACTTCTGGGCCAGCGCCTCGAGTAATTGCTGGTGCCGGGTTCTTCCAGCACCGGCTGTTCGCACGCCCGGGGCATCTGCGGGATAGGCGTAGTAGTCCAGCAAAAGTCCGATTCGGTACCAGTGCTTTTGGACGAGTAATCGCCTCAGGTCCCGGTCGTAGTGGGACCAGCCGCCCCCGCCCCGGTTCTTGGCCCCTAATGGAGTTCGTGAAGTCATCACCACTATGGGCTGCAACCAGAAGCCGTCGAATTCGGAAGACGGATTGAGGTGAGGCTGCAGAATCTGCTCGACAAAGCGTTCCTCGGTCTGCCCTTCCACCAGGACAGCGATCCGCTTCATCGGTTCAGATCGGCGCCGGCGGATTCGTCCTGCTCGAGCGCGGCCGCCCGCCCAGCACATTCTTCTCCCACAACTCCCCCAAAGAATAGTCGGCCAGCCAGTCATCCAGATCTTGCACGTCCAGATGCTGGGCTGACGTCCCTTGTTCCCCGCGTTCGATGACCACGATCTCTTCCGGCCGGAAATGCGAGAGCAGCGTAACCGACTGGGTGGCCACGATGATCTTTCGGTCCTCGACCGCCGCATTCCGGATCAGGCTGCCCAGGAGATCAATGGCGAATGGGTGCAGTCCTAGTTCCGGCTCGTCCAGGACGATGGTGCTGGGTGGGTCCGGCTGCAGCAACAGGGTGGTCAGACAGATGAATCTGAGGGTGCCATCGCTCAACGCATCAGCTGAGAAGACCCCGTCGAGTCCTTCTTCCTGCCAGCGTAGTCGCATTCTTCCGGACTCGGCTTTCAGCACGAAGCTCCCGAAGAAGGGTGCTACCGATCGCACCGTCCGGACGATCCGCTGATAAGTCTCCGGAACTTCGTTCTGTAGACGGGCGAGAAGCGGAGCAAGGTTGGCGGCATCCGGCGCGAGGGAAAGATTGTCCGCCTCATCCGTGCGGCGTTTCACCGGAGCATCCGAACTGGTGTCATGAAAGTGGAACACCCGGCAGCCGGTCAGGACTGCGGTCATCGCCGAACGAATCTCAGGCGGAAAAACCGGGTGGTCGACGCCGGCGGTGACCAGACTCTCCCGGGTGGTTGGCCCGACCTGCTCGAGTTCACGCTCCGGTGAGCGGGACCGCAGGTATTCGGTGATCAGCCCCTGATCCCCGGGCCCGGGCCGGACCACTGCGCGATACCCGAGTTGAGCTCCGAATTCATCGGCACCCCAGATATCGATCCCGATCTCGCCCGCACTCAGTCCAGGCCGGGCCGATCGGTGCAGCAGATTGGAGAGACCACCCTGCTCGACGACAAAGGTCTGCAGCTGCTGATCAACGATGCGGCCCAGCATCTCGAACGACTGGACCAGATTGCTCTTACCGGAGCCGTTGGGCCCGATCAGCACACTGACCGGCGTTTCGAGGGAGAGCTCACAGTCGTGCACCGAAGTCAGGCCGGTGATCCGTACTGATTTCAGTGCCGCTGTCATACCCCACAGACTACGGGCCCGGTGCTTCGTCGGAGAGTTCCTGCGAAGCACCGGGCCCTTGAAGTCAGCGGCGGCTGTAGTTCGGGGCCTCGACCGTCATCTGGATGTCGTGCGGGTGGCTCTCCTTGAGGCCCGCCGAGGTGATCCGGACGAACTGGCCCCGGGCCTTCAGCTCCGGCACGGTGGAGGCGCCGACGTAGAACATCGACTGCCGCAGGCCACCGATCAGCTGGTAGGCCACGGCACCGAGCGGGCCTCGATAGGGCACCTGGCCCTCGATGCCCTCGGGCACGAACTTGTCGTCGGTGACGTCGCCCTGGAAGTAGCGGTCCTTGGAGTAGGACTTGGCCTTGCCTCGGGACTGCGCGGCGCCCAGCGAGCCCATCCCGCGGTAGCTCTTGAACTGCTTGCCGTTGATGAAGACCAGGTCGCCCGGGCTCTCCTCGCAACCGGCCAGCAGCGAGCCCAGCATCACCGTGTCGGCCCCGGCCACCAGGGCCTTGGCGATGTCACCGGAGTACTGCAGCCCGCCGTCGCCGATCACCGGCACACCCGCGGCCTTGGCTGCCCGCGCCGCCTCGAGGATCGCGGTGACCTGGGGGACGCCGACGCCGGCGACCACCCGAGTGGTGCAGATCGAGCCCGGCCCGACGCCCACCTTCACGCCGTCCGCGCCGGCGTCGATCAGGGCCTGCGCCCCGTTCTTGGTGGCCACGTTGCCACCGATGATGTCGACGTGCGCCGCGGCGCTGTCCTTCTTCAGCCGGGCGATCATGTCGGCCACACCGTGCGAGTGCCCGTGCGCGGTGTCCACGATCAGCACGTCCACCCCGGCCTCGACCAGGGCCATGCCGCGCTTCCAGGCGTCGTCGAAGAAGCCGATCGCCGCGCCGACCCGCAGCCGGCCCGCGTCGTCCTTGGTGGCGAGTGGGAACTGCTCCTTCTTGGTGTAGTCCTTGACCGTGATCAGCCCGGCCAGCCGACCGGAGGAGTCCACCAGAGGCAGCTTCTCGATCTTGTTCTTGGCCAGCAGCGCCATCGCGTCGTCCGGGCTGATCCCGACCGGGCCGGTGATCAGCGGCATCCGGGTCATCACCTCGCCGACCCGGCGGCTGGAGTCGGACTCGAAGCGCATGTCGCGGTTGGTGATGATGCCGACCAGCTTGCCGGCCTCGTCGACCACGGGCAGACCGGAGACCCGGTAGTGCCCGCACAGCGCGTCCACCTCGCCCAGCGTGGCGTCCTGGGTGGTGGTGACCGGGTGGGTCACCATGCCGGCCTCGGAGCGCTTGACCTGGTCCACGTGCTGGGCCTGGTCCTCGATCGAGAGGTTGCGGTGCAGCACGCCCAGGCCGCCGTGGCGGGCCATCGCGATCGCCATCCGGGCCTCGGTCACGGTGTCCATCGCCGCCGACATCAGCGGGATCGCCACCTCGACCCGGCGGCTGACCCGCGAGCGGGTGTCCGCGGCGCTGGGGATCACGTCGCTCTCGCCCGGCAGGAGCAGGACGTCGTCGTAGGTGAGTCCGAGCGGCATCGCCGGGATCTCGTCGTTGGGGTTCACGCTCACCAGAAAACCTTCCGCATCGCGGCTCTTCGGCGGGTTCCGGAAGGCGGACGACGCCGGAGCGCCATCGTCTTCCCTGCGCTCATGCTAGTCACGATCGGAGGGTGCTCTTGACACGCGTCCGGTAAGTGCTCAGCTCCCGGAGGGCGCGGTGGCCGGTGCCGGGTCGGTCGTGGGGTCGTTCGTGTTGGCGGCCGGCGGGTCGCTCGGCCCCCCGCCGCTGCCCCCGCTGCCGCTGGAAGGCTCGGTGGTAGGTGCGGTGGGGGCCGTCGGCGCCGTGGTGGGGGGATCGCTCGGCGCGTCGCTGGAGGACGTGGGCGGCGTGGTCACTCCCCCTCCACTGCCGTCGCTGGTGGGAGGCGCGGTGGTGGGACCGTCGGTGGTCGGATCCGTGGTGGGGCCGGTGGTGGCCGAGCCGTCGGTCGGGGTGGCGGCCGGGGTGTCGGTGGCCGCCACAGTGGTCACCCCTGGAATGGACGAGGGGTCGGTCGGGTCGATCGGCGCCAGCTGCGAGGCCAGCACCTCGGCCCGCTGGTCCAGGTCGGCCGTGTCGTCGTCGGGCAGTTCCGCCAGCATCTGCTGGGCAGCGGCCAGGTGGGCCGCGGCCTGCACCGGGTCACTGGAGGCCAGCTGCTGGGCCAGGACCAGTTCGGCCTGGGCCTCCTTCAGCTTGTCCTCGTTCTTGTCGGCCTGCTTGACCCCGGGCAGCTTGGCCACCACTGAGCCGACACCGCTCAGCGGGGCCAGCGGGTCGCCCGCGACGGCCGCGCTGACGCCGCCGCCGAGCAGCACCATGACCGCGATCGAGGCGGCCGCGACCGGCGCCGAGATCTTGCCCGCGGCGGTGCGCCAGCGCTTGCTGCGGGCCGCCGTGATCGGGGTGACCTCGACCCCCACCGGCGGGCCGCCCGCGGAGTCGTCCTCGTCCTTCGGCTTCTCCTCGGCCGTCTCCGCCGTCGCCTCGGCCTCCGGCGCCTGGCCGGTGAGGTCGATCAGCTCCTCCTCGGCCTCGACCACGGCCGGCCCGTCGATGTACAGCGGGCGCCCGGCCAGCACCTCGACCAGGCGGGCGGTGGCCGAGTCGGCGCCGGACTCGGCATCGATCTCGGTCAGCAGCGAGTTCAGCGCGAGCGTGGTCGGGTCGAGCAGGTCCTGCTCGCTCGCCGAACGTGCGGCCAGCCGGTCGAGCAGCGCATCGGTGGCCGCCAGCTCGGACAGATCAGCCGTGGGCAGGTCCGCCGGGTCGACCTTGGCGTCGTCTTCAGGGGGCGGGGGCGCAGTACTCATGCCGTCTCCGTCGCGGGAACGTCGATCATGCTCCGCAGGCGTTGCATCGCCCGGTGCTGGGCCACTCTGACCGCCCCCGCGGTCATGCCCAGAGCCCGGCCTGTCTCCTCCGCCGACATCCCCACCGCCACGCGCAGCACGAGTAGCTCGCGCAACTGGTCGGGGAGCCGGCCCAGGAGTTCCCGGACCTGCTGGGCGTCGCCGGCCCGTTCGGCCAGCTCCTCCGGCCCGGCCGCGGTCTCCGGAGTCTCCGGGACCTCGGCTACCGGTACAGCAGCCCGGTAGAAGGCCCGCTGGGCGTCCGCCACCTTGTTCGCAGCGATCCGGTAGACGAACGCCTCAAACGGGCGCCCCTCGTCTCGGTACCGTCCCAAGGCCGAAAGCACAGCGATGCAAACCTCCTGCGCAACATCGTCCGCCGTGTGCTCACCCCCAGGCATGCGGGCGAGCCGGGCGCGGCAGTAACGCCGGGCCATGCGGTGGACGAGTTTGAGCAATCGTTCGGTGGCCGCGTCGTCACCCTGGACGGCGCGGGACGACAGCTCCTGGAAGTTCTCTGTGTCGTCCGGTTGAGACATCGCGACAGGAGGCCTCGGCGTTACACCTACGGCATTCGACTTGCCGCCCCGGACGGCCATTACTTCACCGTATCAGGCCCCAACGGAAGCCGACCGCAACGGCCTGAGCCCGATCTGCGGCCCCCATCTTCCGAAAAAGCCTGCGCGCGTGTGTCTTCACGGTGTCCTCGGAGAGGTACAGCTCCTTGCCGATCTCGGCGTTGCTCCGACCACGACTCATTCCGGTGAGCACCTGCATCTCACGCTCGGTGAGCGGCGGGGCCGACACGTTCGCGTCGTTGCTACGGGGGGCCGGGACCGTTCGCCGGGCCAGGCCGTCGCTCAGGGCGTAGACCACCGTTGCCGCCACCTCCTCCCGGGACGCGTCCTTCACCAGATAGCCGCGAGCACCTCCGGCCACCGACCGGGCCACCCCGTCGGCGTCCTCGGCCATGGTCACCATAACCACGATCGCCTCGGGATGGCGCGAGAGCAACCTCCGCGCCGCCTCGACACCACCGATACCAGGCATTCGGACGTCCATCAGCACCAGGGACGGCCGTTCGACCGGCCAGCGCGCCAGCGCCTCCTCACCCGAGGATGCGTCCACGACACGGGTAATGCCTGGAACTGAGGACAATGCCCTGTGCAAGGTCTCCCTGACCAGCGCAGAGTCGTCGCACACCAGAACCGTTGCCACAGATACACCTCACGAGACCTTGGCATCCCCCATCCGTGGGAGATGTCCCTGGTCCAAGGTTTCGACCGTGGCGAGACGGACTTGAGCCGGAGGCGGAGATCAGCCGTTCGGTCAAGGCGGCAAATGATGGACGCTGTGGGCGCGTCGCGGGGTGGGCGCACCTGTGCAGGTGGCCGGGGGACACGGAGGCAGCCGGTTCGTGGGGCAGGGAGCCTGCCGCGGGTCGGGGCGGGCGACGAGCTCCTCTTCCCGGCCGGGCGTGGGGCCGGACACACCCCACCGGCAGGGGCTCGGCACCTGGCCGTGGCTGCATCAAGGCGGCATCACACGACCCTGCCGGCAGCAAAGGCGGCCGCTTGTCGCAGTCAGCGGCGCCAAGTCGAGGTTGGCGGCGCCAAGTCGCAGGTGGCGGCTGCAAGTCGCAGAAAACCGCCCGAAAACGGCCCATTTCTGCGACTTGCGACCGCCAAGTGCAACAACCAGCAGCGCACTGCGACAACCAGCCGCCAGAAGTGTTCCGCCCGAGCTGGGCTCGGTCACCACCGGCCCCCGACAGCACTCCCCCGGGCAGTGCCCGTTCACCACCGGATCCCAACAGCGTCCCCCGGGCTGGGCCCCTTCACCACCAGCCATCACCAGCGGGCAGCCGGGCCGGGCCCGCTTGCAATCAGTTGGCCAAGAGTGGCCTGGGCAGTGCTGGAGATGGCAGCGGACAAGTACCCGGTCATGACCTCGCCAGAGGCATATCGGCTTGGTCCCAGCCCCAGGTTTGGGCCCGGATCAGTTGTGCAGGCCGCGCAGGACTTCGTCGATGGCCTCGATCAGCGAACCGGCGGTCCGGGCGCTGGCCGGGATCGTGTCTGGACGCCAGCCGGGGCCGGCCAAGATCACCGTGGGGGCGGGGCGCTGGCGCCGGAGCACCTGGGAGTCGCCGGCGTCGGCACCTGGCATCCGGGCGAAGAGCACGATGACTGAGGGGCCGGTCCGGCGCACCGAGGAGGCCAGCGCGTGCGGGGGCAGGCCCGAGCCGAGCATTCGGGTGGGCACCTCGTGCTCGGCCAGGGCCGCGGCCAGGGCGTGCAGGGGCAGCGAGTGGTAGTCCGAGTCGGCGCAGGCCAGCAGCACCATCGGCGAGTTACGGGTGATCCGCACGCTGACCGCGGTGTTGCGGAACACCCCCAGGACGACCTCGGAGAAGGCGTGCTCGACGTCGATGCCCTCGCCCGAGACCCGAACGCGCTCACCCAGTGCCCGCAGCACCGGCATGATCATCGTGTTCCAGGTGGGCACCGTGCCCTGGCGGCGGATGCTCTCGCGCAGGATCCGGTGTGTCTCGAACGAGTCCAGCGCCATGGCCGCGCGGGCCAGGCCCCGGCTCTGCGGGGTGCCGTCGGGCAGGGCCATGATCCGGCCGCCGCCGGAGGGCCCGCCGCGGGCGGTCTCGACCGAGCGCAACACGCCGGGCCAGTCGTCCTCGTTGCGCTCGTACTCCCCGAAGCCCTCCAGCGACAGCTCGTCGCCCGGGTGGTTCTCCGGGGTCGGTGCCTCCCAGGCCTGGCCGCGGGCCGACCACGCGGTGGGCTCGTCCCGTTCCGGCATCCGGTCCGGCGTACGCTCGCGGTCCGGCGTGCGGTCGCGCTCGGCCCGGCGGTCGGGGTCCTGGAAGGCCTGGCTGTAACCGTCGGCGCGGTAGCCGTCCGCAAGTTCCACGTCGTCCAGCACGTTGTCGTCCGGACGGCCCAGCCCACGGCTCTTCACGTCCCGGTCGAGGTCGATCTCGTCCAGGAAGGAGCCGGGCGGGTAGCGGTCCTCGTCCGGCGCAATGCTCGGGCCCGGGCGGGTGGGCTCGGCCGGGCGGACCGTGCCGAACGGATCGTTGTTCAGGGCTGAGGCATCGAAACCCTCGACCGGGGTGTGCTCCTCGCCCTCCGGCTGGACCGGGCGGCCCTCGGGGGTGAGCGCGGTGGCCAGGGCGATCTTGGCGGCGTCGCTGGGGGCCACGCCCTCCAGGGTGAGCCGGCGCATGACCATCAACCGGGCCACGTCGGCCGGGGAGTAACGACGGTGAGCGCCTGCGGTGTGGGCCGAGGGGCCCAGGCCGTAACGGCGGTCCCAGGTGCGCAGAGTCGGGGGTGCCACACCGAGGCGGCGGGCCACGGCGGCGACCGTGAGAGTCGGTGAGGGGGGCGTCGAACTCGCCTCCATCACCTCGATCGGACCTTCGACGGGCTCTTCAGCTCCGGTCTCGGCCTGCCGAGACGTTTCTGACACTTCACCCGCCCCCTGGCACTAGAGAAACAGACACTAACCCAGATCGCCTCCCGGCGCCGCCCGAGTCGAACAAGTAGTGAAGCGATGACCCGTGAACAACTGCTGAAGCGGTGGCCGGTTTCGGTAACCGCTTCAAAGGTAGTTCACCGACGCTTCAAGCGCGCCCCGAGGCGGCCGATGCATCTAGAGCCAGGTGCACCGCCGATGCTCCGGCAGTACAGCGCAGCACAACCTCGGCATCAACAGAACCTGCGGCCTCAAGGCCGCCCTCAGGCTCTTCGATCGGAATGGTGTGTCCATGATGGCTGAGATCTCTCGTCTTCCCGGGCCCGTTGCCGATCTGTGGGAATGGCAGCTCGACGGGGCCTGCCGAACCGCGGATCCCCGGGTCTTCTTCCACCCCGAGGGTGAGCGCGGCCCGGCCCGCCGGCAACGCGACGTGGCGGCCAAGTCCGTCTGCGCCCGGTGCCCGGTGCTGGCTCAGTGCCGCTCACACGCGCTGCAGGTACGTGAGCCGTATGGAGTATGGGGCGGCCTGACCGAGGACGAGCGGGAGAGCATCTACGCTTCCGGCCGTCCCGGCGCGGTGCCCGAGCCGCAGACCGCGGCGAGCTGAACCGCCAGCGGCCGAAGGTGCCCGGCCCTACTGGACCAAATGGCGTATACCCAGCGCGCCACCCACCCGGCCGCCCACCCGCTCGCGGGGGTGGAGCCGGGTACGGCCGGGACCGGACCCGACCGCTCCGGCGACCCCAAACGTTCCAGTCAGTTCTGTTTGTAAGGACGCACCACGATCACCGACTGACGCCCGGCGACCCGGGTGAGCACGATCGTCGCCTCGTTCGGGCCGGCCAGCCGCAACTGCCGGCGCAGCTGCTCGGGCTCCACCGCGGTGCCGCGCTTCTTGATCGTGATCCGGCCGACGCCGCGGTCGCGCAGATAGGTGCGCAGCGCCTTGAGCTGGAAGCCGAACACGTCGTCGACCGCGTAGACCTTGGCCAGCGGGTTGTGCTCGATCCGGTCGGCGGTGACGTAGGCGATGGTCGGGTCGATCAACCGCCCGCCGAGCTGGTTGGCCACCGCGGCGACCAGACCGGCGCGGATCACCGCGCCGTCGGGCTCGTAGAGGAAACCACCGACCTTGCCCACCTCGGCGGGCACCGTGTCGGCCATCGAGCTGTCGTTGATCTCGGCGCCGCCACCGGCGGAGTCGAGCACCAGCGCGCTGCGCCGCACCCCCTCCCGGCGAACCTTACCGAACCACAGCCCGCACTCGACCACGTCACCGTCCACCGAGACCCACTGCGCCTCGGTGTCCTCGGGGACCAGGTGATGCGGCACTCCGGGTGCAGTCTTCATACCGACCGCGGGCAGTCGCCCGGCCAGCTCCCGCACGAACGACAGCGGCGGGTTGCCGGTGCGCGGGTCGAGCAGCCGCTTGCCCGAGGCCTCGCGCCGGGCCGGGTCCAGGAACGCCCCGTCCAGCCCGTCCAGACGGGTCGTCATCGCGTCCTCGTGCCGCACCACGGCCTCGGGCCAGTGCCGCAGGTTGACCGTCGCGATCGCCGCGGTGACCTCGTCCTTCTCCACCGCCACGACCTCCCGGTCGAGGGTGGCCAGGGCCATCGAGTCGGCCCCGACGCCGCAGCCCAGGTCACCGACCCGCTGCACGTCGGCGGCGGCGAAGCGCTGCGCGTGCCGGGCCGCGACCGGCAGCCGGGTGGCCTGCTCCAGCCCGGTCGGGGTGAACAGCATGCCGTCGGCGAACGGGCCGAACTTGGCTCTGGCCGCAGATCTGAGCCGGGACTGGGTGAGCGCGGCGGCGACCCGGTCGGCCGGGTGCCCGTCCCGCCGCAACTGCTCGCCCAGCGACATCGCACTGGCCTCGTCGTAGGACGGCAGTGACTCCAGCAGGGCCCATCCGTCCGCCGTCAGCAGGGTCGCGATTCCGGTCAGCTCCACGTCGGGATTCTGCCACGCACCAAGTGCGTTCCCGACGCTCCGGCTTTGGCACTCGGGTTGACCGAGTGCTAACGAGCGTTCTAGATTCGGTGCTGGCACTCTCCTGGTGAGATTGCCAGCAACACCACCCTCAGCAGGCCCCGATCGGCACCCGCGACGACGGTCGATGCCCCAGCTGGGGACCACAGTCCTGAGTAATTCCATCGCCGTTCGGAGAAGGGGAGGTCCGCCAGTGTCGGTCTCCATCAAGCCGCTCGAGGACCGCATTGTCGTCAAGCCGCTGGACGCGGAGCAGACGACGGCCTCGGGCCTGGTCATCCCGGACACCGCCAAGGAGAAGCCCCAGGAGGGCGAGGTCCTGGCGGTTGGTCCCGGCCGGTTCGACGACGAGGGCGAGAAGCGGATTCCGCTCGACGTCAAGGTCGGCGACACGGTGCTGTACAGCAAGTACGGCGGCACCGAGGTCAAGTACTCGGGCGAGGAGTACCTCATCCTCTCGGCCCGTGACGTTCTCGCGATCATCGAGAAGTGATCTGCCGGGCCCGTTCTGAGAACGGGTCCACGCGCACCCGCCCCGGTCTGCCTTCGTGGCGGCCGGGGCGCGTGCCGTTCTAGTACCCAAAAGCACACCTCGATCCAAGGGACTTGACCCACCATGGCAAAGACTCTCGAGTTCAACGACGACGCCCGGCGTTCGCTGGAGCGCGGCGTCGACGCGCTCGCCAACGCCGTCAAGGTGACGCTCGGCCCGCGCGGCCGCAACGTGGTCATCGACAAGAAGTGGGGCGCCCCCACGATCACCAACGACGGTGTCACGATCGCCAAGGAGGTGGAGCTGGACGACCCGTACGAGAACCTGGGCGCCCAGCTCGCCAAGGAGGTCGCCACCAAGACCAACGACGTCGCGGGTGACGGCACCACCACCGCCACCGTGCTGGCCCAGGCCATGGTCAAGGAAGGCCTGCGCAACGTCGCGGCCGGCGCCGCCCCCTCCAGCCTCAAGCGCGGCATCGACGCGGCCGTCGAGGCGGTCAGCACCAAGCTGCTGGAGACCGCCCGGGAGATCGAGGGCAAGGAAGAGATCGCCCACGTCGCCACCATCTCGGCGCAGGACTCGGTGGTCGGCAACCTGATCGCCGACGCGTTCGACAAGGTCGGCAAGGACGGCGTGATCACGGTCGAGGAGTCCTCCTCGGCCGGGACCGAGCTGGACTTCACCGAGGGCATGCAGTTCGACAAGGGTTACCTCTCGCCCTACTTCGTCACCGACCCGGAGCGGATGGAGGCCGTCCTGGAGGACGCCTACATCCTGATCCACCAGAACAAGATCTCCTCGATCTCCGAGCTGCTGCCGCTGCTGGAGAAGGTTCTGCAGGCCGGTAAGCCGCTGCTGATCCTGGCCGAGGACGTCGACGGCGAGGCGCTGTCCACCCTGGTGGTCAACAAGATCAAGGGCACCTTCAACGCCGCCGCGGTGAAGGCCCCGGGCTTCGGCGACCGCCGCAAGGCCACCCTGCAGGACATCGCCGTGCTCACCGGCGGCCAGGTGGTCAGCCCCGAGATCGGCCTGAAGCTGGACCAGATCGGCCTGGAGGAACTCGGTCGCGCCCGGCGCATCGTGATCACCAAGGACGACACCACGATCATCGAGGGCGCCGGCGAGCGCAGCGAGGTCGAGGGCCGGATCGGCCAGATCCGCGCCGAGATCGAGCGCACCGACTCCGACTGGGACCGCGAGAAGCTGCAGGAGCGGCTCGCGAAGCTCGGTGGCGGCGTCTGCGTGATCCGCGTGGGTGCGCACACCGAGGTCGAGCTCAAGGAGAAGAAGCACCGGATCGAGGACGCCGTCTCGGCGACCCGCGCGGCGATCGAGGAGGGCATCGTCTCCGGCGGTGGCTCGGCCCTGATCCACGCCGTCTCGGTGCTGGAGGACAGCCTGGGCCTGACCGGCGACGAGGCGACCGGTGTGGGGATCGTGAAGCGCTCGGCTGCTGAGCCGCTGCGCTGGATCGCCGAAAACGCTGGTCTCGAGGGCTACGTCGTGGTCCACCGGGTGCAGGAGGGTGGCGTCGGCACCGGTTTCGACGCCGCTGCCCAGGAGTACGGCGACCTGCTCGCCAAGGGCATCATCGACCCGGTCAAGGTCACCCGCTCCGCGCTGCGCAACGCTGCTTCCATCGCGTCGATGGTGCTGACCACCGACACGCTGGTGGTGGACAAGCCGGAGCCGGTCGAGGAGCCCGCCGCGGGTCACGGCCACGGTCACGGCCACTGATCCACTGGTAATTGCAGGCCCGGCTCCCGTTTCGGCGGGGGCCGGGTCTGTTTTGCTTTTGGACGTTTGGCTCACCGAGGGTCTTCGGCCGCCGGTCCCAGCCGTCCCCGGCTCCAGGGACGCCCGAAGGCGTCTGGTCGCGTAGATGCCGCGCCAACCGCCATAACCCCTGGTCGCCAAATGCCACTTTCGGTAGGTTTGGGACGCGCACAACTCGGTCGTGGCGGAGGGACAGCTTGGTGTCGGGGATCGGGGACCTCGCGAAGCGTGTCGGTGGTTTGGCTGCCTCGATCGATGAGGCGATCGACCGTTGCGACGAGGCGTCCCAGAAGGCTCAAGACGTGGTCAACGCGCTGGAAGCCTTGGGTGCCCAGGCCTCCCTGGAGCGGGCAGATCAGGCCAAGGACGATCTCGCCCGTCTGACCGCCGATCTGAAAGGCGCTTCTGCTCAGGCAGGGCAGACTCAAGCCCTCATAGCCAGCCTCTCCACCAGTGGCTCCGGGGCGTCGGGTGCTTCGCCCGGCCCCATGTCAGCGAGCACCGATCCGACAGCCGTCCCAACGCCTGTTCAGTCGAGGAATTCTTACCGGAGCAAGAAGGTCAAGAAACCTGGTGCCGCGCAGCGGGCCGCCACCCGGGCCGCCAAGAAGGTTGAAGACGCTGAAGATCTGGTCGGCGAGCTTCAGGACAGGGGAACGGATTTCGCCGAGAAGGTGATCAAGGCGCCTGAGCCTCCCACCAATACCTCGGCCGGAACTCACGAAGCGGCATCCGGATCAGCGGCACCGGGTCCCGGCATCGAGGCCCCTTCGTTGGCCAGCGCCGGCATTGGCCTTGGCGTCGTCTACTTCGGGGCACGAGAGATGGCTCGACGAAGAAAGCGCGCCTTCCAGACCCCACAGCAGTTTCCCGAGGGTGAAGAACCGCCACCAACGTAGCGCTGCGGCTCTGTTCACCAATATCCGTAAGCACACAAGAACTAGAGTCCGATGGCCGGGCCGCAACAGATTGGGCTGTGATGTCAAGCAAGGCAGAAGACTACGTCCGCTGGATTCTCCAGTTGGATGGCGCGTACAACGTCCCGATCGCTGAGCTGGGGGCCAAGACTGCAGTCACCACGTCGATCGCTGCCTTCTCGACCGCTCTGGAGAAGCGCTTCGAGGACGGCGCTTCACCTGATGAAGCCCGCGAGTTCGTCGGGCATGTTCGGGGCAAGTGGGTGAAGTCAGACGCGCTCAACCCGGTCCTCGCCGAGCTGGCCATTATGGACGGGCTGGGCGAGGAAGGCTTGGTCGATGACGTCCCGATCGCGGAGCTCACGGAAACCCAGAACCTTCTCACCTACGCCATCGTGAACGACCTGGGCCTCGCCGGCCCTGCAGTCGAGGAGTTCATCCGCGAGAGCATGGCGCTGCTGAACACTCTCGAGGATGAGAACTGAAGATGGCTGAGAGCGGCCCGCCGCTGGAGGGCCTGGTCGCCGGGTTCCTGCCCTTCGACGTAGACGCCGCTGAGTCTGCCTTCAATGACGAGGACCAAGTGGGCACCCTGGCCGCGTCTTTGGCCTCCTTTTCGGTAGCCTCCCGGTATGCGCTTGAGCGCTTGAACGAGGACCAGCGGCGCGGATTCTGCCGACAGGCCGCTGCCTTGTCCGAGGGGCAGGTTCAGGCCTGGATGGTGGAAGCAGCCCTGAGAAGCGTCGAAGGCGACCGAGACGCGATGGCTGCCACCGACCCGTCGACCATGAGCGGTGTTCACATTCTTGGCCTGATCCTGCTCAGCAGTGAATACCTGACTGCAGAGGAGTGCCGGGCCCTGCGCCCTGCCGCCACGGAATATGCGAAGACCCTTCGGCCAACGTTGGCCGCTCTGCCCCGGTGACTGCTGGCGTCATCTCGACAGCCTCGTAGTCCTGGCGAAGGGGACGTCACCCAGGCCCGTCGAAGGCGTACGCATCATCGTCAGGGTCCAGACCCAAGTTCCAGATGAGCCGCGCATCCGCCAACGTCTCTTCCCGAGTCGGCTGGGCAGATTGCTGGTCGTCGGACTCATCGGCCGCGACGATCCATGGCAGCAGCGCGTCAGCCCTGACCTCCAGGAGCGGAGAGAGTGCCTTCGCCCGTGATTCTGGCGTTCGATAGGAGACATAGCTTCGCCGCATGGCCCGCGAGATCTCGAGCGGAATACTGCGGGCTTCTTCCTTATCTGACTGGGCGAAAACGTTGCCATCACTGGCGAGTGACGGATCGCGGGGAGGTAGAGGTGAGGCCACCCGGGCAACTCTACCTTCCGTGATATCCCGGAATGCGCCTGAACGAAACTCTTTCCGACTACATCAGGTGCGAGCCCTTGCTGAGGCTGGGCCAAGAACCAAGCGTCTCGCTCGCGGGAATCACTGGACAGGAGCCAAGAAACTGCTGCAGCCCTTCCGGAAACCTCGGAACCGGCATCAGAAGCTCAGGAGTGAACGCACCGCCGCCCGGGCCTTGTCATAATCCTCGACGATCCGTCTGATCGTCTGGGCCACTTCGTCCAGACTGCCCACCTGATGCACCCCCGGACGCCCAATCAGATCCCGGGCCCACTGATTCTGCTGCACCACCAGATCAGTCAGCACGACCTGGCGGCCATGCTCAACGGCCACCCGCGCTTGGATCCGAGCGCCGCTCTTCTCCCCCGCCTCGACTACAACGGTCGCCATCCCGTACCCCGACATGGTGGCGTTGCGCAGAGGAAAGGTGTGGCGAGCGCCGGGGACATCCGGCCAGAACTGAGACAACAGCAGGCCTCGCTCGGCGATGGCCTCTTGCAGCTCTCGATTCTGGGCCGGGAAGTGCCGCTGGATCCCCGTACCGATCACCGCCACCGTGCGTCCCCCATTTTCGAGAGCCGCCGTGTGCGCCGCTGTATCGATGCCTTCCGCGAGACCCGAAAGCACAGTCAGGCCTTCACCCACCAGAAACTGAGCAATGGCCGAAGCCCGTCTGAGCCCTTCAGCAGAAGCCTTCCGGCTACCCACCACCGACACCGCGCGGTCCTTACCTAGAAGCCGGCCGCGGGAGAACAGGAGAGCTGGCGCCTCATGCACAGCTCGCAGGCGCTGGGGATACTCAGCATCGAGAATGGTCGACAGCGAAATCCCAGCCGCAGCCCAGCCATCGACCTCCGCCTCGGCCTCCTCGAGCGCATTCACCTGGGCCGGGTCGGCCAGCAGAGCATCACCTGTGAGCTCTTCCCACAGGCCTACTGCACTGCCGCATTCGAGGATACGACCGGCCACCTGCGCCAGGACCAGCCCTTGCGGGCGAGAGCGCAGCAGCGCGACAACCGCGATCTGCTCCCGCCTGCACTCGGACTCCATGCGCACCAGCCGAGGGGGCGCCGCCACCGCCGAGAAGCTCATCGCTCGAACATACGTCCAGTTTTGGCTTTTTCACAAGTTGCTTTGCTCGGAAGGCGCCAAATATGCACTTACGACTCACGTACAGCGGGCCCAGCCGAAGGACATCATCCCCGCGGCACCAACAGCCGCCGCCGGATCATCCGGGCCGGCCCCAGCCCCTCGACGAACTCCACCGCTTCCAGCAAATGTCGCGCAATCTCCCGCGCCTGAACATCATTCAGCTCGTAGTCCCCCAGCGTGATCCGCGGCGGGTGCGGCATCACCCCCACCGGAGCCTTGAGCAGGTCGAACTCGACCCGCTGCGCGACCCGAATCAGAAGCGTCTCATTCTCCAAAGCCACTCGGGCAATGGGACGCTCGTGGTCGACGGCCTCGCCGTCGACCACTGCGCTCGCCACCCAACGGTGGTCGATGTCGTGCCGAATCTGACGCATCACAGATCTCTTCTCGTGAGCCTTGAAATTGAGGACGTGGGTCCGCCGGCAGTTCTGTCAGCGCCCCGTTCGGGTGTGGTGCGCCAAGTCGGCCAAGGTGGCCTCGGCCAGCACGTACGTGTGGCGACCATCGATCGTGAGGTGCGCCGCGCGTCCTCTGCTCGAGAAAACGAGATCGTCAATGATCAGGTCACCGCCGCGAAGGCTCCAGCGGGCGAACGCCTCTCGGGCCATGACGGCCAGGGTGCGGTTGCCGAACCAGACCGTAATATCCTCGCTGCGGTAGACGAACTCCAGCGCCAGCACCGTCTCTTCATCGCAGACCAAGACGTCGATCCGTTTCACCGGGCGCGCTTTCGCGAGGCTCGCAGCATCCGATCGTCTACGCGCTCGACCGTCGCGATGTCGGGCCAGGAGAGCAGCAGCCCTTCCAGGATTTCCGCCTGGGTGAGATGCGGTTCGAAACAGATCGAAACAACGCCGCTCTGAACGATCCTCGCCTCATGCACCAGGATGCCGTTGCGCCTGAGGTGAATCATCAACGTGCTGAGCCAGGCGGTGTCCCATTCCGTTGACTCCATCTTCTCCCCTGTAAAGTGTTCGGCTACAGTCTTTGCCATCGGCCGGGCCGTAGGTCAACGGTTCACCGAAGCCACCATGCCGGGCAACGCTTGGTTTCCAAGCACGGCCCTTCGACAGTCGGATTCGCACGGACACGGGGACAACGTGCCGGGATCACAATTGGCGCGCAGCTAGTTGGGGCTGCGACTGGAGGCCGCGCGGAAGCGGGCGAGAAAAAACTCAGGCAGACGTGGCCGAGGCCAAACTGTTCGGGCTCTCGAAGCTGTGCGAGATCGAGAAGGGCCTGCAAGGCGACCCGGGCGAAGTCTTCGCCCTGTGTCGGTTCTACGAACTGGCCAAGGCCGAGACCGACGAGCCGTTTCTCAATCCCGCCCGCTAGGCAGCAACGGACCTGCCCACTCCGGCCAATCCCCAAAGGTCAGATACGAGTACGGGTCGGTGGAGCGGTCCACCGCCAGGTAAGGCACCCCCCACGATTCGTACCGCTGCTTCTTCACGCCGAGATCCACCTCGCGATTGGAAGAGGTGATCTCGATGATCAGTTCCAGCCCGTCCGGGAAGACACCTTCGCCCTGCCCCGGTACTTGGACGATGCGGTCCGTCCGGATCACCGCCACGTCCGGGATGACGCACACACGGTCGGTTCCCGGCTCGAAGACGTTCACCCCGTCCAGCGCCTCGCATCCCGGGGGCACCAACCCGTCCAGTTGATTGGCCAGCCGCCGGGCCCGACGGGTGTGATCCACGTCAGCATGCGGGGTCACCAGGAGCACTCCGTCCAGCAGTTCCAGGCGCCCCACCGACGGGTCTACCCCGTGCAGGTCGGCGACTGTCAGCGGCCGGTGACGCGACAGGTACCCAAGCTTGGCCAAGACCCAGTCCTGCGGCGTCCACTCCTCGACCGGAGCGACCGCTGCCGGAGGCAACACAGGTTCAGCTGACATCGCACCTCTCCGTTCGCGACTCCTCAGGATAGGAGCGACTGAACGCATTGCGCACGGTGTTGGTGTTCCGGCTCGGGTGTCGTACCTCGTCGAGGCCATCCGGATTTTCCGATCAGGTTTCGATCTTTGCCAATTCTGGCCGTTCGGTCAAATCGCACGACGAGACGGAGGCGACAGGTCTGGCCGGTCCACGAGCGCCACTGTTTCAGCGGCCTGCCAGCAAGCGGTCTGCCTGGGTGGTTAGGCCAACCGAGGTTTCGACTCCCGGACGCTTGGCCTGGCAGCATCAGGACCCATGGCGCAGAAGAAGCGACGTCCTCCCCGCCGTTCGGCAACCCGTTCCAGCGCATCTCTGTCCCTGGCACCGATCGTTCCGGCGTCCGCCCAGGCGCTCGCTCCCCTGCCTTTGCCGGACGAGCTCAGTGACCTGCCGGACGATGAGGGCCGGGAAATTGCGCAGGGCGTTGTCACGAGTCTTCTCAAGGCACTCGGCCAGACCCGGCACCGGATGGACGCGGAACTGGCGATCGCCTCGATCTTCGGCACTGTCACGGATGGTCTGGACGACGCCGACGACCTACGGCGCATCGACGCGACCAGCCTTCTGCTCAAGTATGCGGTGGCCTCCTGTCTGCAGGCCCCCTCACCCGAAGCACTCGGGCTCCTCCTGCTGCTGGCTGACCAGGGCCCCGCGCACGTCCGCGAGTTGGCTCTCGATGCGGCCCAACAACTTCAGGGGCTGAACATCGCTCCGCCCCGCTGGGCTCAGCCGGCGTCCCTGGTCGTGCAGCGGACCTGGCTCTACGGAGACGTCAGCGGCGTCCAGAGCTCCTGCGGCATCCACTTCTCCTACGGCCACCGCGAGCACACCCTGATGGTGCTGATCGATCATGACCTGGGCGGCGGCATCAAGGACACCTGGTTCGTCCAGGGCAGCGACGGGCTGCGCGCGCGAGAGGGGGCTGCAGCGATGGCGGCTGAGAACCCGGGCGCCTACTTCCGGGACATCGAGGAGAAGGAAGCTCTGGGCTATCTGCAGGACGCCCTCAGCCGGCCGGCCTGCCCTGAGCAACCCGACCAGATCGAGGACGTCGATGCTTTCCTCTACCTGACCCACACCCGTTCCCGACAGCTGGCCGAGCGCCTGGGTGCGCCGGACGTCTCTCTGTACTCGGACGTCCTCTGGAGCAACGGCGGCGTCGAACCGGACGTCCACGTCGAGGAGATTCTGCAGGTCAAGGTGTCGATCGTGGGCAGCAAACCGCCGACCTGGCGCCGTCTGGAACTGCCTGACGCCCTGACCCTGCCTGCCCTGCACCAGATCATCCAGGCCGCCTTCGGCTGGAGCGACAAGCACAGCCACGAGTTCGTCTACGGCACCGGACGCAACCGCAAACCTCTGGACGAGGCATTGGACACCATGCGCTTGTTCTGGTTGCTCAAGGGCATCGGCGAGAAGGCGACCTACACGTACGGGCCCTGGCAGCTCACACTCGAATGCGAGAAGATCTTCGACCCGCAGGAGGACATCGGGTACCCGCGCTGCACCGGCGGCCGGCGAGCAGCCCCACCTAACCTGTTGTCGGCTGCTGAAGGTACTGCCTCAGCCGACTTTGACGTGTCCTTGGTCGATGCGGCTCTGGCGCGTTTCGTTCTCCAGCCGCCGTCGGCCCAGGACCAGCTCGATCGGCTGGTTGCACTAAGCGCCGATCTCAAGGCTGAACTGCTGACATTCGCCCGTAGCCCACGCTTTTCGTCGGCCCTCGACGCGGCGGCGGCCAAGATGGGATCGACCGACATCGAACCCGAGGCCGAGACCATCGAGATGCTCGAGCACTTCATGCTGCGGCAGCGGTTCGATGATGGACGCACGCTGGTGGAGAAGTTCGTGGACGAGCGTCCGGAACTGTCCCGGAGCGAGCGGGCGATGCTTCTGGACTGGGTCGACCCGATCGAGGAGGTCCTGCAGGTCGAGCGGGTCGATGGGCAGTCGCTGGTGGCCACCAGCGTGCTCAACGACCTGCCGTACCGCGTCCGCTCGAGCGCGGGCCTGCAGGTGTTCCGGATGATGGCGCCGGGCTCGTTCGTCACCCTGAAACTCGTTCCTTTGATGGACGAGTGGCTGATCAGCGGCGTGATGGTGCCGTTCCCCGTCGAACTGAGCCAGCAGGTCCTGAGCTTCGCTGCCCGGCGGTCGATGGAGAATCCGGAACTGGTCTTCCGCAACCCACAGACCTTGGAGAAGGCGTGGGAGGTGCAGCGCAAGGATCGCGCCGAGTTCCTCACGTTCTTTGGTACCGACACGGTGATCCTGCCCGGCGCCGAGTGCCGCGAGCAGTTGCAGGCCTTCCGTGGTGAGCACGCCGGCGTTGACGCCAGTGGTCAGTGGGAGGAGCTGGGTCTGCCGGACGACGAGCCGGTTGCCATGATCTACGACGACCTCGAAGGCCTGGGCTTCTTCACCAACTACCACCTGATCCTGGCCGGTTTCGCAAACACCGGTGAGATTCCCCGAGACGAGCACGCCGAGTTGTTGCTCTCGTACCTCACCGACGACAGCATCGGTGCGGGCCCGCTGCGCCGGGTCGCCGAGCGCTATCCCGACACGGTCGACCGCGTGTACCAACAGGCTTTGGGACGACGTGGGTTCTCGTGGGTGCGCGACGGCGAAAATCTGCTGCGCGAGTTCAAACCGTTTGCTGCCCAGGAGAAACCGCGGATCGTTCCGTTGACACCGCGGTTGGTCGATCACGTGCGCAAACACGGAATGGACTGACGACGGTCGGCTAACAGCTGGACAGGCAGGGCCCAGCGAAGACCGCCGCCCTTGCGCGTGGGCAGATATCGATGCGCACCGTGCATGTGTCTCTATTGACACATGCACGGCGCTGTCAGCCAAGTTGCCGACGCCCTGCCCGGGCAGCGAAGTCATCAAGTGCCGAGATGATCTCGTTGGCCACCCACAACCGGTCCCGCTGCGCTGCGCTCGCCGGTGTCAGCACACCCACCTTCACCAGGTGATTGACCGCGTTCAGCGCGGCCGTGCTGGAAACCCCAACCGCCTCCTGGATGAACCGAACCGTCACCACAGGCTGACTGACGATGTGCGGCAGCACCTTCCAGACCGCCGCATCGCTGCGAGCCGTGACCCGACGCGTCCACTGTTCGTAGGCGTTGGTGATGTCGCGATGCAAGGTGCGCCCGTTCCCGACTGCGGCAAAGGACGCCTCGGTGAAGCGCTGCACGATGGGGCTCGGGTCGCCGGTACGGAATGCGGTCAGCGCGTCGAAGTACGACGCCGTGTC
>NZ_JAJOMB010000011.1 GCF_021129305.1 Kineosporia babensis | reverse complement strand
AAAGAACAAGAACCCCGGAAACCCCCTCCCGGGGGCGGGCGGGGGGGGGGGCCCCCCCGCCCGGGGGCCCCCCGCCTCGCTGGCTGACCACTGGGCCAGCCTGGCCGGCATCGTCACCCTGATCACGCTGATCGCCTTCGAGGCGATCGCGGTGACCACCGCGATGCCGGTCCTCACCCGCGACCTGGACGCGGTGCGCGAGTACGGCTTCGCCTTCTCCTCGTTCATCGCCGCCCAGCTGCTCGGCGTCACCCTGGCCGGGGGCTGGTGCGACACCGCCGGTACCCGCTGGCCAGTGAGCACCGGCCTGGTGCTGTTCGGGGGCGGCCAGGTGCTGTGCGGCCTGGCCCCGACCTACCACCTGCTGCTCGGCGGCCGGGCGATGGCCGGGCTGGGGGCCGGGCTGCTGATCGTCTCGTTGTACGTGGTGGTCGCCGACGTCTTCCCGTCCCAGCTGCAGCCCCGGGTGTTCTCGTTCTTCGCGGCGGCCTGGGTGGTCCCCGGCGTGGTCGGCCCGGCGCTGGCCGGCTGGCTGGCCGAGACGGTGAGCTGGCGGCTGGTCTTCCTCCTGGTGGTGCCGCTCGCGGTGCCCCCGGCGCTGGCCCTGGTACCTCAGCTGCGCTCGAGAAGCAGCCGGGAGCCGGGTGATCCGATGACGCCGACCCGCTCCCAGCTGGGCTGGCGGGCGCTGTGCGGCGCGGCCGTCACCGCCGGGGTGCTGGGTCTGCAGTGGGGGCTGGGCGAGGCCCAGCAGCTCGGGCCGCTGCTCACCACCGCCGGGGTCGGGCTGGGCCTGGCGCTGGTCGTGATCGGATTCCGGCCGCTGGCCCCGCGCGGCACGCTGCGCCTGGCCCGGGGCCTGCCCACCGTGATCGCCCTGCGCGGACTGTTCACCGGCATGTTCTTCGGCGCCGAGACGTTCATCCCGCTGATGCTGACCAGCCAGCACGGCTTCTCCGCCTCGCAGGCCGGGCTGGTGCTCACCGGCGGGGTGGCCGGCTGGACGCTGGGCTCCTACGTCCAGGGCCGGCCCAACCTGCGGATCCCGCGGCACCTGCTGTTCGTGATCGGGGCGCTGCTGATCTCGGCGGCGCTGTTCTGCCTGACCTTGCTGATCCGCCCGCCCGCCTCCGGCTGGCTGGTGCTGCCGCTGTGGGCCTGCTGCGCGATCGGGATGGGCCTGGCGATGTCGAGTACCGGCGTGCTGACGTTGCGCTACAGCGAGCCCGGGCAGGAGGGCCGCAACTCCTCCGCGCTGCAGCTGTCCGACGCCCTGGGCGCTGCGCTGGGCATCGGGCTCACCGGTGCGGCGTTCGCGGCCTGGCACGACCCGGTGGGTGGGGATGCCGGGCTGTTCACCGTGATGTGGCTCTGCGCTGGGGGGTTCGCGGCACTGGTGTCGCTGGTGGGATTCCGGGCGCGCCCGGCGGCGGTCTGATCCACAGGCTTTTCCACAGCGGCGAGAAGCTGTGGACGGTTCGGCGGCGTTCGTTCGCATTCGTGCCAGGGTCTGGGTCATGCTGATCGACAGCCGAGGCAACTGGGGGGAACCATGGCAGTCATGCAGTTGATGCCGCGTGGCGGTGACTGGACGGTGGAAGATCTCGAGCATCTTCCCGAAGGCGACGGTCTGCAGTACGAACTGCTCGACGGGATTCTTTTCGTGAGCCCGGCTCCGGTGAAGGTGCACCAGCGAGCCGTGGTCCGGATGCTCGGGCTCCTGACCGAAGCCTGCCCGGCGGCCGAGGCCGAGGTCTTCGTGGCACCGTTCGACTGGCAGCCGGACCCGCGCACCTCGCTGCAGCCGGACGTCCTGGTCGTCCGGGACGAGGACACCGACGACCGCCGGGCCACCGGTCCGCTGGTCTTGGCGGTCGAGGTGCTCTCACCCACGACTCGCCGAAAGGACCTACTGCTCAAACGCGACAAGTACCAGGAAGCAGGAGTGGAGTCGTACTGGGTCGTCGATCCGTATGAACCCTCAGTGCTCGTCCTGGAACTGCGTGAGGGCGTCTACTACGAGACCGGCAAGGCGGCCGGCGACGAGGAACTGGAACTGAGCGTTCCGTTCGCGATCACCATCGTCCCGTCCGCGCTGGTCACGCGCTGAATCACGGGTTCGGGCCCGGCCGCGCAGGCCGGGCCACGGCTCGTCGTGTCCTGCGTCATCGTGTCTGCGGCGCGCCCGGGGCCCGGTCAGCAGGTAGCCTCTTGAGCCGATGACGAGACGAACCACGCGGGATCACGGGGCCAGCAGCGGCACACCGGAAGTCCGAAACACATCGGCACACCGGCAGATCCGCACAACCCACGAAAGGACGGCGGCGTGACCCCCGGCTCCAACCCGGCATCGCTCTTCGACACGAACACGGGGCATGCCAACCCGGCCCACGCCAGTTCCTCGGCGGCCTCCCAGCTTCCCCCGGCGTTCCCCAACCGGGCCGCCTGGGGCACCTCGTCCAAGCTGCGGGCCTGGCAGCAGGCCGCGCTGGACAAGTACCTGGCGACCAACCCGCGCGACTTCCTGGCGGTGGCCACCCCGGGCGCCGGTAAGACCACCTTCGCCCTGCGGATCGCCACCGAGCTGCTGCAGCGGCGGATCGTGCAGCGGGTCACCGTGGTCTGCCCCACCGAGCACCTGAAGCGGCAGTGGGCCGACGCGGCCGAGCGGGTGGGCATCCACCTGGACCCGAACTACAGCAACGCCCAGGGTGCGCACGGCGCCTCGTTCGACGGGGTCGCGGTCACGTACGCCCAGGTCTCGATGAAGCCGCTGCTGCACCGGGCGCGCACCGAGGCCGGCAAGACCCTGGTCATCCTGGACGAGATCCACCACGCCGGTGACTCGCTCACCTGGGGTGACGGGGTCAGCGAGGCGTTCGATCCGGCCACCCGGCGGCTGGCGCTGACCGGTACCCCGTTCCGGTCCGACACCAGCCCGATCCCGTTCGTGGAGTACGAGGAGGACGCGGAGGGCATCCGCCGCTCCCGCGCCGACCACGCCTACGGCTACTCCGATGCGCTGCGTGACGGCGTCGTGCGTCCGGTGATGTTCCTGGCCTACTCCGGCGCCATGCGCTGGCGCACCAGCGCCGGGGACGAGGTGGCCGCCCGGCTCGGCGAGCCGCTCACCAAGGACATGATCGGCCAGGCCTGGCGCACCGCGCTCAATCCGCAGGGGGCCTGGATCCCGTCGGTGCTGCAGGCCGCCGACAAGCGGCTCACCGAGGTGCGCCGCGGGGTCCCCGACGCCGGGGCGATGATCATCGCCACCGACCAGGAGACGGCCCGGGCCTACGCGGGCACCCTGAAGGAGATCACCGGCGAGTCACCCACGGTCATCCTCTCCGACGAGGACGGCGCCTCGGACAAGATCGACGAGTTCTCGGCCGGTACCTCGCGCTGGATGGTCGCGGTCCGGATGGTCTCCGAAGGGGTCGACGTGCCCCGCCTGGCGGTCGGCGTCTACGCCACCTCGACCAGCACACCGTTGTTCTTCGCCCAGGCCATCGGGCGTTTCGTCCGGGTGCGCAAGCGCGGCGAGACGGCTTCGGTGTTCCTGCCCAGCGTGCCGGTGCTGCTCGACCTGGCCGCGCAGATGGAGGTGGAGCGCGACCACGCCCTCGACAAGCCCAAGAAGGAGGGCGACGAGGACGAGTACCCCGAAGAGGACCTGCTGGCCGAGGCCAACCGCGAGGAGAAGGCCTCCGGCGAGCTGGAGAAGATGCCCTTCGAGGCGCTGGAGTCCCAGGCCACGTTCGACCGGGTGCTCTACGACAAGCAGGAGTTCGGCACCCACGCCGAGGTCGGCAGCCAGGAGGAGGAGGACTTCCTCGGGATCCCCGGCCTGCTCGAGCCCGATCAGGTGACCACGCTGCTGCGCCAGCGGCAGGCCGATCAACTGGCCCGGAACAAGAACAAGCCGGCCGCGGTCGAGCCCCCGCCCGAGATCTCCGGCCACCGGCAGATCACCGCGCTGCGCAAGGAGTTGCACAGCCTGGTCGGGGCCTGGTCCCGGCGCACCAGCCAGCCGCACGGCGTGGTGCACGCCAATGTGCGTGACGCCTGCGGTGGGCCGGAGGTGGCCAAGGCCAGCGTCGAGCAGCTCCAGGAGCGGATCGACACGCTGCGCCGCTGGTTCGTCGGGCAGAAGAAGTAGCCCTCTAGCTGCGCACCACCTGGAACGTGGCCAGCGTCGGGTCCTCGGCGTAGGCGATCCGGCCTCCGTCGGCCCGGATCCGGCGCAGGCCGGTCACGATCTCCTCGGTGATCACCTCGCCCGGCGCCAGTACCGGCACGCCGGGCGGGTAGGGCGCGATCAGCTCCGCGCTGATCCGCCCGACGGCCTGCCGGGCCGGCACGGTCTCGTGCGGGGCGAAGAACGCCTCGCGCGGGGCCAGGGCGGTCACCGGCACGGTCCTCCAGGAGGGTGCCGTCGAAACCGGTCGGGCCGGGCCGCGTTCCGCTTCCACAGCCTTGGCCACGGCCTCGACCAAGGCGTCCACGCCGGCCTGGTCGTCGGCGAGCGTGAGCATCGGCACCAGGGTGTCCCGGTCGGCCATCTCCAACAGGAAGCCTTCACTGCGCAGCCGCTGGTCCACCTTCCCGCCGAGGGCACCGGTGCCGGGCAGGCGGATCACCAGCTTGGCCGGATCCACGTGCTCGCCGGTCAGCATCTCCAGGCCTGCTACTCGCGCAAGCTTTTCCACCGCGCGGGTCCGCAGGTCCAGCAGATCGCCCAGAAGTCGTTCGCCGTGCTTGGCCAGCAGGGCACGGGCGGCGTCGATGCTGGCCAGTACTGCGCCGGAGGGGCTGGTGGTGTGCCCCGCCTCGAAACCTCTTTCCAGCCGGGACGAATTCAGTCGGCCTTCGGTGGTGAGGGCCAGCAGCAGGGCGGCCTGGCCCATCGCCGGGAGCGTCTTGTGGGCGCTGATCACCAGAGCGTCGGCGCCGAGCGCGAGGGCGTGCTGCGGGTAGGCCGGATGGAACCCGAAATGGGCCGCCCAGGCCCCGTCTACAATGAGTGGCACATTCCGGGAGTGGGCCGCGGCGGCCAGCCCCGCTAAGTCCCCAGTAGTGCCGATGTACGAAGGATCGCCGACCAGAACCGCTTTCGCCTCGGGATGCTCGTCCAGAGCCTTGGCCACCTTCTCCGGTGCGACGCCGAGGGGGAGTCCGTGGTGGTCATCGAGCTCCGGGTAGACCCAGATCGGCTGCAGCCCGGCCAGAATCAGCCCGGTCAGCATGGAGCGGTGCAGGGTGCGGGAGACGATCACGGTGTCTCCGGGGGCGCCGAGAGCCAGAGCCACGGCCTGGTTGGCGTGGGTGGAGCCGCCGACCGAGAACCGGCACCAGTCCACGCCCCACAACGCTGCCGCCCGGTCCTGCGCGTCGGCCAGCATCCCGCCGCTGAGCTGAGGCGAATCCAGGCCGGCGTAGAGCGGTAGATCGCCCTGGACGATGGGTCCGGTGAGCTGGGTGCGCTGCTTGTGCCCGGGGATGCTGAAGAACTGAGAACGCCCGGCGGCGAGTTCTGCGGCGGTGCTGAGCCAGGCTGCGAACAACGGTGCGTCCGGAGCTAGCCCGAGGGGGTCGTTGGTGCTGGTCACGCTTGATTGTGACGCCTTTTCCACAGGGCCTGCCGAGTCCCTGGTGTTCGAACATGTGTTCGAATAGACTGCTGCCATGTACGAGGGGGCAGCGATCCTGCACGCTGATCTGGACGCGTTCTACGCGTCGGTCGAGCAGTTGCTCGACCCCTCGCTGCGCGGGCGCCCGATCGCGGTCGGCGGTAGCGCAGCCGGTGGTGTCGTCCTGGCGGCCTCGTACGAGGCCAAGCGCTTCGGGGTGTCCGGGGGAATGCCGGGCCGCCGGGCCCGGGAGCTCTGCCCGCAGATCACCTTCGTGCGCGGGCATTTCGACCGCTACCAGCAGCTCGCCGATGCGGTGATCGCGATCCTGCACGATGTCACCCCGGCGATCGAGCGGATCTCGATCGACGAGGCGTTCGCCGACGTCTCCGGTTCGGTGCACCTGTTCGGCTCACCCGACGTCATCGCCGACCGGTTGCGCCGGCAGGTGCGGCGGGAGGTCGGGCTGCCGATCTCGATCGGGGTGGCCCGCACCAAGCACCTGGCCAAGATCGCCTCGCAGGTGGCCAAGCCGGACGGGCTGGTCGTGGTGGCGCCCGAGCGGGAGCAGGAGTTCCTCGATCCGCTGCCGGTCGCGCTGATGTGGGGGATCGGGCCGGTGGCCCAGGGCAAGCTGAAGGCCGAGGGCATTCACACCATCGGCCAGCTGGCCGCGGCCTCACCGGGCTCGGTCCAGCGGCTGCTCGGCGAGGCGGCCGGCAAGAAGCTGAGCGCCCTGGCCCACAACGAGGACGCACGGCGGGTCAGCGGCGCAGCCCGGGCCCGCTCGGTCGGCGCCCAGTCGGCGATGGGCCGCCAAAGCACCACGCCCGAGGGGGTGCGGGCGGTGCTGAACCATCTGGCCGATCGGGTGGCCGTGCGGCTACGGGCCAAACATCGCGCCGGGCGCACGGTCACGGTGCGGGTGCGGTACCCGGGCCTGCGGTCGGTCACCCGTTCGCTCACGCTGAACGAGCCGGTGGCGGCCACCCTGACCCTCACCGAGATCGCCGAGCAGCTGGCCTGGCAGGCCATCCGCGACGAGGCGAACCGGCTCGATCAGGCCGAACTCGGTGAGCTGGGGGTGACGGACCCGGCTCGCCCAGGAAAAACCCGAAACTGGGGTGGAACGGCGAGCCCCAGCCAGAACTCGAGCCGGAACTCGGACCCGAGCCGGAACTCGGACACGAGTCAGCACTCGAGCCGGAGCCAGAACTCGAGCCCGCGCGGGACGCTGAGCCAGAACTCGGACCCGAGTCAGGACTCGAGCCGGAGTCAGAGCCCGAGCCGGAGCCAGAACTCGAGCCGGAGCCAGAACTCGAGCTCGAGCCGGAGCTCGAGCTGGGAGGTGCCGGCCGCTGCCCTGGTGACCGAGACGTCTCCTGAGCGCTCGAGCCGGGCGGTCCGGGCCGGGGCGGCTGAGCCTGTCCCTGATCCCGTGCGGACCGCTGAGCCACAGGATTTCCCGCTGGTCCAGATCAGCCTGCTGGCCATCTCGGTGTCCAACCTCGTGGTCCGGCACGTCGTGCAGCAAGAGCTGGCCGTGACCCCCGAGGATCCACGCCGCGAGGGCACCCAACCCGGCGCCGCGCGGCTGGCGGTCGACACCTCGATGGACGCGGTCCGCGCCAAGTACGGCCGCAACGCCGTCGGCTATCTGCCGGCCATGTCGCAGCCGGGCGTGCCGGACGAGTTCCGCGAGCTCGCGGAGAAGGACGGGTAGCGGGGATGGTTACGCGTGGTGGATGAACGGCACCGTGGTCGCGATCTCGTGAAAGCCCATCCGGGCCAGGATCGGACGGCTGGTCGGGGCTGCGTCCACCTGCAGGTACCGGAAGCCCCGGTCGATGGCCTGGCGGGCCCGGTGGCTGACCACGGCGCGAAAGATGCCGCGGCGCCGCCACTGCGGCACCGTGCCGCCACCCCAGATGCTGGCGAAGTCGGTTCCGGCGTGAAAGTTTATCCGCCCCGCGGAGATCGGTTCGTCGCCGGCCATCGCGACAAACGCCGAAACCTCCTCCGGGGCGGACTCCAGCTGACGCAGCAGGGCATCGCCCCAGACCCGGTGGCTCCCGTCGGCGAAGGCCAGATCGTGCACGTACACCATCCGGTCGATCCCGGCGGCATCGGTGACCTGCTCGATCCGCACCCCCTCCGGCGGACCGCTCAGCTCCAGCTCGTCGAGCGCGGCCACCATCAGGGTCTCGGGCTCCTCGTCGGCGAACCCGGCCGCCCGCAGCCGATCCGGCAGGTCGGCCGGGGTGTCATAGGAGTAGTACTTCCACTCCCAGTCCAGCTTCAGCCCGGCCATCCGCTCCACCTGCGCGGCAATCACCTCGTCGGCATCCTGTTCGGTCAGGCTCGACCAGGTCACGGCCGCCCACTCGGGCTGCACGGTGCTCAGCACCCGAGGCTCGCGCCCGGGCTCCGGGTTCTCCACGCCGGCGCCCTCGCCGGTGCGACGCAGTTGCTCATCGAAAGCGGCCAGAACCGCGGCAGTGTTCATCGCTGCACACCATCCGCTCCGGTCCGGTTCCGGCGCAACGGGTTTTCCCCGGCGCCCTACCGCCCTGCACGGGTGTCCTCCCGCCCTGCACGGGTGTCCTCCCGCCCTGCACGGGTGTCCTCCCGCCCTGCACGGGTGTCCTCCCGCCCCGCATGGGCGCCCTCCGGCCCCGCACTGGCGCCCTGCGCCCCGTGCCGGCGGTCTGCGGGGATAGGACCAGGACCGCGGAAAAGGGGTGGAAGTCGGAGATTCGGCGAAGCAGACTTCCGTTGACGAAGGGGGCAGGTATCCGAGTGCTGGCGGGCAGAAGGCAACTGAGAAGCAGATTGATGGGCGGGCTGCTGGGCCAGGTCGCCCCTACCGCAGGGCCGCCGCTGACGCCGCCGTGGGCACGTGCGGGAGCGGGTGCCGGGAGAGGCCGGTCGACTCGAGCTCAGCTGTCACGGCGTCGTGGATCCCCTGAGCATCACCGGCGGCGAACACCCCGACACTCCACACATCGTCTTCACGGCTGAGCCGGTAGTCCACGACCTTGCCGTTGCGGTCCACGTAGTAGGTTTGCCCGGTTTCCGGCGAGAACGCCACGATCGGCACCTGGACGGGCTCTCCCGTCTGCTTGTTCAGGAAGACGCCGACCACACCGGTCACCGGGACCAGCGGCGTGGAGGAACTGGACAGAGCCATACCGCCGGACCTCCGGACTCAGGAGTGATTCCCCGTCGTCGGCACAGACCCGCACGCTCTTGACCGCATCGCCGCCGACATCACCCACAAGCTAGGAAACCGGAGAAGCGATCCAGGCCCGCCGAGAGCTGCGCACCCCCAGATCACTACGCAGCTCGAGGCGATCCGGGCCGTCCACGCTCAGCAGCGCATCCAGAGTCTGACGATCCTCGGCCGACAGTTCCTCGCTCATCCCGTCCCGGAGCCGGGAGAGCGTCACCCGCGCATACCGCACCGCATCGTCCGAAAGCGGCGCAGCCAGGTTGATCTCGAAGGTGCGCTCCTCCCGCACCACGAACCCGTTCGAGGCCAGCCGTGCGCTCCAGTCCGAATTGACCGTGGGATGGTGCTCCTCGCGCTTGCGGTCGGCCACTGCGTTCAGGCGGGCCTCCAGCCCTGGCGTGCCCAGCCCGATGTCGTCCGGAAGGAAGCGCGGGAACGTCTCGAACTCGATCATCGCGAACAGGCCGGCCGGATCCAGGGCGGATCGAAGATCGGCGAGAACCCGTGCCGGTTCGGCCATGTGGTGCATCGAGGCCGAGGCCCAGGCCAGATCGAACGGCCCGGCGGGAAGGTGCCCGGTGTCCAGATCCGCCTCGAGGGTCTGCACCCGCTGTGCCAGTCCCCGGTGCTGGGCCCGGGCGCTCAGGTGCTCCAGCATCTCGGCTGATGCGTCCAGGGCGGTCACCTGGGCATCGCCGAAACGGCTGAGCAGGGCGAAGGTTCCGGTGCCGGTTCCGGAACCCAGGTCCAGAATCTGCTTGGCCGGGTGATCGCCGAGATGCCCGGAGATCCACTCGGTGACCGAGGCGAAGACGCCGGCCAGCACCACCGCGTCGAGATCGAGCATTTCGACGAAATGGTCCGTATTCGAAGAGGGTCCGTGCTGATGTTCTCCCATGCCGGAGACTCTAGAAGCAGCTTGCGCCACCGGCATAGCATCTTGCGTATGAAGCAAGAAGATTCCGTCGACCGCCTGGTTCGCGCCCGGATCCGGGGCCTGCGGCTGGCCAAGGGCTGGTCGCTGGACGATCTGGCGGCGCGCTGCTTCCTGAGTCCCTCCACCCTGAGCCGGATCGAGACCGGGCACCGGCGCATCGGCCTGGACCAGCTCACCGCGATCGCCCAGGCCCTGGGCGCCACCCTGGACGAGCTGGTCGAGTCCAGCGGCGACGAGGACGTGGTGATCCGCCCGCAGCACGACGAGGCCCGCGGCCGTACCTACTGGATGCTGAACCGGGCGGACGGGCCGAACGGGTTCACCGTGGCCCGGATCCGGATCACCCAGCGGGCGCCGCGCGGGGCGGATGCGCAGAAGGTGCACCCGGGCCGGGACTGGTTCACCGTGCTCTCCGGCACGATCGAACTACTGCTGGGGGAGCGGGAAGTGATCGTCGAGGCGGGCAACGCCGCCGCGTTCTCGACGATGGTGCCGCACGCGTTCGGGGCCCTGGACGGGCCGGCCGAGATCCTGGCCGTCCTGGACCACGACGGCCGGCGCACCCACCTGGACGTCGGCGAGGAGTGAGCTCAGCGGGCCAGTTGCAGGTTCGGGTTGGGGTTGTTCAGGTCGACCGCCTCGATCGTGTCGAGGTCGCGCAGCGTGCGCTCGACCGCCCGGCGCACCAGGATCGGCACGAACGTGGTCACCGGGGCATCGGCGTAGCGCGCGGTCTCGCGCTGAACCCACCGCTGGATGGTTGCCGCGGCGAAGAGCGGATACTTCACCGACAGCTCGGCCACAATGGCCTGGACCTCCGGCTCTGGCATGAGCTCGATCACTTTCTCGATGTCGCGACGACACGGCTACGTTGCCGAGCATTAACCCAGTTCTAACACGGCAACTGACGGACACGCCAAGGTGTCGGCCAGGTTCGAGCTATCTCACAGGGTCGGGCCCGGAAATCGGCACAGACTGCCGTAATCGATTGCCTCGGTAAAGCGTTCGAGCGGTCCGAAAGGCGTCAGCTGAGCATCGTCACGGCCTCGGCCAGGGCCGGATGGCCCAGCATGCTCTCGTGCGTGGCGTCGATCCGTTCCCAGCTCATCCGGGGCAGAACGGTCTGCCCGGCCGCGATCGCGGCGTCGGAGAGGAACGCCGGCTTGTCCGGCCCGGCTCCGTGCGAGGCGACGATCAGGTGCACCGGCATCTCCAGCCCGGCCAGCAGCCCGAGCCGGGTCGGCCTGGTCAGGCAGTCCACCGCGTCATAGGGCGCCCGCAGCGACAACTGCGAGCGCATCCGCAGCGCCACCAGAGTGAACAGCGAGCGCACCACCAACGGGTTCGTCGCGAACGAAGGCGCCGGGGTGGGCCCGCCGTCCAGCAGCAGCACGCCCCGCACCCGGAATCCCGCATCGACCAGTCGGCGCGCCACGATCGGGGCCAGGAAGGCGCCCATCGAGTGCCCGAGGACCACCAGTTCCCCGGCCGGCGCCCAGAGCGAACCGGCGGCCAGCTGCAGCACCACGTCGGACAGGCCCTGCAGGCCCGGGCGGGCGGGCACATCGCGGGAGGGCCCGCGCCCGGGCAGGTTCGGCGCCACCAGGTGCTGTCCGGCCAGCCGTTTCTCCAGGTCGGCCCAGACCTCGGCGGTGCTGCTCATCCCGTGCAGGGCAAGCACAGTCGGCCCCTGGCCGGGACGGTCGTGCACCACCAGGTCCTGGCTGCTCATGGCATTCAACGCTAGCCACGGCCGGCTACCCCCGCCGGTCGAGCACCCCTAAGGGCTCAATCAGGCGGCGTCCGGCTCGATCAGCCCTTCGGCCTCGAGCGCGGTGATCATCTCGCGGATCGACGGCGGCACCACGACCGGCAGGAAGGCCCGGGCGGTGGCCGCGTCGGCCTCGCTCATCCGGCGCACTGCGGCCGCCAGCGGCTCCCCGTCGGTCTCGGCCAGAACCACCGCCATCTCGGCCGCTTCGGCGCCGTTCAGCGCGGCCCGGGTGGCCCCCAGCACGTTCAGCAGACCGAACCCGGACTCATCGGTGACCAGGCCACTGACCCCGGCGGTGATCGAGTACGGCAGGTCCCGGTCGATCAGCGCCCGCATCGCCGTGGCCGCTCCCGGTGCACCCGTGGTCACATCGGCCGGCAGATGCAGCGAGACGCTCTCGGTGCCGTCCTCGGCCAGCACGTCGAACGCCGGTTCCCAGCCCGGTTCGGCCGGCACGCTGAACCAGGCCGGCACCGTGAAGTCGAGCGACTCCAGCATCACCCGGGCCCGGTCGGCCACCGAGCCGGCTCCCGCTCCGGCGAACGGCAACTCCACCGCGGTCAGCTCGACCCGGTGGTTGTCGAGCAGCTGGAACCGGGCCCGCCGCAGGTCTTCCAGCATGGCCGCGTCGTCGCCCCCGGAAGCGTCGGCCACCAGCACCACCGGCAACCCCGCGTCCGAGGTGTGCAGCGCGTAGATCACCTGCTCGGTGGCCGGCACCGGCACCCACAGCGGCCCGACGAGGTCGCCGTACCAGGCCCGGCGGTGGTCGCGGTGCGCGCCGAGCGAGCGGGCCGCGTCCTCACCCACCACGTCGGCGAGCAGACCGTCGAGCAACGGCTCCACCACCGGCCCGGTGCCCGGGTGGTCACTGCCCGGCAGACCAGGGAGTCCGGAGATGTTGCTCTGCATGGCTACGAACCTTTCCAACAATGGACGATTGTCAGCTCACGTTAGGGGACCGGCGGCTACAGCGCGGGCGCGGCCGGCGAACCGACCAGCTCGGCCCCGGCCGCGGACAGCTGCTCCAGCGCCGAGCGGGTGGTCTCGGCGGCCACCCCGGCGGTCAGCTCCAGTAGCACCCGGGTGTCGAACCCGGCCTGCACGGCGTCCAGGGCGGTGGCCCGGACACAGTGGTCGGTGGCGATCCCCACCACATCCACCGCAGTGACGCCGCGAGAGCGCAACCAGGCGGCCAGCGTCCCCTGGTCGGTGGTGGACTGCCCCTCGAAACCGGAGTAGGCCGCCTCGTACTCGCCCTTGTGGAACCAGGCCTCGATCAGCGTGGTGTCCAGCGCCGGGTGCGAATCCGCGCCGGCGGTACCGACCTCGCAGTGCCGGGGCCAGGTGTCCACGAAATCCGGAGCGGTACTGAAGTGCGTTCCCGGGTCGATGTGCCAGTCACGGGTGCCCGCCACCGCGGTGTAGGCCTGGCCCGCGTCCGATCGCAGGTAGGCCGTCACCGCCTCGGCCACCGCCGCGCCTCCGGCAACGGCCAGCGAACCGCCCTCGCAGAAGTCGTTCTGCACATCCACCACGATCAGGGCCCTGCTCATCGCGCCTCCTCCTGGTACACCACGGTCGGAACAGCGGCCTCTCCGCGGGAGAGCTGCCGCGCCGTCACCGGCAGCTCCGCGCGGGATGCCTGGTGCCGGGCCCGGGCGTCTTCCAGGCTCGACGTGTCTACGATCTCGCCTCGGGTAACCAGCGGGCGCTGCAGGGGACGGTATTCGGCGCCGGACGGCACCGGCCCGCCCAGGCCGAGCAGTTCCTGGTCGGCCACCCCAGCCGCATCGCGCCGCCGCACGGCCCACTTACGGCCGCCGACACTGGCTTTGGAGGCGCTCTTCTTGGCCACCGGAATCATCGTGCCGTCGGCACCTTCGCGGGCGACCAGCTTGTACACCATCCCCGCGGTGGGAGCGCCCGAGCCGGTGACGAGTTGCGTTCCCACACCGTAGGAATCGACCGGGGCCGCGGCCAGCGCGGCGATCGCGAACTCGTCCAGGTCGCTGGTGACAACGATTTTCGTGCCGGTGGCGCCGAGCCGGTCCAGCTGCGCCCGCACCGCGTGCGCCTGCATCACCAGATCGCCCGAATCCAGCCGCACCGCACCCAGTCCCGTGCCCGCCGCCTTGATCGCGTTCTCCACGCCCCGGGTGACGTCGTAGGTGTCGACCAGCAGCGTGGTACCTGCGCCCAGCGAAGCCACCTGGGCGGCGAACGCCTCGAGTTCGTCGTCGTGCAGCAGGGTGAAGGCGTGGGCGGCGGTGCCGATGGTCGGGATGCCGTACCGGGCGCCGGACGCGAGCAGGCTGCTGGCGGCGAAACCGGCGATGTAGGCAGCCCGGGCGGCGGCCACCCCGGCTTCCTCGTGGGTGCGCCGGGCACCCATCTCCAGGCAGGGACGCTGGTCCGCGGCCGCCGTCATCCGGCTGGCCGCGGCCGCGATCGCACTGTCGTGGTTCAGCACCGACAGCACGAACGTCTCCAGCATCACCGCCTCGGCGAAGCTGCCCTCCACGGTGAGCACCGGGGAGCCGGGCAGGTAGCACTCGCCCTCGCCGTAGCCGGTGATCTCGCCCTGGAAACGGTAGTCGGCCAGCCAGCGCAGGGTGGGCGCGTCGACCACCTTCCGGCGTTCCAGATCGGCCAGTTCCTCGTCGCCGAACCGGAAGTCGGGCAGTTGCTCGAGCAGGCGGCCGGTGCCGGCCAGCACGCCGTAGCGGCGCCCGTCCGGCAGACGTCGGGCGAAGACCTCGAACACGCACCGCCGCTGGGCCGCGCCTCCGGCCAGGGCGGCCTGGAGCATGGTGAGTTCGTACTGGTCGGTCAGCAGGCTGGGCCGGAACGCTGGGCTCATCAGAGGACTCATTTCGTCAAGATGACGCTTTCGATGTCACGACAGTACGGCCGGAGCCACTTGTCGTCAAGGTGACGAAAGAAATCTCAGCGCTGCTTCGAGACCGCCGTGACCAGGTGTTCCTGCCAGGCCGTGAGCACCTCGTAGATCGAGGCGGTGGCCAGCCAGGACTCCGGCTCGGCCCCTGCCCAGAGCCGCTGGTGCAGCGCCTCGGCGTCCTCGTCGGTCTTCAGCTCCAGCCGCTCGCCGAGCACCAGCCGCACGTCGGTGAACGCCTTGAGCAGCGACAACGCCTCGGGTGCGGTGAGCACCACCGGCGCCGGCCGGGTGAGCGCGGCCGCCGCCGTGCGGGCGCCCTCCCGCTTGCGCGAGCGCAGGCCGTACTCGGTCAGCCGCCGGTACTCGGCCGAGGCCTCCGGATCGTCCCGGTTGCCGTCGGGCAGCAGCCGGGCCAGCGCCGGGTCCTCCGGGGTGGCCGGCGGGGCGCCGTCGGCGCTCGGGGAGCGCATCCCGACCAGGGCCTCGAGCGGATCGACCTCGGCGGCGGGGCGGCCGTCGTCGAGCAGCTGGTCCAGCTGCCCGAGCAGGTGGACCAGGATCTCGCGCTCCTGGTCGTCCAGGTTGACCTGGACCCCGGCGCGGGTGGACTTGAACGGAGCCTTGCGATGAGCCATCGGTCAGTCGTCCTTGCGGAAGGTGGCCCACAGGCCGAACTCGTGCATGGCCTCGGTGTCCCGTTCCATCTCCTCGCGGCTGCCGTTGGAGACCACCGCGCGGCCCTTCTCGTGCACGTCCTTCATCAGCTTCTCGGCCTTGCCGCGCGAGTAGCCGAAGTACGACTGGAACACGTAGGTCACGTAGGACATGGTGTTGACGGGATCGTTCCAGACGATCGTGACCCACGGAACATCGGCTTGGGGCTGCTCGACCGTGTCCGGTTTCTCGAGCTCCACTGGGGCGATCGACACACCCCCAGACTAACGAAGAGGTGGGCGTCACTCGTCGATCGGATGGGATTGGCTGCGGCCCGGCCGTAGGCTCGATTCCCATGACCGGTGTCGACGGAGCACTGAGAATGACGGGAGGAACCCGGTGAGGCTCACCATCGTCGGGTGTTCGGGCTCGTTCGCCGGGCCGGACTCGCCTGCCTCCAGCTACCTCGTCGAGGCGGAAGACGCGGCCGGGCGCACCTGGCGTGTCGTGCTCGACCTGGGTAGCGGCGCGCTCGGCGCGTTGCAGCGTTTCGCCGATCCGGGGGAGCTCGACGCGGTGCTGATCTCGCACCTGCACCCCGATCACTTCATCGACCTGTGCGGCCTGTACGTGGCCCGCCGGTACGACCCCAAGCTGGATCCGACCGAGCCGAAAGCACCGCTCGCGGTCTACGGCCCGGCCGGCACCGCCGAGCGGGTGCTGGCCGCCTACGGCCCGGACGCCGCTGCCGAACTTCCCTCGGTCTACGACGTCCGCGAGCTCACCGACGGCGGGGTGTTCCGGATCGGCCCGCTCACCATCACCAGCCGCACGGTCAACCATCCGGTGCCCGCGTTCGGCCTGCGGATCGAGCACGACGGCGTGACCGTCGCCTACTCCGGTGACACCGATACCTGTCCCAACCTGGTCGAGCTGGCCCGGGGCGCCGATCTGTTCCTCTGCGAGGCCTCGTTCATCGAGGGCCGGGACGAGGGCCGGGGGGTTCACCTGACCGGTCAGCGGGCCGGTGAGGCAGCCACCGAGGCTGATGCGCGGCGCCTGGTGCTCACTCACATCCCCGTCTGGACCGATACCGAGACGGTGCTGGAGGAAGCCCGCCGGGCCTTCCTGGGCCCGGTCGAGGCCGCCGGTTCCGGGGTGGTCTACCCGCTGGAGCGTGTCGAGGTCCGCTGAGGTTCCTTTCAAACTAGGGACGGTGTGGTCGCCGCGGCGGCAGGCGCCCCTTCGGGGGTGGTCGGCCCGGGTAGCCCGTAGGCTCCTGGCCATGTCAACGACCACCACCGACGTCCGCGTCGACGGCCGCACCAGCGCGCAGCTGCGCGAGATCACGATCACCCGGAACTGGCTGGACCACGCCGAGGGCAGTGTTCTGGTGGAGTTCGGCAAGACCCGGGTGCTGTGCGCCGCCTCGTTCACCGAAGGGGTGCCGCGCTGGCGCAAGGGCAGCGGGCAGGGCTGGGTGACGGCGGAGTACGCGATGCTCCCGCGTGCCACCAACACCCGCGGCGACCGGGAATCGGTCAAGGGCAAGATCGGCGGCCGCACCCACGAGATCTCCCGCCTGATCGGCCGCAGCCTGCGGGCGGTGGTGAACACCAAGGAGCTCGGCGAGAACACCATCGTGCTGGACTGCGACGTACTGCAGGCCGACGGCGGCACCCGCACCGCCGCGATCACCGGCGCCTACGTGGCGCTGGCCGACGCGATTGAGTTCGCCCGCCCGAAGAAGCTGCTGCGCACCGCCAACGCCACCCCGCTGCGCGACTCGGTGGCCGCGGTCAGCGTGGGCATCGTGGGCGGTAAGCCGGTGCTCGACCTCTGCTACGACGAGGACGTCAACGCCGGCACCGACATGAACATCGTCTGCACCGGCGACGGCCGCTTCGTCGAGGTGCAGGGCACGGCCGAGGGCACCCCGTTCGACCGGGACGAGCTGAACGCGCTGCTCGACCTCGGCGCGGCCGGCTGCGCCGAGCTCACCGCGATCCAGCGCGGCGCTCTGGGGCTGGCGTGAAGCTGGTCCTGGCCACCCACAACGCCGGCAAGGTGGTCGAGCTCCGGCAGATCCTCGGCGCGTCCGGTTCCGAGGTGGAACTGCTCGGGATGGACTCTTTCCCGGACGTGGCCGACGTGGTCGAGACCGGCGTGACGTTCGCCGAGAACGCGCTGCTCAAGGCGCACGCGGTGGCCCGGGCCACGCAGCTGCCGGCCGTCGCCGACGACTCCGGCCTGGCCGTGGACGTGCTCGGCGGCTCGCCCGGCGTGTTCAGCGCGCGCTGGGCCGGCCGGCACGGGGACGACCGCGCCAACCTGGACCTGCTGCTGGCCCAGGTCGGCGATGTGCCGGACGAGCACCGGCAGGCCCAGTTCGTCTGTGCGGCGGCCCTGGCCCTGCCGGACGGCACGGAAAAGGTCTGGTACGGAAAGATGCCCGGCACCCTGCTGCGAGAACCGCGGGGCACGAACGGGTTCGGCTACGACCCGATCCTGCGGCCGGAAGGTGAGACCCGCTCGGCCGCCGAGCTGTCCGCTGCCGAGAAGAACGCGATCAGTCACCGCGGCAAGGCTTTCCGGCTGCTGGCGGCCGAACTGGCTACTTTCTTCCAGGACAGGCCCTAGGCACACGCGGGCCGGTCCAGCAGGTCGCACCAGGCTCCGGTGGTCTCGGCGCCGTAGCGGTGGCCGTGACCGATCGGCACCGCCTCCGAGGCGATCGCGTCGGCCGAGGCCCGCAGGAACGCGGCCGGTGCCAGCCAGGGTTTCCAGCCCGGCACCGGATCGTCCGGATGGTTCAGCACGGTGGTGTTCGCGCTGCTGATCCGAGGGTCTCCCGGGACCCCGGTCAGCAGCGCGGCATCCACCGCCGAACCGTTGCTCTCCAGCGTCGGCAGCAGTCCCCAGGCGCCGAGACTCTCGCCGTAGACCAGTAGTTGCGGCCGCTGGGCCGGCGGAAGCTGATTGATCCGCGCCCGCATGGCCCGGACCAGCTCGGCCGCGCTCTCGTGCACCCCGGCCCCGCCGCGCAGGTAGGACTGCCAGCTGGGAGTGGTTCCGTACTGCACGGCCACCGTGGTCAGATCACCGTCGTACAGGTCTTCCACGATGCGGGCGGTGCGGGTGTTCACCCAGCCGGATCCGGTGGGGATGATCAGCAGTACCGCAGCCGAATTCAGCCCGCCGGCCAACTCGGTGGCGGCGACCGCGGCCTGAGCCCGACCGGTGTGGCTCGGTGCGGTACCCACTGGGATGTAGATGCGGTGCGGTGTTACGGCCGAGCGTCCGGTCGCCTCCGACACTGCTGCGGCATCCCGCGCCCCGTCCAGGAATTCGGTCCCCTTCAGATTCGGGTCGGCCGGTCCGGAACGGGCCGAGATCAGCGCAGCAGCCACCACCGGCAGCACCGCCACCAGAGCCAGATGCCGCCAGGAAAGCCGTCGTAGCAGCGCTATTGCCAGCAGGACCGCCGAAGCCGCCAGCACTGCGCCGGTGACCGCCCGTGCAGCATGCTCGGTAGCGTCAAAAGCATTTCCCGGCATGCCCATTTCATGCCGCAGCCCCTGTACCCGGGCGCGGGTGCGCAGGCCGGCCACCGCCAGCAGGCCCAGTGCCAGGAGCGGGGCGACCCGGCGGCCCGGAACCCGTTGCAGGTGCATCGCCGATACACCGCGCAGCAGGGCCGAGGCCATGAAGTAACCCAGGAGCGCGGCCGCAGCCCCGATCAGGATGTCTACGTGCAGCGGATGCGGCAGCAGTTGGGGCGGCAGCACCAGGGCCAGCATCGCGGCCGCCCCGACCGCCTGCCATCCCCGTCGGCCCAGGTGACCGTCCACCCGAACCCAGCCGTTCCTGCCCGGCCCGCCACAATCGTCCATCATTGTGCTCTTCATCGTGCGCCAGCCAGGGCGAGGAGTCGAGCCCCACGTGCGCTGTTCCAAGGGCGGCTCAGCAGCAGCCAGACGGCGCTGCCGACCAGCACTCCGGCCAGTACCGGGCCCAGTAGCTGGACCAGGGACTCGAGCCCGGGAACCCCGTAACCCTGCCGCCAGGAATTGAATTCGACCGCGCCGACGTAGAGCGAGGCCATCGCCCAGCAGCCCGGGTCGCTGCACTGGCCGAAGAGTTCGGAGGCGAACCGGGCATCGATCGCCCGGCGGGCCCACGGCCCCAGCGGCTGCCCCTCGGAATCGGCGTATCGCAGCAGGTCATAGCCCAGATCGTGCTGCCGGCAGGCGTCGGTGAAGTGGTACGGGCTACCGCCGAACGGCGAGGAGCAGCCGCCCTCGGGCGCCACCGGCGCGATGGTGCCGGAAGTCAGCCGGATCAGCGCCGGTTCGTAGCCGAGGGCGCCGGTCAGGTCGGCAGGAAGCTCTTCCCCGCTGCTCAGGGCGCGCACCCCGGCCGCCGCCGGCCGGTTCTCCGGGCCCGACGGCTGAACTGTCGTGCCCCAGCCGCTGAGCGCGAAAACCGCCATCACAGCTGAGAAAACCGCTAGAACTCGCGTGGTCACCGTACCCCCAGACCGGGCCGACGGACTTTCCGGCGGCGCGGCAGGCGGTCAAGGTAGGAATCGAACGGGGACAAGATCGTCATGCTCGGGAGCGAGATCGGTACCGGTACCAAGGAGTGATGCGGCCCCTCACCGAGTAACTCTCAGGAGTGACGACGGGTCCTGCGGGTGCCCTCTAAAGTCGCGTCATGACTGCGATCCGGCGGCGGAAGAAGGACCGCCCACCCAAGCCACCCAAGCCGGCCAAGGCCGTCCGGCCGGTGCGCCGGCCCGGCCGGGTGCGCCGGGCGCTGGTCGGGGCGAGCGACCCGTTCGTGCACCTGCTCGATCCGCAGCACCGCAATCCTGGTCCGCGCTGGCTACTGCTGCTGGTCATGCTGGCCGCCTTCGCGATGTTCTGGATCGCCTTCGGCACCGCCGGGACCACCTACGACGTCGGGGTCACCGGCTACGCGCCGTTCGTCTTCGTCGCCCTGCTGGTGGCCGGCCCGCTGCTGTTCGTCCTCACTCGCCCGCTCCAGGCCCTGATGTTCAGCGTGGCCACGGCGTTCGTCCTGGGAGTGGTGCTGCCCGACGCCGCCGACGCCCCCTGGCCCTGGCTGGTGGTGCAGGGCCTGATCATGTTCGCCCTGCTGTTCGCCACCGGCATCCGGCGCTCGCTGCCCGAGGCGCTCGGGGCCTGGTTCCTGACCGTGCTGCTGTTCTGGTGGGGGTTGCCACGGGCCGAGGCCGACGGCTGGGCGGTCGGGCTGGCCATCATCGTCCTGTTCGGCGTGCTCACCGGGCGGCTGGTGCGGGCCCGGCAGGAACTGCGGGTGCAGACCGAGGTCAGCGAGAGCGAACGGGCCCTGCGCAGGGTGCTCGAGGAACGCGCCCGGCTGGCCCGCGACCTGCACGACATCGTCGCCCACCACATGTCCCTGGTGGTGGTGCAGGCCGAGACCGCGCAGTACCGGGTGCCCGGGCTGGGCGATGCCGCGCGTGAGGAACTGCTGTCGATCTCCGAGACCGCCCGCTCCGCGCTCACCGAGACCCGGGGTCTGCTGAGCGTGCTGCGGCAGGAGAACACCCAGGCCGAGAACGCCCCGCAGCCCGGTCTGCACCTGCTCGACGACCTGGTCGAGAGCTCCCGCCGGGCCGGGGTCGACCTCGAGGTCCGGATCACCGGTGACCTGGGGGTGCTGCGGGAAGGGCGGTCGCTCACCGGTTTCCGGATCATGCAGGAAGCGCTGGCCAACGCCTCCCGGCATGCGCAGGGGGCGCCGGTGCGACTGGAGGGCCATGGGGACGCACGGGGCGTGGATCTCGCGGTTCTGAGCGGGTTACCTGGTCAATCGGAGACGCACGTGGCTGGGTTGCCCAGATCGGCGGACGATCGTCTGGGCTGGCTTGAGGTCGGGGTGGCCCCGGAGACCGGGCACGGGATCATCGGGATGCGGGAACGGGCGGTCGCGGTGGGTGGGCGCCTGCAGGTGGGGCCGGTGGCACAGGGATTTCTGGTTCAGTTGTTCCTGCCCAGCGATGCTCCTGACGGTGTGCGGTCCGGCGGAAACCGGTCGGGCGGAAAGCGGGATGAAGGAACGGCATGACGCGGATCGTGGTGGTGGACGACCAGGTGATGGTCCGGGAGGGGTTCTCGGCGCTGCTCGCCGCCCAGCCCGACTTCGAGGTGGTGGGAGCGGCCTCGGACGGGGTGGAGGCCGTGCACGTGACCCGGACGATGCTGCCCGACATCGTGCTGATGGACGTCCGGATGCCCAATCTCGACGGGATCGGCGCCACCCGGCAGATCATGGCGCTGCCCGGTGACCGGCATCCCCGGGTACTCATCCTGACCACCTTCGACCTGGACGACTACGTCTTCGAGGCGCTGCGGGCGGGGGCCAGCGGCTTCCTGCTGAAGGACGCCCGGGCCGACGAGCTGGTCGCCGCGGTGCGGGTGGTCGCCTCGGGGGAGGGGCTGCTGGCGCCCACGGTCACCCGGCGGCTGATCGAGGAGTTCGCCCGGCGCCCGGCCAAGGACACCAGGGCGACCGAACGGCTTCGGGCCCTGACCCCGCGCGAGACCGAGGTGCTGGCCCTGATCGCGGGCGGCCTGTCCAACGGTGAGATCGCCGCCCACCTGGTGCTGGGCGAGCAGACGGTGAAGACGCACGTGGGCCGGATCCTGAGCAAGATGGACCTGCGTGACCGGGCCCAGGCGGTGGTCCTGGCCTACGAGAGCGGTCTGGTCCGGGCCGGGGAGGCTGGGTGATGCAGCAGTGAAGAAGCCTCTCGCCGCCGCGGCCGGCCTGGTTTCCGGCATCTTCGCCCTGGGCCTGGCCGAGATGATCGCCGGGCTGGTCACCCCGTCGGCCGCGCCGATCATCGCGCTCGGAGACGTGGTGGTGGACCACGTCCCGGCCGGGCTGAAGAGCTTCGCGATCAGCACCTTCGGCACCCACGACAAGCTTGCCCTGCTGACCGTGGCCTACCTGATCGCCGCGCTCCTGTCGGCCCTGGCCGGCCTGCTCGCGGTCCAGGACCGGGCCGGTAGCCCAGCCAGAGCCGGCCGGGCCGGTACCTGGCTGGTGCTGGCCCTCGGCGCACTGGCCGCGTTCGCTGCCGCCACCCGTCCCGAAGCCTCGGCCCTGGCCGCCCTGCCCAGCCTGGTCGGCGCCGCCGCGGGGATGTACGTCCTGCAGGTGCTGGCCGGCCTGGTCCGCGAATTCGCCGCCGCCCACCCAGAGCCGACCGCCCGCCCAGAGCCGGCCGAGCAACCAGGCCTGGCCGAGCAGCCAGATTTGGCCAGGCAATCAGACCCGGCCAGGCAGCAACTGGCCGGGCGGCGCACGGCGCTCGGCCTGGGCGCGGTCCTGGCCGTGGGTGTGATCACCGGCGCGGTCGGCAACTGGCTCGGCGCCCGGCTGCGGGGCGCCCAGGAATCTCGCGCGGCGATCAAGCTGCCCAGCCCGGCCGACGCAGCCCCCGATCTGCCCGCCGGCGTGGAGGTCGGGGTGGAGGGCATGGAGCCGTTCATCACCCCGAACGCCGACTTCTACCGGATCGACACGGCTCTGAGCGTGCCCCTGCTCCGGGCCGAGGACTGGTCCCTGCGCATCCATGGCCTCGTCGACCGCGAGATCACCCTGACCTGGGCCGAACTGATCGCCGCCGACCTGGTGGAACGTGACCTGACCCTGATGTGCGTGTCCAACGAGGTGGGCGGCGACCTCACCGGCACCGCGCGCTGGCTCGGCCTGCCCCTCGGGCCGCTGCTGCAGCGGGCCGGGATCAGCGCCGAGGCCGACATGGTGCTGTCCAAGAGTTCGGACGGCTGGACCGCCTCCACCCCGCTGGAGGTGCTGACCGACGGCCGCGACTGCCTGCTGGCGATCGGGATGAACGGCCAGCCCCTGCCGCTGGAACACGGTTTCCCGGTCCGGATGGTGGTGCCCGGCCTCTACGGCTACGTCTCGGCCACGAAATGGGTGGTCGATCTCGAGGTCACCCGCTTCGACCGGGCCGAGGCCTACTGGAGCACCCGCGGCTGGTCGCAGCGCGGACCGGTGAAGACTTCCTCCCGGATCGACGTGCCCGCGAACGGCGCCGATCTGGCGGCCGGGACGGTCGCCGTGGCCGGCATCGCCTGGGCCCAGCACCGCGGCATCCAGGCCGTGGAGGTCCGGATCGACGAGGGGCCCTGGCAGAGCGCCACTCTCGGCGCCGAGGCGAGCGTGGACACCTGGCGGCAGTGGTATCTGTCCTGGAACGCCCCGGCCGGTTCCCACCGGATCCAGGTCCGGGCTACCGACGGTGACGGAGCTGTCCAGGTCGAGGATGTCGCCCCGCCCGCTCCGGACGGCGCCACCGGCTGGGACTCGATCGAGGTGAGCGTTGCCTGATTGCTCCCGAACGGGCACGCAGAGTGCTCGGGAGTAGCTAGAGTTCGGGTTATCGAGAATTCGCCTCGCCCGCTTTGGCCGCCCGTGGATCGCACCGATACGTTGCGTATGCAGGAAGCGGCCGTGGGCGCCCCGGCGGCGGGCCGATCGGGTGAGCCGGGCTCGGCCGATCACCCGGGCGCCGAGGACCACACTCGGTCACCGGCGCTGCGCACCGCCCTCAGCCTGCTGCTGCTCTTCGGTGTGCTCGGCGCCCTCAGCACGATGCTGCTCGCCGGTCTGGCTCCCGGCCCGCTGGCCGACGGTTACGGGCTGTGGATGACCAGCCTCAGCGCGCTGGCCTCCGGCGCCCTGGTGACCGCGGTGAGCAGCGGCAAGGTCCCCGGCCACCCGTACGAGGCGTTCCGGCTGCTGCTGGGCATCACCGTGATGATCTGGGGCGCGGGCGAACTGGTGCTGGCGGTGGACCATCTCGACGGCGTGGTCGGTTATCCGGCCCCGGGCGACGCGATCTCGGCCCTGGGCGCCCCGGTCGGGGTGATCGCGCTGATCCGCGGGCCGCGCAGCTCCAGCAGCGACTGGCCCGGCATCCGCCTCGGCCTCGACGCCCTGATGCTGGCCTGCGCGATCACCCTGCTGTGCTGGCGCAGCATGCTGGTCGATCCGGGCGATCCGCTGACCGGCGACGTCACCATCAACGGGGTGATCGTCCTGGCCGACAGCGCGATCCTCGGCATCGTGCTGCTGGTCTGCCTGCGCGACATCGAATGCCGGCTGTGGCCCGCGATCCCCGGCCTGATCTGCCACATCCTGGCCGACCTGAGCATGATGCTGCTGGCCTTCGGCCCGGAAGGCCGGCAGGTGCCCTGGCCCGCGATGGCGCTGTGGTCACTGGCCTGGCCGCTGATCGCGATCGGGCTGGTGCGCTACCGCCGGTCCAACCCCACCGCCGACTCCGACGGCACCCGCGACCGCCAGGAGGTGGTTGCCGCCCAGGTCACCGTGGTGCTCACCTTCGCGGCGGTGACCGTGGCGGTGGCCCTGGCCCGCCCGCAGGGCCTGGACGCCCTGGCCCGGGGCAGCCTGGCGCTGTTCGCCCTGCTCGGCCTGCTGGTCCTGACCCGCGAGCTGATCAGCGCCTACCTGCGGCTGCGGCTCACCGAACGGCTGCGCAGCCAGGCCTTCCGGGACGCGCTGACCGGCCTGCCCAACCGCCGGGCCCTGATCGAGCGGATCGACGAGCTGCAGCACGCCGACCGGCCCTGGTGCGTGCTCACCCTCGACCTGGACGGGTTCAAGGAGATCAACGACCTGCTGGGGCAGGATGCGGGCGACCGGCTGCTGGTGGCCGCGGCCCGGGCGCTGCGCGAGATCAGCCCGGCCGAGGTGATGGTGGCCCGGATCGGCGCCGACGAGTTCGCCGCGCTGGCCCCCGGAGACCTGAACGACGGCGGGGTACTGGGCGAGCGCCTGCGCAAGGCCGTCGGTACCGCGCTGGAACGAGAGGCACCCGGGTCGGGAACGTCGGCCAGCGTCGGGGTGGGCCGTCTGGTCCACGGCGATCGGCCGCCGGAGGGTAATCGGATCGAGGGTCTGGCCGAGTCGGCGGCCGCGCTGGCTGCGGCCAAGGCGGCCGGGCGCGACTCGGTGGAGATCTACAGCGGCCCGGTGGCGGCCCTGCGGGAGCGCCGGCTACGGCTGGAGCACCGGCTGCGCCTGGCCATCGCGGCCGGCGCGGTGCACACCGTTGGCCAGCCCATCGTCGGTCTGGCCGACGGCCGGCTGATCAGCTTCGAGTCGCTGGCCCGCTGGACCGACGAGGAGCTCGGCCCGATCCCGCCGGACGAGTTCATCGCGGTGGCCGAGCAGACCGGGATGGTGGTCGCGCTCGGCGAGCAGCTGCTCAGCGAGACCCTCACCGAGGCCGCCCAGGCCGGCGTGTTCCGGGCCGGGATGAGCGTCTCGGTCAACGCCTCACCGATCCAGCTGCGCGCCCCCGGTTTCGTCGAGCTGATGCGCCACCACCTGAACCGGCTGCAGATCCCCGCCCGGCAGGTGATCGTCGAGATCACCGAGGCGATCCTGGTCGACGAGGGCGACCCGGCGATCAACGTGCTGGCCGAGCTGCGCAGCCTGGGCGTGGAACTGGCGATCGACGACTTCGGCACCGGCTACTCGGCCCTGGGCTACCTGCGCCGGCTGCCGGTGCAGGTGCTGAAGATCGACAAGTCGCTCACCCGCAGCCTGAGCACCGAGACCAAGACCCTGGCGATCGTCGACGGGGTGATCCGGATGTCGCACCGGCTGGGGATCCAGGTGGTGATGGAGGGCATCGAGGACGAGGAAGAGGCCGGGTTGTGCCGGTCGGTCGCCGCCGACCGAGGTCAGGGCTGGCTGTACGGACGACCGGTGCCCTGGCCGCAGATCGCCGAGGCGATCACCGCGCAGCAGGCCGCGGACGACGAGAACCTGCGCCGCACCAGCTGAGACGAGGAAAGCCCCCGGGCGGGCCGGGGGCTTTTCCTAGAAGTGGATCAGAAGCCGCACTCAGAACCCTTGTCCACCGGGTTGGTGGCACCCCAGGTGGACCAGCTCGGGGCCGGACGGTCGTCGTTCACCGGCGTCCAGGCGCCGTCGATCTGCTCGTACTGCAGCTTCTCGCCCTCGGTGACGAGCGTGCGCACGGCGTTGACCAGCCGCTCCACGTCTTCGCTGCGCGAGCCCAGGCCCAGGCTGGCGCGCAGCGCCCCGCCGGTCACACCCAGCCGGTTCAGCAGCGGGTGGGCGCAGAACTTGCCGTCGCGAACCCCGACCCCGTGCTCGGCGGACAGGTAGACCGCCACCCGTGCGGCCTCGTGCCCCTCGACCGTGAAGCCGACCACGCCGACCCGGTCGGTGCTGTCGGACCAGGCCCGCAGCACCCGCACGCCGGGGATCTGCTCCAGGCCCTCGAGCAGCCGGGCCGACAGCGCCGCCTCGTGCTCCTCGATCGCACCCTCGGGCAGCTCGTCGATCGCCCGGCAGGCCGCGGCCAGCGCCGCCGCCCCCAGCACGTTCGGGGTACCGCCCTCGTGCCGGGCCACCCCGGTGGTCCAGTCGGCCTGGCCTTCGGCGTTGACCGCGCGCACGGCGCCGCCCCCGGCCTGGTGCGGCTGGGCCGCGTCCAGCCAGTCGGAGCGGCCGATCAGCACGCCGGAGCCGAACGGGGCGTAGAGCTTGTGACCGGAGAAGGCCAGGTAGTCCAGGCCGAGCGCGGCGATGTCGACCTTGCGGTGCGGCACCAGCTGCGCGCCGTCCACCGCGATCCGGGCGCCGTGGGCGTGGGCGATCCGGGCGATCTCGGCGATCGGCAGGATCTCGCCGGTGACGTTGCTACAGCCGGTCACCGTGACCAGCGCGGCCGGGCGCTCGGTCAGGGCAGCCTCCAGCGCGGCGACCGTTTCGGTGATCGTGCCGGCGGTGTTGATCAGCCGGTGCCGGCGGCTGGTCCAGGGCAGCAGGTTGGCGTGGTGCTCGGCGTCCAGCACCAGCACCTCGCCGTCCTCCGGAACCGCGCTGGCCAGCAGGTTCAGCGCGTCGGTGGTGTTGCGGGTGAAGATCGTCAGGTCGTCGGCGCGGGCTCCGACGAAGGCGCCCACGGTCTGCCGCGCGCTCTCGTACAGCGCGGTGCTGACCTGCGAGGCGTAACCGGCCCCACGGTGCACGCTGGCGTAGTACGGCAGCACCTCGGTCACGTGGTCGGCCACCGCCTGCAGGGCCGGGGCGCTGGCCGCGTAGTCCAGGTTCACCGCGCGGGCGGTGCGGCCGCCGGCCAGCGGCGTGGCCAGGTTGCCGCCGACCACCGGCAGCAGCGGCCCGATCGGCAGCCGGGCCGGTGCCAACGTTGCCGTGGTGGGCTCGCTGACCCGGGCCGCCTCGGGGGAGGTGAAGGTCGAGATCCCGCCGGCCGGGGTGACGACGCCCTGGGAGGCCTGGCGGTAACGGGTGTTGCGGAAGGATGTGGACATAGCGAACTCCTCGGGTCAGGGACCCGATGGCACGGGTCCGCGCTTGCGGCGGACCGTTTGGCCACCGCCAGGTCTTCACCCGGAGCACCCCACCGCGGAGGAGGGTTGCCGGCCAGCGAGCCGGGGCTTGTCGCTGGCGCTCATGACCTACGTCCACGTTAGGTGACGTTCTGGAAACGCTCAAGGGGTGATCCCGACGGTCTCGCCCTGCGAGACGGCGCGAGGGAGTTCTTCGTACGGCTGCCGAAACCCGTGCAGGTGCGCCACCATTCGACAGGGGAGCAGAGACGTCCTCAATCAGGGGTTGTGGTACATGTCACTCAGGCCGGGCGTCGGCTCGCGCTGCTCGGGAACCACGCCCGTGCTGTCCCCCAGGTGCCGGGCCACGATGCTCAGTGCTCGCAGGGGAGTGATCGGAGGCCGGTCGGCGATGCCGGCCAGCCCCTTCCACAGGTTCGGTGCGACCGCGAGGTCAGCCCGCACGGCAGCGGCGACGGCCGTCGCGAACTGCCCCGGGGAGCGCTCGCCGACCGGTGTGACCGGGGCGTCGGGACCGTAGTAACAGGCCCGGATCCGGGCGTCCCACAAAGGGACGAACCGTGGGCGCTTGCGGTGTAGAACCCCGGCCAGAACCGGCATCCCGACCGCCTCGCCACCCGGCTCGCCGAGCCCGTCGAAGAGCGGCGCAATCAGCTCGAGAGGCGTTGCCGAGGAGGCAATGTCGGCGTTCGGCGCGATCGATTCCAGCGCCCGGTTCAGGGCCGGGAGCCGCTCGCGCAGCCAGCTGTAGGACTCCGGCGGGACCGGGCTCTCCAGCAGCACCGGGGCGAGCAGATCGGCGTCCTCCAGCGGCCCGCTCCACTGCTGCGCCCGGTACTCCTCGTACGCCGGATAACCGCACCGGGCGTTGTTCATCGCGGTGTCGTCGAGAAGCCAGTTCTCGGCCTGGGTCTGGGAGACGCTGAACCGCCCCACGCGTACCGTCGTCACTCGATTCTGATCCCGTCCCTCAGGCATCCGGCGCTGCTTGCGATCGAGTCGGCACAAGGCCGGCCCATCTGTAGGACGCTGCGTACCGGTGCCGAGGTTGCGGCCAATCGGCTGCGGATTTTGATCACTTGCCCGAAGGGGCAGATCGCCAGGGGTACTGAAGTGCGCGAGGGGGGACTCGAACCCCCACGCCCGAAGGCACAGGAACCTAAATCCTGCGTGGCTGCCAATTACACCACTCGCGCGACGCAGCCCAGCCTAGAGCCTCCGGCGACCGGCGTGGAACAGCGGTGGCCCATCGATGGGGGCGGCACTGCGGCCCGGCACGACTCCGGTGGCCTCCACCCGTACCTGAGGCACGTGTATCTACCGCTCCGCCGCTGTTCTCTGCTGTCGCAGAGGCGGCGGCGAGGGGGCGGGCGATGCGGGCGAGCGGGGCGCTGGCGGCGGGGCGGCGAGCGCTGCATCAAGAGGGCGATCTTGCCCGCAGCCGGCGTGAGCACGCGGCGGCGCTGGCGGAGGTGGCCGATCCGCAGACACTGGCCGAGACCGCGCTGGGGCTGGGCGGCATGTGGGTGCACGAGCACCGCACTCTGACCGAGTCACTGGCCGTGAGGGCGCTGCAACGTCAGGCGCTGTGGGTTATCCCGCCGGACGATCCCCGGGCGTTGCGGCTGCGGATCCGGCTGGCCGCCGAGGCCGACTACGCCGATGCCGGTACCGCCCGGGTGCTGCGCGCATTGCGCGAAGCCGAGCGCGCGGGGGATCCGGTGGCCCTGGCCGAGGCGTTGAGCCTGGCCCACCACTGCCTGCTCGGGCCGGGCGAGGACCAGTACCGGCGGGGACTGGCCCTGCGGTTGATCGAGGTCGCCTCGTTCACCGGGCGGCACTGTGACCTGGTCAGCGGTCTGCTCTGGCACTGCGTGGACCTCTTCCTGGCCGCCGATCCGAACGCCGAGCGAGGTCTGGCCGAACTGCGGGCGCTGCTCGAACGGCGTGAGCATCTGGCCGCCCGGTTCGTGCTGCGGGCGCTGGAGACCATGCTGCTGATCCGGGCCGGGCGCTTCGACGAGGCCGAACCGGCCGCCGAGCTGTGCGCGAAGGAGGGGATCCGGGCCGGGGATGCGGATGCCGAAGGCTGGTACGTGCTGCAAATGCTGACGATTCGCTGGTACCAAGGGCGTGCCGCTGAGCTTGCGCCGCTGATCCGCCGGGCGGCGCACTCGCCCTCGCTCAGCACCTTCGACCAGGCCCATTTCGCTGCGCTCGCCCTGGTCTCGGCGCCGAACGACCAGGCGCTGGGCCGTTTGGGGGCGCCGGAGGACCTGCCCAGCAACAGTTCGCGACTTCTGGTGCTGCACGCGATGATTCACGCCGGGATCGCGGCCGGGGAGCACGACCTGGTGGCCCGGGCCGCGGCCGAGCTGAAACCCTTCGCCAGGCTTCCGGTGATGGCGAGCCTGGGGGTGTCCTGCTTCGGATCGGCCTCCGAAGCGCTGGGTGCAGCCGCCGTTTTCGCTGGTGAGATCGACCGGGCGATCGAGTGTTTCAGCACTGCGGTGGCGGACAACCTGGCGATCGGGCACCGGCCGGCGGCGGATTCGTCCCGGCTGGCGCTCGCGGCTGCTCTTGAGGCACGGGGTCGAACCAAGGACGTTGCTACCGCACTTCGGTACCGGCAGCAGGCTGGGCACGGTGGTCCGGTCGCGGTGAAATGCACCCGGCAGCAGCAGGGCTGGCGGCTGGAGTTCGGCGCCGAGGCGCTCGAGGTGGAAGACCTGGTCGGGATGGCGCACCTGGCGGTGCTGCTGGCCAACCCGGGCCGGGCGGTTCCGGTGGCCGAGCTGGTGGGGACCGGTGAGGAGAGCGCTCAGCCGGTGCTCGACCCGCAGGCCCGGCAGGAGTACCGGCGGCGGCTGGAGCAGTTGGCGGCCCAGGCCGAGCGCTGGCAGGAAGAGGCTCCGGAGCGGGCGGCCCGGGCCCGGCAGGAGCGGGAGTGGCTGATCGCCGAGCTGGCGGCGGCGACCGGCCGCGGCGGCCGGTCGCGGGAGTTCGCCGGGTCGGCGGAGCGGGCCCGCACGGCGGTGGCCAAGGCGATCCGCCGGGCGCTGGAGCGGATCGAGGTCCAGCACGCCGAGCTGGGGCGACGCCTGCGGGCCGAGATCCGCACGGGGATGTCGTGCTGCTACGAACCGGGCTCCCGGTAGGCTTTGCCGATCTGCGCAGAGGAGTAAAAATCGTGGCCAAGCTCGAGGTCGGCGACCCCGCCCCGCCGTTCACCCTGACCGCTGCGGACGGCTCGGAGGTCTCGCTGTCCGACTTCGCCGGCCGCCGGGTGATCGTCTACTTCTACCCGGCCGCGATGACGCCGGGCTGCACCAAGCAGGCCTGCGACTTCCGCGACAGCCTGGACGCCCTGCGGGCCGAGGGCTTCGCCGTGCTCGGCGTCTCGCCGGACCAGCCGGCCAAGCTGGCCAAGTTCGTCGAGCGCGACGCCATCACCTTCCCGCTGCTGTCGGATCCCGAGCGCGAAGTGCTTGAGTCCTACGGTGCCTGGGGCGAGAAGAAGCTGTACGGCAAGGTCGTCGTCGGCGTGATCCGCTCCACGGTCGTGGTCGATGCCGACGGCAAGGTCGAGCTGGCCAAGTACAACGTCAAGGCGACCGGGCACGTCGCGTCGCTGCGCAAGACCCTCGGGGTCTGACATCGCGAGAGAGGCAGCAATGAGCGAGAACGGGCCCGGCCCGAAACCGGGCGAGAACGAGACCATCACCGGCACCCCCTCGGAGCTGGAGCAGCAGATCCAGATGCGGCGCGAGCGGCTGGCCGCCACCATCGACGAGCTGAGCGGGCGGGCCCACCCCAAGGCGATCGCCCAGCAGGGCGCCGCGCTGGTCTCGGCCCGGGTGCAGTCGGTCACCCACACCCCCGAGGGGGAACTGCGCACCGAGCGGCTGGCGGCGGTGGCGGGGGCGTTCGTGGTGCTCGCCGGGGTCCTGATCTTCTCCCGGAGCCGTGGCTGAGGTGAGCACCCTGAACGACGCGGGCAAGCTCCCGATCCGCATGCTGCACGACCGGCTGCTGGTCTCGCTGGACAAGGACGCGGGGGAGCGGCGCTCCAGCGCGGGCATCGTGATCCCGGCCACCGCCTCGGTGGGCAAGCGCCTGGCCTGGTCCGAGGTGGTGGCGATCGGCCAGCACGTGCGCCAGGTCCAGGTCGGCGACCGGGTGCTGTACGACCCGGAGGAGCTGTCCGAGGTGGAACTGCACGGTGAGCAGTACATCCTGCTGCGCGAGCGGGACATCCACGCGGTGGCCGCTCCCCGGGTGGAGGACGACCGTACGGGGCTGTACCTCTGACCTCGTCAGCCCCCCGGCGCAACGCCCGTTACACCCCGCTCGACGCCGACGGCCCGCTTCCGCTGGACATGATCACCGGGGTCCCGGCGATCATGCGCAACCCTCCGGCCTGGCTGGAGCGGACCGTGGCCCGGCACGGCGACCTGGTGGCGTTCCCGATGCCGAGTACGCCGGTGCTGCTGGTCAACACCCCGGCCGGGGCCCGGCACGTGCTGCAGCGCAATCACCGCAACTACACCAAGGCCACGATCCAGTACGGCTCGCTGTCCCTGGTCACCGGCTCCGGCCTGCTCACTTCCGACGGTGAGGTGTGGCGCCGGCACCGCCGCACCCTGCAGCCGGCCTTCCACCACGGTGGGCTGGAGCAGGTGGCGGCCTCCACCGTGGAGGCGGCCGAGCAGTTGCGGGCGGCCTGGGACCAGGTGCCCGCCTACACCCCGATCGACGCCGAGGCGGCGATCATGCGGGCGATGATCACGGTGGTCGGCAAGACCCTGTTCGCCGACGACCTGGCCGATGCGGGCGAGGATCTGGTGCACGCCGTCGAGCGGGCCACCCGCCAGGTGATCGCCCGCGCCACCTCACCGCTGGCCGCCGGCCCGCTGGGCCGGCTGCCCACCCGTTCGGCCCGCCGGATGCGTTCTGCGGTGGCGACTCTCGACCGCACCACCGCCGCCATCGTCGATCGCCGCCTCAGCCAGCCCCTGACGTCCTCTGATCCGGATCTGCTGAGCATGCTGCTGCGGGCCGCCGGGCACGGGCAGGAGCCGCAGGAGCCCTGGATGAGCGATCAGGAGGTGCGCGACGAGCTGGTCACCCTGGTGATCGCCGGGCACGAGACGGTCGCCTCCAGCCTGGTCTGGACCCTGCATCTGCTGGCCGGGTCCCCTGGGGTGCAGGAACGGCTCTACGCCGAGCTCGACCAGGTGCTGGCCGGCGAACGGCCGCAGTGGCAGCACGTGCCGCAGCTGACGTACACCCGGGCCGTGATCGACGAGGCGCTGCGGCTGTTCCCGCCCGCCTGGGTGATCACCCGGCGCTCGAGCGGCCCGGACACCATCGACGGGGTGGAGGTGCCGGCCGGGACGCTGGTCATCGTCAGCCCCTGGCTGCTGCACCGCAGCGCGAAAAGCTGGCCCGATCCGCTGCGTTTCGATCCGGGGCGATTCCTCGGCGCCGGGCCCGGCGAGGGCGATCGTCACCCGTCCTACCTGCCGTTCGGCGCCGGGCCCCGGCTGTGCATCGGCCGTGACTTCGCCCTGCTGGAATCCGTTCTGCTGCTTGCTTCTCTGCTGCGCGACCGGGCGGTGCGCCGGCCCGCGGGGGCCCGGGAGCCGGTGGTAGAGGCCTTGGTCACGCTGCGGCCGAAAAACGGCCTGCCACTGGCGCTGATCCCGCGGCGATGAACGTCACGGACCGACAACATTTGCTGCTTTAGTGCCAACTACGTTGCCGAGAAAGCCGGTCATGGTAGAGGCTTTCTCATGCCTCGCCGGGAGCGGATGCGGGCTGCGTGTCAGGGACGCAGCGCGGGTCACTCCCGGCGGGGTCTTTCAGTTCCCGGTCCAGGCCAGCAACTCCTCCGCCGACCAGGTGTTGATCACCCGCTCGGCCGGCACCCCGCACTCCTGGGCCCGTGAGGTGCCGATGATCTGCCAGTCCAGCTGACCAGGCGCGTGCGCATCGGTGTCGATCGAGAACACGCAGCCGGCCTCCACCGCCTGCCGCAGCAGCCGGCGCGGCGGGTCGAGGCGCTCGGGGCGGCTGTTGATCTCGACCGCGGTGCCGTTCTCCCGGCAGGCGGCGAACACCGCGTCCGCATCGAACTCGGACTCCGGCCGGCCCTTGGGGTTACGGCCCTCCCGAGGCTTGACCATCCGGCCGGTGCAGTGCCCCAGGATGTCGGTGTGCGGGTTCTCGATCGCCGCGATCATCCGCCGGGTCATCGCCTTGCCGGGCATCGCCAGCTTGGAGTGCACGCTGGCCACCACCACGTCCAGCCGGGCCAGCAACTGCGGGTCCTGGTCCAGCGTCCCGTCGTCCAGGATGTCCACCTCGATGCCGGTCAGCACCCGGAACGGGGCCAGCTGCTGGTTGATCACCTCGATCACGTCCAGCTGGCGCCGCAGCCGATCGGCGCTCAGCCCGTTGGCCACCTTCAGCCGGGGTGAGTGGTCGGTCAGCACCAGGTACTCGTGCCCGAGTTCCTTCGCCGTCCAGGCCATCTCGGCCGGCGGTGAGCCGCCGTCGGACCAGTCGGAATGGCTGTGGCAGTCACCGCGCAGCGCCGCCCGCAGCTCCTCGCCACCCTCGGCCAGCGGCTGCCGCGCCTCCTGCTCCAGATTGGCCAGGTAGTCCGGAACCTGCCCGGCCAGCGACTGCTCGATCACCGCCGCCGACTTCTCGCCCACCCCCTTGAGGTCGGTGAGCTTGGCCGTGCGGATCTGCTCGGGCTCCAGCGGCAGCAGGGCGGAGGCCGCACCCCGGAACGCCTTGACCCGGTACGAGGAGGCCAGCGAGCGCTCGAGCAGGAACGCGATCCGCCGCAGATCGCTGACCGGGTCACGATCAGGCTGGTCCGGCGCTGACGGTGCTGCCATGGGTCGCCTCCTGGATCACTGTCGGTGGGCTCATCCTGCCGCACCGTGGCGGTTCGACTTACAGTGGCCATGATTTGCGGGTTCTGGGCGTCGACGACGGAGGTCAGCATGGCCGAGCTGGTTTCGCTGCGGGTCCGGCAGGAGGCAGCGGTCGCCGAGGTGACGCTGCTCGGGCCGGGTAAGGGCAATCTGCTGGGGCCGGATTTCTGGACCGAACTGCCGCAGGTGTTCACCGAGCTGGACCGGGACGAGTCGGTGCGGGCGGTGGTGCTGACCGGCTCGGGCGAGCACTTCAGCTACGGCCTGGACCTGGAGGCCTTCGCCCGGCGCTGGCAGGACATGTTCAGCGGGCAGCCGGGCCTGGCCGGGCCGCGCACCGAGCTGCACCGGGAGATCCGGGCGATGCAGGACGCGGTCAGCACCGTGGCCGAGTGCCGCAAGCCGGTGGTCGCGGCGGTCAGCGGCTGGTGCATCGGCGGCGGGGTGGACCTGATCGCCGCCTGCGACGTGCGTTACGCCAGTGCCCAGGCCCGGTTCAGCGTGCGTGAGGTGCGGATGGCGATCGTCGCCGACCTGGGCAGCCTGCACCGGCTACCGGCGATCATCGGCGAGGGGCACCTGCGGGAGCTGGCGTTGTCCGGCAAGGACGTGGACGCCGCCGAGGCCGCCCGGATCGGGCTGGTGAACCAGGTGCTGCCCGGCCCGCAGGAGTCCCTGCGGGCGGCCCACGAGTTCGCCCGGCAGGTGGCGGCCAACCCACCGCTGACAGTTCAGGGCGTGAAGCAGGTCCTGGACGCGGAGCGGGCGAGTAGGGTGCAAATCGGACTCAAGCACGTGGCGGCGTGGAACGCGGCGTTCATGTCCTCGGAGGATCTGATCGAGGCGGTCACCGCGTTCGCGCAGCGCCGTGATCCGGAGTTCACCGGCCGATGAGGAGGATCCGAGAGCATGCCCAGCCTGACCCGGACCGGCGACGTCTTCCTGCTCGACCTGGGCGACGGCGAGAACGTGTTCCACCCGGACTGGCTGACCTCGGTGAGCGGGTTGCTGGAGGACGTCGCCCACACCGAGGGCCCGCGGGCGCTGGTCACCACCGCCACCGGCAGGATCTACTCCAACGGCCTGGACCTGCAGTGGCTGCGGGAACAGGACGACCAGCGCTTCACCGACTACGTGATCGCCGTGCACCAGCTCTTCGCCAAGCTGCTGGAGCTGCCGGTCCCCACGGTCGCCGCGGTGCAGGGCCATGCCTTCGCCGCCGGGGCGATCTTCACCCTGGCCCACGACTTCCGCCTGATGCGCGCCGACCGCGGCTTCTTCTGCCTGCCTGAGGTGGAGATCGGCATCCCGTTCACGGTGGCGATGACCTCGCTGATCCGCAGCCGGCTCCCGGTCGCCGCCGCCCACGAGGCGATGATCACCGGCCGGCGCTTCGGCGGCCTCGAGGCGCAGGCGGTGGGCCTGGTGGACATAACCGCGGCCGAGGAGGCGGTGGTGCCGAGCGCGGTGAAGTACGCGGCCGAGCTGGCCCCGCGGGCCGGCGCCACCCTGGGGCTGATCAAGCAGCGGATGTACGCCCCCACCCTGGCCGCGCTGCACGACACCGAATCCCCCGACCTGCTGATCCGGCCGATGTTCTGACCCGGCGGTAGTACTCGCGGGTGGTCACAAGCCACCGGCAAATCAGTGTTAAGCCTCGCCAGAACAGTGCAGGTGACGAGGTCAGAGGCGCTTTTCGGCATTCTCGCCGCACTCGGGCCGGTGTTAGCGTCCGGAACGGAATCGGCCACCGCGAGCACTTTCGGGAGTTTTGTTCTCATGCACAGTCAGTCAACGAACTGGACGCGGAACGCCATCCTCGTCCTGGCTCCGCTGACCCTGATCGCGCTGGTGGCCGTGTTCCTCGGGCCGAAGCTGTTCGGGGGCTCGTCCTCCGACGAGACGAAGCTGGCCTCGGCCAACTTCAACACCGAGGCGCCCACCCCCGAGGCCACCACCGCACCCGCGACCACCCCGGAGCCGGAGGCCACCCTGGCGGTCGCCGCCCAGACCCCGAAGGACCTGGGCACGGTCAAGGGCACCTACACGGTCAAGGGTCCGAAGAAGGTCAGCGCCGGCAGCCTGGTGGTGTTCGTCGTGGACGGCAAGAAGCGCCAGGTGGTGAAGGACGAGAAGGCGCCCTACGCGCTGAAGCTCAACACCAAGAAGCTGCCGAACGGCAAGTACACGGTCAGCGTGCTCACCTCCCGGGCCGGCAAGTCGGCCACGGTGTCCACCTCCACGTTCACCGTGAAGAACACCAAGAAGAAGCCGGCCGCCGAGCCCACCTCCAGCGCCTCGCCCACGACCGGCAAGCCCGAGCCGGCGCCGAGCACCCCGGACGACAAGCCGTCCACCACCACCGCGCCCAGCACCGGTGGCTCGGCCGCCCAGCAGGTGCTGAAGCTGACCAACCAGGAGCGCGCCAGCAACGGCTGCAAGACCGCGCTGAAGCTCGACTCCAAGCTGAACGCCGCCGCCCAGGGCCACAGCGACGACATGGCGGCCAAGAAGTACTTCAGCCACGACAGCCAGGACGGTCGCAGCCCGTTCGACCGGATGGCCGATGCCGGGTACAAGTTCGGTGCCGCCGCCGAGAACATCGCGCAGGGCTACGGCAGCGCCGAGGCCGTGGTCGAGGGCTGGATGAACTCGGCCGGCCACAAGGCCAACATCCTCAACTGCGACTACACCGAGATGGGGCTGGGCCTGGCCAAGAACGGCAACTACTGGACCCAGGTCTTCGCCAAGCCGGCGTGACCGCACCCGTACCGGACGTGAGGCCGGAACGACCTGTCCGGGGTCGTTCCGGCCTCACGCATTTGCCCCGGAAGTCGTGCGAGGAGCTCCGCAGGAGCGTGTGCGCGGTCTCACCCCGGAGGGGACAAAACCTCACGCTCCGGAAGGTTTAGCACGCGGTTGGCTCGGGGGCGAGCCTTTACCGGGGTTGCGCCGCGTGAGTGTCTCTCAGCTGCGTCTCAGGACATTTCTGCCATAGGCCCGGCGCGAGCCCCTCCGGACTGCGTAAACTGACGCGTCGCGGCTGGTGCAACGCCCCGCGATCCCAGCGCCGACCGGCCTGGTGACACGACTGGCGCCACCGGTGCGAAGGGGAGAGATGTCCGAGCCCACGATGCACATCGGCGAGGTGGCCGAGCGTGTCGGACTCTCCCTGCGCACCATCCGGTACTACGAGGAGATCGGCCTGATCGCCCCCTCGGCCCGCAGCCAGGGCGGGTTCCGGCTCTACCTCGAGGCCGACGTGGCCCGGCTGCAGCTGGTCAAGGACATGAAGCCGCTGGGCTTCAGCCTGGACGAGATGCGCGACCTGCTCGGTGTGCTGGACAAGCTGGACGACGAGGGCTCCACCCAGGGCCACGAGCAGATCCTCGAGCGCCTGGCCATGTACCGGGTGGCCGCCGACGCCCGCTGCGACGCCCTGCGCGGGCAGCTGCGGATCGCCGAGTCGTTCGCGGGGACGCTGCGCAACCGCCTCACGTCCCACCGCGAACGTAGTTCCTAACGGTTTCGCTTGCGCTTCTTCTCCTTCAGCGCGGCGTCCGGGCCCACCCCGTACCGCCCTTCCGGGCCGTAGACCAGCAGCGCCACCACCGGGATGGCCAGGAACCACAGCCAGGACTCGGTGACGAAGAACAGGACCACTCCCAGGATCGGCGTGATCGACACGATCGTGGTGGCCCACGGCTCGTCGATGTTCAGCACCCCGCGCCGCGGCGTGCCGGTCGCCACCACCGGCTCGGGCGCGGGTGCCCCGGGCGTCAGCGTGCTGTTGGTCTGCGTCAGCCCGGCCGGAGCGGAGCCGTAGGCCGCAGCGCCGGAGTGCGGCTGCGGCAGGTCGGTGAACAACGCGTCCAGCTCCTGCTGCGAGCGTGCGTTGCCGGCCTTGACCGAGCGCTCCTCGTACTCCTGGGCATCGAGCCGCCCGGCCTGCTGGTGGTGCTTCAGCGCTTCCACCGCGGCCTGGCGTTCGTCATGGCCGATCCGGATGGGTTCTGCGGGGACGCCGTCACTCATACTGCCCATCTTGGCACCGCCGTCGGCCCTACGGTTGCGGCGGCGGCTCCGGGTTGTCCGGCGGCAGCTGCAACGGCTCGTTCGGCGGGGTGCTGGCCGCCAGCCAGTCCATGATCTCCTCGGCCGGCAGCGGCGGGCTGAAGTAGTACCCCTGCGCCGCGTTGACCCCCATCTGGTTCAGCAGGGCCAGGATCTCGGCGGTCTCCACCCCCTCGGCCACCACCTGCAGGTTCAGGTTGTGCCCGAGCTCGACCACCGAGCGCACGATCGCCGCGTCGTTCGGGCCGTTGAGCACGTCGTTGACGAAGATCCGGTCGATCTTCAGCTCGTTCAGCGGCAGCCCGGACAGCGTGTGCAGGCTGGTGAAGCCCTCACCGAAGTCGTCCAGGCTGAGCCGCACCCCGGCCCCGGCCAGGTGCTGCATCACCACCCCGGCCCGCTCCGGGTCGGTCACCAGCGCGCCCTCGGTGATCTCCAGGACCAGGGCGGAGGCCTCGGCGCCGGTGTCGTTCATCGCGTCGAACACCATCTGCGGCAGGTCCAGGTGATTCATGCTGCGCTCGGAGATGTTCACCGCCACGCTCAGGTCCGGCCGGGCCCGGCGCCACACGGTGAGCTGGCGCAGCGCGGCGGTGAGCACCCAGCGGGTCAGGTCGTCGATCAGCCCGGTCTGCTCGGCCAGCGGCACGAACTTGTCCGGCGAGAGCAGCCCGCGGTCCGGGTGCTGCCAGCGCACCAGCGCCTCCACGCAGGTCACGTGCCCGTCCGGCTGGCCCACCTTGGGCTGGTAGTGCAGCCGCAGCTCGTCGTTGTCGATCGCCGAGCGCAGCTGGCCGATCATCGCCAGCCGGTCCGGGCTGTAGTTGTTCTGCTCGTCGTCGTAGCAGACCAGCTTGCTGTGCGAGGTCTTGGCCACGTTCAGGGCCACGTCGGCGCGGTTCAGCAGACCCTCGGCGTTGGTGCCGTTCTTCGGCATGAACACCACGCCCATGCTGCCGGAAACCCTTACCGGCACGTCGAAGTCGTCCAGCAGGATGTCCTCCTCGACCGCGCGGTTGATCCGCGCCGCGGCCGCCTCGATCTGGTCCTGCTTCTCCACCCCGGCCAGGATCAGCCCGTACACGTCACTGCCCAGGCCGGCCACGGTGTCCACCGCCCGCACGGTGTTGCGCAGCCGCTCGGCCACCGTGGTCAGCACGATGTCGCCGTTGACCGGGCCGATCGCCTCGTTGGTCTCGCGGAAGCCGTCCAGGTCGAAAAGCACCACCGCGGCGCCACCTCCGCGCCGGCCCGGGCCCAGGTGGATCCCGCCGCCGCGCTCGACCAGGGTGGCGGTCTGCGAGATCCGGTCAGCGAACAGCGCCTTGTTGGGCAGGTCGGTGAGCGCGTCGTGCAGCGCCTGATGCTCGAACTTGGCCGCGGTGCGGGCCAGTTCGCGGGTGAACCACCAGACCAGCGAGGCCAGCACCAGGTACAGCACGAGCAGCCCGGTACCCAGGGCCGCGTACAGCCGGTGCAGACCGGAGTTCATCTGCTCGGCGATCGGGCCGTAGGGCAGCTCGGCCTGCAGCACCCCGATCAGCTCGTGGGTGCGCACGTTGTACATCGGGGCGAACGCCTCGATGACCTCGATCTCCTTGCCGTCCTGCTCGGTCTTGACGATCAGGGCGGTCGGGTCGCCGTTCAGCGCGGTGAGCACGTCGGCGGCGGACTGGCCGGTCAGCTCGGTGCTGTCACCGACCGCCGGGCCGTAACGCAGACCGGAGCCGTCCGAACTGTAGACGATCCGAAGATCTGGGCCGCGCAACCGGAATCGGGTGATGATGCCGCTGTCCACCTGGGTGTCGGCCAGCCGGTCCAGCCGGGCCCGCTCCAGGACGCTCACCCCGTTCTTCAGGGTGACCTGCTCGAGCTGGGTGTCGGTGATCAGCCGGGAGATCAGCGCGGCCTGCAATCGGCCCTGCGCGATACCCCGGTCCCGTAGCTCGGTCCGGTACTGCGTCGCCATCACGGTGCCCAGTGCGAGCACCGGGACCAGACTGATCACCGCGAGCGTGACGAAGAACCTCGCCCCCGCGTGCAAGCCCCACCACTGCCGTAACCGCAGCAACATCGCCCCCATGGCAATGGACATCGGCATTCAGCCATCCGACTGAACCCTCGGCGGCCGGTTGCGCCGCAGAACTTTCGGAAGAGCAGAAACAGGGGACGTTCGTCCCCGGCCCGGGATCGCCGACGAACCGGACCGTCGGGTCCAGTTCGGGTGCAGGTCGTTCCGCGACTGGACCCGCACCCGAGCCGGCGCTCACCGCCCGGCCGGGCCGACGTCCCCGATTTGCTGAAGTAAAAGGATCAGCGGCGCCCGCGAGCGTCCTCAGTCGTAATTGGTGATGTTGACCCGGTCCGGAATGGTGATGCAGCCGGCCTTCTTGCCCACCTTGCCCAGCCCCTGCAGGTCACCCGAGGCGTACCCGTTGGGCGACTTGGCGGTCAGGTCCGGATACATCTGCTGCTTGCTGCTGCGCACGTGGTCCAGCCCGGCCGCGTGCGCCATCTCGTGCAGGATCACGTTGCCCTGGGTGTTGCCCTTGCCGAAACCGGCCTTGAGCTTGTTCATCCCGCTCGGGATCAGCACCGCGTAACCCCGCACCACGGCCGCCCCTTCGCCGTCCCCGCCGTACCAGGTGGCCCAGAGCACTCCACCGTAGCCGAGCGAGTTCTCACTGAAAGAGAAGTTCGTGGTCTTCGGGTTGATCACCGCCACCACGATGTCGGCCGGCGCCGACACCAGGTTCTCCTGCCGCGGCGTGAACGTCGTCGTCCCGGCGTAGCGGTACTTCATCCCGGTGATCCGGGAGACCTGGGCGACCGCACTCTGGATCTGCTTGAGCATCGCCGGGCGCTTCTTGGCCGGCCACCCGGCCATGTTCACCTGCCAGGTGATCGCCTTCTGGCACGGGTCCCAGCGCGCCGTCGTCGACTTCCCGCTGGCCAGCTGAGCGCTGCGCAGCGTGTAGTTGGTGCCCAGGGCCGTCTTCTCGCCGGGCAGGTTCCAGGCCAGCATCGGGGCCAGCATGACGAGCGCGAGCAGCGTCAGGGCCAGCCCGAATTTCACCATTGGGCCCCGGCGCGTGCGGCGGCCCTGATCGCGGGAGTCGTCCACGTCTGGTTCATCGTGCGCAAGGTGCGGTGACTCAACGCGCAGGGCCGGGGAATCCGCCCGGAAGGATCAGCTGCGGTGGCCCAGCGTGAACACCTCGAGCGTGCGCCAGGAGTCCGGTTCGTCCGACCCCGCAATCAGATGCACCGATCTGATCTGGGCGGGGATCGGCAACTGCTCGGTCACCTCGGCGGCGGCCTGCTGCAGAGTCTCGACCGGACGGTCGTGGCCCAGGGTGAGGTGCGGGTGGTCGCCGTCGTGCTCACCGGAGTACGGCGGGGTGTCCGGGAAGCAGTTCCAGACGGCGGTGGTGAGCTGACGGAAGGCGATGTTCGGTTCCGGGGCCAGCCAGGCCACCTGGTCGCCGAACCAGCGCACCTCGGTGAAGTCGACGTCGAAAGGGGTCTGGGTGGCGAACACCTCGCGCAACGTGCTGCGGACCTCCTCGTCCAGCGACTCGGGCGGCAGGAAGGGGAAGAGCACCGTCACGTGGGCCGGAACCCCCTTCACGGCGCTGCCGTCCAGCTCGGCGCGCAGACGTCCCACCACCGGTTCGGTCTCGGGAATCGGCACGATCAGCGCGGACTGCTCTTGCGAGGCCATGGGGTGATTATCCGCTACCGGCGATGAGAGCTGGTCAGACGGCCTTCTGCTGGCTGGAGCCCTGCTGGATCCGGTGCTGCCAGTAGGCCAGCCGGCGGGCGCTGAACCCGGACCGGGCGAAGCCCTGATCCAGCAGCAGCTTGCCGGGGCGCGAGGCCGGGTCGTCCGGGCCGTCGAACTGCCGGTCCGCCTCCGACCACTGCACGAGCGACTTGGACAGGTACTTGAACCACTCGGCCGCGGCCATCAGCTCGGTCGCCGTGACCTTGGTGCTCTCCTCCAGGCTGGAGCGGATGGTCCACAGCCCCAGCAGTGAGAAGTCCACCCCGGCCACGGTCAGCCGGGCGGCGAAGCCGTTGACGTTGCGCCAGGTGTAGTCCGAGGTGGCCGGCGGGGCGGCCCAGTTCCAGGCCTCGCGCATCTGCGCGTTCAGCAGCGGCAGGCCGGTCCAGAGAACCTGGCCCCAGATGATGTGCGGGTTGGTGGCGTCCGGCTTGAAGCCGCGGTCGCGCAGCGCCACCACCAGCTCGACCAGGCGGGTGTGATCCTCCGGGGCACGCACACTGGCCTGGCGGATCACCTCGCCCCAGGCCGTCCAGAGTCGTTCCTGTGGTTCCGCAGCCTTCTCCACCGGGGTGGCGAAGGCGTGGGCCGTACCGTTCACGTCCGGGCTCGCCGTCGTCAGGTACGACCGCAGCAGGGCGCGGTAGTACCCGGTCAGAGGAGGCTGGGCGGTACTCATCGCCCAGATCATGACAGCCCCAGGGCGTTACTTCTGCCCCGTAGGGCCCATCCGGCCCCGGTAATCGCAGAGTGAAACCGAAGCGTTACCGAGGCCGACAGGGCAGTCCTGTACCGCCTAGTCCGAAGTGCCGACGGAGAGCAACGCATCCTGCACAATCCGCTGCGAGGCCATCGCGTCCTGCCGGTCCTGCGCCGCCAGCAGGGCGGGCACGTCCAGCCGGTCCAGGGCCCGGTGCAGCGCCTTGAGCGTGCGCAGCGAGGTCTTCACCGCATCGACCGGATCCTCCCGGAACGGGAACTGGTCCAGCTGCCACACCCCGTCCCAGTTGTTCTGCCGCAGCACGTGGAAGAACTCCAGGATCTCGATCAGGTGGACCGAGCCCACCACCAGGTCGTCGTCCCAGCCGCGGAGGTTGTCGTTGACGTCCATCCCGTAGAGCCGGCCGTGGTCGATGATCAGCTGGGCGGCATCGGCGGGGGACTCACCGCCGTACAGCGAATGCCCGAAATCGAGCAGCACGCCGACGTTGTCGAGGCCGATCTGCTCGATCCCCAGCAGGGTGCGGGCGGCTGAGTCCCAGGTCATCTTCACCCGGGGCTCGCGCGGTTTGTACTCGATCGCGAACTTCAGGTCCGGATGGGCGCCCGCCAGCTCGCGCATGCCGTCCACGGCCAGCGCCCACAGCTGCTTGTGGTTGACCTGGAACGGGTAGTCCCAGCCGTCCTGCCCCGGCCAGATCTTGACGTAGTCGGCGCCGAGTTCCCGCACCACGCCCGCGGCTTCGTGCATGAGGTCAAGGGCAGACGCTCGCACGGCCGGATCGGGGTTGGTGAACGCGCCGCGAGAATGCTTGCGCAAGTAAATCTCCGGGGTGATGCCGATCGCGGTCAGGTTGCTGGCCTTGAGCGCGTCCTTCACCTCCTCCAGCGAGACGCCCGGCGTGAACGGGTAGTTCAGGTCGACCACCGACAGCTCGCCGACCGAACCGGCCAGCTGGATCGCCTCCAGGGTGGTGCGGGCCGGGCCGTAGCCGTCGGTCGCGTACCGGTCGAGGTACGAGGCGAAGTGCCAGAGTCCGGCTCCGAAGCGCGGGTATTCGGTCACGATGTCACTCTCCATCGAGTCTTGATCTACGGACGGCGGTCAGCCACGAAGCGCGCAGAGCCGCGCTCTGGTGGTGGTCGGATCCAGGATGAAATTCGTTGTAGTGCAGCGGTTGCAGGGTTCCCCAGCTCGATCGCGCGGCCAGCAGCCCGGCCCCGATCGCCGAAAGCTCCCGCTCCACCGCCCGCCGCACCGGAACGCCGCTGATGTCGGCCTGAAGCTGCATGAGCACATCGCTGGAGGTGGCGCCCCCGTCGGCGAGGATCGAGGTAGCACCACCCATGGCCCGGATGACGGCATCAACCTGGAGGGCAATGGATTCGACCGCAGCGCGCGCCAGCTGGGGGAGCCGGGTGCCCAGCGTGACGCCACTGATCAGTCCCTGGGCGCCCTCGTCCCACCAGGGAGCCGCCAGGCCTCCGAAAGCAGGGACGATGTGCACGCCGTCGCTGCTCGCCTCACCAGCCAGCCGGGACAGGTTCTCCGGGGTGGTCCCGAACAGCTCGGCCAGCCAGGTGAGGGTGGAGCCGCTGGAGCGAATGTTGCCTTCCAGAGCCAATTGCGGACGTGGGTCTGCCCAGGCCATCGTGCGGCAGACCGAACCGCTGTCGTCACGAGGGTTCGGTTCAGTATCGAGGCCAGGCCCAGCAGCGCCACGCTCGCTCTGCATCACCGATGAGCCGGTCCCGTAGGTGACTTTGGCCCCGCGGCCTACCTCCCCGTGCGCGTACAGAGCTGCGTGCGAGTCTCCCAGCACGGCCCGCAGGCGAAGCCCGGCCATCGGTCCGCGGGCAACTACCCCCAGATCCCCCTCGGACCAGACGACAGCGGGAAGAACGGCTTCCGGAATCGCGAAGATGTCCAGCAGCTCCGGGCTCCAGGCCGCCGTGGACAGGTCCAGAAGCTGGGTGCGCGAGGCATTTCCGGCCTCGATCACGTGCTGCCCGGTCAGGGACCACACCAGCCAGGAGTCCACCGTTCCCACCGCCAACCGCCCGGCCCGCGACAACGAACGGTCCGGGTCGTGCCGATCCAGCAGCCAGGTCAGCTTCGCCGCGCTGAACATCGGGTCCAACGGCAGGCCGGTCAGCTCCCGGATCCGCGCCTCGTGCACCCGAAGCCGACGGCAGACCGATGCTGCCCGCTGATCCTGCCAGCCCAGCAGCGCGTCCACCGGCCGGCCCGTGGCGCGGTCCCAGAGCAGTGCGGATTCCCGCTGTGTGCTCAACCCGACGCCGACCACCGAACCAGCACCGACGTCCTCAAGCACTGAAGCCGCAGCTACCGCCACACTCTCGAGAACGTCCTGCGGCCTTTGCTCCACCCATCCGGGCTGCGGATAGGAGATCGCCACCGGGGACGAGGCCGAACGGGCGATCCGGCCGGCCTCGTCGAGCAGCACGCACTTGGTGGCGCTGGTGCCCTGATCCACGGCCAGGCCGTAGGAAGACATCAGGCCAGCTCACGACCGGCGGCGGCGATGCCCTCGGCGGTCAGCCCGAAATGCTCCAGCAGAAAGGCCGTATCGCCGGTCGGCGCGAACTCCCGAGGTGAGCCCAGCATCCGCATCGGCACCGGTCGGGCCTGCCGCAGATTGATCTCGCCCACGGCCGCCCCCAGCCCGCCGGTGATCGTCGCCTCTTCGACCGTGACGATGCCGCGGGTCTGGTGCACCGCCCGCACCACCGCAGCCTCGTCCAAGGGAGCGATCGTGGCCATGTTCAGAACCCGGGCCGCAATGCCCTCGCCCGCCAGGACTTCCGCCGCCTGAACCGCCCGCGAGACCATCGAACCGGTGGCCACCAGGGCAATACCGTCGCCGCTGCGCAGCTCCTCCGCCTTCCCGAACGAAAAGCCCGAGCTGACGGCCGGAACCTTGAACCGCCCGACCCGCAGGAACACCGGAGTAGCCGCCGAAGCCGCCCAGCGCACCGCCTCGCGAGTCTGCAGCGGATCGGCCGGCACCACGATCCCCAGCCCGGCAACCGCCCGAAGCCAGGCCAGATCCTCGATCGAGTGATGGGTCGGGCCGAGTTCGCCGTAGGCCATCCCCGGGCTCATCCCGCACAGCACCACCGGCGCCTGGCTGTACGCGACATCGGCCTTGATCTGCTCCAGCGCCCGCCCGGTCAGGAACGGCGCCGCCCCGCAGACGAACGGCACGTAACCACTGAGCGCCAGCCCGGCGCCCACCCCGACCATGTCCTGCTCGGCGATACCCACGTTGATCAGCCGGTCCGGGAACTTCTCGCGGAACCCGACCAGGTTGCTCGAGCCGACCGAGTCGTTGCAGACCGCGACGATCCGCGGGTCCTGCTCGGCCAGCGCGATCAGTTCCTCGGCGAAGGCCACCCGGCAGTCGAACGTCGGCGCGGTGTCGATGACAGCGCTCATGCCTGTACTTCCTCCAGTTCCTGCAGAGCGGTGGTGACCTGCTCGCCGCTGGGCACCTTGTGGTGCCACTCCACCCGGTCCTCCATGAACGAGATGCCCTTGCCCTTCACCGTCCGGGCGATCACACAGGTCGGCCGCTCGTCCCGGGGCTGGGTGAAAGCGTCCAGCAGAGCGAGGTGATCGTGGCCGTCCAGCTCCACCACCCGCCAGCCGAACGCCGTCCACTTGTCGGCCAGCGGCTCCAGCGTGACCGTGTCCTCGGTGCGGGCACCCTGCTGGAGCCGGTTCCGGTCGACGATCGCGGTGAGGTTGGCCAGCTTTCGGTGCCCGGCCGCCATCGCCGCCTCCCAGTTGCTGCCCTCCTGCAGTTCGCCGTCACCCAGCACCACGAACACCTTGCGGTCCGAGGCGGCCAGCACCCCGGCCACGGCCATCCCGACCGCGACCGGCAGGCCGTGCCCCAGCGGACCGGTGTTCGTCTCTACACCAGGGACTTTCACGCGGTTCGGGTGACCGTTCAGCGCCGAGAGCGGCTGGGCGAAGGTCTCCAGCTCGGACTCGGGAAAGAAGCCGGCCGCCGCCAGCGTGGCGTAGAGCGCCCCGGCGCTGTGGCCCTTGCTGAGGATCAGCCGGTCGCGATCGGGGGCCTCGGGCTGTTCCGGGTCGATCTGGAGAACCCCGAACACCAGAGTGGTCAGGATGTCCAGCACCGACATGTCGCCGCCGACGTGCCCGAGCCCGGCCCGGTTGATCATGCGGATGTCGGCGGCCCGCAGCCGCGCGGCCTGGGCCGCCAGCAGGTGGGCCTTGCCCGGGTCGTCGGCCGCGCTCAGTTCCTCGCGGAACCGGCGCCAGCCGGCGACACCGTTGGGATCGGCGACCAGCATGGGTTGTTCTCCTCAGCTCGTGACAGCGAAGTTGTCGACAGAATCGGCGTTCTCGGCGTTGACCAGAATGCAGTCCACCGACTGCTTCTCGGGCTGGCTCGCCTGGCCGGTCCTGATGTAGGAGTCCGCCTGCTCGACCGCCATCTCGGCGATCTGGCTGGCCGGCTGCAGCACGGTGGCCTTGATCTTCTCGCTCTTGATCGACTCGACCACGTCCGGGCTGCCGTCGAAGCCGACCACGATGACGTCGTCGCGACCGGCCGCGTCCAGGGCCGCCTGGGCGCCGAGGGCCATCGTGTCGTTACCCGCGATGATGCCCTTGATCTTGGGGTTGGCCTGCAGGATGGTCTGGGTCTTGCTGAGCGCCTCGGCCTGGTCCCAGTTGGCCGTCTGCTGCGCCACCATCTCCAGGTCGGGGAACTGATCGAGGACGTCGTGGTAGCCCTTCGAGCGCACCCCGGCGTTGGTGTCGGTCTCCTTGCCGAGCAGTTCGGCGTACTGCCCCTTGCCCTCCATCTCCTCGGCGAACAGCTGGCCGCCGAGCGCGGCGCCCTGGGCGTTGTTGGAGACGATCTGGGCCACCGCAATCCCGGTGGAGTTGATCTCGCGGTCGATCAGGAACGAGGGAACGCCGGCGTCCTTGGCCCGCTGGACGGCGGTTTCGGTGGCGTCGGCCCCGGCGTTGTCCAGGATGATCGCGCCGGCCTTGCGCGAGATCGCGGTGTCGATCGCCTGGCTCTGCTTGGTCGGGTCGTCGTCGTGGCTGATCACCAGCGTCTCGTAGCCCAGTTCCTTGGCCTTGGCGTCGGCCGCCACCTGCTCGGCCTTGAAGAAGACGTTGTCGGGGGAGGGGGTGATGATCACGATCAGGTTCGACTTGGCTTCCGAGGCACCGGCGTCGGAACCGTCGGAGCCTTCGGAGTCCGAACCACAGGCACTGAGGACGAGGGTGGCGGCCAGGGCGATCGGCAGGAGGTGTTTGAGAGCCATGGGACGGGTCCTTTCGCGTCTTTGCGATGAAGGGATCAGGCAGCGCGTTCGGCCAGGGAGGCTTCCAGACGCTGTTGGGCAGTTGCGGTGATGACAGCGAAGACGATGACGGCGCCCTTGACCACGGACTGCCAGAAGGTCGAGACCCCGACCAGCACCAGCCCGTCGGCCAGGAAGCCGATGACGAAGGCGCCGAGCACGGTGCCGACGATGGTGCCGCGCCCGCCGGACAATGCCGTGCCGCCGAGAACCGCCGCGGCGATGGCGTTCAGCTCGTAGGTGGTGGCGGTGTCCGGGTAGGCCGCGCCGAGCTCGGAAGTGAGCAGCAGCCCGGCCAGCGCGGCACAGGCACCGCTGATCGCGTACACCGCAACCTTGATCCGGTTGACCCGGATGCCGGCCAGTTCGGCCGCCCGCTCGTTACCGCCCACGGCGTAGACCTGACGGCCGAAGGGGGTGCGGGTGGTGACCACGATCGCCGCGGCCGCCACCAGGACCATGATCCAGACCGCCACCGGAATGCCCAGCCAGCGGTCCACGCCGATGATGTGGAAGCCGGTGTTGCCGCGCTCGGGCGTGCCGGCCAGGTTCGGGAAGGTGCCACCCTCGCTGCGAAGCTGAGCGAAACCACGGGCCACGTAGAGCATTCCCAGCGTGGCGATGAACGGGGCCACTTTGAACCGGGTGACGAGTACGCCGTTCACCCAGCCGACCACGCAGCCCACCAGCACCCCGGCCAGGATCACCATGCCGACCGACAGGAACAGCGTGCCCTCGCCCGGCAGGGCCAGGCCGGAGAACAGCAGCCCGCCGCAGATCATGCTGGCCAGGCCCGCGATCGAGCCCACCGACAGGTCGATGCCGCCGGTCAGGATCACGAACGTGACGCCGATCGCCAGGATCGCGTTGATCGCCACGTGCTTGGTCATCACGATCAGGTTGCTGGAGCTGAGGTATTCGCCGGACATGGTGCCGAACAGGATCATCAGGATCACCAGGACGACCACGGTGCGGCCCTTGAGCAGCAGCAGGGCGGCCCGGGCGAGGTTGCCGGGCGGGCGTTTCGGGGCCGGCCCGGTCGTCGCGGGCGGCGTGGCGACGTCGGTGTCGCTCATTCTTCGACCTCCATAGCCGGTTTCGATGCGGAGGCCGCGACCAGCGCCTCTTCGGTGAGCTCGTCCGCGTCGAACTCGGCGGTGATCCGGCCGGCGGCCATCACCAGCACCCGGTCGGCGATGGCCATCACCTCGGCCAGTTCGGACGAGATGAACAGGACGCCGAACCCGGCCTGGGCCAGCCCGGCCATCAGGTCGGCGATCTGGCTCTTGGCGCCCACGTCCACGCCCCGGGTGGGCTCGTCGAGCAGCAGCACCACCGGGTCGGTGAGCATCGCCCGGGCCAGCACCACCTTCTGCTGGTTGCCCCCGCTGAGCGAGGTGATCGCCAGAGCGAGATCGCCCACCTTGATGGCCAGTTCGTCGACCTTGCGCTGGGCCGTCTGCCGTTGCGCCCCGCGCCGGAACAGCCCGCCCCGGGTCAGCCGGTTCAGGGTGGACAGGACGATGTTGTCGCGCACCGACATGGTCTGGACCAGGCCGTCGCGCTGCCGGTCTTCCGGTACCAGAGCCAGCCCCGCGGCCAGCCGGGCCCTGACCGTCCCGGCCGGCTCCACGCGTCCTTTGACCGCCACCGTGCCCGAAGCCGTTTTCCGCAGGCCCATCAGGGCTTCCATCAGCTCGGTGCGCCCGGCTCCCATCAGGCCGTAGATCCCGACCACCTCACCGGCCCGGACCTGGAGGCTCACGTCGTCGACCAGCGCCCGGGTGGGCCCGGCCACGGTGAGACCATCCACCGAGAGCAGGGTTTCGCCGGTCTCGGAGCGGTTACGGGTGAACAGGCTGTCCGGATCGCGGCCGACCATCTGCCGCACGATCCAGGCGGTGTCGGTGCGATCCATCCGCTCGTGCGCCACCAGCCGGCCGTCCCGCAGAACCGTGACGTGGTCGCCGATCCGGCGGAACTCGTCCAGCTTGTGCGAGATGTAGATGATCGTCACGTCGTCGGCCAGCAGGTCGCCGATCACCGTGAACAGGATGTCCACCTCGTGGTTGGACAAGGCCGAGGTGGGCTCGTCCATGATCAGGATGCGCACGTCCTCCAGCAGCACCCGGGCGATCTCGACGAGTTGCTGCTGGCCGATCGGGAGTTCGCCGACCAGCCGGTCCGGGTCCAGGTGGCTCTGGCCGAGCCGGGCCAGCACCTCCTTCGAGCGGCCGCGCTGGGTCTGCAGATCGCTGAACCCGCGCTGGCGCAGTTCCCGCCCGGCGAAAAGGTTCTCGGCGATCGAGAGGTTGGGGAAGAGGCTGAGCTCCTGGTGGATGATGCCGATGCCGTGCGCCATCGCCGTGCGCGGGCTGTCGATCTGGACCGCCTCGCCCTCGAGCCGGATGGTGCCCGAGCTCGGCCGCTCGGCCCCGCAGAGGATCTTCATCAGTGTGGACTTGCCCGCGCCGTTCTCCCCGACCAGCACGTTGACCTTGCCGCGGTGGGCGGTGAAGGTGACGTCGCGCAGGGCGTGCACCCCGCCGTAGTTCTTGCTCACGCCCTCTGCGGTGAGCATCAGCTCACCTCGAGCGTGACCGGGACGATCATCACCGTGCCCGGGACCAGTGCGGAGAAGGCGCCGCTGAAGGAGACTTTCGCTCCTTCGAGCGCTCCCCGGTCTTCGGGCAACTGCTTGAGGACGTCGGTGCGCACCCGGTCGTTCAGCTTCGTCGCCACATCGGCGTAGTCGAGTTGATTGTTGAATTCGCTGAAGCTGATGAAGCCGACTGCGTCGCGCAGCGCGGTACCGGCGATCACCGTGCCGGTCCCGATGCTGACTTCCTCGTCAACGCCGTCCAGTTGCACGGTGAGGGGAGCGGTCGGGCTCTCGGCGTCCACCTCGGTGACCGTGCCCGTGCCCTTGATCAGGAACGAGAACGGGCTGCCGACTCCGGGACGGTTGCCGTACTGCTCGCCGGCCGCCTCGGGATCGTCCGCGATCGCCGGGAGGAGAGTCGACGCGTCCGTTGCTTGTTCTTGCACTGCCGGAAGCACTTTGGAGTCCCACGCGGCCTCGACGTAGGCGGCCGGATCGAACGTCTGGCTGCTGGCCGCGGCCTGCGCGTCGCTCTTGCTCTCGATCGTGTAGATGCCGGGCACCTGCGAGCAGGCACTCAGAAGGCCGAGCAACAGCACCCCGGTGGCGGGGCGCAGCCATGGATGAATATCCATTCGACGTTGATTGGACATGGCTCGATGATGTGGCGCCGGTGCTGCTGCTGTCAATGGTCGATTTGACATCCCCTGGACGGGTTCGGATGCGGGCGCGACGTGGCATACTGCATAGCTCGCCGCTGTCGAATAGATATGTGCAGACATGACTGACGCGCCGTCCCGCCGCCCCGGCCCTGCCGGTCCGGTCCTGCCCGCCGGCCAGATCAGGCTGCTCACCAAGGTCGCCCGGATGTACCACGAGCGCGGCCTGCGTCAGCCCGAAATTGCCGCCCAGCTGCATATTTCGCAGCCACGGGTGTCCCGGCTGCTGAAGAAGGCGGTCGAGCTGGGCATCGTGCGCACCATCGTGATCTCACCGCGCGGGGTGTACGCCGACATGGAGGAAGCGGTCGAGCAGAAGTACGGCCTGAGCGAGGTGGTGGTGGCCGACACCGGCGACGAGACCGAGGAAGAACGCATCCTGCCCGCCCTGGCCTCGACCGCCGCGGTCTACCTGGAGACCACGCTGATGGGCGGCGAACGGGTGGGCATCTCGTCCTGGAGTTCGACCCTGCTGGCCACGGTGGAGGCGATGCAGCCCCGCCCGGCCCGCACCACCGAAGAGGTGGTGCAGGTGCTCGGCGGCATGGGCGTGGTCACCGCCCAGGCCACCGCCACCCGCCTGACCGGCCGCCTGGCTCAGATGACCGGGGGCAACGCCGTCTACCTACCCGCTCCTGGTCTGGTTGCATCGTCCGCCACCCGCGACGGTCTGGTCGCCGACCAGGCCATCGCCGACGTGCTCCGCGCCTGGGAACACCTCACCCTGCTGCTCGCCGGCATCGGCAGCCTCGAACCCTCACCCCTGCTGCGCCAGAGCGGAAACGCCATCGCCGAGACCGAAACCGCTCACCTGCGGCGCCTCGGCGCAGTCGGCGACGTCTGCCTACGCTTTTTCGACGCCCACGGCGAGCACATCACCACCCCCTTCGAGGACCGCCTGATCGGTATCGGCGCCGACGTACTGCGCCGGGTGCCCCGCCGCGTCGGCGTCGCCGGCGGCGACCGCAAGTACAACGCCATCCGTGCATCGCTCCAGGGCGGCTGGGTCAACGTCCTGATCACCGACCACCGCGTAGCCGAACGCCTGGCTGCCGAAGGCTAAATCGCCGTTACCTGAACGCCGGTAGCTTCGATCGCCTCGAGTTGTTCCGGCTCGGCGCCGGTGTCGGTGACCACGTCGTCCACCTCGGCCAGTGGGCTGATCCGGGCGAAGGTGACCTTGCCGAGCTTGGAGGAGTCGGCGATCACCACGCTGCGGCGGGCCCGGCGCAGGAAGGCCAGGTCGGTCTGGGCTTCCATCTCGTCGTAGGTGGTGCAGCCCTCGTCCGGGGTGAGTCCGTCCACTCCGACGAAGGCGATGTCCAGGTGGTAGTTCGAGAGCATGGTCTCCGCGGCCGGACCCACGAGTTCTCTTGAGGTGCGCAGGATTCCACCGATCACCACGATGCGCAGGCCCGAGTTTCCGGCCAGTTCCTCAGCCAGGTCGATGGCGTTGGTGACGATGGTGACGCCGCGCCGGCGGGCCAGGGCGCGGGCCACTTCCAGTGCGGTCGAGCCGCCGGTCAGCCCGACCACGGCGCCGTCGGGGACCAGCGCGGCCGCAGCGGCACCGATGCGCTTCTTCTCCGCCTGGAAGCGCGGGGCCTTCAGCCGGGACGGCAGTTCGTCGCCGATGTCGTTGGACATCGCCCCGCCCCGGGTGCGCACCAGCATCCGGTTCTCGGCCAGCGCCTGCAGGTCGCGGCGCACCGTGGCCCCCGAGACACCCAGCGAGGTGGCCAGCTCGAGCACGTCGACGCTGCCGTCGGTGCGCACCTGGTCGAGGATCGCGCTCAGCCGTTCCGCTCTCCGCACCTTTTCACCCTAACCAATCTGCGCATTGGACTGCTCATTTGCGCATCCCACTGCTCGTAACAGGAATGTTCGATTCCGTCATTGACGCTGGTTGAGCCCAAATCGTACGGTTCAGTTCACCAACTGCGCAGTTCTGCGCAGGGAAAATCGAGAACTGCTCACTTTCGCGCACGCCATCCTTCGAGGAGCGTCATGCCGAGGACCAGAAGCAGCAAGCTCATCGCGGCCCTGGGCCTGACCGCGGCCCTGGTGGCGGCCGGCTGCGGAGCCCCCAGCGTCGGCAACAAGAACGCCTCGGACCAGACCAGCGGGGTCACGATCAACGTGGTGCTGGCCGCCGAACCTCCACCCAAGGCGCTGCTGGCCGAGTTCACCGAGGAAACCGGGATCACGGTGAACTGGACCAACCTGGACTGGGACAGCCTGCAGACCAAGATCTCTGCCGCGGCGGCCGCCAACACCTACTTCGCCGACGCCACCAACGTGGACTGGTCGCGGGTCGGGCAGCTGGGCAAGCTCGGCTGGTTCACCCCGATGGAGACCTTCCTGGACACCGCGGCAATGAAGGACGATGTCCCGCAGCTTGCGTCGTTCACCAGCGACGGGCACGTGGTCGGGATTCCGTACGACGCCTCGTTCATGGTCACGACGGTCAACCGGGCCATGTTCGAGAAGGCCGGGATCGGTGAGATGCCACGAACCATGGACGATTACACCGACGATCTGCGCAGGATCAAGCAGGCCGGGGTGGTCGAGTACCCGCTGAACATCCCGTTCGCCGCCGCCGAGGGCCTGTCCACCTACTGGTACGAGACCACCGCCGCATTCGGCGGGACCGTGCTCGACGCCGAGGGGAATCCGCAGTTCAAGGAGCCCGGTTCGGCCGGATTCCAGGCGGCGCAGTGGATGATCGGTGCGCTCAAAGAAGGTCTCGTCCCGCCCGGAAACATCAACGTGACGGACTCTCAGGGGCAGCAGACGCTGATGGCCACCGGTCAGGTGGCGAGCACGTTCTCGGACTACTCCGGAACCGTGGGAACGATTTACGACGTCGAGGGCTCGTCCAAGGTCGCCGGTGATGTGGAGTATCTGCCCACGCCGGGCGTGACCGGTCCGGCGGCGAACCTGTCCAACCCCGATGCGGTGGGTATTCCGAAGCAGGCCAAATACCCTGACGCCGCAGCCAAGTTCATCGACTGGTTCGCCAGTGCTGAGACCCAGGCCGCGTTCTCCGGGCTGGACGGCCCGGAGAAGATCTACGAGGCCTACCCCCTGCCGTCGCACGTCTCCGCGGTCGATCGTATGGTGAACGCCGACAAGCTGGCGGGCGGCGCCGAACTGGTCACCATGCTGGAAGGTTCCCAGCCGGTGTTCGAAGGCGGCGCTCCGACCTGGTACCCGAAGTTCTCGAACGCGGTCTACACCAGCCTGCACGCGGCGGCGACCGGATCGATGAGTGTGGAGCAGGCGGTCGGCACGATCGCCGAGGCGGCCGAGGATCTGGCCGGTGCTGCATGACGGCGGTCCTGGCTCCCAAGGCGACAGTTCAATCGTCCCCAAGCAGGTTTGATGTTCTGCCCTACCTGATGGTCGCGCCGGTGACCTTGTTCATCGCCGGGTTGGCCCTGCTGCCTGCGGTTTTCGCGGTGGTGCAGTCGTTCTTCATTGTCGACGCCCTGGACCCACCGATGCGGTGGGCGGGTCTGAGCAACTTCACCGGGCTCTTCGGGGATGCGGCCGTGCGTTCCAGCATGGCCAATACCGGCCTCTACGTGCTCATCGGGGTCACGCTGTCGACGCTGCTGGGGACCGCCGCGGCGGTGCTCCTGCAAAGGCCGTTCCGCGGGCGGAGTCTGGTGATCGCGGTGATGATCCTGCCCTGGGCGCTGCCCGGCGTGGTCGAGGGCATTCTCTGGCAGGGCATCTTCGAGCCGAACTCCGGTCTGATCAGCGCGGTCCTGCAGCTGTTCGGGGCCGACGGCGGTCTGCTGCTCGGCCAGAACCGGCTGCTGACCATCGGCCTGATCGAGCTGGTCCAGGTCTGGCAGATCACCCCGCTGTCCGCCCTGCTGATCCTGGCCGCGCTGCAACTGATCCCGGACGAGCTGTACGAGGCCGCACAACTCGACGGCTGCTCGCCCTGGGCCGCCTTCCGCCGGATCACCCTGCCGCTGGCCCGGCCCGGAATCGCCGTCGCCATGGTGCAGGCCGTGATCGCCACCCTGAACGTGTTCGACCAGCCCTACGTGCTCAACGGGGCCGCCTCGACCGGTGCCTCGGTGACCATGCAGACCTACTTCGTCAGTTTCCAGAACCTCGACTTCGGAGCCGGTTACGCCCTCACCCTGCTGATCACGCTGGCCACCCTGGCGATCTCAATGGCCGTGGTGCGGCTGGTCTACCGAAAGGTGGAGATGTGAAGCCGGCCCGCCGCATCGGTCTGGCCCTGCTGCTGCTCTGGTCACTCGTCCCGATCTACTGGGCGGTGCGCACCAGCCTGCAGACCGAGTCCGACGCCCGGGCCACACCGGTGCAGTTCCTGCCGTTGAACCCGACTTTGGAGAACTATCGCACCCTGTTGACCGGCGACGGCGAAGTACCGGCCCAGATCCGCCGCTCGGCCTGGAACATCGTGATCGAGTGCGGCGCCGCCACCGTCGTGACCGTGCTGCTGGCCACCCTGGCGGCCTACGCCTTCGCCCGGATGCGGTTCCGCGGCCGAAAGGTGATCTTCTACACCGTTCTGGCCACCATGACGCTACCGGCCTACACCACCCTGATCCCGCTCTACCGGATCATGAGCCAGTTCTCCCTGGTCAACACCTACACCGGGATCGTGCTGGTCTACGTCTCCGGATTCCTGCCGCTGGCCACCTGGGTCCTGTACAACTACTTCTCCAGCATGCCGGTCAGCCTGGAGGAAGCCGCGACCGTCGACGGAGCGGGCCGGCTGCAGGTGCTCTGGCACATCGTCCTCCCGCTCGCCCGTCCCGGAATCATCTCCACCGCGCTGATCACCTTCCTCTTCGCCTGGGCGCAGTTCCTGTTCCCGCTGGTGCTTTCCAGCGACCTGTCCACCCAGCCCCTCACCGTCGTGATCGCTGGTCTGCAAGGACGCCACGTGGTCCCGGTGACCCTGCTCGATGCGGCCGGCGTGCTGGCCATCGTCGTCCCGGTCGTCCTGGCCCTGACCTTCAACCGCTACATCGTCAACGGCCTGCTGGCCGGCAGTACCCGCTGAGAGGAAGCCATGAGCAACACCTCAATCGTTCTGATCGGAGCCGGAAGCACGGTTTTCACGCCGGGCCTGATGAACGACCTGGCCGAGTCCCGCACTTTCGACGGCTGGACGGTGCATCTGGTCGATCTGGTGGAGGATGCGGCCGAGACGATGGCCCGGGTCGGCCGCCGGATCGCCAAGGAGAAGGGTGCGGACCTGACGTTCGTGCCGCACACCGACCGGCGAGAGGCTCTTCCCGGGGCCCGGTTCGTGACCACGACGATCGCGGTGGGCGGGGCGGAGGGCTGGCATCACGATCTGGAAGTGCCTGCGCGATACGGCATCGCCCAGACGGTGGGGGACAGTGTGGGCCCGGGCGGAGTTCTGCGGGCCTTGCGTCATGTTCCGGAACTGGTTGCCATTGCGGAAGACATTGCCGAGTTGGCCCCTTCCGCGCTGCTGGTGAACTACACGAACCCACTCACCGCAAACGTCCGTTCGATCACTGCTACTACTCCGGTTCAGACGGTCGGGCTGTGCCACGGCACCATGCACACCCTGGCCAAGATCGGCGCCGATCTGGGAGTTCCGGCCGGTGAGATATCCGCGACCTTCGCCGGGCTGAACCACCTGTGCTGGTTGCTCGACCTGCGCCAGGGGCCGCTCGATGTGTATCCGCGGCTGCGTGAGGCGGTGGCTGCGCAGGCGGGGGACCGGGATGCTCCCTCGACCAATGAAGAAGGCGTCCATCTTCCCGTTTCGGCCGATCTCCTGCGAACTTTCGGCCGGTACCCGGCCCCGGGCGATCGCCATGTCTCTGAGTTCTTCGGGCATTACCTGGGAGCGGACGGTGATCATCTGCCCTGGGGGCTGCAGGGTGGTCGGGACGACACGATTCGCTATATCGACGAGAAGAACGACCTCTGGGACCGGTTGCACGCTCAGGCCGACGGTTCGCAGCCGCTGGCGCCGGTGGACGACCAGGAGGCCGAGCGGCTGGTGGCGATCTGCGAAGCCGTCGTGACCGGTCGCGAGCACGTCGAGCTGGCGGTGAACCTGCCCAACGCGGGCAAGATTCCCAACCTTCCGCCCGAGGCCGTGGTCGAAGTTCCGGCGGTGGTCGGGGCCTCGGGCATTACCGGGCTCGGGGTGGGCGCTCTGCCGGCCGGTATTGCGGCCGTGCTGACCGCCCGGGCGCAGCAGCAGGAAATCACTGTGCAGGCGGCACTCAGCGGCTCCCGGGAACTGGCGTTGCAGGCGCTGGTGCTGGATCCGCTGGTCCCGGGTCTTGCGGTGGCCGAGTCGATTCTGGACGATGCGAGTAATGCGCATGGCGCGGCAATGGACCGGTTCCGGCGGGCAGCCGGGGAATGAGGGTTTTTCGTGGGTGCGGTCTTTCTCGGTGTTGATGGCGGCGGTACCAAGACGGCGTTCTGTCTGCTTTCGGCCGAGGGTGCGGTGCTGGCTTCTTACGAGACGACCACGTCCTATCACCCGGGGCGCCCCGATCGGGTCGAGCAGGTGCTGGCCGAGGGTATTGGTGAAGTGACTTCCGCGGCCGGGATCTCGGAGATTTCCCACGGCTTCTTCGGATTGGCCGGATACGGCGAGATCAGTTCCGATGTGCCCTTGCTCGACGCCATTCCGAAAGGGCTGATCGGGCACGAAAGATACACCTGCGACAACGATGTGGTCTGCAGCTGGGCTGGTTCGCTGGGCGGCGCCGACGGTATCAGCGTGGTCAGCGGCACCGGATCGATCGCCTACGGCCGGCACGACGGCGTGGGTCTGCGGGTCGGCGGCTGGGGTGAGGGATTCGGGGACGAGGGGTCTGGCCACTGGCTCGGAGTTGGTGCGCTGCAGTTGTTCTCGAAGATGAGCGACGGACGCTTGGCGCCCGGGCCGCTGCTGGGCATCCTTCGCGATCACCTGGGTTTGGGTACAGACCTGGACGCGGTGGACGTCGTGATCAACCAATGGCAGCGTGACCGCACCCCGATCGCTGCGCTCTCCCGGCCACTGGTCACGGCCGCACGGGCTGGAGACACGGCCGCGGCTGCGCTGTTGACGGCTGCGGGGGAGGAATTGGCCCAGCTGGTCGAGGTTCTGGGACGACGTCTGGCCTTCGCCGCGCCGGTTCCGGTGTCCTACTCGGGCGGGATCTTCGCGGTGCCCGAGGTGCTGGACTCCTTCGCGCGCAGCCTGGGTGAGCGATTCGACCTACGTGAGCCGTTGTCCAGCCCGGTGGTGGGTGCTGCGCTGCATGCGGCCCGCCTGGCGGGTGCACCGGTGAGTGCCATCCCGGCGATTGGTTGATTTGTCTTGCGGTGAGCTAGGGTTGGTCGCATCTCATTCAGGGCTTTCGGGGGGAAGCTGATGAAGCGACAGGCTCTTCTGGCAGTGGTCGGCGCCATCGTGTTCTTGGTAGCCGCACAAGGAACGGCTTCGGTCCGGACCGTCTCGGTGCCTGCGAGCGCGGTGGCCGTGGCCGTCCCGGTGCCGCTCTCTACCGCTGACTCCCCAGCATCCGATGGCCCCACGACTTCTCTGCAAGCCGTCGCCTTTCGCCCCATCGACACCGGCAACCGTGCCGCCGTTCGCCAGGCCGTCCTGAAGCGTCTGCGCCCCGCCCTGGCCACCCCGGTCAAGTGGAACGGCTCCACCACCGACTGCGTAGCCGGCCGCCCCTCCACCGCCACCCAGACCGCCACCCTCAAGACCGTCAACTTCTTCCGGGCGATGGGCCAACTCACCCCGGTTACCTTCGATGCCAAGCTGTCGGCCAAGGCCCAGAAGGCCGCCCTGATGATGGACGCGGAGAACTCCCTGAGCCACGCCCCACCCACATCCTGGCCCTGCTACAGCGCCGAAGGTGCTGATGCGGCCGGCCACTCCAACCTCTGTCTCAGCTGCACCGGCGCCGAGTCGGTGGCCCAGTACCTCGCAGACCCGGGCCCGAACAACACAGAGGCCGGCCACCGTCGCTGGCTGTTGTACCCGTTCGTGAAGAAGATGGGCAGCGGCATCACCTCCGGCGCCAGCGCCCTGTGGGTCATCCCCAGTCGGCCGGCCAAGGTCAAGAGCCCGGCCTGGGTCTCCTGGCCCACCCCCGGCTACTTCCCCAACGAGCTCGATCCGGGCGGCCGCTGGTCCCTCAGCGCCTCGAACGACAAGATCGACTTCGCCCGCGCCAAGGTCACCGTCCGCATCGCCGGCGGCGCCAGGCTCAAGGTGTGCCAATACAAACCCACCGTGCACGGCCGGCCCGACTACGGCACCCCGGCCCTGGTCTGGGAGGTGGCCGACTTCGCCCTGCCCACCGGCGTGCGATCGCGACGGCTGGACGTGACCGTGAGCGGCATCCGAACCTGGAACAAGGCCGACACCGCGCTGACCAAGAAGAAGATCACCCGCAAGTACTCGGTGCGCTACTTCAACGCCGACGTGGCCTGACCGGCCAGCCGCTCGAGCTGGACCGGCGACAGCGGACGGCGGTACACCGCCTGCAGCACCCGGTCCCGGGCCTGGTCGTCGGCCGAATCAGCCAGCGCGGCCCACCAGTCCAGACCGGCCGGGTAGGACCAGAGGTAGGAACGCAGCAGGGGATTCGCGCTGCGCTCGGTCAACGTGTCGCTGATCGTCGCGTCGGTCCAGTACGGCACCCGGGCCCGCGCATGGTTGGCGCACTCGATCAGCGGCACGCCCGCGTTCACCGCCAGGTGCAGCTCGCCCCGCACCAGTTGCAGATAATGCGCCAGCCGCACCCGGGCCACCAGCGCGGCGTCGGACGGCGTCACGAACAGCGGTAGCGCCTGGGCCAGTCCTTCCAGCATGAACTGGTAGGGCAGGTTCACCGACATCAGTCGCACCCAGGGCACATCCGGGTCCTCGGCGCAGACCTGCGTGTACGAGGCGTACTGCAGCGCGTGTCCCAGCAGTTCATGCAGGGCGAACTGCCGCACCTGAACCATGGTGAACGTGGCGTAGCGCTGGTTGATCCGCAGCCGCACGTCCTGACCGGCGCCGTCCAGCCAGTAGGCCCAGAAGTCGTCCACGTCGTCCGGCTGCACCCGCACCGAGTACTTCGCGGTGCTCCGGACCAGCTCCCGCACAACCGGTTCCAGCGATCTTGCCGCCGCCGGGATCAGCTCGGCCGCTTCTTCCCCCGTGATCGGTTGTTCCAGCGCCAGCAGGTCCCGGTTCAGGTCGCGGCCCCAGCGCACCCCTAAACCCTCAAGCGCCTTCACCGCCAGATCACGCACCTGCAGAATGTGCTCCTCCGGCCACCCCTCGGCATCGCAGCCCTGGGTGTCGCGCAGATACGTGTACAGCGGATCGCGACGCCCGAGCAGTGCTCCGGCATAAGCCCGGTGCGCCCGGATCACCTCGCCGATCTGCCGCGCGCCCGAACCGATTTCCGCCGCCGTCGCACGCAGTCGGGTGAGCTCCTGGTACACCTCCAACCGGCTCTCGACCGGCCGATACCGCCGAGGGGCCCGATCCGGCGAGCAGTCGAAGTCGATCACCGGCCGCCCGCCCCGGTCCACCTCGTAGACGTGCCAGCGCCGGATCAGGGCCTCGACCTGATCCCGCAACTCCTGAACCTCACCCATCCGACTCAGGCTATCCTCGCGAACCATCCCAAACCACCCGCTCACCGCCTGCCCCAATCCGAACCTCGCCAGCGCCTTGTCCCTGCTGCCGGGATTGTGGGTGCAAGGGCTGGTCGGGTCCTGCGGGAGTGGGGCGGAGGGCTGGAGTGCTTGGGTTTCACTGGTGCCTTGTCCCGCCGCCCGGGCATTGCGGGTGCAAAGGCTGGCCCGGTCCGGCGAGAGCTCAGCGGAGGTCAGGAACACTTGGGGTTTCACCAGCGACCGTCCTGCCGCCCGATTCTGCGGGTGCAGAGACTGGTCAGGTCCGGCGGGAACTCGGCGGAGGGCAGGAACACTAGGGGTTTCACCAGCGGCTGTCCCGCGTTCCGCCGCCCGGTATCGCGGGTGAAACGGCTGGTTAGGTCCGGCGGGAGCTCGGCGGAGGGCAGGAACACTAGGGGTTTCACCAGCGGCTGTCCCGCGTTCCGCCGCCCGGTATCGCGGGTGAAACGGCTGGTTAGGTCCGGCGGGAGCGGTGCGGAGGGCGGGGGTGCTTGGGTTTCGCTAGCGCCTTGTTCCGCCGCCCGGGCCTTGCGGGTGCAAAGGCTGGCCAGGTCCGGGCGGGAGCTATGCGGAGGGGAAAGAACACTCGGGTTTCACCAGCGACTGTTCCGCCGCCCGGGCGTTGCGGGTGCCAGGGCTGGTCAGGTCTGGCGAGAAGGTGGGCGGAGAGCAAGGCTTCACCAGCCTCCGTTCCCACCGCCCGGCCGGCGACCTGGGCTTTTGCGGCCGCAAAGGCTGGCGAAGCGATGCGAAGGCTGGTGAAGCTGGGACGGGTAGGTCAGCTGAAGGCGGGCACCACGTGCTCGACGAAGCGCTGCAGCGAGGCCCGCTTCTCCTCGTGCGACATGCTGTTGTCGATCCAGAAGCTGAACTCGTCCACCCCCAGCGCCTGGTAGTGCTTCAGCCGCTCAATCACCTCGGCAGGCGTGCCGATCATGGCGGTACGGTGCAGCGACTCCAACTCGAACTCGGGCCGACCGTCGAACTTCGACTCTGGGCTGGGCTCCAGGAAGCCGTCCTCCGGGGTGCTCTTGTTGCCGAACCAGGCATCGAAGCTGCGGTAGTACTTGTTGATCGCGGCCGCCGCCGGCTTCCAGCCCTCCGGGTCGCTCTCGTCGTGCACGTGGGTGTGGCGCAGCACCATCAGCTTGGGCCGCTCGGTGATCTCCGGGTGGGCAGCAACTGCGGTCTCGAACTTGCCCACCAGGTTCTCCACCTCCTCGTCGCCCTTCATCAGCGGCGTCACCATCACGTTGCAGCCGTTCGCCACGGCGAAGTCGTGCGAGGCAGGGTCCCGGGCGGCGATCCACATCGGCGGGGTGGGCTGCTGGATCGGCTTGGGCACCGAGGTCGAGGTGGGGAACTTCCAGATCTCGCCGTCGTGCGCGTAGTCGCCCTGCCACAGCGCCCGCACGGCCGGCACGAGTTCCCGCAGGTGCTTGCCGCCGTCGGTGGCGGGCAGACCGCCGGCCAGCCGGTCGAACTCGAACTGGTAGGCGCCGCGGGCCAGGCCGACCTCCATCCGGCCGTTGCTGATCACGTCGAGCAGGGCACACTCACCGGCCGCGCGGATCGGGTTCCAGAACGGCGCGATGATCGTGCCCGCCCCGAGCCGGATGGTCGAGGTGCGCGCCGCCAGGTAGGCCAGGGTCGGCATCGGGTTCGGCGAGATGGTGTATTCCATCGAGTGGTGCTCGCCCACCCACACCGTGCTGAACCCGCCGGCCTCGGCCAGCAGCGTCAGTTCGGTCAGGTTCTCGAACAGCTCACGGTGGCTGACCGACTCGTCCCAGCGTTCCATGTGGACGAAAAGAGAGAACTTCATTGTGACTCCTTCTGCTCCAAAGCAATGCGGGCCTGCGAGCCCATTTCCTCAACGGTGACGTCGCCGGTGGCCCAGTGCGCGCGCGGCACCTCACGCACGATCACCCGGACGAATTCCGGCCTGGCGTCGATGGTCTCGACCACTGCCGCGTGCAGACGGCCGATCAGGGCGCGGATCTGCTCGGCGGAGCGGCCTTCGGTGATGGTGACGTCCACCAGCGGCATGTCAGCTCCTCAGCACGAACGGGTCGGCGACCGGAGCGTCGCTGGTGTTGATCCAGACGCTCTTGAGCTGGGTGTACTCCTTGATCGTCGCCTGCCCGTGCTCGACCCCCACACCGCTGTTCTTGAAACCCTGGCGGGGCGACATCGGCGACATCGCCCGGTAGGTGTTCACCCAGATCGTGCCGGCCTCGAGCCGGTTGGCCATCCGGTGGGCCCGGCCGAGGTCCTTCGTCCACACACCGGCCGCGAGACCGTACTCGGTGTCGTTGGCCAAGGCGACCACCTCGTCCTCGGTTTCGAAGGGCATCATCGCGACGACGGGACCGAAGATCTCCTCCTGGACCACCCGCATCCCGTTGTTGACGTCGACCAGCACGGTCGGCTCGTAGAAGTAACCGCCCAGCCCACCGCCGTCCGAGACGCAGCCGCCGGTCAGCACCCGGGCGCCCTCGGATCGGCCGAGGTCCACGTAACCGGCCACCTTGTCCCGCTGGTCGGCGAAAGCCAGCGGACCGAGCTCGGTCTCGGCGTTCAGCGGATCGCCGATCTTGATCGACGCTGCCCGGGCGGCCACCCGCTCCAGCAGTTCGTCGTAGACGCTGCGGTGCACGAACACCCGGCTACCGGCGATGCAGGTCTGCCCGGCGGCGGCGAAAACACCGGCCACGACACCCATCGCGGCGTTGTGCAGGTTCGCGTCCTCGAACACGATGTTCGGTGACTTGCCGCCCAGTTCCAGGGTCGAGCCGAGGAAACGCGAGGCCACCGACGCGGCGATCCGGGAACCGGTACCGGTGCTGCCGGTGAAGGAGATCTTGGCGATGCCGGGGTGCTCGACCAGAGCCTGACCGGCCTCGGCGCCGAACCCGGTGACGACATTGACCACGCCAGGCGGGAACCCGGCTTCGTCGATCAGCTCGGCCAGCCGCAGCACCGAGGCCGAGGTGTACTCGGACGGCTTGATCACGACGGTGTTCCCGGCGCACAGCGCGGGCGCAAGCTTGCTGGTGGTCAGGGTGAGTGGGGAGTTCCAGGGGGTGATCGCGCCGACCACGCCCAGCGGCTCGCGCATGGTGTAGTTCAGCACCGCCCGGTCGGACGTGGGAATCACGTCGCCCTGGATCTTGTCGGCCAGACCGGAGTAGTAGTGGTAGTACTCGGGCAGACCCTGCATCTGGCCGCGCATCTCGCGCAGTAGCTTGCCGTTGTCCAGGCTCTCGGTGCGGGCCAGTTCCTCGGCGTTCTCGGCGATCAGTTCGGCCAGCCGGCGCAGCAGCCGGCCGCGGCCGGTCTGGGTCATGTCCCGCCAGGCGGGCGACTCGAACGCCCGGCGGGCAGCCTTGACCGCTTTGTCGACGTCGGTGGCATCGCCCCGGGCGGCCGCGTACAGGGTTTCCCGGGTGGCCGGGTTGGTGCTGTCGAAGTGCCCGCCACCGGCCGGCTCGACCTTCTCCCCACCGATGTGATGGGTAAGGGTTTCAGACATTGACTTTTCCTCCGATGACCTCGTCGATGAGGCCGGCCAGCACGGTGGGTGTCTCGACCGGGAGCATGTGGCGCACACCCGGGACGATCACGGCCCGGGCGCCGGGGATGGCGGCCGCCAGGCGCTGTGACATCTCCGGGGTGGAACCTGGGTCCTCGGCGCCGGTGACGGCGATGGAGGGCGCGGTGATCCGGTGCAGATCTCCTCCGACGACCGCGTCGCCGGTGCCGAAGACCCGGTAGCAGGCCAGGAACTGTGCCGGGTCGTTGGCGGTGAGTACGGCCCGGGTGTGCTCGATGGTCTCGGCCGCAACCGTGGATCCGGCGAACCAGCGGTCGATCGAGGCGGCCGCGGCCCGGGCCGGGTCCTGCTCAGCCACCGCCAGGCGGCCCAGCACCGCCTCTCGCTCGGCCGGGGTGCGCCGGCAGACCGAGCTCACGCTGGTCAGCGAGGCCACCAGTTCCGGCCGGTGAATCGCCAGATACTGCGCGACCAGGGCGCCGAGCGAGAACCCGACCAGATGCGAGCCGGGCGGGATCTCCAGCAACCCGGCCAGCCCGGCCAGGTCGACGTCCTGGGGGACTCTGGCGGCCGAGCCGTGGCCGGGCAGGTCCGGGGTCAGGACCTGGTAGCGGCTCAGCAGCGGGACGACGTCCCGCCACACGGAGTGGTCCAGGCCCACCCCGTGCAGCAGAACGACGACCGGGCGGCTCATTGCTCGGTGGAGAGGGCCGCGAGGCGCTGCTGGGGCCGGCCCTGGGCCGCGGCGGCGAGCGCGATCACGATCTCGCCCGGGTGCGGGGCGTCCGGGATACGCACCTCGAAGGTCTGGTGGTGCGAGCGGATCGTGGCGTCGGTGAAGTGCTTGAGCGGGATGTCGAAGACGATGCCCGCGGGCCCGCGCTTCTCCACCGCCGGCAGCAGGGTCTTGGCCGCGGCGGCGTCCCGGAAGTGGTTGCCGAACTTCAGCGTGTGGATCAGCGCCGAACCGTGCTCGATCTCGCCGTCCAGACCGACGATCGCCGCCTTGCCGTAGGCCTCGACCGGCGCACCCAGCGCCTCGATCACCCGCGGGGCCAGCAGCGCGCCCAGGTCGGAGGCGTTGGCGTCGATCCCGGCGGTCAGGTTCTCCACGAAACCTTGGCCCGCCCAGGGGTTCTCGATCACTGCCGCGACGACCGCGACCCGGGCGGCGGGCTCGACCGGACGGCCGCCCTCGGTGAGGGTCTCGTCGACGATCGTGACGATCTTGCGGACGTTCATCACTTGGTTCCCTTCGCAATGGTGGACGCGCTGACAGTCGGATCGGTACGCCGGTCGCCGATCCGGGCGTGTGGGCGGGGGCCGGTGGAGGCCGCCGCCACCACGACGATCTCGTCGGCCCGGGGGCCGTCGGAGATCCGCGCGGTGATCGTCTGGTAGTGACTGCGGGTGGCGGCGTGGTTCTTGTGCCACATCGGCACCACCAGGGTCTCGCCGGCGTCGGCGCGGGTGTCGGCGAAGCAGATGATGGATTCGCCCTCGAGGAACTCGCGCATGAGGTTGCCGAAGAACGGGGTGTGGATCAGCGCCCCGGCGTGCTCGAGCTCGCCGCGGGTGCCGACGATCGCCGCCTTCCCGAACGCCTCGATCGCCGCGGTGCCGCCCAGGGTGGCGATCAGCCGTCCGGTCAGCTCACGGGCCAGAACCGGGGCGATCGCCTCGACCTCGGGGGAGAGGTCACGCGAGGAGGGGGTCCCGATCCAGGGATTGCGGATCACGGCCGCCGCTGTGGCCTTCAGAGCAGGGACGGCGGGCGCAGCTGCGTTCTCGAGCAGCACCTCCTCCCGGTACACCGCGATCCGCCGCAGCCAGTCCGGCGTACGGGGGGCGGCTTCGAGATCCAGCGAGCCGGGACTCGGCTCCAGGTCGACGCTCATGCGCTTCTCCTCGCTCATGTATGCAACAGAACGTACGACCGCCCGATGCGAGTGTCAACAGACGTCATCGGAAGCCCGACTCGGGTTGCCGTCCGGTTACCGCCGCGCTCACCCGTCCGCAGCCGTCTCAAGTTCGCAATACACCCGTAACTGCCAGCGAATGAGCCCTGGCAAGGGTGACCCGGAGGGCGGTTCGAGGGCTGCGGCACTACCGTTTCCCGAGTGGATTCCTATGCCCTGGCTCACGGCCATTGACACCCCCATGTGACCTTCGTAGCATCCCTGATGCATGCAACATCGAAGAGCTTGATCCAACCGCAGTCCCAAGGCATAGGCGCCTCAGGAGGGCCAGATGTCCCAGAAGTTCAGCGAGCCTGCAGAGGTCGACGTCATCGACGTCCCCCAGGCCAGTACGCCGCCCCCATCGCCGAGCGCCGAGGTGCCCGTGGGTCAGCCGCAGAACGACAACAGCGCCGGTCGCGGCCGGCTCGGGGGCGTGTTCGCCGCCTCGGTCACGGTCTGCGCCCTCTTCGTGGCCTGGGGCGTGCTGTTCACCGAGAACCTCAACGACGTCACCAACGCTTCCCTGAACTGGCTGACCGGCACCTTCGGCTGGGCCTACCTAGTGGTCACCCTCGCGCTCCTGGTCTTCCTGGTGTTCCTGGCCTTCAGCCCGTACGGCGACATCCGCCTCGGTAAGGACACCGACCGCCCGGAGTTCTCCAACCTCTCCTGGTTCGCGATGATCCTGTCCGCGGTGATGGGCATCGGCCTGGTCTCCTACGGCGTGGCCGAGCCGATCTCGCACTTCGCCACCCCGCCGCACGCTCTGGCCGAGGCCGGGACGCCGGACGCGGCGGTGCGGGCGATGCAGTACAGCTACTTCGACTGGGGCCTGCACGCCTGGGCCATCTTCGCGGTGTTCGGTCTGGCGATCGCCTACTCCACCCACCGCAAAGGCCGCCCGACCCTGGTGAGCCAGCTGTTCCGTCCTCTGCTGGGTAACCGGGTCGACGGCCCGATCGGCAAGGCGATCGACGTCCTGGCGGTGTTCGCCACCTTGTTCGGCACCACCACCTCGCTCGGCCTGGGCGCCCTGCAGGTGAACAACGGCCTGGCCACGCTTTTCGGTATCCCGGTCAACAACGTGGCCCAGGTACTGATCATCGCCGCGGTCACCGCGATCTTCACGATGTCCGCCGTCACCGGGGTCAGCAAGGGCATCAAGTACCTCAGCCAGGGCAGCGTGATCGCGGCCGGTGCGCTGTTCGTGTTCATGCTGGTGGTCGGCCCGACCGTGTTCATCGCGAACCTGTACATCGAGTCGCTCGGCCTGTGGGCCACCGACTTCTTCCGGATGAGCCTGCAGGGAACGGCTTTCGGCGACCTGCAGTGGATGCAGTGGTGGACCTACTTCATGATGGCCTGGTGGGTGTCCTGGGGCGCCTTCGTCGGCGTCTTCCTGGCCCGGATCTCCAAGGGCCGTACCATCCGCGGTTTCATCGTCGGTGTCCTGGTCGTGCCCACCGTCGTCTTCTTCACCTGGTTCACGGTTTTCGGCGGTACCGCGATCCACGTGGACATGTTCGGTGGCGGCACCATCGCCGAGCAGACCGCGGCCGACATCAACAGCGCGTTCTTCGCCACTCTCGAGAACTTCCCGTTCGCCAGCGTCACTTCCGCGGTGGCGATCTTCCTGGTCGTGATGTTCTTCGTCTCCGGCGCCGACGCGAACACCTACGTGCTGGCGATGATGACCTCCGGCGGCTCGCTCACCCCGCGCCGCTCGATCCTGGTCCTGTGGGGCATCCTCACCGGCATCACCGCGATCGTGCTGATGCTCGCCGGCGGCCTGAACGCGCTGCAGAACACCGTGATCGTCACCTCCGCACCGTTCCTGGTGATCATCGCCGGGCTGGCCGTCTCGTTCTGGAAGGAACTGGTGCAGGACCAGCACGCGGTGCGCCGGGCGCAGCTGAAGAAGCAGGAACTGGACGCCTGCACCGACAAGGAGGAAACCGCATGAGCGACAGCGAGACCCGCCGCCGGCTGGTCACCGAGAGCTGGTCGGCCGCCTGGGACGACGGCGACGTGGACGCCCTCGACCAGTTGCTCGCCCCGGACTACCGGCGGCGCGCCCGCAACGACGACGAGGGCCTGGACCGCGAGGCATTCAAGGCGACCATCATCACCACCCGGGCGGCCTTCCCCGACCTGGTCACCACCATCGACGACCTGGTCGTGGAGGGGGACAAGGTGGCGGTGCGCTGGCACAGCGCGGGCACCCACAGCCACCCCTTCCTCGGCGTACCGGCCACCAAGCGCCGGGTCGAGGTCTCCGGCGCCACCTTCGCCGCCTTCGGCCCCGACGGGCTGATCCACACCGAGGACGTGACCTGGGACCCGCGGGGCCTGCTCACCGCGATCGGCGTGATCACCGTCGGCCAGGACCAGTGAGCCCCGCCCCCGAATTTCCCGGCGAGAACCCGTATCAGCAGGAGGATCCAATGACGGTCTCCACTCCCACCCGCCCCGATGTCGACATCCTCAAGCAGGTCAACCGCCGCTTCGTCACCGGCGTCACGCTGGTCACCGCGATGGACGAGGACACCCCGCGCGGCCTGGCGGTGAACGCCTTCGCCAGCATCTCGCTGGACCCGCCCACCGTGATGGTCTGCGTGCAGCGCACCTCCAACACCCACGACTGCCTGTTCACCGCCTCGCACCTGGCGATCAACATCGCCTCGGTCGAGCAGATGGAGGTGATGGGCAAGTTCGCCTCCAAGACCGGCGACAAGTTCGAGGGCGTGGCCTGGAGCCGTGGGCAGTTCGGCACCCCGCTGCTGGCCGGCAGCAGTGCCCACCTGGAAGTCGAGATCCGCGAGCGGCTGCAGGCCAGCACTCACACCGTGTTCATCTGCCGGGTGGTCGCGGCCGAGGTCACCGACCTGCCGCCGGTGGTCTACAGCTCGGGTAAGTTCTTCAGCTCCGAGGGCCTTTCGCCGCTCGGCTGAGCCGTCCGATCGAGACCGAGGAACGATGCAGCGCGTGGCGGAAGGCACCGGGAGTCGTCAGGAACGGGTGATCGCCGAGATGCGCCGGCGGATCATCACCGGTGAGGCGGCCTCCGGTGCCCTGCTTTCCGAGATCGCCCTGGCCGAGGAGTTCGGGGTCAGCCGGACCCCGGTGCGGGAGGCGCTCAAACAGCTCCAGACCGAGGGGCTGGTCGAGATCCGCCCGCGGGTGGGCACTTTCGTCGCGGCGCCGTCGCGGCGGGACATCACCGAGCTGTTCGAGATGAAGGAACTGCTGGAAGGGGCGGCCGCCCGGCTGCTGGCGCTGCGCGGGCGGGTGCCGGAGGTGGAGCAGCTGGAGGAGAACGTCCGCCAGTCCGATCTGGCGGTCGAGGCCGACGACCGGGCCCGGTACGCCGAGCTGGTCGAGGAGTTCCACGGGCTGCTGATCACCGGCGCCGACAACACCAAGCTCGAGGCGCACTACCGCACGCTGATGAACCAGCTGGCCTACTCCCGGCTGGTGGTCACCTCGCTGCAGCAGCCCGGCCGGGCCCGGCAGTCCGACCGGGAGCACCACGTGGTCCTGGACCTGATCCGCTCCAAGGACGGTGACAGCGCCGAGCAGGTCATGCGGGAACACGTTCGGGCCAGCCGGCGGGCGCTGCTGGCCGGGCTGGATCTTCCCTGAAAGCCCAACAACCAACGGACGGTGCCCTCGCCTGCTCGAGGCGAGGGCACCGTCCGTTGGTTGTTGCCTTTGGGTTCGGAAACCTAGACGTCGAAGCCTGAGGTGAGCGCGTCGTCCACCGCGTCCGGGGCGTAGGTGCGGAAGGCCAGGTAGGTGCGGGTCGAGACCACGCCCTCCACCTTGCCCAGGTGGTCGGCGATGATGTCGGCGAGATCGTCCTGCTTCTCCACCCGGACGATGGCGACCAGGTCGACGTCACCGGTCACCGAGTAGACCTCGCGCACCCCCTCGATGGCTGAGACCTCCGTCGCAACTTCGGGGATCCGATCCGGCCTGGCTTGAAGCATCACGAACACGGTGATCACAGGTGACAGCCTAGTACTGGCCCCTTCTGCGGCGCAGGGCGGGAGCGAAGTGCGCGTTTAGGTGGGATGGGCGGGGGTTTTCATCCATTCAGGTAGATCTGTACCGGCTATTAGGTTGGTGGTGTCCTGCCTGGATCGAGCGCGGAGAACGCCGACGATGACGACGCAGCCCCACGGTTCACCGGCCGAGCAGATCGAGGTCGACTGGTCCTGGACGTCGTCCGACGACGGCTGGATCCCACCGGACATCGACGCGTCCAAGCCCAGTGCCGCGCGGATGTACGACTACGCGATCGGCGGCAAGGACAACTACGAGGTCGACCGCCGGGCCGTGCACGAGGTCGCCGGGCTGGTCCCCGACTTCCGCGCGTGTGCCCTGGCCAATCGCGGTTTCCTGATCCGGGCCGGGCACGCGCTGGCCGAGCTCGGCATCGACCAGTTCATCGATCTCGGCTCCGGAATCCCCACCTCGCCCAACGTGCACGAGGTGGCACAGGTGTTCCAGCCGGACGCCAGAGTGGTCTACGTCGACAACGATCCGATCGTGATGACGTACAACCGGGCCCTGCGCGAGCCGGGCCCGGGGGTGCTCGCGCTGAACCACGACCTGCGCCGGCCGCACTCGCTGATCGACGACAGCAAGCTGCGCAACCACCTCGATCTGGACCGGCCGGTGGGACTGCTGATGGTCGCCGTGCTGCACTTCGTGCGCCGGGAGATCGCGGTCAAGGTGCTGGAGCAGTACCGCAAGCTGCTGCCCGAGGGCAGTTACCTGGCGGTCTCGGTAGTTTGCGCGGACGGGACGGAACCGGCCGTGATCGAGCGGCTGGAGCAGGTGTTCCAGGCTTCCAGCACGCCCTTCGTGGCGCGTTCGACCGCGCAGGTGGAGCAGCTGTTCGACGGTTCGGAGCTGATCGAGCCCGGGCTCGTCGACGTGACGCAGTGGCGTAACCCCGGGCAGCCGCTGCCGATCCGGATGCTCAGCGGTGTGGCCCGGATCAGCTGACTTCGAGGTTGCCGACCGGGACGTTGCTGGTTCCTGCGCGGCCGGCTGGGGTATTGCTGGTTCTTGCGCGGGATCAGGCTGCGCCCTGGATCCGGATCTGCGCGGCCGGCTTCTCCACGGCGGTCTTCGGGAACATCGCCCACACCGACTTACCGGGCAGACGCTGCCCGTCCTGCTCCTCCAGCAGCGTCCAGCCCCAGCACAGGCTCAGCGACTCGACCAGTTGCATTCCCCGGCCCCCGCCGGACAGCGGGTCACGCGGACGGCGGACCGGCGGCGTGGGGCTGGGATCGGTGACCGACAGGACGATGTGCGAGCCGGTGCTGGCCAGAGAGATCCGTACCCCGTCCAGCCGTCGGCGGTGCAGTTCGTCCGGCTCGCTGGCGCGGGCATCGGCGTCGCGGACGCCGTGCTCGAGCGCATTGGCCAGGAGCTCGGTGGCGACCAGAGCGACGTCGTCCGAGACGGAATCGGCGCCCAGGTGCTTCAGGCCGCGGCGGACCAAGGCCCGGCCCTTGGGTACGGCCTGGGGTGTGGCAGGCAGGAGGCAGGAGGCAGAGCCGGTCTCAAGCACGATCTCGTGCTCACCCCCGCTCTGCTCGGCAGGTGGCGCTACGTCTACGGACTGCGGCTGTGCAATCACCACGACTGGCCTCACACCTCATTCCCGACCCCTGGGGGAACTCAGCCTTTCGCCGGACCGGTTCCCCTGACCACGCGCGCTGTGCCGGTGCAAACGCTACCGCCAGATGCACGTGCATCTCGAGAGTATCCGATTGGTTCGTGCAGATGCACGTGCATCTGCGATAAATGTGCGAGCCGTCCGAAATCCGATGAAAGTGGCTTCCGCTAGGTCCTGAGGTCGCCGAGGTGGCACACTGGCACCGGGTCGCGGCAATGCTGCAGGTTGGACACGAAGAGCCACGCTCATCGGCGATCGGATCCTCTTGACTTCTAGTGAGGTGCACACACTGTGACGACGCCGGGTGGACCGACGGTCCGGCGCATTCTGGTGGGCGCCCAGTTACGACGCCTGCGGGAGTCGAGGAACCTGACCCGAGAGGCCGCGGGCTACCGGATCCGCGCGTCCGAGTCCAAGATAAGCCGTCTCGAGCTGGGCCGGGTCGGATTCAAGGACCGCGACATCGCCGATCTGCTCGAGTACTACGGGGTCGAGGACGCGGCCCAGCGCGAGGCGCTGGTGGCCCTGGCCCGGGAGGCCAACCACCCCGGCTGGTGGCACAGCTACGACGACGTGCTGCCGAACTGGTTCGAGACGTTCGTCGGCCTGGAAGAGGCCGCCAGCCTGATCCGCAGCTACGAGATCCAGCTGCTGCCCGGGCTTCTGCAGACCGAGGCCTACGCCCGCGCGGTGGTCAGTGCCGGCGCCCCGAACGCGGCCGTGGCCGAGGTCGAGCGCCGGGTGAACTTCCGGATCAAGCGCCAGTCGATCCTGCGCCGGGAGAGCCCCCCCGCACTTCTGGGCGGTGGTCGACGAGGCTGCGCTGCACCGGCCGATCGGGGGCGCCAAGGTGATGCGCGAGCAGGTGGAGCACCTGCTCGACCTGATGACGCTGCCGAACGTGACGCTGCAGGTGATGCCGTTCCGGTTCGGCGGGCACGTCGGTGAGGGCGGTGCCTTCACCATCCTGCGCTTCCCGGAGCCGGAGCTGCCCGACACGGTCTACGTCGAGCACCTGACCAGTGCGCACTACCTGGACAAGCCGGACCACGTGGAGCGCTATGCGCAGACCATGGAGCGGCTCACGGTGGACAGCCAGCCGCCGGACATGACCCGGCGCACTCTGCAGAAGATCCTGGCGCAGGCCTGATTTCACGTCTCACGATGTCCTGGCCCGGCGAGGGCATCGTCGGGGCGTGCGATGCGGGTGTTAACCCTCTTGTGCACAGAGCGACCTGTTGACTAGGCGTGTGCATATACCAACACAGTGTGCAAAACAGGCTGGTCAGGCGGTCCGACCTGCCCGTATAGTCACGAACTGCCGGACTGCTCGCGCAAGTGCACGCGCAGGAGAACGTGCAGGAGAACGTGCCAACGTCTGAGCGATCTGGACCGCGGACGTCGTCTGCCAGTTTTTGGAGGTCGAGATGTCGCAGATTCACAACGGGATGCGGGCCGATCTGATCACCGCGGAGTGGAAGAAGTCCGCCCGCAGCAACTCCCAGGGTCAGTGCGTCGAGCTGGCTGCACTGCACGACGGTCAGGTGGCCGTGCGCAACTCCCGGTTCCCGCAGGGGCCGGCTCTGGTCTACACCCGCGGCGAGATCGAGGCGATGATCCTCGGCGCCAAGGACGGCGACTTCGACCACCTGCTGGGCTGAGCACCTGAGGTCGAGCGGGTGGCCGGTGGATCCCTCCGGTCAGGGGTGGTGGGGCATCCTCGGCAGGAAGCGCGAGCGCAACGTCGAAAGCGTCGCGAGCATCGCGTACTCCGTGTTCGGGGCGTCCGGTGCGGCCGTGCCCCTGGCCATCCGCTCACGCAGGAAGGCGAGTTCGCTCCCGAGCTCCTGGAAGTCGCGCATCGCCCGGCGGGCCTCGCTGCCGCCGGTACGCAACGCCCAGCTGCGGGCCTCACGCCGGGCCGGCAGTGAGGCCAGCATCGCCACCTCGGCCTGGGTCAGCCAGCCGGTCCGCCCGTAGATGTCAAGGTGCTGGGCCACCAGCTTGCCCTCGCGGCGCCGGGCCACCAGCGCCAGTGCAATGAAGGCCAGGAACACCGGCACCTGCAGCACCACGTAGGCCGAGGCGAAACCGGCCAGGCCGGACGAGGCCGACCAGTTCCAGACCCCGTGCAGCAGCACCGCCACCAGGTAACCGGCCAGTGGGGCGAGCACTCGCAGGGCCGGGGTGCGGGTGCGCACCGCCATCCCGATGCCGACGCCGATCGCCGCCGTGAACAGCGGGTGCGCGAACGGCGAGACCACACAGCGCAGGATGAACACGAAGGCCGTACCGCCACCCCCGGACTCGGCGTCGGCCAGGGTACGGCCCAGATACAGCACGTTCTCCACGTAGGCGAAGCCGATACCGGCCATCCCGGCGTAGACGATGCCGTCCACCACGCCGTCGAACTCCCGGCGGCGCATCAGCAGGATCAGCAGCACGGCGGCGCCCTTGAACGCCTCCTCCACCACCGGCGCCACGAACACCGCGGCGTGCGTCATGTCCCCGCCCGCGTTGTGGATCGCCACCATCGATGCGGTGTTGATCACCAGGGCGCCGAACGTGGACACCCCGGCGCCCCAGGCGAAGGCCAGGGCCAGCAGCGGCGGGGGCTCGGCCTCGTAGCGGTCCAGCCAGAGGAAGGCCGCCACCACCGGGAAGACCGGCACCGCGGCCAGCACCGAACCGGTCACCAGGCCGGCCAGGCCGGTCTCGCGGGTGATCGCGGTGAGACTGAGCAGAGCCGAGCCGACCAGGACGACCACGACCGCCACCCACAGGATGGTGGTGCGGAACCGGGGACGCCGCGGCGTCACCATCGGTGCGTCGGCGGGCTGGGCCGGTTGGTAGGGGGACGGCGTGCTCACGGTTTCAGACCTTAGCGGCGCGCGGTACCCGGCGGTTCATCCAGAGCCGACGAACGCCTCGAAGCGTAGAGTACCGGCCGTGACATCGGAGAACAGCGAACGTTCGCAGGACCGCATCGTGTGGATCGACTGCGAGATGACCGGCCTCGACCTGGGGAAGGATGCCCTCATCGAGGTGGCGGCGCTAGTCACCGATTCCCAGCTGAACATCCTCGGCGAGGGGGTGGACGTGGTGATCCGCCCGCCCGAGGGCGTGGTCGACACGATGGTGGACGTGGTGCGCACCATGCACACCACCTCGGGCCTGCTGGACGAGCTGGACAGTGGCGTGAGCATGCAGGAGGCCCAGCAGATGGTCCTCGACTACGTGAAGAAGTGGGTGCCCGACGCCCGCAAGGCCCCGCTGGCCGGCAACTCGGTGGGCACCGACCGGGCGTTCCTGGTCCGGGACATGCCCGAACTCGAGGCGCACCTGCACTACCGGATCGTGGACGTCTCCTCGATCAAGGAGCTGGCTCGCCGCTGGTATCCCCGGGTGTACTTCGCCTCCCCGGCCAAGAACGGCGGGCACCGGGCCCTGGCCGACATCCGGGAGAGCATCGAGGAGCTGAAGTACTACCGCGAGGTGCTCTTCGTGCCGCATCCGGGCCCGGACAGCGAGACCGCCCGCGCGGCCGCCAAGAAGTACGTCCTGCCCCCTTCCTGACCGGTTCGGGTCAGGGCTTTTGCCTGTCTGCGTGGCGGTTTCGGCCTGCTGTGCCGACCGTCACGCGGCGGGCGGGGTTATCGGTTTCGTGGTTTCGTCCGGCGCCTGCTAATGTTTTCAACGCAGCAAGGGGCCGCAAGGAACCAGGCTGCGCCAGCCAAGGGTCATTAGCTCAATTGGCAGAGCAGCTGACTCTTAATCAGCGGGTTCGGGGTTCAAGTCCCTGATGGCCCACCTTGGATGCGAAGCCCGGTCATGCGACCGGGCTTCGCTCGTTTGCGCCTGAGTGCTCGTCTGCCCGTCGAGCTGCAATCGGCTGGCGGTTGGTTGCCGGTCCTGCTGCCACCGGTTGTCCTGGACCTCGAAGTCACTGGTGCCCAAGCGTCGTCCATCGGTTCGGCGGGGACCCGTTTTGGCACGTCCGGGGCGAGTGTGGCACTCTTATCCAGCACCAACCGAGGGTCATTAGCTCAATTGGCAGAGCAGCTGACTCTTAATCAGCGGGTTCGGGGTTCAAGTCCCTGATGGCCCACCTCGGTAACTGGCTCGGTCTGCTTCGGACCGGGCCAGTTCTGTTTTTGCGGGTCGGACAAGGGGGCACCGTGAATGTTGACTGGCCGGTGGCTACTCGTACCGCGTTGCGGCGTGGGCAATTGATGGTGGCAGAGGTCGAGGCGAGCGTGCCGCGTCATCGGGCCTGGATCGCGGTGTACTCGATCCCCGGGTCGGTCGGGACCTTCAACGTCTTCCATCGGGAGTTCGACGAGGAGTACATGGCGAACGACTGGTGCATCGGACCGGACGACGGGATGCTCGAGCACGGGTTTGTCCGGGTCACGGGCGAGGAACAGTTGGTCGAGGCATTACGGGTCAGGAACGTGCAGCCTTCCGATCTCGAGTACGTCCACAACTCCGACTATCCGGTCTGAGCGCCACGGACCGGTTCGTGCTGCTGGGGATTACCTTCAGGGGATGGGGATTCGGGCTGCCCTGATGGCCAAGACCGGTGCGCTGAGCGGGGAATCACCAGTGCGCGCAGGGGTCGGAGATGTCAGCGGGGTAGCGCCGTCCCGAGATGCCGATCCGGACGTCAGCCATGCTCCAGGCTATGCCTTGGTGGTTTCCGGGGGCATGCGGTGCAGCACCACGTCGAGCAGTTGGCCGTTCTGGGCAGTGGCGGTGAGGTAGGTGTGGTCGGGCTGCTTGCGGCGGTCGGTGGGGGAGCCCGGGTTGAGCAGGCGCAGTCCGTTGGGGGTGACGGTGTCCCAGGGGATGTGACTGTGGCCGAAGATCAGCACGTCGGTTTCGGGATAGGTCTTGTCGCAGCGCTTCTCCCGGCCGTCGGCGGCGCCGGTCTCGTGGGTCATGGCGAAACGGATGCCCTCGAGTTCGATCCGCGCGACTTCCGGCAGGCGGCGGCGCAGGCCCGGACCGTCGTTGTTGCCCCAGACCCCGACCACCTGCTGGGCCCGGCGTTCCAGGCGGTCGAGCAGCGATTCGGCCACCCAGTCGCCGGCGTGGAACACGATGTCGGCCTCGGCCACCGCGGACCAGACTTGCGCGGGGAGGTCGTGGCCGCGCTTGGGCAGGTGGGTGTCGGAGATGATCAGCAGCTTCAGGGTCACGTACTGGAAGGTACGTCACGTCCCCGGAAGAGAGGTCAGGCGGCCCGGCGTCGGAACAGCACACCGGACAAGGCCACGCCGAGCAGCAGCAGGCCGGTGCTCCAGGCCAGGGCCAGCCAGGGGCTGTTGCCCACGTCGGCACCCAGCAGGAGTCCGCGCAGGGTCTCGATCACCGGGGTGACCGGCTGGTGCTCGGCGAAGCCCCGCAGCCAGCTCGGCATGGTCTCGATCGGGACGAACGCGCTGCTGGCGTAGGGCAGGAACATCGGTACGAAGGTGAAACTGCTGGCTGCTTCCGGGGTCTTGGCGATCAGGCCGACCACGGCGGAGAGCCAGGAGACGGCCAGGACGAACGCGATCAGGACACCGGCGGCGGCCAGGGCGTGCGCTGGAGTGGTGTCCGGGCGGAATCCGATGGCCAGGGCGACCCCGAGGACGATGGTGGTGGAGACGATGTTGCGAGCCAGGCTGGCAACCACGTGACTGCACAGGAACCAGCCGCCACCGACGTCCATTGATCTGAAGCGGTCGATGATGCCACTGGTCATGTCGTAACTGACTGCTCCCGCGGTGAGGGCCGCCCCGAAGGCGGCGCACAGCAGCAGAACCCCAGGTACGACGTAGGTGACGTAGGCCGAGGTGCCGACGCCGGGCTGCAGGGCGCCGCCGAACAGGTAGACGAAGACCAGCATCAGCATGATCGGCAGGACCAGCGAGATCAGCAGAGCTTCGGTGTTGCGCCGGGACAACCGCAGCGTGCGTCCGGTCAGGGTCAGCGCGACCGAGGCGGTGTTCGCAGACATGGCCGGATCAGACATGCGAGAGCTCCTTGGCCGTCTTGGCGGGTTGGCCGGTGAAGGTGAAGAACACGTCGTCCAGGTCCGGGCGGTGCAGTGCGAAGTGCCGGATCAGCGTGCGGTCGGGATCGAGAACGTCCATTTGTGAACGAATCTCGGGTGCAGCTCCGGTGACCGGGATCTTGAGAACGAGAGCAGAGGCGTCCCCCATTGCGTTCTTGCCGGCCCTTGCCCGAACCAGGTCGAAGGCGTCGCGATCGGCCAGCTCCAGACGCAGCAGTTCCCCTCCGACCTGCTGCTTCAGCTCGCTGGGGGTGCCTTCGACGACCTTGCGGCCCTGGTCCATGATCGCCACCCGGTCGGCCAGCCGGTCGGCCTCCTCCAGGTACTGCGTGGTCAGGAGGACCGTGGTCCCGCTCGCCGCAACCTCGCTGATCACCTGCCAAAGCTGTTCCCGGCTACGGGGATCCAGGCCGGTAGTGGGCTCGTCGAGGAACATCACCGCAGGTCGGCGCAGCAGCCCGGCGGCCAGGTCGAGCCGTCGCCGCATCCCGCCGGAGTAGGTGACCACCTGCCGGTCGGCGGCCTTGGCGAGATCCAGCTGGTCGAGAAGCTGGCCCGAGCGAAAGCGGGCCTGGGCTCGGTTGAGCCCGGCCAGTGCACCGATCATGCCTAGGTTCTCACGGCCGGTCTGCAGTTCGTCGAGCGCGGCGTACTGCCCGGTGAGGCTGATCGTACGGCGGAGGTGCTTGCGCTGGTGCGCGACGTCCAGCCCGTTGACCGTGGCCCGGCCGGAGTCGGGCGTGGTGAGCGTGGCCAGGATGCGCACGGTGGTGGTCTTGCCGGCGCCGTTGGGCCCCAGCAGGGCGTAGATCGAACCGGCGTCGACCTCCAGATCCAGATCATTGAGGACGGTGTGGTCGCCGTAGCGCTTGGTCAGGCCTTGGGCGGTGATCGCCGGTGAGTGGCTGGGCATCCCCGACTCCTTTTTGTGTAGACCATAAACTGTGTAGACCATATAGCTAACTGTCTACGCTGTACACAGAAAACTTGATGAGAGGGTGGGAGGCATGGCGGATGACGATCGGGCGGAGTTCGCCGTCCCCGCGGCCATCGCCGAGATCTGGGGCCTACGCGAGCGGCCGGTGAGGGGCCCCCGGCCGACGGTGGGGGTAAGGGAAATCGTGGACGCGGCGGTGCGCATCGCCGACGCCGACGGTTTGGCTGCGGTGTCGATGAGCAAGGTTGCGGCCGAGGTCGGGGTGACCGCCATGGCGCTCTACCGGCACGTGGGCAGCAAGGACGAGCTGCTGATCCTGGTGCTGGATGCGGCCGTGGGTGGGCCTCCGGAACTGCCCCCGGTGGAAAAAGGCTGGCGGGTGGGCCTGGATGCGTGGGCCATGGGAATGCTCGCTGCTTACCGGCAGCGCCCGTGGGTACTGCGGATTCCGATCAGTACGTTGCCGCCGCTGCCCAACCAGGTGATGTGGATGGAGCGCGGGTTGCGGTGCCTCCAGGAGACGCGGTTGGCGGAGGGGGAGAAGCTGGCCTCGATCCTGCTGCTGAGCAATCTGGTACGCGGCTACGGGACGCTGGCGGCCGAGATCGGCGCCGGTGCGGTGGACGGCGCGGCCACGTTTGCAGCGGTGATGCGTCAGGTGCTGGGCGACGGGCGGTTCCCGGCCCTTACCCACACGGTGATGAGCGGGGCGATGGAGGCGGACGTACCTGCTCCGGGAGAGCCGGCGCCGGGGGCAGACCTGATCTGGTCGGAGATGCGGTTCGGTCTGGACCGGGTGCTCGACGGTATCGGTGCGATGATCGAAAAGGCCTGAAGTGCCTTCGCTACGCGCGGTTCGGGGAATGGTGGACGCTTGTCACCCGCTTCCGACCCTGGCTGTCACAGTGTTCGTGACGGCTTACGCGCTCGCGGTCCAGGATGGTCTTTCGGCCGACGGTTTTCGGACGGCGGTCGCGGTGGGCGTAGCCGTGCTGGCCGGGCAGCTGTGCGTGGGCTGGTCGAACGACGCCTTCGACGCCGAACGCGATCGGGTTGCCCAGCGCTCGGACAAACCGATCAGTGCCGGCCTGGTGGACGAGCGGGTGATCCAGGCGGGTGCGGGTCTGGCAGCCGCGGCGGCGATTCTGCTCTCCTGGCGACTTGACCACGGGGCCGGGCTCTGCCATCTCATCGCGGTGCTCAGCGCCATCGGGTACAACGCCGGTCTGAAAGGCACGGTGGTCAGCCCGCTTCCGTACCTGGTCTCGTTCGGTCTGCTGCCCGTGATCGCCTCCTTGGCCGTACTCGCCCAGGCGCCACCGACGTCTACCATTGTCGCCGCCGCATTGCTCGGCGCCGGAGCCCATTTCGCGAACACGGTCGGCGATACCGAGGCGGACGCGATCACCGGCGTGCGTGGCCTACCCCAGCGAATTGGCCCGGCCCGATCTCTGACAGTGATGGCGGTGCTGATCGCGCTGGCCGCCGGCGGGTTGCTGATCGGGGTCATCGGTTCGGACGGCATCGGTACGTTGCGAAGGCTTCTGTCGGTGGTGTTGCTGGTCGCCGGGGTCGGACTGGCCCTCGCCGGCGCGGTGGGACGCGTCGGGATACTGGGTGGACACGCCGCGTTTCGGCTGACGCTGGGCTCGGTTGCTCTCCTGGTAGCCGGATTCCTAGTAGCTGCCTGAATTGCTCGGGATCTTCAGTGGGCCCCTACGGATGCCGATGAGGCAGCAGGGGAGAAACCAAGGCGATCGTGAGGGCGGGCGGTTGTGGGGGCGCAGACGATCACCGGTCCCAGGCGGGCCGAAGAACTAGCCGAAGAGCTGAACCGACCCGGGCGTACCCGGCCCACGGCGGTAGTCACGGTGGCGCGCGGTGCCAGCCGCCCGTACATCGACGCGGACCGCCTGGCCGTCGAACTCGCCGGGCTGGCCGACGTCTACCTGATCTGCGATCCGGCCGCGTCCTGGGCCTTCTCCCGGGGTATGCCCGAACTGACCCAGGTCTACGGCGGCGCCGGCCGGGTCTATCCGATCGGCCTGGAGTGGGTGCACGAACCACGGCGCTCGCGGCTGCGCTTTGCGTACTCCGAGGCCGAGGGCGTGATCACCACCGAGCGCCTGCTTGAGGACGGGCTCAAGGCGGCCGGCGGCGCCGGTCTGCTGTCCATGCCGATGGGTTCGTCCAGTCGGGCGGCGTTGCCCGAGGTGACCGGGATCGTCAGCGGTTGCCCGAACCCTTCGCAGGCGATGGTGAACCTGACCGACGGACGGTACGCCACGATCCAGGTCGGCCTGCTATGCCCGGGCGTGGCCTCGGAGCGGCTGTTCGAGCGGAGCATGCAGGTCCGCGGCGTGTTCGACGACCAGTCTCGCCGGCTCGATGTCTCGGGGATGCTGGCTTCGCCCGGTGAGCGGCTGGCCGAGATCGTCGACGGTGAGGTGCTGCTCGGACGGGTGGAGTCGGTCGGGACGGCGTCGTGCGAGATCGCGCTGCTGCCGGGGATATCGGCATCGGTGCCGCGGGCCCGGGTGACCGATGATTCGGCCGAGGACCTGCGCGACCTGCTGTCGGTGGGTGAAGTTGTGCCGGTACGGGTCGGCTCCGGTGGCTCTTCGCTGAGCATTGTGGACGCCGACGAGGATGCCCCCGTACGGTCTTTGGCGGTGTTGCCCGGCGGGCCCGGATGGCTGGTCATGCCGGAGGCCGGGGCTGTCGCGGCACCGGTCGTGGCGCCGGTTGTCGCGGATACGCCGGAACTGGCTGCGCTCAAGTCCATCCCGGCCCAGATGACTTCGCCCGAGGTGCGCCTGGGCGTGCCCAGTTATCTGGAGAAGCCCCACGCGAAATCGGCTGACAACGTGGCGATGTTGCGTCACGGTTCGCCGGTGCGGATGTTGCCCCGGCCTTCGCCGGCGATGTTTGCTGCGCGGGCGGTGCAGGTGCTTGAGCGCCCGGTGCGTAAGGATGCCCTTCAGAGTACGCAGCGGGCGCTGGAGGAGGCCCGGGCCACGATGCGGGCGACATTGATCGAGAAGGCCCGGCTGGAGCAGGAACTTCGCTCGTCCACGTTGGAGCTGCAGCACTTGGAGGCTGAGCTGGCCCGTAAGCACGGGGTGCTGGATGCGCGGGAGAAGGAGCTGGAGCGGCTGCGGCGGCGCAACCGGAAGGGGGCGCAGCGCGATCATCGGGAGACGTTGTCTTCGGACGACCTTTTCACGGATGCCGAGGAACGGTTCCGGTTCGATGTGACGGTGTGCTGGGCCCGGCGGATTCCGGCGGGGGAGAAGGCGGGGCGTCCGCTGGCCGGGTATCGGCTGGGGCCGCGCTTTGTTGCTTCGCTGGACGAGACGCCGGGGCTTGATCGCGGCAAGGTGATCGATGTGGTGGTGGAGGTGCTGACCGGGCTGGCCGGGACGTCGGCCGGGCGGCAGATGCATGCGCTGCGGACCGGTGTGGGTGGGAACGACCAGCCGGTGCGGCGGGATGACGGGGCGACGTGTTTCCGGGTGGCGTTGCAGCGTAATGCTCCGCAGGCCCGGCGGTTGCACTTCTGGAAGGTCTCGGACGGGATCGAGTTCTCCCGGGTGGTGCTGCACGACGATTACGAGCCCTGAGCTTCGGCTCAGATCAGGGTTCCAGACGGTCGAGGGCTGCCTCGGCCCGGTCCAAGGACTTGGTCACCTCCTTCAGATGACGTTGCTGGCGGGTGACGTCGCGTTCGGCTCGTGACACCCGCCGGTCGCCGGCATCGAGTTTCCTCCTGAGCGAGACGATCTCGGCTTGCAGCTCGTTGAGGCGGGCCTGTAGTTCGGTCTGCTCAGTGGTGGCCTCGTCGAGCTCTAGTTCCTTCTGCCGCAAGGCTTCTTCGGCGGTGTCGAAGTCGGCGCGGGACTGGGTGAGGAGCTCTTCGGCCTCTCGGCGCCGGGCTGCCTGCTTTTCTGCTTTGACCTCCTGCGCTGGCTTTTTCGCGGTTCCTTGCTCTTTTTGCTCGGCCGAGTTCTCGGCGGTGGGCTGAGGCGCCGAGCGCTGCTTCTCGGTAGGCCGGTGTTCGCCTGCTGAGGGTTCGGTGCCTGATGGTTGGTGATCCTCATCCTGACGTAGATCTTCTGGGTGCGAGGCAGGCCGGCTGCTGCTGAACGTCTTTCGGTGCGGGGCGGTGCCTGGCGACTCGCCGTGCTTCTGACTCCGGGCGGGAGCCAGTTTCGAGTCTTCGCGCTTCATCGGGCTTGTCTTGGCGGACCTGGCGCTACCGCCAAGGTCGCCGCTGCCGCTGCCAGGGCCCCCTCTGCTGTCGGCCCGGGCGGGCTTGCCGGCCTTGAGCGGGGTGGCCGTGGCCTCCGTGACGTCGACTTCGCCGAACCCCGCGAAGGTGAGCGCCCGGGTGAGTCGCCCGGACATCACCGCCAACGAGGCTTGCTCGTCGGCCACGGCGGCCCCGAGCGTGTCTTCCAGCTCGCGGCGCACCGCCGCACTGACCTTCTGCCCCGCCTCGGCAGCGATCTCGTCGGCCTGCCGGACCAACGCGGCGACCAAGCGCTGCCTCTCCTTGGTCAGCTCGCGCATCAGGTTGGCATCCAGCGCGGCCTGAGCCTCCCGCAGCTCCTGCCCCAGCTGCTCGAGCCGTTTCATCTCCTCGCCTGCACCCCGATCACGGGGCGTCTGCTTCCGGCGCCCCTGCTCACCGGTCGCCTGCTCACCGGTCGCCTGCTCACCGGTCGCCTGCTCACCGGTCGCCTGCTCACCGGTCGCCTGCTCACGGGGCGCCTGCTCACCTGGCGCCTGCCTCCCGAGGGCCTGCTGACCCCGGGCCAGCTGATTGATCAGCCAGGCCGAGGTGGTGGGCCGACGCAGCTCGCCGATGGCTCTGGCCGTCTGCGGGTCCTTGGCCTGGCGGGCTTCGCCGGTGAGACGGGAACGCTCGGTGGTGAACCGGCCCGGCTCGACTGCGTACAGCTCAGCTGCCGCCTCTTCGAGCGAAGGGGCCACTAGTCCAGCCGATCCGGAAGACCGAAGTAAGGGAACAGCGTGGGGGTGTCGAGAAACGTGGTCATCTCGGTGATCCGCCCGTCGACCACCTGCAGCACCTGCAGGCTCCACGGCGTCCAGCCGCCCTCAGGGGCCACCCGGTACTGACCGAAGGCCGGCATCCCGTTGGCCGAGGTTCGCACCAGCCGGGAGCCCTGACACTCGTGGCCCGGGCCGGTCATCCAGGCCACGATCTCCTCGGGACCGCTGAGCCACAGGTCGAGCGGCGGCATCGACATGGTGGCGTCCTCATGCAGCAGCGCGACCAGGCCCTCCATGTCGTAGTTCTCGAAGACTTCGAGGTAGCGCTGCAACAGCCGGGCCGACTCGTCCTCGGCGTCCGGGGCGCCGGCCCGGGCTCCCGCCGTCGCCTTGGCGATCGCCTCTTCCGGAGTGGTGCCGTCGGTGGCCAGCGTGGCGCGGGCCCGCTGCAGTGCGCTGTTGACCGAGGCCACCGAGGTGTCCAGCAGTTCGGCGACCTCCGCGGCGCGCCACTGCAGCACCTCGCGCAGGATCAGCACCACCCGCTGCCGGGGCGGCAGGTTCTGCAGCAGAGCCACGAAGGCCAGCTGAACCGTCTCCCGTTGGACCGCGGCCTCGGCCGGATCCGCCGTACCGGCCAGGACCCGCCCGTCCGGGATCGGCTGGATCCAGGTGGCCTCGCCGAGCGGTTCGCCCAGGACCACCTCGGCGGTCTTCTGCGAGGGGCCCAGATCCATCGGCAGGGCCCGGCGCTCGCGGCCCTTCAGCATGTCCAGGCAGACGTTGGTGGTGATCCGGTACATCCAGGAGCGCAGGGCCGAGCGGCCCTCGAACCGCTCCAGGCCGCGCCAGCCCCGGATCATCGCCTCCTGCACGGCATCTTCGGCCTCGAAGGCCGAGCCGAGCATGCGGTAGGCATAGGCCGTAAGTTCGGTGCGGAACTGCTCCAGTTCGTGCACCTGATGGGCTTGCGGTTCGTCCCCCGTGACCCCGAGAGCGGCCCCATCTACCGTCCTGACCTCGCTCATCGTGACGATCCCCTTCGCATCGACGGCCGAGTCGTTCATCTGCCCGCAAGCGTAGGGGCGGCCACCGACAATCTTCCGGCGCTCGGCCCGAGTGAGGAAGACCTGGCCGTTCCTCGTCCTCAAATCAGGGGGAACCACCCAGGAAACCCGCACTGCCTCCGGGACCGAAACCCCATTGCCAGCCGCGTCCGCTTCGGACAGGGTCTGCCGTAGGGGCATGGAAGCCCGGCCGACCCCGGCGGCCGGTCCGGGGAATCGTGCGGAGGTAAGACATGCAGGATGTCCAGGACGGCCGGAACGCGGTGCTGACCGAGGTGACCAGCGTCGCCGCCCTCCGGGAGATCATCGGCGAGCCGATCCCGAGAGTGGCCCACAAGGTCCGGCACCGGCTGGAGGAACCGCATCGTCAGTTCCTCGCGGCCTCACCGTTCCTGCTGCTGGGCACCTCCGCGGCCGACGGCTCGGGCGACGTGTCCCCGAAGGGCGACCCGGCGGGCTTCGTCCAGGTCCTGGACGACACCACGATCGCGATCCCCGAGCGGGCCGGCAACCGGCGCGTCGACGGCTACCTGAACATCCTCGGCAACCCCCAGGTCGGTCTGCTCTTCCTGGTGCCTGGCCGGGACGACACGATGCGGATCAACGGCCACGCCCGGATCGTCAGCGACGGGCCCTTCTTCGACGCGATGGTGGTCAAGGGTCACCGGCCGGTCCTGGCCCTGGTGGTCGACGTCGAAGAGATCTTCTTCCACTGTTCCAAGGCGTTCCTGCGCTCCCAGCTCTGGCATCCCGAGACCTGGGAGCCCGAGGCGGTGCCCTCCCGGGCCCGGATCGCCCATCAGCTCGAGCGCTCGGACCAGTCGCTGGAGACGGTCGAGGCGTACTACAACTCTCCGAGTTACGCGGAGGGTCTGTACCCGGTGAACCAGGAGTGACGAGAGTTGGCCCGCCCGCTCGGTAGTGGTATAAATCACACTCGTTGCAGATGGGGTGGAAGGCACCTTATGGCAGGATTCGACGGGAAATCCTGTCACGGGTCCGGCGCGCAATCCGTTCGTCCTTGGTCGGCTGAAAAGCTTCACCAGGGCACCCGGAGTTCGCTCCCGTAAAATCAAGCTGGGTCTGACGAGCAGCGCGCCGAAGTGCCGGGATGGGGCCAATCTGTGGAAAGTATCGAGGCGGCCTCCGTGCCGCCTTTTCCGCGTCAACGTGTTTCTGGTGAGGACCTGGAAATCCGGCGGCTTCTGCGGCTGGCCCGGGTCCATCTGGGCATGGAGTTCGCGGCGGTCGTGGAGGTCTTCGGCGACCAGGTCGCCCTGCGCGCGGTCGACTGTGGCCAGACCACACTGAGCTTCCTGCTCGACCGCCACCTGCCCGCCGACGGCACGTACGCGCAGCGCATCCTGGCCGGCACACTGCCGACCCATCTGGCCGACACGCACTGGCACCCGGGCACCCGTGACCTGCCCTCCACCCGGGTCAACGGGGTCGGCTCGTACGCGGCCGCCCCGATCGGCCCGGCCGCCCTGCTGATCTGTGCCAGCGGCAAGAGCACCCCCGGCCTGGACGAGCGGGCCTCGCAGTTCCTCTCCCTGCTGGCCGAGGTCGTGGGCGAGCAGGTGCGGCAGGCTCATCTGTGGGAGTCCGGCCGGATCCACGAGGCGCTGGACGCGGCCCGGTTCCGGATGGTCTACCAGCCGATCGTCGACCTGGCCCAGGGCAGCGTGGTCGGCTACGAGGCGCTCGCCCGGTTCGACGACCCGGGATTTCCCACTCCGGCACATGCTTTCGAGGCCGCCAGCCGGGCCGGGGTCGGCGTGCAGCTGGAACTGCTCACCATGAGCTCGGCGCTGGAGATGCTGCCCGTGGTCCCGGGTGGGGGCCGGCTGAACGTCAATCTGTCGGCCGAGGCGCTGATGACCCCGAGCGTGGTGGACCTGCTGCTGCACCACGCCCAGTACCCGCTCAGCGTGGAGATCACCGAGCACACCCAGGTCCGGGACTACGCCTCGCTCTCGGAACCGCTGGAGCACCTGCGCCGGGCCGGGGTCGAGATCGTGGTGGACGACGCCGGGGCCGGGTTCGCGAACTTCGTGCACCTGCTCAAGCTGCGGCCTTCGGTGATCAAGCTGGACATCGAGATCGTGCGCGGGATCGACCAGGACCCGATGCGCCTGGCCCTGACCCGGAGCCTGGTCGGGTTCGCCGCCGAGGCGAAGGTCTCGCTGGTGGCCGAGGGCATCGAGACCGACGGCGAACTGCAGACGCTGCGCGCCCTCGGGGTCGGGTTCGGGCAGGGCTTCATCGTCGGGCGCCCGGCGGATCTGCCCGCGGCCTGAGGCGGCCGGTGCTCCTGGGCGGCTCAGTCGTCCAGGAGCGAGGAGAGCACGGCGGTGCTCTGGCCACGATGCTTGGCCTCGTACTGAGCCTGATCGGCGGCGCGGAAGAGATCGTTCGCCGACAGGTGCGGCCAGGCCCGGGTCGTGCTGGCCACCCCGCACGAGACGCCGGCCCCGGCCGGTAGCTCGCAGGCAGCCGCGCACAAGGCGTTCGCGCAGTTCAGAACGGCCAGGACGGAGTGGTTGGGGACCAGGACGACGAACTCGTCGCCCCCGACCCGGGCGATCATGCTGCCGATCAGCGGGGAGAAGTGCTGCACGAGCAGCCGGGCGACCGAGGTGAGCAACTGGTCGCCGGCGGCGTGACCGGCGCTGTCGTTGACTCGTTTCAGCCCGTTGACGTCTACCGCCACGGCGGACACCCGGCGCGGCCCGGTTGTCGCCTCGGCGCCGGAGCGGTTGCGGGCCCGGCCGTCATGATCGGGGCCGAAGGTACTCAGATGGCTGACAAGACCCTGCCGCGGACCGCGCCGGTGCTGAAGCGCCACGGCAGCGGCATCGTCCAGGGCCCGCCGGTTGGCCAGGCCGGTCAGCGGGTCGCGGAAGGCGAGCTGTTCCAGCGCCTCGAAGTGGATGGCCCGGGAGAGGGCCCCGGCCAGGATCGCGCAGAGCGCCTCGGTGTAGGCGAGGTCGAACGCCGAGAAGCGCTCGAGCCGGCTGTTGCGGGTGGCGTAGAACTCGCCCCAGAGCTGGCCGTCGACGATCAGCGGGGCGGCCAGGGCGGTGCGCTTGCCGAGCTTGCGCAGCAGCTCGACCTCGATCGGGTCGCTCAGCGGATCGTCCACGTCGGTGACCCAGACCTTGAGGTCGGACAACACCTGCCGGGCCTGGGGGTAGTCGTCGAAGTGGTACGTCTCGTCGAGCGGCCAGCGCTCCTCGTCCGGGGCCAGGTCGCCGGAGTTGATCAGCGTCTGCAGGGTGCTGGTGCCCGGTTGCAGCCGGCTGATCGAGATCGAGCTGGCACCGAGCGCGGTGAGGGCGGACTCGCTGGCCAGCTCCAGCATCTGATCGAGATGGATGGACCGGCCGAGGGCGCGCGCGACCGCGGCGAGGCTCTGGATCCTGGCCGTCGCCTCATCGGATCTGGCAGTTGCTTCGTCGGATCGTGGTGGCACGCCTCGTCCGTCGGGATCGGTCGGGACTGATTCGCCCGAGTTCGGCACAGAAGGTGATGATGCCATCGTTCGGGGGCAGATGACTTTGAGTCTTCGATCAGTAACCAGGATGACCACCTGAGCGGGCGTCAGGTGTTGGTTTTCTGCTTTTGGACGTGCGGGTCGGCCTGGTCGTTGCGGTGCGCCTGCTCTGTGGTTGCCCGAGCCGGTGGGCCGGTGCGGTGCGCTGTATCGCCCTGGAGGTGTGCCCCGATCGAGCCGAGTGCTGTCCGATCCATGGCGGTTGCCTGGGCGGAGGGCGAGGCGCCGGTCCGAGCCGATCAGCTGTCACGCGATCAGCGGACGGAGGCCCGGCGATGCTGATGCGTCCACGGTGAGCGGCTGAGGCGGGTGGCCCGGCAGTGCTGAGGCTGGTGGTGCTGGTGGTGCGCCCGGCAGGATTTGAACCTGCGACCGACAGATTAGAAGTCTGTTGCTCTATCCGCTGAGCTACGAGCGCGCGGGGGGTTGCTGCGCAAGGTGCCGGTGTCTCCAGCGCCTCGTTCACTGACCCCCGACCGCGATGATACCGGCGCGTCGCCTCCGATGAAGGGAATATGGAATCACTGCGTCGGCGGACAACGGGTAAAAGGTGCGAACCGCACTTTTGGCTTGTCGGACGCCTGTGGGAGATTGGCCTGCAGATTAAAGAAGTCGCTACCAAGAGTATTTGAATGAATGCGAAGAGTTTATGTAGACCGCCTCTCGGTGCATTCATCGGGAATCTTCGTGAGCTAGATCTCGCAGTACGCCCAATCGAAGGTTTCGGCGTGGGTTGGCCGTGTTCCAGGCGGGGAAGCAGTAAACATAGGTTCCAAGGCTGGGGTGCCAGGCCCCTTCCTCATGCATTGAACAATTAGTTATCTTTGCTCGACGGAACGTATTGCATTCGGTCGTCGGGACGGCGACGTTGCGGACGACAGGGAGGTGGACGGCGCTGTGAGCCCGGCACGAGATGGCCGCCGCACGGAAGATCTTGGTGGCGCCGACGAACTCGGCGGCGAACAGCATCATCCAGGTAGGTCCGGAGAACAGGACCGCGAAGGCACGATCCCGGCCTGGGTCAGCGAAGGTAGCGCTGCGGCCGGCTCCTGGCGGACCGGTGTCCAGGCCCGTCTGGTCGAGTTGGAGGAGATCGAGCAGGCCGAACGCGAGAAGGCTGCGCCGGCTTCGTACCCGGTCGGCCGAGGGGATGCAGGGGTCCCGGCGGCGGCAAGTGTGGGCTCGACGAGCGCTGATGGTCCCGTTGGGGCTTCGGGTGCGGCCTCTGGCTCGCCTTTCGCCGAAAGTGTGCCCGTGAGCCGCGGCGACACGCCTGCCCGTGGGATGGCTCCTGCGCGTCGGGTTGGTCCGGCCGTGTCGTCGTGGGTGGGTGGTTCTGCCGGCGCCGCCCAGAGCCAGACGCCGCCGCGTCGGGCCTGGCCGGTGAGTAAGGGCGGCGTGCACGTCGAGGGAACGAGCGGCGGCGCTGCAGAAGCCGACGTTGCTGGCGTTGGCGCTGACTCTTCGGCGGCTGAGGCTGACGCGGCCGCTGAGAATGGTCGTGCCGCAGATGAGGGCGTGTTCGCTCCTTCCGTCGGCCGATCGGTTCCGGGGGCTGGCGCGGCCGCTACCCCGTTGGGGTCGGAGGAGGCATCGCAGCTCGGGCCTCGTCCGCCTGGGTCGGTACCGCCGGTGAGCCCCACGGACTGGCTTCGAGCCGGAGCCGTGGGTGGCGTCGGTGCTGGCGTTGGGGCCGAGGGCAGGTCTGGTGCCGGTGCCAGCGGTGGTGTCGGGGCTAGCCTCGATGCTGGGACCGGTGTCGGGGGTACTGCGGACGTCGAAAGTCTGTTGCCGCCTGGTGGCCAACTTTCGTCCGGTAAACCAGATTCGACGGTTGGTGCCATTGGCCCACAAGCGGGGGAGAGCGCCGTTGTCGGGTCGACTTCGGCTTCCGTTGGAGCGGCGCACCCTGGGGTGAGCCGCCTCGGAGAGACCCGCGGCGAAGGGGGCAACCCGCGAAACAACAGCCTTGGAGGGGCTAATCCTGGAGAGGTCGGCCCTGGAGGACCCAGCTCTGACGGGATCCGCAGTGGAGAGATCCACGGTGACAGGGTCGGTCTGGGCAGCAGCAACCCTGAAGGGGTCGGTCCGGAAGCAGTCGGCCTTAAAGGAAGCAACGGCGGAAGCGTTCTCCCTGGCGGCGGTCACACGGGAGTGGGCGATCGCCGGGCACCTCAATCTCAAGTGAGCCGCACCGGCCTGAACTTTGCCGGAGCGAGCCTTCCTGGGGGAGGGCGTCCTGGTGCAGGTCCGGTGCCACGCGGCGCGAGGACCTCCATCGGCACCGGGCCCATTTCCATGCCCGTCAAGGCCGAAGCGGGCCCAACGACCGACGGCGCTTCGGCCGGGTCGAACCCTGAGTCGAACGCCGAGGGCCCTGCCGGATTCGCCGCAACCGGAGTTCATCCGGCTGCCCGTGACTTCCGCGCCAGGTCTGCAGTTGGTGGTCAGGTGAGCGGTACGCCGCCTCAGGCGCCGGTTGCAGCCGGCGCGAATGCTGCTCGCGATGCAACGAATCAGCCCGGACAGGCCGAGGGCGCTCGCCAAGGTGTCGTGGAAACCTCGGCTGCGGCCGAATCGTGGTTCCGTCCCGGCGCAGATGGTACAGGCCGCCGTGGTGCTCAGGAGCAGAAGTCGGAGACCACACCGAGTGCACACCCCTCCGCTGCCGGGGTCGCTGGCGGGACGAATTCTGCGGAAGGCGGTTCCGTTGGAGGAAACGTGGAGACCGGCTGGGGCAGAGGCGAAAGTAATGACCGGAAGGCGGGTTTCGCTGCTCCTGTCGGTCGCCCCTGGGTGCGTGACTCGGACGGCGGGTTCGCCGGACGTGATGTTGCCGGACGGGAAGGCGCTGTCGGCCGTAATGCTGGCTCGGTCGCCGGTCGAGAGGCGGGTGGCTTGAGCCCGGGCGTCAGTGAATCGAGTTCGCCGCAAGTGGCTCTCGGTGATCAGGCCTCTGGCCAGGACTTGCTCGGCTCGGGGAGGGCGGGCCGTGGGCAGGCTGACCAAGGTGCGCCAGGCTTCGGCCCTTCGGCCGGACAGATGGTCGCCAGTTCTGGAACGTCGGGGAACCCGGCCGCTGCCAAAGCCGCACCCGTCCAGACCTCGCAGACCAAGAACAGCGGTGAACTTGCTGATCGGGACGAGATGAATGCCAGTACTACGGTGCCCAAGCGCCTGGCTGCGGTGGAACGACTGCGTACCCAGGTGGCCACGCTGCCCCTGACGCTGGACGTGGAGGGTGTGGCCGCGGTCCGGAAGGAGCGCGAAGACCTGCTCAGTCAGCTCGACGACTACGTCCTGCCTCGTCTGCAGCGGCCGGACGCCCCCGCGCTGGCCGTGATCGGTGGTTCGACCGGTGCCGGCAAGTCCACCTTGACGAACTCGATCGTCGGTCGTGAGGTCACCCGTTCCGGAGTACTCCGCCCGACCACGCGCTCGCCCGTTCTGGTGCATCACCCGCTGGACTCGGGCGCGTTCCTGTCGCAGCGGATCCTGCCGCGGCTCACCCGGGTCACCTCCGAGGCGCCCGAACCGGTCCAGCCGATCGATCCGAACGCACCCCGGATCACCGGCCTGCGACTGGTGCCGTACGACGGTCTTGCGCCCGGTCTCGGGATCCTGGATGCCCCGGACATCGACAGCCTGGTCGAGACCAACCGGGATCTCGCGGTGCAGTTGCTGCAGGCGGCGGACTTGTGGATCTTCGTGACCACAGCTGCCCGTTATGCCGACGCAACGCCCTGGACGATGCTCCGGCAGGCTGCCGAGCGGGGTGCGGCGATCGCCGTCGTTCTCGATCGCGTACCTCCGGAGTCGCTGCAGGAGCTGCGTATTCACCTGGCCACCAAGCTGCGCGACCAAGGGCTCGGCGGAGCGGCGCTGTTCACCGTGCCGGAAAGCCCGCTGGAGAACGGCTTCCTGCCCGCTGCGGCGGTCAAGCCGCTGCGGGACTGGCTGCGCCGGATCGCCGGTGACGACCGTTCGCGATCGGTCGTGGTCGAGCGGACCCTGGCCGGGGCCCTGCGCAGTCTGCCGCCCCGCGCCCGGCTGCTCGCGAAAGCCGCTGCTGCGCAGGCTGATGGCTGGTCGCAGCTGTGGGAGGAGACCGACGAGGTCTTCATCCCGGCGCGCTCGGGCATGCTGTCCCGGCTGGGCGACGGATCGCTGATGAGCGGGCAGGTTCTGTCGCACTGGCAGGAGTCCATCGCCCGTGGTGATCTGGGCTCGCGGCTGGGCGGCACCACGACCACCCGCACCCAGCGCATCGGGGCGGCGCTCACCTCGCCGGAATCGAGCGACGCACCACTGACGTCCACCATTTGCGAGGCTGTTTCGGCGGCGGTGCACCACGACGTGCGAACCGCGATGGAGCAGGTGGTCACGACCTGGCGCAAGCACCCGTACGGAGTCGGCCTGCTCACCGCCCGTGGGCATCAGGTGACGCCCACGGAGCGGGAGAAGCTGCTGGCCAAGCCGGTGGACGACTGGCGCCGCGCGGTTGCCGAGCAGGTGACGAAGGCGCTGGGACAGGTTCGTGCGGAACGCCCGGACCTGGTTGCGGACGAGCAGACGGTGGTGGACGTGATGTTCGCCCTCGCGGTGGCTGGGGATCATGCCGACACCGGCTCCCAGGCTGCGGCGCCGGATCCGGCCGAACCGGCGCTCGCCGGCGGTTCCACCACGGGGGCCCGCCTGGCCGTCGAGGAACTGCTGGGGCAGGAGAGCGTCCGTTCGATCGTCGAGGCCGCCCGCGCCGATCTGCTGGAACGGGCCGGCACCGTGATGGACAACGAGCGGCTGCGGCTGGAGCGTGTCCTGGAGAGCCCCGAGGGCCTCGGCCTTCGTGTGGGGGCCCTGCTGGATGCCGCTTCTGCGGTGAATATCGCCGAATGAGCCCTACCCTTGAGACCGACGAAGACTGACGCGAGCCCGGGCCCGACGGCCCGGGCCGCCGCGTCGGCACCCACCATCTTTGTGAGAGCGACAGGACCGATGACCCGAAAGGTTGGCGAGACCCGGTGACCGACGTGATGGGGCGCGTCGCCGCACTGTCCGCGGCCCTCGACTGCGGTGCTCCCTGGCTGCCGCCGGAAGCCGTGAAGAACACCCGGGACCGGATGGAGCATGTCGGCCACCGGCTCGACCTCGGCACCGAGCGCACGGTGGTCGCCCTCGTCGGCGCGACCGGCAGCGGAAAGTCCAGCCTGTTCAACGCGATCGCCGGGATGGACATCGCGGCGGTGGGGGCCCGGCGGCCGCTGACCAAGTCGGCCATGGCCTGTGTCTGGGGTGAGTTCGGCTCGCAGAGCCTGCTGGACTGGCTGAAGGTCCCGGCCGATCGCCGGATGACCCGGGAGTCGGTGCTCGACGCCGACGACCAGGCCGCTCTGCACGGGCTGGTGCTGCTGGACCTGCCGGACCACGACTCGACCGAGGTCGTGCACCGGGTCGAGGTGGACCGCCTGGTGCGGATGGTCGACCTGATGATCTGGGTGGTCGATCCGCAGAAGTACGCGGACAACGCCCTGCACGCCGGGTACCTGCAGAAACTGACCAGCCACGACGGCGTGATGCTGGTGGTGCTCAACCAGGTGGACAAACTCGGCCCGGACGAGGTCGAGACCTGCGTGACCGACCTGCGCCGCCTGCTGGACGGAGACGGCCTGGGCCGGGTCGGCATCGTTCCGGTGTCGGCCACCCGTGGTGACGGCGTGGAGGAACTGCGCGCTCTGCTCTGCGAGGTGGTCCAGGACCGGTTCGCCGTTCTCGAGCGGATCGAGAGCGACCTGGACATCGCCGCCGAGGAGATCGCCGCCGGCCTGGCCGCTTCGGAACCGGGCTCGGGACAGCCGGTCTCGCAGGAAAAACTCGTCCAGGACCTGGCCGCGGCGACCGGTGTGCCGGCGCTGCTCGATGTGCTGAGCGCCGAACACCGCCGCCGGGGCAAGGAAAAGCTCGGCTGGGCACCGGCCTCCTTGCTCTCCCGTTTCCTGGCCTCGCGCCGACCGCAGGCCGGAGCGGCAGAGACTCGTCTGCGGGCCGAGACCGCCTCGCTCAAGGCCCTGGCCTCGCCTGCGCAACGGCCGGCGGTCCGCCTGGCCGTCGAAGCCATGGTCGCCGACAACGCTGATCCGCTGCCGACCCGCTGGGCGGCCGAGGTGCGCGCCATCGTGGCTCGCGCCGGGGACCCGGCGGTCTCGCCGCAAGATGCCCTGCTGCCCGCTGCCGGGGCGGCCTCGGCCGGTCGAGCGCGATCGTCCTCGGGGGCGAGCGCCGTCTCGCAGGGGCGCGGCCGCCACACTCCGGCCTACGGGATGCCGATGCTCACCCCTGGAGCAGGTACCAGTGAGGCGCCCGACCCGGACGGTCTCGCCCGGGTTCTGGACACTCGCCTGACCGCTGTGGATCTCACGTTCACGGTCCCGGTCTGGTGGCGTGTGGTTCAGGCCTTTCAGCAGATCTTCTGCGGGGCAGCAGTGCTGGGCTTGGTCTGGGTTGTCGCCGCCGGCCTGGGGCAGGCGGCCGGACTGGATCTGCCCGGCGTTCTGGGAAGTCTTCCGGCTGCTCTTGTCCTCGCTCTGGGCTCGGTGGCGGCCGGGCTCGTCCTTGCTCTGCTCTCGCGCTGGTGGCTGATCACCGGTGATGCAACCCGCCGGTCCGAGCTGGAGCGCCGACTGCACGAGGCCGTGGCCGAGGTTGCTGCTGAGCGTGTGGTCGGCCCGGTCCGCTCGGTGCTGGCCCGGCACCGGGAGACCCGGCAGGTGCTGCTGGGCGAGCGTTCCCCGTCGGCCGGTCCCGGTGCGAGCCCTGAGAGCCAGCCCTCGAACGCCGCGCAGCAGGGCGCCGGGACTGAACCGGTGGCGGCTCTGTCCAGCTGAAAACCTGCCTGAGGCCGATGCGTTCATGCCTCGATGATGCCCAGAACGGCCGTGCGGAACCATCTGCACGGCCGTTCTGTGGATAAGCCGGGGTTCCTGCTTTCCACAGGTAGGCACGATCGCCTACTTATCCACAGGAGTCCTTTCCGGCTTTCGGAACGGCCGCTCATTGGCTGAGCCTGGATACCTGCTCGGGCATTCGGCCCGGCCATCCCCGGCCCTCGGCCGGTGACGAAAGGGGTCCTCAGTGAACGACATCCAGGTAGTCCTGCGGGGGAATCTCGCGAGCGAGCCGCGCTTCGTCACGTTCGACGACGGCAACACCGTGACCAGTTTCCGGCTGGCCTCCACGTCGTCGTGGTTCGACCGTAACAACAACACCTGGGTCGACCGGCGCACCACCTATGTGAGCGTGAACTGTCGGCGGGCGCTGGCCACGAGTGCGCAGCAGAGTCTGCGCAAGGGGCATCCGGTGGTGGTCACGGGCCGGCTCTGGGAGCGGGCCTGGGTCAAGGACGAGCGGTCCGGTCGCACCCTGGAGGTCGAGGCCGAAACCGTTGGTCACGACCTGACGTTCGGGGTCTCGGCCTTCACTCGCGTCCTGCGCAGTTCGCGCGACCGGCACACGAACGAGGAGGACGCGGCCGGGGAGAAGAGCAGCAGTGAGGCCGGGCCGGACTCACCCGAGAGTCAGCCGGACGCTGCCGCGATCTACGAGGCGGTCCGGAAGATCGAGACTCCAGTCACCGATGTCTCCGGGCTCCCGGTTCTCGACGACAAGGCGGACGAGGCGGATGGTTCGGACAGTGAGAGCGACCGGGCCTCGGACGACTTCTCGGTGACTCGCGCAGGCTGACCCCAGCGCAGGCTGACCTCAGCACCGGACGGACCCAGCGATGGACTCGGCCCAGGACAGAGGACCCAGCACAGGGGCTGATCGGCGCGGGTCGGCCGGCGTGACCTGATCGGCGCGCACTCTTCGGTGCGTGCCGGTCAGCACAGGCTTACCGGCACGACGGAGTGCCGGTGAGGTTGCGCTGCCGGAGTTCAGGAAGGCCCTCGACCCCATGCCGGACCCCTCGTGCGCGGAACCGACTGCCTGGTGCGGCAGGATTCGTGCCTATGAGCTTCGTCCAGTCGACCGGCCGTGACCTGCGAGCACGGGCCGCCGGGATCGTGATCGGGGTCCTGGCCGACGCCGTCTTCGGTGACCCTCGGCGGGGGCATCCGGTGGCGTTGTTCGGTTCCTGGGCCGGTCGGCTCGAGCAACGTCTCTATCGGCCTAGCCGGCGGCGCGGGGCACTCTTCGCTGTCGTCGCTACCGGGGTTCCGGTCGTGGCCGTTGCTGGGGTGGACAAGTTGTGTGCCGGTCATCCGGTGGGGCGGGCCGGTCTGACCGCCCTCGCCACCTGGACTGCGCTCGGCGGTACCAGCCTGGCCAGAGAAGGAGATCGGATGGCCGTCGCCCTCGAGGCCGGACACGTGCTGCAGGCGCGTGAGCTGCTCACCCACCTGTGCGCGCGGGACCCGTCCGAACTGGAACCGCCGGAACTGGCCCGGGCCACGGTGGAGTCGCTCGCGGAGAACACCTCAGACGCAGTGGTGGCTCCCTTGTTCTGGGCGGCGCTGGCCGGGCCGGCCGGGGTGATCGGTTATCGGGCGGTGAACACGCTGGATGCGATGGTGGGGTACCGCTCCGATCGGTACGAGCGTTTCGGCTGGGCGGCGGCACGTGTGGACGATGTGGTCAACCTGGTGCCTTCTCGCGTCACCGGGTTGCTCACCGTGGTCTGTGCTCCAGTGGTCCAGGGCACGATGGGTGAGGCGTGGGCCGTGTGGCGGCGAGACGGAGGACAGCATCCCAGCCCCAACGCGGGGCAGTGTGAGGCCGCGGCGGCGGGCGCTTTGGGAGTGCGTCTGGGCGGGACGAATACTTACGGGGGGCAGGAAGAATCGCGGCCGGCGATGGGGGAGGGGAACCCGCTGCCGGACGTCGGTGATGTGCGCCGGGCGGTGAAGCTCGGTCGTTCTGTGGGAGCACTGGCGGCGGCTGTCGCTGCGGCCGCAGTGCTGATGACGGCTCGGCGTGGACGAAAAGCGGTGCAGTGAGATTCGGTCGCCACGGGGCCAGAAGGCTCACGGGGCCAGGAGGACCAGGAAGCCGGCCGATGACGCTGGTAAGGGAGTTGACGGTGGCAGGGCGATGACGGTGACCAAGCGATGACGATGACGGGGCGATGACGGTGGCAGGGAGTTCGGTGCAGGGCGAAAAGGGCGCGGCCGCGCCGGAACCGGCGTTCACGTCGATGCGCGGCGGGCTGATGGTGGCCGGTACCACCTCCGACGCAGGCAAAAGCGTTCTGGTGGCCGGGCTCTGCCGCTGGCTGGCCCGGCAGGGTGTGCGGGTGGCTCCGTTCAAGGCGCAGAACATGTCCCTGAACTCGTTCGTCACCCGGGACGGGGCCGAGATCGGCCGGGCCCAGGCGATGCAGGCCCGGGCGGCCCGGATCGAGCCTGAGGCCGCGATGAATCCGGTCCTGCTCAAGCCCGGCAGCGATCGCACGTCCCAGGTCGTGGTGATGGGCCGCCCGTTCGCCGAGGCCGGCGCCCTGGACTACGGCGACCTCACCCCGCAGCTGCTGCCGGTCGTCCTCAACGCCCTCGAAGACCTGCGGTCCCGGTTCGACGTGGTGATCTGCGAGGGCGCGGGCAGCCCGGCCGAGATCAATCTGCGCCACCGCGACATCACCAACCTCGGCCTGGCCCGCCCGGCCGGTCTTCCGGTCCTGGTCGTCGGCGACATCGACCGGGGCGGGGTGTTCGCTGCCCTGCACGGCACGCTCGCCCTGCTCGACGCGAACGACCAGAAGCACATCAGCGGGTTCGTGATCAACAAGTTCCGGGGCGATCCGGCCCTGCTCGACTCCGGGCTGAGCATGATCCACCGGATCACCGGGCGTCCGGTGCTGGGGGTACTGCCCTACCTCACCGGTCTGTGGCTCGACGTCGAGGACTCCCTCGACCTCGAGAAGGACCGGGGGCCGATGCGTGCGCCGCTGGGCACTGACGTCCTCCGGGTGGCGGTGCCGCGTCTGCCCCGCCTGTCCAACGTCACCGATGTCGACGCGCTCGCGGCCGAGCCGGGCGTCGCCGTGCGCCTGGTCCACCACGGTGCCGAGATCGCCGGTTCCGACCTGGTGGTGCTGCCGGGCACCCGGGCCACGGTCAACGACCTGGCCTGGCTGCGTTCCACCGGCCTGGCCGACGCGATCATCCAGCACGCCGCCGCCGGCCTTCCGGTCCTCGGCATCTGCGGCGGCCACCAGATGCTCGGGCGCCTGGTCAGTGACGAGGTGGAATCCCGGCAGGGCAGTGTGCCCGGGCTCGGGCTGCTGCCGACCCGCACCGACTTCGGCGCGCAGAAGGTACTGGCCCGGCCGAGTGGAACCGCGCTCGGGCAGCCGGTCGCGGGGTATGAGATCCACCACGGTGTGGTCACCCTGGATCCGCAGGCGCCGCAGTCGCAGCTCAGCGCCGCCGAGGCCTTCCTGGACGGCTGGCGCAGCGGCCCGGTCTGGGGCACGACCTGGCACGGCGCCCTGGAGAACGACGGCTTCCGCCGGGCCTTCCTCACCGAGGTGGCCGGTCTGGCCGGGCGGGACGGCTTCCAGGTCGCGCCCGACACGTCGTTCTCCGCCCTGCGGGAGGCCCGGCTGGACTCGCTCGCCGACATGGTGGCCGATCATCTGGACGTCGCGGCGGTAACGCGGCTGATCAACGGGGGTGTGCCGGACGATCTTCCGTTCGTGCCACCGGGCCGCCCATGATCACCGGGTCGGCCGCGGTCGTGACTTCGTGCGGAGGATTGCCCGGTCATCCGAATGTGGCAGTATCCGAGGCGACCTGTGCGGAGGAACGCCGGTGCAGGAGGACGGCCACATCGGCCGGTCTCCGAGTCCGGGGCGGTCCCGCCACTGTGACCGGACACGATCCGGAAGCCAGGTACTTCGATCAGGTCCCCACGCCCGCCTGGGCGTGGTGTGCGCGAGCGGCGGGCGTGGAGACCCGCCGGGAGTGGAGGAACCCCAGGTGCCCCCGTACCCGTTGACGGCCGTTGTCGGCATGGACGATCTCGTCCTGTCGCTTCTTCTTTCCTCGGTGGCCCCCGACATCGGCGGCGTGCTTGTCCGTGGTGAGAAGGGCACGGCCAAGTCGACCGCGGTCCGCGCCCTGGCGAACCTGCTGCCTCCGGTGGACGTGATCTCCGGCTGCCGATTCGGCTGCGACCCGCACGCCCCGGACCCGGACTGCCCCGATCAGCCGCACGGCCACGAGCACCACCCGCGCCCGGCCCGGCTGGTCGAGCTGCCGGTGGGTGCTACCGAAGACCGTCTGCTCGGCTCTCTCGACCTTGATCGAGCGCTGTCCGCCGGTGTGCGGGCCTACGAGCCCGGTCTGCTGGCCGGGGCGCATCGCGGCATCCTGTACGTGGACGAGGTCAACCTGCTGCACGACCACCTGGTGGACGTGCTGCTCGACGCGGCGGCCATGGGACGCGTGCACATCGAGCGCGAGAGCATCTCGATCACCCACGCCGCGCGATTCGTGCTGGTCGGCACCATGAACCCGGAAGAGGGCGAGCTGCGCCCGCAGCTGCTCGACCGGTTCGGCCTGACCGTCGAGGTGCGAGCCAGCCGGGACCCCGATGTGCGGGCCGAGGTGGTGCGCCGCCGGCTGGCTTTCGACGCCGATCCCGAAGCCTTCATCAAGGAGTGGCAGGAGGCCGAGCGCGAGCTGGCCGCGCGGATCGTCTCCGCTCGCGAGCACCTGGCCACGGTCGAGCTCTCCGACGGCGTCCTGCGTCAGATCGCGGCCGTGTGCGCGGCTTTCGACGTGGACGGGATGCGCGCCGACCTGGTGGTCGCCCGCACCGCCCGGGCGCATGCAGCCTGGTCCGGTCGGAGCAAGGTAACCAGTGAAGATGTCCGCGTGGCAGCGATGTTCGCGCTGCCGCACCGGCGTCGGCGGGATCCGTTCGACGCTCCCGGTATGGACGAGAACCTGCTCGACGAGGCTCTGCGCAACAACACCCCCGAGGATCCCGAACCGCCCGAGACCGACCCGGACGGTGGGCCCGAAGGTGGTCCCGGCGGCCAGGACCCGAACAACTCCCAACAGAGCGAAACTGGGGACGATCGCCAGGACACCGGTTCGCACCAGGACTCGGCGACGGGGCCGGCTGAGCAGCCGGGCACCCAGAGCCAGCAGCACCCGGACCAGCAGCCTCAGGGCCGGCAGGCCGAAGGTCAGCAGGCCGAGGGGCAGCAGCCGACCGGGAAGAACCCGACCCAGAACCCGCAGCAGAACGCCGAAAGCCGGACTCCGGCCGCGACGCAGGACGCGGTCGCCGCCACGAATCCGTTCAAGGTGCGCTCGTTCAAGGTTCCGGGCCTCGGAAAAGGCGCATCCGGGCGACGTTCCCGGGCACTGACCGAGTCCGGCCGGACCATCGCGACCTTGCCGCTGACGTCCGAACGCAGCTCGGGCCGGGTGCACCTGCCGGCCACCCTGACCGCCGCCGCCAGCCAGCAGCACGCCCGCGGCCGGCTACCGGGCGGCCCAGTTGTGCTGCGCCGTGACGACATCCGGCTCGGCGTGCGCGAAGGCCGCGAGGGCAACCTGATCCTCTTCTGCGTCGACGCCTCCGGCTCGATGGCCGCCAAACAGCGCATGGCCGCGGTCAAGGGCGCCGTGCTCTCCCTGCTCCTGGACGCCTACCAGCGCCGGGACCGGGTCGGGCTGATCACCTTCCGGGGTCAGGAGGCCGAGCTGGCGCTGCCGCCCACCGGCGCGGTCGAGGCCGCCCGGATGCGTCTGGACCGGCTGCCCACCGGCGGCCGCACCCCGCTCTCGGCCGGGCTGCGCAAGTCCTGGACCGTGATCGGCAACGAGAAGCTCCGCGACCCGCACCGGCGTCCGTTGCTGGTTCTGGTCACCGACGGCCGCCATACCGCCGGGGAGGACCCGACGCCCATCGCCGCCGAGTTCGCCCGCCGCGGCATCCGCAGCGTGGTGGTGGACTGCGAACGCGGCATCGTGCGCCTGGGCATGGCCGGAAAACTCGCCGCCGGCCTCGGCGGAGAACTCATCACCCTGGACGACCTGCGCGCGGAGTCGCTCGCCGGAATGGTTCGTGACCAGGTCAACCAGCAGACGGAACGAAGGATCGCCTGATGCCTCAGGGCCAACCGGTGGCCGTCCCCCGCGACGGGCTCACCACTCGCCAGCGCCGCAACCGGCCGCTGGTCATCGTCCACACCGGCACCATGAAGGGGAAGTCCACCGCCGCCTTCGGCCTGGCCCTGCGCGGCTGGACCCAGGGCTGGTCGATCGGCGTGTTCCAGTTCGTGAAGTCGGCGAAGTGGAAGGTCGGCGAGGAGAACGCGTTCCGGGCGCTCGGCCGGCTGCACGAGCAGACCGGTGAGGGCGGCGCGGTCAGCTGGGCCAAGATGGGCGAGGGCTGGTCCTGGTCGCGCAAGCCCGGCTCGGACGAGGAGCACGCCGAGGCCGCGCTGGAGGGCTGGCGGGAGATCCAGCGCCGGCTCGCCGCCGAGGAGCACGGGCTCTACGTGCTGGACGAGTTCACCTACCCGATGAAGTGGGGCTGGGTGGACGTGGCCGAGGTGGTCGAGACGCTGCGCAACCGGCCCGGGCACCAGCACGTGATCATCACCGGCCGGGACGCGCATCCCGACCTGATGGACGCGGCCGACCTGGTCATGGAGACCACGAAGATCAAGCACCCGATGGACGCGGGCCAGAAGGGCCAGCGGGGCATCGAATGGTGATCACCGCCCTCCTGCGCCCCTCGGCCACCGGCCGATGACCGCCCGGATCGTGGTGGCGGCGCCGGCCAGCGGCCACGGCAAGACCAGCGTGGCCACCGGCCTGCTCGCCGCCTTCGCCGCCCGGGGACTGACGGTCAGCCCGCACAAGGTTGGCCCGGACTACATCGACCCGGGCTACCACGCGCTCGCCGCCGGGCGCCCGGGCCGCACCCTCGATCCCTGGCTGGTCGGCGAGGAACGCCTGATCCCGCTGTTCAAGCACGCCTCCGCCGCGACCGACCTGGCCGTCATCGAGGGCGTGATGGGCCTGTACGACGGGGCCGCCGGCCGGGGCGAGTTCGCCTCCACCGCCCACGTGGCCCGCACCCTGGACGCCCCCGTCCTGCTGGTCGTCGACAGCACCGCGATGGGTCGCTCGGTGGCCGCGCTGGTCAAGGGCTTCGCCGGGTTCGACCCGCGGATCAGGGTCGGCGGCGTGATCCTGAACCGGGTCGGCTCCGACCGGCACGAGATGATCCTGCGGCTGGCGCTGGAAGAACTCGGCATCCCGGTGCTCGGCGCGATCCGCCGTCACGATGCACTCGCGACGCCCTCTCGGCACCTGGGTCTTGTGCCCGCCGCCGAGCGCTCCCAGGAAGCCGTGGACGTGGTGCGCGGGCTGGGTGCGGTAGTGGCCGACGCGGTGGACCTGGACGCGGTGCTGGCCCTCGCCCGGTCAGCCCCGGAGCTTCCCGGCCCGGCCTGGAACGCCGCGGACGAGATCGAGGCGGCTCGAAAAACGACGGTTGTTGCGGAAACCGGTGACCTCTGGCCCGAAAAGAAGGGCCGAAGGTCAGGAACCGGGTTCGGCCGGCCGGTCGTGGCGATGGCCGGCGGGGCCGCGTTCACCTTCTCCTACGCCGAAACCGCCGAGTTGCTCACGGCGGCCGGGGCCGATGTGGTCACCTTCGACCCGCGCAAGGACGAGCGCCTGCCGGAGGGCACGAGCGGGCTGGTGATCGGTGGAGGCTTTCCCGAGATCTACGCAGAGGAACTGTCGGCCAACCGTCCGTTACGAATTGCCGTTGCTGCCCAAGCAAAAGCTCAAGCTCCCATCGTGGCGGAGTGCGCGGGTTTGCTCTACCTGGCACGCTCTCTCGATGATCGGGAGATGTGCGGTGTGCTGGACACGGACGCGAGTATGACCGGCCGGCTCACCCTGGGATACAGAGAGGCGACTGCGATGAGTGACTCCGTCCTCGCCACCGCCGGCGCAACGGTGCGTGGCCACGAGTTCCACCGGACGGCCTGCCGTCCGGGCACGGGTGTCACCCCTGCCTGGGAATGGACGGCCCCGGACGGGAGCCGGCAACGGGAGGGATTCGTCGAAGGTAGTGTCCATGCCTCCTACCTCCATCTGCACTGGGCTTCGATGCCGGGCGCCGCGCTGCGCCTGACCGAGGCCGCCCGCCTGAACGTTGCCCGTATCTCGACCGGTGCCCCCGGTAGAGGAAGAGAGGTCAAAGCCTGATGTCGACCACCGCAGCTTCCGACACCGGCGCGACCGACGGCCGCAGCCCCGAGGAGATCCGCGACCGCTACAACACGATCGGCCCGATCACCGGCAGCCTGCACCTGGACCTGCAGGGCACCGGCGAGCAGATCGTGGTCGGCATCGGCTCGCGCCGCGGCGTCGGCATCCGGGACGTGCGGATGGCGATGGGCCAGGCGCTGTCGATGGCCGGCCTGCGCGCCCGCGACGTGATCGCGATCGCCACGGTCGACGCCAAGCAGAGCGAGGAGGCCCTGCTCGAGCTGGCCGACGTGCTGAACGTCCCGCTGAAGTTCCTGCCCGCCGACGTCCTGGCCGGCCAGCAGGTCCCGAATCCCTCGCCCACGACCGAACGGCTGGTCGGGGTGCCCTCGGTGGCCGAGGCCGCGGTGCTCGCTTCGGACGCGCAGCTGATCGGCAACAAGCACACCTACCGCGGTGTCACGGTCGCCCTGGGCCGGGTGGCGCAGGGTGCCCCGGCCCAGCAGGCCTCACCGGGCGCCTACGCGATGAGCACCGAGCCGGGCGCCTACGACGAGGCGTACATCGCCGAGGACCTGGGTCACCACGGTGACGCCGAGGTGGCTCCGGGGCTGGTCGATCTCGCCGTCAACGTGCGTGGTGCCGCCCCGCAGTGGCTGCAGCAGCGGCTGCGCGACGCGGTGGCCGACCTGGCCGCCTACCCCGATCCGCGCGCCGCCACCGAGGCGATCGCCGCCCGGCACGGCCGCCCGGCCGACCAGGTGCTGCTGACCGCCGGTGGCGCCGAGGCCTTCGTGCTGCTGGCCCGGGCGCTGGCCCCGCACCGCGCGGTGATGATCCACCCGCAGTTCACCGAGCCCGAGGCCGCGCTGCTGGCGGCCGGCCACGAGGTGCAGCGGGTGGTGCTCGCCCCGCCGTTCCAGATCGATCCGGGCATGATCCCCGACGACGCCGACCTGGTGATGGTCGGGAACCCGACCAACCCGACGTCGGTGCTGCACCGCGCCGAGACCCTGATCGCGCTGTCTCGCCCCGGCCGGGTGCTGGTGGTCGACGAGGCGTTCATGGACGCGGTTCCGGGGGAGTCGCAGTCGCTGGCCGGTAGCCCGCAGCGGCCCGCGCCGAACGTGCCCGGCCTGGTCGTGGTCCGGAGCCTCACCAAGAGCTGGGGCCTGGCCGGTCTGCGGATCGGTTATCTGCTGGGCGCCCCGGAACTCCTGCGCGCCTGCGCGGCCACCCAGTCGCTGTGGGCGGTGAACTCGCTGGCGGTGGAGGCCGCGCTGGCCGTCACCACGCCGGAGGCGCTGGCCGAGGCCGACGGTTTCGCCAAGCGCCAGGCCGAGGCGCGCGAGCACCTGATCGGGGCCCTGGCCGAGGTTCCCGACGTGGACGTGCTCGGCCCCGCGGCCGCTCCGTTCGTCCTGCTGCGGGCCGGCGGGCCGGACCCGGCGGGCGTGCACCTGCGGCTGCGTCAGGCGGGCTGGGCGGTGCGCCGGGCCGACACCTTCCCCGGCCTCGGCTCCGGCTGGCTGCGGGTGGCGGTGCGCGACGAGTCCACCTCGGACCAGTTCGCCGCGGCCCTGAACCAGGCCGTGCACCCCGCCCCGCAGCAGTAGTTCAAGATCCAGAACAATGGACGCGGTCCGGCCTGAGGCGGTTACCCCGCCGAGGTGCCGGGCCGAGTCAGTAAGGCGCCCGAGCAGTACCCCTGCCCGGGCGCCGCATGCTGTCAGGACGTCGGTCCGGCGGCAGGCCGCGCTGCCCCTGCTGGTCATCGGTCCCAGCGCTGCAGACGGCGACGCCGCCGACCACGACGCCGCAGACAACCAATACGTCCCGACCAGCGTCCGGACGAGCACCACCCCGGTGGGACCATCACGCCGACCAGGCGTCACCCGCCCCGACAACGCCAGGAGCACCACATGACCGCCGTCCAGGGCCAGGAACCGAGCCCCGAGCAGCCTCCGAACCAGCCCCAGAGCCTGGAGCAGGCTCAGGCCACACTCGACGCAGCCCTCGCCGCGATCCGGCCGGCCGACCCGAGCGCACTGGAGGCCGCCCGGGACCAGCAGGCCCGTCTGACCAAGCCGGCCGGCGCCCTCGGCGTGCTCGAAGAGGTCTCGATCCGCCTGGCCGGGCTGGCCGGAACCTGCCCGCCGCCCGACCCGTCTCCGGCTGCGGTGGCGGTGTTCGCAGCTGACCACGGCGTTCACGCCCAGGGCGTCAGCCCCTGGCCGCAGGAAGTCACCGCTCAGATGGTGGCCAACTTCCTGGCCGGTGGCGCCGCCGTCAACGTGCTCGCCCGGCAGAGCGGCGCCGCGGTGGTCGTGGTCGACGCCGGCGTGGTCACCCCCCTCGAGTTGGCCGAAGATGCCCTGGCCGTCGACGCCACCGACATCCAGCCGGAACAACCCCGGTTGATCGCCCGGGCGGTGCGCAAGGGCAGCGACGACATCTCGGTCCGCCCCGCGATGACCCGCGAGCAGGCGATCCGGAGCCTGGCCAGTGGCATCGAGATCGCCGGGCAGCTGGCCGCCTCCGGCTACCGCGCCCTGGTCGCCGGTGACATGGGGATCGCCAACACCACCGCCTCGGCCACCCTGATCGCCGCCTTCACCGGCTCCGACCCGGCCTCGGTCACCGGCCGCGGCACCGGCATCGACGAGGAGGCCCACCGGCACAAGGTCGGCGTGGTCCGGGTCGCGCTGGCTCGTCGCACGGCCGAGAACGACACTCACCCGCAGGACCCGATCGACATCCTGGCCTCGGTCGGTGGCCTGGAGCACGCCCAGATCGCCGGGTTCATCCTCGGTGCCGCCGCCCACCGCGTCCCGATCGTGCTGGACGGGGTCATCGCCGGCGCCGCCGCCCTGGTCGCCGCCGCCCTCGCGCCCGCTGCCCTGGACGCGTGCCTGGCCGGTCACCGCTCCGCCGAGCCCGGTCACGCCGTCGCCCTCCAGCATCTGGGCCTGACCCCGCTGGTCGACCTGGAACTGCGCCTGGGCGAGGGCAGCGGCGCGGTCCTGGCTCTGCCGTTGGTCCGATCGGCTGTCGCCGTGCTGCGTGAGATGGCAACGTTCGACACCGCGGGCGTCACCGAGAAGAGTTCCTGAGACAATGCCGCAAGTGGACAGGCCGTACATCGCCGGGCTCGATCTGACCGGCCGCCGGGTCGTGGTGGTCGGCGGTGGCACCGTCGCGCAGCGCCGGCTCCCGCCCCTGCTCGACGTGGGTGCCCGGATCGAGCTGATCGCCCCCGAGGTCACCGCCGCCATCGAAGGCATGGCCGGGGCTGACGAGATCACCTGGCACCGCCGCTCGTTCGCTTCGGGAGACCTGGAAGGCGCCTGGTACGTCCTCGCGCTGACCGACAACCCCGAGGTCAACGCGGCCGTGGCCGAGGAGGCCGAGCAGCACCGGGTGTTCTGCGTGCGCGCCGATCGGGGCGCGGCCGGTACGGCTTCCACCCCGGCCAGCGGCGAGTGGCGGGGGCTGCGCATCGCCGTGGCCAGCGAGTCGATCGGCCCGGGCTCGGAGCACGGCGCCGACCCGATCCGGGCCGCCGTGGTGCGCGACAGCCTGCTGGAATGGCTGCGTTCCGGGGCCGGTGACGAGATCCTCGCCCGGCGCAAGCAGGCCCGCGGTGAGCAGACCCGGGCCGACATGGCGCCGCAGAAGCTGCCCGGAGTGGCTCTGGTCGGTGGCGGCCCGGGCGATCCGGACCTGATCACCGTGCGCGGCCGCCGGCTGCTCGGTCAGGCCGACGTGGTGGTGGTCGACCGCCTGGGCCCGCGCAGCCTGCTGCCCGAGCTCAGCCCCGAGGTCGAGCTGATCGACGCGACCAAGCTGCCCCGCGGCCGCTCGATGTCACAGGAAGCGATCAACGCGGCCCTGGTCGAGCACGCCCTGGCCGGCAAGTTCGTGGTCCGGCTCAAGGGCGGTGACCCGTACGTGTTCGGCCGCGGCTCCGAAGAGCTGGAAGCCTGCCTGGAAGCCGGCGTGCCGGTCCAGGTCGTGCCCGGTCTGAGCAGCGCGATCTCGGTGCCCGGGCTGGCCGGTATCCCGCTGACCCACCGCGGGGTGGCGCACGAGGCGGTGATCGTGTCCGGCCACCTGCCGCCGGACAACCCCGACTCACTGATCGACTGGACAGCTCTGGCCCGGCTGCACGGCACCATCGTGGTGCTGATGGGCGTGGCCAACCTGCCCGCGATCGCCGAGACCCTGATGGCCCACGGCCGGGACGGCAAGACCGGCGTGGCGGTGATCCAGGACGGCTCGATGCCGGCCGAGCGGGTCACCGTCTCCAGCCTGGCCGAGATCGGCGAAGTGGCCGAGCGGGAGAACATCCGCCCGCCCGCCATCATCGTGATCGGCGACGTGGTCAACCGCCGCCCGCAGTAACCGGCCCAAGGCCAAAGCACAGGCCAACGCCCACACCGGCCCGGGGAAGGCTCAGCAGCCGAGCCTCCCCCAGGTCGGCCGATCCGCACAGGCCACGGCCCGTCCGGCACCCGCTGGCGGTGCTGCCGCCGAAGTGCGAGATCCAGTCCGCGGAACCTCCTGCTCAGGCGGCCTTCCAGTACGGGTCGCGCCCGGTGAACGCCACCAGCTTGTCCAGGTCCGAGGCCGACTCGGGCACCTCGACCGGGTAACCGAAGCTCTTGTCCGGCCCCCGGAAGTCGTCGGTGAGCATCATCGGCATGAACTCCAGCGCGGTGGCCACCGCCTCGGCCGGCGGGTTCCAGGGCAGGCCGAGCCCCTGGGCCAGATCGTGCCCGTGCGCCAGGTACTCACCCAGGCACATCCCCATCACCATCCAGCCGGGCATCGGGCTGCCGAACAACGTGACCGGCGCCGAGGCCACCCCGCCCTCGATACAGGCGCTGATCCGCTGCCCGACCGAACGCAGCAGCGCCGCCGCCTCCGCCGGATCGGCCGGAGCCTCGTAGGTGTCGACATCGAGCTGATCCCCGCTGCCGTCGGGCTGCTCCAGCGAGACCGTGAAGAACTGGGCCCAGGCCAGGATGTGGCTGCGCAGCACGGCGACATCAAAATCGTCACACGGAGTGGCGTTGCTGTAGTGCTCCGGCTGAGCCTGGGCGAGCAGATCGGCAAGCGCGTCCAGAACGCTGACCAGGTGCGGACCGGTGGGCATGGTTTCTGTCATGCCGATCAAGCTACCGAGAGGGTCCGACAGTCTTGATTGAAGAACCGCGACAGCAGCACGAACAGTAAGGTTCAGGCGTGGGGCCCAGACCGGTCAGCGAGGACAGCCGCGGCATCATCGAGCCCGCCGCCTTCCAGCGTCGCTACCAGCTCAACCGGCACCCGGCCGGCCCGGAGCTGGACGGCCTGATCAGCTGGTTCTGGGTGGTGAGCTGGGCCCTGCCGCCCGGCCGCCAGCACGTCCAGGAACTGCTCACCCACCCCTGCGCCAACCTCTACGTAAGCCCCAGAGAGGTCAGCCCCAGAGGAGTCAGCCTCAGGGAAGTCAGCCCCACAGCAGCGGAAGCCGGGCAGACCAGTCCGCCGACGACCGCCGAGCTGGAAGGGGTCCTGCTCAACCGCTCCAGCCGGAGAATGTCCGGCGAAGGCATCTGCGTGGCCGCAATGACCACCCCCGGCGGTCTCGGCGCCTTCCTGACCGGCCCGGCCGCCGAGTACAACGACCGGGTGGTACTGCTCGGCCAGGCCATCGGCACCGACGACACCGCGCTGATCGACAGCATTCAAAGCACGGACGACGAACTCACCAAAGTGGCCGTCCTGCGGCAGGCACTAGAAACAGCAGTCAAACCGGAACGAGCCGAACCCGCCCGCGAAGTGGCCCGCATCGCCCGGTGCGCCGAAACCGACCGGACCATCCGCAAAGCGGAGCAGCTGGCCGCCCAGTCGGGTACCAGCGTCCGTACATTGCAGCGAATGTTCGCCGAGTACGCCGGAGTCTCCCCGACCTGGGTGCTGCGCCGGTACCGCCTGCTCGACGCGGCCGAGTCGGTGCGCAACGGCGAGAACGTGAAGTGGGCCCGGATCGCCGCCGATCTCGGCTACAGCGACCAGGCCCACCTGATCCGGGACTTCAGCGCGGCGATCGGGTCGACCCCGGCCGCCTACGCCAAAGCCACCGGCTGAAACTCACTTACCTTCGAGATCGCCCTCGGTCCGCAGGAACACCTCACGCAGCGCGTCCAGCTGCTCCGGATCCGGCTCGGCCCACAGCCCACGCTCGACCGCCTCCAGCAACCGCTCGGTGATCCCGTGCAGCGCCCAGGGGTTGGAGTCGTTCATGAACTTCTGCATACCCTCGTCGAGCACGTACGTCTCGGCGAGCTTGCCGTACATCCAGTCCGCGACCACACCTGTCGTGGCGTCGTAACCGAACAGGTAGTCCACCGTGGCGGCCATCTCGAACGCGCCCTTGTAGCCGTGCCGCTGCATCGCGGCCACCCACCGCGGGTTCACCACCCGGGAGCGGAAGACCCGCGAAACCTCTTCGTGCAAGGTCCGGGTACGAACGGCGGACGGCTGGGTGCTGTCTCCGATGTATGCCTTGGGGGCGGTGCCGGTCAGCGAACGGACCATGGACACCATGCCGCCGTGGTACTGGAAATAGTCGTCGCTGTCGGCGATGTCGTGCTCGACGCTGTCGTAGTTCTTCGCCGCCACCGCGATCCGCTTGTACGAGGACTCCATGTCGTCCCGGGCCGGCCGCCCGTCCAGCCCGCGCCCGTACGCGTAACCGCCCCAGACCGCGTACACCTCGGCCAGATCGGCGTCGTTGCGCCAGGTCTTGGTGTCGATCAGCGGCAGCACCCCGGCGCCGTAGGTACCCGGCTTGGAACCGAAGATCCGGGTGGTGGCCCGGCGCTCGTCGCCATGCGCGGCAACATCGTCCTGGACGTGCGCCCGGACGAAGTTCTGCTCCAAAGGCTCGTCCTGGGCCGCAGCCAGCTTCACCGCATCGTCCATCATCGCGACCACGTGCGGGAAGGCGTCCCGGAAGAAACCGGAGATCCGCACGGTGACGTCGATCCGCGGATGGCCGAGTTCCTCGATGGAAAGCGCCTCCAGCGAGGTGATCCGCCGGGAGGCGTCGTCCCAGACCGGCCGGATGCCCAGCAGCGCCAGCACTTCCGCCACGTCGTCACCGGAGGTCCGCATCGCCGAGGTGCCCCAGATCGACAGTCCGACCGAACGCGGCCAGTCGCCCTCGTCGGCCCTGTACCGCTCCAGCAGCGACTCGGCCATCGAGCGCCCGGTCTCCCAGGCCAGCCGGCTCGGCACCGCGCGCGGGTCCACCGAGTAGAAGTTGCGTCCGGTCGGCAGCACGTTGACCAGCCCGCGCAGCGGTGAACCGCTCGGGCCGGGATGAACGAAACCGCCCTCCAGGGCGTGCAGCACGGCCGTCAGCTCGTCGGTCGTCCCGGCCAGCCGCGGAATCACCTCGGTGGCAGCGAATTCCAGGACGGCCTGAAGGCCTTCGCGGTCGACCTTCGAGGGATCAACCGCGAAATCAGAGGACGCCAGCACCGACTCGATCACGGACGGCACCGCATCGACGTCCCAGGAGACGTCGTCCAGGCCCTGGACCAGTGCCACCGCGGCCAGTTGCGCGGCGTCCACCTCTTCCAGACCGTCCGAGTCCTCGAGCCCGGTGCCGACCGAGGCCTCGTCCAGGCCCAGCGCCTCGCGCAGACCTGGCAGCGAAGAAGACCCGGCCCACAACTGCCGGGCCCGCAGCATCGAGGTGACCAGGTGCACCCGCACCGCACCCTCGGGGGCTTGACCGAGAACGTGCAGCCCGTCCCGGATCTGGGCGTCCTTGACCTGGCAGAGCCACCCGTCCAGGTGCAGGATCATGTCGTCGAACTCGGCCTCGTGCGGCCGCTCCTCCAGGCCCAGGTCGTGGTCCAGCTTGGCCGCGTGCATCAGCGTCCAGATCTGGGTCTGGATCTGCGGGGCCTTGGCCGGGTCCATCGCGGTGACCGCGGCGTACTCGTCCAGAAGCTGTTCCAGCCGGGCGATGTCGCCGTAGGAGTCGGCCCGGGCCATCGGCGGCACCAGGTGGTCGACCAGGGTGGCGTGCGCCCGGCGCTTGGCCTGGGTGCCCTCTCCCGGGTCGTTCACCAGGAACGGGTAGATCAGCGGCAGATTGCCCAGCGCGGCGTCGGGGGAGCAGGAGGCCGAAAGGGCCAGCGTCTTGCCGGGAGTCCACTCCAGCGTGCCGTGCTTGCCCAGGTGCACCAGCGCGTCGGCGCCGAAACCGCCTTCTGCGACAGCAAGATTCAGCCAGTGGTACGCTGCCAGATAGTGATGCGACGGGGGGAGTTCGGGGTCGTGATAAATCGCTACGGGGTTGTCGCCGAAGCCACGCGGTGGCTGAAGAAGCAGCACGATGTTGCCGGAAATGATGGCGGCCAGCACGATGTCGCCGTCCGGGTCTCCCGAGGACAGCGCGCCGCCCGGTGGGTCCACGAACATCTCACCCGGCGCCGGTCCCCAGGCCTCGGTCACCGCCTCCTGCAGATCGGCCGGCAGCGTCGAGAAGAAGCGCCGGTACACGGCCGCCGGGATACGAACCGGGTTGCGCGCCAGGTCTTCTTCGGAGAGCCAGTCCAGGTCCTGCCCACCGGCCTCGATCAGCCCGTGGATCAGTGCGTCGCCGTCCATGGCGGCCAGGCCGGGCAGCGCTTCCGATCCCTCCAAGGGGCCCACGTCGTAACCGGCTTCGCGCATCGCCTTCAGCAGCACCAGGGCCGAGGCAGGGGTGTCCAGCCCGACCGCGTTACCGATCCGCGCGTGCTTGGTCGGGTAGGCGGTCAGGACCAGACCCACTCGCTTCGATCCGGCCGGCAGGTGCCGCAGCCGGGCGTGCGCCACCGCGATCCCCGCGGCCCGCAGCGCCCGCTCCGGGTCGGCCACGTACTGGGTGAGGCCCTCGGAGTCGACCTCCTTGAACGAGAACGGCACCGTGATCAGCCGGCCGTCGAACTCCGGGATGGCCACCTGGTTGGCCGCATCCAGCGGGATCAGGCCCTCGGAGTTCTCGATCCAGCGCTCGCGCGAGGTCAGCGTGCTGATCGCCTGCAGGATCGGCACGTCCAGGGCAGCCAGTGCGCCGATGTCCCAGGAGGACTCGTCGCCCCCGGCCGAGGCGTTGGCCGGCCGGTTACCGCCGGCCGCCAGCACGGTGACCAGCAGCGCGTCGGCCGTGCCGAGCAGCTCCAGCAACTCCGGCTCAGCGGCCCGCAGCGAGGCGCAGTAGATCGGCAGGGCGCGCCCGCCGGCCTCCTCCACCGCCGAGCACAGCGACTCGACGAATCCGGTGTTCCCGGCCACGTGGTGGGCCCGGTAGTAGAGCACCGCGATCGTCGGGCGGTCAGCAGAGCCGGCCGCAACAGAAGAAGTGCGCTCCAGCACCCCCCAGACCGGCGTGCTGCGCGGCGGCTCGAACCCGAAGCCGGTCAGCAGCAGCGTGTCGGTCAGGAACGAGTGCAGTTCGGTGAGGTTCTCCGGGCCGCCCTCGGCCAGGTAACCGTGCGCCTGCGTGGCCACCCCGACCGGGACGGTGGAGCGCTGCATCAGATCGGCGTCCGGCAGCGCCTCACCCGAGAGCACCACGACCGGCACCCCCTTGGTCAGCAGCGCGGCCAGACCGTCTTCCCAGGCCCGCGTACCCCCGAGCAGGCGCACGACGGCGACGGCGACTCCCTCCAGGAGGCCGTCCAGGTCGTCCACCGTGACCCGGTTGGGGTTGGCCAGCCGGTAGGGCAGCTTGCTCGCGCGGGCGCTGAGCAGATCGGTGTCCGAGGTGGAGATGAGCAGCACAGCAGAGCGCTCAGGAGCCTCAAAGGTCACGTACGTCCTCTTCCTCGCCGTCCGCGCGGCGGGTTGCTGCGGTGCGGCACAGTTTCCTGGCTCGGCGTCCTCGTCGGTTCCCGGCCTTCCAGCCTCACCGGCCGTGACCATTACCTCGGAAACATGACTCAGCGCTCACAGTGGCGCGACCGCGCCGGATTCTCACCGGCTTCCTGTCTCACCACACCGCGGTTGCTTGACGGGCCAACTGTGCCAGCCCGGAGCGAGCCACCCAACCCCCGGGCAGCTGCGCAACCCCCGGCGAGCAGGAGGTGCTGCTCACCATGGCCTACGCTTTCTCGGTGTTCGTCGCTCATGCCTGGTGGTCCTTCGCCGAGAAAGATCCCGCGGACGACGGCTCCCTCGTCCTCTGGGCCGAAGATCCACAGGTCCGCACCGTGCCCGCCGAACGCACCGGCCGGCGTCCCAAGGTTCGCGAGCACCCCTTCGACATCCCCGCCGAGGATCTGCGCGCCACCCTCAGCAGCGTCACCGGTCTGGCCGCCGAGGGCTGGAAGGACGGCACGGCCGACATCGTGCTGCCCTCGTTCCAGCACTCCCCGAGCGGTTCGCCCGAGCTCCTGGACCTGCGCTCGGGCTGGGCCGCCGATCGTGTCGAGGGTGAGTCGGCCCGGTTGTTCCCGCAGGTCAAGTGGCGGGTGAGGACGATCGTGGTGCCCGCCCAGGAGGCCGAGGGGTTGCTCGCCCGGCTGGCCGAGGAGACGGCTGACTCCTCCGCGGGCCGAGAGGTGCGCCGGCCCGACGAGGGCCGAGAGGTGCGCCGGCCCGACGAGGGCCGAGAGATGTGCCGGCCCGACGAGGGCCAAGGTGCCTCCAGACCGCAGGACGAACGATCAGCACCGCAGAACCCGGCGGCCCAGGATGAGCCCGCAACGATCGTCCTGGGTTCTGATGTCCGCATTCTCCTCGCCCTGCACCGGTTCGTAGCCAACCTGATCAGCCGCGGTCGCGTCCTGCCGGTAGTTCTGGAGACCCCCGACGGCCACGGCGTAGCTCGCTGGCGTCCGGTGATCACCGGCGAGGACGGAGACTGGTTCCGCCAGGCGATCAGCGCGCTCCCGCCGTCCTGGAACGCGCAGGCACCGGCCGACCGAAGCGCCGCGGCCGCCGTCGATGCGCTGGTGGATGCCGGGGTGAGGGCAAAGCTCGGACGAGGCCCGGGCCAGGGTGGACTGGGGCTGCTGGGCTGGCGGCAGGCGCTGCACGGCGAATACCCGGCATTCCCAGCGAATCAACGCCAGATGCGCAATCTGGTCGACGGCCTGGACGCCTGGCAGGCCGAGACGATCAACGGCGGCCTGGTGCGCGCCGGGTTCCGGCTGTTCGAGCCCACCGACGACGACCTGACCAGCATCCTGCGCCCTGCCACCGACGAACTGCGCCCCGCCGAGGACGCCATGCTGTGGCGACTGGAGTTCGGCCTGCAGGACGCCGACCAGCCCGGCATCTTCTTCACCGCGCAGGAGATCTGGGACCGCGAACTCAACCTGACCCGCCTACGTCGCAACGCCCCTCGTCCGCAAGAGACCCTCCTGTCCGAGCTCGGCCGCGCACTGCGCCTGTTCCCCGCGCTGCGAGAAGCCCTGCTGGGGGCCGAGCCGGTCGAGCTGCTCCTGGACAACGCCGGCGCCCACGCCTTCCTGGCCGAATCGGCAGAACTCCTGATCGGCGCCGGTTTCGGAGTGCAGCTGCCCGGCTGGTGGTCGAAACCGCAGCGGCTGGGTGCCCGGCTGCGGGCGGGCACCGCGGCCCAGCCCGGAAGGGTCGAGGGCACACCGGTCTTCCGGCAGAACGACATCGTGCAGTACGACTGGCGGCTGTCCATCGGCGACCAGCTGCTCAGCGACGCCGAGGTCGAGGCCCTGATCGAGGCGCAGGAACCGCTGGTCCGGCTGCGCGGCGAATGGATGCAGGTCGATCCGGAAAAGCTCAGGAAGGCCCGCACATTCCTGCGCAAACAGCGCCGGATCGGCCCGCAGACCATGTCCATCGCCGACGTCCTTTCGGTGATCGGCGCCGGTTCCGAAGGCCCGGCCGGACTGGAGGTCACGGGGGTGGACGCCTCGGGCTGGCTGTCCGACTTCCTGGCCTCCCCGCAAGAGCGAAAATTCGAGACGTTCGTGGTCACCGACGATTTCGAGGGCACCCTGCGTCCGTACCAGGAGCGCGGGGTCTCCTGGCTGGCCTTCCTCGAATCCGTCGGCCTGGGTGCGGTTCTGGCCGACGACATGGGGCTCGGCAAGACCGTCCAGCTGCTGGCCCTGATCGCCTCGGACCGGCCGCAGCCGCAGCCCGATCACGACCTCGTCCCCGCGCCGACGCTCCTGGTCTGCCCGATGTCGCTGGTCGGCAACTGGCAGCGGGAGGCCGCCAAGTTCACGCCCGGGCTGCGCGTGCACGTCCAGCACGGGGCCGGCCGGCCGCAGGGTGACGACTTCTTCGACGCCGTGGCCGGGGCCGACCTGGTGATCACCACCTACTCGCTGCTGGCCCGCGACGCGGTGATGCTGCGCAAGTACGGCTGGCGGCGGATCGTGCTGGACGAGGCCCAGGCGGTGAAGAACGCGGCCACCCAGGCGGCCACCGCGGCCCGCTCGCTCACCGCCGAACGCCGGATCGCGGTCACCGGCACCCCGGTCGAGAACCGGCTGGCCGACCTGTGGAGCCTGATGGAGTTCGCCAACCCGCGGGTGCTGGGTGAGGCGGCCGACTTCAAGAAACGTTATGCCCTGCCGATCGAGCGGCTCGGCTCGGACGAGGCCCGGGAGAAGCTGCGGGCGGTCACCCAGCCGTTCATCCTGCGCCGGGTGAAGACCGACAAGAGCATCATCAGCGACCTGCCGGAGAAGCTGGAGATCGAGGTGGTCTGCAACCTCACCTCCGAGCAGGCCGCGCTCTACCAGAACGTGGTCACCGACATGCTCGCCCGGATCGAGCAGAGCGAGGGGATGGAGCGGCGCGGGCTTGTGCTGGCCGCGATGACCAAGCTCAAGCAGGTCTGCAACCACCCGGCCCAGTTCCAGCGCGACGGCAGCCGGGTCCCGGGCCGTTCCGGGAAGCTGGCCCGGCTGGAGGAGACCCTGGAAGAAGTCCTCGCCTCCGGTGAGAAGGCACTGCTGTTCACCCAGTACGCCGAGTTCGGTGAGATGCTGCGCACCCACCTGACCGCCCGCTTCGGCCGGGAAGTGCTCTTCCTGCACGGCGGTGTGCGCAAGAGCCGGCGTGACGAGATGGTGGCCCGGTTCCAGAGCGGTGAGCACGACGCCCCGCCGATCTTCGTGCTCTCGCTCAAGGCCGGCGGCACCGGGCTGACCCTGACCGCGGCCAACCATGTGATCCACGTGGACCGGTGGTGGAACCCGGCGGTGGAGGACCAGGCCACCGACCGCGTGTTCCGGATCGGGCAGTCGCGCCCGGTGCAGGTGCGCAAGTTCGTCTGTGCCGGAACCCTGGAGGAACGGATCGCCACGATGATCCGCGACAAGCGCGGCCTGGCCGCCTCGATCGTCGGTACCGGCGAGGGGTGGCTCACCGAACTGGACACCGGTCAGCTGCGCGAACTCCTGACCCTCGACCCGGCGGCGGTGGGCTGATGGCCGACTTCGCGAAGTTCAGCAAGCCCCGGGCGGTGGAGAACGGCCTGATGGCCCGCAGCGCCCGCGGTGACATCGGTGAGCAGTGGTGGTCGCGCCGGTTCATCGGGGTGCTGGAGTCGTTCGCCCTGGGCACCCGGCTCACCCGCGGTCGGGCCTACGCCCGCAAGGGGCAGATCATCTCGCTGGAGATCGACGCCGGCGAGGTCAAGGCCGACGTGCAGGGCTCGCGGGTCACGCCGTACCGGGTGCGGATCGGCCTGAAGAAGTTTAGCGAGCTGGTCTGGGCCAAGGCCGAGGTGGCGCTGGCCGAGCAGGCCCTGTTCAGTGCCCAGCTGCTGGCCGGGCAGTTCCCGCGCGAGCTGGAGCCGGTGCTCGCCCAGATCGGGGCGCCGCTGTTCCCGGCCCGCCTGGCCGACCTCGACCTGCGCTGCAGCTGCCCCGACCAGGCGGTGCCCTGCAAGCACATCGCGGCCGTGTTCTACTTGATGGCCGAGCGTTTCGACGACGACCCGTTCCTGCTGCTGCGCTGGCGCGGCCGGTCCAAGACCGCCCTGCTGGAGCGGCTACGGGCCCTGCGCGGAGACGTGGAGGAGCCTGAAGAGCCCGAATTCACCGTGGATCCACCACCCACCGCGACGCCGGGCCGGCAGGTGCTCAGCGCCGCCCTGGCGCTGGCCGAACCCGACCCGGTAGCGGAGGTTTCCGCCACCAAGCGGGCGAAACCCGGCCCTCCGGGCGGTGACGCGGTGGCGTTCTGGGCCGCCGGGCAACTGCTGCCACTGCCCAGCCATCCGGAACTGCCGGTGGATCTACTGCTGCGGCAGCTACCGGTGCCCGGTTCCTGGCTGGGCGGCGACGGCCTGGTGCAGGAGCTGGCTGCGCTGTACCGGCAACTGGCACAGGAGGATTGACCGGTTCGCCGAATTTCACTGGTTTTCGCCGGCGGCCCGGCGCGATCCGGGTGATGAAGTCGCCCGGCGCTCCGCGTGCTAGGCGGGATTCTTCCGCTTCGGCGCGGCAGTCTTGGACCGTGACCTCCGGACAGAAACCCAGGCCCAGGAAGCAGGCCCGAGGAGCAGCCGAGACTGCGACGAAGCAGCCGGAAGCCGCATCGGGCGAAGATTCGGCCAAGCCGGCCCAAGCGGCGCAGATCCCCACCCCGCGCGAGGTTTCCGAGAAGCGAGGCGAGGACCGCCGCCAGGCCGAGCGCCGTCAGGCGGAACGGCGCCAGGCCGAGCAGCGGGACGTCGCCGAGGCGATGGTCGCCTACTGGGGGCACGAAGCGGCACCCGAGCACGAATCGTCCTCTGATGAAGAAGGTTCGGAACAGACGTGGGGTGACGGCGGCGTCTCCTGGGGCCTGCCCGCCGAACCAACGGCCGAGCATGCCCGGCTCGCCGAGTCTCCCGGCCCGGGTAGCCCGTGGCGTCAGTGGGGTCCGTATCTGGCCGGTCGCCAGTGGGGCACCGTGCGCGAGGACTACACCGCCGATGGAGACGCCTGGTCGGCCTTCCCGTTCGAGCATGCGCACGCGCGGGCCTATCGCTGGGGGGAGGACGGCCTGGGCGGGATCTGCGACCGCTTCGGCTTTCTCAACTTCGCGATCGCCCTGTGGAACCGCAAGGACCCGATCCTCAAGGAACGCCTCTACGGTCTGACCAACGGCCAGGGCAACCACGGCGAGGACGTCAAGGAGTACTGGTGGGCGGTCGACGGCACGCCCACCCACAGCTGGATGCAGTGGCTCTACCGCTACCCCCAGAACGAGTACCCCTACCAGCAGCTGCGCGACGAGAACGCCCGGCGCGGCCGGGACGAGCGGGAGTACGAGCTCGGCGACACCGGGATCTTCGAGCAGAACCGCTTTTTCGACGTGATGGTCACCTACGCCAAGGCCTCGCCGGAAGACCTGTGCATCTCGATCCGGGCCACCAACCACGGCCCTGATCCGGCCCCGCTCGACCTGCTGCCGCAGATCTGGCTGCGCAACACCTGGGCCTGGGGCCGGGATGCCCGCCGGGCCCACATGAATCAGCTGCTGCCCCCGACCCTGGCGGTGGGCGGGATGGAAGCGCTGGAGGTGCAGCACGGTTCGCTCGGCACCTACTACCTGGCCGCCGAGGGTGCTCCGGTGATGCTGTTCTGCGACAATGAGACCAACGCGGTCTCGCTGTTCGGGGCCGAGCGCAACACCAGCGCCCACCCGAAGGACGGCATCAATCAGCGGATCGTGCACGGCGACACGCAGAGCATCAACCCGTTCGACGAGGGCACCAAAGCCGCGGTCTGGTACGCGTTCGACTCGGTCGCCCCCGGCCAGTCGGTCACCGTGAAGCTGCGGCTGAGCCGGCAGATGCCGGACAGCAACACGTTCGGCCCGGGATTCGAGGCGGTGATGAAGTCGCGGCGCCGGGAGGCGGACGAGTTCTACGGCAAGGTGGTACATCTCGACCTGCCCGACTCCGACCGGCACCTGGCCCGCCGGGCCTACGCCGGCCTGCTCTGGGGCAAGCAGCTGTACCGCTACGACGTGGAGCAGTGGCTGGAGGGCGATCCGGGAGCCGAGGCTCCGGAGTCGCGCCGGGGCAAGGGCGGGCGTAACACCACCTGGCGCCAGGTCTCGCTGGCCGATGTCATCTCCATGCCCGACGAGTGGGAGTACCCCTGGTTCGCGGCCTGGGACACGGCTTTCCACGCCATCCCGCTGGCCCACGTCGACCCGGACTTCGCCAAGGAACAGCTGGTGCTGATGTGCCGGGAATGGGCGATGCACCCCAACGGCCAGCTCCCGGCCTACGAGTGGGAGTTCGGCGACGTGAACCCGCCGGTGCACGCCTGGGCCACCTGGCACGTCTACCGGATCGACGGCTACCGCGACCGCGAGTTCCTGATCCGGGTCTTCACCAAGCTGCTGCTGAACTTCTCCTGGTGGGTCAACCGCAAGGACTCCACCGGCTCCAACATCTTCGAGGGCGGCTTCCTCGGGATGGACAACATCGGCCTGTTCGACCGGTCCGCCCCGCTGCCGCCCGGTTTCCGGCTGGAACAGTCCGACGCCACCAGCTGGATGGCGTTCTACTGCCAGCAGATGTTCAAGATCGCCCTGGAGCTGTCCCGCTACGACAAGGCCTGGGACGACACCGCCACCAAGTTCCTCGAGCACTTCCTGGCCATCGCCCGATCGATGACCAGCTTCGGCTCGCACGAGGTCTCGCTCTGGGACGAGGACGACGGCTTCTTCTACGACGTGCTGGTCGGCCCGGACGGCAGCGCCCAGCCGATGCGGGTGCCCTCGATGGTGGGTCTGCTGCCGATCCTCGGCGCCACCGAAGTGCCCTCCTGGATCAACGAGGAATGCCCCGACGTCACCGCCCGGCTGCGCTGGCTGCAGCGTCGCCGCCCCGAACTGGTCGGCCCCCTGCTGTTCGCCAAGGGGCAGGGAGGGCGCAAGATGCTGCTCTCGCTGCTCGACCCCGAGCGGTTGCGGCGCATTCTGGAGCGGATGTTCGACCCGGAGCAGTTCCTGTCTCCGTACGGCATCCGGTCGATGTCGGCGGCGGTGCGCTCCGGGGTAACGACCGTGATCGATGGCCGCAGCGCCTCGATCGAGTACGAGCCGGGAGAGTCCCGCACCGGTTTGTTCGGGGGTAACTCGAACTGGCGGGGTCCGGTCTGGTTCCCCGTGAACGTGCTGCTGGCAGACAAGCTGCGCACCTACGGCCGCCACTTCGGCGACACGTTCACGATCGAGATCCCCACCGGCTCGGGCAACCACTGCACCCTGGTCGAGGCCGCCGACATGATCGACCGCGGCCTGGCTGCGCTGTTCCAGCCGGTCAACGGCAAACGCCCGGCCGACGGAAACCGGATCGAGGCCACCGACGACCCGCTGTGGTCCGAGCACCCCACCTTCAGCGAATTCTTCGACGGGGACACCGGCGAAGGCCTGGGCGCCACCCACCAAACCGGCTGGACCGCCCTCGTCGCCCACCTCCTCAACCCCCGCCTGCCTCCCGACCCCCGCCAGCGGGGCTGGGCGTGAGGCACACGGTCACCTGCCACACCTCCGCTCGAGCGAACTGTCCGCCGGTGAGAAACCAAGAACTGTGGACGTCCGCGACGGGGTCCAGCAACACGGCGACTTGTGAGCCTGATCCCGAAAAGGACGGTTGACCCGGTTCCTGGGCGCAGAACGGGACCGCTGGTCCCGGGATGGCATCGGCCGGGGGCACGTAGGATCGGCGGCGTGGTTGGACGGGTGGCGCCGATGCCGGTGCAGCGAGTAACGGCGGACTCCTGTCCGGGAGTCCTGCGTCCCTTCCAGGCGTCGGACGGCGCGCTGGCCCGCTTCCGCGCGCCCGGGGGAGCCCTTCCGGTGGCCACGCTGCGCGGTCTGCGGGACGTTGCAGCGGAACTGGCGGACGGCGATCTCGGTCTTACTTCGCGCGGGAACATGCAGGTCAGAGGGGTTGCGGCGGAGAATTTGGGTCCGCTGGAAGCGCGGATGGCCGCCCTCGGGCTGCTGCCGCACCCCACGCACGAGCGGGTGCGCAACATTCTTGCCTCCCCTTTGTCGGGTGTCGGGTTTACCTCGATTGAGGACGTCGGCGAGCTGGTTGGTGCTCTCGACGGCGGCTTGTGTGCCCGGCGGGATCTGATGGAGCTGCCCGGGCGGTTCATGTTCGGCCTGGACGACGGCACTGGTGACATCGCCGGCGAAGAGCCCGACGTCCTGGTCCGGGCGGTTCAGCCGGGGCGGTTTGTGCTTAGCGCGTCCGGCTCCTCCGCCGGGGTAGAGCTCGGGCGTGCCCGGGTGGTCGAGGCAGCGTTGTATGCGGCCACGGTCTTCCTGTCCGAGCGCTCGCAGCAGGGGAGCAAGGCCTGGCGGGTGCAGGAACTGCCCGGGGGCGCGGACGCGATGGTGGCCGCGCTGGCGGCCGACGGTTTCGGAACCTCGATCGACCTGGACAAGGAACCGCAGGCTGACCGGTCCACCGCTCCGGGCCTGACCGAGCAGAAGGACGGCCGGTTCGCGGTCTGTGCGGTGGTTCCGCTGGGCATCCTGAACAGCGAGCAAATGGACGCTGTGGTCGCCTGTTGCGAGCTGGCGACCGATACCGAGCTGGCTGAGCTCGAACAACTGGACGGCGCGGACCCGGCTGACGAGTTCGCTGCCGCCGTGCTGGACGGCCGGCTGCTCGACGGCACCGCGGCCGAGCAGACCCCGCTTCGGATCACCCCCTGGCGGCGGGTGATCATCCGGGATCTCGAACTTCCCGCCGCCCTGGCCGCGCAGGAACTCCTGGCTTCCACCGGCCTGGTCACCGAAGCCGCATCCGCCTGGTCCCGGGTCACCGCCTGCGCCGGGCAGCCGGGCTGCGCCAAGTCGCTCACCGACGTACAGGCCGACGCCCGCATCTTCGCCGAAGCCGTCACCCCGCAAGGTCCACTGGTGCACTGGGCCGGCTGCGGCCGGGCCTGCGGCACCCCGCACGGAGCGGTGGCCCTGCTGGCGGCCGAAGGCGGCTACCGAGTGCTCGGAACACTCGGCGAAACCGACCGCAACGTGGCGGCGTCCTCAAGCATTGGAACGAAAGACGAATCCCCGCAACATGACTGACACAACTCCCTGGCCGGGGTTCTACGAGGCGAGCGGCGCGCAGATCTACCGCGAGTCGTTCGCGACCATCCGGTCCGAGGCCGCCGCCGACCTGGCGGCCCTGCCCGAAGACGTGGCGCGGGTCCTGGTCCGGATGATTCATTCCTCCGGGATGACCGATCTGGCCGCCGATTTCGCCTACAGCCCGAACGCGGTGAAGGCCGCCCGGCAGGCCCTGCTCGACGGCGCCCCGGTGCTGTGCGACGCGCAGATGGTGGCCAGCGGCATCACCCGGGCCCGGCTGCCCCGCGCCAACGAGATCGTCTGCACCCTCAACGAGCCCGGTGTGCCCGATCTGGCCGCCCGGCTGAACACCACCCGCAGCGCAGCCGCCATCGATCTGTGGATGGACCGGCTGGAAGGCAGTGTGGTGGCGATCGGCAACGCCCCGACCGCGCTGTTCCGGCTGCTCGAGCTGATCCGTGACGGGGCTCCCCGCCCGGCTGCGATCCTCGGCATCCCGGTCGGTTTCATCGGGGCGGCCGAGTCGAAGCTGGCCCTGAGCAGCAACCCCCTCGGGCTGGACTATGTCGTCGTGCACGGCCGCCGCGGCGGTAGCGCGATGACCGTCGGTGCCGTCAACGCGATCGCGAGCGAGAAGGAATGAGCGGCACTCTTTACGGCGTCGGGCTCGGCCCGGGCGACCCGGAACTGGTCAGCGTCAAGGCGGTTCGCCTGATCGGGGCGGCCGACGTGATCGCCTACCACAGCGCCCGGCACGGCCGGAGCATCGCCCGCTCGATCGCCGAGCCCTACCTGCGGCCCGGGCAGATCGAAGAACAGCTGATCTACCCGGTCACCACCGAAACGGTCGATCATCCGGGCGGTTACCAGGGTGCGATGAACGCCTTCTACACCACCGCCGCCGAACGCCTGGCCTCGCACCTGGAAGCCGGCCTCAACGTGGTGGTGCTGGCCGAGGGCGACCCGTTCTTCTACGGCTCCTACATGCACATGCACAAACGGCTGGCTCACCGGTACCCGACCGAGGTGGTGCCCGGCATCACGTCTTTCAGCGCGGCCGCGGCTGCCCTCGGCCGTCCGCTGGTGGAGCGCGACGAGGTGCTCACCGTCCTGCCGGGAACGCTTCCCCCCGAGCAGCTGGCGCAGCGGCTCAGCACCACGGATGCGGCGGTGGTGATGAAGCTGGGGCGTACTTTCGAAGGGGTGCGCGAGGGTTTCGAGGCGGCCGGCAAGCTGGACCGGGCCTGGTACGTGGAACGCGCCAGCAGCGATCGGCAGCGCACCTCGGCCTTGGCCGATGTGGATCCGCAGGCCGTTCCGTACATGTCGATCGCGCTGATGCCGGGCCCCCTGAACGAGGGTGAAGCCACGGTCGGCCAGGCGCCTTCGGCGCAGGCCAGCGGGGGAGAGGTTGTGGTGGTCGGCCTGGGTCCCGGCCCGCGCGACTGGACCACGCCTGAGGTGCAGCACGCCCTTTCCGAGGCCGACGACCTGGTCGGCTACGTCACGTATCTCAACCGCGTTCCGGTGAATCCCCGCCAGAAGCGCCATGCTTCGGACAACAAGGTGGAGTCGGAACGCTCGGCCTTCGCCCTGGACCTGGCTCTGCGGGGGCGCCGCGTGGTGGTGGTGAGTTCTGGTGACCCGGGCGTTTTCGCCATGGCCTCGGCGGTCCTGGAAGTGGCCGACGAGCCCGCCTACAAGAACATCCCGGTGCGCATCCTGCCGGGGGTCAGCGCCGCGCAGGCGGTGGCGGCCCGGGCCGGAGCGCCGCTGGGCCACGACTTCTGCACCATCTCGTTGTCCGACCGGCTCAAGCCCTGGGACGTGGTCGAGCAGCGACTGGACGCCGTGGCCGCCGCCGACCTGGTCATCGCGATCTACAACCCGGCCTCCAAGGAGCGCCGTCAGCAGGTCGCCCTGGCCCGGGACATCGTGCTGCGCCACCGTGATCCGGCCACCCCGGTCATCGTCGGCCGGGCGATCGGCTCGGCACAGGAGAAGCTGACCGTGGTCGAGCTGGGTGAACTCGACCCCGAGATCGTGGACATGCGCACGCTGCTGATCATCGGCTCGTCGCAGACCCGGATCAGCACCCGCCCCGACGGCACTTCGGTGGTCTGGACACCGCGGCGCTATCCTGCCTAGCCCTTAGAGCCGCCTGAGGTTTCGTACCGATGGCGGGATCAGCGCCAGTGCAGTTGATCCCGCCATGACGGACGCGGTCGCCAGCAACCAGCGATGCTCGCCGATGCTCTGGGCGAGCGGTCCGGTCAGAGCCAGGCCAAGCGGGCGCATCACGTACGAGCCCACCTGGTCGAAGGAGTACACCCGGGCCAGCTTGTCCGGCGGGATCTGCTGCTGGATCGCCAGATCCCAGTTCACGCTGAAGATCTCCAGCCCGACGCCGTGCACGAAGGCGCCCAGCAGGATCGCCGGCAGTGGTACGTTCAGGGCCATCGCCAGCGGGAAGCAGGCGGTCAGGGCCAGAAAAGCGGTGCCGGAGAACAACAGCCGCCGCGGCCGGAAGCGCAGACTGATCACCCCTCCGACCATGAACCCCGCCATCAGCGCGGCGAGCGACAGCCCCCAGGCCTGGTCACCGAACTCCCGGGTGAGCACGATCGGCCCGACCACGCCCTGCACCCCGCCGTAGACCAGGTGATAGACCAGCGCCTGCCCGATCAGCACCCACAACCAGGTGTGCCGGAACACCTCCCGCGCACCGGCCCCCAGATCGTTCAGCAGCGACTCGCTGCTCGGCATGGCCTGCGGCTGCACTTTCATGGCGGTGAAGCAGAGCGCCGCCACGGCAAAGGTCCCCGCGTCGACCGCAATCGCTACCCCCGGCCCGAAGAACCCCACCAGCACCCCGGCCAGGCTGAATCCCGCCACCATCGCCGTGTTCTGCGAAAGTCGCAGCGCCGAGATGGCATTGGGCAGAGCCTCGGCCGGAACGGTCTGCGCCACCACTGCCCGCGAGCTCGGCCCGGCCAACGCCGCCAGCGCTCCGTTCACCCCACCCATCACCGCCAGCAGCGGCACGCTCGCCCACTGCATCACCAGGGCCACGGCCACGAAGGCCTGGGCGAGCCCGGCCAGCCAGGCTGACCCCCGCATCAGCAAAGTCCGCGAGAACCGGTCGCCGATCACCCCCGAGACCAGCGTGGTCAGCACCTCGACCAGGGCATACGCCGCCACCACGAGCCCGAGTTCGGTGGCCGAGCCGCCCAGGTGCAGCACCGCCAGGGCCAAGGCGACCGGGGCGATCGCCGAGCCCAGGCTGGTGACCGTCCGCCCGGCCAGAAGCCAGCGGAACGCCGGCGACGCCCAAGCTGCAGGGTCCATGCTGCTGGCCATGTCTCTCCCTCGGACGCTGCTGCCGGACCGGCTCAAGATAGTTCGCCAGCGAAATATCTGCCAGCGAATTATCTCCGCCGGAGGCGCCGCCGGTTATCCTGCCCGGCATGGCTGAGGACTTCGCCGAGCGGCACGTCGCTCGCTGGCGGGACCACTGGATCGACATCGACTTCGACGAGCCGGTCGAGCTGGCCATGGTGCGGATCTCCCGGATCAAGCGCCATACCCGCGAGGCCACCCGCAGGGCCTCGGCCGAGGTGGGCCTGCAGGTCCACGAGTACGAGACGCTGCACGCCCTGATGATCCGCGACACCCCCGGCACCGCCTCGCCCAGCGAGCTGGCGCAGGCGGCCGACGTCTCCCCGGCCGGCATGACCGGGCGCCTGGACAGCCTGGAGAAGGCTGGCCTGATCAAGCGCCGCCCCAGCCGCACCGATCGTCGCAGCGTCACCATCGAGGCCACCTCCCGCGGGGCAGACGTCTGGCGCAAGGCAATGGCCCTGCGGGGCGAGGCCGAGCGCAACCTCCTCGGCGCCCTCACGCCCAAGGAACTGGCCGCCCTCAACCGCCTCCTGCGCAAGCTGGCTGTGGTCGTCGACGCCGAATACCCTGCCGAACCCTGACCGCTCGGTGGTCGGAGCACCATGACCAGCAGTGGCGATAACGGGCCGTGCCAGCCGAGGGGTGGGTGCGGTCTTGACCAGTCCCCAGCTGTTCGGCCCGCCACTCCGATCGCTTAGCTCATCGGGAAGAGAAAGCACGCCATAGCGTTGTTTTGTCTTCTCACTATCTTCGACGGGCGATAACAGGCTGTGCTAGCTGGTGGGCCGAAGGTGAAAGCTGCGGCCGGAGGTGAAGCCCGGGCAGTCCAGCACCTACCCGGCTACCTGCGTAACCAGCCTGGCGCGCGGGCTCAGCCACCCCGTCCCACATTTGCCCTAAAAGCCCGCTGGCCTGCGCAAAGACCCCCATCGACCGGGCCGGGCGCAGCAATCGGCGTTGACACCCGCCCGCCCAGGTTGCATGGTTAGTTACATGAGTAATGAACCAGCAAGGTGGGTAACCCCCGATGGATGAGGGTCGGCCGATCTTCGTGCAGATCGCCGAGCGGCTGGAGAACGCGATCATCGACGGTTCGCTGGCCGAAGGAGCGCAGGCGCCCTCGACCACCGAGCTGGCCGCCTTTCACCGGATCAATCCGGCCACCGCCGCCAAGGGCGTCAATCAGCTGGTCGCCGACGGAATTCTGCACAAGCGCAGGGGGATTGGGATGTTCGTCTCCGAAGGGGCGCGCGGCCAGCTGCGCGAGCGGCGGCGTAACGCGTTCGCCGAGCAGTTCGTGGTTCCGCTGGTGCTCGAGGCCCGCAAGCTCGGGCTGGACGCCGACGAACTCAAGAACATGATCGACAAATGGGGTCAGGGAGCAGCCGGCACGGATCCGGCGGGCATCACTCAGGAGGGGAAGCGATGAACGCCCTGGAGAACCGCACCTCGCAGAAAGCGCAGGCCGGCAGCCTGCAGGGGGTGAGCAAGCGCTTCGGTGACTTCACCGCGGTGGACGACGTCAGCTTCGAGGTACGGGCCAACACCATCTACGGCCTGCTCGGGCGCAACGGCGCGGGCAAGAGCACGATCATGCGGATGCTGGCCGGCCACGCGCAGCCCACCCAGGGCCGGGTCGAGATGCTCGGCGCCGAGCCCTTCGAGAACGACGAGATCACCCAGCAGATCTGCTTCGCCGCCGAGAACCAGGTCTACCCGGACGTCTTCCGTGTGAAGGATGTGCTCACTGCAGGCCGGCTGCTCTACCCCCGGTGGGACGAGGCGTACGCGCAAGAGCTGATGGAGGTGTTCAACCTTCCGAAAAAGCGCCAGGTGAAGAAGCTTTCCCGGGGTATGCGCTCGGCCGTGGGCATCGTGGTCGGCCTGGCCTCGCGCGCTCCGGTCACCATCTTCGACGAGCCGTACCTGGGCCTGGACGCCACCTCGCGGCAGCTGTTCTACGACCACCTGCTCGCCGACTACGCCGAGAACCCGCGGACGATCATGCTTTCCACCCACCTGATCGACGAGGTGAGCGAGCTGATCGAGCACGTGCTGGTGATCGACCGCGGCCGGCTGGTGATCAACGAGGAGGCCGAGCTGCTGCGCGGCCGGGCGGTCAGCGTGAGCGGCCCGAGCGATCTGGTGGAGAAGTTCAGCTACGCGATGACCAGGCTGCACGAGGAGCAGATGCTCGGCCAGAGCCGGGTCACGGTGCTCGGCGATCCGGAAGACGCCCAGCACGCCCGCACCCTCGGCCTGGACGTGAAACCGGTTTCGCTGCAGCAGCTCGTGGTCCAGAGCACCACCCAGGTCAACCCGGAGAAGAAGGCGGAGGGCGAGCGATGAACCGCGTAGTCAGTGCAGCCCGGCTGCACCTGCTCAGCTACCAGAACGTGGCGATCCCGTGGGCCGTGCTGGCCAGTGCCCTGGCGGTGAACCTGCTGCTGTTCGGCTCGATGCAGGCCGGCGGGGCGAGCGAGGAGGCGGCCTTCACCGGCGGCCTGGTCTCGATCTACATCGCCGCCTCGGTCAGCGCCGTGCAGCTGATGAACAAGCACTTCGACTTCGCCGTCAGCTTCGGCCTGAGCCGCCGGGGCTACCTGCTCGGCACCGCGCTGTTCGCGCTGGGCATGGCACTGGGCTCGGCCCTGCTGCTGTACGCGCTGCTCGGCATCGAGCTGGCCACTGGCGGCTGGGGCCTGGAGCTGGAGTTCTTCGGCGTGGCCGAGCTCTTCACCGCCAACCCGCTCACCGCCGTGCCCTCGTACGCCGTGCCGATGCTCTTCTTCATCGCCGTGGGCGCGTTGTACGGCGCGATCAACCACCGCTGGGGCATGACCGGTGTGTATGCCGCGACCCTGCTGGCCGTTCTGGTCGGTGGCCTGGGCGCGGTGCTGCTCACCTACACCAAGGCCTGGGCCTCGTTCTTCGGCTGGTGGGCGGACCAGCCGCACCTGGCCCTGCTGGCCGGCTACCCGCTGATCGCGGCCGCACTGCTGGGGGCCGGGACCTACCTGGTCTCCCGTCGAGTGGGAGCCTGAGAACAGATGAGTAACAGGATGCGCCGGGTCGCCCTGGCGGCCCGGCTGCACACCCTCGGCTGGCACTCCCTCTCCGTGCCCTACTCGGTGATGTTCAGTGCCCTGCTGGTCAACTTCGTGATCTTCGGCCTGCTGCGCGGTTTCGGGGTGGACGAGAACGAGGCCCAGTTCACCGGAGGCCTGCTCTCGCTCTACATCACCGTCGGCGTCATGTTCGTCGTGCTCGTGAACGAGCCGTTCCGCTTCGCCCTCGGCTTCAGCCTCACCCGCCGCGCCTACCTGTCCGGCACCGCGCTGTTCGCCCTGGGGCTGGCGCTCGGCTCGGGCGTGTTCCTCTACCTGATGCGGCTTCTCGAACAGCTCACCGGCGGCTGGTTCCTGCAGCTGGAGTTCTTCGAGATCGGCGGCTGGTACACCGGCGACCCGATCAGCCAGATCATCGGGTACGCCGCCCCGATGCTCGCGATCAGCGCCTTCGGGGCCCTGCTGGGCGGTTTCTACGCCCGCTGGGGGACGATCGGGGTCTGGGGCGTGCTGACCCTGATCACGCTGGTGGTGATCTTGTTCATCCTGGGCGTGACGCTCACCCAGAACTGGATGTCGGTGGGCCAGTGGTTCGTGGATCAGCCGATGGTGGCGCTGCTGGCGGGTTACCCGTGGGCCATCACCGCGGTCCTCGGCGCGGCCACCTACCTGCTGCTACGAAAGGTCAATGCCTGATCAGGCCCCTCACGACGGGAAGAACCATATGAGCCTGCTCGATCTGAACCCCGACGAACTGCTCTCGACCACCCGCGCCGTCCGCAAACGTCTCGACTTCGACCGCCCGGTGCCGGACGACCTGGTGCGGGACTGCGTAAAGCTGGCCCTGCAGGCGCCCTCCGGCTCGAACTTGGTGACGATGCAGTTCGTGGTGATCCGCGACCAGGCCAAGCGTCAGGCGGTCGGGCAGATCTACCGCGAGCTGTACGCCAACTACAAGCGCTCGCCGAACTACCCCGGGAATCCCACCGGCGACGCCGAGCGCGACCGGGTCCAGGCGAAGGTGGCGGCCTCGGCCGACTTTCTCGGCGAGCACCTGGGGGAGGCGCCGGTACTGGTCCTCGGCTGCAACACCGGGCCCAACCGGGCTGCGGCGAGCGCCGGGCTGAGCAACATCCTGCCGGGGATGTGGAGCTTCATGCTGGCTGCGCGGGCCCGTGGTCTGGGCACCGCCTGGACCAGCATGCACGTGGCGCGCGAGCGGGAAGTGTCCGAAATCCTCGGAATTCCGTACGAAACGGTGGCCCAGGCGGTGCTGACTCCGCTGGCCTTCACCAAGGGCACCGACTTCCGCCCGGCCCAGCGGCCGGAGCCGGATGCGGTGATCCACTGGGACAGCTGGTGATCCGCCGGCTCACCTGTCTCAGTGCGAACTTGCTGGCCGGGCGTGCCGATCCGGCTCAGCAGCCCGGCTGATCGCAGCGAAAAGCCCGACGATCGGTGGATTTCGAGCCTACCCACGCGTTCGGGGTGTCCCTACCGCCGGGGATGCGTTAAACCAGGCATACCCCGTCAAGCCGATTTGGTCGCGACGCTGTCCTTCTCACCCCGGGACGGATGCCGCGACCAAATCGGCGATGGCGCTGTGGATCAGCTGTAGAACGCGGTGAACTGCGCGTCGAGGTAGGCCAGGTCGGGGTGTGCCCGCAGATCGAGCAGGAGCTCGTCGACCTGGAGCTGTGCGCTGAGTACCTCGAGCTTGTCTGCGCAGGCGTCGAGGATGCTCGCGAGGCGGCTGAGTTCGTCCATGGCTCAAGCATGTGCGGAGAGCTAGTTGAACGTCACGACACCGGCCCCGATTGCACTCCGTCGGAGCAGTCCGTCACCCACCGGAGTAGCTGGCCGAGGTCGGGCGCTGGGCCGATCGGGCGGTCCGTGATCACGCCTGCTCGGCGTGATCACGGACGAGGGGTCTCAGGCCTGGATCTCGATCGGGGTGCCCAGCGGCAGCGTCTCGGCCAGCTCGGTGATCACCTCGTTGGCCAGCCGCAGACAGCCGTGGCTGACGTCCGAACCGAGCTTGTCGGGCTGGTTCGTCCCGTGCAGCCCCAGTTGCCCAGGCCCGCCGGCGAACTTCTGCAGGGTGTCCGAGTGCCCGGAGATGCCGAACGCGTAGGGCCCGTAGGCGCCGTCGGCGTTGTTCGGCTGGATCAGCTCGGTCAGGTAGTACTCCCCGGGTGGCGTCGGCGTCGCGGCCTTGCCCACCCCGACCTCGTGCTCACCGATGCTCTGGCCGTTCTTGAGCACCTGGAGCTGGTGCTTGCGCATCGAGACCACCAGCCGGTAGGGCGAGGTCGAGAGCTGCACCTCGTCCCGGGAGATCCAGCCGGTCGAGCCGTTCGGCCGGGTCGGCAGGTGCACCTTCAGCCACTCGTCCTGCTCGTCCGTCACCAGGAAGGTCAGTGGGCCGCCACTCTCGATCGGGCTGGCCAGCGACTTCCCGTTCTTACCGCCCGGCTTCTTGAACACCGAAACCTCGGCGCCGGTCGCGGTTGCCACCAAACTGCTGCCCTCGGAAAGGTTCTCCAGGTGGCTCACCGCCTCGGCCTGGCTTTCAACTTGAGACGCTTGCGGCGCCGGGGGAGCTGAACTCGCCTCGGGTTCGCTGGAGGAACATCCGGAAAGCAGCACGCCGCAGGCGATCACCGAAGCGGTCAGGATCTGCGGGGCGCCCCGCCGGGCACGAAGCCCGGCGGAGCGACCACGGAAAATTCGGCGCACCAGGCTCAGCCGGTGAAGCTCGGGTTGCCCCGAACCGGCTTGGCCGGGACGGCTTCAGCGATCTCGTCGGCCGGGACCGGCCGAGCCTCGGTCGGCTCTTCCGTGGTGTCAGGGCTCGGGGCCACGGTCGGTTCCTGGGTCGGCTGCCGCTTTTCGGCCGGCGTGGTGACGGCCTCGGCGACCTCGTCCTCCACCGTGGCCGCCGGGCGGGGGGTCTCGGCCGGCTTGGTGTCGGAGCTGACCGCCATCGCCGTGCCGGACGCCCCGAACAGCAGTCCCGCCGAAACCAGAACCGCAGCAACCAGCTTGGTCTTACGCATCGTTCCTCCTCGTTCGGTGATCCGGCCGGACCGGAGGGCCACTGCGGCACCGGATCACAGAACGAACGACTCGCGGCCGATCAGAAAGGTTGTGCCGGGCCAGGATTTCCGCAGAAGTAGTTCGGCAACTACTCGGCGTCGCCGGCCACGATGGGTTCCTGGGTGGCACCGGGCACCTCGGAAGTCGGCCGGGCCTCGGTCGGGTCCTCGGTGGCCGCCGTCGGCGACTCCGGCGCATCAGGGCGGAGCTTGCTCTCAGTCTCCCGGACCGGGGCCTGCGAGGGTTCGGTGCGCTCCGGCGTCCGGTTCTTCCGGCTGTCGTCGGTCGGCGCATCCTCCAAGGACGACGGCTCTGCCGACGGCGCGACCTTCGGTTGCTTCTCGACCGCCGACTCGGTCGGCGTAGGAGCCGGCTCGGCGGGGACGCTGCTCACCGCCGGCGGCCCAGCCGGGACCACCTCTACCCGTTGCTGGTCGTCCTGGTTCAGCAGCAGCGGAATCGCCAGCACCGTGGCCGCGATCGCAGTGGCCGCCCCGACCGGCACCATGATCGAGGGCCGCAACCACGGCACCCGCTTCTCCTTGCGCATGCCCTGGCGCAGCCGCTCGCGGGAACCGGCCCGGACCTGGATGTCGCCGAGTTCCTCGTCCATCTGCCCCCGCAGCCGCTGGGCGAGCAGTTCGTCGTCCGTCATCGCTGATCCTCCTTCCCGTCGAGCACCTTGCGCAGCTTGGCCAGGCCGCGCGAGGCGTACCCCTTAACCGACCCGACCCGCAGCCCGAGAGCGTCCGCTGTTTCCTTCTCCGACAGATCCAGGTAGTGCCGCAGCAGCACCACCTCCCGCTCCCGCCGCGGCAGCGCCGCCAGCGCCGCGGTCAGCGGCCCGGGCAGCTGTGCCTTCAGCACGGCGTCCTCGGCACTGATCTGGTCGTGGTGCCGCAGCCCGGCCAGCCGCTGCACCACCGAGCGCCGCCGTAATCGCGAGCGCGCCGTGTTGATCACGCTGCGGTGCAGGTACCCGACCGCCTCGTCCTTGTTCCGGATCCGGTCCCAGCTGTTGTACACGGCCAGGAACGCGTCCTGCACCACGTCCTCGGCCTGGGCCGGGTCCCCGACCAGTACGGTCGCCACCCGCAGCATGCGCAACTGATAGCGGTCGAACAACGCCTCGACCGCGCTCTGTGGATCGAGCGACGACAGAGCCGGCAACTCCTCACCGACCCCGGGCGGGTTGCCGGCAGACCTGAACGTGACCATCACCTCGGTACGACGCGCGACCCTGTGCGGAGGTTGTGCGATCGACTGTGCCTCAGGTCACTCGTCCTTCACGACCGCGCTGACGAAGGCGTACACGTTCAGCTGCAGGGCCTCGATCCGCTGGATGCGGGCGGCCTCACGGTCGAAGCCCTCGTAGGCGGGCGGCGGCAGCACCCGGACGTTGGCCGAGCACTCGAAGTCCGCGCAGGCCAGGGTGCCCAGGGTGTTGCCGTTGCGCCCGGCCTTGCCGGCCCGGCGGGCGCTGAAGAACACCACGTCGTTGGGCAGCGTGACGTCCTCGCACCAGTTGCACAGCGGACGGCTGCGGGTGAGGCCGTCGGAGCGGCGCAGCACCACGCCGACCAGGGTTTCGTCGATCTCGGCGAAGACGTAGCCCTGGTTCGGGTACTTGCGGTCGCGCCAGCCCAGGTAGTCCAGGTTCTCCCAGTCCAGCTCGGCGAAGTTCTCCGGCAGCACGAGCTCCTTGCGCTCACGCAGGGTGGAGTTCACGAAGGATGTGCGGATCTGCTTCTCGGTGATGGAACGCAAAGTTCTGCCTCATGTCTGATCGCCCGGCAGCCTCGTCGGGCGGCCGGGAACAGTGGTCTCAAAGGGGGTGCCGAAGGCCGCAAAGGGCCGTGCAGAGCGCGGAGCTCTGGTCACCGATTGAGGGCAGAACTACCTCGTGCCGGCGCGGAGGGCGCCAGCAACCTCCAGACGCCCAGCGGGCGGAGGACACGAGTAGGAACCAGACACGTCAGCGAGTGTACGCCTGGTTCGGGTTACATCAAGGTGCTGTGGTCGTGCGGGTGTTTGTCGGTCCCGCCCGGAAGGTCGAAGTCCGCGACCGGCAGCTGGGCGGCGTCCAGCACGTACAGCAGAGACTTGTTCATCCGCTTGATCGCGGTCAGAGCGTTCTCGTTGTTGACCTGGGTGAGGACGTACGGTCCCCGGCTGCGCTGCAGCACCCGGAGGTTGCGGGCGGCGTTGCGGGTCAGGGTGTGCACGGCCGAGAGCAGGTAGTCGTGCGCCTCGGAGGTCACGCCGGCGCCGGGTTTCGCCTCGGTCAGCTTGGTGCCGAGGGCGGTCGTGTCCCGCACCACCTGCTCCAGATCGCTGGTCTGCTCGGCCAGATCGGGCACCGGCGTGCGGCGCTGACCGGCCGCGTAACGGCGGTTGTAGACCCGGGCCTGCTCACCCGCCTCCTGCATGGCCGGCAGGTACAGGCGTTCGGCGGCCAAGAACGTCTCTCGTTGGCTCATCAGCTCGCGCAGTTCGGGCAGGATCCGCTCCTGCACCTGGACCAGCGCGTCCTGGTCCTTCTCAGCCTCGCTGGGACCACCGAGCAGGCCGCCCAGCCGCAGGCCACCCAGCACGACCGCCACCACGAGCACCACGATCCCGAGGCCGAGCAGCAGCCGACGGCGGCGCACCGGATCGCGCAGGGGTGCTTCCTCGGCGATGTCGTGCAGCAGTTCGTCGGTGGCCGTAGGTGGGCTCTGCGGGGGAGTGTCGTCCGTGGCCGTGCTCATCCGCAGTCCCCTCACCGAGTGTGTTTCAGCAGGTCATCGGAATCAGGGACGTGGGTGGTGAAGTGGGTTTCCGGCATTCGGCCCAGCGGGCAACCGGTTTGGGTCAATGTCCGGCCCGGCGGTGACGCTCAGTGCTCGGACGCCTGACATGTGAGACTGGTGATCCGGGTTGCGCCGAGCTGAGAACCCTTGGAGGGTCATCGATGACCAGTCCCGCCTCGCCGGACACGGACGTCCCCTGGTTCGAACCCCCGTTGAGCTGGTTACGAGCCAAGCACGGGGTGAAATGGGCCCGGTACGGGTCCGAGATGCTGCCTGCCTGGGTGGCGGACATGGACTTTCCGGTCGCGCCGGTGATCAGGCAGGCTCTGGCCGACCAGCTGGAGCGCGGCGACGTGACCTACCCCGACTGGCAATTCGGCCCGCACCCGCTGGCCGAGCCGTTCGCCGCGCGGATGTCCGCCCGGTTCGGCTGGCAGCCGGATCCGCACGAGGTGCGCGGTATCGCCGACCTGATCTCCGGCCTGCAGATCCTGCTCGGCCTGACCACCGAGCCGGGCGACGGCGTGGTACTGCAGGACCCGAACTACCCGCCCTTCCGTAACACGGTGCCCGCGATGGGCCGTGCGCCGATCCGGCTGCCCCTGACTTTCCAGGACGGGCACTGGCGTCACGACTTCGACCGCCTGGAGAACCTCGCCGATGCCAAGGTTCTGCTGCTGGTCAACCCGCACAACCCGACCGGGGCTGCGCTGGAGCGCGAAGAGCTGCTCCGGCTGGCCGAATTCGCCGATCGGCACGACCTGCTGGTGATCTGTGACGAGATCCATGCCGACCTGGTGCACGATCCGAACCAGCACGTCCCGTTCGCCGGTCTGAGCCCCGAGATCGCTTCCCGTACCGTCACTCTGACGTCGGCCACCAAGGCGTTCAACATCGCCGGGCTGCGAGCAGCCGTTGCCCATCTGGGTTCGGCCGCGGTGCGCCGGCGGTGGGACTCGCAACCGCCGGAGATGCACGGCGTGATGAATGTGATGGGCGTGGAAGCGACCCGGGTTGCCTGGGAACAAGGGGACGATTGGCTCGCCGGGGTGCGGGCCCATCTGCTTCAGCAGCGGGGCCGGCTGGCAGCGGCGGTGGCCGAGATGCCCGGAGTGAGCTTGCGGTTACCCGATGCCACGTACCTGGCCTGGCTGGACTGCTCGGGTGCGGAGCTGGGCGAGGATGCCGGGCAGTTCTTCCGGCGGGTGGCCAAGGTGCGGATGAGCCCGGGCCCGGACTTCGGCGGCGGGCCGGAGATGGTCCGGTGCAACTTCGCCACCAGTACCGAGGTGCTGGACCTGATCACCACGCAGATCCGGAAAGCTCTGATCGGAAGTGGCTCCGTCATCCGGCGATGATAAGTTTGCCAGCTGCACTGAGAACTGAATACGCCGTCGACGCGCGACGGGAGAGCCTTCCTCCGTGAACCAGCGGCAGGAGGCGCCGTAGGAGCAACGCCTCCCCAGGAATCTCTCAGGCCCAGATACCGTCGCGACGAGGCAACTCTGGAGAAATCCGGCCCGATGCCGGTTTACCGAAGGTGAAGTGCCGCGTCGCCGAACGCGGTCAAGCTCTCAGGTCCCAGGACAGAGCGGGGAGGAATCGGCTCACCGGCGCACCCCAGGTGCGGCCCGGTCGCGATGGATTCCGGAAGGCAGCTATGTCCACGCCACGCCCCACCCCGCTGCATGACGTGCACAGCGCCCACGGCGCCCGGCTGACCGACTTCGCCGGCTGGCACATGCCGCTGAAGTACACCAGCGAGCTGGCCGAGCACGAGGCCGTGCGCACCACCGCCGGGCTGTTCGACCTCAGCCACATGGGCGAGATCCGGCTGTACGGCCCGCAGGCCGGTGCCGCGCTGGACCACGCTCTGGTGGGCCGGCTCTCGGCGATCGCGGTCGGCCGGGCCAAGTACTCGCTGCTGTGCGACGAGAGCGGCGGCATCCTCGACGACCTGGTCACCTACCGGCTCGACGAGGACGAGTACCTGGTCATCGCGAACGCCTCGAACACCGCCGTGGTGCTCGAGGCGCTGACCGCCCGGGTCCAGGACTTCGACGTGGAGATCACCGACGAGACCGCGCAGACCGCGTTGCTCGCGGTGCAGGGCCCGGCCTCGCAGGCGATCGTTCAGCAGCTGGTCGGCACCGACGAGGAGCGGGCGGCGATCGCCGGCCTGCGCTACTACGCCTGCATGCCGGCTCAGCTGGCCGGGCTGACGGTGCTGCTGGCCCGCACCGGCTACACCGGTGAGGACGGCTTCGAGGTGTACATCGGCGCCGACCAGGCCGTGCCGCTGTGGCAGGCCCTGCAGTCCGCCACCGAGGCCGCCGGCGGTCGGCTGGCCGGGCTGGCCTGCCGCGACACCCTGCGCCTGGAGGCCGGGATGCCGCTGTACGGCAACGAGCTCAGCCTGCAGACCACCCCGTACGCCGCCGGTCTGGGCCGCGTGGTCCAGCTCGGCAAGCCGTTCGTCGGCCAGGAGGCTCTGGCCCAGGCCGCCGAGAAGACGCCCGAGCGGGTGCTGACCGGCCTGACCGGCACCGGCCGCCGCGCCGCCCGAGCGGGTCACCCGGTACTCAACGCCGCCGGCCAGACCGTGGGTGTGATCACCTCCGGCGCGCTCTCGCCGACCCTCGGCCACCCGATCGCCCTGGCCTACATCGACCCGGCTGCCATCGACCCGACCGGCGAGGGCCAGTCCTTGCAGGTGGACGTGCGAGGGACGCTGCTGCCCTTCGACGTCACCCCGTACCCGTTCTACAAGCGTTCCTGAGGAGTTCCCGATGGCCAACCCCGCCGACCGTCTCTACACCGCTGAGCACGAGTGGATCCTGCTCGCTCCCGGTGCCGAACTCCCCGCCGAGCCCGTGCGCGTGGGCCTGACCACCTTCGCTCTGGACGCCCTGGGCGACGTGGTCTACGTGGACCTGCCCGAGGTGGGCGCCACGGTGACCGCGGGTGACGCCTGCGGTGAGGTGGAGTCCACCAAGTCGGTCTCCGACCTGTACTCCCCGGCCACCGGCGTGGTGGCCGAGGTCAACCAGGCGATCGTCGACGACCCGGCGCTGATCGCGGCCGACCCGTACGACGGCGGCTGGCTGTTCACCGTCACCCCGCAGGAGACGGCCAAGCTGCTCACCGCCGAGGAGTACGAGGCTCTGATCGCCTGAAAAGCTCTGCCAGCTGGTCCATCCCGGCGACCCAGGCCTGACCGGCATCGGGGGTCGCCGGGGGTGGGGCGGCCTCCAGCAGGGCGATCGCCTCGATCCCGGCGGCCCGCGCGGCCAGCATGTCGCTGGAGGAGTCCCCGATCATCGTGGTCCTGGTCGGATCGGCACCGAGCGCCCGCATGGCCTGCAGCAGGGGAGTGGGGTCGGGCTTCATCAGCCGCGGGTCCGGATCACGACCCTGGACGTGTAACACCCGTTCGCTCAGGTCGTGCAGATCCAGCACGGTGCGCACCGCCTCCGCGCCGTTGTTGCTGACGATCGCCAGCCGGCGCCCGCTGTCCACGCAGACCTGCAGAAAGTCCACCGCCCCGGCGGTGAGCGGAGCCAGCGCCCCGGCGTCCGCCTCGGCCTCGCGCACCGCCGAATCGACGGCCGGGAGCAGCTGCGGGTAGATCTCCGAGACCCCGTCCAGCAGGTCCAGCGGATCGTCGATGTCGGCCAGGTCCTCGTCCACCGGCCCGCCGAGCATGCCTTCCAGCTCGTCCAGGACCGAGGCCGCCACCGCATCGGCCGGCAGGTTGGCGAACAGGTCGCAGACCGGCCCGTCGAAGTCCAGCAGCACGAAGTGCGTAGCCGCCGCCAGATCGCTCAGACGCTCTTCGTCCGTCATAGTCACGCAACTCTAGGGTTGCCCGGGCACCCACGCCTACCGCAGCTGCCCCGCAACCCTCGGACCGCCACCTGCGCTCGCCGGCTGGGCGAACGTCCGTTGCTCCCGCCCATCGGCTGTTCTGCCGAGACCGGCCGGTAGCGACCGGTGAACCGGGACCGGGTTCTACCGTGGTCGTTTCCGGCGAGACCGCAGGCCGAGACCGAACGGGGCGATCGTGCTGAAGAAGCTGCTGGTTCTGGTGTGCTCGGCCGTCGTGCTGGCCGGCTGCACCGATCCGGAGGTCCGGGTCGCCAAGGTGGCTTCGGTGGTGGAACCTCAGCCCGGAGTCTCGGCTGTGGTCGGCCCGGCCGGGGGACGGGTGGTGGTGCCGGGCGGACCGGTCGTCGACGTTCCGGCCGGCTCGGTCTCGGGGCAAGGCACCTTGTCTCTGCGCAAGTCCCAAGGCGCCCCGGTCGCTCCCTCACCCTTCCTCAGCATTCGCGACGCGTACGAGCTCAAGCTGGAGGGGGCCAAGCTGTCCGGCCCGATACGGCTGAGCTTCCCGGTCCAGATGCAGCCGCTGCCCACCAGCGCCGACGAAGAGGCTGCCGCCGTGCTCGGCCGGTACGAGCAGGGCGAGTGGAAAATCGTTCCGGCGCAGTACGATCCGGACCGCAAGACGATCGCCGCCGAGGTTTACGAGCAGGCCTGGTGGAACGCGTTCGTCTGGGACTTCTCCGAGCTGCGCAACGCCGTCGCCACCACCTACCGCTCGGTGCTGGACGTGAAGGCGGCCGATCCGCAGTGCGAGCACGAGTCCGCCGCGCAGCAGGCCGGAGTCCGGGTGACCGCGGCCAACAGTGAGCGGATCAGCTGGTGCTACGGCCTGGACAACGGCACGGCGGTGCTGAAAGTCGTCAACACGCAGGGCTATCCGGTCACGGTCGGCTTTCCGCGTTCCTGGCGGATGCGTCAGCTACGCGACGGGGTGCAGCTGCCGCGCGCCCTGGAAGCCCTGGCCGATCAGCCCGGAAGCGCGCTGCTGAGCGGTGGCTCGACGCTGGAACTGCACCCCGACGCGCTCACCCCCGGCGGCACGGTCACCGCGCGCACCAGCAACGCCGGGTTCTTGGCCTTGGCTCTGGCCCTCGGGTTCGACGCCTTTGAGCGCACCTCGGCCGGGATGCCCACGCAAAGCACCCCGGTCGACCCCGACCTGCTGACGAAATTGCTGAAGGGCAACTGCCTCAAGCGGGGACGCCTCGACCGTCCGGTCGAAAGCCTGGCGGTGGCCGAAGAAAGCGTGCGCCAAGCCCATTCGGTGGCCATGCGCTGCCTGAACCAGGCCTGGAAGGCCGACGGTTTCACCACCGTGGCGCGGACCTGGCTGACCTCGGGCATCGACGTGCTCCTCGACGGCGTGACCGGGATCCCCGACGGCGCCCTCTACACGCAGCCGGCCGCGATCCGGGTGCGGGCCACGATCCCGAGTACCGGTCTCAGTTCCTGAGGACCTGGCCCAGCAGTTCGTCGTGGTCGGCGATGTTGGCCACCGTGACCTCGACCGAGGTGCGGTCCGGCCCGGTGACGTTCAGCCGGACATCCCCGATCCGGGTGCTCAGCCAGGTACTCAGTGAGCTGGCCAGGACCTTCGGGGCGGCGTCGTCCGGCAGGGTGATCACCAGCTGATCCTCCGGGCCGCGGCGCAGCGGCGCCCGGCGTAGTTGTGGCTCCAGCTGCAGCCAGCTCTCCAGCGAGGCGACATGCTGCTCCCCGGGCTCGCCCCACACCACCATGTGCACGTGCATGGTTCCCCCTCCGTCACGTGACTCCGGATGGTAGTGCGCCGGGCCGTCCCCTGCCCGTTCACGGTCGTGAACCTGCGGATTGATCACGTTCTGCTACGGTTTTGGGGCTCACCGACCTGAGCGCCTCGACGTCCCATCGGCCATCCGGAGCTCACGGTGATCGCTCTCCTGCTCGACCTGTCCACCATCGTCGGCGGGCTGCTGCTCGGCCTGCCTCTGCTGCGGATGCTGCCCCGGGGTGGTGAGCGGGGCGCCGGGCTGATCGCCCGGATCGATCCGTGGGCCTGGATCGTCGGCGTGGTGGCGCTGGTGACCGGCGGCTACTACCTGATCGTGCACCTGGTCAGCGGCCCGCACCTGTTCCACTTCGAGGTGGTCGGGGTGGCCGTCGGGGTGATCCTGCTGTGGGACAAGATCACCGGCCGGCCGCCGCTGCGCAGCCAGAGCGCCACCCCCGAGGGGGCCCCGCTGATCCTGGCCATCTTCGGGCTGATCGCCGTGGTGGTCGGCATCCAGGGCCTGTTCACGCCCAACTGAGCCTTCCGGGCCCGACCGGTTTTAGGAGGAAGAGCCGGTGGAGACGGGATCCGGGGCATCGGCGCCCGCCTCCACCGGCGATCAGGGGGTCAGCAGCGGCTGACCGAGGAGTTGCTCACCTTCACCCCGGAATAGCTGAGCCCACCGCTGACGCACGGGTTCTCGACCAGGCTGCTGTTCGACAGGGTGAAGTTCCGCAGCGTGATGCCGGTGTTGTTGGCGAACTCCGAGCGCGCTGCGAGACGGACGTTACCGGGCCCGGCGATGGTCCCGCCACCGGGTGCGATGTCCACGTTGTGACAGTTCTCGATGAGCACCGCGTTGTTGCCGGTGCCACTGATGTCCACCTTGTCGATCGTCGCTCCGCCGCTCTCCGAGACACAGAAGATGCCCCGGCCGCCGCCGCGCGCCTTCACCGTGCCGACCTTGATGTTCGTGGGGTACGAGGAGCCGACCAGACCGTTGCGGTTGGCCATCCGGAACGCCGCGTATCCGGTCCCGGCGCCCGCGTTCTCCGCGTCCACGGTGCCGATCGTGGCGTTGATCGTGCGGTTCAGCAGTACCCCGGACTCGCCCACGTTCCGGGCGGTGACGGTGCCGACCTTGACCCCGTCGATGCCGTAGGTCTCCAGCGCGTGTGAGCCGGCGTTCTGCACGCTCAGCGTGTCCAGCGTGAAGTTCCTGGAGAACGCGGTGGCGTTGTTGTTGTCCACCCGCACCCCGATCCCGCCGCCGGGCAGATCCATCGTGATCTGGCCCAGGGTGAGGTTGTTCACCTGGCGCATGAAGATGCCGTACCAGGGCGCGCCCTTCACGTTCAGATGCTGCACCTCGACGTCGGTGATGCCGCGGCCGTAGATCGGGGCCATGTCGGTCGCCCCGGAGCCGGTGGTGGTGATCGTGCCGCAGAAGTCCAGCGTGGTGTAGCTGGCCATCCGGATCCGCTGGTTCGCGGGCATCGAGCCGTCGCCCCGCACCACCACGCGTTCCTTGGCGGTGCGGTTGGCGGTGAGGCTGTTGATCCCGCCCTGCACCGCGCTCAGCATGTCCGAGCCGGTGTACACGGTGCGGCTGCCGTTCCTGGCCGTCCACGTGGAGCCGCTCTTGACCACCTCGGCCTGGAAACTACCGCTGCCGCACGCCTCGGCCGCCACCGCCGGATTCGCCGTCAGCGACGGCACGGCGACCGCCAGGCCGGCCCCGACCAGAGCCAGAGCACTGAGCAGAACTGTTGCGCGGCGACGTTTCACAGCAACTCCCGAAGTTGTCCGAGCGGGATGAACCCTCAGCAACTTCGCAGCCGTGACCGTGCCGGGTCAATTTCGCCCGGGACCGCCGGGACGGCCGTTTGACCGTGAATTAATGGGCCGGATTTACGTTATGCCGAAGCGCGGCCAGGTGGTTTGCGGGCGATCTACCAGCGGACGCTCGTGGTACCCGGGATTCCCAGGTCCGGTTAGGAGTGGGCCGGGTGGAAAAACTTAACTTCCATTTCCGCTGAGCTCGCGATACAGCGGTTCCCAGCGCGTCTTCCGATCGTCCGAATCCTGTTCCCACCACGGAGTACCGCGCTCGCCCAGGGCAACCTTGGCCCGCTGCACCCGGTCGCGGGCGGCCCGCTCGGCTTCAGTGTTCTCGGCCTTCAGGGCCGCGCCCACCGCTCGCCGGGCACTCATCAGTTCCTTGCGCAGCACCGCGCCGACCTCTTCGGGCAGTTCCGGGTCGGTGGCCCGCCACTTACGGCCCTTGATCAGCACATGGTGCCCGTCCGGGGTGAGGTTCACTCCTCCTCGACGATCCCCGCCGCCACGTCGCGCAGCTGCGCCTGGTTCGGCCGGAACGCCTCGGCCACGTCCGGGTGCAGCCCGGCCTTGGTGGTCTCGAGCAGGTCGTGCTGCACCTCGTCCAGGCTCTCGCCGGCGTAACGTTTGTCCACCTTCTGCACCGCCACCTGCAAGGCGGAGCTGAGCTGGTCCTCCAACGGTTCGCGCAGCTTTTCGACCGGCCCGAGCGAGGTTTCGGGATCGATCTTGACGCGGGGCTGGGTCACGGTCGGCCTCCTGATCCGGTGGCTGCCCAGTATGGGAGCTACCGGCCCGAGGTGCGACCGCAGCGGCCGGCGACCAGAATCGAACCGGTCAGGAGCCGTCGAGGTACGCAGAGGGTGATCATGGAACCGATGTCGCTGATTCTCACGGCGGTCGTCGCCGGGGAGTCGAAGGCCGAGACCAACACCATGCTGGGTGCCGTCGAGGACGACTTCACCAGTCTGTACTCGGTGCTGCGCGAGCGCCTGGCCGGCCGGCCCGGGGCGTTGCAGGCGCTGGAGGAGTACGTGAACCAGCCCGAGTCCGACCGCGAGGAACTGATCGCCGGGCTGACCCAGGCCGGCGCCACCCACGACCCGCAGGTGCTGCGGACCGCGTTCAAGGTGATGCAGCGGATCGATCCGGAAGGCAGCGCGAACGGCAACTACGAGCTCACCCGCGTGTAGCCTCACCGGTCATGCGCATCCATCTGACCAGCGTCTTCGTGGACGACCAGGACAAGGCCCGGGAGTTCTACACGGGGAAGCTGGGTTTCGTGGTGAAGAACGACCTGCCGTACGGCCCGGACCGCTGGCTCACGCTCACCGCGGCCGGCGACGAGAACGGCGTGGAGCTGCTGCTCGAACCGGCCAAACACCCGGCCGCGCAGCCCTTCCAGCAGGCGCTGAAGACCGACGGCATCCCGTTCGCCAGCTTCGCCGTGGACGACTGCCGGGCCGAGTACCAGCGGCTGCTCGCCCTCGGCGTGCGCTTCACCCAGGAGCCGGCCGACCTGGGGCCGATGACGATGGCCGTGCTGGACGACACCTGCGGCAACCTCATCTGCCTCACCAGCACCACGAAAACCGACTGATCAGGCGGTTTCCCGGGTGAGCCCGGCGCTGACCGCGTTGGCGTAGTCGTCGGCCACCCAGACCACGTCGCGCCCGGCCCGGCGCAGCAGGCCGGCCGCGATCGAGGAACGGTAACCGCTCACGCAGTGCACCCACAGCTCGCCCGGCGGCAGCGTGTCGAGTTCGGTGAGCAGGCGGTGCAGGGGGACGTGGGCGGAGCCGGGGATGTGGCTGGCCGCCCGTTCGTCGTCCCGGCGCACGTCCAGCACCACCTCGGCCTCGGCCAGTTCGGCGAAGCCGGCCTTGCGGTAGGTCTCGGGCTTGTCGGTGAAGGCCGAAATCGCTCCGAAGGCAGTGGCATCCGGCCGGTCGATCCCGATCCGCACCAGCTGCCGCTGCGCCTCGGCGATCTGTTCCTGGCTCTCCCCGATCAGCGTGAGCGGCGCGCCCCAGGGCATCAGCCAGCCCAGATAGGTGGTGAACGGCCCGCCCAGGTCGAAACTCACCGTGCCGGCCAGGTGCCCGGCGGCGTAGGCCGTGCGATCGCGTAGGTCCACCACCCATTCCCCGGCCGCGATCCGGCGGTGCAACTCCTCGGCCTGTACCGGCTCGGCCACCGACAGGTCCACCGGGCCCGGCCCCTGCCGGTTCCGCACACCCATGTGCACGTAGTAGGCCGGGTACGCGGTCAGCCCGGCCACCAACCGCTGTACGAAAGCGTTCTCGTCGGTCTCCAGCAGCGCGTCGTTCTGCTGCTTCTGCTCACCGATGGTGCTGGCCGAGCCGCCGGTGGCCGCGCCCGCCGAGCAGAAGCTGCCGAACCCGTGGGTGGGCATGACCTGCACCTCGTCGGCCAGTTCGTGGGCCAGGCGGTGGGCCGAGCGGTACTGGGCGTGGGTGAGTTCCACGGTGCGGGCCGGGTCGACCAGATCGGTGCGCCCGACGCTGCCGAACAGCAACGACCCGCCGGTGAACGCGATCGCGTCCTCCACCACGTACGCCAGGTGCGTGTCGGTGTGGCCGGGAGTGGCCAGCACCCGCACCCGGATGTCGCCGGCCGTGAGCACGTCCCCGTCCGTGATCGGATGCCGTTCGAAGCTCACCTCGTCGTCCCGGTTCACCCCGTACACCGCGCCGGTGAGCCGGGCCAGCTCGTAGCCCCCGGTGACGTAGTCGTTGTGGATGTGCGTCTCCAGCACGAGCTTGCAGGTCAGGCCCTTGCGCTCGAGCAGTTCCAGGACCCGGTCGATGTCCCGCTGCGGGTCGATCACCACGGCGCTGCGGCCGTCGTGGGCGATGTAGCTGCGGTCGCCCAGCTCACTGGTCTCGATCACGTCCACCTGGATCACGTGCTCACGCTCCCGCGTATTGCTGGTACATCCGAATGTCCGTACATTAGGCGCCCGAGCGGACGACGGCAACGGAGCGATGGTGGTCACGAGCGTGCAGACCGAGGACGAGGTTCCGGCCCCGGGCATCTGGTCGGCGGTGATCGACCGTTCCGACCCGCTGCCGCTGTGGGCCCAAGTGCACGCCGACCTGCGCCGTCGGCTCAACGAGGGCCAGTTCACCTCGGACTTCCCCGGCGAGATGGCCCTGGTGGAGGCGTACGACGTCAGCCGCCACACCGTCCGCGAGGCCCTGCGCCGGCTGCGCGACGAGGGCGTGGTGATCGCCGGGCGCGGCCGCCGCCCCCGCATCGCCACCGGCACCCGCCGGATCACTCAGCCGCTGGGCGCGCTCTACAGCCTCTTCGCCTCGGTCGAGTCCGAAGGCCTGGAACAGCGCAGCGTCGTCCGGGCCATCGACATCCGCACCGACCCCGAAGCCGCCGCCAAGCTTTCCCTCGACCCCGCCACCGAACTGTTCTACCTAGAGCGCGTGCGCCTGGCCGACAACGAACCCCTGGCCTTCGACCGCGTCTGGCTCCCGGCCACGCTCGCCGCCCCCCTGCTGGAAGTTGACTTCACCCACACCGCCGTCTACCGCGAACTGGAACGGCGCTGCGGAGTCCGGCTCGGCGGCGGAGAAGAAATCATCCACGCCGTCCTGCCCACCGTCGAGGAGCGCGAACTGCTGGGCATCAGCACCGAAGTACCCGGCTTCGCCATCGAGCGTCGCGCCCAGGGCCCAGCCGGCCCGGCCGAGTACCGCCGAACCCTGGTCCGCGCCGACCGTTTCGCCGTGGCCGTGCAGTTCTCCACCGGCGGCGGCTACAAACTCAGCCTCTCCGGCGTCTGAAGCCCCCCGAGAACCCGAGCCCGCAGTCGGTAGCGACGCCCAGGCCATAATCTCCGGCATGCTCAACTCCCGGCCGATCGCCCGCCGTGTGCTGCTGACCGGTGCGGCCGGTGCCGCGCTGTCCGGTGCGGCTGTGGCCGGATCTCTCAGCGGTGTCCTGCCTGGTCGCCGCCACCTGCGCGAAGCACTGGGGATCGGCCAGGCGGGGGAGGGGGTACCCGACGCCGGGGGAGCAGAACCCCAATTTGAGACGTTCGACTCGGCTGCGCGGGGCACTCAGGTTACGTTCGGCTGGGTCACGCCACCGAACCAGAAACCGGACGGACTTCCGGTGATTCTGGTGCTGCACGGCCGCGGGGACGACGCGCACTCGGTGTTCGACTCCCTTGGCATGCACCAGTTTCTGGCCGCGCACGTGGAGGCGGGCGGAAAACCGGCCGGGGTGGTCTCGGTCGACGGCGGGGAGGCGTACTGGCATCCCCGAGCCAATGACGACGACCCCCTGAGCATGCTGAGCGACGAACTTCTGCCCCGAGTGGCCGAACTCGGCTTCAACACCGCCAACCTCGGCGTGATGGGCTACTCGATGGGCGGTTTCGGTGCTCTGCTCCTGGCCCGGGAATCCTCGCATCAGCGCTTCGTGCCGATCAAGGCCGCCGCAGCATCGAGCCCGGCTCTGTTCGCCCAGGCCTCCGCCACCTCAGCCGGATCTTTCGATGACGCAGCGGATTTCCAGCGGTGGGGAGCCCTCTCCGACAAGCCGGATGTGAAGAACATCCCGCTGTCGGTCTCCTGCGGCGTCGACGACCCGTTCAGCACCGAGACCGAGCGCTATCGCGAAGCCTGCGATCCCACACCCGCCGGTTCGATCGGCAACGGTGCGCACAACCACGGCTACTGGCGCGCCCAGGTTCCGGCCCAGCTCCGCTTCCTCACCGACCGACTCAGTTGACCGTTACCCACCGAGGCCGGCGGACGTCCATGATCGGTTCGGATTGCGGGCCCGGCCGATTGCCCCAATGGTGTGGATATCGAAATACCGGCTTCGCAGCAGGGGAGAGAAGACATGCCTTTCACGTTCCGCAAGCGGATCAAGATGCTCCCGTTCCTGCGCCTGAACGTGTCCAAGACCGGCACCAGCCGCACCTGGCACCTCGGCCGCTGGTCCTGGAACTCGCGCACCCGGCGGCACTCGGTCGACCTGCCGGGCCCGGTGAACTACCAGACCAAGGCCCGCGGTCGCCGCTGAGTCCGCGGATGCCACCCGTGTCCATGGCCGCCGAGTGGTTCACTTGGCCGTCATGGACACGGTCGTGAGTGGAGTCAGGCACCACACCTTCACCGTCTCGCGGGAGCTGGACGCGCCGCCGGAGACGGTGTTCCGGGTGTTCGCCGAGGACGAGCTGCGCCGGATCTGGTTCAAGCTGCCCGGCCGGGGCGCACAGTACTCGTTCGACTTCCGGATCGGCGGCGAGGAGCACCACGAGTCCACCTTCACCCAGCTCGACGGCCCGGACGAGCACGTGGTGAACCGCGGCCACTGGATCGACATCGTGCCGCAGCGCCGGATGGTGCAGCACTACGGGACCGCGATCAGCGGGGTGCGGATGTGGACGGCGCTGCTCACCGTGGAGCTGTACGAACTTCCCGAGGGCAACGGCACGCTGCTGGACTGGACCGAGCAGGTCGCTTTCCTGAACTACCGGGGCGACGGCGGCATCGACCTGCAGCACCTGCGCGGCGCCACCGGCCTGCGGCTCAACGGCCTGGCCAAAGCAGTGGCCGCCAGTTGAGAAGCCGAGCTGAAATGCCACCGCCCGCCGCACGAATCCCACCGGCAGGCCGGCGGCAGGTCGTGAGGCGGGCGGCGGAGTGATCCGACCCTGGGGCGGCCAGGGCCGGAACCTTGCCCCTTCCGATCAGAGAAGGGAGTCCTGGGTGATCGCGACCGCGCCCTGCGCAGGCGCGTTCACCGAAGCCCGGCCGTCGGCACCGACCTTCACCGTAGTCCCCGCGCAGGCGCCGTCCTTCAGGCCGCCGGTGATCAGGTCGCAGTAGCTGCCCTCGGCCAGGCCGGTCGAGAAGCTCTGGCTCTTGGCCGAGGAGTTGTTGTTCAGCGCCGTCCAGCCCTTCGCGCCCCGGCTGAACGAGATCAGGTTCGCCCCGTCGTCCGACCAGTTCTTCACCGCGGCATCGCCCACGCTGTTGCGGAAGGCCACCATGCCGAGCACCCCCGGGTCGCGGTCCAGGCAGTCCCAGGCCGCAGTGGCGCAGTCGGTGTCGGTGATCATGCCGTTGCTGCCCGAGGGCGGGGCGTCGTCGTAGGACTTCCAGCTGAACGAGGAGTACACCTGCGCCCGGCCGTAGTCTCCGGCCAGGACGAACTGGGTGGCCAGCCGGTGCTTGGCGGTGTTCTTCAGCTGCAGCGAGTCCTCGTTGCGGTCGGTGTCGTGGTTCATCACGAAGGTCAGCGACCTGTCGGAGGCCACCAGGTTGTCCCCGAAGCTCTTCAGCGTCGAGATGTTGCCGTTGAAGGCCTTCTTCAGGTCCACCGAGGCATCCAGGCCGAGCACACTGCCCAGCTCCGAGTACGCGGCCTGGGAGAGCTCACCCTTGCCGCCGAACACCTCCAGGGCAACGTAGGGAGCGGTGCCGTCGGCGGTCTTGTCCAGGCCGTCGATGATCGCCTTCATGTCGGCCAGCGGGATGTGCTTGGCCGCGTCCACCCGGAAGCCCGAGACCCCGTAGCTGGTCAGCTTGTTCAGGTACTTGGTGATCGCGCCGCGTACGTAGGTGCTCTCGGTCTTCAGGTCTTCCAGCTTGCCCAGCTGGCAGAAGTGCGCCTGCTTGACGTTGTCGTAGTCCTCGACGTTGCCCGAGGCGGTGGGGCAGTCGGCGGCCTGGTGGAAGTCGTCCTTGGTGTACAGGCCGGGGTACGTCATCGAGCTGTACTTGTTGCCGCTGTACGAGGTGGCGCCCTCGGCGGTGAAGTCGCTGCCGGACATGTGGTTGATCACCGCGTCGACGTAGACCTTCACGCCGGCGTCGCGGCAGGTCTGCACCATGCTCCTGAACTGCGCCTCGCTGCCCATCCGGCTGTTCAGGTCGTAACCGGCCGGCTGGTAGACCTCCCACCACGGGTGGTTGTCCCAGTTCACCTTGATCGAGTCCTGCGGCGGGGCCACCTGCACGCCCCCGTAGCCGTTGGGGCCGAGCACGGTGGTGCACTCCTGCGCCACCGAGGCCCAGTTCCACTGGAACAGGTTGGCGATCGCATCACCCGACTTGGCGGCACTCGCGCTCTTGGTCACCTCGGTGTCACTACCGACGGACGGTGTGCTCGCCTCCGCGGCGGAGGTCGCCTGCGTCGTCGCGGCCGCGGTGGTGGTGGCCGGCTCGGTCTCCTGCGCGGAGGAGGCGACCGGAGCGGTCCGGTCCTGCCACCAGCGCTCACCGTCGGCGCCGCGCTGCGGCCAGGCCATCGCAGTGGCCGAGGCGCCGACCACCAGCACGGTGGTGGCTCCGGCGATCGTCACCATCCGCCGACGCTGCTTGGTCGAAATCTCTTTACCCCGAGTCACGGCGGTGACCCTAACAGCCCAGAAAACGTGCTTGACCAGCCAAGATCTGAACAACCGTCCGACTACTGCCCGTGTCTTAACGTCTCTGGCATCCGACAATCAGCCAGCTTTGCAGCGTCGTTGTGTGTCGCTGGAGCCACCCTGAAAACGGCGGTTTAGCGTGCTTTTAGGCCTGCTCGACCCGGTCGCTGCCGAACTGTGATTCAGCTCACCCGAAATTCTGCGACCTAAAACCGGTCTCGAGGCATCTCTATCTATGTACGCCCGCCGGCCACCCCTGAGCCGGTCGGCCGGGTGCACACCAGAGACGTGAATGTCCGCGTGGAACTGCAGTGGTTGCGCGCGGGCCTGAAGCGCCCGGCCGGTTCAGGGGCCTGGACGGGTGAGGGCATTGGCGCCGGGGCGGAGTGAGGGCCGTCCCGGCGCCAGGCCCGAGTTGCCACTACTTCATTGCGGGAGAGCGATAGACGGTACCGATCCGCAGTCCGCCCAGCCATGCGCTCAGGCGGGCCGCCTCAGCATCCAGGGCCTGTCGTACGCCTACTGGAACAGTCTCCACCAGGCGCACTTCCACCTGCCCGGCCTCGTCCTGCACCCAGCAGCCCACCATCCGCCCGTTCGCCCAGGCGCTGGTGCCCACGTTGCCGCGGGTGTCGAACAGCCGGTCCTTGTGCGGCCCGAGGTAGAAACCCCGGCCCTGCCAGCCCATCACGGTCGGGTCCAGCACGGGCAGCAGCCGCACCCACGGGCCCGGGTCGCCGACCTCGTCCAGGTCGTCGGGCAGGAGCCAGGCGGTCGAATCGTCCTCGAGTCGCACGGCCTCGGCCCGCAGTTCGGCCAGGGCCCGGCGCACGGCTGCCTTGGTCGAGCCCAGCCACCACACCAGATCGGCTTCGGTGCCCGGCCCGAACGAGTACAGCCAGCGGCGCACCAGTTCCCGGTAGCCGGCGGCCGGGTCCACCTGCCTGGGGACGGCGGTGAGCCAGTTCCCGACGAGGGTCCACCTCGGCCGGGAGGTGGCCCAGCGCCCGGTGTTGGCCCCGCGCACGATGTCGGCGCCGGCCCCGAGCCAGGTCAGAATCCGCGGCCCGGCCCCCAACCCGTCGAGCTTCACCTCGAGCCGTGGCACCGCCGTCCGGATCTCGGCCGCGGTCAGGCCTTCGGCGTGCTCGGCCAGTACCGCCAGGATCTCGGCCCTCGCCGCGTCCAGCCAGCCACTCCCGTCCTCGGAAACCCCCGCGCTGACCACGTCCTTCATCAGCTTTGACCGTTCGCTGGCCGCCACTCGGGCCGACGCGCTCGGCCACGCCGCCGGCAGCAGGTCGCGAGGGAAGACGAACAGCGTGCGCCGCATGGCCAACTGCTTGACCAGAGAACGTTCTTGGTACAGAGCCCGGTCCAGGTCTTCGGGTGAGGTCGCGTTCGTCCGGGCCCAGCACGACAGGTAGGGCGTGGCCGGTTCGGTGGAATGCAGCACGGTGAGCGCCTTGGTGACACCCTCGGCAGACTCCGCCTCGTGGCCGGGGGCCAGCGCATGCCGCCGGGCCAGCCGGGCCCGGCGCTCAACATCGGTGACCAGTCGCACCCGGTCATCATGCCGCACGGTCCCACTCATCACCGAGAGTATGGGCGGGCCCGTCCGGGACCGGCAAAGCAACTGAAGGCGGGCGCTTCTCGTTGTCACGGCCCGAGCCTGGTTTTGACCTGGCCCCTGGGGCAGGCCGCAGGCTGGAGGCACATCGACTTCTGAGGCGGCGAGGAACACTGTGGGCGAGGAACTGACGGCGGGCGAGTTCTCCATCCTGACCGGGCTGAGCGCCAAGGCCCTACGGCTGTACCGCGAGCGCGGCATCCTGTCGCCGGCCTTCGTCGAGCCGGACACCGGGTACCGCTACTACGACCGGTCTCAGCTGCGGCAGGGGCAGGTCACCGATCTGCTGCGCCGGGCCAATGTTCCGCTCGCCGAGCTGGCCGCAGCGGGCGAGTTCGACTTCGAGGGTCGCCGCGAGCGTCTGGCCCTGCAGCGGATGTCCGAGGACTTCTACCTCGATGTGGCCCAGCGGGTTTGCCAGTTCGAGCCGCAGCAGCTGCAGGTGCACCGCGCCGAGGCGCCGCCGGTCGACTGGATCGGGGTGGTCTGGAGGTTCGGGGTACCGTCCGACTTGGAGGAGAGCATTGGCGTGTTCGCCGTGCTGGCCGGCACGATGCCGTTGCTCGACGAGGCCTTCCGCAGCGCCCTGCAGACTCGAGGGCTACTGGCCGGTGAAGTCTCCTGGACCGCGGAGCAGGAGGGCACCGGCGTGGTGAACCAGCGGGAGACGACCATGGTCATGGCCCGGCCCGCGGCCCGGGCCTTGCATGCCGGTGAGGCGGCCGAGATCGCCGACGAGGTGAGTAAGGCCGGGGACGAAAACGTCTCGGTGGTCAGCGGTCGTCTGCCCCGGCGTCTGGAAATCACCTTTACCCCGAGCAGCAAGGCGGAGTTGAGTACTGAGGACGAGGCAGCGCTCGACTACCAGCGTTCCCTGGCCTTCGACCACTACCGCCGCGAGCACGACCTCATCCAGATCGGCCGATTCCCGCGTCCGGTGCTGACCGGGCCGGACGGGGAGCACACCACGGTGTTCGACGTCGAACTGCGCTAAACAGACGTTCGTCGCCGTGACTTGACCCGAGCGGGTGACCCGCCGATGAAGAGGGCACCAGAATCGTCATCGGGGGCCAACGTGGGTGTCACGACGCTGAGTTGTCCGGCCTGCGCGCATCCGCTCGGGCCGCACCGGGCGTTCTGCGGGCGCTGCGGTGCCCAGTTGAGCATGCGCCCATTGCCTCGGCAAGGTCAGCCGACCCGCCGACCGGCTCAAAAGCACGCCCAAAAGCCCAGATCCAGAACGAAGGCCCGCCCGGTGGTCAGGATTCCCCGGCCCCGGCAGGTGCGCATCCAGGAGATCCTGACCGCCAAGAACGCCCCGGCCAAGGGCACCGGCGGATGGTGGATCGGGCTCTGGATCACCTCGATCACCCTCCTGGTGCTGGCCGGCCTGGTCTTCGGTGGGCTGCGGCTGACCGGGGTGGTCGGCGGGCCGAGCGCGGCCGAGCGTCAGGCCGCCGCACTCGCCGACCTGCAGGCCGAACTTCGGCCCGGGCTGGGGGTACTCATGGAGGTGCGGGCCGACTTCTTCGCCGCCGAGCGCCGCTACCTGCCGGCCATGCGGGTCGTTCGCGAGGCGATCGAGAAGTACAACACCAGGCTTTCCGCCGTGGAGAGCGAGATCGACCAGATCAACGCCGCCAATGCCTACCGGTTGCGGGACTGCGGCTGGTCCTGCCCTGAGCTGGACTACCCGTCCTACCCGAAGCTGCCGAAGCTCGATCCGCAGCTGAAGGCGCTGAAGTCGGTGGTGCGGCGCACCGGGCAACTGCACGTGCAGCTCTCCAGCCTGCGCGACACCGGGGTGCTGGCCATGTCCTACTCCGAACTCCTCAGCGCCGTAGACCTTCTCGGCCAGGACGCCAAGGGCAATCTGGGCACCCTGCAGGGCATGCTCGACCGGCCGAAGAACGACCGCTACGCCGACAGCCGTACCCAGCTGCGGGCCCGGACGCTGAACGGCAACAGCTCGCTGCCGGTGATCCGGCGGATGAACGGCAACCTGGTCCGCCTGCTGGATCGGGCCCGGCTGTCGGTAAGTGCCTACGACCTGCCGGGTGGACGTGACGTCTCACGTCGCGACCACAGCCGCAGTCTGTGACGCTCGGGACAGCAGGCGCACAGCAAAAGCGTGACCCAGACCTCTTGGTTGAGACCTCAATATTTGTTGCTTCAAGTTTCTTGATCCGTCAGGCTGGAACGGCTGGCCCTCCAAGACCGGCCCCCGGACGGCAACGATGCGTCCCGGTGGTGCGGACCTGTGACCTGTCGAAAGGACTGTCGTGAACAACGCCATGCTGCGGGACGTCGCCGTGCTCATTGCCCGGGTGGCTCTCGGGGTCATCTTCATCGCCCACGGTTGGCAGAAGTTCAGCGAGTGGGGGATGAGCGGCACGGCCGGCTCGTTCGAGCAGATGGGGGTGCCCGCCCCGACCGTCAGCGCCTGGTTCGCCGCAATCGTCGAGCTGGTCGGTGGTGCCCTGCTGATCGTCGGCCTGGGCGTGCCCGTGGTCGGCCTGTTGCTGCTGGTCAACATGCTCGGCGCGATGTTCATCGTGCACCTGGACAGCGGGATCTTCGCCGGCGAAGGCGGCTACGAGCTGGTGCTGGCCCTCGGGGTCGGGGCGCTGCTGCTGGCTGCGGTCGGAGCCGGCCGGTTCAGCGTCGACCAGGTGGTCTCGCCGAAGCTTGCCCAGGGCGCCGGCGCTCTCGTCAAAGCCTGACTGCTCGGAATAGGGACGGTGGCGGCCGGCCGGTCGCCCACCGTCCCTTTTGTTGTGTTTGGGGACACACAGAAGGAGCACAGCGACTTCTCAGAGTGACGCATGTTAAGCGCAAAGTTGACATTTAAATGATTGCTGCTTCAAGCTTCCATAAATCCGACACCTGTAGGTTGCGGAATCGAATCCAGCCGATCGACGCGCGACGGGGCGCCCGGTCGGCGCGGTGCTTTTGGACCAGTTGAAGGGACTCTCCTCAGTGAACGCTGTCTTGCTGCGCGACCTGATCGTGCTCGCCGCCCGGGCCGCCCTGGGCGTTGTCTTCATTGCTCATGGATGGCAGAAGTTCAGCACCAACGGCATGGAGGCCACCGTCACCGGCTTCGAGGGCATGGGGATCCCGCTCCCGGCCCTCAGCGCGTGGTTCACCGTGGCGGTCGAGCTGGTCGGGGGAGTCCTGATGATCGCCGGGCTCGGGGTGCCGCTGCTCGGCCTGCTGATGGCGTTCACCATGTTCGGCGCCATGTTCCTGGTGCACCTCGAAGGTGGGCTGATGTCCAGCAACGGTGGCTACGAGTACACCCTGATCCTGGCCGCCTTCTCGCTGATGATCGCGGCGATCGGGGCCGGCCGGCTGAGCGTGGACCAGGTCATCTCGCCGCGCCTGGCCAGTGGCGTGGCCCGGGTTCCGGCCACCGCCTGAAACCACCAGCAACAATCCAGCACCGCACCGAACGCAAGCACGGCGCCGGACTCCCGACCGAGGTCCGGCGCCGTGGCGTTTTGCTTGACCTTCAGGTTGGTCGAAGGCCAAGGATGAGCGCATGCCAACCGAAGAACACCTGCCCATCGGCGCGTTCGCCCAGCGCAGCGGCCTGACCACCAGCGCGCTGCGGTTCTACGCCGACGCCGGCCTGCTTCCACCGGCGCGGGTGGACCAGGCTTCCGGCTACCGCTACTACGCCGAGAGTCAGGTGGAACGGGCGGTTCTGGTGCGCCGCCTGCGGGAGATCGGCATGCCGTTGCCCGCCGTGGCCGACGTGCTTCCGGGCGGACCGGCCGCGGTGAAGCTGGTCGAGGAGCACGTCCGCCAGGTGGCCGACGATGCCGACAGCGCCCGCCGCCAGGCCGCCCTCATCATTGCCGGCCTGAGCGACCAGGGCCTGAACAACCGGGCTGCCCCGGCGCATCAGGCCGGGCCTCGGGTGCTCACGCTGAACGGCCCGGTCTTCGCCGCCGCCGTCGATCAGATTCTGGCTGCCGCCGGGCGCGACCCAGGGATTCCGCTGCTGAACGGTATCCGGATCGAATCATCGCCCGGAACAGTGATTCTCACCGCGACAGATCGTTACCGACTGTCCACCCGCTCGCTGGTGCCGGTGGAGGCGCTGGGGGAGTGGGCGGCGACGATCGATGCCGACGACCTGCGGGCAGTTCTCCCGGCGGTGCGGCGAAGCTCCCGGGTAGGCGTTTTCGCCGACGACCAACGTATCGGCCTGCAACTGCGGGACGACGAGCCGGATCAGTTCTGCCGTCTGTTGTCCGGCGACTATCCGGATCACCGTACGCTGCTGGACTCGCTGCCCGACGTGACCGGGCGCGTCGTTGTCCAGAAGCAGGCTCTTCTGGCCGCTCTGGAAGCTGCGCCCGGACCGCGGGTCCCGATCCGCCTGAACCCCGAAAGTCTCACCGTCGCCGAGGTGAGCGTGCCGGCCGAGGTGAGTGGAGCGTCCTCAAGTGTGCTCTTCGAACTGACCACCTTCTACCCGGCCGTGAGCACCGCGATCGGCGCGGACCTGGTGCTGGAAGTGCGTGGTCCGGCCCTGCCCGTCACGATCCGCTCCGCCGACCACGGCGACCTGACCACCCTGGCCATGCCGGTCGCCGAAATCGCCGATCCGGTCTGACAAACTGGCCAGAGCCCTCGAAGAAGGGGATTTCGAGGGCTCTGGCGTTCGGGGAGGGGGCAGGTCAGCCCTTCAGGCCCTGGTACGGGTAGATCTTCAGAGTGCGCTTGCCGCCCGGCTTTCCGCCGATCTTGATCTTGCGCAGCGCCGAGTTGTTGGCGTAGTTGGACTCGCCGAGCTTCTTGTCCGGGTTGGCGATCGTCTGGATGTAGTACGTGCCGGCCTTGACGTTGGTGATGTTGAACGACTGACCGGGCAGGTCCTGGCTGTAGGTGTCGCCCCAGCCGGTGCTCAGCACCTCACGGATGCTCAGCAGGTTGGCGTTGCCCTGGCCGCAGGCGGTGTACAGGTCGATCGACTCCGGCTGCCACTGCGCGCCCTTGACGTTCGGGTCGACCGAGTCGGTGGGGGCCAGGCAGAACGCCTCCTTGCCGCTGATCACCGGCTTCTTCTTGTTGGCGTCGAGCAGCCGGTAGGAGGCGAAGGCCCGGAAATGCCAGTGGTTGTGGCCTTCGCGCGGGTCCCACTCCATCTCGCCGGCCGGGGAGTAGCCCAGCTGCTTGCCGTTCTCGTCGTAGTAGTACTGGTAGGCGTCCAGCACGGCCTTGCCCGGCTTGCGGAAGCCGTCCACCACCAGCGGCGAGGGCCCGGCGTTCCAGACCGTGGCGCCGAAGCTGAGGTACGTCTTCTTCTTCTTGCTCTGGGTGTCCAGCCGGATCCCGGTGGCCGGCAGCGAGCGCAGGTCGGGCATCTGGGCCTTGTCGACCGCGGCGGCGGCGATCCGGCTGCCGGTCGGCGCGTTCTGGGCCGGCACGTTCGGCTTGCCCAGTGCGGCCTTACGGGCCTTCTCCCGGGCGGCGTGCTGCGGCGAGAGGTCCTTGGAGTTCATGTCCACGCCGGTCATCGCGACGCCGTGGTTGTGGTTCATGTCGTGCGCGGCCGCGGCGTACCCGTAGCCCTGGCCCTCCTTGACCGTCTTGACCTTGACCTTGATCTTCGAGGTGGCCTTGGCGGCGGGGATGTTCAGGGCCTTGGCCCACTTCTTGTTCACCGTGGCGGTGACCGTGTACGTGCCGTCCTTGCCCTTGAACGCCAGCGGGTTGTTCCAGTCGTTCAGCACCGGGGTGGACCAGCCGGCGGGCAGGCCGAACACGCCACCGATCGCGTAGGGGTGGTAGCCGCACTGCTTGGGGTAGGGCGACTTGTCCACCGCGTCCTTGTCGACCCGGCTCTGCTCGTTGGAGTTCATGCAGAAGTCGAGCTTGGACGAGGCCACCTTCTTACCGGCCTTGTCGGTGACCTTGAGGTCGAAGAAGCCGGTCAGCGTGCTCGGGCTGGCGGTGATGCCGGCCGGCAGGGTGGTGGTGACCTTGTCCGCACCGTCGCCCACGCTCAGCTTGGTGGTGACCGGGTTCTTGTACGACTTGCCGCGGTCGGTGCGGATCTCCACGGTCTTCGGGGCCACCGCGTAGAAGCCCAGGCCGTACAGGCCGACCGGCTCGCCCTTGTACCGCACCACGTTCTGGGTCTTGACCGGCACGACCAGGTCGAGCGCGGCGCTCGGGGCCTTGGCGGCGGGTGCGCCGCCGACGTGCTCGGCGGCCTCCACCGCGGCCGCGGTCATCACGGAACCGGCCATGACGGCGCTCAGCGCCACGGCTGCTATCGGGGCCATTCGCCTGACGGCAGGCCGGCGGTTCGGGTTCACGGGGGATCCCCCTCCAGGGACGAGTGACTGCATCACGACAAGTGACGCATTCACCGAACCTTAAGGTTGCCCGAATCGGACCGAATCATCCTCCAGGATGATGCTGCTCGCCCCAAGGGGCCGCCCGATCCTCCCGAAGAATGAGTATCAGGCAGGTGTCGGATTTTCGGCCGCTGTGGTCAGGAGTACTCGTCCGGCAGGCGCATTCCCGGCCCGCCCACCTGACGCTCCAGCACAGCCGCCCGGCCGGCCGGCTCTTCCCAGGCCTCCTGCCGGCCCAGTGCGGTCAGGTCGAGGTACGGGTAGCCGTTGTGGAACTCCTCCAGGCCGCGCCCGAAGGTCGAGTAGGTCAGGTGGGCATGGCCCTCGTGCTGGAGAAAGACGCTGATCCCGGGCATCTCGGTGCCGCGCATCTCCGGCTGCCAAGGGCCGCCGGTCCAGGGCACTTTCAGCTCCTCGCCGGTGCGCAGGTGCAGCATCACCGGGGCCCGGCGATCGTCCAGGGTGGCGTGGAAGTCGTAGTTGAAGTCGCTGTCCTGGGCCGAGAACCAGGGAAAGGTCCAGCCCATGCGCTTCTGGTAACCGGCGATCTTGCTCTGGGGAGCGCGGGAGACGGCTACCAGCGTGGTGTTGCGGGCGTGCAGCTGGCGCAGGCCGGCCAGGCTGTCGGCGGCCGAGGAGCAGCTCGGGCAGGCGGTGTCCCAGTCCGGGGCGAACATGAAGTGGTGGACGACGAGTTGCCGCCGACCGGCGAAGAGTTCCGGCAGGGTGGCGGTTCCGTCCGGGCCCTCGAACTGATAGAGCTTGTCGATCCGCACCATCGGCAGCCGGCGGCGATCGGCGTTGAGCTGGTCGCGGGCCCGGGTCAGGGCCTTCTCCTTGGTCAGAAGTTCGCGGCGGGCGGCCAGCCATTCCTCATGGGTGACGACCTCGGGCAGGCTCACGATGCTTCCCCCTGGTTCAGATGATGTTTCAGGGCGTTGAGCGGGTTGTCCCAGTCCCGGGCCAGGGCAGCCAGGAACTGCTGGGCGATCTGCATCGGCGCGGAGTCGAGGTGGTAGCGCACCCGGCGGCGTTCACCGGGTTCGGCCACCACCAGCCCGGCGTCGGTCAGCAGGGTCAGGTGTTTGGAGACCGCCTGGCGGGTGATCGGGAGCTTCCCGGCCAGATCGGAGGCGGTCGCCGGGCCGTCGGTGGCGAGGGCAGCCAGGATGGAACGGCGGGTCGGGTCGGACAGCGCGGTGAAAACGTCCTGCGCCACTGCTTCCCGGCTATCCATTGAGGTAGGCCACCAGTTCGCCGAGTTCGTTCTTCCAGCCACCGGTGTTGTCGGTGAAGGCGTGGGTGTGAGCCTGCGGTGGCAGTTGGGCGAAGCCGCTCTCGACCATGGTCAGAAGCGTGCCCTCCGCGGTCGGTTCGAGGGTGAACTCGACGTAGGTGCGGCGTGGATCGGTCTCCGGCAGGCCGGACAGCCGCCAGGAGTAGGCGAACACCTTGGGCGGGTCCAGGTGCTCGATGGTGAGCGTGGCCTTGTCTCCGCTGTCCCAGCTCAGGTGCACGAGACCGCCCACCTGCAGGTCGATCTCGGCCCGGTTGCCGAACCAGGTGCCCAGGCCCTCGGCGGTGGTGAGCGCGGCCCACACCTTCTCGGGCGGGTGGGGCAGGTCCAGGGTGCGCTCGATCCGGTCGGGGAACGTCACGTCCGCCTCCTTGAGTAGCAACCTCTTGGTTGCCACTCAGGCTATGGCAACCAAGCGGTTGCGTCCAGCTCGGTGAGTGGTGGCGATCCGGCGGTAGCCGTCTCACCCGAACGGCCCACGCATCTGCCGGGTTTGGCGCGTCGACGCAGCGGGGTGCGTCTTAAGGTGCGGTGCCCGGCCGGATCACGACAGGAACGACGCCCATGCCCCGCAAGCTCCATGCCGGTCACTACGCTCTGATCGGGCTGCTCGTCATCTGGATGCTGGCCGGGTTGATCACCTCGGGACGCTGGTACTTCCTGCCCGGCGTCTCGTTCCGGTTCGGCGAGAACCCGGTCGAGGAATCGTTCAGCCAGGGGGTCGGGGGACCGCAGGGGCTGGGCGGTTCCGACGGCGATCGCTGGGAATGGCACGGCGGCGAGGTGAAGACGGTCAAGGCCGAAGGTTTCGGGAGTGCCGCCTTCACCTGGACGCTGTGGAAGCTCGCGGACGACGGCAGTTCGGACCGGGACATCTGGGCCTTCGAGCACGACGGCTCAGCCAGTCCGCAAAGTCTGCGCGGGCGTCCCGACCCGGTGGTCAGCAAGCTGCTCCTCCAGGCGCCGCCGCAGGCCGGTGACTTCGAGTTCCTGGATTCCGCCGGGTTCCCCAACGAGCAGTTCACGCCGAACTTCGAGAGGCCCGGCGACGGGCGCATCGACATCGAGCGCGGCCGGTTCGCCCGCACCACCGGCGACCAGTACGCCCACTACGCCATCATGTTCACCACGCCGCAGGGCGAGGAACCCGAGTTCACGCCGGTGCAGGAGGTCCAGTTCCGCTCGTTCCTGCTCGGCACCCGGACCTGCTCCACCGACGGTCAGGGTAGCTGTAGCTAGGGCCGCCCTGCGGATCTTTGCCTACTGCGGGGCAGGCCCTAGTCGTGCTCGATGTGGTCCCGGCCCGGCCCGCCCGAGATGAAGTCGGTGCCGCGCCCGCCGTACAGCTTGTCGTTGCCACTGTTGCCGTAGATCCGATCGGCGCCGGCCCGGCCGTGGATCCGATCGTTGCCCGGCCCGCCGTACAGGCTGTCGGCGGTGGGCCCGCCATCGAGCAGGTCGTTGCCGTCGTCGCCGTACAGCACGCCGTCCAGGGCCTGCAGTTTGTCGTTGCCGTTGCCGCCGTGGGCCGAGTTGTAGCCGCCCGGGCCGATCGAGATCGTGTCGTCGTGGTTGCCGCCCCAGACCCCTCCCAGGTCACCGATCCGGCCGGCGGTGATGACGTCGCGGCCGTTCTGTCCCCAGATCCCGCTGCCGTCCAGGCTCCCGTCGGCCTGCCGGGTGGTGGCCTTGTCGTTGCCGGTGCCCAGCCAGAACTCGTTGGCGTAGTAGGCCTGTTCGGTGGTGTTGACGAAGCGCACCGTGTCGTCGCCGTCGCCGAGGCGGAACTGGCCCAGCACCGCCGGGTCACGCGAATCGAACATCTCGACCAGGCAGGAGACCTTGGTCAGGTCGCCGGGGGTGGGGTAGTCGCAGCCCTCCACCGCGTTCATCGCGTGGTTGTCTTCCAGGAGGTACTCGTAGAACGCGCCCTCGGCCGGCTGCATGGTCACGGTGAGCCGGTTGTCGTGCCCAGGGGCCGCGGTGTAGATCAGCCGCAGGTTCTGGATGCCGACCAGGGCCTGGCCGGAGGGTGGGCCGGCCGGCGCGGGCCCCGCTGCGATCAAGGATCCGGCCGTTACCAGAGCAAGGGCCGAAACCGGCCGGAGAACGAAGCGCATGGTGGAACCCCCAGAGCTCACGTGACCCCGATCACTCTACGCTCGTCGGGCTGTACCGAGGGTGGAATCGCGGATCCGGAAAAACGGCGTAACCCGGAGCCATCTGACTTTCCGGGCCGATGTGGGGTGTTTGACCGTCACCACTCCTCACGGCCATGACCCAGACTTTTAGCGCGACAGCGATCGCGCCGGGCCTCTTCCGCCTTCGGGAGGATCGGAGGCTGCTCGGCACCCGAGGAGGGGCGGGTGCCGGGCGCGGACCGGCAGGGGCGCCTGGTCACACGTTTTGTGACCAGGCGCGAAGGATCGTCACTCTCGGGTGACAAGGGGTGAGTTCGACACTGCCTGCTGTCATACTGCGCCGGTGTCGTTACCGCCGGTTGAGCGCGAGCTGCAACGGCTGAGTCTCCGATACGCAATTGCGGGCCGAGGTGTGGTCGCGAGCGGATGCGGATGCCTCGGCCTGCTTCTGCTGTCCGGTGAGCGCCTGGCCGCCGCTGTGGTGGCGGTGGCCGCCCTCGTCATCTGGAACATCGTCTACGCCCTGCGGGTGTTCAGGCGGCCGCAGCAGCGCCCGGGACAGCTCTGGTTGTCCGGCGACGTCGCCCTGACCTGTGCGGTGCTGCTGAGTCAGCCCTGGACGGTGCCCCAGGACGGGCAGTCGGACGGCACCGGCTGGATGCTGGCCCTGGCCTCGATGGCCGTCGTGACCTATCAGTGGCAGTCCACCCCCAGAGGTGGCGCGGTCCTGGCCGGGCTGGTCGCCCTCGCGCACACGGTGGGCGTGGAGTCCTCGGTCGCCGGGGACAACGAACTCTGGCTGCTGCCGGTGATCTGGCTGCTGGTCGAGGCTGCCCTTTCGCGCGGTCTGTACAACGCCGTGCGGGCCGGCGCCCGGCGGGCCGACTCCTACCTGGTCGACGGCGAACGCAAGCGCTCGGTGGCCGAGGTGAGCCGGGCTCAGCGCTCCGACGAGCGCGAGCACCTGGCCACGCTGCACGACACCGCGGCCGCCACCCTGCTGATGGTCGGCCAGGGCACGGTCGAGGGCCGCCAGACCTGGCTGGCCGACCAGGCCCGCCGCGATCTGCGGGTGCTCGACCCGGATGGCCGCACCGCCCGCACCGGCCCGGTGATCGACCTGGCCGCGCTGTTGGCCGAATCCACCGCCGACGCCGAGGTGCAGGTGCATCGCACCCCGCTGCAGACCGTGCTGGTGCCACCGGGCCCGGCGACGGCGATCTGCGACAGCGTGCACGAGGCCCTGGCCAACGTGGCCCGGCACGCTGGGGTGCCCGAAGCGCAGCTGAGCCTGCAGCACGACGGCCGGCGGGTCCAGGTGTGGATCACCGATGCCGGCCGGGGCTTCGACCCGCAGCAGATACCGGCCCAGCGCAGGGGCATCTCCGAGTCGATCAGTGCCCGGATGCGCCGGGCCGGCGGCCGCGGCGAGGTCGTCTCGGCGCCGGGCCAGGGCACCACTGTGCATCTGGAGTGGGCCGCTGATGACTGACCCCCTCGGTACGGCAGGGCCGACCGCGCCGATTCCCCGGCCCACGGTGATCGCCGACGAGTTCCTGCGAGGGCTGCGGATCGCCGCGATGTCGGTCACCTCGGTCGTCCTGATCTTCATCCACCTGCCGGTCGCCCTGCAGTTCACCGACGCCTACCGCTGGCCCGCGGCCGATCTGGGCGCCCTGGTGGCGATGCTCGCGGTGGTGGCCGTGGCGGCGGTGTTCGTGGCTCTGGACCGGCCCTGGTCGTGGCTGCGCTGGGTGCTGCTGGCGGTGGTGTTCGTGGCCTGTGTGGGCGGTACGGTCGCGGTCGAGCCGGAGTACCTGATCGACACCCCGCACTGGTCCTGGGAGATGTTCGGCTGGTTCGCCGTGCTGCTGTTGCTGGATCTGCGGCTGCGCTGGTTCTTCGGCGCTCTGCTCGGCCAGTACGCGGTGACTGCGGCGCTGATCCTGGGGCAGGACGCGGCCCACGCCCCGATGCTGGTGGAGTTCGGCGTGACCGGTCTGCTGGCCGGCGCCTGGCAGTCCACGGTCGCGCTGTTCTCGATCGCCCTGCGCCGCTCGGCCGAGGTGGCCCTGCGGACCGCGGTCGAGGAGGAACAGCTGCGCACCTTCGAGCGAGTGGCCGAGCAGCTGCACCGCGACCGGCAGGCCCGTTACGCCGATCTGGCCGTGACCACCGCGCCGCTGCTGGCCGGTCTCGCCTCCGGGCAGCTGAATCCCGCGGACTCCGGCGTGCAACGTGCGTGCTCGGTCGAAGCGTCCCGGATGCGGCGGCTGTTCGCCGAGAGCGACGACGTGGCGGACCCGCTGGAGCACGAGATCCATGCCTGCGTCGATGTGGCCGAACGGCGGGGTACGGCGGTGCAGATGTCGACGAGGGGGTCGCTGCCGGCACTGCCGCTGCCGGTGCGCCGGGCGCTGACCGAGCCGGTCATCGCGGCGCTGGCCGGGGCTCGTTCGGCCGCCCGGGTGACCGTGACCGGCCAGACGTCGGCGGCGTTGGAACAAGGGGTGGGGATGCAGGATTCGGTGACTTTGAGTGTGGTCACCGACGGCGCGCAGGACGGCGCCGTCGAAGTCCCCGAGGGCGAGCAGATTCTGCCTGGTGCAGGTGGGGGAATCGGCCGGGCCGGGGGACGTGTACGGGTGAGCCGGCTCAGAAGTGGTGACCGGCTCTGGGTGGAGGTGACATGGCAAGCGCAGCCAGCGCAACCGATTCGGACGGTGCGGGCGATGGACGACCGGACGAACCGGCAGCGGACGGTACGGGTGTGAGTACCGGCGTGAATGTGGTGCTGGTGGACGATCATCCGGCGATCCTGGCCGGGGTGCAGGCGTGGATGGCCCTGGCCAGCCCGCCGGTGGAGGTGGTGGCGGCCGGCTCGGACCTGTCGGTGGCCTGGCTGGAACCGGGCCGCTCGGTCCCGGTCGTGGTGATGGACCTGCAGCTCGGTGGGGCGCCCGCCTACGCGGACCTCTCGCGGCTGGTCGAGCACGGCCGGCAGGTGGTGGTCTACTCGATGCGCGAGGACAGCGACACCGCGCTGACCTGCCTGGAGATCGGCGCCTTCACCTATCTGACCAAGGCCGAGGGGCAGGCCCACCTGGTCGACGCGGTGCGCGCGGCGGCCGAGTCCCGGCCCTACGTCTCGCCCTCGCTGGCCGGGGCGATGGGGGTGGACAGCCGGCGCATCCGTCCGGACCTGGCCCCGCGGGAGATCGACGTGCTCCTGGAGTGGTTCCGCTGCGAGTCGAAAGACCTGGTGGCGCAGAAGCTCGGGATCTCGGCCCGCACGGTGTCCACCTACATCGACCGGGTACGGATCAAGTACGCCAACACCGGCCGGCCGGCCTCCACCAAGGCCACGCTGGTGGCCAGAGCGATTCAGGACGGCCTGGTCTCGCTCGACGACCTCTGAAAAGCCTTGCCGAAAACCAAGGACGGGGTGCTCACCAAGGTGAGCACCCCGTCCTTGGTTCGAAAGCAGTTTTACGAGAGGGCGTCTTCCAGCGCATCCCGGATCTCGACCTGCCCACGGGTGTTCGGGTGCAGGCTGTACACCGGGTTGACCGGGTCGACGAAGGTGAGCCAGCGCTTGGCCGGCACCCGCTCGCAGGAGGCGTGCCCGGCGAACGGCTCGACCAGGTCGACGAACGTGGTGTCGGGCACCTTCTGGGCGATCAGCTCGATCCGCCGGTTCAGCTCCAGGGTGACCGCGTTGACCAGGTCGGAGACCGGCTTGCCGAGCGGCGTGCAGGCACTGGTGTCGTTCACCGGGAACAGCAGCGGGTAGCCGGTGATCGCCAGCCGGGCGTGCGGGGCGGCCTTGCGGACATCCCGGTAAGTGCGCTCCAGCAACGAGATCCCGCCGTAGGCGGGCGAGGGCGTGCTGATCGCGTCGAGCGCGGTCACGGCCTGGGCCAGCGCCTCCTGGCAGCCCTGGGCGGGCAGGCACTTGGAGACGATCGAGCTCATCCCGATGTCGTTGCCGCCCACCGAGAGCGTGACCAGGCTGACGTTCGGGGTCGCGGCCAGCCGGGCCAGCTGCCCGGGTTCACCCTTGGTCCCGGTGGTCAGCTGCGGGATGGTCGCCCCGCTGCAGGCCAGGTGCTTGAACCCGGTGCTGCCCTCGTCGGGCACCCGCACCCGCTGGGCCATCTGCCGGACTCCGGCGGTGCCGGAGCGGTGGCAGCCGTTGGCCGCGGTGTCGTAGTCGTCGGTGACGAACGGCGGGTTGGCCTCCCCGGAGGCGTACGACTCACCCAGCGAGACGATCGTGACGTCGGAGACCACCTGGGTGCCGGCGGTGCTGCTCAGCCCGGCGGGGGTGGTGGCGGTGAACGACATCGAGCCGCCGCGCGAGCGGTCCCGCACCCGGCATTCGGCGGCCGAGCTGCTGGTCTTCAGGCAGCTGGCGGCCCGGCCGGACCAGGACAGCGCATTGCCCGCCCCGGCGTCGACGGTGAACGTGGTGTCGCCGAGCGCCGGGCGCAGCACCTTCTCGGGCGGCCGCTGGGCCCACTGCAGCTCTTCGCCGGCCTGCACCGCCGACGCGGTCTGGGTGACCCAGGCCACAGAGGTCACCACCGTCATCGTGGCCACCGCCGCGGTCACCGCCGAGCACCACCGGCCGGATCTGCCGAGCTTCATGGTCCTCACCCGTTCTCCCCGTCGAACCCAGTTCTCCCCGTGAAACTTCGTCAAGAAACGTAGGACGGGGTCGGCAGGCTTTCGCGGGAACCCGGGGTAATCCGGCGAATGGGGGACGGGTGTTTAGGGCGGGTCGCGAGGCGGCCGGGACCGTGCGTGGTTCGGCCCGCCGACGGCGGTGGACCGGCTGCGGACCGGCTGCGGACCGGCTCGGAGGTGGACCGGCCCGGCTGTGGATTGCGGCCGGATCGGGAAGAATCACCGGCATGACAGCTGTGCTGGAGGTTTCTGCGTGTTCGCGGCGCTGACCGGTTCGGGGCTGGCCGCCGCGGCCGGCCTGAACGCCTGGATCCCGTTCGTGCTGGTGGCCCTGACCGCGCGGATGAGCGATGTGATCGAGCTGCCCGGGGAGTACTCCTGGGTGATCAGCGACTGGGCGATCGCCGCCGGGGCGGTGCTGCTGCTGGCCGAGCTGGTGCTGGACAAGGTGCCGGTGGTGGACCACTTCAACGATCTGGTGCAGACCGCGGTGCGCCCGACCGTGGGTGGGCTGATCTCCAGCGCCACCTTCAGCGCGCAGAACCTGGACAACAGCCAGTGGATGCGCGACAACCCCTGGGCCGGAGCACTGATCGGCGTGGTGGTGGCCGGGCTGACCCACGCCACCAAGTCCGCGGCCCGGCCGGTGGTGAACCTGAGCACGGCCGGGGTCGGGGCACCGGTGGTCTCCACCGTCGAGGACGTGCTGTCGGTGCTGCTGGCGATCCTGGCCATTTTCGCGCCGGTGCTGATCGTGATCGCCCTGGTGCTGCTGGCCTGGGGAATGTTCGTGATCTGGCGGAAGTGGGCGGCCCGGCGCGACCGCCGGGCCGCAGCGGCCGCCGGCACCTGAAGGCAGCGGTCAGGAGCGCAGGGTGGCCGAGGGCAGGACGCCGTAGCGCTCGCGGTAGGCGGCGCCGAAGCGGCCGGCGTGGCCGAAGCCCCAGCGGATCGCGATCAGCGCCACCTGGTCCCCGTTGGTCGGGTCGGCCGCCTGCAGGTCGCGATGGGCTCCCTCCAGCCGCACCTGCCGCAGATAGGCCATCGGGCTGCAGCCGTAGTGCTGGTGAAACGCCTTCTGCAGGGCCCGGACCCCGATCCCCGCGGCCGAGGCGATGTCGGTGACGGTGATCGGCTGCGCGGCGTGGGCATGCAGGTAGTTCACCGCCCGGCGCAGCGTGACCTGCCCGACCTGCCCCGGGCCGGGCAGGTAGTCCAGCGTCATCGTCGTGTTGGGGAAGACCAGCAGGGCCGCAGTGGCCAGGGTCCGTGTCATCTGCGCGCGGATCAGCGGACGGTTCAGCACCGATACCGGGGCGGTGGCCTGGCGGTGCGTCAGCCGCATCAGGTCGGCCCAGTAGCGGGCGCTGATCTCGTCCAGCGGCTCGGAGTCGAGGAAGTGGACGGTGACTGCTTCCTTGTGCAGGCTTTCGGCCGCCACCGCGGCGATGTCGCTCATCTCCAGGCTCAGCGCCCCGGTGATGGATTTCGCCGAGTAGGTGAGGTCCGAGGGTGCCTCCTCGTCCAGCCGCCACACACCGCCCGGCGGCAGGACCGCACCCGGCCGGGTACGCCCGGCGTCTGCCACGGTGACCGAGCCGGTGACCGAGAGGACCGCGGTGAAGCGCAGCCGCGGATCGCTCACCACCCGGGTGGCTGAACCGTTGTGCGCGATGCCCGAGCGCAGGCCCTTGGTCGCGGCGGTCGCCAGCCGGTAGTAGAAGCCCGAGGCGTCGTCGGCGATCGAGAACGAGGTGGCACCGACTATCCGGGTGGCCAGGACCGAGGCTTCGTCGGGATGATGGGACTCGAAGGCAGCCAGCCGGACCGGCTCGTCTTGGGCAGCACGCAACGACCGCTCTCCCCGTAGCTGAAGCGAGGTGCGCAGGCCCCGCTGCCGGACCTACACCCAAGTTACTGCTTCTCGGCCGTTCAGCAGCAGGAACGGCCGATGAGATCCGTACTCGCCGATACACGCCCGCGGTAGCCGGAATGCGTCGCTGTGTTACCGATAACTGGCCGAGGGTGGTTCAGTGTTCTTGGCTGTCGGCAACGGCCACGTCGTCTCTGGACGACAGGGCCGCCAGGCCCGGGGGAGCGAGGAGGGCGAGCCCCCGGGCCGTCCAGAAATGTTGCTCTAAGTACTTGTGCTCAGCTTTCGCACGGGCCACTTTTGTCACCGTGACGACAGTGGCCGGAGTAGAACGCAGCACCGGCGCCGACCCGATTACCCCAGCCGGCGGGAATCGCAGCTACCCCAAGCGGTCCGAGCTGCGTAGAGCCGAAGCGCGACGCAACGCCAGCCGCCCCGCCGACAGCCGTCCGTCCGGCGCCCCGTCCCGGTCACAGCGTCCCCCCAGCCCGGCAACGGCCACCCGCAGCGCCGAGTCTCACCGTCGTCCCTCATTCCAGCCCCACCAAGGCGTCGCCGTCGCGCCTACCCCAGCCGCTCTGCCAACCCCGCAGACCGACCCCCGGCGCCCCGCGGGCATCGACCTTCCGGTTCCGCACCGGGTCTCCGCCGACCCGTTCCGCAACCCCGCCCGATCAGCGCCGATGGTGCCGATCGCAGTGCCCGCCCCGCGTCCTTTGCTGGGCAAAGGGGTGACCGGAGCGGCCCGGCTGGCGGTGATGGCGCTGGTGGTGGGGGCGCAGGGAATTGGCGCGTCTTACCTTGCCAGTCACGCACTTCCGCTCTTCGGCGACGGCTCCGCCTCGGCAGCGTTCGTCCTCACCGAGGAAGAGACCCCCGAGCAGAAGGCCGAGCGGGAAGAGGCCGAGGCTCAGGCGCAGGCCGAGATCGAGGCCGCCGCGATCGCAGCTCAGGAGGCAGCCGAGCGCAACGCGGCGGTCAAGAAGGCCACCCCCGCCAAGGCCGACGCCGCAATGGCCCAGTACACCCAGGCCAAGGCCGCCGCCGACCGGATCGAGGCGGAGAAGAAGGCCCGCGAGAACGCGCTGCGCAACGCCCAGCGCGACCCCCGCTCAGCAGCAAAGGTGATGCTGGCCGACCGGGGTTGGTCGTCCTCCGAGTTCTCCTGCCTGGACTCGCTGTGGACCAAGGAGAGCCAGTGGAACTACAAGGCCACCAACCCCTCCTCCGGCGCTTACGGCATCCCGCAGTCCTACCCCGGTAGCAAGATGGCCAGCGCCGGCGCGGACTGGCAGACCAACCCGGTCACGCAGATCCGCTGGGGTCTGGACTACATCGCCGACCGTTACGGCAGCCCCTGCGGGGCCTGGAGTTTCAGTCAGGCTCACAACTCGTACTGAGGGTCGAGCGCGGCGATCCGGGCCGCGATCGCGTTCATCTCCTTGGCGTACGTCTCCAGCATCTCGCGCTGACGGGCGTCCGAGAGCTGACTGTAGAGCGAGTGCTCGACCTCGATCTGCGCGGTCCACAGCTGGATCAGGAACGAGCCGGCGGTGAACACCGCGGCCACCACCAGGGCGATGCCCAGTTCCTGGGTGCTGTCGAAGAAGATCGCCGCCAGTCCCGCGGCCAGTGTGAGCAGCCAGAACGACAAGAACGTGGAGGTGACCGTGCGGGAGGACAGGCGGCGCCGGATCCGGACCGGGCCGTAGTGCAACTGCCAGTACTGGCGCGGTTCGACCAGCTGCTGGTGGAAGTCCTTGCGCAGCTGTTCCATCCGCTGCACCAGGCTGTGCAGGTCGGATTCCGCGGGCTGAGGCGACTCAGGCATGGCGGACATTATGTGGGACGAAGGTATCGGGCCAGTCACAAACTGCGGAACGATTTCTGCCCGGACCCAACTGGACCGGATCGGACTGCTTCGGACTGAGATCGGACCGGACCGGTCAGCGGGTCAGAGCCACCCGGGCGACGTCGGCGAAGCCCCGTCGCCGGTACCACTCCAGCGGCCAGTCGTCCTCGTCGGCGCCCAGAATCACCACTTCGGCGTCCGTAGTGTCGGTCAGGTGTTGCAGGGTGGCCGACAGCAGCCCGTCGCCGTACCCCCGTCCGCGCCAGGCCGGAAACACGTCCACCTCCTGTAAACGCACCCACCTACCCCGGCCGAAGTAGCCGATCGCGGCAACCACATCGTCCTTAGTTGTACGCCCGAAGAACATGCTCAGCTCCAGAACCGCGGTGCGTTCCCGTAGAGCAGCCACCATGGCGCGGGCCTGCTGCGGGGGTACACCGAATCCGTCCTCCACCTCGATGCGCCGTTGTTCGTAGAGCTGCCAGTCATCCGGGGAAGCAATGGGCGTCAGGGTCAATGAGGGACGCGTCGGGGGTGGCAGTTGGGTGGGGCGCGCCAGAAGTGCCTTACCTACGGACGCGTCGCTGGCCGCCAGTTCACGGGTGTGGGGGAAGAGCAGCCGCTCCGAAGCGAGGGCCGAGTATTGTCTCACCGGCGCAGTCTAGGGTCGCCACACCTACTCCTAGGTAGTGGTTTTCGGCCCCTAAGGGCGCTCGTCGTCGAACTTCTCCATCATCAATTGCGGTGAGGAGGAGCATCGGCCCAAAGGGGGAACCATGAATCTGAATCTTCGCCGCACCGCCTTGCGCATCGCTCCGGTCCTGGTCGTGCTGATGGCCGGCGGCACCGCCGCCGCCGTGAACTCGGCCTGGCCCGCTGCCTCGGCCATCGTGCCCACCGACGGCCCGGCGCTGAGCTTCACCGTTCTGGGCACCACCCACACCGTGCAGCGGGCCAAGGGCGAACCGGTCTGGCTCTACGGCCTCGGGCAGTACGCGATCGCCGATCAGAACGTGGAAATCCGCACGCGCAAGGGAAAATCGTACGCCGACCCGGTCCGGACCACGCTGATCCTGGGTGAGGGGGCGCAGCAGGTCACCACCAGGCTGCCCGACGGCCTCACCGGCACGCCGAACACGCTGACCAAGTTCTTCGACGTGAAGGTCAGCAACGCCGACGGAAAGACCGTGCAGACCAGCACCCTCGACTTCTGCCCCAACTCCTGGGGGCGTTCCCGGGTGCAGGTGGACGCGCCCGCGCAGTCGCCCTACCCGCTGGGCTGCGGCTCCCACCCGTTCGCGATCGGCGGGGTCTTCGGCGTCACCGGCGGCTGGTCCACGCCGGTGCTGGGGGATTACGAAAGCCCGGTCTCGTTCGACGGTCCCGACGGCACGTACGTCCTGAAGGTGGCCGTGTCCAAGCCCTGGCGGCAGGCGTTCGGGCTCACCCTCAAGCAGGGCACCATGCAGAGCACGGTCAAGGTGAAGACCGTCAAGGTCGATGCCAGTAGCGTTGCCGCGCACGCCCATCACGGCGGCGATGTCACCGCCGGGGAGCCGTTGTCACCGCAGCGGGCGGCCCTGGAGGCGGCGCGTGAGCAGGCGCTGGGGGTGCCGAACGTTCCGGCCCCGAACCCGCCCACCGCCCAGAGGTCGATCAGCGGACTGGCCCTGGACGACCTGCCCAAGGCCGACCTGCGCTCGCTGCCCGCCTACCAGATCTACACCGATGTCCGGGGGAAGAAGGACGGGCCGAAGAAGACGTACCTCACCTTCGGTGCCACGGTCTGGAACGCCGGTCCTTCGCCGATGGTGGTCGACGGGTTCCGGCGTCCGGGAGCCGATGTGCTGGACGCCTACCAGTACTTCTTCGACGCGGACGGCAACCAGGTGGGCTACGCGCCGGCCGGTGAGATGGAATGGGATCCGCGATCGGGCCACAACCACTGGCACTTCCGGGACTTCGCCTCGTACCGGCTGCTGGACTCCACCCGGACGAAGACCATCGTGAGCGGTAAGGAGGCGTTCTGCCTGGCTCCCACCGACCCGGTCGACCTGACCGTGCCGGGCGCCAAGTGGGCCCCGGCCTCGACCGACCTGTACACCGCCTGCGGGCAGGGCAACAAGAACCTGCTCAGCATCCGCGAGGTGCTGGAGACCGGCTGGGGCGACACCTACAGCCAGGACCTGCCGGGCCAGTCGTTCAACATCACCCGGGTGCCCAGCGGGGTCTACTTCATCCAGACCATCGCCAACCCCGAGCACCGGCTCACCGAGTCGAACTACGACAACAACTCCTCACTGCGCAAGGTGAAGATCGGTGGGGACGTCGGGGGCAAGCGCACGGTGAAGGTGTATCCGCATCAGGGCGTGAAGGACTGAGAAGGGCCGGCGCTGGTTGCTTTCTGGGCCAGAAGATGCACGTAGGGACGGGTCTCGTGGGGTGGGCGGGGCTGGTGCAGCAGTTGTGCCTGAACCGGCAGACCGGCCTCGCCCAGCGCCTGCGACACCTCGTCGGGTACCAGTCGTTGCAGGGGCAGGGTGACGTCGTGATCCAGCCAGGTCCGCAGCTCCAGCGGCTCTTCCCGCACGCTGAACGCCAGCAGCACCACGCCGCCGGGCTGCAGCGCCCGGTGAAAACCCTGGAACGCCTGCGAAAGGTGCTCGATCGGAACGGTGTTGAACGAGAACAGCGCGGTGATGCCGTGCAGGCTGAGGTCGGTCACCGGCAGGTCCAGAATCGTGGCCTCGCGGAACTCCAGGTGCGGATAGGACCGGCGGGCCTGCTCGAGCATGGCCGGTGACAGGTCCAGGCCGAACACGTCCAGGCCCAGCTCGTGCAGGAACTGGGTCACGAAGCCTGACCCGCAGCCGACGTCCGCCACCCTGGTGCCGCCGGCCTCCCGGACCAGTTCGGCGAACAGCGGCAGCATGGCCCGGTCGTAGGGCCGGACCTGCAGGCCTTCGCTGCTCGCGCGGGTGTAGGCCTGCGCGACCTTCTGGTAGGTGCGGCGGGTCGCGGTCAGGAAGTCAGGTTCCTCGGGCTTGGTCACCGTCTCGAGTCTCCGTAGCGCCGGGTCCTGGGTAGCGTGGCGATTATGTCTAAGCTTCCCGCCGCGGTTCTGGCCGAGTTGCTGAACATCCGGTTTGCCGACGCCTCCCTGGAGCAGTTGCTGGCCCAGTATGTCCGGATCGCCCAGAGCGGGGTGGACGGTGCCGACGAGGTCTCGATCACCTTGATCCGGAACAACCGGCCGTTCACCGCCGGCCACAGCGGAGACCTGGCCCTGGCCGCCGACGAGCTGCAGTACGAACGCGGCTACGGCCCGTGCGTCGACGCCGGTGTCTCCGGGGTCGAGCTGGCCATCCCGGACATGCGGGACGAGGCGCGCTGGCCGGACTACGCGGCTGCCGTCGCGCAAGAGGGGGTGCTGAGCGCAGTGTCCCTCCCGTTGCCGGTGCAGACCGAACTGCTGGGAGCGCTGAACCTGTACTCCCGCAAGCCTGAGGCGTTGGGTGAGGAGACGCTGGCAGTGGCCCGGGAAGTGGCTTCCCACATCGCGGTGGCCATCGGTAACGCGGTGTCGTACCAGGACAGCGCCCGGCTGGCCGAGGACATGCAGGCCGCGATGCGCAGCCGGGCGGTGATCGAGCAGGCCAAGGGCGCGATCATGGCGCAGAACCGGTGCAGCGCCGAGCAGGCGTTCGAGATCCTGCGGGTGGCCTCGATGGGCCGCAACGTCAAGCTCCGCGATCTGGCCAAGGACATCGTGGAGCGGTTGCCGGATACCCCCTGAACCGGCCGCGCTTTTAGGTGTTCCAGCCCGGTCTCCCTAGCGAGGCGGCCGGGGTGAGCAGGATAATTCGCCCATGGGTCGCCTGGAGATCGTTGCGCTGGGTACGTCGTGCCAGGTGCCTACGCGAGAACGTAATCATGTAGCCACGCTGGTGCGCCTCGGCGCCACAAGCATTCTCGTCGACTGCGGGGAGGGAACGCAGCGCCAGATGCTCAAGGCCGGCGTGGCCAGCAGCCGGATCGCGGCCCTGTGCCTGACGCACGAGCACGGTGATCACACCTACGGGGTACCCGGATTTCTGAATCGGCGGCGGGTTGACGGTGCGCTGAACCCGTTACCGGTGATCGCCCCGCAGGCTGCGCTGGAACGGCTCGATCTGCTCACCTCGTTCGCCACTCGTGGTGAGAATCCGCTGCATAGCTGGGTCCCCGCGTCCTCTGCCGGTCTGGTGGAAGTGATGCGGCTGGACACCTGGAGCGTTTGGACGGCGCCCCTGCGGCATGGGGTGCCGACGGTCGGGTATCGCTTCGTGGAGGACGACGGACGCCGGGTGGTTCCGGAACTGGCCGCCGAGCGCGGCATCTCGGGTCCGGACATCGGAAGGATCCAGCGCGGCGAAGTGATTCGGGGCGTGCGGCTGGCCGATGTGAGCGTGCCGCGGCGGGGCCAGCGGATTGCCGTGATCATGGATACTGCGGTGTGCGAGGGGGCGCTGGCCCTGGCCGAGGGCTGCGATCTGCTGGTCGCCGAGGCCACGTACCTCGAGTCCGAGGCCGGACTGGCCGAGGAGAACGGGCACCTGACCGCCGGGCAGGCGGCCGCCCTGGCGGTTCAGGCCGGGGTGCGGCGGCTGGTGCTGACCCATTTCTCCTCGCGGTACGAAGATCTGGACGAGCACGCCAAGGAAGCCGGGGACATCCATCCGGACGTGGTGGTGGTCCGCGATCTGCAGACCGTGGCCGTGCCTTCGCGCCTCATCTGACGTCTTCGGAGGCCATGAACACCTGGCAAACTCGGCGCCATGATCAGCAGTTCGACCCGTGAAGGCACCGCATGACCCCGGCCGGCACCAGCGCGCCTGAATCCGCCGGAGGACTCGATGCTTCTCGTCCGGCGGTGAGCACGGCCCTGGGTGCAGCCTTCGGCGCCGCCCTGGTGCTGCAACCTCGTCGCATCCTGGCCCTCACCGGCACCGATCCCGACCTGCCGGGCGTCACCACCGCCGCCCGAATTCTCGGCGCCCGCCACCTGGCCCAGGCCGCGGTCGTAGCCTCGGCCCCCAGCCGGTTCCGGGCCGCCCGCTGGGCTGCCTGGGTCGACGGCCTGCATGCCGCCAGCATGCTCGCCCTCGCCGCAACTGCCCCCGACTACCGCCGCGCCGCCCTGACCAGCGCCGGTGTGGCCGGCGCACTGAGCGCAGCCGCTTCGATGTAGGTACCGCCGACCGGAAAGCAATCGATGATTGTGTACACCCGGGACATTTGGTGCCACGTGTCCCGGATGTACAGAACCGACGGACGTCCCCACGCTCATCGTTGCGTTACCCGCGGTGCGGCCAGGGACGTCCTTCCATCACGGTTCGCCGTCGGCGCCACCGTGGTGGCCAAGGGCGTGCGGTAGACGGTTGAGCCGTACCGAACCCCTGGGTCGGAACGAGGCCACGCTCACCCCGGCCCCGTTGATTCGTCTGGTTAGGCTGGCCGGGTGCGTCCTTCCCCTCACGTACTGGACCTGTTCGCCGTCCCCGAAGACACCGAGCCGCTGCCCGGCGGCCAAGGGCACAGCGTTCGCGCTGGTGACCTGGTGCTCAGCCCCGAGCGCGATGCCCTGATCCAGGACTGGCTGAGTCCCCTCCTGGCCCGGCTCGCGGTCCGGCTCGACGTGGACCCGGCCCGGCACCCCCGGGATCTGCGGATCGCGGTTCCGGTGCCGGCCCGGGACGGGAGCTGGGTGGTCGACGGCTGGGCGGCCAGCCGGTACGAGCCCGGCACGGTGGCCTGCCAGAACCTGGCCGTCTCGATCGCCGCCGGGCACGTGCTGCACGCCCAGCTGGCCACGTCGCTGCTGGAGCGCCCGGTGCGGCTGCCGGAACGCAACGACCGCTGGGCGTTGGCCGAACGGGTCGCCTTCGGTGAGCTGCCGGTCCCCGACGCCGATCCGGCGGTGGTGGAACTGGTGAAGCGGGCGCTGGCGGCGGCCGACGAGGAACCGTCGATCGGCCGGGACCAGCTGGTGCACGCCGACCTGGCCGGCAACGTCCTGCTCGACGCGAACGGTGCGCCGGTGGTGATCGACTTCGCCCCGGCCTGGCGGCCGGTGCTGTGGGCCGATGCGGTGTGTGTGCTGGACAGCGTGCTCTGGCACGGGGCGGCGCGCGAGGTGCTGGACGAGTGGCGGTACGGCCCGGCGCGGGCGGCGATGGCGCGGGCAGTGGTCTTCCGGGTGCTTTCGGACGCCCCGGCCGATGTCGCGGCCTACGCGGAGGTGCTCGGGGTACGACTTCCGGCATAGCTGATGCTGGCCGGGTGAGTTATGGTTCCGCGGGCCACCGAGCCGCAGCATTCTTGGCATGACTTCTCTTCATGCGGTTGCGGCCCAGGTGGATTCGACGTCCCAGCCTCTGCACTGGCTGTTCGCGGGCGGCATCGTGCTGTTCCTCCTGGCTCTGGTCGCCTTGTTCGTCGTGGTCCTGGTCTCTGTGCTGGGCTCGGACCTGTCGGCCGGGATGAAGGTGCTGTGGGTGCTGTTCATCTTCTGGATGCCGGTGGTGGCCTGGTTCGCCTGGTACCTGATCGGCCGGCCGGACTCCCGCCGGCGCCGTCCCGGCCCGGCCTACTGAAAAGGCCTGAGATGGAAAGGCTGAGCCTGATGTCGAACTGGTGGGCGCAGTTGTGGCGTCCGGCCACCCCGCTGCGCGGACGGCCGCGCCGGTCCTGGGTCCTGGACGCTGCCCTCGGCCTGCTGATCGCGGTGCTGGCGATCGACAACATCAGCACCGTCTCGACCGCTGTCGTGGTCCTGGTGGGCCCACTGCTGCTGTTCCGCCGGATCTGGCCGGTGCCGGTGAACCTGCTGGTGATCATGATCTGCGTGGCCACCTTCGGCACCGGCAACGCGATGCTGCAACTGGGCGCCGTGAGCCTGGCCCTGCACACCCTCACCGTCCTGGGTCCGCGCCGGGCGGCGGTGTTCGGGCTGGCGCTGTCGATGTTCTGGCCGTTCGTGGCCGCCGCCGGACCGCTTTCGGCTCTCAACTCGGTGGCCCAGAAGATCCTGATCTTCGTCGGCCTGTCCACCCCGCAGGTGCTGGCCTTCACCCTCGGCCTGTACCGCCGGGCCCGCGACCAGAACCAGGCCGACCTGCAGGAACGCAATCGGCACCTGGTGATCGAGCGGGAGCAGCGCGACGCCCTGGCCGCGGCCGACGAGCGCGCCCGGATCGCCCGCGAGATGCACGACCTGATCGCCCACCACCTCACCGTGGTGGTGGCGCTGAGCGAGGGTCTGGCCCGCAGCGGCGAGATCACCAGCGACCGTTCCCGACAGGCGGTGACCACCACGGTCACCATGGCCCGGTCCGCGCTGGAGGAGACCCGCCGGTTGCTGGGCACGATGCCGAGGGAGGGCGATGCGACCGCCGGACTGCACCCGGCCCCGGACCTGCGCTCGCTGGACGGTCTGGTCAGCCAGGTCCGGGCCACCGGCCTGCCGGTCACGCTGGAGGTGGAGGGCGAGCCGCCGGGCGAACTGGCCTCCAGTGGGCTGCAACTGACGGTGTACCGGCTGGTGCAGGAGGCCCTGACCAATTCGATGAAGCACGCCCAGGACGCGACCAGAACCGTTGTGCGGCTGCAGTACCGGTCCGACGCCATCAACATCTCGATCGAGGACGACGGACGCGCCTCGGGGGCACCGGCGGCGGACGGTCTCGGGCGGGGGATCATGGGCATGCGGCAGCGGGTGCAGTCGTTCGGCGGAACGGTCGAGGCCGGGCCGAGCCGGGCCGGCGGCTGGAAGGTCAGCGCGGGATTCCCGCTCAACAGCAAGGTGGCACCGTGACTATCGGCGTGATGCTGGTCGACGACCAGCCGTTCCTGCGGCTCGGCCTGCGGATGGTGCTCGAGCCCGAGCCGGGCATCGAGATCGTCGGGGAGGCGGAGGACGGCTCGTCGGCGGTACCGATGTCGGCGGCCCTGAAGCCCGACGTGGTGCTGATGGATGTCCGGATGCAGAAGATGGACGGGATCACCGCCACCGAGAAGATCCTGGCCGAGCGGCCGGAGACCAAGGTGCTGATCCTGACCACGTTCGACCTGGACGAGTACGTGTTCGCCGGACTGCGGGCCGGGGCCAGCGGCTTCCTGCTGAAGGATGCTCCGCCCGATGTGCTGCTGACCGCGATCAGCACGGTGGCCACCGGGGATGCGGTGCTGGCGCCTTCGGTGACCCGGCGTCTGCTGGAACGGTTCGGCTCGGTGATGCCCGGGGCCCAGGGCGCGCAGCGGCGCGAGGAGGTGCTGGCCGCGCTGACCGATCGCGAGCGAGAGGTGTTCCTGCTGCTGGCTGCGGGTCGCTCGAACCAGGAGATCGCTGCACAGCTCTACCTTTCCGAGGGCACGGTCAAGGTGCACGTGGGGCACATCCTGGCCAAGCTGGGCCTGCGTGACCGGGTGCAGGCGGTGGTGCTGGCGTACGAGGCCGGCGTGGTGGTGCCCGGCTCGCACGAGCTCGGCTGAGTCGAGGCCTTCCTGCTCAGGGAACCGGATACGTCGCTGGGTGACCGGCCGCGCAGACGGCTGACGCACGTTCAGCCGACGCACATTCGGCCGACGCGCGTTCTGGTTCCCGGGCGCGACCATCGATACGGCACCGGCGCGAAACGTTCCGGCCGGGCCTTCTCTGCGGTCGGCCCGGACTGCGCCGTCCCTGCTGCCGCGCCCGTTCTCGGGCCTTGCCCGAGCATCCGGTTGCGGCGGCGGCTCGCGCCCTCCGGTGATCTACCGCCCTGACCGGTGGGGGCATCATGGCTGGAGCACGGCGTGCGCTGGGCTGGTTGCTGGCCTTGGGAGTAGGAGTGGGCGGGACGCTGCTCGCGGCGCCTGCTCAGGCGGCCGAAAACCCTTCACCACCGACGATCCGGGTGAGCGGCGGCCCGATGCAGGCGTCGCTGCGGATGGTCGGGGCCTCGGACTCCGGGGTGGTGGTGGAACAGGGCAGCGACCCGACCGATCACGCAGACGTGGTCAACTCCCTGGTCTACACCGGCGCCGAGGGTGGTGAGCTGACGGCCCGGCCACTGATCAAGGCCACGAACTACTTCGAGCAGCCGCGGCTGCTGGTCGGGGTTCACGGTGACGAACTGGCCTGGGCCGACCCCTTGTCGCCCTATCCCTTCGTGAACCAGGCCTGGTACCTGCACCGGATGAATCTGATCAGCGGCCAGGACGTCATCGACGCCCCGGCCGCCCGTCCTTCGGCCTTCAACGCCGGCAACTGGTACACCGCGGCGGGTCTGGCCGGGGGCGAGCCGGTCAACCTGCTGCGGCACAAGGCCGGAACCGGCACCGGCGGCAAGAACGGCGAGATGGCGATCGACCGGTTGATGGAGAACGCCGAGGGAATCGTCGATCTGGCTGCCGACGGGTCCACGGTGGCGGTCGTGCGGGCCGATCCGCCGGTACCCAAGCCGGGTTACCCGGACTCGGCGCCGGAAGGCACCCGACAATTCAGCCTGCTTCTGAGAGACCCCTACAGCGGAACGTTCTCGACGCTGGTAGAGACGACCGACGTCATCAAGTCGGTTGCTCTGGGCCCTGATCTGCTGGCCTGGGACTCGCAGGCGGCCGGTCAGTCTCTGCAGATCCACAGCCGGCCGCTCTTCGTGGCGGAGCCGGTGGTGAGTTCGTATGCCGAGACCGACCCGGACGCCGAAAGTGTCGACCTGGTCGCCAATGATCAGGGTGTGGGCTACCTGGTGGCCGGTCCGACCGACGAAGACGCCTTCCCGGTGCCTCCGGCCAAGGACGTAGAACTTCGCGTGGTGAAGGGCGAAAACGCAACCACCACCGAACTTCCCGACTACAGCCAAGGCCTGGCCGCCGTCGGCGATCGTTTCCTGACCGCCACCGGTGGGGCACCGAAAACGGCTGGTGTGTACAGCGTAAGCCCGGGTGACGTCGCAGTCCGCACCGCAACCGTCGCCAGTGCGACGTATCCCGTGCTGGACGTCGGCCTGGCCGGTTCCAGCCTGTACACGCTGGACCGTTCCAGCAGTTCCGACGATCGTCATACGGTCTGGAAGACCGCGATTTCCGGCCAGGAGACGCTGACCGCCGGTCCCCGCAAGCGGCTCGGCGTCAACGGAAGTTCGCTGATCGAGTACCAGGTCAGCCACTCCGACCGGCTCTTCGCCTTCTCGGCCGGCCGGGCCCTGATCTGGGGGCAGGACGAGCACAGCTGGCAACTCGCCGATCGGGGGCGGGTCACCGGCGTGATCCAGGGCCAGTCCGAGTGGGGGCCCTGGTACCCCGATGTCTCCGGGCCGTACGCCCTGCTCGACACCGCGGTGTTCAAGCCGAACGGCGACAAGGTCTACGAGGTGCGCAAGTCCGACTACGCCACCGGCCGGGCCGAACTGTTCGGCTCGAGCATCGTCTACAGCATCGGGCCGAGTTACGACGAGGACACCGGAGCCTACGAGACCCGGGTCTGGCTGGACGACGTGGAGAACCCGGATCCGCAACTGCTCGCCACCTATCAGGGCCCGTGCTGGCGCCCGCCGCAGGTCTCGATCTGGGGCGAGCTCGTGGCCTGGGAGGACTGCGACGCCGAGAAGATCGTCGTCCGGAACATCCGCAACGACACCGAACGCCTGATCGACAATCCGTTCGGCAGCGGATTCCAGGTGACCGACCTGCAGCTGAGCGAGGGGGTGCTGTTCTGGTCGAACTGGGTGGAGAACGCCGCCGAACAGTACGGCGGCCACCTGATAGACCTGAACTCGCCGGATGCTCAGCGGGTGGACCTGTTGGGAGCCTGGTACCGGTTCGATCTGGACGACCACCTGCTCACCCGGGCGCTGCCCGGCCGGGACGGGGCCGAGGTGCAACGGATTCCGTTCGCCCAGCAGTACCGTCCGCGTTTGATCGGCAAGCTGGCCGCGTCCCGCTTCACCGCCGGAACCCAGCAGTGGCGGCCCCGGTTCGACGTCTCCAAGCCGATGACCGACGTCCGTCTGCTGATCACTGACCGCAACGGGGCAACCGTGAAGACGCTGACCGGCACGGCTCCCGACGGCAGTATCCGGGACATCGTCTGGGACGGCCGCGACCGGACCGGCCGGAAGATGGAACCGGGTACCTACCACTGGCGGTTGCTCGGCCAGGCGGCCGACGGGGACGGCTCTCTGATCGGGAAGTTCGGTGGTTCAGTGGTTTCCGGGCAGGTGCGAGTCAACTGAACCAGGGGGGACGGTAAGGGCGCCGGGCTTCGGCCCGGCGCCCTTGACGATGCGGATCAGGAGCACAGGGCCCGCTGGACCAGGCGGTCGGCGGCTCGTTGCTGGTTCAGCACGCCCTCGGGGGTTGCCGCGAGCGCGGTGTTCATCGTGACAACGGCACTGCTGCGGCCGTTCTCGGTGACGCCGGTGACCGTGATGAATCCGCCATCGCCACCGTCGTGCCCCCAGTACCGCCCACCGCACCTCAGAGGTCGGCTCACCAAGCCGAGTCCGTAGCGGGCGTCGGGCCAGAAAGCCGCGAGTTCGGGGCTGACCGGCACATCCTGACGCATCACGTTCAGCTGGGCCGGGGGCAGGAGCTGTCCGCCGAGCAAGGCCCGAAAGAACCGGGTGAGGTCGCGTGTGGTGGCCAGGACGCCGTCCGGATCGCTCGAGACCTGCTCGGTGACGTCGACCAGGCTACCGACTTCGAACTGCTGGTGAGCGCGGGAGTGCGGGGTTGGCAGAAGCGGTGACGTCCCGGCCGGGCCGAGCGTACGCAGTCCGAGCGGCCCGGCGATGCGCTGCTCGATCGACCGGTACAGCGGCTTCCTGGTGACTTTCTCGACGATCGCGTCCAGCAGCAGGTAGCCGGTGTTGGAGTAGCTCCAGCTCGTTCCGGGTGCGAAGTCGAGGGGATGCTGCATGGTCCGGGCGATCAGCTCTTCACGGGTGTGCACGTCGTAGCGCTGCTCGAGGTATTCCTGCGCAGTGGTGTAGCCGGGCAGGTCGTCGTGCAGACCACTGGTGTTCTGCAGCAGGTGGCGCACGGTGATCCGGTCCGTCGTTCCGGGCAGGTACTTCTCCACCTTCTCGTCGAGGCCGAGCTTGCCTTCGGCCACCAGCTGGAGCACCACCACCGCAACCATGGCCTTGCGAGTGCTGGCGATCCGGAAGTGCCCTTGCTCAGGCATCTCCCTCCGGCTGCGCTGCCCGGCCACGCCGCTGGTGACCACGATGCGCCCCTTCGGGGTGCTGACCTCGGCTTGGACCCCGACTACGCCGAGTGCGCCGATCGCATCGGCGTCTTTCTGCAGAGGGCTGACGTCGGCGTTCGCCGAGGAAGCACCGCTGAACAGAGCTGCGGTAACGGCCGCAACGGCGACAAGAAGTTTCGGCCTGTGGATGAATGATGGTTTCATGCCTGGCACAGTAAGTTTCACGTACGATTCCGAGCAGTGCCCCCAGCTGTAGAAAGAGGCCTACAGCTGGCTGTAGTGCACTGGGCCGGGTCGTCCCGGCAGGCTGGCGAGGGGTTCAGGGAGGGGGCTTCGGATGTTGCAGGGGCAGGGAAGAGATTCCCCGCAGCGAGCACAGTCATTTCTTCGAGAAACGTTGCGGTGCGCGGTTTATCTGCTGGCAGGGCTACTGCGCGGGCCCCTGGCCGTTCTCGTTCTCCCGCTGCTGTTCAGTTCGCGGGTTGCGCAAGTCTGGGCCCGGCGTGAACAGCAGCGCTCGCGCCGGATACTCGGCGATACCGGGAATTTGCCACCGACCGGCAGCCGCTGGAGGATTGCGGGCTGGGCGCTGATCCAGGCCGTCGCCGGTTCGGCTGCGGGTCTGCTGGTCCTGCTGATCGTGGGCAACATCGCGGTCGCTCCGGTGGCGACGGGGCTGTGGTGGGTGTTCGATCCGGCCGACCCGCCGCGTCTGTTCGTCGAGATCCCGGTGACCAGTTGGCCCAGAGCTTTGCTCCTGGGGCCGTCGCAGGTCATCCTCTTGCTGGCGGTGGCCGGTCCGACGTTCAGGCCCTCGGCCCACGGGCTGGCCCGGTGCTGCCTGAACCAGTTGGCTCCCTCGGCGTCCGACCGCCGGGCCGAGCGCCTGGCTCAGCGGGTGACGGTACTGGCCGAGAGCCGGGCCGACGTACTCGATGCCCACGCCGGTGAACTGCGTCGGATCGAGCGGGATCTGCACGACGGTACGCAGGCGCATCTGGTGGCCATCGCGGTTCGGCTGGGGGTCGCCGAGAAGGCTCACGCCCGGGGAGAGCACGACAAGGTCGGTCGTCTGGTGAGCCAGGCCCACATCGAGATCAGGGATGCGATGGAGGCTTTGAGGGGTGTTCTGCGCAGCGTCTACCCGCCGATCCTGGCAGATCGCGGTCTTCCTGGTGCCCTGAATGCGCTGACTGCAGGGTGCTCGGTGCCTACCCACCTCGAGATGGCCGAGGTCGGAAGGCTTCCGGCGGCCGTCGAGTCGGTGGTGTACTTCGTGGTGGCCGAGGCATTGACCAACGTGGTCCGGCACAGCGGAGCGCATCATGCGCAGGTCCGGCTGGCCCTCGATGCCGCGGGCAGCCTTCGGCTGGCCGTGACCGACGACGGTGCCGGGGCGGCCGATCACCGAAAAGGCAGCGGGCTGAACGGTATGCGCGGCCGGGCAGGGCGCTGGACGGTACGTTCACGGTGCACAGCCCGGCCGGTGGCCCGACCACGATCAGGGCGGAGCTGCCGTGCGCGTGGTGATCGCCGAGGACAACGTGCTGCTGGCCAACGGTCTCGAGCTGCTGCTGGAAGAGGCCGGGTTCGAAGTAGCGGCGCTGGTCGCCGACGCGGATGCCCTTCTGGAAGCGGTCGAGGCCGGGCATCCGGACGTCGCCATCATCGATGTCCGGCTTCCCCCCGGCTTCCGGGACGAGGGCATCCGGGCCGCTCTGGAAGCCCGCCGCCGGCGTCCCCAGTTGCCGATTCTTGTTCTCTCGCAGTACGTCGAGCAGCAGTATGCGGCCGAGTTGATCGCGGCCGGGGGTGGGATGGGCTATCTGCTCAAGGACCGGATCAGCCGGGTGAGCGAGTTCACCGAGGCACTCTCCCGGGTCGCGGCCGGCGGCACGGTGATGGACCCGGAGGTGGTGGCGCAACTCCTGGCCAACCGTCGGCCCGGCCCGATCTCCACGCTGAGCCCGCGCGAACGTGAGGTGATCGCGCTGATGGCCGAAGGAATGGACAATCAGGCCATCGCTGAGAGGCTTTTCGTCACCGACAACGCCGTGCACAAGCACATCGGCAGCATCTTCGCCAAGCTCGGGCTGGTCGCCTCGGAGAGCGGGCACCGGCGCGTGCTGGCCGTGCTGATGTACCTGGAAGGCCGCTGACCGGTTGGGTTGACGGCCCTCATCGGCCTCCATCAGCGGCGCGAGCCAGGCGCCCGGCCAGGGTCTCCAGCGCGGCCCGCAGTTCGGCCGGCCCCTCGACCTCGAGATCCACGTCGAACCGGGCGATCGAGGCGGCCAGCCCACCCCATGACCACGAGCCCGATGTGAGACGCGTGCGGTCGGGGCCCAGCGGCTCCACCAGGCCGTCTCCGGCGAAGGGAGCGATCTGGTCGGCGGCGGCGTGCAGCACCACCGTGCCGGTGCAGGGCCAGGCATTGCCGTCGCGCGAGCCCTTGAACAGGCCCGCGACGAAGGCGGTCGGGTCGCCGCCAGGAATCGGACGAGGGCTGAAGCGGGGGCCGTTCGGGGTGCGCGGGCTGATCCGGTCGGCGCGGTAGGTGCGCCAGTCGTTCTTGTCCAGGTCCCAGGCCAGCAGGTACCAGCGGCCGTTCCGGCTGAGCAGGTGCTGCGGCGCGGCCTTGCGGACCTCAGGAGAGCCCGCGTAGTCGAAGCGCAGCAACTCACGGGCCCGTACAGCGTCGGACAGGGTTCTCAGCACGGCCGGGTCGGCCTCGGGCGCGTTGGTCGGGCGCATTGGCGTGACCTGCAGGGCGTCGATCCGGTGCCGCAACCTTGACGGCATCACCTGGCGCAGCGTGCTGAGCGCTCGTTCGGCCGCCTCGGCCACCCCGGCGCCGCTGGCCGAGGCCAGTTGCAGGGCGATCGTCAGGGCCACCGCCTGCTCGTCGTCGAACAGCAGGGGCGGCAGGTCGGCCCCGGCCTCCAGCCGGTAACCGCCGTCCGGCCCTTTGACCGCGGCGATCGGGTACCCGAGCTCGCGGAGCCGGTCCACGTCTCGGCGCACCGTGCGCGGGCTGACCTCCAGGCGCTCGGCCAGCACCTGGCCCGGCCAGTCGCGGCGGGCCTGGAGCAACGACAACAGAGACAGCAGGCGCTCGGAGGTTCCGCTCATGGCGTCCATGATGCTCCGGGGTAGAGGCCAGAACCTGACCGCTAACCCCGCGACCTCGGTTTCGGGGGTGATCGGGCTACTCGACGTAGCTGGGCTGATGATCAGCGGAGCCTGCCGCCTCAACCGTGCGTCCCGGTTGCCGATGCAGATTGCAATGGCGGCAGGAGCGCGAGGGGGCGGCAGGCGGTGATCCACGCGCACACCCCTGCCCCTGGCGCTGCGCCCACCGTCCAGATCGGCCCGGAGCAGACCGCCGCGCTGGTCAAGGCCTACGAGCTGATCGAGGCGGCCCAGGACCACGACGTCACCGCCGAGATCGCCGAACTCGATGCCCGGGCCGCTCAGCTCGGCTGGGGCGATGTCGGCCTGCTGATGCACTTCGCCCGTTCGCTCGCCGCGCGGGACGCCGGCCGCGACGACACCGAGCACGTGCAGGCGATGCTGAAGGCCGCCACCGAACTCGGCGATCAGGCCCTGCTGGCGCTGTCCATGGCCACCTCGGCCCAGCGGGCGGCCAATCTCGGTTCGGCGCTGTCACAGGCCCGGCCCGGCGCCGAGCCGCTGGTGCGGGCGGTGGTGCTGCTGGACGACGGGCACGGTCCGGTGGTGCATCGGATCGCCGCCCAGATCGAGGTGGCCGGAACCTTTCACGCGCTCAGCCTGTGGCCGCTGGCGCACGAGCAACTGGCCCTGATCGAGCCGTTCTTCGGGGCCGAGCCGGATTCGGCGTGGGCCGAGGTGCTGCAGCGACAGCAGCGCGTGGTCCACATCAACAAGAGCGACATGGCGGTCGACGAGGCCTGCGCGATGGCCGAGGTGGGCAAGTGGGACAACGCGGCCCGGTTCGCCGCCCGTTACCTGCCCCGGGTGCTGGACCCGTTGGACGGCGGCTGGCCGCCGAGCTGGATCTCGCTGACCCATGCCTTCGCCGACCTGTTCGCTGCCCTGGCCGGACAGCCCTCACCGGCCGACCGGGACCTGATCACCCGCAGCGCCCCCGATCCGGCCGACGATCCGAACCTGGTCATGCTCTCGGTGGCCGACGCGATCCGGGCCTACCGGGCCGGGGACACCGCTGAGGCCGCCCGGCTGGCCGGACCGTGCGCCGGGCCGGTCACTCCCAACGTCCCGGTGCATCTGCGGCTGCTGGCCCTGAACCTGGCCGCCCACACCCCGCAGACCCCACCGGCCGCGCTCACCTATGCCGCCGAGCTCGCCGGCCTGCGCTGGAACGGCCGCCTGAGCCGGCTTTCGTCCATGCGGGCCGCGATCGAGGCCGAGCGCCGCCGGGTGGAGCACGAGTTCCTGCGCGACCAGGTGCTGATCGACGACCTGACCGGGCTGGGTAACCGCCGTGCCTACACCGCCTACCTGGAACGCCTGCGCCGCAACCGGGAACCCCGCGCGGAGCTGGTGATCATGATGATCGACGTGGACCACTTCAAGGCGGTGAACGACACTTTCGGGCACGACGCCGGCGACGAGGTGCTGCGCCGGATCGGCGCGATCCTGGCCTCGCACGTGCGCTCGGTCGATCTGGCGGCCCGGCTCGGCGGTGACGAGTTCGTGGTGGTGATGGCCCCGGACACCTCGGGCGTCGGTGAGACCCGGGCCGAGTCGATCGTGCTGGCGGTGCAGCAGTTCCCCTGGTCGGAAGTCGCCCCGGGGATGGGGATCTCGATCAGCCTGGGCCTGTACCGCGGACCGGCCACCGACCTGGCTCACCTCACTTCAGAGGCGGACCGGCAGCTTTACGTTGCAAAAAGACAGGGACGAGGACGTGTGTCAATCGGCACACGCTGAGCCGTGGTTCGCGGCCCTACAGTGCAGAAATGATCACGGTTCCGGAACGTCCCCCGCTCGCGGCGACCGTGGCGGAGTGGGTGCGCTGGGGCCTGCTCGTGGTCTGGGTCGGGCTTGCCGTGATCATGGTGACCACCGGCGAACGGGAGGGCCGCCTGACGAATCTCGAGGCGGCGATCGCCTCGGGCGAGGTGAGCGAAGTGCGGGTGAACGGCGCCGGCGCCCTCGGCCGCGAAGGCATGGCCACTCAGACCGTGCACTGGCGGGACGGCAATCTGGTCAACCGGTACGAAGAGGTCACCGTCTACGGGGAAAAGGCCGAACGGCAGGGTGGCTCGAACCGGGTCGAGATCGACGCCCAGGACCTGGGAACCTACTTGCAGGAGCAATCCCCGGACCTGAAGATCGAGCGCACCGACGAGCAGAGCTACAGCTCCAGCACCGTCCACGGCTGGGGGCACTTGCCTACCTGGTTCGGCATAACGTTCCTGCTGGTCAACATCGCGGTCCTGATCCGGCTGGTCGCCAGCCCCCAGCGGCCTTACCGGGCCACTCGCTGGGCCTGGTTCTGGTTGTGGTGCACCCCGATCGGCACGCCGCTCTATCTGGTGCTGTCCGGCCCGTCGGTGTTCCTGCCTACCCCGGCCGAGGGCGCTCGTCGGCTGACCGGGATCTGGGCCTTCCTGCTCTTCCTGTTCCTGACCTGAAAACCCTTACAGGTCCTGCGACTCGATCGAGGTGACCAGCCAGCGCTCGTCCTGGCGTCTGAGGTGCACCTGGGTCTCGTAGGCGTACTGGTCCGGGGGCCGGACGTTCAGGTTGATCATGCCGAAGCTGTCATCGGCCAGCCATCCGGCTCGGGTGATCTCGACGGTGCTGCCGCGCGGAACATCCTCGAACCAGCCGTCCGGACCCACCGTGCGGGCATCGGGTGCCGCCACTGACTGCGGATCGCTGGTCAGCTGAGCGACCAGGGAACGGATCTCGGCGGTGGGCGGCTTCGAAATCATGAAGAAGCCCCGCGGCTCGGGTTCCGGCTTCAGCCAGAAGAAGGCACCGACCGCGGCGATCACCGGAACCAGCACGACCGCGAGCAGACCCCGCTTGTTCAGGCCGCGTACCACTGCCGCATCCGCTCGAAACCCTCTTCCAGGCCGACCGCCGGCGTCCAGTCCAGCACCGCGCGCGTGTGGCTCTGGTCGAACCAGTGCGCGGTGGCCAGTTGCTCAGCCAGGAAGCGGGTCAGCGGGGGATCGTCGCGGCGCTTACCCAGCGCCCAGACGCCCTCTACAGCGGCGCCGGCCAGCCAGGCCACACCGAACGGGACGTGCCGGGTAGGAGCCGCTACCCCTGCGGAAAGGCAGAGCCGGGCGAAGATTTCCTCCACCGGGCGCGGTTCGCCGTTGGTGACGACCAGAGCTTCGCCGCGGGCAGTCTCGATGCGGTCCAGGGCGGCGATCGTGGCGTCTACGGCGTTGTCCACGTACGTGGTGTCGATCAGCGCCGCGCCGGAACCGACCAGCGGCAGGCGGCCTTCACGCGCCCGCTGGACGATCCGACCGACCAGCTGAGTGTCGCCCGGTCCCCAGACCAGGTGCGGGCGAATCGCTACCACCGCGAGATCGGGACCGTCCGCGGCCAGGGCGAGCTGCTCCCCGGCGGCCTTGCTGCGGGCGTAGTTGCCCCGCGCGCGTTCCGGGTCGGCCGGGCCTGCACCGGCGCCGACCAGGGCGTGGCCGTGGTGGGCGACCGAGGGGGAGGAGACGTGAACCAGCCGGGGGACGCCGGTTTCGCGCAGCGCGCCGAGAAGGTTGCGTACCCCGTCGATGTTGACCGCCGCGTACTCCGCCCACGGACCCGTGACGTTGACCTTGGCGGCCAGGTGCACCACCGCGTCCATACCTTCTACTGCTTTACGGACGCTGGTGGGATCGGTGACGTCTCCGGTCACCTCACGCACGCCGATCAGGGACGAGGGGCGGCGCTGGAAGACGGTTACCTCGTCTCCTCGGGCGGCCAGTTGCTGGGCCACCCCGCCCCCGAGCATCCCGCTGGCACCGGTGACCAGAACCTTCATCGTGACCCCGCCAGACGACCTTCCGCCCAGCGGGCAACCTCGGTGCGGTCGATCTTCGAGTTGTGCCGGATATCGGTCTTCAGGCCGTCGATGACCAGCACCGCGACCAGGTCGACGCCGGCCGCCTGGCGGACCTCGTCGGCCAGGTCGGTGGTGGCCACGCCGGCGGGGGAGTCGGCCTCTAGCACCGCCACCAGTCGCTGCGCACCGGCCGGGCCGATGCCGACCAGGGCCGCCCGCTCCACCTCGGGCACCGTCTCGATCCGCTGCTCCACGCCGACCGGGGTGACGAAACCGTCTGCGGTGGCGAGCACGTGGACCAGCCGACCCTCGACCCACAGCCGGCCCTCGGCGTCGAAATGGCCCACGTCGCCGGTGCGGTGCCAGCCGTCCGCGGTGGCGGTGTTGCGCTGGGTGAACCAGAGCTGGTCGTAGTGGTTCTTCACGTGCGCGGCCCGGACCAGGATCTCGCCGGTGACGTCGGGCTTGCTGGTGGTCTCCTCGGCAGCAGCCGCACCGGTGTGATCCAGCGGGCTGAGCGTGACCTCGACCCCGGGCAGCGGCTTTCCGACCAGCACGCCGTTGCCCGGGCCGGTGGCCAGCAGCTCGGGCAGGTCGACGTCGGTGACCAGCAGTGCCTCGGTCATGCCGTAGGGGGTGTGCAGCGAGGCCGCGGGCAGCAGCGCCTGCAGCGACGTCAGCAGCGGCGCCGGCACGGGCGAGCCCGCCGACAGCAGCAGCCGCACGTGCTTGAGACCCTCACGGTCCGCCGCGGCCAGGTCGACCGAGGTGAGCAGCACGTTGGCCAGCGCCGCGGGGGAGGCGAAGACCATGGTGGCGTCGACCGCCCGGGCGGCCTGGGCCAGAGCGGTGGCGGTGAGCGTGCGCGGTGCGGTGACGTCCATGTCCGGCACCACCGAGGGCACGCCCAGGGCCGGCCCGAACAATGCGAACGGAGCGAACGCGGCCACGAAACGGTCGCTTCCGCGCAGGCCGTAGGCGTTGGTCAGGGCATCGCGCACACCCTCGAGCTGGCGGTGGGTGTAGACCACGCCCTTGGCCGGGCCGGTGGAGCCCGAGGTGAAGATCACCATGGCCTCGTCGTTCGGGCCGGGCTCGGCCGGAAGCTCGGAGATCGAGGAGTTCTTCAGGTCTTCCAGCGCCACGCTCACGCCCAGCAGCCGGGCCTTGGCCGAGCCGGCCGGGACGCCGACCGAGATGCGGCGCCCGGGCCAGCGCAGAGCCCGGGCGGCGGCCAGCCCTCGGTCGATGGCGATGACATGCCTGACCGCGGCGCCCCGGATCGCCCGGTGCAGGCCGGGCAGGCCCAGGCCGGCGTCGGCGATGACCGCGACGGCTCCGATCCGGGCGCAGGCGTACAGGGCCACCGTGAGGTCGGCGCCGGGCGGGACCAGAAGGGCAACCCGGTCACCGGGTTTCACACCGAAGGCGAGCAGGCCGGAGGCGACCCGGGCGACATCGTTCGACAGGGCCAGCCAGCTCGTGGTGCGCCAGCTGGCGGTGCGCTCGTGCCCGTTGCCGGTGGCCTCGACCAGAGCAGCGCCGAGTTCGCCGGCCCGTTCGTCCAAAGCCGCCCACAGCGGCCGCCGTTCGCCCGCGGCCGCGTCGGGTACGGACGTCCGTTGCTCGGAAACCCCGGAAACCTCGGGAGCCGGGGCACCGGAGCCGGCAACGGACGTCTGTGCGCCCGGAACCGAGGTGTCGGCACCCGAGCCGGGGACGGACGTCCGTTGCCCGAAGTTCTGCAGGCCGGGCTCGATCGCGTCTTCCAGCCACTGGCGCAGCGCGGTCGCGACCGGCGCGTCCTCGGCGATCATGTGCCCGGCCTTCTCGAACCGGTGCACCTGCGCATGCGGCAGCCGCGCCCGCAGATCGCGCAGATACAGGTCGGTGAACACCGGGTCGCGCGGGCCCCAGAGCATCAGCGCGGGCACGTCGGCCAGCTTCGGCAGTTCCTGGACGATGCCCTCGAGCGCATCCCAGCTGGGGTGCTCCGGGGAGACCGGGATGTCTTCCACGAACTCGTCGATCCCGGTACGCCGGTCGGCGCCGCGGTACGGGTCCAGGTATCCGGCCCGCACCTCGGCCGACAGCTGCGGGTGGGCGATCGCCAGCGTGCCCTGCAGGAACACCGGGGACGTGGCTGTGACCAGACGGCGTACCCCGGGCAGCCGGGCGGCCGCGATCAGACCGGGCAGCGCGGAGCCGGGCGGCTGATGCACCGCGGTGTTGAGCACCGCGACACCGGCCAGCCGAGCCCGGTTACGGGTGGCCCAGCCCAGCGAGATGCAACCGCCCCAGTCGTGCCCGAGGGTGACCACCGGGCCCTCGATCTGCAGCGCTTCGGTGAGCCGGTCCAGGTCGTCCAGCCGCAGCCCGAGCCGCCGCTGCACCCCGGTGCGCTCTGACCAGCCCATGTTCAGCTGGTCCATCGCGATCACCCGCCACGGGCGCTCACCGGTGGACAGCTCGGCCATGACATGACGCCACAGGTACGAGGAGGTGGGGTTGCCGTGCACCGCGAGTACGGTGCCCACGGGTGCAGTGGGAAGGCTGTTGTGGTTGTCCAGCACGTGCCAGGTGCGCACCACGTTGCTCGAGTCCGGCACCCGGACCGAGCGCACCCAGTCCGGATCGACCCCGTGCCCCAGCCGGATACCTGCCGTGCGGCTGCTCACCAGATCACCGGCAGCACACCGGCGGTGAAGCCGGCCGCCCCGCAGACCAGCAGGAGCTTGTCGCCCTTGCTGATCAGGCCCTGCTCCGAGGCCAGGCTGAGGGCCACCGGGATGCTGGCCGCGGCGTTGTTGCCGTACCGGTCGAGCGTGACCGACACCTGGTCCTGCGGGTAGCCGATGGCCGAGCACAGGGCCTGGGTGACGCCCTTGGAGACCTGGTGCGGGAAGATCCGCCTCACCTCGTCCAGGCCCCAGCCCAGCTCGGCGATCGTCTTCTCGATCAGCGGCGGGATGTGCTCGATCGCCAGGGCCTGCAGCCCGGCGCTGTCGCACTCGAAGTAGTAACGGGAGTTGTCGTGCGGCATCAGCGTGCCGCCGGCCAGCACCGTGGACAGCTCCCACTGCGAGCCGTCCGAGACGAACCGGCCGGGCAGCAGACCCCGGCCCTCGTCCTCGGAGGCCTCCAGCAGCACCGCACCGCCGGCGTCGCCCAGGGTCAGCGCCGCGAGCTTCTTGCGCAGGTCCAGCGAGCTGTCGATGGACCAGTTGATGGTGGGCGAGAGCACCTCGCCGGCCACCACCAGCACCCGGCGGGCCCGGCCTGTCTCGATCGCCGCAGAGGCGAAGTCCAGGCCGTTCAGGAAGCTGTTGCAGGCGTTCTTGATGTCGGCGAACGTGGCGTTGCGGGCGCCCATCTTGTGCTGCACGATCGCCGAGGTGGCCGGTTCGGACACGTCGTGCGAGGCCGAGGAGTAGATCAGCAGGTCCACCGACAGCGGGTCCACGTCGGCGTTGCGCAGCGCGGCCAGACCGGCCTGGGCGGCCAGGTCCGAGGAAGGCGTGCCCTTCGGCGCGTGACGTCGCTCACTGACCCCGGTCAGCCGCTCCACCAGGCCCGTGGGCATGGTGAAGTTCGGACTGCGCTCGGTGACCAGGGCTTCGATCTCGGCTGAGGTGATCACGCCGTCCGGTATCGCGTGTCCGGTGCTCACGACCGCAGAATTGATCAAAGTTCTCTCACCTTGGCGACTGGGGAAACAGGGACCGGACCTGACGTCGGCGTCTTCCGGCTTTGGGCCGTCTGCCATCCTGACACGGAATCGGCATTCCGCTCGCTACCGGGGTTGCCGATACGGGTGTTGAGTGCGGGTACGAAGTGATGACGACTGGTAGTGCCGTTGTGTTCCGCGGTTACCCCTTGGTCCCGTTCGTCTGCCTCTTGGTGCCGTCCCGGGCTGGTCGGTGAACGCTTCGTCGCAGGTTGTCGACGAGATCGACTCGTTATCCCGATACCCCCGTTCTCGAGTTGCGGGCCCTGGGGGCCTCTCGGACGCTGACCAGGAGTCGGCTCCCGAGCAGAGGGCAGTACGGCCTGCCCAGCCAGGAGTTCGCATCATGTCTTCACCCAGTGCCCCGATCACCGCCCCGATGGCGGTCGCCGCATCTGTGCGGGTGGGCCGGCACGTGGCCGTGGACCCGCGGGACGCGGTGGCCGAGGGGTTGGGCAGGCCGCGGCTGGACCAGATGGTCGAGCCGGGCAGCGCCCGGCGCTGGGGTCCTTCCGACTTCGAGGCCGGCGACCTGGTGCGCTGCTTCGATGGCTGGCGGGAGGTGCTGCTGGTCGGGCCGGTCGGCCTCACCGTGCGACTGCGGCGGCCCCGCGACGGTGCGGACTGGGACGTCCCGGTGCAGTACGGTCGGATCACCGGGCGGCGGCGACAGGGCGTGGAGATCACGGACGCGGCCTGAAGCGCACGTCTTTGGGGTATTTCGCGGTGGTCTGGGGCAGGCCGGAAGCGTGAGCGGGCTCGGGCGGGATGTCGGCGGGCGTCGAAACTGTCGATAGGTGGGGCGATGCGGTGGGTGCCGTGTCAGCCGGTCTGCACCGGGAGAGCCGATGGATCACCGCGCCCAGTCACAGCCGTTGAGCGATGCTCCGGCCTGGGGGACTCCGGAGCCGTGTGATGCCTCAGGTGTGCCGAGAAGCGCCCCAGCGCCGGAGGATCCGTACCGCCGCCGCGTGGGCCTGAGCTTCCCCGGCGATCCGGAACCCGCTTTCCTGGGCGGCCTTCTGGACTGGCAGATCCCGGCCTGGCGTCGGCTCGTTCCGGCCTGGAATCCCGCTTCCTGGAGCGGATATCGCCTCCAGCTGGATCGCCTCGGGCGGGACGTACCTGCCCATTTCGCCTCCCGCCGGCGCCCACGTGACCTCGGACTGGCCTACGTGCTGCTCCTGCTGGGCGGCTCGTTCGGAGTGCACAAGCTCTACCTGCGCAATTTCGACGCGGCCCTGACGTACCTGATCCTGAACATCTTCGGCTGGGGCATGAGCGGTTTGCTGGTCGGCTACCTGCTGCTCATGCCGTTGTGGGTGATGCTGGCGGTCGATCTGGTCACCCTGCCCCGCCAGCTCGCCCGGGCGAACTCCCGCTGCGCACAGTAACTTCTGCGCCACCGGCCTGAATACGCACGGCGACCAACACATCTCGCCCGGCGATCGGACCGGTCCCACTGCGGGTCGGGCGGAAAATCTTTTCCAGTAACTACTTGCGCCGAACGGCGGGCGTGGGTCAAGATGATCACCGCATCGGTCTCCGAGCGGCAGACACCCCTCATGTCCTGCCCGGAGTCTCTCGATGCCCACAATCTTTTCGGCAATCCGGTCGCCGCCCCCAGCATCCCCGTGCTGAGCGGACCGCGCAGGGCACCTCGTATCGCCAGCGAGACCCGGCTCTCCCCACATATTTTCAGCGAAAGCAGACCTCCATGACCCCGAACTCGATCCCGGTCACCGCACCCACCGAAACCGTCCGCATGGTCCGCCAGGGCCGGCCCGGTGTCCACCGCGCCCGGCCCGAACCGGCCGGCTCCGAGGTCGAAGGCGGGCCCGGCCGTCACGTCGCGCCCGGCCAGAGCGCCGCCGAGCCCAGCTTCGAGGTGGCGCTGACCCGGATGCTGGAGCAGGCCCCCGACGTGCCGGTGATGTCCGACCGGCCGCTGGTGATCAAGCAGCGCATCGCCCGGGACCGGGAGAGCCTGCGTCGCCTGCGCCGCACCCTGCCCGACCTCACCGACCGGCAGCAGCGGTTCGAAACCGAGTCCGCCATGCGCGATCTCACCCAGCAGATCCAGGCCGGCCGGCACTCGCTCGACCTGCTGGTGCAGGCCGGCCGGGCCCGGCGCTGGGGCCCGTCCGACTTCGAGCCCGGAGACCAGGCTTGCTTCCTGTCGGCCTGGTGCGAGGTGCTCGACGTGGGCCCGGTCGGCCTGACCGTGCGTCTGCGCCGGCCGCACGGCGGTAGCTGGAGCGTGCCCGCGGAGTACACCAAGGTCACCGGCCGGCGGCGCAACGGGGTCGAGGATGTCGACGCGGCGTGAGCAGCATCCTGTATCAGCTGCTCTACGTCAGCACCGCCGTGGTCGACCTGAACGAGCGTGAGCTGGAGACCCTGCTGGGGCCGAGCCGACTGAAGAACGAGGCTGCCGACGTGACCGGTCTGCTGCTGCACCTGCACGACGCCCGGGGCGCCTACTTCGTCCAGCACCTCGAAGGCCCGCAGCGGGCGGTGCAGCAGGCGTTCGAGCGGATCAGCCGAGACGAGCTGCACGTGCAAGCCACCGTGCTGCACTGCGGCCAGGCCGAGCGCCGGGCCTTCGCGGCCTGGCCGATGCGGCTGCTCATGCTCGAGGCCGAACCCGCGCTGGACCTGGCCAAAACCGTTGCCGGGCCGAATCGCACGAACTTGGTCGACCTGCTGGCCGACCGGTCCGGGGTCCAGTCCCTGATCACTTCCTGCGCCGCAGTGGCCCACTAAGTCTTCAGGTACTAAAAGGCCAGTTCGGGAAAGTCCTTTCGCGCCTGCTCGAACTCGGCCGGGTCGAAGCCCGCCCCGAAGGCCTGGGCCGCCCGGTCGCTCAGGTCCTTGCCCGCCGCCGCACTGGTGAACAGCACGTACTCACCGGTGGTCATCCCTCGCGCGTAAGTAAGGTTCTTGCCGTCGTTCTCGGCCTGGGTGGGGAAGTGCTGGGCCAGCAGGCCGAAGTAGTTCTCCATCACGTCCGGCTGGCCGCCGCCCTCTTCCCACAGCGGCAGGAACCAGTCCTGGAACCAGGCCGCGTCCTGCGCTCCCGCGGGCAGGTCGTCCCGGCTGCTCAGGAAGGCCGCCTTGACCCGCTCGGCGTCGGCGTCCCGGCCGGAGTTGGCGTAGAAGTCGTACACGCAGAACTCGGCCCACTTGGAGTCGCCCCAGATGCTGAAGGCGGGGGAGCCGTGCCGGCCCTGGCTGTCGCCCTCCACCTGGTGGCAGGCCTCGTGCACGATGATGTCGCGCACCTGGTTGTCGGTGCCGTCCCAGTTGCCGTAGCCGATGTCGTTGACCGTGCGGAAGCCCGAGTTCTGGTCGAACCGGCCGTTCACCGTGCCCCCGCTGTACGAGTCCTTGTGCATGAAGAACAGGCCCGGCCTGGGGGCACCGAAGTTCTCACAGGCCCCCAGCGAGGCGTCCAGCCGGGGTTCGGCCGCGCAGGAGCCGTAGGCCGACTTCAGGTACTTCCACACGTCGGTGGCGAACGGCGCGACCCACTCGGTGGTCTCGGCCGGCACCGCCTTCAGGTTGTCGTCGAAGTAGACCGCCACGTCCTCGTTGCACTCCACCCGGGTCATCGGCGTGGTGTGCTCGGCCACGAAGTCGGTGAGCTGCTCCGGGGCATCGGCATGGCACTCGGTGGAAGGGGTGGCCGCCGGAGTCGTCTCGCCGTCGGGCATCTGGAACTCGGCCTCGGCCACCCCGACCTCGTAGATCCGGGCCGCGCCCCCGCGCTTGCGCTGCTCGGGGGCGCGCACCAGCACCTGCACGTAGCGCGCCGAGTTGTCGATCTCGGACACGGTCTGGCCCTCGGTGTTGCCCCGGACCTGCGCCGCCATACGGAACGTCTGGCCGTCGTCGGAAACCCGGATGTCGAAGGACCGGGTGTTCAGCGCAGCGTTCTCGCCTCCGGCCTCGGCGTGATCGACCGTAACCGCGGCCAGGTGGTACTGCTCGCCCAGGTCGATGGTGAGCTGGGCGCGGCGCTCACCGGAGCACCATTTGGCATCCAGTTCGCCGTCGACCGCCTGGTCTGCGCTCTCGCCGGCCCGGCAGGCGGCGGAACCGGTGACGGTCTTACCCAGCGCCAGGTTGTTCCTGTCCGGCACCGCGAGCTCCGGTTCACTCCCGGCGTTGGCCGCAGAGGTCGGCTTGGGCGCTGGAGACGAGTTACCCATCAGCCCGGCGACCGTGGGAGAGCTGCTGACCATCCCGGCCACCGCGGGCGAGGCGATCAGGCCGACGCCGAGCCCGAGCACGCCGGTCACCAGACCGGTGGAGTACAGCAACCGCTTTCGGGTTCCGATCACGGGTCGTGCCATCGGTGGTGCCTCCGAGTCAGGGGTCGGAGCCGACGTCCTTGCCGGCGGTGACGGTCAGCCACCGAACCCTGAGTCGTTTTAGCCGGACGTCGGGTCAGCATCAAGCCGACCCCAAAGATCGCCGGGAAAAGCCTACGTTCAGGCCAAACAGGCCGAAACTGCGCTCCCGCCACCGGTAGTGCCATCGTAACCCTGAGCGAAAGCCTCGGTGCGCTGCTGTCCGGTGCCGTGCGCGCCCTCGGCGAACCAGGGTACCCCCGGCTGGTCACCGACCGTTTCCAGCGAGATCAGCAGCTCGTCGATGTCGCCCTCCTCGACCGCCAGGATGCTGGCCCGCACCGAGTCACCGAGATAGGCCCCGGCCATGCAGTCCGCCTGCAGTTCGTGCTGGATGGTCAGCCGGTGCTCGATGCCGAGCAGATCCTGCACGGCGTGCGCGTACTCGTGGCCGATCAGGTAGTACACGAAGGAGTCGCCGATGGCCTGGTACTGGCCGGCCAGGAAGTTCTGGTCGTAGGCGATGAAATTGCCCACCGGGCAGAAGAACGCGTTGTTCAGCACGAACGGCTCACCGCCGCAGTCACCTTCGGACGGGTCGGTGTACGGGATCACGCCCTCGACCGAGGCGAACTGCGCGCCCTGGCTCTCGAACACGGCCTTCCAGTACGACTGCGAGGTGCGGATCGCCAGGTCGATGTCCGACTGCAGATCGTTACCGCTCGGCTCGCTGCTGACCGGGGTGGACGGCTCGGGTGAGCCGAGGCCGCACCCGCTCAGGACCAGCAGGGCGCTGAGCCCGACGGCGGCCACGGTGAACGGCCGGAATGCCGAAAGACGACGCGAGGCGGTCATATCGCCCGAGCGTAAGCCAGCCAAGATCATTCGGCGACCCGAAAATCGGCGGTGCGCCCGACGTCCCCAGTTCCAAGTGCAGCACCAGGAGTTCAGGCGACCCTTCCGCTGACGGCCGGGGCTTGCGACGTAGCAGGTGCCTGCGGCCGTTCGCCCAGGATCAGCCGCCGGGCGATCGGTTGTCCCAGCAGGATGCCCACGATCACCAGCGTCACCCCGGCGATCTGCTTGGGGCCGAACGGTTCCGAGGCCAGCAGCACCCCCAGCACCACGCCCGAGACCGGGTTGAGCAGGCCGATCAGGCCCACGGTGGCCGCGTTCAGGCGCTTGAGGCCGTTGAACCAGAGGGTGAAGCCGAGCGCGGTGGCCACGACGGTGACGTAGCCGTAGCCGGCCAGGCGCTCGGGCGTCAGGGCCGGGGGAGCACCCTCGACCGCGATCGCGACCGGCAGGATGATCAGGCCGCCGTAGATCAGCTGCCACGAGGTCAGGGCCAGGATGTTGACGTCCGGGCTCCAGCGCTTGGTCAGGATCGCCCCGAGGCTGGTCAGCGTCATGGCGGCCAGTGAGGCGAGCACGCCGCGGTAGTCGATGCCGCTGCCCTCTCCCAGCAGCATCACCGCCACCCCGGAGATGCCGACCACGGCGCCGATCACCGACAGGATCTGCGGTCGCTCGGCCAGCAGCGGCCAGGCCAGCAGCATCAGCATCACCGAGGAGGTGGCCATGGTGGTCGAGGCGATGCTGGTCGGCAGCAGTTGTGCGGTGATGTAGATCAGGGTGAAGAAGGCGCCGAAGTTCAGCGCCCCGAGCACCAGCGAACGCCACCACCAGGAGCCCTTGGGTAGTTGCCGGGCGATCAGCAGGAGCAGGAGCCCGGCGGGGAGGGCGCGCAGGACGCCGCCGTAGAACGGGTGGTCCGCGGGCAGGGTGTGGCTGGTGACGTAGTACGTCGAGCCGAAGGCAATGGGCGCGATGGCGGTGATCGCGGCCCAGCGGACGTTAGCTTCCATGGAAGGTAATATAGCTTCCTGGGAAGCTATATAGTTCGCGGATGGCTGACCATGTGGATCGGGTACTGGCGGAGTGGGCCCGCGAGCGGCCCGACCTGGACTCCACTCCGGTCGGGGTGATCGGCCGGCTGCACCGCCTGGCCAATGCGCTCACCCAGGAGCTGGTCGCGGTCTACCGGGAGCACGGCCTGTCCGAGGGGGAGTTCGACGTGCTGGCGGCGCTGCGCCGGGTGGGGGAGCCGTTCGAGCGCACGCCGGGTGATCTGGCGCAGAACACCATGGTCACCACCGGGGCGATGACCAAGCGGCTGGACCGGCTGGTCGAGGCCGGGCTGGTCTCCCGCCGGGTCAGCGAGGTGGACGGCCGGGGCCGGGTGGTGGCCCTGACCGTCCGGGGGCGCGAGCTGATCGACCAGGCCTACACCGCGCACATGGCCAACGAGCACCGCCTGCTCGAGCACTTCACTCCGCCGGAACGTCAGGCGCTGCAGGTGCTCCTGACCCAGTGGCTGAGCCGGTTCGAATCAGGCTCCGGGTAGCCCAAAAGCCCTAGCTCGCCGCCTGGGCCAGCCGGCAGGCGACGAAACCGCTGCAGGCCTCGGCGGTCTTCAGCTTCGTGTGCAGATCGTTCAGCTCGGCCTTGGAGAGCTCTCCGGCGATGTTGTGGCGCTCCGAGGGGTCCTTCGCCCGGTCGTAGTACTCCTTCTCGCCGGTCACGTACTCCACGTACAGCCAGTCGTCGCCGCGAAGCGCCCCGTAGTTCGGCGGGTTCGGGCTGCGGAACGTGTCCACGTCCGGGTCGTTCGGGTCGTTGTTCGGGCCGCGGTGCTCGACCAGCACGAAGTTCCGGTCGTTGCTACCGCCCTGCCACAGCGGCACCAGGCTGGTGCCGTCGACCGCGTCCGGGCTGCGGGTGCCGGCCACGTCGGTGAAAGTCGGCCGCAGATCGATGCTCTGGGCCATCTCGTCGACCTTGGCCCCGGCCGGTACGTCCGGGCCGACCACGACCAGCGGCACATTGATGTCGGTGCTGAACGCCGTCATCTTGCCCGAGACCATCGCGTGCTCGCCCATGTGGTAGCCGTTGTCGGAGGCGAACACGAAGTAGGTGTTGTCCTCGACCCCGCTCTTGCGCAGCTGTCCGCGCAGGTTCTCGATCAGGTCGCTGACCGACTGGACCGACTGCAGACGCTTGCGGTACTGGCGGTCCATCTTCTTCTTCTGCGCGGCGGTGAGTTCCTGCCCGGCCAGCCATTTCGGCGCGTTGGTGTTCTGCTCGTCGTAGGACTTCACCCGCGGCACCTTCGCGTCCTTGAACAGGTGCTTGTGCCGTTCGGCGGGGGTGTAGGGCTTGTGGGGGGTGTAGGTCGAGATCTCCAGCAGGAAGGGCTGCTTCGCGGCGGCGGTGCGCTCGATGAAGTCGCGGCCGCGCTCGGAGATCACGTCGGTGAGGTAGTCCTCCGGCTGGTTGCCGTAGTGCACCACCTCGCCGGTCTGGTTCAGGTTGTAGTCGTAGTTCTTGTAGGCGTCCGCGCCCAGTGCCCACTCGTCCCAGCCGGCGGGCTGGTTCAGCGACGGGGTGTCGGTGGTCCCGGTCTCGTACTCGTTCAGGAACTTGCCCATCATCGCCGTGCGGTACCCGGCCTGCTGCAGGTCGGTGGCGAAGGTGTCCTGGTCCAGGTGCTTGCTGCGGAACGCTCGGTAACCGCCGGTGGCCCCGTGGTTACGGAAGATCCCGGTGTTGTGCGAGTACTTGCCGGTCATGATCGTGGTGCGGGAGGGGCAGCACAGCGAGTTGGTGACGAAGTAGTTCGTGAAGGTGGTGCCGTCCTCGCGCAGGGTGTCCACCGCGGGCAGGTGCTTGAGCAGGTTCATCGACAGGTCGTCGGTGAGCACGAAGACGATGTTGGGCTGGTTCGCCGGGTCCGCGGGGCGGTCGTTCCCGGGGGCGGCCGCGGTTGCGCTGTCCTGCGGGGTGCTTATGGACGGGGTGGCCGGCGCGGTGCCACAGCCCACCAGGGCGGTGATCAGAAATCCGGCTGCAACGGTGGCCCGCCAAGAACTCCGCAAGGCGCGCACCTCCTTCGGTGAACCCAGTGTGCTGGGGCGTGGGGCTGAGGCAAAGAGTCAGGGGGTCCCGGTCCGGGACCCCCTGAGGGAAGTGCTGCTTACCGCGGGATCACTCTGTGGTGGGCAGACCTGCCGCTACCGGGGACGTGGCCGTCGGCTCGGCGGTTGTGCCCGGAGCCGGGGCACTGGGCGTTGCCGTCTGGGCAGGAGTCTTCGCGCCTGAGGCCTGGGCGGTGCCGCAGTCGTCCTGCCCGGAGCATTCCCGGATCTGGCGCAGCTTGGTGTCCAGCTGGCGGATCCGGGTCTTCGACACCCGGCCGGCGATGTTGTTCAGCTCGAGCGGGTCCTTGAGCAGGTCGTAGTACTCGCGCTGGCCGTTGTTGTACTTGATGTACAGCCACTCGGTGGTGCGGATCGCCGCGTAGTCGGGCGGGATCGGGCTGCGGAAGATGCCGGTGTCCGGATCCATCTTGTCCACGTCCATGCCCTTGTGCTCGACCAGGACGTACTTGCGATCCAGCGAGCCGCCCGACCACAGCGGGGCCAGGCTGGTGCCGTCCACCGTGGTGGGCACGGCGGCTCCGGCCAGGTCGCCGAAGGTGGAGCGCAGGTCGATGTTGGAGGCCATGTCCTCGACCTTGGCGCCGGCCGGGACCTCCGGGCCGACCACGATCAGCGGCACCTGGACGTCGGTGCGGAACGCCGTCATCTTCCCGGAGATCAGCGAGTGCTCACCCATGTGGTAGCCGTTGTCGGAGCTGAACACGATGTAGGTGTTGTCCTCCACCCCGCTGGCTCGCAGCTGGGCCCGGATGTCGGCGACCATCTCGTCGATCGAGAGCACCGTGCGCACCCGCTGGCGGTACTGCTCGTCCATCTTCGCGATCCGCGACTTGGTCAGCTTCTGCGAGGCCAGCCAGGTCGGCGCGTTCTTGTTCTGCTTGCCGTACGAGGCGGTGCGCGGGGCCTTCAGGTCGTTGTACAGGTTCTCGTGCCGCGGGGCCGGGATGTACGGCTTGTGCGGGGTGAACGGCGCCAGCTCGAGCATGAACGGCTGGCCGTCGGCCGCCGCCCGCTTGATGAAGTCCTGGCCACGCGCCGACATCACGTCGGTCATGTAGTCCTCGGGGGCGTCGCCGTAGCGCTTGACCTCGCCGTTCTGGTTCAGCTGGTAGTTGAACCCGGCGTACCCGCTGCCGGCCAGCGCCCACTCGTCCCAGCCCACCGGGTTGTTCGTGCCCGGGTTCTTCGGGGTACCGGCCTGGTACTCGTTCATGTACTTGCCCATCATCGCCGTGCGGTACCCGACCTTCTGCAGGTCGGTGGCGAAGGTGTTCTGATCGAGCTGGCGGCCCTTGAACATGTAGTAGCCACCGCCGGTGGCCGCGGTGTTGGTCATCACCTCGGTGTTGTGCGGGTACATGCCGGTGAAGATGGTGGAGCGGGAGGGGCAGCACAGCGAGTTGCTGACGTAGTAGTTCTCGAACGATGCGCCCTCTTCCTGCATCGCCTTCACCGTCGGCATGTACTCGACCAGGTTGGTGGCCAGGTCGTCGGTGAGCACGAAGACGATGTTCGGCTTCTCGGCCGCCGCCACCGGCCCGGTGGCCTCCACGCTGCTCACGTTGTGCGCCTCGGCCGAACTGCAGGCCGTCAGCGCGGTCACCGACAGCGCCGCGATTACCGCCAGCACGCGTTTCTTCAGCATCTCGCACCTCCGCAGCCGTCACCGCCGGCCAAGGTCAGCCACCAGGTCGGGTCGCGTCAATCAGGGGGGACAGCAGACTAGTCGACCGCATAAGTCACCTTTCGCGCCACCAAATCGGTGAACTGGTGACGCACCTGGCCACCGGGGCGCCCTGGCCACCGACTCAGTGTCGGGCGGCACGAAATGCCACTTAAGGCCTGGGCTATCGAGCCTGTGACCTGGGCTGATGCCGTTGGGTGGAGATACCCGGAAGTTCGGTGAGCAGCTGTGAACCGGCTGAGAGCGTGACGATGGTCACGTGCCGGATTCATGGCTAAAGCGGGAGCTTATCCACAGTTCACCCAGTGTGCACCCGGTGGTGATCGAGGCGGTCTTGACAGGCCTCAGCGGGTGACCGGCTCCAGAACGCTGTCCTCGGACAGGCTGTAGATCTTGGTTCCGACGCTCAGGTAGAAGGTTTCCCCGTCGGTGACCGGCCCACTGATCGGCTCGGTGGTCGTCTCTTCGCGGCCTGGTGCGGCGGCCGGCCCGGGCAGGTCCACCTCGCTCCACGACGTCCCGTCCCACCGGTGCACGCTGTGCCGATCGGCGGCCGTCGGCGACGCCGAAGATCCGGTAGCCACGACCACGATGCTGTCGTCGGTGGCGGCGGCCAGCTCGCCGGGGGAGTCCAGCACAACGGGCTCTTCGGTGGTGCCGATCTGGCGGAGCACCTTGCCCCCGGCCGAACCGTCGGGCGCGGGGGCCAGGCTCCACACCGCTGAGTGCGGGGTCAACGCCATCCCGGACAACAGCTTCGGTCCCTGCTGCGCGTCGTACAGCATCTGGGTGGTGCGCCCACCATCGGTGACCAGGAGCAGACGTCCGTTGCGATACACCAGCGTGCGTTCGCCGTCGCTGACCACGTACGGCAGACCGACGTCCTTGGTTGGAGGCAGTTGCAGCAGTTCCCGCCGGATCCCGCCCCTGAGATGCTCGAACAGACGGTCGTTCTGGTAACCGATCCAGCCCAGCGGTGTCCAGGCCACCAGCTCTTCGCGGGTCCGGCCGGTCCGCTCCTTACCGGTGCTCAGGTCGAGACGATGCCGCACCACCCCGGCGCCGCGCCGGGGCTCTTCCGTCCAGCGCAGGAACTTGCCGGTCAGATCCGTGTAGGTCTCGCGCCAGCCGATTCTCAGGTCGGCCTGCGCGGCCTCGGTCAACGGCCGGCCGATCCGCGCGGCCAGAATGACCGATTCGCCCCGCAGCACGGCGATCCGGCCGGAATCGGCACCCAGAACCGTGATCTCGTTGCGGGTTCCGGTCTCGGCCGCGGTGGCGCTGGTCAGGCCGGGCAGCGCCACCGCCACGGTCGCAGCGGCCGCCACCAGGTATCCACGTCGTCTCGTCAAGTGCGCCAGACTAGGAACGACCGGCCGGTAGGTCTGTGGCGTATTCGGGGGAGGATCGGCTGGGCCGATCGTCAGTACCCGCTCCAGCAGCCCATTCCGATGCCGTCCGGCCATCCGCCCACCGGCGTCAGATTGAAGGTACCGGCCGGGTTCGGGCCCAGATCGCCGACCACCGGACCGCTGCCGTCCCGGGCCTCGCCCTTGAGTGTCCAGGTGTAGCAACTGGGTTCGGCCAGTCGGCCCGAGGAGTCGCGGCCGTCCCAGCGCAGCCCGCCGATGGTGCCGAACGGCGCCTTCGATTTCAGTACGGCCACCGGTGAACCCGAGCCGAGAATGGTCAGAGTGACGTTCTTCAACGGCTTGGAGACGTCGAACCGCGGCTTCCAGGGCCGGCCCACCTCGAGTTGGGTGGAAGTCTGCGCCGAGACCACCCAGGGCGCCTGCCGTCGGGTGGGATTCGGCAACTCCTGCCGCCGGACCCGGCCGCTCGCGTCCACCCCGGCCACTTCTCGGCCCTCGATCGCGTACGGGCTTCTCAGGCTGAGCTTGCGCCGGCGAGGTTCGGCCTCTCCCAGATCCATCACGTGCACGCTGCCGTTGCTCGCGGTCCAGGAGAGCGTGGCGTAGTTCAGGCGCAGGTCACGGGCGCGAGGTCCGGCCTGGACGGTTCTGCGCTCGTAGCCGAGATTCCCGAGGATGTGGATGCGGCCGTCGGTGTCGAGCCAGGCCGAGCGCGGGCCCCACACCGCCACCGGCCCCGCGGCCCCGCTCCTGGCCAGGATCTTCTTGGCCGGCCCGTCCGGGTCCAGGTAGCGCTGGCGCACCTGACCGTCTTTCGTGGACCAGACCACGTGCGGGCCGAACAGATCGGTGTTCGAGGTACCGGTCCGCATCGCCAGGCGCACGGTGTTCTTCGGTGCGGCCACGAAAACCGTTCCGCCGATCAGAGAATAAGGTCCGGACTGCTTGATCCGGTGGGCCCCCGTCGGTGCCTCGGGCAGAGTGAGCGCCGGATGAGGGCCGTGCTTCACGCTGTAGACGTTTGTTCCGGAGCGCCGCAGTTCATGCGTACCGGAGACACTGATGCCGCCGCTGTTCACCTTGAACAGGCGCCCGGCACTGAGCGATACGTCGCTCGGAGCGGCCGGTGCGGCGTGCCCGCTGAGCGTGGAGCCGACCAGGCAGAGCCCGGCCAAGGCCCCCGCCACACCTGATACGCGTGCAAACCGTCCCACGACCCCCGCCGCTCTTGCCCCCGCTGCCCCGACGTCCACCGTACTGGCCCTCGGACGCCGAAGCCGGGAGGTGAAGCGCTATTGCGTCGGGGGTTGGGCGCTGTCCTCGGCGCGCGGCAGGACGAGAATGTCCGGCGTCGGGGGAAGCGACGGAAACCGCGGAGACTCGCTACTGAGGATGACCAGACCCAGCGGCTCGAGCGCGAACACCCCGCCGGAGGCCCCGAAGTGCTCGAGGTGGAAACTGCGCCCCTTCGGCGTGGTCTCGATGTGCGTGGTCAGCGACCAGGCCGAGCGCCCGGTCACCCCGCCCAGATAGCCGTGCTCGACCAGCTTGCGCAGCGCCTCGTCCACCGTGTGCACGTTCAGCGCCAGCAGATCGGCCAGCACCCGAGCCGGCTTGCGGACGTATCCCCGGCCCGCCTGCCCCTTCTCGATCGCCCCGTTGTGCACCACGAAAAGCAGCGCCTTGACCACCAGCTCACGCTCGGCCGGCGGCAGAAGATGAAAGGCCCGCCGCCCGCCCCGCACCGGCCGATAGGCCAGCCAGCCGGCCGCCGCGATCAGGGCCGCGACCAGGACCAGGGCCAGCACGGCGAATTCCATGACGAACCAGGCCTCTTCCGCGATGGCGGCAGTGCTGAGCCGAGGCTCGTCGGCCCAGTTCTCGTCGGCCATGCAGGTCTCCCACCCGTCTGGAGATGCTGGCCCCTCCGGCAGCGCGGGATCAGCGGATCCGGAGGGGGTGTTAACCCCTATCTTGCCCGGAAGAGTCAAATCTTGCGTTTCATTGCAGTTTCTTGCTGTTCGCCTACCCGAAAAACATCCCAACGAACACGTTCCACCACCCACCGTAGCCACTTGATGTCCCGAACGCCTCAACGTCCCCGCCGCAATCCGGTTGGCGGGTCGGCGACGTCTATCTCCCGACCGGCTCACCGACCCGCCCACCGGCAGCGGCGAGCCTGCGATGTGTACATCGGGGTCATCTGGTGCCATGTGTACACGTTTGCGGAGGCCCTGTTTGCTCCGGGAGCTCTGTGGCGATGGGGTGCCCGTAGCGATGAAGTGGCCGCCACCCTGACCGGCCGGTGCGGTCTCAAGCGCTGACGGCGCGGTGAAGGCGAAGCGAGGTCGGACGTTCTTTGGCCTCGCGATCGATCGGGTCGGAATCTGCCGATCAGGGCGGGGTCTGGTGCAGTTGCTTGGCGGGCAGCCAGGTGTCGGTGACGGTGAGGCCCTCGACGTTGGAGAAGCAGAGGACGACTCGTCCCCACCAGCCGTCCCGCTCGCGCCTCCAGTCGAGCAGGAGTCCGGCCTGCGGGGTTCCCGAGCCGTTGGGGTCGGTGACCCAGCAGTGCTGGCCGGCCTGGGCCCGGACCCGGGCCTGGGCGCGCTTGCGGTCTTCGGGGCGAGGGCCGCCGGGCCAGGGGATCGGATCCTTGGTCACGTTGCGAAGAGCGTGGATCTGCCGGGGTGGCTCCATCGGCGGGCTGGGGTCCTTCTGCTCTTCCACGTCTTCAGGGTGCCACACAAATTCGCACAGGTGTTCGACCGGCAGCGTTGTCGAAAAGGGCGAAAACGCTGAAACGCTAGGGATTCCGGCAGGCGGAATTGGTGAGCCAACTGACCGAAGGCGCGTCGGACGTCCGTTGCTTGATGCTCTTCGAGAACTTCCTGGGACGAACTGGGACGAAGAAAAGCCCGTACCCCCGATCGGGGGTACGGGCTTCACTCAGAAGGGTCAGCCGAGCGAGGACAAAGCCTTGTTCAGCGTGGCCGACGGGCGCATGACCGCTTCCGCCTTGGCCGGGTCGGGCCGGTAGTAGCCACCGATGTCGGCCGGAGCACCCTGCACGGCCAGCAGTTCGGCCAGGATGGTCTCCTCCTGCTCGGCCAGGGTGGTGGCGAGCGCGGTGAACTGCCCGGCGAGCTCGGCGTCCGCGGTCTGCTGAGCCAGCTCCTGAGCCCAGTACAGGCCCAGGTAGAAGTGGCTGCCGCGGTTGTCGATCTCGCCGGCCTTACGGCTGGGCGACTTGTTCTCGTTCAGGAACGTGCCGGTGGCCCGGTCCAGCGTGTCGGCCAGGACCTGGGCCCGGGCGTTGCCGGTGGACTGCGCCAGCTGCTCGAAACTGACGGCCAGGGCCAGGAACTCGCCCAGGCTGTCCCAGCGCAGGTGGTTCTCGCGCAGCACCTGCTGCACGTGCTTGGGGGCCGAGCCGCCCGCACCGGTCTCGAACAGGCCGCCACCGTTGATCAGCGGCACCACCGACAGCATCTTCGCGCTGGTGCCCAGCTCGAGGATGGGGAACAGGTCGGTGAGGTAGTCGCGCAGCACGTTGCCGGTGACCGAGATGGTGTCCTCGCCGCGGCGGATCCGCTCCAGCGAGTAGGCCGTGGCCTCCACCGGGGACATGATCTTGATGGTCAGCCCGTCGGTGTCGTGCTCGGGCAGGTACTGCTCGACCTTGGCGATCAGGTTGGCGTCGTGCGCCCGGGCGGCGTCCAGCCAGAACACGGCCGGGTCGCCGGTGGCCCGGGCCCGTCGGACGGCCAGCTTGACCCAGTCCCGGATCGGCACGTCCTTGGTCTGGCAGGCCCGCCAGATGTCACCCGGGGAGACCTCGTGCTCCAGCAGCACGCTGCCGTCGGACGAGACCACGCGCACGGTGCCGGCCTCGGCGATCTCGAAGGTCTTGTCGTGGCTGCCGTACTCCTCGGCCTTCTGCGCCATCAGGCCCACGTTCGGCACCGAGCCGATGGTGGCCGGGTCGAGTGCGCCGTTGGCCCGGCAGTCGTCGATGACCGTCTGGTACACGCCGGAGTAGCTGCTGTCCGGCAGCACCGCCAGGGTGTCGGCCTCGTTGCCGTCCGGGCCCCACATGTGGCCGGAGGTGCGGATCATCGCCGGCATCGAGGCGTCGACGATGACGTCGCTGGGCACGTGCAGGTTGGTGATCCCGCGGTCGGAGTCGACCATGGCCAGGGCCGGGCCCTCGGCGAGCTCGGCGTCGAAGGAGGCCTTGATCGCCTCGCCCTCGGGCAGCGCGGACAGACCGGCCAGGATCGCGCCCAGCCCGTCGTTCGGGGTCAGCCCGGCCGCGGCCAGGGTGTCGCCGTACTGCTGGAAGGTCCTGGGGAAGAACGCGCGCACGGCGTGACCGAAGACGATCGGGTCGGAGACCTTCATCATCGTGGCCTTGAGGTGCAGGCTGAACAGCACGCCCTCGTCCTTGGCCCGGGCGATCTGGGCGCTCAGGAACTGGCGCAGCGCGGCCACGTCCAGCCGGGTGGCGTCGATCACCTCACCGGCCAGCACCGGTACCGACTCGCGCAGCGTCGCGGTGACCCCGTCGGTGCCCACGAACTCGATCCGCAGCGTGTCGTCCTGGCCGATCACCACGGACTTCTCGCTGGTGCGGAAGTCGCCGGCGCTCATCGTGGCGACGTTGGTCTTCGAGTCGGCCGACCAGGCACCCATCCGGTGCGGGTGCTTGCGGGCGTAGTTCTTCACCGAGGCCGGCGCGCGCCGGTCGGAGTTGCCCTCGCGCAGCACCGGGTTGACGGCGCTGCCCTTGACCTTGTCGTAGCGGGCGCGGGCGTCGCGCTCGGCGTCGGTCGAGGGGCTGTCCGGGTAGTCCGGCAGGTCGAAGCCCTGCTCGCGCAGCTCGGCGACGGCCGCCTTGAGCTGCGGGATCGACGCGGAGATGTTCGGCAGCTTGACGATGTTCGCCTCGGGGCGCTTGGCCAGCTCACCGAGCTCGGCCAGCGCGTCGTCGAGCTGCTGCCCCGCGGGCAGCCGGTCGGCGAACGCGGCGATGATCCGGCCCGAGAGCGAGATGTCCCGGGTCTCGATGGTGACACCCGCGGTCGAGGCGTACGCCTGCACGATCGGCAGCAGCGAGTACGTTGCCAGTGCCGGGGCCTCGTCGGTGTGGGTGTAGATGATGGTAGAAGCGTCCGCCAACGCTGGCTCTCCGTCCCTAGCAGGTACTGGTCGAACCTGAGCCTATGCCGTGGGCCAGGAGGTGGGTTAAGTGGTGGACGTGCCGTGGGTCGCACTCAGGAGTGTTCTATGGCTCAGGGGGCGTGACCGGGGTCATGTCGGCCCGCCAGGTCTGCACCTGGCCTCGCCCGCGGCGTTTGGCCACCTTGAGCGCCACCTCGGCCCGCAGCATCAGTGAGTGCAGGTCGGCGTCCGCACCGAGAGACACCACCCCGATCGAGGCCCCGGTGGAGATCTCGGCGGTGTCGCCGACGGTGAGGGTGGAGACCGCGAAGACGATCCGGTCGGCGATCCGCTCGGCCGCGGCCTGGTCGATGCCGAGCAGCAGCACGGCGAAGTCGTCGCTGCCCAGGCGGGCCACCACGTCGCTGCCCCGGACGATCTCGCGCAGGATGTCGGCCACCCGGCGCAGCACGTCGTCGCCGGTCTCGTGCCCGCAGGCCTCGTTCAGCGCGGTGAAGTCGTCCAGGTCGATCAGCAGCAGGGTGGCCTCACCGGCGCCGGGCTGTTCCAGGTGCTCGTCGAGTACCTCGGTGAACGCCTGCTGACTGGCCAGCCGGGTGAGGTCGTCGGTGGCCGCGTTCTGGCTGGCCTCGTCGTGCACCAGGCTGGTGCGGTAGGCCAGCATCACCTGGTTCAGGATGCTGCGGGCGGTCAGCAGCACCTCCATGTCGAGCTGCTCCGGGTGCCCCAGCGCCATCGTCACCTCGGGCGCCACCTGCGGGTAGGTGATCATGTGCCAGATGCAGGAGGTGCCCACCGCCTGGTCGAGGATGTCGTGGACCAGGGGGACGTTGGCGTCGAGCTGGTTGGTCCCGTCGGGGAAGACGATGGCCGAGGGGCGGTCGGTGAAGGGGCCCAGCCAGGGCCCGAGCCCGAAGCCGTCGGCGGTCAGGGCCAGGCGCACGGCGAGCAGGCCGGGGGTCTCGTTGACCAGGTCCCGGATCGCGTTCCAGCCGGTGGCCCGGATGTGCGAGGCATCGGTGCCGGGGGCGTCGAGCAGCTCCGCGCCGATCCGGCAGACCAGCATCGCGCGGCGCGCGCCGGCCATCCCTGCGTTCATCGACCATCCCCCCTTGGGGAGGAGCATCGGCCGGCCGGGGCAAGATCCTTAGCAGTGCACTGCGGGTGCCGGTCTAAGGCATGGGCCCGCGCAGTGTTACTCCTCCGGTGCCTGGCTGCCCCGGCTCGGCGGGCTTTCCGTGCCAGGCCTGCAGCAGCGTCTCGACCTGCTGGTACACCTGGTCCCAATCGGTGTCCGGGGCTTCCCCGGCCACCACGAAACCACCGTCGGCGAGTTGCTCGGCCCAGCCCTCCCGGACCAGCCGGCGCAGCGCATCGCGGGCCGTGCGGATCGGGTAACCCTCATGCTCCAGATCGGGCAGCGACGGCAGCGGGGCCCCGGGCGGGTAGTGCCCGGCCTGGATCCGGGCCGCCAGGTGGTCGGCGAGCAGCAGGTGCAGCGAGACCGGCATGATCTACAGGTGCAGTTCCGGGCCGATGGCCTGGGCCTGGAGCACCAGCCAGGGACTGAAGGCGAACGGGGTCCGGCGCACCGCCTCGTACACGTCCGGCCAGGCCACCCAGGCGTACTCGGCCACCTCGGCCGGATCCGGCTCGGGCACCGGAACGGGGTCGAGCACCGCGGCGTGCACCGGGCAGACCTCGTTCTCGACGATCCCGCCCGCATCCACCGCGCGGTAGCGGAAGTCCGGCAGCACCACGCTCAGCGCCTCGGCCGCCACCTTCACCCCGAGCTCTTCACCGACCCGGCGCGAGACTGCCTGGGCAATGTCCTCGTCCGGGCGCGGATGCCCGCAGCAGGTGTTGGTCCACACCCCCGGCCAGGTCTTCTTCGACAGCGCCCGGCGGGTCAGCAGCGTGCGGCCCTGGCTGTCCAGCAGATGGAACGAGAAGGCCAGATGCAGCGGGGTCTGGGTGTCGTGCACGGCCAGCCGGGCCGCCGTGCCCAGCGGGGCGGCGTTCTCGTCCAGGAGCACCACCAGGTCGGACTGCTGGTCGGTGACGATGATTCTGCCCATCTCTCGATCGCTGGTGAGGCCGTGCCGGTCAGCCGGCCGGTCGGAGCCACACTGATCAGAACATCTTTTTCGCTGATTCGGGTGCATCCTGCCACTCGGGCGTGCCCAGCTCCCGGTTGATCCGGTTCAGGGCGCCGGCCAGAACCTGCAGCGCGGCGGTCATTTCCATGATCGTCCGCGGGTCGATCCGGTCCAGGGCCTGATCGAGCAGGACCGACGGACGGGTGTAGAGGGCTTCGGTCCGGGTCCGGGCCAGCTCGGTGCTGCGCAGGCTGACCTGACGGCGATCGGTGTGCTCCCGGCTGCGCACCACGTACCCGGCCTTCTCCAGGCGGTTGACCAGGGCGTTGGTGGCGCCGGAGGTGAGCGCGACCCGTTCGGCCAGCCGGGCGGGGGAGAGTGGTTCGCCCCCGCGCTCGGCCACCAGCACCTCCACCAGGGCGTTGGCGTCGGTGGTGTGCAGGTTCAGGTGCCGGGCGCTGTGCCGGGCCAGTTCGGCGAATTCGGCTGCGTAGCTGCGCAGCCCCTCCAGCAGGTCCAGCCGGGGGCCGGGTTGCAGGACCGGCGGGAACGGCCGCAACTCCTCGCTCATGCCCACCAAGTTACTTCACCGGATGCATTGCTTCACGATTGAGGTAACTTCACCATGAAGTTTTCTTCGGAGCGAAGTGAAGGTGGATCGCATGAAGGTGCTGGTGACCGGAGGAAGCATCGCGGGCCCGGCGGCGGCCTGGGCTCTACATCGGGCCGGATTCGCCCCGACCCTGCTGGAACGGGCATCGCGCCGACGTACGGCGGGGCAGAACATCGACATCCGCGACGCCGGGCACGAGGTGATCGATGCCATGGGCCTGCGCGAAGCGGTGCTGGCGGCGCGCACCGGTGAAGTGGGCACCCGCTTCGTGGACAGCACCGGCCGCCCCTACAGCGAGTACCCGGCCCAGGCCGGCCACGACGGTCCCACCGCCGAGCTGGAGATTCTGCGGGGTGATCTGGCCGAGCTGCTGCTGTCGCTGACCAAGGACGAGCTCCCGCACCGCTACGGCGATCACATCACCGCTGTGGAGCAGGACGAGCAGGGTGTGGACGTGACGCTGGCCGGCGGTGCGCAGGAGCGTTACGACTTGCTGGTGATCGCCGAGGGTCGTCGTTCGGCCACCCGGGAAATGGTTTTCGGTGGGCAGGTCGCCTGGCGGGATCTGGGCGAGTACGTGGCCTACGGCACGATCGAGCGCACGCCGCAGGACGACGACTGGTGGAAGTGGATGACCACCACCGGCAGCCGGATGGTCTCCCTGCGCCCCGATTCGCACGGCACGATCCGCGCCAACCTGGCCTTCATGTCCCCGGCCATCGGCCTGGAGACCTTGCCCTTCGACGCCCAGATGCACGTGCTGCGAGAGCGTTACGCCGATGTCGGCTGGGAGGCCGGGCGGGTGCTGGACGGCTTCGCGGCCCGGCCCGAGGAGTTCTACCTCGAGCGGTTCACCCAGGTGCGGCTACCGGCTTACACCAATGGACGAGTGGTGCTGCTGGGCGATGCGGCCTGGGCTTCGGGGCCCTCGGGTATGGGCACGACCCTGGCTCTGGTCGGGGCGTACGTACTGGCCGGTGAACTCGCTCGAAGCTGCGGGAACAGCTACTTGGCCGAGGCTTTCGGTGGCTACGAGCGGGTGATGCGGCCCTACGCCGAGAAGGTCCAGGCATTCCCGCCGGGCGTCCCGCGCATCATCTTTCCCAAATCCCGGGCCGGTCTGCGGGTTCTGGAGTCCGCCCACCGGATTGCCGCCACCGCCCCGATGAAGCGCCTGGCCGAGCGGCTCCTGATCTCCAACGCGGGCGCGTTGCCGCACCTGCCGCAGTACTAGGGTCGTCCCGTTTTTCCAGCGTCTTTCAGTGTGGTCAGGTCGCACAATCCACCAAAACCAGCGTTGAGACGGGGGTCCTGGGTGAGTGCCGGCCAGGCCTTGGCGATCTGGGCCAGCGAGCGCACGATCCGCGCATCGCTGGGGTCCGGGCGACTCAGTTCGGCGCTGAGCATTTCCAGCGGGTAGAGCAGCCCGTCGTCGCCCGACTGCCGGGCCACCCGTCCCGCATCGGCCAGCAAGGTGCCCCGAGCGTCCATTGCTGATTGTTCTGGTTCGGCCGGCCCGGCGGGCAGCGTGATCACCGGTGGTGGGCTGCCCGCCAGCCCGGGCGGCGTGCTCTGGCCCGGCACGTTGATCCAGGCCGGGGTGCCCGGCGCCTTCTTCAGATCGACCGTCACACAGGCCCATTCGTCGGGCTTGACCGCACGGTCACCGGGCCGGATCACGGTGCGGTAGAAGTCGTCGGAGGCGATCACCGCCAGCGGGGTTGGTGCGGCCGCGGTCAGCACGGTCCGCAGTAGTTCGGCATCCACCAGCCGGCAGGCCGTGTTGGTGGCCTGCCCGGGGAAGCCGCTCTCGTCCGCCGTGGCCATGCCGTGGTGCAGCGCCACCCGGAACCGGATCTCGTGCTCGGCGCTGTAGATGCTGCGGGCCTCGATCAGTCCCTCGTGCAGCCGGTCGACGAATCCGCTGACGATCCGGATCGGCTGCACCTGGGTGGGGAAGAACAGGATCATCCCGTCGCCCTCGTCCTTCACTCCCAGCTCGTCCCACTCGAAGTAGGTGTCCCGCACCGCGGTCCGGACCAGCCGGTGCATGGCCTCGCGCAGCAGGAACTGCAGCGGATTGCTGCGGGCGCTGAAGTTCTCGATGTCCAGCACCACGATCCAGTAGTGGGCAGCGCTCGGCGTGGTCACAGGGCCTCCGGACGGTTTCGGTTGCTGATTGCGGACGCGGACAGGATCGGGCTTGCTCGGATCTACCAGCTCAGGCTCGTACCGGCTCAGACCTGGATGGGCTCAGACTTGGATGGGCTCAGACCTGGCCGGCGACCTGTTGCAGGCCTTCCAGGTCGCGGATGATCGGGCGGCGCCCGTCGGTCAGCACCAGCCCCTCCTCGCGCAGCCGGCGCAGACCCCGCTGGGCGGTGGCCTCGGCGACCCCGACCAGCGTGCCCAGCTCCACCTGGGTCAGGTTCACCCCGATCACCAGTTCCTTGGAGCGGGGCCGGTATCCGTGGTCCTCGGCCAGCTCGAGCAGCACCCGGGCCAGCCGCACGTGCGAGTCGAAGCCGGTGTAGTCGATCCGCCGTCGGGTGGCCGCCCGCAGCTTGGCCGAGACCGAGTTGGACAGCCACAACGCCACCGGGCCGTCCTTGGCCAGCAACTCCCGGAACGTCGGCCCGGGCAGGGTGAGCACGTCCAGTTCGCCTCGGGCGCAGGAACGTACCGAGGCCAGCCGGGGCTGGCCGTCCAGCGCCGCCAGCTCACCGACGATGTCCCCGGCCACCCGCACCGCCAGCAGCGCCTCGCCTCCGTCGGGCATCGCCGCGGTGATCTTGACCGCCGGGTTCAGCAGGATGTGTACCGAGGTGTCGCTCCCGCCCTCCTCGATCAGCAGCTCCCCGCTGCCGAACTGCTGGAACCGCCCTGCCCCGGTGAAGGTCTCGAGCTGCGAGGAGTTCAGGTTGGCCAGGAAGCTCCGCGGGGACCATTCGTGGCTGGAGGTGGTGATCAGGTTCTCGAGCATCATCGACATGGCAGCAGGCGCCCTCTGGCTGAAAGTCTGGTGCTTCTCGCGGCGAAACGAACTCTCCCGACAGATTAGATCGCCGGGCGGCCGCGTGCATGCACCACGACCGGATGAATGCGCCTGTCGCCGGGAGGACACAAGCCGCACTTGCCCTCAAACGATGGAACACGCCGGGCTCGGGGGACGGCTGAGCAACCCTGGGGTCATGGCAGTCATCGGTTGGGTCAACGGTTTTCGCCGATCTCGTCCGGACCGCGGAGTTTCGCTGCCCGAACGTGCAGACCCCGGAACGAGTGTCGGGTCAGCCGTTCGGCCAGGTGCTCAGTCGGGTGCCGAGCCGATCGACGGAACCGGCCCGCCGCTGGCCGCGTTGGCTTCGTTCCAGCGGATCACCGAACAGCTGGACGCCAAGGTGAGCACGTTGCTCACGGTGCATCTGTCGGTGATCGCCCTGCTGGCCGGGGGTTACAGCGCGGTGCTGCGCCCCCGCCCGGTCGGGCTGGTTCCAGTTCGGGTGTGGATCGCGAGCGCAGTGGTCCTGCTCGGGGTGAGTATGACCAGTTACGCGCTCCTTTCGGCATTCCGCCCGATCGTTGCGGCGTATGCCGAGTTCAACCACTGGGGTTGCGGGGCGGGTGGGCGGGTACGGCCCCTCGGGCGTCCCACAGCGCAGACATTGACGGACGAGGCGTGGCTGGCGGCCGAGGCAGTGGGCCGGATCGCTGCGGTCAAGAACCGGCGGGTGCAGCGGGCGGTGTCGTGGTTGTTGGTGACGGTACTGGCGGGCCTGGTCTGGTGGCTGCTCCTGCCGGTCTGAACGGCAGGGCGGATTGAGCCGGCCGGCCTGGCGGCGGTGCGGGCCGGGTTGATCGAGTCGGCCGGATCCCCGCAAATGATGGCTTGTGCGGGGATCCGGCGGGTGATCGCGCACCATGGACGTGCTGGGTGCGGCGAACCGTGGAGGGTGAGCCGGTGTGGTGGTGACACCGGGCGGTTCACCACCATCGCCGGGGCGGGCCACCCAGCCTCAGGCCCGCCGGCCGGACCGTCCAGAGCGCGGTCCGGCCGGCGGTGCCGTTCGGTCAGCGGCCCCCGCCGCCACCACCGTTGCCGCCACCACCGTTACCGCCGCCGTTGTTGCCCCCACCACCGGGGCGGGCGCCGTTACCGCGGCCGCCGCGGTCATCGTCCTTAGGCTCTTTCTTGGGCACCGGCTTCTGGCCGATCAGCGAGCCGTTCGCGCTGGGGAAGCCCTTGACCTTCTTGCCCTTGAGCGCCGACTCCATGATCTTCTTCCAGGTCGGCGCCGCGATCGTGCCGCCGTACACGTGCGAGCGCCACTGGCCGTTGATCCGCACGCCCTGCATGTACTTGCGCTTGCCGTCCACCAGTTCCGGGCCCACCCAGACCGAGGTGGACAGCTGCGGGGTGTAGCCGACGAACCAGGTGTCCTGCGAGTTGTTCGTGGTACCGGTCTTGCCCGAGGCGGGCTGGCCGCTGGAGAGCGGGCCGGTGCCGGAGGCGGTGCCGTTGGTCAGCGCCCGGCTCAGGCCCAGGGTGGCGGCGTGCGCCACGTCGGCCGGAACGGTCTGCTTGCAGCTGGTCTTGGGGATCTTGACCGCCTTGCCGTTGCGGTCCTTGATCGAGGTCACCGCGATCGGCTTGCAGTACTTACCGCCCGAGGCGAACGTGGCGTAGGCGTTGGCCATGGTCAGCGGGGACTGGTTGATCACGCCGAGGACCAGCGAGGGCACCGTGGTCGGGATCTCCTGGGTGTTCTCGCCGTTCACCTTGACCGGGGCGGCGCGGTGCATACCCAGCGCCTCGGCCATCTCGGCCACCTGGCACAGGTCGAGCTTCTGCTCCATCCGCACGTAGGCGCCGTTGACCGAGTTGGCGGTGGCGTCCCAGGCGGTCATCCCGCCCTTGCCGCCGCCGTCCCCGGCGTTGCTGAAGTTCCAGATCTCGCTGCTGCGCAGGTTGGACCCGCAGGCGCGGAACGAGCTGACCGGCAGGCTGCCCGGGCTGCCGTCGATGGTGTCGTTGAGCTTGCGGCCCGACTTCAGCCAGGCGGCCAGCACGACCGGCTTGAAGGTGGAGCCGGTCAGGAAGCCGGACGAGCCACCGTAGGCGTAGTCGGAGGAGTAGTTGACCGTGGTGTTCTGCCGGCCCTTCTCCACGCTGTAGTACTTGTTCTGGGTCATCGAGAGCACCTTGCCGGTGCCCGGTTCGACGGTGACCGCGGCGGTGGCCACCCGGCTGTCGTCGTCCGGCGGGATCGCCGACTTCACGGCCTTCCAGCTGGCCGAGAGCACCTTCGGGTCGAGCGTGGTCTTGATCGTGTAGCCGCCGCGCTTGATCGCGATCGCGCGCTCCTCGGCGGTCTCACCGAGGGCCTTGAAGTCCGGGCTCTTGGTCAGCACGTTGTACACGTAGTCGCAGAAGTAGGCCCGGGTGCCGGCGTTGGCGCAGCCCTGGTAGGTCGGGTGGATGTCGGCCCCGAGCTTGGCCTTCAGCGCCTTGTCGCGGGTCTCGGCGTCGATCATGTTCTGCTCGAACATCTTGCGCAGCACCGTGTTGCGCCGGGCGATCGCGGCCTCGTGCCGGTCCGGGTCGGAGATGTTGTAGCTCGGCGGCGACTGGATCATCCCGGCCAGCATGGCGGCCTGGGGCAGCGTCAGCTTCTTGGCCGAGGTGTTGAAGTAGTACCGGGCGGCCGCCTCGACCCCGTTGATCTGCCCGCCGAACCAGGAGATGTTCAGGTAGCCCTCGAGGATCTCCTGCTTGTTCTTGCGCTTCTCCAGCGCGGTGGCCAGCCGGATCTCCCGCAGCTTGCGCGAGTTGGTGCGCTCCTGCGCGGCCTCGAACCCCTCGGTGTCCCCGGCCAGGTAGGCCTCGGCCTTCAGCATGTTCTTGACCAGCTGCTGGGTCAGCGTGGAGGCACCCTGTGAGGCCTCACCCGAGACCTGGTTGGCCATCACCGCGCGCAGCAGGCCCTGCGGGTCCACCCCGCCGTGCTCGTAGAACCGCTCGTCCTCGATCGCCACGATCGCGGTCTGCATGAACGGCGAGATGTCCTCCAGCTTCACCGGCACGCGGTTCTCGTCGTAGAAGGTGGCGATCAGCGAGCCGTCGGCGGCCAGCACCTTGGTGTTGGTCGGCATCGGGGTGTCCACCATTTCGGTGGGTAACTCGTTGAACGCGTCGATCGTGGTGGTGGCGGCCATACCTGTCGCGCCGATCGCGGGGATGGCCAGACCGGCGGCGAGAACCCCGGCCACCAGACTCGTCACCACGAAGGCGCCGAGCAGACCCAGGAAGTTGAGCGGGCGAGACTTCGGCGGCATGTCCGCGACCCTAGTGCAGGCATTCTGCTCATCCATAACCAAAGGGCAACTGTATGAGGGCAAATCGCCTGTCGAGTCGCCCACATTGGTGCTGTGATGACGGTCCGGAAATGAATCGTCACGGTGTGCAGGCCCGAAAAGCTCAAAGTCGTTGTATCGGCCTCAAGAACACGACAAGAGCGCCTTGTTCGCAGCGTGAGTGAACGGACACGCGCCGGAGCAGAACATATCGGTGAATCCCTATCGCTTTCACCGCTCGGGCTGCAAGACTATGCAATCGTTGCGAAAGCTTCCTATGCAGACAAAGCGTTATCCGGAGGCGCTGGATGAAACAGGTGCGGCCTTCCCGCAGCACCGGCGCCCTGATGGTCCGCAGTCGCCCGAACTATCAGCCGAGCAGCCGTCCGGCCAACCCCGCCCCGCTGCTGGCCGAACTGGACGCCCTGCTGGCGCTGGTCACCTCCGAGCCCGCCCTGGCCGGCGAGCGCGCCCAGGATCTGCAGGCCCGGGCCGAGCGGCTGGGCGCGCACCAGGTGGTCGCCGGGGCCGTGCTCTGCCGGGCCGAGGCCTGCCAGCGCCGGGGCGAGATCGCCGCCGCGGTGACTCTGATCCGGCAGGCCTGCGACGGGTCCACGCCGTTGTCGGGCGGCAACCGGGTGCGGGCCTCGCTGCTGAAAGCCTTCGTCTACAACGATCTGGGCGACGAGCCCACCGCCCTGCAGCACATCATGGACGCGGTACTCGCCTTCTCCGACGAAGTGCCCCGGCTGCTGCGGGTCCGGGTGCTGAACAAGGCCGCCGACCTGCTGAACAAGCTCGGCGCCCTGGAGGACTCGCTGCTGTGGTACTCCCGCGCCGAGGAGCTGGCGGTCGGGGACCCGCCGGTGCACCTGATGGTGATCAACAACCGGGCCTACGGCGCGCTGCTGGACGGCCGGGTGGACGACGCGGTGGCCGGGGCCCAGCAACTGTCGGAGTTCAGCGCCCGCTACGGATACCCGCTGAACGCGGCCGGCCTGGACACCATCGCCCGGATCAACCTGCTGGCCGGTGATCCGCAGACGGCGGTCGAGATCGCCCAGCGCGCGGTCGAGGCGGCCCTGCCGGTCGACTTCCTGACCGCCGACGCCGGCCCGTACTACCTGATCACGCTGGCCGCCGCCCAGCGTTCGCTGGGCCGGCCGCAGGAGGCGCAGGCCACCCTGAACCAGGCCCAGAAGGCCTGCTCGGCCGAGGGGTACGCCCGGGTCAAGAACGAGATCCTCAAGGAACAGGCCGAGATCCTGGCCGCGCTGGGCGACTACCGCGGCGCTTATGAAACGTTGCAGGCGTTCAACGCCGCCGACCGGGAGCTGCTCTCGCGCACCCGTGAGGCGCAGGCCCGGATCCGCCAGACGCTGTTCGAGACCAAGGCTGCGCGGGAAGAGGCGGCCCGCTACCGCGAGGAGGCCCGGCGGGATCCGCTGACCGGCCTGCGCAACCGGCTCTACGTGCAGGAGCGGCTGACCGAACTGCTCACCGCCGGGCATCCGGGCCGGCTCAGCGTGGCCCTGGTCGACCTGGACCACTTCAAGTCGGTGAACGACGACTACTCGCACGAGGCCGGTGACCGGGTGCTGGAGGCGGTGGCCGGGCTGCTGGAGGCGGCGCTGCCGGGCGACGACGGCGGCTCGTTCGCGGCCCGGTTCGGCGGTGAGGAGTTCCTGCTGGTGCTGCTCACTCCCAACCGCGACCGGGCCCACCAGATCGTCGAGCAGTTGCGCCGCACCGTTCAGCAGCACGACTGGAGCTACGTCATTCCCGGCCGGGAGATCACCCTCAGCGCCGGACTGGCCACCCAGGCGCCGGGCGACACCTACGAAACCCTGCTCGCCCGGGCCGATCAGCACCTCTACAACGCCAAGTCCAGCGGCCGGAACCGGGTCAGCCCCTAGGTCAGGAGCTGGGCCATGCGCCGCGGGATCATCTCCCGCAGGACCAGACTGGTTGCCGTGCGCCGGATCCCGCGGCACTCCATGATCCGCTGGGTGATCCGGTACACGTCGTCGGCGTCGCGGGCCACGATCTCCAGCCACAGGTCGCTCTGGCCCGAGATGGCGGTGCACTCCACCACCTCCGGAATCTGCTCCAGCGCCTCGAACAACCCCTCGATCTTGGCCTGGTCCACCTCGGCGGTCACCAGCGCCCGCAACGGCCGGCCGACCGCGGAAGGGTGCAGCCGGGCCGAGACCGGCGCCAGGTCCCGGCCCTCGAACAGCTTGCTCAGGTGCGAGTGCGCGGTGCCGCGGGCGATGCTCAGGTGCTCGGCCACGTACTGCACGGTGGCCCGCGGAACACGGTCGAGAAGACGCAGGATGCGCCGGTCGATCGAGTCGATCACGCGAGGTCCTCCGGATGGTCGGGATGATCAATTGCACCGGTTGATGGCATGGTCAGTTGAACAGATCGACCACTTCGGCGGCAAAGTCTTGATCGTTGCGTCCGGGCTCCCGACACTGGCCTGCGCATCGCCACCACAGCGCAGGGAGCAGCAGAAGTGCCAGGTCGGGGCTCGGGGGTACTGGCGATCGCGGGGTTCTGCGTGGTCCTGGTCGGGGTGAACCTGCCCAACCCGCTGGTGCCGCTCTACACCGCGCACTACGGGCTCACCCCGCTGGCCCAGTCGGTGATGTTCAGCGTCTACCTGCTGGCCCTGGTGATCACTCTGCTGGCGGTGATGCTCAGCTCCCGGCCGCCTTCACCCCACCGAACGCTGGTTGCCGCGCTGGCTCTGTGCGCCGTCTCCGATCTGCTGATGATGCTCGGCGCCACCTCCTACGCCACCCTTCTGACCGGCCGGCTGGTTGCCGGAGTGAGCGTGGGCCTGGCCACCGGATCGGCCGCCACCCTGGCCCTGGCCGGTCTGGGCGAACGAGCCCGCACCACCGTCGCCTCGGGCGCTGTGATCGGTTCTCTGCTGGGCAATGTCGGCGGCGGGCTGTTCGGCTCCGTGCTGCCCGCGCCCCAGCTCACCGTCTTCGCCGCTCACCTCCTGATCACCCTGGGCGTTGGCGCGGCCGTGGTGCTGGCCGCGCGGCGTAGCTCCGCAACGGCGACCGAACCGCAGGCGCAACCCAGCACAGTGCCCGGCTACCTGCGCAGGCACCGCCGGGCCGGACTGGTTCTCGGCGCCATGGCCTGGAGCACCGCCGGCGTCGTCCTGGCCCTGGTCCCGGCCGCCCTGCGCGAGGTCCTGCCGGAGATCTCCTTGCTGGAGGCCGTTCTCCCGGGCGGGGTCTTCCTGGCCACGGCGTGGCTGGCGCAGCTGGCCTGCCGCCGCTACCTGCTCTGGCTGCGCGCCTGGCAGCTGTCGATCCCGCTGGTGACCGGCCTGGTGATGATCGCGGCGGCGTTGGAGGCCGGGGCGATCGGCTGGCTGCTCGTCGGCGCGGTGGTCTGCGGCCTGGGCCAAGGACCGGCCTACAGCCTGGGCCTGGCCACCGTTACCCACGGGCTCCGCGCAGGTCGCCAAGGTAGAGCTGCTTCAGCGTATGCGGCTGTTGCGTATGGAGTTTGCGGCGCCGTCACCACCGCCACCGGCGCCTACGCCCTGACCTCGGACGTGCCGTCGGCGATCGGCGGGCTGGCCCTGATCCTGGCAGCGGCCGGGCTGATCGCAGCCGCTTTCGCCGGCGCCCGGCAGCGTGTCCTCCCCAGCGGACAGGTCGTCCCTGCTTAAGAGTGGCTGGATGAGCCGGAACGACCAGCGCCTGGAGCAGACCATCCTGGACCTGCTCGCCGAACGTCAGGCGGGAGCCACGATCTGCCCGTCCGAAGTGGCCCGTGCCCTCGGCGGTGAGGAATGGCGTGAGCTGATGGAACCGGTCCGCGCCGCCGCCCGCCGACTCATCGAGACCGGCGACGTCGAGATCACCCAGGGCGGCCAAGCCGTCGACCCGGCTACCGCCCGCGGCCCGATCCGGATCCGCCGGGTCGAAGAAGCCGAAGAAGCTAAGCCACCGGACGGCCGGCCTCGAGCATGACCTTGACCAAAGCCTCGGTGAACGGGTCCGCCGGAATGGTGATCGGCCTGCCCTTGCGCGGCACCAGCCGATAGCGGTCGATCTCGCCGGTGAGGTCTCCGGTGTGATGCCGCACCAGCAACAGCGCCTCCACCTCGGCCCAGGGGTAGGTCTGGACCAGCCCGTTCTGCAGCACGAAACCGCCCTCCCACAGGTAATACGCGCGTCTGCCCCGAGCCAGGGCCAGCACCGCGACCAGCACCAGGAGAACCCCGAACGCCACCAGTCCGGTCTCGGCGATCCGCACCGCAGTGTCCAGCCGGCGCGACATCTCGCCTTCCCAGCCGTCTACGAACTGGCGCAGGATCCGATACGCGATCGCCGCGACGATCGCTGCCGACAGATAGCCACTGGCCCACACCACGGGATGCATGAAGCGCCGCACATGCAGCAGCCGGCCCAGGCCGTGGCGGCGGGCAGCCTCCTCGACCTTCGCCGGAACTTGATCCTCGGTTCTGAGTGCACGCAAGGTCCCCCGCCCCCTTTGTCGCCCTTTGGCATGGTAAGGCGCGGCTTGAAGAGGGGAGGGCGCTTGCCGAAATTCAGTCCTCGGGCGGCCCGTCGGCCTCGTGGTTGGCAATGATCGCCTTGGCCAGCTCCTGGGCCTTGGCCGAGCGCTCGTCCTGGGTGCGCTCGCCGTTCGTCAGCTGGATCGTGTACCGGTGCTCGTCGTGGACGAAGGTCAGCGTCTTCGTGCCGGTCTCCCAGGCGGCCTTCTCGCCCACGCCCTCCACCTCCTGCGCATCGCCGCGCCGGATGTCCTCGTCGATCGTCTGGATGGCCGAGTCCTTGCTCAGACCGGTGCTGTCCAGCACCTTGTAGTCGGCGTACAGCCGGCCCGGGGTGGAGATGCCGGAGAAGAAGTCCGAGTCCTCGATCAGCCAGCTGCAGCGACGCTCGGAGATGGCGAACGAGTCGTCGTCGTAATCCACGTCACCGTCGAAGGTTTCGGCGACGGTGTCCTCGGGCAGTAGTTCGCACATCTGGCTGTCGTCCGGATCGGAGTCGTCGAACGACCAGTCGGAGGAGAAGCCCGGGATCGGGATGAGCATGCCCGGGAGGACGCCGAACGGGCCCACCCCGTTGCTGAAGATCACCCCGGCCACGATCGCGATCGGGATCCAGCGCAGCTTGGAACGCCGCCGCCGGGGACCCTGCGGCGAACGAGGAGGCCCGTGCCAACCTCGCCCAGGCCCGTGCCAACCTTGTGGAGGCCCGTGCCAGCCTTGCGGACGGCCGTATGGCGGCGGATAAGACTGCTGACGCAGAGCCTCCTGCTGGCGCAATGCCTCGGGCGATCCCGGCTCGAACTGCGGCGGAACCGGGGGAGAACCAGGAGGAGACGACTTAGGGTCCGGCTCGGGCGTGCCCCAGACAGGTGGCTCTGACGTCACAACGGGTTCCCCAGGCACTCGATCCGGCAGCGGTGGCCATTGCGCCACATCAGCAGCGGATCAGGCAACCGGCGCCGGGCCCAAAGCACCCGAAGCCCGACGAAGTCAGGGCATCCATTCCCAGTCGTCCGGGTCGGCCGAGTACTCCACTTCACCCCAGGCCTCGGTGTCGATCAGCACCGGCACCTCGACCGAGACCTGCTGCAACTGGCCGCGCTCGCGCTTGCGCACGTCGATGTTGGTCTCCGGGCAGATCCCGGCCCCGAACCGGACCAGCTCGGAGCACACCGTGACGTTCTCGTGGCCCAGGCGGAACCAGGCATTGCGGGCGATGATCTGCTTGCCCTGCCGGTCCGGCGGCAGGAAGCCGACGAACTCGTAGCCCTCGGGCAGAGCGACCGGCAGTTTCAGGCGCATGCCCTTCTCCGCCTGGTACATCGCCGCGACGTCCTGCTTGGTGAACGCATCACCGAGCCGGGGCGAGCCAGCCTCCGCGCTCTCGGTGGTCTGCGCCGAAGGCAGAGCGTCCCCGGCCGCCGAATCCCCGCCGAACGGGCTCGAACAGGCCGCCGTGAGAGCGGCCGCCACCCCCAGAGAGATCAGGGCCCCACCGCGTGACCTGCGCATACCGCCCTCTTCCGATGATCCCCGCCGGAAGGGATTCTGACGCCATTTGGTGTCATTCAGCTGAACGGCGGGCATAGACGGGCCGAATTCGGGCGCGTGTCCACATCTTGCCGGGTGGATGCCTGCGAGAGCAGCGCGACGTTCGCAGGTCAGACCTTCAGGCGCCGCCGGATCTTGCTCATGTCGGCCACCGGCAGCGCATCCGCCACCAGCAACTCGGGCAGCAGGGCCGGCTCCAGCGTCATCGCCCGGAAGGCGAGCGCAATCGTCACCTGGTGATCCGGCCGGCTCAGCACCTCGATCCCGTCACCGCCGCGGATCGCCCCCGGCGTGAGCACCCGGAAGTACGGGCCGGGCAACGCCACCTGGGTGAACTCCTTGGCCCAGCCCTTCCGGTCCAGCCAGCCCGCAAACGTCGAACAAGGGATCCGCGGGCGCGTGACCTCCAGGACCACCTCGTCCCCAATTCGCCAGCGCTCGCCGATCAGAGCCTCGTTGACGTCCACTCCCGAGGTGGTCAGGTTCTCACCGAAAACCCCGTTGGGCAGGCTGCGCCCCAACCGCGGTTCCCAGAAGTCCAGGTCCTCGCGGGCGTAGGCGTAGACCGCCTGGTCCGTTCCACCGTGGTGATCGACATCGAAGACGCGATCCCCGGCCAGGCCCACCGACCCGTCCCCCATTGGCCCTGGTGCACTGACCTGGACGGGTTCGCTCACCGGGCGCTTGTCGATCCCGGTCTGCGACGCGGTTCGCCAGTGGCTGGGGATGGGGTGGCCGATGTTCACCGACAGGAGCTTCACGCAACCACCGTAACCATCAGTCCCCGGTGACCGCCGGGAATATCACCGTGACCATCAGCCCACCGTCGGGCCGCGGCGCAACCGTGAGATCGGCGTGGTGGATCCGGGCGATCGAGGCGACGATGGCCAGCCCCAGGCCGCTGCCGTTGTGGCCACCCGAGCGCACCCGGCCGCGGGCCCGGACGAAGGGTTCGGTGAGCGTGGCGGCCACGTCCGCGGTGATCGGCTCGCCGGTGTTGGCGATGGTGAACCGCGCCCGCCCGTCCGGTCCGACCGCCACATCCGCCCAGATCCGGCCGTCCTCGGGCAGATTGTGCACCACGGCGTTGCGCACCAGGTTCTCGACCAGCTGGTGCAGCAACGGGGGATTGGCGTGGACCAGGGCCGCAGTCAGCGAGACCGACACCGACGCCGATTCCGAGCCGACCACCGCCTGCACCACCTCGGCCAGATCGCACGGCTGGCGCGGGAGGTCCTCCCGCTCGGCCCGGGCCAGCTGCAACAGCGCCTCGTGGGTGTCGATCGAACGGTCGTTCATCTCCTGCAGCCGGGGCAGAAGCTTGTGCAGGTCAACGGCTTCCGGATTGGCCCGGGCGACCTGCAGCATGGTCTTCATGACGGTCTGCGGGGTGCGCAGCTCGTGCGAGGCGTTGGCGGTGAACCGGCGCTGCTCCTCGAAAGCGCGCTCCAGCCGGGCCAGCATCTGGTCGAAGGTGTCGGCCAGCCGGTGCAGTTCGTCGTCCCGCCCGGGCATGGCGATCCGGTGCGACAGCGAGCCCTGGGACGCGGCCTGCGCCGCCTGGGTGATCATCTCCAGCGGGCGCAGCATCCGCCCGGCCAGCACCCAGCCGGCCACCAGCCCCACGACGGCCAGAAAGATCAGGCCCGCCGCGGAGAACCGCAGCGCCACCTCCAGTAGATCGGTGCGCCGGGGCGCGAAACCACCGTTCTCGATGATCATCAGGTTCTCGTTCGGCACGTAGCGCAGCACCAGCAGCATCACCGCGAAAAGGGCGGCCCCGGCCAGCATCAGGAAACCGGTGTAGCTGAGCGTCAGCTGCATCCGCAGGCTCAGGCCCGGCGGGCGTTCAGAGCGCATCATCACGCCCGAACCGGTAGCCGACCCCGGGCACGGTCTGGATCAGCTGCGGCTCGCCCAGCCGCTTGCGCAGGGTGGAGATCGTGACCCGCACGGCGTTGGTGAACGGGTCGGCGTTCTCGTCCCAGGCCTGTTCCAGCAGATCTTCCGCGCTGACCACCCCACCCCCGGCCGCGATCAGAACCTGCAGCACCGAGAACTGTTTACGGGTCAGGGCCAGGTACCTCCCGTCGCGGTACACCTCGCGGCGAAACACATCCACCCGAACCCCCTCGCACTCCATCACCGGTGGCCGGGCCTGGGCGCTGCGCCGGCCCAGCGCCCGCAGCCGCATCACCAGCTCCCGCATCTCGAACGGCTTGGTCAGGTAGTCGTCCGCGCCCAGCTCGAAGCCGCTGGCCTTGTCGTCGAGCAGATCGGCGGCGGTGAGCATGATGATCCGGGTGCCGGGATGCTCGGCCACGATCCGCCGGGCCACCTCGTCGCCGTGGATCACCGGCAGATCCCGGTCCAGCACCGCGATGTCGTAGGCGTGCACGGCCAGCATCTCCAGCGCCGAGGCACCGTCCAGAGCCAGGTCGGCCGCGATCGCCTCCAGCCGCAGGCCGTCACGCACCGCCTCGGCCAGATACGGCTCGTCCTCCACGATCAGCACCCGCATTCGGCCAAGGCTAATCGGGCGGAGGTAACGCGGGCATAAGCAAAAGCGCAGACGTCCCGGCAACCTCCGGCGCTCTTGTCTAGGAGGTATGACGCAGACCAGAACGCATTCCCGGCCGCTGGCTTTCGCGCTCGTGGCGCTGATCGTGGGCGTCGCCGCCGCAATCGTCCTCAAACCCGACGCTTCGGTGAAAGCGGCTCTCGAGCGTCCGTTCGGCTTTGTCTCAATTGGGGACGCTCGCGGCGGGGGATTCGGGGCCGCGGACGGTTACGTCGGCGACGACTACCTGGACGTGTGGGCCGACCTGCCCGCCCTGAACAAGCTGCAGCCCGACCTGCGCGAAGCCGTGCGAGCAGCGGCTGCGGACGCGGCCGCCGACGGGGTCGAGCTCAAGGTCACCAGCGGCTGGCGCAGCGCGGCGTTCCAGCAGTACCTGCTCGACGAGGCGGTGGCCAAGTACGGCTCCTACGAGGAGGCCCGGCGCTGGGTGAGTACGCCCACCGGCTCCCGGCACGTCACCGGCGAGGCAGTGGACATCGGGCCCACGGACGCCGCCGACTGGACCATCCGCCACGGCTCCGACCACGGCCTGTGCCAGGTGTTCGCCAACGAGATGTGGCATTTCGAGCTGCTGACCACGCCCGGCGGCGAGTGCCCGGCCCTGCGCCCGGACGGATCCTCCTGACGGGCAGGCTCAGGGCACCAGGATGTCGGCCAGCACCGGCCGGTGGTCGCTGTTGCGGGCGTTACCGGTCCAGGCCCGCAGGGCTTTCACGTCGCGGGCGAACACCCAGTCCACGCGCAGCTTGCGGCGCGTGGTGCCGAAGCTGGAACCCACCTCGGCCTGCAGGTCTTCGAGCCCGGCGTTCAGCAGGAGCTTGCGCGGGGTGTTGGCCGGCGCGGAGTTCAGGTCGCCACCGAGCACCAGCGGGTTCGTGGTGCTGCGCAGGTGCTCGGCGATCACCTCGGTCTCGGCCTCCCGCAGCCGCGAGTTCTTGCCCAGATCCTTCAGCCCTAGACCGGTGAACGGCGAGGACAGGTGCAGCGGGACGAGATCCACCTGCCGGCCCTCGATGTCCACGGTGACCACGGCGGCCGTTCGCGAACCGACCGGCATGCCCTCGATCAGCCGCGTCCCCACGATCGGATAGCGCGACAGCACAGCCGTTTCGCCGTGCGTGGGAGCACCGGGGGCCTCTGGGGCGAAGTAGTGGTGCGGCAGACCCGGGGCAGCGGCCACCACGTCCTGCGCGTATTCGCCCGGAACCTCGGCCAGCAGCATGACGTCCGGGTTGCTCTCGGCGATCAGCGCGGCCAGATCAGCAGAAGGGTTGCGGGGCCGCACGTTCCAGGCGATCACCCGCACCTGCTGGGCGTTGGCGACTGCGGTGGTGGACTCGGCCCGGCCCGGAATCAGGTAAGGCCCGAACGTAGACACCCAGACCACCGCGGGCAGCACGCTCAGCAGGGCCGCCGGCCACCAGGCCCGGCCCAGAAAGGCCAGGGGCAGCGCGAGCACGGCCGGAGCCCACCACACCACCGCGAGCATGTTGGCCACGTAAAGCCACGACCACTGGTCGCCGGCTACCTGTCGGATGATGACGTGCAGTGTGGCCAGCGCACCGTAGATGACCACGGCAAGCATCGCCGTCGTCGCGAGCAGGGGCCGGCCGGTAAGGATCCCTGCCGTCACGCCGGTGAGCCTACCGGTGCGGAGGATGGGCTCAGAACCGGTCTAAGCCACCGCTCAGCTCCTGAGCTGGCAGGCTGAAACACATGACTGCTGAGCGTCCTCAGATCCGCCGGATCGCCACCGACCCCGACCTCTACGCGCCCTCCGCCATCTCGCAGGCCGTGGCTCTGGGCGATCTGGTGGTGGTCTCGGGCCAGGTCGGCATCGACGAGAACGGTGACACCGTGCCCGGCGGCTTCACCGCGCAGGCCCGTCAGGCCCTGCTGAATCTGGAAAAGGTGCTGAAGGCGGCCGGTACCGATCTGGATCACGTGGCCAAGGTGACGATCCTGACCACCCAGACCCCAGCAATGGACGAGGTGGTCGCCCTGCGCCGGGAGTTCTTCTCCCAGCCGTACCCGGCCGACACGATCGCGCAGGTGGTCGCGCTGGCCCGGCCGGAATGGCTGATCGAGATCGAGGCCTTCGCGGTCCTGCCCAGCTGAACGGTGCGTCCTCAGCCGAGCACCGTGCTCCCCATCAGGGTGGGGAGCAGAGTCCGGCCCGGGGAGTAGTGCCCCGGGCCGGACTACCTCTGCTTCAGCTACCTCAGTGCCGGTCCGTCACCTTGGTCAGCTGCCGGGTGTAGGCCCGGTAGCCGGTGTCGGTGGGGTGGAACATCTCCGGCACGTTCTCCAGGTCCACCTCGTGCAGCCACGGGTCGTCGGTGCAGACCTCGTGCCCGTCGAAGGCCGGGCGCATCTCCACGAACTTCACCTTGGCCTGGGTGGTCGCGGTGATGATGCCCTGGTTGACCGCGTCCACCGTCTTGGTGAACAGGGCCCGCCGCTGGGCGTTCGGCGTGACGTCGCCGCAGCTGCCGGTGCCCTCGCCGTCGACCAGGTACGGGTAGCCCAGCACGATCAGCTTCGCGTTCGGCGCCAGCGTCTTGATGTCGGCGTACAGACTCTGCAGCTCGGTGATCAGCGTGGTCTGCGAGTAGTTGATGGCCAGCGCCGTCGCCCCCTCGCACTGCGCGTCGGTGCCGCCGAGGCAGGCGTCGACCGTGGTCCGGAAGCCCGCGTCGTTACCCCCGATGTTGATCGTGACCAGCTTGGTCCTGCGGCTCAGGGCGCTGAGCTGGTTGGCCCGAACCTGCGGGATCCGGGCCCCGCTGCAGGTGACGTCCTTCAGCTTGAGCTTCGGATGCTTGCGTGACCAGCTGCGCGGATAGCTCTTCGGGCTGCGAAGGCAGTCGCCGCTGGACTCGTCGTACACCGAGGCACCTACCCCCGAGGCGTACGAGTCGCCCAGTGCGACGTACTCACCCCGCCCCTTGAAGAACGACGCCTGCGAGACCTCGGTCGTTGATGACGCCGAAACCGTCGACGACGATGCCGCCGCATTGGCCGGACCGGCTCCGACCGCCGCCACGGTGGCGAAAGCGATCGCCGCGGTGACGACGGCAGACAGTGCTCTACGCACGAATGAACCCCCCTCATGGTTACTCGGACGTAACCCATCCTGCCCCGGGCAGGCGCTCGGGAGGGTTAAATCCGCCAAACCGGTCGAACGGACGTCGGTGGCGGCCGTAGGCGCGTACGTCAGGTACCAGGGGTGCCAGGTGTACACATTCGGCGCTTGCCGACCCGGGCTCCGAGGAGCTGGCGAGTAGGGGGAATCACCCCAATGGCGGCTACAGAACGCAACGAAAGACTGCTCCAAGTGGATCTTCGCCCGGATTCGGGTCGTCGCTTGGCTCGGAAGCGCGAAAGTTCCTGTGAATCGGCGTGTTCCAGTTGAATTGGACGAATGTCCAGTCTAAACAAGGGTGTTCGCCGCTGTCGGCCTTGCGCGTTTGCCCATCTAAGGCATGAAACGGAAAATCGACCCAGAGCGTTCATTTAACCCTAAGTAAGGGCCAGTCGTCCGATTTCCCTGAAACATTGAATCGTGAAGAATTGGCTTTCGTGGCCAAGTGTCCGTTTCATCGGCTCTGTTCATGTGAACTGTGACCTCACCTTCTCTTGACCCAGACATTTCGCGGTGTCAATGTTCCCCAGTCTTCAGGTCGAGTCATGGCAATTGGTTGAGGGAGCGTCCTTTGGTGCGGCTGTTCAGGCGGGGAGCTTCGGCTGTCACGGATAGTCAGGAGTCCGGCAACAGGCGCCGCCGCTCGCTGCGTAACCGGATCTTGCTGGTCGCCTGGGTGCCCAGTGTGGTTCTGCTGGTGGTCGGTTCGGTGATTGCCGGCATCATGATCAACAATGGTGTGCGGGACCGCGGCCTGGCCGACATCTTTTACGCGCCGCAGGACGCCGAGCCGTTCTTCTCGGCGGTCCAGACCGAAATGCGGCTGACCGGTCAGCAGTGGGTAAATCCCGGACGGACGTCCGAAAGGGCCCTCGCCGAACAGCGTGCCAAAACGGACCAGACGCTGATCGGATTCCAGAACATTGCCGCCCGGGTCCAGGAGCAGTCCGTCACCCAGGCCTACCGGGATTCCGCGGCCAGGTTCCAGGAAGTGCTCGCCGGGCTGGCCGATCTGCGGGCCGGCATCGACGACCGGTCGATCGAGCTGACCGACGCGGTCCACACGTACGGGCAGATCGAACGAGGCATCTTCGACTCGGTGATCTATCTCGCGCAGACCTCGCCGGACGCCGAGTCCGCGATCATCGGTTCTCTGGCCGGTGACTTCTGGACCTCCGCGAACAACCTGGCCGAGGCCAATGCCATCGCCTACACCGCCTTTTCGCGGTCGGGGATGACCGAGACGCAGTACGTGACCCTGGTCCGCATGGTGGGGCAGAGCCGGGAGCAGCTGGACAGCCTCGAGCCCTATCTGGCTCCTACCGCCCGGGAGAAGTTCGCCGCGCTCAAGGAGTCCGACGCCTGGCGGGAGATGCAGCAGGTCGAAGAGGCGGCGCTGAGCGCCGGGCCGGGCGAGAGCGCTGATCTTCCGGTGGACCGGGCGTCCTGGGCGCGTAGCTCGGACGAGGTCTACGTCCAGGTCGCCGCGATCGGTATCGACCAGATGAACGCCGCCGGTGTGCTGGCCCTGGATACCGCCGGCACCCGGATCACCCAGGCGATCATCGGTGCCGTGGCGCTGCTCGTCCTGGCGATCAGCGTCATCCTGATGACCTCGTGGGTGGCCAACCGGCTGATCGGCCGCCTGCGCAAGCTGCAGCTGGCCACCCTGGACATGGCCCAGATCCGGCTGCCGCACATCATCGACCGGCTGCGCACCGGCGACAAGGTCGACATCAACGAGGAAGTGCCGGAGATCCACCTCGGCGACGACGAGATCGGTGAGGTGGCCGAGGCGTTCAACGAGGCCCAGCGGGTGGCCGTCTCGGCCGCCGTGCAGGAGGCCGAGACCCGGGCCGGTCTGCGCCTGGTCTTCCTCAACATCGCCCGCCGTAGCCAGATCATCGTGCACCAGCAGCTTTCGGTGCTGGAGACCGCCGAGCGCTACCAGGAGGACCCGGAACAGCTGAAGCTGCTGTTCGAGCTCGACCACCTCTCCACCCGGGCCCGGCGCAACGCCGAGAACCTGGTCATCCTCGGTGACGGCACCCCGGGCCGGCAGTGGCGCAACTCGGTGCCGCTGAGCCAGGTCATCCGCGGCGCGATCAGCGAGGCCCAGGACTACGCCCGGGTCACCGTGACCGAGCTGCCGCGCCTGTCGATCACCGGTTCCGCGGTGGCCGACGTGGTCCACCTGCTGGCCGAGATCGTCGACAACGCCACCACCTTCTCGCCGCCGATGTCGCGGGTCGAGGTGCGCGGCAACATGGTCGGGCGCGGCCTGGTGATCGAGGTCGAGGACCAGGGCCTGGGCATCCCGCCGCACCAGCTCGCCCAGCTCAACGAGATGATGACCAAGCCGCCGGAGTTCCACGTGATGGCGCTGCGCGAGGAGCCGCGCCTGGGCATGTTCGTGGTCGGCCAGCTGGCCCGCAAGAACGGCATCCGGGTCACGCTGACCGCCTCACCGGCCTACGGCGGCACCCGGGTGGTGATTCTGCTGCCCGACGCGCTGCTGGACGCCAAGGGCGATCCGGGGCAGGGCACACCGGAGGACGCGGCGGTCACCGAAACCCCCACCCAGTCCATCCACGAGCGCATGGCGTTCCAGGGTGAGCTGACCCCGGCGCACGGCACCGGACGCTCACGTCTGACGGTGGTCGGCTCGCCCGACCCCAAGCCCGCCGAGATCACCCGGGCTCCCGAGATCGCCCGATCTCCGGAGACTGTGCAGACCCCGGTCACGCCGAGCACTCCCGTCACCCCGGAACCGTCGGAGGACCGCCGGCGGCGAGTCGCTCGTCCTCAATCACCTACCCAGCGACCCGCCCAACCGGTGCCGACACCGTGGGCCGCAGGCCCCTCGTCCTCTGCTACCTGGGCCTCCCGGTCGCAGGAATCCGCGGGGAGCCGGGAGAACGGGAACGGCCCGAACACTGCGCCCACGCCGGTCGTCTCGGCCCCGCTGCCGACCCGAGGGTCGCACTCGGCGCAGACCATCGCGCCGACCCCGGGACACAACCGGCCCACGCTGCCACGGCGTACCCGGCAGGCCCACCTGTCGGACCGGCTGAAGAACCAGGCCGGAGCCCCGGTGATGGCCGCTCCGGTGCGCTCGGCCGCTCCGGAGAACCCCGACCGGGCCCGCAGCACGATGCTGGCGTTCCAGAGCGGAACCCGTCGCGGCCGGGCCCACAGCGACGACAACGCCGGCTGAACGGCCAGCCGGTAACGATTTTCACCACGAAGTAAGCGGAAGGCGAGATGAGCGACAATCTGCAGGGCCTGGACTGGCTGGTCGACGACCTCACCCGACGGCTGCCCGGAGTCGACCGAGCCATCGTGCTCTCGTCCGACGGTCTGCTGATCGGCCGGTCCTCGGTGGTGGACCGGGACGAGGGCGAGCACCTGGCCGCCGTCGCCTCCGGGTTCCAGAGCCTGGCCCGCGGCACCGGCCGGCACTTCGGTGGCGGGGCGGTGCGCCAGACGATGGTGGAGATGGACAACTTCTTCTTCGTCGTCACCGCCGCCGGCGAGGGCGCCTGCCTGGCCCTGCTGGCCGACGCCAACGCCGACATGGGCCTGATCGCCTACGAGATGAACCTGATGGTGACCAAGGTCGGGACCTACCTCAGCTCGCAGCCCCGGGCCGAGGAGGGCGTGGGGGCCGGGCAGCGCTTGTGAGCAACGACGGCACCTGGTTCGACGATGCGGCCGGACCTCTGGTGCGGCCGTACGCGATGACCGGTGGCCGGACCACCAGCCGGCAGGCCGATCTGGAGATCATCGCGCTGGTCGTGGCGCTCGGCCCGGTCACCCGGGTCCAGGCCACGAGCCTGGACGACGAGCTGATCCAGATCCTGCGGCTGGTGCAGAAGCCCGCGTCCGTGGCCGAGATCTCGGCCGGGCTGCGGCTTCCCCTGTCCGTCACCAAGATCCTCCTCGGGGATCTGATCGACAAGCAACTGGTTGCGTTCCGCTCGGCCGTGACCCCCGACATCCGAGTTCTCCAGGCAGTGATCAATGGCATTCGACAACTCTGAGCCCGTGCTGCGCGGCTCGTCCGTCAAACTCCTGGTGGCAGGCGGTTTCGGGGTCGGCAAGACCACCATGGTCGGCACGATCAGCGAGATCCCGCCGTTGCGCACCGAGGAAGTCATCACCGAGATGAGCCGCGGGGTGGACGATCTCGCGGGCGTGGAGTCGAAGACCACCACCACCGTGGCCCTCGACTTCGGGCGCATCACGATCAGCCCCGAACTGGTGCTCTACCTGTTCGGAACCCCTGGCCAGGACCGGTTCTGGTTCATGTGGGACGAGCTGGCCGACGGGGCGCTGGGCGCGGTGATCCTGGCCGACACCCGGCGGCTGGGTAGCTCGTTCCCGGCGATCGACTACTTCGAGAGCCGCGGCGTGCCCTTCGTGATCGGGGTGAACTGCTTCGACGACGGCGCGGTGCACGAGGTGGAAGAGGTCCGCGACGCGCTGGACCTGGACACCTGGGTGCCGATCGTGATGTGCGACGTGCGCGACCGGGCCTCCTGCAAGCAGGTCCTGGTCACCCTGGCCGAGCACGCCCTGACCATGGTCACCGCGGGCGCCCGCTGAACCCGGCGTGATCGGTCGGCCCGGGAGACAACCACTCCCGGGCCGACCTCACTGCGCCAGGATCGCGCGGACGTCGCCGAGGTCCTGCTAGCACTGCCAGAGGAACGAGCCGGTGTGGCAGGCGATGCAGTGGAAGGCGAACGCCTCGCCGGTCCCGAAGTTGGCGCCGTGTTCCTCCAGTTGGGCGGCGAACGTCATCGGCCGGTAGCAGGACGGGCAGTGCGGCGTCTCCGGCGCCTGAAGCCACGACGGCCGGCCCCCGAACTGTCCCAGGACTCGTGGCGCTTCCTCCTGGTGGCGCGCCTTCCAGGCCATCTGCGACAGCCAGTACTCGTCGTCCTCGTCCTCACCCGCCGCCGGCTCCACCGAGACCAGGCGCACCGCGGTAGCGGGCCGCACCAGCTCGTTCTCGGCGTCCAGCAGGATCGGGGCCGCGGTCGGGCGCAGGCCACCGGTGAAGACCAGGGCCTGGTTGGCGCCGGTGATCGGGCTCCAGGTCTCGCAGGTGCCCGGGGCGCTGTTGCACATGAAGATCGCCATCAGGCGCACGTCGTCCGGCCACTGCGGCAGGTCCAGCTGGCCGACGAACTGCAGCAGGTTCTTGCAGGTGTGGCAGACCGGCCAGTCGAATCCGTCGGGAACCAGGGGGAGCCCACCGAAGCGTGAGCCCGGCATGTCAGGAACGGTCTCCCCGGCGTCGATGATCAGCGTGGCCATCTCGGGAGGTTACCGATTCCGGCCGTCCTCGCACTACCGGTCGGTATGGGTCCGGCGATGCAAGCGAATGTGACGTAAACCCCGTTTGCATCGTTAACCCACGCGAAACGGACACGGGTGGCATCGTCGAGCCATCGGGGGAACCATCTATTTCGGAGGAACCTGAATGGCTCTGCGCCGCAACCGTTTGACCGTTCTGATGGGTACCGCTTCGCTGCTCGGGGTCGGGGTGGGGCCCCTGCTGCTGGTCAGTCCCGCCCACGCGGCGGAAGGCAAGGGCAAGGCCGAGGTGATCGGCACTGCCGAGGCGGAGTTCTTCACCTTCTCGTACGACGGCGGCACCGGCGTGCGCAGCGACGCCGACGTGCGGGTGGACGAGTCGGGCGACGAATCGTCCTTCGTCTACACGGTCGACGACGTGATCGAGATCGAGGTCGGCTCGAACTGCACGCACCCCGACGAGGCCGACCTGACCAAGGTCGTCTGCACCATCGACAAGACCGAGACGGGTGGCAACGACCCGGCCGGGGTGGTCAGCCTGAACGACGGCAACGACATCCTGCGTTTCACCAACCTGACCAACACCAGCTTCACCAGCATCGACCTCGGCGCCGGGGCGGACACCTACACGGCCACCCGCCCGAACGCCCTGGACGCGGCGATCAGCGGTGGCGACGGCGTGGACACCATCAACGCCGGAACCGGGGCCTATGTCGCGGCGGGGGCCGGGAACGACCTCGTCACCCTGATCGGTGGCGCCGCCGAGGTGCACGGTGAGGACGGCAACGACCTGATCAACGGTGGCGTGGGCGACGACTCGCTGCACGGCGAGGCCGGCGACGACGTGATCTACGGCAACGACGGTGACGACTACATCGTCGGTGGCGCGGGTAACGACGAGCTCTACGGCGGCAAGCACAACGACACGATCTACGGGAACACCGGTAACGACACGATTTACGGCAACAGCGGGGACGACTACATCTCCGGTGGGGCGGGTGTGGACACCATCTCCGGTGGCGCGGGCAACAACACCATCGTCGATGTGTAAGTAGTTCCACCGGGCGGCCCGGAGCATCACGTTCCGGGCCACCCGTCCGCCCACCTGTGACGACCAAGTTCGGAGGAATCACGTGACCCTGCGTCGCACCCGTGTATCGCTTTTCGCCGCAACCGCTTTCGCGGTCGGCGTCGCCCCGCTGCTGTTCGCCCTGCCGGCCCAGGCGGCCGACACGTACACCTACGTCAACGTGGGCTCCAGCGAAGGGCGCACCCGGCTCTTCTACGACGGCAACATCGGGATCTCCAGCCGGCTCGATGTGATCCTGGACGAGACCGACGACAAGTTCGTCTTCACCCTCAAGGACAACATCGAGATCCGCCCCTACGACGGCTGTGCCTACCCCGACGCGGCCGACAACACCAAGGTGGTCTGCGAGATCCCCAAGAGTGCCGAGGCTCCCGCCCTGGCCGAGTTCTACCTGGGCAACGCCACCGACCGGGTGCTGTACACCAACAACACCAGCGGCGAGAACTTCACCACGTTCAACCTGGGCGTGGGCAACGACTACTACGAGACCCAGCGGCCCGAGGCGCCCGACGCGATCATCGAGGGTGGCGAAGCCAACGACACCATCCTGGCCGGTACCGGGGCCGTCGTGTACGGCGGGCACGGCGAGGACAACATCACCCTGGTCGGTGGCGCCGGCACGGTTTACGGCGGCGACCACAACGACACCATCAACGGCGGGGCCGGCGACGACACGCTGCATGGGGAAGCGGGCGACGACATCATCTACGGCAACGACGGTGACGACTACATCGTCGGTGGCACCGGCAATGACCAGCTCTACGGTGGCCGTCACGACGACACCATCTACGGCAACAGCGGTGACGACACGATTTTCGGCAACAGCGGGGACGACTACATTTCCGGCGGGGCGGGCGTGGACACCATCTCCGGCGGCGCGGGCAACAACACCATCGTCGATGTGTAGTTAGCAGCACCGCGGGGCCCGGAACAGATCTGTTCCGGGCCCCGCGGTCGTTCGGGCAGCGTCAGCAGCTGGCGAAGGCCCAGCTCTCCGCGTTGTTGTCGAAGGCGTTGTCCTTCAGGTTGCTGCGGGTGGAGTGCGCGCCGACGCACTGCCACTTGCCCTTCTGCCCGTCGTTGGCATAAAGCTTGACCGAGCCTCCGGTGTTGTTGATCACCGAGGAGATCTCGTTGTCGCCGTCCCACCAGTCGATCTCGAACTTGCCGCCGCTCTTGTACTTCTGGTTCACGTAGAGCGAGCCGGTGAAGTTCGGGTCCTCGTACATGCACACCCGGTTGGCCGGGCAGCGGGCGTCGTCGGCCGAGGCCGGTCCGGCGGCAGTCACCATGGCCACGCCGGCGAGCACTCCGGTGAGCGCGGCGGCCGCTACGGTTCGCAGTCTCATCGTTTTCTACCCCCGGTCCGTGTACCAGCCGGTGCACTTGTGCACGCGCTTGTTGTTGTAGATGACGTCGGCGCAGGCGCGCATCGTCCAGCCGAAGTTGTCCATCCGGTTGGAGGTCGAGCGGCTGAACGGCCCGCACTGGAACCACGAGGAACTGCCCGGCGCCTTGCGGTCGATCCACACCCGGTCGCTGGAGTGGTAGCCGGTGGCGATCGCCGCGTACGAGGCGTCGGACGCCCGTCCGTTGCGCAGCACGATGTGCCGGCCGAAGAAGTCGGACGGCATCACTTCGCGCACGTTCTGGTAGACGTCCGGCCAGACCGTGCTGCCGCAGTTGGTCGCGGCCTGAGCCGTTCCGGCCGATGTGGTCACGAGGCCCGCCCCCAGCACCATCGCAGCCGCCAGCCCGGCCAAGGTCCTTCGCCGCTTCAGTTGTGTAGCCATCTCTGCCCCTCCTCAGCCCGCCGTCGAGGCCCCTGCGTCGGGGCCCTCCCGGGCGGTGACCAAGACGTTGGCACGGCCGGCCGAGCGCCCGGAAGGAATCCGGAGACAAGCTCGTCCCGGGACGTCCCACCCCCTCTGACCTGGTGGGACGTTGCTCAGCGGGTCGGTTGGGACGCCTGCTGGCCCGGATCGGTCGTCTCGGCCGAGATGGTGAACAGGTCCCCGGAGTCCTCGGCGATCTCGATGGCGATCAGCACCAGGAGAACGATCAGGAAGGCCAGGAGGATCGGGGTCAGCGTGGAGGCCCGCAGCATCAGGCGCTGCGGTTCAACGGTCTGCTGCTCCGACGACACCCGAGCGGCCGGCACCCGGGCCACTGCGCCGCAAGGATCAACCGGCCGAGTAGCCAGCGACCACAGCCGGTGAAGCTCGGCCAGCTCTTCCTGGGTAGCCCCACAGAGCCGGGCCAGCTGCTCCACCGTCCCGAAGGTCTCCGGCACACACTGCCCCTGGCAGTACCGATGCAAACTGGACCGGCTCGTCCCCGCCCGATGAGCCAACGCGCTGTAGCTGCGCCCGTCCCGGTCCTTCAGCTGCTGAAGCAGCGCCCCCAGATCCTTCGCCGATGTATTCGTCGTCATGCGTGCCTCCATGCGTGCTCGTCCTGGAAGCAGGCAAAGAAGTACTCCCGCCCCAGGACCCCCTCCCATAGCCGCACAACGATAACCACCTAAGACCCTTTTCCACCCTCTTGTGTCACAGATCGTTCTGTGGCAGGCAGGCCGGTATGTGGCGCAGGTCGCACCTATCACCCGGTGCTTGGCGAGGTGGCGGACCTGCCCGCAAGGGCAGCATCGAACTTCCGGACAACCGGCTCTGCGAGACCGGCGTCGTAGCAGGCAGACCGGGAAAGTCCCGGCCGAACCGGAGGGGAACCTGTCATGCGTCGAGTCCTGGTTGCAGTTGGAATGAGCACCGCCCTGCTGGTCGGCGGGGCGGCCGCCGCGGATGCCGCGCCCAAGAACAAGCCCTGCGTCACCACCACGGAGTTCGGCAAGGTCCAGGTGGGCATGTCGAAGGCCAAGGTGGCCAAGATCTTCGGGACCAAGGGCAAGCGGGAGTCCGTCGGCCCGGACGGGCACGGCTACACGAACGAGGTCCGCGAGTACAAGGCCTGCAAGGCGCCCGGCGCGATCGTCAGCGTGACCTTCGCGTCCGGCGGGGACCTGCCCAAGGCGAAGGTGGGCTGGGCGAACCAGAAGTCGTGGGTCGAGGGCTGGACCCAGTAGATCCAGAACCAGATCTACCCGAACGCTGAGCGGATGCTGGCCCGGCCAAGACTCTTGCGCGCCCGCCACTTCGAGGCCGCGGTCAGCATCTCGTCGGTCTTCGAGGGCCGGATCGGGATGGCCACCGGCACCCCGGACATCCAGTTCGGCCCGAACCTCTCGCCCAGAACGTCATGCCACAGCCGTTCGGCGTCCCAGCGATCGCCGAGCCGATCGGTGACGACGGCCCGTTCCGCCACGTCCGCGGTCTCTCGCAGGCAGACCCGCACCAGGGGATCTTCGGTGCTGAGGGCGTTTTCGGCGGCGTTGCGGAAGAACGCGGCCAGCGCCACATCCACCCCGTCGGTGCGGCCACGCGGCAGGTACCGCAGCGCCATGGTCTGCGCCGCAAGTGGGGTCAGGCCGAGGTCGTGGCGCCGACTCCAGGCCGTCACCAACGGTTTTAGGTCGGCGTAGTCGGGATTGGCCGGAATCCACTGGTCGGAGTCGCGGTCGGGGATCATCAGGTGCGTGCCTTCGCGGTAGGCGGGCATCACGTCCACCGGGGGAGGGCTCAGGTAGAAGCGTTCCTGCGGGTCCACGGCGTCGTCGCGGGCTTCGTACTGCAGCGAGTAGCCGGTGACGCGAGTGCTGCGGTAGCGGTGACGGTCGTCGAGCGAGCGGCCCAGTGCCCCGAAGCAGACGATCTGCTGGATCAGGCGGACCGCCTGCTCCCGGGGGTAGTCACGGCGCAGCACCACGATCAGGTCCAGATCCTTGACGTACGGCTGGGTGCTTCTGCGTCGGTGGCCGCCGGTCAGCAGCGCCTCCAGCACGCACGGATGAGCGATCAGCCGGCGCATGAACGAGGTCAGACGCGTGGAAGCTGCATGCCCGGAAGACCGCTCGACCGTCATCGCCCTAGTCCTTTCGAAGCCTGAAGGCCCCACCGCCACCGCAAGAACGGTAGGCAGGCCCGGCCGCGCGCAACCAGGTGAGCACGATGCACAACAGATGCATCTGATGGCACCCGGTGCCCACGCTGCACGAGACAGGGCGCTGGGCGTGGTGCGGCCCGGCGCCCTCTGCTAGCGCGGTCGGGTTGATGAGCGGCTGGCGCGGCCAGCCCTTTGCTTCGGGCATAATCGTCCAGGGATCGGATATTCCGATCTTGATGGCATGGACGAATGTCGACCTGAGGCAAGGGGGAATTGTGGACGTTGTTGTCGGGGAGGCGCTACGTCAGGCTGCGCGGGTCAAGACGCTGGCTCGGGACGCTTTGGGGCCACAGGTGGTCGAGGCGTCCAGGCGTCTGGCCGAATGCCTGGACGGCGAGCGTCGGGCCTATGTGGTGGGTAACGGTGGCTCGGCGGCCGACGCCCAGCACTTCGCCGCCGAGTTCACCGGCCGGTTCCATCGGGCCCGCCGTCCGCTGCCGGTACTGGCGCTGAGCACAGACACCAGTGTGCTGACCGGCGTAGGCAACGACTTCGGTTTCGACGCAGTCTTTGCCCGTCAGGTAGAGGCTTTCGGGCGACAGGGCGACATCCTGTTCGCGATCAGCGCCAGCGGCAACTCCTCGAACGTCGTCGAGGCCGCGCGCATCGCCCAGAAGAAAGGCGTGTTCGTCGTGGGCCTGACCGGGCGGCATCCGGCGGCACTGGACCGGCACTGCGATCTGCTGCTCAAGGTGCCCTCGGTGGTGACCGCGCGGATCCAGGAATGCCAGATGACGCTGCTGCACATCGTCTGTGACCTCACCGAACGTCTCTTGCTGGGGAGCGCGGACGAACCGGCCGACGAGTCGACGATCCTGCCGGGGAAACTGCTCGCGATGCGGGAGGAATGGCGGCAGCAGCGTCTGACGGTCGTCTCCACGAACGGCTGTTTCGACGTACTGCACGCCGGTCACCTGGACTCACTGTCGCGGGCAGCAGCGCTGGGCGACGTTCTGGTGGTGCTGCTCAACTCGGACGCCTCGGTGCGCCGGGTGAAGGGCCCCGGCCGGCCGTTCAGCTCGCAGGGCGGGCGCGCGGTGCTGCTGCAGGCTCTGGAGCCGGTCGACTACGTCTGCATCTTCGACCAGGACGATCCGGCCGCAGCCCTGGCCGAGCTGCAGCCCGATGTGCACTGCAAGGGTTCGGAATATGCCGCGGCTCTGCCCGAGCGGGAGATCGTGGAGCGGTTCGGCGGCCGAGTCGAGTTCCTGCCCCGCATCATCGACCTCTCGAGCACGCAGCTCATCGAGCGCCTGGATGTGGTCTGACGTGCGGCCCCGCCGGGCACTGGTGGTCGGTGACCTGATGCTGGACACCTTCACCGAGGGCGAGGCCAGCCGTCTTTCGCCGGAAGCGCCCGTCCCGATCGTGCTGGAGCGCAACCGCACTCACACTCCGGGCGGCGCAGGCAATGCGGCCATGAACCTGGCCGCGCTGGGGGAGTCGGTTTCTCTGGTCGGCGCGGTCGGGCCGGATACGGCGGGGGAGCGCCTGCGCGACTTGCTCACCGCCGGCGGCGTCGACTGCTCGGCCGTGGTGATCGGCGAGGGCCCAACCACCAGCAAACACCGGATCCTGGCCGGTGGTCAGCAACTGCTCCGGCTGGACCAGGAACCTCCGGCAACGGTCCGGCCCGAACTCGTCCGCGGCTGCCTCAACCAGGTGCGCCGGCAGATCGAGGCCGCCGACATCGTCCTCTTGTCCGACTACGCGAAAGGCCTGTGCAACGCCTACCTCTGCGCCGAGGTGATCCGGATGGCCGCAGCGGCCGAGATCCCGATCGTCGTCGACCCGAAAGGTACCCACTACCGCCGGTATCGCGGTGCCACCCTGATCACGCCGAACCTCGGCGAACTGCGCCGTGCCACCCCCAAAGGTTCGCTGCAGGAACAGGCGCTCGGACTCGTCCGCCATTTGGGGTGTGCCGTGCTGGTCACCCGAGGTGCCGAGGGAATGTCCTTGTTCGACGGTCGATCGGCAGAGTTCCACCTGCCCGCCCAGGCGCTCGAGGTCGCCGACGTCACCGGTGCAGGCGACACCGTCGCCGCAGTGGTCGCCGCCTGCTTGGCCCGAGGCCTCGACCTGAGGCAGGCCTGCCAGATCGCCAACGCCGGGGCCGGCATCGTGGTCGGCCGGCGCGGCACCACGCCGATTACTCGAGAGGAACTGACCGCGACCGGTAACCTGATGTCTCGGAACGAGACTGAACTGGAGACCGTGCCGTGAATCCGCTGAGTCGCTACCCCTCGGTCAAGGCAGTGCTGTTCGACCGCGACGGCACACTGGTCAAAGATGTTCCCTACAACGGCGATCCCGATCTGGTCGACCCGATGCCCGGCGCTGCCGCGTGCATCGCCGCACTGCGCCGCAGCGGGCTCAAGCTCGGCGTGGTCACGAACCAGTCTGCGGTGGGGCGGGGGATGATCAGCTACGAGCAGATGGAAATCGTGAACATGCGGATCGAGCGCCTGATCGGGGTGTTCGACACCTGGAAGGTCTGCCCGCATGCGCCGTGGGACGGCTGTGACTGCCGTAAACCCGCGCCCCGGTTGATCCAGGCTGCCGCGACCACCCTCCGGGTCGAGCCCGCCGAATGCCTGGTGGTGGGCGACAACCTGTCCGATCTGCAGGCTGCCCAGGCGGCAGGAGCCTGTGGTGTTCTCCTCGGGGAGTCTGCCGATCACCCGTCGATCAAAGCGCTGGAAGAACTGATGAGCCCGGCCCTGACGCAGGTCTGATCACAGCCGTGGCAGGTCGCATTCGGCATCCGCCGGCACGCACACATCCAGGGCCTGCACCACGGTCAACTGCCCGGTGCGGCTGCCTTCGTGATAGTCGAACGTCGCCGTGTCATACCGAAAAGAGCCTTCCCGCAACGCCTGGTACTGAATCAACACCGACACCTCAGAACTCGCTGGCAACTCGTATCCGTCCAGCGGCGAACGCAACCCTTCCGGAATCACGTCGGCCCCAGCATTCCCGCTCATCCCGATCCGGGGCCCGTCTCCGAGCTTGTCCGTGGCCACCACCTGCATCCGCAGGAACTTGACCCCGTCGGCTGCCCCTTCGGCCTGATGCAGAGTCAGGCTGTCCAGCACCAGTGGGCGGCTGCCCGTGTTCCGGACGTCCAGCCCACCCCACGTCGCCACTTCGTTCACGTTCATGTGCAGCCCGTACGTGCCCGCGCCGATCGACCCCTCCAAAGACCTGGGCGCCCGGCCGATCCAGAAGTACCCGCCCAGGAGCAGCATCGCCATCGCCACGGTGACGACCGCCGTCAGCCTACGGCGCCGAACCCTTCGAACTGCCATCGCTTTCCCCATCCGCTTGGTCGCAGCCACAGGCAAGTGGCCGGGCCTGGCGGTGTCAATGAGGGACGATCGACTTCAGTGGGCGGTTCGGGACGTTTCGAGGGGATTGCGTTGGAAGCTGTGGGCCATGTCACGGGTTGAGTGGCATCCCTCAGGAGTCCTTGCTCTCCTTGCTGGGTGTCTCCTCGAGATGTGAATCAGGTTCCGGCTCCGGGCACTTGCCCGCATCCTCTTCCGGCCAGGTGCCCCTGTCTGCTGGACGGTCTACCGCGTGGCAGGCCACGATCGTCCGGTTGGCCAGCTTCCACTGCACGCGGATCGGGTTCTGGGCCGTGGGCTTGCGGTCGCTGGGGATCTGCGCGCACTCGGCGGACTTCCGGTCGGTGCAGATGCCCTCGGCAGTGATAACCAGGCGGGCCCGATGGTTGTGCCCGTCGCGGGACGGTGCCTGGATGGCGAATTCGCAGAAGGAGCCGGGCGCGAGAGTGATCTCGGTGCAAGGGCCGGCCGGCTCGGATTTGCCGGACCCCGAGCAGTCTTCGGCTGTGGGTGAGACCGTGGAGAAGCTGTCGCCCTCGAGCGGTGTGAAACTGACTGAGGTGATGCGGTAACTGAGGTCGGACTCGTTGTCCAACAGTGCGCAGTGGACCTTGGCTTCCGTGAACACGTTGACGTTGCCCTGGAAGTAGAAGTGCGGCTCGGGGCCAGCGACGAGTACTGGGTCGTTCGATACCTCAGGGGCAGCGGGGGATGGATCCTCGATCAGCGGCCGGGTCGGCTCGGTAGGCGTGGGCTCGCTTGTAGGCGAGTCCTTCGGTTCAGTTGGGGCTGAAGCTTCGGGAGGAGTGGATGACACGCTGCGAGTGGGCTTCTCATCGGGTGTGGGCTTGACGGCCGGATCGCTTGGTTCGGTCGACTGCGGTATGGAGGCCACACGCGGAGCTGGCACCACTGGCCCCTTGGGCGGCTGAGGCGGCAGGCCCGGCAGGCTCTTGGGTTCCACTGTGACTGGAGTTGTCGGCGCGATGGTCGGCGTCGGCGCACCGTCCCACTGGGCATCGGGCAGGCGCCAGCTGCTGGCATGAGTCTGCCCGCTGGGGGAGATCACGCCCCAACCGGTTGTGGCGACGGCCAGGACACAGCCACCGATCGCGGCCTTGCGCCAGTGGTTGCGGACCCAGTAGCTGGGGCTCTCGAGAATGCTGTTCAAATCGTTGGTCTCCGTGGGCGATTGGCTCCGCTGTGACGGAAGCGCTGACGAACATTGCTGAATCGCTGAGGAGCTTGCCCTCGAATCGGCGTCGGTATCGCCCAAACGGACCGAAAAGGCAGTTTAAGTGCGACGACCAGTGGGTAGGGAACACGCCCGCATGCAATGTCTCGGCTGCCTGCTGTCGGGGCACGCGGTAGGACGGCTGCCTCCGCTTGCAGGTCGCGCACGTACGTCAGGGCAGTCCAGACCTTGGAGTAGTGAGGGAAGACTCAAGAAAATTGTCATTCGACGTCATTCGAATGAAACGGCGAGGTGAGCGCGAGATCTGTGGCAGGGGTGTTTTCGGCCAGGAAATCATCGCCAGGATGGCCAGATTTGGGATCGGTCGACCGAGCGAATGTAATTTGCGGTTTCGGGGACGGCTGTTAAAGCTGCTGCTAGCCTCCGGTTCGTACCTACGCTTCGTGGGTATTCGATCAAACGGGGGTTGAAAGTGAAGCAGCAGAAACGCAACAGACGAATCGCCGCACTCGGGTTGACCTTCATCTCTGTGACGGGTGTCGCCGGAGCAGCACAGGCGGACACGGCCGCCGGTGGCTCTGCCAAGCCGGTGATGGCCAAGTTCGGGACTCAGAGCATAGACCTGACCAAGGGTTGGGGCGAGGCCACATCGTGCGTCGTGGTTGGTGGCACGGAGACGGAGTGCTTCACCAGTAACCGAGCGGCCGACCGCGCGCTGCAGGCTCGCGGTCTGGCTTCTGCAGAGCGGTCCGTCTCGGCGGTTCCTGACTGTGCGAGCGGTTGGCTATGCCTGTTCGAGCATGCCAACGGCGAAGGACGCCGGCTGATCTTCCGGGATGAGACCTGGCAAAATCTCAGCAACTACGGCTTCGTGAACATGGTTTCGTCCTACCGGAATCGGCAGAGCGACGGGGCCGGCGAACTCCTTGACACGCCTTCGAACTACTACAAGCTGGAGGCGAACGCCTACGTCTCGTACGTAGGCAGTTTCAACGACAAGGCTGACAAGGTGCACCCGTAGTCGCACGACGCAGACGCCTGGTCGCGCCGCTGTGCAATGGTGCGGCCAGGCGCCAGTTCGGCTGATCGTTCGGAGGTCACATGGGTTCAGCCCTGATGGGTTTCCTGAAGGAGCCCCTCACGCTTGGCGCACTCATCTTGGTGCTGCTCGCTGCACTCGTGGTGTCTCAACTAATGGCGAGTCGACTAGGCATCGCACGGGTTGTGGCCTTCGGGTTGGTCCTGGGCCTGGGCATCCCGGCCGTAGGAACTTTACTTGCAGGCGGGCGTTCTTTCTCGAGTTCATTTTCCGGAGCTAACTTTCAGTCTTGCTTCGATCTGTCCATCGAGTGGTCGTGGAATGCGGCGGCCTGGATCAACGTGTTCTTGTACATGCCGCTGGCTTTTTTCCTTGCGCTCACAGTGCAAACCACCAGTCGCGTCCTGATCTTCGTTCTGTTGTACGCGACAGGCTTGGAACTGGCGCAGAGTGCTCTGAATATCGGCGTCTGCGAAGAAGTGGATCTCCTGCGGAACATGGGAGGTGCGATGGTTACCGTTCTTGCGGTGCGGTGTGGGCAGCGGTTTCACTAAGCTCTTGTCCTCGCGATGACGTTCTCTGCGCCACCGATTCCGTGTATACGGTGATGCTGCCCTCGGCAGCGGCTGTGCCGACCTGCTGCGGCTTGGCCGGCAACATGGGCCCGGCGAAGACGGTTGTGGCGCTGAGCGCCAGAGCCACACCGCACACCCCGACCAGCGTGCCCCCTGATCACCCGGGTTCTCTTGATTGCGGACGCCCGTGGCCGGGCAAGCAGGAGGGCCATCAGTTCGTACTCCCCCGAAGTAAGTGCTACGAGGGCGAACGCTAGCGACGGAGGTTGCCGAAGATCGGGTGAACCGGTCGAAGGCAGCTGAACAGTAGAGAGGCGAAACGGCCTACAGGAGAGGAAGAGCCAATCGGCCACCGGCATGCCGTGCAGTCACCGGCCAGCGGAACGGTAGACGGGCGTAACGGCACACAGCCAGGTGAGCGCGATGCATGACAAACGCACCTGGCGACACCCGATGCTCGTGCTGCACAGTACTGGACGCCGGGTCTGCACAGGCCCGGCGAGCCCTGCTTCTTCAGGCCAACTCGCAGATGGCGAACACAGCGAAAACACCTACGGCGTCCATCCCGTTCTGGCTCTGCAGTTCGGCGGCCAGCCCCTGCACCCGATAGCGGAAGGTCAGGTTGCCGCCGTAGTTGACGGTGACGGCCCAGGCCGCGTCGGAGGCACTGGATGCCTGACCCACCTCGTACCAGTCCTTGGCCTGGCAGGCGAGGGCCACCACCTGCTGGGCATCTTCTACCGGCAGGTCGGCCAGGTGCGTCTGCAGGATGGCGATCATCCGCTGCTCCACCACGGGCTGAGCGGGTATCACGGTTTTCGGCACCGGGCGGTAGCGACCGACTCGGGCCAGATCGTCGCTCTGGCTGAACACGTTGTCGGCGACCCGCACCACGTCACCCGATTCTCGGGCCACGTCGTCGGCGATGGCGGCTGCTCCCTTGGCGCTGGAGCAGGCACTGAGTGCAGCTACGAGAAGGCTTGCTGTGGTCAAAGCGGTTGCGCGGTAATTGGTCATGGCAATCGTAGTAGCAAGGGAGTTGGATCCACGGCGGGTCTTTTGGGGGATAGCGCCCAATCGGGACGCCCCATCAAGGATGCTCGTGGGTTTCGGAAGGGCAGTTGGGGCGGGTGCAGCGGTTCTCTGGGGTGTTGCTGGGGTAGTCGGATCGGAGCTGTGCGGAAACGGCGAAAAGTACTGTCTCTGAGAATATCTGGCCACATCTGATGGCACTGTTCTTTGTCGATATCTGATGAATATCCGCATGCCGAATGGTGTTCCTGGGGCGTTACCGCATCGAACGGTTGAAATTTGAAGGGTTGAACGGTCGGATCAACCTCCCACGTATCGTCGAGTTGCTTGAAAATTCCCGTGAATGCCGGCGAATCCGCTCTAGAACTGGGCGGTCAACTCAACGGAGGGGAAGATCTTGGCAATCGGGAAACGTGGCAGACGACGGGCACTCTGGATCGCGGCGGCGGCCGGGGCCTCGGCCCTGGCCATCGCGATGCTCGGCGGGGGTGGGGCCGGGGCAGCTCCACGCACCACCTACGGGCAGGACTTCTGGGTGGCTTTCGACCACAATCTGGAGACGAACGACACCAGCAAACTGACGCTGTACATGTCGTCACCGGTGCCGGCCACCGGCACGGTGAAGATCGACTCGCTCGGATTCAACAGCACGTTCAGCATCGGGGCAGACGGCCTGGCGTCGGTGAACGTCCCACTGGAGAGCCAGCTAGATCCCAACCAGTCGTTCATCCAGGCTCTGGGCATCAACGTGCAGTCGTCGTCAGACGTCGCGCTGTACGGGCTCAACCGCACCCAGTACACCACCGACGCTTTCACCGGTATCCCAGTGAACTCACTCGGTACCGACTACCGGATCATGAGTTACGGGCCGGGCCACGGCGGCTCGGAGTTCTCGGTGGTGGCAACCCAGGCAGACACGAAGGTCACCTTCGTCCCGACCGTCGGCAACAGCAGCTACGAAGCCGGTAAGCCGGCCACCGTCACCCTGCAGAAGGGGGAGGCGCTGGAGTACCAGGTCACTCCGCCGGGCGACCTGACCGGTTCGCTGGTGAAGGCTTCGGCGCCGGTCGCCGTGTTCGGCGCGCACCAGTGCGTCAACATCCCGGAGGGGGTGTCGGCCTGCGACCACATCGTCGAGGCCATGCCACCCCTGGACTCGTGGGGCAAAAAGTACGTGACCGCACCGCTGGCCACCCGGGCCAACGACACTCTGCGGGTGCTGGCCGACAAGAACGGCACGGATCTCACCATCACCTCCGGTGGCGCTCCCACTCAGGTGAAACTGGAGGCGGGGGAGTCTCACACGTTCCGCACCGGTGTTCCTTCGGCGATCACGTCGGACGAGCCGGTGCTGGTGGCCCAGTTCTCCGAAGGCTCCGGGTCGGACGGTACGGTGTCGGACCCGTTCATGTCGCTGGTGCCACCGTACGAGCAGTACCTAACCGAGTACACCGTGGCCACGCCGGGCGAGGGCTTCGCGCAGAACTACATCAACCTCACCGCTCTGGCCGACAAGGTCGGTCAGGTCAGTGTGGACGGTAAGGCGGTGCCGGAAGCCGACTGGAAGCCGATCGGCAACGGCTCGGCCTACGCATCCACCGTTGTCCCGGTTCAGCCGGGTGCTCACAAGATCTCGGGCGGTACTCCGGTCGGAGTGCTGGTGTACGGGTTCGACTCGTACGACTCCTATGGCTATCCGGGCGGTTTCGGTATCGGGGCGATCGCCCAGATCACCGGCCTGGCGCTCGACCCAGCCACGCAGACTGCCATCACCGGCGCCGAAGCGTGTGTGACTGGCAAGCTCACCGGCGAGCCGGGAGCCAAGCTCGACGGCATCCGCGTGGACTTCGCCGCCACCGGCAAGGGCGCCACCACCAAGTCGGTGAGCACCGGTGCCGACGGCTCGGCGAAGTTCTGCTTCGCCTCCAGCGAGGACGGCGACTCCACGGTCACGGCCACGGTCTCGGAACTGACGGCCACTGCGACCGTGCTCTGGATGCAGAAGGCTCCTGAGGGTTCGGAAGCCACCTGCGGCGGTCGCCCGGCCACCATCATCGGGTACGGCGAGCCGGTGATCACCGGAACCAAGAAAGACGACGTCATCGTCGGCTCGTCCGCGGCCGAGACGATCAACGGCCTCGGCGGCAACGACGTCATCTGCGGTAACGGTGGCGACGACAAGCTGATCGGGGACAAGGGCAACGACACCCTGTTCGGTGGCGAGGGCAACGACACCTTCGACGGCGGCAAGGGTAACGACGCTCTGATCGGCGACGCCGGTAACGACACCTTCGCCGGTGGCGAGGGCCGTGACGTCATCGTCGGCGGAACCGGCAACGACACCGTCCGGGGCGACGCGGGTAACGACACCGTCAACGGTGAGGCTGGCAACGACACCATCTACGGTGGCGACGGCCGCGACAACATCACCGGCGGTTCGGGCGACGACACCATCCACGGCGAAGCCGGCAACGACGTGCTGCGGGGCGCCGACGGCATGGACAAGCTGGACGGTGGCGCCGGGCGCGACCAGCTGTCCGGTGACGCCGGCAACGACCTGTTGTGGGGCCGGGACGGACGTGACGACCTGCACGGTGGGGCCGGCAACGACCAGATCCTCGGTGGCCTCGACGACGACGTCCTTTACGGCGACGACGGTGACGACGTGCTGCGCGGCGAGGAGGACGACGACTGGCTGCACGGTGGCCTGGGCGAAGACGTGCTGGACGGGGGACCAGGACACAACACGCTGATCCAGGAGTGATCCAGCAGCACTTTCTGAACCAATGACGAACGGGTGGCGGCCTTCTCGGGCCGCCACCCGTTCCCGCCTGGATCGGGGGATCCAATGAAAGTTCGGCACCGACGTTCAGTGACCACCATCGCCGGACTGCTGTCCGGCCTCGTGGTCGTTCTCGGACTGGTGGTGTTTGCGCCATCCGCGCAGGCCCACCTATACAACCCCATACCGGCTGACGAGGACGGTCTTCCGGAGAACCGATTCACCACTGCTGATGCCCTGTTCGCCTACATGACCTCGGACCTCGAGGGCGGCGACATCTGCGTGGTCCCGGACGCGCCGCTGGCCGAGGAGGACAGCGAGAACACCTGCTCCAAACGGAAGGTCGACTGGAGCACGCCCAACTACGTGATCGGGGTCGGCACGGTGTACACCCTGATCGAGGGCCCGAGCCTGGTTCCCGGCACCTACCGGCTGATGGTCACTGAGCACGAGACCAGCGACGGTGAAGGCGGCGGCTCTGCCAAGCTCAGTGAGCCGTTCACGGTGGAGCCGTGCGTGATCGAGAGCGGCTGTGACCCGCGGATCGGTGCCGAGGCGGCGGCCGCGTTCAAGCAGTCGTCGGCCCGCCTGCGCCTGGGCACTACCCTGACCTGTGCCGCCCTGACCGCCGTGGACTTCGCCGGATCACCTGGGGTCGGCGCGATCAGGAAGGGCGTCGGCCGTCTGCTGCGTGACCCGGCCGATGCCGTGGGCCGTAACTACGTCAGGGTCGGCGCCGTCCTGGTGGCCAACGAGGACCTCGAATTCTCCGGGCAACTGGAGTACGGCACCTTCGACAGCTCCCAGGATCGGGCCTGGACCATCCTGACCCACGTCTCCTGCGGCGTGCAGCGAATGTTCGACGACATCGTCAAGGACCCGCCGCGCCACGACTACCAGAACGTGCAGAAGCCGGAGTACAGCACCTTCCCCGAGATCGCCGACCCGAACCTGAAGGCGCTGGGCATCTCGATGGACCGGCAGCGCTCACTCGGCCGGGCCGTGCTGGTGGCCTACGAGCGCTACCAGGGAGCCGTGCTGGACAACAACGTCGCCGGGCAGGTGCGCCAGGCCGCAGCGATCCGCGAGTACGGCTCGAGTTGGCCGCCGAACTGGACCGGTCGGCCGCCGCCCAGCAGGCCTGGTCGAACCAGTTGGCGACCGAGTCGGTGTTCAACCAGACTCTGTTCACCCAGGCCGAGCGCGACAACATCGATGCGATCCGCAAGCGGGTGCGCGAGAACGGTTTCACTCAGCGGGAGATCGATCAGCTGAAGGCTCTCGGCTGGAGCGACGCCGAAATCGTGGACGCCCGCGGCAACCTCTCCACGCCGATTACCGAGGCGCCGGTGGACAAGAGCCTGACCACGGCCCTGAACGATTCGGCCGCTCAGCTGCGCGCCGAGAGTGACGATGTGGCCGCTTTCGCCCGGGCTGCAGCAGTTGCCTCCACCCAGGACGCGCCGGAGCCCGAGCCTCAGGCACCGAGTGCGTCGTTCACGGCTGTGGTGCCGGACGAGAACCAGCCCAGGAAGTACAAGTTCGACGGTTCGAGCTCCTTCGATCCGGACGGCTCGATCGCTGCCTACGAATGGAACTTCGGCGACGGCAGCACGGCTACGGGAGCGACCCCGGAGCACGAGTACCAGGCACCAGGTTCCTATCAGGTGAATCTGACGGTGCGGGACAACAGCGGGCTCACCGCAACCACATCGTCCACCGTCACCGTTCAGCGGCAGGCGCCCACGGCCGTCCTCAATTTGGCGGTGGACAACCAAGAACCGCTCAAGATCGTGGTCGACGGAAGCGGCTCAACCGCCGACGGTGGCCAGATCCAGCTGTACGAATGGGACTTCGGCGATGGGAAGACCGCGCAGGGAGCTAAGGTCCAGCACACCTACGCCAAGTCCGGCACCTACACAGTCAAGCTGAACGTCACCGATGACGCTGGGCTCAAGGCCAGTGCCTCTACCCAGGTCACGGTCAAGGCGGCCGAGCCTCCAGCGAACGAGCCACCCACAGCGGCATTCTCGTTCGCCGGCGAAACAGTGGCACCGGCCACCCTTGCCTTCGATGCCAGCACCTCCAGCGACAGCGACGGCACGATCGCCACCTACGACTGGAACTTCGGAGACGGATCGACCGCGAAGGGAGCCAAGATCCAGCACGAGTACAAAAAGCCAGGGACGTTTGCGGTCAAGTTGCGGGTCACCGACGACGATGGCGCGTGGGCCGAGACGACCACGAACATCACGATCGTCAAGGCCACCCCTCCGGCAACTTCTTGCCAGGGCCTGGCGGCCACGATCATCGGTGACGGAAGCGGTGTCATCCAGGGCACCAAAAAAGCCGATGTGATCGTGGGAACTTCGGCCGACGAGGTGATCCGGGGCGGTGCCGGTGACGACGTGATCTGTGCCGGTGCCGGTAACGACCGGGTGGAGGGCGAAAAGGGCGACGACGTCATCGACGGAGGCGACGGCAACGACTCCCTGTACGGCGGGTCCGGCGACGACACGATCCTAGGCGCTGCCGGTAACGACACGATCGTCGGCGACACCGGCGACGACTTCCTGCGCGGCGGTGCCGGTCAGGACCGGATCGACGGAGGTAACGGCCATGACCAGGTGTCAGGCGAAGCCGATGCCGATCACCTGCTGGGCGGCAACGGTCGCGACAGTCTGCGCGGGGGCGACGGGAACGACGTCATCTACGGCGGCGCCCGCGACGACGTGCTGCACGGCGAGGCCGGAGACGACAGCCTGAACGGTGAAGCCGGTGACGACTGGCTGCACGGTGGTCCGGGTGCCGACGTGCTGGATGGCGGACCAGGTCGGAACACTCTGATCCAGGAGTGACATAGGTGGTGGGCTTCCAGCCGTTGGAAGCCCACCACCTATGTTAGCTTTCGCGTGCTGCGCGCAGCAGAGCAACCATGCGGGCATCCCAGACGAATACGTGCCAGGTACTCGGTTCAGTCGCGGCGATCAGACGGGCGCCGCCGACACCTAAAACTCGAAAGCTTCGGTGACCTGCTCGCGGAGATCGGGTTGAGCAGCAATCGCCCACCCCAGGACCTCGTCGGCCGCTGGCACCACCAGCATGGCCTTTCCAACCTCGACCCGGCCTGCAGGAGCGCAGGCTCTCGGGGCAGAGCTTCCGCAGCTACGGCTCGTCGTCAGGCCCGCGCGTGTCCACATGGATATGTACATGCAGGTCAAGGACGTTCCGTGTGGACGCCCCGCCTTCTGTGGAAGGCCCGGCCGGTTCGTAGGGCCTCAGGGTTGCCGGAAGCTCCGCAGGAGTTTCACCGGAATTGTCGGTGCTCGGTGGTGCTGTCTTGGTCGGCACCGAGTTCCTGCGGCGAACTATCAGCACTAACCCCATCACCACGAGTACAAAGATCAACAAATATGTCGATGCCTGCCAGATATCGTCAGGTAGGTAGGCCTGCGGCACGAACTTGGCCGCAGCAGCGAGCAGACCGGCAACGAGCAGGCCACGAACGGTTGCCAAGAGGCCGCCGTCCTTGTGCACGAGTTGCTGGGACAGCCAGCGCAGAGCTCGTGCCGCGTTGGATCGGACAGATGAGCTGTCCCCTTGCTGGGGGATGTTCTTCTTACCCACGAATTGATAATAGATGAGGCGAAAAACCTTGCCAGATAACGTCAACCGGATATGAGCGACCCGCTACCGGGATGCCTGGCCGATGCAAGGTGACTCTTCTCTTCGTGGCTACTTGCTTTTCTGGAGTAACTGGAAAAGCGCGAATCGCTCGGCAAGTAGTCAAAGGGTGCCAGGGCCTGATGGTCTAGACGGAACGCCTGGTCCTGAGCTGAAACGTTGCAGATTGCAACTGTCGGCAGTTACTCCGTAGGTGGGACGGCTGGTTCAGGAAACTTCGAATTGGTCTGCTTTCACCCCTTGGAGGAATGCTTGCCACTCGGCGGTGCTGAAGCTCAGTACCGGGCCAAGGCGGTCTCGGGTATGGCGCACCAGGACGCGTTCGGGCTCCACCAGGACTTCGACGCAGTTCTCTTCTGCGCTGAAAGTGCTCTTATGCCAAATTTTTTCGCGTTCCATCAACTGGCTCCTCCGTGAGTCCCGAGATCCGCCGGACCTATCGGCCCGCCCGAGTTTTCAGGATAAACCCAAAATGAGCATTTGCGGACCAGGGCAGCCGCCGGGCTACCTGTGCTGACTCGTCGACAGCCGCCTGCCTCGCCCTGAGTCTGACGGGGTCAGTTTCTGGCAAGATCGATAGCCGTGTAATTTTGCAACGGTTGCATTTTACTACCTAAATTTTTTGCGGTTTCGTCCTGGCACCATCGGACGTCAATGTTCCCGTTCTCCAGGTGGCAGATCGAGTGCATTCCCGCCCTGGTATCCGTCTCATATCCTGCGAAACAAGCATGCACGGCATACGGGGTGTGGCTGTGCGCCGCCGAAAGGCGACTGCGTGACCTTGGCGAGGTGACGAGGGTGACTGAGGATCCGGTGAGTCCTGATCCGTTTATCCACCGGCGGAGACTGCGCAACCAGTTGCGTCGTGCCCGCGAAGCTGCACAGCGTACCCAGAGGGAGGTTGTGCAGGCCATGGACTGGTCAATTTCAAAGCTGATCAGAATCGAGAGCGGGTCGGTCCGGGTCAGCACCAACGATCTGCGGATGCTCCTGAGCTTCTACGGTGTGGAGGCATCGCGGGCCGAAGAGATCATGGAGGTGTCCCGAGCGGCGCGTGGACCGACGCCATGGGCAGCCTGGCGAGGCGAGGCTACCTCCGAATACCTGAACTTCGTCGGGCTCGAGTCCTCGGCAGCAATCATCCGGAACTTTGAACCCACCTTGGTTCCTGGGCTGTTGCAGACCGAGGAATATGCTCGGGCGGTACTGCAGGTCATCGATCCGAAGGGTCGCATCGACTCTCTGGTCGACCTGCGCATGCAGCGGCAGGAGTTGCTGGTCCGGCCGAACCCTCCGAAGCTGCACTTCATCATCGACGAAGCGATCGTGCGGCGTCAGGTCGGGGGCGTTCCGCTCATGCGCAGGCAGCTTCGCCGGATTATGGAAGCGGCACAGGAGGAGCACGTGACGGTTCGCGTAGTCACCTTCGACCGCGGCCTGTACCCGCACATGCGCGCGCCTTATGTGATCTTCGAGTTCGAGGCGGACGAGGACGAAAACGTCCTGTACCTGGAACATCCCGGAGGCCAGATGATCATCAGCGAAAGCGACGCAGAAGAACGAGGGCCGTCGACGCCGCTGACTTATCTCAACCACTTCTGGGAGATAGAGCAGATCGCGCCTCGCGAGAACACGCTCGAGATATTGGATCTGGCGATCAATGCCCTCGGCTGAAGGGCGATACTGAAGTGCGATTCGGGTAAGCGCAGCGGTCGGTGTAGCGGACACGACAAGTAGGCCTACCGAAAGGCCTGTCGAGGCGGCCAGGGCCTTGGGAGGCAGACGCGTGAGAGCTCCCGTTTTTCGATAAGGCGGATACTCGCGTGCGGGAGGGACCGTAGCGGCCCAGAGTTGTTACGGGCAGGCGGCCCTCGCTTGACCGCGGGCGAGCGTTCCGGGGACGGCATCGGGACATGATCGCCCATCGTCTGGTCATCCCCTGAATTTCCTCGACAGGTGTCTATCTCGGCGACTTGCGATATCGCACCTCTGGTGGGCGGAGGCTCCACCGCTCGGATGAGTTTCTTTCGAATGAACAGCCCGACCCCGGCTGCTGTGAGTTAGCTATGCTCAGGCCGCGCTGCCGCACGATCTGAGATGTCGGCAGCGCAGGGGGATTTCGGCTGAGCGCTGCAGAAGCGCTCTCATCTTGCTAAGTCGCGCCGCGGGGGAACGGTGCGGCCGTCCGCAGATCATCGAACGATCGAAGAGCCCTGCAAAAAGGCGGGGTTACGGGGGATTGTCATGTCATTGCGTCCATCGCTTCGCCATGTCCAAAGACGGGCCGGGGCAAGATGGTTTGCCCGACTGGTCGCTGGAGCGCTCGCCGTAGGTGGGCTGAGCGCCGTGGCCGGTACCGCGCAGGCAGCCGACTGCGACGTGCCGGGAGCACCGGCATCGGCCACAGCTACCTCGCCGGGAAGCAACCAACTCAAGACGACTTTCGGGGCGGCCGCCGACAACGGAACCTCCATCCAGGGCTACATCGCCCAGGCCTACAAGGGGACGACGGCCGGACCAGCCGTTGCGGTTGCTGCGGATGCGACCACCGCAACGCTGACCGGTGTTGCTGCCGGGACTGGTTGGACGGTGAGAGTGCGGGCGGTCAGCACCTGTGGCAACGGGGCCGTACGCACTAGCGCGGCCGTGACGGTGGCCGGTGCGGCCACAACGTACGCCTCCAGCGTGCTGGCGAGCGCACCGAGCGCCTACTACCGACTTGGAGAAGCTGAGTCGCTGGAAGTAGGCGCGGACTCGTCGGCTACGGCAGCCACCCTGCGCTACGGCTACACCGGGCAGGAGCGTTCGCAGGCGGGAGCACTGGCGAACGACACGGACAAGTCGGCCAACGCGAACGGTTCGGAGCTGGGGCGTTCCAGTCTGACGCTGCCGGATGAGGACAACGCGCGGTCGGTGGAGGCATGGTTCAAGCCGCGCGACAACAACTACCGGACCATTGCCCAGTGGGGTACGCACAACACCTACCGGGATTTCCACGTGGCCGCTCATCCGAACTGGATCAACGTGGGTACCTGGTCGAACGAGGCCTGGTTTCCCGCGCCGCGGGCCCTGGACGACGGGGTCTGGCATCACTTGGCGGTGACGGCCTCGGGCGACAAGGTCACGGCTTACCTCGACGGTCAGCTCCTGGGCAGCCGCACGCTCGATCAGCCGATCGCGACCCGGGTGGACGACAACACCCTCAGGCTGGGCGACTACGGTTACCACTACCCCTGGTACGGCGGCCTGGACGAAGTGGCCGTGTACAGCAAGGAGCTCACCAGCACCGAGGTCTCGTCGCACTTCGCGGCCTCTGGCTGGTCACGTCCGAACCCGGCCAGTCGGGTGAGCATTGCCGCCGCCAGCGACAACGAGGCGGTGGTGAGCTGGTCGCTGCCGACCACTGCCTCGAAGCCGCCGGCCAGCAGCTACCTGGTCACTGCGCAGAACCCGGAAGGTGTTACACAGGCGCAGACGGTGGTCGCCGGAACGAAGACCTCGGCCCGGATCACAGGTCTGGCGGGGGACAGTGCCTACTCCGCCACGGTGCGCCCGGTGAACACCTACGGCCTGGGCACGGCAGCCACATCGCCGTCGTCGGCCACGGTCGAGGGTGCGGCAACGACGTACTCCAGCACGGTGCGCGCGGATTCACCGGTGGCCTACTACCGCCTCGGTGAGCCGAACGGCGTCAGCCTGGGCGGAGACTCGTCCGTTCGCAACAACCAGCTGCAGTACCGCGCCGAGCGCAAGGCCGTGGCGGATGGCGCGCTCGTCGGCGACAGCGACGGCGCCGTCAACACCGTTGACTCTCCCCGCGGAGCGGGATGGAGCCCGGCCCGCACTCCGGCAGGCAACTCGGCCCGCTCGCTGGAGGCCTGGGTTCGCCCGGCCACCGACGGCTTTCACTACGTGGCGTCGTGGGGCACCCGGGAGTCGCGGCGTGAGTTCGGCGTTGCGGTCGAAGGCAAGGACGTCCTGCTGCAGGACAGCGCCTCAAGCGTCCGGTTCAAGGGCAAGAAGGTTCTGACCGACGGTTCCTGGCACCACCTGGTGCTCAGCTACAACGGCTCCAAGGCCACGGTTTACATCGACGGCACGTCACTGGGCTCGGTAGCGCTGACCGCACTGCGCACGCTGGACTCCAGCGGGCTATGGGTCGGCAGCAACCTGAACGGTGACTACCGCTGGTACGGCGCGCTCGACGAGGTCGCCGTCTACGACAAGGCGCTGAGCGCCACCCAGGTTCAGGCCCACCTGGCCGCCAGCGGTCACCAGCCGCCGGTGCTGAGCGGCGATGTCAGCGTGACGCCGGGCGCCAACCGGATCACGGCCACCTGGCCGGAGCCGACCTCGGGAGACACACCCACCCGGTACACCGTGACCGCGTACAAGGGCACAACGCCGGTCAACTCGATCATCGTGGCTGGCGACGTCACCACCGCCACCATCGGTGACCTTCCCGGTGGCACCGCCTACACCGTGGCCGTGCAGGCAAGCAGCCTCTACGGCGACAGCGCGCGGCTGACCTCACCGGCGTCCACTGTTACTGGTAGCGCAACCACCCACTCCGGTTCGGTGCTTGCCAACTCACCGATCGCCTACTACCGCCTGGGCGAGGAGACCGGCGTGACGTCGGCGGCCGACAGTTCGGCGTACTCGGCGAACAACGCCCAGCAGCTGGTGCTCACCAACCCCGGCATCGGCGGTAACGGCGTGCTCGCGGCACCCGACCGCGGAGCCAATGCGAATGGCAACCCTCTGGGCAACGCGCCGGTCAGCCGGCTTCCCCAGGGAGATGCGCCGTTGAGCGTGGGGGCGTGGATCAAGCCGTCTGACTCGTACAACTACCGCTGGGTGGCCGGATGGGGCGCGAACGGCGCCGGCAACGGCATCAGCTTCGGCTACGGCGACGCCTTGCTGGTGGCTGACATCGGCGAGGGCCGGGTGCAGTTCCCGACCAACCGCTCGCTGACCGATGGCGCCTGGCACCACGTGGCCTACACCGTCACCGGGCAGAACATCACCGCCTACCTTGACGGCGTCAGCCTGGGCACCCGCACATTCGGCACCCCGCGCGACATCGGGGGAGACAAGCGGCTGTGGGTCGGTAGCGCGCCGCAGAACTACTACCCGGCGTACGGCGGCCTGGACGAAGTTGCTGTGTTCAGCACCGCTCTCACTGCTGCCCAGGTCTCGGCCCAGTTCACAACGGGCGGGCACCCGCGTCCGGGTCAGGTCGGCACGGTCACGGCGTCGGCTCGTCCGAACGGGGCCGCGGTCTCCTGGACGGCTCCGACAGCTACCCCTGATGCGGTCACCGACTACCTGGTGAAGGCATTCCGGGGTACGACGCCGGTCAACGCCAAGGTCGTTCCGGCCGGCACCACGTCGACCACCCTCACCGGCCTGGTCGGGGCGTCGCCGTACACCGTGCAGGTCTCCGCCGCGAACGCCTACGGTTTCGGCGCCGCCCGAGCCAGCGCGGCCGTGACACCGACCGGCACCACCAGCACGTACGCGTCTACCGTTCTGTCGAACTCGCCCTCCGCGTACTACCGCCTGGGCGAGCCGTCGAACACGAACACCTACCTCGCCGACTCTTCCGGCCGCGGCGCCAACCTGCGCCGCCACTCGTCTGCGCTGGGCGAGACGGGCGCCATTGGGGAGGACGCGGACACCGCCGCAGCCTGCTGCGGCGTCACGGCGTCGGGGTTGGTCGCGTCTCTGCCCAAGGGCAACGGTTCTCGCACGGCTGAGGCGTGGGTGAAGCTGACCGACACCAGCGAGCGCTGGCTGGTCGGCTGGGGCGGCGACTCCGAGCGCGGCTTCAGCGTGGGGGTTCGCCCCAACGCGGTGCTGGTGCGCGGCAACGGCCAGACCCAGAACTTCTCCACGGACGTCGTCGAGAAGTCCATCTCCGACAACAACTGGCACCTGATCACGGCTACCTACGACTCCACCACCCACGAGGTCACCGCCTACCTGGACGGTGTGAGCCTGGGCAGCGAAGCCTTCACCGACCCGGAACTCACCAGCACGGCCAACTCCAAGCTCTGGCTGGGTGCGGACAGCACCGGCAACAGCCAGCACTACGGCGGTCTGGACGAGGTCGCCATCTACCCGACCGCGCTGACCGCGGCTCAGGTGGAAGCCCGGGTGAACGCCTCAGGACATGCCGTTCCCGGCGTGGTGAGCCTGATCAGCGCTTCTGCCCGGGAGAACGGCGCGGCCGTGACGTGGGAGGCGCCGACCACCGGTGACACGCCCACCCGCTACCGGGTTACCGCGTTTCGGGGATCGACACCGCTGAACTCGGTGATCGTCGCTCCGGGCACGACCAACACGCTGCTCACCGGCCTGCCCGGCGCCGTCGACTACACCATCCAGGTGCGCGCGGCGAACAGCCTGGGCGAGGGCCCGGCCGCAGTGTCGACCGTGATCAGGCCGACCGGCGCGGCTACGACCTACGCGGCCGAAGTGCTCACCGATGCGCCCAAGGCCTACTACCGGCTCAGCGAGGCAACCGGTTCCGCCGGTCTTGCCGACTCTTCCGGTCGCTCAATCACCGGTTCCCAGTCCGGGACAGCCGGCTCGTGGGCGTCCTTCGGTGGCGCGGGGGCGCTGCGCGGAGACGACGACGCCTCGGCCAGCACCACCTGGAACTACGAAGTTGCTCGCTCCACGGTGCGGGATCTGCCCGGTGGAGACGCAGCGCGCACCCTGGAGGGTTGGGCCCGGCCCGGCACCACGGACGACTCGTACCTGATCGGCTACGGCTCCAACAGTCGCGACCGCGGATTCTCACTGGGGTATGTCGGTGAATCGGTAGTGGTGAACGTCGGTGCCCGGGAGTTGAAGTTCCCGGCCGGCCGATCGCTGCAGAACGCCTGGCACCACTTCGCCACCACGTACGACGGCACGAGCATCACCGCGTACCTGGACGGCCAGTCGCTCGGTACCAAGGAACTCACCGAGCCGCTGTACACCACCACCGACGACGACCTGCTCTGGATCGGTTCCCGCCACGAGAACTACCCCGGCGTTCACGGTGACCTCGACGAGGTTGCGGTGTACTCGGCAAGTCTCTCGGCAGCCCGGATCAAGGCTCACTTCGACAACAGTGGACGATCCGTGCCCGGCACGGTCCCGTCGGTCGCCGCGACCGGGGGAGCCAACCGGGTGACGGTCACGTGGGCAACGGCCCCCGGAGCGGATGCCGCTACCTCATACACGATCACGGCCGTACGCAGCGGTGGCGTGGTGAACGCGAAAACCGTTGCCGGCAACATTCGGTCGACTGTCATCAGCGGCCTGCCCGGCGGCAGCGCCCACACGGTGAAGGTCACGGCCAACAACGAGTTCGGCTCCGGCCCGTCCGGTACCGGCGTGACGGCCACTCCGACCGGCGGCACCAGCACCTACGTCACGCAGGTGCAGGCGCTGAACCCGCTGGCCTACTACCGGCTGGGCGACTCGACCGGTAGTCCTTCGCTGGCTGACTCCTCGGGCAAGGGATCTCAGCTCATTCCCTACTACGGAACGACTTTGGGCGTCGCAGGCGCGGTCCGGAACGACCCTGACACTTCGGCCTCGGGTAACAACAGCACGCCGATCGGCCGAAGCGTGGTGCCGGATCTGCCCAAGGGCACCGGTGCCCGCAGCGTCGAGTACTGGGTCAAGCGTACCGACGGCAACCATCGGTGGGACGTGGCCTGGGGCGACTCGGAGACCGGCAGGGCCTTCGCCATCGGAGTGTCAGGGAGCAATCTCACCGTGGACAGCTACTACAACGCCCTTACGTTCGCCACCGGGAAAGACCTGGTCGACGGGGCCTGGCATCACGTGGTGGTGACCTACAACGGAACATCGGTGACGGCCTACCTCGACGGGGCATCGTTGGGCGCGCAGACCTTCTCGACGCGCCTGCGTACCGCGAACGTCGACAACCGGCTCTTCGTCGGATCCGATCACGAAGGAAATACAGGCTTCTCTGGCGGCATCGACGAAGTCGCCATCTTCGGAACCGTCCTGACCGCCGCCCAGGTGTCGGCCCACTACACGAGCGGACGATGACCATGAAAAAGAACGCTTCGCCAAGCAAGGCAGGCCTGGTCGGCGCGCTGTCGCTGACCCTGGCCCTGCCCCTGGGCGCCAGCCTGGCCGCCCCGGCCACCGCCGCCGTGCCCAAGGTGACCTACACCTACGACGCCCTGGGCCGGCTGCAAACCGTCGCCGACGCAACCGGCGCCACCAAGAAGTACACCTACGACGCAGTGGGCAACCTCCTCACGATCGGTTCGCCGGTCTTCCCGAGCGCAGCCAAAAAGGCTGCAGCCCAGCAAGACCGGGAACCCACCGCAGCAGTCCCGCCCGGAAAGACCGAGCACACCGTTCCGCGCAACTCGCTGGCATCGCTGCCCAAGGCCGACCGGGGCTACCAGCCCTTGACCGCACCCAAGGGACAGACCGCGGTGACCGGCGCCGCCAAGACGCCGGACGGACGTCCTCTGGCTGGTGTGATCTACTCGGTTGGCTCGAAGCAGGCCAAAACCGGTGCTGACGGCCGGTTCCTGCTCACCGGTCTGGACCCGGAGCAGACCACGCTGACCATCAACGCCCACGCGGCGACGGGCGGCGACTACGGCTCGTACCAGCAGCCGATCAAGCTGGAGAAGGGCGAGGCCACCGCCCTGCCCGGGGTGAACTGGCTGACCCTGGTGGAGCGCGGCAAGCGGTTCAGCGCACCTGCCAAGATCACCGGAGAGCTCGCTCTGAGCAGCTCCGACCTGCCCAACCTGAATCTCAAGATCCCGGCTGGCACGAAACTCACCGGCCTGGATGGCAAACCGGTGCGCTCGCTGTCCCTGGTCAAGATCGATCCCTCGAAGCAGCCGGTGCCACCCACCGGCGGTACCCCGATGGGCTGGACGCTGCAGCCCGGTCTCGCATCGGTGGAAACCACTTCGGCTGGCAGAGGCACCAACTGGGACACCTCGTCCAAACTTTTCGAGCTCTCCACCGCCCAGGCCGGTCCTGGCTGCGATACGCAGAACCAGGGCTGTGCCGGTGAACCATTCCAAGAAGACGAGCTGCGCACGGTCGACGGCGTCAACCTCGCCTACGGGGTGCTCGACAATCTGGGCACCGACCTCTCGGTGTCGGACGTGAGCGACGCCGCCCTGAACCGGCACTACCACCAGGGCGACAGTAGCTACCGGGACTTCGGACTGGCCCAGGGCAACAAGCTCAACATCTGGGCCGGCTGGAACGGGAACGGTTACTACCAGGTCGGCTTCCCGTCCGGCTTAACCGTGACCTTCACGGCGGACCCCGACGGGCAGTACCGGGCCAAGAACACCCCCAGCGACCTCCAGGGCGCGGTCTTCGGCGGTGGCTACCCGAACGGCTACACGATCACCTTCAAGGACGGCCGAGTCTGGTACTTCGGTTACTACCACGGCTATCTCACCGCCCAGACCGACCGCCACGGCAACACCCTGACCGTGGAGCGCGACTACTACAACGGTCGGGCCTACAAGATCACCTCGCCGAACAACCGCTGGATCCAGTTCACCTACAAGTCCTGCGGCAGCGGATACCAGTGCATCGGCCAGGCCAAAGACAACACCAGCCGCACGGTCAAGTACGACTACGACCCGAACGCCCGGCTGACCAAGTTCACCAACGCCGCGGGCAAGGCCACCACCTACACCTGGAACGAGTGCACCGACTGGTGGACGACCTGTAACCAGATCGCCTCGGTCAAGAACGCGGTCAACGTGATCACCGACCGCTACACCTACAACGGCGAGAACCGCCTGACCCGGCGGCAACTGGCCGACGACAGCGACTACAAGTTCGAGTACGTGACCAACCCGGACAATCTCCGGATCGTCACCACCACGGTCACCGACCCACGCGGCGCCAAACGCCGGGTCACCTTCAACGCCTCGGGCTACCCGCTCACCGACACCAAGGCCTTCGGCACCCCACTGGCCCAGGCCACCACCTACACCCGCGACGCCAACACCAACCGCGTGCTCCAGCTGCTCGCCCCGCTGAGCCGCCGCACCACCAACACCTACGACGCCAAGGGCAACCTGCTCACCACCACCAAGGCCACCGGCACGTCGACCGCCCAAAAGGTCACCTACACCTACGAGCCCATGTTCAGCCGCGTCGCCTCGATCAAGAACGCTCTGAACAAGACCACCACCTTCACCTACGACGACGGCCTGGAGACCAAAACCGACCCGCTCGGCCACACCAGCACAACCGAATTCTCCGAAGGCTTCCCAGTACGCAAGACCGACGCCCTGGGCAACGCCACCACCGTCAGCTACCTCGACGGCAAGCCCGTAGCGGTCAGCGACCCGCTGGAGCGCACCCGAACCCTGCTCTGGGACGCGGCCGGTCGCCTCACGCGCACCACCGACGCCACTGGAAGGCGCACCAGCACCACCTACAACGCCATGGACTGGCCCACCAAGGTCACCGACGCCGCCGGCAACGCCACCACCACCGCCTACGACGCAGTGGGCAACGCCCTCACCCGAACCAACCCCCTCGGACAGGTGGAGACCAGCACCTACGACGGCCTGAACCGTCCTCTGTCCTGGACCGACGCCCTGGGCAACACCGAGAACTACACGTACAACAGCGGGGGAGACCTCGCCGCGACGGTAGACCGCAAGGGCCAGACCACCACGCAGACCTACGACGTGCTCGGGCGCTCGCTGATGACCGGCTACAAGGCCACCACCAGCGGCGGAACCACCACCTACGAGAGCACTTCGAGCAAAACTTGGGACGCCGGTGACCGGCTGACGAAGTTGGTGGACAGTGTGGGCGGCACCATCGACTACACCTACGACGCCTTGGACCGGCTGTCCTCGGAGGCCGGCTCGGTCGGAACCGTGGGCTACACGTACGACCTGGCCGACCGGCGCACCGGCATGACCGCGCCCAACCAGGCCGCGACCAGCTATACGTACGACGACGCCGACCGTATGACCTCTCTTGTGCGGGCCGAGCAGACCGTGGCCTTCACCTGGGACGACGCGGACCGACGGACCTCGGTGACGATGCCGGGCAACCTGAAGCGCACGCTGACTTACGATGCGGCATCGCAGGTTACGAAGATCAACCACAGCGTCGGGACGACGAACAAGGGCGATCTGCTGTACACGTACGACGATGCTGGGCGGACGCTGACGGCGGACGGCAGCGCGGCGAAGGTGAACCTGCCGGCGAACTGGTCGGGGGCGGAGTACAACGCGAACAACCAGTTGACGCAGCTGGGGGCGAAGTCGTTGACGTATGACGCCAACGGGCAGCTGACGAATGATGGGACCCTGGCCTACACGTGGAACGCGCGGGGGCAGCTGACGCAGGCTGGGGCTAGCCCGTACACCTACGATGCGGTGGGGCGTCGGGCTAGCAAGAAGGTCGGCGCCGACCCGTTGACCGCGTTCCTTTACGACGGCCAGAACGTCTTGCAGGAGCGTCGCGGAGCTGCGGTCTTCTCCAGCCTTCTGGCTGGTCTGGGCCCGGACGAGATCTACACGCGGACGACCACCGGGAATGTCATCCGTTCGTTCATGACCGATCGGCTCGGTTCGACGGTTTCCCTGGCCGACCCGTCGGGCACAGTGACAGTGAGCTACACGTACGACCCGTTCGGCAAGGCAACGGCCAGCGGTTCGAGCAACAACTCGTTCTACTTCACCGGGCTCCAGAGCGATGGGAATGGTCTGCAGTACAACAGGTCCCGCTACCATAACTTCGCGCTCCAGAGGTACATCAACGAGAGCGTCGGCTATCCCAATGAGGGAAGCAATCGGTACACCTACGCCGGGAGTGACCCGGTGAACAACACCGATCCGACCGGGACTGGGTCGGTACGGCGGCCTTAATGGTCTGACGGAGGGGAAGAATGATGGGGCCACCGTCGATGAAACGGTGGCCCCATCTCTTCGCACCGAAGGTGCATGGGGGGCGGGATCGGAAGGCCCGACCGTACGTTCGGCCGAGGACTCGTGAGTAGACGACATGTTGCAGAACCCGCTGGAAAGCTAAGTATTCCGATGACAATTCCCAGCGTGGGCTAGGTCTTGTCGCAGCCCGCCAACAGCACTAGGAGTGCCGTGTCTGACCGTTTGTTCACCTCTGAGTCCGTGACCGAGGGGCAT
>NZ_JAJOMB010000010.1 GCF_021129305.1 Kineosporia babensis | reverse complement strand
TGATCTGCCTGGTCGGCCTGATGGTCTATTGGGTGGCGTCCGGCACCGAGACCCTGGACGGGATCGAGTCCGTGGTCAACGTCATGAGTCTGATCATCGCGCTGATCGTCCTGTTCGGGGATCTGCGCCGCACCCTGCCCCTGCCCCAGGGTGACCCGAAAGAGCACGTGCAGCTCTTCCCGGAATCGGTCTGGCGCTGGCTGACCCGGGTGGAAGTAGTGCTGCTGCCGGTGCTCGGCGTCTGGGTGCTGCGCCGGCCCGGGGTCGATCTCTACGACGTGTTCGGGGTTCTCGCGATCGCGCTGCCGGTGGTGGTGTTCTGGCCCGGTCTGCGCCGGCCGCGGCGGGGAGCCGAGTACCTGTTCCGCTCGATCGCCCTGCCGATGCTGGTGCTCTCGCTCACCGCGGCCACCTGGGACGTGCTGCCGCTGCCGGACGAGCAGCGGGATCGGTGCGGGGCGGCGCGGATCGAGGTGGACCAGGCTCTGCTGTCCACCGTGCAGTCGCTGTTCGCGGCCAACAGTTCCCGGCTGGAGAACGGCCGAGAATGCGCTCAGACGGTGGAATTTGCTGCGCTGGGCACTGATCCGCACCATGACCTCCGGATCGCGCAGACCCCGGTCGCGGGGGTGATCACTTCCGACCCGGCCACGATCCGAGGGCTCGGCGGCGAGTGGGCCGACCTGACCGTCGGGGTGGCGCCCCTGCCGAACTGGGAACTGCTGGGGATGGTCCCGGCGGTGGTTCTCCTCGAGGAAGAAGCCTTCCGTTCCCGCGCTGCCGTGCCCGCTGCCGAATTGGTCCGGCAGGGAATAGAACTGGGCTTCCGCGACGTCGTCCCGCGCGATCCGGTGGCCGCCGCGGTGGAGTACGCCGCCCCGGAGCTCGGGATCGAGCGGCGGACGGTGGATCTCGACGACGAGCGGGCCTGCCTTGGCGTCGTGCTTCCGGCCGGGACGCAATCCGCCTGCCGGGACAACGGTTTGCGCGAGCTGAAGCTGGAGGATTCGGACGGCAACACCATCGGTGCCGAAGTGCTGGCCATTCCGCTGATCCCGGAAAGCCAGCGCACCAGCGCGCAGGCGGTGCGCTCCTTCCTGTCCTGGCTGAAACGCTCGGAGGCCCGCGACGATCTGGGCCTGGTCGCCGCCAGCACCCCACCGCAGGAGGTTGCCGACCGGCCGCCTGCCCTGGCCACGATCGAGCGTCCGCTCCACCTGACCGTGCTGATCGATGCCTCGCAGAGCATGGGTACCGTCAAGGAGGGAGACACCACGCCGTACGCCGCGGCCCGGCAAGGGGTCCGGGCCTGGGCCTCGACCAAGCCGCTCGACCCGCAGGACCAGCTCACCGTCGTGCAGGCCCGCACCGGAGCCGGTCCACCGGCCGATCGTTCGCTCAGCATGCCCGGAGACGTCGCTCCGGGGCGGGAGCTGCTCTTCCCGGAGGGCCCGGGCGGGAAGACCGGCCTGGCCGAGCTGCTGCCGGTTCAGTCCGGCCCGCCGTTCCGGTCGGTGACCGTGCTTCTGACGGACGGGATGAATGTGCTTACCGAGCAGCCGATCTCGCCCGGCAGCCGCCGAGGGCTGAACGTCGTGGTGATCGGCTCGGGCTGCGCCCGGCAGCCGACCTGGGCGCAGGCGCGCTGCCGGAGCATCGACATCAACTCCCAGCACGTCGCCGACCAGCTGACCCTTCTCGCCGAGGAGAAGTAGTCCCGTGACCATGTCGCAGCACGCACCCGAGGCCGAGACAGCCGCCTCGCCCAACGGGCAGCAGTCGGAGGGGGAACCGCCGGGACCAGGTAAGACCGAGACACCCGGCCCATCGGCGGGGCAGGACCCGGACGAAGGGCCCGGCCGTCGCGCGATGCTGCTCGGGATCGCGGCCGGAGCGATCGGCGGCAGCATCGGCCAGTGGGCCCTGCACGACCTGGAACCGGCCCGCTGGGTGGCCGATCAGTTCGGCACCAAGGAGGTCAACGTCCGGGTTCACGGCGGGGACGACAGCAGCACCGCCCGGGCGAACGCCCTGCAGGTGTGGGAGAACACCCCGACCACGATCCGGGCCCGGCGGGCCGCCAGCTACAACTCGGTCGGCCCGAACAGCGACGACCAGGTGGGGATCATCCGCAACAAGCTCTCCGCGGCCACGCCCGAGTCCGACCTCGTGGTCCTCGACCCCGAGTTCCTGCCCGGCCTGGTCGAGGACCACCTGGTCTCGATCCTGCCGGACAGCGCCGCCCTGACCCGCCGGCTCGAGGACCAGGGCTGCTTCGCCCCGCTGATCGCCCGCTGCCGCGCCCAGAACAGCGCCGACGCCCCGCTGTACGCCCTGCCGGTGAACGCCGACGCGCCGCTGCTGGTGATCGACCTGTCGCTGTTCCCGGTGGCCGATCGCGAGCAGGTCCACAGCCAGCTGTGGAACCTCCGGAAGGCCGGGCAGCCGGCCGAGTTCTGGTCGCGGGCCCAGGAACTGACCGGCCTGGCTCGCTCCGGCCGCCGCATCCTGATCCAGGCCGGGCTCTACGAGGGGATGACGGTGAGCCTGGTCGAGTTGATTCATGCCTTCGGCGGTGACGTGAAGAACGACCCCACGCTGCGCACCCAGGCCGGACGTGACGCCCTGGAGCGGCTCAAGGGCACCTTCCCGCCCGACATGTTCCGCGTGCCCACCGGCGACGGCGACGAGACCGACACGCTGGGGACCATGCGCGAGCACGGCGCCGCCTTCGCCCGGCTCTGGCCCTCCCAGGTGCGCCAGCTGCTCCTGGACTCGGCCAAGGCAGAGCGCGGCAGCGAGGTGTACACCTCGGTGCCGATCCCCGGCGGAGTGCTCGGCGGGCAGGTAGCTGCGGTGGCCCAGGAGTCCACCGCCCGCGACGCCGCCGTCGACCTGGCAATCTTCCTGGCCGGCGGGCAGAGCCAGTCCCAGTTGTTCCACGTCGGCGGCTACGTGCCCACGCTCCGGCCGAACTTCTTCGAGGCCACCGTGCAGACCCAGCTCGCCGAACTGCCGGCGGTGCTCAGCTCAGCCGTGCAACGCCCCTACATCCGGCGCTACGGCAACTGGAGCAGTACCTTCCGCGAGCGCGTGCGCGAATACCTGACCGGCCCGCCCGGCGACGTGGAAACCCTGATCACCCGCCACCTGCAGCCCTTCGTCAGTGGCTGAGGTGGATCCGGGCAGCGGAGCCCCCTATCGGATTCGAACCGATGACCTGCTGTTTACAAGACAGCTGCTCTGGCCAACTGAGCTAAGGAGGCGAGGTGTTGCACGGACGACTCTACCGGGTTGCGGTTGCCGCGGTGGCGCAACCCCGGTCGAACCGGCGACCTGCTGTTTACAAGACAGCTGCTCTGTCGATCCGAGCCGGTCAGGCGAGCGCCGACGTCTCCAGTTCGGTTCTGGCCCGAACGAACCCAACTGGAGACGTCAGCGGTGGGTGAGTGCCTCGTCTCCAGTTACTGCACCCCGTACTTCTCGCAGGCCTTCTTCAGTTCCGCTGTGGTGCAGATCTTTTCCGCCGTGGTGGCGCCGTCGTCGATCACGTCCTGCACGTTGTCCGCATAGATCGCCTGCGGCTCCAGCAGGACCGACTTCACCGCCGCGTTGGTCTTGGTGTCGGTGACCGAGCCGCTGGCCGAGGCATCCGCCCCGGCGGTGTCACCCTTGATCAGCTTCACCGCCAGGTCGGCGGCCGCCCCGGCCTCCAGCTTGATCGACTTGTAGACCGTGACGCACTGGTTGCCCAGCAGCAACTGCTGCAGTCCGGCGTCGCTGGCGTCCTGCCCGGTGACCGCGACCGAACCGGCCCGCCCGCTGGACTCCAGCCGAGCGATCACCGCGCCGCCCAGCGTGTCGTTGGCTGCCGCCACCCCGACGAACTTGCCCTTGAGCTCGGTGTCGATCTGCTCGAAGAGCACGCCCGCGCGCTGCGCGTCCCAGTCCGGCACGTCCTGGTCGGCGACCACGTTGTAGCCGGCGTCGCGGATCACCTTGTCGTAGCCCTCCTTGAACAGGGTGGCGTTGTTGTCGGTGGGCGAGCCGTTCAGCTCGACCACGTCCCCGCTGGTGGTGCCCGCGTCCTGCAGGCACTTCACCAGGCCCTCGCCGATCGTCTGGCCGACTCGCACGTTGTCCAGCGAGACGTAGTACTGCGCCCCGCCGCCCAGGGTGAGCCGGTCGTAGTCGATCACCGGGATGCCCGCGTCGGTGGCCTTCTTGATCACCGCGGCCCCGGAGTCGCTGTCCAGGTTGGTGATCAGCAGTACCGTCACGCCGGAGCTGATCATCCCGTCGGCGATGGTCTGGAACTTGGTCTTGTCGCCGCCGGCGTTCTGGATGTCGGCCTCCACCCCGGCCTTCTCGAAAGCCTCGGCCAGGGCCGGGCGGTCGGCGTTCTCCCAGCGGGGCGAGGAGGCGGCGTCGGGCAGGATGACCCCGACCTTGCCCTCGGCCGCCGGATCGGTGCCGCCGTCGTCGTTCGAGGAGCTGTCCTCGCCACAGGCGCTGAGTGAAAGAACAACCGCCGAGCCGATGGCCAGTGCGGCGAGAAGCTGTCTGCGCATGGATCCGGTCCTCCCTCTGCCCGGCTTCGGCGCCGGAGCTGAAGCAGGCCCTGCGGGAGGGCCTGACACGGATGGTGCGCCTCGCAACTTATGCCGGGTATATCCGGAATCGCCAGGGAGAATGCGACACCGTTACCTCAGGCCGCTACCCCTGCGTCAGACGGTCCGCCGGGGCGGTGCGGCGCAGCCAGTACAGCCCGATCACCGGCAGGATCAGCGGGATGAAGAGGTAGCCCTGGCCGAAGTTGGACCACACCGTCTCGTCCGGGAAGTCGCCGTCGTCGATCAGGGTCAGCACCCCGATCGCGAGCACCCCGACCAGCTCGAAGGTGCAGGTGATCAGCGCGACCCGGCGCCAGAGCGGACCCGGCCGGGCCAGCGCCAGGGTGGCGATCACGTAGACCACGCCGGACAGCAGCGAGAGCAGGTAGGCCACCGGGGCCTCGTCGAACCTGGTGATCAGCTGGACGATCGCCCGCGAGCAGGCGGCCAGGGCGAAGACCGCGTAGACGGCAACCAGCAGCCGTCCCGGTCCGGAGGTACGGCTTGTCTCATCCACCGACGGTGCTCCAGATCTGAAACATCCGGGCCGTCATCACGACCACGGCAAAGCAGGCTATGAAAATCACCAGGACGCTGGTGCGGGACTTGTCCGCGGCCGACCAGAACACCCCGGCGGGCAGGAGCAGCAGCAGGCTGGCGGCGTAGGACAGGAAGGTGGCGGTCTCCTCCGGCCGCTCGCCCCCGGCGACCCGCACGATGCCGATCACCAGCTGGATCAGCAGCAGCAGCTCGAGGCCGAGCAGGACCAGCAGCATGACGTTGCTGGCCCGGCGGGCGCGGGCGAAGAGGACGACGCTCCAGATCGAGGAGACCAGGCCCACGGCGATCACCGCGCCGGACAGGATGCTGCTCACGGCTACGCACTCTAATGGGACGACCTGCGCGGATCTCACCGCCGTCTCATGGCGGGTGCCTACCGGGGAGATTGCGCTGTGTAAGAGACTGGGTGCATGTCTTATGTGGTCATCAATGTGCTGACCGTGCCCGGTGGGCGCGGGGACGTTCTGGAGCAGCGGTTCACCAACCGCGCCGGGATGGTGGAGAACTCCTCGGGATTCGAGCACTTCGAGCTGCTGCGCCCGGTCGAGGGCACCGACCAGTACCTGGTCTACACCCGGTGGAAGACCAAGGAGGACTTCGACGCCTGGCAGTCCTCCCAGGCCTTCCAGAGCGGTCACAAGGGGGCCTCGCGGCCGACCGGGGACGGGCCGGCCGCGACCGGGTCGAGCATCTGGGCCTTCGAAGTGGTGACCGAGGCGTAACTGCCGGGGTGCCGCAACACACCTCACGTTTGCCTGGTCGACGAACGTCTTCCCGGGTGGGTGGGGGAGGGCGGGTGGTTGTCACTAGGGCAACTTAAGGACGTCGGTGCCACCAGCGTCCGTAGGTCGCCTTCAAAGCCCGCTTACGGACGTCGGGGGCCCCGAACGTCCCAAAGTCGCCTTAGCTCTGGGGAACCCGGTCCGGCGGGAACCCACCGGTCGCGATCGGGCCCCAGCGCTGCGGGGTGATCCGGATCAGCGACTTGCCCTGCTTGAGCATCGCCTCCCGGTACTCGTCCCAGTTCGGGTGCTCGCCGGAGATGCAGCGGAAGTACTCCACCAGCGGCTCCACCGAGTCCGGCAGGTCGATCACCTCGGCCGGGCCGTCGACCTGGACGTAGGCGCCGTTGAACTCGTCGGACTGGATGCAGACCGAGGCGTTCGGGCGGCGGCGCAGATTGATCGCCTTGGCCCGCTCGGGGTAGGTCGAGATCACGATCCGGCCCTCGGTGTCCACCCCGCAGGTGACCAGCGACAGCTGCGGGCTGCCGTCGGAGCGGGTGGTGACCAGGGTGGCCCGGTGCCGGGGGCGGATGAACTCGAGCAGCTCCTCGAGCTCCACGCGCCGGGCGGTGGCGATGGTTGGCATGCCGTTCCTTGTCGCTCGGTGATCGATCGGTGCCCCTCATCATCCCCTTAACCTCCGCCTGATTCGCGGCGGCCTAGCGTCGAGACCTGTCGAGCGGATCAGAGGGCGAGAAACGATGCGAAACACCAGGCGGATCATCGCCGGGGCCACGGCCGGCCTGATTCTCTGCGCCGGGGCGGCGGTCTCGGCGCGGGCCGGTGAGCCGGCCACCGTCACCTACCCGGCCAGCACCCAGAACATCGCCAATCCGGAGCGGGGTTTCTACAAGCACACCGAAACCCATTACCGGGCTGACGGTTCCGGCTACACACCGCTGAGTGCGCAGACCCTGGCCGGGTATCGCGAGCAGGGTGTCACGCAGGTCCTGCGGGTGTTCTACCTGGAGAAGTTCGCATCCGAGCCGACCTTGGACCAGGAGTACCTGGACCTGGTGAAGGCCGACCTGGACACGGCCCGCGAGGCCGGCGTCTCGGTGATCACCCGGTTCGCCTACGCCCAGGGCGGCGACTTCCCGTACAGCCCGCCCTACGGCGACGCCCCGCTGGAGACCGTCCTGGCCCACATCGAGCAGCTCGAGCCGGTGTTCCACGAGTACGCCGACGTGATTCCCCTCGTGCAGCAGGGCTTCATCGGGCTGTGGGGCGAGGGCTACTACACCGATCACTTCGCGGCCGACCCGGCGAACCCGGGTGTGGTCACCGAGGCCGACTGGCGCAAGCGCAACGCCGTGGTGGCGGCGCTGCTGGCAGCGGTGCCGGACGAGCGGATGGTGGCCGCTCGCACGATGTTCTCCAAGCAGCAGTTCACCGGGACGTCGCAGCCGCTCGAGGAGCCCTTCGACGGCTCGGACGCGGCCCGGATCGGCCATCACAACGACTGCTTCCTGGCCTCCCCGGACGACTTCGGCACGTTCCTGTCCAACCCGCTGTCGCTGGACCAGGAGTACCTGGAGGCCGAGACCCGGTACCTGCCGATGGGCGGCGAGACCTGTGCGGTGAACGCGCCGCGCTCGGAGTGGGCGAGTGCCTCGGCCGAGATGGCCCGGTATCACTACAGCTACCTCAACCGTGACTACAACACCGACGTGCTGGACTCCTGGGGCGCCGACGGCCTGGCCGAGACGCAGCGGCGCCTGGGCTACCGGTTCGTGGCGACCGAGAGCACGGTGACCGCCAAGGACGACGGCAGCACGCAGATCTGGGTGGGCGTGCGCAACGACGGCTGGGCCGCTCCCTATGCGGAACGTCAGGCCCGGCTGGTGCTGACCAACGGCTCCACGAGCCACACCGTGGAGTTCGAGAGCGATGCGGACGTACGGACGTGGGCGGCCGGCGAGAGCGTCGAGCTCACGGCCACGGTGGACGGGTTGCCCGCCGGTGAGTACCAGGTGCACCTGGCGATCCCGGCGGCTCAGGAGGCGGTGGCCGACGATCCGCGGTTCGCGATCCAGCTGGCGAACGAGGGCACCTGGGACGCGCAGACCGGGCTGAACGATCTGGGGCAGACCGTCACGGTGGAGTAGGGGCGGGCCCTTCGGCTGGTTGCTCTGGGTGATCGAGGATGATGGGTCGGTAGAGCTCTTTCCTGAGCGCGGGGGATTTTAACCACGCAATACGGTCAAAATCGGACTAAACTCACTTAAGGGCGAGACCAGTGCCACGCGCCTCCAGGAGGCGTGCGGTGCCCAACGTGCCTAGGGTTACAAGGCGTGAATGAGATCACGCCGGGTGAGCTTCCTCATCGTCACCCGGTGTGCGTCCGGCACGCGGACCGAGGACCTTGACCAGGAAGGCCGACCCCGTGTCGCAGGAGCAGCCAGAGCCCAGCCATCTCAGTGATCTCGTCGTGGTCGCGAACCGGCTGCCGGTGGACCGCCAGAGCAACCCCGACGGCAGCACCACCTGGAAGCCCAGCCCGGGCGGTCTGGTCTCGGCCCTGGAGCCGGTGATGCAGTCCAACTCCGGCGCCTGGGTGGGCTGGACCGGGGCCGCCGGGGACGCGCCGGAGCCGTTCGAGGCCCGCGGCATCCAGCTGATCCCGGTGGAGTTGAGCAAGAAAGAGGTCGAGGACTACTACGAGGGCATGTCCAACGGCACGCTCTGGCCGCTGTACCACGACGTGATCGCCCAGCCTCAGTTCCACCGGCACTGGTGGGAGTCCTACGTCCGGGTCAACCGCCGCTTCGCCGAGAAGGCGGCGCAGTTCTCGGCCGAGAACGCGCTGGTCTGGGTGCAGGACTACCAGCTGCAGCTGGTGCCGCAGATGCTCCGGGCCCTGCGGCCCGACCTGCGGATCGGCTTCTTCAACCACATCCCGTTCCCGCCCTACGAGATCTTCGCCCAGTTGCCCTGGCGGCGGCAGGTTCTGGACGGCCTGCTGGGCGCCGACCAGCTCGGTTTCCAGCGCCCGGCCGACGCCAACAACTTCCTGCGGGCCTGCCGGCGCAACGGCCTGTCCACCCGCCGGGGCATGGTCCACCTGCCGGCCGAGCCGCGCTTCGGCAGCGCCGACCACCACCCGCCGCGGGAGGTGCGCGCGGCCGCGTTCCCGATCTCGATCGACGCCGAGCTGATCGACTCGCTGGGGCGCCGCGAGGACATCCAGGAGCGGGCCCGCGAGATCCGGCGCGAGCTGGGCGATCCCAAGGTGGTGCTGCTGGGGGTTGACCGGCTGGACTACACCAAGGGCATCCTGCACCGGCTCAAGGCGGTCGAGGAGCTGTTCGCGGAGGAGGTGCTCAGCCCTCCGGACGCGGTATTCGTGCAGGTGGCCACGCCCAGCCGGGACCGGGTGGAGGAGTACGAGAAGCTGCGCCGCGACGTGGAGGTCACGGTCGGGCGGATCAACGGCGACTACGGCCAGCTCGGCCACCCCGCCGTGCACTACCTGCACCAGTCCCAGGACCGCGAGGAGCTGGCCGCGCTCTACCTCGCCTCCGACGTCATGCTGGTCACCGCCCTGCGCGACGGGATGAACCTGGTGGCCAAGGAGTACGTGGCCACCCGGCACGACGAGCAGGGCGCCCTGGTGCTCAGCGAGTTCGCCGGGGCCGCGATCGAGCTGCCGCAGGCCTTCCTGGTCAACCCGCACGACATCGACGGGGTCAAGGCCGCCATCGTGCGGGCCGCCCAGATCTCCGAGCGCGAGGCCACCCGGCGGATGCGGGCGATGCGCCGGCGGGTGTTCGAGTTCGACGTGGCCCGCTGGGCCTCCACCTTCCTCAAGGTCGCCGCCTCCGCCGCGGCCGAGCCGGCCGTCCCGCGCCGGGCCACCACCCCGCCCACCGAGTCGATCGAGCTGTCGGCGATCCTGGCCGAGGCGCGCTCGGAGAACGAGGCCACCGAGGCTACTCCGGTGGAGAACGTGGCGCACCAGGGCGATTTCGTGCCCGAGGGTGGAACCGTGATCGCCGAGCCGGATCTCGACGACGCGGAGGACCTGGAGGAGCCGGGCCACGTGCTGGACGACCCGCTGGTGCTGATCGACCAGCCCGACCGGCGTCTGCCACTCTCGCTCGGACTGGTCACCGCGCTCGAGGGTTTCGCCATGCACCCATCGCTGCTGCTGGCCTTCGACTTCGACGGGGTGCTCGCGCCGATCGTCGAGAACCCGGACGCCGCAAGGCCGTTGCCGCGCGCCCTGCGGCACCTGAACGAGCTGTCCACCCTGCCCGGGGTACGGGTGGCGCTGGTCTCCGGCCGTCGGCTGGACGATCTGGTCCGGGTGGCCAACCCGCCGGCCCGCGCGCTGCTGGTGGGCAGCCACGGCGCCGAGTTCCGTGACCCGCTGGGCGATGCCGTGGTGAACTCCGCGCCCGACGAGGCCCAGGCCGCGCTGCTGGCCAAGGCCACCGCCGAGCTCGAGGCGATCAGCGCCCGGCACCCGGGCACGCACGTGGAGGTCAAGCCCACCGGCGTGGTGCTGCACACCCGTCGCGCCGAGCGCCCGGCGGCCGCAGCGGCCACCCAGGAAGCGCTGGACGGTCCGGCCGCGCTGCCCGGGGTGCATCTCACCCATGGCAAGGAAGTGGTTGAGCTGTCGGTGGTCTCGATCAACAAGGGCACTGCGCTGCGGCGGCTGCGCTCGATCACCGGGGCCGACGCCGTGCTCTTCGTGGGCGACGATGTCACCGACGAGCGGGGTTTCGCGGTGCTGCGGGCTCAGGAGGGCGACGTTTCGGTGCGGGTCGGGCCGGGGGAGACCCAGGCCCAGTACCGGGTCGGCTCACCCGAGGAAGTGGTCACCATGCTCGGGCTGCTGGTCGACCTTTGCGGCGAATGATGACGTAGCTTTCCCGAATCCGCCACAGCAGGTGATTCGGTGCAGGGAGGGACATCTCGACATGCCGCCCCACGCGCCCCGTGATTCGATCTTGGTGTCGGAAAGAACGGGATGGCGCTTAGACGCCGCTTAGCGTAACTGGGAGCTGTTCATGCCTCTGTGGCTCATTCTCATCATCGTCGGTGTTGTTCTCGCGGTCATCGGTTTCGGTGGCGTCGGTCAGATCCTGATCTGGCTGGGTGTCGCGCTGGTCGTGATCGCCGCTGTTCTGGCTCTGGTGGGCCGCCGTGGCGGAACCAGGATCTAGTGCTGTGAGAGCCGTCCGACCAACGGCCGACATCGTGGGCGTCACCTTCCGAAGGTGACGCCCACGAGGCGTTTTGGCGGGGACGGGCGGGGTGCTGGTGGGGCTGGGGGCGGTGCGGGGCGGTGTGGGTTGTGTGGGACTGCACCCGGGATTGCGGTTGGAGGGTTCGGCGGGACCAGGGCTCTTGCGTTGGTGGAGCTGGTTGGGGGTGGCGCTGATGGGACTGGCCGAGGTGGGGCTGGGTGGGGGACGGTGAGCTGGGACCCGTTCGGGCGTCACCCGGGCGGGCTAAAGGTGGTGGGGGAGGCCGTCGAACTTCGCTGTGAGATGCCAGGCGGAGAGAGGCGGCAAGGTGCGAACTCGACGGGTACGGGACGTGGCGGGGGTGCTCGTCCTGGCGGCGGCACTGGTGACCGGTCCGGCGCTGAGTGCGGCGGCGGACGAACCGATTCCGGGTCCGGGCGAGGTGCGGCGGGCGCAGCAGCAGGCCGACGCGGTGGCCTCGCGGGTGGCGGTGATCCAGGCTCAGCTGCGTAAGTCGCAGCAACGGGTGGAGGCGGCCGAGCTTGCCCTCAGCCAGGCGGCCGAGCGGTTCAACCAGGCTCAGGTGAAGCTGGCCGAGGCGCAGAAGACGGCCGACGCTGCCCAGGTCGTGGCGAAGCAGGCCGGCGAGCGCCTGGACGGGGCCCAGGAGCAGGTCGGGAAGCTGGCGGCGCAGGCCTACCGCAACGGCGGGAATCTGGCTGACCTGGAGGTGCTGCTCTCGCCCAAGGGGCCGCAGAGCGTGCTGGCCCGGGCCTCGATGATGCAGATCGTGGCCGGGCAGCAGCAGCGCACGGTACGTAAGGCCGACTCGGCCCGGGTGGTCGCCAACAGCCTCACGGCGCAGGCCGAAGAGGCCCTGAAGCGCAGGCAGGCGGCCGCCGACGAGCTGGCGGAGGCCAAGCAGGAGGCCGCGCAGCGCTCCCGGGTGGCGCGCGATGCCTTGGCCGCCGACACCGCTCAGAAGAACCAGTTGCTGGCCGAGCTGGCGCAGACCCGGCGCACCTCGATCGAGGTCGAGCGGCAGCGCGAGGAAGGGCTGCGCCGGCAGGCCGAGCAGCAGCGGGAGGCCACGGCCCGAGAAGCCGTCGACAACGACCGACCGGCCGGCCACAACGGCAGCGGGACCGGAAGCGGAAGTGGCGCCGAAGCGTCCTCTGGTTCGAGCAGTTCAGGCAGTTCGGGCAGTTCGAACAGCTCGGGTTCGTCCAGCGGGAGCAGTTCGGCCGGCGCCTCGGCGGTGGCCTGGGCCAAAGGCCGTCTGGGTCTGCCCTACCAGTGGGGCGGCGAGGGGCCGGGCAGCTACGACTGCTCCGGCCTGACCATGAAGGCGTGGGCTCAGGCAGGCGTCGCCCTGCCGCATTCGTCCCGGCTGCAGTACCAGTCGGTCGAGCACGTCTCGTACGGCAACCTGCGCCCCGGGGACCTGCTGTTCTTCGGCACCAGCGTGAGCAACCCGGAGAGCATCCACCACGTGGCCATGTACGTCGGTAATGGCCAGATGATCGAGGCGCCCTACACCGGCGCCCAGATCCGGATCGTCCCGCTGCGCAGCTCCGGGGCCATGCCCTACGCCGGGCGGGTCTGAAATCCGCAAAAGCCGCAGCTGAGAGCGTCCGTAAGCAAAACCACTGAGGCGGGGCGCCCCTACGAAGGGGAGCCCCGCCTCAGCCGCGTCAGATCAGAGATCAGTGCGGGTAGACGCCACCGGCGTCGAGCAGCCGCTTGCGCGAGTTCTCGATCTCGGCCTCGGCGGCGGCCCGGCTGGCCCAGGCGGCGTCCTCGACGGACTTGCCCGGCTCGAGGTCCTTGTAGGTCTCGAAGAAGTGCTGGATCTCCAGGCGGTAGAACTCGTTGACGTCGGTCAGCTCCTGGAACACCTCGAGGCGGGGGTCGCCCGAGGGGATGCACAGGATCTTGTCGTCGCCGCCCTTCTCGTCGCGCATGTGGAACATGCCGATCGCCCGGCACTTGACCAGGCAACCCGGGAAGGTGGGCTCCTCCAGCAGCACGAGCGCGTCCAGCGGGTCGCCGTCCTCGCCCAGGGTGCCGTCGATGAAGCCGTAGTCGGCCGGGTAACGGGTCGCGGTGAAGAGCATCCGGTCCAGGCGGATCCGGCCGCTCTCGTGGTCGACCTCGTACTTGTTCCGCTGTCCCTTGGGAATCTCGATGGTGACGTCGAAGTCCACGGGTTGTTCGCTACCTTCCGGCATGTGAGTGAGCGGCCCAGAGTATTCTCGAACCGATGGATCATGAGGTGTGACCGGCGTGTCTGACGTCACCCAGCGGACGGCCAAGCGGTTGGTGCTCCGCCTCACCGTCGTTCTCGCTGTTCTCGTCGCCGCACTGATCGCCGCCCTGACGGTACTTGGTCCTTTCGGCGATCGGCAGTCCGGATCCCCCCAAGAGGCCATTGGTCCCTTGACCGATCGGGTGCCCGGAGCCGTGCTCCCGCAGCAACAGTCACGTGCGGTTCTGCCTGCGGTCAGTACCGATGCCCCGGAGATCTCCGCGACGAAGCTCACACAACGCATGCGTGAGCTGATGGCCAGCAAGGACCTGGGCAAATCGGTCTCGGTGGACGTTCTGGACCCGCTGACCGGGGAGCACCTGCTCAGCCGGGCGGCCGGCGCCGCCCGGACCCCGGCCTCCACCGCCAAGCTGCTGACCACCACGGCCGCGCTGTCGGCGCTGGGCTCGCAGCACACCCTGAGCACCACCACGGTGGGTGAGGGCCGCACGGTCTACCTGGTCGGCGGCGGAGACGTGCTGCTGGGCGCCGGGGAGAGCGACGAAGGTGCGGTGAACGGGCATGCCGGGCTGGCCACGCTGGCCGAGCAGACTGCCGCTGCGCTGGAGGCATCCGGGCAGAGCAGCGTGCGGGTGATCCTCGACGACACCCTGTTCGAGGGGCCGGCGATGGCTGCGGGCTGGGACCAGTCGGACGTGAACATCGGCTACGTGGCGCCGGTCTACTCGGTGGAGATCAGCGCGGGCCGGCTCAAGGAGGGCAACTACGTGCCCCGCTCGCAGGATCCGGGGATGGCCGCTGCCAAGGTGTTCGCCGAGGCCCTGGCCGACCAGGGCCTGAAAGTGTCGAAGAAGGTCACCCGGGGCGAGGCTCCCGAGGGCGCCACCCCGCTCGGCGAGGTGAAGTCGGCCACGATCGGTGACCAGGTGGAGTTCACCCTCGACCACAGTGACAACACCGCGGCCGAGGCGCTCGGCCGGCTGGTGGCGATCGAGCGTGGTGAGGGTGCGACCTTCACCGACACCGGCCCGGCGGTCCTGGCCGAACTGGCCGAGCACGACGTACCGGTGGACGAGACCTCGCTGGCCGACGGCAGCGGGCTTTCCGCTCAGAGCGCAATTCCGGTCCAGACCCTGACCGCGGTGCTCGCCCTGGCCGCCTCCGACGAGTCCCAGGGCCTGCGCCCGGTGCTCACCGGGATGCCGATCGCCGGGGTCTCCGGCACCCTCGCCGAGCGCTTCGAGGCCAAGTCCGAGAAGCCCGCGACCGGCCTGGTCCGGGCCAAGACCGGCACCCTGAGCGGGGTCAGCTCGCTGGCCGGGACCGTGGTGGTGACCGACGGCCGGCTGCTGACCTTCGCCGTGATGGCCGACCAGGTGCCCTCCACCGTGGCCGCCCGCGAGGCGCTCGACGCGTTCGCCGCCGAACTCGCCGGGTGCGGCTGCTAGAGACTGGAGGTTCGGCCTCACCCGGATGCACGTACCGTTGATCCATGGCAGCGGATTCCCCGAGCACTCTGGCGCCCGAACCGGTCGACACGATGATCAACTGGGACCTGGCGGCCCGCACCGCGGCCCGGGTCGGCCGCTCCGGCCCCGAGGTGAGCACCGCCGAGGCCCAGCAGATCGTCGGCGAGCTGCGGCAGGCCGCGATCACCGCGCACCCGCACGTGCAGTCGGTCACCGGGCTGCACGCCACCCCCGGCGAGGGCGTGCTGGTGGTCGACCGGCCGGGCTGGGCCAAGGCCAACATCGCGGCGTTCCGGGCCCTGCTGGCGCCGGTGATGAAAGACCTGCAGGAGAAGAACGAGGAGCGGGGTAAACCGCTGCCCGGTACGCGGCAGAGCGCGATCGGAGCGCGGGTCACCGGGGCTGAGATCGGGGCGCTGCTGGGGGTGCTCTCCAGCCGGGTGCTGGGCCAGTACGACGCCTTCGCCCAGCCCGGCCGGCTGCTGCTGATCGCGCCCACGATCGTGGCCGTGGAGCGCGATCTGGAGGTCGTGCCCGAGGACTTCCGGCTCTGGGTGTGCCTGCACGAGGAGACCCACCGGGTGCAGTTCACCGCCTCCGACTGGCTCACCGAGCACCTGCTGTCCGAGGTCCGCGGCCTGATCGGCGAGCTGATGCTGGAGCCGGGCCAGGTGACCGACCGGCTCACCCAGGCGCTGCGCGGGCTGCCGGACGTGATCCGCGGGGAGGGCGAGGGCCGCTCGGTGCTGGACGCCGTGCAGACTCCCGAGCAGCGCCGCCGGCTGGCCCGGATCACCGCGGTGATGTCGCTGCTGGAGGGCCACGCGGACGTGATCATGGACGACGTCGGCCCGCAGGTGGTGCCCACGGTCGCCACGATCCGCCAGCGGTTCACCCGGCGGCGGGCGGGCCGGGGCGCAGTGGACCAGATCCTGCGCCGGCTGCTGGGGCTGGACGCCAAGGCCCGGCAGTACGCGGACGGGGCGAAGTTCGTGCGGGGCGTGGTGGACCAGGTCGGCATGGACGGCTTCAACGCGGTCTGGACCTCGCCGAACACGCTGCCTCAGCCCGAGGAGATCAACGACGCGAACGCCTGGGTGCGGCGGGTGCATGGATGACGTGCTCACGGCCGTCCACGTGGCGGTGCGGGACAGTCTGCGCGATGTCTTCGCCGAAAGGCTGACGGGGGACGCTCGCAGCACCGGGGCAGGTAGGCGCGGCTCTCGCGGCGGCCAGGAAATTGAGGACGGGGTAGGCGCCGGCGGGGGTCGGCGCGGCTTTGGCGGTGGTCGGGTAACTGAGGACGGGGTGGGCGCCGGCGGGGGTCGGCGCGCCTTGGGCTCGGGCGGCTCGGGCGGCTCGGGCGGCTCGGGCGGCTCGGGCGGCTCGGGCGGCTCGGGCGGCTCGGGCGGCTCGGACGCAGGGCCGGCGCTGGTTCTGGTGGCCTGCAGCGGTGGGCCTGATTCGCTGACCTTGGCCGCGGTGACTCTGACCACGGCCCGGGCGCACGGTTTTCGGGCCGGGGCGGTCGTGGTGGATCACGGCTGGTCGGCCGAGGGTTCGGCGGCGGGGGCGCGGGCGGCGCAGCAGTGTCGTCGGTTGGGGCTGGCGCCGGTCGAGTTTCTGGCTGTGGACGCCGGTGGTCCCGGTGGCGGTTCCGGTGGTGGGGGAGGGCCGGAGGCAGTGGCGCGGGCGGCTCGGTACGCCGCGCTGGAAGAGGCGGCGGCGCGGCACGGCGCGGCGGCGGTCCTGCTCGGGCACACCCTGGACGATCAGGCCGAGACGGTGCTGCTGGGGCTCGGCCGGGGGTCGGGGGCGCGCAGCCTGGCGGGGATGCCAGTGCGGCGAGGGTTATTCCGGCGGCCTTTCCTGGGGGTGCGGCGTGAGGTCGTCGCGGGTGCCGGGGCGGCCCTCGGGCTGCACCCTTGGCACGATCCCGCGAATCAGGACCCGGCCTATACCCGGGTGCGGGTGCGGCGGCTGTCCGGCGAGCTGGAGAAGGCCCTGGGCTCGGGCACGGCCGAGGCCCTGGCCCGGAGCGCGGATCTGCTGCGCGAAGACGCCGACGCCCTGGACACGTTGGCTGCCGAACTCTTCGCCGAGGCGCTCGCCCGGGCCCGGAGCGGCACCACTGAAGACTCGGAAACGTGTACACCCGGTACGCATGGCACCACGGGTACACGAAGCGTCCGGGGGTCTGCGGATGACGCTGATAGCGAAATCGGAGCTGCCCCGATCCACGGGCCGGCGCCTGCCGTCACTCACCACCTCACTGCCACAAGCACCGTCACCGGGCCGCCCACGTCCTCTGCTCTGCTCCTGGCCGTCGAACCTCTGCTGGCCGCCCTGCCGGCCATCCGCCGTCGCGCACTGCTGGCCGCCGCTGCGCGAGCCGGCTGCCCGGCGGGCTCGCTGACCCATCGCCACGCCCTCGCCCTGGACAAGCTGGTGGCCGACCGGCGAGGTCAGGTGGCGCTGCCGGGCCGGGTGCTGGCCGAGGTGATGCGAGCCTCGCCCGGGGGGCCGGGGGCCCGGGTCTGCCTGCGTCGGCGGATTGTGGCAGGCTGAAGGGCCGCCGGATCCGGCGCGCCCCACCTCCGAACGTACCTGGGAGACTTGTGGACGCCTCCGACATGGGGTCTGACCTGGAGAAGGTCCTTCTCACCGAGGAGCAGATCCAGGATCGTCTGGCCGAAATGGCCGCGCAGATCGAGAAGGACTACGCCGGGCAGGAGGTTCTGCTGGTCGGTGTGCTCAAGGGCGCGATCATGGTGATGGCCGACCTCAGCCGCACCCTGCACCGCAGCTACGAGACCGACTGGATGGCGGTCTCGTCCTACGGCTCGGGCACCAAGTCCTCCGGCGTGGTCCGCATCCTGAAGGACCTGGACCGCGACATCAGCGGTCGGCACGTGCTGATCGTCGAGGACATCGTCGACTCCGGGCTGACCCTGTCCTGGCTGATCGCCAACCTGAGCTCACGCGGGCCGGCCTCGGTCGAGGTCTGCACGCTCCTGCGCAAGCCCGACGCGATGAAGGTGGATCTCAAGGTCCGCTACGTCGGGTTCGACATACCCAACGAGTTCGTGGTCGGCTACGGCCTCGACTACGCCGAGCAGTACCGCAACCTGCGGGTGGTGGGCACCTTGGCGGAGCACGTGTACTCGAGCTGAGCAAGTAGCTGTGAAGTGCGGCCGGGCAGTTGCCGGGCGGAACAGGCGGGCAGGTTCCTCCGTTCCCCTGATAGCTGCCCGCCGGACGCCCGTGCTTTCACGCCAGGGTCCACACCGGCGCAGCGGCGACATTCAGCAAGATGCGCACGGGCCGAACCGGGTTGACACAGGTAGGTCTGTGGGCATCGGTGTACCGTCGTCCTATTGAGCACGAGCAGGAGGGTCGGGGCCTTGGCGGCCCCAGGTGAACACACGGCATGGACGTCAAACGACTGACGCGGGGGCCGGCGATCTGGGTGATCGTCTTCGTGGTCCTGCTCATCATCGGGGCCCGCGTGTTCGCGCCCGACCAGTTCAAGAAGATCGATACCTACCGGGCCATCGAGCTGATCGAGCAGAGCAAGGTCGACAGCGCCGTGGTGATCGACGGCGACCAGCGCCTCGAGCTCACGCTGAAGCCCGGCAACGAGATCGACGACTACGAAAAGGTCGAGGCCAACTACATCTCGCAGCGCGGTGACGAGATCATCGAGCTGCTGAAGGCCAACGAGCCCGCCAAGGGCTTCAACGACGAGGTACCGCGCTCGTCCTGGTGGTCGAGCCTGCTGATCGGCATCCTCCCGCTGATCCTGCTGCTGGCCGTGTTCTGGTTCCTGATGGGCCAGATGCAGGGCGGCGGCTCGCGGGTGATGAACTTCGGCAAGTCCCGGGCCCGGCTGGTCAGCAAGGACACCCCCAAGGTGACCTTCGCCGACGTGGCCGGTGCGGACGAGGCGGTCGAGGAGCTCCACGAGATCAAGGAGTTCCTGGCCGAGCCGGCCAAGTTCCAGGCGGTCGGCGCCAAGATCCCCAAGGGCGTGCTGCTGTACGGCCAGCCCGGTACCGGTAAGACCCTGCTGGCCCGGGCGGTCGCGGGCGAGGCCGGGGTGCCGTTCTACTCGATCTCCGGTTCCGACTTCGTCGAGATGTTCGTCGGTGTCGGTGCCTCCCGGGTGCGTGACCTGTTCACCCAGGCCAAGGAGAACGCCCCGGCGATCATCTTCGTCGACGAGATCGACGCGGTCGGCCGGCACCGTGGTGCGGGCCTGGGCGGCGGTCACGACGAGCGCGAGCAGACCCTGAACCAGCTGCTGGTCGAGATGGACGGCTTCGACGTCAAGACGAACGTCATCCTGATCGCGGCCACCAACCGGCCCGACATCCTGGACCCGGCGCTGTTGCGCCCGGGCCGTTTCGACCGGCAGATCGCGGTCGAGCCGCCGGACATGAAGGGCCGCACGAAGATCCTCTCGGTGCACTCCAAGGGCAAGCCGATGGCGCCCGACGTGGACCTGGAGGGAGTGGCCCGCAAGACCCCCGGGTTCAGCGGTGCCGACCTGGCCAACGTGCTGAACGAGGCCGCGCTGCTGACCGCCCGGGCCAACGCCCGGGTGATCGACGACCGGGCGCTGGACGAGGCGATCGACCGGGTCATCGCCGGGCCGCAGAAGCGCACCCGGCTGATGAGCGAGAAGGAACGCAAGATCACCGCGTACCACGAGGGTGGGCACGCGCTGGTGGCGGCGGCGATGAACAACACCGAGCCGGTCACCAAGGTCACGATCCTGCCGCGCGGTCGCGCCCTCGGCTACACCATGGTGCTGCCGCAGGACGACAAGTACTCGACCACCCGCAACGAGATGCTGGACCAGCTGGCCTACGCGCTCGGCGGCCGGGTGGCGGAGGAGATCATCTTCCACGACCCGACCACCGGTGCCTCGAACGACATCGAGAAGGCCACCGGGATCGCCCGCTCGATGGTGACCACGCACGGCATGTCCGAGCGGGTCGGCGCGATCAAGCTGGGCCGGGGCAGCGGTGAGGTGTTCCTGGGCCGCGACATGGGCCACGAGCGGGACTACTCCGAAGAGGTCGCCGGAGTGGTCGACGACGAGGTCCGCCGGCTGATCGAGGCGGCGCACGACGAGGCCTGGGAGGCGCTGGTCGAGAACCGCGACATCCTGGACCAGCTGGTGCTGGCGCTGCTGGAGAAGGAGACCCTGAACCGGGGCGAGTTGGCCGAGATCTTCGCCGGGGTGCGCAAGCGCCCGGTCCGGCCGGTCTGGCTCTCCAGCGAGCGCCGCGCGGTCTCCGACATCCCGCCGGTCCTCAGCCCGGCCGAGCGCCGCGCGGTGGCGAACGGCAGCAGTGCCACCGCCTCGGCGAACGGTTCGGCCAACGGGAGCGCGAATGGTGCCGACTACGGAGATCTGAACTAAGTTCTTCGATCAACGAGTCCCCGCAGATCCTTCGGGATCTGCGGGGATTTTCATCTGAACCGGGCCGTGGCGACGCAGGGGGAAGCGCGGCCGGAAAGCATCTGGAGAACTGACGTGGCACACGAGCTGGACACCCCCCTAGAGGCGGCCGTCGACACACCCCGGATCGCAGCAGCCGTCCGGGAGATCCTGCTCGCGATCGGGGAGGACCCGGACCGCGACGGTCTGCTGGAGACCCCGGACCGGGTCGCCCGGGCCTACGGCGAGATGTTCGCCGGGCTGCGGCAGGACCCGGCCGACGTGCTGTCCACAACCTTCGACCTCGGGCACGAGGAGATGGTGCTGGTCCGCGACATCGAGCTCTACTCCTGCTGCGAGCACCACCTGGTGCCGTTCCACGGGGTGGCGCACGTGGGCTACATCCCCAGCACCGACGGCCGGATCACCGGGCTGAGCAAGCTGGCCCGGCTGGTCGACGTGTACGCAAAGCGACCGCAGGTCCAGGAACGGCTCACCACCCAGGTCGCCGATGCACTGGTTGAACACCTCAAACCACGCGGAGTGATCGTGGTACTCGAGTGTGAGCACCTCTGCATGTCGATGCGTGGCGTCCGCAAGCCGGGCTCGCGTACGGTGACGTCGGCGGTGCGTGGGCAGCTGCGCGACCCCGCCACCCGGGCCGAGGCGATGAGCCTGATCGCCGGGCACGTTCGCTGACTTCAAGCACATAGAGGAAAAGGCCGTGACGCACACAGGGGGTACCGCCGGGAGCCTGCCCGGTCTGCCGAACGGGAGCAGGCTGGAACGAACCCTGGTGATGGGCGTCCTGAACGTCACGCCCGACTCGTTCAGCGACGGCGGCCGCTGGCTCGATCCGGACGCCGCGGTGCGCCATGGTCTGGAGCTGCGGGCCGAGGGCGCGGACCTGGTGGACGTCGGCGGCGAGTCCACCCGCCCGGGCGCCGAGCGGGTGTCCGAGGAAGAGGAACTGCGCCGCACGGTGCCGGTGGTCCGGCGGTTGGCGGCCGAGGGCATCGCGGTGAGCATCGACACGATGCGCGCAAGCGTGGCCCGGGCCGCCCTGGAAGCCGGCGCGGTGCTGGTGAACGACGTCAGCGGCGGCCGGTGGGACACCGCGATGCCGGCCCTGGTGGCCGAGTCCGGAGCCGCGTTCGTGGCCATGCACTGGCGCGGGGTGCAGGCGCTCGGCCGGGCCGAGCACGACCTGGCCGCGCGCTACGACGACGTGCTGGCCGAGGTCTCGGCCGAACTCCTGCAGAGCCTGGACGCGCTGGTCGCGGCCGGGGTGGACCCGGACCAGGTGATCCTCGACCCGGGCCTCGGCTTCTCCAAGAACGCCGAGCACAACTGGGAACTGCTGGCCCGGCTGGAGGCCTTCGCCGGGCTCGGCCGGCCGGTGCTGGTCGGGGCCTCGCGCAAACGATTCCTGGGCAGCCTGCTGGCCGGGCCGGACGCCGCGCCCGCCCCGGTCGGCCAACGCGACGATGCCACCGCGGCGATCAGTACGCTGGCGGCGCTCGCCGGGGTCTGGTGCGTCCGGGTGCACGCGGTGCGCGCCAGCGTGGACGCCGTGCGGGTCGGGGCCGTGGTCCGGGAGCACACGCGTTCGGGAAGGACAGCGGGGACACTGTGAGTGCGGGACTGGGCTTCGGCCCGATGACGTCAGCCTCCGGGCGGCTGCTGGACCAGATCCGGCTTTTCGGGGTCACGGCCCGCGGCCACCACGGGGTGTTCGAGTTCGAACGCCGCGAGGGCCAGGACTTCACCGTCGACGTGGTGCTGCACACCGACGTCACGGCGGCCGCGGCTGGGGACGACCTGAGCAAGACCGCCGACTACGGCGTGCTGGCCGGGACGGTGGCCGAGATCGTGCGCGGTGAGCCGGTCGACCTGATCGAGACCCTGGCCGAGCGGATCGCCCTGGCCTGCCTGGAGGCGGACGGGGTGCTGGCCGCCGACGTCGCGGTGCACAAGCCCCAGGCCCCGATCACCGAGTCGTTCGCCGACGTGGTGGTGGCCCTGCGCCGCGAGCGCACCATCACCCTGGAGCGCGCCCCCAAGGAACCGGTGCCGATCGTCCTGGCGCTGGGCACCAACCTGGGCGACCGGCTGATGATCCTTCGCGACGCGGTGAAGGAGCTGCGGGCCGCCGAGGGAGTCGAGCTCACCGCCGTGTCCCCGGTGATCCAGACCGATCCGGTGGGCGGCCCGGACCAGCCCGACTACCTGAACGCGGTGGTGCTGGCCACCACCACGCTGAGCGCCCGCGACGTGCTGGCCCTGGCCAACCGGATCGAGGCCGACCACGGCCGCGAGCGGGTCGAGCGCTGGGGCCCGCGCACCCTCGACATCGACGTGATCAGCTACGGCAACCTGCGCAGCTACGACGAGACGCTGACCCTGCCGCACCCCCGGGCCCACGAGCGGGCTTTCGTGCTGGCCCCCTGGCACGCGCTGGACGGGCACGCCGAACTGCTCACCGACAGCGGGCCGCAGAAGGTGGCCGCGCTGCTGGAGGAGGCGCCCGACCGGCTCTCGCTGCGGCACCGCCCGGAACTTTCGCTCGAGCACTGGTCGTGATCCGGTGAAGGGCGCCAAACTCGGCACCACCCTGCTGATCGGGGTGGTTTCCACGGCGGTCTGCTGGGTGCTGCTGGACACCTGGACGGGGCAGGGCCACCAGGCTCCGCCGCTGCCCTGGACCGCGGTGGCCGGCCTGGTCGTCCTGGTCCTGGTGATGATCGCCGCCGGGCTGCCGATGCGCCGCTGGCAGCGCACCGCTCCGGCCGAGCGCTCCGGCGTGCGCCGCCCGATCGATCCGCTGGTCGCCGCCCGTACCGCGGTGCTGGCCAAGGCCGCGGCCTACGGCGGGGCGCTGATCCTGGGCTGGTACCTCGGCCAGGGCCTGGTCCTGCTGCCCGACCTGCTCGGTGACCGGCTCACCCGCTTCGTGACCGCGCTGGTGGCGGCGGCCGGGGCCCTCGCCCTGAGCGTGGCCGGGTTCGTGGTCCAGCGCTGGTGCCGGGTTCCCCCGGACGACGAGGACCAGCCCCGGGACCCCTCCGAGCGGTAACGCTGAGGCACCGGTTGCCGGTGTGAAGGCTGGGATCCGACGGGCTCGGAGGGAACTCTGCGCCAGTAGGAAAACCCCTGGGCGCTAGGGTGACTCAAACATCAGCCGAACGGACATTCCTGCCGGTACGGCCGTTTGGGCGCGCTCTCCTAACTACGCTGGGTACCCGATCGTCAGCACCCAGGTCGTAGAGCCCCAGGAGAGGTCTTGCCGTTCGCAGTCGCGCCCGTGCTCGCAACCGTGCCCGTGGCGGCCAGGCCCCTGGAGGTCGTCAACGCCCTCGTGCCCTGGGACTCGGTGCAGGACGCCCGGGCCTGGATGCCCCTGGGGGTGGCCGGGGTCATCGTCTGGAGCCTGTGGATCTACCGCTGGCTGCTGTCCCGGGTCTACCGGCCGGTCAGCAATCAGTTCGTCACCACCACGTCGGTGGTCGTGCCGTCGTTCCGGGAGGACGTCGAGATCCTGAAGCGCTGCCTGGCGACCTGGCTGTCGCAGGGGCCCTCCGAACTGATCGTGGTGCCGGACGTCGAGGACGTCGAGTGCATCGAGATGCTCAACCGGGTGGGCGACCCCCGGCTGCGGGTGCTGCCGTTCGAGCACCGGGGCAAGCGTTCCGCGCTGGGCGTGGGCATCCGGGCCGCGCGGGGCGAGGTGCTGGTCCTGACCGATTCCGACACCGCCTGGGAGCCGGGCCTTCTCGCCGCCGTGCAGATGCCGTTCCAGGATCCGCAGGTCGGGGCGGTGGCCACCCAGCAGAAGGTGTACAAGCGCTGGTCCAGCGTCTGGCGGGTGATCGCCGACTGGATCATCGACCTGCGCTACTACGACTACGTGCCGGCGATGGGCCGGGCCGGTGGGGTGATCTGCGTGTCCGGCCGCACCGCGGCCTACCGGCGGGCGGCGGTGCTGCCGGTGCTGGAGAACCTGGAGCACGAGTTCTTCCTGGGCCGGCGCTGCGTGGCCGGTGACGACGGCCGGCTGACCTGGCTGGTGCTGGCCTCCGGCTACCAGACCGTGTTCCAGTCCAGCGCCCAGGCGCTGTCGATGTTCCCGGCCACCTTCAGCGCCTTCGTCAAGCAGCGGGTGCGCTGGAGTCGCAACTCCTACCGTTGCTACCTGACCGCGCTGTGGAAGGGCTGGCTGCGCGACGTGCCGTTCGTCTCCAAGATCACCGTGCTGCAGATCCTGCTCACCCCGGTGACCATGGGCATGGCCCTGACCTACCTGGTGCTCTCCCGGATGACGCCGGGCTGGGGCGGCGTGCTGCTGGCGCTGTGCTGGCTGATGGCCGGGCGGCTGGTGCGCAGCGTCTCGCACCTGCGCCGGCACCCGGCCGACATCTTCCTGCTGCCGGTGGTCACCCTCGTGGTGATCATGATCTCGCTGCCGATCAAGCTCTACGCCTTCGTCACGATGAACAAGCAGGGCTGGCTGACCCGGCACTCCGACCAGGTCGGGGGCGACGGGCAGGACAACGCCTCGCTCGGCCTGGAGCAGCTCGACGAGCCGCGGCGCGGGGTGGTTCTCGATGTCCGCTAAACGTTTTCGGGTGATCTCGGGGCTGGCCGCGGTGGTGCTGGCCGGTGGTCTGGTCACCGCGTTCGGGGTCTCCGGGGTGACGGCGGCCGAGCGGCCCGCCGGGGGTAAAGAGGTCGAAGGGCTGGCGGCCCGGTCTGCGCGAGTAGATCCGGACCGGCAGGCCGAGATCGTGGCCGGGGAGGACCGGCGGGTCACCCAGGCGCTGCTGAACGCCCAGGTCAAGAAGGAGAAGAAGATCACCGGGCCGTACCGGGCCCAGCCGAACGGCCAGTTCACCCTGGTGCTGACCGCCCGGCGCAAGCCCTACAGCTGGACCGACCTGCGAAAGCTGTCCGCCGACAAGCTGGTTCCGCAGGCCGACGGCTCGTTCCTGCTGCGTGAGCACATCCTGGTCGGGCCCGGGGCCACGCTGTCGATCAGCCCCAGCCGCCCGCTGAAGATCAAGATGTCCTCCGGGCCGGAGGGTTTCACCTCGATCGTGACCGACGGCGGCCGGATCCGGCTGAACGGCTCGGCGACCGCGCCGATCAGCATCCAGAGCTGGGACGAGTCGCACGGCCGGCCGGACACCCGGCTGTCCGACGGCCGGGCCTACGTGCGGGCCAGCGGCCAGCTGGTGGTCTCGTACACGAAGTTCAACCGGCTCGGGTTCTGGAGCGGGCGCACCGGTGGGGTGTCGGTGGTCTCGGCCAGCTCGACGCCGAACACCGAACTCAACGGCAACGCCGCCACCGGGGTCACCGACGATCCGGTGGCCAAGCGGGCCACCAGCCACACCGACATCCTGCCCGCGGGCAAACTGCCCAGCACCCTGCAGGAGGACGAGTCCGGCTCGTTCGCCTCCGCGATCCAGAACGCCACGATGACCGGAAACGCCTTCGGGCTGTTCATCTCCGGCTCCTCCGGGCCCCGGGTGACCGACTCGGTGATCAGCAAGAGCCTGGTCGACGGCCTGGTGCTGCACCGGAACGTGGACTCGGCGACGGTCACCGGGGTCCGGGTGGAACGATCGGCGGTCGACGGCGTGGTGATCAACCGCAACGTCGAGGGCTCGGTGCTGAATCTGCTGGACGTGCGCGAGAACGGCCGCGACGGGGTGGTGATCTCCGGCAGCCCGATGGCCGACGGCCCCTCGCCCAGCGGCGCCGCGGTCCGCCCGTTCGGCAACAACGTCCTGACCACGAGCAAGAGCAGCAACAACGGCCGGATCGGGGTGCATGTGGCCGGTGGGGTGGCGCTCACCGTGCAGGGAAACACGGTCACCGGCGGGCACTCCGGGATCGTGGTCTCCGACCGGGCCAAGGACATCCTGCTGAGCAGCAACACGGTCAAGGACGCCAAGGTCAACGGGATCCAGGTGCGCGACGAGTCCAAGGTGGAGCTCACCTCGAACAACGTGATCGGCGCGGCGACCGGGGTGCACGTGCGGGACGCGGTGGCCACGCTGCGGGACAACTCCACCTCCGGCGCCACCCTGCACGCGTTCACCTTCGTGGGGGCGGTGGCCGGAAGTGTGGCCAACGGGAACCAGTTACGTGGTTCGGGCACCTCGGCGATCGACACCGTGCGGGTTTCCGGTGACCAGCCGCAGCTGATCGAGATCGATGATTCCGGTTGGTCCCGGACGGTCACGAAAGACTCGCTCCTGAGCATTCTTCTGCATCCGCTCACGATGGTCTGGATCGGCGTCGGTCTTTTGCTGCTGCTGATGAGCCGTCCCCGGCGTGGCGGTACCCGAACCCCCTACCTGGCTGATCCACTGCTGGGTAAGGGCGGACCGACCGGCGAGCACCCACCGGCGAGCGAAGCCGCCCGGGAACGGGAGAACCCGGTGCAGACCCACGAAAAGCCCGAAGTGCCACACTACGAGAAGCTGCCGTACGAAACACCCCAGGACGAGCCTCAGCCGTCCGAGCTGCCGCAGTACGAAATGCCGCAGCCCGAGGAAGAACCGGCCGCCAAGCGCGACCGGCGCCGGCGTGAGGAGCGGACGTACGAGCCGGAGCCCGCGACCCTGTTGCCCTTCGACCAGCCCGATCGGCCCGACCAGCATCAGTACGCACAGGTTCCGGAGCCCCGGCCGGTCCGGGGCACCCGGCCGATGCGCGCACCCCACCCGGCCAACGAGCCGGTCGCGTCGTCGGATTCGGTGCAGGACCCGGACGCCTGGGCCCCGAACCCGGTGGCCGTCCCGGTACCGACCCCGGTTCGCAACCCCACCACCTTGCCCCGCAACCCTGCCGCCCCGCCCCGGAACCCCATCACCCCGGAGCCGACTCCGGCCCGCAACCCCGCTACCACCCCCATGCCCGAGTCCAGGCCGGTGCGCCGGGCAGAACCGCAGCCGACCCGTCACCCCGAACCACAGCCCGAGCCGACCCGTGAACCCGCGGTCGCCCGGAACGAGACGCTGCGCCGTTCGGTGCCCAAGCTGAAACCGCGGCGTAACCCCACCCATCGCCCGGCCCTGGATCTGGACCTGGAGCCTCCGGTGGCCGCGGACTGGCGCAACCAGGTCACCCGGCCGCGCCAGCAGCCCGACGCTGAGGTCGACGTGCGTGAGGGCCGGGAGGCGGCCTCGCCGGAACTGACCCCGGCGGTTGGCACCACGGTGATCGACCTGGCCATCGCCGAGTCCCGCCGCAACCCGGTGCCGCCGCGCCGCCGTCGGGTGGTGGGCCGATGAGCAGCCCGGTCAATCGTCCCCTGATGGCCGCTGCCGCCCTTGGCATGGTGGTGACGTTCGGCGCCGGCTGGGCGGTCGGGCACAGCGGTGACGACGAGAAGAACAGCGCCGAGCGAACCGTCGCCACCCCCGCCCCGGTGATGCCTCCCACCCCAGCTCCGACCGAGAGCAGCAGCACCGACGGCTCCGGCGACGCGATGGAGTACGAGCAACTCGACGACGGCAGTGGCGAGGAAGTCGGAACCGCCGCTGCCCGGGCCAAACTCCCCGCCGTGAACAAGTGGAAGAAGGCGCCGATCGGGGTCTTCACCTGCCCCAAGGCCACGGTCAAGGTGGCCACCAGCGACCAGCTGCAGAAGGCCCTGGACACGGCCGAGCCCGGTGCCTCGATCCAGCTCGCCGACGGTCTGTACAACGGCGAGTTCCGCACCACCCGCGACGGTTCCGCGGCCAAGCCGATCTACCTGTGCGGCAGCCGCAACGCGGTGATCGACGCCGGGGCGATCAAGGGCGGCTACGCGCTGCACTTCGACGGCGCGACCAACTGGCGGGTGGACGGTTTCACCGTGCGCAACGGGCAGAAGGGGGTGATGGTCGACCGCGGGCGCGGGATCGGCCTGCAGAACCTCCTGGTCGAGCGGATCGGTGACGAGGCGGTGCACCTGCGCACCAGCAGCCGGCGCAATGTGGTGCGCGGGCTGACGATCCGCGACACCGGCAACCGGAAGCCGAAGTTCGGCGAGGGCATCTACATCGGCACGGCCGAGAGCAACTGGTGCGAGTACACCGACTGCAAGCCCGATCCCAGCAACGACAACTTCATCCTGAACAACCGGATCTCCGGCACCACCGCCGAGAACGTCGACATCAAAGAGGGCACCAGCGGCGGCGTGCTGAACGGCAACCGCTTCGACGGTTCGGCGATGACCGAGGGCGACAGCTGGGTCGACGTGAAGGGCAATGGCTGGCTGATCTCGGGCAACATCGGGGTGGACTCGCGGGCCGACGGCTACAAGGTGATCGAGATCCTGGACGGCTGGGGCTGGCGGAACCTGTTCAGCGCCAACCGGTCCACCGTGCGCGGCAACGGCTACGCGATCAACGTGACGAAACGGCACAGCGGGAACGTGGTGCGCTGCAACAACACTGCGCGAAACGCGGGCGAAGGGGCGAGCACGGTCAAGTGCCGTAAATGATCCGGGAACTGGGGACGCGGTCGAGGGTTGCTGAGCGACCAACCCTCGACCGCGTCCCCAGTTGTCATTTGTCGACGTCCCCCACCACGAAGAAGGTGGACCCCAGGATCGCGACCAGATCGGAGAGCAGGGTTCCCGGCAGAAGCCGGCTGAGCACCTGGACGTTGCTGAACGAGGCCGAGCGCAGCTTCAGCCGCCAGGGCACCTTGTCGCCCTTCGAGACCAGGTAGTACCCGTTCAGGCCCAGCGGGTTCTCGGTCCACCGGTAGACGTGACCCGGCGGAACCTTCAGCACCTTGGGCAGTTTCACGTTGATCGGCCCCGGCGGCAGTGAGCGCAGCCGGTCCACGCAGGCATCCACCAGGTCCAGGCTGACGTGAACCTGTTCCAGCAGCACCTGGAACCGCGCCAGGCAGTCGCCCTCGGTGCGGGTGACCACCCGGCCCGGCCCACCCGGCGCGAACAGCTCGCCGTAGGCCAGGTACGGGTCGTCCCGCCGCAGATCCACGTCCAGCCCGCTGGCTCGCGCCACCGGTCCGCTCACCCCGTAGGCCGCCGCGGTCTGCCGGTCGAGCACCCCGACCCCTCGAGTCCGGGCCTGCAGGATCTCGTTACCGACGATCAGGCCCTCCAGCCGGGGCAACCGCCGCCGCACCGAAGCGCTGGTCTTCTGCACCCGGGCCAGCCAGCCGGCCGGCAGGTCCTCCTTCAGCCCGCCGACCCGGTTGAACATGTAGTGGATCCGGCCGCCGGCGATCTCCTCCATCACCGCCTGCAGCTCCTCGCGCTCGGTGAAGGAGTAGAAGACCGGGGTGATCGCGCCCAGCTCGAGCGGGTAGGAGCCGAGGAACATCAGGTGGTTGAGGATGCGGTTCAGCTCGGCCAGCAGGGTGCGGGCCCAGACCGCGCGCTCGGGTACCTCGGTGCCCAGCAGCTGCTCGGCGGCCAGCACCACGCCGAGCTCGTTGGCGAACGCCGAGAGCCAGTCGTGCCGGTTGGCCAGCACGATGATCTGCCGGTAGTCGCGCACCTCGAACAGCTTCTCGGCGCCGCGGTGCATGTAACCGACGACCGGCTCGGCGCTCAGCACCCGCTCGCCGTCCACCACGATCCGCAGCCGCAGCACGCCGTGCGTGGCCGGATGCTGGGGGCCGATGTTGAGGACCATGTCGGAGGTGCTCAGGCCGGTGGAGCCGAGCGCCACGGTCAGCGCGCGCGGGTCCGTGCTGCTGCTCGCCGGCTCCGTCGAGGTCACCCGGACGAGTCTGTCACGCATCCACCCGGATGGAGCGGATCCGGCAGCAGGAAGCGGGATACCCGGGCCGCAGAAGGCGCCGGGAGGTGCGATCCGGGCGTCGGGACGGGTACATAGCCGTCCTATAGGTATGCCGGGGCGGGTGTGACATCCTGCGACTATGGCCGGGACTCTGGGCGACGTGTTCGATGCCGACGGTGTGGTCTGGACGCCGATCTCGCCGGGCCTGGCCAAGGTCAGACGCCTGATCGCGGCCTTGCTGAACACCGTTGGCGTGGTTGTGTTCAGCGTTCTCGCGGTGCTGTTCACCCCCTGGCTGTGGATCGGCAGCGCGCTGCTCGTGGCCACGTTCGCCTGGGAATGGTGGCTGATCGGGCGCCAGGTCGGGGCCTGGGGTTACGCAGAGCGGGCCGACGATCTGATGATCCGGCACGGGGTGATGTTCCGGGCCCTGGTGGTGGTGCCGTACGGCCGGATGCAGTTCGTGGACGTGCAGGCCGGCCCGATCGACCGGTTGTTCGACGTGGCGCACGTCCAGCTGCACACCGCCTCGGCCGGTACCGACGCCCGCATCCCGGGGCTGAATGCTCAGGAGGCGGCCCGGTTACGCGACCGGCTGGCCTCCCGCGGCGAGGCCCGGCTGGCGGGGCTGTGACCCAGCCGCCCGAACCCGGCTCCAGCACCGCACCGCCGCCGCCGGAACCGGGGCTGCCGGCGTACTCCGGCCTGGCCGACGGCGAGTGGCACCTGATGCACCCGGCCACCCCGCTGCTGCGTTCCTGGCAGGTCATCGCCGTGGTGCTGCTGTTCGTGGTGCAGAGCTTCGGCAACGACTTCATCGCCGGTGACGCCGACTTCGAGGGCCCGCACGTGGCCGGGCGCTGGCTGCTCGGCGGCGGGGCGGTCCTGCTGCTGATCGTGCTGGCCGGGGTCGGCCTGGCCTTCGCGTCCTGGCGGGCCACCCGGTTCCGGGTGCTCGACGAGGCGCTGGAACTGCACACCGGCATCCTGTTCCGGCAGCAGCGCCGGGCCCGGCTGGACCGGATGCAGGCGGTCGACGTGGTGCAGCCGTTCCTGGCCCGGCTGCTCGGCCTGGCCCGGCTCACCGTGGAGGTGGCCGGCGGCAAGGAGTCCAACGTCGCGCTCTCGTTCCTGCGCGAGGACGACGCCCGGGTGCTGCGCAACCATCTGCTGGCCTCGGCCGCCGGGGTGCGTTACGACGGGCCGGAGGCCCCGGAGGCGCCCGAGCGCTCCACCCTGGAGGTCCCGGTCGGCCGGCTGATCCTTTCGCTGCTGGTCAGCGGCCCGGCGATCGGCTTCGTGGGCGGGGTGCTGGTGCTCGCCGGGATCAGCCTGTGGATCGGGCATCCGGGCCCGCTGGCCGGTTCGTTCGCCCCGCTGCTGGGCGCCGCGGGCATGCTCTGGACCCGGTTCAGCAACGGCTTCGGCTTCCGGATCGCCGACTCGCCCGACGGTCTGCGCCTGCGCTACGGCCTGCTCGAGCAGCGTACCCAGACGGTGCCGCCGGGCCGGGTGCAGGCGGTCCGGCTCAGCCAGGGCCTGCTCTGGCGGCAGCTGGGCTGGTGGACGGTGCACGTGAACATCGCCGGGTACGGGGGCGACGACAACGACTCGGAGTCCGGCAGCACCCTGCTGCCGGTCGGGCCCAAGGTCGAGGCGGTCGGCGTGCTCGCGCTGGTCCTGCCCGATCTGGGGGTGCGGCCGGGCGAGAACCCGTGGGACGTGGTCGACGCCGGCCTGACCGGGGCCGGGCCGGCCGCGAATTTCCTCACCGCGCCGAGGCGTTCGCGCTGGGTGGACCCGATCTCCTGGGGGCGCTCCGGGGTTCGCGTCACCGACCAGGCCGTGCTGATCCGCAGCGGCCGGATCTACCGGCACCTCGACATCGTCCCGCACGCCCGCACCCAGAGCCTCGGCCTGACCCAGGGCCCGTTGCAGCGGCGGCTCGGGCTGGCGTCTTTCACCATGCATTCCACCGCCGGCCCGGTCTCGCCCACCGCCTCGCACCTGGATCAGGCCGAGGCCTCGGAACTCATTGCGGTGCAGTCGATCCGGGCCGAGCAAGCGCGCAAGGCGTCCGGCCCGGAACGCTGGATGGAGAGGTCCGGGCCCCAGGCGTCAGGGCATCTGCAGCAGCCAGGCGAACCCACCTAGGCCGCCGGGGTCGAGCAGTTCCTGATCGCGTACGCCCAGTTCGGCCAGGGCGTCGGCCTGAGTGGTCCACATGGTCGTCCCGGCGATCGAGTCGATGGCGACGTGCGCGGTGAGGTCCATCGATCCGTCCGGTCGCGGCGGCACCGCGCGGCCGCTGCGAAAACCGGTCAGGCTGCCCTGAGCAGGGCGTTCGGAGCGGGTGTGGGCGTAGTCGACGCAGAGTGCGGCTCGGGCCCCGGCCCGCCAGGCGCGCTCGGTCAGGTCGCGCCAGAAGAGATCGCGGGGCAGGCCGACCTCGAGCCGATCGCCCTCCTCCAGGGCGTCCGGCGGCCACCATTCGTCGATCCAGAGCCGAAATTGCGGACGAGGTGGTCCCGCCAGTTTCTCGCGTCCGGTTCTCGGGTCGACCAGAACGAGCGACGGGCAACCCCTTTCGTCGATCTCCAGCACCGGCAGCGGCACCACGTCGAGAAGCTCCCAGACGATCACCAGAGCGTCTTCAAAGGCTTCGTCCGGCAGCACGTTCAGCCCCGCGGCCCATTGGACGGACGAGGGTAGGCCCGGCGGGCGGGCCACCACGTCGACGCCCCAAAGCTCTTTCAGATCCTGGGAAACCAGGGAGGTGAGCAATTCACCCCGCCCAGCACCGACGTCTACAATTCGGCTTGCCCCCACCGAAACGGCGAGCCGGGCGATCGCCTCGGCCAGCTCGTCGGGGGCCGCGTGCGAAGCGGTCCGGAAGTGCCCGGCCGGCCCTTCCGGTCGCCGGTAGAAGCCGCCCGGCCCGTAAAGCGCTCTCTGCCAGGCGTCTTGCCACTGCAGCATCACTCCGGACGGCGGAGCACCAGGGCGACATCGGTGACCGCGAACAGGAACTTGCCCTCCGCCGCGAGCTCGGCCAGCCCTTCCACCCAGGTGACCGCGCGGGTGGCCAGTTCTGGATCGTTCTTGGTGGCGGCCAGGACCCCCATCGCCACCTTCCAGCTGACCGACCCCTGGTCGAAGCGCCGGTGGCAGTCCGCCCAGGTGTCCGCACTGACCAGCTCGAACGGCGAGCGGGTGGCCAGGCCGAGCAGCTTGCGGCCCATGAAACCGTCGGCCCGCTCGGCGAACTGCGGCACGGTGGAGACGAAACGGTCCACCAGCAGCCGGGTCAGCGCGTCGTCGGCACTGGCGAACAACGCCGTGTCCCAGTCGCTGTGGGCCAGCACCAGCAGCCCGCCCGGCCGCAGCACCCGGTAGCACTCGGCCAGGTGGGCGGTCGGATCGTCCAGGTGCTCGGCCGCGTTCAGCGAGATCACCCGGTCCAGTGAGGTGTCGGCGAACGGCAGCGGCTCGTCCAGGTCGGCCAGCACGGAGCGGACCCGGGCGTCGTGCAACACCTCGTCGTCCAGATTGGAGGCCGCATCGACCGCGTGTACCCGCCCCGGCTCGTTCCCGGTCGTCGCGGTGGCCCGCAGCAGGGCTCTGACCGTGCGCCCCGCCCCCGAGGCCAGATCGGCGATCTCCAGGCCCGGTCGATCCAGGCCGGCCAGTTCGGCAATGCGTTCGTGACGTCCCACGCGGCAACCCTACGCGGCCGACCAGGAAGCCCGCCCTGCCCTGTTCGTACGGAGTCCGGCCCGTGCCGCTGCCCGGCCAGGCAGCCGTACCGGGCGCCGACCGGCGGTTACTCTGCGGAGGTGTCTGAAACCCATAATCCTGCTGACCGCCCGGGCCGACTCGGGGTAGGCGTGATCGGGGCCGGCCGGGTCGGGGCGGTACTCGGCTCGGCCCTGCGCGCGGCCGGGCATGCCGTGGTCGGGGTGAGCGCGGTGTCCGAAGACAGCCTGGAGCGGGCCAACGCGCTGCTGCCCGGGGTGCCGGTGCTGGAGATCCCGGACGTGGTGGAGCGCGCCGAGCTGGTGCTCATCGCGATCCCGGACGACGCTCTGCCGGTGCTGGTCTCCGGCCTGGCCGAGACCGGGGCCTGGCAGCCCGGCCAGCTGCTGGTGCACACCAGCGGGCGCTTCGGCTGGAAGGTGCTGGAGCCGGCGGTCGGCCGCGGGGCGATCCCGCTGGCCCTGCACCCGGCGATGACCTTCACCGGGACCAGCCTGGACCTGAGCCGCCTGGTGGACTGCTGCTTCGGGGTCAGCGCCCCCGGCCCGGTGCTGCCGATCGCCCAGGCCCTGGTGGTGGAGATGGGCGCCGAGCCGGTGGTGATCGCCGAGCAGATGCGCGGGCTCTACCACGCGGCGCTCGCGCACGGCTCGAACCACCTGGTCACCCTGGTCTCTCAGGCGCTCGACCTGCTGCGGGACGCGGGGGTGGAGGATCCGGCCCGGCTGCTGGCGCCGCTGTTGTCGGCCTCGCTGGACAACTCGCTGCGGGCCGGGGACAGCGCGCTGACCGGTCCGGTGGCGCGGGGCGATGCGGGCACCCTGACCTCGCACCTGGCGGCCATCCGGGCGACGGGCGAGAACGGCGAGGGCACGCTGGAGACCTACCGGGCGATGGCCCGGGCCACCGCGGATCGGGCCCTGGCCTCGGGGCGGCTGCCGGTCACCAGTGCCGAGGCGCTGCTTTCGGCGCTGAACTCGCAGCCGGGTGAGTAGCGCGCGTCACGCGCCTGGCCGGCAGGTGGGCGAAAGACGGCGAGTAGGTTAAGGCCATGTCCACAGTTGTGGCTCGCACCCGGGACGAGCTGACCGTAGCCCGCGAGAAGCTGACCGGCACCGTCGCCGTCGTGATGACGATGGGGGCGCTGCATTCCGGGCACGCCGAGCTGGTCCGCCGGGCCCGGCAACGGGCCGACAGCGTGATCGTCACGATCTTCCTGAATCCGCTGCAGTTCGGCCCGAACGAGGACCTGGCCAAGTACCCGCGCACCCTCGAGGCAGACCTCGAGCTGTGCGATCGGGAAGGGGTGGACCTGGTGTTCACGCCCTCGCCGGACGTGATCTATCCCGGTGGAGATCCGGGGGTGAAGATCTCGGCCGGTGCGCTGGGGGCCAAGCTCGAGGGGGCCTCCCGGCCGGGGCATTTCGACGGAGTTCTCACGGTCGTGGCCAAGATGCTGCATCTGACCCGGCCGCAGGTGGCGTTCTTCGGGCAGAAGGACGCCCAGCAGCTGCTGCTGATCCGCCGGATGTCGCAGGACCTGGACTTCGGCTGCGAGATCGTCGCCGTGCCGACCGTGCGGGAGACCGACGGTCTGGCCCTGAGCAGCCGCAACCGCTACCTGACCGAGCTGGACCGGCAGACCGCGCTGGCCCTGTCCAGGGCGCTGCGGGCCGCCGAGGCGGTGCGCAGGCAGGGGCCGAGCGCGGTGCGGCGGGCGGCCCGGGACGTGCTGGTGGCCGAGCCGCTGGTGCTGGTCGACTACCTGGTGCTGGTCGATCCGGCCTCGCTGGACGACGTGCCGGAGTGGTTCCAGGGTGAGGCGGTGCTGCTGGTCGCGGCCAAGGTCGGCACCACCCGGCTGATCGACAACCTGCCGATGGTGGTCGGGGGCCCGGCGTGAGCACCGGCTCGCCGGTGCGGCTGGCGACCCGGCTGGCCACGCCGGCGATCGGCTGGACCAGCCAGGCCGACGTGGTCGTGGTCGGCTCCGGCATCGCCGGTCTGACCGCCGCTCTGCAACTGCGACGCCGGGTGCCCCGGGTGCTTCTGGTGACCAAGACCGTCCTCGATTCTGGTTCTACCCGCTGGGCCCAGGGCGGAATCGCGGCGGCGTTGGCCCCGGAGGACTCGCCGGCCGAGCACCTCGACGACACGCTGGTGGCCGGAGTCGGGCTGTGCGACGAGGACGCCGTACGCGCCCTGGTCACCGAAGGCCCCCAGCGAGTGCGCGAACTCGTCGCGCTGGGTGCGAATTTCGACCTCACGCCGAGCGGCGAGATCGCCTTGACCCGCGAGGGTGGGCATCACCGCGACCGGATCGCGCACGCCGGTGGGGATGCGACCGGAGCCGAGATCTCCCGGGCGCTGATCGCCGCGCTGGAGGCGGTGCGCGACGATCCGGGCATCGAGGTGCTGGAACAGGCCCTGGTGCTCGACGTGCTCACCAGTGCCGACGGAACCGCCTGCGGGGTAACCCTTCACGTCATCGGCGAGGGAAGCCGGGACGGGGTCGGGGCGGCCCTGGGCCGGGCGGTCGTGCTGGCCACCGGCGGTATCGGGCAGGTGTTCCAGTCCTCCACCAACCCCCGCGAGGCCACCGGTGACGGTATTGCCGCGGCGCTGCGGGCGGGTGCCGAACTGGCCGATCTGGAGTTCGTGCAGTTCCATCCGACCGTGCTCTGGCTCGGCCAGAACGCCCGCGGGCAGCAGCCTTTGATCTCCGAGGCGGTGCGTGGCGAAGGTGCGCAGCTGCTCGACGTGAACGGCGTGCGGTTCATGACCGGCGTGCACGAGATGGCCGAACTGGCCCCGCGCGACGTGGTGGCCAAGGCGATCGTCCGGCAGATGGCCGCCACCAGCACTTCTCACGTCTTCCTGGACACCCGGCACCTGGGCCGCAAGTTCTTGCGCAAACGGTTCCCGACGATCGTGAACGCCCTGGCCGGGCACCGTTTCGACCTGGCCGAGGACCTGATCCCGGTGGCTCCGGCCCAGCACTACCACTCCGGCGGGATCCGGGTGGACGCCGACGGCCGTTCCAGCGTGCCCGGGCTCTACGCGGTGGGGGAGTGCTCGTGCACCGGAGTGCACGGGGCGAACCGGCTGGCCAGCAACTCGCTGCTGGAGGGTTTGGTCTTTGCGCACAGAATTGCGGACGATGTCAGCGCGCGGCTCGGGCGCGGGGAACTACCGCAGCTGGAGCCGGTGCCCCGGCCCGGTCCGGCCGGGCTGATCGCCGCCACGGCGCGGGTGAAGGTGCAGCGCGCGGCCTCCTCCGGCCCGGGCGTGATCCGGACTGCGGAGGGCCTGACGAAGGCCACCGCGAGCCTGGCCCGGCTCTCCACTGCCGGTGGCACGGAGGTGCCGGCCGGTGCGGACAAGATCGACATCGCCCACGGGACCGCCGAGTGGGAGACCACCAACCTGCACTCCGTCGCCACTGCCCTGACCCAGGTGGCCGCCCTGCGCGAGGAGACCCGGGGCGGGCACTACCGCGAGGACTTCCCGCAGCGCGACGATGCGGCCTGGCGCGGCCGGCTGATCAGCCGGCTGAACCCGGACGGCGAGCTCGTCACCCGGTACGAACCCTTGGAAGGCTGATCGTGAACCGCTGGGAATCCGAAACCGCTTGGCCCGAGGGCACCCTGGAGGCGCTGATTGCGGCCGGGCTGGACGCGCAGCGGGTGCGCTCGGTGGTCCGCGACGCGCTGGCCGAGGACCTGGGCATCGGCGGGGCCACGGTGGCCGGGGCCGCTGCGGGGCATGACGTGACCAGCGAATCGACCATCGCGGCGGAAGCCGAGGGCACCGCGCACGTGGTGGCCCGGGCGCCGGGCGTGATCGGCGGAATTCCGCTGATCCCGGTGGTTCTCGCCGAGGTGGCGGCCTGGACCGGGCTGCCCGCCGCGCGGGTCGAGCTGTTGCGCAAGGACGGCGATGCGGTGGTGCGGGACGACGTGCTGGCGGTGCTGCACGGCCCGGTGCAGGTACTGCTGATCGCCGAGCGCACCCTGCTCAACCTGGTCTGCCGGACCAGCGGGATCGCCACCCACACCCGGCGCTGGGTGGACGAGCTGACCGGCACCGGGGCGCAGGTGCTGGACACCCGCAAGACCACGCCCGGCCTGCGGATGCTGGAGAAGTACGCGGTGCGCTGCGGCGGCGGCACGAACAAGCGGATGGGCCTGTACGACGTCGCGATGGTGAAGGACAACCACAAGATCGCGGCCGGTTCGGTGGCCGGGGCCTACCGGCGGGTGCGCGAGCGCTTCCCCGAGGTCGCGGTGCAGGTCGAGGTGACCACCCCGGCCGAGGCGGTCGAGGCGGTGCGGGTGGGCGCCCGGTTCCTGCTGATGGACAACATGTCCACGGCGGTCCTGGCCGAAAGCGTGCAGCAGGCCCGGCAGGCCACCGCGGAGCGGATCGAGATCGAGGCCACCGGCGGGCTCACGCTGGAGGTGGCCGCCGCCTACGCCCGCACCGGCGTCGACTACCTCTCGGTCGGCGGCCTGACCCACTCGTCCCCGATTCTCGACCTCGCCGTGGACCTCCTCGACGAGTGACCTCAGCGGTCCCGTCCACCGGGTTCGGCGGACGGGACTGCTAGGCCTGGAGCGGTTCTCAGGCCTTTTCGGCCAGGAGCCGCTCGTAGTTGTTGCGCAGCCACTCGGCCACCTTCACCCGCTCGTTGAACCGGGCGGTCGGGTCGGCGCGGACAACCTCGCCGGCCGCCACCGCCTTGCCGAAGGCGGCGGCCAGCGAGGCCACGTCCGGCACTCCGGCGCCGTCGCAGGCGTAGGCCAGGCCCCCGGCCAGCGGCTGCTGCTGGGCGGCGTGGTTGGCGGCCGGCATGATCGCCTGGGTACCCAGGTCGAAGCAGGCCTCCGGCCACACCGAGTGCGAGCCGAAGAAGGGCGGTACCAGGGCAGCGTCGAGACCGAAGATGTTGTCCCAGAGCTGGGAATCGGTCATCGGCCGGTGCGCCTTCACGGTGCCCCCGGCGGCCTGCACCAGCCGGTCGATCTCGCGGATGGTGGCCGGGTCGTAGCGGGTGGAGTCGGAGTCCAGCAGGTGGTCGTGGGCGAACACCACCAGCCGGACCTGAGCCACCTCCCGGGCGGCCTGGGCCAGCGCCGCCACCACTGCGACCGGGTCGCTGGGCAACCGCAGGCTGCCCAGGTGCACCCCGACCACGAACGGGCCGTTCTGGCTGCGGGCCGGGCGCTCGCGGCGCATCCGCACGAAGTCCACGGCGTGCGGGTGCGGCTGCACGTCGGCGGCCACCGACCAGCGCCGGGCAATCTCCGCGGCGGCCGGTTCGGTCAGCGTGATCACCTGGTCCGCGGCCGGCAGCAGCACGTCCAGCTGCTGCGCGTACCCCGCCTCGTCCAGGCCGGTCGGATCGCTCAGGTGGTACGCGGTGACCACCAGCGGACGGCCGGCCCGGCGGGTGGCCTCGACCGCGGCCTGCGCGTGCTCGGCGTTCATCCGGGGGGCCAGGGCGTGCACGTGGACGACCTGCATGTCGTCGAGATTGCTGGCCAGCCAGGCCGGATCGAACGCCGCGGGCGGGCGCGGGGCGGAGCCGGGCATCTGCACGGTGGGCCGGTGCACACCGTCCACACCCTCGGGATGGCCCAGGTGCCGGACGTACACACCACGTCCGGGTAGTGCGGCGACGCGGATGATCGTGCGACCCTCCCACTCGGGAGATGCACGACGTCGCTTACGGGAGGGGGACACAGGCGCCTCTCGGGAGGTCTTGCTGACACCGACGGGTGAGGAACTCGCGCCTGTCCTGGACGAGGTGGTCACCATAACCTGATCAACTTCCTCTCTTCGACCCGAAGCTGCGTCGCAGCGGAAGTCGGCCGCCGGACCTTCCTTACCGTTCGAGCCTGGCAGCTGTGATCGCTTTGCGCGCGCTGAAGCCCGATGCTTGACTACCGGCGGTCGTCCGGCCGCCGCGGCGAAAGGATCTTCTTTGACCATCCGCGAGTTCGGGAACGAACTGCTGACAAGCCTTCTCGAGTTCACGCTGCAGTCCGTGCCGGGAAGTCTGGGTGTCGGGCTGAGTGTGGCGACGGACAGCCGGGACGAGGGCGGCACCCCCAAGACGGTGGCCGCGATCGGGGTGGCCACCGAGCTCGACACCGCGCAGTGGAAACATGCACACGGGCCGATCTGGGAGTCGTTCCGCAAGGACAATGTGGTGAGCCGGCCCGCCGGCGAGGGCGAAAGCACCGGTCTGGAGGGCCTGCCCGACGTCCAGGAGTCGGTGCTGGAGCAGGTGCGCGGGGCGATCTTCGTGCCCGGCGAGTTCGGCTCCGACCTGCCCACGGTGTTCTCGGTCTACCTGGACCGGGCGCCGGACGATCGGGTGCTGCGCGAGATCGACCGCTACGAGCCGCTGGTGACCCAGGCCCTGGCCGTGGTCGAGTACTGCGCCGGCGAGGAGCAGGTGGCCCAGCAGATGCTGCAGATGACCCAGTACCGCCGGGTCATCGAGCAGGCGAAAGGGCTGGTGATGGGCGCGATCGGGGCCGACGCCCCGGCCGCCTTCGCGGCCCTGGCCCGGGCCAGCCAGCACTTCAACATCCGGCTGCGGAATCTGGCCGTGGCGCTGGTCGAGCACGTCGGCGGCCAGGATGCCGAGCACCCGGAGGACCCGGAACTGGTGGTCCGCCCGACCCCGGCCGAGCGGGAGACCGCGGCCCGGATCTGGGCGGCCCTGACCACCAGCGCCATCCTGGAGCAGACCTGAGGGCGTCCGGGGGTTGACGGCGGGGCGTAAAAACGCTTAGGCGGGCCGTCTAGGATGACTTGCCGTGACCGAACAGCAGGCATCCCACCAGGCAGAAGCGCCCGTCCCGAACGGGGAGGACCTACCCGAGCAGATGCGGATCCGCTCGGAGAAGCGGGCGCGCATCCTGTCCGGGGGCAAGCCGGTCTACCCGGTCCAGGTCGAGCGCACGCATTCCCTCGCCGAGATCCGCGCCGCCCACGGCGAGCTGGAGACCGGCGCCTCCAGCGGCGAGATCGTCTCGGTGGCGGGGCGGGTGATGCGTTTCCGCGACGCCGGCAAGCTCTGCTTCGCCGTGCTGCAGGACGGTGACGGCTCCCAGTTGCAGGTGATGGTCACCGCCAACGGGGTCGGCGCCGAGGCCCTGGCCGCCTTCAAGTCCGACGTCGACCTGGGTGACTTCGTCTCGGTGCACGGCGAGGTGATCTCGTCCAAGCGTGGTGAGCTGTCGGTGATGGCCGACCGCTGGGCCCTGGCGGCCAAGGCACTGCGCCCACTTCCGGTGCTGCACAAGGAGATGTCCGAGGAAGCCCGGGTCCGCCAGCGGTACGTCGACCTGATCGTGCGCCCGGCCGCGCGCGATGTGGTCCGTACCCGGGCGGCAGTGGTGCGCTCGCTGCGCGAGACCTTCCACGCCCGTGAGTTCATCGAGGTCGAGACCCCGATGCTGCAGACCCTGCACGGCGGCGCCGCGGCCCGGCCGTTCAGGACCCACATGAACGCCTTCGACCTGGAGCTGTTCCTGCGGATCGCCCCGGAGCTGTTCCTCAAGCGCGCGGTGGTCGGCGGCATCGACCGGGTGTTCGAGATCAACCGCAACTTCCGCAACGAGGGCGCGGACTCCACGCACTCCCCGGAATTCGCGATGATCGAGGCCTACGAGGCCTACGGCAACTACGACACGATGGCCGAGCTGACCCGCTCGCTGGTGCAGTCCGCCGCGCTCGCGGTGGCCGGCAGCACCACCGTGACCCTGGCCGACGGCACCGACTACGACCTGGGCGGGGACTGGCAGCAGGTCACCATGTACGGCTCGCTGAGCCAGGCCGCGGGCCGCGAGATCACCGCCGCCACCGAACGGGCCGAGCTGGTCGAGCTGGCCGCCAAGCACGACGTGAAGGTCGAGCCCTGGTACGGCCCCGGCAAGCTCGCCGAGGAGCTGTTCGAGGAGCTGGTGGTGCCGGACCTGTACGCGCCGACCTTCGTGCGCGACTACCCGGAGGAGACCTCCACGCTGGTCGCCCCGCACCGCAGCACGCCCGGGGTGACCGAGAAGTGGGACCTGTACGTGCGCTCGTTCGAGCTCGGCACCGGCTACTCGGAGCTGGTCGACCCGGTGATCCAGCGCGAGCGCTTCGTGGCCCAGGCCCAGGCCGCGGCGGCCGGTGACGACGAGGCGATGCGCCTGGACGAGGACTTCCTGCGGGCGATGGAGCACGGCATGCCGCCGACCGGGGGCATGGGCATGGGCCTGGACCGGCTGCTGATGGCCGTCACCGGCCTCGGTATCCGGGAGACGATTCTCTTCCCGTTGGTCAAGCCGGAATAGGCACAGGAGTCGACATGGAGTACGTAGCGGCGATTTTTCCCTCGGTCGGGGTTCTCTTCCTGTTCGTGATCGCGATCCGGGCCATCTTTCAGGCCGACCGGCGTGAGCGCCTGGCCCAGGCGGCGCAGGACCGCCGGGTCGCAGCAGCCGAGAAAACCACGGTTGCGCCGGGGGACAGCCCGGATTCGGCCGGGCCCACTGCCCAGGATTAGGGCACACCTAAGCGTCACCCGTTCGGCCGAACGGGTGACGCAACGGCGAACATGTCGGCGAAGTAGCGGTGAAAGGTTTGAATGCCGCTGCCGGTGGGGACATCTGCTAAGCGCCGGAAAATATGGCCATACTGAGGTGTTGGCTTGACATGCTGGAATGTCGACTCCATCATTCCGATGAATGGGTTCGCCTGCCCGGGGTGGACTCCGGTGGCGTTTCTAGGAGTAATTGATGGCGCAGAAGGTGCAGGTCATTCTTGTTGACGACCTGGACGGGGGCGAAGCCGAGGAGTCGGTGTCGTTCTCGCTGGACGGGGTCAACTATGAAATTGACCTCTCCGCAGCGAATGCGGAGGCATTGCGGGAAGCGATCACGCCGTGGGTGGAGCACGCCCGCAAGATCAGCGGCCGCGCCGCCCGGGGGACCCGTGGTCCGCGAGGCCGTTCCGCCGCCAAGGCCGACCTCGGCGACGTGCGCTCGTGGGCCCGCGAGAACGGTTACCAGGTCAGCGACCGCGGCCGGGTCTCGGCCGAGGTGATGGCCGCCTACGAGGGCGCGCACTAAGCCCTCCTGAGGCCTTTTTCGCCGCGCCTGCGGGCGAGGCGAAAGGGTGAACGACAGCGCCACCCCCGTGGAAATCACGGTGAAGTCGTGGACGGGCGCCGAACCGCCGGACGGTTCGGCGCCCGTCGGCGTTTTGCCGGGAGATTCTTGCGTCCGGACCGGGCGTTTCGGCCGACCGGCAATTCGGGATTTTCCCGAATCGACAGGTCGTGGTGAATGGACCGGCCGGGAAAAACCGGTGGTTTAGACCTGCCCGTAACCTTCGGTCGGCGCGGTGGTGACCCGGGGGAGACAAAGCGGTCGGCGCTGTTCTCTTCAGAAGGGGGCGGCGTTCGCCCGGTGAAGGCCTTCTGGTAGATGTCCGCGGGCGTTGTCGATGACAACGTACTTCCGGTGATCGTTCCGGTGCTGGGCGTTGCTTTGCAAGGATTGCTTGTGCAGTGAACGGTGCAATGTCCCGTTCGCTCGGCGCCCGGTTCGGTGATGAGAAATGCGCCCGGGCCGAATTCCGCAGAAGTGTCGTTGGTCATGTTCTGCTGTTGCCCGCGCGCCGGCGGTGCCGCCGAAGGGGTGATCCGGCTGACGCCGGGAAGAAGGCGGATGGCACTCTGGGTACCGAGCTGATCCGGGCCGGTCCACCCGGCCGCCGATCCGGGCCCTCGGCCTCTGGCGGGTCGATCCCCAGGACCGCCCGGCGGTGGTGCCCGGCGGCTCGGGGCCGCGGTGCGGGCCGTAAGGGGGCCGCTTCTGTCCGCCAACAGCGAACATCGAAGTGCTGTGCAGCGAGCCTGGAACACGTAAGGTTCCAGCTCCGTTGGCCGATGCACGGGTGTAGGGACAGTCTCACTCTCAGATCGCAGGGTGTTTCTTTCCGTAGCCCCAGATAGCATCGATAAGGTCAGAGCGAGACCGCAGTCTCACCCCCACTGACCGCACGAGGAGCGCAGATGTTCGAGAGGTTCACCGACCGCGCCCGCCGTGTTGTTGTCCTGGCCCAGGAGGAGGCCAGGATGCTCAACCACAACTACATCGGTACCGAGCACATCCTGCTGGGGCTGATTCATGAGGGCGAGGGAGTCGCAGCCAAGGCGCTGGAGTCCCTCGGCATCTCGCTCGACGCTGTCCGCGAGCAGGTGCAGGAGATCATCGGTCAAGGACAGCAGGCCCCCTCCGGCCACATCCCGTTCACGCCCCGCGCCAAGAAGGTGCTGGAACTGTCGTTGCGGGAAGCGCTCCAGCTGGGGCACAACTACATCGGCACCGAGCACATCCTGCTCGGCCTCATCCGCGAGGGTGAGGGCGTCGCCGCCCAGGTTCTGGTCAAGCTCGGCGCCGACCTCAACCGGGTGCGCCAGCAGGTCATCCAGCTGCTGTCCGGCTACCAGGGCAAGGAGCCGGCCGCGGCCGGCGGTCCGGCCGAGGGCACGCCGTCCGGTTCGCTGGTGCTGGACCAGTTCGGCCGCAACCTTACGCAGGCCGCCCGCGAGGGCAAGCTCGACCCGGTGATCGGCCGGGAGAAGGAAATCGAGCGGGTCATGCAGGTGCTGTCGCGGCGCACCAAGAACAACCCGGTCCTGATCGGTGAGCCCGGGGTCGGTAAGACGGCGGTGGTCGAGGGCCTGTCCCAGGCGATCATCAAGGGCGAGGTGCCCGAGACGCTGAAGGACAAGCAGCTGTACACGCTTGACCTCGGTGCCCTGGTGGCCGGCTCGCGCTACCGCGGTGACTTCGAGGAGCGCCTGAAGAAGGTGCTCAAGGAGATCCGCACCCGCGGCGACATCATCCTGTTCATCGACGAGATCCACACCCTGGTGGGTGCGGGTGCCGCCGAGGGCGCGATCGACGCCGCCAGCATCCTGAAGCCGATGCTGGCCCGCGGTGAGCTGCAGACCATCGGCGCGACCACGCTGGACGAGTACCGCAAGCACATCGAGAAGGACGCCGCCCTGGAGCGCCGGTTCCAGCCGGTCCAGGTGCAGGAGCCCTCGCTGGCCCACGCCATCGAGATCCTCAAGGGCCTGCGCGACCGCTACGAGGCGCACCACCGGGTCTCGATCACCGACGCGGCCCTGGTCGCGGCGGCGACGCTGGCCGACCGGTACGTCAACGACCGGTTCCTGCCGGACAAGGCGATCGACCTGATCGACGAGGCCGGCGCCCGGTTGCGGATCCGCCGGATGACCGCTCCGCCGGACCTGCGCGAGTTCGACGAGAAGATCGCGCAGACCCGCCGGGACAAGGAGTCCGCGATCGACGCGCAGGACTTCGAGAAGGCGGCCTCGCTGCGCGACGGCGAGAAGAAGCTGCTGGCGGCCAAGGCCGAGCGCGAGAAGCAGTGGAAGGCCGGCGACATGGACGTGGTCGCCGAGGTCGACGAGGAACTGATCGCCGAGGTCCTGGCCACGGCGACCGGTATCCCGGTGTTCAAGCTCACCGAGGAGGAGACCACGCGTCTGCTCCGGATGGAAGACGAGCTGCACAAGCGGATCATCGGCCAGACCGACGCGGTCAAGGCGATGTCCCAGGCGATCCGGCGTACCCGTGCGGGTCTGAAGGACCCGAAGCGTCCCGGTGGCTCGTTCATCTTCGCCGGCCCGACCGGTGTGGGTAAGACCGAGCTGGCCAAGGCGCTCGCCGAGTTCCTGTTCGGCGACGAGGACTCGCTGATCCAGCTGGACATGTCCGAGTTCTCGGAGAAGCACACGGTCTCCCGGCTCTTCGGTTCGCCCCCCGGCTACGTGGGCTACGAAGAGGGTGGCCAGCTCACCGAGAAGGTGCGCCGCAAGCCGTTCTCCGTCGTGCTGTTCGACGAGGTGGAGAAGGCCCACCCGGACATCTTCAACTCGCTGCTGCAGATCCTGGAGGACGGTCGCCTGACCGACTCCCAGGGCCGCATGGTCGACTTCAAGAACACTGTGATCATCATGACGACGAACCTGGGTACCCGGGACATCGCCAAGGGTGTGCAGCTGGGCTTCCAGTCGGGCAGCGACACGAAGACCAGCTACGAGCGGATGAAGGCGAAGGTCGCGGAGGAGCTCAAGCAGCACTTCCGGCCGGAGTTCCTCAACCGTGTCGACGACACCATCGTGTTCCCGCAGCTGTCGCAGGACGAGATCATCCAGATCGTCGACCTGATGATCGCCAAGGTGGACGAGCGTCTGAAGGACAAGGACATGGGCCTCGAGCTCACGCCTGCCGCGAAGATCGCTCTGGCCGTCAAGGGATACGACCCGGTGCTGGGCGCCCGGCCGCTGCGCCGCGCGATCCAGCGCGAGATCGAGGACACGCTGTCCGAGAAGATCCTCTACAGCGAACTCAAGGCCGGCCAGATCGTGCTGGTCGACGCGGAAGGCAAGCCGGAGACGGCGCACTTCAGCTTCCGCGGGGTTCCGAAGGGCGGATCGATCCCGGAGCTCGCGGGTGCCACCGAGAAGGGTGCTCCGCCGGCCAACGGCGAAGCGGCCTCCTGATCGGCTGACCGCAGCACTACCCACGGCGAAGGCCGGGACCCCGCAAGGGGTTCCGGCCTTCGGCCGGTTTGCTGCTCGGAGACGTGCGTAGGTGAGGTCACCACGATCGGTGCGCACACCGTCTAAAAGCAGTGGTTTTCCGGTGTCCCCGAGGGGGAGCACGTGGGAGCATCGACGAGTGGCTGAGTTTCGTGTCCGGCGTGCCCGTACTACCGATGTCCCCACGATCGCGGGCCTGGTCTCCGGCTATGCCGACCAGCGCATCCTGCTGAACAAGGAACGCGTCACGTACTACGAGGACGTGCAGGAGTTCCGGGTCGCGGTGGACGCCGACGACCAGGTGATCGGCTGCGGGGCCGTGCACGTGCTCTGGGAAGACCTCGCCGAGGTGCGCACGCTCGCGGTCTCGGCAGCCTGGCGGGGCAGCGGGGTCGGGCACGCCCTGCTGGACACCCTGATCGAGCAGGCCACCGACCTCGGGGTGGCCCGGCTGTTCTGCCTGACCTTCGAGGTGAAGTTCTTCGAGCGCCACGGTTTTCGGGAGATCGAGGGAACGCCGGTGGCGCCCGAGGTCTACGCCGAGATGCTGCAGTCGCGCGACGAGGGGGTGGCCGAGTTCCTCGATCTGGCCCGGGTCAAGCCGAACACCCTGGGCAACTCGCGCATGCTCCGCGAGCTATAAGGCCAGCCGGCGGACCAGCTCCGAGACGTCCGGCTCCTCCAGGGTGAGATTGCGTACGGAAGCTCGGGAGACTACGTCTGCAAGCACTTTCGCCGTCGTGGTCTGCCCGGGGGTAATGCCGATCCGCTGACGTAGGCCGTTGGCCTCGATCGCGATCAGGTCGGTGCCGGGCAGTTCGTCGAGCCGGTCGGTGGGGGCCATCAGGTCCACCACCAGCACCCGCTCGGTGCCCAGGAGTTCGCTCAGCGCGGGCACATTCCCGTCGAAGCCGATCCGGCCGTCCACGCCGACCAGCAGCCGGGGGCAAAGGGATTCGACGTCGGCCAGATCGCTGGTGGCCACCAGCAGGGTGCGCCCTCGCATCCGGTTCTCCTGGCGTAGAACCGAGCGGATTCGCTCCTTGCCGGCCGCATCCATACCCCGGGTCGGCTCGTCCAGGATCAGCAGTTCCGGATCGGGCATCAGGGCGGCCACCAGTTCGGCGCGCCGATGCTGGGCCGGGGTCAGATCGCCGACGGGGGTACGCAGAACCCGGGTGAGCTCAAGGCGCTCGGCCAGTTCGGTCCGGCGGGCCTTTTCGTTGTGCAGGTCGAAGTACTGACCGAGCATGGCCAGGGCATCGCCCAGGGGGAGGTCGGGCCAGAGCTGGGAGTGCTCGTTGACGATGGCGCCGACCCGGCCCTTCAGCTTGCCCTGGTCGGCGGCCGGGTTCAGGCCCAGCACCGAGACCGAGCCGAACGCCGGGGTGTGCAGACCGGTGGCGAGCTTGGCCAGGCTGGTCTTGCCCGAGCCCGAGGCCAGCAGCAGACCTACCGCTTCACCGGGATCGACGGTGAACGACAGGCCGTCGAAGATCTGCCGCCGGCGGCGCAGGAAACCCTGGCGGGCGGCAAAGGCAACGTGGTCAACGACGAGCGCAGGAGCATTCTGGGCAGGCTCGTGCTTTCCCCCGTCACTGTGGACCACGTGCTGAGGTTAGCGAAGATTTAAGGCGGTCAGATAGTAGCCGTAACGTATGCACCGTGTATCCCGTATGGGTGTTTCTACCCGGTCGGGGGTGCATGATTCTTCGCTCAGGCGGGGAGCTGGTAATGATCGCCGGGAAGTGGTTCGACCAGACCGTCTTCGATCAGGCCGGACAGGCAGCGGGAGCGCTGGTTCGGATCCCGCAGGGCGCTGTCGGGCACTTCGATCACCAGCTGAGGGTGCGACAACGGTTCCTTGCTGCTTCGTAATGCGGCCATCAGTGCGCCGCGGATCTGCCGATCGGTGCCGGCCCAGGCCTGGCCCTTACGCGCCGGGCCGGTGTGCGGAGGGGATCCCGCCAGACGCCAGGCGCACTGCTGGGAGACGGGGCACTCGGCGCACTTGGGGGAGCGGGCAGTGCAGACCAGGGCGCCGAGTTCCATCACGGCCACGGCCCAGACGTGGGCGCGCTGCTCGGGCAGGAGCTCCGTGGCGAGTTTGGTCTCGGCGGCGGTGACGGCGGTCGGCGGGTACTCGATGCCGGTGACCGTGCGGGCGAAGACCCGGCGCACGTTGGTGTCGAGCACGGCGTGACGCTGGCCGAAGGCGAAGCTGGCCACGGCTGCTGCGGTGTAGGAGCCGATGCCGGGAAGGGCGAGCAGCTCGGCGTGGTCGCTCGGGACCTCGCCGTTGTGCTTCTCCACGATGGCCTGGGCGGCCGCGTGCAGGCGCAGCGCTCGCCGGGGGTAACCGAGTCGGCCCCACGCGCGGATAATGTCGGCGGGGGAGGCCTGGGCCAGGTCGGCCGGGGTGGGCCAGCGCTCTACCCACTCGCGCCAGATCGGCAGCACCCGGACGACCGGGGTCTGCTGCAGCATGATCTCGCTGATCAGGATGTGCCAGGCGGGGCAGCCGGGTTCGCGCCAGGGCAGATCCCGCTGGTTGGCCTCGTACCAGGCGATGATCGGGGTGTGGAGCGGGTTTTGGTTCTTGCTTGCGGACGTTGTGGTGCCCTTGGTCCGGGTGGCTTTGGCTGAGGCGGTGGTGGGCGTCATGGGTGGCGCTTCCCGGGGTGGTGGTCGGCGTGGGGGGTGCTTGGTGCTGCCGGCGGCCATGGCCATGATCGGGAAGACAAAGCAACGCTATGAGGGGTTTTGTCTTCCCGGTCCTGAGCGAACCGGGCGCGGGTGGACTGGATCCGGCGGTGGGCGAACTGGCCGAAGGCGGTTCGCCTTCTGGTTTTGGCGCTGGACCCGCTCGCTGCGCCGGTGGGACGGGCGCTTTGGTGAGTTGCCGCGTCCGTTGCTGGGACGTTCAGATGTACCGCTCCAGGATGCTGGACTCGGCCAGCCGGGACAGGCCCTCCCGGACCGCCCGGGCCCGCTGGTCGCCGACCCCCTCGACCAGCATCAGGTCGTCCAGGTTGGCGGCGAGCAGCTTCTGCAGGTCGCCGAAGTGGTCGACCAGGCGCTCGACGATCGTGCCGGGCAGCCGGGGCACCTTGGTGAGCAGACGGTAGCCCTTGGGGCTGACCGAGGCGTCCAGCGCGTCCCCGCCCTGCACGAAGCCCAGCACCCGGGCCACCAGGCCCAGGTCGACCAGGTCGTTCGAGGGGATCTCGGCCAGCGCGGTGACCACTTCGGGCATCGAGCGCTCGCGGCGGGTGGCGTCCAGGTAGTCGCGGATCACCAGGTCGCGGTCCGGGCCGACGCCGCCGATCAACTCGTCCAGCTGGAGCGAGAGCAGCCGGCCGTCGGTACCGAGTTCGACCACGTAGTGCTGGATCTCGTCGGAGATCCGGCGCACCATCTCCAGCCGCTGGATCACGATCGAGACGTCGCGCACGGTGACCAGGTCCTCGATCTCCAGCGCGGAGAGCGTGCTGGTGACCTCGTCCAGCCGGGCCTTGTAGCGCTCCAGGGTGGCCAGCGCCTGGTTGGCCTTGCCGAGGATGGCGTCCGAGCCCTCCAGCACGTAACGCCGGCCGGCCACGTACAGCGCGATGATCCGCATCGACTGGCTGACCGAGACCACCGGGTACCCGGTCTGCTTGGCCACCCGCTCCGCGGTGCGGTGCCGGGTGCCGGACTCGTCGGTCTGGATGGTGGGGTCGGGCACCAGCTGGACCGCGGCCCGCAGGATGTGCGTCACGTCCTGGTCGGTGACGATCGCGCCGTCCATCTTGGCCAGCTCGCGCAGCCGGGTGGCGGAGAAGCCGACGTTCAGGTGGAAGCCGCCGGTGCAGATCGTCTCCACCAACGGGTCGTGGCCGAGCACGATCAGCGCGCCGGTCCGGCCACGCAGGATCCGCTCCAGGCCGTCACGCAGCGTCGTGCCCGGAGCGACGGCGGCCAGGGTGTACCGCAGTAGCTCTTCGGGAGTCCGCTCCGCAACCACGAGAGGGAGTCTATCCGGCTACGGCCGTCAAGATTGTCGGTGGGCGCGCGTAGGTTCTTGGCCGTGAGCACATCTGATGCGCGGCGAGGTACGGCAGGCCGGGGCAAGCGGTCCGGGCGGGACAACCCCGGTTACCGCTGTGCCGAGTGCGGCTGGCAGGCCGCCAAGTGGGTCGGCCGCTGCGGCGAGTGCCAGGCCTGGGGCACGGTGATGGAGGCCACCAGTGCGGCCCCGGCCGGCATCACCAAGGCCCGGCCGGTGGGGGTGAAGGCCCAGCCCATCGGCGAGGTGGCGGCCGACAACGCGCAGACCTGGTCCACCGGGGTGGAGGAGCTGGACCGGGTGCTCGGCGGCGGCATCGTCAGCGGGGCGGTGGTGCTGCTGGCCGGTGAGCCCGGGGTCGGCAAGTCCACGCTGCTGCTCGACGTGGCGTCCAAGGCCGCGCAGAACTCGCGCACCGTGCTCTATGTCACCGGTGAGGAGTCGGCCAGCCAGGTCCGGGTGCGGGCCGAGCGGATCGGGGCGCTGCGGCCCCGGCTGCTGCTCACCGCCGAGACCGATCTGTCCACCGTGCTCGGCCACGTGGAGGACGTGCAGCCCGACCTGCTGGTGGTGGACTCGGTGCAGACCATCGCCAGCGACGCGATCGAGAGCTCGGCCGGCAGCGTCTCGCAGGTCCGGGAGGTGGCGGCCTCGCTGATCCGGGTGGCCAAGGAGCGCGGCATGGCCACCCTGCTGGTCGGCCACGTCACGAAGGACGGCTCGATCGCCGGGCCCCGGGTGCTCGAGCACCTGGTGGACGTGGTCTGCCAGTTCGAGGGCGACCGGCACTCGCGGCTGCGCCTGGTCCGCGCGGTGAAGAACCGGTACGGCCCGACCGACGAGGTGGGCTGCTTCGACCTGTCCGAGGTGGGCATCGTCGGCCTGACCGATCCCAGTGGCCTGTTCGTGTCCCAGCACGCCCAGCCGGTGCCCGGCACCTGCGTCACCGTGACCCTGGAGGGCCGCCGCCCCCTGGTCAGCGAGGTCCAGGCGCTGGTCGCCCCGACCGCCGCCAACAACCCCCGCCGGGCCACCTCCGGCCTGGACAACAGCCGGGTCTCGATGATCCTGGCCGTCCTCGAACGCCGGGCCGGGGCAAGGCTGTCCGGCAACGACGTCTACGTCTCCACCGTCGGCGGCAACCGCCTGGCCGAGCCCTCCTGCGACCTGGCCGTGGCCCTGGCCGTCGCCGGCGCCGCCATCGACCGACCTCTGGCTCCCGGCACGATCGCTGTCGGCGAGGTGGGTCTGGCCGGCGAGGTGCGCCCGGTGGCCGGCGTGGGCCGCCGCCTGGCCGAGGCCGCCCGGCTGGGCTTCACCTCGGCCTTCGTCCCGGCCGGCACGAAAGATGCTGCGCCCGCACCGGAGGGGATGGCGGTGTACGAGGTTCCCGATGTCCTCACCGCCTTGAGCCGGGCCACCTTCCCGCTGGTTGGTGGGAATGCCGGCGGGGGGAGGAGCGAGCGGGGGTAGGGGCGAGCGGGGCCAGAGCGAGCGGGGCCAGAGCGAGCGGGGCGGGGCGCGAGTTGGTCGGGGTTGTTGGGGGCGAAGGGCGAGCGGGGCCAGAGCGAGTTGGGCGGGGCGCGAGTTGGTCGGGGTCGTTGGGGGCGAAGGGCGAACGGGGGCAGGGAGCGAGCTGGGCGAGGCCGTTCGGGTCGAAGGGCGTTGTGGGAGGGGCGGACTCGGTGCGGGGCTCGTGGAGGGGGCGAGCTCCGCACCGGTGGAGATGCGGGCTCCGCACCGGTGGAGGGGGCAGGCTCCGCACCGGTGGAGGGGTGGGCTTCGCACCGGCCCAATGCTGGCTCGGAAGCGTCTACTTGGGGCGTTCTGTCGCTATTGCGTGGATTAAGAGCGCTCGGGCGACAGCTTTCGCACGCGGTAACTGGGATTGGTCAGCGCTTGAGCCAGAGGCCTTTCGGGGCCTGGTACCAGAGCAGGTTCACGGCGTAGTCCACCGACGAGCCCGGGTGCGAGGCCAGGATCCGGTCCGCGTGCTCGCGGCTGAACTCGATCCGCACCACGGCCTCGAACTCCTCGCGGGTGGGCATCTCCCAGCGGATGTCCAGGCTGCGCCGCGACCAGCCCTGCCGGGCCCAGAAGGTTTCCACGGCCGCCGGGTCGTAACTGGGCAGCCACTGGCGGAACCAGGTGCCGAAGGTGGAGCGGGTGGCGTCGTTGTCGATCACGAAGGCGATGCCGCCGGGGCGCAGCACCCGGCGGATCTCGGCCAGGCCGGGTTCGCAGCCGGGGCCGAAGAAGTAGGCCCAGCGGGCGTGCACCACGTCGATCGAAGCCTTGGGAACCGGGAGTTTCTGGGCGGTGCCGAGGCGGATGTCGATCTTTCGGAGGTCGGCCGCAGTGGCGCTCCGGGCGGCAGCGGCGCTCTCGGCCTCACCGGCACTCCGAGTGGCGGAGTCGACCGGGTCGGCCCCGCCGACTGATCCGCTGTCCGAACCGTCCCCCGCACCCAAGGCGGAGGGGGCACCCGAGGCGCGCCCGTCGTCCATCATTGCCGCAATCCGCCGCCGGGCCAGCTGCACCAGCGGCGGATGCGGCTCCACCCCGATCACCGAGGCCGCCTCGGCCGCGAAGCGGGGCAGGTGAAAGCCCGTGCCGCAACCGATGTCGAGCACCGCGGCGCCCTCCCAGGAGCGGATCGAGCGCATGGCGGCCTCGATCACACCGTCCGGATCGACGCTGCGGTTCTCGATCTCGTAGACCCCCGGGTGGTGCCAGATGTTGGGGCTCGGGATGACTCCGGCCATGAACGGCCTCAGCGGGCCCGGGCGGTCGCCGGGTGCACGGTGAGCGGGATCAGCTTGCGGGCCCCGGTGATCTGGTCGCAGTGCTGGGCCAGCACCCCGTAGGCAGCCTCGCCCATCAGCTCCACCAGTTCCGGCTTCAGGCTGCGGTACACCGGCTGGCTGCCGACGTGGGCCTGCGGGTTGCCGGTGCAGTACCAGTCCAGGTCGTGCCCGCCCGCGCCCCAGCCCCGGCGGTCGTACTCGCTGATCGTCACCTCGAGGTAGCTGGTGCCGTCCGGGCGCTCGATCGTGCGGTAGGACCGGCGGATCGGAAGCTGCCAGCAGACGTCCGGTTTCAGCTCCAGCGGCTCGCGGCCCTGGGCCCAGGCCAGCTTGTGCAGCGAGCAGCCGTCGCCGGCCGCGAAGCCCGGGCGGTTCAGGAAGATGCAGGCGCCCTCGAACACCCGGGTCTTGCGCTGGCCCTCCGGGTCGACCTCGGTCCAGCCGTCGCGGGTGCCCTCGTCGGCGAACTGCCAGATGCCGGCGTCCAGGCCCTTGACCGCCTCGGTGACCCGCTCCTCGTCCTCCTCGTCGGCGAAGTGCGCACCCAGGGTGCAGCATCCGTCGTTCGGCCGGTCGGCGTAGATGCCCCCGCAGCCGCTGCCGTAGATGCAGGTGTAGTTGGAGGTCAGCCAGGTCAGGTCGCAGCGGAAGACCTGGTCGGGCTGGTCCTCGTCCTCGAAGGTCTCGTCGTCGTCCTCCTCGTCCTCCTCGTCGGCGGAGTCGGAGAAGTCCACGACGACGTCGTCAAGTTCGTCTTCGTCGTCGACATTCTCGGGGTCTTCGACGATTTCGGAGGGCTCCGGATCGGGGAACTCGAGCCAGAGCCGGGCCGGGTCGAGTCCGAGTTCCGGCGCGGGGGGATGGGGCATGGCCGACAATGTAAGCCCTGCGGGCCCCTGCTCAGGTGCAAGGGAGCTAATCGGCTCAGGTCGCGGCCGGATCGTGAGGTACTTTCGCAGGATGCGGCTGGGCGTTCTCGATGTGGGTTCCAATACGGTGCATCTGCTGGTGGTGGACGCTCATCCGGGGGCCCGGCCGTTGCCGGCCTCCTCGCACAAGATCGAACTGCGGCTGGCCGAGCAGTTGGACGCGGACGGCCGGATCTCCCCGCAGGCCGAGGAGTCGCTGCTGCGCTTCGTCGAGTCCAGCCTGACCATCGGTGAGGACCTGGGCGTGGAGGAGGTCATCGGGTTCGCCACCTCGGCCATTCGGGACGCCCCCAACGGCGAGGAACTGCTGGCCCGGGTGCGCAAGCAGACCGGTATCGAGCTGCACGTGCTGGGCGGCGGGGACGAGGCCCGGCTCACCTTCCTGGCGGTGCGGCGCTGGTTCGGCTGGTCGGCCGGGCGGCTGCTGGTGCTGGACATCGGCGGCGGCTCGCTGGAGATCGGCACCGGCCTGGACGAACTGCCCGACGTGGCGATCTCGCTGCCCCTGGGCGCGGGCCGGCTGACCCGGGACCGGCTGGTCGGGGACCCGCCGAGCGCCGACCAGATCCGCGCCGCGCGCCGCTACGTCCGGGCCGAGCTGGGCCGGGTGGTGCGTGACGTGGTCCGCAGCGGTGCGCCGGACCAGACTGTCGGCAGCAGCAAGACCTTCCGCTCGCTGGCCCGGATCTGCGCCCCGGAGACGGCCGAGAGTCCGGTCCGGGTGCTGCGCCGGGCCGATCTGACCGAGTGGGTTCCCCGCCTGGCCACGATGACCGAGGCCGAAAGGGCAGAGTTGCCCAGCGTCTCGATCGGCCGGGCCCGGCAGATTCTGGCCGGTGCGCTGGTGGCCGAGGCCGCGATGGAACTGCTCGGCGTGGAGAGCATGCAGATCAGCCCGTGGGCGCTGCGCGAGGGCGTGATCCTGCGCCGGCTCGACGACATGATGAGCGCGGCCGGCCCCGGCTTCTGAGCCGGAGGGGTGAGTGCCGAAGCGGGCGAGGTGGGTGTGGGCAAGCGCCCACAGCGGGAGTGACTACGCTGAACGGCATGGGCCTATCGAACAATGGTGGGGCACAGGCTTCACGGGGTAAGGCAGCCAAGGTCGCGCTGTCGACGAGTTCTGTGTACCCGGAGTCCTGTGCCGACGCGTTCGAGATCGCCGCGCGTCTGGGCTACGACGGCGTCGAGGTGATGGTCTGGACCGACCCGGTCAGCCAGGACACCGGTGCGCTGAAGCGGCTGTCCCAGCACTACGGCGTCCCCGTGCTCTCCGTGCATGCTCCGACACTGCTGGTGACTCAGCGGGTCTGGGGCAAGGAGCCGTGGGCGAAGCTGGAGCGCTCGGTGCAGATGGCGGAGGACGTGGGTGCGAGCGCCGTGGTGGCGCACCCGCCGTTCCGCTGGCAGAAGGAGTACGGCGCGGCCTTCGTGGACGGCGTGACCCGGATGAACGACCACTTCGCGGTGCCGATCGCGGTGGAGAACATGTATCCCTGGCGCGCCCGCAGCCGTGAGGTGATGGCCTACTCGCCCGGCTGGGACCCGCTGGAGCAGCCGTACAGCCACGTCACGCTGGACTTCTCGCACGCCGCCACGGCCGGCGGCGACTCGCTGGCGATGGCCAAGGCCCTGGGCCAGCGGCTGGCGCACATCCACCTGGCCGACGGCGCGGGCTCGGCGAAGGACGAGCACCTGCTGCCCGGGCGCGGTACCCAGCCCTGCGGCGAGGTGCTGGACCTGCTCTCTGAGTGGGACTGGGCCGGCGTGGTGGCGGTCGAGGTGAACACCCGCAAGTGCCGGACCCGGGCCGAGCGCGAGGCCGAACTGTCCGAGTGCCTGACCTTCGCCCGCGAGCACCTGGCCTCGGCCAACCTCACCACCAGCCGCTAGGGCCCAGGTCGAGGGGTTCCTGAGCCCTAGCGGCAGTTCCGGGTTCAGCCCATGTGCGGGTAGCGCCAGTCGACGGCGGGCTCGAACGTCTCCTTGATCGACCGGGTCGAGGTCCACCGCTGCAAGTTCTGCGGGGCCCCGGCCTTGTCGTTGGTGCCGGAGGCGCGGGCGCCGCCGAACGGCTGCTGCCCCACCACCGCACCGGTCGGCTTGTCGTTGATGTAGAAGTTGCCGGCCGCGAACCGCAGGGCCTCGGCCGCGGCCGCCACCGCCTGCCGGTCCTGGGCGATGATCGCGCCGGTCAGCGCGTACTTCGAGGTGGCCGAGATCGAGGCGGCGATCGCGTCGAACTCCTCGTCCTCGAACACGTGCACGGCCAGGATCGGGCCGAAGTACTCGGTGCTCAGCGCCTCGTCGGCCGGGTCGTCGACCACCAGCACGGTCGGCTCGACGAAGTAGCCCACGCTGTCGTCCACCTTGCCACCGGCCAGGATCTCCACGCCTTCGGCGGAGGCGGCGCGGGCCAGAGCGGCCTTGTGCTTGGCGAACGCCCGCTCGTCGATGACGGCGGAGGTGAAGTTGGCGAAGTCGGTGGGCGGGCCTACCGGCAGAGAACTGGTGACGTCCGCGAGCCCGTCCTTCAGTCGGGTCCAGACCGAGCGGGGCACGTACGCCCGCGAAGCGGCGGAGCACTTCTGGCCCGAGTACTCGAAGGCGCCTCGCACCAGAGCGGTGCGCAGCACGTCGACGTCGGCGCTGGGGTGGGCGAGAACGAAGTCCTTACCACCGGTTTCGCCGACGATCCGCGGGTAGGAACGGTACTCGGTGATCCGTGAGCCGACCTCGCTCCACAGGTGCTGGAAGGTGGCGGTGGAACCGGTGAAGTGGATGCCGGCCAGGTCCGGGTCGGCCAGCGCCACGGACGAGACCTCCGGGCCGGCGCCGTGCACCAGGTTGATCACGCCGGGCGGCAGACCGGCCGCGCGCAGCATCCGCATCGTGTACTCGGCCGAAAGCGCCTGCGTGGGGCTGGGCTTCCAGATCACCGTGTTGCCCATCAGGGCGGGTGCGGTGGCCAGGTTGGCGGCGATCGAGGTGAAGTTGAACGGCGTGATCGCGTAGACGAAGCCCTCGAGCGGGCGGTGGTCCAGCCGGTTCCAGATCCCGGGGGAGTTGGCGGCCGGCTGCTCGGCGTAGATCTGCCGGGCGAAATGCGCGTTGAAGCGCCAGAAGTCGGCCAGCTCGCAGACCGCGTCGATCTCCGCCTGGTAGATGGTCTTGGCCTGGCCGAGCATGGTGACCGCGTTGGTCACCGCGCGCCAGCTGCCGGTGAGCAGGTCGGCGGCCTTCAGCAGGATCGCGGCCCGGTCGTCGATCGAGAGCGCGGCCCAGGCCGGGGCGGCCTTCTTGGCGGCGGCGATGGCGGCGGCGGTGTCCTCGGCGGTGGCGTTCCGGAAAGTGCCCAGAACGTGCGACTTCTCGAACGGGGCAACCACCTCGACCAGGTCGCCGCCACCGGCCACCGGCCGGCCGTCGATCCAGTTGGTGATCTCGGTGCGGGTCTCCCAGATCTCCTTCAGCACCGGCTCCAGCGCGGCCCGGTCGGGGCTGCCGACGGTGTAGGGGCGCGGCGGCTCGTTGACCGGAGCCGGGACCTTCGTGATCGCGTCCATCGAATCGTCCTTTCGTTCTAGGGTTTTTCAGGCGTTCTTGAGGTTGCGGAGCAGGAAGAACACGTTCGCCGGGCGCTCGGCCAGGCGGCGGATGTAGTAGCCGTACCAGTCGGTGCCGAACGGCAGGTACACCCGCACGTCCACCCCGGCGGCCGAGAGCGTCTTCTGCTCATCGGTGCGGATGCCGTAAAGCATCTGCAGTTCCCAGCTCTCGCGGGATCGGCCGAGCCGGGCCGCGGTGGCGGTGGCCTCGGCGACCAGCGCCATGTCGTGCGTGGCGATCATCGGGTGGCCCTGGCCGTTGAACAGGATCTCCATGCAACGGCGGTAGGCGGCGTCGACGTCGGCCTTCCGGGGGTGCGCCACCGAAGCCGGTTCTGCGTAGGCACCCTTGACCAGCCGTACGCGCGAACCGGCGTTCGACAGATCCCGGCAGTCACCTTCGGTGCGGTACAGCGCGGCCTGCAGCACGGCGCCGACCCAGGGGTGCTGGGTACGCAGTTCCTGCAGGATGCCCAGGGTGGAGTCGACCGTGGTGTGGTCCTCCATGTCCAGCGTCATGGTGGTGCCGGTGGCTGCTGCGGCCTCGGCGATCGATGCCGCGTTCTCGAGGGCGATCTTGTGACCGTCGGCGCCGAGAGCCTGACCCAGGGCCGAGAGCTTTACGGAGACCTCGGCGCGGTCGGCCAGGTCGGCATCGGCCAGGTCGGCCAGCAGCGAACGGTAAGCAGCAGCGGTGGCGGCGGCCTGCGAGGCATCCGTCACGTCCTCGCCGAGTACGTCCAGGGTCACGGCCAGACCCTGCTCGCGCAGCGTCCTGGTGACCTCCAGCGCGGAGGCGGCGTCGGGCCCGGCGATGAACCGGCGGACCATCTTGCGGCTGATCGGCAGCGCGCTGACGGAGGCCCGGACTGGCCGGGTCTGTGCGGCGGCCAGCAGGAGTTTCGGCATACGGCCAGGCTAGGAGCGAGGCTGGGGTGTCACCATGTGCAGATGTCACGAGCCGTTCCGACGATTGTCGTACTGGGATGACGTCAGCCCCCGCCGAGCCGGACTCCCGGGCGCTGCAGGAACTGGTCGATGACGTCTCGGACCTGCTGCACGCCCCGGCGGTGCTCGAAGACCTGGGATTCGCCCTGGTGGCCTACGGGTCACAGAGCCCCGAGGGCGTAGATCAGGTGCGCGCCGCGACGATCTTGCGGAAGACCGCGACGTCGCAGGTACGCAGCTATTTCCTGGAACACGGCATCGCCTCGGCCACCGCTCCGGTGCGGATCCCGGCGGACGAGTCCCGGCAGATCGCGGCCCGGGTCTGCATCCCCGTGCGGGCTTCCGGGCGTACCTATGGCTATTTCTGGGTGGTCGAACCGGCTGCCGGGGTAGACGCGGACGCGCTGAACCGTTCGGCGCCGTTGGCCGAGCGGGCGGGGGCGTTGCTGGCTCGCCGGGCGGGTGTTGTCGATGAACGGGCGGCGTTGGTCGAGGCCTTACTGCAAGGGGACGAGCTCGCCTGGCGTCGTTTGGTCTCCCTGGGCGAGCTTGCTTCCGGGGAGCCGTTTGTCGTTGCTGCGATCCGGACTTCTGATGGGGCCCGGCGGCGCACTGTGCTTTCGGTTCCGACCGGGGCCGACGCGGAAGTCATCAGCCGGCGGGTGGCCCGGCAGTTGCCGTCGGGGGCGGTGGCGGGGGTAAGCGAGTCGTGCTTGGTTCCAACCCAATTGGGGACGTCGGGCGCACCGGGTCGGTTGGGTGCGGCTGAGCCACGGGGCGAGGTTTCCGACCAGGAGGCGCCGGGCCGGTTTTGGCAGTCGGTTCTTCCCGCAGCCGCCCACCAAGCCGAGCTCGCAGCGCTCGTGGCGCAGACCCGTCCCCAATTGGGTTCGGTTCTGACCTGGGCCAACCTCGGCATCTACCGAGTGCTCGGGCAGGGAGCCGCCGCCGTCGAGGCCCTGATCTCCGGCACCCCGGCCGCCCGGCTGCGCGCCAAGGCCGACGCCGATCTGATCCGTACCGCCCTGGTCTGGCTGGACAACGGGGGTAACGCCGCCCGCACCGCGGCCGCCCTGTCGGTCCATCGCCAGACCCTCTACTACCGGCTGGAGCGGATCGAGCAGCTGGCCGGGGTAGATCTCGACGAAGGTGAGGCGCGGCTCGGGCTGCACCTGGGCCTGGCTCTGGGCGAAGTGCTGGCCAGGCATGATGGCCCGCATGGTTGAGCAGGTGAAGACAGGCCGGGTCGCGATTCTGGGCGCCGGGAACATGGGCGGCACGATCCTGGCCGGGCTGTTGCGCGCCGGCCGCGCGCCCGCCGACGTGGTGGTCTCGGCCCGTCGCCCGGAACGCGCTGCCGAACTCAAGCAGCGGCACGGCGTCGAGGTCCTGGCCAACGTCGAGGCCGCGGCCTGGGGCGACACGGTGCTCCTGGCGGTCAAGCCCCGCGACATCGCCGGCCTGCTCGCCGAGATCGGCCCGGCCCTGCGCCCGGGCACCCTGGTGGTCTCGCTGGCCGCCGGGCAGACCATCGCCGCGCTCGAGGGCGGCCTGCCCGAGGGCACTCCGGTGATCCGGGTCATGCCGAACACCCCGTCGCTGGTCGACCAGGGCATGTCGGTGCTCAGCCCGGGCACGCACTGCCTTCCCGAGCACACCGAGCGCGCCCAGGACCTGCTCAGCTCCACCGGCAAGGTGCTCCAGGTGCCGGAGAGCTACCAGGACGCGGTGACGGCGGTCAGCGGTTCCGGCCCGGCCTACGTGTTCTACGTGGCCGAGGCGATGATCGAGGCCGGCGTCCTGCTCGGCCTGCCCCGGCCCACCGCCACCGAGCTGGTGGTGCAGACCCTGTTCGGCGCCGCGACCATGCTCAGGCAGACCGGCGAGCACCCCAGCATCCTGCGTGAGCAGGTCACCAGCCCGGGCGGGACCACCGCGGCGGCGGTGCGGCTGCTCGACGACCAGCGGGTGCGCGGCGCCTTCATGTCGGCGATCGAGGCCGCCTGCAATCGGTCGGCCCAGCTCTCACAGTTCTGACCGGACGGTAGGGCGGGCCGTCCCGGCAGCGATTACGGTGGGGCGGGTGGAGGCACTGCGGCTGGTCTGGGACGAGGCGTTCACCGGGTACGACTTCGGTGACGAGCACCCGATGCACCCGATCCGGCTGGAGCTCACCGCCCGGCTGGCCACCGATCTGGGGCTGCTCGACGCGGCCGGGGTCCACGTGGTCAGCGCCGAGCCGCCGGACGACGAGCTGCTGCTCAGCGTGCACGACGCGGACTACATCGAGGCGGTGCGCCGGGCCTCCACCCGGCCCGTGGTCTCGGACCTGAAGTTCGGCCTGGGCTCCACCGACAACCCCACCTTCCCCGGCATGCACGAGGCCAGCGGCCGGATCTGCGCGGCCAGCCGGGAGGTAGCGCTCGCGGTCTGGTCGGGGCAGGCCGAGCACGGGGTCAACTTCACCGGCGGCATGCACCACGCCATGCCCGCCGCGGCGAGTGGTTTCTGCGTCTACAACGACATCGGGGTGGCCATTCAGGCGCTGCTCGACGCCGGGGCGAAGCGTGTGGCGTACGTCGACGTGGACGTCCATCACGGCGACGGCGTGGAGAAGATCTTCTGGGACGACCCCCGGGTGCTGACCATCTCCCTGCACGAGAACGGCCGCGTCCTCTTTCCCGGCACCGGCTTCCCCGAGGATCTCGGTGGCGACGCGGCTCAGGGCACGGCGGTCAACGTGGCGCTTCCCCCGGGTACCTCCGACGCGGGGTGGCTGCGCGCCTTCCACTCGGTGGTGCCCTCCCTGCTGGAGGCCTTCGAACCTGAGGTGCTGGTGACCCAGCAGGGGTGCGATTCACACGTCCTGGACCCGCTGGCCCACCTGGCGCTCTCGCTGGACTGCCAGCGGGCCTCCTACGAGGCGCTGCACGAATTTGCCCATAGGTACGCCGGCGGGCGCTGGGTGGCCTTCGGCGGCGGGGGCTACGAGATCGTGGACGTGGTGCCGCGAGCCTGGTCACACCTGATCGGTATCGCGGCGCACCGGCCGATCCCGCCGGGCACCGACGTGCCCGCCGGCTGGCGCGAATACGTGAACGCGCGCTGCGGTCGTCCGGCACCCCAGCGGATGACCGACGGCGCGAACACCGACTACCGCTCCTGGAGTACCGGCTACGACCCGGCCGATGCCATCGACCGGGTGGTCCTGGCCACCCGTAAGGCGGTCTTTCCGCTGCATGGGCTCGACCCCTACTTCGACTGACCCATCGGTAACTCTCTGCTGACCCGCTGCCCCCCGAACGGGGTTCGAGGTCGGACTTTGGAGCACACGAAGCCCGTACCGGTGGGTTGAGTGGCAAAAAGGGGCAGTTCGGAGGATCTGAGTACCCGGATATTCGGGCGAGTCGGCAACTCGATTCACACTTCAGGCTCACTTACACCTATGGTTGGTTACGGGGCGTTGCCGAACGTATCCGGAGCGAAGTCGACATCCGGCGCGAGAGGGCAGAACGCCTTCGATTCGGACTGTCAGCCCGACCGAGGGGAGACCTCAGATGACCGCCGTGCGTGCCCTGCCCAGGGGAGATTTCGAAGTACGTTTCCTCACCGTGGCCGAGGTGGCCGGGATCATGAGGGTGTCGAAGATGACCGTCTACCGCCTGGTGCATGCCGGTGAGCTGGCCGCGATGCGAGTCGGCCGCTCCTACCGGGTCCCCGAGCGGGCGGTGCAGGAGTACCTGCGGCACTCGTACATGAACGGCAGCACCGAGACCGCCTGAGGTGCTTCGACGGCTCTCTAGGGACCGCGTTGCAGAGGTGAGACCGGGTGCACCGTGTACGAGGCGCTACCCTGGGGACCAGGTAATGCTGGTGCGGGCATCCCCGCGCCGCGAGAACCTCGATCCCGCGCAGGTGTCGCGGGCGACCCGATCAACGAACTGCGAGGACCCGTGGGCTCCGTCATCAAGAAGCGTCGCAAGCGGATGGCCAAGAAGAAGCACCGCAAGCTGCTGCGCAAGACGCGTCACCAGCGTCGCAACAAGAAGTAAGACCTGATCCGGACGTAGTACCGCACACCGGCGGCCAGTATCTACTGGCCGCCGCGCGTGCTTTGCGGGGCTTACGGGGGGTGGGGACATCGGGGGAGACGTTGCCCGCATCACATCGGCCGGCTTGACCACGCGGTGAGCGCGTTGGCTTGTCAGGCTGGCAGGCGGACCAAGTTTCTCACTGGGGACGTAGGTGGTGGCGTTTCGCTGCCGGGGTGGGCGCCCATGGATGGGCCCGGAAAACCGTGAGATGCGCTCCCGGCATGGACGTGATCCGGTGGGCCGTGGTCCGCTGGTAACAGCTCGGCAACGGTCGGGCTGGTCGGTGGGGGTTCGTAGACGTTCGCCGGCGCACTCGTGAGCGGGCTCGCGGACCTTTGGACGGCGTCCGTTGGTACTTGTTCTGGGCGGGAGGAATCGGGATGGGGCGGACCGTACTGGTGGCCGGCGTCGCCAGGTATCTCGGTGGTCGCTTTGCCCGCCTGATCGCCGAGCAGCCCGGGGTAGACCGGGTGATCGGGGTAGACGTGATCGCCCCGCCCCACGACATCGGCCGTGCCGAGTTCGTCCGGGCCGACATCCGTAACTCGATGATCGGCCGGATCCTCGAGCAGACCGGCGCCGACACCGTGGTGCACATGAGCGTGATTGCCACGCCGAGCTCGGCCGGGAGCCGTACGGCGCAGAAAGAGATCAACGTCATCGGCACCATGCAGCTGCTGGCCGCCTGCCAGCGGGCGCCCCGGCTGCGGCGGCTGGTGGTCAAGTCCACCTCGGCGGTCTACGGCAGCAGCCCGCGCGATCCGGCGATGTTCACCGAGGCACTGGTCGGCAAGCACCCTCCGCGCAGCGGCTGGGGCAAGGACTCGGCCGAGGTCGAGGAGTACGTGCGCGGGTTCAGCCGCCGCCGGCCCGACGTCGAGGTGGCCACCCTGCGCCTGGCCAACGTGCTCGGCCCGGGCATCCGCACCTCGATGACGGACTACTTCTCCCTGCCGGTCGTGCCCACCGTGCTCGGCTTCGACCCCCGCCTGCAGTTTCTGCACGAGGATGACGCGATCGAGGCCCTGCGCCTGGCCACCCTGGGCGAGTGCCAGGGCGTGATCAACGTGGCCGGCGACGGCGTGATCACCCTGGGCCAGGCCGCAGGCTTCGCCGGCCGACCCACCGTCGCCGTCGTACCCCAGCTGGCCGAGCTGATGGGCAGCATCTATCACCGGGGCGGGCTGGCCGACTTCAGCCCGGACCAGATCCGCTACCTACGTTTCGGCCGCTGCCTGGACACCACCCGGATGCGCGAGGACCTGGGGCTGGACCCGAAGTACACGACCAGGTCGGCCTTCCAGGACTTCGTCCGCACCCGAGGACTGCGCGGCTTCTTCTCCCCGCCGGTGGTCAATGCCCTGGAGCGTCAGCTGGTGAGCCGGCTGAGGCCGCAAGCGGCTACCCAGACGCGTCGCACCCCACGGCCTGAGGCCGCCCGATGAGCGACGCTTCCGAGAACCTGGAGGACCGTGGCCCCCGGGGCGGCGGGCCCGGCCGCCAGGAAGGCGCTGCTCGCCCCCGGCCGAATCGCTCCGGCGCCAAGGGCACCAAGGCATCTCGGCCTTCGAAGGAGAGCAAGAAGCCCGATGCTCCGAAGAAGGCCAAGCCCCCGAAGCCCAGCCAAGAGTTGGATGCGGGTAGGTCGACCGAAGCGGTTGAGGAGACGGCTGGGCGCAATGGCCGGGTGAGGCCGAGGGGCGAGGCTGGAAGGAAGGGACGGGCAGGTTCTGGGGCAGGGGTTGGCCCGGAAGTTGAGGCAGAGGCGACCGGGGTCAAGGGTCGGGTGCGGCTGAAGGGCGAGGCGAGCCCGGGGGTGGGCGCTGAGCCGGAGGTCGGGGCCGCTTCGGGTGCTGCGACTGAGTTCAACGGCCGAGCGCGGTCGAAGGGGAAGGGCGGGCCTGCTGCCCGCCCAGAATCAGCCGGGGCGGGGTTGAAGGGGCAGTCGGGTCGCAAGGCTGGGGCAGATCCGGCCGAGTCGACCGGCCGGGGGAGGCCGAAGGACGAGGCGGGGGCCTCGGACGAGGTGGCGGCGGAGCAGGTGCGGGCCGGGGCGACGCGGGCGGCGGCGGAGCGGAATCGTCGACGGCTGAGTCCTTGGCTGACCGCGCCGGAGGAGCCGCCCCCGGCGGTGCCAGACGCCGACATTCCGCGGCCTTCGGTGATCCCGGCGTCCTCCACCGCTTCCATGGTGCTCTCGATCGCGGGGCAGATCGGCCAGTCCGTCCTCACCGCCATCACTGAGCCTCCGAACTCCGAGCTCGCGGCAGAAGACGACGAAGATCAAGGTGCGAGCGCCCCCACCACCGAGCCCACCGGCTGGCCGGAGCCGACCGCGGCGGCCAGCCCCAACGTCTCAAATTTGGAAGTTGGACCTACCGCGGCCGAGCCCGAGGGCGAGGAAAACCCGGACCGGCTGCTCGAGGTGATCGAGTTCCTGCGCTCACGGCTGGCGGGGGACTACGAGGTGGACGCGTTCGGGTTCGATCCCGAGTTCGCGGACGCCGTGCCCCTGAACCTGCTTCGCCCCCTGTACCAGCACTGGTTCCGGGTGGAGGTTCGTGGCGCGGAGAACATTCCGGCAGAGGGCGGGGCCCTGATCGTGGCCAACCACTCGGGAACCGTTCCCCTGGACGCGCTGATGACAGGGGTCGCGGTGCGCGAGGAACGGGAGCGGCATCTGCGCATCCTGGGCGGCGATCTGGTGTTCCAGACACCGTTCTTGGCGGGACTGGCCCGTCGGGGCGGTGCCACGTTGGCGTCCAACCCGGATGCGGAGCGTCTGCTGTCCTCGGGGGAGCTGGTCGGGGTCTGGCCGGAGGGCTACAAGGGCATAGGTAAGCCGTTTTCCGAGCGGTACAAGCTGCAGCGCTTCGGGCGGGGTGGATTCGTCTCGGCGGCGCTGCGGACCGGTGTGCCGATCGTGCCCTGTTCCATCGTGGGGGCGGAGGAGATCTACCCGATCATCGCCAAGGTGCCTTCCCTGGCGCGGCTCCTGGGACTGCCGTACCTGCCGATCACCCCGTTCTTCCCGCTGCTGGGCCCGCTCGGCGCGGTACCCCTGCCGAGCAAGTGGCTGATCGAGTTCGGCGCCCCGATCCACACCGCAGACCTGAGCCCGCAGGCCGCGGAGGACCCGATCCTGGTCTTCGACCTGACCGACCGCATCCGGCAGACCATCCAGCAGACCTTGTACTCGCTGCTGGTTCAGCGGCGGTCGGTCTTCTTCTGACCGTTGGTGCCGGTGAGCTCGGAGGCCCGGCGCGGACACCCTGCGGACGGGGGCTCGGGCAGCTTGTCCTGTCGCTTGTTGGCCAAGAGGGCGCCGGCAGCGAAACCGGCCAGCACACCTGCTCCGGCCGCAGGGAGGCCGATCTTCGCGGCCCGCCGGGTGGTGCGGTAGTCGTGAACCTGCCAGCCGTTGGCCCGGGCGTGGGCCCGTAGGCGGCCGTCAGGGTTGATCGCCACCGGGTGCCCGACCAGCGACAGCAGGGGGATGTCGTTGGCGGAGTCGCTGTAGGCCGCGCAACGGCGCAGCGAAAGTCCTTCGCGCTGGGCCAGCGCCGCCACCGCATCGGCCTTGGCCTCCCCGTGCATCGGTGCCCCGACCAGCTGGCCGGTGTAGCGGCCGTCGACGTGCTCGGGGATCGTGCCGAGCGCTCCGGTCAGGGCCAGCCGCTGGGCGATCACCTCGGCGATCTCGATCGGGGTGGCGGTGACCAGCCAGACCCGCTGCCCGGCGTCCTCGTGCATCCGGGCCAGTGCCAGGGTGCCCGGCCAGATCTTGTTGGCCAGGATGTCCTCGAAGACCTCCTCGCCGATCGTGCGCATCTCGGCCACCGACCGTCCGGCGATGAAGGCCAGCGCCCGGGTCTGCACCTCGGCCAGCGCGTGCGGGTGCTCGCCGAGGGCCAGGAAGCGGCCCTGCTGCAGGGCGAACCGGCAGATGTCGCGGGGGGTGAGGAAACCGCGGTGGTAGAGCCCTTTGGCGAGATGGAAGATCGAGGCCCCGCGGACGATGGTGTTGTCCACGTCGAAGAAGGCGGCCGCGGTCGGGTCGCCCGGGCGAGCCGGCGGGGAGTGGCTCTCCACCATCCGGATCTCGGCGTCCGACATGGCGGGGAGTCTACGCGCGCCGCCGACGGCGTACAGGCCGGGCAACGCCACACCGACGTGAACAGACATGAATGCAGAGACGTCGTGAGCGCGGTCGGCGGCGCCGGTGACCGTAATCTGGGGCGCGTGTCAGACGTTACCGGCGATGAGCCGCGAATCACCCTCATCGGCAAACCCGGTTGCCATTTGTGCGACGACGCCCGGTTGATCGTGAAAAAGATCGCAGACGAAACCGGGACAGAATGGAAGGAGTTGTCCATTCTGGAACATCCGGACCTCGCCGAGACTTATTGGGAACAGATCCCGGTAGTACTGGTGGACGGGGCTCAGCACACCTATTGGCGGGTGGATGAGGACAGACTGCGAACGGCGCTCACGCGGCGTAGGGGGCTCTTCTCGCGTCGTAACCGATGACCGGGGAACTTTGTGCATGCGTTCACAAGCGCTTAGGCTGCAGAACGACACACCGGCATGACTGCGCATGTCACAAGGCGCCAGTCGTCCCTTATCAGGGGTACCAAAGCCATCGAAGGAGCCGGCCGACTGTGACCCGACCACGCCCCGCCCGGCTCGTCCGTTCCGGCCGAGCCGCCCGCGACGGCATCCCCGAGGCAACGGTCTCCCGGCTCCCGTTCTACCTCCAGGCGCTGACCGCTCTGGCCGAGCGCGGAGTGGCGACGGTCTCCTCCGAGGAACTTGCCTCGGCCGCCGGAGTCGGTTCTGCGAAGCTCCGGAAAGACCTTTCCCACCTCGGTTCGTACGGAACCCGGGGCGTGGGTTACGAGGTCCAGTACTTGATTTACCAAATTTCGCGTGAACTCGGCCTTACCCAGGACTGGAAGGTCGTGATCGTCGGAATCGGAAATCTCGGCCATGCCCTGGCGAACTACGGCGGATTCACCTCCCGGGGATTCACCGTCGCCGCGTTGGTGGACGCCGATCCCCGGGTGGTCGGGGAAACTGTGGCGGGCCTCACGGTCAGTCCCCTGGAATCGCTGGGCGAGATCGTCCGCACCCACGGGATCCAGATCGGCGTGGTGGCCACCCCGGGCCCGGCCGCGCAGGAGATCTGCGACCAGCTGGTGCAGGCCGGGGTCACCGGGGTGCTGAACTTCGCGCCCTGCGTGCTGACCGTGCCCGACGGGGTGATGGTGCGCCGGGTCGACCTGGCCACCGAGCTGCAGATCCTGGCCTTCCACGAGCAGCGCCGGGCGGTCGGGCGGCTGACCAGCGAGATGCCGACCGAACCGCAGGACCTCAGCGGTGCCCTGACCGGGCTGACCGATCCCCGGGCCGAGCTGCGGCCGCCACCCCGGGAAGAACCGAGAACCAAGGCCCCGAGAGCAGCGGCGCTCTCCGAGCCGCGCAACACCCCCCGAACCAAACCCGCAACCGCACTGACGGAGTCGAGAGCCGAGGCCGCCGGATGAGCATCATGATCGTCGGGCTGTCGCACCGCACCGCACCGATCTCCCTGCTGGAACGCACCACGCTGAGCACCGAGGCGGCCGCCGAGCTGGTCGCCAACCTGTGCCGGGGCGAGCACGTGGCCGAGGCGATCGCCCTGGTCACCTGCAACCGGCTGGAGATCTACGCCGAGGTGAGCAAGTTCCACGGTGGGATCGGCGAGATCGGCGCCGGGCTGGCCGAGGCCACCGGCGTGCCGCTGACCGAACTGACCGAGCACCTGTACGTGCACTACGAGAACGCCGCGGTCGCCCACCTGTTCCAGGTCACCTGCGGCCTGGACTCGATGGCGGTGGGCGAGCAGCAGATCCTCGGCCAGGTGCGCACCGCGCTGCGCGCTGCCCAGGGCGCCGGCTCCGCCGGGCGCACCATCGGCCACCTGGTGCAGAACGCGCTGCGGGTGGGCAAGCGGGTGCACTCGGAGACCCTGCTCGACCAGGCCGCGCCGAGCCTGGTGGACGCCGGCCTGCGCAAGGCCGCCGAAGCCCTCGGCCCGCTGGGCGAGCTGAACGTGCTGGTGCTCGGCGCCGGTGCGATGAGCGGGCTTTCGGTGGCCTCGGCGTACCGCGCCCAGGTCGCCTCGATCTCGGTCTGCAGTCGCACCCTGCCCCGGGCCCGCCGGCTGGCCGAATCGGTCGGGGGCACCCCGGTCCCGCGCGAGCAGTTGCCGGACGCCCTGGCCGCCGCCGACCTGGTGATCGCCTGCGCCGGCGCCACCGGTTACCTGGTCGAGAAGGACGCCGCCGAGCTGGCGCTGAAGTCCCGCGACGGCCGCGCGCAGGTGTACATCGACCTGGCCCTGCCGCGCGACGTGCAGCCCGCGGTGGCCGAACTGGACGCGGCCCATGTGTTCGACCTGGAGCACCTGGGCCAGGTGCTGACCGCCGAGGGCCTGAGCGAGGACCTGGCCGAGGCCCGGGCGATGGTCGAGAACGAGGTCGCGCTGTACCTGGCCGACCAGCGGGCCAAAGAGGTCGCGCCGACCGTGGTCGCGCTGCGGGCGATGGCCCGCTCGGTGATGGAGACGGAGCTGGACCGGCTCTCGGGGCGCCTCGACGGCCTGGACCCGGACGTCTTCGCCGAACTGGAGCAGACCGTGCACCGGGTGGTGGAGAAGCTTCTCCACCAGCCCACCGTGCGGGTCAAGGAGCTGGCCGCCGCGCCGGGTGGGGACACCTACGCCGAAGCGCTGCGCCTGCTGTTCAATCTCGGCCCGGCACCCGCGGCGAAGGCAGGTGACCTGCCCGGGGTGGAACTCGCAGTCCAGCTCGAGCAGGACTCGCTGACCGACCTCTCCGCACTGCTGGGCCGTACCGGAGGAGCATCGTGACGGTCGACCATCAGCTCGACAACCTGTTCGGCATCCTGGAAGGGCTGGACAACAAGCCCATCGTGCTGCGGCTGGGCACCCGCCGCAGCGAGCTGGCCACCACCCAGTCGCGGTGGGTGGCCGACCGGCTGCTGGAGGCCCTGGCGGTGGCCTGCCCGCAGCGCGGGTTCCAGGTCGAGCTGGTCGAGATCGTCACCAGCGGCGACATCAGCCAGGCGGCAGGCACCCCACTGACCCAGCTCGGCGGCACCGGCGTGTTCGTCTCGGCGCTGCGCGAGGCCGTTCTGGACGGGCGCTGCGACTTCGCCGTGCACTCGCTCAAGGACCTGCCCAACGCCCAGCCCGAGGGCCTGACCCTGGCCGCCGTGCCGCTGCGGGAGGACCCGGCCGATGCGCTGATCGCCCGCAACGGGCTGACTTTCGCGCAGCTGCCGGCCGGCTCGGTGATCGGCACCGGCTCACCCCGGCGGGCCGCCCAGCTCAGCGCGCTGCGCCCAGACCTGAAGATCACCGGGATCCGCGGCAACCTCGGCACCCGGATCGGCAAGGTCGCCTCCGGCGAGCTCGACGCCGTCGTGCTGGCCCACTCCGGCCTGCGCCGGATCGGCCGCCACCACGAGGTCACCCACCTCTTCGGCCCGGAGCAGATGCTGCCCGCTCCCGGCCAGGGCGCACTCGCCGTGGAGTGCCGCCCCGAGTCCGCGTCGCTGCTGGCCGCCCTGCGGTTGCTCGACGACCGGGCCTCCCGGGCCTGTGTGCTCGCCGAGCGAGCGCTGCTGGCCCGCCTGGAGGCCGGGTGCGCCGCCCCCGTCGGCGCCCTGGCCACCATCGAGAACCAGGTGCTGACGCTGACCGCGTTCGCCGGTTCTCCCGACGGCGTGCAGACCATCCGCCGTACCGCGACCGCCCGGTTGCTGGGCGACCCCCAGGACGAGCAGGTCGCGAACCACCTGGGCCGGGCACTCGCCGAGCAGATGCTCGACGCCGGTGCCGCCCTCCTGATCCCTGTACCAGACCCCCTGCCGGCGGCCGACGAGGCCGTGGCTAGAGAAGGTGACTCGTGACATCGATCATCACCAGCAAGAAGGCGGGACACTCGTCGACCGGCGGTTCCGTGGCCTTCGTCGGGGCCGGCCCCGGCGATGACGGCCTGCTCACCCTGCGCGCCGTCGAACGGCTCGGCGAGGCGGACGTGGTCGTCGTCGACCAGCTGCCCCGAGAGGCGATCATCTCCCGTTACTGCCGGGCCGGCGTCGAGATCGTCGACGCCGGGTTCGGCGAGGACGGTCAGCCGATGACCCGGGCCAGCCGGGCCAAGGTCGTGGTCACCGCGGCGAAGACCGGGGCCCGGGTGGTGCGCCTGCTGGACGGCGACCCGGCCACCTTCACCGGCCTGGCCGAGGAGATCCAGGCATGCCGCAAGCAGTCGCTGCCCTTCGAGGTCGTGCCCGGAGTCTCGGCCGCCTCTGCGGTCCCAGCCTACGCCGGGGTCCCGCTGACTCCCGCGGGGGTCAGCGGGGTGCACGTGCTGCACCCGCACGGCGAGGTCGTGGACTGGAAGCTGCACGCCTCGGCGGGCACCACCGTGGTCGTGCTCGGCGCCGAGGAGGACATCACCGGCGCGGCCGACGGCCTGCTCGAGGCCGGCCGCAAGGCCAGCACCCCGGTCGTGGTCACCGCGCACGGCACCACCACCAAGCAGCGTTCGGTGTCCTGTCAGCTCGGTGAGGTCACCCCGGTGCTGGCCGCGGCCAAGCTGGACAAGCCGATGACCGCGGTGATCGGCGAGGCCGCGGCGCTGCGCGAGAAGGCCTCCTGGTTCGAGACCAAGCCGCTGTTCGGCTGGCGGGTGCTGGTGCCGCGGACCAAGCAGCAGGCCGGCGGAATCGTGAAGGAGCTGGCCGACCACGGCGCCACCGCCCAGGTGGTGCCCACCATCTCGGTCGAGCCGCCGCGCACTCCGCACCAGATGGAGAAGGCGGTCAAGGGCCTGGTCACCGGCCGCTACGAGTGGATCGGCTTCACCAGCGTCAACGCGGTGCGGGCGGTGCGCGAGAAGTTCGAGGAGTTCGGCCTGGACGCCCGGGCGTTCGCCGGGCTCAAGGTCGCGGCCGTGGGCGGGGTCACCGCCACCGCGCTGCGCGAGTGGGGGATCGAGCCGGACCTGATGCCGGCCGAGAACCAGTCGGCGGTCGGCCTGCTGGAGTGCTGGCCGCCCTACGACGAGGTGCTCGACCCGATCAACCGGGTCTTCCTGCCGCGGGCCGACATCGCCACTGACACCCTGGTGGCCGGTCTGGAGCAGAACGGCTGGGAGGTGGACGACGTCACCGCCTACCGCACCGTGCGGGCCGCGCCGCCGCCGGCCGAGACCCGGGAGGCGATCAAGAGCGGTCACTTCGACGCCGTGGTCTTCACCTCCTCCTCGACCGTGCGCAACCTGGTCGGGATCGCCGGCAAGCCGCACGCCACCACGGTGGTGGCCTGCATCGGCCCGCAGACCGCCAAGACCGCCGAGGAGCACGGCCTGCGGGTGGACGTGCTGGCCGCCGAGCCGAGCGCCGACGCCCTGGTGGACGCCCTGGCCGAGTACGGGGCGGGCCTGCGGCTGAGCGCCGACGAGGCCGGCGAGCCGGTGCTGCGGCCTTCGCAGCGCAAGGGCTCCACCCGCCGGAGCGCGAAGTGAGTTTCCCCAGCCACCGGCCGCGCCGCCTGCGGGTGAACCCCGCAGTGCGGCGCCTGGTCGGGGAGAACCGGCTGCACCCGGCCGAGCTGATCCTGCCGGTCTTCGTGAAAGAGGGCCTGCAGGAACCGCATCCGCTGTCCGCGATGCCCGGGGTGTCCCAGCACTCGCGGGAGTCGTTGCGGCGCACGGCCGCCGAGGCAGCCGGTCTGGGGCTCGGCGGGATCATGTTGTTCGGGATCCCCACGGCAAAAGACGCGGTGGGTTCCGGGGCGACGGATCCGGACGGGATCCTCAACCAGGCCGTCGCGGACGTCCGTAAGGAGGTCGGCGACGAGCTGGTGGTGATGGCCGACCTCTGCTTGGACGAGTTCACCGACCACGGTCACTGTGGCGTGCTCACCCCCGAGGGCGCGGTCGACAACGACGCCACGCTGCTGCGCTACGCCGACATGGGCGTGGCGCTGGCCGAGGCAGGCGTCCACATGGTCGGCCCCAGCGGGATGATGGACGGCCAGGTGGCGGCGGTCCGCACCGCGCTGGACGGAAAAGGCTTCCAGGACGTGTCGATCCTGGCCTACGGCGCCAAGTACGCCTCGGCGTTCTACGGCCCGTTCCGCGAGGCGGTGGACTCCAGCCTGGAGGGCGACCGGCGGACGTACCAGCAGGACCCGGCCAACGGCGCCGAGGGCCTGCGGGAGATGGAGCTGGACATCGCCGAGGGCGCCGACCTGGTGATGGTCAAGCCCGCGATGAGCTACCTGGACGTGGTGGCCCGGGCCGCCGACCGGTTCGACGTGCCGATTGCGGCGTACCAGATCTCCGGGGAGTACTCGATGATCGAGGCCGCCGCGGCGAACGGCTGGATCGACCGGGAGCGGGCGATCCACGAGTCGCTCTTGTCGATCCGCAGAGCCGGCGCCTCGGTCATCCTCACCTACTACGCGATGGAAGTAGCCGCCGCACTGCGCTCTTGAGGGATCCGCGCTACCCACCGTCACGGATTCCGGCCCGCGTCACCCGCTCGGAGCCTTCGGAGCGGGGTGACGTGGCCGATCGGAAGGGTGCGGGCCGCCACCGGTGGCCCGCCTGATCTTCAGGTTTCCGAGAGGGGGAGCGATGGACGCAGTGAACGGCCAGTCCGGCAGCGGCGGGGCCGACCTGCTGATGGTGATGCAGGTGATGGCGCAGCGTCAGGTCTCCCGGGTGCTGGCCCAGCGGGCGGCCGACGCCGCGCTGGTGGCCACCCAGGCCGCGCAGCAGGCCGCGCTGCAGGCGATCGGCGCTGGTCGCGTCGACATGTACCTGTAGGACACAGGACCCCCCGGCGCGGGCCCTAGGTCCGAAGCTGGGACACTGCACTGGTGACAGACGTCAGTGCGGATTACCCGGCCGACGCTCCCGCCTCGCAGGCGCTCTTCGATCGCGCCTCCATCGTGACCCCTGGCGGTGTCAACTCTCCGGTGCGCGCTTTCCGCGCCGTGGGTGGCACCCCCCGGTTCATGGTCCGGGGTGAGGGGCCGTACCTCTTCGATGCCGACGGGCGGCGTTACGTCGACCTGGTCTGCTCCTGGGGCCCGATGATCCTGGGCCACCGGCACCCGGCCGTCGTCGAGGCGGTCACCGCGGCTGCTGCGAACGGGTACTCCTTCGGCACCCCCACCGAGGGTGAGGTGGCCCTGGCCGAGGAGATCGTCGCCCGGGTCGCCCCGGTAGAGCAGGTGCGCCTGGTCTCCAGCGGCACCGAGGCCACGATGAGCGCGATCCGCCTGGCCCGCGGCTTCACCGGCCGCGCCAAGATCGTGAAGTTCGCCGGCTGCTACCACGGCCACGTCGACAGCCTGCTGGTCGCGGCCGGTTCCGGGGTGGCCACCTTGGCCCTGCCCGACACCCCCGGAGTCACCGGGGCCGCGGCCGCCGACACGATCGTCCTTCCTTACAACGACGTCGAGGCCCTGCAGCAGACCTTCGCCGCCGAGGGCGGGAGCATCGCCGCGGTGATCACCGAGGCCGCCGCCGGCAACATGGGCGTGGTCCCGCCGACCCGCGAGTTCGAGGCCGCGCTGCGCGATCTCACCCGGCTGAACGGCGCCCTGCTGATCTCCGACGAGGTGATGACCGGCTTCCGGGTCTCGAAGGCCGGCTGGCAGGGACTGTCCGAGAGTGGGCCCGAACCGGACCTGTTCACCTTCGGCAAGGTGATGGGCGGCGGCTTCCCGGCCGCCGCGTTCGGCGGGCGCTCGGACGTGATGGCCTACCTGGCCCCGGCCGGCCCGGTCTACCAGGCGGGCACCCTTTCGGGTAACCCGGTGGCCACCGCCGCCGGCCTGGCCACCCTGCGCAACCTCACCGACGACGTGTACGGCCACCTGCTGGCCCAGGCCGGCAAGCTGGCCTACGCCGTGCGGGACGCGCTGAACGCCGAGGGCGTACCGCACACCATCCAGTTCGCCGGCTCGATGTTCAGCGTGTTCTTCACCGAGCAGACCACGGTGAGCAACTACGAGCAGGCCCGGCAGCAGGACCTGCCGGCGTTCTCCGGGTTCTTCCACTCGATGCTGAGCCAGGGCGTCTACCTGCCGCCCAGCGCGTTCGAGGCCTGGTTCCTGTCCGCGGCCCACGACGACGCGGTGCTCGAGCAGGTTGTCGCCGCGCTGCCCGCGGCGGCCAAGGAGGCTGCAAGGATGTCGCAGTGACCAGTCAGGAACACCCACCCAGTGGGGAGAGCGCGGCTCCGGCCAGCAACGACGAGCTGATCAACCCCGACGTCCCGCCCGCCCCGGACCATCTGCCCGAGGTGGACCCCGACATCAACGCCGGCCTGGTCCGCCCGCCGGCCGGTGACGAGGCCAACCATCGCACCGTGGTGCACCTGCTGCGCCACGGCGAGGTCCACAACCCGCAGGGCATCTTCTACGGCCGGCTGCCCGGTTTCCGGCTGTCCGACCTGGGGCACCGGATGGCCGAGCGGGCCGCCGGCTTCTTCGCCACCCGCGACGTGGTGCTGGTGATCGCCTCGCCGATGGAGCGCGCCCAGCAGACCGCCGAGCCGGTCGCCCAGGCGCACCACCTCGAGGTCGGCACCGACCCGCGGATCACCGAGGGCACCAGCGTGTTCCAGGGCCTGACCTTCGGGGTGGGCGACGGCTCGCTGAAGCACCCGCAGCACTGGTGGCACCTGCGCAACCCGTTCCGGCCGTCCTGGGGCGAGCCCTACGAGCAGGTCGCGGCCCGGATGCTGGCCGGTGCGGCGGACGCCCGGGACAAGGCCGTCGGCCACGAGGCGGTGCTGGTCAGCCACCAGCTGCCGGTCTGGATGGCCCGGCTGAAGGTGGAGAACCGCCGGCTGTGGCACGACCCGCGCAAGCGCGAGTGCTCGCTGGCCTCGGTCACCTCGATCACGTACCACGACGACCGGGTGGTCTCGGTGGCCTACACCGAGCCCTCGCGCGACCTGCTGCCCGGCGCACAGAAAATTGCGGGAGCCTGAGCTTCATGTTCTCTGCCCGACCCCTGATCGCCGCCGGTGCCCTTCTGCTGGCGCTGGCGGGTTGCTCGAACGCCGCCGCCGACGACGGTACGGCCGTCGACGGTGGCGCCGTCCAGGTGATCCCGGCCGGCGACCGCAAGGAGCCGATCGAGATGACCGCCGAGACGCTGGAGGGCGAGCAGCTCAACATCGCCACGCTGCGCGGCAAACCGCTGGTGCTGAACGTCTGGGGCTCGTGGTGCGGGCCGTGCCGGACCGAGGCGCCGGACCTGCAGCAGGCGCACGAGGAGCTCGGCGAGGACGTGAACTTCCTGGGCCTGGCCTTCCGCGACACCGTCGCCGGGGCGAAGACCCACGAGAAGGAGTACGGGATCACCTATCCCAGCCTGTTCGACGAGGGTGACCTGCTGCTCAACCTGAACGGCGCGGTCACCTCGCAGACCATCCCGGTCACCCTGGTGCTGGACGAACAGGGCCGGATCGCCGGGCGTTACGTCGGCATCGTCACCACGGTCACGCTGAAGAACCTGGTCGAGGACATCTCGGCGGACTCCGCGGCATGACCGGCCTGTCAGGCACCGTGCTGGACGGGCCGCTGCTGCTGGCCGTCCCGATCGCGGTGCTGGCCGGGCTGGTCTCGTTCGCCTCGCCCTGCGTGCTGCCGCTGGTGCCCGGGTACCTGGGCTACGTCACCGGCCTGACCGGGGAGGACCTGGAGCAGCAGCGGCGCGGCCGGATGGTGCTCGGGGTGCTGCTGTTCATCGCCGGCTTCACCGCGGTCTTCGTCACGATGGGCTGGGTGGCCGGCGCCATCGGCAACTCGCTGATGCAGTACAACGACGTGATCACCCGGGTCCTGGGCGGCGTCACCATCCTGATGGGCCTGGTCTTCGCCGGTCTGGTCCCGGGAATGTCCGGCCTGGAGAAGCGGCTGGACATCCGCCCCACTGCCGGCCTGCTCGGCGCCCCGCTGCTGGGCGTGGTCTTCGGCCTGGGCTGGACCCCGTGCATCGGCCCGACGCTCACCGCGATCGTGTCGATGTCCAGCGGCTTCGGCGACGCCCGGCGCGGCGGGCTGCTGGCCTTCGCCTACTGCCTCGGCCTGGGCCTGCCGTTCCTGCTGGCCGCGCTGGCCTACCGCCGGGCGATGAACGCCTTCGGCGTGCTGCGCCGGCACCGGGTGGCGATCACCCGGTTCGGCGGCCTGATGCTCGTGCTGATCGGGGTCCTGCTGGTCAGCGGGTTCTGGGGCTACCTGATCGCCCGGAGCCAGGGCTACATCGCCGACTTCCAACTGTGGCTGTGAGATGAGCACCGACTTGCGTGACGGGCAGAAGCCCCGCCTTCCCGAGACCGAGGACCAGTCCCGGCCGATCGTCCAGCCCCGGCTGGGCCTGCTGGGCTGGCTGCGCTGGATCTGGCGGCAGCTGACCAGCATGCGCACCGCGCTGATCCTGCTGATGCTGCTGGCCCTGGCCGCGGTGCCGGGCTCGCTGATCCCGCAGACCCGGATCGACCCGAGCGCGGTGACCGGTTTCGTCGAGGACCACCCGGACCTGGCCCCCTGGGTGCGCCGGCTCGACGGTTTCGACGTCTACGGCTCGCCCTGGTTCTCGGCGATCTACCTGCTGCTGTTCATCTCGCTGATCGGCTGCGTGGTGCCCCGCACCCGGCTGCAGTTCAAGGCGCTGCTGGCCAAGCCGCCGAAGGCCCCGCGCCGGCTCGAGCGGATGCCGGTACACGGCACCGTGACCACCACCGACTCGCCCGAAGAGGTGCTCGCCAAGGCCCGCAAGGCGTTGCGCCGCAAGTACTACCGGGTGCACGCGCACGACGGGCAGACCCTCTCGGCCGACCGGGGCCTGCTGCAGGAGACCGGCAACCTGCTCTTCCACCTCTCGCTGGTCGGGCTGCTGGCCGCGATGGCGATCGGCTCGTTCGTCAGTTACTCCGGCCAGAACGTGGTGATCGTCGGCGACAAGTGGGCCAACACCCTGCCGCAGTACGACACCTTCGAGGGCGGGCGCAACGTCGGCGCGGACGACCTGCCGCCGTACTCCTTCACCCTGAAGAGCTTCACCGCCGAGTTCGACTCCGAGTCCACCGGCGACCAGTTCGGCGCCGCCCGGGACTTCGAGGCCAAGGTCGACCTGGTACGCGAGCCCGGCGCCGAGCCGCAGGAGCAGACCATCCGGGTCAACCAGCCGCTGGACGTGGACGGCGCCCGGCTCTTCCTGGTCGGCAACGGCTACGCCCCGGTGATCACGGTCCGCGACGGCGAGGGCAACGAGGTCTGGTCCGCCGCGGTGCCGTTCCTGTCCAACGACGCGAACTACACCTCGACCGGCGTGGTGAAGATGCCGGACGCCAAGCCCGAGCAGCTGGGGCTGCTGGGCGTGTTCCTGCCCACCGCCGGCACCGATCCGGACACCGGCGCCGAGGTCTCGGTCTTCCCCGACGACGACAACCCCAAGCTGCAGGTCTACGCCTTCACCGGCGACCTGGGCCTGGACGACGGGGTGGCCCGCTCGGTCTACGTGCTCGACGAGGGAAAACTCGAGCAGGTCAAGAACGCCGAGGGCGAGCAGTTCACCCAGACGATCGGGGTCGGCGAGAGCGTGGAGCTGCCCGGCGGCAACGGCACCGTCACCCTGGACGGGGTCAGCCGGTACGTGGCCCTGGACATCCGGTACGACCCGACCAAGGTCTACGCCCTGGTCTTTGCTCTGATGGCCCTGTTCGGCGTGACGGCCTCGCTGTTCGTCCGCCGCCGCCGGGTCTGGTTCCGGGTCACGCCCGGTGCCGACGGCACCACTGTCGTCGGGATCGGCGGACTCTCCCGGACCGAGGACACGCAACTCGCCGAAGAGGTGCGTAGGCTCCTTACAGCCGCAGTTCCGACCCGGGTGAAGGAGTCCCCGGAGACCAGCACGGACACTGCGGCGACCGATCCGACGCCCCCTAGCGAGGGCGCTGCTACTGACCGGAGCACCCAGCCGGGCGAAGGAGTCTGACGTGGGCGTCAACGAGAACCTGGCGCAACTGAGCAACAACCTGATCTACAGCGCGATGGCCGCCTACGCGGTGGCGCTGATCGCCTTCGCGATCGACCTGTCCGGCCGTGGCCGGGTGGCCAACGCCGGCCGGGAGAAGGAGCTGGTCAACGCCGGCAGTCCCGGCGTCACCGTCACCGGGGCCGGCCCGGAGCTGCCCGCCACCTCGATGGCGGCCGGCGACAAGCCCAGCGAGAAGCGCCAGACCGTGGCCATGGCGATCATGGTCACCTGGCTGGCCTTCGTCCTGCACACGGCCGGGGTGATCCTGCGTGGGGTCGCGGTCGAGCGGGTGCCGTGGGGCAACATGTACGAGTTCTCGATCAGCGGCGCGGTGATCGTCACCGGGGTCTACCTGGCCGCCCTGTGGCGGATGGACCTGCGCTTCCTGGGCACCTTCGTGATCGGCCCGGTGCTGCTCAGCCTGGGCCTGGCCGTGGCGGTGCTCTACACCGAGGCCGCCGAGCTGGTCCCCGCCCTGCAGAGCACCTGGCTGGTCATCCACGTCTCGGTCGCCTTCATCGCCTCGGCGCTGTACGTCCTCGGCTTCTCGCTGACCGTGCTCCAGCTCTCCCAGGACCGCCGGGAGAGTCTGCGGGCGGGCGGCAAGGAGCCCAGCCGCGGCCAGTTCATGGACAAGCTGCCGGCCTCCGACGTGCTCGACCGGGCCTCCTACCGGCTCTACGCGATCGGTTTCCCGCTGTGGACCTTCACCCTGCTGGCCGGGGCGATCTGGGCCGAGAAGGCCTGGGGCCGCTACTGGAACTGGGACCCGAAGGAGATCTGGAGCTTCGTGATCTGGGTGGCCTACGCCGCCTACCTGCACGCCCGGGCGACTCGGGGCTGGGACGGCCGGCGCGCCGCCTACCTGGCCTGCGTGGCGTTCGCCTGCCTGATGTTCAACTACTTCGGGGTCAACATCTTCTTCTCCGGGCTGCACGCCTACGCGAAGTGAGTGCAGGTCGTCGATTTGTGATTGAAAGAGTGATTTAAGGCCATTTCCGACTTTCTTAACCGATGGGCCGAGCGTGCCGCTTAATGATTGCCGTCATATTGCACACGCAGTCGTTACCCAGGAGTCTGGCGTGGCCGCGGGCAGTAGGCAGGGCGCCATCCGCGGTGGGTATGGGAGGTTCCGTGGGTATGAAAAAGTTCTTGGCTGCTTTCGCGGCGGTGGCGGCGATCACCGGCGGTACGTTGGTGGCTGGGGCGTCGTCGGCGTCGGCTCACGCCATCACATGCCACACGTTGGCTGGCAAGCCCTATCGGACGGGCTCGGAGCGGCCGTATTCGGTTGGCGGTTACGGACGGGTTGACTGCGATGACATCGTGGACGGTCGGGAAATGATCGTTCAGTTGCAGATCTATGAGGGCAAATGGCGCAACTACGGAAACCCGACAGAAACACATAACCGTGGTATGCACGTCTCCCTCTACGATGGGGCGCCCTGCAAGCAGGGAATCAACCGATATCGCCTACACGTAAAGAACACTGGCCGTCATCACAACACGCAGACGAAGACCGTGACCAGTGAGAGCGTCCAAGTGAGTTGCTAATAGCGGGTTTTGCCACTGCCGCGTCCGGCGTTGGTCGGAAAGGGCGGGGCCTGCCCTGCACCTGTGATGTGCGAAGGAGCGTCTGGAGTGGTGGACCAGCGGGCATTGTTAACCGGGGATGGGGTCTATACCCCGGACTGGGAGATGCCCTCAGAGGGCGAGTCTGGTCGTCCGGTGCCGTTGTCGTTGAAACTCGCCGAGTCCAGCCAAGCCGTTCTTGTGGTGCATTCCTTCTCGCTCTACTCCACGGGTTTGCGTTTCTCGCTTCACCTGCAGTTGAAGGAAGGGCGGCAAGATCCGTTCATCTTGGCTGAGCTCTCGGAGAATTGGAGTGAACTGGAGGAATCGTGTATTGCTGCGGGCGAAGGACTGCGTTGGGGGCTTGAGGTGGGCGCGACGCTGATCATCGATGCTCGCGATGCCGAAGGTGGCTACACCGGGCCGGTCGGAGAGGATGGGCAGCCGATGCTGCCTGTTCTGACCCCTGGTGGAGGGTGGGGCGACGAAAGTCAGGCGGTCCGCGAATTCTGGTTGTGGGGTGTGTCTGCTGAAAGACTCGCCATCTTCTGTGAGTGGCCTCGTTTCGGTATCTTCTTTCAGAAGGCTGCCGTTCCGTTACCGGACCGCAAGAACGAGTTGTAGCTCACGTCGGGTGCTACAGACGTCGGTGTCGTAGGGGTTGGGTGAAGCGCGAGCGAACCGAGCGACTCCTAGCCGGAGCGCCTACCATTGGGCGATGGTCAGAGTTCTCTTCGTGCTCGCGGCGATCGGCATCACGATCTACGCGGCCATCGACTGCCTGCGCAGCTCCGACGACGAGATCCGCACCCTGCCCAAACCCTTGTGGCTGCTGCTGATCTTCGCGGTGCCGTTCTTCGGGGGGCTGATCTGGATCGTGTTCGGGCATCAGGCGGCGCCGGGCAACCAGCCCCCGCGCCGCCTGCGCTCGCTCGGCCCGGACGACGACCCGGACTTCCTGCGAACCCTCGAGTCCCGCCAGCCCAGGCCGGACGACGAGGACAAGAAGAAATAGCCCCTACCGCCGGGTGCGCAGCCGCAGGTCCCGGGCCATGCGCAGGGTGAGCAGGCTGGTCACGTCCTGGGCCGACATCGGCCGGGCGATCGCGTGCCCCTGCACCGCGTCGGCCCCGATCCGGCGGGCCCCCTCGAGCTGAGCGGAGCTGGCCACCGATCCGCAGATCACGTTCAGCCCGAGCGAGTGGCCCAGCTGGGCCAGCGCCCGGGGCACGTCGTCGGCCTGGCCCAGGTCCCCGGCCAGCCGCCCGTCCAGCTTCACCGCGGTGATCGGCAGCCGGCGCAGCATGGTCAGCGAGGTCCCGCCGCCGCCGAAGTCGCTCAGCGCCACCGAGATCCCCAGCGAGCGCAGCATCCCCAGGGTGATCAGCGCCTGGCCCGACTCGGTCAGCTCGCCCGCGCTGATCTGCAGGGTCAGCGACGAGGCGGTGAGCCCGCGGATCGCCAGCTGCGCGGCCACCTCGTGGGCGAAGTCCGGGTCCTCGAGCTGGGCCGGGGACAGGCTGACCCACACCTGATCCACCCCGACCCCCTCGTGCCGCCAGATCACCAGCGCGGCCAGAGCCCGGTTGATCGTCTGCAGGCCCAGGGTGACGCCCAGGCCGAGCTCGTCGGCCAGCGCCACGAAGCCGGGCGCGGGAACTGTGGTTCCGTCGCTGCGGCGCCAGCGTGGCAGGGCCTCGGCGCCGCAGATGTGGTCGTCGTCCTCCAGGCTGGTGCCCAGCGCGAGCATCGGCTGGAAGTCCACCCCGATCTGGCTGCGGGCGACCGCCTGGCGCAGTTCGTTCTCCAGCCCGGCCTGCTGCCGGGTGCGGGCGCGCACCGCCCGGTCGAACATCGTCCAGCGCCCCCGGCCACCTCGCTGCGAGATGCGCACCGCCTCGTCGGCGCCCTGCAGCAGGTCCTCGGCGGTGATCAGGCCCGGGCCGCACACGGCGCCGCCGAGCGAGCACGACAGGGTGAACTCGCGGCCGCCGACCAGGGCCGGTTCGCGCATCAGCTGGGTGATCCGGCGGGCCACGTCGGCGCAGGTGTCGGTGTTCGGGGCGAGCACGTCCTCGGTGAGCAGCACGGCGAACTGGTGGCGGGAGACCCGGGCCACCAGGTGGTCGGCGAACGCCTCGGCGATCCGCCGGCCGGTCTGCCCGGCCAGGTCACCGGCCACCTGGGCGCCCAGGTCGTCGGCCAGGTCGTCGAACCGGTCCAGGTCGGCCAGGACCAGCCCGACCGGCTGCTGGCTGCTGCCCCAGGTGACCGGGTCGGGCCCGGTCAGGGCCACGGCGACCGCCCGCAGCAGGCCTTCGCGGTTGGGCAGGCCGGTGGCCGGGTCCACGGTGGCCGAGGCGAGCACGGCGGCGGTCTCGGCCCGGGCCCGCAGCTCACCAGCCTGCGCGGCCGTGGCCGCCCCGGCCAGGCGGCGGCGCGCGGTGGTGGAGGTGATCCCGACCAGCGCGGTCACGAGAATGCCGGAGGCGAGCGCGATCTGGATCCCCATCGACGGGTGCGCCTGAGGGTTGAGCAGCAGCCGGGCCACGCGTTCGGGGCCGTCGGCCATGACGCGGCCGATGAGTGCGGCGGCAGGGGAGGCGATGGCCAGCGCGGTGACCACCCAGCCCGCCGTGGGGCTCAGCAGCAGGGGGTACGAGGCCGCCGTGGCCAGGGTGATCACCAGCGAGACCGGGGTCATCGCCGGATCCAGGATGGGCAACGAGGCCGCCGCGGAGAACAGGATGGCCGAGCGCAGCACCCGGGCGGTCTGTCCGCCAGGCAGGATCAGGGCCAGCAGACCGGCCGCCGGGAGAGCGGACAGGGTCAGCCAGACCTGCGGAGACGCGGCGATGGCCCAGGCGCTGGCGCTCGCGATCATCGAAAGGACGGCTGTCAGCAGGGCTTCGGGCACCCGGCGGGGTTCGCTGGTGGGTGCCGGGGGAGCGGGGTGCAGATCTACCCCGGGCTTCAGCCCGACGATCGGCTGGGTGACGATCTCGGCCTGCGGGACGACGGGTGCCGCCGGCTTCTCGGGGACCGGCAGGGGCGGGAGCGGGCGCCGGATCAGCTTGGGTCCGTCGGAAAGATCGATCGCCAGCGGAACCGGTTGTTCCCATTCGGCGGTGTCTTCCGGATCGTCGGCGCCCGACTCGGGAACGAGCGTCCCCTCGTCCTGCTTCGCCGTCCGCGGCCAGGGAATCCGGCCGGCACCGAAAGCTACTGTGTCGAATCCGCTCTCGATCGGCCCGGAAGGGCTGTCCCGCAGCGGGTTCGGGATCGCCAGCGGCGGTGTGAGCAGGGGTGCCGGTAACGCCGGGCGCTGGTTCGAGGCGGCTTCCCGACGGCGCAGCCGCACCCGGGAACCGCGCCGGCTCAGCCGTCGGAACCGGCCCCGCCGGAAGACGGAGCCTTCGGCCAGCGAAGTTCCGGGACGGCCTTCACCACTGGGATCGGCCCCGAGAAGCTGCATGATTTCTCCCTGCCGGCAGGCGCCGTGTGATCACCCGGTCGGGTGAACGCTGATGCGCCTTGCTTCGGCAGGTGCCGGGAAGATCTTGACGGCCGATCCGAGGGTGTGCGGTGCCCGCCCGGCGGCGCCGGTTACCCTGAACGGTGTGCACCAGGCCCTGATCAAGTACACCGCGATGCGGGTGGCGATCTTCGTCGCCGTCCTGATCGTGCTCGGTCTCCTCATGGGCGGCAGCCTGCTGCTGATCGTGATCGCCTGGGTGATCTCGGTGGCGCTGTCGTACCTGTTCCTGAGCAAGCCGCGCGAAGAGGTCAGCATCGCCCTGGCCGAGCGCACCCAGCGCCGTCTGGACGACAAGGCCGCCGCCCGTGCGGCCGGGCTGGACCGCTCGGACGACGAGGTGGAGGACGACCTCGCCGCCGAGCAGATCTCCCCGGACAAGCGGCCCTAGAAGGCCAGGCCCACGCCCATCAGCGTGGCCCAGACCAGGCCCAGGCGGCCGGTCCCGGCCAGCGCCGGGATCAGGCCCAGGCCACTCGCCCCCGAGGTCACCGACAGCACCGGGCCGCGGGCCAGCGGCAGGGCCAGCAGCGACAGCGCGGTCCACGGGTACCAGGGCGCGATCACCAGGGTCAGCACGAACGGCGTGGCCACCAGGAAGGTGTAGAGCACCCGGGTGCTGGCGTCGCCCAGCCGTACCGCCAGGGTGCGCTTGCCGCTCACCGTGTCGGTCGGGATGTCGCGCAGGTTGTTGGCCACCAGCACCGCGCAGGCCAGCGCCCCCATCCCCACGGCCGCGCCCACCCCGGTCCCCGAGATGGTGCCGACCTGGGTGTACATCGTGCCCAGGACGGCGACCAGGCCGAAGAAGATGAACACCGCCACCTCGCCCAGCCCGGCGTAGCCGTAGGGCCGCTTGCCGCCGGTGTAGTACCAGGCCGCCAGCACGCACAGCACCCCCACGCCGAGCAGCCAGTAGTGGCCGGACAGCAGCACCAGGACCAGCCCGGCCAGCGCGGCCACCCCGAAGCTGGCGAAGGCGGCCCGCTTCACCTCGCCGGGCTCGGCCGCCCGCGACCCGGTCAGCCGGAACGGCCCCACCCGGTCGTCGTCGGTGCCGCGGATGCCGTCGGAGTAGTCGTTGGCGTAGTTCACGCCGACCTGCAGGGCCAGCGAGACGATCAGCGCCAGCACGGCCGCGAACAGCTCCCGTACGCCCCAGCCCAGGTCCTGGCCGATCGCCGCGCCGGTCCCGGCCACCACCGGGGCGACCGAGAGCGGGAGGGTGCGCAGCCGCGCGCCCTCGACCCATTGCGTTGGGGTGGCCATGCTCGTGTTCCTCTCAGACTGCTTCGGACGGCGGTGCACTCGCCAGGATCTGCGCGATCGCCGTGCGGTCGGGCTTGCCCGGTCCCCGCAACGGCAGGCTCTCCAGGACGGTCAACTGCCGGGGCGCGGAGCGGGCCTCGGTGACCGCCGCGCGAACCTGGGCCAGGGTAGGGGGAATCGCGCCCGGCGAGAGCACGACGGCGGCGGCCACCCGCTGCCCCCACTCCGCATCCGGCAACCCGACGACCACGGCTTCCGCTACCCCGGGGAGGCGAGTCAACGCGTCCTCGATCGGGCCGGGTACGACGTTGACGCCACCGCTGATGATCACCGAGTCCAGACGTCCCCCGATGTTCAGCTTCCCGTCGGCCCAGGAACCGTGGTCGCTGGTGACGAACTGCCCGTCCTGAAAGGCGCTGTCCTGCGGGCTTCCCAGGTAACCGCGGGCCAGGGTCGGCCCGCCGATCCGGATCCGGCCGTCGGTCTCGTCCAAGGTGATCTGCACCCCGTCCAGCGGCACCCCGTCGTAGACGCAGCCGCCCGCGGTCTCGCTCATGCCGTACGTGGTGACCAGTCGCACGCCTTCCTGGGCGGCCCGCTCCAGCAGGGCCGGGGCGGCGGCGGCTCCGCCCACCAGGACCGCCTCGAAGCGGCGCAGGGCGGCCGTGGCGTCCGGGTCCTCCAGGATCCGCACCACCTGGGTGGGCACCAGCGAGGTGTAGAGCCGGGATCGGGTCAGGGCGGCCGTGGCCTCGGCGAAGCCGCCCGGGGTGAAGCCGTGCGTGAGGTCCATCACCCCCGGGGTGGTGCCGGCCACCAGCGAGCGCACCAGCACCTGCAGCCCGGCGATGTGCTGGGCCGGCAGGGCCAGTAGCCACTGCCCGCTGCCGCCCAGCCGGTCGTGCGTGGCCGCGGCCGACGCCAGCAGGGCCGAGGCACTGATCAGAACCCGTTTGGGGACGCCGGTGGAACCGGAGGTGCGGACCGAGACGGCGGTCGGGTCGGCCGGGTCGTCGTCCGCGCCGAGCAGCGGGACCGGCGGCTCGAGGAGCTCGAGGACCTCGCCGGAACCGGGACGCGCTGTGGATTTGCGGTGACTTTGTGGGACTTCGTTGCTGAGAGCGAGGGCCGGTCCGTTGCCCGAAAGCGCCGCCCGAAGGCCCGGGAGAACCTCCCGAATACGCTCATCGGCGCAGGTCAGCCGGGTTTCGAGGAAACGTGGAGGGGTCCCGGTCGGCACCGGCCAATGCTAATCGGTGACCTGATCGGCCAGCGCGGCAGGTTCCCCCGAAGGTTGGTTAGTGGCAGGCTGGCGCCCGTGCATTCCGTGGAACAGGCGCTGGCCGCTATCGGCCGCGCCGAACCCGAGGTGGCCGAGGACGCTCGGGCGGCTTGGGACTCTCTGACCGGGGGTGAGGGTCCCGAATCGGTGACGCAGTGGCGGCTCCAGCAGTTCTGCTGGGACGAGCTGAACCGGTCGTGGATGTCCGACGCGCAGGGCCGCTGGCGAGTAGCCACCGCCCTGGCCGCGCTGCTGGACGGCCTGAGTATGCAGCGCTACGCCGGGATCGCGCGTAGCGACACCACCCGGCAGATCCTTTTCACCGGTGACCAGGCTCCCGACCGGGGCCGCACGGTGGTGCGCCGGGCGATGCAGCGCTCGGGCATCGAACCGCCCGACACCGAGCTGCTGACCTGGGGCGCGATCATGGGCCCGGCCGAGGGCCAGGCCCGCGAGGCGGTGGCCGACCGGCTGGAGCTGGCGGTGGCGGTCGGCGACCTGCAGCCCGGCACCCGGGGCTGGCGCGACTCGCAGGCCGAGATCACCCTGAACGTGCTGCTCTCACCCCGGATGGACCTGTCCGGCGAGGCGCTGTACGACCAGATCCTGGACGAGCGCCTGGACGACTGGATCCGCGGCCCGCGCTCGACCACCCGCGGCGGCCTGCTGGCCCCGCTGGAGACCTCGCTGCGGGAGAACGTGGACCCGGGCATGGCAGCCCCGGCCCGGGCCCTGCTGCGCCCGCTGGACTGGCTGCTCACCGAGATCGGCGACGGCCTGGCCCTGACCGCGGCCGGCTATCTGCCCCCGCGTACGGTCTCGCGCGCGCTGGACGAGCTGGGCTGGCGGGACGAGCTGATCGGCCCGGCCAACCGCGAGGTGGACGCCTACCCGGTGCTGGTGCTGCGGGAGACCGCGCAGCGGCTGGGCCTGTGCCGGCGCCGGGCCTCCCGGCTCACCCTGACCCCGAGCGGCCGGGCCGCGCTGAACGACGGCCGCACCCTCTGGCAGGCGGTGGCCGCCGGGCTGGTCGGCCCCGAGCACTCGGCCCTGGCCGTGGCCTGGGAGGTCGTGCTGGCCGTGCTGGCCCCGGGCGACGTGGTCGGCGAGGAAGACGTGCGCACCCTGGTCCAGGCCGTGATCACCGAGTCCGGGTGGCGGGTGGCCGGCCGGCGCACGCCGTCCGAGAGTGACACCAGCGCGCTGTTCTTCGCGGTCCTGCGGGAGCTGCGCTGGATGGAGCTGGTCGAGGAGTCCGGCGCCCTGCTGGACCGGCAGCTGCGAGCCCGTTCCGGTGCCGCCGACCTGTTCCGGGCCGCGCTGCGGCACCGGGTCCTGCACCGCGACATCGTGCCCTTCTAGAACCTAGAACCTGGACAGGAACCCGGGGATCTCCTCCGGGGGCAGCGGCCGGGCGAAGTAGTAGCCCTGGCCGACCTCGCAGCCGACGTCGCGCAGCAGGTCGGCCTGGGCCGGGCTCTCGATCCCCTCGGCGGTGGTCTCCAGCGACAGGATCCGGGCCAGGTCCACCACCGTGCGCACGATCGCCAGGTCCTCCTCGACGGTCTCGATGTTGTCGATGAACGACTTGTCGATCTTCAGCTTGTCCACCGGGAAACGCCGCAGGTAGGACAGCGAGGAGTAGCCGGTACCGAAGTCGTCGATCCCGACCTGCACGCCGAGCCGGCGCAGCTCCGACAACTGTGCGGTGATCCCTTCCGGATCCTCCATCAGCACCGTCTCGGTCAGCTCGAGGGTCAGCGCCGAGGCCGGCAGCCCGGTCTCGGCCAAGGTGCTGATCACCTCCTGGGCGAGCACCCCGTCGGACAGCTGCCGGGCCGAGACGTTGATGTTCAGCCCCAGGTCGGGCCAGCCCCCACGGCGCCAGGCAGCCACCTGCCGGCAGCTCTGGACCAGCACCCAGCGGCCCATCTCGATCACCGCGCCGGTCTCCTCGGCGATCGGCACGAACAAGGCCGGCGAGATCATCCCGCGCTCCGGGTGCCGCCAGCGGATCAGCGTCTCCACCCCGAGCGGCCGGCGGCCCGGCAGGTCCATCAGGGGCTGGTAGACCAGCTCGAACTGCCCTTCCGAGAGCGCCCGCCGCAGGTCGCCCTGCAGCTCCAGCCGGTCCCGGGCGTCCGCCTGCATCTGCGGCTCGAACACCACCGCCCGCCGCGAACCGGCCTTCTTCGCCTGGTACATCGCCAGGTCGGCCTGGCGCAGCAGCTCCCCGGTCTCGTGCTGGGCCGCCGCCCCGTTGGCCACCCCGACGCTGGCCGAGACGAAGATGTCCCGCCCGCCCAGCCGGATCGGCCGGGTCAGCGCCGCCATCACCCGCTCGGCCGCGCGCAGCGCCGGGGCCGGGCCCTTGGTGCCCTCCATCAGCACCGCGAACTCGTCCCCGCCGAGCCGGGCCACGGTGTCGGAGTCCCGGATGCACTCACGCAGCCGGCGGGCCACCTCGGCCAGCAGCTCGTCGCCGGCGCCGTGCCCCAGCGTGTCGTTCACCGCCTTGAACCGGTCGAGGTCGATGAACAGCACGCTCACCTCGATGCTCTGGGTCTCGTGAATCCCATCTGCGGAGAGCGCCTGCTTCAGCCGGTCCAGGAACAGCGAACGGTTGGCCAGCCCGGTGAGTGAGTCGTACGAGGCCTCCCGGATCGCCTCCAGCGTGCTGGCGTCGTTCAGGGCCAGGCTGACCTGCTCGGCGAAGGCGCCCAGCAGGTCCTGCCGCCAGTCCTCGGCCCCCAGCCGCTCCGGGGCACTGGTCACCAGGCTGCCGATGATCCGCCCGCTGACGTGCACCGGCGCGGCGATCAGGGTGACCGAACCGGTGGTGTCCTCGCCGTCGGCCTGGGCGGCCACCAGCTCGTCGGCGGCCACCGCGGCCCCGGCCATCCGCAGCACCGCCTCGTCGGTCTCGGAACCGGCCCGGTGCCCGCTCACCGAGGGGATGTTCGGCCGGTCGCTGCCCTGCGGGTCCAGCAGCACCAGGGCCACGAACGCGCCCTCGAGCATGCCGGAGGCGCCCTCGGTGACCGCGTCCATCACCAGCTGCAGCGGCACCCGGTGCGAGATGTCGCGCTGGATCGCCAGCAGGGTCTCCAGCAGACGCTCGCGCTGGCGGACGGTCTCCAGCAGCTTCTCCCGCTGTCGGGCCTCGTCCTCGGTCCGGCGGCGGGCCAGGGCGTTCTCGAACGAGACGGCCAGCTGCCCGGCCACCAGCCGGACCGCGTCCAGCCGGTCGGGCGAGAAGGCGTTGCGGTGCAGGTGGTTCTCCAGCACCAGGACCAGCGTGGTCTCGCCCTGGGCGCGGATCGGCACCACCATCAGGGCGCAGCAGGGCAGGCTGCTGAGGTACTCGTCGGCACTGAACCGGTCGTCCTGGGTGGCGTCGGCGACCAGCAGCGGCTCGCCGGTGCGCTCGGCGTAGCGGAAGGCCGAGACCGGGAAGGCGTTCTCGGTGCTGCGGCCGGGCACCGTCCAGCCCCCGGCCTCGTCCCGCAGCAGCACGGTGACGTCGGTGGCTCCGGTCATCGCGGTGAGCACCTCGACCACCCGGGCGTGCAGCTGGTCGAAACCGGTCTCCTTGCCGATCGCCTGCGAGGCGGTCAGCACCGCGAGCAGGTCGACCGCGTCCTGGTCGTCGGGCGCCGGCGGGCCGGCTTCCGCCCGGTAGTGCAGCTCCGGCTTGGCGGTCCCCACCCGCAGGAACGGGTACTGCTGCCGCAACTGCTCGACCTTCAGCGCCGCGCCCCAGCTCAGGTAGGAGTCCAGGGCCAGGGTGAGCATGCCCCGGGCGCCGTACTCGTGTCCCTGCGAGAGCCGGAACTTCCCGGCCCGCTCGGTGACCATGGCCCGGTGCCAGCCGCGCAGCGCGGGGGTGTGCAGGATCGCGTCGTCGAAGTGCTTCATCGCGGTCTGCGGATCGCCTGCGGCCCAGGCCACTTCGGCGTCGATCCAGGACACCAGGTGGGCGAACGAGGCCGGCAGGTCCTCGGCCCGGCGGGCCAGCCAGTCCCGGCTCTCGGCCACCGCCGGATCGCCCTTGCGGGCCAGCCGCAGCGCGTTCAGCAGATGCGCCTGCGAACCGCTGTACAGGCTCTCCACGTAGGCGAACCGCGGCATCACCTCGTCCAGGTGGGCCTGCAGCGCCTCCTCGTCGTCCAGGATCGCGGCCAGCAACGCCCAGGTGATGTGGTGGTTCACCACTGCGGCCGGGACCACCAGCGGGGTCTCGGTGCTCAGGTCCGGCGCCTGGTTGCCCTGCAGGGCCCAGACGAACTCGTGGTAGGAGACGATCATCTGCCGGGCCGCGTCGTTGCCCATCCGGCCGGCCAGCGCCAGGCCCTGGTCCACGGTGTTCAGCAGACCGCTCAGGTCCGGGCTGAAGTCGAGCATCGAGGCGCACAGCGAGCCGTAACTGAACGCTGCGGTCTGCGGTTCCCCGCCGCGCAGCAGCCCCGACTCGGCCTGCTGCAGGTCGGCGATCGCGGCCTCCAGCGGCTCGAACCAGGGCCGCGCGGTGGAACCGGAAAGGAAGCGGGCGTGCGAGGTCTCGGGCTCGTAGCCGCGCTCGGCGCTGGTCGCCAGCACCCGGTTGACCACCTGGTAGCCGGTCCGGTAGTCCTGGTCACGGCCGATCGTCAGCAGCGCCCCGTGCGAGAGCGCCTCCACCAGCTGGCGTTGCGGGCCGTGCTCGGCCCACATCCGGTAGCTGGTCAGGACCAGCCAGCCGAGCAGGTCGTGGTCCACGAAATAGGCGGCCGGGTTGAGCCGGCGGATCACCGCGGCCCGGGCCCGGACCAGCGGGTCGGTCACCTCCGGCCGGCCCAGGTCGCCGGTCAGGTCGTTCTCCCGGGCCCAGGCGCCGAAGGCCGGCATCCCGGCCTCGACGATGCCGGACAGCTCCTCGGTCGGTGGGATCGGGCTGCCCAGCCGTTCCATCTGCCGACGGCCCAGCGCCAGCGCCTCGGCCACTCGTCCCCGGTTGATGTCGGCCGAGATCTGCAGGCAGGTCGCCTCGTTCAGCCGGACCGGGTCGTCGCAGCGCTGGTTCAGCGCCTCGAACAGCGCATCCATCAGGTCCAGCTCACCCAGACCGTAGACCGTGCGGTGGCGCTCCAGGTCGAGCTTCAGCCGCAGCTCGTCGTCTTCCGGGTTCTCGGTACCGCTCAGCAGTTCCCGCCCCGCCGCGTAAAACCGTTCGGCGGTGACCGGATTCGTCACCCGGATCGCCGATCCGGCGCGTTCCAGCAGATCGGCCGCCCGACGTCTCTCATTGGGCTCCACCAGTTCCGACAACGCCGCCACGTACTGCGCGGCGGCGGTGGTCAGATGCCGCGGATCGTCGGCCAGCCGGTGCGCGATGGTCAGGTGCAGCAGCCGCTCGGCCTCCACCCCGAGCCGGGTCCGCACCAGCTGACGGCTGCGCTCGTGCCGGAACCGGATCATCGAATGCCCCTCCGGGTCGCCGGTGGTGGTCACCACCAGCCCGTCGGTGAGGGCCGGTTCCAGCCGTTCCTCCAGCTCCTCCACCGGCATCCCGGCCGCCCGGGCCAGAGTGGCCGGAGCGCACTTCTGCCCCAGCCCGGCCAGTACCTCCAGCACCGCCACGGTCGGGTCGGGCAGCCGCCGCAACTGGGTCGCCAGCAGGTCCCCGGCGCTCTTCTCGCCGACCAGCCGGCCCCGGATCGTCGCGGCGTCCCAGGTCCAGCCCGCCTCCCCGAGCCGCAGCGAACCCTCGGCCCGCAGCGCGTTCAGCAGTTCGATCGTCTCGTACGGGTTGCCCCGGGTCCGGGCCCCGACCACGTCGGCCAGCCGCGCCGATTCCCGCCGGTCCAGCCGGAGCATCTCGCCCAGCATCTCGGCCAGGTCGTCCCGGGCCAGGTTGTCCAGCCGGACCACCGGAGGCCAGAGCCCGAGCCGGCTCCAGCGCGGCAGCAGGGCACTGATCGGGTGCTCCGGCCCGACCTGGTCGTCGCGAAACGCCCCGACCAGCAACAGGCCGTCGATGTCGCTGCCGGTCAGCACCGCGTCCACCAGGCCGAGCGGGAACGGCGCGGCCCACTGCAGCGAGTCCAGCACCATCACCACCGGCCGCTGGCGGGAGGCGGTGGCCCGCAGCACGTCCAGCGCGCCCTGGCGTACCCGGCTCTGCACCTCCAGCGGATCACCCACCGGCGGGTCCCCGGCCACCCCGAGCACCGGCGCCAGGTCCGGCACCAGCCCGGCGATCAGCGAGGCATTGCCGCCGAGCATGCTGCGCAACCGCTTTCGCTGTTCCACCAGGGCATGGTCCGGCTCGGCCAGCAGCATCCGGCCGAGCGCACCCAGGGCCTCGACCACTGCGTCCGAGCGTAGGTCGGAGTCCGCCACGTCGAACGTGCCGGAGATGAACCAGCCGCCGGAAGCGGCCACGGTCGGGCGCAGCTGGTCGATCAGCGCCGTCTTACCCACGCCGGCGCGGCCACCCACCAGGATCCCGCTCGCGCCGCCCGCGCAGACCTGGGCGAAAGCCTCACGCAGACGCTGAATCTCGGCATCCCGGGCGAACAGCCGCGAGGGGCCGGTGAGCTGATGCGGAAAGTCCTGATCGCCCAGCAGGAACGAGCCGATCTTGGCCAGTTGCCGCCCGCCGTGCCCGCCACCCGCCTTCACCATCTCCTGCCGCAGCCGCTTCAGGTCGTGCAGCAGTCCGGCCGCGCTCTGGTAACGCCGCCCCGGCTCCTTCTCCAGCAGCTTGGTCAGGATGTCCGAGAACGGCCGGGGAAAAGCCGGATTCACCAGGCTCACCGGAGTGGGCATCCGGGCCAGCTGGTCGCGCATCAGGCTGAGTGCGTCGTTCTCGCCCCGCCCGAAAGGTGGATCGCCGGTGCACAACTCGTAGAGCACCACGCCGAGGGCGTAGAGGTCGGCTCGCTGATCCACCGGCTGGGCGGTGCGCCCGGTCTGTTCCGGGGCCAGGTAGGCCAGTCGGTGCACGATCGAATTGGTGTGCGAGTAGCCCGGCTGTTCCCCGGAAAAGAGGGTCGCCCGGTCGAAATTCACGATCATCGGCCGGTTCTGGGGCACAACGAGCAAAATCGTGTCGGGGCTGAGGTCGTGGTGCACCACCCCGCGGGCGTGGATCTGGGTGATCAGGGCGGCCAGGTCCACCGCCACGTCGACCAGCGCCGGCAGGTCCAGGTGCCAGGTCTGGCTGAGCATGAGCTTGCGCAGCGAGTTACCGCGAAACGCCTTCACGTGGTAGATCGGCCCGGTCACCCCGTCGACCAGCTGGGGCACCCCGGTGATCCCGCGCAGCCGCTCCATCACCGCCGCCGCGTGCCGGGCCCGCGCCGAGGCGTTGGGTCCGCGCATCTCCCGGCGGATCAGCGCTTCCTCGCCGCTGCCGATCCGGGTGATCCGCCCGAACTGGTCGTCGTGGATCAGCACCTCGCCCGGGGCCAGGCCGGCCGCACCGGCGGTGACGTCCGCCGGCCGCTGTCCTGGAACCGTGTTCTCGGCCCGGGTCTCGTTCCCGTTCCCCGGTTCCGTGTTCGTCATTCCTGGCGCCTCGCAATCCCCGTTGCTCGGGGTATCGCCAGAAGAGGGGGCGGCCTTGACGTCGGTGCCTGGGTTTGTGCCTACGGTCAGGTTCTCCAACTAGGGACGATCGCCGCACCAAAGTCCCAAGCCCCACCTTCGGGGCAGGAACCTTCGGAACTTTCCTGGCTTCGGCGCATGCCTGACCCCTCGGTTCGGCCACTCTTCCCAGGTTGCCCGCCCAGCCGCAGTGGAAGCACTCTGACCGAAACCCAGGGCCCGGGATCGGCGACCGACACGACTGACCCGGTCGAGCGTCCTCAAGTGGTTTCAATGGCGCAGCGGCCTAGGCTGGACAAATGTTAGATGCGAATCGAACAGACGAAAGTATCCCGTTGGCCGACAACGCCCCGTACGGCGTCTGGCTCGGCACCTCCGCCTTCGCCGACTACCAAGGGCGAGAGAACGAGTTCGCCGCCGAGCTGCAGAAGCTGGGCTTCCCGTCGCTCTGGCTGGGCGGTTCGTGGGGCTCGGACCTGAGCGTGATCGAGCGCCTGCTGTCCGGCAGCGAGCGCCTGGTGGTGGGCACGTCGATCGCCAACATCTGGCGGGATCCGGCCGAGGAGGTGGGCCGGGCGTACACCCGGGTGGCCGAGCGCTTCGGTAACCGGTTCGTCCTCGGCCTGGGTGTGGGGCACCACCCGCAGACCGAGTTCAACCAGGGCCAGTACGCCAAACCTCTGGCCAAGCTGGCCGCCTACCTCGACGTGCTGGACGGAATCGTTCCGGTGCCCAACCGGGCGCTCGCGGCGCTGGGGCCGAAGGCCCTGGAGCTGGCCCGCGACCGGTCGGCCGGGGCCCTGCCCTACCTGACCACTCCGGAGCACACCCGGATCGCCCGCCAGGCCCTCGGCCCGGACCGTCTGCTGATCCCGGAGCAGAAGGTGGTGCTGAGCGAGGAACCGGACGAGGCCCGAGGTCTGGCCCGCGCCGTCCTGAAGATGTATCTGGGCCTGCCCAACTACGTGAACGCCTGGCGGCGGCTGGGCTTCGAGGAGCCGGACTTCGCCGACGGCGGCAGCGACCGGCTGATCGACGCGTTGTTCGGCTGGGGCCCGGACGCCCTGGACCGGGTGCGCGAGCACCGCGCGGCAGGCGCCGACCACGTCTGCGTACAGCCGATCCCGCGGCCCGGGCGCAGCGCGCTGGACGAGCTGCGGATCATCGCCGACCAGTTGCTGTGACGTCGGAAGAGGGCGGCCGCGACGGGCCGCCCTCTTCTCACTTCTCGCTCTCGCCCGGTTCTTCGTCCGAGGTCTGCTTCTTCTCCGGCCCGGGCTGCTCGTCCGGCTGGGTGAGCGTGCGCTTGCGCTGGGCCCGGCCCAGCCCGGCGATGAACTCCGGGTCGTCGTCCGGGCCGACCGGGTACTGGGTCATCCCCTGGGCGGCCCAGCCGGTGCCCGCCGGATGCCCGGGGGCGTGCTCGTGCCGGCCCCGCCGCGGCCCGGAGGCCAGCAGCCACAGCACCGCCCCGAAGAGCGGGATCACCAGGATCACGGCGATCCACTGGCCGCGGGTCAGGCGGTAGAGCTCCTCGGCCGGAGTCTGCAGGGCGTCGAACACCGAGTAGACGATCAGGCCGATGTAGAGCAACGCGGGCAAGGCGGTCAGCAACACGTCGGCGCTCCCCCTTCAGTCGGTTTCCGATACCGGCGCACCAGGCGCATGGCATCCCTCGGCCGGGTCACTGCTGCTCGAACCGGACCGGGAGAAATCCGTCCCCACCAAGCCTGCCACGTCGGCTGCCCGATGTGACCGGCGACGGCCTGAGAGTAGGCCGGTAATCCGCCGGAGGGCGCGGCGATCAGTAGTAGTAGGGGTACGGGCTCCAGTCCGGATCACGCTTCTGCAGGAACGCGTCGCGGCCCTCCACCGCCTCGTCGGTCATGTAGGCCAGCCGGGTCGCCTCGCCGGCGAACACCTGCTGGCCCATCAGGCCGTCGTCGGTGAGGTTGAACGCGAATTTCAGCATCCGCTGCGCAGTCGGGCTCTTGCCGTTGATCTCCGCCGCCATCTGCAGCGCCGCGTTCTCCAGCTCGGCGTGGTCGGCGACCTCGTTCACCGCGCCCATCCGCTGCATCGCCTCGGCGTCGTAGGCCCGGCCCAGGAAGAAGATCTCCCGGGCGTTCTTCTGCCCCACCATCTTGGCCAGGTAGGCGGAGCCGTAGCCGGCGTCGAACGAGCCCACGTCCGCATCTGTCTGCTTGAACCGGGCGTGCTGCCGGCTGGCCACGGTCAGGTCGCAGACCACGTGCAGGCTGTGCCCGCCCCCGGCGGCCCAGCCGTTGACCACGGCGATCACCACCTTGGGCATGGTCCGGATCAGGCGCTGCACCTCCAGGATGTGCAGCCGGCCGCCCTCCACCTTGGTCCGGGCGTCGTCCACCGTGTCGGCAGTCTCACCTTCCGCGTACTGGTACCCCGAGCGTCCCCGGATCCGCTGGTCCCCGCCGGAGCAGAAGGCCCAACCCCCGTCCTTGGCGCTGGGGCCGTTGCCGGTGAGCAGCACCGTGCCCACGTCAGGGGTACGTCGGGCGTGGTCGAGGGCCTGGTAGAGCTCGTCCACGGTGTGCGGACGGAAGGCGTTACGGACCTCGGGGCGGTCGAAGGCGATGCGCACCGTCCGGCCTGCGGGCCCAGAACGGGTACATCTGTGATAGGTGATGTCGGTAAAGTCGTAATCGGGAACCGACTCCCACGACTGCGGATCGAAGATCTCGGAAACGGTCTCGCGGTGGGGAGTCGTCACCCACCGAAGAATAGGCTGGCCGGCCTCGCGAACCGGCCCGGCCCCCGCGGAGCGAGCCCCAGGGCGGGGGTGATGGTCAGGTGGTTCGCGATCCACGGATGAGGTTCACCCTCCGTGGGCAGGACGCGGTCTGGTACTACCAGGACCGCTCCCACAGCCATGTCCTGGTCGACCCCGACGCGGTGAGCCGCTCGCAGGCCCCCGGTTTCGTCCGCCCGGTCGAGTTGTGGGGTGCGCGTCAGTGGCTGCGCCCGCCGAGTGCTCCGGTGGTGCGGTACGCCCAGATGTTCGGCTCCCTGATCTCGCTTGAGGACGAGGGGGCGCCAGTAGCGCTGCCCGGTGGCCATGCGGTCGACCGGGCTCAGGTGGTCGACTTCGTCGGTGGCCCCGACTTCCGGCTCGGCGCCCTCGGACTGCTGATGGACGCGGTGGCGGCGGCGATCTCCGGCGGCCCCCCGGTGGTGCTGGCGGCCCCAACGGTAGACGTCGGGGTGCGGTGGATCGGTTTGGTCAGCTTTCTGGCTCCACCCCCGGTGAGCCTGCGCATCTCTTTCTCCAGTTACGAGCGCCTCACCGACGTGCTGGCCCGGGCGAGCGCGGAGGCCGGCGGGGAAGGCGACCTGATCTCGGCCGCCCTGCAGGAGGACGACCCGGAAGGCTGGCGTACCCCCACGGTCAGCGTCATCCTCGATTCGGATCTGGACTCGGCCCGTACTCTGCCCCGCGGCCAGCAGATGCCGGTGGTGCTGGTGGACCCGCGGGTCGAGGCCACCCTCGTCGCCTCCGGCGGCCCGGCGCACCGCCGTACCCACCTGGGCCAGAGCGTGCAGGTCACCGACTGGTCCCGCCTGGCCCTGGACGCGGTCTGCGAAGAATCCGGCGCCCTGGAGCGCTGCCTGCGCCGGCTCGACGAGATCAGCCTGTCCACCCCGCCCACCGGCGGCCCGCGCGGAGACTGGTGGCCGGGCGGTCGGACCGCGGCTTCCGACGTCAGCCCCGACATCCAGGGCGCCGCCTGGTTCCTGGCCGCGGCCGTCGCCCTTACCCCGGGCCTTCCGCTGGCCCTGCCCACGGCCACCCGCATCATCCTGCGCGACACCCCGCTGAGCCTGCAGTTGTCCGACGACCTTGCCGCTGCCCTGGCCGCGCTGGTCGCCGCCACGGTGGACAACGCCGAGCAGGCCTGGACCCGGCTGGTCGCCGCCCGCCAGTCCGACCCACCCCGCCCGGCCCTGGTCCAGGCCGCGTTCGAGAGCTACCTCTACCTGGCCCTGGAAGACGACGACTGGCTCCTGCGCCAGGCCCCGCCCCTGCCCGAGACCATCCGCTTCGACCCCGGTCTGGCCAGCCGCCTGCGCGCGCCCCTGGCCAAACTCACCGACCGCCTGGCCCGCCCGGCCGCAGGCGGAGAAGCAGACGTCCGCCACGGCGTGCTCCTGCTCCGGGCCATCGACTTCGCCCACCGCACCGCTCGCCTGGTCCACGGCCCCGACCTGGCCGCCGCCGGCCTGGAACTCCTGGCCGACCGAGCGGCTCGCATGCTGGTGTCCAGAACTGTTGTTGAGCCGTCCCCGCAGATCTCGCCGAACCAGATCGCCCCCGCCCGGCCGGGAGCCGATGAACGTTCCTCCGGATCAGGCTGGCCGGGCGTTCCGGAAGAGCCCCTGGCGCCCGGAGCCTCCCGCGCGTTCGGTACAGCGAACACCCCCGGCAGTGCCTTCCACGCGCGCCGAGTCGCGGGTGCCCGCACGCCGAAGAATCCCGAGAATGCCCCAAGGCCAGAGGACGACCGCGGCAGCACCGACCATCCCGCCACCACCCCGCCTTCACCCTCCGCGGGCGCCGCGCCATCACACTCCACGGACGTCTCACGTTCACATTCCGCGGGCGCCTCCCCTTCGCACCCGACGAGCGCCTCGCCATCACACCCTGCGAACGTCTCGCCATCACACCCCGCGGACACCTCGTCTTCGCACCCGACGGACGTCTCACCTTCACACTCCGCGGACGGCTCGCCTTCGCACCCCGCGGACGCCTCGCCTTCGCGTCCCACGGGCCCCTCAACCGTGCGTCCCATCACCCACGACGCACCAGATACCCGTGAACCCCGCAGCCCTCACGTCGCCCCCAGCGGCCATGACACCCCTCCTGAGCGCGGAACTCCCGGCGCGCCCGACACCTTCGGCGCCCGCAATGCACTGAGCGGCCACGGCGCTCACAACCCCACGGACGCTCACAACCCCACGGACGCTCACACCCCCACGGGTGCCCACGACCCCAGGGACGTCCACACCTCGTCGGATGCCCACGGCCCCACGGACATCCACAGCCCGTCGGGCGCCCACAATCCCACCGGCGGGCTCAATCCCACGGGCGTCCATCACTCCGCAGGCGCCTACAACCCCACGGGTGCCCACGACCCCAGGGACGTCCATGACCCCAGGGGCGCCCACACCTCGTCGGATGCCCACGGCCCCACGGACATCCACAGCCCGTCGGGCGCCCACAATCCCACCGGCGGGCTCAATCCCACGGGTGTCTATCACCCCGCAGGTGCCCACAACCCCACGGGCGCCCACAACCCCACCGGCGGGCTCAATCCCACGGGCGCAACCAACCCCGGTGACCCGTTCGACGCGTACGACGGGCCCGTCGAACTAGGGGCCCGGATCGCGGAACTGGCCGGACCGCTCGACCCGGCCGCGCTCGTTCGTTGGATCGTTCCGCACCTGGCCGAGACCGGGTACGCCCCGGACGGCTGGCTGCATTCCCGGGTACTTCCCGGCGAACGTCTTCCCGCGGCAGTTCTGGCCTTAGTCGCTCCCGCGGTGGATGCAGACCGTCTGGCCCGACTGCGTCCCGAAGAACTGGCCGCCGCCGATCTGGGCTGGGGCCCGGACCGGGTGGCGCTGGAGGTGGCCGTTGCCTGCGCCACCGGCCGGATCGTCGGAGACCCACGGTTGCGGGGGCCGGCCGTGCGGCATCTGCTGCGCACTGCCGTCGACACCAATCCCCAGGCCGACCCGGAGCCGCTGGTCGCCGGCATCTTCGATCGGCTGGCGGCGGGGGAGCCGTGGAGCGCTGCGTTGTTGCTGCAGATCGCCGAGCCGGCGCCGGAGAAACTGGCGCCGCACCTGGTTCCGGTGGCGCTGCGTCATCTGGGCGACTGGCTGGACGACCTGGACAGCGCCCGGCTGGCCGCGGCTCTGCTCAAGCGCATCGACTTCCTGCCTCGCCGCGATGCCGCCGGCCGTGAGCGCCCGCGCCGGGCCGGGGTGACCGACGCCCAGGCCCAGTTGCTCAACCTGCTGGCCATCACCGGGCCGGGCTGGCCGGAGCAGGACGAAGGGCTGCACCGGCGCGCCGCCGAACTGCTGATGTTCGCCGACCGCGCCTGGCCGGGCCTGGACAGCACCGAGCGCAGGCTGATCGCGCCCCGGGTGGCGGTGGCTGCCTTTGCGGTGGCGATCGCCGCGGAACCGGCCCAGCGCGAGACCATGCTGCGCTCGCGACTGCCCGTGGTGCCGGTGGGCAGTGCTTGGCGCGAAGCGGTGCCACTCGGTCTGGAAGCAGCCTTGCCCTCGATCGGAGCCATGCTGCGGCAGAACAAGCATCGCCTGGCCGGTGAGGTCGTGATCGCCTCCACCCGGGCCATGCTGCACCCGGGCGATCTGTCGCCTCAGGCGCTGCCGGACACCGGTACCGACGTACCCCGGCTGCCGGCGTTGCCGATCGGGCCGGTGCTGCGTCAACTGGTCGAGTCGGAGGGCACCACCTCGGCCGGTCCGTTCGGAATCGGCCCGGGCCCCAATTCCGAACCGGACCAAAGCAGGAACGACCCGCAAGCCCGGCTGGCCGGTCACCTGGCAGCACTGGTCGATGCGGAGATCCGGGCGGCGGTCGGCCCGGTGGACCGCCGGGGACTGCGCGAGTTCTGGGAGAACGCCTTGCCCGGCGCCACCTTGGCAGCAGACCCGTTCCCGCTGAGCACCAACGAGCCCGAGATCGTCCCCGGAAAGATCGTGGGCGAAAGCGGCCCGGATCGAGACCTGCGCTCGCGGCTGCGCGCCTTCGGCGGCTACATCTCGTCAGCCCGCCCAGGTCAGCGCCCCGAACTACCGTCGGGCCCGACACCGATCCGTACCCCGCCGCACGGCGTGATGCCGCGAGACCTGACCCCGCCCCACGGCCTGACCCCCGAAGAAGGCCGGACTGCAGAAACCCCGATCGAGGACGAGTCCCCGGCCGCCCCCGCCGAAGAGCAGGACGCGCAACTACGTCGTCCCCGTGGCGCGCAGCGCGCCGTCAACCGTCCGGGCTGGCACAACTGGCTGCGCTCGGTCATCCGCCGCGACTAGGTCCTGGCTTGCGATCGTCGTCTGCGCAAGGCATCCCGATGAGCAGCCTGGACACACCCGGCCAGATCCCACGTAGACACTGTTACCAGTCCCGCTTGGTCTCGCCCGTGTCACCGAGGGCCACCTGGTGCGTGGCTTGGAAGTCCATGCCTGCTGCGGGGCGGAGTTGACCTGATCAAGGTTTGTGGCCACCGCATCGGGCAAGCACAAACAGCCCCGGACCGTGAGCGGTCGGGCGGCGGACACCTCGACGATGTGTACACCTGGTGCCAGATGGACCACCTTGACACATCGCGCGGAGTTGTTCGCCGGGCTCTGTGACATAGCACTGATGTGGTTTAGGCCGCGCGGGTGCATCGCAGCGAACGGGACGTGGATCCGTTGGGCGGCTGCTGGTGCGGGCGATTCGGGAGAACGCGAAAACAAAGTGCTGTCAGAGGCACTTTGTTTTCGCGTTGTCGTGGATCCGCCGGGGAGCAACAGGGGTGGGAAGGGCCTGGGCCACCAGTCCACCTAACCCGCCGCCCACCACGGAGCGCGACGAATACGACATAGCGTGATCCAGATCGGCCCGGGTTAACTCGCGACGTGTACATCAAGCACATCCGGTACCAGGTGTACACGCTTCGCGTTTCGCCACCTCTATCGCCCGGGGCCGAAACAGCCCGCAACGATTCCCCAGCACCGGCGAAAACCCAGCCAGCGCGTGACCGGCACGAAGCTACGGGAGGTGCCGCACCCGTCCGTACGCTGTTCAAGCTCCCTGAGGGTCAAGCAACCGCCCGAGGCGTCACCCTCGCCGCGCCGGGCCGCAACTCGCCTGGAACTATGGGGTACGTGATAGCCCGGTGAACCCCTCGACAGCGTTGGCCACGGTTCTCGTGGATGCTCTGGTGCGACTCGGCGTACGTCATGTCGTGCTCTGCCCGGGAAGCCGTTCTGCCCCCCTGGCCTATGCCCTGGCCGAGGCGGCGGACGCCGGCGCGATCGAGCTTCACGTACGGATCGACGAGCGCACGGCGGCATTTCTGGCGTTGGGGCTCTCGCGAGGTGACAGGGAGCATGCGCCGACGGCGATTGTCACTACGTCCGGCACGGCGGTGGCCAATCTGCATCCGGCAGTGCTGGAGGCTGCGCACGCCGGGGTAGGACTGTTGGTGCTCTCCGCTGACCGCCCGCACGAGCTACGGGGCACGGGGGCTAGTCAGACCACTGATCAGGTAAAGGTCTTCGGTTCGGCGGTGCGCTGGTTCGGGGAGATTCCGGCGCCCGGTAATTGGGACGCGGCGCAGGTGGCGGGGTGGCGCAATGTTGCCTCCCGGGCGGTGGCTGCGGCTCGAGGCGTGATCGGAGGCTCGCCGGGGCCGGTTCAGCTGAACGTAGGCTTCGCCGATCCGCTCACCCCGGATGACGTACCCCAGGCATTCGACGGCCAGGAAGGCCTAACCCGTATCGCAGCAACGGTTCCCGCGACGCCGGTCGTCCTTGAAAGCGGACCCCGCACGGTCGTTCTGGCCGGGGACGGTGCTGGACCGGAGGCGGTAAAGCTGGCGGTGGCGGCGCGTTGGCCCCTGCTGGCAGAACCTTCGTCGGGGGTGCGCCAGGCCGGTACGGTCGCGCCCTACCGCATGCTTCTCGGTACGGATCTCGGTGAGAAGATCGAGCGGGTCATTGTTTTCGGGCGTCCGACCTTGTCCCGGCCGGTGACTCGGCTGCTTTCGCAGGGCAAAGCCGAAGTCATCGTGGTTTCCCCGCGGCCGGACTGGAGCGATGCCGGGCGTAAGGCCTCGCTGGTCGCGCCTGCGGTCCGAGTCGCCGAAGTGCATGAACCAGACGAGACCTGGCTTTCCGAATGGGTTTCCGTTGGTAAAGCGGCTACCGTGGCCATCGACGCGTTACTCGACGAAGAGGTGCAGGCCGGCCGGATCACCGGGCAGTTCGTGGCCCGGGAGATTGCGGCAGCCACGCGGGCGGGTGAGTTGCTCGTCGCCGGCTCCAGCAATCCGATCCGCGACCTGGACCTGATCGCCCGGATTCCGGAAGGCGCCGAACTGCTGGCCAATCGAGGGCTGGCGGGTATCGATGGCACGGTCTCGACGGCGATCGGGGCGGCTCTGGCCAGTGGACGTCGCACGCGACTGCTGCTGGGTGACCTCACCTTTCTGCACGATGCGGGTGGGTTGCTGCTGGGCCCGGACGAGCGTCGGCCGGATCTGCAGATCGTGGTGGTGGACGACAATGGCGGCGGCATCTTCGCCACCCTTGAGCACGGTGCCCGGGCCGAGCGCGGCGAGCGTCAGTCCCGGCACTACGAAAGGATTTTCGGAACACCGCAACAGATCGAACTGGAGACGCTGGTGCGCGCCTACGGGGTCGCCTACCGTCGGGTGGACAGCGGGGACGAGTTGCGGGCGGCGCTCGCGGCGCCGACCTCGGGGATCTCGCTGCTGCACGTGCGGATCGACCGGGCCCGGCACCGCGAACTCGCCGAGAAACTACGCCGGGCCGCCGCGTTCAGCGGCTGAGGGCGCCCTTGATCGGCAGCAGCTTGGCCTCGGACTCGGCGAGCTCGGCCTCCGGATCGGACCCGGCCACCACTCCGCAGCCCGCGAAGAGCCGGAACCGGCGCGGATCCTCGGCATCGAACTGAGCGCTGCGCAGGGCGATGCCCCACTCCCCGTCACCGGCCGCATCCACCCAGCCCACCGGCCCGGCGTAACGCCCCCGGTCCATGCCTTCCACCGCGGCGATCAGTTCCGCCGCCGCAGGGGTCGGCGTGCCGCAGACCGCGGCCGAGGGGTGCAGCGCGGCCGCCAGATCGAGCGACGATGTGCCGTCGGCCAGCACTCCGGTGACGTCGGTGGCCAGGTGCATCACGTTGGGCAGGTGCAGCACGAACGGCGAGTCCGGCACGTTGGTCGTGGTGCAGTGCGGGGCCAGAGCGTCGGCCACCGAGCGCACCGCGTACTCGTGCTCCTCCAGGTCCTTGCTGGAGCGGGCCAGCGAGGCGGCCAGAGCCAGGTCCTGCTCGTCGTTCTGGGTCCGCCGGATCGTCCCGGCCAGCACCCGTGAGGTGACCAGCCCGCGTTCCAGCTTGACCAGCATCTCCGGGGTGGCCCCGAGCAGGCCGTCCACGCTGAACGTCCAGCAGTTCGGGTAGTCACCGGCCAGCAGCGACAGCACGTCGCGCGGGTCCACGTCCTGCGCGGTGCGGGCCACCACGTCGCGGGCCAGCACCACCTTCTCGACCTGGCCGGCCTCGATTCGCTCGATCACTTCGGCGACGGCGGCCTTCCACTCCTGCGGGGCCCGGGCGCCGGGGGTGAACTCGGTGTCGGCCGGGGCCTGCGTGGCCCGCTCGTGCCGGGTCAGCTGCACCGGGGCCGGAATCGCGCGGTCCGCTGTGATCGTGGTCAGCCACCAGGTGCCGGCGCGATGCCCGACCACCACCTCGGGCACGATCAGCACGCCGCCGGCGGCCGAGTCGGGGGAGAAGGCGAACGAGCCGAAGGCCACCGGGCCGGTGCCGGGCAGGCGAACCTCGTCGCGGATCACCGAACGGGACGCCACCTCGGCCCAGGCCCGCTTGGCCGAGGTGAAGCGTTCGGCGCCGGTTCCGGTGACCCGCATGGCCTCACCCCAGCCGACCAGCCCTTCGCCCCGGCGCACCCAGGCCAGGGCGGGGCCCGGCGGCAGCAGTTCGAGCAGGGGACCGGGATCGGAGATCGTCACGGTGCGCGCGACCAGGGGAGCCAGGGCAGGAGCAGTGGTCATGATGGCTCCAAGATTAGGAGCGCCCGGCGGCCCGCAGACCGTGGGGTGGGCCACCCGAACCCCCGCCGGATCCTCCGATCAGACAAAGCCCCAGGTGAGGCGGGCTGCCAAGCGCGTGCCTGAGGCAACTGTGAACTCGCGCACCCCTGGCCCGAACGGGTGCTGCGGGCTCGGTGGGGACGGTCCTGGGCGCCCGGACGGCAACCGTGGGAGCATCAGCAGCATGTCCCGCGCTGGTCTGGAGAAGACGCCACACGAGGTGGCGAGCATGTTCGACGGTGTCGCCGCTCGCTACGACCTGACCAACACCGTGCTAGCGATGCGCCAGGACGTGCGCTGGCGCAAGCTCGTCGCCGAGGCCCTGGATCTGAGCCCCGGGCAGAAGGTGCTCGATCTGGCGGCCGGTACCGGCACCTCGAGCGAGCCGTTCGCCGACGCCGGCGTCCACACCGTGCCCTGCGACTTCTCGCTGGGCATGCTCAAGGTGGGCAACCAGCGTCGTCCCGATCTGCCCTTCGTCGCCGGTGACGCCACCCGCCTGCCCTTCGCCGACGCGTCCTTCGACGCCGTCACGATCTCCTTCGGCCTGCGCAACGTGGTCGACGTGGACGCCGCGCTGAAGGAGATGCACCGGGTCACCAAGCCCGGTGGCAAGCTGGTGGTCTGCGAGTTCTCGCACCCGACGTGGACGCCCTGGCGGGTGGTCTACACCGAGTACCTGATGCGGGCGCTGCCCTCGGTGGCCCGGGTGGTCAGCTCGAACCCGGACGCCTACGTCTACCTGGCCGAGTCGATCCGGGCCTGGCCCGACCAGCGTGGCCTGGCCGCCCGGTTGCGGGTGGCGGGCTGGGACGACGTGGCCCACCGCAACCTCTCCGGCGGCATCGTGGCCCTGCACCGCGGCTACCGTCGCTGACTCTTCCGGACGCAGTGCCCTCGGCCCTTCGGGTCGGGGGCACTTTTCGTTTGGGGGCACACCCGCAGACGGACGTTGTGGCTGGGTCGGCGCGCGGAGGTCTTGGGGCGGGAGTGAGGGGTGAGGCAACAACCAACGGACGGGGTAGCCGGGTAGCGCCGGGACTTTCGGCCGGGTGAGTGTGGGACTATTGGAAAAGGCAATACTTGCGCGCTCACGTTCGTGAACCATTCGCCGAACGGTCGCACCTCAGGTTTCTAATTCCGCAGTTAGCCGGATTGCGTCGATGCGACGAAAGACCGAGGCAATCGAGACGTCCGCTATTGACACGGAGTGCCGAAACAAAAAGTGCCACCAAAATATGTCGATGTTTGAAATGGCACCGGGTGTCGAAATCAAGGGCAAAGGTCCCGCGGCGGCCCTTCCAGGGGTCCCGCGAATTAGCACCCTAATGCGTAACCTAATTCAGGTGAAGCTCTGCGACAAGTGAAATCGACTGCGCCGCAGCATAATTCAACGTTGAATTAGACAACGGAAAGCGTTCGTAAAACCGCAGGTCAGCGGTCATATGAACACGAAGGCAAACGCATACCCCGCGCGTCGGAGGGGTTCTGTGCGGGTCGTATGCTGTCCACGTGAATCACTTCACAAGCTCCTGGCGAAGGCGCGGGAAGCTGCGCGCGGGCCGGAAAGAGCAGGTCCTAGGATGAGCGCGGCTGCGACCCGGGCGGCGCTCGGCGGTAAGTCCGGAAGTTCAATGGTGACGAGTTCGGGAGGGCTGCAGTCGTGAACCCCTACGTTCCGATCCTGGCTCTGATGGCCATCGGCGGCGGGTTCGCTGTCTTCTCCATCGTCGCCGGGGCGCTGACCGGCCCCAAGCGGTACAACCGGGCCAAGCTCGACGCCTACGAGTGCGGTATCGAGCCCACGCCGGCCGCCGCCGGTGGCGGCCGCTTCCCGGTCAAGTACTACCTGGTGGCGATGCTGTTCATCATCTTCGACATCGAGAGCGTCTTCCTCCTGCCCTTCGCGGTCGCGTTCGACTCCCTCGGGGTCTTCGCGCTGGTCGAGATGGTGCTGTTCGTGATCACCGTCTTCATCGCCTACGCCTACGTCTGGCGCCGCGGCGGCCTGGAGTGGGACTAGACGCGAGAACCACCGGGATAGAGGGAATCTGATGGGAATCGAAGAGAAGCTCCCCAGCGGTTTCATGCTGACCTCGGTCGAGGTGCTGGCCGGGTACATGCGCAAGGCCTCGCTCTGGCCGGCCACCTTCGGCCTGGCCTGCTGCGCGATCGAGATGATGACCAGCGGTGCCCCGCGCTACGACCTGGGTCGCTTCGGCATGGAGGTGTTCCGCGCCTCACCACGCCAGGCCGATCTGATGATCGTGGCCGGCCGGGTCAGCCAGAAGATGGCGCCGGTGGTCCGCCAGGTCTACGACCAGATGGTCGAGCCGAAATGGGTTCTGTCGATGGGGGTCTGCGCCTCCTCCGGCGGGATGTTCAACAACTACGCGATCGTCCAGGGCGTCGACCACATCGTCCCGGTCGACATCTATCTGCCCGGCTGCCCGCCCCGGCCGGAGATGCTGATCAACGCGATCATGGAACTGCACAAGCAGGTCCAGAGCATGCCGCTGGGCGTCAACCGGGAAGCGGCGGCGCGCGCGGCCGAAGAAGCCGCGATGGCCGCGATCCCCACCTCCCAGATGAAGGGCCTGCTCCGGTGACCGACGGCATCGACGACCCGGCCGAGCTCTCGGTCAACACCCCGGCCGCCGAAGTCGTCACCACCCGGCACGGCATGTTCGGCAACCGGGACTCCGGCGACACCAGTGGTTTCGGCGGCCTGACCCGCAGCGTTGCCCTACCCGCACCCACCCCCCGGCCGTACGGCGGCTGGTTCGACAGCGTGGCCGACGTGCTGGCCGAGGCGCTACGCAACCAGAACACCGACCCGGACGCGGCGATCGAGTCCGTTGTGGTCGACCGCGGCGAGATCACCTTCCACATCCGCCGCGAGTACATCCGCGCGGTCGCCCAGGTCCTGCGCGACGAGCCCGACCTGCGCTTCGAGATGTTCTCCGGAGTCAGCGGCGTGCACTACCCGGACGCGAAAGGCCGCGAGCTGCGGGCGGTCTACCACCTGACCTCGATCACCCACACCCGCCGGGTACGGCTGGAAGTGGCCGCTCCGGACGCGGACCGGCACATCCCGTCCATTGTTCCGGTCTACCCCAGCGCCGACTGGCACGAACGTGAGACCTGGGACTTCTTCGGCCTGATCTTCGACGGTCACCCGGCGCTGACCCGCATTCAGATGCCCGACGACTGGCCGGGCCACCCCCAGCGCAAGGACTATCCGCTCGGCGGGATCCCGGTGGAGTACAAGGGCGCCACCATCCCGCCGCCGGACACCAGGAGGTCGTACAACTGATGGCCACCATCGACGCGGAAACCAGCGCCGATGCCGAGGAAGGCAAGGTCTTCACGGCATCCGGCGGGGACTGGGCCGACATCGCCGAAGAGGCGACCACGCTCGGCGAGGAACGCATCGTCGTCAACATGGGCCCCCAGCACCCGTCCACGCACGGGGTGCTCCGGCTGATCCTGGAGATCGACGGCGAGACGGTGACCGAGGCCCGCTGCGGCATCGGCTATCTGCACACCGGTATCGAGAAGAACATGGAGTTCCGCACCTGGACGCAGGGCGTGACCTTCTGCACGCGGATGGACTACCTGTCCCCGCTGTACCAGGAGGCCGCCTACTGTCTGGGCGTCGAGAAGCTTCTCGGCATCACCGACGACATCCCTGAGCGGGCCAGCATCATCCGGGTCCTGCTGATGGAGCTCAACCGGGTCAGCTCGCACCTGGTCGCGCTGGCCACCGGCGGGATGGAGATCGGCGCGCTGACCGTGATGACGGTCGGTTTCCGCGAGCGCGAGGTGGTCCTGCACCTGCTCGAGCTGATCACCGGCCTGCGGATGAACCACGCGTTCATCCGGCCCGGCGGTCTGGCCCAGGACCTGCCGCCCGGTGCGATCGACCGGATCCGCGAGGACATCCCGGTGCTGCGCAAGGGCATCTCCGAGCTGGAGAAGCTGAACAACGAGAACCCGATCGTCAAGGGCCGGCTGCAGGACGTCGGCTACCTGGACCTGACCGGCTGCATGGCGCTGGGGATCACCGGCCCGGTGCTGCGCTCCACCGGGTTCCCGCACGACCTGCGCAAGACCGAGCCCTACTGCGGCTACGAGACCTACGACTTCGACGTGCAGACCTGGGACTCCTGCGACGCCTACGGGCGACTGCGGATCCGGATCAACGAGATGAAGGAGTCGCTGAAACTGGTCGAGCAGTGCCTGGACCGGCTGCAGCAGATGGGCCCGGGCCCGGTGATGATCGGCGACAAGAAGATCGCCTGGCCGGCCCAGCTGGCCATCGGCGGTGACGGGATGGGCAACAGCCTGGACCACATCAAGGAGATCATGGGCACCTCGATGGAGGCCCTGATCCACCACTTCAAGCTGGTCACCGAGGGCTTCCGGGTCCCGGCCGGCCAGGTCTACCAGGCGATCGAGTCGCCGCGCGGCGAGCTCGCGGTGCATCTGGTCTCGGACGGCGGAACCCGTCCCTACCGGGCGCATTTCCGCGATCCGTCGTTCCACAACCTGCAGGCGATGGCGGCGATGAGTGAGGGCGGACAGATAGCCGACGTGATCGTGGCCGTGGCCTCGATCGACCCGGTGATGGGGGGCGTGGACCGCTGATGTCGCTCTCCGCAGAAGCCGTCGAACGGCTTTCCAGCCAGTGTCACGAGATCATCGCCCGCTACCCGCAGCCGCGCAGCGCCCTGCTGCCGATGCTGCACCTGATGCAGAGCGAGGAAGGCTACGTCAGCCCGGACGGGATCGCGCTGTGCGCCCAGGTTCTCGGGCTGAGCACGGCCGAGGTCTCGGCCGTGGCCACCTTCTACACCCAGTACAAGCGCCACCCCAACGGTGAGTACACGGTCGGGGTCTGCACCAACACGCTGTGCGCGGTGATGGGCGGCGACGCGATCTTCGAGTCGCTGGAGGAGCACCTGCAGGTCGGGCACGACGAGACCACCGAGGACGGCAAGATCACCCTCGAGCGGATCGAGTGCAACGCGGCCTGCGACTTCGCCCCGGTGATGATGGTGAACTGGGAGTTCTTCGACAACCAGACGCCGTCCTCGGCCCGCGGCGTGTGCGACCGGCTGCGGGCGGGCGAGCCGGTGGCTCCCACCCGGGGCCCGAACAGCGTGCCCACCTTCAAAGAGGTCTCGCACGTGCTGGCGGGCTTCAACGACGGACGCGCGTCCGAGGGGGTCGGGGCCGGTGGCCCTTCGCTGCGGGGCACCGTCCTCGCGGCCGAGAAGGGCTGGACGGCACCGCAACCCGAATTTGAGACGGGTGCGGGCACCAGCGCTGCGGCCACCGCCTCCGCGGCGGCGGACGTTCAGAACCGGGAAGCGCGCAGCAGCGGCTCGGACGCTCCCGCGGTCGACCCGCGCACCAAGAACCGGGCCGGCACCGAGGCGGGCAAGCCTCCGGCCGAGGCCACCAAGGGCGAGTCCGACCCGGGTACCGGCACCGAGAAGAAGGGCTGAGTCAGATGGCTGAAGAGGCGCGTCAACCAGTCACTCTCACTCCCGTGCTCTCGAAGCACTGGAACCAGGACCAGTCCTGGACGCTGGACAGCTACGAGCGCAACGGTGGTTACCAGGCGCTGCGCAAGGCGCTGGCCATGGAGCCGGAAGACGTCGTCTCCCAGGTCAAGGACTCCGGCCTGCGCGGCCGCGGCGGCGCCGGCTTCCCGACCGGGCTGAAGTGGAGCTTCCTGCCCAAGCCGGACGGCAACCCGCGCTACCTGGTGATCAACGCGGACGAGTCGGAACCCGGTACCTGTAAAGACATCCCGCTGATGATGGCCACCCCGCAGTACCTGATCGAGGGCGCGATCATCACCTGCCACGCGATCCGGGCCGAGCGGGCGTTCATCTACCTGCGCGGCGAGGTCGCGCACGTGTACCGCCGTCTGCTCAGCGCGGTCGAGGAGGCCCGGGCGGCCGGGTACCTCGGCGAGAACGTGCTCGGCTCCGGCAAGAACATCGACATCGTGGTGCACGCCGGGGCCGGCGCCTACATCTGCGGCGAGGAGACGGCGCTGCTGGACTCGCTGGAGGGCCGGCGCGGCCAGCCCCGGCTGAAGCCGCCGTTCCCGGCCGTGGCCGGTCTGTACGCCCGGCCCACGGTGGTGAACAACGTCGAGTCGATCGCCAGCGTGCCCTGCATCATCGAGAACGGCTCGGCCTGGTTCTCCGGGATGGGCACGGCGAAATCGGCCGGATTCGGCTTCTTCTCGCTCTCCGGTCACGTGCAGCGGCCCGGCCAGTACGAGGCCCCGCTGGGGATCACCCTGCGCGAGCTGATCGAGATGGCCGGCGGGATGCGCGAGGGCCACGAGCTGAAGTTCTGGACGCCGGGCGGTTCCTCCACCCCGATGTTCACCGCCGAGCACCTGGACACCCCGCTGGACTTCGAGTCCACCGGGGCGGCCGGCTCGATGCTGGGTACCCGGGCGCTGCAGATCTTCGACGAGACGGTCTGCGTGGTGCGCGCGGTGCTGCGCTGGACCGAGTTCTACGCGCACGAGTCCTGCGGCAAGTGCACGCCCTGCCGCGAGGGCACGTACTGGCTGGTCCAGGTGCTGCGGCAGCTGGAGAACGGCCAGGGCGTCCCGGAGGACCTGGAACGTCTGCTGGACATCTGCGACAACATCCTGGGCCGCTCGTTCTGCGCCCTGGGCGACGGCGCGACCAGCCCGATCAGCTCGTCCATCAAGTACTTCCGGGACGAGTACCTGCTTCACCTGAGCGAGGGCCGCTGCCCGTTCGACCCGGTGAAGTCCACGCTCTTCGCTGGAGTGAACGCCTGATGACCGTCACCGAACCCTCGAAGACCCCCGTCGATCTGGTCACCCTGACGATCGACGGGATCGAGGTCAGCGTGCCCAAGGGCACCCTGCTGATCCGTGCGGCCGAGGAACTGGGGATCGCGATCCCGCGGTTCTGCGACCACCCGCTGCTGGCCCCGGCAGGCGCCTGTCGGCAGTGCCTGGTCGAGGTGGCCATGCCGGACCGGGAGGGCAACGTCCGGCCGATGCCCAAGCCGCAGGCCTCCTGCACGATGACCGCGAGCCCGGGCATGGTGGTCAAGACCCAGCTCACCTCGCCGGTCTCGGAGAAGGCCCAGCGCGGCGTCATGGAGCTGCTGCTGATCAACCACCCGCTGGACTGCCCGGTCTGCGACAAGGGCGGGGAGTGCCCGCTGCAGAACCAGGCGATGGCCAACGGGCAGGGCAGCAGCCGCTTCACCGAGGTCAAGCGCACCTTCCCCAAGCCGATCCGGATCTCCACCCAGGTGCTGCTGGACCGCGAGCGCTGCATCCTGTGCCAGCGCTGCACCCGGTTCTCCAAGGAGATCGCCGGCGACCCGTTCATCGACCTGCAGATGCGTGGGGCCAAGCAGCAGATCGGCACCTTCTCGCCCGGCGTGCTGAACTTCCACGTCGACCTGCCCGACCCGGTGGTGCGCACCTCCGAGGAGCTCGAGCCCACCCCGCAGTCGCTCCAGCAGGGATCGAGCGAGGACGAGTCGCGCGGCGCCTCGCACGAGCACGCCACCGGCACCTACGCGGCCGACAATCTGACCACCACCGGCCAGGCCCTGCTGGACGAGTCGGGGCAGCCGTTCGCCAGCTACTTCTCCGGCAACACCATCCAGATCTGCCCGGTCGGCGCGCTGACCGGCGCGGCCTACCGGTTCCGGGCCCGGCCGTTCGACCTGGTCTCCACCAAGGGTGTGTGCGAGCACTGCTCCAGCGGCTGCGCGCTGCGGGTGGACCACCGCCGCGGCAAGGTCACCCGGCGCCTGGCCGCCGACGACCCGGCGGTGAACGAGGAGTGGAACTGCGACAAGGGCCGCTGGGCGTTCAACTGGGCCACCGGCGCCGACCGGCTCACCCACCCGCTGGTCCGTGACCCGGAAACCGGTGAGCTGGAGCCGGTCTCGTGGCCGTACGCGCTCCAGGTGGCGGCGGCCGGCCTGCTGAAGGCGCGCGACGCCGGCGGTGTCGGGGTGCTGCCCGGCGGCCGGCTCACCGTCGAGGACGCCTACGCCTACGCCAAGTTCGCGCGAGTGGTGCTGCGGACCAACGACATCGACTTCCGGGCCCGGGCGCACTCGGCCGAGGAAGAGGCATTCCTCGGGCACGCCGTGGCCGGTACCGGCCTGGGCGTCACCTTCGCCGAGCTGGAGGCTGCCCCGGCGGTACTGCTGGCCGGGCTGGAGGCCGAGGAGGAAGCCGCCAGCATCTTCCTGCGGCTGCGTAAGTCGGTGCTGAACAAGGGCAAGAAGGTCACCTCGATCGCCCCCTGGGCCAGCCGGGGCCTGATCAAGCTGTCCGGCACGCTGATCCAGACCGTGCCCGGCCAGGAGGCCGCCGCGCTGGGGACCCCGGAGGCCGCCGCCGCGGTGAGCACCCCGGGTTCGGTCATCCTGCTCGGCCCTCGCCTGACTGAGTCCTCCGGCGCCTACCAGGCCGCCCTGGCCCTGGCCGCCGCCACTGGCGCCAAGCTGGCCTGGGTGCCGCGCCGGGCCGGTGAGCGGGGCGCGGTCGAGGCCGGTGCTCTGCCGAGCCTGCTGCCCGGCGGCCGCCCGGTCTCCGACGCCGCCGCCCGGGTGGACATCGCCGCCGCCTGGGACGTGGACAGCCTGCCCGCGCAGCCCGGCCGCGACACCGCCCGGATCATCGACGACGCCTCGGCCGGGCTGCTGCCCGGTCTGCTCGTCGGCGGCGTGGACCCGGACGACCTGCCCGACCCGGCCGCCGCCCGCGCCGCCCTCGAAACCGCTTCCTTCGTGGTCAGTCTCGAGGTCCGGGCGAGCACGGTCTCGGCCTACGCCGACGTGGTCCTGCCGGTCGCCCCGCCCGCCGAGAAGGGCGGCACGTTCCTGAACTGGGAGGGCCGCTGGCGGGAGTTCCCGCAGGCGCTCACCTCCGAGGCGCTCAGCGACGGCGAGGTGCTGGACTCCCTGGCCTCCGAGGCGGGGGAGGGGCTGGGCCTGCGCGGCGAGAAGGCCGGCTCGGCCGAACTGGCCCAGCTCGGCCGCTGGGAAGGCGCCCGGACCGAACGGCCCGAGGCGCACACCCTCGCCCCGGCCTCCGCCACCGTGCTGTCCACCTGGTCGATGCTGCTCGACAAGGGCCGCCTACAGGACGGCGAGCCCTACCTGGCCGGCACCGCGCACCGCGCCGTCGCCCGGGTATCGCCCGCCACCGCAACCGGACTCGGCCTGGCGGCCGGGGTCACCGGGTCGGTGACGGTGTCCAACGACCGTGGGGAGATCACCTTGCCACTGGCCATCACCCCCATGCCGGACGGCGTGGTCTGGCTGCCCAGCAACTCCCCGGGCAGCCCGGTCCGGGCCCGGCTGGCGGCCGGCAACGGCGACCCGGTCGTGCTCCGGCTGGCCGGCGACGCCCTGATGGGAGCCTGAGCGATGCCGCTGATGCTGCTGGCGGAGAACCCGACCGCCGACTTCTCCCAGGACAACGGCTGGGTGATCGCCGGTAAGGCGCTGCTGCTGTTCGTCGTCGCGGTGGTGGCCACCCTGCTGATGATCTGGGCCGAGCGCCGGGTGGTGGGCCGGATGCAGTCCCGGCCCGGGCCCAACCGCAACGGTCCCTTCGGCCTGCTGCAGTCGCTGGCCGACGGCGTGAAACTGGCGCTGAAGGAGGACATCATCCCGGCGGCGGCCGACAAGGTCGTCTACGTGATCGCCCCGATCATCTCCTGCACGGCCTGTTTCGTGGCCTTCTCGGTGATCCCGTTCGGGCCCGAGGTGACCATCCCGTTCACCGACATCGTCACCCCGCTGCAGCTCACCGACATGAACGTGGCGGTGCTGTTCATCCTGGCCGCGGCCGGGATCGGGGTGTACGGGATCGTGCTGGCGGGCTGGTCCTCCGGCTCCACCTACCCGCTGCTGGGCGGCCTGCGTTCCTCGGCCCAGGTGATCTCCTACGAGATCGCGATGGGCCTGTCGCTGGTCAGCGTCTTCCTCTACTCCGGCTCGATGTCCACCTCGGCGATCGTCGACGCGCAGCAGTCGCTGTGGTGGTGCATCCCGCTGCTGCCCTCGTTCGTGATCTACGTGATCTCGATGGTCGGCGAGACCAACCGGGCGCCGTTCGACCTGCCCGAGGCCGAGGGCGAGCTGGTCGGTGGTTTCCACACCGAGTACAGCTCGCTGAAGTTCGCGCTGTTCTTCCTGGCCGAGTACGTCAACATGGTCACCGTCTCGATGCTGGCCACCACGCTGTTCCTGGGCGGCTGGCGGGCCCCGGCCCCGATCTCCACGGTCTGGGCGGGGGCGAACGAGGGCTACTTCCCGGTGATCTGGTTCGCCCTGAAGACGATGATCTTCCTGTTCCTGTTCATCTGGCTGCGCGGCACCCTGCCCCGGCTGCGCTACGACCAGTTCATGCGCTTCGGCTGGAAGATCCTGATCCCCAGCGCCCTGCTGTGGACCATGGCGGTGGCCGCGGTCCGGGCGATGGACCAGTTCGGCGAGTTCGACCGGCGCGAGCGGGTGATGATCATCGTCGGCGTGATCCTGGTGCTGGCCCTGGTCTGGGCCGCGATCGAGGCGCTGCGCACCCGCCCGGCCGAGGAACCCGAACCCGACCCGGACGTCCCGGTCGACCCCTTCGCCGGGGGCTTCCCGGTGCCGGCCATGCCCGGCCAGAAGCTGATCCGTACCAACGGTTCGACCCCGGTCTCGAGCTCAGGCCCGCTTTCGGGCTCAGGCGAGACACCCGCACTGGAGGAGGTCCGCGGTGGCTGACCGCGAACAGAACGACAGCGACTCGTCGGGTGGCTGGCTCTCCGCCTTCGCCCCGATCGCCGGCTTCGGCGTCACCTTCGCGACCATGTTCACCAAGGTCGTCACCGAGGAGTACCCGGAGCAGAAGGTGCCGACGGCACCCCGGTTCCACGGACGTCACCAGTTGAACCGGCATCCCGACGGTCTGGAGAAGTGCGTCGGCTGCGAGCTGTGCGCCTGGGCGTGCCCGGCCGACGCGATCTACGTCGAGGGCGCGGACAACACCGAGGAAGAACGCTTCTCGCCCGGTGAGCGCTACGGCCGGGTCTACCAGATCAACTACCTGCGCTGCATTCTGTGCGGCCTGTGCATCGAGGCCTGCCCGACCCGGGCGCTGACCATGACCAACGAGTACGAGCAGCTCAAGGGCCCGACCCGGGCCGGGCTGATCTTCGAGAAGCAGGACCTGCTGGCCCCGATGCTGGGCGGGATGATCCCGGCCCCGCACCCGATGGTGCCGGGTACCACCGAACAGGACTACTACCAGGGCAAGGTCACCCAGGCCGTGCCCGAGCAGCAGGAATGGGTGGACGCCCGGACCGGGGACGACGAGCCGGCACAGGAGGCCCACCGGTGAGCACCTCGTCCCTGATCCTCGCCGGCCTGAGTCAGGCCACCCCCGGGGTGGCCGAGTACGGCGGCTCCGGCGAGAACGTCCTGTTCTGGGTGATCGCGATCATCACGGTGCCGGCCGCGCTCGGGCTGCTGTTCGCCCGCAAGGCGGTGCACGCGGCGCTGTGCATGGCGCTGGTGATGGTCTGCCTGGGCATCGCCTACCTGGCGCTGCAGGCCCCGTTCCTCGGCATGGTGCAGATCTTCGTCTACGCCGGCGCCGTGATGATGCTCTTCCTGTTCATGATGATGCTGGTCGGCGTCGACTCCTCGGACTCGCTGGTCGAGACGATCAAGGGGCAGCGCTGGCTGGCCTTCGTCTTCGGCGTCGCGCTGGCGGTGCTGATGATCTCGGTGATCGGCCAGGTCACCTTCGGCGCCGGGGCCCGGGGTCTGGCCGACGCCGACACCGCGGGCAACATGACCGGGATGGCCCAGCTGATCTTCGGCAAGTACGTCTGGGCCTTCGAGGCCACCAGCGCCCTGCTGATCACCGCCGTGCTCGGCGCGATGGTGCTGGCCCACCGCGAGCGGCTGACCCCCAAGGCCACCCAGAAGGACCTGGCGATCCAGCGGATCAAGGAAGGCCCGATCAAGGCCCCGCTGCCCTCGCCCGGTGTCTTCGCCCGGCACAACGCGGTCGACATCCCGGCCCTGCTGCCCGACGGCACCCCGTCCGAGCTGTCGGTCTCCCGGGTCCTCACCGCCCGCGGCCAGAACCGTTCCGTCCTCACGGTTTCCGAGGACGTCACGATCATCGAGGCGGAGATCAGCCCGGCCGCGCAGAACCAGACCGACCCGCAGGGTCATCCGCTCAAGGGCCCGGGCAACCCGGGTGTGACGAGCGCCGACACGGACAACGGGGGCCAGCCGTCGTGAACCAGATCTACTGGATCTACCTGGCGGTCCTGCTGTTCTCGATCGGGGCCGCGACCGTCCTGGTGCGGCGCAACGCGATCGTGGTCTTCATGGGCGTGGAGCTCATGCTGAACGCCGCCAACCTGGCGTTCGTCACCTTCGCCCGGATCAACGGCAACATCGAGGGCCAGGTGATCGCGCTGTTCGTGATGCTCGTGGCCGCCGCCGAGGTGGTCGTCGGACTGGCGATCATCTTCACCATCTTCCGCACCCGCAGGTCGGCGTCGGTGGACGACGCGAACCTGCTGAAGTACTGAGAGGCCGTGCGATGACTGCCGAAACCGGCGTTTATCACGCAGCGGAGGGCGCGGTGCTCTCCAACGCCTGGCTGCTGATCGCGCTGCCCGCGCTCGGCGCGGCGATCCTGCTGCTGGGCGGGCGCCGGCTGGACAAGTGGGGGCACTGGCTCGGGGTCCTGATGAGCTGGGCCGCCTTCGCCTGGGGCGCGCTGCTGTTCTTCGACCTGCTCGGCCGCTCCGGAGAGGAAAGGGCCTTCCAGGTCCACCTTTTCGAGTGGATCAACGCAGGCACGTTCTCGCTCGACGCGGGCCTGCTGGTCGACCCGCTGTCGATCGCGTTCGTGCTGCTGGTGACGTTCGTCGGCTCGCTGATCCACGTCTACTCCGTGGCCTACATGGAGCACGACCCGGACCGGCGCCGGTTCTTCGCCTACCTGAACCTGTTCGTCGCCTCGATGCTCCTCCTGGTCCTGGCCGACTCGTACCTGCTTCTCTTCGTCGGCTGGGAGGGCGTGGGTCTTGCGTCCTACCTGCTGATCGGTTTCTGGAACCACAACCCGGCCTATGCCACCGCGGCCAAGAAGGCGTTCATCGTCAACCGGGTGGGTGACATCGGGATGGCGCTGGCGATCATGGCGATGTTCACCGCCTTCGGCAGTGTCACCTTCGCCGACGTCTTCGCCGGGGCCGAGGCCGCCGGGGAGACCAAGCTGACCGTGATCGGCCTGCTCCTGCTGGTCGGCGCCTGCGGCAAGTCGGCGCAGTTCCCGCTGCAGTCCTGGCTGGGCGACGCGATGGCCGGTCCCACTCCGGTCTCGGCCCTGATCCACGCCGCCACCATGGTCACCGCGGGCGTCTACCTGGTGGTCCGCTCGATGCCGGTCTACGTCGGCGCGCCCGACGCCCAGCTCGCGGTGGTGATCATCGGCGCGATCACGCTGACCTACGGGGCGATCGTCGGCTGCGCCAAGGACGACATCAAGAAGGCCCTGGCGGCCTCCACGATGTCGCAGATCGGCTACATGATGCTGGCCGCCGGGCTGGGCCCGGTGGGCGCCGCCTTCGCCATCTTCCACCTGCTCACCCACGGCTTCTTCAAGGCCGGCATGTTCCTCGGGGCCGGCTCGGTGATGCACGGGATGAACGACTCGGTGAACATGCGGACGTTCGGACGGCTGTCCGGAGTCATGAAGGTGACCTGGGCGACGTTCCTGCTGGGCTGGCTGGCGATCCTCGGGGTCCCGCCGTTCTCCGGCTTCTGGAGCAAGGACAAGATCATCGAGACCGCGTTCGTCGGCGACGGCTGGCGGCCCTGGGTCTTCGGCCTGGCCGCCCTGCTCGGTGCCGCGGTGACCGCGTTCTACATGTCCCGGCTGTTCTTCATGACCTTCCACGGCAAGGACAAGCGCTGGGCCGACGACGCCCACCCGCACGAGTCGCCCGCCCTGATGACGATCCCGATGGTGATCCTGGCCCTCGGTTCCGCGTTCCTGGGCCTGGCCCTCGGCGTCACCAACGCCCTGGCCCACTGGCTCGAACCGGTGCTCGGGCACGAGGAGCACCACGAGCCGGTGCTGCCGATCCCGGTGCTGATGGGCGCCACCCTGGTGCTGGTCGCCCTCGGCGTGCTGCTGGCCTGGCGGATGTACTGGAACGAGTCGGTGCCGCAGACCGCTCCCCGGGGCAGCCTGCTCACCCGCGCCGCCCGGCGTGACCTGTTCCAGGACGACGTCAACGAGGGCCTGTTCATGCGCCCCGGCCAGTACCTCACCCGGACCCTGGTCTTCGTGGACAACCGGGGTGTGGACGGGGCCGTCGGCGGCCTGGCCGCGCTGATCGGTGGGCTCGGCGGCCGGCTGCGCCGGGTCCAGACCGGCCTGGTCCGTTCCTATGCCGCGTCGATGCTCGCGGGCGTCGTCATCCTTCTGGGCGGCGTACTCGCCGTCCGCCTCTGAATTCACTGATTGAGGATTCGATGGACTTCCCCTGGCTGACGGTGATCGGAGCCGTCCCTCTGGCGGGCTCGGCCCTGATCGCGGCCCTGCCCAAGGCCCTGGCCCCCCGGGCCCGGCACCTCGCGCTCGGCGTCTCGCTGATCACCTTCGTCCTCACCCTGGTGATGGCCGCCCAGTTCGAGCTCACCCGGGCCGGTGAGATCCAGTTCTCCGAGATCCACTCCTGGATCGGCGAGTTCGGGGTCAGCTACGCGCTCGGCGTGAACGGGATCGGCCTGGTGATGGTGGCGCTGTCCACCGTGCTGGTGCCGCTGTGCGTGCTGGCCGCCTGGAACGAGATCGAGCCGGACCGGGCCCGGCTGTTCTTCGGCCTGGTGCTGGTGCTCGAGGCGATGATGATCGGGGTCTTCGCGGCCCGCGACCTCTTCCTGTTCTACGTCTTCTTCGAAGCCATGCTGATCCCGGTCTACTTCCTGATCGGGGCCTTCGGCAGCAGCGAGCGGCGCCGGTACACCGCGGTCAAGTTCCTGGTCTACTCGCTCGTCGGCGGGCTGATCATGCTGGTCGGGGTGATCGGGCTGTACGGCTCCGGTCCGGGCGGCGAACAGGGCTTCCTGATCGACAACCTGACCGGGCTGGACTTCTCCAGCAGCACCGCCGAGCGGCTGATGTTCGTGGCCTTCTTCATCGCCTTCGCGATCAAGGCGCCGATGTGGCCGGTGCACACCTGGCTGCCGGACGCCACCGACGAGGCCCCGGCCGGGGTCTCGGTGCTGCTGGTCGGCGTGCTCGACAAGGTCGGCACCTTCGGCATGCTCACCCTCTGCCTGCCGCTGTTCCCCGAGGCGAGCAAGTGGGCGGCCCCCGTGATCCTGGCCCTGGCCCTGGTCAGCGTGCTCTACGGGGCGCTGCTGGCGATCGGCCAGACCGACCTGAACCGGTTGATCGCCTACACCTCGATCTCGCACTTCGGGTTCATCGTGCTCGGCATCTTCGCGATGACCTCGACCGGGCAGACCGGCTCGACCCTGTACATGGTCAACCACGGCTTCTCCACCGCGGCGCTGTTCCTGGTGGCCGGGATGCTGATCAAGCGCCGGGGTTCGGCCGACATCGACGACTACGGAGGCCTGCAGCGCAGCACCCCGGTCCTGGCGGCCGGCTTCCTGCTGGCCGGTCTGTCCAGCCTGGCCCTGCCCGGCATGTCCAGCTTCGTCAGCGAGTTCATGGTGCTGACCGGGACCTTCGTCAAGTACCCGGCGGTCGCCGTGCTGGCCACCCTCGGCATCGTGCTGGCGGCGCTGTACATCCTGCTCACCTACCAGCGGATGTTCACCGGCCCGATCAAGGAGTACGCCGCCGGCTGGAAGGACGCCAGCGCCCGCGAGGTCTGGGTGATCGCCCCGCTGGTCGTGGTGATCCTCTTCCTCGGGGTCTACCCCAAGCCGGTGCTGGACGTGATCAACCCCGCCATCGCCACCACCATGCAGCAGGTCGGAGTCACTGACCCGGAGCCGACCGTGGCTGAGGGAGAGAACAAGTGAACGCGCCTTCGTTCGACTACGCGGCCCTGGCGCCGATGCTGATCGTCTTCGTCGCGGCCCTGCTCGCCGTGCTGGTCGAGGCGTTCGCCCCGCGGGCCCGGCGGTTCGTCAGCCAGGTGGTCCTGGCCACCGTCGGGATCGCCGGCGCGCTGTTCGCGGTGATCTACCTGGCCACCCAGGACAAGGCGGTGACCACGGCCGGCGGTGCGGTGGCGATCGACGGCCCGGCGCTCTTCCTGCAGGGCACCATCCTGGTGCTGGCCCTGCTGGCGGTGCTGACCATGGCCGACGAGGACCCGGAGTCCGGCGCGTTCACCGCCCAGGCCTCGGCCGTGCCCGGCTCCTCCGACGAGGCCAAGGCGGTGCGGGCCGGCCTGGTGCAGACCGAGGTCTACCCGCTGATCCTGTTCTCGCTGGTCGGCATGCTGCTCTTCCCGGCCGCCAACGACCTGCTCACCATGTTCATCGCGCTCGAGGTGCTCTCGCTGCCGCTGTACCTGCTGTGCGGCCTGGCCCGGCGCCGGCGCCTGCTGTCCCAGGAAGCCTCGCTGAAGTACTTCCTGCTCGGCGCCTTCTCCTCGGCCTTCTTCCTGTTCGGCGCGGCCCTGCTGTACGGCTTCGCCGGCTCGGTCCGGCTCTCCGACATCGACGCCGCGGTCTCCGACGGCGCCACCGCCACCGCGGCCACCGCCGTGGTCGGCCAGGACGGCCTGCTCCTGCTCGGGGTCGGCCTGCTCGCGGTCGGCCTGCTGTTCAAGGTCGGCGCCTTCCCGTTCCAGTCCTGGACCCCGGACGTCTACCAGGGCGCCCCCACCCCGGTCACCGGCTTCATGGCCGCCTGCACCAAGGTCGCCGCCTTCGGCGCCCTGCTGCGGATCGCCTACGTCGCCCTGCCCGGGGTGCGCTGGGACTGGCAGCCCGCGATCTGGCTGGTCGCCGCCCTGACCATGCTGATCGGCTCGGTCATCGCGATCGTCCAGGCCGACGTGAAGCGGATGCTGGCCTACTCCTCGATCGCGCACGCCGGGTTCATCCTGGTCGGCCTGCTGGCGATGGACCGCGACGGGATCGGCAGCGTGCTGTTCTACCTGGCCGCCTACGGCTTCACCACGGTCGGCGCCTTCGCCCTGGTGACCCTGGTGCGCACCTCCACCCCGGAGGGCGGCATCGGCGGTGAGGCGACTCACCTCTCCCAGTGGCAGGGCCTGGCCAAGCGCTCGCCGCTGCTCGCGTTCACCTTCACGCTGTTCCTGCTGGCCTTCGCCGGTATCCCGCTGACCAGCGGTTTCACCGGTAAGTTCGCGGTCTTCTCGGCCGCCGTGGACCAGGCCCCGTGGGGTCCGGGACTGGTGCTGGTGGGTGTTGCGGCCAGTGCGATCGCTGTGTTCTTCTACATCCGGGTCATCGTGCTGATGTACTTCAACGACTCGGTAGGGGATGCTGTCACCGTGACCCGCCCCGGAGCCCTGACGATCTTCGCCGTCGGCGTCGGTGTCGTCGCGACGATCGGGCTCGGCGTACTCCCCGCCGCTGCCCTCCAATTGGCCAATAGTTCGTCGGTGTTCTTACCGTGAGTGCTGTGACCGCTTCCCTGGATCTGCCGGTGGTTGACGCCGCCCTTGCCGAGTCCGTCCGTGTCGGCATGGAGACGATCGAGTCCCGGCTGCGAGAGGCGGTCCAGCAGGCCGACCAGCTCGCCGACACCGCCTCCCGTCATCTGGTGGAGGCGGGTGGCAAGCGGATCCGCCCGATGCTCACCCTGCTCGCCGCGAACCTCGGCGACGCGAGCCGTCCGGAGGTCCTCGAGGCCGGCGTCGTGGTCGAGCTGACCCATCTGGCCTCGCTCTACCACGACGACGTGATGGACTCGGCCGACCAGCGCCGGGGCGCCGCCGCGGCCCACCTGGTCTGGGGCAACCAGGTCGCGATCCTGGTCGGTGACCTGCTGTTCGCCCGGGCCTCCCGAGTGGTCGCGGGCCTGGGCCCGGAGGCCGTGGACATCCAGGCGGCCACCTTTGAGCGGCTGTGCCTGGGCCAGATGCACGAGACCGTCGGCCCCACCCCGGCCGACGACCCGATCGCCCACTACCTGCAGGTGCTGGGCGACAAGACCGGCTCGCTGATCGCCACCGCCGGCCGCTTCGGCGCGATGTTCGGCGGCTGCGACGCTGCCACGGTCGAGATCATGGTCCGCTACGGCGAGCTGGTCGGCGTGGCCTTCCAGCTGGCCGACGACGTGATCGACTTGTCCAGCGCCGGCCGGGTCTCCGGCAAGGTGCAGGGCACCGACCTGCGCGAGGGCGTGCCCACCCTGCCCACCCTGCTGGTCCGCCAGGCCGCGGCCCAGGGCGACGCGGCGGCCGCGCAGATCGTCACCATGCTGGACGGCGACCTTTCCGAGGACGCCCGGCTGGCCGAGACCATCGAGGCACTCAACGAGCACAAGGTGATGGACGCGGCCCGGGACGAGGCGGCCCGCTGGGCCCAGGACGCGGTCACCACCCTGGACCCGCTGCCCGAGTCCGCCGCCAAGACGGCGCTGCGGCAGTTCGCCGAGGCAGTGGTCGACCGCACTCGCTGATCCTCCTTGATCGGCACGACGATCTCACTGGCTGCTGACCAGCCTCGATGCAGCTTCGAGGCTGAGACTCGGCACCCGAGGGCCTGCATTCTGCAGGGTGCACAGCATTTTGTGCCCTGCAGGATGCATTCGCCGCTTTGCCGAACTGCCAGCTCAGTTGTTAACTCATCCCGTAGGCGATGGCTGGGGGAGCAACATGAGCGCAGAGCCCATTTACCGCTCGGATGCAAAGGCCGAGAATGGTGCGGTGGCCGACGACCGGGAACCAGTACCGCTGTGGCTGACTCCGCAGGGTGGGTTTGTCGCTACTGATTTGGATCATCTGCCAGACTTGCCCCCTCATGCGGAGTTGATCGACGGGGGTCTGATCCTGATGAGTCCGCAGCGGCGGTTCCATAGCCGTGCGATAGATCTGCTGGCGGCAGGGCTTCGGCACAGTTGCCCGGACAGTCTGGACGTCGCCCGGGAAATGTCGGTGATACTGGCTGAACGGCAGCGACCGGAGCCTGATCTCTCGGTAGTCAAGATCTCGGCCCTCGGCGATGGCAGTGAAACCTGGTATCCGGCCGAAGCCGTGGTTCTTGCCGTCGAGGTGGTCTCTCCGGACTCCCAGGTTCGTGACCGTGAGCGAAAGCCACAGCTTTACGCGGCGGCCGGAATCAAGCACTACTGGCGGGTGGAGGAGGAACAACTCGCTCCAGTCGTCTATGTCTACGAACTGGATCCCGCCTCCGGTGCATACGTGGCCACCGGGATCTACCGGGACCGGCTCAAGGTCGCGCTTCCCTACGAGATCGACATCGAGTTGTCCGGTCTCGGCGGCTCGCTCCGGTCGTAGCCGAGTTCTGGGATCTGCATCTTCGACGCGTACGACCCACCCAAGGCCACAGTGGCCGAAGCAGTCGAGGGTCCGCGCCGAAACCTCTACGCTCGGCCGGACGAGCTAGGTCAGGCGTTCGTCTTCGACCTGATGGAGCTGGGCTGGAACGCCGCCGACTGGCACCGCATCACCTCGTCCTGTCTGGCCGAGGCGGAGGCCGCGGGGACCACCTGCACCTGGACGCTCTCCAACCACGACGTGGTCCGCCACGACACCCGATTCGGTCTGCCCGACGGCACCGACCTGGACGCCTGGAGGTTCTCCGCCGGGCGCTCGCCACGGCCCCTCCCTGGGGTTCGGCCCCGCCGAGGGCTGGCTGCCGCAGCCCTCTGAATACGCGGAACTTCCCGTGGAGCGCCAGTTCAAAGCCCCGGAAAGCATCCTGAACCTCTACCGAAAAGCCCTTCGTACGCGTCCATCATTTGCGCTGGAAGAAAAGGCTTCGGTCACGCTCGACGGTCAGGTGCTCCGGATCGCCCGGGCCAGCGGCTGGGAAAGCCTGACCAACTTCGGCGCCGAGCCCGTCGACGTGTCTGCTCGGCGCGTTGCCGTGGCCAGCCGGCCACTGCTCGGCGATCAGTTGGCGACTTCCGGCACGGTCTGGCTCGAACCGTAGCGATTCGCGCTTATGCCGATTGGTTTGGTACTTTCCCAATAGGCGCACGAGCGAATTGGGGGAGCGACATGGGCGCCGAGCCCGTGTACTACGGCCGCTTCGATGACGACAATGGCCAGGTGATGGATCGCTACGAGGACATTCCGGCCCGGTGGCGTAAGCCGGGTGGTTTCACCGTGGACGAATTCTTTGAGCTCGAAGACCTGCCCCCGCATACCGAACTGATCGACGGGGAGCTGGTCTTCGTGGCCGCGCAGCGGATGTTTCATATGGCGGTGCTGAGGTGCGTGGAAAGGGCATTGCTCGATTCCGTTCCGAAGCACCTCGAGGTCATCCGGGAGATGAACATCGTCATCGGTACTCGGCAGGCGCCGGAGCCTGATCTGTCGCTGGTTCCGGTGGAGGCCGTCGGCGACTGGGACACCACCAGGTTCCCGGCCGAGGTGGTCGTGCTGGCGGTGGAGGTGGAGTCTCCGGATTCACTGAAGCGCGATCGCATCCGGAAGGTCCGCCTGTATGCCGAGGGCGGGGTGCAGCACTACTGGCGGGTGGAGCGGCAGGACGACCGGCCGGTCGTGCACGTCTACGAACTTGACCCCGTGGCCAGGGCCTACGTGCTCACCGGCGTCCACCATGAGCGACTCAAGGTGTCCGTGCCCTACGACATCGACATCGACCTGACGCAGCTCGCCCGGATCTGACCGCGGCGTCGGCGGGAACGTGATCAACCGCTCATAGTCACGGACAAATCCGCAGATGCTGTCACCTGAAGCGGCGGTGTCCGTAACTGCGGACACCGCCGCGAACGACCTCGCCGACCATGTCTTTAGCCCTTGACACCGACCCCCGTCCGACCCTGGCTCTTCTGGAGACTCGTTCGACGCTCAGGTAACGTCGAGGGGTGAGATCTGCAATGTCGCTGAAGGTGAGGACCGGGTCATGAGTCGCGCACCCCGTGAGGACGTCGACGACCGGAACATCGAGGTCGGTCACCACCAGGATCACGCGGCCGGTGTGCCCGGGGTCTATCACGCGCTGAAGATCTCGTACGAGCAGATGGGCGCGGCGCGGACCACGCAGACCCTGCTCAAGCTGAACCAGAAGAAGGGCTTCGACTGCCCGGGCTGCGCCTGGCCGGAGAAGGACCACCGGCACATCGCGGAGTTCTGCGAGAACGGGGCCAAGGCGGTCGCTGAAGAGGCCACCAAGCGCACGGTCGGCGCGGACTTCTTCGCCCGGCACTCGGTGCAGGAGCTGAACCAGAAGTCCGACTGGTGGCTGGGGCAGCAGGGCCGCCTGGTCGAGCCGATGATCAAGCCCGCCGGTCAGGACCACTACGTCCCGATCAGCTGGGACGGCGCGCTGGACCTGGTCGCCACCGAGCTGCGCGGCCTGGACGACCCGGACCGGGCCACCTTCTACACCTCCGGCCGGACCAGCAACGAGGCCGCGTTCCTTTACCAGCTGCTGGTCCGCGCGGTCGGTACGAACAACCTGCCGGACTGCTCGAACATGTGTCACGAGTCCTCCGGCTCGGCGCTGACCAAGGCGATCGGCGTGGGTAAGGGCAGCGTCCAGCTCGACGACCTGGAGCAGGCCGAGCTGATCGTGGTGATGGGCCAGAACCCGGGCACCAACCACCCGCGCATGCTCTCCACGCTCGAGGTGGCCAAGCAGAACGGCGCGGTCATCGTGGCGGTCAACCCGCTGCCCGAAGCCGGCCTGATGAACTTCCGCAACCCGCAGACCCCCAAGGGTGTGGTGGGCGGCGGCACCGACCTGACCGACGACTTCCTGCAGATCCGGATCGGCGGCGACCAGGCGCTGATGATGGCGGTGGCGCAGCTGCTGCTGCAGGACGACGCGGTGATCGACCGGGCGTTCATCGACGAGCACACGCACGGCTTCGACGAGTACGTCACCAACATCAAGGGCCTGGACTTCGCCGAGCTGGTCGAGGCCACCGGTCTGACCGAGCAGCAGGTGCGGGGCCTGGCCGCGCGCTTCACCGCCTCGAACAAGACCATCATCTGCTGGGCGATGGGGATCACCCAGCACAAGCACTCGGTCGCCACGATCCACGAGATCGTCAACCTGCTGATGATCCAGGGCAACCTGGGCCGCCCGGGCGCCGGCGTCTGCCCGGTCCGCGGGCACAGCAACGTGCAGGGCGACCGCACGATGGGCATCTTCGAGAAGATGCCCGAGTGGTTCCTGGACAAGCTGCAGCTGGAGTTCGGCTTCGACCCGCCGCGTAAGCACGGCCTGGACGCGGTGGACAGCATCCGGGCGATGCGCGACGGCAAGATCGACGTGTTCATGGCGGTCGGCGGCAACTTCATCCGGGCCACCCCGGACAGCGACGTCACCGAGGCGGCGATGCGCAAGTGCCGCCTGACCGTGCAGGTCTCGACCAAGCTGAACCGCTCGCACGCCGTGGTCGGCGAGACCGCGCTGATCCTGCCCACCCTCGGCCGCACCGACCGGGACGTTCAGGCCTCCGGCGAGCAGAAGGTCACCGTCGAGGACTCGATGAGCCGGGTGCACGCCTCGCACGGCTCGCTGAAGCCGCCGTCGGGCAACCTGCTGTCCGAGGTCTCGATCATCTCCCGGCTGGCCAAGCGCACGGTCGGCGACAAGTACGACATCCCGTGGGACGAGTTCGAGGCCGACTACCGCACCATCCGGGACCGGATCTCGCGGGTGGTGCCGGGCTTCGACGACTACGAGAACAAGGTCGCCGACCCGAACGGCTTCACCCTGCCGCACGCCACCCGCAGCCGGCAGTTCCCGACGCTGACCGGCCGTGCGAACTTCGTGGCCGGCCCGCTGGAGTACCCGAAGATTCCCGAAGGCCGGCTGCTGCTGCAGACTTTCCGCAGCCACGACCAGTACAACACCACGGTCTACGGCCTGGACGACCGCTACCGGGGAATCAAGAACGGCCGCCGCGTGGTGTTCGTGAACGCGGACGACCTGAAGCAGCTGGGCTTTCAGGACGGCGAGATGGTGGACCTGATCTCGGAGTGGAAGGACGGCGTGGACCGCCGCGCCGAGGGCTTCCGGATCGTCCAGTACGACACCGCCAAGGGCTGCGCCGCGGCGTACTACCCGGAGACGAACGTGCTGGTTCCGCTGGACAGCGTGGCCGACGTGAGCAACACGCCGGCCTCCAAGTCGGTCATCGTCCGGCTCGAGAAGGCGTAGTACCCGCTGCGGCAGCGAGTCTCGCGGCTCGCTGCCGCCGTGCGGTGTACAGGCTGTCGGCGGTGAGTACCACCAGCGCCAGCCAGACCAGGCCGAATCCCACCCAACGGGCGGTGGGCATGTGCTCGCCCAGAACGACTACCCCGCAGAGAAATTGCAGTACCGGCGTGAGGTACTGCAGCAGTCCCATGGTCGACAGGGGCACCCGGCTGGCCGCGGCGGCGAAAAGCAGCAGCGGGGTCAGGGTGACCACGCCGGTGGAGATCAGCAGCAGCGCCTGCCAGGGTGCGTCGTGGCCGAAGGTGCTGTCTCCCTGGAACCCGATGATCACCAGCCCGGCAATGGTGAACGGCGCCAGTACCAGGCTTTCGGTGCTCATCCCGGCCAGCGCACTTACCCCGCCGTTGCTGCCCACCTGCTTCTTCAGCAGGCCGTAGGTGCCGAAAGTACCGGCCAGGGCCAGCGCGATCGTGGGTAGATGCCCGTAGGTCACGGTCAGCACGACGCCGGCGACCAGACCGATCGCCACGGCGACCCATTGCATCGGGCGCAGCCGTTCACGCAGGACGAGGACGCCGAGGCCCACGGTGACCAGGGGATTGAGGAAGTAGCCGAGGGCCGCCTCGACCACCTGATCACTGTTGACCGCGTAGATGTACACGCCCCAGTTGCCCGCGATCAGGAAGGCCGCCGCGCCGAGCAGCAGCATTTGCCGCCGATTACGCAGTACCCCGCGCATTTCCTGCCAGGAGCGCAGCGCAGCCACCAAGACCAGGCAGATCACACCGGTGAAGAGAATCCGGTAGGCGAGAACCTCGAGCGCCCCCGACTCCTGCAAAAGCCGGAAGTAGAGCGGAAAACACCCCCAGAGGAGGTAGCTCGAGAAGCCGTAGATGATGCCCTTCCGGGCCTCCGGATTCATCCCACGATTCTAGATCGCGGGATTGGTCCAGAGGTCCAGCTTTCGATGGGGCGTCAGCAGAACAAATGGGGGACGGTGTGCGCGCCTACGGCGGTCGGGTCACCTGGGTACGACGGGTGGCTTGGGTAGACCCCAGTTGCCCTGGCTGAGCGAGTTGACCGGCTGGTCGGAACGGTTCCAGGGAGCCCGCCTGACCTCACCCAACGGCTTGCGGCCCCAGCGCACCTTGCCGTCGGCGATGACCACGCCCCAGCGGCCGGGCAGGGGCGTCCCCACGAAAACGGCTGGGGTAAGTGGCTGCAGTTGGGCCAAGTGCTGGGGGTGCTGCTCTGGTTCCCCGTAGACCGGCGCAACTGCTGGCGGCGCGGCCAGGCTGGAGGCGTTGCGGGTCGGCAGCATGGCGAACGGCCGGCCCATGAGTTGCCCCTGCCCAGGCTGAGGATGACCGTGCAGGTAGAGGTACCGGGAGCGAAGCCCGACCAGCACCGAGTACTCCGGCAGACCTCCGGCGCGCAGCCTGCTCCGGAAGCGGAACAGGCCGGCCATCCGCCAGACCAGCGCCGCGGCCAGGGTGAGCAGCCACCCGGCCGGGGTCAGCAGACCGTCCAGCCTGGCCGGCTCGACGTCCAGTTCGGCGTTCTCCGGGTCGTCCGGGTCGTAGCGCACCTGGGCAGTGTCGCCGACCTGGTACGTGTCCTCCGGGTCGATGCTCCAGGTCTGCCCGCTGCTGCTCTCGAAGGTCACGTCACCGAGGTCGTCAATGTTCGTCACCTGGGCCTCGGCCACCACGCTGCGCTCGACCCAGGCGTCCCGGGTGTTGGTGGCCCAGGTGTACAGCCCGGCGAAGGAGACCGCGAAGATCAGCAGGGCCACCAGAACTGCAGCCGGGACCAGCACGAATGCCGGCGGTAGGCGCAGGTGCGCTCGAGGCCCGGAGACGGCTGCGGCCGGTACGGGCTGCGGCGCGGCCGCCCGGCGCTGCGACCGGTCGTACTGCATCACCCCGAGTACGACCAGGCAGACCAGGCCGTACGGGCCGAGTAACCAGTCCGAGTCCGACGCGAGAAGGAACGCCACGCCCCACAACCCGCCGAGCGCGAGTCCGGCCCGGGGAGCCATCCAGAGCAGGAACGGGATCGCGAACATGGTGCCGGCCAGGAGGGAGGCCAGGGCACTTCCGTCGGCGCAGGCGCCCGGGTCGTCGCGACACTGGACCGACTCGCCCGGGCCACCGTTCATCAGCATGATGAACCAGGTCACCGGGAGCACCACCTGGACGAGCCACCACGGCGCGAGGGTCCGCTGCACCAGCTTCCCCTGATCCCGCCACACCACCTGCGGCTCTGCCGCACCACCTGCCTCGCTCACCCGTCAAAGGTGACAGGCCTACCCGCGGTGCGTCGCACGTCCCTGATAAAACGCACCCGAAATCACATGAGGTACGGACGTCGGTGACCACCGCGTCCGTACCTCATGTTCTTGCTGTTGCTGGGTTGATCAGTCGGCAACGGTCCAGGTGTCGCGCCCGGCCAGCAGGGCCGCCAGGTCGTCGTCGGTGGCCGGGCCGTTGTTCGCCTCCTGGGCGCCGGAGACCTGCGCCCGCACCAGGTCGTCGTAGGTCGGGCGGCTGACCTTGCGGAACACCCCGAGCGGGACGTGCGACAGGGTCTCCTCGTCCAGCCGGGACAACGCGAACTGGGTGGCCGGGTTCGGGTTCTGCGCATCGTGCACCAGCAGGGCCTCCTCGCTGACCGAGGCCACGTCCACCACCTGCAGCGTGCCGTCGGCGGCGCGGACCACGCCGCGCGCGCCGTCCACCCCGAACCGGATCGGCTCGCCGTGCTCCAGCCGGATCAGCCGGGCCTGCGCCTCGTCCCGGTCCTTGAGCACGTCGAACGCGCCGTCGTTGAAGATCGGGCAGTTCTGGTAGATCTCCACCAGCGCCGAGCCTCGGTGCTCCACCGCCTGCCTCAGCACGCTGGTCAGGTGCTTGCGGTCGGAGTCGAGGGTGCGCGCGACGAACGTGGCCTCGGCGCCCAGGGCCAGCGAGATCGGGTTGAACGGGGTGTCCACCGAGCCGACCGGGGTGGACTTGGTGATCTTGCCGGGCTCGGAGGTGGGCGAGTACTGGCCCTTGGTCAGGCCGTAGATCCGGTTGTTGAACAGCAGGATGGTCAGGTTCACGTTGCGCCGCAGGGCGTGGATCAGGTGGTTGCCACCGATCGAGAGCGCGTCGCCGTCCCCGGTGACCACCCAGACGTTCAGGTCGGGCCGGGCGGTGACCAGGCCGGTCGCGATCGCCGGGGCACGGCCGTGGATCGAGTGCAGCCCGTAGGTGTCCAGGTAGTACGGGAAACGCGAGGAGCAGCCGATACCGGAGACGCAGACCACGTTCTCCCGCTTGATCCCGAGCTCGGGCATGAAGCCCTGCACCGCGGCCAGGATCGCGTAGTCACCGCAGCCCGGGCACCAGCGCACCTCGGCGCCGGCGGTGAAGTCCTTGCGGGTCTGCTTGGCGTCGTCCGGGCCCAGATGCGGTACTCCGGCCAGGCCGGAGAGCACGGTCGGCATACCTAGTTCCGTGGTCATCAGTGCGTCTCCTCCAGACTGCTCAGTTCCAGTCCGCCTTCGGTGGCGAGCGAGGTGATGGCGGTGGCGATCTCGGCCGAGCTGAACGGCAGGCCCCGCACCTGGTTGTAGCCGCGGGCGTCGACCAGGTACTTGGCCCGCAGCAACAGGGCCAGCTGGCCGAGGTTCATCTCCGGGATCAGCACCCGCTGGTAGCGCCGGAGCACGTCACCGGTGTTGGCCGGGAACGGGTTCAGGTGCCGCAGGTGCGCGGTGGCCACCCGGATCCCGTTGCGCCGGGCCACCCGGGCCCCGGCCGCGATCGGGCCGAAGGTGCTGCCCCAGCCGATCACCAGTACCTCGGCGTCGCCGGTGGGGTCGTCGACCTCCAGCGGGGGCACGTCGACGCCGTCCACCTTGGCCTGGCGCAGCCGCACCATCTTGTCGTGGTTGTCCGGGTCGTAGCTGATCTCGCCGGTGCCGTCGGCCTTTTCGATGCCGCCGATCCGGTGTTCCAGGCCCTGGACGCCGGGCGGGGCCCACGGGCGGGCCAGGGTCTGCGGGTCGCGGTCGTAGGGGCGGAAGGCCTCATCTTGTTTCTGTGCGAATTCGACGTGCAGATCGGGCAGGTCGGCGACCGCAGGCAACCGCCAGGGTTCGGAACCGTTGGCCAGGTAGCCGTCCGAGAGCAGCAGCACGGGGGTGCGGTACTTGGTGGCCACCCGCACCGCCTCGATCGCCGCGTCGAAGCAGTCGGCGGGTGAACGGGGCGCGATCACCGGCACCGGCGACTCACCGTTGCGCCCGTACATGGCCTGCAGCAGGTCGGACTGCTCGGTCTTGGTGGGCAGGCCGGTCGACGGCCCACCACGTTGCACGTCCACGATCACCAGCGGCAGTTCCAGCGACACGGCCAGGCCGATGGTCTCGCTCTTCAGCGCCAGGCCCGGGCCCGAGGTGGTGGTGACGCCGATCGCGCCGCCGTACGAAGCGCCCAGCGCTGCGCCGATCGCCGAGATCTCGTCCTCGGCCTGGATCGTGGTGACGCCGAACTTCTTCATCCCCGACAACGCGTGCAGGATGTCCGAGGCCGGGGTGATCGGGTACGAGCCGAGCACGATCGGCAGGCCGGAGCGGTGCCCGGCGGCGACCAGACCGTAGGCCAGTGCGGTGTTGCCGGTGATGTTCCGGTAGGTGCCGGAGGGGGCGGGGGCCGGGGCGATCTCGTAGGAGACGGCGAAGCCCTCGGTGGTCTCGCCGAACGCCCAGCCGGCCTTGAAGGCGGCCAGGTTGGCGGCCAGGATCTCCGGTCGACGGCCGAACTTGGTGTTCAGGAACCGCTCGGTGCCCTCGGTGGGCCGGTTGTACAGCCAGCACAGCAGGCCCAGGGCGAACATGTTCTTGGAGCGCTCGGAGTCCTTGCGGGAGAGACCGAACTCCTTCAGCGCCTCGACTGTCAGGCTGGTCAGCGGCACCGGGTGCACCTGCCAGGACTCCAGCGCGCCGTCCTCGACCGGGCTGGCGGAGTAGCCGACCTTGGCCAGGTTGCGCTTGGTGAACTCGTCGGTGTTCACGATGATCGTCTTGCCCCGCGGCAGGTCGCCCAGGTTGGCCTTCAGCGCCGCCGGGTTCATCGCCACCAGCACGTCCGGCGCGTCGCCGGGGGTGAGCACGTCGTGGTCGGCGAAGTGCAGCTGGAAACTGGAGACACCGGGCAGGGTGCCCTGAGGGGCGCGGATCTCGGCCGGGAAGTTCGGCAGGGTGGCCAGGTCGTTGCCCATGGACGCGGTCTCGGCGGTGAACCGGTCGCCGGTCAGCTGCATACCGTCACCGGAGTCACCGGCGAACCGGATCACCACACTGTCGATCTGTCGGATCCTCGAGTCGTTCGGCTGCCGACTCGAATCTGCCGGGACCGCAGCAGTGTCTTCCATGAAGTCTCCTCAGTCCGCCTGGCCGTGTCCGCTCGCGCGACATTCGTCACTGTTGTGCGGGCGCCTGCATCTCAGTGTCTCGCTGTGGCCTGGTTCGCATGCTACTTAGGTTCCCCTAAGTAGCGTTCATCTGCTAATGGCGCACGCCGACCAACACTGCAACAGACCGGGGCGGCCGGGTAGTTCCTCCGGTCCTGTGTTGTCACAACTTTGTCTTGTGACGCCGCTAGCCTCCTCCTCATGCCCTTGTCCCCGCGCGTGCCCGAGTTGGCCGCGCTCGACCTGCTGCTGTCGGTGGCACGCACCGGAAGCCTGGGTGGGGCGGCCCGGGAACACGGGATCAGCCAGCAGGCGGCCAGTGAGCGGATCCGGCGGCTGGAGGGCACTCTCGGCGTTCAAGTGCTGCGGCGCAGCCGTCAGGGTTCCAGCCTGACCACGGCCGGGGCGCTGGTGGCGGACTGGGCCGGGCAACTCACCGACCTCGCGGCGGGGCTGGAGGCCAGCGTGTCCGCCCTGCGCGCCGAGCGGCACGCCCGGCTGCGAGTGGCGGCGAGCCTGACCGTGGCCGAGTACCTGATGCCGCGCTGGCTGGTCACCCTGCGGCACCAGGTGGAACAGCGGGGGGACGAGTTGTCTGTCCAGTTGACGGCCACGAACTCGGAAGAGGTCGCCGAGCGGGTGCGGGACGGCCGGGCCGGTCTGGGGTTCGTCGAGGGTCCTTCGGCCCCGGACGACCTGGCCTGGCGGGAGATCGGCACGGATGCGCTGGTGCTGGTGGTGCCGGCCGATCATGCCTGGTCGCGGCGGCGTAAGCCGATCGAGGCGGCGGAGCTGGCCCGCACTGCGCTGGTCTCCCGAGAGGCCGGGTCGGGGACGCGCCGGGCCCTGGAGGTGGCCTTGGCGGTGACTTTGGGGCACGGGTACGAGCAGGCTGAGCCCTTGCTGGAGCTGTCCGGCACGGCTGCGGTGCGCGGGGCGGTGCTGGCCGGGGCCGGGCCTGCGGTGCTGAGCAGCCTGGCCGTGGCCGACGACGTGGCCTCGGGCCGGCTGCGGACGGTTCCGGTGACCGGCCTGGCCCTGGACCGGCGGTTGCTGGCGGTCTGGCCGCTGGGCAGCTCGCCGCGGGGCCCGGCCTCCGACCTGCTGACCATCGCCGTCCGGGGCCGCGCCCAGCGCTGAAGCTGCTCAGGTTTGCAGCACGACCACCACCGCGGTGAGGGCCAGCTGAGCCAGCGCGATCGGCACCAGCCCGGCCCAGGCCAGCCGCTGCAACTGGTCCTCCCGCAGCCGCGGCCAGGCCACCCGCAGCCAGATCACCAGCACCGCCACCAGCCCGGTCTTCAACAACGTCCAGACCGGGCCCAGCACCTCGGCGAACGGGCCCTGCCAGGCCCCGAGGAACAGCACCGCGGTCAGCGCGGACAGCACCACCACGCCCGCGTACTCGCTGAGCAGGAACAGGGCGAACCGCAGCCCGGTGTACTCCGTGTAAGGCCCGGCCACCAGCTCGGACTCGGCGATCGGCATGTCGAACGGCGGCCGCTGCACCTCGGCCAGCCCGGCCACCACGAACACCACCAGGGCCGGGAACTGCCAGACCAGCCACCACCACTGCCAGGCCTCGCCGATCCCGGTGAGCGAGAGCGTGCCCGCCGCCATCGCCACACTGGCCGCCGCCAGAACCAGCGGAAGCTCGTAGGCCAGCAACTGCGCCGCCGCCCGCATCGAGCCGAGCAGGGCGTACTTGTTGGCGCTGGACCAGCCGGCCATCAGCGTGCCGAGCACCGCCACCGCGCTGGCAGCCAGCACGAAGAGCAGCCCGGCGTCGACGTCGGCAGCCACCCAGTCCGGGCTCAGAGGGATCACGGCCAGGGCGACGAGGTAAGGAACCAGAGCCACCGCCGGCGCCAGCCGGAAGACCTGGGCGTCGGCCCGGGCCGGAACGATGTCCTCCTTCTGCAGGAACTTCACACCGTCGGCCACCAACTGGGCCCAACCGTGGAACCCGCCCGCGTACATCGGCCCCAGTCGCCCCTGCATGTGCGCCATGACCTTGTGCTCGGTCTGCCCCACGAGGAGCGGCAGGGTGAGAAAGGCGGCCAGCACACAGACCGCCCGCAGAACGATCTCGGCCAGCAGCGCGGCATCGACACTCATGCCTGGCCCTCCGGTGAATCGGAGGACGAGGTGGCCGGCTTACCTGCTGCTGATGCGGGACGTGGCTGAGCAGCCTCCTCACCCGAGTGAGCGCCGGGCTCGTGCGGCCCCCACGAGGCGTCGGGCACTCCGGGCGGCAGGTTCTTGCGGCGGGCCGGTTTGGCGCCGGAATCACCCGGATCCTTGGCGCCGGGCCAGGCTTTGGCGGCGCGGGCAGCCAGGACGAAGGACTTGCGCAGGGGCGTGCCCTCAAAACCGTCCGGCAGCAGGAGAGGGCGCAGGCCGGCGGCGGTTGCGTCGTCGAAGCCGGTGAAGGTGAGGCCGAACATCTCGAAGGTCTCGCGTTCGTGCCAGGCGACACCGGGCCAGAGCGCGGTGAGGCTGGGAAGGCTGAGCGCGGTGTTGGCCACGCGGGTGCGCAGCAGGATGCGACGCACGCTGCGATCCGGCGTGGCGAACGAGTCGGTGGCGGCCAGGTGCAGCACGACGTCGAGACCGGGCGGGTCACCCTCGGGCTCGTCCACCGCGGAGAGCCAGTCCAGGAAGTCCAGGCCCAGCTGGTCGCGGGCGCAGGTGGCGGCGGCGACCCAACCGGCGGCGGGTACGTCGACGACCGGCGTACCCGCGGCATCGGCGCTCACCTGGAGGAGTGGCGCGGCCGCCTCGCTCGAGTCTCCGTTCGGCTGGTTACCGCTTGGCCGGCCCGTCGCGTCTTCCACGCCGGCCTCGAGCAGAGCGGCGGAGAACCAGGCCATGAGCTGGTTCGCATCCCGGGTGCCGTGAGGCCTGGCATCCGGCGCGCTCATGCCGAACCGCCTTCTACCAGGCCTCGATTCAGTGAGGCGGCACCGCGCCGGCGGGCACCGTAGCGGCGGCCGAGGTTCTCGGCGGCGATCTTCTCCTGCAGCTTCACGATGCCCTGGAGCAGCGCCTCCGGCCGGGGCGGGCAGCCGGGCACGTAGACGTCGACCGGGATGATCTGGTCGACCCCCTTGGTGACGCAGTACGAATCCCAGTACGGGCCGCCGGAATTGGAGCAGGCGCCGAACGAGATGGCGTACTTCGGCTCGGGCATCTGCTCCCACAGCCGGCGCACGGCCGGGGCCATCTTGTCGGTGACGGTGCCGGAGACCACCATCAGATCGGCCTGGCGGGGGCCGTTGGCGAACGGGATCACGCCCAGCCGGATGAAGTCGTGCCGGGCCATGCTGGCGGCGATGAATTCGATGGCGCAGCAGGCCAGACCGAAGTTGAAGACCCACAGCGAATAGCGCCGGCCCCAGTTCAGCACCAGCCGCAACGGGTGCGGCGCCACCGTGCCCAGAGTACCCAGCGCGCCCTCGGGCTCGGCCCGCAGCACGGGCATGGGCAGATCGGTCTTCGGGGTGATCGCGCGGCTGCCGAGGCCGGGCCGGGTCAGGTCCATCGCAGCACCCCGCGCCGGATGGCATGGATCAGGCCGACCGCGATGATGCCGATGAACACGCCCATTTCGGCGATGGTGGCCCAGCCCAGCTGCGCGACCACGGTGACCCAGGGAAACAGGTACACCGCATCCACCGCGAAGATCAGGTAGAGAAAGGCGTAGAGGTAGTAGCGGATCTGGCTCTGCGCCCAGCCGTGCCCGACCGGATCCACACCGCTCTCGTAGGTGAGCACCTTCTCGGCCGAGGGCACCCGGGGGCGCAGCGCGCGAGCCGCCCCCATGCCCCCGGCGAACAGCAGCACCCCGGCGGTGATCACAGCCGCGACGACCAGGTAGTTCTCCAGGCCCTCCATGGGAAAGGACTCTACCGAGGGGGTCCGACAGAATCGGGCTGCAAATGCGTCACTCCGCGGGCAATCCGAAAGTCCGGCGGCGATCGGCAGGAACCAGCCCGAGGTAGTCGGGGTGCTTGTCGATGTAGGCCTTGACGAACGGGCAGAACGGCAGGACCTGGGCGTCCCGTTCGCGCAGGAGATCAAGGGTCCGGCCGATCAGCTGGGTGGCCAGTCCCTGCCCACCGAAGCGATCGCCGATCTCGGTGTGCACCAGGCTCACCACCGCACCGATCCCTCGATGCTGAGTGAAACCGGCCAGTTCACCGTCCACCCAGATCTCGAAACGGTTCTCGTCCTGGTTCTCCCGCACCTCAGCCATCGCCCCAGCATGTCCGCAAATCGCTCGACGTGCCCGCCCGGACCGGTGGTGCGTGGCGTTGATTCAACGCAAGCCGCTTTTCGGAGCGACCGGCGGTCGGGTGTGCCGGCCCAGAAGGACAGGCGAAGTGTGTACACCTGGGTCACCCGGTACCGGGTGACCCAGGTGTACGCGTTTTGGTTTCCTGCCGGAGAGCTCGCAACGCCAAGGGCTGCAGAGAAAATGGAGGACGGTGTGCGCACCGCAGCGGTAACGGTCACCGAGGTTGGGTGGCTGGGCCGGAGCAGGAACCGGTTCCCGGGAGACCGCTGCACATTCCAGAACCCGGCTTAGCATCTCCCGATGAACCTGCCCGAGCCGCTGGCCGCCCTGATCCACGGTTACCGCTGGGAACGCGACACGATCGGGAAGTCCGGCAGCACCGTCCACCGACTGCACGGTGATCACCAGGACCTCTTCCTGAAGTACGCCAAGGGGGTGGCCGCCGACGAGGTCACCGACGAACTGGCCCGGCTGAACTGGCTGCGCCCGTCCGGTCTGCCGGTGCCCGAGGTGGTGCAGTTCGTCCGCAGCGGTGAAGAAGCCTGGCTGCTCACCACCGCCTTGCCCGGCCGGACCGCCGACCAGGAGCTACAGGCCGCAAAGGCCCCAGACGCAGTGGTGGACGCGCTGGCCGACTTCCTGCGCCGCCTGCACCGCCTCGACACCGAAACCTGCCCCTTCAACGCCGGCCACCCCTTCCGCCTGCGCCAGGCCCGGGCCAACATCGACGCCGGCCGGGTCGACCTCAGCGACTTCGACGACGAGCGCCAGGGCTGGAGCGCCGAGCAGGTCTGGCAGGAACTCACCGGCCTGCTCCCACTCACCACCGAACCAGTGGTGACCCACGGCGACTTCTCACTGAAGAACCTGCTGATCGAGGACGGTGTGGTCACCGGGGTCCTCGACGTGGGCAAGCTGGGGGTCGCCGACCGCTACCAGGACCTCGCGATCGCCGGGAACGCGCTCGGCGAGTTCGGCCCGCAGGCGCGCACCAGGTTTCTGGAGCGCTACGGGATCGCTACGCCCGACCAGACCCGGATGGCCTTTCACGGCCTGCTGGACGAACTGTTCTGAGGACCGCGGTGAAACTCCTGGTCACGATCGGATCACCCAGGGGCCGCAGGCGTGAAGCGCGTGCTGGCAGCAGATCGTGCAGAGCTAGACTCGATCGCCGCAACCACGCGCTGACCTTGGAGTATTCATGTCCCGCCGACTGCCTGCCGCAGGCTCAGCCCTCATCGCCCTGCTGGCCGTCGCCGCCTGTGCGCCCGCCGACTCCGACGGTGCGGCCGGCAACTCCGCAACGCCGTCCGAGGCCGCCGCCTGCGCCCCCGCCGACCTGGACACCCTGGCCGCGAACACGCTGACCGTGGGCACCGACACCCCGGCCTACACGCCCTGGTTCGAGGACAACGACCCGACCAACGGCAAGGGCTTCGAGTCGGCCGTGGCCTACGCCGTGGCCGAGCAGCTCGGCTACACCAAGGACCAGGTCAAGTGGGCCACGGTCGGTTTCAACGCGGCCGTGCAGCCCGGCCGGAAGACCTTCGACTTCGACATCAACCAGTTCTCGATCACCGACGAGCGCAAGCAGGCCGTGGACTTCTCCAGCGGCTACTACGACGTCGCCCAGGCGGTCGTGACGATCAAGGGCAGCAAGGCCGCCGGCGCCACCTCGCTGGCCGACCTCAAGGACGTAAAGCTCGGCGCCCAGGTGGGCACCACCAGCTACCAGGCGATCGAGGACCAGATCCAGCCGTCCCAGCAGCCGGCCGTCTTCGACGACAACGACAAGGCCAAGCTGGCGCTGAACAACGGCCAGGTGGACGCCCTGGTGGTGGACCTGCCGACCGCCCTGTACCTGGCCTCGGCCGAGCTCGACGGCGGTTCCGTGATCGGTCAGCTCCCGGCCGCCGGTACCGCCACCGAGCAGTTCGGCCTGCTGCTGGCCAAGGACAGCTCGCTGACCAGCTGCGTGAGCGGCGCGGTGGACGCGCTGCGGGCCGACGGCACCCTGGACAAGCTCGAGACCGAGTGGCTGACCGACGCCGCCGGCGCCCCCGAACTCAAGTGAGTGACACCTGGGTCCCTTCCGCACGCCAGCAGGAACGAGACGCCTACCGCCGTCGGCAGAGCCTGCAGTCGCTGCTGATCGCGGTACTCAGCACCCTGGTCGTGGGTGGTGCGCTGATCGCCGCAGTTCTCAGCGCACCCGGCTGGGAACGCACCCGCGAGACGTTCTTCAGCTGGGACAAGGCCGTCGAGTCGTTCCCGGCGGTGCTCGAGGGCTTCTGGATCAACGTCCAGGTGTTCCTGGTCAGCGCCGTCTGCGTCCTCGTGGTCGGCCTGGTCATGGCCATGCTGAAAACGCTCAGGGGCCCGGTGTTCTGGCCCCTGCGGGCGCTCGCCACGGTCTACGTGGACGTCTTTCGCGGTCTGCCGCTGATCCTGGTGCTGCTGCTGGTCGGCTTCGGCGTACCCGCGCTGAACCTGACCGGGGTGCCCACCGACCCGATCGTGCTGGGCTGCATCGCCCTGGTGCTGACCTACTCCGCCTACGTCACCGAGGTGTTCCGGGCAGGCATCGAGTCGGTGCACCCCAGCCAGCGGGCCGCCGCGCGCTCGCTGGGCCTGAGCGGACCACAGAGCATGCGCTACGTGGTGCTGCCCCAGGCCGTGCGCCGGGTGGTGCCGCCGCTGCTGAACGACCTGGCCTCGCTGACCAAGGACTCCGGCCTGATCTCGGTGCTCGGCGCGGCCATCGACGCCGTCCGGGCCGCCCAGATCGAGACCGCGACCAGCTTCAACTTCACCCCGTACGTGGTGGCCGGCGTCCTCTTCCTGCTCCTGACCATCCCGCTGACCCGGATCACCGACCGGGTCTCGCGCAAGTACGGGGCCGTCCCCGGCGGAGGCCACCTGTGAGCCCGCTGCTCAGCATCCAGAACCTGCGCAAGACCTACGGCTCCAGCGTGGTGCTGCGGGATCTGAGCCTGGACGTGGCCGAGCACGACGTGGTGGTGCTGATCGGGGCGTCCGGCTCGGGCAAGTCCACCCTGCTGCGCTGCCTCGATCTGCTGGAGACGGTCGACGACGGGGTGATCGAGCTGGAGGGCAGGGAGATCACCGACCCGCGGGCCGACGCCGACCAGGTGCGTTCGCGGATCGGCATCGTGTTCCAGTCGTTCAACCTGTTCCCGCACCTGAGCGTGCTGGACAACATCACGCTGGCCCCGCGCAAGGTGCACAAGGTGCCGGCCGAGGTGGCCCGTGAGCGCGCCCTGGCGATGCTGGAGCGGGTCGGCCTGAAGCACCGCGCCGACGCCTACCCCGATCACCTCTCGGGCGGTCAGCAGCAGCGTGTGGCGATCGCCCGGTCGCTGGTCAACGACCCCGTGCTGATGCTGTTCGACGAGGTCACCTCGGCTCTGGACCCAGAGCTGGTCGGCGAGGTGCTGGCGATGCTGCGGGACCTGAAGTCCGAGGGCATGACCATGCTGGTGGCCACGCACGAGATGGGTTTCGCCCGGCAGGTGGCCGACGAGGTGTGCTTCCTGGACGGCGGCCGGGTGCTGGAACGCGGTGCCCCGGAGCAGGTGCTGGGCGAGCCGACCGAGGAGCGCACCCAGCAGTTCCTGAAGCGGATCATCCAGGCCGGACGGCTCTGAAAGGCAACGACAACCAACAGGGGACGTCGACCGCGGCACTCGCGGTCGACGTCCCCTGTTGGTTCGAAGCGGTTCAGAGATCCTTGGCGAAGTACTGTGAGCCGGCCTCGCCGGCGTAGATGCCGAAACCGGCGTGGGGCTGATAACCCGAGCTGCGGTACAACGCGATCGCCTCGGGCTGGCGGTCTCCCGTCTCCAGAATCAGCCGACGGTAGCCCAGCAGCTCCGCCCGCTGTTCCGCCCCCACCAGCAGCTTGCGGGCCAGCCCCCGCCGCCGGAACGCCGGGCGCACGTACAGCCGCTTCATCTCCGCGCACTCCACGCCCTCGATGACGTGCGAGCGCAGTCCCACACAGCCGGCCAGTTCCCCGCCCACCTCGGCCACGACGAACAGGCCGGTGGGCGGGCTGAACTCGGCAGCCACCACCGGGGTGTCGTCCGGGCCGCCGTAGCGGTTCACGTACTCCTGCTGGATCTCGGAGATCAGGGCGATCGCCTCGGGACTGTCGAACGGTGCCTCGCGCAGGACGAGATCGGTTACGGGAGAGTTGCGCACGGCTCCCATAGTTCCACGGGGTTGCCCTCAGGGTCGTACACCCTGGCGAAACGCCCGTTGGGGTACACCTCCTGGTCGACCTCGACCAGGACTCCCGCACCGCGCAGCTGCCGCACCATCGCGTCCAGGTCGCGCACCCGGAAATTCACCATCCACTGCTGGGCGGGCCGGCCGAAGTGGTCGGTCTCGTCCGCGAAGGCGGCGAACACCGTCGGCCCGGACTGCGAATGCCAGGGCTCCTCGGCATAGGTCAGGGGCACCGGAGTCACCCCGAGATGGTCTTCGTACCAGGCGGCCAGCCCTTCCGGATCTCTGCTCCGGAAGAACACACCTCCGATACCCGTCACACGTTCCACAAATGCGAATACTGCCAGAAGCCTCGCGATCGGACCGCCCGGAAGCGACGAGGGCATTCGCCGACCTGGGGAACAGGTGCCGGGAAAAGTCTGGAATGCCCAGGTCATGAATGGGATTAAGGACGCCGGTGGTTCGGGGCCGGAGGTTCAATTGGCCTGGTCGGGCCGGGACCGGAGCATCTGTGGCGCACTTTCGCTGCACCGGCGGTGCGCTCGGGTGGCGGTCGGCGACGGTGGCCGTTCCGGTCGGTGCAGTGCGGATTTCCTGCGCATGGATTTTCGGTGCAGTTGAAGGGCGGGCCGCGAGCCGTGCTGAGCATTGCCCGAATGCCGGAGGGAAAACCGATCCGGGCCACCAATGGGAGACGACGGGCGCGCCGATGGCTCCCGGCGGGCGGTCGGGTGCGGGTCGTCATCGGGGACGGTTCGTGCTTGAGGCGGGAGAGGAGATTGCGTTGAGTTGTGGTACCAGCGACACAGAGTGCCGGCTCAATGGCCCGGGCGAATCGGCCGTGTGCGGATCTGGATCTGATTCGCCCGGGCTCGCTGAACTGATCGCCGGGGTTCGCGATTCGGATATTCGGCCAGCTCAAGAGCCGGATTCAGGTAAATCGCCGGAACTGCGGTGCGAGTACGGCTAATATCGCTGCCGATCGGGCCGGGTTTCCGCTATGCCGCCTCGGCGATCGCCGGATTCGGCCGGCAATCGGAAAAGATTGACCTCCGGCCGGAGGCGGACAGGTTCCGGCCCGGGTATTTGTCGGGATCGCACGTGAGGTCGGTGAGGTGGCACGGCAGCAGGCAGGGATCCGGCGCGAGGAGATTCTCCGGGCCGCCGCCACCGTGATCTCGCGCAAGGGATTCGCGCGCACCCGGGTGGCCGATGTCGCGGCGGAGCTCGGAATCAGCGCCGGCCTGGTCTTTTATCATTTCGATTCCAAAGAACGGCTGTTGTCGGAAGCATTTGCCCAGGCCGGTGAGCGCGAGCTCGCGGCGATGGAGGCGGTGGTGGCCGGCCCGGGCTCGCACGCCGAGCGGCTGCGCAACGTGATCGGTCTCTACCAGCAGATCGCCACCGAGACCGCCGACCTCGAGGTCTTCTCCCGCAACGTGGACGCCTGGGCCGAGGGGCGCTACACCGAGGAGATCCGCGCGGTGGTCCGGCACAACGACGAGCGCTGGCGGCACGGCATGACCCGGCTGGTCAGCCAGGGGGTGGAGGCGGGCGAGTTCGACTGCCCCGACCCGGCCGAGACGGTGCTGCGGATCTGTGTCCAGCTCGACGGCCTGATCGTGGCGGCGCAGGTCAGAGGCACTCTTTCGCGGGGCCGGGCCCGGGCCTGGGCGGACGAGCACGCGGCCCGGGAACTGGGCCTGAGCGTCTCGCTGATGCCACCCGCCCAGCGCTGAGCCGACTCGGCGTCGCGCAGGTCACACCTGCCCGCGCAAAACACGGCAAGATGCAGCGGTGACCTCCGAACCGCAGCACGGCGCGGACCACCCCGCCGGCGACCGTCGGCCCGGTCTCGGCCGGGGGCTGGTCTCCGGGCTGGCCACCACCGCGCGGGCGCTGGTCCGGCACACCCACACCGCCGAGTACCCCGATGTCCGGCCCGATCTGCCGCCGCGCAGCCGCGGGGTGATCGCGCTGCTGGCCGAGAACTGCACCAGCTGCATGCTCTGCGCCCGGGAGTGTCCGGACTGGTGCATCTACATCGAGTCGCACAAGGAAGAGGTTCCGGCGGCCGAGACCGGCGGACGCGCCCGGCAGAAGAACATGCTGGACCGCTTCGCGATCGACTTCTCGCTGTGCATGTACTGCGGCATCTGCATCGAGGTCTGCCCGTTCGACGCGCTGTTCTGGAGCCCGGAGTTCGAGTACGCGGAGTTCGACATCCGCGACCTGCTGCACGAGAGCGACCGGCTGGAGAGCTGGATGGCCAGCGTGCCGCCCCCGCCCCTGCCGGATCCGGGGTCGGTCGAGGCCAAGGAAGTAGGAGTGGCCCGCGCCGCCGCGGAGAAGGCGATCGCCGCGTACGAGGCAGCTCAGTCCGAAGCTGAGCGGGCGGTGGAGATCGAGCCCGACCCGGTCGGCACCGATGCCGGCCCCCCTCGTCCTCAATCGAACGAAACCACCGAGCCACCCGAGCCGCCCGAGAGCCGGAGCGACCGGTGAGCGGTCTCGAGGTGCTGTTCATCGCCTTGGCTGTCCTCGGCGGCGCCTCCGGGCTACTGGCGGTGACCAGCCCGCGGGTGGTGCACTGCGCGCTTTGGCTCGTGGTCTGTCTGGGTTCCCTGGCGGGCGTCTATCTGGTGCTGGGCGCGGAAGTCGTTGCTCTGGTCCAGATTCTGGTCTACGTCGGGGCCGTGGTTGTCCTGGTCATCTTCGCCTTGATGCTGACCCGCGCCCCGGTAGACCCCAGCCCGCGGCTGAACGGACCCCCGCTGCAGAAACTGGCGGCGGGAGCGGCCGGCCTCGCCGTGGGGGGAATCCTGGCTGGCACGTTGATCTATGCCGTAGGGGGCACCGAGGTTCAGGTCCGCTCCGGCCAGGGCGGCGCCAAACCGATCGGTGAGGCGGTGTTCTCGGGCTGGCTGCTGCCGTTCGAACTGCTCTCCGTGCTGCTGCTCGCCGCCCTGGTGGCCGCGATCGCGGTGTCCCGCAGACCGGCCGACCGTAAGCGGGACGAGGACGGAACCAGATGATCCACCTGCTCGGCCCGCTCGTCCTGGCCTCGGTCCTGGCCGGCCTGGGCGTCTACGGAATCCTCGCCCGCCGCAACGCCGTCCTCGTCCTGATCGGCGCGGAACTCCTGCTCAACGCGGCCAACCTGCTGCTGGTGGCGGCCTCGACGCTGCCCGCGGGCGGGCTGGCCGCCCTGGGCCAGGCCACCGGCCAGGTCCAGGACCCGCTGATCCCGGGCCAGAGCATGGCGATCTTCGTGATCACCATCGCAGCCGCCGAGATCGGCGTGGCCCTGGCCATCGTCCTGTTGCTGTTCCGGGCCCGCGGAACCGTGGAGCTGACCGCCGTGCAAGAACTCGGTGAGGCCTCGGCCACGTACACCGAAACCCCTCAGACCGCGAAGGCCAACGGGCAATGACCGAATCCGCCGCCCTGCTCGCGGTCCTGCTCCCGGCCGCCGCCGCGGTGTTCGGCCTGCTGACGAAGCGCAGCTGGGCCGCCGACTGGGCCGTTCTCGGATCGGCCGGCGCGCTGATCGCGGCGATCGCCGAGCTGACCCTGGTGAGCACCGACGGCCCGGTCTCCTCGATCGGTCTGCTCGGCAGCGCTCAGCTCGGCAGCATCACCATCGGCCTGGACCTGCGCTCGGACCAGCTCTCCGCAGTGGTCGCGGTGATGGTGGCCCTGGTCGCGCTCTGCGTGCAGATCTACTCCACCGCCTACTTCCAGGGCGAGGGCACCGCCGAGACCCCGACCCGCTACCGCGCCTACGCGGCCACCGTCTCGATGTTCACCGCCGCGATGATGCTGGTGATCCACGCCGGCGACCTGGTCCTGCTGCTGATCGGCTGGGAGGTCATGGGCCTGGCCTCGTACCTGCTGGTGGGCCACCACAGCGAGCGCGCCGCGGCCCGGGCCGCCGCGGTCAAGGCCTTCCTGATCACCCGGACCGGCGACATCGGCCTGGTGCTGGCCGTGGTGGTGCTGATCGCGGGGGCGGGCACCACGTCGATCGCGGAGCTGAACCGGGCGGCGGCCGAGAACGAGATCGGCCACGGGACGGCGGTTACCGCGGTGCTTCTGCTGCTGGCCGCAGTGGTGGGCAAGTCGGCCCAGTTCCCGCTGCACACCTGGCTGCCGGATGCGATGGAGGGCCCTACCCCCGTCTCCGCGCTCATTCACGCGGCCACGATGGTGGTGGCCGGCGTGTTCCTGGTGGCCCGGATGCTCCCGCTGTTCCTGACGGCCCCCGGAGCCCTTCAGATCGGCGCGGTGCTGGCGTCGGTGAGCATGGTCGGCGCGGCGTTGGCGGCGCTGGCCCAGACCGACCTCAAACGTCTGCTCGCGTACTCCACGATCAGCCAGGTCGCGTACATGCTCGCCGCGGTCTGCGTGGCCTCCGACCGGGAGCTGGGTTCCGGCGACCCCGTGGGCCTGGCTGCTCCCGGGGTGGCACATCTGCTGTCCCACGGCGCTTTCAAGGCCCTGCTGTTCCTGGCCGCCGGTTGCGTGGTTCACATCGTCGGCTCCACCGCGCTCGCTGACATGGGCGGGCTCTGGCGTACCCACCGAAGTCTGGCCGTGCTCTTCGGCATCGGTCTCCTGGGATTGGCCGGAGTCCCGCCCTTCGGCGGCTTCTGGTCCAAGGAGGCGGTGCTCGGTGCGGCAGAAGAGGCAGCGCACGCCGGGACCTGGGTGGGCTGGATGGTTCTGGTCGCGGGGGTAGCGACGATCGTGCTGACAGGTCTGTACGCGGGGCGCGCGTGGTCGATCGTGGCGATGGGACGAACGCAGCTGTCCCCAGCCCCGCACCACTTGCCCGCGGCCATGGTGTTCCCGCTGTACCTCCTGGCCGTTCCGAGCGTGGCGTTCGGCGTCCTGCTCCTGTGGCCGCCGGAAGTGCTGCACGGGTTGCACATCCAGCCCGGAACCGCGATCACCGGCGCTCTGCTGGCGATTTGCGCTGTCGCGGCAGCATTGGCGGCCCCGCGACTCGGCACGGCAGACATCGCAACCGCCCTCCCGGCGCGAGCGCAGACGGTACTGCTGGATGCGTTCGGCTTCGACCGGGTGATCCGGGTACTCGTGGTCCGTCCGGTGTTCTGGCTGGCCACGGTGGTCAAGGCCGCTGAGCACGATGTGATCGACGCCTATGTACGGGCGACCGGCCCGACAACGACGATCGCCGGAAAACTTCTTCGCCTGGCCCAGACCGGTCTGGCCTCGGCCTACGCGGCCTGGGTCTTCGTCGGCGCGGTCGTGATCACGGTGGCAGGGATGGCGCTGGTATGACGGGGACCGGATACACCTGGCTGCTGCCGGTTCTGGTGTTGCTTCCGCTGGCCGGCGCCCTGGTGCTGCTCGCCGTACCCCTGCTGTCTGACCGACTGGCGGCCTGGATCGGCACCGCGATCGGCGGCGTCACCCTGCTGCTCTCCCTGCTGGCCGCCTTCGTCACCTGGGATCGCGGGTTCGGCCGGATGCAGTTGCAGGCCCGGACCGACTGGATCTCCGCGCTCGGCCTGGAAGCCTCCCTCGGGCTCGACGGGGTGAGCACACCACTGGTTCTGCTCACCGCCCTGCTGGCCGTGCTGACCTGCCTGCACCTGACCCGGGCCGAACCCGACCGGCTGCTGGTGGTCTGCGTGCTCACCGTCACCGGCGGCGCCATCGCCACCTTCACCGCGCTCGACCTGCTGCTGTTCTTCGTCGCCTTCGAGACCGTGCTGATCCCGATGTGGTTCGTGATCGGGGTCTGGGGCGACGGCCGGCAGGAGGGCCAGCCGGCCAACGCGGCGGCCCGTTTCGTGCTCTACACCGCGGCCGGCTCGGCGGTCATGCTGCTCGGGATCATCCTGGTGATCACCCGGACCGGCACCTCCGACATCACCGAACTGATCCAGCGGGGCGGCGCCGGCCTGTCGGCGACCACGCAGACCGTGGCGGCGGTGCTGATCGTGATCGGCCTGGCGGTGAAAACCCCGATGTGGCCGCTGCACACCTGGCTGCCCCCGGCCCACACCATCGCTCCCACCACGGGGTCGGTGCTGCTGGCCGGGGTACTGCTGAAGCTCGGTACGTACGGCCTGGTGCGGGTGGCGGTACCGATCCTTCCGGCGGGGATGGCGAACGTGGCCCCCTGGCTGGGCGGTTTCGCCGTGACGGGCATCGTCTGGGCCGGGCTGGCCTGCCTGGTGGAGCGCGACCTGAAGCGGTTGGTGGCCCTCTCCTCGGTGGCGCACATGGGTTTCGTCCTGCTCGGCGTGGCCTCGATGACCCCGACCGGCCTGCAGGGAGCACTGTTCGCCAACATCGCCCACGGGGTGGTCAGCGCGTTGCTGTTCTTCGTGGTCGGGGCGCTGAAGGACCGGCAGCACAGCTCCGACCTGCAGCAGCTCGGCCCCGGCCTGCGCGACCGGATGCCCCGGCTGGGCTGGCTGCTGACCTTCGGCGCGGTGGCCGGTCTGGGCCTGCCGGGCCTGGCCGTGTTCTGGGGCGAGCTGCTGGCCGTCGCCGGGGCCTGGCAGTCCAGCGGGCTCGGGATGCTCAATCGTCCGTTCGCCGTGATCGCCGCAGCCGGGACCGTGATCGCCGCGGCCTACTGGCTGCGGGTGCTGAGAGTGCTCTGGCAAGGCCGCCCCGAACCGGGCCAGGGCCCGGACGCAACTCGACACGAGACGGTGACCATGATGCCGCTGGTCCTGGCCACGGTCGGGCTCGGCCTGGTGCCCGGCCCGCTGCTGGGCGCCACCGCCGGAGTGGTCCGGCTGCTTCTGCCCGGCGGGGGAGCGGTCCCGTGATGCTGACCGAGACCTCCGCCCGCCTGACCGGAGTTCCCTCGATCGACCTGGTGGCCCTGCTGCCGGTGATCGCCCCGGTGGTGGCCCTGCTGCTGATCCTGCTCGCCGACGCTCTGCGGCCCGGGCTGCGCCTGCCCTCCGACCTGATCGGCCTCGCCGGTCTGCTGACCGCGGCCGGCGGGGTGGCCTACCTGGCGCTGGACGGCGAGGACCGGAACACGGCCTGCTCCGGCGGTTTCGTGGTGACCACCGGGCAGACCGGCCCGACCCGGCTGCCGGAATCGCTGAGCCCGGCCGAGTTCGGCTTCGGCTGCTCCTACGTGGTCTCCGACCTGACCCTCGCGGTCCAGGGCATCGTCCTGCTCGGCGCGGTGGCCTGCCTGCTCCTGGCCCTCAACGGCCCCGGCGCCAAGGACCGCACCGCCCACCACACCCTGCTCCTGGCCACCGTCGCCGGGGCCACCGCCCTGGCCGGGGCCCGCGACCTGGCCACCCTCACCGTCGCCCTGGAGACCGCCACCCTGCCCACCATCGGCCTGATCGCCCTGCGCCGCGACGCCCAGGGGGCCCAGGCCGCGGTGACCATGTTGCTCACCGCGATCGCCTCGCTCGGCATGCTCCTGCTCGGCATCGGCCTGCTCTTCCTGGCCACCGGTTCGCTCTACCTGTTCCGGATCGCCGACGTGCTGGCCGCCGGACCGGACCGGCCGGTGCTGGTCGTGGCGGTGGCCGGGGCCGTCCTGAGCCTGGCCGGCATCGGGTTCAAGGTCTCGCTGGTGCCCTTCCACATGTGGACCCCGGACACCTACGCCGGGGCGCCCCTGCCGATCGCCGCGTTCCTGTCCACCGTCTCGAAAGCCGCCGGGGTCAGCGCCGCCGTGGTCCTGCTGGGCATCGGCCTGCCCGCGCTGCACGAGGCCTGGGCCCCGCTGATCGGCATCCTCGCCGTGCTCACCATGACCGTGGGCAACCTGATCGCCCTGCGCCAGAACGTGGCCGTGCGCCTGCTGGCCTGGTCCACCGTCGCGCAGGCCGGCTGGGTAATGCTGCCCTTCGCCGCGGCCGGCCCCTCCCGCGACAGCGTTCGCGAAGCCACCGCCGGCGCGATCGGCTACCTCCTGGCCTACGTGGTGGCCAGTCTGGCCGTGTTCGCCGTGGTGGTGCTGGTGGCCCGGCACCACCGCTCGGGGGAGGAGCACACCCTCCAGACCTACCGCGGCCTGAGCCGGACCGAGCCGGTGGCCAGCGCCGTCCTGGCCTTCGCCCTGCTCTGCCTGGCCGGCCTCCCGCCGGGCGTGATGGGCCTGATCGCCAAGGTGGTGGCGCTGCGCCCGGTGGTCGACGCCGAGGTCTGGCCGGTCGCGGTGATCGCCGCCCTCAACGTCGCCCTGGCGCTGGCCTACTACTTACGCTGGGTCGCGCTACTGGTCGCACCCGGTGACCGCAGTGCGCCCCGGTGGCGGCTTCGTCCCGCTGAGGGGATCGTGCTCGGGGGAGCAGCCGCCGGTTGTCTCGGACTGTCCGTGGGCGCCGAGGTGATCGCCGGGCTGCTTCCTGGGATCCTGCACTGAGCAAGATCATCGAGCCGGCCAGGGCGACGGGGCCCCGGCCGGGAACGTGATCAGGCCGGGCACCGTTGAGTTTCCTGACGGTGCCCGGTGGCACCGGTCGAGAGGAGTCAGGGAGCACCGAATGGGTCATAGTCATTTCAACGGGCTGAAGACCGCTGTCCTGCTGGGCGGCATGTCGGCGTTCTTGCTGGTGATCGGCCAGCTGATGGCCGGCTCCACGGGTCTGGTGATCGCCCTGGGCATCTCGCTGGCGATCAGTGGCTACCAGTACTGGAACTCCGGCAAGATGGCGATCAAGGCGATGCACGCCCGCCCGGTCAGCGAGGCCGAGCAGCCGGTGATGTACCGGATCGTCCGGGAACTGGCCAACGAGGCCCGCCAGCCGATGCCGGCGCTGTACATCTCACCCACCCAGGCGCCGAACGCGTTCGCCACCGGCCGCAACCCGCGCAACGCCGCGGTCTGCTGCACCGAGGGCATCCTGCAGATCCTCGACGAGCGTGAGCTGCGCGGGGTGCTCGGCCACGAGCTGATGCACGTGTACAACCGCGACATCCTCACCGCCTCCATCGCCGGGGCGCTGGCCAGCGCGATCACCTTCATCGCGAACTTCGCGTTCTTCTTCGGCGGCAACGACGAGGAACGCCCCAACTTCGTCGCGATGATCGCCATGTCGCTGCTCGGCCCGCTCGCCGCCGGGGTGATCCAGATGGCGGTCAGCCGCACCCGCGAGTACGACGCCGACGAGGACGGCGCCAAGCTCACCGGCGACCCGCTGGCCCTGGCCTCGGCGCTGCGCAAGCTGGAGATGGGCACCCGCCAGCTGCCGCTGCCCCCGCAGCGGGAACTGGTCAATTCCAGCCACATGATGATCGCCAACCCGTTCCGCGGAGACGGCATGGCCAAGCTCTTCGCCACCCACCCGCCGATGGCCGACCGCATCGCCCGACTGGAGTCGATGGCCGGCTACCGCCGCTGAACCAACCCCCGAAAGCACAGCCCCTGGAGCCTTCGCTCGGTTCCGGGGGCTGTGTCATGTCAACGGCCGGCGAACCTCTCGACCGCGGCCGCCCCGGCCTCGTCGCCGTCGGCTCGAAGTCCGGCGACCACACCGTCCCGGTCTGCCGGCGGCCTGTTCTGGCTGTACTTCGCCTTGGCCTCGATCCGGGTGATCTGCAGCTCTACCCCCACGATCGCGCGCAGCTGTCCGGCCACGAACTTCGCCGGGGCATCGTCCACCGACCACGGCTGTGAGCGCCCGGCCTCGTGCTGATCGCTGAGCCTGCGCACCAGCGCCTCCAGCCAGGTCACGTCGTCGTGCACCACCAGCCGACCGTGGACGTGGGCGGTCAGGTAGTTCCAGGTCGGCACCACCCGCCCGTGCTCGGCCTTGGACGCGTACCAGGAAGGCGAGATGTAGCTGTCAGCGCCGTGCAGGATCACCAGGGAGTCGCCGGTCGGCTCCTGGCGCCAGTGAGGGTTGTTCCGGGCGAAATGCCCCAGCAGGGAGCCCTGCGGCCCGGCCTCGGGGTCGAAGACCAGGGGTAGGAAGGTCGCGGCGAGCCCCTCGGCCGTCGGAGTGACCAGATCGGCCGCGCCGGGGTGCTCCAGCAGGGCACGAATCTGCTCGGGGTCGGCGGCGAAGTGCGCGGGGACATACATGAGCCGACTGTGGCCCAGACCGGGTTCGGGGGTCGACGGCCAATCCGGGGTCTGCGGCTATCGGACTGCCGACCGGGCACGCACCAGTGCGGTTGTCGAACATCGGTGAGTCGATCCGGTGAACTCCGGCACTACCGGCCCGCTGAGCTTGCACGACGCGGCCGGACAGGTGTTGCATCGAGCGACGTGACCACGAATCCCACCCTGGCCGACGATCTGCTCACCGAGGGTGTGCCGGAGGCCGAGTTCAACCCGGGCATCGCCTCCCGCCTGCCGGCCAAGAACGTCGCCGCGGCCGCGCTGATCCGCGACGAGCAGGGCCGGGTGCTGCTGCTGGAGGCGGTCTACAAGCCGACCTGGGTGATGCCCGGCGGAGTGGTGGAGTCGAACGAGGACCCCCACCTGGGCTGCACCCGGGAGTTGGCCGAGGAGCTCGGGCTGGAGAAGGCGCCGGGCCGGCTGCTGGTGGTGGACTGGGTTCCGCGGCACGGGGTGTGGGGCGACCAGATCCAGTTCGTCTTCGACGGCGGGGTGCTCGGCGCGGACGAGATCGCGGCGATCAAGCTGCAGGAGAGCGAGCTGAGCGCAGCCCATTTCGTCTACCCCGACGAGTTCGGCTCTACCCCGCTCACACCGTCGCTGAGCCGCCGGTTGCTGGTCTCGCTCGAGGCTCTCGCCCTGGGGACCACTGAATACACAACATACGGACGTTCGGCGCGCTGAACGTCCAAAAGCAGCCTCCCAGCCCGTGCGGGCTGGGAGGAAACCGTTTCAGGCGACCTGGAACGACCGCTTGGACAAGCCCCACATGTAACCCTCGATCGTGGTGGTGACCGGGGCCTCCGGGTTCGACGCGGCGCCCAGCGTGATGAACGCCGGCACGAAGTGCTCGACCGTGGGGTGCGAGTACGGCAGCCCGGGCGCGCGCTTCAGGTAGTTCATCAGGCTGTCCACGTCGCCGCGGGCCAGCGAGTCCTGGGCCCAGGCGTCGAAGTCCGCCGACCAGCCGGGCACCTTGCCGGCGAACGCCTCGCGGGTCAGGAACGGCAGCCCGTGGGTCATGAAGCCGGAGCCGATGATCAGCACCCCCTGCTCGCGCAGCGGACGCAGCCGGCGGCCCAGTTCCATCAGCTTCGCCGGGTCGTGGGTGGGGATGCTCAGCTGCAGCACCGGCACGTCGCCCAGCGGGTACATCACCTTCAGCGGGACCCAGGCGCCGTGGTCCAGCCCCCGGCTGTTGTGCTGGTGCACCGTCTCCACGTCCGGCATCACCGAGGTGACCAGCCGGGCCAGCTCCGCCGCGTCCGGAGTGGCGTACTGCATCTCGAAGTAACGCTGGTCGAACCCGCCGAAGTCGTAGACCAGCGGGGTCCTCGCCACCGGGCTGGTCAGGCTCAGCGGGGCCGACTCCCAGTGCGCGCTGATGATCAGGATGCTCTTCGGCTTGGGCATCCGCAGCGCCCAGGCGTGCAGCTGCTCCATCCAGTCGCCGTCGTCGAACAGCGGGGGCGCGCCGTGCGAGAGGTACAGCGCCGGCAGCGCGCCGTTCCCGGAGGTCCAGGTGGGCTGGGCCTTACTGGTGGCCAGCGCACCGGGCAGGAAGGCGTCGAACGCCGCACCAGGTCCTGAGATCGTCATGTGTTTGAAGGTAAGACTAGTTAGTTGAAATCTCAAGCACTCGCGGGTGGCGGTCCGGTTTGCCGTCAACTGTTCGGGTGAATCCGGAACCCGTCGTCGTGCTCGGGCCGTTGGGTCATCGCCGGGGTTCTCAGCGGATTCACCGCGAACTCTTGGCACTCTCGACAATGGAAGAAGCGTCGGACGTGACTACCCTTGCGCAACGGCAAAGTTGTGCTGGGGCAGCACTGTTCGTGTCCCCCGACCCGAAAGGTTTTCGAGCCATGCATGCCACTCCGTCGGACGAGGCCCCACGCCCCGGCCTGTCCCAGGAAAACGACCGGCATGCGGCCCCGGAAGCCGATCCGGAGGCGACCAGCCCGATTCCCGCCGAGACGCCCGCGAAGAAGAATTCCAGCCGGCGTCTGCTCGGCGCGGGTGCGGTGGTCGCGCTGATCGCCCTGATCGGTGTGATCTTCGCGGTCACCCAGGGCTCGGACGACGACGAGGGCGCCACCCCGGCGGCGAGCGCCTCGGCCCCCGCGGCCACCGACACCGGTACCAAGTACGGCGTCTTCCGGCAGACCTCGGCCGCCGAGGTCGAGGCGTACCAGCAGTGGCTCGGCGCGGATGTCGAGTACGTGGTCGACTTCTCGGCCCGTGGCAGCTGGGACAACATCGCCAGCCCGCAGTACCTGCTGGACGAGTGGAAGGACACGCCGTACCGGCTGGTCTACGCCGTGCCGATGCTGCCCAGCGACGACGACACGGTCAGCGTCCAGGCCGGTGCCGCCGGCGACTACAACAGCTACTTCCAGACCCTGGCCCAGAACCTGGTCGCCAACGGCCAGGAGGACGCGATCCTGCGGGTCGGCTGGGAGTTCAACCTCGAGTCGTGGAAGTGGGCCACCGACGACACCGAGAGCTGGAAGGCCTTCTACCGCAACATCGTCGAGAGCATGCGCTCGGTCGAGGGGGCGAACTTCGAGTTCGACTGGAACGTCAACGGCGGCCCGAACAAGTACGACGCGGTCGACTACTACCCGGGTGACGACGTGGTCGACTACGTCGGGGTGGACGCCTACGACGTCTCCGGCGCGGCCTACCCGTACCCGGAGAACTGCGACGGCCCCTGCTACGTGGCGGCCCAGAAGAAGGCCTGGGACGTGTCGGTCTACGGCGGCGAGCGCGGCCTGGAGTTCTGGTCACAGTTCGCCAAGGAGCACGGCAAGCCGCTGACCCTGCCGGAGTGGGGCGTCTGGGCCCGCCCGGACGGCATCGGCGGCCACGACAACCCCGACTACATCCAGCGGATGTACGACTTCATCACCGACCCGGACAACAACGTGGCCTACGCGGCCTACTTCGAGTACGACTACTCCGACGGCGCCGGCGGCAAGCACAGCCTGGAGGACTCGTTCCCGAACAGCGCGACGAAGTTCAAGGAACTGTTCGCCCCGCTCTACCAGCAGGCCGCAGGCTCGTAACCGGTGAGCATGCACCAAGCAGTGCCCCGATCGGGCTAAGATCCTTCCGGACCTTTGTGAAGCAGTCGTAAAGATCCATTTCCTGGTGGGACCCAGCTTTCCGTCCCACTCCGTGATGGATGAGGAAGTACGACTGCATGACGACCACAGGCCGTCCACCGCGGCCCGATGCCACTCAGCCGAGCCTGCAGAGTTCCACCCCCCTGCGTGAGTTGCTGAACTCGATGGTCGGGCTGTTGCTCGGCGAGATCACCGAGGGGGCGGAGTCCGACCGGCTCCGGCGCTACGTGGACCCGCTGACCATCTGCCTGACCCTGGAACGGGACCTCACCGACCAGGCCGGGCAGGCCCGGGACGCGGTGGCCCGGGTCCAGGCCGAGCAGATGCGGGACCTGGCCACCGGCGTGATCATGGCCCGGCTGGGCTGCGATCCGCCCACCGCGCGCACGCTGCTGCAGGAATGGCTGTCCGAGCGCGGCTTCGAGGCGGACACGCTCTCCCCGGCCGAGGTTCAGGCCCTGCTCGAAGACCCTGATTGGGGACGTAGCTAGCTGGGTTACGCGCGGAGCGCTTCTTGGGTGCGGGTCGGCATCCGGGAGGCGCTCCGCGCGTTTTGGCGTCGGGCGGCAACTGTGACCCAAGTCATGTGGGCTGGGCGGACTGCTCGGCGGTGATCTTGGAAAAACTTCGGACGCCTTGGGGGTGGGAGTTCGTTCGGCCGATGGTGTCCCGCTCGGCAAAGCAGAACGGCCGCTGACCTGATCGTGCAGGTCAGCGGCCGTTTCGCCACTGTGGCTGGTGCAGGGTTCGAACCTGCGTAGGCTGAGCCGTCTGATTTACAGTCAGATCCCTTTGGCCACTCGGGCAACCAGCCATCGTGCAACCGCCCGGGCCTTGGCCCGTTCGGCGAATGGAAGAATAGCAAGGATGACGGGTGCTTCGCGCACCCGCTGCCCGCCCGGGCCCCACCGAGGGCCCCGGCGCCGGGAACGACCAGCCTCTCACCAGCAAGAAGGAGCTTCTTTCGTGGCCAGCGATTCGTCGTTCGATGTGGTCAGCAAGGTCGACCGGCAGGAGGTCGACAACGCGCTCAACCAGGCGGAGAAGGAGCTCGCCCAGCGTTACGACTTCAAGGGCACCGGCGCCTCGATCGAGTGGAGCGGTGAAAAGACCGTGGTGATCAAGGCCAACAGCGAGGAGCGGGTGACGGCGGTTCTGGACGTGTTCCAGAGCAAGCTGATCAAGCGGGGCGTCTCGCTGAAGGTGCTGGACTCCTCCGAGCCGAAGGCCTCCGGCAAGGAGTACCGGATGGAGTCCGACATCAAGGAGGGCCTGTCCCAGGAGATCGCCAAGAAGATCGGCAAGATCATCCGGGACGAGGGCCCGAAGGGTGTGAAGACCCAGATCACCGGCGAGGAGATGCGGGTCTCCAGCAAGAACCGGGACGACCTGCAGGAAGTCATCGCGCTGCTGAAGTCGGCCGATCTGGATGTCGCGCTGCAGTTCGTGAACTACCGCTGAGCCTGAGCACCAACACCTGAGGGGTCCCCCGGCCACTGGCCGGGGGACCCCTCAGGTGTTCAGGCCGAGGTGAGCTGCTGGTCCTTCTCGGCCGGCGTCTCCTCGCGGTGCCGGGCCGGGAGCAGGAAGGCCACGGCCACCGCACCCACCGCGGCGGTCGCGGCGGCGATCAGGGAGCCGGCCTGCAGACCGTCCAGGAAGCCCTGCTTCACCGCGTCCGCGGCCGGTCCGGCCAGTTCTGCGGGCAGCTGACCGGCCATCGCGACGCCGGCCATCACCGACTCCTTGGCGATCGCCGCGCTCTCGCCGCCGATCCCCAGGCCGGACAGCGAGTCCTGCACGCTGCTGGCGTAGAAGGAGCTCAGCACCGAGCCCAGCACGGCCACGCCCAGCGTGCCGCCGACCTCGCGGGTGGTGTCGTTGACCGCCGAGCCCACCCCGGCCTTCTCCTTGGGCAGCGCCCCGATGATCGCGTCGGTGGCCGGGCCGGTGCTCAGCGCCAGGCCGGCCGCCATCAGCACCATCGAGCTGATGATCGTGCCCCAGTAGCTGGAGTTCAGCGTGGCGGTGGAGGCCAGGTAGAAGCCGGCCGACATCAGGGCCATCCCCGCGGTGACCACGACGGTGGTGCCCAGGCGCTTCATCAGCAGGATCGCGACCGGCGAGAGAACCCCGGTGACCAGGGCGAACGGCAGGGTGGCGAGACCGGCGCGGAGCGGCCCCCAGCCCTCGACGGCCTGGAAGTACTGGGTGATCAGGAAGATGAAGCCGAAGAGCGCGAAGAAGGCGGCGGTGATCGCCCCGCTGGCCGCGCTGAACCGCGGGTTGGTGAAGAGCCTCACGTCCAGCAGCGGGTGCGGGTGACGGGCCTCCCAGCCCACGAACGCGATCAGCAAGACCGCAGCGGCGGCGAACCCGGTGAGCGTGAAGCCGGAGGTCCAGCCGTGGTTGGGGGCCTCGATCAGGGTCCCGACCAGGGTGGCGACGAACGCCACCGAGCCGAATGCGCCGAGCCGGTCGAAGCCACCGGCGTGCGGGTCCTTCGACTCGCTGAGCAGGAGCCGGCCGGCGATCAGGGCGAGCACCACGATCGGCAGGTTGATCAGGAAGACGCTGTTCCAGCCGAAGTGCTCCAGCAGCACCCCGCCGCTGACCGGGCCGATCGCCACGGCCAGACCGGAGACGCCGGCCCAGATCCCGATCGCGGTGGCCCGCTCCCGGGCGTCGGTGAAGATGTTGGTGAGCAGCCCCAGGGTGGCCGGGTAGATCAGCGCGGCCGCCACCCCCATCGCGGCCCGCCCGGCGACCAGCTCGCCGGTGCTGCCCGCGAGTGCGGCGAGCAGCGAGGTCAGGCCGAACAGCAGCAGGCCCACCTGCAGCGTGCGCAGCCGCCCGAACCGGTCCCCGAGGTGGCCGGCCAGGAGCAGAAGGCTGGCGAAGACCAGGGTGTACGCGTCCACGATCCACTGCAGCCCGCTGGTTGAGGCGTCCAGCTCGCTGCTCAGGGTCGGCAGCGCGACGTTGACGATCGTGTTGTCGACGGTGACCAGCAGCACACTCAGGCACAGGACGACGAGCATCCACCAGCGGCGCGGGTCCCGGACCGGACTTTCGGTGACGCCCATGACCTTCTCCTTAGAACAACGTCCTATAGTTGTGGCACCACGTTCTATTAGAAGGACGGGTTCGTCAACCCCGGGTGGCGCCGGGTGGGAGAGGAGGGCTTGGATGGAAGACGTTCCGGCGTCGGTTTCGGTGGGTGGTCCAGTGGGCGAAGCAACGGACGGGGTGGTTGCCCCGGGCGCTCCGGCGGCGGTCGGGGACGACCTGCCTTCGGGTGAAAACCCCACTCGGAAAGGCCGTAAGCGGGCCCGGGTGACCTCTCGCACGCCGAGTGCCGACCTGAAGGGGGCGCTGACCGACGCTGCTGAGGCGGTGCTGATGCGCGACGGCGCCCAGGCGGTGACGGTGCGCGCCGTGGCCTCGGAGGCCGGCGTCGCCCCGATGGGTGTGTACAACCGGTTCGGCAGCAAGGACGGGCTGATCGAGGCCCTGCTGGTGCGCGGTTTCCAGGGCCTGACGGCGGCGATCTCGGCCCGCGAGGGGGAGACGGATCCGGTCCTGCGGCTGTGGATGTCCGGATCGCGCTACCGCGAGTTCGCCCTTTCGCACCCCTCGCACTACGCGCTGATGTTCGGTGATCGCGTCGGCCAGGACTGGCAGCCCTCGGCCGAGTTCGGCGAGTGCGCCGAGGCCGCGTTCCAGATCCTGGCGGACCACGTCGTCACGCTGATCGCGGCCGGGATCTTCACCGAGGGCGATCCGGTGATGCTGGCCCGGCAGGTGTGGAGCGCCGTGCACGGGGCGGTCGCGCTGGAGATGGGCGGCCTGCTCGACCCGGAAGCGGCCGATACCTCGTACCGGCAGTTGCTGGGCATGATCCTGCGCGGCCTGGCCGAGCCGGGGACGCTGGCCTTCGACCACCCGCAGGAGCCGCCGAAGGTCGTCCGAAACCGGCCCTGAACAGCCAGAACGCCGTCACGGAGGGCGACCCGGGGGAATGGATTTCATCCCTGGGCCCCTGATCCTGTACTGTTCTCGATGTCGCCGGGACAGCAACAAGCCGCCCGGAGGACAGGCCCCGATAGCTCAGTCGGCAGAGCGTCTCCATGGTAAGGAGAAGGTCTAGGGTTCGATTCCCTATCGGGGCTCTGGTTGGTCTTGTCCAGAGCGAGACCGCTCTTGGCGGGGTAGCTCAGTTGGTAGAGCAAACGACTCATAATCGTTGTGTCACGGGTTCAAGTCCCGTCCTCGCTACTGTGTAGTTATCCACTCCGCCGCAGTTCGATCCTCATCGACAGCGACCCCATCGAAAGAGGCCAAGCCGTGGCTAGCAAGGCTGCTGACGTTCGTCCGAAGATCACCATGGCGTGCGTCGAGTGCAAAGAGCGTAACTACATCACCAAGAAGAACCGGCGTAACGACCCGGACCGGATGGAACTGAAGAAGTTCTGCCCGCGCTGCGGCAACCACACCGCGCACCGCGAGACCCGCTAAGTCGTCGTCGCCGGAAGGCCGTCCCGTTCGCGGGGCGGCCCTTCGTCGTGTTTGCCCAGGCTCGGCCCGGGCGTAGCCAAGGAGGGGCCCGTGGGGGTCAACCCACAGATCGCCGGGAAAACCTACACCGGCGCACCGGTCTACGAGGTCGGCCGGGAGAAGATCCGCGAGTTCGCCGTGGCGATCGGCTCGTCCGATCCGGTACACACCGATCCCGAGGCCGCCCGCGCCCTGGGCCACCCGGACGTCGTCGCGCCGCCCACCTTCGCGATCGTGATCGCCCAGCGCTGCGAGGGCCAGGTCATGCAGGACCCGGAGGCCGGGATCGACTACTCCCGCCTGGTCCACGGTGAGCAGAAGTTCACCCACCACCGTCCGATCGTCGCCGGTGACCGCCTGACCTCGGTGGCCCACGTCGACGACGCCCGGCTGATGGCCGGCAACGGCCGGGTCGTCACCCGGGTCGAGATCACCGACGCGGCCGGCGAACCCGTCGCCACCGCGATCTCGATGGTGATCATCCGGGCGGAGGAGCAGGCGTGAGCGCGCAGTTCGACCAGGTCTCGGTGGGCGACGAACTGCCCACCACCGACATCACCGTCACCCGGGCCGACCTGATCCGCTACGCCGGGGCCAGCGGCGACTTCAACGTCATCCACTGGAACGAGCGGGTCGCCACCTCGGTCGGCCTGCCCGGGGTGATCGCGCACGGGATGTACACGATGGCTCTCGGCGGCCGGTACGTCAGTGAATGGGTGGGCGACGCGGGCGCGGTGCTGGAGTACGGCGTGCGGTTCACCAACCCGGTGCCGGTGCCGGACGACGAGACCGGCGCCACACTCACCTTCGGCGGCAAGGTCACCAAGACCGATCAAGAGGCCCGTACCGCCACGGTCACCCTGACCGCGCTCAGCGGTGAGCAGAAGGTGCTGGGCAAGGCGATCGCTGTGGTCCGCCTGCCCTAGATCTGGATCTGCTTCACCCGGCCGGACGAGCACAGCCGCTGGTGAAGCTGCGGTAGGTGGAGTGGTTGAGCGGAGGATGGCGGAAATGGTGCGGCTGGGCGAACTGACAACCCTGCGAGTGGGCGGTCCGGCCCGGCGGCACGTTCTCGCCTCCACCGCCGACGAACTGGTGGCCGCCGTCCGCGCGGCCGACCAGGCGGGTGAACCGGTACTGCTGGTCGGCGGCGGTTCCAACCTGGTGATCGGCGACGCCGGGTTCGACGGCACGGTCGTGCAGGTGGCCTCGCGGGGGATCACCGTGCACTCGGTCGACTACTGCGGTGGGGCCGAGATCACGGTCGAGGCCGGTGAGCCGTGGGACGCGGTGGTCGAGCACGCGGTCGGCGAAGGCTGGATCGGCGTCGAGGCACTGTCCGGGATCCCCGGCTCCACCGGTGCGACGCCGGTGCAGAACGTGGGCGCGTACGGCCAGGAGGTCTCCGGCACCATCGCCAGCGTGCGCACCTGGGACCGCGCCGAGCAGAAGATCCGCACCCTGGCCGCGGCCGACTGCCGCTTCGGCTACCGCGACTCGCGGTTCAAGCGCGAGCGCTTCGCCGGGGGCCCGCGCTACGTGGTGCTGCAGGTCACCTTCCAGTTCGTGGTCGCCGATCTGAGCGAGCCGGTGCGCTACGCCGAACTGGCCCGCACTCTGGGAGTCGAGACCGGAGAACGGGTGCCGCTCGCCCAGGTGCGCTCGAACGTCCTCAAACTGCGGTCCGGAAAGGGCATGGTGCTCGATCCGGCCGATCACGACACCTGGAGTGCCGGCTCGTTCTTCACCAACCCCGTGCTGCCCGCCGATCAGGCCGCCGCACTGCCCCCGGAGGCACCTCGTTACCCGAGCGCCGACGGTCTGGTGAAGACGTCCGCCGCCTGGCTGATCGACCACGCCGGCTTCCCGAAGGGCTTCGGCCTGCCCGGTCCGGCCAGTCTTTCCACCAAGCACACGCTGGCCCTGACCAACCGCGGGCCGGCCTCGGCGGCCGACGTGCTGGACGTGGCCCGGCAGGTGCGCGACGGGGTGGAGAAGATCTACGGCGTGCGGCTGGTGCCCGAGCCCGAGCTGATCGGGTGCCAGCTCTAGAGCTGAACCTGGCAAACTCTCGTCATGCAGCCAGTCCTCCCGCCGGTCAGCACCCTGCCCAAGGCCCACCTGCACCTGCACTTCACCGGCTCGATGCGGCCGGCGACCCTGCAGGAGATGGCGGCCAAACACCGGATCCGGCTGCCGGAGACCCTGCGCGAGCACCATCTGCTCCGGCTGACCCCGGACGAGCGGGGCTGGTTCCGTTTCCAGCGCCTGTACGACGCGGCCCGGGCCTGTGTGCGGGACGCGGACGACATGCGCCGGCTGGTGATCGAGGCGGCGCAGGACGATGCCGCCGAGGGCTCGCGCTGGCTGGAGATGCAGGTCGACCCCACCTCGTACGCCCCGCACGTGGGCGGCCTGACCCCGGCCCTGGAGATCGTGCTCGACGCCGCCCGGGAGGCCACCGAGACCACCGGCTGCCAGGTGGCGATCGTGGTCGCGGCCAGCCGGATGCGGCATCCGCTGGACGCCCGCACCCTGGCCCGGCTGGCCGCCCGCTACGCCGGTGAGGGGCCGGGCACGGTGGTCGGCTTCGGGCTGAGCAACGACGAACGCCGGGGCGACACCGAGGAGTTCGCCCAGGCCTTCCGGATCGCCCGCAACGCCGGGCTGGCCAGCGTGCCGCACAGCGGTGAACTGCGCGGGCCGGAGCATGTGCAGCTGACTCTGGACACGCTGCAGCCCGACCGGCTCGGGCACGGGGTGCGCTCGGCCGAGAACCCCGAGGTGCTCGACCGGGTGATCCAGGCCGGGGTGGCTCTGGAGGTGTGCCCGGCCTCGAACGTGGCCCTGGGGGTGTACCCGACCCTGGCCGACGTGCCGCTGCCCGCCCTGATCGAGGCCGGAGCCCGGCTGGCCCTCGGCGCCGACGACCCGCTGCTGTTCGGGCCCCGGCTGGCCGCGCAGTACCAGGCCGCCCGCGACGTGCACGGCCTTTCCGATGCCGGGTTGCGGCACCTGGCCGCCTCCTCGATCGAGGCATCCCGGGCCCCTGACGACGTGAAGAAGTCGCTGCTGGCCGAGGTCGAGGCCTGGGCCGGCGCCACCGAGAACGTCTGAGAACGGCGGAGAACGGGATGAGGGCGTGGCTCCGGCGGCGACCCGGAGCCACGCCCTTGATGAGCCCGGTCACCGTCCCGCACCCTCAAGCAGGACGGTGACCAGACGCCGCGCCTGATCTGAGCGCGGCTCCGGCTCGGTGAGGCCCGACGGGGGACAGACCCTGTCCGATCCGGAAGCTGTTGTCGTCGGGCGGGTTTCGCCCAGGACGGCGGGTGGTGCAGGTGGTGCGGCCGGGCGAGCGGTTCAGCTCGGCGAGCCGGCGGTGGCGATGATGATCGAGATGACGGCGACGGTGACCACCGTGGTGGTGACCCCCAGCATCACCGTCTTCACCAGGAGCTTGAACGGGTTCTGCAGGACCACGACGAACGGCTGCCGGAAACGGTTGACCAGGTTCATGACGGTGAGTGCGACGGCGAAGAGCACGATGAAGACCAGTACGAGAATGCCTTGCTGCCCGTCGCTACCCCCCGATGCGACGAGAGTGTTCATACTTGATGCGCTGCCCGCGGTGAAGCCCACTTGGTTCCCCTCCCTCGTGGTGCCGAGCAAGGTGCGCGTCGCAGAGCGACCGCTGAGTCCGCGGAGCCTTCGGTGTTGCTGCGGCGCTGAAGCTTGTGGTGAAGGCTTGCGGTCCGTCAGTTCCGCCGCTGAAGTGGCCGACGGGGTGACTGGTGTTCAGCTGAAAAGCGCCTGATATCAGTGTGGCCAACCTGAAGCCGGACGGCAAGCCGTTTCAGGAACAATTCTGGGCAATAAATGAAACTTCAGCGCCATTCAGCCCTGCACGGTTGGTGCTCACTGATGTACGGCGCGCTTCGGCTGAGCTTCACCGGCGGGCGGTCCAGAAGCCCTGCAACGTTGTCAGTTTCGACAGGACTCTGGCATTAATCAATGTCATTAAAGAAATGTCGACCTGGCTAAGTGCGGAATTCTCTGAGGTCTGGCAACGATTTCGCCGGTGCGTGACACGTGCTGTTTGAATTCCGCTCAGGATCTCCCCGGCTGAAGCCCTTCAGTGGTTAACTTGAGTGGTCGGAATCGACTGTAGTTCCAGCGGACTTCAGTGAAGCGGGGGTGCGGCGGTGGCAGAGTCAGGAGACATCCGTCTGGGAAGCCGGTTGCGGGCCCTGCGCAACCGGCAGTTCCCCCAGGCGCTCACGCAGAAGCAGGTCTCTCAGGCGCTGGGCCTGAGCGGCGCCCTGGTCAGTTCCTGGGAGAGCGGGGCGGCCACCCCGCCCGAGGACCGGCTGGCCGGTTACGCCCTGCTGTTCTGCACGGAGCGGTCGCTGCAGGGCGACAAGCTGATCCCGCTGGACGAGGACGCACTCTCCCAGGAGGAGGAGTTCGCCCGGGAGCGGCTGTTCGACGAACTGCGGGCCCTGCGCAACAGCGTGCTGGACGAACCCAGCGAGCAGGACCGGGAGACCGGCGCGCTGGGCGGGCGGTTCCTGTACTACGCGGACGGCCAGCCGGTCACCATCCTCTGCACCCCGTTGAGCAGCCGGCAACTGGGCTACACGCAGCAGCGGGCGCAGGCGGGCGAGTTGCTCCCGGCGGTGCAGTACACCACCAACGAGAACCACCCCAACTTCGTCCGCAACCTCTACAACGCGGACATCGACGCCCTGGTCGAACTGGTCGGTCACGTACGCGCGGAGAGCCCGACCGCGGAGGTCAGCTGGCTGACCTACGACCGGGTGAGCTCGGCCGACCAGCTCACCGGGCACCTGATCCTGCTCGGCGGGGTCGACGAGAGCCTGGGCGAGGTGCCGATCGGCGGGTCCACCACGGTGCTGGAGATCCTGCGCGAGCGGCTGGACACCCCGGTCCGGATGCAGTGGGATCCGGACGGCGTGGAGTTCGACGGCGAGGTGCAGATCCCCCTCGACGCCGAGAACATCCCGACCACCGAGCCGGCGAACGCGGTGACCACCGAGTCGCACCGGCCGAAATGGGTCCGCGGTACCGACGACGACCGCAATCGGCGCTTCCATCTCGGCGCGCCCGAGCTGACCTCCGACGTCGCGATCGTGCACCGTAGCCGTAACCCGTTCAACCCCGGTTCGACCGCAACCCGGTTCGGGGGCATGTTCAGTCGCGGAACCTACGGCGCGGTAAGGGCATTCACCGATGCCCGGTTCCGGGGCCGGAACGAGCAGTGGGTGGACAGCAACGTCGACCCCGAGGACTTCTGGATGCTGCTGCGGGTCTCGGTGATCGCCGGAACCACGATGACGCCCGACCTGGGCCGGTCCAGCACCCGGATCCGATACTCCTGATTCTCTGATCGCGGCCGGGCCCGGCGGGCCCGGCCGCCCAAGACGAAAACCGGGCCATGCCTTCGATGCCTCATGCGTCCTTCCTGCGGACGCACCCTGACCCGCGCCCGCTCGCCGTCCCGACGACGCCGGACGCCACCGTCCCCGCCGAGCCCGCTCTCGCCGTCGTGGTCGAGCCGGACTTCGTCGTCCCGGTGGCCCCGGACGAACTGCCGGTCCCGGTGCAGGAACCCCGGCCCGACTCCTCGGCCGACTACCGGGCCACCCATTCGGTTCTGCTGACCAGCCTTTTCGGCCCGGGGCGACCGGCCCTGCCGCCGGAGGGCAGCGAACTGTGCGCCTACGGCCCGCTGCTGGGCGCCCGGCGTCCAGACACCGGCCGGCGGGTGGGCGGCATCGTGGTCCCCACCGGCCGGTCCTTCCGGCTCACCGAAGAGGGCCTGCTCTTCGCCGCCGACATCGCCCTGACCCACGGCTGCCCGCTGATCGTCGTGCACAGTCGCGACGCCCTGCCGGAGGAGTTCCCGCAGAGCGTTCGTGACCTGCTCGGTGATGCCCTGGTGCTGGTGGACCTGGACAGCGTCTCGCCCTCCTGGCAGCCCGGGTTCGCCACCGCCGAGGACGAACTGAGCAGCCTGCACCGGTGCAACGACGTGGGCTGGAAGCGCAACCTCGGGATCATGCTGGCGGTGCGCTTCGGCTGGGAGTTCGTGCTCTTCCTGGACGACGACATCCGGGCCGCCGCCCAGGGCCCCACCCTCACCCCGCGCTACCTGGCGCACGCCCTGCGGGTGCTGAACGAGGACCCGGACCTGATGATCGTCGGCTGGACGCTGCGCGACTTCGACGACAACTCGGTGGTCGGGCACGCCCGGCCACTGGTCGGCCTGCCCCAGGACATCTTCATCAGCAGCGGGGCCCTGCTGCTGCGGGTCGGCGAGGACACCGCGTTCTTCCCGCACGGGGTCTACAACGAGGACTGGATGCTGGTGCTGCAGACCCTGGCCGGGGCCCGGGACTACCAGCGGGCACTGGCCCACGCCGGGCCGGTGCACCAGAAACCGTACGAGGCGTTCTGCCCGGAGCGGGCCCGTTCGGAGGAGACCGGGGAGATCCTCGCCGAGGGGCTGATGAACCTGGCCGAGGACCACGGCCCGGCCTTCGCCCGGGTGGTGAGCGGGCAGTACTGGAAGCGGGTGATGGCCCGGCGCCGCACCCTGCTGCGCACCATCGTCCGGGGCCGGGCCGGCGACCTGCTGCTCTGGGACGAGGGCAAACCACCCCGGTCGGACGACCCGGTGGTGGTCTGCATGAACACTGCACTCTGGACGCACCAGCAGCTGCATCACCGAAAACTGCTCGCCTACACCACCAAGTGGCGTCAGGATTGGGACTTCTGGAAGTCCGTGCTGGTCAGGCTGTCGCAGGAGGCGGCCGGGCCGGAGACCGAGACCGAAATTCCGCGGCTGCTGGCCTCGGTGCGGGCCCGCTGGCCGCACCCGGAGGCGGAACAGGGTTGTCAGGATCGCGTCGCCCGGTCAGCATCGACTACTGACAGGGGCCGGAAAGTTACGTTCTGACAGCGAATACGCTCCCGCCAACCGCTGTCACTGCACGGGGGAAGGCGGGTGCCTTTGTGCTGCACGGGGAATCGGTACGGGCGGTTGCACATCGTCCATCACATGCTCATCTGGTCCGGCCGGAATGGCCGGAGGTCTATCCGGACACGGTCTGCGCGGTGGTGGTGCCGGCCAGCAGACCTAGTCAGGGGCTGAGCGCCGCCGTCGCGCTGGCGGAGGAGCTCGACTGCCCGTTGGTGGTGGCCTGCAGCGGTCGCGCCCGGGTGGAGGACGTCGCCAGGGAGCTGGACAGCTGGCAGGGGGTCGCTTTCGCGATCCCCGAGGAACCTCCGACCGCGGTACGCCGGATGCGTACCCGTGAGCTCGCGCTGGAGTCGCGGCATCGGTTCAGACCGGTCGCGGCCGCCGCCGGTGTCGGCGACCCAAGAGCGTCCAAAAGCTTTCAAACTAAGGACGAAGTGGTCGCCGCCGGCGCGGACGTCACCACCGGGGTGGTTGAGCTGGTCGGCTCAGCTGCGGACCCGGCGCCGTACCTGGACGCCAGCACCAAACGCAACGTGGCTCTTCTGCTCTCCCGGCAGCTGGGCTGGCGGCGGTTGCTGTTCCTGGACGACGACATTCAGCCCCCGCCGGCGTCGGAAATTGCCCGGGGAGTATCGATGCTGGGCCCGGGCGGCGCGTCGATGGCGAGCTGGCCGGCCCACGAGTTCCCGGACAACTCGGTGGTCTGCCATGCCCGGCGCACCGTGGGCCTGACCCAGGACACCTTCCTGGCCGGGGGCTGCCTCCTGGTGGACCTCACCCGGCCGCTGCCGTTCTTCCCAGCCGTCTACAACGAGGACTGGCTGTTCTGCTGGGAGGCGGTGCGCGATCGGCGGATGGCCCTGCCCGGCACGGTCGACCAGCAGCCGTACAACCCGTTCGACCCCCGCCGGGCCGCTCGCGAGGAGTTCGGCGACGTGCTGGGGGAGGGGCTTTTCGCGCTCCTGCATCAGTCGCCGGCCGACCTGCTGCTCGGGCTGGTGGGTAAGGGGCCGGTGGCCGACCGTACGAAGATCGTCGAGCCGGCCCGCTACCGGGGTTACTGGTCGCAGGTGATCGACGGGCGCCGGCAGCTGCACGGCGAGGTGGTGGCCCGGCTGGAAGCGCTGGCCCGGTTCACCCCGGCGGCGCTGCAGCAGCTGGAGGCAGTGCGGGCCGGGCAGGAGCGGCTTGACCGGATCACCTCGCACGAGCTGGCCGAGTTCGTCGCGCTGTGGCAGCAGGACCTGGCCACCTGGCGCTACGAACTGGCCCAGCTGCGCCGCCAGGACTCCTACAAGGCCGCGCTGAACCAGCTCGGCATCGACGAGTTCCAGCGGGTCGGGGTGATGTAGGTCAGCGGGTGGCGGGCGGCGGCAGGATGCCCAGTTCCATCGCCGCCGTCACCGCGCGGGTCCGGTCATCCACCCCGAGCTTGGCGAAAACCCTGAGCAGATGCGTCTTCACGGTCGCCTCGCCGATGAAGAGAGAGCGGCCGATCTCCGCGTTGGACAGGCCCCGGGCCACCGCCCGCAGCACCTCGACCTCGCGCGGCGTGAGTGGGTTCACCAGCGGCGCCGGGGCCGGCGTGCGCAGGCGCGAGACCAGCCGGGCCGCGACCGGCGGGGCCAGCACGGTCTCGCCCCGGGCGGCCGAGCGCACGGCATCCACCAGGACCGGGCGCGGCGTGTCCTTCAGCAGGTAACCGGTGGCCCCGGCCTCCACCGCGTGCACGATGTCGTCGTCGGTGTCGTAGGTGGTCAGCACCAGCACCCGGGTCTGCGGCAGGGCGGCGGTGATCCGGCGGGTGGCCCCGACCCCGTCCAAGCCGGGCATCCGCAGATCCATCAGCACCACGTCGGGCCGCAGCGCGGTGGCCCGGGCGACCGCCTCCTCACCGTCACCGGCCTCGCCCACGATGGTCATGTCCGTCTCCACGTCGAGCAGGCCGGCCAACCCGGAGCGCACGATCGGGTGGTCGTCGGCGACCAGGACCCGGATCACCGCCCGGCCTCGGCCGGGGTGCGCGGTACCCGTACCGACACCCGGGTGCCGGAGCCGGGGGAGCTGATCAGGACGAGCTCACCACCGCAGGCCTGGGCCCGGTCCCGCATCCCGGTCAGCCCGAACCCCAGAGGCTGGTCCTTGGCCCACACGTCGAACCCCTTTCCGTCGTCACAGATCTCGATCCGCACCTGCTCCTCGGCCCCGGCCAGCTGCACGGTGACCGAGCGGGCGGCGGCGTGCCGGCGCACGTTGGCCAGCGCCTCCTGGGCCGAGCGCAGCAGCACCACCTCACGGTCGCGGGTCAGGCCGGTCAGCTCGCCCTGCACCGAGACCTGCGCGGCGATCTGGGTCTCCGCGCCGAACCGCCCGGTCAGCCGGCGCACCGCATCGGCCAGGGTGGCGCCGTCCAGCCCGACCGGGGCGAAGGCGGCGACCAGGGCCCGGGCCTCGCCCAGATTCTCCCGGGCCACCTCCTCGATCATCGCCAGCCGCTCCTCCAGCTTCGCCGGGTCGAGGGGGCCGGCCGCCTCCAGCCCGGCCCGGGCGATCTGGGTGAGCATGATGATGCTGGTGTATCCCTGGGCCAGGGTGTCATGGATCTCCTGGGCCAGGCGCTCGCGTTCGGCCTGCACACCCTGAGTGTGGTACGCCTGGCCGAGTTCCGCCCGGGTGCTCTCCAGTTCGCCGATCAGGTCGGCCCTTTCGGCCGACTGCTCGATGATCCGGCTGATCCAGAGGCCCAGACCGGCGCTGAACGCGGTGCTCACCAGCATCGCCGGAGCGGTGATCCGGGTCACCTCCCAGGTCCAGCCGGAGGAGGTCAGCAGGCCCACGGTGCAGGCGAATCCGGTCAGCGCGCAGAACCCCAGTGCCTCGCGATGGGTCCGGGAGTACAGCCAGACCTGGGCGAAGATCACCGACAGGAGCAGGGTCAGCGAGGGCGCCGCCGCCGCGGCCACGCCGGTGGCGGCGATCGCCACGCACAGATAGGTCTTCTCCTTGGCGCCGGGCTCGTACGAGCTCGGCCGCAGCCCGGCGAACGCCACCATGATCACCACGGCGCAGGCCAGGCCGGTGACCCGGTTCGCCGCCGGGACCTCGGTGCTGATCACCAGGCCCACGGTGATCAGGGCCAGCAGGATCCAGAAACCGACGGCCCAGACCTGCTCGAAGCGGTTCCAGACGTGGACCGAGTTCATTTCTGGTCGTGGCGCTGCCAGCGAAAGGTCCGCAGCGCCAGCAGCATCCCGGCCACCAGCCATGCGGTCAGTATCAGGGCGGTGGCCCCCAGGTGCCAGGAACCGCCGGCCTCCATCGCGGCAAACTCCGGCGGCAGGAACACCGAGCGCATGCCCTGGGCGAGCCAGCGCAGCGGGAAGATCGAGCCGATCGCCTGCATCCAGCCGGGCAGGTCGGTGAACACGAAGAACACTCCGGAGATGAACTGCAGCACGACGACCACCGGAACCACCACGGCGGAAGCGCTTTTGGACGATCGGGCGAGGGTCGAGTAGGCGATCCCGGCGGTCGTGCCGGCCGCCACCCCCAGCCCGAAGACCCAGGCCAGGCGCAGCCACAGCAGCGGGTCGGTGGGCAGTTCGAGGTTCAGTAGCAGCGCCCCGAGCAGCAGCAGGACCACGGCCTGGACCACGCTGGTCACCAGCACCAGGCCGATCTTGCCGAGGAAGTAGGCCAGCGGCGGCATCGGGGTGCCGCGCAGGCGTTTCAGCGTGCCCTCGTCCCGTTCCACGGCGATCCCGATGGCCAGCGTCTGGAAGCTGGACAGCATGATCCCGGAGGCGAGCATCCCGGCGGTGAAGTACTGCGCGAACGAGACGCCGGGGGCCAGTTCGGCGTCGAACACCGAGCCGAACACGAACAGCAGGATCACCGGGAACGAAAAGGTGAAGACCACCGTCTCGCGCAGCCGGAAGAACTCCTTGAGCTCGATCCCGGTGCGGGCCAGCCCCAGCCGCAGCGCACCGGGCAGGGCCGGGCCGCTCACGAGTGCTCTCCGATCAGGTCCAGGTAGATGTCCTCCAGCGTGGGGCGCAGCACCTGCAGGTCCGGTATCTCGCCGGGGTAGCGCCCGGCCAGCTCGCCCACCAGCCGGGTGGGGGTGTCGGTGGCCTCGCGGCTGTCGCGCCAGATCACCTGCGCCCGCCGGCTCTGGCGTCCGCCCAGCTGGGCCGGGCTGTCCACGGCCATCAGCCGGCCGCCGGCGATCACCCCGACCCGGTCGGCCAGCTGCTCGGCCTCGTCCAGGTAGTGCGTGGTCAGCAGGATCGTCGTGCCCTCGGTGCGCAACCGCCGGATCAGCTCCCAGAACGAGCGCCGGGCCTGCGGGTCGAAGCCGGTGGTGGGCTCGTCGAGGAACAGCAGCTCGGGGGCGCCGACGATGCCCAGCGCCACGTCCAGCCGGCGGCGCTGGCCCCCGGACAGGGCCCGCACCCGGGCCCGGCGCTTGTCCTGCAGCCCGACCGCCTCGATCACCTCGTCCGGATCGCGCGGCCGGGGGTAGTAGCGGGCGAAGTGCCCGACCAGCTCGGTCACGCTCAGCTCGGCGTAGTCGTTGCTGGTCTGCAGCACGATCCCGATCCGGGCGCGCCAGGCCCGGCCGGCCCGTTGCGGGTCCTGGCCGAGCACGCTCACCTCACCGGCGTCGCGATCGCGGTAGCCCTCGAGGATCTCGGTGGTGGTGGTCTTGCCCGCCCCGTTCGGGCCGAGCAGGGCGAAGACCTCCCCGGCCGGGATCTCCAGGCTCAGGTCGTCGACCGCGATGTGGTCGCCGTAACGTTTGGTGAGTCCGCGGACCCGGATCTGCGCCGGGCCGGCCGTGCTCGTCGCCGCCATGCGTCCATCCTGGTCAGCGGGCCTGCGGTGGGGGACTACCAGCAGGCTGAACCGGGGTCCACCGGTCGGTGGACGCCCGGCTCGGTGAGTGGCCTGCAAACCCGCGCCGACGTGCCGGTTCGACCCAGACCCCTGGAGATGCGTAGACTCACTCCGGGTGGTTGCGAACCGCCATGCTGGCGCACGCCGATGGTGTGCTCAGCTGGCATCGAGCATCCGCTTGTAGGGCAGTGGCTCAATTGGCAGAGCTCCGGTCTCCAAAACCGGCGGTTGGGGGTTCGAGTCCCTCCTGCCCTGCGATATGTGCTCGCGGAAACAGGACGTACCGCGAGGCTGACAAGGGTCCGCACCGAACCTCTTCGGTGCGGGCCGAGATCACGGGCCGATCCCAGTTCCCCACTCCGGTGGGGGCGGGGCGGTCCTGGCCTGACCATGGCATCCAGGCCTCGACAACCAGGTGAGGACCGTGAGCAGCACGTCGTCGACGAAGAAGCGCAGGGGCGGGCCGCTGCTCTTCCTGCGGCAGGTCGTGGCCGAGCTGCGCAAGGTGGTCCGGCCCACCCGGACCGAACTGATCACCTACACCTCCGTGGTGCTGGTCTTCGTCCTGGCCGTGATGCTGTACGTGTCGGCACTCGACTTCGGCTTCGGCAAGCTCGTCCTCTGGGCGTTCGGCGGCAGCGACTAGCTCGCCCACCGGCCGGCAAGGCTGCTGCCGGGTGCTGATCGCCAGGATTGGGCCTGACCGAACCAGACCAGGCCGGACGGTACGAAGGGAAGCAGGACAAAGCGTGTCCGAGAACACCTCGCAGTTCACCGAGGAGGAGACCGACCTCGCGCAGGACGGTCTCGACGGCGCCACCCGTAACGAGGTGGCCGACGCCCTCGAACAGGACGAGTCGCCCGCGAGCGACGACGCGCAGCCCACCGACGACCAGCCGGACGCCGCCCCCACCGCGGGCGCCGACGACGAGCCTCCCGGCGACCCGGTCGAGGAGTTCAAGGCCGGCCTGCGCCGGGCCCCCGGCGACTGGTACGTGATCCACTCCTACGCGGGTTACGAGAACCGGGTCAAGGCCAACCTCGAGAACCGCACCACCAGCCTCAACATGGAGGACTACATCTTCCAGGTCGAGGTGCCGATGGAAGACGTCACCGAGATCAAGAACGGCCAGCGCAAGCAGGTGCGCCGGGTCCGGATCCCCGGGTACGTCCTGGTCCGGATGGACCTCACCGACGAGTCCTGGGGCGCCGTCCGGCACACCCCGGGCGTCACCGGTTTCGTCGGGCACACCCACCAGCCGGTCCCGCTCAGCCTGGACGAGGTCTTCTCGATGCTCGCCCCGGCGCTGGCGCCGGCCGAGCCGGCCAAGTCCTCGAGCTCGAGCAAGTCCGAGGTGAAGGTCGTCGACTTCGAGGTCGGCGAGACCGTCACCGTGATGGAAGGCCCGTTCGAGACCCTGCCGGCCACCATCTCCGAGATCAACGCCGACGCCCAGAAGCTCAAGGTGCTGGTCTCGATCTTCGGTCGGGAGACCCCGGTGGAACTTTCGTTCGCCGACGTCTCCAAGATCTGATCGTCCACCCACCCGGAAAAAGGAACAGCGTCATGCCCCCCAAGAAGAAGGTCTCAGCTCTGATCAAGCTGCAGATCAACGCCGGCCAGGCCACTCCCGCCCCGCCGATCGGCCCCGCGCTCGGTCAGCACGGCGTGAACATCATGGAGTTCTGCAAGGCCTACAACGCCAAGACCGAAGGCCAGCGCGGCAGCGTGGTCCCGGTGGAGATCACGGTCTACGAAGACCGTTCCTTCACCTTCATCACCAAGACCCCGCCGGCCGCCGAGCTGATCAAGAAGGCCGCCGGTGTGGCCAAGGGCTCCGGCGAGCCGCACAAGACCAAGGTCGGCAACCTCACCGCCGCCCAGGTCCGCGAGATCGCCACCACGAAGCTCGAGGACCTCAACGCCGGTGACCTGGACCAGGCGTCCAAGATCATCGCCGGTACCGCCCGCTCGATGGGCATCACGGTCGAGGGCTGAGTCCGTCCGGTCTGAACTTTCACTTCCAGCACCACGTGGCAGGGCCTGCGCGGCCCGCTGACCACAGCTCTCCAGGAGGAGAACCATGAAGCGCAGCAAGTCCTACCGCGCAGCGGCGGAGAAGATCGACAGCGACGAGCTGTACTCCCCGCTCGAGGCGGTCAAGCTGGCCAAGGAGACGTCGTCCACCAAGTACGACGCGACCGTCGAGGTCGCGTTCCGGCTGGGCGTCGACCCGCGTAAGGCCGACCAGATGGTGCGCGGCACCGTGAACCTGCCGAACGGCACCGGCAAGACCGTCCGGGTTCTGGTCTTCGCCACCGGTGACCGGGCCGCTGCGGCCGAGGCCGCCGGCGCCGACCTGGTCGGCTCGGACGACCTGATCCAGAAGATCCAGGGTGGGTTCCTGGACTTCGACGCCGTCGTGGCGACCCCCGACCTGATGGGCAAGGTCGGTCGCCTGGGCAAGATCCTGGGTCCGCGCAGCCTGATGCCGAACCCGAAGACCGGCACGGTGACCATGGACGTCGCCAAGGCGGTCGAGGAGATCAAGGGCGGAAAGATCGAGTTCCGCGTGGACAAGCACTCCAACCTGCACTTCATCATCGGCAAGGCCTCGTTCTCCGAGACCCAGCTGGTGCAGAACTACGCGGCCGCGATCGACGAGGTCATGCGTCTGAAGCCGTCGGCCGCCAAGGGCCGTTACCTGAAGAAGGCCACGGTCAGCACCACGTCGGGCCCGGGCATCCCGGTCGACCCCAACGCGGTGAAGAACCTCGAGGAGAGCCAGGCCTGAGCCTGCTCGCCTGACGACGGGGCGGGCGCCGCCCGCCCCGCAGAACCTGACGACCGGCCCCGTTCGCGATCGCGGACGGGGCCGTTCGCATGATCATCACCGTTCGGTACACAGCAGGATCGGCACGCCTGGGCAAGGTCAATTTGGCCGGATCCGCAAGGTAGGGTTATCAGGCGCGGCGTCAGCGGAGATGGCTTCCGCGGCGAGGGTCCAGCAGCCGGGCCCCAGCGCTGTCTGCTGTGCGCGGAATGTGTGGGGCGGAGGCCCGGTGTACGAAACGGAACGTCTGGAGGAACCGGCGGCCCGCTCGGAGAGCAGGCTGCTGCTCGTCGAGGACGACGACGGCGACGCACTGATCGTCGAGGATCTTCTGGACCTGGCCGGTAGCGGCTTCGAGATCGTCCGCGCCCGGAGCCTGAAGCAGGCCCGGGAGTTGCTGCGCCGCACCCGTTTCGGGTGCGTGCTGCTCGACCTCGGGCTGCCCGACGGCCAGGGCCTGGACGTCGTGCACACCCTGCTCGACGAGGCCTCCGACGTGGCGGTGATCTGCTTCACCGGCCTGGACGACGAGCGCTCGGGTGCCGCTGCGGTGGCCGCCGGGGCGCAGGACTACCTGGTCAAGGGCCAGGTGGACGGCGAACTGCTGAGCCGGGCGATCCGTTATGCGATGGAGCGCCGGCGGGCCGAGGAGCAGTCCCGTCAGCTGTACGCCAGCGAGGTGCGCACCCAGGAGTACGCCCGGCTGGAACGCGGCCTGCTGCCGCTGACCCAGACCCGCGACCCTGCGCTGGGCGTCACCGCCCGCTACCGCCCGCAGGCCGGTGACCTGCTCGGCGCCGACTTCTACGACGTGGTCGAGGCGCCCGACGGCCGGGTGTTCGTGCTGATCGGGGGAGTGGCCGGGCACGGGCCGGAAGAGGCCGCCCTCGGGGTGAGCCTGCGGGTCGCCTGGCGCGCCCTGGTGATCGCCGGGGTCGACCCCAACCGTCTTCTGCCGGTGCTGGAGGACGTCCTGATCCGCGAGCGCCGCTCGGAGGAGATCTTCGTCCAGGCCACGCTCTGTGTGATCGACGCCGACCGGCTCACCGCGCACCTGTGGCTGGCCGCGCACCTGCCGCCGATGCTGCTCGACCCGGTGCCCACCCAGCTGCCCGGGGACCCGGCCAGCCTGGCCCTGGGCCTGCTGCCGCCCGGTGCCTGGCGCGGTCGCAAGATCACCCTGCCCGCCCGCTGGCGGCTGATGTTCTACACCGACGGCCTGGTCGAGGGCTCCCGCGGGCGCGGGCTGCAGCACGAGCTCGGGGTGCCCGGTCTGCTCGAGCTGGCCCAGTCCAGCCGCGCAGTGGGCGACGACGGCGCCGCGGTGGTCGACGACCTGCTCGACCGGGTGCAGAGCGCGCACGGCGGCGAACTGCCCGACGACGTCGCGGTGATAGCTGTGCAGTGGCCGCGGGAGTTCCAGTGAGCGAGCTGTTCACCCGGCCCGAACGCCCGGCCCGCCCGGCCGGCTGGCAGCGGGTCTGGCATCCGCAGGCCTGGGGTGTGCACGGCCGGATCGCCGCCGCCCTGGCTTTCGTGGTGGCGCTGCTGACCGCAGTGGTCGGGGCCGCCGTGATCACCCTGCTGGAGACCCGCGACGTGCAGGCGAAGGTGGTCGAGGACTACTACGAGGGCCTGCGCACCTCGCAGAACTACTTCATCGCGATGCTCGACTCCGAGACCGCGATCCGGGGCTACGCGCTGACCGGCGAACGCTCGGCGCTGGAACCGCTGAACGACTCCGGGCAGCCCTGGGACAACCCGATCTCGCAGCAGGTGGCCGCGGTCCTGCCGGGCACCGCCGCGATCGGGCCGATGCGCGAGGCCGAGGCCGCCGCCCAGACCTGGTACCAGGACTTCGCCGCCCCGACCATCCGCGGCATCGATGACGGCGACGACCTGACCCCGCAGGACTTCGCGGCCGGCCGGGCCCTGTTCGACGACTTCCGGGCCGAGTACGACGAGGCCATCGGCATCCTGCGGCCCGAGCGCCAGGCCGAGGCCGCGCACCTGTCCCGGATCACCAACCTGGGCTTCGGGATCGGGGTGCTCAGCGCGATCATCTGCCTGATCGCCGGGGTGGTGCTGTGGAGCCTGATGCGGCGCTGGGTCAGCAACCCGGCCACCCACCTGGCCGGTGAGGCCCGGATGGTGGCCAACGGCGAACTCGACCACGTGGTGGTGGGCACCGGCCCGCCGGAGTTCGTCCAGCTCGGCGACGACGTCGAGCTGATGCGCCGGCGCCTGGTGGCCGAGATCGACCAGGCCGACGAGGCCCGGCGGGAGGTCGGCCGGGCCCGCGCCAGCCTGGAGGAGCAGACCCAGGAGCTGCAGCGTTCCAACCGGGAGCTGGAGCAGTTCGCCTACGTGGCCTCGCACGACCTGCAGGAGCCGCTGCGCAAGGTGGCCAGCTTCTGCCAGATGCTGCAGCGTCGCTACGGCGGTCAGCTGGACGATCGGGCCGACCAGTACATCCACTTCGCGGTGGACGGCGCCAAGCGGATGCAGCAGCTGATCAACGACCTGCTGGAGTTCTCCCGGGTGGGCCGGATCGGCACCGGGGCGGCCGACGTCGACCTGGCCGAGTGCCTGAAGAACGCCATGTACGCGCTGGAGGCGGCTCGCGAGGAGTCCGGCGCCCAGATCGAGGCGGACGAGCTGCCGGTGGTGCACGGTGAGGCGCCGCTGCTGACCCAGGTGCTGCAGAACCTGATCGGCAACGCGATCAAGTTCCGTTCCGGGGCCGACCCGCGGATCCGCCTCAGTGTGCGCCGCAACGGCGACTTCTGGGAGTTCGCCTGCTCCGACAACGGCATCGGGATCGAGCCGGAGTACGCCGACCGGGTGTTCCTGATCTTCCAGCGGCTGCACGCCAAGGAGGTCTACGGCGGCACCGGGATCGGCCTGGCGATGTGCAAGAAGATCGTGGAGTACCACGGCGGGCGGATCTGGGTGGACCCCAAACCCGCCCAGGCCATCACCGCTGACGCCAAGGAAAACACCGGGAACGAGCCGGAGCAGGCCGAAGGCCCGGGCACCACGATCCGCTGGACGCTGCCGGTGACCACCAGCCAGCTCGAGCTCACCGGCTCACCGGAGGCCCTCAGCGGGGCCGGCACCACGAAGGTGACCGGTACCGCCGAGGTGACCAAGGCAGCCGATGTGACCAAGACAGCTGGTACGACGAAGGTGACCGGATGATCGCGGTGCTGCTGGTCGAGGACGACCCGGGCGACGTGCTGATGGCCCGGGAGGCGCTGGAGGAGACCGGCGTCACCAGCCGGCTGAACGTGGTCGGGGACGGCAGCGAGGCCCTGGACTTCCTCTACCGGCGCCCGCCGTACCAGGACGCCCAGCTGCCCGACCTGATCCTGCTCGACCTCAACCTGCCCAAGATGCACGGCCGCGAGGTGCTGCAGGTGGTCAAGGAGGACGCCGGGCTGCGCCAGATCCCGGTGGTGGTGCTGACCACCTCGGAGGCCGAGGAGGACGTGCTGCGCAGCTACGACCTGCACGCCAACGCCTACGTGACCAAGCCGGTCGACTTCGAGCGGTTCATCTCGGTGGTCCGCCAGATCGACGACTTCTTCGTCAGCGTGGTGCGGCTGCCGCGCCGCTGATTTTGGATTCGGCCGGTGCTGCCCGTACTCTTGACCGAGCCAAAGATCGCCGGTCGCCGCTCTCTTACCGGGAGCGGCCGAAGGTCCCGCAACTCGTGGGCGACCTGCGTTAGGTGACCGGTAAAGCTTTGATCTTCCCTGCGCTCCGGCGCGGGTGAATTCCAACGCCCCGTGCGCCTGCGCGGGGCGTTTTCGCGTTTCTGTGGGCCGTGGGTGCACCGGTAACAGAAGTGAAGGAGTCCCATGGCACGGGCAGACAAGACTGCGACGATCGCAGAACTCACCGAGAAGTTCCGCGGTTCCAACGCCGCGGTCCTGACCGAGTACCGAGGACTGACCGTCTCCCAGCTCACGCAGCTGCGTAAGAGCATCAAGGACCACGCGTCCTACACGGTCACCAAGAACACGCTGACCAAGCTGGCCGCCCAGAACGCCGGCGTCACGGCGTTCGACGGCGACCTGGCCGGCCCGAGCGCGGTCGCGTTCATCACCGGCGACGCGGTCGAGGTGGCCAAGACGCTGCGTGACTTCTCGAAGGCCAACCCGGCGCTGGTCGTCAAGGGTGGGTTCCTCGAGGGCAAGCCGCTCACCGCCGACGAGGTGCGCAAGCTCGCCGACCTGGAGTCCCGTGAGGTCCTGCTGGCCAAGATGGCTGGCGCGATGAAGGGCTCGCTCACCAAGGCGGCCGTGCTCTTCAACGCTCTGCCGTCCAAGACGGTCCGCACCGTCGACGCGCTCCGGGCGAAGCAGGCCGAAGGCGCCCCGGCGCCCGAGGCCGAGGCGGAGACCGCCGAGGCCTGACCTGGCGGTCAGTCCGGTTCCACCAGAACTTCCGGGTCCTGCGGTGCAGGTTCGCAGGGCCCTCCTCCAGACCTCGTTGCGTAGCCCGGCTCGCAGCGCAGTACCGAAAGGGAAAGCCATCATGGCGAAGCTCAGCACCGAAGAACTGCTCGACGCCTTCAAGGAACTCACCCTGATCGAGCTCTCCGAGTTCGTGAAGGCCTTCGAGGAGACCTTCGACGTCACCGCGGCCGCCCCGGTCGCCATCGCCGGTGCGGCCGCCCCCGGCGCCCCGGCCGAGGCCGAGGCCGAGAAGGACGAGTTCGACGTCGTCCTCGAGTCCGCCGGTGACAAGAAGATCCAGGTCATCAAGGAGGTCCGTGGCCTCACGAGCCTGGGCCTGAAGGAAGCCAAGGACCTGGTCGACAGCGCCCCGAAGGCTCTGCTCGAGAAGGTCAACAAGGAGACGGCCGAGAAGGCCAAGGCTGCCCTCGAGGGCGCCGGCGCCACCGTCACCCTCAAGTGATTCACGCCCGGTCCGCCGGGCACAGATTCACGTAACGGTCGGGTCCCCGCGCCGCAGGCGCGGGGATCCGCTGTTTTGGGATGATTCCCACGTACCCGGTGGCCGTTCGCGGCCAAGGTGCGTGCTACGTCCCCAGGCGGTTGATCTTGCCCCGCACGGGTGTAACCTCCGCCGAACGGCCAGGTACCTGGGTCGTTACTCCGGACGATGCTCCTACGCACCGCCCGGAGCGGGTGAACAGGCCCAGAAGTCGGCGCAAAGTCCGCGCACCGGTCGCCGGAATGTCGCGGCGCGTGGGGTTGACGCTGGTCTGAGCGCTTGTCATGCTCTTTCTGCAAGCACCGCCGCAGAGCGTGAAGATGCAGGTGAATGGGCTGTGCCCGATCCTTGCCGCAGGCTCGTCGTCGGCGTCGTGCCGAGGTTGCCAGTACCGGCTGAAATTGCCGGCTAGACAGTCCTGGCCTTTTACGAGTAGGGTGAGCCTTTGCGCTGACCTCTGCCCTCCGTGCGTCCCATTCGCCGGGGTTCCAGAGAGCGCGCACGTTACGCCCGCAGGCCCGTGGAAGGACCCCTCTTGGCTGCCTCGCGCACCGCGTTCAGTGGCTCGACTACCCCGTCAGGCCGTATCTCTTTCGCCAAGATCCATGAACCGCTTGAGGTTCCGAACCTCCTGGCATTGCAGACCGAGGCCTTCGACTGGCTCCTCGGCAACGACAAGTGGCAGGGCCGTGTTCAGGCCGCCATCGACGGCGGGAACCAGGCCGTCCCCACCACCTCCGGTCTTGAGGAGATCTTCGAGGAGATCTCCCCGATCGAGGACTTCTCCGGATCGATGAGCCTGTCGTTCCGTGACCACCGTTTCGAACCGCCCAAGTACTCGATCGACGAGTGCAAGGAGCGGGACATGACGTACTCGGCCCCGCTCTTCGTGACGGCCGAGTTCATGAACACCACCACGGGCGAGATCAAGAGCCAGACCGTCTTCATGGGCGACTTCCCGCTCATGACCGAGCGCGGCACGTTCGTGATCAACGGCACCGAGCGCGTGGTCGTCTCCCAGCTGGTCCGTTCGCCGGGCGTGTACTTCGAGCGCTCGATCGACAAGACGTCCGACAAGGACATCTACACGGCCAAGGTGATCCCGTCGCGCGGTGCGTGGCTGGAGTTCGAGATCGACAAGCGCGACATGGTCGGTGTCCGCATCGACCGTAAGCGCAAGCAGTCCGTCACCGTGCTGCTCAAGGCGCTGGGCTGGTCCGAGGCGCAGATCCTCGAGGAGTTCGGCGAGGTCGACTCGATCCGCCAGACCCTGGAGAAGGACCACACCGCCAGCACCGACGAGGCGCTGCTGGACATCTACCGCAAGCTGCGCCCGGGCGAACCGCCGACCCGTGAGGCCGCGCAGACGCTTCTGGAGAACCTGTACTTCAACCCGAAGCGCTACGACCTGGCCAAGGTCGGCCGGTACAAGATCAACAAGAAGCTGGGCGAGAGCCTGCCGCTGACCGACAGCGTGCTGACGGTCGACGACATCATCGCCGCCATCCGCTTCCTGGTGACCCTGCACGCCGGTGGCAGCACCATGCCGGGCACCAAGAACGGCGAGCCGATCGACCTGGTGGTCGAGGTCGACGACATCGACCACTTCGGTAACCGTCGTCTGCGTACCGTCGGCGAGCTGATCCAGAACCAGGTCCGTACCGGCCTGTCCCGGATGGAGCGCGTCGTCCGCGAGCGGATGACCACCCAGGACGTCGAGGCGATCACCCCGCAGACCCTGATCAACATCCGCCCGGTGGTGGCGTCGATCAAGGAGTTCTTCGGAACGTCGCAGCTTTCGCAGTTCATGGACCAGAACAACCCGCTGGCGGGCCTGACCCACAAGCGCCGCCTGTCGGCGCTGGGCCCGGGTGGTCTCTCCCGTGAGCGGGCCGGCTTCGAGGTCCGTGACGTCCACACCTCGCACTACGGCCGGATGTGCCCGATCGAGACTCCGGAAGGCCCGAACATCGGCCTGATCGGCTCGCTCGCCACCTACGCCCGGATCAACCCGTTCGGCTTCGTCGAGACGCCGTACCGCAAGGCCGAGAACGGCCAGGTGCTCGACGAGATCGACTACCTGACCGCGGACGAGGAAGACCACGTCGTGGTCGCCCAGGCGAACGCGCTGCTGACCGAGGACAACCGGTTCGCCGAGGAAGCCGTGCTGTCCCGCTCGAAGGACGGCGAGGCCGAGCTGGTCCCGGCCGGCGACGTCGACTACATGGACGTCTCGGCCCGGCAGATGGTCTCGGTGGCCACCGCGCTGATCCCGTTCCTCGAGCACGACGACGCCAACCGCGCCCTGATGGGCTCGAACATGCAGCGTCAGGCCGTGCCGCTGGTGAAGTCCGAGGCGCCGCTGGTCGGTACCGGCATGGAGTTCCGCGCCGCGGTCGACGCCGGTGACGTGGTCGTCGCGCACACCGCCGGTGTCGTCACCGAGGTCTCGGCCGAGGCCGTCACCACGATGAACGACGACGGCTCGCACACCACGTACAAGATCGCCAAGTTCCGCCGCTCCAACCAGGGCACCTCCTACAACCAGCGGGTGCTGGTGGACGAGGGTGCGCGCCTGGAGGTCGGCTCGGTCATCGCCGACGGCCCGGCCACCGACCTGGGCGAGATGGCCCTGGGCAAGAACCTGCTGGTCGCGTTCATGTCCTGGGAAGGGCACAACTACGAGGACGCGATCATCCTCTCCCAGCGCCTGGTGCAGGACGACGTCCTGTCCTCGATCCACATCGAGGAGCACGAGGTCGACGCCCGGGACACCAAGCTGGGCCCGGAGGAGATCACCCGGGACATCCCGAACGTCGCCGAGGAGGTCCTGGCCGACCTCGACGAGCGGGGCATCATCCGGATCGGCGCCGAGGTCGTCCCCGGCGACATCCTGGTCGGCAAGGTCACGCCCAAGGGTGAGACCGAGCTGACCCCGGAGGAGCGCCTGCTGCGCGCCATCTTCGGTGAGAAGGCCCGGGAGGTCCGGGACACCTCGCTGAAGGTGCCGCACGGCGAGAGCGGCACGGTCATCGGCGTCAAGGTCTTCGACCGCGAGGACGGCGACGAGCTGCCCCCCGGCGTCAACCAGCTGGTGCGCGTGTACGTGGCGCAGAAGCGGAAGATCACCGACGGCGACAAGCTGGCCGGCCGGCACGGCAACAAGGGCGTCATCTCCAAGATCCTCCCCGTCGAGGACATGCCGTTCCTCGAGGACGGCACCCCGGTAGACATCGTGCTCAACCCGCTCGGTGTGCCGAGCCGGATGAACGTCGGCCAGGTCCTGGAGACGCACCTGGGCTGGGTCGCCTCGCGCGGCTGGGAGATCGAGGGCGAGCCCGACTGGGCCAAGCTGATCACCCCGGACCGTCGCTCGGCCGAGCCGAACACCCGGGTCGCCTCGCCGGTCTTCGACGGTGTGCGGGAAGAGGAGATCATCGGTCTGCTCGACTCCACCCGTAAGACCCGGGACGGCGTGCGCCTGATCGACGGCTCCGGCAAGGCGACCATCTTCGACGGCCGTACCGGCGAGAAGCTGCCGATGCCGGTCTCGGTGGGCTACATGTACATCCTGAAGCTCCACCACCTGGTCGACGACAAGATCCACGCCCGTTCCACCGGTCCGTACTCGATGATCACGCAGCAGCCGCTGGGTGGTAAGGCGCAGTTCGGTGGCCAGCGCTTCGGTGAGATGGAGGTGTGGGCCCTGGAGGCCTACGGCGCCTCCTACGCCCTGCAGGAACTGCTGACGATCAAGTCCGACGACGTGGTCGGCCGGGTGAAGGTCTACGAGGCCATCGTCAAGGGCGAGAACATCCCCGAGCCGGGCATCCCCGAGTCGTTCAAGGTCCTGATCAAGGAGATGCAGTCGCTCTGCCTCAACGTCGAGGTGCTCTCCAGCGACGGCACGTCGATCGAGATGCGCGACTCGGACGAGGACGTGTTCCGCGCCGCCGAGGAGCTGGGCATCGACCTGTCCCGCCGCGAGCCCAGCAGCGTCGAAGAAGTCTGAGTAAGGACGCCGGCGCGCGCCTTGCGCGCGCCGGCGCCACTCCCCACAGCAACGAGCACGGTCAGTACACAAGCAACACCAGGAGAAAGCAGGCAGCGTCTTGCTGGACGTGAACTTCTTCGACGAACTGCGTATCGGCCTGGCCACCGCCGAGAACATCCGGCAGTGGTCGCACGGCGAGGTGAAGAAGCCGGAGACCATCAACTACCGCACCCTGAAGCCGGAGAAGGACGGGCTCTTCTGCGAGAAGATCTTCGGCCCCACCCGGGACTGGGAGTGCTACTGCGGTAAGTACAAGCGAGTCCGCTTCAAGGGCATCATCTGCGAGCGCTGCGGCGTCGAGGTCACCCGCGCCAAGGTGCGCCGTGAGCGGATGGGCCACATCGAGCTGGCCGCCCCGGTCACCCACATCTGGTACTTCAAGGGTGTCCCGAGCCGGCTGGGCTACCTGCTCGACCTGGCGCCGAAGGACCTCGAGAAGGTCATCTACTTCGCCGCCTACATGATCACCTGGGTCGACGACGAGAACCGTCACCGTGACCTGCCCTCGATGGAAGCCAACATCGAGGTGGAGAAGAAGGAGATCGAGAACCGCCGGGACGCCGACGTCGAGGCGCGCGCCAAGCGCCTGGAGAGCGACCTGGCCGAGCTCGAGGCCGAGGGCGCCAAGGGCGACGTGCGCCGCAAGGTCAAGGAGTCGGCCGAGCGCGAGATGTCGCAGCTGCGCAAGCGGGCCGACGCCGAGATCGACCGGATCCAGCAGGTCTGGGACCGCTTCAAGAACCTGAAGGTCCAGGACCTCGAGGGTGACGAGATCCTGTACCGCGAGATGCGGGACCGGTTCGGCATGTACTTCGAGGGTGGGATGGGCGCCGCCGCGATCCAGAAGCGGCTGGAGTCCTTCGACCTGAACGCCGAGGCCGACAACCTGCGCGAGACCATCGCGACCGGCAAGGGCCAGCGCAAGACCCGCGCCCTGAAGCGGCTCAAGGTAGTCTCCGCGTTCCTCACCACGAACAACTCGCCCCTGGGCATGGTGCTCGACTGCGTCCCGGTGATCCCGCCGGACCTGCGGCCGATGGTTCAGCTGGACGGTGGCCGGTTCGCCACCTCCGACCTGAACGACCTGTACCGGCGTGTGATCAACCGCAACAACCGGCTCAAGCGCCTGCTCGACCTGGGCGCCCCGGAGATCATCGTCAACAACGAGAAGCGGATGCTGCAGGAGGCCGTCGACGCACTGTTCGACAACGGCCGCCGCGGCCGGCCGGTCACCGGCCCGGGCAACCGCCCGCTGAAGTCGCTGTCCGACATGCTCAAGGGCAAGCAGGGTCGTTTCCGGCAGAACCTGCTCGGTAAGCGCGTCGACTACTCCGGCCGTTCGGTCATCGTGGTCGGCCCGCAGCTGAAGCTGCACCAGTGCGGTCTGCCCAAGCAGATGGCCCTGGAGCTGTTCAAGCCGTTCGTGATGAAGCGCCTGGTGGACCTGAACCACGCGCAGAACATCAAGTCGGCCAAGCGGATGGTCGAGCGGGCCCGCCCGGTGGTCTGGGACGTCCTCGAAGAGGTCATCTCCGAGCACCCGGTCCTGCTGAACCGGGCGCCCACCCTGCACCGTCTGGGTATCCAGGCGTTCGAGCCGCAGCTGGTCGAGGGCAAGGCCATCCAGATCCACCCGCTGGTCTGCTCGGCCTTCAACGCCGACTTCGACGGCGACCAGATGGCGGTGCACCTGCCGCTGTCGGCCGAGGCCCAGGCCGAGGCCCGGATCCTGATGCTCTCGAGCAACAACATCCTCAAGCCGGCCGACGGCCGTCCGGTGACCATGCCCACCCAGGACATGATCATCGGCCTGTACCACCTGACTCTCGACAACGACGAGAGCCCGGTCGGCGAGGGCCGTTCGTTCAGCTCGGTGTCCGAGGCCCAGATGGCCTTCGACGGTGGTCACCTGCACCTGCAGGCGAAGATCAAGCTGCGCTTCGACGACATCGTGCCGCCGCGCGACTGGGTGGCTCCCGAGGAGTGGGTCCAGGGCGACCCGATCATCCTCGAGACCAGCCTGGGCCGGGCGCTGTTCAACCAGACCCTGCCGCCGGACTACGCGTTCGTCGACCAGATCGTCGGCAAGAAGGAACTCTCGGCGATCGTCAACGACCTCGCCGAGCGGTACCCCAAGGTCGCGGTGGCCGCGACGCTGGACGCCCTCAAGGCGGCCGGTTTCCACTGGGCCACCCGTTCCGGGGTCACCGTCTCGATCTCCGACGTGGTCACCCCGCCGGCCAAGAAGGGCATCCTCGACGAGCACGAGGGCCGGGCGGCGAAGGTGCAGTCGCAGTACCTGCGCGGTCTGATCACCGACGACGAGCGTCGTCAGGAGCTCATCGGGATCTGGACCGAGGCCACCAACCGGGTGGCCAAGGCGATGGAGGACAACCTCCCGCGCACCAACTCCATCTTCAAGATGGTGTCCTCGGGTGCCCGTGGTAACTGGATGCAGATGCGCCAGATCGCGGGTATGCGAGGCCTGGTGGCCAACCCCAAGGGTGAGATCATCCCGCGCCCGATCAAGGCCAACTTCCGTGAGGGCCTGTCGGTGGTCGAGTTCTTCATCTCGACCCACGGTGCCCGTAAGGGTCTGGCCGACACCGCCCTGCGGACCGCCGACTCGGGTTACCTGACCCGTCGTCTGGTGGACGTCTCGCAGGACGTGATCATCCGCGAGGAGGACTGCGGCACCGAGCGCGGTCTGATGATGCCGATCGCCACCACCGGCGCCGACGGCACCGTCCGGGCCCACGACTCGGTCGAGAACAGCGTCTACGCGCGCTCTCTGGCCCAGGACGTGGTGATCGACGGCGAGGTCGTGCTGGCCGCCAACACCGACCTCGGCGACCCGAGCATCGAGCTGCTGCTGGGCAAGGGCGTCTCCGAGGTCAAGGTGCGCTCCGTGCTCACCTGCGAGTCCAAGGTCGGCACCTGCGCCCGCTGCTACGGCCGGTCGCTGGCTGCCGGTCACCTCGTGGACATCGGTGAGGCCGTCGGCATCATCGCGGCCCAGTCGATCGGTGAGCCGGGTACCCAGCTGACCATGCGTACCTTCCACACCGGTGGTGTCGCGGGTGAGGACATCACCCACGGTCTGCCGCGTGTCCAGGAGCTCTTCGAGGCCCGTACCCCCAAGGGTGTGGCCCCGATCTCCGAGGCCGCGGGCCGGGTGCGGATCGACGACACCGACCGTTCCCGCAAGCTCGTGGTGATCCCGGACGACGGCTCCGAAGAGGTGGCGTACCCGGTCTCCAAGCGTTCGCGGCTGCTGGTCGAGGACGGCACCCACGTCGAGGTCGGCCAGAAGCTGATCCAGGGCGCCATCGACCCCAAGCAGGTGCTGCGCATCCTCGGGCCGCGGGCGGTCCAGGTGCACCTGGTCGACGAGGTGCAGAACGTGTACCGCAGCCAGGGTGTGGGGATCCACGACAAGCACATCGAGGTGATCGTCCGCCAGATGCTGAAGCGGGTCACGATCATCGAGTCCGGCGACGCCGAGCTGCTGCCCGGTGAGCTGGTCGAGCGCGCCCGGTTCGAGACCGAGAACCGCCGCGTGGTGGCCGAGGGTCTGCAGCCGGCCTCGGCCCGCCCGGACCTGATGGGTATCACCAAGGCGTCGCTGGCGACCGACTCGTGGCTGTCCGCGGCCTCCTTCCAGGAGACCACCCGGGTGCTCACGAACGCCGCGATGGAGGGCCGTAGCGACCCGCTGCTGGGCCTCAAGGAGAACGTCATCCTCGGTAAGCTCATCCCGGCCGGTACGGGTCTGCCCCGCTACCGCAACGTGCGGGTCGAGCCGACCGAAGAGGCGAAGGCCGCGATGTACGCGATGCCCGGCTACGAAGAGGTCGACTACGGCCACTTCGGTGTCGGCACCGGCCAGGCGGTCCCGCTGGAGGAGTTCGACCTCGGCCGTTACGACCGCTGAGACTGATGTACCCGCGACGTCGCCGCAGGCCGGAACAAATCCGGCCTGCGGCGCCGTTCGGAAACGTAGGACCAGAGCGGTCTCCGGCGTCCGGCCGGGTCCGGTCTGCAGTGCAGCCGAGGTGGGGGAGTACCCCGGTCACCCGCGTGCGGGCCGTTTTGACGCTCGCCGCGGGCACCGGGTAGCCTCACACTTCGTGCCCGAGTTCTCTCGGGCTGCCGCGCGTGCCCTCCTGACGGTCCGGAATCTGTCAGCGTGCGATACGCGAGCGAAGCTCCCACTCCGCGGGACGTCGCCGGCGCGGTCGCGAGGAAAGCGACACGCCCGAGCGCGGGGTGCGGCCCCAGAGGCTGTGCGCGACGATCCGGACAACAGCAAGACCAGCACCACCAGCAAGTCAGGTAGAGCAGCACAAGCGAGCAGAGAGTTCGGAGAACCGGTGCCCACGATCCAGCAGCTGGTCCGAAAGGGCCGGCAGGACAAGGTCAGCAAGACCAAGACCCCTGCTCTCAAGGGCAGCCCCCAGCGCCGTGGCGTGTGCACGCGTGTGTACACGACCACGCCGAAGAAGCCGAACTCCGCTCTGCGTAAGGTCGCTCGTGTGAAGCTGACCTCCCAGATCGAGGTCACGGCGTACATCCCGGGTGTCGGTCACAACCTGCAGGAGCACTCCATCGTGCTCGTCCGCGGCGGCCGTGTGAAGGACCTTCCCGGCGTGCGGTACAAGATCATCCGCGGTTCCCTCGACACCCAGGGTGTGAAGAACCGTAAGCAGGCTCGCAGCCGTTACGGCGCGAAGAAGGAGAAGAGCTAATGCCCCGCAAGGGCCCGGCCCCGAAGCGGCCGCTCGTCATCGACCCCGTGTACGGCTCGCCGCTGGTCACCCAGCTGGTGAACAAGATCCTGCTGGACGGCAAGAAGTCCACCGCCGAGCGGATCGTGTACGAAGCGCTCGAAGGCTGCCGCGACAAGACCGGTAACGACCCGGTCATCACGCTCAAGCGCGCGCTCGACAACGTGAAGCCGACCCTCGAGGTCCGCAGCCGCCGCGTCGGTGGCGCGACCTACCAGGTCCCGGTCGAGGTCAAGGCCGGCCGTTCCACCACGCTGGCCCTGCGCTGGCTGGTCGGCTACTCCCGCGCCCGCCGCGAAAAGACGATGACGGACCGCCTGATGAACGAGATCCTGGACGCGTCCAACGGTCTCGGTGCTGCGGTCAAGCGTCGCGAAGACACCCACAAGATGGCCGAGTCGAACCGCGCGTTCGCTCACTACCGCTGGTAATTCAGCAGGTAGTCATCTGCTAGTCCGCTGCGGCCGCTGGAACATCGACGAACCGGCGGCCACAGTGGCGCCGGGAACAGCCCCGGCAGCGCAGTACCGCGGGTCTGTTCCCCCCTGAAACACCAACCTCATGAGAGAGGCGATCGACGTGGCACAAGACGTGCTGACGGACCTCAACAAGGTCCGCAACATCGGCATCATGGCTCACATCGACGCCGGCAAGACCACCACCACTGAGCGGATCCTGTTCTACACCGGGATCAACTACAAGATCGGTGAGGTCCACGACGGCGCGGCCACGATGGACTGGATGGAGCAGGAGCAGGAGCGGGGTATCACCATCACCTCCGCCGCCACCACCTGCTTCTGGGAAGGCAACCAGATCAACCTGATCGACACCCCCGGGCACGTCGACTTCACCGTCGAGGTCGAGCGCAACCTGCGCGTCCTCGACGGCGCGGTCGCGGTGTTCGACGGCAAGGAGGGTGTCGAGCCGCAGTCCGAGACGGTGTGGCGGCAGGCGGACAAGTACGACGTCCCCCGCATCTGCTTCGTCAACAAGATGGACAAGCTGGGCGCCGACTTCTACTTCACAGTCCAGACCATCGTCGACCGCCTCGGCGCCAAGCCGCTGGTCGTGCAGCTGCCGATCGGTGCGGAGTCGGACTTCACCGGCGTCATCGACCTGATCGAGATGCGGGCGCTGACCTGGCGGGGCACCACCGGTAAGGGTGAGGCCTACGAGGTCGAGGAGATCCCGGCCGACCTCGCCGAGAAGGCTGCCGAGTGGCGTCAGAAGCTGCTCGAGACCGTGGCCGAGTCCGACGAGGCGCTGCTCGAGAAGTTCTTCGGTGGCGAGGAGCTCACCACCGCGGAGATCAAGGGCGCGATCCGTAAGCTCACGATCGCCAGTGAGGTCAACCCGGTCCTGTGCGGCTCGGCGTTCAAGAACAAGGGCGTCCAGCCCATGCTCGACGCCGTGATCGACTACCTGCCGACCCCGCTGGACGTGCCGGACGTCGAGGGCACCGACCCGAAGGACGAGGAGAAGACCCTCACCCGGGCGGCCAACAACGAGGCTCCGTTCTCCGCTCTGGCGTTCAAGATCGCGGCGCACCCGTTCTTCGGGAAGCTGACCTACATCCGGGTCTACTCCGGCAAGGTCTCCAGCGGCGCCCAGGTCGTGAACTCCACCAAGGGCAAGAAGGAGCGCATCGGGAAGATCTTCCAGATGCACTCCAACAAGGAGAACCCGGTCGAGGAGGCCGCGGCCGGCCACATCTACGCGGTCATCGGTCTGAAGGACACCACCACCGGTGAGACCCTCTCGGACCCGACCGACCCGATCGTCCTGGAGTCGATGACCTTCCCGGAGCCGGTCATCTCGGTCGCCATCGAGCCGAAGACCAAGGGCGACCAGGAGAAGCTGGGCACCGCGATCCAGAAGCTCGCCGAGGAGGACCCGACCTTCCAGGTCCGCCAGGACGAGGAGACCGGCCAGACGATCATCGCCGGGATGGGCGAGCTCCACCTCGACATCCTGGTCGACCGGATGCGCCGTGAGTTCAAGGTCGAGGCCAACGTCGGCAAGCCGCAGGTCGCGTACCGCGAGACCATCCGCAAGGCCGTGGTCAAGCTGGACTACACCCACAAGAAGCAGACCGGTGGGTCGGGCCAGTACGCCAAGGTGCAGGTGACCATCGAGCCGCTGGACACGTCCGAGGGCGTGTTCTACGAGTTCGAGAACAAGGTCACCGGTGGTCGCGTGCCGCGCGAGTACATCCCGAGCGTGGACGCGGGTATCCAGGACGCCATGCAGTTCGGCATCCTGGCCGGCTACCCGCTGGTCGGCATCAAGGCCATCCTGCTCGACGGTGCGGCGCACGACGTCGACTCCTCGGAGATGGCGTTCAAGATCGCCGGTTCGATGGTGCTGAAGGAGGCGGCTCGCAAGGCCAGCCCCGTGCTCCTCGAGCCGATGATGGCCGTCGAGGTCCGTACGCCCATGGAGTACATGGGTGACGTGATCGGCGACCTGAACTCCCGCCGTGGCCAGATCCAGGCCATGGAGGACGTCAGCGGTGCCAAGGTCGTCAAGGCCGCGGTCCCGCTGTCGGAGATGTTCGGTTACGTCGGTGACCTGCGCAGCAAGACGCAGGGCCGCGCCGTCTACACCATGCAGTTCGACTCCTACGCAGAGGTTCCCCGGAACGTTGCGGAAGAGATCATCAAGAAGGTTCGCGGCGAGTAATCGCGCCACCAGCATCCCGTCGAACCAAGACAAATAACAACCCGTCCGACAGGAGGACCCCGTGGCGAAGGCGAAGTTCGAGCGGACTAAGCCGCACGTCAACATCGGTACCATTGGTCACATCGACCACGGTAAGACGACGCTGACGGCTGCGATCAGTAAGACGCTGCACACCAAGTGGCCGGAGCTCAACCCGGACACGCAGGCGTTCGACCAGATCGACAAGGCGCCGGAAGAGCGCCAGCGTGGTATCACGATCTCGATCGCTCACATCGAGTACCAGACCGAGACGCGCCACTACGCGCACGTCGACTGCCCCGGTCACGCCGACTACATCAAGAACATGATCACCGGTGCGGCGCAGATGGACGGCGCCATCCTGGTGGTCGCGGCGACCGACGGCCCGATGCCGCAGACCCGTGAGCACGTGCTGCTCGCGCGTCAGGTCGGTGTGCCCTACATCGTCGTGGCCCTGAACAAGTCCGACATGGTGGACGACGAAGAGATCATGGAGCTCGTCGAGCTCGAGGTCCGTGAGCTCCTGTCCGCCTACGAGTTCCCGGGCGACGACCTGCCGATCGTGCGGGTCTCCGCGCTGAAGGCTCTCGAGGGCGACGCCGAGTGGCAGGGCAAGGTCCTCGAGCTGATGGCCGCGGTCGACGAGTCGATCCCGGAGCCGACGCGCGACACGGACAAGCCGTTCCTGATGCCGATCGAGGACGTCTTCACGATCACCGGTCGTGGCACCGTCGTCACCGGCAAGGTCGAGCGTGGCATCCTGAAGACCAACGAGACCGTTGAAATCGTTGGTATCAAGGACAAGTCGACCACCACGACGGTCACCGCCATCGAGATGTTCCGCAAGACTCTCGACGAGGCGATGGCCGGCGAGAACTGCGGTCTGCTCCTGCGTGGTATCAAGCGCGAGGACGTCGAGCGTGGCCAGGTCGTCGTCAAGCCGGGCTCGATCACCCCGCACACCGAGTTCGAGGCGAACGTCTACATCCTGTCCAAGGACGAGGGTGGCCGTCACACGCCGTTCTACGACTCCTACCGTCCGCAGTTCTACTTCCGGACCACGGACGTCACCGGTGTCGTGAAGCTCCCCGAGGGCACCGAGATGGTCATGCCCGGTGACAACACCGAGATGTCCGTCACGCTGATCCAGCCCATCGCGATGGAGGACGGTCTGCTGTTCGCCATCCGTGAGGGTGGCCGGACGGTCGGCTCGGGCCGCGTCACCAAGATCCTCAAGTAGTAACCACCAGCGGCGGCAGCCTTCGGGCGGCCGCCGCTGGCGCACGTCCGGGCCGCGGTTCTTCCGCGTTTCCGGGCCGGCCATCTCCCGGGAGTCCTCCCGGCCCTGCGGGGTCCGGAGGCAGCAGCTCCACCAAACCCGAACTCGCGAAACGCGAAAGCGGGGGAGCGCCAGGGGATGTCGGGTCTGGTGACGCATCCTGAGGTTCTTGGATGTTCACCGATTGGTCAATGGTGTGCTCCGTCTGGCACACTGGACAGGTTGCTCGCGCTCCGACGTGTCCGTTGCGCCCCTCGGTGGGCCCGGTAACACCGGTCGCGATCACCGCCACTTGCACCACCGGCCCAGCCCCCTGGTCCTCGTCGAAGACGTCGGACGAGTCTGGGCCGCGAACGCGACACGCCCGACCTCGGGGGTCGGTGTTCGCCAGCCTGACCCAGAACGGGGTGTCAGCGTCGCAGAAGACGTGAAACACCAGCACGACCAGCAGTTGCGAGAAGGCCCGGGCCGCACTCCACGGACCGGGTGGACCACAGACAGTGCCGATCGGCAGCACCACGGCCGTTGAACGCCTGTCGACCAAGCGAAAGAGAGCGCAACGACGCCATGGCGGGACAAAAGATCCGCATCCGGCTGAAGGCCTACGACCACGAGGTCATCGACAGCTCGGCCCGCAAGATCGTCGACACGGTCGTTCGCACGGGCGCGACGGTCGCAGGGCCGGTGCCGCTGCCGACGGAGAAGAACGTGTTCTGCGTCATCCGTTCGCCGCACAAGTACAAGGACAGCCGCGAGCACTTCGAGATGCGCACGCACAAGCGGTTGATCGACATCATCAACCCGACGCCGAAGACGGTGGACTCGCTGATGCGGCTCGATCTGCCCGCCGGCGTGGACATCGAGATCAAGCTCTAGAAGGACCTCCTCAAGATGACTTTCAAGACGATCAGCAAGCCGACGGTGCGAGCCGTCAAGGGCTTGCTCGGTGAAAAGCTCGGGATGACCCAGGTCTGGGACGCCAACAACCGGCTCGTCCCGGTCACCGTCATCCAGGTTGGTCCGTGCGTCGTCACTCAGGTGCGCAGCGCCGAGGGCGAGGGCTACCCGGGCGTTCAGATCGCGTACGGCGCGATCGACCCCCGCAAGGTGACCAAGCCGCTGGCCGGCCACTTCGCGAAGGCCGGCGTCACGCCGCGCCGTCACGTGACCGAACTGCGCACGGCCGACGCGTCCGAGTACAGCCTGGGCCAGGAGCTCACGGTGGAGACCTTCGAGGCCGGCCAGTCGGTCGACGTCTCGGGCACCACCAAGGGCAAGGGCTGGGCCGGTGGCATGAAGCGCCACGGGTTCAAGGGCCTCGGCGCCTCGCACGGTACGCAGCGCAAGCACCGTTCCCCGGGTTCCATCGGCGGTTGCGCCACCCCGGGCCGTGTCTTCAAGGGCACGCGGATGGCGGGCCGCATGGGTGGCGAGCGTCAGACCACGCAGAACCTGAGCGTGTACGCCGTGGACGCCGAGCGCGGTCTGCTCCTGATCAAGGGTGCCGTTCCGGGGCCGCGCGGCGGCATCGTCCTGGTTCGCACCGCGGCGAAGAAGGGCTGAGGCAATGGCCACCGAAACCACCACCAAGCTGAGCCTGGACGTTGTGGACGGCGTGGGTGAGAAGGTCGGCTCCGTCGATCTGCCCGCGGCGATCTTCGACGCCCAGACCAACGTGCCGCTGATCCACCAGGTCGTCGTGGCCCAGCTGGCCGCGGCCCGCCAGGGCACGCACGACACCAAGACCCGGGGCGAGGTCCGCGGCGGCGGCAAGAAGCCGTACCGCCAGAAGGGCACCGGTCGCGCCCGCCAGGGCTCGACCCGCGCGCCGCAGTTCGCCGGCGGTGGCGTGGTCCACGGCCCGACGCCGCGCAGCTACGCGCAGCGCACGCCGAAGAAGATGATCGCCGCCGCGCTGCGGGGATCGCTCTCGGACCGCAACCGTCACGGTCGCATCCACGTGCTCTCCGAGCTGGTCAAGGGCGACGCCCCGTCGACCAAGGCGGTTGCCAAGGCCCTGACCGGGATCACCGAGCGGCCGAACGTCCTGGTCGTCGTGACCCGCACGGACGAGGTCGGCAAGCGCAGCCTGTCCAACCTGGACAGCGTGCACGTGCTGCCCTTCGACCAGCTGAACGCCTACGACGTGCTGTGCGCCGACGACGTGGTGTTCACCAAGGCCGCGCTGGACTCGTTCCTCGAGAGCCCGGTCGTCACCAAGATCACCGCGAAGGAGGCCGCCAAGTGAGCACCATCGGAGGCGTCCACAAGGACCCGCGCGACATCCTGCTGGCGCCGGTCGTCTCGGAGAAGAGCTACAGCCTCCTCGACGAGGGCAAGTACACGTTCCTGGTCGACCCGAGCGCCAACAAGACCGAGATCAAGAACGCCGTCGAGACGGTTTTCGGGGTCAAGGTCTCCGCGGTGAACACCGCCAACCGGCAGGGCAAGACCCGCCGGACGCGGACCGGCATCGGCCGGCGCAAGGACACCAAGCGCGCGATCATCACGCTGAGCGAAGGCACCATCGACATCTTCGGCGGGCCGGTCTCCTGAGGCCCCACACGTTCCGATCCGGCCGGTAACGACCGGATTGAGGGCGTCAGAAGACCGACATCCGAGAAACAGCAAGAGGACTGACTCACATGGGAATCCGCAAGTACAAGCCGACGACGCCGGGCCGCCGTGGTTCGTCCGTCGCCGACTTCGTGGAGATCACCCGGTCGGAGCCGGAGAAGTCCCTGGTGCGCCCGCTGACCAAGAGCGGCGGCCGGAACAACACCGGCCGGATCACCACCCGGCACAAGGGTGGCGGCCACAAGCGCGCCTACCGGGTGATCGACTTCCGTCGTCACGACAAGGACGGCATCCCGGCCACGGTCGCTCACATCGAGTACGACCCCAACCGCACCGCGCGTATCGCCCTTCTGCACTACGCGGACGGCGAGAAGCGCTACATCGTCGCCCCGACCAAGCTCAAGCAGGGTGACCGCATCGAGAACGGCCCCACGGCCGACATCAAGCCGGGTAACAGCCTCGAGCTGCGCAACATCCCGGTCGGTACGGTCATCCACGCGATCGAGCTGCGGCCCGGTGGCGGCGCCAAGATCGCCCGCTCGGCCGGCGCCTCGGTGCAGCTGGTCGCGCGTGAGGGCCGCTTCGCGCAGCTGCGCATGCCCTCCGGCGAGATCCGCAACGTCGACGTGCGCTGCCGCGCCACGATCGGCGAGGTCGGTAACGCCGAGCAGTCGAACATCAACTGGGGTAAGGCCGGCCGCATGCGCTGGAAGGGCAAGCGCCCGACCGTCCGTGGTGTCGCCATGAACCCGATCGACCACCCGCACGGTGGTGGTGAGGGTAAGACCTCCGGTGGTCGCCACCCGGTCAGCCCCTGGGGCCAGGCCGAGGGCCGTACCCGTCGCCCCAACAAGGACAGCGACAAGATGATCGTTCGCCGCCGCCGTACCGGCAAGAAGCGCTGATAGGAGCCTTCGAGAATGCCTCGCAGTCTGAAGAAGGGTCCCTTCGTCGACGACCACCTGCAGAAGAAGGTGGACGTACAGAACGAGAAGGGGACCAAGAACGTCATCCGGACCTGGTCCCGGCGCTCGATGATCGTGCCCGACATGCTCGGTCACACGATCGCCGTGCACGACGGCCGCAAGCACGTCCCGGTGTTCGTCACCGAGTCGATGATCGGTCACAAGCTGGGCGAGTTCGCCCCCACCCGCACGTTCCGCGGACACGAGAAGGACGACCGCAAGGGCCGTCGGCGCTGATCGCGCCCACCCGAGCAGTCAGTAGCGACAGAAGGTAGGAAGCAGCGATGGAAGCCAAGGCGCAGGCGCGGTACGTCCGTGTCACGCCCATGAAGGCCCGCCGCGTCGTCGACCTCATCCGCGGGAAGCAGGCACCGCAGGCGATCGCCACGCTGGAGTTCGCTCCGCAGGCCGCCAGCGAGCCGGTGCTCAAGGTCGTGCAGAGCGCGATCGCGAACGCCCGGGTGAAGGCCGCCGCCGCGTCTGAGGCGTTCGACGAGCGCACCCTGGTCATCCAGGAGGCGTACGTGGACGAGGGCCCGACGCTCAAGCGGTTCCGGCCGCGGGCGCAGGGCCGGGCGTACCGGATCCGTAAGCGGACCGCTCACATCACGGTTGTGGTGGGTCCGGCTGAGAAGAAGGACGGCTCGCAGGCCGCCGCTAAGGGAGGGACCCGCTAGTGGGACAGAAGGTCAACCCGCACGGGTTCCGCCTGGGCATCACCACTGAGCACAAGAGCCGGTGGTTCGCCGACAGCACCAAGGGTGGTCAGCGGTACCGGGACTACGTGAAGGAAGACGTCGCGATCCGCAAGCTCATGTCCAAGGGCATGGAGCGGGCCGGCATCAGCCGCGTCGAGATCGAGCGCACCCGTGACCGGGTCCGCGTCGACATCCACACCGCCCGTCCGGGCATCGTCATCGGTCGCCGTGGCGCCGAGGCCGACCGGATCCGGGGCGAGCTCGAGAAGCTGACCGGCAAGCAGGTCCAGCTGAACATCCTCGAGGTGAAGAACCCCGAGGTCGACGCTCAGCTGGTGGCCCAGGGCATCGCCGAGCAGCTGGCCAGCCGGGTCTCCTTCCGCCGCGCGATGCGCAAGGGCATGCAGTCCTCGCTGCGCGCCGGCGCCAAGGGCATCCGGGTGCAGTGCTCGGGCCGTCTCGGCGGCGCCGAGATGAGCCGGTCGGAGTTCTACCGCGAGGGCCGGGTGCCGCTGCACACGCTCCGCGCGAACATCGACTACGGCCTGTACGAGGCCCGCACCACGTTCGGCCGGATCGGCGTGAAGGTGTGGATCTACAAGGGCGACATCACCAGCCGTGAGCTGGCTCGCGAGCAGGCTGCGGCTCCGCCGCGGGGCCCGCGTCGTGACGGTCCCGGTGGCGGTCGCGCGCAGCGCCCGCAGCGTCGTCGCCCGCAGCAGCAGAACGCCGACAGCGCCCCCGCTGCCGAAGCGCCCGCCGCGCCGGCCGCTGACTCGGGTGCTGCTGGTTCCGGATCGGAGGCCTGAGCACCATGCTGATCCCCCGTCGGGTCAAGTACCGCAAGCAGCACCACCCCAGCCGTTCCGGCATGTCGAAGGGCGGCAACGCCGTCACCTTCGGCGAGTGGGGCATTCAGGCCCTGGAGCCGGCGTACGTGACGAACCGGCAGATCGAGTCCGCTCGTATCGCCATCACGCGTCACATCCGTCGTGGCGGCAAGGTCTGGATCAACATCTACCCGGACCGCCCGCTGACCAAGAAGCCCGCCGAGACCCGCATGGGTTCCGGTAAGGGTTCCCCGGAGTGGTGGGTTGCGAACGTCAAGCCTGGTCGCGTGATGTTCGAACTCTCGTTCCCGACTGAGAAGGTGGCGAAGGAAGCCCTCACCCGGGCGATCCACAAGCTGCCGATGAAGTGCCGGATCGTCCGGCGCGAAGGCGGTGAAAGCTGATGGCCATCGGTTCCAAGGACCTGAACCCGGCGAACCTGCGGGGCTTCGATTCCGAGCGCCTGGCCGAGGAGCTGAAGAAGGCGAAGGAAGAGCTGTTCAACCTTCGCTTCCAGTCCGCCACCGGTCAGCTGGAGAACAACATGCGGCTGCGCGCGGTGAAGCGTGACATCGCTCGCATCTACACGATCATGCGCGAGCGCGAGCTCGGCATCACTGCCACCCCGGAGGCCTGAGATGAGTGAGAACACCCAGGCTGACGCCCCGGTGCGTGGCAACCGCAAGGCGCGCCGCGGCTACGTCGTCAGCGACAAGATGGACAAGACCGTGGTGGTCGAGGTCGAGGACCGGGTCAAGCACCCGCTCTACGGCAAGGTCATCCGCCGCACGACCAAGGTGAAGGTGCACGACGAGGCCAACACCGCTGGCATCGGCGACCTGGTGTCGATCTCGGAGACCCGTCCGCTGTCGGCGACCAAGCGCTGGCGCCTGGTCGAGATTCTGGAGAAGGCCAAGTGATTCAGCAGGAGTCGCGGCTGCGCGTCGCCGACAACACCGGTGCCAAGGAGATCCTTTGCATCCGCGTGCTCGGCGGCTCCGGCCGCCGGTACGCCGGCATCGGTGACGTCATCGTCGCGACCGTCAAGGACGCGATCCCCGGTGGCAACGTCAAGAAGGGCGACGTCGTCAAGGCCGTCATCGTGCGCACCGTCAAGGAGCGCCGCCGGCCGGACGGCTCGTACATCCGCTTCGACGAGAACGCGGCGGTCATCCTGAAGAACGACGGGGACCCGCGCGGTACCCGTATCTTCGGGCCGGTCGGCCGTGAGCTGCGGGACAAGAAGTTCATGAAGATCATTTCGCTGGCTCCGGAGGTGCTCTGAGATGGCGAAGCTCAAGATCAAGAAGGGCGACACCGTCCAGCTGATCACCGGCCGTTCGCAGAAGAACGGCGGGGACCGGAACAAGACCGGCAAGGTCATCGCCGTCTACCCGGAGACCCAGCGGGTCCTGGTCGAGGGCATCAACCGGGTGAAGCGTCACGTCAAGGAAGGCGCCACCGGTCGTGGCTCCAAGACCGGCGGGATCATCACTCAGGAAGCTCCGGTCCACATCAGCAACGTGATGGTGGTCGACCCCGAGACCAAGACCGCGACCCGGGTGGGCGTTCGCGTCGAGACCGTCGAGCGTGACGGCAAGACGAAGAACGTCCGGGTTCGCTACGCCAAGCGTTCCGGTAAGGACCTGTGAGCATGACTGTGACCGAAGCCAAGGTGCAGCCGCGGCTGCGCGCTCGGTACGACGCCGAGATCGCCCCCGCGCTGCGCGAGCAGTTCAAGTACGCCAACGTGATGCAGACCCCGCGTCTGGTCAAGGTCGTCGTGAACATGGGTGTGGGCGAGGCCGCCCGCGACTCCAAGCTGATCGACGGCGCGATCCGCGACCTGAGCGCCATCACCGGCCAGAAGCCGCAGGTCACCAAGGCCCGCAAGTCCATCGCGCAGTTCAAGCTGCGTGAGGGCATGCCGATCGGTGCGCACGTCACGCTGCGCGGCGACCGGATGTGGGAGTTCACCGACCGCCTGGTGAGCATCGCCCTGCCGCGTATCCGCGACTTCCGCGGCCTCAGCGGCAAGCAGTTCGACGGGCGTGGCAACTACACGTTCGGCCTGAACGAGCAGTCGATGTTCCACGAGATCGATCAGGACAAGATCGACCGCGTTCGGGGCATGGACATCACGGTCGTCACCACGGCGACCACTGACGATGAGGGGCGCGCTTTCCTGAAGCTCCTCGGTTTCCCGTTCAAGGAGAACTGATCGTGGCGAAGACTGCGCTGATCAACAAGGCGGCGGGCAAGCAGAAGTTCGCCGTCCGGGCCTACACGCGCTGCCAGCGCTGTGGCCGGCCGCACTCGGTCTACCGCAAGTTCGGCCTGTGCCGGATCTGCCTGCGCGAGATGGCTCACCGGGGCGAGCTCCCCGGCGTCACCAAGAGCAGCTGGTAGGCCGGCCGTGTCCCAGCTGACGATCCAGACCCCGGGTGCCACTGCGGTGGCCCTGGGGGCGGCCCGCCGTCGGACGGTGCGCAACAATCGCATGGTTTCGCTGCGCTCCAGCCTTCCGACCGGATTGGTGACGCTGCGGCACGACGTACCGGAATACCTCCCCGCGTTTCTCGAAGAAGCAACTACGCCACAGGTCGACGCCTCCGATGAGGGTGCCGAAACCGTGGTGGGAAAGGGCGGACAAGCCCAATGGTGATGACCGATCCGATCGCGGACATGCTGACCCGCGTACGGAACGCGAACTCCGCGTACCACGACCAGACTCAGATGCCCTACAGCAAGCTCAAGCAGAAGGTTGCCGAGCTGCTGCAGGCCGAGGGCTACATCTCCAGCTGGGAGGTCGCGGACGCCGAAGTCGGTAAGACGCTGACCGTCAAGCTGAAGTTCGGCCCGAACCGGGAGCGCTCGATCGCCGGCCTGCGCCGGATCAGCAAGCCCGGTCTGCGCGTCTACGCGAAGTCGACGAACCTGCCCCGCGTCCTCGGCGGACTCGGCGTGGCGATTCTTTCGACCTCGTCCGGTCTGATGACCGACCGACAGGCCAAGCAGAAGGGCGTGGGTGGGGAAGTCCTCGCCTACGTCTGGTAACGGGAAGGGAGAGAGAGCATGTCCCGAATCGGAAGACTGCCGATCACCGTTCCCGCCGGCGTCGACGTGAACCTCGACGGCGCGCAGGTGACCGTGAAGGGCCCCAAGGGCACCCTCACGCACACCGTCGCTGCCCCGATCACCGTCGCCCGCGAGGACGACGGCACGGTGAAGGTTGCACGCCCGGACGACGAGCGTTCGTCGCGCGCACTGCACGGCCTGACCCGCACCCTGATCGCCAACATGGTGGTCGGTGTGACCCAGGGCTACGAGAAGAAGCTCGAGATCGTCGGCACCGGTTACCGGGTCCAGGCGAAGGGCGGGAACCTCGAGTTCGCGCTCGGCTACAGCCACCCGATCGTCGTGGAGCCGCCCGCCGGCATCACCTTCGCGACGGACGGCCCGGTGCGGTTCTCGGTCTCCGGGATCGACAAGCAGGCCGTCGGCGAGGTCGCGGCGAACCTGCGCAAGCTGCGTAAGCCCGACCCGTACAAGGGCAAGGGCGTCCGCTACGCCGACGAAGTGATCAAGCGCAAGGTCGGAAAGGCGGGTAAGAAGTAATGGCGATCGGTTTGAAGCGCAGCGGTGGGGGCGCGGCCAAGAGCAAGTCGGCCTCCCGTACCCGCCGCCACCTGCGTGTGCGCAAGCAGCTGCGGGGCTCGACCGAGCGCCCGCGCCTGGTCGTGAACCGTTCCGCCCGGCACGTTTTCGTGCAGGTCGTGGACGACACGGTGGGCAAGACCCTGGCTTCCGCCTCCACCATGGAGGCCGACCTGCGTGGCCTGGACGGCGACAAGACCGCCAAGGCCAAGAAGGTCGGCGAACTGGTCGCGGAGCGCGCGAAGGCCGCCGGCGTCTCGGCCGTGGTCTTCGACCGTGGCGGGAACCGCTACGCCGGACGTGTCGCCGCCATTGCGGACGGCGCCCGTGAGGCCGGGCTGGTTCTCTAGCCGATGCGCACGCTGACCATTTCGAAGACAGAGAGAAGGAACGTCTGATGGCTGGACCTCAGCGTCGCGGGCCCGGGGGTAACAACAACTCCGGCGGCCCGAACAGCGGCGGCGAGAACAGCGGCGGCGGCGGTCGCCGGGGCGGCCGGGACCGCGACAACCGTGGCGGTCGTGACGGCGGCCAGGACAAGAACCAGTTCGTCGAGCGCGTCGTCACGATCAACCGGGTCGCCAAGGTCGTGAAGGGTGGTCGTCGCTTCAGCTTCACCGCCCTGGTCGTCGTCGGCGACGGCGACGGCACGGTCGGTGTCGGCTACGGCAAGGCCAAGGAAGTGCCCGCGGCCATCGCGAAGGGCGTCGAAGAGGCGAAGAAGGCCTTCTTCAAGGTCCCGCGTATCCAGGGCACCATCCCGCACCCGAGCCAGGGTGAGGAAGCGGCCGGCATCGTGCTGCTGCGCCCGGCGTCGCCCGGTACCGGTGTTATCGCCGGTGGCCCGGTCCGCGCCGTGCTGGAGTGCGCCGGTATCCACGACGTGCTGAGCAAGTCGCTCGGTTCGGACAACGCGATCAACGTCGTGCACGCGACCGTTGCCGCGCTGCGTGGCCTCGAGCGTCCCGAAGAGGTTGCGGCCCGCCGTGGCCTGCCCCTCGAGGACGTCGCCCCGGTTGCTCTGCTGCGCGCTCGTGCGGCGGGGGTGGCCTCCTGATGGCTCAGATCAAGGTCACCCAGATCAAGTCGAAGATCGGCGGCAAGCAGAACCAGCGCGACTCGCTGCGTTCGCTCGGCCTGAAGCGGATCGGCGACTCCGTCGTCAAGGAGGACCGTCCCGAGATCCGCGGGATGGTCAACACGGTGCGGCATCTCGTCACCGTCGAGGAGGTGGACTGAGATGGCAGAAGGCCAGCGTGAGCACGCGCTGAAGGTGCATCACCTGCGTCCGGCCCCCGGAGCCAAGACCGCCAAGACCCGCGTGGGTCGTGGTGAGGGTTCCAAGGGTAAGACGGCCGGTCGCGGTACCAAGGGTACGAAGGCCCGTTACCAGGTTCCGGCCCGGTTCGAGGGTGGGCAGATGCCGCTGCACATGCGGCTGCCCAAGCTCCGTGGGTTCAAGAACCCGTTCCGGACCGAGTACCAGGTCGTCAACCTGGACAAGCTCACCAGCCTGTTCCCCGAGGGTGGCACCGTCACCGTCGAGGACCTGGTCGCCAAGGGCGCGGTCCGTGAGGGCCACCTGGTGAAGGTCCTGGGCGACGGCGAGATCTCGATCGCGCTGAACGTCAGCGCGAACAAGTTCTCGGCCAGCGCCAAGGAGAAGCTCGCGGCCGCCGGCGGCAGCGCCACCGAGCTGTAGTAACTCCTAGATCCAGAGCACAATCCCTCAGCACCCCGGTGACTCCCCGATAAGGGAGTCGCCGGGGTGTTAGGGTCACTCGACCGGCGTCTTGCAGATCGCGGCACAGCCAGGCCTGCGGGCGCATCATCGGCCTCTTCCACGGCCCGTAACGACGAGCTGCCCGGCCAGGGCAGCACGCTGGAGGTTTTGCGTGCTCACCGCGTTCTTCCGGGCGTTTCGCACCCCCGATCTGCGGCGCAAGATCTTCTTCTCGCTGGCGATCATGGCGCTGTTCCGTCTCGGGTCCTACATCCCCACCCCGGGCGTCGACTACGCCGCGGTGCGCCGGTGCGTCGACCTGGCCAGCAGCTCGAGCTCACAGGGGCTGTACGAGCTGGTCAACCTGTTCAGCGGCGGTGCGCTGCTGCAGTTGTCGATCTTCGCGCTCGGGATCATGCCGTACATCACGGCCTCGATCATCATCCAGCTGCTCACCGTGGTCATCCCGCGGTTCGAAGCGCTGAAGGAAGAGGGCCAGTCCGGTACCGCGAAACTCACGCAGTACACGCGCTATCTGACCATCGGCCTGGCGGTGCTGCAGTCGACCACCTTCGTGGCGATCTCGCGCCAGCAGGGCGGTCTCTTCCAGAACTGCAACGAGATCCTGATCCCCAACGACGACCTGTTCACCCTCGGCGTCATGGTCCTGACCATGACCGCGGGTACCGGTTTCATCATGTGGCTGGGCGAGCTGGTCACCGAGAAGGGGATCGGCAACGGCATGTCGCTGCTGATCTTCACCTCGATCGCCGCCGCCTTCCCGTCCTCGCTGTGGGCGATCAAGTCCGAGCGCGGCTACAACACGTTCTTCCTGGTGGTCGGGATCGGCCTGCTGATCATGGCCGCGGTCATCTTCGTCGAGCAGAGCCAGCGCCGGATCCCGGTGCAGTACGCCAAGCGGCAGGTCGGCCGCCGGGCGTACGGCGGCACCACCACGTACATCCCGATCAAGGTCAACATGGCCGGTGTGATCCCGGTGATCTTCGCGTCGTCGCTGCTGTACCTGCCGGCCCTGGTGGCCCAGTTCCAGCGCAACAGCACGGCCGGATGGGTGACCTGGATCAATGACCACCTGGTCCGCGGTGACCACCCGTACTACATCGCGGCGTACTTCTTCCTGATCGTGTTCTTCACGTACTTCTACGTGGCGATCACCTTCAACCCGGACGAGGTCGCCGAGAACATGAAGAAGTACGGCGGCTTCATCCCGGGTATACGCGCCGGGCGGCCGACTGCCGACTACCTGGAATATGTTCTGAGTCGCATTACTCTTGCTGGTGCTCTGTACCTGGGCATGGTGGCATTGATCCCGCTGATCGCGCTGATTCTGGTCAATGCGAATCAGAACTTCCCCTTCGGCGGTACATCGATCCTGATCGTGGTCGGGGTGGGGTTGGAGACGGTCAAGCAGATCGAATCCCAGTTGCAGCAGCGTCACTACGAAGGGTTCCTGCGATGAGAGCGGTGCGTTCATGAGGCTTGTGATCCTCGGTCCTCCCGGAGCCGGTAAGGGCACGCAGGCCAAGAAGGTGGCCGCGCACTTCGGTATCCCGGCCATCTCCACCGGCGACATCTTCCGGCAGAACATCGCCGACAAGACCCCGCTGGGCCAGCAGGTCGAGGCGATCATCAGCTCCGGCAAGTACGTGCCGGACGAGGTCACCAACGAGATGGTGCGCAACCGCCTGCTCGAGGAGGACGCCGCGGTCGGGTTCCTGCTCGACGGCTACCCGCGGACCGCGGCTCAGGTCGACGAGCTGGACAGCATGCTGTCCACCGCCGGCCACCAGCTCGATGCGGTACTCGAGCTGACCGTGGACCTGGACGAGGTGGTCAGCCGGCTGCTCAAGCGGGCCGAGATCGAGGGCCGCCCGGACGACACCGAGGACGTCATCCGGCACCGCCTGGAGGTCTACACCGAGCAGACCGCGCCGCTGGTGCACCTGTACTCGGACCGCAACCTGCTGCAGCGGGTCGACGGGATGGGCGAGATCGGCGACGTCACCAGCCGCCTGCTCGCCGCCTGCGACGACTTCGCCGCCTGATCAACAGAAAAGACATCGCAATGCTCGGTCGCGACCGGATCCAGTACAAGACCGCCGAACAGGTCAAGCTCATGCGAGCGGCCGGCCTGATCGTCGCCGACGCGCTGGATGCGGTTCGCGCCGCGCTGGCCCCCGGCCTCACCACCGCCGACCTGGACCGGGTGGCCAACGAGCTGATCGTCGGCCGGGGCGCCACCCCCTCGTTCCTGAACTACGGGCACCCGCCCTACCCGGCCACGCTCTGCGTGTCGGTGAACGAGGAGGTCGTCCACGGCATCCCGGGCAGCCGGGTGCTGCGGGCCGGCGACGTGGTGAGCGTGGACTGCGGCGCGATTCTCGAGGGCTGGCACGGAGACTCGGCCTTCACCGCGGTCGTCCCGGGCGATCACGACCTCTCACCCGATCAGGTCAAGGTCGACCAGGACCTGATCGACACCACCGAAGAGGCGATGTGGCGCGGGATCGCGGCGATCGTCGCGGGGGAGCGGCTGAACAAGATCGGGATCGCGGTCGAGGACTTCGTCGAGGATCGTTTCGGTCTGGTCGAGGACTACGGCGGCCACGGCATCGGCACCGAGATGCATCAGGAACCGCACGTGCTGAACTACCGCACCCGCGAGCGCGGCCCGAAACTCAAGCCCGGGATCTGCCTGGCCATCGAGCCGATGCTGACGGTGAGCAACCCCGACACCAAGGTGCTGGCGGACGACTGGACCGTCGCCACCGTGGACGGCGGCAACGCTGCGCACTGGGAGCACTCGGTGGCCCTGCTCGACGACGGCCTGTGGGTGCTCACCGCCCGGGACGGCGGGGTGGCGAAGTTGACCGAACTCGGCGCGAAGGTGTCGAAGCTGGCCCTCTGAGGCCTCGATTTCGCCGTCCGGCGTGGTATCACGTAGACTTCTGCGTCGGCTCATGTGCTGAATTGCTTCGTTGCCCCCTCGATGGTGGCGACGGCCCGAGACAGCGCCGGAGAGTGCACCGAAAGATCGCTGCACCCGTCCGAGCCGTCCGGTGAAACGCCTGCTCGTTTCCGCCTCTCCGTACGGGGAGCCGGTATGCGGCCGGGCGCCGCAAACGAACGATCAACAGGAAAAGCGGAGGACATGCCGAAGAAAGACGGCGTCATCGAGATCGAGGGCACCGTGGTGGAGGCGCTGCCGAACGCCATGTTCCGCGTGGAGCTTTCCAACGGGCACAAGGTACTCGCGCACATCTCCGGCAAGATGCGCCAGCACTACATCCGGATCCTTCCGGAAGACCGGGTCGTGGTCGAGCTCAGCCCGTACGACCTTTCCCGTGGGCGCATCGTCTACCGCTACAAGTGACATACGCACCACTGCCACCATCCAGCAACATGACCCACTAGCGGAAGCCACGATGAAGGTCAAGCCGAGCGTCAAGAAGATCTGCGACAAGTGCCGAGTGATCCGCCGTAACGGCCGGGTCATGGTGATCTGCGACAACGTGCGCCACAAGCAGCGCCAGGGCTGATCACCCCACTTCGCACCACTGCACGGATCTCCTGAGAAAACAGCAGGACCCGTTCCACGGACCAGGGCGACACGCCCGACCTCGTGGGGCGACACCCCCGGACTACCGGGCCGGGGACCGAGCTCCTAGGTGAGCCGGATCAGGTCCTGCTCCACACCCGGTACGAAGCAGAGAAGAGAACTCCTGCAATGGCACGTCTCGTCGGAGTCGACCTGCCCCGCGAAAAGCGGCTCGAGGTCGCCCTCACCTACATCTTCGGCGTCGGGAAGACCCGCGCGAAGGAAACCCTGACGGCCACCGGCCTGAGCGCCGACCTGCGGGTGCGCGAGCTCAGCGAAGAAGACCTCGTCAGCCTGCGCGACTACCTCGAGGGCAACTTCAAGCTCGAGGGTGACCTGCGCCGCGAGGTCGCCGCCGACATCCGCCGCAAGGTCGAGATCGGCTGCTACGAGGGCCTGCGCCACCGCCGTGGCCTGCCGGTCCGCGGTCAGCGCACCAAGACCAACGCTCGTACCCGCAAGGGCCCGAAGCGCACCGTGGCCGGCAAGAAGAAGGCCGGCAAGAAGTAGTCCGCTCCACCCTCTGACCAAGGGTCCGGAGCACGGACCGACGACCTCCCAGGAAGTAGCTTTCAGATGCCTCCCAAGTCACGCCAGGCAGCTGCGTCGCGCAAGCCGCGCCGCAAGGAAAAGAAGAACGTCGCCCACGGCCACGCTCACATCAAGAGCACGTTCAACAACACGATCGTGTCGATCACCGACCCGGTCGGCAACGTGATCTCGTGGGCCTCCGCCGGTCAGGTCGGCTTCAAGGGCTCGCGTAAGTCCACGCCGTTCGCCGCGCAGATGGCTGCCGAGGCCGCCGCCCGCCGCGCCCAGGAGCACGGCATGCGCAAGGTCGACGTCTTCGTCAAGGGCCCGGGCTCGGGCCGCGAGACCGCGATCCGCTCGCTCCAGGCCACCGGCCTGGAGGTCGGCTCGATCCAGGACGTCACGCCGACCCCGCACAACGGCTGCCGCCCGCCCAAGCGTCGCCGCGTCTAATTCGTGAAACAGCCCGCCGGCCGGACAGAGGGCCGGCGGGCTCACCCCCAGCAGGCGTCATATAGCGGTCGCCTGTAGCGAAAGGGAAACCACCCGTGCTGATTGCACAGCGCCCCATCCTCGCCGAGGAAGCGGTCTCCGAGCACCGTTCCCGGTTCGTCATCGAACCGCTGGAGCCGGGCTTCGGGTACACCCTGGGTAACTCGCTCCGCCGCACCCTGCTCTCGAGCATCCCGGGTGCGTCGGTCACCAGCATCCGGATCGACGGCGTGCTGCACGAGTTCACCACCGTGCCCGGTGTCAAGGAAGACGTCACCGAGCTCATCCTCAACATCAAGCGGCTGGTCGTCTCCTCGGAGCACGACGAGCCGATCGTGATGTACCTGCGCAAGCAGGGTCCGGGCACGGTCACCGCGGCGGACATCGCTCCGCCCGCCGGTGTCGAGGTGCACAACCCCGACCTGCACATCGCCACCCTGAACGGCAAGGGCAAGCTCGAGCTCGAGCTGACCGTCGAGCGCGGTCGTGGCTACGTGTCGGCCAACCAGAACAAGACCGGTGAGCAGGAGATCGGGCGCATCCCGATCGACTCCATCTACTCCCCGGTGCTCAAGGTCACCTACAAGGTCGAGGCGACCCGGGTCGAGCAGCGCACCGACTTCGACCGGCTGATCGTCGACGTCGAGACCAAGCCGTCGATGCAGCCGCGCGACGCCATGGCGAGCGCCGGCAAGACCCTGGTCGAGCTGTTCGGCCTGGCTCGTGAGCTCAACCTCGAGGCCGAGGGCATCGACATGGGCCCGTCCCCGTCGGACGCCGCCCTGGCGGCGGACCTCGCTCTGCCGATCGAGGAGCTCGACCTGACGGTCCGGTCGTACAACTGCCTCAAGCGTGAGGGCATCCACACCGTGGGTGAGCTCGTCGGACGCAGCGAGGCCGACCTGCTGGACATCCGGAACTTCGGTGCCAAGTCCATCGACGAGGTGAAGGCCAAGCTCCACGGCATGAGCCTCGCGCTGAAGGACAGCCCGCCCGGATTCGACCCCTCCCTCGTCGTCGACAGCTTCGGGGCGGACGACGACATGTCGTTCGCCGAGGACGAGCAGCTCTGACATTCCCCTAACCCGGCGCGGGAGGCGAACCCCGCGCCGGGTGCGCATCAATAGGAGTTCACCGACATGCCCACGCCCACCAAGGGTCCCCGGCTCGGGGGTGGTCCCGCCCACGAGCGGCTGCTGCTCGCCAACCTCGCGGCCCAGCTGTTCACGCACAAGAGCATCACCACCACGCAGACCCGCGCCAAGCGCATGCAGCCGCTGGCTGAGCGCATGATCACCTTCGCGAAGCGCGGCGACCTCGCCTCGCGTCGCCGGGTCCTGCAGACGATCACGGACAAGGGCGTGGTGCACACGCTCTTCACCGAGATCGCCCCGGTGGTGGCCGAGCGCAAGGGCGGCTACACCCGCATCACGAAGATCGGCAACCGCAAGGGCGACAACGCCGCCATGGTTGTCATCGAGCTGGTGCTCGAGCCGCTGACCGCCGGTCAGGCCACGGTCCGTGAGGCCGAGGCCGCCACGGCCCGCGCCTCGCGCGACAACCAGTCCGCCGCCGAGGCTGCGGCCGAGAAGGCCGAAGACGCCAAGGCTGCTGGCGACGCCGAAGCTGCGGTCGACGCCGCCGCCGAGGCCGAAGCTGCTGCGGAGGCCGAAGGCACCGCGGACGCCAAGGCTGCGGCCGAGGTTGCCGAAGAGGCCGCCGGCGACGCGGTCGACGGCAAGAAGTAGTTCTGCGCGCCGAGCCCGTCATCCCCTTCGCGGGGGTGGCGGGCTCGCGTTGTTTCAAGAGCAAATGGGGGACGGGGGTGCGCACCGACGTCGGCACGCACCAGACGAAGAAGGATGAGCCGCGTTGTCTGAAACACCCCAGGTCCGGATCCGCCTCGACCTCGGGTACGACGGCACCGAGTTCAGCGGCTGGGCCGCCCAGCCCGGGCGCCGCACGGTGGAGGAGACCATCTCCACCGGCCTCGGCACGATTCTGCGCATCGAACCGCCCAAGCTCACCGTCGCCGGCCGCACCGACGCTGGGGTACACGCCACCGGCCAGGTAGCCCACTTCGAGGCCCCTGAGGACACCTGGCTGGGCATCCCCGGCCGCAGCGATCGCCCCCCGGCCGCAGCCCTGCTGACCAGGCTGGCCGGAGTCCTCCCCGGCGACGTCAGGGTCCACGGTGCCCAGATCGCGCCCGAGGGATTCGACGCCCGCTTCTCGGCGATCCACCGCCGCTACGCCTACCGGATCAGTGACCATCCCGCAGGCGCGCCTCCGCTGCGCCGCCGCGACGTCCTCAGCCACCGGCGTCCGCTGGACCACGAAGCCATGACCGCGGCCGCGAACCTGCTGACCGGGCTGAACGACTTCGCCGCCTTCTGCAAGTTCCGCGAGGGCGCCACCACCATCCGCACCCTGCTGAACTACGAGTGGCGCCGCACGGAAGCCGGTCTCCTGGAGGCCACCGTGCTCGCCGACGCGTTCTGCCATTCCATGGTCCGGGCTCTGGTCGGCGCGATCCTGCCGGTGGGGGAGGGCCGCCGCCCGGTCGAGTGGCCGGCCGAGGTGCTCACCGCCCGCCGCAGGGATCCGCACGTCGCGGTGGTGGCGCCGCACGGCCTGGTACTGGAAGAAGTGGGCTACCCCGCCGACGACGAGCTCGCCGCCCGGGCCAAAGAGTCCCGCGCCGTGCGAACCCTCCCCGAAGCCTGAGGCCGTAAGCCGCACCGCCCGACCGCCGAGCGTTTCGGTGCCCCGGCGTCATGTTCTGTTTACGTCAAACCCGGATCGATCGCCCTAGGATCCGAGACCGTGACGACGAAACGGCGCGAAGCCGCCACCCAGAGTGAACAGAAGCTCCTCCGGACCGGCGCCGCCGTGCTCGCCGCGGCTACCTCCCTGACCGGCCTGAGCCTGCTCACCGCCCAGTCCGCCCAGGCCGCGGCCTGCGAAGGCACAACCACCAAGATCGGCCAGATCCAGGGGAGCACCGACACCGCCGCGGTCACTGGCCCGGTCACCGTGCGCGGGGTCGTGGTCAGTGACAACGAGGGCTCGTCTCCCACGCTCCAGGGCTTCTACGTCCAGGACGGCGGCGACAAGGACAAGTCCACCTCGGACGGCATCTTCGTCTACGCGCCCGGCGCCGATCGGGTCAAGGCAGGCGACGAGGTTCAGGTAAGTGGCACGGTCAGCGAATACCAGGGCCAAACCCAGATCGGCTCGACCACCGCGATCGACGTCTGCGCCACCGGCAAGAAGGTCAAGCCGACCACGGTGAAGCTGCCGCTGAAGAGCGCCGACGAACTCGAGCGGTACGAGGGCATGCTGGTCAAGCTGTCGCAGAAGCTCACCGTCACCGAGCACTACCTGCTCGGCCGGTTCGGCCAGGTCACCGTCTCCTCCGGCGGTCGGCTGATGCAGCCGACCAACGTCTACGCCCCCAGCGACCCGCGCCGGGCCGAGCTGCAGGCCGCCAACGACCTGAACCAGCTGATCATCGACGACGCCGCCAACAACCAGAACCCCGACCCGATCGTCTTCGGCCGGGACGGCAAGCCGCTGAGCGCCACCAACACCCTGCGCACCGGCGACACCGTGAAGAACGCGACCGGCGTGCTCACCTACACCTGGGCCGGTAACGCGGCCAGCCCCAACGCCTGGCGCCTGCGTCCGGTCGGCGCGCTGAACGGTGAGGCCAAGTTCAAGGCCGACAACGACCGGCCCAAGAGCAGCAAGGTCAGCGGCGATCTGACGGTGGCCAGCAGCAACGTACTGAACTACTTCAACACCTTCACCGGCTGCAGCTTCGGCGTAGGGGGCGCGGCGGCCGACTGCCGGGGTGCCGAGAGCGCCGCCGAGTTCGAGCGGCAGAAGGCCAAGGAAGTCGCCGCCCTGAAGTCGCTGGACGCCGACGTGGTCGGGCTGATGGAGATCGAGAACGACGGCTACGGCGCCGACAGCGCGATCGCCGACCTCACCTCCGCGCTGAACGCGGCGACCAAGCCCGGTACCTACGCCTACGTGGACGTCGACGCGGCTGTCGGCACCACCAACGCGGCCGGGGATGACGCGATCAAGGTGGGCATGCTGTACAAGCCCGCCGCGGTGAAGCCGGTGAAAACCCTGGTGCAGCAGGACGAGACGTTCGAGCGTCACCCGTTGTCGGTGACCTTCGAGCAGAAGAAGGGGGGCGCCCGGCTCAGCGTGGTGGTCAACCACTTCAAGTCCAAGGGCTGCGACGGCGCCACCGGGGCCGACGCCGACCAGAACGACGGGCAGAGCTGCTTCAACGCCCGCCGCACCGGTCAGGCGAACGCTCTGGCCGGCTGGATCAGCGACACCGTCGTGCCGGCCGCCCAGGACAAGGACGTGCTGGTCATCGGTGACCTGAACTCCTACGCCAAGGAAGACCCGATCCAGGCCCTGGTGGCCAAGGGCTACACCGACATGGTGGACCGCGAGATCGGCAGCAAGAAGGCCTACTCGTACGTGTTCGACGGCCAGTCCGGCTACCTCGACACCGCGTTGGCCAGCTCCTCGCTGAAGTCGCAGGTCAAGGACGTCGAGGACGTGCACATCAACGCCGACGAGCCCTCGGTGCTGGACTACAACACCAACTTCAAGTCGGCCGGGCAGATCACCTCGCTCTACGCCCCGGACCGCTTCCGGGCCTCGGACCACGACCCGGTGCTGATCGGGCTGAAGCTGCGCAAGTAGTTCGAGCAAACCCACCAACTAGGGACGGTGTGGTCGCCTCCGTGAGGCGACCACACCGTCCCTAGTTTGGACTTTGACAGCAGGTGCGAACTTACGAATGGCGGGCCGCCGCGGGTGGTGCCAGGGTCACTTGCATGAGCAACTCGACGATTGAGCCCGGGGACTCGGACGAGGTCTACCAGCCGGGCGACGACGGTTCGGACGAGACCTACGACCTCGACCAGGCCTTCGGCGACGACAACGTGGACGAGCAGGTTTACGACGCCAGCTACTCCCCGCCGGAGAAGCCGCGCGGGATGACCCGGTTCGGCACCACCGCCGAGGAGGAGTTGCAGGGCGAGAGCCTGGACCAGCGGCTTTCTCAGGAGGTCCCCGACCCCAACCTGGCCTCGGACCTGGAAGCCTCGCCGACCGACGAGAACGTGGACTCGGTGGACAACAACCGGATCGAGGACGAGGACCTGTCCTACTCGGAGGTCGGCGGCAACCGGGCCGGCCGGCTGGTCGACCCGGACGAAGGGCTCGGCGCCGACGAGGAGAAGGACCTGGTCGGCTCGGACGTCGGCATCGACCAGGGCGCTGCCAGCGCCGAAGAGGCCGCGGTCCACATCATCGACTGAGCGGTACCCCGTCATCGGGAAGACTTTGCGACGTTATGGCGGCTTTTGTCTTCCCGATGACGGGTCGCCCGGGGAAATGCAGGCGACCGGGGGAGCCGGGGCAGGGCAGACTGGCCAGGTGTCCGGTATCGACGTCAATCAGGTCTCCTTCACGCTCCCGGACGGGCGCCCGCTGCTGGACGAGGTGACGTTCAAGGTCCCGGACGGCGCGGTCGCCGCTCTGATCGGCCCGAACGGCACCGGCAAGACCACGCTGCTGCGGATCATCGCCGGCGACCTCGCGGCCCAGTCCGGCGCCGCGGTCCTGACCGGCTCGCTGGGCGTGATGCGCCAGTTCATCGGCAGCGTCCGCGACGAGACCAGCGTGCGCGACCTGCTCGTCTCGGTCGCCCCGGCCCCGATCCGCAAGGCCGGACAGGCCCTGGACAAGGCCGAGCTGGCGATGATGGAGCGCGAGGACGAGCCCACCCAGATGGCCTACGCCCAGGCACTGGCCGACTGGGCCGACGTGGGCGGCTACGAGGCCGAGACCGGCTGGGACGTCGTGACGATGTCCGCGCTCGGGATGCCGTTCGAGAAGGCCCAGTTCCGCAACGCCAACACGCTCTCCGGAGGTGAGCAGAAGCGTCTCGTGCTGGAGGCCCTGCTGCGTGGCCCCGACGACATGCTGCTGCTGGACGAGCCGGACAACTATCTGGACGTGCCGGGCAAGCGCTGGCTGGAAGCCCAGCTGGCCGAGACCAAGAAGACGGTTCTGCTGGTCAGCCACGACCGCGAGCTGCTCAGCCACGCCGCCACCCGGATCGTCACCCTGGAACCGCACGCGGCGGGCGCCAGCGCCTGGATCCACGGCGCCGGGTTCGGCACCTACGCGCAGGCCCGCACCGACCGTAACTCGCGGCTGGAGGAGCTGCGCCGGCGCTGGGACGAGGAGCACGCCAAACTCAAGGCCCTGGTCCTGATGCTGAAGAACAAGGCCGCGTACATGGACACGCTGGCCGCGCAGTACCACGCGGCGCAGACCCGGCTGGCCAAGTTCGAGGAGGTCGGCCCGCCCGAACTGGTGGCGAACGACCAGAACGTACACATGCGGCTGAAGGGCGGCCGCACCGGCAAGCGCGCGGTGGTGGCCACCGACCTGGAACTGACCGGGCTGATGAAGCCGTTCAGCACCGAGCTGTGGTTCGGCGACCGGGTCGCGGTGCTGGGCTCCAACGGCTCCGGCAAATCGCACTTCCTGCGGCTGCTGGCGATCGGCGGCAGCGACCCGGACCTGGAGCACCAGCCGGTCGACGACTCACCGACCGCCCGGCCCGGCACGGTCGAGCACACCGGCAACGTCAAGCTCGGGGCCCGGGTGCGGCCAGGCTGGTTCGCCCAGACCCACCAGCATCCGGAGCTGGCCGGGCGCACCCTGCTGGAGATCCTGCACCGCGGCGACGGGCACCGCTCCGGCCTGCCCCGCGAGGCGGCCAGCCGGGTGCTGGACCGCTACGGCCTGAGCGTGCAGGCCGAGCAGAAGTTCGAGTCGCTCTCCGGCGGTCAGCAGGCCCGGTTCCAGATCCTGCTGCTGGAGCTGTCCGGCGCCACCCTGCTGCTGCTCGACGAGCCCACCGACAACCTGGACCTGCACTCGGCCGAGGCGCTGGAGAAGGGCCTGTCGGCGTTCGAGGGCACGGTGGTGGCGGTGACCCACGACCGCTGGTTCGCCCGCGAGTTCGACCGGTTCCTGGTGTTCGGCTCGGACGGGCAGGTGTACGAGTCGGACGAGCCGGTCTGGGACGAGACCCGGGTGCGACGCACGCGCTGACAGCATCCAGGTACCTCTCACGAAACAATCATGTTCGGGCCGTAGCCTTGGGTCGTGATCGAGTCTCCGGCCGTCCTCATCGTCAACACGGCCTCGCGCCGGGGCCGGGAGGACTTCGACCGAGCGCGTGAGAGCCTGACCGGTCTGGGCGTCGACCTGCGGGCCGCGCACGCGGTGGAGGACCCGAGCACGCTGCCCTCGGTGGTGAAGGACGCGATCGACGCCGGCGCCCGGACCATCGTGCTGGGCGGCGGCGACGGCACGGTCAGCTCGGTCGCGCCGTACCTCTGCGAGACCGGCGTGGTACTCGGCCTGCTGCCCACCGGCACCGCGAACGACCTGGCCCGCACCCTCGGCCTGCCCACCGACCTGATCAAGGCCTGCGAGAACGTGGCCCAGGGCAAGGTGGTCGACGTGGACCTGGGCGTGGTCGGCGACGACAAGTTCCTCAACGTCAGCTCGATCGGCCTGGCCGTGGGGGTGACCAAGCAGCTCAACCCCAAGCTGAAGAAGCGGCTGGGCGCGCTCGCCTACCCGGTCGCCACGATCAAGGCCTACCGCCGGTTCCAGACCTTCTCGGCCCGGCTGGAGTTCCCCGACGGAGACCACGACGACGTCGAACTGGACGACCTGCTGCAGCTCGCGGTGGCCAACGGACGGTTCTACGGCGGGGGAGCGGTGGTGGCTCCCAACGCGGGTATCGACGACCATCTGCTCGACGTGTACGCGATTCCGCGGGGTACGCCGTGGCAGCGCTGGCAGGTGGCCCGGCACTTTGTCAGCGGGGTCTTCACCGAGAGCGATCACGTCTACCACGTCACCACCCGCAACGTCCGGGTGAGTACCGAGCCGGGGCAGGCGATCAACGTGGACGGGGAGCTTTCCGCGCGCACGCCAGAGGTTTTCGGCATCGTGGAGGGTGGGCTGCGGGTGGTGGTACCTGTGGACGCCTCGGTCGGGGTAGCGGATGTGGGGGCCCGTCAACGGGCCCGCTCGCATTAACCGGCAGCCGGATTGAGGACGTTGGGGGCGCCGAGCGTCTCCTCGTCGTCATGGGTGCGTTGTTTCATTTCGGGCGCGAAAAACCGCTCAACGGCCCGAATTTTGTTCACCGCGTCCAGCGCCGCCACCTTGTAGGCCTCGGACAGCGTGGGGTAGTTGAACACCGTGTCCACCAGGTGGTCCACCGTGCCCTCACAGGTCATGATCGCCTGCCCCAGGTGCACCAGCTCGGTGGCCTGGGAGCCGAAGATGTGGATCCCCAGCAGCTTTCGCGTCCGGGTGCTGACCAGCAGCTTGAGCATGCCGTAGGAGTCACCGGCGATCTGTCCGCGGGCCAGCTCCCGGTACCGCGAGATGCCCACCTCGTAGGGCACCGAGGACTGGGTGAGCTCGTCCTCGGTGTACCCGCAGTAGCTGATCTCCGGGATCGTGTAGATGCCGATCGGCTGCATCCCGATCAGGCTGTTCACCCGCTCGTCGAAGGCGTGGTAAGCAGCCAGCCGGCCCTGTTCCATCGAGGTGGCGGCCAGCGCGGGGAAGCCGATCACGTCGCCCACCGCGTAGATGTGCGGCACGCTGGTGCGGTACTTCTCGTCCACGGTGATCCGCCCGCGCGGGTCCGCCTCCAGCCCGGCCGCGGCCAGGTCGAGGGTCTCGGTGGCCCCCTGCCGGCCGGCCGAGTACATCACCGCGTCGGCCGGGATCTTCTTGCCCGAGGCCAGGTGGGTGACCGTGCCCAGGGCGTTGTGCTCGACCGAGGAGACCTTCTCGCCGAACCGGAAGGTGACCGACAGATCGCGCAGGTGGAACTTCAGCGACTCGACGATCTCGTCGTCGCAGAAGCCGAGCATCCGGTCCTGCTGCTCGACCACGGTGACCTTGCAGCCGACCGCGGCGAACATCGAGGCGTACTCGATCCCGATCACCCCGGCCCCGACCACCACCATCGAGCGCGGCAGCTGGTCCAGGTGCAGGATCCCGTCGGAGTCGATCACCTTCTTGCCGTCGAACTCCACCGTGGCCGGCCGGGCCGGGGTGGTGCCGGTGGCGATCACCACGAACTCGGACGTGGCGGTGCGGCTGCCGCCCGGGCCGCCCTCGATCAGCACGGTGTGCGGGTCGGTGAACCGGCCGGTGCCGTGCAGCAGGTCCACCCCGTTGCGGTTGAGCTGGCTGCGGATCACCTCGATCTCGCGGCCGATCACGTGGGTGGTGCGGGCCAGCAGGTCCTCCAGGGTGATGTCCTGCTTGACCCGGTAGTTCTGGCCGTACATGTCCCGCTGGTACGTCCCGGTGAGGTAGAGCACAGCCTCTCGCAGGGTCTTGGACGGGATCGTGCCGGTGTTGATGCACACCCCGCCGACCATGTCGCCGCGCTCCACCACGGCGGCCCGCTTGCCCAGCTTGGCCGCGGCGATGGCCGCCTTCTGCCCGCCCGGGCCGGAACCGATGACCAGAAGGTCGTAGTCGAACTCGCTCTGCTCGGCCATGATGAAGGTCCCCCGGGATCCGCGTGCGACGCTTGCCTGCCAGTGTTCCCGGGCTTCATCGGCCGGGTCCCGGCCGAGGTTGAAGTCGGGCGTGCCGACTCCACGTTTTGACCCCCTGGAAGCGGGCCGGTAATCTGGCTCCTCGTTGTGTGACCCGTCCGTCATGTCGAGCCTGCTGGCACGTGGCACGTCGGGCGCGGCGCGGACAGTCTTCCCGAAGGCATTCAGGCTGACTGCTGCCCGTGGCACATGAAAATGTCGACCCGAATGCTCTGACCAGAACGAGGCTGCGACCAGTGCGTACGTTTACCCCCAAGCCCGGTGACATCGACCGTCGCTGGCATGTCATCGACGCGAGCGACGTCGTTCTCGGTCGTCTGGCCACGCAGGCAGCCACGCTGCTGCGCGGCAAGCACAAGCCGACCTTCGCGCCGCACGTCGACACCGGCGATTTCGTCATCATCATCAACGCCGACAAGGTCGCCCTGACCGGCAACAAGGCCGCGCAGAAGAAGGCCTACCGGCACTCCGGCTACCCGGGTGGTCTGCGTTCGGTCACCTACACCGAACTGCTGGAGAAGAACCCGGAGCGGGCCGTCGAGAAGGCGATCCGCGGCATGCTGCCGAAGAACTCCCTCGGCCGCGAGGTGCTCGGCAAGCTCAAGGTCTACGCCGGCCCGGAGCACCCGCACGCCGCGCAGCAGCCCGTTCCCTTCGAGATCACCCAGATCGCCCAGTAGTTCGCGCCTGCGCCCCTCGCCGGGCGCCCGCGGACCTGCGATCCCGTAGCCAAGCACGCCAAGGAGAAACGTGACCGAGTCCACCACCGACGTGGTCGTCGACGACGCCACCGAGGAATTCGAAGAGGACGCGCCCAGCAGCTACACCTCCGCCACGCCGGCGGCCAAGGGTGGCGGCTCGAGCATCACCGCCCCCGGCTCGGCCACCGGCCGTCGCAAGGAGGCCGTGGCCCGCGTTCGTCTGGTTCCCGGTACCGGCCAGTGGAAGATCAACGGCCGCACCCTCGAGGACTACTTCCCCAACAAGGTGCACCAGCAGCTGGTCAACGAGCCCTTCCGGGTCACCGAGACCGAGGGCCGCTTCGACGTCATCGCGCTGCTGCACGGTGGCGGTTCCTCCGGCCAGGCCGGCGCGCTGCGCCTGGGCGTGGCCCGGACGCTGAACGAGATCGACGCCGAGGCCAACCGCCCGGCGATGAAGAAGGCCGGTTTCATGACCCGCGACCCGCGGGCCAAGGAGCGCAAGAAGGCCGGTCTGAAGAAGGCGCGTAAGGCTCCTCAGTACAGCAAGCGCTGATCTGCTCTTAGGCAGTTCCAGCTGCGCACGCACGGCCCCGGGGTGATTCATTCGGCTCCGGGGCCGTCGTGCGTTCCCGGCCCGGGCACGGGCCGGTGCTCGACCTGGCCGCAGTACCGGCGCCCGCTGTCCGAGGCGGCGCCGCCGGTCCGCAGCTCAGGGTTCTCGCGCCGCGCGGGCAGTGCCCCCGACGCGCATGTGAATCTGCGTACCCGCCGGATCCGGCCCGGGTGCGCGTAGGGTTGGGACATTCCCGCTAGGAGGAACGCGTTGGCGCGACTATTCGGCACGGACGGAGTCCGGGGGCTGGCCAATCGGGACGTCACCGCTGAACTCGCCCTCGACCTTTCGGTCGCGGCGGCTCACGTGCTCGGTGAGGTCGTCAAGGGCCGCCGGCCCCGGGCCGTGGTCGGTCGCGACCCGCGCGCCTCGGGCGAGTTCCTCAGCGCCGCGGTGATGGCCGGTCTGGCCAGCGCGGGCGTGGACGTGGAGGACGCCGGCGTGGTGCCCACCCCCGCGGTGGCGTTCCTGGTCGACGACAGCGAGGCCGATCTCGGCGTCGTGCTGTCGGCCTCGCACAACCCGATGCCCGACAACGGCATCAAGTTCTTCGCCAGCGGCGGCTACAAGCTGCCGGACGAGGTGGAGGACCAGATCGAGCGGCGGATGAAGGAGCCGTGGGACCGGCCCACCGGCGCCGAGGTCGGCCGCACCCGCCGGCTGGCCAAGGCCGGCGACCGTTACGTGGCCCACCTGGTCGAGACCCTGCCCTGCCAGCTGGACGGGATCAAGGTCGTGCTGGACTGCGCCCACGGCGCGGCCAGCGTGGTCTCCCCGCTGGCGTTCCGCGCGGCCGGGGCCGAGGTCGTGGTGATCGGGGCCGAGCCCGACGGGCTGAACATCAACGACGGCTACGGCTCCACTCACCTGGGCCCGCTGAAGGCGGCGGTGCTGGAGCACGGCGCCGACGTCGGCATCGCGCACGACGGTGACGCCGACCGCTGCCTGGCGGTCGACGCCCAGGGCAACGAGATCGACGGCGACCAGATCATGGCCGTGCTCGCGCTGGCCTTCGCCGACCGCGGCGTGCTGGCCCACAAGACGCTGGTCACCACGGTGATGAGCAACCTGGGGCTGCGCCTGGCGATGGAGCGCGAGGGCATCCGGCTGATCCAGACCGCGGTGGGCGACCGCTACGTGCTGGAGGAGATGCGGGCCGGGGGCTACTCCCTGGGCGGCGAGCAGTCCGGGCACGTGGTCATGCTCGACCACAGCACCACCGGCGACGGCCTGCTGACCGGGCTGCATCTGCTGGCCCGGATGGCCCAGACCGGCAAGTCGCTGGCCGAGCTCGCCTCGGTGATGGAACGCCTGCCGCAGGTCCTGGTCAACGTGAAGGGCGTGGACAAGTCCCGCTGCCACGCCGACGAGGAATTGCAGGCCGCAGTGGCCGCCGCCGAGGCACGTCTGGGCGACACCGGCCGGGTGCTGCTGCGCCCCTCCGGCACCGAGGCGCTCGTCCGGGTGATGGTCGAGGCGAAGGAAGCCGGCCAGGCCCGCGGCGAGGCTGACGCGCTGGCCGAAGTGGTCCGCGCCCGGCTCGCGCTGTAGCCGAAAGACTAAGGAGAAAGCCAGGTTTCCGTCCCCTCCGACGGAAACCGGGCTTTCTGTGTGTGCGGTGCGCACCCACGTCCTCAATCAGGGTCGCACCGACGTACCGTTCCCCTCGTAATCGCTCTCCGTACCGACGAACTCGGTGCTGCTGTCCCACTGCTCCGGCACGATCTCGTCCTTCGCGAACCGGTGCCGGGAGGTTGCTCGAGTCATCCGGAAAATTGTGAAGTGGGCGAACCAGGCCTTGGTCCGCCCACTTCCATACGGGTTACGGCATTGCTGTCGGCAGAGTGATGCGGCCGACCTCGCCACCGTGCTCGTCGAGCGCCTTGACGTCCAGGGTGGCGTCCCGTGGCGCCGACACCTCGACGACGGCGATCCGGTTGTACACCGGGGCCCCGGCCCCGGCCACCTCCACCTTGGAGGCGCTCTCTGGGGCGAGCACCACGGCGTAGGTCTTGTTCTGGCCGGTGGCCCGTACACCGGCCATCACTTCGGCCGGTGCTGGGCCGGCCGGCAAGGTTCCGGCCTTGAACCCGTCCGGATCGCTGGTCGAGAACCCGGTGATGTAGGCCCCATTGGGCGAGCGCAACAGACTGGCCGCGACCTTGAACTCGCCGAGTTCGGCGGTGGCTGCGTAGACCGGTTCATCGTCCGGGGACACCGGCTTCGGCCCGAAGACGGCGATGCTGTTCTTCAGGTCGCGCAAGCGCTCGGGGTCCGAGCCCTCCGAGGCCACCGAGAAGAGGTCCGGTTCGTTGCCCAACTGGTCGGCAAAGCTGTTCCCGGAGCTGACGTCGGTCAGCTTCCCGTCGGCCTTTACCGTGCTGAGCAGGTGCTCCTGCGGCGAGACCGAGGTGGCCCAGATCCCGTCAGCCACCGGCGAGCCGAGACCGCGCCATTCCTCGTCGTACTCCCCGTCGGCCGCCAGCCGGTTCGAAGTCAGGACCGAGACCGAGCGGGCCCCCGGTGCGGCGATGAGCACCGTCGGGTCCTGCATGTTTGCGGTGTCGTGGATCCGGTCACCGGCCACGCTGAAGACGGCGGTCGCGCTCGCCGGGACCGAGTCCTCGCTCGACTCCGAGCCGTCGGACTGCATCGCCGTGGGTTCTGCTTGGTATGGCCCGGTCAGGATCTCGCGTGACCATGCGTACTCGGCGGAGGGGTAGAGCACGACGGCGTAGCGAGCTTTGTCCTCGATGTCACCGGCAGCCACCACGCGCACGTCGTCGGCGGAGGCGATGCCGTGGTCAGACGCCTTGGCGACCTTCTTGCGCAGCCCGGCCAGCCAGTCCTGATCGGCGCTCAGGGAACCCACCGTCTTCGCCGGGTACCCCGCGTCCTCTGGCGTCTGAGGCAGTTCCTCCACGCCGGCCGGGACCACCACGCCGGGATCGCTGAAGGTGCCCGTTCCGATGACCGTGCCGGTCGCGAGTACCACGGCGAGCGCCACCGCCACCGCACCGGCCCGGATCCTGCGGTCGCGCCGGATCGAGCGGTCCAGCGCCGGGAACGGTCGGCTGTCCACGGTTCGCTGTTCGGCCAGACGCTGCATCCGGGCGACGGTTTCGCTGGGTAGTCCGGTCATCGCGCTTCCTCCACGAACCTGAACGTCATCGACGAAGGCGGCGGTTCGTTCTGCCCCTGCTCGCCCAGCGCAGCCCGCAACCGGCTCACGCCCCGGCTGGTGGCGCTCTTCACCGCACCCACCGAACAGCCCAGCAGATGGGCGGTCTCGGCCTCGGAACGGTCTTCCAGATAACGCAGCACCACCGCCGCGCGCATCTGCGGCGGCAGCGATCGCAGCGCCCGGACGAGTTCTTGGTCGGCCTCGGCGAGCGACAGCGACACCTGCTCCCCGGCCGTGGGCGAGCCCGCGTGCTCCAGCGGAACCTCCCGCAGGCGGCGCTTGCGGCGCCACGACAGCGCCGCGTTCACCACGGCCTTGCGCACGTACCCCTCGGGGTTGTCGACCGCCACGCGTTTCCAGCGCCGGTGCACCCGGGTCAGAGCCTCCTGCACGCAGTCCTCGGCGATACCGCGGTCCAGCGTGATCAGATAGGCGCTCTGCACCAGGGCCGGCCAGCGCGCGTTGACGAACTGCCGGAAGCCGGCTTCGTCGTTCATCGCGTTCCCTCCCTCATCGCCCAGCAACGGTGATCTGCTGAATCACACGCCGTCGGGTGCCGGGAAGGTTGCTAGAGCTTGCGCAGCCGGATCCGCCGGGCCGCGTGGTCGGCGCCCTTGGTCAGCACCAGGGTGGCCCGGCCGCGGGTCGGCAGCACGTTCTCGACCAGGTTCTTCTCGTTGATCTCGCGCCAGATCCGCTCGGCGGTGGCCACCGCCTCGGCGTCGGAGAGCACGGCGTAGCGGTGGAAGTACGACTCGGGCCGGGTGAACGCGGTCTCGCGCAGCCGCAGGAACCGGTTCACGTACCACTTGCGCACCTGGTCGGTGTGCGCGTCCACGTAGATCGAGAAGTCGAAGAAGTCGCTGACCGCCAGGCCCTGCTTGCCGTCGGCCCGCACCCGGGCCGGCTGCAGCACGTTCAGGCCCTCCACGATCAGCACGTCCGGCCGCCGCACCACGACCTGCTCGCCGGGCACGATGTCGTAGGTCAGGTGCGAGTAGACCGGCGCCTTGACCTCCGGCTTGCCCGACTTCACGTCGGCCACGAAGCGCAGCAGCCGGCGCACGTCGTAGGACTCGGGGAAGCCCTTGCGGCTCATCAGGCCGAGCCGGTCCAGCTCGGCGTTGGGGTGCAGGAAGCCGTCGGTGGTGACCAGTTCCACACTCGGGGTGCCGGGCCAGCGGGTCAGCAGCTCGCGCAGGATCCGCGCGGTGGTGGACTTGCCGACCGCGACCGAACCGGCGATCCCGATCACGAACGGGGTGCGCGCCGGGGTCTCCTGCAGGAAGGTCGAGGTGGCCTGGTGCAGTTGCGCGGCGCCGGCCACGTAGAGGTTCAGCAGCCGGCTCATCGGCAGGTAGATCTCCTCCACCTCCCGCAGGTCCAGCCGGTCGCCCAGGCCGCGCAGCCGGTCCACGTCGTCCTCGGTCAGGGTCAGCGGGGTGTTCGCCCGCAGCGCCTGCCAGGCCTCGCGGTCCAGTTCCACGTAGGGCGTGCTGTTGGCCCGCTCAGGTCGAGTGGTCCCGGCACCGTTGCCTTCGTGGCGTTCCGGTGCGCTCAGGGGGTCGATGCGCCTCTGCACGCGGGCCATTCTGCCCGCCGGATTCACCGGACGTTCGCCCAGCTCGGAAAGAGTTACCGAGAGTAATCGAACGGTCGCCGAAAGCCTGGGCCGGTGGGAGATCGGGGGAACCCGCACCGAACTGCGGCCGGAGGCCCGTGCGGGCCGACTAGGCTCAGCCACCATGTGCGGAATCGTGGGCTACGTGACGGATCCGGCCTCGGCGACCCCCGGGGCGCTGGACGTCGTCCTGGAAGGCCTTCGGCGCCTCGAGTACCGGGGTTACGACTCCGCCGGGGTCGCCCTCCAGATCGACGGCCAACTGTGGACGGAAAAGCGCTCGGGCAAGCTGGCCCGGCTCGAGGAGGCACTGCAGGCTGCTCCTCCGGCGGCTGCCAGCACCGGTATCGGGCACACCCGGTGGGCCACCCACGGCGGCCCGACCGACGAGAACGCGCACCCGCACCTGTCCGGCGAGGGCCGGATCGCGGTGATCCACAACGGCATCATCGAGAACTTCGCCGCGCTGAAGGCCGAGCTGGCCGCCGAGGGCGTGAAGTTCCTCAGCCAGACCGACACCGAGGTGGCCGCGCACCTGCTGAACGCGGCCTACGCCACCTGCAGCGACCTGACCGAGGCGATGCGCCTGGTGGCGAACCGGCTGGAGGGCGCCTTCACGCTGCTGGCCGTGCACGCCGACGTGCCCAGCACGGTGGTCGGCGCGCGCCGCAACTCGCCGCTGGTGGTCGGGGTCGGCGAGAACGCGAACTACCTGGGCTCGGACGTGGCGGCCTTCATCGGCCACACCCGCGAGGCGATCGAGCTCGGCCAGGACCAGATCGTCACGATCACCCCGGCCGCGGTCTCGATCATCGGCTTCGACGGGGTCGCGGTCGAGGGCAAGGCCTTCCACGTGGACTGGGACGCGGCCGCCGCCGAGAAGGGCGGGCACCCGTCGTTCATGGCGAAGGAGATCATGGACCAGCCGCAGGCGGTGGCCGACACCCTGCTCGGGCGCACCGACGCGGCCGGCAACCTGGTGCTCGACGAGCTGCGGATCGACGAGTCGGTGCTGCGCACGATCGACAAGATCGTGGTGCTGGCCTGCGGCACCTCCTCGTACGCGGGGATGGTGGCGAAGTACGCGATCGAGCACTGGTGCCGGATCCCGACCGAGGTCGAGCTCTCGCACGAGTTCCGCTACCGCGACCCGGTGGTGAACGCCCGCACCCTGGTGGTGGCGATCTCGCAGTCCGGCGAGACGATGGACACGATCATGGCGATCCGGCACGCCCGCGAGCAGGGCGCCAAGGTGGTCGCGATCTGCAACACCCACGGCTCGACCATCCCGCGCGAGTCCGACGCGGTGCTCTACACCCACGCCGGCCCGGAGATCGCGGTCGCCTCGACCAAGGCCTTCCTGGCCCAGATCACCGCCTGCTACCTGCTCGGGCTGTACCTGGCCCGGGTCCGCGGCAACAAGTTCCCGGACGAGCTGCGCGAGATCCTCGGCCAGCTGCAGGCGATGCCGGAGAAGATCCAGAAGGTGCTGGACGGCCTGGAGCAGGTGCGCACCATGGCCCGCTGGATGGCCGACACCCGCTCGGTGCTGTTCCTCGGCCGGCACGTCGGCTTCCCGGTGGCCATGGAGGGTGCGCTCAAGCTCAAGGAGCTGGCCTACATCCACGCCGAGGGCTTCGCCGCCGGTGAGCTCAAGCACGGCCCGATCGCGCTGATCGAGCCCGGCCAGGCGGTGTTCGTGATCGTCCCCTCGCCGCGCGGGCGGGACTCGCTGCACGCCAAGGTGGTCTCCAACATCCAGGAGATCAACGCCCGCGGCGCGCGCACCATCGTGATCGCCGAGGAGGGCGACACCGACGTGGTGCCGTACGCCAGTGAGGTGATCTACGTCCCTCAGACGCCCACTCTGCTGGCCCCCCTGGTCACTGTCGTCCCGCTGCAGGTGTTCGCCTGTGAGCTGGCCACGGCCAAGGGCCTGGACGTGGATCAGCCCCGTAACCTGGCGAAATCCGTGACCGTCGAGTAGTTCCGTTCGTCGTGCGACTGCATCGCAGGTGGTGATCACGTGCGGTGCAGGTACGCGCCGGGCGGCCCGCGTGGAGAGGTGCGTACCCGCCGTCTGTTGCTTAGATGTGCGGATGAGTGCGAACCCAAAGGCGGGCCGCCATCAGAAGGGCCCGGTGGCCTACCGCGTGGACGACCTGCGCAAGGCCGAGCAGCAAGTGATGGCCACCCTCCCCGAGGGTGCGCTGATGCAGCGGGCAGCTGCGGGTCTCGCGGTGAGCTGCGCGCGAGTACTGCGTGAGCGCACGGGCAAGATCTCGGGCAGACGCACCGTGCTCCTGGTGGGCCCGGGCGACAACGGGGGCGACGCGCTCTACGCCGGAGAACGGCTGGCCCGGCGGGGTGTGGCCGTGGTGGCGCTGCTGACCTCCGAGAAGGTGCACAGCGCCGGGGTACGAGCCCTGGCTGCCGTAGGCGGGCGCTGCGTCCAGGTCAGCCCGGACACGGCCGTAGAAGCCTGGACCCACCTGGAAGCCGCCGACCTGGTGGTGGACGGCCTGCTCGGGCTAGGCGGGCGTCCCGGGCTGCGAGAGCCCGCCGCCGGGCTGATCGATCGCATCCCCGATCACGCGGCCGTGGTGGCGGTGGATCTGCCCAGCGGGGTAGACCCGGACACCGGCGGCACTGGTCCCTCGCACATTTGGGCAGACGTCACCGTGACCTTCGGGGCGGCCAAAGCCTGCCTGCTGATGCCCCCGGCCAGCGCGGCCGTGGGCGACCTGGAGATCATCGACCTCGGCCTGGCACCGCACCTGCACGGTGAGCCCCTGGTGAAGCGTCTGGCCGCCGGGGACGTGGCGCGGCTGTGGCCGGTGCCTACCCCTAGCGCCGACAAGTACCGCCGGGGCGTCCTCGGCGTAGTGGCGGGCTCGGCCGGGTACCCCGGAGCAGCCGTGCTTGCCGTGGCGGGGGCTCTGCGCACCGGCGTGGGCATGGTGCGTTACGTCGGGCCGAAAGACGCCACGGCGGCCGTGCGCTCCGCCTGGCCCGAGATCGTGGCCGGCAACGGCCGGGTGCAGGCCTGGCTACTGGGCTCAGGTGTCGTGCCGGACGCCGGGGACGACCAACCCGAGGCGATCCACAACGCACTGGAGTCCGGGCACCCCTGCGTGCTGGACGCCGGTGCGCTCGGCCTGTTCCCGGACGAACTGCGCGCTCACACCGACTCCAGCGGCGCCGTCCCCGACCGTTCCGACAAGCTGCTGCTCACCCCGCACGCCGGGGAACTGGCCCGGCTGCTGACCGATCTGGGCGAGGACGTGCACCGCGAGGACATCGAGGCGCAGCCGTACAAGCACACCCACACCGCGGCCCGGCTGACCGGCGCGACCGTACTGCTCAAGGGCTCGACCACGCTGGTGGTCCGGCCCGACGGACACGCCCGCAGCCAGGCCGAGGCACCTTCCTGGCTGGCCACCGCCGGGGCCGGGGACGTGCTCGCCGGCATTGCGGGAGCGCTGCTGGCCAGTGGGCTGAGCCCGTTCGACGCGGGCAGCGTGGCGGCTTACGTCCACGGAAAAGCGGCCGCGCGGGCTTCGGGCGGGGGACCGATCGTCAGCATGGACGTGGCGCAGGAGGTCCCTGCGACAGTCGGGGCTCTGCTCCGACACTAGAACGGCCCATCAAAGGACGTCGGCGGGCACCTTTGGGTCCCGGCGGCGGTCCTGCGGCGGCATAGAGGAGCGTTGGCTGCGACAATTGGCGGTTATGAGCGAGCCCATCCCGATGCCCCGGATCGAACTGCCGCCGGGTCTGCCCTCGGCTGCCGTCATCGACCTGGACGCCATCGCGGACAACGTCCGGGCCCTACGCTCGCACGCCCCCAAGGCCCAGCTCATGGCCGTGGTCAAAGCCGACGCCTACGGTCACGGGCTGGTCCCCAGCGCCCGGGCGGCGCTCGCCGGTGGAGCGGCCTGGCTCGGCACCGCGCAGATCACCGAAGCCCTGGCCCTGCGCGCGGCAGGCATCCAGGCGCCGGTGCTGTCCTGGCTGACCGTGCCCGGAGACCGCTTCCAGCAGGCTATCCAGCAGAACATCGACCTGGGAGTCAGCGCGGGCTGGGCGCTCACCGAGATCGCCGCCGCAGCCCGCGAGGCCGGCACCCCGGCGCGGGTCCAGCTCAAGGTGGACACCGGGCTCAACCGCAACGGCTGCACCCTGGACGACTGGCCCCAGCTGATCGAGGACGCGCTGAAACTCCAGGCCGAGGGCCTGATCTCGGTGGTCGGTGCGTTCTCGCACTTCGTCTCGGCCGATGCCCCGGGCGATCCGGTCAACGTCGAGCAGCTGGCCAACTTCGTTGCCGCGCTGGACCAGGCGCACACCGCAGGCGCCCGGTTCGAGGTCCGGCACATGGCCAATTCCCCGGCCACACTGACCAATCCGGCCGCGCACTTCGACCTGGTCCGGCCCGGCCTGGCGGTCTACGGCCTGAGCCCACTGGCCGGCCGGGAGCCCGCAGAGTTCGGCCTGCGCCCAGCGATGAACCTGCTCGGCCGGGTGACCAACGTCAAGAAGGTGGCTGCCGGGCAGGGCATTTCGTACGGCCACACCTACACCACCGGTGAAGACACCTCGGTGGCGGTGATCCCGCTCGGCTACGGCGACGGAATTCCCCGGCACGCCAGCAGTTCCGGCCCGGTGCAGATCGCCGGGCAGCAATACCGGATCGCCGGGCGGGTCTGCATGGACCAGTTCGTGCTCGACCTCGGGCCCGCCGGCCTCGACAAGATCGAGGCCGGTGACACTGCAGTGCTTTTCGGCAGTGCCGCCGGACAACCGAGTGCGCAGGACTGGGCCGACGCCGCCGGAACGATCAACTACGAGATCGTCACCCGCGTGGCAGCCCGGGTACCCCGGCTCTACGTAAGCGATCAGCGCTAGGACGGCGGACCATGGCCGACAAAGGACCGGCGAAGCCGCCGAAGATCGTCACTCCCGCCCCCACTCCGGTGCGGCCCAACTTCTGGCGCCCGGAACGCACCGCGCTGGCCTTCGGCGTCGGCCTGGCCGCCACCGGAGTCGGCGCGGTGATCGGTCTGGCCGCCGAGCGGGTGGCGGTGGCCCGGAAGCTGCGGGGAACGCTCGAAGAAGAACAAGTGCCCACCGACGGACGCGGCGGGCCGCCTTTGGGCTCGCTGCGTGGCCGTTCCCGAGTGGTGATGAGCGAAGACGTCCCGCTGCACGTCGAGGTGGACGAGGCCGATCCGGACTGGGTGGCCGATCCGGTCACGAACCGGCAGCTCGACCAGGTTCCCGAACCACGCCGTAAGCCGGCGCTGACCGTGGTGTTCACCCACGGCTACTCGCTCAGCCTGGACGCCTGGCACTACCAGCGGCTGGCCCTGCGCGGGCACTACCGCCTGGTGTTCTGGGACCAGCGCGGGCACGGCCGTTCCGGCACCGGCGCGCCCGGCTCGTCCACGATCGAGCAGATCGGCCGGGATCTGTCCGCGGTGATCGACGCGATCGCCCCGGAGGGCCCGCTGGTGCTGCTCGGGCACTCGATGGGCGGGATGACGGTGATGTCCCTGGCCGAGCAGCGTCCCGAGCTGTTCGCCGAGCGGGTCGCCGGGGTCGGCCTGTTCTGCACCAGCGCCGGCGGCCTGGGCGCGATCGACTTCGGCCTGTCCGGTCTGGGCCGGGCGATGATGACCGTCGCCCCCACCGCGGCCCGGCTGCTGGCCCGCCAGCCCACCCTGGTGGCGCACGGCCGGCGCCTGGGCAGCGACCTGGAAAGCCATCTGGTGCGCCGCTACTCGTTCGCCTCCCCGGTACCGGCCGAACTGGCCCGGTTCTGCGCCGGAATGATCGCGCAGACCCGGATGGAGGTAATCTCCGACTTCCTGCCCACCCTCGGCAGCCACGACAAACGCGTCGCCCTGGCCACCCTGAACGGTCATGAGCTGCTGGTCATGGCCGGTGAGAACGACCTGCTGATCCCGCGCTCGCACAGCGACGAGATCTTCGCCGCGCTGCCCGACGCGGAGTACGTGGTGGTGCGCGAGGCCGGGCACCTGCTGCCGTTGGAGCACCCCGATCTGGTCAGCACCTACCTGGCCGAGCTGCTCGCGGACGCCGCCGAGGTGGCCCGGCAACAGCCGTCAAGTCGTCGGCGGGGCTGGGGACGTCGTACCGTGACCCCCGTACATCTGAAAAGCCGACAGCGCACAGAACGAGGAGGCGGTCACAGGTGAGTGGGGCGCATCGGGCCGATCCGGCCGGATCCGTCGGCCGGCCGGCCGTGACCGTGACATCCACCGTGCCCTCCGCGGCCGCCATGAGAGAGCTCGGCGGCCTGGTCGCCGGCCTGCTCGGCCCCGGCGACCTGCTGGTCCTGACCGGCGACCTGGGGGCCGGCAAGACCACCATGACCCAGGGCATCGGCGCAGGTCTGCAGGTGCGCGGCGACATCACCAGCCCGACCTTCGTGATCGCCCGGGTGCACCCCTCTCTGGTCGAGGGCCCGCCGCTGGTGCACGTGGACGCCTACCGGCTGGACACCCTCTCCGAGGTGGACGACCTCGATCTGGACGCCGAACTGTCCGAGTCGGTCACCGTGGTGGAGTGGGGCGAGGGCCTGGTCGAGGGCCTGGCCGACGACCGCCTGGAGGTCCGGCTGGAACGCCCCCGCGGAGCCTCCGGCCCGGACGACCCGGAAACCCTCGCCGACGAAACCCGCACCGTGCGGCTGCGTGGCTTCGGCCCGCGCTGGGCCGGTGTCGACCTACCCTCGATCTGAGAGACCACCAACCATGACCGACCAGCTCACCCTGGCCCTCGACACCGCGTCCGGCACGGTCTCGGTCGCCGTGCACGACGGTGCCCAGGTGATCGCCGAACGGGCCGGGCAGCAGTCCGGCAAGCACGCCGAGCAACTCACTCCCTTGGTCGAGGCAGTACTGGCCGAGGCCGGGCGCACCCGCGAAGAGCTCACCACGGTCGTCGCCGGGGTCGGCCCCGGGCCGTTCACCGGCCTGCGGGTCGGACTGGTCACCGCGGGCGTGCTGGCCTACGCGCTGGACCTGGAACTGCAGGGCGTGTGCAGCCTGGACGCGGTCGCGATGGGCGCCGTAAAGGCAGGCGCCGAGGGTAGTTTCATCGCCGCGATGGACGCACGCCGGCGCGAGGTCTACTGGGCCCGCTACGAGGTCCTCGAGATCGACGGGGTACGGGTGCCAGTGCGCGCTGCGCTGCCCGAGGTCAGCGTCCCGGCCGAACTCGACCTGGAGGGCCTACGCGTGGCGGGCCGAGGCGCCCAGCTCTACCCCGACGTCCTTGGTTTACCCCTGGAAGGCCCGCTCGACCCGTCCGCGGGCGATCTGGCCACCCTGGCCGCGCTGGACAAACGCTTCGTACTCGAGCCCGAGCCGCTGTACCTCAGGCGCCCCGACGCCCAGGCCAACATCAACCGCAAACGCGTTCTCAAGTGAACCTGCGGCCGATGCGCTGGTGGGACATCGAGGCGCTGATGCCGATGGAACGCGAGCTGTTCGGCGCCACCGCATGGACCCCGGAGATGTTCTGGTCCGAGCTGTCCCACCCGGAGACCCGCTGGTACGTGGTGGCCGAAAACCCCGAAACAAAGGACGTTCTGGGTTACGCAGGGTTGTTGGCTCCTGGTTCGGAGGCGGACGTGCAGACCATTGCGGTGTCCTCGCGCGCCCAAGGCCAAGGCATCGGCCGGGTGCTGCTGGACGCGCTGATCGACCAGGCCCGCGAGCGCGCCGCCACGTCGCTGCTGCTGGAGGTCCGGGCCGACAACGAGCCGGCGATCAAGCTGTACTCCGGGCGCGGCTTCGAGCGGATCGCGATCCGGCGACGCTACTACCAGCCCGGCGACATCGACGCCTGGGTCATGCGGCTACGGCCCTTAAGCTGATCGCCGTGACTGAAGAACCCCTCGTCCTCGGCCTGGAGACCTCCTGCGACGAGACCGGCGTCGGCATCGTCCGCGGCGGCACGCTGCTGGCCGACGCGGTGGCCTCGTCGGTCGACCAGCACGCCCGCTTCGGCGGGGTGGTGCCCGAGGTCGCCAGCCGGGCCCACCTCGAGGCGATGGTCCCCACCCTGCGCCGGGCCTGTGCCGACGCCGGGGTCACCCTGAACGACCTGGACGCCATCGCCGTCACCTCCGGCCCGGGCCTGTCCGGCGCCCTGATGGTCGGCGTCGCCGCCGCCAAGGCCCTCGCCCTGGCCCTGGGCAAACCGCTGTACGGCGTGAACCACCTGGCCGCCCACGTGGCCGTAGACATCCTCGAGCACGGCCCCCTGCCGCAACCCGCCGTGGCCATGCTGGTCTCCGGCGGCCACTCTTCCCTCCTGATGGTTCCGGACGTCACCTACGACGTGCAGCCCCTGGGCCGCACCATCGACGACGCCGCCGGCGAGGCCTTCGACAAGGTCGCCCGCCTCCTTGGACTCGGCTTCCCCGGCGGCCCGCTGGTGGACAAGGCCGCTCGCGAGGGTGACCCTGCCGCGATCCGCTTCCCCCGAGGCCTGAGCGCTGCCCACGACATGCGCGACCACCGCTTCGACTTCTCCTTCTCCGGCCTGAAAACCGCTGTGGCCCGCTGGGTCGAGCAGCGTGAGGCCAACGGCGAGCCGGTTCCCATCAACGACGTCTCGGCCTCGTTCCAGGAGGCCGTGGTGGACGTGCTCACCCGTAAGGCCGTGCTGGCCTGCCAGGAGAACGGCGCTGAACACTTGCTGATCGGCGGGGGAGTGGCAGCCAACTCGCGGCTGCGCGCCATGGCCCAAGAACGCTGTGACAAGGCGGGTATTCAGCTGCGGGTGCCGCGGCCCAAGCTGTGCACCGACAACGGCGCCATGGTGGCTGCGCTGGGTGCTCGCATGGTGCAGACCGGCCGTACCCCCTCCGACCTGACGCTGCCGGCCGACAGTTCGATGCCGATCACGCTGGTGCAGGCCTGAGAACGGGACCGGAGACGTCTCCGCAGCAGACAGCCTGATCCCGACCTGCCCCTATCGGCACAGTGAGTCACGCTATGACACGCTAAGCTCAATGGTGCTGGTTTCGCTGGTTTCTTGAGGGGACGGATGTTGCACGCCACTTTGGCCCCGGCTCGGTCTGTGCCCAGCACCTTTTCTTTCGGTATCTCCGTATGGTTCGGCTAGCGGAACCTCCGGGGCGGAGATCCTGTCGCGAGGGCGGCTCTTGGTCCAGTTGCAGGGATGGGGTCACCGGTCGCAATCACTGGATGGTTGAGCTTGAGCAACTCCTCAGCGGGCACACGGAACTGACTCAGCGTCTGATCAGGCACGAGATACGCGATCTGCTGAAGCGGGCTGAAGCCGACAATTGTCGGTTTGGTACCGCTTCCGCCGGGTGCGATGTTACGCAGATGGCCGTGGCGCCCACGATTCTGGAGCTTCGCATGAGCTGGCATCCGGGCGGCGAGGACGAACGGTCGAATCTGGTCCGGCTGTACTTCACAGAGCCCGCTGATATTCCGGACTGTCTCTACGCTGCACTCTTGGCCAGCAAGGCTCCGGGGCCCATGGGGCTGGAGGAGCAGAACGGCCACGCACGACAGGCCGACTATCGGGTGCACGTCGCGTTGGGTGCTCCTGGAGGACAGCCCTCGCGCTCAAGTTGATGTGCAACTATGTCGTTGAGCGCATAGGCGGCCACGGCAATCCTGTGCCGCGGGTTCGGTAGTGAAACCGCAGCGCGCCCCATCGGCGCGTTGACTGACCTAGGAGTTGAGCCATGGATCTCGACGAGATGTTGGGCATCAACCCGCAGGATCCGAAAGATCGCCATGCCCGTGCACTTGTGGAGGCGGACTCCAAGCTCCTCGACGACCTTATTCGCATCCGCGAAGAGCAAGGTCTGTCGCAGACCGACGTCGGCCGGCTCATGGGCATCTCTCCCAGCTCCGTCTCCCGGATAGAGAGCGGAGAGCGCGATCCTCACTTGTCGACGTTGCGGCGATACGCAATGGCGGTGGGTGCCACCGTTCAGCACACCGTTGGCAAGTTTCAGGACACGGCGACGACGGCTGAGGCCGTGTGGGCAGGTGGGGCGTCCACGAAGATCACAACGACTTGGACGAGCCAGACCTCCGAACTCTCCACCTTGGTAGCCCGTGTCGCTCATGTGCAGCAGGCGAAGGAGGGGGCCTGATCACCTGTGCCTGACGAAGCAGCGCCGAATTCTTTCGAGCTTCCCTCCATAACCGGCTTACATGTCGTCCGGGCAGCCGTGATGCCCTACGCCGAACCTATGGACGAAGAAAAGGCAGCTAGCGCGGCTGAAACTGGAGAGGTTGAGAACGAAGTCACCTTCTCTCTCAACCTGATTCAGACGCCAGGCCCTCAGCTGTTGGGGGCGGACGTCTCAATCATCCAGTCCGGGTACTTGGTCGGTGTCACGGTCTACGGTGTCTTGTCTGGGTCGGACGAGCTCAAGATCCCCTCGGCCGAAGACTTGCTGGAAGCACTCGACGGCCTCTATCGGCATACGATGTACGATTTCGCAGCCACGATTATGCGATCCCTGGCCGCGATGATTGCCGATCCTGAGATTCTGATCCCGATCGCCACTCCGCAGCCTACGCTTTCGCTATCAACAGGCGCACACGGCTGAGCCCGGGTCCGCGGGGCAAGGCTGTCGTGACAGGCTGTACGAAGTGAGCGAGTACCAGTACTACGAGTTCCAGGCGATCGACCGCCGGCTGACCGAGGACCAGATGCGGCAGCTGCGGGACATGTCGACCCGGGTCACCATCACCCCGACCAGTTTCGTGAACGTCTACCACTGGGGTGATCTCAAGGGCGACCCAAAGCGCTTGGTGGAGCGGATGTTCGACGCTCACCTGTACACCGCCGGCTGGGGCAGTCGGCAGGTGATGCTGAAGGTGCCGAAACGCCAACTCAGCCTCAAAGTTGCGGAGCAGTACTGCGACACCGATGTGGCTTCTGCCTGGAGCCATGGTTCCAGCGTCGTCCTGGATCTCAGCATTCACCCGGAAGACGGGGCAGACGAGTACTGGAACGAGGACGACCAGGAAGAAGGCATCCTCGGTTCCATCGTGGCGGCCCGGACGGACCTGGCCCGAGGAGACCTGAGACTGCTCTACATCGCCTGGCTCTTCTCCGCCGACGTGGGTGAACTGGAGGACGACGAGCTGGAGCCCCCGGTTCCACCCGGCTTGGGCGAGCTGCCGGGGTCGTTGGAATCCTTGATCAGCTTCCTGCGGATCGATCCGTACCTGGTGGCGGCCGCGGCGGAGGGCAGCGAGGAGGCTCCAGACGCTCCCGGGGACGAGGAATTGGCCGATTGGGTGGCCAATCTCCCGGCCAAGACGAAGGACAAGATGCTGGTTCGCCTCATGCGGATGGAAGACCAGTTCCTTGGGCAGACCCTGATGCGCCAGTTCCAGGAAGCCCGCAAAGCCGATGCACCGGCCGGGCCAGCCTCACGCACCGTGGGCGACCTGCTGTTCCGCGCCGCTCAGCTACGCGGAGAAGGGGAACGTGCCGCGGCGGAGGCCAGCCGGCGGGCCGAGGAGGAACGTCAGCGGAAAGCTGCTGTCGCCCGAGGGAAGCGCCTTGACGCCCTGAAGAAGCAAGGCGAGCGGCCCTGGAAGCAGGTGGACGAGCTGATCGCCACCTCGAAACCCAGGCAGTACGACGAGGCTGTGGCGCTGCTGGTCGACCTGCGTGATCTGGGCGTACGTGAAGGCGCCGAAGCGGCAGTGACTGAACGTCTGGACGCGCTCGGAGCCAGGTATGCGAATCGGACGGCGTTGCTTCGGCGGTTCGACGCGGCAGGGTTGGGCTGAAGCCCACGAATCCTGAATGACCGGCAGCGGTTCTCAGTCCAGCAGGCCGCGGATGTCGTCGGCGGTCAGGGCCGCTGAGCCGATCTCGTCGCCCTCCAGAACGCTGTTGGTCAGCGCACTCTTGCGGGCCTTGAGCGCCATCACCTTGGCCTCGATCGTGTCCTTGGCCACCAGTCGGTAGACCATGACGTTGCGGGTCTGGCCGATCCGGTGCGCACGGTCGACGGCCTGGGCCTCGACCGCGGGGTTCCACCACGGGTCGAGAAGAAAGACGTAGTCGGCCTCGGTCAGGGTGAGGCCGGTGCCGCCAGCCTTGAGGCTGATTAGGAAGACCGGTGCGTCGCCCTCGCGGAACCGGGAGATCACCTCAGCCCGCTTACGGGTCTTGCCGTCGAGATAGCAGTACTCCAGGCCGGCCTCGTCCAAACGCTGGGCCGCGCGAGTCAGGAACCGGGTGAACTGGCTGAAAACCAGTACCCGGTGGCCCTGCGCAGCAATCTCGGCCAGATGCTCGAGAAGGGCGTCAAGCTTGGTACTCGGGACGTTCGCGTGGACCGGGTCGATCAGAGAGACGTCGAGGCTGGCCTGACGCAGCAGGGTGAGCGACCGGAAGATCTCGAAGCGGTTGCGGGTCAGATCGCCGAGCAGGCCGAGCACTCGCTGGCGTTCCCGCTGCAGATACTTCTGGTAGATGGTGCGCTGTTTCGGTGCCAGGTCGAGTTCGATCACCTGCTCGCGCCGCTCGGGAAGGTCGCTGGCTACCTGTTCCTTGTTGCGACGCAACATGAGTGGGCCGATCCGGCGGCGCAGCTGGGCCAGCCGCTCGGGGTTCTGCTCGCGTTCGATCGGCTTGCGGTAGTAGTCGGTGAACCGTTCCGCTCGCGGGAACAGGCCTGGAGCGGTGATCGAGAACAGGGCCCAGAGCTCCATCAGGTTGTTCTCGATCGGGGTGCCTGTGACGGCGAGCTTGAACTCGGCGGAAAGGTCGCGGGCGCAACGATAACCGGCGCTCTGGTGGTTCTTGACCGTCTGCGCCTCGTCAAGGATCAGGCCGGCCCACTCGAACTTCCGGTAGTCCGCGAACTCGAGCCGGAACAGCGTGTACGAGGTGACCACCACGTCCACTTGCTCGATGGTCTCCGAAAGCTCGTATCCTCGGCGGCTACTCGTCGCATCGAGCACGGCCACCCGGAGATCCGGGGTGAACTGCTGCGCCTCGTGCGCCCAGTTACCGATGACGCTGGTGGGGGCGACCACTAGGAAAGGCAGATGCGAGATCTTTCGTTCCTGGGCGTGCTGCAGCAGGGTCAAGGTCTGCAGGGTTTTGCCCAGGCCCATGTCGTCGGCCAGAACCCCGCCCAGCCGATGCTGGAGAAGCGTTGCCAGCCAGCGGAACCCGTCTTCCTGGTAGCTGCGCAGCGAGGCCTCGACCCCGGCCGGCAACTTGTGCTCTGGCAGATCGGCCAGCTGGCTCAGCGTCTGGACAGACTTGCGCCAGCCAGCGGCCCGGCCCTTGATCTCACCGAGATCATCGATCTCGGACCAGATGCCACTGTGGAAGCGGCCGATCCGCACCGAGCCCTCAGGTGCGTCCATAATTTCTCTGGACTCAGCGATCAGGGCGGCGAGCCGGTGGAACTCGTCCCGGTCCAGACTGAACCAGAGGCCGTCCTCAAGTAGGAGGTGCATCTCGCCCTGGGCGAGCGCCAGAAAGAGCTCCTGGAACGGGATCTTGCGGCCGTCCACGGTGATCGTCACGGCCAGGTCGAACCAGTCCTGGGAGTCGCCGCCGTCGGCCTTGGAAGGAGCGAACGAGAAGACGGGGGCGTCGTGGGACTCGTGGTATTCGGGAAGCTCGGATTCGCCGGTCACGAGGGTGATCAGAACGTCGTCGCGATCCCGGAGAGCGGGCACGACCTGGCTCAGAAGATGGGCCGTACCCATGCCCTCGACCGTGCAGGAGGGTACGGGTGCCAGGCCGCGCGTGGTCGGCTCCAGCAGACCTGGAACCTCGCCGAGAATCGGCCTGAGCTGCTCCAGTACAGCGGACTCCCCGGCAACGTTCCGCTTGGCGGGGGTCTTGCCGTAGGGCAACCGGACCGGCTCCCGGCGACTGGCCTTGCCCAATCGGTAGATCCACGACGACTCCAGCCGGACGCGGTGCTCGCCGATCACGGTGATGGTGAATTCGATGACTGGAGGCAGCGGTTGGGGAGTTTCGACGGACCCGTCCGGGCTCACGACCTCGATCTGCTCGGCCAGTCGCGGGAAGAACTCGGTCAGGAATCGCTCTTCGCCGGCCGCGGGGATAACCGGAAAACCGTTGTGGGCCAGTCGCCGGAAGACCTCGGGCGGGGTAACGGCAAGGGCAGCCAGACTGAGCTGATCGCTGCTGTGATCGGGGTGCCAGGCCACGCCGTGGGCAGGATCGGCGATGGGAAGAAATGGCGCTTCCACATCTGTACCGTCGCCCGCAAGAACCGCTTCCATGTGTATCCCCGCACTGCTGCGGCGTAGAGCGATCCGCGGAGTCAAGGGTTCGGCGAGTACCCGCACGGGCATGGCCGTGCGTCCGGACATCACCAAGGGCAGGCCGGACGCCTTCATCTCCTGAAGGACCGGCCAAATTCGGCTGCTGGTAATGGAAGTGAGGGTGAAATGCCGGTCGTTGATGTGTGGGGCGTAGCCGGTGGCAAGCCCGGCGAACTCCTTGAGCAGCCGGACGTGCTCCCGGGGTACCCGCCGAAGGTGGTGATCCGTGTAGTTGAGCCAGGTCCACGAGGCCGTCGAGCGAACCCAGCCGCCGTTCGTGCCAGGAATGACCAGACGAACATCGATAGCGGCAGGTTCGGCATCGGCTCGCAGCTCAAACTGCAGGGCAATCTGTGCGTTCTGCGGGGCCGGGCTGACCTCAGAAGCCTTGGTAGCAGGCTTGAGCACTTGGGTAAGGGCGGCTTCCCACAGGCTTGGTTCGGGTGCGGTCGGAAGCTTTGGCCGGGTGCGGGCTTCGGTGCTGAGGACGAGGGCAGCGACATGGACACAGTACTTGCGCTTGCCGCAACTGCACTGCCGGACATCAGGATTGCCGGGCCGTTCCGGGCTGAGCCTGACCCACGCGGTGAACTCGCCCTGATCCGTGTGAACGGTTCCCAGAACGGTGGTCGGGTCGTCGTCGCGCCGGACCACGCTCACCCGGTTGGAGCTGACCAGGTCGCGGGCTTCGAGGAGCATGGCGGTGCCGGACTGCTCGTGGACAGCGATCTCGATCGCGGTCAACTCGATGGACGCCAACCTGTACTCCCGTCTGATGCTTGTAGGGCCCCATTTTCCCGTAGCTGGAGAGGGCTGAGTGCTCGGGTGGGGAGCGAAGGCCGGAAAAGTCGTTTCCGGGAGAGGCATCGAGCGATCAGTTTGAGTGCTTTGATGGCATTAGTGGTTTTTGGACGATGCGGAAGAGATGCAGTGCGGAGGCTCTGCCGTTGCGCCTGAACAAGCGGGTGCAGGTCATGATCGAGGCCTTGACCGGACCCGCTCAGGCGCTGGCGGGTCGTCATCTTGTCGGTGGTGGCAGCTACCGTCCGGACCGTAGAGAGCACCACGACGCAAACGAGGATCCGGATGCAGAACGACGAACTCGAGACGGCCGGGCAAGAACCCCTGAAGCAACTCATCGCCCGGCTGGCCGCCGGCGAGGTGACGCTCGACGAGATCGCCGAAGATTTCCGACGGCGCACCTTCCCCAGTCGCCCGCGCGTCGTCGACGGCGAGGACGCAGAGGCTGACCCGGAAGGCTCGTTCATGGAGGTGGCGGTCGCCTTCAGCATGGGCCAGATCGATGCGCACACCTACGACGTGCTCGCTCGTGCGGCCGTCCAAGGTGAAGAGCGGCGGCAAACGGGGGTGAGCGCCTCACCGGCAGGTCCCGCCCTCACCTGAACTGGACAGGGGACCACCTCGCGCCTGGGCCCTTCATCATCCGAGCTCTGATCTTCGGTCCGGGTTCTCGAAGTAGTACCGAAGACATTGGTAGGCAGGCATGGCATTTTCACCGAGCCAGGCAGCCTCCAACATCAAGTAGGGACGGCCCCCGGCCCCTTTCCCCAGGATCCCGCCGCGAGTGCGTTCGCGGACCCCCGGCATTGACTCGAAAGGCACCCCGATCCAGGCGGCCGGGAGCGTCTCCGGTACCACCTCGCGGACCGCATCCCACGGCACATACTGTTCAAGGGCTGGTGTGTGGTGATAGATGCCCGCGGCTGTCACCACGATGCCGCCAGGACTTTTCCGGACCGCGGACAGCACGATCCAGGCTGACCCGACAGCCAGGGCCCCGCACACCACGGCCCGAACCAGTCCGTCGGTTCCACCCGCCCAAGCGCCTGTGATGGCGTAGCCGGCCAAGCCGACCGCGATGAGCCCGACGAATGACAGGTTCCAGACGTATCTCCGCCGCGAGTAGGCGAAAGCTAGTCCCGTCTCCCCGTGCGGTGTCATTGCTGTTGGCGGGTTTTCGGTGTTGGGCCGTAGCTTGCGCGTCCTGCTGATGGCCAGCCCTGCAGCGAGGCTGAAGAAGGCAGCGGTGAAGACGATCGGCAGCGAGGCCATGAGCTCACCGCCGACGGCCAGCAGGACCACCATGAACCACCCGAGAAGGGCGACCAGAGCACACACGAAGGCGAGGGCAGCACCCCTGAAGGAGCGTGGCGGGTTCGGCCAGTCGCGTGGCGGAGTTCTCTCCGGGGAGATGTTCATGTCCTAACCAAGCCTTCGGATGAACTCGCGGGCATTCTGAAATTCCTCAGAGATTTCTCGGGGCGCATCGGTGATGTCGCTGCCTACGCTATCGGCGGTGTCCTTGACCCAGCCTCCGGTGGCCTTGAAGCCCTCTTCGATCGCGTTGCGAGTGCCTTCCGGCAGATGGTCGTACACAGTGTCCGACACAGCGCTGGCGGCCAGACCGCCGACCAAGCCTCCACCGGCACCCACAACCGCCCCCACCGCAGTGCCGGCGCCGGGCACGACGGAACCGAGAACAGCCCCGGCCGCAGCGCCACCGGCAATCGCTCCGCCCACACCAGCAGCACCGCCGATGACAGCCTTGCCTACGGGCTTCTCCTTCTGGGTGACGTCGTACCAGACGTCGAACCCGGTCAGTCCCCAGCCAACGACAGGAAGTTTGGCCGTGATCCTTTCACCGGCCTGGATGGTCTTCTGGAGCTTCTGAAACTCCAGGGCCTCGTTCATAGCTTTAGCTCTGAGGGACAAGGCATATCCGCTGCCATCCGGGACTTTGGTGGCCCAGTACTCGGCGCTCTGGGAGAGCTCTCGAGCCAGCGTAGCCTTGTTCTTCAGGTTGCTCACATACTGACCAGCGAGCAGGCCGACGGCTGCGTCGTTGCCGAAGGATGCTGCCAGGATGAACCATTTGCCCACCACATCGCCCCAGGCATTCTGGAACGTCTCGTTGAGCAGGGCGATGCTCTGGCGGACCACGTCGACGGCCTCCTCTTTCTCTACATAGAGCAAGAGGAGGTCTTGGTGAGCGTTGTACGTCTTCAGTTCATCGGTGTAGGCCTGAGCTTCTTGATCGGTGATCGCTCCGTAAGGTTCAGCGGGAAGTGCAGGTCCTGAGCCTGGTTCCAGAATAATCTTGCCATCGATGTCGAGGCCACCCTCGCGGGCGTCGTCGCGGATCCGCGTCATACGCCTTTGGGCAGTAGCGAGGTCATCAGCCAGAACCTTGAGCGCCTCAGCGAACTTGTCGATGGTCTGTGCGAGTTTGAAGGCGTCGCGTCCGCCGGTATCCATCCGGCTACGGAACAGGGTGGCCGCGTCGCCCTGCCAGTCCGACTCAGCATCGTCACGAGCCTTGAACACATCCGTGACTGCGGTATCCACCGCGGGAGACAGCGAATCGGCCAGCCAGGTGGACGTTTCCCGGATGCTTTCAGGGTCGCCCTGAACGGCGGTGTCGATGGGCATTACTTCTCCTGGTAGGCGCCGGCCGAGGCCTCGTCCGTGGCGCTGTACTTAAGCTGTGCCTTGGAAACTGCCGAACTTGATGCCTTCATACCGACAACGAAATTCCCAGCGTTGTCGGCAAAGTGGCCGACAATCTGACCGATCAGAGCTGAGAGATCGCCTGCTTCGGGCGGACCCGGCATCCCACTGCCTATCGCGTCAAGTTCACCGGCGCCCTTGCTCAGGTGCTCGGCGATCATCTCCAGAGTGGACAGTTCTACCTGCAACTCGTCGGCCATCAGCTGTTCACCCCGGTGCGGCGAAGCTCCTCTGGAATATCAACATCCAGCACGATCATGTCGAAACCGGTTGCCAGTCGAATGCGCTCCAGATCCGTGCTGAAAAAGACCCGCCATGGCTGCCCCGGGCCACACTTGGCCACCAGCCGATCCATGGCTGAGTAGACCGGCAAGGCTAGCCGACCATCACTCATCAATCGCAGGTCGACCTCAAGCTCGTTGTCATTTCGGGCTGGGCCACACGGCACATAGATGATGGGAGGAAAGAGCTCTCCGGGATGATTCCCACTCCGGTAAAGCCTTTCGGCTTCCACCGCGCTGTCCTTCACTCCATCATCCATGGTTCGGATACTAGACTGGCAGGCCAACATACGGGTCGGCCCTTGATGGAATCATGACCATCCATTAACGCTAGATCGATCACATCCCCAGGTGATCGGAGCGGTCTCGACGCGCGCGAGCACAGCGGATCCGACCAGTCGGTTCGTCGGCAGATGCAACCGGGTCGGGTCGTGTCCGAGGGAGTGCTCGGGGCTGTCCGGTGTAGCGGCTCTGGAGCTTGAATTTCGTGTTGGTTCCCTCGGTTGGCCGTTGCTGTAGAGCAGGCTCAAAGCGGCTGTGGCGGCGTCCCGGTCCAGGCGCAGGCCGCTCACAAGACTGCTCAGAGCGGGTTGGAGGGCAGGCCACGATCCATTCAGGCCGTGATGTCCCTGTTGCCCGTTCGGTGATTATGAAGGCGAATCTGCCTACCAGGTGGGGCGAGAGTGGCTGATCGAGCTGCTCTTTCGGGAATCTCTGGGCCGGTTTCTGTCCAGCCAGGGTCCTCCGGCCGCACGGGTCGTGGGCGCGCACTGGACTAGATCGAACGACGTGAAGATCGACGTGGTCGGGGCAGACCGCGGTCCGGTCGTGAAGGAGGTCGGTATGTAAACGACAACTACGAGTCGGACGAGCAGGATTCTGTCTTTCGGTCCCAAGCTGGCGTAGGCGGTGCGATGGATGCGCGGCCGGTTCTGCCTGCACCCCAGTCAGGACCTGGGCCGCAGGCCGTTCCTTGTTTGGATGGGGCTCCACAGGGCATAGCCTACGAACTATCCGGATCCGAATCGGCTTATCCGGAAGTCAGTGCATTGGGAGGGCGAGGGTCTTCGGTGAAGGCGCCGCAGCGAGCTGAACAGCAGAGCGATTAATTCACACAAAGGGTGCATGTGAGCCAGTAGGGTCCTTGAACACGTTCGCCGCGGCCATGGAGGGCGCACGATGCAGGCGCAGACCCACAGTCCGACCGGGATCTTCGGTAACCAGATCCGCTACGTGGTCCCGCTGTTCCAGCGGCCGTACGTCTGGAGCGAAGGTGAGCAGTGGGCGCCTCTCTGGGAGGACGTCTGTTCGGTCGCGGATGCTGTCCTGCAAGCCCCCGCGCCAATGGGTTATGGCGGCCCGACCGTGGCCCCGCACTTCCTCGGCGCCATCGTGCTGGAACAGCAGGCGACTCTGGCCGGCTACATCGCGGTGCGTCATGTCATCGATGGGCAGCAGCGACTGACGACCCTGCAGATCCTGCTCGACGCGGTGCAGGAGGTGGTCGAGGCGCACGGCCGCTCAGTCGACGCCCAGGCACTGCATTCGATGGTGACCAACAACCCGGCCGTCACCCAGGCGCCGGAAGAGACCTTCAAGGTCTGGCCGACCAGCCGTGACCAGCAGGTGTTCCGGCTGGTCATGGACAACGATCAACAGGTGCCGCCGGAACTGGCCGAGAACGCGATCGCCCAGGCCCACAGGTTCTTCCGGACCAAAACGTTGGAGTGGTCGGGCGTCGCGACAGAGCCCGAACAGGCGGCGGAACGGCTCGGTGCGCTCGCGCAGACGTTGGCGCATCACCTGCGAATGGTCGTCATCGATCTGGAGCCCGGGGACAACGCCCAGGTCATCTTCGAGACACTCAACCATCGGGGCACGCCGCTGCTGGCGGCAGACCTGATCAAGAACTACCTCTTCCAGGTCGCCACCGCACAGAATGCCGATCTGGAGAAGCTGTACGCGCAGTTCTGGGCGCAGTTCGACAACGAGTACTGGCGTGCTCCGGTTGCCCAAGGACGCCTCTACCGTCCTCGGATTGACGTGTTCCTGAACTACTGGCTGACCGTCAAGCTGCTCAAAGAAGTTGCCACCGACCGGATCTTCGTGGAGTTCCGAGATCTGGTGCGCCGGGAGCAGTCACCGGTCGCCGAGATCATGAACGAGCTGGCTGAAGCGGCCTCCATCTACGAGAGCCTCGACAAGCTGCCGGAGTCGTCCGTTCCCGCCCGCTTCCACTACCGCGTGGTCAAGGCTCTGGACTCGGCAGCGGTCACCCCGTTCTTGCTGTGGCTGCTGCGCTGGAATCAGGATGCGTTGCGCATCTCCGAGCGTGACCGTGCCCTGAACGCCGTCGAGAGCTGGATCGTTCGGCGCACGCTGTGCCGGCTGACCAACCAAGGCGTCAACCGTGTCGTCGTCGAGCTGCTTCGAACGCTGGTCCGATCCGGAAGCCCCAGCAACGCGGGCGCATTGACCGAGGAGTTCCTCGGAGCGCAGACCGCTGACTCACGGCTGTGGCCGGATGACGAATGGTTCATCCGCTCGCTGTCGGAGGAGCCGCTGTACAAGATGCTCACCCGGGGACGGCTGCGGATGATCATCGAGGCTCTGGAGGACGACGTTCGCTCGGAAAAGAGCGAAGCCGGGCGCTGTCCACGCAACCTGACCGTGGAACACGTGATGCCGCAGGAGTGGAAGGCACACTGGGACGACGGGCGGGACCTGATTGAAGCCGCACAGCGAGATCAGTTGGTGCAGACGCTGGGAAACCTGACGCTGCTCACTGGGAAGCTGAACTCATCGGTCTCCAACGGCCCCTGGACGATGGTGGACGCGTCCGGGAACGTTCTTGAGGACGTCGGCAAGCGTGCTGCGCTGCTGCGGCACAGCACGCTGAAGCTCAACGCCTACCTGATCGTGGACCACCCCAAGAAGTGGACGGATGACGACATCCGCTCACGAGGGCTGGACATGGCCACACGAGCCACTGAAATCTGGTCGCGGCCGGGTGGGCTGGAGCAGAACGCGCCGCTAGTCTCCCCACGGATAGTGACGCTTGCTGGAGCGGACGCCGGCGGCGAACCGGTGCCTTCGCCAGTGGTGCAGCACACCGGGCGCTATCGGGCGCTCTGGGACTGGCTGCAGCGTCAGCACCTGGACCTGGTCACGGTCAGTTTCGAAGACGTAGAAGAGGTACTGAACTTCAAGCTGCCGGCATCGGCTCGGAACTATCCGGCCTTCTGGATAGGGCGCGAGGGTGGCGGTATTCGTGGTGCGATCGCGGATGCGGGCTGGCGGGCGGCTGGGGTGAATGTGGTGGACGAGCATGTGACGTTCGTGAGGGGGCAGGCAGACTTCTGAGTGCTCTCCTCGCCCCACGTTGCAAGAGTCTGTAGATCGAATGATCACGGATGGCGCCGTTTGAATGCTTCGATGCGGATCCGCGGGTACGTTGGCGGATCAAAGGCTCAGGAGCGCTCCCAGCGCCTCTGCGGTGCTGGAGACCTTGTCCTCCATCATCTCTGCGGCGTCAGCGCCCAGAGCTAGGGCTTCCATTGCGATGCCTACGGGGCTGACCCAAAGGCTGGTTGCTGCGCCGCTGATGCTGGGCAGTTGGCCCAGGATCACCTCGCCTGCGCCGACAGTGCCGGAAATCAGCGTCCCAATCGCCTCGCCCGCGTGGACGCCCAGAGACATCGCACCTTCTGCAACGGATGCGGGCGTAATCCCGAGATCGGTGGCTCCGGCGCCTAGGTTCTGCACTTGAGCCAGTGCTGCTGCGCCGATGCTCGCGGCGCCGGAGACCAGGTTCTCGATGACCTCCCCAGCGTCAAGGCCTGAAGCCGGAGCTACCCCCTCGGCGGCTACAGCGCCTGGACACGCCTCGACCGCCTCGCCCGGCAGGAGGAGCTTCGCGAGTCTTGCGGTAGAGCTCAGGTAGGCAGGCGTCTCGCGTGTGGTGGTCTTCGCGGAGTTGGTAGTCCACCAAGGAGCACGATGTTCCGCGCCCGGGGAAGCAGGCGATTTCCAGAAGTTCTGGGCATATCTGCTCATCGGATCTACCCCCAGAGCGGTACACGCAGAGACCGTCCCTCGGCTTGGACCCTTGACCATTTGCGGCTCAGCCGATCGCGGTTGTGCTCTGAATTTACGGCTCGGTGCCGTTTCCCATGAGTCTCTCCCCAGAGCACGACCTGAACGGATGCACCCCAAGCCACGGTGGAGGCCGATCCGGTGAACGCGATAGCCAGGAGCCTGCAGGTCGACGCGGCGGCTGTCCCTTGTTCGATTCACGGCCGCGTTGGTCGCAGTTACCGATCGACATCAAGACCGAGATGCAGAGCCTTCTGGAAGTCAGGCTAATCGGGTGCCTCCGGTGATCGGGGGGCGCGGAAACTAGCTGGTAATGGTCCATCCGAGAATTGCTCTGACGCTTCCGCGATGGGGGCCTAACCTGGTTGGTCTGGCGAAGACAGGAGCTTGATGTCTGAGGAACTCATGTCCGACGTCCTGATAGCCATGGACGCCGACCCAGATCTGCCGGAGAAGGCCTCATACCTGGTCTTCGGTGCTCTCCAGGGGGACGACGAGCTTGACCAGGAACTGGACAGCGAGACCCACGAACGCCCGGCTCGCCCAGAGGCCGCTGCTTCGGTGCCGGCAGTGCGCGCCTTCCTGTCCAGGATCGATGTCGAGGGATTCCGCGGAGTTGGGGCGAAGGCCCGTCTTGACCTGATGCCCGGTCCCGGGCTCACGGTGATTTCTGGGCGCAACGGCTGCGGCAAGTCCACTTTCGCCGAGGCATTGGAAGTGGCGCTGACCAGCGGAAGTTACCGCTGGAAGAACCGCACCGGTGCGGTCTGGACCGAGTCCTGGCGCAACCTGCACCAGAAGCAGACCACCGGCATCCGGGTCCAGCTCGCGATCGAGGGCCAGGGTGTCACCACGGTTGGGGCGGATTGGACGCCTGATGCTTCGCTGAGTGGGCTCACCTCGTGGGTGCAGCGCCGTGGGCCTGGCGGAACGCTGGGCCAGAAGGAAGCAGGGTTGACCTCCCTCGGATGGGTGGACGAGCTCGAGTCGTTCCGGCCCTTCCTGTCGTACGACGAGCTCAGCGCGCTCCTGTCCAAGCCGAGCGATCTGTACAAGGCGCTGGCTCCGATTCTCGGACTGCAGCAGATCGCCGATGCAATCCAGCGGCTCAAGGACCGGGCGAAGGCGCTCTCGACATCTAAGACGCTCGCCGCTGATCGACTGAAGGTCATCAAGCCGCAGCTGGACGGCCACCCTGACGAACGGGCGCAGCAGGCGTTCGCATTGGTCCGGAAGAGAGCGATCGACCTCGAAGCCGTCAGCGCCCTGATCACGGGTGCTACGCCACCGGATGACCAGGGCGTCCTGTCCTTGCTCGGCCGGCTGTCCCGCCTCACCAGCCCTGAGCCACAGGCGTTGGCCCAGGCAGTTGCGGACTTCAAACGGGCGGTCGCTACTCAGGCGGAAATCCAAAAGGAAGCCGCTGGTATCGGAGCTCGCCGACTGGCGCTGCTGCAGAGCGCCCTGGACATCCACGCAGAGGACGGCGACGGTGACTGCCCGGTCTGCGGGTCTGGGCGGATTGATGATTCATGGGCCGCGAAGGTCCGGACCGAGCTGGAGCAAGAGACGGAGCTGACGCGTCGCATCAACCAGACGAAGGCGCAGTACGCGGCGGCGATCAGGCAGCTGAACGGTTTGATCACGCAACCGCCTGCTGAACTCTCATCCGACGTCCCATCAGGGCTCCAAGCGTCCCAAATTCGAGCTCAAAAGGCCTGGCGCTCCTGGGTGGAACTGAAGACGCCCGAGGACATTGCGGCTGCCGGTCCGCTTCTCCTGGAGGAGCTTTCCGCTGCGCTCGATGTTCTGCGCTCGCAGAGCTTGGCGGAGATCGAGAGCCGGCAGGATATCTGGCAGCCGCTGGCGGTCGAGCTTGGTGCCTGGCTGGCCGAAGCCCGGAAGGCTGAGGAGGTGCAGCCCAAGCTGGCAGAAGTCGTCGCTGCCCGGGACTGGCTGGATGGGCACGAGAAGGAGCTGCGCGAGCGTCGGATGCAGCCGATGGCTACTCGTACCAAGGAGATCTGGGCGCAGCTGCGGCACGAGAGCAACGTCGATATCGACAACGTGGTGCTCAAGGGATCAGGCAACCAGCGCAAGGTGGAGTTTCCCGCGTCAGTTGATGGTGAGAAGACCGCCGGCCTGGCGGTGATGAGCCAGGGGGAGCTGAATGCCCTTGCTTTGGCGGTCTTCTTGCCCAAGGCCACGATGGCAGACAGCCCGTTCGGGTTCGTCGTGATTGACGATCCGGTGCAGGCGATGGATCCGGCTAAGGTGGATGGGCTGGCCCGGGTGTTGCAGGCCGCGGCCGAGAAGCGGCAAGTTGTCGTGCTGACGCACGATGATCGGCTGCCTGAGGCTGTTCGGCGGCTGGACATCGAGGCGACCCTGCTGCAGGTTCATCGCGAGGCCAACTCCGTGGTCGCAGTGCGAGAGGTCACGGATCCCGCGCTGTACCACCTGGCCGATGCCCGGGCGGTGGCCAGCGACAACAACCTGGACGAAGTTGTGCGGCGGAGGGTGATCCCGGAGCTTTGCCGAATGAGCCTCGAAGCGCGTTGTCGGGAGGTCTATTTCACCCGTTGCTTCAAGGCAGGCAGGTCGCGGGTTGAGGTTGAGGACGTTTGGAGCGATGCCCGGGAGACGTCGCCGCGCTTGGCTCTCGCTGTCGATCTGGCTCCTGATCAACTGACTCCGTGGCTGAATCAGCGTGGCCATCGTCGAATTGCGCTGGGCGTCTGCACGAGTGCGGTGCATCGAGGGCTCGAAGGAGACCCTCATCGGGCGATCAGCCAAGTCGAGGAGATGCTGAGGGACCTGGAGAAGCATCGTGGCAATTAGCCGAGCAGCCACTCCGGCTGAGCTTTTGGTGGCTGCAAGGGCAGCGCTGGCAGGTACAACGGCGCTGCCGAGTAGCAGTCGTGCTCGAGGCGCTGCAGTTCTGGCGCGCACTGCGCTGGAGGAGTTGATTGATCACAGGCTTGCATTAGCAGGCTCTCGGCAAGGAGCTACGGCTCCGAGTGCTGAAGCCAGCGGGCGTGTGAAACTCGTCTGCCTTCGCGCCTTGGAAGGTTCCATCACAGACCGAACAGCCTGGGCGTGGAGCGCGTTGTCCAGCGCTAGCCATCACCACTCGTACGAGTTGGCACCATCGGTGGGCGAGGTCGAGTACCTGGTGTCCATAGTCGAGGAGATTGAGCGCCGGATTACCCCTTCGGTTTCATCGTGAAAAGGGCGGCGCTGAAAGTGGAATCAATGCGGTGAGCGTCCCGAACAACCACGCTGAGTTCAACGTAGGAGTTCTACTTCAAGGCCCAGGCTTCGGCATGCGGACCTACGTAGATGACGAACCGGTCGTGAGATCTGGCCACGGGCTGATCTGGGTACACCAGGTGTGCGTTGCGTAGATCTTGATCGGTCCAGAGTTCCTCTGAACCGATTCCGCCAAGTTGGAAAATCATTGTACCTTCAATGATTTCGGTCTTACGTAGCTTCAAGCCGGGCCAGCGCAGCATCCAGTCCGGCCAGCGTTCTTCATCTTCGGTATCAGTCACGGCGAGTTCTCCCATGGTGCGAAAGGACCTCTGAAACTAGCGGCTCGGGTCTCGGCTACACCACCTTCACCGCTTTCGTGCCCAGACCGCCGGAACGCACAAACAGCAGATGGCCGCTGGCCAGTGCCCCCGTGGCTGCCGTCAGGGCGTACTGGTAAGCCAAAATCTGTGGTGCGTAATAGACGGAACGAGCCGGGATCGCGGCATCCGGAATACTGTCGGTCTTGTAGTCGATGATCACGAGACTGCCGTCGTCCTCACGGAAAATCAGGTCGACGAACCCTTCGACGATGACCCCGTCCTCGCGCGGAGCCCCCACATATGACTCACGCCAGTGCTCGCGCTCGGCAGCCCTGCGTACGAGCGGAGCGTCGAGGGCAGAGACGACCAAGTCGATGACGGCGTCCGTGTGCTCGGTTACGCCCTCGGCCAGGGCCTGAGCTCGGGCGATAGCAGCAATGCCGTCCCGATCCGCTGTGAGGTCCACGGTCTGCAGAACACCGTGGACAGCTCGGCCGACCTTGTCCCCGTAGCGGCCCTTGGCCCACGGCGGCAGTTCGAGGTTGCGGGCACCTTTGGCCTCGCCGGCCAGGATGGGTATTTCCGGTAGGACGATCTCAGGCTCTGTTCCTTCCAGACCCGAGGCGGTCTGGGCAGGGGAGTATCGGGTTCGTTCGCGGGCCGCCTCGATGCGCTGCTGCCAGGCGTTCAGCTCGGGGGCAGGCTCGGCAAATCTTCGTGGGGCAGGAATGGGGGACGTGGGCGGGGTGGCAGTGAACGTATCGGCACCTTGGTCGGTGGCGCCGGCGTCGGCCAAGAGCCTGGCGTTGGTCTTGGTGGCACCGCTGCTGCGGTGCACGGACACCACGAGGTGGTCCTTGGCCCGGGTGGCAGCGACGTAGAGCAGGCGGCGGCGTTCGTAGCTGTCCATCTGTTCGTCGATGGGCTGCACGGTCTGGAAGTCGTTGGTTTGCATACGCTTGCTGAGGCTGACGGCGTAGCCGTCGGGCGTCCACAGCAGTCGGACGCCGCTCTGGGTCCTGGGCTGCGAGGTCATGCCGGAGAGGACGACCATAGGGAATTCCAGGCCCTTGGCGGCGTGGACGGTCATGATCCGGATGGCGTTGACGTCGGTCTCCGGCAGCACTGCTTCGGCGACCCGAGAGGTTTCGTCGGCCTGCCGGGCTGCCCAGGCCAGGTACTCGCCGAGGCTTCCGTGTTCGACGTCTGCCCAGGCTCGGGCCTGGTCGATGACGAAGCGCAGGCGGCGCCACTCGTCGCGGGTGTGGGAGCCGTAGGCGGAGACCTCCATCATCCGCCGGTCCACGACCAGGGCGGTCAGGACCTCACTCGGGGTCTGCCAGCGGGCGGCCTTGTGCAGGCGGTACAGGTAGGCCAGGGCCGCGCCGACAGGATGGTCCGCACGCTCGGGATCTCGCGGAGCCAGCAGGTTGAAGGAGCCGCCGTCGCGCTTCCAGGTGAACAGGTCGTCGTCCCCGCAGCCGAACAGGGCTGAGCGCAGGGCGGTGACGCATGAGAGCAGGTCGCTGGGATTGGCCACGGCGCGGGCCGCTGCCATGAGGTTGCGGATCTCGCTGGCCTGGTAGACCAGCGAGCTGGATTCGGCGCGGTAGGGCAGGCCCGCCGCGTCCAGAGCGTTCTCGAGCACCGGCAGGGAGGTTCGGGCCGGGATGAGAACAACAATGTCGGACGCTCGTAAGGGCCGCCAGGAACGGTCCTGTTCCTGAGTCGTCCACTGTTGGTTCAGAGCGGTTTGAATCGCCGCTGCGACGTCGCGGGCTTCGCGTTCGCGTAGGAGGGCGGCGTTGGGCTTGTCGGCGTGTTCTTGGGCGCCCAGGAGCAAAACGCTTGGGCTCTCGGGCGCCTGGAACCGGTTCGCACGCAGAGGGATATAAGGCGGCTGGGCATCAGGCTCGGCCTGGATGAGGTTGCCGTATACCGCATTGATCCAGTTCAAGATCGGCTCTACGGTGCGGAAGTTGGTGTCGAGGGTGACCGAGGAACCGAGGTGGCGCTGGGTCTGCAGGTAGGTGGCGATGTCGGCGCGGCGGAAGCGGTAAATCGACTGCTTGGGGTCGCCGACGACGAACACCGATCCGGGCGGGATGACGATGTCGCGCCAGTTGGACTGGGTGGCATCGGCTCCGGCGGCGATCCGCAGGGCGAGCTCGATCTGGATCGGGTCGGTGTCCTGGAACTCGTCCAGCAGCAGACGTGGGAACTGCCTTTGCAGAGCTGCTCTAACCTCAGCGTCACGGCGCAGTAGGTTGCGGGAGAGCACCAGCAGGTCGTGGAACTCGAGCCTTCCCTCGGCCATCCGTTCAGCGGCCGAGTGCTGCACCTGCTCGGCGATCCAGTAGGCCAGGGGACGCAGGGTTGCGTCGGCGAAGGCGTTGGCGGCCCGGGCAATGTCCTCGGTCAGGGATCCGCATTGCAGACGCAGGCCGGCAAGGTCCGCCCAGTTGGCCGCGCGGCCAAGCCGTCCCCACTTCTGGTCTCTTCCAGCGGTGAGCAGGGCGAAGCGCTCGCTGTCGGACGTTGCGGCGCTCAAGGACTCGCCCCAAATCTGCAAGGCGGTCAGCTTGGGGATGAACTTGTCGTTTTGGTCGGTGCATTCGCTGACGCGTGCCGCCAGTTCGCCAGCCAGGCGAGCAAGGCTGGACAAGTCGGGAAGAACGGCGCGTGAGGGTTGGTGCGGAAGGACGCGGTCGGCGATCAGGTCCCAATCACTACCGAACGCCTTGGCGAGAGATCGCAGGTGTTCCAGCTTGATGCCAGTGGACAGAGCCAGCAGCAGAGGCTCGGCGAGATCGGGGTTGTCGAGCAGGTCGGTCTGCAGAACGGCCCACCGGGCTTCGAACGCGACTGACGATGCGACTTCGTCCAGCACTTCGACCAGCGGAGGTAAGCCAGCCTGAATGGGGAACATGGTGAGGATGCGTTGAGCGAAGGAGTGCAGCGTGCCGATGGCAGCCGCATCCAGATCCTCGGCGGCCTGATGTGCGCGCTCACGGCGTAGCTTGCTCACGTCCTCGCGGTGCCCGTCTAAGCGCTCGCGAAGCCGGTCGCGGAGTTCGGCGCCGGCCTTCTCGGTGAAGGTGACAGCGGCGATGCGCGAGAGGGGGATGTTGTCGTCCAGAACGAGGGTCAGAAGCCGGTTGACCAAGGCAGTGGTCTTGCCGGATCCGGCACCCGCCTCAACGAAAAGCGTGGTGGCGGTTTCCTGCGCGATTCGCTGACGGGCTTTCTGATCGCCCAGGCCCAGAGCTGTCGCGGTCATGGCTGCCCCTGCACGGCGGTGGGGTCGATCAGGCTCATCAGGGACCTCAGGCGCTCGTCGTGACGCTTGGTTTCGTAGCGGGAGCGGGCCTCAGAGTGTCCGAGGCCGTCAGGGTTGCAGTACTCGCACCGAGTCCAGCCGAAGTCCGCCTCCTCCGGTGCTTTGGCTGGGAACAGTCCGTCCGCGATCGACTGGACCAGCGTGCCGATGGCCTGCGAGTACACGTCGTTCAGGTCATCGTCCAGCGGTAGCCGGATGCGACGGCGGTCCTTGCGCACGAACCAGAAGGACGCCTCGACGTCATCGCTGCCGTAGCGGGCCCGGGCGGCGTGCGCGTACACCGGCAGCTGGAGCTTGGTGCCGCGCACGATCGGGTCGGTCTCAATCTCCTTGAACGAGGTGTTGCTGCCGGTCTTGATGTCGCACACCAACAGGACCCCGTCGCGGGTCTGGTCGACCTTGTCCGCGCTTCCGCTCATGTGTACGACGCCGGCGGATACGTTGATGCGCACGGGGTCGAGCCCGTTCATGCCGAAGCGCAGCTCGCTCCCCAGTACCCGGGCGTCCCGTTTGGCGCGGTGTTCGTTGTCGGCGTCGAGCATGGCATCCAGATCCACCAGGATCTGTGCTCTTTCGTGTTCCCACAGCAACCGGTGACCGGTTAGGCCGCGCTGTTCGAACTCGTCACTAGTTTGTTCTGCGATCTCACGTAAACGGTATCGCTGGGCTGGTACCCAAGGCCGTCCATGATCAGGGAGGTTGTCGGCGAACGTCTGGACGAGGCGGTCGATGCAGGTGTGCATGAGCGTGCCGATGTCCGCGGGACTGATCTTGATGATCTCATCAGGGTTGCTCAGCGGACGCACACCCAGCAATCGGGAGACGAAGAACGTGTGGGGGCAAGTGGCGTAGGCCTCTAGCGTCGTCGGGGAGATTGTTCGGCCGGAGCGGGCGTAATCTGGAAGGCCTTCGACGTCTCGGAGATTGCCGTCGAACCTGGTGAACGCAGTCGACGAACGATGCTTCTGGAGGTCTGTGGCTGCGGCGATGACGTCGTCCTGCAGTTCGGCTCCGCTCGAGACTTCGCGGACGCGCCATTCGTGCTCGGTGGCCAGATCGGTGCTGCGGCGGATCTCGTCCCAGAACGAGTGCGAGCCAATGACGGCGTCCCCCTTGGCCGTATCCCACTTCGTGGCACTCAGATTCGGGGTGTTCGTCAGAGCGCGCAGCGTCGGGAGCAGCCACCGGCTGGGGAGACGGGACACGCTGCGGCGTAGATCGCCCCGAGGAAAGCTCGCCCAAACGGTCGTCGCGCTGGCGAACGCGGCCGCCAGGTGGCGGTGCATGGCGTCGATGCGTTCGCGTTGATCGGGTAGCGCTCCGCCCGTGGCCTGGCGTAATGACTGGGGGAGCAGCGGGTCTTCCGACTGGCGGCCGGGATACATGTCTTCGCTGAGGCCGAGGACGAACACGGCGTCCAGGTCCAGGCCGACCGCCGCTTCCAGGGGCGCAACCAGTACACCGTCCCCGAACCTGCCTACGGAGGGACGGGCCGACTCAAGGTCCTGGTCCAGCACTTCCAGCAGCAGGGGGAGGCTTGCTTGTGCGCTGACCGTCTCCAGGCTCTGCAGAGAGGTCAGAGACTGGGTGATTGCGGCTACGGCGTACTGCTCCTCACGTGGGCGGCGCGCCTCGTCGTCGACGGTGCCGTACAAGTCGTTGAACAGCTGCGTGGCCCAGATGCCCAGCTCTGGCCACGCGGTGAGCTGAGAGCCCTCGTTCAGGCGCGTTTGCAGGTTGGTGACGAACTCGCGGAGCTCGGTGGCGTCCTGGATGGATCCCTGCGCGCGCTCTGCTCGCCAGTCCTCGTCGTTCTGCGTGATCTTGTGCTGGTCATCAATGAAGGTGTCGAGGCGCTGCTGCCAGTCTTGCCCGGCGACGATGCCGGCGGTTCGGGAGAGGCGGTCCCAGCGGGCTACGGGGATGATCTGGGTGTTTTGGTAACGGATGGGCGCTTGGGCCAGGGCCGTGAATAGGGCGGCCCGGCTCACATCGAAGCGGGGGAGTTGGAGGATCTGCAGGAACCCGCGGGAGACCGCGCGGTCGCGTACTGGGCGAACACCGGGACCGTTCACGGTGAGCTTCGCTGCGGTCAGATGCTCGTTCAAAAGCCGGGCATAAGGGGTTTCGTCCGAGTACAAGATGGCGATGCGGTGGGCCGGGGTGGTCTTGAGCGTCCTCGTGACCTGTCGGACTACGCAGCGCACCTCGTCGTCGGCGTCTGAAGCGTGGAGGACTTTCTGCGCCAGAGCTGGCTTGGCTGACTCTGTTGGGACTCGAAGGCCAAGCCGCTGCAGCGTGTCGTGGATGGCTCGGTCGGCGTCGTGGTGGCCGGTTAGACCGGCCACCACGGTAAATACAGTCAAGCTTTGCGCAAAGGCAGTTTCAGCATTCGAAAGAGCCTGCGGCAGGTGAAGAACAACGTGCCCACTGATTTGCGGGCTTTTGCTTCTGGCGGCCTCGCGCATAAGGTCGGTCTCGTCGTACCAGTGCTCGCTGAGTTTCGCCGCGACAGTGCGGTGAAGCCGGGTGACTTCTGCGCTGAGGCTGCTGTGCGTTGCTACGAGGTCGAGGGCTGGCTCGTCGAGATCTCGCAGCTGGCGGTGTGCTCGGGCTAGGGCCTCGGTGGTTGCAGGATGCTCCTTGACCTCGGTGAACACGCCGCCGTCGGTGTCTAAGACGGCGCGCCAGGCTGCGGTTAGGACTGCGCGGGTCAATGGGCGCCGCGGTGACAGTTTGGCTGCCGCGACGCGTTCGGCCAGACGGGGCAGCGTGGTGACTTGTAGGGCTGCGATGCCGTTGGCGCTGACCGTCAGATGGCGTTGGGCGAGGATGCCGGCGAGGTGGTTCGGCACGACGACGGTGGCCGTGGCCATGGGATCTGTCTGCTTGATCTGAGCGACGACCTGGCTCAGGCGGGTAAGGGCGGCGCTGTAGACGGTGTTTACGGCAGGCGAAGACACCCCGCATGACTCCTCTTGGTGATGGAAGACTGCAGAGGGTGACAGTATCTGAGGAGTCCCTCCCGGTGGTGCGAACTGCCGTATAGCCTTGCTTGTAGTGACCAAGAGCGGATGGCAACGGCCGTGACCCGGGTCTGTCGGGGCCCGTCTACGTTGCTGGGGCGACCCGCGTTGCACGTTAGAAGCAGTTGGACTGAATCGGGTCTCTGCCTGCCGAAGTGCTGGACGAGTGGGCCCGATCGAACGCGAGCTGCCACTGGTCAGGACGAGATTGGTTTCAAGACCGCATGAGGTAACCACTTGAGCTGGATATTTGCACTGCGGGAGGCTGTCGACGACACGCATCCGACAAGCCAAGTCTGATGAATCCCCACCTGGCCCGGCTCGAACGGGCTGGCTCCGTCTCCGACTGCGGACCCGCCACCGGGGCGAACAGCAGACCTAGCGCAAGGCCGCTCTCAGGCTACCCGCGTGCCGGTTGTGAACCTCGAACCCGCTGACTCTGGGACGGTTGTCTCGGACACTTGTGGATACTGCTCCTGACCTGTGTCGATGTCCCGCCAACGCTGCCATCGTTCAGCGTCGGTTGCGGTTGGCTCGGGTTGTTAATCCTCCGTAAATCAACCCTCCCTGCCCTTATCCCAGGTCGAGCTCCAATTGCACGAACACCGGCAGCGTACGCCTCTGCGTCGTCGGCCTCGACCGCCTCGGAGCAATCGGCCGGCGGGCCCGTGCGAACCGCCCGAGCGCATCCCGCAGCAACATGACCGGTACCAGAAGTGCCGTACCCGTCGCTTCGCCATGCTCTCGCCCTCCATCGGTGATGTCGCGATAGTTCCCGGCCGTTCTCACCGGGCGCCGCCGTGGGCACGAGAGACCCCAACCTGCGAGGCTCGCGAACAACCCCGCCCCGCCTACGGGCGCCAGCCACCCACCTGCACGGAGTGCAGACCTGGACCGGACTGGGACTGCGAGGTTGTTCGTGAGTCAGGGTGGGGTATCGGAAGGTGAGTTACGCACACCAGCATGCAAGCAGCTCTACAGCGAGTTGGCTTACGCAGGAGTGGACAGACCCCGTAGGTTGTAAGGTGCGTTGTCCATGGATGGAACGCGCTGGGATGGAAGTACCCGCAGCACGGCGGCTGGCCTGTCTGTCGCCGTGCCGCGGGCCCGCACCATTCACGGCCCTTGGCTTCGCCCTAGGGAGCAGGAGTCCAGTTCGCATTGCCGGGAGTATTAAGTGTCTTTGGTTTCCGAACAAGTCGTGAAGCGACTTTATGCGCGAGAAACAACGCGAACCGAAGCTGACATTCAAGCGGATATCTACACGCTACTGACCGTCGGCGGACTTTCTCTCAGCCCTGATCACGTGGCCCGGCTCGAGGTCCCAACCAAGGACGGAACACGGCGGCGCCTCGATGTTCAGATAGGTAATGCGGTTATTGAAGTTAAAAAAAATCTTTCTAAGTCTGGAACTTTACCGGACGCCGAAGAGCAACTAGCAGGGTATATACGCTCACAAGCCGATGCGCTCCAGTCTCGCTATGTCGGCATTCTTACCGATGGTTACGAGTGGCGGCTTTATCGCGCTAATGAGACAAACCTAGAGCTGACCAGTGAATTTCAGTTGACGGGGAGCGAGCATGATCAGGAGCGTCTTGGCTACTGGCTCGAAGCCATTATGGCGACGGACCGGGATGTAAAACCATCTCCCAATGAAATTAGACGGCGCCTAGGCTTTGAATCGCCGTCACATCAGCTCGATATGGCCACCCTCGCTGCTCTCTTTGAGACGGCACAGTCCAACAAGGAAGTTGCCCTGAAAAGGGGCCTGTGGGGAAAACTTCTAAGAACGGCTTTCGGAAAAGCATTTGAAGACAATGAGGATCTGTTCATTTCTCATACTCTTCTTGTGTTAACGGCAGAGGTCATTGCCCACGCCGTCATCGGGTTCAACGTCAGTACGGGAGAGATTTCACCCAAGCGACTGGTCTCCGGTTCGGCCTTCAACGACGTGTACATTCATGGCGTCGTGGAGTCCGACTTTTTGACTGGGTTCTCCATGCGCCGGGCGGAGACGAGTACGTCCAGTCTCTCGCACGGAGAGTTGGTCGATTCGACTGGTCGCATGTCGAGCATGATGTTTTGAAGGTTCTCTACGAATCGATCATAGATCAACCGTCACGCTCAGCGTTGGGCGAGTATTACACCCCCGACTGGCTTGCCGAGCATATGGTCGCAGATTCGATAGCCGATCCGTTGCAGAGCCGCGTGTTGGATCCAGCCTGTGGATCCGGCACATTTATTTTCCACGCTATTCGTGCCTACCTAGCGGCTGCGGCAGCGGCCGGACTAAGCGACGCGGAAGCGGTGAGTGGTGTCACGACACATGTGTTAGGGATTGATGTTCATCCTGTCGCTGTCACTTTGGCGCGAGTTACCTACTTGCTAGCGATTGGGCAAGATCGCCTGAATGCAATTGATCGACCAGCATTCAGCATTCCGATCTATCTGGGCGACAGCCTGCAATGGGAACAAAAAGCTGATTTGCTGGGCGGCGTAGATACAGTCACTATTGCCACGCATGGAACTGATATTGTAGACACAGGAAGTGGCGCACTCTTCGGCGATGATCTAATTTTTCCCCGCTCTGTCTTGAATGATGCAACGGATTTTGACCGGCTAGTTTCGGCCATGGCGGACCGCGCTGTTCAAGAGGGCACCAAATCGGGCGCCAAAGTTATGCAATCCCTTTTTCAAAGGTTTGGCGTTCCAGAAAGCGACCGCAATCAGCTAGTTGAGACTTTTGAAACATTGCGACGGCTTCACAGGGATGAGCGCAATCACATCTGGGGCTACTATGTGAAGAATTTGATTAGGCCACTATGGGCAGCGGATCCTAGGAATCGCTTCGACGTGCTCGTGGGAAACCCGCCTTGGCTCAGATACAACAAGATGACCGAATCTATGCAAGATCGCTACAAAAGCTTGGCAAAGGAACGGCAATTGTTGAGCGGTGGCCTAGGGGCCTCCGCAAGGGATTTATCCACCTTGTTCGTCGCTCGGGCGATCGAGCTTTACCTTAAGGAAGCTGGGCGGTTTAGTTTCGTGATGCCCCACGGTACCCTTTCTCGAAAACCGCACGACGGATTCAGGTCCGGCAGTTGGAATTCCCAATCTATTTCGGTTTTCGTGGAATTTGACACCTGCTGGGATCTAAGTCGCGTGCAACCCATTGGTTTCCCTATGGCTGCCTGCGTTGTGCGGGGGAAATCTGCGAAGTCCCCCCGCAGAGTACCCCAAGAGACTTTATCTTTCGCGGGCAGGCTCCCACAAGCCGCAGGCGACTGGAAAGCTGTTGAAAAGAAGCTAAAGGTTACTTCGGGAAGCGTTGTTTCGCTTTCGGCCCAAAGTGAGACTCAGATGTCTCCATACCTGAAGCGGTTCCGAAACGGAGCCATCCTATATCCGCGTAGGCTCATTTTCGTCAACGAAGTCCCAAGCGGGCCAATCTCGCCTGGGGGTGGTCGCGTCTTCGTTTCGTCCAGAACTACGCCCGACGACAAGAAGCCCTGGAATACCGTCAATATCGAGCGAATTCCGGTTGAACGCTCTCGAATTCGCAATGTTCATCTAGGTGAGACTGTTCTTCCCTACCGACTACGTGAACCTCTGCGTGCAGTCCTGCCGATCCACGAAGATCGAATCATGGATGAATCCGATCTCGATGATCCAGAGGGTTTCGCTCGGTGGTGGGAGACAGCGGAGAGTCTCTGGGAAGAAAATCGCGTTCCGCGCGAATCTTCATCACTCTTGAAGAGGCTTGATTATCACGGACAACTTTCTGGACAGCTTCCCGGAACGAGCAATCGGGTTGTCTATAGCAAAGCGGGAGTATTGGCGGCCGCCCGTGTATCTGATCCACGGGCGGTGATTGATCACAAACTCTACTGGGCTGCTACGACGACCGTGGCTGAAGCGCAATTCCTTGTAGGGATCCTCAACTCGCAGGTTATTCTTGAGCTTGTCAAGCCACTTATGGCTGTGGGCTTATTCGCCGAACGTGATCTTGACAAGAACCTCTTTCGAGTCCCCTTCCCTCTCTTTGAATCCGCCAATAGTTCGCATCGGGAGCTGGTGAACCTAGTGCAACTGGCAGAAAAAGAGGCTGCGTCAGTCGATACGTCGGAGATCGCAGACTTCAAGAAAGCTAGGCGACTGGTCCGGGATCATTTGGCGACGCAGGGAATCAATTCGCGTATTGATGAAGCGGTTCAGGTAGTCCTGTCTCAATCTTCAGGGTCAACTCAAACGCTCAGTTCGTAGAACTGGTTGATCCAGAAGAGAGTAATTCGGCAGTGCCCGAGAGTCGCTGGCATCGTCCTGCCGGGTGGCCCGTCAGGTCGGTGCCGCAGGTGCCGCATGCCCGGCGGGCCATCGCGGCCTTCGTCGTGAACAGCGTGTTGTCGTCGCCTGTCGGCAGGGCTCCGGCGTACCAATGAGTTGTCTGGTTATGGGAATCCGTGGAGGTTGAGGGTTTCGTTGGGTTTGGTCTGATCTCGGCGGCCGTCGGTGATGTAGAGGTAGCCGGCGTCCTTGACGGTGTTGATGACGGCGGCGCGGATGGTGGCCAGGTGGGCCGGGCCGTGGCCGGTGCAGCTGGCCGAATGGTCTTCGCGGAAGGTGACGTTACGGACGTGGTGATGGACCTCGATGCCCCAGTGCCCGCGGGGATCGGTAGTGCGCAAACAGTCTCGCCGACCAGCATTACTGCAGTTCAAAGCCGATTGCATGGATCGGTGAACCAAGTGAGCGAACTCGGGCGGTCTGATCGGTTCATCTGAAAGGGCTCAACAGCCTTCAGAGATCGCCTGCTTCAAAGTCGGTGACCACCTTGACCTCAAGCCCTTGGGTCTTCGCAACTCGATCAAGGAACTTTGTCGATGTGATGAACCACTCGGAACCCGCGCGTTGCGTGCGCTGGCCAGCATGGTCGGCGTCGGCGAGCCAACTGTGGAAGTCTTTCTCCACGGCTGCTGAATCCCCTTCGGTTGGATAGATCCGCAGCAGTATCGGCTCCTCGGGTAGGGCAGTCAGCCTTCCCTGAGAAGTGGCTCGGTAATATGCATCCTTTCCAGAATGCCCGACCTTGAGAAGGGTGCGGCCGGACTCTGGATCGAACGGGTATCGCAGGTAGTGCGGCAACGTGTAGACGTAGATCCCGGGAGTACCGGAGCTCTCAGCTGCGCGTGAGCGATCGACTGCTTCCTCGACTTCCCTGGTCTGAGCTTTCGAATTCTCGCCGGCCTCAGTGAGTTCCGCTTCGAGGGCCTGGAGCTCGCGCCTGAGTTCGTTGCTCAGGTCGATGCGAGGGTTCTTGAGCCAAGCCCTGAGCTTCCGCGCTGCTTGAATGCTCAGCGTGGGGCTATTGGGCACCTTGCCGTCGCGCAGGGCGGCAATCTGGGCGCGGTAGTTGAAGACGAAACCGGGAGTGGCGTTTCCCTCCCGCTCGGCCATCTCCTGCGGTGTGAGACCGGCGCGATCGTATTCGTGGATCCGGCCCAGAAGGCTCCCATCTATCGCGAGCAGACGATCGACCTCCTCGGCACGGTTGTACGCGCCCGCCTGAGCCGGGATCGTGTCGGGCGACAGTTCTGAGTCCACTCGAGCTACCTCACCTTCGGATAGTGCGGTGATTAAGGGATTGTGGGCAGTGAGCTGTTTGCATAGTCGGGCTCGGTGTAGCGGATGCGCGTGCCGCCGATCCCAACGTAGATGAACTGGTCGGCGTCCCAGATCGTGTAGACGCCGGCGATGTTCTTGGGTACGGCCGCGGCGGCGAAGTTCGCGAAGCGGTGGAGCTCGCCGGTCTCGAGGTCGGAGATGGTCACGACCGGGCCCCCGACAGAGCGGGGCCGGGACCTGAGGACGTCGGTGGGCCGGCATGCGGTTCAGGTGCCCGGCGCTCCTGCATGGCCCCAGGGTTGCTGTTCTGACATCAGCTGGTGCTGGGGTGGGGATGGGGCAGCGGGATTGCCGGGCGCCTGACTAAAACTTCGGTCTAGGGGAGTGGCTGGGTTAGGCGATTGAGTCGAACTCGCCGTTCTTGGCGCCTTCGAGCCAGGTGGCGAAGCCACTGCGGGTGAGAGTGTGGATGGGGCTCGTGGTGCCGAGCTTGCTGTCCCGGACCTGGACATACCCTTCGGCGGAGCGCATCTCTACACAGTCGCCGCCGTCGTTGCTCGCAGTCGCCTTGATCCAACCGGTGTCAGCAGGGGACGTCATTTGAACTCCTCTATGGGAACACTGAGCTCCCAAATTTTAGCGAAGGCCTGTCTGTAGGCGGTGACATGCCGACGGCCCTCCAGGTACCGAGCGCCCGTGAGTGCCTCCAGGTAAACGACAGAGGGGCGGTGATCATCGGCGAAGTCGAGGAGCGAGAATCGGGCCGCGAGACCGGGGTGTGCACCTGCTCGCCGGGGAACGACGCGGATGGCGATCCCTGGGCGCTGGCTGAGCTCGCACAGGGCCGCCCTCTGGGCGGTCATCACCTGGGCTGAACCCAGTTCCATTTCGAAGGCCCCTGGTCCAAGGACGATCTCTACCGTTCGATCGCCCCGCTCCAACATGGACTGCTGTCGTTCTGCTCGAACTCTCATGCGCGTACGGATGGCTGCCGGGTCAGCCGTGCCGATGGTGTTAATGACCGATTCGGCGTAGTCCGGAGTCTGAAAGACGCCGGGCACGAGCTCCGGATGCCAGTACGACAACTTCGAACACCGATGCTCACAGGCGAGATACAGCTCGAACCACCCGGGCACAGCGTGCTTGCTGTCCTCCCAGAACGCCTCCGACTTGGCCATGTCGGCCAGCCCGATCAGCTCATCGGTCTCGGCCTTGTCCAGTTCGTAGAACCGGCACAGCGTGAATACGTCCCCAGGATCCGCCTGGATCCCTCGTTCGATCTCCCGCAGCTTCGACAGCCCGAAGATCTTCGCCTCGGCCACGTCTGCCTGCGTCTTCTTCGCCCGCTTCCGCGCGGCCTCCAGGCGGAGCCCGAGCTCGCTGCGAGCCAGTTGTGATCCCGGCACGTCTGACACCCCCGTGTCCCGTGTGCAATCGACCGGCGGACCGTGCTTGGAAACCAAGCCTTGCCCGCGTTTGTGGATTCGGTGAACCGTTGACCTGCGGACGCGATGGGGTGGCTCTAGGGCGTTCGCTGACAAAGACTGTAACCGAACACTTTCCGAGGACGAAAATGAAGACGTCCGAAATGAAACAACCACAATGGAACACGGTCTGGGTCGGCGTGCTCCTGGTCTACCTGCGTCGCTGCGGGGTTCCGGTTCATGAGGCCAGGCTGCTTCGGAAGGGCGTTTTTTCAGTGATTTTCGAACCGCATCTGGCCCAGGCGGAAATCCTGGAAGGGGCTACTGCTCGCCTGGCCGTGGACGACCTGCTCAGGGCGGCAGGATCCTGCTGACCATCGACGGACACCGGACGTACATCCTCGACGAGGCCACGGTGACCACGTTGGTGCACCGAACCTGAACGCGACGCTGACCGACCAATCTGGCGGTCAAACGTCATCCATTGGAAGTGACCACCGCGAAAGGCGAGCGCCCATGCGGCAGATCCAGCACGATGCCAGTCACCTCTGGACGACCACCACGGTGGTCGACACCGAGGCCATCGACCACGAGCGCCCGATCGCGCGGGTCGCGCTCGAGACCGAGTCGATCCTGATCCGGGTCGCGCAGCGGGTTGACTTCAACCTGCTGTCCGAGCCGGTGGACGTTCTCCCGTACCCGCCGCGCATCACGCTGGGGGACTACGAATTGAATGACGCGCACGCCCGGGAGATCGCCCGTCATCTCTTGGAGGCGGTGGAGTTCGTGGAAGGGCTGGGATGGACGCGCCGGCCTGGGCGCCCACGCCTGGTGCCGCGGGCCTGAACCGATCGAGTTGTCTCACCCCAGCCGCTCGCGCGTCACTGAACCAAAGGCGTCCACCGCCAAACGAAGTCGACCTCCTCATCCGGATCGCGGGCATCGAGGACCGCGGCGATGTCCTGCATGACGTGGTCTCCCTCGGGCTGGTCCCCTTCCCAGTAGGTCTCGGCCAGGAGTCGCTTCTTGTCCTGCCACCGAACCATGACCTCAAACCCGTCCTCAGCTCGCACCTTGGCGACGACTGGTTCGCGAGAGTCGGTGGCAGCGACGTAGGCGGCGAAGTCGCGGAGAGCAATCGTGGGAATCTCGAAGTGTTCGGACAGCGGAGTCAAAGGTGCCGCCCGTTCCGGGCCGTCCGAGGCCAGCCTCGTGGGCCAGCGGTTGCTCACCATGGGAATCACGATCCCCAAGAGCGCTGCCAACCAGACCAGGATGGTGACAGCGGACCAGGGCATCGAGGCGTTCCAGGCCTTCGGATCGGAAGATGCCATGTGCAGCATGAGCACGAAGATGATGGGCAACGGTAGGAACAGATGTGCCCATCGGCGGGCCCATCCGGTACTGCGCATCGCGTGCCATACCGTCGACATGGCCAGGACTTGCAGGAGCGCGGCGGTGATCCAGATGCTGGTCTTACCGACAGCGACCTCAGTCATGGTTTCTCGCGGTGGGATGAGGGTCACGGGTGCGAAATAGGTGGCGAGGAGCCAGGAGTAGAAGAGGAGATCCATCAGGCGGCCTCGCTGCTCTCGGCCTCGGCGCGTTGTGGTCGTGGACACTGACACCTCCGGTTTTGGAGTAGAACTCGAATTGGTAAGACCTGACTGGTGGGGTTGGCCGTTCACGAACCGCCTGCCTTTGCGATGGTCGAGGGACGGAGGTGGTGCTCACCGCAGCGACCGCAGGGGATCGTCAACGGCGGTCGGTGGAGGCAACGTCTGACCGGGCGAGGCCCTCAACGCCGGCAGGTCACGAAGCCACCGCCGCGCTACCTCAGGCGGCGCCTGATCAGCGATCTGCCAGACCCGCCCGGCCGGTCCCAACGGATCGGCCTGGGCGACATCGGTACAGGTAGAGGCGACGGTCAGCCCTGCCGCCAGGTGCGCCTCGGCCAGGCGCTGGTGCAGATGCCGCTCCCGCAGCGCGGACTCCAGCCAGAACAGCACGGTGGGCTGCTCGCCCATCCGCAGCAGGTGCGCGTACGCCTCGAGCTTGGCCAGCAGGACACCCAGAGTCTCGGTGCCCCGGTCGTACTCCAGGAAGAAGCCCACCTGCCGGATCGGCTCGCCCAGCCCGGCTTGCTCCTGCCAGACGCCGTGTCCGTCCGGGTGGATGACCCCGGCGAAGAACGAGGCGGTGTGGGCGGGGGACCACCAGCGTGCCAGGCGTCTGATCGTGGTGGGGTCCTCGCCGGCGTTGCTGTGAGGGCCAGGCAGGTGCGCGGGACGGTCTCGGGCGATCCGCATAAGGTCCACGAACACCTGGCGTTGCCCGTCGTCGTGCACGATGTTCGGGGTTGCGCCCAGAGCCTCCATGCGCCGTTTCAGGGCGGCGGGGGACAGGGGCGGGCGTTCCTGGCCCGCGGCCACCCAGCGTTCGCCGAGTGAGCCCAGGATCCAGTGCATGGGCAGTCGGCCCGCTGAGGTGAGCCGACCGAAATTCTCCAGCCACCCGTCCTCACGCAGTTGGTACAGGCGGTTCTTGGCGCGCTTGACCGAGCGGAACAGGATCGCCGCGATCTGCGGCGTGGTCAGGGTCTGGTGCTCACCCAGCAGATCGAGGATCACCTGGTCGCGCGGCTGCAAGTGGTGGGCGTGCCGTAGGTACACCGACGCGACGTGCCGGGCCCGGTCGGCACCCCAGACACGGCGCCCGTGAAGCGGTGCCGTCGGGTCCACGGACAGGAGCGAACGGTCCTCCCCCTTCAAGAGAACATCCCCCAGAGGGGATAGTCGGGTTCTGAACCCGCGCTGCTCGCCGCTCATCGACGTCTCCTGAACTGCGGGTTCTCGTCGTCAGGGTCGTCGCCGGACCGGCCGGGAAAGCCCGGGGTCGGCCCCGACTCGGCCCGGCCCCCGCCCGTTGACGACCCGGCCCACGTTTCGCTCTCCATGCCGTACTCGGCCTGTACCTGCTCGACGTCGCGGTAGTAGGCCGACAGCGCCGGATCCTCGGATCCGTTGCCGTACGCAGGCTCCGGAGTTCGGGGTGGAGCCTTCGCCACGAGGGCCGCCCGCAACGTCCGCAGTTCGATACCGCCGGCGCCGGGAGCAACGGGTGCCCGGGTGCGGATGGTGAACGCCGGCGTCTCACCGCCGTCCACCATCAACCGCACGGCCGCGGTGTACGTCTCCAATCGGCTGAGGTCCTCGGCCTCCAGTTCTGGCTCGGTGTGCCGGGACAGCTCCCGGGCGTCCTCGGGCGACATGGTGAAGAACGCCTTGTTTCGGGTGTTGGCCGACAGGCCCCTGCGCAGTTCCGGCGGCATCTGGTCCAGATGCTGATGGGCCAGCACGAACGAGAGGTGGTAGCCGCGGGCCTCGGCGAGCATGTCGCCGACGTTCCCGCTCAAATTGAGGACGCCGTGGGCTTCGTCGACGTAACAGGTTGCGTCTCGGCGACGCGGCTCCGGGATGTTGGACCGGCTCAGCGCCGTCTGCCAAACCGAGGCCAGCAGCAGGGAACCCAGCAGACGCGCGCCGTCCTCACCGAGTTCACCCTTGGGCAGGCGGGCGATCAGGACACCGCCGTCCAGAACCTGCCGCATGTCGAAGGACGAGGTGCCACCGGCCAGCGTGCTCCGGACGAAGGGGCGCAGCATCAGCGCCCGCATCCGCGACAGCACCGGCACGGTGTTCTGGACCTGCTGCGCATCCGGTGTGGCCTCGAACGGCCTCCAGAACCCCGTCAGCGCCGGATCGTTCAGGCTACGGGTGTAGCGCTTACGGAATTCCCGGTCGGTCAGCAGGGGTATCACCTTCTCCAGGGCTGGTCCGGGCTGGCGCATCAGGGTCAGGCACGCCACGCGCAGGTTGTCGTCCATCCGCGTTCCCCAGTTCTTGCTGTAGATGGACGCGAACGTGGAGACAATGTTGTCCACCACCACATCGGGATTCGATCCCTCGCCCACCTGCAGCGGGTTGAAGAACGCACTGGCCTGCTCCATGCTCGGGTCGATGACCTGGAGACGGTGGACGTGCTGGGCGGGGAAGCGTTCCAGGACGTCCAGGGCGAGATCGCCTTTGGGATCGATGAGGACCACGCCGCGTCCGGCGCGAATGTCGTCCAGGATCAGATGCGACAGCAGCGTGGTCTTGCCGGTCCCGGTGCTGCCCATGACGTGCAGGTGCTGACGTGCGTCCTCCATCTTCAGAGCGACCGCGCGGCCGTCGTCGGTGGAGCGCCCCAGAACCTTCGTGTTGCGCCCGCCAGAAACCACTTTCACCGGCGCGGGGACCGACCGGGCACGGGCCCGGTCCAACCCGGGCACGGCCAGATCGGTGGGCAGTCCGGCCAACGTGGCGAGCTCGGCGGTGGAGGCAGCGAATCCGTGACGCATGCGACGGGCCGCGAGGGCGGCGGAGGGGCGGGCCAGCGGTCTGGCCTGCAGGCGGTTGGGCACGGACTGCGGATCGAGGACGCCCAGCGCGGCCACCAGCGCGCGGACCCGCCCGGCCAGGCGTCCCTTCTCGGCCGCTGGGGTCGGGGCTCTGCCGCCGGTGCTGGCGACGCCGACCTGAACGGCGACGAACCATTGCGGCCCGGCCACTTTCTCCACCGCCTGGCGCGAAGCCCGGTCCCGGATCGGGTCGAGAAACCTGCCGGCACTGCGGTTGTAGGCGCCGCTGCGGCTGGACGTGGCCGTTCGCGGGGTGCTCGAACGTGAGGACGAGCGTCCGCCGTCTACCAGCGACCTGACCATGTCGGCGAAAAAGTCGACCGCCGCCAGCCCGACCGTCGTGATCCCCCTGCCCACGATGCCCCAGACCCGACCGCCATCGATGGCGCCGAACCCTCCGGTGGACCGGCCGGTGGCGCCATCGCGCACCTGCCGGCTCTGACGGGCGCTAGCCGGCTGCGCGAGGACCTGCAGACAGGCATGTTCTTCCGGCCGCAGCCTCGCACCGGCCTCGATGAGGGCGCGCAACGGATCGGACTGCTGATCGTCGGCGGAAGCGACCGGGAACCACTGCGACATGGTCGGTTGCAGCCAGACCCCGGAGGCCTGGACACGTCCAGAAGAAGCCGTTGCAGGCAGGGGAGCGGTTGCCGGGCGGATGTCCGTGGTGGCCCCCCGCCAGGTCGCTCTGACCGCGGCAGCCACATCCTCCACGGGAACGTTGCCGGGAACCCACAGCACGATCTGCAGCTCTCGGGCGTGCCAGCGGTACTCCAGGCTCACGTGAGGACCCCCGTAGAGCAGACGTCTCCACTCCGAACGTCGCAGCAGTCCAGCTAGGTTCGCCCACAGCCGTGAAGCGTCGCCGGGCCCGACGATTCTGGGAGAACGGACCAGGATCTCGTGCGCGTTCTCGGCCATCCTCTGCTCTCGCCAGCGCGGCCCCGGCACGACCGCGCTGTTCTCCCAGGCCCAGCGGAAACCGAGAAGAGCAGCTCCGATGGCGAATACGGTCGGCAGAATGAGCAGCAGATCCGACGGACCTCGGTCCATGAGCCATTCGACGATCGCGACCAGATCGATGGGGGACGCCGGTGGGTCAGGCATGTCGAACTGGGTGCCGGCGCTGTCTGCCCTGAGTTCAGGGATGAGGAGTGGCATGGGTGCCTCCAACGAGTCAGATCGTGGGTTCGGGGCCAGGTTCTGCACGGACAGGTGTGGCGAAAACGGATTGGCGAACACCGGGCGGCCTCTCGCGAGAGGGTGAGATCGACGGGGATCGGCGAGGGTGCGGAGGCTGGAAGGACGCTCTCCGTGTGCCTGAGGGCAGCTGTCTCGAATGTTGCTGCCGACGAACGGTTCTGATCCTTGGACGTTCTGGATGTTGCTGGCAAGCCTCCGGTGGGCCTGCTGTAGGCCTGCCGTAGGCCAACGAGCCAAGGTCAGGGCGGATCGGTTTCCTCCCTGGCCCGCCTGATGTCCCGCTTGACGGTCGCCTCGCTGACCTGTCAGGCGTCGCTCAGGAAGCCGATGAACGAGCGCTGCGGCGTCGTTGAGGATGCCGATCTCGACGGGCTGGGTGGGTGGGGTTGATCTTCTTCGTCGGCACCGTCACCGTGACGATGTCTGGACGAAGTGACGGCCCTCCCGCTAACACTTGGCGGTGTCGGGAGGGCCGTCCATAGGTGCGTGGAGGCACCCATGGTCACGGTAGAGGTTGATGTTCACGGCGTCGAGCGACGACTGAACGCGGGCCTGTTGACCTGCCCCGATTGCGGCGGCCGGCTGGGTCCATGGGGCCATGCCAGGGCCCGTTCGGTGCGCGAGCGAGACGGTGTCGTGCGCGTGCGGCCGCGGCGGGCGCGCTGCTCGGTGTGTCTGATCACGCATGTGCTGCTGCCTGTTTCGTGTCTACTGAGGCGCGCGGATACGGTTGAGGTGATCGGGGCGGCGCTGGCCGCCAAGGCCGCCGGTGCTGGTCACCGCTCGATCGCCCACGAGTTCCGGCGGGCGCCGGCCACGGTGCGGGGATGGTTGCGCCGGTTCGCGTCCCGGTTGGAAGTGGTCCGCGCGTTCTTCACCGTCCTGGCGGTCCGCGTCGAGTCCGATCCCGTAGTGCCTGGCCCTGGCGAAAACGCTTGGTCGGATGCGATCGCCGCGATTTCCTCGGTCCGTAAGGCGATCTGGAGGCGTTTCGAACCGCGGGAGATCGTCGGCGAGGTGACCCTGTGGCGGTCGGCCTGCGCAGCGACGTCGGGGCGTCTGCTGTCACCGCGATGGAGTGCGCGGATCGCCGTGAGGTGATCAACACGAACTGCCCCTTTCTCCAGCTGTTCTGGGCGTGAATGCTCTGCGCTCGTTGAGCGTCGGTGGCCCGGTTCGGGTCGAGCGATCAGACGGGGGTAGGCATGAGAAAACTGTTTCTGCTGGGGGCATTACCGGGGCCGGAGTCGCTCTGGGGGCTGATGGGACGAACGACATGACCGGCTTGACGGGGCCCGAGGGCAGCGAGTCCGAGAACGTGCGCAGGGAACGGTCCCGGGCGGTGGCGATGTTCCGTTACGGGCTGATCCGCGATGCCGCCGACCCGGGCCTGTCCTCGAAGCAGCGGGGGCGGCTCGTGCGGGCGCTGGCCGAGAAGGATCACCGGCATCCCTCCGGGCAGATGGTGCGGTATTCGCGTGATCATCTGGACCGGTGGATCCGCCGTTGGCGGCGTGGAGGTTTCGATGCGCTGATCCCGGCTGAACGGCAACCGCATGCCCGCACCGACCCGGCCGTCCTGGAGTTGGCGATCGCGTTGAAACGTGAACGACCGGGCCGGACGGTCGCGCAGATCACCCGGATCCTTCAGGCCCAGTCCGGATGGACGCCTTCGGAAACGACGCTGCTGCGGCACTTCCGCCGCGCCGGGGTGTCCATCCCGGGCGGGGCCGTCGATCCGGGCGAGTCCTCGACGGTGTTCGGCCGGTTCGAGGCGGACCGTCCGAACGAGTTATGGACCGGTGATGCCCTGCACGGCCCCCGGATCGGCGGGCACAAGACCTACTTGTTCGCGTTCATCGACGACCACACCCGCATGATCGTCGGTCACCGGTGGGGCTTCGCCGAGGACACCGTCCGTTTGGCCGCCGCGTTGCGTCCGGCCCTGGCCGCCCGGGGCGTCCCGGCAAGCGTGTATGTCGATAACGGCAGCGCGTTCGTCGATGCCTGGCTGTTGCGGGCCTGCGCGAAACTCGGTATCCGCCTGACCCACTCCACCCCCGGCCGCCCTCAGGGCCGGGGCAAGATCGAACGATTCTTCCGGACCGTGAACGACCAGTTCCTCGTCGAGATCGGAAACACCGCAGACCAACTCACCCCGCCCGAGGGCCAGGACGGCGACGATGCGGCCGCTGCTGGGCTGCTGGAGCTCAACCGGCTGTTCGGGGCGTGGGTCGAGCAGGTCTATCACCGAGCCTGGCACTCCGAGACCGGCCAGAGCCCCCTGCGGCGCTGGGAAACCGGCTGGCAAGCCGCCGCCGAGCACGGCCACCCCGGCCAGCCCGCGCTGCCCCGCCCGGCCGAGCTGGGTGAGGCCTTCCTCTGGGAAACCACCAGGACCGTCCGCAAGAACGCCACCGTTTCGTTGCACTCCAACACGTATCAAGTCGAGGACATCCTCGCCGGGCGGCGGGTCGAGCTGGTGTTCGACCCGTTCGATCTGACCCGGATCGAGGTCCGCTACCAAGGCCGGCCGATGGGTTTGGCCATTCCCTTTCGCATCGCCCGCCACTCCCATCCCCGAGCGCGACCCGAAACCCAACCAGCCACCCCCGCAACAGCAACCGGGATCAACTACCTCAGCCTCGTCGTCACGGCCCACGAAGAAGCCCTCGCCACCGGCGTCAACTACGCCGCCATGACCAACACCCAGGCGCCGACGAGCGAATCCTCAGGCGCCGAAAAGATCTCCGCCGAGACAACGGAACAGATTCCTGGCCAGCTGGACCTGGTCGTTTTGCTCGCGCAGGACCCGGCGGCCTCGGGGATGAAGGAGGAAGCGTGAGTATCGAAAGATTGCAGGCTCACTACGGATTCACGCGGATGCCGTTCGGTCGGGACTTGGCTCCCGGGATGCTGCACCGCCACGCCTCCTATGCAGAGGCCGTCGCCCGGATCACCTGGTGCATCACCCAACGCGCCCTGGGCGTCATCACCGGAGAGGTCGGCGCCGGGAAAACCGTTGCCGTCCGGTCAGCTCTGGCTTCTCTGGACCAGGCCCGACACACCATCATCTATCTCGGGAACCCGACCGTCGGAGTACGGGGCATCCATCAGCACATCGTCACCACCCTCGGTGGCGAACCCCGCTTCCACGCCGCCACCCTGATCCCGCAAGCAGCCGAAGCCCTGGCCGCTGAAACCGCCGAACGAGGAAAGACTCCCGTCCTGGTGATCGACGAAGCCCACCTCCTCGAACACGCCCAACTCGAATCAGTGCGGATGCTCACCAACCACGACATGGACTCCACCAGCCCCTTCGCGGCACTCCTGGTCGGCCAGCCCACCCTGCGCCGGCGCATGAAACTCGGTGTCCTCGCAGCCCTCGACCAGCGCATCAGCCTGCGCTACTGCATGCCACCCATGACCAGCACCGAAACCGGCGCCTACCTCGCCCACCACACTGCCCTCGCCGGCCGCAAGGACACCCTCTTCTCCGACGACGCCGCAGCCCTGATCCACCAGACCAGCCGTGGCTACCCCCGTGCCGTGAACAACCTCGCCGTCCAGGCCCTCACTGCGACCTACGCCGCCGGCAAAGCCATCGTGGACGAAAACGCCGTCCGCGCCGCCGTCACCGAAACCACCGCCGACTAAACAGGGCGGCTTGGTCGGCTTCACCACCACGCCGACCAAGCCGTCACCAGGCCGACCAAAGAACCCCGCCGCGTCTCGCGGCGGGGTTCTTCACACCTCGATCCTCGGCATCCTGAACGACGTTGACATCGGCACGCTCAGCGGCGTCGAACACGCTGACCCCGAAATGGTGCATGCCGGCCTGGACGATGACGCTCCAGCGGTGACCCTCGTGAACCCAACGGGTCACCGCCGCAGCCCGGTCCTCGCCGGGGTGAGGGGGCAGACCGGGTTCACCCGAGGGGTCATCAGATCCCGGCGCAGGGTTCACGGAGGAACGGTCATCGCCAGGGCCGGTGATCCCTTCGGCCGGGTCGGGACCGGGCCGCTGGTTGGGTTCCCGGGTCATCTGACCAGGAGGAACGTCGGCTGCCGGTGGCGGCAACGGGTCGCTGACGTCCTGCGTCCGGATCCTTCTGCTCCGAGATCGTTCACCGCTATCACCCGCCGAGACCTGCCTGCCTGGTCGGCTCGCCCGGGTCATGACCCGCCGCCGGGGGTTACGCCAGGAACTGGTCTCGGCGATCAGGACGACCGACAGGAACGACACCGGCGGGGTCACCATGAACGCCTGCGCCCACGGCAGCTGTCCCGCCCACGACCCTTCGCCTGCCGCCGCCAGGTTCGCCAGGATGATGAACGCGATGGAGAGCAGGGCGACCACGGACGGCACCAGCCGGTCCCATCCCGAGCGGCTGCGCATCTCCCAGGTCGCGAAGGCGGCCAGCACCTCCATGCTCCCGGCCACCGTCCACACCATCCAGTCGGTGACCCTTACGGCGCTGTAGGCGCCCACGTGCACGATGTGATTGGCCGAGCCGGCCAGGGAGACGGCGCCCAGAGCGGCGATGACGATCGCGGCCACGACCTGGTGGATGGACTCCCGCAGCCAGGTCATGACCCTGCCCGTCGTGGGCGCAGGCGACGGGCCTGGCCGCGACGATGTGTCCTCGCCCGCTCTCATGACAGCCGGTTCGGGATCAGGACCGGATGAGCGCGTTCGTTGGGGTTTCCCACGGCTTCCTTTCCGGAGGGCTGGTGACTGATCCAGCAGAGCAGGGTGACGTTCCACGCCTTGTTCCACTGGGCTCTGACCAGGGACGTTCTGACCCATCCAGCGACGCTGGACGCGCCGGTCGGGCAGGGCTGAGCGCGCTCAACCACCCGGAACGGGGCGTGGAGAGCGGGACGGGTTCTCTGGGAAAACGTTCTTCGGGAATGGCAACTGGCCGACGAGGCGGAATTCGGGAAACGGCGTCGCGGCGCTTCTGGGGAAACTGTTCATCACGGAGAAGCCCCGTGACCAGCCCTTCAAGAGCACTAATTGCCCCACAGTGGGCCTACGGTAGGCCCACCGTGGGGTCAGGAATTTGGTGCACGATCCGTCAAGGCGTGGGCGTGATCTTCTGCGCCTCGCCCGCAGGCTCAGTCGCCGGCATCTCCGGATCCTCGTCCTTGGCGTCCTCCAGCCCCAGCTCGATCAGCCAGTTGGCCAGGGCACCCGCCGGGACGTGCGCACTGCGGCGAGGCTCAGGAGGGATCCTCGTTCGCGGAAGCGCCATCCTGTGGACTGCGCAGACTCTGCGTTGCAAGCGCCCTCATGCCGTCCGCCCGTGGACAAGGATGGACAGCATGCCGTTCACCGTTCACGCCACCAAGAAGTTGCTGGATCGCATGGGCAGGAAGGCCGCGCCCGCCGTCCTCAGCTCGACGGCATTGGGTGGCTGGTACGCCAACCTCGTTCCCTGGCGTCGCCCACTGGTTCTGCTGGTGAATGAGACCACGCTCCTTCCCGTTCTCATGCCGCTGGCGCCTGCGGCGACATTGACGGCGCGCTTTCCCGAAGCATTGGCCGAGGTCCTGCGCATGCACGGAACCGACGAGCGATTTGTCGCGGCAGAGTTGCGGGAGATGGACGAGGCGCATCTGGCCAAGACGGTGAACCGGAGCGTCACGGGCATCCTGGTCGACTTCATCGCTCTGATGGAGCACCGCCGTGCCTCCGGCGACGAGATCGATCTGCTCGAGACGGCTCGCAGACTCGGGCACACGCCATGTAGTCCCTTGTACAAGAGCCACACGTTTCCGGACCGGGCCCTGAAAGCGCTGGTGAACGAGCGCCTGGGCACGGTCTAGAACGGTCCGGAACCGAGCTGCTTATGCAAGGATAAGACCATAGCCTTGCATAAGACGAGGAGCTGGCAGCTCATGACCGGCCACAACGATCTTGCGGTGAGCTACGAAGAACGCCCCTGGGAGCAGCCTGTCGAGCAGGTGCTGCCAATGTCCCGTCGTGCCCGGCTGGCCTCCTGCGGCCCCTACCGTGCGGCGCTACCGGTAAGCATCGCTGACCTGGACATCAGGCTGCCCAACGCGGTCGTGGCCGAAGCAACAGACGCCCTGACCGAGATCGCCCGGTTCGACGCCGAGCTCTCGCTACGGCAGCCCGATGGCGAGTTCGTGCCCTTGGCGGCTGTGCTACTGCGGAGCGAATCGGCGTCCTCATCGCAGATCGAGAACGTGACTGCTGGGGCCAAGGCATTGGCCATGGCCACCCTGCAGGAGAAGGCCGGAGCGAACGC
>NZ_JAJOMB010000001.1 GCF_021129305.1 Kineosporia babensis | reverse complement strand
TAGCGCTCTCCGCCAGCCCGGCCTCATCGCTGGATCGACCATCGCGAAGCTGCCCTTCAGATACGCCACCAGTTTCCGGATGCTCCACCGAGTGAACGGCAGGCCGAGTTTCTTGGGTCTGGTGGTGTCCCGTCGTGACGATGAACTGAGTGTCCTCGTCACTGATCAAGCGGGCGGCCTCTCGCCCGCCGAGGGTCTAGGCAGGCCAGCTCCCGATCCTTGAGATTCTGGATCAGCGTGGTCAGTCGAAACACCTGGCGTCACCGAGCAGTACCGGATCAGCCGGGACCTGGCCAACGCGCTCGGCGCTCACGTGATCGTCCTCAGCTTGCGGATGGTGTCCTCATCCGCCGTGACCAACCGGGCGATCGTCGGCACCGGTGTTCCGGAGGCTGAGGCCATGATCATCATGGCCCGGCGGACTCGGATCGTGCCGTGTTTGCCCCGCCGCACGATCTGCTGCAGCCGCCGTACTTCGTCCTCGGAAAGCTGCCTGGCCCTGACCGGCCCCGCCACGCTTCACCACCACGCCTTTCACACCTGCCTGAACCGTGAAAGGCCACCGTGATGGCCGCCAAGCCATCACGGTGGGACCGACTCCCGCGTGCTACAAAGCCGGGAAACGTATGTGGCCAACGCGCTAGCTCGATTAAGTGGCGCCGATACCCCTCCCATGGCACCAGGCTGAGCGAGAAGTATCGCGAGTTCTGGTGTGCAGAGAACGTCGATCAGAGGACAGGTCCAGGCGCCTCCAGCACCTTGGCTGCGACGTTCTGTCTCTAGGCCTACGACGTCAGAATTGGAAGCTTCGGATATCAACTTCAAGCCGTCGTGAAACTGTTCGAAGTCGACCGGGTCTTGGCGCACCTGGACGATATCGCTGGCCCGACTCATGGCCAGACGCAGTGGGACGAGGTGCAACGCTGCGCGGGACGAGCAACTAGATCACCGCCACGGATGTGTATGAATCTGCCACCGGGCCCTCAAGTTTTGCTGCGGACGTTGAAGCGCTCCCAGCTCTCGGCGAGGATCCGCCTGGCTGGAGCGGCGCCGATGCGATCAACTTCGCTCCGAAACACCGACTTCAGGTTTGAGTGTCATCGTCTACGCATCCCCACCACGGTGGCAGGTCGGTCAGACAGCCCGCCCTCGCCCGCCAACGATCGGAAGCGCTCGATATGAGTGATGTTGCCTATCGGCGCAGCCAGCCCAGACCCTTCTTGATGGCCGCCGTTCCACGTGAAACCACGAACGATGCCGGGTCATCGTCTATCGCCCGAGTCGCTAGTACAGCCATAGCAGACCATTCGGCGCGCGGGTCCTCAGGCGGGGGAGTCGGCGTCTGAGGACCTTGCGCTACAGGACCAAGTAGTAGATCTCTTCCTGGTTCAGCCAGGATGCGCGTACCGGCAGGTGAGGTGGAGGAGGGTAGCTGTGGACAGTTGCTCCGCATCCGCGCGATGGACTGGTTGCCTTGTGGAAGGCGCCCAACGATCCCGAACACCTGGCGAGCCGAGGCGTACGGTTGAGTGCCCACCACTTCGGCGCCCAAGTTCAGACGGCACGATCCCGGATTCGTCGGCAACCTGCCCGATCGCACGGGCCAAATGGACCTGGTGCCGGACCCCGTGGCCGAGGCGAGCAGGTCGATCGGGATGACCTACCGCCTACCGGCCATGGTGCCGCTCCGAATGTACGCAAACTTGGTACGCCGGATCCGTATCGGCCCAGCCGCCAGATCGGGCTGGGATCGGGCGGCTGGGCCTGGAGTGGGGCCTGCTCATCAGCTGACCACTTGCTCGTCCTTGCGAGAGATATTCCGTCCCAGCGGCGCTCGTAGAGATCCAGGACCCGGCCGGCCTTAAACGCGAAGTCGGGGTCGCGGAGGTGAATCCAGGATCGGTACAGCTACAACTTGATCGGGGCCATATTCAGGATCTCCGATCACCGTCGACGAACTTCGAGCCCCATGTCTGGGGCACGGGCACGCTCGAGGGTGATCGTGGCGTCGGGCCTTGTCTGGTGGCCGCAGCGGCCAGATCACCGGACGACAACCTGAGTGGTAGAGCCAGCCGAACTCGGCTGGCAAGGTGCAGGCCAAGGCTCCCGCCTCAACCTGTTCCAGACTGCTGATCCGGAGCGGACGGCCAGTCTGCTCAGATCCAGCTGCCTTCAGGATTGTGGTTTCACGGCAACTTTGAGCGTGAGTTGTGCAGCTAGGTGGCACGAACGTCGATCCACGGGGAGAACAAGAACCCTGACGAGCGTCGGCATCCTCCGGAAAACACCCAGCAGGGTGCACCGAAGGTGTCGTAGGAGACCGAGGTGTCCGAGCCGCTAGCGGGTGTGAGTTAGTAAAGCCGGCCTATGAAGTTCGAGTCCTAGATCGTGTCCCTGGCTGTGATGGGTGAGGAGACTTTCATGGCTGGTGGGATGTCGTGCCGGGCCCGGGCTGATAGACGGTGAAGTACTGATCCAGGTCACCGCTAGTCCTCTCCGCTGGTTCAGATGGGGATGTGTCCTTCGAGCTGGTGGAGGCACCACGGCCGCGTTGGCGGACCTGGACCGTAGATGCTGTTCCTCGGGGATGGCTGGGCCGAAGCCCACCGCGATGTGGAGATCGTGGATGAGACGGTCGGCATGCGCCGGAAGGGATCGAGGGCTGGACGCCTGCACACGATGATCGCGATCATCTCGGTGATGAGGATGAGGCAGGCCGGGTCGTGGTCGGGATCGAGACCAACCGGGGACCGTGGGTGCAAGCCTTGATCGCTGCCGGCGGCTATCAGGTGTTCGCGATCAACCCCTTTGCAGACGCCATTCCACAACGACCAGACATCTGCCCGCCTTACTATCATTACGCAGCACAGTCATTTAGTGACGCGCCGTACATTCGGGCTCGGCATCGTGGGTAATGTGATGCGGGCGTGATTGACTTGGGCGGACGCAAGCAGTGAGTACGCGTCCGCTTACCCGCTAGGGATGGCCGAACATTGCGGTGGGGATAGCGCAACCGGCCTGTGGATAAACCTGGGGATAGTCGCGGTCGGGCGTAGCTCTGTGGACAACTTGAAATCAGGCTCTGACCAGCGTGGATGAAGGCCTTGCCGGTCGTCGTCGCTTTCGAAAGTTATCCACAGTCATCCACAACTGGAGAAGCTGTGGATGACTCTCGCGATGACGTCTAGCGGGACACGATGACTCGAACTGAGTCGAGGAAGGGACGTTGGTGAGCGACTTGGGCTGGCCCTCGACAGCACTGAAGCGAATGGCAGACGGCCTGGGATGGCCCAAACGCAACCGCACATCCCCCTTGGTTTCCCGTGAAACATCGTCAGATGAAGCGCCCCCGTCCTCGGCCGCATCCCCCGATCAGCAGGATGCCCTGGAGCCAGCTCCCTTCGTTGGAGAGGACCGGACTTCCTCGGAACTGCCACGGAGCGAACCCCATGACGAGGCTTTCGGCGAAGTGGTTGAGCTGGGAGATCAGAGCGCTGAGTCGATTGCCATCTCTGATGGCGAGAATCGGGACAGGTCCGCTGATCAAGCTCGCTCAGCCCTTCGACAGGGCTTCGAGCCGACGACCCGAGCTGGCCGACGAAGAGCAGAATCGGCGAGGCAGGCGAAGGACTCCGCTCTTGGTGCTCTGGCTGAGAGAGCCGCGGCGGCGGCATCAGCAGGGAGCGGGGGAGTCGCGCCGCCAGCTTCGGACAGCGAATTCGTCACGCAGAACCGGCCGGAGCAAGGCCAGCATGTCATTGGGCCGGCTGGCGATCCGACGGCATCAGGAGTGGTCCGCCGAACAGGTCACCAACCCCCGATCGGTGGCTCTGCATCCAGTGGCTTCCCTCTTGAAGGTGGAGCAGCAGGACACTTGGGAAGGTCGATCGACCGTCCTCTTGGAGATTCTCGGACCGATGGCGAAGCTGGCCTCGAGACGGTCGACCGGGACGGGCCGAATCAAGAACGGGCTGCACGACCTGGCCCGGGGCATCCACCCGGCGGCGCTCAGCCAGATCGAGCAGTTTCCGAGGGCGCGCATGATGGCAGCCGTGCTGATCGGGAGCTGGCTGACCCTGGAGCAACCAGCATCAGTAGGCGCGGTCGCCACGGGAACGAGGGCGCAGCTGCCGCGCATCGCCGGGGTAATGGGGAGCGCGGCCCCTCTCGAGATACCCGACGCCCTGCGGCTGCACCCGCACCGCTATCTGATGACCTGCCTCGAAACGAGATGAGCCGGGCTAAGGCAGTGAGCGGCCAGCCTCGAAGCAGTTGGTCGGAGGATGGCCTGGCCCATGATGAACAGTCGGCAGGCGGCGAACCGTTATATGGCTCGGCAGGGTCTGAGCGAAGTGAGTTCGGCGAAGCGGCTCCGATCGGGGATGGAGCCGACCGAGGCACGTCGAGGACAGAAGACACGAGCCGGGTTGGTTGGAGGCATGGCGGTCGGGCCATAGGTGGTCGGGGTGCGGATGGCTGGGGCGCGGATGCTCAGGGCGAGGCCAGCTCAGCCCGGGTCGGCTCGGCTGGGTCTGGACACCGCAGCCTGAAGCGCGATGCGATCGATCAGCAAGAGGGAGAGCCTGGCCGTAGTGAAACGGATGGGCTCACAGCAAGCGAGGTTGGGTCTGGCCTGGGCGGCTTGAGCCGAGGCGTAGCCGAGCGAGAAGAACCTTGGCAGGCGCAAGGGGGAGACGCGAGCCAGAACGTCGCTGCGGAGAACAACCTCGTCCTCGGTGGAGTTGTCGGGGACACGGGCGAGGACAGCCACGATGTGACTGGCAGGGCTGCATCTGCCGGAGACAGCATCGACCAAGAGGTGACCGGACGAGGCAGCATCGGCCCAGGGCACCCCAACCTCAAGGCCCAGGCCTGGGCCGGCCGAGAGAGCGATGCTGACGAGAGTCTCAGCCCGGGCAGGTCTGCCGGGGGCGGCTCTGTTGGAGAAAGGGCTGAACAGGCCACGCCCGGACAAGACGAAGCCGGATCGGCCCTGCATGGAACGGCGCGAGACCTAGGCCCCCAAGAACTAGCTGCAAGCAGCAGCCTCGGCCAGAAGGCTGCCACGTGGAGCCCGGAAAGTGAGGCCACCCCGGAAGCAGTTGCCCTGCCTGTGGCCGAGCCTGATGGCACCAGCCGACCGGGATCAGAACAGGAAGCCACTAGCCAAGGCCAAGCCACAAGCGTCAGCGCAGCGACCAGCTCTGACCAGGGGCCTGGGTTGGTGGCTGGCCAAGGCGGAGCTGTGGCAACTGACAAGCCGACTGCCACAGCCAGCCAAGCAGTAACTGGCAAGGATGTGGCAGCCCCGGCCGCCACTGTCCGAGGCGATACCGACGGCCTCGAGGCCAGTACCGACAACCGCGTAGCCAGTACCAACGACCGCGGAACCAGGACCAGCAGCCCAGCAACGAGCCGCCGACCCGTCCGCCGAGCCAACTCTGTGCAAGATCTCGATGCGCGCTACGGCCTGGATTCACGTGAAACCAAGCCGACCGAACCCGATGGCGATCTACCGCTGGCAATCCCACGACCACAGTCCGTCGTCGACATCCGCGAAAGTGACGATCTTCCCCCGGCTCCACGCGATCGCTTCAGTACAGGGGGCGGAGTTTTCCCCCCGGAGGGATACGATCAGGGTGGTAATCCCATTGGAATTCCGGGTCAGCAGATCGTCACGCCAGACGTCGACAAGATCGTCGCAGCGTATGTGAGCAGGGCCCATAGCCAGAATGGTCCTCTGATCGATATGAACCGGGTCGAGCGGTACGACAACTCGCCGGCCAATGATCGCCAGTACGCAAGCGCCGAGGTCGGCGGCAGCCCGGCCGGGGCCCAGGAACAGGCCCCCAGCAACCCACCATCTGCAGAGGTTCGGATGTCAGCGAGCAACGAGCCCAGCACCTCGGACTCCGAGAGCGGATACTCGATGTCCGTCACCCGTCCTTGGCTGGGTGTGGAAACGACTCCTACCGGGCTGCGGCCGACCGCGCCGCGCCCCGCCGAGGCGCGTGAAGCAGGAGCCACCGCCGCCCCGGCCACCACCGACAGTCAGCCGCTGGTCGAGTCGATCTCGCTGCTGGACGACTCGACGCCCCTCGCCCTCGAGGTCGCCGAGGACACCCGTCGCCGGATCGCCCTCGCCGGCCGCCGCTTCCCGCGCCCCAAGCAGACCCGCGTGATCACGGTCTCGAACCAGAAGGGCGGCGTCGGCAAGACCACCACCACGGTCAACCTCGCCGCCGCCTTGGCCCAGGCCGGTCTGCGCGTGCTGGTGCTGGACATCGACCCGCAGGGCAATGCGTCCACCGCCCTCGGCATCGATCACCACGCCGAGGTCCCCAGCGTCTACGACGTCCTGGTCGACGGCATGCCGATCAAGGACGTCGTGCAGAAGTGCCCCGACGTCGACAACCTGTGGTGCGCCCCGGCGACGATCGACCTGGCCGGCGCCGAGATCGAACTGGTCTCGCTGGTCGCCCGGGAGTCGCGGCTGCAGAAGGCGGTCGCGGTCTACCTCGAGGAGCAGGAGGCGGGCCCGGGCCGGCTCGACTACATCCTGATCGACTGCCCGCCCAGCCTGGGCCTGCTCACGGTCAACGCCTTCGTCGCCGCGCAGGAGGTGCTGATCCCGATCCAGTGCGAGTACTACGCGCTGGAGGGCCTGTCCCAGCTGCTGCGCAACGTGGACCTGATCAAGGGGCACCTCAACCCGCAGCTGCACGTCTCGACGATTCTGCTGACCATGTACGACGGGCGTACCCGCCTGTCGTCGCAGGTTGCCGACGAGGTTCGGGCACACTTCACCACCGAGGTACTCAAGACCACCGTTCCGCGCTCGGTCCGGATCTCCGAGGCACCCAGCCACGGCCAGACCGTGATGACGTACGACCCGGCCTCGAGCGGGGCGCTCTCCTACCTGGAGGCCGCCCGCGAACTGGCCGAGCAGGTGCTCGACGAAAGCGAACGCGAACAGCAGGGCGAGAACACGGGGGACCGGTCGTGACGAGGTGCTCCCAGACGGGGCAGACGGGGCACACCGACCGGGCGTGAACGAACGACGCCGGTGCTCACGGACCACTCACACTCGAGCGGTCCGTGGCCACCTGCGTCGGACAGATCAGAGAACTGCAGCGCGACCAGGTTGCGCCGTACGGGTGATCCCGCGGCCGGCATGTCTGCGCTCGAGCACTGAGAACGCTCGGAACCAGCAGTCGTAACGGGGAACCCAACCAGGCCAACCGGCGCAAGCACGTGGCAGAGCGGAAACACCATGCGTAGTGAAGAGGAGCAGGCGTGAGCGACAAGCGTAGGGGCTTGGGGCGGGGCCTCGGTGCGCTGATCCCGCCGCCTCCGGCAGCCCGGCCCGCCGGAGACCGTCCGGTCGACGGCGTCTTCTTCAACGACCGTCAGGACAGCGAAGCACCGCCCGACGTGGACAAGATCTCGGTCGAGACCACCGACGCTCCCGAGAAGACCGGCGCCAAGCCCGGCGAGGCGGCGAAGCCGGAGCTCTCCGTGTCCGGCACCGAGAAGAAGGGCAAGGCGGCCAAGGCGGAGGCCAAGGCCCCCGAACTGGTGCCTGTGCCCGGCGCCTACTTCACCGAACTGCCGGTCGGCGACATCATGCCGAACACCCGCCAGCCGCGGTCGGTGTTCGACGAAGAGGCGATGGCCGAGCTGGTGCACTCGGTCAAGGAGATCGGTGTCCTGCAGCCGATCGTGGTGCGCTCGGTGCCCGGTGGTGGCTCCGGCGACACCGCGCCCTTCGAGCTGATCATGGGCGAGCGTCGGTGGCGGGCCAGCAAGGAAGCCGGGCTCGCGCACATCCCGGCGATCGTCCGGGACACCAACGACGACGACATGCTGCGCGACGCGCTGCTCGAGAACCTGCACCGCAGCGAGCTGAACCCGCTGGAAGAGGCGGCGGCCTACCAGCAGCTGCTCGACGACTTCGGCTGCACGCACGAGGTCCTCGCCACCCGGATCGGCCGTTCCCGGCCGCAGATCAGCAACACCATCCGGCTGTTGCGTCTGCCGCCGCAGGTGCAGCGCCGGGTTGCGGCCGGGGTGCTCTCGGCCGGTCACGCCCGGGCGTTGCTGGGCCTCGAGAACGCTGACGCGATGGACAGCCTGGCGCAGCGGATCGTCGAAGAAGGCCTGTCGGTGCGCTCCACCGAAGAGGCGGTGGCGATCAGCGAGCCGGCGGATTCGTCGAAGGCCAGCTCGCGGCGTAAGCCCCGGGCCGGCGGGCGCAACGTCGAGCTGGATGATCTGGCCACCCGGCTGGGCGACCAGCTGGACACCCGGGTCAAGATCTCGCTCGGCGCGTCCCGCGGCAAGCTGAGCGTGGACTTCGCCAGCGTGGAGGATCTGAACCGGATCCTCGACATCCTGGCGCCGGAGCTGCGTAAGGCGTTCCAGAACGGCCAATAGAACCAGATCACCAACTAAGGACGCCCGCCAGCCCAAACGCTGGCGGGCGTCCTTAGTTGTGTGGAAGGGAGCTCAGACCAAAGCCCGCTCGACCAGTTGCCGGTACACCGTGGGAGCCGACAGGCCGGCTGCCTCGATCGAAAGTGGCAGCAGGGAGGTCTCGGTCATCCCCGGAGCCACGTTGACCTCCAGGAACCAGGGTTCGCCGGACTCGTCCACGATCAGATCGGTGCGGGAGACGTGCCGGAGCCCGAAGGCATTGTGCGCGGTGAGTGCCGCTGCCTTCACCGCCTCCAGCGCCGGCGCAGAAAGCCTGGCCGGGCAGAAGAACTCGGAGGCGCCGGCGATGTAGCGGGCGTCGTAGTCGTAGAACCCGGAGTCCGGCACAATCTCTACCGGGGGTAGCGCGACCGGCCCGGAGCCGGTGTCCAGCACCGTGACCGCAACCTCCACCCCGGAGACGCGCTGCTCGACCATGGCCACATCACCGTAGGCGAAGCAGTCGACCATCGCGCGGGGCAGCCCGGCCGTATCGCGCACCGCTGAGGCGCCCAGAGCCGAGCCTCCGCGAGCGGGCTTGACCACCAGGGGAAGTCCCAGCTTCTCCACGATCGAGCCGAGCACCCGATTCGCGCCGAGCTCGCGGAAAATGCCGTGGGGAAGGGCGACGAACCGAGGCGTGGCGAGTTTGGCCTCCTGGACGATGCCTTTGGCCACGGACTTGTCCCAGGACAAGCGGCAGGCGGCGGGGGCGGACCCCACGTAAGGCACCCCGACCAGTTCCAGCACATCACGCACGGCGCCGTCCTCGCCGCTGACCCCGTGCAACAGCGGCCACACCACGTCGATCTGTCCCGACCGCAGCGTGTCCAGCAACTGGTCGTCGACATCCGTGACGGTGACCTGGCACCCGGCTTCACGCAGGGCCTCGGCAACTCGGCGGCCTGACCGCAGCGACACCTCCCGCTCGTGCGAGAGGCCTCCCGCCAGGATCAGAACCCGCGGCGACAACATGGTGTTCATACCTCCGTCAGCAACAACAAAGAATCAGCTCAGGTCTGGGCCGGGCGAGTCAACGGAAGACCCCGCCCGCTGCCCGCTACCGGGGGTACCGAAAGTCTCCTGGACGTCGAGTTCTTCGTCGATCACGGAGGCCAGCCGACGTACCCCCTCGCGGATGCGTTCCGGGGAGGGGTAGCAGTACGACAGGCGCATGTGGTCGCGGCCCTGGTCGTCGGCGTAGAAGGCGGTACCGGGGACGAACGCCACCCGGGCGGTCACCGCACGCGGCAGCATGGCTTTGGTGTCCAGGCCGTCGGGGACCTTTACCCAGACGTAGAAGCCACCCTGGGGGTTGGTCCAGCTCGACGTCGGCAGCATGTCGCTCAGGGACTGCAGCATCGCGTCCCGCCGCTCGCGGTAGAGCTCGCGGAACAGCCCCACCTGGTGCTTCCAGTCGTGTTCGGCCAGGTACGAGGTGACCGCCATCTGACTGAACGAACTCGGGCACAGGATGGCCGATTCGCTGGCCAGCACCAGCTTCTCGCGTACGGCGTGCGGCGCCACGGCCCAGCCCACCCGGAAGCCCGGGGCGAAGGTCTTGGAGAACGAACCCAGGTAGATGACGCCTTCGGGGTCGTGTGAGTGCAGGGCAGGCAGCGGGTCGCCGTCGAAGCCGAGCAGACCGTACGGGTCGTCCTCGAGGATCAGAACCCCGAACCGGCGGGCGATCTCGACAATTTGAGGACGTCGGTGGGCGGCCAGCGTGACGCCCCCGGGATTGTGGTGGTTGGGAACCGTGTACAGCAGCTTGACCTTGCGTCCGGCCCGCTTCAGCCGGATCAGCGTGTCCGAAAGGGCTTCCGGGATCAGGCCTTCGGAGTCCATCGGGACGTGCACCACGTCGGCCTGGTAGGAGCGGAACACGCCGAGCGCGCCGACGTAGCTCGGGGCCTCGGCCAGCACCACGTCGCCCGGGTCGACGAAGATCCGGGTGACCAGGTCGAGGGCCTGCTGCGAGCCGGTGGTCACGACGATGTCGTCGGGGTGGGCGCTGACCCGGTTCGGTGCCATCACGTCGAGGATGCGCCGGCGCAGTTCCGGATCGCCCTGGCCGGAGCCGTACTGCAGGGCCACCGGGCCGTTCTGGGCGACCAGGTTGGCCAGCGAGCGGCCGACCACGTCCATCGGCAGGGCGGCGAGGTTGGGCATGCCCCCGGCCAGGGAGACCACCTCGGGCCGGCTGGCCACGGCGAACAGTGCCCTGATCTCGGACGCCGTCATCCCGCGGGTGCGGGCTGCGTACGAGCCGAGCCACTGGTCGAGCCGGGAGCCCACGTTGCCCTCACTCATCGTGCATGACCTACCTTCACCGCTCGCGTCTTGGTCAGACGTGTAAGACCATCAGGTGGGCTCTCACTTGTCCATGCTGTTACGTTCAGTAACGGGAAAGTAACTGCATGACGTATTCACGGGATACGCCTGTGAGGCCTACGATCTTTTCCGGTCGACATATTGTCGCGACCGGTCCCTGACCGACCTGACCAGTTCCGATCACCGCCGCAGGAGCCATTGGATGAGCCGGAGGCTCGCACCGCTCACGCTGGACAATCTCTCGGACCTTCCGAGTACGTGCCGGCGTTGTGTCACCTGGGAACTCGACCCGCTGGCGGCGAAACAGGCCCGGCAGGCCGGGGACACCGGGTTCGAGAAGGAGGCGTGGATCTCCGGGACGCTGCTGGAGTGGGGGTCGTGCGGCCGGGTCGCCTACGTGGACGATCAGCCCGCCGGTTTCGTCACCTACGCCCCGCCGGCCCTGGTGCCGCGAGCCCTGGAGTTCCCGACATCCCCGGTGAGCGGGGACGCCGTACTGCTGATGACGGCGCGGGTACTGCCCCAGTTCGCCGGCGCCGGCCTGGCCCGGATGCTGCTGCAGGCCACCGCCAAAGACCTCAGCCGACGCGGGGTACGGGCGCTGGAAGCGTTCGGGCTGACCGCCGGGGGCGGGATGTCGGCCGACCCCAGGCACGAGGACAAGGAGCAGGCGTCGTGTCTCGTGCCGGCCGATCTGCTCACCGCGGTCGGCTTCAAGACGGTACGTCAGCACCATCGCTTCCCCCGGCTGCGGCTTGAGCTCAAGACGGCGATCTCGTGGCGGGAGGACGTCGAGCTGGCCCTGGAGCAGATTCTCGGAACGGTTCGTCTCCCCGCGCTTTCCGGCACCAGCATCGCCAGGTAAGCCACAGACGTCCCCAAGCAAGAGAGCCCCTCACCGCAATGGTGAGGGGCCCCCGTAAGAAGCACTCAGCGCTGTCGCGCGAAAGCTTGTACGTCGCTGAGTTTCAGCGTGCCGGTGTCGGCATCGTTCTCCGCCAGGTAGAGCCGCTGCACGGCGAACAGCATCGCCTCCGCCACCTGGGCGCGGAAATCCGCGTCCCCCAGATGCCCGGCATCCTGCGGGCTGGTCAGGTACCCCAGCGCCAGAATCACGGCAGGCATGCGAGTCAGCCGTACCGGGTCGTACGAGCAGGGGTGGCTGCGGCAGTCCAGCAGCGCCGTGCGGGCCGTGATCTCCCGCTGCATCAGCTGCGCCAGGCGCTGGCCGACCTCGGAGTGCTGCCCGACCCGTCCGCCACCCCAGTAGTACGTGGCCACGCCCGAGGCCACGGGGTTGTGATGCCGTTCGGTGGTCAGGCTGATCACCAGATCGGCGCTCTCGGACTCGGCCAGGGCGGCCCGGTCCTCGGCGCTGATGTCCTGGTCGGGCTCGCGTGTCAGGCGCACCCGGGCACCCACGGCGGAGAGCCGATCGGCCAGGCGTAGCGCGACGTCGTACGCCACGGCGGCCTCGGTCACCCCGTCCACTCCCGGCGTACGGTCGGAGCCCGGGTCGAGCACCACGGTTTTCCCGGCCAGGCTGACGCCCGCCATGGCTACCGATCCGCGCGAGCGCAGCGCCCAGGCGTCTCCGCCGGAGACCGAACGCCCCAGGGCGCCAAGAGCGGTGAACGTAGGACGCCCGCAGATACCGTCTGCGGGCAGCCCCAGGCCACGCTGCAGCTCGCGGAGCGAAGACTCGGTGGCGGGGCCGAAGATGCCGTCTACCGGGCCGGCGTGCATACCTAGGACGACCATCCGCTCCTGGAGCGCCGACACGTCGTCTCCACGCATCCAGTGGCCGGCCGTGAGCAGCAACGTCCGGTCACCCAGCCGCCAGCGGGCACCGTCCAGAGCCAGCGCAGTCTGCGGACCGACAATCCCGTCGGCCACCAGTCCGCGGTCCTGCTGGAAACCACGTACGGCAGCGTCCAGGCCGGGGTCGAAGTGGGATTCCTGGTCGGTACTGGCACCGGGCAACAGGGCTCCGGCGCGAATGAGCAGCGCCCGCAGCACCGGGACGAGGTCCCCGGTGTCACCCAGACGCAGCGGACGGCCCGCCCCGGCCCGGCCCATCAGCGTGGGCAGGTCCGGAGCGGCCGAGGGATGGCGGGGGGAAGAACTCACCATCGGGAGGCGGATCAGTTCAGGAAGTCGGCCAGTTCGCGGAGCAGGATCGGCTTCGGCTTCGCCCCGATGATCGACTTCACCAGCTCCCCGCCCTGGTACACGTTCAGCGTCGGGATCGAGGTGATGCCGTAGGACGAGGCCACCTTGGGGTTCTCGTCGGTGTTCACCTTCACCACGGTGATCTCCGGGTGCGCCGCGGCGATCTCGGCCAGGACCGGGGCCACCTGCAGGCACGGGCCGCACCACGGGGCCCAGAAGTCGACCAGCACCGGCTTGTCGGACTTCAGCACCTCGGCATCGAACGTCGCGTCCGTCACGGCCTTGGGTGCGTTCGTCGTGTCAGCCATTGGTTCTCCTCGAAAGTGGCGGGCGGTCAAGCAATTTCAGCAGTATCAGGTCCGTGGCGAAGCGACGGCCCGGACGATGATGCCCCAGGCGCGAGCCTGCGCCGGGGAAGACGGGCCCGCGAGTTGCGGGCCCGTCGCAGCGGTCTCAGTGGACCACGGAACTCCAGTTGGCGACCGTCTCGGTGCGCTCCTTGGCCGCGCTCGCCTGCGCGCCGTTGTCCAGGCCGGACTGCACGTCGTCCAGGGCGGCGAGGAAGCGCTCGGCGTCCAGGGCGGCCGTGGTGCCGGAGGCGGCGGCGGTGATGGCCTGCTGGTACTCGTGGTCGACCACGTCACCGCAGGCGAAGACCCCGGCCACGCTGGTTCGCGAGGAACGGCCCTCGACCTTGATGTAGCCCGCGTCGTCCAGCTCCAGCTGGCCCTTGATCAGGTCGGTGCGCGGGTCGTGGCCGATCGCCACGAACAGGCCGGTGATGTCCAGGTCGCGCTCCTCGCCGGTCACGGTGTCCCGCAGCCGCACGCCGGAGACCTTCGCGTCACCGTGGATGTCCACCACCTCGCTGTTCCAGGCCCAGCGGATCTTCGGGTTGGCCGTGGCGCGCTCCTGCATGATCTTGGAGGCGCGCAGCGAGTCGCGGCGGTGGACCACCGTGACCGTCTTGGCGAACCGGGTCAGGAAGGTGGCCTCCTCGAGCGCGGAGTCGCCGCCGCCGACCACGGCGATGTCCTGCTCGCGGAAGAAGAAGCCGTCACAGGTGGCGCACCAGCTCACGCCGTGGCCGGAGAGCACCTTCTCCTTCGGCAGGCCGAGCTCGCGGTAGGCCGACCCGGTGGCCAGGATCACGGCCTTGGCCAGGTAGGTGGTGCCGTCGTGGAGCTTGACCTCCTTGAGGTCACCGACGGCGCGCAGGGAGGTGACGTCGTCCGGGATCAGTTCGGCACCGAACTTCTCGGCCTGGCTGCGGAACTTGTCCATCAGCTCCGGGCCCTGGATGCCCTCCGGGAAACCGGGGAAGTTCTCCACCTCGGTGGTGTTCATCAGAGCGCCGCCGGAGGTCACCGAACCCTCGAAGACCAGGGGGTTCAGGTTCGCACGGGCCGCGTAGAGAGCCGCGGTGTACCCCGCCGGTCCCGAACCGATGATGATGACGTTCCTGACGTCGCTCACGTCTTCTCCAAGTCCATGGCTATTGCCTGCTCGCTGTTGCAACCGTCGCGGTGATCGTGGTGTTCCCGGCCCGGCGCTTGCGCAGGCAGTTGAGAAAGCCCCAGCTCAGAGGTGGCTCACGAGTTCACTTCGACCACGTCGATGGTGCCGTCGTCACCAGGTTGACAGGTTCTGGCCACGATCCATACGTCGTATCCACCACTCGTACCCGGCAGCACGATCAATGCCGCCTCACGGTTGTCGTAGGTGGCCAGGTCCACGGCGACCGGTTGGGTGCCCTCCCGGTCGATCGCCTTCAGGCAGGCCTGCAGGGCCTCGGGGTCCTTCAGCAACTGGTTGTCCGCCACGGCACCGCCCTCGGCGGCCGCCTCGTCCTTTTCTTGGGCTTTCAGGGTGCCTTCGGACGAACTGGAGGACGCGTCGCCCGACTCGGTGGACAGGGTCGCGTTGCGCTGTTTCACCAGCTGGCCGATCTGGGCCGGCAGATCGTCCTCCTGGTACTTCGTGCCGGTCTCCTGCACCGAGGTGATCATCGGCGCAGCGTCGGCGCTGCCGGCCGCTGTGGAGGCCCCCTCGCCGGAGTCTCCTCCCGCGCCGCCACCGAGTACCTGCCAGGCGCCCACGCCACCGACCAGGGCCATCACCAGCAGAGCGGCGGCCGCGATCCCCGGAGAGATCTTCGGCCAGCGCGAAGGCACGTCGGCCTTCTGCTCCTCCATCGCCTGCCGGCGCACCCGGATGGTCTGGGTGGAGTCCATCCGGGTCAGCTTGGCCGGGCCCTTGTCGCGCACCGGGCGGATCTGCTGGGTCATCTGGCTCAGCGCCGACTGCTGCTCGGAGGCCGGTGCCACCCGGCGGCGCTTGCGCACCGGCTGGGTGAGCTCCGGGTCGTGGTTGTCGTCACGGACCGCCGGGTGCAGCGCGGTCGGGCCGTCGACGGGGTAGGCGTCCTCGGCCTCCTGGCGCTTGAACGAGCGCACGCGGTACGAGGAGGAGTTCTGCGAGCTCCGGTCCAGTTCGGCCGGGCGCTGCGGGTTGGAGTGGACCGGCTGCTGGGGGCGCTGCGTCTGGTCCGGATCCTGCTCCTGGCCGGGGCGGGGCCACTGGGTGGTCTCCTGCTCCGGTCGGGAGGACTGCTGGTTCGGCCGCGGCCAGGAAGTCTGCTCCGGTCCGGCGTTCTGGCCCGTGCTCTGACGGGGACGCTGGGTCTGCTCCGGGCCGGGCTTGGACCGCGGACGCTGGGTCTGCGGGCCGGTGTGAGCACCCGATGCGGCCCGGGAGTCACGCCGCATCGGGCCGGCCTGGGCACGGCGGGGCATCGGCTGCGGTTCCTGACCCTGCCGGACTGCGGTGAAGGCCTGTTCCAGCCGGCCCAGCACCTCACGCGGCATCGCCTCGGGCGGGGCCTGACGCAGCATCGCGCGCACGCTCTCGGCGTCGGCCAGTACCTGGGAACACCGCGCACAGCCCATCACGTGCGTCTCGACCTGCCGGGCCACGTCGATGGGCAGGACATCGGCAGCGAGGTCGGCCAGAAGCTCGTCCTCCGGATGCGCGGGCATGCTCACCAACCTTCTCCTGCTCGGCTGTGTCCCCTCGGGGGCTCTTGCGATCTGACGTTGCCGCCGCCCCTGGGGTTCCCCGTGCGCTGATCGGGTTCGGCCTCGTACGGGTCGTTGCGGTACGGGCTCGGGCGTGCCTCACCGATGAATCCGGGGGCTGCCGGGCTGGTCCGGTCAGAACGCTGGGCATGGCCCTGACCTGCGGGCCGGGCCGCTGCCGCAGCACCGCTGCCCCCGCGCAGCAACTGCGCCAGGGCGACCCGGGCCCGCGAGCAGCGGGACTTCACCGTGCCTTCCGCCACACCCAGCAACTGCGCCGCCTCGGCCACCGGAACGTCTTCCAGGTCGACCAGGACCAGGGCGACCCGCTGGGCCTCGGGCAGTTTCGCCAGGGCCGCCCGGACATCCAGGCGGGCCAGGGTGGCCGCGTGCTGATCGCCACCGGCCTCGACATCACGCTCGCCCAGCGGCACGCTCGGCCGGGCCGCCCGCCGCCGCAACCGGTCCAGCGACGCGTTCACCACGATCCGGTGCAGCCAGGTACTCACCGCGGCGTCGCCCCGATAGTGGTCGGCGTAACGCAGCGCCGAGACCATCGCATCCTGCACGGCGTCGGCGGCCTCTTCCGGATCGCCCGTGGTGCGCAGAGCGACGGCCCAGAGGCGGTCGGCGTGCCGTCGGACGATCGTCGAGAAGGCGTCCGGGTCGCCGGTGAGGTGGGCGGCGATCAGGCGACGGTCGTCGACCTCGCCGTCGTCACTCACGTCAATCGCACCTCGGAGACTTCCATCCGGTACCCGCTCTCCACTGCCGGGAGCTCGGTGAACCACACAATGACGTACTTGGCGGGATCGACGTCGTCCTTGGCGTCGACGGTGACCGTGCCGTCCTCGAACGACCCCGAACCCAGCGAGGTCGATCCCTCGTACTCCGGTTCGTCGGCAGCGCGCAGCTGGACGCTGCCCCCGGTTCCGGCGACATCGATCTGAGCGGAGCTTACCGCCGCGGCCGCCTGCAGTTCGATCGCCAGTCCCAGACCCTTCTTCAGGCCGCCGAACGAGGCGCTCTGGTAGCGGTCGGAGCGCCAGGTGGTGTCCTCGTCGCCGTCCACCGCGCGCGGGGCGGCGGCCGAGTCCTCGTCCCCGTCACCCTGCGGGTCGAGGGCCGAAGCGGTGACGATCTCGATCGGCTCGGGCTCTTCGGTGGCGCTCGGCTCGACCACGGCCGCGCTGGTCTCCGGATCCGGGCCGGTGGAGCTGGCGACCGGCGCGGTGGTCAGGACCGGGCCCTGTTCGCGCGGGCCCCCGGCGGCGTCCACGGTGCCGCCGAACAGGCCGCGCAGCGACCAGGCGGCCAGCACCAGCAGCACCACGAACACCACGAGGATGCCGATCAGCACCTTGCGGGACTGGTCCTTCGGCGGGGCGTCGGGCGGGATGACGATCGGGAACGGCCCGCTGGACTCCAGGGGCGAGGGCGGGGTGGCCGCGCCCGGGTTGGACGACCAGCCGTCCTCCCAGGGCAGCCGGGAGTTCGCGGCAGCCGGGGCGCGACCCTCGGCCGGTCCGCGGTGACGTCCAGGACCGGCCGCGCGCTCGGAACCCATCCCGGCATGCTGGCCTGCCTCGTGCGGCGATGCCAGTCCACTCGCGGGCGCGTCGCCGAACCCGGGACCACCGGCACCCGGGCCGGTCGCGGCCGGGTGGCCGGCCGTCGGGTTGGCCGCGGACAGGTGGGGTGAGGCGAAGAGGGACGGCGCGGCTCCCGGCACGATCGGCCGGGCCACCGGGTTCGGCTCGGGCTGACCGGCTTCGGGCCCCTCGATGGGCCGTGAGGTGGGCCGGCCGGCCCGCATCCCGGCGGCGGTACGGGCCGCGGCGGCGGTGACGATCGGCCCGCTGTCGAGCGGGTTGGCCGACTGGTCGGTGCGCGGCGGCTGGGCGAACTGGGCGATCGGCGAGGGCCGGCGCGGCTGCGCGGACGGCTGTCCGGTCCGGGCCGCCTGCTGCTGCGCGGCCCGCTGCTGGGCGGCCTGCTGGGCGCGCTCGACGGCCTGCAGCGGCGCGGGGGTGATCTGGGTGTCCACCGCCGGGTCGATGTCGCCGAAGAGCGCCTCGGTCCGACCCCGGGCCTGACCCCGGGGCGGCAGCGGCATCGACCCCGTCATGGCCACGCTGGGCGTGGGGAAGAGCGAAGCCGTGCGGCGGGCCTGACGGTTGCTCTGTGACCGCGGTTCCGGCTGGGATGAAGCGGGCTGCTGCGCAGGCCGGGCCGCGGCGGCCGGGTTGCTCAGCGGACGCTGGGGCCGTAGCGGAGCTGCCATCGGCGGGTACTGCTGGCCCTCGGCCCGCTGCGGGCTGGGCGCAGCCTCCAGCGGCCGGGCCGGCGGCCGCTGCTGAGACTGTTGCGGCTGCTGGGGCTGACGCTGGGGGGCCGACGGGTTCTGCGGGCCGGCCGCGGGCAGAGCCTTCTGCTGCTGCTCCTCGCCGAACAGGGCATCGGTGCGCTCGCTGGTCTTCACCCGCGGCGGCAGCGGCATCGACCCCGTTATGGCGACGCTCGGGGTGGGAAACATCGAGGCGGTACGCCGGGAACGCGGCTGGGCGGTGGGCTGCTGGGCCGGGGCTCCAGGACGCGCCTGCCCGGGACGGGTGACGTCCTCCGACGCAGCCGGTGGCTGCGCGGCCCGCTGCGTGGTGGCGCCGCTGGGCCAAGTCGCCGGACGGCGGTTCAGCTGCTGGTCCGGTCGTTCGATCGGCCGCGCTGCCTCGGCTCGCGCTGGTGCTGCCTCGGCTCGCGCCGGCGGGGCTTCGTCGCGGCGCAGCGAGGCGAACATGCTGCCTGCGCTGGGCGGCAAAGTGGCGTCCGGGTCGGGGTTTCCCTCCTGCCGGTCGCGTCGACGGGGGTCGAACAGTTCGCCGCTCGGGGGCGGCCAGGAGGCCACGGTGCGGTCCGGATCTTCCTCGGTAGAAGCGGCGGGGGACGCCGGCGCGGGGGCCGCGGGGCGTTTGCTGATGGGAGACGCCGGTGCGCCGGTCGGTCCCGACGTCACCGGGCCGCCGGGCCGGAAACCGGAAGCGGGGGTACGCCCGCGCATCACCAGGGCCGGGTTGGGGGTGGCCGGCGTGGCTGGGTCCCGCGGACGGGTGGCCGAGCGCAGCGGAGCTTCTTCAGGGGTGGGCCACGGCGACAGCATCCCGACCACCTCGGCCGGGGAGTGCGGGCCGCTGTCCATCGGGCCGAGCGTGAGCAGGCAGAGCCGGTTCAGGTCACCCGGGATGTCGGGGACCAGCTCGGTCGGGGCGATCGGGCCACCGCCGTTCGCCCGCGGCGCCGGCGGGAAGCCCGTGTCGCCCAGCGGCCAGCGCCCGGTGAGCCCGGCGTAGAGCAGCCCGATCAGGCCCAGCGCGTCCACCCGGGTGGCCTGGGCGGCGCTGGTCGGGTCGAGCCCGGCCGCGGCTGCCTCGACCGCCACTCCGCTGATCTTGATCGTGTTGTCGTAGCAGACGATCACCGAACGAGGGGTCAGCCGCAGGTGGTGCAGACCCCGGGCGGCCGCACCGCGCAGCCCCTGGGCCACCTCACCGACGATGCGCCGCACCACCGGTGGAGCCAGCGGGGCGCGCTCGATCAGGGTGGCCAGCGAGTCGCCGTCGACGTGGCTGCTGACCATGAAGGTGACATCGCCGTCGGAGCCCACGTCGAGTACCCGCACCAGCCGCGGATCGTCGATCAGGGCGGCCCGGCGGGCGGCGTCGGCCACATCGGCCGCGTAGGGGTGGCCCGGGCGCATCACCCGCACCGTGACCGGGCGGTCGAGAGTCAGGTCGGCGGCTCGCCAGACCGACGAGTCGGTATTGGCGTGGTACCTGTCCTCGAGCCGGTACCGGCCCGCCAGGACGGTGCCCCGGGTGGCGTTGGACAAGCCCGGCGCTCCTTCCAGCCCGATGGCAGTACACATTCCGCGTACCGGTGAGACCTGTGCCGGACGAGGTCGCCCGCAGCGCGCGCCCGAGTGGGCCGGGACTGCGGCGAACTCTCCGCACGGATCCGTATTCCATCGTAGTTGGCCCACTCGCCCGGAACGAGATGTCGTCCGCATCACGATACTTTCGGGGCCGTTTCCGCCCGTTAGATGTGACACGTGCAAACTCGCGGGCACACACGGTTACCGGCGGGCGGGGATCAGCGGGCGTGCCGGGCCAGTTCCTTCGGTGTGGACGGCAGCCGGCGCAGCACCGGGCCCATCACGTCCTCGATCTCGGCAACCCCGAGCTGGCGCAGGCCGGCCACGTAGATCACCAGCAGCGAGATGCCGCCGATCGCAGCGGCGATCACACAGGCGATCCAGCTGTCACCCAGGATCGAAACGGTGGACTGGGCCAGCAGCCAGGCGATCGCCCCACCGATCGCGGCCACCACGATCATCTCGACGTGCGCCCGCACCACCTGATGGCTGTCCAGGTCGCCGAACCGGCGGCGCAGGATCGTGTAAGACAGCCCGGCCCCGACCAGGTTGGCCGCAGCCATCGAGACACCAACGCCGACCACGATGTACTCGGGGGCGCTGTCGCGCAGCAGGAACAACGAGGCCAGGTTGCCGGTGGCCCAGGTGGCGCTGGCGGCGACCTGGATGAAGAAAGGCGTCTTGGCGTCCTCGAAGGCGTAGAAGACCCGCTGGAACAGATACTGAGCACTGAACGGGACCAGACCCAGGGCCATCGCCATCACCACGTAGGCGATACCGGTGGTGTCGGCGCGGTCGTTGCCCGGGAACATCGAGGCGGTGATGAACGGTCCCAGGGCCAGAATCGCCGCGGTCGAGACCACGGTGGCCAGACCGGTCAGCCGCAGACCCAGCGAGAGGTCCGCCCGCACGTCCCGGATCCGGTTCTCCGAGGCCGCGTTCGCCATCCGGGTGAACAGGGCCGTCACCAGCGAGACCGCCACCAGCGAGTGCGGCAGCATGAACAGCAGCTGAGCGTTGTCGTAGATCACCTTGCCGGTCTTGATCGCGGCTTCCGGCCGGTCCTTGAGCAGATCCGAGGCGATCGTGGTGACCCTGGAGATCACCACGAAGGCGAGCTGCTGCACGACCACTGCGGCGAAGGTCCAGCCGGCCACCCGGCTGGCCGAGGCCAGACCGACCCCGCGGAGGCCGAACTTCGGCCGGTAGCGGACCCCGTTGCGCTTGAGCAGCGGGATCAGGATCACGGCCTGGGCGGCGACCCCGAGGGTCTGGCTGGCCGCCAGGATGAAGATCTTGGTGGTGTCCCAGGTGTCGACCGGCTGAATGCCCCGGCCGTAGAGGGCGATGAAAATGACCAGGCCAACGATCGAGACGATGTTGTTGACCACCGGGGCCCACATGAACGCCCCGAACGAGCCGCGCGCGTTGAGCACCTGTCCGAGCAGGGTGTACAAGCCGTAGAAGAACACCTGGGGCATGCACCACAGCGAGAATGCCGTGGCCAGGGCGAAGACGTCCGAGGCCGGATCGGCGCTGCTGTACACCCGCACCAGCAGCGGTGAGGCCAGGGTGACCACGGCAGTGACCACCACGAGCAGCGCCAGTGCCGAGGTGAGCAGGCGGTTGATGTAGTCCTCGCCGCCGTCCGGCTGCCGGGCTGCCTTGGCGATCTGGGGCACCAGCACCGCGTTCAGCACACCTCCGGCCAGGAGGATGTACAGCGCGTTGGGCATGATGTTGGCGACCGAGAACGCGTCAGCGACACCGTTCGAATCCGGCATCACGGCGGCCACCAGGACCGCAGCCCGAACGAAGCCCAGTACCCGCGAGACCGCCGTACCGGCGGCCATCAGCGCGCTGCTGCCGAGCAGCGACGACGTGCGGGAGGCCGGTTTGGCCTCCGCCTCCGGCTCGGCCTCGAGCGGTTCTTCCTCGAGCTCCTCCGGCTCGACGTACCCCCGATTGCGATCGCGCGGGCGCAGCGGCGGCGCCGTAGGGGGCATCGGCCGGCGCGGGGCGCGTGCGATCGGCGCCTGGATGGCCTGGATCGGCCGGGTTATGTCGGCCGGCTGAACCGGGCCTTCCAGCCCCAGCAGGCTCAGCGAACCGGTCAGCTCGGCCGGGTCGAGGCCGGACAGGTCGTAGTGCTTACTCGGCGGGGTGGAGGGCGGCGGGGAACGCCAACCCCTACGAGTGGACGCTCGCGGTGCCGGGGTCTCCGGGTCCAGTGCGTGGAAGTAGGGCTGGTTGTAGTCGGCCTCGCGCGACTGGTCGTACGGCTCGGAGGAACCGCCGACCGGTGACTCACCCGTCGCGTACTCGTCGAAGCTCTCGTACTGGCCGCGATCGTCCTTTGGTTCGAAGTCCTGCCCGTAAGGCGGCTGCCCGCCCGGCTCCGGGGAATCGGTGTACCGCGCCTGCTCAGGCCGGTACGGCCGGACCCGCCGGGTCGGCTCGGAGGGGGAGACCTCCTGCTGCTCCTGACGGCGGGCCCGACGGGGACGGTCGTGCTGCATCGGGCGGGTCGGCTCGGCCGGGGACACCGGCTGGTTCCACCATGCGTCCGCCGGCCCGTTGTACTCCGGGTCGGCGGACTGGTCGTCGTGCTTCGCCACGTACTCGGCCTCCCGCTGCGCCGCGTACGGATCTTCGGCGTACGGGTCTTCCGGCAACTGCTCGTAGGGCTCTTCGTACGGGTTGTCAGTTCTTCGCGGGCGCATCGGCCGATCAGGATCGGGTGGATGCGCGGCATCGTCCGGCCGCCACCCGCTCACCTGTTCTCCTTCGGCATCGTCGGGCTGCGACGCTCCGCTCCCTTCGCGGCCATCGTCGGTACCGAATTGGACTGCTCATGCATACCCCGCGGGCGCTCCGGTTTCCCGGAGGCTGATCCGGTGCCGGGAGCCCGAGGTTCGTCGTTCCCGACAGTTGAGCCTGGTCGGCTCCCGTTCGTTGCGCCAATCGACGGTTTTGCCGATGCGTCGTCGGTCACACCGAGCTGTCCGGAGCGATCCGGCAGGTCGGGGATGTCGCTGATCCGGGACATCGGACTGGTCTCCGGGCCGGGTTCGCCCTCCTTGCGGGCGGCCTGCTCGGCCGCCGCCTTGGCGGCCTCCCGGGCCGCCTTGCGGGAGGCGCGGGTGACCTCGTCGTCCACGTCGGGGATGGTGTTCAGCGGCACCTTGGGACGCTTGCGGTTGCGGCGGAAGCTGCGCAGCAGGCCGACCAGCAGGAGCAGGCTGAGCAGGACGGCCATCCCGATCATGCCCCAGCTCTCCCAGTTGGGCCGGACCTTGACCTCGAAGGTCTGCGCGGAGCCGACCTTCATCGCCTCGGCGCCCTCACCGGCGATCAGGGTGGCGTCGACCAGCACGTCACCGGTGGCGATGGCCCGGGCCTCGACCCGGAACGACTGCCGGTGCCGGGCGGCGATGGTCACCGGCTCGGGCTGGGCGTCCACCTTCAGCTGCCCCGAGCGGGCCCGGAAGCTGACCCAGCCGCGGAACTCGTAGTCGGTGTTGTTGACCACGGTGACCTGGATCGGTGCGGAGCGGGCGGTGAACACCTTGTCGTCGCCGATCAGCAGCTGGACTCCGCCGCTGACCGCCCCCACGTCCTCCATCACCGAGCTGCGGGCCTCGGCCTGGGCCTGCTGGTCCGAGCGCCAGGCGAACGACAGCAGCGAGGTGATCCGCTGTTCCAGCCGCTGCACCTCGTCCTGGTTGCTGATCAGGCCGGGGGCGATGCTCTTGAGGTCGCGGTCCAGGGCCAGCGCGGTGCTCAGGTTGCCCTTGGGCAGTTCCGCGCCGGCGGCCTTCTTGCCGTAGGCGTGGGCCTTGCGGTCCACGGCGGTGCTCGCGCCCAGCTTCTTCAGGCTGCTCAGCTCGACCCAGGAGACCTCCTCCAGCGCCGCGATCAGGCGCCGGACCTCGTTCGGGTTCGGGTCCCAGTCGCGCGGGGCCACCGCCAGCAGCTGGCGGGTCTCCTGACCGGGCGTCGCCTCGGCGCTGATCGCGGCGAGCGTGGCCAGCATGGTCTGCGTGCTCTGGGCCCCGCCGGGCTGCCCGGAACCCTCGAACAGGCTGGACAGCTGCGGGTCGTACAGCAGCCCGGTGATCTCCTTGTCGTGCTGCTTGCTGCGCAGCGTGCTGCGGCCGCTGGGGGTGTAGCTGAGCTCCTCGGCGGGCTGCTGCTGGGCGGCAGAAAGGATCACCGAGCTGTGCCGGGTCTCGACCAGGCCGTCGATCGCCTGGTTGGAGACCACGCCGTCGGCGGGCCAGACGATCCGGGAGAACAGGGTCTTGCCCAGGGCCTCCTTCTCGATCGCCTCGCCCAGCTTGTCCGACTGGCGCAGCAGGGCCGCGCTGTCGCCGCCCTTGAGCAGCGAGTTCAGGTCGGTGTCGGCGTACGGCAGGCCGATCACGGTGCGCTGGTCCCGGCCGCCGGAGATCCGGTTCAGCCAGGTCTCACCGGCCGTGCTGGCCGACTCGTTGCTGATCCCCAGATCGTCCAGCTCACCGGTCTCGCCCTCGGGAGCGTCCGGGGGCGGCGGAGACTGCGACGGGGTCTCGGTCTCCTCCTCGGTGGGAGTTTCGCTCTCGTCCACCACTTCGGTGATCCCGTTGTCGCGCAGGGCCATCGCCGAGGACAGCAGGGCCGGGTCGACAGCCCAGCCGATCGACTTGTCCTCGGTGGCGGCCAGGATCCGGCTCAGCCGCGAGTTCGGCAGCAGCTCGGCCGCGGCCTCCTCGGTGGCCAGGCCGGCCGTGGTGGACGGGCTGGTCGAGGTCAGGGCGGCCAGCATGCTCAGCCCGACCTTGGACTCGCTGCCCTGCGGGGCCCAGACCACGGTGGAGCGCAGCGCGTCCAGCTGCCGGCCCTGCTTCGTGGTGGCCACCAGCGAGAACGGGCGGGGCCCGAACGAGGACATGCCGATGTTGCCCTTGGCCACGGTGAGCCGGAACTGGGCGGTGCCCTTGGCCGGCACGTCGAGGACCTCTTCGGTCTTCTGGTCGCTGGTCAGGGCGATGTCGCCGTTGCCGACCCAGTCGGCGACCGCGTCCCGGCCGGCCAGGGCCGAGTAGCCCAGGCGCAGCCCGACCTCGAGGTTCTTCACCGCGTTGGCACCCGGGTTGTGCACCGTGCCGGTGACCACCAGGTCGTCCTGGTAGGTCAGCGAGGTGGGAGTGACCTGGGTCAGCGTGATCTTGAGCCGCTTACCCCGGGCCGCCGCCTTCGCGGTCGTGCCGGTGCTCTTCGCGGTCTCGGCCTCGGCTTCGGGAGCGAGCTCCGAAGCCTCTCGGCCCGGTCTCAGCTCCGCCGCCTGGGCAGGCGAAGCCGCCGGGCCGAGCAGGCCCAGCAGCACGGACAGGCCGATCACACCGGCGCCGAAACCCTGACGCAGCCTCGTCAGGTTCTTCACGCCGAATCCAGGAGTCGCACACTCGCCTCACGGGCTATCCGGCGTTCGTTGGGGAACGCCAGTCGTTCGTCCATTTCGCCGAGCGGAACCCAGGCCACGTCGATCGCCTCGTGGTCCGGATCGCCCTCGGTGCTCAGCTGACCTCCGGTGGCCAGCAAAAGGTAATGATGCACGTGCTTGTGGACCCGTTTGCCCTCGACCGAGAACCAGTAGTCGATCGTGCCCAGACCGTGAACGATCCGGCCCTGGATCCCGGTCTCCTCCTCGATCTCCCGGATTGCCGCCTGTTCGGGCGTCTCGTCCAGTTCCAGGTGCCCTTTGGGCAGGCACCACTCGACCCGCCCGGCCCGGTTCAGCCGGGCGATCACCGCTCCGGCCGGCGCCGGCCCCGAGCGGTCGACGACCAGGCCACCGGCCGAGGTCTCCTCCACGGTCGGCAGCGACCGGCGCGGCCCGTGCGGGGGCCGAGATGGTCGAGGCATGCGCCTCACTTTAAGGGTCGGCGGACGTCTTCCGTCCTCCCCGGGCCGGGCGTGCTGGCCACCGGACAGGGGAGCACAATCCGGAACTATCGTCCCGAGAGCGGCACCGGAAGGCAATTCCCGTGCTGCGCGGGCGGCATCGGGGCGCCCCGGCCCGCTGCGGCCATCTGGCACGCTTGGGACTCGTGCCCCAGACCTCCTCCGACCACGTGACCGAAGCCCGCCGGGCGGCCGTCGCCCGGCTGGTCCCGCTCCAGGCCCTGCTCACCGACCTCGGCTCCGTCTTCACCGCCGCCGGTCACCGGCTCGCGCTGGTCGGCGGCCCGGTCCGCGACGCGCTGCTGGGCCGGGACAGCCCGGACCTCGACTTCACCACCGACGCCCGGCCCGAGGAGACAGTCCGGCTGCTGCGCGAGTGGGGCGATGCGCACTGGGACATCGGCAAGGCGTTCGGCACGATCGGCGCCCGTAAGGGCGATCACGTGGTCGAGGTCACCACCTATCGGGCCGACGTGTACCGCGAGGACTCCCGCAAGCCCGAGGTGGCCTTCGGCGACACGCTCGAGGCCGACCTGCTGCGCCGCGACTTCACCGTCAATGCGATGGCCCTGGAACTGCCCGCGATGACCTTCGTCGACCCCTACGGCGGGCTGGACGACCTGGCGGCGCGCACGCTGCGCACCCCCGGGGCCCCGGAGGTCTCGTTCGGCGACGACCCGCTGCGGATGATGCGCGGGGCCCGGTTCGCCGCCCAGCTCGGTTTCACCGTGGCCCCGGAGGCGGTGGCGGCGATGACCGCGATGGCCGAGCGGATCTCGATCGTCTCGGCCGAGCGGATCCGGGTCGAGCTGGAGAAGCTGCTGCTGGCCCCCGACCCGCGCCCGGGTCTGGAGCTGCTGGTCTCGAGCGGTCTGGCCGAGCGGGTGCTGCCCGAGCTGCCCGCGCTGAAGCTGGAGATCGACGAGCACCACCGGCACAAGGACGTCTACGAGCACTCGCTGATCGTGCTGGAGCAGGCGATCGCGCTGGAGGACGGCCCGGACGGGCCGGTGCCCGGGCCGGACCTGGTGCTGCGCCTGGCCGCGATCCTGCACGACATCGGCAAGCCGGCCACCCGCCGGTTCGAGCCGGGCGGCGGGGTCTCGTTCCACCACCACGAGATGGAGGGCGCCAAGCTCACCACCCGGCGGATGAAGGCGCTGCGCTTCGACAAGGAGACCACCCAGCAGGTGGCCCGCCTGGTGCAGCTGCATCTGCGCTTCCACGGTTACGGCGACGGGGCCTGGACCGACTCGGCGGTGCGCCGCTACGTCACCGATGCCGGCCCACTGCTGGACCGGCTGCACAAGCTCACCCGTTCCGACTGCACCACCCGCAACAAGCGCAAGGCGGCCCGGCTGGCGGCGGCCTATGACGACCTGGAACTGCGGATCGCCCAGCTGCGCGGCCAGGAGGAGCTGGACGCGGTGCGCCCGGACCTGGACGGCAACCAGATCATGCAGATCCTCGGCATCCCGGCCGGCCCGGAGGTGGGCCGGGCCTGGAAGTTCCTCAAGGAGCTGCGGCTGGACCGGGGGCAGGTCGGGGCGGACGAGGCCCAGGCGGAACTGGTGGCCTGGTGGGCCCGGGAACAGGCCGCCGATGACCCGTCCGGCGCAACCTCCGCCCCTTCGGGCGGCGAAACCACCCCGTCGGCCTAATCGTTAGCTACACAACGCCGCGACCGGGAGCGCCCGGACCGTCACTCGTGGACTATGGAAGGGTCGGCGCCCGCCCGATTGTCCAGAATGTGGACGCCGGACGAGTGGCGAGATCGCTGAGACCGAGCAAGGGTCACTGAGAGCTACTGCCCGGTTTTGCGGTGAGCGAGGCGTTCATTCGCAACAATTGGGTCGTGTCGCGGCGCGTCAAAGGGCCGCCGCTAGGCCTGATGGGGTAAGCCTGGTCGGTTTTCTTTGGGCTCGCCGTTGGCCTCCGGGCCCGCTGGACTCTAGAGTTGCGGAGCCTCGGACACTTGAGGCCAGATCAGGCGCTACCCGTTGTACGAGGCAATACGCAACGCAGAGCGACCAAGTCGTTACTAGTAAGGAGAGGAGTCATCGTGCAAAGCGGGATCGCCTATGCCGCAGGGCAACTCCTTGCCGTGGTCGCGCCGAGAACAGTGCTCGTCGTGGACGCGCCGACGGACTGGTCGCTGGCCGGGCCGCTGTGGGAGCTGGCCCTCGACGACGCCCCCGTCGACGAGATCCTCGACGTGCTGGTCCGGCGGGGCATTCGCACCGCACCCAGCTTCGCGATCGTCCGGGTCGAGGTGGACGCCGTGCGCGCCCTCGTCCGGGGCAGCGTTCCGGTGTGCTTCGAGCGGGCCGGTGAACCGGTCCGGCTGGACGCCACCGGCGCCACCACCTGGCTGGAGGGCCTGATCTCAGGCGCCCGCCGGGTTCTGGTCGGCGACGTGGAGGCCGGCGCGGAGCTGCCCTACACCGTCTCTACCGGGGTCGTGCTGGTTTCCGGCCTGGCCCTGAACACGCTGGTCTCCGCGGAGAACGCGGACAGCGACGCCCCGGCCGAGGGTGCCGAGGCCGCTCCGGTGGCTCTCGAGGCCGCCGACCCCGACGACTCCGCCTCGCTCAGCCTGGCCTCGGCCGGCGCCTCCGAGCGCAAGGTCGTCGACCTGACCGAGGGCGACTCGCGCACCCCGGCCTACTCCGGTGCCCCGGGCCCGGAGGCCCGGCAGGGTGGCTGGGGTTCCTCCCCTTCCCGCACCGGCGGGTTCCAGCGTGAGGTCAACGGCCACGTGCCGTCCGTGCTGGACTCCCCGGCCACGGGTACCCCGCAGCCCTCCGTCGGCTCGGGCTCCGGCCCGGTCCCCGCACCCTCCTCGTTCTTCGACTCGCGCGGGAACGACGATCCGGGCGAGCTGCACGACGTGGACGAGCCCGCGGGTGCGTCCGAGCGTCCGGAGAACGAGTCGGCCCGGTCGTTCGACTTCGACGACCTGCTGACCGACGACTCCCCGGCCGGCCCGTCACCGGCCGACCTGCCCAACCCCGACTCGGGCAGCATCGACATCCCCGGCCTGAACGGTCACGGACCGGGCGTTCCGCCCAAGCCGCGGCCGGGTGGGGTACCGGCCGGCTGGCCGCCCGCCTCCGACGACGCCGAGCCGTTCTCCGCCTTCCGGTCCGAGCCGTCGGCGCCCGAGGCTCCGTCCGCGTCCCCCTCCTGGGGTGCGCCGGACCCGGTGCCCAGCGCCTTCTCGCCCGAGCCGAGCGCGTTCTCCCCGGAACCGAGTGCGTTCTCGCCGGAGCCGTCCGCTCCGAGCGCCTTCTCGCCCGAACCGGCGGCGCCCAGCGCGTTCTCTCCGGAACCGGCCGGTCAGGAGCAGGGTTCGCCCGCGCTCGGCGACCTGCCGCTGCGGGTGCGGGGTCGTTCGCTGCGCCCCGAGCACCAGGTGCCGCCGCCCGGGCAGAACGAGCCGGTCAACGGCTCGCGGATGCTCGGCAACCCGGCCGACCGGGCCCCCCAGGGGCAGGGCTCCGGCTCGATCTTCGAGCCGCCGGCCTCGCCGATGCCCGAGGAGGACCCCTCCGAGGTCTCCCGGGTCGACCTCCCCCCGGCCTTCTTCCGCGGGTCCCGTAACCAGGCCGAAGAGCTTGAGGACGAGGGCCAGCCGGACGACATGGGTGGCTGGCCGAACCAGCAGGACGACAACCCGTGGGCCCCGCCCGGCCAGGGTGGGTTCAACGGCTCCGGCTTCAACGGCCAGGCCCCGGCCTTCGGCGGCCCGCCGGCCATGCCCGGCGCGTTCCGTCCCGAGGGCGATGAGCCCGAGGCCGAGGAGGACAACAACTTCCTCGCCGAGAACGACGAGGAGCCGGAGTCGGCCGAGCAGGACGTCGACGGCCAGCGTGAGCCGCCGCGCCTGCTGGGAGTCTGGTGCGACGCCGGGCACGTCACCTCGCCCGACCGTTCCGAGTGCCGGGTCTGTGGCCTGACGGTTCCGCCGCAGGCGCCGATCCTGGTCGCTCGCCCGCCGCTGGGCGTGCTGGTCTTCGACAACGGCGACCGGATCGAGCTCGACCGCCCGGTCGTGCTCGGCCGTGACCCGAAGCCGCAGGCCAACTCGGCCGACCCGGAGGCTCCGTACCTGCACGCCGTGGCCAGCTCCACCGGCCAGGTCTCGCGCACCCACGCCGAGATCCGGCCCTCCGGCTGGGACGTGCTGCTCACCGACCTGGGCGCGATGAACGGCACGGCGCTGACCCTGCCGGGTGAGTCGCCGCAGGCCATCGACCCGGGCGTACCCACCACGATCACCCCGGGCTGCCGGGTGGATCTCGGTGGCGAGACCGGCTTCGTGTTCGAGGTCGAGGGCTAACCCTCAAGGTTCCGCTGACGAGCGGGGGCCCGGTTATCCGGGCCCCCGCTCGTGCTTTGCGCTGCAGCAGCTGCCAAGCCGGCCCGCCGCCGGTGCTCCACGAAGGTGTAAACGGCTCCGGCCGCACCGAACAGCAGAGCGATGTCCATGAACACCATCTGCGAATAGCCGTCCTCCGGCAGCAGCCGGATCGACAGGCCCGCCGCCGAGACCAGCGCCACGTTGAAAACCACGTCGTAGAAGCTGAACACCCGGCCGCGGAACGAGTCGTCCACGTCCTTCTGCACGATCGAGTCCACGCAGATCTTGATGCTCTGCCCGGTCAGGCCGAACAGGAACGAGCCGAAATACAGCAGCCAGAGCGCGGCATCGGCCACGAAGATCGCCTGCACCACCGCCGCGATCCCCAGGCACACCCCGATCCAGCGCCAGGCCCCGATCCGCGCCGCCATCACCGGGGTGACCAGCGCCGCCACCGCCACCCCGACCCCCAGCGAGGCCACCGTCCGGGCCAGCAGGGTCACCCCCGCCTCCGGATTGTCCGGATCGCTGAAGTAGTTGCGGCACAACAACATCACCGTGATCGTCATGATCCCGTAGCCGATCCGGTGCACCCCGATCACGGCCAGGGCGTTGGCCACGGTGCGGCGCTCGCGGACATGGACGGCGCCGGCCCGTAGGTCTCCCACGACGTCGCGGCCCACAGTGCCGAGCGAGCGGACGTTCAGCGGGGCGCTGTGCTCCGGGCCGAGCAGAGTGCGGGGCATTCGCAACGCCAGCATCGAGGCAGTGGCGTAGGCCAGGGCGGCGATCACCACGATGGTGGCATCGGTGGCGTCCCCCGGGCCGAGCAGCGTACGGAGGCTGAAACCGATCGCCCCACCGACCATGGTGGCCACCGTGCCGCAGGTGGGCGAGACCGCGTTCGCCATGACCAGTTCGTGCCGGGGCACCACCTGCGGCAGGGAAGCTCCCAGGCCCGCCAGGAAGAACCGGTTCACTGACAGGCAGGCCAGGGCGGTCAGGAACACCGGCAGGCCCACGCCGATGGTGAGGATCATCGCCGCCACGGTGAGCACCATCAGGGAGCGGACGGCATTGGCCAGAAGCAGCACCTGCCGCCGCTGCCAGACGTCCAGCAGGACGCCGACGAAGGGGCCGATCAGGGTGTAGGGGACGACGGTGACCACCGCTGCGAGGGCCACCGCGGTTGGGGTGGTGGCTCGCTCCGGGGAGAAGAAGATCAGGCTGGCCAGGCCCACCTGAAAGGCGCCGTCGCCGGCCTGGGACACCAGGCGGACCGAGAACAGCTTGCGGAAATTCTCACCGCGAAGCACCACCGTCAGGTCGGACAGGAATGAACGCTGATTCCCCGGCACCTCGACAAGGGTAGGTGCCGATGCGGTGGTTGCCCCTTCAGAACTGCGTGAGTCCGCGGGACAAACGATCGACCGCCTTCAGTGCGAAGGGAATCCGGTGGGGGCCGCTGAGCTTCTTCACCAGGGCAGCAGCGTCTTCCGGGGGCATACCGGCGGACGTGACGTACAGCGGCCGACTCGATGCGCCACGGTGCACTTCCAACGCGTGTTTCGCCGTACGGAAGGCGGTTTTCGCTACCCCGACCACAGTGAACCCGAACTCGCGATGGACGTACCTGCCCAGGCCAGGAGTGCCCTCCGGGTCGAGATCCACAAACCCGTCCACCACCAACAGGCGGGGAAGTTCGGTCAGCTCCGTAAGCACCGCCCGCACGGCAGGAAGTTCGCGCTTGTAGAACTGGCCCGGTTCGTAGGGGGCCACGTCGTCCAGTGTTGAAACCCTGGTATCCGTGAGCCGCGCAAACTCTGGAGAGTCGCTCAGAACCAGCGCTGCCCGGGCGCCGCCTCCGGGTGGATAGCCGACATCCACAGCCGCGTACACACGTCCTCCATTCGGGTCTCCTGTCGGACATTTCCTGACCGGGCAACCTACCCTTCACCCGGGAGGGCCGGTGGTGGACTATTCGTGGATTCTGATTTCGGGCGCGCTGTTTGTCGTCCCGTTCGCGTTCTGTGCACTCCTGGTGGGCTGGTTCCTGGGCCGGTTACCGGGCTGGTTCCTGGCTGGCTATTTCGGACTGAGTCTGGCGATCATCGCCGGTGGGCTGATCTACATGGAGGTAGCAACAGACGGCGGCCTGGACACGATCGTGCCCGCCGCGATCGCCTACAACGGCGCCGTGGCAGCCGTGGTGGTGGCGCTGACCTGGATCGTTCAGCAGATCTGGCGGTGGCGTAACCGAAACCGCTCCCAGGTCAGCTGAGCCGTTGTTCCGCCAGGTCGAACCACTGGGACACCTCGGTGGGTGCGTGGTGCCGGATCGCCCAGTCGGTCATCCGTAGGCTCATGTGTGCCCACGCCGGTTTGAGGACGCTCTCGGGCAACTGATTGAGGACGTCGTCGAGGCGGTTGGTCACGTTGGTGTCGGCCCGGTGGTGGATACCGAATCGCAGCGTGACCAGGTCGAAGGCCCGGTTCCCCCGCGCTGCGCCGTCCCAGTCCACCACTCCGGTGATCACCTTCCCCGAGGCCAGCAGGTTGCCCGGGTGAAAGTCCAGGTGGACGACATCGTTTCCGGCCGGCATCTCGCTGTCCGGCACGGCCTTGATCATCCTCTCCAGCGCTGCACCCCTGGCGCTGTGCTGTCGCAAGGGCTCGTGCAGGCAGTACCCCGGGCCGTCTTCTCGCAGGAACAACTTCACGGACGGGATGTCTTCGCGCCCCCGGAGCACCCCAGCCTGAAGCGCGTTGAGCCGAAGCGCTTGGTCCAGCAAATCCTCGTCCAGGAGGTCGACCTTCTCGCCAGGAAGCAACTCTTGCACCATCGCCACGGCATGCCCCACCTGCGCCGACAACTGCGTGGCTGGGGCCGGAATGCCAGCCTGGACAGCGGCTTTCTGTACAGCGAGCGGACCGGCCTGCAACTCCTCGAGCCGAGAATGCGGACGCCACTTCAGCACCGATCGCCGCCCGGTCTCGGCCCAGCGAACGAAGGCCGCCCCGACTTCCCCACCGGCGCAGGGCCCTTCGACGACCAGCCGAACCCCGGTCTGCGCATACAGATCTGCCACGAGCCGATCCGCATCCAGCCGCTGAGCCCGCTGCCACGTCATCTCGCTACTGTGCCAGCTGCCTACCCGGCCGCGTCCACTTAACCAGCCACCTCGTCCATCGGTTGACCGACTTACTGGGCCATGTCCACGAATCGCGAGTAGTGCCCCTGGAACGCCACGGTGATCGTGTCGGTCGGGCCGTTACGGTGCTTGGCCACGATGAAGTCGGCCTCACCGGCGCGCGGGCTCTCCTTCTCGTACGCGTCCTCACGGTGCAGCAGGATCACCATGTCGGCGTCCTGCTCGATGCTGTTGTGCACGGCAATGCCGTTGGCGACGAAATTGTGATTGCCGAGAACGGTTGCGTCGTAGACCTCTTCGACACCGTCCGGCTCGATCGCGACGATCGTGTCCCACAGCACGTCGTTCAGCGCATGCATTTCCAGGTCCGCATCACCCAGCAGAGAGGCAACCCGGCCCAGACGTTGCCGGCTCGGCGCGTGCTTCCACATCGAACCACCGCCGAACTGCGTGCCCATCGCTGCGGCGAACTGGCGGTGGCTCATGTTCTGCTCCACCAGCACCGTGCGTACCCGATCCCAGATCTCCTTGGGAACTGTGTCGACATTCGGGTTGGCCGGCACATCCTTCACGATCTCGAGCAACTGAGCCGCGGACTGGCCGCGCAGACCGTGTACCCCGATCTCGTTGAGGAAGCGCCGCTGGTCGTCCACCCCGGAGATGTCGAGGGTATGTCCGGGGCGGTACCCCTCTTTCGGTGTGGCGTTCCTGATCCGGGCCGAGATACCGAACCGCAGCAGCAACCGGGTGACATCGTCCAGCATCCGCCGGCTGGTCGAGGCGTAGTAGACCCGGCCGCCCCGGCCGGTCCGGTTCACCGTGACCGAGCCGTCGGTGGCCCACAGGTGACGCAGGAACAGGGCGATCTGCCGCTTGGGCAACGAGAAGACCTGCTCAGGCACGAACTTTTCGTGACTGCGAAGACCGAAAAGGTCGAGCTCGTCGAGCCATGCCGCAATCGGATTCCGCTTGCCGTGAGTGAGCTGGTAGGGCGCAGGGAGACGCAGCGTGGTCACCCTGGCGGCGGCGTGCTCGTCGCGCACGGCTGTGATCCCGAAGTGCCTGGCAGCCTCGGTGACCGCCGTCAGGTTGGCCTCGTCGACACTCGCGTAGCGGATCGGCTGACGCTTCACGAAGGAACCGTCCCCGAGCAGGTGGGCCAGCATCACCACCCTGTCGTCGTCCCACGTACCGACCAGCTCAGGCGCCATGACATGACGAGGCGTGGCCACTCGCGCCCCCGCCGCCAGCTCACCTATCGGCCGCCAGCCCTCATAGGTCAGGAACGGATGGTTCGCCGTGGCCCGCACCTGCTTGCCCGACGCCAGACGCACCTTGAACACAGGCTTGGTCCCGGTTGCGAAGACGTGTGTGAGGTGACGCCTCACGTAACGCAGACTGTCGTCGAGCGACCAGACCGGAACGTCTTTCGCGCCGTTCGCGAACAGCTCGCCCATGGTGGTCTCGGCGCCGGTGTCGGCCCGCAGCACCCGGGTGTCGGCGGTGAGGCAACCCGATTCACGCAGGTCGGACATGGCCGGCTTCTTGTCGGTGCGCTGCTCCGGGCCACGGTTCAGCTGGCTCAGTGCAATCACCGGCAGCTGCAGCTCCTTGGCCAGCAGCTTGATCGCCCGGGAGAACTCGGAGACCTCCTGCTGCCGGCTCTCCACCCGCTTACCGCTGGTCATCAGCTGCAGGTAGTCGATCACCACGAGCTTGAGGTCGTGCCGCTGCTTCAGCCGCCGGCACTTGGCCCGGATCTCCATCAGCGACATGTTCGGGCTGTCGTCGATGAATAGTGGCGCCTCGCTGACGTCGCCCATGGTCTGGGCCAGCCGGGTCCAGTCCTCCTCGCGCATCGTGCCCTTACGCATGTTCTGCAACGGGATGCGCGCTTCGGCCGAGAGCAGGCGCATGGTGATCTCGTTGCGCCCCATCTCCAGACTGAACATCACCGACGTCATCCGGTGGTGAATTGCGGCGGAGCGCAGGATGTCCAGGCCGAAGGTGGAGTTGTGGGTGGGGATCATCGTGCGGCCGGCGAGATAGAGATGATCCCGGTTGTCCACCTCTACACAGCGCACCGGAACGCTCGGGACCGGGCGGACCGCGGTGATGAAACGGGAGTTCCGGCGCTGGAACCGGCGACTCATCCGGTCCTTGTGCAGCAGGTGCTTACGTTCCAGGTGGAACACCCGATCGTCGGTCGTGAAATTCAGTGTGTAGGCGACAGAGGACTTCTCGCTGCGGCCCTTCACCGGCTTGGACATGATGGTGCAGCGGTAGCCAAGGCTCAGGACGAGTTCCTGCACGTCTTCGGCGAGTCTCCGATTGGTTACCGCGAACTGCACGGAACCTGTGGAGTGCACCGTGCCGTCGGTGTCGAGCAGACCCGACAGGAGTTCTCGTCGCTGGGCTTCTCCGGCCCTCAGATACTCGGCCGGGATGTGCTTGTTGCCCAGCACTCCGATGGTGCGCAGTCGACCCTGAACGGTGCCGAGCTTGTCGTGGCAGCTCTGGCAACGACCGAAGCCGGTGATGCGAGTTCCGCAGTCGACGCAGGTAGCGGGATCCACCGGCGTGGAGATCGCCTTGGCCCGGCCACCACACGACTGGCCGCAGGTGCGCACGACCGCAGCCTTCGGGGTGAAGGCGACACCGCAGACCACGCACTCGCGCTCGGCGACGCTCGGCGCCGGTAACTTCAGCGAGTAGCACAGCTGGACATTCTGACTGGGCACGACCTCGAGCCCGTCGTCCTCGATACGGATCACGATTTCCGGGTCCGCTGAAGTGATCTGGGCCGAGGCGCTCGTACCGTCGCCCAGCCAGGCACCCAGGGTGTACGGCGGCACCAGGAGGTCTCTCGGGGGCAAGGCCAGTGCGCCGGCGATGCGGACGCTGTGGTTGAGGCGTTGGTCGGCGCTCTCGCAGCGCAGCGTTGCGGCGATCTGTTCCGTGGTCCGGACTTCGGGGCCGGTCTTCCTCGCTGATCGGCGAGCCGATCGGGTCTCGGTCAGCCACTGGTGTTCTGCGTCGGCCACGATGACGGTGCCGTCCGAGAACTCGACCTCGTAGCAGGGACGGCCCACCATGACGTCGGTGGCATTGACCACCCGGGTGGGCCTGCCGTCGGCCCCGATCAGTTCGTCGTCGACCTGGACCGCACCCATGCTGGTCCAGCCGCCAGGGGTGGGCAGCGGGGTGTCCAGGGCCAGGGCCTTACCCATCGCCGGGCGCGCGGCGATGATGATCATCTGCCCCGGGTGCAGCCCGTTGGTCAGGGCGTCCAGGTCGGTGAAGCCGGTGGGCACGCCGGTCAGGCCGTCCCCGCGGTGGCTGGAGGCCTCGATCTCGTCGATCGCGCCCTCGATCACCTCGGACAGGGCCGCGTAGTCCTCGCTGGTGCGCTGCTCGCTGACCTTGTAGATCTCGGCCTGGGCGGAGTTGACGATCTCTTCCACGTCACCGCCGCCGCGGCCGTCGGCGCCGTTGTAACCGAGCTGGACGATCCGGGTGCCGGCGTCGACCAGGCGGCGCAGCACAGCGCGCTCGCGCACGATCCGGGCGTAGTAGCCGGCGTTCGCGGCGGTGGGCACCGAGGAGATCAGGGTGTGCAGGTAGGCCGGCCCGCCGATCTTGGCCAGCTCGCCGCGCTTGGTGAGCTCGGCGGCCACGGTGACCGCGTCGGCCGGCTCGCCCCGGCCGTAGAGGTCGAGGATGGCGTCGTAGACCAGCTCGTTGGCGGGGCGGTAGAAGTCGACGCCCTGGAGCTCCTCGACGACGTCGGCGATCGCGTCCTTCGAGAGCATCATGCCGCCGAGCACACTCTGCTCGGCCGCCACGTCCTGCGGCGGGGTGCGGCCGAGATCGGAGCCGCCACCCGAGTCGTCGGAAGGTACAGGCAGATCGACGATGGACATCGGACCCTCTTCCCAGCTGTTGCTCCACACCGGACCGGCACCGACTCATCGCGGTGGCGAGCAGGCCCCCTGAAAATACGGGTCGTCGGGTGTGGGGTTCAACGACCGTATCCACAGCCCCAGCCGGATCGGTGCACAACCTCGCCAAGTCTGTGGATAACTTGGGGACAAACCCCGGGGGTTGTGCACAGGTTGTGGATAACAGTGGGGATGAACGGGCCCTGAGGCCGGGTCCAAAAGCCTCTGACCGGCCACGAAGCTGTCCACGGGTTGTGGATGCCAGAAATCCGGCGTCGATTCAGTGCATGGTCACCTCACCGTTACCAAAGGGCGCATACGGCGGCTCAAGAGCGGGTCCGGGAGCGAGCACCGAGGGACGGTCAGTCGCCTGCCACCTCCTCGTGCACACTGTGAGGTGGTCGCGATCCGCGCGGCCGGTCGAGTCGCGAGAACAGCAACGAGGTGATCCCGGCTGAGCAAGAACCCCGGCCGGACCAGCAGCACTGACCGGCAGATTCTGTCCCTGGCCCTGCCGGCCCTGGGTGCCCTGGTGGCCGAACCACTCTTCCTGCTCGCCGACTCCGCCATCGTCGGCCGGCTGGGCACCACCGAACTGGCCGGACTGGGCATCGCCGCAGGCATTCTGACCACCGCGGTCTACATCTTCGTGTTCCTGGCCTACGGCACCACCAGCAGCGTGGCCCGGCTGGTGGGAGCCGGTGAGCGCACCAAGGCGATCGCGATCGGGATGGACGCCGCCTGGCTGGCCGCCGGGATCGGCCTGATCGTGGTGCTGCTGCTCTACCCCGCCGCGCCCTACGCCGTGGACCTGATCGGGGCCGCCGGGGCTGAACCGGGCGTGCGCGAGGCCGCCATCGTCTACCTGCGCTGGTCGTTGCCCGGGGTGCCGGCGATGCTCATCGTCCTGGCTCTGGTCGGCGTCCTGCGTGGGCTGCAGAACACCCGCGTCACCCTGTGGATAGCCGTGACCGGTGCGGTAGTGAACGCCCTGCTCAACGTGCTGCTGGTGCATGGCCTGGGGTGGGGGATCGCGGGCTCGGCGGTAGGTACTTCGATCACCCAGGCGGGCATGGCCGTCGCTGCCATCGGTTACGTGGTGGGCGACGCCCGGCGGGCCGGGGTATCCCTCTGGCCGCAACTGGCGGGCGTGCGCCTGGCCGGCCGCACCGGCGTCCCCCTGTTGATCCGGACCATGGCGATGCGGGTGCTGCTCCTGCTGACGACCGGCGTGGCAGCGGGTTTCGGAGCCCCGGCGCTGGCCGCTCACCAGGTAGCCCTGAACGTGTGGAACCTGCTCGCCCTCGGTCTGGACGCGCTGGCCATCGCCGGGCAGGCCCTGACCGGCAGCGCCCTGGGCGCCGGCGACGTACAGGGGGTGCGCGACGCGACAGCGCGGATGGTGCGCTGGGGGATAGGCGCCGGAGTGGTCTTCGCGGGAGTTCTGCTGCTCTGCGCCGGGATTCTCGGCCCCTTGTTCAGCGACGATCCCCAGGTACGGACGGCGCTCACCGGGGCGCTGATCGTGGCGGCTCTGACGCAGCCGATCGCGGGGTACGTCTTCGTGCTCGACGGGGTGCTGATCGGGGCCGGAGACGGGCGTTTCCTGGCCTATGCGGCAGTAGCGCAGACGGCGCTCTATGCCCCCGTCGCGATCGCGATCGGCCTGTGGGGCCCGGACGGCAAAGCCGGCCTGGTCTGGCTGTGGACGGCCTTCGCCGGGGGCTGGATGATCGTCCGGGCCGTGGTCCTGCGGCGTCGGGAACGAGGGGACCAGTGGCTGGTCACCGGCGCCTACCGGTGAACCGGCTCAGGAGTCCTTGACCATGATCCGCTTCTTGACCCCGTCCGGCAGGGTGAACGTCTCGAGGTGGTAGCCGGGCGGGACGGTCGGGTCGTCGGGATTGTGGGCCGCGGGCCTGCCGACCGGCTTCACATCGGCAGGACCCATGATCTTGAAGAGCGCCATGTACACGCGGCGCCCGAACGAGGGCCGTGCTGCGTTACTCATGCGAAACATTCTCGTCGCAAAGCCGCGAAGACCAAAGTGCCAATCCGCGAAAGTCGGCTCATCGGTTCGGCAATGGCCACGGGGTAAAAACAGCCGGCCCCGATCCTGCCGAAGCAGAACCGGGGCCGGCCGAACCGCTACTGAAGGGGCATCAGCCCTCGGCGACGACCTTCAGCGTGACCTTGGCCTGGACGTCGGCGTGCAGCCGGACGTGGGCGGTGTGGTCACCGGTGCTCTTGATCGGAGTCGGCAGTTCCACCTTGCGGCGGTCCACCTGCGGGCCCTCGGCGCGGACGATCGCCTCGGCGATGTCGCTCGGGGTGACCGCACCGAACAGGCGGCCGGAAGCGCCGGCGCGGACCGCGAGGCGGACCGGCTTGGCCTCCAGCTTGGCCTTGATCGCCTTGGCCTCGTCGAGGGTGGCGATCTCGCGGGCCTTGCGGGCCTTGCGGATCTGGGTGACCTGCTTCTCGCCACCCTTGGTCCAGCTGGTCGCCAGGCCACGCGGAACCAGGTAGTTACGGCCGTAGCCGTCCTTGACCTCGACCACGTCGCCGGGGGTACCCAGGCCGGAGACTTCCTGCGTGAGGATGAGCTTCATCTTCGCGTCCCCTCTGCTCAGCGGGCCGAGCTGGAGTACGGCAGCAGGGCCATCTCCCGCGCGTTCTTGACGGCCTTGGCGATCTCCCGCTGCTGCTGCACCGAGACACCGGTGACCCGACGGGCCCGGATCTTGCCGCGGTCGGAGATGAACTTCCGCAGCAGAGCGGTGTCCTTGTAGTCGACCACCGTGATCTTGGCGGCCTTCAGCGGGTTCTGCTTCTTCTTGGGCTTGCGCACGGGTGGCTTAGCCATCGTGGTTACTCCTTACTGCACGAGTTGGGGAAGCCGGTGCTCCTGAAGAAGGAGCCGGCGTAGAGATCAGAAGGGGGGCTCTTCCTGGCTGCCGCCGAAACCGCCACCGCCGCCACCCGATGCCGGGCCAGTGGCCCACGGGTCGTCGGGCGGGCCGGACTGGCCGCCGCCGGAGTAGCCACCGCCACCACCGCCGTTACCGCCACCACCGGAGAAGCCGCCACCGCCACCGAAGTTGCCACCGCCGCCGCCACCGCCGCGCGAGGTCTTGTTGACCTTGGCGGTGGCGTAGCGCAGCGACGGGCCCAGCTCATCGACCTCGAGCTCGACGACCGTGCGCTTCTCGCCCTCGCGGGTCTCGTACGAACGGCTCTTCAGCCGCCCGGTGACGATCACCCGCGAGCCCCGGCTCAGCGACTCGGCGACGTTCTCCGCCGCCTCCCGCCAGACCGAGCAGCGCATGAACAGCGTCTCCCCGTCCTTCCACTCGTTCGACTGACGGTCGAACGCGCGGGGGGTCGAGGCGACGGTGAAGTTGGCCACCGCGGCCCCGCTCGGGGTGAAACGCAGCTCGGGGTCGTTCGTGAGGTTGCCGATCAGCGTGAGCGTCGTGTCGCCGGCCATGCGGTTTCTCTCCGGTCCTGCTGGATGCTTCGTGTGGGGGTGCCGGCCTCAGCCCGAGGGCTACCGGCGAGTGGAGTTGCTCAGCGAGCGGCGGGGCGGATCAGCTTGGTCCGCAGCACCGACTCGTTGAGGTTCAGCTGGCGGTCGAGCTCCTTGGCGTCGGCCGGCGTCGTGGTCATGTCGACCAGCGCGTAGATGCCTTCGGCCTTCTTCTTGATCTCGTACGCGAGCCGGCGACGGCCCCAGATGTCGACCTTTTCGACGGTGCCGCCACCCTTGCGGATGACGCCGAGGAACTTGTCGAGCGAGGGCGCAACGGTCCGCTCCTCGAGCTCGGGGTCGAGGATGACCATCAGCTCGTACTGACGCATGCGTAACCCACCTCCTTCGGTCTGAACGGTCACGGTCTCTCCGTGACAGGAGGGCTTGTGCGTCTCGGGAAGCGGTTCACCCCAGGGATTGGGGAGCACCGGTATCCCGATCGCCCAAGAGCGTACCTTCGTCAAGGCCCGGAGAAGAAATTTCGCGGATACTCAGCGCACCGGTCACGTCCGGCTGGTCCGGTCCGGCCGTCGGCGGGGCGTAGGTGGCCCGGTAGATGAGCACACCCTGCAGCCCCACCCAGGCGATCCCGGCGAGCCGGGCGAGAAGCATGATCAGGTAGAACTGCGAGGGCAGGCCCCGGTCGGGAGCGGTCTCGGCCGCGATGTACAGCCAGATCCCGACGAAGTAGACGGCCTCGGTGCCCGCCCAGATCAGGTGGTCGCGCCAGCGCAGCCCACTCAGGGCGATCAACGGCAACAGAAGTAGGGACGTCTGGGCCGGCAGCGATTTAGCGGTCAGGAGCACGACGGCGAGGGTTGCCAACGAGGCAGGCGCCAGCCGGCGGGTCACCCATTCGGCCATGTTCGTGGTGTCGGGCTGACCGGCGACAGGGAGCGCGGACAGCGGGGGTACCCGGACCACGGTCAGACGCAGCAGCAGGCCACCGAGCACGAACAGCGCGATCACCACCAGCGCTGAGGTGGCGCCGCCGCCAAGGGCATTGGCGCTGAACATCCACCCGAAGAGCAGCTGAGCCAGCCGCCCGGCCCAGGACGAGGCCGGGTCCGGTTCCGAGGCCCCGAGCAGCTGCGGGATCAGCCAGAGCGAGCCGTAGCCAGGGGCGCCGCCCCGCCAGGAGTCCAGCATGTCGCCGAACTGTCCGGTCAGGCCGGGCAGCAACAGAACGCGCAGCACCAGCCAGGTGATCACCGTGGTGCCGGCGAAGGTCACCGCGGCGAGGGCGCGCGGATCCCGGCCGGTCTCGCTCGGGTGGTCCAGGTAGGTGCCCGAGCGCCAGAGGGCCAGCACTCCCGCGACGATGGCGATCACGGCCACCTGGGGAGCCGCGGCCACACCCAGACCGAGGAGCAGGCCGCCGGCCAAGGCCCGGTTGCGGGAGAGGGCGAAGAGCGCGAGGGCGACCAGGACGATGGCCAGCACCTGGTACGAGATCAGCCCGGCGGTGATCAGGACCGGGCTGAGGGCCAGATGCGCCGCGTCCCAGCCGCGCCGGCCGAGGGTGAAGGTCACCGCGGCCACCGCGACCGCCAGCATGGCGGCCAGCAGCAGCGCGGTCAGGTCGAAGAAGCTGCGGTTGGCGCCCGGGTCGGAGGAGTCCACCAGGCCGGAGGTGACCCACATGAGCAGGCCGGCCAGCGGTGGCTGGCCCAGTCCGCCGGGTGAGCCCAGGGCCTCGCTCAGGCCCGGGCGGTCCGGTCCGCCCAGCCCGGAGCTGGCGAAGACCACCGGGATGTCGCTGTAGCAGGCGTGCCAGAAGTGGTCGGGCGTGCTCCAGCCGCTGGCCCGGCAGTGCTGCTTCTGCACGATGCCCAGGCCGAAGACCACGGCCGACAGCAGCACCAGCACGGTGGCCGCGCTCCAGATGCCGGTGGAGCTGGCCAGCCGCCGGCCCGCCGGTCCGCCGATGACCGGGCTGGCCGAGCGGACCAGCGGATCGAGACGGGTGGGCGAGTAGACGCCCTCCCCGTCGTCGGTCTCGGCCGGGGTCTGCGACCAACGGGGCGAGCCCGGCTTCGGTCTGGGCTGCCGGACCCGCCTACCCGTCATGGCAGCCAGTCGTTCCCGTCGTCGTCGGCGTCCTCGGTCGGATTGGCGCCACCGTTGTTCGGATCACCGGTGGGGTCGACCTCTTGGTCACCATCATCCTCCGGGTCGGTCGGCTCCCAGCTCTGACTCGGCTGACCGGTGGGCTGGTCGGTCGGGGTCCAGCTCTGGCTCGGCTGCTGAGTGGGCTGCTGAGTCGGCTCCTGCGAGGGGGTGTCGGTCGGGGTCGGTTCCTGCGTCACCGTCGGGGTCGGCGAGGAGCTCACCACCTCACCACCATGGCTGGGCTCGGGGAACTCGACGACGTCCTTACCCTTCAGCGCCTGCAGCATGTAGGCGGTCCAGATGTCGGTGGGCACCGAACCACCGGTGACCTGGCTCAGGCCCGGCCAGTTGCGCATCTTGTCGAGGCTCTGGCCGTCCTTCTTCACCTGGTGCAGCCCGACCGCGGTGACCACCTGCGGGGTGTAGCCGACGAACCAGGCCGAGAGGTTGTCGGTGGAGCTACCGGTCTTGCCGGCCACCGGGTGCCCGACGGCCCGGGCGGTCTTGCCGGAACCGTTGGTGACCACGTGCTCCAGGGCGTAGGTGGCGTCGGCGACCACGCTCGCGTCGAAGACCCGCTCGCCCTTGGTGTCATCCTTGGTGACCTTGTGGACCGACTCGTCGTCCTCGACCCGGGTGACCGACTCCAGCACGTGCCAGTCGCGGCGCACCCCCTGGGCCGCCAGGGTGCCGTAGGCGCTGGCCAGGTCGATCGGGTGCACGCTGGTCGAGCCCAGCACGTTCACCAGGTTCTTCTTCAGGTCGTCGGTCTCCGGGATGCCCGCGTCGATCGCCGCCTGGCGCATCTTCTCCGGCCCGACCTGGTTGTTCAGGTCGACGTAGACGGTGTTGACCGAACTTTCGGTGGCCTTGACCAGGTCGATCCAGCCGTAGGGGGTGCTGTCGAAGTTGCTGATCTTGCGCGAGTCACCCGCACCGGTGATCACCCGGCCGTCGTTGCCGTCGTAGGTGGAGTCCAGGCTGACTCCGTCCTTCAGGGCGGCCAGCAGACCGAAGGTCTTGAACGTGGAGGCTGCCTGGGCGCCGTCCTTGGTGGCCTGGTTCATCTCTTCGCTGATGTCGGCGCCGCCGTAGATCGACAGCACCGCGCCGTTACGCGGGTCGATCGAGGCCATGCCGACCCGTAGGCCCTTGGGGGCGCCGTCCGGAGTCTCCTCCTTGACCGCCCTCTCGGCCGCCTTGACCAGGCGCTTGTTGAAGGTGGTGACGATCTTGTAGCCGCCGGTGGTGAGCTTGTCCTCGGGGATGCCGACGTCCTCCTGGGCCTCCTCCTTCACCATCTCCATCAGGTAGGCCTCCTGACCGGTGGCGGAGGTGCTCGGCTTCTCCTTGATCACCTTCGGGAACTTCATCCCGGCGCGCTCGGAGGCGTCGAGGTAGCCCTCCTTGACCATCGCGTCCAGCACGACGCCCCAGCGCCGCTCGGCCCGGGCCTTCTTCTCGTCGTCCTTGCTCGGGTCGGCCAGGGTGGGGGCGTTGATGATGCCGGCCAGGAAGGCGCTCTCGGAGACGGTGAGGTCCTTGGCCTCCTTGTCGAAGTACGCCTTCGACGCGGCCTGGATCCCCCAGGTGCTGCGGCCCCAGTAGATGGTGTTCAGGTAACGCTCGAGGATGTCGTCCTTGGACATCCGCTCGTTGACCTTCATCGCCATCACGGCCTCGCGCATCTTGCGCGTGTACGAGAGTTCCTTCTGGTCGTACACGTTCTTCACGTACTGCTGGGTGATCGTCGAACCACCACCGGTGTCGCCGCCGGTCACGGTCGAGAGCGCGGCCCGCGCGATCGACGTCCACTGCACACCGCTGTTGGTCCGGAAGGTGTTGTCCTCGGCGGAGATCACCGCGTTCTGCACGTGCGGCGGGATGTTGGCCAGCTGGACGTTCTCCCGGTCCTGGATCTTCAGGGTGCCGAGCACGTCCTTGCCGTTGGAGTAGTAGACCGTGGTGGTCTGCGCCTTGAGCGTGGCGTCTTCCGTGGTGGGCAGCGCGACCGAGTTCCAGAACCAGAACACCGCAGCGGCCACCACGAGCACGCCGAACGAGGTGAGCCCGGCGATGAGCTTCCAGGAGGGCAGCCAGCGCTTGATCCCGCGCTTACCCCAGCGCGGGTAGTTCAGGTACCGGTGGTAGCCCTGCGGGGGCGAGCCATCGCCACCGCCGCCCTTGCGCGAGCGGGTGTTGCGGCGGGGCGGCGCCGTGGTGCTGTCCAGCTCTTCTTCCTCCTGGCCCGCCCAAAGGTTCAGCGCACCAGTGTTCGCGAGCAGACGACCGGCGCGGCTGTCCCGCAGGCGGTTCTGTGCCCGTCCGTACGTCGACATTCCGTCCGGCGACTGTGCCGGAGCGCCCAGTTCGTCGTACGGCGACGCGCCGTAGGCAACCGTGTGCGCATCTGCATGGTCGGCAGCAGAACGGGAGGAATAAGGATCTGAGGGAGGAATGATGGGCCGCGCACTGGGCCGCGGGGTCTGCGGACCGGCGGCGGAGCGCATCGGCTGCTCGCGGTCGTACGGGTCACGGTCGTACGGGCCAGGTGCTTCGGCCGCCCGGCCACCGGAACGGGAGGACGCCGGGGCACTGCGGTGCTCGGAAACCGGGCCGGAGGACCGGCGACGGCCGTTGTCCGGCGGCGGTTCGGAGTAACGCGGCTCGTCCGCATAACGCGGCGGCTCGGAACGACGCGGCTCTTCCGAACGGCGTAGCTCCGGCGGCCGGTGCGAAGGTTCGGGGCGGCGCGGGGCTTCGGAACGGCGGGGAGCTTCTTCGGGACGACGAGGAGCTTCCGGGCGGCGAGGAGCTTCCTGGCGCGGTGCTTCCTCACGGGCCGGCCGCTGTGAGCGGCGGCCGCCGAGACCCTGGCCCTGGTTGTTGTTGCGGTTGCCACCAAGGCCCTGACTCTGGTTACCGTTGTTACGGTTACCACCGAGGCCTTGGCCCTGTTGTGCGCCCAGACGCCGGCCGCCCAGGCCGGGCTGCCCGTTGGCCCGCTGACCGCCGGGGGCGTTGAGTCGTCGGCCGCCGAGGCCGTTCGGCTCACCGTCGGACGGTTCAGGGCGGCCTCGCGATGGGCCAGAAGGACGTTCCACGGTGCTCGATGCCCTCCTGTTTCCGTACGCCGTGAGGCATTCGTCCGAATGACGGATCGCTCCAGTGTGCGGCGGCCCCCCTCTTCTTCCCAAATCCGCCGGTGACGAGGGTACGGGGTCCAGCTGTGTGCGGTCTGCGCCTAGAGCGGCTTTAAACCCGACCTACTCCCTTTATTTGCCCTCGTTCACTGTGATCCACCCGGTCTTGTCCTCGGGTTCACCGCGTCGTATCGTCAATCCGACGCTCGGATATATCGCTCCGATACATCACTGCGATGTAGCGAAGCGTAGGCGCGGCCTCACGCATCCGAGACCAGTTCCACCGGCAGAAGCAGGAAGGGGAGGTACCGGCATGAGTCGTCGTCGCGGCGACGTTCTCGAGCTGGCCGTCCTCGGTCTGCTTCAGGAGTCCGGCCTGCACGGCTACGAGCTGCGCAAACGGCTCAACGCCCTGCTCGGCCCGTTCCGGGCGCTCTCGTACGGCACGCTGTATCCCTGCCTGAAGTCGTTGCTGGCTTCCGGCTGGATCCGCGAGGCCGGCACCCCGGCGCCCGGTCCGGACGCGGTTCCGCCGGCCTCCCCGCTGGGCGGCCGGCGGGCCAAGATCGTCTACGAGCTCACCGCAGAGGGTAAGGAACACTTCCAGTCCCTGGTCAGCCACCCCGGGCCGGCGGCCTGGGAGGACGAGCGGTTCGACGTGCACTTCGCCTTCTTCGCCCGGACCGACGCCGTCACCCGGCTGCAGATCCTGGAGGGCCGGCGCAGCCGGCTCGAAGAGCGGCGCGAGGGCTACCGGCAATCCATGCAGCGCAGCAGGGAACGGGCCGAGCAGTACACGCTCGAACTGCAGCGACACGGCCTCGAATCCGTGGACCGCGAGGTGCGGTGGCTCTCGGAGCTGATCGACACCGAGCGGGCGAGCAACATGACTCACCCCCCTGACGACGACCGTTAACCCCGGTTCTCGCTCACGACCCCGTTAGAAACCAAGGAGAAACGCATGGGTTCCATCCGCGTTGCCATCGTCGGCGTAGGTAACTGCGCGTCCTCGCTCGTGCAGGGCGTCCACTTCTACGCTGATGCTGACCCGCAGGGCACGGTCCCCGGTCTGATGCACGTCCAGTTCGGCGACTACCACGTGCGTGACATCGAGTTCGTCGCGGCTTTCGACGTCGACGCCAAGAAGGTCGGCTTCGACCTGGCCGAGGCGATCAACAACAGCGAGAACAACACCATCAAGATCGCCGACGTGCCGCCGACCGGCGTCACCGTGCAGCGCGGTCACACCCTCGACGGTCTGGGCAAGTACTACCGCGAGACGATCGAGGAGTCGCCCGAGGAGCCGGCCGACATCGTCGCCGTGCTCAAGGAGCGCAAGGTCGACGTCCTGGTCAGCTACCTGCCGGTGGGTTCCGAGGACGCCGACAAGTTCTACGCCCAGGCCGCGATCGACGCGGGCGTGGCCTTCGTCAACGCCCTGCCGGTGTTCATCGCCTCCGACCCGGAGTGGGCGCAGAAGTTCATCGACGCCGGTGTCCCGATCGTCGGTGACGACATCAAGAGCCAGGTCGGCGCCACCATCACGCACCGCGTGATGGCGAAGCTGTTCGAGGACCGCGGCGTGGTGCTGGACCGCACCTACCAGCTGAACGTCGGCGGCAACATGGACTTCAAGAACATGCTCGAGCGGGACCGCCTGGAGTCCAAGAAGATCTCCAAGACGCAGGCCGTCACCAGCAACATCGAGCACGACCTGGGCGCCCGCAACGTGCACATCGGCCCGAGCGACTACGTGCAGTGGCTGGACGACCGCAAGTGGGCGTACGTCCGCCTCGAGGGCCGCGCGTTCGGTGACGTCCCGCTGAACCTGGAGTACAAGCTCGAGGTCTGGGACTCCCCGAACTCGGCCGGTGTGATCATCGACGCCCTGCGCGCCGCGAAGATCGCCAAGGACCGCGGCGTCGGCGGCCCGGTCGTCTCGGCCTCCGCGTACTTCATGAAGTCCCCGCCGGTCCAGGTCGAGGACCGTCAGGCCAAGGAAGACGTGGAGAAGTTCATCCGCGGCGAGGTCTGATCCGCAGTAGTTCCAACCTGATTGGGGACGTCGGCGAGACTCACGATTGAGTCCTCGCCGACGTCCCCGATCGGCTTTTACGGCAAGATCAGGCCTTCGTCACCGAGACCGTGATCTCGACCTCGCCGACGATTCCGGCGAACCCACCCGACAAGGCGTCCGGCGCGCCGTCCGGGGTGTGCTCGGCCAGGTCGACCGATTCGCCGAGCACCTCTCCGAGCACGAATTCCTGGTGGGCGCGCACTGCTTCGAGCACCTCGGCCGGAGCCGTGACCACCAGCCTGATCCGGTCGGAGATGTCCAGGTCGGCATCGCGCCGGGCCTGCTGCACCACCCGCACCACGTCCCGGGCCAGGCCCTCGACCTCGAGTTCGGGGGTGACCTCGGTGTCCAGCGCGATGGTCACCCCGCGCTGAGTCTCGACCACCCAGCCCGAACGCGGAAGCTCGGTCACCACAACGTCTTCCGCGGTGATGTCGACCGGCGAACCCTCGAAGTCCACCTTGACCGCGCCCTCGGTGCGCAGCGCCGCCACGATCTCCTCGGCCGGCAGCGCGGACAGCGCCTTGGCCACCACCTGGGTCTGCTTGCCGAAACGCTTGCCGAGCGCCCGGAAGTTCGGCTTGACCTCGACGTCGACCACCGCGCCGGCCGAGGCCAGGGTGTCCAGCTTCTTCACGTTGAGCTCTTCGGCGATGTCGTCCAGCAGCGCCTGCGACAGCGTGACCCCGCCCGGCAGGCCCACGAACGCGGCCGAAAGCGGCTGGCGCACACGTACCTTGCTGGCCTTACGGGCAGCCCGGCCGGCCTCCACGGCATTGCGCGCGAACCGCACTTCTTCCGACAGGGAGGCGCTGATCAGCGACGTGTCCGCCACCGGCCAGTCGGCCAGGTGCACCGACTCGGGGGCCGCGGAGTTGCCCGGCCGCACCACCAGCTGCCAGACCTCTTCGGTGATGAACGGGACGATCGGCGCCAGCAGGCGGGTCAGTACGTCCAGGCACTCGTACAGCGTGACCAGGGCGTCCATGTCGCCGTCCCAGAAACGCTGACGCGAACGCCGCACGTACCAGTTGGACAGGTCGTCGACGAAATCGCCCAGCACCCGCCCGGTTCCGGCGGTGTCGTAGTTCTCCAGCTTCTCGTCCACGTCGCGCGCCAGAGCGTGCAGTTCGCCCAGCACCCAGCGGTCCAGGGTGCTGCGCTCGCTGACCGGACGGGCCGAGGCCGGGGTCCAGTCGACGTGGCTGGCGTAGAGGCTGAAGAACGACGCCGTGCTCCAGTAGGTGGACAGGAGCTTGCGGGTGATCTCGTCCAGCGGGCCCGGGCCGACCCGGCGCGGCGACCAGGGGGAACCGGAGCAGGCCATGAACCAGCGCAGGGCGTCGGCGCCGTGCGCGTCCATCAGCGGGATCGGCGCCAGGATGTTGCCCAGGTGCTTGCTCATCTTGCGGCCGTCCTCGGCCATGATGTGGCCCAGGCAGACGACGTTCTCGTAGGGGGAGCGGTCGAACACCAGGGTGCCGACGGCCATCAGGGAGTAGAACCAGCCGCGGGTCTGGTCGATCGCCTCGGCGATGTACTGCGCCGGATAGCGGCTCTCCAGGGCCTTTTCGCTGCCCTCGACGTGCGGGTAGCCGATCGCGGCGAACGGCATCGCGCCGGAGTCGTACCAGGCGTCGATCACCTCGGGCACCCGCGTGGCGGTCTTCTGGCAGGTGGGGCAGGCGAAGGTGATCTCGTCGATGAACGGACGGTGCGGGTCCAGTTCGGACAGATCCTGGCCGGCGAGCTCGCCGAGTTCCTTACGGGAACCGATCGCGGTGACGTGGTCGTCCTCGCAGCGCCAAAGGGGGAGGGGAGTACCCCAGTAGCGCGACCGGGACAGCGCCCAGTCGATGTTGTTCTCCAGCCAGTCGCCGAAGCGGCCGTGCTTGATGTGCTCGGGGTACCAGTTGGTCTGCTCGTTCTCCCGGAGCAGTTCCTGCCGCACGGAGGTGGTGCGGATGTACCAGGCAGGCTGCGCGTAGTACATCAGCGGCGTGTGGCAGCGCCAGCAGTGCGGGTACGAGTGCTCGAAGCGCTGCGAGCGGAAGAGCACGCCGCGCTTCTTCATGTCCATGATCAGCGGCTCGTCGGCCTCCTTGAAGAACAGCCCGCCGACCAGCGGCACGTCCTCCTTGAAGTGCCCGTTGCCGGCCACCGGGTTGACCACCGGCAGGTTGTTCGCCCGCGCGACCAGGAGGTCGTCGGCGCCGAAAGCGGGCGCCTGGTGCACCAGACCGGTACCGTCCGCGGTGGTCACGTACTCCGCGAGCACCACCCGGTGCGCGTCGGGGATTTCGATCAGATCGAACGGACGCTGGTAGCGCGCGCCTTCGAGGTCGCGGCCGGGGAACTCGGCGAGCACCTCGGCGTCCTCCCCCAGAACCGCCGCCTGCAGCGGCTGGGCCACCACGAACGTCCCCTTGTCGTTCTTCGCCAGCACGTAGGTGACGTCCGGGTGGACGGCGACCGCGGTGTTGGAGACCAGGGTCCAGGGGGTGGTGGTCCAGATCAGGAGTTCGGCGTCGGCGTGCCCGGCGAGCGGCTCGACGAGCGGGAAGCGGACGTAGACGGACGGGTCCTTGACGTTCTCGTACCCCTGCGCGACCTCGTGGTCGGACAGCGCGGTGCCGCAGCGCGGGCAGTACGGGGTGACCCGGAAGTCCTCGTTCAGGCGTCCGTCGGTGTGGATCTTCTTGAGCGACCACCAGACGCTGTCCACGTACTCCGGGGACATCGTCTCGTACGGGTTGTCCAGGTCGATCCAGTAGCCCATCCGCTCGGTGAGCTGGGCGAACTCACCGACGTGGCGGGTCACCGACTCGCGGCAGCGCTGGTTGAAGAAGGCGATGCCGACGTTCTCGATGTCGGGCTTGCCGGAGAGGGTGAGTTCCTTCTCGACGGCCAGCTCGACCGGCAGGCCGTGGCAGTCCCAGCCGGCCTGGCGGGGGACCGAGTAGCCCTTCATCGTGCGGTAGCGCGGGAAGAGGTCCTTGAACACCCGGGCCTCGACGTGGTGCGTGCCGGGGGCGCCGTTGGCGGTGGGCGGGCCCTCGTAGAACACCCAGGGGGCGCCGTCCTTGGTGCGCTCCAGGGTGCGCTCGAAGATCCGGTTCTGCTTCCACCAGTCGATGATCTTGTGATCCGTGGCGGGCAGGTCGATCCGCGTGGGGAGGCTGGAGAAGGGGGTGGCGAACGTGGGTTCGGCCATCGGAAGGACGCTCCTCGTCAATCGCATGAGCTCTGGGGCAAGGGACTCATGCGGGGACGAAGCTGTGCGGCTCCGCGGTACCACCCCGCTTGCAGTTGCCCCGGAGGACGACTGCCGCTCGAAGACGCTGTGACGTGCGCCGAGGACGTCCGGTTCTACTGGGAGAGCGCTGGGAGGCGTTCTCTGTTCTTCCGGAGGCTCACCGGTGATGGCCGGGTCGAAGCCGCTGCATCGATCATACGCAGTTCGGCAAATCAGATCCGGGCGCCGCGGCACTAGCATCGATGCGATTACTTTAGATCGCGTGCTTCGAGCGCTGATGGCAATACTCGAAGTAGTTGAACCCGTGACGACACAGAGACTGGACCCCAATGCTCGACCGCCAGGTCATCGACTCCCTGTTCCCCGCCGACCTCCCCTCCCCGGCCGAGCTGGAACAGCAGTACCCGCCCCGGGAGCTGCCCGAGGGCGCGATGGTGACCCGGCTCGGCCCCTCCCCGACCGGTTCCGTGCACATCGGCGGCCTGTACGTCGGCATGATCAACAAGGACCTGGCCGGTCGCACCGGGGGCCACTACCTGCTGCGGGTGGAGGACACCGACCAGGCCCGTGAGGTCGAGGGTGCCGCCGAGCAGTTCACCCGCGCGTTCGAGTACTTCGGCGTCGAGCCCGATGAGTCCGCCCTGGCCGGCGGTGAGTACGGCCCGTACTTCCAGTCCCAGCGCGAGGCCCTCTACCTGACCTTCGTGCGCGAGCTCCTGCGCGAGGGCAAGGCCTACCTCTGCTTCGCCACCCCGGAGGAGCTGGCCGACATCCGCGCCCGCCAGGAAGCCTCCAAGGCCCCCACCGGCTACTACGGTCGCTGGGCGATCTGGCGGCACGCCTCCGACGAGGACGCGCAGAAGGCGCTGGACGAGGGCCGCCCCTACGTCGTGCGCTTCCGGACCCCGGAGGACGGCCCGCTGCGGATCAGCTTCGAGGACGCGATCCGCGGCAAGCTGCAGCACGAGGCCAACCGGAACGACGCGGTCATCCTGAAGAGCAGCGCCTCCAGCCCGCGCCTGCCCACGTACCACTTCGCCCACGCCGTGGACGACCACCTGATGCGCGTCACCCACGTCATCCGGGGCGAGGAATGGATCAGCTCGGTGCCCCTGCACCTGCAGCTGTTCGACGCCCTGGGCTTCGAGCGCCCGACGTACGCGCACATCGCCCCCCTGATGAAGATGATCCCCGGGGGCAAGCGCAAGCTGTCCAAGCGCAAGGACCCGGAAGCCGGCGTCGAGTTCTACATCGAGCAGGGTTTCCCGGCCGCCGCCGTGCAGTACTACCTGCGCGGTCTGGCCAACGGCCGACTGGCCGAGCTCCCCCTCGACGAAGCGCTGAGCACCCCGCTCGAGCTGGACCAGTTCGGTGTGGCGGGCCCGCTGGTGGACCTGGTGAAGCTGGAGGGGCAGAGCGCCGACTACATCTCCACCCTCAGCTCCGAGCAGGTTTACGAGCAGGTTCTGGTCTGGGCGGAGCAGTTCGACGCCGAGCTGGCCGAGGTGCTGAAGGCGGACAAGGACAACGCGGTCAAGGCGATCGGCGTGGAGCGCGAGGGCGTCGACAACCCCCGCAAGGACCTGCGCAAGTGGTCGGACTTCCGCCCGCAGTACGGCTTCTTCCTCTCCGCGCTGTTCACCCCCGTCGCCGGCCCGGCCGACGAGCGCGTCACCCCGCTGAACGTTGCCCCCGAGGTGGTTTCGGCGTACGTGAGCACCCTGGTCGAGGACTATCAGCACCTGGATGAGCAGCCGGAGTGGTTCAACCAGCTGCGCGAGGCCGGCGCCAAGAACAACTTTGCGCCCAGCCCCAAGGAGTTCAAGAAGAACCCGGATGCCTACCCCGGCTCGATCCGTGAGGCGTCGCAGCTGGTCCGGGTGGCGCTGACCGGTTCGACCCGCAGCCCCGACCTGCACGCGGTCGCGGTGGTGCTGGGGCAGGACGAGGTGCTGCGCCGCCTGCGCGCGCTGGCCGGCTGAGGGTTCCAAAAGCCTTCACCACCAATGGACGCGTGTGGTCCCCCAGGGGACTACACGCGCCTCCCATCGGCGCAGCTGATGCAGTGAGTCGCCAGCGGCCGGGCCTCCAGGCGGGCCACCGCGATCGGCTCACCGCATCCGGCGCAGACCCCGTAACGCCCGGCCTGCAGTTCGGCCTGCGCCTGATCGATCCGGGCCAGCGCGGCCCGGGTACGGGCCAGGGCGGCGGCCAGCTGCTCCCGCTCGAAGGCGATGGTCGCGCCTTCCGGATCGTGCTCGTCGTCGGCATTGGAGTCCAGCGACGCCTCGATCATCCGGGCGTGCTCGTGCTCCAGGGCCGCCAGAGTTGCCTGGCTCTCCGCCTTGACGGTGCTGAGAATCGCCTGCCGCTCGTCCATATCGACCACAGTAGGCAGCACCACCGACAGTCTTGGAGCTACCGAGAACGGCGAGGTCGAGCCGGCGCAGGCTCAGCGCGGCGACCGTCCCCAGGCCCCGGCCACCCGGTCCCGCACCAGCCGGGCCTGCGACCGGCCGGCCTTGGCAGCATCCGAACGGAACGCCGGGTCGAGTGGGTTCGAGCCCATCGCCCGCTTGGTGTTGGCATCGGGCATGACCACGACCTTCTGCACGTCGGGCCCGAGCTGATTCAGCTGCGCCCCCACGCGCCCGCGCCGCCCCAGCAGAGCAGTGAAGGGAGAGAGCACCACTACCCGCTCGTACCCTTTGGCCAGATCTGCATTGGCCCAGGAACGTACCCCGCCGTCGATGTAGCGCCGCCCACGAATCGTGACCGGGGGCCAGACCATCGGCACCGCGCAGCTCGCGCCCACCGCGTCCACCAACGCAACCCCCGACTCGTTGTCGAACACCACGAGTTCCCCGGTGGAAGCGTCTACCGCAGTGACTTTGAACGGCTCCTGAGGCCAGGCCCGCTCCGGCAGCCGGCTCTCGATCACCGTGCGCCGCGTGCTCTCCGGCACCGTGCGCGCCGCCAAGGCCGCCCGGCCGATCCGCCGGCACGTCTTCGGCCCGGTGCCCGGGGTCATCCCGATCAGCGCCCGCCGCAGCAGAGTTCGCCGCGGGGGAGAAGCCCGTACCTCACCCCGCGCATCCCGCAGCTGTTCCGCATACAGCCGCTCGATCGGGGTACCGGAGCGCAACTGTGCCCCCGCCACCGAACCGGCCGACGTGCCGATCACCAGGTCTGCATCGGCCAGATCCACACCGAGTTCCGCCAGGCCGGCGATGATGCCGAGTTCCCATGCGATCCCGGTGATGCCGCCCCCGGCCAGGACGAGCGCTCTTCGATCGTCCTTCACCCGTCTGCCCCCTGATCGTGGCCCGAATGCAGTCTCGATTCTAGGTCCTGTCCTGCGGATCTGGGCCGACTGTGGGTAACCCGGAACGTCGTCTGGACGCGTCCGGGCACCTCCTCGCTACGGTCTGATCCACAGGACAGTCCCTGGAACGGTTGTAAAGGTTGGCCCAGGGCGAGCCGGGAAGTCTGGTCGGCACGTCATTGGTGCTGTCCACATTTCGGAGGACCCGCGCCAGGCCGTGCCGCCGGTGGTCGCCGCCGTGGTCGGAACGGCCGCCCCGGCAATCTTTCTACGTCCTGGCCAACGCGCTCGGAATCGGTTCCGGCGAAGGCGATCTGGCCGGCCTGGTGCTGACAAAGGCCGGCGGGACCGTTCTGGCGGCCCGCTTCACGTCAAGGCCGGCGTGCTGCTCGGCAGCCTGACCGCGGCGGTCCTGACCACGCTGGTTCCTGCACACCCGCCGGCCGGCCCTACCGCCGTCCGGCCGAATCGGCCAGTTCGGCCGGGTGATGATCACAAGTGGCGGGATCCGCGCCCGTCACTATCGTGATCAACACGGCGCAAGTCCGGAAGGCCGGAATTCGTCCGGCTTTCCGGCAGATCGAAACGACATCGGCACGCGGAGGAAGCGATGCGAATCCTGACAGTGGTGATCGTGGTCTGGCTCCTCATCGGTGTCCTGGCCTCGGGCCAGCGCGGCTATTTCGACGAGGACAGCAATCCGGATGTGAGCTGCTCGGACGCCGGGACGATCGCGGTCAGCATCGTGGCCGGCCCGCTGAACTACATGGGCGCCAACCCCAAGGTCGACTGCAAGGTGCCCGAGCCCAGCAAGTGAGCCCAGCAAGTGAGCAGGGCAGCAGGCTCGCGCAGGTGGGCCTGCACGGAAGTGGTTCCTCGCCCAGACTGGGAAACGGCAGTCGATGGCGGATGGTGACCGGAAGAATGCCTGGAGTGATGGACTCAACTGGAACGGCGCAGAGACTGGCGAAGGCCGGGCGGTTCGGGCAGGGTCGGCTCGTATGACGACCGAACCGAACGCTGCCGGCGGCGGTAACTCGGTGGCAGCTGCGGACCAGCTGCCCACCTACACCCGTCGCAGCGACCAGACCCGGTACGACGCCCAGGCCATCAACGCCGCCCTGGACGAGGCATTCCTGTGCCATGTCGCCTACATCGACAGCGGCGACCCGATCGTCGTCCCCGCCGTGCACGCCCGGGTGGGTGAGGAACTTCTTCTGCGGGTCGGCCGCTGGTCGCGGCTGGCCGAGCTGGCCGCCGACGGTGACATCAAGCTGTGTGCCACCGTCACCCTGCTCGACGGCCTGGTGCTGGCCCGGGCCAAGGTCGACAACACCGTGAACTACCGCAGCATCGTCGTGCGCGGCACCGGCAGCCTGGTCAAGGACCCGCAGGCCAAGCTGGCCGGGCTGGACGCGATCGTCGAGCACCTGGTGGCGGGGCGCTCCAACCACTCCCGCCCGCCCACGCCGGAGGAGTTCGCCGAGGTCGTCCTGATCAGCCTGCCGCTGGACGACGTGGCCCTGAAGAGCCGCACCGGCCCGCCCCAGGACGCCGAGGAAGACCTGGTGCTGCACCACTGGGCCGGCACTATCGGCGTGCGCCGGGCCTACAGCCCGCCGTTCCCGGCCCCGGACCTGCCGTACGACCGGCAGGTGCCCGCTCAGCTGGCGAACTACAACCGCTCGGCCAAACCACAGGGTTACAGGTAACTCTCCATTGGCGGAACGTAGCGTTCCGGCCCTCCAACCGGCGACCGATGGCACGCTAAAGTCACGCGCGAAGGATTGCGACATCCCGGACAGTAACCGCCTGGGTGCGCACCGTTCGTCACCACGCGCCGTGGTCCTAGGAGGGATGCCCGCAGTGGACCTGCTCGCCGGCCTGCGCGAGATCGTCGGGGACACGCATGTCGTCACCGACCCGGACTCGGTCGCGCCGTACGCGCAGGACTGGACGAGACGCTGGCACGGCAAACCGCTCGCGGTGGTGCGCCCGGCCACGGTCGCCCAGGTCTCCGCGGTGGTCCGGGCGTGTGCCGCGGCGGGTGTCCCACTGGTGCCCCAGGGCGGTAACACCGGCCTGGTCGGGGCCGGGGTGCCGCAGGACGGCGAGGTCGTGCTGAGCATGGCCCGGCTGGACTCGGTCGGGCCGCTCGACCCGCTCGGGCGCACCCTGATGGCCGGCGCCGGGGCCACCCTGGCGCAGGCCCAGCGGGCCGCCCGCAGCGCCGGTCTGGACGTCGGGCTCGACTTCTCCGCCCGGGACACCGCCACGGTGGGCGGGATCGCCGCCACCAACGCCGGCGGTGAGCGGGTGATGCGGCACGGGGTGGCCCGATTCCGGATCCGCGGTCTGGAGGCGGTGCTGGCCGACGGCTCGGTGGTGCGCCGGATGTCGGGTGTGTCCAAGGACAACACCGGCTACGACCTGGTGCAGCTGCTGATCGGCAGCGAGGGCACGCTGGGGGTGATCACCGCCGTGCAGCTGGACCTGATCCGCCCGCACAAGATCGTCGGTACCGCCCTGGTCGCGGTGCGCTCGGTGGACGATGCGCTCACCGTGCTGCACGCCGTCCAGCACGACTTCACCGGGATCGAGGCCGCCGAGTTCTTCCACCACGACGGCCTGCAGCTGGTGCTGGAGCACGAGCGGCTGGCCCGGCCGTTCGACCGCCCGCACCCGCTGTACCTGCTCTTCGATCTGGCCGACGACGACGGCCGGCCGGACGCCTTCGAGGAACTCACCGAACTCCTGGCCGGCCTGGACTGCGTGCGCGACGTCTGCCTGGTCGCCACCGCGGCCGACCGGCGCCGGCTCTGGGAGCTGCGCGAGCTGCAGACCGAGGCGGTCAGCGCCGAGGGCATCCCGGTCAAGCTCGACGTCGCGCTGCCGCTGAACCAGCTCTCGCTGTTCGAGCGGCGGCTGGCGGAGGTGGTGCGCGAGGTCGCCCGGCATGCCGTGCCCATCCTGTTCGGGCACATCGCCGAGGGAAACGTGCACGTCAACCTGCTGAACGCGGTCGAGGAGGACGCCGACGGGGCGGTCACCGAGGCGGTGCTGGACCTGGTCGCCTCACTGGGCGGCAGCATCAGCGCCGAGCACGGCATCGGCCTGGCCAACCGCCGCTGGCTGCCGCTCACCCGCAGCTCGGCCGACATGAGCGCGATGCGGGCGATCAAGCAGGCCCTGGACCCGGAGGGCATTCTGTCTCCGGGCCGGATGCTGCCCGAACCCAGCCGCCCGGCCCACAAAGACCCCAGCCGCCCGAACCACAGCGAACCCAGCCGCCCGGCCAACAGCGAACCCCACCGCCCCGCTCCGGCCAAGACCGGTCGCAAGACCCAGAACGAAGCCGGCCACCAGGTTCAGAAGAGCGCGTCGTCCCGTTCCAGATCGAGCAGATAGCGCTTGCGGTCCAGACCGCCGCCGTAACCGGTCAGCGAGCCGTTCGCCCCGATCACCCGGTGGCACGGCACGATGATCGAGATCGGGTTCGCCCCGTTGGCCAGCCCGACCGCCCGCGAGGCCCCCGGCACCAGGCCGAGCTGGGCGGCGATCGCGCCGTAGGAAACGGTCCGGCCGTAGTCGATCAGCCGTAGCTGCTCCCAGACCCGGAGCTGGAACCCGCTGCCGGACGGGGCCAACGGCAGGTCGAAATGCGTCCGGGCGCCGTCGAAGTACTCGGTGAGCTGCGAACGGGTAGCGGCGAGCACCGCTTCCCGGTCGTCCTCGGCACCCGAGGTGCGCACCTCGTCCCAAGTTTTATGGGTTGCCTTGTGCGGACTGAAGAACAGCCCGGTGAGCGCGCCGGCCCGGCTGACCAGGAGCAGATCACCGACCGGGCTGGGCAGAACCGACCAGCTGAGGGACATCCGTCGAGGCTACGCGGCTGATCAGGATCCGCGCTGGCAGAAAAGCGACACCAAGGACGGGACACACCACAGCTGCTGGTCATGAAACGTTCAGATTGCTGGGAAACAATCTCACTCGTGCCCGTCATCGACTTGAACGCCGACCTCGGGGAGTCCTTCGGCCGCTGGACGCTGGGTGAGGACGCGGCGCTGATCGAGGTGATCAGCAGTGCGAACATCGCCTGTGGCTTCCACGCCGGTGATCCCTCCACCCTGCGCCGCAGCTGCGAACTCGCGGTCGGCGCGGGGGTGGCGATCGGGGCTCAGGTGGCCTACCGCGACCTGGCCGGATTCGGGCGCCGGTTCATCGACGCGTCCTTCACCGAACTGCGCGACGACGTGCTGTACCAGCTCGGGGCGCTGGACGGTTTCGCCCGGATCGCGGGCAGCCGGGTCAGCTATCTCAAACCGCACGGCGCGCTCTACCACGCGGTGGTGCACCACCAGGAGCAGGCAAAAGCGGTGGTGGACGCGGTGCGCACCTATGACCCCACGCTCGCGGTGCTCGGTCTGCCGGGTTCCCTGCTGCTGCAAGAGGCCTCGGCGGTCGGCCTGCGGGTGGTGAACGAGGCGTTCGCCGATCGGCAGTACACCGCCGACGGTGGTCTGCTGGCCCGATCCGAGCCCGGGGCGGTGCTGACCGAGCCGGCCCGGATCGCCGAGCAGGTGCGCCGGTTACTGGCCGGCGAGGGCGTGATCGCCGACGACGGGAGTGTGGTCGCGCTGAACGCGGAATCGATCTGCGTGCACGGCGACACGCCCGGAGCGGTAGGGATCGCCCGGGCCGTGCGGCAGCGGATATCAGCTTCCGGCGGCCGGGTTCAGTCATTCACGGATCGCCCCGCGTGATACCGGCCGAGGGGATGAATGCGTCATCGTCTCCTCCGACGATCTGCCGCCGAAACCCCGACTACGCGATGAGTACGGTCGATGACTATGTGTAGAGTGAGCGCGCTGTCGAGGGGACGACGTCTGCGGTGTGGGCCGGGGGGCCCATGGGATCGGCATCGCCGACGTCGCGCCAGCTCAGCGGGCACGGCCGGCGCCCTGGTCGGGCGTCGTGCCGCTGACCGGCGCACCACCAATGTCGGGGGACCGGTTGGTGCGCCGGTCAGCGCTCGCCCGTCCTGGGTCGCGGAAGACGCCGCGGAAGACTCTTGGGCCGCAGGAACATCCCGGGCCCGCGAAAAGCTCTGTGCCTGCGAGAACTCGACCCCTGAAAACCCCCACAGATCGGAACGCCGGTGTCAGTCACGGTCGATCAGATGAGCCAGGTCAGTCACGGCGCCGGAATCGTCGTCGACGTCGCGATCGTGGGCGGCGGTGGCGCCGGGCTGAATCTGGTGCTCGCGCTCGATCACGCGGCCCGCGCATCCGGTCGCCCGGCACCCTCGATCGCGCTGATCGATCCGGTGCGGCGCTCCGGTCAGGACCGGACCTGGTGCTGGTGGGCCGGGCCGCAAGGGCAGCCGGAGTGGGTCGAGCCGCTGCTCACGCGCAGCTGGCCGACGATGAAAATGGTAGACGGGGTGGGCGCCTCGCGCACTTACGATCTGGCTCCGCTTCGGTACCAGATGTTGCGCTCCGCAGACCTTTACGCCGCCGCCGACGCAGCGCTGGAACGGCTCGGCGGGGTCCGGATCACCGCTGCGGCCGACCACGTCACCGACGGCATGCCGCACGCCGTGGTCCGGGCCGGCGACGAACGGGTACGGGCCAGCTGGGTGTTCGACTCCCGGCCGACGCCGCCCACCGGGCCGGCCTCGACCACGCTGCTGCAGCACTTCCGTGGCTGGACGGTGCGTTTCGCCCCGGGCGCGGTCAAGCTTGACGAGAACGTGGCCACGCTGATGGATTTCAGTGTCCCGCAGCCCTCGCGCGGGGTCGCTTTCGCCTACTGCCTGCCGCTGTCGGCCGATTCCGCACTGATCGAGTACACCGAGTTCAGCCCGGCCGTGCTGGAGCCCGACCGCTACGACGAGGCGCTGCGTTCCTACCTGGCCCGGGCCTGGGGTGGTCTGCCCTACACCGTGGAAGCGGTGGAGGACGGCGTGATCCCGATGACCGACGCCACGTTCGCCCGCCGCACCGGTGACCGCCTCTTCCGGCTCGGCACCGCCGGTGGGGCGACCCGGGCGTCCACCGGTTACACGTTCTCGGCCATGCAACGGCAGGCCGCCGAGATCGCCGAGTTGCTGCTGGCCGACCGCCTGCCGGTCCCGCCCCGTCCGTACCCGCTGCGCCACCGCTGGATGGACGCGGTGATGCTGCGCGCCCTCGATCGCGGCTACGTCGACGGACCGGGGCTTTTCGCCGGGCTTTTCGCCGATCACCCGAGTGACCGGGTGATCCGCTTTCTCGACGGCACCAGCACCCCGGCCGACGAACTGGCGATCATGGGCTCCACCCCGACCCCGGCGATGATGCGCTCGGCCTTCGAGGACGTCTCGGCCCGGCTACGACGGCGACTGAACGCCATCCGCTGATTACCTGATGTGACACTACTTCTTTTCACGTGGCAGAGTCGGTGACCGCAGCAGTCATCGCAGCGATCGGGATTCATTCCGGTACGCCGACTTTGGGGAAACCACACGATGCAGTCTCGGGTCTTCCGGCGCGCCGGCACCTGTGTCCTGATCAGCGCGGTGGCCGGGAGCATCCTGCTCGGGGCGCCACCGGCGGCGCAGGCCGTGAAGGACCCGGTGCGGGCCGCCGAGGCGATCGGCCGCTACGACACCCAGCAGCTGACCTGGAAGCCCTGCCTGGACAAGGCCGAACTGCCGGGCCTGCCCGCGGTCTACTACCGGCTGGAGTGCGCGACCATGCTGGCGCCCCGGGACTGGAACGTGCCCCAGGCCGGGGCCGACCTGCGGATCAAGGTCAGCCGGCTGAAGAGCGTCAAGGCGAAGAACCCGGCGATGCTCTTCACCAACCCGGGCGGGCCCGGCGCGGAGGGTGCGGAGTTTCCGTTCCTACTGGTCAGCGCCAATCGGAAGAAGCTGCTGAGCACCCAGGACGTGTACGGCATGGACGTGCGCGGCACCGGCGGCTCGAGCAACCTGACCTGCGGCGGGGTGAGCGACCTGACCGTGGACCCGCGGGTGCGGACCGAGGCCAACATCGGGCTGATGCTCGATGCCGCCGAGCTCACCGCCAAAGCCTGCGAGGTGGCCGGTGGCGACCTGCGCAAGTACGTCACCACCGCGCAGACCGTGCAGGACGTGGACCTGCTGCGCCGGCTCGCCGGGCAGGAGAAGGTCAACTGGCTGGGCTTCTCCTCCGGCACCTGGCTGGGCGCGCACTACGCCACGGCGTTCCCGCAGCGGGCCGGGCGGATGGTCTTCGACTCCAACGTCGAGTTCACCAGCACCTGGCAGGAGGCCTTCAACCGTCAGCCACTGGGCTTCCAGCGCCGCTTCGAGTCCGACTTCGCCACCTGGATGGCCAAGTACCACAGCGTCTACGGCCTCGGCACCACCAAGAAGGCGGTGCTGGCCAGCTACGAGAAGCTGCGCTCGCAGATGACGCCGGACGCCCCGGTGGAGGATGCGGCCACCCTCGACGACATCGTTGCCAGCACGCTCTACGCCAAGGTGATGTTCCCCGACGCGGCCGCGGTGCTGATGGACCTGAAGAACTACGTGCGGGCGCAGAGCAGCGGAAAGTTCCGTACCGCCGACAAACTCGCCTACAAAGTGCGCCAGCGGGTGACGGCGATCCGCCGTACTGGAATGCGCCGGACCTTCTCGGGTGATGCCGCGAGCACCACCTTCCTGGCCGTCACCTGCCAGGACACGGCCTGGACGAGTGGCCGGGACGCGCTGGTCACGGCCTCGGCCGAGGCCGGGGCGAAGAACCCGCTGATCGGCTGGTCCACAATCAGCCAGCCGTGTGCCTTCTGGAAGCGGCCCGAGGAGGCGAAACTGCCGGTGCCGAACGGGAAAGACCTGCCGCCGGTGCTGATGGTGCAGTCCGAGCACGACCCGGCCACGCCGATCGAAGGAGCTCAGGCGGCGGCCGCGGGCTTCGCCGGGGCCCGGCTGCTGACGGTCAAGGGCGAGGGCGATCACGGCATCTACGCCGGGGGTAACGCCTGCGTGGACAAGAAGGTCGAGAAGTTCCTGACCACGGGCAAGCTGCCCGCTGCCGGGGCTACCTGCAAGGGCACCGCGGCACCGAAGCCCGGCTACGGTCTGAGCCAGGCCTCGGTGCTGACCGGCCGCACCACCAACCCGCTGCTGGCCTGGCGCCGGATCCGCGAGCTCCTCAGCTCTTGAACCGGCGCAGGCGCAGCGAGTTGGTCACCACGGCCACGCTGCTCAGCGCCATCGCGAGACCCGCGATCATGGGGTTGAGCAGGCCGAACGCCGCCAGCGGAAGGGCCGCCACGTTGTAGCCGAAGGCCCAGGCCAGGTTCTGCCGGACGATCCGCGAGGTGGCCCGGGACAACCGGATCGCCTGCGGCACGCTGGCCATCTCGCCGCGGACCAGGGTGATGTCCCCGGCCTCCATCGCCGCATCGGTTCCGGTGCCGAGGGCCAGGCCCAGCCGGGCGGTGGCCAGTGCGGCCGCGTCGTTCACACCGTCGCCGACCATCGCCACCTGGCGCCCGGCCGCCTGCAGCCGCTCCACCACCGCGACCTTCTCCTCCGGCATCAGCTCGGCGAACACGTCGTCCGGCGCGATCCCGACCGAGGCAGCAACCGCCCGGGCCGTGGACTCGTTGTCTCCAGTGGCCAGCATCGGCGTCAGCCCGAGCGCCCGCAGCTGCGAAATGGCTTCGCGGGCGCCTGGCTTGATTGTGTCCGCGATGGTCAGCACGGCCGCCGGCCGGCCGTCGATCCAGGCCACGACCGCGGTCCGGCCTTCGGCCGCGAGCACTGCCTCGTCCAGAACCGCCGGCCAAACCACGTCCGTTGGTTTCCACGAAGGCCGACCGACCCGCACCCGGTGCCCGTCCACCGTCCCTTCGACTCCCAGGCCTCGCGTGCTGGCGAACTCGGTCACCGCGGGCAGCTGCCCCGAAACCGCAGCCACAACAGCCCGTCCCAGCGGATGCTCCCCGGCGTGCTCGACCGCCGCGGCCAGCCGCAGCACCTCGTCCCGCTCGAACCCGTCGGCCACCGTGACCTCGGCCAGGCTCATCCGGCCCTGGGTCAGCGTCCCGGTCTTGTCCAGCACGATCACGTCCACGTGCTTGGCGTCCTCCAGCGTCTGCGGCCCGCGGATCAGGATGCCCAACTGAGCCCCCCGCCCGGTACCGACCAGCAACGCCGTCGGAATAGCCAGACCCAGCGCGCACGGGCAGGCGATGATCAGCACCGACACCGCCGCGATCCCGGCCGCCTGCCCGTCCCCGGTGAGCACCAGCCACAACACCAGGCTGAGCACCGAAAGCACCAGCACCGCAGGCACGAACACGCTGGAGACCCGGTCGGCCAGCCGTTGCGCCCGGGCCTTGCCCGACTGTGCTTCCTGCACGATCCGGGTGATCCGCGACAGCGTGGTGTCGGCCCCGACCCGGCTGGCCCGCACCACGATCCGCCCGCCACCGTTCACGCAGGCCCCGGTCACGTTCGCCCCGGGCTCCACGTGCACCGGCACCGGCTCACCGGTCAGCATCGACTCGTCCACGTCGCTGCTGCCCTCGACCACCACGCCGTCCGTGCCGATCCGCTCCCCGGGCCGGACCACGAAAAGGTCTCCCACGGCGAGTTCTTCGGCGCGCACCCGAACTTCCTGCCCGTCGCGCAGCAGGTTCACGTCGTGCGCGCCGAGGTCGAGCAAGGACCGCAGGGCAGCCCCTGAACTGCGCCGGGCCCGGGCCTCCAGGAAACGCCCAGTCAGCAGGAAGGTCGTTACCACCGTGGCAATTTCGAGGTAAGGCTCACCGCTGTCGGTCAGCATTGCGACCAGCGACCAGAGCGTGGCCGCGATCACGCCGATCGAGACCAGCGTGTCCATCGTGGCCGCCAGGTGCCGGGCATTGATCCCCGCGGACCGGTGGAACGGCCAGGCCGCCCAGGTCACGACCGGTGCGGACAGCGCCAGCGCCACCCATTCCCAACCCGGGAACTGGGTGGCCGGCACCATCGAGAGGGCCAGCACCGGAACGGTGAGAACGGCCGCCAGAATCAACCGCGGCTTGAGAACCGTTTCCTGGTGGGTGTTCTCGTCGGAGGCCTGGTGCGGCTCGGGCAGCTGGGCGGTGTACCCGGTCGCCTCCACCACCGAGATCAGGGCAGAATCGTCAATCCCCTTGGCCACCAGCACATGTGCGCGCTCGGTGGCCAGATTGACGGTGGCGTCCACCCCGTCCATCCGGTTCAGCTTCTTCTCGATCCGGGTGGCGCAGGCCGCGCAGGTCATCCCGCCGATCGCGAGCTCGACCTGGCGCTGCTGCCCGTCCCGAACCGCTACGTCGGCCATGGTCAGGCCCTCGGGGCGAGCTCGTACCCGGCCTCGTCGACGGCCGCGGCCACCTGGGTGGGATCGAGCTCGGCCGCGCTGGTGATGGTCACCGGGGTGATGCCGCCCGCGTGCAGATCGACCTCGACCTTGGTGACGCCCGGAATGGCCGACAGTTCCGAGGTGACCGCGGAAACGCAGTGGCCGCAGGTCATTCCGGTGACATCGATCGTCGTGGTGCTCATGGCTGGCTTGCTCCTTCAAACTTGGGACGGGGTGCGCACGTCGGTAGGGAACGTCTCGTCGGAGTTGGGCTTCAGCTGCGTACGAGCCGGGCGATCGCGTCCGCGGCCTCGGCGATCTTGACCCGGGCCTCGTCGTCGCCCTGTCGCGCGGCCTCGACCACGCAGTGCGACATGTGATCCTCCAGCAGCCCCAGGCTCACCGCCTGCAGGGCCTTGGTCACCGCCGACACCTGGGTCAGCACGTCGATGCAGTACGTGTCCTCGTCCACCATCCGCTGCAGCCCGCGCACCTGACCCTCGATCCGGCGCAGCCGCTTCAGATAGTCCTCTTTGGTACCGGCATATCCAGGCATGGCATCTCCTCGCGACGAAACCCTACCCCCCTAGGGTATGCCAACCCCCAACGCATACCGGCCGGGGGTATTCCCAGCCTCTACCAAAACCAGAAACGGGCCGGAGTCCAGATGACCCCGGCCCGCCCTGACAAACGTCCTAACGCAGTTGATCCACCAGCTTCGAGGCCACACCCACGTACGTACCCGGGGTCAGCTCGATCAGCTCCTTGGCCACGTCCTCGGGCAGACCCAGGCCGGACACGAACTCGCGCATCACCTCGGCGTCGACCTTGCGGCCGCGGGTCAGCTCCTTCAGCCGCTCGTACGGCTGCTCCAGACCGTGCACCCGCATCACCGACTGCACCGCCTCGCCCAGCACCTCCCACGTCGCGTCCAGGTCACGGGCCAGCGCCGCCGGGTCGGCGTCCAGCCCGGCCAGACCCTTGCGCGCGTTGTCGATCGCCAGCAACGAGTGCCCGAACGCGGTGCCGATGTTGCGCTGCATCGAGGAGTCGGTCAGATCCCGCTGCAGGCGCGAGGTGACCAGGGTGGACTCCAGCACGCCGAACAGGCCGTTGCTGACCTCGAGGTTGGCCTCGGCGTTCTCGAAGCGGATCGGGTTGACCTTGTGCGGCATGGTCGAGGAGCCGACCGTGCCCTGGCCCCGCACCTGGATGAAGTAGCCCATCGAGATGTACGTCCAGACGTCGGTGCACAGGTTGTGCAGCACCCGGTTGAACCGGGCCACGTCGGAGTACAGCTCGGCCTGCCAGTCGTGCGACTCGATCTGCGTGGTCAGCGGGTTCCAGGTCAGGCCCAGGTGCTCGACGAAGGTGCGCGAGACCTCGATCCAGTCGGTGTCCGGGGCGCCGGCCACGTGCGCCGAGAACGTCCCGGTGGCGCCGTTGATCTTGCCCAGGAACTCGGTGTTGTCGATCCGGCGCAGCTGCCGGCCCAGCCGGTGGGCCAGCACCGCCAGTTCCTTGCCGAGCGTGGTCGGGGTGGCCGGCTGACCGTGGGTACGCGCCAGCATCGGCAGGTCGCGCAGTTCGCGGGCCAGGTCGGCGACGTCCTCGTGCAGCGCCCAGGCCCGGGGCAGCCAGACCAGCGCGGTGGCGTCGCGCACCATCAGCGCGTAGGCCAGGTTGTTGATGTCCTCGCTGGTGCAGAACAGGTGGACGATCTCGCCCAGGTCGGCGAGCGAGTTCCCTTCCATCCGCTTCTTCACGTAGTACTCGACGGCCTTGACGTCGTGCAGGGTGACCCGCTCGGTCTCGGCCAGCTCGGCCACGCTCTCGGCGTTGAAGTCGGCGGCGACGCTGCGCAGGTAGGTGATCTCGTCCGGGGTGAGGCGGCGCAGGCCCGGCACCGAGCCGGTCTCGCACAGGTGGATCAGCCACTCGACCTCGACGTGCACCCGGCGCTGGTTCAGCGCGGCTTCGGACAGGTGCTGGGTGAGCGGGGCGACGGCGGCCCGGTAACGGCCGTCCAGCGGCCCCAGCGGCACGTTCTCGCCCAGGACGTTCGGCGGCGCGTTCAGCCGGCCGGGCGCGTGCAGGGACTGTCCGGGGCGCGGGGAGCTGAGCTGGGTCACCCGCCCATGCTCCCACGGCCGCCGACCGCCCGACGCCAGGCCCCAAAGCCCCCTGATCAGGCGCGAAGGGGCATCAGCGGGGATAGCGTGCAGGCCATGCCGACGCTTCCCGAATGGGCCACCGGTCTCAACCTGCAGCAGCATCCCGAGGGCGGCTGGTTCGCCGAGACTTACCGCTCCACGATCGAGTTGCCACCCGAGCACCTTCCCGGCGGTTACGAGGGCCCCCGGTCGCTGGCCACCTCGATCGTCTTCCTGCTGCTGCCCGGTGAGGTCTCGGCCTGGCACCAGGTGCGCTCCGACGAGCTGTGGATCCACCAGCGCGGCGGCCCACTGGCGCTGGGTCTGGGCGGTACCGACGAGGCCGGGCCGGGCGTGGCGGTGGAGTCGATCCTGGGCACCGATCTCGAGCAGAGCCCGCAGCTGCTGGTCCCGGCCGGTACCTGGCAGACCGCCCGCCCAGCCGGTGACCAACCCGTCCTGGTCGGCTGTGTGGTCACCCCGGGCTTCGACTTCCGCGACTGGCGCCTGGCCGCTCAGTAGAACCAAACAGCAGCAGGGGCCCACGGACGTCCGTAGGCCCCTGCTGTTCGTTCAGAACTTTCAGACGGTGGCCGGAGCCTTGTCGTCGTCGAGGTCGACCTCCTGGCGGGCAGCCTCCTCATCGGCCTGGAGCTGCTCCAGCCGCTGGTTGCTGCGGTTCAGCAGCGTGCCCAGAGCCAGCAGCATCAGCCCGACGACGGCCCACATCACCATCACCAGCAGGGCGGCGCGGCTACCCCCGCCCTCGAAGAACGCCATCGAGCGCAGCACCGTCGCGGTCGCACCCGGGGGCAGGATCTGCCCGATCGTGCCCCACGGGTCGGGCAGCCACTCCGGCGGAACGCTCAGCCCGGCCAGCGGAGCGCCGAACACGATGAGCAGCGCCGTACCCACGCCCAGGCCGATCCGCCCGGTCAGCGCGTGGATGCCGAGCAGGATCAGGGTGGTGGCCAGCGTCCCTGCGGCCAGACCGGCCGACAGGAGCACGAAGTTGCCGCCCGCGGTGGAGCCGGAGCCGTAGGTAAGCACAGCGCCGATGGTCAGACCGGTGAACACGGAAGCCAGAACCGCGCCCCCGAGCTGAGCCAGCGGACGGCGCCGGTAGAGCGCGATCAGACCGAAGACCGGCAGCGCGGTGGCGATGGCCAGCGGCAGTGCAGCCGCGGAAAGACCCTTACCCCGCAGGTCGTCGGTGGGCTGCTCGACCACGTCGGTGACGGTGACCGGAATCTGCGCCTGCTGCTGCAGCGCGCTGGCCACGGCCTGCAGAGCGTCCGAGACCTCGATGCCGCCCGCCGTGGCGATCAGCATCTCGGCCTCAGCGGTGTCGACGTTCAGGAAGAAGCCGCCGTAGACCTCGCGGTCCTCGGTGGCCGCCTGAAGCTCGTCCCGGCTGTCGAACTGGCTGACCTTGAAGGTGCCGTCGCCGCCCAGCTGGTCGCCGATCTGCTCCATCAGCGTGGTCAGCTGGCCCCGCAGTTCCTCGTCGGAACCGGCGACGCCGACCGGCACGCCCTCCGGAGCGCTCTTGGCGATGGGTAGGGCCATCGAGCCGATCAGGAGGGCAGCGATGGCGGCCAGGGCCACCAGGGTGCCGACCAAGGGGAAGAGCGTGGAGTGCTTCTCGGTCTGGCCCGCCGGGGGCTCAGAACCAGCGGACGCGGTGGTCGCCTCGTCGGAGGAGATCACCTCAACGCCGTCCGTAGAGTCCGAACCAGCGGTGGTCGCCGGAGCGTCGTTGGTTGCGTCAGAAACAGGGGACGCGGTTGTCGCCTCGGCAGGGGAGGTTGCCGGAGCGTCGTTGGTTGCGTCAGAAACAGCGGACGCAGTTGTCGCCTCGGCGGGAGAGGTCGCCGCAGCGCTGTCGGTCGCGGCAACAGCAGGGGACGCCGTGGTGGCCGCCGCAGCAGAGGTGCCGGTCGTGGCGGTGCCTGCCTGGGAGTCAGCAGCGTCCGAGTCGGCCGCCTTCTGGTTGCCCGGGGCGGTCGGCAGCGGCTTCAGCGTGAGGTCGGGCGACGAGCCGGAGTCGGACGAGTCAGAGCTCGCCGCAGCGTCGGACGAGGTCGTTCCAGCAGCAGCCGCGTCAGCCTTGACCGCGTCGGCGTCAGAGCCGGTCGCAGCAGCATCCCCGGTCTTGGCCTCGCCGGCCTTCGGGTCGGCCGTCTCAGCCGCAGCAACCTCGCTCGCCCCGGACCCAGCGGCGCCCAGCGCACCCTCGTCCGTGGTGTCCTGCGTGTCGCCGGGCTCGTCGCTGGTGGTGTCGACCGCCACCGGCTTCGTGGCTTCGGAGCCCGCAGCGCTCTTGTCGGTACTCGCGTCGGTGGCCTCGGGAGCTTCCGTGACCTCCTTCGCCGGATCGGTTTCGGGTCCCTTGCCGGACGCCGAATCGCGGGTCATCGTCTCTCCTTATTCACCGGTGGATCTCGAAGGCTCGCCGGTCGCGCACCTTAGCCGACTCAGCCATGAGCCCAGCACAGCTGCTTTGCCCGGCTTACCCCAGGTCACACCTGAGACCGGCCCAGGTCACGGCCAGGTCACGCCTTGGTTCACTTCAGGTGACGTCGTTACTTCAAGCAACGCGGTCCGCTGCCGACGCAAGAGTGCATGGACGTCGCGCCCGCCGCCCGCCTGGTGGCCAATATCGAGCAGGTGGTCCGGGGCCAGCACGCCGCGGTGGAGCTACTGTCCATCGCCGTCCTCGCCGGCGGGCACGTCCTGATCGAGGACGCGCCGGGAACCGGCAAGACCACCCTCGCACAGTCGGTGGCCCGAACGGTGGGCGGCGTCTTCCAGCGGGTCCAGGCCACCGCCGACCTGATGCCGGCCGACATCACCGGTTCCGCCGTCTGGGACCCCAGCAGCCGCGAGTTCAGCTTCGTCCCCGGCCCGGTCTTCGCCGACGTCCTGCTGGTCGACGAGCTCAACCGGATGCCGCCGCGCACCCAGTCCGCCCTGCTCGAGGTGATGGCCGAGCGGATGGTGACGGTGGACGGCGTCCGGCACCCGGTACCGCCGAACTTCTTCCTGGTGGCCACCCAGAACCCGGTCGAGCAGCACGGCACCTACCCCCTGCCGGAGGGACAGCTGGACCGTTTCGCCGTGCGCCTGCACCTGAAACCTCTGACCGCGGTGGACGAGTTCACCGTGGTCCGCGAGCAGCTCACCGGCCCGACCGTCGAGTCCCTGGAGGCCGTGCTCGACCCCACCGGCCTGAATCTGCTGCGGGAGGCGGTCCAGGGCGTGTTCCTGGCCGAGCCGGTGCTGCAGTACGCGGTCAAACTCACCCGTTCCACCCGCTCCGACCAGCGCATCCGCGTCGGCGCGGGCTCCCGCGCGGCGATCGCCCTGGCCCGCTGCGCGCAAGCCCGCGCAGTGCTGCACGGCCGGGAGTACGTGACCCCCGAAGACGTCGCCGAACTGGCCGTCCCCGTGCTCGCCCACCGCATCGTCCCGGCGGTGGCCACTGCGGCCGACGTGCTGATCACCGAGCTGGTCCGAGCCCAGCCCGTCCCGGTCCCGGTCTGAGCGGACGGAGATCAGATGGGCATTCTGCGGCCGATCACGCCCGGCGGCTGGCTGGCGATCATGCTGGCGGCGGTGCTGGCGGCGATCGCGGTCCGGGCCCTGAACCCCTGGCTGCTCCTGGTCGCCTTCGCCCTGTTCGTCCCGGTGGTGCTCTCGCAGGTGATGCGCCCGGACCTGAAGTCGGTGTCGGTGGCCTTCCGCTCGCCCGAGCGGATGGTGGTGGACGAACCGGTCGAGCAACTGCTGACCGTACGCAACGACGGCAAACGCCTCCTACCGGGCTTCGCGATCCTGCACGAATGCAAAGGCCTGGCCCCGATCCATCTGGCCGTACCCCCGCTGGCCCCGGGCGACCACGTTCGGCTCGCTTTCCCCCGCAGGCCGGTGCACCGAGGTCAGGCCGAGATCCACGAGGTACACCTCTACGCCCTGGCGCCGTTCGGCATGGCCTCGCACAGCCGAAGGATCCGGGGGCGCGCGGAGATCGTGGTGCACCCGGCCCGGGTTCCGGGGGTAGAGCTGGAGAGCGGACGTAGGTCGATCGAGGACGCCGTCGGGGCCCGGCTTCTACCCCCAGGATCTGAGCCCCACGGCCTGAGGGAATGGCGTCACGGGGACGAGCGCAGGCACGTGAACTGGCGGGCCACCGCGCGTCAGGCCGCGCTGGGCCAGCCCGGACGGCTGATCGTGGTGGTGCAGGAGCCCGAGGTCGAAGTCCGGCTGGTACTGGCGATCACCGGATCGCCGCAGGACGAGGACTGGGAGGAACTCCTCGCCCTGGCCGCCTGGTCGGCCTGCGCAGCGGTCGCCAGCCACGCCGACGTAACCCTCCTGGCCCCGGGCGTACCGGCCTGGACCGGCACCGACGAGCAGCTGATCCTGGACTGGTTCAGCAGCCTGAACAGCGCGAACGCCGAACCCCCGGACGAGGCCGCGATCAGGGAGTTCCGCGAGGCGGTCCAGACCGCCCGCCGGGCCCCGGGCAAGGTCGTGGTGGAGGCCTCGACCATTCCGTTCGGGTTGCAGCGGATCGGGCCCGCGTGAACGACATGAAGAATCCGCCGACCCTGCTCACCCTGATCTCCGCCGCGTTGGCGCTGGGTCTGGCGGGGCTGCTGCCGGCCGTGGTCTGCCTGCTGGTGATGGTGCTCATCGGGCTGGTCGGCACGTTCGTGCCCACGTGGCTCCCGCACCTCACCACCGCTTCCTGGGGGCGCAGCGCGGTCGCCGGGGCGGCGCTCGGCCTGGTGGTGGTGCTGACCGCGCTGACCGGCCCGCAGAACCTGATCACCGGCAACGCCTCCAGCGCCCTAGGTATGGCCGCCAACGTGCTGGCCGTACCGGCCGGGCTACCCCTGGGCCTGCTCGCTGCCCTGGCGGCCGGCTCGCTGATCGCCGTGACGCTGGAGATCGGGCACCGCCGCGGTACCCAGTCAGCCCTGGTCCTGGGCACCGCCGTACTCGGTCTGGCCTGCGTCGCCGCCCCCTCCGGTCTGCGTCTGCTGGTGCCCATCGTGATCGGCTGGCCGTCCGCCCTGCTGGCCCTGACCCGGCTCAACTTCCTGGCCACGCCCAACCCCGAGGTACGCACCACCGTCACCCGCCGCGGGACCGGCCCGGTCGAGTCCACCGAATCGGCGTTGGCCGCAGCCTTCCGCTGGCGGTTGGTGCCGGTGATCCTGGCCATCGCCCTGAGCTCCGGGCTGGCCTTCGTGGCCGGGGGAGCGGAGCTGCAGAACCTGGGCAACGCCAACGCGGCCGGCGCCGCCGCCGACCAGTCCGCCAGCAACAACACCCGAGCCTGGGAGACCAAGTTCCTGGGCGGCCGGATGAACCTGAATTCCCGCGGCCCGCTGGGTGACTACCCGGTGGCCGAGGTGCCGGCCGACAGCCCGAGCCACTGGCGCACCGCCAATCTGGACTTCTACAACGGCGAAGGCTGGCAGGTCACCGGTAACCCGGGCCTGCGCACCACCGTCACCCAGAGCGGCGACCGAGCCCTGCTCACCACCGACGGCGACGACTCGGCCAACACGTCCGGCGAAAACCCATACAGCGAAGACCAAACTGGCCCAGAGACGTCTCAAATTCCGGAACCGAACGCAACGCCACCAGTGAACCCGGACGAAGATCTAACCAACCCCGCTGACCCCGGTGACCTGGGTATCGGAAACGACGACCTCGGGGTAACCGAAGATTTCGGCCTGGACGGCGGAGCCAACACCCTCGACGGCAACACTGTGGACGAAAACGACGCCGACCAGAGCGGAAACACGCGCACCGACCAGGTGGTGATCCGTGGCAACGGTACGTCCCAGCTGATCGCCCCCGGCCGGGTGCTCTCCGCCGACCTGCCCAGCGACTACGCCGAGCGGACGTTCGTCTCCACCGGCGACCGGGTTCTGCTCCCCAGCGAGGACGAGGACTCGTACACGGTGAGCAGCCTGGTCTACCCCGACACCAGCAACCCGGCATCCATCGGCACCGCGTTCAGCGATGACAACACCGGCGTCGACCCTCGCTACCTACAGGTGCCCGAAAACCTGCCCGTACGCGTCCGCGATCTAGGTCAGCAACTGGTCTCCGCCGCCCCCGACCGGCTCGCCGCAGTGAAGGCCGTCGAAGCTCGTCTGGCCGAGACAATGAGCTACACGCTCGACGCCCCCGTACCCCCGCCCGGCCGTGACGCCGTCGACTTCGCCCTCTTCGAATCGCATCAGGGCTTCTGCGAGCACTACGCCAGCGCCGCCGTGATGTTGCTGCGCTCCGGCGGAATTCCGGCCCGGATGGTGGTCGGCTACCTGGCCCAGGGGCAGGAACTGCTGGACGGCGGACGGCAGATGATTCGCCAGGCTCAGGCGCACGCCTGGGCGGAGGTCTGGTTCCCTGGCGTCGGCTGGGTGACCTCCGAGGCCACTCCGCCCGGCGGCCTGCAACGCGGCTTCCTCGACGGCCTGAACCAGACGTTCAACCGCGTGACGAACGACCTGGTCACCCGCGCCTCGGCGTTCTTCAGCGGGGTGCTCGGCCCGGTGCTGCTCGCCGGCGTGCTCCTCGGCCTCTGGCTGTTCCGGCGTTTTCTGCTCCGCCGGATCGCCCAGCTCATCGCCCGTTTCCGCAAGCACGAGCCAATTGGAGACGTCCGCCCGCCTTACGATCCAGCCTTACGAAAAGCGTTCCAGGACTTGGAAACAGCGCTCGCCGCCCAAGGGGCGGCCCGCGCGGACAACGAGACGCTGACCGAACTACGAAACCGCCTGGTCGGCCCGCGTTACTACACCGCCCCGGAACAGAAGGACGCGCTGGAAGGCGCGTTCGACGTCCTCAATCGGGCTCTTTACTCCGCGACCACGCCCGGCAGCGAGGAATGCCGCCGGGCCGCAGCCGTTTTCGAGCAGGAAACCGAGCGGCTGAACCAGGCTCAGCCGGTTGCCAGCTTGGGGCAGTCCGCGCAGTTGATGTAGAGCGGGCACGAGGTCAGCGCGCAGGCCACGGTGTGCCCGGCCAGGCCCAGGTAGACCCGCTCCATGTGCATCGCCCGGGCGCCCTTGGCCAGCACCACAGCCGTCCCGTCATGGTCCTGCAGCACGGCCTTGACCTGCTCGAACGCCTCCATCGCGGAACCCGCGGTATGCACCTGCTCCGCCGCCAGGCCCTTCTCCACGGCCCCGGCCTGCAACGGCGCGGCGTTCGGCCCGACCGTGATCAGGTCGGTGACGCTGGAGGCCGCCTTGTGCCCGACCCGGGTGTGCAGCTCGTGCGAGAAGTCACCGAGCTCGCCCATCTGCCCGAGCACCGCCACCTTGACCTGACCGGGCAGGGCGGCGAGGAGGTCGAGCGAGCCGATCATCGCGTCCGGGCTGCCGTTGTAGCTGTCGTCGATCATCAGCAGCTGGTCGTCGACCCGGCGCAGCGAGGCCCGCCCGGCCGGCGGCTGCACTCCGCGCAACGCCTCGATGCTCTCCGAGGGCGCGATGCCGTAGACCCGGCCGACCGCGACCGCCAGCATCACCGCGTAGCCGAAATGCCGCCCGGCCGCCGCGATGCTGAACGGCAGCGACTGCCCGTCCACCTCGATCACGCCGCGGGTGCCGTGCTCGTCCACCTCGACGTCGACCGCGCGCAGGTCGTTACCGGCCTCGAACCCGACCCGCACCACCGTGGCCTGCGCGGCGCCCGGCAGGGCGAGCGTGGTCCGGGTGAGCAGTTCGTCGTCACCGTTCACGATCCACGTCCCGCCGGGGCGGGTGTGGTTGAAGATGTCGGTCTTCTCCAGCGCCAGTTCCTGCTGGTCGGCGAAGTTGCCCAGGTGGGCGAAGCCGACGTTGGTGACCAGCGCGACGTCCGGGCCGACCAGCCCGGCCAGGTGCCCGATCTCGCCCGGATGGTTGGTGCCGATCTCGGAGATCACGTGGCTGTGCCCGGGCTCGATCTGGGCCAGGGTCAGCGGCACCCCCAGGTGGTTGTTGAAACTGGCCTTGTTCGCCAGGATCTCGAACTTGGCGGTGAGCACCTGCGCGATCAGCGTCTTGGCGGTGGTCTTCCCGGCCGAGCCGGTCACCGCGACCACCGAGGCGGTGCTGCGGCCACGGGCGTGCCGGGCCGCCTCCTGCAGCGCGATCAGCGTGTCCGGCACCCGGATCACCGTGGCGTCGAGATCGGCCAGCTCCGGGGTGTCGGCCAGAGCCCGGCTGATCAGCACCCCGGTGGCACCGGCCCGCACCGCCGCGGCGGCGAAGTCGTGCCCGTCCCGGGTCGGGCCGGGGATGGCCACGAACAGCTCACCACCGGTGATGTCCCGGGTGTCGACGCTCGCCCGGCCGAAAGACTCGGCGTTCCTCCGCACGACCTCGGCATCCTCGATCGCCGCGAGGACGTCGCCCACCTGGATCACAGAACCGTTCCCTCCTGCTTCACGAAGGCACGATCCTACGGTCTACTGGAGCTGGGCCAGTTCCGCCAAGTGCTCCTGAGCCCGGCGCAGCGCGATGAAACCGGCCGCCCCGCCGACCGCCAGCCGGTTGGCGTGCCACTCCAGTTCGGAGTCCTCCAGGCCGGGCGGCAGTTTGCGGGCCAGATCGGCCACCTCGGCGATCTCGGTGCGCTGCCGGCGCACGAAATCCGGGTCCACCGGATTGCCGTGCCCGGGCACGATCACCGGCCCGGCCCGTTCCAGCAGCCGGGTCAGGGTGGCGGGCCAGTCCAGCGGATAGGAGTGGTCGAACGAGGGCGGGGCGCCCTGCTCGACCAGGTCACCGAGGAAGGTGACCCCCGCGTCCGGCACATCGATCACCATGTCGTTGTCGGTGTGCCCACGGCCCGCGTGGTGCAGCACCACCTGCCGGCCACCCAGGTCGAGACTGATGTCGTCGCTGCTCATCGTGCGGTTGGGCAGGATCAGCCGGACCGCGTCGAGCTCGTCGGCCAGCACCTCCTCCCCGGACTCGCGCAGCCAGCCCGAGATCTCCAGCCGCTGCTGCACCCCGGAGACCGCCAGCTCGGCCAGTGCGCGCTCGTGCGACCAGACCTCGCACTCCGGCTGGGCATCGGTGAACACCGAGGTGCCGAAGCAGTGGTCGAAGTGCGCATGGGTGAGCGCCACCGTGTAGGGCGCCGGGGTGATGGAACGGACCGCCCGGTGCAGCTCCTGCCCCTCGCGCTCGCTGCTGCGGGTGTCGATCACCAGGCAGCGCTGATCACCCAGCACCAGCCCGGCATTCACATCGAGTGTGCGGTTGCGCCGCACGAAGACCCGGTCGCCGACCTCGTACCAGCGGCCCCACGGGTTGGTGTCCAGCTTCACCGCAACGGCTCCCTCGTTCCGGCCCTGCACCTGGCGCGCAGGGCTCGCGGCGGTTGCATCTGGCGGAAGCCGGGTCCGGGTTCTCCGGCCGCGACTATCCGCATTGAGCACACAACGCAGCGTACGCCCGTTCTGGCCGAATATTGACACCCGGGGTGACTTGACAATTACGAAGAGTCTGTCATGTGCGCCCCGGTCGCGATGATCCACGGTGGGTCAGCAGGCTCAGCTCGAAGCTGTGCCGCGCGGCCACGTAGATGTGGGTGCCGTACTCCACCGCCCGGCCCCGCTCGTCGAAGGTGAGCCGGTTCATGGTCAGCAGGGCCGCCCCCTTGGCCTCTTCCAGCAGGCGGGCCTCGGCCGCGGTGGCGGTGCGCGCCCCGATGCTCTGCTGCGCGGCCTGCAGGATCACCCCGGCCCCGCGCAGCAACGCGTACAGGCCGTGCTGCTCCAGGGCCGGTGTGCTCAGCCCCGGGAGGTTGCCGACGAGATGGTTGGTCAGCCGGGCGATCGGGCGGCCGTCGGCCGAGCGTAGCCGCACCAGCGACACCACCGGGGTGCCGGCGGGCAGCGACAGGATCTCGGCGATGTCGGGCCGAACCGGCTCTACGGTGTTGGACAGCACGCGAGTCTGCGGTGAACGGCCCCCGGCGGCCAGGTCGTCGTAGAGGCTGGTGAGTTCCAGCGGCCGGCGCACCCGCGGCTGCACCACCCGGGTGCCCACTCCGCGTCGGCGCACCAGCAGCCCCTTGTCCACCAGGTACTGCATCGCCCGGCGCACCGTCGGCCGGGACAGGCCGATCTGGTCGGCCAGCTGGATCTCGTTGGCCAGCATGGTGTTCGGCGCCAGCCGGCCGCTGTCGATGGCCTGTTCCAGGTGCTGGGCGAGCTGGAAGTACAGCGGCACCGGGCTCGCGCGGTCGATCACCAGCGAGCTCAGGGCCGGATCGACCGGCATGGCCGCCACCTCCCCAGACGCCGTTCGGCGCCGGATCCGTCCCGGGGCATTGATCTGGCTGTCGGGCACCCCCGACCGTTATGACTGTAACTACTGACAAGCGAACATAGAAAGATTTGCCCAGCTGAATCCAGACCTGGCGGCGAAGGGGAATTCGCATGCTCAGAACGGGAATTGCGCTGCTCGCGACGGTGGGGCTGGTGGCCTCGCTGGCCGCCTGCAGTGAGGGCGGGCGGGTCAAGGAGCCGGAACGTGAGGCCGGGACGGCGGGGGACAACTCCGGGTACACCATCGCCATGGTCACCCACGAGACCCCGGGAGACTCGTTCTGGGACATCGTCCGGGCCGGAGCCGAGCAGGCCGCGCAGAACGCCGGGATCGAGCTGAAGTACTCCAACGACCCGGATGCCGGCAAGCAGGCCACGCTGATCCAGAACGCGGTGGACAGCAAGGTCGACGGCATCGCCACCACGCTGGTCACTCCCGAAGCGCTGGCCGGGCCGGTGAAATCGGCTGCAGACGCCGGGATCCCGATCGTCGGGCTGAACGCCGGGATCGAGGACTACCAGCGGCTGGGCGCGGACATGTACTTCGGCTCGGACGAGACCCGGGCCGGTGAGGCAGCCGGGGAGCGGCTGGCCTCCGAGGGCGCCCAGCATCCGCTCTGCGTGATCCACCAGGCCGGGTCGGTGTCGCTGGAGGCCCGCTGTGCGGGTGTCGCCAAGGGGGTTCCGGCCACCGAGAACCTGCAGGTCAACGGAGCCGACGACGCCGCCGTGACGGCGACCCTGCAGGCCAAGCTGGCGCAGGATCCGTCGATCGACTACATCGTCAGCCTGGGTGCCCCGATTGCTGCGGATGCGATCAAAGCAAAGGACGCCAGCGGCAGTTCGGCGAAACTGGTCACCTTCGACCTGAATCAGGAGGCCGCTCAGGCGATCCAGGACGGCGAGATCGAGTTCTCCATCGACCAGCAGCCCTACATGCAGGGTTTCATGGCGATCACCTCGCTCTACCTGGCGGTGAAGAACGGCAACGACCTCGGCGGCGGCGAGGCCGTGCTGACCGGCCCGTCGTTCGTGGACAGCGAGAACATCGAGCAGATCCTGCCGTTCGTGCAGAACGGGACCCGCTGATGACCAGCACCCAGGAGGACCTGGTCTCGAGCACCCCCGGCCTGGACGGCTACCTCTCCCGCCGGCTGTTCGCCCGCCCGGAGATCGGCGCCACCGCGGCCGCCGTCGTCATCCTGATCTTTTTCCTGCTCGCCGCCCCGGCCTTCCGCTCCGGCGACTCGTTCCTGACCGTGCTGTACCAGTCGTCCACCATCGGCATCGTCGCGATCGGCGTGGGCCTGCTGATGATCGGCGGCGAGTTCGACCTCTCGGCCGGGGTGATCGTCACCACCGCGGGCCTGGCCAACTCGATGTTCTGCTGGTGGTTCGGCATCGACCTGTGGGTCGGCGCCCTGCTCAGCCTGGCCCTGTGCCTGCTGATCGGCTTCGTCAACGGTTACCTGGTGATGCGCACCGGCATCCCGAGCTTCCTGATCACCCTGGGCACGTTCTTCGTGCTGCAGGGCGCCAACCTGGGGATCACCAAGGCGGTCACCGGCTCGGTGACCTCGCCGGACATCTCGCAGATGGACGGGTACGGCCGGCTGGGGAACGTCTTCTCGTCGAGCTTCGAGATCGGCGGGGTGACGGTCTGGGGCACGGTGATCTGGTGGCTGGCCTTCGCCGCGCTGGCCGTCTGGGTGCTGCAGCGCACCCGCACCGGCAACTGGGTCTTCGCCGTCGGGGGCGGTCAGGACAGCGCCCGGGCGGTCGGCGTGCCGGTGGTGCGCACCAAGATCGGCCTGTTCATGACGGTCTCGTTCCTGGGCTGGTTCGTCGGCATGCACACCCTCTACCGGTTCAACACCCTGCAGGCCGGCAACGGCGTGGGCAACGAGTTCCTCTACATCATCGCCGCGGTGGTGGGCGGCACGCTGCTGACCGGCGGCTACGGCAATGTGATCGGGGTGGCGATCGGCGCGTTCATCTTCGGCATGACCAGCCTGGGCATCGTCTACGCGGGCTGGGACCCGAACTGGTTCAAGGCCTTCCTCGGGGTGATGCTGCTGCTGGCCGTGCTGGTCAACCTGTACGTGAAGTCGCTGGCCGACTCGAGCCGCAGGGGGTTGCTGTGAGCCTGATCCAGATGCAGGGGGTGGGCAAGACCTACGGGCCGATCCGGGCGCTGCAGGGGATCGACCTCACGGTGCCGGCCGGCCGGGTCACCTGCGTGCTCGGCGACAACGGCGCGGGCAAGTCCACCCTGATCAAGATCATGTCCGGCCTGCACGCGCACACCGAGGGCACGTTCCAGGTGCACGGCGAGACCCTGGTGTTCGACTCGCCGCGCCAGGCCCTCGAACGCGGGATCGCCACCGTCTACCAGGACCTGGCCGTGGTGCCGCTGATGGAGGTCTGGCGAAACTTCTTCCTCGGAGCCGAGCTTCGCCATAGATCGTACCCGCTGGCCGGGCTGCGGATCCGCGAGATGCGCCGGATCGCCGACGAAGAGCTGCGCAAGATGGGCATCGCCGTGCAGGACATCAACCAGCCGATCGGCACCCTTTCCGGCGGGCAGCGCCAGTGCGTGGCCATCGCCCGAGCGGTCTACTTCGGTGCCCGGGTGCTGATCCTCGACGAACCCACCGCCGCGCTCGGCGTCAAGCAGTCCGGTGTGGTGCTGAAATATACTGCGGCAGCGCGGGATGCGGGCCTCGGCGTCGTCTTCATCACCCACAACCCGCATCACGCCCACCTGGTCGGCGACCACTTCATCGTGCTGAAACGGGGCCGTACGGAACTGGATTCACCCCGTTCCGAGATCACGCTGGAAGACCTCACCCAGCAGATGGCCGGTGGTGACGAGTTGGCTGCCCTCGCCCATGAGTTGCGTCCTTCTGGTACCCCGACTGCCCCAGCCTCCGAGGGAACGACCGAGTGAAGCAACCGCTGCGGGTGGCCCTGATCGGCTGCGGCAACATCGCCCTGAACGCCCACCTGCCCGCCTTCCTGGCCGATCCGGAGCGCTACCAGGTCGTCGCGGTGGCCGATCCCACCCCGGCCCGGTTGCAGATGGCCGCCGAAGCAACCCACGCGCAGGCCTACGTCGACCCCCTCGAAGCGATTTGCGCCCCAGAAGTGGACATCGTCGATGTCTGCACCCCGCAGCACTTGCGCCGAGATCTGCTGATCGCCGCGGCGGAAGCCGGCAAACACATCATCTGCGAGAAGCCACTGGCCTCCATCCCGGCCGACGCCGAAGCTGCGGTGAAGGCGGCCGAGGCAGCGGGGGTAGTACTCGGCGTGGTGCACAACTACCTGTTCCTGCCCGAGATCACCACTGCACTGCGGATCATTGCCTCGGGTGAGCTGGGCGCCGTACGAGCGGTCACCGTGAACTACCTAGGCGTACTCGATCTCCCCGGTGCCGGCAGTTACCGCCCCCTTTGGCGGCATGACCCGGCCGCAGCAGGGGGTGGCGTACTGATGGACATGCTGCACGCCGTCTACCTGGCCGAGCATCTCCTGGGAGCGCCCTTTGTCCGAGTCTCCGGTTTCGCTGATGCCGACCTACCCGGTTCCCGCGGCGACGGCGTCGAGACCATGGCCCTGGCGCGTTTCGAGGCCGACGTAGGCGAGCGCACCGGCGTGGCGATGGTCAACATGGCCTGGGGGCACGGCCCGGGCGGGGTACAGGTCACCGGCACCGAGGGCAGGCTGATGATCAGCTACGTCGACGACAGCACCCCTCCCTGGGCGCCACTGGCTGGGCTCACGGTCACCACCGTCGAGGGAACCCGCCGCGAAGACGTGCCGACCGGCGTCGAACTCCCGCAGAAGATGTCCGTAAGCATGGCGGACGCCCTGGCTGACATCGCCGACGCAGTGGCTTCCGGGGGCCGCCCGGCCGCGACGGGCAGAGACGCGCTGCACACCCTGGCCTGCACCATGGCCACGTACACCTCGGCCGCGCTGGGGAGAACAGTGCCAATTAAGGACGCCGGTGCCCCCGGAGTCTGGTCCGCGGGGGTAGGTGCCCTGGCCGGTTTGGAGATGCCCGCGCACTCGCCCGTGGCCCGCGGCCGCCTTTTCCGGGGGCAGCAAGTTCGGTGAAGCGGTCCGGCTACCAAAGAAGATCCAGCTGGGCCCGCCCCTGGTAGTCCGGCTGAATCGACCGGTCACGCCACCCAGACCGACCGATCGCGCCGCCTGGACCGACCGGCCACGCCAGTTCGACCGGCCGATCGAGCCGTCTGAACCGACCGGTCACGCCACCTGAATTGACCGAATCGGGCTAGGCCGAGCTGCCGACCGCGCCAGCAGGGCCAACCCATCGCGCCCGGGCCGAGAACCGGGAGGCCGGCTCAGCTCGCGTAGGCCCGCAGGAACGTCTCCACTCCCAGCCGAACTGCCGCCTCGAACTCCTCGGCCGAGATCCGCCGGGTGCCCAGCATCGTCAGATCCGGCAGTTCGGCGTTGACCAGCACCAGGAACTGCCGCCCAGCCCGGGCCGGATCGTCGATCTTCAGGTGGCCGGCGTTGCCCAGCATGGCCATCCGCCCGGCCAGCGCCTCCTGCACCGGACGCACCGCCCGGGTCTGCACCACCTCGTAGATCTCCGGGTCGCGGCCGATCTCGGCGGCGATCATCCGGTCCAGGTACACCGAGCACGGGCTCAGCGAGCAGTCGGCCAGGGCCAGGCCGAGCTGGAACAGGCTCTCGCGCCAGTTCTGAGGGCTCAGGTCGAGGGCCAGGATCGCGCCCAGCGCAGCCTCGTTCTGCTGCCGCGCCGAGTCGGCCACCGACTCCCGGAACAGCTGCTCCTTGCCGCCGAAGTGGCTGTACACCGTGGGCTTGGAAACTCCGGCCCGGCCGGCGATCGCCTCGATGCTGGCTCGTTCGTACCCCTCGTCGCCGAAGATCGGGGCGGCTGCTTCGAGGATGTCGCGCCTACGGTCCCTGGGTGCCACGGAGTTGATTCTAGGTCGAGATTCTTCTGACGCCTAAGGCAGCTGTACCGCACTTAGCGGTTGGATAAATTGAACCAGTGAGTTTAGTTTGGCGGCCATGACAGTAAACAACGTGCGGCCCCACTACCGGCCCGCCGTCGCTGCCGTGGCCGGAGCCGCTCTGCTCGCCGTCCTCGACGGCACCGTTGTGGCAGTTGCCCTGGACACGCTGGCCACCTCGTTCGACGCCCGGCTCGACCAGGTGGTGTGGGCGACGATCGCCTATCTGCTGGCTGTGGCCGCGGTGCTGCCGGTGCTGAACTGGCTCACCACCCGGTACGGCCCGCGCACGATGTTCGTCGTCGGCCTGCTGCTGTTCATGCTCGGCTCCGGCCTGACCGCACTGGCCTGGTCGCTGCCCGCGCTGATCGCGTTCCGGGTGATCCAGGGCATCGGCGGCGGCATGGTCGAGCCGACCGCGATGACCCTGGCCGCCACCTTGGCCCCGCAGAACCGGATGGGCCGGGTCATGGGCGTGATGTCGATGGTGGTCAACGTCGCGCCGGTGGCCGGGCCGCTGGTCGGAGGACTGCTTCTGCAGACCGGCCACTGGCAGTGGATCTTCCTGATCAACCTGCCGCTGGGCCTGCTCGTCCTGGTAGCCGTGCTCGGCGCCACCCGAACGCTGGAGATCCCGGCGCCCACAACGTCCCCAATCAACCGAAGCCGGGCCGACATACCTGGCCTGCTGATGCTGACCGTAGGTTTCGTGGCCGTGCTCTTCGCGCTCAACCGCTCAGGCGAGTCGGGTCCCAGCCTGATGCTGGTCCTGATCGGCCTGCTCGGCGCGCTGCTCCTGGCCGGATACGTGCCCTACGCCCGGCGCCTGACCCGTCCGCCGGCGTTCGATCTGCGCCTGCTCGGCCGCCCGGCCTTCGGGCCCAGCATGGCGATCATGGGGCTGGTCGGGCTGACCATGTTCGCGCTGCTCACCTCGCTGCCGGTCTTCGGCGTCGAGCGCTTCGGCCTGTCCGGGCTGGAGCAGGGCATTCTGGTCAGCGCGCTGGGGGTGGGGCTGCTGATCTCGATGACCTCCAGCGGCCGGCTCAGCGACACGATGGGAGCAAGGCCGCTGGTGATGGGCGGTGCTGCGGTGACCTTGGCCGGCTTGCTGACCTTCGCCCTGGCCCACGACGACCTACCCCTGCCCGCTCTCTACGTCCTCTTCCTGGTCGTAGGTCTGGGTTTCGGGGCCACCGCGGCGCCGACCGTGGCCGGCGCGTACGGGGTGCTGGCGCCAGGGGAGCAAGCGGCCGGGAGTACGGCCTTGTTCATGACCGTGCAGTTCGGGGCCTCAGTGGGAGTGACATTGCTGGGGCTGCTGCAGTCGGTGGCGCAGGACTGGGTGCTTTGGCTGTTCCTGGTGCTCGCGCTGTCTCAGGCCGGTGTTCTGGCCCTGGGGTCACGGCTGGAGCGGGAGGAGGATCACTTGACCAGCGGGCAGCCGCCGCACTTGTCCTTGTCCTGACGGTAGACCAGGCAGCACATACCCCGGACGGGATCGAGTACCGCGCCGCCGGTTTCGCTCTGGGCCGGGCGAACGGTTCCCCGGCGGCGGATTGGGGCCCCCTCAGCAACCAGGGCATCCAGCAACAATTGGCCTATCGAGCGCCCGGCTTCCTGGCTCTGCCCGGCCAGGAGTGGGGCTTTGGTGGCCGGGCTGAGCACCGAGTCGGCGATCTGGTTCCACATCGCGACCCCGCCGTAGCGGGTCTGCGCGTGCACCTCGTCGATCAGCGGGGCGAGCGTGGCGTAGGCACCCCGGGCGGCCCATGAAGCAAGCGCCGCCCGGTCCTCGACAACGGTGACGTCCGGCCGACCGGCCAGCGGATCGTTGGGCAGAACGGCCATTCGCGCCGAGCGCACGGCGATCTGGGCCACCAGCGCGTCTTCGTCCAACCGCAGCATCAGCGAATCCGGGCCGGTGTCGTAGGCCCGGCCGGCCACGGCCATGGCCACGCCCAGCCGCCCAGCTGCCGCGTAGCCCAGGCTTCCGGCCAGGCGCGCACCCATCACGGCCGGCCCGGCCTGGGTGTGCGACGCGCGTGAGGCCAGCATGGCCTGCATCACCTCACGCGGAGTGAACCACTGGGACCCCGGCCCGATCTGGTCGAAGGCGAGTGCCGCATAGCCCGGGTCGAGAATCGTCAACTGCTGGGCCAGCAGCATCACCGGGTTCGCATCGATCACCGCTGGTGACTGACCGGTAGGACGCGAGAGCAGTCGAATGGCACTCTGACCTGCCACTATCAAGCTCCCTTCGAGATGTCCGGGTCACTGCCTGCAGCAACTATAAGGTAAGGCTGTCCTTAATCGCAGGTAGGCCGACGTCGACATTCGCGGGAGATCCGAACGTGCCACGCGTTGTATGCGCCCCCTTCTTCTCGGTGTTCGGGAGCAGCCACTTGAGTAACCCAGAGCAACTTCCGAGTTGCGCTCAGCCAGAGTGGCGTGGGGAGTGCGGTCGCCGTGCACCCGAGCGGCTGTCTGCCGCACAGTGGCTCGTGTTGGAGTGATCCACATGGCCGTGGTGCTGCTTGCCCGAAATCCCACCGACACCGTCACCCACGGGCTGCTCCCCGCCGCCCATGATCTGGGGTTCGCGGTGCGGATCCTGACCGACGAACCGGACGCGCATCGCCGTGCCTACGCAGGTCGCCACGACCGGCTGGGCCGGCCCGAGGTGGTCGGCTGCGCCGTCCAGGACGTCCGCGCCGTGCTGGCCACCATCGAGGCCACCGGCACTCCGCTCGCGGTGATCAGCAACAGCGACCACCTTCAGGTGCAGACCGCTCTGGTGGCGCACTACCTGGATCTGCCCGGCAAGGACTGGCGTTCGGCCCAGCGCGCCCGCGACAAGGGCCTGATGCGGGCGAGTCTGCGCTCGGCCGGCCTGGACGACACCTACTGCCAGCGGCTGGTGCCCGGCAGCGCGCTTCCGGACGAGGCCGAAATCCCTTACCCGGTCGTGCTCAAACCCGCAGAAGGCGTGGCCAGCGAAGACGTCGTGATGGTGCGCGACCGGGAAGAGCTGGTGCAGCGGGTGGCCGACGTCCGCTCCCGCCGCCGGGAGAGCGATCTGCTGCTGGAGGGTCTGCTCGAGGGGCCGCTGCAGACCCTGGAGACCTTCGGCGACGGAACCCGGCTACGCGTTCTGGGCAGCTGGCAAACCCGGGTGTCACCGCCGCCATACTTCATCGAGGAGCGCCTGACCTGGGATCCGCAGCCCGACCCGGCGGTGACCGCAAACGTCCTCAAGCAGTTACAAGTTCTGGGAGCCGGATTCGGGGCCTGCCACACCGAATTCGTGCTCACCGCCGCCGGGCCGCGGATCGTCGAGGTGAACGACCGGCTGATCGGCGACCACTGCGATTTCGCGATGGCCCGCCTGCTCGAGGAGACGCTGTTCCACGACCTGTTCCGGCTCCTGATCGGCGAACCCCTGAAAGAGCCGGATTCAGGACGCTCGACGCACCGGGCGGGGGTGGTGCACTGGGTGCTGGTGGACCGGGGCGGCGTGCTGCACCGGGCGCCGGACGAGTTCTCCGAGGTTCGCGAGTGGCAGGGCCGCAGCTACCGGCTGAACTACCGCCCGATGAAGCCGGTGGGTGCGCAGGTCCAGGTCACCGGCACCAACCGCGACTACCTGGGCTCGGTCACCGTCACCGGTCCGGACCCGGCCGGAGTCGAGGCCGTGACCAGCGAGTTCCTGGCCGGCGGGGATTGGGTGATCGGGTGAGGGCCGCGCGGGCACTGGGCTCGGGGTCGCGGGTCGCGCGCTGGGAACGGGATCTGATCCTGCGGCTGGGCACGGCTCTGCTGCGTGAGGACGTGGCCGGACTGCGCAGCCGGGGCGTACTGCTGCCGGCTGCTGGTCCTCGTCTGGCCGGCTCCCGGCCGCGAATGGCGGGGCGGCGTTCGGCCATTGGCTGGACCCGGCGCACCGAATCGTCGAGCAACGACCTGTGGCTGGCTCTGAACGGCCTGCGGATGCCGGTGCGAGCCGGTTCGGTCGAACGAGGAGACCTGGTCAGCGATCTGGTGATGCGCTCGCCGTTCGTGCTGCAGGTCGGGGTGCGAGGGCGTTCTCAGGCCCGGCAACTGGGGTCTTTCGTGCGCGCGCTGGAGGTTGAACTGCTCACCAGCGTGGCGCCTGAGTTGGGAGAGGAGTTCCGGGCCGGGTTCGAGGCGCTCATGGTCGAGGCCAGGTCCGCAGCCGGGTCTGCTCAGGTGCGGGATCGGCGCCGGGCCACCATTTTCGGACAGCTGCGGGGCAATGCTGATTCTTGGCTTGTCGCCGAGGCTCTCGCCGCCCACCGCGACCACCCGATCTACCCCCTCTCCATCGCCCGCGTCGGGCTCAAACCCGCCGACCTGCCGCGCTGGGCCCCCGAACACGCCCCTCGCTTCGGCCTGCGCTGGGTCAGCGTCCCCACCAGCCACGTCACGGCAGGCGGCGAACTACCCGACTGGTGGCCCGAAGCCGAAGGCCAGCAGGTCTTCCCGGTCCACCCGGCGATGACCAAGCAACTCCTCGCCGAAGCCCTGACCGACGTCCCCTGGCAGCCCTTGCCCGCGCCTAGGCTGCAAGTCAGGCCCACCCTCTCGATGCGCACGGTGGTGCCCGAGGCCGATCAGTCCGTGCATCTCAAGACCCCGCTGCCGATGCGCACTCTCGGCCGGCTGAACCTTCGCCTGGTCAGCCGCGCCTCGCTCGCCGACGGCGCCGTGCTCACCCGCAGCCTGCAGGACCTGCTGCAGCGCGACGAGGAGTTCCGGCACAGCGTGCTGACCGCCGACGAGTCCACCTGGCTGCACGCCGACAATCACCTGGCCGTGCTGATCCGCCGCTGGCCCGACCTGGCCAACGCTCAGGTGCTACCGGTGGCCGCGCTCACCGCCCGCCGCTGGGACGGTCGGTTGCTGGTCGAGGTGCTGGCCGGGCAGTACTTCGCCGGAGACCTCGACGCGTTCCTCGATGCCTACCTGCGCACGCTGCTGACCTGGCAACTCTCGCTCTGGCTGAAGTACGGCATCGTGCACGAGGCGCACCCGCAGAACGTGCTCGTGGTCCTTGACCAGAACTCCGGGCTACGCCTGCTCCTGCGTGACCTGGACAGCTGCCTGGTCGACCCGGATCTGGCCGGACCGGCCCTCGGCGAAGCCGCTCCCACCGGCCTGAGCGATCACCGCCTGATCGCCAAGGACCCGGTGGATCTGGCCGCCATGTTCGTCACCACCACGCTGCACCAGTGCGTGGCCTCGGTACTGATCGAGACCGGCCGGGGACTGGACCGGCCGGTCGGCCCGCTGCTCGCCCGGGTCCGCCCGCTGCTGCAGGAACTCGCCGGCGCGCACCCGCACGCACGCGACACCGCACTCGTGAACTCAGGAATCATCCGGGCGGAGAGACTTCCGGTGAAACGGACGCTGACCGCCGCGACCCTGCTACCCAAATCTCGCACCGGAGCTGCCGACGTGAACAAGTTCTACGGCGCAGACGCGCCCACCTACCTGTGACCGGGCCGATCCTCCAGGGGGAGGGACGTCTGGAAGTGACCGAGCCGGTCAGCGCCGAGGCCGTCACCGTCGTGGCGTTGCTGAACTGCCTGGTCCGCGAGGTCTCCGGCCCGGCCGGCAACGTGGTACCCGACGGCCCGGACTGGGTGATCATCCAGCTGGAGAAATCGGCCCGGTCCTTAAGAGCCCGGCTCCGGCGGCCGATGAGCAATGTTTCCCGTGGAACATTCGAGCCGCCGTTCACCGGCCAGGTGCATCTGGCCGAGGCCCCGGACCCGGCCGGCCTGAGCTGGCGTGAGCTGCTGGCCCTGCTGGACGAGGAACTGGCCGCCATCACCGGAGCCTCGGCCGACCACCTGCCCGCGCAGATCGAGGCCTCGCACGCCCTGATCGCACAGGCGCTGTCCCGGCCGCCGCAGGCCGAGGACGGCTACCTCGATCTGGAACAGTCGCTGCTGACCGGGCACCGGAACCACCCGGCGCCGAAGGCACGTTCCGGTAGGCCGGACGAGGTTCGCCGCTACGCCCCGGAGCTGGGTGCCCGGTTCCAGCTGCACCAGATCGCGGTGCGGGCCGACCTGGTACGTGAAATCCGGATTCCCGAAACCGCTTTGCCCGACGAGGTCAGCGCCCCGGAGGGCTACCGCTTGCTGCCGCTGCACCCCTGGCAGTACGCAATCCTGTCGCGGGGTGAGGAGTTTCCCGCCGCGCTCGCCGACGGCCGGGCGATCGACCTCGGCCCGAGTGGTCCCCTGATGCGCCCCACCTCATCGGTGCGCACCGTCGCGGCCGACGACCGCGAGTTCGTGAAACTCAGCCTCAGCGTGCTGATCACCAACTGTCTGCGGATCAACCCCTGGCACGAGGTGCAGGCCGCGGTCACCCTGGCCGGACTGCTCGAACCGCTGCGCCGCAACCTGGCCACCCGGTTCCCCGGCACCGTGCTGCTGCGGGAAACCTCCGGCCTGACCGCCGATCTCGGCCCAGGCCTGGCCGACCAGCTCGGCGTGATCCGGCGCGAAGGACTGCAGGGCAAGCTGCATCCGGGCGTGCGCGCGGTCCCCGCAGCCGCCTTCACCGAGCCACTGCCCCACCCGGCGCTGGCCCGGCTGCTGCAGCGGATCACCGCCGACCGTGAGCTGCTGCTGGACTGGTGGCAGCGCTACCTGCGCCAGGTGGTGCCGCCGGTGCTGTACGCCTTCGCCCGGCACGGCGTGGTTTTCGAGGCGCATCTGCAGAACGTGATCGTCGGCCTGGACGGTGACGGCATGCCCGCCCAGGTGGTGCTGCGCGATCTGGAAGGCGTGAAACTGGTGCGCGAGCGCCGGGCCGAAGACCTGGCCGCCATGCCCGAGCGGGTGCGGGCCCACGTCGGCACCCCGCGTGAGCGAGGCTGGGACCGGGTGGCCTACTGCCTGCTGATCAACCACGTCGGCGGGATGGTCGCGGCGCTGGCCGACCGCAGCCCGGCGGCGGAGCCTGCACTTTGGGAGGCAGTGCTGGACGTGCTGTCCGGCGTGGAACCGTTCGCCGAGCTGGAGGGCGTGCTGGCCGGGGAACCGGTACCGGCGAAGACGAACCTGCTGACCCGGTGGCGAGGATCCGCCGACCGGGACAGCAGCTACGTGCCTCTGTACCTGCCGCTGCTGCGCTGAAAGCGGCTAGGGCCTGTCCTGCGGATCTTTGCCTACTGCGGGGCACCCGGGGCGCCGTCTGACCGCGTCCGGCGTGGCCCCACGCAAAACCATTGCGAGGGGCCCCACCGGCCACGCCCAGCCGACGCCCCGGGCACCTCCTCGCTACGGCCATGATCCGCAGGACAGACCCTACTGGCTGACCGGGAAGAACTGCTCGGCGTAGCGCTTGCTGACCGTGTCGTAGAACCCGGCCGGCCACTTGTCGATGCCGGGCTCGGGGGTGGTGCTGCCCGAATCGGACTGCAGCACCCCCTCGCCCCGGACGATGTACTTGTCGCCGTTGCTGAGCAGCGCCAGCTTGGCCGTGCTCTCCAGGGTGGCCTTGCGCCCACAGCGCGAGGACCAGCCGACGATCACCTCGGCGTAGCCGTTGCTGTCCAGGTCCTGGATCTGCATCCCGCCCGGGGCGAACTCGGCCGTGCCGCCGCGCTTGTCACAGGCCGGCAGATCCGGATCGGTCATCACCCGCAGCACTCGCGGGTCGCCGTTGTCCTCCAGGCCGACCACGTGGACCACCTTGAGCGTGGTCTTGCGCCGGTCGGCCGCCACCGCGATCGCCGCCACCAGGTTCTTGCCGTTCTTGTCCTGCCACTCGTAGGCCTCGACCACCTGGCCCCCGGGATTGGCGTCGGCCCGCTGCAGCAGCTTGGACGCCGCCACCGCCTTGACCTCGCTCAGGCCGTTCGCCCGCATTCCGCTCAGGCCGGTGGGTGACTCCTCGGGCTCGCTCTCGTCGCCGCTGCTGCCCGGGCCGCCCCCGCTGAGCATCGCGACCAGCATGATCAGCAGCACCACCAGACCACCGGCCACGGCGATCAGCACGAAGCGGGCCTCGGGCACCTGGACGGTGAGGAATCGCTTGAGCGGATTCTGGCCATCGCCGTCACCGCCGGCCTCGGGTTCCGGCCGGGGCGGGGGCGGCGGGGCCGCGGTCTTCTTCTGCGGCGCCTGGCCGCGCTGCGCCAGCACCTCGTCGGGCAGCGGGATCGGGCCGCTGAAGGTTGCCCAGATGTCCCCGTTCTGCGGCGGCGCGTAGGCGTTGCGGTCGGTCGGGACCGCCTTCGGCTTGGCCTGCCGGGCGGGCGTGGCCGGCGGGTCGGGCGCCGCCACCCGGCGGATCACCGGCGGCTTCTTGGGCTTCGGGGGTGCCTGCGGCGCGGGCTGGGTGGCGTCCGGCGACGGCTGACCACCCGGCTCGTCGATCAACGGCAGCGGCATGGTGGCCGCGTTCTGGACCGCCGGATCCTGGGCCACCGGAGCAGCCTGAGGAGGTTGCGGTACCGGAGTCGCGTCCGGCCAGCCGCCCTGCGCCGGAACTCCCGAGTCAGGGGCGCCCGAGGCGGGGGCGCCCGAGGCTGGGGTGTCCGAGCTGGAGGCATCCGAACCGGGGCTGGCGTACGGCGAGGGCTCGTCCGGGGCCGACCGGGCCGCCCGCCGCCCCGACCGGGTGGTGCGGTTCGGCTGGGTCTGCGGCGAGGCCGGTACCGAACCGGTCGGGCCGCCTGGGCCGGCTGGAGCGCCCTGGTCGGGCGATTCCGGCTGGGCGAACCAGGGCGCGAAACCAGGCGCCCCCTCGGCCGCGGAACCAGCCGGCTCGGACGCTGCCGGGCGGTAGATCTCCGTGTCGTACGGGTCGGAGGACTCGTCGTCCTCCAGGGTCGTCTTCGTGTCACGGTCCTCGTCGCGCAGGCTCACCCGCGGACCTGGCTCCGGCGGGCGGGTCCACCAGGGCCCCTGCTCGTCGTCCACGTTGCCGTTTCCCCTTCCACAGCCGTCCGGACCGTCGGCCGCCGGACTCGACTCCGGCAGACGGCTCGCACGGCTCTCGACCGGTCGATCCTCCCACGCTCACCCGGGTCCTGCCGCACACCGCCCGGATCTGCGGCCGGACGCGCTAACTGCAGCTACGTTCAGTCACCGTCCGGGAGAGCCAGATTCAGCACCATGCTCACCAGCGTGACCACCACGGCCGCGCCGATCGCCGACCAGAAGAAGTCGTCGATGGTGAACGAGATGCTGAGCTGGTCCGACAGCCAGGCCACCAGTTCCAGCATCAGGGCATTGACCACAAAAGCGAACAAACCCAGTGTGAGGATGTAGAACGGGAAAGAAAAGAGTTTCACCACCGGTTTGATGACGGCGTTCACCACACCGAAGATCGCCCCGACGACCAGCAGGGTGAGCACGGTCTGCCCGGTGTCCCCACCGGACACCTCGACCCCCGGCACGATCGCGGTGGCGACCCAGATGGCCACGGCGTTGACCACGACTTTGATCAGGATGTTCATCCCGGCAAGCCTGCCAGAGCAAGATGAGGATCACGACGCCCGCATTGTCACGGGCGGTCACCTCTCGGTCATTGAAGACGTTTGCCCGCCCGGTTGGTCGGTTTGATCCAGGTGCGCGCCGCGAGAGCCGCGCCATCACGCTCCGGCGCGCACAACGTCTGCAATTACTCGGCGGCCCGCGCCTGCAGACCCGACTGAGTACGCAGCTTCTCCTCCGGCAGGAACCAGCTGATCGCGAAGGCCAGCACCAGCACTGACGCACCGATCAGGAAGACCAGGTGCATGGACTGCGCGAAACCCTCCAGCACCGGCCGGGCCAGCGCCGGATCGAGCCGGCTCAGGAATGAGGAGTCGTCGATCGAGATGCCTGCGCCCCCGCCGTTCTTCACCAGGTTCACGATCGGTGCGTTGTCCGGGTCGGATGCCACCGCGGGGTCGGCCAGTGCCTTGCTGAAGGCCGAGTCCGGATCCTGGGCCGCCTTGGCGATCTCGTCCGCGACGTTGCCGACCACCGAGCCGAACAGCACCGACAGGAACACCGCGGTGCCCAGCGTCCCGCCCATCTGCCGGAAGAACGTGGCCGAGGAGGTGGCCACCCCCATGTCCCGCGGCGGCACCGAGTTCTGCATCGCCAGCACCAGCGTCTGCATGTTGAACCCCAGCCCCAGACCGAAGAGCAGGGCGAATCCGCCGACCACGACCAGCGGGGTGTCCACGTCCATCGTCGAGTACAGGAACATCCCGAGCGAGAACAGCACCGAGCCGGCGATCGGGAAGATCTTGTAGCGGCCGGTCCGGGAGATGAACTGCCCGGAGACGATCGAGCCGGTCATCATCCCGGCGGTCAGCGGCAGCATCAGCAGGCCGGACTCGGTCGGCGAGTGGCCCTTCACGATCTGCAGGTACAGCGGCAGCGCGGCCAGGCCGCCGAACATCCCCATCCCGATGATGAAGTTCAGGGTGGAGCCGACGGTGAAGGTCTGGTTGTTCAGCAGCCGGATCGGCAGCAGCGCGTCGTCCCCGATCCGCCACTCGGCGCTCAGGAAGCCGATGAAGCCGGACCCCCCGATCACGTAGCAGAGCACGGCGGCGCCGCTGGTCCAGCCCCACTCCCGGCCCTGCTCGGCGACGATCAGCAGCGGCACCAGCATCATCGTCAGGGCCACCGCGCCGGGCACGTCGATCCGGTGCTCGCGGCGGGTGTGCGGGATGTGCAGCACCCGGGCCACCACGCTCAGGGCGATGATCCCGATCGGGACGTTGATCAGGAAGACCCAGCGCCAGCCGCTGACCCACAGGATCTCCTCGGCGCTCGCGAAGAACCCGCCGACCAGCGGCCCGAGCACGCTCGAGGAGCCGAACACGGCCAGGAAGTAGCCCTGGTAGCGGGCTCTTTCCCGGGGCGGGACGATGTCGCCGACGATGGCCAGGGCGAGCGAGAACAGCCCGCCCGCGCCCAGCCCCTGGAACGCCCGGAAGGCGGCCAGCTGGTACATGTCCTGGGCCAGGCCGCACAGCGCGGAGCCGACCACGAACAGCGAGATCGCGGTGAGGAAGAACGGCCGCCGTCCGTACAGGTCGGAGAGCTTGCCGTACAGCGGGGTGCTGATCGTCGAGGTGATCAGGTAGGCCGTGGTCACCCAGGCCTGAACGCTGAGCCCGTCCAGGTCGTCGGAGATGGTCCGGATCGAGGTGGAGACGATGGTCAGGTCCAGCGCGGCCAGCAGCATGCCCATCATCAGGCCGCTGATGATCACCACGATCTGGCGATGGGTCAGCGCGCCGGCGGCGCCGGGCTCCGGCGTGGTGCCCGGATCGGCCATGATCTGGCCGGGTTCGGGCTCCGCAGGCTCCGGTTCGCGGGGTGGCGTGGACATGCAACTCCCTGGGCAGGCCCGGTCCGGCGCACCTGGTCGGTGCCGGACGGGCAGGTTTCCAGGCAAGCATCGGACGAGTCGGGCCGGCAGGTAAGCCTGCGCGCACCAGAGATCAGCCGGGATCGGCCGGGGATCAGCCGGACAGACTGACAGGGGTGCCCCGTACGCTGGCCGTCATGCGCGTACACGTGCTCCAGCTGGCCTATCCGGACGACGAACCGGTTGCCGAGCGGGTGGCCCGCGCCGCCGCACTGGTCGCGGCCCAGTCCGGCGCCGATCTGGTGGTGCTGCCCGAGCTCTGGGCGCCGACCGGTTTCGGCTATCAGGGCTGGTCCGAGGCCGCCGAGCCGGTCGAGGGGCCTACCGTCACCGCGATCTGCCGGGCGGCCCAGGAGATCGGCGCCTACGTGCACGCCGGCTCGATCATCGAGCGGGCCGCCGAGGGCGCCGACCGGGGTCCGCAGGGGCGTGGGCTCTGGAACACCTCGGTGCTGATCGATCGCGACGGCCTGCCCATGGTCAGCTACCGCAAGGTGCACCGGTTCGGGTTCAGTGCCGGCGAGCCCGACCTGATCGAGGCCGGCACCGAGCTGGTCACGGCCGGCCTGCAGACCGGCTCCGGCCACGTCACCGCCGGCCTGGCCACCTGCTACGACCTGCGCTTCCCAGAACTCTTCCGCAACCTGAGCGCCGCCGGGGCCGAGCTGTTCGTGGTGCCCGCCGCCTGGCCGGCCGCCCGGGTGGAGCACTGGCGGGTGCTCGGCCGGGCCCGGGCGATCGAGAACCAGGCCATCGTGATTCAGTGCAACACGGCCGGGACGCACGCGGGCGTCAGAATGGGCGGGCACAGCCAGGTGGTCTCGGCCACCGGCGAGGTGCTGGCCGAGGCCGGCCCGGACGACGAGACCGTTCTGGTGGCGGACGTCGACCTGGAGGCCGCCGCGCAGTACCGGCAGAAGTTCCCCGTGCTGGCCGACCGACGGCTGTGACGATCCGGCCGCTGCGGCGATCGGCGGCCGCGCCGAACGAAGAACAGAAGTGGATGACCACCCAGTGAGCAGCACGACCCAGACCCGTCCCTCGCTCGACACCGGCCGGACCGCCACCATCGGCACCGTCCTGGTGGTGCTCGCCCTGGGCACCGCCGCGCTGGCGGCCGCCGGTTCCGGCGCGGTCAAGCCGAGCATCCTGCAGGACCCGGGCCCGATGGTGCGCTGGGGCCTGATCCTGGCCCGGGTGGTCGCCGACATCGCCGGCGCGCTCACCGTGGGCGTGCTGCTGCTGACCGCGCTGGCCCTGCCGGTGGGCAAGGGCGGCCAGGCGCACCGCCCGGCCTTCCTGATCGCCGCGGCCTCCTCCACCGTCTGGGCGCTGGCCGCGATCGCCCTGCTGGTCTTCAACCTCGCCGACGTGCTCGGCTCACCGATCGACAGCCCGGGCTTCGGCAGCCAGCTGGTCGCCTACACCCGCGACATCGACCTGGGCCGGGGGCTCGGCCTGACCGCCGCCGGTGCCGCGGTGATCGGTCTGCTCGCGGCCGGTGCGGTGAAGACGACGTCGGCCGCCTGGCTGTCCGCCGGGGCGCTGCTGTGCCTGATCCCGACCGCGCTGAACGGCCACGCCAGCAGCAGCGGCGACCACCAGACCGCGGTCACCAGCCTCGGCCTGCACCTGATCGGCGCCGCGGTGTGGGTCGGCGGGCTGTCCGCGCTGCTGCTGCTCGCCCCCACGATCAAGGGCCCGGTGCTGGCCCGGGCCGCGCAGCGCTACTCCACCTTCGCGCTCTGGTCGTTCATCGCGATCGGGCTGTCCGGCCTGATCAACTCCTACCTGCGGATCGGTGGCCCGAGCAGCCTGGGCGAGACCCTGGGTACCAGCTACGGCCTGCTTCTGCTGGGCAAGACCGCGGCCCTGGTGCTGCTCGGCCTGTTCGGCTACCGGCACCGCGAGGCCACCCTGCCCGACCTCGAGGCCGGCAAGCGCGGCGCCTTCACCCGGCTGGCGGTGGTCGAGCTCGGCGTGATGGCGGTCGCCTTCGGCCTGGCCTCGGCCCTTTCGCGCACGCCCCCGCCGACCGCCGGCGAGCGCACCACCGACATCGCCGAGGCGATCACCGGTTACCCGATGCCGCCCGAACCCACCCTGGCCCGCTGGTTCACCCAATGGCAGCCCGACCTGCTGTGGGTCGTGGTGGCCGCGGTCGGCGCCCTGGCCTACTTCGCCGGGGTCCAGAAGCTGCGCCGGCGGGGCGACTCCTGGCCGCTGGGGCGCACCGTCGCCCTCGTCCTCGGCATCGCCCTGCTGGTCTACACCACCTCGTCGGGCCCGGCGGTGTACGGCCGGGTCACGTTCAGCGGCCACATGGTCATGCACATGATGCTGTCGATGATGGTGCCGCCGCTGCTGGTGCTCTCGGCCCCGATCACCCTGGCCCTGCGCACCCTCACCGCCCGCCGCGACGGCAGCCGGGGCCCGCGGGAGTGGCTGCTGATCATCACCGAGTCGCGCTACCTGAAGGTGGTCTCGTTCCCACCGGCGGCGGCCCCGCTGTTCGCCGGCAGCCTGGTGGTCTTCTACTACTCCGGCCTGTTCGAGCTGGCGCTGACCACACACACCGGCCACGTGCTGATGAACGTGCACTTCCTGCTCAGCGGCTACCTGTTCGCCTGGACCATGATCGGCGTCGATCCCGGCCCGCAGCGTTTCGGCTACCCGCTGCGGCTGATCGTGCTGCTGGCCACCATGGCCTTCCACGCCTTCTTCTTCCTGGCGATGATGAACGGCGAGACCGTGCTGCAGGCCGAGTTCTTCGGCAATCTGGGCCGCACCTGGGGCGAGGACCTGCTCACCGACCAGCAGGCCGGCGGTGGCATCGGCTGGGGCATCGGCGAGTTCCCGACCCTGCTGATCGCCGTGGTGCTGATGGTGCAGTGGGCCCGCTCGGACGACCGCGAGCAGCGCCGCTACGACCGCAAGGCCGACCGCGACGGCGACGCCGAGCTCGAGGCCTACAACGCCATGCTGGCCAAGCTCTCCGGCAACAAGAAGATCACGCCTGAAGAGGCCAAGGGGGAGGAGAAGCCCCCGGCTTCGTGATAGGACGAATCGGGTGAATCTGGATCGCTTTCTCGAGCTGTCGAGACTCTCCGGTCTGACCGTGGCCCCCGACGGCAGCCGGCTGGTGGTCGCGGTCTCGGCGCTCGGTCCCAAGCGCACGAGTTTCACCGGTTCGCTGTGGGAGGTCTCGACCGATCCGCAGGGCCCGCCCGCGCGCCGGCTGACCTGGGGCTCGGACAGCGAGAGCGCGCCGGTGTTCCGGCCCGACGGTTCGCTGCTGTTCACCTCGGCCCGCCCGGATCCGGACGACGACGAGGACGAACGCCCGCCCTCGCTGTGGCTGTTGCCGGCCGAGCGCGGTGAGGCTCGCCCGTTCGCCACCCGCCCGGGCGGGATCAGCAGCACCCGGGTCGCCGCCGGCTCCGGCACGGTCGTCCTCACCTCGCCGACCCTGCCCTCCTCGGCCAGCACCGGGGAGGACGAGCGCCGGCACAAGGCCCGCCGGGAACTCAAGATCAGCGCCACCCTGCACGAGAGCGTGCCGTTCCGCTGGTGGGACGAGTTCTGGGGTCCGGCGGCCGATCGGCTCTTCGTGCTGGAACCGGGCGGCACCACCCGCGACCTCACCGGGCCCACCGGGCCGGCCCTGCGCCCTACCCCGCACTACGCGCTTACCCCGGACGGCACCACCGTCGTCTGCGGCTGGAAGGTGGTAGATCCCGGCGGCATCGTGCGCGACACCCTGATCACGATCGACGTGGCCACCGGGGCTCGCCGCACCCTGGTGGACGACCCCCTCGTCGACGTGCTGAGCGTGGCGGTCTCGCCGGACGGTTCCAAGGTGGCGTACCTGGCCGAGGCGCAGAACACGCTGCAGGGGGCGGGCGACCAGCGGCTGATGATCGTGCACCTGGACAGCGGGCAGGTGCACGAGGCCGCCCCGGAATGGGACCGCTGGGCCGTGTCCACCCCGATCTGGACCCCGGACGGCGAAGCGCTGCTGGTCACCGCCGACGACCAGGGCCACAGCCCGGTCTTCCGGATCGACCTGGAGGGCCGCACCGCCCGAAAGCTCACCGAATCCGGCGCTTTCACCGACCTGGCCCTCACCCCGGACGGCGCCTGGCTGTACGCCCTGCGCTCGGCCTTCGACGCGCCACCGGCCCCGGTCCGGATCGACCCGCGCACCGGCGAGGTCACTGCTCTGCGGGGGCCGGCCGAAGAGCTGCCGCTGCCCGGCACACTCACCGAGATCGAGACCACGGCCGAGGACGGCAGCACCGTGCGGGCCTGGCTGGTCCTGCCCGAAGGCGCCGCCGCCAACCGTCCGGCGCCGCTGCTGCTGTGGATCCACGGCGGTCCCTGGAGCTCGTGGAACTCCTGGTCCTGGCGCTGGAACCCGTGGCTGGCGGCCGCCCAGGGCTACGCCGTGCTGCTGCCCGACCCGGCCATGTCCACCGGCTACGGTCTCGGATTCATCAATCGCGGCCCCCTCGGCTGGCCCGAGCCGGTGTTCTCCGACCTGATGGCGATCACCGACGTCACGGTGGCCCGCGAGGACATCGATGCCGAGCGCACCGCCGCGATGGGCGCCTCCTACGGCGGCTACATGGCCAACTGGGTGGCCGGGCACACCGATCGCTTCCGCGGCATCGTGACCCACGCCGGCCTCTGGGACCTGGAGAACTTCCGGGTGACCTCCGACGCCGGCTTCTACTGGCGGCAGATCATGGATGCCCGGATGCGGGCCGAGCACTCGCCGTCCCGGTACGCCGAGGCGATCACCACCCCGATGCTGGTGATCCACGGCGACAAGGACTTCCGGGTCCCGATCGGCCAGGCCCTGGCGCTCTACACCACGCTCGGCGAACTGAACGTCGGCAAGACCGGAACCATGGCGCACCGGCTGCTCGTTTTCCCCGACGAGAACCACTGGATCCTCAAGCCGCAGAACCTGCGGCTGTGGTACCAGACGGTGTTCGCGTTCCTCGCCGAGACCGTCCACGGCGAGCCCTGGAAGGCCCCTGACCTGCTGCGCTGACGCGTGGGGAGGGGTACCGGCGAGGCCCGGACGCACCAGCGGACGCTCGGTGCTCCGGCCGATGGTGCACCGGCGCACCGGACCGAGAAACTTTCCGTTGATTGTGCAACGTTCGACTCCCAGCTGGCGTCTGCCCCGGGGAGGACGCCGACGGGATGCCGGCGCACGGGACCTGAGATGTGAGGAAAGGCGCGCGATGACGGAGCAAGGAGCCGACGACGAGCTCGCAGCGCGACTCGACGTCGCTCTGCACGAGCGGCTGCACGAGTCGTCCGTCGATGTCGGCGCGCTGGCGGCCGGCAGCCGGCGACGTTCGCGAAGACTGCGCTCGCAACGGCTCGGGGCTGCGGTCGGGGCTCTCGCCGTGCTGATCGCGGTGCCGGTCGGCTGGCAGCTGGCCACGGTCGAGAAGAGTCCCACCGGCGACCTCGGGGCGGTGCTGCTGCCCAAGCAGGAACAGCGGGCAGCGGCCGAAGTACCCGACTCGGTGGGGTTCACCGAGTCCGAGCTGCCACCCGGTTCCACCCTCACCGGGGCGGCGGCCGGGGCCAGTTCCGGCTCGGTCGACCCCGAACTGATCGACGGGCTGAGCTGTGCCGGCCCCACCGGTACGGCCGAGCCCGGGGTCACTGACAACGCCCAGCAACGGGAATGGCGCTGGAGCGGAGAGACCGAGGTCTCGCTCACCGTCACCCGCTGGGCCAGTACCGATGCCGCCTCCGACGCGATCACCACGCTGGCCACCAACACCAGTGGCTGCACCTGGAACGACCCGGTCGAGGAGCTGTCCCACGAAGTCAGTGGCTCGCAGCAGACCTGGGCGAGCACCAGCGCCGCGGACGGACGCTCGGTGGTGCGGATGCTGGTCCGGGTGGACGAGTTGGTGGCGGGGGTCCAGATCGCCGGTGACGATGCGGAGGCCGCGGCCGAGCTGGCCGACTCCCTGGCCACCCTCGAGGTGGAGAAGCTCCGGCAGGTCGACTGAAAAACGCCCAGACACAAGCGCAACGCCCTCCTCGGTCCGCCGGGGAGGGCGTTGCGTTTTGGTGCGGAGCGGTGGTGCGTTCACCCTTTCGGAGCAACCACCAAGATGAACAAATGGTGAACGAGGGTTGGCCTCGAAGCGCTTTTTGGTTGCCTCAGGCATCGGTTGCCCGAAGAATTTGTACAGACCAGAGACTAATCCCGACCACTACGAAAGTCGTTAGGTAGAGGTTAATTTCAGGTAAGTCTGGTGGTTTTCCCCGATGCCTGGCCGGTTTTGGATCACTTTTTGGACCAGCGTCCAGTTGCCCGGGTTGCCATGATTCTTGGCTACAAAGCGCGATCGGATGCTCACAACTACCCATAGGTCACGGAACGGCAACAAGCGAATGAGAAGTGAATTGCCACAGCACTCGCTCAGGAAAACCCCAGCGAGGCAGTAACTTCCCAACTCCCTCACAAGAACGAACGAAGGAATCACCTCCGTGCGCAGAGCTCTCGCATGCCTCGGTGCGGCAACGCTGTTGGTTGCCACCCCGGTCGCGGCAAACGCCTTCTCCTCCTCGGACCCCTCGGGTGCCTCGGCCCAGGCCACCGCCGCCGCTTCGGCGAACGTGGACGTCAAGGCCAAGGTGAAAATCCTGACGGACGTGCAGTTCTACGACATCGTCGTGGCCGGTGCGAAGGCCGGCTTCTTCACCGCCGAGCAGCAGGCGCAGCTGGCGACCCGCCCCGACCTGGCGGCCAAGACGCCGGACCCGACCCGGGTCGAGGTGCGCACCACCGCGAAGCTCGTCTACGAGACCGACGTCCGGGCCAAGGCGGCCGCCAAGGCCAAGGTCAGCGCCAAGGCGAAGGCCAAGGCTGAGGCGAAGGTCAAGGCTGAGGCGAAGGCCCAGGCCGAGGTCAAGGTCAAGGTGAAGGCGGACGTCAAGGCCGGCGTCGGCGTTGACGGCAAGGGCGGCGGCAAGGGCCACGGCGAAGGCAACGGTGGCGGCCAGGGTGGCGGCCAGGGCCACGGTGGCGGCAAGGGCAACGAGGGCGGCAACGGTGGCGGCTCCGGCCACGGTGGCGGCAACGGCGGTGGCGAGGGCCACGGTGGTGGTTCCGGGAACGGCGGTGGCTCCGGTAACGGCGGCGGCTCTGGTAACGGCGGTGGCAGCGGTCACGGCGGCGGCTCGGGCGAAGGCTCGGGCAACGGTGGCGGCAGCGGTCACGGTGGTGGCTCGGGCAGCGGCGGCGTTGGCATCGACCTCGGTGCGGGTGTCGGCGTTGGCATCGGTGGCGGCAGCAACGGTGGGCTTGGCCTGGGCATCGGTACCGGCGGCGGCGCTGGTGTCGGCGTGGGCGTCGGTGGCGGCGGCGGTCTCGGTGTAGACCTCGACGTGGACGCCGGTGTTGGCGTGGGCGTCGGCGGTGGCGGCAACGGCGGTGGCAGCGGTCACGGTGGCGGTAACGGCCACGGCGGCGGCTCGGGCGAAGGCTCGGGCAACGGTGGCGGCCAGGGCAACGGCGGCGGCTCGGGTTCGGGCTCGGGCAGTGGCTCGGGTTCGGGTAGCGGTTCCGGCGAGGGCTCGGGTTCCGGCAGCGGTTCGGGTTCCGGCTCGGGCAGTGGTTCCGGCTCGGGCAGCGGCAGCGGCAGCGGCAGCGGCAGCGGTTCCGGCGAGGGCTCGGGCAGCGGTTCTGGTAGCGGCAGCGGTTCGGGCTCCGGTTCGGGCAGTGGCTCGGGTTCCGGTTCGGGCTCGGGTTCCGGCAGCGGCTCGGGTAGCGGTTCGGGTTCGGGCAGTGGTTCCGGCAGCGGCAGTGGTTCCGGCGAGGGCTCGGGCAACGGCTCCGGTCACGGCGGCGGCAAGGGCAACGGCCACGGTGGCGGCAAGCACTCCACCGACCGCTACATCCACGTGCCGACCATCCTGAACCTGGGCGTCGGCTTCGACATCAAGGTCGGCGTCGACTACGCCTGGAAGAACAACAAGGTCAACAAGGTCACGACCGACTGCAGCCTGATCAACGGCAAGGGCAAGTCGCCGGCCGCGCTGTCCATCTCGGCCTGCGCCGACGCCTCGGTGTTCACCCGCGCGAACCACTTCAGCAAGCAGACCGTCGTGCAGACCACCTGGAAGCAGTGCAACATCCCCGGCCACGGCTGCATCACCGGTGGGGCCAACCAGCAGTTCGGCGTCTACGCCAACGGTGACCTGACCGCGTTCGCCAAGGTCCGCGTCCTCTGATCTGATCCGCCCAGCTCGCGCGGATCTGACTGAAACACAAGCGTCGGCCCCACCCTGGAGACCACCGGGGTGGGGCCGACTTCGTCCCCGGCGCTACCGGGCTCCGACCACAACCGAACCGGCACCCACCGGTTCCGTTCGCCGCCGAGCCGACCACCACGTCATCAATCGGGGTGTGAACCAGCAAGCCACGGCGGCCACGGCCAGCCCGGTGACCACGTCGATCACGTAGTGATTGCCGGTGACCACCACCGTCACCGCCACCCCGAACGGGTACAGCCAGCCGTAGCGCCGGGCGAACCGCCCTCCGCTGCGCCGCCAGGCCCAGGCGCACCACATCGCCCAGCCCACGTGCAGACTCGGCACCGCCGCGTACTGGTTGGTGAGGTGCTCGAAGCCGCGCGGGGCACTGGCCCCGCCGCCCCACCAGCCGTAGTCCGACCAGACCTTCAGCATGTCCATCCAGGCGAACCCGGGCAGCAGCCGGGGCGGGGCGACCGGCATCGCGACGAAGACGACCAGGCCGATCGCTGACATCACGATCAGCGAGAACAGCGCCGCCTGGTAGGCCGACGGGTGCCGGCGCCAGAGCCAGACCAGCACCAGCGGAGTCACCAGGTAGTGCAGGCTGGCGTAACCGATCGACAGCGGCACCGCCAGCACACCGTGCTGCAGGGCCCACTCGTTCACGTCGAGCACCCAGCCGAAGCCGAGCGCGTCGTCCAGTCGCAGGATCGCCTGCCCGCGTTCAACTGCGGACTGCACGTCCTGCCCGGAGAACGAGCGGGCCCCCGAATAGGCCAGCCAGGCGCCGACCACCAGAAAAAGCTGGCCGATCACCCCGCCGCGAGGCCGAACTCGTTCCTGTCGTTCGGAAATCCGTTGCCCTGAAGAGATTTCGTCTGGCGAGGCTGGCGAGGCCGACGGTGTGAGAGATTCCGCAGGACAGATCGCCATTACCCGAGCCTGACGTCCGCCGCGCGCAAACCGCTGCCGGTCGGCGTCTTTCCTCGAATGGCCCGCGCACCTGCCCGCATCGGAATGCTCCCGTCCTCGACGAACTACCGCCCTCACCGTGAGGGCAGAAAATCCCTAAGTAAGGTTTATCGCCGAACGGACGTTTTGGCATCCTCCTGGAGTTGTACACCCAGAGCAGTACGGACACGGCCTTTTTGTGAAGTGGGACTCAGCCCTTAAGTGCGGAAAAAACAATCCTCGGCAGCTTGTCCCACGAGGATTTCGCAGCGTAAGAGGTAAGCGCCGCTCCGGTGAGGTGCGCCGTTCGGTTGTTCACGAACCACGGCGGCCGTGACGGCGCAAAAGAGAGCTCCCCACCCAACAATGAGCGAGGCGGGGCCGGGCGGAAAGGCCCGCGGATCACCGAGCGTTCCGGGTTCTGCAGAAACAGCGCGTTGTGCACCATGCCGATTCCGCTGCCCACCTCGGCCAGTTCGTTGCCCGGGAAAGCGCCCCAGGGCACTGCCGGAATCTGGTATCCCAGCCCGATCCAGACATTAACGCCGATGCAGCCGTAACGCATTCTGGCCAGTTCATTCTCGAACTGCGGGCCGAGTGCGCGCCGGGTGGCCGGGTCCACGATCAGGCAGGCACCGAGCGTTCCGCTGATCTTCTCGTTCGCCAGCGTGACCGCCTCCGACAGGAACTCCCGCCCCTCGCCCGGCAGCGTCACCACGGCCAGAGCCGGTCCGAAAACTTCCGCATCGAAAACATATTCGGCTTCGGGCGAGCCAGCCGCCAGCGGGCCGACCAGCACCCGGCCGTGATCGAGGCGCTCGGAGGTGGGGCAGGTGTCCAACACCGCCTGGACCCGCTGCTCACTGCCCGGGTAATAGGCCTTGCGCCGGGGCGCCGCGTTCAGTGCCCGGCGCAGCTCGGCCAGGAACTGATGCTTCTGCGCCCAGTCGGAGCTGATCACCACCACCTGCGTGGCCACACAGTTGTAGCCGTTGTTGTGCAGCCGCTGGCTGACCACATTCTCGGCCTGGAACCGCAGATCGGCCCTGGACCAGCGCCCGGGCAGCACGATCGCCGGCGACACCCCGCCCAGTTCGCTGCTGATCGGCTTGGCCAGCTGCGGGGTACCGGCCTGCTTGCGGGCCGCCCCCTCGGGCCCGGTGCCGAACACGATGGCGTCGTGGGTCTGCGCGCTGCCGGTGATGTGCACGTGTCCGACCAGAGGATGATGCACCAGGTAATGGCCCACCTCGGCGCCGCCGGTCACGATCCGCAGCACGCCGTGCTCGATCAGCGGCCGCAGCACCGCCTGGAACGCCCCGAGCAGCGGGTCCATCACCGGGTTCAGCTTCACCAGGGCCACCCGGTCGGCCGCGAACAGCTCGTGCAGCGCATCCAGCACCGGGATCGAGGAGACGTTGCCCGCCCCCAGCACCGCCCCGATGCCCACCTCCCGCCCGGCCTGGCGTTGCTCCTGCCCGGCCTGAGTACGCACCTGGTCGGCGGAAACCCCCGGCGGCAGCCAGACCTCGGCCGAATACCCGCTCATGATCAGCCGGTCCATGCCGGTCTGCGGCAGCACCCGCAGCGTGGTCCGCCCACCCGGTGCCGTGCCGAAGCGATACCCGTCCACCGGGCTGTGCCCCCGCTGCAGCGCCCGCAGGCTGTCGATCATCGTGGCCAGGCCGGTGAGCATGGTGTACGGCCCGGCCAGCCACTCCTCCCCGGTCAGCGGCGAGTCCTCGGGCAGGCCCTTGATCCCGGCCGCGGCCTGCACCCAGTCGTGCGCGTACAACGCGGTCAGGGCGTGGACCCGGGCCAGTAGCAGACGTCTGGCCGGCAACGACGTACGAGCCCAGATCTCCACGCCCCGGTCCAGATCGGCGAGGGCGGAGTCGACTGCGCTGAACCTCGGGTGCGGGGGCGCCTGGGTGGTCATCCAACCATCATGACCCGGCACTGCACCCGGCCGCGATACTTCCAAAACATCGGCCGCGATACCTCACGAGCTCAGCAGATCGACCAGCTCGTCGGGCCGGGAGGTGCTCAGGACCAGCTCGTTCGCCACCGCGAAACGGCACACGGTGAGCCGCACCCGGGCCGGCCCGCGCAGCGTGACCCGGACGAACGGAACCTGCCCGCCCCGGGTGGCGGTGGCCCGGCCCGAGCCGAACGGCACGTCGATCCCCAGCCCGATCGGGTTCAGCGTGGTGGCCGGGTCGTAGCGCTCGGCCCGGCCGATCAGCCGGCGCGGCACCCGGGCGCCCCCGAGCAGGCCGAAACGCAACGTCAGACCGTTCTGGTCCACCACGATCCGGCCCCTGAGCGCGCTGGCCAGCACCACCAGCAGGACGGCAGAGGGCACCAGCACGAACCCGGTGGCCACCGCGGCGGCATCGTCGGGCAGTACGGCGAAAAGCAGCGCCGCCACCCCCACCACTTCCATGAAACTGATCAGGGCGACTCCGGTGGTCAGGCACCCCCAGGGCAGCCGGGGCCCCAGGTCGAAGACCTGAACCGGATGCCCCGTTTGCTCCATTCAGGGATTATCGCCGTACTTGTCTGCAGAACGTCACTCCAGCAGGGGGTTGACGTCTCAAATTGCAGGCGCCGCCGAGTAGATCAACTCTTGAGTCAGCACCGGGCAGAGGAGCTGCCCGGTTCGGTTCCGGAGGAGTGTCCAGCATGGAAATCGGCGGCATCATTTCCGCGATCATCATCGGATTGGTCATCGGTGCCCTGGGGCGTCTCGTCGTTCCCGGCAAGCAGAACGTGCCGATCTGGATGACCATCGGCATCGGCATCATTGCGGCGCTCATCGGTACTGCCATCGTCGGCCCGATGCGGGACACGAGCGGTATCGACTGGATCGAGATCCTGGCCCAGGTGGCGCTCGCCGCCATCGGTGTCGCGCTGGCCTCTAGCCTGAGGACCGGCGGTCGGGGTCGCAGCATTCGCTGACCCCCACCGGCCCCCGGGCCGGATCCGAAACCGCTTCGGCCGGTTGCCCCCAGGGGCAGCCGGCCGTTCGGTTTTTGCCGGAAACGCCCAGGTCGGTTACGGCACCTGAGGGACACCTCGCGCGATATCCCTGGCCGGGGAGGAAATCCTCCTCTAAAATTATATTACTAAGCAGTAACTTAGTAGGTCTGACGGCCGAGGGGACGCAACGATGAGTCACTACCGCCACAATCTGCGCGACGTCGAGTTCAACCTGTTCGAGGTCTTCGGCCGGGACCAGGTGCTGGGGAGCGCTCCGTTCGAGGACATCGACGGCGAGACCGCGCGCGAGATGCTGCGCGAGATGTCCCGCCTGGCCACCGAGGAGCTGGCCCCGTCCGCCGTCGACAGCGACCGCAATCCGCCGGTTTTCGACCCGGCCACGCACTCCGCCACCCTGCCGCCCGCCTTTGTGGCGGCCTACAACACCTACGCCGACTCCGGCTTCTGGCAGATGGGGGTGCCGACCGAGATCGGCGGCACCTCCGCGCCCAGCTCGCTGCGCTGGGCGATGCTGGAGTTCCTGCTCGGCGCCAACCCGGCGATCCACATGTACGCCTCGGGTTTCGACTTCAGCAACATGCTCTACCGGCTCGGCACCCCGGACCAGCAGCGCCTGGCCGAGCTGCTGATCGACAAGCGCTGGGGCGCCACCATGGTGCTCACCGAGCCGGACGCCGGCTCGGACGTCGGGGCCGGGCGGTCCAAGGCCGTCCAGCAGCCCGACGGCACCTGGCACATCACCGGGGTCAAGCGCTTCATCACCTCGGGCGAGCACAACCTGTCCGACAACATCCTGCACTTCGTGCTGGCCCGCCCCGAGGGCGCCGGCCTGGGCACCAAGGGCCTCTCACTGTTCATCGTGCCGAAGTTCCACGTCGACCTGGCCACCGGCGAACTGGGCGAGCGCAACGGCGCTTTCGTTACCAACGTCGAGCACAAGATGGGCCTGAAGGTCTCCACCACCTGCGAGGTGCGCTTCGGTGAGGTGGACGACGTCCCGGCGGTCGGCACCCTGCTCGGCGACGTGCACAACGGCATCGCGCAGATGTTCCAGATCATCGAAAGCGCCCGGATGATGGTCGGTACCAAGGCCATTGCCACCCTCTCGACCGGCTACCTGAACGCGCTGGAGTACGCCAAGGAGCGGGTGCAGGGCGCCGACCTGACCCAGATGCAGGACAAGACCGCGCCCCGGGTCACCATCACCCACCACCCCGACGTGCGCCGCTCGCTGATGACCCAGAAGGCCTACGCCGAAGGTCTGCGCGCACTGGTGCATTTCACCTCGGTGCAGCAGGACGCGGTGAAGATCGCCCAGGCCCGGGGCGAGCACGACGAGGATGCCGAGCGGCTGAACGACTTCCTGCTGCCGATCGTGAAGGGCGCCGGTTCGGAACGGGCCTGGACTCTGCTCGGCTCGGAAAGTCTGCAGACGTTCGGTGGTTCCGGCTTCCTCCAGGACTACCCGCTGGAGCAGTACGTCCGGGACGCCAAGATCGACACGCTGTACGAGGGCACCACCGCGATCCAGGGCACCGACTTCTTCTTCCGGAAGATCGTGCGGGACAAGGGCCGGGCGCTGTCTGCGGTCACCGAGCAGATCACCGAGTTCGCCAAGGCCGACCCGGGTGACGGCCGGCTGGCGGCGCAGCGCGAACTGCTCGGCAAGGCCTGCGAGGACTTCGGCGGGATGGTGGCGCACCTGCTCAAGGTGGTACGCACGGCCGATACCCGGGTGGAGGGGGCTGACGTCAAGAACGTCTACAAGGTCGGCCAGAACACCACCCGGCTGCTGCTGGCCGCCGGTGACCTGCTGGTCGGCTGGCTGCTGCTGCGCCAGGCCGACGTGGCCCTGACCGCCCTGGAGGGCCGGCCCAAGGCTGCTGACCAGGCCTTCTACCAGGGCAAGGTGGCCGCGGCGTCGTTCTTCGCGGCGCAGGTGCTGCCGCGTCTGGCGGTGGAGCGGGCGATTCTGGAGGGCACCGACAACTCCCTGATGGAGCTGGACGAGGCCGCCTTCTGATCCTCGCCGGGACGGGCGCCAACCGGAAGCGTCCGTCCCGGGTTTCTCCGTTTTCGTCCCTCGGGCGGTGAGTGTGCTGCCAGGCTTGACCCTGACATCGTGTCAGGCCGTAGACCTGGAGCATCATGTTCACCATCGGAGACTTCGCCAGGCACGGCCGGGTATCGGTGCGGATGCTGCACCACTACGACCGGCTCGGACTGCTGCGGCCGGCTCAGGTGGATCCGGTCAGCGGGTACCGGTTCTACCAGGCGGCCCAGCTGTCCCGGCTGAACCGGATCGTCGCCCTGAAAGACCTGGGATTCACCCTGGAGCAGGTCCTTTCGATCATCGACGACCAGCTCGAGGCCGGTGAGCTGCGCGGCATGCTGCGGCTGCGCCGGGCCGAGCTGGAAAGTCAGATGCGCCAGGACGCTGCCCGGCTCACCCAGGTCGAGGTGAGGCTCTCGATCATCGAGAAAGAAGGCATCATGGCTACCGAGGACGTCCAGATCAAGTCGGTCCCGGCCGTTCGGCTGGCCCAGTTGTCCGGCGAGGCAAAGGGTTTCAACCCGGATGAAGTGGGCCCGGTGATCCAGCCGCTGTACGGGCAACTGCACGAGCGGATGCAGAGCGCCGGCGTCGCGATGACCGGCCCGGCGATTGCCTGGTACGAGGAAAAGGCTGACGGAGTACTGGTTCACGCCGGTTGCCCGGTCAATCTGGAGCTCGGCGCGGAGCACGACTTCGAGGTGATCGATCTGCCCGGCATCGAGCAGGCGGCGACCATCCTGCATCACGGCTCGATGGACGGGGTGATGGCTACTGAGCAGCAGCTGGTGCGCTGGATCGATGCCAGCGGGTACCGCGCCGACGGGCTGAACCGGGAGCTGTACCTCAACTACGGCATGGGGGACGAGTCCACCTGGGTCACCGAGCTACAGGTCGCCGTCTTCCGCGACTGACGCAGCCACCGGGCCGCCCACGGCGACACACCCAGAGCAAATTTGAGGACGGTGTGCGCACGTGGGCGCTCAGGTGCCCTTTTCGGGATCTTCGGTTTCGTCGGTGGGGAGCTGCGCGGCCAGGGCCGAACCGTCGGGGCCGCGCAGCCAAAGCACCGGGCTGGGGGCGTTCAGGGCGGCATCCTCCGGGGGCAGCGGCGTACCGTGGGTCAGCACCTGCTCCACCGTGGTCAGCTGACGGATCAGCACCATCCGCAGGGCCTCGGGCACCTCGTCGGCCAGCTCCTCGTACAGCTGCGGGTCGTGCTGGCCGTCGTCGCCGACCAGTACCCAGCGAAGCTGCGGGAAATCGGCCACCAGGCGGCGCAGCTCCCGGTGCTTGTGGTCCCGGCCGGAGCGGAACCAGCTGTCGGTGGTCGGCCCCCAATCGGTCATCAGCAGCGGCCCGCGCGGATAGTCGTGGTGCTCCAGGAACAGCGCCAGCGCCCGGGCCACGTTCCAGGCTCCGGTGGACAGGTAGACCACGAACCCGTCCGGTTCCTGATGCCGCAACCGGCCGTACAACGCCGCCATCCCCGGCACCGGCCGGCGGTTGGTCGCCTTCACCACGAAGGTGTTCCAGAACGCCAGCAGTGGCCGCGGCAGGGCGGTGATCATCACCGTGTCGTCGATATCGCTGACCAGCCCGAACCGCTCGTCCGGGCCGACCACCCGCAGCCGGGCCGTGGCCGGGGGCCGGCCCACCACCGAGACCTGCAGCTCGTGCCAGCCCGGCGTCAGATCGCTGGGCACCACGACGTCCACGTACCCGCCCCGGTCGCTGCTGATCTCGTGGCTGAAACTGCCGACTCGCACCTGAACCGGAACCCCGGAAAGCCCGACCGTGAAGAACTTCCGCCACCAGCGTCCACCGGCGACCTCTTCGGCGGTGGCCCGCTGCGAACTCAGCTTCACCCGGAGCAGAACCCGCACCCAGCCTTCAGACCCGGCCGGGGCGGTGTGGGCCGGCGCCGATCCGTAGGCCGTGAACGGCACCGCCAGCGGGCGCCAGCCGAAGCGGCGCAGCACCCGGGCGAGCCGGGCCATCACCGCATCCTCGATGCGAGCACCACGATGCAGCCGGGTCGAAACGGTCACCTCGTGAATCCTAGATGCGCATCTGCCGCGGTGCGGCTCGAGGCACCCGCTCGCTGCGTCGACCCGCAATCGTGACCCGATCACGGACGTCCCCCATGATCATCTGCCCTACGATCACACCCCTTCATCACGATTTGAGAGGTATGACGTGGCGTCTGCAACAAGGCGACGGCGGCTCCGGCTGCCGATCGCCGTGCTGGTCTCGGGACTTCTGCTGTCGTTGCTCGCCGGTCAGGCCGCAGCAGCGAGCTCCTCCGGGCCCGCACACACCCTGTCCGCCGCGCGCAAGCAGGCTCCGGTCAAGCAGAACTCCTGGCAGAAGGCAGCCCTGGGCAGCAAGAGCCAGCAGAACTGGTACCGCCTGAAAGTGGCCGAGCGCAGCTACCTCTACGCGATGCTCGGCACCCTCCCGGCCGACTACAACCTGCGCCTGTACAACGACGCGGGCAAGCAGCTGAACGCCTCGGACAAGTCCGGTACCAGCGCCGAGAGCATCGGGCGAATGGTGAACCCGGGCACGTACTTCCTCCGGGTGGCCTCGACCAAGGGCTACAGCAAGTCCAAGAAGTACGACCTGCTCGCCCGCGTGGCCCCCGCCTCGGCCGGGGTGAGCATCTTGACCTCGCAGTTCGGCAACCTCCCCTCCAGCACGATCGTCGGCGAGATCGTCAACGCCTCGGACCAGTGGATGTTCGCCGACGCTGTCGACATCGCCTACTACGACGCCAAGGGCAAGCGCCTGCGCAAGTTCGACCGGGAGAGCCTGCGCCCGAACCTGGCCATCGCCCCGGGCCAGCGGGTCCCGTTCCAGACGATCCCCGGCAGCATCCCGCCCAAGGTGTTCGCCAAGGTGAAGTCCTTCAAGCTGACCGGGATCGACACCGACACCACCTCGGCCCAGCCGCAGAAGAGCCTGAAGGTCTCGGGCGTGAAGAAGGTACGCAAGACCCGCAGCGGCCTGGTCTCCTACACCTGGACGGGCAAGGTCACCAGCGCCTCCAGCAAGAAGGCCGCCAACGTGAACGTTGTGGTCCTGGCCCGCGACCGGCGCGGTGTCGTGGCCGGCTACGCGAACGACTGGCTGACCGGCCTGCCGGCCAAGAGCACCCGGAAGTTCGGCCTCAGCTACGGCAACTGGCGTTCCGGCCTGACCTTCAGCGTGAAGGCCTACGACGAGAACGGCCTGAACCGCTGGTGACGCCTGAACCGCTGGTGACGACATTGCGCCAGTAGTAGTAGCAGCGGCCCGGGCCGGAGGGTGCTCCGAGCCGGGCCCGCTGCGGGCTAATGGCACACCAGTGGCACAAGGCGGGGTTCCGGACCCGGAACGACGAAGCACCAGGCAGCGGCTGCGAGCCTCTGACCTGGCGCTTTGCGTGTGGAGCGGGTGACGGGAATCGAACCCGCACTGTCAGCTTGGGAAGCTGATGTTCTACCATTGAACTACACCCGCAGGCCCGAACTGATCGGGCGGACACACAGTATCAAAGTCCGGGCGGCTTGTGGCCAACCCTCCGGCACCCCGTCTCGGTTGCTAACCTTTGCCCCGAGGATCTTCAACGGGAGGCTGCGTTCGTGGCGGGGCGATGGGGACGTGACAAGCAGCAGGCGCCTGCGCCTGCTCCCGAGGTCGAGCAGGGCATCTCGGTTCTGGACCTGGCCGCCCGCCACCTGCTGCTGTGCCCCACCACGGTCGATCTCGAAGTGGTCGACACGCTGGTGCGCGACCGGATCCCGCACAGCGACCTGTACGACAGCGGCGAGGTCCAGCTCGGCCGGCACAGCCAGCTCACCGGCCCCTACCAGCTGTCGATGGAAGACGCGGTGGACGCGGGCGTCCCCATGCCCTGGACGGTCTGTTACTGCCTGGAGGCTCCGGTCGAGCGGGAAGACCCGCCGCTGCCCGGCGTGGACGATCGCGACGGCCTTGCCTACGCCTTCCCCGAAGGTCTGCCCTGGCGCGACGAAGGCCGCGCGCTGCAGCTGATGGTCAGTCTGGCCCGGCGGATCGGCGGCGCGGTGCGCGTCGCGGGCACGCTGCAGCTGATCCAGCCCGACCCGGATCGCGCGGTCGACTACGTGGTGCACTCCAAGACCTGGCTCGAGCCCGACGTCCTGCTCGGCATCGTGAACCGGGAGATGCCGGGGGCGGTGCTCGCGGTCGATGGGGAGGACTGGGCCGGCCCGCCGGCCGAGGCCTACAGCGGGGCGAGCCTGCTGGAGGATGTCGGGCGCAGCCCGCTCAGTCAGCAGGACCTGCAGCGTCTGCACGCCGCCGCCGACGAGCGCGACCGCCGGATGCTCAGCGAGGACGACGTGATCGACGGCTTCGCGATCGTGAACGACTTCGGCCGGCACGGGGTGGTCGAGGTGCTGGTCCACCTCACCGACGCCGACGACCCCACGGTGGCCGGGCAGCCCTGGGCCAACGAGGAACTGGTGACGTACGAGGTGCGCTGGCAGCCCCTCGACCCCTCGGAGCGGGAAATGCGTTACCCGCCGGAGGACTTCCGGACCGGCCGGGCGCACGTCGCGCCGCTGATCGCCCGCACCACCCGCGCGCTGGTCGAGGCGGCCGGTGGAATCGTGCTGGACGAGGACAACTTCGGGGTCGACCGCTACACGCTCTGAGCCGCTCCATCTACCGGCTTTGAGGCGCGGGCGCCAGTCACAACACTGCATCGGCGCTGACACAGGTATGAGCTTCTTTGGCCGTACCTAAATGATTCCTAAACGCTTTCCGGGCGGCGCTCAGGGCCCGATCGGGCTGATACGTTCACGTATCGGCACTTAATTAAAGAGCCTTCATAAATCATGACTCCCGCCCTGAAGGGGATCACCATGAAGCGAGCTCGGATCGCTGCTGCCGGCCTCACGGCCACTGCAGCGGCAGTTGCACTGGTAGCCACGCTCACGCCCTTGGGCGCGAACGCGGTCAACCCTGACAACACGTCCGCCACCACCTGCACCGGCCCCGCCTGGGACAAGGCGTTTGCCTACAACGGCGGCGACGTGGTCACCTACGAGAATCGTACGTACACCGCGAAATGGTGGTCGTACAGCGATGTTCCGGGGGCCAAGGGTGGCGCCGAGGTGTGGGTGGACGGCGGGGCCTGCTCCGGCACCCCCACAGACGAACCCACCGACAACCCAGGCGAACCGACGGACGAGCCCACGGACGTCCCCACGACCGAACCGACCGATGGTTCAAGCGAAGAGCCTACGGACGATTCGAGCACCGATCCCACGGATCCCACCGAGGATCCCACGGGAGAACCCACCGAAGAACCCACTGAGGAGCCCACCGGCGGCACGGGTCCGGCGGCCGGCCAGAAAGTGATCGGCTACTACACCCAGTGGGGCACGTACGCGCGTGACTTCCAGGTGAAGGACGTCGACACCAGCGGTGCCGCCGACAAGCTCACCCACATCAACTACGCCTTCGGCAACGTCACCGGCGGCAAGTGCGTGATCGGCGACTCCTACGCCGACTACGAGAAGAAGTTCCCGGCCGAGCGCTCGGTCAGCGGTGAGGCGGACACCTTCGACCAGGAGCTGGCCGGCAACTTCAACCAGCTGCTGCAGCTGAAGGAGAAGCACCCGGACCTGAAGGTGATCTGGTCGTTCGGCGGCTGGACCTGGTCGGGCGGCTTCGGCGAGGCGGCCAAGGACCCGGCGGCGTTCGCCAAGTCCTGCCACGACCTGGTCGAGGACCCGCGCTGGGCCGAGGTGTTCGACGGCATCGACATCGACTGGGAGTACCCGAACGCCACCGGCCTGTCCACGGACACCAGCGGCTTCGACGCCTACCGCGAGGTCATGAAGGCGCTGCGCGCCGAGTTCGGCGACGACCTGGTCACCTCGGCGATCACCGCCGACGGCACCGAGGGCGGCAAGATCGAGGCCGCCGACTACGCCGGTGCGGCCGAGTACGTGGACTGGTACCTGCCGATGACGTACGACTTCTACGGTGCCTTCAACGCCCAGGGCCCGACCGCGCCGCACTCCCCGCTGACCGACTTCGAGGGCGCCGGTAACCCGGGCTTCGACTCCGAGACGGCCATCGCCAAGCTGAAGAGCCTGAACATCCCGGACGAGAAGCTGCTGCTGGGCGTCGGTTACTACGGCCGCGGCTGGACCGGCGTCACCGAGGACGGCGTCGGCGGCACCGCCACCGGCCCGGCCAAGGGCACGTACGAGGCCGGCATCGAGGACTACAAGGTGCTCAAGGAGTCCTGCCCGGCCACCGGTGAGGTTGCCGGCACCGCGTACGCCAAGTGCGGCAGCGACTGGTGGAGCTACGACACCCCGGAGACTCTGGCCGGAAAGATGGCCTACGCCAAGGAGCAGAACCTCGGCGGCGCCTTCGCCTGGGACCTGTCCGGTGACACCGCCGACGCCGAGCTCACGAAGGCTGTCTCCAACGGTCTTTCCTGATCGGCGCATCCCCTAGACCCGGCGCCCGGCCTGCCCTGATAGGGCCGGGCGCCGGCCCTTCACGTGAACCTGCCCTGAAGAGGATCACTTTCATGTCACAGAAACGTCTTTCGCGTACCCGCAGGACGGCCGTCATCGCTTCCGGAGCGGTCGCATTGGCCGTAGCGGCCGCTCTGGCCGTCGCCTCCCCAGGCAACACCGCCCCCGCTCCCGAAGGATTCAGCACGGTCTGGCAGGACGACTTCGACGGCGCCCAGGGTTCCTCACCGTCGTCCGAGAACTGGCTGTTCGACATCGGCCACAGCTACCCGGGTGGCGCCGCCAACTGGGGTACCGGCGAAATTGCCGCCCACACCGACAGTCCCGAGAACGTCAGCCTGGACGGCGAAGGCAACCTGAACATCACCCCGCGGCGTGATGGCAACGGTGGCTGGACGTCGGCCCGGATCGAGACCCAGCGCAGCGACTTCGCGGCTCCCGAGGGTGGGGTGGTCCGGTTCGAGAGCCGGATCAAGCTGCCCGACGTGAGTGGCGCCGAGGCGCAGGGCATCTGGCCGGCCTTCTGGTCGCTGGGCGAGCCGTTCCGCGGCGTCTACAACAACTGGCCGGGCATCGGCGAGATCGACGTGATGGAGAACGTCAACGGCGAAAACACCCTGCACGGCACCGTCCACTGCGGCACGGCCCCGGGCGGGGAGTGCAACGAGCACACCGGCCTGGGCAACAGCAAGACCGGGTTCAGCCCGAGTCTGCAGGCCGACTTCCACACCTACGCGGTGGAACTCGACCGCAGCACCTCGCCCGAGCAGATCCGCTGGTACGTCGACGGCGAGAACTACCACACGGTCAAGGCCGACCAGGTCTCCGCGGACACCTGGTCCAAGGCCACCGACCACGGCTTCTTCCTGATCCTGAACGTCGCCGTGGGTGGCGGCTGGCCGGGGATGCCGACCGAGCAGACCGCCGAGGGCCGGCCCATGGTGGTTGACTACGTGTCGGTCTCGCAGAAGGGCGGTTCCGAGTCGACTGAGGACGCCGGGCAAACCGAGGAAGCCGGGCAAACTGGAGACGCCGGGGAGACTACGCAGCCCGAGGAATCGAGCGAGCCGGTCGAGTCCGAGGAACCCGTCGACACCCAGGAACCGGGCAACCGCGACGCGTTCAGCACCATCCGGGCCGAAAGCTTCGACACCGAGCGCGGGATCAAGACCGCGGCCAACGGCAACGCGAAGAAGCTGGGCAACATCGCCGACGGTGACTCGGCCGTGTTCAAGGGCGTGAACTTCGGGCAGCAGCCCGCGCACACCTTCGTCGCCCAGGCCGCTTCCGGAGCCGAGAACGGTGTGAGCGGCCTGATCGAGGTCCGGCTGGACAGCGAAAGTGCCGAGCCGGTCTCGACCATCTCGGTCGCCAACACCGGCGGCTGGGACAAGTTCAAGGATATTCCGGGCGAGATGTCCGCGATCACCGGCACGCACGACGTCTACCTGACCTTCACCTCAGGCCAGCCGTCCGAGTTCGTCGACCTTGACTCGTTCACCTTCGTTCGTTGAGTCCCGTTTAACCCTCACACTTTTAGGAATAGAGCCATGCCCTCGTTGAACCGTCGCACCCTGATCCGCGGAGCCATCGGCGGCAGCGTCCTGGGAGCCGCAGGCTTCTTCGGCCTGCCCCAGCTCGTCCACGCCGCCAACGGTCTGCCGCTGAAGATCGTGAACAACACCGGCAAGAGCAGCGACCAGATCTGGGTGCACGCGGTCGGGACCCACCTGAGCACCGGCAAGATGGGTCACATCAAGAAGGACGGCAACTTCGCCGAGATCGCGCTGTCCGACAACAGCAACAACGGCTTCACCAACTACGGCATCCGGCTCAGCGAGCTGAACACCTTGCCGCTGGCCACCCTTTCGGGCCGGGTCTACATCTCGATCGGGCAGCAGCTCAAGTTCAAGGTGGTCGGCACCGGCAGCGGCGTGGGCCTGCAGTACCCGGCCGGCTGGGTCAGCAGCGACCCGTCCTACAACATCGTGCACGACTTCATGGAGTTCACGAACAACGACGCGGGCATGTTCTGCAACACCACCATGGTGGACATGTTCGGCCTGCCCATGTACATCACGCTCGGCGGCAGCAAGACCCAGTCGATCGCGCAGTGGAAGGACGGCGGCCGCGCGAAGGTCTTCGAGGCGCTGAAGAAGCAGGCCGGTTTCGAGAAGCTGGTGCAGGGCAACCTGCGGGTGATCGCCCCCGGCCACGGCATCGACGCCGGCCTGTTCTCCAAGACCTACTTCGACGCCGAGATCGACGGCCGCTGGCAGCACTACAGCACGCGAGACCTGAACATGACGGCCAACAACCAGAAGTACGTCGGCCGGGTCGAGGGCAACAACTTCGTCTTCCGGCAGAACGGTGCGGTCAAGGCCACCTTCGCCAAGCCCACCACCCGCGACGTCTTCTTCTGCAACGGTGCCCTGGTCTCACCCAACGACGGGGTCAGCGGCCCGATCGGCGCCATCCTGGCCGCCTCGCTGAACCGCAGCGTCCTGCTGCAGAACAACCAGCCGATCACCACGCCGGCCTCGTACTACCGCAACAACATCACCAACCACTACTCCCGGGTCCTGCACGAGAACACCGTCGACGGCAAGGCCTACGGCTTCGCCTACGACGATGTCTGCGAACAGGCCTCGTACATCCAGGACAACGCGCCCAAGAACGTGACGCTGACGCTTCAGCCGTTCTGAGATAGGACAATGGGCCCGGTGGTCGTTGCTGACGACCGCCGGGCCTTCCCAGACTCGGCCCCACTCCTACGGGTTTGCGGGAACAACCAGGGATGTACTCGGCCTCGACACCGCCGACGTCGGGATAGCCGCCCCTGGGCCGCCAAAGGCGTAACCCCGGCGATATGGCCTCTGCCAGGGATCGTTCCGGGGTCTTCGCACCTAGAGTGACGGCGTTAGAACCGGATGTCAACTGAGGTTTCCTGCATCTTCTCGTTGGTGACTGACACAGGCGTCAGGGCCAGACAGATGTCATCAGCTGGGCTGATTCGACATGGCTCACGATGGAAAGCGCATACTTGCGCACCGTTTCTGCAAGCATCTCGAGCGCGCTGGCCACCGTTGAACCGGGCTCGACCTCTGCCCAGACCGCGATTCGATCTTCCACGACGACTGCGACTGCTTGGCCTGGGCGCCGGCACCGTGACCACGCTCCGTACCGCGTTGGGGCGCCCACCCGGTAACGCGTAAACAAAGTGTCTCTGACAGCACTTTGTTTACGCGTTAATGGCTTTGGTGGAGTGCAGCTGTCCGGCGCCAGGGTGGCGGAAGCGAGCATGGCGCGTCCTGGATGACTCGGCCTCGACCTCCACGACGCCGCCGACTGCGACGTGGCTCCCTGGGCATTGACGCAATGAACCAGCACTGCACCCGACTTCGGCACCTCTGGTTAACGACTGGGCATGTCGAACCGTCCGAGCCGGAGCAGCGTTCTGTTTTCCTAGCGCACTGGTGACTTCGCTACGAGTTGGCGGCGCAGGGCGATCACCAGCTGGCCTTCGGGCTCTACGAATGGAACGTCGCTACGGCGGCGGCCGTGATGACCACGACCGCGATGGTGGAGGTTGGCTCTTCGTCCGCAACCGCGCCGCCCATCACGAACCCATCCACCGACGCGACCTGATGGCCGACCACCGCTCAGCGGTCCGGGGAGGGCCGGCTGGATCTCGCCCGACTGCGCGGCCTGGATCGCCGACCGATCGCCGATCCCGGCGGTCGTCTCGGCCCGCCCCTGCTGATACACCGCAGCTCTACTTTTGTTGAACGAAAACTCAAATGGGGGACGCGTGCGGGCACCATACGCGTCTGCCATCTGGTTTGCGCTGGATCCGGTTACGACCGGGTAGACCGTCTGGCGTAACCCATTGGGGCTAAGGCGTTCTGCGGAGATTGGAACACCCTACGGCTACTTGATCGCCTCGGGCGTTCGGCCTTATTCGGCCCCGCTGCGGCATCGGAGTGAAGGACGACACGGCCGATCGGGTGACGTCACCTCCCGGAAACGCCCCTCAGATGAGGGGACACTCCGCGCGAGAGTCCTTGAGAAACCACCCGCGCTGATCTTGAGAATCTCTTTTCCAGAGGATCTTTCGTGGCGAAACAGTGCAGGTGGGCGTGCTTACCAAGGCGTACTGCGAAACTTCAAGCCGTTGGCGGCGACTGGCCGGTGATGTCCCGATTCTCGGGTGTTATTCGTGATGCGCCCGACGTCTGCTGATGCGGGTGACACGTCGGGACAAGCCCAGAGCCATGCCCGTCGGTAGTCCTTCCCCTACATTCTGTGTCGGGTCGCAGTCGTCGATCCGTGTCTGATCTCAGTGACAGCCCGGACCCCGCCGAACCCTCCGCGTTAGAAGTGGCGCGGTTGGGGGACGGGAACTTTCACGGTCACGGGTCAAGGAAGCGGTCGCCGCCGTGGGGTGCCGATCGCAGAGGAAGGAACTCGCTTCATGAACCTCAACAGCAAAAAGGCGCGGATCCCGATCGCCGCGCTGGGCGTGACCGCCCTCTGCTCCGCCGGTTTTAGTGTCCTTGCCTCGCCGGCCTTCGCGGCAGGCACGGAGATCGGACTCAACAGCGGCGCGACATCGATCGGCGTCGGCAACTTCGGATCTGCTTCGGCCGCGGCAGCGAACGCGGCCTACGCGATGAAGATCCAAGAGACATCACTGACCAACATGGTGCTGGCGGTCGACAGCGCTCCAACTGGTGGTCACGTTTCGTACCAGAAGGCGGCGAGCAACGCCGCTGCCTCGACCGGCTTTACTCAAGTCGGTGCGGCCGTGAACGTCAGCGAAGTACAGACACTGACCCGCAGCGCCACGCCTACCACGGGTGCCTATACAGTGTCGGTTGACGGTGTTAGTACAGCATCGATTACCACCTATACAGACACCGCACTCGCAGCTGCGCTGAACGCCGTCGTGGGAGATGGCAACGATGTGACTGTCGCGCTGTCAGGGCAGGTCTACACGATCACCTACGGTGGCTCGCTCTCGGGGACGAATGTCGGTCCGATCACTCAGGTTGCGAACACGCTGAAGGACGCGGGAAGCGTCGATGTCACACTCACGTCAGCCACGTCTACTCCGGGGAGTAGCACCCCCGGCGCTGCAGCCGCTTCCCTGGCTACGGTCGCCCAGACCGACAACCTGTACGTAACCGGTGACGTGCCGGGTACCTACAAGCTCCGGCTCTTCCAGGACATCAACGCGAACTCGGTGTACGACTCGGCCGACGAGCGGACTTCGGCCGTGGTCACCCTGAATGTCTTCGACACGGGCGGCACCGGCACCACAACGAGCACCAGCGACGACGTCGACCCGGTCATTGCGGCGACCTCTCCGGCCTCGGCCGGTGATGCCATCCCGGCGGAGATCACCTACAACAAGACCCTTTCCATGTCGGATGCCCGAGGTGGAGTGGCCACCGGTCTCGCTGGTCGGCTCAAGGATCTGACCTGGCTCGATGTAGCTCAGACTGGTACCACCGGAATCGCGGCAGCGTCGGGCGTCCACCCCGACTACTCCACGACCACCAACAAGATGACGTACGCGGTGGGCACGCCGACTGGAGCGGGCTCGGTCACGGTGAAGGGCGACCTTGCGGCCACGGCGCCAGCGAGCTCCGCAGCTTACCCCGCCAGTACGGCGAAAACGGTCACGGTGACGGCCAGCACGGTGGCCGCACTCGCCCTGGCAGCGCCTGCCGTGGACGGCAAGGTGAAGGTCACCGGCTCGGCGGTGGCAGTGAAGGCCGGGACAAACACCGTTGAGTACACTGTTACCGCTAAGGACGGACCGACGCCGGCGGCTCTGCCAGTGGCTGGAGCCAAGGTCACCTTTACGCTGGGTGGCACCGACGCCAACGTCGCCAAGCTGACTGCTGACGGCACTGCTGGCGCGGCGACGACAACCAGCAAGGCCTACACCGCCACGACCGATTCAAAGGGTGTGGCCACACTCAAGGTTACGTCGAGCGATCCGTCCGCAGGCAGCTACACCGTGGCGGCCTCTTCTAATAGTGTCAACGCTACCCAGCTGACCACGACATACGCTGCGGCCGCGGCCACCACGATCGACACCACAAGCACCTCAGCCGAACTCACACCGACAGTTGGCACAACAACGGTTGTGCTCAAGGGTGAAATCAAGGACCAGTTCGGTGGGGCCTTCGTTCCCGGCAGCAGCGACTCGACCCAGGTGACGGTGCAGGTTCCGGACGGTACTCAGGCCGGCTTCGCGCCGCTGAGCAGCACCGGCACCTTCAGCTACACCTACACGGCGCCGACCACGCCGGCTCCGGCCGTTGGCGACACCACCACGTTCGACTTCGTGTACGGCACTATTCCGGATGCGAGCTCCGCGGGCGGCACCATCCGCTGGGCGAGCGCGGCCGCCGTCTCGAAGATCACGCTGACGGCTCCGGCTGCCGGTGCCAAGAGCGTTGGTCTCCTGGGCAATGCGGCCCCGGTTCCGGCGCAGGCCAACACGGGTACGCCGCCGTTCGGTAACACGACGGGCGCCGTCACCGGCACGGTCTACGACGCGGCGAACGCCGTCCTGGCCTACAAGGCAGTCACTCTCAAGGGTGACGAGGGCGTGTGGTTCTCCAAGACCGCTACGCCGGGCGTCGGTTCGGACAAGCTGGTCAAGACCCTCGACGTGGTGAGCGACGCGTCCGGTGTCATCTCTGGCGCCTACGTGTACTTCAGCAAGTCCGGGGACCTCAAGGTCTCGGCCACCTCGGGCAGCACCACGCAGGACACCACGGTCACCGTCAACCCGCCGGCTGCGGCTGCCGGCTGGGAAGTGAGTGTGAACGACGTGTCTGGCGCCCCCGGGTCGACCCTGATCGTCACCGGCAAGGTCATGGACATCTTCGGAAACCCGGTCCCGTCGGCTGTTGTCAACCTGACGGGTGACCCGGCCACGGTGGGGGCTCTGGGCGCTGCTCAGGTCACGACCAACTCGGCCGGTGTGTTCAGCACGACCTTCGTCACTGGCACGAACTCCAGCGGTGACGTCAAGCTCACCGCTGAGATCAACAACAACCCGGCCACTCTGACGCCGAACGCAACCCTCGTCGCAGCTGGCTTCACGGCTCCTGCGTCGAAGGACACCGCGGACAGCACGATCTCGATCGCGGCCAAGAAGCTGACGATCAGCTCGACGGCCAACGTCACGGCCGGCGGCTCCGGTGGGACGGCGAAGCTCTCCGGTACGTTCCTGCCCAACTCCTCGGTCGATGTCTACGCCAAGGAGTCGGGCGAGAAGTCCTACGGTCTGGCCGAGACCGTGGAGACTGACGCCGAGGGCGAGTGGGGCATGGCGATCAAGGTCGACAAGTCGACCCGGTTCCTCGTCCGTTCCAACGGAATGAGCAGCCCGTCCACCCTGACCGAGGTCTGGTCGAAGGTCAGCCTGAGCGCCAAGGCGCTGGGCAAGGGCCGGGTGCAGCTGTCGGCCAACGGTGACCCGAACGTCAAGGCGCCGCTGAACTTCTACCGTGACGTGGCCGGCAGCAAGGACCCGCTGGTCAAGAAGGTCACCTCGAGCAGCACCGGGGTCGCCAAGGTGACGGTGAAGGTGGCCAAGGGCACGCGCTCCTTCTACGTGACCTACAAGGCGCCCGGGACCACGATGGGCAAGAGCAAGGTGGTCAAGCTCAAGGTGAAGTGATCGGTGGGCCGATGGCCCGCTGAAATCCTGAACCGGAAGGCTTGAGCAAGCTCTCACGCCGAAAGGTATGGCACCGAAAGGTGTTGCACCGGCGAAGGGCCGGCATCCCAGAAGGGGTGTCGGCCCTTCGCCATGTCTCGGTGCTTCCCAGCAACGGCTCTCCACAGCAAGTCTCCGTACGATCAGTTCAGAACGGCGGTTCGCCCAGGCCGGGAACTCGTCCTCTTCCTTCGCCCCAAGGTGCATGACGGGGCCTGGGCAGTGGTGGCGGGTTTTCCCGGGCCCGCTGTTCGGCTTGTTGACGCATCTTCGTCTTGTAGCTCGTCCACCAGTCCAGGCCGCTCTGCCACTTGCGGGTGCGTCGGACGGTGCGTTCCTCGGCAGGCATGAGATCGACTCTGGACAGTGGTGAAGGTGCGGGGTCGGAGGGTACGGAGGAGAGTGCCCAGCCAGGCATACCCGGTAGACAAGGTGACGGCGTGTGGTGCTGGCTCCCGTTGGGTGCCGTCCAGACCGTCGAGCCAAATGGATAGGGCTCGTCCGGCCCGGAGGCTCGGGCACTCCAGCTTCCAAACGTCTTCAAGCGATGATGGCTGCGACAGCACGGGCGCATATTGCAGGGACAGGTAACGCCGCCCTGGTCAAAGGGTTTGAGATGATCTAGGTCGCAGCGTGCGGCCGGGGTGGAGCAGCCAGGAAACACGCAGGTCGGGTAGAGAGCGGTGAGCATGGCGGTGAGAGCTCTCCCGGGCCGGTAGCGATTGACTCCAGGCAGGGTGTGATCCAGACCGGCCGGGCAGGGCGCTTCTGACGGGGATCTCCGACGTGCCTTCTCGGCCTGGTCCGAGTTGTGTGCCGGAGGATGAGTGCAGGCATCGGGCAGGACAATCAGGTTGACCTGAGCGGGCTTGATGCCCAGACGGCGCGCCAGGCTGGCCGCAACCGGGCCATGGCCTTCGAGGAGGCCGGGGGTGTTGTCCAGGCCGAGCAGAGTGGCATCGGTGATCGTGACGTTGAGGAGAGTCTTGCGGCTGCGGCCACCGTTCATGGACAGGATCTGCCTCCACGCCTGAACCACCTCGGCGGGCGGAACCGTCGGATTTGGCTGGTCGGCTGCCGGAGGTCGTTCTGACGTAGCGCTCTCGCCGGTTTCCGAGTCGGTAGCCAGCGGAATACGCATGCCGTTGGTTACGGCCTGGACCAGCGAGGCCAGTGCATCGGCACAGCGCTGATCATGCGTGCGGGGATCGACATTGCCCGCCGCCCGGGCACTGTCACGTTCGGCGTCCGCAACGGCGTCAAGAAAGCCGTGCAGCAATTGCGCGATGTCGGCCGGGACCATGGCGCTGATCAGAGCCATGCCATCGTCCAGAGCCTCGAACTGCACGTGACGGCTGCGGCGGGCCTCTTCGTGAGCCGGTACGCCGGCGTCCGGCTGCAGTTCGAGCAGGAGCCGGTTGATCAGCCTTTCCAGTTCCAGGGCGGTGAGGCCGGGGGCCTGGCTGGCGATCATCGTCTCGGTCATCACCCACCGATTGCTGCCGGGTTCGAAGTCATCGATCTTCTCGGTGGCCTGGTGCAGCATCTTGGTGATCAGGACCGCCCGGGCCTGGTCCAGTCGCGCCTGGCCGAAGAGGTTCATGATCGTGGGCAGATCCTCGACCAAGCCCCGGGCATGTTCCAGCAGCGTGGTGGTGCTCCGGGGATGGCAATTCACCTCGGGCGCCACCCGGGCCGAGATCAGCCGCAGCGGAGAGATCCGGGTGGCGGAGTCGACATCTTGCTCAGGGCCCGCAGGCTGGTTGGAGTCTGCAGCCTGGTCGGTATCCGCAGTTCGGTCAGGATGCCTGCCCTGGCCACTGCCGCTGGACTTTCGGGCGAAGCGGCGGGCTGGGGGCATCACTTTGACTGCCTGCGCCAGCGTCCTGACTCGCTGGGCCTGGATCGAGCGGATCATCCACTCCTGCTGAATAGCTAGTTCTACCAGTACATCAGCGTCAGCAGCCGGGGATTCGGATGAGAACACCGCCGGATCCAATTCGTCCAGCAACCACTCGGCCAGCGCTGCCAGCTCTTGTGGCGTGCGCCGGTGCAGACGCCCTTCGGCCAGGTCTCCCACGCGAATCACCCCGTCCCCCAACAGGATCGGTGGCTCTCCCACCGACGAAACCATCATATGCCTCACCACCGACAAAATGGGACGCGAGCTCTACCGGCGGACTCGACGGGCGGCTCGGTGGGGCGGGGTGGGTGCGTGGGGACAAGGCGGGCGGGGATGTCGGTGGGAAGTGAGTACGAGAGGCAGATGGGAGGGGTTGATGGGGAGCCGTGTAGGGAAGGGGCGGCGGGTGAGGTGAGTGGTTCGGAGGGGTTGGTGGGAAAAGTCGGTGGGGGTGAGCGGGGGAGTTGGTGGAAAGGGGCGGTGGGTGATGTGGGCGGGAAGGGTTGGTGGGTGAGGCGAGTGGGAATGGTGGGTCGGAGGGGTTGGTGGGAAAGGTCGGTGGGGGCGAGCGGGGGAGTTGGTGGAAAGAGGTGGTGGGTGAGGTTGGTGATGTGAGCGGGAGGGGGTGGTGGAGGGCGTGGGTGGGAGTGCAGTGTTTGGTGGGTGCGATGGTTACTTGTAGTCAGTTCCGGGTTGTCACTGCTCCGAATGGGTCGAGACTTCAAGATCGGCGCTGAGTTAGCCACGCTGGGTCACCTTCATGCCCTCGGCGCAGTCCCAAAGTCCTTATCGTCCCTCAACTTCCCCTTCTGTCGGCGGCCGAACGAGACGGTGACCAGAACCGTCCGTCATTGAATCGCCCCCTGCAGCAAGGGCCTTCACCCGATCGGCAGGTCCCCCTCGACACCGTGCGTCAGCGAACCTCAAGTCACGGGTGGTGACCACGTCACCCGGACGGCAGCCCCCGCAGGTCCTGGCGAAGAACCGGCCTTGCAGGTGGCTTGAGGGAATGAGGGATGCGGTTTGGCCACCGGTGCACACCGTCGACGCGCAGGGTCCTGGCTGGGCCTGACCATCGCCGCCATCGTTGCTGTGATCGCCATGGTCGCCGCGCAGCTGGCGGCCGAGCGCATGGACCAGGGCTCCTCCTCCAAGAGCCTTTCCAAGTCCGCGTCCTCGCAGCTGAAGATCAGGAACGGCGCCGGTAAGGACACCCCGCCGCTGAGCAGCCCGCTGAGCCTGAGCGACCCACTGAACCTGGGGATCGGGCCTTCGTTCGGTGCGTCCGGCCGGGCCAGCCAGTCGGTCAGCGGCTCCAGCCGCACGATCTCCCGGCCCAGCTCGTACGCGCTGATGAAAGTGCGCCTGAACAGCGGCAAGACGGTCAACGCGCGCTGGAACCCGTGCCAGCGGGCGATCACGTACCAGGTCAACCTCAGCGGTCTGCCCAAGCACAAGCGGGCGGCCATGCTGCGGACCATCAAGACCTCGTTCAAGAAGCTCAGCGCCGCCACCGGGATGACCTACCGCTACCAGGGCACCACCGGTTTCGTGCCGCGGCAGGACAACCTGTCCTGGCAGCCCGCCGAGATCGTGGTGGCCGCGGTGAACAAGAAGCGCACCGACTTCCCGATGACCGACATGAGCCTCGGCTACGGCGGGGTGCTGTGGTCCACCTGGTACGGCAGCCAGGGCGAGGGCGCCGCGGTGATGCGCGGTTACGTGGTGCTCGAGGCCAAGGCGATCCAGAAGCTGAAGACCGGCTTCGGGACGGGCAAGCGGCAGAGCAACGTGATCCTGCACGAGCTCGGCCACGCCAGCGGCCTGAACCACGCCGGCAGCCGCCGCTCGCAGATGTACCCGACGCTCACCGACTCCTCGCCCAGCGGCTTCGCCAAGGGTGACCGGGCCGGCCTGGCCAAGGTGGGCAAGAAGTCCGGCTGCATCAAGATCCCCAGCTACGTCAGCCTGATCGACCTCAACTAGCCGGCCCGACAGCCAGAGCCCAAGAACCGCCAACCAGAGCCCAAGAACCGACAGCCAGAGCCCGAGAGACCGGCATCCCCCGTGGGCCTCCTCAAGAGTGAACCCGGGATGCCGATGGAAAAGCCAACGTCCGGACCCCGTGGTTGTTCTTGAAGGAGAGTCGATGGAGGCGATCGACGAGATCGTTGCCGAGTTCCTGGTCGAGTCACACGAAAACCTCGACCAGCTCGACACCGACCTGCTCGCGCTCGAGCAGGACCCGACCTCGCGTGATCTGCTGGGAAGCATCTTCCGCACCATCCACACGATCAAGGGCACCAGCGGTTTCCTTGCGTTCAACAAGCTGGAGAAGCTCACCCACGTCGGTGAGAACTTGCTCAGCCGGATGCGTGACGGACTGATCCAGCTCAACGAGGAACGCGCCAGCGCCCTGCTGGCCATGGTCGATGCGGTGCGTGGCCTGCTGTCGAACATCGAGGCCACCGGCGCCGAGGGCGAGGTCGACCACACCGAGCTGGTGACCCGTCTGGGTGCGCTGCTCGAGGACGGTGCCGCGGCTCCCGCCCCGCTGATCCCGGCCCAGGCCGGCAGCCCGGACGAGCCCGCAGCCGAGGCCCCCAGCACCGAAGAGGTGGTGGAGGCGGCCGCCCAGGCCGCCGCCGAGCAGGCCATCGAGGCCGCGCACGAGCTGGCCGAGGCGGCCAAGGGGCACCCGGAAGAGATCCCGACCGGTGCCCAGGTGGTCACCGCCGAGGTCTCGATCACCAACGTCCCGGAAGCCAAGCCCGAACCCGCAGCCGCCGAGGCCCCCGCGGCGAAGCCGGCTCCCGCTCCGCCCGCCGACCCCGGCGAGGGCGGTGAGCAGAAGCGCTCGGTGGTGGAGTCGTCCGTCCGGGTCGACATCGGCCTGCTGGACACGCTGATGTCGATGGTGGGCGAGCTGGTGCTCTCCCGCAACGCGCTGGTCTCCGAGCTCGACGAGCAGAACGACAGCGCCCTGGCCCGTTCCGCCCAGCGGCTCTCGCTGATCACCAGCGAGCTGCAGGAACAGGTCATGAAGACCCGGATGCAGCCGGTCGACACGGTCTGGTCAAAACTGCCCCGAGTCGTCCGTGACCTTTCCCGCCAGCTCGGCCGCAACGTCAAGCTGGAGATGGAAGGTCGCGACACCGAGCTCGACCGCAGCGTCCTCGAGGCGATCAAGGACCCGATGACGCACCTGGTGCGTAACGCCATCGACCACGGCATCGAGCCGCCGGACGTGCGGACCGCCAAGGGCAAGAACCCGGAGGGCACGCTCACCCTGCGCGCCTACCACGAGGCCGGCCTGGTCCACCTCGAGATCATCGACGACGGTGCGGGTATCGACCACACCATCGTCGGGGCCAAGGCGGTCGAGCGCGGTCTGGTCACCCAGGCCGGGCTGGAGAAGATGACGCCACGGGAGATCACCCAGTCGATCTTCCTGCCCGGCTTCTCGACCGCGGCCAAGGTCACCAACGTCTCCGGCCGTGGCGTCGGGATGGACGTGGTGAAGACCCGGATCGAGGCGATCGGCGGTTCCGTCGACGTCGTCTCGAACAAGGGTGCCGGCTCCACCTTCCGGCTCAGCATCCCGCTGACCCTGGCGATCATCCCGGCCCTGACCATCGGCTGCTACGGCCACCGGTACGCGGTGCCGCAGGTGAGTGTGCTGGAGCTGGTGCGCCTTTCGGGGGAACACGCCCGGGGCGGCATCGAGCACATCTCCGGTGCCCCGGTCTACCGGCTGCGCGGGGCCCTGCTGCCGCTGGTGCAGCTGGACGAGCAGCTCGGCCTGGTGCCGTTCGGCACCTCCAGCGGCGGCGGCAAGAACGGCGACGGCCGCGGCGGTTTCATCGTCGTGCTGCAGGCCGAGCAGCACCGTTTCGGCCTGGTCGTGGACGACGTCCTGGACACCCAGGAGATCGTGGTCAAGCCGCTGGGCCGGCACCTGAAGTCGCTGCCGATGTACCAGGGCGCCACCATCCACGGCGACGGCAGCGTGGTGCTGATCCTCGACGCCACGGCGATCGCCCGGCAGTCCGACGTGCTGTCCAATCCGGCCGGGGCAGCCAGCTCGGCGGTCACCGAGGAGACCACCTCGATCGACCCGGTGCTGGTGGTCGAGCTGTCCGGGGGCCGGCGCACCGCCATCCCGCTGGACATGGTCACCCGGCTGGAGGAGATCCCGACCGACACGATCGAGCGGGTCGGCGGCCGCGAGGTGGTCCAGTACCGGGGCCACATCATGCCGCTGGTCCGGCTGGCCAACCTGCTCGGCGCCTACGGCGAGGAGGTCGATGCCGAGCGGCTGCAACTGGTGGTCTACACCCGCGGTGAGCGCAGCGTCGGCTTCGCGGTCGAGCGGATCATGGACATCGCCACCGAGCGGGCCGGTTCGCGTTCGGACATCGACGACCACGCCCTGCTGGGCTCGATCGTGGTCGGGGACCGGGTGGTCGAACTGCTCGACGTGCAGGCCGCGGTGCTGGCCGCTGACCCGGCGTTCTACCAGGACTCGGCCGGCGCCACCACGATGCAGCAGCTCGGTGACATGTACGAGGAGGCACGATGAGCCAGTTGTCCACGTTCCACGTCGGTTCCTACCTGTTCGGGGTGGAGGTCGCCCTGGTCCAGGAGGTCGTGCGGATGAACGCCTCCACCCCGGTGCCGCTCTCGCCGCCCGAGGTGGCCGGGCTGATCAACCTGCGCGGTGAGGTGCTGACCGCGATCGACGTGCGCGCCCGGCTCGGCCTGCCGCCCAGCACCAGTGAGAAGCCGCAGGTGAACGTGGTGGTCCGGGTCGACGACGAGCCGGTCAGCCTGCTCGTGGACGAGATCGGCGGGGTGGTCGAGGTGTCCCAGATCCCGTTCGAGACCACCCCCTCGACCGTGGACGCCCAGGTCGGCTCGCTGCTGCTGGGGGCCTACACGATGCCGGAGAAGCTGCTGCTCGCGCTCGACGCCCGGGCCCTGCTGGCGATCAACGAGAGCCAGACCTCCGCGGCCTGAGCCGCATCGGGGGCCGGACGAGAGGGGCGAGCGAATGAGGGCACTGGTGATCGATGACTCGCGTGCCATGCGGGCCATCCTGACCAGGCAGCTCAGCGCTCTCGGCTTCGACGTGGCCCAGGCCTTCGACGGCCGGGACGCGCTGGACCTGCTCGGCACCGGTTACGTGCCGGACGTGGCGCTGGTCGACTGGAACATGCCACGGCTGGACGGCCTGAGCTTCATCAAGGCGGTGCGGGCCCGGCCGGAGCTGCGCGAGGTGACGTTGATGATGGTCACCACCGAGAGCGAGCACGACAAGATCGTCCGGGCCCTGGCGGCCGGCGCGCACGAGTACGTGATCAAGCCGTTCACCGATGAGGTGATCGCCGACAAGCTGGCGCTCCTGGGATTGGTGGGGGTATGAGCGCGACTCGTGTGCGCGTCCTGGTGGTCGACGACTCGGTGGTGATCCGCCGGCTGATCAAGGAGATCCTGGACGCGGACCCCCGGATCGAGGTGGTCGGGGTGGCCCAGAACGGGCAGGTCGCGATCGCCAAGGTCGGGGAGCTGAAACCGGACGCGGTGACGATGGACATCGAGATGCCGGTGATGAACGGCGTCGACGCGGTCCGGGCGATCCGAAAGACCCAGCCCCGCCTGCCGATCGTGATGTTCTCCACGCTGACCGAGCGCGGCGCGTCCGGCACCATGGACGCGCTCGCGGCCGGGGCCAGCGACTACGTGACGAAACCGGCCAATGTCGGCAGCGTGATGGAGAGCCGCAAGAACATCTCCGAGCAGCTGATCCCCAAGCTGGTGGCGCTGACCGGCGCTCGCCGGCTGGCCGGGGCCACCCGCACGGCACTGCCGCCCGCCCAGCCTCCGGCCGGAATGGCCCGGAACGGACCGAACGTCCGGCGTACCCAGCCGTTCGGATTGCTGGCGATCGGCAGCTCGACCGGTGGCCCGGACGCCCTGGCCTCGGTGCTCACCTCGCTGCCCGGCGATCTGCCGGTGCCGGTGGTGATCACCCAGCACATGCCGCCGGTGTTCACCAAAATGCTGGCCCAGCGCCTGGACTCGTCCTGCCGGCTGAAGGTCACCGAGGCGGTGGAGGGCGACACCGTGCAGCGCGGCCGGGTGCTGATCGCCCCGGGCGGTCATCACATGGAGCTGAGATCGCGCGGGACCAGCGTTTTCGTGCACCTGAGCGACGCGCCGCCGGAGAACTTCTGCCGGCCCTCGGTGGACGTGATGTTCCGCTCGATCGCCCCGGTCTACCGAAACCGGGTGCTGGGGCTGATCCTGACCGGGATGGGCCGCGACGGCGCGGCCGGGGCCGGGATCCTGCGGACCTCCGGCGGTGAGGTGTTCGTCCAGGACGAGGCCACCAGCGTGGTGTGGGGAATGCCCGGGGCCACGGTGATGGCCGGGCAGGCGGACCGGGTGCTGCCGCTGGAACAGATCGCGGCGACAGTGACGGCGGCGTTGAGTCAGAACCAGGGTGTTACGTCCATGCGTCAGGCCACCGGCCCGGTTTCGGGCGGAGTGAGGGCATGAGCATTGCGGACGCCGACTTCACCTACGTAGCGACCCTGGTGCGCAAGATCAGCTCGATCGATCTGCACCCGGGCAAGGAGTACCTGGTCGAGTCCCGGCTGACCCCGGTGGCCCGGCGCTTCGGCGACCGGGACGTGGGGGCGCTGGTGTACCGGCTGCGGCGCAACGACCGGGCCGCCACCGAGGCGGTGATCGACGCGATGACCACGAACGAGACCTCGTGGTTTCGCGACCAGGAGCCGTTTGACGCGTTCAGCAAGATCATGCTGCCCGAGCTGAAACGCATCGGTGGCTCCAGCCTGAACATCTGGTCGGCGGCCTCCTCCAGCGGGCAGGAGGCCTATTCACTGGCCATGCTGATGCTGGACTGGCTGCCGATGCACCCGGGCAAGACCGTGAAGATCCACGGCACCGACATCTCCCCGACGATGGTGGCCCGGGCCACGGCCGGCCGGTACAGCCAGATGGAGATCAACCGCGGTATGCCGGTGAAGTACCTGTTGCGGTACTTCACCCAGGCGGGCCGGGACTGGGTGATCAAGCCGGAAGTACGGGCGCTGACCAGCTTCCGGCAGGGCAACCTGGCCGAGCCCCCGGCCGGCCTGCCCCCGATGGACATCGTCTTCCTGCGCAACGTGCTGATCTACTTCGACCAGCCGACCAAACGCCAGGTTCTCGGACACGTCCGGCGGGTGCTGCGGCCCGGCGGGTTCCTGGTCCTGGGCGGCGCCGAGAGCACGCTCAGCCTGGACGACAGCTTCGAGCGGGTCGAGGCCGGGAAAGTCATGATCTTCCGCAACGGAGAGGCGATATGAGCGTCTTCACCGGCCTGGACGACGGCCTGCGCGAGGAGCTCGGCGTGATCCTGACCGACGTCCTGTCCTCGGTGCTGCGCCAGGAAGCGATCGTCACCACGAACCAGCTCCCGCACGGCTCGTCGGTGACCTCACGCCTGGCAATTCATGACCGATCGGACGAAACCCCCGGATCGGAAGGGGAGTTCGCCGTGATCGAGGTACGCGTGGGTATCGGCCTGGCCCGGGTGATGGCCGCCCGGATGATGTCGATGAGCACTCCAGATACGCCAGATCTGGTCGATGCAATTGCTGAGATCAGCAACATCGCCGGAGGGAACGTGAAAACGCTGCTGTGCCACCACGCCCGGCTCTCCCTGCCGTCGGCGCAGATCTCGGACGTCGAGGAGTTCGCGGCGGCCAGGCCGGCCGACGCCAGCACCTACGTCCGCGCAATCGTGCTGGGTCACGTGGCGCAACTGGCCATCCATCCGGATGCCCCGGTGGCGGACCTTCTCTGGCCGCCCACGAATTCCGATTCAACCTTGGAGCCGACCGCATGAAGATCCTGATCACCGACGACAGCGCCGTGATGCGCAAGATCGTGACCCGTACCATCCGCCAGGCCGGCCTGGGCAAGCACGAGATCGTCGAGGCGGAGAACGGCCGGCACGGACTCGAGCAGGTCAAGGCCCTCAAGCCCGACCTCATTCTGTGCGATTGGAATATGCCGGAGATGAACGGCATCGAGTTCCTGAAGGCCCTGCGGGCCAGCGGGGACAACACGCCGTTCTGCTTCGTCACCTCGGAGGGTGGCGACGACATGGCCGAGACCGCCCAGGCAGCGGGCGCGATCGGCGTGATCGTCAAGCCCTTCACCGCGGAAGCATTCATGGACAAGCTCGGATCGGTGGTTTCCTGAAATGACTGTAGAGACCCAGAACCAGTCCCCGTTGCCCAGCCGTCACTCGGTGCGTAACTGCATCGAGGGCCTGGTCGGCCGCGACGTCGACCTCGACGACGGCATGCCCCCGCCGGCCAAGTCCACCAACGCGGTGGCGGTCTACGTGACCGACCAGCTGAAGACGTCCGCCCTGGTGGTCGTCGACCTGGAGTGCGCGGCCCGGATCGGTGGGGCGCTCGGGATGATCCCGCGCGGCGTCGTCGACGAGGCGATCAAGGCCCGCACGTTCTCGCAGGACCTCGAGGAGAACTGCTACGAGGTGCTCAACGTGATGGCCTCGGTGTTCAACCTGCCGAACCACCCGCACGTACGGCTGTACGAGCTGTACGCGCCGAACGCGGCCGTCCCGGCGGACATCGCGCAGCTGGCCGCCACGGTCGGCAACCGGATGGACGTCAAGATCAAGATCAGTGGCTACGGCGAGGGCACCCTCTCGGTCGTGATCAAGTAGCCACGGCAAGGACGCACGTCGATGTCGGACACCCCGTCCGAGACCGTGGCAGCTGCGCCGGTACCCCGGGACACCCCGCGGGTACCGGCGCAGACGCGTGCCCCGGCCGATGCGATCCGCAACGTCCGGGTGGGACGGCAGGGGCTGTACGACTCGCGCCGCGCCCTGGTGGCCTACGAGGTGCTGTTCCACTCCGGGCCCCGCGAGAGCGACCCCGAGCGCGGTGACCGGGCGACTTCGCAGGTGATCGCCTCTACCTTCGGCACTTTCGGGGTGGACCGGATCGCGGGCGGGCGCCCGGTCTTTATCAGTTTCACCCGGGCCTTCCTGACCGGGATCATCCCGGTCCCGGTGGAGCCCGCCGGGGTGGTCGTCGAGATCTCGGCGACCATGCTCGTCGACACCGAACTGCTGGCCGGGGTGGAGCAACTGCGCACCGACGGCTACCGGATGGCGCTGTGCGACTACCGGGGCCAGCCGGAGAGCGCGGTGCTGATCGACCTGGTCGACTACGTCCGGATCGACCTGGCCGAGCACGCCGGACAGCAGCTGGCCGAACTGACCGCCTGGGTGGCCGAGCGCGGTCGCGAGCTGATCGCGGCGGGTGTGGAGGACCAGCCCACCTTCGAGCGGGCGGCGCGCCTGGGCTTCGGGCTGTTCCAGGGGCCGTGGCTGGAGAAGCCGTCGGTGCTGGAACGACGGACGCTGACCCCGACTCAGCTGGTCTGCGTGCGGCTGTTGCGCGAGCTGGCCGACCCGGATCTGAACATCGTCCGCCTGGAACCGGTGATCGGCAGCGACCCCGGCCTGGCCATGCGGCTGCTGCGCACCGCCAACTCGGCCCTGGCCGGCGCCAGCCGGCAGATCTCCTCGTTGCGCCAGGCCCTGGTGATCATCGGCCCGGTCCGCCTGCGCTCGTGGGTGGTGCTGATGCTGCTGGAGGGCCCGTCGGCGACCTCCCCGGCCGACCGCCTGTGGAAAGTGCTGGCCCGCGCGCACGCCTGCCGCACGCTGGCCCCGGAATCGGCCGCTGACCTGGCCTTCACGGCTGGGCTGCTGTCCGGCGCGGCGGAACTGCTGGGCACGGCCCCGCAACAGGTGGCCGAGTCCGCAGGGGTGACCGAGGCGGTGCGGGACGCCCTGGTCAGCGGGCTGGGCCCGGCCGGTTCGGTGTTGTCGGCGGTGCTGGCGCACGAGCAGGACGATGACGAGGGGGTGCTGGCCAGCGGCCTGTCGCTCTACGACGTCTCGGCCACCTACCTGGAGTCGCTCAGCGAGGCGTTGCGTCTGGTCGAGGAGATCGCCGGGACGCGCAGGAACTGAAAGCAACGGACGTTGTGGGGGACGAACGTCCATAGGTTGGCTTTTGGTTCTGATTGAGGACATTTGTGGCGCCTTGTTCCCGGACCGGGGACGAGCGTCCGCACTTGGGGTTTGAGACACTGGCCCACGTGAGCCAGCGCTTCTACTCCGCGTACCACCAGGGATTCCTGCGGGTCGCCGCGTGCACCATGCGCACCGCGATCGCCGATCCGGACACCAACGCCGAATCGGTGCTGCGGATCGCCCGGGACAACCACGACGAGGGCGTGGGCCTGGCGGTCTTCCCCGAACTCACCCTCACCGGGTACTCGATCGAGGACCTGCTGCTCAACGAGACCCTGCTGGACGACACCGAGGCGGCCCTGCTGAAGGTGATCGAGGGCTCGGCCGGACTCGTCCCGGTCCTCGTCGTCGGTCTTCCGCTGCGCCACCGGCACCGGATCTACAACTGCGCCGCGGTGATTCACAACGGACGCCTGCTCGGCCTGGCCCCCAAGTCGTACCTGCCGAACTACCGCGAGTTCTACGAGGCCCGGCAGATGGCCTCGGGCGCCGAGATCGAGGGTGGTCAGAGCATCGTCTTCGCCGGCACCGAGGTGCCGTTCGGCAACGACCTGCTGTTCACCGCCGTCGACGTGCCCGGATTCGTTCTGCACGTGGAGATCTGCGAGGACATGTGGGTGCCGGTGCCGCCCAGCGCCCTCGCCGCTCTGGACGGGGCCACCGTGCTGGCCAACCTCTCCGGCAGCCCGATCACCATCGGCCGCGCCGAGGACCGGAAACTGCTGAGCCGCTCGGCCTCTTCACGTTGCCTGGCCGCCTACGTGTTCGCCGCCGCGGGCGAGGGCGAGTCCACCACGGACCTGTCCTGGGACGGCCAGACCATGATCTACGAGAACGGCGTGCTGCTGGCCGAGGGGGAGCGCTTCCCGACCGGCGACCGGCGCACCGTGGCCGACGTCGACCTCGACCTGATCCGCTCGGAACGGCTGCGGATGGGCTCTTTCGACGACAACCGGCGCAATCACGAGTACGAGTTCACCCGGATCGAGTTCGAGCTGCAGCCCCCGGCCGGCGACATCGGCCTGCGCCGCGAGGTGGAGCGTTTCCCGTTCGTGCCGGCCGACGAGTCCCGGCTGGAACTGGACTGCTACGAGGCCTACAACATCCAGGTGGCCGGTCTGCGGCAGCGGCTGCGGGCGATCGGCCAGCCGAAGATCGTGATCGGGGTCTCCGGCGGCCTGGACTCCACCCACGCCCTGATCGTGGCGGCCAAGGCGATGGATCTGGCCGGCCGGCCCCGCACCGACATCCTGGCCTTCACCATGCCGGGTTTCGCCACCAGCGACCGCACCAAGAACCTGGCCTACGGGCTGGGCAAGGCGCTCGGGGTGACGTTCGAGGAGCTGGACATCCGGCCCGCGGCCGAGCAGTTGCTGACCGACCTCGGCCATCCCTTCGCCGGGGGTGAGCCGGTCTACGACATCACCTTCGAGAACGTCCAGGCCGGCCTGCGCACCGACTACCTGTTCCGGCTGGCCAACCAGCGCGGCGGTATCGTGCTGGGGACCGGCGACCTGTCCGAGCTGGCGCTGGGCTGGTCCACCTACGGTGTGGGCGATCAGATGTCGCACTACAACGTCAATGGTGGCGTCCCGAAAACCCTGATGCAGCACCTGATTCGCTGGGTGATCTCGTCCGGGCAGTTCGACGCCGAGGTGAACCGGCTGCTGCAGGACGTGGTCGGCGGCGAGATCAGCCCCGAGCTGGTGCCGGTCGGCGAGGACGGCGTCACCCAGAGCACCGAGGCCAAGGTCGGGCCGTACTCGCTGCAGGACTTCTCACTGTTCTACACGCTGCGCCACGGGTTCCGGCCCTCGAAGATCGCCTTCCTGGCCCACCACGCCTGGTCCGAGGCTGGTAAGGGGGACTGGCCGCCGCATTTCCCGCCGGAGAGCCGGATCGAGTTCGACCTGCCGGAGATCCGGCGCTGGCTGCAGGTCTTCGCGCAGCGGTTCTTCGCGTTCAGCCAGTTCAAGCGCTCGGCCCTGCCCAACGGGCCGAAAGTCACCGCGGGCGGATCGCTCTCGCCCCGCGGTGACTGGCGGGCTCCTTCGGACGCCTCGGCCCGGATCTGGCTGGCCGAGATCGAGCGCGAGGTGCCCTGAGTTCCTAGGCTCGAGTTCTCAGGTGGGCTGGCCTGAGCGGCGGGCCTCGGCTTCTTCGGCGGCCCGCCGGGCGTCGGCTTCGGCCGCGCTCTGGGCCGCCTCCCGGGCCTCTTCCTCGTCCTTGGCCTCCCACTCCTTCTGGTACCGCGCCATCAGCATCAGGATCAGCGCGGCGCCGATGGAGCAGAACACGGCCATGATCAGATAGCGGGTGAGGGCGGTCTCGCCGTCGAGTCCGCCCCCCGCGTACTGGGCATAGAGTGACGGGCCCGCCAGCACGGCCGCGATCGCGCAGCCGACCAGCAGCGGCTTCACGAGGTCGCGCCACCCACCGCGAGCTGGGTGCACAGCAGCGCGGCCCAGCCGATCCGGTCGACGGGCGTGCCGTCCAGGCGGACCACGGGAATGCCCAGGGCCATCACCGCGGCCGGCGCGCCGGAGTGCAGCACACCGTCCACGGCAACTGCGTCGACCTTGCCCAGATACTCCATCCAGCGCTGGTTGTCGGCCATCGACCGGGTGCCGTCGAGCACCGCGATCACCGCCTCGGCCTTGACGTTCTGCACCACGCCGCGGATCTTCTCGGCTTCTTCGGCACTCTCGGCAGTGATCGGGATGCTGACCACCACCGGACGGATCGCGGCGACCAGGTTCATCGCGTCGAGCCGGTCCGGGCCCACCTCGTGCGGGATCGTGACCACCATCCGCGGGCCACCGTTGTGCGGCAGATCCACTGCGGTGCGGGCGGCTTCGAGGCCGACCACCTCGGGCGGGCCGACCACCGCGACCACCTCGATGTCCTCGGAGATGCTCACCTCCGGCATCTCGGCGAGCATCTCGACCACGGCCATGAACCGGTCTCCGAGCGGCAGGTTGGCGGCCCAGTCGGCCGGCACGCCAAGATTGGTCAGGGCCAGCTTGTCCGACGCCAGGGCCAGGCCCGCGGCGATCCGCTCGGCGGTCTCCAGACCGGCCTGGACGCCCGCGCGCACCTGCTCGAAGTCGAAGGCATGGTCGAACTCGGCCGAGCGGTCGCTGATCTGGTGTTCTTGCTGCTCGGTGGGGGTTGGGTTGTTGGGGCTCTCGGGGTTCTCGGGGCTTTCGGGGTGGCTGGTGGCGTGGCTGATCAGGAAGTCGGTCAGGGACAGCGGGGCGGTCGGGACGGGCAACGGCGGTTCGTGCTCGAACGTCTCGGGGCCGGGGTGGTCCGCTTCCGAAATTGAGGACGCCGGGGCCGGGTCGGGCTGGAACGCCCAGGCGGTCACGGGCTGGTTCTCGTCGAACTCCGGGTTGGCCGGTTCAGCGGGGTTGGCTGAGTTGGCTGAGTTGGCTGGGTTGTTCGTGTCGGTCGGGTTGGCCCAGGCGGGGTCGTCGTCGGTCGGGACGTCCCAGGGCGAGACGCTCTCGGTTGTTGCGGTTTCAGCCGTCACGGTTTCGGCAGTCACAGTTTCGGCCGTGATGGTTCCGGATGGAGCGTTTTCGGTCTCGGGCGCCCCGGGTTGGGCCGGAACGATGGCCTGCGCAGGAACGATGGACTGCGCGCTCATGTCGGTCACCTCTGCGCTGGGACTCTCGGTCGGTCGGGCGGTGTCGAGCTGAAGGCCGGCGGTCTGGCTCTGTTCCGGGGAGGTGCTTGGGGCGGGCAGACTCGGTGCGAGGAACTGGACTTCGTGGTCAGCGAAGACGGGCTGAGGGGTGGTGCTCGTCTTCGCTGCCGCGCTCTGATCCGGCGCAGCGGTTGGAAGCGCTTCTGCGAATGGGTAGTTCGGGGCATCTTCGCCCGCGGCGAGACCAGCATCCGTTCCGAAGCTGGCGCTTGTCTCGGCGCTCACATCTGCCTCGGTGTTCGTAGCCTTTTCAAGGCCAGTGCCGTGCTCCGAGCCTGGACCTGCTTCGTAACCGAGGTCCGCTCCGTAGCCCAGGCCCGCTTCGTAACCAGTACTTGCTTCGTAGCCCAGGTCTGCTCCGTAGCCGAGGGATGCCTCGTAGCCCAGACCAGCTTCGTAACCCAGGTCCACTTCATAACCCAGACCAGTCTCGGAACCCAGACCAGTCTCGGAACCCAGACCAGTCTCGGAACCCAGACCAGTCTCGGAACCCAGACTTGTCCCGGAACCCAGGCCTGTACCGGAGCTTATGCCTGCCCCGGCACCCAGGCCTGTTTCGGAGCCCGTGCCTGCTCCGGAACCCAGGCCTGCTCCGGAACCTAGGTCTGTACCGGAACCTAGGTCTGTACCGGAACCTAGGTCTGTACCGGAACCTAGGTCTGTACCGGAGCCTGTGTCGGCGCTGGAACCCAGGCCTGTTTCGGAACCTGTGCCTGCCCCGGACCTCAGGCCTGTTTCGGAAACTAGGCCTGCCCCGGAACCCAGACCTGCCTCGGAACCCAGGTCTGTTTCGGTGCTCAGGTGCGCTTCGCCGACGGGACCAACATCGGCGCCCGGAGCGTCTGCTGTCTGGTTCGCGGCCATTACCGCCTCGGCTGCGGACACTTCACCAGCGGTGGCGGCACTGCTTGCCCGGGCCGCCATGACTTCCCACGCGGGTGGATGGCCGGCGGCGGCCTCGCTGGACGCGTCGGGTCGCGGCATGGGCGCCGACGTCTCGTGGCCTCCGATGGCCGGGTTACTTGTCGTGGGACCAGCCACCGCCGGATTGCCCAGGCTGTTACTGGCGGACGGAGCACCAGTGGCCCCGGCACCCGTGGACGGATCAGCGGCAGGTGCCGTGCCCCAGTTCGAGTTGCCTAGCGTCGGGTCACTTGTAACCGCGCTGACCGTGCCCGTTTTGGCCGTTTCACTGCTTGCCAAGGGTGCGTTCCCGACGGGCGGAGTGCCCGTACTGGAGTTGCCTTCATCGGAGTCGCCCTCGCTCACGGGCTCTCGGGCCCAGGCCGCGCTGGCCATCGCCGGGTTGCCCAGGCCCGTGCTGCCCGGGTACTGCGCCGGGATCGGGGCGGCTGCCGGGTTCGCTGAGCCCTCGACCGCCGATGTGTGGGCTTGGAACGATTGGGGAGTTGATGCGTCCTTTGTTTTCTTCTTCTTGCCACCGAAGCGAATGCCGAACAGCTTGAACCCACCCTCGGCCGGTGTCTCTACCTCCGCGCGGGCGGCCGACAGGGGCGCAAGCGGACTGGCCCCGTCGGGAGAACCCAGCGAGGGGTCAGTGCCCGGACCGGTGTGGCGAGCGCGGCTGCGGTCGCGCCGCGGACGGTGACGGCCGGACTCTTCCCCTGGCGTGGTCTCAGCGGGGACGGCCTGCTCGGGCGGCGTTGCGGGAGTTGGCACGTTCTGCGCGGCAGGTTGGAGCGGCGCGGGGTTGACCACTTGTGTTGTCCTTTGGATCGGCACGTTCTTCTTCGAGCGGCGGGTCTTGCTCTTGGGTAGGACCGTCGTGGCGCGCGGGGCGGTGGCGGCCAACGCGCTGAGCTCAGTCGACGGACTTGTGGGGACGGGGCTGGCCGGTGCGGTGTTGACGGGTGTTGGGTTGGCCGGGGTCGCGTTGGCGGGCGGCGCGTTGAACGGCGTGGGGTTTGTTGCCCCCGGGGACGCCGGTGTGGCCCACGGAGACGTGATCGCCGAGTCGCCTTGGCCGGGAAGAGGCGCGGCCCAGCTTGCGGGGGCGACCTGGTTGTAGGGCTGGGCTGAGTCAGGCTGGGCTGAGCCGGGCTGGGCGAATTCGGGCTGGGCTGAGTCGGCTTGGGCGAATTCGGGCTGGGCGGAATCGGGCTGGGTGAAGGGGGAAGGCGCCTCGAATCCGGCGAACGGGGACGGCGCATCCGGCTGTCCGTAGGCCAAATCCGATTCGGGACGAGCAGCACCAGAGGACGCGTCGGGCTGGCTGAACTCGACCGCACCTTCGTACGCCCCGAACTGCTCAGGCGGTAGTGGCTGGGCCTGCTCGGCCAGTGCTTCCGGTGCGAAGCTCGGCACGGCCGGGATCGGCGGCATCGGTGCGACCGGTGTTGCCGGGGCCAGCTTCGGGATTTCGAACTGCGGGTCTGCGGCCGGCGGCTGCGCCCAATGCGCTGTCGCATCGGGCTGGTCGCTGGGCGGGTAGACCGGAGCAGCTGAGGCGTCCGGCGCCGTCGAGTCGGCGGCGCCCAACCAGTGAGCCGGTGCCGTCGAGTCAGCCAATGCCGTCGAGTCGGCCGCGCTCAGCCAATCAGCCGGAGCCGTCGGACTGGGCGCAGTTGTCGGGACAGGCGCAGTTGTCGGGTCGGCCGCCGTTGTCGCAGTGGCTGCAGTCGCCCAACCGGACGGCGCCGGCGGGCTGACCGGAGGTGTCGAACCGGTCGGAGCGGTCGTGGTGTCTGGGGCAGTCGACGCAGCCTGAGCGGTCGGATCGGCCGGGACGTACGGAGCCGGAATTGCTGGCACAGGCGGGGTCACCAGGCTGCCCGGGCCGGTGGGGTCTGCCCACTTTGCGATGAGGTCTGCCTCGGAGCTGTCGGACTCGGCTTCCGCGGGAGGCTCGTCGAAGGGGGACACGGGCTGGGTCGGGATGGGGGTGGCCGAGGCAGGTGCGGCAGCCTGGTCTTCACTGGGCGCCGCAGTGTTCCCCTGCCCGGAGTTGCCTGATGACGATTCGGAGGACGCCCCGGTGGAGTCACCCGCAGACCCGCGGCCGGTATCGCCGGAGCGGGCCTTGGGGGGAAGCGGGAGAAGCTTTGGAATGTCCCTCACGGTCGATGGATCGGAAGAAACCTCGTCGGTGTTGAGCGGCGGCGCCGCGTGGGCTTGAGCGGACTGTCCCCCGAACGGCGGCTCAGAGGTCACTTCCACCCGGATGCCCGGCCGATCGTCGGTGAGCAGGTCGTTGAACAGCGACCGCTTTCGGGCGGAAGGTCGTGAGTTGCGTGGACGTGTCCAGGCCGGGCGCAGTCGGCTGAAGTCGAGTTCGGCTCCGGCACTGTTGTTCTCGTCGGCCATCGGCGCCGCGGGCTCGGGGATCTCGATCTGGCGGGCGGCCTTGCGGGCAGCCTTGCGTGGGCGGCGCTTGGCCATTTCGGTGGACGGGACAGCGGGGACCGGGGCGACGGGCTTGGCGGCTTGGGGTTCCTGGTCCGTCGAGGTGGCGATCCAGACGCCCTCCACCTCGTCGACCTCGATCGCGTTGGGACGATTCGGGGCACCGGAAGTGCGGACGCTGATCCCTTCGAGGTCGACCACCCGGTCGGCACCCGGCTGGGCCGTTACGTCTGCTGCCCTGCCCTCGGCCGACCGCGCCGCCGCTTCCTTCTCGGCCTTCTTCGTCGCCACGGCCTGCTTGCGGGCCGTCTGACGGGCAACCTTCGCCGCCGACCGAGCTGCAGCCCGGGCCGCCGCCTTTGCCGCCTTGGCCTTGGCCGTGCGAGCTGCCTTTGCTGCCCGCTCGGCCCGGATCTCCTCGGCACGGGCCGCGATCCGGGCTTCCCGCTCCAGCTCGGCTTCCTCAGCCCGCCGCGCCGCCTCACGCTCGTCGGCCTCCGCAGCGCGCGCAGCTTCTTCAGTCTGCAAGGCTTCCTGTGCCCGCAAGGCTTCTTCGGCCTTAAGGGCCTCCTCGGCCTTCAGCGCTTCTGCGGCCAGCAGAGCTTCCTCCGCGCGCAGGGCTTCGTCGGCGCGCAGGGCCTCTTCCGCACGCAGCGCTTCTTCCGCCCGCCGCGCCTCCTCGGCCTGCGCAGCCTCGTCAGCTCGCCGCGCTTCCTCGGCCTGCAAGGCTTCCTGCGCCCGCAAGGCCACTTCGGCCTTAAGGGCCTCCTCGGCCTTCAGCGCCTCTTCGGCATGTAAAGCTTCTTCAGCCCGGAAAGCTTCCTCCGCCCGGGATTCCTCGGCCAGGCGGGCCACTTCGGCAGCTTGCTCGGCCTCGATCTCGGCCAGGCGCGCAGCCCGAGCCGCCCGCCCACCCGCAGCAGGATGCGTGGCCTCAGCGAAGGCATCGGCCTCTCTCGCCGACCGACCAACTCCCCGGCGGCCACCCCGAACGGTGCGGCCCCGCGTCCTCTGGTTCTGCTCTTGCCCTTGATCGGCAAGACGCTCGTCCCAGTCCTCGGAAGAGGAGCCGCGAGTGCCTAGAACCTCGGTCAGATCCAAGGTTTCGCGGAACTCGTCCTGCCCGTACGGGTCGAACGACGGCCCCCGACGCGTCGCCACCGGCAGATCCAGGATCGGCGAGTACTCGTCGGAAGCCATTGCGGCCTCGAACGCAGCCTGCCGGGCCATCGCCAGCGCGGTCTCCTTGTCCACCGAACTACCCTGGCCGCCAATATTTTTCCGTCCCGCGGCCAGCTGTGCCAGGGTAAGGAGGTCGCGTGCCCCGGAGCGTTCGGGCAGCATCCGGGCCGGTGGCAGGCTGGCCGGCAACGACAGCTCATCGTCGTCGAGCCCGCCCGGGGCCTCGACCACCACCTCGAACGCCTCTTTCGCGAAGAAGCCGAATATCCCACCTCTGCGAACTTTTTCCGCACGGACGATACGGGCGAACGGCCCACCCTCGCGGCGTGCCCGGATCAGCAGGGCCTCGAGGTCGTCACCTTCAAGAAGCAAATTCATGACTACTACTCACCTGTCCGACGGTCTCGATCTGGTGAATGCCGGTCGCCTCGGTGAAGGCGATGACGGGCAGCTGGGGCAGCGAACCGCGCAGCAGCCGCCGCATGGGCAGCCGCAGGGGTCCGGAGATCAGCAGGACCGGCAGCTCACCACGCTGTTCGGCAGCGGTCTGCAGAGAAGAGATGTCCGCGACCAGGCGCTGGGCCTGGACCGGGTCGAGCGCGATCACGACGCCTTGCTCACCGGCGCGCAGGGCCTCGCCGATCTGGGTCTCGACCGCGGGTTCGAGGGTGATCGCACGCAGCACGCCGTCGCGTACGTACTGCGCCGCCAGGGCCGGGCCGAGGGCCGAGCGGGCGGCCTCGAGCAGGGCGTCCGGGTCGTTGGAGGTGCGCGCCCGCTGGCCCACGCCCTCCAGCACCCGGCCGAGGTCGCGGATCGAGACCTGCTCGTCGAGCAGGCCCTGGAGCAGCCGCTGCACCGCCGAGAGCGGCAGCACGGCCGGCACCAGTTCCTCGACCGCAGCCGGCCGGTCACCCTTGAGCACCTCGAGCAGGTCGCGGGTGTCGTCCAGGCTGAGCAGCCGGGACGCGTTCTGCCGGACCATCTCGGCCAGGTGGGTGGTGACCACAGCCGCACGCTCGACGATGGTGGCGCCGGCCAGTTCAGCCGAGGCGCGGTACTCGATCGGGACCCAGACCGCGGGCAGGCCGAACACCGGCTCGGTGGTGTGGCGGCCGGGCAGGCCGTCCATCGAGTCGCCGATCGCCAGCAGGTGCCCGGGCGGGGCCTCGCCGGTGGCCACGCTGCTGCCACCGATCCGGATCTCGTAGGTGCCCGGAGCCAGCATCGCGCCGTCCCGGGTACGCACCGGCGGCAGCACCAGGCCCAGGTCCAGGGCGGTCTTGCGGCGCAGGGCCCGCACTCGGTCCAGCAGGTCTCCGCCGCGGGCGGTGTCGACCAGGTCGACCGCGTCGGGGGAGAGCAGCAGTTCCAGCGGGTCGACCCGGAGCGAGTCGGTGACCGGGTCCCCGGTGCCCGTGCCGGCCGGCATCGCCACCTGCCCCGAGGGCATCGCGATGGCACCGGAGGCGGCCGAGGTGGTGGGCTCGTCGTCCATCGAGGCGTCGTTGGCCCGGAAGGCCAGGAACAGCACCAGGCCGCCGACGATCAGGAACGGGACCTTGGGCATGCCCGGGATCAGGCACAGCCCGATCAGCGAGCCGCCGCCGATCATCAGCGCCTGGCGGTTGCGGCCGAGCTGCTGGATCAGGTCGGTACCGACATCCCCGGCCCCGGTCGAGCGGGTCACGATCACACCGGTGGCCACCGACATCAGCAGCGCCGGGATCTGCGAGACCAGGCCGTCACCGACGCTGAGCAGGCTGTAGGTCTGGATCGCCTCCCCGGCCGGCATGCCGCGCTGCAGCATGCCGATCGCGAAGCCACCGATCAGGTTGACCAGGGTGATGATGATGGCGGCCATGGCGTCGCCCTTGACGAACTTGGTGCCACCGTCCATCGCGCCGTAGAAGTCTGCCTCGGCCGCAACGTCTTTACGGCGCTGACGGGCGGTGTCCTCGTCGATCAGGCCGGAGTTCAGGTCGGCGTCGATCGCCATCTGCTTGCCCGGCATCGCGTCCAGGGTGAACCGGGCGCCGACCTCGGCGACCCGGGCCGCACCGTTGGTGACCACGACCAGCTGGATGATGATCAGGATGGCGAAGATGACCAGACCGATGATCAGGTTGGACCCGATCACGATGTGACCGAAGGCCTCGATCACGTGCCCGGCGAAGCCGTCGCGCAGCACCAGCCGGGTCGAGCTGACGTTCAGCGCGAGCCGGAAGATGGTCGCCACCAGCACCACGGTCGGGAAGATGGCGAAGTCGAGAACCCGCTTCACCTGCAGCGCGACCAGCAGGACGATCAGGCTGACCCCGATGTTCAGGGCCAGCAGCACGTCCAGCAGGGCGGCCGGCAGCGGCACGACCATCATGAGCACGACGATCACGATCGCCACCGGGATGGCGATACGCGTCAACCGATTGGACGGCACGGGGGCGACCTCCGGCGAGGGGTGCAGACGAGGGGGTGGTTCGGCCATCCGTGGCTGTTGCTCACATCGGCCCTGGCTTCCGGGCACTTGAGCCGATCGGGGGAACGCTGCGGTTCGTCGCCGTGCTGCGACGCTCTGCCGACCGGGCGAACCTGCGGCGATTGCTGAGCGGCCAGGTATCACCGTCTGGTTGCCTGCTGTCCATCACCTGTCAAAGTCGCTGGGACACCGTTGTTTCGGGTGGCCTTTGGCCATCCTGGTGTAACCGTTCCCGGTTCGAGTGAATTGCACCGCCTTCGGGCGGAGGAGCGAAATGTCCGTTGTCCTGGCCGCGATCGCGGTCTTCCCCTTCCTCACCCTGCTGATGATCGGCCTGGCCAAGGCCGAGAACGTGCTCTTCGGTCCGAAGGCAACTCCTGCGCCGTCGGAGGAAGTGCCTTCGTAGGACCCGCCAAAAGCCATGAGGCCCGGCTCTTCTCGAGTTGCTGAGAAGTGCCGGGCCTTCTGGTTCCTTGAATTGAAGGACGGTGTGGTCAGGCGGGTGCGGATCTCGCCTTCGCGGGGGCGGGGAGCGAGTCGGCCAGAACGGCGTGCACGTACAGCCGCTCGGTCGCCGAGAACTCGGGGTGGCAGGTGGTCAGGGTGAGCATCGCCTGGCCCCGGGCGGTCTTCTGCTGGATCACCGAGACGTCGGCCGGAACCGTGATCCCGGTGTCGGTGACCTTGTAGTCGAACCGGCCCTGGGTGGTCCAGACCTGGATCAGGTCTCCCCGGGCCAGCGTGTTGATCTCCTTGAAGGGTGCTCCCCAGGTGGTGCGGTGCCCGGCGATCCCGACGTTGCCGCGCTTGCCGACCGCCGGGCTGCTGTCGTACATCCCCAGCCCCTGGCGCAGGATCTCGGTCCCGGTGCCCCGTTCGACCGGCATCCGCCAGTCCACGCCCAGCTTCGGGATCTTGACCACGGCGACCACCGGACCGCTGACGCCCTTCGGGATCACAGCCGTACGCGGGCCGTGCTCGATCGGGGAGGTGAACGCCTGGGTGGCCCGGTCGGCCAGCCCGTGGGCGGTGCTGCGGGCCTGATGATTCGTCCACCACCAGCCGCCTCCGACGCCGGCCGTCAGCAGCACGCCGACGACCAGGGTCAACAAACCGATGAGGCGGACCCGCGATCCGCGGGCCCGCCTCATCGATGTCACTCCGGCATCCTTTCGGTTCTCTTGGTCAGCGGCTGGTTACGCCGCGTCGTCAGGTGAGGGTTTGGGGCCGTCCTCGTCGCGCAGACGGTCCTGGTCCTGCGATTGCGGGCCGAACAGGCCGGCCGGCATCAGCTGCCGCCCGTCCTCGTCGGTGGCCGGCTCGCGCAGGCTGCCGCCGCGCCGGATCCGGAACCGCTCGGCGCCGAGCAGGCCGGCTCCGATCAGGACCAGCACCAGGCCGAGAGCCAGGCCGGGGATCAGCAGCAGCGGGGTACCGGTGAAGGCCAGGCCGCTTCCGGTGTCGTTGCCGCCCTCGCCACCGGAACCGGTGCCGCCGTCGTCACCGTCGCCGGAGCTGTTGCCGCCCCCGTCGCCGAGGTCGGTGCCGCCGTCGTCACCGTCGCCGGAGTCGTTGCCGCCTCCGTCGCCAAGGTCGGTGCCACCTTCGGCAACGATCTCGACGTTCACGGTCTGCTCCGCGGTCTGACCCAGGTCGTCGATGACCGACATCACGAAGCTGTCGTCACCCTCGTCGTCCGGAGCCGTGTACAGGCAGGTCTTCTCGTCGTCCGAGATCCGCACCGAACCCTGGCCTTCCGGCGTGGTGCAGTCGGTGACCTCGATACCGGAGTACGACGGGCCCCGCGGAGTGATCCGCTTGCTGGCGCCGACCTCCACCTGGGTGTTGATCGTGCTGGTCGCGGCCAGCACCGGGATGAAGGTGAACGACTGCAGGAAGCTGATCGAACCTGCGGAGTTGGTCACCACCACCGTGGTCGGGCCACCGGCGTGCGGCGGGGTGGTCACCTTCAGGGTGTTGGAGGCGGCCGCCTTGATCTCGCCGACCGCGCGCTTGGCCAGCGCCGGCTTGTAGGCCACCGCCTTCAGGCCGGCGTCCTTGGTGACGGCCTGGCTCACATCACCGGACGTCTCCAGGGCGGTGCCCGGGCCGTCGATGTCCACACCCAACTCCAGGTCGGTGCCCTCCACCCCGTCGAAGGAGACGGTGGTGGCCGAGTCGAACCCGGTACCGCTGATCGTCACCACGGTGCCACCGGCGACCGGCCCCACGTTCGGGGTCAGACCCGACACCGTCGGCAGACCCGACAGCGGCACGTAGGTGAACAGGTACGAGCGGCTGGCCCCATTGGCGTTGGTCAGGATGACCGGGACGCCGCCGGCGGTGTGAGCCGGGGTCTTCAGCGTCAGCGTGGTGTTGTCCACAACCGTGAGGTCGGTGGCCGCCGTGCCGTCGAAGGTGACCCGGTTGACGCCGGTCATGCCCAGGCCCCGGAAGACCACGGTGGTGCCACCGCCGGTCGGGCCGCTGCGTGGCGTCATGGTGTCGACCACCGGCACGCCGTTGGCCGCCACGTAGGTGTACTTCGAGTCAGCACTCACCGAGCTGCTGCCCACCGGAGTGGTGACGACGACGTCCACCTCACCGACCGCGTGGGCCGGAGCGTTCACCACGATGGTGTTCGTGTTGATCAGCGAAGTGATCGTCGCGGCGGTGCCCCCGAAGGTGACGCCGGTGGCGAGCAGGAAGCCGCTGCCGGAGATCGTCACCTGGTTGCCACCGGCCACCGAGCCGAGGGCCGGCGTGAGACCGGTGACTACCGGGCCGAGGTTCGCAGCCAGGTAGGTGAACAGCGCGGTGCTGGTGCTCGCCGCGCTCCCGTTGGTGAGCGCCACGTTGACCAGACCGGCGGCCTTGGCCGGGGTGGTCACGGTGACCTGGGTACCGGCCGCGTTGACGTTGAAGCCGGTGCCCGGCGTACCGCCGAACGTGGCTCCGGTCGCCCCGGTGAACCCGGTACCGGTGATGGTCACCTGGGTGCCGCCGGTGGTCGGCCCGGTGATCGGCGAGATGCCGAGGATCAGGGCCGAGTCGAAGGCGCTGTAGGTGTAGTTCACGGTCACGATCCCGCCGGCGGTGGCGATGATCACCGGGACGGTGCCCGAGATCAGGCCGGACGGCATGGTGAAGGTGAGCGTGGTGTCCCCGGTGACGGTGTAGTCGGAGGCGGGGACCACCTTGCCGCCGACGGTCAGGGCCAGGAGCGAGCTGAACCCGGTACCGGTGATGGTGACCTGGTTACCGCCCTGGATCGGACCGCTGGTCGGGTTCACGGTGGCGGCGCCGGCCGCGATCGGGGTGTAGACGAACGTGCCCGGGGTGAGCGCGGTACCGCCGCCCGAGACGTTGAAGGTGATCAGCGAGGCCCCGGCGCTGTTCGACGGGGTGTCGAACGAGAAGGCCCCTGCCGAGCCACCCGAGTTCTTGTTCACCGTCTTGCTGCCGACCTGGATCGTGCTGATCGCGGTGAGGTTGCTGCCGGTGACGTTGACCGTGGTACCGCCGGTCACCGGGCCGGTGAGCGGGTTGATGGTCAGGACGACCGGAATGGCGTTGGATGTGAAAGTGGCACCGTTACTGGCAGTTCCGCCGTTCGTCCGAACCGTCACGGTGTTAGTGCCGGTTCCGGGCGGGGTGGTGAACTTCAGAGTGGTGCCGTCCACGTAGGTCGTCACCATGGGGATGGCGCCCCAGTAGATGACGGACCCGCTGGTGAATCCCGTTCCCGTGACGGTGACTTCGGTGCCGCCAGTGGAGGGACCATTGGTCGGTGAGAGGCTGCCAACCGTAGGTGTAGCGGCGGTGTAGGTGTAGGTGTTGGCCAGGCTGATCAGGCTGCTGGATCCACCGTTGCTGACCACCACGGGGGCGGCTCCGGGGGCGTCGCCCTGCGGGACCGTCACGGTGATCGTCCCCGTCAGCGCGCCGGGAACCTCGTTGGTGACCGGGGCGTTCTTTCCACCGATCGTCACGGTGTTGCCAGCGGTCAGGAAGGTGCCTGTCAGCGTCGCTGAGCCGCCTCCCGCCAACGGCCCGCTGCTCGGGGCCAAGCCGGTGACGATGATCGCGCTGGGCGCAGCTGTCGAGGTGTACAGGAACACACCCGCCGGGGCCGTACCGCTTGGGCTGGTCAGCGACACCGTCACTGCTCCGGCCGCATGAGCCGGGGTGGTGAACTGGAGTGAGGTGGCGGTGACGTTGGACGGCGTTGCCGAGTTGCCGCCGATCGTCACGTTGGTGACGTCGGCCAGGCCGGTGCCGTTGACGGTCACCGTCGTGCCACCTGTATCCGGACCAGTCGCCACGCTGAGGCCCGTAACCACTGGGACGGCGTTGTACGTGAAGACCTGCGGGCTGGTGGCCGGCTGGGTCCCTCGCTTGACGGTCACGTTCGCTGTACCGGTACCTGCCGGCGACACCGCGGTCAGCTTCGTGTCGCTGACGTAGGTGGTCGACAGGGCAGTGGTACCGAACTGGATCACTGAGTCAGCGGTGAATCCGGTACCTGTCGCGGTGACCGTCGTACCGCCGGTGATCGGGCCCGATGTCGGAGCGATCGAGGTCAGCGCCAGCGCGTCCTGGTAGGTGTACTGGTTCGCAGTCCCCTGGGCCGACGTCCCGGCGTTGGTGGTCACCGTGACGAACACCGTGCCGGTCCCGGCCGGGGCGTTGGCGGTGATCGAGTTAGCACTGTTCACAGTCACGCCGGTGGCGTTGGTGTTGCCGAACTTGACTGTCGGCGTCCCCACTCCCGTTCCGCTGAAGCCGGTTCCGGTGATGGTCACCGAAGTCGTGCCGCCCGGTGGACCGTTCGATGGAGCCACGCCCGTCACCGTCGGCGCGCCGACGTAGGTGAAGTTGTTGGTGCCGGTGTTGGTCCCACCGGTGGTGCCCGGCGTGGTCACCGTGACGTTCTGCGCGCCGCTGCCGGCCGGGGAGAACGCGGTGATCTTGGTCGTGCTGTCGATCGTGTAAGCAGCTTCCGTGCTGCCGAACTTCACGCTCGAGGTGCCCCGGAAGTTCGTCCCGGTCAGGACCACGCTGGTGCCGCCGGTGGTCGGGCCGGTGGTCGGCGCGATGCCGGTGAGGGTCGGCACCAGTGCGTCGGTGGTGGTGCACTCGGTGTGCCCGGCGATCACGTCGCCCGTGCCGACCGCGCTCAGCGCGCCACCGAGCAGTTCCAGCCGCAGGGCGTTGGTGACCAGCGTGGTCTTGCCCCCGGCGGTGCTCTTGGTCTGCTCGTTCAGGTGCAGCTTGCCGATCGCGATGTCCAGCACCGTGTTCGGGGCCGGGTTGGTCGGGATCGTGGTGTTCGCGACCCCGGCGAGCTTCAGCCCGGTCACGGTCGAGGTGGCGGTGACCCCGGCGGCGGTGCCGATGCAGGTGGAGCCGATCACGTCGGCGGTCACACCCTGCAGGCCCTGGAGACCGGTGCCGGTACCCAGTCCGGCGACCGAGGAAGTCGCCTTCGAGGTGTCCTTGAGGTCGTCGCCCTCAGCGGTGGTGGTCACCTCGCCGGTGCTCAGCAGGTTGGGCACCCCGATGTTGGCGGTGGTGGCCTGAGGTGGTCCGGCCGGCCAGGCGGACTTCGGCGTCTCGTTGACGTTGACCAGTGGTGCCCCGAGCAGGGACACCGTGGTCTTCACGCCGTAGGCCAGGGCCCCGGTTGAGCCGTCCGCCGCGGCCCGGATGGTCTTCTTGCTGAGCCTGCTGTCCTTCTTGTCCTTGTCGTCCGTCGCACTCTTCTTCACCGTCGACGGCTTCCCCACCGCCGAGAACGCGGAAGAGGCAGGGACCGTCGTGGGTGATGCGGATGCCGAGGTGGCGGCCATCGGCAGTCCACCTCCGGCGACGAGGAGGCCGGCGACGACCTGCGCAACCCCTCGTCGGTGCCGGAATCGGGCACGTCCGCCGAAAGGCGAACCCCCGTCCGGGTTCGAGCTAGTTCGTGACAAGACACGCATTGAGGCGCCCCCGCTACCTGACTGCCAGGATCCATGTCGATCCGGTCGATCGGGAACTCTAGGTAGCCGTGTAATTACACGGTTGGGATTACCGGCGGCGTGTCACAAAGATCTATCAGGGAACTTGGCGAAAATGGGCTGCGGTGACCGATTCTGAGGCCTGCAGAGGGGACGTCAGACGGTCCGGCGCGGCGTTTTGCGCGCCTCGCTGATCTCTCTGCGCCGACGTGCGTTGAGTTGCGACCGGCTGGGCAGGACGTCCGGAACCGGCGTCTTGATGTGCGGCTTCCGGATTGCCGCGTTGCGGCCCGGCTTTCCGGCCTGCATCACGAACGCGAGGATCCGGGCCACCGCCATGTACAGCTCGGCCGGGATCTCCTCACCGATCTCGCAGACCCGGAACAGCGCGCGGGCCAGCGGTTTGTCCTCGACCACCGGAATCCGGTGTTCCTTGGCGATCTCGCGGATCGCCGCGGCCACCGAGTCCGAGCCCTTGGCCACCACCTTCGGCGCGCCCTTGCCCTGCTCGTACTTCAGGGCGATGGCCAGGTGGGTCGGGTTGGTGAGCACGACGTTGGCGTTCGGGATCTCGGCCATCATCCGATTGCGCGACATCGCCATCTGCTTCTGCCGGATCGCGCCCTTCAGCTGGGGGTCGCCCTCCTGCTGCTTGTACTCGTCCTTGATGTCCTTGGGCGACATCTTCAGCTGCTTCATCACCTCATAGCGCTGGTAGGCGTAGTCGGCCAGGGCCAGCACGAGCCCCGCGCCGGCCGCGGCGAACACCAGCTTGCGGATGTCCTCGGCGGCCATCTCGGCGGTGGCCATCAACGGCAGCACGCCCTGGCCGATCAGCTGGGCCACCAGGTCCTTGCCGATCACCCAGACCACGGCGGCCAGGACCACCACCTTCAGCAGCGCCTTGAGCGCCTCCCAGGCGGCCCGCGGGCCGAACATCCGTTTCACTCCCTGCAGCGGGTTCATCCGGCTGAACTTCGGCTGCAGGGCCTTGGCGCTGGGGTAGAAACCCTGCAGCGCGGTGGACAGGAAGGCGGTGAGCACCCCGGCCAGGCACATCGGCGCGGCCCCGATCAGCACCGTCATCGGGATGTCGTTCATCACGCTGAACGCCTGGGCCAGGCTCGGGTCCCGGCCCACCTCGGGCAGTCTCGCCAGCATCACCCGCAGCCGCTCGTTGGTCAGGTCCACGCTGAACGGCATCACCGCGATCGCCGCGGCGATCGAGGCCCAGGTGCCGAGGTCCTGGGTGCGCGGGAACTGCCCGTCCTTGCGGGCGTCCTTGATCTTCTTGGGTGTCGGCTTCTCTGTCTTGCCGTCCTTGTCACCGGCCACGTCCCGTCCTCACCCCCCGACCAGCCGGATCATCGCCATCCCGGCGGTGTTCACGAACTGCTCCAGGGCCCCCGGGATCTGCACCAGGATCAGCCCGATCAGGAACAGGCTCATGATGATCTTCAGCGGGAAGGCCAGGGCGAAGGCGTTCAGGGCGGGCGCGGCCCGGGTGAGCAGACCCAGTGCGACGTCGGCGATCAGCAGGGCGGCGAGGATCGGCGCGGTGATCTGGATCGCCGAGACGAACATGGTGGCCAGCATCTTGGTCAGGGTCTCGGCCACCTCGGAGAGGTCCATGGTGGCCACCGCGGCGATCTCGAACGTGCGCGAGAGCCCGCGCAGGATGACCAGATGGCCGTCGGCGGCGAACAGCAGCGTGATCGCGACCAGCTGGTGCAGCCGGCCCATCACCGAGCTCTGCACCATCGACAACGGGTCCAGGCCCTGGGTGATGCTGAAACCACCGGCCAGGTCGATGAAGTCACCGATGGTCTGGATCGCCGCCACCGCCATCAGCACGAAGTAGCCCATGGCCAGGCCGAGCAGCATCTGCAGCAGCATCTGGCCGAGCATCGCCCCGGAGCCGAGCGGCGGGGCGCTCGGGGTGGTCCAGACGGACGTCGGGATCGCCAGCGTGAAGGCCGTCACCGCGCGCACCTGCCGGGGGATCGCCCGGGTGTTGAACGGCGGGGAGACCAGCACGAAGCCGACGGTCCGGCCCAGCGCGAGCAGGTAGCCGGACAGGGTCAGCGCGGCGAGGCTCAGGTCCACGGGAAAAGGCTCAGCTGTTCAGCAGATTCGGGACCATGGTGAACAGTTCCCGGGTGAAGCCCTCCAGGGTCTTCAGGCACCAGTTCCCGGTGAGCACCAGCACCACGGCGGTGATCACCAGCTTGGGCACGAAGGTCAGGGTCTGTTCCTGGATCTGGGTGGCCGACTGGACGATCGACAGCAGCAGGCCGATCCCCAGGGTGGCGCCCAGCACCGGGCCGGCCACCTTGGTCGCGGTCAGCAGGGCGGCCGCGACGATCTGGATGATCGCGTCTTCCATGGCGGGCCTTCCGGTCTCGGCGGGTTGATCGGTGCGAAAGGGGTTCTCGCGGCGGCAGCTAGCGGTAGCTGCCGATCAGCGTGGTGACGATCAGGGTCCAGCCGTCGACCAGCACGAACAGCAGCAGCTTGAACGGCAGGGAGACCAGCGCGGGCGGCAGCATGACCATACCCAGCGACATCAGGATGGCGCTGACCACGATGTCGATCACCAGGAACGGGATGAAGATGACGAACCCGATGATGAACGCGCCGCGCAGCTCGCTGAGCACGAAAGCCGGTACCAGGGTGCGCAGGTCGACGCTCTCCCGATTCTCCGGGAAGGGTAGGTCGGCGGCCTTGGTCATCAGCGCCAGTTCCTCGTCGCGGGTGAACCGCAGCATGAACTCGCGCATCGGGTCGGTGCCGGCCCGGTAGGCCTCGGTGATGTTCATGTCGCCGGAGCTGTAGGGCTGGATCGCCGCGTCGTTGATCGCGTCGACGGTGGGGCCCATGATGAACAGCGACAGGAACAGCGCGAGCCCGACCAGCACCTGGTTCGGCGGGACCGAGGGGGTGCCCAGCGCGCTGCGGGTCAGCGACAGCACCACCACGATCTTGGTGAACGAGGTGCACATCAGCAGGATCGAAGGCGCCACGCCGATCAGCGTGACCATCAGGATGATCGAGAGCACCTGACTGCGCTGCCCGGGCACGCTGACCGAGATCTCCTGGTCACCGGGCTGAATCGTGTTGGCCTGAACCGTGCCTACCGCTGCCGCGATCGGGGCCGTGGCCGGGTTGGTGGCCGGGGCCGGAGCCGCCTGGGCGGTGCCGGACGACAGCATCAGGAAGGCCACGCCGAGCATCAAGCCGGCGAGCAGCCGGAGTGCGGGTCGCAGGCCCTTCCGTGGGGAGTGGCCATCCATGTCAACCCCGCCGGACGGTCAGGTCGCGCAGCGCGTCGACACCCTGTCGCCAGGTCCTGGGTGCGGCCGGGGCGGATGACTGCCTGGCCGTCTTCCGCGAGGGCTTCGCCGCCTTGTGCGACTTCTGGGCCTGCTGCGCCCGCCGCGGTGAGGCCTGAGCCGGCAGCACCGACTGGGCCCGCGGAGCCGGGGTGGGCCGAGGCTCCGGAGTCTCTTCGTCAAAGCTGGGCGTAGGCGTTCCCGGGTAGGCCTCGGCCTGAAAAGCAGCCACCTGTCGGGCAGTACGTTCCGACAGTGATTCCTCGGCGGGCGCCCGAAGCCGCTGCTCGGGCCGGATCTGCGGAGCCCGAGGGGCCCGCTTGGGTCGCTGCAGAAGCGCAGCCGACTCGTCCGGCACGAACGAACTGTCAACGCTGGCACGCGGTTCGGGCACCGGCGGGAACTCCGGCTCGAGCTTGGGTTCCGGGGTGGGCTCAGGTTCGGCCGAGGTCCGTCCGGCAGCCCGCAGAGCGCTGGCCAGATCGGGGAACTCGTCCACGTTCAGGCCGTGCGGCAGGGGCGTGGGGTCGTCCTCCGGGGCGGCCTCGCGCAGCAGGGCCCGGTTCTCGGCCCGGGTCCGCGGCGCATCCTTCGGCGGGCCGGCGGCCCGGCGGCCAGAAGCCCGGACCGGACGGTCGAGGTCGATCGTCACCGTGGGCTCGTCGTCGTAAGTATCGACCGAATCGCGGACGTCGATCAGCAGGGCGTCGACCGGTGCCGGGGCGGCTTCGGGCCGGGTTCCGTCCAGCTCCGGCGTGCCGTAGTCCGACGGATCGTATTCGGGTGTGCCGTAGTCCGGCGTGCCGTAATCAGTTTCGGCGTAGTCGTCGTCGGCCACGTCGAGTTCGGTCGCGTCGTGCTCCGGAGCCGGGGAACCGAACGCGGCGGCCAGTTCCTGGGCCATGTCCTCGTGCTCGCGCAGTTCGTCGGCGTCGATGTTCTCCGGCTCGCTCACCGGTCCGGCAGCAGCGCCGAAACCGGGCACGAAACCGGGTTCACTACTTGGGACGCTCGTGGGCACGGTGACCCCGAAACCCTTGGAACGCTTACCTCGTCCAGTCCGCCGGCTGGGGCGGGCCGAAGTGTCGTCCGACTCGGAAGACCGGTCAGAAGGCTTGAGTCCCAGCTGACGGCGCAGGCTGTCCACCACCGCGCCGGCCACGGCCGGGTTGCGCCGGTTGCGTCGACGGCTGTCCGCGCGCCGGGAACGGGCCACCGGCTGAGTGCCGCGGTGCTCCTCGACCGCAGCCGCCAGACCCTCGCTCGCCGAACCCTCGGCGTCGTTGAAGTCGGCCAGCATGGTCACCCCCTGCGAGGTGACTCCGAGCAGCATCTTGCGGTCGGAGATCTCGACCACCGCCAGGTTGGCCTCGCGGGAGAGCCCGATGCGCTCCACGACCTTAAGGCCGCTGCCGCCGTTCTCGCCGTGCGCGCGCCGGGCCACGCGGGCCACCAGGGCGATCGTCATCAGGACCACGATCAGGCCGCCGACCACCCGGCCCAGCTGGTCCAGGTCGCCGCTCATGTCGCGTCCCGGGTGACGATCTCGGTGATCCGCAGGCCGAAGCTCTCGTCCACCACGACCACTTCGCCGCGGGCCAGGAGCGTGCCGTTGACCAGCAGATCGGCGGGTGAACCGGCCAGCCGGTCGAGCTCCACCACGTCACCGGGGGCCAGCGCGAGCAGCTGCCGCACCGACATCCGGGTGCGGCCCAGCTCGCAGGTCACCTCCATCTCGACGTCGCGCAGCATCTCGATGCCCCAGCTGGCGGGTTTGGGTGCGGGCGCCGCCGCAGCGGCCGGGCCCGAGGGCGCCATCTGCGTGACCGACAGGCCGACCAGCGCCGCAACGGCGCCGTCGCCCCCGCTCAGCGGCACGATCACGGTGGTGCCGCCGGTCAGCACCTGCAGGCATTCCTCGACCGGGGTGGCGGTGGGATCACCGTCCAGCCGGCCGCCCATCGAACTGGCCAGCGAGTCGAGCGCCGGGCGCAGGGCCTGGGCCGGTTCGAGGGCGCCGAATGGGGTGCCGGCCAGGGCGTCCACCAGCTCCTGGCCGACGACCAGCAGCACCTTGCCCTCGACCCCGCCGGAGAGGAAGGCGGTGACCGCGGCGCCGGCGGGGTCGGGCAGGGTGGCCTGAGCCGGGTCCGACAGCGGCTCGCCGAGGTTGAGCGGCGAGGCGGAGGGGATCTGCGGCAGGGCCTCCCGGACGGCCCCGACGGCGGCCTTGACGGTCGCATCGCGGTCGCCGGACCGCTGATCGGGAACCATTGGTGAGGCAGAGAAAGACATGAGGGGTCCTCGGTGTGCGATGAGTCAGAAATCGAGGTGGCGTCCCTGCCTTCTCGGCCGCGTCCCTGCGTCGGTTGAGCCGTCCGAGTGAAAAATCTGTGCGCTACTGCTGCTGCGGTTCGACGATCAGCGCGGCCAGCTGCTTACCGCTGGCCCCCGGGATCGCGTAGCCGAAGGTCGAGCCCGCCGAGGTGACCTCGAGCGGGTTGGAGGTGCGGTGGCCCAGGCTGATCACGTCGCCGACGGTCAGCCGGCCGATCTGCGAGGAACTCATCCGCAGGGAGTCGAAGCGGATCGAGACGTCGACCTCGACGTCGTTGAGCCGCTGCGTGGTCTTGGCGGTCGCGGCGCTGCGCAGGCGTTGCTTCTCGCCGCGGTCGGCCGAACGGGTGGCCTGCTCCAGCGCGGGCTGCAGCATGGCGTAGGGCAGGCACAGATCCATCGTGCTGATCCGCTCACCCACGGCCAGCTGCATCCGGGCCACCACGACCGGGTCGGTGGCGGCCGCGGCCTGCACGAACTGCGCGTTGCTCTCAAGCGTGAGCAGCTGCGGCCGGGTCACCGCGATCGGTTCCATCGCGTAGGCGAGCTCGCGCAGGGCCCGGCCCAGCAGGTGCCGCACCAGGGTCTGCTCGATGTCGGTGAGCTGCCGCTCGGGCTGCTCGTCGACCCCGCTACCACCCAGCAGGTGGTCGATCATCACCATCAGCGTGCTGAGATCGAGACTCAGCAGCGCCTTGCCCTGCAACGGTTCCAGCGACATCACGGCGCAGACGTTGGCCTCGGGCAGCCCGGACAGGTACTCGTCGTAGCTCATCTCCTCGACCTGGATGAGACTGAGCACGCTGACCGCTCGCAGGCTGGTCGTCAGCACGGTGGTTGCCTGCCGGCCGAAGGTCTGCATCGCGACCTTCAGCAGGTGGGCATCCTCCCGGGCCAGTCTGACCGGCCGGCGGAAGTCATAGGTGCGAGCACCCGCCCGTGGGCGTCTGCCCGTGCTGGTCGCCTGATTGGAGTAGCCCACGAAAGGACCATCGGAGGGCAGCCTCAGATCCTTTAACGCGATCTTCGCGAGGGCCCCAGGCCGCCGTGAAAGCCCAGGTCACAGGGTGCCGGAGCCGGATCCGCGGCCGGCCGCCCCCTCAACGGCCGGCCGAGCGGCCCGATCATGTCTAGCAAGTGCGCGGCTGTCCGGAGGCGGTTACCGGCCCGGACGACAAAGCCCGGACAAACCTCAGCAGACGTTCGCCCGGTCCTGCCCGGGCCCGAACTGGTCGCGCTCCTCGGTGCTCAGGTCCCGGCCCAGACCGGCGCAGATGCGCCCGGCCGCCCGCTCGGCATCGGTGTCCCAGAACCGCACCGCCGGCTCCAGCTCCGAGCCCGCACTGACCAGCGTCGAGGAGTCCGGGCTGAACGTCAGGGCGCGTACTTCACTGGTGTGCCCGGAGAGCCGGGCCCAGGTCTGCCGGGAAGCCAGATGCCACAGCGAGATCGTCGACTCCCCGCCGGTGAACGCCAGCAGGGAGCCGTCCGGGCTGAACGCCACCCCGCTGAACTGGGAGTCCAGATATCCCGTGAGGGTCTGCTGCGGTTCCCCGGAGGTCGCGTCCCACAAGCGCACCGTCAGGTCGCTGGCGGACGAGGCGATGGTCTTGCCGTCGGGGCTGAACGAAACCGTACGTACCCAGCCCGTGTGCCCAGTCAGCCGGATCTGCGGGGACCAGCCCTCCACGTCCCAAAGCACCACCGCGCTGTCGTGCCCACCGGTGGCGACCCGCTTCCCGTCCGGGCTGAACGCGACCCCGTTGACCGGGCCGTCGTGGGCAGCCAGCGTGGTCAGGCGCGTCTTCTGGTCCACGTCCCAGACCAGCGCCAGGGTGTCCACGCCGCCGGAGACCAGCATCTTGCTGTCGGGGCTGAAGGCGAGATCCAGTACGGCGAGCTCGTGCCCCTCCAGGCGGGCCACTTCGGTGTTGTCGGACAGATCCCAGAGGACGATCGCACCGTCCTCGTGCGCGGTGGCCACGAGTTCACCGTCCGGGCTGAACGCCACCGCGTACACCAGGGAAGGCCCGGGCAGCTCGGCCCGGCGCAGCCGCTGCCGGGCGTCCCACAGGATCGTCCGGTTCCCGGTCGCCTGCGCCAGGGTGCGCCCGTCCGGACTGTAGGCCAGGTCGATGGTGCCGTTGGGCTCGAGCTCGGTGGGGGAGGCCCGCGCGATGTCCCAGACGATCACCGAACCGCTCTCGCCGGACGAGACCAGCTGGGTGTTGGAGCTGAAGGCCAGGGTGTAGACGTTGTTGGTGTGCCCGGCCAGCCGGGCCTGGCGCACACCCCGGGCGACGTCCCACAGCAGGACGTCACGGTCGATGCCCGCGCTGGCCAGGACCGTCCCGTCCGGGCTGAAGGCCAGCGTCCGCACCTCGTCGGTGTGCCCCGCCAGCACCAGGGGGTCGGCGTAGTCCTCGACGTTCCAGAGCTTGACGGTCAGGTCCCCGGCCGAGGCCAGGTAGCGGCCGCGGGGATCGAAGAGCACCTCGCGGACCTCCCCGGAGTGGCCGGTGAACTCCCGAACCCTTCGGTGCCCACGGACGTCCCAAATTTCGATCGTGCCCTTCTGCCCACCGACCGCCAGCAGCGAGCCGTCCGGGCTGAACGTCACCGTGCCGATCGAGCCGACGTCGGGGGACAGCCGCGCCGACTCACTGCGCCGGGTGACGTCCCAGAGCACGACCTCCCCGTCCTCGTCGGCACTGGCCAGCAGGGAGTTGTCCGGGCTGAAGGCGACGTCGCGAACCCCGCCGCTGTGCCCGTTCAGTACGGCGCTGCGAACTCGCGTACGTAGGTCGCGCAGAACGACGGTGTGGTCGTCGCCGCCCGTGGCCGCCATCGTTCCGTCGGGGCTCACAGCTACCGCGCGCAGCCAGGTGCGGTGATCCGTCAGGGAGGCGGAACGCGGGTACCCCGGGGCGGACAGGTCCCACACCCCCACGGTGCTGTCCCGGCTGGCCGTCAGCAGCGTCTTGCCGTCGGGGGTAAGCGCCACCTCCGAGACCGCCGCCTCATGCGCGGTGAACTCGCCGCGGTACTCCGAGCGTGAGGAGAGGCTCAGCAGGGCGCCTCGAGCCTCGGCGGTCGGCGCGGTCTGCCAGGCCTGCACCGCCAGCAGCATCGCGGTGTCGGGACGGGAGTTGGCCAAGGTCGGCGCCTGGATCGCCAGCTGCCGGGAGATCGCGATCTGCTTGGCCTGCACCGCTTCTCGCCACTGCAGCACCGCGACCAGGCTGACCGCCAGCACCACCACCAGCGAGACCACCAGGCCGGCGCTCAGCCGGCGCAGCAGCAGTTCCCGGCGCCGCAGCGACTCCTTCTCCCGGGCCGCCAGGTCGATGCTGGCCTGAACGAAAGCCTGTTCCTCGGGCGAGAGTTCGGTATCGCGCTCCGGCAGCTCCCGGGCGCTGAGCAACCGGGCTCCGCGCAGCAGCGCACCCTCGTCCTGGCCGTGCGCCTTCCAGATCTGCACGGCGTTGGTCACGGCGCGGTGGGTGCGCAGGTCGTCCCGGTCACTGGCCAGCCAGCTGTGCAGCCGGGGCCAGGCGGTGATCAGCGCCTCGTGGGTCAGCTCGACAGTGGACGCGTCCAGCGTCACCAGCCGGGCCTCGGCCAGCCGGTGCAGCACCGCGTCGGTGTCCGCGTCGGCGGTGTCCAGCTCGTCGCGGCGGATCCGGCGGCGGGTGTCCTGGGCGCCGTCGCCGAAGGTGATCAGGCGCAGCATCAGAGCGCGGGTGAGGCGTTGCCGGCGGGGCGTCAGCGACGTGTACAGCGTCTCGGCGGTGCGGGCCAGCGCCTCCTCGATGCCTCCGGCCTCTCGGTACCCGGCCAGGGTCAGCGTGCGCCCGGAACGCCGCTGCCAGGTCTCCCGCAGGGCGTGCGAGACCAGCGGCAACACCCCCGCCCGGCCTCCGGCCGCGGCCACCACCTCGGCCACCAGCTGACCCTCGACCGTGCAGCCGGCCCGCTCGGCCGGACCCACCACCACCTGCCGCAGCTCGTCGGCGGTCATCGCCCCGACCAGCACCTGCCGGCCGTACAACGCCTCGCGCAGCTCGGCGTGGTCGGCGCAGTGCGCCAGGAAGTCCAGCCGCAGCCCGAGCAGAACCCTGGGCCCGGACGGCTCGGTCACCAGCCGGATGAACTCGGCCCGCTGCCCCGGGTCCGGGCACAGCGTGAAGACCTCCTCGAACTGGTCCACCACAACCAGGAGGTCGGCCTCGCTGCGGCCGGCGACCCGAGACGTCCATTGTTCGACCGGATGTTCCCCCGGACTCAGCACCACCACCGGCCGCTCGGTGCCCAGCCGGGCCATCACCCCGGCCCGCAGCAGCGACGACTTGCCCACTCCGGAAGCACCGGTGACCGCCAGGAACCGCTCCTGGCCCAGCCGCGAGACGATCTCCTCGACCAGGGCGCTGCGTCCGAAAAACCGGTCGGCGTCCTCGGCCTGGAGCGCCGCCAGGCCCGGATAGGGTGCGGGAGAGTCGTTGTCGGCCGGTTGGCCGGCCAGTTCCCGCCAGCGCTCTTCCCACTCGGACACGTTGCCGCCGCAGGCCCGGACGAAAGCCTGAACCACCGCCAGGGTCGGCAACCGCCGCCCACCGGCCGCGTCCGACAACGTCGTGGCCGAGTAGTGCGCCCCCTTGGCCAGTTCGCGATAGCTGGGCCGGCCGGCCTTTTCCCGCAACTGCCGTAAGTCGCTCGCGAACCGGACGAGTTCGGAGTCCTCCCCGCCCAGCGGACGGTCGGTGCGGGGCATGTTGCTCCTACGCAGATATGACACTTATCGGCGCAGAATAGCGAAATGACCGAAAGCGGTGGCGGCTCACCGGAGCCGCCACCGCCAGGGTCCGGGCCTACTGCATCACGAACTCGGTGAAGTAGACGTCGTAGACCAGCGGCTGCACCTTCAGTTCGGCCGCGCGCTTTTCCGCCTCGGCCGCGCTCAGGTCGTTGGTCTCCTTCACCTTGCCCCCGCTGACGTCCTCGTTCGCCTTGACGATCTCTTCCTCGGTGATCTCTTCCTCGGGCAGGTAGGCGAGCTTGATCCGGGCCACGAGTTCCTTCTTGGCCGCGTCCTTGCCCTCCGGCTCGCTCAGGCTGTCGATGGTGTCGTTGCTGAACACGGTGATCAGCTGGTCGAGCGCCTTGGAACCGTCCACCTCGGTGGCGTCCGCCGTGGGCTGCAGGGCGATGCCGACCTTGAGGAAGTGGCTGGCAGCCAGGTTCACCGTGATCGACTCCAGCGGGACGACCGTGCCGGGCTTGGGGGCGGGCAGGGCCGCCGCGGCGCCGGCGCTGTCGTCCTTCGGCTTCAGTACCAGGAACCAGGCGGCGGCGGCGACTACCAGGACGACGACGGGAAGCGCGATGATGATGAGCCTCTTCCTGCCTCCGCCCTTGGCATCGCCTTCAGCCTCCTTCTCGTCTTCCTTGGCCATGTTTTCTCCTTCGGTGGTCAGTTCTTCCCTGAAGTGGTGCGGTACTACGGCTAGCTGCCGCTGCGGCCCGTGGACTGCTTCTGGTTGCCCAGCTCCTCGACCGCCCGGCCGGCGGAGTCGTCCACCCGGGCCTCGACGATGATCTCGACCCGCCGGTTGACCACCACCGAGCGCGGATCGCTGTCCGGCAGCCGGGGCTGGGTATCGGCGTAACCGGTGAAAGTCATCCGGCTGTAAGGAATCCTGTCCCGGTTGTGCATGTAGACCAGGACGTTCGAGGCGCGTTTGCCGGACAACTCCCAGTTGTTGCGGAACTGCGAGGTGCGGATCGGGATCGAGTTGGTGTGGCCGTCGATGCTCAGCTGGTTGGGCAGGGCCCGCAGCGTCGGGCCGAGGGCGACCAGAATCCGCTCACCGCGCGGCTTCAGCTCGGCGCTGGCGTTCTCGAACAGCACGTTGTCGGTGGCGATGGTGACCACCAGGCCGCGCTCGTCGAACCGGAAGTTGGCGCCGTTCTTCAGCCCGGCCTTGGTGAGCGCCCGCTGCAGATCCTTCTGCGCCTTCCGGAGGTTCTCCACCTCGCCCCTGACCTGGGCCTGCTCGGTGGCCTCGGCGAGCTCGGCAACCTTCTGCGGATTGACGTCGGTGACCTGGTTGGGAGCCTGCTGCGGGCTGCGGTTACCGGCCGCCCCGGCCAGGTTCGGGTCGTCCGGGGCCACGCCGCCGCCCGGGTCGAGCAGCTGGTCACCGCCGGTGAGGATCTCGACCGGGGCCCCGAAACCGGAAGAGAGGCCGTTCTTCAGGGCGGCGAACTTGCGCGAGTCCACCTGGCTGATCGCGAAGAGCACGATGAACAGCACCATCATCAGGGTCATCATGTCGGCGTAGCTGACCAGCCAGCGTTCGTGGTTCTCGTGTTCCTCGTGCTCCTCCTCGTGCCCGCGGCGCTTACCGCCGCCCCCGCCGCTCATCAGGCCGCCTCAGCCACGACGTTCGGCCCGGCCGGAGTCATCTTCGAGCGCAGCTTGGTCGCCACCACACGCGGGTTGGAGCCGGCCTGGATCGCCAGCACGCCGTCGATCACCAGTTCCATCTTGGCCGCCTCCATGGCTGCGAGGTACTTGATCCGCTTGCCCCAGGGCAGGAAGAACACGTTGGCCGAGAGCACACCCCACAGGGTGGCGACGAAGGCCGCAGCGATCAGGTGGCCGAGTTTGTCCGGCTCGCTGAGGTTCTCGAGCACGTGGATCAGACCCATGACGGTACCGACGATGCCGATGGTGGGGGCGTAACCACCGGCGTCGGTCCAGAAGCTCGCCCCCACGGCCGCCGAGGCCTTCTTGGCCCGCACCTCGGCCATCAGGATGTCGTACAGGTCGTCCGGGTCGGTGCCGTCCACCGCCATCTGCAGACCCCGCTGCATGAACGGGTCCTCGACCTCGTCGATCGCGGCCTCCAGCGACAGCAGCCCTTCCCGCCGCGCCTTGTCGGCCATCTTCACCAGCGGGTCGACGATCTCCTCCGGATCCGACGGCTTGGCCCGGAACGCGAAAGCCAGCCAGGAGAAGGCGGTCTTCATCGAGGGGATGGTGCCGCCGGCCATACAGGCGCCGAAGGTACCGACGATCACCAGCAGCATCGGTGGGATCAGGAAGATCGACATCGGGCTGCCGCCCTCGAGGATCATGGAGACGAAGATCGCCGCCATGGCCACCACGAGCCCGACTATCGTTGCCACATCCATGGCTCACACCTCCCGTGAGGGCAGCCGCAGGACCCGGCCGAAAGACGATTCATGAGCGGTGCGGTCGGCCGTGGAGGCCTCGTCCGCACCGTGGGCGTCGGCGGCGTTGCCGTACCGGGCCAGGGTGATCGCCTCGGCCGCCACCGAGGCCCGCCAGGCGCGCACCAGCTCGACCAGACGCGGCAGCGGCTCCTCGATCACCAGCTTGTGGCCGTCGACCAGAGTGACGACGGTGTCCGGGGTCGCCTCGGCGCGCTCGATCAGATCGGGATTCACCGCAACGGCTATCCCGTTACCCAGTCGGGTCACAATGATCACGCGAGATCCATCCTTGGAGTTGAGTGGCCCGTCCTTTGACCACAGGTTTGTCGGTCGGCATCGGCGGCCCCGGACTGAGACGTTCGGGCGCGAGCTGAGCCGGTCGGACTACGGCCGCAGGTGCGACCGGCGAGGTTTCGCCCGGCCTGCGCCGGATTCGGGCTCACCAGGCACCGTTCGGGCGACAGCCGAACGAGGGTCACCCATCGGTACCCACACCGTGGGTGACCCGTCCGGGCGACATGGCAGAGGGTCACCGGCCGCCTCGCGGCTGCCGATGACCCTCTTCAGGCGGGTGCGGACTACCTCTTGATGTTGACCAGTTCCTGCAGGATCTCGTCGCTGGTGGTGATCACCTTGGAGTTCGCCTGGAACCCGCGCTGGGCGATGATCATGTTGGTGAACTCGGCGGCCAGGTCGACGTTCGACATCTCCAGCGCCCCACCGGTGACCAGGCCGTGGCCACCGGCCCCGGGGATGCCGATCTGCGGGATGCCGGAGTTGGCGGTGTCGCGGTAGACGCTGTCGCCCTGCTTCTCCAGGCCGCTCACGTTGTTGAACGTGGCCAGGGCGAGCTGGCCCAGGGCCTGCTTCTGGCCGTTGCTGAAGATGCCGGTGATGATGCCGTCAGTGCCGATCTGGAACTCGTTCAGCGTTCCGGCCGCATAGCCGTCCACCCGCTTGGGGGTTGGCGAGCTCAGCCCGGCGAACCCGGTGAACAAGGACAGGTCGATGGTCATGTCGACGCCGTTGATGTTCAGCGTGGGGGCGGTGGAAGCGCCTGCGTCGTAACGGCCGGCGGCGTCGAAGGCCACCGTGCCCGCGGTGCCCAGGTCGGCGGTGTTGTCGGCCGGGTCCTTGGCCTGCACGCCGTACGAGCCGTCGCCGTTCGGGGTCAGGATGATCGGCACCGCGTAGGCGGCACCGCCCTGGTCGTAAACGGTGGCGGTGACCTGAAGCTCGCCGGTCCCCTTGGGGTCCAGGTTGCCGCCCAGGGAGATCGTGCTGGTCGGTGAGCCCGGGATGCTCAGACCGGCCTGCAGCTGCAGCCGGGAAAGCTGGCCGTAGGCGGTGATAGCGCCGTCCACCGCCTGGTACCCCTGAACGTACATACCGTTCGGGTTCACCAGGTAGCCGTCGGTGTCCAGAGTGAAGGCGCCGGCCCGGGAATAGACCTGCTCGCCGCCGTCGTCCAGGACGAAGAAGCCGTCACCGTTGATCATCAGGTCGGTGGACTTGTTGGTGATCTGGGTCGAACCCTGGGCGAAGTTCTGCTGCACCGCGGCCAGTTTCACGCCCAGGCCGATCTGGGTCGGGTCCAGCCCACCGCTGGTCGCGGTGGAGGCGCCGGCCGCCCGCAGCAACTGGCTCAGGGTGTCCTCGAACACCACGTTCGAGGTCTTGAAACCGGCCGTGTTGACGTTGGCGATGTTGTTGCTGACCACGTCCATCATCTGCTGATGGCCTTTCAGGCCGCTGATTCCGGAGAAGAGCGAGCGGAGCATGCCGGACCTCCTGGGTCGGTCACTACTGCGGTCGGCGTCCGTGCCGGGAGGATCGGGCGCATCCTGCGCCCGGAAATGGGGGAGAGGTCGAGTGGACCGGGATCAGATCGTCCCGGTGTCGTCGGTCTTGCCGGGATCGCTGGAACCGGAGGCGGCGGGGGACTTCTCGTCCTCTTCCTCCTCCGGCGCAGAAGCGGTCCCGGCCGCCTTCACGCTGGTGATGTCGATCAGGGCCACCTTCTTGGTGCCCTTGGCGTCGGTGACCAGCAGCTGCGGGACGCCGTCGACCATGGTGAGCCCGGTGACCGTGCCGCTGCCCTTCTTGTCACCCACGCCGTACTCCACGGTGGCCCCGACCATGTTCAGCGAGGACTGCATCTGGCTGGCGGTGAGCAGGCTGGCGGTGTTGTCGGCCAGCGTCTCCAGCTTCTCCACGGTGGTGAACTGCGCCATCTGGGAGAGGTACTGGGCCGAGTCGGTCGGGTTCAGCGGGTCCTGGTACTTCATCTGGGCCAGAAGAAGTTTCAGGAACATGTCCTTGTCGGAGGTGGTGCTGTTGGTGGCCCGGGAGACGTCCTTGACGTTGATCTCCTGGCCGGCCTTGACGGTGTCGGCGATGTTGCCGACCGGTCCGGCGGTGGGCATCGGGACCTCCTTCGGTCAGATGGACAGGTCGAGCGCGTCGTCACTGAGCGCGGCCCCGGTCATCGGGGTGCCTGAGGTGGCGGTCGGGGCCGCGGTGCTGCCGGTGCTCATCGAGGGGACCGAAGAACCGGAGGAACCGGGCTGGTAGCCGGGCTGCCCGGACTGCCCGGACTGCTGGGCGCCGGAGCCGGCCGAGTCACCGGAGGAGGGGTCCGGGCTGGCGTCCATGGTGACGTCGGACAGGTTCAGCCCGGCCTGCGACATCTGCTCGCGCAGGTCACTCAGCCCGGCCTGCAGCTGGCTCAGCGCGGCCGGGGCGGCGATCAGGTCCATCCGGACGTCACCGTTGTTGACCGAGAGCGTGACCTTCACGTCGCCCAGCTCCTCGGGCGAGAGGTGGATCACCGCGCGGTGGCTGCCGTTCGGCAGGTTCCGCAGCTGAGCCGACAGCTGGGCGCTGACCTGCTCGGCGACGCTCTCACCGGCGGCCGCGCTGAACCCGGTGCCGGTCAGATTGCTGGCCTGCTGAGTCTGCCCGGACTGCTGGGTCTGCTGGGCCTGGCCGAGCTGGCTGGCGAAGGCGTCGTTGCTCCCGGTGGACTGCGACTGCGCGGCCTCGTCGCCGGCCGAGTTGGCGGCCTTGGCGGCGGCGGTGCTCTGGGCGCCGGCGGGGTCACCCTGCTCGGAGGTGGCCGCGCCGTTACCGCTGCTCTTGGCGCCCTCCACGCCCTGGGTTCCCTGAGCAGGCTTGGCGCTCTGGGCGGCGAACTCCTCACCGGTTATCCACTGGCCGTTGACCATGATCCGATCCGGCAGCGGAGCGGTACCGGTCGTGGTGGTGTCGGTGCTGCCGGCCTCACCCGCCGGCGCCTTGCCGCTCAGCTTGGCGGCCGCGTCGGCACCGCTCAGCCACTCGCCGTTGACCATGATCTGGCTCGGCATCGAGCCGGGATCGAAGGTCTGGGTGATGCCCGCGGCGGCGGCCTTGGCCACGTCCGCAGCCACTCCGTTAGCGGCCGACTCGGCGGTGTTCTTGGCGCCCGTCGTGGTGCTCATCTGGGTGCCCTCGGGCAAGGTCTGCTGCTTGTTACCGGTGGCGGTGGCCGGGGTCTGGGCCGCAGGAGCGGTCTCCTGCTCGTCGGTCGCGGTCGGGGTCATTCCCTGGGTCCCGGTAGCCGCGTCCACCTCGGCCGAGTTCTTGTTCAGCAGGGCGGCGAGGATGCTGTTCTCCTCGGCGGTGAGCTCAGCGGCTTCCGTACCGGCCAGGTTGTTCATCGCCATCTCGATCGAGAGCTTGGTGCTCAGCCCGTCCGGCCCGGAGACCGTCTCCAGCGAGGTCACCATCGGCATCTTCGCTGAGGCGTCACCGTCCAGCAGAGCTTCGGCCATCTGCTGGGCCATCGCCGCCTGGGCAGCCAGAACCTGCGCCAGAGCTGACATCTCGGCCGCATCCTCAGCCACAGTGGCGTTCGTGGCCGCGATCTTGCTGACGGCGGCGTCCGGCGCCGGCTCGGTCGGCTGAGCACCATCAGCCATACGCAGCATCGCCGCGGCAGCCAGGGCGTCGGTACCGGTCAGCTGGTCGGCCTGCAACTGGTCGGCCTGCAGTTGACCGGCTCGAAGCTTGTCGGCCCGCGCGGCCCGGTCCGCGGCTCGATCAGCAGCCTTGGCGCTGGCCGCCTTGTCGTCGGCGGCCCGGTCGTCCGCAGCTCGCTCCGCCGCAGCCTGGGCCCGGTCGTGGGCAGTTGTGGTGCGCCGCCGGGCCGCATCCTGCGCGGCTCGTTCGCCGGCGTTCTGCCGTTCCAGGGCGCGGTCGCTGTGCGTGCGTTCCCGGGCGTCCGACAGTTGCTTGTCGAACGCCAGGCCGCGCTCGGCGGCCAGCGCGGAGTCGTTACGGAAGGTGGAGCGGCCGGAAGCCGGCTTGAGCAGGGCCTCGATCGCGCTCTGCAGGTTGGTCGACGTGCTCATCGCAGTTGCCCCCAAGCATTCTGCACTCGTCTGACGTAGTTCTCGGTTTCGTTGTAAGGCGGTACTCCGTCGTACTTCCGGACCGCTCCCGGTCCGGCGTTGTAGGCGGCCAGAGCCAGATCGACCCGGCCGAAGGTGCGCAACTGGTCGGACAGGTAGCGGGCCGCACCGTCCACCGCCTGGGCCGGGACCATCGGGTCCACACCCAGCTCGCGCGCGGTGCCCGGCATGATCTGCATCAGGCCGAGGGCGCCGGCCGGGCTGCGGGCCGAGGCGTTGTAGTTGCTCTCGGTCCGGGCCACGGCTGACAGCAGCGCCGGATCCAGGCCGTACTTCTTGCCCGCGGCCTCGAAAATCTTGGCGTAGGGGGTGGAACCGAGCTCCGAGGAGCCGTTGAGCTGAGCCAGGGTGCGGGCCAGCGGGTCCGGGCCGGACGATTCTGGCGCGTTCAGCACCCGGCGGATCTGGCTCGGGGTCTCGTAGACGTCGCGAATGCGCACCACGTCCCCGGCCTTGGGCGCGTCGATCATCTTGCCCTCGCCCAGGTAGATCCCCACGTGCGAGACCGGTGAGTTGAAGAACAGCAGATCGCCGGGCCGGGCGGCGGCCAATGAGGACACCTTGGTACCGACGGTAGCCTGGGCCGCGCTGGTGCGGGGCAGTTGCACACCCAGTTGGCCGAACACCAGCCTGGTGAAGCCGGAGCAGTCCAGGCCGGTCTCCGGGTCGTTGCCGCCCCACTTGTAGGCCACCCCCAGGTACTGCTTGGCGATCGAGATCGCCTTGTCGGCCAGGCTTTCGGAGGCCGGGGCGCCAGTCCTGGACTTGGTGCCGTTCACCAGATCGACCAGGTCGTCGAACTCGGTGGTCTCGGCCGGGGCCGCGGTCGAGGTGGTCGGGGCGGCACTCACCCGCTGCGGGTTGATCAGCGACTCGATCTGGCTGATCCGGCCGAGCACCGCGCTCATTCCCTCGGACATCAAGCTCCCCCAGAGTCGTCACCGGTCCGGGCGACCGGCATCCGCCGGCCGGAACCGGCCCGTTCGTCCATTTCCTTCTGCTCGGCGCGCATCAGCATCTCGGCCCGCTGCTTGCGGTACCGGTCGTGCAGCGCGGCCACGGCGTGCACCTCGGCCCGGGCCTGCAGCCAGGCCTCCCGCCGTTCGGCCAGCTTGGCCAGGAGCTTGTGCAGTTCGTGATCCACCTCGGCCAGGTCACCGCGCAGCCGGAACCGGTACACCGACTCCAGTTCCAGCTCGTACGGTGTGTTCTCGCCGTGCCGTTGCGCGCGCAGCCGTTCCACCAGATCGTCGCGCCGGGCCTGGGCCTCGCGCACCGCGGCCTGCGCCTCGTGCAGCGCCTGGGCCGCATCCTCCAGGCGCTTCTCCCGCAGCCGTTCCACGGTGGCCAGCCGGAATCCCTTCTTGCTCATGGCATTCCCCGTGAAATCCTCATCGCTTCACCTGCAGCAGGCCGGCCAGCTCGGTCCAGGACTGCTGCACCGCAATTGCCTCGTCCGGGCGCTGCCGCAGGAAGTTGTCGATCGCCGGGCGCAGCCGGATCGCCGCGTCGGCCACCGGGTCGCTGCCCTGCACGTAGGCGCCGACCTCGACCAGCTCGCGCACGTCGCGCCAGGAGGCCATCAGCCGGCGCAGGGTGAGCGCGAGCTGCCGGTCCTCCTCGGACAGGATCGCCCGCTCCACCCTGGACACCGACTCCAGCACGTCGATGCTCGGGAAGTGCCCGGCGGTGGCCAGGTCCCGGGAGAGCACGACGTGACCGTCCAGAATGCCTCGGACCGTGTCGCCGATCGGGTCCTGCAGGTCGTCACCCTCCACCAGAACCGTGTAAAGCGCTGTGATGGAACCGTTCTGGCCCGGTCCGGAGCGTTCCAGCAGCCGAGGCAGCATGGCGAACACGCTGGCCGGGTAGCCACGGGTGGCCGGCGGCTCACCGGCGGCCAGGGCGACCTCCCGCTGGGCCATCGCGGTCCGGGTGACCGAGTCGACCACGAGCAGCACGTCCTCGCCCTGGTCCCGGAACCACTCGGCGATCCGGGTGGCGGTGAACGCGGCGGTGACCCGCAGCAGCGCCGGATCGTCGGCGGTGGCGACCACCAGCACGGTCCGGCTGCGCGACTCGGCGTCCAGCGTGTCCTCGATGAATTCCCTGACCTCACGGCCACGTTCACCGACCAGGGCAACCACGCGCACCGGGGCGACAGTGCCCCGCACCGCCATGCCCAGCAGCGTGGACTTGCCCACACCGGAACCGGCCATGATGCCCACGCGCTGGCCGGCGCCGACCGGGATCAGTGTGTCGATCGCCCGCACCCCGGTGGGCAGGGCGTTCTCCACCCGTCGGCGCAGCAGCGGGTTGGGTGCCGAGTTCTCCACCGGAACCCACTGCGCACCGGAAGGTTTGGACTTGCCGTCGATCGGTCGCCCGAGCGGGTCGATGATCCGGTCCATCATCGCGTAACCGGCCGGGATCCGGAGCTGGTCACCGGTGCGCCGGACCGGGTCGCCGGCCGCCACTCCGGCGGTCGCTCCCAGCGGCATGACGGTGACCCCGTCCCGCTGCACCGCGATCACCTGTGCCGGCAACTGCCCGACGGAGGTCTCGATGGTGAGCAGTTCGTTCACGGCCGCGGTCAGTCCCCGTACGCCGATGCCCAGGCCGACCACCTCGCCGACCCGTCCTTCCGGGCGCGGCGCGGCGGCCCCGGCGGCAGCGCTCAGCCGTTGCTTCAGATCGGCTGCCAGAGAGGAGCTCACGAGCGCAGCACCTCCTCGGCCGCCTCCAGGGCGGAGGGCAGGTCCTGGCGAAGCCGCTGGGTGGGCGTGACCACCGTGACCCCGCCGGCCGCGACCGACGGATCGGCCACGATCGTGACCCCCTCGACGGCGTCCTCCTCGAGCACCTCGGCATCGGCCGGGTTCAGGTGCACCACGGTCTCTTCCGAGGCGGCCACCTGCTTGAGCGCCGCCTGAACCGCCAAGGTGACCTGATCGTCCGTTGACTGCAGTTCCCGGCCCAGCGCCGCCTGGGTGAGCCGCAGGACTCCCTCGACCAGCACGTCCGAGATCTCGTTCCACTCCGGCAACTGATCCTCGCGAACCTGGCGGACCGCGTCCCTCAGGTTCGCGAGCAGTTCCTGGGCCTCGGTCGTCAGCTCCTCCCGCAGGCGCTTGAGTTCTTCCTGCATGGAGGTTTTGGTGGCCGCGTTCTCCTGGGCAGCGGCCTGCCGCCCCTGCGCCCAGCCGGCCAGGTACCCCTGGGCCAGCGCCCCTTCCCGGGCCTGTTCGGTTGCGTGGCGGACCATTTCGTCGAGCCGCGGGTCGGTGTACTGCGCCTCGGGCGTACCCCGGTGCAGCGGCCGGTCCAGCTGGGCCGGCCGCACCCGGCTGGCCAGCGCCTGGGTGTCGGTGCCGGAGAGGATCTCGTTGGCCTCGGGCACCTACTCCACCATCGCTTCTTCGTCGCTGCGCTGGATCAGGATCTGACCGGTCTGCTCCAGGGCCCGGATCTCCTGGACCACCTTGGCCTGGGCCTCCTCGACCTGCTTGATCCGGACCGCACCGAGCATGTCGATCTCCTCGACCAGGTTCTCCGCCGCCCGGCTGGACAGGTTCTTGGTGATCTTCTCCTTGACCATCGGGCTGACCCCCTTCAGGGCCAGGGCCAGTTCGCCGCCCTCGACGTTGCGCAGCACCAGCTGGATCGCCTTGTCGTCGAGGGTGAGAATGTCCTCGAAGATGAACATCTGGGCCCGGACCGCCTCGGCCAGCTCCTGGTCGACCGTCTCCAGGCCCTCCAGGATCATCCGCTCGGTCGAGCGGTCGGCCCGGTTGATGATCGCCACCAGCGGCTCCACGCCACCCACCGACGACATCTCCTGCGGGCCCAGCACCGTGGTCATCCGGCGCTCGAGTTCCCTTTCCACCAGCCGGATCACGTCCGGGCTGGCCGGTTCCATCGAGGCGATCCGGTAGGCCACCTTGGCCTGCAGGGTCTGGGACAGGCCGGAGAGCACCACCGCCGACTGCTGCGGGGCCAGGTGGGCCAGCACCAGGGCGATGGTCTGCGGGTGCTCGTCGGCGAGGAACGAGAGCAGCTGCCGGGCGTCGGCCCGGCGGATGCCCTCGAACGGCATCTCGGCCAGCGAAGCGCCCAGGCGCTCCATGATCTCCTCGGCCCGGTCGCTGCCCAGACTCTGGGCCAGCAGCTGCCGGGCCATGTCCATACCGCCGCGGGAACCGGACTGCGCCGCCAGGTTGTCGTGCGCCTCGGACAGCACCGCCTCGGCGTCGATCGCGCTGACCTCGTTCAGCCGCACGATCTCGCCGGTGAGTTCCTCGACCAGGTCCTCGGGCAGCAGACTGAGGATCCGCCCGGCCTTCTCGTGGCCCAGCTGGACCAGGAAGATCGCGGCCTTGCGCAGGCCGCTGAGCGGCTCGTTCGAGGTTGCGAGAGACATCGGTGGCTACTTCCTGTCCGCCAGCCAGCCCTGGAGCATCGCGGCGACGTCGTCGGGCTGGTTGTCGACCATGGCGGAGACCTCGTCCCGCATCCGGTCCCGGGAAAGGTCGGCCTCCCTGGCCAGGGCCAGCTGCTGGGTGTCCCCGATGGCCTGTTGCTGCTGCATCACGTAGCCCTCCGGCAGGTCCGAGGCGGTGGCCTCGATCCGGGCCTCCTCTTCCTCCAGCTCCTGCTGCTTGCGCCGGCGCCGGATCAGGAACACGATCGCGGCGATGATGATCAGCAGAGCCAGCGCGACCTGCTTGGCCAGGCTGATGTAGCCGGCCGTGCGCTCTTTGCTCGCGGCCTCGTCCAGGGCCTTCTGCGCCGCGGTGGCGGCCGAGGTGTCGAACGGCAGCACGTTCACCTGCACGGTGTCGCCCCGGGCCGGGTCCAGGCCCAGCGCGTTGGTGACCAGCTGGGAGGCCTGGCCCGGAGTGATGGTGTTGGGCGCGCCACTGTTCAGCACCACCGCCGCGGTCATCCGCTCCACCTTGCCCGGAGCCTGGTTGACCTTCGAAATGGTCTCGTTGACAGCATTGTTCACGGTCGACTGCTCACGGTTGTAGGTGCCGTTGCCACCGGCGCTGGCCAGCGGGGTGGGCACCTGCTGGCCCAGAGTTCCGCCGTTGTTCGCGCCGCTGCCGCTGTATTCCTCGCTCACGGTGGCCTCTTCGAGCGGTTGGGGCGGCGGGTCTTCCTGGTTGTAGTTCTTGCTCGTGGTCTGCGTCTCGTCGAAGTTCAGCGTGGCGTTGACCTGGACCTTGGAGTTGTTCGGGCCGACCACCATGTTCAGGACGTCCTCGACGGCCTTGTTCATCCGGGCCTCGAAAGCCGCTCGCTGGGTGTCGGTCGCACCGGCGTCGGTGGCCGAACCCCCGACGCCCCCTCCGGATCCGGACAGCAGTTCGCCGCTCTGGTCGGTGACCGTCACGTCGTCCGGGCTGAGGTTCGCCACCGAGCCGGCGACCAGCTGGGTGACCGACTGCACCTGGCCGTCGGTCAGCTCGGTGCCCGGCTTCAGCTTCAGCAGCACCGAGGCGGTCGGGGTGTCCTCCTCCTCGGAGAACACGCTCTGCTCGGGGATGGCCAGCTGCACCACCGCGTCCTCGACCCCGGACATCGCCTTCAGGGTCTTGGACAGCTCACCCGAAAGAGCGCGCTGGTAGGCCACGTTCTGCTGGAACTCGGTGGCGGTGATGCCCTGCTCGTCGAGCAGTTCCCAGCCCGGGCCGTTACCGTCGGTACCACCGGTCAGGCCGGCCGCGGCCAGGTCGATCCGGGTCGAGTAGACCTGTTCCTGCGGCACCAGGATGGCGGTGCCGTTGTCGGCGAGCTGGTACGGCACGCCGCTGGAGTCGAGTTGTTCCGTGATCGCACTGGCGTCCTCGCCGGACAGCCCGCCGTACAACGGCGCCCAGTCCGGTTGTGAGAGATACCTGCTCAGGGCGAAGGCGCCCAGCAGCAGGCCGAGGACCGCCACGATCACGACAGCGCGCTGGCCGGTGGTGAAACCATCGGCGAAGGTGCGGGCCTTCGTGGTGATCGTCTTGGCGTTGAACTGAGGACTCATTAAAGCTGCATCCCCATGATCTGCTGGAACGACTCAAGTGCCTTGTTGCGCACGGTGGTCGTCAGCTCGACGGCGGTCTGCGCCTCGACCGCGGCGATCACGTAGTCGTGCACGTCGTCGAGTTCGCCGGTGGCCGCGCTCATCGCCTTGTTCTGGGCGTTGGTGTCGAGGTTCTCGACCTCCTGCAGCCCCCGGCTCAGCGCGTTCCCGAACGAGTCGCTGCGATTCGCGGTGGCCAGGTCCGAGTCGATCCCGGGGATCGAGACGTTCTCGATACTGGCGGTGTCGCCGGTGCCGAGACCGGCCACCATCTGGTTGTAGAGGGCGTCGATCGACATCATCTGGGCGGGATCGGCGGTGCCGGCCGCCTCGATCGGTGAGATGCTCATGATCAGCTACGTCCCATCTGGATGGCGGCCTGGTAGGCGGCCCGCACCCGGTCGAGGTTGGCCGAGTTCGCCTGGTAACCGCGCTGCGCCATGACCATCTGGGTCATCTGCTCACCCATGTCGATGTCCGGCCGCCGCACGTAACCCTGGGCATCCGCGTAGGGGTGCTCCGGGCTGTACACCAGGCGCCCTTCCGGGCTGCCGAGTTCCACTCCGGCCACCCGCACGCCGGCGCCGACCCGCCCGTCCTCGATCGACTGGGCGATCAGGTAGCGGGCCTGGAAGGCGTCCTGATTGCTGGGACGCACGGTGTTGACGTTCGCGATGTTGTCCGAGACGGCGTCCATCCAGTTCTGGTGGACGTACATGCCGCTGCCGGAGATGTTGAGGGAATCGAACATGTCAGTTGCTCCTGATCGCGGCACGCAGCAGGCTGAAACGGTCACCGGTGGCGCGCAGCGCCAGCTCGTAGCTCATCTCGGTGCGCACACTGTTGACCGTGGCGCTGCCGAGATCGACGTTGTTGCCGGTGGTGTCGCCGGGCGCGAACGAATAGACCACGGACGGGGTGACCGACTCCATCGGGTCGTCGCCGTTCATCAGGGCGCGCTTGAGCTGCCCCTCGAAATCCACCGAGCGGGCCCGGTAGTACGGCGTGTTGACGTTGGAGATGTCGTCACTGACCGCCTGCTGCCGCTGGGACAGACCGTCCAGGGCGGAGTGCAGGGCGTCGATCGAGACGTCGTCGAGCATGGACATAACGCAGCCCTTCTGCGGAGAACTCGCGGGGCACAGCCGACAAGGGTCACCCGGCTTCGCGGCCGATGACGGGGGTGCGCCGATCCGTGGCGCTGGCGAGCGGTCCGTGCTCAGATGGAGGCTTCGACCCGGCTGCGGCGAGTCTTGAGGGATGCTCCATTCCTGTGAACCGGGTTCATCCGAAAGTACTAGCCCGGCTTGAGATCCGGGGCCGGATGAGTACTTGAGGACGATTCGCCCGACTACGTACGGCTGTCCGGGTGGCGCCCGGAAGAGTTGTCGGGGACCGGGTGGGTCACCAGGGCGCGGACGTGACCCATAAGGATCATTGATTGTGGACGTCGGCCCGCGGCGCTCGCGCAGCGGGGCGCCAAACGCAAGAGCACGGTCTCCCCGCGAAGGGTGACCGTGCTCCGGGTTCTGAGAGGGTTTTCGCTAGCCGTTGATGTCCAGGGTGGTGCCGACCCGCGAGTCCGAGCGGCGGGCGGCCTGAGGCCGGATCCGGGTGATCTCGGCGCGGAACTCCTCGCGCAGGAAGCGGGCGCGGAACTCCAGTTCGGTGATCCAGCGCTGGAGTTCGTCGCTGCGGTGCCGGAAGTCCTCCGGAGGGCGGCCCTCGGGCGGCACGATCGGCTGCAGGTTGTAGACGTCGTGCCGGCTCAGGGCCCCTTCGAACTCGTGCATCGCGTGCTCGACCTCGTCGAAGTACTCGGCCCAGGCGGTGACCGCGGACAGATTGGCGGTCTGGATCGTGTGGGTGGTGGTCATGATCTCCTCAGCCCACCGGGAAGGGGGTGTTCGAGGACTCCAGGGTGAGCGCCTGCTTCCAGGTGTCGCGCAGGGGTTCCAGCATCTCCCGCACGGTCAGGATGCGCTCGGGCTGGGCCGGGATCCGGCTGCTGTTCAACTCCGTGACCATCCACAGATAAAGACTCTTCAGGCCCTCGCCCTCGGGCCAGGCCTGGGTGTCCAGGCTGCTCCAGAGTTCCATCAGGATCTCCTGGGCGTGCTGGAGGCGATTACCCACGGTGGCGTAGTCGTTGGTCCGCATCGCCGCCTCGGCGACCGCGAGGTCGCCGATCAGCCGGTCGTAGAGCATGGTCAGCAGTCTTTGCGGAGAAGCCGTGTGTGCGGTGTCGTCCGCATAGCGCGACCTGGCCAGTCCGTTCGGCATCGGTGCTCCTGCCCTCGCGACTCGTCGTTACCCGGCCTCGGGTTCGGCCGGTGGTGCGGTTCCATCAGCTCCAGCCCGTGAGGCCCGCACCGGTCGGTACGGGCCTCACGGGTGGGATCAGGCCTTCGAGTTGGCCTCGGCGGCGCTGAAGAAGCTGCTCAGCGAGGTCTGCTGGGCCTTGAGGCTCTGCAGCGAGGTCTCCATCGCGGTGAACTTGGCCGTGATGGTGGCCCGGTAGGCCTCGAGCCGGTCGGTCCAGGCGTCGATCTGCGTCTGCAGGTCCTTGGCCTGGTTCTTGGCCGTGGTCTGGGCCTGCACCAGGCTGCCGGACTCGGAGTCGCTGACCTGGGAGAGCAGCTGGCTCAGGCTCTGGGCCACGCCCGGCTTGTAGTCCAGGGTGCCGACGTTGCCTGCGCCGGAGGCGGTCACCGCGACCGACAGGCCCTTGGCCGGGCTGTCGGCGTCGACCGGCAGGGTGAGCAGGTTGCCGCGGCCGGTTGCAGCGATTCCTTCGATGGTGCCGGCCACGTCGGTGCCCGCCTGGATCTGGGTGGACGCGGTGCCGCTGTTGTTGGTGGCGGTGAAGGCGCCGGCTGCGCCAGGGTTGAGCGCGCTGACGACGATGCCGGTGCCACCGCTGTCCACGCTCGCAGTCATGCCCATGTTCTTCTGCGCCAGAGCGGTGTTCAGCCGGGCCGCCTCGGCCGCCATGTCGTCGGACTCCAGGGTGAAGTCCAGCTTGCTGCTGCCACCGGCCCGCATCAGGGCCACAGTCCGGCCCACCACGCCGGTCCCGGGCGGGATGACCTGCCACTGCTCGGGCTTGGCGGGGGTGGAGACGGCCACGTCGTAGGAGCCGGCCTGGGTGGCGGTGCCGGCGCTGACGAACCGCGCGCTGCCGACCGAGCTGGAGGCGGCGGTGAACGATGAGTCGGCACCCCAGGCGGCCATGGTGGCGGCCGGGTCGGCCTTGAACGCGGTGTCGAACGCGGCCTTGTCGAACTGCACCTGACCGCCCTGGGTCACCGACAGACCGGGGGCGTTCATCGACGAGACGGTGCTCAGCACCTGCTGCTGCAGGTTGCGGACCGTGCTGTCGCCCAGCAGCGGCCCGCCCTTCTTGGTGGCCGGGTCCCAGGCGGTGTTCGTCTGGATCGAGGACAGCAGGTTGTTGAGGTTGGTGACCACCCCGGAGATCTGGTCGGTGACCTTGGTGGTGTCGACCGCGCTGCTGACCGTCACCCCGCTCTCCACCTTGCTGACGCTGAACGAGATGCCCTGGGCCACGTCGTTGAAGGTGTTGGTGGCGGAGGAGATCTCGTAACCGGCGTCCGGGTCGTCTGGGTCCGCGCCGACCACGATGGTGGCGTTGGCCCCGACCACGAGGTCCTTCATCTTGCCGGCGGTGGTGGCTCCGGTGCCGCCGGCGAAGCCGGACAGGCCGTCGAGCTCGAACTTCGAGGCCTCACCGGTGCTGCTGGAGACCACCTGGAGCCGGTAGTTGCCGGGGGAGGTCTGCACGGCCGAGGCGGTGACGCCGGCGTTCGCACCGTTGATCGCCGAGACCACCTCGCCCAGTGAGCCGGTGCCGACATTGATCTTGGTACCGGTGGTGGAACCACCGGTCTTGAGGGTGATCTCACCGGTGCTGGCGACCTTGGCCCCGGTCGAGGCGACCGAGCCGTCCGAGATCATCGTGTGCGCCCGGGCCACTGCCTTCACGTCGAAGGAGAGCGAGCTGGAGACGCCCCCGGTGGCGGTCGCGGTGACCGCGGCGGAAGAAGAGGTGGCCGCCGTCGTGGACCAGGCACTGGTGTTGGACAGCGACTTCAGCTGGCCGACCGTGGTGCTGATGCCGCTGAGCATCGAGCTGTAGGCACTGACGGCGCTGTTGCGGGTGGCCTGCTGGTCCTTCAGCAGGGTCTGCTGGTTGCCCTGGACGGCCACCAGCTGCTTGATGATGCCGGCGGTGTCCATCCCGGAGGCGATACCGCTGAACGAGACTGTGGGTGCTGATGCCATGGGAACGTGGTCTTCCTGTGCACTGTGCTAGGGCGGGGGCGATGGAGGATGGGCCGGGCAGGAACTCTGCCCGCCCGGCCCATCTCCGTTCGTGAAACGACTCCGGGCAAGACCTTTCAGGTCACTGCCCGGACCCTGATCACTGCAGCAGCTTCAGGATGTTCTGCGGCTGCTGGTTGGCCTGCGCCAGCATGGCGGTACCCGCCTGCGACAGGATCTGCGCCTGGGTGAAGCTCACCATCTCCGAGGCCATGTCGGTGGCCTGGATCCGAGCGTTGGAGGCGGTCATGTTCTCCACCGCAACGTTCAGGTTGGTCACCGTGTGCTGGAACCGGTTCTGGTAAGCACCCAGGGTGGCGCGGGTGGTGGACACGCTGTTCAGGGCGTCGTCGATGGTCGCGATGGCCGCGTCGGCGCCGGTCGCCAGATCGATCGCGTCGACACCCAGGGTTGCGGCGTCGACGTTGGTGCTGATTCCGACGGTCAGGTTCTCACCGCTGTTCGCACCGATCTGGAACGTGCCCGTGTAGGAGCCATCCAGCAGGTTCTGACCGTTGAACTTCGTGGTCGCGGAGATACGGGTGATCTCCTGCGCCAGCTGGTCGAACTCGGTCTGCGATGCGCTCGCACCGTTCGCGCCCTGCGATCCGGTGGAGGCCGCCTGGACGGCCAGGTTACGCATACGCTGCAGGATGGCCTGCGTCTCGTTCAGGGAACCGTCAGCGGTCTGGACAACGCTGATGGCGTCCTGCGCGTTACGCACGGCGACATTGAGACCACCGATCTGCGCCTGCATGCCCTGCGAGATCGCCAGGCCGGCCGCGTCGTCAGCCGCACGGTTGATGCGGTAACCACTGGACAGCTTCTCGAGTGAGCTGGCCTGGCTGGTCTGGGTCGCGTTCAGGTTACGGTAGGCGTTGAGGGCCGCAATGTTGCTGGTGACGTACATGCCCATGGTGATCCTCCTTGGTGTGGGCCGAATCCCGATCCATCCGTGGACCGGTACAGCAGCTCCATCGGCGCTCCGGCCGCGCTCTTGAAGGGTTTCCGGAGAAGATTTCTGATTCCGGGGCCGTCCGGGTTACCGCGCGCGCGGTATTGAGACCTCAGACGTCGGAAAGGGAGCTCAGGTAGCGCCCGACGTCAACTCGCCGGTTCACCGTGGAGCGCCGGGCCACGGCGTCCACGTAGGCGTCCCGCCGCCGCCCGCGCGCGCCCTGCCCGTTGGCCCCGCCCGGGCCGGCCTTGGCATCGGCCTCCAGCAGCCGCGAAAGGGCCTCGCGCAGCAGCTCCAGACCCTCGGCCCGCAGCTGCGAGACCCGCGACTGGGTCACGTTCAGCTCGGTGGCCAGCTCGGTGAGCGGCCGCTGCTCGAGGTAGTACCCGCTGACCACCATCCGCAGCCGATCCGGCAACTCGGCGATGGCATCGCGCAGGTACCCGACCCGCTCGGCCGCCACCAGAGCGTCCTCCGGCTGCGGGGCCGGGTCGCGCAGGGTCGCCGCCAGGCCCTCGCCCTCGGGCGTGAACGAGTCCAGCGACAGCAGCGAGGCCCGGTCCTGACCACCGCGGATCTCGCCGATCTCGCTCTCGGTCAGACCGGAGGCGGCCGCCAGTTCGCTGTCGGCCGGCGTGCGCCCGAGCGCCACGGTGAGGGCCTCGGAAGTGGCTGCCAGAGCCCGGGCCCGGCTGCGCAGCGACCGGGTGGCCCAGTCCCGCTGACGCATCTGGTCGATCATCGCGCCGCGGATCCGGGTGTTCGCGAACCGGGCGAACGGCACGCCCAGGCTGGGGTCGAAGGACTGCGCCGCCTGCACCAGTGCCAGTGCCCCGGCCCCGGTGAGATCGTCGGAATCCAGGTGCCGCGGCAGGCGGGACGAGGTCTCCCTGGCGATGTATCCGACCAGGGGCAGGTTCTCGCGGACCAGCGCCTCCACCTCGGCCGCCGTACGGGGCGAGGCGGGTTTGCCGGCCGGCTGGGGTGAGTTAGGAAGTTCGGCCACGCTTGGTCTTCGACCGGCACGACCTTCGGCTCGACTGTCCTACAGGGGTTTTCCGGCATTGCACCCCCTCGGAGCAACCGGCCGGACCCGGCTGGAGCAGTGCCTGTGAGCACGCTCGTGCGGCGGTTGCTGCGATTGGCTGACCCGCCGGGCTCAGGTCCGCCACCCGGATGCCGACAGGCTTTGCAAGCGTCCGGACGAACGGACCGCACCACCGGTGAAAGGGAAGCCGCCAAGCGGGTGACCGGATCACCGCCGCGGTCAGGATCCTGCTCCGGGGGCCGATCGAATACCTGAACCGCTTTCTGCCGTGCAGAAGACGCCTTCTTTGGAGATCTCCCGATGAGCCTTCCCGATCTTGCCGCGGTGCTCTGGCGCCAGCGCGAACTGATCGAACGGCTGTGCTACCGCCTGGAGTGCGAGCAGCTCCTGCTCGCGGCCGGCCGGATGAACCGCATCGCGTTCGCCGTGTCCGAGGTGGAAACCGTCGTCGAGGATCTCCAGGTGCTGGAACTGCAGCGGGGGGAGACGGCAGACCGGGCCTCGGCCGAGCTCGGTCTGCCGGCCGGCAGCGGGCTGTCCGACCTGGCCGCGGCGGCCCAGCCGCCGTGGACCGGGGTCCTGCTGGAGCACCGGGCGGCCCTGATCGCGCTCACCGCCGAGTTGCACGCCCTGGCCGATGCCAACAAGACCATGATCAGCAGCGGCATGGCGCTGGTCGAGGCCGCAATGAATTCCCTCGGTTCGCTCTCCCCGCACCAGGCGGTGGGCTACGACGCGACCGGCCATGCCGATCCAGTTACCGGGCGCATGCCCGCTGTCATCGATCGGGTGCTGTGATCACATGAGTTTCAACATCCTGGGCAACGGATTGACCGGGTTGCAGGCCTCCCAGCAGGCCCTGAATGTGGTCAGTCAGAACATTGCCAACGCCGCCACTCCCGGATATGTCCGCCAGCGGGCGATTCTGGAGAGTCAGCAGACGGCGCCGGGGACCAACGTCTACACCGGCAACAGCGCTCAGTTCATGGGCGTGAAGGTGACCGGGGTGGAACGGATCTCGAGCACCTTCAAGACGGCGGCGCTGAACAGCGCGGTGGGCAAGCAGGAAGCGCTCGAGGCCCAGGCCGCACCGCTGGACAACATCCAGGGCCTGCTGCAGGAGCCGGGGGACACCGGCCTGCAGGCCGGGATCACCGAGTTCTACCAGAGCTGGACCACTCTCGGGAACAATCCCACCACCGGCAGCTCGAACGGCGGGGCGGCCCTGAACGGCGCCGCCGCCGGGGTGGTGATCGAGGACGCGATCTCGATCGCCACTCAGCTGAACAGCCTTTCCCAGGGCGTGGCCGAGGAGTTCGGCAACCAGTACGCCAACCTGGAAGGCATCGTCGAGCAGGTCAATGCGGCCGCCACCAAGGTCGCCGAGCTGAACCAGCAGATCATGCAGGGCACGGCCGGCGGCAACAACATCAATGCCCTGCTGGACCAGCGGGATTCCGCCGTCACCGACATCGTCCGGCTGACCGGCGCCACCGCCACCCCGCTGGACAACGGCTCGGTGCAGGTGGCGGTCTCCGGCGTCACCCTGGTTTCCGGCCCGGCCACCAACACGATGACGGTGGGCGGGGCGAACACCATCGAGGAGTCCGGGACGAACCCGCCCTCGCTGATGATCGGCACGGTGAAGGCATCCCCGTCCGGGGGCCAGGCGGCCGGCGTGCTCTCGGCCCTGAACACCGACCTACCGGAGATCAGCGGTCGGCTGGACATCGTGGCGAACGGTATCCGCGACGCGGTGAACTCCGTTCACAGCTCGGGTTACACGTTCGACGGTACTCCAGGTGGGGAGTTCTTCGCCGGTGAAGGGGCCAAGGGGCTCACGGTGGCGGTCACTTCGCCCGAAGAACTAGCCATCTCGTCCCAGGCCGGAGCTTCGGTGGACGGGTCGAACGCCCTGAAGCTCGGTGACCTGGTGCGCGACAGCGAGGCCTCGGCCGCGCTCGGCGGGGCGGAGTCACCGCAGTCGCAGTACGCCCGGATGGTCACGGGGATCGGTACCCGGTTGCAGAGCCTGAACACTGCGATCGAGTCGCAGGCCGGCGTGGTCGCGACCGCTCAGGCGGCGGTCGACTCGGAGTCCGGGGTCGACCTGAACGAGGAGCTCACCAACATGATCCTGTTCCAGCGCTCGTTCCAGGCGAACTCCCGGGTGATCAGCGCGGCCAACGAAATGCTCCAGACTCTGATCGGAATGGTGTGACGACATGGCTAGGGTGACCACGCTCGGCCAGATGAACCAGTCTCTGGCCCAGATCCAGGCGAGCATGACCGCGACCAACAAGCTGCAGGAGCAGGCGGCCAGCGGCAAACGGGTCAACAAGCCCAGCGACGACCCGACCGCCGCTGCCATCTCGATGCAGCTGCGCAATCAGCAGGCCGCCAACGTCCAGTACGCCCGCAGCGCCGACTACGCCAACGGCCAGCTGGGCACGGTCGACAGCACCCTGCAGTCGATCTTCTCCCGGCTCAATCAGGTGCGCAGCAACGTCGTGGCCACCGCGGGCACCTCCAGTCAGCAGTCCCGATCGGCTCTTTCGGCTCAGGTCGAGCAGATCAAGGGCGAGCTGCAGGGCCTGTACAACACCCAGTACCAGGGCCGCTCGATCTTCGGCGGCACCTCGGCGGTCGGGGCGGTGGACGCCGACGGCAACTACACCGGTGACGGCAACGCGGTCCTGGTCCGGCTGAACGCCTCCTCCACCGTCCGGGTGGACGTCGACGGAACCTCCATCGGCGCAGGCGAGTTCAGCGCGCTGCTGGACGACATCTCGGCCGGCATCCTCGACGGCACCGCCGCCGACCGGCTGGGCGACCTCGACGGCCTGATGGACCAGGTGATCACCGCCACCGGCCGGGTGGGTGCGGTGCAGAACCGCGTCACCTCCAGCGTGAGCGCGATCGCCAAGCAGAACAACGACCTCACCGTGTCGCTGGCGCAGAACGAGGACGTGGACTTCGCCGAGGTCCTCACCAAGTTCTCCTCGCAGCAGGTGGCCTACCAGGCCGCCCTGGGCGTGACTGCCCGGATCAACCAGACGTCCCTCCTCGATTTCCTGCAGTAACCACCAGAAAGGGTGCGCGCAAAAGCGCGCATCGTTGCCGAGAGGTGCCCCGGCTCGCCCGGGCGCCAGGATGGGGTGACAGGTCCATGCATCCTGCTCTTCTCACCAACAGCAATTCCGGGACAGCAAGGACTGACGTCCCAGAGATCAATTTCGTCCGGCCGATTCCCGGGTTCAGCGATTTGCGGCACTTCGCGCTGGCCCGGATCGACGACCGGGAGAGCCTGATCTCGGAGCTGCGTAGTCTGGAGCGTCCGGATGTTCGTTTCGTTGTGACGACGCCGGCGATCTTCTTCAGCGACTACGTGGTCGAGCTCGATGACGAGGACTGCGAGCAACTGGGGCTGGAGTCGGCCGCGGACGCCTTGATCCTCACCGTGCTCACGCCCGGCGAGGACGCCAAGACCACCACCGCGAACCTGCTGGCGCCGATGGTGATCAACGCGAAGAACCGGGCCGCGGCTCAGGTGATCCTGACCGGCTCGGACTGGCCGGTGCGCGCGCCACTGGGTTGATCGGTGCTTACTATCCGCTAGCCTCTCCTCACGGCCCGAAATCGGCCGTGGTCGCGGCCCCTTGCTGTTCGCGGCCCAACGGGGTCCAGGGAGGGAGCCGCGGTGCTGGTACTGACCCGCCGAGCCGGCGAGAGCATCGTGATCGGGGACGACGTGCGAGTCGTGGTCCTCGACGTACGGGGAGACACAGTGCGCCTCGGGATCGAGGCCCCGCGCAGCATCCAGGTGCATCGCGCCGAGGTCTACGCCGAGGTCCAGGCCGCCAACGCGGCCGCGGCGTCCTCCGGGGAAAGCCTTGAGGAGGTCGCCGAACGGTTGCGCAGACTTGCGCGCCCGGTGGTTCCCCAACGGCGTAACGGTGGTTCGGGCCGGTCGTCGACGCCCAAACCCGGTCCACCGCCCGGCTCGCCATCGAACCAGCCGCCCACGCCGGGGTCAGCGGCCCCGGCCGGGCCGCCGGCATCAGGTGCAGCGTCGCGCCCGGTGCCGACACCACCTGCCCGAGGAACGAGCCAGCACGAACAGCGGGGTGTCCGGACCATGCGGGCATCACGGCCCGTTCCCGCGCCACCCCGGTCGGGGGTACCCAAACCCGGGCCGATCGGTCCGATCCCGAGGCCCGGCACACCCGCCGAGGAGACCGACGCCGAAGGCGTCTGAAGGTCATCACCTCTCGTGAACAGCAAGCCGCCCGGTCCGGGTTCTCCCGGGCCGGGCGGCTTGTTTTCACTGCTTTTGGACGGTGTGCGCACCGGTTGCTCTTGGCACACCGGTCGTTGGGGGACCGGTTCTGGAAGCCGGGCCCCCGTCAGCCAGGGGTCTGTGACCTACCCAGCCACCTCGTCCGTTGCCTTACCTCTCTGGACCGCCGCGAGCAGCATCTGCGCCACGTCGAGAACCTGAACCTCATCGCGGGCAGCGCCTTCGGACTTCTTGGCGGTGAGGCCGTCGGAGAGCATCACGTGGCAGAACGGGCAGCCGACGGCGATGGTGTCGGCTCCGGTACCGACCGCCTCCTCGGTGCGGGTGGTGTTGATCCGCTTGCCGAGCTTCTCCTCCATCCACATCCGGGCCCCGCCGGCGCCGCAGCAGAAGGAGCGTTCCTGACTGCGCGGCATCTCGCGCAACTCGATCCCGGGCAGCGAACCGATCAGCTCGCGCGGCGGTTCGTAGATGCCGTTGTGCCGGCCGATGTAGCAGGGGTCGTGGTAAGTCGCTGCACTGGTGCTGCCCCCGGCCGGCGAATCGACCGGCGCCACCGGGGTCAGCTTCTTCTCCCGGACCAGGCGGTTCAGCAACTGGGTGTGGTGCACCACCTCGTAGTGCCCACCCAGCTGCGGGTACTCGTTCTGGATGGTGTTGAAGCAGTGCGCGCAGGAGACCACGATCTTCTTGGCCTTGGACTCGTTCAGCACCTCGACGTTCTGGGCCGCCAGCTGCTGGAACAGGAACTCGTTGCCCGAGCGCCGGGCCGAGTCGCCGGTGCAGGCCTCACCGTCGCCCAGCACCGCGAAGTCCACCCCGGCCTCGTTCAGCAGGGTGGCGATCGCGACCGTGGTCTTCTTCTGCCGGTCCTCGTAGGCCCCGGCGCAGCCCACCCAGAACAGGTACTCGACCTCGGTGAGGTCCTCGATGTCGGTGCCGACCTGCTTGACCTCGAAGGGCAGCTTCTTGGCCCAGTCCATCCGCAGTCGCGGCTTCAGGCCCCACGGGTTGGCGTTCTTCTCGAGGTTCTTGAACAGGCCGTTCAGCTCGTTCGGGAACGCCGACTCGATCAGCACCTGGTAGCGGCGCATGTCCACGATGTGGTCCACGTGCTCGATGTCCACCGGGCACTGCTCCACGCAGGCGCCGCAGGTCACGCACGACCACAGCACGTCCGGGTCGATCACGCCGCCTTCGGCGTCGTACGCGCCCAGCGGGTTCTCCAGCTCGTAGCCGGTGGCCCCGATCAGCGGGCGCTCGGCGATGCTCTGGGCCGCCTTCAGCAGGTCCGGGCCGTTCTCGGCCTCCTTGCGGGCTTCCTCCGAGGCCAGCAGCCAGGGCGCCTTGGCGTAGGCGTGGTCGCGCAGCGACATGATCAGCAGCTTGGGCGAGAGTGGCTTGTCGGTGTTCCAGGCCGGGCACTGCGACTGGCAGCGCCCGCACTCGGTGCAGGTGGAGAAGTCCAGAAGCCCCTTCCAGGTGAACTTCTCCACCGCGCCGACCCCGAGCGCCGCGTCTTCGTCCAGCTCGTCGGCCTTCTCGAAGTCGAGCACCTCGCCGTTGATCGAGATCGGCTGCAGCGGGCCCAGGCTCGTGGTGCTGTCGTTGACCCGGGTCGGCGTGGGATTGCGCTTGAACCAGATGTTCGGGAAGGCCAGGAACCGGTGCCAGGCCACCCCCATCGTGGTGTTCAGCCCGATCGTGATCGCCCAGGACATCGAGATCGCGATCTTGATCCCGGCGATCAGCACGATCAGGTTCTCCAGCGTGCTCTCGGACAGGCCGGTGAAACCCGCCCCGATCAGCTGGCCCAGCGGGAAGTGCAGGGCGCTGGGGTCCAGCGCGTACTCCAGGCCGCGCAGCAGCAGGATGCAGATCACCACGCCGAGGATGACCAGCTCGACGAAGTAGGCCTGCCAGAAGGTGGAGCCGAAGAACCGGCTGGAGCGCCCCTGGCTGCGCGGGTGCTGCTTCTGCCGCACCGCGATCAGCAGGATGATCCCGGCCAGGCCGGCCACCGAGATCAGCTCGGTGACCCACTCGAACGGCAGGAACGAACCGAGCAGCGGCAGCCGGAAGTGCGGGTCGAAGATCTGGCCGTACGCGGTGACCAGGGTCAGGAACAGGAAACCGAAGCTGACCATGGTGAACCAGTGGGCGATCGCCACCACCGGCAGCCGCGCCATCCGGGTGTGCCCCAGGAACTCCCGCACCAGCGTGGTGCTGCGCGCCACCGGCTCGTTCGTGCGTGATCGGTCCGGCTCGCCGAGGCGGATCACCTGCACGAAGCGGTTGACGGCACGGGCCAGCAGAGCGACCCCCGCCACGGTCATGGCAAGGCTCACCACGATGACCGCGATCTGGAGCGGAGTGTTCATCCGGGGTGGTACTCCTGTCGGGATACGCGCCCGGCTTCCGGGCCGGGGGCGCGCGTCGGTGTGATGCGGATCCAGCTTACGGACGCCGGAACCGCGGGCATTCACCCGTACTGTGACCCAAGTCTCACATGCCGATCTGACGGTAGCGCTGCAGCCGGCGGGTCATCCGTTCGTCCGGATCGGCCTGCCGCACCCGCAGCACCTCATGTTCCAGTACGCCGCCCACCCGGCGCAGGAACGCATCCGGGTCGTCGTCCGAGAACTCACGCACCACCGTGTCCACGATCCGGTTGCGCAGCAGGTCACGCGAGCGCACCCCCTGGGCGTGGGCGAGCTCCGGCGCCCGGTCCGGGGCCCGGTAGAGAATCTGCGCCGCCCCTTCCGGCGGCAGCGGCGAGATCCAGCCGTGCTGCGCGGCCACGACTCGGTCGGCAGGCAGCAGGGCCAGCGCCATTCCGCCCGCTCCCTGCCCCAGGACCAGGCACACGGTGGGCGCGGACAAGGTGGTCAGGTCGGCCAGGGACCGAGCGATCTCCCCGGCCAGGCCACCTTCCTCCGCCTCCCGGGAGAGCGCGGCCCCGGCCGTGTCCACGATCGAGACCAGCGGCAGGCCCAGTTCCGCGGCCAGGCGCATGCCCCGCCGAGCCTCCCGCAGACCGGCCGGCCCGATCGCAGTGCCACGATCGTGCCCCAGCACCACGCAGCCCGCGTTGCCGAACCGGGCCAGGGCCAGCAGCATCGCCGGGTCGGCCTCGCCCTGCCCGGTGCCGTTCAGCGGTACCACGGTGTTGGCCGCGACCTCCAGCAGTTCCCGTACTCCTGGCCGTTGCGGATCACGGGAGCGGACGATCGACTCCCAGGCCGGTACGTCCGGTAGCTCGTCCGGATCGGACGTGACGTGTTCTGGTTGGCGGCCTGGGTTGTCGGTCTTGGGGGCGGCCAGGACGCTCAGCGCCGAGATGGCCACGGTGCGCAGCTCCTCGGGCCCGACCACTGCATCGATCAGGCCGTGGCGGAACAGGTTCTCCGCGGTCTGCACCCCCTCGGGAAACGGCTCCCCGTTCAGTGCCTCGAACACCTTCGGCCCAAGGAAACCGATCAGCGCCCCCGGTTCCGCCGCGCACACGTGCCCGAGCATCCCCCAGGAAGCCAGCACGCCTCCCATGGTCGGATTCCGGAGGTAGACCAGATAGGGCAGTCCCGCGGCACGATGTGCCGCTACTGCCGCCGAAATCTTCACCATCTGAAGAAAAGCGACCGTGCCCTCCTGCATCCGGGTACCGCCCGATGCGGGGGAGGCGATCAACGGCAGCCGGCGCTCGCGAGCGATGTCGGCCGCCGCCACGAAACGCTCGGCGGTAGCCACCCCGATCGAGCCGCCGAGGAACGAGAAATCGCCTACGACCAGCGCCACCGGCCGTCCGTCGAGCCGGCCTTCGCCGGTGACCAGCGACTCGTCCAGGCCACTGCGCTCGCGGGCTGCTTCCAGGGCCGCGGCGTACGCATCGTCGATCGTTGTGTACCGGTGATGCTGCGCCGGGGTGTCCCAGGAGGTCCAGCTACCCGGGTCCAGGATCTGCGCAATCAGTTCGTGAGCTCGCACCCGACCAGTGTGCAACCGCGCTGCACTTGCGAAAAAGCGCAAATTGTCCACTATCTGAATAGTGGACGTCCGGCATCCGGGTGGCCGCCGAACCGGACGGTAGTTCTGGGGTCACCTAAAAGAACCGGCGATCCGATGCAACGCCAGGTACTTCCGTCCGCGTCTGCAACACGCTGCGCCGAAACCTGCGAAGGAGACCACCGATTGCGGTCCGGAAAACGAACCGGCCTCGGAAACTGCCCGTTGGGCGGTAGTTGTGCCGGGCTGTCGTATCCGTCCGCTACGGTCGGGTACCGAACGGGGTGGTCAGCAGATCGGCAACGTAAGAACCGAAGCAGTAATCCAGAACAAGGGGTGGGGTAGTGACCACGCGTTCCAAAGTCATGGCATTCGCAGGCTTCGGCCTGGCGGCCGCGGTCGGGATCAGCGGCTGCGGATCGAGTTCGGGCGGTTCCGGTGACTCCGGTTCCGGTTCGGACAACGGTGGCGGCACGCCGAAGGACAAGGTGGTCTCGGCCTTCCAGGCCCTGAACGACTCGTCCAACGCCGGCTTCACCCTGAAGCTGGACAGTTCGGTGGCGGACATCGAGAAGATCAACGCCGCGCAGGACGCCGACGACAAGATCGACGCCAGTGACCAGCAGGCCATCGAGAAGGTCCTGGCCGGCAAGGTCACCATGAACATGAGCGCGCCGGACGGCAAGACGTTCGGTGACCTCACCAAGGAGTCCACGGCCAACCAGGACGCGCAGGCCCTGCTGAAGGACCCGGCCGCGCTCGAGGCCGCCCTCAAGGGTCAGGGCTCGTTCGCGATGTCGGTCGTCCTGGACGAGTCCGGCCTCTTCGAGTTCGTCACCAAGGACGGCGTGGTCTACGTCCGCGCCGACGTGGACAAGATCGCCGAACTGGCCGAGCAGAACGCCTCCGCACTGGAGTCCCAGCTCGGCCAGCTGCCGCCGGTGATCGCCACCCCGGTGCAGAAGCTGCTCGACGGTGAGTGGGTCTCGCTCGACCTGATCGCCACCGTCAAGATCCTCGACGAGCAGGGTGTGCTGGACCAGCTGCCCACCGAGACGGTGAGCCCCACCGTCGACGAGGCCAAGGTCCAGGCCTTCATCGACTCGCTGAGCGCCTCCTTCGAGGCCGACGCCACGGTCACCGAGATCGACGGCGGCGACCAGGGCGACGGCTACCAGGTCACCGTCCCGGCCAAGAAGATCGCCACCTCGGTGCAGGACGACCTGATCGCCGTGGTCGGCCAGGAGTCGGCCGACGACATCCGCGACTCCATCCAGGAGATGCCGGACAAGGACGTCAATGTCGAGGTCTTCGTCAAGGACGACAAGCTCAGCGGCATCAACCTCGACCTGATCCAGTTCCTGGACAAGCCGGTCGAGGACGCCACCTTCGCGGTCAACCTCGGGGTGGACGCGAACGCCGGCGCCGTCCAGGTGCCGGGCAACGCCACCGCGGTCGACGTCAAGGGCATCTTCAACCTGATCCCGGCCGACTCGCTCGCCGGCCTGGCCGGCGGCAGCGCCGGTCTGTAACGCCTGTCGCGGACCGGAACCCTTACGGGTTCCGGTCCGCTCGCGTTTTGCGCCGGGTCTGGCGCGGCCATGGTCAAATCGTGATCAGGGAGCATTGGGGTAAAAACGCAAACTATGTGCCAACTGTGAAAATTTTCGCTAGCGTCCGATTCAGGATCGAAACGACTAGCAAGGATGAGAATTGGCCATGCGTTCCACCCTCACGACTTTCGCCGGCCTCGGCCTGTCCGCCGCCCTGGTCCTCACCGGGTGCGGCTCGGGCTCCGACTCGGCGGACGGCGAAAACGGTTCGGGTGCCGACCAGACCACGTCCGCCGCGAGCACGCCCAAGGAAAAGGTCGTCGCTGCGCTGGACACTCTGCAGCAGAGCAACAGCATCGGCTACACGCTCGCGGTGAACAGCACGCCCGAAGACCTGAAGAAGATCGCCGCCGCGCAGCCGAAGACCGGCGAGGACGCGTTCACCCGCGCCGACATCAAGGAGCTGGAGTCGCTTCTGGGCGGTAAGGCGACGTTCGCCCAGACGCTGCCCGAAGGCAAGACGCTGGGTGACCTGACCCAGGTCAACGCCGGCCCGCAGACCGTCGCCGAGTTCTTCGACCCGGCGGTGGTGGAGAAGTCCCTCAAGGACGCCGGCTCGTTCAGCATGTCGCTCTCGCAGGACGACGCGAACCTGTTCGACCTGGCGGCCAAGGACGGTCTGCTCTACCTGCGTGCCGACGCCGAGAAGGTCGCCGAACTGGGCGAACTGGGCGACGTCAGCCAGGCGCAGGCGATGCTCGGCCAGCTGCCGCCGGTCATGGCCACCCCGGCCAAGGCCGTGCTCGAGGGCAAGTGGGTCTCGCTGGACCTGGTCGAGACGGTGAAGCTGCTCGACGAGCAGGGTCTGAGCGACATGCTGCCGAAGGAGGCCGCCACTCCCGCGGTCGACCAGGCCAAGGTGCAGGACTTCGCCGAGGCGCTGTACGCCTCGATCGAGGCCGACTCCGAGGTCACCGAGATCGACGGCAACGAGAAGGGCGACGGCTACCGGGTCACCGTCCCGATCAAGAAGGTGGCCGAGGCCACCCAGGAAGACCTGATCGCGATCTTCGGTGAGAAGACCGGCGGCGACATCCGCGACAGCATCAAGGAGATCTCCGCGAGCGACAGCGTCGACCTCGACGTGTTCGTCAAGGACGGCAGCCTCGGCGGGGTCAGCTTCGACATGACCCAGGCGCTGGAGAAGCCGGTCGAGGGTACGACTTTCACCATCGACGTGGACGTCGACCCGAAGGCCGCCCCGGTCGAGATCCCGGGCGACGCCACCGCGGTCGACATCAAGGGCATCATGGGCCTGATCCCGGCCGACACCTTCGCCTCCGGGCTCGGTAGCGGTCTCTGATCGAATCTCTCGCTGCAGGGCCGCAATCGGTGACGATTGCGGCCCTGTTCGCGTTCTACAGCAGTGGGTGCTGGTCGGCGAAGTCCACCAGCACCAGCCACAACGCGATGATCTCGCCGCACACGGCCACGAAGGCGACCGTGGTCTGCACGCCGCGCGACTGACCGGGCAGCATCGCCTTGGCCGCGGCCCGGTTGAACCGCCAGAGCTTGTTCCAGAGCCAGTTGACCATGTCGACGAAGACGAAGAACGTGTCCCGGACCAGCCTGCCCGTCGCGTCGATCATGTCCGCTCCTTCCGGTCGATCACCAGATCCTCATTCTGCGCACGCGGCCCGCCCGGCCGGGATGCACCGGCGCTGTCGAGCCGTGCGCCCGGATGGCACCGCCCCCATTGTCGCAATTTCGTGGTTCGTTCCCCAGGGCCGAAGAGCCGAGGAAACTCACAGCTGACAGGCTGGGCGCATGGACCTGGAACCCGGCGCCCCGATCGCAAAGGCACCCGTCATCACCAGTGAGGACGGCTTCCCGCACAGCGTGCTGCGCGAACGCCACCCGGAACTGCTGGCCAAGGTGCTGGGCGGCGTCCCCTATCCGCCCGAGATCCGGCTGGCCGTGAACGGCCTGGCCCAGGAGATCGAGGGCCCGATCCTGCCGCTGTCCGACACCCACGGCGATGCGGCGCAGTGGGCGGTCTGGGCGGAGCCGTACCTGGGCAAGTCCTGGTACGAGGTGCCGTTCCTCTGGGCCGAGAACTACTTCTACCGGAAGCTGCTGGCGGCCACCGGCTGGTTCGGCCCGGGTCCGTGGCAGGGCGTCGATCCCTTCGGCCCGCAGAAGGATGCCGAGCTGGCGGGTGCTGCGGTGCAGGCCGAGCTGGAGGCTCTGGCCGGGCTCGCTTCTGTGCCTCCGGCCGAGCTACTGGACTCGCTGCTCCTGGGCGCGCTCTGGGGCAACCGGGCTGACCTGGGCTTCCAGCTGCAGAGGCCTGCGGGTGGCGAGGAACGGCCCGCCGACGCCAATCTGATCTGCGACCACCGCCCAGCTCTCCTGCCGGTGCTGTCGGGCGTGGACCACCTGATTCTGGTCACGGACAACATCGGCCGCGAACTGCTGCCCGACCTGGTGCTGGCCGACCAGCTCCTGACCCTCCGGCCGGATGCGGTGGTGCATTTCCACGTCAAGCCCAGCCCGTACTTCACCTCGGACGCCACCCCGATCGATGTGCTGAAGACCGTGCAGCGCTTGGTCGAAGGTCCGGCCGCGGCGGCAGCCATCGGAACCCGGTTGCGGGAGTACCTGTCCGCCGGACGGCTCACCCTCACCGCGCACCCGTTCTACGTAGCGCCGCTGACGTTCGACCAAGCCCCGGCCGACCTTCAGAAGGCCTATGCGGCGGCTGATCTCACTGTGCTCAAGGGTGATCTGAATTACCGCCGTCTGGTCGGTGACGTGGCCTGGCCGGCCACGACGGCCTTCGAGGAAGTGACCAGTTACTGGCCGGGCCGGGTCGCCGCCCTGCGCACGCTGAAGTCTGACGTGCTGGTCGGGGTGGACCAGGCCCGGCTCGCCGAACTGGATGCTGGTGAGGCGAATTGGCGTACCAGCGGACACTACGCGGTCATCCAGATGAACTGAGCGGGTCAGCAGCCTTGCCGTCCTCACCGTTCCAGCCCGGACTGGATCGCGAACACCACCAGCTGAGCCCGGTCGCGCGCCTGCAGTTTGACCATGGCCCGGCTCACGTGGGTGCGCACGGTATCGGCCGAAACGAAGAGCTCCTCGGCGATCTCGGCGTTGGAACGACCGGTGGCGACCCAGGACACGATCTCCCGCTCGCGCTCTGTGAGATCCTTCAGCCGCGGATGCACCTGCTTCGGCCTTGACCCGGCCCCGAACTCCGCAATCACCCGCCGGGTCACCGAAGGAGCCAGCAACGACCCGCCGTCCGCCACCACCCGAACGGCCTCGAGAAGCCGCGCCGGAGAAGCATCTTTCAGCAGGAACCCACTCGCCCCGTGTCGCAGGGCCTCGAAGACGTACTCGTCCAGCTCGAAGGTGGTCAGCATGACCACGCGCACCCCGGACAACGAGGGATCCGCCGTGACCTCGGCCAGCAGCCCCAGCCCGTCCAGCACCGGCATCCGGATGTCGCACAGCACCACGTCTGGCTTGACCCGGCGAATCAGCGCCATGCCTTCGCGCCCGTCACCCGCCTCACCGGCCAGCTCCAGATCGTCCTCAGTCGCGATCAGCGTGGACAAACCCATCCTGACCAGCGGCTGATCGTCCACCAGCGCCACCCGGATCAAGAACGCCACCCCATCAACTCGGCACCGCAATCATCCCGCTCGATCGACTCGGTTCGGGCAGCGCCGTGCTCGATCAACTTGGCACCGGAATCGTCGCACTCACCACGAAACCCGATGCCACCTCGGGCGTCTCGAGATGGCCGGCAAGGTTCTCCACCCGTTTTCGCATCCCCGCAATCCCCATCCCCGCCAAAGGTTGCGCGCCTGCACGGCCCACGCCATCGTCGGCAATGGTGACCGTAAGCCGCCCACTCGAAAGCCGGAAGGTGACCACCGCCCGCTGCGCGCAAGCATGCCGCAGCACGTTGGTCAGCGACTCCTGGATCACGCCGTACACCACCTGCCCCACATCGTCAGGAACCTCCGAGGCCGACGGAATGTCCGAAGGGAGCTCAACCACCAGCCCACCCGAGCGCACCCGATCAAGCAGGCCCCGGATCTCGGCCAGCCCCGGACCAGGCGTGCGCGCGGCCTCACCCGAGCTCATCAGGGCCAACTCGCGGCGTAACGCGTCCAGCGAGTCCTGGCTGGAGGAACGGATCGCGTCCAGACTCTGCCGTAGCCGCTGCGCGTCCTGCTCCGGCAGCGAGGTCTTGTCCAGCACGTGCATGGCGACCTGAGCGTGCATCGCGATCACCGCCAGACCGTGCCCCACCCCGTCATGCAGCCCTTGGGCCATCCGCAGCTGTTCTTCGGTAGCCGAGCGTTTGGCCTGTTCAGCCCGCAGTTCCTGCCGTTCGCTCAGGCGCAGCCCGGCCAGACTGGCCCCCAGCGTCAGTGCCGTCACACCGAGCGCCTGCCAGGCCGTTATGTGGCCTGGCGCGTCGTGCAGGATCGCCCGCAGCGCCAGCCCGACAATGGTCATGATCAGCGCGGGGATGACCGCGGGCCAGAGGGTGTGCCAGCGCAGCCGTTGGGCGGCGATCAGCGCGGCCATCGGGATGACCACGAAGAGCGGCCCGTTCGGCAGGCCCAGCGCGAAGTAGGAACCCACCGCCACCCCGGCCGTGAGCATGGCCTGGCGGGGATGCCACCACGCCGCCGGCAGGCACACCGTGGCGATGCCGGCCAGGACCAGCACCGGAAGGACCTTGTCGCCCTCTTCGTGGGTGGAACCGATGGACCCGATGAACAGCAGCGCGGCAACCAATGGCGTGTACCAGGAGCCGCGTGCAGGGCCGGATTCGGTCATGAAGCGAGACTAGGTGTGGCCACCGACAAACTTGTACGCCCGAGCGCGGCCTCCGTGTACGCAGATCTGCGTACACGGAGGCCGCTGCTGGTCGGACGCTGCGAGAGATCAGCAACGAGAACGTTGGGGCCATGACGAATTCGGGTGATGTGGTCGTAGCCACCGACCGGCTGACCAAACGCTATGGCAAGGGTGAGGGAACCCGGCTCGCGGTGGACGCCGTCAGCCTGACGGTGCGCCGCGGCGAGGTGTACGGGTTCCTCGGCCCCAACGGCGCAGGCAAGACGACAACGCTGCGCATGGTGCTCGGCCTGATCAGGCCCACATCCGGCACCGCAACCGTGCTCGGACGTCCAGCCGGCGGTCCTGAAGTCACCGAGCGGGTGGGCGCCCTGATCGAAGGCCCGGGCTTCTACCCCTACCTGTCCGGCCGCGACAACCTGCGGGTGATGGCGCGCTACCGAGGCCTGTCCAGCGACGCCGCCGAGATCGCGCTGGAACGTGTTGACCTGGCCAAACGCGGCAACGACAAGTTCAGGTCCTACTCCCTGGGCATGAAGCAACGGCTGGGCGTGGCCTCGGCCCTGATGGGTGACCCGGAGCTGATCGTGCTGGACGAGCCCACGAACGGCCTGGACCCGGCCGGGATGCAGGACATGCGCCGCCTCATCGTCTCGCTGGCCGAGAGCGGCACCACGATCGTCCTCTCCAGCCACCTGCTCGCCGAGGTCCAGGAGATCTGCGACCGGGTAGGGGTGATCAATGGGGGACGTTTGTTGCGCGAATCCACTGTCACTGAACTTCGCGGGGGAACGCTTCTCCGAGTCCGCGCCACCCCGCCGGACAAGGCACTGGCCGTGGCGATGCGGATCGCCGGCGATGACGGCGTACGCCGCATCGGCCCTGTGGAAAACGGCCGCGGCCCGGTGGACGATGTGGAAACCCTGGTCCTCAGCCTGCCGCCCGCCATGGCCCCCGAGGTCGCGCGTGTCCTGATCGCCGAGGGCGCCGACATTCACGAGATCGCGCTTCTGGAGCGCAGTCTCGAAGAAGTGTTCTTCGAGATGACCACCCCGGTGGCCGCGACGCCGACGGTGCCCGCAAGCGTCCCCAATCTGTGAATAAACCTGTGGATAAGGAATTACAACAATGAACGCGATCCTGAACAGCGCCCGGGCCGAACTCCTGCGGCTGCGCAAGTGGCCTGCGGTGTGGGTGACCCTGGTCGCCTGGCTTCTCCTCGCCTCCTTGTTCGGCTACGTTTTCAATTACGTCGCCTACAAGACGGGCGGCAGTAACTTCGCCAGTGAAGAGCTCGGCAACGCGCAGATATTCGCTGCGCTGCTGCCCGAGAACCTTCCCGCTGTGCTGGTCCAGGGCATGCCGATGTTCGGCGGAGCGCTGATGATGGTGCTCGGCGCCATCGCCGCCGGCAACGGTTATGCCTACGGCAGCTGGAAAACCGTCTACACCCAGGGTCCTTCCCGCTCCGCGGTCACCGCCGGCTCACTGCTCGCTCTGACCCTCTTCGTGCTCGGCGTCCTGCTCGCCACCCTCGCCCTCTTCGCCACCTACACCGGACTGATCGCCGCCACCGAAGCCAACACCATTGTCTGGCCAGCCTTCTCCGAGGTGGCCAAGTCCTTCGGTGCCGGATTCCTCGTTCTCGAGATGTGGATGCTCGCCGGCTACTTCCTCGGCACCGTCGCCCGAGGCCCGGCCTTGTCCGTCGGCCTGGGCCTGGTGTGGACCTTGGTGCTCGAGATGCTGCTGCGCGGCGTGGGCGGTCTGCTCGGCCCCGTCGAAACCTTCACCCAGGTGCTCCCGGGCACCGCAGCCGGTTCTCTCGTCGGCGCCATCGCCAGCGGCGACCCGTCCGCAATGGACACCCCGGGCGTCCTCAATGTGCTCTCCGGACCTACGGCTGCGGTCTCGGTGGGCATTTACCTGGTCGTTCTCGCGCTCGGGACGATGCTGCTGATCCGGCGCCGGGATGTGGCCTGACCGGCGAGCAACGAAAGGGTGGGAGACATTGTGCGTCTCCCACCCTTTCGCAGCCTAGGCGTCTTTCTTGATCAGTTGCGAAACGCGCTGGGGGGATACCCCGAGCACGCGAGCAACCTCGAGGCCCGCAAGGCCGGATTGCTTCAAGGCTTTCGCTGTGTCGCGGATGGCGCGGGCAGCGACCTTCTGCGCCTGTTCCGCTTCCTCCTGCGCTCGCTTGGCGCCTTCTACCTGAACGGCCATCCCTGAGCCGGGGTCGATGCTGACCAGGTCTACGCGGACGCGCTCGGCGGGAACATCTCGCATCAGTGACACGTAGTCCCTGACCATCTCATCGACATCGCCAAGCGACTTCGCCTGGGTTACGCCATCGGCCATGCGCAGTACCCACCACTTGCCTTCGCGCTGAGCGCTCACCTCAACGGTGACGTCCACGCTGGTCATCGCAACCACCCCTTTGATCCACAAGCGATGTCGGCCCTGATGTTGTCCACGACGCCGGGTGATATTTCCCGGTGCCGCGGTACCGCCGTCTGATGACTGCCGCCGCAGCTGCACACCCAGACTGTGTGTTTGCCCCCTTCGCGGAGTACCGCGCAGCCAATTGCGCGTAAGGCTCGCTCGACCGCCCGCCTCTTCATCGACGCCGTCATAGTCTAGTCCCCCTAGATCAATCAATCTAGGGGGACTTTATTCGAAGAATGGTGGAAGGTGACGCCGGGGGCATGCGCGCTCGAACTGAACGGCGTTCGAAGCGCGGAGGCTCAGGGAGCGCCCCGCCAGCGGTACTCGATCTCCGGCCGCCCCGTACCTCCGTACCGCGAACCTCGCGTGGCCAGACCGGTTTCGACCAGATACTCGAGATATCGCCGAACCCCGACTCGTGACATCCCGATCGCCTCGGCCGCCCCAGTAGCGGTCAACGCAGCCGCGGCCGTCCGCAGCGCCCCGATCACCCGCTCCAGCGAATCCGCGCTCATCCCCTTGGGCAACTGCTGCTCGGTAGCGCCACCGCGCAGATCGCCGAGCATCCGGTCCACCTCACGCTGATCGATCTCCTCGCCCGAGCCCCCGGCCCGGCTGACCTGGGCGCGGAACTCGGCGTAGCTGGTCAGGCGGTCGCGGAGGGTGGCGAAGGTGAAGGGCTTGAGCAGGTACTGGGCCACGCCGTTGGCCACCGCGCCGCGCACGATGGCCAGGTCGCGGGCCGAGGTGACGGCGATGACGTCGGCCTCCACCCCGCGGGCCCGCATGATCCGGTGCACCTCGAGGCCGTGCAGGTCGGGCAGGTTCATGTCGAGCAGCACCAGGTCGACCGGTTGATGGGTGACCTCGTGCAGGGCTGCGGCGCCGGAGCGGGCCAGGCCCACCACGGTGAACTGCGGCAGGCGGCGCACGTATTCGGCGTGGGCGCGGGCGGCGAGCTCGTCGTCCTCGACCACGAGGGTTCTGATCATGCCGGGGCCACCGGGGGCAGGGGCAGGGAAACTTCGAAAACGGTCTCGTCCAAGTCCTCGTCGCGATACAGGGAGATCGAGCCGCGGTTGCGTTCCACGGCCTGCCGGACCAGAGCCAGGCCCAGTCCTCTTCCGGCGCCGGACTTCTCCGCCACCCCGTTCAGGCCGAAGCCCTCGGCCGACTTCGTGCTCCAGCCGCGCTCGAAGATCCGGTCCGGGTCGGTGATCGGAGGGCCGGAATTGCTCACGCGCAGCCGCAGTTCGGAAGGCGCGTCGCAGACCCGGGCGCCGACCGAGACCCGCCGCTCGCCCGGCGTCGAAAGCGTTGCCTCGAAGGCATTGTCGATCAGGTTGCCCAGCACGGTGAGCAGGTCCCGGGAAGGAAGGACGCCGTCGGGCACCTCGAGATCGGTGGGGAACTCCAGCCGGATGCCCCGCTCCGCGGCCTCGGCGGCCTTGCCCAGCAGCAGCGCGGCCACCACCGGCTCCTGAGCCTGGCTGATCACCAGGTCGGTGAGCTCCTGCACGCCGGCCAGCTCGGCGGTGGCGAACTCCAGGGCCCGGTCGGTCTCGCCGAGCTCGATCATGGTGATCACCGAGTGCAGCCGGTTCGCGGACTCGTGGGCCTGCGAGCGCAGCGACTCGGTCAGGCTGCGGGTCTGGCTCAGCTCGTCCGACAACGCAACCAGATCTGTGTGGTCGCGCAGCGTGACTACGCTGCCCAGGGTGCGGCCGTTCCACCGGGCGGGCGACTGGCTGACCACCAGCACACCTTCGCGGGTCAGCTGCAATTCGTCGACCTGCGTGTCACCCCGGCCGATCGCCTCGCTCAGGCCGTCGGGCAGCGGCAGCTCGTCCAGGCGTCGCCCGATCGCGCTGTGGTCCAGCTCCAGCAGGCGCATCGCCTCGTCGTTGATCAGCTGCAGCCGGCCCTGCCGGTCGACGATCAGCAGGCCCTCGCGCACCGCGTGCAGCACGCCCTCGTAGAACTCGAACATCCTGGTCAGCTCGGCCTGGCCCATGCCCAGGGTCTGCCGTTTCAGGCGCCGGCCCAGGGCGTAGGCCACCACGCCACCCGCGGCCAGGACCCCGGCGCCCACGCCGAACAAGGGCGGCAGCTGCTCCTTGACCAGTTCTCCGACGTTGTCGATCGTGATGCCCACCGAGACCAGCGCAACCACCTGGCCGCGATCGTCCTCAATTGGCGCCACTGCCCTGACCGAGGGGCCGAGGGTGCCGGTATAGGTCTCGCTGAACGCCTGGCCGGCGATCGCCGGCTCGGTGTGTCCCAGGAACTTCTTCCCGATCAGCGCCGGATTGGTGTGCGTGTAGCGGGTGCCGTCGGGGCTCATCACCGTGATGAAGTCGACCTCGGTGGCATTGCGGATCTCTTCCACGTAGGGCTGCAGCGGAACCGAGGGGTCCTCCTCGTCCAGGGCCTGCAGCACGGTCGGCTCCAGCGCGATCGTCTCGGCCAGCGCCAGCACCTCGTGCGCGGTCGCGTCCCGAGCCCGGTCGTGCGTCTGCAGGTAGGCGGCCACCACGGTCGATCCGACCAGCAGCACGACGGCGGCGGCGACCAGCCCGAAGGCCTGCCGGGCCACGCTCCAGTGCCGAGGGTCCATAGGCACAGTCTGCCGATGTCATCGCCTTACTCAATGAACGAAAGCGCGACCATCGCCCGATGGGCGGGCACCCTCATCGCTAGTGGCGCAGTTCACAACGGTCTGATCGCAGATCCGCAGGTGGACGTGCGCAGGTGAAAGACACCTCACTCGACGACGCAGGAGGCGGCCATGTCCCAGACCGACACCCCCCAGCCACCCGGCCCAGCAGCTCCCAAGCAGCGCAAGGACCGGACGCACTTCCTCTATCTGTCGGTCATCGCCGCCGTGATCCTCGGTGCGATCGTCGGCCTGGTCGCCCCCGACCTCGGCAAGGAACTGAAGCCGCTCGGAACCGGCTTCGTCGCGCTGATCAAGATGATGATCGGCCCGATCATCTTCTGCACCATCGTCCTGGGCGTCGGCTCGATCCGGGAGGCCGCCAAGGTCGGCAAGGTCGGGGGGCTGGCCCTGGGCTACTTCCTGGCGATGTCCACCCTGGCCCTGGCGATCGGCCTGGCGGTCGGCAACTTCCTGCACCCGGGCAGCGGTCTGGACATGACCGGCCTGGAGGGCTCCGGCGCCGAGCAGGCCGGTGACGAGCACACCAGCACCACCGACTTCATCCTCGGGATCATCCCGACCACGATCGTCTCCTCGCTGACCGAGGGCCAGGTCCTGCAGGCGCTGCTGGTCGCCCTGCTGGTCGGCTTCGCGGTGCAGCAGATGGGTGAGACCGGGCAGAAGGTGCTCGGCGCGATCAGCGTGATCCAGAAGCTGGTCTTCCGGATCCTGGCGATGATCATGTGGCTGGCCCCGATCGGCGCCTTCGGTGCGATCGCCGCGGTGGTCGGCGCGACCGGGGTGGACGCCCTGGTCAGCCTGGCCCGGATCATGATCGCGTTCTACGTGACCTGTGCGCTGTTCGTGTTCGTGATCATGGGTGCGCTGCTCAAGGGCGTCACCGGCCTGAACATCTTCTCGCTGCTGAAGTACCTGGGCCGGGAGTTCCTGCTGATCGTCGGCACCTCCTCGTCCGAGTCGGCGCTGCCCCGCCTGATCGCCAAGATGGAGCACGTCGGGGTGTCCAAGCCGGTCGTCGGCATCACGGTGCCCACCGGTTACTCGTTCAACCTGGACGGCACGGCCATCTACCTGACCATGGCCTCGCTGTTCATCGCCGAGGCGCTGGGCGACCCGCTGAGCATCGGCGAGCAGGTCTCGCTGCTGGGCTTCATGATCATCGCCTCGAAGGGCGCCGCGGGGGTCACCGGTGCGGGTCTGGCCACGCTGGCCGGTGGCCTGCAGTCGCACCGGCCTGACCTGCTGGACGGTGTCGGCCTGATCGTCGGCATCGACCGGTTCATGTCCGAGGCTCGCGCGGTCACCAACTTCGCCGGCAACGCGGTGGCCACCGTGCTGATCGGGCACTGGGTCGGCGAGTTCGACAAGGAGCAGGCGCTGCGCACCTTCCGCGGCGAGAGCCCGTTCGACGAGACCACGCTGGTTGACGACCACGCCCCGGCTCCCGCGGTGGCCAGTGGCGATCAGGAGAAGTCGCCCGCGGCGGTCTGATTTTCGGTCTGATTTTCCGGCGACGAACGGCCTGGGGACGCTTCCCCGGGCCGTTCGTCGTTTGCCGGGCCTTCAGGGGTGCATGGGTCGAACGGCCCGGTGTAGCCCTAGGTGAAAGGTTGCTCTTCCCGATGGAGCACTGCGCCCGGCGTGTCCAGTTCGTACCTTTCTTTTGTGGAACGACGTTTCAACCCGCCGCCCGGATGGCCCCGGCCACCGGAGGGCTGGCTGCCGCCACGGGGGTGGCAGCCAGACCCGGAATGGCCCCCGGCGCCGTTCGGGTGGCGGTACTTCGTCGAAGATCAAATGGGGGACGTCCCAGAGGCTTCCGAGGTCGCCGGCGCCGTTGAGGGCTCCGAGTGGCTTAAGGACGTGCGGGGTCACCGATCGCCGTCGGGTGCGGCTGACGTTGTGGTTGGAGAACCCCCGGCGGTCCAGGCAGCCCGGGCCGCACAGGTAGCGCGGCAGTGGGCAGGGTTGGACGACAAACCCCCGGCCCACGAGTTCGGCGCCGTCCGCTGGGCAGGGGAGGGTGACACCCCCGACGCCGGACTGCACCTCTCCCGCCCTGAGCCCTCCGAGTCGTGGGTAGGCGTGAACTCCCTCCCCGCCGGCGTCCTGCCCGCAGGGGGACGTCACGGCGAGCCACTCATCGCACCGCCGAACACCCCACCTGCACCCCTGGCCCCCGCCGACGTCTCCGACTGGCTGGACCGGCTCTACGGGCCTACCGCCAGCCCGGAGGTGGCAGAACACGATCTAGGCTCCCTGAGTCGCCCACCGCGCCGCGCAGGCATCCCCGCTCATGCCGCCAACGACCCCGGCCGGTTCCGCGACCTCATCGAGGCAGACCTCCCCGCCACCGACACCGGTGCGATCCCCAGCACCCCCGAGCGCCGCAACTGGCCCCGGAAGCGGATCGTCCTACCCATGGTCGTCCTGCTCGGCGTGGCCGGGTTCGGCGTAGGCCGCTCCGCCCTGCAAGCCGTAGACCCCTCAAACGCCCAAGTCACCCTCGCCGACCCGCCCCTCCTGGTGGGCCAGAAGGGCCCCAGCGGCACCCTCGTAACCGCCGCCCCAAAGCCCAAGGCGCCCCCCACGTCCTCTGCTTCTAAAACCCCCGCTGGGAAGCACAAGGCCGAAACCCCGTCCCCCGAAGCCACCAAGGCCGAACTCAAGGCCCAGGCCGAATCCACCGCCAAGCCGACCGAGCCCAAGGCAGGCGCCGAGCGCCCCCGAACCACCATCACCACCTCAACCCTGGCCAGCCCCAACCCGGTGTGGTCCAAGGCCAGCAAGGAGTCCTCCTCGTCTTCGTCGGCCAGGGACTCGAAGTCGTCCAAGTCCACCAAGGACGACGGCGAGTACGACCGCCGAGGCCGCCACCGCAAGCCCGACCCCCGCCCCAACCGCAATACCCCCTGGCAGTGCGACCCCAACTACGCCGGCAGCTGCGTGCCCATCGCCTCCGACGTCGACTGCCTCTCCAGCGGCGGCGACGGCCCGGCCTACCTCGCCGTGCCGGCCCGGGTGGTGGGCCGCGACATCTACAACCTGGACTCCGACGGCGACGGCTGGGCCTGCGAGTCCTGGCAGAACCGGTGATGCCTGCCCAGCACAGAGTGACGGCCAAGGCGATATGGACCCATCCGTCCACCCGGCGTTCAACGATTTCGTACTTGGGCGCCGGAACCGCTAAGGTAGTCATCGCTCGCCTCGGTACAGGGAAGAGCAAGCGCCCGTAGCTCAACGGATAGAGCATTTGACTACGGATCAAAAGGTTAGGGGTTCGAATCCCTTCGGGCGCACTCGTTGAGACAGCGACGCCACCGGCCCTGATCTGCGGAAACGCATCGATCGGGGCCGGTTGCGTTTGGCGGGTGCGAGGACCTGGAGTCGGACCGAGCCATATTGGACCCAGATAGTTCGGCGAACCTCTTTGAGGATTACGCCAGTTGGGTTGTTGCTCCGTGTGACCAGTGTTGGGGTTAGTAGCGGCGTCGCTTCACATCGTCGTAGGGATCCGGGTCACCCTTCCTCGGTCGACTGTCGTCCCAGTACTTGCGGGGTGCGACGCGCATGAGGACCAGTGCGGCAACGATTCCGGCTACACCGAGGGCTACGCCCCACCAATCGATCTCCATCCAGGCATCATGCCCACCGGGCAGAGGAGCGCATCTCGGGCTTATCGGTGATCGGGCCCAGGGCGCTGGCGGCCTTGGGTCTTGCCTGGTGCCGCCGAAAGTACGTGTCCTGGGCGATGCTGATCCGCCTGCGTCCGAACTGGTCGACCATCTCGCGCTCGGTCAGGCCGCCAGCTACGTGCTGACCCGAAGTCGTTCGTGGGCTACCGCGATAACGCCAATCGCTTTTCCTGGCTCTGGACTCATGGAATCTCGGGCTCGTCGAGCCGCTCCCAGAACGCGATCCTTCTACGAGGTCGAGATCGATGTCTGGCCCAGCGGCCAGTAAGGCAACGAAGTAGATAGCTGGCAGTGTCGATCGGCGTTACAAGGTTCCTGCGTTCGGCGGGCCGCGGACTGGCGACGTGACACAGCGCTGATCGGTGAGCCGCGATGAACGTTTCGCGCGCGTCCGATGGGAGGGCTGGATCTTCCATGCTTCAACATCTTTGGAACGTCCCCGATGGTTAGCCAACTCGTCGGCACAGCAGGGGGTTGGCGCATGTCGAATCAACAGCAGTCGGGTCAGTGGGGCCCACCGCAAGGAGCGCACGACCAGCAAGGAGCGCCGCAGCAGTGGGTTCCGCAGCAAGCTCCGCCGGTGCAAGGCCAGTGGGGGCCACCGCAAAGCCCGCCAGCGCAAGGACAGTGGGGCCCGCCGCAAGGTCCGCCTCAAGGGCAGCAGTATTGGGGACCGCCGCCCAAGCGGCGTCGTAGGCGAGGCTGGCTTCTGGCTGGAGCAGCGGTTCTGGTTGTCATCGTTGGTGTTTCGGTAGCGAACGAGCCTGTTGAGGACGACGCGGGCACCGCATCCGCCGCTGGCAACCCGTCCGAAGCAGCCGTAGACAAGAAGGCTGGCGCAGACAGGAAGGCCGAGGAAGGCGCGAAGGCCGGCGTAGAGAAGGTCGGTGGCTCGGGCGCTGCTGACACTTCCGCTCCAGGCATCGGCGACCCGGTCCGCGACGGCAAGTTCGAGTTCACCGTGACCAAGGTCCGCAAAGGGGTCAAGAAGGTCGGCGGGGAGTTCCTGAGTGTCGAGGCCCAAGGGCAGTTCGTGCTGATCAACATCACTGTCGAGAACGTCGGGGACGAACCTCGGGCGTTCTCGTCGATGGCCCAGACTCTGTACGACGCCAAGGATCGGGAGTTCAGCGCTGACGACACGGCGTCCCTGTACCTGGACGACTCGAACAGCTTCTACACCGAGATCAATCCCGGCAATCAGGTCAAGGGGGTCGTGGCCTTCGACCTGCCCAAGGGGGTTGCCCCGGCGCGGCTGGAACTGCACGATTCGCTATTCAGCGGCGGGGTCGACGTCGAGCTGAACTGATGCCAGGGTGCGGGGTAGGAAGGTCTTGGCCACGGCAGGTGCCCCGCCTCAGCCGGATGTACCGGACTTAAAGGGCAAAGTCATCCCCGCTTAAGTCAGCTCTGCCTAGCGTGAGGCCTTCGTTCCCCCTGAAGGAACGGAAGGAGAAGACCCAAGCATGCTCACCCTGAGAGCAAAAGCCGGGGTCCTGGTCGGTGGTGTGGCGGCAACAGCGCTCGCCGCAGGTGTCGCCATCGCCGTGGTGAACCCTGCCCAGGCCAACCCCGCCAAGACGTCCGCCTCCCCGAGCGAGAGCAGCCAGGCTGCAGCAGACCTGGACTCGCCGGCGAAGAAGGACATTGCGATGCAGCTCGTCTCGACGGCGGAGAACTCTTCGCTGGACTGGCGGGCGCAGTACGGCTACATCGAGGACATCGACGACGGCCGCGGCTTCACCGGCGGCATCATCGGGTTCACCTCGGGCACGTACGACATGCTCGAGCTGGTCGAGCGCTACACCGACGAGCACCCGGGCAACGGCCTGGAGCCGTTCCTGCCGGCGCTGCGGGCGGTCAACGGTTCGGACTCCACGGAAGGCCTGGGCGACGCCTACATCCGGGCCTGGAAGGCGGAGGCCGCCAAACCGCAGTTCCAGGCGGCGCAGGATTCGGAGCGCGATCGGGTGTACTTCGATCCGGCGGTTGCGCAGGCCAAGGAGGACGGGCTGCGGGCGCTGGGGCAGTTCGCCTACTACGACGCCATGGTCATGCACGGGCCGGGCGATGATCCGGTGAGTTTCGGCGGCATCCGGGCCACGGCCCTGCGTAACGCCACCCCGCCGTCGCAGGGCGGCGACGAAACCGCCTATCTGGACGCGTTTCTGGACGCCCGCAAGGCCGCGATGCTGACCGAGGAAGCGCACTCCGAGACCGGCCGGGTGGACACCCAGCAGCGCAAGTTCCTGCGTGAGGGCAACCTCGACCTGGATCCGCCGCTGCGCTGGACGGTGTACGAGGGCGACCCGGTCTGGGAAATCCTCTAAAGCGCCGGGTAGTCAATCGATTACGGTCAGGCTCCTGTCTGGATTGGGGTTAGTGCCCCGATTTAGGCAGGGGCCTAGCCGCGCTTAATGCTGCTCTCAAGATCATGCCGCCATGCGTACTCCCTCCACCGCAGGCGGCGGTAAGCCCTGGCGCCGGCTGACCATCGGGCTCAGCGCGGTGGCGCTGGCCGTGGCCGGCACCACCGTGGCGCTGCAGTCGGCCTCCGGCCAGCCGGCCGGCTCCAGCACCTCCGCCGAGGTCAAGGCCGCCTCGAGCGCCAGTCAGAACTCCGCCGCCAATCAAGCACCGAGCGCTGCCGACGCGGCTTCCGGGGCGGCTGAGAAGGTCCAGAGCGCCAAGGTGGTCGAGAGCTCCGAAAGCTCCACCACGGTCGCCACCGCCGCGGCCAAGTGCTCACGCACGGCGTCCAAGACCGCCAAGACCAAGGTCACCAACGTCAAGCTGCCGACCAAGGTCAAGGGCTACGGCTCCGAGGGCGACACCGAGGTGCTGCCGATGGCCATCGCGGCGGCCCCCAACGGCCAGTCCTGGCTGGCCTGGGTCGGCACCGACGAGAAGGTCTACCTGGGCAAGCTGGGCTGCAACGACAAGCTGGTCGGCAAGCCCACCAGCTTCAAGGGGATCGACCTGCAGGACGTGGCGGCCGACGCCAAGGGCGGCGCCCTGCTGATCACCAAGAAGGGCCAGTGCGGGACCGGCCCGCTGTGCGGCGGCACCTCCAGCCCGTGCAACACCATGCACCTGATCCGGTTCAACACCAGCGGCAAGCTCGTCTTCGACAAGCAGGTCACCAACCTCACCAGCTCGCGCAAGGGCTACAGCAACGGCGCCCGCTTCGTCTGGTGGTACCAGCACCACGGTCGGCTGGCCTTCGACGGCAAGAACTACGCGGCCTACTTCGGCACCGCGATCACCGTGAAGAACGGCAACTGCGTGGACATCCACCAGGGCGACCGGATGCAGGTGGTCAACGCCTCCACCGGCAAGATCGTCAAGGCCAAGAGCGTGGACGTGGGCTGCAGCCACGCCTGGAACTCGCGGATCGTCTACGACCCGGCCAAGAAGAAGTTCGTGATGACCTGCGCCACCGACAACGAGTGCCGGATCGCCCAGCCCAACCCGTACCGCACGGTCGCGGCGAGCAAGTGTGACGGCACCCTGTTCGGCGGCGACCTGGTGCTGGCCAAGGCCGGCTACTGGAACGCCTGGAGCCAGGGCAACTCGGTGAAGCTGTCCCGCTTCACCACCGGCAAGGCGAACAAGACGGTCAGCCCGGGCGTCAGCAGCCAGCACCCGCACCTGGTCAAGTACGGCAAGAACCGGATGCTGCTGAGCTGGGGCTCCGGTGCGAACACCAAGGCCAAGATTCTCAACCGCTCCACCGGCGCGAGCATCGGCTCGACCCTGACGATCAAGGTCAAGGACCACAACTACACGGCGTTCAAGGAGTACAAGGACGGCAGCGTGGCCTACCCGGCCGCGGGCAGTTCGACCTCGCACATCAAGATCGCCCGGGTTCTCCCGATGAGCTGACCACGAGCGTACGGAACCGGCAAAACCGAGGCGCCCACACCGTCCTTGATTGGAGGACGGTGTGGGCGCCTTTGGTCTGTTCAGCTCGCTTCAGGCTGCATTCAGGTTGCCTAGGGCAAGCTGGATGCGGTCAGACAGCCCGGCGGTCGGCGTTGTCCACCGCGTCGTCCTCGGCGCCCTTGCGGCGGGCCGCCACGAGGCTGGCCACGGTGGTGATGACCAGGGTGCCGACGATGACGCTGAGCGAGAGCCAGATCGGGATCTCGCCGCCGAACGGGGCCCAGTCGGCCCAGTGGTACTCGTGCAGGGCGTGGAACACCAGCTTGACGCCGATGAAGGCCAGGAGGAACGACAGGCCCAGCGAGAGGTAGACCAGCTTCTGCAGCAGGCCGCCGATCAGGAAGTACAGCTGGCGCAGGCCCATCAGCGCGAAGACGTTCGCGGTGAAGACCAGGTACGGCTCCTCGGTCAGGCCGTAGATGGCCGGGATCGAGTCCAGCGCGAACAGCAGGTCGGTGCTACCCAGGGCGATGATCACGAAGAGCATCGGGGTGATCAGCTTCTTGCCGCCCTGACGGATCGTCATCGCCCGGCCGTGGTAGTCGTCGGTCGAGGGGTAGCGGCGCTTCACGAAACGCATCAGCGCGTTGTCGACCATCTCGTCCTTCTCCTCGTGAGCGCGGTACTCACGGAAGAGGTTGACGGCGGTGTAGATCAAGAAGGCGCCGAAGAAGAAGAACACCCAGGCGAACTGCTCGATCACCGCGGCACCGAGCGCGATGAACACCGTGCGGAAGATCAGCGCCAGGATGATCCCGATGGTCAGGGCGTACTGCTGCAGGTGCCGGGGCACCGCCAGCTTGCCCATGATGATCAGGAAGATGAACAGGTTGTCGACCGAGAGGCTCTTCTCGGTCAGGAAACCGGCGAAGAACTCGCCGCCGTACGTGGCGCCGGAGGTCATCCAGACGCCGATGCCGAAGACGACGGCCAAGCCGATGTAGATCGCCGTCCAGATGCCGGCTTCCTTCATCGACGGTTCGTGGACGTTGCGCCCGATGACGAACACGTCCAGCGCGATGACGGCGATCGTGACGATGACCGTGATCGCCCAGGTCGTGGTGGAGACGTCCATGCACAGGCCTTCCGATTTGCGGGTGGTCAGGCAGCCAAAGCTGAGATGGCCGGGTAGGCGTAGCGTCCCACCCAGCCGGAACCTCAACGGTGTCCGGACACGTCAAAGTTCCGGAGTCAGGGCCCGACGCGACTCAAATCACACCGCAAATCGGAAGATTCTGTATTCGGTTGCTCGGAAGAACTATTGCGCGACGAGCCGGACGGCGTTCCAGGACACCGCCGGAAGTTCGATCTTCAGCACCCCTTCGGTCACCGAGGCCTCGTGCGACTCCACCGGTACCACCCGGTCCGGCTGCTCGGCCGTGTTGGAGGCCGAGCGGTCCTCGTCGGTGAGCGTCCACGCCTCGGCGACCGCGAACGTCCGTTGCTCGAAACCACCCAGCTCGATACGCAGGGTGACCGACTCTGTCTGGTGCCGGTTCACCGCGAACACGCTGACCTCGCCGGACTCCGGGTCGTGGGTGGCAACCGCATCCACCACCGGCACCTCGCCGAAACGCTCCGTGTCGTAGGTCGGCCCTTGCGGCTCCACCCGCAGCACCTCACCCCGGGCCAGCCGGGAGGTGATCGCGAACGGGTGGAAGATCGTCTGCCGCCAGGCCGGCCCGTTCGCCTCGCTGCGGATCGGCGCGATCACGTTCACCAGCTGTGCCTGGCACGCCGCCGTCACCCGATCGCTGTGCCGCAGCAACGAGATCAGCAGGTTGCCCACCACCACCGCATCGGTGACGTCGTACTCGTCCTCGATCACCCGGGGCGCAATCGGCCATTCCTGGGGGTCGGCCGCCTTGGCGGAGGCAGCGAACTTGCTCTGCCGCCAGACATTCCACTCGTCCACCGAGACCATGATCTTCTTCTTGCTTTTCAGCTTGGCCCCCACACTGTCGGCGGTGGCGACCACGCTGTTGATGAAGTGATCCATGTCGACGGCCGACGCCAGGAAGCTGGCGACGTCACCATTCAGCGGTTCGTAGTAGGTATGGGCCGAAATGTAGTCCACCGCTTCGTAGGCTAGTTCCAGCACCTCTGCCTCCCAGGCGGCGAAGGTGGGCATCCCGGAGTGCGAACTGCCGACCGCGACGAGCTCCAGGTCGGTGTCCACCGAACGCAGGGCCCGCGCCGTCTCGGCCGCGAGCCGTCCGTACTCGTAGGCCGTCTTGTGCCCGGTCTGCCACGGGCCGTCCAATTCATTACCCAGGCAGAACATTTTCAGACCGTACGGTTCGTCTGCCCCGTTCTTGCGGCGGAGTTCAGCGAAATGGGTACGGTCAGGCTGATTTAGGTACTCATGCACGTCGAGCGCTTCCTGGACGCCGCGGGTGCCGAGGTTCAGCGCGTACATCACCTCCACTCCCGCCTTGCCCGCCCAGCGCATGAACTCGTCGATGCCGACCTCATTCGTCTCCAGGCTGTGCCAGGCGGCATCGCGCCGGACCGGACGGTCGGCGACCGGGCCGATGCCGTCCTCCCAGCGGTAGCCGGAGACGAAATTGCCTCCGGGATAACGGACGACCGAAACGCCCATCTCCCGGGTCAGTTCCAGGACGTCCTGGCGAAAGCCGTCCTCGTCGGCGGTCGGGTGACCGGGTTCGTAGATGCCGGTGTACACGCAGCGGCCCATGTGCTCGACGAACGAGCCGAAGGTGCGGCGCGAGACCGGTGCCACGGTGAAAGCGGGATCGAGCCGGAAAGACGCCTTGAGCAAGGTTTCTCCTTCAAGAGCTACTTGAGACTGCCCATCGTCAGGCCGCCTTGCCAGTACCGCTGCAGGGTGAGGAAGGCGATGACGAGGGGGACGACCGAGACCAGCGAACCGACGATGATCAGGGTCCAGAGCGACTGCCCGCTGTTGTTGTTCGCGGTGGCCAGTTGCGACCACAGGCCGATGCCGACCGGGAGCGAGTAGAGCTTGGAGCTGGAGAGCATGATCAGCGGCAGGAAGTAGTTGTTCCAGGTGGAGACCACCGACAGCAGCAGCACGGTGATCACCCCGGGCCGCATCAGAGGGAACCCCACCTGCCAGAAGATCCGCAGCTCACCGGCGCCGTCGATGCGGGCCGCATCGATCAGCTCGTCGGGGATCGAGTTCGCCGCGTAGACCCGCATCAGGTACACCGCGAACGGGCTGAGCAGCGAGGGCAGGATCACCGCCCAGATGGTGTCGGTGAGCCCGGCGTTCGAGAACATCACGAACGTGGGGATCACCAGGGCGGTCAGCGGCACCATGACCGAGCCCAGTACCGCGGCGAAGAACACCGAGCGACCGGTGAACCGGTACAGCGCGAAGCCGTAGCCGGCCAGCACCGAGATCACCGTGCAGCCCAGCCCGCCGACCCCCGCGTAGAGCACCGAATTGCCGAGCCAGCGCAGGTATTCGCCGTTGTTGAAGCTGAACAGGTTCTTCAGGTTCTCGAACAGGTGGAAACCGTCGAACCACAGCGCGCTGGACCCGGAGAACAGGCCCTGACCGTTCTTGGTACTGGCCACCACCAGCCACCAGACCGGCAGCAGGAAGTAGCAGACCAGGGCGAGCAGACCCAGCTTTACCCCGACGCGATTCATGAGAACAGGCCTCCTCGCTTACGGGTGGCGAACATGAAGAGGCCGACCGCCAGGAACACCACGAAGCCGAGCGTGAACGAGATGGCCGAGGCGTAGTTGAACTGGGCGTAGTTGAAAGCGGTTTCGTAGGCGTAGATGTTCGGGGTGAAGTCCGGCGTGATCGAGCCGTTGGCGATGTTGCGCAGGATCTGCGGCTCGGCGAAGAACTGCAGGGTCCCGATCAGCGAGAAGATCAGGATCACCCCCAGGGCGGGCCAGACCAGCGGCACCTTGATCCGCAGGGCGATCTGCGGGGAACTGGCGCCGTCGATCCGGGCCGCCTCGAACAGGGTGTGATCGATGCCCTTCAGTGCGGCGTAGATAATGATCATGTAGTAGCCCGACCACTGCCAGGTGACCACGTTGAGCAGGCCGTAGAACACGTTGCCCTGACTGAGCAGGAACGGTGCCTGCACGTTGAACAACGAGGCGATCTGCTCCAGCGGGCCGAAGCTCGGGCTGTAGAGGAAGCCCCACATCAGCGCGCCGATCACGGCCGGGACGGCGTAGGGCAGGAAGATCATCAGACGGCTGAAACCGGCCAGCCGTCCGGTGATCTCGTCCAGCAGCAGGGCGGCCAAGAGCGCCACCAGCATCTGCAGCGGGATCACCACCAGGCTGAACTTGAGGACGAACCACAGGCCTTTGCGGAACGACGGGTCGCCGAACGCGCGGGTGTAGTTGTCGATCCCGGCGAAGGTGGTGCCGGTGGCCAGGCCCTTGGTGTAGAGGCTGAGGTACCCGGCGTACAGCAGCGGCGCCACCAGGAAGGCGATGAACACGACCAGGAACGGCAGGGTGAACAGCCAGCCGATCTGGTCACGCTTCCTGATTTGGGACGCTCGCGGCAGCCGGGTCTTTCGGGCGGGGGTTACCGGGGTGGTGGTCTGGAGATCGGTCATTTCACGTTGAAGCCTTGGCCTTTGGCGTACTTCACGATCTCGGCGTGCAGATCGGTGGCCGCCTGTTCACCGGTGACCTGCCCGGCGTTGATCTTCGCGATCTGGGCCTGCAGTTGGGCGTAGTAGTAGACCGTGAACGGGCTGTAGACGGCTCCGGCGTAGGCGTTCTCGGCCGGGACGTAAATGTCCTTGTTCGCGGTCTGGCCGTCGAAGAACTCGACCTCGGCGTTGACGAACTCGTCCGACTTCAGCACGTTCTGGTTCAGCGGGAAGATGGTCTGGGTCTTCCAGCCGTCCTCCAGCGAGGCGTCGTCGGCGTACAGTTCCATCGCCACCTTGGCCGCGGCCTCCTTGTCGCCGGTCTGGCTGGTCACCGCGAAGGTCGAGCCGCCCCAGTTCACCGAGACCGGGTTGGCCGGATCCCACTGCGGCAGTGGGGCGACGGCGAAGTTGCCGCTGTCCTTGCCCTGGCCCACGCCCTGACCGGTCAGGTAGCCCGGCGCCCAGGCGGCCGAGACGTAGGTGGCGTACTTACCGCCGACCATGCCGGTGATGTAGTCGGTGTTGAACTGGTCCTCTTTGCCGATCAGACCCTTGGCGACCAGGTCGCCCCAGTAGGTGAGGACGTCCTTGGTCGCCTGGTCGTCCAGCTTGATCGTGATGTTCTGCTTGTCCGAGAGGTCGTACTGGAACGGCTGGGCGCCCTTCTGGATCATCAGCGCGGTCACCGCCGAGGGCACGTTGCTGCCGAAGTCGCCGAAGGCCGGGCCGCCGGCGTCCTTCATCTGCTGGGCCGCCTCGGCGTACTCGTCCCAGGTCGTGGGGATCTTCTCGATGCCGTACTTGTCGAAGACGTCCTTGCGGTAGATCATCGCCATCGGGCCGCCGTCGACCGGGATCGCGTAGACCGCATCACCCTGGGAGACATCCTTCCAGGCCCCCTCGCTGAAGTTCGCCTTGACCTGGTCGGCGCCGAACGGGGCGAGATCGACCAGTGCATCCTGGATCTCGAAGCCCACCAGCTGCTCGGTCTCCAGCATGATCACGTCCGGCGCACCCTTGCCGGCCGAGATCGCGGTCTGGAACTTGGCGTACTGCGGCTGGCCCTGACCGGCGTTGGTCCAGCAGACCTGCACGTCGGTGTTGGCCTTGTTGAAGTTGTCGACGACCTTGGCCATGTTCGGGTACCAGGCCCAGACCAGGACCTTTTTGGCGTCCGGCTGCAGGATCTTGTTGGTGCAGTTGGTGGCCTCGGCGGCGGTCCCGCCCTCGGATCCGCCGCCCCCACCGTCGTCGCTGCCGCCTCCGCAGGCCGCCAGGGCGATCGCCGCGAACAGGACCAGGGGTGTGCTTGCTTTCAGGGCTTTACGCGCGGGCATGTCGATGCCTCCTTTGGTCATGACATGTCTGGCCGCCGTCGGCAACTACGCATGGTGACGCATGGACAGTGGGGCCCCTAGCGGGCCTGGTCGGGCAGTATGCGAGTTTGAGGCCGATTGCAGCGCTGCAAAGGAGTATGCCTAGAGTTTCTGGTGGGTGACAAGAGGTCACTTGCCCGAAATACGATGGACGGGCAGGCGCACGGGCGCCGCGCTGACTGAGGGGTGCCCATGAGGGAAGCTACGTTGCGTGACGTCGCCGAGTTGGCCGGCGTATCTCCGCGCACCGTCTCGAACGTGGTCAACGGCTACGCGAAGGTCACCGAGCTCACCCGCGAGAAGGTGGAGCGGGCGATCGCCCAGCTCGGCTACCGGCCCAACGTGCTGGCCCGGCACCTGGCCACCGGCCGCTCCGGGCAGATCGTGGTGATGGTGCCCTACCTTGACACCCCGTACTTCGCCGAGCTGCTGCAGGCGATCATCCCGGTGGCCCGGCGCGAGGGTTACAACGTGCTGATCGACCAGTCCGACGGTGACCGCGAGCACGAGGGCCAGCTGATCGGTCAGGCCTCGCATCACGCACTTTTCGACGGCATGATCTACAGCCCGCTCGGCCTTTCCCAGGAGGACCTCTCCGGCCGGGACCCCGCCCTGCCCCTGGTCGTCCTCGGAGAACGCACCTCTGAAGCCAATTTCGACCACGTCGGGATCGACGACGTTGCCGCCTCGACCGAGGCCGTGCAGCATCTGATCGGGCTGGGCCGCTGCCGGATCGCCGCCATCGGTGACCAGCCCTATCCCACCGGCGAAGCAGCCCAGCGCCGCACCAAGGGTTTTCGCGCAGCGCACGCCGCCGCCGGCCTCGCGGTCGACGAATCCCTGGTGATCGGAACTCCCCGCTTCAATCGGGTGGACGGCGCCCAGGCGATGGAACGACTTCTGGCGCTGGAGAATCCGCCGGACGCGGTGTTCTGCTACAGCGACCTGGTGGCCCTCGGCGCCGTGCACACGCTGGTGCGCCGAGGGTTTCGCGTTCCTGAGGATGTCGCCGTGATCGGCTACGACGACATCGAGGACGGCCGCTACGGCCTACCCACGATCAGCACGATCGCTCCCGACAAGCAGGAGATCGCCCGCCTGGCGGTGGAGCGGCTGGTGATGCGGATCAAGAGCAAGGAGCCGGTGGCCGGCGTGGACCTGCGCGCCGGGCACCGGCTGATCGCCCGGCAGAGCACGCTGGCGCAGTAGCCAGTCAGCTGCCGTCGCGGATCTCGCGTTCCGCCAACGGTGATTCCAGCGGGACGACGATCTCGAAAGGCGCTGCGATCATGGCTCTGCGGCCGCTGCAGTCGGCTCCCGGGAGCGGGCCGACCAGCAGGGTCACGGTGACGGTGGATGCTTCCTCTTCGACCTGGGCCCGGCCGAGCTGCTGGCAGGGCGGTCCGGCCGAGGTGAACTCCAGTCGCACCGAACGGCCGTCCGCGGCTGGGATCGCCCGTGTCCACGGGTGCGGTGTCAATTCAGTTACCTGCGGGTCGGGAACGGCCTTGTTCCGGGCCAGGGCCGGGTGCGAGGGGTTCGGCTCCACTTCTGCTCCTACGCTGGGTGGGTCGGTCGGACGATCCGGCGGTGCCGCGGCCCCGCAGGCGGTCAGCGCGCAGATCAGGGCGGTGGTGGCGACCCGCTGCAGCCGACACCGGTGAACCCGGTGCCGGCTGCGCGCCCGGCCAGTCGGATCATCAACTGGACCGGTGGTTTTCATTCCTCATCCTGGTGTCGAGGCTCAGAGGTACCGGACCGCGTTGTAGAGAGCCTCGGCGTTGCTGCTGAAGTAGGGCGAGTACATGTGCGGATCTCCTTCGTAGCCGTAGCTGTTCAGGCCGTTGATCCACCCCAGGCCGGTGTTGCCGTCGAACCAGCGTAGCCAGGCTCCGCCGCTCGACCCACCGGTCATGTCGCACGGCAACTTCAGGGTGTTCGCCGACCAGGGCCCGAAGACCCACTCCGGCGCGGTGACCCCGGAGCAGCCGAGGAGCTTGCCACCGTCGAAGGGCGGAGCGGCCGGGTAGCCGAAGGCATTGGCCTCGTAGTCCTTCGAGTAGCCCCAGGCGATGCCCTGAGCGCCGACCCGATCGACGATCGACAGCCCGTCGTTCTGGAACAGCACCGCGGCGCCCAGGTCATTGCTGAAGTCGGTCGAGTTGGTCCAGGCCTCCAGCGACCACAGTTCCCGGGCGCTCCAGAAACCGTAGGGTGCCGTTCCGTAGTAGTAGGCGGGAACGAAAACCCAGTTGGCATGCCAGTTCTGGCCAGCACCGCCGTGCACGCAGTGCCCGGCGGTCCAGACGATGTTGCGGCCTTCGCTGTTCACCACGGTGCCCGAGCACACGTAGTTGAGGTTGTTGGTGGTGTCGGTGAAGAAGACCTTCCCGGAGGTCGCGGCCAGCTGCGCGTTGGCCGGCTCCCAGGCCCGGGGCTGCCGGTCCTGAGCGGTGCCGGTACCGCTGTCCGCGGCCAGCTTGGAACCGGCGGCCGGCGCCTGAGGTGGTGCGGAGCGGCCCTTGTCCACCCGCAGCGACTTGGCCTTGTTGTGCATGCCGGGCTGCGGGTTGGCCGGTTTGCGCCCCTGCTCCACGGCGTCCAGTTGAGCCTTCGACAGGCCCTCCTGGGTAGAGCCGGCCTCGGCCAGGCCGGGCAGCTGGTCGGCCGGGAGGGCTGAGCGCATCCGCTCGGAGCTCCAGAACTTCTTCAGCGCCCGTTCGGTGGCCTCTTCACCCTTGCCCTTGCGGAACTTCGCTGCCGTCTTGGTCAGGTCGGCACTGGAGCTGGTGGCCTCGGGCAGCAACGGCCGCGGGCTTTCGCCCGGTGCCGAAACCGCGCCTTGAGCCGACGCCCCCAGGCCGGCCACCATGAATGCGGCGACGGTCAGGGCCAGGCCCTGGCGTCGGCCGTGTCGGAACGAGAACACAGGCTTCTCCCATCATCTCGAACACGCTTCCCCCTGCACCGGCCGATTCGGCCGGCGGGACAACTCTCCGCAAGGGCATGTCCCGGCCACCAGGGACAAGAATCCCGAAAGCCGCGATTCCGGCGAGTAAGTCAGGGACGATGGGATGGCAAAACAAAACGCGACGTCCCGGCCCGGGACGTCGCGTTCGTTTTTTGCTCGGTTCTACTCCGGCACGCGGCGGTAGGCGCCGTCACTGGCCGCGGTGGCCATCGAGGCGTAGGCCCGCAGGGCGGCCGAGACCGGGCGCTGGCGGTCGAGCGGGGAGTAGGGCTTGTCCCGCTTCTCCTGGGCGGCCCGGCGCTCGTCCAGGACGAGTTCGTCGACATCCAGCGAGATCCCGCGGTTGGGGATGTCGATGGTGATCTGGTCGCCGTCCTCCACCAGGGCGATCAGGCCGCCGCCGGCCGCCTCGGGGGAGACGTGGCCGATCGACAGGCCGCTGGTCCCGCCGGAGAACCGGCCGTCGGTGATCAGGGCACACTTCTGGCCCAGGCCCCGGCCTTTCAGGAACGAGGTGGGGTACAGCATCTCCTGCATCCCCGGGCCGCCCTTCGGGCCCTCGTAGCGGATCACCACGACCATGCCCTCGGTGACCTTCTTGCCGAGGATGCCGGCCACCGCGTCGTCCTGGCTCTCGAACACGATCGCGGTGCCGGTGAAGTTCCAGACCGCCTCGGGCACACCGGCGGTCTTGACCACGCAGCCGTCCGGGGCCAGGTTGCCGAACAGGATGGCCAGGCCACCGTCCTTCGTGTACGCGTGCTCGATGTCGCGGATGCAGCCCTCGGCCGCGTCCGTGTCCAGCGAGGCCCAAACGTTCTCGGTGGAGAACGGCTCGGTGGTGCGCACGCCGCCGGGCGCGGCCTTGAACAGGGCCAGCGCGGTCTCACTGGCCGTGCCGGAGCGGATGTCCCACTCGTTCAGCCAGGTCTCCATGTCCGGGGCGTGCACCGGCTTGACGTCGGTGTGCAGCAGGCCGCCGCGGTTCAGCTCACCCAGGATGGCCGGGATGCCGCCGGCCCGGTGGACGTCTTCCATGTGGAACTTCGGCGAGTTGGGAGCCACCTTGGACAGGCAGGGCACCCGGCGCGAGATCGCGTCGATGTCCGAGACGGTGAAGTCCAGCTCGGCCTCGCGGGCGGCGGCCAGCAGGTGCAGCACCGTGTTGGTGGAGCCGCCCATCGCCACGTCCAGGGCCACGGCGTTCTCGAAGGCCGAGCGGTTGGCCACGTTGCGCGGCAGGACCGACTCGTCGTCCTTCTCGTAGTACCGCTTGGCGATGTCCACGACCGTGGTGCCGGCGTCCTTGAACAGCTGACGCCGGGCCTCGTGGGTGGCCAGCGTGGAGCCGTTGCCGGGCAGCGACAGGCCGATCGCCTCGGTCAGGCAGTTCATCGAGTTGGCGGTGAACATGCCCGAGCAGGAACCGCAGGTCGGGCAGGCCGAGCGCTCGATCGTGTCCAGCAGTTCGTCGCTGATCCGCTCGTCCGCGGCCGCCACCATCGCGTCCACCAGGTCGAGCTTGGAGTGCACGATGCCCTCGATCGCGGTGGTCTTGCCGGCCTCCATCGGGCCGCCGGAGACGAACACCGTGGGGATGTTCAGCCGCAGCGCCGCCAGCAGCATGCCCGGGGTGATCTTGTCGCAGTTGGAGATGCAGACCAGGGCGTCGGCGCAGTGCGCGTTGACCATGTACTCGACCGCGTCGGCGATCAGCTCCCGGCTGGGCAGGGAGTAGAGCATGCCGCCGTGGCCCATCGCGATGCCGTCGTCCACCGCGATGGTGTTGAACTCCTTGGAGACCGCCCCGGCCTCCTGGATCGACTCGGCCACGATCTGGCCCACGTTGCGAAGGTGCACGTGACCGGGCACGAACTCGGTGAACGAGTTGGCGATGGCCACGATCGGCTTGCCGAAGTCGCCGTCTGTCATCCCGGTCGCTCGCCAGAGCGCCCGGGCCCCGGCCATGTTGCGACCCATGGTCGAGGTGGCGGACCGAAGCTGTTTCATCCTGGAGATCTTCTTCCTGCGTCTTCAGGCCGCCGCGGCCCGGGGCAGGACCGAAGAGGGCGGCCAGGTGTCTGGTCGACGCACGGTGCGGCCCGGGTCGGCCACGCGCGTCTGCGCCCGGTGCTGGGGGACGGTCGCTTATGGCGACCCGTCGATCCTAACTCGGGCGCCGCACGAAGTACTCCTGAACGGTCACTGGTCGCGGGCGGTGAGGATGATCGGCCCGTCCTCGGTGACCGCGATGGTGTGCTCGAAGTGCGCGCCGTTCGAGCCGTCGGTGCTGCGGATGGTCCAGCCGTCGTCGTCGATCTTGTACTCGTCCACCCCGCCGGCCATGAACCAGGGCTCGATCGCCATCGTCAGCCCGGGGCGCAGCCGCAGGCCCCGGCCGGGCCGGCCGTCGTTGGGCACGTGCGGGCCGTCCTCGTGCATGGTGCGCCCGACGCCGTGCCCGCCGAAGTCGGTGTGCAGGCCGAACCCGGCCTCGCGGGCGTGCGAGCCGATCAGCGCGCAGATGTCGCCCAGCTTGGCGCCGACCACCGAGGCCTCGATCGCGGCGTACAGCGCCTTCTCGGTGACCTCGAGCAGCTTGGCGTCGGCCGCGGAGGTGGTGCCCAGGCAGAACGAGATGGCCGAGTCACCGGTCCAGCCGTCCAGGGTGGCGCCGCAGTCCACCGCCAGCAGGTCGCCGTCGCGCAGCTTGTACTTGGTGGGGAAGCCGTGCAGCACCGCGTCGTTCACCGATGCGCAGATCACGCCGGGGAACGGGGTGTCGGCGAAGGTGGGGGTGTAGCCGAGGAACGGGGAGGTGGCCCCGGCCTCCTTGATCACGGTGTGGGCGACCTCGTCGAGGTGCTTCAGGGTGACTCCGACGGCGGCCTCGGCCCGCACGGCCGTCAGGGCGGCGCCGACCACGGCCCCGGCCGCGCGCATCGCCTCGATCTCGCCGGGTGTCTTGTACTCGACCACGGTGGTGCCTCCGAACCTACTGCAAGCGTGATTGTTATCCCGGTATTAGTATCACGGTCATGGTGCGACCGATGCTTACCCCGCAAGAGCGTGAACGCGGCCGCCGGCTGGGCGCCCTGCTGCGTGAGGCCCGCGGGGCGCGCAGCATGGTCGAGGTCGCGGCGGCTGCCGGGGTGCCGGTGGAGACGCTGCGCAAGATCGAGAGCGGCCGGGTGCCCACCCCCGCCTTCTTCACCGTGGTGGCGCTGGCCGGGGCGCTAAGTCTGGACTTGGCGGCGCTGGTGACCGAGGTCGAGCTGGCCGCAGCTGAGGAACTCGACGCCGCCTCGGCCTGAGTGAAACCGCCGAAATTGTTGCATTCGGTGTTCGGCCGATGTGGCGGGCGTGTCGGATGACGCCTGATCGGAGCACGAAGTGAACGTTCAGGTGTCGCAACTTGTCACGATTGCACACCTTTAGCTCACTTCTGGGCTCTAGCCCAAAAAGGAGTTGAACAGTAATCTTCGTCGGCAAGATCGCAGAGTGAGCGGAGGCGCAATGGCGCTGCGGATTCGTGCGTGCGTCAAGACGCATCCCGGCTTGCGCCGTACCAACAACGAGGACTCGGGGTTCATCGGCCGCCGGCTCTTCCTGGTCGCCGACGGCATGGGCGGGCACGACTTCGGTGAGGTCGCCAGCGCCATCGTCGCCCGCACGGTCGCCTACCTGGACGATCACCTCTCGATGTTCGGGCCCGAGCGGGACATCTGCGGCGCGGTCGAGTTCGCCGACCAGCGCCTGGCCCGGGCGATCGAGAACAACCCCAGCCTGTCCGGGATGGGCACCACGCTCACCGCGATGCTGATCCACCACGACACGATCGCCCTGACCAACGTCGGCGACTCCCGGGCGTACGTGCTGCGCGACCGCGAGATGATCCAGCTCACCCACGACGACACGTACGTGCAGATGCTGGCCGACAAGGGCTGGCTCGACCCCAAGCTGATTCCCCAGCACCCCCAGCGCAGCGTGCTGCTGCGGGTGCTGCGCGGCGGGGACGACGGCACCACCGCCGAGGTGTCCCTGCACCACGCCGAGCCGGGCGACCGCTACCTGCTGTGCAGCGACGGCCTGAGTGACTACGTGGCCGGCGATGCGATCCACAAGGTCCTGGCCGGCACCAAGCATGCGGGCAAGGCGATCGACAAGCTGATCGCGCTGGCGCTGAAGGCCGGTGCTCCGGACAACGTGACCTGCGTGGTGGGCGACGTGGTGGACGACGACGAACGACCGGGGGACGGGGAGTTCGTCGGCTCGGCCCAGGAGCTCGGCGAGGGCGCCATCGAGGCGGCCGAGCAGAAGGTTGCCGAGGCCAAGGCCGCCGGGTACCTCAAGACGGCCTAGCTCCGGCGGGGGATGTCCAGTCCCAGACCGCCGGTGATCCGGAGCCCGATCTCGCGTAGCTGCTTCACCTGGGCCCGGGTGAGCGGGTCCAGCACCAGTTCACGTACCGCTTCGACGTGCCCCGGGGCGGTGGCGACGATCTTGTCCCAACCCGCCTCGGTGAGCTGGGCGACGGTGAAACGCCCGTCCTGCGGATCGGGCGTCCGTTCGACCCAGCCCTGCCGCTCCAGCCGTTTCACCACGTGCGACAGTCGCGACAGCGAGCCGTTCGCCAGCTGTGCCAGGTAGCTCATCCGCAGCCTCCGGTCCGGAGCCTCGGACAGCGCCGCCAGCACCGTGTACTCGAAGTGCGTGATCCCCGCGTCCCGCTGCAGCTGCGCGTCCAGGGCGGCCGGAAGCGCGAAGACGATCCCGGCCATCGCCATCCAGGCCTGCCGTTCCTCGTCGTTCAGCCAGCGGGGTTCTGCCGTGCTTGTCATTCGGCCAGACTAAACCACAGCTCAGAGGGCAGTAATGAGTTGACGCTTCAACTCATGAGCCCTACCTTTCAGTTGAAGCATCAAGTCGTCATCGAATGGGAGAAGAGATATGAACGTAGTGCTGTGGGTGCTGGCGGCCGTGCTCGCCGGAGCGTTCGCGATGGCCGGCTCGATGAAGCTGGCCAAGAGCAAGGAGCAACTCCAGGCCAGCGGCATGGCCTGGACCGAGGACTTCACCCAGGGGCAGGTCCGGGCGATCGGTGCGATCGAGGTGCTCGGCGCACTCGGCCTGATCCTGCCCGCCGCGTTCGGCATTGCCCCGATCCTGACCCCGCTGGCCGCGGCTGGCCTGTTCCTGGCGATGGCCGGGGCGGTCGTGGTGCACCTGCGTCGCGGTGAAGGAATCGGCGCCGCAGCCCCCGCGCTGGTGCTCGGCCTGCTGTCCCTGTTCGTCGCGATCATGCGGTTCGGCCCGAACGCGTTCTAACCTTCTGGGGTGGCAGATGCGAAATTCACTCGGGAGCAGTTGGAGTCCTATCGCGACGCCACGGTTGCCGATCTGCTCGCCCCGGACCTGAAACTGCTTTTCGTGGGCATCAATCCGGGTCTGTGGACGGCAGCGGTGCAGGCGCACTTCGCCCGGCGGGGCAATCGGTTCTATCCCGCCCTGTACCGCTCCGGCCTGACCGACCGGCTGATTGATGCCTCGTCCGGCTACCGCCCGGAAGACCTGCAGCATCTGCTGGAGCGCGGGCTCGGAGTCAGCAACATGGCCCACCGGGCCACGGCCCGCGCCGATGAACTCGCGCCGGAGGAACTCCTCGAAGGCGCCCGGCGACTGGACGAACTCGTGGCTCGCGAGCGTCCCAAGGTAGTGGCTTTTCTTGGAATCACCGCCTACCGAACGGCCTTCGCGAAACCCAAGGCGAAAGCCGGTCGGCAGGAGGGAAATCTGCGCGGCGCCGAGGTCTGGGTACTGCCCAACCCCAGCGGGCTGAACGCGAGTGTGCAACTACCTGAGCTGGCCGAGAAGTTCCGCGAGGTCGCGATCGCGGCCGGCATCACGATTTAAGCCTGGCTGAGGGCGCAATCGGTGCAGGTGCCCCACCAGATCAGCTCGGCCTCGTCGACCCGGGCGAAACCCGGCGCGGCCGCGGGCGACAGGCAGGGCGCCTGCCCGGTGTGGCAGTCCACGTCGGCCACCGTGCCGCAGGACCGGCACACCACGTGGTGGTGGTTGTCGCCGACCCGGGTCTCGTAGCGGGTCGGCGACCCGGCCGGCTCGATCCGGCGCACCAGGCCTGAGCTGGTCAGATCGTCCAGCGCGTTGTAGATGGTCTGGCTGGACAGCTGGCCACCGACCGCCTGCGACAGATCGGCGGCGGTGGAGTGCGGCCGGGTGAGCAAAGCCTCGAGGACGGCGCGGCGCGGCGCAGTGCTGCGCAGGCCGGCGCCGCGCAGCAGGGCCGTGGGATCCGTCATGCCTCCACTATGCGCAAGTTCTTTTGATCATGTCAAAAGAACCGGGTGTCGCTCCAGCCAGGCCAGGACTGCGGCGGTGAACTCCTGCGGGAGCTCCTGATGCACGAAGTGCCCACCGCCCACGGTGACCAGTTCGGCCTCGGGGATTCGGGCCGCCGCCTCGGCCAGCCAGGCCTGGGGCACGGTGCTGCTGGCGCCCCCGCCGATCAGCAGGGTCGGCGCGGCCACGGTGCTCAGCTGTTCGCGCAGCTCCAGCGCCCCCGCATCGACCTGCGGGCGGATCGCCTTGAGCATCTCCCAGTCGAACGGCAGCTCGCCCTCCGGCCGCTCGGGCAGCTCACGCGGCGGCGTCGGGTCGCCCGGCGCCACGTCCTCGGTGATCAGCCGGGCCACCAGATCGGGCCGCTCCACCGCGAGCTGATAGGCCACCATGCCGCCGAGCGAGTGCCCGAGCACGGTGGCTTTCTGCAGCTTCAGCGCATCGAGCAGTTCGACCACATCGGCAAACATGGTCTGGTAGCTGTAATCACCGGGATAGGCGCTGGGCGCATGCCCCCGCAGCGTCACGTTCACCACCCGGTGCCCGGCCTCGAACGCCGGCAGCACGGGCTGCCAGTTGGCCTGGCTGTCGCCCAGGGCGTGCAGCAGTACGAGCACCGGGCCCTCCGGCGTGCCGGTGTCGGAGTAGCTGATCCCGACGCCGCCAGAAGTGGTGAAAATGGTTGTCATGGAACGAGGCTAGCCCACGGGTCCGACCGAAACGCAGAGTTTCTGCGCTCAGCCGAAGACCTCCGCGGCCCATTCCGGGTGATCGATGAACGGGTTACGGTTGTTCTGGAAACGCTGGTGGATCAGGTCGTTCCGGCGCTGCTCGAAGCTGTCCGGCGGGTCCTCGGCGTGCCATTCCAGCAGGGTGGACAGCTTGCCGAAGCGCGGGGCCTTGCCACCGGTGGTGTTCTCGTCCAGGGTCAGGTCGGCGAAACCGTCGTTGCCGTCGTAGCGCACGGCCATGTAGAAGATCATCCGGGCCACGTCGCCCTTCACCGCGTCGCGCGGTTCCCAGGAGTCGTTGTCGGTGAAATTGCCCGGGGCCTCGCCGGATTCACTGCCGCCGTCGTCGAAGTCCTTGTTGCTGCGGTCGGCGTTCACCGTGACGTCTTCCGGGCGCAGGTGGTGCAGGTCGGTGCCCGGGCCGGTGGCGGTGCCGAAGTCCCCGTGCGACTTGGCCCAGACGTGCTCGCGGTTCCAGTCGTCCGGATCGCCGCCGTTCAGGCTCTTCGACCGGCTGGTGCCGCTGTACAGCAGAATCACGTTGCCGGAGTTCTTCGGGTCCTCGTCGGTGACCTTCAGGGCGTCCCAGACCGCGTTGTACGACAGCGCCTGCGCGTCGGTGGAGATGATCTGGTGCAGCGCCTGGTGCAGGTCGTTGCCGGTTTTTCCCTCGGCCGCGGCGTAGTAGTCGCCCGGGTTGCTGGTGGCGGAGGTGGTCGGGGTGGTCGGGGTGGTCTCCCCAGCGCCACCACCGGCGCCGGCGAGAGCCAGGGCAGTGGGCGACTTCAGGCCCGGATGCGCGAAATAGGCCGTGAGAGTGCCGGTCACGTCCAGCTGGGTGCCGAGCCCGGCCGGGTTCGACTGCAGCCCGAACTCGCTGCGGTAGGCGCCGGTGAGCTGCACGAAGAGCATCGCCGCGGGATCGGTCTCGGCGGCCGAGTCGGCCAGGGCGATGGCCGTGTCGGCGGTGAAGTTGCCGGTCAGCACCTTGTCGGCGTTGGTCGGCTGGCCCACCACGTAGCCGCGCACGCTCTCGCTGCTGCCGTTGTTCAGGTCGATGGCCTGGGCCACGGTCAGCGGGGACGCCTGGGCGACCTGCTCGGCGGTGGGCAGGTCGGGGGCCACGGTGGCGGTCGGCTCCGCAGAACAGCCGGTCAGGCCGATCAGCAGAGCAACGGGAAGAGCTAGCCAGGCTGTGCGGCCCGGTGCGGTAGTCACGAGCGGCTCCGATCATCTGCAATATCGGTGCGACAGTATCTAGGAGTATGAGCACCGAGCACCTGATTCGTTCGGCGACCCCTGAGGATGCGGCCGCCTGCGCCGCGATCTACGCGCCGTACGTCCTGGACACCACGATCAGCTTCGAGGAGGTCCCGCCGACCCCGCAGGAGATGGCCTCCCGGATGGCCGCGGCGCTGGAGAAGCACGCCTGGCTGGTCCTGGAGGACGAGTGGGGCCGGGTGATCGGGTACGCCTACGGGGGGCCGCTGGGCAAACGGGCCGCCTACCGCTGGTCCTGCGAGGTCAGCGTGTACCTGGATCAGGATCGCCGGGGTAAGGGCGGTGGGCGGGCGTTGTACCAGGAACTGCTGGTGCAGCTCGAGGAGCTCGGCTTCCGGCAGGCGCTGGCCCTGGTCTCGGTGCCGAACGAGGCCAGCATCGCGCTGCACGAGCGGCTGGGCTTTCACCAGGTGGGGCGGCACGAGAACGTTGGCTTCAAGCACGGGAAGTGGCTCACCATCGTCTACCTGCAGCGCTCCCTCGGTGAGGGAGCCGACAGCGTGCCCACCAGCGTCCTCAAGCAGTAAAGCCCTTACAAACTGAGGACGTCTCTGGTCACCGCGAAGGCGACCAGAGACGTCCGTTGCTGGTGCAGTTCAGATCAGTCCAGCACCGTCACCCGGTTCGGGGTCGGGCCGGTGACCGGGGAGTTCGCCTTCAGGTAGGCGTTGAACGCCTCCAGGTCCTCGCCGCCACCGGCGCGGTTCGTGCCCTCGGCCAGCACCGTGAAGCCGTCGCCGCCGTCGGCCAGGAACGAGTTCACCGTGACCCGGTAGGTGGTGTCCGCCTGGATCGTCTCGCCGTTCAGCTTGATCGAGCTCGCGTCCACCTTGCTGCCGATCGCCGCCGACTTCGAGTAGCTGTAGGTGAAGCCCTCGGAGACGCCCAGGTGCAGGAACTTGGTGGAGCCGTCGGCCTGCGCGGACCACTGCTGCTCGAGCATGGTGTCGATCTGCTGGCCGGTCAGGTCGATCGAGACCAGCAGATTGCCGAACGGCTGCACCGTGAACGACTCGCCGTAGGTGACCTTGCCGTCGCCCTCACCGGCGTCCGAGCCGGCGAAGCTGAGGTCGGCCCGCACGCCACCGGGGTTCATGAACGCCATCTGCGCCCCGCCGTCGCCGGCGGCCTTGGTGGCATCGAGCTGGGCGTCGGCGATCAGGTCGCCCAGGCTGGACTCACTGTCGCGGCTCTCGCTGCGCTTGATGTCGGCGGTGATGTCACCCACGACCTCGTTGGCGATCGGGCCGGCCAGCTCCTTCCACTTCGCGATCAGCTTGGTCTGCGCTGCGTCCTTCTTCTGCTTGTGCCCGACCACCACGTTCTTGGCCTTCGACTTCGACCGGATCACGTCACCGGTCTTCTTGTCGATCTTCAGGTCGATCTCGGTGACCGTGCGGCCGTACGAGAGGTTGCTGGTGACCAGGCGGGGGTTGCCGTTCGGGTCCTTGATGTCGCACACGTAGGAGTTGTGCGTGTGGCCGCTCAGGATCACGTCGATGCTCGGGCTGAGATTCTGCGCGATGTCCACGATCGGGCCGGACAGGTTGGTCTTGCCGCCGGTGTTGCACTTGTAGTCGAAGGGGGCGCCCTCGGTGGTGGGGGTACCGCCCTCGTGCACCAGCGCGACGATCGTCTTTACCCCACGCTTGCGCAGGTCCTTGGCGGCCAGGTTGGCGGCCTTGACCTCGTCCGTGAAGGTGACGTCCTTGATCCCGGCCTGGGCGACCAGCTCGGGGGACTCCTTGGTGACCACGCCGATGATGCCGACCTTGACGCCGTTCACGACCTTTACCGTGGTGGGCGGCAGCACCGTCCTACCGGTCGAGCTGCTGAACCAGCTGCCGTACTTCTTGGCGTTCTTCGGCTTGGTGACCTTGGCGTTCTTCTTGTACTTGACGTTGCCGGCCAGCATCTTGAAGTTCGCGCCCGGGTAGTTCGTCTTGCCGAACTTGCCCTCGGTGGGGTGGTTGCCGCCGTACTGCATGCGCAGCAGCTCGGGGACGCCCTCGTCGAACTCGTGGTTGCCCACGACGGCCGCGTCGACCTTCATCTTGTTCAGCGCGTCGATGCTCGGCTCGTCCTTGAACAGGCCGGACAGGAACGGCGAGCCACCGATCTGGTCGCCGGTGGCCAGCGTCAGGCTGTTCTTCTCGCCCTTGCGCAGGGTGCTCAGCTTGGTCGCCAGGTACTCGGCGCCGCCGGCCTCGACCTCGCCCGTCTTGGTCAGCACGGTGCCGGCGCTGTCGGACTCGAGGTAGCCGTGGAAGTCGTTGAACCCGAGGATCTGCAGGTCCACGGTCTTGGCGGGCTTCTTCTTGGCCTGGGCCGAGGGGCTGCCGTCGGCGGCCTGAGCGGGCGTGGCAGGCAGGGCGAACAGGGCGGCAACGGTGCCCGCGGCCACGGCCGCGGTGATTCCGCCTCTACGCAAGGGGGAGGACGTCATGAGCGAAAACTATCCGTGACCGCGCGGGCGATCCAGGACTAAAGCGATAGAAGGCGCCCCGAACGCAAACATTGACCTATCGTTCACAAAAGGCCACCCGAAGAGCCTTCTGGGCTGAGTGGCCGGCACCGAGTTGAATGGTGGTCATGGCACGCTGGACGGCCCGCCGGGCGGGGGAGAACGGTTACCTGGTCGACGTGCCGGACGCGGATCCGGCCCAGCTCGCCGACGGGGTGCGAGGGCTGTGCCAGGAGCGGGGCATCGGTCTGGTCGAGGTGGTCCCGGGGATGAGCACCGTCCTGATCGTCTTCCAGGACCCTCGTGCGGTTCAGATCGAGACGCTGCTGGCCGAGGTCGATGCCGCCCCGGCCAGCGGTGAGGTCGGCACGCTCACCATCGACGTGCAGTACGACGGACCGGATCTGGCCGAGGTGGCGGCGCTGACCGGTCTGGCCGAGCAGCAGGTGATCGATCTGCACACCCAGACCGAGTTCCGGGCCGCTTTCAGTGGGTTCGCTCCCGGCTTCGCCTATCTCACCGGGGTGCCGCAGCAGTTGCGGGTGCCGCGCCGGCCCGACCCCCGGCCGGTGGTGCCGGCCGGTTCGGTGGCCCTGGCCGATGAGTTCACCGCGGTCTACCCGAAGCGGCTGCCGGGCGGATGGCAGCTGATCGGGACCACGCAGCAGCCGCTTTGGATCATGCGCCGGAATCCGCCGGCTGTGATCCGCCCGGGGATGACGGTCCGGTTCCGGCAGGTCGGCTGATGGTCTTCTTCCGGGTGCTGGACCCTGGCGTGTTCACCACGATGCAGGACGAGGGGCGGCCGGGCCATGCGCATCTCGGTGTGCCCCGGTCCGGCGCCCTGGACCAGGAGTCGTACCGCCTGGCCAATCGTCTGGTCGGGAACCGCTCTGGGGCAACCGCTCTCGAGACCACCATGCGTGGCCCCAGGTTGCTTTGGGACGCACAGCAATTTGAGGACGTTTCCGAGCCGGTTTGGGTCGCGGTCACCGGAGCGCCGGTGCCGGTTCGGATCAACGGACGTCCGGCCGCCTTCGCTGCTGCGGTCCGGTTGCTGCCTGGTGAGGTGCTCGAGATCGGTACCGCAGTGGCCGGGTTGCGCAGCTACGTTGCGGTTTCGGGTGGGTTCGTGAACAAGAGCCCGCTGAGGAGCGGTTCCACCGACGTTCTCAGCGGGCTGGGGCCCCCGGCGCTCGCGGTCGGGCACGAGTTGCCGGTCGGGCCGGCCGCCCCGATACCGAGCATCGAATTCGTCGTGCCCACCGGCGTCTTCCATCAACCGGTTCTCGATCTGATTCCCGGACCGCGGGCCGACTGGTTCACCCCGGAGGCGCTGATGCTCCTCGCCCGGACCGCGTGGCAGGTCTCGCCGACCAGCAACCGGGTGGGCCTGCGCCTGGAAGGCCCTGCCCTGGAACGGGTCCGGTTCGGCGAACTACCTTCCGAAGGCATGATGACCGGCAGTGTGCAGGTCCCGGGCAACGGCCGGCCGGTGCTGTTCCTGAACGACCACCCGGTCACCGGCGGCTATCCGGTGATCGGGGTGGTCACCCGGGCTTCGCTCGACCGGGCCGCGCAGGCGGCGCCGGGCACCACCCTGCGGTTCAGGCTCCGGACAGCATTGCGCTGATCGCCGTACGGGCCCGGTGCACCTGTGCGGCCTGGGCGTCGAGCTTGCACAGTTCCTTCTGCAGCACGGCCACCACCGAATCGCAGGTCTGAACCTCGAGCTTCTGGTTCAGCACACAAGGCAGCACCTGCTCGATGGCGGCCAAAGGCAGACCGGCGGCCAGCAGCGCCCGGATCCGGGCCACCGTCTCGACCGCACAGTCCGGGAACTCGCGGTAGCCGTTGCTCCGCCGCTCCGCGCTGAGCAGGCCGTTCGCCTCGTAATGGCGCAGCGAGCGGACACTTGCCCCCGTGCGTTGCGCCAGTTCGCCGATCCGCATCGTCGCCCCCAGAGGTCCGCTGCTTGACCCTGACGCAGGTGTCAGTGTTTACCGTAACGGCCGTCCGAGCGGAATTGCTTCCCTGGTGAGTGGCGCGATGCAGACCGGCATTTTCACGGCCATCACCGATGAGCAGATGCACCCGGCCGAACTGGGCCGCCAGATCGAGAGCCTGGGCTTCGAGTCGTTGTTCGTGCCTGAGCACACGCACATCCCAACCCGTTTCGCCACCCCCACGCCGGACGGCAATCCGCTGCCGCGCGACTACTACCGCAACCTCGACCCGTTCATCAGCCTGACCGCGGCGGCGGTGGCCACCACCCGGCTGCGGCTGGGCACGGCGGTGGCCCTGGTGGTGCAGCGCGATCCGATTCATCTGGCCAAGGAGTTGGCCAGCCTGGATCTGGTCTCAGGAGGCCGGGTGGAGCTCGGGGCGGGAGCGGGCTGGCTGCGTGAGGAGATGCTCAATCACGGTACCGATCCGGGCCGGCGGGTCACTCTGCTGATGGAACGGCTGGCCGCGGTGAAGACGATCTGGACTCAGGAGGACGCCGAGTTCCATGGCCGGTTCGTCGATTTCGATCAGCTGAGGATGTGGCCGAAGCCGGTCCAGAGTCCGCATCCGCCGATCTGGGTGGCGGGCTGGGGGCCGAGTACCTTCGCCCGCGTGGTGGCCTCGGAGAACGGCTGGATGGCGCCGGTGGGCCTTCCGCTGGACGAACTGGAGCGTGGGATGAAGGAACTCGCCACGGTGGCGGCGCGCAGCGAGGCCGCGGTGCCGCCGGTGCTGGCCACCTTCCACGGGCCCTCTCAGCACGATCTGGAGAGGGCCCGGGAACTGGGTGTGCACCGGGTACTGCTGGCACTGTGGCCGGTTCAGGGCCGCTCGGAGACTCTGCGGGCCCTGGACCGCTACGCGCTACTTCTCTGAACTGGTCGTTCTCAACGGCGTTCGGCCCGGAGCTGCTGCTTCAGGTGTGCCGGGGCCACCGCGCGGGCCAGGTGCCAGCCGACCACCGCGACGATCGTGCCCAGCGAGATGCCGGACAACGAGAAGTCGTCGGTGACCACCAGCGAGGTGTCGCCGATCGCGATCACGATGCCCGCGGCCAGCGGCACCAGGTTGACCGGGTTGCCGAAGTCCACCCTGTTCTGCACCCAGATCTTGGCGCCGAGCAGGCCGATCATGCCGTAGAGCACCACCGTGATCCCGCCCAGCACACCGCCCGGGGTGGCCGCCACCAGGGCGCCGAACTTGGGGCAGAGGCCGAACAGGATCGCCACGATCGCGGCCACGTAGTACGCCGCGGTGGAGTACACCCGGGTCGCCGCCATCACGCCGATGTTCTCGGCGTAGGTGGTGGTCGGGGAACCGCCGACCGCGCTGGCCAGCACCGTGCCCACACCGTCACCGGCGATCGCCCGGCCCATGTACGGGTCCAGGTCCTCGCGGGTCATCTCGCCGACCGCCTTCACGTGCCCGGCGTTCTCCGCGACCAGGGCGATCACCGCGGGCAGGACCAGCAGGATGAAGGTGCCCGAGAAGGTCGGGGTGTGCCAGCCAGCGATCTCCAGGCCGTCCGGGCCGATCACGGTCTTCTCCGGGAAGCCGAACCAGGCCGCGCTCTCGACGCCGTCCCAGACCACCCGCCAGTGCGTGTCCACCTCGCCGGTGCCCGCGTTGAAAGCGGTGATCTGGCCGAAGGTCTGGTCGAACACCCAGGACAGGACGTAGCCGAAGACCAGGCCCAGGAAGATCGCGATCCGGCCGATGAAGCCGCCCACGGCCACGCTCAGCACGATCACGAACAGCATCACCAGCAGGGCCACCCACTGGTCCTGCGGCCAGTAGGTGTCGGCCACCACCGGCGCCAGGTTGAAGCCGATCAGCATCACCACCGCACCGGTCACGGCCGGCGGCAGGATCTCGTTGACCACCCGGGCGCCGGCGAAATGGATCACCAGGCCCACCGCGATCAGCACCAGGCCGGCCACCAGGATCGCCCCGGTGACGTCGGCGGAGTCACCGCCCTGGGCCCGGATCGCGGCCACCCCGCCGATGAACGAGACGCTGGTGCCCAGGTACGAGGGCACCTTGTTCTGCACGATCAGCAGGAACACGATCGTCGCGATCCCGCTCATCATGATCGCCAGCTGCGGGTTCAGGCCCATCAGGACCGGGAAGACGAAGGTGGCGCCGAACATCGCCACCACGTGCTGGGCGCCGAGCCCGATCGTGCGGTCCCAGCTGAGCCGCTCGTGCGGTGCTACGACATCGCCCGGAGCCAGCGTCTTGCCGTCTCCGTGCAGCTTCCAGCCGATGGCCATTGCGGTGTTTCTCCTCTTGACGGGGTGGTGCTCTCCGACGCCGAAGCGTAGGAGGGGGTGGTACAGCGCGTCACTCGGCTGTAGATCCTTTTAACCCGATCCTCACAGACACCTTGCTTGAGGACGCGGTGCGCACCTTGATCACACTGGTTGCCGGAGGCACCGGCGGGCCGCTTTGTGACCGCTCAGTAGCGAGCCGTCGCCTTCCGTGGACCGATCGGAGGCCCTCCGCGAGTCTGACGATGCGGATGCCCGATCTGTCGCCCCCGTCCGGTAGTTTCAGTCGGGTTCCTCAGACGTGCTGTTGTCCGCTGAGTCACTTCGCGGACGTTCGGAGGTAAGAAAATGACGGCCGCGAGCCTGACCCTGTTCCCTCTCCTCTCCGGTCCGATCCGGCCGGCGCGGGTGAGCGCGATCGTGTCAGGGGCTGTCTACCTGGAGTTGGATCCGGTGACCGGGGAGGACGGTAAACAGCTGCCCGGTGCCGTGGTGGCCCTGCTGGACCCGGCCGCGGTGCAGCTGCCGATCGGCCTGACCCTGCCGCCCGGCGTGGCCGATCTGGTCCCGGTGATGGTCAACGGCACGCCGGTCTCCCCGGGCCCGATCGAGTTCGGCTACGGCGCGGTCTCCATGGCCGGTACCCGGCTGCCGGTGCTGCGCTGGTGGAACCCCACCCAGCCCAAGCAGGTGCTGCCCCCGCCGGCCCCCGAGCTGCTGCCGACCACGCTGCTGGACAGCCTGCTGGCCGAGGCCGCGGGCCCGCTCGACGAAGGCCTGGACCTGCTGCGCCAGGGCGAGGCCGAGGCCGCCTTCAAGGCCCTGCTGGGCGTAGGCCCCGGCCTCACCCCGGCCGGCGACGACGCCCTCATCGGCGCCCTCGCCGCCCTCGCCGCCTGGGCCCCCCGCTCCACCACCCACCGCCTCCTGGCCGACGGCGTGGCGGGTGCCGACGGCCGCACCACCGCCATCAGCGCCGCCCTGCTGCGCTCCGCGGTCAAGGGCGCGGTCGTGCCCCAGCTCATCCGCTTCGTCGGCGCCCTGAGCACCGGAGACCCGGCCGCCATCCGCCCCGCCCTGGACCAGGTGCTCCCGGTCGGCGCCAGCTCCGGCGCCGCCATGGCCGCCGGGGCGGTCGCCCAGCTCACCTGCCTGATGCAGGGCCCCACCCGGCGCCGCGCCGCAATCGACGCCACCGGCCCGATCGGCGCCATCGCGGTCTCCTGACCTTTCCTGATCCAGCCGTTCGCCCCGCTGGAGCCGCTCTCAGACGCGGCTCCAGCACCCCGGCCCTCAGCACCAGAGCCTCGGCACCCGGACCTTCAGCGCCTGGGCCTCGGCACCCGGGCCCTCGTGACAAGGTCAGCAGCGCGAGACCGACAGCTCTGGTTCGGCAGCACGAGGCTGGCAGCACCGGGCTGGCAGCACGCGGGCTCTCATGACTAGTGGTGCCGCTGATGTAGTTCACCGTCGGCGGCGGACTAGGCCGCGCAATCCGGGATTTGTTTTCCTTGCCCGGTGACGGTGGGCGCATCCCAGGATCGGGGCAATAAAGTTTGCTATATCCAGATTTTATTGCCCCGATGTAGCGAACCGCCCCCTTGGATCGCGGATCGTGGCACGGGCTTCGGGGAGCGGGGAAAGCCACTGGCGAACTCCCCTTCGGCCCGCGCAACGCACTCGCACTGCATGACGCCTGCGCCTAGGTACGTCCGGGCAGAACCGCACCCGCCGCAAGGGCAGAGTCCAGCTCGTTGAGGTCAGAGCTCTGGCGGAGTCGATTCAGCGCACCGAGGTTGCCGCGCCACCCACGGTGCCCAGATTTGGACACTGCAGCCGATCGGCACCAGACCAGCCGCAGCGCCACTGGAACGTTGCCGGATCGCTATCGGTTCGCCACGGTCCCTGCCATGGTCGCCAGCACTGCCTCGCCCCGCCGCCGACATCCCTCGGGACCCGGCGCCCGACCGTTAAGACTTCGAGCCCTCACGCCCGGTCCGTTTAACAGTGCACCCTGCCAAGGAAGCACTGACAACGTGTACATCGAGTCCACCCGGTACCAGACGTACACGATGTACACATTCACGCCCTTGCTCCATTGCCCGGGCTCCGACGGCGAAGGCCAATCCGCAGCCATGGCCCATCTCTGAAACGCCGCCGCCCGACAAACCCTCAAGGCACGCGCAACCATCTGCGAAACCCCAGACCCCACCTGGCAAAATCCTTGAACTTCGCCTCTCGAGCGCCAGGCCGCCGACGATCCCGACCCGCGCCAGAAGTGCACCCACTGAGTGCTTTTGGGGCGACATCCGACCTCGAGACAGGCCAAACCGTCCCCCGACTGGGCTACGTCCGCGTTACATAGAACCCGCTAAAGATCACTGGATTCGCCCGTCCGCACGCCAACCGTCACGGCGTGCAACATTTCCCGGGTATTGCCGCACCCTGTCCCCCGAAAGGGGTTGCGCAATCGGCAATTTCCCCGGGGAAACCGTCGCGGTTCGTAGCCTTACGCCCGCGTAGGGGTGAGGCTACGTGCTGGACGTTCATCCGACGGGGAGGGCGTCGATAAGGCATCTCGGTGGGGCTTCACAGATGGGGCCCCGGGAGCTCTCACGCGGAGGAAACGCAATGCGCACCCCTAAATTCACGGCCAAGCGAGCCCTCGGCCTGACTGCTGCTGCCGCGCTCGCGGTGGCGGGCACCCTGACCATTGCAGGCACGTCAGAGGCTGCCGCAACGCCGCTAAAGCTCAACAAGGTCACTGGCAACGCCGCTGGTGGAACTCAGATAAGCGTCACTGGCAAGGGCTTCCAGGATAAGCTGGGTGAAGATATCGCCAAAGCCGCCGTCTTCTTCCCCGGTGCCGCATGTCTCGCCGCAGATGCGGCGACCGGAGTTGATGCAGCGGCGTTCAACGTGGTGAGCGCCACGAAAATTACTTTGACGACGGATGCGCTCACCGGTGGTTCCTGGACACTCTGTGTCTTCGACGGCACTACCGCTGCGGCAGCATCTCTAGGATCAGGCGCTTTTAAGACCGCAGCAGCGCCCACCGCGACAACCATCTCTGGTGGTACGGGCGGTATCGCGAAGGCTCCAGTTAAGGGCGGAAATACGGTCACCGTAACTGGAACCGGATTCACGGCCAAGACAACCGCCACCGTGGACGGTGTGAAGGCAACGGCCACATATGTCGATGCGAATAGGCTCTCCGTCAAGTTGCCTGCGCACGCACCGGGTGCAGGTTTCCCCGTCCGAGTCACGAGCGAGTACGGATCTGCCAACACTACGACCGATACCCTGACATACGTCCCCGTTGTTAGTGTGAAGCCGGCCGTCGGGGACGGTACGGCAAACCGTGTTGTCACCGTGACCGGTGCGGGCTTCGACAAGCTCACGTTCGGGGGCGCTGGTGCAAAGGTGGTCGTGGCTTTCGTTCCCGGCGGTACAACCTTGACTGCGAACACCACTGACACGGCTGATCTCTTCCCCTGCACCGGGGTCATCGTCGAGAGCGACACATCGTTGACCTGTAAGACGGCTGCATTGAGCGGCGCATTTTCGGTCCAGTTGCTGAACGCAACAGCTGCTGGCCTCTACACCTCGGAGGTAACCCCGGTGTCGAAGACTGCGACCTACACGGCTGCCATGTTCTGATCCAGAAAGGCAGCACACACCGCTTCTTCTGAAACGCACCGAAGCCCGGCCCCCGCGAGGGGACCGGGCTCCGGCCTTTTGCGGCTGAGGGGGTCAGCCGTTGTTGCTGACCGTCAGCACCGACTTGCTGGTGAACACCTGGTTGGCGCCGGCGAACGGGGAGGCCGGGGCGAAGGTGATCTGGTAGACACCTTCGGCCAGGGCCGGGATGGTCAGGGTGCCGGACTTGCCCTTGGTGTCCAGCTTGACCTTGTCGGCGGCGAGGGCCGCGTCGGCCGACAATGCGCTGCCGTCGGCCTTGGCGATGTTCTTCAGGGTGAAGGTGCCGGACAGGCCCACGCCGTTGATCTTGACGTCGCCGCCGGCCGTGGTCAGCACGTTCTTGGTCAGGCCGGTGATTGCGGCGTCGTACTTCAGGTTGAACGAGTCGATCTCGACGCCGTTGCGGTACACGGTGATCGGGACGGTTTCGCCGGGGGTGCCGGTCGGGATCGCGGCCTCGACGGTGTCCTTGTCGATGTACTTCAGGGCGATCGTCTTGAAGCTGTCCTTGCCGTTGACCGTGACCTTGCTCTTGGCGCTGAACCTCAGCGAGTTGAAGGTCTTGACGTCGGCCCCGAGGATGCTGCCGGCCACGGTGAGCCGGGCCCCGCCGCCGTTGCCGCCGATGTTGGCCAGGCCGGTGACGTCGGCGGAGGCCACGGCCTCGATGCGCTCGGTGGGCTTGCTGCTGGCGACGGTCTCGCCCAGGCCGCTCTTGAGCACCACGCGGTAGGCGCCGGTCGCGATCGGGCTCGGCACGCTGGTCACCGGCGTGGCGATGACGATCTGGGTCTGCTTGCTGCTCTTGATCGTGGCCTTGATGTCGGTGCTGGCGTCGACGGCGGCGACCGGGCGCAGGAAGACACCGTAGGAGGCAGGCGTCGTGGTGGCGGCTTCGGCGACGGCGCCCAGGTTGGTTCCGTAAACCGTTACGTCGCTGGTGGTTGCGGTGTTGAACGCGGCCGCGGAGAGCCGGGTGAGCTTCGGGGCCACGAACTTGGTGTCGAGCTTGGTGGCCGGGGAGATCGCGGCGAGCTGGAAGCCGGTGGTGTAGGTGGTGGCCAGGCGCCAGGCACCTTCCTGGCCGGTCACGTTGGCCGGGAGCTTGACCCGTACCTCGGTGGCGGTCTTGGTGTAGCCCTCGGCGGCCGCGGTCAGCGCAGCGAGGTCGGCGCGGGAGGTCAGCGTGAGTTCCTGCGCCGACGCGTCACCGGCGACGGTGGTGGCCAGCTTCAGCCCGGTGATCTTGTCCAGTCCGACGCCGCGGATCGTGCCGATCCGGGATCCGTCGGCGCCGTCCAGCTTCCACATCACGCTGGTGATCTTGCCTTCGTACTTGATCTCGGCCTCGCCGGTGTCCACCCCGTCCTTCTTGAACGTGATGGTCGCCGCGGTGCCGGCCTCACCGGCGGGCAGCGCGACCGTGACCTTGGTGGCGGAGACCCAGGTCACCGGGATGGTGCGGGAGTTGACGACGGCCGTCCACTTGGCGGCCCGGAAGTCGGCCAGGCTGGCCTCGAAAGTGTCGGTCGTCGCGGTGATCTCGAGCTTGCCGTTACCGGCGGCGGGGTTGTGCACGGTGGCGGGGGTGTACGTGGCGGGGGCGGCCACCGGCGCGGCGTTGACCAGAACGTTGTTGCCGGCCGAGGCCGCCTGGAACGCGGAGCCGGGAGCGGCGGCACTCGCCGAGGGGGCGAACAGGCTGACGCCAAGGGCGGTGGCGATCAGCGAGCCCACGACCCGGTTGCGCGTCAGGCACTTCCGGTTCGCCGAGTCCGTGGCAGTTTCGTGGGCGGTGACGTTGTTCAAGCTCATGTGACAGATAGTGATTCAGGGCTAGCTCAACGTGAACCACCGAATGAGTGAACGCCGCACGCCCCGTGCTCGCCGACTCACTCGTCCGGCGCAGCGATCTGCAAGAAACTCAGGCGAGATTCTCAGCCAGGGCTCTGGTCTGGGCCGGTCCTACCCGGCAACAACCACCGATGATGCGCGCTCCCGACGCAACCCAGCCGTCTACGTCTCCAAGCAAACCCTGAGAGCTGGAGGCGGGCGTCCAAACTCGGCGGACCGTGTCCCAACCCTCCCCGCTGTTCGGATAAACCACGCCGGGCTTGCCGCTGGTGTCAGCGGCCAGTGCTACGGCAGCCCCGGCGCCCACGGGATCGGTGCAGTTGATGCCCACCGCGATCAGCGAAGCGGCAGAACCGGCCATTGCGAAGGCTTTTGCGGCTGGTTCATCGCGTCGAGTAAGAACACCAACTGGGGACGTTTGGGTGGTCAGGGAGAGCCAGGCTGGGTGACCGAGGCGGTCCAGTTCCAAGAGAAGAGCCTCGACCTCGAGCAGCGAGGGCACGGTTTCGACCGCCAGGACGTCAATTCCGGCCTCGGCCAGCAGTTCTAGCCGGGGGCGATGAAAGTCGCGCAACGAGGACAGGCTGATATCCCCGTACTGCCCGGTGTATTCGGAGCCGTCGGCCAGCATGGCGCCGTAGGGTCCGACCGAGCCGGCGATGAAAGCCTGGCGGCCGGACTCGTCGATGGCCTGTCGGGCCAGCTCGACCGAGCGGCGGATGAGCTGCTGGGCCGTGGCGGATGAGTACCCGGCGCGGGCGAAGCCCTCCAGGGAGGCCTGGTAGCTGGCGGTGGTGATGATGTCGGCGCCGGCGTCGAGAAAAGCCCGGTGCGCCGCGACCACGGCGGAGGGCGCATCGAGCAGCAACTGGGCGGACCAGAGCTGCCCGGAGATGTCGTACCCGCGATATTCGAGTTCGGTGGACAGGCCTCCGTCCAGGAGCAGAGGCCTGTCACCCAACGGCAGCACGATCAGTCCCGGATCAGGGCCTTCGGCATCTTGCCGGTGGACTTCACGTAGTACGCCGCCGCCTTGCGGGTGGCGAACATCCGGGCCACCCCCATGATCGCGCCGGACAGCGCGGCCCAGGCGATGGCTTCCTTCCAGGTGGTCTCCGGGTCCTCCGGGACGGTCGGCGGCTGGTTGCCGGTGGCGCCCTTCCAAATCAGGTTGAGCGTCTGGTTGGCCGCCTGCGCCGCCGCGATCGCGGAGACTGCGGACAGGACCTTCCACATCACCGAGTTCATGCCTGCTCTCCTTCACCGCGCCACATACGTCCGGACTGTGGATCAATCCTGTCGTAAATGCCGCGGCCGAGCATCGTCAAAGGGCCCTCAGAGCAGATCGAAGACCCAGCGCAGCATGGGGATGAGAACCGGGGCGGTGATCCCGAGCATGCCGATCAGGCACAGTAGAGCGAGCAGCCGGGCCAGCGGGCTGGGCCCGGTGCCGGACTCAGTGGTGCTGCGCAGCATCCTGAGGATCATCGCAACAGGGTGACAGATGCTGAGCGCACTGTCAGCGCAGAAGTGGTCTCGGCGCCGAGCGCTAAGTAGGTGTAACGTCACAGGTGCGACAGGGGAGCGCCAAAGGGGCGCTGAGAGTGCGGGTGACCGCAGACCCTCGAACCTGATCCGGGTCATGCCGGCGAAGGGAGTCGAGCCGTCCTCGGCCGTTTGCCCACGGGCAGACGGCACCCCTCCGATACCGGAGGAGCGCCACGATGAACCAGAAGGAACCGGAAAAGCCCTGGAACGGCCCCCGCTTGTACGTAGCGGTCGGCGCGGTGGCCCTGGGCGTGTTGATCTACCTGATCGGCCTACCTGGCAGCGTCAGCCTGTTCGGTACCCCGCTGGCCGACCTGACCGTGCCGATCGCCCTGTTTGTCGGCACCGCGGGGGTAGCGATCACTGCCTCGACGGCCAAGGCCGGACGCTGGCGGGTGGTCGACATCGTGGTGGCCAGCGTGCTCGGTGTGGCCGGCGGCCTGATCTTCGCCGCGTGGAACGTCGCCTCTACCCCGCTGCGCGAGGCCATGGTCCCGCCAGTGTCTGCGCTGGTGGTGGGCGTCTGGCTGTTCCCCGCGGTGCTCGGTGCGCTGGTGGTACGGCGTCCGGGAGCAGCGGTGTACACCGAGCTGGTGGCGGCGTCGTTGTCCGCGCTGGTCGGTAACGAGTGGGGCTTCAGCACGGTCTGGTACGGCATCGTCGAGGGTATGGGTGCCGAAGTGGTGTTCGCTCTGCTGCTCTACCGCAGCTACGGCCTCGTTACTTCCCTGCTGGCGGGTGCCGGGGCGGGCGTGGCGGTCGGCCTCCTGGACACGGTGATCTATTACCCCGAGCTCGCCGCCGGTACCAAGTTGGTCTACGTAGTGGTCGCGATGGCTTCCGGCGTGGTGATCGCCGGGCTGGGGTCATGGCTGCTCACCCAGGCACTGGCGCGCACCGGAGCACTCGCGCCGTTGGCTTCGGGCCGGACCGCAGAACGTGTCTGAACCCGGGCCGCCCCTGGTCGAGGCGCGCGGCTGGGGCTGGCGCCACTCCACGCGCAAGGCCTGGGCGGTGCGCGGGCTGGATCTGCGGATCGAGCCGGGCGAGCGAGTGCTGCTGCTCGGCGCCAGTGGGGCGGGTAAGTCGACGCTGCTGGCGGGGCTGGCCGGGCTGCTGGATCCGGACGAGTCGGGCGGCGACGAGGAGGGCGTACTACTGATCGACGGTGTGCAGACGCGCCGGGCGCGGCAGGAGGCAGTACGCGACGGGCACGCCGTGACCGGGCTGTTGCTGCAGGATCCGCAGGCGCAGACCGTGCTGGCCCGGTGCGGCGACGACGTGGCGTTCGGCCTGGAGAACCACGCCGTGCCGGAGACCGAGATCTGGCCCAAGGTGCACAAGGCGCTCGACGGGGTGGGATTTCCGTACCCCGTCGAGCATTCGACCGGGCAGCTCTCGGGCGGGGAGCGGCAGCGGCTGGCTCTGGCCGGGGTGCTGGCGCTCGGCCCGGGGTTGCTGCTGCTCGACGAGCCCACGGCAATGCTCGACCCGGAGGGCGCCGATCAGGTTCGGCAGACGATTGCCACGGTGCTGGAGATGACTGGCGCGGGCTGCATTCTGATCGAGCACCGGGTGGAGCCCTGGCTGCCGCTGATCGATCGGGTGGTGGTGCTGGAGCCGGGCGGTGGGGTGTACGCCGACGGGCCTCCGGGACGCGTGTTTGCGGAGCAGACGGATTCGCTGGCCGCGGCGGGGGTTTGGGTTCCGGGTAATGGGGGACGTAGCGGCGCGGCGGGGCGTGTAGGTGTGGGTAAACAGGTGGTTGCTGTGGGTAGGTCGCCCCTGCTTACGGCGCAGGGATTGGCTGCTCGGCGGCCGGGCCAGGAGCAGCCCCCGGTGCGGGACGTCGACCTGGTGGTGCGAGCCGGTCGGGCCTTGGCCATCACCGGTGCGAACGGGGCTGGCAAATCCACGCTTGCTTTGGCTCTGGCCGGTCTGACCGCACCGGCCGCGGGCAAGCTGACCGCCTCGGATGCCCTGGCCAAGGGCGCCGGCCCGGACCCGCACAAGTGGCGAGCCGGACAACTGGTCAGCCGGATCGGCACCGTGTTCCAGGACCCGCAGCACCAGTTCGTCGCTCCCACCGTGGAACAAGAGCTCGCGGTCGGGCCGGAACGGGTGGCCAGCCAGAAGAAACGTCTCTTCGGAAAGGCAAACCCAGCAACAACGTCTCAAATTGGGGGTTTGCTCGAACGGCTCCGGCTGGACCATCTGGCCCGGGCCAACCCGTACACCCTCTCCGGCGGCGAACAGCGCCGGCTGTCGGTGGCGACCGTGCTGGCCACTGCGCCTGACGTACTCGTGCTCGACGAGCCGACTTTCGGTCAGGACGCTCGCACCTGGGCCGAACTGGCCGCCCTGCTGGTGGAACTGCTCGGTGAGGGCAAGGCCGTGGTGGCCGCCACCCACGACGCCGAGCTGGTCGAGCTGCTGGCCGCGCACGGAGAGGTGGTGAAGCTGTGACCGTGCTGCTGACCGGCCTGGATCAACGGGAGGCCTCGACCGCGCCGATCGGCCGGGCCAATCCGGCCGCCAAACTGTTGGTGGCTTCGATCATTTCGGTTGCGCTGATCCTGACCGTGGATCCGGTCACCGCCGGCGTGGCTCTGGCCCTGGAGCTGGCCGCGCTGCCCTGGTGCGGCCTGCCGTTGCGAAAGCTGTTCCGCACCAGCTGGATCATCCTGCTCGGAGCGATTCCGGCGGGCATCTTCACCCTGCTCTTCGGCGTGGACAGCGGCTCGACCCTGCTGGGGCTGGGGCCGGTCACGATCACCGAAGGCTCGCTGGAGTCGGCGGTTGCGATCACCCTGCGGATCCTGGCCATCGGCCTGCCCGGGGTGGTGCTGCTGGCCACCACCGATCCCACCGACCTGGCTGATGCGCTGTCCCAGAACCTCAGGCTGCCGCACCGTTTCGTGCTCTCCGCCCTGGCTGCCCTGCGCCTGGTCGGGCTGCTGGCCCAGGAGTGGCAGACCCTGAGCATGGCCCGGCGAGCGCGCGGCCTGGAGCAGGGCGTACGGGCGTTCGGCGGGCAGGTGTTCGCGTTGCTGGTGATCGCGATTCGCCGGGGAACTGTGCTGGCCACGACCATGGAGGCTCGGGGATTCGGGGTGGATGCTCCGCGTACCTGGGCCCGGCGTGCGCACTTCGGCCGGGGGGACTGGCTGGTGGTGCTCGGTGGGGTGGGTGTTGCTGCGGTGGCGACCACTGCTGGGGTGCTGGCCGGGACGTGGAATCTGCTCCTGACCTGAACTCTGCTGTGGCGCTTGCCAAAGGAGGCCGTGGGGACTGACGCGCGATGTGTACACACGGGGCATCTGGTACCAGGTGGCCTGGATGTACACGTTCAAGGGTGGGCCCTGCGGCTCCTAGGCGTAGTGGCAGTACCCGTCCACGTGGTTCTCGATCTCGGCGGCGAATGTGTCGAGCATCGAGCCGACCAGCCGGGCCGTGCCGTCCGGATGTGCGCACGCCCCGCGGCCGGTGACCAGGCCGGTGAGTTCCTTGATCCGCTGCACCAGATCAGCGGATTCGCGGCGCGAGCGCACTCCCGGCAGTCGCATGCAGGCGCTGGCCAGGGCGGGCAGACCGTTGGTGCACGGCCCGCAGCGCTTGGCCCGCTGCTGAGCCAGGTAGTCCACGATCTGTGCGGTGTAGCTCAGCGGGCAGTCGCCCGGCAGCATCGGCAGCAGCACCCCGGCGCCCAGCCGGGCCCCGAACCGGGCGATGTCCTGGCTGCTCAGCGTGCAGTTGGTGACCTGGTACGGGGCCAGCCAGGTGCCGTGGTAGCCGCCTAGCAGCAACGGCCGGGCCGGGTCGTAGCCGCACAGGCTGAGCAGCTCGGCCAGCGGCACCCCGTACGGCGCCTCCAGCACCAGCCCGCCCGGGCCGTCGGCCGCGATCGACAGCAGTCGGGTGCCCGGCTCGGCCGCCGTGCCCTGCGCCATGTAGGTCTCCGGCCCCAGGTCGCTCACCGCCGCCAGGTGGGCCAGGGTCTCGGCGTTGGACAGCATGGTCGGCCGACCGCGCAGCCCCGCGACCGCCTCCGGCTCCCGAGCCGTGACCGGCAGATTGTCCCGCCCGGAAACCATTTCCAGCACCGCGCGGGCCTGCCCACCCACGAAGCCACCGCTGGTGACGTGCAGCTCGAACGCCACTGCCTTACGCCCGCGCCGCCGCTCCCGGATGGCCGCCTTCACCGCCTGCACCACGCTCAGCCGCTCACCCGGCACCGAGATGTGAACATGGCCGATCTCCAGCGCCTCGGCCAGCAACTGCGCGCCGTCCAGCACCAGGTGCGGCGCGGCCAGCATCAGCGCGCTGTCCTTGGCGCTGGCCGGCTCGCCCTCGGAACAGTTCACCACCAGTTCCCGCTTGCGCCCGGACTCGACCGCGGTCTGCAGCTTGCGGGCGAACGGGAACTCCGCCCCGCCCCGACCGGTCAGCCCGATCTTCCAGCTCAGCTCGATCAGCTGCTGGGCGGTCCGCCGGGCCGGCTCGTCCCACAGCTCGCGGTGTGCCGGCAGGCTCGGCCCGTGGGCCAGGCCGCGCAGCAGCAGCGGCCCGTCGAGCACCGAGACGTCACCGTGAAAACCGGCCTCCAGCAGCGCGTTCGTCATCTGCGGCTCCGGCGGGGGCGCTCGGCCGCGCCGCGGCGTTCCAGCTGCCGTTCCTGCCCGAGCGTGCTCAGACGGACGGCGATCGCCCCCGCCACCACCCCCACGCAGACGATGCTGATCGCCACCGACCAGGGTTCGCGGCTGTCGGTGCCGATCCCGAAACCGTGCACCAGCCCGGCGCCCCAGCCCAGGTACGAGGTCAGGTGGATGGTCCGCCAGGTGCGCGAGCGGAACCGGGTCCGCGAGAGTCCGGTCAGCACGGTGATGATCACCAGGTCGGTGGCCACCGTGCCCAGTCCCAGCCACAGCGGCTGGTACTCGCCCAGGAACGGCACGAACGCGTCCCACCAGCGGATGTTCACGTACTCGTCGACCACTGCCAGGGCCGCGTGCGCGATCAGCAGGGCGACCGACAGCAGCGAGACGTTGCGGTGCAGTTGCTGGGTGACGAAGCGGGGCCAGAACACCGAAGAGGCGCGCACCGTGGACAGCACGCCCAGGCCCACCGAGACGGTCATCAGCACCAGCAGGATGACGCCGGTGCCGCGGTTGAGGAACCACAGCAGCCGCTCGTCCTGGAACGCCTCGGTGAAGAACTCCAGGTTCATGCGCTGACGAGCACGTTCTCGGGCCAGCCGGCCACCCGGTGCACCGTGCCGTCGGCCCCGACCAGGCGGGCGGCCACGTCCTCGGCCTCCAGCCAGGCCCGGGCGGCGCTGCCGCGCACGATCGAGGAGGTGCTGATCGCGTTCGCCTCCACACAGGAACAGCCGCAGGCGGTGACCGTGCGGAAGGCCGCGTCGACCGGACGCCCGGTGCGCGGGTCGAGCAGGTGGTGCACGTCGCCCTCGTTCCACCAGCGCCGGGCCAGTACCGAAGAGGTGGCCATCCCACCCTCGTGGATGACCACGATCTCACTTCCGGCGGTGGCCACGTTCTCGGGCAGTTCGGTGACCGAGACCCGCCAGGGATAGGTGCCCGGCTCGGTGCCCGGCAGCAGGCCGACCGCGATGTCACCGCCCAGGCTGATCACCAGATCGGTACCGGCCTCGGCCGGAACCGTCTCGGCGATCAGGTCGGCGGCGAACGCCTTGCCGGTGGCGCCGAGATCGAGCGAGACGTCGTTGGGCACCCGCACTGCCCCCTGCGGGTCGATCTCGATCTCCCGCCAGGCGTCGGTGCGGACCGGGTAAGAGGTCTGCGCGGGGTTGGCCGAGACCAGGCCGGGGGCGATCAGCGAGTCGACCGGCTGGCCGGTGGCCATCGACCGGCGCAGTTCCTCGATGTCGCGGTCGTAGCCCAGAGCCAGCAGTTGCCGGCCCAGGGTGGGGTCGACCAGGCCGTCGGTGAGGTCGGCGGCCCAGACCGCGGCCGACAGCGCCCGGCACAGCAGCGGGGCCACACCCACCCACTGACCGGCGTAGCGGTTGGCCCGGGCCAGATCGGAGTCGGTGCGGAAACGGCTGGCGGCACGGTCGATCTCGGCCAGGATGCGTTCGCAGGCCAGGCGGGCCGCGTCCAGCCGCTCGGCATCGGCCACCACCAGCGCGGCGTACGTACCCAGGGCGTTCCACCGGGCGGTGCCGTACTGGGCCGCCTTCTCGGCGGGCATCAGGAGGCGCTCGTCGGGACCACCGGTGGGGTGGTGGTCTCGGCCGGCTCCGTGGCCTCTTCGGGAGCGGAGGTCTCCTCGGTGGCTTCGGGGGTGCTCGCCTCGGGCTCCGAGGTGGTGGTTTTCGTCTTGGTGCTCTCAGAACTGGGGACGTCGGTGGCCGGCTCGGGCGCGTCTTCGGCCGTGGGCTGGGTGGCCGGGAGATCCTCGGTGCCGCTGGCCGTGGTCGGCGCCGTGGTGCTGTCCGCCTGCGGTTTCGGCCGCTTCTTCTTCTTTTTGCGCGGCGCCTGCTCGGTGGGTGTGGCCTCGGGCTGAGCCTCCTGCTGCTCGGCCACCAGCTGGGCCTGGGCCTGCGCGGCGGCGGCCCTGACCGCGTCCTGCTCACGGGTCTGCGAGGCGGCCAGGGCCGTGGTGCCGCCGACCGCGACCAGGGTGATCGCGGTGACGGCACCGGTCACGGCGCCGGCGACCCGAAGGCCGCGGTCTCGGTCGTCAGGGCTCACGGAACGCACCCGCCCACTGTGGATCGGATCAGGTGAAGAGCCGGTCATTCAACCCTCAAATGAACCTCAACCACCTGCGAACTTGCAGGTGAGGGCGGGTATTCGACGGCAGTGCGGGGGTGACGGGGGAATTACCCGGTGTGGTTGCTCCGGGTGATCCTCCCCCGGCCCCTCAGGAGGAGGAACCGATCTTGGTCAGCTTGCGCAACCGGTCGGTCAGCCCGCCCCCGGCGGAGCTGCGCCGCTGGCGCATCCGCTCGCGGGTACGGGTCTCGGCCGGGCTGAGCACGACCTGGACCTTGGCCCCGCCGAGGCGGGAACGGCCCAGCTCGAGGCGGCCGCCGGAGGCGATGGCGGCGCGCCGCACGATGTCCAGACCCAGCCCCGAGGAGCCGGCGTTGCTGTGCCCCCGGGCCACCACGTCGGCCCCGGGCAGACCCGGCCCGCCGTCCTGCACCGCCAGCACGATCTCGTGCGCGGCGTTGGTGTTGACCGTGACCTCCAGCGGCACGCCCTCTTCGGTGTGCGCGAACACGTTGTCGATCAGCACGTCCACCACGTCGGTCAGCTCGACCGTGTCGATCCGGGCCCAGGTGGGCCGGCTCGGCAGCCAGGTGCGCAGCGAGCGGCCCTGCTCGTCGGCCAGCGCCGACCAGAACGCCACCCGCTCGCCGACCAGCGCGGCCACGTCGCAGCGGGAGGTCACGTTCGCCTTCACCGGGCGCCGGGCGTCCTGCACCACGGCGTTGACCGTGCGCTCCAGGGTGGCCACGTGCTCCTCGATCCGCTGCGCCAGCTCCGGATCGGTGATGCTCTCCACGTCCAGGCGCAGCGCGGTGACCGGGGTGCGCAGCCGGTGCGAGAGGTCGGCCACCGACTCGCGTTCGGAGATCAGCAACTGCTCGATCCGGGCCGAGAGCCGGTTCAGCGCCCCGGCCATCGCCACCACCTCGGGTGGTCCGTGCTCCGGGCTGCGGATGTCCAGGCGGCCGTCGCGGATCGAGTCGGCCGCGGCCGCCAGGTCCTTGATCGGATCGCTGAGTCTTCGGGCCAGCGTGTCGGCCGCCCCGACCGACAGCGCCAGCAGCAGCGTGCCCAGGGCGCCGAGGATCCAGCTGGCCCGGCCCACTCCGCGGTGCAGCTCGTCCCCGCTGACCTCGGTGCGCACGATGTAGGCGCCCTCGGTGGTCAGCGCCGGGGCGTAGACCACCGCGTGGCCGTCCTCGCGGTTGGTGAAGGCCAGACCGCGCTTGGCCTTGTCGATGTTGGCGCTGTCGTCGCCGACCTCGGCACCCAGCACGTCCCCGTCGGGCAGGAACACCGACACCGTGCCCAGCGGGTTCTCGGTGTTCTCGAGCTCGGCCGCCGCCCCGGTGGCGCCGTAGTTGGCGGCGATCTGGGCCAGGTTGGTGGCGTCGGCGGTGACCGTGGCCAGGGTGCGTTCCTCGGCCAGTGAGCGCAGCAGCAGGGTCAGCGGGATCAGGAAGGCCAGGACCACCGCCGAGGTGGTGGCCGCGACCAGCAGGGTCAGCCGCCAGCGCATCTCTAGTCGGTTCCGGGGGCGACCAGGCGGATCCCGACGCCCCGGGTGCTGTGCAGGTAACGCGGTTCCGCGGCCGACTCACCGAGCTTGCGGCGCAGCCAGGACAGGTGCACGTCGATCGTCCGGTCGCCACCGCCGTAGGGCTGCTGCCACACCTCGGCCAGCAGCTCGCGCTTGCTGACCACCTCGCCGGCCCGCTGGGCCAGGGCCAGCAGCAGGTCGAACTCCTTGCGGGAGAGCTCCAGCGGCTCGCCGTCCAGGGTGGCGACCCGGGTCCGGGCGTCCAGCGCGAGACCGCCGACGGTGAGCGGGCCCTCGGTCTTCTGCGGACCGCCGCGGCGCAGCACCGCGCGGATCCGGGCGTCCAGGTGGTCGGCCCCGAACGGCTTGGTGACGAAGTCGTCGGCCCCGGCGTCCAGCGCCTTCACCGCGTCCTGGTCCTCGTCGCGGGCGGTCACCACGATCACCGGTACCTCGCTCACCGCGCGCAGCATGGTGAGCACCTGGATGCCGTCGACATCCGGCAGACCGAGGTCGAGCAGGACCACGTCCGGCCGATCGTCGATCACCGACTGCAGACCGGGAAGACCTCCCGGCTGCCATTGCACTGCGTGACCGCGATCGGTCAGAGCTCTGGAGAGGGCCGCGCGGATACCCGCGTCGTCCTCGATGATCAGAATGACCGCCACGTGCGCGACGGTACCGGCTGAGAGCAGGTTCGGGACATTCTGAATGTCCGGATCTACACCCGCCCGGCTCAACGCTAGGGTGCCCGAGGAGGTGATTTGGGTGAAACGCCGGATCGTCGGCGGACTGCTCGGCTGGCTCGCCGGAGTCGCCGTGGTTGCCGCGATCGCCACGTTCGCGATCGGCTCGGCCAACCGTCAGGTCACGTCGCAGCAGCTGACGTCATCGTCACCGCTTGCAGTTCCGGCGTCGCAGTCGCCCACCCCAGTCACTGACGGTGGCCTTCCCCAGGGCCGGACCGGCTCGTCCGGGCAACCGGCCGAGACGGGGAGTACCAGCCGGTCCGTACGTGCTGCCGGGGGCCGCGTGCAGGCCCGGTGCGCCGGATCCCGGGTGGCCGGTTACGCCCTGCCGGACGCGGGCTGGCAGGCCCGGATCGCGGCCGCCACCGAGCGCCGGATGCAGGTCGTCTTCTCCCTCGGCAGCGAGCGAGCGCTGCTGGTCACGGCGGTTTGCGAGGAGGGGACGCCGGCCTTCAGCCAGGCCGCGCTCGACCCGCAGGATCTGTCGGTGACGGCCCCTACCACACCCCCGAGCCCAGATGTGACGGACGTCTCACCGAATCCGGCGGATCCGACGGCATCCTCTGCCCCCACGAACACCCAAAAGCCGACTCCTTCGGGCAGTAACGCGACCGAGTCGCCGGGGCCCACGATCTCCGCGCCGACGCCGTCGGGACCCACCGAGACCGTGACCACCCCGCCCTCGGCCACTCCAACCGGTCCCCCCGACGGGCCGACCGACTCGATCCCCTCCGACCCGCCGGCCGTCACGTCGCCGGAGGAGTCCCCTTCGGGTTCGGCGCCGGACGCGGATCGCTCCGGTGAGGCCACTGAGACGGCCGAGCCGGAAGAGGCCGGCAGTTCCACGGAATCCCCGGCCGCTGCCGCCGGATCGCCGGCGCAGTGCCCTTCCGGCTCTTCGGGTGCAGCTTCGGTGCAGTCCACGGCGCCCGACTGTGTGACAGGTGTTGCGGAGACCGGCGGCGAGACCCCGCAGGGGCCCACCCTGGGGATGTAAGTGCCGCCGACCGGGAACACGGCGGGTTCTTCGATAGTTGAGCCAAGCAGACTCAGGTTAAGTCAGTCTCGAGTTGACTACCCGGGCGAGGCGTATCAACCTGAGTGAGGGCCACTCAGCTCTTATCGAAGGGAACCAAAGATCATGGCAAGAGCGGTCGGAATCGACCTCGGAACCACCAACTCGGTCGTGTCCGTGCTCGAGGGTGGCGAACCCACTGTCATCGCGAACGCCGAGGGCGGCCGCACCACGCCGTCGGTCGTGGCGTTCGCCAAGTCCGGCGAACCGCTGGTCGGTGAGGTCGCCAAGCGCCAGGCCGTCACGAACGTCGAGCGGACCATTCGCTCCGTCAAGCGGCACGTCGGCACGGACTGGAACATCGCGATCGACGACAAGAAGTACACGTCGCAGGAGATCTCCGCGCGGGTGCTGCAGAAGCTCAAGCGCGACGCGGAGGAGTACCTCGGCGAGACCGTCACCGACGCGGTGATCACGGTCCCGGCCTACTTCAACGACTCGCAGCGCCAGGCCACCAAGGAAGCCGGCGAGATCGCGGGCCTGAACGTGCGCCGGATCATCAACGAGCCCACCGCCGCGGCCCTGGCCTACGGTCTGGAGAAGGGCAAGGCGGACGAGCGCATCCTGGTCTTCGACCTCGGTGGCGGCACGTTCGACGTCTCCCTGCTCGAGGTGGACGTGGAGGAGGGCGGCAGCACCGCCATCCAGGTCGTCTCGACCGCCGGTGACAACCACCTCGGTGGTGACGACTGGGACCAGCGGGTGATGGACCACCTGGTCAACACGGTCAAGAGCTCGACCGGCGTGGACCTGTCGAAGGACAAGATCGCCATGCAGCGGCTGCGTGAGGCCGCCGAGCAGGCGAAGAAGGAACTCTCCAGCGCGACGTCCACGACGATCTCGCTGCAGTACCTCTCGATGACCGAGAACGGCCCGGTCCACCTGGACGAGAAGCTCACCCGGGCGCAGTTCCAGCAGATGACCGCCGACCTGCTCGAGCGCACCAAGGCGCCGTTCCAGTCGGTGATCAAGGAAGCCGGCATCTCGGTCTCCGAGATCGACCACATCGTGCTCGTCGGTGGTTCCACCCGGATGCCGGCGGTCAGCGAGCTGGTCCGCGAGCTCACCGGTGGCAAGGAGCCGAACAAGGGCGTCAACCCGGACGAGGTCGTCGCCATCGGCGCCGCCCTGCAGGCCGGTGTCATCCTCGGTGACCGCAAGGACGTCCTGCTGCTGGACGTCACCCCGCTGAGCCTGGGCATCGAGACCAAGGGCGGCGTGATGACCAAGCTCATCCACCGCAACACGGCGATCCCGACCAAGGCCTCCGAGGTCTTCACCACGGCCGACGACAACCAGCCGCAGGTGCTGATCCAGGTCTTCCAGGGCGAGCGTGAGCTGGCCCGGGACAACAAGCCGCTGGGCAACTTCGAGCTCACCGGTATCGCTCCCGCCCCCCGTGGCGTGCCGCAGATCGAGGTCACCTTCGACATCGACGCCGACGGCATCGTGAACGTGTCCGCCAAGGACCGGGGCACGGGCAAGGAGCAGGCGATGCGGATCACCGGCGGCTCGGCCCTGAGCAAGGACGAGATCGACCGGATGGTCAAGGAAGCCGAGGCGCACGCCGAGGAGGACCGGGTCCGCCGCGAGGAGGCCGAGGTCCGCAACGGCGCCGAGCAGCTGGTCTACTCCACCGAGAAGTTCCTGCGCGACAGCGAGGACAAGCTCCCCGAAGAGGGCAAGGCCAAGGTCAACACCGCGATCGCGGAGCTGAAGACGGCGCTCGAGGGCACCGACATCGCCGAGATCAAGGCCAAGCAGGAGGCGCTGTCCACGGCCAGCCAGGAACTCGGCGCCGCGCTGTACGCGCAGCAGTCCGAGGGTGCGCCCGAGGGTGCTGCTCCGGGCGCCGGTGCGGGTGCGGCCGGTGGCGCCGGGGCCAAGAAGGACGACGACGACGTGGTTGACGCCGAGATCGTCGACGAGGACAAGTGATGGGTGAGCAGACTGTCGATCCGTCGGACGACCAGGGCCCCTCGGGCCCGGTCATCCGCGACCGACGTCGGCTCGATCCGGAAACCGGTGAGGTGCGCGAGGAATCGGCCGGCTCGAAGGAGCCGGCCGAGGCCGCCGGGCAGGCCGGCAAGAACGGTGGCAAGCACGCCGCCGCGGCGCCTGCCGCCGAACCGGACGAGGCCGACGGTAGCGACACCGCCGACCAGGAAGGTCCGGCCGAGGGAACTGATCGTGCTGATCAGCCGGAGCCGGACGAGAACGACGAGAAGGCCGAAACGGTCGAGGACGGAGAAGACGTGACGGCTGAGGAGGTTTCGCTGGACGGGATTCTGGCCGACCTCGACGCCGCCCGTTCCTCGGCTGCCGAGCGGCTCGACGACCTGCAGCGTCTGCAGGCCGAGTTCGTGAACTACCGGCGCCGGGTCGACCGTGACCGGGACGTGGCCAAGGAGACGGCGATCGCCGGAGTGCTGGAGGCGCTGCTTCCGGTGCTGGACGCCGTCCACCTGGCCCGTCAGCACGGCGACCTGGAGTCCGGGCCGTTCGCGGCGATCGCCGAGAAGCTCGAGGCGGTGCTCGAGCGGTTCGGTCTGGCTCGCTACGGCGAGGCCGGGGAGGCCTTCGACCCGGAGGTGCACGAGGCGCTCATGCACACCGAGGCGGAACTGGCCGAGGGCACCACGACGACCACCGTCGTCCAGGTGCTCCAGCCCGGTTATCGCAATGGTGACCGGGTGCTGCGGGCAGCCCGGGTCGCCGTCGCCGACCCCAACTGATACCCGGCCGGACCGGCCCGGGAGACCTGGTTCTCCCGGGCCGGTTCGGGTAGGCGGCGCTAGGAGAGAGACACATGGCGGGCCAGGACTGGTTCGAAAAGGACTTCTATTCCGTCCTCGGGGTGCCGCAGAACGCCACCGCGGCGGACATCAAGAAGGCGTACCGCAAGGTCGCCCGCACCCACCACCCGGACGCCAATCCGGGTGACCCGGCGGCGGAGAAGCGGTTCAAGGAGGTCGGCGAGGCGTACGCGGTGCTCTCCGACCCGGAACAGCGCCAGCAGTACGACGCGATCCGCGCGATGTCACGCGGCGGTGCGCGGTTCACGGCCGGCGGCGGTGGGCCGACCGCGGGCGGCGGGGCCGCCGGTTTCGAGGACCTGCTGGGCAACCTGTTCGGTCAGGGCGGCGGTATGCCCGGCGCCGGTGGCCAGCAGCGGGTGCGCTACAGCCCCGGGGCCGGGGCGTACGGCGGCGGAGCTGAGTCCCCGATCTTCGAGGACATGCTCAGCGGCCTCTTCCCGCCCGGAAGTGCTACCGGCAACGGCAATTTCCGTTCCCCGCGCGGTCCGATGCGCGGCGGCGACCTGAACGCCACCGCCACCCTCACCTTCCGTCAGGCGATGGAGGGGGCCCAGTTGAACCTGCGGGTCGACGACCCGCAGTCGGGCCTGCGCAACATCACCGCGCGGATCCCGGCCGGGGTGCGCGACGGCCAGAAGGTGCGGCTGCGCGGCAAGGGCAAGACCTCCGAGATGGGGGGCGAGCCGGGCGACCTGTGGGTCACGGTTTCGGTCGAGCCGCACCCGATCTTCACCCTGGACGGCGCCGACGTGCGGATCACCGTGCCGGTCACCTTCCCCGAGGCGGTCTTCGGCACCGAGATCGAGGTACCCACCCCGGACGGTTCGCGGGTGAAGCTGAAGGTTCCGGCGGGCACTCCGTCCGGGCGCACCCTGCGGGCCCGCGGCCGCGGCGTGAAGACTGCCAAGCGCACCGGTGACCTGCTGGTGATGCTGCAGGTGGCGGTGCCGCAGCGGGTCGACGGCAAGGCGCGGGAGGCGCTGCGCACCTTCGCCGAGGCCACCTCGGGCGAGAACCCGAGGGCTGATCTGTTCGCCCATCTCGACGACTCCCGCTGAGCGGTTCGCAACGACACGGAGGCCAGGTCATGGCTGACGAAGGCAAGGCCCGCACCCGCCGGGTCAAAGTGGACTACAACGTCGACCCGGACGCTCCCATCTTCGTCATCTCGGTGGCCGCGGAACTGGCCGGGATGCACCCGCAGACCCTGCGGCAGTACGACCGGCTCGGCCTGGTGACCCCGGGCCGGTCGGCCGGCCGGGGCCGGCGCTACTCCGCCCGTGACGTCGCGTCTCTGCGTGAGGTGCAACGGCTTTCCCAGGAGGAGGGCGTGAACCTGGCCGGGATCAAGCGGATCCTGGAGCTGGAGTACGAGAACCGCGCCCTGCGGGGACAGCTCGACCAGCTGATCGACGAACTGCGGCTGGCCCAGGCCAAGCTGCGCAGCGGCGGCCGGGTGTTCGCGGCCGGGCCCGGCGGGGACATCACGGCGGTGCCCCCGGGCCGGCGCCCGCAGCGCCCCACCACCTCGACGGCGCTGGTCGTCTGGCGGCCGAGCCGGTAAGACTGAGCAGCATGAGCGAACTTGATGCCTTGATCGAGGAACTGGAAGATCAGGAGCGTCGCCTGCGGCTGCCCGGCTTCGACAACGACGACGCCTGGCAGATCGGCATCATCCTGGTCGAGCTGGCCGCCGCCCGCCGCGCCCCGGTCACGGTCGACCTGCGCCGCAACGGCCAGCAGCTCTTCCACTACGCCCTGCCCGGTACCAGCGCCGACAACGACGCCTGGATCCTGCGCAAGGCCGCGGTGGTGGACCGCTTCGGCCAGTCCTCGCTACTGGTCGGGCGGCGGGCCGCGGCCGACGGGGTGAGCTTCGAGGAGCGCTTCCGGCTCGACCCGCAGCGCTACGCGGCGCACGGCGGCTCGTTCCCGGTGCACGTGCACGGGGTGGGCACGGTCGGCACGGTCACCGTCTCCGGCCTGCCCGAGGTGGAGGACCACATGATGGTGGTGGCCGGGCTGGAGCAGTACCTCGAGGACCTGAGCAAGAACTGAGAAACCCGACCAGAGGACGTCGGTGACCGGCCCGCGCGGGCCGGTCACCGACGTCCTCTGCTTTGAACGGTTACCGCGCGCCCCAGCGAGCACTGAACGCGATCGCCGGCAAAGACGTCCCCAGAAGCAAGAGAAAACCCGGCCACCCACCGCCGCCGATCAGACCGTGCACGGCGATCCCCACGGCCACCAGAGCGGGTGGGACCAGCGCGGTACGCAGGCTGTCCAGCTGATCCAGCTCGGCCCGGCGCAGTTCCCGGGCCGCCACGAATGCCCCTGAGCTGCAGGCGAACCCGACCACCAGAACGGACAGCAGGGTGAAGCCGATGCCGCCGGCGCGCCCGGAAGTGTAGTCGGCGGTGCCGAAGGCGATCGCGATCAGCAGGGTCTGGGGCACCAGGAAGGCGACCACGGTGGTGGCCAGGCCGATGCTGGTGCCGATCAGGATGCGGGCCGGGGTGGGCTCGGCCCCGTCCTCCTCCGGGAACGACCACCAGCGGCGGGACAGAGGTGTCCCGCCGCTACGAGGGGTGTCGCTCAGGTAACGACCGATGACCGATTCTCCGGCTTTGCCCGTTTGATTACACAATCCTCTGTTACCTTACTTCAACTCAAGGTCACTGACGGGGCCCGGCCGGGCCCATTGAGGGCCCAACCTGGTGGTTTACGCGCTGGAGGGTGGCAGGGATGAATCCGCGACAGCGGCGCGGCGTGCTGCTCATGGCGGTCGCCGTGCTCGGGGCGGTCGCGGTGTTCGTGATGATCGCCGGCTACGTCACCGACATCGGCCGCCAGGTCGGGCCGATGACCACCAGCTACCGCTTCACCAGCGACGTCGCCAAGAACGAGCCGATCACCGAGGATGCGGTGGAGGAGGTCGAGCTGCCCTCGAAGTGGTTGCCGGAGGCGGCGATCCAGTCGTTCGACACCTCACGCGGCCTGGTCGCCACCACCGACATCCCCGAGGGGGCGATGCTGCAGGAGGGGATGGCCGCCTCGCCGCCGGAGCTGCAACCCGGGCAGAGCGAGATCGCCATCCTGATCGACGCCGAGACCGGGGTGGCCGGGAAGATCCAGAAGGGTGACCTGGTCGACATCTACGGCACCTTCAAGGTCCGTAGCACCAACTCCGACGGCGCCACCCAGGACGTGGACCAGGCCCGGGTGATCGTCAGCAACGCCCAGGTGCTGGCGATCGGGGCGCTGCAGCGGGTCGACGCACCCGATCAGGAGGCCGGCGACTTCCAGCAGAACGAGGTGGTGCCGGTGACCTTCGCGCTCGACCGGGACGACAGCCTGAAGGTCACCTACGCCGAGAGTTTCGCCACCAAGGTGCGCCTGGCCCTGGTCGCCCCGGGGACCCGGTCCAAGCAGCCGGGCGCCGCCGACGTGCTGGACGGGCAGAAGATGCTGGGCACCACCAAAGCGGCGGGGAACGGGCCATGAACCGCAGATTGCTGCTCGGTAGCGCGGACGACCTGACGGTGCAGCGGGTTTCGTCGGTGGCCGAGGAACTCGGCGACGAACTGGTCCACGTCAGCGCCACCTCGGCCGAGGTGGCCGACGCAGTGGCGGGTTTCCAGCCCGACGTGCTGATCGTCTCCGAAACCCTGGGCCCGATACCGGTGCTCGACCTGATCCGGCAGATCGCCCGGCAGGACCCGTTCGTCGGCATCCTGCTGCTGTCCTCCACCTCCGACCCGGAGCTGTTCCGGGTGGCGATGGAGGCCGGGGCTCGCAGCATCGCCCCGCTCGGCTTCACCATCGACGACCTGGGCCAGCGGATCGAGAGTGCCGCCGCCTGGGCCGGTCTGGTGCGCAGCCACATCGCCGGGGACAACGCCCGGGTGCTCGGCAGTGGCCACGTGCTGGCCCTGGCCGGCAGCAAGGGCGGGGTCGGCACCAGCACCATCGCCGTGCACACCGCTCTGGAGGCGGCGGCCGCCGGGCGCCGGGCCTGTCTGGTCGACCTGGACCTGCAGAGCGGCGACCTGGCCACGCTGCTCAACATCACCCATCGCCGCGACATCACCGACCTGATCGGCCTGGTCGGGGAGATCTCCGCGCAGACCCTGGACGACGTCCTGTTCCGGCACAGTTCGGGGTTGAGCGTGCTGCTCGCCCCGCGCGAGGGGGAGCGGGGCGAGGAGATCACCGAGGCGGTGGGCCGGGCGGTGATCGGCGCGCTGAAGTCCCGCTTCGACGTGGTGGTGCTGGACCTGGGCAGCGTGCTCACTCCGGCCGGGGCCTCGGCGGTCGAGATCGCCGACCGGGCGGTGCTGGTGGCCACCCCGGATGTGCTGAGCATGCGCGGCTGCCGGCGCACCGCCAAGTTGTGGGAAAGGCTGCGGCTACGGCCCGAGAAAGACGTGACGGTGCTGCTCAACCGCATCTCGCGCGGCGTCGAGGTGCAGCCCGACCTGGCCGCCCGCCTGGCCCGGCTGCCGATCAGCGAGTTCGGGGTGCCGGCCGCGTTCCGGGCCTTCGAGGCTGCGGCCAACACCGGCGAGCCGCAGCGGCTGGTGGACCGGGACACTCGCCGCGCGCTGGCCCGGGTGGCCGAATCGCTGGGCGCCCGGCAGCCCGCCGAACCGGTGGCGGCGACGGGCCGGAGGGCTGCTCGGAAACGGGACGCTGGGCAGGCGGCGGTCGAGTTGATGGGCCTGCTGCCGCTGATCGGCATTCTGCTGGCCTGCCTGGTGCAGGGCGTGATGATCGGCTACAGCCATGTGCTGGCCGGGCAGGCGGCCAGCGCGGCGGCCCGGGTGGCGGTCTCACCGGAGTACGGCTTCGGCGACATCGAGGCCCGGGCCCGAGCCGAACTGCCCGGAGCCTGGCAGGACGGCGCCCAGGTGACGCTGGGCGGCGGGGGTGGTGATCCGCGCTGGTTCGATCCCGATTCCGAGGTCACCGTCCAGGTCACCACCCCGGCCTTCATCCCCGGCGTGGCCGCGCTGTTCGGCGATGCGCTGAACGCGACCTCGACGGCGCAGATGCGATTCGAGGGCAGATGGCCGTAAAAGACCGGGGGCAGGCCAGTATCGAGCTGCTGGGGGCGATTCCCTACCTGGCCATCGGCCTGCTCGCCGCCCTGCAGCTCACCATTGCCGCCGCCACCGTGCAGGCGGCCAGCGCAGCTTCCCGGGCCGCGGCCCGAACCGTCAGCCAGGGCGACGGTGATCCGGAAACCTCGGCCCGGCGCTCGGTTCCGGACTGGCTGGAGGACGGGATGCAGGTTTCGCTGCAAGGCGGGGAGAGCCCGTCGGTGCGGGTGACACTCCAGATGCCGATCATCGTCCCTGGTCTGTCGGTCGGCCCGGAGGTCTCCCGAACCGCTTGGTTCGAGTCGGAACAGGCGGTGCCGCCGTGGGGCTGAAAGATCTGCGCTCGGCCGGCGACCGGGGCAGCCGGGAGGATGCCGCCCGGCAGTTCGAGGCGCACGTCGAGCGCTACCGCCGGGCCCTGCTGGAAGAGCTCAACCTGGCCGAACTCTCGTCGCTGGAACCGGCTCAGCGGCGCACCCGGCTGGAACGGGTGCTGGCCCGGATCCTGAGCCGCGAGGGCCCGATGCTCTCGGGCACCGAACGCACCCAGCTGATCCGCCGGGTGATCGACGACTCGCTCGGCCTGGGCGTGCTGGAGCCGTTGCTGGCCGACCCGTCAGTCACCGAAATCATGGTGAACGGGCCCAAGGACGTCTACATCGAGCGGTCGGGACGGCTGGAACGCGCCCCCTTCGCCTTCGCCAGCGAGGAGCAGCTCTACCAGACCATCGACCGGATCGTCTCCACCGTGAACCGCCGGGTGGACGAGTCGAGCCCGATGGTGGACGCTCGGCTCGCCGGCGGTGAGCGGGTGAACGTGGTCATCCCGCCCCTTGCGCTCACCGGGCCCACGCTGACCATCCGCCGCTTCCCGGCGCCGATCCCGATGGCCCGGATGGCCGAGATCGGCGCGGTCGACACCAGCACCGCGATGCTGCTGGCGGCGATGGTCCGGGCCCGGTTCAACGTGCTGATCTCGGGTGGTACCGGTACCGGCAAGACCACCATGCTGAATGCGCTTTCGGCGTTCATCCCGGCGCACGAGCGGATCATCACGGTGGAGGACGCGGCCGAGCTGCGGCTGGAGCAGGAGCACGTGGTCAGCCTGGAGGCCCGGCCCTCCAACATCGAGGGCCGGGGCGAGATCACCATCCGCGACCTGGTCCGCAACAGCCTGCGGATGCGGCCCGACCGGATCATCGTGGGGGAGGTCCGCGGCGGCGAGACGCTGGACATGCTGCAGGCGATGAACACCGGCCACGAGGGCTCGCTGGCCACCGTGCACGCCAACTCCACCCAGGACGCGGTCTCCCGGCTGGAGACGCTGGCCACGATGAGTGAGCTGGAACTGCCCTTCGCCGCGATCCGCGACCAGATCAACAACGCGATCGACGTGATCATCCAGCTCTCCCGCTTCGGCGACGGCTCGCGCCGGGTGGTCGAGGTGATCGCGGTGACCTCGAAACGCCGCGAGGAGTACCGGCTGGAGCGGCTGATGCACTTCGAGGCCGAGCCGACCGGCGCCGACCGGGTGGTGAACGGCCGGTTCATCTGCCACCGCCTGCCCGCCGCCCTGGCCGACCGGCTGATCGTGCGCGGCGAACTGATCCCGCCGCAGTTCCTGGAGTACCGGCGATGATCCTCGGGGCCGCCTTCGGCGTACTGGCGATCGCCGTGCTGGGCTATTGGCAGTGGGTTCTGGGCACCAACGAACGCGAGACCCTGGCCCAGCGCACCGCCCTGGACGTGGTCGAGCGCTCGTCGGCCCGCTGGATCAACCGGTTCGACGTCCGGCTGCGCCGCACCTGGCACGGGCGCCGCCTGCAGCTACGGCTGGACCGGGCGGGCGTGCGCTGGCGGATGGCCGACATCTGGCTGGCCCTGGCCGCCCTGGCCGGGCTCACCTTCGTCTTCTCCTCCCGCCTGCTGAGCTGGTGGTTCGCCCTGTTCGCGGCGGCCGCCGCGGTCCGGCTGGCGCTGACCGTGCTGGACCGGCGCGAGGCCCGGCGGCGGGAGGAGTTCGTGGGGCAGCTGCCGGAAGTGGCGCGGGTGCTCTCGAACGCCACCTCGGCCGGGCTCGCCCTGCGCTCGGCGATCCGGATGGCCGGGGAGGACCTGGACGATCCGGCCGGTACCGAGATGGCCCGGCTGGCCCACGAGCTCGACATCGGCACCCCGCTGAACGACGCGCTGGACCACCTGCAGGAGCGCCTGCCGAGCCGCGAGCTCTCGCTGCTGACCCGGACCCTGATCATCCAGGCCCGGGCCGGTGGTGCCGTGGTCACCGCCCTGCGCGGGATGTCCGAGACCCTGGAGGCCCGCAAGGATCTGCGCCGCGAGGTCCGCACCATGCTGTCCGGAGCGGTGTTCACCAGCTGGATCGTGCTCTTCCTGGGCGCCGGCTCGCTGCTGATGATGAACGTGATCGCCCCCGGCACCCTGAACAAGGTCACCTCCTCGCTGATCGGCCAGGTGATCCTGGTGATCGCCCTGGTGATGTACGCGGGCGGGTTCTGGATGATCCGCCGGACCACCCGGATCGACATCTGAGATGAACACCACCGCGGTCACTTTCGCCCTCAGCGGACTCCTGGTGTACCTGTTCGGCCTGTACGGGTGGCAGCTGCTGAAGGCCCCGCCCGACGTGTCGCTGCTGGACACCGGTTCCCTGCCGATGGTCGGCCGCGGACCGGTCGGTGCCCGGATCCCGCTGGTGGCCGGTACCTACCGGCTGCTCGGCCGGCGCACCGGTCCGGCGATCAGCGGCATGCTCGGCCCGCGCTGGCGGCTGGAGGTGCGCAACCTGCTCGCGGCGGCCGGCCAGCCCCGCAACATGGACGTCGCCGGATTCGCCGAACTGCAGGGCGCCTACGCCGTTCTGGCCCTGCTCGGCGGGTTCACGCTGCTGATCCGGGAACTGCCGCTCCTCGCCCTGCCGGCGGCGTTGCTGCTCCTGGTCTACCCCTCGGTCTGGCTGTACAGCGAGGCGCAGCGCCGGCAACGCCGGATCGAGCTGGAACTGCCGGATTTCCTCGACGTGCTGGCTATCACCGTCACGGCCGGGCTGGGCTTTCGGGCGGCGATGGAACGGGTCGGCGAAACCCTGGAGGGACCGCTGGCCGAGGAGGTCCGCCGGACGATGCACCGGATGGAGGTCGGGGTCCGCCGCCGCGACGCCTTCCTCGAACTGCGTGAGCGCAACCCCCGCTCGGCCACGATGGGCCTGTTCGTCACCGCGATGATCCAGGCCGAGGAACTCGGGGCCCCGCTCGCCGACACGCTGAACCAGCTGGCCGAGGACATGCGCCGCGAGTTCGCCCAGATCGCCCGGCGCCGGGCCTCCCGGGCCGCACCCCGGGTCAGCCTGATCATCACCATGGTGATCATGCCGGCCGTGGTGGCGCTGCTGGTGCTGGCCCTGTTCCTGGGCTCCGACGTGGATCTGGGTTCACTATGAACGGCCCGCCCCCGGACGCGGTGGGGCGGCTGGCCCAGTACGTGCTGATCCCGCGGATCGCCGCCCCGGGCCTGAGTGTGGTGGCGCTGCGGACCAACCACGACCCGGCCGTGGCCCTGATCCTGGTACTGCTGATCATGATGGCGCTGAACTACCTGGCGCTGCGCTACTGGACGCTGCTGAAACGGGCCCGGCGGCCACTGGTGCTGGTGCTCGACCAAGGGGTGGCGCTGATCGCGCTGGGCCTGGCCGGGCTGGGTACCCCGATGGTGCTGTACGTGGTGGCGGGCGGGGTGCTGGCCGGCCTGATTCATCGCGCGCGGCCGGTGCTGGCGGTCAGTCTGGCCGGGGCCCTGACGTACGGTGTGCTGCTGGTGTTTCAGGCCGGATATGTGCCCGGCGGCAGCGATTTTCACACCACGATCACTTTGCCGGCGCTGGTTCTGGCGGCGGGTCCGGCCGGGGTGGCCCTGCGTCGGCTGCTGAACGAGCAGGAGCGAACCGCGAGCCAGCTGTGGAAGTTGCGGCGCACGGCTGCGGTTCGGGAAGAACGGCTCCGGGTGGCTCGCGAGCTGCACGATTCTTTGACCAAGGATCTGCACGGGGTATGGCTTTTGAGCCAGACGTTGCGCAGCTCCTTGGAGCGCGGTGATCTGCGGTCGGCCCGGGAGGCGGCCGGAGTGATCGGGGAGACCGCCGAAGGGCTGGCCGGGCAATCGCGGGTGGTGATTCAGGGCTTGCGCGAAAACGGTTCCAGCAGCTTGGTTCAGGCGCTGCAGGAGCGGGCCGGGGTGGCCATTGCCGGGCATCCATTGAGCGTCGAGGTGCACGACGAGCGCAAGTCGCCTCGGGCCGGGCCTGATGCGGCGGGCCGGAGCACCATGCTGGCCGTGACGTCGGAGGCGCTGCACAACGTGGTCAAGCACGCGCAGGCGCATCTGGTCACGCTCACGCTGGCGGCCTCCGGTGGTGAGGTGGTCCTGCAGATAACGGACGACGGGCGCGGGTTTGATGTCTCGGCCGGGCATCCGGGGCACTTCGGGTTGCTCGGGATGACCGAGCGGGCGAACCGCAGCGGGGGAGGTCTGCAGGTGACGAGCAGTCCGGGGATGGGTACCACCGTGCGGCTGGTTCTGCCCGGCCATGGCTGAGCATCCGGTGACGGTCCTGGTGGCCGACGACAACCCGGTGATCCGGATCGGCCTGCGCCATCTGCTCACTGCGGATCCGGCCACGCAGCTGGTGGGTGAGGCCTCGGACGGGAGCGAGGCGTTGCGCCTGGCCCGGGAGCTGAAGCCCGACGTGGTGCTGCTGGATGTGCGAATGCCGGGCACCTCCGGGCTGGAGGTGCTGCCCGAGCTGGCCACCTTCACCTGCGTGCTGATGCTGACCTCGTCCGAGGAGGACGAGACGGTGCGGGCGGCGGTGCGTTACGGGGCGCGGGGTTACCTGGTGTACGGCACTTTCGACGAGAACGCGGTGGTGCAGAACATTCTGGCCGCGGCCGGGGGTGGGTCGGTGTTCAGCGCCTCGGCGGTGCGGGTGCTGGCCGGTACCCCGCCGCCGCCCGAGGCCGTACCGGCGGCCGATCCGGCGGTGGCTGCGCTGTTGTCCGAGCGGGAGGCCGGGGTGATGCAGTTGCTGGCCGCCGGGCGCACCAACGGCGAGATCGCCGGGCTGCTGTTCCTGGCCCCGAAAACCGTGAAGAACCATGTAAACCGGATCTTCGCCAAGCTCGGGGTGACGTCCCGGGCCCAGGCCGTGGCGGTGTGGGTGGGTACCGCGCGATGAGGGTTTTGGGCCCGCGACTGGGCCCGGGGGCCCTCGTCCCGGATTGGTGGTTGGCCCTAGCGTTCGGCGACAACGAGGGGAGTGCCGGATGATCATCCGCTTCTACTGCGGCCTGCAGCGTCACGTGGGCGGGCGCGAGCGGGGGCAGACCGCGGCCGAGTACATGGGCATCGTCGTGATCGTGGCGATCATCATCGTCGCGATCGCCACCAGCAACATCGGGCAGACCATCGCCACGAACATCACCAACAAGATCAACGAGATCTTCGGCGCGGGAGGCTGACGACGCGGCCGCACCGGATGAAGTCACCGCATCCCGTGCGGCCCCGACGTCGTCCAGAAGAGGAGGAGGGCCAAATCGCGCCGGCCCTCCTCCTCGTCGTGGCCGCCCTGCTCTTTCTCGGCCTGCTCTTCGCCCAGGTGGGCAGCGCCTCGGAGCAGAAGACCCAGACCCAGACGGCCGCCGACTCGGCCGCGGTGGCGGCCACCCATCAGATGCGTGACGCGGCCATCCTGCAGTCGGCCGGCGAGATCCCCTGGCGCCTGAACCTGCTGTTCGCGCCGCTGGGCGGTTTCGAGGCAGACCTCACCGGCGCGGCCTGCGCAGCGGCCCAGCGCAACTGGGGCGACAACCCGCACTCAGCCGGTCTGGGCTGCGGGGACGTCTATCTGGCCGGTACCGGAGACGGGGTTCAGGTGGGGGTGCTGGCCCCGCCCGGGCAGGTGATCGACGGGCCGGCCGATGTGCAGGGCTCCCGGGCCCAGGCCGCCGCTACCACCCGGATCGTCTTCGAGCAGTGCCCGGACCTGGGTCAGCTGAACCGGACGGCTCTGGCGCACTGGCTGATCGACACCACCATGGCCCGGTTCGGGACGGACTCGGACTGCTTCACCTTCGCCGACGCGATGCACCTGGAAGTCCTCGAGATCCTGCCGTTCCCGGAGGTGTCGATCGTGCTGGGGCCGCCCGACGAGGTGCTCGACGCGGTCCGCGAGAGCATGCGCATCGAGATCATCGGCTGACCACCACGTAGCCGCAGAACACACAGCGCGAGGCCGACGTGGCCAGCGCCGCCCCGCACCAGTCGCAGGGCGAATGCGGCTGCACCGGAACGCGTTGCGCAATCCAGGCGGCCGGGTCCTTGGGCACTGCGACGATCTCGGTGGCCTCTTCGTCGCCCCAGAACCCGGCCAGGTCGAGTTCGGTGCGCACCCGGTGCGGTACGTCGGTGACCCCGGTCAGGACCTCGAGCTGCGGCGGCAGGGCCAGCGGGCCGGCGATCAGCACCCGGGACTCGATCGTGCCGAAGGTGGCCCGGGTGAAGCCCTCGGCCAGAAGATCTTTGGACACCGAACGGACGAGTGGGTGCGGGGTGAGCTGGACCGCGAACTGGCGTTGCCCGGGCAGCAGCGAAGCCAGGTGATGCCCCACCCCGACGCCGGGGATGTCCAGCCCGGTGACCGAGTGCAGCACCGCCACGTTGACCAGTTCGGCCGCCAGGGTGGGCAGGATCGAGACCACCAGCGAGGTCGGCCGTCCGGCCACGCTCAGCGCCTGCTCGGTGATCCGGGCCACCGCGTACTGGCCGAGCGGGCCGCCGGGCAGCGCCACCACCGTGATCTCGACCTCCAGCGCGGCCCGGGCCAGCGCCATCTGCCGGTTCACCTCGGCCTCGGCGCCCTCGCTGCACAGCATGATCAGCCGGGCGCCGTCGCCGGCCAGATCCTCCAGCCGGGCCAGCCGGGTGGCCGACGAGATCCGCAGCAGGCCGCCCGGGCTCGACTCCTCGGCCCAGGTGCTCAGATCGTCGGCCAGCAGGATCCGGCTCGGGCGTTCCCGCAGCGCCGGCCGCAACGGCTGGCGCAGGATCTGGGTGGGCTGGGTGATCGGGGCCTGGCCGCTGATCGGCTGCGGCCCGGGCAGCTGCGGCCGCTGGGGTTCGGCGTGGCTGCTCATCACGACCTCTGCAGGGTGGAGGCGATCTCCTCCAGCCGGCACGAGGCGATCGTGCTCACCGGCCCGGCCACGTTCAGCGAGATCAGGGTGGACTCCTCGGTCAGGAACTGCCGGACGAACAACGCACCCGGCGCACTGCTCAGATCGCCGGGGATGATCGGGTACTGGCTGTGCTGGCTGACTCCGGACATCGTGCCGGGCACCGGATCGATCGGCTCGTTCAGCCTGATCTCGCCGCCGGGCTCGCGGCCGGCCGCGAACGCCGCAATCGCCGCCGCGGGGAAGGCCCCTCGGTAATCCGGCTGCTCACCGGCGATCACCACACACCATTGACCGTCCGGCGCCGGAGCCCGCCAGGTGCGCACCTCGGCCCCCTGCTCGTCGGCGCTGGTGCTCAGCGGTTCGTAGTCCACGTCTTCCGGAAGCTGGAAACTCAGCGATCCGAAACCCGCCGTGTAGTGCTTCAGACCGGACAACGGCAGTAGTTGCTTACGGCCGTCGTTCAACGGTTCTGGGTCGCGCTCGCGCACCGGTGGACTGGAACATCCGGCCAGCAGCAGGATCAGCACGGCCGTGATCAGGACGCGCACGTCTGCCACCTGACCAGCCCCTGGCCGGGCGCGTAGTAGAAGTCGTCACCGGGCAGGGCCCCGCGCACGGTCAGCCCACCCTGCATCCCCAGCACCGCCTCGGTCGCATCGCCAGGGCTGGTCCGGTAGGCACTCACCGTGAAAGAGCCACCCGGAGATCCGGAGTCGAGCAACTCGTACAGCTCCTGCACCGGATCTTCGGCCAGGACGGAGTCCGGACGCAGGTCGGTGTCGCCCAGGTTCAGCAGCAGCGGTATCCCCAGCCGGTGCAGGGCATCGGCAGCGGCGTCGGCGACTTCGGTGCGCATCAGGTCGATCCGGATCACCGCCCGCCCGGTGAACGGTTCGGGTTCCTGGTTCGCTGCCGGCTCAGCCGGATCCGAGGAATCGTCGGCCTGGTGGACGTCCAAAAGCGTTCCCAGCAGACGCGTTGGTGCCTCGGCGGTGGGACCGAGCCACCCCCGCAACCGGCCCGCCGTCTCGACCACCAACTGCCGGGGTCGGCCCAGGTCGTCGAAGGTGACCCCGGCGACCGTCTTGCCGGCGCCCGAGCCGAGCCCGAAGGCTTCGGCCGCTTCACTGGTGAGTTCCACGAAAATGGTTGTAGCCGGGGAGTCCTGGCGGGTGACCCGAACCTCGGCCACTCCGCTCACCCCGCCACTGATGATGCTACCGCCAACTCCCGAACGAGCCTGCGCGCCGAGATCCAGAGCCGAACCCGCGTCCACGAAATAGGCGTGCGGTTCGGGAACCATCGCCCGGGGCAGCGGATGGCCGTCGACCGTGTCGGCGATCCGGGCCAGCAACCCGGTCGGATCCGCCTCCTGCAGCCCTAGCCGGACCGGTTCGTGCTGCGCCGCGGTGATGTAGGCGCGCGCCGCGCTCTCGGTGGGGAACTCGGTGAGTTCACCCCCGCGCACCGAACCGGGCACGTCGTCGCGCCGCACGAACCAGTGAACCACCGCGTTCTTGTCCACCGTCCGGCTCAGCGTCAGCCGCCCGGAGCCGCCCAGATCGTCGGTGAACACCACCGCGTCGTCCGGCACCACGTCGGCGTGGCTGAGCACCCGGCAGGAGACCGCGGCCACGGCCGGGGCACGGCAGGCCGAGTCGTCCTCGGCGCAGAAGGCGCTGCGTACCCCGTGCCCGGCCAGCGGCATCAGCACCGCCGTGACCAGCACCGCCAGGCAACTGCCGCTGAGCACGGCGAGGTACCGGATGGGCGAGGGGCCGGCGTCCGGGAGCGCCGTTCGGTCCGGGCGACGAACGATCAGGCTCATCACTGGTCACTGTGCCGTACCGGACGATTACATGGTGGCGATTCGCGTGATTGTTACCTTTGCGACTGATATGAGGGACGAGTGATGGCGGGACTGCGGCTCGATGGCATCCAGATCGCCCGGGTGGAGGTGGCCACCAGCTACCGGCAGCGCTCGAAGGGGCTGCTGGGGCGCGACGGGATCGGGACCGGCCTGGTGCTGATGCCGGGCAGCAGCGTGCACACGTTCGGGATGCGGTTCGCGATCGACGTGGTCTACGTGCGGCGCGACGGCCGGGTGATCGCGGTGACGACCATGCCGCGCAACCGTCTGGGTCTGCCCCGACTGCGCGCGGCCTGGATTCTGGAGCTTGAGGCCGGGCGGGCGGCGGCCTGGGGGATCGTGGCGGGGAGCGTGCTCAGTCTGGATTCGTGATCGTCAGTCGGCTGCCGGGTTTCAGAGCCCAGCCGGCGAAGGTGCGCCGGCCCGGCTCAGATAGGTCCCGTGGCGGCTGGCAAGCTGTGGACGCTGTGTGGTCGTTCCGTCTCGGACTCCCGTTCAAATCCCGGACCTGCCGTAAGAGATTTCTGACCGTGGGTCATCAGGTTCTCGCATCGGACGTGAGGCCCTTCACTTGGCCTGCATTTTCGCTGGTTAGGTCTTTACAGTGGGGCCGGGCCTGAACTCGGCCGGAACCGGCAACCTTCAGCCTGTGGTGCGCTACACGACTGCCCAGGGGCAGACCTTTCACCTCAGGCGCCGTGGCGGAGTGAAGATCACGATACCGGTGAGCGGCCGAAAGGTACCGGTTTGGTACGACCCGGAGCACCCGGAGCAGTTTCAGGTCCAGGTGATCTGGATCGAGCGGCACGGCAGCCTCTGCTTCGTCGCCGCCGCCGCGCTGGTCGCTTTCGTAGGCCTGCTCCTGCTGCTACCTACTCTCACGGGAGCGGCGTGAAAGTTCTTTCCTGGGGCTACCTCCGACGGCGCCCGTCCGATGGTGGATTTCGCCAAGCGCGACTGATGGGCGACGATGCGACCGATCCGACGATCGGCGACCGCAACCGAAGGACGAACTGCAGATGACCATCTTCCTGCGCTCTTGGCTGGCTGCAGGCCTGATCTTCGTGGCCTACTCTTTGGTGCTCGGGATCTTCTGGGGCGACACGGTGATGTCGGACGGCACGGCGACCGTGATGAACCTGGGCAGTCACGCACTAGCGGTGGCGGCGGCCGGACTGCTGTACCGGCGCCGGGCCGCCGAGAGGCCCTCCATGGCGGGCTTTGCCGTGTCTGCGATCCTGGTGTCGTTGCTGTGGCACCTGCTCTCGGTGTGGATCTGGCTGAGCGTGGACGTGGCCGGCAACACCGTGACCCAGCGGACGTTCACCTGGCTGATCACGGTCGTGGCGGTCGCGGTGGCCCTGTGGTTCGTGCCGGTTCGGCGGGCCGCGCAGCCGGCGGCCTACCGCTGAGATGTACGACACCGACAACACCATGCTGATGGTCCGCGCCGTACTCGGCGGACTGCTGATCCTGAGCCTGGGGACCGGTCTGCTGCGCCGCAGTCGGCAGAACGATCCGCGGCGCTTCCAGGCCCAGGTGACGGTGGTGGACCGGCACGGCACGGTCGCCTTCATCGTCACCGGGATCCTCGCTGTGTTCTTGATCCTGGCTCTGCTTCCCTGAGGCGCAGCGCTTTTCGTTCCGATAAGCTGCCCGGAGCGGGGAAGCAAGGTATTGGCCGGCGACTTCGGAGGGACGTCGCCGGCCAATACTGTTGCCGCGGTGAACAGTTCATTCCCCGGGTCTGATTTGTCGGGCTTTGGCGCTGGTAAACGCAAAGTAGTCAAGCATTTTCGGACCAGCGTCCTATTCTCCACGGTGTGTAGACCTGGCCTGACCAAGGGTCGCGAATCGCCCGCATCGGACGTGACGTCGTTCACGGGAAGTGTTCAGCCGCTGGACGGCTCTCTAGAGTGAGCCGCCGCCGGGGGGCATGTGCGGGCGGGCAGTCGCGAGGGGCCTCGGGCCACGGTTGATCGGCCGGACCCACGGTTTCAGCGTCCAGGAGGAGTCCTTCGTGAGTGAGTACGACCAGTTCCAGCCGCCCCGGGTGATGCCGAAGTCGCTGCGCTGGGTACGCGGTCTGCTGTACGCGGTCGGGATTCTCGGCGTGCTGTCGGCCGTGCTGTACGTGGCTCTGTTCGAGACCGGCGCCGAAGAGCTCGGGGCACTGACCTGGGGCACCTGGCCGTCGGTAGTGGCGTTGTTCCTGGCTCGGCGGGTGCATCGGGGCAACCGCAAGACCTTCATCTGGATCGTGGTGATCGCCTCGGTCCTGATCTTCATGGCTCTCGGTGCGCTGGGCCAGGGCGATCCGCGCGGCCTGACCTCGCTGATCCTGCCGATCGCGATCCTGATCCTGGTGAACCAGCGGGCGGCCAAGAGCTACCTCAAAGGGCCGAGGTGAAGGCTTTAGCCGCCGTGGCAACGGCTTTGGCGCTGACCCTGGTCTCCGGCCCGGCGCAGGCCACGTCGACCCCCACCCCGACTTCCACAGCTGAGGCCGATGCTGCGCGCGCCGCGGCCGAGGTGCCGGTGCTGGGCCGGACCACGATCACCGGGGGCGCCGCGATCATCACCGGTGACGAGGAGATCCAGGGAGTTCAGGCGACCGTGCTGGTGCACGGGCTGCGCCGGGTCCCGGGCGGCACGGTGCTCTACTACTCGGCCGGGATCCCGGCCGGAAGCGGTCCGGCGTCGTGGGGCAACTTCAAGCGCAACCACTTGGACCGGATCAAGGGCAGTTCGTCGTTCAGCAACATCCGGCTGCTCGACTTCGACGGCCGCAAGGCCTACCTGCCCCTCTACCTGCCCAAGGGCGGGGACGAGCGCGTCGACCGGCTGCTGGTCTCGCCCTACCGGGCCTGGCCACCGGAGAGCACGGGCGGCACCTTCTACACCTTCTACCTGGTCATGGCCGAGTTGCCGCAGAGCCTGAGCGCGATCGACATCCAGCTCGGCAACGGCGACATCGTGCCCGATGTGCCGATCGAGGACGGCGTGCTGGAGCCCGCGGTGGTGCAGGACGACGAGAACCCGACGATCCGGCTCGGGGAGGGCTGGCCCGCGATCGATCTGGCCGACGTCTCCGCCGCGGCGGCCACCCAGGCCGAGTCGGTGATGTCGCTGCACCTGGAGACCTCGGACATCGAGGGCACGGTCACCGAGCGCAGCAGCGCCGAGGACACCTCGGTGGACATCGCCTCGGACGTGCTGTTCGCAGTGGACTCGGCCGAGCTCGGCCCGGACGCCGACCAGGCCCTGAGCAAAGCTGCGGCTCAGGTGAACTCCTCGGCGGCCGGCGGCGAGATCGAGATCGTCGGGCACACCGACAGCACCGGCACGGCCGCGCACAACGAGAAGCTGTCCAAGCGCCGGGCTCGTGCGGTGGCCCAGGCACTCGAGCCGTTGATCACGGTTCCCGGCGTCACCTACGGAATCTCCGGTAAGGGCGCGCGAGAGCCATTGGAGGAGAACAGCACGGCGGAGGGACGTCGGCAGAACCGCCGCGTCAGTGTTGTCTTCGCGCCGAAGGAGCAGAATTGAGGACGCGTCTGCGCACCGGGGTTGCCTTTGCGACGGTTGCGCTCCTGCTGGGTGCGGTGTCCGCCTGCTCCTTCGGAACCGATACTCCGGCACCGGTGACCACCGAAAAGGAAGAGCGCTCGAGCGGATCGTCCGTGGCCGACCTGGAGAAGCTGTACCTGGCTGACGGCCCGCCTGCGCGGGAGGTCCTGGCCTCAGGTGAGGGTTTCTTCTACGGCTATCAGAACGGCAAGCAGGGCGAGGTCGCCGAGATCCCGGCAACGCTGCGGGTTCATGAGGTGACGGCCGGCCCCGCGTCCACTCACGTTCGGGTCTCGGTGGTGGCCGAGCAGGCGAGTGATGTCCGGGCGATCAACTACGCCAGCAAGTTCGGCCTGCGTGAATCCGCCCTGGAGATCAGTGCGCCGCAGCAGGATCTCAAGCTGCTGCGCAGCACCTGGCGCTCCGACAACGGCCTCTACTCGATGTGTGCCTGTGCCTCGCTGCCCCAGCGGTTCACCCCCGAGCCGATGGAACTGAGCGGGATCTTCCCGGCTCTGCCCGAGGAGACGACCGAGATCGAGGTCTCCTACCCGGGCTTCGATCCCGTCACCGCACCCGTCACCAGGAAGTGAACCCGATGACTCAGAAGCCGGCGATGCCGGACGTCGACACCGTCCGAACCTGGTGGCACGAGCTGCTGAACGGCAGCCGGTCCCGGGACGAGGTGCACGCGCTGGCCGCACCCTGGGTGGAGGGTACCGCGGTGGTCTCGGACGCGCTGGCCGACGCCGGGCTCTGGGATCTGTACGGCGCCAACCTGAATCACGCCGGAGACGGCGGATTCCGGCACGGCGGCGCACCGGATCCGGTGCACTCGATGGACGATCTGGCCCAGCAGTTCTTCACCTGGTCCGAGAGCGTGCGGGTGCGGGCCGAGGATCCGCAGGCCTGGGCGGCGTTGCTGCTCGCCCAGCGGCGCCAGATGCGCTCGGCGCGCGACAACCTGCGCTGATGCGAGGAGCAGCAATGTCTTTGCGAACGAGCCTCGGTGTGGCCGGCCTGGCTGCGGTGCTGCTGGTGCCGACGTCCGCGCAGGCCTCGAGCACACCGACCCCCACCCTCACCGCGATGCCGGCCGAGCAGCTGAGCGCGCAGGAGGTGCCGGTGCTGGGCTCCACGACGCTCTACGACGAGATGGACGGGACCAAGCCCACGGCAACGGTTCTGGTGCACGGCGTACGCCGGATCGCCGGGGCAACGGTGGTCTACTACTCGGCCGGTCTGGCCGAAGGTGCCGATCCGCAGGCCCTCTACAAGTTCAACTCCTCCTCGCTCGACCGCAACATCACCGCGGGTGGTGCGGGCGCCGTCCGTCTGGTCGATTTCTCGGGGGAGAAGATCTACACGCCGCTCTTCGCGGACAACGACACCTCGTCGGGCCGGTTGCTGGCCTCGCCCGCCCGGTCCTGGCCCGCGCACGAGCCCGGCGGCGTCTTCTGGACGTTCTACGCGGTGATGCCCGAACTGCCAGCCGAACTCAGCACGGTGGACGTGATGGTCGGCCACGGCGACGTGGTGCAGAACGTGCCGATCGGGACAGGGCTGCTGCAGCCGTCGGTGCCGCAGGAAGAACCGATCCGGATGGGGGAGGCCTGGCCTCAGGTCAACCCGATCGACCAGGCCGAGGCCGCCTATTCGCTGCGGCCGCAGGACTCGATCCGCCCGCTCACCCTGAGCGTCGCGAACGCCGACGGCACGGTGGTCGAGGAGACGACGGAAGAGACCGTCACGGTGGACATCTCGTCGGACGTGCTGTTCGCCGTCGACTCCGCCGAGCTGGACGGGGCCGCATCCGAGGTGCTGCAGCAGGTGGCCGACAAGCTGAACGAATCGGCCGACGGCGGGGAGATCCTGATCGTCGGGCACACCGACAGCACCGGCAGTAAGCAGCACAACCTAAAGCTCTCGAGGGAACGGGCACGGGCTGTGGGCGAGGCCCTGACCCCGCTCGTGAAGGTTCCCGGCACCTGGCTGAAGATGACCGGCCGGGGCGCGGAAGAACCGGTGGCGAACAACAGCACCGAGGCCGGACGTAAGCAGAACCGCCGGGTCAGCGTGATCTTCAAGCAGGAGGGTGCGAAATGAAGCGGGTAGCAGTCCCGGTCGCGCTCGTTCTGGCGCTGCTGGTGGGCATCGGAGCCGTCTTCTACTTCCGGGACGAGCCGGAAACCGTTCCGCAGCAGCAGGCCGTCACCGGGGACCTGACCGTGGGTGAGGCCACCGAACGCTTTCTGAGTGCCGAGGCGGTCCGGCCTGAACCGGTGGCCAGCAGTTCCGGCGTGATCTACGCCCGGCCGGCTACGGGCGGCAGCGACTTCGAGGCCCCGGGCACGCTGGAGATCCTGGCCGTGGACGTCAGCGAGACCTCCACGCACGTGCGGTTCGCGATGAGCGCCCAGACCGAACTGAAGCTGGATCTGGGCGGTTACGTCGAGAACACCCAGCACGGCTTCAACACCGTGCGGCTGATCGCCGAGCAGGCCGACCTGTCGATGTCGGGGGCTCGCTGGACCGGGGCCAAGGACCTCGGCTCGGACTGCACCTGCGGGCGCCGGCCCGAGGTGATCGACGACCGGGGCGTGCAGGTCAGCCTGCTCTTCCCGGTGCTGCCCGAGAACGTGACCGAGATCCAGCTCAAGGTGCCGGGCTTCGTGCCGCTGACGGCGCCGGTCAACCGAGTAGGAGCACCGTGAAGCACGTGATCGCACTGGCTCTGGTCGGGGCGTTGACCTCGGCCGGGGCCCCGGATCCGGCAGTGCCTGAGGTACGAGTGGTGGGATCCACCGTCCTGAGCCAGGAGATGGAGTCCGAGGCGGTCAAGGCCACCGTCCTGGTGCACGGCGTCCGCCGGATCCCGGGTGCGACGGTCGTCTACTATTCGGCCGGACTGCCCCAGGGGGCCGAGCCGCAGAGCTGGTCCAGCTTCAGCGCCACCGCCTACGACCGGGCCTCGAAGGCCTCCGGCAGCGTCGGCAGCGTGCGGCTGGTCGACTACTCCGGCGAGAAGATCTACGCCCCGCTGGCCCGGCAGAACAAGTACGGCAGTGAGGAGCTGATGGTCTCGCCGTCCGTGGCCTGGCCCTCGGACCAGCCCGGCGGCAACTTCTACACGTTCTTCGCGGTGCTGCCGGAACTGCCCGGGGACCTGGAGACGGTGGACCTGATGATCGGCCACGGCGACATCGTGCACGATCTGCCGATCGAGGACGGCGTACTGGAACCGGCCACCCTGCAGGAAGGACCGCTGCAGCTGGGTTCGGCCTGGCCGCTGATCGATCAGACTGCGGCAGCGCAGTCGTCCGCCCCTGAGGACTCGGTCCGGCCGTTGGTGACCAAGTCGCAGGACGAGCAGTGATCAGCCGGGACGTACGCCGGATCGGCCTGGTGCTGCTGGTCGGCCTGGCCGTGGTGGCGGTGGCCGCGACGGTGTTTCTGCGCAGCGACGGTCTGGCCAGATGGCGTGGCGGCGGCGAGGAACTGGCCGTCCAGGAAGCCACCGACCGGTACCTGGCCCAGACCCCCGAGCGCGGCGAGCCGGTGGCCTCGGCGCAGGGCGTGATCTACGCCCTCAACTCGGACAACTACCAGACCTACGAAGACACCGGCACCCTGGACATCCTGGCGGTGGACGTCAGCAAAACCTCCACCCACGTGCGGTTCGTGCTGAGCGCGGAGTCGGAGCACGCACTGAGCCGCAGCCGTTATGCGGACGGCGGGGACGCGGGCTTCCGCACCGCGGTCCTCACGGCGGGCGGCCAGACCGTGCGCAGCGCGCAGTGGACCGGGGCCGCCGGCGGCTCCTGGGACTGCACCTGTGGCCGCTTCCCCGAGACGGTCGGGCCGAGCGGGATCGAGATGAGTCTGCTCTTCCCGGCCCTGCCCGAATCCGTCGACGAGGTGCAGCTGTCGATCCCCGGCTTCGCGCCGCTGACCGCGCCGGTCGAGCGCTGATGCTGCGCTCCGGAATCGTCACCTTGGGCGGCTGGCTGGCCGCGGTGCTGGGCGCAGTGGCGTTGGGTGCGCTCTACCTGGCGGCGCTGGGACCGGAACTGGACATGACCGAAAATACGGCGCGGCTGGCCCGGTTCCTGCCCGACACCGTGATGATCGGCGCGGCGGCGACGGTGTTCGCCTACGGCGCGCACCAGCGTCGGCCCGTTCACTACCTCGTCACGGTGCTGGGCGTACCGGTCGCGGTGGAGGGGTCCGCCGCGTACTTCTCCAGTAGCGCCGGGGGCCTGACCCTCACCGAATACCTGGCGGAAGCTCCGGAACACCTGGCCTTCAAAGCCCTGATCTGGGCAGTCGTGGCCGGCCTCGGCTGGTTCGTGATCGGCCGGATCCGGACCTGGCCGTCGCCCGGTCCGGATCAGCGTCCTTGAGGAGCCGGGTTCAGCGGGACTGCAGCGCGTCCAGCGCCACGGCCATCGCTGCCGCCAGCCGCCCGTCCAGCCGGGCGCCCGGCACCTCGACCTCGTAGCGGTCGCGCAGCGAGCGCTTGCGCTGTGAGGTGAGCAGGATCGTCCCCTCGGGGTCGGTGAAGTCGAAGTGGAACAGGAACGGCGAGGGCAGATCGTTGATGAACGGGATGAACTCCCACAGCCGCCGCGCGATCGCGATGTTCTTGTTCCGCTCGGTGCCGAACAGCTCCACCGGGCTGTTGGCGAAGCCCAGGTGCCAGGAACTACGCAGCAGGGACTTGCCGAAGTCCTTGCGGAACCAGCCGATCGGCTGCCCGGCGCCGTCCAGCACGTCGTAGGTGGCGCCCAGGTCGATGCGCTGGCGGGCCTTGAAGCCGAAGACCGCCTGGGTGCGGTTCTCGTCGGCGTAGAACGTGACCTCTTCCTTGAACGCGAAACGCTTCTGCTGGGCGAACGCCAGCAGGTCGCCGGTGCTGCCGTCGGGAAGCAGCTCACGGATTTCGTACCGGTTGACCAGCATCGTGATCTTCTGGTTCACCGCGAAGCGCTCGGCCGTGCGTAGGTCCGTGACCATCAGGTCTCCAGGTGAGATGTCCGCTTGGTGGCGGTCATTGTGTCGTAGGTCCGGTTCGGCCGCAGCTATTACCGAACGTCACCAAGCTCTGCGATCGCGTCGATATGACCCCAATACACCTTGACGCCGGAATGGGCCATCTGAGAACTTCTACCTGCACGGTTCTTCCGGTTCGGCAACGACCAGGCAGGACCGACCCAATACCCAGCTCGGCGGTAAGGCAACTCTGCGTGAGGCAACGGCCCGCATGAGTCCTCTCGACCGCGGGGTCTGGGTGGCGCGACCTGAGCGCGCCGCCCAGGCTCCGCCCCCAATCTGCACTCCTGGGTCCCTGAGTGGCCGCCGGCGGCCGATCGCGATCTCATACCGACCAGTGGCCCCGGCTGTCACTGGGTGGCCCGGGTATGTCACGGTTACCCGGCGGTGCGCCGGTGGCGTCACCGGTTGCCCGCCCTCGCGAAAGGTTTGGTCGTGATCATCCGTCGGCTCGTCGGGGTCGTCCTCGTGCTGCTGGTTCTGCTCGTCATCGTGGATCGCGTGACCTGGTGGGCGGCCAAGCGCGTGGTGGCCGACAGAGTGCAGAGCGCGGCCGGTCTGGCCGAGCGTCCCGAGGTCGAGGTGCACGGCTTCCCGCTGCTGACCCAGGCCGCCGCAGGTAAGTACGAGCAGGTCAACGCCAAGGTCGACGACCTCACGGTGCAGGACGGGCTGACCGTCGACGAGCTCGACGTGGAGATGCGCGGGATCTCGGCCAGCTTCAGCGACCTGCTCAACCACCGGCTCGGCGACGTCCCGGTCGACTCGGCGGTGGCCGACGCCACGGTCGGCTTCGCCTCGATCGATGCGGTGGTCGCCGAGAACCTGCCCGACAACAGCCTGGAAGTGGAGTTCACCCAGGGTCAGGGCGGCTCGGTGGCGATCACCGGGACCTACCAGAACTCGCTGGGCAGCACCCAGCTCTCCGGGGCCGCCACGGTCCGGATCCAGGACGGCGACCTGCTGCTGGAGCTCACCCAGGACTCGCTCACCGACGTCCCGGCCGAGCTGCGCCCGCAGGTGGCCTCGCTGCTGAACCGCTCCTACCACCTGCCCGACCTGCCGTTCGGCTTCACTGCCCAGGACGTGACGGTGGGCCAGGACGGGGTCACCGTGCGGGCCACCACCACCGAGGTCAAGCTCGGCTGATCAAGTCCGCCGCAGGGCCGCCGAACTCCGAAGGGGTTCCGGCGGCCCTTTTCGTTGTGCCCTGGTATAAAAGTTGAGCGGAACAGACTCAACTAAGTACGCGTTGTTCATCGTGACCGATCCGGCCAGCCGAAGCGGAGGAAACTGAGAAGCATGGATCTGAAGCTCACCACTCGCAGCCAGGAGGCAATGGCCTCCGCCGTCCGGCGGGCGGCCACCGACGGTGCGCCGCAGGTGGAGCCGGCGCACCTGCTCGGTGCGCTGCTGGAGCAGCCCGACGGCGTGGCCCCGGCTCTGCTGCAGGCGATCGGCGCCGACCCGCAGGCTCTGCGGCGCGCCAACACAGCCGCGCTGGAAGGGCTGCCGCGCACCAGCGGTGCCTCGGTCAGCACCCCCAACCTGGGCCGCGCCACCTACCAGGCGATGACCGCGGCCGGGGAGGCCGCTCGCGAGCTCGGTGACGAGTACGTCTCCACCGAGCACCTGCTGATCGGTCTCGCGGCCGGCGACAACAACGTCCTCAAGGGCATCACCCGCAAGCATCTGCTCGAGGCGCTGCCCAAGGTCCGGGGCAACGCGAAGGTCACCAGCCCGGATCCGGAGGGCACCTACAAGTCCCTGGAGAAGTACGGCGTCGACCTGACCGCCGCGGCCCGGGACGGCCGGCTGGACCCGGTGATCGGCCGTGACGCCGAGATCCGCCGGGTGGTGCAGGTGCTCAGCCGCCGCACCAAGAACAACCCGGTGCTGATCGGTGAGCCCGGCGTGGGCAAGACCGCCGTGGTCGAGGGTCTGGCCCAGCGGATCGTGGCCGGTGACGTGCCCGAGTCGCTGCGCGGCAAGCGGCTGATCAGTCTCGACCTGGCCGCGATGGTGGCCGGGGCGAAGTACCGGGGCGAGTTCGAGGAGCGGCTGAAGGCCGTGCTGGAGGAGATCAAGTCCAGCGAGGGCGAGGTCGTCACCTTCATCGACGAACTGCACACCGTGGTCGGCGCGGGCGGCAGCAGCGACGGCTCGATGGACGCCGGGAACATGCTCAAGCCGATGCTCGCCCGCGGTGAGCTGCGGCTGGTCGGCGCCACCACGCTGGACGAGTACCGGGAGAACATCGAGAAGGACGCCGCGCTGGAGCGCCGCTTCCAGCAGGTCTACGTGGGTGAGCCCAGCGTGGAGGACACGGTGGGCATCCTGCGCGGCCTGAAGGAGCGCTACGAGGCCCACCACAAGGTCGCGATCACCGATGCCGCCCTGGTTGCCGCGGCCGCGCTCTCGCACCGCTACATCCCCGGCCGGCAGCTGCCGGACAAGGCGATCGACCTGATCGACGAGGCGGCCAGCCGGCTGCGGATGGAGATCGACTCCTCGCCCGAGGAGATCGACGCCCTGCGCCGCCAGGTGGACCGGCTGAAGATGGAAGAGATGGCGCTGGCCCACGACAGCGACCCGGCCAGCCGGCTGCGGCTGGAGAAGCTGCGGGCCGACCTGGCCGACCGTTCCGAGCAGCTGGCCGGCCTGACCGCGCGCTGGGAGCAGGAGAAGGCCGGCCTGAACCGGGTCGGCGACCTGATGAAGCGGGTCGACGAACTGCGCAGCCAGGCCGAGAAGCTGCAGCGCAGCGGCGATCTGGCGGCCGCCTCCCGGATCCTGTACGGCGAGATCCCGAGCATGGAGCGGGAGATCGCCGAGGCCCAGGCCGCCGAGGAGGTCATCGAGGACCAGCTCGAGCCGATGGTGAAGGACGAGGTCGGCCCGGACGACATCGCCGACGTGGTGGCGGCCTGGACCGGGATCCCGGCCGGGCGGCTGCTGGAGGGCGAGAGCGCCAAGCTGCTGCGGATGGAAGAGGTGATCGGCGGCCGGCTGATCGGCCAGAAGAGCGCGGTGCGGGCGGTTTCCGACGCGGTGCGCCGGGCCCGGGCCGGGATCAGCGACCCGGACCGCCCGACCGGCTCGTTCCTCTTCCTCGGCCCCACCGGGGTCGGCAAGACCGAGCTGGCCAAGGCCCTGGCCGACTTCCTGTTCGACGACGAGCGGGCGATGGTCCGGATCGACATGAGCGAATACGCCGAAAAGCACAGCGAGGCCCGTCTCATCGGCGCCCCGCCCGGCTACGTCGGCTACGAGAGCGGCGGGCAGCTCACCGAGGCGGTGCGTCGCCGGCCGTACAGCGTGGTGCTGTTCGACGAGGTGGAGAAGGCCCACCCCGACGTGTTCGACGTGCTGCTGCAGGTTCTCGACGACGGCCGGCTCACCGACGGCCAGGGCCGCACCGTCGACTTCCGCTCGACCATCCTGGTGATGACCTCGAACCTGGGCTCGCAGTTCCTGGTCGACCCGACGCTCTCGGACGAGGCCAAGAAGGACGCGGTGCTCAGCAGCGTGCGCACGGTGTTCAAGCCGGAGTTCCTGAACCGGCTGGACGACGTGGTGGTGTTCGAACCGCTCGGGATGGAAGAGCTTTCGCACATCGTCGAGCTGCAGATCGGTCTGCTGGCCCGGCGGCTGGCCGACCGGCGGCTGGAGCTGCAGGTCACCGCGGGCGCCCGGGACTGGCTGGCGCTGACCGGCTACGACCCGGCCTACGGGGCCCGGCCGTTGCGCCGGCTGGTGCAGCGCGAGATCGGCGACAAGCTGGCCAAGGCGTTGCTGGCCGGTGAGATCCACGACGGCGACGGGGTTCTGGTGGACGCCGCCCCCGGGGCCGACGGTCTGGTGGTGCGCCGGCTGGAGCCCGGCGAGACGGTCGAGGCAGTACCCGGCTCGAGCCCGCACCAGGACGAGAACGGTGGCCTGATCGAGCTGGAGTCCGGCCCCTCGATCTGAAAACCACAATGGGGGACGTTCCTACGCAAGTTGCGTAGGGACGTCCCCCATTGGTGGTTCTACTGGGCGGTCCAGACCACCTTGCTGTCGGTCTTCTTCACCAGTTGCAGCGTGCCGTTGTCCCGCAGCCGCAGCTGGTCGGCGCCCTTGCCCGCGGTCTTGGACTGCCAGACCGTCTTGCCGCTGGAGTTGACCAGGGCGAGGTTGCCCTTGCGCAGAGTGAGCCAGTCGGCGTCCTTCTTGCCGGTGCTCCAGACCGCGCCCGCACCCTTCTTGGTGACAGCCAGGTTGCCGTCGGCCCGCAACGCCAGCGTGTAGGTGCCGTTCTTCGAGGTCAGCGTGTGCCCGCCGCGGTACAGCGCCGCGCCCAGGTCCATCGTGGCCTTGCCCTTGGCGTTCTGCTTCGGCGCGGACTTCTGCGCCTTGCCGCTCTTCCACAGCGTGCTGCCGCCGGCGTTGCGCACCACCGAGGCCACACCCCGGTTGTCGAGCTTCAGCGTGGCTGCCCCGCCGCTGGTGCCGGACGACCAGACCCGCTGGCCGTACTTGTTGTACGACACCAGGTTTCCGCTCGAGGTCATCCGGGTCCAGGCCGCGGACTTGTTGGTGCGCCACAGCACCTGGCCACCCGGCCGGGTCAGGGTCAGGTCTTTACTGGTCTGGGTGAGCGTGTACAGGCCGTTCGGGCTGGTGATCTTCTTGCCGCTGAGCAGCGCCCGGCCGGCCGGGATCGAGGACTTCTTGGTGGTGGCGGCCGGGGCCTTGACCGGCTGCGGGGCGAACAGCAGGTTGCGCGAGAACTTGGTGCTCACCTTGCCGACCACGTTCTTGCTGGCCGCCCCTGCGAGTGCGGCGTGCACCTGCTTGGGCGTGGCCTTGGGGTGGTTCTGCAGGTAGAGCGCGGCCACCCCGGCCGCCTGGGGCGCCGCCATCGAGGTACCGGAGACGGTGTTGGTCGAGGTGTCGCTGTCGGCCCAGGCGGACTTGATACCCAGGCCCGGGGCGAACAGGTCGACGCAGGCGCCGTAGTTGGAGAAGCCGGTCTTACGGTCGCTGCGGTTGGTCGCCCCGACCACGAGCGCGGCCCTGACGTTGCTCGGCGAGACCCCGCAGGCGGGCACGCCCTGACCGGCTGCGTCACCGTTACCGGCCGCGATCACCACGGTCACCCCGTCGGCGATCAGCCGGCTGACCGCGGCCTCCAGCACCGGGTCGGCGCCGCCCTCGTTGGTCAGGCTGAGGTTGGCCACGGCCGGCTGACCGGAGCGGTGGTCCGAGGCGATCCAGTCCAGGCCCTCGGCGACGATCGAGCTGGTGCTGTAGCCCTTGCAGTCCAGCACCCGGACCGGAACCAGCGTGGCCTCCTTGGCCACCCCGTAGACCGAGCCGCCGATCGCGCCGGCCACGTGCGTGCCGTGACCCTCGCAGTCCTGGGTGCTGCGGTCGTTGCTGAGCGTGGACTTGCCGGCGCCCACCCTGGTCTTCACCTTGGCCCCGGACAGGCTGGTGGTGAACTCGCGGTGCGAGCTGCGGATGCCGGTGTCGACCACGTAGGCGGTGACGCCCTTGCCGGTGTTCGTGTAGTAGTACGAGCCGCTGAGCCTGCTGGAGCGCTGGTCGATCCGGTCCAGGTTCCAGACCGGGTCGGGCTGGGTGGTGGCGATCTTGTAGCGCTGGTTGACCGCCACGTACTCGACCGCCGGGTCCTCCCGGATCTCCTCCAGCTGGTCCTCGGTGAGCTCGGCCGCGTAGCCGCGCAGCTGCTCGAACCGCTTCTGCACGGTGGCACCGGCCTCTTCGCCCCGCTCGGCCGCCTGGGCCACGAACTGCCCGGCTGCCTCACCCGCGCCGTCCACCCCGGCCGCGCGCAGACCCGCATCGTCCTTCAGCATGACCAGGTACTCGCCCTCGATGGCGCTGGCGCTGCCCGCCCCGACCAGCGGCGCCGAGCTCACCGTGCTGCCACCGAGGGCGGCCGGCAGGGCGGAGGCCACCGGGGTCAGCGTCACGGCGGTCGCGGCCACGGCGGTGACGCCCACCGCGATCCCGGCCGTCAGGGTCCGACGACGGTTGAGTTTGCCTCGGAGGGGGAAGGGCCGCCGAGGGGCGCGAGGTTCCGTCACGCCCCGAAGACTACGGGGGGCCACCGACAGAATGTGGGTACGTTCGTGCGGGGGCACGGCCAAAAATACGCGGAACGTAGTCGACCCCACCACTTTCGGTGAGGTCAGGAGTAGTCCTTCCGGGCCACCTAGTTCCCTCTTGACCGAGATTTAAATTGTGCGCCGGGACACATCGGCGTGTCCCGGCGCAACTGCCCCACGATGAGCGTCAGGTGAGTTCGACGATCACCGGGGCGTGGTCCGAGGCACCCTTGCCCTTGCGCTCCTCGCGGTCGATCGCCGCCGTCTTCACCCGGGACTGCAGCGCCGGCGAGGCCAGCACGAAGTCGATCCGCATGCCCTGCTTCTTGGGGAAGCGCAGCTGGGTGTAGTCCCAGTAGGTGAAGGCGCCCTCGGTGTGCGGGCGCACCACGTCGGCGAAGCCCGCCTCGAGGACACCCTGGAAGGCCTCGCGCTCGGGCCCGGACACGTGGGTGCTGCCCTCGAACGCCGCCATGTCCCACACGTCGTCGTCCTGCGGGGCCACGTTCCAGTCGCCGACCAGCGCGATCTGCGCATCCGGCTGGGCGGTCAGCCAGTCCTGGCCGACCGAGCGCAGCGCCTTCAGCCACTGCAGCTTGTACTGCAGGTGCGGGTCGTCCAGGGTGCGGCCGTTGGGCACGTACAGGCTCCAGACCCGCACCCCGCCGCAGATCGCCCCGATCGCCCGGGCCTCCGCCACCGGCTCGTCACCCCAGGTGGGCATCCCCGGGAAGCCGTGCTGGACGTCCTCGATCCCGACCCGCGAGATCAGCGCGACCCCGTTCCACTGCGAGTGGCCCAGGTGTGCCACCTGGTAGCCGATCTCCTCGAAGCGGGCGGTCGGGAACTGCTCGTCCTTGCACTTGGTCTCCTGGACCGCGAGCACGTCGATGTCGCTGCGCTCCAGCCAGGCCACCGCCCGGTCGACCCGGGCCCGCATCGAATTCACGTTCCAAGTAGCGATCCGCACCGGGCGAGCGTACCTGCGGCCGCGCTACCCGAAAGTCGGCCGACCGTTCGGGGCCACCGCCTCACCACGCGTGTCAGCCCAGCTCGCCAAGGGCCTGCAAAAGCCCACAAAAGCTGTGGGTCCGACTGCTCCAGACGGGTGAGGGAATCGGCCTTTCGAGTGCTAGTGATTACCCCAGGGTGACGATTCACCACGCACTGCGGTGAACTCATCGCCTGATCAACACTGACTGGATGGAGCGATGGGACATCTCTGGGTAACCACGAAGCGTCCCGCGACCCGCTGGGCCCTGCCCGTGGCCGCGGTCGTGGTCCTCCTGGCCGGTCTGGTCCCGCTGTTCCTGCCACGACCGGACGCGCTGGCCGGGGTGAGCACCCTGCCGTGGTGGGCATTCGCGCTCGCCTTCGCCGCCGCCGAGGTCTGCGGGCTGAACCTCGAGGTTCGGGGCCGGCGCTACTCGATCGCGCTGAGCGGCATCCCGCTGGCGGCTGGGCTGTACCTGTCCGATCCGGGTTCCCTGCTGTTGGGCCGGCTGGCCGGCACGCTGCTGATCGGCGCCTGGTACCGCCGCCACACCCCGCTCACCCTGGTCACCAACGCGGTCGCGGTGACGGCCGGGACCACCGTGGCCGAACTGCTGTTCCGGTCCCTGGTGCTGCACCACCCGCTGCTCAGCTACCCGGGCCGGGTACTGACCCTGGTGGCGGTGGTGGGCGCCGTGCTGGCCGAGATCGGTCTGCTGCTGTGGGTGCACCGGGCGTTCGATGCCGGGGCCCGGCTGCTGGCCCGGGCGGTGGTCGCGGGCGTGCTGGGTGCGGCGATCGGCCTGATCCCGGCGCTGTGGATCATCCACGGGGAGCCGCTGGTGACCGGCGCCGTGCTGGGCCCGGGCCTGGTCCTCGGCTTCGGGGCCTTCGCCTCGCTGTCCGAGCGGCACCACCGCCTGCGCCGGATGTACGAGCTGTCCGACGCGCTGGCCCACGCCCCCGACCCGGCCCGGGCGATCCCGCTGGTCCTGGAACGCTCGGCCCAGCTGCTGCGGGCCGAGCACGTCGAACTGATGCTCAGCGACGCCCTGCCCGCCAACCGGCCCTCGCCCGGCCCACGGATGTGGATGCGGCGTGCGGGCCGGATCATCGGCCCACGCACCCCCGGCGCCGACCTGCTCGAGCGCACCCCCGGCCGGGGCGAACTGCTGGCCCCGCTGCGCAACGGCGGGCAGACCATCGGGCACCTGCTGGTCGGCGAGCGCGGCGACGGCGTACGGGGCTTCGTGACCAGCGACCTGAACACCCTGCAGGCAGTGGCCGAACGGGTCGCGGTCGCCCTGGGCAACGGCCACCTCCTCGAGCGCCTGCAGTTCGAGGCCCGGCACGACGAGCTCACCGGCCTGCCCAACCGCCTGGACTTTCGGGCCCAGCTGGACGAGAGCGTCGAGGACCTGCTGGCCGGCGGGCGCCAGTGCACGGTGATGCTGCTGGACTTCAACGGGTTCAAGGCGATCAACGACACGCTCGGGCACCAGGCCGGTGACCAGCTGCTGCGCGAGCTGGCCGGGCGCTTCGGCCAGGTGGCGGGCAAGGGCGTGACCATCGCCCGGCTCGGCGGCGACGAATTCGCTGTGCTGGCCCCCGGAATGGGCGACGGCGCGGCCCGGGCCCTGGCCCGCCGCCTGCTCTCGGCCTTCGACGAGCCGGTCCGGCTGGCCGGGAACGAGCTGCGGGCCGGTGGTTCGCTGGGCGTGGCCATCGGCCCCGAGCACGGCAGCACCGGCGCCGAGCTGCTGGGCCGGGCCGACGTGGCGATGTACGTGGCCAAGGCCGGCGGGGGCGGCTACCGGATGTTCACCCGCTCGATGGACCTGCCCGGCGAGCAGGTGCACACGCTGGCCGTGGCGCTGACCGAGGCCCTGCGGGACGGGCAGATCCAGATCGCCGTGCAGCCGATGGTCGACCTGGTCAACGGCCAGGTACACGCGCTGGAGGCGCTGGCCCGCTGGCACCACCCCGAACTCGGCGAGGTACCCCCGGAGGACTTCTTCGCCGCGGCCGAGCGCAGCGGCCAGGTGGTCGAGCTGTCCCGCCGGGTGCTGGACCAGGCGCTCGCCGCCGCCCGGCAGTGGCAGGAGGCCGGGCAGCAGGTGCGGGTGGCGATCAACCTGGCGCCCGGCTGGCTGGCCGACCCCAGCCTGCCCGGCCAGATCCGCAGCGCCTTGGCCCGGCACGGCCTGTCCGCCGACGTGCTCAGCCTGGAGGTGGCCGAGTCCGACGTGATCGACGAGCCGGAGATGCTCCTGGCCCTGACCCGGCTGCACGAGATGGGGGCCCGGCTGTCGGTGGACGACTTCGGCACCGGCTACTCCTCGCTCACCTTCGTCAGCCGGCTGCCGGTCGACCAGATCAAGATCCACCAGTCCTTCGTGCAGCAGCTGCGGGCCGACGGCCGGGCCCGGGCAGTGGTGCAGTCGATCATCGACCTGGGGCGCAACCTCGGCCTGGAGGTGGTGGCCGAGGGGGTGATCGACGCGTACACCCGGATCGAGCTGAAGCGGATGGGCTGCCGGTTCGGCCAGGGCTACTACTTCGACGCCCCGATGCCGGTGCAGGAGCTGTCCTGGCCCACCGGGCGGCGGCCCGCCGGACCGGCTGCATGGCTCGATCGCCCGGTGCCGTTGCAGTCCGACCGGGTCGTCGGTTCGCTCGATACCCTGGCCGAATGCGCACCGACGAAGACTCTGCCGCCATCGCTCCCGTGAGGGACGAACTGCGCGAGCTGATCAAGAAGCTTGCTGTCGTCCACGGCAAGGTCACCCTGGCCAGCGGCAAGGAGGCCGACTACTACGTCGACCTGCGCCGGATCTCGCTCGACGGCCAGGCCGCCCCGTTGGTCGGCCGGGTGATGCTCGACCTGGTCAAGGACTGGCAGTTCGAGGCGGCCGGGGGCCTGACCCTGGGCGCCGACCCGGTGGCCACCGCGATGCTGCACGCCTCGGCCGCCGCCGGGGCCCGGCTGGACGCCTTCGTGGTGCGCAAGCAGGGCAAGGCGCACGGTCTGCAGCGCCGGATCGAGGGCGCCGAGGTCGCGGGCCGGGCCGTGCTGGCGGTCGAGGACACCTCCACCACCGGCGGCTCGGTGCTCACCGCGGTGGAGGCGCTGCGCGAGGCCGGGGCGAACGTGATCGGGGTGGCGGTGATCGTCGACCGGGGCACCGGGGCCAAGGAGCGGGTCGAGGCCGAGGGCCTGGAGTACCGCTACGCCTACGACCTGTCGGACCTCGGCCTTTCCTGACAGGCTTTGCCCATGCTGATTGCGCTGATCGTGGTGGTGGTCCTGGTCGCCGGGGTGGGCCTGTGGCTGGTCACCGGCTACAACGGCCTGGTCCGGCTGCGCAATCAGGTGCAGGAGGCGTGGAACCAGATCGACGTCGAGCTGACCCGCCGGCACGACCTGATCCCCAACCTGGTGCAGACCGTCCAGGGCTACGCCACGCACGAGCGGGACACCCTGGACGCGGTGATCCAGGCCCGCAACGCCGCCACCGCGCCGGGTGCCTCGGTGGCTGAGCAGGCGGCGCAGGAGGGGCAGCTGTCCCAGTCGCTGGGCCGGCTGTTCGCGATCGCCGAGGCGTACCCCGACCTGAAGGCGAACCAGAACTTCCTGGGTCTGCAGAACGAGCTCTCGGCCACAGAGGACCGGATCGCCTCGGGGCGGCGTTTCTACAACGCGGTGGTGCGGGAGCTGAACACCAAGATCGAGTCGGTGCCGAGCAACATCATCGCCGGCAGCTTCAACTTCGCCCGGGCCGACTACTTCGAGGCGCAGAACGAGCAGGTCCGCTCCGCCCCGCAGGTCGACTTCGGCGGTTCCGGGCCGGCGGTGAGCTTCGGGGGCAGCGCTCGCCCAGGAGTGGAGCCGGGTGCCCCGGCGCCCGAGCGGGAGCTCGGCGGCTCTGACCCCGACTACGGGACCCCGAACCGCTGATACAGCGCTGGCGCCCACAACGTCTCAAATTAAGGACGGTGTGGGCGCCAGTGCTTTTGGCTTACGGACGTTTGTGAGCGCCTAGGTCCCACTGCTTACGGACGTAGGTGCTCGCCTAGGCTTCCAGGGCGGCTTTGCGCCGCATGCGTCGACGGTCCACCACCAGGGTGACGATCGTGGCGGTGATCGCGATCGCGGCGATGACGTACGCCGCCCACTTCACCCACGGGATGTTGTAGGCCGCGTACCCCAGCAGAATCATGCCCGCGCCCCAGATCAGCGCCCCGGCCACGTTCGCGACCAGGAACTTGGGGTACGGCATCCGGCCGATCCCGGCGATGATCGGGGTGAACGTGCGCACCCAGGGGATGAACCGGGCGATGATCACCGCCAGGGAGCCCCAGCGCTCGTAGAACGCCTCCGCCTTCAGCACCCGGTCGGCGTTCTTACCGGCCTTGCTCAACAACCATGGCCGGCCCAGCCGCCGCCCCGTCCAGTACCCCACCGCGTCGCCGGCGATCGCTGCCACTGCAGTACCCCCGGCCAGGAACGCCAGGTTCAGGTCGCTGGCCGGCTCGGCGGCCAGCAGGCCGGCGGCGAACAGCACGCTGTCGCCCGGCAGGAAGAACCCGACGAGTAACCCGGACTCGACAAAGACCAGGGTGAACACGACGACGTAGACCGTCACCGTGGTCATCGACGAGACGTCGGACAGGCTCGCCCACCAGTGCGCCATGGTTCTGTTTCTACACCCCGGCCCGCCTCAACAGGTAAGGGGCTCCTAACCCGGACTACTTACCGGGGTGCGGGATGGGCTCTTCGCCGGCCTCGTGGGCGGCTTCGGCGGTGGCCACCGGATCGGCGTTCTTCGCGCGGCGCCGGTGCCGCCAGGCCTCGAAGGCCATCGGGATCACGGTGAGCGCCACCAGGAGCAGCAGACCGGCCTCGAGGTGGTCGCGGAACAGCGGGATCCCGCCCAGCACCCGGCCCAGCAGGGTCAGCCCGGCGGCCCAGAGCACCGCCCCGATGAAGCTGTAGGTGAGGTAACGGCGCCGGTCCATCTTGCCGACCCCGGCGGTCACCGTGATGAAGGTGCGCACCAGCGGCACGAACCGGGCCAGGACGATGGCGACCGGGCCGTAGTGGTCGAAGAAGGCCATCGTCTTGTCGACGTACTCCCGCTTGAACAGCTTGGAGTCTTCCTTGGTGAAGATGGCCGGGCCGGCCTTGCGGCCGATCTCGTAACCCACCACGTTCCCGGCGAAGGCGGCCGCGGTGAGCACCACGCAGGCCAGCCAGATCGGGAAGTGGATGTCCCCGCGGCCGATGAACAGACCCACGCTGAACAGCAGCGAGTCACCGGGCAGGAAGAAACCGAGCAGCAGACCGCACTCGGCGAAGATGATCAGTGCGCTGACCCACAGCGCCACGTCGCCCAGGTTGGTGAGCAGGGTGTCCGGGGCCAGCCACTCCGGCCCCAGGGCCATCGGCACGCTCATCAGCACGGCGCCCAGCCTACGGGTCGGTCACAGCTGATTTCTGTGGGTTTCCCCAGCATTAGGCGCATGTTCGGAACCAACGTCGAATGCCCTGCCCGGCGTTCCCGATTGCGGCCGAAGTCATGCTCCGGGCGGACGGTGTCAGCCCCTGGGTGGAGGCTGCCAGACTCCTGCGGGTGAACGAGCGGTTGATCGAGGACGCCGGGGTGCCGGTCGGGGTGGGGCCGTGGGAGGGCCCGTGGCCGCAGGACCCGCGCTACGACCCGGAGCTGCTGGAGCACGGCGACCGGCGCAATGTCGGCGACGAGTTCCGGTACTGGAGCGTCGAGGCGATCGTGGCCGAGCTGGACACCCGCCGGCATCCGTTCCACGTGGCGATCGAGAACTGGGCGCATGACCTGAACATCGGCTCGGTGGTGCGCACAGCCAACGCCTTCAACGCGGCTGGAGTACACATCGTGGGCCGGCGGCGCTGGAATCGGCGGGGCGCCATGGTGACCGACCGCTACCTGCACGTCCAGCACCACACCGGGCCGCAGGAGCTGACCACCTGGGCGGCCGGAGCGGGCCTGACCGTGATCGGGATCGACAACGTGCCCGGCTCAGTGCCGCTGGAGACGGCCGTCCTGCCGAGCAACAGCCTGCTGGTGTTCGGCCAGGAAGGCCCCGGACTGTCCGAGGAGACGCTGGCGGTCTGCTCCCAGGTGCTCTCGATCACCCAGTTCGGCTCGACCCGCTCGATCAACGCCGGGGCGGCCGCCGCCATCGCCATGCACGCATGGGTCCGCCAGCACGCCGTCATTCCTCCCGCAGAGCACTGATCTTTCCGTCCGGGCCGAGCCGGACCCAGGCCATCGCCTGCCCGCCCGGGGTGGACCGGTTGAGGTGCTGCACCAGTTCCTCCGGGGTCCGGGTGACCAGCGGATCGCGCTCGCGCGTGTAGTCCCTGGTCTCCAGCGAGGCCGGCGGGTCGAGCACGAGTTCGGCCGGATCGGCCGTGCCCCCGTCGGGGGTGAAGGTGAGCCGGACCGAGCCCTGGGTGCTGCGGCCGGCGCTGATCCGGCCGAACGTCAGACCGCTCTCCAGCTGTGGGTCGGTCCCGATCGGGGAGTAATCGGAACGCGCCGGCCCGCTCGCCACCCGGGGCGCGGCGTCACCACCGCGGGCCGAAGGCGTCTCCGGAGGCATCCAGTTGCCCAGCCCGACCGCCAGGATGGCCGCCGCGACCACCGAGGCACCCGCTGCGGCCCAGCCCGCCGCCTGCCGCCGCCGCAGCCACCGGCCACGCCGGACGACTGCAGCCAGATCGCCGGGCTCCGGGTCGGGAATCTGGCCCGCCGGCAGCTCGGTCTCGTCGTCGAGGAGCACCTCGCGGCCCGGGGGCTGACGCTGCAGTACCTGCCGGGCCTGACCACGGGCGGCCGAGGAGACCCAGCCGACCGGGGTGTCACCGATCCGCGGCCAGCGGGCGTAGGCCCGGGCCAACGTGGCGTGGGCCACCTCCTCGGCGGCGCTGCGGCTGCCGAGTTCGCTGTGCGCGGCGGTGAAGGCCGAGCGGTACAGCTCGCCGAACAGCGAGCCGAAGTCGTCGTCGGCCCGTCGTCGGCCCGCCGGGGCCTGCGTCTCGGTCGTCATCCCGCCATCTCTCGCTCTGCTCCGGTCGGTCCGAGCAGGCTACTGACCCCGACTCGGGCATACGGCACGATCGCGACCGGTCAGCGGCCCGTCGGCGACAACTCGGCCGCAGGGCCCAGGTCGGCCTCGGGTGTACCGGTGATGGTGAGGAACGCCGATCCCAGTGCTGCTGCGGCCACCCCGACGACGAAGTGCTTGATGCTCATCCCTGCCCCCAGGTGAAACCGGTGAAACGGCCGCGCTGTGCAGCCCCTCCCCATAGACGCGGTGAGCACTGTTTCGAGGCACGGGGCGCGGTCACGATCTAATAACGACCGCCTGCTGCCGGTAAGCCCTGGTGCCGGGCTGGTGCGCCCTCCCTGCGTCGCTGCCTGCCCGGGGGATCGGCGGTGCACTGATGGTGTCGGCGTGTCGTACGGGTCTTCTGAGGCAGGGGATGTAGGGCCTCGGCCGGTGGTGCGCCCCTGCATCTATGAAGCCGATTCCCGAAAAGGCAAGGGAGCCGCCCGACTCGGGCGAACGTCCGTTGCTGTTTGACCCTTGCCCTCGAACGCATACTCGGTATAGCGTCCGGTCTCGCCATACCGGGTATGCAGACGGAGGGGAGTTCCGGAGATGTCGGTCCGGCAGAGCCTGCTCGCCATCCTGGCGGAGGGCGAGCAGTACGGATACCAGCTCCGGCACGAGTTCGAACTGCGCACGGGGCGGACCTGGCCGATCAACATCGGCCAGGTCTACACCACCTTGAACCGCCTGGTGCGCGACGGCCTGGTGGAGGAGGCCGGGCGCAAGGACGACGGCTCGGTGAACTACCGGCTGACCTATGCGGGCCGCGAAGAGGTCGATCAGTGGTGGCGCAGCGCGGTCGACCGGGCCACGCCGAACCGCGACGAGGTGGCGATCAAGGTCGCCCTCGCGGCGACGGCGCCCGGGGTGGACGCGATCTCGGTGGTGCAGCGGCAGAAGGCCGAAACCCTGCGGGTGCTGCAGGGCTACACCAAGGAAAAACGTGCGATGCCGCACCCGGCCCAGGGCGACGACCTGGCCCGGTTGCTGGTGCTGGACAGCCTGATCTTCTCGGCCGAGGCCGAGGCTCGCTGGCTGGATCTGGTCGAGCAGCGCCTACGGGCGCGCTGAGAAAGGGATTTGGACGAGATGAGCAGCGTTGACACGCCGGCCGGTGCGGAGCCGGATTCGGGGGCGGTACTGCTGCGCCTGCACGAGGCGGCCCGGGTGCACGGTTCGGGGACCGCGGTGCCGGTGCACGCGCTGAACGGGGTGAGCCTGGAAGTGCGGGTGGGGGAACTGGTCGCGGTGATGGGCCCCTCCGGTTCCGGCAAGTCCACCCTGCTGCACCTGGCCGGTGGGCTGGACACGCCTACCTCGGGGGACGTCGTGGTGGACGGGGTGAGCATCGCCGGGTTGTCGGTCAAGGCCCGGGCGGCTCTGCGGCGGCGCAGCGTGGGTTACGTGTTCCAGGACCTGAACCTGGTACCGGCCCTGACCGCCGTCGAAAACGTCATGCTGCCGCGCGAACTCGACGGGGTGAGTACCCGGGTGGCGCGGCAGGAGGCCCGCGCGGCGCTGACCGAGGTCGGCGTGGAGGAGCTGGCCGACCGGTTCCCGGAGGAGATGTCCGGCGGCCAGCAGCAGCGGGTGGCGATCGCCCGCGCCCTGGTCGGCCCGCGCCGGCTGGTGCTGGCCGACGAGCCCACCGGTGCGCTGGACTCGCTCACCGGTGAGGCGATCATGCGGGTGCTGCGGGCCCGGGTGGACGCGGGGGCGGCCGGCCTGTTGGTCACGCACGACTCCCAGCACGCGGCCTGGGCCGACCGGGTGGTCCTGTTGCGCGACGGAAAGATGGCGGAGGAAGCTCCCTTCACAGCCGGGTTCCCGCGATGAAGGACCGATTCGCAGCCTGGCGGGCGATCTTTCGCCTGGCCTTGCGGGAGATCCGGAACAATCGGGGCCGCAGCGCGCTGATCGCGGTCATGGTGGCGCTGCCGGTGCTGGCCATGTCGGTGGTCTCGGTGGTGTACCAGTCCCAGACCTGGGATCTCGAGGACAGTCTGCGGGCGGAGATGGGGGCGGCCCAGGCTCAGGTCAAATGGCAGGCCCTGCAGCCGATTCAGCAGTCGCCGGACGCCGGGGGGATCTCCTCGACGGTGACCGACCAGAGTGAGCTGGGCCGGCTGAACCCGGCCGAGTACGGCGAGCTGCTGGCCGGCTACCTTCCGGCCGGCTCTCGTCTGCTGCCCCAGCGCTGGACCGAGGTCGACCGGACTCAGGTGCAGTGGGAGGGCATGGGCGAATGGAAGTCCCTGCAGGTGCGGGAGTTCGACTACGCCGACCCGGGTGTGAAGGGGCTGGTCGAGCAGATCTCCGGGCGGGCCCCCGACCAGGCCGGTGAAGTGGTGATCAGCGAAACTCTGGCCAAGAAGGGTCTGCAGGCCGGCGCGAAGATCACCTACCGGCCGAGCACCGACGAGGCGACGAAGACGCTGACCGTGGTCGGGGTGGTGGGCGGATCCTGGGCCCACTACCAGGACGCGATCGTCGGCAGGCCGGGAACGCTGCTGCCCGAAGAGCTTTTCGGCCTCAGCCGGCAGGAGCGCGAGAAGCAGGACGAGATCGCGGTGGTCGAGTGGCTGGTGGTCGGTCCGGCCGAGGTGAGCTGGGCCGACGTGCAGCGGATGAACGAGATCGGCGCCGTGGTCCGCAGCCGGGCCGTGCTCAGCGATCCGCCCGCCTACGCGATGCCGGCCGCCGAGTTCGTCGATGACTACGCCGAGAGCAGGTTCCAGCAGGCGGTCATCGTCTCGGTGGTGGCCGGGCTGATCCTGCTGCAGGTGGCGCTGCTGGCCGGGCCAGCGATCGCGGTCGGGGCCCGGCGCAACCGCCGCAACCTGGCCCTGATGGCCGCGGCCGGCGCCTCGCGCTCGCACCTGCGCCGGGTGGTGCTGGCCTCGAACGGGCTGATCGGCCTGGTCAGTTCGGTGCTGGCGGCCGTGCTCGGCTCGCTGGTGGGGGTTGCGGTGATCGGCGGGCTCCTGCTCTGGGGCCACACCGACATCCCGCGGCTCGACTTCCGGATCACCGACCAGCTCGCCTTGGTCCTCGCCGGCACGCTGACCGTGCTGGTCACTGCTCTGGTCCCGGCCCAGCAGGCGGCCCGGATGAACGTGGCGGCGACGCTGACCGGCCGCCGGGCCACCGGCTCGGGCCCGGTCAAGCTGCTCCTGCCGCTGGCCGGGCTCGCCATCGCGGCGGCCGGCCTGGCGGTGGCCGTGCAGACCACCCGCGGCTTCATCGCCGACCCGGCGCAGGTCGTCGGCGGCCTGGCCGTTTTCGAGGTCGGGCTGGTGATGAGCGTCGGCCTGATCATGTCGATCGCCGCTCGCCTGGTCCGGCCCCTGCCCTTCAGCCTGCGTTTCGCCCTGCGGGACGCCTCGCGGCAGCGCTCGCGCACCGCCCCCGCGGTGGCCGCGGTGCTCGCGGCCGTGGCCGGTGGAACGGCCGGGCTGGTCTACTTCGCCTCGGCCGAGGAGCAGCAGCGCAACAGCTACAGCGCGGCGGGTGATGTGGGCCTGGTGGCGGTCTCCGGACTCGACCCGTACGTTCACGACACCAAGGTTCAGAAACTGGACCGGGCGGAGCAGGTGATGGCCGAGCGGTTCGGCGCCGACCAGGTGAGGCAGTACCAGGTGGTCGAGGCCAAGGACGGGGTCATGGTCACCCTGCGGCCGGAGCGGGCCCCCGACGACGTCTGCGCCGGTAGCAGCGGTCCTTACCCAAGCAACCCGCTCAAGACCTGTTACTGGCAGGATCGCTCCTTGCAGGGAGTCGGCGGTGACATCTTCGACGACGGTGGCACCGTGCAGATCCTCACCGGCGGTACGGCAGCTCAGGACGTTGCCGCGCTGCAGGCCGGGCGCGTAGTGGTGCCCGAACCGGCCATGCTCTGGCCGGACAACACCGTGCGGGTCGAGGTGGGCCGCTACACCGCGCAGGACCCCGACCTGCGAGACATTGAAGTCGTCACGCTGCCCGCGGTCCTCGCTACCGGCGAAAATATTCTGCCGCAACCGGTTTACCCGCTTCAGGCTGCCGAGAAACTGGGAGTGGACCTGGTTCCCGGAGGCCTGGTCACCCAGCCGACCGAACCGTTGGGGTCGGCGGAGGTTTCGGCGCTGACCGCCGCCCTGGACAACACTGGCCAGGTGTCGGACGTGAAGGTGGAAGGCGGCTATCAGGACTCCTACAGCTACACCCTGATGGCGCTGCTGGCCGCGGTCGGGGCGATCGCCCTGATCGGTACCTTCACCGCGGTCGGTCTGGCCGCCGCAGAAGCCAAGGCCGACGTCTCCACTCTGGCCGCGGTCGGGGCCGGCCCGGAGGTACGGCGTTGGCTGGCTGCTTCGCAGGGCGCCGCGATCGCCGGTCTGGGAACGCTTCTGGGTGTGGTCAGTGGGGCGGTGGCGGGCTACGTCCTGATCCGGCTGGCCCGCCCCGACGGAGTGCAGTTCAGCACGGTCGGGATCTGGGAGTTCGTGCTGCCCTGGCCGCACCTGCTCCTCATCCTGCTCGGGCTGCCCCTGGTCGCCGCGGCCATCGGCTTCTTCACCACCCGAGCGCAGTTGCCGGTGATGCGAAGGTTGGGCCTGTGAGGGAACGGTTCTATGTCTGGCGGGCCGCGCTGCGCCTGGCCCGGCGTGACGTCTGGCGCAACAAGGCCCGCAGTGCCCTGGTCGCGCTGATGATCGCCCTGCCGGTCCTGGCCCTGACCGTGCTGTCGGTGTTCTACCGAACGGTCGAGCGCGATCCGCAGGACGAGGTCCGGGTGGCGCTGGGAGTGCAGGCGCAGGCCGAGATCAGCGAGGTCAACGGGGTCCCGCTGATGCAGCTGCCGTTCAACGACGACAGTTCGGGCTTCGAGTCCACGCCGGACTTCTCGCACGAGAACCCGCCGACCGTGGAGCAGTTCGAGAAGCGGCTGGCCGCGCTCCTGCCCGCCCGCGACCAGCTGGTGGCCGACTGGTGGCTGGAATCCAGCCGAAACCTACACTGGGACGGGCGTTACCTGGCCACCACGGTACGCGAGTTCGACTACACCGCCCACGGGATCGAGGGTGTGATCGAGCAGGAGTCCGGCCGGGCCCCGCAGCAACCCGGTGAGGTGGTGGTCAGCAAGAAGATCGCTGCCCTCGGGGTGGAGGTGGGCGACGACCTGTTCTACCGGCCCTCGCCCGCCCATCCCGAGCAGCGCCTGCGGGTGGTCGGGGTGGTGAGCGGGCTGGACGTGTACAAGGAAGTGATCGGCCGGCCGGGCTCGCTCTTCCCGGACGAGGGGTTCAAAACCCTCGACGAGGGTGCGTACTACGGCGGTTCCGCGCCCCGCTACCGGTTGCTGGTGGTCGGTCCCGATCCGGTGACCTGGGACCACGTCCTCAACATCAACCAGACCGGGGCCCGGGTGCTGAGCCGGGCCGTGGTCGCCGACCCGCCCCCGGCCGACCGGGTGCCCTTCACCGACGCCGACTACGCCTTCGAGTACGACGCCGACTTGGTGGGCATCGTCGTGGTGCTGATCGGGATGGCCCTGCTGCAGGTCGCCCTGATGGCCGGGCCCGCGATCGCCGTGGGGGCGCGGCGCAATCAGCACACCCTGGCCCTGATGGCGGCCGGCGGGGCCGAGCGCCGGGACCTGCGCGTTGTCGTGCTGGCCACGAACGGCCTGATCGGGGTGCTCAGCAGCCTGGTCGCGGCCGGACTGGGCGCCGGGCTGGGGGCGCTGCTGATCCAGGTGCTGCGCTACCTCGACTACAGCATGGTCCGGATCGACATCCACCTGACGGATCTGCTGGTGCTGGTCGCCGTGGGCGGGCTGACCGCGGTCGGCGCCTCGCTGGTGCCGGCCCGCCAAGCCGCCAAGCTGGACGTGGTGGCGGCCCTGACCGGCCGACGCGGTTACCACCCACCGAAGCTGCGGGTGCCGGTGGCCGGGCTGTTCCTGGCCCTGACCGGAGCCGTTTTCGCGACTCTCGGAGCGGTCCAGCGCCTGCCTTTCCTGGCCGTGCTGGGGATCGGCGTGGTCGAGGTCGGCATGGTGATGGCCTCCGGCGCGATCGTCGCCCTGGCCGCCCGGATGGCCGTGGGCCTGCCCTTCAGCGCCCGTTTCGCGCTGCGCGACGCGGCCCGGCAGCGCAGCCGGACGGCTCCGGCGGTGGCCGCGGTGCTGGCCGCGGTCGCCGGCGGCAGCGCTGCCCTGGTCTACGTGGCGGCGCTGACCGACCACGAGGAGCGCAGCTACCGGGCGAGCGCCGGCGACAGTGTGGTGCTGCTCAACTCCTCGAGCACCGGGGACGACGGGCGAATGGTGTCCTCGATGACTCGGGCCCGGGCGATCGTCGAACAGGAACTGCAGGTCGGCGAGTTCCAGGAGTACCAGATTCCCGCGACACACGGGCCGAACGGCACAGATTTCGAGATCATGCCGTTGATGCCGCCCGGCGCCGAGTGCCCCGAATCGCAGTTCGCCGAAGCCGAGGTCACCGAGATCATCGAGGGCAGCGAGATCGCCGGGCCCGGCCCGTGCGGGCGCCGGGCCGCGGCCGAGACCATCGAGTTCAGTTCCGGGCGTCTCTTCGACGACGGAACCGCGCTGTCGGTGATCACCGCCGGTCAGGCCCCGTCCGACGCGGCTGCGCTGAAGGCCGGTAATGCCGTCACCAGCAACCCGGAGCTGCTCTGGCCGGACGGTACCGTGCGGGTGCGAGTGGAGCGGTACGACGACGCGGGCGATGTCACCGGATCGAAAGTGATACCCCTGAAGGCGGTGCTGGCCGAGCCCGGACAGCACAGTCTGTACGGTGTGGTCTATCCGCTCGGGGCCGCTGAGGAACTCGGCATCTCGCTCGAGAGTGGTGGTTTCGCCGCGATCGCCCGCGAAATTCCTTCTCAGGCCCAGGAGGACCGGGTCAACCGGCAGCTGGACGAGGAGGCCGGGGCCTATCTGAGCGTCGAGCGCGGTTACGTCGACGACTACCAGATCTATCTGCTGGTGCTGGGGGCGGTGGTCGCGGTGGTCGGTCTGGTCGGTACGTTCACCGCGGTCGGCCTGGCCGCGGCCGAGTCCCGGGCCGACGTGGCCACTTTGGCCGCGGTAGGAGCCGGGCCGGGGGTGCGGCGCCGGATGGCAGCTGCGCAGGCCGGTGTGATCTCCGGTCTGGGCGCGGTTCTCGGGGTGCTCAGCGGGGTGCTGGCCGGCTGGGTGCTGGTCCGGCTGGAGGAGGGCGACTGGGCCTACGGCTCTGCCTTCGCCGAGGCCGAGTCCTGGCGGTTCGTCCTGCCCTGGCCGCAGTTGCTCCTGATCGCCCTCGGCCTGCCGGCCCTGGCGATGACGATCGGCTTCCTGACCACCCGATCCCGGCTGCCGCTGATCCGCCGGCTGGGGCAGTAGAAGACTTCCGCGTCGCTGGGTGGAGGGCCCAGCGACGCGGAAACCCTTGTGCTCAGACCAGTTCCACCAGGCTCTCGATCGAGGGCACGATGTGGGACGGGCGGAACGGGTAACGCTGCACGTCCTCCTGGGTGGTCGAGCCGGTGAGCACCAGGAAGGTCTCCAGGCCGGCCTCCATCCCGGCGACCACGTCGGTGTCCATCCGGTCGCCGATCATCGCGGTGTACTCCGAGTGCGCGTCGATCGCGTTCAGTGCGCTGCGGAACATCATCGGGTTGGGCTTGCCGACGATGTACGGCTCGCGCCCGGTGGCCCGGGTGATCAGCGCCGCCACCGCCCCGCAGGCCGGCAGCGGGCCCTCGGCCGAGGGCCCGGTCGGGTCCGGGTTGGTGGCGATGAACCGGGCGCCGCCCTCGATCAGCCGGATCGCCTTGGTGATCGCCTCGAACGAGTACGTCCGGGTCTCGCCGAGCACGACGAAGTCCGGTGCGGTGTCGGTGAGCACGTAACCGGCCTCGTGCAGCGCGGTGGTCAGCCCGGCCTCACCGATCACGTAGGCCCGGCCGCCGGGCTCCTGGTCTGCCAGGAACTGGGCGGTGGCCAGGGCGGAGGTCCAGATCGAGGCCTCCGGCACGTCCAGGCCGGAGGCCAGCAGCCGGGCCCGCAGGTCGCGGGCGGTGTAGATGGAGTTGTTGGTCAGCACCAGGAAGGGCCGCTCGTTCTCCTGAAGCTTGCCCAGGAACTCGGCGGCCCCGGGCAGGGCCACCCCCTCATGTACGAGAACGCCGTCCATGTCCGTCAGCCAGCAGCGGATCTCCCGCGTCTTCATACGTTCTCCAGTCTCTTTGGGGCGTTCCGTCCGGTTCCGGGCCGGATTCGGCTCTACGCGGAATGCCCGTCCCGGAACGGTACTGCCGTAGACCCGCCGGTAGGTCACGGCCCACAATCGAAATGCTGATCCGTCGACCGCCAGGAGGGGACATGGCCAAGTACACGGTTGCAATGACGTTCGAGACGCCCGGTCTGCGCTCGGCCTTCGAGCGGAAACACAGCCCGGGCCGGCCGCTGGGTTCCTCGATCCGGATGATCGCCGCGGACGGCACGCTGGCCGTCACGGCCTCCGGGGTCCGGGCCGAGACGCACTCCGAGGCGGCGCTGAAGGTCAGTACCGAGATCGCCCAGAGCTGGGTCAAGGCTCACGGCCCGCTGAAGATGGCCAGCTGGCGGGCCGACCGCGAGCGGGTGCTGGTCGGGGGCCGGCGCCGAGGTGGATCGGTCTTCGGCAGCGGGCCCTGGCCGGAAGGCTTCGGTAATGACGAGGGCGGCTCGGCCGGGGTGCGCGAGCCACGCCGGCCCAAACCCGGGCCCGGCTCGATGTCGATGGAGGCCGGGCTACCCGATCCCGAGTAGCGCTGCCAGGTCGAAAGCGTCGGCCATCGCCTGCATCCCGGCATCGCTGGGATGCAGGTCGTCGCCGGAGTCGTAGGCCGCCAGCATCCGCTGCGGGTCGGCCGGATCGCGCACCGCGGCGTCGAAGTCGACCACCGCGTCGAAGATGTCGGTGCTGCGGATCCAGTCGTTCACCAGGGTGCGCTGTTGCTCCTTCTCCGGCGTCAGGCAGCCGCCGTCGCAGCTGAACGGCGTCAGCGTGGCCGCGACCACCCGCAGGCCGTGCTCCCTGGCCCGGTCGGTCAACACGGTCAGGCCGTCGATCACCGTGGTGGCCGGGGTGCCCGAGCCGATGTCGTTGATCCCCAGCGCGATCACCACCACCCGCACGTCGGTCCGGCTCAGCACGTCGTGCTCGAACCGGCGCAGGCCGGAGGCACTGGGTGAGGCGCAGCTCAGGTTCTCCGAGACCACCCGGTTGCCGCCGATGCCCTCGTTCAGCACGCCGATCGGGCCGGTGGTGGGCTCGGCCCGCAGCCGGGCCGACAGCCGGTCGGGCCAGCGCCGGTTGCCGTCGACGGTGGAGCTCATCCCCTCGGTGATCGAGTCGCCGAAGGTGCTGATCGCGCCCGCGCCGACCGGGTCGGGCACGTCGATCCCCTCCAGCCAGAACCACGAGCGCACGGTGCCGGCGAACGCCGCCCCCGAGGTCTGGCCGGCCATGTCGCCCTCGCCCAGGTACGACGTGGCGATCGACCGGCTGTGCCCGGAGCCCGCGGTGGCCGGGCCCTGCGGCACCAGGTCCACCGCCAGCGGCTGGCCGAAGCGGAAGGCCAGCTCGACCGGATCGCTGACCACCTTTCCGCCCGGCGGGATCTCGACCTCGGCCGCACCCTCGAACGTGACCCGGCGGGCGGTGCCGGAGCGCAGGTCGGGCGAGCCACTGCCGACCGCCAGGGCCGCGGTGGCCCGGGACAGCCGCAGCGGTTCGGTGCCGAAGGTGTTGGCCAGCCGGATCCGGAAACTGGTGCCCCCAGCAGTCGGCAGCACGATCTGGCGCAGGGTGCGGCCGCTGACGTCCGGGCCGTCCAGGTCCTGCATCGAGGTGCTCCAGACCCCGTTCCAGCCGGCCGGGATCAGCTTGGCCGCCGGGGTCGGAGCCGGCGTGGGTTCGAGCGAGGAGGAGACAGAAGGCGAGGGTGAAGGCGCCAGCGTCTCACTTTCACCTGGGAAGGCCGCGGTGACGCAGCGCGCGGTATCGGTCTGCGCAGAGGCCGGGATCCGGCTGTGGCTGGAGGCCAGCCAGGTCACCCCGCCGGCCACGGCCACCACGGAGAGCAGGGCCAGTGACGCTGTGAAGGCACGGCCGCGCCGACGTTCCACTGCGCCCTCCCCGAAACCGGCAAGTACCACCCTGATCGGCACGTCGTCGGGCCCGCTGGAGGGTTCAACTCGACGGTAACCCGACAAGTTCCGAAGTGGGGACGAACTGCCTCAAGGCGCCACGAAGAGCTCAGGACGCCGCGGTGAATTCAGGACGCTGGGGGTCGAGTTCGACCGCATCGAAAGTACTCACCGTCATCCGGGTGTCACAGATCAGCCGGTCGCCCACCGCCGGAGCGGCCCGGTGCTCCGGTACGGCGAGCATCGAGACCTGCATGTGGGCGACATCGGCAAAGTTCAGCCGATGGCCCTGCCAGTGGAACGGTGAAGGAGCCCAGCCTGCTCCCCGCACCGCCCCGAGCACCGCACCCTTCAGCGCATCCCGCAGCCCGGCGTGTGCCGCACTGGCATACAGCCCGACCCCGTGCGCGGTACCCCCGGAGACCACCAGCAACGTGCCCCCGGAAAACCGCCGCTGCCGATAGCCCACCGCCTGCCGAGGCGGCATCCGGCGCACGTCCAGCACCGTGCCGGTGACGGTGAAGCTCTGACGGTCGGACAGCCACAGACTCGTACCCACCCGTGGCCGCACCTCAACGCCCTGGATGGAGGCCAGTTCCGACGCGCTCAGGTGCGACACCCACAAGGTGCTCACCGTGATCCCGGCTGCCCGCAGCGCAGCCAGCGCCTGGTGCACCGAATCCAGCACTCGCCGCCGATCACCCCCGCTGGGCAGATGCATCGCCACCCCGGCCAGTCGCACCCGGCGCAGCGGCTCGGCCAGTTCAGGGAGTTCGGTCAGCGTCACGCCGTGCCGGTGCACCGGTGAGTCCAGCTCCAGAACCACCTCCGGCCCGTCGAGTTCGGCCAGCCGACGCACCACATCGGCATGCGCCACGGTCCGCAACACCCCGATCGCCGGTGTCGACGACCGCAGGTCGGCCAAGGTCAGCGGAGCCATCACCGCAATCGTGCCGTGGAAGAACCGCCGCACCGAAGCGATCTCGGACTCGGTGCCGACCGCTACCGTGTCCACCCCCAGCCGTGCCGACAGCTGCGCCAGCCGCTCGCGTCCGAAGCCGTAACCGTTGCCCTTGATCACCGGGACCAGGCCCGGCAGCTGCTGAGCCGCCCGCCGCACACCGCTCTGCCAGCGAGGTTCGTCGATGCTGAGCCGAAAAGTCATGACCGCGCCTTCTGTATCCGCTGATGCAACTGAAAAGCCCGGTGCCACAACGGAGACAGGGTGTACTCCCACTCGCCCGTGGTCTCCTGCACGGTTCCGCCCAGGCCGAGCTTGAAACGCAGCAGTCCGGAAAGCTTCTCGTTCTCGTCCAGAGTGTCGGCGATGCCCCGCAGGTCGTACATCCAGTTGCCGCGGGCCAGCGCGGCCTGCACGGCCGCCCATTGCACAGCTGTGCTGGCCTGGACCTCGCGGCGCTGAGAGGTGGAACCGCCGTACGTGTACCAGCAGGTGCGGTCGGTATCCACGGTGAGCGCAGCCGCCAGAGCCTGCCCCTCGACCTCGCCGACCCAGAGCCGCAGAACCGGACCCAACGCGTCCCACATCTGCTCGAAGTAACTCAGCGGCCGGGGCGTGAACCCGTCGCGCTCACCGGTTTCCACGTACAACCGGTGAAACACCGCCAGGTCGCCCTTCACGCCCGGCCGCACGCTGACCCCCGCCGCGATCGACCGCTTGACGTTACGCCGCCACTGCTGATTCATCCCCTTCAGCAACTGCTCCGGGGTGCGCTCGCGCAGATCCAGTCGTACCCCCAGCCGGGGCTGACCGGCCGTGAAGGCCCCGGACTCGTCCTCCAGCGAGGTCCATCCCTGCGCCGAAAGCACTTTCAGCAGCGCCACGCCGTCCCGCTCGTAACGATCCGGGGCGAGGTCCGAGAAGCGGCGCAGATCCGGTGAGGACAAGCCGCGCTTGGCCGTCGTGGTTTCCCAGCTGCGCACCGCCTGCGTGGGCCCGATCCGCACGGCGAAGGCGTGCTGGGCGCGCAGGTGCTCCAGAAACGGGTCCAGCCACAGGGCAGGATCGGTGACCACCCGCTGCCAGGGCAGCGTCGGGCCCTCGGGCACGTAGGCCAGGCTGCGATTGGTGCCCGGGACCGGCCGGTGCAGCACTAGCGCAGCGCCGACCAGTTCACCGTCCTCGATCCAGCCCAGGCTCTCGCTGCGCCAGGAGCGCTTGACCCCGGCCCAGGCCGGCGTCTGCAGGATGCTGGCGGCGTTCGACTCGGCGAACCGCTCGTGCTCGGCGGCGCTGATCGGGCGCACCGCCACGGCCGGCCGCACCCCGGGCCACAGCGTGGGCTCGGGGTGTACCAGGTGGTCGAAGAGATCGTTTCCAGCCATGGCTAGAGCGTGGCTGTGCAGGTCAGGCCGCACATCGGGCCACGGGAGGGTCCGCCTGCCGGCCCGGTCCTCCTACAGAACGAGGTTCTGGACGGCTGCCGTTCATCCTCCAGGAGGAGGAACCGGCCACTCAGCTGGTCGTATGGTCGGACGGTGACGATCCATCCAGCGCTGCGGGCCTGGCTCTTCCTGCGTGATCGGATCCTGCCTCCACCCCGGGCCGTGCTGATCGCAGCTCTGGTGGGCGCGGGCTGGTGGCTCGGGATGAACTGGCTGTCGACCTACGGGGAGTGGTATCCGCGGATCGGTCAGGGGCCGTACCAGTCCCTGGGCTGGGCAGTGGTGCTCGTTCTGCTGACCCGCGACCGCTTCCCCCGCCTCACTCTGGTCGGGGTCGCTCTGCTCTACCCCGACGCCTACGGCCAGTGGATGATGACCTACTGGCACGTCATTCCCTACGCCCTGGCCGGCTACACGGTGGCCGCTCGTGGGGCGATGCGTACCCCCTGGGTGTTGCTGATTGGTCTGGGCGGACTGCTGCGGCTGATCTTCGCCAGTGGGTTCAATCCGGCCGACTGGTGGCTGAAATACATGATCGAGTACGGCGACCTGCCGACACTGTGGGACTTCGCTCCCTCCCGCACCGGACTCTTCGCGGCCGCCTTCATCGCCACCGTTCTGCTCGGTCGCGCGTCGTACCAGCAGCGGCGGGCCAATGAGGAGCTGCGCCGGCGGCAGGAGGAGGTGGAACGGTTGCGGCAGATCGAGACCGACCAGATGGTCACCGCCGAGCGCACCCGGATCGCGCGGGAGCTGCACGACGTGGTGGCACACCACATCAGTGCGGTGGTGCTGCGGGCCCAGGCGGCGGACCGGGTCGCCGACACCCAGCCCGAGCAGCTGCGCGACGCGGTGCGCTGGATCGCCCTGGACGGGCAGCACACCCTGGCCGCGATGCGTCAGGTGGTGCGGGTGCTGCGTTCCACCGATTCCGGCGGCAGCCTCACCCCGCAGGCCACGCTGGCCGAGATCCCCCAGATCGCGGCCCGGATGGAGGCCGTCGGGATGCCGGTCGACCTGCGACTGCCCCCGATCCAGCCGATCCTGCCCGCCGCGGTCGAGCTGGCCGCGGTCCGGATCGTGCAGGAGTCGCTGACCAACGCGCTGATCCACGCCCGGGCCAGGCAGGCGCTGGTCCTGGTGCTGACTTCTGGGGGTCAGCTGCTGATCGAGGTGCACGACGATGGCGGCGCCCAGAAGACCCGCAACACCCAGCCCGCCGGGATTCCGCTGGCGGGGATCGGCGCGAGTCAGCCCATGCCGGTGCGTCGTACCCCCACCTTCGGTTCCGGGCACGGTCTGGTCGGGATGCGTGAGCGGGCGGCCTCGTGCGACGGCACCCTGGAGATCGGCCGTTCGCACCTGGGCGGCTGGCTGGTACGGGCGCGCCTGGCCATGGCGATGGAAAGCGAACCCCCGCAGGCCCTGCCCCACGCCGGCTGAAACCCTCCCACCCAGCCAAAGCACAAACGTCCTCAAACAAATGGACGCTCCCCGCGCCCAGGTGCCTTCGGGCACCAAAGGGGCGCACCGCGTCCGTAAGCAAAAACCAGGAGGATGAACCGCGTGCTGAGCGAATCGATCCGTGTCGCCGTCGTCGACGACCAAGGGGTGATCCGGGCGGGGCTGCGGATGATCATCGACCACGAGAGCGATCTGACCGTGGTCGGTGAGGCTGCCGACGGCGCCTCCGCCCTGACCATGGTGGCCGAGGTACGCCCCGACGTGGTGCTGATGGACATCCGGATGCCGGTGCTGGACGGGATCGAGGCCACCCGCCGGCTGGTCGACGCCGGCGCCGCCGGTGCGCACCTGCCCGCCGTGCTGATCCTGACCACGTTCGACGACGAGGAGTACGTCCTCGGTGCGATCCGGGTGGGGGCCAGCGGTTTCCTGCTGAAGGACGCGGGGCCCGACGTACTGGTGGCGGCCGTGCGTACCGTCCACGCGGGCAACTCCCTGGTGGATCCGGTGGTGACCAACACGCTGATCGCGCACTGTCTGGAACTGGAGCGGACCCGGCCGGCGGTGGCGCCCCCGAACATCCCCAGCAGTCACTGGGCCCAGCGTCTGGCCTCGCTCAGCGAGCGGGAGAAACAGATTCTGGGTGGGATGGCCCGCGGCCTGTCCAACACCGATCTGGCCGCCCACCTGGTGGTCAGCGAGACCACGGTGAAGACGCACGTGAGTTCGGTGCTGTCGAAACTCGGCCTGCGCAACCGGGTGCAGGCGGTGGTGGTGGCCTACGAGACCGGAGTGGTGACGCCCGGCGCGGCGGCCTGGGACACCGGACTCTGACGACGTTTGACCTAGAACACGTAGTTGCGTCGGTCACGCTGTCCGGACAGGTTCAGAACCACTGAACGCGCGCCGCACCAGAGCTGCGGACGTCGTGTCGATCACGCAGGTCACCTGGATCACAGCACTTGTCCGGACAACTTGGACACGACCGTTCGGCGATTCCTGTCCAGAGTCGTTGGACAGTGACACCGTCCTATGTAAAAGGGCACCTCTGCCTAGGAATTCGAGGCTCTTGGACGGCTTGGAGGGCGAGACCGGACGGGCGTTACGTGCAAGGATCGGCGTAGCGAGAGCGACGCAGAGCCCGCCGGAAGGGCCGTCGCCCGACCGGATGCGGTGCGGGTGCGGTTGCGGTGGGTGGCATGCACGAAGAAGACGCACGCGACGAACCGCACAGGAGCAGGCAGATGCCGATTGCAACCCCTGAGGTCTACGCGGAGATGCTCGACCGGGCCAAGGCCGGGTCGTTCGCATACCCCGCCATCAATGTCACGTCCTCCCAGACGCTGAACGCCGCGATCCGGGGTTTCGCCGAGGCGGGCAGTGACGGCATTGTGCAGATCTCCACCGGGGGCGCCGAGTACGCGTCCGGCCCGACCGTCAAGAACATGATCACCGGCGCGGTCGCCCTGGCCCAGTACGCGCACGAGGTGGCCAAGAACTACGACGTCAACATCGCCCTGCACACCGATCACTGCCCGAAGGACAAGCTCGAGGGCTACGTCCGCCCGCTGCTGGCGATCAGCGCGGAAAGGGTTGCCCGGGGCGAGAACCCGCTGTTCCAGTCGCACATGTGGGACGGCTCGGCGGTGCCGCTGGACGAGAACCTGAAGATCGCCGCGGAACTGCTGGAGCTCACCGCGGCGGCGAAGATCGTGCTCGAGGTGGAGATCGGCGTGGTCGGCGGCGAGGAGGACGGCGTCGCCAACGAGATCAACGACAAGCTGTACACCACGGTGGCCGACGCCAAGGCCACCGTCGAGGCTCTCGGTCTCGGCGAAAAGGGCCGGTACCTGACGGCTCTCACGTTCGGCAACGTGCACGGCGTGTACAAGCCGGGCAACGTCAAGCTGCGTCCCGAGATCCTCAAGCAGATCCAGGACGAGATCGGCGTCGCCTACGGCCAGGACAAGCCGTTCGACCTGGTCTTCCACGGTGGATCGGGCTCGCTGCCGGAGGAGATCTCGGCCGCGGTCGACTTCGGGGTGATCAAGATGAACGTGGACACCGACACCCAGTACGCGTTCACCCGCCCGGTGGTGGAGCACATGTTCCGCAACTACGACGGGGTGCTGAAGATCGACGGCGAGGTCGGCAACAAGAAGCAGTACGACCCGCGGGCCTGGGGCAAGCTGGCCGAGGCCGGTCTGGCCGCCCGGGTCCAGGAGGCCTGCGAGGCGCTGCGCAGCGCGGGCACGAAGATCAAGTAACAACTGGGGACGGCGTGGCCCGGGGTTTCGGGCCACGCCGGTTTCGTGCGTGGCGGGTTTTCCGGACGAGCGTCTCAGCCTCCGGCTGAGGCAGACTGAGCCCGTGACCACGCATCAGAACCTGCTCAACTCCCCGCCGCCGACCCTGCTGCCGGACGACTCCGTCTCCCGGGACGCGATCGCCGCCGGGGCCCCGCTGGAGAACGTGGCCGCCGCCAACCCGGCGCAGTGCCTGGCCTGGGCCGCACTGGCCGAGCGGGCGCTGGAGGCGGGCAACGACATCGAGGCCTACGCCTACGCCCGCACCGGTTACCACCGTGGTCTGGACGCCCTGCGCCGCAACGGCTGGAAGGGCCATGGCCCGGTGCCGTGGTCGCACCTGCCCAACCAGGGCTTCCTGCGGGCGCTGGCTGCGCTCGGCCGTTCCGCCGCCGCGATCGGCGAGGACGAGGAGCGCGAGCGGATCGCCAAGTTCGTGGCCGACTGCGACCCGGAGGCCGCCTCCGCACTCAACGTGCTGAGCTGGGCGGTCCAGCGCTGAGCCCTTTGTCCCGCACCGTCGTCGTGGTGGGCGGGGGGATCGCCGGGGTCGCCTGCGCCCGCCGCCTGCACGACGCCGGAGTACGGGTCCGGATCTACGAACGCGGCCGCCGGATCGGCGGCCGGATGGCGGTGAAGACCGAGTACGTCGGCCCGGTGTCGTCGTTGTCGGTCGGGCACGCGGTGGACATCGGGGCGCCCTACTTCACCGTGCGCGAGTCGCTGTTCGCCCACGTGGTGGCCGCCTGGCAGCACGCCGGGCTGGCCCAGCCCTGGACGGACAAGTTCTCGGTCCTGGACGAGGCGGGGCTGCGCCCTGAGAGCCACGGGATGCAGCGCTGGTCCACCGTGCCCGGGGCCGGAGGCCTGCGCGGCCTGGTCGAGAACCTGGCCCAGGGACTACGGGTGGAGACGGCGCACCTGGTCGAGTCGGTCGGGCTGGAGAACGGCCGGCCCACGGTGGACGGGGAACCGGTGGCGGCCGTGGTGCTGGCGATGCCCGATCCGCAGGCCGAGCGCCTGCTGCCGGCTTCGGTGGCGAGCGGGCTTGGGGTGAGCGGCTCCGGTCAGCACCCGGTGCTCACGCTGTGGGCGCCCTGGTCCGGTCGTTGGTGGCCGGAGTTCGACGGGGTGTTCGTGAACCACTCCGACGTGCTCACCTGGATCGCCGACAGCGGTCGCAGCCACGCCGACGGGGTGCCGCTGCTGGTGGCCCACAGCACCAGCGACTTCGCCCGGCCCCGGCTGAAGAACCCCAGCTCGGGGATCGAGCCGATGCTGGCCGAGCTGGGCCGGGTGCTCGGCGCCGAGCCCACCCCGCAGGCCGAGTGGGCCCGGATCCACCGCTGGTCGTTCGCTGCTCCGGCCCGCACCCACCTCGAGCCGTTCGGGTTGCACGGCACCGGGGACAGCAGCGGGCTGATCGGGGTCTGCGGTGACGCCTGGGGGCCGCGTTCCCGGGTGGAGCAGGCCTGGATGTCCGGCAACGGGCTGGCCGAGACCCTGCTGAAACACCTGTGAGCCCGGTCGCGGTAGCATCAACCACCGGACCCCACACCCAGGGGTGAGCTAAGGAGCCCGGTAGATGCCCGCGATCGTGCTGATCGGAGCCCAGTGGGGCGACGAGGGTAAGGGCAAGGCGACCGATGCCCTCGGCGCCGAGGCCGACTACGTGGTCAAGTTCAACGGCGGCAACAATGCCGGTCACACCGTGGTCGTCGACGGCGAGAAGTACGCCCTGCACCTGCTGCCCTCGGGCATCCTGACGCCGGGCTGCATCCCGGTGATCGGCAACGGTGTGGTCATCGACCTCTCCGTGCTGTTCCACGAGATCGACGGCCTGACCGCGCGGGGCATCGACTGCTCCAAGCTGCTGGTCTCGGCCAACGCCCACCTGATCCCGTCGTACAACCGCACCCTGGACAAGACGGTCGAGCGGTTCCTGGGCAAGCGCAAGATCGGCACCACCGGTCGCGGGATCGGCCCGACCTACGCCGACAAGATGAGCCGGGTCGGGATCCGGGTGCAGGACCTGTTCGACGAGAACATCCTGCGGCAGAAGATCGAGGGTGCCCTCGACGCCAAGAACCACCTGCTGGTCAAGGTGTTCAATCGGCGCGCGATCACCGTCGACGAGGTCTTCGACGAGCTGATCTCGTACGCCGACAAGCTGCGCCCGATGGTCGCCGACACCCCGCTCACCCTGACCAGTGCGCTGGACCGCGGCGAGGTGGTGCTGTTCGAGGGTGGCCAGGCCACGCTGCTGGACGTCGACCACGGCAACTACCCGTTCGTGACGTCCTCGAACGCCACGTCCGGCGGGGCCTGCACCGGTTCCGGTGTGCCGCCGACCCGGATCGACCGGGTGATCGGCGTGGTCAAGGCCTACGCCACCCGGGTCGGTGAGGGCCCGTTCCCGACCGAGCTGCACGACGAGTGGGGGATGCGGCTGCGCAACGTCGGCGGCGAGTTCGGCACCACCACCGGCCGCCCGCGCCGCTGCGGCTGGTACGACGCGCCGATCGCGCGCTACACCGCCCGGATCAACGGGGTCACCGACTTCGTGCTGACCAAGCTGGACGTGCTCACCGGGATCGAGCGGATCCCGGTCTGCGTGGCCTACGACGTGGACGGCGAGCGGCACGACGAAATGCCGATGACGCAGACCGGTTTCCACCACGCCCAGCCGATCTACGAATACTTCGACGGCTGGAGCGAGGACATCTCGGCCGCCCGGACGTTCGAGGACCTGCCGAAGAACGCCCAGGCCTACGTGCAGGCGCTGGAAGCCATTTCCGGCCAGCGCATCTCGGCCGTGGGCGTGGGCCCGAGCCGCGAGCAGACGGTGGTGCGGCACTCGCTGCTGCCGGCCTAGGCCTGCGCCTAAGCGTAGGCGGAAGCTCGCACCGGGTAGTACTTCTCGAAGTCGTCCGGAACCTCGTCGCCGTTCAGCACGGCGGCGAGGCGGTCGAGGTAGAACTCCCAGCCCGGGCCGATGCTGGTCACGTCCACCGGCTCGGTGAGCTCGTGGGTGAAGGTCAGGGTGCTGCTGGTGTCGTCGCCCGCGCTCAGCGCCAGCCGCAGGGGCCAGTCGCTGCCGTCGGCCGAGGTGGTCACGGCCAGCACGCTCGGCGCCTCGCAGACCCCGATCGTCACCGTGGCGGCCGGAGTGCCTTCCTCGGCCGACATCCACAGCTGCACCTCGCCACTGGCCGGATCCCCGGCCCAGCGGCCGATCCAGCGGGCCGTGAGCTCCGGATCGGTCAGCACCTGCCAGAGCCGCTCGACGGCCACCGCAAAGTCCCGGGTGAACACGAGCCGCACCCCGTCGGCGTCGCGGATGATCTGTCCGGCTTGCATCTGGGTTCCTCAGAGTTCCTGTGTGAGACCACTTCTCAGGATGTTCAGGCTCTTGGTCAGCAGCCGCGACACGTGCATCTGCGACACCCCGACCTCGGCCGCGATCTGCGACTGGGACATGCCCTTGCCGAAACGCAGCTCCAGGATGCGGCGTTCGCGCACCGGCAGGCGGGCCAGCAGCGGGCGCAACGTCTCGCGCTGCTCCACCAGCTCCAGCCCGGCGTCCTCGAAAGTCTTGCCGATCCGGTCGGACTCGTCGGACGTGGTCTGCAGCGGCACCGTGATGTACGCGCTCGCCGTCTCCAGCGCCTCCAGCACCAGATCCGCGTCCACGTCCAGGTGCTGGGCGATCTCGCGCACCGTGGGGGAGCGGTCGAGGGTGTGGGTGAGGGTTTCGCGGGCTTCGGAGACGCGGCGGCCGAGGTCCTGGATGCGGCGGGGGATGCGCATGGCCCAGCCGCGGTCGCGGAAGTGGCGGCGGATTTCGCCGACGATGGTGGGTACGGCGAAGGCGGCGAAGGCTCCGCGGTGGGGGTCGAAGCGGTCGACGGCGTGTAGGAGGCCGATGGTGCCGACTTGGACGAGGTCGTCGTAGGGTTCGCCGCGGCCTTTGAAGCGTTGGGCGAGGTGGTGGACCAGGGGGAGGTGGGCCTCGATCACCGTGCGGCGCAACTGCTGGTACTGCGGGTGGGCCGGCGACATCGAGGCCAGCCGGTGCAGATCCGGATCACTGATCGCCAGGGCGGCGTCCGGATCGTCCCGTACGTCGTCCTCGTCGTCATCCTCTTCTTCGTCGAGGTCGATGAGGTCGGGCGGGGGCGCCGGCTCCGGATGCTCGCGCGGCTCGGGTTCCACCCGGCGGACGATCTCGGGCTGGCTGCGGGGCAGAACGTGCAGACGGGCGTCAGCGTCGGGTTTGAGGCTCACCGTTCGGCCCGCCCCGGCACGCTGAGCTTGATCCAGGCGCCCGTGCTGGTGCCCCCGGTGATCACGTCACCGGCCAGGGCCCGCAGCACCGACCAGGAGAAGCTGGCCTCCCGGGGCAGGTCGGCGACCGGCCCGGAGATGGTGACGGACAGGTGCTGGCTGCCGATCAGGCCGACCTCGAAGGCCGCCTCCAGGGTGCGGCCCGGATGGGACCGGCCGCCCAGCAGCAGGGAACAGGCCTCGTCCACGGCGATCCGCAGATCCTCGATCTCGTCGAGGGTCAGGTCCAGCCGGGTGCCGAGACCGGCGGCAGCAGTACGGACCACGGCCAGATAAGCGGGGTCGGCCGGTACCCGTAGATCCACCACGTCGGGCCGGCGCCCGGGCACGTCGGCCTGCTCGTTGCGGTCGAACAGGTCGGAGCGTTGCCTGCCGCGAATCGTGCTCACATCCCCCCGTGACGAGAATTGGACCTGGCCGTTGCGGTGCGCGGATCGTTCGTCACGGAACGATACCAATGTCACCATCGGAACAGGGTAGTGCACTCAGAGTTGTAGTTGTCCAGACCTCAAGGCAGGCCCAAGCTACGCAGCTCACTCGGCCGATCACGAGTAGTGAGGCTGTTCACCCGTTCGGCCTACTAGGTAATTCTGCCCGTCCAGGGGCGCATCGTCCGCCAAAACCGGGCCCGCGAACGGGTTTCTTCGCCACATCCACGGCTTGTCGACCGGAGTGCAGCGAGCGGGCAGTGCTGCAAATGGTTCTATTGGTACGAATCGGCCGCGATGCATGAAAACTCAAGCATCGCCCCGGCGTTCGTGATCATGAACGCAAACGCGAGTGGGACGCCCCCGGTGACCAAGGACGTCCCACATTCGGTTTGAGCTTGCGTCAGCGATGCAGTGCTTCTTCCGCACTACGCCCGCCGATCGTGGTGGTGCGGACCACCCGGACGCTCGAGCCCTGGGTCTGCCCCGCGTACACCGCGATCATCACCCCGAGGAGACCGAGGCCGACAGCCACCAGGTTGGGCGAGTTGTAGCCGTAGCCCGCGGCGATGGTCAGACCGCCCAGCCAGGCGCCGAGGGAGTTGGCGATGTTGAAGGCGGCGTGCATGCTCGCGGCGGCCAGGTTGGGGGCACCGCCGGCCATGCTGATGATCCGGTTCTGCAGCGCGGGGAAGGCCATGGTGTTGCAGAACGGGAAGAGGAAGATCAGGACGGCCGAGGCGATCTTGTTGCCCGAGGCGAAGTAGAACACGCCGGCCACCACCACGTTGGCCGCCATCGCGCTGTAGATCACCGGCGTGCTGTCGTAGCGGTCCGACAGCCGGGCCCCAATCAGGTTGCCGAAGGTCATGCCCAGGCCGAACAGCACCAGCAGGGGCGTGATGCTGGACTCGGCATACCCGGCCACCTCGGTCATCATCGGGGCGATGTAGCTGAAGGTGGCGAAGGTGGCGCCGCCGCCGATGGTGGCCACCCCGAGCGAGAGCCAGATCTGCTTGTTCTTGAACGCGCTCAGTTCCTTGCGCAGATGCGGGGCGTCCGGCGACCTGGGGTCGATCCGCTCGCTGCGCGGCACCGCCGCCAGTACCCCCAGCACGCCGATCAGCTCGACCACCGCGACCAGGGCGAGCACCAGGCGCCAGGAGGTGTTCTGGCCGATGTAGGTGGTCATCGGCACGCCGACCACGTTGGCGATGGTCAGGCCGGCGAACACGATCGCCATGGCCTGGCTGCGCCGGTTCTGCGCGACCAGATTGGCGGCCTGCACCGCGGCCACCCCGAAGAACGCGCCGTGCGGCAGGCCGGACAGGAACCGCATGGCCAGCAGGCTCCAGAAGTCCGGCATGAACGCCGAGAGCAGGTTGCCCAGGGCCAGCGCCACCACCAGGCTGACCAGCAGGCCCTTGCGCGGGAAGCGGACGCTGGCGGCGGTCAGCAGCGGGGCGCCGACGACCACGCCGATGGCGTAGGCCGAGATCAGGTTGCCCGCCTGGGGAACGCTCACGTCGAGATCGGCGGCGATGTCCGGCAGCAGGCCGAGGGCGACGAACTCGCCCGTGCCCAGGCCGAAACTGCAGATCGCCAGAACCAGTAGCGCTCGCCGGACCGGAGTGAACACGGCTTTGCCGCCCCTTTCGTTGCTTGTCGGCGGCCAGGGCGCAGTAGCCCGTTACGGCTCTATGGGAGAGCGATATCGGGTGATACGGAACAATCTGCGGGGCGGCATCATTGAGCCCAACCGTCGAATCTGCCGACGATGCGGACGCCTCTGGCTGTCCATCAGAGTACAACTGGTCGCCGAGGCGGGTATTCCGGCATTCAGGGGCGACTACGTGGCCAGATCCCTGGGGGCTGGGGCTTTGTGGCCGGCTCGGTACCGCCGGGAGGCCTCGGGCCGTGCCTGGGGGAGGAGTGCTGCGGGCGGTTCGGTTTGCTCGCGCCGGCTTGGTCCCAGTTCAGGGGAGCCTCGGCGGCCCGGGGTGTTTCGGTGCTCGGCCGTAGTTCGGCGTTCTGAGGGAGTTCGGCGTCCGGTTCGTCTTCTTCGTCTTTCGGGACCTCGACGGTGACGGTTCTCGGGGCTGCGATCGGACGCCAGCGGGACGGTTTGGGGTTCGGCTCGGGGTTCGTCCGGGGCCTGTTGCTCTGACCGGGCTGGTTGCTCTGACCGGGATCGTTGTTCGGACGGATCTGGCTGTTTGCCCGGGCCTCATGGCTGTGGCTGGGCTGACGGTCCGGGTTCGGCTGACGGTCCGGGTTCGGCGCGGGGTTGGGGTTCGGCGCCGTGTGGGGGTTTGGTGCGGGGTGGGGCTGCGGGCTCACCTTGGGGCCCAAGGTCGGGACCGGCGTCGGGTCCATCGCGGAGAACTGCCCGGTGATCGGGTGCTGGTCCTCGACCCGGATCTGCCCGGTCACCGGTCCCCGGCCCCCGGCCCGGCGCGCCACCGGCAGCGGCCCGGTGCGGGCGGCCACCGGGATCGAGCCGGTACTGAACGGGACCATCGGAACCTGGCCGGTGCGCTGGGACACCTGCGGGATCTGGCCGGTGCTGAACGGCACCATCGGGATCTGGCCGGTGTTGGTGTACCAGCCGTCCAGCGGGATCGGGTTGGTGTTCATCCCGACCACCGGAATCCGCCCGGTCGGCAGCCGCATTCCGTTGTTGGCCGGCGGCACGTCGCCCAGCGTCGGTCCCACGCTGCGGACCAGCGAGTTCTGCATCCTGGCGGCATACAGCGCGATCACTGCGGCCACCACGCCCAGGCCCACCGCCACCAGGTTCGGCGAGTTGTAGCCCATGCCCGCGGCGATGGTCAGGCCACCGAGCCAGGCGCCGAGGGAGTTGGCGATGTTGAAGGCGGCGTGCATGCTCGCGGCGGCCAGGTTGGGGGCGCCGCCGGCCATGCTGATGATCCGGTTCTGCAGGGCGGGGAAGGCCATGGTGTTGCAGAACGGGAAGAGGAAGATCATCACCGCCGAGGCGATCTTGTTGCCCGCCGAGAAGTAGAAGACGCCGGCCACCACCACCTGGGCGCTCATCACGCCGTAGACCACCTTGCTGACCTCGTAGCGGTCCGACAGCCGGGCGCCGATCAGGTTGCCGAAGGTCATGCCCAGGCCGAACAACACCAGCAGGGGCGTGATGCTGGCGTGGGAGTAGCCCGCCACCTCGGTCATCATCGGGGCGATGTAGCTGAAGGTGGAGAAGATCGCGCCGCAGCCGACCATCGCGATCCCCAGCGCCAGCCAGATCTGCAGGTTCTTGAACGCCCGCAGTTCGCTGCGCAGGTCCGAGGGCCCGGCCTCCTCCCGCCGGGTGCGCGGCACCGCCGCCAGCACTCCCAGCACGCCGAGCAGCTCGACCGCCGCGACCAGCACGAAGACCACCCGCCAGGAGGTGTTCTGGCCGATGTAGGTGGTCGCCGGCACCCCGATCACGTTGGCGATGGTCAGGCCGGCGAACACGATCGCCATCGCCTGGCTGCGGTGGTGACGCGGCACCAGGTTGGCGGCCTGCACCGAGGCCAGGCCGAAGAACGCGCCGTGCGGCAGCCCGGCCAGGAACCGCATCACCAGCAGGCTCCAGAAGTCGCTCATCGCCGCGGAGAGCAGGTTGCCCACCGCCAGCGCGAGGACCAGCGAGATGATCAGGCCCTTGCGGGGGAACCGGACCGAGACCGCGGCCAGCACCGGCGCCCCGATCACCACGCCCAGCGCGTAGGCCGAGATCAGGTTGCCTACCTGGGTGGCGGTGATGTCCAGGTCGCGGGCGATGTCCGGAAGCAGGCCCAGGGCGGCGTACTCGCCGGTGCCGAGACCGAAACTGCAGATTGCCAGCACCAGCAGCGCTCGCCGCACCGGATTGAGCACACTTGCCGTCCTTCGCACCCAGCTGTCCGGTGATCGACCGACCGGGGCCGACTCTCGGTGACTGTGCCACAAGTACGACTCGCCCGCCAACTGTCGAACTGCGAACAGTCGGCTACCAATGTTGAAGCGTCACGCGGTTTTGCGGGCCGGTGTCTTCTTTGCCGTCTTCTTGGCGGGGGCCTTCTTGGCCGTCTTCTTCGCCGGGGCGGCCTTCTTGACCGGGGCCTTCTTCTCCGGCTTCTCGCCCCGTGAGGCCTTGGCCCGGTCCACGCTGGCCTGCAGGGCCGACAGCAGGTCGACCACCTCGGTGGCGGACTCCTCACCGGCCTCCACCGGGGCCGGCTCGGCTCCCTCCAGCTTGGCCTCCACCAGTTTGACCAGGGCCTGCTGGTAGTCGTCCTCGAACTCCTCGGGCTCGAAGTCCGCGGCCATCGAGTCCACCAGCGAGGCGGCCATCCGCAGCTCCTGCGGGCGCAGCTCCACGTCCTCCTCGAGGATCGGGAAGTCGGCCGCGCGGATCTCGTCCGGCCACAGCAGGGTCTGCATCATGATCACCTTGTCCAGCACCCGCAGCACGGCCAGCGACTCCCGCTGGCGCAGCGCCACCTTCACCACGGCCACCCGGTCGGTGGCGGCCAGCGCCTCGCGCAGCAGGGCGTAGGGCTTGGCCGCGCGGGCGTCCGGCTCCAGGTAGTACGACTTGCCGAACAGCATCGGGTCCACCTGCCCGGTGGGCACGAACTCGACCACGTCGATCTCCCGGCCGGTGGCCAGGGGCAACTGCTCGAAGTCCTCGTCGGTGAGCACCACCAGCCGGCCGTCCTCGGCCTCGTAGCCCTTGGCCAGCTGGTCCCAGGCCACCTCTTCGCCGCAGGCGCTGCAGACCCGCTTCATCCGGATCCGCCCGCCGTCCTCGCGGTGGACCTGGTGGAAGCGGATGTCGTGCTCCTGGGTCGCCGAGAACAGCCGGACCGGCACGTTGACGAGGCCGAACGAGACCGCGCCCTTCCAGATCGCTCGCATCGTGGAGTCTCCTCACAGTCGCCGTCGACCCTGGTCGGGCGTGTCAAGGCCGACACGCGCAGAACCTGCCCCCAATCATGCGGGACGGGGGTGCGGCGGGCCAGGTCAAGGTGCGGGTCCAGGTCTACTTCATCGGTACTGACCTGGGCGGACGGAAAAAGTCATCGGTTCGGCCGAAGGTTGGATTGAGGGTGCGTGATCTACACCTCGCTGTGCTCTGATGGCGCCATGCGCCCGATGCTGGCCACCGCCGCGGACCCCGATCGGGGGCTCCCGGCCGACGGCGAGCGCTGGGCCTACGAGGTCAAGTGGGACGGCTGGCGGGTGCTGGCCGACATCCACGACGGCGCGGTCCGGCTCTGGAGCCGGTCGGAACGGGAGATCACCGCCGCCTTCCCCGAACTGGCGGTGATCGGCCAGGCCCATTCCGACGTGCTGATCGACGGCGAGGTGGTGATCCTGGCCGACGGGGTGCCCTCCTTCACCGCCCTGGCCGATCGGATCCACGTGAGCGACCCGCGCCGGGCGTCGGCCCTGGCGGCTCGTAATCCAGCCACGCTGATCGCCTTCGACGCGCTGCGGATGTACGGCGTGGACCTGATGGCCCGGTCCTGGCAGGAGCGGCGGGCGGCGCTGGAGCGGTTGCCCGCCTCGGGCGAGCACTGGCAGCTCTCGCCGATCTACGAGGACGTGGACGTGCTGCTGGAGGCCACACTCGAGCAAGGGCTCGAGGGGGTGGTGGCCAAGCGGCGTAGCTCGGTCTACCGGCCGGGGGCGCGCAGCAGCGACTGGCGCAAGCTGGCCCACCGCCGGGTGCAGTCGGTGGTGATCGGGGGCTGGCGGCCGGAGGTGAACGACCGGAACCAGATCGGGGCGCTGCTGATCGGGGTCTGGTCGGCGCCCGGGGTACTGCGTTTCGCCGGGCGGATGGGCAGCGGGCTGACCGCGGCCGGGCCGCAGGCCTCCCTACGCCGCCTGCTGAAGCCCTTGGAGCGGGACAAACCCCCGTTCTCCGAAGAGGTGCCGCGGGCCGATGCCCGGGGTACGACCTGGGTCGAGCCCGTGGTCGTGGTGGACGCCCGGCACCTGGGCCGGACCGAGGGCGGCCGGTTGCGGCAGCCGGTCTTCCGGGGCATCCGCAGCGATCTTGAACCAGAGGACGTCCGGTACGAGTGATCTCTCGAGGAGGCCTGGGTGGCGGGCGAGGAACAACTGGTCGAGGTGGGCGGCCGTACGCTGCGACTGAGGAACCTGGACAAGGTGCTCTACCCGTCCACCGGCACCACCAAGGGCGAGTTGCTGCACTACCTGACCGGGGTGGCCGGCCTGCTGCTGCCGCACCTGCGGGATCGTCCGGCCACCCGTAAGCGCTGGCCCGACGGGGTAGAGGCGGGCCCCACCTTCTTCGAGAAGAACGTGCCGCGGGGCGCGCCCTCCTGGCTGCGCGACGTCACCCTGCCCGCCCCGGGCAGCACGAAGGACCGGGAGATGGTCACCTACCCCCTGATCGACGATCTGGCCGGGCTGATGTGGGCGGCCAACCTGGCGGCGCTGGAGTTGCACGTACCCCAGTGGCGGGTTGGCCCGCGAGGCGCCGCGAAGAACCCGGACCTGCTGGTTATCGACCTCGACCCCGGTCCGCCGGCCGGCCTGCCGCAGTGTGCCGAGGTCGCTCTGGCTGTGCGCGAGCGCCTCCAGGAGGACGGCTTGGACCCCCACCCGGTCACCTCCGGGGGTAAGGGCATGCAGCTGTACGCCGCGGTCTCCGGCAAACAGGACTCGGCCACGGTCAGCGACTACGCTCATCGCCTGGCCGAGGAACTGGAGAAGTCGTTGCCGCGTCTGGTGGTCTCCCGGATGAACAAGAACCTGCGCAAGAACCGGGTGCTGCTGGACTGGAGCCAGAACAACGGGGCCAAGACCACCATCTGCCCGTTCTCCCCGCGCGGTCGCGAGCGCCCCACCGCCGCCGCGCCGCGCTCCTGGGACGAGCTCTCCGACCCCGGTTCGCTGCTCCAGCTGGAATTCGGCGACGTGCTGGAACGAATTGAGGACGTCGGCGACCCGTTGGCCTCGTCGCTCCCCTCCGGCGGGGCAACCGGGGTCGGGCCGAAAGTGCCTACCTCATGACGCATCTGGCTGCGGTAGTGCTCGCTGGTGGTACGGGTCAGCGGCTCGGTGGCGTAGACAAGGGCGCCCTGCTGGTCGGCGGCATCCCCCTGCTGGACGGCGTTCTGGCAGCCACCTCGTCGGCCGTGCGCACAGTGGTGGTGGGCGAACCGCGCCCCACCGCGCGCGCAGTCGAATGGACGCGTGAAGACCCCCCGGGCACTGGCCCCCTGGCCGGTCTGATGGCCGGGGTCCAGCTGCTAGACCCCGAAGTCACCCCGTTCACCGGCGTTTTCGCCACCGACCTGACCCACCTGACCCCCGCCGACGTAGACCGCCTGCTCAACGTCCTGCTCGAAACCACCGACGCCGAGGCCGCCCTCTTCCGCGACGCCGAAGGCCACCGCCAGCCACTGGCTGCCATCTACCGCACCTCAGCCCTCCTTACCGCCCTGCGCGACCTGGCCCCCCTACCCGGCAAACCCATGCGCGCCCTCGTCCGCGCCCTCACCATCACCGAAGTCCCCGACCTCGGCGCCTCCACCGACTGCGACACCCCCGAGCAACTCGCCGCCCTCCGCGCCCACCCCTGACCCGCGACAAACGTGGCCTGTGGATAACTTGGCGGGCAGTCCGACGCCGTGCAGCATCGTTCTGCCATGCTCGAGAACACCGCCTTCGAGGAACTGACAGCTCTGCTCGGCCCGGTCTTCACCACCCAGGAAGCGGTTACGGCCGGACTTGCCAAGAGCGAACTGGCCCGAGCCGCGCAGCGGCAGCACCTCGTACGTCTCCGCCGCGGGGTGTACACCTCCGCAGCAGCCTGGCAGGAGCAGGCCCCTCAGGGACGTCACATCCTGCAGGTGATGGCCGACCAGCGGGTGCGACCTGAGGCCGTCGCCTGCGCGTTCTCGGCCGCCGTCCTGCTCGATCTGCCGACTCCGCTGAACCGGCCCCCGGCGCGGGTCTATTCGACCTTGCCCCGGACGACTCTGAACCGGGGTGAGACCGGCCCGGGGGAGGGCGCGCTGGTCCGCCGGGCCTGGCTGTCCAAGCAGGACGTGCTGACATTGGCCAACGGCATCAGAGTCACCAGCGCGCCGCGCACCGTCTGGGACTGCGGGCGGCACTGGCCTCGACCCTGGGCCCTGGCCATTGCCGACGCTGCGCTCGCACGGGGGCACTGCGACCTACCGGTGCTGCAGCGGCGTATCGCCGAGCAGATCGCCGCGCCTGGAGCTCAGAACGTGCGCTGGGCAGTGCGTCACGCCGATCCGAGGGCGGAGAGCCCGCTGGAGTCCCTGGCCCGCGCCAGGTTGATGATGGCAGGTCTGCCCCCGGTGCAACCGCAAGTCAGAATCAGGACGAGGCGGGGGATCTACCGGGTGGACCTGTTCGACGAGGCCAACCAGATCGTGATCGAGGCCGACGGGCGGATCAAGTACCTGGCCGGCGAAGATCTCTGGAAAGAGAAGCGCCGGGAGGACGCACTGCGCGAGGTCGGCCTGCGCGTCGTCCGCTTCACCATGCAGGACCACCACAACCCCACCCCCTTCCTGGCCACCTACCGCTCCCTCCTCCCGCTCCAGCCTCCTTCTCAACTCCAGCTTCACCAGCGTTAGTCGCGGTAGAAGCAGGTTTTTAACGCTTCCAACGCAACCAGCGCTGGCAAACGCGACCAGGGCTGGTGAATGCAACCAGCGCTGGTGAATGCGACCAGGGCTGGTGAACCTAGCGCCACCCCCAGCCGCAGCCTTAGCCCGGCAGGAGGGTGCGGGCCTGGTGTTCGTCCATGCCGGCGACGCCGAGCAGGTCCACCACCACCGAACGCAGCTGGGCCACCACAACGTTGGCGGAGAGCGAGTCGGCACCCAGTTGCCCCGGGTCCAGCCGCCCGGCCAAGGCCGCCAGCGCGGTGGTCGAGACCATGCGCTCGGGAGCCATGCCGACCTCGCCCTCCAGCATCCGCAGGATCTCGGCCAGGTGGTCGAACACGTCGGCCAGCTCGGCGGGCAGCGGGGTACCGGTGTCCAGGGCGGCGGCGATCCGGCGCACGGCGACTCGCATGTTCCGGGTCGCCCGGTCCAGCCCGACCAGGCCGCGCCGATACCGCTGCAGCTCCGGCTGATGCCGGCGGCGCAGCGGCGAGATCCGGCTGATCTCCTCGCCGCCCCGCAGCGCGTCGGTCCAGGCCTGGATGTCGTCCTGGGTGAGCCGGGCCCGTTCCAGGGCAGCGTCGGCCCGTTCGGCGTCTCCGCTGCGCAGCACCGCGGCCGACTCGGACGAGATCGAGGCCAGGACCCGGATCAGGTCCTGCGCTTCCTGGCGCACGAACCGGCCCGGATCAGCCGGCAGGAAGGCCACCACCAGCAGCGCGGTCGTACCGCCGATCAGGGCGTCTTCCCAGCGGTAGAGCCCGCCGCCGGGGGTCTGTGGCAGCGCGGCCAGGAAGATACCCTGCACCGCCGACTGGGTGGTCATCAGCGGGCCGCCCCCGAGCAGCTTCGCCACCGCCATCGAGATCAGCACCACCAACGAGATCTGCCACCAGCCGTTGCCGATCTCCTTCACCAGCAGCTCGGCGATCCCCACCCCGATGGTCACGCCCAGCGCCAGCTCGATCATCCGCCGCAGCCGCTGGGTGTCGGACAGGCCCAGGCAGACCACGGCCGCGATCGGGGCGAACACCGGCTTGGGGTGGTTCAGCACGTTCTCCGCGAAGAACCAGGCCACCGCCGCGGCGATCCCGCACTGGAAGATCGCGAACGAACTCGTCCGGACCCGCAGGACACCACTTCGCACCGCCGCACCCGAGGTTCTGATCACGGATCAATCCTGGGGGTCAAACCCTTACCCTGCCACCATGACGAGCACGCGAGGAGAGCTTCCGTCCACCGCACCCTCGGTCCCCTTCGATCCCGAACGGGCGGAAAGGGCAAAGCGGGCACTGGAACTCGATCTGGAGTACGTCTTCCACTCCTGGCTGGCCCAGGACGGCCGGCAGCCGTTCACGCCCGACGGCGCGCAGGGTTCCTGGCTCTGGGACGGCGCCGGGACGCCCTACCTGGACTTCTCCGGCCAGCTCGTCTTCACCAACATCGGCTTCTCCGAACCCCGGGTCGCCCAGGCGATCGCCGACCAGGCCGCCCGGCTGGCCACCGTGGCCCCACAGCACGCCAACGACGCGCGTTCCGAGGCTGCTCGCCTGATCGTCGAGCGGGCTCCCGGCGAGGAGTTCCGCAAGGTCTTCTTCACCAACGGCGGCGCCGACGCAATCGAGAACGCCGTGCGGATGGCCCGCGTGCACACCGGCCGCCGCAAGGTGCTCAGCCGCTACCGCAGTTACCACGGCAACACCACCACCGCGATCAACCTCACCGGCGATCCGCGGCGCTGGGCGAACGATTACGGCAGCGAAGGCATTGTTCACACGTTCGGGCCGTTCCTGTATCGCTCCGCCTTCCACGCTTCCACCGAAGAGGAGGAATGTGCAAGGGCTTTGGAGCACCTGGAGCAAGTCGTCGCGCTGGAAGGGCCGTCGACCATCGCCGCGATCGTGCTGGAGTCCATTCCCGGCACCGCGGGAATCATGGTGCCACCGGCCGGATATCTGCGCGGGGTGCGCGAGATCTGCGACAAGCACGGTATTCTCTGGATTGCCGACGAGGTGATGTCCGGTTTCGGGCGCGCGGGCAGGTGGTTCGCCTGCGAGCTGGCGAACGAGGCCCCGACCGGAGCGCCCGGCGAGTGGAAGCCCAATCTCGGCCGTCAGGTCACGCCCGACCTGATCACCTTCGCCAAGGGCGTGAACTCGGGCTACGTGCCGCTGGGCGGCGTGCTGATCAGCGAGCGGATTGCGGCGACCTTCGGGCAGCGGCCGTTCCCGGGTGGGCTGACGTACTCCGGGCATCCTCTGGCCTGTGCCGCTGCCGTTGCCAACATCGGTGTGATTGAGGACGATTCACTCATCGCGAACGCGGATCGGCTGGGTCGCGAGGTAGTCGGGCCGGAGTTGCACCGGCTCGCCGAGAGCTCGCCGATCGTGGGTGAAGTGCGCGGCCTGGGCGCCTTCTGGGCGGTGGAGCTGGTGCGCGACAAGGAAACTCGCGAGCCGCTGGTGCCGGCCGGAGCCAGCGGCGCGGCCAACGCGCCGATGGCCGCCCTGGCGAAAGCCTGCATGAGCCGTGGGCTGATCCCGTTCATCAACGGCAGTCGCACCCACGTCGTGCCCGCGCTGAACATCACCGACGAAGAGGCGCGCTACGGCCTGGGGTTGCTCACCGAGGCCCTGGCCGAAGTTTCCCAAACCCTTTAGAACCAAATGGGGGACGTTTGTGCGCGCGGCGCGTACAACGTCCCCCATTTGGTTTGAAGCAGTTTGGTTCAGGACCAGTCGTTCTCGGCAATCACCTTGGCTTCGGCGGGTTTACGGACCTTGACCTTCTGGTTCCAGCCGGTGAAGCGCAGGCTGCCGTCGGAGTCGGTGAAGGCGAGCAGTTCCCCGGAACCGTCGGCGGCCACGAAAACCGTTCCGGACTCGCCCTTCTTCTTCAGCCCGATCGCCTCGCGGCCGTCGAACTTGCTCGTCTTCTGAGCCAGGAAGAGATTCTCCGAGGCGATGTCCTCCGGGGTGAACATGCCCTGGAAGAACGCGTCGATGTCGGTCAGCTGGAACTGCTCGGACATCCCGTCGGTGTCGGTGGAGAAGGCCAGCCACTTGCCGGCCAGGAACTTCTGCACCGCCTTGTCGCCCGCGGACATGCTGTTGATCATGTCCTCGCCCGGCTGCAGCCAGCCCTGGTCACCGATCACCCGCAGGGCGAAGGCGCCCTCGCTCTCGGTCGAGACCGTGCCCTTGGCCCGGCCGGCCCGGTTCATCTGGAGGTCGAGGGTGACCCGCTCGCCGTCCATGTTGGCCTTGCCCTCGACCCGCATCGACTTGGCCTTGCCGTACGTCTCCTGCATCAGGGCCAGGATCTCGCCGGGCCGCAGGCCCGCGTAGGGTCCGTCGGAGACCTGCTGCACGGCGGACTCCACGGAGGCTTCGGCCGCGGTGGAGGGGCTGGTGGGCTCGGCGGACGGCTCGTCGCCGCCCCCACAGCCGCTCAGCAGCAGGGCGCCGCTCAGCAGGGCAGCGGACAAGGGGAACAGGCGTGACCTGGACTCGGTGGCAGACATGGCGAATCCGTTCGCTCGGCTCGTGCGGTCGTTACTCGGCCGACTCCGGTATGAGCTTAGAGTTGGCGCTGGGGCTTCTGTGGTGGTTTTACCCGATGGTGCGATCCGGCTCGTCAGCGGCCCTTCATTCACCGGGCGCGGGTGGCTCGACGACAACCGGATCGTCCCATTCCGAGAAGCTGTAAACGATCTCGTCGTCCACGTAACCGACCAGGTCACCCCGGCCGTCGGTGGATGCGTAGATGGTGAGCGGGCGGGTGCCGGCCTGGAGCCCGACACCGGAGCGGCCGTCGAAACGCCGGTTGCCGACCCGGAACATCTCGCCCACGGCCTTGGGCGCAAGCTCGGCCGGGGTGTCGATGTAGAAGCCGGTCTCGGTGTACTCCAGGTAGGAGTCCAGCCCGCCCCGCCCGGTCACCTCGGCCCACTCGCCGTTCGCCGGGGCGTCGGGCCGGTCGTGGGCGTCCAGGAAGGCGCGGTTGGCCTTGAACCAGGCCTGGTCGCCGACCCGCAGCAGCGCGATGCGCTGCCCGGGGGTGGGCGAGACCCAGCCGGTTGCGGATCCGTCGCGACTCACGCGCATATCTACGTTCAGGACTGCCCCTGCGTTCCTCGACTCCATCCGCACGTGCACCGAATCGGCCTTGCGGACCCGGGCCCGGACCTTCCGGTAGATCTGCGGCGACTCCAACTCTGCGTAAGGAACCAGCTCCGGCGTGTCGCTCAGGGCGGCGGCCGAGGTGCCGGTCGAACCCACGGCGTCCTCGGCGGCACAGCCCGCGAGCAGGGCTGCTGCCGTCACGGTGACCAGCAGGGTACGCAGAGCCATTGCGAGTCCGTTCAGGGGATTTGTAGTGCTTCAGGCTGAATCGGACCAAGCGTACGGAACGAAGCCGGGGCCGATGACGATTACCCTCGTGCACCGTGAAGGTTCTAGTCGTCGGGCCCGGAGCCCGTGAGCACGCCCTGGTCCGTTCCCTCGCCGCTGATCCGGGCGTGACGCGGCTGTACGCGGCGCCGGGCAACCCGGGTATCGCGAGCTTGATCGGCGAGGCCAGCTGCCTGCCGGTGGACACGCTCGACCCGTCGGCCGTGGCCGCCCTGGCGAGTGACCTCGCTGCCGATCTGGTCGTGGTCGGGCCGGAGGCGCCGCTGGTGGCCGGAGTGTCCGACGCCGTGCGCGCGGCCGGTATCCCCTGCTTCGGGCCTTCCGGCGCCGCCGCGCAGCTCGAGGGCAGCAAGGCCTTCGCCAAGGACGTGATGTCGGCCGCCGGGGTGCCCACCGGCGCCTCGTTCGCCTGCACCACGCTCGCCGAGGTGCAGCAGGCGCTGGCCGAGTTCGGCGCGCCCTACGTGGTCAAGGACGACGGCCTGGCCGCGGGCAAGGGCGTCGTGGTCACCGAGGACCTGGACGTGGCGCTGGCCCACGCCGCCGCCTGCCTGGACCGGGAAGACGGCCGGGTGGTGATCGAGGAGTTCCTCGACGGCCCCGAGGTGTCGCTGTTCTGCATCACCGACGGCAAGACGGTGCTCCCGCTCGCCCCGGCGCAGGACTTCAAGCGCGCTCTGGACGGCGACCTCGGCCCGAACACCGGTGGGATGGGCGCCTACTCGCCGCTGCCCTGGGCCCCGGACGACCTGGTCGAGGACGTCGTGGAGAACGTGGCCCGGCCGACCATCGCCGAGATGGCCCGGCGGGGCGCCCCGTTCGTCGGGGTGCTGTACTGCGGCCTGGCGCTGACCAGCCGCGGTGTGAAGGTGATCGAGTTCAATGCGCGCTTCGGCGACCCGGAGACCCAGGTCGTGCTGGCCCGGCTGGCCACGCCGCTGGGCATGCTGCTGCGGGCCGCCGCGGTGCAGCACCTGGAGCACGTGCCGGCCCTGGAGTGGCGCGACCAGGCCGCGGTGACGGTGGTGCTGGCCTCCGAGAACTATCCCGACACGCCGGTGAAGGGCGACGCCATCACCGGGGTGGACGACGCGAACGACTGGCCTGACGCCTGGGTGCTGCACGCCGGCACCGCGCTGGAAGAGGGCGAACTGGTGGCTGCCGGGGGCCGGGTGCTCTCGGTGGTAGCTACCGGGGCCGACCTGACCGCGGCCCGCACCACGGTGTACGCGGCGATGGAGCGGATCGGCCTGCGCGGCGGGCAGTTCCGCAAGGACATCGCCGAGACGGCGGCTGCGGCCGAGCTCACTGCGCACCTGGCTCAGCCCACCGCTCCGTGATCTGGTCCGGGCGGTGCCGGTGATCGGCACCGCCCGGAAATCCACCTGCACCCAGTGGAGCCGCGGCGTAGCTTCCGGGTTGTGACGGCTTCCGCGATCAACCTCAGCCCGGTCGGTCCTGACGAGGTGGAGCAGTGGGCCGAGGTGGCCCGCCTCGGCTTCCTCGATGCCCGCCGGGCCTCGTCCGAGCGCATCCAGGCCCTGCACTTGATGATGACCGAGCAGCGCCTCTGGACGGCCTCTCGCGACGGCGTTGCGCACGGCACCTACCGTTCGTGGGACGTGGACCTGCCGGTGCCCGGCAGGGGTACGGTGCCGGGCCTGGCCATCACTTCGGTCACGGTGCTGCCCGGTTACCGGCGGCGGGGCGTGGCCAGCGCGATCATCGGTTCGGCGTTTGCTGAGTGCCGCGAGCGTGGTCTGGCCCTCGCCTACCTGATCCCCAGCCAGGCGCCGATCTACGGACGGTTCGGGTTTGGCGCAGCGCTGGAGACCGTGGACCTCGTGGTGGACACCGCCCGGGTGCACTTCGCCCGGCCAGTGGACATCGTCTTGGAGCCCACCAACGACGCAGGTCTACGGGCGGTCGCGCCTGACCTATACGCGTCCGTTGCTGCTGGAATGCCCGGCGCCCTGCCGCGTACTGGACAGTGGTGGGACTGGATCTGCGGGCTTTACCCCGACGCGGACAAGGAGCAACTGAGGCCAGCCGTAATCGCCCGGGACTCCGCAGGCTCGGTTGTAGGTACGGCAAGCTACCGGCCCATCGGTGAATGGACGCTCGATGAGCCCGCCGGTATCTCGGTGCATGACCTCACTGCTTCTACCCCGGCTGCCTATCAGGCCCTTTGGCAATTCCTGGCTGACCTCGAGCCGGTGGACCGGGTGATAGCCGAGAACCGCCCGGTGCACGAACCCCTGACCTGGATGCTGACCGATCGCCGGGCCGTTTCCGAGTCGCACCGCACCGATTTCGACTGGGTACGGATTCTGGACGTACCTACGTGTCTGACCGCTCGCGCCGCGCAGGGGGTTGGGCGAGTGGTGCTGGAAGTGGTTGATCCGGATGGCTTTGCGGCTGGGCGGTGGCAAATGGACGCGGACGAGGACGGGCGCGTTTCGGTTGCCGCTACCGGTCGGTCGGCTGACGTGACAATGCCGGTGCAGACGCTGGGATCGATCTACCTAGGGGCAAATCCGCTGACGCGGCTGCAGAGCGCTGGGCTGGTGGATGAGCATCGTGCAGGGGCGGTGCGATTGCTGGACCGGATGCTCAGCTGGGCGCCGGAGGGGACTGTGGGGCATACCTGGTTCTGAGCCCACGACGCACTCACCCACCGTCACCCATTGCGCACGGAACGGACATGGTGCGACCCTCGGAGAGGCATATCTCCGGGGGAGGTTCGCGTGGGGCAAGGTAGTTCTGGAACCACGGCGAGGGCGCTGCGCTGGGTCGTGGCACTGGCTCTGATCAGCGCGGCTTTGCTGGCCGTACCTCAGAGCGCCACCGCGCAGCCCCAGCTGAAACCCCCGCCGGGCGATCCGGTCGTGGTCAGTCTGGGCGACAGCTACATCTCCGGAACCGCTGGGCGCTGGAGAGGCAATTCCGACCAGTTCCTGTTCGACCGTGGCGGCACCGACCGGGCCTGGTCCCGCGAGGACGGCGAGCTTCTCGGTGACTCCGACCGCAGCAAGATCTACGGCACGACTGCCAAGACCGGCTGCTACCGCTCCAACTCGGCGCCGATCATCAGCGCCACCAAGTCCGGGCTGGCGGGGCGCCCGGTGAACCTGGCCTGCTCGGGTGCTCAGGCCGCGAACGTGCTGCGGGCCAGTGAGGGCGGGGTCGGCCTGCGCGGGGAGAAGCCGCAGAACGACCAGCTCGCCGCCCTGGCCCGGACCAGCCGGGTCAACCTGATCGTGCTCTCGATCGGCGGCAACGACCTGAGCTTCCCCGAGCTGGTGTTCAGCTGCATCTCCGCCTACACGCTGCGCGACGACCCGTGCAAGGGCAAGCAGCAGCCGCATCTTGAGGTCGAGCTGCCCGCCATGCGCGCCGCCGTGGCCGCGGTGCTCGCCGACACCAAGGCCACGATGCGCGAGGCCGGCTACTCCGACAGCGATTACCGGCTGGTTCTGCAGTCCTACCCGAACCCCCTGCCCACCGCCGACGAGGACAAGTACGACGGGCACCGGCGGGTGTTCAAGTGGACCGGTGGCCGCTGCCCGTTCACCGATCCGGACATGACCTGGACCGGGAGCACTGCGATTCCGGCGATCGCGGGGGCACAGGCCAAGGCAGCTCAGAGCCAGGGCGCCACCTTCCTCGACCTGAGCAACGCCTTCGACGGCCACGAGTTGTGCGCCGACGGCACCAGTCACCCCCTGGGCAATCCGAAGGCGACCGACACCGAATGGATCCGCTTCGTCGACTACACCGGCCAGGGCGACTACGCCGAATCCCTGCACCCGAACTTCTACGGGCAGCAGGCAATCGGCATCTGCCTGGCCAAAGCCGTTCGTCTAGCGGGTGACTCGACCTGCACCGGAGTACCGGAGAAGGGCCTGAAGGCGCTGACCGTCAAATCTCGGTAGGGCCTTCGCCGGCCAGGTCGATCAGCTGAGCCCCGGCCGGCAGCAGGCCGGAGAGGTTGCGCAGGTAGACCTCCCGGCCGGTGGGCTGCAGCAACGCATCGTGAATCGGGAACAGCCGGCCCGGTGCGATCGCCCGCGCGAAATTCGCCGTCTCGCTGAACTTCGCCCAGGGCGCGTTCAGCGGCAGGGCCAGCAGATCGATGCCGGAGGGCAGCGCGCCGTACGAGTCGCCCGGGTGGAACAACGTGATGTCGCCCGGGGCACTGACCTGCAGACCCATGTTCCCGATCAGCGGAATGTCGGCGTGGATCTCCGCGTGCGCCCCACCCACCGCGGTCAGTGTGGCCTCGGCGAGCTTGACCGGTTCTTCCAGCGTCAGCGGTTTCGCCTCGATCCCGGCCCGGGCCATGATCGCCGCCGTCTCCGGCTCGGCCAGCACCACAGCCTGTGGGTTCGCGGCCAGCAGGGCCGGCAGCCGATCGGTGTCGAGGTGATCGATGTGCTGGTGCGTGACCGCGATCGCGTCCAGCCCGGTCAGTTCCTCGAACCCCTCGGAGAACGCGCCGGGGTCGGTCAGGATGCGGGCGCCGCCGGTCTCGACCAGTAGACACGAGTGCCCGATATGAGTGATCCGCACGTCGACCACCCTGGCACGAGCCGTCCGGCGATGCATCGGGACACGACGGCGGAGCCGAGGACGCACACGTTTGTCCTGGTGATCGCCGTGCATGGCGCACGGCACACTTCATCTTTGCGCGTGACACCTGGTTGCAACAGGTGGTGCGTACGCTCGACGGGGTGGTTGAGTCAGGCATGGAGCTGCGGTTGGGCATCGGGGTGGAGCAAGGACCAGAGGACGTGGTGGTCGCCAAAGGTGATTTGGTGGACTTTGCTGCCCTGGAGCCGTTGTGGACCTGAATCGCGTCTCGGCCTTCGTCTGCGATCCGGGCCTGGGGGACTGGCGGGAGGGCGATGCCTGGCTGGCCGGCGGCACCTGGCTGTTCTCCGAGCCGCAGTCCGGGACCCGGCGTCTGCTCGACCTGACCACGTTGGACTGGCCGGCGCTGGTCACCCGTGACGACGGCCTGGAAATCGCTGCCACCTGCACGATCGCCGAGCTCTACGGCTGGCGCGGACCGGCGGGCTGGACGGTGGAACCGCTGATCAGACAATGCTGCGAATCCTTCCTGGCCTCGTTCAAGATCTGGAACGAGGCCACCGTGGGCGGCAACCTCTGCAACGCGCTGCCGGCCGGCCCGATGATCTCGCTGACGGCTGCGCTGGACGGAACCTGCCTGATCCAGGGGCCTTCCGGCGAAAGGCAGGTCAAGGCAGCGGACTTCGTGGTCGGCGACAACCAGCACGTTCTCGAACCCGGCGAGTGGCTGCGCTCGATCCACCTGCCGGCTACCGCGCTGACCGGGCGCACCGCGTTCCGCAGGCAGTCGCTGAACACCTACGGCCGTTCGGCGGTGCTGCTGATCGGCAGAACGATGGACGATCGCCGGCACCTGAGCATCACGGCTGCGGTGAAGCATCCCGTCCAGATTGAGTTTTCCGGTTCGGCGAGTGCCGGCGAGGTGAGGGACGCGGTGCTGGAGGCAGTTCCGGAAAACCTGTGGCATGACGACGTGCACGGCCTCCCGGCCTGGCGAAAGCATCTCACTCTCACCTACGCCGAGGAGATCCGACAGGAGCTGGCCCAGTGAGCTATCACGTCCTGGTCAACGGAAAGTCGTTCAGCGAAGAGCCGGAACCGGGCCAGTGCTTGCGCACGTACCTGCGCGCAGCGGGCTGGACCGGGGTGAAGAAGGGCTGCGACGCGGGGGATTGCGGAGCGTGCACGGTGCACGTGGACGGAAAGCCGGTGCACTCGTGCCTGTATCCAGCGCAACGTGCGGCCGGACGTGAAGTCACCACGATCGAAGGCCTGGCCGGCTCGGACGACCTGCACCCTGTGCAACGCCAATTCGCCGAGGCGCAAGCATTTCAGTGCGGCTTCTGCACCGCCGGCATGATCATGACCGTATCCGGCCTGGACGACCAACAGACTCAAGACATCCCCCGATCTCTCAAAGGCAGCCTCTGCCGTTGCACCGGCTACCGATCCATCTGCGACGCGATAGCAGGGATACGCAACGTAGAAGACCCCAACCCTCATGCCGCCCGGCCCGCCGGCTCCAACTCCGCCATCGGCCGCAATCTGCCCGCCCCCGCCACGCACGACATCGTCACCGGACAGGCCCGTTTCACGCTGGACGCCCCCGAGGAAGCCCCACCCGGACTCCTTCACGCCGTCCTAGCCCGATCTCCCCACGCCCACGCCGAAATTCTCGCGATCGACACCACCGCTGCTCTCGCGATCCCCGGCGTCGTCACCGTTCTCACCCACGAGGACTCGCCCCCGACCCTCTTCTCCACCGGACGCCACGACAGCCTGGCCGACGACCCCTGGGACACCGTCGTCTTCGACCGCATCGTGCGCTTCAAGGGCCAGCGCGTGGCTGCTGTGATCGCCGAGACCGTGGCGGCGGCCGAGGAGGGCATTCGCAAGCTCGAGATCCATTATGCCCCAAAGAAAGCGGTCTTCGATCCAGAGCAGGCGATGCAGCCGGGGGCGCCGTTGCTTCATCCAGATCGTACGCCCGATCAGGGGGTGGCCCGGGCCGAGAACAACGTGGTGGCCGAGGTGCACGGCCGGATCGGTGATGCCGAGGCCGGGTTTGCGGCGGCCGATGTCATCTACGAGAACACCTTCCGTACACAGCGGGTGCAGCACGCGCACCTCGAGACGCATGCCTGTATCGCCTGGATCGACGAAAAGGACCGGCTGACGCTGAGAACCAGTAGTCAGACTCCTTTTCTCACCCGAACCGCGCTCGCCCACGTTTTCGGTCTTCCCGAAGAGCGGGTCCGGGTGCTCACCGGCCGGGTCGGGGGTGGTTTCGGGGGCAAGCAGGAAATGCTGATCGAGGACGTGGCGGCGCTGGCTACTTTGCGCACCGGGCGTCCGGTGCAGATCGAGTTGAGCCGACCGGAACAATTCACCGCGGCCACCACCCGGCATCCGATGCGGATCCGGGTGAAGATCGGCGCGCGGAAGGACGGCGCGCTCACGGCGATCGAACTCGATGTGGTCAGCAATACCGGCGCCTACGGAAATCATGCACCGGGAGTTCTTTTTCACGGCTGCAACGAATCCATCTCGGTGTATCGCTGCCCGGCCAAGAAGGTCGACGGGTATTCCGTCTATACCAACACCGTTCCTTCGGGAGCGTTTCGCGGGTACGGGCTGAGCCAGCTGATCTTTGCGGTCGAGTCGGCGATGGACGAGGTGGCGCGCCAGCTCGGTATGGATCCGTTCCGGCTGCGCGAGCTGAACATTGTCCGTCCCGGCGACCGGATGGTCTCGACCAGCGAGGACGACCATGATGTCGAGTACGGCAGCCATGGCGCCGATCAATGTCTGAACGCCGTTCGAAAAGCTTTGGCCGAGGACGATTCGCCTGCGCCGGAAGGGTGGCTGGTGGGATCGGGAATGGCCCTGGCGATGATCGACACCATTCCTCCACGCGGTCATCACAGCGAGGCCACCATTCGGCTTCTCGCCGACGGCAGTTACGAGCTCAATGTGGGTACCGCCGAGTTCGGCAATGGCACCAGCACGGTCCACCGCCAGATCGCCGCCGAGGTGCTGAACTGTTCGGTCGAGGCGATTCGGCTGCGTCAGTCCGATACCGACGTGGTGCGTTACGACACCGGGGCTTTCGGGTCCACGGGAATTGTCGTCGCGGGCTCGGCGACCGCGCGGGCCGCACTGGACCTCAAGCAAAAGGTGATCCGGCGAGCGGCGGGGCACCACAGCGTCTCAAATTGGGATCTGGAAGGTGACTCTGTCGTTGGTGGTGACCAGAAAGTGCGTCTGGACGCTCTTGGTCCCGATCTTTTCGGAAAGGGCGCATCGGGCGGTTCTCCTCGTTCGATCGCCTTCAATGTGCACGGGTTCCGGATCGCGGTCGATCCCCGAACCGGTGAAATTGCGTTCCTGCGGAGCATCCAGGCCGCCGATGCCGGCACGGTGCTCAATCCGATGCAGTGCCAGGGCCAGATCGAGGGCGGTACGGCCCAGGCGCTCGGCGCGGCCCTGTTCGAGCACGTGGACGTGGACGGGACGGGTGCGGTGACCACCTCCACGTTCCGGGGTTATCACCTGCCCACGGTGGCCGATGTGCCGCACACGCAGGTGGTTTTCGCTGATACTTACGACCGGCTGGGGCCGATGGGGGCCAAGTCGATGAGTGAGAGCCCGTTCAACCCGGTCGCCCCGGCGCTGGCCAACGCGCTGCGCTCGGCCACCGGCATCCGGTTCACCGACCTGCCGTTCGGCCGCGACCGGATCTGGGCCAGGCTGGACCAGGAGTCACACCGACACCGGACAGATCGAGGGAACGGGAGCTGAGGCATGGTCACCGAGACCGAGTGGCTGAACCAGGCGGTGGACCTGGCCGCCCAGAACGTGGCCGACGGCGGAGGGCCGTTCGGGGCCCTGATCGTGCGCGGTGACGAGCTCGTGGCCACCGGGACCAACCAGGTCACCCCCACGCTCGACCCGACCGCGCACGCCGAGGTGGTGGCGATCCGGGCCGCCTGCCGCACGCTCGGCACCTTCAAGCTGGACGGCTGCCTGCTGGTGACCTCCTGCGAGCCGTGCCCGATGTGCTTCTCCTCGGCGTTGTGGGCCCGGGTCGAGCGGATCGTCTTCGCCGCCGACCGGCACGACGCGGCCAAGGCCGGATTCGACGACCGCGCGTTCTACGAGGTGTTCCACACCGAGCCCGCGGCCTGGCCGCTCACCCTGGAGCAGATCGCGGTCTCCGAGCGCGAGCGGCCGTTCGGTGAGTGGGGCCGAAAGGCGGACCGAACGGACTACTGAGCAGGGACGATGCGGTCTTGTCGGTGACGTCGGGTAGCGTTCGGCGCAGCATCAGCCCACCTCTGGCAGCTAGGAGCACATGTCATGGGTCGCGTCGTGATCGACGTCATGCCGAAGCCTGAGATCCTCGATCCGCAGGGTAAGGCGGTCGTCGGGGCCCTCGCCCGGCTCGGCTTCAAGGAGTTCGCCGGCGCCCGTCAGGGCAAGCGGTTCGAGCTCGAGGTCGAGGGTGAGGTCGACCAGGCCGTTCTCGACCGCGCCCGCCAGGCCGCCGAGACTCTGCTGTCCAACCCCGTCATCGAAGACGTCGTAGCGGTCCGCGCGGCCTCCGACCAGGAGTGAGCTCGATGCGGATCGGTGTCGTCACCTTCCCGGGCAGCCTCGACGACCGGGACGCCCTGCGTGCGGTCAGGATCGCGGGCGGTACCCCGGTGTCCCTCTGGCACGGCGACGAGGACATCAAGGGCGTCGACGCCGTGGTGCTCCCCGGCGGTTTCTCCTACGGCGACTACCTGCGCTGCGGCGCGATCGCCCGGTTCGCCCCGGTGATGAGCGAGATCATCCGGCTGGCCGGACCGCCCACCCAGACCTCGCCCGGTCTGCCGGTGCTCGGGATCTGCAACGGCTTCCAGGTGCTGTGCGAGTCGCACCTGCTGCCCGGGGCGCTGATCCGCAACGAGCAGCAGCAGTTCATCTGCCGCGACCAGAAGCTGCGGATCGAGCGCACCGACACGGTCTGGACCAACCGCTACGGCAAGGACGACGAGATCGTCGTCCCGCTGAAGAACGGCGAGGGTGGCTTCGCGGCCGACCAGGCCACTCTCGACATGCTCGAGGGTGAGGGCCGGGTGGTCGCCCGCTACCTCGACGTGAACCCCAACGGCTCGTTCCGCGACATCGCCGGCATCAGCAACGCCACCGGCACCGTCGTCGGCCTGATGCCGCATCCGGAGCACGCCACCGAGGCCGGTTACGGCCCGGAGGCCCAGGCCGCCAACTCCACCGGCGACGGCACCGACGGCCTCGCCTTCTTCACCAGCGCACTGCAGGGAGTGCTCTCCGCGTGACCAGCGACAGCATGAACCTCACCCCCGAGCAGCGCGCCGCGCTCGACACCGTCGAGAAGGCCGCCACCACGCCCGACGTGGAGCAGCCGTGGGCCGCGCTCGGCATGAAGGCCGACGAGTACGAGGCCGTCCGCAAGATTCTCGAGCGCCGCCCCACCGGCTCCGAGCTGGCGATGTACTCGGTGATGTGGAGCGAGCACTGCTCGTACAAGTCCAGCAAGGTGCACCTGCGCCAGTTCGGTGAGAAGACCACCGAGGCGATGAAGGAACATCTGCTGGTCGGCATCGGCGAGAACGCCGGCGTGGTCGACATCGGCCAGGGCTGGGCGGTCACCTTCAAGGTGGAGAGCCACAACCACCCCAGCTACGTCGAGCCCTACCAGGGTGCGGCCACCGGCGTCGGCGGCATCGTCCGCGACATCATCTCGATGGGCGCCCGCCCGGTCGCGGTGATGGACCCGCTGCGCTTCGGCGCCCTCGACCACCCCGACACGCACCGGGTGCTGCCCGGGATCGTGGCCGGGGTCGGCGGCTACGGCAACTGCCTGGGCCTGCCCAACATCGGCGGCGAGGTCTCCTTCGACCCCTGCTACCAGGGCAACCCGCTGGTCAACGCGCTGGCCGTGGGCACCCTGCGGCACGAGGACATCCACCTGGCCAACGCCCGCGGCAACGGCAACCTGGTGGTCCTATTCGGCGCCCGCACCGGCGGCGACGGCATCGGCGGAGCTTCGATCCTCGCGAGCGACACCTTCACCGAGGGCGGGCCGACCAAGCGCCCGGCCGTGCAGGTCGGCGACCCGTTCGCCGAGAAGGTGCTGATCGAGTGCTGCCTGGACCTGTTCAAGGCCGACGTGGTCCAGGGCATCCAGGACCTCGGGGCGGCCGGCCTGAGCTGCGCCTTCTCCGAGCTGGCGAGCAACGGCGACGGCGGCATGCTGGTGCACCTCGACCGGGCCCCGCTGCGTGACTCCACGCTGGCACCGGAAGAGATCCTGATGAGCGAGTCGCAGGAACGCATGATGGCCGTCGTCACGCCGGAGGACCTGCCCGGCTTCCTGGAGATCACCAACCGGTGGGACGTCGAGGCCACCGTGATGGGTGAGGTCACCGACACCGGTCGCCTGGTCGTGCTCTGGCACGGCGAGACCATCGTCGACGTGCCGCCGCGCAGTGTGGCCCACGACGGCCCGGTCTACGAGCGCCCGTACTCCCGGCCCGAGTGGCTGGACGCCCGTCAGGCCGACACCCCGGACCGCCTGCCCAAGCCGCAGACCGACGACGAGCTGAAGAGCCTGGTCGTCACCATGGCCGGCACGCCGAACCTGGCCAGCCGCGCCTGGATCACCAACCAGTACGACAAGTACGTCCAGGGCAACACCGCCCAGGCGATGCCGGACGACGCGGGTGTGCTGCGGGTCGACGAGGAGAGCGGTCTGGGCGTGGCCATCGCCACCGACTGCAACCAGCGCTTCGCCGCCCTCGACCCGTACACCGGTGCGCAGCTGGCCCTGGCCGAGGCGTACCGCAACGTCGGCGTGGCCGGGGGCAAGCCGCTCGCGGTCACCGACTGCCTGAACTTCGGTTCCCCGGAGGACCCGGCCGTGATGTGGCAGTTCGCCGAGGCCGTGCGCGGTCTCGCCGACGGCTGCCAGACCCTCGGCATCCCGGTCACCGGCGGCAACGTCAGCCTGTACAACCAGACCGGCAGCACGGCCATCCACCCCACCCCGGTGGTCGGCGTGCTCGGCGTACTGGACGACGTGGCCCGCCGCACCCCCTCCGGCTGGAAGTCCGCCGGTGCCCAGCTGTTCCTGCTCGGCACCACCCGGGCCGAGTTCGCCGGGTCCGAGTGGGCCTGGTCGCAGCACGAGCACCTGGGCGGTCTGCCGCCGCAGGTCGACCTCGCCGCCGAGCAGGCCCTGGCCACGGTCATGGTCCAGGCCTCGAGCGACGAGCTGGTCGTCGCCGCGCACGACCTGTCCGACGGTGGCCTGGCCCAAGCCCTGGTCGAGTCCAGCCTGCGCCACGGCGTGGGCGCCACGGTCTCGCTGGAGGCGGCCTGCGAGCGGGACGGGGTGGACGCGTTCACCCTGCTGTTCGCCGAGTCCGCCGCCCGGGCCGTGGTCGCGGTCAAGCCGGAGGCAGCGCAGCAGTTCACCGAGGCCTGCCAGGCCCAGGGCGTGCCGGTGGTGGCACTCGGCTCGACCGGCGGGGAGACCGTCGCGGTCGAGGGCCGCTTCGAGCTCACGCTCGACGAGTTGCGGGTCGCTCACGAGCGCACGCTGCCCGAGGCATTGAACGCCTGAGCCACCCGCTCACGCAGCACGATCACAGCGGTAGAAACAACCGAACACAGCACCAACACAACGGCCCGTCTCCTGGTCACAGGGGGCGGGCCGTCGTGTGAGGCCGGCGAGCTTGGTGAAGCGGCTGGCTTTCGCGGCGCCTGATCAGCAGAGCACACCGCGTGTTGTGTACACCGGGTACATCTGGTCCCGCTTGTACTCGATGTACGCAACGCCAGCCCGCTTCTCCGAGGCCAGCTGGACGGGTTCGCTCGGGATCGGGAAGACAAAACCCCTCATAGCGTGGTTTTGTCTTCCCGATCACGGCCTTGGCCGCCAGCTCAGGGCCGACCGAGATCCCGGGAAGCGGCCACCTGTGACGCCGGTCAAGCCAGGGCAGGACGGGCGATACGGTGACGCCCATGAGCGTCTGGGGCGTTGTTCTCGCCGGCGGTGGTGGCACCCGGTTCGGTGGGCTGAAGCAGTTTGCCAAGCTGGGCGAGCAGACTCTGCTGGAACGAGTGGTCAGCATCGCGGCCGAGTGCTGCGACGGCGTGGTGGTCGTGCTTCCGGCCGGCCACGATTGGAAGTTCGCGGGCAACACCAGGAACGCTACCGGGGGCGCCACACGGGCTGAGTCGGTGCGCTCGGGGCTCAGGGCGTTGCCGGAGGACGCTGAGGTCGTCTGCATCACCGACGCGGCGCACCCGCTCGCTACCCCGGAGCTCTACGAACGCGTTATTGCGGCGGTGCGCGCCGGAGCCGATGCCGCGCTTCCGGGGCTACCGCTCACCGACGCAGTAAAGAAGCTTGAGGACGATGGCCTCGCCGCCGGCGCGACCGTCACCGCCCGCGCACCGCAGGTAAACAGCGAAACGCAGGCCGAGAGCGTGAGGTCGGGCGACACGTCCTCAAGCCCTCGGATCCTTGGTCTGGCGGGCGCCACAACTGCGGCCGGGGGCAGCGTGTCGGCCCAGATGCCGATGGCGTTCGACCTGGCCGTACTGCGCCGGGCCCACGAGCAGATCGAGGACGCGGTGGAGGACTCGGCGATGGTCGGCGCGGCCGGTGGGCGCGTGGTCGTGGTCGCCGGGGAGCCCACCAACGTGCACGTGACCACGCCGGACGAGCTGCGGGTGGCGCAGGCGCTGCTACCCCTGGTCTGACTCCCGCGTCAAGCCCTCTCGATATGCGGGGTTGATCCGATCGTGCGACTTTGGTCCGGCGATCAACCACGTAGGAAAGTGAGAGGTCGAACCATGGCCAGTACGACGCCGACACGCAATGGCGGATCAGAGGGCAACGGATCGGGCGCCAAGAAGGCCCAGAACACCGCCAAAGGTCTTGCTCATCAGGCAAATTCGCCGTGGCTGAAGAAGCTCGGCCAGGTCGGCGTCGCCGCCATCGGGGTGGTCTACCTGTTGCTGGCCTGGATCGCCCTGCAGGTGGCCTGGGGCGGCTCGGAAGAGAGCGCCGACAACACCGGAGCCCTGCAGGAAGTGGCCGAGAAGCCCTTCGGCCAGGTGCTTCTCGTGGTGATGGGGCTCGGCCTGATCGGCTTCGCGGTCTGGCAGTTCCTGCTCAGCATCATCGGCCCGCCGAGCGACGACAGCGCCTTCAAGCGGGTAAGTGCAGCCGGTAAAGGCATTTTCGGCGCCGCGCTGGCCGTGCAGTCGCTGAAGATCGGCCTGGGCGGTGGCAGCAGCCAGAGTTCCAGCGAGAAGACGTCCGACTGGACGGCCACGCTGATGGAGGCGCCGGCCGGTCGCGTGCTGGTGGTCATCCTGGGTCTGGGCGTGCTCGCCTACGCCGGGTATATGGCCTACAAGGGCGTGAAGAAGAAGTTCCTGGAGAAGCTGGAAGGCCACCCGGGCCGGGGCATCACCCGTCTCGGTCAGGCCGGCTGGATCTCCCGCGGCGTCGCGTTCGGCGTGCTGGGCATCCTGTTCGTCGTGGCCGGGATCCAGGCCGACCCGGAAGAGGCCAGCGGCCTGGACGCCGCGCTGAAGACCCTGGCCGGACAGCCCTTCGGCCAGTGGATCCTCACCCTGGTCGCCCTGGGCCTGGCCTGCTACGCGGTGTTCCAGCTGGTGACGGCGCGCCAGCACAAGGAAGGGTAAGCGCAGCACCGGTAGTCACGCGGAACTCCTCCGTGATCGCACCTTCTCCCGACCGGGGAGAAAGTGCATGATCGCGGGGGAGTTTCTGCGTGTCTGGGGTAAAGCTGCAGGTGAGACGGGTCCGGTGATCCACTGGCGGCCTAGAATGGTGCCCGCCGCTGGTGGGGGCGGCACGACCGGACCGATCTGAGGGTGGGAAACACGTGGCTGCTTCACACCTGTCGCACCAGCCCTATCAATCGCACTATCAGCACCAGTCCTATCTGCAGGACCTCGATCTGCCGACGCCATGGCTGACGATCACCGGTCTGCGCAAAGCATCAGGCTCGCGTTCGCACCAGATCACCGTGCTGGACGGGGTGGATCTGGCGGTGTACGAGCACGAGGTACTCACGCTGCTCGGCCCGGCCGGTGCCGGAAAGTCGGCTCTGCTGGAGGTTCTGGCCGGTGGTGACAAGCCCGACGGCGGTCACATCCACCTGGCCGGCCAGGAAGTACCCAAAGGCAGCCGAGCCATCGGCCTCGCCGGCACCGGATTCGCACCCCGCCAGAGCGTCCGCGATGTGCTGGCCGCAGCAGCCAGAATCCGAGGAGCGGGCCGACGTGAAATTGAGGACGAGGTTGGTTCCGTTCTCAAAGGCATCGGCCACCGGGGCGATCCACAGGCCAGAGCCGCCGAGATTCCCGCCGAGCAACAGCTTTTCGTAGCGATAGGGCGCGAGCTACTGGCCGGAGCGCAGGTGATCCTGCTCGACGACCCGCTTGCGGGGATCGACCACGCTCGGCGGGACCACGTGCAGGACGAGATCCGCGCGATCCGGCAGGAGTTCGCCCTGAGCCTGGTGGTCGCCACCCGGAACGCCCAGCAGGCCCTGAGCCTCAGTGACCGGATCGCGGTGCTGCTGAACGGGAAGATCGCCCAGACCGGAACGCCGCTGGAGATCTACGAGCGCCCGGCCAGCGCTCAGGTGGCGGCGACGATCGGCACGGTGAATCTGCTCGAGCCGGCGGTCTCGGTGCAGTTGCTCAACCAGACGGCAACTTTCAGCGTGCGGCCGGAGAAGATCCGCGTGGTCGGCGACGACTACCCGGCCGAGGCCGACGAGGTACTGGCCACCGGCACGGTGCTGCGCGTGGTCTATCTGGGCGCGACCTCACGGATCACGGTGAGGCTGGACGCCGAGGGCGCGCAGATCCAGGTGCTGCGACTGAACAGCGCTGCTCCGGAGGATCTTCCGGTGGGCGCGGGCCAGCGGGTGACGGTGGTCTGGCCGCGCCGTCACGCCATGCGTTTCGAATAGGCCTCAGGGCCGGATCTCGCCCGAGCCCCGGGCGATCAGCCGGGTCGGAACCACGTGCGTGGCCGGTGGGGCATCGTTGCCCCCGATCCGGTCGAAGAGCACCGTGGCCGCCAGCCGCCCGATCGCGATCGGATCCTGCGCCACCACCGTGACTCCCGGATCGAGCAGGTCGGCCAGCGGGAAGTCGTCGAAACCGACCAGCGCCACCGAGCGCTCCTGCTTCAGCTGCCGCAACGCCCGGGCCACGCCGATGGTGACCAGGTTCTGCGCCGCGAACACAGCGGTGGGCGGATCGGCCCGGCCCAGCAGTTCCGCCGCCGCGGCCTGGGCGAGTGCCTGGCTGGTCAGATCGCTCAGCACGATGCTGGTGTCCACCGCGATACCGGCCTGGTTCAGCGCCGCCAGGTAGCCCTCGTAGCGCTGCTGGGCGGTGGTGATGTCGGCCCGGTCGCCCAGGAAGGCGATCCGCCGGTGACCGTGCTCGAGGAGATGCTGCACCCCGGCGGTGGCCCCCGCCACGTTGGTGGTGAGCACCGAGTCCACCTCCAGGCGCCGGGCCGCGCGGTCGATGCAGACGATCGCGGTGCCGGCCCGGACCTCGCTCTCCAGGTACGACTGGTCGGTACTGGCCGGGGCGATGATCAGACCGTCGGCCCGGCGGGCGCTGAAGGCGCGGGTGAGCTCGCGCTCGCGCTGCGGGTCTTCGTCCAGACTGGCCGTGAACACCATGACCCCGCGCGGGATCGCCACGTCCTCGACCGCCCGCTGGAGGGCCGAGGAGAACGGGTTCGACACGTCCTCAAGCAGTAATCCGACAGTTGCGGTCCGGCCCCCCGCGCGCCGCAGGCTGCGGGCCCCGATGTTCGGCCGGAAGTCGAGCTCGTCGATGGCGTCGCGCACCCGGCGGCCGAGGGTGCTGGAGACCCCCGGTTCCCCGTTCACCACCCTCGAAACCGTTTTCAAGCTGACGCCCGCGACCGCGGCGACGTCCCGCATGGTCGGGCGACGTCCGAGCGGTTGTCCCCGTCGTGCGGTTTCCTCGTGCATTCCTGCAGTCTCCGGCAGCTGGCTTTCCATGCCTGCCGCTCCCCTCGGGCCCGAGATCGACATCCCCCTGGCGTCGAACCTACCGCGCGGTTGTGGCCTGCGGAGCAGGTTCGACGAAGCTGCGCCGAGCGGATTCCGCAGTAATCACCCGGTTACCGAATCATCCGATCTGGCGTAACTTGTTAGAAGTTGTGCAGCAGCCGACAAGGATGTCGGGAGCCTGCCCGGGTGCGCCTGTATGCGGCCGAAACTGCCCGGGTGAGCGGCTCGACGCGAAACAGGGAGCCGCTTCGTGCCGCGTTCAGGTGCCCACCGGGTGGCCGCTCTCGTCCTGGCCGGATCCGCGATCGCCTTGGCCGCGTGTTCCGGCGGCAGCGACGGCCGGCCGATCATCGGGCTGATCACCAAGACCGACACCAACCCGTTCTTCGTCACGATGAAGAAGGGCGCGCAGGCCCAGGCCGAGCAGGACGGCATCGACCTGCGCACGTTCGCCGGAAAGGTGGACGGCGACAACGAGTCGCAGGTCACCGCGATCGAGAACCTGATGGCCCTGGGCGCCGAGGGCTTCATGATCGCCCCGAACGACTCGCGCGCCATCGTGCCGGCGATCGAGCGGGCCAAGGAGGCCGGCCTGGCGGTGGTCGCGCTGGACAGTCAGCTCGACCCGCCCGACGCCGCCGACTCCACCTTCGCCACCGACAACTTCCAGGCCGGAAAACTGGTGGGGGAGTGGGCGAAGGCCAAGCTGGGCGCCGAGGCCGAGAACGCCCGGATCGCCTTCCTGGACCTGAACTCCGACCAGGTCTCGGTTGATGTCCAGCGCGACCAGGGCTTCATGGAGGGCTTCGGGATCGACCCGGGCGACCCGAACCGGATCGGCGACGAGAACGACCCACGCATCTCCGGGCACGACGTCACCGACGGCGCGGCCGAGGGCGGGCGCACCGCGATGGAGAACCTGCTGCAGCGTGATCCGGAGATCAACCTGGTCTACGCCATCAACGAGCCCGCCGCGGCCGGTGGCTACGAGGCACTGAAGGCGGCGGGCAAGGCCGAGGACGTGATCGTGGTGGCGATCGACGGCGGCTGCCCGGGCGTGCAGAGCGTGAAAGACGGCCAGCTGGGCGCCACCTCGCAGCAGTACCCGCTGAAGATGGCGGCCGAGGGAGTGGCGGCGATCTCCGAGTTCGAGCGCACCGGCCAGACCCCGGGCAACCCGCCGGGCCAGGACTTCACCGATACCGGAGTCACTCTGATCACCGACGATCCGCAGACCGGCGTGGATTCGGAAGACTCCACGTTCGGCACCGAGAACTGCTGGGGGTAAAGGGATGACCACCGATACGGGCTTCGAGGAGAGCCGGCGCGAGTCGGTGCCGGACCGGCTGCAGCACCTGCTGCACGCCCAGCCCACCCTCGGGCCGCTGGCCGTGCTGCTGCTGGCGGTGATCGTGTTCTCGATCATCAACACCCGGTTCCTCAACCCGGAGAACCTCAGCCTGGTGCTGCAGCAGGTCACCGTGATCGCCCTGCTGGCCCTGGGCCAGACCCTGATCATCCTGACCGCCGGGATCGACCTGTCGGCCGGGGCGATCGCGGTGTTCTCCTCGATCCTGATGGCGAACCTGGCCTTCGAAGCAGGCTTTCCGGGAGTGGTCGCATTGCTGGCCGGCCTGCTCTTCGGTACCGCGATGGGCGCGTTCAACGGCGTCCTGGTGACCTGGATCAAGCTGCCGCCGTTCATCGTCACCCTGGGCACCCTGTCCATCTTCTTCGCACTGAACTCGGTGGTCTCCGGCAGCGAGACGGTCCGCGGCAGCGATCTGCCGGCGATCATGACCTGGACCGGCGACACCATCCCGATCGGCAGCTTCCGGCTGACCTACGGCTCGATCATCATGTTGCTGCTGTTCGGGTTCTTCTTCTACCTGCTGGCCCACACCGCATGGGGCAAACACGTCCGCGCGACCGGTGACGACGCCGAGGCCGCCCGGCTGGCCGGGATTCGGACGAGCAGGGTGCTGCTGTCGGTCTACACCGTGGCCGGGGCGATCTACGCGGTCGCCGCCTGGGTCCTGATCGGCCGACTGGCCAGCGCCGACCCGAACGTGGGCACGGAGTACAACCTCGACTCGATCACCGCGGTGGTGCTCGGCGGCACCAGCCTTTTCGGCGGCCGGGGCGGAGTGGTCGGCACCCTGGTCGGCGCGCTGATCGTCGGAGTTTTCCGTAACGGACTGGTGCTGGCCGGGGTTCAGGTGGTCTGGCAGGGCTTCGCGATCGGCCTGCTGGTCCTGCTCGCGGTCACCATCGATCAATGGATCCGGAAGGTGAGGGCATGAGCACGCAACCACCCACCGAGAGGCTGCACGAGGTGGACCTGGTCGAGAAGGTCCCGGTGATGCGGGCCCGGGGCCTGGTGAAGCGTTACGGCCGGGTCACCGCGCTGAGCGGATCGGACCTGGAGCTGTACCCCGGCGAGATCCTCGCGGTGATCGGCGACAACGGGGCGGGCAAGTCCAGTCTGATCAAGGCGCTTTCGGGAGCCCTGGTGCCGGATGACGGCGAGATCTGGCTGGACGGTGAGCAGGTGAACTTCCGCAGCCCGATGGACGCCCGGCAGGCCGGGATCGAGACGGTGTACCAGACCCTGGCGGTCGCGCCGGGCCTGGATATTGCCGACAATCTGTTCCTGGGCCGGGAGATTCGCAAGGCCGGTCCGCTGGGATCGGTGCTGCGGATGCTCGACCGTAAGCAGATGCGGATCGAGGCGCAGCGGCACATGAGCGAGCTCGGGATCGCCACGCTGCAGAACATTGGCCAGGCGGTGGAAAGCCTTTCCGGAGGCCAGCGGCAGGGAGTGGCGGTAGCCCGTTCGGCGGCGTTCGGCAGCAAGGTGGTGATCCTCGACGAGCCCACCGCGGCGCTGGGGGTGAAGGAGGGCAACCGGGTGCTGCAACTGATCCGCGACGTGCGCGACCGCGGCCTGCCGGTCATCCTGATCAGCCACAACATGCCGCACGTGTTCGAGGTGGCCGACCGCATCCACATCCAGCGTCTGGGGCGGCGGGTCGCCGTGGTCACCCCGGCCTCGCACTCGATGTCCGAAACGGTAGCCATCATGACCGGCGCTGCGCCTGCTCCGAATACTCCTTCCTAGAAACCAAACTAAAGGACATCGTGGTCACCAAGGCGACCACGGCGTCCTTTAGTTTGGGGGTTACCTACCGGCCCGCGCATACCGCAGGGTGCACAGCGGAACGAAAACTGCCAAGAGCCCAAGAGTCCAGATCAGGGACGCGGTGACCGGGTTCTCGAGCGGCCAGGCACCACCGGTGGGGGCACTGGGGTTTCCGAACAACTCGCGCAGCGCGGCGGCCACCGAACTCAGCGGATTCCAGGCGGCGATCGTGCCGAGCCAGGCCGGCATGCTCTCGGTCGGCACGAAGACGTTGGAGACCATGCCCGGCGGAATCGCCAGAATCGCGGCCTGTCCTGCGGTTTCCTCGTCGTCGAACAAATAGCCCAGATACATCCCGATCCAGCTGGCCGAGAACTGGAACAGCAGGAGAATGAGCATCGCGAGCAGGGTGTCGGCCAGGCTGCCGCGGATCCGCCAGCCCACCACCAGCCCGCAGATCATCATGATGCTGAAACTGATCACCCCGTAAACCAGGGTGGCCAATGCGCTTCCGGCCGGAACGGCGGCCCGGCTGATCGGCAGCGAGCGAAATCGGTCGGTCAGGCCGGAGTGATTCTCCTTGGCCGCGCTGACCATCGAGGGCACGATGTTGGAGGCGGTCATCACCAGCAGCCCAGGCAGCAGGAACTCCCGATAGGTCTGCCCTCCGGAGCTCTCGCCGGGCAGCGCGATCGCCCCGCCGAAGATGAACCCGAAGATCAGCACCAGCACGATCGGCGCGGTGACCAGGACCAGGATGAACGCCGGGTTGCGGATCACCGAGGTCAGCAGGCGCTCGGCGGCGGGCAGGGCATCTCTCATCGGGTGCTCCTGGTCAGGTTGAGAAAGACTTCGTCCAGGGTGGGGCGGCGAATCCCGGTGTCCTGCAGGGTGATCCCCAGCTCGTCCAGGTGGCGGACCAGCTCCGGCAGGGTGAGTGATCCGGCCTTCACGGTGGCCGAGACCCGGTGTTCCTGCACCGCCACGTCGTCGCCACCCAGTGCGGTCAGGGCCTGCTCGGCCTGCGAAATCTGTTCGTCCGAGGGCAGAACCACCTCCACCCGGGCGCCGATCAGGTCCTTGAGCTCCTCCGGCGTTCCCTGGGCGATCTCGCGGCCGGAGTCGATCACCATCAGGTTGTCGGCCAGCCGGTCGGCCTCTTCCAGGTACTGCGTGGTGAGCAGCACGGTGGTGCCGGACCGGGTGAGTTCGGCCACGGCGGAGTGGATCTCGTCGCGGCTGTGCGGATCCAGGCCGGTGGTGGGCTCGTCCAGGAACAGTACCGGCGGCTCGGCGATCAAGCTGGCGATCAGGTCCAGTCGCCTGCGCATCCCACCGGACCAGCCCTTGACCGGCCGGTCCGCCGCCGCTTCCAGATCGAAGCGCTGCAGCAGTTCTGCTGCCCGGGCCCGGGCCGCCCGACGGCCCAGGTGATGCATCAGGCCCAGGATGAACAGGTTGTCCCGTCCGGTCAGGGCCTCGTCCACGGCCGCGTGCTGCCCGGCCAGCCCGATCCGGCGCCGTACCTGAGCGCCCTGCGTGGCCACGTCGTACCCGCAGATCCGGGCCGTGCCGGTGTCCGGGGCCAGCAGGGTGGCCAGAATCCGGATCGCCGTGGTCTTGCCCGCGCCGTTCGGCCCGAGCAGCGCGCAGACCGTCCCCTCCGGCACCGACAGATCCAGCGACTCCAGAGCCTGCACCTCGCCATACCCCCGGCCGAGTCCCTCTGCCTCGATCACGCCGCCTCCCTCAACTGCGATCAGTGTTCGCAGTTTCCAGTGAAGCATACTGCGATCGGCGTTCGCAGTATCTTGTGCGGAACTGGCATGCGAGAAGATGGGCCGGTGCCCGACTCCGACCTGCCGATCTGGAAGCGCTCTGAGCGGGGCACCCGCGGGCCGGCCCCGGAGTACAGCCGGGCCTCGATCGCGGCCACCGCGGTGGAACTGGCCGATGCGGAAGGGCTGAAGGCGGTCTCGATCCGCAAGGTCGCCGCGGCCGTGGGCCTGGCGCCGGCCTCCCTCTACCGGTACGTGGCCAGCCGCGACGAGCTGCTCGCCCTGATGTCCGACGCCTGCATCGGCAGCCTCGAGCTACCGGCCACCCCCACCGGCCGGGGCTGGCGGGCCGACCTGCTCGACATCGGCCGGGCCCTGCGTAGCTGCTACCACCAGCACTCCTGGCTGCTCGAGTTCGTGATGTCCGGCCAGGCCCGGGCCTCGCTGCTCGGCCCGGCGATGATCGACTACACCGAGCGCGTGGTGGCCGCCCTGGCCGAGGTCCCGGCCCCGGCCACGACCAAGATGGAGGCCTCGGCGATCTTCAACGGTCTGGTCGGCCTGTTCGCCGTCGACGAGCAGGCCGAGCACGGCAACACCCGGCCGGAGGCTCAGCTGGCCAACGCCGCGTACCTGGCCGAGCAGGTGGCCGACGGCCGCCACCCCTACCTGGCCGAGCTGGTCAGCTCGGCACCTCCGCCCGACGCCCTGGCCCGCAAGAACGCCGACGACCTGTTCGGCCGGGTCCTGATCAACACGATGAGCGGGCTGCTGGGTGTGGCCCCCGACGAAAGGCCTTCGGCATGAGCTGGGAAGAGCAGCGGGTCTCGTTCGGCGCCAACGCCACCACCTACGACAGCATCCGTCCCGACTGGCCCGCCACCACCGTCCATTGGCTGACCGCAACCACCGACCAACGGCTCGACGTGATCGATCTGGGCGCCGGCACCGGCAAGCTCACCCGCACCCTGGTCGACCTCGGGCACCGGGTCACCGCGGTCGAGCCGAGCCCGGGCATGTACGACGTCCTGGTCAGTGCCGTGCCGCAGGCCACTGCTGTGCAGGCCCCGGCGGAGAGCATCCCGCTGCCCGACCACAGTGCCGACGTGGTGACGGTGGCCCAGGCCTGGCACTGGTTCGCCCAGCCCGAGGCCGCACTGGAAGTGGCCCGGGTGCTGCGGCCGGGCGGGCTGCTGGCGATCGCCTGGCACGAGCGGGACCAGGACGTGCCGTGGGTGCAGGAGCTGAACGAGCTGGCCAAGCTGCCGCAGTGGCAGGCCGAGGAACGCCGCGAGGCCGGTGCCAAGGGCCGGGTGCACGCCGGTGACACCCAGGTCGTGCTGCCCGAGCCGTTCGAGCCGGTGGAGCGCACCGAGTTCGAGTACTCGCTCACTCTCTCGCCCGCCCAGCTGGCCGAACTGGCCTCGAGCTGGTCCTACGTGGACACCCATCCGCAGCGGGAGCAGATCCTGGGCCGGATCCGGGAGCTCGGCGAACGAGTGGCCACCGAACAGGGCACCCCGCAACAGCTGCGACTGCCGCACCGCACGCACTGCCACCGCTCGCGCACCCGACTGCTCTGAGCCTTCACCCGTACGGCGGGTCAGGCACCCCGGACGGCTGCCGACAGACCCTCAGATGGACGCCCAGACTCTGCTCCTGCTGCGCCGAGCCAGCTACGGACCGACGCCTGCGCTGCTGGCCGAGGCCCAGAGGACGGGCCGCCAGGCCTGGCTGGATCGGCAGCTGGAGCCGGCCGCGATCCCCGACGACTACGTGACCGGGGTGCTGCGGCGCTTTCCGCGGGTGCAGTGGCCGATCGCCAAGGTGCGGGCCGAGTACGCCGACGACTTCGGCAGCTGGGACGTGATGGTCGAGCTGACCCGGGCCACGCTGGTGCGGGCGGCCTGGAGCGAGCGCCAGCTGTTCGAGCTGATGGTCGAGTTCTGGTCCAACCACCTGAACGTCACCTGCCCCTCCGGCGACGTCTGGGACTCCCGCGCCGACTACGACAAGGTCGTCCGGCAGCACACTTTCGGCAAGTTCAGCGATCTGCTGGTGGCCGCCAGCCTGCACCCGGCCATGCAGAGCTATCTCGACAACGCCTCCTCGACCAAGGAGCACCCGAACGAGAACCAGGGCCGTGAGCTGCTCGAACTGCACACGGTCGGGGTCGGTACCGGGTACACCGAGGACGACGTGAAGAACAGCGCCCGCATCCTCACCGGATTCGGCACCGACGGTTCCGGCGAGGCGGTCTATCGTGCCGATCGTCATTTCATCGGCCCGGTCAGCGTTCTCGGCTTCAGCGATCCGAACTCGAGCGCCGAGGGCGGCCAGGAACTGGCGGTGCGCTATCTGGAATATCTGGCCCGGCACGAGAACACCGCCCGGCAACTGGCCACCAAACTCAGTCTGCGTTTCGTCAGCGACAATCCGCCCGCGTCCTTGATTTCCCGCTTGACCCAGGTCTATCTGGAGAACGACACCGCCATTGTTCCGGTGCTACGAGCGCTTTTCGGCAGCCGGGAATTCGCCACGTCGGCCGGGCAGAAGGTGCGCCGGCCGTACGAGGATCTGGTGGCCACCTTGCGGATTCTCGGAATGAAGGCGGATGCCAAGGGAATTGCCGGGATCGAGAGCCTGCACTGGATGATTCTGGACATGGGCCACGCCCCGCTGTACTGGGGCCCGCCGAACGGATATCCGGACGTGGCGGCGGCCTGGCAGTCTCCGGCCGGAACGCTGGCCCGCTGGAATGCGCACCTGGACATCGCAGCCCGCTGGTGGCCCAAAACCCTTACCGGACCGGCGCTCACCACGCTGATTCCCAGTCCCCGTCCGGCCACTCACGGCGCTCTGATCAATGCCCTGGCCGAGCGTCTGCTGCAACGTAAGGCCACGAAGGCCCAGCAGATCGCCGTCTGCGACTTCCTGACCGACGAATGGCACAAGATCACGCCGGCCACGCCGATCGCCAAGGACAGCGTGATCATCGGCTGGCGGCTGCCGTACGTGGTGAGTCTGCTGCTCGACTCGCCTGCGCACGCGCTTCGGTGAACTGCTTGCGGACGTGTCCCGCCTCACTTTTGCGGGGCTCATGGGCCGGGCGTCGTTACCGATGGGACTGTTCAGCCGATCCAACACCCGAACTTGCCTGAGTTCTCCTGAGCTCTTCTGAAACGACTGACTCGACGCTTGAGGACACCGCCGCCTGCATGAGTACCCGCGCCCACTGCCTGTGCCCCGACGGCCCCAGTGCCTCTGGCGGTCTTTCCCGCCGCACCCTGCTGCGCGGCCTGGCCACGGCCGGTGCCCTGGGCGGCGTAATGACGGCGGTGGACGGGTTCAACGCCCAGTTCGCCTTCGCCGCCGCCCCGGCTGCCTACACCGGTGACGTGCTGGTCGTGCTCTCGCTGCGCGGCGGCTTCGACGGCCTGAACGCGGTGGTGCCGATTGGTGACCCGGGCTACCTGGAGGCTCGTCCGACCATCGGTATCCAGGAGCGCTCACTGCTTCCGGCTGGTGGCATCTTCGGTCTGCACCCCGCCCTGAAGCCCTTGCAGAAATTCTGGAGCGCCGGGACTTTCGGTGCCGTACACGCGGTCGGCCAGGACAACCCCACCCGCTCGCATTTCCAGGCCATGCAGGAACTGGAACGCGCCGCGCCGGGATCCAGCCTGCGCACCGGCTGGCTCGACCGAACGCTCGGCAGCCGTGCTCGGGGGACGATCTTCCAGGCCTCGCAGGTCGGGTCGAACGACGTACCCCTGGCCTTGGCCGGACCCACGCCAGAGCTGGCGCTGGGCAGCGTGGACTCGTTCAAGATCGCCGGCGCTTGGAACACCGCCGAGCGCAACCGCTGGACCAAAGCCCTGACCGCGATGAACGCCGGCGCCCCGCCCGCTGTCGGCCTGCCCGCCAAGGCCACGCTCAGCGCAACCGGAACCACCGCCGCGCTCGCCGCCAAGAAGTACACCCCTGCGAACGGCGCTGTGTACCCCAAGGACTCGGCCCTGGGTAAGGCCCTGCGCGACGTGGCCCGCATGATCAAGGCTGACGTGGGACTGCAGGTGGCCTGTGTGGACGAGGGCGACTGGGACATGCACGCCGACATGGGCGCGGCCGACAACGGCTGGATGCACGACCACCTGAACGACCTGGCCCTGTCCCTGGCTGCGTTCGCCACCGACCTGGGCAACCGGTTCCAGAAGGTCACGGTGGTGACGCTGTCCGAGTTCGGCCGCCGGGTGGGCGAGAACGGTTCTGGTGGTGTGGATCACGGCCACGGGAACGCGGTGCTGTTGCTGGGCGGCGGGGTGAACGGCGGCCAGGTGCACGGGCGCTGGCCGGGCCTGTCCGAGGCCGACCTGGTGGACGGCGACCTGGCCGGCACCACCGACTACCGCACGATCCTCGGCGAGATCCTGCAGAAGCGCTGCGGAGCAGGCTCTTTGTCGCAGATCTTCCCCGGGCTGCCGGGCTCCGCCCCACTCGGCCTGGTCAAGGCGGCCTGAATTTGGCGTGGGGCGGTACCCACCCACCCTTGGGGAGGGGCCGGCCCTCGCCAAAAGTTGAGATCCGCGGCTGCTTTCTCGCTGCACTCGTCCGCGGGATGATGTCGCACTTGGCGGATCGTTGTCGCAGTACGCGGGCGGTTGTCGCCGAAAAAGGCCGTTAGAAGGGCCAAACCTGCAACTTCAAGCCGCTAGGTGCGACAGCGAGCCGCTGGGTGCGACATGGGGCCGCTAGGTGCGACAACGGGCCGCTGGGTGTGGGATGGGCGGCTGGGTGCGACAACGATCCGCTAGGTGCGACATGAGGGCGGCGGGTGCGACATCGGGCGGCCAGGCGCGGTCGGGTGAGGCTGCCGGGTGGTCGAGGGGAGGAACGCCGGATGCTGCGACCCACTGCCACCTGCGAAAGCCGCGGCTGACCGACGTCTCACATCTGGGGTTTGGGCCGATGCCGCAGGCGGGCCCAAAATGAGCAGCGTGGTGGTGAGAAAGCGCAAGATCGACATTGCGGTGGGCCGCAGCGCCCTCGAGGCCTGGGCGGCCGAGCCCACCGGCGTACCCCGGCCCACGCTGGCCAACGCGGTTCGCTTCACGCTGGAAGAACTCGCGGCCCGCGCACCCGGCCCGACCACCGAGGTGCGGGTGCCGCCGTTCGGGGCCGTGCAGTGCATCGACGGGCCCCGGCACACCCGGGGTACCCCGCCGAACGTGGTGGAGACCGATGCGCAGACCTGGCTCGAGCTGGTTTCTGGGCGGTTGAGCTGGGCCGATGCCGCTTACGACGGACGGGTGCGGGCCAGCGGACAGCGGGCCGACCTGTCCGATCTGCTGCCGCTGGGCGGTCTGCTGCCCTCGACCGCGCAGTAGGTCGGTACCGTCAAGGGGTGGCTGAGAGCAAGGGACTGTCCGTGACCCCGATCGACGACGAAGAAAACCCGGCCGAGACCGAGGACGCCGGCGGCAAGGCCGACGGGCCGGCGGGCTACCGCCTGCGCCGGGCGCCGCGCTACCGGGCGTTCGGATTCACAGGTGTGCTGCTCGGGGTGATCGTCGGGGCAGTGCTGGCGTTGTCGTTCGAGGTGACCGACAACTACTCCGAGCGCACCATTCTGGGCTATTTCGTGGCCATTTTCGGGCTGCTGGGGGCCCTGGCGGGCTGCGGCGTGGCCGTTCTCCTGGACCGTCGCAAGGACTGATCCGCAAGTCCGACAGGCCGGTCCGGACCTGGTCCGGCCATGCGGGTGATGCTGCGACCTCCTCCGGATGTGCGACACTCGATGACGTGGCGCGCGGCGACGGACGGCTTTCGCACGAACTCCTTCCCGGCGAGAAGGGCCCGCAGGACGCCTGCGGAGTCTTCGGAGTCTGGGCCCCCGGTGAAGAAGTGGCGAAACTGGCCTACTACGGCCTGTACGCACTTCAGCACCGTGGACAGGAAGCGGCGGGTATCGCCGTCTCCAACGGCAAGCAACTGCTGGTCTACAAGGACATCGGCCTGGTCTCCCAGGTCTTCGACGAGACCTCGCTGGACTCCCTGCGGGGGCACATCGCGGTCGGTCATGCCCGGTACAGCACCACCGGCGGCTCGACCTGGCAGAACGCCCAGCCCACCCTGGGCGACACGGCGGCCGGCACGGTGGCCCTGGCGCACAACGGCAACCTGGTCAACGGGCACGAGCTGCGGGAACTGGTGGCCGAGCGCTACGGCGCCCCCGACCGCGGCGAGATCGTCAACGGCAACACCACCGACACCGCCCTGGTGACCGCCCTGCTCGCGGGTGATCCTGATCACACTCTCGAAGCCACTGCGCTGGACGTGCTTCCGCACCTGCGCGGCGCCTTCAGCTTCGTCTTCATGGACGAGCACACGCTTTACGGCGCCCGGGACGCGAACGGCGTGCGCCCGCTGGTGATCGGCAAGCTCGAGACCGGCTGGGTGATCGCCTCCGAGACCGCTGCCCTGGACATCGTCGGGGCCGCGTTCGTGCGGGAGGTGGAGCCGGGCGAGTTCATCGCGATCGACGCCGACGGCCTGCGCTCGCAGCGCTTCGCCGAGGCCAAGCCCACCGGCTGCATCTTCGAGTACGTCTACCTGGCCCGGCCCGACACCACGATCAACGGCAAGGTGGTGCACGAGGCCCGCGTCGACATGGGCCGCAAGCTGGCCGAGGAGCACCCGGTCGAGGCCGACCTGGTGATCCCGGTGCCCGAGTCCGGCACCCCGGCCGCGGTCGGCTACGCCCAGGCCTCGGGCATCCCGTTCAGCCAGGGCCTGGTGAAGAACGCCTACGTCGGGCGCACCTTCATCCAGCCCAGCCAGACCATCCGGCAGCTGGGCATCCGGCTGAAGCTGAACCCGCTGAAGAACGTGATCAAGGGCAAGCGCCTGGTCGTGGTCGACGACTCGATCGTGCGTGGCAACACCCAGCGGGCGCTGGTGCGGATGCTGCGTGAGGCCGGCGCCGCCGAGATCCACGTGCGGATCTCCTCGGCCCCGGTGACCTGGCCGTGCTTCTACGGCATCGACTTCGCCAGCCGGGCCGAGCTGATCGCCAGCGGCCTGGGCGTGGAGGAGATCCGGGCCAGCATCGGCGCCGACTCCCTGGGCTACATCTCGCTGGACGGCATGGTCGAGGCCACCGAGCAGAAACGGGACCGGTTGTGCACGGCCTGCTTCACCGGTGAGTACCCGATCGAGCTGCCCGACTCCGAGCACCTGGGCAAGCACGCGCTGGAGCAGCGCCAGCTCGGCCTGGAGATCGCCCGGCCGCAGGCCCAGCGCGATGTCGAGGGTGTCTCCACCGGCCTGGCCGGCGGCGCCGCCGACGCGCTCACCCGCCCCTGACGTATCCCGTCAGTCCCTTTTCGACGTCGACCGGAAACGGTCCGTCATCCCCTGAACGAGTAAGGTGATCTTTGTGGCTTCAGCTGAGCCGGGTTCCACGGCCCTGACCTATGCCTCTGCCGGTGTCGACACCGAGGCCGGTGACCGCGCCGTCGAGTTGATGAAGGCTTCGGTGCGGCGCACCCACGGCCCGGAGGTCCTCGGCGGCATCGGCGGCTTCGCCGGGATGTACGACGCGAGCTTCCTGACCAAGTACCGGCACCCCCTGCTGGCCACCAGCACCGACGGGGTCGGGACCAAGATCGGCATCGCCCGGGCCCTGGACATCCACGACACGATCGGCATCGACCTGGTCGGCATGGTCGTGGACGACATCGTGGTGAGCGGTGCTCGCCCGCTGTTCATGACCGACTACATCGCGGTCGGCAAGGTCGTGCCCGAGCGGATCGCGGCGATCGTCAGCGGTATCGCCAAGGGCTGCGAGCTGGCCGGTACCGCGCTGGTCGGCGGCGAGACCGCCGAGCACCCGGGTCTGATGGCGCCGGACGAGTACGACGTGGCCGGGGCGGCCACCGGCGTGGTCGAGGCCGACGAGCTGCTCTCGCCCGAGCGGGTGCAGCCCGGCGACGTGGTCATCGCCCTGGCCTCCTCCGGACTGCACTCCAACGGCTACTCGCTGGTGCGCGGAGTACTCAAGCAGGCCGGCTGGTCGCTGGAGCGCGAGGTGCCCGAGCTGGGCCGCACCATCGGCGAAGAGCTGCTGGTGCCCACCCGGATCTACACCGCCGACGTGCTGGCCGCGGCCGAGGCCCTGGGCCGGGAGCTGCACGCGGTCTCGCACGTCACCGGCGGCGGGCTCGCGGCCAACCTGGCCCGGGTGCTGCCGGCCGGGACGAGCGCCGATCTCGATCGTTCTACCTGGACCCCGCAGCCGATCTTCGACCTGCTGATGAAGCTCGGCTCGGTGCCGCTGCTGGACGCCGAGGGCACGTTCAACCTCGGCGTGGGCATGGTGCTGGTGGTGGACCAGGCTGCTGCCGAACGCGCCCTGGCGCTGTTCAGCGACCGGAACCTGCCCGCCTGGGTTCTGGGACAGGTGTCGGCCGGTTCGGCCGCCGAAGGAGCCGTCCAGGGCACCAAGGGTGTGGACGGCGGCTCGGTCCGGCTGGTCGGGGAGTACCGCGCCTGACGGTGCCGAAGAAGTCATGATCTGCGCAGGGGCAAGCAGAAGAACGGACCCGGCACCTGGAGGTGCCGGACCCGTTCGAAGCATGGAAAAACACGCCACCTCGTCGTGGCGTGCCGACATGCGAACTGCTGATCGCCTGGCGCAGACGACCTTGCTTCAGGTGGACCGGTGGAACTCGCCCGAAGCCGCCTTGACAGACTCAATCCCCGGCACCCCACGGGCACCGGGGATTGAGTCAACAGTCAATGATGACGACCGTTGGATGCCCAGTCGGCGTACTCGTCGTACTCGCCGCCGTCGTCGTCACGTCCGGCATCCGTGTCATCCACGGGCGGGCTCTGGCGATATTCACCATGTCCGAGTTCCCTCTGCAAGGCGTCATAGTCGGTGCTGGGGCTGTAGTACTTCAGCTCCCTAGCGACCTTCGTCTGCTTGGCCTTCTGACGGCCGCGCCCCATGGCGTCGACCCCCTTAAACGTCGACCCGGCGCAGGCGCACACGGCGCGGCCCCGGAGTGGTCATCAGTCTCTCGTGACGCCAAACGCTACATCGTCTGGTGCGGTTCCGGCATCCCGGTTGGACCGGCTTACCCAACCAGGGGTGCGCCGAGGCCCGTTCGCCGACCGCGGTGTTACTGGCCCCATCCTACGTGCAACCTGCGTGGGACGCTCACCCCGCCGCTCCGGGGAGTCGTCCGGGGCGGTCCCGATGCCCGTCCGGGCAGTGGCCGGTCTCACATGACGGTCAGAGCGAGCCCCGAGAGCTTCAGCATGGTTTGATAGCTATGTCCTAATCGTGGGCAACACGCCCGTGCAGCTGTTCGCGATCGCCGGGGGGTCGGTTCGTGGTCGTCAGCGATAGACCGTGAGTAATGCGTCACTCACAGGTGTCGCTTCACTCAGAAGTCGTACCGTGACGCTTCGTCCCTCTTCGGATCTGAGAATATGGATCTGGGTACTTCGGGGGTGCTCCACACAGTCATGGCTGATTTAGTGGTGCACACGCCGTTCTCGAGTGGATTTGATGTGGTCTGGTTGAAAACACCTAGCCCGATTGAGGGGCATGTATCCGGTGTTCGGCGGGCACATCGCCTATCGAGGGAGTGCTCACGAGAGCGAAGGTTAGAACCGACCCGCGAGGCGTGTCGGATGGGCCACATTCGTGGTTCGATCACTGTAAGGTGCCATGCCGTGACCGTACGTACACAACCAACGTCATGCTTCCTCCTGATGGGGGATCATCCGTCTGGATTGTTCCCGCGACGTGTCCTAACAAGGCACGATGTCGGAAGCCGGGGTATCCGCCCCGTTCATGGAGGCTGACATGACCACCCGATCGCCCGACGCCGAGCCGCTGCTCACACCGGCTGAGGTTGCCGCGCTATTCCGTGTCGATCCGAAGACCGTCACCCGGTGGGCCAAAGCCGGCAAGCTCTCTTCGATCCGAACGCTCGGTGGCCATCGCCGCTACCGCGAGTCGGAAGTTCGGGCCTTGCTGGCTGGGATTCCGCAGCAAAGGCTCGACGAGGACTGAAGGTCCAAGACGACAACTCGATAAAAACCGGTTACCGCCGGGGCTGACTACGGCCTCGGCGGTTTTCGGCTTTGTGGCCCGAGTAGTGGAAAACACCCAGTGGGATTTTGGCACAAGCAATAGGTGTTTTCATAGTGGGCCGATCGGAAAGGTCGTCGGCCTCGCCGCCGGGAGACGCTTAGGTGTTGCGCAGGGGTCCGGAGAGGCGCTTCTCCCGCACTCATGGAAAAGGGCCGTCGAATGACACCAGGAGATGTCATCGACGGCCCTTAGCTGGCCTGCCGGCGTTTCGCGCTGAAGCGGGAGAGGGCTCACGCCATCCGCCCGAATTGGTCGCGAAATTATGACCAGAGAGGCAGATCTGCCGGATTCGTGAGGGCAGGTAGAGCCAGGACTGTGCTCGGGCTCACCTTGGCGTCCAGGGACTGGGTCGACTTCGGCTCGGTCGTCTCGACCGGGGCCGAACTCGCCGTGGTCGTGCCGGTGTCCGTGGGCTCCTCCACCGGCGGGTCCTCGGGGTCCTCCTCCGCGGGCGGTGGGTCTTCCGGGTCTTCCTCCGCGGGCGGTGGGTCCTCGGGGTCCTCCTCCGCAGGCGGTGGGTCCTCGGCGGGCGGTGGGTCCTCAGCTGGTGGCTTGGACGTCGGTGGCTTGGACGTCGACGGCTTGTCCTTGTCTTTGTCCTTGTCACCCTTCGGCTTGTCGCTCTTGGGCTTGTCGTCCTTGTCCTTGCCCTTGTCGTCCGAGTCAGAGCTCGGGTTGCTGCGCGGCGGGTTGGCCACCGGCCGGGTCGTCGTGGTGACGACCTGGTGGCCGGCCGCGTCGGTGGTCGTGGTGGTGACCACCTCGGTCGGCGCATCGCTCGACTCGTCCGCCGACGGCGAGCCGGTGGGGCCGGTGCTCGGGATGTCGGCGGAACCGAACGTCCCGGTCTCGGCCGGCAGTTCGGTGCCGTCCACCAGGTTGGCCGAGGCCCGGCTGGTGTTGTCCGAAGGGGTCTTGTTCAGCTGACCCGTCAGCGCCCAGGCAGGGGCAACCATGACGACGGCTGCCGCCACACCACCGACGATCGGGCGGCGCAGCAGCAGGGGGCGGGGCGCCCGATGTCTACCGACGTACCTCATGGCTCGCTCTCATCTGCCGGAGCTGTCTCCGTGCGCTGTCTGACCGGTGCTGGGGGTGGTTCCTGGGGTTGGTTCTGCGGACGTCCGTTTCGCCACCCGACGTGCACTATGCTGTACATCGGGCGATGGTGTCAGCGCGTTACTCATCGGACGCTAACAGGCAATTCCCATCTTGAGCGACCGGATGCCCGCCAAATTCCCCGCGCTACCACGTAGCTGCATGAACTCCCCCCAGCTCTCAGACTCGGCGTTCCTAGCTTGGTGCAGGAAGGCCGATCTTGGTGCGCGTTCGACGGATTGATAAGGCCTGGATAGCGCAAACTTGAGCTTGCGCGGCCCACGAACATCACTCGCCGTCAGCCGACTCAGCCCGTTCGGGCAACCGCGGACATGGCTGAGGCCGGTTCGGGGGTTGGCTGCCCTCGAACCGGCCTCGGACGAATGCTGGAGCCGGACTCTCAGCTCTGCTTGATGCACCGAGCGTTGACGACCTCGACGCACTCGCCGTAGCGATCGCTGAGGTTGCGCTCGATCGAGGCGACAGTGGCGCTGTCGTTCACATCGACCTGCGTGCTGCGGGTGAAGCGGCTGGAGGGAATCGTGACCCGGAGCTCGAACCGCCCGCGCTCCAGGACGGTGCCCGGGGAGACGGCGACGAACTGGGCGTAGTGGGCGGTGGTGACGTTCTCAACCATGGGAAACAACGATCCTGAACGTAGTGCTCTGCGTGGTGGATGCGGGGTACCGCGTCGTGCCTCGCGCCCTTACCACAACGTGACGATCATGGCGGTTATGCCGCCGACGAGATCCAGGTTACTCCAGACAGCGGCCCGGTCCAGCCCGCTTTACTCACAGTGAGTGATGATCGGCTGCGAGTGGCCGATCGGGCCGAATTTCTGGGCGTTGCGGGCCTCAAGCGGAAGGAAAATGACCTAAAGCCTCTCTACGGTTCTTCCAGCCGCCCGAAAACACGGGCCGGCCACGACCGAGAAGGAGACCGAGATGTCGATCACTCAGGGCAGCATTCAGGACGTTGGTCAGGCTCCGGCGGGGGCCGGTCAGGAAGCCATCGAGTTGCTTGAGACCCTGGCCGAGCGGCGCCACTTCTTCCGCTTCACCCTGCAGAACCTCAGCGCCGAGCAGACCGGCTCCCGGCCGACCGCCAGCCAGCTCACCCTGGCCGGTCTGGCCAAGCACCTGAGGGAGACCGAGGCGCAGTGGGCGCGCTTCATCGTGGAGGGGCCGGTCGCCGTGGCCCTTCCCGAGGGCTGGGAGAACGACCCCGCCTTCTGGGTGGACGGCTGGAAGCTGATCGGCGAAGAGACGCTGGAGAGCGTCCTGGCCGAATGGGAGCAGGTGGCCACGCGCACCGAGGAGATCGTGCGGGCGCTGCCCAGCCTTGATGCGTCTCATCCGCTGCCCGAGGCCCCGTGGTTCCCCGCCGGCGCCACCTGGTCGGCGCGCCGGGTTCTGCTGCACCTGATCGGCGAGATCGCCCAGCACTCCGGGCACGCCGACATCATCCGCGAGTCGATCGACGGCCAGAAGACCATGGGCTGATCCGCGTCTTCGCAGGTCGGAATGGTCCTAGTACCTCTGTCTCATGGCGGTCCGAACCCGCGGTCACCGCCAATGGGTAGTACGCGAAATGCCGGCTACCCAGGAGGACGAGATGAAGAAGGCGTTGATCATCAGCGGAGCGGCCGCGGCGGCGATCCTGCCGGCGGCGCTGGGGCTGGCGGCCAACCCGTCGCTGAGCGCCCAGCGCCCGGTGGACCAGAGCAACGTGCAGTTGGTGGACAGCCTGAGCAACCCGCGTAGCACCGCCACCTCGAGCCCCTCGGCCACTGTTGACGACCACGGACGGCGGCACGGTGGCCGGGGAGCCGACGACATGCCCAGCAGCTCGGCCAGCTCTACCCACCATGCGACCGACGACCACGGACGGCGGGGGCGGGGCTCGGACGAGAAAGGTACGGACGACCGTGGCCGGGGTAAGGACCACAGCGGTCGGAGCGGGGACGACAAACGTGCGGACGACAGCGGGCGCCACAGCGGTTCAAGCAGGGACGACAGCGGTCACCACGGTGGGGACGACAGCGCTGATCACCGAGGGCGCGGTGGCGATGACAAGCATGAGGACGATGGTGGCCACCACCGCGGTCGCGGTGGGGACGACAAGGGTGGAGACGACAAGAGCAGGGTTGAGCGGTGAAGTGGTGAAGGAGAACGGGCGGCATGAGCTCCGAAGAGGCTGACGCGCAGACCGTGCCGCTGGCCACGGATGGGCAGGAGCCGACCGCCGAGCTCAGCACCGAGCCCGAAGGAGCTGCGCCGGGTGAGGGCTCGAGCCCGGCCTGGGTCAGCATTGCGTCAGGGGGAGCGGCCCGCACCGCTGATCAGCCGCTGCGTTGGGGTCGGCTGGTCGGCGGTGTGGTCGTGCTTGCCCTGCTGGTGTTCGTCGGGGTCGCCGCCGCCAGCGCGGTCACCGCCCGCCGGGCCGCCGAGCGCGAGGCGGTGAACGATGCGCTGGCGATCACCGATGTGCTCGGGGAATCGGTGATGCAGCCCGCGATCAGCGACGACCTGTTCTCCACCGACGAGCCCACCCGGACCGCAGCGCTGGAACGGCTGGACACCACCGTGCGCGAGCGCCTGCTGAGCGAGGCGATCATCCGGGTCAAGCTCTGGGCCCCGGACGGCACGATCATCTACGCCGACGAGCCCCAGCTGATCGGCGACCGCTTCCCGCTGGACGAGGAAGAGCTCGAGGCGCTGAAGAGCCCGGTCACCAAGGCCGAGATCAGCGAGCTGGACGCCCCCGAGAACCGGTTCGAGCGCAGCCAGAATCGCAAGCTGCTGGAGGTCTACCGTCCGGTCTGGTCACCCGACGGGCGCACCCTGCTGTTCGAGACCTACTCCGCCTACGACGCGGTCACCGCACGAACCAGCCAGCTGTGGCGGGGTTTCGGCGGGATCACCCTGACCAGTCTGCTGCTCCTGCTGATCGCCCAGGCCCCGCTGACCTGGGCGCTGGTCGCCCGGGTGCGGCGCTCGCAGGACGAGCGGGAGGCGTACCTGGCCCGGGCGGTGCAGTCCTCCGACGACGAGCGCCGGCGGATCGCGGCCACCCTGCACGACGGCGCGGTGCAGGAACTGGTCGGCAGCGCCTTCCTGGTGGCGGGGGCGGCGGACCGGGCCCGGGCGGCGAACGACCAGGCCACCGCCCGGCAGCTGGATCTGGCCGCGAGCTCGGTGCGTTCCAGCATCGGCGGGCTGCGCTCGCTGCTGGTCGACATCTACCCGCCCTCACTGCGCGAGGCCGGGCTCAAGGCCGCGCTGACCGACCTGACCGCGCCGCTGCGGGCCCAGGGGGTTGCGGTGCAAGTGCAGGTTCCGGACGAGGTGGAGCTGGGGCAGCAGCTTCAGGAGCTGGTGTTCCGGGTGGCTCAGGAATGCCTGCGCAACACCATGAAGCATGCTGATGCCGAGAGCGTTCAGGTCACGCTGCGCGGTGCGGTGCTGGAAGTGATCGATGACGGCGTCGGCTTCGACCTCGACGCAGTCCTGGCAGACCCGGCGCAGGGCCACTTCGGCCTGCGGCTGATCGCCGACCAGACCTCTGCCGCCGGGGCGGAACTGCTGGTGAGCACGGCCCCCGGCGCAGGAACCCGATGGCGGCTGGAGTTGCCCGAATGAACCATGAGATCCGCTATCCGGTGCGTGTTCTGCTCGCCGACGACCACGCCCTGGTGCGGGCCGGCCTGGCCGCGCTGCTCGATGCGCACCCGCAGATCGCCGTGGTCGGTGAGGCCGCCGACGGTGGGCAGGCGATCGAGCTCACCCAGAACGCGGAGCCGGACGTGGTGCTGATGGACCTGTCGATGCCCGGTGTCGACGGAATCACCGCAACCCGCGAACTGCTGGCCCTGAGACCGCAGACCCAGGTGCTCGTCCTTACTTCTTTCTCCGACCGCGACCGGGTGCGGGATGCGCTCGCGGCCGGGGCAATCGGATACCTGCTCAAGGATTCCGACCCGCAGGACGTGGTGGCGGGGGTACTGGCTGCGGCCAAGCAGGGGTCGCCGCTCGACCCCCGGGTGGCGCGGACGTTGCTGACCGAGGGCGCGGTCGGCCCGAAGCCGCAGCTGCCACCGTTGTCGCCCCGCGAGCTGGACGTGCTGCGGCTGGTGGCCAAGGGGATGGCCAACAAGCAGGTCGGCCGGGCTCTCGGGATCAGCGAGCGCACAGTAAAAGTGCACCTGGGAAACGTGTTCCGCCGGATCGGGGTGCAGGACCGGACCTCGGCCGCGCTCTGGGCCCGGGAGAACCTCACCTAGCGAAGGGAGCTTTCAAGGTGGGCAGGATGTGTTTCCGGTGCCAGGCGAAGACGACCACCGCGATCACGGCGTAGACCGCGGACAGGATCAGCCGGCCCTCGGTACTGGTCACCGGGAACTGGACCATGAACAGCAGCAACAGGATCCAGGCGGACCAGTGGTGGAACTTCAGCCCGATGATCAGGGCCACGCCCATCATCGTCTGGGTGGCGGTCAGCAGCATCTCCTCGGTCTGCCGGTGGTCCAGCTGCAACGCCGCCCCGCCACCACCGGCCAGGTAGGCGATCGGCAGCGACCCGACCAGAAGCGTCCATTGGTTGACCTTCGAGGAGATCAGCGTGGCCAGGGCCGCTCCGGCATTGCCTCGCCAGGCGAACATGATCGCGATGATGAACTCGGGCGCCTCGGAGGCCAGCGGCGCCACCCACTGCACCAGCAGGAACTCGTCGATGCCGAGGTCGGCCCCGGCGTTCACCAGGCTGTGCGCGAAGGGTTCGGCCGCCAGCAGCACGATGAAGGCGGCGAAGGCGAACAGCCCGAACAAGGTCCAGCGCCGCCGGCGCCGGGGCAGCGCCCCGATCGCGGCGGAGGTGCCCTGCAGGTGCGGTTCCTCGACCGCGCCCCGGCTGAGCCGGTAGGCGTAGCAGCCGAACCAGGCGAACAGGATCACGCCCATCCACAGGTGGATCTGCCCGGTCAGCGGCATCACGAAGGCGAAGATCCCGGCGATCAGCAGAAACCCCAGTTCCAGACGGTTGCCCTGGTTCAGCGACAAAACCCGGCGGTTCCGCGGCAAGGCCGGGCGGTTCGAGGACAAGGCCCGGCGCCGCAGAGCCCAGAGCCCGACCAGCACCACAACCGGCCAGCCCAGCCCCAGCAGCAGCCGGTTGGAGCCGGTCATGTTGGCCGCGGCGTACTGCACGTACTCGGGATTACTGCCCGCGGTATAGGCGTAGTAGAGGTCGACGGCGTACTCCGGCAGCACCGCGATCAGGGCCAGGATGGCGATCGCCAGGCCGCCGGAGATGTCTACCTGAGCGGCCTCGGCGGCCCAGGCGAGCAGGAACGACGCTGCGAAAACAGCCACACCGTAAATGATCATCGACAGCACCGGCTCCGGATGGGAACCGGACAGCCGGGTGACGATCGCCGGCAGGGCCAGCAGGGTGCACAGCCCGATGGAACGAAACATCAAACGCGTAGGCACGACAAACGGCTCCCTCGGTCGGTTTTCGACCGGAGCGCCTGGACGAAGCTGAGGGTAGCGACCCGGCCGGCAAACGGAGGTACTGGCCGAAGGTCTGGCTCGCCGCCGCAGAGGTGTCCGACGGTGGATGACCGTGCTGCCCGCGATCGGTGCAGGAAGCCGTGATGGCGACCATCCGCACCGGTCCAGCGCTGGCGTGGACCGGCGGAGTTACTCCCCTTCACTCACGAGGCTAACCCAAACGGGTGAGGGTGTCGCCAGGGCGGAAGGCCCTCAAACGTGGCCGAGATGCTGCTCGACCCACTCCACCGCGCTGCGCACGAACTCGACCCGGTTCGCGGTGTCGAGCAGGTCGTGCCCCTCACCGGCGAACCGCAGGTAGCGATGCGGCACCCCGCGCTCGGCCAGCGCCGCCACCACCTGCTCGGCCTCCTCCACCGGCACGTTCGTGTCGTCGGCGCCGTGCACCACCAGCAGCGGTGCGCTCAGCCGGTCGATGCGGTGGATCGGGGAGAACTCGCGCAGCAGTTCGGCGTCCTTGGCCGGATCACCGTACTTGGACACCGCAGCGGCCGCGATCCACGGCTCGGTGTGCTGGTAGAACGTCTCCAGGCTGGCCATTCCGCAGACATCGATGCCGACCGCGAACCTCTCCGGGTAGGTGGTCAGCCCGGCCAGGGTCAGGTAACCGCCGTACGAGCGCCCCATCAGACCGATCCGGCCGGGGATCGAGATGCCCGTTCCCAGAAGGTGTTCCGTGGCCGCGTAGACATCCTGGATCGACCCGAGCCGGAGCTCGACGTCGTCGGCGGTCTCGTAGGCGCGGCCGAAACCTGAGGAGCCGCGCACGTTCGGGGCGAACACCGCGATCCCGGCCGCGACCAGCGACTGGAACAGCGAGTTGTACACCGGGCGTTCCTGCGATTCCGGCCCGCCGTGCAGATGGATCATGGTCGGCCAGGGAGCGGGGGAGTCCGGCCGGTACAGCCAGCCGTTGATCTCCCGGCCGTCCAGTCCAGGAAAGCGCCGCAGGACCGGCCGGGTCAGGTCGGCCGCGTCTACGGTGGCGTAGCTGGACCCCCGTGAGCCGCGCAGTTCACCGTCGGCGCGGCTGGTCAGAGGCAGCGTCATGCCGGAGGTGAGGTCGATGGTCCAAGCTCCCTTGGGGTCGGACCAGTCCTCCGCCGTGAGCAGCAGCGACTTACCCCCGGCGAACACCTGGCAGTCGTCCACCACGTCGCGGGGGAGCGGGCCGATCTCGTCCTCGCGTAGCGACTCCAGGTTGAGCAGGCTTACCGCATTGGTGCCGCCGTACTCATTCCACAGCAGTACCGCCGAAGCTCCGTCTGCGGCCAGCGTGAAGTACTGCAGTTCAGCTTCTTCCCGGCGGGCCAGGAGCTCTACCCCACCGTCAAGCGCGATCCGTACCAGTGCAGCGCGATCGTGGTCGGCCTCGGATCGGGCGTAGACGAACTTGCCGTCGGGGGAGAGCGCACCGTGGTCGACGAACCCGCCGCGTTCCCCGGAGACCGACGTATCCACAGACTGCTCGTCCGAACCGTCCAGCAGGCAGACCGAGAGCGTGCGGTAGCTGCGCGGGCCGCGACGCAACAGCGCTCGCCCACCAGCTACGTCCAAAAGCGAGATCAGTTCACCGGAGATGATTACCTGGCGGGTGCCGTCCGCCGGGGAGATCAACACCGCGGAGGCGACCACCCCCACAGTCTCGGTGAGCATCAGACGCCCGTCGGGCGTCCATCCGTGGTGGGTACCGGCAGCCAGCCACGCCGTCGAGCCAGGACCCCCGGCGACCAACCGCAGACCCGAGCCGTCCGGCCGGGCTACCCACACCTCGTCCCGGGAACTGCCCGACCCGGCCACCAGGCAAGCCAGCCACTCCCCGTCGGGCGACCAGCTGATCGAGGTGACCCGGGCCAGCGTGATCCCTGAGCTGACCGGCTGCGGCTCCGAGCCCTTGATCCAGATCGCCGGAGCACCGCCCCGGTCGGAGATGAAGGCGACGCGAGTGCCGTCCGGGTCGGGGGTGGGCGACCAGCTGCCGTAGACGTCTTCCGGTACGGCCTCGGCCGACTGCTCCTCGAAAGCGGCACCGGGGCCCTGGTCGTTCACAGACCCGTCCGCTGGAGCCACAGTTCGAGCAGGCCGAGCTGCCACAGCACGTTGGCACCGATCGTGGTGCGCGAGGCGTTCGGGTCGGCCAGCAACGTCTGCACCACCTCGTCCCGGAACAGCCCGCGATCCCGGGCCGCCGGCGCCAGCAGGGCGTCCCGCACCCGGTCCAGAATGCCGCCCTCCAGATGCCGCACCCCGGGAACCGGGAAGTAGCCCTTCGTCCGATCGATCACCGCGTCCGGAACCACTCCGCGCGCCGCCTCCTTCAACACACCCTTGCCCCCGTGCGCCAGCTTGAGTTCCGGCGGGCACAACGCGGCCAGTTCGACGAGTTCGTGATCGAGGAACGGTACCCGTGCCTCCAGGCCCCACGCCATCGTCATGTTGTCGACCCGCTTGACCGGATCGTCCACCAGCATGATCCGGCTGTCGATCCGCAACGCGGCGTCCAGCGTGGTCTCGGCGCCCGGTGCGGCGAAGTGCTGCTCCACGAAGGCGGTGCTCGGATCGCCCTCGACCAGCCAGTCCGGGTTGAGCAACTGCGCCACGGTGGCGTCCGGACGATCGAAAAAGACCTTGGAATAAGCAGAAACAGCATCAGAACGGGGGACGTCGCGCAGCGGCGGGTACCAGTCGTACCCGGCGAACACCTCGTCGGCGCCCTGCCCGGACTGCACCACGGTGATGCTCTTGGAAACCTCTTCGGAGAGAAGGTAGAACGCCACGCAGTCGTGACTGACCATCGGCTCGCTCATCGCCGCCACCGCGCCGTCCACCCCGCGGGCCAGCCGGTCGGGCGGGATCGGGATCTTGTGGTGATCGGTGCCGAACTCCTTGGCCACCAGGTCGGAGTACTCGAACTCGTCGCCGCGCTCCCCGCCGACGGCGTCGAACCCGATGCTGAACGTGGCCAGATCCTGCTGCCCGGCTCGGGCCAGCAGCGCCACCACCAGGCTGGAGTCCAGCCCGCCGGAGAGCAGTACGCCCACCGGCACGTCGGCGACCATCCGGCGCTGCACGGCCAGATCCAGTGCGGCAAGGGTGCGTTCGCGCCATTCCCCGATACCGATGAGGGACGATCGACTCGCCGGCGGATCCCAGTAGACGGTTTCGGTGCTGGAACCGTCCGGTTCGACCACCCTTACGGTGGCGGGCGGCAGTTTGCGGACGCCGTTCAGGATGGTGCGCGGCGCCGGAACCACCGAGTGCCAGGACAGGTAGTGGTGCAGGGCTACCTTGTCGATGCTGGTGTCCACGTCGCCGGCCGCGGTGAGGGCGGGCAGGGTGGAGGCGAAGCGGATGCGCTGCGGGGTCTCGCTCAGGTAGAGCGGCTTGATTCCCAGCCGGTCCCGGGCCATCACCAGCCGGCCGGAGTCGAGCTCGTGCAGCACGAAGGCGAACATGCCCAGGAACCGGTCCACACAGGCGGTACCCCAGCGGTGGTACGCCTTGAGGATCACCTCGGTGTCGGAGACGGAGCGGAAACGGTAGCCGTAGCCCTCGAGTTCGCGGCGCAGCTCGTGATGGTTGTAGATGCAGCCGTTGAACACCAGGGCCAGCCGCAGCTCCTCGTCCACCATCGGCTGGGTACCCGCCGCCGAGAGATCGATGATCTTCAGCCGGTGGTGCAGGAACGCGGCCGGGCCGTGCGACCAGGTGCCCTTGGCATCCGGCCCGCGACGCTCCAGGCACGGTGACATCCGGGCCACCGCATCCAGATCCGGTTTTCCGCCGTCCAGCCGGAACTCGCCACCCAAGCCGCACATGCCACAGACCTCCAACACCTCGCCGCAACGCCCTACCGAGTTGACACGCCCGCACCGGGGGCGCGCAACCCGAGAGCGTTACTTCAGCAGCCAGGTGTCCTTGGAACCGCCCCCGCGCGAGCTGTTCACCACCATGCTCCCGGTCGGCGCCACCCTGGTCAGGGCGGTCGGCGCGACCAGCAGCTCGGGCGTGCCCGGGTTCAGCACGAAGGCCCGCAGGTCCACATGGTGGGCAGTGAGCCGGTCGTCGGTGAAGCAGGGCATGGTCGACAGCGGCACCATGTCCTGGGCGATCCAGCGGTGCGGGGTGGCGATCAGCTGCTTGCGGTGCGCCGCGATCTCCTGCTCGCTGGCCAGCGGCCCGATCAGCACACCCTCGCCGCCGTAACCGTCCACCGGCTTGAGCACCAGCTCCTCCAGCCGGCCGAGGACGTGCTCGGCCTGCTCGGGCAGCCCGCACAGATAGGTGGGAACACTCTTCAGCAGCGCCTTCTCACCCAGGTAGAACTCCACCATCTGCGGCACGAAGGCGTACACGGCCTTGTCGTCGCCGACCCCGTTGCCCGGGGTGTTGCACAGCGCCACGCGCGCCGCGCCGACCGCCGAGAGCAGCGACGGGCCCAGCGGCCGGCCGTCGGCCCCGGCCCCGTGCAGCAGGTCCTCCTCGTCCACCCGCAGGTAGAGCACGTCCACCCGGGTCCGGCCGCCCTCGCGCAGCAGGTACACGGTGTCGCTCTCGACCAGCAGATCGCCGATCTGGGCCACCGGCACGCCCATCTCGTTGGCCAGCATCCGGTGCTCGAACCAGGCGGAGCCCTCCGGGCCCTCGCTCAGCAGCACCACCTGCGGCTCGTCCGGAGCGCTGGGCAGGGCCGCCGACTGCAGCGTCTGCAGCAGCAGGGCCGGTACCTCGTTCGGGTCGAGCATGCCGTCGGGCCGGGGCAGATCGCCCATCACGGCATCGCTCAGCCGCCGGTTCTGCACCGAGTAGCCCAGGCCGGAGGGCACCCGCAGGTTGTCCTCCAGCAGCAGCCACTGGCCGCTGGTGGCGTCCTTGACCAGGTCCATCCCGCTGATGTGGGCGCGTACTTTCTGCCGGTGCACCAGCGCCCCGGTGCCGCGCAGACCCGGCGCCGAGTCGAGCACCCAGGCCGGCACCACACCGTCCTTCACGATCTGGCGCTCGCCGTACACGTCGTGCAGGAACGCGTCCAGGGCGGCCGCCCGCTGCCGCAGGCCCAGGCTGAGCTGGGCCCATTCGTCGGCCTGGACCACGCGGGGCAGCAGGTCCACCGGGAACAGGCGCGCGCTGGCCCGGCCCGGAACCCCGAACGTGACGCTGTTGGACCGCTGCTCCTCGTCGCGCCGGCGCTCGCGTAGCCGCATTCCGCCGGGGCCCAGATCCTCCAGCACCCGGAACATTTCGACGTAGGACTTGGTCGGGCCGGTGGTGTCGAGCGCCTCGTCCCCGCTCTGCCGGTACAGCGGCAGCGAGACCGGATGCCCGGGCTCGCCCGGCACGGCCGGGGTGCTCCGGTCCGGATCGGTGCGGCTGAGGAGCATGTCGACCACGTCGGCGAAGCGTTCGCGGCGCTCGTAGACGGCTCGTTGCTCGGCCGCGGAACTGCCTCGCACGAGCGCGCGTTCGGCCAGTTCGCCGACGGTGGTCCAGTCTCCGGTCTCCTCCAGCTGAGGCCGCAGGTCTTGCAGGAGGTGGTGCACGGCGTCGGCGGCGGGCACCGGCAGGGTGGAATGCGGCAGATCGAGCAGATCGCCCTCCAGCCCGGAGCGGGCGGCCCGCCAGAGCGCGGCCCGCAGCAGCGGCGAGGGCCAGCGCCGGGCCGGTTCGCCGGCGCCGATCGCGGCCGCCTCCTGGCGCACCATGGCCCGGAACAGCCCGGCCACCAGCACCACCGTGTCCAGGTCGGGGCAGGCGTCGGTGAGGCGCAGTTCCAGGGTGGGCAGGTGCGAGGAGGGCCGGACGTCGAAGTAGATCATCCCCGAGTCGCTGATCGTGCCCGAGGCGACCAGGTCGGCGATCAGCTGGTCGTGCTCGGCGGCCGAGCCCAGCTCACCGCTCAGGCCGGCGGTGGGCCAGCGCGACCACAGCAGCGAGCGGTTGCTGGCGTAGCCCGAGTCCTCGCCCATCCAGAACGGGGACGAGGTGGACAGCGCCAGCAGCACCGGCAGCCGGGGCGTGACCCGCTGCGCGATCTGCACCGCCAGGTCGCGGTCGGAGACCTGCACGTGCACCTGGGCGCCGCAGATCAGCTGCTCGCGCACCAGGCTCTGGTACTCGTCGAGCATGTGCTGGTAGCGCTGGTTCGAGGTGACCGACAGCTGCAGCGGGTCGACCAGCGGCACCGTTCCGGCCGCCACCACGCCCAGGCCCATCGGGGTGGCCACCTCGACCAGGGCCCGGCGGGTGTCCACCAGGGCCTGGCGCAGGTCGGCCAGCGTGCCGCAGACCGGGGTGTTGCTCTCCACCACGCTGCGTTGCAGCTCGTCGGAATAGGTGTCGGTGGGCAGGTGCTCCAGCAGCTTCGGGGCCTGCGCCACCAGCTCCCGGGAAAGCAGATCGACGACGTGAAACTCTTCTTCCACACCGAGACTGGTCAGTTCTCCGGAACCGCTCACGACTGGTCGCTACCTCGCACCCTGGGGAAAAGCGGCTGATCGCCACCATTTCAACCGTAGGCCAGGAGCGTGACCTGCACATTTCGAGTCGATTTCGGGGTTCGGCTCAGATCCGGTCCTTCAGGCGAAGCAAGGGCTTCTCGAGCCAGCGGTAGGAGCAGACGGCCGCGGCCATGGTCATCACCAGGGCGAAGAGCACCTGGCCGGCCCACGGCCCGGGCAGGTACTTCACGCTGAGGTCGAGCAGCGGCAGGTGGAACAGGTAGAAGCCGTAGGAGACCACGCCCAGGCCGACCAGCGGGCTCAGCCGCAGCAGGCGCCCGGTGAGCTGCCCGGCGTCGGCGGTCAGGCCGGTGATCAGGCCGGCTGCGAGCAGGGCGGTGGCGATGATCTGCATCGGCATCCAGCTGCTCAGCCCGGCGTAGCCGCCGGTCAGCAGGAGCAGGCCCAGGCCGAGCAGGCAGGCGGGAGCCAGCGCGACCCGCGCGAACAGCGTCTTCAGGAAACCGGGGTCCGAGCGCAGCGCGACCGCCAGCGCACAGCCGAGCAGCAGCTCACCCGCGCGGGAGTAGGGCATCGCGTAGCTCATCGGGACGGTGCCGGGCCGGGCCTCGGTGGTGAAGATCAGCAGCGCCCAGGAGATCAGCACCCCGGCCAGGGCCACGTTCAGCACCGACCAGCGCCGCCGCCGGGCGAAGATCAGCACCGGCGGCCAGAGCAGGTAGAACTGCTCCTCCACGGCCAGGCTCCAGGTGTGCAGGAAACCGCCGTGCGCGGAACCGGTGATGCCCGCGACGAAGTCCTGGAAGTACAGCCCGGTGGCCAGCGCGCTGAACACGTACCCACCGGCCGTGCCGCCGTCGCCGAAGACCGGGGCGAACAGCGCGCAGAAGGCCAGCATGACCAGCAGCGCCGGGTACAGGCGCAGCAGCCGGCGTAGGTAGAACCTGCGCAGCGCGATGCCCTCGGAGCGGTCCCACTCGCTCATCAGGATCGAGGTGATCAGGTAGCCGGAGAGCACGAAGAAGATGCCGACGCCGATCCAGCCACCGGCCAGCGGGCCCCAGCCGACGTGCGAGACGAACACCGCCAGCACCGCCAGGGCCCGCAGGCCGTCCAGTTCGGGTCGGTAGCCGAAGCGCCGCTCGGCCGGCTGGGCCGCCCGGGTCTGGGCGCGGGTTTCCGTCTCAGCGGCCATGCCGGATCGTTCCCCTCGAGGTCAGGTGGTCGGGAACTCTGACGTTCAGTGAGGGTATGGCGTGGTTGCTGAGATGCTGCTGAAAGACGCGCGGTTTCAGCCTTCTGGAGCTGGTCGAAGGGCGTATTCGGGGGCTTGTGCGGGTTTGTTCGGGGGTCGGTTCAAGTCTTACTCGGCGTTAGGTTTCAGGAATGCGGCCTCGCGGTCCGGGCCGATTCCGGGGCGGGGCCGGTCCGGGCGCAGTTGAACCTCTCCACCGATCGACTGCAGCCAGGCCCAGGTGTCGGCGATCGTCTCCTGCACCGGACGGCACTGCAGGCCGGCGGCCAGAACCTTCGAGGTGTCGCTCAGGTGCAGTCCGGCGTGATCGGGTCCCGGCGGGATCCAGACCGGCAGTTCGCTCCAGGGGGCGAAGCCGGCCTCGACCACGGCCTGCGGGTCCGACCAGCGCAGTCGGGCGTCGGCGGAGCCGGTGACCTCGACGCAGGTGCTCAGGAACTCGCCCATGGTGGTGTGCCCCGACCGGCTGACCATGTCGTACGGCCCGCTCAGCCCTCGTTCCACCGCGCTGATCGTCCAGGCGGCCAGGTCGCGCGCATCCACGTACTGCAGCGGCAGGTCTTGCGGGCCGGGGGCCAGTACGTCGCCGCCGCGCTTGATCCGGTTCAGCCACCAGGGCAGCCGGCCGATGTTCTCGCGCGGGCCCAGGATCAGACCGGCTCGCACGTGCAGGTAGCTCTCGGGAAAGCCTTGCTCGACGGCAATTTCCGAGCCGCGCTTGGCCTCGCCGTAGGGCACCTCGGCGCCGTCCCGCCCGGCCTCCGGGTCACCTTCGACCAGGGGCGCGCCCTCGTCGGCGCCTTCTGCGGTCGGGAACTGATAAACCGAGCGGGTGGAGATGAAGACGTAGCTGCGCGCTGATTCGCGCAGGGCCTTGACGCTGTCGGTGACGACGTACGAATCCCAACTCCAGGTGTCCAGCACGACGTCCCAGTTCTGGCCCTCGAGTGCTCGCAGTCCTTCGGGTTTGGTCCGATCGCCTTGCAAGGAAGTTACTTTGGCGGCCTTGGCGTGGTTGCCCCGGTTCAGTGTAGTTACGTCATGGCCCTGGGCCAGCGCCGTCTCGACCAGTGCATGGCCCACGAATTCGGTCCCACCCAGCACGAGAATTCTCATGGGCCAACCCTGGTGCGTGGCTTGTCGTGCTGGCTAGAACTTCTGCAGTAAGGAGAAGACCAAACCGGGGGCCGCGCCCGACAGCGCAAGGCGCGCACCCCGTCCTCAATTTCGGGTGTTCGTGCGCTCGCGGTCACCATTCAGCAATGCTGCCTCGGGCGTCCACTGCTCCCCCTGAGGCACCCGCGGCAGCGGCGGGATCGGGTCCTCGTGGTCCAGGTGGTCGATGGTCTTCAGCTTGTTCAGGTTCTCCCGCGCGAGGTCGCTGTGCCGCTGCTCGACCGCCTTGTCCGGGCGCACCACCAGCGTGCTGTCCACCATCGCCTCCGGCGGCTTGTCATCGCCCGGCAGCCGCAGCCCCAGGTATGACGCCTTGCGCTGGTCGTAGCCGTCGGCCAGCGCGAAACCCTGGTACTGCCAGTCCAGCTCGTCGGCAATGGCAGAGACCAGACCGGCCTCCAGCACCGAACGATCGCGCAGCCGGGGCAGGTAGGGCAGTGAGGTGTACAGCTCCCAGAGCTCGCCCAGGCTGATGTGCCCGGCCCGCCAGGTGGTGGTCAGCGGGCCGTCCAGATCGCCGCGAATCGCATGGTCGTCGCGCGCGGTGACCAGTTCGCTCTCGGAGCGGAGGGTCAGCGCGGCCCGCCCGGCCAGATCGCTGCCCTCGCCCTCGGCGGTGAGTACACGGATGCCGAGCTCGGTCTCCTCGTCCTTCTGCACCGGCACCAGCAGCCAGGAATACGTCTCCAGCAGTTGCGCGTCCACGCTGCTGTCGGCCGCCGTCTTCAGGGCCTGGGCCTCCTGCGCCGCGTCGGCCGGCAACCCCAGCGCATGAGCCATGGCGCTCACGTGTGACCAGGCCAGATAGTCCCGAACGCAGGATTCCAGTGTGGGGTAGTGCTGCGCGTCGGCGGCCAGCGCGATCACCGCGTTGCGATGGGTTCGCGGCTGGCGGCCGTGGGTGGTGACCAGCTGCAACACGTGCTGGACGGCGGCCGAGGGAGCCGCCGGGCCGTGGGTCTGGGCCGGATCGTGCAGGTGCCGGGGATGCAGGACCGCCAGTTGCACTTCGGCCTCATCGGGCAGCCCACTGGTCGAGTCCACCACGTGCACCGCCCCGAATCCCTCGGGCTCACCGGCCGGGCAGAGTGTCTCGAGCCGGCGCACCATCTCGGCGTGCAAGCGTTCGGTGGTCAGCTGATCGGCGAATTCGTCGGCCGCCCGCTCCATTTCGCCGGGCGCGTCCTTACTGGTCTTGCGCGCGAGGTGAGGCATCGGGGACATCGGGTGCTCCTTTGCGGCCGCTTCGGCTACCACCGGTGCTCGACATGTCGGCGCGCTGCTCCAAAAGCTTGAGCCGCCGTCGGGGTTACCGTGGAGGTGGGACAGGTGACCGATTCGCCGGATCCAGCACGGCGCCTCGGATACGTTCAGCGAAGGAGTGGGAAGGGGGACGCAGCATGAAGGTCGTCCGGAGCATGCTCGCGGTGGTCGGGGTCGGGGCACTGGGTCTGCTGCTGGCCGGGTGCGGAGGTGGCGGGGCCCAGGTGGGCTCGATCGGCGCCGAGGAGAACCCACCGGCCGAGGCCGCCCCGGCCTCCACCCAGAGCCGCGAGGAGATCGAGCAGGATCGCGCCGAGGACCGCGAGAACGACCCTCGCACGGCCGACGAGGAACGCCGGGAGGAGGCGCGCGAGGCGGCCGACAAGGTGAAGGAGGTCGCCGACGACATCCGGCGCGGCGTCACCGAACCGCACTTCACCATGCCCGACCTGATCGGCCAGAACCTGCAGGACGCGCAGGACGAGCTGCAGGACCGGGGCAGTTACCTGCTCGACCAGGTGGACGCCACCAGCCAGAACCGCTTCCAGCTGATGGACACCAACTGGAAGGTCTGCGCGCAGGCGCCGAAGGCGGGCAAGCAGGTGCTGAAGACCAAGCTGGTCCGGCTGGAGTCGGTCAAGATCGAGGAGAACTGCCCTTAGGCCAGGTTTCGGGAATTAGCCACGGCAGCGAGTTCCCTAACACTCGGAGTAGGAGTAACCCTCCGTGCCCCGGGGGACGATGGTCGGGTCACGCAGCACCACCGAGATCCGGCCGCCCCGCGCGGCACAGGCCTGCTCGAAGTTGTCCGGGCCGTTGTCGGTGTACTCGATCTCGAACCAGCGGTTGCCGTAGGCCCGGTCGTAGAGCCCGCACTCGTCGTACACCTCGCACGACTCCACCACCGCGAAGTCGAAGCCCACCGCCAGCCGGGTGGCGCGGCTCAGCTCGGCGGCGTTCTTCTGGGCGATGGCCAGGCCCTTGGCGTGGGCGCGGCGGGCCAGCAGTTTGGCCAGGGCCAGGTTGTCGGCGCGCTTGAGCTGCTGCGGGAACCGGGTCCAGGTGTCCAGGTTGTCCGGGTCGACGGCCTGAAAACCCTTGGCCGCGCAGGCGTCGATCCAGGCGTACTCGATCTTCGCGATGGCTGCCCGCTTGGCCTTGGTAGAGGTGTCCAGAATGAATTCGCCCGGCCAGTTGGGGTCTTCACGCGGCCGGCCGGAGGAGTCCTTCAGCAGCAGGGCGCGGCGGGCGCGGGTCTTGGTCCAGAAGTCCTTCTGGTAGTCCTGGGTCTGAAAGGCATTGATGTAGCAGATCGAGTAGACACCCTTGACCGCCGGCTCGGAGCTGTCCCGGTCGACCACCTTGACCGTGCGCAGCGGCGCGTAGGCCCCGCCGAGCTGCATGTCCACCGGGGCATTGAGCGGCAAGTTCTTGATCGGGGACGTAGCTGCGCGGGTTTGCGGGGCGGCCTGGGCCGGGCCGGTGGTGGCGAGCAGGGTGGTCAGGATCAGCGCCAGGCCGATCCCGGCCGCGGCAAGACGACGAACCACCAGCAGATCTCCTCACCCGGCGCTACCTGGACACAACCCGGTCCCCCCTTCGCCCGGGGCAAGATCCTTTGAAGCCATTGCCCGGTCTGGTGCCCGACCGGGCTAACGAGGCGGGCTCAGCCGACCCCGGCCCCCGCTCTCCACCACCACCGACAGCTCTTCCGGGCCGAACCGCAGCCCGCTCACCTCCAGCGCGCCGAACGGTGAACCGGCCGGTGGCAGACATTCCAGGGTCCCGTTCTCGGCCGACAGCCCGGCCAGGGCCTGCACGATCGGGCCGATCGCGGCGGCGGACCAGGCCTGAGGACGGCAGGCCGAGGGATACGGGATCGGCTGAGCGGTGTACCCGGCCGGATCGCCGCTGTAGAGCTCGGGCAGGCGGTAACCGAAGTCGGCCCCGGCCGCTAGCAGCCCCTCGATCAGGCCGAAGGCCGCGGACCCGAGACCGGACCGGGCCAGGCCGTGGACGGCGATGGCGGTGTCGTGGGCCCAGACCGAGCCGCAGTGGTAGCTCAGCGGGTCGTAGCCGCCTTCGGTGGTGGCCATGGTCCGCAGGCCGTAACCGCTGGACAGGGCGGGTGTGGCCAGCAGCGCCGCCACGTGCTCGGACTCCTCGGCGGAAAGCAGTCCGGTGCCCAGCAGATGGCCGATGTTGCTGGTCAACGAGTCGACCGGTCGCCCGGAGCCGTCCAGCGCGAGCGCCGGCAGGTGCAGACCGTCGGCCCGGGTGACCCAGAATTCGGCCCGGAACCGCTCGGCCAGACGATCGGCCCAGTCCCGCCAGAACGCCGCCCCCGGCCGCCCGAAATGATCCAGCAGACCAGCACCCCGCACGGCCGCCTCGTAGGCATAACCCTGCACCTCACACAGGGCCACCGGACCCTCGGCGATCGTCCCGTCGAAGAAACGCACCGAGTCGGGCGAGTCCTTCCAGCACTGATTGGCCAGACCGTGCCCGGACTCGTCCTGGTACTTCAGGAACCCCTCGCCCTGGTCATGCATCCACCCGAGCGCTGCCTCCAGCGCCGGAAGAAGCTCCACGACAACGGTTTCTGGCATTCCCCAGCGCCAGGAATCGTGCAGCAGGCAGATCCACAGCGGCGTCGCATCCACCGTGCCGTAGTACAGTGGAGGCAGCGACATGGCCGATTCGCCGCTTCCGTGTTCGGTTGCGGTTGAACGAATCTCGTGCGGAATCTTGCCAGGTTCCTCGGCCGTGTCGATGTCTGTCTTGGTGCCCTGCCGGGTGGCCAGTGCTCGCAGGGTGCCCTCGGCCAGGGCGGTGCCGAAGGGGAGAAGAAAGCGGGCGGCCCAGATGCTGTCCCGGCCGAAGAGGGTGAAGTACCAGGGGGATCCGGCGGCCAGGAACACTGCGCTCGGGTCGTCGGAGGGTGTCATGCGCAGCGCGCGCAGATCTGACCAGGAGGCGCGTAGGAGCGCGGGGATGCGGGGGTCGCCGGCGGTTGCGGTGGGCGTGTGGTCAAGAGCCGAACTGGAGACGTTTGTGTGCAGCGCGGTTACTGCGGTTGCGTCGACGTGGGCGGAGAGGTTCCAGGTCAAGGACGTTGTGCCGTGGGGCGGGAGCTCCACTTCCCAGCTTAGGAAGATGCTTTGGGACTGATTGGTGGCGGTCGGGGGAGAGCCAAGTGGGGATGCAGTAGGTGTGGGAGCCGTGTCCGGTGAGGGGGTGGGTGGGGAAGCGCTTGAGGGGAAGGCACTCGGTGGGGTGGAGTCGGACGGGGGAAAGGCAGTTGTGGGCCGAGAATCGTCTGGGCGGGGGTATTCTCGCCGGGCGCCGTTGGCCGAGACCGTGACCTGGACGCCCGGGCCGTCCCATTCGACGCGGGCGGCCGAGTCGGGTGAGCCGGCGGGAGCGGGCTTGATGTCCTGGGTCGGGCGGCCGCTGCGAAAAGCCTCGACCCGGGCCAGGTCCGTGGCCAGCTCGAGCGTGACCAGAAGCGAGATCGGCTTCTCGGCCACCGAACTCAGCGTGATCTCTTCCTCTACCCAGCCGGCTCGCACAGTCCGCGTGCGAGCGATCCGCGCCGCATCGTCCGTTGCTCTTGATACGGAGACGAACCGCGCCACACCGGCCGAAACCGCGCCGCCGCCAACCAACGTGGGTTCTTCCCCGTCCACCCGCAGCAGCGCCCGCGAGAGCACCCGGATGTCGCAGTGCGACACGCCCTGAGCGCCCAGCCCGCGGATCTGCCCGGAGGGCTCACACAGTGCGGTAGTGGGCGCGCACAGCGTGGTGACCAGATCGTGCAGCCAGGGCTGGACAGCAGCAGTGCCGGACATCGGACTCCCCGCAAAAGGAACGGCTGGTAGCGCCCGGGTGGCAGAACCCCGGTGCTACCAGCCGAGCAGACCGCTGGGCGGCGGGTCAATCCCTCACTTGGTGATGGTCTTGGACACCCGCGAACCGGTGGTGCCGGTGCCGCCGAACTCGACCCGCCACTGGCTCTTCTTGGTGGTCTTCAGCGTGGTCCTGAACTTGCCCCCGGCCTGGGTCTTGGTCCAGGCGACGCCGACCCACTCGCCCTTCTTCTTCATCTGGATCTCCACCTCCTGGCCCTTGAAGCCGATCCAGGCGCGCGCGGCCGGCTTGCCGAAGTCGACCCGCTTCAGCGTGCCGGACACCTGGCGTCCGCTCTTGAGCTTCTTCACCGAGGCCGACACCGAGGTGCCGCGCCGCATCCGGAACGAGGTGTTGCAGGTGCCCACCACCTCGCCCTCGGCGGTGATCAGGTCGACCTTGGCCGGCACCAGGCCGGCGGTGCTGTTCAGCAGCTTGGCCGAGCTGAACCGGTGCACCCGGTCCTGGCCGTCGGGCAGCGAGTAGGGGCCGGCGGTGCCCAGATCGGTGGAGGTGAAACGCATTGACCAGTACGGGTAGGCGGACTGAACGTCGAACTTCACGTCGGTCGGCTTCTCGTAGATCGTGAAAAGCTTCGGGGTGAGCGGGCACTCGGACGAGGGGATGCCCGGAGCCGCAGGGGCAGAGGGAGCAGCTACAGCAGCAGAAGCGGTGGCCGCCGGGGCCAGCAGAGCCAGTGACGCGAGGGTGACGGCGGTGACCACGGAGGCGGCCGCCCGTCGGAGGGAAGTCATGGCTGGCAAGTTACGCACTTTTCACACCGAGCGTGGGTGTTTTGCCGTAAAAGTCACCAACTGGCCATCTGAAAGGACGGTGCGGGTGGCGCCCACACCGTCCCCCATTGGGTTTTCAGCCGGTGATCTCGATCTCCGGTGAGACGCCGGACAGCTCGTCGCTCTGGAAGTACAGCCGCCACTTGCGCTCGCCGATCTGCTTGGTGAACTTGAACTTTCCGCCCTTGGTCACCTCGGCCGCGCCGGCGTCCTGCCACTTGCCCCGGGCGTTCAGGAAGCGGACGCTGACCGAGCCCTTGGAGTAGGTGGTCCAGCGCGAATCCGGCTTCTTGCCCCAGACCACGCGCTCCACCCGGCCGCTGAGTTTGCGCCCGTACTTGATCTTCTCGACCTTCACGTCCTGCAGTCGGGTGGCCCGCCGGATCCGCCAGGATGCGGTACAGGTGTCCTGGACGCCGTCGCTGCGCCGGGTGCGCTGCACCTCGCCCTGCTGGACTCCGGCGTCGGAGTTCTTGAACATCTCCGGGCCGATCCTGACCGAGCTGCCGTCGCCGTCCGCCTCGGTGTCGTAGACGTACAGCCCGATCCGGGGCAGCTCGTAGGTCCAGGCCGAGGCCGAAGGCACGTTGAAATCGACGGTTTTCGACTTGGCGCCGATGATGGTTCCGCGCGGGCGCAGATCACAGGTGGTGCTCTGGGCGGACGCGGGATTCGCCGACCCGATCAGGGTGAGCGGGACAAGAACGGTGGCGGCCACGATGCCGGCCGCGGACTTGCGCAGCGAGATCATCCTTCGAGCGTAGGCGTCGTACCCGGCTCGTGCGGGGGTTTGCGGCATCAACCGAACAGGGGACGTCGGCCCGCGGTTTCGCGGTCGGGTACGGGGCAGTCCCGTACCCGACTACAACCTCAGCGCGTGACGGTCTTGGAGGTGCGGGCACCGATCGTGGCGTTACCGGCGTAGACCACTCGCCAGGAGCGCTTGCTGAGCTTCTTGGTGACCTTGAACTTGCCGCCGGTGGCGGTCTTCACGGTGGCGGTGGTGACCCACTTGCCGCTCTTGGCCTTGTACTGGACGGCGACCTTCTGGCCCTTCACGGTGGTCCACTTCGCGCCCTGGCCGAAGGTGACCTGCTTGAGCGTGCCGGAGACGGTGCGCTTGGTGCCGGACTGCTTGACCGCGACGGTGAGCGCCGAGTCGCGCAGCAGGGTGTACGTCGGCTCGCAGATCAGCGGCTCGAAGTTGTCGTCCATCACGGCGACCGTGGCGGTCTGCCGGCCGGCGTCCGAGGGCAGCAGCTTGCTCGCGTCGAACTTGACCTTGGGGTTCTCGTCGTCGGCGTCGAACCGGTAGTCCCCGTTGAGGTCCACCGCCCAGTACGGGAAGTCGGACTTGACGCCGAGCTTCACGGTCCTGGGCTTCTCGGTGACGGTGATCGACTTCGGGGTGAGCGAGCAGTTGACCTCGGCCGCCTGGGCGGCTGCGGGGGTCAGCAGGGTCAGTGAGGTGACCACCGCGGTGGCGACCAGGCCGGCGGCGGCCCGGCGAAGGATCTTCATGATCGCTGAAGGTAGGGGTGTAAACGCAGCTTTCGCGGGCTTTTCGCCACAAAGGTGACCCAGGCCATAGCGACCGGGCGCTGCCGTGAGCGCCCGGTCGCTACGGGTTCAGGCCTTCGGGATGCCCACCCGCACGTCCGGAGCACCGAGCCGGGCGGCGTCGGCGGTCTGGTCGTCGGGCTGCTTCTGCGACTCGATCTCGGCCGCCACCCGCTTCTGGTAGTGCTCCACCTCGCGGGCGATCTGCTCCGGACCCCAGCCCAGCACCGGGGCGACCAGCTGGGCGACCTCCTCGGCGGCCTGGTGACCGCGGTCCGGGACCTCGATGGAGAGCCGGGTGCGCCGGGCCAGGATGTCGTCCAGGTGCTGGGCGCCCTCGTGCGAGGCCGCGTAGACGATCTCGGCCTTCAGGTACTCCGGGCCGCCTTCCAGCGGCTCGGCCAGTTCCGGCCGTTCCTCGATCAGGGCCAGCAGCTGGGTGTAGAGGCTGCCGTACCGGTTGAGCAGGTGCTCCATCACGTGCACCCGCAGACCGCTGCGCTTGGCCAGGGTGTGCCGGTTGTTCCAGGCCCCGAAGTAGCCGTCGGCCCCGACCAGCGGGATCTTCTCGGTGACGGAGGGAGCGATCTTGCGCTCCAGACCGTGCACCGCATTGTCGACGGCGTCCTTGGCCATCACCCGGTAGGTGGTGTACTTCCCACCGGCGATCACGGTCAGGCCGCGGACCGGGCTGGCCACCGCGTGCTCGCGCGAGAGCGTGCTGGTCGACTCGTCCTCACCGGCCAGCAGGGGCCGCAGGCCGGCGTAGACCCCGACCACGTCCTCCCGGGTCAGCGGGTCGGCCAGCAGGGCGTTGGCGTGATCCAGCAGGTAGTCGATATCGGTCTGGCTGGCGGCCGGGTGGGCCTTGTCCAGGTTCCAGTCGGTATCGGTGGTGCCGATCACCCAGTGGCTGCCGCGCGGGATGATGAAGAGCAGGCTCTTCTCCGTGCGGTGGATGATCCCGGTCCGGCTGTTGATCCGGTTGCGCGGGACCACCAGGTGCACACCCTTGGAGGCGCGGACCCGGAAGGAGCCCCGGCCACCGACCATCTCCTGGATCTCGTCGGTCCAGACCCCGGCCGCGTTGATCACGTGCTGGGCGCGGATCTGGAACTCCTTGCCGGACTCCAGGTCCCGGGCCACCACACCGATCACGCGGTCGTCCTCGCGCAGGAACCGTTCCACCCGGGTGCTGTTGGCGATCGCCGCCCCGTAGGAAGCCGCGGTGCGCGCGATCATCATGGTGTGCCGGGCGTCGTCCACCTGGCCCTCGTAGAACGAGATCGCCCCGGTGATCTCGTTGCGCTTGCCCGAGGGGAACGACTCGGCCGCCTTGGCCCGGCGCATGTACCGCATGTGGTGCGGCACGCCCCGGCCCGAGCCCATCACGTCGTACACACCCATGCCCAGCGACACGTAGGCATGGTCGAACGGCTTGGTCAGCGGATAGATGAACTCGACCGGGTGGACGAGGTGCGGGGCGAGGGTCTCCAGGTTCAGCGACCGTTCCTTCAGCGCCTCGAACACCAGCGCGAAGTTGAACTGCTCCAGGTAGCGCAGGCCACCGTGGAACAGCTTGGTCGACCGGCTGGAGGTGCCCGCCGCGTAGTCCCGCATCTCGACCAGACCGGTGCTCAGGCCACGGGTCACGGCGTCCAGCGCCGCTCCGGCGCCGACCACCCCGCCGCCGATCACCAGGACGTCGAGTTCTTCCTCCGCCAGCCGGGCCAGGGCGGCCTCACGCCCGGCCGGGCTGAACGGTTCCTGCGCGGTGCTCATTCGACTTCAACCCATCCTGTCGTTCGGTCCACGGCCTTCTTCCAGCCCGCGTAACCGCCGGTGCGCTGCTCGTCGGACCATTCCGGCGTCCAGCGCTTCGACTCGTTCCAGTTCTGCCGCAGCTCGTCGGTGTTCTGCCAGAACCCGACCGCCAGCCCGGCCGCGTAGGCCGCTCCCAGCGCGGTGGTCTCGGCCACCACCGGCCGGCTGACCGGCACGTTCAGGATGTCGGCCTGCAGCTGCATGCACAGCTCGTTGGCGGTCACCCCGCCGTCCACCTTCAGGACCTCCAGCGCCACCCCGGAGTCGGCGGCCATCGCGTCGGCGACGTCCTTGCTCTGGTAGCAGATCGACTCCAGCGTGGCCCGGGCCAGGTGTGCATTGGTGTTGTACCGCGACATGCCGACGATCGCCCCTCGGGCGTCGCTGCGCCAGTACGGCGCGAACAGGCCGGAGAACGCGGGCACGAAGTACATCCCGCCGGAGTCCTGGACGCTGCGGGCCAGGGTCTCGATCTCGGAGGCCCCGGAGATGATGCCGAGCTGGTCGCGCAGCCACTGCACGGCCGAGCCGGTGACCGCGATCGAGCCCTCCAGCGCGTACACCGGGGCCTCGTCGCCGAACTGGTAGCAGACCGTGGTGAGCAGGCCGTTCTTCGAGCGCACGAGCTCGTTGCCGGTGTTCAGCAGCAGGAAGTTGCCGGTGCCGTAGGTGTTCTTGGCCTCGCCCGCGGCGAAGCAGACCTGACCGACCATGGCGGCCTGCTGGTCGCCGAGGATGCCGGCGATCGGGATGCCGTTGAAGCCCGCGGGATCGCGCACCTCGCCGTACCAGGACGGCTCGGAGGAGGGCCGGATCTGCGGGAGCATCTGCCGGGGAATGCCGAAGAACGACAGCAGTTCGTCGTCCCAGTCCAGGGTCTCCAGGTTCATCAGCATGGTGCGGCTGGCGTTGGTCACGTCGGTGACGTGCTTGCCGCCGTCCACCCCGCCGGTCATGTTCCAGACCAGCCAGCTGTCGGTGTTGCCGAAGATCGCGTCGCCGCTCTCGGCGGCCTCGCGCACCCCCGGGACGTTCTCCAGGATCCACTGGATCTTGCCGCCGGAGAAGTACGTGGCCGGCGGGATGCCCGCCTTCTGCCGGATCACGTCGCCCTTGCCCTCGCGGTCCAGAGCAGCGGCGATCCGGTCGGTACGGGTGTCCTGCCAGACGATCGCGTTGTAGTACGGCCGGCCGGTCTTCTTGTTCCAGACCACCGTGGTCTCGCGCTGGTTGGTGATGCCCAGCGCGGCCAGGTCGGACGGCTGCAGACCGAGACCGTTGAGGGTGTTGGTCATCACCGAGCGGGTGCGCTCCCAGATCTCCACCGGGCTGTGTTCCACCCAGCCCGCCTGGGGCATGATCTGCTCGTGCTCGAGCTGGTGCTTGCCCCGCTCGTTGCCCGCGTGGTCGAACAGCATGAACCGGGTCGAGGTCGTTCCCTGGTCGATCGCACCGATCAGATCCGCCATGACTTAGAGCTCCTTCGCCTGAGTCGTGTCTTCAGCCTTCGGCAGGAACACCTGCAGGCCGTACTTGTAGAGGCCACCGCCGACGAGACCGCCGATGATCGGGCCGATGATCGGGACCCAGAAGAACAGGTCCCCGTTCTGATCTCGCATCGCCTGGCCGTACCCGGTGAAGAACGAGGCCAGCCGCGGGCCGAAGTCCCGGGCCGGGTTGATCGCGTAGCCGTCGAGCGTGCCCCAGGCCATCCCGATCGCCACCACCAGCAGGCCGACGAACAGCGGGGTCAGGTTGGCCAGCGGCGGGGAGTTGCGGGAGTCGGTGATCGCGAAGACCAGGAACACCAGGATCGCGGTGCCGATGATCTGGTCGCGCAGCGCACCGCCCTGGCCGATCGGCAGCTCACCGTTGCCCGGCAGGGTGGAGAAGATGCCCTGGGTCTTGATCGTGTGGCCGGGGTCGACCATGGCGATCAGGTCGGTGTAGTTCCAGCGCACGATCAGCGCGGCGACGAAGGCGCCGAGGGTCTGCGCGCCGATGTAGGGCAGCACCTTTTTCCAGGGAAAGCCCTGGTAGGCGGCCAGGGCGATGGTCACGGCCGGGTTCAGGTGGGCCCCGCTGATCTTGCCCGCGGCGAAGATGCCCAGCATGACGCCGAAGCCCCAGGCCCAGGTGATGCTGTCGTGGTCGCCGATCCCGCCGGCCACCACCTGGGCGACCACGCCCACGCCGAACAGAATCAGGATGAATGTGCCGAAGAACTCCGCGGCCAGTTCACCGGTGAGCCCGGGAACCCGGCGGTCGGGGGAAGGAAGCTTCGGATCTGATGCGGTACTTGCACTTGCCGTCTTTGGCATGGCGTCACCCTCATCTGAAGAATTGTTGCCCGGATGTTTCGGGTCCTTAGACGCTAGGAATGGCCGGGCGAGGCAACAACGGCGGCCTGTCGACATTGTCGAACAACTGCCGACCGGACTACGGTGGCCGGATGCCGGGCTCGATCCAGTCCATCGAGCGTGCCGCGGCGATCCTGGAGCTGCTCGCCGCGGCTCCCGTACCGCTGCGCGTGAGTGAGATCGGTTCAGCCGTTCAGCTCCCCCGCGCCACGGCCCACGGCATCCTGCGCACGATGCTCGACGTGGGCTGGATCGAGCAGGACCGGGTCAGCGGCAAGTACCTGATCGGCGAGGGGCGGTTCGCCCCGGGCGGCCGTCAGGTGGATCCGAACGAGTTGCGGGCCCGCAGCATGAACTGGGCCGATCCGCTGGCCGCGCGCAGCGGTGAGGCGGTGCGGGTGGCGGTGCCGGAAGGCCCGGCCGCCCGGGTGATCCATTACGTCTTCCGGCCCGACCACTCCACGCAGAAGGCCGATGTCGGCGCGCTGCTGCCGGGCCACGCCTCGGCCCTGGGCAAGGTGCTGCTGGCCTTTCGTCCGAGCGCCGGGCAAGCCCTCACCGACCAGGCGCTGACCCCGTACACCTCCCGGACCCTGACCACCCGTTCCCGGCTCACCTCCGAGCTGGCGCAGGTCCGGCGCCAGGGCTGGGCGGTGGAACAGGGGGAACGGCAGATGGATCTGGCCGCCCTGGCCGCCCCGCTGACCGGGCTGGGCGGCCTGGTGGTGGGCGCGGTCGGCATCCACGGGGCAGTCGACCGGATCTGCGACCCGAACGGCGTTCCCCGCCCCCGTCTGCTCGCGCTGGTGCAGGAGTGTTCCCGCGCCATCGGCCGTGAACTGCACACCCCCAGGACCCAGGCATGAAGCCACGTTTCGTGATGGCCATCGACCAGGGCACCACCAGCACCCGGGCGATCCTGTTCGACCACGGCGGCCAGCTGGTCGCGGTCTCGCAGCTGGAGCACCACCAGTACTTCCCCAAACCCGGCTGGCTGGAACACGATCCGGCGGAGATCTGGCGCAACGTGGAGAAGGTGGCCCGCCGGGTGCTGGCCGACGTCGGGGCCCGGGCCGAGGACATCGCCGCGGTCGGGATCGCCAACCAGCGCGAGACGATCGTGCTCTGGGACCGCAGGACCGGAAAACCCGTGCGCCGGGCCATCGTCTGGCAGGACACCCGGACCGACGCCCTGGTCGACGAACTGCAGCACGCGCCCGGGGCCGGGCAGATCACCGAGCTGACCGGGCTGCCGCTGTCGTCGTACTTCAGCGCGCCGAAAGTGCGCTGGATGCTGGAGGAGACGCCGGGTCTGCGGGAACGGGCCGAGCGCGGCGAGGTGCTGTTCGGCACGATGGAGTCCTGGCTGATCTGGAACCTCACCGGGGGTGTGCACGTCACCGACGTGACCAACGCCAGCCGCACGCTGCTGATGAACATCCGCTCGCTGAAATGGGATCCGCAGCTGCTGGAGTTCTTCGGCATCCCGGAGGCGATCCTGCCGCAGATCCGCAGCTCGCTGGAGACCTACGGCACCGGCCGGGGAGTGCTCGAGGGGGTGCCGATCGCGGCCGCGCTGGGCGACCAGCAGGCGGCCCTGTTCGGGCAGACCTGCTTCGCCGCCGGTGAGGGCAAATGCACCTACGGCACCGGCAGTTTCCTGCTCCTGAACACCGGTACCGAGCTGGTCGCCTCCACCCACGGGCTGCTCACCACGGTGGCCTACCAGGTGGCCGGGCAGCCGGCCCACTACGCGCTGGAGGGCTCGATCGCGATCACCGGCTCGCTGGTGCAGTGGTTCCGCGACGGCCTGGGCCTGATCGGCAGCGCGGCCGAGATCGAGACCCTGGCCCGCACGGTCGAGGACAACGGCGGATGCTACATCGTGCCCGCCTTCTACGGCCTGTTCGCCCCGCACTGGCGGCCCGAGGCGCGCGGCATCATCGCCGGCCTGACCAGCTACATCACCAAAGGGCACCTGGCCCGGGCGGTGCTGGAGTCGACCGGCTGGCAGACCCGGGAGGTGCTCGACGCGATGAACGCCGACTCCTCGCTGCGGCTGCGCGCGCTGAAGGTGGACGGCGGGATGACCTCGGACAACCTGCTGATGCAGTTCGTCGCCGACGTCCTGGACGTGCCGGTGGTCCGCCCGATGGTGGCCGAGACCGTCTCGCTGGGAGCCGGTTACGCGGCCGGGCTGGCGGTGGGCTACTGGTCCGATCTGGAGGGGCTGCGGCGCAACTGGCACCTGGCCGCGCAGTGGCAGCCCGCGATGGACCCGGCCCGGCGCGAGGCGGAGTACCGGAACTGGACCTACGCGGTGGAACTCACCCTGGACTGGACCAGCAAGACCGGCGCCCAGTAGTTCGGCTCCAGTCCGAACCGGGGTTTCTCAGGGTTGTTTCAGGGCGATGCCCGAGAGGTTTCCGGGTGTCGTGATTGCTACTGTTCCCGAGGTTCCGGTGGAGCAATTTCTTCGTTTGTCGGGACCAGGATCCGGGCAGAGGGGGAGTTAAGGTTAGGTCAGCCTGACCGGGGGTCGATTCAAACGGTCGGGCGGCAGCGTCAGCCATGCAGTCAGCCAGCGTTCGCGGATGTCCTTTGCGGGGATCCGCGTAGCGACAGGGGAAGGCCGGACCGGCGGTGAGGCGATCATGACCATCATTACTTCGCGATTCGAACGGCGTCTGGGTAAGGGGGACCGGGATCCGGCCGACGGGGTGCGCGCCGGGGGCGTGACCCGGCGGCTGAGCACCCGGCGCAGTGAACGGCACCGGGGTGAGCCCTGGCGGGACTGGGCGGCGATCGGGCTGTGGATCCACGCCCAGATGCTCCTCGTGGCACTGATCTCGCCGAGCTGGCCGTGGCTGCTGCTGGCCGCCCTGCCGCTCAGCCTGGCCTTCGCCACCGGCACCCTGACCATCCTGCACGACGCCGGTCACCGCCGGTTCTCGCGCCGGACCTGGCCGAACGTGTTCGCCGTGCAGACCGCGGTCCCGCTGGGCTTCTTCGTCCAGCACTGGACCCTCAAGCACCGCGTGCACCACCGCTCCTCGCAGGTCTACCCGCTGGACGAGGCCACCCGGAACACCACCGTCCGGATGCACCCGGGCATCGAGCGCAAGCCGGTCCATCGCTACCAGCACCTGTACGCCTGGTTCCTGTACGCGCTGGCCTGGGTGGGTGAACTCGACAGCCAGTTCACCTACGTCCGCAAGGGCAACATCATCGGTCTCGAGGTCCCGCCCTTCCACGTCCGGCTCGGCCAGTGGCTCTTCGAGAAGGCTTTCTGGGCGCTGGTGATCACTCCGTACGTGCTGCTGCTCGGCCCGGGCAAGTTCACCCTGTACTTCATGGTGGCGATGAGCGTGGGGGCCGTGCAGGCGGCGATCGTGCTGGTGGTCGGGCACATCAACGAGGGCCTGTACGCGCCCAGCGAGCAGCCCGCGCCCCGGGACTGGTCCAAGCACCTGGTGGCCACCACCGCCTCGTTCAGCACCCGGAGCCTGCCGATGCGCTGGCTCACCGGCGGGATGACCCACCACCTGGCCCACCACCTCAAGCCGGTGGCTCCGCGTCACCAGTTGCCCCAGCTGCACACCACCGTGGTGGAGAAGGTGGTCCGGGCCTCCGGCCTGCCGCACGTGGAGTACCCGACCCTGACCTCGGCCACGATCAGCCACTACCGCAGACTGAAGGAGCTGGGCCGGACCGACGGGGGTCCGCCCGTGGTGACCGGACCGACTGCGGCCGGTGCGCCGGCCGGCGGCGGACAGTGACGAGAAGGCAGTGAGAAGCACGTGATTGAACGGTGAACGCGGCTGCGATCGCGGTCGCTTTCCTGGACGCCATCGCGTTCGGGGCCTCGACCGCCCTGATGCACCACAGCGCCTCCCGGGCTCCGCAGGGACCGGGGGGCCTGCGGGGCGTCGTCCATCTGTTGCGGCATCTGGCCACCCAGCCGAAGTGGCTGGCCGGGGTGGCCGCCAGCCTGACCGGGCTGGGGCTGCACTCGGTGGCGCTGGCCCTGGGGTCGCTGGCCGTGGTCCAGCCGATCGTGGTCACCGGCCTGGTGTTCGCGTTCGTCTTCCGGGCCCTGCTCGACCGTAAATGGCCCGAACCCCGGCTGATGACCTGGGTGGTGCTGGTCGCGGCCGGGATCGCGGTGTTCCTCACCGGCGCGCACAGCAGCGAGAGCTCGGCGCACTTCACCGCCGCCTCCGCGCTCTGGTTCGTCGCGGTGGCGGTCGCGGTCGCCGCGGCCACCTGGTGGCTGGCCACGAAGGTCGGCATGCACCGGGCCGGGCTGCTGATGGGCGTGGCGGGCGGCCTGATCTTCGGCATGATCGCCTCGATGATCAAGGTGGTGACCTCCTCCAGCAGCGTCTGGGAGGCCCTGACCACCTGGCCGATCTACGCCCTGGCGGGACTGGGCGTGGCGGGGTTCCTGAGCAACCAGTACGCCTACAACCGGGCCCCGCTCTCGCACTCGCTGCCGGTGCTGAACGTGATCAACCCGGTCATCGCGGTCACCTTCGGCATCGTGGTGTTCAACGAGGCCCCGAGCTCCGACCCGGCCCTGCTGGCCCTGGAGATCGCCGGGCTGATCATGGTGCTCACCGGCGTGGCCTTCCTGGCCCGCGAGGAGCAGGAGGACCGTTCCGGCGACGGGCCGCCCGAGGGCCTGCCGCCGGCGGCCGGTCAGGTGCTGCCGCCGCCGCAGTCCGGTGAGGCCCGCCGGACCGCGGCCGACCCACTGCCCAGCTGACCGGCCCTAGGCCTACAGGCTGATCGCCAGCAGCGACTCGGCGTCGTCAGGAGCCTGCGCCCCGGCCCGCAGTGAAGCGGTGACGGCCAGGTCGAGCGGTACGGCCAGAAGCTCGAACCCGGCGGCCCGCAGCGGCGCGGCCGGGGCGCCCTGCTCCAGACACATCACCGGCATACCGGTCTCGTCGACCACCGGCAGGGCGGCCTCGAGCAGGTCGTTCAGCACCTCGTCGTCGCCGGGGGCGTGCAGGGGCATCAGCAGCCAGTGCATCTCCGGGGCGCCGGCCAGGGCCGCGAGCTCGGTGATGTCGGTGTTGTCGGGCAGGCCGGGAATCAGCCCGAGCTCCAGCTTCAGCGCGCCCTCCAGGCGCTGCTTGGTGCCGAAACCGCCGGCCGGAACGGTGGGCGGGAAGATCACCACGGCGGCGCGGACCTCACCGGCGGACTCGGCCACCCAGAACTCGCCGTGCTCCAGCCCTACGTGGGTGAGCATCAGCCGGGTGGCCGTGGTCAGGTCGTCGTCCGAGACCCCACCCGGCAGCGGCCAGTCGGCCAGCGACGGGGCGCGCAGCATGCGCGAAACGGCCGGAATGTCGATGAGCCGGGCGCGGCGCACCGTCCAAGAGGGAGCACCGGCCGTCATTGACTCAGTCATGTCTGGATAACTACTGGCGCGTTCGCCGGAGTTCCGGACTTCGGTCTCGTTCACCATCTGTACGTCCATCCGTTCCGTGAGCCGGGCCTGGGGAAGAGGTGTCCCGGCAACGGCGGACGACGCTAGCCCACCGGTCGGCGACGCGCCCGCGATGACTCGGGCGTGCCGCGGGAATGGCCGGAACGGGCAAGTAGTTGCTCAAGCAACGATCTATTCGAGAGGATGTCCCCGTAACCGGTGTCATCCAGCCTGAGCAGGGAGTTCGTGATGCAGTTCGGTATTTTCTCGGTCGGCGACGTGACGCCGGACCCGACCACGGGCCGGACGCCTACCGAACGTGAGCGGATCAAGGCCATGGTCCGGATCGCCCAGAAGGCCGAAGAGGTGGGCCTGGACGTCTTCGCGACCGGCGAGCACCACAACCCGCCGTTCGTGCCCTCGTCGCCCACCACCATGCTCGGCTACATCGCGGCCACCACCGAGAAGCTGATCCTGAGCACCTCGACCACGCTGATCACCACGAACGACCCGGTGAAGATCGCCGAGGACTACGCCATGCTGCAGCACCTGGCCGACGGCCGGGTCGACCTGGTGATGGGCCGGGGCAACACCGGCCCGGTCTACCCCTGGTTCGGCCAGGACATCCGCCAGGGCATTCCTCTGGCGGTGGAGAACTACGCGATGCTGCACAAGCTGTGGCGTGAGGACGTGGTGGACTGGGAAGGCAAGTTCCGGACCCCGCTGCAGGGCTTCACCGCCACCCCACGTCCGCTCGACGGAATTCCGCCGTTCGTGTGGCACGGCTCGATCCGCAGCCCGGAGATCGCCGAGCAGGCCGCCTTCTACGGCGACGGCTTCCTGCACAACCACATCTTCTGGCCCAAGGAGCACACGGCCCGGATGGTGCAGTTCTACCGGCAGCGCTTCGCGCACTACGGCCACGGCACCGCCGAGCAGGCGATTGTGGGTCTGGGCGGGCAGTTCTTCATGCGCAAGAACTCGCAGGACGCGGTCAAGGAGTTCCGTCCGTACTTCGACAACGCGCCGGTCTACGGGCACGGGCCCTCGCTCGAGGAGTTCAGCACCCAGACCCCGCTCACGGTCGGCAGTCCGCAGCAGGTGATCGACCGGACGCTGAGCTTCCGCGAGTACGTCGGCGACTACCAGCGTCAGTCGTTCCTGATCGATCACGCCGGCCTGCCGCTGAAGACCGTGCTGGAGCAGCTCGACCTGCTCGGCGAGATCCTGCCGACGCTGCGCTCGGAGTTCGCCGCCCGCCGGGCCCCGGGTACGCCGGACGCGCCCACCCACGCCTCGCTGTTGGCCAAGCAGCAGTCCCTGGCAACCGTTACGGAGTAGGCAATGACATCGCTGGTGGTGATCAGCGCGGGCCTCAGCCAGCCCTCCTCCACCCGGCTGCTCGCCGACAAGCTGAGCTCGGCCACCGTCCACCAGCTGGCCGAGGTTCCCGAGGTCACCGTGCTGGAACTGCGCGACCTGGCCCAGGACATCACCAACAACCTGCTCACCGGCTTCCCCTCGGGAAAGCTCTCCGCAGCAGTGGAATCGGTAGCCAAGGCCGATGCGGTGATCGCGGTGACGCCGATCTTCAGCGCCTCCTACAGCGGGCTGTTCAAGTCGTTCTTCGACGTCCTCGACCCGGACGCGCTGGACGGCAAGCCGGTACTGATCGGCGCGACCGGAGGCTCGTCCCGGCACTCGCTGGCGCTGGAACACGCTCTGCGGCCGTTGTTCAGCTACCTGCGGGCGGTCGTGGTGCCGACCGCGGTGTACGCGGCCAGCGAGGACTGGGCCTCCAGCGGCGAGGGTGAGCTGTCGGGGAGGGTGCAGCGGGCCGGTGGTCAGCTCGCGGCGCTGCTGAACGGATCGACGGGTACCACGGGGGCGAAAGATCCCTTCGCCGATGTGATCCCGTTCGCGGACATGCTCAAGGCGCAGGGCCAGTGATCAGACCAAGGTGCCCACGACGTCCTTCAATTTGAGACGTTGTGGGCACCTTGGTCTTCAGCGGCAAGTCAGCGCGGTGGCATCCGGATCGCGCCGTCCATCCGCACCGTCTCGCCGTTGATGTAGTCGTGGTCGATCAGCATCAGGGCCAGCTTGGCGTACTCGTCCGGCCGGCCCAGCCGACGTGGGAAAGGCACTGCAGAAGCGAGACCTTCGAGGTACTCCTCGGTGACGCCGGCCAGCATCGGGGTCTCGATCGTGCCCGGGGCGATGGTGTTCACCCGGATGCCGTACTGGGCCAGATCCCGCGCCGCCGGCAGGCACAGACCGACCACGCCGCCCTTGGACGAGGAGTACGCCGCCTGCCCGACCTGACCCTCGAACGCGGCCACCGAGGCGGTGTTGATGATGACGCCGCGCTGGCCCACCTCGTCGGGTTCGGTCTTGGCGATCTGCTCGGCGGCATAGGTCAGCACGGTGAAGGTACCGACCAGATTGACCTGCACGACCTTGGCGTAGAGGGCGATGTCGTGACGCCCTTTCTTGCCCAGAATTCTTGCCGCCGAGCCGATTCCGGCGCAGTTCACCACGCTCCGCAAGGGCTTGTCGGCAGCGGCCAGGGCCACGGCGTGCTCCACCGCATCCGGATCGGTGACGTCCACCGCCAGGTAGGTCATGCCCTCGATCTGCGGGGCCTTCTCCACCGCGGACGGCAGATCGAAGCCGAAAACCCTTGCTCCCTGGGCGGCCAGCGCGGTGGCGGTGGCATTGCCCAGGCCGGATGCCGCGCCGGTGACGATGGCAGCGGTGTCGGTGATCTGCATCAGGATCCTTCCGCGAGGTGGATCTTTCCCTGGCTGTGCTTGAGGGCCCGGCCGATCACCATGCGCTGGATCTGGTTGGTGCCCTCGAAGATCTGCATTACCTTCGCCTCGCGCAGGTAGCGCTCCAGCGGGAAGTCACGGGTGTAGCCGAACCCGCCGAGCACCTGCACCGCGTCGGTGGTGACCCGCATGGCGTTGTCGGTGGCGACCAGCTTGGCGATCGAGGCCTCGCGGGTGAACGGCAGGCCGAGATCGCGGCGCCGGGCCGCCTCCAGGTAGGTGGCGCGGGCGGTCTGGACGGCGGCGGCCATGTCGGCGAGCAGGAAGGTCAGGCCCTGGTGCTCGATGATCGGCCGGCCGAAGGTCTCTCGCTCGCCGGCGTAGGCCACGGCGGCGTCCAGCGCGGCCTGGGCCAGGCCGGTGGCCACCGCGGCGATGCCCAGGCGGCCCGAGTCCAGGCCCTGCAGGGCAATTTTCAGGCCTTCACCCTCGGCGCCGAGCATGCGCTCGCGCGGCACCCGCACGTCGTTCAGCCGGACGCTGGTGGTGTGCGAGGCGGTCAGGCCCATCTTGCGTTCGGGCGGATCGGCTTCCAGGCCGGGGGAGTCGGCCGGGACCAGGAAGCAGGAGATGCCATTACGTGAGTCAGACGTACGGGCCATGATCTTGTAGAAGTCGGCGTGGCCGCCGTGCGTGGTCCAGGCCTTAACCCCGTTGAGCACGTACTCGTCGTGGACCCGGACGGCCTTGGTGCGCATTGCCGAGGGGTCGGAACCGGCGTGTGGCTCGGACAGGCAGTAGGCGCCGAGTTGCTCACCGCCCAGCATCTCCGGGAGCCAGGCGGCCTTCTGCCCGGCGGTGCCGAACTCGGCCAGGCCGAAGCAGGACAGGGCGTGCACGCTCACCCCGACGCCCACGCTGGCCCAGACGGTTGCGATCTCCTCCAGCACCTGGAGGTAGACCTCGTACGGTTGCCCGCCGCCGCCGAACTCTTCCGGATAAGGCAGGCTCAGCAGCCCGGCCCGGCCCAGCACCCGGAACGTCTCGCGTGGGAAGGTCTCGTCCGCCTCGTGGGCGTCGACCAGCGGGGCGAGCTCTTTGGCGGCGATCTGCCGGGTCAGGGCGATCAGGTCCGCGGCCTCGGCGGACGGAACGACACGCTCGGCAGGCAAAAGCAGACCTCCCCGTTGAGACGGCATGCCTAGTATGCCGCCCCGACGGGGTCGAGGTCACTGCTTGAGAACGACGGCTGGATCCCCCCGGATCACCCCCGGGCGTGCTCAGCTGGCCTTGACGACCTGGAGCTCGGACTTGTGCTTGCGCTCGGTCGAGGCCGGGAACTGGGCCAGCATCTCCGGCGTGCGGATCGGCCGGGAGACCAGGTTGCCCTTGTCGTTCCGGCACGCATTGTCAGCAAAGGTGGCCGCGCAGTCGGTGCACCAGGTGCACTCGAAGGAGCAGATCCAGACGTCCGGCGAGTCCGCCGGGAGGTCGGTGTCACAGGCTTCGCAGTTCGGTCGCAACTCAAGCATGATCGGACGCTAACACCCTCCAGGGCAGTAATTTTCGCCTCAGATGATGCTCTCTTTACGTAGTCCGACGGTCACGCCGGGGTTTCGGGTCAATCGGGTCAGAACGCCGCGTTCGCAACACGCTTCGTACCGGTCCTGCTGCGGGTGGTGGCGGCCGGAACTGAAAGATTTTTCAAATTACTGACCGTAATTTCGGTGTCGGAGGGTGATTGGCGTCCGATAGGCCGGGGATGTCGCGGTCGCGCGGTTCGCCGACCTCGTGACCGCTCCTTCCTGCCGCCTGAAACTCCTTGATGCCGAGAGGTAACGACTACGACTCTGCCGCTGGGCGGACGGTTGCGCAGGCCGGGATGCGCGCAAGGATGGCGGCATGACTGACGAGGTGGTGGACCTGCTGGTGATCGGCGGCGGTCCCGCGGGGCTCTCGGCCGTGCGGGCGTACCGGGAGGCCGGCGGAAAGGGCCGGGCGGTGCTGGTCTCGGCCGATCCGGACGCGCCCTACGACCGGCCGCCACTGTCCAAGGACTTCCTGCGCGGTGATCAGCCCGAGGACGAGATGGGCCTGCTGGACGACGGGGAGCTCTCGCGTCTGGAGGTCACCTGGGCCAGCGATCGGGTGACGTCGGTGGACACCGGCCGCAAGCACGTCGGCACCCGCGACGGTTCCGGCTACACCTACCGGCACTGCGTTTTCGCCACCGGCTCGAACCCGGCCGATCTGCCGGTGCCGGGTGGGGACGACAGCGCCCTGCTGCGGCTGCGCACCCTGGAGGACGGCCGCCGGCTGAAGGCGGCGGTGGCCGGGGCCAAGACGGTCGCGGTGATCGGGTCCGGCTTCATCGGCTGCGAGGCGGCCTCGTCGCTGCGCCGGCTCGGGCTCGACGTGGTGCAGGTGACCAACGAGTTCTCGCCGCAGGAGAACCGGCTCGGGGCGGAGGCCGGGGCCCGGATCGCGGGCTGGCTGGCCGAGGACGGCGTGCGGCTGGTCACCGGGGCCACCGTCACCGCCCTGGATCGCGACGAGAACGGCGTGAGCATCCGGCTGGACGGGCAGGACGACGTCCGGGCCGACGTGGTGCTGCTGGCGGTCGGTGTGCGCCCGGCCACCGAGCTCGCGGCCGAGGCCGGGCTGGCGGTGCACGAGGGCCGGATCGTGGTCGACGCGCACATGCGCACCTCGGCCGAGGGGGTGCTGGCCGCTGGTGACGTGGTCTACGCGCTGAACAACGCGGCCGCCCGCCAGCTCTCGGTGGAGCACTGGTTCGACGCCGAGACGATGGGCCGGATCGCCGGGCAGACGGCGGCCGGGGTGGAGGATGCGACCTGGTCCGACCCGCCGGGCTTCTGGAGCCAGATCGGCGATCGCTGGCTGAAGTACGCGGCCTGGGGCGACGGCTACGTGGAGGCGCTGTACGAGGAGGGCGAGGGCGACGCCTTCACGGTCTGGTACCAGGACGGCGACGGCACCTGCGTGGGCGTGCTGACCTACCTGGCCGACGAGAACTACGACAAGGCGTTCCGGCTGCTCAGCTGAGCCGGAAAAAGAAGAAGACCCCGGCGCCAACCCGCCGGGGTCTTCTTCGGTTCAGGAGCAGGCCGGTCAGTCGGCCAGCAGTTCCCGGCTGATCCGGATCATGTCCTCGCGCTCGACCACCTTGACCCGCTGGCGGTTCTGCGGCTCGCCGAGGCTGACCTCGTGCGCGTCCAGCAGGTCCCAGCCGGCCCAGGTGGTGTAGTTGACGCCCTTCAGCTCCAGCTTCGCCAGGATGTCCACCCCGTGCGGCGCCGGGTCGTCCGGGTTGATCTCCTTCAGGATGTGCCCGACGGTCTCGCTGGCGTCCGACTTGGTGTGGCCGATCAGGCCGATCGGGCCGCGCTTGATCCAGCCGGTGCAGTACAGCCCGGGCACCTGGGCGCCGTTCTCGTCCAGCACCCGGCCGCCGTCGTTGCTGATCACGTGCCGGGACTCGTCGAACGGGATCTCCGGCAGCGCCGAGCTGCGGTAGCCCACGGCCCGGTACACGGCCTGGACCGGCCAGTCGGTGAACTCGCCGGTGCCGCGCACGCTGCCGTCGCCGGTGAGCTCCATCCGCTCGGTGCGCAGGTTCTCCACCTTCCCGTCGCCGGAGATCTCCACCGGCGCCTCGAGGAAGTGGATGTGCAGGCGGTGCGGCTTGCCCGTCGGGTCCTTGCCGACCCAGGCGTTCAGCGTCTTCATCACCTGCTTGACGTGCTTGTCCTCGTTCGCCGCGCGCATGCTGGCCTCGTCGAACTCGAAGCCCTCGGGGTGCACCACGACATCCACGTTGGGCGAGTGCGCCAGCTCGCGCAGCTCCAGCGGGGAGAACTTCACCTGGACCGGGCCGCGGCGGGCGAACACGTGGACGTCGGTGGCCTGGTTGAGCTTCAGGCCCTCGTAGACGTTCGGCGGGATCTCGGTCACGAGCATCTCGTCGGCGGTCTTGGACAGCACCCGGGCCACGTCCAGGGCCACGTTGCCGGCGCCCAGCACGGCCACGTGCTGCGCGGTCAGCGGCCACTCGCGGGCCACGTCGGGGTGGCCGTCGTACCAGTTGACGAAGTCGGCGGCGCCGTAGCTGCCGGGCAGGTCCACGCCGGGGACGTCGAGGTCGCGGTCGGCGAAGGCACCGGTGGCGAAGATGACCGCGTCGTAGTGCGCGCGCAGGTCTTCCAGGCTGAGGTCGGTGCCGTAGTTGACGTTCCCGATGAAGCGGATGTTCTCCTGGTCGAGCACCCGGCGCAGGGCCTTGATGATCTCTTTGATCCGCGGGTGGTCGGGGGCCACGCCGTACCGGACCAGACCGTACGGAGCGGGCAGCCGCTCGATGACGTCGATCTCGACCGGGACCTCGGACTTGGTCAGGATGTCTGCGGCATAGATGCCCGCCGGGCCCGCACCGATCACCCCGATGCGCAGCGGACGGGGGGATGAAGTCTCTTCAGTCATGGTTAGGCCAGCCTAACCGGGATCCTATAGGAAGTGGCAACATGAAAGTGGTCACTCGATTTGTATCCAGTATGTGAAGTGGCCAACGCACGGTGGGCGCGTCGCTGCGCTGGGTCGCGCTGTCCGGCCGGGCGGGGGAGTCGTCCCTGACATCGTGATCTACGCGTGCTCACGAGTAACGAAATGCGGTTCTAGCGAGAAACTGCGGCACCCGGGCAACGACCGGGTGAGGCGTGAGTTCACCGTCTTTGGTCGTCTTGGGCCTTGTGCGGTGCCTGAGTGCTGTCTGAGACTTTTGTGCGCTCGGCCGACGTGCGCCTTACCTTGTTGGACCGGGCACGGGTCAGCAGAAGGAGAGCCCGCCCCAACGCTGTGAAACGGACTACCGCATGCCTCATGTCCCTCATGTAGTCGTCATCAATCCGACCAGTTCGGCCGAGCTCACCGCGGGGATTCAGGACTCACTGGAGCCGGTGGCCCAGCGCTGGGCCGTCACCGCGGCGGCGGTGACCTCGTACGGTGGCCCGCGGGCGATCGAGAGCGACGAGGACGCCCGCGCGGCGATCGGCCCTCTGCTGGCCACGGCTGGGCAGCATCGGGCCGACGCGTACGTGGTGGGCTGCTTCTCCGACACCGGGCTGGAGGAGTTGCGGGCCGCGGCGCCGGTCCCGGTGATCGGGATCGCCGAGGCGGCCCTGCTCTCGGCGATGTCGCACCGGCGGCGGATCGGCGTGGTGAGCACGCTGCCGATGGCCACCTTCCGGCACGAGCTGTACTGGGCCAAGCTGGGGATCAGCGGCCGGGTGGTGGCCGACCTGGCGATCGGGCGCAGCGTGCTGGACCTGGCCTCCCGGGATGCCGCCAACGACGTTCTGAAGGTCTCGCGGGAGCTGGTCAGCCGGCGCGGTGCCCAGACGCTCATTCTGGGCAGCGTCGGGATGGAGCGGCTGCGCGGTCCCTTGGCCGAAGAACTGGGTGTACCGGTGATCGAACCGACCGCGGCTGCCGTGGCGATGGCCGTGCAGGCCCTGGCCGACGCTCCGCCGCCGGTCCGCAATGTGCCTGCGGCCCCGGCCTACACCCCGGAACCGGCCTACACCCCAGAGCCTGCTTACACGCCGGAGCCCGCCTACGCGCCGGAACCGGCCTACCGCTCCGGGTACGAGCCCTCCTATGACCGCTCGCACCAGCCGGCCCGCGAGTCGCAGCGGGATCCCTCGTACGACCGCTACGGCTCGTACGAGCGCGATCCGCGCTACGGCGCAGACGGTTACGAACCGCCCCGGGGCCGCGAGCAGCGCGGCCACGACCAGGGCTACGAACCGCGCGGGCACTACTCCGCCCATCAGCGTTCTTCCGAGGTCTACCAGTAGGAAGGTGATCACCAGCATCGGGTGTCAGCCGATGAACGCCGGCCCCAACGCAGTCTGAACATCCCCACTCGACCGGCGCAGGTCGTCCGCCGGTAGTGATCGATCCGGCCGGAGGCAACGTTGATCGGCCGGATCGGCACGTAGGGTGGCGGTGCGCAGGCGGATCCGGTGACCTAACGGGCAGGGTGGCGATGATCAACTTCGTGGTGGACGGTGACCCGCAGTCCCCGGTGCTCGTCCTCGGATCGTCGATCGGCACGTCCTACCGGTTGTGGGATCCCCAGCTGCCCGGCCTGGTTCAGCAGTTCCGCGTGGTGCGCTTCGACCTGCCCGGCCACGACGGCAAACCCGCGCCGGCCGGGCCGTACCGGGTGGCCGCCCTGGCCGCTGCGGTGCTCGAGGTCCTCGACGGCCTGGGCATCCAAACGTTCTCCTACTGCGGGCTTTCGCTGGGCGGCGCGATCGGCCAGCAGCTGGCGCTGGAGCGTCCGGAGCGGATGCGCAAGCTGGTGCTGGTCTGTACCGCGGCCCGTTTCGGCGATGATCCGCAGCTCTGGCGGGATCGGGCGGCCCGGGTCCGCGCCGAGGGCACCGGCTTTCTGCCCGAGCTGGCCCGCGGGCGCTGGTTCGGGCTGGATGCGCCGGTACCGCCGCACGGGCGCGAGTTGCTCGAGGCGCAGACCGTTCTCGACCCGGAAGGCTACGCGGGCTGTTGCGAGGCACTGGCCGATTTCGACCTCACCGCCGAACTGGGCCGGATCAGCGTTCCCACCCGGGTCGTCGCCGGGGCCGAGGACCAGGCCACACCGCTGGTCCGGGCCGAGCAGCTGGCCAAGGGCATCCCCGGGGCCGACCTGGTGGTCCTGCCGGGCGCCGCGCACCTTGCCAACGTCGAGCAGCCCGCCGCCGTCCTCCAGGCGATGCGCGAGCACCTGCGTTAGTCGGGCAAGAAGAACGTCCGCGCGATCCCGGTGGTGAGCAGCGAGGGCTCCACCCCGAGCTGCTGCGCGGTCAGCACGGCCTCGGTGACGGCGGCCGGCGCGGGTGGTGCGATGAAGTAGCCCTGCACGTGGTCCACCCCCAGGTCGATCAGCTGGCGCAGCTGCTCGACCGCCTCCACCCCCTCCGCGGTCACCGTGATCGACAGCCCGCCGGCCAGGTTGGTCAGCATCTCCACCACCGCCCGGGCCCGCTCCTCCACCTGCATCCGCCCGATGAACGACTGGTCGATCTTCATCTCGGCGACCGGCAGGGTGGCCAGGTGCCGCAGGCTCGAGGTCCCCGCCCCCACGTCGTCCAGCGACAACTGCGCTCCGGCCGCCAGCAGCACCTGCAGCTGTTCCGGCGCACCCTCGGCCAGGTCCAGCGTGGTGGTCTCGGGTAGTTCCAGCCGCAGCCGGCCGATCGGCACTCCCGACTCGGCCACCGCGGCGAGCACCTCGTTGGCCAGGTCCGGATGGGCCAGCGTGTCGGTCGAGAGGTTGACGTTCATCCAGTCCGGGGCCCGCTCGCCGAGCAGGTCGATCCACACCCGCAACTGCTTCAGCGCGGTCCGCAGCACCCACAGGTCCATCTCCATCAGGGCGTTGTCCACCGTGGCGGCGGCCAGCACCCGATCCGCCCCGAGCAGGCCGTCGCTGGGGTGCTGCCAGCGAATCAGCGCCTCCACCGCGGTGATCCGGCCCGAGACCAGCTCCAGGATCGGCTGGTAGTGCAGCACCAGCTCGTTCTCGGCCAGGGCCCGGTGCATCGAACGCGAGAGCCGGCCCTCGACCGGCTGCGGCTGGAGGTCCTCGAAGATCTGCGGGGGCCCGGCCACCACCACCCGGTCACCGCCGGCCTGCTTCGCCCCGTACATCGCCAGATCGGCCTCCTGCAGAAGGGTTTCCACGGCCGAGGCTCCACTGTTGTGGCCCGAGACGGCCGCGCCCATGCTGGCCGTGCTGCCGGCCCGTGAGTCCAGCCCCGGGTCGGGCTGGCGCAGCACGCTGAGGAACCGCCCCGAGATCCGGTGCAGCAGCGCGTGGGCATCGCTGTCGGTCCCGGCCGGAACCGTCATCGCCACCACGAACTCGTCCCCGCCGAGCCGGGCCAGCAGATCGCCCGGGTGCGCGGTGGCCCGGATCCGGCGCGCCACCGAGACCAGCAGCGCATCGCCGACGTTGTGCCCGAGCTGGTCGTTGACCTGCTTGAGCCGGTCCAGCTCGATGAACACCACGGCCAGCCGGCGGCCGGTCCCGGTCAGGCTGAGGGCCAGTTCGTGCAGGTGCTCGAAGAAGGCCGAGCGGTTCAGCAGCCCGGTCAGCTCGTCCTGGCTGGCCCGCCGGGCCATGCTCACCGCCAGCGCCTCCAGCACCGCTCCGGCCTGGAGCAGCCGCCAGTCGCCGTTGGGCCCGCGTAGCAGCAGTTCCTCGTAACGCCGATCGCCCGGCCGCGACAACACCGCCTCGACCGCGGCGGCCAAGGACAGCGAAGAACGATGGACGGGTACGTCCCAGTCGGCGAGCCGGCCCACCGGGGTGCGGGCCCGGGGCCGCCACAGACCCCACCGGGTCTGCACCTTCTGTTCCAGCCGGCGCCGCGAGAGCCGGCCGATCCGTTCCCCGTCGACGACCACGACCCCGCTCGACTCGTCGGGCATCACGTCGACCTCGGCACAGGTCCGGCGCGCCGACACGGCAACGATCGGGCTGGCCAGCTCCCACATCGGCCGTTCCTCGGAGAAGGCGAGGGCGGACAACCGCACGCTGTCGTGACCGGTCACCGTTCGGTACTCGGCCGGGCACGCTCCGGAACTGAGCAGTCGAGGGCACACCACCCGTCCGGCCGAGGGGCCGCTGACTTGCAGTTTCAGCGCGCCGACAGCTGTCCGCGTCGGTAGCCTCGAAGACGATGTCCGAGTCTGACCAGCCCACCTCCGGCCGGCCCAACCAGGGCGGGCCCAGCCCCGACGAGTCCGCCCCACCGGCGCCGAACCCCGACCAGCGAGTCCCGGACCAGCCGGGCGAGGCCGCTGGCGAGGCCTCCCCTGAACCTGCGCCGAAGCCGGTTCCCGGCCCGACGCGACGGCGCCTGCTACGCGTGCGCCGCTGGACGGTGGAGCAGATGTTCCGCCGGCCCGAGCACCCGGTCCGCGCCGCCGTCCGCTTCATCGTCTCGCTGACGGCCGCGCTCGCCGTGGCCGCCATCGCCGTCTCGGTCTACCCCTACCGGACCACGGTGGCCAAGGTCGACATCGTCGTCTCCGGTTCGGTCACCCCCGAGCACCGCGGCATCACCGTCGACTCCAGCCTCGGCTCGCTGCAGTTCCGCGACGTCACCGCGCTGCCGATCGGTCTGCACGTCACCCCGCGGATCGACCTGGACGCCGTGCGCGAGGCCACCAGCGGCGGCGCCACCTTCACCAACGACTTCCGTTCCCAGCTGGAAGACCGGATTCCGGCGATGGTGCTGCACTTCGCCGGCGCCGCCCTGATCGGTCTGCTGATCGGCGCCCTGATCGGTGACCTGATCGTGGATGGCGCGATCTCGGTGCTGGCCAACAAGGACCCGCTGCGAGCCGGCAGCCGGCGACATCGCCTGGCCGCCACCGCCACCCTGGTGGCCAGTTCGACGGTGGTGGCGCTGGTCGCCCTGACTGCCACCTTCGGCATCACCTATCGCTCGGACTGGTGGCAAAGATACGCCGTCACCGGACTTCTGGCCGATATCGCGGCCACTCCGGACAAGCTGGCGGCCCTGGACGCGCGGGACGCGGCCGCGGCCGACAAGGTGCGTGCGGTGCTGAGCCTGCAGGACGCCCTGACCCGGCCACCGACGTCCACCGATACCCCGGTGACGGCCTACAACGTCATGTTCATCTCCGACGTGCACCGCCGCGACATCTACAACTACCTGCAGGAATACATCGATGCGAACGATGTGAAGCTGCTGGTCAACACCGGCGACGAGACGCTGGTCGGGAACACCGCGGAGATGACCAGCAGCTACATCGACTCGATCCGGCGGATCACCGCGACCACCCCGATGATCTGGATCAAGGGCAACCACGACTCCGCCAGCGTGGCCCGGCGGATGGCCGAGATCCCCGGTGTCACCGTGCTCGACCAGGAAGTCGTCTCGGCCATGGGTCTGCAGATCTACGGGGTGGGCGATCCGCGGACGTACGGCGCGCCGGGCGATGCCGGTTCGGACGACGTCGAGGTGGTCACCCGGATCGAGACCGAGGCCGCGCTGTCGGCGGTCGAGAACCTGAACCGCGAAACCTATTTCGACCTGCTGCTGGCGCACGAGCCGATCATGGGCGACACGATGGCCACCACCCTGGGCCCCTCGGTGCGGGCGATCGGTTCCGGGCACGTGCACCACCAGAACGAGACGGCCGACCTGCAGAGCAGCGACCGCGACTACATCCGGCTGATCGAGGGCACCACCGGGATGGGCGGGCTGCTGCGCGAGACCGGTGACCCGATGGAGTTCTCGATCCTTTCGGTCGGCACGAACTGCCAGTACACCCGGATCATCCGCTACAAACTGGCCGACCCGGCGCTGCCCGACCTCACCCGCGGGGAGACCTACGGGAACAACTCGGCCTTCGACGTCCACTACTTCCAGCCCCAGGACATCAACGCCGAGCGCACCTGCGCGGTCGAGGACGGGATCGACGAGGCGGTTCCGGCCAGCGCCACCAACCTGGCCACCGTGCAGGAATGGTCCAGCCTGCAACTGAACGACGACGCACTGGCCACCCCGGACGAGGTCACCCCCGACCCGGTGAGCACGGCCGACGAGGCGGGAGACAACGCGATCCGGGACGATGCGGGCGACTCGACTCCCAGTGAGGCGACGAACCCGTCCCCGTCCGAAACCGCAACCCCGTAAACGACTCAGCGGGTGAACCAAAGGCGCGCGGAGCGTCCTTTGGTTCACCCGCTGTGTGCTTTTGGAACTGTCAGGCCCGGGCCTCGGAGGTGGCCGGCCGGGGGACCGGCAGCTTCCAGGTCACCCAGCCCGCGTCCTTGAACGTCAGGGCCGGCTTCTCCACCAGCTTCCACGAAGCCAGCGCGACCACCGCCGACACGGCCAGGCCGACCGGCACGAACGCCCAGATGCTCAGCGCGGCCAGGCCGAACAGGTTGAGGATCTGCAGCAGCGGCCAGTGGTACACGTACAGGCCGTACGAGATGTCGGTGCGCGGCTCGGGCAGGCGCACCCGGGAGACCGCCAGCGCCATCAGCACGTAGCCGAAGGCCGGGCCGGCAATCACCCGGTAGTCCTCCAAGAACACCACGCCGGCCACCACGACCCCGCTCGCGACCACCGTGAGCAGGCGGTTCATCGGCACGTGGTGGGCGTAGAGGTACAGCACCGAGCCGATCAGGAACATGAACGACAGCCGCAGGATGCGCTCCTGGCCGATGTACAGGATCTGGTACTCGTTCAGCACCGTGACCACCCAGAGCGCCCCCACCGCGCCCAGCGTCATCACCGGGCGCCGGCGCAGCCCGCCGCACACCCCCAGCGCGATGATCGAGGCGTAGCAGGCGGCCTCGTAGAAGAGCGTCCAGAGCGAGCCGTTCAGCACCCCGGCCATCTCCACGTCGGTCGGCAGGCCGTCGATCCCCCACTGGCGCATCAGCAGCGCAGCGTTGCGGATCACGTAGTCCACCGCCGAGTTCTGGCCGGAGAGCAGGCTGCTCATCGGCTGGCCCTGCTGCCAGGCGATCAGCGGGGCCATCAGGGTGGCGCTGATCACCAGGCACACCCAGAACCCGGGCATGATCCGCAGGAACCGGTGCCAGGCGTAGCGGCGCACCGAGTCCAGCCGCAGATAGCTGCCGACCAGCAGGAACCCGCTGAGCACGAAGAACGCGTCGACGCAGAGCGCGCCGATCTCGGTGCGCCCGACCATCGGCTGCCAGCCGTAGCCGATCAGCGCGGCGTGGGTGAAGCCGACCACCAGGGCCAGCCCCAGACGCATCAGGCCGAGGTGGTTGTTGCGCGGGGTGAACCGGGCACCCAGCGTCTTGGAGTCGGCGCTTCCCCGGTGCGGCCGCGTTTTCCGGCGGCCCAGAGCGTTTTTCAGAATGCCGAGAGCCGTGCGCAGACGCGAGCGGCGGGGAGCTGGTTCGGTGTTGCGTTCACGGACGTCGCGGCGCAGCGGGAGCGCGGTGGTCGGCGCGGTGGCCGGACCGATCTCGGGCTGGGTCTGGTGAACTTGAGACGTGGCGGGGCCGGGTTGCGCCTTCGGCTCACCTTCGGTGATCTTGGGCGTCGGTGCGGCCTCCGGTGCCGTCGCCTTCGGCTGCTCCGTCGTCTTCGGCTGGTGAGGTGCCCGGTGCACCTCTTCGGCGAAAGCCGGGGACGGTGCGTCGAAGATCTGAGGGTAGTTCCAGTCGCCCTGCGCGCCCTGCCAGCTCTCATCGGCCGACGGCAGCTTCAGGCTCGCTGTCCAGGCCGCATCGTCGTCGAGCGGCGCAACAGCCGGTCTTCGTATCTCGGGTTCCTCGTCCGCCTCCGACACCGCACTGCTGGGTACCGCCGTGCTGCTGGGAGCGGTGGTCGGCTGGGCGCCACTGGCCGGGACGGCTTCAGCGGACGGATCCTTCTGGCCCGGCTGCGGGTCGAGCACCGGGATCTGCCCGGTGGCCAGCGACGCGCCGGTGACCGGCCCGGCCTCGAAGTCCCGCCGGGGCCGGACAGGCAGCGGCGTCGGCTCCTTGGGGACCACTGTGTTCTCCCTTCAGCCCGTTTTCGGCAGGCTTCGCTCGCACTGATTTCAGATTCGCCGGAATGCTGCTGCGCGGGAGGTCAGGCGTAAATCAAAAGCCCATGAATCTGCCGTCAATACCTCCGGAGGCGAACGGTCACCCAGCTTGCCATGACGTGACGTCCGAAGTGGGCTGCGGAGCGCACTCGCCGCAGGTCAGTCCCGGCGAGCATGATCATCGGCGAAGCCTGCGGACGAAAGGTTGCCGCGACCAGGATCACATTTGATCGTTAAGCGGCTATCAGCAATGAATACGCGATGCACTCTGTGGAATGGGTTTCACACCGACCGTGGACGGTCTGATTATCGGACAAAAGCCGAATGCGGGTGCCCCGGGCAATGAAATCGGCCTGGCCGGGCTTGTCCGACCTAGAACCGACGCCGCTGGACGCACCTCGCGAATGCGTACATCAAGTCCACTTAGTACCAGGTGTACACGTTTCTCTCTGCCGGCCTCAAACCACCGACGCCGAGGCCGCCCTCTTCCACGACGCCGAAGGCCGGTGCCAGGACTCGGATCCAGTCCCGCACTCAGGCCACGCCGAACTGACGCAGCACCGCCGTGGTACCGGCCGCCGCAATCACCACCAGCGGAAACGGAGCCTTGGCGAGCACCAGCACCACCGCCAGGCCAACCCCCGCGAACCGGGCCCAGCCCGCGAAAGCGCCGTCCTGGACCAGGGTGCTCGTGGCGATCAGGGCGGCCAGCAGCGTGGTGGCCGCCGAGGTCATCCAGGCCTGGGCCGATTCGGAGAACTGGTAGTGGTCGGCCAGCAGCGGTCCGGCCCTGCGAAAGGCGAAAGTTCCTGCGGCCAGGGCGAAGATGGCGGCGATCGGCATGATGGCGGGCCTTCGGTGATGAGGGACCTGGTGGTCGGGTCGGTCGGAACGCCTGCGGTGGGGCGGCTGGTTGAGTGGGTATGCAGGGCCGGCTCTACCGACCGCGGTCAAGGACCTTGCCTTGGCGGGCAAGGGCGATGAGGCCGGTGAGGGAGGCGAGCACGGGTAGTCCGGCGGCCAGGAAGGGGGTGCTGAGAACGGCTACGGCCGAGCCGATTCCGGCCGAGAGGCGTAGCCGGGTGCTGTTGAGGGCGGGCAGCACGATGGCTGCCAGTACGGCCGGGAAGGCGGCGTCCAGGCCGAGGGCGTCGGTGTCGCCGATCCAGGAGCCGGCCGCTGCACCCACTGCCACGCCCAGGTTCCAGCAGATGAAGAGCGAGATCCCGCAGGCCCAGAACACCGCTGCCCGGCGTTCGCGGTCCCGTTCGGTGATGGCCATGGCTACGGTCTCGTCGGTGACGATCTGCGCACCGAACGCCTGACGTAGCGGACTGCCACCTTTGATCGCGTCGGCCACGCTGAAGCTGAACGGCAGCAGGCGGGCGTTCAGGAGCAGGCCGGTGGCCACGGCGGCGGTGGCCGAGCCGCCGGAAAGGACCGTGCCGACCGCTGCGAACTGGGCGCCACCAGCGAAGACGAGCAGTGACAGGACGATCGGGATCCAGGGTTGCAGGCCGCCGCCGACCGCGATCGCCCCGAACGACATGGCCACCAGGGCGTCGGCCACGCACAGTAAGGCGATGGCCCGCGCGTGCTTTCTCTCCACCGTTCGCCATACTGAACGCATGTCCGTAAGGATGAACGCACCCTAGGGCGTTCGTCAAACAGAACGAGTGATCGGTATAGCGAACATGCTTCCCGAAGACGAAGTTCAGCTCGATCCGAAGGCCGTGCTGGCGGCCGCCCTGCGCAGCGAGCGCGAGCGCAGCGGGATGTCGCTCAGCGAGCTGGCCAAGCAGGCCCGGCTGGCCAAGTCCACGCTGTCCCAGCTGGAGTCGGGCGCCGGTAACCCGAACGTGGAGACGCTCTGGGCGCTGGCCACCGCGCTCGATCTGCCGGTCAGCCGGTTGGTCGATCCGCCGCGCCCCAAGATCGGCGTGGTCCGCAACGGCGAGGGTACGGCGCTGCAGTCCGAGCAGGGCGACTATGCGGCGTATCTGATGTCGGCCGGGCCGGCCGGGGTGGCGCGGGACTTGTACCGGCTGAACGTGGAGATCGGTCCGGGCCGGATCTCCGACCCGCATCGGGTGGGCACCATCGAGCACGTGATCGTGGGCTCGGGGCAGGCGCTGGTCGGGCCGACGAGCAACCCGGTCGAGCTGGGCCCGGGCGACTACATGGTCTACCCCGGCGACGTGGAGCACATGTTCCAGGCGCTCACTCCGGGCGTGATCGCGACGCTGATCAGCGAGAGCCGCTGACCGGCGCGGTCCTGCACCCGGAGAGAACCAGGCCCTAGGGGGCCTGTCCTGCGGATCTTTGCCTACTGCGGGGCACCCGTGACGCCGTCTGACCGCGTCCGGCGTGGCCCCACGCAAAACCATTGCGAGGGGCCCCACCGGCCACGTCAGCCAGCGCCCCGGGCACCTCCTCGCTACGGCCCTGATCCACAGGACAGGCCCTAGGCTCGCGACCCATGAACGATGACCCCTTCGACCTGGCCCGGTTCGTCGAGGCGCAGGACTCCGGCGGCACCTACGCCCGGGCGGTCGCCGAGCTGCGCGCGGGCGAGAAGGTCGGTCACTGGATGTGGTTCGTGTTTCCGCAGGTCGCCGGGCTGGGGCTGAGCGCGATGTCGGTGCGCTACGCGATCGACGGCCTGCCCGAGGCCCGCGCCTACCTGGCCCATCCGGTGCTTGGCCCGCGTCTGCAGGAATGCGCCGGCATCCTCGACGGCCTGCCCCGGTCCGACGCCGACCAGATCCTGGGCCCGGTCGACGCCGCCAAACTTCGTTCTTCGATGACGCTTTTCGCGTACGCCGCTCCGGAGCGCGAGGAGTTCCGCTCGGTGCTGAAGAAGTATTTCGGCGGGGTGGAGGACAGCGCCACAACGGCTCGGCTGGGCGAGGCGTTCCCCGAGGAATAGCTTCGGGACCTTCGGCCCCTCTCAGGGTGGGAACGGCTGCTCAAACTGATCTGGAATCCCATTTGCGCCGATTCCGGAGGCCCTCATGACGCGTCCCCTGTTCGCTCCGCTCGAGCAGACGAGCCGGGACGTGGTGGTGGTCGGCGTGAGCTACTCCGAGTGCAGCCGTGGCGCGATCGTCTTCGGCGCCGACGAGGCCTACCGCCGGGGCGCCGCGCTGCGTCTGGTGCAGGCATGCGAGCCGCCCGAGCAGGACTCGACCCAGTCCGGCCTGGACACCCTGGCGATGATGATCCACGCCGAGTACCCCTGGCTGCCGGTGATCACCTGTGCGCGGCCGGGCCGGGCCGAGGAGGTCCTGCTCCAGGAGTCCGCCCAGGCCACGCTGATGGTGCTGGGGTCGCAGGAGTGTCAGGCGCTGGCCGGGGCCGCCGCCTGCCCGGTGATCCGGATCCAGCACCGGCACGAAGCCCTGGCCTGACCAGGCTCTGGATCAAACGCCGGAACCAAAGCGCCCCTGATCATGCCCGGCCCGCCCCACCAGCCAGGGCGAGCCGGACATGAGTCCTCAGGAGACGGCCGTGACCGGCAGTTCGCGGGGGATGGCCAGCACCGGGCAGGGCGGGGCCAGCAACACCCCGCGGCTGATCGACTCGCGCACCGGCCGGTAGAGCTCGCCCGGGCGGCTGCCCACCACCAGCAGTTCGGCGTCCTGCCCGAGGTCGGCCAGTGCATTGGCCGGGTCGCCGGTGGTCCGCACCACGCTGAACTGCACGTCCGGCACGCTCTTGACCGCCTCGGCGACACCCCAGCCGGAGTTGCCGTGGCTCGGCTCGACGTGCAGCACCTGCAGATCGAACCCGCGGCGCCGGGCCTCCACCGCCGCCGCCTTGACCACCTGCATGTCGGAGGGGTGCGGCCCGACCGCGGCCAGGACGAACGGATGGGCGCCGAGCGGGCGGCGGGGCGCGTTCTCCGGCACCACCAGCACCGGGCAGCCGGCGGCCCGCAGCAGGGCGGCGCTGACCGAGCCGGGCTCGCAGGCCGGGGCGTTGTAGCGGCCGGAGGAGCCGATCACCAGCAGCCGGGCGGCGCTGATCGGGAAGGCGCCGGGCTGGATGTCCGCGTCGTCCAGGCAGTATCCGCTGATGTTGGGCAACGGGTAGCGCAGCCGCAGCGCCTCCACCGCGTCGGTCAGCCGTCGCCAGGCCGCCACCACACTGGGGGCGTCGTCGCGATGGGTGTCGCGCGGGTCGCGCCCGGCCCCGGTCCGCCGGCGCAGGTCGGTGATCAGCGTCAGCGGCAGATGCCGGCGTTCCGCCTCCTGGGCGGCGCGGTCGAGCAACTGGGTGTGCTGCCAGCGGCCGTCGAAACCGGCCACGATCCGTGGCGTGTGTTCACCGTTCATGGCCATCTCCCATCTTCCCGGCGGCCTCATCGACCAGATCGATGGGTGTGAACCGCATCTCCAGAATCCGCTGCGTTACCACAGCAGTTCAGAGGCCCTGGACATCGGGGTTCGGGACCTAAGTCCCGTCACTGTGCGCACAGGTGGGGTCCAACGACTTTCGCCTGTACCGGAATAGATCGATACGGTTGGGGGCGAGAGGCTTTCCGCAACCGGGCGGAGGGCATCGAGAGGTGGTCCGGCGGACCGCCAGCGACGAAGGCGAGGAGAGGACTTTGATCCGGGTCTTCCTGCTCGACGACCACGAGGTCGTCCGGCGTGGACTGGTCGCCCTGCTCGAGGCGGCCGGTGACATCGAGGTCGTCGGGGAATCCGGCTCCGCCCAGGAGGCGCAGCGCCGAATCCCCGCCCTGCGCCCCGACGTCGCCATTCTCGACGCCCGGCTTCCGGACGGTAGCGGCATCGACGTCTGCCGTGAGGTGCGCTCGGCCGACCCGAACATCAAGGCGCTGATCCTCACCTCCTACCAGGACGACGAGGCGCTGTTCAGCGCGATCATGGCGGGCGCCGCGGGTTACGTGCTCAAGCAGGTGCGCGGTACCGACCTGCTCAACGCGGTGCGCACGGTGGCGCAGGGCCAGAGCCTGCTCGACCCGTCGGTGACGCTGAAGGTCCTGGAGCGCATCCGCAACGGCGAAAAGCCCTCCGAGCCGGACCAGCTGGCCTCCCTCACCGCCCAGGAGCGCCGCATCCTGGAGCTGATCGCCCAGGGAATGACCAACCGGCAGATCGGCGAGACCCTGTTCCTGGCCGAGAAGACGGTGAAGAACTACGTGTCCTCGCTGCTGGCCAAGCTGGGCGTGGAGCGGCGCACCCAGGCCGCGATCCTGGCCACCAAGCTGATCAAGGGCAACTGACCGTCGTCCGGCCGATGGTCGGCTCTTTCAGCGAAGTGCGTCGTCGAACTGACGGACGAGTTTCGTGACCCGCGTACTGCCCGCAGGCGCGGGCGGGTAGCGACGCAGGACGTCGACCACGACCGGCCCGGCCAGGCTCGGCATCGAGACGAAGTCCTCCTGGCCGGTCAGTTCGAAGGCTCGCGTGGCGTGGGCCGCTGACCCCAGGATGTGCATCACCTGGGTCGCCTTGGCCAGCGGATGCAGGAACGCCGCCCCACAGGTGTGCGCGGCCGCGCGGGCCGCCGAACTGGCCGAAGCGTTCATCGCGTCGTGGCTGTCCCGGGCGGCCTCGTGCGCCGCCCACGCGCAGTCACGCAGCCGCTTCGTGCGGGCCGCCCCCTCGGCGAACGCCTGGGCCGCCTCGATCGCCTCGCGCGGGCGTGGGTCGTCCGGATCGGCCTGTTCGTAGATCGGCAGGACAGTCTGCGCGCAGGCCACTGCGAAGCCGGTGACCGCGCGGATCTCGTCCAGGCTCAGCTCGAAGTCCGCCACGAGTACCTACTCTAAGGTGGCCGGGTGCAGATCAGAGCTCTCGAGGACGCCGACTGGCCGGCCGTGTACTCGATCATCCGCGAGGTGATCGAGGGCGGCGAGACGTACGCCTACGACCCGGACTGGTCCGAAGAGACCTGCCGGGAGGTCTGGGCCGGAGAAGGGCAGCTGCTCACCGTGGTCGCGGTCGACGACGACGGCACGATCCTCGGCACCGCGCACTCCGGGCCGAACCGGCCGGGGCGCGGATCACACGTCTCCACAGCCAGTTTCATGGTCTCGTCCACGGCCCGGGGCAAGGGCGTGGGCCGGGCGCTCGGGGTGCACGTGCTGGACTGGGCGCGCTCGCAGGGGTATCACGGCATGCAGTTCAACGCCGTGGTGGAGAGCAACACAGTGGCCGTGAAGCTCTGGCACTCGCTGGGTTTCGAGACGATCGGGATCGTGCCCGAGGCCTTCGACAGCAAGCGCCACGGCCGGGTCGGCCTGCACGTCATGTACCAGAAGTTCTAGCCTGCTCGATGTCCGGCTGAGGGTTCTCCTGGCCCTCGGCCGGCTCGCGCTCCTTCCTGCGCAGCAACAGCACGCTGACCGACAGCAGGATCACCAGGAATCCGAGAAGGCCGATCTGCCAAGCGAACTCGGACGGGTCCCGGGTGCCGCTGGTGGTCGGGCTGCCCTCCAGCACGTTGGCCACCTCGACCGACAGCAGGATGATCTCCTTGATCGAGACGATGATCCCGACGATCAGGAACGGCTCGGCCACGATCTCCCGCCGGGCCAGCGTGGTGCGGACCGCGAAGATCAGCTCGACCAGGATGAACACCAGCAGCAGCCGGTCCAGCAGCTTGAGCACCGCCTGGTCCGGCTTGTCGGTGATCCCGCCCAGCTCCATCGCCGCATCCACCAGTAGCACCCCGGCGCCGACGACCAGCAGCGCGGCCACCGCCACGTAGATCGCGTCCTCGGTCAGGCGCAGCGTGCGCTCCCCGAAGTCGGCGATCTTGTGACTGGTGCCGTCCACACCGTCCATGGCGTCGTCCGCGGTCTTCGAGACCTCTTCTGAGCTGGGCATGCCGCCAGTGTCGGGTCGGAAGTCGATCTTCGCGACCCGACACCGCAGAGCAGTCAGCCGACCGTGCTGACCTGAGGTTTCACCGCCACCACCGGGCACTGGGCCTCGAGCAGCACCTGCTGGGAGATGCTGCCCATCAGCAGCTTCCCCACCGGCGAGCGCCGCCGCAGCCCGATCACCAGCAGCGTCACCCCCTCGGCGTAGGAGGCATCGATCAGTTCGGCCGCCATCCCGGCCTCACCGGCCGGCCGGGAAGAGATCGCCACTCCGGAGGCACCGGCGGACTTCACGTCCACTGCGCAGGCCTCGGCGTCGGCCGGATCACTGATCACCAGCAGATCGCTCTGGTGGTGCAGCGCCTCGTCGATCCCGTGCCGGAGCGCGGCCCGGCCCTCCGCGGTGGGGAAATAACCGACGACGATGCTCATTTCGGTTCCTCTCAGTAGACCGGGTTCAGCACGATGGCGGAGTGCAGGAAGCTGTCCAGGTTGGCCAGCGTCAGGCTCTCCATCTCGGCGCGGGTCTCCACCGTGCCGCTGCCCACGTGCGGCAGCAGCACCACGTTGTCCAGCTCCAGCAGCGGCTGCGGCACCTTCGGCTCGTGCGCGAACACGTCCAGCCCGGCCCCCGCCAAACCCCCACTGACCAGCAGTTCCACCAGGGCGTCCTCGTCCACGACGCTGCCCCGGGCAATGTTGACCAGATACCCGTGCGGCCCGAGCGCGGTCAGTACCTCGCGGCTGACCAGCCCCTGCGTGGCTGCCCCACCGGCTGCCGCGACCACGAGAACATCTACGTCGCGGGCCATCTCGGCCAGGTCGGCGTAGTAGCGGTACGGGCTGGCCGCCACCTGACGACGGTTGTGGTAGCTGATCGTGGAACCGAAAGCGACCAGCCGGTGGGCAATCGCACCCCCGATCCGGCCTAGTCCGAGGATGCCGACCTTGCGGTTGCTGGCCTGGCGGGTCAGCGGAAACTTGCCCTCCGGCCACTGCCCCGCCCGGACGAAGCGGTCCGAGGCGCTGAAACCGCGCATCACGTCGAGCAGCAGGGCCACTGCGGTGTCGGCCACGCAGTCGGTCAGCACGTCCGGGGTGTTGCTGACCAGGATCGAGCGCTCGCGGGCGGCGTCCACGTCGGTGGTGTCGTAACCGACGCCGAAGTTGATCACCGCCTTCAGGTTGGGCAGCTGCGCCATCAGCGCACCCGAGACCCCGGTGCCGCCCGAGGTGACGGCCACGTCGACGCCCGCGGCCTGCTCGGCCAGGAAGGCGGTGCGCAGTTCACCCTCCTCCGGCAGCAGCAGCGCCTGGTAGCGCCGTTGGAGCGTCTCGGTCAGCGTGGGCATCAGCGGCCCGACCTGCAGCACGGTCATGTTCTGGATTCCAATCGAGGACGCCGGTGGCCGGCTCGGGTTTTCAGCGGTCCAGGGCGGGGCGCTTGGGATCGAACGACCAGCCCGGGATCAGATACTGCATGGAGATCGCGTCGTCCCGCGCGCCGAGGCCGTTACGCCGGTACACCTCGTGCGCCTCGGCCAGCCGGTCCTCGTCCAGCGTCAGGCCCAGCCCGGGGGCGGCCGGGACCTTCACACAGCCGTTCTCGATCACCGGGGGCCTGCGGGTCAGGCGTTGCCCGTCCTGCCAGATCCAGTGCGTGTCCAGCGCCGTGATCTCGCCCGGGGCGGCCGCCCCGACGTGGGTGAACATGGCCAGCGAGATGTCGAAATGGTTGTTCGAGTGCGAGCCCCAGGTCAGCCCCCAGGCCTCGCAGAGCTGGGCCACCCGCACCGAGCCGGCCATCGTCCAGAAGTGCGGGTCGGCCAGCGGAATGTCCACCGCCTGGGCCTGGATCGCGTGCCCGAGCTGCCGCCAGTCGGTCGCGATCATGTTCGTGGCGGTGGGTAGCCCGGTGGCCCGGCGGAACTCCGCCATCACCTCACGCCCGGAATAGTCGCCCTCGGCCCCGCACGGATCCTCGGCGTAGGCCACCACACCCCGCATCGAGCGTCCGTACTCGATCGCCTGCCGCAACGGCCAGGCGCCATTGGGATCCAAGGTGATCCGTGCGTCCGGGAATCGTTCGTGCAGCGCCGTAACCGCGGCAACCTCGTCGGGGCCGGGCAGCACGCCGCCCTTGAGCTTGAAGTCGGCGAAGCCGTACCGCTCCTGAGCCGCCTCGGCCAGCGCCACCACCGCCTCGGGGGTAAGCGCCTCCTGGTCCCTGAGAACCTCCCAGCGGTCGCCGTCGCCCTGTCGATAAGGCAGATCGGTCTTGCCGCTGGAGCCGACGAAGAACAGGTAGCCGAGCATGCGTACCTCGTCGCGCTGCTTACCCTCGCCGAGCAGATCGGCTACAGGAACGCCCAGGTGCTGACCGAACAGGTCGAGCAGCGCGGACTCCAGCGCGGTGAGCACATGCACGGTGGTGCGCAGGTCGAACGTCTGCTTACCCCGGCCGCCCGCGTCCCGGTCGGCGAAGGCCGCGCGTACCTGGCGCAGAACGGCGTTGTAGTGGCTGATCGGCTGGCCCACCACGAACGGCGTGCTGTCGGTCAGCGTGGAGCGGATCGCCTCGCCGCCGGGCACTTCGCCCAGGCCGGTATTGCCTGAGGAGTCGGTCAGGATCACCACGTTGCGGGTGAAGTAGGGCGCGTGGGCCCCGCTCAGGTTGAGCAGCATGCTGTCCTGGCCGGCCACCGGCACCACCCGCACGCTCGTGACCACCGGAACCGCGCCGGTGTTCGCGGCCGTACGGGCATCGTCGCCCACGGTCATCCGAAAACCCCATCCACCTGTCGGAAGATCCCCAACGCATTTTCGTCGTCCAGCCCGGCCGGCCGCAGCGAAGCCGGCAGATCCTGATAGGCCACCGGCCGCAGGAACCGCTCGATCGCCAGCGTGCCCACCGAAGTGCTGCGTCCGTCGAACGTGCTCGGGAACGGTCCACCGTGCACCATCGCCTGCCCCACGTCCACACCCGTCGGCCAGCCGTTGAAGATCACCCGGCCAACCTTCAGCTCCAGCTCCGGCAGCAAATCCGAAGCCACCGCCAGGTCCGCCTCAACGGCGTGCACCGTCGCGGTCAGCTGTCCCTCCAGTGCGTCCACCACCAGGGGCAGCTGAGAAGCGTCCGTAAGCCGGACCACCAACGAGGTTGCCCCGAAGACCTCCTCGTGCAGTGAATGGTCTTCCAGGAAGGCAGAACCCGTGGTCGTGTAAAGGTGAGTAATCCCCGGGGCGTCGATCGAATCGTCCGTAAGCCCGTCGGCCACCGCGGTCACGGCCTTGTGCGATGAGAAGCGCTGCGCGCCCTCCGCGTAGGCAGAACAGATTCCCCGGCTCAGCATTGGCGCTGCGGCAGAAGAGCTCACAGCAGAGGACGCGGCGGCCAGGAACGCGTCGAGCGCAGGGGAGTCGATGGCGAAGATCAGACCAGGATTCGTGCAGAGTTGGCCGACACCCGTGGTCAAGGAGGTAACAAAGGACGCCCCAAGCCCCTCCGGATCAGCCTCCAGTGCGGAGGGGAGCAGGAAGACCGGGTTAACGCTGGACATTTCGGCGTAGACCGGAATCGGAACCGGGCGCGCGGCGGCGGTGGCTGCGAGCGCAAGGCCGCCCGTACGCGAACCGGTGAAGCCCACGGCGCGGACACGGGGGTCCGAGACGAGTGCGGTACCTAGGGACGAACCGCCGCCGTAGAGCAAGGAGAAGACGCCTTCGGGGAGACCCGACTCGGCGACGGCAGCCTGGATGGCCCGGCCAACGATCTCCGAGGTGCCCGGATGCGAACTGTGCGCCTTGACGATGACCGGGCAGCCGGCGGCCAGAGCAGAAGCGGTGTCCCCGCCAGCCACCGAGAAGGCCAGGGGGAAGTTCGAGGCGCCGAACACGGCGACCGGACCTAGGGGGATCTTGCGCTGGCGTAGGTCTGGGCGGGGAAGGGGTTTGCGGTCGGGCAGCGAGGGCTCGATGCGGGCGCCGATCCAGCTTCCCTCTCGCAGCACCCGGCCGAACAGCCGCAGCTGGTTCACCGTGCGGGCGAGTTCACCGCGCACCCGGGGCTCGGCAATACCGGTCTCGGCCTGAACCCGGGCAACCAATGGCTCGGCCACGGCTTCCAGGTTGGCGGCGATCCGGTCCAAAAAGTCCGCGCGGGCGGGGCCGTCGGTCTGGCGGTAGGTCTTGAACGCCGCCCACGCCAGCTCCGAGGCTCGCGCTACCTCCTCGGCCCCGCCCAGCCCGTAAACCGGTTTCAGCTCGTCGCCGGTACGCGGGTCCCGCCCGGCCACGCTGCCCGCCGATCCGTAGACCGCCGCCGCCCCGATCAGCATCTCGCCGGTGAGTTCCATCAGGCCACCTTCTTGACCAGGTCGGTCAGATCAGCCAGCTCGGCCTCGGTCAGGTCCACCAACGGCGGGCGCACCGAACCGGCCGGACGCCCCACGGCCTGCAGCCCGGCCTTGACGATCGAGACGGCGTAGCCCGAGCGCCGGTTGCGGATCTCCAGGTAGGGCAGGACGAACTCGCGCAGCCGCCGGTACACGTCCTCCCGGTCGCGGTTGCGCACGGACTGGTAGAACTCCCCGGCCCAGCGCGGGGCGAAGTTGTAGATCGCGCTGGAGTAGGTGGTGGCGCCGAGCTCCAGGTACGGCAGCGCGTAGGTCTCGGCCGTGGGCAGGCCGCCGACGTAGACCAGCCGGTCGCCGTGCGTGGCGTACAGCCGGGCCATCAGGTCGATGTCGCCGATGCCGTCCTTGAAGCCGATGAAGTTGTCGAAGTCGGCCACCAGCCGGTCCACGGTGCTGTGGTGGAACTTGGCGTTGGCCCGGTGGTAGACCACCACGCCCAGTTCGGTGGTGGAGCAGACCTTGGCCACGTGGGCGTACAGGCCCTCCTGGTCGATCTCGGTCAGATAGGGCGGCAGCAGGAAGATGCCGTCGGCCCCGGCCCGGTCCGCGGCCTGGGCCATCTCGACCGCGATCCCGGTGCCGTAGCCGGCCGGTCCGACCACCGGTACCTCGGTGACCTCTTCGGCGCTGATCTGCACCACGCGTTCCACCTCGGCCGGGGTGAGGCAGAAGAACTCGCCCGTCCCACCGGCCGCGAACAAGCCGGTGGCGTCGAACTCGCGCAGGTGCTGCAGGTGCCCGCGCAGGCCGTTCTCGTCCAGATTGAGTTCGGCGTCGGTGTGCGTGACCGGGAACGACAGCAGGCCCGACCCGAGGGCGTCGCGCAGTTCGGTGGGCGAGAAACGAGACATCGTCGGCTCCTGAAAGTCGAGGGTTGCCGACCACGCTAGGCAGCCATCTCGATACCTGTCCAAGCTCACTTGAGCATGGATCGATACCGCAACAGCATCGCTACTCCGTGGTTGACGTCACAAAGGAGCCCACCTACGGTACGTCTACGAATCCAGATCGCGTTCACATCCGTGGACAGCCGGAAGGAACTCAATGTTGAGCCCACCGATTCGCCGATCCCGGGGACTGCCCAAGGTAGCGGGACTGCTCGGGCTGGCCCTGGTCGCCAGCGGCTGCACGGTCGCCAACTCCGAGTACGTCACCGGAGGCGGGGCGGACGGCCTGAGAATCGTTCTGCCCCAGGAGCCGCCGACTCTGGAGGCCTGTCAGAGCTCGCTCACCGCCACCGGCGTGGTGGTGCGCTCCAACATCACCGAGCCACTCCTCGAGCGGGACCCGGACTCCGGTGAGCTGGAGCCGTTGCTGGCCACCGAGTGGGAGCAGACGTCGCCGGAGACCTGGACGTTCAAGCTCCGCGAAGGCGTGACGTTCACTGATGGAACGCCTTTCGACGCCGAGGCCGCGGCCTTCACCATCGACCGCGCGGTGAACTCCGATCTCGCCTGCGAGGTGGAGGGTTACGTCTTCGGCGACACCGACCTCGAGGTGGAGGCGGTGGACGAGACCACCCTCACCGTCACCTCGCCCGAGCCCGACCCGATCCTCCCGCTGCGTCTGTCGTTCGTCGAGATGGTGTCCACCAAAACCAGTACGACCGAGAAGGTGCGCGAGCCGATCGGTACCGGCCCCTACCGGGTGGCCGACTGGCAGGCCGGACAACGACTTTCGCTGGAGAGCAACCCCGGCTACTGGGGAGAGGTGCCGGCCTACAAGAACGTGAACTACGTCTGGCGCGCCGAGGGCAGCGTCCGGGCGGCGATGGTGGCCAACGGTGAGGCGGACATCGCCACCAGCCTGGCCCCCGAGGACGGCGCCGGCGAGCTGGCCGTGGCCTACGCCAACAACGAGACCACCGCCCTGCGGATGCAGGCCGACCAGCCGCCGCTCGACGACATCCGGATCCGGCAGGCGGTCAACTACGTGATCGACCGGAAGCTGCTCGCCGAAACACTTTTCGAGAAGCTGGCCCAGCCGGCCGGGGAGCTGATCCCGGACGGCATCGTCGGCTACGAGCCCGACGAGCAGATCTGGCCGTACGACGCGGCCCGGGCCAAGCAGCTGGTCGACGAGGCCCGGGCCGACGGTGTGCCGGTGGACACCGAGATCCGGCTGATCGGCCGCAACGCCCAGTTCCCGCGGATCACCGAGACGATCGAGGTGATCCAGGGCGAGCTGGCCAAGGCCGGGCTGAACGTGAAGATCGAGATGATGGACACGAACGCCCAGCTGGAGTACCAGATCCGGCCGTTCCCGAAGGACACCGGCCCGTACCTGCTGATGATCATGCACGGTAACCAGGCCGGGGACGCGGCGTTCACCCTGGACCAGTACATGCTCGCCGAGGGCTACCAGAGCTCCTGGGGCACCGCGGAGTTCGACCAGAAGATCCGCGCCGCCGAGGCCCTGGTCGGTCAGGAACGGCAGGACGCGATGGCCGCGCTGTGGCAGTACGAGCAGGAGGAGATCACCCAGTACGCGTACATCGCGCACATGAGCGCGATCATGGCCAAATCCCCGAACGTCTCGTACCGGCCGAACTCGGCATCGGGTGACGAGATGCGCCTGGCAGAGATGAGTCCCGTGTCATGACCGGATTCCTGCGCCGCCGTGCGGTCACCAGCCTGCTGCCGCTGATCGCCGTGCTGCTGGGGGTGTTCTTCCTGGCCCGGCTGACCGGCGACCCGGCCAACCTGTACCTGCCGGTGTCGGCCACCCCCGAGCAACGGCAGAACTTCATCGAGGCCAACGGCCTGGACGACTCGATCTGGGTGCAGATGTGGGACTACCTCGGTGGGGTGCTCACGCTGGACTTCGGTGACTCGCTGCGCACCGGGGAGTCCGCCGCCGCGATGGCGCTGCGGGCCTTCCCGGCTACGCTGCAGCTGGCCTTCTCGACCATGCTGATCGCAGTGGTCGGCGCGGTGGTCATCGGCAGCTGGGCCGCCTACCGGCCGAACTCGGTGGCCGACCGGATCTCCAGCTTCCTGTCGATGACCGCGGCCAGCGTGCCGGACTTCTGGTTCGCCATCGTCGGGGTCTGGATCTTCGCGGTGAGCCTGGGCTGGCTGCCCACCTCCGGCGTCACCGGGGGCATGGCCTCCTGGGTGCTGCCGGTGGCCACGCTGGTGATCCGCCCGCTGGGGGTGCTCACCCAGGTGGTGCGGGGAGCCATGGTCAGCGCGCTCAGTGCCCCGTACGTGCGGCTGGCCCGCAGCAAGGGCGCCGGTGACCTCAGGGTGGTCACGCACCATGCTCTGCGCAACGCCGCCGCCCCGGCCCTGACCGTGGCCGGTGACCTGATGGTCGGCCTGATCAACGGCGCCGTGGTGGTGGAGACCATCTTCGGCTGGCCCGGCATCGGCAAGCTGATGATCGACTCGATCCTGGGCCGGGACTTCGCCGTGCTGCAGGCCTGCGTGCTGCTCACCGCGGTCTCGATCTTCGTCCTCAACATCCTCATCGACATCGGCTACGCACTGCTCGATGCCCGCGTCCGAGAGAAGGTTTCGGCATGAGCGCGACGCTGGAGACCCCCCTCGAGGCTCCCCGAAGCCAGAACCCGAAACTCCTCACCCTCCTGCTGAAGGACAAAGTCGCCACCCTGGCCGCACTCGTCCTCTGCTTCGTTTTCCTGACCGCGGTTTTCGGCCCGATGCTGGTGGCCGAGCAGGCTCGTGAGCAGAACCTGCTGAACGCCAACGCCGAGCCGTTCACCCTGGACGGTGGCTGGCTCAACTTCCTCGGCACCGACCCGCTGGGCCGCAGCGTGCTGGCCCGGCTGATCGTGGCCAGCCGCACCACGCTCTCGGTTGCGGTCCCGGCCGTCCTGCTCAGCCTGGTCATCGGCTCGCTGATCGGGATGTGGGCCGGTTACCACCGGGGCCGGCGGGAGACCGTGGTGATGCGGATCGCCGACATCATCCTCAGCTTCCCCTCGCTGCTGATGGCCGTGGTGGTGCTGTACATCTTCTCGCCCAGCTCGGCCAATCTGGTTCTGGTGCTGGCGATCACCCGGATCCCGATCTACCTGCGCACCGCCCGGGCCGAGTCGGCCGAGCTGCAGAGCCGGCTGTTCGTGGACGCGGCCCGCACCTTCGGCACGAAGCCGACGGCGATCATCTTCCGGCACGTTCTCCCGATCATTCTGCCCACCCTGCTGACGGTGGCCACCCTGGACTTCTGCTTCGTGATGCTCTCGGAGTCGTCCCTGAGCTTCCTCGGGATCGGCATCCAGCCGCCCTCGGTGAGCTGGGGCCTGATGGTCGCGCAGGGCCGGACCTACCTCCAGACCGCCTGGTGGCTCTCGTTCTTCCCCGGCCTGGCCATCGTGATCACCACCGTCTCGGCGACCGTCCTGGCCTCCTGGGCCCGGCTCGCCACCGACCCGGCCCAGCGCTGGCGCCTGACCCTGCCGCGGCACAAGCGCGGCCGTAAAGAGGTGAAGTGATGTCCGCACTGAGCGTCCAGGACCTGACCGTCGACATCGAGACCCCCAACGGCCCGCTGCGCGCCGTGAACGGCGTCGGGTTCGAGGCCGAGCAGGGCGAGACCCTGGCCCTGCTCGGCGAGTCCGGCTGCGGCAAGTCGATGACCGCGCAGGCGATCGTCGGTCTGCTCGAGCCGATCGCCTCGGTCACCCAGGGCTCGGTCACCCTCAACGGCACCGACCTGGTGAAGGCCTCCCGCCGCAAGCGCCGCCAGATGGCCGGGCCCGAGCTGGCCATCGTGTTTCAGGACGCCCTGACCGCCCTGAACCCGGTGTACACGGTGGGTACCCAACTGGCCGAGCCGTTCCGGATCCACCGCCGGATGTCGGCCAAGGAGGCCCGCGGCGAGGCGATCGAGCTGATGCGCCGGGTCGGCATCCCGCACCCGGACAAGCGGGTGGACGCCTTCCCGCACCAGTTCTCCGGCGGCATGCGCCAGCGCCTGCTGATCGCCATGGCGGTGGCCCTGAACCCGACCGTGCTGCTGGCCGACGAACCCACCACCGCCCTCGACGTGACCGTGCAGGCCCAGATCATGGCCCTGCTGAAGGACCTGCGGGCCGAGCGGGAGATGGCGGTCGTGCTGATCACCCACGACCTGGCCCTGGTGGCCGAGGAGGCCGACAAGGTGGCGGTGATGTACGCCGGCCACGTGGTCGAGACCGGCCCGGTCTCCGAGGTCTTCGGTGATCCCGGGCATCCCTACACCAAGGGCCTGCTGGACTCGGTTCCGGTGCACGTGGCCCGCGGTGAGGAACTGGCCTCGATCGGCGGTACTCCACCGGACCTCGCCTCGATCCCGAGCGGCTGCGTCTACCAGGCCCGCTGCCCTCTGGCCCGGCAGAAATGCCGGGACGAACGTCCCCAGTTGAAAGCAACCCAAGGCCAACGCAAAGCCGCCTGCCACTTCACCGAGGAGGTCTGACCGATGAGCAACCTGCTCGAGGTGAACGACCTGACCAAGACGTTCGACGTCAAGGACGGCAAACTCAAGGCGCTCGACGGGATCAGCCTGAAGTTGGGCAAGGGTGAGACCCTGGGCCTGGTCGGCGAATCCGGCTGCGGCAAGTCCACCCTGGCCCGCACCCTGCTGATGCTGGAGAAGCCGGACGCCGGCACGGTCCGGTTCGACGGCACCGACCCGTTCGCCCTGCGCGGCAAGCAGCTGCTGGCCTGGCGCCGGCGGGTACAGATGGTGTTCCAGGACCCGTACGGTTCGCTGAACTCGCGGATGACGGCCGGCCAGATCATCGCCGAGCCGTGGAAGACCCACAAGCACATGTACGCCAACTCCCGTGACCGGGCCGCCCGGGTGCGAGAACTGCTGCACCTGGTGGGTCTTCGCCCCAGCGACGCCGATCGTTACCCGCAGGAGTTCTCCGGTGGTCAGCGCCAGCGCCTGGGCATCGCCCGCGCCCTGGCTCTGCAGCCCGACGTGATCATCTGCGACGAGCCGGTTTCCGCCCTCGACCTGTCGGTCCAGGCCCAGGTCCTGAACCTGCTCAACGACCTGCAGCGCCAGCTTCAGGTGAGCTACGTGTTCATCTCGCACGACCTGTCGGTGGTGCGCCACGTGGCCGACCGGGTGGCCGTGATGTACCTCGGCCGGGTGGTCGAGCAGGGCCCCACCGAGGCGGTTTTCGAGCGGCCGAAGCACCCCTACACAGCTGCTCTGATGTCGGCCGCGCCCAAGCTGCACCAAGCTGACCGGGGTGAGCGGATCCTGCTCAAGGGCGAGATCCCCTCACCACTGAACCCGCCGTCGGGCTGTCGCTTCCGGACCCGCTGCTGGAAGGCCACCGACATCTGCGCCAGTGCCGCACCGCCGCTGGTGCAGGACCCGGAGTCGAAGGACCACGGCGCCGAGTGCCACCACCCGATGGAGTCCCCCAGGCAACTGGCCCTGGCCTGAAAATGAGGGGACGGCGGTGGGCGAGCACCGCCGTCCCCTCACCGGCTCAGTAGGTCTCTTCCCACTGCAGCTGTGCGTCGAGTTCGGGATCCTCGGCGAAGTCCACCGCGACCGGGATCGCACCGCTCGGGCTGGCCGCCGCGCCGGCCCGCAGCGCCTGCTGCTGCAGCAGTTCCACGTCGACGGTGGTGTCGGGGGCGAGCCGGTAGCGGATCTGGATCACGTCGCCGGACTGGTCCGAGGACAGGCCGCTGCCGACCTGCACAACCCCCGGGAAGTCGACGACCGCACGGAACATGGTCTCCGAGATGGCCACCAGGGAAGGGCCGTTCAGCGGGGCACCCCACTGCACGTCGATCTGGATGGACAGCTCCGTCTCGAGCCGCTTCAGCAGATCGTCCTCGGGCCGGTCGGTGAACCGGATCCACATGTTGCCGTCCTCCAGCAGCCCGTGCACCACATAGCTGGGGTCGGCCTCGAGATCCTCGGCGAAGGGCACGAACTCCTCGGTGCCCCGGAACCGCTCGGCCAGGACCTCCAGCGGCGCGCCGAGCTCCTGCGCGTAGAAGGCGATATCGCTCAGCAGCTCCTGGCTGAGCGGGCGGGGCGGGGCCCCGCCCTGAATGGTGACCGATTCCATGCCCCCATGATTGCAGGTGGAAAGGCCGGTTTTGGGGGAGTTCAGCGACTGATCAGGTTCCGTAACGGTGCGCCCGAGGTCAGGGCCCGGACGTTCGCCACCACGTCGAGAGCCCGCCCGCGGAAGGTCTCTTCGGTGTGCCCGGACTGGTGCGGGGTGAGCACCACGTTGTCGAAACCGGTGAAGTCCAGGTGGGAGGGCGGGGGAGCGTCGGCGTCGCGCGGGTTGCGCCACCAGACGTCGATCGCTGCCCCGCCGATCGAGCCCTTGGCCAGGGCGTCGTGCAGCGCCTGCTCGTCCACCACTGCCCCGCGCGCGACATTGACCAGGATGGTGTCGGGCCGCATGGCGGCGAAGGCCTCGGCGCCGATGAGCCCGCGGGTGTCCTCGCTGAGCGGAACGGTCACAACCACAATGTGGGACGTCCGCAGCAACTCGGGTAGCTGGGCGGAGGTTCCCATCCAGTCCACTCCCGGAGCATCCTTGCCCGAGTGCCGCACCGCCCGCACGTCCATGCCCAGGGCCCGGGCCAGAACCGCGACCTGCGAGCCGATCTCGCCGAAGCCGACGATGCCCATCGTGCGACCGGCCAGAACCCCGCCGAAGGGCACGCCCGGATCGGTCATCACCGTGCGCCATTGACCCTGGGCCAGCTCCTGGGAGGCCCGGGGCACGTGCCGCAGCAGCATCATCGAGACCATCATCACGTGCTCGGCGATCGAGCGGCCGTGGTGAAAGGTGTTGGCCAGCAGCGTCTTGCCGGGCAGGGCCGACTGGTCCACCTTGTCCAGCCCGGCCCCGGTCACCTGCACCAGACGCAGGTCGTCGCCGCAGGCCCGGATCAGCTCGGCCGGAGCCGAGGCGCCGACCAGCACCTGCGTGCCGGGGGCGGCCTTCAGAGCGGCGGGCAGGCCGTGCGTGAATACCCACTCGTGCTCGCTGTCGGCCGTCAGCTCGGCCCGGAACCGCTGCAGGATCTGTTCGGTGATGAGGATCTTCACCAGAGCGGGGCCTTCCAGGAGGGGTCGATGCTGCGCATGTAGCCGGTGTCGTCGCGGTTGCGGATGCCGCTGGCCAGATACTGCTGGTGCATCCGGGCCAGAGCGTCGCGGTCCAGTTCGATGCCCAGACCCGGCCCGGTCGGAACCTGCACCGCTCCTTCGCTGAAGCTCAGCGCACCCGGGACGATCACGTCGTCCTCGGGCTGCTTCCAGGGCCAGTGCGTGTCGCAGGTGTAGTCCAGATTCGGGGTGGCGGCGGCCAGGTGCACCATCGCGGCCAGGCTGATGCCCAGATGCGAGTTGGAGTGCATGGACAGCCCGAGATCGAAAGTGTCACAGATGGACGCCAGGGCCTGGGAACGCTTCAGGCCTCCCCAGAAGTGGTGGTCGGACAGGACGACCTGCACGGCGTCGTGCTGGACGGCCGGCTTGAGCTGGTCGAACGCCACCACGCACATGTTCGTCGCCAGCGGCATCGGCACTTCCCGCGCCACCTGGCCCATTTCGGGGATGCCGGCCGTCGGGTCCTCCAGGTATTCCAGCACGCCTTCGAGTTCCTGGCCGACCTTGATCGAGGTCGGCACCGTCCAGACCGCATTCGGGTCCAGACGCAGCGGAGTGCCTGGAAACGCCTTGCGCAGGGCCTTGATCGCGGCCACTTCTTCGTCCGGGTGGAACACGCCGCCCTTGAGCTTGATCGACGAGAAGCCGTACTCGTCGATCATTTTGGTGGCCTGGCGGACCAGGCCGTCCGGGTCCAGCGCGGCGCCCCACTCGTCCTCGTCCTGACCTGGATGGGCGGCCCACTTGTAGAAGAGGTAGCCGGTGAAGGCCACCCGCTCGCGCACCGCTCCGCCGAGCAGGTCGCTGACCGGCCGGCCGATCGTCTTGCCCTGCAGGTCGAGGGCCGCGACCTCGAACGGCGAGAGCACCCGGTCGCTGGTCGAGGAGGTGGTGACCATCCCGGCCATGCCGTGCCCGCCGACCTCGGTGTCCTGCTTCAGGGAATGCACCACCCGGCGCCGGATCTCGTGCAGATCGAAGATGTCGGCCCCGATCAGGGCGGCGGCTGCGCGCTCGATGCGGCGCAGATGGGGCTCGTCGCCGTAGGTCTCGCCGAGGCCGTACTGCCCGCTTGCGGTGCTGACTTCGACGATCGTGCGCAGAGCGAACGGCTCGTGCACGCCAACACTGTTGAGCAGCGGGAGGTCTCGGAAGGCCACCGGCGTCACCTGGACGGCACTGATCAGCTCGGACATGGCAACCCTTCATTGGGAGACGTCCCGAGCATCCTCACACGGTTCACATCCGTAGACAAGGGTCGCGGATGTGGACGCCCGAGCCAGGTAGCAACTGTCCGACGCGTCGCCGGGCGGCAACCTAGGCGGCGGCACCGGCGCCGGTCCGACGCGCAGCCCGGCTATGGCCGTGCGACAACCAGCCACCGCCGGGCGGCCTGGGGGCAGGCTCGGGCTAGGCCCAGGCGTTGATCGGGGAGATGACCCGGCTGATCCGGTCCCCGGCGTTACGCAGGGCCTGGATCACCTCGGCCTCCCGCTGCGGGTTCAGCCGGGCGATCGGGATCGAGGCGCTGATCGCGTCCACGGTCGGCTCGGCATAGCGCAGCGGCACGGCGAAACACTTCAGCCCGAGGCTGTTCTCCTGCTCGTCCACCGCATAACCCCGCGCCCGGGTCGCCGCCAGATCCTCCCCGAGCGCAACCCGGGTGGTGATCGTGTGGGGAGTCAACGCGTCCATGGTTCGGGGTAGGTGCTCTTCCAAATCGCCCGCGGCCAGATCGCTCAGCAGCGCCTTGCCCAGCGAGGTGCTGTAGGCGGGCAGCCGACGGCCGACCCGGCTGTACGGGCGCAGGTACTGGCTGGACTCGCGGGTGGCCAGATAGACCACGTCGGCCCCGTCCAGCCGGCCGAAGTGGAAGGTCTCGTCGAGCTGTTCGCGCAACTCGTCCAGCACCGGTGCGACCAGCGGCAGGTACGGGTCGGTGTCCAGATAGCTGGTGCCGGCCAGCAGCGCGCGGATGCCGATGCCGTACAGCGTGCCGGTCGAGTCCGCGCGCACCCAGCCGTGCTTGGCCAGGGTGCGCAGCAGGGCGTGCAGGCTGCTGCGGGGAACACCCAGAGCCTCGCTGAGTTCGCGCAGGCGGGCGGGGCGGTTCTGCCGGGCGGCCAGGTGCTCGAGCAGTTCGACGGTGCGGGCCGCGGACTTGACCTCACGAACGCCGCTGCTCTCCACCGGTTCCGAGTTCGACGACGCTGTGGACACGGGCCCTCCCATCGGTGAGACGAGTGCAGGCCACCCTAACAGCGCCGTCCACATATGTGGATATTCATTCAGCGTGCGGGACCTGCCCCGGCATGATGTCCGGATGGAGGAGTTGCTGTTCCCTTGGGTAACGGATCCCAGGGACGACCCGGCCGCCAACAAGCGGCTGATGACGGCGGTGCACGAACTGCTGCGGCGCGACGGCGGGGCGATTGTCAGGTCGTTGCGGCCACCCGTGCTCGGGAGTAACTACACCGACCTGACCCTGAAGTTCGGCGATCAGGAGTTGTGGCTCCTGTTCAACTCGGCGGCCAAGCTGGTGGCAGGCAAATCGCACAACCGCTTCGTCGACATCCCGCACGCAGAGGTCTTCTCCTGGCAGGGTTTCCATGTCGGCGGCAGCGAGTTGAACCAGCCCACGCTGCCCTCGCACCTGGCCCGGCTGAGCAAGACCGAGGCGAGCTGGGCCCGGGGTCACCGAGCCGACCGGCTGGGCGACCTGTTCTTCAACTGGTTCGACTGACCTGATCTGCCGAGATCAGCCGAACCAGCTGAAGAACCCTGGCCTCAGGCGGCCCGGGTGGGCTCGTCGTCCTTGATCTTGACCTCGCCGGCCAGAGCGGCGGCCCGGGCGTCGCGGCGGTTGGCCAGGGTGCTGGTGATCGTCACGGTGATCAGCACGGCGACGATGAAACCGAGCGAGGCCCAGGTGGGTACGGCCGGCACCGCGTGGATCGGCTCGCCGCCGTTCAGGAACGGCAGCGAGTTCTCGTGGAAGGCCTCCATGATCAGCTTCACCCCGATGAACGCCAGGATGACCGACAGGCCGGTGTCCAGGTGCCGCAGCTTGTCCAGCAGGTCACGCACCACGAAGAACAGCTGCCGCAGGCCCATCAGGGCGAACGCGTTGGCGGTGATCACCAGGAACGGCTCCTGGGTGAGGCCGAAGATCGCCGGGATCGAGTCCAGGGCGAACAGCACGTCGGTGACCCCGATGGCGAGCATCGTGATCAGCATCGGGGTGGCGATCCAGCGGTGGTTCTGCTTGATGAACGGCTTGCCGCCGTGCCAGACCGGGGTGCTCGGCACCACCCGGCCGATGAAGCCGACGATGGCCGGCGGCTCCTCGTCCTCCACGTCGGTGTCGTCCTCGTGCTTGGAACGCATCAGGTTCCAGGCGGTGTACAGCAGGAACGCCGCGAAGATGAAGAACACCCAGGAGAACTGGTGGATCGCCGCGGCGCCGACGGCGATCAGCCCGGCCCGCAGCACCAGGGCCATCAGGATGCCGATGGTCAGCACCCGCAGCTGCAGGTACTCCGGCACCGAGAACCTGGTCATCAGCACCAGGAAGACGAACAGGTTGTCGGCGCTGAGGCTGTACTCGGTGAGCCATCCGGCCACGAACTGCCCGCCGTAGCTGGGCCCGAAGCCGATCAGGATGGCAGCCCCGAAAGCCAGAGCGACCGCGACGTAGAAGAGCACCCACCGGGTGGCGTGCTGGATGGTGATGTGTGTCTGTCCCCGGTTCAGGACCAGGTCGACAGTTGTGATCCCGAGGACCAAGGCGATGGTGGCGATCCACCAACCCGCGCTGACGTCCATTCAAGGGCCTCCGGCTTCTTCCCATGCGAAAGTAACCGGAGGTCTCCTCCACCAGAATGCAGGCCGCTCAAAGCGCTGCGTTCGGGCCGGTGACGCCGGGCATGACCGAGCAACGCTGACCGGTCTGGTGTCGAGATGCCGTGCTGACGACTGTCACCGCTTAGGGAGTACTCCCCTCCACTAGCTGACACAGTGTGCCTCGCCCCCTGGGGCGCGGTCCACTTCCGGTGAACTACGACACATGCGGTAAGGGGAACTTCACAGAGCGCCGCACGTATGCGTTGTCTTCCGAGACCGTTCAATGCCTTTTGCCCGGTCCTTGTTCCCCATGGGACCGTCCAGGTGCCGATTGAGGACGACTGTCCCCGCCCGTCCGTTGCTCCGGCACCTCTACGAAAGAACAGGTCGGGAAGAACCCTGGGAACTGTTCTGCGGCAAGACCTTGCCGAGAATCGCCGAGGCTTCCCGTCTTACTGAGCCAGAGCCATGCTCTCGCGCGGCGCCTGAGCCAGCTCCGGGCCGCCCAGCAGGTAGTCCAGCGCCTGCGTGGCGTTCCAGCCCTGCGGGTGACGGCGCAGCAGCTCCTTGGCCGCGGTGAGGTCCGAGCCCAGGGTCAGCAGCGGGTCTTCCTTGATGCCCTGGCGGACCTGCGGCATGCCGATCGTGGCCATCAGCCCGTTGCACAGGCACTTACGGCCGACGGTGTTGTCCAGCTCGCCGCCCTTGCGCACGTAGTCGTCCTCCGGCTCGGAGGGGCAGCGGTAGCCCACTTTGCCCGGGCTACGCTCGAACGGGGTGCGCAGGTAGGCCAGGTCGCAGATCCGGGTGCGGGCCGCGTAGCCCTCGGGGGTGCCGGTGGTGCCGTCGAGCTCTGCCACCTTGAACGGGAAGCCGGTGGGGGAGGCCAGCGCGTCCGTCTTCACCTCGAGGCGGTCCTCGGACAGCGCCGACAGCAGCTTGCCGCGGTTCTCCGGGCTGGTACCGGAGTCACTGCTCAGCGCGAAGATCGTGCCGACCTGCACCCCGGCCGCGCCCAGGGCCTTGGCCTCCTGCACGTGCTCGGGAGTGGCGTAGGCGCCGGCGATCCAGAACGGCAGGCCGTACTTGGCGATCTTGGAGAAGTCGGCCTCGTCCCGGCTGCCGTAGACCGGCTCGCCCTGCTCGGTGATCTGCATCCGGCCGCGCGGCGGGGTGTTGTGGCCACCGGCCACGTGCCCCTCCACGACGAAGCCGTCCGGGGTGGTCGCCTGCTCCTTGGTCAGATAGGCGGCCAGCGGGTGCGAGGAGATGATCGCCAGGAACATCGGGCGCTTCAGTGGCGCCAGGGTGCCGGCCGGCACGATCGCGGACGGGTCGAGCGAGGTGGCATAGGTCTGGGTGGCGCCGTCGACATGCACCTCCATCGAGGTGTGCTCGTGCCGGCTGAGCTGATCGATCAGCCGCGGCAGCTTCGACGGGATGCCGGCGCCGACCAGCACGTAGTCCACCCCGGCGAGCATCGCGCCGTACAGCGCGGGCACGATCGCCAGCTGGATCTTCTCCAGGATGTTGATCCCGACCAGGCCGTCGTGGCCCTCCTTGGCCAGCCACACCTCGACGAAGGCGCTGGCCACCATCAGATCGCGGCTCTTGCTCACCGGATTCATCGTCAGGTTGGGCACCGGCAGGTAGGCCTGGTCCGGCTCGCGGCCCTCGGGCTTGTAGTAGCGCTCGAGGATCCACTGCGACACGCCGGGCACCGGGAAGTGCTCCAGAGCGCGGCGCATGTGACCGCCCGGGTCACCGTCCTGCAGGCGGCGCACCACCACGCTGTCCAGCGCGGTGCCGGAGACCACGCCGAGCTGGCCGGCCATCGCGACCTGCTTGGCCAGGTTCCAGTCGGAGACCGCAGCACCCATACCGCCCTGGATGACGGTGGGCAGGGCCGTGCGGGCGTCTTGCACTGCCACGTCGGTTCCAGTCTGCACGGGTCGGGCCTTCCTGCTGGAGTTCAGCAACCTACGCTTTCGTAAGTTACGCCTTCGGAAGGGTAACTTACGCGGCCGGAGGTTGGATGGCTAGGGCGCGGCGGCCGGTAGATTCGCCCAGGTTCTGTCCTGCAGTTGTCGATAAGGGCCGTCTTAGCTGGTCAACGGGTCCTTGCAGGCGCCGGTGCCAGATAACGAAGAGGTAAAGCTCACAGGGTTTTCGTGGGCCCGTAAAGCTTTTCAAGATCACCTGGACGCGGCGGCGCGGGGGCACTCAGAGGTAGCCCAGCTTGCTCGCCGCGTACACCGCCTCGGCCCGGCGGGACACGTCCAGCTTGCGCATCAGGTTGCTCACGTGGAACTTCACCGTGGTCTCGGAGATGTAGAGCCGATGGCCGATCGCCCGGTTCGAGCAGCCCTGGGCCAGCAGCCGCAGCACCTCCACCTCGCGTTCGGTCAGGCGCGGGCGGCCCGGATCGGCGCCCGGGCTGAGGCTGCGCACCATCGCGGCGGCGCTGCGGGCGTCCAGAGCGCTGTCGCCCCGCCCCACCGCGCGGATCGCCCGTACCAGCTCGGAAGTGTCCACGTCCTTGACCACGTAGCCGCGAGCGCCGTGCTGGATCGCCGCCAGCACCAGCCCGTCGTCCGGCAAGGTCGTCCGCACCAGCACCCCCAGGCCGGGGAATTTGCTGGTCAGGCCGGCGCACACGGCCAGGCCCTCGGTGTCCGAGGCATCCGAGAGCTTCAGGTCCAGAAGCACCACGTCGGGCCGCGACTGTTCCACCACGGCCAGCGCGTCGGCCGCCGACGCCGCTTCGCCCACCACCCGAAGATCGGCTTCCCGCTCCAGCACCGCGCGCAGTCCCTGGCGCCCGATCGCCTGGTCGTCGACCAGAACGATGCCGATGTGGGACTGGGGGCACCTCCCGTGCCCGAAGGGTTTGGGGGAGTGCGGCTGGGCGGGTGTCGTCATCGGCACCGGGGCGGTGGTCATTGCGGATCCTCCTGATCCTCAGCGGTTTCTCCGGCACTGGCAGTGGGACTTTAACCTCGGTGCGGACCCCACCAGGTGGGAGCGCGGCGCGTAGATCGCAGCTGCTCAACTGCATGCTGGGTAAGGCCTTTGGCGGCCACCAGGCGCTTGACCACGTTGTCCGGACCGGCGCTGTGCGCCTCGGATCGCGCCACCTCTACCAGGCCCGCCGACAGCACGTACTGAGTGACGCTGACGTGCGGTACGCGGGCGATGCGATGGCGCTCGGCGTCGAGGGTGTCCGGTCGAGGGCGGCGCTCAGCAGCTGCTGGGCGCTCTGCAGTTCCTGGCTGCGCTCGGCCAGATCGGTTGCGTGCCGCGAGGCTTCGGCGGTGAGCTGCTCGGAGCGGTCGTCCAGCGCCAGGCACCGGGTATGGCGCAGGGCGTTGACGATCCGGGTACCGGCGTCACGACGTCCAGGTGAGCTCAGCACACGTGGTTCCTCCCGCGCGACGCCCTCGTCCTCAAGGACGGTAGGCCGCCCGGAGCCGCTCGTAAAGACCTCTTTGTCCAGGATGGGCCTCTCCGATCGACCGGGCCCGATCCGGTCCGCACCGGCCGGGCTGCCCGTGCCGGCCAGGCTGCCTGTGTCGGCCGGATCGCCAAAGGTGCGGGAGAGCAGGGGCACCCGAAACGTGTACACCTGGTACCGGGTGGGCCGGGGGTACGCATCGCGAGGTCTTCCGAGCCCACCGCCCAAGGCGACTCAGCAACGTCTTCAATCAGATCTGCCGAGGGCTGCCGTCAGAGGCGGCGCAGTCAGGACGAGCCGTAGATCTTGCGCATGGCCGCCTTGCGCACCGCCTGAACCGGCTTGCCCATCCGGCCTTCGGCCGCCAACGCCGAGCGAGCCGCGATCCACCCACAAGCGCCGTGCACCCCACCGCCCGGGTGGGTAGCCGCGCTGGCCAGGTAAAGGCCGTCGACGACGGTCTCGGGGCGGCCGAGGCCGGTGGCGGGGCGGAAGACCAGTTGCTGGTGCAGCTGGGCGGTGCCCCCGTTGATGGCGCCGTGGCGCAGGTTGCCGTCGGCCGCCTCCAGATCGGCGGGATGCTGCACGGTGCGGTGACGGACCTGGCTGCGGAAGCCGGGGGCCAGGCGATCGAGGGTCTCTTCCATGGCCTCGGCGACCTGGGCAGCGTGCGGGGTGTCGTGGCGGTGCCGGGGTAGATGGGTGTAGGCCCAGACGCTCTCGGTGCCGGCCGGGGAGCGGCTGGGGTCGGCGGTGGTCATCTGGCCGAGCAGGGCGAAAACCTCGTCGGGCTCGCGGTTCGAGGCCAGATCGCTCGACCAGCGGGACAGGCCGGACAGGTCGGTGCCGTAGTGCACGGTGCCGGCCCGGCGGGCGGCCTCGGCCTTCCACGGGATCCCGCCCTCGACCAGCCAGTTCACCTTCACCGTGGGCAGGTCCCACTCGAACCGGTTCAGATCCTGGCGCAGCCGGGCCGGAAGGTGCTCGGTGCCGACCAGGTCGTTGAACAGGCGCGGCGCGTCCACATCGGCCAGCACCGCCCGGCGGGCCGAGACCTCGCGGCCCGACGCCGTCCGTACCCCGGTGGCCCGACCGCCGCGCACCACCACGTCCACCACGTTCTCGCCCGTGTCGATGCGTGCCCCGGCGGAGCGCGCTCGGTGGGCCATCGCCTGCGACAACATGCCCGAGCCGCCCTGGGGGACCGGGAATCCGACGTCCTGGGCAAGCATCACCAGCAGCCAGCCGAACAAACCGCTGCCGGGGGCCTCCATCGGCACGTCGGCGTGCATGGCATTGCCGGAGACCAGCAACTTGCCGTGCTCGCCGCCGAACCACTCCTGGGTCAGCCGGATCACCGGCGCAGCGGCGATCCGGGCCAGTTCCAGGGTGTCGCGGGTGCCTGCGCGCCAGAGCAACTTGCCCCCGGAGCGTACGGGCGGGAAGGGGGTGAACAAGGCCTCCAGGAGGGGCTCACGCACCCGCTTCCACTGCTCGTGCAGCTTCAGCCAGGTCTCTCCGTCGCCCGGGTGGTCCTGGTCCAGGGCGGCGGCAGTGGCGGCCGGGTCGCGGTGGATCACGGCGCAGGTCTCTTCTTCGGGGCCGCCGACATGCGCGATCACGTTCGGCGCCTGCACCCAGGTAAGGCCGTGCTGCTCCAGGCCGAGTCGCCGGATCACCGGGGAGGCTGCCGCAAGGGGGTAGAACGCGCTGAAGAGATCGGAGGTGGTCTCCGGGGACTCCGGCCAGAGCGAGCCCGAGCGCACCGCGCCGCCCACCTCGTCCTGCGCCTCCAGCACCAGCACGTCCCAGCCGGCATCGGCCAGCGCGGAAGCGGCGACCAGGCCGTTCGGTCCGGCCCCGATCACCACGGCGTCAACGGTCTCCACCTTGCACTCCGATCCCCGCGTCCGGCACTGCGGGCCGCGTGCTCGAACCAGCCTTTTGCGTGCTCATCCCAGCAGCCCGGGTCGGGGCCCGCGACTTCGGGGGCCACCACGCCCGCATTTGCAACGATTGCATCCGCTCCGGCAGCACACGGGCACCAGCAACGCGCCAAGAGCGTTCCAGGACCGCTTCGGGCCGGGGCGGGCGTCCGCTTCTGCCCGATCTTCGGCTACGTCTTGCAGTCAGGCGTATCCAGAGGGAAAGCTGGAGCCCGATCCCAAAGGCGGGGCGAGCACGGAGGAAACCATGAGTGGTCACGTGAGACGCACAGCTCGCCGATTATTTCGCTTGAACGCTTCGCAGCTCTCGTTCTGAGAGCTCGGGCCGGCCGGACCCCGCGGGTGTCGCCGGATCCAGCCGCCCACCCCCTGCCGTGGAAAACCGTGCACTTCGTGCTCCATTGAGCGCCGAACCGCACCGGTGACCACTCTTACCTGAGCGCCAGGTACGCGCCGATCCCCATGTCGTCCGCGACGACCTGGAGAGCCTCGGTCGCCTTCTCGTGAACCGCCTCGATCGCCGAGAACTGTGCCTTCGGGGCGACCAGAGTCCGCAAAGGGCGCTTGCCCTGTGGTGTTTCGACCAAGGTGGCCAATGCGTCACTGACCTGGCTGGCCGGGCCGATGCGATCGGCCTGTTCGGTGGAATGCCGGACGATGTCGGAGACGAAGCTGTTCAGCGTCTCGCCGTAGAGCGCGAGCCGCTCCTGGTCGGCGGGCATCGCCGCATTGCCCCCGATGTTCGTGGGATAGGACGCCGGCTCGATGATGACGGATTCGATGCCGTAGGGCGCCAATTCGTGATGCCAGGCCTCGGTCAGAGAACGCAACGCGGCCTTGCTCGCGGCGTAGAGCCCGTTGAACGGCGGCGTCAGCCAGGCGCTCAGTGAGCCGACCTGGATCAGGGCGCCGTGCCCCTGCGCCCGCAGGTACGGGATGGCGGCGTTGTTGACCCGCAGCGCGCCGAGCGTGTTCACCTCGAACTGCTGCTGCGCCTCGGCCGCGGTGTACGCCTCCAGCGGCCCGGCGAAGTTCCGGCCCGCGTTGTTGATCACCACGTCGAGCCGGCCGGCGGTTTCGGTCAGATCGAGGACGGCTGCGGCCACCGATGCGTCATCGGTCACGTCGATCTCGAGCACCTGCAGATCGAGCTGCTCGGCCTGGGCGAGCGCCCGCAGTTCGGCCGCGGCCGGCTGGTTGCGCCCTTCGAGGTCGCGCAGGCCGGCGAAGACCCGATGGCCTCGCCGGGCCAGCGTCTCGGTGGTGAGCCGGCCGAAACCACTGCTGGCGCCAGTGATCAGGACGGTTCTGGGGTCGGTGGAACGCATGGCGAGCATCTCCTCGGACGACGAAGTGGGGTAGGGCCCCGCTTTGGTTCGACGATATGGAGGGCCACCCCACTTGTCAATGAGAAGTGGGGTGAGGCCCCGTTTCGGGTTACCATGCAGGAGGCCGGATCGAGCAGCTAGGAGCCGTCGTGGATGTGCAGCAAGAGGTCGTCGCGCGGCGCCCGGCCCGGCCGAAGCGGGCCGACGCCCGTCGCAACTACGACCAGATCGTGGCGGCCGCTGAGGTGGAGATAGCCCGCGCGGGCGCCCGCGCCTCGCTGGAGGAGATCGCGCGTAAGGCCGGGGTCGGCTCGGCCACCCTGCACCGGCACTTCCCCACCCGATGGGCCTTGTTCGACGCGGTCTTTCACGATCAGGTGGAGATGCTCTGCCGCCGGGCCGAAGAACTCGCCGGGGCGCAGGAGCCGGTCGAGGCGCTCGCCGACTGGCTCAAGGCCGTCGCGTTCTACGGCGCGACCAGTCGCGGCCTGGCCTCGGCCCTGCTGGTGAATGTCGCCCGCACCGGCACTCCGTCCGGCAGCAACTGCGACGTGATGCTGGGCGAGGCCGCCGAACGACTGCTGCAGCGGGCTCAGCAGGACGGTGGCGTGCGCCTGGACGTGGCCTCTTGCGACCTGCTGACCCTGGTCAACGCTGTCTCGCTGGCCACCGAGACGCACCCCGACCCGGGCCCCGAGGCCGCCCGGCTCACCGAACTGGCCCTGGCCGGCATCCGCCCGAACTGAAGCCCGAACCCGAGGGCTACACCGCCAGTCGCAGCTGCTCCAGCACCGCCTCCACCGCGGGCACCCCGTGGCTGCTCGGAGCCAGCACGGCCGAAACCGTACGCGCTGGATAGTCTTCCAGCGGAAGCACCTTGACCGAAGGGTTCAGGCTGGCGCTCAACGCCATTCCCGGCAGCGCCGCCACCGCGATCCCCGCCGCCACCAGCGCCTGCACCACCACGTAATCATCGGTGCTGTGCCGGATGTCGGGCGTGAAACCGGCCTTCACCGCCTCCCGGACCAGGTGCTTGCGGCAGGAGACGCACCCGGCGATCCAGCGCTGCCCGGCCAGATCGCCCAGCGTCACCGATTCCCGCTGAGCCAGGGGATGACCCGGCCCGAGCACCGCGTGCAGCGGGTCGTGCAGCAGCTTCACCGCCTCCAGCGGCCCCCGCTCGAAATCCTCTTCCGGATAGTCGAACACGACGGCCAGATCGCACTGCCCCTCGGCCAGCAGAACCAGCGCCTCGGGCGGCTCCACCTGGGTGAGCCGCACGTCCAGGCCGGGATGCTCGGCGCTCAGGTTCATCAGCGCGGTAGAGACCAAAGTGGCGCTGGCGGAAGGGAAGGCCGCGATCCGGACCCGCCCGGTGCGACGCCGGGCCAGATCGGCCAGGGCCTCACCGGCGGCCTCCAGGCGAGCATCGATGGCATCGGCATGGCGCAGCAGCAGTTGCCCGGGATCGGTCAGGGCGATGCCGCGCCCGACCCGGGTGATCAGCGCCAGCCCGAGGTCCTTCTCCAGCTTGCGGATGTGCTGGCTGACCGCCGGCTGGGTCCAGCCCAGCTCGCGGGCCGCGGCTGCCATCGAGCCGGAATGCGCCACCTCGCGGAACACCAGCAGGCGCCGAGGGTCGAGCTTGGCCGTGCTCCCGGCCTCGCCCAGCACCGAGCGCTCCGGCTCCTGGTCGGTCTCGGCCGGATCCGCCGAGGCCTCCACCGGCTCGGGGGCGTGACGGTGCCCCACGAACTCCTCGTCGTCCGCAATTCCAGCCATGCCCCCATTCACCCACACCCGGCGCGGAAACCAAAGCTGAGCTTGGGCGTCACTGGAACCAAGTCGTTCTTGCGGCAGGGTCCTTGTTGCGCGACGGTGAAGAAGGAGATCACCTGAGGAGGCGTCACATGCAGACGATCGGTTTGCTCGGCGGAATGAGCTGGCAGTCCACGGTGGAGTACTACCGGATCGCCAACGAGCTGGTCGCCGCGCGTCTGGGCGGGCTGCACTCGGCACGCCTGGTGCTGGCCTCGGTGGACTTCGCCGAGATCGGCCAACTACAGCGCGCCGGGCAGTGGGACGAGGCCGGACGGGTGCTCGCCGAACAGGCCCGCAACCTTCAGGCGGCCGGCGCCGACATGGTTCTGATCTGCACGAACACCATGCACAAGGTGGCCGACCAGGTGGCCGCCGCGATCACCGTGCCGCTGCTGCATCTGGCCGACACCACGGCCCGGGCGGTCCAGGCCCGGGGTGTGCGCAAGGTCGCCCTGCTCGGCACTGCCTTCACCATGGAGCAGGACTTCTACCGCGACCGCCTGGCCACGCACGGCCTGGAGGTGCTGGTGCCCTCGGCCGAGGAGCGGGCGCTGGTGCACTCGGTGATCTTCGAGGAGCTGTGCGTCGGCATCATCCGGGAAGAATCACGGCAGGCCTACCGCGAGATCATCACCCGCCTGGCCGAACGGGGTGCCGAGGGCGTGATCCTCGGCTGCACCGAGATCGAGCTGCTGATCTCGCCGGCCGACTGCCCGGTGCCGTCCTTCCCGACCACCCGCCTGCACATCGAGGCCGCGGTCGAGCTGGCCCTGGCCCCGCAGATTCCCCGGCCGGTGGCCGCGCTCTGATTAATCCCTCGCCAAAGTCGTTGCCGACCTGGCATGCTCATCACCGCACCGCCGACCAGAAGCCCGAGAGGAGCCGGAACGATGAACATCACCACCCTGCTGTCGCTCCGACTTACCAGCTGGCGTCTGCCCTGGCCGGAGCTACCTTCGTGATGCGCTGATCTCAGCGTCCGACGCAGGCGCCGCTCCGGATCGTCCGGAAGCGGCGCCTTTTTCGTGCGCCGAGCACGACCTACGGGTGTAGCTCAATTGGCAGAGCAACGGATTCCAAACCCGTGTGCTGGGGGTTCAAGTCCCTCCACCCGTGCGCCCGTATGGCCCAACCGGTAGAGGCGCTGTACTCAGAATGCAGAAGTTGGGGGTTCAAATCCCTCTACGGGCACTTCATTTTCACAGACCGAGGAGATGCCGGGTGACCAGGGTGGCGTTGTCCATCGGTTCGAGGCTGCGGTGCACCTTGGCCAGCACGCTGGCACCCAGCCACAGCTCGTACAGCGACTGGGCCGTCGCCCGGGGTTCGCCGGGCGACTTGAGCGAACCGTCCGCCAGGCCCCCGAGCACGGCCTTCTCCAGCCGGTCGACCACCTCGGTGGTGCCGGCCTTGAGGGCCAGCCGCATCGGCTCGGACATGTCGGCCACCTCGGCGCCGAGTTTCACTGCCAGGCAACGCCCTTGGCAGTCGTCCAGGCCCTGGGTGGCCCGCCAGTTCTCCCAGTAGGCCAGCAGCCGCTCGCCCCAGCTCAGCTCGGCGCGGGCCATGATCCGGTCGATCTCGAGCAGGTAGTGCTCGAAGTACCGCTGGATCACGGCCTCGCCGAACGCGTCCTTGGAGCCGAAGTAGTGGTAGAACGAGCCTTTCGGCACCCCGACGCTGGAGAGCACCTCGTTGATCCCGACCGCGGCGTAGCCCTTGGTCGCGAAGATCCGCTCGGCCGCCTCGAGCAGCTTGGCTCGGGTGTCCTGATCGGGGCGTCGGGGGCTCATGGCGTCAGGGTACGAGGCTCAGCTCAGGGCCTTGACCAGCGCGTCCGCGGTGGCCGCGGACGAGCCCGGGTTCTGCCCGGTGATCAGCAGGCCGTCCTGCAGCACGTACGAGCCCCAGTCCGGGCCCTTGGAGTACAGCCCGCCCTTGGCGGTGAGCTCGTCCTCGACCAGGAACGGCACGATCTCGGTCAGGCCGACCGCGGCTTCCTCGGAGTTGGTGAAGCCGGTGACCTGCTTGCCCTGGACCAGCGGCGTCCCGTCCTCGTTGAGCACGTGCCGCAGCACCCCGGGGGCGTGGCAGACCAGGGCGGCGGGCTTGCCGGCCCGGATCGTGTCCTGGATCAGGTTGATCGAGTTCTGATCCTCGGCCAGGTCCCACAGCGGGCCGTGACCGCCGGGGTAGAACACCGCGTCGTAGTCGGCGACGTCCAGGGTGGCCAGCACCTTGGTGTCGGCGAGGGCGGCGGTGGCCTCGGCGTCGGCCTCGAACCGGCGGGTGTCCTCGGTCTGGGCGTCGGGCTCGTTGCTCTTCGGGTCCAGCGGCGGCTGTCCGCCCTTGGGTGAGGCCAGGGTGATCTCGGCGCCGGCGGCCTTCAGCCGGTAGTAGGGGGCGGCCAGCTCCTCGAGCCAGAAACCGGTCTTCTTGCCCGTGTCGCCGAGCTGGTCGTGCGAGGTCAGGACCACGAGAATCTTCATGCCAAGCAAACTAGACGACTGGTCTACTGGCGTCCATTCGAGCCGTTGCGCCCCGGGCAAAAGCAAGAAACCGGAGGTGCGCCCGTGCGGCCCGCCTCCGGTTTCCGGATGTCCTTGCTCAGGTCGTGTTGATCAGTCGTCATGGCGGCCCACCCGGCCTCGGGCCAGTCGCCGGCTCTTCTCGGCCCGGCGATTGCGGCGGGCGCCGTCACCGTTCGCGGCCGCGGCGACCCGGCTCAGTTCCAGCCGATGCTGCAGTTCCTGCGGGCTCATCGCCCGGCGGGCCACGAGCGAGGAGTCCGTCCAGGTCTTGGAGAGTTTCACAGGCACGTTGATAAGGCCCGAAGCGAGGAGTTGTCACCCGGTTTTCAGCCGTCGGAATGGCTTGCGCCCAGGGCCGGGTTGGGTGCGGTGACCGCACACGAAAGGGAGCGTCGGAGCATGCAGTACACCCGTCTTGGCCGCTCGGGCCTCAAAGTCAGCCGGATCTCGCTGGGCACCATGGGTTTCGGGGTCTCGCCCGACCCGGCCGCGGGCTGGCCGCTGACCGAGGAGGCCGCGCAGCCGTTCTTCCAGCAGGCGCTGGATCTGGGCATCACCTTCTGGGACACCGCCAACGTCTACTTCGGGGGCTCGTCCGAGGAGATCGTGGGCCGGGCGGTGAAGAAGTACGCCCGCCGCGACGACATCGTCCTGGCCACCAAGGTCTACTTCCCGATGCACCAGGGCCCGGGCGGCGCGGGTCTGTCCCGCAAGGCGATCATGGAGCAGGTCGACGCCTCACTGAGCCGGCTGGGCGTGGACTACGTGGACCTCTACCAGATCCACCGGTTCGATCCTCAGACCCCGGTCGAGGAGACGATGGAGGCCCTGCACGACGTGGTCAGGGCGGGCAAGGCGCGCTACCTGGGCGCCTCGTCGATGTGGGCCTGGCAGTTCGCCAAGCTGCAGCACACCGCCACCACCGGGGGCTGGACCAGGTTCGTGAGCATGCAGAACCAGTACAGCCTGCTCCAGCGCGAGGAGGAGCGGGAGATGTTCGGCCTGCTCGCCGACCAGGGCGTGGGCAGCATCCCGTGGAGCCCGCTGGCCAAGGGCTGGGTGGCCCGGCCGTGGCAGACCTCGACCAGTCGCACCGGCACCGACCAGCTCACCCGGCGTTACGACGTGGAGGCCGACAACAAGCCCATCGTCCAGGCCGTGCAGCAGGTGGCCGAGGCGCGGGGCGTGCCGATGGCACAGGTGGCGCTGGCCTGGGTACTGAAGAACCCGGCGGTGGCGGCGCCGATCGTCGGCCCGTCCAAGCTGGAGCACCTCAGCGATGCGGCCGCCGCGGTGGAGCTGGAGCTGAGCGCCGAGGAGATCGAGATCCTGGAACGGCCCTACACCCCGCGCCTGCCCAGCGGCTTCAGCTGACCTCGGACCGGCCCGGCGCGTGAGCTTCATCGGTGCGGTCCGCGGGACGCTCCGGACGCGAGCGCGTGCGTACCGAGATCGCCGGGCCGGTCTTCAGCGTGTACCCGTGCACCGGGGGCCGAGATGGTCCGCGCCCGAGGCCAACCCGGTCCCGATCGGCCCGGGAGGTTTCGACCGGGATCGAACCGGGCTCGGGTTCCTGTGAGATTCTTCGGGTAAAAGGCTTCCGGAGAGCGACATTACACAGAGAAGTTGATCGCGGGCGACGACAGCCGGGTGCAATTCGTGCCAAGCTGTACCACCGAGGACGGGCGCGGCGCCTTTACCGGCGCAACGGTTCGCCGAGTCCACTTGGCCTGCCCTGCGGGCCGATCTGAACTCATGTCCGTTCGGGGACCTCTGGCCCTGAAAGGACATTCGGTCGTGGCCGAGTTCCGCACCAAACGCCTTGAGTACGGGGGCATCACAAGTTGAACGTTCTAGTCGTCGTCGAGTCCTGTTTCTCCAACACCCACCGCTTCGCCGAGGCCGTGGTCATGGGTCTGCGTGAGCGCGGGATCGAGGTGCGGCTGACCGACGCCGCGGATCAGGACTGGGATCTGACCGACGTCGACTTGCTGCTACTCGGTGCGCCGATCCATAACCGTGGGCTACCGAACCGATTGTCCCGGATGCTGGCGGGTACTCAGGGCGCCAGCCCGAAGACGTTCGGGGTGGCCGAATGGCTCGACGGGATGCCGGAGTGGGCGGGCGGCCGGGCCGCCGCGTTCGACACCGGCACCGGTCGCGGGTTCATCCACGGCTCCGCGGTCAACGCGATCGCCAAGCGGCTGGAGCGCCACGGGGTGGAGCTGGTGGCCAGCGAGCGGTTCCTGGTCGAGGCGATGGAGGGCCCGGTGGTGCCCAAGCAGCTGGCCCGGGCCCGGCTCTGGGGCACCGCGCTGGCCTCCTACGTGGGCAAGACCGGGGAGACCGCCCGGCTGTGGATCTCCTCCAAGCCCAAGTAGGCCGGATTCTCATGGACGCGCCCGGTCGCCCTGAAGATCCAGGACCCGACCGGGACGAAGACGGTGGCCCAGCGCGACAGCACCGCCCCGGACGGCAGTGTCCGCGACCTCAGCTGGAACGGCCTGTCCACCCGAGGCACCCAGCTGCCCGCGAGCGTCTACAAGTGGACGCTCGCCGGACGATCCGAGGACGGTGACGGAACGCTGGTGGCCGGGGACGGATCGTCCATGGTTACCGGCACGATCACCCTGGACTGAGCCGGACGCCGGGGTGATCCGGGCATCCGGATCACCCCTTCTCCTCAGTTGAGCGGAACCTGCCAGACCACAACGGTTCCGGACGAGCCGTCGTCCCGGGCGGCGTAGGCGCACGAGCCCCCGTGCCGCTCCGCCCGGGTCCTCATCGTCGTCGTTCCCGTGCCCTGTTTCGCGTCCGTGGCCACGCCCTGGCCGTCGTCCTCGATCTCGAGCGTTACCTGACCCGCATCGACCCCCAGCCGTACCTCCACGTGGGTGGCCCGGGCGTGGCGGGCGGCGTTGGACAGCGCCTCGCGCAGCACCGCCAGCAGATCGTCGTAGACCACCGCGGGCACCAGCGTGTCCACCGGGCCGCGGAAGGTGAGCACCGGCTCGAAACCCAGGGCCCCGGTGGCCTCGTTGACCACACCGAGCGCCTCGGAGCGCAGGCTGGTCGACTCCTCTTCCTGCTGCTGCAGACTGAAGATCGAGGTCCGGATCGCGTGGATCGTGGTGTCCAGGTCGTCGATCAGCCCGGACAGCTTGCTCGCCTGCGCGGGCTTGTCGATGCTCATGCCGATGCTCTGCAGGCCCAGGCCGACCGCGAAGATCCGCTGGATCACCAGGTCGTGCAGGTCCCGGGCGATCCGGTCACGGTCCTCGAGCACCGCCAGCCGCTGCCGGTCCGAGGCCTGCCGGCTGAACTGCACGGCCAGCGCGGCGTGCCCGGCGAACGACTCCACCATCTTCATGTCCGCCTCGGAGTACGGCTCGTGGTGCACCGGGCGGGCGATCGCCAGCACCCCGATCACGTGCTCGCCGACCACCAGAGGCACGTGCACGGCCGGGCCACCGTACTGGTTGGAGATGCCCGGGCCGGTGACGAACCCGTTGGACAGGAACGCCCGGCGCTCGAAAAGCCGCTGATCGTCCAGGTGGTAGGAGGTGCCCAGGGTGGCCGCGGTGTTCTCGCCGTGCGCGGCCCGCACGCTCAGGCCCCCGTCGGCGTCGTTCAGCAGCAGGAAGCTGGCCCCGCCACCGGCCACCGTGGAGGCCCGCTCCACCACCAGCCGCATCGTCTCCTCGATCTCGGCCCCGGCCAGCAGCGACTTGGTCACGTCACCGGCCGCGGTCAGCCAGGCCTCGCGGCGGCGGGTGACGTCGAACAGCCGGGAGTTCTCGATCGCGATCCCGGCGGCCGCGGCCAGCGCGATGATCAGCTGCTCGTCGCGTTCGGTGAAGGTGCCGCCGTCGCGCTTCTCGGTCAGGTAGAGGTTGCCGAAGACCTCGCCCCGCACCCGCAGCGGCACCCCCAGGAAGCTGCCCATCGGCGGGTGGTGCGGCGGGAAACCGGCCGAGGCCGGATGGTCGGAGAGCCGGTCCAGGCGCAGCGGCACCGGCAGGTCGATCAGCACGCCGAGGATGCCCTTGCCCCGCGGCGGCTCACCGATCTTGATCCGCTGGTGGCCCGGAATTCCAACCGTGATGAACTCCGACAGCTCCCGGCCCTCGGAGTCCAGCAGGCCCAGCGCCGCGTACTTGGCCTCGGCCAGATCGGCCGCGAGTTCGGTGATCCGGCGCAGCGTGTCGGGCAGGCTGAGGTCGCTGGCCACCGCGATCACCGCGTCCAGCAGCCGGTGCAGCTGCTGCTCGGTGTCGATGATCTCCTGCGAGCGCCCGATCAGTTCCTGGAGCAGCCGCTCCAGGCCGAGCTTGGGCAGGGGAGGGGGCTGACCAGCACTCCAGTACTGGTGCGCCTCCTTGGCCTCCCGGTTGTGCCCGTAGCGTTCTTCCGACGTTTCGTTGTCATCGCTCACCGCTGCTGGAACCTCGTCGCCCGCCGTCCGATCTGCCCGGCGAAATCATTTCACAGGTGGCTCTAGGTAGCGGCCGGTGACCCGCTCCAGAGCCACCGCCAGGGTGCGGTCGTGCCGGCCCGGCATCCACGCCTTGGGCTTCTTCACCTGGCGCCCGGCCAGCGAGTCACCTTCACGCAGCTCGAAAGAGCGGCCGACCACGGTCACGCTCCAGCCCAGGTGCGTGTCCTCGTCGATCTTGTCCACGTGGAAGGCGACCACGGTGTTGCGGGCCGCCCGCTCGATCATCGAGCCGTCGGCGAACGGGATCAGCAGCACGTCGTCGGCGACCGCCACGTTGACCGGCAGCACGTCGGGCATCGCCTGGTAGGTGAAGACCAGCTGGCCGATCTGGGCGGTGGCCAGCAGATCCAGGCACTCCTGACGATCGAGCACGCGAACGCTCACCTCCCGTACCCCGTCACTCTCGGCGGCGGCCGGCGGCGCGGCACTGCCGGGTTGCTGATCGGTGCTGGTCACGAGGGGGTCAGGCCTTCCGGGTTCCGACAGACGTCCAGGTGCGGGTCTAGCGAGTTTGCTGGTGTCGGCGACGGGGACGGCAGGGCCGAAAGTCCTGAGCATGGGGGGCTCCGATCGGGGATGCGCCGGGGGTGCGCGGAGGAACTGCGGTTGATCTTGGAAGTGCGGTTACGCGAACCGAGGCCAGGAAGGTTCTCCTGGCCTCGGGTGTGGGTGAAGCTGTCTCGCGTGGTTTCAGCCGGCTACTAAAGTTCCCTCCTTCCGTTGCGCGGTCTCGGGGCGCTGGTCGCCGTGGACCACGACGACCGGGCAGGTGGCGTGTTCGGAGACCTTGGTGCTGACCGAGCCGAGCAGGACTCCGGCGACCCTTCCGTGGCCCCGGCTGCCGACCACCACGGTGGTGGCGAAGCGGGCCTCGTCGATCAGGATCCGGGCGGCGCCGCCTTCGCGGACCACCTCCTCCAGTTCGACCGGCGGGTGGCCTTCGAAGGTCTTGGCGATGGTCTCGGTGAGCACCCGGCGGGCGTCGCGGGCCGGGTCCCAGTCGATCGGCCAGGAGGCCCAGGCGTAGGTGGTGGGCAGTTCCCAGGCGGTCACGGCGCGGAGGGTGGCTCCGGAGCGGACCGCCTGCTGCGCGGCCCAGCGCAGGGCTTGTGCGGACTGGGTGGATCCGTCGACCCCGACAACGATGCGGTTGGTGGTCATGACCGGATCTCCTTCCCGGATAGTGCTGGGGTTTGAGGGGTTCCGGGCCTACCGCAGGAGGGGGAGGGGTAGGCCCGGCGGTTCAGATCGAGCTCAGTGCATCCACTTCTGGTCTTTGATCACCGGGAGCTTCTCCCAGATGTTGCCCAGGCCCCAGGTCTTGCCGGCCGACACCGCGACCAGGGCGAACAGGACCAGTGCGTAGATCAGGTGGTAGTCCATGAACGGGTTGGTGCTCCCGGTGGGCTCGCCCGCGCCGGTGGTCTGCGCCATCGGCCATTCGGCCACCCACATCATCACCATGATCAGCGAACCGCTCACCGCGGCGACCTGCATCGCCACTCCGGCGATCACGGCCACACCGACCGCGAACATTCCGACCATGAACAGGATGTCGACGATCGCGTTGCCGGCCATGTTGTTGAAGACCGACGCGAACGGGCCCTGGTCGATGAAGCTGAGAAAGCCCTTGGTCGGCGAGTTGCCCTCGATCCAGGCCTTTTCGGCCGCCGAGGAGTACCCGAGACCGAAGGTCTTGTCCAGGGCCGCCCAGAGGAAGATGAACCCGACGGACACCCGCAGGACGGCGAAGAGCTTTGCCGCCAGGCTGCTTACGGCGGGGGTGGACATCTCGGCTACGCCTGGGGTGGTGTCTGCGAGGCCGCTTGCCGACGACGAGCCCTTGCTGGCAGGGGCCGCGTGTTCGATCGACATGACCATTCCTCTCTGGGAATTTCTATCTTCGGTTGATGCCTTGAGTCTTCCCTCGGTCCGGGTGGGTGGCAGCGGCCAAAAGAACGCCGTGTTCTCGTCAAAGGTCCCGCCAAAGGTCCCGGCCGATCGGGCAAGGGCGACCGTACTTTCGGCCGGTCCTGGCGCCATCGATAAAACGGCCTCCGACCTGGGCATTCGTAATTTGCGGCGGAGGGGTGCAAGCTGGCGTCCGATCCCTCGGATCGCGGCGTTCGGGCCTTCGTGATCATGAATGTCCGCAGCGGTCCGGAGGGTCACCGAAAGTGGATCAAGAAGAAGATCGACAGCGGAATTCCAGGAACGTCCCGGATGCGGAGAAAAAGCCGGGCGTTCAGGCGGTCAGCGTCGACCAACCGTGTGAGGTGTGCTGGTGCTGCACAACTTTGATCTCGTCTCCCTGTCCGTCACGCTGCCGGAGCACGGTCTGCTCCCGGGGGCGCTCGGCACGGTGGTCCAGGTGATCACCGATCCGGCCGAGGCTTACGGCATCGAGTTCGGCGGTCCCGACGGGCTGGTCCCGTCGCAGGTCATGGTCGCACCCGACCAGGTCCGCAGACTCTCCTGAGCACTTCTCGGGAAGGTTGAGGTGATGTCGCCGCCGGCCACGAGCGACGGCGACTTCACTACTGCAGCAGTCTCAGTGCGGTCCGGATGATCGTGTCGCTCGGCGCGTACAGGGCCTGAGCGGCGTTCTGGCCGGTCTCGGCGAGATAGGCGTCCACCAGGCGATTACCCACCGCGTAACCCGCGCCCGTCGGCAGCCCCACCGGTGTCCCGCCGAACCGCTGCGCCGCTGCATCCCCGTGCACCCAGGACACGAAGTTCTGCATCCCGGTAATCCCCAGCCCCTCCAGCACTTTGGCGAACACCTCGTCGTCGTTCAGATGAGGCACGCCCATGGCCGTGTAGCCGAGCTCCGGCCCGTACATCTGCCGGGCGAACGCATCGGCCAGCCCTTCGCTGACGATCTGCTCACCCACCGCCACCGTCGCCGGGTCCCAGACCACGCCACCGGGCGCGTAACGCAGGTTGTGGTTGAGTTCGTGCACCGCGGTGGCCTCCAGCCGGGCCAGGTTCTCCGCCGTGGGCCAGAGCGTCAGCGAGATGTACCCGGTCACCGATCCGTTCCCGCTGAACCCGCCGACCGTGTGCCGGAAGTAGGCGTCGCCCGGATCGCCCAGCACGAACAGAACGGTGATGTCGGGGACGTTCACTCCGGCGAGCGAACCGCTCTGCAGGCGGACCGCGTCCTCAAGTGCCTTCTCGATCCGCGCCCAGGCGCCGGCCTCCTCCAGTCGGCCCAGAGCGTCCAGAATCTGGTCTTCGTCCCGATCCAGCGGGAAACCGAAGCTCATCCCGTGCATCGCGACCACGTCGACCTCGCCGGGGAAGTAGCGGTACAGGCCCCGGGCCGGCTCGACCATGGCTCTGAGCAGATCCGGCCGGGCCGCGGGCGGGGCGGTCACGATGCGGCGGATGGCCGGGGCGGTGTCCAGAACGGTGATGGTCATGGTCCGAAGCTAGGCGCTGACGCTGCGTCAACTTCAAGGGCGAGCGCGTCCTGTGGCGCTCGTCTCCCTTCCTCGGCGCACGGTCTTCGAAGTGAGCTTATGGACGTCTGCCCGCCCCTCGGGTGGATCCGGTCCCGTTTGGTTTCGGGGCAGGTCAGGTGCCGTTTGGTGGCCCGGCGGGCCTCCGGACGGGAAGTCGCTTTGGAGATTCGGGCTTGAACCCCTAAGCTTCTACATGTCCGCAACGGAGACCTAAACAGTCCGTCGTGAGTCCAGGGCCCCCATCGTCTAGTGGCCTAGGACGCCGCCCTTTCAAGGCGGTAGCACGGGTTCGAATCCCGTTGGGGGTACGGTGTACGCACCACAAGCAAGGCCCTGTAGCGCAGTTGGTTAGCGCGCCGCCCTGTCAAGGCGGAGGCCGCGGGTTCAAGTCCCGTCAGGGTCGCAACACCTGAGTCAGCACATCCGGCTCAGGACCCGGCCAGGTAGCTCAGTTGGTACGAGCGTCCGACTGAAAATCGGAAGGTCGACGGTTCGACCCCGTCCCTGGCCACCATCGTGAAGTGCTGCGCCGCTAGTCGAAGAATCCCGAGGGGATCTTTCGACTGGCGGCGCTCTTCTTTTGCCGCTGCTTACCTATGGGTGGTGCATGTGGGTTACACGGCCTGAAGGGCCATTACGCCAGGTCAAGCTTCAGCTGAACGAAGACCCGGCTGGGTGGGCTTCCAGACTCGCCTACGGGACTGGTCAGGGGCCAGCGGCCGGCGGAGGTCGGTGCTTTCCCGGAGCTACCCGCACAACGGTGGCCGCTCTGCACGCGGTCGGGGTGGAGTGCGGCGAACTTCTAGATGCAGACGCAAGCTCCCAAGCCGTAGCAGCTGCCCTGACCTGGCATCACTGAACGAACCCGGCAGGCGTACTGGCGCCACAGGTTGCACGACAGTTGATCGAGGACATGCGTCACCATCTCGACCAGCAGGGCTGGGAAGGACATCTCTGCATATGCGAGAGCGGATACCACGCCGGGGTCACCACGGACTTCCTCTGGGGGCCGGACGATTGCCAGTCAGCGATCGCCCAGTTCCAGCTTTCGGATCTGTCCCAGATGGTGGCAGCTCTGAACCACTAGACGACCATGGGAGAGGTTCGCAATGTGGCAGAGCGGCCCTGGGCGCTGGTCGGCCGGTAAAATGCCGTCCATGGCTGAGCCGCTTCCGGATTACTCGGATCTGCATCGCCTGGTCGACCGCCTGACCCTCGACCAGGTGCGGGCCGTCCGTGCCGTCGTGCTGCAACTCGTGCCGCAGGAACCGGCCGAGACCAGCAACGCGGGCGATGACCGTCCGCGCCGGTTCAGCGTGACCGGGATAGGGCACGCGGGACCCGATCTGGCCGCGCGATCTCAGGACATCCTGCGTGCCGAGTTGGGGGATCACCCGCAGTGATCGTCTGCGACACCGGCCCGCTGGTCGCGCTGCTGAACGCTGACGACGCGCATCATGAGGCGTGTGTGAATCTGCTGGAGCGCGAGCGTGGTCCGGTTCTCGTGCCGGCGCCGGTGCTGACTGAGATCTGCTACCTGACCGAATCCCGGATGGGGCCGAAGACGGAAGCCGCGTTCCTTGATGCTGTGGCTGCGGGGGAGTTCCAGCTCGAGCAGACGCTGCCCTCTGACCTGCGCAGGATGGCTGACCTGGTGCGGACCTACGCAGACTTCCCGCTGGGTGCCGTCGACGCCTCGGTGATCGCAGTGGCCGAGCGCCTGGGCGTGACCAGAGTGGCCACTGTCGACCACCGTCACTTCCGGGCCGTGCGGCCGACTCATTGTGCAGCTCTGGAACTCTTGCCCTGAGAGGCGTTTGGAGTCCGGTCAGAGCCTCGATGCGGTGAAGTTGTCACGGATCATCCGCTGATTCGGTGTTGCACGCGGGTTGCACGACTTGCTGTAAGCTCGGCTCTGAGCTGCTCAAAGGCAGTGGTCAGGGCCTGCCTGAATTGGAAGGGCGACGGTTCGATCCAGTCCCTGGCCGCTTTTCTGTGAGAAGCAAAGCAAGGCCCTGTAGCGCAGTTGGTTAGCGCGCCGCCCTGTCAAGGCGGAGGCCGCGGGTTCAAGTCCCGTCAGGGTCGCCACACCTGCCCTCGGATCCGACTTAGGTCGTATCGGCGGGATCATCCATTAGAGGGCCGTATCGGTCCGGTTTGCGCTCATAGGCTTCCGGTCATGAAGCAGCAGCCTTCCTGGCCCCGGTTCTTCCTCTACCTCGCCGAGCTCCTGGTACTGCTCGCTGCCCTGGGCGGGCTGCAGTTGCTGCGGCTCGGCCCGTGGGAGGGCAGCCCGTTCTTCTGGCAGGGCCTGGTCACCCTCGTCGCCGGCGTGAGCCTGATCAGCGGGATCGGGCATGCGGCGCTGGGCATGGCGAAGGCCCGTTCCACCGACCCGGACAAGTACGAGGAGTACAGCGACCCGATGCCGCCGCTGCCGATGTAAGCGCTATCCGGGCCGTCGGGCCAGCAGCATGAAGGTGTTCGGCAGGCGGCCGTGCCAGGCGGCGGCATCCGTATCGTCCTGCGGGCGCCAGAAGGGCTCGGGGTGCTCCGACAGGTGCACCAGGCTGAGCCCGGCCGTCACCAGGGCAGTGACGATCTCACCGAGCGTCCATTGCCATTCCACGGCGCCGTCGGCCGGGAAGCTGTCGTTGACGAATGAGTGAGCGAAGTAGCTGCGGTCGGGCCGGATCCGGGGCTGATCCGCGTCCCAGCTCCACAACGGCACGGCCGGATGCGACTCGTAGATGAAGAGGTGGCCGCCCGGACGTAGCAGGCGGGCGGCGTCCTGGGCCCAGGGCGTGAGGTCCGGCATCCAGATCAGGGCGCCCTTGCCGGTGTAGACCAGATCCGCGCAACCGGTCGCGAGCGGTGCCCCAGGCAGTTCGGCCACCACGTACCGGCAGGCCAGCCCCAGTTCATCGGCCCGGCGCTGGGCAGCCGAGGTGGCTACCCGGCTGAAGTCCACTCCCACCACCGAACGGGCGCCGGAGCGGATCAGGTCCACGTCGTCCAGGCCGTGTCCGCTCTGCAGATGCACCACGGCCGGTTCAGCTATCAGCGCCGGCCGGAGCACAGTCCGTTCCCGGGGCAGGAGCGAGCCGCCCTCGCGGGCCTGGCGCAGCAGGTCGTCGTACTCCCGGACGTGCTTCTGCGAGGCCTTTTCCCACACCTGCCGGTTGCTTTCCACCTGAGGCTCCACGGGCCGGATTGTCCGTAACCGGGCTGTGGACGGCAATCGATTTGGCGAGCGCACCTTCGGGCAGTTGCGGATGAACCGTTCGTCGTAGATGGCCGCGATCCTCGTGCCGTACCGTCTCGCCAGATCGGTCATAACGGTCATCTTGCCGCCGACTTCAATGGAAGAAGAATCCCGTGGAACTCGCGAAAAGCTTCGTGCTCCAGCCCATGCCACCGGTCGAGGAAGAGGCCGGGCTACAGGCGGCTGCGGTGAAGAAGGGGCACCCGCTGGGCCGGCTGGCCGATCTCGAGGGCAAGTGGCAGGGCACCGGCTTCAACGTGATCTGGCGCCCGCACTTCCATCCCGAGGTGCGGCACTTTCTCGAGCTCAACCTGACCGAGGAGACGTTCGAGTTCCAGCGCATCGCCGGGGCGATCCCCAACCGTGGCCTGGTGCAGAAGGACATCAACATGTTCGGCCTGAACTACCTGCAGCAGATCACCGACCGCAACACCGGCGCCGGCCTGCACTTCGAGCCCGGGATCTTCGCCCGGGTACCGGCCACCACGAACCCCAAGGAAGGCGCCACCATCGTCCGGATGGCCTCGATCCCGCACGGCACAACGATTCTCGCCCAGGGCAACTCCACCGCCGCCGACGAGACCCCGCGCCCGGTGATCCCGAGAACTGACATCGTGCCGTTCTTCAGCGGCAACCCCAAGGACACCGGCGAATTCGACGAGCAGCACCTGAACCGCAAGACCCGGTTCCGCACCTCGGGTCCCGGTCTGAAGGGGATCACCCAGAAGCTGCTGGACGACCCGAACAGCCTGCTGCGCGATGCGATCGCCAAGCAGAACATCACCTCGAGCATCAAGCTCCAGACCAGCACGAGCACGAAGACGGTGGTCAGCGGCGGCGGGGTGGCGAACACGGCGTTCCTGGCCGGCGGGGACGAGCCGAACGCCGTCGCCAGCAAGGTCAGCTCCACCTTCTGGCTGGAGAAGCTGGACAACGAAGGCCGGGCCTCGCAGCTGCAGTACACCCAGCGGGTGCTCCTGGACTTCGACACTCTGAGCTGGCCGCACGTCACCGTAGCCACCCTGCGCAGGGTGGGGTGACGCCCTCCTGCCCTTCCCGGCGCTTCAAGCTCCGATGAGTTCGGCGCGGCCCACCGGTCTGAGCTGGTGAGAGTTCTACGCCGACCGCGGGAGGACACATGAGCACGCAGGACGAGTTGCGCACAGGCCGCCCGCCGGTGGTCGACCGGGCCACCTGGCAGGCCGCCCGCGACGAGCTGCTGGTGCGGGAGAAGGCGCACACCCGGGAGGGCGACGCCATTGCCGCCGCCCGGCGTCAGCTACCGATGGTGGAGTTCGACAGCACGATCGAGGTGGTCGGTCCGGACGGCCCCACGCCGTTCATCGAGCTGTTCCAGGGGCGTGAGGAACTGCTGGCGTACAAGCACATGTGGTGGGACGGCGCGCCGCATCAGGGGCAGTGCGAGGGCTGCACGATGTCGGCCTGGCACATGAAGGACATCGCGCCCTACCTCAACGCCCGCGGGGTCTCGCTGGCCTTCTTGACCACCGGTGAATGGCCCGAGGTGGCCGCGTTCACCGAGTTCATGGGCTACACCCAGCCCTGGTACTCGGTGCGTGGTCTGGACGAGCCGATCGGCGGTGAGATGGGGCACGTGACCTCTTATTTGCGCGACGGGGAGCGGGTTTTCCTGACCTACTCGATGACCGGCCGGGGTAACGAGGCGACCAGTCCGGTCTTCGCGATGCTGGACACGACGCCCTACGGCCGTGGGGAGGCGTGGCAGAAGAACCCCGAGGGCTGGCCGGAAGGGCAGCACGCCTGCTGGTACTGGCGGGTGGACTCCGACGGTAAGCCCACGTGGGGGCCGACCGGGCGGCCAGCTCCGCAGTGGACGCGGCCTGGTGCCACTCCGGAAGGGACACTGGGCCGTCAGGGAGATCATCACTGACGGCAGGGAACCTCGTATGCTCACGGGCCGTTCGTCGGCGCATGGGGCAAAAAGAGCGCAAGGGGTACCGCGGCACGGGGCCTGGCACGTTTACGCCGGACGGGTGCGCGGTGGAGTTGTACGAACGGCTCCCGATCGGCGATGAGCCGGACGTCATCGCCGGCGCGGTACCCCCGGGCGCGCGCATCCTGGAACTGGGCTCCGGCGCCGGGCGGATGACTCACCCGTTGATCGCGCGCGGGTTCGAGATGACTTGCGTGGACGAGTCCGGGGAGATGCTGGAACGGGTGCGTGGGGCTCGGACGGTTCGCAGTGAGATCGAGAACCTTGATCTGGGAGAGCAATTCGATGTCGTGCTGCTGGCTTCCTTCCTGGTGCACGCCCCGGACGAAGAGCTCCGGCAGAACCTGCTGAGCACCTGTCGGCGGCACGTGCGGGACGGCGGCTGGGTGCTGATCCAGCGGGAAGGAGCCGATTGGCACCAGAATCTGCCTCGGACCCGGAGCAACGGAGACGGCGTGGTCACCGTGCTGTCTTCGGAGCGGGTTGCCCCCGGCGTGCAGTCGGTGCAGGTGGAGAACGTCTATCCGGATGCCCGATGGACGCACACGTTTCTCTCGCGGCCGCTCACGACCGAAGAGTTCGAGAACGCAATTGAGGACGCGGGACTCGCCGTGGACGCCTATCTCACCGATGACGGTACCTGGGTCAGGGTCAAACCACACCCGTGAAGCAGCCGAGCAGTGATGAAAGTGGCTTCCCGGAGCTGAAATCGGCCTAGGGGTTGCGCCGAGGGCCAGGATGGGTTCATAGTTCTGCCGTGATCACTTCTCGCATGATTGGCGTGACCGCCAGCGCTCGATGAGCGTCCCGGGCGTGGCAAGCTCCGCGCTCCTCGATCCGATCAGGGCAGCAGCCCTCCTCGAAGCCCGGCAATCGGGCGTCCCCGCTTCGCTCACGGCAGCAGCCACCGAACATCGTCTGGCTGGTGACTGGCGTTCGGCCTGTGCGGCCGCGGCCGTCGATATACGGTTCGATCTTCGCCAAGTAACCGGCCGCGATCTACGCCGACGAATTTCCCGTGACCTTGCTGTTTTCGCGCCAGACCTGCTGCGCTGGCACCTACCCAGAAGTCTTCCGGGTGGCGGGCCGCAGAAGGATCTGGTTATATCTCTGGCTGAATACCCCAGCGGTGCAACGCTGGTTGTGCGTACCCCCGGGTCCGACTGGGCGGCCGGTGAACGGCTGATACTCGATCTTCTCGACCATCCGCCGGTGGGCCGAAAAGCCGCCCAGTGGAACATCGTCCATCATCGGTATCTGTGGGACGCCGGTTCGGCGGGTGAATATCTTTACCGGGCGGTCGTGGACCAGCAGGTGCTCGCCGCCCAGGACCGCGGTGATTTCGCCGAGGCTTGGCGATCGGCCGGCTTCCGGCTGAAGCTCAGCGATCCGGCCACCCAAACCAGCCTGATGCAAAGACTTCCGGTCGATCTGGAAGCGATAAGCAGGCAGGTACAGGGAATTACGGTGATCCGGCCGGGTAAAGGTCTGGCCATTGTCCTGGTTCCGCAGGAACCGTACGCCTCGGGAGTCGACGCGTACGTCGTGGACTCGAACCAGGCCGCCGGCCTGCCGTTGCTACCCTGGGCGGCCTGGCACCGGCCGTTCGACCACGAGCTGATCCGGCTGGGCCTGGCCGCGCCGAGCGATCTGCATCCGTTGGTGCGAAACCTCTTTGCAGGAACTCCCCAGACTGTTTCGACCTTGGTGCGCGAAGTGCGATGCCAGGGCCAGATCCACCGGCTGCGCCGCGAGCAAGGCCGGTGGATCGCTCTGGACCACGACGACGAAGAGGCCCGGGCCGAGGAACTGCTGGCCGCGTTGATCGAGCCGGGTGGGCCGATGAACGGCTGCCGGGCTGCAGCCGAGGAATGGCAGCGCAAGCACGCGGCGCAGGAGCGCAGATTCGCTGCCGGCCCGCGGTACCGCTCCGCTCTGGCCGGGCAGATCTCCTGGGCCCTGCCGAAGGATGCTTCGCAGGCCAACGTGGCGCTCCTGCCCAAACCGAGCGGTCGGGAACACCTTCCGCGCGGCCGCCGCAACACCAAACCACTGATCGGGTCCTACATCCTGCCGTTCGGCGAGCGGAGGCGGACCCAACTCGACGGCGACAAATGGTGACCCATATGACTCAGCAGATCGCAGCCCAGCTCATCCGCCTGACCCAGGACGCCACCACCGAACCCGGTCGCGACCCGTACCTCAGTGCCCTGGCGCTGGCCGTGCAGGCCGACCTTCCGGTTCTGCTCTGGGGCGCCCCGGGAATCGGCAAGACCGCCACTCTGGAACGCCTGGCCCAGGATCTCGATCTGAGCCTGGAGACCGTGGTCGCCAGCGTGCACGACCCGACCGACTTCAACGGTCTGCCGATCCCCGGCGCCGACCCGGCCAACAACGGCGTACCGATGGCCCCGCCGGACTGGGCCATCCGGCTCAAGCACAGCCGAGAAGGCCTGCTCTTCCTCGACGAACTCTCCTCGGCGACGCCCGCCGTGCAGGCGGCCCTGCTGAGGGTGGTGCTGGAGCGCAGGGTGGGCAGCCTGCCGTTGCCGAGCAGCGTCCGGGTGGTGGCTGCCGCCAACCCGCCGGAGAGCGCGGCCAACGGCTGGTCGCTGGCCGCGCCCCTGGCCAACCGGTTCGTGCACCTGCCCTGGCGGCACGATCCGAAGGTGGTGACGAGGGGCCTGAACGGGTGCTGGCCGCACGTTCGGCCGCCCGAGCTGAACCCGGATGCCTTTCCGCAGGCGGTGAACCGGGCGCGCCGGGCGGTCACCGGATTCCTGACCGTGCGCCCGGACTACACCCACCGCCTGCCCAAGGACGACGTGGGCAAGGGCAGTGCCTGGCCTTCGCCGCGGACCTGGGAGATGGCGTTGCGCCTGCTGGCCTTCGCGTACGCCAGCGACACCGACCATGAGGCGCTGGCGGTGGCTCTGCGCGGCGCGGTCGGTGACGGCGCGGCGCTGGAACTACTGGCCTACCTCGAGCGGGAGGATCTGCCCGACCCGGAAGAGGTTCTGCTGCAGCCGGATCTGTTCGAGATCCCAGAACGCGGTGACCAGGTCCAGGCGCTGCTGCAGGCCGTGGTCGAAGTGGTCGAGGTCCGCAAGACGCCGGAAAGATGGCTGTCCGCCTGGCAGGTGCTGAACCGGATCGCCGAAGCGGGGCCGGTCGACCTGGTCGCCGGCGCCGCCGTGCACCTGGCCGCGCTGCGCGAACGCGACTGGCCGGCTCCGGTGGAGCTGAACGCGATGAAGGGCCTGGCCGATCTGCCAGGGTTGCTGAGTTGCGTCAAGGAAGCGGCCGCATGATCGAGCTGGACGAGCGAAAGCTTCTGGCGGCAAGGCTTCTCGTGGCCCAGGTGCACCCTTATCTAGCGGGTGCCCTCTGGGCGATGACCATCGTCCCCAGTCGTCAGGTACCCACCATGGCCGTGGATCGCTACTGGCGTTGCTACGTCTCGCCCGCGTTCGTCCAGATGTACAGCGTGAACGAACTGGCCGGGACCTGGCTGCACGAGGTGGGGCATCTGCTCCGGGGCCATCACGACCGGGCCCAGCAATTGTGGGAGCGGTCGCTGGCCGGGCAGGGGTCGACGGATCCGGCGGTGATCTACGCCCGGCGGACGGCCGGCGGTTCCTGGCTCGATCCAGAGCGGCCAGACCTCGAGAACCTGCGGATGAACACAGCGATGGACTGCGAGATCAACGACGACGAGGCGAGTTTTCGTGATGGAATCCGCCTGCCGGACGGCGCTCTCCAGCCGCGGGATTTTCGGTTGCGAGTGGGGCGTCCGTTTGAATCTTACCTGCGGGGTATGTCCGCGACGGCGGTCGCGGGGCGCCGGGCGTGGGTGAACTGCGGTTCCGGGGCGCATGGAGGGGATGTGCCCTGGGACCTCGGTCCGGATGGCGGCCGGCCGCTGACTCCGGCACAGGCCGAGGTGATTCGGATACGCACGGCGGAACGGATCAAGCGCTCTCAGGGCTGGGTCAGCGGGAGCTGGACCCGTTGGGCACAAGACGTGGGCAAACCGACGCAGAACTGGGAACGCCTGCTCACCGCGGCGGTCCGGGCTGGGCTGAGCTCCAGCGGTGGAGTGGGTGACCACTCCTTCCGCAGACCCAGCCGCCGATCTGCCGCTCTGCACTACCGGGTGGTGTTGCCGACACTGACCAAGCCCAGCCCGGAGGTGGCGGTGGTGATCGACACGTCGGGTTCGGTCAGCGACGACGAACTGGGTGCGGCCCTGGCCGAGACCGCTGGGGTGATCCAGGCTGCGGGCGGGCGAAAGGTGACCGTCTACAGTTGCGACAGCGCCGTGCAGACCGTGCAGCGGGTTGCCTCGGCCCGGGAGATCCGCCTGGCCGGCGGGGGAGGCACGAATCTGACTCGGGGGATGGCCCGGGCCCTGAGCGCTCAGCCGGCTCCAGACGTGCTGGTGGTGCTGACCGACGGGCACACCGGCTGGCCGGTGTCCGCGCCTCGGGTGCCCACCGTCATCGGTCTGCTGGGGCCGGAACCGGAACTGGACGAATTCGGCAACTGGTTTCCGAAGCCCCCTCCGGCCTGGGCCCGGACCGTGCGGATCAAGACAAGTTGATATCGATACCAGACCTGAGCCCCTCCCGACGTGCCCGGGCGCCGCTCAGCCGTGATGATCACTCCATGCGCTTCGAGCGGGTCGTCCTGATCTTCAACCCCAACAGCACGCGCGACGCCAAGGGCACGGCGCAGGAGTTGCAGCAGGCGCTGGCCGAGAAATACCCCGAACTCCCGGTCGAGCTCCAGCCCACGGAGTACGCCGGGCACGCAACGCTGCTGGCCGCCGAAGCCGCGGCCGGGCCGCGTCCGTTGATTGTCGGTGTGAGCGGGGACGGCGGCTACAACGAAGTGGTCAACGGGATCATGCAGGCCGGCAACCCCGAGGCGGTGGCCACCGTGGTGGCCGCCGGTAACGCGAACGACCACCACCGGGTCACCGCCCCGCGCCCGCTGCCCGAGGCGATCGAAGCCGACGAGGTGCGGCCGCTGGACCTGCTCAAGCTGACGGTCCAGGGTGAAAGCCGTTACGCGCACTCGTACATCGGCATCGGCCTGACCCCGGTGGTCGCGGTCGAGCTGGAGAAGGGCAGCAAGGGCTCGATCCGTGAACTCTTCACCGTGATCCGCTCTTTCGGCCGCTTCCGGCCGCTGCGGATCGAGCTGGAGGACGGCCGCCGCATCCCGATCGACAGCCTGGTGTTCTCGAACATCCCGCAGATGGCCAAGGTGCTCAAGCTCAGCACCAACGGCAATCCGGAGGACGGCGTGTTCGAGGTGACGCTGACCGCGCACGAGCCCCGCTGGCGGGTGCTGACCAAGGCTGCCCGCGCCGCCACCACGGGTCTGGGTGAGCAGCCGGCCACCACCGAATTCCGTTTCCGGGCACTGAAAGCCGCGCCGATCCAGATCGACGGTGAGGTGCAGGACGTGGAAGCGGGCGATCTGGTGCAGGTGGAGATCGTCCCGGCCGCGCTGCCTACTCTCCGATGAGCCGGCGCGACTCCATCATTCGCCGGTTCTCCTCCTCGCCCTTGGCCATGTCGCCGTACTTGGGCGGCACCCCCAGGGCGTCGTAAGTGAACTGCACAACGCCGCTCTCGTAGCTGACCGCATGGCTCAGACGCAGCGCCGCGGGTGCCGTGCCCGCGCCGAACACCTTCTTGCCCGAGCCGAGCAGTACCGGGTGCTGCCACAGGCGTAGCTGATCGACCAGGCCGAGCTGCAGCAGCGACTGCAGCAGGTTGAGACTGCCGATCACGTGGATGTTCTCGTGCCGCTGCTTCAGTTCGGACACTGCGGTGGCCAGATCGCCCGGCAGCACGCTGGCCCCCGCCCACGACAGCGGCCCGCTCAGCGTGCTACTGGCAACGTATCGGGGCACACCGTTGATCAGCGCAGTGAACGGGATCTCGGCGGGCGCTTTCGGCCAGTAATCAGCGAAGATGTCGTACGTACGGCGGCCCAGCAGCAGAGCGTCCATGCTTCGGGCCTGCTCGAAGATGGCGGCGCCGGTCTCGGCGCTGAGCGTGGGGGCCTGCCAGCCGCCGTGGATGAAACGGCCTTCCTCGTCCTCCTCCGGCCCGCCCGGTCCCTGCCCGACCCCGTCCAACGTCATGAACTCGGTGACGATCAGCTTGCCCATGGTTGCTCTCCCCGGTCGTGGTGAAGCCCGTTGACCAGATAGACGACGGCGCCGGGCAGAACTCATCTCCACCCGGATCTCCACCCCTGGGTGCAGGTACATTCACGCAGGTCACAGCAGTCTTGAGGCATGACAACGACCGAGTGGATCACCGACATCGTCCTCCTGCTCCTGGTACTGCGGCAGCTGCGCGAGGGCCGCCTGACCCCGCGAACCTTCGTCCTCCCGCTGGTCATCGTGGCCGTGGTGGCGCACAGCTACCTGGACTCGATCCCCACCGGCGGCAACGACCTGGTCCTGATCGCGGCGCTGGTCACCGTGGGCGCCGTCCTGGGAATCGCCGGCGGCTTCTACACCCGGGTGCGGGCGGTGGGTGAAGACGTGCTGGTCAAGGCCGGTGCGGTGGCGGCCGTGCTGTGGGTGCTGGGGATGGGCTCGCGGATGGTGTTCCAGCTGTGGGCCGAGCACGGCGGCGCCGAGGCGATCACCCGCTTCAGCATCGAGCACTCGATCACCGGTTCGCAGGCCTGGGTGGCGGCGTTCGTCCTGATGGCGCTGACCGAGGTGGTCACCCGGCTGGGCACGATCTACCTGCGCAGCCGGATGCTTGCCCCGGCCGCCCTCCAGATGGCCTGAAACCGTGGGTTATCGTCGCGGCGTGTTCAGCCGGAGCCAAAGCATGCAGTGGCTGGCCACGGTCGGTGTCTGCATTGCCGGGATCGCCACGGTCCGCCCGATCGAGCCCGGGACCGCGGTACTGCTCGCGCTGAGCTGTCTGTTCCTGGCCGGGCGCCACCTCTCCCTCGGACCGACGGTGACCTTCGCCTGGCTGATGGCCGGCGTGCTCAGCTCGGTCGGGCTGATCGCAGTCAGCGATCAGGGCACGGCCTACCTGTTCACCTACTTCCTGGCCGGCAGCGCGGGGGCCCGGCTGGAAACCCGGCGAGCCGTGGCGGTGGCGAGCACGGCCTCGCTGCTCGGGGCTCTGGCCGTCGGAACGTTGCCCTGGGAATTCGGCCTGACGCTGGGGCTGCCGGTACTGATCGGAATGTCCCGGCGCAGTTCACGGGAAGCCACCCAGGCCATCCTCGATGCCGCCCACCGGGAAGCCGAAGCCGCCCGACGCGAAGCCCAGGCGGTTGAGCGGGCGGCACAGGCGGAGGCACAGACGGCGGTGCTGGCCGAGCGGGCCCGGATCGCCCGAGACGTCCACGACGTGCTGGCGCATTCTCTGGCCGGCATCAACATGCAACTGGAACTGGCCGACGCTCTCCTTGACACCGGCGACCTTGACCGTATTCGCCAGGCCACTGCAACTGCGCAGGGCCTGGTCAAGGAGAGCCTGCAGCAGGCTCAGTGGACCGTGCACGCCCTCCGGGAAGACGCTCTACCCCTGGTTGAGAGCCTTACGTCCATGCTCGAATCGTCCGGGCATAGAGACGCGCTGACGGTCACCGGGACCGCCGGCGAGCTACCGGCCCAAGTAGTACAGAACCTGCTCCGCATCGCTCAGGAAGCCTTGACCAATGCCGGGCGGCACGCCCCCGGGGCAACGGTGCAGGTCGAGTTGGAGCACCGGGCCGAAGGTGTGGTGTTGCGGATCAGCAATGGACGGGTGGACGCACCGGTGTCGGTCAGTCCGGGAAGCGGGATGGGCCTGATCGGGATGCGCGAACGGGTGGCCCTGCTCGGGGGGACGATCGAGGCCGGTCCCGTGGTGGAAGGAACGTATATGGGTGGGTGGCGAGTGACTGCGGTGATTCCGGCGTGATCCGGGTGGTGGTGGCCGACGACCAGGCGGCCGTGCGTGAGCCCCTGGCCACGGTGCTCGACCTGCTGGACGACATCGAGGTCACGGCCGCGGTCGGCGACGGCGCCCAGGTGCTGGCCGCGCTGGCGGCCGGCCCGGCCGATGTGGTGCTGATGGATCTGCGGATGCCGGTGATGGACGGGATCGAGGCCACCCGGCGGATCACCGAAGAATTCCCGGATGTCGCCGTGGTCGTGCTGACCACCTTCGCCGACGACGAATCGATCATGGCCGCGCTGAGCGCCGGAGCGTGTGGCTACCTGACCAAGGACTCCGGCCGTCAGGACATCGCCCGGGCGATTCGCGCCGCTGCGGCCGGGCAGGCCGTCCTCGACCGGGCCGTGCAGGCCCGGCTGCTCGCCTCGGCCCGGAGCGCTGCGCCGTCCGGGGCTGAGATCCCGGCCGATCTGACCCCGCGCGAGCGTGAGGTGTTCACCCTGATCGGTCAGGGCCTGTCCAACCGGGCGATCGCCGGGCAGTTGTTCATCAGCGAGGCTACGGTGAAGACCCACATCAACAACCTTTTCGCCAAGGCTGGTATCCGCGACCGCGCCGATGCTGTGCGCCGGGCGGTGTCGGCCGGCCTGGCCTGATCCGGTAGAGCCGAAGCCGGACAAACCCTGAGGCCGAAGCCGGACCAAACCCTGAGGCGGCCGGCACCGAACCAGCTCTGATTCAAGGAGCTGGTTCGCCATGACCAAGCAGTCCGATCAGGAAAAGGCCGAACTGAGGCCGGTTCGGGGCGCTCTGTCCGGTTTGGTTACCGCAGCACTGGCTTTAGGTGTGGCCGAACTGGCGGCCGGGGCGATCGGCCGTTCGGTGGCTCCCGCCATCGTGGTCGGCGGAGCCGCGATCGACCGTACACCCCGGTGGCTCAAGGAATTTGCCATTGAGCAGTTCGGTGAGAAGGACAAGATTGTTCTTCTCAGTGGCATTTTCGTCACGGTGGCGCTACTTGCGGCAGTCATCGGTGTCATCGCCACTCGCTGGCGGCGCATCGGTCTCACCGGTGCCGCCTGCTTGGGCCTGATCGCCGCGCTCGCGGCGGCCACTCGTCCCCAGTTCGAACCGATCGATGTGGTGCCCTCTTTGGTCGCCGCGGTGGTGGCGGTGCTGGGGCTGGCCTGGTTGCTCTCGCTGACCGCGGTCGGGCATTCGGCCGGTCGAAGGGCGGTATTGGGGACGTCGTTGCTGGCTTTGGCGGCGATGGCCACCGGGGTTGCGGGGCGGCAGATCCAGAACCTGCGGACCGACGTGGCCGCGTCCCGAAGAGCTCTACGGTTGCCCAGGCCGGCCCTGCCCGCGGCTTCACTTCCTGAGGGCGCTGAGCTGAATGTGCCCGGTGTGAGCAGCTTCTACACCAAGCCGGCGGACTTCTACCGGGTCGACACGGCCTTGTCGGTGCCGAAACTGACCACGGACGAATGGAAGTTGCGGATCCACGGGATGGTCGGCGAGGAGCTGACCCTCTCCTTCGACGATCTGCTGGCCCGGCCGATCGTTGAACACGACATCACCATGACCTGCGTGTCCAACGAGGTCGGCGGCGGACTGGTCGGAACGGCGCGTTGGCTGGGTGTCGAGCTGGCGCCCCTGCTAAGAGAGGTGGGGGTGGACGCGAAATCCGATCAGCTGGTGGGTACCTCGGTCGATGGGATGACGATCGGCACCCCCGTTTCGGCGGTTCTGGACGGCCGTTCGGCCCTGCTGGCGATCGCGATGAACGGTGAACCGCTGCTGCCGGAGCACGGATTCCCCTGCCGAATGGTCGTCGCCGGTCTCTACGGCTACGTTAGTGCGACCAAATGGCTTGTCGATCTTGAGCTCTCACGTTTCGACGCATTCGACCCGTACTGGGTGCGCCGCGGCTGGGATCAGCAGGCCCCGATCAAGACCAGTTCCCGCATCGACACGCCGCGCCCGCTGTCCCGGGTGAAGGCCGGAAGGATTGCCGTGGCCGGTGTGGCCTGGGCTCAGCATCGCGGTATTTCACAGGTACAGGTGCGCGTCGACGGCGGCGCCTGGCAGGAGGCCAGACTGTCGGCCGAGGTGAACGACGACCTCTGGCGGCAGTGGGTGTGGGAATGGGACGCCCCCTCGGGCTCACACACCCTGCAGGTGCGGGCCGCCGACAGTTCGGGCGAGATCCAGACCGAGGACCGGGCCGAGCCCTTCCCGAACGGATCCTCCGGCTGGCAGTCCGTTCTGGTGACCGTCGAATAAATCTTCCTCGCAGACCAATCCGCCGCCAAGGCGGTACCGAACCACGGGCGAAGGTCCGAAAGCAGCACCCTCACAACGGAAGCAGGTTCATCATGAACACCTCGATCCGCAGGATTCTTGTGGCCGGCGTTGCTCTGAGCACCACCATCGGCCTGGCCGCCTGTGGCAGCGACTCGGAGTCCGACACCGCGTCCGAGCCGATGGACACCTCGATGGCCGCCACCCCGTCCACCGCCGGTGAGTCGATGGACAGCTCCGGCGGGGCGATGACCGGCCTGGTCGGCTCGGGCTGCGCCGCCTACGCCGAGGCGAACCCGGACGGCGCCGGCTCGGTCGAGGGCATGTCTGCCGACCCGGTCGCCACCGCGGCCAGCAACAATCCCATGCTGAAGACGTTGACGATGGCTGTTTCCGGTGAGCTGAACAAGAAGGTGAACCTGGTCGACACGCTGAACGGCGGCGAGTTCACCGTCTTCGCGCCGGTCGACGACGCCTTCGCCGAGGTGCCGGCCAAGACCATCGACACCCTGAAGAAGGACGACAAGCTGCTCACCCAGATTCTCACGTACCACGTTGTGGCCGGTGAGCTTTCGCCGGACCAGGTGGCCGGTGAGCAGACCACGGTCGAGGGCGGCACGGTGGACGTCACCGGCTCGGGCGACGACCTGAAGGTCAACGGCGCCAACGTGGTCTGTGGCGGGGTTAAGACGGCCAACGCCACGGTCTACCTGATCGACCAGGTTCTGATGCCGGCCGACGCCAAGTAAGGCGCTTTCCAGCTCGGGAGGTGTGGGGCCACGGCTCCACACCTCCCGCTGTGCGTTCCCGGTCGGCAGTACTACGGTTGCCGCTGCGCTGGACAACCTCGAGGCACTGGAGACCGCACGTGGAGATCGACGTCGTAGAACCCGCCGTCCGGGATGCCTTCGCGGCGTCCGTCGACGAGGAGCCGGAACAGTTCCACGCCGCGATCGAGGCCATCCTGGACCGGGGTGACGACTTCACCATCGCCGCCTTCCAGCTCGCCATCAACGTGGCCGCCGTGATCCTGCAGGACCTGCACGAGGGCGAACTGCCGGGCGAGGAGGAGATCGGCGACCTGGCCGAGGACTTCGCCGAGACTCAGGAAGAGTGGTCCGAGGTCAGCGCTGAGCTGGCCCGGACGTACATGAGCGCAGCCCTGGGTGAAGAGGCCGTTCTGGACGTGATGAGCCCGGGCGACGTCGCGGTGACCGGGTTCGCGCTCGGCGGCTGGCTGTTGTCCGCGTTCCTGCCCGAGGCCGATGAAGCCGCAGAAGCCGACCAGGCCGATGAAGCTGCTGACAGCGGCGAGCCGGGCGCGACCAAGGACTGGGACGACTACCTGGACGACATCCTCAAGGTGCTCTCCAGCGCCCTGGCCGAGGACTGACGATTCCCGGGCCGCGGCGGGCACCTGGCACGATGCTGCGATGGCCAAGGGAAAACGCCGCAGCCCGAACCGCACCGCCACTCGCGCCACCACCGCCGCCCCGGCGGCCGAGGCCGAGCTGATCAGCCTGCCGGAACCTCGGCAACTGAGCGACGAGGCGCATCTGCAGGTGCCGCCGGAGCAGCTCAGCGAGATGCGGGACATCACCCAGGGCGTGCTGGAGGACCTGGCCGCGGTCCGGACCCGGATGGACGCCGACCTGACCCTGGCCAGCGTGTTCCGGGTGTTCTCCGAGCTGGACGGCGACGAGCTGGACGAGCTCGACATCATGGCGGTCACGTCGATCATGGCGCAGCAGATGGTGGATCTGTGCCTGCGCGCCCCCTCCAGCACCGGCTTGGGCCTGCTGATGCTGCTGGCCGAGCAGGGCACCGTCACCAGCCGGATAGCAGCTCAGGCGGCGGCGGACCAGCTGCTGGCCGATGGAGTCGAGCCGCCCCGTTGGGCTGCCACCGAGCTCAAGGTTGTGCGGGCCTGGCGGGTCGGCGACGGGTACGGCGAGGCGGTCGGGGTCCTGTTCGCCTACGGGCATCGGGAACACGCGGTGACGGTGATGTTCGATCGGGACCTCGAGGGCTCGATCGTGGACGTCCTGTTGGCCGCGGACTCGACGGCCAGCGTTCTGCGGGCGGCGGCTCAGGAGCAGTTGGTCGAACGACCGGACCAGACGTTCGAGGACCTCGATGATCGCCGGGCCCTGGGGATGCTGCGGGAGGCCCTGGCCGGCGAACCGCTGCCGTTCAACGAGGAGTCAGCCGAACGCGTCTCCACTTTGCTTTATCTGGTGCACGCCCGGGCCCAGCAGATGGCCGTGCAACTGGAGGAGCCCGAAGTCGCGCTCTTCGACGACAAGCTGCTCACCCGGCTGTGGGAGATGCTCGAGTTCGGCGAAAACCCGCTGGCAAAGGGCATTTACCAGCTCAAGGTCACGATCGACGGCAGCGAACCGGCGATCTGGCGGCGGGTCGAGGTGCCGGGCACGATGGACCTCGATTCGCTGCACGTGGTCATCCAGGCCGCCTTCTCCGGGGACGACGCCGAGGCCTTCTCGTACCGGTACGGGCCGCAACCGCAGGAGATCATGGGCTCACTGCTGCAGGTGACCCAGATCGCGTCCGTCCTGGATGCGGCTCAGCCGCGTATCACCTGTGTGTACGGCGCCGAGGGGGAACGGCTCCTGGACATCGTGCTCGAGAAGACCGTTCCCGGGCAGGGCGATGTTCCGTACCCGCGATACCTGGACGGGCAGAACACCTCGCCCGAGGGCGTGGCTCCGGATGCGGCCGCGATCAACCGTCAGCTGGAGTCGTTCCACGACTGACCCAACCCGGGGTGTCGAAGCGCATCGGCTCGGTGCCCACCAGCGTCTGCAAGTGGGTCTCCAGGGCCCGCAGGTTCGTCTCGCCGATCTGCTGCGCCCACTGGGCGCGCAGGTCGTCGAAGATCGCTTCGCCGGTGCTCAGCACCTGCTGGCCCAGGTCAGTTACCTGTAGACGTTTGCGGCGAGCGTCCTCGGGGTCGGGACCGATCGCCACATAGCCGCGTTCCTGCAGCGTGGCGATGGTCTTGGCGGCGGACTGCTTGGTCACGGACATCCGGCGGCCGAGCTCCGAGGCGTTGTCCGCGCCGGCCGCGATGGCCCGCATCGCGAAGTCGTGCACCGGCCGGTGGTCCGGATAACCACGTTCGGCCAGCTCGGCGGTGGCCGAGTCGGCCAGGACGCGGAAGCCGCCGAGAAGAAGCAGGGCCAGGTCGGCGCCGGATCGGGACATACCCACAGACTAGCCAGCGCTAGACAATCGACAACCAAGCTGTCTATATTTTCGACAGTCAGGTTGTCGATTCGGGAGGTTGTCGTGATCGAGCACCATCACGAGGGTTCGCTGCACTACGTGTCTGCCGGCTCCGTCGGCCCGCCGGTCCTGCTGGTGCACGGGTTTCCGGAGAGCTGGTGGGCGTTCCACCGGATCATTCCGCGGCTGGCTGCTGCGCATCGGGTGTTCGCCGTGGATCTGCGCGGTTTCGGTGATTCGGACGTGGCGCCAGAAGGTTTCACGAGTGCGGACGCGGCCGAGGACCTGCATGCGCTGATCGCCCGGCTCGAGGTCGGGCCGGTGCACCTGGTGGGCCAGGACATCGCCGGGGCAACGGTTTTCCGCCTGGCTTCGGCCCATCCGGAAGACGTGCTGAGCTTCACCGCGATCGAGATGGGCCTGGCCGGATTCGGGCTCGAGGCGCTGGGAGACGTGACGCACGGCGGATCCTGGCACATCGGGGTGATGGCGGCGCCCGGCATTCCCGAGATGCTGCTGGCCGGCCGTGAGTCGCAATTCCTGGGAGACTTCGCTTTTCCGGCGATGACCGCGGTCGCGGGTGCGATCTCGCCGGAAGATGTGGCCGAATTCGCCCGGGGCTATGCCCGGCCCGGCGGCTGGCGGGGTGCGGCCGGTCTGTATCAGTCGATGCTCTCGGAGGGCACGCAACTTCAGGCTCTGCCCAAGCTGACCATGCCCGTGCTCGCTGTCGGCGGTGGGGGAGGCGCCTTCACGGCGAAGACGATGGAACAGGTTTCTGCGTCCCCGATCGAAGCTGTTCTGCTGGAGGGGGTGGGGCACTACGTGGCGATGGAGGCCCCCGATGCCCTGGCCGATGTTCTGCTTCGGCATTTCGGCCGGTAGCCGCACCGCAATAGGCCTTGCCGGAACGAGCTGCTCTGCTTGACTGAAGTACATGCAGCTGGTTCTGGTCCGGCACGGTCAGTCGTCCAACAACGCCCACTTCCTGGCCGAACTGGCCGCGCACCGGGCCCGGGTCGCCGAGGATCCCGGCGGCGCGCGGATCGGTGAGGAACTGGTCGGGTACCAGAATCGGGTTCCGGAGCCGGAGCTCACCGACCTGGGGGTGCGGCAGGCACAGGCGCTCGGCAGTGCGTTGGCCGAGGGTCGGCTGCCGTTCGCTCCCACCTACCTGTACGCCAGCCCGATGATCCGGGCGGTGTCCACCGCGCGTGCGTTGTCAGAGGCGTCCGGACTGCCGATCCTGTTGCAGCCGGATGCTTACGAGGTCGGCGGGGTTCAGGAGGTCGATCCCCGGACCGGAGTCCGAAGCAGGTGTGACGGGGCCGCATTACCGGCACTGCAGGGGTACGGCGGCAACGTTCTGGCTCCGCCGGGGCTGTTCCCGGCCGACGGCGGGCCGTGGTCCGGAGGATTCGAGACCGATCTGGAGGACGCGCTGCCGCGGGCCCAGCGGTTGTTGTCCGATCTGCTGATCACGCACCGGGTCGATGATGTGGTGGTGCTGGTCTGCCACCAGTTCTTCGCGCAGTTCGTGATGGCGGCCGCGCTGAAGTGGGAACGACCGCCGTGGAGGCGGTTTCGGCTGGACAACACCGCGCATGCGTCGTTGCGCCTGGAGCACGGAGAAGTCCTGACCGAGTGGGTGAACCGGGTCGAGCACCTGGACCCGGCCGACGTGACCAACTGATTTGCACCCCTGCGGTGTTGGCCTCGGGCGCCGCCGCCTGGCAGTCTCGACCCATGGCGAAGCGGCACAAGCGGGCCCCGAAGCGAACCGCAACTCGTTCCTCGGCGCCGCTGCAGGTGGTCCGGGACGACCTGTCCCTCCACGAATCCGATTCGGTATCAGGTGAATCGCCCGGGCCGACGGTGATCGACCTGGTCGACCGGCTGGACGACGACCTGGAGCTGCTGACGGTCGACGACGCCGAGGCGATGATCGGGGTGATGGCCCAGACCACCCTGAAAACGCTGAAAGAGGTGCGGCACCGGGCCGCGGCCGAAGAGGCGCTGAGCGCCCTCTTCGAAGTCTTCGGTGAGGGGGCACTGCCCAATCCTGAGGACGGCCCCGTCGGGGGCCCGGCGCCGAAGGAGCGCGCCGACGTCATCGAGCACGCGATCGCCCTGAACGCGCTCCTGCACAAGGTGACCGCCTATTGCGCAGCGCGGCCCGGCCCGACGGAACTCGGCCTGCTGCGCCTGATTCAGGATCTCGGACCGGAGCAGGCCCGGCGCACCGCCGCCCAGGCCGCCGACGAGCTGGCCGCGGCGCAGATCATTGCGCCGCGCTGGGCCACCGAACAGGCCGAGCTGGTGGTGGAACGAGCCTGGCGCTGGGGCGCCAAGTCCGGCGAACTGACCGCCGTCGGCTTCCAGCTCGAGCACGGCCACCGCCCCCAGGCGTTCTCGGTGCTGATCGACCACAGCCAGGGCGGCGGGATCAGCAACATCGTGCTGGTGGCCGGGAAGCGTGCTGCGGACCTGCGCGAGCAGCAGGCCGGATCGATGCGGGCCGAACCCGACGCGTTCTTCGAAGACGCCGACCCGGCCAAGGCTTTGAACGAACTGGCCGAGGCCCTGACCCGCAAGCCCTGCCCGGCAACTCCGGACGACGCGCTCAGCATCTACGCCGACCTTGGGCTGGTGCATCTGCGGGCCCGGCAGCTGGGCGCCGGCGACATCACTCTCTACGCCGACGCAGTGCTGCGGGACGGGCCGGAGGAGCTGCAGGAAGAGTCAGAGAAGCTGCCGGACGGGCCTGAGCAGCCCTCGGCAATCCTCAAGCTCAAGGTCACGCTGACCGGGAGCAAGCCCCCGATCTGGCGTCGCCTCGAGGTTGCCGACCAGAGCACGCTGAGCGAGCTCCACGCCGCCATCCAGGCAGCCTTCGGCTGGACCGGTTCACACTCGCCCGCGTTCGAGCAGAACAAGGAACTGGTGGACGACCTGCTCAGCCCCCTGGTTCAACTGCTCAGCACCAAGGGCGACAAGCTGGTCTACCGCTACGACGCCTGGGAGCACCAAGTCGCCGTCGAAGAGGCGCTGACGCCGAGCGAGGACGCGTCCTATCCGCGGTGCACCGGCGGCCGGCGGGCCGCTCCGCCCGAAGACAGCGGCGACATCAAGGGTTACGCGAACCTGCTGGAGATCCTGGAGAACCCCGACCACCCCGAGCACGCTCAGCGCCGGGAACACTCCGGCCCGATCGACGCCGCACTGCTGGACACCGAGGCAATCGACCAGCGAATGCAGTTGCTGCAGAGGTGAGTTGAGGCGCTAGGCCCTAGCCGTTCTCGGCCACGCTCAGGGCCAGCGCCTTGATCTCGTCCGCTCGTTCGGCCGCGCCCTTGAGCAGGTCGGTCAGCGCGTCGAGCTGGGTCTTCACCTCGGCCAGGCCCTGGACCACGTTCTCCGCCCCCAGCGCCGCGGCGGTGCTGCCGACTTCCTCGGCCTGCTGGGCGGCGCTGCCGCTCTCGTTCGTCGCCTCGTCGATCTTGCTGGTCACGCCGCTGATGAGTTCCGCGAGTTCGTCGATCTTGGACATCCGGGGGCGCCCCTGTCGTTTGCAACGTTGTCCGATAAGGGGTGAACCATATCGAAACCGGCAATTGTTGACCACCGTTCGTGTGCAAACTATGACCTTTGGTGAAGGCACCGGATCCGGAGAAAGACAAAGCCGGTGCTCAGTCGTATTCGCCCGAGGCGTCCGCGCCCAGCTGGCGCAGCACCTCCACGATCGACTCCTGCGAGGGGTGCACGACCCGCACGTCCTCGGCGGTGGCGACGTAGATGATGTTGGCCCGCTTGGCCGGGGTGATCACCCACAGGTCGTCGCGGATCCGGCCGAAGTCGAGGCTGAGGTCGTCGAAGCGCTGGCGACTGCCCTTCTCGGCGGCCCAGTGGTTCAGGTGCGAACGTACTTCTTCCTCGGTCATGCGGTCCTCCAACGGGATTCGCCGGGTAGCCGGAACACGGACTCGATCCCGACGATGCGCATCCGGGCCGGTGGCGGCCAGTTCCCGTACACGCCGAGCTGGGCGTCGGCGAACCGGAGGCCGTCCTGGGCGACGTGGGCGTTGAACCAGTGGCCGGTCCGGCCGAACGTCTTTCCGCCGGCCTTGAAGCTCTCGAAGTCGATGCCGATGATCGCGACGGTACCGGCCGGGCAGTCGGCGAGCTGCTTGGCGATGTGGTCGTAGGCCCGGATCTGGAAGTCGTTCAGATTCTCGGATTTCTCCGCCCGCAGGGAGTTCTCGGGCCGGGCTCCGGTCCAGGCCCAGATCTCGTCGTACTCGCCGACCAGGACGTCGCCCGCGGCGGCCACGGCCCGGTCGGTCTGGACGGTGGTGGCGAACGCGCGGGCGCAGTCGCCGCAGTTGTTCTCGAAGATCGCGTCCTGGTGGCGGCGGGGATTCACCCGGGCGATCCAGGCCGACGGATTGTCCCGGCCTGCCTGGTCCACCAGTTCCTGCAGCTCGGCGGTGTCTTCGGGATGGGCCACGTACCGGTACGGCTGGACCTGCGCGCGCGGCACACCGGCCAGCTCAGCCCTTCAAGGTTCCCCGGCCAGGTTCTCGGTCAGCGTCCTGATGTCCTGCGCCCGTTGCGAGGCGTCCAGCAGCAGGTCGGTCAGCTCGTCGAGCCGGCTCTTGACCTCGGTCAGGCTCTCGGTCGTGCTCCCGGCGCCGAGCGCGGCCGCGCTGGAACCGGCCTGCCGGGTCTCCTGCGCCGAGACGCTGCTGGCGAGGGCCGCGTCGTTGACCTTGCCGACGGTGCTGCCGATGCGTTGCGCGAGCTCCTCGATCCGGGACATCCGGGCTGTCTCCTCAACCGCGCCGATGCTGATTCCGGACAAAGTACCCAAAAGGCTGGATATCCCACCACGCCCGATGCCGGTCCAGAGCGGTCCGCAGATGAGAGCCCTTTCATCCGGCTCTCCTGAACGCCTCACCGGCGCCCGGAAAAGTACTCGTCATCGGCACCGAGGGGGTGCCGGACGAGAAGCGCCGAAGGAGACAGTCATGAAGGTTCGTAAGACTTGGGTCGTTGTCGGTACCGCCGCCGTGCTGGGTGTGGGCGCCGCGACTGCGGGTGCTGCGCTGGCCGACAGCGGGGTGAGCCTGAACGACCGCGCCACGGTTTCGTCCTCGGTGACCGAGCAGGGTTCGTCGGCTCAGGACGCTCAGCTGGACAACGACACCGCCGACACGGCGAACACGTCCAACACCGCGGACACCCCGAACGACACGGACAACACCCCGAACACCCCGAACGACGTGGACACCGCGAACACCCCGAACGACGTGGACAACACGCCGAACGATGTGGACACCGCGAACACCCCGAACGACGTGGACAACACGCCGAACGATGTGGACACCGCCAACACCCCGAACGACGTCAACACCCCCGACGACCGGGACGACGTGAACACGGCCAACACCCCGAACGACCGGGACGACAACGACGACGTGAACACGGCCGACACGCCGAACGAGCGCTGATCGTCGTCCACCCCCTCCCGTCCGGCCGGCGGCCTTGCGGATCTGGCGATCAGATCCGCAAGGCCGCTGGAGGAGAGGGTTTTTCGGGTAGGGCAACACCAAACTTGAGACGCCCGACCGCCTCAGCGGCCAGCGTCCCCTGGTCTGGGGTTACGCAGTCGGTCGAAGACCCTGAGTGGCGGCCGCGAGCGACGTAATGTGCTCCCAGTCACCTTCTTTCACCGACGACTTGGGAGTCAGCCAGGTTCCGCCGACGCATCCCACGTTGGGAAGAGCGAGGAACTCGGGCGCCGTCTGGGGGGTGACGCCGCCGGTCGGGCAGAAACGCAGCTGCGGCAGCGGTCCACCCACGGCCTTGAGCAGCGAAGTCCCGCCGACCACGGTGGCCGGGAAGAGCTTGGCCTCGGTGATGCCCCGCTCGATCAGGCGCATCATGTCCGACGGCGTGGCACAGCCGGCCAGGAACGGCAGGCCGACCCGCTCGAACCCGTCCAGCAGCCGGTCCGTGCTGCCCGGGCTGACCAGGAATCGCGCACCCGCCGCGGCCGAGGCCTCGGCCTGCTGCTCGGAGCAGACGGTGCCGGCGCCGATCAGCATCTCGGGCACCTCACGGGCGATCGCGGTGATTGCCCCGATCGCGGCCTGGGAGCGCAGCGTCACCTCGATGATGCCGATCCCGCCGGCCAGGAGGGCCTGGGCCAGGGGTACGGCGTTCTCGACGTCCTCCACGACGACGACCGGGATCACCGGGGAGACGTCGAGCAGGGAAGCGGTGGTGGTGGTCTGTACGGCGGTCATGCGGGGAGTCTTTCCTCAGTTACGGAGATGACGCGGGGCTCAGTGGGCTCGGCCGGGAACGTGCTGGTGGTCATACCGAGCGTGTCCCCGAAGACGCTGGCCCCCAGGTCGGCCGGGCCGACCGTGGCACGGAAGGCGGCGAACAGTTCCCGCCCGGCCCCGAACACGGGTGCCGCGTTGGGGGCGCTGGCCGGACGGGCCGCGAATTCGGCGGGGTCTACGTCCGCCTGCAAGGTGCTGGTGGTGCAGTCCAAGGTCATCACATCGCCGTCCTGCAGCCGGGCGATGGGTCCGCCGAAGGCCGCCTCGGGGGTGACGTGAATGGCCGCCGGGATGGCACCCGAGGCGCCGGACATCCGTCCATCGGTAACCAGAGCCACCTTCTGCCCACGGTCCTGCATCAGAGCCAGGGCAGAGGTGAGCCCGTGCAGTTCGGGCATGCCGTTGGCGGCCGGGCCCTGGTGCCGGATGACGATGATCGCGTCCTCGGTGAGCTCACCCGCCCGGAACGCCTTGAGGAAGTCGGCGTCGTTCTCGAACACCCGGGCCGGCGCCGTGATGACCTGGTGCTGCGGCGCCACCGCGGAGACCTTGACCACGGCCTGCCCGAGATTGCCGTGGACGATCCGCACGCCGCCCTCGGGGGAGAACGGATCGCTGACCGGGCGCAGCACGTCCAGGTCCAGGGACTTGGTCGGGCCGGGCCGCCAGGTGAGCTCGCCGTCCACGACGATCGGCTCTTCCGTGTAGCGCCACAGACCCGGGCCCGCGACGGTCTGGACGTCGTCGTGCAGCAGCCCGGCGCTGAGCAACTCGTGGATGAGCAGGCCGATCCCGCCGGCGGCGTGGAAGTGGTTTACGTCCGCCGAGCCATTGGGGTAGATGCGCGACAACAGGGGTACGACGCGTCCCAAATCACTGATGTCGTCCCAGGTCAGCGCGATGCCGGCGGCACGGGCGATGGCCACCAGGTGCAAGGTGTGGTTGGTCGAGCCGCCCGTGGCGAGCAGCCCGACGACGCCGTTCACGATCGCCTTCTCATCGATGACACGCGCGATCGGCGTGTACTCCGGGCCCTGGGCGGTGATCCCCGCGACCCGCGCGGCCGCCGCGTCGGTCAGTGCATCCCGCAGCTCGGTACCCGGGTTGGGCAGGCTCGCCCCCGGCAGGTGCAGGCCCATGACCTCCATCAGCAGCTGGTTGGAGTTGGCCGTGCCGTAGAACGTGCAGGTGCCCTCGCCGTGGTACGAGGCCGCCTCGGTGTCCAGCAGTTTCTGCCGGTCCACCAGCCCCTGCTCGTAGAGCTTGCGGACCTTGGCCTTCTCGCCGTTGGGGATGCCGCTGGTCATCGGCCCGGCCGGGATCAGCACGGTGGGCAGGTGCCCGAACGACAGCGCCCCGATCAGCAGCCCGGGCACGATCTTGTCGCAGACCCCGAGCATCACCGTGCCGTCGAACATGTCGTGCGAGAGCGCCACGGCCGCGGACATCGCGATCACGTCCCGGCTGAACAGCGACAGCTGCATGCCGTCGCGGCCCTGGGTGATCCCGTCGCACATGGCCGGCACGCCGCCGGCGAACTGCGCGATGCCGTGGGCGCGGATGACCGCCTTCTTGATCCGGGCGGGGTAGTGCTCGAACGGCCGATGGGCGGAGAGCAGGTCGTTGTAGGCCGAGACGATCGCGATGTTCGGCTTGGCGTTCCCGCGCAGCACCACCTTGTCCTCGGGGGCCATCGCGGCGAACCCGTGGGCGAGGTTGGCGCAGCCGAGCCGGCCGCGGGCGGGAGCGGACTGAATAGCTGCGTCTATACGCTCGAGGTACGCGGCGCGGGTGGTCTCTGAGCGCCGCGTGATGCGGTCAGTGACTTCCTGAATGGCCGCGATGGGCCCAACGGGTCCGTTCATGCCTCGGAGCCTAGGCCAGTTTGGTCTTCGAAGAACAGGGGTTTTGATTTTGAAAAGCTAAATTAGAGTGAACGGGTGGAGACGCTTGGAAGGGCCTGCGCGTGAGCGGTGCTGTGTCGGCGGTCACAGCTGGTGACGTGCTTCAGCTGGTTCGCGACGGCGAGGCGAGTTCGCGGGGAGATGTGGCGCGGCTCACCGGGCTGTCCCGGACCGCGGTCGCGGCCCGAGTAGATGCGCTGGTCGCGGCCCGCCTCGTGACCGAGACCGAATCCCCGGGGACCGGCGTCGGGCGGCCTCCCAAACGTCTCGAATTCGAAGCCGGGGCCGGGCTGGTGCTGGCCGCCGCGATCGGCCGCAGCCGCGCCCAGCTCACCGTATGTGACCTGACCGGGCGGGTTCTGGCCGCCGGCGAACATGAACAAGAGGTAGGCCAAGGGCCGGACGATGTTCTCCCGCGGGCGGTTGACCGGCTGCGGGCGCTGCTGCTGGAGGTCGGCGCAGACCCGGCGGACGTGCTGGGGATCGGGGTGAGCATCCCGGGCACGGTCGACCCGATCGCCGGCACCAGCCTGAACTCGGCCATCATGCGTGGCTGGGACGGCGTGCCGATCGCCCCGTACTTCGCCTCGCTGTCGGCCGCGCCGGTGGTGATCGAGAACGACACCAACGTCATCGCCCTGGCCGAACTCGACGCCCACCTCACCCGCTACCAGGACGCCCTGATCGTCAAGGCGTCCACCGGTCTGGGGGCCGGGATTGTCGCCGGCGGCGCTCTGCAGCACGGCGCCCGAGGCGCGGCCGGCGACATCGGCCACGTGAAATACCGCGGCGCTTCGGATGTTCCGTGCCGCTGCGGTGAGGTCGGCTGCCTGGAAGCGGCAGCCGGGGGTTGGGCCCTGGTGCGTGACCTGACCGCGCACGGGCGCTCGGTCTCGCACGTCCGGGATGTCGTTGCGCTCGCTCTGGAGGGCGACGTGGTGGCCCGGCGGGCGATCCGGGGCAGCGGGCAGGCCATCGGCGAAGTCCTGGCTGCGGCCGTGACCTTGCTGGATCCGGCGGTGATCGTGGTGGGTGGAGACATGGCCCCGGCCTACGACCTGCTGGTGGCCGGGCTGCGCGAAACCCTTTACCGGGACGCCACCACCGTTGCCGCCCGCGACCTGGATGTGCTGGTCGCGAGTCATGGCGCCGACTCCGGGGCCCGAGGTACGGCGGTGTTGGCGCTGCGACGAGTGCTCAGCCCGGCCGCGATCGACGAGCGGCTCAATCGGGCGCTGCGAGCAGTCAGGGTCTAAGCGTCGGGCGGGGTTGCTCTTGCGCCGGTCGCCGGGTGCGAGCAGGGCCGGCGACGAAGCGGAGAGCCCCGGCCAGGACAGCCAGGACGACGAACAGGCCCATCGACATCGTGGCCAGTGCCACCCAGAACGGGCGCAGGTTGACGGCCAGCAGGTGCAGCAGCAGCCCGAGCGCGAAGAAGCTGCCGATCAAGGAGGCCGGCCGGCTCAGCCACGAGTTCGTTCCGGCTCCGCGCGTGGATCGGCGGTTGATCACGATGCACACGGCCAGGATCAGCGGGTAGGCCAGCAGGGGCTTCCAGGCGGGGCCGTCGATCAGGGCGCGCAGCACGGGGGTGAGGAAGTCGGGCAGCACCTGGGTGTAAGCGCTGATGCTGGACATGAAGCGCTCGCCCTCGGCCATGATCGCCGGATTCTTGGGTAGGCCCTGACGTTTGGCGACCAGAAGGTAGGTGGGCTCGATGCAGCTGATCAGGAAGGACCACCACAGCAGGGCGCGCACCCGTAGGGAGACCTGATAGCGCCGAGTCCGGTCGACGGCGAGCCTGCCAAGGTTGGGCCGGCCGTGCGACCCGAGCCTGCGAACCCCGGCCCAAGCCGAGCCGGCTTGCGTCGACACCCAGGCGCCCGCGTCCTTGGTTCTTTGGACGAGAGCTTCGCGGACGAGGGGATCGAGCTTCAGAGTTTCCGAAATGCGGGCAAATTGCGGCTGGGCGTGGTTGTGAGCCAGAGCGTTCTGAGGTAGCGCGCGGTGCACCGGAACCCGCTCGTGCCGCAGCCAACGCCTGATTTCGGGTGCGCCCCAGCGCTGTTCCGGGTTGCGGGTGAGGAGCCCGGCCACCAGGGTTCGCTGCCGTTCGTCGGTGATGCCGGAGACGTCGACCTCGGTGGTGGCCAGCAGCAGGCGGGCCGTGTCGGAGCTGGTGGAAGCTTCGGGGCCGCGGATCATCTCGAAGACGATCTTGCCCAGGCTCCAGTACGGGCTCTTCGCGTGGCTGGCGTGGCTCAGCGCCTCGGGCGCCATGTACGCCAGCTTCACCTGCAGCGTGCCGAAGGCCTGGCTGGGACCGGTGCCCTTGATCCCGCCGAAGTCGCCCAGCACCAGGTCGATCGGATCGCGCCGGCGCAGCAGGACGTTGCCCGGCGAGAGGTCGATCTGGCGGCCGAGCCGGTTGGTCTCCCAGAAGTCCAGCGTGGTGACCAGTCGGGCCACGATCGCCTCGATCCGGGCGGGAGTCAGTCCCTGGCGTCCTTCGTCCCGGATCAGATCGCTCAGCGAGCCCTCGGGCACGTACTCCAAGGCCTCCCAGGCCAGCTTGCGGGAGCCACGCTGCGCGAAGCCCCAGTCGATCAGCCGGGGAACGTGCTTACTGAAGACGTCCTCGCCCAGCTGCTCACGCAGCCGATGGAGGTCCTCGCGCACCTTCTCGTTGAAGTCCTCGGCCTGAAGGCGCTCGTACAGCTTCAGCGCGACCAGGCGGCTGTGGCCCCGCTCGCGGACCAGCCAGACGTCCGCCTCTCCCCCGTTCCCAAGAGCGGATCTTCGCCCTGATCGACTGCGAGCACAAAGCGTTCGCTGAGCTCGTCGGGAAAGCGCAGATAGGCCAGATGCCCGGCTGGCTCGTCCGCGTGGGCGGGCCAGGCCAGCGTGGGGGCGACATCCCCAGGCTTCTGGACGATGGTCGCATCGGGCCTGGCTGCCGTGGTGGGGTCCGGATCGTCCGTGTCCAATGCCCCATCCTCCTCAGAACCTTTCAACCGCCCCGGATCGGGGCGCTGCATCCTGAATAGCACTGTCCGTGAGCGGCAGGCGAACGCGGTGGTCGGTCGGATGCTCTGAGTGAGGACGTCGGTGTATGTCGGTCTTTTCGGTTTCTATTGGGGCATAGCGGCTTCGGCGGCAGGCTCTGCAAGCCTGGTCGGATCGCTCAAGCGACTCATTGCCGAGGAAGCTGCCAAGCAGGCTATTCGGGGCAATCGAGGCGAGGAGCCGCGTGATTGAGCCAGCCAGAAGCACCGTACGGCCTAATCCGGCGGCCGTTTCCCGATGTTGCTCCGGGCGAGTGACTTACGTCGATGTACTAGCGATTGATCTTGCTCGGCAATGACTATCCGTGAGTGCAACTTCCGCCCGTCGCCGAACGCCTGATCGGCCAGCCGTGTCTGTGCTGACCGCAGTGACGCTGCTGGGCGCGGTGCTGGGCGGCGTCCGGGTTCTGCCGCTCCCACCGCCCGTGGTTCATCGGCTCGAGCTCGCCGACCGGTTTCTGGTGTCCGGCGACTCGGTGCTGCTGTACTGGCACGTGGAGCATGCCGACCGGATCGCGGTCTGGGAAGGCATCTGCGTCAAGCACGAGATCAACGTTCGCTCAGGTCGGGGTGTTTCGCCGCTGCCGCTGCGCACCGGCGGCTGGCTGCGCGTGGAGATCGCCAACCACCGGCACACCCGGCGCCTGAAACTCGGTCCGTTGCAGGTGGTGAAGGTACCCACGATCTCGCACGTGAGCCTGCCCGACCTGGACCTGCGCCGGATCTCCGACGCCCGGATCGAGAGCCTGGCCGGCCTGCTGAACCGGATCGGTGAACGTGTTCCCAGCTGGCGCACCGCCCGGCCGCCCGCGCCGCCCGGATCGGTGTGGGATCCGCTTGCCGACACTCTGCCCCTGCCGATCGTGGATCATCAATCCGAAAGCCCTGACCATGAAGAATGATTCACCGATCGGTATCACCGACGTCCTGATCTGGCTGTCCGGCGGCGACCGCGAGACTCTGGATCGTTCCCCGGCCGACCGGGCCCGGCACATCGGCTACGGCAGCATGTTCCTGGCCACCGCGGCCTTCGCCGCCGTCTCCGGTGCCGTGGCCCTGAGCATGACGATGGACGTCGGCCCGGTCGCGGCCACCGTTGCGGGCGTGGCCTGGGGCCTGCTGATCCTGGCGATCGACCGGATGCTGGTGCTCAGCATGACCCGGACGAAGGGGTTCCGGGGCTTCTGCGTCAGCCTGGGCACCGCCGCCCTGCGGATCGGCATGGCCCTGGTGCTCGGGGCCGTGGTGTCCACCCCACTGGTGCTGCGCATCTTCCAGCCGGAGATCGAGACCGAGATCAAGGTGATGCACGCCGAAGAAGCGGCCGCCTTCAAGGACCAGCTCGACGCCGACTCCCGGTTCAGCGGCATCCCCGCCCTGCAGCAGCAGATCGCGCAGCAGCAGGCCATCGTCGACGCCGGGCCCAGCGCATCCCCCGAGTCGGACCCGGCCGTGAAGACCGCCCGCGCTGCCCTGGCCACTGCGCAGGCTGCCTACGACGAGGCCGAGGAAGCCGTGGTCTGCGAGATCGAAGGCACCTGCGGCACCGGCCGGCGCGGCGCCGGCATCGCGTACGACGAGAAGGTCCGGATCCGCCAGAACGCCGCGAGCGACCTGCGCGCCGCCCGCGCCGACCTGCAGACCGCGCTGGCCACAGCCGGCTCGACCAGCCTGCAGCGCTCACGTAACCAGGTGGCCTCGGCCCGCGAACAGCTCGAGACCGACCGGGAGGAACTGGCCGACCTGAAGGCCGACAAGACCGCCGCCGAACGCGCTCAGCGCAGCACCCTGGCCGACGCCGACGGCCTGATGGCCCGGCTGGAGGCCCTGCACCGCCTGCTGGACAAGAAGCCGGCCCTGGCCTCCGCGCACTGGCTGCTGATGGCCCTGTTCATGATCATCGAGACGCTGCCGGTGCTGACCAAGACCCTGCAGCTGCTGGCCCCGCGCTCGTTGTACGAGTACCTCAGCGAACTGCGCGACGCGGACACGCTGGCCCAGGCCCGGGAGGCCTCCGACGAACGCCGCGAGGTCGAGCGCATCCGGTCCGAGGTGACCCGGGCGGCCGAGAACGACCTGACCGAGCGGCGGATCGACCTCCAGAAGGACGTGAACGCCCAGGTGGTGGCCAAGCAGAAGGAGGTCACCGAGGCGGCCCTGAACGCCTGGGGCGAGCAGGTCACCGCGCACACCGTGGAAGAGGTCGGACGCTGGGTGCCGCCCCGGACCACGGTCATCGACCTCGACTGACGAGCGGTGAGGCGGGCTCACCATCCGTACCGGGGTACGCCCGACCGGGGTAACGATTGCGGACCGATCATCGCAATGGCCGCGTCCAGGCGCTATAACTCCAGGTGGGGCTATCGGGGCAGGAGTTTGCTCCGGGGATTGGGGAGGACAGTGTCCGGCGCACTCGGTGAGCACTTCGCGACTCGGCGGATCAAGCGGTACGTGAAGGCTTATCAGGGCTCGTTCCACCGCCAGATCGAAGTGGTTCGCGAGGCCACGCCGGCCGGGCACGCGATCGAGGTGCTGGCGCGGATGCACCGCACGGCCGATCGCCAGGCCAGCAGTGCGGCCGGCCACCTGACCCCCGTAGAGCACCAGAAGGCGGCCGACCTAGGCCTTTTCCGGCTGGCCCAGGAATGGGGCACCGGATACCCCGCCCTGCGCGGCGCGATCCACGACCACCTCTGGCGCCGCAGCTTCGTCCTTACGTATTCCGGTGCGCTGGAATGGTTCACCGCCGCCCGCAACCGCGGTGAACTGAACGAGCCGATGACGCAGCTGCAGTGGCGGGCGATCAGCCACGCCATCGCGGCCAGCGAGGCGGCGACCCGGCCGATCTCCTACGACGAGCAGTTCACCCGGCCCCGGGTGGCCCGGCTGAAAGCTGAGGCGATCGGCCGGGTCTCGCGCCAGCACACCGCCGCGACCACGGTCAGCATCGAGCGCCGCACCCCGGAGCGCCAGGTGGCGGTCGAGCACGAGCGCCGCCTGGTCGCCACGGTGTGACCGGCTACTTGAACGCGTAGTAGGCGCCCACCACGGCGCCCACGACCACCAGCGCGGCCAGGATCGCCGAGACGATCTTGACCCAGCTGTAGGGCCGGTCGCCGATCATCTCCCCGGTCCGGGCGTTGATCATCACCCGCCAGACCTGGTTGTCGAACCGGTAGGCGGCCAGCCAGACCGGTAGCAGCAGCAGCTTGAAGGTCACCGCGTCCCACGAGGTGTTCATCGAGCTCACCCGCTGCTGGTCGCCGCCGATGTCCCGGGCGCAGTCGTTGCGGATCTGCCCGGAGGCGATGTCCTGGAACTTCACCAGCCCCTCGGGCGGCTCGACCTCGTACCGCAGGGTCTGGTAGCCGGCCAGGAACTCGGGCCGGTAGGGCACCACCATCGGCAGGTCCCAGGGCTCGAGCTTCTCCACCCGGTCGGCGGGTAGCCGCTGGACCGCGGAGACCAGCACATCGTCGAAAATCCGCCGCACCGTGCCGTACACCGGCGTCCAGGCGATCTTGCGGACCTGCCGCTCGCGCTCCTCGCCCTCGGAGTCGCGGTACGTCTCGGTCTCGTAGTAGTAGTCGCCGCGCTGGCCGTGGTAGACGGTGGTGGTGTCGCTGTCGTACGTCCAGAACGGCAGGTAGGTGCCCTCGAGCGACTCCCGGGCGGCCAGCGTCTTCAATGAGTTGGGGGCGAACCAGCGGCTTTTCACCCAGGCCTGGAACAGCTCCATGGCCTTGCCCGGATCGATGGCGAAGGGCAGGACCCCTTCCGGGGTGATCACCAGGTCGGCGTCCTGCTCCAGCACCACCGCGGCCCCGCAGAACGGGCAGGCGTCGGACATGTGGTCGGTCTCGGTCCGCGCCCCGCAACCGTTGCAGGTCATGGTGAGCGGGGCGATCTGGGTGGCCGGCTTGGCCTGGGCGGTGGCCAGCCACTCGTCGTAGGAGTGCTCGCGCACCACCCGTTCCGGCTCGCGTTCCACCTCCTGCTCGAAACCGCAGTAGGGGCACTTCAGCGCCGTGGTCCCCGGAGCGAACGTCAGCCGCGCGCCGCAGGAGGCACACGGGTACTGCTGCTGGGTGTACTGCGGCGTCGCGCTGTCGCTGTCTGTCATCCCTGACCTGCTCGCTCGGATACCAACGAAGGAACTACTGCGGGGGCAGCGGCGGCGGGCCCTGCGGCAGCAGACGGGCGATCTCCGGAACGTTGGACGCCTGCGTCCACTCATTGAGGCCGGCTCGCCACACGAGCGTGGTGGCGGTGAGCTGTCTGCCGGAGACCTGGGCCTGCAGTCCGGCCTCGTCCAGAGGACCGAGTTGCTGACCGTTCACGGCGACGTACCACTGGGCGGCCGTCGGCAGCGGCGGGGGACCGGCGGGAGCCGCCGGGGCTGTGGCCGGGGGCTGCGCGGCGGGCTGCTGGTACATCGAGGCGGCGGCCTGCTGACCGATACCCACACCCAGGCCGATGCCCATCGCGTCGCCGGCGCCGCCCGGGTTGTTGGAGGCGTTCTCGATCGCGTTGGCGGTCTGGAACTGGGTGTACTTGTTCAGGTCACCGAGCACACCCATCTGGGTGCGCTTGTCCATCGCCTGCTCGACCTCGGGCGGGAGCGAGACGTTCTCGATGATGAACTTCGGCACCGCGATGCCGTTGGGAGCCAGCTCCTCGGTCAGCGTGCCGGCCAGCCGGGCGGCGATCTGCTCCTGGTGCAGGGCCAGGTCGAGCACGGCCACCTGGGCGTGCGCCAGAGCCCCGGCCAGACGCCCGACGATGAGCTGGCGCAGGAACTCCTTGACCTCGTCGGTCTTGAACAGGCCGTCGGTGCCGACCAGCTCCTTGAGGAACCTGGCCGGGTCCACCACCCGGGCCGAGAAGGCGCCGAAGGCCCGCACCCGGACCATCCCGAAGTCGGCGTCACGCAGCATGATCGGGTTCTGCGTGCCCCACTTCAGCTCGGTGAACTGCCGGGTGCTGACGAAGTAGACCTCGGCCTTGAACGGCGAGTTGAACCCGTACTTCCAGCCCTTGAGCGTGCTCAGGACCGGCATGTTCTGGGTCTCGAGGGTGTGCGTGCCGGGCTGGAAGACGTCGGCGATGGTGCCCTCGTTGACGAAGACCGCCACCTGGGACTCGCGCACGATGAGCTGGGCGCCCATCTTGATCTCGTTCTGATACCGCGGGAACCGGTAGACCATCGTGTCGCGGCTGTCGTCCAGCCACTCGATGATGTCGACCAGCTCACCGCGGATCTTGTCGAACAAGCCCACCATTCCTCCTGCAGTCTGTTGCCCGGCCGGAACCTGCCCGGCCCGCGGGATCTTGCTCTCGAACAGACGACGCCCGCATCACCCACGTTGCATGGCCGACGTCCGCACTTGGCGCCCCACCCTCTCGCACCCGCCCCGTACCTTGCCTGAATGCGGACGGGACCGGGAGAGCCCAACGACCGAACCTGGCAACGGACGTCCCTGGCCGGGTTGGCGGGGTCGCTGGCCGGCCGCCGGGTGGTCGCCGTGGACGGTCGCGGCGCCAGCGGCAAGACCTCGCTGGCCCGGCGTCTGGCCGAGCACACCGGCGCCACGGTCGTCCACTCGGACGACGTCGCCTGGAACCACTCCCGCTTCGACTGGGACGAGCAGATGATCAGCGGCGTGCTGACCCCGTACCTGGCCGGTACGGGCGTGCACTACCAGCCGCCGGGCTGGGCATCGCACGGCCGGGACGGGCACATCACGGTTGCGGCCGATGCCGCGCTGCTGATCATCGAGGGGGTCGGCGTGTCCCGGCGCTCGCTGGTGCCCTACCTGGACGTGGCGATCTGGGTGCGCTCGGACTACGCGGACGCCAAGCGGCGCGGACTGGAGCGGGACATGGCCGAGCAGGGCACCGACCACGCCACCGCCGAGCGGCTGTGGGACGAGTGGGAGGCCGAGGAGGTGCCGTTCCTTCAGGACGACCGGCCCTGGGAACGTGCGGACGTGATCGTGGGCGCGGTGCCGGAAACGCCCGAACTACGTTACGACCCGAGCACGGAGGTACTGATCGGCGCGGGGCCGGGCTCCTACACTCCACCTGGACCGACTCCGAGCTGAGGAACCCGGTGGAGAGACTGCGGATGACTTCGCCCGACGCGGCGGACGGGAACGTGGACAAGCTCGCCGAACTCTTCCCCAGCGCGGTCACCGAGCAGGTCGGCGCGGACGAGGTGGTGCGCCGGGTGATCGACTTCGACATGCTGCGCCAGGAACTGGCCGGCGCCGCGGTGGAAGGGCCCCAGGAGCGCTACCACCTGGAGTGGCCGGGCAAGCGGAAGGCCGCGCTGGCGGCCAACACCCCGGTCGCGAAGACGTTGCGCCCGGTCCGCGCGGACTCGGTCGACTTCGACACCACGCGAAACCTGTTCATCGAGGGCGACAATCTGGACGCCCTGAAGCTGCTGCAGGAGTCCTACCTGGGCCAGGTCAAGCTGATCTACATCGACCCGCCCTACAACACCGGTAACGACTTCGTGTACAACGACGACTTCTCGGTCGGAACCGCCGAATATCTGCTTTCTTCAGGGCAGATGGACGCTTCGGGGGCCCGTCTGGTGCCCAACCCGGAGTCGGGTGGCCGGTTCCACAGCGACTGGCTGAGCATGATCTACGCCCGGCTGAAGCTGGCGCGTTCGTTCCTGAGCGACGACGGGATCATCGCGGTCAGCATCGACGACAAGGAACAGGCCCGGGTGGCCCAGATCCTGGACGAGCTGTTCGGCGACGACGGCCGGGTCGCCCAGGTGGTGGTCCAGGCCAACAAGGGCGGGCGGGACTACCTGGCACTGGCCCAGACCCATGAGTACCTGCTGATCTACGGGCGCAGCGGCGGCGCCGGGATCTACGATCTGCCGCGTGATGTCTCGGACCTGCCGCTGGCCGACGAGGTGGGCCGGTACGTGGCGCGTGACCTGCGCAATCGTAATCCGCGGTTCAGCCGGGCGAACCGGCCGAACCTGTTCTACCCGTTCTACGTGAACCCGGCGCTGACCGATGCGAACGGCTATGCGGCGGTGTCGCTGGAACCCTCGGACGAGTACCCGCTGGCGGCGGTGCCGTTGAACCGCGAGGGGGTGGAGAGTTGCTGGCGGTGGGGCCGGGAGAAGGTTTCCGCGGCCATCGTCGCCGGTGATCCGAAGGCCTCGACGGTGGTGGCCCGGCAGGTGCGGGGCGGCGCCTGGAACGTGTACGAGAAGCACCGGCCCTCGACCCAGAAGGTGAAGACGGTCTGGGACGAGAAGGAGGTGCGCACCGAGGCCGGTACCCGGGAGATCCGGGAGCTGTTCGGGGCCACGGTGTTCGACCACCCGAAACCGGTTGACCTGCTGAAGAAACTGATCGCCATCGCCACCACCCCGGACGCGCTGGTGCTGGACTTCTTCGCCGGATCGGGGGCCAGCGCGCATGCCGTGATGGCGCTGAACCGCGAGGACGGCGGGCGGCGCCGGTTCATCGCGGTGCAGTTGCCGGAGGCGTGTGCACCGGGGACCGAGGCTTTCAAGGCCGGATTTGAGACGATTGCGGAGGTCGCCAAAGAACGCCTGCGGCGGGCCGGGCGGGCGCTGGCGGCCGATCGCCCGTTGCTGGACAAAGGGTTTCGGGTGCTGCGGGTGGACAGCACGAACCTGGTCGATGCCGTGCGGGCGCCCGGGCCGGGCCCGCGGCGGGATCTGGTGGCCGACCTGGTCAAGCCGGATCGCACGCCGGAGGATCTGCTGTTCCAGGTGCTGCTGAGTTCGGCGCTACCGTTGGATGAGCCGATCGCTCAGGAAAAGCTGAATGGTAAGCAGGTTTTCGTGGTCGGTGAGCTGACCGCCTGCTTCGACGCCGGGATCGACCTTGACCTGATCCGGGCCCTGGCCGAACGCCGCCCGCCGCGACTGGTGCTGCGGGAGTCCGGCTTCGCCTCGGACCAGGACCTGATCAATGCCGGGCAGGTCTTCCGTGAGATCGTTCCGGACACCGACGTGAAGCTGATCTGAGCCGGATGAAGCTGCAGTTCAAGGTCCAGCACTATCAGACGCAGGCAGTGGCCGCGGTGGCTGACGTCTTCCTCGGACAGCCGCGCAGCACCGGCCCGCGCAATGCCGAGATCGCTCTTTCGCCGCTGCAGCTGATGGCCAACATCCATACCGTACAGGCCCAGCGAGACCTGCCCCTTTCGAGAACGTTCGCCGACAGCATCGGTGCCCCGGGCGTCCCCAATCTGGATGTCGAGATGGAGACCGGAACCGGTAAGACTTACGTGTACGGCAAGACCATTCTGGAGCTCAGTCGGCGCTATGGATGGAGCCGGTTCGTCGTGGTGGTGCCCTCGATCGCGATTCGTGAGGGCGTGAAACGGTCGTTCGACCTGACTGCCGAGCATTTTCAGCAGGAGTACGGCACCCGTCCCCGGACCTTCGTCTACAGTTCATCGCCGGCCGGGCTGCGCGAGGTGGAGCGCTTCGCCTCGGAGGCCGGGGTGCAGGTGATGATCATCAATCTGCAGGCGTTCAATGCACCGGGCCGGGAGAGCCGGCGGATCTACGACGAACTGGACGCGTTCCAAGGGCGCCGGCCGATCGACGTGCTGCGGGAAACCCGGCCGATCGTGATTGTGGACGAGCCGCAGAAGATCGGCTCCAGTAGATCGCTGGAGTCGTTGTCCCGATTCAATCCGCTGATGATGCTGCGGTATTCGGCGACGCATCGGGTGGAGCACGTCAAGGTGCACCGGCTGGATGCGGTGGCGGCCTTTCGGCAGAAGCTGGTGAAGAAAGTTGCGGTGCGTGGCCTGGAGTTGTCCGAGGACGGGCGCCGGATTCAGATCCGCGAGGTGATCAAGGCTCACCTGGAGAAGGAGCGTGAACTGTTCGGGCAGGGCGTCAAGGTACTTTCGCTGTTCTTCATCGACGAGGTGGCGAAGTACCGGGACTACGGGCGGCCGGGGGTACTCGGGCCCTATGCCGAGATGTTCGAGCAGGAGTATGCGGCGCTCAGCGCGGTGGTACCGGCCGATGGCGAATACGCCGACTATCTGCGCCGGGACAGCGCGGCTGCGGTGCATGGCGGCTACTTTTCGGTGGACAAGAAGAGCCGGCACTGGATCGACGGGGACGTGTACAAGACCGGCGACGAGGCCGGGCAGTCGAAGGACCTGGCCGCGTACGACCTGATTCTGCGGGACCAGGAACGGCTGCTTTCGCTGGACGAGCCGGTGCGGTTCATCTTCTCGCACTCGGCTCTGCGCGAGGGCTGGGACAATCCCAATGTTTTCGTGATGGGCATGCTCAAGCAGAGCGGTACCAGGATATCCCGGCGTCAGGAGATCGGGCGGGGGCTGCGGCTGGCGGTGAACCAGCAGGGCCGGCGGATGGACAATCCCCTGACGGTCCACGAGATCAACGTTCTGACCGTGGTCACCGACGAGTCCTACACCGAGTTCGTCGAAGGCCTGCAGAAGGAGAGCGACGGCGATTTCCCCGTCCCGGTGGACGATCGCCGGGCGAGACCTCGGGCCCTCGAGTTCGGTCCCGAGGCGCAACGGCTGTGGAATCTGATCAATCGCAAGGCGGTCTACCGGGTTTCCCTGGCCACCGACCGACTCGTCGCGGCCGGCATCGCTGCCCTCAATCGTCCGTTGCTCATGGATCCGGGGCCCGGCGGGAATTACGATCTGGTGGGCGAGATATCGGTGCGGACCGGCCTCACCCGCCGGACCACCGCTGATCTGCTGGAACAGGTCTCCGACGAAACCTTCACGCAGTTCCGGCGGAATCCGGAGGGTTTCATCGCCGAGGCCGCGCGTCGGATCAACGAGCAGAAGGCGGTCCAGACGGTCGGGCAGTTGACCTACGAGCTGCGGGACGAGCGCCACGAATACCGCTACGTCGATCCGGCCCCGATTGATGCCGACGCCCAGATCGTCGTGAAACTCCCTCGTGATTACGTCATTCCGACTCCGGCCGGTGATTACCGGCCGGACTGGGTGCTCGGGTTGGCGGACGGCAGTATCCGGCTGGTGGATTCGCTGACCGAGGATGATGCGCGGGTGCAGTGCGCCCGCCGCTGGCTGCCGGTCCTGCCGGTAGAGGCCGATCTGTGGCATAGGTAACGTTTGAGAAATCTCGCCGGGAAACCGTCAGCTGTCTGCCTAGCCTGTGAGTGTCATTGTCGCTCGGGGAAATTCAGCGGTATGCGGAGGGAACGCGAGAATGCGGTTTGACATGCGCAGTCGGGCAGCGGTGGGGGTCGTCACCGCCGCCGGGATCAGTGCGTTGCTGGCCTTGCCGGCCCAGGCGGCCGAAACGGCGGCGACCACGGAACTGGTCACTCAGACGGCGAGCGGGGCGGCGCCGACCGGAAATGCCAAGAACCCGGCGGTCAGCGCGGACGGCCGGTACGTCGCGTTCGCTTCTACCGACAGCGGGCTGACCAGCGATCCGGACGCCGGGGACTGGGACGTCTTTGTCCGGGACACCAAAACCGGAGTGACCAAAAAGATCTCGGTCGGGCTGAACGGCGCCCGGCCGAACGGCGGCAGCTACGACGTCGACATCTCGGCCGACGGGCGCTACGTGGCCTTCTCGTCCGACGCCACCAACCTGCTGCCCGGAGACTCCACGCCGTCGCTGTCGCCGCGGATCTTCGTCAAGGATCTACAGACCGGGAAACTGGCCAACATCTCCGCGGTGGCCGAGGCCACCGGCTACGGAGGTGAGAGCGAACCCTCCATCTCGGCCGACGGTGGCGTGGTCGCGTTCTCCTCGTCGAGGGACAACCTGGTTCCGGGCGACACGAACAAGGTCGGGGACGTGTTCGTCTGGAAACGGGAGACCGGCGAGCTCACCCGCGTCAGCGTCTCTTCCTCGGGAGAGCAGGCGCCTTACGGTTCCTACAACTCCGCCCTCGAGCCCGACCTCTCCGGGGACGGCAAGTGGGTGGCGTTCCGCTCCGGCGCCGCCAACCTGGTTCCCGGCGACACCAACGGCATCAGCGACGTCTTCCTGCACTCCCTGGAGACCTCTGAGACGACGAGGGTCTCGGTCGGCCCGAACGGTGAGCAGGCGACCGGCGGTGTCACCCCGATCAAGTACGGCACCGGCAGCCCGAGTCTCTCGCACGACGCCAGCGTGATCGCCTACGACGGCAGTTCGGTGGCGGGGATCGTGGAGGGCGAACCCGGCTACAACCGGCAGATCTACGTTCGGGACCGCGTTACCGGCGCTACCGAGTTGGCCAACGTCACGCTGACCGGCGAGCGCTCCACCGAGCACGGCAGTCAGCCGGCGCTCTCCCCGGACGGGCGGTTCGTGGGCTTCATGTCCTACGACAAGAACCTGGTCGAGGGGGACACCGACGAGGAGGACGTCTTCGTCCGGGACCTGGCCAACGACCGCACCGCGCGGGCTTCGGTGGCGGCCGACGGTTCGCAGGCGAACAACAGCAGTGGCATATGGGGTATAGCGCTTTCGGAGGGGGCACGGACGGTGGCCTTCACCTCGCTGGCGACCAACCTCGTCCCCGATTCGGTAGGCGGCAACCACCAGCTCTTCCAGCACCGCTTCGCCGGTGGGTTCTGGAACGCTCAGTAATATGGGACGCGGTTGTTCCGGGAGGATCCTCCCGGAACAACCGTTGTTCGAGGCCGTGCGTAGTGATGACGGACCTCGGTAGACCACCTGCTTGAACGGACTGCTGTGACCACTCCCGACCCGTCTGCCCGGATCGATGCTGCCCGTGACCCGTCGGCGCTGCGTAAGCACCTGATCGCCGCCGTGGCCGATGATCAGGTGCGGCTGACCTCGGCACGGGAGGCCAGCGCGGCGTTCGCCCTGTGGACGCCGCTCTACCTGGCCCGGCAGCCGTCGATCTGGGTGCTCGGGGTCGGTTCGCTGGGGCTGCTGGCCCTGGCCGACGTCCTGATCTTCAACCGGTACGTGTCCGCGTTCCCGTTCTGGAGCGCGCTGGGCTGGCTCCTGGCGGCCGTGCTGGTGGCCTACGCCCTGGTCATGGCGGTGGTGGGCTGGCGAGCGGTGCACACCTTCGACCGAGTGCTGTTCAGTGCCGACGACCCGCGGGCGCTGATCGGGGCTGACATCCGGGCCGAGGGCGATCAGCTCCTGGTCATCCTGAACAACCACGTCGCGCGGCGAATCGGGTTCGGCGACGGCAGTCGGCTGCGAGGTCTGCTGGGCGCCCGGCTGGGCACCGCGCTGGCCCAGCACCCGAAGGTGACAGTGCAGTTCACCGCGCAGAACGACCGGCTGGCCCGAACTTACTTCGAAGACCTCACCGCCGCGCTTCCGGCCGAGGACGGCTGGGTGCACAACCTGAGCGGCCGCACCGGCACTGCACGCCGGTCCTAGAGGTTGGTACCGGTCAGACCGGCCGACAGGGTCCAAAGCCGCTCGGCAGAAACGGGATCGATGGCGTAGGGGTTCACGCCGCGTGCGTGGCCCTCTTCGGTGCCCAGGTCGGCGATCGCCGCTACGTCCACGTCCTCGCAGTAGACGCCGCCCATGCCGTCGAGTTGTGGTGAGGTGGCTGCCCAGACGGTGGTGGCTGCCCCCTGGTCCGGAGTCTTCCAGGGGTAGATGTCGTTACCCGCCTCATCGATCCAGCCCAGGGCGACCATTTCGCGGTCCGGAAGGTGGCGCTGCAGCGGGGTGCGGATGCCGCCGGGGAACACTGAGAACGCCCGTACGCCAACCGGTTCGCCCAGCTTGTCCAGGTGGCGGGCGAACAGCACGTTGGCGGTCTTGGCCTGCCCGTACGCCTGCCACTTCTCGTAGCCGTTGTGGAACTGCAGGTCGTCCCACCGGATGTCCGAAGCCTTGTGCCCCCAGGAGCTCAGGCTGATCACCCGTGCTCCCTCGGCCCGGACCAGCGCAGGCCACAGCAGTGCGGTCAGGGCGAAGTGCCCGAGGTGATTGGTGGCGAACTGCGCCTCCCAGCCCGGTCCCACCCGGGTCAGCGGCGTAGCCATGACGGCGGCGTTGTTGATCAGCAGGTCCAGGCTCTTCCGGCCGGTCAGGAAGGACTCGGTGAAGGCCCGCACACTGCCGAGGTCGGCCAGGTCCAGCTCGGCCACCTCCACTCCCTTGATACCGCCCAGCTGCTGCGCCGCGACATCCGGACGTCTCGCGGGCACCACCACCGTGGCCCCGGCGGCGGCCAGCGCCTGCGTGGTCGAGATGCCGATCCCCGAGTACCCGCCGGTCACGATCGCCACCTGGCCGGTCAGATCGATACCGCTGAGCACCTCTGCCGTAGTCGTTTCCGGACCGAAGCCCGATCCGGTCGGACGCTGATAAGAAACCATGTCCTCGACGCTACGCAGTGGCCCTACGACGTTCCAGGGTGAGCCGCACCCACCCTGATCTGCAGCGCGGGAAACATCGGGGGCGAGCTGAACAGCGCCGGATCCGGCCGGAAGTGAACGGTCGTCCCGGTACTGCCCTGCTCTTCGAGCGGCACCAGCCCGGTCACCGGAATCCCGTGTTCGTAGCGCTGCGTCCACGACCGGTCGTGACGCCGATTGGTGTGCACCAGCCACGTGCTCAACGCAGCCACCACCGACATCCCTCGGCGCGGATGGCCGTCCGGCAGCGTCTGCGCCTGCGGAAAATCGAAGAAACGCAGATCTTTCGTGCTCATCACCGGCTTCTTCACCGGTTCGCCGGCCTCGTCGTACCGGGTGTCGGTGCCCCGCCCGTCATCGCTCACCGACACCGAACCATCGGCGTGCCATTCCACCGAGCAGTTCCCCACTCGTCCCTTGCTTTCCGCCTCGTCGGCCGCATACGCCAGCACCTCGAGAACCAGATGGAGGACGCCGGTGGGCGCGAACGCCGTCGGCTTGCCGCGGATTTCGGCCAGGTGAGCGGCATCCACCGCTCGCGCCCAGTCATGCGTGGTGTTGTGCCAGGCGGGTGCCTCATTCCCCATGAATGCAATTGTCTCAGTGACGGGGATGAGTGTCGGTCAGGCTACCAACGGACTGTGTGGACGGAACGAGATGTCGAGGTCGGCATCCAGTGCTGCGGCCAGGCGAGCCAGGAGTGGCACAGTGGGAGTGGCACCCCCGGACTCCAGACGGGAGAGCTGAGGCTGAGTCATCCCAGCTCGATCGGCAAGTTCTGCCTGAGTCAGGCCGAGGGCAGCTCGCCGGTCATGGACCAGTTGCCCGAGCATGAGGGCCGCGCGTGCCTCTGCATATGCTTCGGCGTGCTCGTCTGCTCCGGTGCGCTCCCACCGGCTGTGGCCGTTCGTCATCATTTCCCCAATCCGGAGAACCACTTACGCTCGTATACCTCGGTCGCAGGCGCATGGGCCTCGTGGCCTTCCGCGCACGCCTGCTGCGCTGCCACAGCTCGCTCCACCTCTGCCCGTTCCACCTGTCTCGTTTTCCGAAAGACGGTCAGGAGAACCACGCGTGCGCCTGGTGCCAGCCAGTAGCTGATCCGGACGGCGTCCCGAGCCAAGTGGAACGCAATTCCCGGGTCTTGCCTCGCAGGTGGCGCGAATAGGGCTCACCCAACGTCTCGGCGCGTTCGGAGAGGATGTCGGCCATCGCCTCGACCTTGGCATATTCAATGAGCGTCAACGTCCCGAGCCACTCGCGGACCTCCGGCTCGAGCTCGATGACGTGGTGTCTCGTCACATATGAACGATATACCTTCCTTGGTATGTCCTGAGGGTAGTCGCGTCGCCGGTTCTTGCCTAGAGGTCCGTTAGGGCCACGTCAGGCGTCTGTCTTGCTCAGTTCCCGGAGGACGGCCTGGATTGCGGGGCTGGCGTTGGCGCTGCGGCGCCAGGCGGCGTAGACCTCTCGCTTGGGGGCTCGCTTCAGGGGGAGTGACAGCAGGTCTTCGCGTAGCGGGGGGCGGGCCAGGCGGGGGATCAAGGCTATGACGTCGCCGGAGGCTACGAGGGAGAGTTGGGTGCTGAAGTCGTCGATCAGGTGGCGGACGTCTGGTTCTACTCCGGCACCGGCGAACAGACGTCGAAACCATTGGTGGCACACGGTTCCCGGGGGAGAGGTGACCCAGGCGTGGCCGGCCAGGTCGGAGACCGCCAGGGGGCGATCCAGTTCGGCGAGGGGGTGGGAGCGATGGAGGACGACGTCACCGACGTCTGTGTGGATGTGCCGCTGCAGCATGGAGGGGGAGAGGGCTACCGGGAGTCCGTCGGCGTCGTGGGTGAGCGCCAGGTCGGCAGTGCCGGCGTCCACGCTGCGGAGGGCTTGTTCGGGGTCTTCTTCGGAGATGTGCAGCCGTAGTTCGGGGGCGTGGGTGGAGAGCGCAGGGACGACGGGGGCGAGCAGGCCGCGGACGCCGGTGGAGAAGGCGACTACGCGCAGGGTTCCGCTGGGGGCGCCGTCGGCCACCGAACGGGCGGCCTCGGCGCAGTGCTCGAGGGCCTGGAAGACCGAGGGGGCGGTGTCGACGATGGCCTGCCCGGCCGGGGTCAGGACCACGCCGCGACCGGCCGGGGCCAGGACGGGCACGCCGACCTCGCGTTCCAGGCGTTTGATCTGCTGGGACACGGCCGAGGCGGTGAAGCCCAGCTCGTCGGCGGCCCGGGCCAGGGTGCCCAGCGTGGCCACGGAACGCAGGGCGCGCAGGGCGGTCACATCGATCATGAAGCCAGGCTACGCAATACCGCCAAGAATGCTTTGCTGGACCGTGGGCATCGGATTCGTCAGGATGGCCCCATGACCTCCACGCCCGTGCCTGCTGACCTGCTCTTCGGCTCCAACCTGGTGGCCATGGTGAGCCCGATGAAGCCGGACGGCTCGATCGACTCCGCGGCCGTGACCAGCCTGGTCGAGCACCTGCTGAGCACCGGCTGCGACGGCATCGTGGTCAACGGCACCACCGGCGAGTCGGCCACGCTGTCCGACGCCGAGGCGATGGAGCTGATCCGCACGGTCAAGGCCCAGGTGCAGGGCCAGGCCAAGGTGATCGCCGGGGTCGGCACCTACGACACGAAGGCGACGATCGCCAAGGCGCGCGAGGCCGAGGCGGCCGGCGCGGACGCCCTGCTGCTGGTCACGCCGTATTACAACCGTCCCACCCAGGCCGGGGTGGTGGCCCACAGCCGCGCGGTCGCCGACTCGACCGGGCTGCCGATCATGCTCTACGACGTGCCGGCCCGTACCGGACTGGCGCTGGCCGCGTCCACGATCGTCGAACTGGCGGCGCACCCCCGGATCCAGGCGATCAAGGACGCGAAGGGCGACCTGTTCGAGGCGATGACGGTGATGGCGCGCACCGGGCTGGCCTACTACAGCGGCATCGACGAACTGAACCTGCCCTACCTCGCCAGCGGCGCCACCGGAGTGGTCAGCGTCGTCGGCAACGTGGTGGCCGACCGCAACGAAGAGCTGATCCGGGCGGTGCGCAAGCACGATCTGGACCGGGCCCAGGAGGTGGCTGCCGCGCTGATCCCGCTGACCGACGCGATCATGCGGACCTCGTCCGGCGCGATCATGGCCAAGGCCGCCCTCACCGAACTGGGCGTCATCCCGAGCGCCGCGGTACGGATGCCCCTCCTCGAATCCCCCGACGAGGACCTGCGCAAGCTCCGCGCCGCCCTCCTCACCATCGCCACCCCCGTCCCCTGATCTCACCGACCCGGGTTCACCAGCGTTAGTGGCGCTGGAAGCGTTCCAAAGCCGCAATTGCCGTCACCAGCGCTGGTGAACCGGTGGTCGAACGCGCGGCCGTAGGGTGGGTGGCGTGGATGATCAGGATCAGGCTTTGAGGAGCGCGGCTGCGTGGCAGTGGCGCTGGCCCGGGCTGGCGGTGGGCGGCATCGAGATGATCGAGGGCACGCTGATCTTCCCGATCGAAGGGGTCGGGGTGAAGGCGGTCTGGGACGAGCAGGACGTGGAGGCCGCCCGGCGGACCTACCCGGACCAGCCGGTCGCGCTCTCGCCGGACGGCCTGCTGATTCTCATCGGCCCGCACGCCTCTGCGATGGCCGCCTCAATGGCCTAGCGGCGCCCGGCCCACCGAAGCGAGTTCGAAGCCCCCGGCCTTGGTGCTGACCTCGAGCAGGTGCACGGCGTCGACGTGCAGGGGTGCGTGACTGGGCCGCACTCGCCGTAGCTTGCGGGCCAGTTCGTCGGTGGATGCCTCGTCGTAGGCGTAACCGAGGGTCAGGTGGGTGACGCCGGGGTGGAAGGTGTCGGCCTCGGGGCCCCGTAACTCGCGAATAGCGGAGCGGATCACGGTGATCAGCGCCTGCAGGGGCTCGTCCTCGAGGTCGCACAGGGCGCCGGTGGCGTAGGCCAGTGGGCTGCCGGCGGTGATCTGGAACGGCTCCACGGCCTTCAGTTGTTCGCCCAGCGCCTTGAGCAGGCCAGTCCGTTCGTCGGCGGTGACCTGGGCCGCCGGGGCGTCCCCGACCTTGGCCAGGGTGATCCGCATTGCGTGGTCGGGCACGGTGGCGATGGGGAATCCGGCCATCGCCTCGCGGCAGTCCTGGAACAGCCTGGCCGCAGCGGTGTCTCGCTCCAGGTCGGGCACCAGGCAGACGAACAGCCAGGACTCTCCGGCGGGCCACGGGATCTCGAACGGTTTCACCAGGCCAGGTTAGAGGGCATTGACGCGGCGGCTAGATTCGCAGGCATGACCGGACGCGTTGTTGTCACTGGAGCCGCGGGCAAGCTGGGCCGGGTGGTGGTGGACGACCTGGCCGCCCACGGCTGGGACGTGCTGGCGGTGGACCGGGTGCCGGTGCCCGGCTGGAGCGGGGACTTCGTCCGCGCCGATCTGACCGATTACGGCCAAGTGCTGGAGATCGTCTCAGGAGCAGTGGACGAACGGGGTCCGCGTCCGCAGGCAGTGGTGCACCTGGCTGCCGTACCCGCTCCGGGTCTGATCCCGAACTCGGCCACGTTCGCCAACAACGCCCCGGCCACCTGGAACGTGTTCAACGCCGCCCGCAGCGCCGGGGTGCACAAGGTGGTCTGGGCCTCCAGCGAAACCGTTCTGGGTCTGCCCTTCGACGCTCCACCGCCCTACGTGCCCGTCGACGAAAACTACGCACCGCGTCCCGAATCGACGTACTCCCTGGTGAAGACGCTAGAAGAGGAGATGGCGACGCAGTTCTGCCGCTGGGACCCGCAGTTGAGCATGATCGGCCTGCGCTTCTCCAATGTCATGTACCCCGAGGACTACGCCGAATTCCCCTCGTTCGACGCCGATCCCAGGAAGCGCAAGTGGAACCTGTGGGGCTACATCGATGCCCGCGACGGCGCCCAGGCCGTGCGGCGCTCGCTGGAGCACCAGGGCACCGGGCGCGAGGTGTTCATCATCGCCAACTCCGACACCGTGATGTCTCGCTCCAGTGCCTCGCTGATGGCCGAGGTCTTTCCGGACGTGGAGATCCGCAAGGACCTGGGCGAGCACGAGACCCTGCTGTCGATCGACAAGGCCCGCCGGGTACTGGGTTACGCGCCGGAGCACACCTGGCGTCGTTAGTTCCGGGCGGCGAAGACCTGGAACGGCTCGAGCGCTCCGACGCCGTCGACCGGGCCTTCCAGCTGGATGTCCACCGAGGCGCTGTCGAGGATGTCCTTGCAGCGCAGGCCGAAACGCGGACCCGGTGCCAGGTACTGTGTGAAGTCCGTTACAGCAGCGGCGAAGACGATGCGGGAGAGCCCGGCCCAGACCATGCCGGTGGCGCACATCGGGCAGGGCTCACCGCTGGCGATCATGATCCCGCCCGGTACCCGCTCGGCCGGGCCCAGGCGCCGGGCGTTGACCACGGCCTCCAGTTCGGCGTGGGCGCGCACGTCGCCGGTGCTCGGGACCGCGTTCATCCCCTCGGCGATCATCTCGCCCTCGGCCGAGAGCAGCACCGCGCCGAACGGATGGTCTCCGCGCTGCACGGCCAGGTGGGCCAGCTCGATGGAACGCCGGAGGTGACCCTCGAACTCCAGAACACCGCTCATGACCACGCTCCCGCCGGTTCAGCAGATCCTGGTCAGAGCCAACACCACTTCACCGGGTTCGGCCATACGGGTCACCCCGGGGTCGCGACGCCGGCCTCGAGTTCCAGCAGAGCCCGGGCCATCGAGGGGTTCATCAGCAGGTCGAAGGTGGGCCGGGCATCGCTCAGCCGCACCGGGTCGACCGAGATCAGGCTGAAGACGGTGTCGGTGGTGATGGTGGCCAGCCGCATCCGCCAGGCCTCGAAGGCCCGGCCGTCGCGGTGGCCGCGGTGCACGGCGGTGACGTCGCGGTGCAGGGAGTCCCGGCGGATCCGGGCGTAGGTATGCTCCACCGCGCCCTCCGGTCCTTCCAGCAACTGGACGAAGTACGACCGGTCCCGCGGCACGTCGTGCACGTGCAGCAGGCAGCCGGTGACGTCGACCTCGGCGTTGTTGTCCCGGCTGGTGCCGAGGAACGCCTCCATCTCGGACTCGCTCAGATCCATCACGGCCCGGCTGGCGTAGATCAGTTCGAACACGGTGGGTCCCTGCCTCTCCGCTCGCCTGCGTCTTCGGCATCCGGGCGGCCGGGGTTGAGCCGCCAGGCGCAGAAGAAATCGCACGCTGAGGTGGATACCGGCCGGAACCCTCCCAGCCCTTTCGCCCGTTGGGCAGCATGGCCGCGCAGGCTCGGCGAGAGCGCGGTGGAATGGGCAGGACAGGACGAACGGCGGCAGGAGACGGCGATGAGAGTGCCCGGGACGAACGCCCTGAAGAGCATCGCGCTGCAGGTCGTCGGCTGGGCTCTGGTGCTGGCCGGAATTGCGGCGCTGGTGCTGCCCGGGCCGGGTCTGCTGGCGCTGTTCGCCGGCATGGCCGTGCTGGCCACCCAGTACGAATGGGCTGAGCAGCGGCTGGAGCCGGTCAAGAAGGCGGCGCTGCGGACGGCGGCGGACAGTGTGGCCAACCCGCTGCGCATTGCGATGTCGGTGGTGGGGATCGCGGCGTTGATGGCCACAGGGGTGGTCTGGGGTGTCGGCACGCCGGTGCCGTCCTGGTGGCCCGTCGACGACGCTTGGTGGCTCAAAGGCGGGTGGGGAGTGGGAGCGTCCCTGATTGTGTCGGGACTGATCGCCGCGGCCACCGTCGTCTACTCGTACCTGAACTTCCGTGAGATCAAGCAGGAGGAAGAGCGGGAGGATCGGGCCGAGCAACTCGGCAGGTAACCTGACCCGCGTGGAGTACCTGCCTTTCGACCAGCGTCAGCCCTCTTCCGAGTACCGGAACGTGCTCGGGAACATCCTCAAGGACGGCATCGAGGTACCCACCCGTCAGGGTGTCGGCGCGCTGACCCTGATGCAGCAGACCATGAGGTTCCCCCTGAACCAGGGCTTCCCGCTGATCACCGAGCGCAGCGTCAAGGCGTTCTGGCGTAAGGCCATCGGCGAGCTGTGCGCCTTCATCAACGGCGCAACAACTATGGACGAGTTCGCTGAGTTCGGTTGCGACTGGTGGGGGGCGTGGGCCACCCCGGAAAAAACCATCAAGAAGGGCATCGAGCCGGGCACACTCGGCCCCGGCTCGTACGGCGGCGCCTTCCACGACTTCCCCACCGCTGAGGGACCGGGATTCGACCAGTTCCGGCACCTGGTCGAGCAGTTGCGCGAACTGCCGGGCGACCGAACGCATTTCGTCTCGCCGTGGATCCCGCAGTACCAGATCCGGGGCGAGGGCAAGCTGCCCAGGACCACGATCGCGCCCTGCCACGGCTGGGTTCACGTGCGTGTGCTCGGCGGCCGGCTGCACCTGCACATGTTCCAGCGCTCGGGCGACGTGCCGGTGGGCGTGCCCTCGAACATCGTGCAGTACGCGGCGCTGACCCTGATGCTGGAGCAGCTCACCGGCTACCCGGCCGACACGTACTACCACACCATTTCGGACGCCCACATCTACCTCGACCAGAAGGAAGCGGTCGAGACGATGCTGCAGCGCGAGCCCCTGCCCTTCCCGACCGTGCACCTCACCGAGGCCGGCCGCGCGGTCGCCGACATTCACGACTTCCGGGCCGAGCACTTCGAGGTCACCGACTACCAGCCGCATCCCGGCATTCGCGGCATTCCGGTTGCCACCTGAGGTTCGGCTGGTGGTTCCTGGTCGAGGACTGCTGGAGCTGGCCCTCGACCAGGAACCAACGGTCAGCCGGGCCGTTTGACCTGAAGGCGGTTGCCCTTCGGGCCGGTCCACTCCAGTTCGACCAGACCGGCCACCGCGGCGTCGTCCACCCGGGCCGGGTTGGAGTAGTAGCCGCTGGCCGGGTTCAGGAAGAACGTGGCCCACAGCTTGCCGGTGTGGTCGACGAAGAAGTTGTTGTGCCCGATGCCCACCCCGGCGGTATAGCGCTCTGAGTAAGGGCCTTCGAACTTGTCCGACACCGCCACCACCGTGTCGTACTGGTATTGCTTGTGCCCGCTGAGCGGCTCCCGGGAGAAGCGGGGGCTGCCGTCCGCATCCAGCGTGGTGCGGTTCCAGGCGGCCAGCAGGTGGTAGTACTTCTTCTCGTACTTGATCACGAAGGCGCCCTCCAGGTAGGGCTCCTGGTTGTACGGTTTCTCCTGGAACTTGGGCAGATTCGTCGGGGTGACGATGTCTTCCATGTCGTCGGTGAACTTGGCGTACAGGTGGCTGTGCAGCACCAGCCAGGCGTTCTTGCCCTCGGAGTACATGCTGCCGTCGATGAAGTGGTAGCGCTCCTTGTCCACCCAGTCGGGGCCGGGCGCCAGGTCGCCGAAGGGCTTTTCCAGGTTGCCCTTGGCCACCCGGTACGGGCCCTCCACGCCGCCCTCGCTGATCAGCAGGAACGAGCCAACCTTGGCCGAATGGTCGCCCATGCAGGCCATGATGTACCAGACGCCGCGGTGGTAGTGGATTTCCGGTGCCCAGACGTTACCGCGCTTGCCGAACTGGCCGTCGTCCTCCCACCACTCCTGCCAGGGGGCCACGTACGTGGTGTCGGAGGTGTTCTCACTGGCGAACTCGGGCGACCAGACCTTGCCCTTGTCGGCCTTGGGCCGGATCTTGGTGGTTTCGGCCAGCTTCCACGGGCCCTTCACCGAACGTGAGGTCCAGACGAAGATGCCGTCGTTGTACGGGCCCGGGCCGGGCAGGCCCTCGGCGTTGGTGGTACCGGTGGCCACGTACAGCGGCTTGCCGTCCACGATGAAGCAGTTCACGTAGGTGTCGCGGATCCAGACCCGCCCGAGTTCCTCGTCGCGCGGGCGCAGTTCGAGCGGCATGACGAAGGAGTTCTCCTTCGTGGGCCACAGTTCCGGCCGGGGGTCGGCCAGGCCGTAGGGCTGCGGGTCGGGCCAGTTCTCCGGGTACTTGCCCTTCGGCGGCCTGGGCGCGGCCAGGGCTCCCGAAACCGCCGGGGCCGCTGAAGCTGCCGAAGCCGAGGCGGCCGGCAAAGCCGCTGCTCCGAGCACCCCGGCCGCACCTCCGAGGAGTCCCCGGCGGCCCACCTTCAGCCCGTCACCGAATCCGGTCATTGATCCACGACCTCCTTCGCCTGCGCAGGACAACGCTGCCCTGCCGTGTGAAGACGCTATGTCAGCCGAATTTCGTCAGGCAAGAGGATCGGGGCAAAAATTTGCAACGATGGAAAATTCGGGCGGGGGACGACCTGCCCAAGGCGCGCCGAGGCCCGTCCGTTGCTGCTACGCCATCTGGACCGAGCGGATCGAGTTGCCCATCACCATTCTGCCGAAAGCAGTTTCGATGCCCTGACCTGGGGCGGATGCCGCGCCGAGGGTGAGCAGCAGGGGTACGAAGTGGTCCGCCGTGGGGTGCGCGACCTGGGCGCCGGGGGCCTTGACCCGGTAGTCGACCAGGGCGTCCACGTCGCCGCGGGCCATCGCGTCCTCGGCCCAGGCATCGAAGGCCTGGTTGTGCCCGATCAGTTCGGGCTGCCGGAACACCGCGAAACTGTGCGTCATGAAGCCGGAGCCGATCACCAGGATTCCCTCCGAGCGCAGCGACCGGATCCGCTCACCCAGCCTGAGCAGGGCCGACGGGTTCATGCTGGGCATGCTCAGCTGGATCACCGGGACGTCGGCGGCGGGGTACATGGCCATCATCGGGATGAACGCACCGTGATCGAGGCCGCGGTTGACGAACTGGTGCAGCGGCTCGGTGTCGGCCAGCGTGCCCGCCACCTGCCGGGCCAGTGCGGTGGCGTCGGGCGAGCGGTACTTCAGCTGGTAGTAGCGCGGATGGAAGCCGCCGAAGTCGTAGTACAGCTCGGTGCCGGCCTCCGAGGCCGAGATCGCCAGCGGCGCGTTCTCCCAGTGCGCCGAAACGATCACGATGCCCCGGGGCTTGGGCATCGACTGCCCCCAGGTGTACAGATCGCGCAGCCAGGCCGCGTCGTCCAGGGTGGGCGGCGCCCCGTGGCTGACGAACAACGAGGGCAGCGGGCCGTCGGAGGGTTCCCAGAGCCGCTGCGCCCGGGCCTGCGGGAGCACGTCGGCGAGCAGGTCGTCGTAGGCGCCGGCGGGCACCTTCGGATTGAACGGATCGGACATGGCGGGCTCCCGGGGACGGAGGGTGGCGTTCTCCCAGTAGCGTACTTGAATGTTGAACTATTTCCGAGCGATCGCTGCGGCGACCAAAGTGGCTGCCGGCCTAGCCTTAAGTTCCATTGAGCCCGCGCTGTCCGGCCGGTGATCATGTGGGCATGCGGGATCACTGGGGCCCGGCGCTCCTGGGCTGGTGCAGTTTCGTCGTCGCCCTGGCCACGGCCGGTTTTGCCGTCGAGGTCCTGGAGCAGTCGGTCGCCGATCCGCCGGACCTGCTAGCCAAGGCCGTTCCGGCGGTGATCGTCCTGGCGATTGCCGTACCCGCGGTGCTGCTGGTGCATCGGCGGGACCGGTCGGTGCTGGCGCTGGCCCGCCCGGGGCAGGCGCTCACCGGCATCCTGGTCACGTTCGCGGCGGCGGCCGTGGTGATCGGGCCGGCCTGGCTGGCCGGTTGGATCAGCTTCACCTCGCTGGACGGGGCGGCGCTCCTGGGCTTTCTGGTGGTCAACAGCCTGGTGGCGCTGGCGCTGGAGGCGGTGCCCGAAGAACTGGCTTTCCGGGGTTCGGTCTACGGCTCGCTGCGGGGCGCCCTGCGTCCTCGCTGGGCCGGTGTTGTGGCGACGGCAAGCTTCGTGCTGGCGCCCGGGGCGTCCATCGCGCTTGCTGCCGCGGCCGGTAAGGCGTTCGGAGTTGTCACGGAACCGGTCACCTTTGCACCGGGCGGGCAGGACCCGATTTCGTACGCAATGCTGCTGACCTGCTTCGGTGCGGTGCTGCTGCTGGCTCGCGAGGCGACCGGATCGATCTGGACCGCGGTCGGGCTGCACCTGAGTTTCCTCACCGTCAACCGGATCGTGTTCAGCGACGACCGTGACACCGGCATCGGGGTCAGCGCCGAGGCCGGTGCCGAACTGCTGGTGCTGGCTTACCTTTTGCTGGCCGCCCTCGCCCTGGCCGGGCTTCGCCGGCGCTTGACACCTCAGGTAGTGTCCTGAACAGCTTCGCGTGCCGCTGGCGGACTGCGTCAGGCATGGAGGGGTCGAACCGTAAGGTCAGCATTGACTTTCGAGATCTCCACCCGGATCGACGTGGTGCCCGCGGCACCTGAGTTCACCGGTGCACGCCCGGCCGTCATCGTGTTCCCGGGCGGGGCGTACCGCTTCCACGCTCCGCACGAGGGCCTTGGTATCGCGCACTGGCTGGCCTCGATCGGGGTGCACGCGTTCCATTTCCGCTACCCCTTCCCGTCCGAATTCGACTGGCCCGGGCCCCTGGTGGCGGCCCGGCAGGCGCTCAGCTGGGTGCGTGCGCACGACCTCGACAGCGGGCTGGACATCGGCAAGGTCGGCGTCTACGGATCCAGCGCCGGTGGGCATCTGGCCGGGCTGCTCGCGGCCGGCGCGGTGCTGAGCTTCGAGGAGCTCCAGACGCAGCCGGAGAAGCCAGATTTCAGCATCCTGGCCTACACCGTGGCGGATGTCCGGCTGCTGCCGGAGGCGCCGGTCGAGACGATGACCAACGGACGTCTGCACCTGCGGGACGAGTTCTCACCGGCCCGGCACATCTCGGCCGGGATGGGCCCGGTCTTCGCCTGGTGCCCGCTGAACGATCCGCCGGGCCTGCCCAACACCCTGGAACTGGCCCGGGCCTGCGCGGCGGCCGGAGTGAGCTGCGAGCTGCACATCTTTCCCGAGGGCTATCACGGCATCGGGCTGGCCGACGGCGTGTCGTGGGGCGAGGCACCCGAGGGGGAGCGGATGCCCCCGATGACCAGCATTCCGCACACCGCGAGCTGGACCGGGCTGTGCGAACGCTGGCTGACCGACGTGGTGGCGTAAACCCGATGCGGTGGCGTGGCCCGGAGGTGCTGGCGTGACCCGGACGGCCCTACGCCCGGGCCCGGCACCTGCCTAGCCTTGGGCTTCATGGCTAACGGGCAGACCGAGCAGGTAGATGCGCAGGCCGTTACCGCCGCCTGGAGCAGAGCCCAGGCGGCTCTCGAGGACGGCAACCAGGCCGACGCGATCCGCTACGGCGTGAAGGCGCTGGAGCTTGATCCGGGCTTCCGGGTGCACGCGCCGGTCCACAGCGTCTTCGGGGTGCACGACGTCCACGGCACCGCTTCGCGCCGGGTCACCGGGCATGAACTGGTGCCGCACACCTGGGCCCTGTACGTGCCGCACCTGGAGGTGGTGGCGGTGACCCGTTCGTTCTGGGACGAGTTCACCACGTCCGCCGAGATTCACCGGTTCGCCGAGCGGATCGGTGAATTCACCGAACCGGCCTGGATCCGCTACGACCCCTGGGTCTGGATGATGCACATCGAGTACTCCCGGGGCGACCCGTTCACCGTCCCGCTCGCCTGGCCCGAGTAGCCCGTCCGGCTCATCCGCCCCGGGACCGGGAGTGACCGGCCGGGCACCACTCAGGTAGCTGCTCTAGGCTTGCCCGGCATGAGTGAGTCGTCACCGGGCATGGAGCAGATCGAGCAGGCGATGGCCGTCCTCGCGGCGGCCAGACCCGATGATCTGCCGTACGAGTTCGTGTACCGCCTGCGGGCCTGGCACGAGCAGGAAGTGCTGAGGCTCGAGGTCAAGCAGCCGCAGCAGAACTACGACTGGTTCGCCGGTCAGCAGAACTGAACGGGCCGCCGGCTGAGACCTCTCAGCCGGCGACTCAGGACCAGGCGACTCAGTACAACGGGACGCTCAGCTCGGCCGGTACCTCGATCGGCCAGTAGGCGTCCCAGGTCCGCCACCGGCAGCGCAGCCGATACTCGCAGCGGCCCACCCAGCGGTACTCCGCGCAGATCAGGAAGCCGGTCAGGATCAGCGCACTGCTGACCCCGAACAGCACGCTCATCAGCAGCGCCGTCACGCCGTTCCCCCTTCGTGCGAAGGGGGAATCGAAGCATCGGCGGCGGGCGCGCGGGCGGATGTCCGGCCGCACGAGTGTCACCCGATCTGCGGCAGAATCTGCGAAACCTCTCTCCCGGCTCCGACCAGCCGGGAGAGAGGCGATCCAGGGGCCCCGTCGAGGGAGGGACTCGACGGGACCAGGCTGCCCAGGGCCTCAGTCATGGAACTGACGCCCTGAGCAGGATTCGATGCGGCTCTCGTGGCCGACGGATCCGCATCTCCTCAGCGCATCAGTCGTCCGGCCCGGGGCAAAGGTTGCCCACGTTGCCAAAGATTTTTCTGAGGCGCTTACCCGGAGGTGGCGGTGGCTGCCACCAGGTGGACCGGGCCCCTTCCGCTCTGCAGCTCGATCGTGGTGTCACCCCCGTGCGAGGGGATCTGCAGGGTGGTGACGAACCCCGGGGCCTGGTCGGGCAGCGTCACCCGGTGATCCTCCAGCCCCTTGCCCTTGACCACGATGTTCATCGCGTTCCCGGTGTACAGGGTCACCGTGCGGGCCCGCGGCGAGGCGGTCACCGTGACCACCGCTCCGTTGGTCTGCATCCAGCGGGTGATGCCCTCGTTGTCCTGCTCGGGCAGGCCACCGCTGAACGAGAGCTGGAACGGCCCGTCGACACTGGCGGCGGAGTCCGGCGCCACGAAGTTGAGCAGCGGCGCGGCCGAGGCGGCCTTCTTGCGGATCGTCTTCATGTCGTTGCGGGTGCCGATCGCCAGCCAGTCCTCGTTGGCCGCGCCCAGTTCGATCTGCTGGCCGTTGGCCAGGGCGCTGACCGTGCTGGAGGCCGCCTGTTCACCCGCGGGCCTGTTCGCGGACCCGTTCTTGGTGGAACTGGTCGAGGGTGTCCTGGGCTGGTTGCTCTCGGTTTCTTCGTCACCCTTGGCGCTACTGGTCCCGTCCGGGGCCGGCTGCTTGGTCCGGGACTCCTCCGGGTCAGAACGGCTGGGGCTGGGGGTCGGTGAGGTCGGGCTGTCGCTCGGGGTGGGTACGGCCGGCACCAGAACGGGAAGATCCTTGGCCGGCGTACCGCTTTCGGAAGGGCCCAGCTGCGACACAGCGACGGTGACCCCACCGCCGATCAGGATCGCGGCCGCGGCCGACAGCAGTACCGGACGGCGCCGCGGCAGCTGGTCCGGGCGACGGCGCAGCGGCACCACGTTGGTGCGCTCACCGTCGATCCGGCGCCGGATCGCGGCCACGTCGGGCTCGTGATCCGCACCCAGTCCACGCAGAGCTTCGAGCAGTTCATCCTCGGGCACGGATCACGCCTCCTTCCTGGTCGTCCGGGTGGCTCGGGCACTGCTCGCGGCAGCGGCCAGCTCGCCCGGGGCCAGCTGACTGCGCAGCTGGGCAAGGCCTTTCGAGGTCTGACTCTTGACCGTCCCCAGGCTGATGCCCAGGGTGCGGGCGACCTCCTCCTCAGGTAGGTCGAGGACGTGGCGCATCACCACGCAGGCTCTGCGTCCCGGTGGGAGCGAAAGCACCGCAGCCTGTAGGTCGACCGCGCCACCCACATCCGGAGAGTGGTAGAACCACCGGGTCAGCGGCGCCATCAGGCGATGCCGCTGCCGGTCGCGGACCGCCGTCCGAACGCGCTCCACCGACAGGTTGACCACGATCTTGCGCACATAGGCCAGCGGGCTGTCCGCCGCCTGCACCCGGTCCCAGCGTTCCCAGGCCGAGGCCAGGGCTTCCCCGACCACGTCGTCGGCCTCGGTCCGGTTACCGGTCATGCTGTACGCCAGCCGGGCCAGCTCACGGTGATGGCGACGGAAGAAGTCCTCGAACTCGGCCTTGGCACTCGCTTTGCCGGGCCGGACCGCGCTGCTTCCCGTCGCCGGGGGTTTGCTCATCCGTGGAGCCGTCTCCTTGTCCTGGTTCAAGAGCCGTACGAAAAGCGCCCGAATGCCCGCGGGCGCCTCCCGTACGCGCTCTAGGTCGGGTGAGAACCAGCAAAGGTTGCCCGCTCCGCCGGGAAATTATGTTTTGCCGCTGCTAAGTGCATGTAGCAGTGGTGTCGTGCTCTGGGGCGGATCCCCCTCCTCTGGCAAAATCGGGGCGTGGGGGAATCGGGGGCGATGACACCGGGTGAAGACGGCTGCACGGAGGGCTTCGAAGCGGCCCGGGAGGCGGCCGAGGAGCTGGCCGGCCGGGCGCCGGTCGACGCTTTGCTGGGCGTTCTGGCGTACTTTCACCCGGACGGGGTCGGCGTCGAACTACTGGCGCGGCTGCCCGATCTCGCCCCGGCCGCCCAGGCCCTCGCCGCCACCGGGGCGGTCAACCGCCCGGCCGGCCACAACGTCCTTTGTTTGACTCCCCGCGCCGCCCGCACGGTTCGCGACCGAGACGTCCGCGACGCCACCACGGCCGGCCGGCTCGACCGGCTCGCCGGGGTGATTCACGGGCTGGTCAGCGCCGATCCCGGTGAGGATGCCGATCCGGCCGAGTCCCGCCGGCTCGGCCTGGAGTTGGTGGGCCACGCGCTCACGCTCTGGAATCGCGCGCTGGAGGTGGCCGAATGGGGGCACCGCGGGGCGATCGAGCCGGTCAGCCGGGTGGCGATTCAGGCAGTCTCGCACCTGCAGACGGTCGGTGATCTGGAACGGGCCATCGAGGCGACCGAGGACGTTCTCGGCGGCTGTCGCCGGGTTCTGGGCGACGGGCATCGGGTCACCCTGCTGGCGGCCAGCCGGCTGGGCAGCTTGTTGCTCTCGATGGGAGACGTTGCGCGGGCTGCCGATCTTCTGGCCCCGGTGTTCGTGGCCGGGTTCGGGTCGGACCTTCCGGGCCCCGACGATCTGGCCCGGCCCGAGATGATCACCATGACGCACAACCTGGCCTACGCCCGCGGCGCGGCCGGTCAGGTGGCCGAGGCGATCCCGCTGTACGAGAAGGCCTTCGCCGCCAGTTGCTCGGTGTACGGCGACGGGCACCCCACCAGCCTGACCATCCTGGGGAATCTGGCCGAGAGCTACCGTGCCGTCGGCGACTACGGCCGGGCCGTCCCGCTGCTGCGCCAGGTGCTGGAGGAGCGCCAGGACAACCTCGGCCTCGATCACCCCGACACCCTGACCGCGGCCAACAACCTGATCGGGGCGTACAGCGACCTGGACGGCACCGCGGTCCCGGTCAGCGTGTTCGAGAAGATCTACACCAGCCGGGCCCGGGTGCTCGGCGCCGACCACCCCAGCACCCTGATCTCGCAGAGCAACCTGGCCAGCGCCCATCAGCGGGCCGGCGACCTGCCGCAGGCGATCACGCTGATGAAGGAGGTTCTCCGGCTGCGCCGGGCCAAACTCGGCCCCCAGCACCCGGACACGCTCACCGTGATGAGCAACCTCAGCGCCGCCTACGCCGACTCGGGCAAGGTGCTGCGCGGCTACCGGATGTGCCGCAAGGTGGTGGCCGGCCGCCGGGTGACCCTGGGCGAGCGCCACCCCGACACCCTGCTCTCGATGAACAACCTGGCCCAGGCCCACCTCGCGGTCGGCCGGACCAAGGCCGCGCTGAACCTGCACGCCCGGGTGCTCAGCGACCGCAGCGCCCTGCTCGGCGCCGACCACCTGGACACCCTGGCCTCGATGAACAACCTGGCCTCGGCGCTGAACCGGGCCGGCCACCCGGCCGACGCCCGGCCGCTGCACGAGCAGGCTCTGGCCGGGCGCCGCCGGATCCTCGGCCCGACCCATCAGGACACCCTGGCCTCGATGAACAACCTGGCCTTCGCCCATCAGGCGCTGGGCGAGCGGTCCGCGGCCCTGGCGCTTTTCGAGGAGGCGTTCCGGGGTGCCCAGGGCACGCTCGGCGAGACCCATTCGGTGACCCGCAAATTCGAGGACAACCTGCGGCGGGCCCGAACCCGGCAGTGAATCGGGGGCGTCTCAGGGTTGCCCCGGATGGTTCGGGGCCGGCCGGGGCGGGATCTTGGCAGCATGTCCAGTGTTGGGGGTCGCACCACCGCGCGTCGTCCGGCGGCACTCGCCGGCAGCCTTTTCATCGTGGCCACGATCAGTTTCGCGATCGGCAACTCTCTGCTCACCGAGGCACTCGATCAGGGCGCCCGGAACGGAAAACTACTGTTCGGCGTGCTGTTCCAGACGGTGTGCGCGATCGCCGTCGTTGTCATCGGGGTGATCCTGCGGGATCTGCTGGCGCCTACCGGGCCCCGACAGGCGGCCACCTACCTGGGGTTGCGGGTGGCCGAAGGCGTGGTGATCGTGGCGTTCGGGCTGTACTTCATCATCTCGCTGGAGGCCTTCTCCGGTTACCAGGCAACGATTTACGCCTTCACCGGAGTCGGCGGGGTGGTGCTTTGCAGCCTGTTGCGCAGCGCGGGCGCGGTGCCGAACTGGCTCAGTGGGCTGGGGCTGGTCGGCTACCTGGTGCTGCTGGCCGGGGTCGTCACCGAGTTCGCCGGTGGCGTCGACCTCGACTCCAACGCCGGCTTCCTTTTCCTGGCGCCGGGTTCGGTGTTCGAGGTGGTCTTCCCGCTGCTGCTGATCGTGCGCGGCCTGCCGTCGCGCCGGGCCCTCGTCGGGTGAGTGCTGGAGTGGCCGGCCGATCGATCAAGATCGGCCGGCCACAACGTCTTCCATTGACTTCGGCGCTACGACTGCGCTACTTGGTGACGGTGACGCCGACTCCCCAGGAGATGCTCGGGGCGCTGGTCTCGTCGCCGCGGTAGGCGAACCGGAACACGCCCGAGCGCTTGGCGGTGACCGTGACGCTGGTGCTGTCCCCGGTGGACGGCACCGTGCGGACCGTCTTGAAGGTGGACTGGGTGTTCGGCTTGAACTGCAGCTTCACCGTCGGCCCGAACTTCTCGTTCTTGCCGGTGTCCCAGCTGGCCCGGGTGAGCTGCGAGGTCAAGGTGATCTTGGCGCCCGACTTCACCTTGTCCTTCGAGACCCGGTCGTTGTTCTTGCCCCAGCTGGTCCGGCGCAGCAGCTGCAGCTCGGTGGTGATGTTGTCGCGGCCGCTCGAGGTCTTGGTGCAGTTGCCGTCGGCGTCGCACTCCAGCTCGGTGTCGTCGTCGCGGTTGTTGCCGTTGGCGTCGTCGAAGGCGTACACGTAGGCGTTCTGCTTGCCCGCCATCGCGTTGCCCTGGAACTCGCCGGTGCCGATCAGGTCGAGCGTGTCCTGCCCGGCCGGGCACTTCAGGGTGGCCGGGCCGGTGTAGGTGTAGGTGCAGGCGCCGAACCAGGTGGCGTGCGCGCTGGTGCCGACCAGATCCCCGGTCACCGCCCACTTCATCGCGTGGTCGGCGTCGTCGCAGCTGGTGCTCACGCCGAACTGCACGGTCTTCGGCGCGATGCCGAGCGTGAGTTTCTGCGGGGTGGTGCCGGTGATCTTGCAGTCGTCGCCGTCCGTGGCTGCTCTCTCGGCGGACTTGACGATTTTCTCCAGCGGCTCAGGAGTGCCGGAACTGGCGGCGCTGGCTGCCCCGGCGGGGGCGAGCAGCCCGACAGTCAGGGCCGTGGCAGCACCGAGGGCAAGGATGAGTGGACGAGTTCGCATGCGCGGGTCCAAACGGAAGACGACGATGTGGCCCGCTCATCATTGCCCAGATCGCTGGCGCTACGAGCCCGTACACGCGCCCGCCCGGCGCATCGGTGAAACTTAAGGTGCAGTTGGGGTTCTTGGTTAAATCGGGACGGTTTCCGTGACGGCCCGCTGACGCTCAGGAGGCATCTGCCGGTGGCAGCCCGGCCAGGATCCGGGTCCGAAGTTCCCGAGCAGGTCTACCGCGGTAAGCCGCCAGAGCATCGGCCAGGACCTCGCGGACGTCCGGATCGGGATGATCGGCCAGGTACGCCAACTCGTGGCTGTCGCCGCGCGAGCGGGTGCCGAGGGCCATGAGTGCCAGAATGATCTCGTCGTCGGTGGTGGCGTCCCGAAGCTGTCTCATCAGCTCGGGTTTGGTGGGTCTGCGGTCGTCCCGGGAGAAGCGCCGGCGGATCCGGGCTGCGCCGGGCGTTCCGGGTTGCAGGCAGACCGGGCAGGCGCAGGGTGCGGTGCCATGCGCGCCCGGTAAGTAGCGCCAGCCGATCCCCTGGGGGATGGCCCGGACGTGCCTGACCTCTTGTGCCGTGACGGCACGGAGAACGAAGACTTCCTGACCGCTGCTGTCCGGCATGCCCCGGAGGAGGGCCGCGGCCTGTGCTGCGCTGAGGTGCTGCGGCTCGGCGGTGTACCGGCCAACCGTGACCGGGGTGTGGTCGGGCAGCCGGAACTGCACCGCGGCCAGCGGCCCGGGCTGCCACCTGCGCAGTTCGCGAGCCCACTGATGGGTCTGGACGAAGGACGGCAGGACCGGCATGCAGTAGACGCCACGTTCGCCGTTGAGGCGGCGACTGCGCGCAGCGATTCCCGAACGGACGACGCGGGCCGCGTTCCGCTCCGGGGTCAGGTGCACGAAATCTGCCATGAGTCCGCATTGTAGGGATTGGGTGCTGGGTGCCGGTCGTAACGACCGCCACCCAGCACCGTCCGTACTTTCAGCCCACCAGCGCCTGGCCGATGAACTCGCCCTCGGCGCATCCCGGCGGCACCACGAAGGTGGCTGAGCCGATGTGCGTGATCCACTCGTTCATCGCGTCCGCCTCGGCCAGCCGGGTCTGCACGGCCACGAAGGCCTTGGCGGCATCGGCCTGGTACGCCGCGAAAAGCAGACCGCAGTCCGGTTTTCCGTCGGCCGAAGGGCCGTCGTCGTAGCTGAACGCGCGCCGGAGCATGCGTTCTTCCGGCACCCGGGCCGTGGCCTGCACGACGTGGGCCTCCTGGGCGACGATGGGGAAGCCGTTCTGGTCCACCGCAGCGGTATCTGGATCGTCCTGCTCGCTACCCCCGGTGACCGGACTGCCGTCACTCATTTTCCGGGCCATCGCCATTTCCTTGGCGGGGCGGCCCAGGTCGTCCCAGTCGTCGAGGTCCATCCGGATCCGGCGGAAGACCAGCATGCTGCCGCCCTTCAGCCAGTCCGGGCCGGTCGAGAACACCGTGTCGGTGAACTCGGTGGTGGCGCCGGGCGGGTTGGCCGTGCCGTCCCGCTGGCCGAACAGGTTGCGGTGGGTGGTCCCGGCCGGCTCGCTGCCCCGGGCGGGGTTGAAGCCGCTCTGGCACCAGCGCACCGTGGCCAAGCTCCGGGCGTCACGAGTCAGGCGACGTAGGGCGTACGACAGGGGTACGGCGTCGTCGCTGCACACCTGGATCAGCAGATCCCCTCCGGACCAGCGGTCTTCGAGCTGGTCGGTGGCGAACGTGGGTAGGTTGCGGATCACGTCGGGGCAGTCGTCGGGCCGTCCGATTGCGTCGAACAGCCCCGGGCCGAAGCCGAATGTCACGGTCAGCCGCGACGGCAACGCGGGCAGTTCCGGATCGTTGGCGGCCAGAGGAACCTCACCGCGCATCATCCGGGCTGCGTCGTCGGTGAGCAGGCGGAGCAGCCGGCGCACGTGCTCCACGTCCGAGCCCGGCTTCAGGTCCAGCGCGAGGAACCGCACGTGGGCCTGAGCAGCGTCTTCGATACCGGGCTGGTGAACGCCGTAGAACGCGACGTTCTCCGAGCCTTTTGCTTCCTCTACGACCTGGCTGACAGCAGGGGAGTCATTTCCCGACAGCGCCAGGCCGGCCGCCGCGCCGGCCAGCCCACCGCCGGCGAGGGTGGCGCCGCCCCCGAGCAGGAGGCGGCGCCGGCTCAACGGAGGCTGGCTCACTTGGCGGCGTCTTCCATCTCGCCCATCTCGTCCGAGTCGCCCATGTCCATCTCGGTGTCGTACTTCTCTTCACCGGCGGTGGTCTCCTTGGCCAGCGCGGTGAACTCCTGGGTGGAACCGTCGCCGAGGGTCAGGCGCACGGTGACCTCGTCGCCGGCCTCGATCGGCTCGGTCATGTTCAGCACCATCAGGTGGTCGCCGCCCGGAGCCAGTTCGTGCTCGCCCCCGGCCGGAACGGTGAAGCCGCCCTCCTTCTCCTGCATGATCATCTCGTTGCCCTTCATCACCATCTCGTGCAGCTCGGTGGTGTCCGAGGCGGAGGTCTTGGCCGACTCCACCACCACGTCCTGGTCGCCGGTGTTGGTGATCGTGCCGAAGATCGCGGTCATCCCGGCCTTCGCGTCGGCCGTCTTCACCCACTGGTCGGCGATGTTCAGGCGGTCGGCGGCGGTTGCGCTCGCGTCGCCCCCGACCACCTTGACGTTGTCGGCGGCCGCGTCGCTGTCGGTGGCCGAGTCGCTGGAGCAGGCCGAAAGGGCGGCCACGGCGACGAGCGCGGAGGCAGCGAAGGCGAAACGGCGGGAGCGCTTGAGGTTTGCGGGCATGGCGATGGAACTCCTTGAAAGTCTGAAGCGAAATGTGAGACGTGGGGGCGCGCCGACGCAGGTCGGTTCGGCTTACGGGCCTGATTGAGGACGCGTCAGCGCACCTGGATCGGTCAGCGCGGATTCGGTCAGCGCGCGGGCTGGGTTCTAGGACCGGGCCCTTGAGGTTGAGAACGGATCACTCAGTGATCAGGCGAAAGCCAGGACGGGCCGCGGTGGTCCGCGCCGTCCGGCTGCTCCGACCAGCGGCTCGGGGCGCAGCGGAAGAACCTGCGGCGCCTGGGCCCGGCGTTGACGAGCGACGATCAGGAAGGTCGGCAGGCGCCCGGGCAGCTTCGGCAGGATCCACGAAAGCATCCGCCAAAGTGCGGTTTCGCCCCGGCTGAGCAGCAGGCCGAGCACCCCGGCGGCGCCCAGGTGGGCCAGCGTCATCAGCGGCGAGCTCATCGGCATCGCGGTCATCACGGTACCGGCGCCGTCGTGGCACAGCAGGCTGCTCGATTCACCCGGATGGCCCAAGTGGGTGGACATCTGGGTACAGGTGGTGCCCATCGCGCCGTCGAAAAGCCCGAACAGCGAGTGCAGGCCGTACTGCACGGCAATCATCGTGGCCCCGACCGGCACCGCGCCGCGCAGCTTGCCCGCGGCCATCGCCGCCGGTGAGGCCAGCAGCAGGCCCAGCGCCAGCAGCAGGAACGGTGACGGGGCCGCGCCCCCGGCCAGTGCGTGGGCGAGGGCGGCGAGAGAAACTGCGCAGGCCGAGAAGACTCCGGCGCGAAGCACACGGAGTTTGCCCTGAACGAGCTGAAGCTCGGCAGCCCGCGCACTCACCGAGCCAGGATAGCCAACGCCTGCGACACACCCCGGGCCGCCCGGCGAAAGGTGACCGGATCGCCGGCCAGGACGAGTTACGGGTCGGCCGCCCTGCGAATCCGAACGACACGCGCGGGCCCGCGACGGAGCAAGAAATTTCGCCGATCAACTTGGCGCGAATGACCGATATGAATTGCGTGCGATTGTGCTGACGATATTCGCACGGCCCGTCTGAGCTGCAATGACTAGTGGGCAGGTAGAGAAAGGTAATGCTTTGCTCAGACTTTGAGGAAAGCATTACCTTACTATTTCTGAATTGCGCGGCTGGGAAATAGCTGATGCTCTTTGGGCGGAGCAGATATTCGGATTCGCTTGAGAAGAGGTTCGCCATGACCACGATGCCCGCGGTGAGTGAGTGCTCGGTCGACGGCTGCGGCTACAACCACGACGGCTGCCACGCCTTCGCCATCACGGTGGCGGGCAACAACGGCAGTGCCGACTGCGGCACCTTCATCCCGCTCGCCCGCAAGGGTGGCCTGGACAAGGTGGTCGCCCAGGTCGGCGCCTGCCAGCGCACCGACTGCAGCTTCAACAGCAACCTGGAGTGCTCCGCCAAGGACGTCCGGATCGGCCCGGGATCCGGCAGCGCGGGCGCCAACTGCCTGACGTACCAGCCGGCCTGAGCTTCGGCCGGTTCTGCGGTGGGGTGATCGGTGCGCCGATCACCCCATTTGCGGTCGATCGTCGTAAAGACCGCCAGCTGAGTGATTCCTGAGAAGAAGCACCATCGAATCCGGCGAAAACCATCCCCACCGTTCACAGCTGACTCTAAGCTTGCGCGGCGGCCGGGCACTTCCGGACCGCCCGCCGCCTCTGCCGTCGCAGTAGGCGAGCTTCGAACTCAGCGAACGGATTCGCCATGTCCGCCAGTGCCTCGCGAGCTCCTCGCGTCCGTTTCTTCTCTGCCGTGGGCGCCGCCCTTCTGGGCGCTGCCGTGCTGGTCGCCGGTACCGGCGCCGAGAGCGGCCAGGCGCTCGCCGCGCAGCCCGTTTCCGCGCCGCTGGCCCAGGCCGCGGCCCCGGCTGCCGATCTGACGCAGATCCGCCCGGCGGCTGCGAAGACGCCGGTCCAGATCTGGAAGGCCTCCCGCGCGAAGGCCAAGAAGGCCAAGACCGTGCGGGTGCAGGCCACGTTCAAGGATGGTGGCAGCACCAGCCGCCTGGACCTGCGGATGACCAAGGACGGCAAGGCCACCGGCAGCCTCACCGTTCCCGGGGAAGGCTCGATGAAGCTGATCCTGGTCAGCAAGAAGAAGGGCTACTTCAAGCCCGGCAAGGACATGCTCGAGGAGATCACCGGCGGCGACCCGGCGATGGAGGACGTGCTGGCCGGGCGCTGGATCACCTTCAAGAAGGGTGAGGGCCTGGACGACATCTTCGAGCTGGCCTCGATGAAGACCTACACCCAGGACGTCTTCAAGCTGTCCGGGCCGCAGAAGGGCCTGACCAAGGTCAAGGGCAAGAAGGTCAAGGGCTACAAGAAGACGGTCGGCCTGAAGGAGAAGGGCTACCAGGGCACGCTCCTGATCGCCGCCGACGGCACGAACCGCCTGGCCGGGTACCAGGAGAAGGGCATCAACTTCGTGTTCTCCGAGTGGAACAAGAAGGTCACGGTCAAGGCCCCGGCTCGTCCGCTGAGCGCCTCGAGCATCTCCTAAGCACTTCCGGCCGTTTCTTCCGGCTGCGCCCCTGGACCTGGTGGTCCGGGGGCGCTGTGGTTTTGCCGGATGACGTCATCGAGTTGTCACCGATGACGTCACCACTCTGGACTTTGACGTCATCGTGGCGTCATGATGGTGGGCATGGACATCAACGCTTACTCGGCCCGTCTGCACCGGGACCTGTACGCCGCCGGTCAGCTGGGTGGCGAAGATGCCCTGGTCCTGGCCGAGAAGATGGCGAACGCCCTGGACCCGTCGATCCGTCTGGTGCTGCTGGACGCGATGGTCGAGGCGGCGGGCGAGATCACCGAAGGCCTGGCGCCCGGCGCGGTCGAGGTTCGGCTGGCCGGGCGGGAGGTTCAGTTCGCGGTGACGCCCCCCGCTGTGGCCGAGCCGATCCAGCCCGGTACGGCGGCGCCTGCGGTTCAGCCGCCGGCGGCAACCGGTTCCGAAGAGTCCGAGGCCGACGGGGGCACGGCGCGCTTGAGCCTGCGGCTTCCGGAGCGGCTCAAGGGACGGGTCGAGGAGGCGGCCGGGGCGGCCGGGCTCTCGGTCAACGCCTGGCTGGTCCGATCGATTGCCCAGGTGCTCGAGGCGCCTACCGTGCAGCCGCCGCCCGCTGCGCCGTCGACGCCGTCTCCGACGGTCAAGATCGTTACGGGTCAGCACATCACCGGCTGGGTGCGCTGAGGGCGGGGCGAGTCTGATCAGGATCAGGTGAAGCGGCCGGTCATTGAGGTGGACCGGCTTGGCTGAATGAGTTTCGAAGGCTTGGCCGGGTGGGTGGGCCAGACCGGGTGATCTGAGCTGTACCAGGGGTGGGTGCTTCTGCGCGCCCCTGCGGTGGTTGCACCAGGGGTGGATGGTCTGTGCACCCGCGGCGCAAATTCTTGGTTCCTCATCATCATTCCTTCTGGGAGTCGTCATGCCCGAATTCGATACGCCCGAGCCGATTCACGTGCTCGTCGATGCCGGCGGGGTCCAGCTCACCGTGCATGCGGTGGAACGCGCCCGCACCACCACGGTCGAGGTCGCTCCGCACAGCGCCAACCGCTCGGCCGACGTTCAGCACGCCGAGCGGATCACCGCCGAGCTGGTCGGGGCACGGCTGTCCATCCGGGCCCCGCGCACCCCGAAGAGCCGCCTGCGCAGCCTTTTCGGCGGTAGTGAGCGAGCGGATCTGGTCATCACCGTGCCTGCCGGTTCCCGGCTGGAGATGCGCGGCTGGGGCGATGTACGCACCGACGGCCCGCTGGGCCCGGTGGACATCGACACCGGGATGGGCGACATCACGCTGGAGCAGACCGAGGACGTGCGGGCCAAGTCCGGGATGGGTGAGGTCCGGCTGGAGGCGGCCACCGGCCCGGTCGAGCTGTACAGCTCGATGGGGTCGATCACGGTCGGGCGCACCGGGTCCGACGTCACCGCCAAGTCCTCGCTGGGCGACATCCGGATCGAGGAAGGCGGGGGCGAGCTGCGGCTTTCCACCTCCACCGGCAGCGTGCGGGTGCAGCGGGCCCTGGCCGGGGTCACGGCCAGCACGCCGGCCGGCGACATCGTGCTCAGCTCGGTCTGCACCGGCCTGATCGATGCCCGGACGAGTTACGGGCAGCTGGAGATCGGGGTGGCCCACGGCAGCGCGGCCTGGTTGGACGTGAACACCCGGCACGGGGCGGTACGTAGCTCGCTCGAAAGCACCGACGGGCCGGGCGAAGCGGAACTCACGGTAAGGATCCACGCGGCGGTCACCTACGGCGACATCTTGTTGCGTCGCGCCTAGGTCGTGTTTTGAGCACTCGCCAGACACCTACAGAACCGGGAGCGCACTGATGCCACGGCAAGACGTTCCGAACGGTCACGCGAACCACCCCCGCGAACTCGCCATCGACGTTCGGGGACTGCACAAGAGTTTCGGCGAGCACAGCGTCCTCAACGGGATCGACCTCGCCGTCGAACGGGGTACGGTCTTCGCCCTGCTGGGCCCGAACGGCGCAGGCAAGACCACCACCGTGAACATTCTGGCCACCCTGCTGGCCCCCGACGCCGGCCAGGTGCACATCGCGGGCCACGATCTGGCCGCTCATCCGGACCGGGTGCGTACCGCGATCGGGCTGACCGGGCAGTTCGCCGCGATCGACGATCTGCTGACCGGTGCCGAGAACCTGACCCTGATGGGCCGGCTGCACCACCTCGGGCGTAGCGAGAACCGGCAGCGCACCGAGACTTTGCTGAACCAGTTCGGGCTGAGCGGGGCCGCGGACCAGCTGCCGAGCGCCTACTCCGGCGGCATGCGGAGAAAGCTCGATCTGGCCATGGGCCTGGTGGGCCGGCCGCACGTGCTCTTCCTGGACGAACCCACCACCGGCCTGGACCCGCGCAGTCGCCGGGAGATGTGGGAGGTGGTGCGCGAGCTGGTGAGCGACGGCGTCACCATTCTGCTCACCACGCAGTACCTGGAAGAGGCCGACCAGCTGGCCGACCGCATCGCGCTGCTCGACGGCGGGCGGATCGTGGCCGAGGGCACCGAGGCCGAGCTCAAGCGGCTCATCCCCGGAGGCCGGATCACCCTGCGTTTCGCCGACCAGGTCGCCCTGGCCAAGGCCGAGGACGTGCTCACCGGCGCCCAGGTTCGGCCGGCGGAACTGAGCCTGGAGGTCTCCGGGCGGGCCAGCGTCTCCGATCTGCGCGAGCTGCTCAACCGTCTGCACGGTCAGGACATCCCGGTCGACGACATCGCCCTGCACACGCCCGATCTGGACGACGTGTTCCTCGCGCTCACCGGTAAGGAGGCCGTTCGATGAGTACCGCATTCCCGATGACCAGGGCCGCCCGGCCCGAGCCCCTCCGGGACTCGCTGACCATGCTGGGCCGCCAGATCCGGCGGCTGCGGCGCTACCCCGAGCTCACCGTCATCGTCGTGGCGATCCCGCTGATCTTCCTGCTGCTGTTCGTCTTCGTCTTCGGCGACACCCTCGGTGCCGGTCTGGCCGCGGGGGCGGGACCGGTCGGTGGGGACCGCGCCGACTACGCCAACTACGTCATGCCCGCGATCCTGATCATGACCGTCGCCTCGGTGGCCACCGGTACCTCGAGCACGGTGTCGATGGACATGACCACCGGCATCACCGACCGCTTCCGGTCGATGTCGATCTCGCCCGGATCGGTGCTCACCGGGCATGCCCTCGGGGCGGTCGTGCAGAACGTGATCTCGCTGGTCATCGTGCTCGCGGTGGGGTTCGCGGTCGGGTTCCGGCCGGCCGCCGGGCCGCTGGAATGGCTGGGCGCGACGGCTCTGCTGCTCGGCCTCTCACTCGCCGTGGCCTGGCTGTCGGTGGTGGGCGGGCTGCTCGCCCGCTCGGTCGAGACGGCCAGCAACTACGGCCTGCCGCTGGTGATCCTGCCGTTCCTGGGCAGCGGCTTCGTCCCCACCGACTCGATGCCGGCTGGGCTGGCCTGGTTCGCCGAGTACCAGCCGTTCACCCCGATCATGGACACGCTGCGCTCGCTGATGCTCGACACGGACCTGAGCGCAGGTACCGCGTGGGCCGCCGGAGCCTGGTGCGTCGGGTTGACCTTGCTCGGCTACCTGTACTCCCGGCGTGTCTATGCCCGTCCCCGCAAGGCCTGAAGCGGCGGATTTTCGCCCGTCGACCACCTGATCCGAGAGCTGGATCGTTCGGACGAGCCTTGTCCCGCCGATGATTTCGGCAACGTTCCGTAAACAGCACGGCCCCGTGTCACGGGCTCCGGCGATCCTCGGCCCGAGCCTGAGATGCGGGGTTCGGTGCGTTTGCCAAGGCCTTTTCGCCAATGCTTGCCGGTTTTGTCGGCGAACGGAAACCGTTGTGCTCCAGCGTCTTCGCCGACGTCCCGAAGTTGGGGGACAAGTGACTGCAGGGTCGGTTGTGACGGCTACGTAGCGGTGATCGCGGGCGCAACCTGGGTGCGCCGACGAGGCGAAACCGACTACTCTCCACACTCGAAAGAACACGATCCGTATCGGGTGCGATCGGGAGACGGCGGGGGAGGAGGAGCATGACGCTCCTGCATGGCGGCGGTGCCAAGGGTGCTGGTCGGCGGCGCGGAGACAAACAGCGCACGCCTGACGCCGATCCCGGCTCCCTGCTGCGTTCTCTTCTACCCCGCACGGTGGAATCCGAAGACAACGGCGAGGCTGCCCGTGGGGGCGCGGGCGAGCTCGGTGATGACGGTGACGTCGCGGCGCGGAGCGGCTTGTTCGTTGAGGGGGAAGACGAAATTGAGGACGCCGATGGGTGCGTTGCGGACGCGGCCGACCGTTCTGGGGCGGCTGAGTCGGTCGAACCAGACGATCCTGATGCCCCTGCCGGAGTTGAAGGCTCCGGGGCAGGGCCCGCTGCTTCCCCTGGCGATCTCACCTGGGCGGAAATGGTGAGCGGGCGTTCCGAAGGACGTCCGCCGCGGCCAGCTCCTCGTTTGCAGATGGGGCGTAGGCAGGTCGACCTGTCGGCGTTTGCCCGGTCCGCGCAGCCTCGGCAGTCCGGGCGGCAGTCGGGCTGGCCGGGTCAGCCCGCGCCGGCCAGTCAGACCGGATGGCTGGGCAGGTCGCGTCCGCAGACCCCGGGGGTAGTGCGGCCGGAGGAGCTTCCGAACGGATCACCGCATAAGCCGTCACACCAGCGTCACGATGCACTGCCGGCGCAGGAGGAAGAACGGTCCCAGGGGGCAGGCCCGGATGAGGCTCTTTCGTCAACGGACTGGGCTGAGGGCTTCGCTGATGAGCAGTTGCCCGGGGGAGACGAGACCGGCTGGGGTCTGGACGATGAGACGAGCTGGGATCTGGGGCAGGACTTTGCCCAGGATTCCGGACAGGGCGGGGGCCCGATGACCCACGACGACTTTGCGCCGCAGGAGAGCTCTGAGGCTTCGCAGGCCCCGGGCGAGGTACGTGACGGCGCGGCTGGAGTGAACGCGACACCCGACCTGACGGTTGGGTACGCCGAGTCTTACGTGGACTCCTCCGCCGATGTCATGGAGGTGGCCGGAGAACTGCGCGCCGGCGACGAAGCTCCGCTGACCCGGCCGATGGCCGCTGTCGGCATCGCTCCGGACAGCGTTGCGGCGGCGGGTGAGCGTGCAAACGAGGGTTCGGCCGACGAAGATCTGATTGAGGACGGTTCACCGGCGCCGGTTGCGTCTGGGGCAGCGGCCGATGGTTCTCCCCGCGGTGAATCCGGTTTCGGGGGATCGGCCGGCGGCGCGCTGGTCGAGGCGGGCCTGCCGGTGGTGGAAAGCGCCTTGACCTTGGACGTTGCCCTGCATCGGATCGCCGACGCCGGGCCGGGCACCGCTGACGTGCTCGAGGAACTGGTGCGCGACGCCGGTCTTCTGATGGACGCACCGACCCGGATCGCCTCGGTGGTGGACGAGCAGCTGGTCTGGACCGCCTCGTACGGCGACGGCCAGGTCGAGCTCGGCGCACCCGTCCTGCTGGAGAACACTGCCTGTGGCGCAGCCTGGGGTACGGCGCTGATCCAGCACGTGGCCTCGCCCGACCTTGAGGTGGACAACGAGGGGATCCCGCTGGCCGGTAGTTCCGCCGAGCTGACCACCGAGTGCTGTGGCGGCGCGGCTGCGGTGCTGGCGGTTCCGTTGCTGCGAGCGGCTCCGGCGATGAGTGGACGGCACGCGAGCGTCACCCGTGAGGTGCTGGCGGTGCTGGCCTTCACCGCGCAACGGCCGGGCTGGTTCACCGACTCCGACATCGAGGCCACGGCCGACCTGGCCGAGGTGGCGGGTGAACGGATCGCGACGCTGGAAGAGGGCGACGACGAGTCGGTTTCGCGGATGCGGGGGCGAGCTCTGTCGGAGGAATGGGGCGTGCCGGGCCTGTCGGCCGGGAACGCTCAGAACGAGACCGGACTTGGCGAGACCGTCCAGAGCGAGGCTGGGCAAGGCGAGGTCGCGCGCGCTGGATCTGGTTATGGCGAGCCTGGTATCGACGGAAATGCGCACGGTGACACCGCTTATCGCGAGGTCGTCCACGGTGAGGGCGAGCGGGACGAGGCCACGCTCGGTCGGTTCAGGTCGGCTGCGGCGGCCAGGGGCCTGGGCGAGGTGAAGACCCCCGGGCAGGATGAATCGCTGCGGAACAGTTTGGTGTCGGGCGAATCGGCGCTGGACGAGTCGGTCTGGGGTGGAACGGTTCGCGGTGGATCGGCTCGGGGTCGAGCGGGTCGTGGTGAATCAGTGCTCGGGGAGTCAGGCCAGACCGAGTCAGTGCCTGGGGAGATGGCTCAGGGTGGATCGGTGCCGGGCGCTTCGGCTCAGGGTGAGTTGGCTCGGGGTGATTTGGCGCAGGGAGACGGGATTCAGGACGAGCTGGTTCAGTCGGTGCTTGCGGCGGATGATGACCGGGCTCGGGTGATCACGGTTTCCGGGAGCATTCCCGCTGTTGGGGTGGCTGAGGGAGGGCGGTCCCGGCCTTGGGCGAGTACGCCGGAGACGGTCGGGCGTCCATTGCCGAAGACCCGTACGCCACAACGGACTCAGCCTTCAAGCTTTGCTGATTGGTTCACTCCGCACACTCCGGCCGAACCGATCGAGATGGTGGAAGGTCCAGCCGCGAGCCTGGACGAGACCGATGTCGAGACGTTGTACGAGGCCGAAGCGGCGTACGTAGCCGATGCGACGTACGAAGGAGCGGGCCGGAGCACGGACGAGGTCGCGGGACAGAGCACAGACCAGGCCGCGCGTCGGGGCGCTGACGTGATTGCTGGTGAGGCCGCGGGCGGGATTGCCGGTGAGGTTGCGGGCGGGGTCACTGGCGAGCAGGACAGCGAGTTTGCGGACGGGGGTATTGGCGAGATCTCCGGCGGGACTGCGGGTGAGGTCGCGGGCGGGATCGCCGGCGCGACCGGGCGCAGCCTCGGCTCGATCACTGGCGAGATTGACGGCGGGGCAGGGCGCGAGACTCGCTTGGAGTCCGACAATCCTGCTGCTTCGGCCGTGTTCGGTGCGCTGGCTGCTGCGGCGCCGATGATTCCCGCTGGTCCGAGTCTGCCGTTGTACCGCGATCAGGCCGTCAACCCCAGTCATTCCGACCCGTTCGGCTTGTTCACCTCGCCGCGCGAGCAGCGGGCCGCGCCGCGCCAGACTGCTCAGAGCCCGGCCGAGAGGGCGTTCGACTGGGCGGCCGAAGAATCACTGGACGAGGCGCTGAGTCCAGGAGAACTCAGCTTGCCGGCGAACGGTCCGGAGAACACCGCAGTGCCCAGGGGCGAGCGCCGGGCCCGCCGCGAACGGGACCGGGCCGCCCGGCTGGCCGAGACCGAAGAGCGCGAGGCCGAAGAGTCCGGGGTCGAAGGGGCCGGGGTCGAAGGGGTCGACGAGAGCGAGGTCGAAGAGCAGGCCGTCATCACGCTCGACGTCGCCGAAGCCGAATCAGCCGGCGCCGAATTAGTCAGCTCTGAATCAATCAGCGCCGAATCAATGAGCCCGCAACCAGCCGGGGCCGAGCAGACCGGTGAGATCTGGGTGCGCGAGAAGATTCTCGACCTGGACATGGCCGACGCCCAGGTGTTCAACGAGCTGAACGACTCAGCCCCAGCCGTCTTCACCAGCGCTCCCACCACCATGCACGCCCGGCTGGCCGAGATGCGGGAGACGCCGCGCGCCCTGAGCCGGTCTCAGCAACCCCCGGCCGATGCCGGGATCGGTCTGCTCGCATCGCCCGGCAGCGGTTTTCCGGCAAACCCGACCGGTGGCCGGGGCGGGCCCGCCCCGCGCACTCGCCGCGAGCGTCCCCAATCGGGTTCTGCTCTGCCCAGCGCCATGCCGTCGGCCGACAGCATGGGCCTGTGGCAGTGGGATGCCGCGACCAACGCCGTCACCTGGTCCTCGCCGGTCGCCCGGCTGCTCGGCCTGCCCGCCGATACCCAACTCGACCTGTCCACCGTCCGTGAGGTTCTGGCCGGGGCCGACCGCGGGCGTTTCGACGTGGCCGTGCAAGCCGTTCGCAGCGGCCGCGGAGTGGCCGGAGCGCTGCGCCTGCGCACCCGCGACGGCCAGGCCAAGCACGCCTACGCCTGGAGCGAGGTGCGCCGCGACGAGAGCAACAACCTGACCGGGGCCTGGGGCGGAGTCGTCGACATCACCGCCTTCGAGCGGGACGCCGACGCCCTGCGCTCCGGCCTGGCCGGACTGCGCGCGGCCCAGGAGCTGGCCGGGCTGGCGACCTGGGAATGGCGTCCGCAGACCCAGGAGCTGATCTGGTCGGACGAGATGTACCGCCTGGTCGGGGTTTCCGGGGAGACCTTCGCGCCGGACCTGGCCCGCTGGCACGCCTTCGTACACCCGGACGATCTGGCCCGGGCCCGGCAGGTCGACGTCGATCTCGATCCCGGTCCGGGTGACGAGGGTTTCGTCGAGACGTTCCGGCTGATCGGCACCGGCGGCGAGATCCGGCACGTGCAGTCCTGGGCCACCCCGGGCCGGGCTCCGGACGGCAGCATCACCGCGGTCTACGGCGCCACCATCGACGTGACCCGGCAGGTGCGCGACCGGATGGAGCTGGAGCGGATCGCCGCCACCGACCCGGTCACCGGCCTGGGCAACCGCTCGGCCTACGAACGCCGGGTGCAGGCGGTGCTGCGGGCCACCGGGCCCACCCCGGGCACCGAGGAGAACGCGCTCAGCGTGCTGCTTCTCGACCTCGACCGGTTCAAGGTGGTCAACGACGGCCTGGGCCACGAGACCGGCGACCGGCTGCTGATCGAGGTGGCCCGCCGCCTGGTCACGGTGGTGCCGGACGGCGCGCTGATCGCCCGGATGAGCGGTGACGAGTTCACCGTGCTCACCCCGGCCGGCCTGGCCCAGGAAGCGGTGCTGAACCTGGCCCAGAGCATGCTGGAGGCCCTGCGCTCGCCGTACGTACTGCCGGAGTCCGGAGAGGTGCTGATCTGCCCGGGCAGCGTGGGCATCGCCTCCAACCGCAACCGGCCCGGCTCGAGCGGCGCGGACCTGCTGCGCGAGGCCGACGTGGCGCTGCACCAGGCCAAGGCGAGCGGCCGGGACGCCTACGTGCTGTTCGACGAGCAGCTGCGCGAGGCCACCCGGGAGCGTCGCCGGGCCGAGCAGCGGCTGCGGATCGCCCTGGCCGACGACGGGCTCAGCCTGGAGTACCAGCCGATCGTCGACCTGGCCTCGAACCGGATCGTCGGGGCCGAGGCCCTGGTCCGGCTGCAGGACCCGGAGGGCGGCGAGCACCTGCTGGCCCCCGGCCGGTTCCTCGACGTGGCCGAGAAGACCGGCCTGATCGTGGACGTGGACACCTGGGTGATCAACTCGGTGATCGGCCAGTTGCGCGACTGGTCGGCCAAGGCCGAGCGCCTGCAGGCCGCCGACGCCCGGGCCGGGGATCCCAGCGGCCGGGGCCAGGTGCAGCCGCCGTGGCTGTCGATCAACCTCTCGGCCCGCTCCACCGAGCACCCGGGCCTGGCCTTCCACCTGATCGACGCCGTGCGCCGGGGCGACTTCGGCCCGGAGAAGCTGAAGGTCGAACTGGCCGAGCAGACCTTCGCCGACGTCGACCCGGCGGTCGAGAACGCCCTGCGCCAGCTCATCTCGGCCGGCATCGGGGTGGGCATCGACGACTACGGCTCGGGCTCCTCGGCGCTGAGCACGCTGCAGAGCTACAGCTTCGACTTCATGAAGATCGACCGCTCGTTCGTGGCCCCGGTGGGTGAGGACTCGCGTGCCGACGCGGTGGTCACGGCGATCGTCGACCTGGCCCACGCGCACGGGATGCGGGTGGTGGCCGAGGGGGTGGAGTCCGGCCGGCAGGCCCGGCGGCTGCGGGAGATCGGCTGTGACTACGCCCAGGGTTTCCACTTCGGCAGACCCGGCGCGGCGGCCGCGATCATCCGCGGATAGTCTCATCACCCTGCGCCCCGCCGGACGCTCCCATACCCTGTTCACCTGGGCAATTAATGGGCATTACGACTCCGTAGGGGTCTGCCGGACGATGACGGGTGAAGCGGCCGCGGGGAGGTGTCGGGCACGATGTCTACCTCGGCCTGGCTGGTCTGCGCACTCGTCGCCGGTGGCGTGGGGTATCTGGCGCTGGCCGGGTTCGTCTGGGCCAACCGCCAGGGCGTGGGCAGCCGCCCGCTGGTGGTCATGCTGCTGGCGGTCAAGGTCTGGTCGGTCTGCTACGCCCTGGAGCTGAGCAGCACCGATCTCGAGGTGGCCCAGTTCTGGTCGGCGCTGAAGTATTTCGGTGTGGTGGCGCTGCCGCCGGCGCTGTGGAGCTTCGTGTTCGCCTACACCGGCCGCGGCCGGATGTCCCGAAGATCCGTGGCCCTGCTGGCGATTCATCCGGTGCTGGTGATGACCCTGCTGCTGATCCCCGGCACCCGGGGCCTGATCCAGGACTACACCGAGACCGACCAGATCCTCAACGCCCAGACCCCCACCGCAGGCCCGCTGTTCTGGCCGCACGCGGCCTACGTCTACGCCCTGATGCTCGGCGCGGACTTCGTCCTGATGGCCCGCCTGGCCCGGATCGCACCGCCCTACCGCCGCCAGGGCGCTCTCCTGATCGCCGCTTCGGTGCTGCCCTGTTTCGGCAACCTGCTGTGGAACTCGGCGCTGGCCGAGACCGGGATGGTCGACCCCACGCCGTTCCTGTTCGGGATCACCGCGGTGGTGCTGGTCTGGGGCTTCTTCCGGCTGCGGCTGCTCGACCTGACCCCGGTGGCCCGCGGCATCGTGATCGAGCAGATGGCCGACGGAGTGCTGGTGCTGGACGTCTACGGCCGGGTGGTCGACGTCAATGCGGCCGCGGCCTCGATCATCAGCTACCCGCGCCGGGCGATGATCGGCCGCTACGTGGTGGACGTGGTGCCCCCGCTGGCCTCGGTACTGGAGAAACAGGAGGTCGGCACGGCCGTGGACACGGTCGAGGACGAGGTGCTGATCTACCCGCTGCCCGAGGGCGAGCCGGTGGACGAGGTCCTCACCGGTTTCTGGGGCGGCCTGTTCACCCGCCCCGAGCTGGAGCTGCCGCAGAAGAAACCGCAGCCCGGGCGGATGCGGGTGGCCGAGCTCGAGCGTCCCTACGCCGACCTGCGCAGCCGCCGCATGGACCCTTCCGGGCTCTCGGGACCCACCGGTCAGGACCGGTTCCGGGAGCATTCCGGTGAGCAGCTCGTCCTCGGCCCACCACGCGACGTAGCCGTCTCGATGACCTGGGTGACCGACCCGGTCGGCCGGCGGATCGCCCGGCTGGTGGTGCTGCGCGATGTCACCGAGCGCAATCGCACCGAGAAGAAGCTGCGCGAACTGCTGAACGAGCAGACCCGGCTGTCCGAGACGCTGAGCCAGAGCCTGCGTCCGGCCCACCTGCCGCAGCTGCCCGGCCTGCGCTTCGCCGCCCGCTCGGTGCCCTCGGCCCGCGGTGGGGGAGTCGGCGGGGACTTCTACGACGTGCACACCGCCGGCAGCAGCGGTGAGTCCGCCTTCGTGCTCGGTGACGTGGCGGGCAAGGGGTGCACGCGGCCGTGGTCACCTCGATGGCGCGCTACACCGTGCGTACTCTCAGCGCCCAGGGCTGGACTCCGAGCGAGGTGCTGCGCCAGCTCAACCGCGCCCTGCAGACCCCGGACGACCTGGAACGCTTCTGCACCGTGGTCTACGGCCTGGTCAGCGACGCGGGCCCGGACAGTGCGGGGCCCAGGCGGATTCGGGTCACGCTCACCCTGGGCGGTCACCCGCCGCCGTTGTTGCGCCGCAGCGACGGTTCGGTGCACGCGGTCGGGCGCCCGGGCACCGCGCTGGGCATGTGGCCGCACATCGAGGTTCACGAAGTGGTGGTGGAACTCGAACCAGGGGACGTCCTGCTCGCCTACACGGACGGGGTCACCGAGGCGCGGGCCGGGGAAGAACAGTTCGGGGAGAAGCGGCTGGCCGAGGTGCTGGCGTCCGCGCCGCAGGGGGTCAGCGCAGGCCGGGAACAGGGCGCAGGCGAGCCCGGGGCGGATACCGACTGGCCGTCGGTGACCTGGCGCCGCGAGCACCCCGAGTACGAACGCGACCCGTGGATCGACCACGTGGAGCCCTCGGTGTTCCCGCACCCGGCCACGCAGCTGGCCGACGCCATCGCCGACTCGGTACTGGACGCGGTGAGCGGGTTCTCGGCCGAAGGGGACGACGTAGCGGTGCTGGTCCTCGTCGCTACTTAAAACCCTACAAAGGGGGAGCGGACTCGTAGACGTCTGCCGACGCGTCCTCTGGTTCGAAAAGCTCTTCCGGGGGTTCGGCCGGCAGACGCACCGAGAAACACGTGCGCCCGGGCTGGCTGGTCACATCCACCGTGCCGCCGTGCGCACTGACCACGGCTGACACGATCGACAGCCCCAGCCCGGTGCTCCCCGCCGTCCGGGAGCGCGAATTGTCGCCGCGGGCGAACCGCTCGAACACCTCGGGCAGCAGGTCGGGGGCGATGCCCGGACCGTTGTCGGTGACCGTGAACAGGGCTTCGGGGCGCCCGTGCTGATCGGTCAGCAGACGCAGCGCGGCCTTGACGGTGGTGCCCGGCGGGGTGTGCACCCGGGCGTTGCCGAGCAGGTTGACCACGACCTGGTGCAGCTGCGACTCGTCCCCGGTGGCCACCACCGGAACCTCGGGAAGATCCAGCTGCCAGCGGTGTTCCGGCCCGGCCGCGTGCGCGTCGCTGATCGTGTTCACCAGCAGGTCGGTCAGGTCGACGGGCTCGCGCTCGATCTCGCGGCCGCCGTCCAGCCGGGCCAGCAGCAGCAGTTCCTCGACCAGGCCGCTCATCCGGATCGCCTCGGACTCCACCCGGCTCAGCGCGTGCGCCACCTCCGGCGGGACCTCGGCCCGGGTGCGGCGGGTGAGTTCGGCGTAGCCCCGGATCGAGGCCAGCGGGGTGCGCAGTTCGTGGCTGGCGTCGGCGACGAAGCGGCGCATCCGGGCATCGGCGGCATTTCGCGCCTGCAGCGCCGAATCGACGTGCCCGAGCAGGGTGTTCAGCGCGGCGCCGACCTGCCCGACCTCGGTGGCCGGATCGGTGTCGGCCTCGGGCACCCGCACCGGCAGATCGGTCTGGCCCTGGTGCAGCGGGAGTTCGGTGACCCCGGAGGCCACCTGGGCGACCCGATTCAGCGGGCGCAATGTGCGGCGCACGATCAGGCCGCCCAGGACGGCGACGGTGAGCAGACCGAAGACGCTGACCCCGGTGACCACGGCGGTCAGCCGCCAGATCGCGGCCTGGACGGAGCTCAGCGGCAGGCCGGTGACCAGCACCATCTGCTCGCCGTCGGGGTCGGTGACGGGCTGCGCGAGCACCCGGTAGCGGCCCAGGTCACCACCGAGGTCGACGGTGTGCGGCAGGCGGTCGGCGGGCACCGCGCTGACGACTTCCTTCTGCTGCGCGGTGAGCGGGATGCCACTGCCGGTGGAACCCAGCACAGCCGCCCGGACCACACCGCCGCCAGCGCTGATCTCCACCCCGAGGGTGGCCTCGCCCTGGCCGGGGGCGTTCAGGAAGGCCGGGCCGGGGAAGTTCCGGCGGCGCGGATCGCTGGAGAGCATGGCCGGCACGCCGTCGGTGGAGGTGATCAGGCCGTTGCCGGGCGGCCGGTCGGCGGCGTCCCGGGAGCGCCGGACCGCCGAGGTCAGCTGCCCATCGAGCCGCTCCTCCAGGAAGATCCGCAGCGACAGCACGCTGACCAGCCCGATCACGATGCTGATGGAGACGGTCAGGGCGATCGACAGCAGCACCAGACGGCGGCGCAGTGTCGATCGCCCGCCTCGCGTGCGGAGCTTCACCTCAGGAGGATCGGATCAGGCGGCGGCCGGTTTGAGCACGTAGCCCGCCCCACGCACGGTGTGGATCATCGGGGTGTTGCCCCGGTCGATCTTCTTGCGCAGGTACGAGATGTACAGCTCGACCACGTTCGCCTGACCGCCGAAGTCGTAGTTCCAGACCCGGTCCAGGATCTGCGCCTTGCTCAGCACCCGCCGCGGGTTGCGCATCAGGTAACGCAGCAGCTCGAACTCGGTGGCGGTCAGCTTGACCACCTTGCCGTCGCGGGTCACCTCGTGGCTGTCCTCGTCCAGGATCAGGTCGCCGACGGTCAACTGGGCCTCCGGGGGCTGGATCGCCAGGCTGGTGCGGCGGATCAGCCCACGCAGCCGGGCGACCACCTCTTCCAGGCTGAACGGCTTGGTCACGTAGTCGTCGCCGCCGGCGGTGATACCGGCGATCCGGTCCTCCACCGAGTCGCGGGCGGTGAGGAACAGCACCGGGATGTCGCGGTCGTCCTCGCGCAGACGACGCAGCACGTTGAGGCCGTCGATGTCGGGAAGCATGACGTCCAGGATGACCGCGTCCGGCCGCCAGTCGCGGGCCTCGCGCACGGCGGTGTTGCCGTCCGGAGCGGAACGGACCTGCCAGCCCTCGTACCGCAGGGCCATGGTCAGCAGGTCGGTCAGGGTGCGTTCGTCGTCCACCACGAGCACGCGAACGGGCGCACCGTTGGGGTGGCGTAGGGGAGCGGTGGTCACGAGAGACAACTTGCTGGCCGAACCTGAACCCCAGCCCCGGCAACTCTGTGAAAACCCTGTGAGTGGGCCCGCCAGGGGCGCATATGTCCAGGTCAGGACGGTTGGCGCCGGTCCATAGCTGATTCAAAGCGGCGCCACAGCCGCTGCGCAGAGCTCTCCGGGACGGTGTGGCGTCCGCCAAGGAGCCAGCGAGGAGAACCGCGTTGAATCAGTATCTGGGACGGCCGTGCGGTGAGTGACGTTACCTCACGCACCAAGGCCGGATCCCTTGTGCGCAATCACTGGCTGAACCTCAGCCTGCTCGTCGTCCTGATCGTGATCGTGGTGATCGCCTACCTGACCGTCGGCTCGTCCGACGCCAGCACCGGGACCGCCACCCGCACCGCCACCGTCAGCACCGGCTCGGTGACCGCCACGGTCAGCGGCTCGGGCAATCTGGCCAGCTCCCGTAGCTCCTCCCTCTCCTTCGGCGCCTCCGGCACGGTGACCGCGGTCAAGGTCGAGGTCGGCGACAAGGTCAAGAAGAACCAGATCCTGGCCACCGTCGACACCGCCTCGGCCGAGCGCGAACTGGCCTCGGCCCGGGCCACGCTGGCCTCGGCGAAGGCCTCCTACGCGGAGCTCACCGAGGGGCAGAGCAGCGCCGAGAAGGAAGTTGACTCGCTGGCCCTGGAGTCCGCCCAGACCAGCCTGGACGATGCCCAGGACGCGGTGGACGACGCCAAGGAGCAGCTGGCCGACGACAAGGCCGACGGCGCCCCGAAGGCCACGATTCAGAAGGACAAGGAGACGCTGAAGCAGGCGCGCTCCCAGCTCACCTCGGCCAAGTCGCAGCTGGCCCAGCAGAAGGTGCAGATCGAGGGTAACCAGGAAGGGGCCAGCAGCGCCGAGATCGCCGAGGCGGACGTGAAGATCACCTCCGCCGAGGTCACCGTGCAGGAGGCGAAGGACGCCCTGGCCGACACCAAACTGCGGGCCCCCTTCGCCGGCACCGTGCTCACGGTCGGCGGTGAGGTCGGCGACAGCGTGAGTTCCGGCTCCTCCTCGGCCAACTCGGCAGGCAGCTCCGAGACGGAAAGCGCAGACAGCACCGAGACGTCCACCAGCAGTAGCTCTTCCAGCGCCTTCATCACCATGGCGAGCACTGCCCAGCTCTCGGTCACCGCGAACATCGCCGAGGCCGACATCGGCTCGGTGGAGACCGGTCAGGAGGCCGAGATCACCCTCTCGGCCACCGACGAGACCATGGCCGGCACGGTCAGCGAGATCTCGCCGGAGGGCACCACCAGCAGCAACGTGGTGCAGTACGAGGTGACGATCGCGGTCTCCGACCCGATCGACTCGGCCCGGCTGGGAGCCTCGGTGAGCGCGGTGATCACCACCGGCTCGGCACAGGACGTTCTGGTTCTGCAGTCCTCGGCGGTCACCACCAGCGGCAACACCAGCACGGTGAGCCTGCTCAAGAACGGCGTGGCCACCACCACCGAGGTCGAGGTCGGGCTGGTGGGTTCCAGCACCACCGAGATCAAGAGCGGCCTGTCCGCCGGCGACGAGGTGGAGATTCCCACCACTAGCGATTCCTCCTCCAGCAGCGGCGTTCCCGGCTTCGGCGGGGGCGGCGGTCTGAGCGGCGGGGGCGGAATGGGCGGCGGCGGGATGCCCGGTGGCGGCGGTGGCCCGCAGTGACCGTGGTGGCTACCCGGCCGGTCATCGAGGTGCGCTCGCTGCGCAAGACCTACGGCCTGGGCGACACCGAGGTGCACGCCCTGGCCGGGGTGGACCTGGTGGTCGAAAAGGGCGACTACATCGCGATCATGGGCGCCTCCGGCTCCGGTAAGTCCACGCTGATGAACATCATCGGCTGCCTGGACGTCCCCACCACCGGGCAGTACCTGCTCGACGGCGTGGACACCCGGCGCCTGGACGAGCGCCGCCAGGCCCTGGTGCGAAACCGCAAGATCGGATTCATCTTCCAGTCGTTCAACCTGATCGCCCGCACCACCGCGCTGGCCAACGTCGAACTGCCGATGGCCTACGCCGGGGTGAAGGCGGCCGACCGTCGTTCCCGGGCTCAGGCGGCCCTGGAACGCGTCGGGCTGGGCGAGCGGCTGGATCACATCCCCTCGCAGCTGTCCGGCGGTCAGCAGCAGCGGGTGGCGGTGGCCCGGGCGATCGTGACGAATCCGGTGCTGCTGCTGGCCGACGAGCCGACCGGGGCGCTGGACAGCAAGAGCACGGCCGACATCCTGGACCTGTTCGACGATCTCAGCCGGGCCGGGCGCACGCTGTGCGTGATCACCCACGAGGACGAGGTGGCGGCCCGGGCCAAGCGGGTGATCCGGCTGCGCGACGGGCAGATCGTGATGGACGAGCGGGTGGCCGGGATCCACCAGCCACCGCCGGGAGTGGCCCGATGAGCCGCTTCGCCGAGGCCGCGCGGTTCGCCGTGCGCGGGGTGCTGGGCAACAAGATGCGTTCGGCGCTGACCACTTTGGGCATCCTGATCGGGGTGGCCGCGGTGATCATCCTGGTCTCGGTCGGAACCGGTTCCTCGGCCGCGGTTTCCGAGCAGATCTCCTCGCTCGGCTCGAACACCCTCACCGTGTCCAGCAGTCAGGGCGGTGGCGGTGGGCGCGGCGGTGGTGGGGGCTTCCCCGGAATGGGCGGCGGTAGCGTCGATTCCGGCAGCCAGACCCGGCTCGCCGAACTGACCGTGGACGACGCCGGCGCGCTGCTCGACGACGAGCTCGCGCCGGACGTGAAGGCGGTCGCCCCGACCGTGAGTGCCAGCTCCGTAACTGCCACCTACACCGGTGCCAGCCACGACGTCTCCAGTTTCACCGGAACCACCCCGAGCTACCTGGCGATCAACGACTGGACGGTCTCGGCGGGCTCGGCGTTCGTGGACGCCGACTACACCGATCGCGAGCGGGTGGCCCTGGTCGGAGTGACCGTGGCCGAGGAACTGGCCGGTGGTGACGGCAGCGACCTGCTCGACGAGACCGTGCAGTTCAACGGCGTCGAGTACAGCGTGATCGGGATTCTGAGCTCGAAAGGCACCAGCGGTAACCAGGATCAGGACGACGTGGTGATCGCGCCGCTGACCGCGGTGCAGGACACGCTGACCGGTTACGGCTCGGTCGATGCGATCACCGTTCAGGCCACCTCGGCCGAGACGGTCGACGCGGCTCAGGCCGAGATCGAGGACATCCTCAACTCCCGGCACAAGACCACCTCGGACGATGCGGATTTCAGCGTCTCCAACGCCTCCTCGTTCCTGGAGGCGGCCACCAGCACCACCGACACGCTGACCGTACTGCTGGGCGCCGTGGCGGCGATCTCGTTGCTGGTCGGCGGGATCGGCGTGATGAACATCATGCTGGTGACGGTGACCGAGCGGACCCGGGAGATCGGTATCCGTAAGGCGATCGGCGCGCAGAAGTTCGACATCGTCAGCCAGTTCCTGGTCGAGGCGGTACTGCTGTCGGTGTTCGGCGGGCTGATGGGCGTGCTGATCGGGGTGGTCGGCAGCCAGTTCACCATCGTCGGGGTGGAACCGGTGATCGAGCCCTACTCGGTGGTCCTCGCCTTCGGGGTGTCCGTGCTGATCGGCCTGTTCTTCGGCCTCTACCCGGCGAACCGGGCCGCCTCGCTGCGCCCGATCGACGCCCTTCGATACGAGTGAGAGATCAAGTGGCGCAACAGGAGAACTCCGTGAATCACGTCAGCCGCCCCGCCGGCCAGATCGCGCCGGCCGACCAGACCGCGCCGGCCGGGCTGGACCTGAGTGCCGCAGCGCCGGCCGAGGACGATCTGGACCTGCTGGCCGAGGGCGGGCGCCGGGTGACCCGGGTGACGGTCTTCCTGATCGCGGCCGTGCTGGTCGGGCTGGCCTTCATCGGCGGGGTGGTGGTGCAGAAGCAGTTCGGCAGCACCTCGGCCGGTGGCTTCCCCGGCGGTGCCTCGGCGATGGGTGGCGGTGGCGGGATGCCTGGCTACGGCGGTGGTCAATCCGGTGGTATGCCGGGTGGTTATGGCGGTGGGCGTTCCGGCGGCGCTTCCGGACCGGGGACGTCGGCGGGCGGGGACTCAGCTGACTCAGCGGCTTCGGCTGCTCCGGCGGTGGTCGGCACGGTGACCAAGGTTTCCGGCCGCACGCTCACGGTGAAGAACTTCGCGGACGAGTCGGTGACCGTGAAGGTGCCCAAGGGCACGACGATCTCGGACTCCTCCGACTCGGCGCTCAAGGGCCTGGCCAAGGGGGTCTCGGTCTCGGTGGTCGGGGAGAAGGCCGACGACGGCACGATCACCGCCACCAGCATCACCGCCGGCTGAACGGCCGGTGCGCTTTTCGCCGCAAAGGGCTGGAAAGCGTCTGAAAGTTCGTTCTCGGATGACGATCTCGAAGGAGCACCACCGCAATGAACCGTAATCGCAGAACTCTGATCGCCGTGGCCCCGCTGCTCGCCCTCACGCTCGTTGCGTGCGGCGGCTCGTCCTCCTCGGACACCGAATCGGACGCCACCGCGACCAGCGCGGCCGCGGCCGAGGGGGCGGGCGGCCCGGGCGGTGGGAACAACGAGCAGTTCCAGCAGATCCAGGAATGCCTCACCGCCGCCGGCATCGAACTGCCGGACATGGGCGAGCGTCCCACCGACATGCCCAGCGGCACCCCCAGCGAGATGCCCACCGACAGGCCGTCGGACATGCCCAGCGGTGCGCCCTCGGCCGGTGCGGGTGGGGGTCCGGGTGGCGGTGGCATGAGCGAGATCCTGCAGGACGAGGACGCTCAGGCCGCCCTCACCGCCTGCGGCCTGGAGGTCCCCACCGCCCAGCCCACCGCCTCGGCCAGCTGAGCCGCTCCACCAGGTTTCGTCCCTGCCTCACCAGCGTTTGTTGCGGGCTCAGGCTCGGTGACCTGGTCCTTTGTGCGGACAAACGCTGGTGAAGCTGGGGGATCAGAGGGTGGCGTCGTAGAGCAGGCCGTCCTGGCTCATCAGGGCCAGGGCATTGGCGTCGACGCCGGACTGCTGGGCCAGATCGGTCAGGGTGGTGCCGCTCTGCAGATCGTTCAGCAGGGTGGCGGTGTCCTTGTCCAGGGCTGAGCTCAGCGAACTCAGGGTGTCCTGCTGGCCGCGCGTCAACGAGCCGCTGAGCACGCCGGTCGGAGCATCCGGGCGGGCCGGGGGCTGCTCCGGCGCTACCGGGGCCGGGCGTTCGGGCCGCTGCTCCACCGGGGCGGCATCGGGGCGCTGGAGCTGCAGCCGCCCCCGTTCCCGGAGATCGGTCCGGGCGGCGGAGGACTCCAGGTCGCTGGGGGTGCGGGCGTTCGTCTGGTTCGACGAGGCCTGATTGCTCGACTCGTTGGTGATGTCGTAGCTGGAGTCGAGGACCACGTTTCCGGGTCGCGGCACCCCGTACTGGCTCAGCACCGAGGCCGAGCCGAGGATGGAGGGTACGGGCATGTGGGCGGCTCTCCCTTCGACACGGCCGAGGGTCGGCGTGTGTTGAAGCTTGTCGGCCGCCACGGGCGCAACTTCAGGGATTACCGCAAGCTCACCCGGTCTTGTACACCTTGGGCGCAGCGGTAAACCACAAGACAGCCCGGTCCGCCACCGGGGTAGAGTTCTAGAGCGCACGAAACATGCTCGTAGCATCTACCGAGCTACGCCTCGTCCGTCCCGGTCCGACCTACAGCTTGAGAGCGTGACTGCAGTGAGCATCAAGACCCTCCCCGCCACCGGCCTGCGCGTCCTGCTGCTGGAGAACATCCACCCGGACGCCGTCGCCGCCTTCGAGGCCGTCGGAGCCGAGGTCGTCTCGGTGGCCGGAGCCCTGGACGAGGACGAGCTGATCGCCCAGGCCCAGGGCGTGCACGTGCTCGGCATCCGGTCCAAGACCAACGTCACCGAGCGGGTCCTGGCCGAGCTGCCCGACCTGCTGGCCATCGGCGCCTTCTGCATCGGCACCAACCAGATCGAGGTCGCCGCCGCCCAGAGCCGGGGCGTGGCCGTGTTCAACGCCCCCTTCTCCAACACCCGCAGCGTGGTCGAGCTGGCCCTGGCCGAGATCATCGCGATGACCCGGCGGCTGACCGAGAAGGACCGCGGGATGCACGAGGGCATCTGGGACAAGTCGGCCACCGGCCTGCACGAGGTGCGCGGGCGCAAGCTCGGCATCGTCGGCTACGGCAACATCGGCACCCAGCTGTCGGTGCTGGCCGAGAACCTGGGCATGCAGGTGGTCTTCTACGACACCGCCGATCGCCTGCCGCTGGGCACGGCCAAGCCGGTGACCAGCCTGGAGGCCCTGCTGGCGCAGTCCGACGTGGTCACCCTGCACGTCGACGGCCGGCGCGGCAACGCCGACTTCTTCGGTGACGAGCAGTTCGCCCTGATGAAGCCGGGCAGCCTGTTCCTGAACCTCTCCCGCGGCTTCGTGGTCGACCAGGAGGCGCTGCGCCGGCGCCTGGAGTCGGGCCACCTGGCCGGTGCCGCGATCGACGTGTTCCCCGAGGAGCCCAAGGCCCGCGGCGACAAGTTCGTCTCCCCGCTGCAGGGCATGCCCAACGTCATCCTGACCCCGCACATCGGTGGCTCCACCGAGGAGGCGCAGCAGGACATCGGCCGGTTCGTGGCGGGCAAGCTGCGCGACTACACGCTCTTCGGCACCACCTCGCTGAGCATCAACTTCCCGCAGTTGGCCACCCCCGAGGCGGAGGGCACCCGGCTGGTGCACATCCACCGCAACACCCCGGGTGTGCTGGCCGCGATCAACAGCGTGCTGGCCGAGGAGAAGGTCAACATCGACGGCCAGACCCTGGGCACCCGCGGCGAGGTCGGCTACGTGATCACCGACATCGGCGCCACGCCGAACGCCTCGGTGATCGAGGCGCTGCGCAGCCTGCCCGACACCATTCGGGTACGCGAACTCAAGCTCGGCTAGACGGCCGAGGGCAACGAGCGGAGTCTCTGCTGGCTGAACCGAGGGGGTAATTCGTTCGACGACCAAAGAGCAGTCGCCGAACGAATTACCGCTTGCCGCGAGCGGCGAGAAAGCGCTCGTTGCCCTCACGGACGTCCACAATTGGTTCGGGGTAGTCCAGCTTCTTACGGACGTCCGGGGGCAGCTTCCAGGGAGCGTGCACCTTCGGGCCGTCCACGTCGGCCAGTTCGGGCACGTAGCGCCGCACGTAGTCGCCGTTGGAGTCGTAGCGCTCGGCCTGCGAGCTGACGCTCAGGATCCGGTTGAACCGGGAGTCCGTCCCGGTCCCGGCCACCCACTGCCAGTTCATCGTGTTGTTCGCGGTGTCGCCGTCGATCAGGTGGTCGACGAAGAACTGGGCTCCCCAGCGCCAGTCCAGGTAGAGCGTCTTGCACAGGAAGTGCCCGACCACCAGGCGTCCCCGGTTGTGCATCCACCCCTCGTCCACCAGCTGCCGCATGCACGCGTCGACCAGAGGCCAGCCCGTACGTCCCTCTTGCCAGGCCTTGAACTCCCGCTCGGCGTCCTTACCGGTGCGCCAGCGATCGTGCCGGGGCCGCAGATCGTCCCGGGTGGACCTGGGGTTGGCGGCCAGCACCTGAGCATGGAAGTCGCGCCAGGCCATCTGCCGGGTGAACGCCGGGGCGATGTCCCAGGCCTTGGTGACCACCTCGAGCGGGGACAGACAGCCGAAGTGCAGGTAGGGCGAGATCCGGCTGGTGCGGTCGCCGGCCAGGTCGTCATGATCGTCGGCGTAGCCCTCGGCCCGCTGCTCCAGCCATTTGCTGAACAGCTTGCGGCCGGCCGTTTCCCCACCCTCGGACATGTGCGGCGCGGTCTTGCCCTTACTGATCTCACCGGCGGTCGGCAGCTTCCCGGTCTTGACGCCGGAGGGCAGTGACAACTTGCGGGGCGGGCTCAGCGGCGCCCGGCGGTGCTCCTTCTCCCACTTGCGGTGGTACGGCGAGAACACCGACATGTGGGTCTTGCCGGTGGCCGTGACCTGCCCGGGCGGCACCACGAACAACGAGTCGTCGTGCACGTGCAGCTCACAGTCCAGCGGGTCCAGAGCCTCCCGAAGGGCGTCCTCGCGGCGGTGCGAGAAGGCGCTCACGTCGCCGGCCATGTGCACCGAGCTCGCCTTCACCGCCTTGGCCAGCTTGGCCACCTCTTCGGCCACCGGGCCCCGGCGGATCACCAGCCCGGCGCCCCGCTTCTCCAGGGCCGCGGCCAGATCGGTCAGGCTCTCGAGGAGGAACCGGGCGCGGTTGGGCCGGTTGAACGAGCCGTTCAGGATCTTCGGGTCGAGCACGAACAGCGGCACCACCGCGCCCTCGCGGGCGGCCGCGTTCAGGGCCGGGTTGTCGTGCACCCGCAGGTCTCTGGTGAAAAGAACGATGGACGTGCGGGCAGAGTCGGTCACGACGCCCTTTCTATCGGTCGCCGACGTGACACGCCTCTCAGCCTGGCGTTTCGACCTGCGGTTTTCTTCCGCAGGGGGCCCGGCGAGTGAATGTCGAGCCGCATGGTGCCCGGGTGCTCGATAACGTCGTCAAAAGGTCTCGGACGGACCGTGACGACGGTGCCGGTCCCCCGAGGATGTCCGACGACCGCAGACCGAGAACCCGAAAACCACCTGACCTGATCCGTGCGTTCCCCTGCGCGCGGCCGCGGAAAGGAGCTCAGTGGACCTCGACCTCTGGACCAGCCTGCTGATCGCGCTGGCGATAGCGATTGCGGCGGGTCTGCTCGCCTGGAGCATCGCCTGGCTCGCCCTACGGCTCGCCCACCGGCACGATGCCGGGGCGGTGATAGCCCTGCACCGGCTCTGCCGCAGGCCGGCGATCGTCACCGTGGCGATGATCGCGCTGCAGGTGTCGTTGCAGGCCCTGCCCAGTGTCTCGGCCGGATTCACCCGGGCCGCCGGGATCGCCGTCATCCTCTCGGCCTGCTGGCTGATCGTCCGGCTGCTGCAGGCCGGTGAGGAGATCGTGTTCTGGCGGCTGCGGATGGACGTGGCCGACAACCGCCGGATCCGTCGCGCCCGCACCCAGATCACCCTGGTCCGGCGGGTGCTGGGCGTGGTGGTGATCGTGCTCGGGGTGGCGGCCGTGCTGATGTCGTTCCCGCAGATGCGCACCTTCGGCGCCTCGCTGCTGGCCTCGGCCGGGGTGGCGGGGATCATCGCCGGTCTGGCCGCGCAGACCACGCTGGGCAACATGTTCGCCGGGCTGCAGTTGGCCTTCACCGACGCGGTCCGGATCGACGACGTGGTGGTGGTCGAGGGCGAGTGGGGCTGGATCGAGGAGATCACCCTGACCTACGTGGTGGTGCACCTCTGGGACGAGCGCCGGCTGGTGCTGCCGACCAGCTACTTCGTCACCACGCCGTTCCAGAACTGGACCCGCAACCAGGCCCGGATCCTGGGCTCGGTGATGCTCTACCTGGACTACGCCACCCCGCTGACCGAGCTGCGGGAGTACGCCCAGAAGGTGATCGACGCCAACCCGCTGTGGGACCGCCAGGCCTGGGTGCTGCAGGTCGTGGACACCACCGAGACCACCATGCTGGTGCGGGTCCTGGCCTCGGCGCACGACGGCCCGAGCGCCTGGGACCTGCGCTGCGACATCCGCGAGGCCCTGCTGACCTGGCTGCAGACCCACCACCCGCAGGCCCTGCCGGTGCAGCGCAACATCGGCACCCCGGGCGAACTGGGCTTCCGCGACGGCGTGGTCACTTCTGAGGAGACCGGCCGCAACGGCGCCAAGCAGAAGATCCGGCCGCCGCGCTCGCGCCACGATGCCCCGGTGATGCCCGACCCCCAGACCGCACATCTCGACCTGCAGATGCCCAACCATGCAGCGGACGACGACGAGGACGCAGAGCCGCTGGATCCGCGCGGCCGGCCCAGCGGTGACGGTGGCGCCGGAGTGGGAGCGGGGATGAGCCAGAAGTGATGTCGATGGGCTGATCCGGCGGGAGGTGGCTTCGGCGGATCAGCGGTAGCAGTGCCGTCCGCGCAGCAGTTGGACGGTGCGCCGGGCTCGTCGGGCGGCTGCTCGTCCGACGGCCCTGCCCGGCATCCGGCGGCCTGCGGTGGGGCGTAGCCGGGGCAGGAGTAGTAGCACTCCGAGGGCACCGATCAGGCCGGAACCGGCGATCACGGTGGAGGGGGCCAGCCATTGGGCCGCGGCGCCGCCGAGCAGGATCGCCAGGCTTTGACCGGCGTACAGTCCGGCGATTGCGAGGCCGAAGGCCCGGGTGCGCATCTCGGCGGGTACGTGGGCGGCGAACTGGGTGTTGGCCACTACCTGGAACGCCTGGCCGAGGCCGCAGAGGACGAACAGGATCAGGCTCACCAGCAGGCCTGGGCGTAGCGCGATGATCAGCAGGGGAAGGGTGCCGATCAGGGCCAGCGGATACATCAGGCGAGCGGCGGTGTGGGGGGCAGCGAAGCGGCCGATGGCCAGTCCGCCGATCACGCTGCCGGCCGCGGCGGCGGCCATGATCAGGCCGACTGCGCTGGAGCCATGGCCGAGCTCGGCTGCGTAGGCGACGGCGATGGCTTCGGGGACGATGGCGTAGGCGGCACCCACGATGCCCAGCACCAGGGGGAACCAGATTTGCGAATCGCCGCGCACCACCTGGGCTCCGGCGAGCATGTCCTGCCAGACCGAGGAGTTCCCGCGCAGGCGCGTCGCCGCGGCGACCCGGCGCCCCTGAGTGCGGAGTCTGGTTCGGTTGCCGATCCGCCGCTGCGCAGGAACGCCTGGTGCGCCACCCGACTGCGCGCCCGACTTGGCCTTGCCGGAATCGGTGAGCACACCGTCCGTTGGCTTGTGCTTCTTGGGCTCCGACCGAACTTTCAGGCCCAGCCTCAGTAGTCCGGCCGAGGCCAGGAAGGTCAGGCAGTTCAGCGCGAGTACACCGGGCGCACTGATAGCCAGGACCAGCGCGCCGCCCAGAGCGAAGCCGCAGAGCTGGGCGATCTGGTGAACCGCCTGCCGTAACGACATTCCGACCGGATAGCGATTGCCGGTGAGGATCTGGGCGAGCAGGGCCGAGCGGGCGGCATCGAACGGTGGGGCGAGCATGGCCGAGAGGAAGACCAGCGCGGCCACCACCAGGGGCGAGGCCCCGGACAGGGCGGCGACCGCGATCAGCAGGGCGCGGGCCAGGTCGCAGGCCACCAGGACCGAGCGACCCGAAAAGCGTTCGGCCCAGGTCGCGAGCAGCGGTCCACCGAGAAGCCAAGGGACGTAGGCGGTTGCGTATCCGGCGGCGGCCAGCAGGGGAGAGCCGCTGTCCTGGTAGAGCATCACGGCCACGGCGACCGCAGCCACCTGGTCACCGATCAAAGAGAGCAGGTCTGCAGCGAAGACCGTGCGGAACTGCGGCACTGCGAACACGTCTCGGTATCCGGCCGGCCGGTCCGGTGGCCCAGAACCGGTTTCCGGATCCGGTTGCGAATCTGGTTCTGTTGATGGGATGCCGATCGGCCCGGGGCCCGGCTCGTTCAGTTCGGTCTGTTCGTTCAGCTCGGTCAGTGGGTCTGCCTGCTGTGTCGACACGCGTTGTCTGCTCCCCCGTCAACCTGTCGAATCCCGCCCGGACCAAAACCGCGACCGGCCCCCACGCCGTGAGGCTGGGGGCAGTACGCGTAAAACTGGTAAGGCCATGTCTATTGCACTGAGCCGCCGACTGGAAAATTTGCGGATCCGCCGGCGGGTGCACATCGGCCCATCTCGGGAATTCAGCCCCAGGTCTGACCGCGCATCGTGCACCTCCCGAGCTGTCGTCCGGCGCCCGGAGCGGATGCCCGGGCTTCGATGACGACAAATCTGCGCCGAAGGTCCGACAAGCCACTTAATGACTACTGAACGCCCTGGCAGAACGCATGAACGAGGCGAATGGCGAAGCATCGGGAGCCACTTGCGCATAGATTCGGCACGTGGCACACGCATCTCGGCCGGACGTAAGTGAACAGATTCGGGTGCTGGGGCCGGTGGAAATCGTGCGGGCGGGCCAGCCGGTTCCGGCCGGCAGCCCCCGTCAGCGCGCGCTGCTCGCCTTGCTCGCTCTCTCGGTCGGGGTTGCCGTCCCGCCGTCCCGCCTGGTCGATCTGCTGTGGGGCGAAAGCCCGCCGCCGGCCGCCGGAAATACTGTGCAGGTATACGTTTCACGGCTGCGGCGGCTCCTGGCCGGGCCCGGTGAGCTGCCTGCATTACGTACGGTATCCGGAATGTATCTCCTCGATCTGCCCCCGGAAGCGATTGACGCGCGCCGGTTCGAGGAGGCCAGCGAGTCGGGCCGAGCGCGGCTCGCAGCTGGGGATCCGGTCGGGGCTGCTCACGAATTGCGTTCTGCACTGCAGTTGTGGCGCGGTTCCGGCCTGCCGGACTTGAAAGGGGTGCCCGGGGCGGTGGCCTCGGTGGCCCGGCTGCAGTCGCTGCGGCTCTCCACGCTGGCCGACCGGATCGATGCGGAATCCCTGCTGGGACGCCATTCCCGGCTGATCCCGGAGCTGCAGGACCTGGTGCGCAAACATCCTCTGAACGAACGATTCGTGGGTCAGCTGATGACCTCGTTGTACTGGGAGGGGCGTCAGGCCGAGGCCTTGGCGGCCTATGCCGCGGCGGCCGGTCGGCTGGGCGACGAGCTCGGTATCGACCCCTGCCCGGCGCTGCGGGAACTGCACGGCCGGTTGCTGCGTCAAGAGGTCGGGCTGGTGGCCACCGCGTTCAGCGATGACGCTTCCGATGGCTTATTGAAAGCAGAATCTGAATCTAAGGTTTCCGCGGAACGCCTGGTGGCGCCCACGATCCGAGGGCGGCGGATCTATCCGTCGGTCGAGGCTGTGCGGGCCGGTGGGAACTTCGGGGTGGTTTGGGATTCGGATTCGCTTGGGGAATCTGTTGCGGCGCCGGACTCTGGGGCGCCTGGGGGTTTTGGTGATTCAGGTTCAGCGGGGCCTCTTGGGGCGATGGAGAGTTCGGGGAACTTGGGGAGGGCGGGCTTGTCTGGCCTGGGGCGGATTCCGGGGCAGCGGTCTGGCGAAGGGGATGGTGCAGGCCAGCGCGGGGGTGCCCGCCGGGTGGATGGAGGTCGCGAAGGGGATGGCGACTGCGAGGTAGATGGTGAGCATGGAGGTCGGGTTGTCGAAGGCCGGGCCGGCCAGGGGCGGGGTGCTCGAGGCCGGGACGTTGCTGGGCTGACCAGCACCTCCATCCATCGACAGGCGGCCCAGGGCAAGCGGGTGGCGCCGGCAGTGTTCAGTCCGGGCCCGTCGGGGGGCCTGTTTCAGCCGCATGCCGAACTGCCCACGCCGCCGGTCGTTCCCGGTGGTGTGACCGGGTTCTTGCCTCAGCAGGCGAGCCCGGTCGATCTTCCGGTGCCTCAGACGATGCCGGCCGGGCCTGGTCCGGCTCCTTCGGTGGGGGCCAAGCGCACGCCGTTTGGAGCGGCGTTCGGCGCGGGGACGGTGGGGCGCGCCGGAGAACTGAGTTCGGCTTTGGAGTTGCTGCGCCGTCCGGATGTTCGATTGGTGACGATCGTGGGTCCGGGTGGGGCCGGTAAGACCAGGCTCGCGGCGCAGGTGGTGGCGCGGCGGCTGGCCGAGATCGGCAGAAGCAGCCAGCCGGAGTTCGGGCAGGCTGGAATGGCTCAGGCTCGGGTGCTGGTGATTCCGTTGAGCGGTACGCCTGCGGGGCAGAACTCGGGTGCGGAGCCGGGGGCGGGGCTGGCAGCCAGGCTGCGGCGGATTCTGGGGGCGGTGCCGGACACGCCGGGGGAGGCACCGATCGACACGGTCTGCCGGGCGCTGGCGGCGGTGCCGTGTCTGTTGCTCCTTGACGATCTGGATCTGGCGGAAAGCAACGCTCGGGAGACCGAACCACTGTCTACCGTGCTGACTCTGATCACGCGGGTCGGCGGGCTTCGCGTGCTGGCCACCTCGCGGCAGGCGCTGGGAGTGGCGGGGGAGCAAGTGATCGGCTTGTCACCGTTGCCCATGCCCTGGGCCTGCTCGGGGGCGGGCGATGTGCAGACTGTGCGCTCGGCCGAGGCGGTGCGGTTGTTCCGGGACCGGGCGCGGGCAGTGTTGCCGGCCTTCGAGGTCACGCCGCAGAATGCTGGGGCGGTGAGCGAACTGTGTCGCGCTCTGGACGGGTTGCCGCTGGCCCTGGAACTGGCCGCTGCTCGGAGCCGGGGCACTGCCCCCGAGCAGATCGGCGAGGAGCTGGCGGCGCTTCGTGGTCAGGTGTCGCCGCGGCCCGGGTCTGTCCTGGAAAACGTGCTGGCCTGGACGATCAACCTGCTGGAGGACACCGAACGGCTTGTGCTGAGCCAGCTTTCGATTTTCGTCGGCGGAGCCACGCTCGAAGCGGCCGAGCGGGTCTGCGGGCCGGTTCCTGGTCCCGGGCAGGTGATCGACGTGATCGGTCGCCTGGCCGAGAAGAATCTGCTGCTCATCGACGAGACCGGCCGGCTGGGCATGTTGTCGCCGGTGCGGGAACACGCGCGCCGGATTCTCGCCGAAGATCCGGCGGAGGAGGCGGCCAGCGCCGACCGGCACGCGGCCTACTTCGCGGAGGTCGCCGATGCCCTGCCGCCGATGACCGATCGCTGGATCGAGGAATCCGAAAGTACGTCCAGCAACGGCATTGTGGCGCATCTGGGCGGTCGAGCCGCGGAGTACGACAACCTGGCTGCGGCCGCCGCCCACGCGGAAGGCCTTGACGGGGAAGCATTCGCGCGGGTGGTGGTGGCTCTGCTGGATCAGGGCATGGCCACCGGGCGCTGGGAACTCGGCGACGCACCGGCCTGGCTGAACCGGGCCCAGGAGCAGCGCCCGACGGCCCGGACCGGGGCGAGGCTGCTGCTGGCGGGCGGGAGTCTGGCCCTGTTCGGCGGGAATCCGCTGGCCGCGGCCGACATCCTGGCCCGGGTCCCGGCCGGCGAGCCCAACGCGATCCGGGCCGCGCTGATGAAGGCCGTGGCCGCGCGCACCCTTGGCCGTAGCGAAGAAGCACAGAAGGAACTGGAGGCGGCGCTGGAGCGAATGCGTCTGGTGCGCCACCTGCCGGACCCGCTCTGGCACGCGGTGTTCAACACCCTGGCCGACGTGCTCGATGACCAGGGTCGCACTGCTCAGGCGATCGGGTACTGGCAGCGCAGCCGGCATCGCGCAGCGGCTGGGGGCGACTCGGCGCGCCTGGCCTACCCTTTGGCGCGGCTGGCCTTGGCCGGGCAGGACCGGGGTGAGGACGCGCTGGCCGAAGTGCTGATCACCCAGGCCCGTTCGGCGGCCGGCAGTTCGGCGGCCAAAGCGGCGGTGGAAGTGGCCGGGGCGTTGCTGGAACTACGTGGTGGCGACGACCGGAAGGCGTTGGCCGCGCTGCACATTGCGCTCCAGGAAGCTCACCGCGCGGGCCGGTTCTTCACGTTGCCGAGGATCGTCGCCCTGCTGGGAGTGGCCTATCGCCACCAGCACCCGGAACGCGCTGCGGCGGCGCTGGCCACGGCCACGGCCTGGAGCGCCCAGCGTTCGATCGTGATCACCGGCCGTCGCGAACGAGCCCTGATCAGCGAGGCCGAGACCGCCCTGAACCGGGCCGCCCGAACCTCCGGCAGCATCCGCCGTTCAGCCGCCCGCGGCGCCGCCGTACCGTTCGGCTCGCTGATCGGCGTGCTGCGCCTGGCCCCGGCCGAAACGAGCGAAAAGCAGGTGAAAACCCGGCTGATCGATCTGACCGAAGCCGGCCACCACGTCCTTAACTGACGACCGGCGGGGGCGCGGTCAGCGGCAGCCGGATCTCGAAAGCCGCGCCCTCACCCGGCTTGCTGTGCACCCGGATGTCGCCACCGTGCCGGTTGACCACGATCCGCCAGACGATGTCCAGGCCCAGCCCGGTGCCCTCACCGATCGGCTTGGTGGTGAAGAACGGCTCGAAGATCCGCCGCTGCACGTCGGCCGGCATCCCGGGCCCGGTGTCCTTGATCGTGACCAGCGCGAACTCACCGTCGGCGCGGGTGCTGATCGAGAGCGTGCCGCCGCCGGGCTGCATCGCGTGCACGGCGTTGTCCAGCAGGTTGGTCCAGACCTGGTTCAGCTCGGCCGGGTAGGCCGGGATCTGCGGCAGCGACTTGTCGTAGTGCTTCTCCAGGGTCAGCCCGTTACGTACCTTCTCACCGAGCATCACCAGCGTGCTGTTGATCCCCTCGTGCACGTCGACCTGCTGGTACTCGGCCCGGTCCATCTGGGAGTACTGCTTGGCCGCGGTGATCAGGGTGGCGATCCGGTCGGTGGCGTCCTCGATCTCGGCCATCAGCTGTTCGCTCTCGAGGGCGTAGGTGATCCACTTCAGCCCGGCCTCGAGGTGCGTCTGGGGAATCGACTCGGCCAGGCCCTCCAGCCATTCCAGGTCCAGCCCGGCGGCCACCCAGATCGGCGCGAGGTGCCAGCCGGCCGAGACCCCGTGCTCGTCGCACCAGTCGCTGAACTCGTCCTCCAGGTCGTTGGCCTGCAGCGGGGTGAGGTGCTTGGTCTTGCCCGACTTGGCCTTGGCGGACTGCTCGATCGCCTCTTCCTGCAGCCCGGTCAGCTTGACCAGGGTGTCCGGGTCGACCTTGCCGGAGGCCAGGTGCTTGAGCTTGCCGCGCATCGCGGCGACCCGTTCGCGCAGCGTGGCCGTGGCCCGCACAGCTGCCGAGGCCGGGTTGTTCAGCTCGTGGGTGAGCCCGGCGGTGAGCCGGCCCAGGGCGCTGAGCCGCTCCCGCTGACCGACCACCGCCTCGGAGTTGCGCATCCCGGTGAACAGGCCGTCGAGCAGGTGAATGGCCATCGGGAACCACTCTTTGAGCACCTCAGAGAGCTCTTCCCCGGGGATCCGGAAGAACACCGACTCGTCCAGGGTCCGCATCGAGCCGCCGTAGAACGGGCTCTTGGTGGCCTCCCGCGCCGAGGTCAGCCAGGCCCAGGTGGCACCGCTGTACACCCCCGGACGGTCGGTGCGCGAGACCTCGACCTCGTGGTCGCCGACCTGCTTGAGCAGGGCCTGACGGCCCTCGACCAGCATGTAGAAGCAGGTCGCGGGCTCGTCGGCGCTGTAGACGACTGCGCCCGGCGGGTAGCGCACCACCTCGCCGTGCTCGGACATCCACTGCAGCTGGTCCTCGTTCAGCTTCTCGAACAGGAAGAAGCGGGACAGCTCAGCCGGAGTGAGCCGTTCCATCGGTTGCTCCGTGGTGGTCACCCGTACTCCAACGCTCTCGCCGTCTGGTTAATGCCTTCGAACTGGGGACGTTTGCCCTCAGGGAGGTGAGCGGCTCGCCTTGGGTGCCGCAAGCGTCCGTAAACCAAAGGACGTCCGTAAGCCGGACCGCTCAAGGCGCGCCGAAACGTCCTCAGGTAGCCAGGTACTGATGCACCAAGGTGACCGCCATCGCACCCTCGCCCACCGCGGAGGCGACCCGTTTGACCGAGGCGGCCCGCACGTCCCCGGCCACGAAAACCCCGGGGATGCTGGTCTCCAGGTGGAAGGGGTCGCGACTGGGCGCCCAGCCCGCCGGGCGCTGGCCGGAGTCGAGCAGATCGGTGCCGGTCACCAGGAACCCGGCGTCGTCCCGGATCAGCTCCTCGGGCAGCCAGTCCGTCATCGGGGCGGCCCCGATGAACACGAACAGGTGCCCGCAGTCCACGTCCTCGGTGGCGCCGCTGGTGCTGTCGCGCAGCACCAGTTTCTGCAGGTGCCCCTCGCCCTGGCAGGCGATCACCTCGGTGCAGGTGCGCACCTCGATCCGGTCGTTCCCGGCGATCTGCTGGATCAGGTAGTGCGACATCGAGCGTTCCAGGTCGGGCCCGCGCACCGCGAGGGTGACCTTGGCGGCCTGACGGGAGAAGAACATCGCGGCCTGCCCCGCCGAGTTCGCGCCCCCGACGATGACCACGTGCTGGTCCGCGCAGGCCTCGGCCTCGGTGGCGGCCGAGCCGTAGAACACGCCCTTGCCCACCATGTCGTCGGCGCCGTCGGCCCCCAGTCGGCGATAGGAGACCCCGGTGGCCAGGAGCACGGCGTGGGCGGCGATCCGGCTGCCGTCGTCCAGTTCCAGCACCCGCTTGGGCCCGTGCGTCTCCAGTCCGACCACCCGGCGGGCAGTGAGCAGTTCGGCCCCCAGGCGGGTGGCCTGGCGCCGCGCCCGGTCGGTCAGCTGACCCCCGCTGACTCCGTCGGGGAAACCTAGGTAGTTCTCGATGCGGGAGCTCTGCCCGGCCTGCCCTCCGGTGGCCCGGCTCTCGACCAGCACCGTGCGCAGGCCCTCGGACGCGCCGTACACCGCCGCGCCCAGCCCGGCCGGACCGCCGCCGACGATGACCAGGTCGTAGAACTGCTCGGCCGGGGTGGTGGACAGGCCGATCTTGTCGGCCAGCTCGCTGAGGGTGGGATTCAGCAGGACGTCGCCGCCGGCCGTGAGCACCACCGGCACGTCGGCGGCGGTTGCTCCGGCAGCCTGCAGCAGCTTGCCGCCCTCGGCCTCCTCCACCGTGTACCAGTGGTAGGACATGCCGTTGCGGGCCAGGAAGTCGCGCACCTCGTGGGCCTGGGCCGACCAGCGGTGACCGATGATCCGGGTGGACTCCACCTCCGGATCACCGGCGGCGACCCAGGTCTCGAGCATCTGGTCGAGCACCGGGTAGAGCTTCTCCTCCGGCGGCTCCCAGGGCTTGAGCAGGTAGTAGTCCACGTCGACGAGGTTGATCGCCTCGATCGCCGCATCCGTGTCGGCGTAGGCGGTCAGCAGTGCGCGGCGGGCCCGGGGGAACAGGTCCATCGCCTGCTCCAGGAACTCGATGCCGTTCATCCCGGGCATCCGGTAGTCGGCCAGCAGGACCGCCACCCGGTCGCCGCGCAGCCGGATCTCCTGCAGCGACTCCAGGGCCTGGGCGCCGGAGTCGGCGCGCACCACGCGGTAGTTCTCGGCGTAACGACGTCGCAGGTCACGGGCCACGGCCCGGGACACGGACGGGTCGTCGTCGACCGTGAGAAGGATCGGCTTGCTCACCGGCAGGGGCTCCTCAGGGCTGGGGTTCCCGAGAGTAGTTCGGCTCGGGCCGGGCGCACCAGGGATTACGCCGGTGGCGCAGGCCCGGGGAGTGCCGGACCGGTCACCCGTCGTGGTCGGTTGGCGAACCGTTACGTGATGTCCCCCGCTTTAGCCTCGAAGCTGCGTTCCGGCTCGACTACTGTCTAGGCCTTGTAAACCCCGAGTCGGATATCAAGGAGTGCGCACGTGACCGACTGGGACCCGTCCGCCGTAGCCGCTGCGCTGCGAACGGGGAACCGGTTCCCAGGGGGAGCCGTGGTCGGGGTACTTGCGGTGGGTCACTCCCAGACCCGCATGTGGGTGCTGGAGTCCGAGGCCATCGGTGACGCCCCCGCTCAGGTTTCCGGAGAACCGGCCCCGGTGTCGGGCCGCCCGGTCGTGCTGTCCGAGCGGGAGCTGGACGGGGTCGGCGGCGAGCTGTTCGACGGGCTGCTGCTGGAGCGCGCCCTGGTGCGGATCGGCGAGGTCCCCGGGGCGGACGAGGCGCTGGTCGAGAGATTGCGCGCGGCCAAGGGCAAGCCCTGGCGCGGGCTGCGCGAGCAGTTGGTGGGCCAGGTGCGCCGGGCCCGTGAGGAACTGACCGCCTGGCACAGCGCCACGGTCGAGGTGGCCGACATCCCGGGCCTGGCCCCGGACGGCCCGCTGCGGCTGGACCGGATCGAGCTGGACAACGCGCTGCGCTCGTACGCGCTGCAGATGGCCCGCGAGTTCGCCACCACGATCGAGGACTCGGGGCACCGGCCGGCCCTGCTGAACGGGATCTACCTGCTCGGCGACGCGCGGATGCCACTGATCGTGCGCTCGGTGTACGACGTGCTCGGGGTCAGTCCGCAGGTGGGCACCGAGCCCGCGGCGCAGCTGTCGCCGGCGAACGGGGTTCGGCAGATCACCGGGCCGATTCCGGTGCCGGGCCAGAGCACGCCGGTCTCGCCGGCGCAGGGGCTCAGCCTGCGTCCCACCCCGCCCAAGCCCAAGGGCGCGCGCGTGGTGGTGCCCGGGACGACCACGCCCAAGCCGGCCGCCTCGGCCAGCGTGGATCCGGACGATGCCGAGGTGTACCGGCCCGACGCCGAAGCAGACGGCGTGGTTGCCGCGGCCGCTTCGGCGCCGGAGCCTGCCTCAAAGGGCAAGAAGACCAAGCCAACCAGGGGCAAAGCCCGTGATGCCGGGCCGGCGGCCGCGCCCAAGGCCGGCCCGCCGAAGGCCGCTGCATCCGAGGCTGAGGCTGTTGCGCCGGGCCGGCCCAAGCCGGAGGAGTTGACCGACACCGGTTCGCTGCGCCTGCTGCGGGACGAGGGCGACGGCTTCGACGAGGGCCGGATCGACGGCACCACCGCCCCCGGCAAGAAACGCCGCAAGGTGCTGGTGCCGGTGTTCGGCGGCGTGGCCGTGATGGTCGCCGCCTCGCTGATCGTGGTCGGCCTGGTCCGCAACGACAGCCCGGCCGACCCGGGCGCTCAGGCTCCCGACGACGTGTCGCTGAGCGCGGCCAGCATCGCTACCCCGAGCGCCACCGCCACCCTGGAGCCCACTCCGGCGGTGGTCGCCCTGCCCGCGGTGGAGGGGCTGAAGGCCAAGAAGGTCGGCATCGCGATCGCGCTGACCTGGGACGAGGTCGCCGGCGCGGACCGGTACGCGGTCTACCGCGATGCCGGCACCGAGGACGAGAAGATCCGCACCACGATCGGCACCAAGCTCACCGACCGGCCGGGCGACGGGGTGCGTCACAGCTACACCGTGTTCGCGCTGGACGAGGACGAGAACGAGGGCGAGCCGGGCAGCGAGGTGAAGGCGAAAGCGGCCACCCCGTACGGCAAGCTGCAGTACATCGCCAGCGACTGGACCGGGATCGTGCCGCAGCAGCCAAAGCGCAAGGGCAGCGCCGGCCAGGTCTGCGAGCCCAAGACCAACAAACTGGCCGGCTCCAAGGCCCGGATCGTCTGCCGCTACCCCGACGGCCTGATGCTCACGGTCTACCACTACGGCTCGCAGACCGGCACCGACCACCGCTACAACGACCTGAGCGAGAGCAAGGGCGTCAAGACCGGCACCTGGACGGTGGACCTGCGCAAGGGCGTCGAGGCGTCCGGCCGGCTGCTCACCGGTGGCCCCAAGGACTCGCCCTGGCGCTGGATGGCCTACGACTCGGCCCCCTCCTACGCGGTGCAGGCCCAGTGGCCGGAGCACTCGGCCGACGAACTGGCCAAGTGGGTCAAGAAGCGGATGCCCTTCCACCAGTAGTCACCTGCGCCTGAGCAACTCCTCGGCCAGGAGCGGGGCCACCAGTCGGGCGTAGGCACCGGTGATGTGGTTGTCGTCGCGGTAGATCAGCGTGTTGCCCACCACCACCGGGCAGGTGGTGTCGCCGCAGAACCAGGGCAGCGGATCCACCACCCGGGCCCCGGCCCGGCCCACCGCCTCGGCGATCCGTTCGCGTTGCTGCGACCCGGCCGCCTGCTGCGGGCTCTGGGCGCAGGCGCTGACCTTCTTCGGGTGCTGGGAAAGGCATTCCGGCACGTTCTCCTGGGCGGCCGGGGTGTCGGCCAGGAACACCAGGTCGGTGCCCTTGAACCGCTGCGTGGTGGCGGCCCAGCCCTCGGCCCAGGTGCCGTCCACGTCGTCGTTGCCCTCGACCAGGTCCATGTGGTCGGCGATCGAGGTCATCACCACCAGAGCCGGTTTCAGGGCGTTGATCCGCCGGATCGAGTCCTGCCGCCAGGCGTTGCAGGTGCGGTAGCTGCCCCGGAACGCCTCGGCGTACAGATCCACCTCGGCCGGGGTGCACATCACCTTGGTGAACACGGCCAGCCGCCAGCGGTGTTTGCGGGCCAGCACCTCCATCGCCGGATACCACTGCGCGGCGTGCGAATCGCCGAACAGCACCACCGTCGAGCGCTTCTTGCCCTTGCCCTTCGGGGCGCCGAGCTTCTCGCAGTGCTGCGGGGAGCGGCTCTCCAGCACGGCCACGAAGCAGCCGTTGCTGCTGATCGCGGGCTCGTCGTCGGCGGCCTGGTCCAAGGCCGGCTCCAGGTTCTTGGGCAGCTTCGAGGCCTGGGCGGCCGTTCTCAGGCGGCTGCTGAGGAGTTCGTAGTTGGCCGAGGCCGGGCCGTCCAGAGTGAGACTGGTGGCCAGGCCCTCACCTTGGGACTGTCGGGCCGGTAGAGCGGGAACCAGCAGGGCCAGCCCCACGGTGAGTGCGGTCAGGGCGACGGCGAAAGTACCGGCCTGGAGCGGCTTTGCTCGCAGCTGATCGTGATTGCGCAGAGGTTGCTCGACCATGCTGTACCCGATGCAGGCCAGGCCGAGGGCGACCAGGGCGGCCAGAAGCTTTTCGGTGGTGTCGAACTCGTGGCCCAGGACGTAGGGCGCGATCACCAGGACCGGCCAGTGCCACAGGTACCAGGAGTACGAGCGGGCGCCGATGAACTGCAGAAAGGGCAGTTTCAGGGCGCTGGTCGGGCGAAGGCACCCGGCGCCGATCACCGCGACCGTACCCAGCACCGGAACCGCCGCGTACCAGCTCGGGAAGGGAGTGTGGGCATCGAAGAACAGTGCGGCGTAGGCGATCGCGCCCAGGCCCGCCCACCGCACCAGAGGCACCCAGCGACTGAGGGACCCCAGGGCCTGTCCTGGCCGGAAGTTCTCGCCCCAGAGCACGGCAACCCCGAGCAGCGCCCCGGCGCCGAGCTCCCACACTCGCGTGGGAGCCCCGAAGTATGCCGAGATGGAGGACGATTGGCTGCTCGCCACTGAGGTGGCGAAGGAGACCGCGACCAGCGCGATCAACAGTGCCGCGAAGGCCGCGCGGCGGCGCAGCAGGACCAGGCCGATCAGGACCAGCAACGGGATGAACAGGTAGAACTGCTCCTCCACGGCCAGTGACCAGAAGTGCTGCAGCGGAGAAGGGGAGGTGCCGGCCTCGCGGTAGTCGTTGCCCGACTGGATCAGCCGGATGTTGATCACGTACCCGGCCGCGGTCACCGCGTCGTAGGCGATCGCCCGCAGCCGTAGCGGCGGCAGCCAGACCCAGGCCGCGATCAGGGTGGAAACCAGGACCAAGGTGGCGGCCGGCAGCAGGCGTAGGGCCCGGCGGGCGTAGAACCGGCCGATCCGCAGGCGCCCGGTCTCGGCCACCTCGCGGGCCAGGTGCGAGGTGATCAGGAACCCGGAGATCACGAAGAAGACGTCGACCCCGATGTATCCACCGGTGAAAGTGCTTACCCCGCAGTGGTAGAGAACTACCAGCAGCACGGCCAGCGCGCGCAGGCCCTCGATGTCCGGCCGGAAGCCCGGGCGCGGCGAGGGCTGATCCGGCGCCGGCGTGGTGATGCGCAGGCCTTTGGCCGGGATCGACCTGATCTCGACATTGCTCACGGACTCTGGATCGGCATCCGGCGGGGTCGACTGACCTCGTCTGTTCAGCCCAAAGAGGCGTACAGCGGATCCTCAGACAGCGCGCCGAACCCTCCCAGCCAGGCGGCCCACAGTGGTGCCACGACCTTGGAGGAGAACGACGGATGAACGCTCGTGACGAAGCCCGGCGCACCACGATGGCGGTCACTTCGGGCCTGGCCGTGGCCGCGATCGCGACCACGGTGACGGTGGGCCTGGTGGTCGCCCGGAGCGAGAACGCCGACGCGGCCACCGGCTCGACCGTGGACTCCGGCAGTTCTTCCTCCAGCACCGATCAGTCCAATTCCGGCAGTTCCGGCAGCGCGGGCATGAGCCCCGGCAGCGGTTCCGCCGACGCCACTTCTGGAGGTTCGTGATGCCACTGCTGGAGACCCTGCCCGTGCTGCCCACCGTTCGCCAGTGGTCGGTCTGGAGCACCACCGCGCGGATCGTCGTGACCGATCCGGAGATTGCCGATGCCGCCGCCGAGCTGGTGGCCGAGCAGCTGAGCGAGGTGGACGAGGCATGCAGCCGGTTCCGCGACGACAGCGAGCTGATCCGGGTGCAGCAGCGGATGAGCGCGGCCGGGGTGACGGTTTCCCCGCTGCTGGCCGTGCTGCTCGGCGCCGCGCTGGAGGCCGCCGAGAAGACCGACGGCGACGTCGACCCCACTCTGGCCGATGATCTGGCCGCTCTGGGTTACACCGAGGACTACTCGGTGATCGAGGCCCAGGCCGGCGAGCTCACCGTCCCGATCACCCTGACCCGCCGCCGGCGGCACGACTGGCGCGACGTCACTCTGACCGAGCGCCGGTTGCAGATGCCCGCCGATGTCCGGCTCGACCTGGGCGCCACCGCCAAGGCCTGGGCCGCCGACCGCGCCGCCCGCACCATCGCGGCCCGCTTCGGCGTCGGCGTGCTGGTCTCGCTGGGCGGGGACATCGCCACCGCCGGGCCGGCTCCGGAGCCGGGCTGGCAGGTTCTGGTGCAGGACGGCGCGGCCGAGCCGGCCTCGCGGGTCGGCCTGGACGAGGGCCTTGCCGGTCTGGCCACCTCCAGCACGGTCAGCCGCAGCTGGCGTAACGGCACTCGCGCGGTGCACCACATCCTCAACCCGGCCAGCGGCCTGCCCGCCGAGCCGGTCTGGCGCACCGTCTCGGTCGCGGCCGGTTCCTGCCTGGACGCCAACATGCTCTCCACCGGGGCGATCGTGCGCGGAGAAGAAGCGCTGCCCTGGCTGCGCGAGCAGGGCCACCCGGCCCGGCTGGTGGCGGCGGACGGCCGGGTGCTGTGCATCAACGGCTGGCCCGCGGACCAGGCCGTCGCGGTGGATGCCGAGCAGGTGCACGAGATCAGGCTCGACAGGCAAGCCGCGTGAGTACCGATGCGCTGTGGTACCTGGCCCGGGGCAGCGGCGTGGTGAGCCTGATCCTGTTCACCGTCGTGGTCGCCCTGGGCATCGGTACCCGCTCCGGCCGCGGCTTCGCCGGGATGAACCGGCTGGCCGTGGCCTCGGTCCACCGGGCCGCTTCGTTACTGGCCCTGGTCTTCCTGGTGATCCACGTGAGCACCCTGCTGTTCGACCCGTACGCCCAGCTCGGTCTGGTCGACGTGGTTGTGCCGTTCGGCTCCGGCCACCGGCCGTTCTGGGTCGGCCTGGGCACTCTGGCACTCGACCTGGCCCTGGCGGTGGCGATCACCAGCCTGCTGCGGGAGCGGATCGGGCTGCGGGCCTGGCGGGCGGTGCACTGGCTGGCCTACGCGATGTGGCCGATCGCCCTGGCGCACGGCATCGGCTCGGGCAGCGACCGCAGCACCGGCTGGATGCTGGCGATCGACGCCCTGTGCGTCCTGACCGTACTGGCCGTGGCAGTGAGCACCCACCCGGCCTTCCGGGATACCGAAACCCCCAGCACTACACCACAGCTCGTGACTACCCGAGGGGAGCAACGATGACCATGACCGCCATGACACCGGCCCAGGGGCTACGGATGCCCCCGGACGGACCCCGGCTCTTCGCCGCGCCCAACCCTTCCCTGGCAGCTCATTTCGCCACCTACGGCGCGATCCCCGATGTCACGCCGGCTCAGCTGCTCGAGCAGGTCCACCGGTCCGGGCTGACCGGGCGCGGCGGGGCGGGCTTTCCCACCGCCACGAAACTGGCGGCGGTCTCCGGCAAGGCGATCGTGGTGGCCAACGGGGCAGAGGGTGAGCCGGCCAGCCGTAAGGACGTCGAGTTGCTGCGCCGGGCACCGCATCTGGTGCTCGACGGAGTCGAGGTGGCGGCCCGGATCATCGGCGCCGAGCAGGCCTACGTCTACCTGCGGCCAGAGGTGATCCCGGTGGTGCAGCAGGCCCTGGCCGAGCGGACCGGCGGCCTGCGGATCACCGTGGAGGCCGCCGCCGAGGGGTTCGTCAGCGGCCAGGAGACCGCGGTGGTCAGCCGCCTGAACTCCGGCCCGGCGCTGCCCCGCTTCAGCCGGTACCGGATCTTTCAGCGCGGCGTGGGTGGCAAGGCCACACTGGTGCAGAACGTGGAGACGCTCGCCCACCTGGCGCTGATCGCCCGGTACGGCGGCCTCTGGTTCACCACCGCCGGAACCGCCGACTCCACCGGCACTTTCCTCACCACCGTAGGCTCTTCGGTGTGGGAGGTCAACCACGGAATGACCCTGCGCCAGCTGCTCACCTCGGCCACCGGACAACCGGCCGAGGAGTGGCAGGCCGTGCTGGTCGGCGGTTACCACGGCACCTGGCTGCCGCTGCCCGCCGCGCTCGACGCCCCGCTCTCCAGGGAAGGGCTCGAGCTGTACGGCACCCGGCTGGGGGCAGGCGTTCTGATTCCCCTGCCGAGCACTGCCTGCGGTCTGGAATTCACCGCATCCATCGCCGGCTACCTGGCCGCCCAGTCCGCGAAGCAGTGCGGCCCTTGCCAATTCGGCCTGCCCGAGCTGGCCCGGAACCTGCATGCCCTGGCCGAGGGCCGGGGCGGGACCGAGGTGATCCGGCAGACCGCGGGGCTGGTGGAAGGCCGCGGCGCCTGCCACCACCCCGACGGCACCACCCGGATGATCCGTAGCGCCCTGAAGGTTTTCGCCGACGACGTGCGTCTGCACCAGCACGGCCGGTGCCTGGCCCGGATCGCCGAGCCCTACGGAGGTGCCCGGTGAGCCGTCCGCTGATCATCGACTGGACCGCCTGCGAAGGCCGGGGCCTGTGCGCCGACCTGTTGCCCGAACTGATCGGCCAGGACAAATGGGGCTATCCGCAGAGCCGTTCCGGCCGAACGGTTCTGGTTCCCCCGGAGCTCGAGCGCCCGGCCCGGAAGGCGGTGCACCTGTGCCCGCGCCTGGCCCTGCGACTGGAGGCCGACGCAAAGACGCGGGTGACCGGCTGAGCCGGCCACCCGCGTCCCTTGTTGGCAGTTCTCAGGTGGTGCGCTGGATCGTGGCGCTGCCGGTCGCACCCAGTTCCGGGTCCAGCACCAGCTTGTAGGCCCCGGTGGCGGAGGGGTAGAACGAACAGGTCTTGGCCGCGTTCTGCAGCCAGCACCAGCCCTCGAGCTTGTCGGTGGCGGAGAACATGAACAGGAAGGCCGAGCCGCCGGTGCCCCAGTTCGTGGCCGACACCTTGATCGGCAGCTCCTCGCCCTTCTCGCCGTAGACGCCGAAGTTGGCCCGGCTGCCCTTGTTCGCGATCTTGGCGGTGACTGCCTTGTTGGTGGCCAGCTGGCCCATTTTCAGGTCGGTGGCCAGCGTCAGCGAGATCTTTCCGACCGCCGAGCCGGTCGGGTCGACGACGAACTTCCAGTATCCGTCCAGGGTCGGGGTGAAGTCGTAGAAGGTGGGCGCGTTGTTGATCGCCACGGTGTCGGCCAGCGTGCCGTCGGGCGTGTAGAGGTAGCCGACCGCCTTGCCGTTGGTGCCCAGGTTTGCGTCCGTGATGTCCAGGCTGATGTGCGCCTTGTCCTTGGCCACGGCCTTGAAGTAATGGACGATGTTCTGGCCCGGGACCGTGGTCTCGCTCGCGGTCGCGGTGTTCTCCTTCAGCGTCCCCTTGTCGACGTCGCCGGCGTAGGTGAAGGTCGTGGTGCCGGTGGTCTTGGGGTCGATCGCCATCACGGTGAGCTTCAGGGTGCCGTTCATCGTCGGGGTGAAGTCGTACAGCGCGGTCTTGCCGTTCTTCACCGACCAGAAATCGGCCAGGACGTAAGTGGTCTTGCCGTTGGCCGTGTACGGGACGTAGAGAAACATCCCCACGTTGTCCTGGCCGCCCTTCCACTCCGAGGTCTTGGTGCTGAAGGTGACGTGATCACCCTTCTCGGCCACGAAGGTGTAGCTGACCGTGTCGCCGCCCTTCTCGATCTTCGCGGTCGTCTCCTTGCCCGATGTCAGTTTACCGCCGCTGATTTCGGCGGCCGAGGCACTCGCGGCGGCCCCCAGGCCGCTCAGCAGCAGGGCGCCGGTCGCCGTCGCTACGAAGGCGCGCCGAAGACGTCTGATGTTTCTCATGGAATTCCCCCAGATATTCCGCCCGCGCGCACGGTCCAGCGTGCGCGTGTGACGAGAACGTACGGCGCAGAAGCTTTTACGCCGGTCCGGACCCCCATCCGGCACACCAGTAACACTAGTGGTATCGAGAGGCAACTTTCCGTGACCGACGGGCCCGCCACGCCGAAACTGCCCGTTCGGGAATGTCCGCCCGGCCGGTCGGGATTGTGGATCGATGTGGCGGGGATAGGCTCGCCGAGAGTGATGATGTCTGGACGGAGAGCCAAGATGACGCTGCCCCACGACGCCGATGCCAAGCTGGCCGAGTACGCCCACCCCGAGCGCCTGGTCACCACCGGCTGGCTTGCCCAGCATCTCGGCGAACCCGGCCTGGTCGTGGTGGAGAGCGACGAGGACGTGCTGCTCTACGACACCGGCCACATTCCCGGCGCGGTGAAGGTGGACTGGCACACCGAACTGAACGACCAGGTCACCCGCGACTACGTGGACGGCGCGCGGTTCGCCGAACTGCTGTCCGAGAAGGGCATCGGCCGCGACACCACGATCGTGTTCTACGGGGACCGCAACAACTGGTGGGCGGCCTACGCGCTGTGGGTGTTCACCCTGTTCGGGCACGAGGACGTCCGACTGCTGGACGGCGGGCGCGCGGCCTGGATCGCCGAGGGCCGCGAGATGACCGACGAGAAGCCCTCGGTCACGCCGTCCGACTACCCGGTGATCGAGCGCGACGACACGAAGGTCCGGGCCTTCAAGGAGGACGTGCTGTCCCACCTGGGCAAGCCCCTGGTGGACGTGCGCTCGCCCGGTGAGTACTCCGGCGAGGTCACGCACATGCCGGACTACCCGCAGGAAGGAGTGCTGCGCGGCGGTCACATTCCGGGCGCGGCCTCGGTGCCGTGGGCGCGGGCGGCGGCGGACGACGGCCGGTTCCGGTCGCGCTCGGAGCTGGCCGCGATCTACGAGCAGGAACAGGGTCTTTCGCAGTCCGACGACGTGATCGCCTACTGCCGGATCGGCGAGCGCTCCAGCCACACCTGGTTCGTGCTGACGTACCTGCTGGGGTTCGGCCGGGTGCGCAACTACGACGGTTCGTGGACCGAGTGGGGCAACTCGGTGCGGGTGCCGGTGGTCCGGGGCAGCGAGCGGGGCTGAAGCTCTTCGGCGTCACTCGTCGTGGAATCGCTCAGGTGCGGCTCGCTGTCCGAGCGGTCCCAGGTCTTCGGCCTGAGGGTCGCGACCTGCGGGTTTGCCCACGCTTGCTGAACGCAAAGTCTCCTCAGGGGTACCCAGCGTGGACATCGGAGGCAATACTCGGTAGCGATGCCACGTCTGCCGGGGGAGGGTTCGGATGCCCGACGAGGCGGCCGCGCCGGGTGACGCGACCTTCGGGTCCGCGTTCGTCGATCGCTGGGTCCGTGGCAGCATCGATGTCACCCCCCTGACCGAGGCCGACCGGCGGGGCGTCGAGGCCGGTCTGGCCGCGCTGCACGAAGCGGCCGTCGGCCACCCCTGGCACGGCAACGTGGTCTGGGTCCGCTCCCCGCAGGAGCTCGCCCGGGCCCTGGCCAACGCCCCGGCCCTGATGCGCGGCCCCTACCTGGCGGTCGCGGGCCGGGCCCGGGCGTTCCGGGTGGCCAAGGCGCTCAGCCAGGGGACGATGGTGCTGGGCTACGCGTTCATCGCCGCCATGGTGGCCTTCCTGCCGTCGTACTACGCCGGCTCGATGGTCAGCCGGGCGGCCGGATATCAGCTCGAGGGCGGCGGCCTGCTCGCCGTCGTCGTCCTGGTCACCATCGTCACCGGCCTGGCCGCGGCCGCGGTGCTGTCCCGGGCCGCGATCAACTCCGCCCGCAACGTCTTCGCCCCGATCGGCGCCGAGATCGAGCAGACCGTGCAGCCGATCCTCGCGCCCGGCCGGCTCGGCGACCTGGACGTCGCCGCGGCGGTGCGGCGCCGGACCGGCGGCCTCTGGGACGAGCGGCTGCTGGACGGCGCCTGGACCGAAGGGGCCAAGGTGCGCGGCTTCCATCGCGACGGGATGCTGCACGATCCCTCGGTCCCCGGTGCGGCCGGGCCGGCAGCGCTACGCGAACTGGGCGGCAGCCTGCTGCTCGATGCGCCCGGGCAGGCCGTGCTGTCCGGGCTGATCGACGTGCGCAGGGCCCTGGTCTGGGTGCCCTACGCCTGGCTCACCGTGGTGCTGGAGCCACCGGTACAGATGCACACCGAGCAAGCCGGAGAAGGGGTGAGGCTGCATCGCGAAGACGGGCCGGCGCTGGTCTGGGCCGACGGGCAGGTGGAGTTCTACCTGCACGGCGTGCGCATCCCGGCCGAGCTGGCGGGCCGTGAACCGACCGTGCGCGAACTGCACGCCGAGCGCAACTCCGAGGTCCGGCGGGTCCTGATCGAGCGTGAGGGCTGGACCCACTACATCTCCCGGGCCGGGCTGCGGCTGGTGTCGCAGGCCCCCGACCCCGGCAATCCCGGCCGCGAGCTGCGGCTCTACCGCACCCCGGCGCGGGTGTTCGATTCCGATCGGCTGCTGCTGATGACCAACGGCAGCCCGGACCGCACCGGCGCTCTGCGGCACTACGCCGAGCTGGTCCCGGGCACGCTGAACGACCCGGTCGAGGCCGCGGCCTGGCAGTACGGCGTACCCGCCGACGTCTACCGCGAACTGGCGCGCCGCACCTGACGCGCCCTTTTCGAATCGAGAAGGAGCACGACATGCACACTTACGGCTCGGCGCTCGCTCTGATCGGCGTCACCGTTCCCGACCATTTCCAGGCCGAGGCGGATGTCCCGGTGCTGACCGCGCCGCAGGCCCAGGGAGACCTTCTGATCGTGCCCGTCGCCCCCGAGGGCGAGCGGCCGTGGACCGCGCTGCCCGACGAAGGGGAGCAGGTGGTGCACGGCGAGGCCACCGGCAACACCCATTGGCTGCACCGCGGTTTCGACTCACCGGGCGTACGCTGGGTCCGGGCCGACGGCGAAGACCCGCTCGTGGTGGGATTTGTCGAGGTGCCGCCGGGGCAGAGCGCGATGCTGGTGCACACCGACGAGCACGGCGCCAACGGCATCGGGCCCGGTACCTACGCCATTCGGCGCAAGCGCGAATTCGCCCGGCCGGAGCCGCAACTGGCCACCAACCCGCTGCTGCGGGGATTCGGCCGGCGCCCCGACGCCAACGCCTGGGATCTCGTCTGGGACTGACGCTGTCGGCGGGTTCGCGCGGTCTGCGGAGCGTCCCCCATTCAGGCAACCGATGGGGGACGCCTACGCGCCGGTCAGTCGCTCAGCGGGCCAACGTCGGCGACGGTCAGCACGGCCGTGCCGGCCTCGTCGCTGGCCGCCAGGTCGACGTCCGCGGTGATCGCCCAGTCCCGGTCCCCGGCCGGGTCGTCGAGGATCTGACGGACCTCCCACTTGCCCGAGAACTCCTTGATCTGCAGCATCTTCGGACCGCGGGCGTCCGGGCCGGTGCCGACCGAGTCGTACTCCTCGAAGTACTCCTCGATCGCCTCCTGCCATTCGTCGGCGGTGTAGCCGTCGGTCTCGGCCTCCAGCTCGCCCAGCGGGGTCCAGGCCCGCTTGGCGAACAGCTCCACCCGGCGGAACATCGCGTTGCGCACCAGCACGGTGAACGCCCGCTTGTTCGCGGTGACCGGTGGCGGGCCGGTCGGCGTGGCCGGTTTACCGGCGGCCGCCTCCTCCTCGGTGGGGTTGCGCAGTGACTCCCACTCGTCCAGCAGGCTGGAGTCGGTCTGGCGGACCAGTTCGCCCAGCCATTCGGTGAGGTCGGTGATCTCCTCGGTGCGCACCGCCTCCGGCACGGTCTGGCGCAGCGCCTTGAACACGTCGGACAGGTAGCGCAGCAGCGTGCCCTCGGACCGGGCCAGCTGGTAGAAGTTGATGTACTCGCCGAACGTCATCGCCCGCTCGAACAGGTCCCGGGCCACGGACTTCGGCGACAGCTCGTGGTCGGCCACCCAGGGATGCCCGGCCCGGTAGATCTCGAAGGCGCCCTCCAGCAGTTCCTCCAGGGGCTTGGGCCAGGTCACCTCCTCGAGCAGCTCCATCCGCTCCTCGTACTCCAGGCCCTCGGCCTTCATCTCGGCCACCGCCTCGCCCCGGGCCTTGTGCTGCTGGGCCGAGAGCACCTGGCGCGGGTCGTCGATGGTCGCCTCGAGGATGGACAGGACGTCGAGCGCGTACGTCTCGGACTCCTTGTCCAGCACCTCGAAGGCGGCCAGGGCGAACGGCGACAGCGGCTGGTTCAGGGCGAAGTTCGGGGCCAGGTCCACGGTCAGGCGCACGGTGCGACCGAACTCGTCCGGCTCGTCCAGCTTCTCCACCACGCCCGAGGTGAGCAGCGCGTCCCAGATCGCCTCGGCCTGGTCCAGGTGCCGCTGCCGGGCAGCGCCCTCCTCGTCGTTCTCCTCCAGCAGCTTCTGCACCGCCGCGTAGGCGTCGGCCGGGCGGGCCAGCACGTTCAGCACCATCGAGTGGGTGACGGCGAAGCTGGAGGTCAGCGGCTCGGGCGGGGAGGTGCTCAGGCGCTCGAAGGTGGACTGGCTCCAGGAGACCGAGCCCTCCGGCGGCTTCTTGCGGACGATCCGCTTTTTCTTCTTCTCGTCGTCGCCGGCCCGGGCCAGCAGACGCGCGTTCTCCACCTCGTGGTCGGGCGCCTGGATGATCACGGTGCCGGCGGTGTCGAACCCGGCCCGGCCGGCCCGCCCGGCGATCTGCATGAACTCGCGCACCTTCAGGTGCCGCTGGCGCACCCCGTCGTACTTGGACAGGCCGGTGAAGACCACGGTGCGGATCGGCACGTTGATCCCCACGCCCAGGGTGTCGGTGCCGCAGACCACCTTCAGCAGGCCGGCCTGGGTGAGCTGCTCGACCAGGCGCCGGTAGCGCGGCAGCATGCCCGCGTGGTGCACCCCTACGCCGTGCCTGACCAGGCGCGAGAGGGTCTTGCCGAAGCCGGCGTTGAACCGGAAGTCGCCGATCGCCTCGGCGATCTTCTCCTTCTCGGACTTGGTCGCCATGTTGACGCTCATCAGCGCCTGGGCCCGCTCCATGGCCGCGGCCTGGGTGAAGTGCACGACGTAGATCGGTGACTGCTTGGTGTCCAGCAGTTCGGTCAGCGTCTCGTGCAGCGGGGTGGTGGCGTAGGAGAAGAACAGCGGGACCGGGCGCTGCTCGGAGCTGACCGTGGTGGAGGGCCGGCCGGTGCGCTTGGTCAGCGCCTGCTCGAACCGGGACACATCACCCAGGGTGGCCGACATCAGCAGGAACTGGGCCTTGGGCAGCTCGAGCAGCGGCACCTGCCAGGCCCAGCCCCGGTCCGGGTCGGCGTAGAAGTGGAACTCGTCCATCACCACCTGATGGATCGGCGCCTCGGCGCCCTGCCGCAGCGCCAGGTTGGCCAGCACCTCGGCGGTGCAGCAGATGATCGGGGCGTCGGCGTTGACCGCCGCGTCCCCGGTCATCATGCCCACGTTGGCCGCCCCGAACGTCTCGATCAGGCTGAAGAACTTCTCCGAGACCAGGGCCTTGATCGGCGCGGTGTAGTAGCTGCGCTCACCCCGCGACAGGGCGTAGAAGTGCGCCCCGGCGGCGACCATGCTCTTGCCCGAGCCGGTCGGCGTGGCCAGGATGACGTTCGAGCCGGAGACGATCTCGATCAGCGCATCCTGCTGGGCCGGATAGAGCTCCAGCCCTTTCTCGGACGTCCACTCGGTGAAGGCCTCGAAGACCGCGTCCGGGTCGGCGTCGGGGCCAGGGGTCTGGGGCAGTCGGTCCAGCAGCGTCATGATCCGCCCATGCTCTCACTCCTCGGGGGACCAGCACCGGTTGCGGTTACTCCGTCCCGTCCTCGGCCGGCCAGCTACCGCTCCAGTTGTCGGTCTGCCGGGCCCCGTCGACCAGGTAGGCCTTCATCCGCAGCTCCCGGTCGTCGACCTCGGCCGCCCAGCCGGCGCTGCCGTCCGAGACCAGCTCGGTCTGGGTCTTGCTCGCCACGCTCACGCTCTGGACCGAAGGAGCGACGACCACCACGACCCCGCCCGGACTGCCGTTGTCGTAGCTGATGAAGGCGGCGTCGGGGCTGGTGTCCGGCATCCCACCGGCCTCCCTGGAGGTCCAGGCCTCCATGTCGGAGCCGGAGGCACCGTTCGGCCCCAGCAACCAGATCCGGCCCCAGGTGTTCGGGTTGCCGCGCTCCACGGGGTAGTAGACCTCGGCGTAGCGCAGCTCGCCGACGTCGCCGGCCGCCAGCACCACGATGTCCTCGACCGCCGGGGCCTTCAGCCGGGGCTCGTCCTCGGTGAGCTCCTCGATCGCCTTCTTGCTGAGCTCCTCGGTCCACTCGGCATCCGCGGCGAGGCTGCCCGCCGCCGGAAGCTTGAAGCCGGCCTGCTGGAGGGCCTCGGGCCAGGACGGATCGACGGTGGGGGTCGGCGAGGAAGCCGCTGTCGTCGAGCTCGCTTCCGCCGAATCAGCCGAATCGGCGCTGTCGGTGGAGCCGGAGCCGGTGCATCCGGCCAGCGCGGTAGTGGTGGCCAGCAGTACGGCCGCCCAGCGAGTCCGGTTCATGACACTCCCTTGATCATCCCCACCAGAGTTCGTCTCCCAGACGCCGCTCGCGAGCATGCCGTTGCAACGCGGCCGGTGCCGTGCACAGACGGCCTAACCGGCGCACTCTCAGCTACTGCCGAACGCCGTCCCGGCCAGGCCGACGAACCCGAAACCGCCAAGTGGGGACGTTCGCGCCCAGTCAGCGCGAACGTCCCCACTTGGTGGTGACCCCCGATGGATCAGGCCGAGGCGATGGCCGCCACCGGGGAGATCTTGGCCGCCCGCCGGGAGGGCAGCACCGAGGCCAGCGCCCCGGCGATGGTGGCGACCACCAGGATCAGCAGCACCTGGGCCAGCGGGATGCTGATCGCGACGGCGCCGGAGCTTTGCAGCGCGGCCTTGACCCCGAGCACACCGAAGACCGAGCCCAGCACCACCCCGATCGCGGCGGCCACGCCGGCGATCAGCATCGCCTCCCAGAGCAGCATCCAGCGCAGCTGACCCCGGGTCAGGCCGAGCGCCCGCAGCACCCCGGACTCCTTACGGCGTTCCAGCACCGACAGGGCCATGGTGTTGCCCACGCCGATGATCGCGATCACCACGGCCACCGCCAGCAGGCCGAGCACGATCAGCAGCAGAATGTCGAGCAACTGGTTGAAGCTGGCCCGCTCCTCGGCCGAACCGGCCAGCGTGCCGTTCGGGTCGACGTCGGCCGCCGCCGTGGCGATCGCCCTCAGGGTTTCGGCCAGTTGGCCGTCGTCCATGTCGTCGGCCAACTGGGCCCAGATCTCCGACATCTGGGTCTGGTCGGTCAGCTGAGCCAGGTCCGTGGACGTCACCCGAGGGGAGTTCACGTTGCTGCTGAACACCAGATGGGCCTTGAGTTCGATGCTGCGGCCGTCCTTGGTGATCTTGACCGGGTCACCCTCCTTGATCCCCAGTTCCGGCGCCAGGTATTCGGCCAGGACGATGGTGCCGGGTTCCGGGATCAGCCCGGCCTTGTCCGAGCGCACCACCGAGGCAGACTTGGTCGTGTCGATGCTCTGAACCGAGTACTCCGGCAGCGAGCCGATGTCGACGGTCGCGGCCTCGACCGGGATGGCTGCGCTGACGTTCTTGACCCCGGAGATCGTGCCCGCCAGAGTGGCTGGGGCGTCCTCGTCGCCGACGTAGTAGGCGACGTCGGTGGGGTAGCTGTCATCGATCAGCGCGGTTGCCGACGCCCGGGTGGTCGCTGCTCCCACCACCATCGTGGTGCACAGGGTGACACCGACGATCAGGGCGGTCGCGGTGGCCGCGGTGCGCTGCGGGTTGCGGGTGGAGTTCAACGCGGCCAGCTTTCCGGGCACCTGGCCCAGCGGGCCGAGTACCCGGCCCACGCCGGCGACCGCGATCGGGACCAGCCAGCGGCACAGCAGCAGGGCGCCGAGGAAGAACAGCATGCCGCCGACCGCGCCGAGCATCAGGTCGCCAGAAGTTCCACCGTAGTAGGCAATCCCAATGCCGGGCAGTCCCAGAAGCAATCCGAGGGCTCGGCGCACCAGCCCTCTGCCGGTGTTGATCGGTTCCTCGTCCATCGGGCGCATCGCGGCCAGTGGGGCAACCTTGGTCGCCTTCCGGGCCGGGTTGAACGCGGCGACCATGGTGACCACGGTGCCGAGCGCCAGACCGATCAGGACGGGCTGGGCGGTGACCGCGACCCCGTTCAGCGGGACCACCGACTCGAACTGTGAGGCTATCGCGGAAACCCCGGCCGCCAGGGCGATCCCGGTGGCGACGCCCAGCGCTGAGGCGGTCAGGCCGATCACGAACGACTCCAGCAACACGCCGCGCCGCAACTGTCCGCCAGCGGCGCCGATCGCTCGCAGAAGGGCCAGTTCGCGGACTCGCTGGGCCAGCAGAACGGTAAAGGTGTTGGCGATCACCAGGGTGCAGACGAACACCGAGATCGCGGCGAACACCAGTAGCACGGTGACCAGTTCGGCGTTGTTGCCGCTGACAGACCTGGCCACGGCCTCGGCCTGGCCCTCGCCGGTGCGCACGGTCAGGCTCTCGCCGCCGGGCATCGCCTGTACGGCGGAGGCGACCTCGGTGGTCAGATCGGCCGGGGTTGTGCCCGGGGTCGCGGCGATCCGGATCGACTCCACGTCCTGGGCGTTCCAGGCCTGGTTCTGGGCGGGAGTGGTCCAGTACTGGTCGCCCTCCATGATGATGCTGGACGAGCGATCGGTCAGGCCCACCACAGTGGCCTGCACATCGCGCTCCGGTTCGGTCTCCTTCCCGGACTCCGCGTCCCAGACCGCGGAGAGGGTCAGTGTGATCCGGTCGCCGACCTTGGCGCTGCCGTCGGCTGCGGCCACGACCTGGCCATCACCCTCCGGCCAGGTTCCGGAAGTCAGCTTCTGCCAGCGCAGGTCGCTGTCGGCCAGGGTCTGAACCTGGCCGTAGGTGGCGCCAGGGACGCCCTCGATCTGGACCCGCGAGTAGGAGTACTGGTCCAGCGCGACCGCGGCCACTCCGGGCAGGGCCCGCAGCTTCTCGCCGATCTGGGTCCACTGCTGGGGCGTGGGCGACTCGCTGTCGGTCTGTTCCCAGTCGTAGGTGGCCACCGCGTCGGTGGTCAGGTACTGGCTCGAAAGGGCGCCGTAGACGGTCTTCTTGGAGGTCTCGTTCAGGGTCAGGGTGGCCACCACGAAGCCCACCGCGATGATGATCGCCAGGGCGGTGGCGATCAGCCGGTGCGCCTGGGTGCGCAGTTGCGCGAGGCTGAGGGAGAACATTGCTCAGCCTCCCAGGTGGCGCAGCGCGTCGAGCACGCTGTCGGTGGTGGGGTCGAACAGCTCGCCGGCGATCGAGCCGTCGGCCAGCAGGACCACGCGGTCGGCGTAGGAGGCGGCGACGGGGTCGTGGGTGACCATGACCACGGTCTGGCCGGTTTCGCGGACGCTGGCCCGCAGCATGCTGAGGACTTCGGCGCCGGCGGTGGAGTCCAGGTTACCGGTGGGCTCGTCGGCGAAGACGACGTCGGGGCGGGGGAGCAGGGCGCGGGCGATTGCGACGCGTTGCTGCTGGCCGCCGGACAGCTCGGTGGGGCGGTGGTTCAGCCGCTCGGAAAGGCCCAGTCGCTGCACGATGTCGTCGTACCACTGCTGGTCCGGGCTGCGCTTGGCCAGGGTCATCGGAAGTTCGATGTTGGCCTTGGCGTTCAGTGCGGGAATCAGGTTGAAGGCCTGGAAGACGAAGCCGATCCGGTCGCGCCGCAGCCGGGTGAGCTTGGCGTCGTTCAGCCCGGTGACCTCGGTGTCGCCGAGGAAGACCTGGCCGGCCGAAACCGTGTCGAGCCCGGCCAGAACGTGCATCAGGGTGGACTTTCCGGAGCCCGAGGGGCCCATGATCGCGGTGAACGCACCCTTGTCGAAGGTGACGTCGACCCCGCGCAGCGCGGCGACCTGGTTCTCGCCCCGGCCGTAGACCTTGCGCACACTGTGGGCGCGCACAGCGGCCTCGGCGGAAGACCGGACCGGCTGGGTCTGACCATGGGGGGCGTGCTGGCCGTGCCACTGCGACTGCTGGGCCGAGGTCCAGGACATCGGTAACTCCTCCTCAGAAAAGGACGTTCGCTTCACTGAGGAAGAAGCTATTGACCGGGCGGTACCGGGCACATCGCGCCGCGGGATGATCCACTCGGGTCAGACCTGGGTCTGACGTGTCAGCCCCGGGGCCCACCGGCCTAGGCCTGTGGTCGTAGAGGCCGGAACGTGCTCAGGGACGCACGATGCCCAGCTGGTAGGCGAGCACCACGATCTGGACCCGGTCCCGGGCCGCGGTCTTGGTCAGCACCCGGCCCACGTGGGTCTTCACCGTGGCCTCGGAAACCACGAAGTGCGAGGCGATCTCGGCGTTGCTCAGGCCGTTGGCCATCAGCACGAACACCTCGTACTCGCGCGGCGTCAGCTCGGCCAGCGCCCGCGGCATCGGATTGTCCGGCCCGGGGGTGGGAGCCTGGTTCAGGGCGGCCGCCGGGTCGGGGACTCCGGTTGCGGCAGAAAAGCTTTTGGCGACGTCCGGGGCGGCCCGGGTGCCCGGGTCCAGGACCGGGGCACCGAGCACCTGCTCGGCATTGCCCTTGGCCAGGAGCGGGCCGATGTGGTGCAGCAGCCGGCGGGTGGAACTGGCGCCGATCACCGCGTCCCCGGCGAACACGGTGCGCACCGCGCCGAGCATCTCCTCCGGCGGCGCGTCCTTCAGCAGGAACCCGCTGGCGCCGGCCCCGATCGCCGACATCACGTACTCGTCCAGGTCGAAGGTGGTCAGCACGACCACCTTGGGCGGCTGCGGCAGCGCGACGATCCGGCGGGTGGCCTCGATGCCGTCCATCTTCGGCATCCGCACGTCCATCAGCACCACGTCCACCGCGGTGCCGCTGAGCCGGGTCACCGCCTCTTCCCCGTTGGCCGCCTCGACCAGCACGGTCAGGTCCGGCTGGGAGTCGATCACCATCCGGAAGCCGGCCCGCACCAGTTGCTGGTCGTCGACCAGCGCGACCCGGATCATCTCTGTGCTCACGACCCCTGACGGTAGGGCAGGTAGGCCCGAACTCCGAACCCGCCTCCTTGGCGGGGCCCGGCCTCCAGTTGCCCGCCGTACAGCGTGGCCCGTTCCCGCATCCCGATCAGGCCCTGGCTGCCGGGCGTGGCGGGGGTGGCGGCGGCGCCCCGGCCGTCGTCCTCGACCCGGATCTCCAGGGCCTCGCTCAGCCAGACCAGGCGGACCCAGGCGTTCGCGCCCGGGCCGGCGTGCTTGAGGACGTTGGTGAGCGACTCCTGCACGATCCGGTAGGCGGCCAGGCCGGGACCGGCGGGCAGGGTGATCGGCTCGCCCAGGACCTCCAGCTCCACCGTCAGCCCGCTGCCGCGCACCTGGTCGACCAGGTCGTTGATCGCCTCGGTGTCGGGCTGCGGGGTGAGCTGCTGGGTGCTGTCGTCGCGCAGCACGCCGAGCAGGGCCCGCATGTCGGCCAGAGCCTGGCGGCCGGTGGCGGAGATCGTCTCAAGTGCGGTGATCGCCGCCTGGGGGTTGTGTTGTGCGGCATACCGCCCGCCGTCGGCCTGGGAAATTGTCACCGACAGCGAGTGCGCCACCACGTCGTGCATCTCCCGGGCGATCCGGGCCCGCTCGGCGGTGGCGGCCAGCTGGGCCTGCTGCTCGGACTCGGACTCCAGCAGCCGGGCGCGCTCCTCCAGCCGGGCCTCGTCGCGCAGGCGCAGGCGGCGCATCCGGCCCATCGCCCAGATCCCGAACAGCACGGTGGTCATGAAGGTGAGGACGAACGGCACGTCGGACCCGTAGTCCATCAGACCCTGGTAGGCCATGGTCAGCGCACCGGCGAACCAGGCCACCACCGCCGCCACCCAGCCCGCCCAGCGCGGCCCGTAGGCGGTGACCGCGTAGAGCGAGCAGAACGCTGCCGCGACCGCGACCGGCAGGAAGGTGGACTCGCCGGTGATCATCACCAGCAGGCCGGCGGCACCCACCGCGATCGCCGAGCGCAGCGGCCGGCGCCGGCGCCAGGCCAGCGCGATCACCATGGCCAGGGACGGCAGCCAGCTGTAGCTGCTGGTGGCCGAGATCGCCGAGACGAACAGCAGCCCCAGCGCGAACACACCGGCCACCGCTGCGTCGACCTCGAACGGGTGGGCGCGCAGCCACTGGTACGTGGCCTCGAGCCGGGGGGTGTCCTCACTCACCTGGCCACCGTACGTTCGCCGGTCTCAGGGCACGTCAGACCGGCGGTGGATCTGCGGGCATCAGACCGGGGTCTGACACCCACAGGGTCCGGACGGGCAACCACCCGGACCCTGCGAGGGCAGATCAGTCCTCTTCGGGGTACGGGTTGTCCCGGACCGTCTTCAGTTCGGCCTCGCTCGGGTCCAGGGCCCCGGTGGCCCGGGCCTCGGCGTCGGCCTGCTGCCGGGCGGTCAGCGCGGCCACGCCCTTGGCCGCGTTCGGGTCCTCCTTGACCCCGGCGTAGAACACCCGCCAGTTCTCCCGGAAGCCACCGAAGGCGTCCGGCTCGACCCGGTGCTTGCCCTTGCCGGCCAGGTTGCGCCGGCGCTCCACCGTGTCGAACTGGGCCTGCATCATCCGCAGGTCCTTGAACAGGAAGGACAGCGCCTCGGGGGTGTAGCGCCAGTAGTCCACCGGGCACGGGTGGTAGCGCCAGCTGAACAGGGTGGAGTGATAGGTGAAGCCGCCCGGCTTCAGCAGCCGGATGATCTCCGGGGCGGCCAGCCAGGGCTCCCGGATGTGCTCGAAGACGTCGACGCTGATGATCGCGTCGAAACTCTCCGACTCGATCTCCGGGCAGTTGGTGATGTCGCCCTGGATCACCCCGGGCTCGGAGATCTCCAGGTCGAGGCAGTTGTACTCGAAACCGGGAAACCAGTCCTTGTAGGGATTGGCGCGTCCTCCGATTTCCAGAATTCGCCCACCCTTCACCCCAGATTTACCCAGCATCGTCTTGATGTGCTGGCCGAGGCGTTCGGTCCGGGGCGGGAAGGCCTCGAAGTTCTCTTCCAGCCGTTGCCGGGCCTTGGCCTGCTCGAGCAGCTTGGCGTCGGCCTCGGAAAGGCCACCGGTTTGCTGTTCCGGAGCCGGCCCACGTCGTCTGCCCAGCCGGCGCAACTGCTCTGTCACCACTTCAAGCCTCCGCTGGATTCGGGTCCGGGGAACGTGACCGTTCCTTTGTGCAGCAGCTGTGCGATGCACAAGGGGACGGCCAAAAACCTTACACTCCGCTGGTGCCCCATCATGTGATCGCTGTTGCGGAATCGGATTCCTTCCTGAAGTGGGCCGTCAGCCTTTTCGGGCAACTACCGGCCGGGACGAAGACCGAGGTGGTCGTCGCCTGCTCACCGGCCAGACCGTCGGCCTCGCAGCGGGTTGCAGCGCTCAGTGGCACCGCCTACGCGGGGCACGACCCGGAGGTGCTCTCGCCCGGCCAGCTGCAGAAGCGGGTCGAGCGGGACCGGCCGGACGCCGTGCTCCTGGCCCTCACCGGCCCCAGCGTGCACGCCTACTCCGAGGCGCTCAGCCGGGTCTCCCACCGGCCGGTGGTGATGACCGGCATCCCCGGCATCGCGATCCCGGCCCGGCGCCGGGCCTGGGGCTACCGCGGTGCGGTCGACCTGTGGATCGTGCACAGCCACCGCGAGGCGCAGGAGTACGACCAGGTGCGCCAGCAGATGGGGATGCGCGGCCGGCTCGGCCTGGCCACCATCCCGTTCCTGGCCGGGCCCACCGAGATCCTCCCCGACCGGGAGCTGGCCACCGGCGGAAATGCCGGTGAACAACAGGCTTTCGATCACGCCCCGAGCGGTGAGCTGGCCGCCGAGACCAGCGTCGAGCCGCTGAACGCGGTGGCTACGCCGAAACGTAATCGTGTGCTGTTCGCCACTCAGGGCAAGGTGCCCCGGGTGAAGAAGGACCGGATCCTGATCCTGCAGAGCCTGGCCCGGCTCGCCGCCAACCGGCCCGACCTGGAGGTCGTGGTGAAGACCCGGGGCGCGATCGGCGAGTTCCACACCCACCACGAGCCGCACCACTTCCAGGCGCTGTGGGACGAGCTGGTGGAGGCCGGCGAGGTGCACGCACCGGACGCGCTGACCTTCGCGGCCGGCTCGATGGCCGAGCAGCTGGCCAACGCGGTCGCCCTGGTCACGGTGAGTTCGACGGCCGTACTGGAAGCGATGGCGTTGGACATTCCGGTGCTTCTGATCGACGAGTTCGGGGTTTCCGAGAACCTGATCAACCAGGTGTTCGTTGGTAGTGGCGTGATGGGCGGACTGGACGAGCTGGAGCGAGGTGACTTCCGTCATCCCGAAACCTGGTGGCTGGCGGACAATTACTTCCACCCGCGCAGCGACAACGACTGGATCGGTATCCTCGACGAGCTGGTCGGGCAGGCCCGGTCCGGCCGGCTGGAGTCCATCGCCTCCGGTCTGAACAAGAGTCGCTCGGCCAAGCGCCGGCGGCTGGACCGGTTGCGTCTGACCCCCGCGGGCAGTGCAATCGTGCGGGCCCGGGTCCGGATGCGACAGAGGGTGAAGCAGTCCTCACTGCCCTCGGCAAGCACCGCGACCCGAAGTTCCTGAACTGTCGACAATTGGATGCCGGTTGTTCACTCGGGCCCTTGACCGCATCCGTAACCTAAACTCTCGCTCTCCGGGATCGTGGCCGACGAGGGGCTGTCCGAATCCTGCCGGTGTCCCACACACTTGGGATCACTCCGGGGCAATTCCGGCCCGGAGACTAGAGGGCCCTCAGGCTTGAAGGAGCAACAATGACTGCTGGACCCAACAAGACGATCACCCCGGTCGAGATCGGTGGCAAGCTGGTCGGACCCGACCAGCCGGTGTACGTCATCGCCGAGATCGGTCTCAACCACAACGGTGACGTGGCGATCGCCAAGCAGCTGATCGACATCGCCCACGAGGCCGGTTGCGACGCTGTGAAGTTCCAGAAGCGCACGCCGGAGATCTCCACTCCGAAGGACATGCGCGACGTCATGCGGGAGACCCCCTGGGGCACCATGACGTACCTCGACTACCGCTACCGCGTGGAGTTCGAGGAGGAGCAGTACACCGAGATCGACAACTACTGCTCCAAGCTGGGCATGCACTGGTTCGCCTCGCCGTGGGACGTGCCCTCGGTGGAGTTCCTGGCCAACAAGTTCGACGTGGTCACCTTCAAGGTCGCCTCGGCCTCGGTCACCGACCTCGAGCTGCTGACCGCCATGAAGAACACCGGTAAGCCGGTCATCCTCTCGACGGGTATGTCGACGATCGAGGAGATCGACAAGGCGGTCGAGACCCTCGGCACCGAGAAGCTCGTGATGATGCACGCCACCTCGACGTACCCGATGCCGGCCCACGAGGCCAACCTGCGCACCATCAACACCCTGCGCGAGCGCTACGGTGTTCCGGTGGGTTACTCCGGCCACGAGACGGGCCTGCAGATCAGCCTCGCCGCCGTCGCCCTGGGCGCGGTCACGGTCGAGCGTCACATCACCCTGGACCGGACCATGTGGGGCTCGGACCACTCCGCCTCGCTGGAGCCGGGCGGCCTGCGTCACCTGGTCCGCGACATCCGGATCATCGAAGAGGCCCTGGGCGACGGTGTGAAGCGCGTCTTCGAGGGCGAGATCAAGCCCAAGGCGCGACTGCGCCGCGTCGGCTAGTCGTCCCGTGACCGACGTCGCCGGAACCGTCACCGTGCAGGCCTGGGTTGAATCGCCCTTCCAGCTCCTGGGAGCTCTGGAGGCGCACGCCTCAGGCCGGCTCGGTGGCCGGCTCGTCGTCCTTCCCCGTAAGGGCGTCGAGCCTCTGGTGACGGCGGTCGCCGAGGTCACCCGACTGGGACTGCCCAGTGGGGTGACCATCCACCTGCCCTCCGGGGCCCCGCGTCGCGGCGGCGAGCATCTCGCCGTCGGCGACGCCTTCTCCGGGGCCGTGCACCGGATGCTGGTGCAGGCCCCGCCCCGCCGGCTGGTCCTGCTGGACGACGGGCGGGCCACCCGCCGGGTGATGAACGCCCTGCTCAACGACGACGTCCCGCTGGTCCGCCCGCACGTGAAGCAGACCGCGCACCGCAACGTGCTGGCCCGGATGGCCAAGCTGCGGCTGCGCCGGATGATCGCCCAGCAGCGGCTGCGGGTGATCACCGCGCTGGACCTGCCCGCCGAGGTGCTGCGCTCGGCCGCCGCTCTCGGCCTGCCGATCGAGCGCAACGACTTCTCCTGGCTGCGCTCGCTGCCGGAGACCGATCACGAGAAGACCGGCCCGGACAAGACCGTGGTGCTCGGTACCTCGATGGTGGCCAACCGGCTGATCAAGGCCCAGCCCTACCTGGCCTGGGTGCGCAGCCTGGCCGACAAGGGCCCCGTGGTGTACCGGGCGCACCGCCGCGAGAACGCCTCCACGCTCAGCCCGCTGACCAACTACCCCGGCATCGACGTGGTCCGAGGCCTGATCCCGGCCGAGGTCAGCCTGCGCGGGATGACCGAGGGCCACCGGGTCGTCTCGCTGCCCAGCACCGCCGTCTCCACTCTGCGACTCATCGCCCCGCAGGCCGACATCCGCGAGTTCGCGGTCCCGCCGCAGTGGTGGATGCCGGACGTGCCGGAGGCCGCGCGCCAGGTGCTGGTGCCCGACGGCGACGCGGATTTCCTTGAGATCGCGCAGCATTCATCCACCTGAGCCGACCTGAGCACTCCGTACGGGCGGTATCCTGACGGGTAAGCCCTGCCGGGGCCCGGCCATGGTGTGCCTGTTGCAGCTGGTCGCGCTGCTGGCCCTGTTTCGAGCTAGTCCCGAGGACCCTCGTGAGTGACGCACCACCCGCCCAGACCGCCCAGAACCGTCCCCGAGTCGTCGCTGTCATCCCCGCCCGCGGCGGTTCCCAGGGGGTCAAGCTCAAGAACCTCGAGCCGGTCGGCGGGCGCACCCTGCTGATGCGCGCGGTCACCGCCTGCCGCCAGTCCGAGCTGATCGACGAGGTCTACGTCAGCTCCGACCACGCCGGCATCCAGGAGGAGGCCCGCCGGGCCGGGGCCAAGGTGGTGGTCCGTCCCTCGGCCATCTCCGGCAACACCGCCTCCTCGGAATCGGCTGTGCTGCACGCGATCAACGAGATCCAGGGCGACGGCCCGGCCCCCGAGGTCACCGTCCTGGTGCAGTGCACCAGCCCGTTCATGAACCCGGCGGACCTGGACGCGGCGGTCGGCCGGGTGCTGGCCGGTGAGGCCGACTGCGCCTTCTCCGCGGTCGAAAACCACGGCTTCCTGTGGAAGTACGGTCCGGACGGGCTGATCGGGATCAACCACGACCCGGGCTTCCGGCCGCGCCGGCAGGACCGCGACACCGAATTCCGGGAGACCGGAGCGTTTTACGCGATGCGCACCGACGGCCTGCGCCGGCACGGCCGGCGGTTCTTCGGGACCCTGGTGGCGCAGCGGGTGAACGAGGCGCACGCGATGGAGATCGACACCCCCGACGACCTGCACATCGCCCGGCTGCGGGCGGCGGTGCTGGAGGAGCAGGAGCGGATCGACGGTCTGCCCCTGATCGACGTGGACGCCCTGGTGATGGACTTCGACGGGGTGCACACCGACGACTCGGCCGTCCTGACCCAGGAGGGTCTGGAGAGCGTGCGGGTCAGCCGGGAGGACGGCATGGGCATCAAGCTGGCCCGCCAGGCCGGGCTGAAGATGCTGATCCTGTCCACCGAGGTCAACCCGGTGGTCGCCGCCCGCGGCGCCAAGCTGCAGATCCCGGTGATCCACGGCCAGTCCGACAAGGCCCAGGCGCTGAAGGAGTGGCTGGCGGCCGAGGGGCTGGACCCGGCGCGGGTGGCCTACGTCGGTAACGACGTGAACGACCTGGGCTGCCTGCGGATGGTCGGCTGGCCGATCGCGGTGGCCAACGCACACGCCGACGTGATGGCCCTGGCCCGGCTCACCCTGACCAAGTCCGGCGGCCACGGCGCCGTCCGCGAGGTCTGCGAGCTGGTCATCTCGGCGATCAACGAGCGCGAGGCCGACCAGGCCTGACCTCGGCCCTGATGCAAGGCTGGATGCCGCTCGCAGGACAGATCTGCGAGCGGCCCTGGACAAGTAATTCCGGCACTGGAATGGTTGCCCGGGAGTACTGTGTCGACGTGCTCGTCCAACTGCTTCGCGCACGTCTGCGCCCCTATTCCCAGGCCATCGGCTGGGTGGTGCTGTTCCAGCTCATCCAGACGGTCGCCACCCTCTATCTGCCCACCCTGAACGCCGACATCATCGACCAGGGGGTGGTCACCGGGGACACCGGTTACATCCTGAGGGTCGGCGGCGCCATGCTCGGCGTCAGCCTGATCCAGATCTTCGCCCTGGCCGCGGCCGTCTATTTCGGTGCCCGCACCGCCGCCGCCCTGGGCCGCGACGTCCGGGGCGCGCTGTTCGCCCGGGTGCAGTCGTTCTCCGCCCGTGAGGTCGGCCAGTTCGGCACCCCCACCCTGATCACCCGCACCACCAACGACGTGCAGCAGGTCCAGATGCTGGTCCTGATGACGCTGACCTTCATGGTCTCCGCGCCGATCATGAGCATCGGCGGCATCTTCCTGGCCCTGCGCCTGGACGTGCCGCTGTCCGGCTCGGTGGCGATCGCGGTCCCGGCCCTCGGGGTCGCGGTCACCCTGATCATCGTCCGGATGCGCCCGCTGTTCCGGCTCACCCAGGAGCGTCTGGACCGGATCAACCAGGTGCTGCGCGAGCAGATCGCCGGGATCCGGGTGATCCGGGCGTTCGTGCGCGACGAGCGCGAGCGGGCCCGGTTCGAGCGGGCCAACACCGATCTGTTCGACGTCTCGCTGGCCATCGGCCGGCTGCTGGCCCTGATGTTCCCGGTGGTCATGCTGGTGCTCAACCTCTCCAGCGTGGCCGTGCTGTGGTGGGGCGGGCACCGGATCGACGCCGGCCAGCTCGAGGTCGGCGAGCTCACCGCCTTCCTGAGCTACCTGATGCAGATCCTGCTCTCGGTGATGATGGCGACCTTCATGTTCATGATGGTGCCGCGCGCCGAGGTCTCGGCCGAGCGGATCGAGGAGGTCCTGGGCACCGAGACCAGCGTGGTGCCGCCGGCCCAGCCGAAACCCACCGGCGCCCTGCACGGACGTCTCGACCTGCGCAACGTCTCGTTCCGCTATCCAGGAGCCGAGCGTCCGGTGGTGGAGGCTCTTGACCTGAGCGCTCTGCCCGGCCAGACCACCGCGATCATCGGCAGCACCGGTAGCGGGAAAACCACGCTGCTCAACCTGGTTCCGCGGCTGTTCGACGCCACCGAGGGCGAGGTGCTGGTGGACGGCGTGAGCGTACGCGACCTGGCCCCCGAGCGGCTGGCCGAGGCGGTTGCCCTGGTCCCGCAGAAGCCGTACCTGTTCACCGGCACGGTGGCCAGCAACCTGCGCTACGGCCGGCCCGAGGCCACCGACGAGGAGCTCTGGCACGCGCTCGAGGTCGCCCAGGCCAAGGACTTCGTGAGCAAGATGCCCGAAGGTCTGCAAACCCCGATCGCGCAGGGCGGCACCAACGTCTCCGGCGGTCAGCGGCAACGGCTTTCGATCGCCCGGGCCCTGGTCCGCCGACCGGAGATCTACCTGTTCGACGACTCGTTCTCGGCCCTCGACTACGCCACCGACGCGGCGCTGCGGGCGGCCCTGGCCACCGAGACCGGTGACTCCACCGTGCTGATCGTGGCCCAGCGGGTCAGCACGATCCGGGGCGCCGACCAGATCGTGGTGCTGGACGCCGGCCGGATCGTCGGGGTCGGCAAGCACCGCGAACTGATGGCCCGCAACGAGACGTACCGCGAGATCGTCCTGTCCCAGCTGACCGAGCAGGAGGCGGTGGCGTGACCAGCGAGACCGAAGAGAAGGTCCCGGCCCGCGGTCCCGGCCCCAGCGGTCCCCGTCCGGGCGGTGGGCCGGGTGCCCACATGGCCGGGCCGAGCACCGAAAAGGCGCTCGACTTCAAGGGTTCGGCCCGGCGCCTGCTGGGTCTGCTGCGCCCCCAGCGGCATCTGCTGATCGGCGCCCTGCTGCTCGGCCTGGGCTCGGTGATCTGCAGCGTGATCGGGCCCAAGCTGCTCGGCGAGGCCACCGACGTGATCTTCGACGGCGCGGTGCTGGACCGCGCGGCCGGGATCGACTTCGGCCGGGTGCGCGACCTGCTGTTCCAGGTCCTGGCGGTGTACCTGGCCGCCTTCGGCCTGGCCCTGATGCAGGGCCGGCTGGTGGCCGTGCTGGTGCAGCGGGCGGTCTACGGCCTGCGCGAGCAGACCCAGGCCAAGCTGGCCCGGCTGCCGCTGAGCTACTTCGACAAGCAGCCGCGCGGTGAGGTGCTCAGCCGGGTCACCAACGACGTGGACAACCTGCAGCAGTCGATGCAGCAGACCTTCAGCCAGCTGGTCACCTCGCTCCTGACGATCATCGGCGTGCTCGCCATGATGTTCTGGATCTCGCCCCTGCTGGCCCTGATCGCCCTGGTCACCGTGCCGTTGTCGATCGCGGTCACCGGCATCATCGGCAAGCGGGCGCAGCCGCAGTTCGTCAAGCAGTGGGGCAGCACCGGCCGGCTGAACGGGCACATCGAGGAGATGTACACCGGGCACCAGCTGGTCACCGTGTTCGGCCGGCAGGAGCAGGCCCAGCGCACCTTCGACGAGCACAACGACGAGCTGTTCCAGTCCGCGTTCCGGGCCCAGTTCATCTCCGGGCTGATCCAGCCCTCGATGATGTTCATCGGCAACCTGAACTACGTGCTGGTGGCCGTGGTCGGCGGGCTGCGGGTGGCGAACGGGCACCTCAGCATCGGCGAGGTCACCGCCTTCATCACCTACAGCCGGCAGTTCGGCCAGCCACTGGCCCAGGTGGCCAGCATGGCCAACCTGCTGCAGTCGGCGATCGCCTCGGCCGAGCGGATCTTCGCCCTGCTCGACGCCAAGGAGCAGGAGAGCGACCCGGGCAGCCCGCAGCACCCCGAAAAGGTGGACGGTCTGGTCGAGTTCGACGAGGTGAGCTTCCGGTACGTGCCGGACCAGCCGCTGATCGAGAACCTCTCGCTGCGGGTCGAGCCGGGGCAGACGGTGGCCATCGTCGGGCCCACCGGGGCGGGCAAGACCACGCTGGTCAACCTGCTGATGCGGTTCTACGAGCTGAACAGCGGGCAGATCCGGCTGGACGGCGTGGACACCGCGCAGATGACCAGGGACGATCTGCGCGAGCAGTTCGGGATGGTGCTGCAGGACGCCTGGCTGTTCGGCGGCACGATCGCCGAGAACATCGCCTACGGGGCCGACGACGCCACCCAGGAGGAGATCGTGGCGGCCGCCCAGGCCACCCACGTGGACACCTTCGTGCGGACGCTGCCGCACGGGTACGACACGGTGCTGGACGACGAGGCCAGCGACGTGAGTGCCGGTGAGCGGCAGCTGATCACGATCGCCCGGGCGTTCCTGGCCAGGCCGCAGATCCTGATCCTGGACGAGGCCACCAGCTCGGTCGACACCCGCACCGAGGTGCTGATCCAGCAGGCGATGGGGTCGCTGCGGAAGAACCGGACGAGTTTCGTGATCGCGCACCGGCTTTCCACCATCCGGGACGCGGACGTGATCCTGGTGATGGAGTCCGGCCGGATCGTCGAGCAGGGCAATCACGCCGGGCTGATCGAACAGCAGGGTGCCTACGCCCGGCTCTACGCCGCCCAGTTCGCCCAGCCGGTGGATGCGGTCGAGTAGCACTACCAACTTGAGACGTACGGGAGCCTCGCGCTGGCACAAAGGCTCGAGTTCCCCCAGCCCTAGAGGGCCGGGAGGGGCCCCCAGTCTCAAGTTAGAGTGTTGGGCTGTGACCTCAACTGACATCGCCACAGACAGCTCCGACACCCCCGGGACGATCGTTTACGAACGCTCCGCCTTCGGGGTCACCTCCGCCGGTGAGCCGGTGGAGCGGTGGATCATGGACGACGGCACGCTGCGGGTGAGCGTGCTGACCCTGGGTGGCAACATCCAGTCGCTCGAGGTGCCCGCCGGCGCCGGCGAGGGCCGGGTCGATGTCGTGCTCGGCTTCGACGACGTGGCCGGTTACGAGAACACCAAGGCCTACATCAGCGCGCTGATCGGCCGGGTGGCCAACCGCCTGACGGGCTCCCGGTTCACCCTGGACGGCACCGAGTACCAGGTCAGCGCGAACGAGGGGGCCAACTCGCTGCACGGCGGGGTGGACGGCTTCAACCGGCGGATCTGGACGGCCACGCCGATCGAGAGCGGCCTGCGCCTGAGCCTGACCAGCCCGGACGGCGACCAGGGCTACCCCGGTGAGCTGACCGTGCAGGTCGACTACCTGCTGCTGCCGGGCGGCAAGTTCCGGATCCGTTACGAGGCCACCACCAGCGCCCCGACCGTGGTCAACCTGACCCAGCACGCCTACTTCAACCTGGCCGGCGCCTCGAGTGGCTCGACCGACGGCCACACCCTCCGGGTCGCCTCCGGTCACTACACCCCGGTCAACCAGGAACTGCTGCCCTCCGGCGAGATCGCCCACGTGGTCGGCACCCCGATGGACCTGCGCACCGCTCAGGAACTCGACTTCCTCAACCTGGACCACAACCTGGTGCTGGACGAGGACGAGCCCGCCGCCGACGACGCGGGTCACGGTCACGGCCACGGTCATGCCCAGGACGACCTGCACTTCTGCGCCGAGCTGAAGCACACCGCCAGCGGCCGCACACTCGTCGTCACCACCACCGAGCCGGCCGTGCAGATCTACACCGGCAGCCAGCTCGACCGCTCGGACATCGGCAAGGGCGGCGTGGTCTACGGCCCGGCGGCCGGCCTGTGCATCGAGACCCAGAACTTCCCTGACGCGCCGAACCACGAGGACTTCCCCTCGATCGTCCTGCGCCCCGGTGAGAAGTACTCCACGGTCACCGACTGGGCCTTCTCGGTCTGAGAATCTTCTGTCCGGCCGCTGTCACAAAACGACGGCGGCCGGACATGTGCGTTCTGTGGTGACCTCTGCCGACGACCGATTCCGGCGTCTGTATGCCGACAACTTCCAGGCCATGCTGGCCTACGCACTGCGCCGGGTCGGCAGCCTGGACGACTCCGCCGATCTGGTCGCCGAGATCTTTCTGGTCGCCTGGCGCCGCCGGGCCGAGATGCCGCCCGGAGACGAGTCCCGGCTCTGGCTTTTCGGCGTGGCCCGGCTGACTCTGGCCAATCACGGCCGAGGAGAGCAACGCCGCCACCAGCTCGGTGAGAAGCTGCGCCTGGAGCTGCGCGAGCACCTGGTCACCCATGATCCGACCAGTGAGCTGCTTGAGGTACGAGCGGTGCGTGAGCTGATGGCCCAGCTCGAACCGCATGACCGTGAGGTGCTGGAACTGGCGGTCTGGGAGCAGCTGGCGCCCCGGGAAATCGCTGTTGCGCTCGGTCTTTCGTCCCAGGTGGTGCGGGCCCGGCTGTCCCGGGCCCGCAAACGCATGCGCATACTTCTCGAAAATCATTCTTCAGGGATGTTTTACGGTCACAAAAGCGCGAAGGCCGGACATGTGAGAGGTGTTCCGACGATGCTCGAGCCGAAGGAGGGAAAGTCATGAACGACCGAGAACTCGACGAGCTGTTGCGCGGTGCGCAGCCCCGGTCGGCGGCCGAGGTTCCGCTCGTGGCCCCTGCTCTTCACCAGGCCGGGCAGGACCTCCTGGAGACCATCATGTCTGTGCCCGAAAGTTCCTACCCAGAGCCCGAAGACCTCAAGGCTGAAGAAGTGGTGCTGATCGGGGTGCGGCGCCGGCCGCCCCGGCGCTCCTGGTGGCTGCTGGGGGCGGCGGCCGCGGTGGCGGTGGTCCTGGCGGTCGCGCTGCCGATGCAGTTCTTCGGCCGTGACACTGCCGCTGTCGAACCGGCTGGGGTAGTGAAGAAGTCCGGTACTCCCGGGCTTCCGCAGGAACCGCTGACCGGCGACGGGATGCCGTACTTCCTGATGGACAACCCGGACTGGAAGACTGCGGGCGCTGATTCCGACGATATCGGTTATTCCACGAAGGGGGCGAGGCTGAGTATCCAGTACAAGAAGGGCAGCTCAGTACTGGAAGAGGACGGTACGCCGACGATCAGTACCGAGATGGGGATGCAGCCGATCACGATTTTCGGCCGCCCAGGTGCGGTGTGGGACCGGTCCAAGTTCTCCGACCGGGACGGCTTCGAACTCTACTTCCGGCACGCCGGTCTCACAGCCATGGTCTACGGCGACGGTTTGGACACCCGCGAGCAGTTCTACGCGGCAATCGCCGATCTGAAGCAGGTCAGCGAGGAGGAGTTCATGGCCTCGCTCCCGGATTCCCACGTCTTGCCCGACGACAAGGCCGCGACGATTCAGGAACTCCTCGCCGACGTCAAGGTTCCCGACGGTTTCAAGGCGGTGAGCGTGCCGAAGGAGGGGCCGATCCGGTTGAGCGTGCTGGCTGACGACGTGGTTCTCGACGTGGGTTGTGCGTGGGCCGACGTGTACCTCAAGGCGCAGAAGAACCAGGACGCGGCCGGAGTCGCCCGCGCGGTCGAGGCCATGCAGGGCTCCCGGGACTGGACGGCGATGGACAAGATCTACGGCATCGTCGACAAGGAGAAGTTCTTCGAGACCGCGGACTGGATGGCCGAGGGGCGCAAGATGGAGCGGTCGGACATGTTCGGGGCGCTTTGCGAGTACCGCTGAGAAAATCTGTCCGGCCGCTGTCACGCTTCGGCGGTGGCCGGACACTGGACGGGCGTGGGGATCACTGCCGATGACGAGTTCCGTCGTCTGTACGCCGACAACTTCATAGCCATCCTGAACTACGCCCGCCGCCGGGTCCGGCAGTCCGACGATGCCCCGGACCTGGTGGCGGAGACGTTCCTGGTCGCCTGGCGGCGCCGCAGTGAGGTGCCGCCCGGCGATCACGGCCGTTTGTGGCTCTACGGCGTGGCCCGGCTGGTCCTGGCCAATCACGCGCGGGGTGAGCAGCGCCGCCGGAGGCTCGGCCAGCGGCTGCGCCTGGAGCACCGGGAGTACCCGGTCACCGTCGATGCCGGAAACGTGGATGTCCGGGACGCGCTGGCCCGCCTGGCCCCCAACGACCGCGAGGTGCTGGAGCTGACGGTCTGGGAACAGCTGACCCCCACGGAGATCGCGGTCGCCCTCGGCCTGAGCCCCGAGGTGGTCCGTACCCGGCTGCGTCGGGCCCGCACCCGGTTGCGCAGCCAACTGGAGTGTCACGCCCCCGGCCCGGCCGGACAGGAGCTTGCCGTCAGAGCCGAGTCCGAGCTGAAAGGGGGTAAACCGTGAAGGATTCCGAGATCGATCGGCTGCTGGGAGAAGTCCAGCCGACGCCGGTTCCGGCCGGTGCCCTGGCCGAGGCCGGGCGGGAACTCCTGGAGGAAATCATGTCCGTGCACTCACCGGCCGAGCCGGGGCGCTCCGATCAGGCCGTGCCCCTGCCCACCCGAACGTGGTCGCTGGCGAGGCGCCGGCTGGCCTGGGTCGGGGTGGCGGCCGCGGTCGTGGCTGCCGTGGTCGTGCCGACCGTGGTGTTCGGGGGTGGGGGAGCGGTGGTCCCGGTCACTCCGGCCACGCAGGCGCCTACCCCGACTCCCCAACTCCCTCACACCAAGAATCCTTACGTTCTGCTGGACGCTCCGGGCTGGGAGATCGACCATGTGAACGAGAGCGCCGAGGACAATGGCGAAATCTCCTTCCAGCAGCCGGAGACAGGGCAGAGTCTGCAGGTCAGTTGGACGACGATGGACGCCTACGAGAGCCGTTACGAGGATCGGCTGGACGTCTCCGACCCGGAACCGATCACGCTGTTCGGTGCCAATGCGGATCGGTTCGACTACGGCAAGGGCGAGTTCGAAGTGCTCGCCCCTCAGAGCGACATCTTCCTGGAAGTCCGGGGCAGCTCCACCGGCGGCCGTAAGAACTTCGCCGGGCTGCTCGAGCAGTTGCGCCAGGTGCCCGCCGAGGAGTGGTTCGCGGCGATGCCCGACTCGGTGATCACCCCGGACGAGAACCCCTCCTACACCGAGGAAATCCTGGCTGGGGTGCCGTTGCCGGAAGGGCTGCCGGCCTCGGCGTTCGTCTCCGGCTTCACCAACAGTCGCTACCACGTCGAGTTCGGGGTGATCCAGCGGGCCACCTGCGCCTGGCTGGAGAACTACGAGCAGGCCTGGGAGACGGACGACGAGCCTGCCATGGCGGCGGCCGACCAGGCCCTGGCCGGCAGCCCGAACTGGGAGGCGGTCCGGCGCGAGGACGGCCCCGACCCGATCGGCGCCGAGCAGTACGTGAAGGCGGTCTCGCAGCGCAAGAGCGTGGACGGGTACCGGTCGAACCTGGGCTGCGACGACCTCGGCTGAAATTCGGTCCGGCCGCTGTCACGATCAGGTGGTGGCCGTACACGAGTCAGGTGTGGGGAACACGACCGCAGAGGCCTACCGCCGTCTGTATGCCGACAACTTCGGGTTGCTGCTGAGGTACGCGTTGCGCCGGGTGAAGAGCCCGGAAGACGCGGCCGACGTGGTGGCCGAGACCTTCCTGATCGCCTGGCGGCGCTACGACGAGATGCCGTCAGGCGATCAGGCGCGTCTTTGGCTCTATGGAGTCGCCCGCAACGTGCTGGCCAATCACGGCCGGGTCGAGCAGCGCCGGGAGCGGCTGGGCGAGCGCCTGCAGTTGGAGTTGCGTGAGCACCTCACCCGCTACGACCCCACCGCAGACCTCCTCGAGGAGAGAGCGACGCGCGAGGCCCTGGCTGCCCTGGAGCACCACGATCGCGAGGTGCTGGAGCTGACGGTCTGGGAACAGCTGACCCCCACGGAGATCGCGGTCGCCCTCGGCCTGCGCTCCGAGGTGGTGCGGACCCGGCTGTCCCGGGCCCGCGCCAGAATGCGAAAACGGCTCAGCCGTAACGATCGTGGGGCCCGCAGACATGAACCAGGTGTCCGAACAGCGTCCGTGCCGAAGGAGGGGAAAGCATGAACGACCACGAGATCGACCGCCTGCTGAAGCAGATCGAGTTCGACGGCGGTGACCGGTTGGAGGGCATGCTTCGTGAGGCCGGGCAGGAACTCCTGGAGGAGATCATGTCGAAACCCGTTGTCCAGAAGCATGATGTGGATGCGGTCGAGATCCCGGTGGTTGCTCTGAAGCCCAGGCGCAAGCCGGCCCGGTGGCTGCTGGGGGCGGCCGCGGCGGTGGCTGCGGTGGTAGCGGTGGCACTACCGATGGCCGTGTTCGATCGAGAGGAGGAGAGCGCGGTGGTGCCGGCGGCCGGATCGGTGAACTCAGCGGGCAATCCGTTCCTGGTCCTGGACGATCCGGATTGGGAACCGAGTTCGCTGGGGCAGTCCGAGCTGGAGGGGTTCCAAGACTTCCTTGGGCCGAAGGGGAGTGCCCTGATCGTGCACTGGGGCAAGGCAGAGAGGTACCCCGAGCTGTACGAAGCCCAGAGAGACGGCTTCGATCCTTCTTCCGAGCTCAGTTCCATGGAGTTGCTCGGTGCTGAGGCCGCGGTGTTCAAGCGGCACGACGGCAACTTCATGGCGATGCTGCCCCCGGGGAGCTCCCCGGTCTACCTGGATTTTTTCGCTACCGACATGAAGAGCCTGGACGAGTTCACCCAGGTGCTGTCGCAGCTGCGGCCGGTCAGCGAGCAGGAGTGGACCGAGGCGCTGCCGTCGGACACGATCTTCCCGGACGAGGCCGTCGCCGCGGCCCGGCAGATGCTGAGCGAGGTCCCGGTTCCGGACGGGGTCGAGGCCGGCGATTTCCCCGCTGCTTTCACCACCGGCTACTACCAGTACGCCTCGCCGGTGGCCGACGCGTTGTTCTGCGGCTGGGTCCGCCAGTTCCAGGACGCCCGCAGCAGTGGCGACGAAGCCAGACTCGACGAGGCCGGCGAAGCGCTTGCCGGTAGCCGCACCTGGCCGGTGCTGATGAAGATGCGGGCGATCGAGAAGGCTGACCCGCAGGGGGCGGGCGAGGGCGAGCTGGTCGACAAGTACTGGCAGGTGGGCGACGCGGCCGCCGCTGGGGAGTCGCTGTCCGGCCCGCTCAACGAGTTCGGCGGATGCGGCTGATCCGCCCTTCACCACCGATCAGCCGGAAAGCGAAGTGCTCCGGCTGATCGGTACGCCCGCGACCTCCCCGGGCCGACATCGGCACGTGTAACCCCTAGGGTGTGCATCCATGACCGAAGTGCTGCGCTGGGGGATCATCGGTACCGGGGGCATCGCCGGGCGGTTCGCGGCGGACACGGCCTTGCTCGAGGGGTCCGAGGTCGTCGCGGTGGGGTCCCGGACGGCCGCCAAGGCCGCCGACTTCGCGCAGGCCAACGGCATATCCACACACCACGGCAGCTACCCGGAACTGGTCGCGGACCCGGCCGTGCAGGCGGTCTACGTGGCCACCCCGCACCCCTTCCACGCCGAGCACGCCCTGCTGGCGATCGCCGCGGGTAAGCACGTGCTGGTGGAGAAGCCGTTCACGATGAACGCGGTCGAGGCGCGCACCGTGGTCGAGGCTGCGCGCCAGGCCGGCGTCTTCTGCATGGAGGCGATGTGGACCCGCTTCCTGCCGCACATGGCCCGGCTGCGCGAACTGCTGGCCGCCGAGGCGATCGGCGAGGTGCTGGCGATGGGCGTGGACCAGGGCATGCGCTTCCAGCCGGACCCCCAGCACCGGTTGTTCGACTTCGGCCTGGGCGGCGGCGCCCTGCTCGACCTGGGCATCTACCCGTTCTCGTTCGCCTCGATGGTGTTCGGCGCGCCGCAGACCGTGCGGGCCTCGGCGATCCCGGCGTTCACCGGGGTGGACGGCACCACCTCGGCGGTGCTCACCTACGGCAACGGGGCGCACGCGCTGATCACCTGCAGCGCGGTCGTGGCCACGCCGATGAAGGCCTGGCTGGCCGGGACCGAGGGCCGGATCGAGCTGGACCGGCAGTGGTACACCTCGACCAGCACGCTCACCCTGACCCGGGCCGACGGCCGCACCGAGACCTTCGAGCCGGTCCCGGGCCTGGTCCAGGGCCGGGCCAAGGGGATGAAGTTCCAGATCGCCGCGGCGGCCGAGGCGATCCGCGCCGGGAAGCCGGAGAGCGAGATCATGCCGCTGGACGAGACCATCTCGATCATGGGCATCCTGGACGAGGTCCGCGATCAGATCGGCCTGGTCTACCCCCGGTCCTGAGGTCCGGATCTGCCGCACTGCCAAGAAAGCAATGCGCCGACGTTAGTAGAGTGGCCGCATCATGATTGCCGGAACCGCGACGGACATCCCCCTGCTGACGTGGTCGATCTTCGACGGTCACGGTGTGCGTGCGGCGGTGACCACCCGTGACGGTGGGGTGAGTTCGGGGTCCTACGCCTCGCTCAACCTCGGGATGCACACCGACGACGACCGGGCCTCGGTCCGGGTCAATCGCGAACGCGTGGCCCAGGCCTTCGGCGTGGCCCAGCCCGATCTGGTGTTCAGCCGCCAGGTCCACGGCAACGTGGTGAACGTGGTCACCGAGGCCGACACCGGCGCCCCGATCGACCAGCCCGCTCCGCTGGTGGGCGACGCCGTGATCACCACCGAGCCCGGCCCGGTCCTGGTCATCATGGTGGCCGACTGCGTGCCCCTGGTCCTGTTCGACCCGGTCCGCCGGGCGGTCGCCGCCGTGCACGCGGGCTGGCCCGGGACCGTCGCCGGAGTCACCACCGCAACCGTGCAGAGGCTGCAGGCCGAGGGCAGCGACCCGGCCGATCTCCTGGTCGGCATCGGCCCCTCGATCGCCCCCGACCGCTACCAGGTCGGCGCCGACGTGGAAGAGAAGGCCCGGCAGGCGTTCGGCGAGCGCACCGACGAGGTGATCCGCCCCGACGGCACCGGCCGCTGGCTGTTCAACCTGTGGCAGGCCAACATCATTCAGCTCACCGAGGCGGGCGTGCGGCCGGAGGCGATCGAGCTCGCCGGCCTGGACACCGGCCCGGGCACACCGTTCTTCAGCCATCGCTCCGAGGGCCCGACCGGCCGGTTCGCGGTCCTGGCCCAGCTCGCCCCGAACTCCACCACGAACGAGGACTCCCGATGACGGCAACCCCCGCTGCGAACGCCGACGAGCGCAAGGAGCCCAAGCGCGCCGAGCGATTCACCTACCTGGGCTTCGAGCTGGAGCCCGAGGCGAACCGCGTGGTCTGCCGCTACCGGCTCGACGAGCTGGAGTTCAGCGAGGTGGTGGGCTTCCCCGGCGGCGGTGACTGGAGCACTCCGGCGGTGCGCGAGGCCGCCCGCATCCTGTTCCTGCTGACCGGCGTCTCGTACTACAAGGCCGGGGCCGCCGCGGCCGTCGACTTCGGCGAGACCGCGCTGACCGCAACCGAGCTGGCCTTCCTGAAGGACTTCTACCTGGACGGCCTGGGCGAGTTCGCCTACCGCAACGGCATCGACCTGCGCGGCGTGCAGTTCCTGGCCCCCGAGCTCAAGCGCTCCACCACCGCGCAGTACCAGCCGCGCCGCAACAGCCCGCTGGTGCCGTTCGGCGGCGGCGTGGACTCGATCGTCAGCGTCGAGCAGATCCGCCCGCACACCGAGGACGCCGCGCTGTTCGTGGTGGCCCGGCCGGGCGACGAGTTCGACGCGATCGAGGGCCCGGCCCAGGTGGTCGGCTGGCCGGTGGTCCGGGCCGAGCGCTCGATCGACCCGACCATCCTGCGCTCGCGCGAGCTCGGCTTCCTGAACGGGCACGTGCCGGTCACCGGGATCATCTCGGCGATCACGGTGCTGGCCGCGGTGCTCGAGGGCCGCGACGCGGTGGTGCTGTCCAACGAGTGGTCGGCCTCCAGCGCCACGCTCTACGACAAGGGCCGCCCGGTGAACCACCAGTACTCCAAGAGCGAGGCCTTCGAGGCCGGCTTCCGCCAGGTGCTGGCCGAGGCGCTGGGCGAGGAACTGCAGTACTTCTCCCTGCTGCGCGCGCTCAGCGAGGTCTGGATCGCCGCCCGCTTCGCCGAGCAGATGCAGTACTTCGACACGTTCCGCAGCTGCAACAAGGCCTTCCTGATCGACACCACCAAGCGCTTCGACCACTGGTGCGGGGTCTGCGACAAGTGCGCCTTCATCGACCTGGTGCTGGCCCCCTTCGTGGCCAAGGCCGACCTGGAGCGGATCTTCGCCAAGTCCGGCCGGGAGCCGCTGCAGAACCCGCAGCTGCTCGAGACCTTCCGCCGGCTGCTCGGTTTCGTGCCCGACGCCAAGCCCTGGGAGTGCGTGGGCGACGTGAGCGAGAGCCGGGTGGCCGCCCGGCTGGCCGCCGCCCGCCCCGACCGGGCCGGTGACGAGATCCTGCAGACCCTGGTGAAGGCCGCGGCCGGCTACCCGGACCCGAGCCCCGAAGAGCTGCTGAAGCCGATGAGCCGGCACTTCGTCCCCGAGCGTTACCAGCCTGAAATCCTGCGTAAAGCCAATGACTGAGCCACTTTCCTGGGACGACCTCGATGGTCGTCGCGTCGGCATCTACGGCCTGGGCCGTGAGGGCGAGGCGTCGCTGCGGGCCTGCCAGGCCCGGGGCATCGAGCCGCTGCTGGTGGACGACAACCCACCGCCCGGCGGGGTGGAAGGCCGCAAGGTCCTGGCCACCGCCGAAGGGGGCGCCGAGGCGCTCGCGGTCTGCGAGATCGTGATCAAATCGCCCGGGATCAGCCGGTACTCGCCGCTGATCACCGACCTGGTCGAGCAGGGCGTGGCCGTGGTCGGCGGGCTCGGCCTGTGGGTGCAGGGCGCCGACCCGGACAAGGTCGTGCTGATCACCGGCACCAAGGGCAAGAGCACCACCGCCTCGATCGCCGGGCACCTGCTCAAGGGCCTGGGCTACCGCACCCTGGTCGGCGGCAACATCGGTGTGCCGCCGTTCGACCCGGCCCTCGATCCGGCGGTGGGCGGCGCCGAGCAGGACTTCTGGGTGATCGAGGTGTCCAGCTACCAGGCCACCGACATTCTCACCGCCCCGCACGTCGTCGGCGTCACCTCGCTCAACCCCGACCACCTGCCCTGGCACGCGGGCGATCTCGAGACGTATTACCGCGACAAGCTCAGCATCGCCGGGCGCCCGGGCGCCCGCTGGACGGTGGCCAACGGCGACAGCGCCGAGATCCGCGAGCGCCAGAACCTGCTCGGCCCGCAGATCGAGTGGATCACCGCGCAGGACGCCGGGCAGTCCTGGATCGACGAGCTGGGCCTGCTCGGGGTGCACAACCGCCGCAACGCCGCGATCTGCCGCCGGATGCTGCAGAAGCTCGGGGTGCCCGCCGCCGAGGACGAGGCCGCGCTGGCCCGGGCCGCCACCGGGTTCGCCGGGCTGGAGAGCCGGCTGCAGCAGGTCGGCATGATCGACCAGGTCAGCTTCGTCGACGACGGCCTGTCCACCAACGTGCTGCCCACCCTCGCCGCGATCGAGGCGTTCGAGGGCCGGCGGGTGGCGCTGATCGTCGGGGGGCAGGACCGCGGCATCGACTACGCGCCGCTGGCCCAGGGCCTGCGCGAGCACGCCACCGAGGTGCTGGTGCTGACCATCCCGGACAACGGCCCGCGGATCGCGGCCGAGCTGAACCGGGCCGGCTGCGGCCCCAACGCCACCGTCAAGGAGACCTCCGACCTGGACGAGGCGGTGGAGGAGGGGTACGCCTGGGCCCGGCCCAACGGCGTGGTCCTGCTCTCTCCGGCGGCGCCCAGTTTCGGTCGTTTCCGGGACTACCGGCAGCGGGGCGAGGCCTTCGTCGAGGCGATGAACCGGATCTCCCGGCGCGGTCAGTAGAACGAAACGCCGTAAAGAGGGCCCGGCTCACCCGTTCGGGCGGTTGGCTGGGCCCTCGCCGGGGTCGAAGCGTCTGGTGAGGACCGGCAGGTTCTTGGATGCATCCCGGGAGGACGACTTCATGTCGACGGCAGGTAAGTACCGACTGGTCACGCGCAGCGACTTCGACGGCCTGGTCTGTGCCGTGCTGCTGCGGGCGCTGGACATGATCGACGAGATCACCTTCGTGCACCCCAAGGATGTCCAGGACGGCCTGATCGAGGTCTCCGAATCCGACATCCTGACCAACCTGCCCTACGCCCCCGAGGCCCACCTGGTCTTCGACCACCACCACAGCGAGACGCTGCGGATCGGGGGTACCCCGGCCAACCACATCATCATCGAGGACGCGCCCTCGGCCGCCCGCGTGGTGTTCGACCACTACGGCGGAACGGCCGCGTTCCCGATGATCTCGGACGAGCTGATGCGCGCGGTCGACCAGGCCGACTCGGCCGACTACGCCCTGGACGACATCCTGCGGCCCGAGGGCTGGACGCTGCTCAACTTCCTGATGGACAGCCGGACCGGCCTGGGCCGCTTCCGCGACTTCCGGATCTCCAACTACCAGCTGATGATGCAGCTGATCGACAGTGTGCTGAACGAGGCCGCGGTCGCCGACATCCTGCGCGAGCCGGACGTGGCCGAGCGGGTCAAGCTGTTCCACGAGCAGTCCGAACTGTTCGTCGCCCAGTTGCAGCGGGTCTGCACGATCCGCGGTGACCTGGTGGTGGTGGACCTGCGGGACGAGGAGATCATCCATGCCGGCAACCGGTTCATGGTCTACGCGCTGTTCCCGCAGTGCCGGGTCTCGGTCCACGTGATCTGGGGCAAGCAGAAGCAGAACACTGTTCTGGCGGTGGGGAAGTCGATTCTGGACCGGACGTCACCGGTGGACATCGGCCAGCTGATGCTGAAGTACGGCGGCGGCGGTCACCACGCGGCCGGCACCTGCCAGGTCCCGCACGACGAGACCGACAAGGTGCTGAACGAGATCGCGGCCGCGGTCAACGAACCGGCCCGGGTCTAGCGAAGGACTCGAAATCCAATTGAGGACGTTGGTGAGCCGACAATGTCGGCTCACCAACGTCCTCAATTGGGTTCTAGAGCCGTTCCAGCAGGCGGTCGGCGGTCCACTGCGGGGCCTCGAGCATCGGCACGTGCCCAACCCCGGTGGCCGGGGCGAACGCCCAGTGCGGGTACGCGGCCGCGGCCACCCGGGCCACCCGGAACGGCACCAGCCGGTCACGGGTGCCGTGAATCAGCAGCACCGGCACCTGGATCGAGGCCAGCAGCCGGGCGTACGAACGCCAGTTGACCACCGTGAACACCATCGAGCGCCCGGCCATCGCGAAGTCCCGGGCGGTCTCCTCCACATACCCCCGCCGCTCGGCCAGCGCCAGGTGCACGTCGATCACGTCCTCGGCGACCCGCTCCGGATCGTCGCAGCACAGCGTGACCAGCTGCATGGCCTGCTTGTCCTTCGGGATGATCCCGCGCCGGCGGGCCAGCGCCATCCGGGCCCGCAGCGGCAGCGCGCCCTGCAGGATGTTGCGGGTGACCATGCCGTCGGGCAGGGCGGGCGTGAGCGGCAGCACCGGATCGACCAGGACCAGGTCGCGCACCGCCTCCGGATGCGCGGCGGTGACCATCGAGCTGATCATCCCGCCCATCGAGTTGCCCACCAGAATCACCGGTTCGCCGGACAACGCGGTGATGAACCGGTGCAGCAGGTCGGCGTTGCCGTGCACGCTGGAGGAACGCACCCCGGCGGTGGTCAGCCCGAAACCGGCCAGGTCGACCGCCACCACCCGCAGCCGGTGGGTCAGCAGCGGGGCGATCGCCGCCCAGTTGGCGTGCGAGCCGCCCAGGCCGTGCACCAGCACGGCGAGGGGTGCTTCGGCGGGGCCGCCATGATCGATGTAGTGAACCGGGCCGTCGGCGAGATTGACCCATTTCGACTCCCCGGCGTTCCGGGTTTTACGGTGCACGGAGGTCTGGGTCATCTGATGTTTGTACCTCCGGGCCCACCTGTAGGCAAGAATGCGTTCTTCTGGAGGCAACGCTCGTGACACCGCTGAGTTCCCTCGATCCCGCGAATCCTTTCGTTCAGGCCAGTGATCTTCCTTACGGTCTGCCACCGTTCTCCCGGATTCGAGAAGCCCACTTCCTGCCCGCGTTCCGGGCCGGCCAGGCTGCGCAGGCCGCCGAGATCGCCGCCCTGGTGGCCGACGAACGGCCGGTCTCGGTAGCTACCGTGCTGCACCCGCTGGAGGCCTCCGGAGCCCTGCTGACCAGGGTCTCCCAAGTGTTCTTCAACCTCGCGGCGGCCTCGATGACCGACGGGTTGCGGGAGATCGAGGACGAGGTGAATCCGTTGCTGAGCGCGCACCACGACGCGATCACGATGGACGCCGGGCTGTTCGCCAAGATCAGCGCGCTGTATGCGGACCGTGACGCGATCGCCGACGAGGAGACCCGCCGGCTGCTGACGCGTCACTACGACGAGATGGTCCGGGCCGGCGCCGGGCTGTCCTCCGACGACCAGGCCCGGCTGCGGGAGATCAACACCGAGCTGGCCAAGCTGTCGGCCACCTTCCGCGAGGACCTGCGCTCGGACGCCAACGACCTGGCCGTGCACGTGGAGGACGGGGCCCGGCTGGAGGGTCTGCCCGAGGACGCGATCGCCGCCGCGAAGTCCGCCGCCCAGGGCCGGGGCCTTCGTGGGTACCTGCTCACCCTGACCCTGCCGAGCCTGCAGCCGGCCCTGACCACGCTGAAGGACCGCAAGCTGCGCCAGAGCCTGCACCTGGCCTCGGTCCTGCGGGGGCGCCGCGACAACGTCTACGACACCCGGCCCACCCTGACGCGGCAGGTTGCGCTGCGGGCGGAGCGGGCAGCGCTGCTGGGGTACGACAGTCACGCCGCCTACGCGGTGGCCGACCGCACCGCCAAGGACGTGGATGCGGTGATGAAACTGCTCACCGGGCTGGCCGGTCCGGCGGTGGAGAACGCCCGGCGTGACCAGGCCGAGCTGACCGAACGGCTGCACGCCGACGGGTTCGAGGGGGAGCTGCAGCCCTGGGACTGGGCCTACTACGCTGAACTCGTCGCGCAGGAACGCTTCTCGCGCGACTCCTCGGGCCTGCGGCCGTACTTCGAGCTGCACTCGGTCCTGCGCAACGGCATCTTCGCCGCGGCCGAGGGCCTGTACGGCCTGCGCTTCGTCCGTCGCGAAGACCTGACCGGCTACGAGGAGGACGTCGAGATCTACGAGGTCTTCGACGCCGCCGGAGCCGGGCTGGGCCTGGTCCTGACCGACTGGTACACCCGCGACGCCAAGCGCGGAGGCGCCTGGATGAGCTCGTTCCGCGACCAGTCCCGGCTGCTCGGGCAGGCGCCCGTGATCGTCATCAACCTCAACATCAGCCGCCCGCCGGCCGGCTCCCCGACGCTGCTCACGCTGGACGAGGTGACCACCGCGTTCCACGAGTTCGGGCACGTGCTGCACGGTCTGCTCTCCGACGTCCGCTATCCGAAGCTCTCCGGCACCGAGGTCCCCGAGGACTTCGTCGAGTTCCCTTCCCAGGTCAACGAGATGTGGGCCTGGCAGCCGGAACTGCTGCGCCGCTACGCGGTGCATCACCGCACCGGCGAGCCGCTGCCCGCCACCGCCCTCGACGCGGTGATCTCCGCCCAGTCGTACGGCCAGGGCTACGCCACCGTGGAACTGCTGGCGGCCGCCCTGCTGGACCAGGCCTGGCACCAGCGCCGCGCCACCGACCCGGTGATCGCACCGGCCGAGGTGGACCAGTTCGAGCAGCAGGTGCTGGCCGCCCACGGCCTCGATCTCCAAGCCGTTCCGCCGCGCTACGGCAGCACCTATTTCGAGCACATCTTCGGCGGCGACTACAGCGCCGGGTACTACTCCTACCTGTGGAGCGAGGTGCTCGACGCGGACACGGTGGAATGGTTCCTGGCGCAGGGCGGCCTGGACCGCAAGGCCGGTGAGAAGTTCCGCAGCGAGGTACTTTCCCGCGGTGACTCGGTGGACCCGATGGCGGCGATCCAGAAGGTGCTGGGCCGTCCGCCGCGCCTGGAGCCCCTGCTGGAACGGCGTGGGCTGCTACCCACCGAGTAGCAGGTCGGCGAGGTACTCGGGGTAGACCGTCTCGCTGGTGGTGCGCAGCTCTTCGGCGGACCACCAGCGAGCATCGGTCAGCGTCTCCTCGGCCCACCCGGAGCGGTCGATCTCGCTGCCCTCGACGTTCACGCCCAGCACGGCCCGGAAGTACACCTCGTGCTGGAGGTAGGGCTGCCCCCGGAACGTGAAACTGCCCGTGCGCTCGTGCACCACCGGGCCAAGATCGCCGGTGACCAGGAAACCGGTCTCCTCCCTTAGCTCCCGGGTCGCCGCCGCCTGCTGACTCTCGCCGGCCTCCACCCCGCCGCCCGGGGCGACCCACCACAGCCCGGCCTCGGGTGCGTCCGGATCGCCGCCCTGGATCAGCAGCACCCGCCCGACCTGGTCGAGCAGGATCAAACGGGCGCCCTCACGATGCCTGATCTCGTTCACACCGATCGATCCTGTCAGTCCGGCTCCGGCCCGACCAGCACGACCTCCTGGCTGATGTTGCCCCGGGTGGCCCGGGAGTACGGGCACATCTCGTGCGCCAGCTCCAGCAGCCGCTGGGCGGTCGGCCCGTCCACCCCACCGACCTGCGCCTCGATCCGCGCAGCGAGGTCCAGCCCGGTCTCCCGCGAACCGACCAGGCTGATCGTCACCGACACCACGGAGTCGCTCAGGTCGACCTGCTGCTGCCGCGCGGCCCCCTTGAGGGCACTGTGGAAGCAGGCCGCGTACCCGGTGGCGAACAGCTGCTCCGGGTTGGTGCCCGGCCCGTCGTCGCCACCCAGCCCGGCGGGCATCGAGAGCGACACGTCGACCCGGCCGTCGGTGGTGGCCGCGCGCCCTTCCCGGCCGCCCCAGGCGGTTGACGTTGTGGTGTAAAGCGCTTCGGACATCAGTGTTTCCCCTGTACGTAGAACGGTGACCGGCCAACATCATTTCGGACGTTGCCCGGACCGGCACGTCGTAGCGCACCGGCAGATCGGTAGCGCATTGTTGATGCGCTGATACTTTGTGTCAGATGGCGAGGGTGTGGCGCTCCGATGACATCGACGGCCTGGACCTGGGGGCGGCCGCCGACTGGTATTTCCGCGAGGCTCTCCTGCGCCTGCCTCAATCCCGGCCGGACCGCCGGATCTTCGTCGTGGGCGCGCCGCCCGGCTCCGGGCGTTCGCTGCTGGTGCGCCGCTGGCTGCAACGGCAGCCCGACGTGGCCTGGACCTGGGTTGCTCTCGGGGGGCCGGTTTCGCCCGGGGTTGATTTGCTTGAGGACGTTGTCGGGCCCGCCATTCGTAGGCAGTCGGCCGAAGGGCTGGGCGGCTTCGTGGTTCTTGACGGCGTGGAAGCACTGAAGCCGGAAGAATTGGCGCAGGTAATTGGTCTTGGCGGCGTTCGGTTGGTGCTGGTCGGCCGAGGTGAAGTGCTGCCGGGGGCGGTGGCGGTGCGACTGGCGGGTGAACTGGTCGAGGTTCGGGGTGATGACCTTTGGTGGCCGGTCGACGTGGTGCAGGCGCAACTGGCGGCCCTGAACGGAGCCCGGATCAGTACCGCCTGGGCCGAGCGGATTCACCGGGTGAGCGGGGGCTGGCCGTCCGGAGTACTTGCGCTGGGGCGAACTCAAAGCTCGGCCACCGACCTGGATGAACTTGCCCGCCTGGCCGGTTCGCTCGTCCTCGATCGCATCCCCTCCGACCTGAAGACGTTCGTGCTCGAGACCAGTACCGTCCCCCACCTCACCCAAGACCTTGACCTCTGCGCCGATCTCGTGCCCGGCCTCAACCCAGCCACCATGCTGGAAGAAGCCCGCCGCTGGGGTCTCACCGCCGACCAGTGGCCGATCCGGACGCCCGGTGAAGCAGCCCACTATCACCCCTTCGTCGCCGCAGCAGCCCAGCGGATCTGCGCCGAGCAGGTCGGCCGACCGTCGGACAATCTGCGCCGCGTTGCCGAAAAAGCCTCCGGCCTAGGGCGTGACGTACTGGCAGTGGACTGTTTCATGGCGGCCAAGGCCTGGCTCCAGGCGCTGGAAGAGCTTGAAAGATCGGCGAAGAAAGGCTTTTCCGGCTGGGAGATGAGCCATCTGCAGGCCACGATCACAGTGTTGCCGGAATCGGCATGGGAGGATCGCAGCGATCATCGGGCCCTGATCGCACTGGCGGCCGCCGTCTGCGGGGACCACCTGTTCGCAGCCGAGTTGATGGCCCGCCCCTCTTCCGCGGCCTGGTGGGGTGCAGCACGCACGTTGATCCAGGCATGGAGCGCTCCCGTTGCCCCCGATGCCTGGGAGTCAGAACTTCCCGAGGTCTTCGCGATCCGTGACCAGGGCGCGCTGGAGGCCGTCTTTCATGTATTGAACGCCCGCGTAGGGGTATTCGAGGGTCGGTCGGGATCGGTGAGTCGCCACTTGTCGGCGGCCTGGCGAACCGGCGCAGACCGTATGCCCGGGTACATCGTCATGGCCGGGCTGGGGACTGAGTCGCTGAACGCCGCATGGGCCGGAGAACTGTTCGCCGCCCAGCGACTGGCCGAGCGGGCGAGAGCACTGGCCGAGCAGGCGGGGATGGCCGGGCACCCGATGCTGGCCGCGGCGGTGCTGGCCGAGGCCGAGGTTCTTCGTGCCCGCGATGAACCGGCAGCCGCTCTCCATCTGCTCGACCGAGATGCGGTAATAGTTGGTGCCGGAGAAGAATTCGTCACATCGGTACATGGGGGAGCAGCGTCCGGACAGGCTCGTCGGATACTGCGGGCCCGGCTTCTGCTCGACCTCAACGATGTACCCCAGGCCCGCGCCGAGCTTGCCCAGGTCAACGATCACCTGCCAACCGCGCTGGCGGTTCGGCGGGCTCTGGCCCGGGCCCGGCTGGCTGAGTTGGAAGGTGACCACGCAGGTGCGCAAGCCGGGCTGGCCGGCGCGCCGAACGTCCCCAATATCGCTGCTGCCCGGCTGTATCTGGCTCTGCAACGCCAGGACGAGGAACAGGCCGCGGCGATCCTGGCCCTCTGGCCGTCCGACACCGGGCTGGAGGACCGGCTGCGCAGGCTCCTCGCCGAGGCTGCCGTCGCGCTGGCCGCCGGACATCGCGGCCCGGCCTCCGATCTGTCGAATGATGCTCTCGTAGCGGCCGAACCGGACGGGCATCTGAGCATCTTCCTGGAAGTTCCGGCCCCGCTGCGGGTTCTGGTCTCGACCATGCTGCGCCGTTCGCCGGACGCCTCGCAATGGCGCCGGGCCCTGACCGCAGGCCTCGACCGGGCCGGGGCCTTCCCGGACGAAGGTGCCGGGGTCACCCGCCGGGAAGTGGTGGTGCTGGAGAAGCTCACCACCGACCTGACCCACGCCCAGATCGCCGCCGAACTGTTCGTCTCGGACAACACGCTCAAATCGCACTGCCGCAACCTTTATCGCAAGCTCGGCGTGCACAGCCGGGAAGAGGCGGTCCGGATCGCCCGGGTCCGGGGCTGGCTGAACGCCTCATCGGCCGAGCGCAAGGTGGTCGACGTCAATATCCCCCGGACACCTGACGTCGTGGACGTCGCCGAACTGTGATCATCTGGGAGCATTCTCGCCGGGTGGTGCCACCGCAGGTACTGCCCGGACAGTGCCGACGGGGAATCGGCCGGCCCCGGCCTCGTGCTGTGAGGGACTACTCGGAGCGGGGGGCGGGCAGGCACGATGAATGATGTGACGGGCCAGCAGGACTGGATCCTGCTGGTGGACGACTCGTCGGAGGACCGCGAACTGCTGCAGCACACGCTGCGGCGCAACCAGTTCCGGGGCCGGATCGAGGAGGCCCGCGACGGCCTGGAGGCCCTGGACCGGCTGAACTGTCACGGCCGCTGGTCCGGCGAGGACCCCAGCGACCTGCCCCGGGCGGTCTTTCTGGACGTCAAGATGCCCCGGATGACCGGGATCGAGGTGCTGCGCGAGATGCGCTCCACCGCGCACCTGGTGGTGGTCCCGGTGGTGATGCTGACCTCCTCGGCCGAGGACCGGGACATCGCGGACTGCTACGCCCTCGGCGCCAACAGCTATGTCGTCAAACCCGTCGACATGGACGACTACTTCCGGTCGATCGCGGACGTCGGACGCTACTGGGTCGCCCTGAACCGAACCCCCACGGAGTACCCACGTGCCAACACCACTGCGCCTGCTGGTCGCTGAGGACTTCCCGCCCGACGCCGAGCTGATCCTCTCCGAGGTCAGGCGGGCCGGGTACGACCCTGTGGCCACCGTCGTCGACACCGCGGGAAAGTTCCTGCGCGCCCTGGACGACGAGCCCGAGGTCGTGATCTGCGACTACACGCTGCCCACGATGACGGCGCCGGACGCCCTGGCGATCCTGCAGTCCAAGCAGCCCGACCTGCCGCTGATCGTGGTCTCCGGGACGATGGACGAGGCGACCTGCGTGAACTCGCTGCGCCTGGGCGCGGCCGACTACCTGCTCAAGGACCGGCTCAGCCGGCTCGGCCCGGCGATCGACCACGCGCTGGCCCGGCGGGAGCTGGACCGGGTGGCCCGGATGGCCGAGCAGCGCCGCGACGAGACGATGAACATTCTGCTGGGTCTGGTGGAGAACTCGGTCGCGGCGATCAGCGTGCAGAACATGAGCGGTCACACCATGGTCAGCAACGACCTGTACAACCAGCTCTCCACCGACCATCCGCCGCTGGCCAGCGCCGCGCCGATCCGGACCGCCGGGGCCGAGGTGGTGCAGCGCCAGGAACTGTTCTCGGTCGACGGTGAGCAGCGCACCTTCCACGCCGTGCGCTACCCGGTCCGCGACGGCACCGACACGGTGTTCGCGGTCGGCTCGATCCTGGTCGACATCACCGAGCAGAAACGCGTCGAGGCCGACCTGCGCAAGGCCCGGGCCGAGCTGGAGGCCCAGAACGAGCAGCTGGACCACGCCAACGCCGAGCTGCGCGAGGTGGACCGGCTGAAGACCGAGTTCGTCGCCTCGGTCAGCCACGAGCTGCGCACCCCGCTGACCAGCATCCGCGGGTACGCCGAGCTGCTGCTGGACGAGGCCGAGGAGGCCGACACCCAGACCGCCAAGATGCTCGACATCATCGACCGCAACGCCCGCCGGCTGCTCAACCTGGTGGAGGACCTGCTGCTGCTGTCCAAGATCGACTCGCGCACGCTGACCCACGAGGCGGTGGAGGTGGACCTGGCCGACGTGGCCGAGGGCGCGCTGCTGGTGCTCAAGCCCAGCGCGGAGACCGCCAACGTCAGCATGAACCTCGAGAGCGAGGGTGAACTGCCGGTTCTCGGCGACCGCGGTCAGCTGGAACGGGTGATCCTGAACCTGCTGAGCAACGCGGTGAAGTTCTCCGACCAGGGCGGCACGGTGACCGTGCAGGGCGTGGTGGAGGCCGAGGAGGTGGTGATCCGGGTGACCGACACCGGGCTGGGCGTCTCCGCCGAGGAACTGCCCAAGCTGTTCAACCGCTTCTTCCGCTCGGCCAGCGACGCGGCGCACAAGATCCCCGGTACTGGACTCGGGCTTGCCGTGGTTCGCGAGATCGTCGAGAACCACGGCGGGAGTGTGGGAATGGACTCGGTGCTGGGCGAGGGCAGCACGGTGACGGTGCGGCTGCCGATGCGTAGCTAGAGTTTTCGGTAGGCGCCGAACGCCAGACGGCCGCTGATCACTATCATCCCGATGGGCAGGATCAGCCTCCAGGTCTCCCCGTCCGACCAGTATCCGGCCAGCAGAACGGCGCCCATCGCGGCGAACAGAAGGTTGGCCACCAGGCTGGGGCCCGGTCGTCGCCACCACGGAAGGCTTCGGTCGGGCAGGCTGTCGGCAAGGCTCTGGGCGTAACTGTTCAGGGAGCCGAACTCGGCCTGGGGATCGCTGCCGACGGCGGCGATGTGCGCCCGTGCCTCGGCGGCCAGGTCGGCAGCCCGATCCCGCGGCAGGTCGTGCCGCCCGACGAGCAGTCCCTCCAGTTGGGCGAACCAGGCTTCAGGTTCCGAAGGGTCCTGGCGCTGGCGCCGTTCCCGGACGATGAAGAACGCGAGGAGCCCACCGGTCAGCAGGAGAAGCAGCAGGATCGGGCCGGCCGAGAGGGAGAACAGTTCGTTCTTGGGAAGCCGGGCCCGAAGCACGACGCCCGCGATCAGGAGCACCGCCGAGACCGGGATGCACCAGGTGGCCCACCGGGGCCGTCCGGCCGCCCGGAGCGCGTCGGAGCCGGCTACGAAAAGCATCCCGGCAGTGACCAGCAGAGTCCCGCCAGTCAGGCTGGCCGGGCTCGCGATGAACTGCGGATCGGCGCCGAACAAGGCCCTGACCGCAGTGACCACGAACCCGAGGAACACGAGGGTCGCCGCTGCGCCGAGGACGTGCTCGGCGGCGGTGAGATTCTGCGTGTCGGCCCGGCCGTCGGGTGGCCCGGCCGCATCCGTGGCGAACTCGGCGGGTTCGCCCAGCGCCTCGGTGGCGCTCAGCCCGCTGTCCTGATGATACGAACGAGCCTCCTGCAACAGTGATTCTGCGGTGTCGTCATCCACTCCTCGACGGCCGAGTTCGGTCTTGGCCTCGGACCGCCACTTCTCGAAAGTCATCACAGCGTCTCCTCGTCAAGATCGTTGAGCATGGTGTCCAGCGCAGCCGAGAACTCTCTCCACTGCTGTCTTTCCAGCGTGAGCATCTGCCGCCCGGAGTCGGTGAGCGCGTAGACCTTGCGCCCTGGCCCACCCTCACCGGCCTGCCACGACGCCTCGACCCGGCCTTCGCTCTCCAGCCGGTTCAGCACGGGGTACAGCGCCCCGCCCTTGATCTGCCCCAGCCCGAACTCGCTCAGTCGCTGGGCCAGGGCGTACCCGTGCCCCTCGCCCTGTGTCAGCGCCGCCAGAATCGCCAGCTCGAGCGCTGCCTTCCGCCACGAGGCCCCGGGTTCCCGGCCCATCGCTCTGTTCTCCCTGTCGACTAGCCCACTTCAGTGATTAGTCAGAATACTCGACTAGTTTGAAACGATACTAGTCCGCCAAACGAAGGACGCCGGTGCGCACCCGAGGTGCGCACCGGCGTCCTTCGTTCGAGGGTCTTAGTTGGTTGCGGCTCCGGAGGTGTCCTTGAAGCCCACCCGGGGCATCTCGCCCCAGGCCGCGTTCGAGCCCCGGATCCCCGACCACAGCCCGCGCAGCCGCCAGAAGGCGTGCAGCTGGCGGAACCCGAAGTTCTCCAGGAACGCAGCCACCAGCAGGATCCCGAGGTCCTTCCAGCGCCGGTAGGTCTTGTACGAGACGTCGTCGACCGCGATCGCCACCACCGACAGCAGGATCCCGTAGCCGATCGCTACCAGCGCGTACAGCACGGCGGCCTGCCAGTTCAGGATGCCGAAGGCGAGGCCCATCGGCAGGCAGATCAGGCCGAGAATCTCCACGATCGGGGTCAGCAGTTCGAACACCAGGTAGTAGGGCAGCACCAGCATGCCCATCCGGCCGTAGCGCGGGTTGGCGATCATCGCCCGGAAGCGCCACAGCACCTCCAGCAGCCCGTGCGACCAGCGTCGCCGCTGCCGGCTGAGGATCTTCAGGTTCTCCGGCACCTCGGTCCAGCACACCGGGTGCGGCACGAAGACGATCCGGTAGTCCTGCTTCTCCTTGCGCAGCCGGTAGTGCAGGCCGTTCACCAGGTCCGCGTCCTCGGCCAGCGAGTCCGCGGTCATCCCGCCGATCTGCTGGACCAGGTCGCGGCGGAACAGGCCGAACGCGCCGGAGATGATCATCAGGCCGTTGAACGCCGACCAGCCGACCCGGCCGAGCAGGAACGAGCGCAGGTACTCCACCACCTGGATCCGCGGGGCCCAGGCCTTGGGCAGCCGCTTCTCCAGGATCATCCCGCGCTCGGTCGGGCAGCCGTTGATCGGCCGGATCGCCCCGCCGCTGGCCGCAACTCGCTCCGGGTCGTCCACGAACGGCCGGACCACGTGCATCAGCGCGTCCTTCTCCAGCACCGAGTCCGCGTCGATCATGCAGACCAGTGGGTAGCGGGAGTACTCCAGGGCGACGTTCAGCGCGTCGCCGCGTCGCCGGGCGTTCTCCTTGCGGATCACCACGATCTGGCCGTCGCGGGAGATGTGCACGGAGTTCACCGTGCCCACCGTCTCCACCACGCCGGCCGCCACCCGGGTGCTCGCCTGCAGCTCGAACTCCTGCTGCAGCACGTCGAAAGTACCGTCGGTGGAACCGTCGTCGACGATCACCACCTCCAGCTGCGGGTAGCGCAGGTCCAGGATCGAGTGCACGCTCGAGACGATGCTCGGTTCCTCGTTGTAGGCGGGGACGAGGACCGAGACGCCCGGGGTGAGCGGGTTGGCGAACAGGTCTTCCAGCGCGGTCTCCGAGGACATCCGCTGCGCGCGTCGTTGCGCACGGGCCGCGATCAGCACGATCACCAGGTACAGCGAGTTCAGCGCCAGGAAGTAGATGATGACGAACGAGTTGAATCCGATCACCGCGGATTCGAGGAAATCTCTCATGGCTCGGCCATGCCCCCTAGGTAGGAGATCAGCTCAGTAGGAGATCAGCGGCGTGGTGTTCGTCGCGATCGAGTTCCGGGCGAGGACCTCCCTCGCCGCGTCACCGCCCTCGGCGTCCTGCTGGGCGATCTCACGCAGCCGATCCAGGCCGGTGTCGCCGAATGCCACCAGCGCCATCGCTGCGGCGACCCGGACGGTCGGGTGCTCGTGCGCCACCGCCTGCTCCAGTGGCGGGAGCGAGGCCGGATCAGCGATCCGGCCCAGTGCTGTGCAGGCCGCGGCGATGACCTCGACCTCTTCCTCGGTGCGCAGCATCGCGGTCAGGTCGTCGACCGAACTGGGCATGCTGAGCCGGCCGAGGGCGTGCGCGGCGCCCAGGCGGACCGAGACGCTCGGGTCGACCCGGGCCCGCACCTGCAGTCCGGAGACCGCCGGGTACACGCCCAGGACCCCCAGCACCTCGGCGCAGATCGTACGGACCTCGACCGAGTCGGCCTCCAGCGACCGGACCAGCGCGTCGGTGGCGTCGGTGCCGATCCGCAGCAGCGCCATGGTGACCGGGTGCGGCGGGATCGGGTGCTTGAGCGCCTCTTCGGAGTCCAGGTGCTCCAGCAGGCCGGCGGCCGCCTCGGCGGTGCCGATCCGGCCCAGGGCCCGGACCGCAGCCAGTCGGACGTCGGTGTTGCGGTCGCCCAGCAGCCGGGTGGCCTCCGGGATCCCCTCGCTGACCCCGGCCGCGCCGAGCAGTTCCACCGCCCGGTAGCGGCGCACCGGCAGGCGGGAGAGGGTGCCCATGCGGGCGTCCTCGATCGTGCCCCGGCGGCGCAGGATGTCGACCAGCATGCTTCGGTCGGCCCCGCGCAGCTTCGGCAGCAGGCCGGCCACCAGTTCCTCGAACGAGGTGGTCACCCCGCGGTAGGCGATCAGGATGTCGGCCAGGTCGTGCGCGTCGCCGTCCTCCCAGGTGGCCAGGTAACGCATCATCACCGGCCGCAGCTGGGCGAGTTCCTCCTCGTGCCGGCGGGCCCGGCGCTCACGCCGGGCCTTCCAGACGGCGGTGCTGAGCGAGAGCGCGATGATCAGCACCAGGTTGAGGGTCGCCGCGATCAGGAGGACGGTCGCCGTGGTCATCGTGGGGTCCGAGCCAACAGCGCGTCGATCCGGCTGGACAGCTCGCGCGGACTGAAAGGTTTGATCACGTAGTCGTTGCCGCCGGCGGCGAAACCACGCTGGACGTCGGATTCCTGGGCTTTCGCGGTCAGGAACAGGACCGGGATGTCGGCCATCGACGGATCTTTCCGTAGTTCCAGGCAGACTTCGATGCCGCTCATCCGGGGCATCATCCAGTCCAGCACCACGACGTCCGGGCGGACGTCCATGATGGCGGCCAGCCCGGCCTCGCCGTCGGCCTCGGCGGTCACCGAGTGACCGGCCGCCGTCAGCTTGAACTCCAGCAGACCCCGGATGTCGGAGTCGTCGTCAACAACGACGATGCTGCTCATGGTGGCTCCTCGGTGTACGACGGTTGCGTTCGCAGAGCGGTCTGCTCTCCGACTCCCCACCGCATCGTCGGGAACCCGAATGGCCTACAGGGTGATTTGCGGGCGAGGAGCTTCTCACCCCGGGGGGAGGAAGAGGCACGAGTCGCCGAACTCGTGCCACAGATATCCGCTGCTCACCGCGTGCCGGTAGGCCCGGCGGACCAGGTCCGGCCCGGCCACCGCCTCGAGCATGAGCAGGTGCGAGGCCTGTGGATCGTGCCACCCGGTGATCAGCCCGTTCACCACCCGGACCGGGTGCTCGCGGGAGATCACCAGGTCGGTCCAGCCGTCGGCGGTCCTTACCCTGCCGTCCTTGCCCGCCGCCGATTCCAGCGCCCGGGTGACGGTGGTACCCACAGCGATCACCCGGCCACCCGTCCGGCGGGTCCAGTTCACCAGCGCGGCGGTCGAACTGGGCACCCGGTAGGGCTCAGCCGGAGGTGCTTCACCCGTCTCCAGCGAGGAGACGCCGGCGTGCAGGGTGATCGGAGCCACCCGGATGCCCTGTGCAACCAGGGCAGTCACCAGATCGGTGGTGAACGGACGCCCGGCGCTGGGCATCTCGGCGCTGGAGCCGATGTTGCGGGGGTCGGCGAACACCGTCTGGTAACTCTCCAGCGGCCACTGATGCCTGAGGTAGCCGTAGCGGATCGGGCGAGGGCCGGCGTCCTGCAGGGCCTGGGCGAGGATCGGCTGGGTGCGCCAAAGCCGTTTTTCCGAGGGCACTCGAGGTGTCACCAGTTCCAGCTGGGGCCCGCGGTCGAGCCGAATGATGTCGCCGGGAGAGCAACTACGAATGCTTTTGGACGCGTCGGGCGAGGTGCGTACTTCGACCACCCAGGAGCCGTCGGGCATTTGGAGCGAAAAATGGACGACGACCGTGCCCAGGCGCGGATGCGTACCTTCGAGCGCGGCGGCCCGGGTGGCGGAGGTGTTCACTACCAGCAGGTCACCGGGTTGGAGGTGTTCGCCGATCCGGTGGAACCGGGTGTCGTGCAGTTCGTCGGGCCCGGCCACCATCAGGCGCACGCCGTCCCGGGGCAGGCCCCGGGCCTCGGCCGGTTCGGTGGCCTCGGAGTTGTCCGGCAGTTCGAAGACCGTGTGCGGCGGGATCATCGTGCTCACGCGCTGGCTCCTTCCTGGGGCGGCTCTTTCGTCTTCAGGTCGGAGGCGGCGTAACGGCCGTTCGGGAGCCGGCGTTCGAGCAGCTGCCGGAAGGCCGGGACCACACTCTCGGGCAGCGGCCGGTCGGAAATGTCCTCACCCACGAAGGCGGCCTGATGCATGGGGGTTCGCAGATCGCCCGGGTCGAACGAGTAAACCCGGATACTGCCGGTGCTTTCGGCGCCGAGCACGGCGCCGATCTGTTCCAGCGCGGCCTTCGAGGAGCCGTAGCCGCCCCAGCCGGGGTAGACCGCGCTGGCCGCATCGGAGGTGATGTTGACGATCGTGCCGTTGCGCCGGCTGAGCGCGGGCAGGGTTGCCTGGATCAGGCCGAGCGGCGCTACGACGTTGACCCGGTACAGGTCTTCCAGTGCGGCGAGCGGGAATTCGCACAACGCCGGGAGCGGACTCGGGCCCAGGCCGCCTGCGTTGTTCACCAGCAGATCCAGCTCGGGCACCAGTGCGGCCAGGGCCTGGCGATGGGCCGGATCGGTGACGTCGCCGGGCAGCGCGCGCACGTTCGGCCCGAGGTGCTGCACCGCAGAGTGCAGCCGGTCGGCGTCGCGGGCGTCGACCACCAACTCCCAGCCGTCCTGCGCCAGTGCGGTGGTCAGGGCCAGGCCGAGGCCGCTGGAACCACCCGTGATGAGTGCGGTGGGCATGTGTTCTCCTGAGGATCGGTGGATTTCGTCCTGGCCTCATCTTGGTAGTTAAATTCAGCTTTAGGTCTAGTACCCTGAGCGCATGACTTCCGACCCGAAGCCCCGGGCCGATCAGCTGCTCACCATCGGCGAGCTCACCCGGCGCAGCGGCCTGGCCGCCTCGGCGCTGCGGTTCTACGAGCGGCAGGGCCTGATCTCGGCCACCCGGACCGCGGGCGGTCAGCGTCGGTACGAGCGGGCGGTGCTGCGCCGGCTGGCCTTCATCCGGGCTGCCCGCAGCGTCGGGCTCTCGCTCGAGGAGGTGCGCGAGGCGATGGACCGGCTGCCCGCCTCGCGCACTCCGACCCGGGCGGACTGGACGGCCATTTCGCGCTCGTGGTCGAAGCGGCTGGACGAGCAGATCGAGGCGCTGGTGGCGCTGCGCGACAAGCTGGACTCGTGCATCGGCTGCGGTTGCCTGTCCCTGGCCCGCTGCCGGATCTCCAACTCTGAGGACGAGGCCGCGCAGTGGGGTCCCGGCGCTGCCTTCCTGCCTCAGGCCCTGCGCCGCCAGCCCTGACCCGGCGCCACGTTCCCGCCGCAGAGCTTGCGCCGTATGGCCTAGGTCGCCGGTGGACGATCCTCTGCCGCTGCCCTTGCCGCTGCTCTGCCCCCGTCCGTGGCCCTGTGCCCGTGAGACCTAGAGCGTGTTTTGGAAGTCCATGCCTACTGCGGGGCGGAGTTGACCTGGTCAAGGTTGGTGCTCACCGCACCGGAAAAGCCGTCCCGGACGTGAGCGGTGGGCGGGGATGCTTCGATGATGTGTACACCTGGTACCGGATGGACCACCTTGACACATCGTGAGCGGTCGTTGACCGGGCTCTGTGCGGGCGATTTCAGGGAATGCGTAAACAAAGTGCTGCCAGGGACACTTTGTTTACGCGGTGTCGTGAATTCGCCCGCGTGGTGCGACCTGGCGCGGGGCTGGCGCGGGGCTGGCGCGGAGGTTCTGGCATTTGACCAGTGCGGTCGCCGGGGCATTGCGCAGGGTTTTGCTGCTTGGCAGAAGGTGCGCGCCTGGTACCGGCTGCGCGGGATCACCCGCCGGGCGTTTTCCGCTCGTCCCCGGTGCACGAATCACGCATCCGCACGTAGGCTGCCCGACAGACAGCCCTCAAGGAGGCCGGATGCGGGAACTGCTGACCGGACTGGACCACTGGCGGGCCCAGGGCAAGCGGTGTGCCGTGGCCCGGGTGGTCGATGTGGACGGCTCCGGCCCGCGGGAGCCCGGCGCCGCGATGGCGGTGAACGAGGACGGTGAGGTGCTCGGCTCGGTCTCCGGTGGCTGTGTCGAGGGTGCGGTGGTGAGCGCCGCGCTGGAGCTGATCGAGCGCGACGAGGCCGAGCTGGTCAGCTTCGGCTACTCCGACAACGATGCCCTGGCGGTGGGTCTGACCTGCGGCGGAACCATTCATCTGGTGATCCAGCCGTTCGCCCAGCTGATCGGGTTCGAGCAACTGGCCGAGGCGGTGCGGGCGGGGGAGCCGGTCGTTCTGGCGTCCGTCGTCCAGGCCGAAGACCAACTCGGCGCCACCGCGTTGGTGCGCCCCGGACGTCCGTTGCTGGGCAGTTTGGGTAATGCCGAACTCGACCGGGTGGTGGCCCGCGACGCCGCCGGCGAACTGGGTCAGGCCCGGGTGCGCCGCTACGGCCCGCGGGGTGAGGCCCGGCGCAGCGACGTCGGAGTCTTCGTGCAGCCGTTCCTGCCGCCCGCCCGGATGATCATCTTCGGCGCGGTCGACTTCGCCGGGGCGCTCAGCCAGGTCGCCTCGGTGCTCGGCTTCCGGGTGACCCTGTGCGACGCCCGCGAGATGTTCGCGACCCGCGCCCGCTTCCCGCACGCCGACGAGGTGCTGGTGGACTGGCCGCACCGGCTGCTGGCCCGGATCGGCCCCAGCCTGACCCCGCGCGACGCGATCTGCGTGCTCACTCACGAGGCCAAGTTCGACGTGCCGGCCGTGCTCGCCGCGCTGCAGACGCAGGTGGGCTACCTGGGCGCGATGGGCAGCCGCCGGACTCACGACGACCGGCTGGAACGCCTGCGCGCCGCCGGTGCCGACGAGGCCGATCTGGACCGGCTGCACTCGCCGATCGGTCTGGATCTGGGCGCGCGCACCCCGGAAGAGACCGCGGTCTCGATCTGCGCCGAGATCATCGCCCTGCGTTCCGGGGTGGAGGTGGTCCAGCCGCTGGGCCGCACCCGCGGGCCGATCCATCCCCAGTTGCGGCTGCTTCAGGCCAGCGGCGAGTAGGTCCGACAGCAACGGACGATTCGCGCGAGTATCCGAGGTATCGGCCGTTCGGTGGTGGCCGGCTCTGCTCGCCCTTGCCGATCTTCCGGCGATTCTCCCGCTCCGGACCGCTCCCCGGGTGTTAACTGACGCCCGGGGAAATCGCTGGGGGGAATGGTTTCGTGAGTAGGAGTTTCCGGCTGCTCATCATCGAGGACCAGCCGGCCGACGCCGAGCTCATGGTGGCCGAACTGGTCCGGAGCGGGTTCGGCCCGGACTGGACCCGGGTGGACACCATGGACACGATGCTGGCCGCCCTCGACCCGCCGCCCGGCGTGATCCTCTGCGACTACTCACTTCCCGGCCTGGACGCGCCCACGGTGCTGGCCCAGTTGCACGAGATGCACCTGGAAGTGCCGGTGATCGTGGTCAGCGGCCAGATGGACGAGGAGACCTGCGTCAAGTCGCTGCGTCTGGGGGCGGTCGACTACCTGCTGAAGGACCGGCTGGCCCGGCTCGGCCCGGCGGTCGAGCACGCCCTGGCCATCCGCCGGCTCACCGCCGAGAAGCGCGAGGCCCAGCGCCGCGAGCGGGAGACCTCGGCGATCCTGGCCGGGCTGGTGAACCATTCCCCGGCCGCGATCAGCGTGAAGGCCGTGGACGGGCGCTACCTGCTGGCCAACGGCGAGTTCGAGCGGCTGTGCGGGCTGGCCCCGAACACCCTGGCCGGCAAGATCGACGCCGAGATCTTCCCGGCCGAGAAGGCCCGGCAGATGACCGAACTCGACGCGCGCTGCCTGCACACCTCGATCGTGGTGGAGCGGGAGGAGGAGTTCCACGGCCCGGACGGCGCCCGCAGCCTGCTGTGCGTGCGTTACCCGATCAGTGACTCCGGCGGTGAGATCTTCGGGATCGGCGCGATCTACACCGAGATCACCCGGCAGAAACGGGTCGAGTCGGACCTGCGGGCGGCCCGCGCCGACATCATGTCCCGGGCCGAGAAACTCGCCGCCGGCAACAACCAGCTGCGCGAGATGGACCGGATGAAGACCGATTTCGTCGCCGCGGTGAGTCACGAGCTGCGCAACCCGCTGACCTCGGTGCGGGGTTACGTGGAGATGCTGCGCGACGGCGAGCAGGATCCGGAACTCAGCCACCGGTTCCTGGACATCATCGACCGCAACACCGCCAGCGTCCTCAGTCTGGTCGAGGATCTGCTGGTGCTGTCCCGGATGGAGTCGGGACACGCCGGATCCGGCCAGTTCCGCGCGATCTCGTTCCCCGACCTGGTCGAGGCCGCGGTGGCCACGGTCGCTCCCGAGGCCCGGCAGGCCGGGCTGACCCTGCAGGTACGGCTGGGCGAGCGGTTGCCCACCGTGCTGGGCGATGCCTCGCAGCTGGAGCGGGTGCTGATCAACCTGCTCAGCAATGCAGTGAAGTTCTCGCCCCCACCGACCGGCAACCGTCCCCTGGGAGGCCGGGCCGACGTCATCACGCTCGAGGTCTCGGCGATGGCGGCCGGGGTACGGCTGGAGGTGCGCGACCACGGCATCGGTATCCCGCAGGCCGAGCAGGCCCGGCTGTTCACCCGGTTCTTCCGCTCCAGTTCGGCCACCGACCGCGGCATCCCGGGCACCGGCCTGGGGCTGGCCGTGGTCAAGGGTGTGGTCGACGCGCACCGCGGGACGATCCGCGTCGACTCCGCCCCGGGCCGGGGGACCACCATGACGGTGGACCTCCCGGCCCAGCGCTAGCCAGCGCTCAGTGCAGACGGGCCGCCGAACCGGTGGCGGTGGCCGCTTCCTCGTAGTCCAGGTGCTCTAGCAGGTCGCGCAGCACCTCGTCGTCCAGGTTCCCGGCATCCCGCTCGGCGATCAGGGCCTGGCGCTGGGCGGTGAGCATGCGCTCGCGCAGCACGCGAACCGCCCGGGTCAGGTCCTTGCGGTGCAGTTCGCGCAGCGCCGGGTCGTCCTCGTCGTCCGGCAGCAGGTCCTCACGGGTCTCCTGGGCGTGCCGGAAACGTTCGGCGATGCCTTCCAGCAGGGCCGGGTCACAGCCGTCGGGCGGGTCGGCCAGGGTTTGCTGCACGGCCTGCTTGGAGGCCTTGCGGGCCACCTCACGGGCGAACGTGCGCTGCTGCATCTCCTTGTTGTGTTCCACGTCGCTGGACAGGTCGAGCCGCTTGACCAGGTACGGCAGGGTCACGCCCTGCAGCAGCAGGGTGCCCACGGCCACCACGAAAGCGATGAACTGGATCGCCGAACGCCCGGGGAACTCCTCGCCGCTCTCGGTGTAGAACGGCACACCGGCGGCCGCGGCCAGGGTGATCACCCCGCGCATGCCGGTCCACGAGATCAGCGCGTTGGTCTGCCAGTTGGCGCCCCGGGCGGCCCGGTCCCGGGCCTTGTCCATCCCGGCCGCCAGGAACGGCACCTTGGGGTTCTCCGCCGGCGGGGTGCTGGCCAGGCCCTTGCGCAGCAGCTGCCGGCTGCCGGAGAAGCCGAACACCCAGATCGGCCGGATCGCCAGCACGGTGAGCAGCACCAGCAACGAGGAGAAGAGCATCACGCCGACCGGCTCGTGGTGGACCTCGAACACGTCTTCGATGATGAACTTCATCTGCAGGCCCATGTAGGCGAAGACGAAGGCCTCGAGCAGGATGTCGATGCTGCGCCAGAGCTGGCGCTCCTGCAGCCGGGTGGCGTAGCCGGAGGTGACCGAGTTGTGCCCGACCCAGAAGCCGGCCATCACCACCGCCAGCACACCGGAGCCGTGCAGCTCCTCGGCCAGCAGGAACGCGGCGAACGGCACGATCAGCCCGAGTACCGTCTCCAGGCCGGGCTCATGCAGGCGCCGGCGGACCCACAGCACCACCACGGCCAGCACCAGGCCGACCAGGATGCCGACCACCGACGTGTAGATGAAGAACAGCACCGGGTTGGAGACCACGGTGTGGCTGCCGGTGACCGCCGCGACGCCCACACTGAACAGGGTCAGCGCGGCCGCGTCGTTGATCAGGCTCTCACCGGTGAGGATGGTCATCACCCGGTTCGGCACGCCTAGGGAGCGCCCGATCGCCACTGCGGTGACCGCGTCCGGCGGGCCGACCGCGGCCCCCAGCACCAGCGCCGCGCCGAAGGTCAGTTCGGGCACCGACCAGTAGGCCACCCCGCCGACCGCGAAGGCGGTGATCAGGACCAGCACCACGCCCAGGCGCAGGATCGGCTGGATGTTCTGCACGAAGCTGGGCACCGAGAAGTCCAGCGCCGTGGAATACAGCAGTGGTGGCAGCACAATGCCGAGGATGATGTGTGGCTCGAGTTCCAGCCGCGGCATTCCCGGGATGAACGAGGCCGCCAGCCCGAACACCACGACCACCAGGGGCGCCTGTAAACCCTTGCGATGCGCCAGACCGGTGACCGCAACGGCCGCGATCACCACCAGTAGCAGCTGAACGCCGTTCATTTCGTCCCTCCCGAAAGACCCGCGACCTCTTTCCCGCAGAGCGGACGCCGACGTCTATGCCTCTGACCAGGAACGAAATCCTATCGGTCGGTCAGGCAACGAATTCAAGCGGCTGCCGGCCGAGTGGTGAAAGCCCGGGCCAGCAACAGCATCGAGGCCGCCAGCAATACGGTCAGGAAGAATCCGGTGCGCAGGCCGAGGCCGCTGCCGACCGCTCCGACCAAAGCCCCGCCGAGCAGCGCACCGAGGTAGTTGAAGACGTTGAGCCGGGCCACCAGCTGGTCGGACTGCAGCCGGCTGCGGGCCCGGGCACTGGCCGCGGCGAAGCACAGCGGGGGCACCACGGCCAGTCCCAGCCCGGCCAGGGCGAAGCCGGTGATGGCCAGGGCCGGACCGGGGGCCAGCACCAGCAGCAGCGTGCCGGCCACGCCGATCAGGGCGCCGCCCCGGATGGTCCGTGCCGCCCCGAACCGCTGCACCACGCTGTCGCCGAACAACCGGGAGACCAGAGCCAGGGCCTGGTACGCGCCGTAGGCCAAAGGCGCCACGCTGGTGGAGGAATGGAGGACGTCGGTGAGATAGATGGCGCCCCAGCTGGAAGTTCCGGAGTCCACGGCCCAGTAGGCGGCCATCGCCAGCCCGAGCAGCAGAAGCGGCCCCCGGCTGAGGAAACCGGGCAGATCGCTCTCGGCAGTGCTCTCCTGCGGGCCGGTGGCTCCGGGCAGCAGCCAGTTACCGGGCCAGATCGTCAGGCCGAGCACCACCAGCGCGGCCAGCCCCACCGACAGGCCCAGCTCCAGGTCGAGGTGCTCGCTGGCCGCCACGTACAGTGCTCCGACGATGGCGGCCGCGCTCCAGGCGGCGTGGAACGAGTTGATCACGCTGCGCCCGTAACGGTGCTGCACGGCCACGCCCTGCATGTTCGAGGCCGCGTCCACCCCGCCCAGGGCCACCCCGTACACCGCGAAAGCGGCCACGAACAGCACCAGTTCACCGGCCAGGCCGATCGCCGTGGCCGAGAGCGCAGCCAGGACCAGGGCCAGGCGCAGCGCGAACCAACTGGAGACCCGGGCCGCCAGGGCCTCGCTGGCCAGGCTCCCGAGACTGGCGATCAGGGTGACCATGACGACGATCAGGGTGACCGTGCCGTCCGAGACCCCGAACCGGTCCTTGAACTGCGGCAGGTGGGTGAGCAGGACGGTGAACAGCAGGCCCTGGGCCGCGAAGGCCCCGGAGGTGGCGATCCGGGCCCGCCCCAGCGCTGCGGTGGGCACCGGCTCAGCGAGCCATGGTGACGAGCATCCGCGCGACGTCGCCCAGGCGACGCAACGCGGCAGCCGAATCCTTGTCCACGAGCCAGCGCAGGGTGGCGCCGTCGATCGCCATCACCACCAGGGAGGCGATCTCGTCGATCTCCCGGTCCCAGGCCACGCCGACCTGGTCGGCCACGTGCGCCAGTACCGCCCCGCAGGTGCGCACGGTGGTGTCGTACTGCTGCTGGGCCACGTCGTTGAGTCGGGGTTCGCGCAGGGCGCGGGTGGTGATCTCGTAGGTCAGCAACTGCCGGCCGGGGGTGGCCTCGTGCAGGGCCCAGAGCCGCCCCAGCGCCTCCTGCAGCGCGTGCTCCAGTTCGGCCGAGCGCTCGGCGGTGCTGCGGACGCCCGGGGTGGCGCGGGGTGTGGCCTCGGCGCTGCGGGCTCCGGCGGGCACCAGTTCCGGGATCGGGGGCGGGCTCAGGTCGAGCGGGAAGTCGGCAGCTTCGGCCGTGTCCTCAGCGATTCGCGCGGCCATCGCCACGGTCAGGTCGTCCTTGGTGGCGAAGCAGTACGAGACCAGGCCGAGCGACACACCCGCCTCTGAGGCGACCCGGCGGGCCGTCACCGCCGCCACGCCCTCGCGCTCACCGATGGCAATTCCGGCGTCGATCAGTTGCCGTCGCCGGTCTGCGATCGGTCGGTATGCCCGCATGGCGCCAGTCAAGACTTGAACGTCCGTACAAGTCAATGACTGTTCTCCCCCTAACTTGCGGTGCCGGCCGGCGCCCGCTCGTCCGGCTGAATACCGAAGAGCGGCGGACGAGATTTTTCACCGCCGGAGAAGAGTGAACATCGACCGGATAAATGTGGCAGGCTCGTACTGCGCGGGTTCTCGGTATTCGGTCAAGGGCACTGAGGAACCTTTCTGACGGTGCAGCAATGCCGCCGCCCACCTTCGACTGAGCAGTCAGAAAGCGAAGACATCACGCCATGGCGACCAGGACAGTGACCGAACTGCTCGACGACATGACCGGGCAGTTGGCCGACGAAACAGTGGCTTTCGGCCTCGACGGCGTCGAGTACGAGATCGACGTGACCAAGAAGAATGCAGCGGCGCTGCGCAAGGCCCTGACTCCTTACACGGAGGTCGGGCGCCGGGTCGGCGGCCGTAAACAGAACACCCCGAAGCAGGTGGCCACCGGTGTGGACAATCGGGCGGTCCGGGCCTGGGCGGCCAGCAACGGAATCGAGCTTTCCGAGCGTGGCCGCATTCCATCGTCCGTGATCGAGCAGTACCAGGCGGCGGGTAACTGACCCGCCGCCTGGTGGTTCGCCCGCACCGTTTCACCCGTGTGGGCGAACCGCCTCGGCCGGGGTGTCGGCCGCCCGGGCGATGAAGACCGCCAGCAAAGCGCAGCTCAGCGGAACGATCATGGCCGTCCGCAGGCCGTAGTGCTCACCGAGGAAGCCGAGCAGCGGTGGGCCCACCAGGAACGCGATGTAGCCGACGGTGGCCACCAGGGAGACCCGGGCCGCGGAGTTCGGCCCGGAGTCCCCGGCCGCCGAAAGCGCTACCGGGAAGCCGAGTGAGGCGCCCAGTCCCCAGAGCACTACCCCCGCCGCGGCCAGTACCTGGCTGTCCGGGAACGACACCAGCGCCAGCCCCAGCGCCGCGAAGATCGCGCTGGCGGTCAGCACCCGGCCTCGGCCGTAGCGGGTGATGAAGCCCCCGCCCACGAACCGGCCCACGGTCATCGAGAGCGCGAACGTGGCGTAGATCGTCGAGCCGAGTGCGTCGTCGAAGCCGTGCCCGTCCACCATCAGCAGCGGCAGCCAGTCGTTCGCCGTGCCCTCGGCCAGCGCCATCGCCAGGACGATGCCCCCGATCAGCAGGAGTCGGGTGTCCTTCCACAGCACGGGAGCCGAACCGACGGACGTTTGGGGCCCCGACGCGTCCCCAGTTTGAACTGCCGCAGTGGGCACCTCGACCTTGCCGGTACCCGCCGGGATCTGCTGGATCGCCCAGATGAACAGGCCCAGTGCCAGCGCCCCGGCGATGAGCAGGTGCCAGGCGACGGGGAAATCGACGGCGGTGGCGGCGATACCGGCCAGGGCGCCGACGAACGTACCTAGGCTGAAACAGCCGTGCAGCACCGGAAGGAACGGCTTGCCGGTGATCTGCTCGACATCCGCGCCCTCGATGTTCATCGCGACCTCGCCACCGCCCACGCCGGCGCCGAAGAGAAACAGGCCTACGGTCACGATCGGCGCCTCACCGAGGGCGGTACCCAGAGCAATGGTCGGCAGGCTGACCACGATCGCGACGGTGCCGACGGCGATCACTGGGCGGGCGCCCACCTTCAGTACCAGGGTGCCGGAGGACAGGATGCCCAGCATCGAGCCGACCGACAGGCCGAACAGCACCAGGCCCATCTCCTGGGTGGACGCGCCGAGTGAGTCGCGGATCGCCGGGGTCCGGGTCACCCAGGAGGCGATCGCCACGCCGGGCAGGAAGAACAGCGCGAACAGCGCCCAGCGGCGCTGATGGATGGTGGTGGGCACGGACTCTCCAGAACTCGCTCACGGGACGTCTGACGTGGCTCCGTAGCGATGCGTACGAGCGTCCACAGTAGTGCGTACGAAGGTACACACTCATTGGCCGGGTGCGTAGAGGGCAGTTCCAGGAATCTGGCTCCGGGAGGGCGAACCCCTCGATCGAAACCCGTTCGAACGGACGGTTCTGGTTGTCGTCCCGGTGCTCGAGCCGGCCTGAATCCGGCAGTCAGGACACTCCCGAAGTGCCGTTCCCGGTGATCACAGGCAGAGTGACGACCGCGGACGGACACGCAGAGGAGGCAGCGTGCGGGACGAGACCCTGAACCCGGGTACTCAACTGCTTGCCAACCGATACGCGTTGGGGGACGTGATCGGCAAGGGCGGGATGGGCCTGGTCTACCGGGCCTGGGACTCGGTACTGGAACGCGATGTGGCGGTGAAGGTCCTGCATCGGCTGGCGCTGGAGGAGGAGGTCAACCGAGCCCGGTTCACCTCCGAGGCGAACACCCTGGCCGAACTGAACCACCCTGGTCTGATCACGCTTTACGACGCTGCGACGGACGGCGACGAGCCCTACATCGCGATGGAGCTGATCGAGGGCGAGACGCTGAGCCGGTACTGCAAGGGCGAGCCGCTCTCGCCGCACGAGGCCAGCCGGGTCGGCGCCAGCCTGGGCGAGACCCTGGGCTACGTGCACTCGCGCCGGATCGTGCACCGCGACCTCAAGCCCAGCAACGTGCTCCTGGCCGAGACCGGCGAGATCAAGCTCGGGGACTTCGGGGTGGCCCGGGCCCTGGACAGTGCAGACCGGCTGACCGGGACCGGGCTGACCATGGGCACGGCCGGGTACCTGTCCCCGGAACAGGTGCGCGGTGAGGAGATTCGCGAATCCAGCGACATCTATTCACTGGGCCTGGTGCTGATCGAGGCCCTGAGCGGACGCCCGGCCTACCGGGGCGAGCCGGTGGCCGTCGCGGTCGCCCGGCTGCACAATCCGCCGCGCATCGATGTGGACATCCCCGCCGGACTGGCCGGGCTGCTCACCGCCATGACCGACAACGATCCCGGTCAGCGTCCGGAGGCCGACGAGGTGGCCGGGCAGTTGCGCGCCTTCCACGAAAGAGGCGACGGCGCAATGGCTACTCAGGTGGTCAACCTGCCGGCGCCGGTGCGCCACGGAATCCCGGAATCACCTGATGTCGGGGTGCCCGCGCAGACCCGTCGGGCCCGGGGCAACCACGTCGCCCCCTCGACGGCCGGGCTGGAGGCACTGGCCGCCGACTTCGGGGTGTCGACCCTGCTCGAGCCTCCCCAGATCGAGGCGACCCAGACGCCCACCCGGCGTCACGCGTCCTCAAGCCGCCCTTCCCGCACCATCCCGCGGACCGATCCGCACGGCCTCCCCCGGCACTCGATCAACACCGACTCGGGCGAGCTGCCGCACCGGCGCGAACTGCGTGAGCGCCGCCGCCGGCCGCGCCGGGCGATCGTTGCGCTGGCCGTGCTCACGGCCGCCGCGATCGCCTCGGCGCTGCTGGTGACGCTGTTCTTCTGAGCACTCGCGGTTGCGCTGGCCTTCTCCTACTGGAACTTGGCGCCCAGGCTCTGGGCCAGGTCGACCATCGACTTCGCGGCCTTCTCCAGCTCGTCCGCGGCCTGCCCGGCGAACGGGTTCAGCGCCGGGAGCCGGGTGGCCAGGGTGAGCTCGGCGGTGACCACGGTGACGTCCATGCCCATCGATATCCCCAGCGACTGGACCAGGCTGGGCACCTCGTGGTCGGTGTTCTCGCCCGGCGTGCCCGGACCGTAGGACGCGCCCCGGCTGGAGACCACGACCGCCGGCTTGCCGGCCAGCGGCTGGGCCGGCTGCTCGTCCACCGTGGAGGTCACCCCGCCGACGTGGACGTAGTCGATCCACGCCTTGAGCGTGGAGGGCATGCCCCAGTTGTACATCGGGGCCCCGATCAGCACGACGTCCGCCTTGGCGAGCTCGTCGAGCAGAACGTTCTGCAGCTGCTCGGCGTCGGCCGGCACCACCTCCTCGGGGGTGCGCAGCCGCGGCGCCCAGTGCAGCGCGTTGGTGGGCAGGTGCGGCAGCGGGTCCAGATGCAGGTCGCGCTGCACCACCAGGTGCTCGGTGCTGATCTCGGTCCAGGTGGTGGCGAACCGGGCGGTGAGGGCGCGGCTGACGGAGTTGCGCAGATCGGCGGAGGAGTCGAGGTGCAGCAGAGTCGGCACGGGGCGGGTCCTTTGTCTCAGCGGGGCGGCTGAGCTGACTTTGCCACGAGCTGATGCGGAACACCCGGGCCGGGCTCGGCGATTTCCGTTGCCGACGGCGGCTTGGGCAGACGAGATCGTCTGGTTCGTGGTGAAACCGGCCCGTTACGCTAGGCTAGCGACATTTCCACTGGTGCATGTGAAGATGGGGCTCAAGCCATCCACGTGAATTTGGTGCGTTCTGTCGAGCAGGCCGGGAGGGCTCGATGAACCTCGTCGGCTATGCAGTGGGTTTGCTGGTCGTCGTAGCGCTGGCGATCCAGGCCATCCAGGCGATCGCTGACGCCCTGGGCGGGTGGTTCGGTGCTGTGGGCCAGGCGTTGCTGCTGGTCGTGCAGGTGGGGATCACCTTCTTCGCGATTCTCACGGTGCTGCTGATCTGGCGCTGGCTGCTGCCGTTCTTCAGGGGCAGCATGAACGGGCTGCGGACCAGCCCGGCCTCGCGGGTCGCCTTCGGCCGGGATGAGCAGCTGGTCCGGCAGGCCGACGAGGGCTCGTTGTCCGGGCTCCTGCCGGTGCGGGTCACCCTGCAGCCGGAGGAGAAGGACGAGGCGGAGCCGGTCGAGGCGGCCGAGAAAGAGACCACGCCCCGGCTGCGCAGCGGCCCGGGCAACTCCTGGCGGCACAAGGGTGACTGGGCCCCGGCGCTGCCCAAGCGGCGAGTGGGTGAGTCCGGGGCGGCCCGGGCTTCCGAGCCGCTGCGCGCCCGAACTGTGCAGACCGGTTCTCCTTCCGAGACTTCGCCGGGGGAGTTGACCGAGGCCCGGCAACTGCCGGCCGGCCCGCTGAGCCCGTCACCCGCTTCTGAGCCCCCGACCAGCACCGAGTCCCCGGAGGCCCTCGCCCAGCCGGCGCCCGAGTCCGCCTCCCGGACCGAGGCCGCCCTCCAGACCGAGGCCGAACGGCAGAGCGAATCCGAACAGCGGGCCCGGCCGGAACCGCAGTACGGGACTCCACCGCGGGCCGAGCATGATCTGCGGGCCCGGCGAGATCTGCGGGACCGGTCCGAGTCACGGGACCGGCCAGAACTGCGGGACCGGTCCGAGTCGCAGGATCGGCCAGAACTGCGGGATCGGTCAGAACTGCGGGCCAAGCCTGAATCTGAGGACGAGTCTGCGCTGCGGGCCGAGCCGGGGCGCTCAGCCCAGCCAGGACCGTCATCCGAGTCAGGGCGGCGGGCCCGCTTCGAGTCTCAGCCACAGACCCCGGGTGAGCCGGACGGCAGTTCGCCGTCGACATCCGGGTCGTCGGCGAAACCCCAGGCCGGAGCCATATCGCAGCGCTGGTCCGCGCTTCGGGCCAGGTTCGGGTCGCGGTCCGAGGCTGCGCCCGCAGCGCCAGACCAGACAGCGCTGGACGAGCGGGAGTCCAAGTCCGGGCCACGATCGGCGCCGGCCACCAGAGGGACCGACGGCTCAACCACCTCAGACACTTCTGACCAGACCACTACAGGTTCGGCCACGGGCCCGGTCGCTCCGGGCTCGAGGGCCTCGGACTCAGCTACTTCAGGTCCGATCTCCTCGGGCCTCGCCACCACGGGTTCGGCTACCTCGGGTCGGGCTGCCCCGAGCTCGGGGGGCTCCGACTCTGCTGCTTCGGGCTCGGCCATCTCGGGTCCGGCCACCTTCGGCGCGACCGCTTCCGGCTCAGTGACCTCAGGCTCGGGTACCTCGGACTCGGCCAAGTCAGGTTCGAGGGCTCCGGCTTCGGCCACTTCGGGTTCGGTTGTCCCGGACTCGGCCAAGTCAGGTTCGAGGGCTCCGGCTTCGGCCACTTCGGGTTCGGCTGTCCCGGACTCGGCCACGTCAGGTTCGACGGCCCCGGGCTCAACCACCTCGGGTTCGACACCTGCGGGCTCGGTTGCTTCGGGTTCGACCGCTTCAGGTTCTCCGGTCTCGGCCCCGGCTACCTCCAATCCCACCGCCTCGGGCTCAGCCGCTTCAGGTTCTCGGGTCGCGGGTTCGGCCACCTCGGGCTCGATCGCTTCAGGTTCTCCGGCGTCGGACCTGGCTTCCTCGAGTCACACTGCCTCGGGCTCGAAGGCCTCGGACTCCGCTACCTCTGATCCGGCCTCCTCGGACTTCGACTCCGCCACCTTCGGTTCGGCTGTGTCCGGCTCGGCAGCCACGAGTGCGGCGAACGATGGCCCGGCCACCACCGGTTCCGTTCCCCAGTTGCGTCCCACCCCGGCGCGTCCGCGGAAGCCGGGGCACCGGGCGTCCTCTGATCCGGTGGTTCCCAAGGGTGCCGACCACGGGGACACCACCTCTGACGACGAACTGGACCAAGAAGACGAGAAGGCGGCGAAGGCTGAGCCTGACTCTCGTCCGGGGCCTGACCCGGCTCCACGTGGCGCGGTGCGTCATCGGGCGGGTCCTGCTTCCCGGCGGGTTCAGGAGCCGTACGACCCCTCGAAGAGTCCGTACAGCGAGTCCGGCGAAGAGTCCACAGATCTTCCTGTTCCCAGGCTTTCGCAGCTTCTTTCGCAGTCGCGTCGCCGGGTGAAGGACCAGGCCCGCAAGGTAGGACGCCTTCTGCCCGGCAGCGACACCGCCGAGGATGGCAACCCCGAGGGCAGCGAGTCCAAGGCCGGGGAAGACAAGGCCCCTGAGAGCCGGACCTCCGAGAGCCGGACCCCAGAGAACGCGGCCGCTGAGAGCAAGGCTTCGGAGACCGAGGCTTTGGAGACCAAGGACGGCGACGGGTCGAGGCCCGCTGAGCCGCGGACTGGTGAGTCGCAGCCCGGTGAGTCGCGGCCCGGTCAGTCGCGGACTGCTGAATCGCGGACCGGTGAGTCGCAGCTCGGTGAGTCGCGGACCGGTGAGTCGCGGACCGGTGAGTCGCGGACTGGTGAGCCGCGGATCGATGAGTCGAAGGCGGCTGAAGCGGCGGCCGTCGCGTCCGGGGTTGCTGCGGTTGCTCCGACCGAAGAAACGAAGCAGCCCACCCCTCACACCGCTGAGGTGGACACCCAAAAGGCCAGGCAGTCGCGGCCGACCCTGCGCGAGGCGATGACCCGATCCCGTGAGCGGGCCGCCGCCGAAGAAGCAACGGCTGCTGCCGAGGCTTCGCGATCGCAGGCTCCGCAGTGGGGAACTCCCGAGCAGCAGAAGTCTGAGGAGGATTCCGGCTGGTCGGAGAAGCCGTTCACCTTCTTCGGGCGCAGCGAGGAGAAGCGCCCGGAAGAAGTGGGCCCGGACGACGAGGGCGCTTCGCTCCAGCATGCTTCCGGCGATCGGGACGACGAGCCGGTTTCGTCGGCGGGGGAGTCCGTCGACGGTCCGGACGAGTCCACCGAGACAGCAGCCGAGATCGCGGCCGCGGCGGACCTGGCCGAGTCCGCGGCTAGGCCCATCCCGATTACGCCCGCAGCACCGAAGCCGGGGGCGGCCACTGCTCAGCCGGTTGCTCCTGAGCCCGAGGTTGCCGAGCCGGCAGCAGCCAAGGACGAGACGGCCGCACCACCCGCTTCGGCCACGGCTGATACGGCAGCCCCCAAGCCCGAGCAGGCCAAGTCCGAGCAGGCCAAGCCTGAGCAGGCCAAGTCCGAGGCAGCTAAGCCCGAGCAGGCCAAGCTTGAGCAAGCCAAGCCCGAGCCGTCGGAACCCGAGTCCAAGCCCGAGTTGTCCAGGCGCGAGCCGGCCCAGCTCGAGCCTCCGGTCACCCCGCGTTCCATCCCCGGCCAGCGCGAGCGGGTCGTCCTGAACGCGGGCCCGGAACTGCCCGAGCTGACCCCGCGCAAGTCCGCTTCCCGCGGCGAGACATCGCACCAGCTGAGCACGTACACGTACCGCAACGAGCTCCCGCACATCGACCTCGAGACCAGGCTGGCCGACGAGTCCGTCTGCCAGGCCGCGCTCGACCTGGTCGCCTCCCCCGAGGATGAAGAAGCTCGCCAGGCCCTGCTCGAAGCCCTGGTCGGTGACGGTGACCGGCGTACCGAGTCGCGCACCATGCTGCAGGTCACGGCGCTACGGGGTTCCGGCGGTTCGGTGGCCCAGTTCCTCGACGGCCTGGTGCTGATGCGCGACCTCAACGATCGCGGCTTCCCCGCGGCGCCGGCTCCGGTGCCCGGGGTGATCAGCACGTCCTCCCGCAACCCCCGTCCGATCCGGACCGACAACGTCTACGCCGTCACGCCCGACCGGGCCGCGCGGGATCTGCTCTCCGGCGTTCCCGGCTTCACCCGGGCGCTGGCCAACTGGGCCATGATCAACGACGACGAGGACCGGCCGGATCTGGAGGCCGCGTTCCAGCGCGCGGTGGGCAACATGCCGATGGAACTGCTCGACGCCATCCGGCACGCGATCAAGCTGGCCCCACCACTGCCCGGCGTTCCCCTGCGGATCGACCGGCTCACCGGGATCGTGACCACCCTGCCCGAAGAACAGGCCACCGAGGTTCCGGGCGAGGGCTTCCCGGCGGAGTGGCGGCGCTCCGAACGCCGCTTCTACCAGTAGTCGGCGAAACCTCAAGATCCGCCGGGTTCTCAGCCTGCGCTCTGGCCTGTCCGAGTGGATTCTCCAGCCTGAAAAGGGCTCGATCCGGCGTTCGAGTGGACCGCTGCGCGCACTTTCCCGCATCTACTTGGATGCCCGTTCCTGCTGACGACACGTCTTCCTGGGTCTACTGCACAGTCCACATAGACAGCCAGGAGGGCACGTTGTTCGGAGCAGGTCGGGTTCGCCGGATCGGTGGGGCCGCGCTGGCCCTGGCCTCCTCGGCACTGGTCTCAGTACTTGTCGCCCAACCGGCCCTGGCCGCCAGTGCCACCCGCACACTTCCCTGGACCACAACGTCCTCCAATTTGATCCGCCCGAACACCACCTACACCAACCTGGAAACCGCTACCCGGGTGCCCGGCACCGCCGACGGCAAGGCCCTGAAGCTGACTCTGCCGGCCAACCCGGAGGCCGGCCCGATGGGCGGCGTGGGCTTCGAGAGCACCAAGGCCTACCGGTTCGGCACCTTCGGCAGCCGGATGAAGACCGCCGACTGCAGCGACCAGCCGGGCACTCCCGGCGTGATCAGCGCGGCTTTCACCTACTCCCGCGACCACGCCGACACCAACGGCAACGGTCTGCCGGACAACAACGAGATCGACTTCGAGTTCCTCTGCTCGCAGCCGGAACTGGTCTGGATGACGATCTGGACCGACTACGACGAGCTCACCGACACCCCGCGCGCGATCACCCGGGTGGTCAACGTGCGCACCGGCCAGGTGCTGAAGAACTGCTACATCAAGTCCTGGGTGAGCGACTGCGAGGCCCTGCTGCCCGGCGAGAACCTCCCGGTCAAGACCACTCCGGTCCCCGGCTTCAACGCCGCCAAGCAGTTCCGCACCTACAAGTTCGACTGGAGCACGAACCGGATCACCTTCTACACCGTCGACGACCGGAACCGGAAGGTCGTGCTCTGGGACTACCGCGGCCCCAAGGACCGGATCCCCCAGAGTCCGTCGCTGTTCATGCAGAACGTCTGGCACAGCGCCAACTGGTCGCCGTTCGGCAGCACGGTCCGGCCGAGCCGTCCGACGGTTGCCAACACCGCCCTCATCGACACCACGTTCCTGCCGCAGTAGCCTGCTTGGACGTCCGATAGTTGGACGTCCAAGCATTCTCGGCGGGGAGGCATGCGGTGGAGCAAGAACAAGATCCAGAACTGGGGACGCGTCTGCGCACCGAACGCGCTCCGGTCCGGTTCGTGACGGCGGCCAGTCTGTTCGACGGGCACGACGCGTCGATCAACATCATGCGGCGGATCCTGCAGGCCCAGGGCTGCGAGGTGATCCATCTCGGGCACGACCGCTCGGTGGACGCGGTGGTCACGGCGGCCGTGCAGGAAGACGTGCACGGGGTGGCGATCAGTTCCTACCAGGGCGGGCACCTGGAGTACTTCAGCTATCTCGTGGACCTGCTGGCCGAGCGTGGTGCTCCGCAAGTACGGGTCTTCGGTGGTGGTGGCGGAGTGATCGTGCCGGAGGAGATCCAGGCGCTGCGGCAGCGGGGCGTCCTGATCTTCTCGCCGGACGATGGGCAGCGGCTGGGCCTGGCCGGAATGATCAGTTCGGTTGTGCAGGAGGCGGACCGGGATCTGGCGGCTTCGATCCCGAGCGTTGAGCAGGTGCGGGCAGGAGCGGATCCGGCGCTGGCCCGGGCGATCTCGGTGATCGAGGCCGGAGCAGCAGAGCCAGGCTGGCTGGAGGAGATCCGACAGACCGCAAGCAACGCAATGGTTCTGGGTATCACCGGCACGGGCGGGTCGGGCAAGTCCTCACTCACCGACGAGCTGGTGCGCCGACTGCGGGCCGATCAGCAGGACAAGCTCCGGGTGGCGGTGATCGCGGTCGATCCGAGCCGGCGGCGCGGTGGGGGAGCGCTGCTGGGTGATCGGATCCGGATGAACTCGCTGCAGCCCGGCCTGACCTTCTTCCGTTCGCTGGCTACGCGTAGTGCCGGTGGGCAAGTACCGCAGTGCCTGCCCGACGCGATCAGCGTGTGCAAGGCCGCGGGATACGACCTGGTGATCGTGGAGACGCCGGGCATCGGGCAGGGCGACACGGGGATCGTGGACCTGGCTGATGTGTCGCTGTACGTGATGACCCCGGAGTTCGGCGCCGCGTCGCAGCTGGAAAAGATCGACATGCTGGATTTTGCCGACGTGGTGGCGATCAACAAGTTCGAGCGGCGCGGGGCACAGGATGCGCTTCGGGACGTGTCGAAACAGGTCATGCGCAACCGTGAGGCGTTCGGGGTGCCCTGGGAGCAGATGCCGGTCTTCGGCACCAGCGCGGCCCGGTTCAACGATTCCGGGGTTACGGCGTTGTACCAGCATGTGCGGGGGCTGCTAGGGATTGCCGGGGGAGTGCTGCCGGAGGTTTCGGTGAAGACGTCCTCGCAGTCGACGGCGGTGATTCCGGCTGAGCGGGTGCGCTACCTGGCCGAGATTGCTGCGATACTGCGCGATTACCGGAGTGAGACAGAGGTGATCGCTGCGGCGGCGCGGAAGGTTCAGCATCTGGGTACGGCTGTTGGTGAACTTACGCCAGAAATGGAAACGGCTCTAGACGCCCTCCAAACCCTGGCCGCCACCGCCGAGCAAAGCGTGCCCACCGACGTCCGCAAGCAGCTCAACGAATGGCCCAACACCGTAAAGGCTTACAGCGGGCAAACCTTCACCACTGAAATCCGCGGCCGCCAGCAAACCACCGAGATCCGCCGAAGCACGCTGTCCGGCAGCGACATCCCCCGCGTAGCCCTCCCCAAAACCACCGACCACGGCGACCTGACCCGCTACCTACGCGAAGAAAACCTCCCCGGAGTATTCCCCTTCACCGCGGGCGTGTTCCGGTTCAAGCGCGATGCCGAGTCCCCAGCCCGCATGTTCGCCGGCGAGGGCGATGCCAAGCGCACCAACCGCCGCTTCCACCTCCTGGCCGAAAGGCAGCCCGCCACCCGCCTGTCCACAGCGTTCGACTCCGTCACCCTCTACGGCCGCGACCCAGACCCCCGGCCGGACATCTACGGCAAGGTCGGAACCTCGGGTGTGAGCATCGCGACGCTGGATGACATGCGCCAGCTGTACGCCGGTTTCGACCTGTGCTCGCCGACCACATCGGTTTCCATGACGATCAACGGCCCGGCCCCGGCGATCCTGGCGATGTTCCTCAACACCGCGATCGAACAGCGGCTCGAAGCGCATCCCGACGCTGACCCGGAACAAACCCGGGCCCGGGTGCTGCAGACGGTGCGGGGCACGGTGCAGGCCGACATCCTGAAAGAGGACCAGGGCCAGAACACCTGCATCTTCAGCACCGAGTTCTCCTTGCGGGCGATGGCCGATGTGCAGGAATGGTTCATCGGTAACGGGGTTCGCAATTTCTACTCGGTCTCGATCAGCGGCTATCACATAGCCGAGGCCGGAGCCAACCCGATCAGCCAGCTCGCCTTCACCCTGGCCAACGGATTCACCTACGTGGAAAGCTATCTCGCCCGCGGGATGAAGATCGACGACTTCGCGCCCAACCTGTCGTTCTTCTTCAGCAACGGCATGGACGCGGAATACACCGTGCTCGGCCGGGTGGCCCGCCGGATCTGGGCCGTGGCCCTGCGCAACAAGTACGGGGCCGGCGAACGCAGCCAGAAGCTGAAATATCACGTACAGACTTCGGGTCGTTCGCTGCACGCCCAGGAGATGAACTTCAACGACATCCGTACCACCCTGCAGGCTCTGTGCGCGCTCTACGACAATGCGAATTCGCTGCACACCAATGCTTATGACGAAGCCGTGACCACGCCCACCGAACAGTCGGTGCGCCGGGCCCTGGCGATTCAGCTGATCATCGACGCGGAGTGGGGCCTGTCGATGAACGAGAATCCGCTGCAGGGCTCCTACCTCGTCTCCGAGCTGACCGATCTGGTGGAAGAAGCCGTGCTGGCCGAGTTCGACCGGATCAGCGAACGCGGCGGGGTGCTGGGGGCGATGGAAACCGGCTATCAGCGCGGGAAGATCCAGGACGAGTCGATGCTGTACGAGCAGCGCAAGCACGACGGGTCGCTGCCACTGATCGGGGTGAACACCTTCCTGCCACCCCAGAACGAACGGACGCCGGTGGCCGCCACGGGTTTGATCCGCGCCACCGAGGAGGAGAAACGCTCGCAGTTGGATCGGCTCAACGCTTTCCACAAAGCGCACCGGAACGAGGCCCCGGCCGCGCTGGAGGAACTCAAGCGGGCAGCGGCCGACGGGGGCAACGTGTTCGAGGCGCTGATGCAGGCCGTACGCTGCTGCTCCCTGGGCCAGATCACTGAGGCATTCTTCGAGGTCGGCGGGCAGTACCGTCGTAACGTCTGAAAAGCAGTACCGTCGCAACGTTTAAGGGGTTCACCGGATGGCCAAGCTTGCGTTCGATCCGATCGACGAGGCCCGGCGTCAATGGGAAGAGCACGGCTGGGAAGAAGCAGCGCCCGGCATGGCCGCCGTCACCTCGATCGTGCGGGCGCAGCAGATTCTGATGGCCCGGGTGGAAGAGGCGCTACGGCCGCACGACCTGACCTTCTCCCGCTACGAACTGCTGCAGTTGCTGGCCTTCAGCAAGGCCGGCGCGCTGCCGCTCTCCCGCATCGGCGCCCGGCTGCAGGTGCATCCGGCCAGCATCACCAATGCCGTGGACCGCTGTGAGAAGCGCGGTCTGGTTCAGCGGGTGCCGCATCCCACCGATCGGCGTACCACCTTGGCCGAGATCACTTCGCAAGGGCGGGAGGTCGTGGCCAAGGCGACGGAAAACCTCAACCGGGAAGTGTTCACGGCCATGGGAATCGGCAACGAGGACATCAGCGCGCTCAACGGAGTACTCAAGCGATTCCGGGAAGCTCATGGCGACTACTGAGGTTCGCCGGGTGGTCTCGATCGTCCCCTCGTTGACCGAGAGCATCGCCGCTACCGCCCCCGAAATGCTCGTCGGGGCAACCGATTGGTGCACTCATCCGGCCGATCTCGACGTCACCCGGATTCGCGGCACCAAGAATCCTGATCTCGAGAAAATCATTGCGCTGAGACCGGACCTCGTGGTGGCCAACGAGGAAGAGAACCGGGTTCCCGACCTTGATGCGCTCAGGGCGGCCGGCCTCAAGGTGTGGGTCACCCGGATCCGAACTGTGCCCGAGGCGTTCCAGGGCCTCAGAGAAATGCTTACGGACGCTTGTGGTCTCGGGTCGCCGCAATGGCTGGCCGACGCGGAAAAGGCCTGGGCCGCACTACCGAACCAGCGAGCAAGGCGACGGGCGATCGTCCCGGTCTGGAGACGTCCGTGGATGGTGGTCGGCCGCGACACGTTCACCGGTGACGTGCTGGCCCGGCTCGGCATCGACAACGTCTTTGCCACGCACCCGGAGCGCTATCCGAGAGTTCCGCTGGAAGAGCTGATCGCGGCCGGGCCGGACCTGGTGGTACTGCCCGACGAGCCCTACGCGTTCAGCTCCACCGACGGCCCCGAGGCTTTCGCCCCGGTGCCGTCGGCGCTGGTCAGCGGACGTCATCTGACCTGGTACGGGCCCTCGCTGGTCCAGGCCCCGACCATCCTCGGCGAGCCGCTCAGTTGATCACCGAGCCGTTGACCACAGCGATGTACGACTCCGGGCGGAAGGTCAGGATCACCCGGACGTCCGCATCCGGGATCGGGTAGACGTTGCCGTATCGCACCTGCAGCGACTTGTAGAACGAGGCCTGCTCGTCGTCGTCCTCGATCTTCTCCAGCCGGGCCCGCACCTCCAGGAACCGGTACGGGTTCTCCGGGTCCAGGATCGAGAACGCCACCCGGGGCTCGTTCTGCAGGTTGGCGAACTTCTGCCGGTTCTTGGTGTGGGTCAGCCGCAGCACATCGCCGTCCCACTCGAACCACATCACGCTGCTCTGCGGCGACCCGTCCGGGCGGATCGTGGCCAGATGAGCGAAATTGGCTCTTTCCAGCAGGTCCTGGTGGCTTTCCGGAAGGGCGCGCGTGGCCATCGGTCTACTCCTGACTCGGGAACGGACGGACCGCTCTCACGTTACCCGGCAACGGGCTTCGCGTCATCGGGGGTGTCTTCGGCCGGTACCCGCAGCGGCCGCAGCACCACCCAGGCCACCATGATCGCGGCGAACACCAGCAGCCCGATGCCCACCCGCAGGTTCAGGTTGATCCCGTCGGCCCGGGCGATCTCGCTGTCGTCGGTGAACCACAGGCCCATCACCACCAGGACCACTCCGTACAGCCCGATCAGGCCGCCGATGATGCTGCGGATGTCGAACGCGCCCGCGGTGGTGGTCTTCTGCACTTGCGCCATGGCGGGACCTCCTTAGAAGAAGATGATGTTCAGGGCCACGGTGAGCACCGCGGCGACACCGACGAGCATCGGGGTGGAGCGGTACCAGACGGCCTCGTCGCCGGTCCGGTTCTCGCTGAGGTCGGCCTTCGGGGTGAGCGAGTAGACCAGGCCGCGCAGCTCGGTTTCCGGCTTCGGTGCGGTCACCATGGTCACCAGCACGCTCACCACGATGTCGGCCACGAACGCCACCCCCGCGGCCAGGAAGCTCGCGCCCTGGCCCTGCAGGCTGATCACCTCGGTCTCGGACAGGATGAACACGAAGACTGCGGAACTGGTTCCGACCACCAGGCCGACCCAGCCGGCGGTGGGCGTCATCCGCTTCCAGAACATCCCGAGGATGAAGGTGGCGAACAGCGGGGCGTTGAAGAACGAGAACAGCTGCTGCAGGTAGTCCATCAGGTTCGAGTAGCCCGAGGCGATCAGGGCGGTGAAGATCGCGGCCACCGTGGCGATGATGGTGACCCAGCGCCCGACCTTGAGGTAGTAGCCGTCGGGCCGGTCCTTGACCACGTAGGTCTGCCAGATGTCGTAGCTGAAGACTGTGTTGAAAGCGCTGATGTTGGCGGCCATCCCGGCCATGAACGCGGCCAGCAGACCGGTGATCGCCAGGCCGAGCAGGCCGTTGGGCAGCAGGTCGCGCATCAGCAGCAGCAAGGCGTCGTTGTAGGTGACGTTGCCGCTGCCGTCGCCCTTGTACTGGATCATCTCCTGCACCGAGACCGCGGCGATCATGCCGGGGATCACCACGATGAACGGGATGAACAGCTTGGGGAAGGCGCCGATCACCGGGGTACGGCGGGCGGCCGACATGCTCTTGGAGGCCATCGCCCGCTGGACCTCGACGAAGTTGGTGGTCCAGTAGCCGAAGGAGAGCACGAAGCCCAGGCCGAAGATGATGCCGACGACCGACAGGAAGTTGTTCGAGAACCCGGACAGCTCGTTGCCGGGCCAGGCCGAGAGCTGCTCGGCGCCACCCGGGCTGGCGGCCACCTTCTCCTTCAGGCCCTCCCAGCCGCCGACCTTGTGCAGGCCGGCCAGGGTGAGCGGCAGCAGCGCGGCGACGATCACGAAGAACTGCAGCACCTCGTTGTAGATCGCCGCCGAGAGCCCGCCCAGGGTGGTGTAGACCAGCACGATCGCCGCCGCCACGATCAGCGAGAGCCACAACGGCCAGCCCAGCAGCACATTGACGATCGTCCCCAGCAGGTACAGGTTCACGCCGGCGATCAGCACCTGGGCCAGGGCGAAGCTGACCGCGTTGACCAGGTGCGCGGCCGGGCCGAAGCGGCGCAGCATGAACTCCGGCACCGAGCGGACTTTCGAGCCGTAGTAGAACGGCATCATGACCACGGCCAGGAACAGCATGGCCGGCACGGCGCCGATCCAGAAGTAGTGCATGGTCGGCATGCCGTACTGCGCGCCGTTGGCCGACATCCCCATGATCTCGATGGCGCCGAGGTTGGCCGAGACGAAGGCCAGACCGGTCACCCAGGCCGGTAGCGAGCGGCCGGAGAGGAAGAAGTCGATGCTGCTCGAGACCTGCCGGCGGGCCAGGACGCCGATCCCCAGGACGACCGCGAAGTAGGACGCCAGGATGGCGTAGTCGATGAACGAAGCATCGAGGCGGAGGACGTCCGAGTCCACTGCAACCCCCTTGAACACGCCCCGGGCTCAGGTTTAGAACCGCGTTCGGGCAAGCCAGGTATATGCCCGGAGCAACCAATGCGCATCTTGTGCGGGCCAGAGGTGAGAACCTGGGAACTAGGTGGTAAATGTCCCGATGATCACAGTCGCGCCGAGGTTTTCGTCCTCGCGCACCTCTGGTCGCAGGCCGTGCCCGGCCACGATCGAGGCGGCGAGCGGTACCTGCCGCTCGCTCACCTCCGACATCAGCCGACCGCCGGGCGCCAGCCAAGGGCTCGCCTCGGCGACCAGCCGGCTGAACAAGGCCAGCCCGTCCGGGCCGCCGTCGACGGCGGTGCCGGGTTCGGTGAGCCGGGATTCGGCCGGGAGGAACGGGATGTCCGCGGTGGGGACGTAAGGGACGTTGGCGACCACCACGTCTACAGTTTGGTGCAGTTGCTCCGGCAGCGGCGCGAAGAGATCACCCACGTACAGGTGCACCGGGCCGTCCAGATTGCTGCGGGCCAGCTCGACCGCGGCCGGGTCGATGTCCGCGGCGTGCAGGTCAATCGTGCGTCGGGATTCGTGCTGGATGGCCGCGCTGATCGCTCCGGCTCCGCAGCACAGTTCCACCACCACCGTCGGCTCGGCCGCAATGGCCTGCTCGGCCAGGAATTCGGTGCGGCGGCGGGGGATGAACACGCCGCGGGCCACCTGAATCCTCAGATCGCGGAACTCGGCCCATCCGACCACCAGTTCCAGCGGCTCGCCCTCGGCCCGGCGGCGTACCTTCTCAACGAGATCATGCTGATCAAAGGAATTTTCAAGCAGAAGGCGGGCCTCGTCCTCGGCCCAGACGCAACCCGCGCGGCGAAGCCGGTCCACGATCTCGGGGTAGATCATGCCTGCGGATCGCGCAGGCCCACGCAGTCGTGGTCCCAGAACTCGCGGGCGTACACCAGGGTGCCGGTCATCCAGTCCTCGTAGGCGGGCAGTTTGACTACCAGGAACGCTTCGTCGGGGGTACGCAGCGATGGCTTACGGAAGCCGAGCGGACCGCCGGGGACGAAGCCGAGCCGGGAGTAGAAGGCCGGATCGCCCTCGAGGAAGAGCAGCGGTACGTCGGTCTTGGACATCTCCTCGATCGCGGCCCGCACCAGCGCCGAGCCGAGGCCCTGGCCGTGATGTTCCGGGTCTACGGCGAGCGGGCTGAGGACGGCTACGTTGACGAGCTTGCGGGGAGCGTCGAGCAGGCTGCGGGTGCACAGGGTGGAGCCGACGACCTGCCCGTCCTTTTCGGCAACCAGCGCCAGGTCGCAGGCCGAGGGTGGCAGGGCCCGTAACGACTTCAGCAGGGCGCCGATGACCGGGCCGTCCTGGGCAAAAGCGCGCGTATGGACGTTGTCCGCGGTAGGGCGGTCGGCCTCGGTCTCGCGTCTGATCAGCACTCTGTGCAGGCTAGTTCAGCGGGTGCCGCAGCGGCAGCAGATTAAACGAGGAGCAGGGCCGCCCACCCGGCCAGGAGCACCAGGGGCACGCCGCCGAGCCCGACCAGGCCGAATCGCAGAGCGCTGATCTGCACTCCGCGGGCCCGGCAGCGCTCCCGCCACAGCAGCGTGGCCAGCGAACCCCAGATCAGGATCAGCGGGCCGGCGTTGGTCCCGATCAGCACGGCCAGCAGGTTCTCCGGCGCTACCGACGACTCCAGCGCCAGGTAGGCGGGCAGGTTGTTGACCAGATTGCTGGTTGCCCCGGCGGTGAAGACCGTGGCCAGGGCCGAGTCACCGGTCAGGGCGGTCAGCAGCTCGCGTCCGCCGTGCTCGGTCAGCGCGGTGACCACCAGGAACAGGCCCTCGGTCAGCAGCACGATCCGCCAGGGGAGCAGGCTCGGCGACAGGTGGTGCGGGGCGCGGAAGGCGAACACGGTGACGGCGGCCAGCGCACACGGCAGGGCGACGATCCACGGTTCCACGCCGATCACCACGCCGGGGGCCAGCGCCAGGCAGGCCAGGGCACAGATTCGGTAGGTCCAGCGGTCCGGCGGGGGTACGGGCTCGGGCGGTGCGAAGCTACCGCGCAAGTCACGGTGATGGATCAGCCCTAGGTAGGCCACGGTCACCAGCACGCAGGCCAGCTGGGGCAGCGCCATCCGGATCAGGAACTCGGTGGGGTGGATGCCGAGGTGGCCGATCGCCAGCAGGTTGGTCAGGTTGGAGACCGGCAGCAGCAGGCTGGAGGTGTTGGCCAGCCAGACCACCAGCAGGGCGAACGGCAGGGGCCGCAGGCCGAGCTTGTCGGTGACGGTCAGCACCACCGGGGTGAGCAGCACCGCGGTGGTGTCCAGGCTCATCCCGATCGTGGTCAGCGTGCCCAGCCCAGCAATCAGCAGGAACAGGCGTAGCGTGCGGCCACGGGCCAGCCGGGCACAGACCCGGGCCGCCATGTCGAAAACGCCTGCCTTCTCGGCCAGATCGGCCAGGACGGTGATCGCGACCAGGAAGGCGAGCACCGGCAAGGCCCGATCCACCGCCACGTCGTACGCGTCCTCGGCCGGCAGCCAGCCGGTCAGGACGACGAGGGCGCCGCCCACGGCAAGCACCAGCCACATGCCGGAAAGTTAAACGGCCGGATGAACTTCCGCACTCCAGAGCACCAGCCGGTCGCGGCCGTCGTGCTTGGCCCGGTACAACGCCTCGTCCGCGCGGTGCAGGATCTCCTCGGCGTTCTGCGTGCCCTCCCAGTGCGCGACCCCGATCGAGCAGGTCTGGCCGAACGGCACCACGGCCCGCAACTCGTCCAGGGTCCGGACTCCGGATTCCACGTCCGGGCAGGACAGGGCCACCGCGAACTCCTCACCGCCCCAGCGGGCGATCCGGCCGTTCGGCCCGATCGCCAGACTCCACGCCCGGGCGACCTCCCGCAGCAGGTCGTCGCCGCCCTGATGGCCCTGCACGTCGTTGTACTTCTTGAAGTGGTCCAGGTCGAGCAGCGCCACCAGCAGGGTGCCCGCGCCGGTCGCGGCCATGCTCCGGGCCAGCTCGAAGTCCCAGGAGCGCCGATTGGCCACCCCGGTCAGCGGATCGGTGCGTGCGGTCCGGGCCAATGCGGCGTGCTGGTCATGCAGCACCCGCACCAGGTCCCAGATCCGGGCCACCACCAGGGCCAGCAGGATCAGCGAGCCGATGCCGAGGTAGATGTCGTCGCTGTAGTCCCCGCGCAGCGCGGAGATCACCAGCACCAGCGAGGGGGTGGTGGCCGAGACTGCCAGAACGCTCAGCCGGGTGACGGTGAGCCCGGAGGTGGTGGTCGGGCCGGTGCGCTCGTCGGCTGTCGGGCCGGCGGCCACCGAGGCTGCGATGCCCAGACAGACATAGAAGAACGCCCAGGTGAGGTAGGGCAGACGCAGAAAACCGCTCCCGCCGGTAGCGAGGTCGATGTTGATCGTGATGTCGGTGATCAGGACACAGGTCATCGCGGCGATCAGCCAGCGCAGCACTGGTCCGAGCCGGCTCGAACCGAACAGCATCCGCGTGCTCAGGAACAGCAGGAGCACGTCCAGCAGCGGGTAGAGCCCGCGCACCATCTGCTCCAGGTTCCAATCGGTGCCGGACATCTGCGGCACGATCAGGAAGACCGCCATCAGCACCGCCGCGCTCACAGTGACGATCGCGGCGTCCAGCATCGCGCCGTAGCGGGTGCCCGGCTGGGGGTCCAGGCGCCAGACCCCGACCGCGATCGGTAGGTAGCCGACCAGCAGCAGAGCATCGGCGAAGTTGGGAAAGACGCCGGGGTTCCAGCGCAGGTAGTAGAAGGCCAGGAACTCACCCAGAACGAAGCACAGCACTCCGTAGAAGATGAGTCGGTAGGGCGGACGCCGGGCCGGCTGGATCCGGGTCAGTGCGATGCCCAGAAACAGCGCTGACACGGCCGCCGACACCGCGTGGACCAGGCTCTGGGTCAGGCTGCCGGGCGCGGGTAGGGCGCAGCTGAGCGCGACCAGGACAGCTAAGAATCCCAGTCCCCGGATCACGCTCCGCCCCGTCACCGTCTGGAGATCGGCTCAGGGGCAGGGAAGTTGAGTCAGGGGTTCGCGGTGGTCAGCCCCTTTTCCGCCCCGCCCAGGCTTTCGACCACCTTGGTGGTGCGCTTCAGCGCGGTCTGCAGCCGGGCCCGGTCGGTGGAGCCGTACTTCTTCGTCTTCAGGGCCTTTCGCACGTCCAGCACCCGGTGCGGCGGCTTCTTGGTCATCAGCAGCGGCACGTACTCGGCCTCGGTCACCTTGAACCGCTTCGCCCCCGCCGAGCGCTCGAACGTGAACCGGGTGAGCAGACCTTCGGCGTTCGGATCGCCGGGGGTGGAGTGGTCGGCCACCAGATTGCCCAGCCCGTAGACCACCCAGGTCTTGCCGATCTTCTCCACCGGCTCCACCACGTGCGCGTGATGGCTGATGATCAGGTCCAGCTTGCCCGACTTGGCCAGCTTCGGGGCCAGGGCCTTCTGATCGGCCGAGGGAGTCTGCTGATACTCCGTACCCCAGTGCATCGCCGCCACCACTACGTCCGCCCCCTGCTTCCGGGCCCGCGTGGCGTCGCGAAGGATCCGTTCCTGAGAGATCTTGTTCGAGCGCCAGGTCTGCCCGTTCGGCCAGTCCATCCCGTTGAAACCGTACGTGTACGACAGAAATGCCACGCGGACGCCGTTCACCTTCAGGGTGGTGATCCGCTTGGACTCCTTCTGCGTGCGCGCCGACCCGGTGTGCTTGATGCCTGCCGCGTCCAGGCCGTCCAGCGTCCGGTCCACGCCGTCCGCGCCCTTGTCGAAGGTGTGGTTGCTGGCCGTGCTGCAGATGTCGTAGCCGGTTTCGGCCAGCCCGTCGGCAATCTCGGGCGGGCCGGAGAACATCGGGTAGGCCGAGTACGGTCCGCCCTTGGGCGCCAGGGGCGTCTCCAGATGACACAGCGCCACGTCCGCGCGGTTCACGTACGGCTTCACCCCAGCCAGCATCGGACCGAAGTCCATCCCGCCCGCCTGGGTGCCCTCCCCGTCCGCAATTGCCTGCTCCCACAACGACTCGTGCAGCAGCACGTCGCCGGTGGCGACCAAACTGAAACGTTCGGTCTCGGGGATCGCCGCGGGTTCGGGGGTGCTCACCTCAGCACTGCTTGAGGACGGGGTTGCGCCGGTGGCGCCCGAATCGTCCCCTGCTGGTGTGCTCCCGGAAGAACAGGACGCGAGGACGGCGCAGAGCCCGGCCCCCACCACTGGCAGGAACCGGGCTCTGATGTTCGTCGTGTGACGGCTATGACGCACGACCCGAGTATGCCGCCTAGCGCACCACCTTGAGCACGCCCGCGGGGACGCTCGTGCCCTTGATCCGCAGACTGCCGGAGTAGGTCAGGGTGAGGCGGTAGGTGCCTGCGCCCAGCTTCGGCAGGGTGACCCAGCGCGAGCCCTGGTTGGAGTAGGTGAAGTCGATGTACGAGCTCTTGCGTACCCCGTTGCGCCCGGTGGCGGTCAGGGTGACCCGGCCGGTCGGCCGGCGGGTGCCCGGGACCTTCACCTTGACCTGGGCCTTGGCGTTCTCCGAGACCCGCACCGGCTTGGCGTTGCGGTAGAAGGTCATGCTCGAGCCGACCTTGGTCGGGTTCAGCACCTGGGCGATCGGGACGCTGCGGAAGACGATGCGCTCCTTCCAGGTCTGCAGCCCGGTCTCGTACAGCACGCCCACCGAGTCGTCGATCTGCACGATGTCCGAGTACGCGCCCGGGGTGCTCTGCAGTTCCAGCTGGTAGCGCCGGCTCCAGCGGGTGCCGTCGCTGGTGCTGACGAAGATCGACATGTCGCGGCGCAGATTGCGGGTGGTGTCGCCGGGCGAGGTGAACAGCAGGACGTTGTCGTGCCGGCCGGTGGGCACCAGCGCGCTGCCCTGGACCGAGACGATCGGCAGGCTGGACTTGGTGAAGCCCTCGCCGGCCAGCGTCTCGCCGCCGTCCTTGGACACCGCCCACTGCCGGGCGGTTCCGGCCTTGGCCAGATCCTTCTTCACCCGGTAGCTGATGAACAGCTCGCCGCTGTCCAGCTCGGCGATGGTGCCTTCGATCCAGTCGCGGTTACCGGTGGTGTCGAGCTGGTGGTAGCCGTTGTGCCAGGTCTGGCCGTGGTCGTCGCTGTAGATGCCGTACCCGCCGTACAGACCTTCCTTGGTGCGATAGGCGATCGGGAAGATCAGCCGGCCCGGATGGGTGCGGCTGAGCTGGATGCCGTGGCCCGGACCGGGCAGACCCGACTTCACCCCGTCGGGCTTGACCGGGGTGTCCAGCAGCGGCGAGAAGCTCTTGCCGTCGTCGGTGCTGGTCTGCAGGTACAGGCCCTTGCCCTTACCCCCGGAGTTCTCCCGCACGGTCACGCTGGAGAACAGCAGGATGTTGCCGGTCTCGCGGTCGACCAGGGCCGAGGGGTTGGACACCCGGTTGGCGCCGTCGCTGGCGATCACCTGGGGCCGGCTCCAGGTGCAGCCGTTGTCGGTGGAGCGGGCGGTGGCGATGTCGTAGTCGCCCATGTCGCTGGCGTCGCTGTTGTCCCGGGCCTCGGCGAACGCCACCAGGGTGCCCTGGTTGGTCCGCACGATCGCCGGGATCCGGTACCAGAGCGTGCGGGCCGGCTGGCTGACGAACGGGGAGCTGACGCAGCCGGCGGCCTGGGTGCTGACCGGCGTGCTCTTCGCGGCGGGCTCGGCGAAGGAGGTGACGGCGGTGCCGAGCGCGAGGCCGGCCACGGCGGTGCAGGAAGCGATCAGGCCACCGGCGAACCGGCGGAAGCTCGGACGGGTCATTCGGCGGGGTTCATCACGTCGAGGGCCACGTAAGCCTGTTCGACACCGCCGGGTAGTACTTAAGGGTATTGCTGAGTGGAGTCGCGAACGCGGTTCCATGGATCCCCCGAGGATCAGCAGAAATCGGTCGAACTGCTGACCGTAGAGGCCTGACGATTTCGATTTCGAGTGCTAGAGCGTGAATTTGTCTGCACCGAGGCGCGTTCGGCGCACCGGTGCCGTACCGCGGGTGCGCGCTTAACCTGACTGCTGCTTGGCTGCCCGGTTCTGTGCGGTTCGCAGTGCCCGGCAAACGCCGACGGCCGGTGCTCGGAGCGACCGGGTCACGCACCCTGTCATTCCTTGCACCGGCCGCCTTCAAGGCCCGGTCCTGTTCACTGTGCGGGCGGGTTGTCCCGACCCACCCTGCGGTGGTTCAGGACCGAGCGTCCGCGGCGGTGGGGCTCAGACCGTGAAACCCCGCTGCCGGCGGAAGACCTTGCGGGCCATGAACAGCGTCTGGACCACGGTGCAGATGTAGAGCACCGGCCAGCCCAGCGACAGGATCGCCGCCTGCACGCCGATCGACTGCTGGCTCCAGGCCAGGATCAGCAGGCCGAACACCGCCGCGAAGATCACCAGCGGGAAGATGTACGCCGCGCCCCGGCCCTTCTCGGCTGCCGCCTGCGCCGCCCAGTTGTCCTTCTCCACCCGGGCGAAGAACTGGGTCCAGGCGGAGAGGAAGTGCCCGATCCGGACCCACATGTAGATCTCGGCCGGCAGCAGGAAGCAGTAGGCGATGTCGCTGGCCGACTTGTCGTGCATGGCCAGGGCCAGGCGCAGGTTCAGGGCGATCGCGATGGCCGGCGGGATCAGCCAGATCGGGTTGAACACGAAGGCGTCGATCGACAGCGCGGCGGCCAGGAGCAGCAGGAAGCTCATCCGGGTGGCGATGTTCGAGAGCATCGAGACGTTCTCGAACCAGCGCAGTCGCAGGTTCGGGTGCAGCGGCTGGCCCTTGGTGTCGCCGCGCTGGCCCGGCCACATCAGGTCGATCGCGCCGTAGTTCCACTTCACCTGCTGGCCGTGCAGCGCCCGCAGGTTGGTCATCGCGCCGACGTAGGCCCGGGCCCGGGCGCTGATCTTGGTGCTGAAGCCGGCGTCGCGGATCTGCAGGCTGAGCTTGGAGTCCTCGACCTCGGAGTCGCGCACCCAGGGGGTGTTCTGGTGGTCGCGGACCATCACGGTCTGCAGGGCGTGCATCGAGAAGATGCTGAACTGCCCGCCCAGCACCGCCATGTTCCGGCCGCGCAGCAGGTTGTCCATGTTGAACCCGGCGAACTGGGCGCGCTGGCCGGCCACCAGGAAGCGGGCCATCCCGCCGTCGATCTTGGCCTTGTCGATCGAGTAGATCGCCGAGATGCCGCCGATCCGGGGGTCGTCGACGATCTCCTTCTCCAGCCACTCCACCGCGCGGCGGTCGGCCGTGGTGTCGCCGTCGACGCCGAGCAGGTAGTCGTAGCCGCGGGCCAGCCGGAAGCCGAAGTTCAGCGCCCCGACCTTCTTGTCCGGGTTAACGCCCATGTCGTGCACGTGGATGCTGGTCTCATACGTGGTGCCCTTGACCGTGCGGCGATGCTTGCCCACGTAGCGGTTGGCGATCTCCACCGTGTCGTCGTCGGTGTTGTTCACCACCACGTGGATCACGTCGGGCAGCCGGGTCTGCGACAGCAGCGACTCCAGCACGTCGGCGATGCTGTCCTGCTCGTTGTAGGCCGGGATGATGCAGGCGATCCGGGCGTGCCGGATCACTTCCAGGTCCGGGGTGGTGGCGGCGATCGGGCCGGGCTGGGCCGGCAGGTTCAGGGCCCGGGCCGCGGCCTGCTGGCCGGCGTCGATCATCCGCTGGTGGAAGGGCCGGCTGTCCGGCTCCTGGACACTGCGGCGGGCGGGGACGTCGGTGACGACGTGGACCTCGCCGGGCTCACGGGCGATGACGATCTCGTTGCTGCTCACTGGGCTGCTCCTCGGGGGGCGCTGGTGTCTGCGGCGTTGAGCGCGACGGTGTCCAGCACGGTCTGACGGTAGAAGGCGCCCGAACCGGGCGCGGTCTCGACCAGGAGGTCGAAGCGGACGTCCAGCGAGCGGCTGGTGGCGTCGGTGCTTGCGGGGACCGCCAGGGCGGAGGTGTAGGAGTACGGCGGGGTGAGCACGAACTCGCCCTGGTCGTCGGCCAGCGCGGTCTCGGTGCCGGCACTCTTGAGAGTGGCGGCGAACCGGGTCACCTTGACCGCGTGCTTGCGGTCGGCGCCCTTCAGTTCGGCTGACAAGTGGACGTTGGTGGCGGAGTCGGCGTCGCCGGTCCAGTAGTTGATGACCAGGGAATGGTCACCGACCGGGAGCTGGTGCCGCAGCGAACCGCCGGCCAGATCGCCGCCGGCGAACGGATTCGCCTCAGTCGGCGCGGGGCTGGGCTCGGTGCTCGGCGTCGGGCCGGGGGTGCTCACGCTGGAGACCGGCGCGAGGTCGGCCGAATCCATCGTGATCGACGGGCTCATCGAGGCCCACTCGGTGGAGCAGCCGCTCAGGAGCAGCGGGAGAGTGAGGAACGAGGCCGCGAGGGCGGTCTGCTTCAGGCGCTTGCCGGGGACACGGCGCTGGCCTGCGGTGGTGCTGTTCCGGCGAGGCGTCTGGGACGGACGCTCACCGGGGGACAAGATGGTGCCCGGTCTGGACATGGAACCCCATTGCGTGACGATGGGTGTCGACTTCTTCGGTACCTCGTCGTTGAGGCGCCGTTTCCGTCGCTCTGTGTGACACCAAGTAGGCCAGCTTCGGCCGGCGTCACGGAAGGTAATCGTGGGCCTTCCCTGCGTTTGGCTCACCGACTGTCACTGTTCGAGCATCTTGCTCACGCTGGGTTGATGGCGGACGCATCTCACAGTGCCACTTGTCCCGAGATGGCCGGGTATTCGTCCTCAAGCTTGGCCGACGGGTGTCGATTAAGAGTTAGCGTTCAACCATGCCGCGCCTGGGCGTCGCACCTGCGACGACGCTCCTGACGGCGCCCGACCGACGCGGCGCGATGTCTCACTGAAGAGGTATGCAATGAAAGCCGTCCAGTACCGGAAGATCGGCCAGCGTCCCGAGGTCGTCGAGGTCGCCAAGCCGCAGCCCGGTCCCGGTCAGGTCCTGCTGAAGGTCACCGCCGCCGGCCTGTGCCACTCCGACGAGGTGGTGATGTCCGCCCCCGACGCTCTCGGCTACGAGCTGCCGATGACGCTGGGCCACGAGCCCGCCGGCATCGTCGAGGAGCTGGGCGAGGGCGCCACCGGGATCGAGGTCGGCACCCCGGTCATCGTGCACGGGTGCTGGGGCTGCGGCGTCTGCGAGATGTGCGCCGCCGGTAAGGAGATGCTCTGCCTGAACGGCATGACCTCGCCGGGGCTGGGCTCGGACGGCGCGCTGGCCGACTACATGATCGTGGACACCCCGCGCCGCCTGGTGCCGATCGGTGACCTCGACCCGGTCCGCGCGGCCTCGCTCACCGACGCTGCGCTGACTCCTTACCAGGCCATCCTTTCCGTGCTGCCGAAGCTCAAGGGTGGCACCACCACGGTGGTCATCGGCGTCGGCGGCCTGGGCCACGTGGCGGTGCAGCTGCTGCGCGAGCTCACCGGTACCCGGGTGATCGCCATGGACGTGACCCAGGACAAGCTCGACCTGGCCAAAGAGTGTGGCGCGCACGAGGTTATGCCCTCCGGCCCGGACGCGGCCGAGGCCGTGAAGAAGCTCACCGGCGGGCGTGGCGCCCACGTGGTGTTCGACTTCGTCGGGATCGACAAGACCGCCGAGCTGGCCGTGGCCTGCGCCGGGGTCGAGGGTCACGTGGTGCTGGTCGGCGCCGGGGGTGGCGGTGTGAAGGTCGGCTTCTTCACCGTGCCCTCCAACACCACCATCTCCACTTCGCTGTGGGGCGGCCGGGCCGAGCTGGGCCAGCTGGTGACCATGGCCCAGCGCGGTCAGATCCACATCCAGACGCGTACTTTCAGCCTGGACGACGTACCGAAGGCCTACCAGCTGCTGCACGAGGGGCAGATCATCGGGCGGGCCGTCGGCGTGCCGTCGCTCTAGTTCTTCAGCTGTCGCGCTGAGCGGCCTGGATCGCGGTGAGCGCGATGGTGTACACGATGTCGTCCACCAGCGCCCCGCGGGACAGGTCGTTCACCGGCTTGGCCAGGCCCTGCAGCATCGGGCCGATGCTGATCACGTCGGCGCTGCGCTGCACCGCCTTGTAAGTGGTGTTACCGGTGTTCAGGTCGGGGAACACGAAGACCGTGGCCCGGCCGGCCACCGGGCTGTCCGGGGCCTTGCTGCGCGCCACCGAGGCGATCGCCGCCGCGTCGTACTGCAGCGGTCCGTCGGCCAGCAGTTCCGGGGCCCGCTCGCGGACGATCTTCGTCGCCTCGGTCACCGCGGCCACGTCGGTGCCCGAGCCCGAGCTGCCGGTGCTGAAGCTGATCATCGCCACCCGCGGCTCGATCCCGAAAGCCTCGGCCGAGCGCGCACTCTGGATCGCGATGTCGGCCAGCTGGGAGGGCGTGGGATTGGGGTTGACCGCGCAGTCACCGTAGATGACCACCTCGTCCGGCAGGCACATGAAGAACACCGACGAGACCAGCTCGGCCCCCGGCGCGGTGCCCAGCAGCTGCAGCGCCGGGCGCACGGTGGCGGCGGTGGTGTGCACCGCGCCGGCGACCAGACCGTCCACCTCGTCCAGCCGCAGCATCATCGTGCCCAGCGTGATCGGGTCGCTCAGCTCGTCCTGGGCCCGCTCGGGGGTCATCCCCTTGTGCTTGCGGGCCTCGACCATCTTGTCCACGTAACGCTGGTCCACGTTCGTCGGGTCGATGATCTCGAGACCCTCCGGCAGCGTCAGCCCGAGACCCGCGGCCTGCTTGTGCACCTCGGCCTCGGGGGCGAGCAGGACGCACTGGGCGATCCCGCGCTGCTGGCAGGTGACGGCGGCGCGCAGGGTACGCGGCTCGCTGCCCTCCGGCAGGACGATGCGCTTCTTCACCGCCCGGGCCCGCATGGTCAGCCGGTGCCGGAAGGCCGGCGGGCTCACCCGGGTCAGGTGCGTGGTCTGCGGCAGGTCGGCCAGCCAGCCCGGGTCCAGCGAGGCCGCGACCGCCGAGGCGGCCATCCGGGCCCGCTCCTTGTCGTCGGAGGGGATGCCCGGGTCGAAAGAGTTCAGGGTGAGCGCGGTCTCGTAGCTGTAGCCGTCGGTCACCATGATCGGCAGACCGGTCGCGGCGGCGGGCTTGCACAGTTCCCACACCCGCGGATCCGGCTCCAGTCCCACGGTCAGCAGCAGGCCGGCCAGCCGCACTCCGTTCATCGCGGCCAGGCAGACGCCCAGGATCACGTCGTGCCGGTCACCGGGTACCACCACCAGCCGGCCCTCGCGCAGCAGCGGCAGCATGCCCTGCACCGACTGCGCGGCGATGATGATGTCCTTCACCCGGCGCCCGGACTCGCCCTCGCTGAGCACCTTCACGTTCAGCTCGGAGACGATGTCACTGGTGCGCGGCCAGGTCAGCTCGTCCTTGGCGGGTACCGCCCCGGCCAGCCGCAGCCCCTGCCCGGCCAGCGCGTGGTGCAGCTCGGCCTTCTGCTCGGGCGTGGTCCCGGTGACCCGGTTGACGATCGCCCCGATCACCCGGTCGTGCTCGCCCCCGCGGTAGGTCTGCGCGGTGATCGACATCGAGCCGGCCGTGCGGCTGTGGTCGCCCTCCCCGTCGGCCGCGCTGACCAGCACCACGTCCGCGTCGAAGGCCTTGGCCAGAGCCAGGTTCACCCGGCCGGAGTAGACCCCGCCGGCGCCGCTGGCCAGGCCCTCGACGATCACCACGTCGTGCTCGGCCAGGATCGGCTCGGCCGCCTCGACGGCCTGCTGCATGAGGACGTCCAGGCTGTTCTCGCTGAGCAGCTGCTCGGCCTGCTGGGCCGGCATCGGCTCCGGCGGCTCGAGCGTGGAGATCAGCCGGATCAGCGCGGTCGAGGCGTCGCGGACACCTTCGCGTTCGTGGAACTGGGCCAGCGGCTTGAAGAAGCCGACGTCCACCCCACGTTGCTGCAACGCCGCGACCACGCCCAGACACGTGGTGGTGAGGCCGGAACCATGTCCGGTGGGGACCATCAGCAGGGTGCGGGTCATCGAGCACTCCAATTAGGGCGGCGCACTGCTCGCGACCAGCCTGCCCTGCGGAAAGCCTCCTTGCCCTCCCAGCTGACGAGCAGTTGTCTGGACAGGACGTTACCGAGGGGAACTAGGTCCCGGCGCGCCCGGGCCGTCCGTCCTGACCACGGATTTCGTGATCATCGGCACGGCCGTGGCGTTCGCTACATCCGGTCCGGTTTTCCACAGGCCACCGGGCCCGGCCCGCAGCGCAACTACAATCGCCGGGGTGACTGCGCAGACCTCGCCCAACGAATCTGCCCTGAACGACCTCTCCGTCGCCGATCCGGCCCTGGAGGTGCTGCACCGGGTCTTCGGCTACGACGCGTTCCGCGGCAGCCAGCGCGAGATCGTCGATCAGGTCATCGGCGGTGGCGACGCCCTGGTGCTGATGCCCACCGGCGGTGGCAAGTCGCTCTGCTATCAGATTCCCGCTCTGGTCCGGCCCGGCGTCGGCGTGGTCATCTCCCCGCTGATCGCCCTCATGCAGGATCAGGTGGACGCGCTGCAGGCACTCGGGGTGCGGGCCGGCTTCCTCAACTCCAGCCAGGACCTGGAGACCCGCCGCCAGGTCGAGAAGGCCTTCCTGGCCGACGAACTCGACCTGCTGTACCTGGCGCCCGAGGCGCTCGGCGGCGGTACCTCGGCCACCTGGCGGCTGCTCGAGCGCGGCAACATCGCGCTGTTCGCGATCGACGAGGCGCACTGTGTGGCCCAGTGGGGTCACGACTTCCGGCCCGACTACCTGGCCCTGTCCATGCTGCACGAGCGCTGGCCCGACGTACCGCGCATCGCCCTCACCGCCACCGCCACCTCGCGCACCCACGAGGAGATCGCGCAGCGGCTGAACCTGCAGCAGGCCCGGCACTTCGTGGCCAGCTTCGACCGGCCCAACATCCAGTACCGGATCGTGCCGAAGAACTCGCCCAGCAAGCAGTTGCTCGACCTGCTGCGCACCGAGCACAACGGGGACGCGGGCATCGTCTACTGCCTGTCCCGGGCCTCGGTCGAGAAGACCGCCGAGACGCTGAGCGCGGCCGGGATCCCCGCCCTGCCGTACCACGCCGGGCTGGACCAGCGGGTGCGGGCGGCCAACCAGTCCCGGTTCCTGCGGGAGGACGGCCTGGTGATGGTGGCGACGATCGCGTTCGGGATGGGCATCGACAAGCCGGACGTGCGGTTCGTGGTGCACCTGGACCTGCCCAAGTCGATCGAGGGCTACTACCAGGAGACCGGCCGGGCCGGGCGGGACGGTCAGCCCTCCACCGCCTGGATGGCCTACGGCATGGCCGACGTGGTGCAGCAGCGCCGGATGATCGATTCGTCGGAGGGCGACCTTGCGCACCGCCGCAAGCTCTCCACCCATCTCGACGCCATGCTTGCGCTCTGCGAGACCGTCGACTGCCGGCGGATCCGGCTGCTGAACTACTTCGGCCAGGAGGCCGAACCGTGCGGTAACTGCGACACCTGCCTGAACCCGCCGCAGACCTGGGACGGCACCGTCCCCGCGCAGAAACTGCTGTCCACCGTCTACCGGCTGCAGAGCGAGCGGAACCAGAAGTTCGGCGCCGGGCAGTCGATCGACATCCTGCTGGGCAAGAAGACCGAGAAGGTCACCAAGTTCCGGCACGACCAGCTCAGCGTGTTCGGCATCGGTACCGAGCTGAGCGAGTCGCAGTGGCGCGGCGTGGTGCGCCAGCTGCTGGCCAACAACCTGCTGGCGGTCGAGGGCGAGTACAGCACCCTTACCCTCACCGACGGCAGCGCCGCCGTACTGCGCCGCGAGCGCGAGGTGATGATGCGCCGCGAACCGGAGAAGCCGGCCCGCTCGTCGGGCTCCTCCGGTGGCTCGTCGAAGAAGCCGGTGGTGGAGTTGCCGCCCGAGGCGGCGCCGGTGTTCGAGCGGCTGCGGGCCTGGCGGGCCGGGGTGGCCAAGGAGCAGGGGCTGCCCGCCTACGTGATCTTCCACGACAAGACGCTGCGGCAGATCGCCACCCAGCTGCCGCGCACCCTGGAGCAGCTCGGCACGGTGGACGGGGTGGGGCAGGCCAAACTGGAGCGCTACGGCGAGCAGGTCCTCAAGGCCCTGACCCAGGAGTAGATCGGTCGGCCGCGGGCGTTGTACCGGTGGGACCGGCGAGTGCACTGGGGAGGCCATGACCGAGAAGAAGCCCGCCTACCTGCGACACGAGGACTGGGTGGAGCGTCAGCTGCGCGAGGCTCGGCAGCGTGGTGCCTTCGACAACCTGGAGGGCGCCGGCAAGCCGCTGCGTAATCTGGATCGGCCCTTCACCGCGGAACAGTGGGCCCAGGACTGGGTGGAGCGCTCCGGCGGTGACATGCATGCCTTTCTGCCGCCCCTGCTGATCCTGCGTAAGGAGCGGGCCGCGCTACTGGCCGCCCTGCCCACGGTCGGCTCCGAGGAAGTGCTGCGCGAGACCATCGCCGACTTCAATCACCGCCTGCTGGATCAGTACCGCCGGCCGATGGACGGGCCGCTGATCGCGGTCGGCGTGATCGACGCGGACGAGACCGTGGCGCTCTGGCGGCAGGTACGTCCGGCACCGGAACCAGTTCCACCGCCGAAGCCCACCCCCACGAAACCGAACTGGTTCACCCGACTGCGCAACCGCGTCTCCAATTGGCGCTTCGGGGCATCCGGGGGATGAATGGCGCCCAGCCACCCGAAAAGGCCCTGGCCGTAAGGACCCAGGAATCCCCGGGCCGGATCGGTGGCCCGGGGAAACCTTTTCAGGAGAGCGGAAGCCGGGAGACGCCGCTGTCCACCTCGTCGTCGGTGGTGTCATGCTCGTGATTGCGCCAGGCGCCGCGATCACTCGGCCGGGTCGGCCGGGCGGCGTCGTCCGGTCCCAGGTCCCTGCGGCTCTGGTCGTCGGGCGGTCCTAGAGACATCGTCGTCCTCCCTCACTGGGTGTCAGACAACGCTACGCCGGGTGGAGAATCAGCGGGCGCCGGGCCACCCGGCCGGGCTACCCTGCACCCGCCGGAACCCGGGGAGCCTTGACCTCAAGTGGGGTTCAGCCGCCAATCTGAACAGAACCACGGGCCAGGGACCGATGAGAACCGGCCCCGGCCTCAGTCCGATCAGACGACACGACAAGCAGAACTTCCTCAGGAGGGGTGCGATGACCGACCTGGCTATCGAAACGGCCGGTCTGGTGAAGGTGTTCGGCGAGATGCGGGCCGTGGACGGGGTGGATCTGCAGATCCCCGCCGGTGGGGTGTACGGGGTACTGGGGCCGAACGGCGCCGGGAAGACCACCACCATCCGGATGCTGGCCACGCTGCTCGAGCCGGACGGGGGCACCGCCACCGTGCTGGGGCACGACGTTGTCCGGGAGGCCGCCGAGGTGCGCTCCCGGGTGGCCCTGACCGGCCAGTTCGCCTCGCTCGACGAGGACCTGACCGGGATGGAGAACCTGCTGCTGCTCAGCCGGCTCTACGGCTACTCCCGGGCGGCGGCGAAGGCCCGGGCCACCGAGCTGCTGGCCGCGTTCGACCTCGGCGATGCGGCGAACAAGCAGGTCAAGGCCTACTCCGGCGGTATGCGCAGGCGGATCGACATCGCCGGCAGCATCGTCGTGCGGCCCGATCTGATGTTCCTCGACGAGCCGACCACCGGTCTGGACCCGCGCAGCCGCAACCAGGTCTGGGAGATCGTCCGGGCCCTGGTCGGCGCGGGCACCACGATCCTGCTGACCACGCAGTACCTGGAGGAGGCCGACCAGCTGGCCGACCGGATCGCGGTGATCGACCACGGCAAGGTGATCGCCGAGGGCACCAGCGGTCAGCTCAAGGCCTCGGTCGGCTCCGGCGCGGTCAAGGTCCGGGTGGCCGACCCCGCCGATCGGAGCGAGGTGGCCCGCCTCCTGGGCGAAAGTCTGGGCGCGGAGCCGGTGCTGGAGTCCGACCCGGCCTCGGTGTCGCTGCGGGTGTCCGACCCCACCGCGGTGGCCGGGGCCCTGCAGCGGGTCGGCGACCACGGCCTGGTGATCAGTGAGTACTCGCTCGGGCAGCCCAGTCTCGACGAGGTGTTCCTCGCCCTGACCGGCCGCCCGGCCGAGGAGACGCAGGAGAAGGAGGTACCGGCATGAGTACCGGTGAGGTGGTAACCCCGAAACCGGCCCCCGGCGCCGGGATGGACCAGCGGATCATCGCGGCCCTGGGCTCGGGCGAGCGCCCGCCCCGGGCCAGCGCAGTGAACTCCTCGCTGACCTTCGGCTGGCGCGCCCTGCTGAAGATCAAGCACGTCCCCGAGCAACTGTTCGACGTGACCATGTTCCCGATCATGTTCACGCTGATGTTCACCTACGTCTTCGGCGGCGCGGTCTCCGGCTCGCCGAAGGAGTACCTGCAGTACGCCCTGCCCGGGATCCTGGTCCAGACCATCATCTTCATCACCATGTACACCGCGATGACGATCAACCAGGACATCGAGAAGGGGGTCTTCGACCGGATCCGCTCGCTGCCCGTCTGGCGGCCGTCGCTGCTGGTCGGGGCCCTGCTCGGAGACACCCTGCGGTACCTGATGGCCTCCACGATCGTGCTGGTCGTGGGCGTGCTGATCGGCTACCGGGCGCCGGGTGGCTTCGTCGGCGTGATCGGCGCGGTGGGCCTGCTGCTGATCTTCTGCTTCTCGCTCAGCTGGTTGTGGCTGATCCTGGGGCTGAAGGTGCGTACGCCCAACGCGGTGATGGGCATGGCGATGATGATCCTGTTCCCGCTCACCTTCGTCAGCTCGGTGTTCGCCCCGCCGGAGACCATGCCGGGCTGGCTGCAGTCGTTCGTGGACGTCAACCCGGTCACCTTGCTGGTCGAGGCGGCCCGGGGGCTGATGAACGACAGTCCGGACGGCGGCGACATCCTCTTCGTGCTCGGCGCCTCGGCCGTGCTGGTCGTGGTGTTCGCACCGATCGCGCTGCGGATGTACAACCGGAAATCCTGAAAACCCTCGAGGCTCCCCACCCATGGACGGTGGGGAGCCTCGAGCGGTTTGCGGTGGCTGACGGGCCAGGCCGGTTTGCGACGAGAACCGGGCAGAAGTTCCCGGGTCGAGCCGCGAGCGTGGTCACACCCGGCGGCATGGCAAACTCTGCGGCCATGAACTCCCGCTTGGTCACCGCGTTCCGCGTCGTCGCCTTCGCCGAGGCGGTCAGCTGGCTGGGCCTGCTGATCGGCATGTTCATCAAGTACGTGCCGGAGACCACCGAGGCGGGCGTGCAGATCTTCGGCCCGATCCACGGCGGCGTCTTCATGGCCTACGTGGCGCTCACCCTGGTGGTCTCGCGCACCCAGCGCTGGTCGGTGATCACCACGCTGGTGGCGCTCGCGGCGTCCATCCCGCCGTTCGCCACCGTGGCCTTCGAGCTGTGGGCGAAGAAGACCGGCAAGCTCGAGCAGCCGGCCCTCGCCACCAGCGCCGCCTGAGCTCAGCCGCATCTCCGCCCGGCATCAGCTCAGGCGGCCGGGAAGAGGCCGTTCAGGTAGTCCTGGGTGTAGAACTCGGCCGGGTCCTTGGCCAGCGAGGCCTTCACGTAGGCGCTCCAGTCGTCGGCCAGCACCTCCTGCTTCCCGGCCTCCAGCCCGTCCAGCGCGGCGGTGACCACCTGGGCCGGAGTCAGCAGCGGCCCGGTCCAGCCCTCGGGCACCATGTCGGTGTCCGCCATGCCCAGCAGCACGCCCACCACCTGCGTCTTCTGCGGGAACAGCTCCACCCGCAGGCTGTTGGTCAGCGACCACTGCGCCGCCTTGGCCGCCGAGTAGCCCCCGCCGCCCCCGTTGTACGAGAACCAGCTCATCGCGGACAGGATGTTGATCATCCCGCCGCCCCCGTTCGCGCCCAGGATCGGGGCGAAGGCCCGCGAGACGTTCAGCGTGCCGTAGAAGAGCGTGTCCATCTCCCGTCGCACCCCCTCCAGCTGGTCGGTCAGGAAGGCCGCGCCGGTCGAGATCCCGGCGTTGTTGACCACCAGCGAGACGTCTGTCGCGATCGCCGCGGCAGCCTTCACCGACTCCGGGTCGGTGATGTCCAGCTGGATCGCCTCGACCCCGGGCAGGTCCACCTGGGAGGGCGTCCGGGCCGCCGCGTAGACCTTCGCCGCCCCGCGTTCCAGCAGGTGAGCGGCCATTGCGCGGCCGAGCCCACGGTTGGCCCCGGTGACCAGGGCGACAGATCCGGCAACCTTCATGACGTGCTCCTCGTGCGCTGACCGCCCCCGCTGGGCGGCATCTGCGGTTACGCTAAAACCTGACATCAATGTGAGGGGCAAGAGCATGCGTATCGGTGAACTGGCGGAACGTTCCGGCGTCAGCGTGCGGTCCCTGCGGTACTACGAGGAGCAGGAACTGCTGCAGTCCGAGCGCAGCTCCAGCGGGCAGCGGCACTACGCCGAGCACGCGGTGGAGCGGGTCGGCCTGATCCAGTTGCTCTTCGCCGCAGGCCTTTCCAGCAAGACCATCCAGGCGCTGATCCCGTGCACGATCACCGGGGTCTCGACCGACGAGACCAAGGCCCTGCTGCTGGCCGAGCGAGACCGGATCGACCGGCAGATGGCCGATCTGGCCGCCGCCCGGGCCCGGCTGGACGAGATCGTCGACATCGCCTTCGACCCGACCCTGCCCTGCGCGCACCAGGATTCACCCGAGAAGGTCAGCGCGGCTTGAGCCGAGTCACCCCGCTGCCGATGCACAGCCACATGAGCGACGACACCTTGGCGATGGGCACGATGACGCTGGAGCCGGTGCCGGTCGCTGCGGGGGACCCGATCCTGCGACTGTTCGCCAGCATCGCCGAGCAGGCCTCGTTCGAGCTCGGGATCACCGTGGCGGTGGACGGAGCCCTGGTCTCCGGGGCCCTGGTCGGGCAGGACGAATGGCTGCGGCTGCTGGGCCAGACCATGAACGGCGGCGAGTCGATCGCCACCTCGCTGCGCCGCTACCTGAACAAGGGCCTGCACGAGGCGGTCACCGAGGTGATCGAGCCGATGCGCAACGACCCGCGGCCCGAGGAGTACGAGTACCTGCACCTGAAGAACGCTCGGTACGTGATGGGGGAGACGTTCGTGCCCACCCCGCCGGGCGATCCGGTGCTGTGGCGGGGCCGGATCGAGCACATCTCGGGCTGGAGCTGGGGCACGCTCTCAACACCCGGCTGAGGACGCGAGAACGCCCGGCCACCGCAGCGGCCGGGCGTCCTCGAAGCTGTTACTTGGGCAGGCTGCCCTGGTAGATGTAGTTGCGGCCGGTGCCGCCGTACAGCTTGTCCTTGCCGCTGTCGCCACCGATCACGTCGCTGCCGGCGTTGCCGTAGATCGTGTCGACACCGGAACCACCGGTCAGGATGTCGTCACCCTTGCCGCCGCTGATCCAGTCCTTGCCCGCGTCGCCGGTGATGATGTCCATACCCGCGTCACCGTAGAGCTTGTCGTTGCCCGAGTTGCCGAGGATCACGTCGTCGCCGCTGCCGCCGTACACCAGGTCGTTGCCCGCGCCGGCCAGGATCTGGTCGAAGCCCGCGTCGCCGTAGATCTTGTCGTTCCCGGCGCCCCCGCTGATCAGGTCGTCGCCCTTGCCCGCGCAGATGATGTCGTTGCCGCCCCGGCCCTCGATGTAGTCGGCCCCGCCGAGGGCGACGATCACGTCGACGCCCTGGGTGCCGACCAGCGAGTCGTCGCCGTTGGTCCCGACGATGGTCGCGGTCTTGCCGCCACACTTCAGCGGGGCGGCCTGCGCCGAACCGGCGGTACCCAGCGCCAGGGCGCCGAGGACGACGGCCGACATGCTGAGGATCGCAAAACGCTTACGCACGTTCACGAAGGTGCTCCCTGAATTCGTCCGGTTCCCGTCCGTGGGATCCGGGCTGCTGCCGCGAGAATGCCCGCGGGACTGTGACGGTACTGATCGGTCACCAACGCCGCGGCGTTATGATCTGTGACCTGCTCCACAGTTTTTCATCAGGGTTCGTCCGGTTTTGTCAGCGGGTCCCATTGCCCTGGTAGACGGAATCCGCGCCCGCCCCACCGGAAAGCTTGTCCTTACCCGCGCCACCGGCCAGGTAGTCGGCCCCCTCACCGCCCAGAAGCGTGTCGTTCCCGGCATTCCCGCGCAGGTCGTCGGCGCCGTCACCGCCGGATAGGTAGTCGTTGCCGGTGCCTCCGGACATCTTGTCGGCGCCAGAATTGCCGTAGATCTTGTCCGCGCCGGCCCCGCCGAGGATCGTGTCGGTGCCGGAACCGCCCCATAGCCGGTCGTTTCCAGAATTGCCGGAGATCAGGTCCACCCCGGCGTCGCCCTGGACGCGGTCGTTGCCGGTGCCTCCGGAGATGACGTCGTTGCCGTCGCCGCCACAGATCAGGTCGTTGCCGCCGTTGCCCTCGATGAAGTCGTTGCCTGCCAGACCGACGATCACGTCGTCCCCGTCGGTGCCGATCAGGGTGTCGGCGGCCGAGGTGCCGACCATGGTGGCGCGCTTGCCCTGACACTTCGGCACGGCCGCACTCGCGGTGCCGGCCAGACCGACAACCAGGGCGCCGGCCACGGATGAGATGGCGATCTGCCTACCCAGGGTCACGAACGTCTCCTTTGATCGGGTCGTGGTGCCCTGCGAGGCTAGCTTACGAAATGGTAACGGTGCTCACGCGTCCTGCTCTTGGCCGTTCAGCCAGGTCAGCATTCGCCCGGCCCGGGTGCTGTCGGTCTTGGCCGCGACCTCGGAGGCCAGATCGAGCACGGTGACCCCGCGTAGCGAATCCCGCCAGGCCCGCTCGGCCACGGCCATGGTGCGAGCGATGCCGCACGGCTCCAGGCACTGCTCCGGGGTGCCGGCGAAGGGCCCGCGCTGGCGGATCTCGCTGCAGACGAAGGCGGGCCGGCCGCCGTCCACGGCCCGGACGATGTCGTAGACCGAGATCTCCTCGGGCGGCCGGGCCAGCGTGTAGCCGCCGTCCTTGCCCTGGACCGACCGGATGATCTTCGCTCGGGACAGCGCCTGCAGTTGCTTGGCCAGGTAGCTGCCCGAGACGTCGTGGAACTCGGCCAGTCGGGCGGCCGGCACCGGGCGGTCGGCGGCGGTGAGCACCACGCAGCAGTGCACTGCCCACTCCACGCCGTCGGACATCTTCATCCGCACATCGTAGTTGACTCGGACTGTTCTTGTCCGAGTACAGTTCAGTTACTCGGACAAGAAAGGTCCGAGTTACCGAGCGAAGAGGTGACAGGTCATGAAGGTCGTCGTGATCGGTGGCAGCGGTCTGATCGGTTCGCAAGTGGTCGGCATGCTGAGCGAGCAGGGGCATGAGGTGGTCGCGGCCTCGCCGTCCACCGGCGTCGACACCATCACCGGCGAGGGCGTGGCGGCCGCCCTGGCCGGGGCTCAGGTGGTGGTGGACGTGTCCAACACCCCCGACTTCGCCGCTGCCCAGGAGTTCTTCACCACCTCCACCGCCACCCTGCTCAAGGCCGAGGCGGAGGCCGGGGTGGGGCACCACGTGGTGCTTTCCATCGTCGGCGCCGATCGCGTGCCCGACAGCGGGTACATGCTGGCCAAGGTCGCCCAGGAAGAAGCAGCCACGGCCGGGGCGGCGGGCTTCTCGATCGTCCGGGCCACCCAGTTCTTCGAGTTCGCAGCCGGTATCGCGGCGATGTCCCAGCAGGGCGACACCGTGCATCTGCCCACCGCCTCGGTCCAGCCGATCGCCTCCGCCGAGGTCGCCCGGATCCTGGCCGAGGTCGCGGTGGGCGAACCGCGCAACACCCGCCTCGACGTGGCCGGCCCGCAGCGCTTCGGGCTGGCCGAGTTCATCCGCCTCGCAATGCCACAGGCCGACGTGGTCGCCGACGAAAAGGCCCTGTACGCGGGCGCGAAGGTCGAGCAGGACAGCCTCGTGCCACTCGGCGAGGCCACGATCTCGCCGATCACCCTGGCCGCCTGGCAGGAGGCTCAGCGATGAGGATCGCGGTGGCCGGCGGCACCGGCCGGGTGGGCCGGCCCGTGATCGACGTGATCACCGAACGCGGCCACGACCCGGTCCTGCTCACCCGCTCGGCGGGCGTGGACCTCGTCACCGGGCAGGGTCTTGACCTGGCCGGCGTGGACGCCGTGATCGACGTGACCTCGGTGTCCACCCTGAACCGGGCCGCCTCGGAGGGCTTCTTCGGCGCCGTGGCCAGGAACCTGCTGGCCGCCGAGCAGGTCGCCGGGGTGCGCCACCACCTGGCCCTGTCGATCGTCGGCATCGACCATGCGCCGAGCGGTTACTACCACGGGAAGCTCTTGCAGGAGAGGCTGATCGAGGCCGGCGAGGTGCCCTGGACCATCCTGCGCGCCACCCAGTTCCACGAGTTCGCCCCGCAGGTCCTGGGGCAGATCGGCCTGGGCCCGGTGCACCTGATCCCGGTGATGCGCAACCAGCCGGTGGCGGCCCGCGAGGTCGCGCAGCACCTGGTTGATCTGGCCCTGAAGCCCGCGGCCGGGCGGGTCCCCGATCTCGGCGGCCCGCGCGAGGAGCGGATGGTCGAGATGGTCCGGGCCTACCTGAAACGCACTGGCCGGCGCGGTTTCGTGATCCCACTACCGGTTCCGGGGGCCTCCGGCCGGGCGATGCGCGACGGCACGCTGGTTGCCGGGCCGGGCGCGGTGCACGGCACCCAGACCTACGCCGAGTGGCTCGCCGAGCTCGAAGGCTGAGCCCGCCGGATCTGCCCGAATTCGTCTTGGGCGCTTAGCCTGACCCTCTGCAACGGTGTGGTTGACGGGTGGAGGGTGAGCAGCATGTGGGCTTATCGGATGGCGGGGCCGGGCCGGTTCGAGCGGTGCTCGGTGCCTGAGCCCGAGGCGCCGAGCTCGGGGCAGGTGGTGCTGCGCACCACCTCGGGTGGTATCTGCGGCAGTGACCTGGTCTTCTTCCGGGGCGCCACGACGCCCGAGGGCACCCTGAAGGACAGCATGTTCGGGGAACCGGGCTTCCCGCTGCACGAGATCACCGGCGAGGTGGTGGCCTCGGCCCACCCCGCGCACCAGGTCGGTGACCAGGTGGTCGGCTGGGCCACCCGCTCGGACGGGGTGGTCGAGTACCTGACCACCAACGGCGAGGAGGTGGCGGCCTACCGGCCCGAGCTGAAGCCCGAGATCGCCGTCGCTCTGCAGCCTCTGGCCTGCGTCCTGTACGCCGTCGAGCAGCTGGGCGACGTGCGCGGCCAGGACGTGGTGGTGCTCGGGCTCGGGCCGATCGGCCTGCTCTTCAGCCATGTCCTGCGCTCGCGCGGAGCCGGCCGGATCATCGGGGTGGACCGGGTGAACCGCACCAGGATCGGCGCCCGCTTCGGGGTGGACGAGGTGGTCTGGGCCTCCACCGACCGCTGGGCCCGCGACGTGGTGCTCGAGCCCCAGATCGTGATCGAGTGCATCGGGCACCAGGCCGGCACCCTGAACGACGCGATCCGGGTGGCCGCCTTCAACGGGCAGGTGTACCAGTTCGGCATCGTCGACGAGGCGGCCCAGACCGTGAACCTGCGCCAGGTGCAGCGCAAGAACCTGGTGCTGCGCTCCGGGGTCACGCTGCAGCGGCGCCGGATGCTCGCCGAGGCCGATACCTACCTCGCCGAGCATCCGGAGCTCGAGACCGGTTACGTCACCGACGTTCTGCACGCGGTGGAGATCGAGGCGGCCTACCGGCTGGCCCTCAACCCCACCCCGGAACAGGGCAAGGTCGTGGTCCGGATGCCCTGGGACCTGGGGACCTAGAGCGAGAGCCTTGGCCAGTCGGCCAGGTCGTTGAGCAGTTGCCGGTCGTGCGTGGCCACCACCACCGCGGCCGGCGTGCTCGCGAGCGCCTCGGTGAGCTCGTCCACCAGCGTCGCCGACAGGTGGTTGGTCGGCTCGTCGAAGACGATCAGGTCGGGTCGGCGGGCCAGCTGGCGGGCCAGGTCGAGCCGTCGTTGCTGGCCGTGCGACAGGCGTCCGGCCGGGGTCCGCCGGGATTGCGGATCGAGCAGACCAGAGGACGCCAGCGAGGGTTTGGGCTGCTCGGTCGGGTAGGCGTCGTAGATCTGCTGGGCGGTGCGCTCGGCCGGCCAGGGCAGCACCTCCTGGCCAACGATCGCAACGGTGACTCCCTTGGCCGTTTTCAGGGTGCCGGTGCTCGGCAGCAGCCCGCCGGTGAGAACACCCAGCAGAGTCGACTTACCGACCCCGTTCGGCCCAGTCACCAGCAGCCGGTCGCCCCCGCTGAGCTGCAGGCTGACCGGAGTGCTCAGCCTGCCCTCGACGGTGACCGCGGTGCAGGTCAGCAGCGGCGCCCCCTTGCGAATCGTGAGCTGCGGAAAGGTCAGCTCGGCCGGTGGCTCGGGCACGGTGATCCGGTGGGCCTCCAGCGCCTCCTGCTGGCGCTTGAACGCCTGCACCACGCCCGGCGCGTGCGACTGCCGCTGATGTTTGCCGGTGCCCTTGTCGGGGCGCCAGCCGGTGCTCAGCCGGTCGCGAGCCTGGTCAGCGGCCTGCGCCAGACGCTGATGCTCGGCCACCTGCTCCGCATGGTCGGCCACCCAGGCGGCGCGTTCGGCCCGGCGGCCGTCCTGCCAGCCGGGGTAGCCGCCGGTATAGAACTTGGGACGTCCGTCGCGACTGGGATCCAGGTCCAGGAAGTCGGTGGCCAGGTCGTGGAGCAGAGCCCGGTCATGGGTGACCACGGCCAGCCCGCCGGGCGCCTGTTGCAGTCGGCCGGTGAGGAAGGCCAGCCCGTCGGCGTCCAGGTGGTTGGTGGGTTCGTCGAGCAGCATCAGGTCGTACTGCGCGCCCAGCAGGCAGGCCAGCCGGACTCGGTAGCGCTGACCCACCGACAACGCAGCCAGTTCCCGGCTGCGGTCCGGACAGGCGTTGAGAGCTTCCAACGCCACGTCCACCCGCCGCTCGGCGTCCCACGCGTCCAGCCGAGTCACGGCCTCGAGCGCAGCGGCGTAGTGCTCGTCCGCGTTCTCAGTTTGATTCGAAAGCTCTTCGGTCGCCGCGTCGAACGCTTTGAGGGCGGCCAGCGGGGCGGCCAGGGCCTGCTCGATGATCGTGCCGACGGTCTGCCCGCCGTGCACTGGCATGGTCTGCTCCAGCAGGGCGAAAGTGCCGTTGCGCCGCACGGTTCCGGAGTCCGGGGCCAGGGTGCCGGCCAGGACCTGCAGCAGCGTGGTCTTGCCGCGGCCGTTCTCGCCGACCACGGCCAGACGGGAGCGGGCCGACACGGTGACCGAGACGTCGTTCAGTACCGCGCGGGCGCCGAGAGTCAGGAACAGGTGCTCGGCGCGCAGATGGGCGGCGTCACCGGCCGGCAAAGGGGCGTCGGCGGACAAAGGAGTGTTGGCAGGCACGGATTTCTCCACAGCTCGTTTCGGAGCCGGGCACGCTGAAGCAGCCGCCCGGCGAGATGGCCGGAAACGGCGGCGGGAGAAAGCCGTCAGAGGGGCTCGGGACCGACCGCCGTCAGGCGGCGGACCTGAGCCGCATCAAGGCGGTGCCTGCACACATGTTCACGAGGATAGGCACCGGACCGCTCGGCGAACAAACGGATTTCACGGCCCAGGCTTGTCAGCTGCCTAAATGAAGGTGAAATGCGCTTTCTGTGCTTTCTCGACCGCCGCAGCGCTGCTACCTTTATGAACAGTAATTAGTGAGGAAAGTTTACTAATTACGGGTTCGAACGCCGGCTGTCCCTGACCCAGCCGGACCTCCCTGACCGAACCGGAGCCATCGATGAGCCGACACCTCTCTGTCCGAACGGCCACCCGCGGCGTCACCCCCACCCTGATCGGGACGTTCTCGCTGCTGGTGGCCGTGGTGGCGTTCGCCGTCACCACCCTCTTCGCCTCGGGCCCGGCCAGCGCCGCGCCCAGCCTGCCCACCCATCTGCTCACCGGGTACTGGCAGAACTTCAACAACGGCGCCAAAACCCTGAAACTGGCCGATGTTCCGCGCAGCTACGGCATCGTCGCGGTGGCCTTCGCGGATGCGGTGCCCAGCCGCGCCGGGGCCATCGACTTCACCCTCGACAGCGGCCTGTCCTCGGCCCTCGGCGGCTACACCGACGCGCAGTTCAAGGCCGACGTGGCCACCCTGAAGGCGCGCGGCCAGAAGGTGGTGATCTCGGTCGGCGGGCAGAACGGCACGATCACCCTGCCCAACGCCGCGGCCGCCACCGCCTTCGCCGACACCACCTACGCCCTGATGCAGGAGTACGGCTTCGACGGCGTGGACATCGACCTGGAGAACGCGCCGAACCTGACCCAGATGACGGCGGCGCTGAAATCCCTGGCCGGCAAGGCCGGTTCGAACTTCGTGCTGACCATGGCCCCGGAGACCATCTACGTCCAGCCCGGCGGCTCCTACCTGCAGCTCATCGACCAGGTGAAAGACCTGATCACGGTGGTCAACACGCAGTACTACAACTCCGGCAGCATGCTCGGGCGGGACGGCAAGGTCTACAGCCAGGGCACGGTCGACTTCCAGACCGCGCTGGCCGACATCCTGCTCGATGGTCATCTGCGCCCCGACCAGGTCGGCCTGGGCCTGCCGGCCAGCACCAGCGGCGCGGGCAGCGGTTACGTCAGCCCGGCGGTGGTCAACAACGCCCTGGACTGCCTGACCATGGGCACCAACTGCGGCTCGTACAAGCCGACGGCCAAGTACCCCACGCTGCGGGGCGCGATGACCTGGTCGATCAACTGGGATGCCTCGAACAACTACAACTGGGCCAACACCGTGGGCGGCCACCTGTCCAGCCTGCCCGGTGGCGGCGGCACCAACCCGCCCACCACCAACCCGCCCACGACACCGCCCACCACCCCTCCGACCACGACCAACCCGCCCACCACCGGGTGCAACGGGCTGGCTGCCTGGAACGCCACCACCGCCTACAACGGCGGGGCCAAGGTTTCCTACAACGCGCACGCGTGGACGGCCAAATGGTGGACGTACGGGGACAAGCCGGGTGCGAACGCCCAGGACGTCTGGGTGGACAACGGTTCCTGCTGAACCCGATCTGAACCGATCTGAGGCGGCTCCGTCCGGTGCCCCGAACCCTGGGGTGCCGGACGGACGTCCCCTGTTCGGCTCTTTCGTCACCGACCGGAAAGAAGGTGAGCACGGCTGCCAAGGTGGCTTGATGCGTCGGGCTGAAAGCGTTCTCGGGTAGGCAATATCGGCGGGCGGCCGACCGACAGGGGCGATCGCGCCTGGAGAGCAGCCCGGGTGTGCCGCCGACTGCTTGGAGACGACACATGCAACCCGACGCGCTCAGCGTTCCCCGTCAGCAGACCGGTTTCTGTACCGGTTGCGGGCAGCCTCGCGTCGGGCAGGTCTGCGACAACTGCGGCCGGGCAGCGCCGCCCTCTGTAGTTCCGCCGGCGGTGCCGGTGGTCCGGATCACCGAAGTCGCGCACAAGCCGCGGCGCGGGCTGCGAATCGGGGCCGGCGTCATCGTCTTCGCCCTACTGCTGGGCGGGATCGGACTGGGGGCGAAGAACCTCACCGATCAGCGGGCCACCGAGCAGGCCCTGGACCAGGCCACCGCCTCCAACACCGAACTGCAGCGCAAGCTCGACTCGCTCAGCGGCAGCACCGCCACTCTGACCAACCAGATCGCCTCACTGCAGAGCAAGGTCGACGGTCAGCCCGACCCGGCCAAGGTGGCGAGCAAGGCCCAGCCGTCGGTGTTCACCGTGGACACCGAGACCGGTACCGGCTCGGCCTGGGTGGTCTCCGCGAATGCCGACGGCTCCGAGCTGATCACGAACTATCACGTGGTCAAGGACACCTGGCGCTCCGGCGGGCGGACCGTCCAGATCGTCCGGGACGACGCCGAGTACACCGGAACCATCGATCAGGTCGAGCAGTCGGCCGACCTGGCCGTGGTGTCGGTTGAGGAGAAGCTGCCGGTCCTGCCGATCGCCGCCAAGAAGCCCGCGGTCGGCGACCCGGTGCTGGTGCTCGGCTCACCTCTGGGCCTGGGCGGCACCGTCACCTCGGGCATCGTCTCGGCCTTCCGGACCGAGGACGGCGAGCGGGAGATGCAGTTCTCGGCCCCGATCAGCCCGGGCAACAGCGGTGGCCCGGTGATCAACCTTCGTGGCGAGGTGATCGGGGTGTCCGTGGCCAAGTACGTCACCGAGGGCGCCGAAGGACTCGGATTCGCCATTCCCGCAGCGACTTTGTGCAACGTGCTGCACGTCTGCTGACCCGCGGTCCTCGCCCGGATCCATCCCCTCAGACCTGAAGGATCGATGAACCATGCCCGAAATCAGCTCCGCAGTGCACCTTCCGGAAGAGAACACCAGCTGGTCCTGCCCGACCTGTAAGGGGCCGGTCGCCACCACCTGGCTGTTCTGCCAGAGCTGTGGCACGGACTTCCGGGTCAGCCGGCCGAATCAGCTGGCGGCGCCGATCCCGTTGCAGCCGACCGCGGCCGTGGTATCTCCTCCACTACTACCGACTCAGCCGGTGCCGACCGCGCCGGCCGCACAAACGTCCGTTGGTCTGCTCGAACGACTGCGTGACCGGTTGCCGGAAGCACCGCGGGGGCCGCATCTCTCGGCGAATGCGAGCACCTGGGTCAAGGCGTTCAGCGGCCTGCTGGCCCTGCTGCTGATCGGGGCCGCGCTGACCGTGCACCTGCAGACCCGGGCCGACCTGCACCGCACCGAGCGCACCCTGGCCGATACCAAGGATCAGCTCAGCGGCGTCCAGACGGATCTCGCGGCCAGCCGGGCCACCCTGGTCGGGACCAAGGGCGACCTTGAGAACAAGAGCGCGGAACTGGACGAGACCCAGGGCAGCCTGGACGACGCCAACGACAAGCTGAACCTGCAGACCGACCAGATCGAGGACCTGCGCGAGTGCCTGGGCGGGGTGCAGACGGCGTTCAGCTACTTCCTGGACTACTACTACGACAGCGCGCTCAGCCGGTTGTACGCGGTCCAGGCCTCCTGCGACCGGGCCTACGCCTTGTTCTGAAGGCTCGGCCGCAGGACGGTTGTTGCCTAGTCCAGGGCGGTGCTGGTGCTGGAGTCGACCGAGACGGTCAGCGGCGCGGTGGGCGACTTGATCGTTTTCGGGCGCTCGTGGGCCGCCCAGCTGTTGGTGTGCCAGAAGTTGACCAGGTAGCCGGCCGGGCGGCTGGGGATGCGCTCGGCGGGACCCTGGTAGTCCCAGAGCGTGATCTCCTCACCGGCTTCGTCGGTGATGGTGAACTTGACGTTCTGCTCGGTCCAGTCGATCCGGTAGTCGTAGTAGGCCTTGGAGGAGTCGAAGTCCTTGATCGCCGGCACCGTGGCCGGACTGGACTGCTCGCCGGTCAGGTTCTCCACGCAGTTGCCCGAGAAGTCGGTGTAGTAGCAGGTCGAGATGACCTTGCCCTGGCGCAGGTCGACGATCCGGGAGACCCGCTGCGACTTCTCGGTGCTCGCCTCGTAGTCGGTGTAGATGGTCAGGTTGATCACGTCGGGGCGGCCGCAGAGCACCTCGATGTCGATCTCGCTGTTGTCGGTGAGGCCGTCGCCGTCCTGGTCGGTGCCGTCGTTGCCGTAGGTGAAGATGCCGGTCACCGCACCGGTCTCGGGCTGCGCGGAGCAGTCGGCGGTCTTGACCCGGCTGCTGAAGCTGCCGTAGAGGAACTGCTCCTTGGAGGCCACTTCGGCGGCGTTGCTCGGTGAGGCACCTGCACCGGCCGGGATGGTCAGGTTGAGGGCCTTGCCGTCCTTCGCTGCCGCGTCGTTCACGCCACCGGTGACGGAACTGCCACCGCGCGCGTACTTCTGGTACAGCGACGAGGCGTTGCCGGCCCACTCCTCGGTATTGGTCTCGCCCGCGAACGCTGCGGCGGGGGCCGTGTTGGTGGTCTTCGGCTCGGCGTCCGGCTCGTCATTCGGCTGCACGGCCATGGCGGTGCCTCCGGCAGCCATCACCAGGGCGGCGAGGGATGCGGTGGCCAGGTAGATGCGCCGCCGTCGGGTGTTCTTCAGGGAACGGCGGGTCAGGGACTGCTTCATACGACCGATGCTGGCCGCTCCGGGCTCAATGAAGAATCAAGGAGCGGGTAAAGCCTTCTCGATCAGACGGCTTCCTCGCTCAGCGCGACCGTGCGGAAACCGGTGTTGGCCATCGAGGAGTCGGGAGTGTTGGACGAGCGTGCGGCGTTGCGGTAGCGGTTGCAGTACGAGGGATGGCACAGGAAAGATCCGCCTCGCATGCACTTCTGGCTGCCGCGTTCCAGACCCCGCGGGTTCTCGATCGGCTCGTCGGTCAGGCAGAAGGCGTAGTAGGCCGGGTGGAACCAGTCCTCGCACCACTCCCACACGTTGCCCACGCTCTGCCACAGGCCGTACTTGTTCGGCTGGTAGGTGCGGACCGGAGCGGTGGTGAGCCACCCGTCCTCAATCGTGTTCTGCCCGGGGAAGACGCCCTGCCAGATGTTGCAAAGCCATTCCCCGTCGGGCTTTTCCTCGTTCCCCCAGGGAAACCGCTGGCCGCTCAGCCCGCCCCGGGAGGCGCACTCCCACTCGGCCTCGGTGGGCAGCCGGCGCCCGGCCCAGGTGCAGTAGGCAGCGGCGTCGTTCCAGCTGATGTGGGTGACCGGGTGATCGAGCAGGTCGTCGATCCCGGAGTGCCGGCCCTGCGGATGCGCCCAGTCGGCGCCCTTGACCCCCAGCCACCAGGGCGTGGCCAGCGGCTGGCCGATGATGTCGGACTCCTCGCCGGCGAAGGCCAGATGGAAGACGGCCGAGAAGCCGAACGTCTCGGCCTCGCTGCGGTAGCCGGTGTCCTCGGCGAACTCGGCCCAGTCGGCGTTGGTCACGGTGGTGGCGTCGATGCTGAACGCCGAGACGCTCACCGGGTGGACCGGGAACTCGCCGTCGTCGTGCTTGCCGTCGCCGTGGTGATCGCCCATCGCGAAGGTCTGCGCCGGGATCAGGCACTGCTCGATGCTGTGCTTACCGGGGTTCGCGGCGACCGGCTGCGGTTCGGCGGGGGCCGCGCTCTCGCGGGCGGGCGCGCAGCAGGCGTGATCCTGGTTCTCGGACATCGAGGCCATGATGGCGCACCCCTGCCCGGGCAAAACGGGCAGGGGTGCCAATCGCAGACCTAGAGCTTGCCGGCCCGGACGTCCTCGGCCACGGTGCGGATGCAGTCCTCGAAGCTGCCCAGCACGACGGTCCCGCAGCAGGCCAGCATCAGGTTGAAGGGCTGGCCGAAGTTCTCCACGGTCATCCCGTCGCGGTCCACCGCCGAGCCGTCCTCACGGCGGGTGATCGGCGGCCACTGCTGCTCGGTGCGCTCGATCGCGGTGGCCGGGCCCTCGGTGTAACCGTAGGTGACCTTGCCCCGGCCGTGGCCGTAGCCCATCTCCCAGCTGGTGCCGGCGTCCGGGTCCGGCCCGCGGAACGGGTTGAGGTTGGCCACCACGGCGTCGGCCCGCTCGATCATCTCGACGTTGATCCGGAAGATCGCCATCGCCAGGTCGGGGCCACTGAGGCCGGACAGGTCCTTGCCGCCGTCGAGCGGGGAGATCGGTTCCAGGCCGTGCTCGCGGACGATCTCGCGCATCCGGGCGGCGCGCTGTTCGCCGTCGGGCGCGAAAACTTCGAAACCGGCCAGGTAGAGGTGCTTCTTGGACATCGGGTCGGGCCTTTCCGGGCAGACGATTCGGCAGGGGGCCTGGCGATATCGCGAACCGGATTGTCCAGAGCCGTCGGCCGGATGTTTGCACGCCGGGGCGAGCGAGGCAAAGCCTGAAGGGCTTCGGCCGGCCGAAGCGAGGTTGCCGATGGTCACCGGTTCGCCACGGGCCGTTGGGCCTTCGGTTACGTTGGCGTAAATTTCGCAGCGCAATCCGGACGGTGTCCGTTTTCGGCGGATAGATGGCGGCTACCGTCAGTTCTGTCTACAGGTTCGCCCGAGCGGGAAAGGAAGGTAACGATGCGAAGCCACTCCGGCTGCTGGCGTCGTTCCAACTCCCGCGCTCCCGGTCGCGCCTGATCTCTGCGGCAGGTATCTGACGCCTGCTTCGCATCTGCCCTGATCCCAGGGCCCGGCCGTCGTTGTCGCCGGTCGTCGCACTGCCTCTGTTACCGCGTACGTGAGCGCCTCCACCTCTCCTGAGGTGGTGGCCGACTCTGTGTGTCCCACGTCGTCGCCCCTGCCCGGGCGGCCCGGTGAAAGGTTTCCCCTCGTGTCCCCTCGTTCTTTGCTGTCCCGTCCGGCTTTCCGGATTCCGGTGGTGACGGTGGCCGCCCTTGGTCTGCTGAGTGCCTGCGGTTCCGGCAGTTCCGATTCGGCGAGCGGGCCCACCGTCGCCTCGATGCAGCTGGGCTGGATCGCCAACGTCGAGAACGCCGGCCCCTACGTGGCGCTGGACAAGGGCTACTACGAGGCCGAGGGGATCGACATGACCGTCACCCCGGGCGGCCCGAGCGCCACCGTCGAGCCGCTCGTGGTCAGCGGAAAGGCGCTGGTCGGGCTGAACTCGGCGGACATCGTGGCGCGCGCGGTGGCCGAGGGGGCACCGCTGAAGATCATCGCCGCCACGCTGCAGAACAACCCCACCACGATCATGTCGCTGGCCGACAAGCCGGTGAACACGCTGCAGGACCTGGCCGGCAAGCGGCTGTGCGTGCAGACCAGCGGCCAGTCGGTGATCAACGCCGTGCTGACCGGTAACGGGATGGACCCGGCCGACGTGGAGATGATCCCGGCCGACTTCGACCCGGCCCCGCTGGTCGGCGGGGACTGCGACGCCTTCGTCTCGCTGCTGAACAACCAGCCGCTGACCCTCAAGGCGCAGGGCGTGGAGACCAAGACCTTCCTGCTCAGCGAGTACGGCTACAACGCCTGGGGCAACGTGCTCTTCACCACCGAAGAGGCGCTGGCCGACGACGACAGCCGCAAGACCCTTGAGGGCATCGTGAAGGCGACCGCCAAGGGCTGGAACGACGCGCTGAGCGACACCGACGCCGCCGCCGAGCTGATGGTGACCGGCCCGGGCAAGGACCAGAACCTCGACCTGGAGCAGCAGAAGCTGGCGATGGCCGAGTTCACCGACCTGATCAAGACCCCCGAGACCGAGACCAACGGCCTGCTCAGCATGAGCGCCGAGGGCATCGCCGGCAACGTCGAGACCATGCAGCAGATCGATGTTCCCGGCGACGACCTGGCCTCGCTCTTCGACACCTCCATCCTGGAGGCCGTTTACGCCGACGGCCCCGAGCTCAGCTAAGCCTGGACCTGATCAAAGGACATCCAAAATGCCTGTTCACTTTTCCGAAGACCCCTGGACCCACGTCACCAGCAAGCGGGGCTACGCCGCGGACGAGCTGATCTCCGCACTGCAGAAGTCGATCCGCCGCGGTGATCTGCAGCTGGCCCTGCTGATCGGCCGCGAGATGTACGAGAGCTCGGCTGCCCTCGAAGAGATGATGTGGGCCCGGCTCTGCGTGATCTCCTGCGAGGACACCGGCGACGGCACGTACCAGGAGCCGGTCGTCCTGAACTCGCTCTACCAGATGCACGAGCGGCTGGACCGGAGCTTCGGCGACCGCTGGCTGTTCGCCGTGCACGCCATCCGGTTCCTGTCCGACCGGACCAAGGACCGTTCGTCCGACGAGTGGGCGAACATCACCATGCACCTGATCAACGCCTCCGAAAAGCCGATCGAGATCCCGGAGTACGCGCTCGACGTGCACACCCGGCGTGGCCAGGAAGCGGGCAAGACGGTCGAGCACTTCTGGGAGACCGCCTCGCACGTGGAGAACGAGCGGGAGGGTCGCGACCACACGCTGCGCGACGAGATCCGCAGCTTGCAGAAGTCCGGGCAGTGGAAGGGCTGAGCAACACGTCACAGAACAGGCCATCGGTGGACGCCGGTGGCCTGTTCGCGCGTGACGTGGTCAAGGAGTTCAGCGTCCGTGGCGGTACTGTCCGTGCCCTCGAGCACGTCGATCTGGCCACTCGCAAAGGTGAGTTCACCGCCCTGCTCGGTCCTTCCGGCTGCGGAAAATCCACCCTGCTGAGGATTTTTGCGGGTCTGGACAGCGTCTCCGAGGGCCAGGCGCTGGTGCACGGCGGCGACCCCGAAGACGCGCGCAAGAACCACAAGGTGGGCGTGGCCTTCCAGGACGCCGCGCTGCTGCCCTGGCGTTCGGTCCGCTCCAACATCGCGCTGGCCCAGGAAGTCTCCGGCCGTAAACGGGACTGGGCCGAGGTCGACGACCTGATCAAGCTGGTCGGCCTGGCCGGTTTCGAGAAGGCCCGGCCCAACCAGCTCTCCGGTGGTATGCGCCAGCGCGTCTCGCTGGCCCGGGCGCTGGCCGTACAGCCCGAGATCCTGATGCTGGACGAGCCTTTCGGGGCACTGGACGAGGTCACCCGGCATCGGATGAACCTGGAACTGCAGCGGATCTGGACCGAGCGGGCGACCACCACGCTGCTGGTCACGCACTCGATCAGCGAGGCCGTGTTCCTGGCCGACCGGGTGGTGCTGATGGCAGCCCGGCCCGGTCGGGTGGTGGAGGTCGTCGACATCGACTTCCCGCGCCCGCGTACGGCTGATCTGTTGCAGACACCCGAGTTCCACGAGATCTGCGACCACCTGGCCAAGGGTTTGTTCGCGGAGCACGGAGAATGAACGCTTTTGGACGTCCGCGGGTCGCCTTGGGCGACCTGGCGGGCCGACTCGCGCCCATCGTCCTTTTGTTGTTGCTCTGGGTCCTGGCAGCCGAGCTGTTCGCCGAACGCCGTGTGGTTCCGACCCCCTGGGCGGTGCTCGAGGCGTTCGTCCACGACCTTCCGGTCTACCCGGCGAACCTCTCGGTCACCCTGACCAACGCGTTCATCGGCTATCTGGTCGGCAACGCGCTGGCGGTCCTGGCCGCGGTGGCGTTCGTCCAGGTGCTGTGGATCGAGCGGTTGCTGCTGCGGATCGCGGTGGCCAGTTTCTGCGTGCCGCTGGTGGCGATCACCCCGATCCTGACCGTGGTGCTGCCCGGCGACGCCCCGAAGCAGACCCTGGCCGCGTTGTCGGTCTTCTTCACCACGCTGGTCTCCTGCATTCTCGGTCTGCGATCGGCGCCCTCCAGCACCCACGACGTGATCCGTTCGATGGGTGGTTCGGGGTGGACGGAACTGCTGAAGATCCGGCTCTGGGCGATGCTGCCCGGCCTGTTCGCCGGTCTCCAGATCGCCGCGCCGGCAGCACTTCTGGGCACGATCCTGGGTGAATACCTCGGCTCTGCGCGCGGACTGGGCGTGCTCCTCGTCCAGTCGCAGTCGTCCTTCGAGGTTCCCCGCACCTGGGCCACCGCCATGCTGATGTCGGCGCTGTCCGCGCTGGTGTTCGCCGTGGCCGGCTGGATCGGCCGGCTGGCAACACCGTGGGTCGGCCGCGACGTCACCACCGCCACCGGAGTAGCCGCATCGGCCGCGACCGCCGGGCGACTGTCGTCCATAGTTGTTGCGGTTGTCGGGGTTCTGGGTTCGATCGTGATCGTCTGCGCGGGATGGTGGGGCCTGATCAAGGCTTTCGACCTCAGCCCGTACTTCGCCAAGACACCTGCGGACGTCTGGGCGCACCTGGTCACGGACGCCGAGGCGGCGGAGAATCGTTCGTACATCCTTTCCGGGCTGGGCATCACGATCCGGGACGCGGGCATCGGCTACCTGATCGGCACGGTCGCGGCCTGTCTGCTGGCGATCGCGGTGATGCAGTGGCCGCTGGTCGAACGGTTCTTCATGCCCTTGGCGATCACCCTGCGCTCGGTGCCGCTGGTGGCGATGACGCCGCTGCTGGCCCTGATCTTCGGCCGCGGGCTGCTCGGGGTCACGGTGATCGTCTCGGTCGTCACGTTCTTCCCGACCCTGGTCAGCGTGGTGGCGGCGTTGCGTTCGGCGCCGGCCATCGCCTGCGACGTGGTGCGCTCGATGGGCGGATCCAGCGTCACGGTCACCGCGAAGGTACGTCTGCTGCACGCCGTGCCCGCGGTGTTCGCCTCGGCCCGGATCGCGGTGCCGGGGGCGATCGCCGGGGCAACCCTGGCCGAATGGCTGGCGACCGGGCAGGGGATCGGGAGCATGCTGGTCAAGGACTTCGCCGCGTCGCAGTTCAACGACATGTGGTCGGGGACGGTCGCGGTGATCACGCTGTCGGTGCTGGCTTATGCGGTGGTTTCCGGCGTCGAGCGGTTTGTGGGTCGGCGGATGGGCACCGTTTCGTAAGGGTCGCGCGTTTACTGTGAAGTCCTGTCCTTTTTCTTGGGAGCACGAGTGCGTTTTCTCGACGGTCATCAGCCGCAGCGCGATCTGACATACAACGACGTCTTCATCGCGCCCGGCCGTTCCGCGGTGACCTCGCGGTTCGACGTGGACCTGGCCAGCACCGACGGCACCGGCACGACGATCCCGGTGGTGGTGGCCAACATGACCGCGATCTCCGGGCGGCGGATGGCCGAGACGCTGGCCCGGCGCGGTGGCATGGCGGTGCTCCCGCAGGACCTGCCGCTCGACGTGGTCGACGAGGTGGTCTCCTGGGTGAAGCAGCGGCACCCGATCTTCGAGACGCCGGTCGAGGTGCACGAGCACGACACGGTCGCGGACGTGCTGAACCTGCTGCCCAAGCGCTCGCACGGGGCGGCCGTGGTGCTGGACGACGCGCGGCACGTGCTGGGCGTGGTCACGGCGGCCGACTGCGCCGACGTCGACCGGTTCACCCAGGTCGGTTCGGTGATGACGCCCGGCGTCGAGGTGCTGGACGCGGATACGGCTGAGGGCGACCTGGAGGCTGCGTTCGGTGTGCTGCACGCCAGTCGGCGGCGGTTCGCTCCGGTCGTTCGCGACGGCGTGCTGGTGGGTGCGCTGACCCGTAAGGGCGCACTGCGTTCCACGGTTTACTCGCCGGCGCTGGACAACTTGGGACGTTTGCGAGTGGCCGCCGCGGTCGGCATCAACGGGGATGTGGCGGCGGTTGCGAAGGCGCTGCTGGACTCCGGGGTGGACACGCTCGTGGTCGACACTGCGCACGGCCACCAGGAGAAGATGCTGGAGGCGCTGGCCGCGGTGCGTTCGGTGGATCCGCAGGTGCCGGTGGTCGCGGGCAACGTGGTCACGGCCGCGGGTGTGCGGGATCTGATCGCGGCGGGCGCGAACATCGTGAAGGTCGGGGTCGGCCCGGGTGCCATGTGCACCACCCGGATGATGACCGGCGTGGGTCGGCCGCAGTTCTCCGCTGTGCTGGAGTGCTCGGCGGCGGCGCGTGAACTGGGTGGGCATGTATGGGCCGACGGCGGGGTGCGCCATCCCCGCGACGTCGCGCTTGCGCTGGCCGCCGGGGCCAGCCAGGTGATGGTCGGTTCCTGGTTCGCAGGTACGCACGAGAGCCCGGGGGACCTGTCGCTGGACCCGTCGGGCCGGGCCTACAAGGAGAGCTTCGGTATGGCCTCGGCGCGTGCGGTGGCTGCCCGTACCAAGGCCGACTCTCCGTTCCAGCGGGCGCGTAAGGGCCTGTTCGAGGAGGGCATTTCGAGCTCCCGGATGTACCTCGACCCGGCGCGGCCCGGGGTGGAGGACCTGCTGGACGAGATCACTTCCGGGGTGCGCTCGGCATTTACCTATGTCGGGGCGCGGTCCGTGCCGGAGTTCTCCGACAAGGTTGTGGTCGGGATGCAGTCCCCCGCGGGTTACGAAGAGGGACGTCCGCTGCCCGCCGGTTGGTGAGCTCCTTCGGCCAGCGCGGTCACCATCGCTGAGAAGCTGGGGTACGGCACCGGATCCTCGCCGTCCCCGGCTGCCCAGCTGTAGGCCTGCTGGTTCGGTTTGGGTTGCTCGTTCGGTCGGAGCAGGCCGTACACGCCGCTGCCGTCGTCGAGCACGATCAGGCAGCCGCTGATCACTTCGATGATCTCCTCGAAGCTGGACCAGACGTCGAGCAGGTCGTGCTGCGGGTCGTTGACCCAGCGCAACTCGGCCGCCGAGTGCAGACCGTACAGCTCGTCCAGGTTCTGCCAGCCGTTGCTGCAGGCCAGGAAGTTGCGCAGGTCCGGCGGCAGGTCGGTACCCAGGCGCTGCTCGGCGGCGCTGAGTTCGGCCTCCGTGGCCGGCTCGCGGCCGTGCCACTCCTGGTTCGGTGGCTGGGCTCCCCACTCCGGTGCGTAGGGCCGCCGGGCGCTGAACTCCGTCAGGAACTGCTGCCACTCGGCGCTACTGGTGGGACTCATGCGCCTCATGATCCCGTCTCGGTGGGTGATTGGCGAGGTTTTCCAGATTTCTGCCCTTTGGTCTCAACCTGATCGGGTGGTCGGTGTGTTCTTTCGGGCGACAGCGAAAACGCTGTCGAACCGAGGGGAGAGATCTGATGAAGAAGGTGACCACGGCGGGGGCCTCGCTCCTGGCGGCTGCGTGTGCTGCGCTGGCCGGTGGGGCGATGGTGGTGGCGCCGGGGGCTGCTCAGGCCGCTCCGGCGGCTCCGGGTGTTTCGGCCGGGCTGCCGCAGACCGGTGAGCAACTGGCCTACGTGCAGCGGGGCAAGGTGGTGTCGGTCTATCGCGGGGGCGAGCGACTGGCCGACGTCAAGGCCGAGTCGGCCGCGCATCCTCAGGGCCGGGCCGATCTGGTGCTGAAGGTGAAGGCGTACCAGACGTTTGCGTTCCGGGCCGGGCAGTTCCTCTGGGCCGATGCCGGGGGTGACCATGATGCGATTGATCCGCTGCGCAAGACCCGGGTGGCGGCGCAGAAGACGGAGACGGTTCGCATCCGGTTCACCGGGGTGCGCGACGGCAACGTGGTCTGGGCGCCGAAGCGGGAGAACTCGGTCGGCGTCTGGCAGGTCAAGGGCAAGCTGACCACCGGTGCGCCGCAACTGCTCTCACCCAGCTACCTGCAGCGGGACGCGGTGGTCTCGGTGTACAAGTCCGGCCGGGTGGTAGCCCGGGTCACCGCGCAGTCGGCCGTGCACGCCAAGGGCAAGGGCAGCGTCCGGCTGGATGTGCAGGCGTTGCAGAAGTTCTCGCTGCGGCCTTCCGCCTTCGTCTGGAGCGACAAGAACGGTAAGCGGCATCCGGCGCTGAACGGCAAGAAGCTGACGCTGGAGCCGAGGACCAGCCGCACCCTCACCGTGCAGTACGACGGGGTGGCTGCCGGTGGCCTGGTCTGGTCGCCGCGGGCGGGTCTGGTGGCCGGCGCCTGGGGCATCGGCTGACCTGCAGCGTTTCTGAGAGGCGCCGGGCAGGCGGGAAGCTGTCTGCCCGGCGGTTCTTTCCGGTCACGGTGGGGGATGATGAGGCAGGACCTGAAGGACCGCTTCCAGGTGATGGCGCAGCGCGAGCTACCACGATTACGGCGCTTCGCGCTGCACGTGTGCGGCGATGTGCACCAGGCGGACGACCATGTGCAGGGCACGTTGGAGCGCATGTACGTGGCCTGGCCCAAGGTGCACGACATCGCTTATCCGGGGGCGTATCTGCGGGCCATTCTGCTGCGGTACGAGCTGAACGAGCGGCGGCGGTCGTGGCGGCGGGAGCACTGCACCGACCAATTACCCGAACGAGGTTACGAATCCACTTCGGGGGCCGACCTGGGGCTGGACCTGGCCCGCGCGCTGAGCGGGCTGACCACCCGGCAAAGGGCGGTCGTGGTGCTGCGCTACGTGGAGGACCGGCCGGTTGCGGAAGTCGCACGGATCATGGGCACCACGCCCGGTACGGTGAAACGGCAGAGTTCCTACGCGGTCGCCCGGCTGCGGCACATCCTTGGCGAGTGTTTTGAGGAAACTGGTGGAGGGCGGCAATGAGCCACGAGATTCCTCCGGAGCGGCTGGCCGAGCGCCTGAAGGAGCTCGACGCCGCCTCCCCTGAGATGCCGGAGTTCGACCTGGACGCGGTGGTGCGCGGGGGAGAGCGGCGGGTGTACCGCCGCCGGGCTGTCCTGGGAGGGACCGCATCCGCTGCCGGCGCCGGATTGCTGCTTGCGGCCTTCTTCGTTGGTACGTCCGACGCTGAGCCCGCCGTACGTCCGCCCGCCGATCTGGTCTTCGTGCAGAAGGACACCGCAGTAACGGTCTACGACAGGGGAGAACCTCTGGCCCGCGTTACGCTCGATGCTGCTGTCGTCGATTCTGATGGGGCTGGCACCGTCGATGTCACGGTCGACTCGGATGCCCCCTTCACCCTCAGCTCGGCCGACTTCGTGTGGGCCGGTTCGGCGCTGGACCTGACTCCGGTTGAGTCTGGTCAGTCGTACAGCGTCAACGGCTTCGAACGGCTGCGCCTCACCTACGCGGACGTGTCGGACGGCGAGCTGGCCTGGGTGCTTCCGGGGGAGAGTCGTCCGGCTGCGGTGTGGAGTGTCGGGGGTGGAAACGATCCGTCCGAGGTGAAGCTCGATCGGGTCTGGTACCTGCAACGGGATGACGAGGTGGTGCGGTTTGAAGGCACGGAACCTCAACTGAGTCTTGCTGCCACGCTGGAATCTTCACCGGGTCGTGCGCAGATCGAGGTGACGGCGATGGAGCGGTCTGTGCTTCGGGCGGAGGACTTTGTCTGGGCGTCTGGCTCTGCACAGCATGCGCCGGTGCTGGACGAGTGGCGGGATCTGACGCTTCTGCCTGGCGAGGCGAAGACCGCCGGTCTTGAGTTCGAGAGCGTGCGCGACGGGTTTCTGCTCTGGGCGCCGGGTACTGAGGCGGAGACGGTGGGGGTTTGGGCCGGCCAGGGTACTCAAGGCTAGCGTGGCTGGTGGCTGGTGGCTGGTGGCTGGCGGCGAGGGCAGAGGGCAGAGAGACTCAGGGACAGAGCGGTTCAGGGCCAAGGTGCCCCGTGGTGCCCCGTGGTGCCCGTGGCAAGAGCGGCTCAGGGCCAGAGCGTGGCTAACCGCTGGAACTCGTCCGGATCGCTGTGCACCGGGATCACGCAGAGCACATGGCCGCCCGGCGCCTGGAGCGTGCGGCAGTCCAGCCAGCGCCCGATCTCCACTGCGCCCAGGCCGAGCAGGCGGTCGGTCTCGGCGTCCAGGTCGTCCGTCTCGATGTCGATATGAAAGCGCGGGGCACCCTCATCGATCGCCTGCACCGCTGTCACCAGGCCGGGAAAAGCCCCTTTGAGACTGATGAACTGCTCTTCACCTGGTACCGGGGTGGCGGGCACTCCCAGCGCTGACGACCAGAAGGTGGCGGCGGCCGGGGCTTCGTCGCGGGGCGTGTCGATGAGCAGGGTGGAGAAGCGGCTCCTATGCATGGGGTAACCGTATGGTCCGCAGGCGTGGACGTTGGCCTGGTCGAGCTTCCCCTGAGCTCACCCCGTGTTCAGCTGGGCGGCGATGTAGGCCAATGTCTGCTCCTGTGTTGAGGATTCGGGGATGATGGCCTCGGTCTGCTCTTCGAGCAGGTCGAGTTCCTGATACCAAGTCTGCATTTCTTCGGGGGTGAACTCGGCGGCCTGCGGGCGGGTGCGGTGCCGTCTCGCCGTCTCCGCGAAGCTGACGTTGAAGTAGAAGAAGTGCGAAGGGCCGCCGTGCTCGGTGCTCAGCCGGTGCAGCATCGGGGCGTAGCGAGCGCTGAACAGGATGCCCTCAAGGATGACGTGGTAGCCGTGCTCCAGCAGGAAGCTGACGTTGTGCTCGATGAAGGCCGGCGCCAGCCCCGGGTCTATGTCTCGTTCCCGCAGAATCTTCCTGCGTAGATGGTCCTGCTCCACGTGGGCCCAGCCGCGTCCTTGGTGGAGTTGGAGGCTTCTGGCGATGCTGCTCTTGCCGGAGCCGGAGTTGCCACGGAGTACGACCAGGTGCGTCATCCGGCGGCTGCCGGGAACGGCGTGGTTGCGGCCATGCTTACCGAGGCGGAGCTGCCGGGCATGTTTGGCCCTTTCGCGCGGGGCCTTCTCTTCACCGCAGCCTTCTCATCACCGCCAGGTCGCTCACCCTCCATGCTTCAGCCTCCGATCAGTCCGGCAGCCGCCTTGGCCGACTCCGGGTAGGTAGCGAGCAGCGCCATCGCCGGGCCACTTCCCGATGCAGCTGAGGCCAAGTCCAGATCCTCGGCGGGTGCAGCCTGCCATTCCCCAGCCACCCCCAGAAGCTCGGCGACGCCGAGAGCGGCAGCCGGGTGAGCGTCCAAAAGCATTCTGGCTCTTGGGTCTCCATTTCGGTCCAGAGCAGCCGACCGCGGTGCCACCTTTCGGGCCGGGCGGTTCCACGGGGCCGTCCAGGCGTCCAGCGCGGGTAGTTGGCCAGGGAAGGTGCGTCCGGCCTCGCGGGTGAGCACCGGGACCAGTTCGGCGGCATCCTGTTTCAGCGTGGTGATCAGGTTGGGCAGCCAGGGCAGGAGCACCGGATCGGGCAGGCGGGCGAACGCCTTGGAGAGGGTTTCGACCACGAAGGGGGCGAGGCGCGGCACCGGTTCCATGGCGTGCACGAAACCGCTGACGTACTGCGGAAAGCTGGGTACGACGAGCGGGTTGGCCAGTAGTTCGTCGCACTTGTGGCGGAGCTCGGCGAGGGGCAGTCCGCCGAGCTGGTGGCGGGCCGCCCAGAACAGCGCCGATTTGGCCGGGGTCTGTGGCGCGGACTGCTGCACGGCCAGTTCTAGCTGGGTGCGCTCGCAGCCCAGGCTCAGGGCCAGGCTCTCCATGCTGAACAGGAAGCCCAGCATGGCGGCGACCTGGCGTACGCCGGTCTCCTCGTCGGCGAAAGTGGTGGGGAGCAGTGTGCAGTAGTGGGCGTAGCCGGCGGTGACGAACTGCTGGCACCAGGCCGGAAGCTGATCGTCGGGATGGGCCGGGCTCTCGAAGTACGCGATGAGCCGACGGATGAGGTGCAGCACCTGCGGAGCATCGTCGACCGTACGTTCTCCGGCCAGCAGCTCGACCGCCCGTAGCCCTAGATCATCGGTCAGGCGTGGACTTTCCAGTAGCCGCAGGCTGTCTTCGACGGCGGCGAGGGCGTCGGCGGCGGTGGCCTTCGGATCCCGTACCGCTCGCCGCAATCGCTGCTCGAGGACCTGTTCGACGGTGACGCCCTCGTAGCCCAGCTCGATCAAGGTGCGCTGCTGTCGTCCGAGATCGAGGTCCCAGCTCTCCTGGACGGACTTCTCCCCGAGCCGCCGGGAGCCCATCACCGTGCGCACCGCATGACCGGGCAGCAGATACTGCAGGCGCCAGAGCAGACGGGAGCAAGGAGCCAGCCCGGGCTGGGCGGAGAGGTCGATCAAGGCCCGGCTTATCGTGCGTTTCTGCAGGTCGATGCCCAGCGGTTCGAGCCGGTCGTGGACATCCTTGGCCAGGGGCGGCAGCGCCTCGTAACCGACCTGGCCGACCTTGTCGCCGCCCAGCAGGATCTCGCACAGGTGCTGCACGTCTCGCCGGCCCGGCACCACGTCCTTCTCGATGCAGGTGATCGCGGCGTCTTGGAAGTCGTAGGGAGTGGGCCGCTGACGTCCGCGAAGGTTCGCCAGCAGTACGGACGTCTGGTAGATCGCGATCGCATCGGCCGTGCTGGAGAGGTAACCGTTGCGGCGGGCCAGCCGGACGATGTCCACGCACCAGCCCCGCAGTTCGTCGTTGTCCAGCCCGGCCGCCGCCCCCGGTGTGGCCAGATACTCGGTGAGCTTGTCCGTGACCGGGGCATCGGGGGTGGGCAGTGGTAGAGGCTTCGCGGCCTTGCGGCGGCCACCCTTCTGGCCCTCCAGCCGGAACGGGGTGAGCTTCGAGCGCTTGAGCCCTTTCTCCCAGGTAGCAGCGGCGATCGACACCGAACCGGGAGCCAGGCCGAACTGCGCCTCGATCGCCGAATGACTGGACGGGATGAGCCCGTACAGCCACTGCGTGCCGGTGCGCGGCGTGATCTCGAGATCGGGTGTATCGGGGGCAGAACCGGCTTCCTCCACCCGGCTGACGGCGTGGAAGGCACCACACACGTACAGGCACTCGGACCGGTCGAGGCCGGACTCGGCCAGGTGGGCGCGGATCCGCGTCCACATGTAGCGCTCGCGATTCTCGTCCGAGACCAGGTTCGGGCTGCCTTCCGGAGTGAGCCGCCGGAAGAGGCTGCCGATCAGGGCCATGACCTGGCGATAGGTGTCGTAGTCGGCATCGGCCAGGGGCTGCTCGACGAACTGGTCCCACCATTCCGACCAGTGCCGCACCTTGCCGTGATGGATCAGGTACTGCTCCAGTTCGGCGAACCGCGGCCGCAGATCGCCGATCTCCACCCCGACCGCGGCGCCGTGCAGGTCTTCCTCCGGGGCTTCCTTCTCTTCCGGCTCCTCCTGGGGCTGCCACTGGAACACGTGATCGGCCGAGCGGTCGACGAGCACCAGTTCTACGCCGGGGGTTTCCAGGGCATACGCGATGGCCTGGTACTCCGCAGAAGCCTCGGTGATCGGCGCGATCACGTTAAGCGGGCTCCAGGCGGCCGGGAAACCCTGCACTTGCGAGGCGAACGCCTGCACCGCGACCGGAAGCCGGCAGTTGCGCAGTTCGGTCAGGATCGGCTCGAGGTCCTCGCAGAGCTCCAGGTAGATCACCTTCGGCTGCTTCTGGCGCAGCCGCCGGCCCATCGCCAGGGCCGAGGCCGGTGAGTGATGGCAGACCGGGAAGATCTCCAGCGGCTCGGCCAGGGCGTGGTCCACGTCGCTGACCAGGCCTTCCAGAATTTCCGGGAGCACGGCCGGGCCTTCGGCGAAGGCCTCGGCAGCGTCCAGAAGCTGCCCGCGCAGCGCGGCGAAGGTCTGGCTCATGACAGGGCGCTGATCGCCTGACGACCACCCTCGAGGAAGCCCTCCCACGGGCCACCCTCGGCCTTGCTGCGCGGCTCGACCACGCCGTGCAGGTAGGTGTTCAGGATGGCCAGGTCTTCCGGGCTGCGCCGGGCCAGCGAGCCCACCAGCGAACTGGCCAGAGTCTGCGCGGTGAGCGCCTTCTCGCCGAAGAACGTGCTGTGCAGCACCGCGTCTTCCAGAACGCCGATCTGCTCGGCGGTGGACAGCGAGGACTCCAGCTTCTCGTCGTCGCTCTTGGCCGCCTCGGCGGCGGCGCGCAGGTCGGCGAAGCTCTGCAGCAGAACGTCGAACAGGGTGGGCGGCACCTCCAGGTCGATGGCGTGCCGGCGGAGCAGTTCCTCGGTCCGGAAACGGACGATCTCGGTCTCGCTCTTCTTGTTGGTCACCACCGGGATGCGGACGAAGTTGAACCGCCGCTTCAGCGCCGAGGACAGGTCGTTGACGCCCCGGTCGCGGCTGTTGGCGGTGGCGATCACCGAGAAGCCGGGCTTGGCGAAGACGATGTTGTCGTCGTCCAGTTCCGGGATCGAGACGTACTTCTCGGACAGGATCGAGATCAGCGCGTCCTGCACGTCGCTGGTGGAACGGGTGAGCTCCTCGAACCGGCCGATCACTCCGCCCTCCATCGCGGTCATGATCGGCGAGGGGATCATCGACTCACGGGACTGGCCCTTGGCGATCACCATCGAGACGTTCCACGAGTACTTGATGTGGTCCTCGGTAGTGCCCGCGGTGCCCTGTACCACCAGGGTGGAGTTACGGCTGATCGCGGCGGCCAGCAGTTCGGCCAGCCAGCTCTTGCCGGTGCCCGGGTCACCGATCAGCAGCAGACCGCGGTCGGAGGCCAGGGTGACGATGGCCCGCTCGACGATGCTGCGGTCACCGAACCACTTCTGCGATATCTCGCGCTCCAGGCCGTCGGCCCGTTCCGAGCCGAGCACGAAGGTCCGCACCATCTTCGGGCTGAGCCGCCAGGAGAACGGCTTGGTACCGGTCGACGGATTCGAGCCAGTCCAGCTCCTCGGCGTACTTGGCCTCGGCCGGGGCGCGCAGCAGGTCACTCATGGAAGTCTTCTCCTCAGCGGATTTCAGGCGATGAAGTTCTTGAGCTCGGTGACGAGCTTGCGGATGTGGCCGGACAGGACCGGGGTGCCCAGATCCTTGAACCGCTGCCGGAACCAGGGGTTCACGCTCTGCGAACCGGAACTGTTGACCGAGCCGACCGGGATGAAACGCACTCCGGAGCGGTGCACGGCCTCGATCCCCTCGAACAGCGGCTGGGACCGGTCGAACTCGTAGAAGTCGGAGATCCAGACCATCACGGTGTTGCGCGGGTCGGCGATCTTGGGCCGGGCCAGGGCCATCGCCACCGGCCCGTCGTTGCCGCCGCCGAGGTTGGTGCGCAGCAGCACCTCGAACGGGTCGTGCACCCAGGGGGTGAGGTCGAGGGCCCGGGTGTCGTAGGCGATCAGGTGCACGTCGACCTTGGGCAGACCGGCGAAGATCGAGGCCAGGATGGTGCAGTTGACCATCGAGTCGACCATGGAACCGGACTGGTCCACCACCACGATCAGCCGGGCCGGGGTGATCCGCTTGGCGGTCTGCCGGTAGAACAGCCGGTCGACGTAGAGCTTCTCGTCGCTCGGGCTCCAGTTCGGCAGGTTCTTCCAGATCGTCCGGTCGAGGTCGAGGTTGCGGAAGACCCGCTTGGGCGGCACCGTTCGGTCGACCGTGCCCGCGCTGGCCTGCGCCACCTGGGTCTTCAGCACCTCGGCGACCTCGTCGACGAACTTCTTGATCAGCGCCTTGGCGTTGGCCAGGGCCACCCCGTCGAGGTTGCTCTTGTCGCGCAGCAGCTGCTCGATCAGCGACATGCTGGGCGTGAGCTGCCGGGCCAGGGCGTTGTTGGCCAGCACCTCGCGCAGCTTCATCCGGCTGACCAGGTCGCCCTCGATCCCGGCCAGCACCGGGCCGAGACCGTTGCCGGAACCCTGGCCGCGCATCTCGCCCGGGCCGAAACCGCAGGCCCGCTCGAACCAGCCGGCGTCGGACTGCCAACGGCCCAGCTGCCCGGCGGTGACGTTGCCGCTGCCGGTGGCGAACACGTTCAGCAGCAGCTTGGAGACCAGCGCGGCCCGGCGGACCTCGTCGTCCTTGTCGCCGTCCGCCCCAGCGCCCTCGGCCATCAGACCGTCGAACTCGGCCTCCAGATGCGGGAACCGCTGCACCAGGTTGTCCACCGAGGTGCCCGGGTCGAGCAGCGCGGACGGCAGGTCGAGATCGTCCACGACGGCGACGCTGGCGGTTTCCAGCGCGGGCTGCTCATCCGGGTCGAAAAGCCTGGCCAGCAGACGCCAGTACAGCACCTGGCGACGGTTCTCGGCCGCCGACGGTTCGTCTCCGGGGCCTTCAGCCTGCAAGTCGGTCATTTGCGCAGCAACCTTCCTGCCCGCTCGCGCAGCACTTCCACCGCGGCGCCGGCCAGGGCCTCGGCCTTGGCCGCCTTCGGTTCGGTGGGGCCCAGCGCCCAGTCGCCGGTATGAGCCTCGACCGGCTTCTTGCGCACCAGCGCCTGGACTGCCAGTGGCCGGACCGACCAACCACCGGTATCGTGCCGCAACAGCCCGATACAGGCGCTCGAGGCGGCGACCATGGCCGGGGTTATCGGCCCGGCCGCGGGCAGCGGATCCACGTCGAGCACGGCGCCGCCCAGATCGATGCGGCCTTCGCCGGTCTGATACCCCTCCAGCAGCACGGGCTCGAGAATGGCGGCCGGATGCCGTTCCAGCGGTGCCACCGAAGCGGCAACGGCACCGCCGAGCCGAACCCGGGCCGTCGCGAACGGATCGGTGACTTCTCCCGCCACGGCGCGCGAATCGTCCCAGAGCAGGTCTCCAAAGGCGGTCTGCGGCATGCCGGTGAGCTCGACGGACTGGTGCTTGGCGAGCGCGGTGAGCAGCACCGGAAAGTCTTCGAGTAGACGCCAGACCGAAGCACCGGTGATCGTGTCGACCTTGGCCGCGGTGAGCGATGTGCGGGCCAGCCGAACCTCCGCACCCGACTCCAGCAGGCCGTGCACCTGAACCTGGAAGGCGGTGGGGTGCTCCCGCAGATCGGCGCCGAGGATCAGGAACCGGCCGTTCACCGGCGAAACCGGCACATCGGCCTGAGCTGTCAGCAGAGCCCGGGCCCACAGATCAGCCCAGCGCCGGGCCGGGACCTGCGGCTGAGTAGCCACCGGGGCGGCTGCCCGAAGTTCGGCGGCAAGGCCGTCCACCAGTACGGCCAGCCGCCGGTACTGCGGATCTTCCAACAGGCCCGGCACCGCCCGGGCGCCGGCCGCGGCGATCTCGTGATCCACCCCGCGCCAGCCGGTGATGGCCAGCTCTCGCAGCCACGAGCGCACACCGGCCGGTGCCGAACGGCGGGGCGCGAGCGCCACCAGTTCGCTCCGGGTCCGGCTCAACGCCTGGTCCAGTCCGGCCAGCAGGGCATCGTGCGCGGCGCCCAGCAGTGCGCACCGGGCTCCGGCCAGGGCCAGCAGATGCTCGTCGGTGACCGACCCGGCCTCGATCTTGCCCACGGCCTCGTTCACCGGCTCGGCCAGCGGCGAACCGGCGAACACCGCAGCCAGATTCGCCAGCGCCGACAGATGACTCTCGTCGGGCCGGCCCAGACCGTGGACCAGCGCATCGTCCAGCCCGTCGACCAGGGCCATCGCCTCGGTCAGGCCCTCGGGCACCCGGTTCAGGGCGTCGGCGAGGATCACAGCTGCACCGGCCCGGCCGGGAACCACTGCATCTCCGACAGCGGCTCGACGCTGACCGGCAGTTCCAGATAGGCCAGATGCCGCAGGAAACTGCTGAACACCTCGGCCGCCTGCCCTTTCGCCCGGACCGGGTGCAGGCCGCCGAGCAACCCCCCGCCCTCGGCCACCTCGATCCCGAGATAGCGCGCCACCCGGGCCGAACCGAACTGGTTCTCCGCCTCGGCCAGCAGTGACTGGATGTGTTTGCAGGGGCTGGCGCCCAGACCGCCGCACGGCCGGTTGTTGTTCGTGGAGCAGTCCAGCCCGTGGTCCCCGGCCGAGATCGACGACACGTACACCCGCGTGACGTCGGACCCGCTGGAGACCACCCCCTGCAGCCGGCCGTCGGAGAACTCGACGAACGGCACCTTGTTCAGCTTGCGCGGGTGGACCGGTGGCACCTGGGGCGCTGTGCTCCGGCGCACCGGATCGGTCTGCTGCATCTGGACAACCCCTGCCTTCCTGGCCCGGCCCCTCCGGGTGGAAGAAGTTGTATCGGAGCCCACCGACAAAATCGGATCAAGTCACCCGCCCGCCACTATGAACCTGATGTATGTACCGAGTGTATGTACTCGGTGTATAGTCATCGGCATGGCCACCGGCGACGCGATCCTGGCGCTCCTCCTCCCCGGCCCGAAGCACGGCTACGACCTGAAACGCGCCCACGACGAGTGGTTCTCGGGTCTGCGGCCGTTGGCATTCGGGCAGGTGTACTCCACTTTGTCCCGTCTCCAGCGCGATGAGCTGATCCAGGTCGCGCAGACCGAGACGGCGGACGGTCCGGAACGGACCATCTACGAACTCACCCCCACCGGCCGCGCTCAGGCGCAGGGATGGCTGGCCGAACCGGTCGATCCGAACGGCCCGGGCGGGGCCCCGGCCGACGAGCTGATCCGCAAGACCCTGGCGGCCTATCGCCTCAACTCGGATCCGAGCGGCGTGGTGGCCCGGCAGCGAGCGGTGCACCTGCGGGCCATGCGGGCACTCGAGCCGGAGCGGGGCGCGCCGGAGAACCTGGGCAGTTCGGTCACCCGTGACCATCGGCGCCAGCACCTGGACGCCGACCTGCGCTGGCTCGAGCTGACCGGAGAACGGATCCGCAACGCAGGCCCCGCCGAGGGCGCGGTGCACCTCATGAACGATGCAAGTCCGCCGAAGGAGCAGGAACATGGCTGAGAACCCGGTCCTCGTCCTGGAGAACATCCAGCACGCCTACCACCGCACCCTTGCTGTTCAGGGCGTCAGCCTCAGCGTTCGCCCGGGCGAGGTGCTGGCGGTCACCGGCCCCAGCGGCTGCGGCAAGTCCACCCTGTTGCACGTCGCGGCCGGTCTGATCCGGCCGCAGAGTGGTACCGCGTACCTCTTCGGCCAGTCGCTGGCCGCCACCAGCGACGACGACCGGGCCCGTCTGCGGCGCAGCCGGCTTTCCCTGGTGCTGCAGTTCGGCCAGCTGGTGCCGGAACTCAACGGCCTTGACAACGTCGCGCTTCCGTTGCTTCTCGAGGGGCACGACCCCAAGGAGGCCCGCAAGCTGGCGTCCGGTTGGCTGGAGCGCTGCGGTGCCACGGAACTGGCAGAAGCCGAACCCGCCGAGATGTCCGGCGGCCAGGCGCAACGGGTCGCGGTGGCCCGGGCGCTGATCACCGGCCCCCAGCTGATTCTCGCCGACGAACCGACCGGCAGCCTCGACTCCTCCGGCGGCCGTCAGTTGCTGGACCTGATGCTGACCGAGGCTCACAAGGCCGGTGCAGCCCTGGTCGTGGTCACCCATGACAACACGGTGGCGGCCCGGGCGGACCGGGAGATCCATCTGCTCGACGGTGTGATCGTCTCTGAGGCGGTGCTGGCATGAACGCAAGCACGCGCCAGTTCTTCTGGGAGATGTCGGGCCGCAGCACCCAGGTCGACCGCCGCCGTTCGTTGCGGATGTCCTTCGGCGTGGCCGGCAGCGGCGTCTTCAGCCTTGCCGCCATCGCGATCCTGACGGCCCAGAACGACTTCGGATACGTCAGCTACGTGTCCGACGGCGGTCTCCGGCCCGGGACCGCGTTCGGCGTCCTGGTAATGATCGTCCCCTTCGTGCTCTTCGCCCTCCAAGCGTTGCGCACGGGTACGGCGGCCCGCGAACGGCGGCTTGCAGCGCTGAGTCTGGCCGGGGCAACCCGGTCCGACCTGCGTCGGCTGGCTCTGCTGGAGGGGACGCGGGCCGCCGTACGGGGCGCTCTGGCATCTGGGCCGGTGTACATCGCGCTCTGGGTAGTGCTCGGCCCGGGTATGCCCATGGGATCGAAAATTCTTCCCACGCCGGGCATTGCTGTGGTCCTGGGCTGGATCGGGCTCGTGGTGGTGCTTGGAGCGGCGGGGGGTCTCCTCGCCCAGCAGGCCACTCATCCCGCGACCGTGTCGCCGTTGGGCCTCACCCGCCGGCGTTCTCGCCCTCTGACGCTGATCGGCAGCATTGCTCCGATCGCCTCGCTGGTCTTCACCCTGGTCATCTTCCTGTTCGTCCACGCCGACTCGTTCTTCGCCTTCCTGCTGTTGCCCCTGGGTGCCATCACTTTTGTGGTCACGGCGGGGCCCTGGCTGGTCCTACTCATCGGAAAGCTGGCGGCCCGACAGGGCGGACTGCTGACCATGCTGGCGGCCCGGCGTCTACTGGCTGACGTGCGTACCCCCGGCCGGATTGTCGGGGTAATGGCCGCGGTGGGGGTGGTGTTCGGCATTGTCTCCGTGATGCTGGCCAACGTAACCAGTGAATACAGCGCTGACAGTAGGCAGTTCTATCTAGCCGGAATGGGCGCCGTGACGCTGGCGGCGGTCCTGGCCGCAGTGGTCGCCACCTCGGCCCTGGTGGTGGGGGCGACTGAGCAGATCCTGGACAACGCCCGGTCTACTGCAGTCTTCGTGGCCCTGGCGGCGTCGCCGGACATCGTCTCCAGGATCGTCCGTCGTCAGATGCTGCTTGCCGCGCTCCCTCCCACGCTGATCGGGGCGCTGGCGGGCTGGGGCTTCTACGGATACGTGATCGGCGTCCAGTACGGCTGGCCGCTGGTGCTCCTCACCTTCCCCCTGGCCATCGGGATCGCCGTCCTGGCGGCGACCCTGGCCGCCCTGATCGCGACTCAGAGCGTGCGGCCCGCGATCCTGAGCACCTCGGGCCCGGAGAACCTCCGCACCGTCTAGGGCTACAACCAAAGGACGTCGTGGGCGCGTGATCTCCAGGGGCACGACATTCCTCCCGCACCGGTAACGAACCTGGCTATGACCACCGCCGGTGGTCATAGCCAGCCCTGGCGCTGGTCGGTATTTCGCCACTGCCGGGAGCAGCTGGTCACCGCAGTCGACCCGGGCGACGACCTCGAACGTCGGCTCGGTGCTGAGCAACGCCTCGAAGGCCTCGGCGATCAGAATTCTGAGCCGTTCCTGGCCCAACGTGCGCTTGCCTCCCCGGCCATCGACCCGAAGCCGACCCGCGGATCGGCGGCATCTAGGGTGCGGTCTGAGCACCCTTTCCAGGGCCGACCGCCGCGCCCCTGGAAGGGGCCGGAAAACAAGGAGCAACATGTCCCTGATCTGCGAGGAACTCTTCCTCCTGCTGACGACCGACACCGGTGTCCGCGAAGGCTTCGGAACACAACGCGGAATCGGCCTCACCGCAGCCGTTGTCGCCGACCTCGCAGCCGCCGGCCGGGTCACGTTCGACGGGACCAAGCACCAACGGGTCCAGGTCACGGACCCCGCCCCGCCCGGTGACCCCGTTCTCGACACCGCCCTCGCCCGGCTCGTCGAACTCGACGGAAAGCCCTTCGCTCAGCTGGTCCGCGACCGAAAGCTCAACCCGGAGAAAGCGGTAGGCGAACGCCTCGCCGAGAAGGGCGTCCTCAATTTGCGCGAAGCCCTCCTCGGTGGCCTCGTGCCCGCCAAATACCCCACCCTCGACCCTGGCCCTGAGCAGGACCTGCGGGCCCGCCTCCGCCAGACGCTGGACGGCGGTCCGGTGGCCGAACACGACGTGACCATCCTGTCGATCCTGCTCGCCCTCAGCGTCCACAAAACCGTGCTGGGCCGAGACCTGCCGGGCCGGTCAGCCCGTGACCTGCGCGACCAGATCCGCGCGCTCGCGGCCGAGTCTCCGGCCGGCGACGCCGTCGCTGCCGCGATGCGCAGCCTCGCTGCAGTCGGTGCGATGGGCGCTATCTCCAGCTGACAACTGCCGTCTCCGGTGTCCGTATCGCCCTTCTCCTACGGGCGATACGGGCCCACCCGGCCACCCCGCTGCCGTGCGGTTGCGACCGCTCGGTGCGTACCGACGTCCACCATTGGGTTCTTGATCTCTACACCACATGGAAGACGCTCGTGGGCACGATTTCGGTCGGCCAGATCTGCCTGAAACGTTGAGCGCCCGAGCGACATGTACTGGTGTGAGCGACAGCGAGTGGTTCCGGGACGTCTACATACAGACGTACGCCGACCTGACCAGGTTCGTGGTCCGGCGTCTGCACCCGCCGGAACGGGCCGAGGACGTGGTGGCCGAGGCTTTCACGGTGGCCTGGCAGCGACTCGGTGACCTGCCGGACGAACTGGACGACGCCCGAGCCTGGCTTTTCGGTATCACCCGACGTCTGCTGCTGGCCGAGCATCGGGCGGACCGCCGCGGGCGGGCTCTGGCGGTGCGCATCGCCGAACACGCGGCCGTCGACACCCTCGAGCATGACGATCTGGTGGCCACCTCGGTCGACCTGGTCAGTTCCTGGCAACGGCTCGCTCCGGCGCAGCAGGAAGCCCTGAGCCTGTCCGTGTGGGAAGGGCTGAGCGCCGGGCAAGCCGCCGCCGTACTCGGCATCTCACCGGTTGCTTTCCGGATTCGGCTCAGTCGTGCCCGCCGCGCCCTGCAACGTCACCTGTCCCACGTCTGCGCTGCCGGCCCGAGCAGCCTCGCCACCAGCGCGGAAGGACACGCCTGATGAACCTTGAACAGCAGTTGCGCCGTCACGACCCGGCCCGGCACCTGCCTGCCTCCAGACCCTCCGAGGCTGTGTTCGCCCAGGTGACAGCCACGTCCCCAGGCGGCCCGGTCGGGAAACGGCGGCACCGCACGCGCTATCTCCTGGCTGCCGCGATCGCCGCGCTCGGCACGGTCCTGGCTCCGGTATTCGGAGGCAGCAACGCGGCCATCGCGGACTGGACGTCCAAGCCCCGGCCAGTGACGCAGGAGGAATGGACCTACTGGGAAAAGCAGTGCAACACCTGGCCCGACCAGCAGTTCGAAGCCCGCATCGTGGAAGCTCGGGGTGAGCATTTCGGCATGGCCTACCTCGTTTCCTCCGACGGCCTACGCGAAGTGACCTGCCTGCTCACCGACGAGACGCCACTGCCCGCCAACTATGACGGCAGTGGACAGCAGATCAATGGCTACGCCGTGAAGGAACCCGCTGCAGCGGATGCCCTCACTTCCAGCACCGTGATGAAGGTGGACTTGTTCGCCGGCGTGCAATACGTGGCCACCGGCCGGGTCGGAGACGATGTCGCCGCGATCAGCTTCGACGCCGGCGGCGTGTACGCAGAGGCCACCTTGAAGGATGGCTACTTCGCCGCCTGGTGGCCCGAACGTCGTCCCAAGACCCTGCTCGGCCAACTTGCTGAGAGCGGCATGCCCAACCCCGACGTCAAGATCACCCTGAAGGACGGCACCAGTCGCATCCAGCCGATCCAGGACTTCTACTTCAGGCGACAGTGATCTACGGCACACTAATTGCGTCCGCTGCGTGACGAAGTCCTTGCCCACCGTGGATCCGGATCACCATCCGCTAGCCCGACCGGTCACCTTTTGGCCCCGATGAGGCATCCGACCGACGGGTAGTCCAACCATTCGGAGTACCGCACGGTAATCTGTGGGTGGGATTGCGCTCCGGTCGGCTGCCGACCGGTCCCGTCTCCCCTAGCCTGGGGAGCGGGGCGTCGTCGTCCCGTGGGCCTCTAGCTCAATCGGCAGAGCAGCGGACTTTTAATCCGCGGGTTCGGGGTTCGATCCCCCGGGGGCCCACACCGTGTGACCTGCGGATACGACTGAACGTATCCGCAGGTTCACCACTTTCCGGCCCGTTCTGGGAAGGGTATGGGAAGGGTTGCCCGGTCTCAGCCCCAACCAGGCCGTCGCGATGGGCCCGAGCGAGTCAGACGCGCCCCAGGCTTCCCGCTGGCTTCGTGACCCGCCGTGATCACGCTTGGGCTTCCGCATGCACGTAAGGGCACCGTTCAAGCCGAAACAGGGGCTGGCTACTGCTGGTCGCCACCACCCTGATCGCGATGCTTACGGCGCCTCCCTTGGCTGCGTCGCGACCGGACTGGCCGACGGCTAGGGACACTCCAATGCTTTTCGATGAGCAGCTTCCACACCTGGAGTCGATCGGCGGACTCTTGGGGAAAGACTTGCTGTAGAAGCGCCGTGACAGCGCCGACCATCAGCAAGATCACTAGCACGTACGCGGGCGCGCCTCCGACTGCGGCCGCAGCGCTAGAACCGAACGCGGTAATACTCCCGATCTTCATGCCGCGTCCCTCTTCGGACGTCGTTCCGCAGTCCAAGCATCTGGCAGGTCCAACCGGCCGCGTCGGTGCTCGGCGCGGAGCGAAGAACGAAACCGGTAGAGCTGTCCCTCAATCGCCCGTGGACTCATGCCGAGCTGGTCGGAGATCTCAGTTGCCGACAGACCGTGCCCCAGGAGTTGCAGAATCTGCCGCACAGTCGGCGATGCGAACCGTTCGATCTGCTGGAGCAACCCCCGGTCGGCGATCTGCTGTGCTGGATCAGGCTCGACATCACGAACTAAAGCAGCAAGCTCGTCATCACTAACGCAGACTGACCAGGCAGGATGCTCGCTCCGCCATTTGCTGACGGTGTCGCTGAACCGCATGAGACACCCGGTCAGGAAGAACGTCTCCAAGCTCGCCCCGCCGTCGGCCTTCCACTTGCTCTCGGGGATGACCCGGGTCCGGAAGAGGTGCTCGCCCGCGATGATCAGCCCAATCGCCAGCGCATCTCGGGCTTCCATCGAGGAATGAAGACGGATGGTGTCCGTTGCTGTCAGCCCTCCGGAGGGCAACCCCCGGTCAGCAAGCGCCTGCCGGATCCTTCCTGTCCGAAGCATGCTCTTCAGTACCGGAACTGCGTACCGGTAGAGACGCTGGGCGAGGACCTCGTACTCCGGGCACGGCCGGAATGCCCAATCCGAGACGTCCGCTTCGCCACCGGATGCCCTCTCGAGCCTCGTCGCCTGAACCCGTGCCGCGGTTTGCCGCTCGACGTGAGCCAGGTTGATCCGAGTTAAGAGTGCGGCGTCATCGGCTCGGGATGCCTCCCCCTGGGCCTGCGATGCCGGCCTGGAGGGCGAGGCGCTCGTCGACGTGAAGCCACTCCTCGACACGCCCTGCTGCTGGTTAGCTTCACGCACGAGCTCAACCTCCTTTCAGGGCACCAGATCCCTGTTTGGGCCCAACCTGAACCGGTACCTATCGCGGCACCTCTCAAATGCTCCTATGGGGCGGCCCCACGATCAACCCACGGACTATTTTCGGAGCGGAAGTCTCTAGGTGGGCTGGGCGCTCAGGCGGCCTGACCACGTGAGCTGACGCCCATGCCACGCAACCTCGTCCCGAACCAACCAGCAAGACGCTAGGCGCACGCGGGCAAGACCGGCTGCCCTTCGGCCAGCGGGAGGGATCCTGTTGCAGGTGGTGAGCCGTCCATCAAGCGGTGTGGGTCAGCGCGCCGACCAGCAGCAAACAAAAACATGGCCCCGCCGCCGCGGTCTCGAGGCCATCGTGGCGTCCAGACGCCCTCGCGCTAGTCACCGTCCTCGAACCGGTGCTCGAGCGAGTTCACCAGCTCCTTGCTCAGCCCGAACAGGTCGGCGTTGTCCGGGTCAGCAGGGGTGTCATCGGGGACAGTGACGATTACCCAAGCGCCGCTCCAACCGGTCCGCTCTCGGGCAATCTCTTTGCTCCTTGCGAACCAAAACACGTCTCGGTACTCGCTGCCCCAAGCCGGGCCACCATTTTCTGGGTCCCGATGCCGGAACCCTTCCTTCTCGATGCCCGAACGGCCGGCCAGGGTAGTGCGGTGATAGAGGTTCATGACGCCCCTAGAGTCCGGCTGTCGCCGGGTAGAAGTTCGTGCCGCCAGGCTTCATCTCGATGCGCCAAGCCCCGACCGACCGGTTAGGCCAGGTTTCGTACTGAATCCTGGCGCCCTCGATTGCGAGGTCAGCGTCCAGAGCGAGACGCGGTTCGCCTTCCAGCGTGCAGGCAACCTGCTCGGCGGTGATGGTGATCAACCAGTCATGGGTCTCGTCTAGCCCGAAGGCATCGACGAGGCGGTCGAGGGAGCGAACCTGCTGTTCAGCGCGGGTCCAGCGGAGCGACATATCGCAATCGTAGATCCCGGTGAAGTCGCGCTTCAGCCCAGAGCAGTCTCCGCGCCTGGGATGGAGTCGGGGCGAGCCATCTGTGATGATCCACAAGCTGGCCATTCCCGGTGCGCTGCCTGTTTCATGCGCGCCGACGGGATGCCGCCGCGCGGGAGCGGGTGACGTCTGCCGGATTGTGCAGGAGCTCTTACAGGTGGGCCAGCCCGCCTAACCGCACCCTGGCCCGGGCTTGGGCAGGAGACCTTTCACCCCTTGAGCGCCCACCAGATCGGCCCCGGTCAGGTCGGCCCCGTCGAGCTTGACGTCGGTCAGGTCGGCCCACTCCAGGCGGCTTGCGCGCAGGCAGGCCCGGGTCAGGGTGCCGCCGGTCAGGTCCACCCCGGAAAGCCAGGATCCGGTGAGCTTCGCTCCGCTCAATGAAACCGCTCGCAGCGATGCGCCCTCGAGGTGGGCGCCGCGCAGATCCCGGTTGTCAAGGTTGATCCCGTCCAGGGTGGCTCCGCGCAGGAAGGCCCCGCGCAGGTCGGTGGTGCTAAGGGCCGCCTGTTCCCGGGTGAGGTCGCAGCCGTCCAGGATCAGCGGAACCCGTTTCAGATCACAGGGATCCGTGGATGGGCGGACTTGCAGCATGAGGGACGCGGTGATCGCGCTGGCCATGAACATGACGACGGCGAAGAGGACCCAGCGGCCCAGGCCGACCCGAGGTGGTGGCCGTTCAACCTCTGCCATGGCGTTCGACTGTAGGGCAAGAGCTGAGCCTGGTCTGAGAAGCGGGCGGGTCTGTCGCGGTCAAGGTCGGGAGTGAGGAAACCGAAGGTCAGGCGGGGTGATCAATGTGATCCGAGGTCTGAGACAGTCGTTACGTGTGGCTCTGCAGTTGATGTGTCTGCAGGGGGTTCTGCAACCCGGCCCGGGTCTCCCGGGTAGGCGACATCTCCAGGCAGGAAGTCTGTGCCGGGCGCCCATGGATCCATGCGGGGCGCACTCCACCGATTGTCCATGTGAAGAGGCGCTGTACAGCCACGGTAAGGGATGCGCAGGACACGCACAGATTTGCGAGAGCGCATTCGATCTTGACGGGGATCAGCCGAACCCTCTGCAGTGCGAAGGGCCGGAAAAGCACAAGTGGACCCTCAACCGGGACTACACGTACAGTCCGCCGCCTCCACCGAACCCCTGATCGCGTTGTGAACCACCCATTTTCGTTCCCCGATTAGCTCACAATTGGCTTGTGGCCGGGTCTCCGCTGGATGCCGCCCTGAGCGCGGGTAGCTCGATCGGGCGCTACTTCAGCGTAGCCGCCCTGATTCCGGCGACCCTCCTGGTGGTCTATCTAACGGGTCTTCTCACAGCAGGCGCCCTGTGCGGCCCTTTCCAGGCTTCCACTGGTCTCGCGGCCCTGGGCTCGCTTGGGCTCTCCGGTCTGGGCTGGGTGGTCTCCGCATCGATTGCGACCGGTGTCTGCCTGCTGCCCCTGACTTTTCGCTTCACTCAGCTCTTGGAAGGCTACTGGGGTCACGGAACGCTCGCGATCCGCGTCACCGAGCACTTCACCAGAGTTCATCGTTGCTGGCTTTTCGGCCTGAACACCTGGCGGGGCGATCGCGAGAAGGCTTGGACCAAGCCGGACCCGGTTGAGCGAACGCAGTTGATCGCCATCGACGGAGTCCGGGGGGCGGGAGAACGACGGTTGAACAAGCGGCGTGGGGACCGCTATCTGCAACCCTATCTCGAGGACGCTGCCGCCACCGCCGCGATCGCCGGGTATCCCACCAGCGCTCGGCGAGTGCTGCCCACTCGCCTTGGGAACGCCCTGCGCCGGATGGAGGACTCGTCCGGGCGCCCGTACGGGCTGGATGCCATCACCGTCGCGCCGCACCTGGCCATGGTCTGCGAGGAGCGCCAGCAGGCCCAGGTCTCGGATGCGCGGGAGATGCTCGACCTGAGCGTCAATCTTTGTGCCGTAGGCGCTCTGGCCTGCCTCGCCACACTGGTGCTACTGGCGGACGACGGCTTCTGGATTCTGCTGGCCCTCGCCCCTCTCGCCTTCTCGTGGCTGGCCTACTTGGGCGCGATCGAGGCTGCCGGTCAGTTCGCGACCTGCTTCTCGGCCATGCTCGCCCTCTCGCGGTTAAAGCTCTACGACACCCTCTGTTTGAAGCGGCCCACCTCGATCATCACGGAGGCAGAGAACCACGGGCCGAAGATCACGAAGCTGCTGGATGGCCAAATAGTTCCCCTCTCACTCACCCAGCAGAAGTCCACATCCGACGATCAACCCGCCGGGCGGTAGGCCATTTCCCAGCCTTAGTCATCGCGCCGCCCGGCCCCGACCACGGCCTGAACGGAGAGTCGGTGCCCTTGCCCTGGCTCATCCCCAACGAACTGCTCATCGGATCGTGAGGCGTTCGCCACCGGGCGGCAGAACGTCGTAGATCAGTACATGCCTCCCGCAGGACGCTGTGGAGTGATGTTGGACGGAGCCGTCACCCATCGAGCTCCCCGGCGACCCACGCCGACAGGATCGGCAAGAAGGCATCGAAGTCGGGGGTCTCGGAGGATTCCGGTCCCTCATTCAGCGCCGCGTCACGCCCGTACATGTAAGCGGCACGGATTGCAGCACGGGTAAGCACGGGCTGCACCCGGACGGGACTGTCCGGAATCCGGCTCTGGCGCACAAACGGTGGTCGAAGCAGCCGATTTCCGGTGAATCGCGTTCTATGTGATCTTGATCTGAGTGCGCTGTTGATCTTGGTGAGGTGCTGTTTCCCGGGGTGCCCGTCGCGGTGGAAGGGGTTTGCGAGGATGGGGACGGGCTGCGGATCGAGTTGGTCTCCACCGCGGCGGAGGCGCCGTGCCCTTCGTGTGGTTCTCTCTCGCGCCGGGTTCATGGCTGGTGTCGTCGCCGGTTGAAGGATGTGGCGATCGCAGGCAGAAACGTGCTGCTGGAGCTACGTTCTCGAAGGCTGGTGTGCGTCGAGGCTGCTTGTGGTCGAAGGACGTTCCGGGAGCAGATCCCTTCTCTGACTCGGCGGTGGGCGCGGAGCACGCAGCGGGTCACGTCGATGATCGCCAGGTTCGGGATTCTGGCCGCTGGGCGTGCGGGTTCCCGGCTTCTGGGGGCTGCGGGTGTGCAGGTCTCGCGGGATACCGTGCTGCGGGTGGTGATGGGGCTGCCGCTGCCGTTCGAGCAGGCCCAGGCCGCGGGAGAAGCGGTCCCCGCCGTGCTGGGGGTGGATGACGTCGCGATCCGCAAGGGCCACAGTTACGCGACGATCATCATCGACGCCGGTACGCATCGTCCGCTGGATCTCCTGCCCGACCGGCTCTCGGGCACCCTGGCCACGTGGTTGAAGGCGCATCCTGGGGTCGAGATCGTCTGTCGCGACGGCTCTAACGCTTACGCTGAGGCCATTCGGGATGGTGCACCGGATGCGGTTCAGGTCAATGATCGCTGGCACTTGTGGCACGGGCTGGGCGAGGCCGTGGAGAAGGTCGTTGTCGCTCACACGCCTTGCTGGCGTCCGACCGTCGGGAAGGCGCTCAAAGAGCCTCCGAGGCATGAGATGTGGCACGCCCGGGCGATTGACGAGCGAACTGCGGCCCGCCATCGGATGGTCCATGATCTCTTGGCTCAAGGGCTGAGCCTGATGGAGTGCCGGCGCAGGCTGGGCTGGGGCTTCAACACGGTGAAAAGGTATGCGCGAGCGGCCACGCCAGAGGAACTGCAGCGCCCACCACGCTACCGGCAGACGTTGGTGTGCCCTTACCGCGACTATCTGCGCCGTCGTCTGATCGAGGAGCCTTCGGTGCCGATCACGCATCTGCTGGGAGAGATCCGCGCCCAGGGATACTCGGGCAGCCAGAATCTGCTGTTCCGGTACATCAACCAGGGCAGGCTCGATCTGGAACACGCGCCGGCCCGTCCCCGAAAAGTCACCTCCTGGCTGATGAGTGCGCCCGAGAATCTCGCTCAGCACGATGCCGAGCGTCTGAGTGAAGTCCTGGACCTGTGTCCCCACCTGAACGAATCCGCCAATCTGATCAAGCAGTTCGCTCACATGATGATGAACCGGGCCGGCGAGAAGCTCGCCGGTTGGATGGACGCCGCACAAGCGCTCGAACAGCCTCCTCTGAGCAGCTTCGTCACCGGCATGCGCCAGGACCAGGCCGCAGTCACGGCGGCCCTGAGTCTGGAGTACAGCAACGGTCCGACCGAAGGCACGAACACGAAGATCAAGCTCCTGAAACGACAGATGTACGGGAGAGCTGGGTTTCCGCTACTGCGGCAACGCATCCTGCTCAACTGAGATATTGCTGGGCGCTACGACCACCGTTTGTGCGCCAGAGCCGTTCCCCGGACAGTCCCGCACCCCGATGCTCGACGCACGTGGGGGGAGGAGAGTTCGACTTGGGCCCAGGCCATGGTCAAGAAGACCGACCGACGCCGCACCGCAGGGCCCCGACGTGAAGCTTGAATGTCTGGTTTGATCACGTGAAGGAGGTGTCGATGTCCGAGTTCGCATGCACGGATGTCCGGGTTCCTCTGCACACCGGTGAGCGCCGTGTTGTGGAGGGGTGCCTATGGCTTCGGGCAGTCTTCAAGATTCGAGGGGGACACGACTGGCGCAGAGCGGGCACTCGTTCGACGGCCAGATAGTGTGATCGCGAGATTGGAGCGTTTCGACCACATGCCCAAGTTCCGTAATGCGTTGCCGACCGACCTGCCCGAGCGTCATCAGCGAGGCGACGACCACGATGCGGGCCTTTACGGCGCTGAGCGCCGCCATGGTCGCAGTTGCCGCTGACGCGGCATTGATGACGTCGTCCACGACGGCGACGCGTTTGCCCGCAAGGTGAGCCCCGAACGCGGTGGGAATCGAATATGGCCGCGCGTAGAGCTGGTCCGTGCCCAGGTGGTCTTCAGCAGGCTGAGAATAGGCGAACGCCAGGTCCAACTGTTCGGCGATCATCTGGGCCAGAAAGGCCCCTCCGCTCCATGGCCCGCAGACTACATCCACGGAGTACTCGCTGATCTGCTCCGCAAGTTGTCGGGCGAAGGGCGCCACCACCGAGGGACGGACAAACAACGAGTCGAGATCGAGCCACAGAGTGCCATGATGCCCGGATTCGAAACGGAAATGACCCTCACGAACCCTGATCAGGTCCGCAAGCCCAGCTACCTCGAACGTCACCATACAAACACTGTCATGCCGGGTGACTCACTGATCCATGGCCGAGCAGTCTGACCGACCGCCTCTGACACCGCCCTACCGGACTCAGCCCGGCTGAAGCGCCGCCAGACGCTCCTCACTGATCTTCAGGAACAGCGCCGCCGACTTCACGATCGCCTCGTCCTCTGGCAGATCACTGTTCAGGCCGATCTTGTCGACCCGAACCTCACGCTCATCGAGCCAGGCCTGATTCTCCGTCCTCAGCTCCTGGCGCTCAGCATCACTCGTGACAGCCAGATAGTGGATCTCCTGCAACCGGTTGATCTGCCCGTCCACCTTCACCGCGTCAGCGAGGTGACAGTTCGCGACCTCCTGATACGTACCCCTCGGGTCACAGTCCTTGACCGGGATCGGGAAAGGCTCCGCCAGAGGTTGGTACTCAGCCAGAGCGACCCCCGCGACGACCTCGTCGGAACCCAGGACGGACGTCACCGGCTTGACCGACGCGTTCTCGGCCTCCGCACTCGCGGCACTGGTCTTGGGCTCGCTCGCCGTCCCCGGCGTCGAGGTGGACACCGACACCAGCCCCGCGGAGACCTGCTCGGTGCCGTCCTTCAAGACCAGGTTGGCAGCGACCCCGCCGACCAGCAGAGCGATGCCCGCCCCAGCGATGAATGGGGCGTACTGGCGGGTCTTGGCCATCGTTCAATCTCCCTCGTCTACGACCACCAGCACGCTTGCTGCGGTCAGAGAGTGAGATGGGATTTATGCGCAGTTTGTTCGAGTGGCCTGGGTCACATCGAAAGCTGAGCCCTCCGAGTCATCGGCTCCTCCTTGACGTGGCCCGATGTGTCGCCGAAACACTGGATCTCATCTGGAGTTCCGGCCCTGTGGATCCATCGTCGCGGAAATGAGCTCCCCTTCGAAGCTCCATGTACGCCTGTTGGGGGCCAACGCTGAAGGAGATGGAACGTCAGGCCCGGGCCGGTATCAGCAGTCTCCAGTCGGCAAAGCGCCGTAGAGTTCTGATCGAAGGTCATTCGGGAGCGTCCTTGAATAGACCGGCATTCTCTAAGGCATCCAGCAGAGTAAGAAGACTTTTGCTCTGCGTTGGCTGCAGCGTCACGCCAAGCTCCAAGTGTTGACCGAGCCCGAGAGACGTGAGGTTGGCCGACCCGAAATAGCCCCGACCACCATCAGCAACAACAAATTTGGCGTGCATTAGGGATGGAAAGCCTCCAGCCCACCAACGTTGAATTACTCGACCAAAATACTGGAGCTTCCGCAACCGCCGCTTGATCAGTCTGAGGTCAGTGTCATTGTGAGGATGGAGATAGAAGGTGGCGCTCACATCGCGGGTTTGAAGAGCTGGTAGGAGAACCGGCTCCAAGAGATCCCAGCCGCCTTCATTCCAGAAGGGCCCCCCAATGTGCAGGGTCGACGCTGCCCGAGCGATTACGTCGTTGACGAGCAGGTCGAGGCGCGTGGCGGGTGTAATCAAATCTTTGACGGGCGGAGGGACAGTAAAGACGAGTTGCTCGGGTCCCGGGACGACAGGCGGCCTGAGTGGAATCGCGTCAAGGACATCCATCACCACCGCTAGTTCTGACATTTTTATTAGCTGCGGTTGGCCTCGCTCATCAAGCAACCCCAGCTGCCGTGCCTGCACGCTGAGGGTGTTGGCATGATCGCCCTTGAGTCCAAGAGCTTCAAGCGCTTGCGCACCCGAGGACATGAAAGACGACAACCAGCCTTGTTGGTCCGAGCGAGGGACCAGCTCCTGGATCGTCACCGCGAAAGGAACCAGTGTGCGCATTTTAGCTCGTCAAGGCGGTAAAGACGTCCCGTCGCCGGAGGTAGTCGGCTACCACGGCGCGGTCGAGGTCATGGTTAAAGCTGCGGCAACCGAAAGTGATGTAAGCGCACCTTTCACAGGCTCGCGGATCGTGCTGATAGCACAGTGGGTCATTTTCACAGCGCACCGCTCGCTCTGCCGCTGAAGCAAGCCAGGAGTGAGACCGATTAGTCAGAAGAGTCCACAGGGAGCCAAGGGTGAAGCTCTTCAGGGAGTTCGCGTAGATCGCAAAACTAAGGGTCTCAGGCACGATCCATTCTCCGAGAGATGCCTCCGCGAAGCCAACTTGGCCGTCATCGAGACCACGGAGAAGCAAGTGAGACAAAGTGTGAAGAAGAGTGCGTACCCGAGCCGCAGGTAGAGGGTCCGAACTTTCGCGGGCAAAAATGCCGAGGACATCGCGCTTAGCCTCATCCTCAGTCGATGGGCGTGTAGAGACGAAGCCATCATCTGCGAGGAAATTTACGACCTCGACAGCCGACATAGTCAATAGCAGCGCTTCCGTCTCGGAGGCCACGGCGAAAATCGGGTACTTGTCGCTGCGATTTGTTTGCGTTCTGAAGCCCCGAGCAGCTGACTCACCGGGCTCAACAGACTCTCGCGTGAACCCGAAAGCTACCTTCGCGATGGGGAATTCCCAGGTAACAGACAACTCCGAGAAGCTCATGCGCTCTGCTAAGTCGATCCCAGATTGGATGCTCGCGGCCTGCAATGTATCCCCCTTGGCTCGCGCACTGTTCAGCTGTTCGACCAGCGTCGTGCGCTGCAGCTCTGAGGGGTCAAAAACAGCAGCACGCTCGAGAAAAGGGCGCTCAGTAGCGATCTTGTCCAGGACGCCAGGGGGTAGTTCGCCTAGGCCGGCCAAACCCGTTTCAGCTGGCCCGGACGTCGTGCGCAACGTGGCAATGTCATCTTCTGACAGCAGCCCCGTTGCCCGCAGCTTTCTCTCCTGCGTTTCCCACTCGCTGGCAGTCATTCGCTTCGCTGACGATCCGGGAGAGGTATCTGCCTGACGCAGACCATCTTGAATTCCGTCTATTAGACCCAGGTAGTGAGCCAGAGCAATCTGCGCACGAAGAGGGTGGGCTTGGTAGGTCTTGAAAGACGATGAGTCAATGTTGACCAGATCAACATCTAATATGTTGTAGGCACGTGAGTCATCGAGTGTATGCGCCCGCATTCGTTGGAACGCCGGCTCTTGTGTGAACCGGCAGCCGCAGGGGGACTGATTGGTCCGTGCTACGACGCGGTTGCTGCAGGCACGACACCGCCAGACCGCAGTCCTAAAGGAGCCCGTGTCTTCGAAGAAGATGTGTTTACGGTTATGCGTCGTGCAGGCTGGCACCTGCATCGGAACGGTTTTTCCGCAGTTGTGTGCCGAGTAGAATCTCAATTGCCGTAGTCGTCCGCCGCATTCGTCACATCTGGACGAGCCGACTAGGTTTCGTGCATTTGTGAAGCTCTTCACGCGAGCGCACTCGCGGTGAGAACATTCAAAGACCAAGGGCCATAGCTCGAAGCGGACGTCTTCGGGTGAGAGGATCTCGTACTCCCGCTCACGAGAGTCCCGGGGGATAGGTAGGTTATAGCGGTCGTCCTCCTTCCATCGCTCGAGGCTGCGGGCGATCTCCTCAAACACGACCTGCTCGTTCAGCCGATTCACTCTCGAGCCCACCACATTTATGACGCGGCCATAGACGCGGTCCTCATGGCGGAATACTGCTCCGGGAAGATAGGAATACATCACCTGACTACGGCTTCGCAGCATCCTCTGACTTTCAGACATTTTCAGACATCCTCATCGTCTGTGGCCCTGCCGGTCAGCGCATTAAAAGCGTCGCGACTTCCAATTACTGTCGTGAAGCCTGACGCTTCATCGATAGACCGAAAGTTTCTCAATGGCAAATGCTTGAAAAGCTCGACGGTCTTGGATACTTCGGCTGGGGCCGTAATGGTATTGCGTTCGGTCTGCTCCCACCGGGCAACCGCACGCTCTACTAGTTCTTTCTCCATCCCAGGGTCATTTACGCCAGAAATACCCATGCTGTAGCAGAGAGGTAGGCGCTGGAGGATCTCTGCGTCGATTGAAGCCCGGTAAGTGTTCCACCATTTTTGGAAGTCTCTTGCTTGGCGGACCCCTTCGACAGGGGCGTGATGAGCCGCCCGTCTCGCCATGTCATGGAAGAGCGCCAGTGCTATGCCGGGCAACGTGCGATCGGCTACGAAAAAGGCGTACTTATTGACCGGTACTGGCGTGACCATCTGGTCAAGGAAAGAATGAAAGCTCATGAAATTGGAGAAAAGCGATCGTTCGCGTGCAGCGTTCCCATCGTAGACGGTCGCCACGAGCCCGACATGAGTGCGTCCGGAGCGGGCCGTGACCTGAATATAGTCGGCTGCTGTCGTGGGCATACCCGCCATAACCAGGTTGTTCAGCCGGTCAAGGTCCACACCGTGCGACACTACGGATGTACCTACCAGCGCCCTTAGTCGGTCGGGACGTGGGGTGACAAGGCTGTCTTCCTCCACGCGCTCAATTGCGTCGGCCAAGTCCGGGATAGGCACTTGACCGGTAAGCACTTGCGTCGAGAGCTGTCCATGCCCCTCAGATGTAAGCGCACTGGACAGGAAGGAGAGCTCCTCGTCGAGCTTCGCTCCGTGGGTCTTCGAGTTGACGTACCCGAGAGACACTTCGTAGTCGAACAGCAGTTTGTCAACGTCGGCGTCCGTGGGCAGACCCTCCCAGTCGTCAGGTGGGATCTGTAGCTCGGCTAGGCGACCGGGGTCGTCTTCAAGGAGGGTGATAGCGCGGGCAAGTTCGGTCTGAACGGTCGCTGCCACATCTGCTTTGCGGCGATAATTTGGTAGTACTCCGAGGAATACTCGACGGATGTTCCGAGTAGTTTCCACGTAAAAAGTTTCGCCCAGTTTGAAGCCTTGGGAGGGAAAGGCGCGAGGGCGCCGACCGTAAACTTGGCGCAGCTGATCCTCATACTGCACGATGGTTGCGGAGGCGGCAAGAATTTTGGATGGCAGCCCGCTAGGTCCGCCTCGCTGAAGCTCCGCGATTAAGCCTTCGTAGTGACCGGAGAAAGCACCGAGTTCCTCTTTGAGCAAGTGCATTTCATCTTGAATGGTGAGGGCCGGCACTGGATCCTTGATCGGTCGAGCCGCAGGGTGTCCGCCACGAACAGGTGGACAGTTGTCGCGGCCCACGAGACAGGTGCCCTTGCGTGGAAAGACAAAGTAGCCGTGTTTGGAGCAGCGGTAGCGGGGACCGTGAGTGAAGGTAGTGTATTCTCCGAACCAAGTGTAGCCGGTGAGCTTGTCTACGGTGGAGACCACTACGGCTGGCAAGTAGCGGAAGACTTCCTCATCGCTGATATACAGCGGTAGCACCTTGCCGCAGACATCGTTAGTACAGCGGTGGAGCACTCGAATGTTGTCTAGGTCGAGGTCCATCACGACCGACTTTGCCCGACAGTAGGGACACTTTGTTACCAGTCGGTCTTTCTCGTGGATCTCCTGAAACTCTCCCTTTCGAACGTTGCGAACTTCCCGGTCCCAGCCTTTCCACCATGAGCCGTTGTCAAAGCTTAAGGCATTGGGTGTGCCCGGTCCGCCCACGAGATAGCCCAGCGCGAATGGGTCATCGTCTGGTGAACCGATGGACCGCTCGTCGCGAAGGTTCTCTGCTGCGACGAGGACGCGAAGCATTCGTGTGAGTTGCTGAACGGAAAGCATACGTAAGGGAAAGCGCATCCAGGCGCTGACGCCTGCGTGCTTGCCGCGGAGGCGATCGTAGAAAAGTCCGGTAACGATGAGGCCGAGGTATGCTTCGGTCTTTCCACCGCCTGCCGGGAACCACAGAACGTCGGCATAATTGAGTTCGTCTCTCACTTCCGGATCCGTGGACTCACGAGCAGCTAGATCTGGTATATGCGAGACGATGTAGACGAGCTGGAAGAGCCGCCATGTGTCAAATCTCTTACCTTGGTTAGTTATGGCGAAAGATTCGTTGGCAAGTCTGAAGGCCTGCTCGAGGCTGGCATCGTTGGCTAGTACTGTCCTGCCAAGTCGGAAGCGCCGCAACTCGTCTGCAAACTGATCCCGTCCTCGTTTCAGCTCGTTCTCGTGAGGCGTCCCCTTGTCTTCGCGAAGGCGCTTTTCAAATTCTCGGAGGTAGTCCTCCATTGCTGCTTCGATGGCGATGAGTATGGGGAATGGGTCCGTCGCAAGGCTTTCCCAGCGCAGTTCAGGAATGCCACGGTGGATGCGAGGGCGGGTCACCATTTGCTCATAGATGGGTAGCGTTTCGGAGCGGATTCCGCCATCGTCGGTGCCGAGGGCAACGCAGGCAGTGCCACGGCCGGCAACAGTTGCGATGGACTCCATTCGGTATTGATCTGGCGGCAGTTCAAAGCGCTGAGGGACAATAGGAGCGGAAGGGTCGGCGTGGACGACAATCTGGCAGTCGTAAGCCGAAAGATCTTGTGAAATAGGCTTCTGAGGCAAGATCGTAACGTTGGACAAAGTGACTCGTACCAGGTACTCATCGTTGCCAAGGCTCTGGGCAAAGGCTGCTAACTCGAGTTCCAATGGTTCGGGATCGAACTCGGCCACCAGCATGCGATTAATCTGACCGTCCAGCGCGGCCTCAGAATCCAATGCCTCCACCGGCATCGTGTTCGTGCGCACGTCGTCTCTGAGTGGGCGCATCGCCTCTGGTCTCGAATAGTGAGCCCTTATGGCTTCATTGATGACTGCGGACAGTGATGTGGAGAGGATTTGCACTTCGCCTGAGAGAGCGCATTCGAGTTCCAACGCCTCGAGCTTGAGGCTTTCTCGTCGCCATTGGCTCATAAGTCGCGTAGTCGGGGTTTTGGCCGCTTTGCCCTTACCAATCTTGCTGACTTTCGCAGACACTGGTGCGTCGTTGGGAGCGACAGTCTCGCCATCGATTTCCCGAAACGGGCTAGCCGGCCCAGAACCGATCAAGCGGGCTGGGAGCTCAGGGAGAGAGTCATTTTCCCCCGGGGCAGATTCGCTATTACTTTCCGGGTCTTCGGATGCTGGTTTGATGTGGAAGAAGTCTTCGCCGTGGTATTTGCGCTGCCCCTCCAGGGGTGCAATTTCTTCGAGGTAGATAGCCAAATTGACGTCGACGCCAAGGCTAATAGTGCTCTGTCCGGGTTTGGGACGGACCTTGAAGTCAAGGCCCATGGAAGCAGCTTCTCCGACCCTCGGCGGCGGTGAGGTATCGGACTGAGGATTGGATTCTGGCTGCCCAGTGTCTTCACCTACAACGGCGAGAGGCGGCGAAGACTTGACGCGCCGTGGGGACAGGACCCCGATAATTACATTATCTCGTGGCTGCCAGGGGGCTGCGTGGACGCCGCCCTCACGGTCGGCCAGGCGGCTGCCCAGACGTAGACGTAACCACTCGACTACAGAACGCTCGCGCTTGTTGACCTTGCTCTGTTCAAGCACTGCGAAAACCCCTTAGAAGCGAAAGACGGTGAAGAGGTGGCAAGAAGCGCTACTTGGGCTGTAGTACGAGACGTAGTTGCGAGTGTTGTATGAGCTCAGAGGGACCGATCGAACGTACCCGCGCGACCTGGAACTCCTCGAGTACCTCGAGGGGATCGAATCCGCATCGTTCCTGAATGATCTGGCAACTGGGACCGAGACGACCACGTGCGGCCTCATCAATGGCTGATGAAATCACTTGCCCAAGCCCGCGGTGCATGTTGCGCAGCTCTTGCGCGATCGCACCCAGCCGCTGCCAAGTTCCATCCGCAGTCATCTCGTTGCGTCCAACCGCCCAGAAGACACGTCGGATGTCATCGACATCTTCAGGCGCGATGGAAGTTCCTTTAGCCCAGTTGCTGCAAGCAGCCCCGGACGCGACCTGGCTTCCATACCGCTGAATAGCCCTGGACACCTTGCTCCAGCTGCCTTCTTGGTCGTACAGCTCGCGTACGGCCTGGCGGAACCGCTCGAGAAGAAGATTGGCAGCAAGAACATCGATCTCGCTATACGCCGCGAGCTTCAACCGCGCGAATAGGTTGCCCCGGCTTTCACCGCGAGAGAGAAGCACAGCCATGCCAGCAGTAAGGTCTGAAAGCGGGACAACTGCATAGTCGCCGCCGGAAAGAACCTCAACTTTGGCGTCGAGAGGTAAGTAGTATCGTCGAGCATCAGGCTCCAAAATCAGTTTCCTGGCCCGTACCGCAGGGCGAACGTAGTCAGCCTCCTCCGGATCTTCCACAGCATCTCGTACTGTCTCGGTGAAGGCAGCAAGTAGGGCCGCCAGATCGAAGTCGGGAAGCTCGACGAGTTGGCTCGCGGCCTCTCGTTCGCGCCGGCTGTCGATGCTGATCGGGCCGAAGACTCTCCTGGTCGACACCTCAGCAGCACCGCTCGGAAACTCCAGATCTGTCTCCTCTGAGAACTCCTGAAGGTCCATCTTCCAGCTAGCCGACAGCATGGTGAGAGAGCTCATGAACCACGAGACCTCATCGCATTCGAGGGCGACGACATGCTCCGTGGCGCTGGCTGCGAGAAGACTGGCCCTGCGCCAGGGGGGTGGGGGACCGAGATGAAGTTCGAGCGCCGGTGTGGTTGCCCACGGCAATCGCTCTCCCTGAGGGTGGATCGAGACATGGCTGACAGAGCTTTCAGGCAGGCTGTCCAAGACGATGCCTGCCGTGTGGAGGTCGTGTTCCAGCGCCAGGGCTGCTGAGCGGCCGACCGTGCGGATGCGAAGCGGAGCTCCCGGCCTGTTCGCTTCTGCCCAGGCAATTAAGGATTCAAGCAGGGCCAGACGAGGGTTCTTCTCAAAAATGAGACCCGCCATATCGAGGCAGGCGCGCCGCAGGTCGGTCCAGCGAGTCTCACGGAAGGCTGCCCACACGCCATGCTGGTCAGTTCCCATATCCGCTTCAACCCGACGGAACATCGTGGAGATGGAGAAACTCGCGCCCTGAGCGATCGCCACCCGATCTGCAGTCTTGGGACTTCCCCAGAGACTACAAAGAGCGTTGACCAGGCGGACAGCGTTCTGGATGGACCGCGGTCGCGGTGCAGGGATCTTCCGGGCGGCGGCGATCGCGCTCAAGGCGTTTCGGCGGGCGACAGCCAGGGCGGGTGCGCGGTACACAGCTATCCCCGGGGCCAGCCGTCTTGTGACGGTAAGAGCGCTTGCTGACAGAGCCCCACCTGGAGTGCTCTCATCGAGCGAATCACGGACGTCTTGGATAAGCGAAGGAGTCAGAGGGAAGGAACGCCAGGATGGATCGGCCGCGACCACCTCCAAGGGTTCGCTCCCGAGCTCGGTCAGGAGCAAGATGCGCTCGGCGTTCTGCCGTGAGCACCAGTCGAGAGCTCGTTCGATCGACTCAGCGCGTCGCAGGGTGGTGCCATCGACAATCGCGACCTCTGGGTGGACCTGCTCCAACTCCGGATACCCCAGCGAGGTATTTAAGTACAGCAGGCCGTGCCGCCACACCCGGGCAGGGGAAAGAATCCCAGTCAGAGACGTGACCTGACCGTCGCCCCTGACGCGTCCAGCCACGATCCCCTGCGAGAGGTCGTGGGAGCCCATCTTGATGTTGCGGAGCCGCTTGGTGAGATTGAGATTGTGACCCAAAACGACAACCGGTCCGGCCATCGCGTCGGGATTTCGACGCTGCATGAAAGCTTGCCCGCGCCGGTTCAACTGCAGGTAGATGCCGAGCGCGATGCCCAGATCTTGTTTTCCAGCTGGCATGGAGAGCAGCAGATTTTTGCCACAAGACTCGAGGACCTCGATGACCAGGTTAAAGAGGACCTCGTCAAGACTTCCCAGGGGCACGGGACGGCCTTCGTCCCGCAACCGAGCTCGGTTGATGCGGTCTATGAGTTCATAGTCGCCGGGGTCTGCGGGAGCAAGCGCATCCAGGTAGAGGGCCGGCACCAGTCCCCCTCCCTCGACGCCTCACCTGTCCCAGCATGCTCAGCACGGCCATCCAAGATCTGAGATTTCCGGAAACCGCAGTCACCCCAGGGTGCAAGACAACCTCAGAGTTACGGTATACACCTTTTACCGGATCAGCGCGGTCGATGCATGGAAGTTGCACCAGCCGGTACGGAAAGTTAGACGCCTGCACAGCCAGGGGCCCGATATGCGTGGACAAGTCGGTGTCGCCAGGCGGCTAACATCGCCGAATGCCTCGATCGGTCCGGTCGAGGCCCCCATGGGCGAGCAGCGAGAGGTGATCCTTGAGTTCCCGGCACCATGGTGGGGACACGGCTCGCAGCCGTCTGGAGCTAGAGCACCTCCCTGTTCGAGTCTCCCAGGTGGCGGAGGCCGAGTCTTGGCGCAAGGAGCTTTACCGGCCGGCCACCTACGTGCATAAGTGGTGGGCGCGGCGCCTCGGGACTGTGTTTCGCGAGGTCATGCTGGCCGCAGCGGATGAACACGACAACGTCGAGGCCAAGAACGCGCTGTCCAACAAGATCGTCTTTGACCCCTTCGCCGGCTCCGGAACGACTCTGGTCGAAGCGTTGAAGCTTGGCGCAAGAGTTGTCGGGCGGGACATCAATCCAGTTGCCACCCTGACACAACGTCAGGCGATCGCGCAGTGGGACTGGGAGAAGATCGAGCGGTTACATCAGCAAGTGCAGACCCAAGTGGCAGAAGCGATCGACTCCTACTACCGGGCGAAAGATGGGAGACCCGTCCTCTTCTACTTCTGGGTCAGTGTAGCCACATGCCCCGAATGCGAGAGCGACGTCGAGCTGTTCTCCAACTATGTGTTCGCCAGGCACGCCTACCTGCGGATACGTGCCACGGGACAGGCCACATGCCCCCGCTGCCACGCCGTCTGCCCAGTCGACCTGACTGCGGACAAGACAGCAAGATGCGAGGGATGCGAGCGGGACTTCGATCTCGCCGGGCCAGTGAAGAACCGCCACATGACCTGCCCGCAGGGGCACACGGCCGCAGTACTGGACGCCCTGAACGGGGCGACGCCCACGCGCCGGATGTTCGCAAAACTTGTTCTCAATGAGGATAGGACCCGAACCTACCTTCCCATCGACGAATGGGACCTGGCGAGATACGACGCGGCTGCCAAGGACCTCGCTAACAGCATGGACGGGCTTGTCCTGCCCGAAGGGGATCTTGACGACGGAGTCAACACCACGCAGGCCCTCCGATGGGGCTACTCCACCTGGAAGAGCTTCTACAACGAACGGCAACTGTTGTGCTTGGGATATCTCGCTCAATCCCTCAAGGTTCTTCCGGTGAGCCACGAGCGCGAGGCGCTCGTCGCCTCTTTCTCGAAGACTTTAGAGAACAACAACCTCTTCTGCTCATACAAGGGTGAAGGCACGGGCCCCGTCCGATCCGTCTTCCACAACCACGTGCTGCGACCGGAACGAGTCAGCGTTGAGGGCAATCCGTGGGGTGCCGCTGGAGGATCCGGGGGATTCGCGGAGGCCCTCAGTCGTCTTCGGCGAGCCCATGAATACAAGCTCGCGCCCTCTGACCTCACACTCGACCAAGGCAAGGTCTCTCGCACCCGAGGACGATCACAGCCGCTAGAGCGGGAAATCGTCGAGGATTGGGCTTCTTTCAAGGCTTCGGAGACAGCCGCCTATGTAACGACGGGCGACGCCGCCGACACCGATCTTCCAAACCGCAGCATAGATCTCATCATTACTGACCCCCCCTACGTAGACAACGTTCACTACGCGGAGCTTGCAGACTTCTTTCATGTCTGGATGCGCTCAATGGCCCCATTCTCCGGTTACACGGACCGTGATAGTACGCGCAATGATTCCGAAGTCCAAAACGCAAGTTCCGACCAGTTTAAGGAGATGATTTCCGACGTCTTCAAAGAGTGTCATCGGGTTTTGAAACCTCGCGGTCAGCTCGTTTTTTCATTCCACCAGTCCACTGCTACCGGCTGGAGCGCGCTGATGCAGGCACTGCGGGAAGCCAGGTTCGAAGTGACGGCCACAAGACCTGTTGTTGCTGAGGTGACCACCTCGCTGTCGAAGATTGGCGCATTGGAACCCAATCGGATCGATGTGATCGTGATCGCGCGCAAGCGAAAGCAATACTCCCAGCGCGCAGCACAGCACAAGAAGTTGGCTAACCATGCCATGCTTGCGATCCGACAACTCCGAGATGGAGGCATCAAGGTCGGAGCAGGCGATGCCCGCTCCGCGGTGCGCGCAGCCGTCCTGGCTCAGGGCACGCGCTTAAGAACAAGCAATTGGGAGCACCTTGAGCACGCTGCCAATCAGGCCGCGGCCCAGGCTGCGCAGTCCCTCCAGCAATGAAGCGCGCTGCGGTCGAGCCGGCCGTCACCAACCAGCGCAGTCACGCGTGGCAGGCTGTCCCGGCTCAGGCTGAGCGGCGTCACAAGCCCCGCACGGGGGCCGCCAGTGCCGCAGGATGGTAGGGGAAATGGGAAGGGATGCCCCGGCAAGCGACGACACCAACCGACAGGCCCCGGCAGGCGCCCCCGTCCCGCTGATTTCCGCAGTTCCCATTCCAGAGCCTTGTTCATTCCTTGGCGTGGGAAGTCATGATCTGAAGCGGCCTTAGCCGAACGTCCCTGTCCTCTCGGGCGCATGCGGTTCCGCCGCGGCCAGGCGAGTCGGATCGATGCGCTGGTGCAGTTGCTGGAGGGCTTCCTCGGGTACGGTCGACCAAGCCAGTCGGACTCCCACGGCGAAGAAGCTCTCGACCGCGCCCATCAGAAGTCCGAGTTCTGTCAGCTCTTCTGGCTCTCCGGTGTCGGCGTGTTTCAGGCCCTGCAGCTGGCTGCGGACGTTCACGATCACTTCGGCCAGGGTCTCTCGGATGTCGTCTCCGGTCCCTCGTGGTTGTCCGCCGAAGACGAAGCAGAGCGCCTGCGCCCGCTTGGTCGGAACCAGTGCCTTTCCTCGTTCGTACTTCAAATCTTTTGCTGCGGGGTAGTTGTCGTCGATCCAGGCAAGCACCTCTTCATCAGTGAACGCAGTTCTCAGGAGGCGATCGATCAGCTCGATTAAGGAGTTCGCGGCCTGCGAGACCGGGTCCGCGGACATGCTGATGGCATCCCTGGCTCCTTGGATCTTCCGGCTGACACCGCTCCCGAGTTCGGCTGCCAGTTGCCTGGCCCGGTCCGAGATGATCGCCCTCAGCTTGGGAACGACTGCCTCGAGTTCTTCTGTCGTGGGTGCGGGCAGCTTCGTGAACAGCTCGTCGCTGAACTCGTCGTTGATGGCGGCGTCCAGAAGCTGCTCCAGGACAAGGTCAGCCTGGATCACCAGCTTCACCAGAACAAGTTCGGCCGCACCGAGGGCGGATCGCAGATCGCCACGGTTAGTCGCCGGAAGGACTCGGATCATGTCCTCCGCCGCCTGGGCGTACGGCTGAAGCAGTTGCACGCCGACGCGGATCGTCTCTGCCACGGTCGCCATGTCGTCCAGCACGGCCCGGCGAATGCGGTGGTAGGCAGCTGTTCCGACAGCCTTCTCCAGGAACTTCAGGAAGTCCGACCGGGCGAGGTTCGTGAACCAGGCCGCGTCCTTGTCGGCGGCGATGCGCTCCAGTTCGGACCTGATCGCCTCCAAGCTTTCCGGTGTGAACGCTGCCGCCTTCACGTCGAGAACCGTGGTCAACCGCTGGACCCAGTCAAGATCATCGCTTGGATGTAACAACGCGTGACAAATCGCGACGATGCCGTCCCAAAGGAGGACAGCGCCCTCCGAGACGGGGAGTTGCCCCCGCAGGGACATCGGCAGCCGCGCGGCCTCCGCGGCCAGGGCCGAGCCGTAGTCAGAACGCCCGACGACGCCCGGGCCAGCTACTTGATCCACGTCTTAGAACCATAGCCGCGCCCACCGACAGTTCCGACCCGTTTTCGACCGTCTCGCAGTTCAGGGCCACGCAGCAGCACGACCACGAACGGGCGGGAAGCGGCGCCTCCCGTGCCCACCAGGTCCGCTCTGGGGCGGGCGTGGTGGTAGGGAAATGGGACGGGATGCCATGGCAGACGACGGCACCAACCGGCAGGCCCTGGTAGTCGCCTCCGCCCCGACCTGCACGTACTAGCATTAGGCGACAGGCGATGGTACTGAAAAGCATTGAAAAAGGCGACTTTTAATCCGCGGGTTCGGGGTTCGATCCCCCGGGGGCCCACCAACCGGCAGGTCAGAGCGTTAATGCTCTGGCCTGACGAGGACAACAGACGTTTTGCGGACGATTTACTCGTCACCGGCGTTATCTTTCGGCTGGGATCCTGCCCCTGGGCGGGAGGACAGCCCCTGGACCGCGACGACTGGCGCACCAACTCTCCTCCCGGACCTGGTCGTTGTGCGCAGTGGTCACCCGGCACGGACTAGGCCCCGGGCCACGCTGAGGCTGTCCTCGTAGACGTGGTAGCGGGTGATCAGGTTGTTCTCGACGGTCAGATGCAGCGCGCACCGGGCCTGATAGGAACGGCCGGTGGCCTTGACGGTCTGTCGCAGGACCAGCATCACCACGGCATTCGCGCCCGCCACGAAGATTTCCGGAGCATCGGGCGCCGACGGAATGTGGTACTCGGCCAGCGTCCGGAAGTGATCGGCCACGTCGGCTCGGGTGTGACGTTCGCGGATCCAGGGGACGTTGGGGTGGCCTTCCGCGGGCCAGTTCAGTTTCCAGTCGACCGGCTCGGCGAACAATTCCGCGACCAGCTCCCCGTCACCCGCAGCCACCCGCTGAAGGAAAGCGGCCAGTAATGTGTAGGTCTCGGTGGCGGGATCGGTGAACTGATGGTCGCGCAGGATCTGGCCATTCTCGTCGAACTCCACGAAAACCTTTCCGCACCAGACCGGAAGGCCGCCCGCGGACGGGATCATCTGGGTACTGAAGGTAAGCGCGTCATGGTGGGCAACGACGTCCTTACCCGGAACGAAAACGAAAGCGCCGAACTGGGCGTAGGCATCCGAGACCCGGGCCACCAGTTCTTCGTGTCCGTTGTATGTCCCGGAGCTGATCAGTTCGGTCGCAGCCGGTGCCCACAGCGACTGCACCAGGTTCCGGCGCCGGTCGGCGTCGGGGATGCTCCAGACCTCGGCATACTGGCGAACGAAGCGGTCGATGTCCTGAGGAAGCGTCATGCCGGAAAACGCTATGCGCACTTCACTGACATCTTCTGTCAGTGAGAGGCAGACTGACTGCATGCGTGCGAGCCGTCTGGTGTCACTGCTGCTGATGCTGCAGACCCGCGACCGGATGACGGCCGAAGAGCTGGCCGAGGCCCTCGAAGTTTCGGTGCGGACCATCTATCGGGACGTCGAATCGCTCAGCGCCGCAGGCGTTCCGATTTACGGTGAGGCGGGCCATGAAGGTGGCTATCGGCTGGTCGGCGGCTATCGCACCCGTCTGACCGGGCTCAGCGAGGATGAGGCGGAGGCGCTGTTCCTGACCGGTCTCCCCGCGGCGGCTGCGCAGTTGGGGCTGGCCGGGGCGACCAGTAGTGCGCGGCTGAAGCTGAGTGCTGCCCTGCCCGAAACCCTGCGGGCCCGGGCGGATCGGATTGCCGGCCGGTTCTACTTCGACGTGCCGCCCTGGTACGACGATACCGAGCGCGAGCCCTGCCTGGCCGCGCTGGCCGATGCCACCTGGAACCAGCGGGTGGTGCGGCTGCGCTATCTGCGCTGGGCCAAGCCGCACGAGGTCACCCGGACCGTCGAACCGTACGGTCTGGTGCTCAAGGCCGGGAACTGGTATCTGGTGGGGCGTCACCGTTCCCAGTTCAAGAGTTACCGGGTCTCAAGGGTGATCCAGGCCGAAGTCGGGCAAAAGACTTTTGAAAGAGAAGAATTCGATCTGGCCGAGTACTGGCAGGCCTCGCTCGAGAACTTCGACCGGCGCCGGCTCACCACCCGGGCCGTGCTGAGGCTTACGCCGGAAGGCGTGCTCAGGCTGCCGCAGGTGCTGGAACCAGTCGCGGTCGAGGCGGCCCGGGCGAGTGCGGTCGGCCCGGACCCGGAGGGCTGGACCGAGGTGAGCATCCCGGTAGAGTCGCCCGAAGCGTCCGTGCTCGAACTGATCCGGCTGGGCGCCGACGCCGAGGTGAAGGAGCCCGAAGAGCTGCGGCAGGCCATGATTCGGGAGCTGCAGAGAATGACCGAGCGCTATCAGGAGCGAAAATGACGCAAAGCCTGGAGCTTTTGCTCGACCCCGAACTCGACGCCCTGGTCCGCGATCAGTGGGACGAGCTGAGGGCGGCCGGACTTCCGAGTCAGGGCAACCATTCCGGACCTAGCAACGCCCCGCACATTACCTTGGCGGTTGCGCAGAAGGTTCCGGACGAAATTGAGGACGCTCTGCGCGCCTTGGCACTGCAGGTGCCGGTGAGTATTCGGCTGGGTGGGCTGCTGTGGTTCGGTCAGCGGGACGGGCGGCAGATTCTGGTGCGCTCGGTGGTGGTGAATCCGGAACTGCTGGCCCTGCAGGCCGAAGCGGCCAGACTTTACGCCGGTCTGCCGGGAACCGACGATCTGCTGACGCCCGGAAGATGGTCGCCCCATGTCACGCTCGGCCGGAGATTCCGGCCGGATCAGGTGGGGGCGGCATTCCAGACCCTCGGATACTTCAGCGAGTCCGAAGGCCAGGCGGTGGCTTTGCGCCGGTGGGACTCCGACGCAAAGCACGCCTGGACGCTGCTACCCCCGGGCGATCCGGCGTAGCGCCTTGATCCCGGGCAGCAGGAAGTACTCGCCGCCGCGACAGGTGACTACCTGCTTGCGCTGCTCGACGAAGGCCGGGCAGCGGCCCTGGGCCACGAACTTGGACCCGGCCGGCGCCGCGCCGGAGATCACGTCGCGGTCGGAGCCGAGGCGGAAGGCGTTGCCGTCGCTCATCCAGTGCGCCTGCACGAACTCGAACTGGCGGTGGATGTCCCCGACCAGAGCCACGAACAGCAGACCACGCTCGCCGTCCGGCACCTCGTCGTTCACGTCGGGGGTCGGCGCCCCGGCCCAGATTCCCGCAGAAACCGGTAGCCCGTAGGGAATTCCCCGGCGCAGCATGCGGTGCCGCTGAGCCAGCTCGCTCTCCAGGTGGGGCTTCTGGTTCTGGTGCTTGTCCGGGTCGTGGTCCTTGGGCCGGGAGTCACGCGGATTGGCCCGGCGCACGTGCGCCCCGACCGGGCAGCCGTAACCCTCGGAGTCGCTCTCCTGGAACGAGAACGGCTGCTTGGCCAGAGCCGGACGCGGGCCCTCGGTGGACAACGTGACCGGCGTACCGTCCCGCCAGCGCCCCATCAGCTTGGCTGCGGCCAGCTCGGTCGGGTCGGTACCGGCGGCCAGGATGGCCGGGCTGCGGTCGATCATGTTCTCGGCCAGTTCGCGGATGAGCTCGTCGAAGCCGGCCACGTCCTGCTCGAGCTTGCGCCAGACCAGGAAGCTGCCGTTGAGCCCGATCGCTGCGGGCAGACCGGCCCCGGCGGTGTCGCCGTCGATGTCCTCGTAGCCCAGAAGTGCCTCGCCGGGCGGTAGTTCGGCGCTGTGCCGGCCGGTGGTGACACCGTGCACCCGAGGCTGGGTGAGCCCGTCGACGAAGCCGAAGTGCTCGCGGAACCCGGCCGCGCGGACGCCGTCCGGGCTGGGCTCGTCGGAGATCCGGCCGGCCTCGATCGAGTCCAGCACGATCAGGCCCGAGCCCTCGCCCGGAACCACCTGCGGCCGGTGCTGCAGCTCGGCGTCGAGGGTGGCGTGGTCGGGGGCCGAGAGCATGAGCAGCAGGTCCGGGGAACCGGCGTCGCTGAACGGGGTCTGCCAGGTGGTGGTGCCGGTGCCGGGGATCAGGCCGGACTCACGGGCGGCCATCCCGGCGGTGAACTCGTCGGGGAAGCCCTCCAGCTCGGCCGGCGGCAGGCCGAGCGCGGACAGGCCGGTGTAGCTGACGGCCACGTGCGCGGCGAAGGTGGGGGAGCTGGGCCGGTCCTTGGTCGGGGTACCGGCGTCGGCGCCCTCGACGTCGCGGCCCAGCTGGTCGACCAGGTTCTCGGCCCAGCCCGCGGTGGGGACGTGCTCGATCAGCGCGGCCAGCCAGTCCCGGGCGGCGGCCGGGTCGGTGACCTCGAGCAGCAGGTGCCGGGCCGCGTGGTGGCGCGGGTACCCGGAGCTGACCAGGTTCTGCACGTCGGTCAGGTCCGGATCGGTCAGCGGGGTGCCGCCGCCCAGCCGCTTCACGCGGGGCACGTCCGGCTCTTCCGGGGTGCTCACCGGAGCGTGAGTTTCCGGCTCTTGCTGCACTGGCACTGCACCCGCGGGAGCGTGCACCCGGTCCGGGGCCCGGACCGCCGGGGCCGGTGCGGTGGACCAGCTCAGGTCGTTCGGGGTGAGGTCGCTGAGGTCGTCCAGGAAGCCCGAGGCCGGCCGCTTCTCCCACTCCTTGCGCAGCCGGGCGGCCAGCGCGGCCTGGTCCATGCCCTCGGTCTCCAGGGCCAGGTCGGTGATCTGCCGGCGCAGGGCCAGCGCCCCGCGCACCTCCTCGACCGTGGGTTCGCTGTCGCTGGCGCTGAACACGTAGCCCGAGCGCAGCTGGTACTCGGTCAGGAAGCCGGCGAACGCGGCCGGGTCCTGGTGGCCGGGGTAGCCCTCGCACTGCCCCCAGATCAGATCGGCCCGGGCACCCAGGCCGGTGCGCAGCTGCTCGGCGTAGTGCGCCTGGTCGGACTCGGCGCTGTTGCCGCGGCCGTCGTAGCTGGCGGTGAACAGCAGGAAGGAGACCTCCGGCCGGTCCGGCTCCTGGTCCCGGTTACCGTGCATGACCAGGTGCAGCAGCTTGGAACGCAGGGTCATCCGGGACGGGTCGGGGCTGGTCTGGGGGCGGAACTGTTCGGAGGCCATCACCGTGAGGCGGGCGAAGTGGGTGCCGGGAACCCGCAGGAACGGGCTGTCGCCGGCGTCGATCTCGGCCAGCGTGGCGCGCAGGCCCTCCACCGCGCCGTCGGGCACCCGGGCCATCACGGTGAGCACCCGGAGCCGGGTACCGGTGGGTGGATTGACGTACTCGTGCACCAGGCCGGCCGGCAGCCGATCGATCAGCGGGGCCGGCAGGACCCGGCGCAGCAGAGCCGGTCTGAGGTTGGTAGGCATCGCGGGCTGCTCCTTCTACAGGTCGCGCTGGGTGTCGGCGAGCAGCGCGTTCCAGGCCCGCACCAGATGGACGTCGTCGAGCTCTTCCGGGCGGGCCAGCTCGGCCGCGAAGCGCTCGCGCACCCGCAGCGCGGAGGCGAGCTCGGTGGCGGTGGCCCCGGGGTAGGCGGAGAAGTAATGCGACAGTTCCCAGTCGTTACCCCGGATGTAATCGGTGAACGGCCGGGGCGGCATGGCGCCCGGGAAACCGAACGACGATCCCCACAGCAGTGCCATCTTGTGCGGCACCGTGCGGGAGAACACATCGATGTAGTCGAGCCAGGAACCATTGAAATTGCTGACGAACAAGAGATAGCTGTAGCGCTGCCGCCGGGTCTGCCCGGGAAAGGTGTCGACCATGGCCCAGTAGGCGACATGGATGAAAGACAAGCGTCGAAGAGTCTTGTCCGGGCCGAACCAGGACTTCACCCGCAGGACGCTGCGCACCAACGGCGACCAGCGCCGGGGCAGCGGGGTGAACGTGGTCAGGCCGGTGACCTTGCCGGAACGGTTCGCCGAGACGATGTCGAGCTGCGTGTCCGGCTGGTTTTCCAGCGGGTTCCGGGGCTGTGCCCCGGGTCCGGTACCGCCGGTCAGGCGTTCCAGTCGCCCGACCGGTGCCACTGGGCCGCTGTGGTGTTGCGTCCGCATGGCTCGCCCCCTCCGTGGGAAGAAAATGAATTCCGGAATGCTGTCGTCCTGAGCGGTGGGCTAGCCGTAGAGTGTCCGGGTCATTACCGAACGCAATACCGATGACCGGCGCCGAAAGGGCTGACCCCCCGACGCTAGGCGGTAGCCCAACGCTCCGCTTCAGGGTTGGACCCTGGGTATTCGCATCTGCGCGATGAGGCACACCCAGGGTTCAGATCGTGCTAAACCATCTTGAACCCTCACATAGACTCGACGAATGGTATTCGGACGGATCGCCGAACGAGTGGTGATCGACGAACTGCTCTCTGGCGTGCGCGAAGGCCGCGGGGGCAGCCTCGTGATCCACGGGGAAGCCGGCATCGGCAAGAGCACCCTCCTGGCCTACGCAACTGCGCAGGCCGGCTCGGCGGCCGACGGTGCCGGGCCGCTGCGTGTCCTCTCGGTGCGCGGTTTCGAATCCGAGTCTGAAATTCCCTTCGCCGGTCTGGCCGACCTGATCGGCCCGGTGCTGTCGCTGCTGCCGCAACTGCCCCCGCCGCAGGCCGCCGCTTTGCAGAGCGCCCTGTCGCTGGGCCCGCCGGTGGCCGGCGACCGGTTCTCGGTGTGCGCCGCCACGGTCGGGGTGCTGGCTGCTGCGGCCGCCGACACCCCGGTACTGGTGGTGATCGACGACCTGCAGTGGCTGGACGTCTCCTCCCGCGAGGCCGTGCTGTTCGCCGCCCGGCGCCTGGCCAACGACGGGATCGGCCTGCTGATCGCGATCCGCACCGAGCCGGACCGGGCGGCCGGGCTGGACCGGCAGTACGCCGGGCTGAAGCAGCTGGAGATCCAGGGCCTGGGGCCGGACGACTCGCGCGAGTTGTGCCGCTCGCTCACCCCCGCGGTCTCGGCCGAGCAGTTCGAGCAGATCTACTCGGACACCGCCGGCAACCCGCTGGGCATCCAGGAACTGTGCAGCGCCCTGGGCCGGCGCGCCGCCGGCGCCCCGCTGGTGCCCAGCCAGGCCTCCCGGCTCACCCAGGCGCTGGCCGGGCGGCTGGTGGAGATGCCCGAGCGCACCCGCCGGGCGATGCTTCTGGTCGCCGCGGCCGGGGGCGGGCAGACCGACGTGGTGCGCCGCGCGGCCGGGGTGATCGGCCTGGAACTGGCCGATTTCGCGCCCGCCGAGGACGCCGGGCTGCTGCTGGCCGATGACGAGCAGGTGGACTTCCGGCACCCGCTGATGCGCTCGGTGCTCAACTCCGCCTCCACCCTGCACGAGCGCACGGCGGCGCACTCCGCCCTGGCCGAGGCGCTGGCCCAGGTGCCCGGCGAGGCCGCCGCCGATGCCCGGGCCTGGCACCTGGCCCAGGCCGTGCTGCCGCCCGACGACCGGGTCAGCGAACTTCTGGCCGAGGCCGGCACCCGGGCCCGCTTCCGCGGCGGGAACCTGGAGGCAGCAAGGGCTTTCGAGCAGGCTGCACGGTTCGGCTCGGCGCAGGCCCGGCCGGCTCTGCTGCTGCGTGCGGCCCGCTGCTGGCAGGTGGCCGGGCGCACCGGGAAGATGATCCCGCTGCTGGACGAGGCGCTGGAGCTGTCCGACGATCCCAAGCTGCGCGGCCTGATCCGGCACATGCGCGGGTACGTGCGGATGTGGCGGGAACTGCCCAAGGATGCGCTGGCCGAGATGATCGACGGCGCCGACGAGGTCGAGCAGGTGGACGCGGCGCGGGCCTCGCTGATGTACGCCGACGCCGCGATCGCCCACTTCATGCGCGGCGAGCCGGTCGAGCTGCTGGCCGCCACCCGGCGCGCCTTCGAGCTCAGCGAGGGCACCGAGGGGGTGGCCCGGCCGGTGGCCCAGGTGGCCTACAGCGGTGGCCTGGTGATCAACGGGCACCGGGCCCAGGGGCAGCAGCTGCTCACCGAGGTGGTGCCGGTGCTGCTGGAGTTCCCGCCGATGCCGCGGGCCCAGGAGTTCGCGCACGCCGCCTTCATCGCGATGTGGCTGGAGGACTACCCGGTCGCCGAGAAGCTGCTGGACGCGGTGATCAGCGAGGCCCGGGCCAACGGGGCGCTGGGCATCCTGCCGCAGTGCCTCACCGTCGGCGCCGAGCTGGCCTTCCGGACCGGGCGCTGGCGGCAGGCCCAGGCCTACGCCGACGAGAGCGTGGAGCTGGCCAAGGAGACCCGCCAGCCCAACGTGTACGGCCTGTACTTCAGGGCCCGTAACCACGCCGTGCGCGGCCGGGCCGCCGAGGCGCTGCGCCTGATCGAGGTGATCGACGAGGTCACCACCCGGTTCGAGGCGCCCGGGCTGAAGCTGCAGACCACCCACACCCAGGGGCTGCTGGCGCTCGGCGAAGGAGACCTGGACGAGGCGATCGCCCGGCTGGAGCAGACCGGCCAGCTGCCGGTGGCGATCCACACCCGCGACCAGAGCATCGTGCCGTGGGCGTTCGACCTGGTCGAGGCCTACGCCCGGGCCGGGCGGGGGGAGGACGCGCAGCGGCTGCTGGAGGAGATCGCGGTGGACGAGGCACCCGAGGGGGTGCGCTCGGACCTGCTGATCGCTCGTACTTGGCGCTGCCGGGGTCTGCTGGCCACCGGAAAGAGCGCGATCGCGGCGGCGTTCGGTCAGGCGCTGGACGCCCACGACCGGCTGCCGATGCCGTTCGAGCGGGCGCGCACCCTGCTGTATTTCGGGGAACGGTTGCGCCGGGGCCGCCAGCGCGCCGAGTCACGTACCCATCTGCGGCGGGCGCTGGAGATCTTCGAGCAACTGGATGCGCCGAGCTGGGCCCAGCGGGCCCGTAACGAGCTCAAGGCCACCGGCGAGACGCTGGACCGGGGTACCGGCCCGGCCGCCGATCTGACTCCGCAGGAGCTTCAGGTGGCGCTGGTGGTGGCGCGCGGTGCGAGCAACTCCGAGGCGGCCGCGCAGCTGTTCCTGAGCCAGAAGACGATCGAGTACCACCTCAGCAACGTCTATCGCAAGACCGGTCTGCGCTCGCGCAACGATCTGTCGGTACTGGCCGAGGCGCCCAGCTAGAGGGGCCCTGAAACCCAACCAAAGGACGGTGGTGAGCCGAGCGCTGTCGGCGCCCACAATCCCCCAGCCCTGGAGGGCCGGGAGGTGCCCCCAGTCTTTCATTGGGTTTGAAGACAAACACAAAAGCGAGGGGCGGCAACGAGGCCCCTGATCCTCGTCGCCGCCCCTCTTTCCCCCAGCTGGTGCAGGCCGGACCCTCCAGACCGACCGCACCTAGGCGCTGCCCACCCCAGCAGCTGCTCTGTGAATTCTGCGAAGTACCTCAGCGCCACGCGTAGGCGTCCAGGCCGGACTCCTCGATCCGCTTGCGCAGCCGGGTCAGGTAACGACCGCGGGTCGGGCCGATGCTGCCGACCGCCATCCCGGTCTGCTTCGAGATCTCGGCGTAGGCGGGCCGGTCCGAGCCGGTGACCGCGCGCAGCAGGTGGGCGCCGCGAGTGGGCAGTTCGTCGACGAAGCCCCACAGCACCTGGTCCATGGCGTCGTCGGTGACCTGCTTCTCCGGTGTGGGGTTGGACTCGTCCGGCACCGCCGCGAAGAACTCGTCGGGGGTACCGACCTCGCGGCCGCGGCGGCGGATCAGCCGCAGGCACTCTCGCTTGGCGGTGGTGGTCAGCCAGGCCCCCACCCGCTCCGGGTCGTTCAGCCGGTGCAGGTTCTCGACCAGGCGCAGCCAGGTCATCTGCACCGCGTCGCCGGCGTCGGCCTCACTGAGCCGGAAGCCCCGGACGGCGGCCCACACCTGACGCTGGTGGCGTTCCACCAGCAGTTCGTAGGCGCGGCGGTCACCGCGGCGGGCAGCCAGAACCAGGTCAGCGACGCTGATGTCCGCGTCGGCCGGCCGATTGCGCGGCGTCCGGTCGGTCTCTTCGATCACGTCGAGAACGGTCATGGCTACTTGCCTCCGGTAGTTCGTGGAAGAACACCTCAAAAGTTAGAGACGCCGGGAGCGGGGCGGATCAGGGTCGGACCCCAGGGTTGACGCGGCGATCCCCGGGCCCACCCCAGGGTGGCGATCAAGGAACTCGGGGTACCCCCTGGGACGGTACTTCTGCGACTGCGCTGAGTGACGCAATGGCCACGGCCCAGACCGATACGCCAGAATCGTGCTTCCACCGGGTGACACCAGCATCGAAACGGTGGGCCGTTCGGAAGAGGAGCGTTATCGCGCCATGGGCAACATGCGTCGTCCACCTGGGGTTTTGGCGGGGGTCCCGGCGGCTCCGGTCACTACTGACGCGCGCCCGGTAAGAGTCGTCAGACCGCCGCGCAGCTCGTCCCGCAAGCCCCGCACACCGCATCCGCCCCGAACCGGGACGCTGGAACGGCGGCGGGCGGACACGGTGCGTGCGGTTCTGGGGTGGGTCGCGCTGCCGCTGTTGCTGATCACCTGCGGGCTGGTCTTCTGGGAGTTGCGGCAGAGTTCGGCCGCGGTCCTGCTGACCGCGTACTTGGTGCTGTTCTGGTTCGTCGCGGCCCGGACCAAGACGCTGTCCTGGTCCTCGGTGGTCGGTCTGCTGCTGCTGTCGGTGCCCTGGGCGCTGCTGGTGGCGGTGGGGGCCTGGGGCCTGGCGGTGGCGCTCGACCCGGACCGGGTGACCGGGGTGGCCACGCTGCCCGAGGCCACGGTGCTGACCGCGATGTTCCAGCAGTCGCTGCTGCTGGTGCCGCTGGCGCTGATCCCCCTGGCGCTGCCCTCGCGGGCCCGGCGGCTGTCGTTCACCGACTGGCTGCTGGCCGGGGTGGTGGTCGGGGCCGGATTCCAGCTCACCACCGCGCTGATCCAGCCCGAGGGCGTGGGTGGGCTGTCGGTGAGCCTGTTCGCCGGGCCGCAGCCGGGCCTGGTGGGGCAGCATGTGCTCACCGGACTGGTCGCGGCCGGGCTGGGCTTCGCGGTGGCGGCGCGGCGGCACGCCGGTAAGACGGCGCTGTCGCTGCCCGGGCGGGTGGTCTGGCTGGCTCTGGCGCTGGCCTGGCCGGTCCTGCTGTGGTGGCTGGCGGTGAGTGCGCAGGCGATGGCCAACCTGGACCGGCTGATGGACGACGCGCTGTATCCGGCGCCGGACGTGCTGGAGTTGGGCTACTGGCTGACCGGTGGCGGGGTGGCGCTCGGCTGGCTGCTGGTCGCGATGCTGGCGCTGGGGTTGATGGTGGACGCGGGGCGGTTGCGGAATGCGGCCGAAGTGGAGCCGGATCCGGTGCCCTACCCCTTCCACCCGGTCAAGGCCGCAGACGCCTGGGCCGGTAAGGCCACGCGCTGGGCCGGCACCAGTTCCTCGCGGCTGGTGGCGGCGATGGTCTGGGTGGTGGCCACGATCTGCTCGGTGTTCGCCTTCGCCGGGCGCGATCTGGGCGTGGTGTTCGCCGCGGTCCGGCGCAGTGGCCGGGGTTCGGGGGCGGTGCGGTGGACGGCGATCAGCCGGGGCCGGGCGGCCGGGGTGATGGTGCGCTACATCCGGGCCGAGGCGATCTCGCTGGCGGCCGATCCGGACAATCGGTGGTCGTTGTGGCGTAACCGGCTCTTCGGCTTCTCCGGGGTGCTGGTGCTGCTCGGTGCGGCGCTTGGACTGGGCCCCTGGTGGGCCGGGCAGCTGCCCAGGGTCTCGGCCGCCGGTGAGTCGCTGGCCGCGGCGGCCTGGCCCGGCGAGGCGGTGGCCGAGTTCGTCACCTGGTGGCAGGAATCGGCTTTCGCCGGCGGAGTCTGGGTAGTTCAGGTTCTGGCCGTGCTGCTGTTCCTGGCCGGGGTGGCGGACTGGTCGGCCTTCGGCGGGCGGGACACGTTCCTGACCCGGCGGCCGGTACCGTCCGGGCGCTCCTCGATCGGTGAATATCTGCGGGGGACCAGCGTTTCTGCCGCCCTGGTGGACCTGTTCTGCCTGATCGCCGGAACCCTGCCCAGCCGGGCCGAGACTCATCCCTCCGGTACCGCGATCCGGGCTGCGGTAGGAGATTTCCGGTCCGACCCGCCGACCTTCATCGAGCGGCGGCGTCGGCAGATCCGGGCCGGGGCGGCGCCGCCCGCCGAAGAGGAAGAGCTGCCGCCGGTGGTGCCGGTGCGCAGGCGTCGCACCGATGAGGAGCTGCCGGCGCTGAAGCTGGCTGACGGGCGGCTGCTTTCGCCGTTGAGCCTGGACGCCGAGCGGGAGTTCGCCGAGCATCTGGACGGCCTGGAGCGGTTCGAGCCCGAACCGGAGGGCGTGGGCGAGCAGTGGCGGGTCCGGCACCTGGGCCGGTTCGAGCGGATGGTGGGCAACCGGCCGGAGATCTGGTCGTCCGGCAGCACCGAGCGCTCGCTGACCTACGGCCTGTGCGTGATCGGGCTCTGGTACTCCGGCGGGTCCTCCTGGCAGGTGTCCGAGAGCCTGCCCGAGGTGGTGCGGCACCGCGCCGACCTCGAGCTGGACCGGCGGCTGCTGGAATTCACCACGGTGGTGAACTATCCGGGCAATCCGTTCCGGGCGGTGGAGGTCGTGGTGAACGATCAGCGGGTGGCCGAGGCGGTGCAGGTCCGGATGGACCGGCTGGCGATCCCCGGCATCGTGGTGGTGCAGCCGTGATCGAGGTGATGCTCGCGGTCAACGGCGGGCGCTTCCGGTTCGACGCCGATCTGCTGGCCGACCTGGCGGCCCGGGTCTGGCCGGAGGCGGCTCAGGTGCGGGCCCAGGGGCAGGCGGCCGACGTGCTGCGCTCCTACCTGCATCTGCCCGGGCACCATCAGCCGGGCGGGACCCGGGGCTGCGTGCTCGGGCTGCACCGCAGTGGTGAGGCGATCGGGATCAGCGCCGGTAACGCCCAGCTGGCGGCCGACGTGATCGCCTGGGTCTGCGCGGTCAGCAAGATTCCGCAGCCGCACGAGGAAGGGCATGTGCTGCTGCTGGACTGGATGCCCGACCCGCTGCCGATGAACCCGTCGATGCCGGCCGAGGAGCTGCTGCGGCTGCGGAAGATGGTGCGCAGCTCGTTCTTCTCACGCTCTGTCACCGAGTGACGTCCGTTCGGGGCTTTTCGCTGATCGGTGCTGTACCGGCGGGGTGCCCCTAACGAGAACCTCTGCATGGTGCAGGGGGTGAGAACTGCTGTCATCGTGGACGACGACCCCGAGATCCGGATGATCCTGCGCGCTGTGCTGGAGGCGACCGGGTTCTCGGTGTTCGAGGCGACGACGGGGAACGATGCGGTGGTTCTGGTCCGGGAACACAACCCGGACCTGGTGACCCTCGACCTGGTGCTGCCCGGTTTCGACGGCGTCGAGGTGTGCCGCCGGGTCCGGGAGCTGACCGACGCCTACATCATCATGATCACTGCCAGCTCGGACGAGGCGGACCGGCTGGTCGGCCTGGCCACCGGCGCGGACGACTACGTGACCAAGCCGTTCAGCCCGCGTGAGGTGCAGGCCCGTGTGGCCGCGATGTTCCGCCGCCCGCGCCGGGTTTCGCGCCCCGAACAGACCGAGCCTCGCAGCTATCTGAACCCCGGGCGCCATGCCTCCTCGGCTTCTTCGGCCGGGGTGGTCGGGCCGGAGGGCCGTCATGCCTACGCTACGCCCGGCGGTGCCACGGTTCCGGACGCGCCGCCCTGGGGGCTGACCGCGCCGGAGGAGCCCGGGGTGCTGCGGCACGGCCGGCTCACGATCGACGTCGAGGGCCGGATCGCCACGTATGCGGGCACCGAGTTGCCGCTCACGAAGATCGAATTTGACCTGCTGGCCACGATGAGCGGCAATCCGCGCCGAGTCTGGCGCCGGGAGACCCTGCTGAACATCGTCTGGGGCGGGCAGTGGTCGGACCATCACGTGGTCGAGGTCCACATCGGTAACCTGCGGCGCAAGCTGGCGGACGTGGCCGGGGCCGGGGTGCCGATCATCAAGACCGTGCGGGGGATCGGGTACCGGATGGCACCGGTGGATCCGGCGCAGTCGGCCGGCCAGCACACCGGGCTGCCGACCACCTACTGACGGCTCGTGGGCTGCGGTGGGCTTGTCGCACTTGGCGGGGCTTGATGGCGCCATATCCTCATTTCGGCCTGGGATTCTGCAACTTTCAGCTGCGTAGTGCGACTTCCGGCCGCGCAGTGCGACAACCACGACGGGGCGATCAGGCGACGGCGGGGCAGTTGTAGGCCGGGCTGGTGGTCACCGTGGTGCTGGTCCAGTTGCCGGCCACGGCCTGGATCCGGAACGTGTAGGGGTAAGTCGCGAGCAGCCCTCGGATGACCGGCACGTCCACGGTGGTCGTGGTCCGGCTGGGCACACTGATCGCGCTCAGCGCACTCCCGTTCAGCAGTGGTGTCACGGTGTATCCGGTGGCGAACGTGGAGGGTGTGGCTGTCCAGCTCACGGTGAGATAGGCCGCGGTCAGGATCGTGCCGCACTTGCTCGTCGAGACCGTGGCCCCGCTGACCGGGTTCAGAGTTGCCGTGCCCACGGTGGTGGCGGCGCCGGCGGAACTCTGGAAGGCGGCCTGCGCCTCGATCGGCGAGATCAGCACGAAAGCGGCTGCGGCCATGGTGATCAGGGCAGACTGGCGGCGGATTCCGCGCAGCGAGAAGCTCATCGCCGGCCGTCCGCGGCGAACGGGCTGCACCGGGTCTGCTCGTCGTGCGGGTCAACGCCCTTGCGTCGCCGCGACCGGGGCCGCCAGATCGCCTGAAGAACCAGTGCGGCAGCCAGAGCCGGCGCCAGGTACAGGGCAACCTGCGCCACTCCGGGCTGCTGGAAGAACCGGATGCCCTGCCCGATGTGCGGGATCACCGTCTTCACCCGCCAGACCGTGCCGCCCTCGAAATTGGCCTGCCACGGGTCGTTCGCCGGATTGGCGTCACCCTTGGTCTGCACCGTGATGCTGCCGTCCGGCTCAGGTCTCACCTCGACGATGCGGTGGGTGACCACGCGGTTGTCGTCGATCGGGATCTGGTAGGTGATCATGTCGCCGGGCCTCAGGTCGTAGATCGAGGCCTGGGTGTCCACCGCGACGTCTCCCGGATCGATTGTCGGCGACATGCTTCCGGTCAGCATCGTCATGGTCTGGTACGGGAACAGGTGCGGGCCCACCGCCAGGAACAGGAACAGCGAGAAGGCCAGCGTGCTGACGATGTTCCCGATCTGGTACAGAACGCGCCCCAGCAGCTGCGCCCAGCGGGCCTCGGCGAAGAGCCGGTGCGGGGTCAGCGTGACCGAGGGGTGCGCGGCCTGGCCCAGACCCATTTCGGCGGCCGGCCCGGTGTTCTGGACGATCTCGTCGAAGGTTGGGCAAACCGTTTCGGGGAGGTCGTGGACCGGCGCGATGGTGGTGACCACGGCCATGTCCTCGACCTCCCCGGGCGGTGTAGCTGTCAATCCTTACTGTCGGCCGGAAGGTGGGCCGAGATTACTTACTCGTGCCGACTCGCTGGGTTCCGAGGAAGTTGAAGTTGATCGTGCTGCTCTTGGTCTGGAAAGTGTTGTCTGCGGTCTGCGGCAGCGACAGAGTGACCAGGAGATGATCGGTTCCATTGGCGGTCAGGGCGCTCAGTCCGGTCAGAGCCTGGTTCGTCTGGATCACCCCCGTGGCGTTCAGCTTGGTGGTGGCCCCGGTACAGGTGTACGTGTAGGCAGGTGCGGTGCCGCCCTCGGTCCAGGCGGTGGGGCAGGACTCGATCTTCAGCTGAAGGCCGTTGGTGGCGTCGGTGTTCAGCACGCTGGAAGTGGTCGCCGTGGTGGTCAGGACGATGCTGGCCAGGTTCTGGTTGCCGGTGTTGCTGAGGTCGACCGCCCGCTGCATGGTGTCGCCCGGAACCAGGCCGCTTGCACCGATGGTCAGGCGGTTCGCGGCGGAACCGGGCGTGCCCAGCGCGATCGCCACGGTTCCGGTGGCCACCGTGGTGGCCGCGTCGGTCGAGGAGGTGAAGGTACCGAAGGTACCGAGGCTGGCCACGGCTGCCGCCGAGCCGAGGACGGCGACAGAAGCTACGAGCTTGCCGGTCATCGTGGTCAGTCCGAGCTTCATCTGCCGTGCTCTCCTTGCTGGCGGGGGATGTCGCGCTGTCCCTCTACGAGTCGGCGGGGCGGTCCCGATCAGAACCGCCCCGACGGCAAGGTTCCCGCAAGGTTCTTTCAAGAGCCGAGCAGAGGACGGTGTCGGCTCACCTTCTGAGGTGGTCAGCCGGGCCCGAACCTCTCGATCCGGACGTTCGGGGCGGGCAGGCCCAGCGAAACCACCAGTTGTGAGGCGTGTTCGGTGAAACCGGCCGAGCCGCAGATGTACGCCACCGGCTCCGGCAGGGCCGCCAGCAAAGGCTCCAGATCTGCGGCGGTGAGCCGGCCAGGCGTCCGCGGATCACCCGAAGGTGCCTGCCGAGTATGGATCACCGTGGTCTCGGTGCCCCATTCACCCTGGTAGTAAAGATCTTCCGGACGCCGCACCGAAACCAGCACCCGGAGTGGGGTAGCCCCACCCGTCGAATGCCAGTAACGCCGCATGGCCATCAGTGGAACTACGCCCGAACCGCCGCCGAGCAGCAACGCGGGCGTATCGGCGGCCCAGATGAACCAGCCGCCGAACGGCCCGCGCAGCTCGACCTGATCACCAACAGCGATCTCGTCGTGCAAGTAGGGCGAGACCTCTCCGTCTTCGATCCGCTCGACCGTCAACTCCACCTCGCGCCCGTCGGTGGGCTCCGAGGCGATGCTGTACGAACGCTGGGCCGTGGAGCCGTCGGGGGCGGTGAGGCGCACGTCGTAGTGCTGGCCGGGCACGTGCCGGTCCACCGCGCCCGCGCCGAGAATCCGCATCCGGAAGGTGCGCGCGGTGGCCGTTTCGTCGTGCACCGCCGTGACCTCGGCCGCCCGCCACAGCCGCCGCGCGCCGGAGGCCGGCGGTCGGCGCGTCACCGGCCCGAGCGTGGGCAAGGCAGGAAGATCGGGTAGCGAAGGTAGCGAAGGCAGGGCCGGCAGGTCGTCAGTCACCGGCGTACCGCTGTTCCAGCCAGGGGTCGCCGAGCTCGTGGTAGCCCCGCTGCTCCCAGAACCCGGGCTCGTCGTGGTCCAGCAGCCGGACCCCGCCGATCCACTTGGCGCTCTTCCAGAAGTACAGCCGGGGCACCAGCAGCCGGGCCGGACCGCCGTGCTCGGGCGGCAGCGGCTTACCCTCGTGCTCCCAGACCACCCAGGCCCGCCCACCGGTGACCTCGGCCAGCGGCAGGTTGGTGGTGTAGCCGGTGTGGCTCCAGGCCACCACGTGCGTGGCCTGCGGCAGCACCCCGGCCTCGGCGAGGAAGGTGTCCAGGCTGGCCCCGGAGAACGAGGTGCCGAGCTTGGACCAGCTGGTGACGCAGTGGATGTCGCCCTCGTAGCCGGAGGCCGCCAGCTTGTGCGCGGCCTGCCAGTCCCAGGTCCGGGCCTTCTCCACCAGCCCGTCCACCCGGAAGCTCCAGTTCTGGGCGGTCAGCTTGGGGCTCACCTCCGCGGTGAGCACCGGGAAACTGCTGCCGGTGTCGTACTGCCCCGGGGGCAGCCGGTCGTCGCGCAGCTGCCCGCGGCCGAAGCCGAGTCGCGCCATGACAGATCCTCCTTCAACACTTAAGCGGTTCACCGATTGTGTTGCCGTTCGGGTTGTTTGCGCCACATTCTCCTCTCCGCAGCATCGTCGCAGGTAGCGGCATCCGGCGCGCGGACCGGGGAAATTGGCCCGTCACTTCGGGTAGCGCTTTGCGTACAACGGTGCGCACTATGGTCGGCGTGTCGGTCGAAGATCTCACCCAGGAAGCGGGTCCCGGGCGCGGGCCGGTGACGCACCCCGACCAGGGGCAGCCACTCACCGAGTCCGACGCCGAAGGCTGGATTCCGCGAACCTGTTTCAAGCACGGCCCACCCCGCAGGATCGGGATCGAGCTGGAGTTCCTGCTGCACCGCGACACCGACCCGCCAGAACACCTGGAACCGGACAAGATCCGGCGGTTGCACCAGGATCTCAGCACTCAGCCGTTCCGTTCCAGCTTCACCGTAGAACCCGGTGGGCAGGTCGAGCTCAGCTCCCTCCCGGCCGAGGACCTCCGCGCCGCGATCACCGACGTGGAAACCGATCTCGCACTTCTGACCAGCGTCGTGCGACGCCACGGCGTCCGCCTGGTGGGTACCGGCATCGACGCTCTCCCGCGGCCCGCCCGGTTCCTGCAGGAGCCCCGCTACGCGGCCATGGAGGAATACTTCGACCGCACCGGCAGCGCCGGCCGGATCATGATGCGCTCCAGTGCATCGGTGCAGGTCAACGTGGAGGCGGCGGGCACCGGGGCAGGGCCGGGCGATCTGCAGCGGCGCTGGGAACTGCTGCACGCGATCGGCCCGGCCACGTCGGCCGCGTTCGGCCGGCCCAGCCGGCACCTGCTCGACGACCCGCGGCTGCGGGGGTATCGGCTTGTGCGCCAGGGCATCTGGCGGGTGCTCGATCCGGCCCGCTGTCACCCGTCGGTCCCGGCCGCTGGTGAATCGCTTCAGGATGCGTACGCCCGCTGGGTTCTGGACGCGCCGGTGCTCGCCGTGCAGCGCCCCGGGCGGCCGTGGACGGCTCCGGCCGGTCTGACCTTCCGCCAGTGGCTGCGCCACGGGCAGGCCGCGGTACCCGACGCGACGCCGCCCACGCTGGACGATCTCAAGTTCCACCTGACCACGCTGTTCCCGCCGGTCCGGGCCCGTGGCCACTTCGAGGTGCGCTACCTGGACGCCCAGCCCGGGCCCTGGTGGCGGATGGCCGCCGCGGTGGTGTCGGCTCTGCTCGAGGACGAAACCGCCGGGGACGTGGCCCTGGCCGCTTGTGAGCCGGTGCGGGACCAGTGGGAGCTGGCGGCCCGGGCCGGTCTGACCGATGCCCGCATCTGTCACGCCGCCCGTGGAGTGCTCACGGTCGCCGCCGAGGCCCTGGACCGTGACGGGCAGCCCGAACTGGCCCGGATGGCGGGGGAGTACCTGGATCGGGTGGCGCTCAGCGCTGCCGAACCGAACGCTGCCAAGGAGGCTGCACCTTGCTGAGGACCAACCCGGCCGAGCTCGAGGGCGCCGAACTGCGCGAGCGGCTCGCGGGCGACCTGATCCGGGCCCGGGAGCGGACGAAGCGGCTGACCGAGGTGGAGGACGCCGAGCTGCTGCACCAGCACTCGCCGCTGATGTCGCCGCTGGTCTGGGATCTGGCGCACATCGGCAACCAGGAAGAGCTGTGGCTGCTGCGCGACGTGGACGGCCGCGACCCGTTGCTGCCGGAGACCGTGGACCAGCTGTACGACGCGTTCCAGCACGCCCGGAGCGAGCGGCCGAAGCTGCCTCTGCTGGAACCGGTTCCGTCCCGACGGTACGTGGACGACGTGCGGGGCAAGGTGCTGGACGTGCTGGAGCGGATCCCGCTGCACGGCCGGCCGTTGCTGGAGAAGGGTTTCGCCTTCGGCATGATCGTGCAGCACGAGCAGCAGCACGACGAGACCATGCTGGCCACCCATCAACTGCGGGTCGGGCAGGCTCTGCTCACCGCCCCGCCGGCGCCGCGAGCAGCCGAACTGCCCGCCACTCGGGAGGTTCTGATCCCGGGTGGCCGCTTCACCATGGGGACCGACATCGAACCCTGGGCGCTGGACAACGAACGCCCGGCGCACGCGGTGGACGTCCCCGCGTTCTTCATCGACACCACCCCGGTGAGCAACGCCGACTACCTGTCGTTCATCCAGGACGGTGGTTACCAGGACCCGCGCTGGTGGCACCCGGAGGGCTGGGAACACGTCAAGAGCGCCGGCCTGGTGGCGCCGCAGTTCTGGGTCGGCGCCGGAGAGAAATGGTTCCGCAAGGTCTTCGGCCGGACCGAGCCGCTGCGCCTGGACCAGGCGGTGGTGCACGTGTGCTGGTACGAGGCCGACGCTTACGCCCGCTGGTCCGGCCGCCGGTTGCCGACCGAGGCCGAATGGGAGAAGGCCGCCCGGTTCGACCCGGCTACCGGCCGATCGCGGCGCTTCCCCTGGGGTGACGACGATCCCACCTCGGAACACGCCAATCTCGGCCAGCAGCATCTGGAACCCGCAGCAGCCGGCGCCTATCCGGCCGGAAGGTCGGCCCACGGCGTCCATCAGTTGATGGGCGATGTCTGGGAATGGACCTCGAGCACGTTCCGTGGCTACCCCGGTTTCCGGGCCTGGCCCTACCGGGAGTACTCGGAAGTGTTCTTCGGCAGCGACTATCGGGTGCTGCGCGGCGGCTCGTTCGGGTCTGATCCCTCGGCCGTGCGCGCGACCTTCCGCAACTGGGACTACCCGATCCGCCGGCAGATCTTCGCCGGGCTGCGCACCGCCCGTTCGGCCACCCGCGAAGAAGCGCATGTGTAGGCATCTGGCTTATGTCGGAACCGAGATCCGGGTGGGCGAACTCGTCAGTGATCCACCGTTCGCCCTGACCCGGCAGGCCTGGGCACCGCGCCGGCAGACCCACGGCACCATGAACGTGGACGGGTTCGGGCTCGGCTGGTACGCGGCCGGTGAGGCCGAGCCGGCTCGTCACCGCGGCGACGGACCGGTCTGGGGCGACGAGACCTTCGCTGACCTGGCCCGGGTGATCCGCACCACCGCGCTGCTGGCGGCGGTGCGCTCCGGTACCGAGGGCATGGTCTCCGGCCGAGGTGCCGCGGCCCCGTTCCGTTCCGGCCGCTGGCTGTTCAGCCACAACGGGGCGCTGCCGGGCTGGCCCGAGTCGGGTGCCGGCCTGGTGAAGCAGATCGATCCGGTGCGGCTGCTGCGGCTGGACGCACCCACCGACGCCGCCACGCTGTGGGCCCTGACCCTGGAGCAACTGGAGGCCGGTTGCCCGCCCGGTGAGGCCGTGGCCCAGGTGGTGCAGCGGACCCTCGAAGTCACCGGTGGGCGAGTGAATCTGCTGCTCACCGATGGCCGGCAGATCGCGGGGAGCACCGCCGGCGCCAGTCTGTCCTACCGGCAGACCGACGGCGGGGTGGTGGTGGCCTCGGAAGCGTACGACGACGCCGCGGGCTGGCACGACGTGCCCGACGGTCGGCTGATCACGGTGGATGGCGGCGAGGTCTCCGTCCACCATCTCTGAGTGGAAAAGGATCACATGGCCTATCGGTTCACTGACCTTCTGCCCGAGGACTTCTCCGACTCCGCCCTGCGCCGCGATGTGCTCGACGGCCTGGTGGACAGACCTAAGACGCTTCCCCCGAAATGGTTCTACGACAAGACCGGCAGCGAGCTGTTCGAGGAGATCACCCGGCTGCCGGAGTACTACCCGACCCGCAGCGAGCGGGCGATTCTGCAGGCCAACGCGGCCGGGATCGTCTCCGGTTCCGGCGCGCGGCATCTGATCGAGCTGGGCTCCGGATCATCGGAGAAGACTCGGGTGCTGCTGGACCAGCGGCCCGGTCCGGGCTCGGTCTACACCGCCTTGGACGTCAGCGAGAGCGCGCTGCGCCAGGCCGCCGAGGCGCTGGCGGTGACCTATCCGGACCTGGTGGTGCAGGCGGTGCGCGCCGACTTCGAGCAGCATCTGGCCACCGTGCTGGGTGATCCGCTCACCGGCCGCGGCGAGGGCGGCCGGCTGGTGGCCTTTCTCGGCGGCACGATCGGCAACCTCGAGCCGCAGGAGCGTTCGGTGCTGCTGGCCGGCGTGCGGGCCGGGCTGGATCCGGGCGACGCCTTCCTGCTCGGCGCCGATCTGGTGAAATCCCCGCAGGTGCTGCTGCCGGCCTACGACGACGCGGCGGGCGTGACCGCGGCCTTCAACCTGAACCTGCTGCAGGTGCTGAACCGCCGGCTGGGGGCGGACTTCGATGCCTCGGAGTTTGCCCACCGGGCGGTCTGGAACTCCGGCCAGGCGCGGATAGAGATGCGCCTGCGGGCCTCACGCCGAACAAGTGTTCGTTTCGCCGATCTCGACCTGGCGGTGGAGTTCGGCGAGGGTGAGGAGATGCGCACCGAGATCTCCTCCAAGTTCACCGCCGAGCGGCTGGAGGAGGAACTGGGGCAGGCCGGTTTCGGCCCGGACGGCTGGTGGACCGATCCAGAAGGCCGCTACTCGCTCTCCCTCTGGCGACCCGTCTAGAGTTCGGCCTCCTCGAGCTCCCGGGCCATCTGCGCCTGCACCTCGAGGATCTCCTGGATCCGCACCTGTACCGAGTCCATCTGACCGATGATCTCGCTGGTGCTCTGGATACCGGTGGCCACCGACCGGGCGTTCTGCTGGATCGCGGCGATCTGGTCGGACACCTGGCCGGTGGCCCGGGCGGTCTCCTGAGCCAGGTTCTTCACCTCGCTGGCGACCACGGCGAAGCCCTTACCGGCCTCGCCGGCCCGGGCGGCCTCGATCGTGGCGTTCAGGGCCAGCAGGTTGGTCTGGTCGGCGATGCCGGAGATCAGCTTGATCACGTCGCCGATCGCGGCCGAGGCGGCGCCCAGGCTGTCCACCTCGTTGCTCATGTCCCCGGCCCGTTCCACCGCCTCGCCGGTCACCCGGTTGGCGTCGTTGGTGGCCCCGCGCAGCTGCTCCACGGTTTCCAGCAGGTTCCGGGCGCCGCTCTTCTCGGCATCGGCCCGGCGGATCGTCTCCAGTCGCTGCGAGACCAGTTGCTGCACGTTGCGCAGGGCCCCCATCCGCGAGTCGGACAGGGCGATCGTCTCGGTGGTGAAGAAGTCCATCGTGCCGATCACCCGCCCGGCGATGATGATCGGGAAGCAGATCCCCGACTTCACTCCCGCCCGGCCTGCCGCGGGCGCCCGGACGCAGTCGGTGAGATCGGCCAGGTTCGGGACGAACACCAGGTCGCGCGCCCGCCAGGCCCGGCCCGAAAGGCCCACGCCCTCGGCGAAACTGGCGGCCAGGGTGACCCGGCGGAACTCGTCCCCGGCCGAGCCCGACTCCAGGTTGAAGCGCAGCACGTCCTCGCCGTCGTGGATGGTCCAGTACGAGCCGTAGGCCCAGCCGAACGCCTCGCGCACCACCTCCAGCGCGGTCCGCGTGCAGGTCGCCTCGTCCCGGGCCTGGTTCAGGCTGCTGACCACGTCGGTCACGGCGAGCCGGTCGTCGGCCACCTCCTGCAGCTGGGCCTGGGCGATCGCCCGGTAGACGGCCATGTCGGCGAGCTTGGCGATCTCGACGATCTTCTGCCGTCGGCCCGGGTTGGGGGCGATCGGGCGGGCCGAGAAGTACTCCAGCACCCCGCGTACCCGGCCCTGGTCCGCCACCGGGTAGAACATTCCGGCGGTCATGCCCAGGTTGCGGGCCGCCTGGGCCCGTACCGAGCTGGTGGCCAGGGTCAGGTCCTCGATGAAAAGTGGCTCTCCGGTGCGGTATGCGCGCCCGACCAGACTCGCGTCCACCGTGTTGCGCCGCTCGGGAAAGGCAGCGGCCATCCCGTCCGCGATCCGGCCGGTCTCGTGGATCATCCGCAGTTCGCCGCCGTCGGACATCGGCAGCCAGGCCGCGCCGTAGTCGACCCCGCTAGCTCGCACGAACGCGTCCACGGCGACCTGGTAGGCGCTCTCCTCGCTGGTCACCGACTCCAGCGCCGCGATCACCTCGGCGTACGTCTCCACATCGCGCGGCGCATCGGCCGGCGACATGGCCGGGGCCGACGTACCGGCCGAACGGCTCCTGCCAAACACCACTGACCTCCCACTCAACCGACGGCGCGTTACGCCATCCGAATGAGGGGATCGGACGGGGCGGCCCGGAGCTTGAACTTCGGACCGCCGCGTCCGCAGAGGTCAGCCGGTGTTACGCAGCCCGGCCGCGATGCCGTTGATGGTCAGCAGCAGCGCCCGCTGCAGATCCGGGTCCGGCGTCTGGTCGCCCTGCCGGGACCGGGCCAGCAAGGAGATCTGCAGGGCGTGCAGCGGCGCCAGGTACGAATCACGCAGTTCCAGCGTGCGCCGCAGTACCGGCGAGGTGGCCAGCAGTTCGTCCTGCCCGGTCACCCGCAGCACCTCGGCCACCGTGCGCTCGTGCTCGGCCTCGACCAGTTCGAACAGCCGGGCCGCGGCCGGGTCCTGGACCAGCGTGCGCACGTAGCGCCCGGCAATCTGCATGTCGGTCTTGGACAGCGTCATCTGGACGTTCGAGAGGAAGGTCCGGAAGAAGTGCCAGGAGCCGTACATCTGCTTCATGGTCTCTTCGCGGCCGTCCTCGCGGGCCGCGAGGAGACCACTGCCCACCCCGAACCAGCCGGGCAGGTTCATCCGCGACTGGGTCCAGCCGAACACCCAGGGGATCGCCCGCAGGTCGTCCAGGCCACCCGCACCACCCGGCCGCCGCGAGGGCCGGGAACCGATGTTCAGGTTACCCAGTTCGTCCACCGGGGTTGCGGCCACGAAGAACGGCACCAGCTGCTCGTCCCGGACCAGCGACCGGTACGTCTTCTGCGCCGAGCCGGCGACCAGATCCATGGTGCTGTTCCAGCCGTCCAGCACATCGGCCGGCAGCCGCGAACTACGGTGCAGCACCGAGGCTTCCAGCACCGCGGCCAGGGCCAGCTCGATGTTCTCCCGGCCCAGCTGCGGCAGGGTGTACTTGTCCGAGATCACCTCGCCCTGCTCGGTGACCTTGATCGGGCCGTTCAGGCTGCCGTACGGCTGGGACAGGATCGCCTCGCCGGTCGGGCCACCACCGCGGCCCACCGAACCACCCCGGCCGTGGAACAGCCGCAGCACCACGCCGTGCTGGGCGGCGATGTCGCGCAGCGCCCGCTGGGCCCGGTGAATCTGCCACTGGGAGGCCGCGATTCCCGCGTCCTTGCTGCTGTCGGAATAGCCCAGCATGATCTCCTGGACATTGCCGCGAGCCGTGACCACACGTCGGTAGGCCGGGTCGGACAGCAGCGAATTCATCAGCGGCCCGGCCGCTTCCAGCTCGGTGACGGTCTCGAAGAGCGGCACGAAACCGATCTTCGCCCAGGCCCCGCTGTCGCCCGCCGAGCTGCCGGTGTCGACCAGCCCGGCCTCCCGGGCCAGCACCACTACGGCCAGGATGTCGTCGATGTCCTGGGACATCGAGACGATGTAGCTCTCGATCACCCCCGGGCCGAACTTCTTCAGCGCGTTACGGATGGTCCGGAACAGTTCCAGGACGCCGGCGGCGGGTTCGGGGAGAGTGTCGACTCCCGCTCCGATCAACGGACGCCGGTGCGCCAGTTCCTTGGACAGAACCTTGATCCGGGTGGGCCGGTCGAGGTCGGCATACGGCACGTCGAGCTCGCCCAGCCGGTCGAAAAGTACTGCCAGGGCGGCGTGGTGGCGGCCCGCGTGCTCACGCACGTCCAGCGTGGCCAGGCCCAGCCCGGCAGCCACGGCGGTGCGCAGCAGGCGCAGCACCGGCCCGTTGGCGATCAGCTCGCTCTGGTTGGCCAGCAGCGAGGAGCGCACCAGCTGGATCTCGTCGATCACGTCGGCGATGGACTGGTAGTCGCGGCCGGGCTCGTGCGGGGTGCTGTGCTCCAGCCGGTCCCGGGTGCGGGCCAGCCGGACCCGGATGTAGCTGAGCTTGAGCCGGTAGGGCTCCTCGGCGTTCAGGTCGATGAAGGCCGCGTAGGCGCCGGGCAGGGCCTTGCGGTCGGCCTCCAGGCTCGCCTTCAGCTCCTCGCTGATCCCGACCACCCGGGTCGAGGAGGCCAGGTCGAGGATCAGCTCGTCCAGCGCCGAGATCAGCTCACGGGCGCCGAAGTCGTGCTGCAGACCGAGGACGTCCAGGGTCACCTCGGGGGTGACGTTCGGGTTGCCGTCCCGGTCGCCGCCGGCCCAGGTGCCGAAGCGCAGCGGGCGGGCCTCGGCCGGCAGCTCGATCCCGATCGAGGCCAGTTCCTGGTCGAGCTCCTCCAGCAGGTCCGGCACCACCTGGGCGGTGAGGGTCTGCAGGTAGTAGATCGCGGTGCGGGCCTCGTCGGTGGGCTTGGGCCGCTCCACCCGCAGCTCGTCGGTCTGCCAGAGCAGGTCCACCAGCTCGGCCAGGCGGCGGTGGGTGCGGGCCACGTCGCTGTCCCGGCCGCGCGGGTCCTCGGCGGCCATGATCAGGTCGGCGATCTTGCGCAGCAGGTCGAGCACCGAGCGGCGGCTGGCCTCGGTGGGGTGCGCGGTGAACACCGGCCGCAGCTCCACCCGGGCCAGGATCTCGCGGACCAGGTCCGGCGCGATCTCCCCGGACTCGATCGCCTCGCCGATCCGGCCCACCGCCACCTGCAGCGGCCCGGCCGGGCGGGCGGTGAGCTCCTGCCAGCGGTGCAGCTGCTCGGTGATGTTGGCCAGCTGGAAGTAGCCGGTGAAGGCCCGGGCCAGGACGATCGCGGTCGGGTCGTCCAGACCGGACAGCAGGGTGTGCAGTTCGCCGTCGTCGGGCCGGCGGGCCAGCTGGCGCACCCGCTCGACCAGGGCCAGCAACTCGGGTCCCTCGTGCCGGGTGAGGGCCTCGCCGAGAAGGGTGGACAGCTGCCGGACCGAGGCACGCAGCGCGGCGTGCTGTTCGTCGGAGGCCACCCCACCGGCGAACTGCCCGACATCCGGCTCCCGGCGGTCGGCGTCCACCAGTTGCTGGACCGACGGCGGCGAGGCCGGTGTGGAGTCGTTGCTCATGGGCTTGAGTCTGCCGCAAGGCCATGCTGTTCCGGCAGGGTGATCCGGTTGCCAAGGACCGGCGGCCCTGCTCGCGAGTCCAAAATTTGAACAGACTGTCCGGAATATGGGACAAACGGGCGCCCGGCGCCCCACGCCGCCGGAGACCCCAGAACGTCGAGGGCGGCGAACGGCACCGCGGCCCCCTGCTCGTCGTCCAGGGCGTCGTGCTCACCCGGGCCGGCCCGCTCCAGCTCCAGCAAGGTGGCCGCCAGCACCTCCCGAGTGAGCCGCCCCACCACCGCCAGTCCCCGCTGCTGGCGCCAGGCCCGTCCGGTGGCCAGCAGCCGCACCGCACTGCGCCGATCGCCCTCGGCCAAGGCCACCGCGCCCAGCAGACTCACCGCATCCGGCAGGGAGATCAGCCGGCCGGAGGCGTACATCAGGGGCAGCGCAGCTCGCAGCGCGGTACCGGCCGCGTCCGGGCAGCCCAGCCGCAGCTGCACCAGCCCGGTGCCGGCCAGCACATCGGCCCGCAGCGGTACCGACGGCCCGGAGGTGGCCGCCGCCGCAGCCTCGGCCAGCAGCTGCGAGGCCCGTTCCGGATCGTTCTGCCCGGCCGCCACCACCGCCAGGTTGACCAGCGCCACGGCCAGGTTGCTGGTCGCCTGCTCCACCTGCGACCAGGCCCGGAACGACTCGAACAGGGAGTGCGCGGCGTCCGGGTGACCGGTCTCGTCCAGCAGCTCACCCCGCTCGTTGCCCAGCCGCACCACCATCGCCCAGGCCCCGGCGTCCCGGGCTTCCTGCAGGGCCTTCTCGATCAGGTCGAGCGCCTGCTGGTGGCGGCCCCCGGCCCGGGCCGCGACCGACCGGGCGGCCAGCGTGCGCGCGGTCAGCTCGCCCTCGCCGAACCTCGACGCGGCCTGGTGGGCCTCGGCCAGGGCGGGCTCGGCCCGGCTCAGATCGGCCCGGGCCAGCGCCCGGTTGCCCACCGTCAGCAGCAGCTGGGCGCGCTCGTAGTCCGAGGTCGCCAGCTTCTTGGCGGCCCGCACCCACCGGTCGGCCTGCCGCCGGCGGCCGGTGTGCAACCACTGCCCGAGCCGGCTCAGGACCAGGTTGACCAGCAGACTCCCGTCGCGGGCGGCGGCCGCGTGCTCCAGTGCGGCCCGGAGGTTGGCCGACTCGATCTCCAGCCCGGCCGGGTCCGGCTCGTCGGCCCGGCTCCGGGCCAGCCCGGCGTAGTAACGCGCGTGCCGCTCCAGCAGCACCCGGCGCTGCTCGGCCGGGCGCTCGGCCAGCCGGGCGGCCGCGTACTCGCGGACCAGGCCGGGCAGGCGGAACCGGTCGCCTTCCACCAGCACCAGGTGGCTCTCGATCAATCCCTCGACGTTGCCGGTCGCACAGACCGCCTGCATCGCGTCCAAGGTCCAGCCGCCGCGGAAGACCGACAGATCGGCCAGCAGCCCTTGCATCACCACCTCGAGCACATCGGCCTTGAGCAGCCGACGGCGCAGCTCCTCCAGTGGCCGGGTGCGGATCTGCGCGGCCGCCAGCTCGATCGCCAGGGGCAGGCCGCCCAGCTGCCTGAGCACCGCGTGCACCTCGTCGGCGTTGACGCTGCTCACCTCGAAACCTGGCCGCGCGGCCCCCGCCCGGTGGTGGAACAGCTGAACGGCCTCGTCCAGCGACAGCGCAGGCACCGGCAGCACCTGCTCGCCGCTGAGCTGCAGGGCGGAACGGGCGGTGGCCAGGACTCTCAGCGATGGCGCATGCTCCAGCAGCCGGGAGATCGCCGCGGTCGGTTCCACCTCGTCCAAGACCAGAAGGGTGGGCTCCTCCTCGAGCCGGGCCGCCACCGTCTCACCGGGCCGGCCGCCCCCCAGCCCCTTCCCGATGGTGGCGAGCAGTTCCTCCTCGTCGCCGCGCACCTCTTCCAGCCCGACCCGAAGCGTCCGGCCCGGGAATCCGGCGGCCAGCTCCTCGGCCAGCCGGCTCTTACCCACCCCACCCGGACCGGCCAGCGTCACCAATCGGCTCTTCCCGGCCAGCAGTTCCCGCCCGCGAGCAAGCTCCGCCGCCCGTCCGATCAGCCCGGAGGACGGCCGGGACGGGCCGGTACCGCGCGGCGGAGTCAACGAGGTGGCGTGCCGCAGCACCTCCGCGTACCGCCCCTGCAGCTCCGGTGACGGATCGACTCCCAACTCCGCCCCAAGCCTCCGCTTCGCTACGGCAAAAGCTGCCAGCGCATCCGCCTGCCGCCCCGACCGGTACAGCGCCGTCATCAATTGCCCGGTGAAGCGCTCGTCCAGCGGATACCGACGCACCAGCTCCTGCAACTCCGGCACGATCGCCGCGTCCTGTCCAAGCGCCGCATCCGCATCCAGCCGCCCGGCCAGGGCCGACAACCGCAGCCCCTCCAGCCGCGCCCGGTGCACCTCGCCGATGCTGCTGGTCAGGTCGGTCAGCGCCGGCCCGCGCCACAGACCCAGAGCGGCCCGTAGTTCCCGGGCCGCCCCCGCCGGATCCCCGGCCGCCAGCGCCGCCTGCCCGGCCGCCTCGGCCTGCTCGAACCGGTACAGGTCCAGCGCCTCGGGCGGGACGTCCAGCCGGTACCCGTGCGCGGTCGTGAGCAGCACCGGCTCGCCCAGCACCCGCCGCAGCCGCGAGACGTAGACCTGGATGGTGTTCACCGCCCCGGTCGGCGGCTCGTCGTCCCACAGCTGGTTGATCAGCCGGTCGGCGGAGACCGGGCCCCCGGCCGAAAGGGCCAGCAAGATAAACACCGCGCGTAACTGGCGGCCACCGAGAGTGACTGGTGTTCCGTCGTCGGTGACATCCAGCGGGCCGAGGAGCCGAATCGCCAGACGGGAGGGATCGTCCTGACGGAGTGTCATCGAACGTAAACGTACCGAGGTGGGGTGGTGGTTCAGGGGAGATTTGTGATCGTGTCAGCACGGACGGGCAGTTCGGTGCCGACCGGTCCCCACCGTGCATGATCAACATGCAAAGCCTGCCTCCGGAGGACGTAAAGACTCCGCACTTGCCGAAGTGTTACAGCTTTTTCGCGTGATCTATTTCTCTTGCTGCACGCGAACTGCATCCAGGGGTGGAAGGTACTGCCTCTCAGCGCTATTCGCCTGTCGAATCCGGCGCTGGCCACCGCCGTTTTCGCGGCTGGTTCCCAGGGTTTCCCCAGCTGTTTCGGCGGGTCGGCGACGCGCCCGCGAATCGGTCGTAAATCACTGCGCTGCTGAGACTTTGCCGACATGTGCATGGTCAGTTCGCGCACCGGCGGGAGGATGGGCGAAACTGATTGCTGGCCGAGAAACGTACGACCGGAGATCAATGACCGACAGACAACATCCGCCGCGAAGAGCCGGCTCACCGGGACCGACGAGTTACCCGTCGCCCGATCCCGAGCCGGTCGGCGAGATCGAGGAAGAGAAGAAGTTCAAGCTCCCCGTCAACGTGGTTCAGATCAGTGCGAGCGCCGGTGCCGCAGTGACCTCAGCCGTGGCGGCGTCGTACTTCGGGGTCGGCGGCACGCTCGCGGGTGCGGCCTTCGGTTCCGTGGTCTCGTCGGTGGCGGGTGCTTTCTACACCGAGTCGCTGAACAAGGCGCACAAGACGATCCAGACCACCGCCGCCGTGGTGGTCACCCGCTACCCGAACGATCTGTCCCAGGCGGACAACATCCGCCGGATGAGCGGCCCGGCCGGGGTGCCGGTGGCCGACTCGCTCAACCGGGTCGGCGCCGAGGACACCCGCCGGCTCGACGTCGAGCACGTCGAGGTGCCGATCGCCGACGCCACCCAGGTGATGAACGGCTACGACGACTCCACCCAGGTCATGCCACCGGCCCGGGGCAACGGACCGGGCGGGCCTGAGTCGTTCCACCTGAACGAGCAGACCAGCCAGTACCGCTCCGGCGGGCTGCCGCCGGCCAGCCGCAGCCAGCGCAAGCAGGCCGAGCAGGCCGAGCAGATCTGGTGGAAGAAGCCGAGTTTCATGATGGCGGGCATCTCGATGGCCGGCTTCCTGATCGCGATGTTCTTCATCACCGGGATCGAGGGCACCACCGGCAAGACGATCTCGGGCGGTGAGGGCACCACGCTGTCCAAGCTGGTCAGCAACAACACCAGCAGCACCGGCGAGGACGAGGACGGCAGCGACGAGGAGGAGAGCACCAGCACTCCCACCGAGTCCGCCACCCCGACCGACGAGGCCACCCCGACCGACTCCGCCACGCCGACCGCCACGGCCGACGAGGGCACGGTGCCGAGCGAGTCGGCCACGCCGGACGCGAACGCCACCACCGCCCCGACCGCCACCGACAGCGCCACCGACCCGTCCACCGGTTCGGACACGCAGTCCACGCAGCAGAGCACCGACGCCGCCACCGAGGGCGACAGCACGCTGCAGGACGACGGCAGCGGCACCGAAGGCCAGATGCAGGAGCAGGTCAACCCCTGATCGGCCGCTGAGAACAGCACAGGTCAACTGCAGTACCCACGGCACGGGCCGTCAGCCTTCGGGCAGACGGCCCGTGCCGTAGTTTGGCCGTCCGGGGAGTGAGCTCACCGCTGATCAAGGGGAGTAGCGATTGCTGGCTCGACGCAGGTTCCTGGCCCCCATCGTCCTTTTGCTGGTTCTGGTGGTCGTCGCCTTCTGGCTCACCGCAACCCGCTCCGGTGACTCCGAGGCCGTTTTCACCGAGCAGGAGCTCACGGTCGGCGGCACGCCCGAGGCCGACGGGGCCGAGGTCGATCTCGACGCCACGCTCTACCTGCCCGAACGCACGCCCGCCCCGGCAGTCCTGCTGGCCCACGGGTTCGGCGGCAGCAAACGGAGCGTGGCCGCAGACGCCGAGGAGCTGGCCGGTCGCGGTTACGTCGTGCTCACCTACAGCGCCCGCGGATTCGGGGCCTCGGGCGGCCTGATCCACCTGGACCACCCGGATTTCGAGATCGAGGACGGCCGGCGCCTGCTCGACGAGCTGGCGGCCAGACCAGAAGTGCGTAAGGACGCGGACGGCGACCCTTGGATGGGTGTGGTCGGTGCCTCGTACGGCGGGGCGCTCGCGTTGATGCTGGCCGCCGCCGATCCGCGGGTCGACAGCATCGTCCCGATGATCACCTGGAACGACCTGCCCCAGGCGCTGTTTCCGCAGTTCGCGGCCGGGCCGGAGACCGGGGTTTTCAAGAAGCAGTGGACGGCGTTGCTGCTGGGCTCCACGCTCACCGGCAGCGACGGCTCGCTCTCGGGCACCCCGACCGCCCAACAGCTCAAGAGCTTCGCACAAGGGGACGCGGAGCAGGCCGTCTGTGGGCGCCTCGCCAAGGATCTGTGCCTGGGTTACGTGGACACCGCAACGAAGGGACGCCCTTCCGCCGAGCTGATCGAGCTGCTCGCCGAGTCCAGCCCGGCCCGGTCCCTGGACCGGATCACCGCCGACACGCTCCTGATCCAGGGGCAGCAGGATTCCCTGTTCCCGCTCTCCGAGGCCGACGCGAACGCCAAGGGCATCGAATCGGTCAAGCAGTACTGGACTTCGGACGGCCACGACGTGGGCACCGACACCGAAGAACTCAGGCCGGTCGTCGCCGAGTTTCTCGCCGCCACCCTCGACCCGGCCGGATCCGAGGCCCTGGAACAGATTCCCGAGTTCCGCGTCGAGGTCTCGGACGGTGCGATCTCGACCGCCACCACCGCCCGGATCGCTCAGCTACGTTCGGCCGATCAGGCGCCTGGCACGGATGCCACGCCGATGGTCCGGCTGCCTCTGGTCGGTGGCTCGCAGTTCGCCCTCGCTCCGCCCGGCGCCACTCCCGCCGCCATCACCTCGCTGCCCGGTGCGAGCGCGTTGCTGGGGGCGCTGGGTTCCTCGGGCGCGATCGCGAGCTCCGGCCTGAACCTCAGCGCCCTGCCCGGTGAGACCGTCAACTTCCAGACCGCGCCGCTGAAGGAACCGCTCACCATCACCGGCTCCTCGCAGATCACCGTCTCGATCGACTCCTCCGCCGCGGACGCCACGCTGTTCGCCTCGGTCGTGGATGTGGACCCGGAGGGCCGCACCACGCTGCCGGCCCAACTGGTCACGCCGATCCGGGTGAAGGCTTCCGAGGCGAGCGAGGTGACGATCGCGCTGCCCTCGGTGGTGCGCGACATCCCGGCCGGGCACCGGCTGCGGGTGGTGCTGAGCAGCACCGACCAGGCCTACGCGATGCCGCAGGAGGCCCGGCTCTACCGGGTGCAGCTGGCCGGAGACGAGATGCTGACCGTGCCGGAGGTCGAGCTGGCGACGGAGGATGCGGGAGACGTCGTTCCCTGGGCGGCAATGATCGGGCTGATCATCGGAATCGCGCTGATCCTGCTGCTTTTCGCTCTACGGGCCGCCCGGAAACGTCCCACCCACCCCGATGACTCGCTGGCGAACGTCCCCTTGTCGATCGAAGGTCTGGGGAAGGCCTACGGTGACGGTTTTCGTGCGGTTTCGGACGTGAGCTTCCGGGTCGAGGCCGGGCAGGTGCTGGGGCTGCTCGGCCCCAACGGTGCCGGTAAGACCACCACGCTACGGATGCTGATGGGCCTGATTCTGCCCTCCGAAGGACGCATCCGGATCTTCGGGCACGAGGTCCGGCCGGGGGCTCCGGTGCTTTCGAGGCTCGGCTCGTTCATCGAGGGACCGGGCTTCCTGCCGCACCTTTCGGGCCGCGACAACCTGAACCTGTACTGGCGTTCCACCGGCCGGGACGCCGACCCGCACCTTGACGTGGCGCTCGAGATCGCCGGTCTGGGTAAGGACGTCGAGCGCAAGGTCCGTACCTACAGTCAGGGAATGCGGCAGCGGCTGGCGATTGCGCAGGCCATGCTCGGCCTGCCGGATCTGCTGGTGCTGGACGAACCGGCGAACGGCCTGGATCCGCCGCAGATTCGCGAAATGCGTGAGGTGCTGGCGCGTTACGCGGCCACCGGGCGCACCGTGGTGGTCTCGAGTCATCTGCTGGCCGAGGTGGAGCAGACCTGCAGCCATGTGGTGGTGATGGCGGCAGGGCGGCTGGTCGCGCAGGGGCCGGTGGCCGAGCTGGTCGGCCACGGCGCCTCGGTGGCGGTCGAGGTGGACGACGTGGCCCGGGCCGCCGAGGTGGCCAAGAACGTTGCCGGAATTGAGGACGTGCGGGTCGCCGACGGTTCTTTGGTGGTCCGGGCGGATGTGGAGACCCGGGCGGAGCTGGTGCGGCAACTGGTGCTGGCCGACCTGCGGGTCAGCCGGATCGCGCCGCAGAGGGGCCTGGAAGAGACCTTCCTGGCGCTGGTCGGAAAGGGGAACTGAGATGCCCGCGACCGGACATTCCGAAGGGCTGGAAGGGATTCCCGCCTTCACCGGGGAAAGCGGCCCGGACGGCTCGGCCCCCGGCTACCGGGCCCGCCGGACGCTGCGGCTGGGGGTGGAGGCCCGGCGGCAACTCACCCGCCGCCGCACCCAGATCTCGCTCGGCTTCCTGGCGCTGCTGCCGTTCATTCTGGTCGCCGCCTTCAGCTTCGGTGAGCCCGGTCGCGGCAACCCGCAGACCGCGCTGGTCGACCTGGCCACCAGCGGCGCGGCCAACTTCACCGTGTTCACGCTCTTCGTCAGCTCCGGCTTCCTGCTGGTGGTGGTCGTGGCGCTGTTCGCCGGCGACACGGTGGCCAGCGAAGCGAGCTGGTCCAGTCTGCGCTACCTTCTGGCCGTCCCGGTGCCACGTTCGGTGCTGCTACGCCGGAAACTCGGCGTGGCGCTGGGCTACTGCCTCTTCGCCATGGCCCTGCTGCCGCTGATGTCCTACCTGGTCGGCGGCGCCTTCTACGGCTGGGCCCCGCTGAGAACTCCGCTGGGCGGCTCGATCTCGGGCTGGGAACTGGCCTTCCGCCTGGCCGTGGCGGTCGGCTACATCAGCATCTCACTGCTCTTCGTCGCCGCCCTGGCCTTTCTGGTGGGGGTGTACACCGACGCCCCGCTCGGTGCGGTCGGCAGCGCGGTGATGCTGGTGATCGTCTGCAACATCCTGGACACCATCACCGCGCTGGGCGACTGGCGCCGGTTCCTGCCCACCCACTACTCGCTGGCCTGGACCGACGTGCTCGGCGCGGAGCTGGTCTGGGACTCGATGGTGCGCGGGGCGCTGTGGTCGATCGGGTACAGCGTGGTGCTGCTGGCCTGGGCCTGGTGGCATTTCGAGGGCAAGGACGTCACCAGCTGACCGGTCTACCGGTCACTGGCCAGGAAACCTCGGCCGAACGGGTCAAGTCGGTTGTCAAGCCGCCGATGTAGTGGCGCGACCTGTTGTCGCGAAAGCCACACAGAATCCGGACGTATTCCGGATCTCACCCAGGAGGCGACAGTGCCCTCGAACAACACCACCGCGGCGACGCAGCCGGCCGGCGACCGGGTCGCCCGGCCGGTTGCGACGGCAACTGCTGCTCGCCCTGCCCGTAAGTCCACCTCGGCGGCGGCCACCAAGACCGGATCCGCGCGCAGCATCGCCTCGGCGAACCGCAGTGCCTCGGCCGCGGCCAAGACCGCCACCACGCGGGCCCGCAAGACCGCGACCACCCGGTCCACCACCAAGCCGGCCGCGAGCGCGGCCACGGCGCGGAAGGTGGCTTCGGCCAACAAGTCCGCCACGACCGCGGCCAAGACTGCTTCCCGGCGCGCGGCTTCGGGTGTTGCCGGGGCCACTACCGTTGAGCGCAGCGTGGCTTCGGCGAACCGGTCGGCCTCGGGCGCTGCGAAGACGGCTTCGGCCCGCGCGGGGAAGACTGCGGCTGCACGGGTTGGTACTCGGGCGGCTGGGACTGCTGCGGCCAAGCGAAGCGTGGCTTCGGCCAACAAGTCTGCTTCTGCTGCGGCCAAGACTGCCTCTACCCGGGCGGGCAGGACTGCGTCCCCGGCGAGCGCTGCTACTGCGCAGAAGAGCACGACCACGCGGAAGACGGCCGCGGCCAAGAAGGCGCCCGCGGTCCGGAAGGCCGCTGTTGCTCAGAAGGTTACGGCTGCGAAGAAGGGCGCCACCGCGAAGAAGGCGACGACGGGTTCGGCGACCAAGACTGCCGCGAAGACGACCACGCGTACTGCCACCGCGAAGAAGGCGGCAACGCGTTCGGCGACCAAGACTGCTGCCAAGGCGACCACGCGTACTGCCACCGCGAAGAAGGCGACAACGCGTCCGGCGACCAAGACCGCTGCGAAGACGACCACGCGCGCCGCTACAGCGAAGAAGACTGCCACCCGCCCGGCGGCCAAGAAGGCGGCTTCGACGCGTCCGGCGACGAAGTCTGCCTCCACCCGTGCGGCCGCCAAGAAGACTTCGGCTCGCTCGGCCGCGAAGACGACCACGCGCACCGCCACCGCAAAGAAGACTGCCACTCGAGCGGCGGCCAAGAAGACAGCGGCCAGGACGACCACCGCCCGCACCACCACGGCTGCGAAGAAGACCACAGCCCGAAAGAGCGTCACCACGCGTCCGGCCGCTAAGAAGACCGCCGGCTCTCGTCCGGCAGCGAAAACTGCGGCGCGAAAGACGTCCTCGTCGGCCGCTAAGACCACGGCGAGCAGGACCGCCTCCGGCGTCCGCTCGGCAGCGAAGACCACCACCAAGAAAACGGCGGCCAAGAAGACCAGTTCGCCCCGCACAGCCGCGAAGAAGACCACCAGCACGCGCCCGGCCACGAAGAAGGCGCCCAGCTCACGCCCGGCGGCCAAGAAGACCGCGTCCTCGCGCACCGCCGCGAAGAAGGCGTCCGGTTCGCGCCCGGCGGCCAAGAAGACCGCATCTTCACGCACGGCCACGAAGACAGCCGCGGGTACGAGCCCACCGGCCAGAGTGGCCTCGGCGAAGACCGCCTCTTCCGGCTCGGCGTCCCAACGGACGCGCAGTGCTGCGTCAGTCACGAAGAAGGCGACAACCACGCGTCCCGCCACTCGCGGCGCAGCCAAGAAGAGCGCCTCGACCCGGCCGGCCTCAAAGCAGAGCACCCGCCGCACCACATCAACCCGATCCGGAACCAAGGACCCGGCCAAGAGCGCCAGCCCGGCCCGGACCACCTCGGCAGCAACCAAGACCAAGTCGGCCACCACCACGACCAGGCGGGCTACGGCCACACCGGGTACCGCCACGATGGCGTCGAGCGCGGTGATCCCGTCGCAGCGCACGGAGTCCAGGCCGACCCGGCGCAGCACCGGCACGCCCAAGAGCAAGGCCCAGAGCACCAGCACCCAAGAGCACACAGCCCGAAGGCCCGGAACAGAGAAGCCCGCAGCCCAGAAGCCCGCAGCCAGGCAACCCAAGGCCCAGCAACCCAAGGCCCAGAAGCCCGGGGCGAAGAGCTCCTACCTGGACGGCCTGAACCCGGCCCAGGCGTCCGATGAGGCATCCATCGCCGAGGAGACCACCACGTCGGCGAGCAACCCGAGTGCCGAACCGCCGGCGTCCCCAGACGTAACTGGACCCAGCGCCACAGCCCCCACCCCGGAGACCAAACCAACCCCGGCCACCGCGCAGACCACCCCATCCGCGACAGCCTCACCGGCGCCCAGTCCCGTGTCCCGGGCGGTCATCCGGTCCGCAGGGGAGAGCACAACCACCCACCACGTCCCCGCTCTGGCCGCGGTAGGGGCCACTCCCTCCCAACCGCAAGACGAAGAAGACTGAACATAAGGGGCCGTTACCCACGCCGGGTAACGGCCCCTTCCGCTGACCCAGCCACCCCGGACGGCCTATTCCCACCACAGCAGGCAACCACCCCGTCCTCTGGTGTGAACTTCGTTGCCCAGGCGGTGAGCTGCGCCGCAGCCCCGGCGATGGAAGCATGGTCCGAATGACCTCGGATCGATCTGGTGCGCACCCCCGTCCCCGGCGCCCGGCCTTTTTCAGTCCGGGGGTGATGGACACCTTCCCTGGAGACCCTGACCCGATCCAGCGCATCGAGGCGGCCCATCGCACCGCAGCCGCCCTGGTCGACCACGCTCGCGGCGGGGGAGACCCGGAAGCCACCGCCCGGATCGTGGCCCTGGCCGACATCTACGGCCTGGACGAGATCGCGGAGCTCTGGTCGGCCCGCCCCGCCGAAACCCTGCCCGGGGCGCTCTGGCGCATCTACGCCCTCCAGGCCGGCATCCGGCGCGACGCAGTAGGCATGGCCCGGGCCTTCGACATCGGGCGGCACCGCGCGCCGGTGCACGAGGCCGTAGCGGGGGTAGCAGATCCGCCGGGGCCGGCCGAGGTGCAGGACATGTCGGACGCGATCCTCGGCGGCGCCTTCACCGGCGACCTGGCCGACGCACTGGAGCGGGCGGCCGCGTTCTGCCACGTGGTGGCCACGGGCTGGGCCCTCCACGCCGACCTGGAGCCCTCCCTGGACGCCGACGCCACCCCCGGGAGCGAGCTGACCCGCAGGGCCGGGGGACTGGCCCGTACCGGCACGGAACTGGAGCTCGCGGCCAAGATGTGGCGCAACGGCGAACTGAGCTAGGGCAAGCCAACACGCCCCCGGGACGGGTCAGGGAACACCTGTCCGGCAAACATGAGTTAATAGACCTTGGTGACGCCCTTCGGGGTCTCACCGGGCGTCGGGCCGCGGTAGCCCCGGGTCCCACTTGAAGCCGCCTCGAGCGGCCGTTGCACCGAGAGGTGCTCCCGGTCCGGCGCCTCAAGAACCGCAGGTCGAGGGTGGTGCCACTACGGCATCACCCTCGATTTTTCTCATTTGATCCAAAAGCTCTGCAGCGCAGTGGATCACATCCGACACCGGGCTCCTGCCGGGCTCCTGACCTCGCGCTCCGCGGCCGGAATCATTACGATCCGGTCACGCATAGCCCCCAGTCCGTGACGTCTACTCTCCGTTGCCAAGAAGTCGTTCCATGAGGCCGTGAAAGGTCCCGAATCCGGTCGAGTCGGTCAGGATGGCTCACGGAGCGTGGTTTGCTTTTGCTCTCCCCGGGTGGCGTTCACTTGGAAGTCGTTCGCCGGTCGAGGTGCCTTTGCCTGATGTCGAAGGTTCGTTTGGCGCGCGTTAACCATCGTCCGCAGATCGCTTCACCTCGCCTGCCTACGGTCTGTGGCGGGCATCCAACCGTGCCCCGGCGCCGCGCCGATCGCAGCGCCTGCAGAACTGGCTGGGCTTCGATCCCGGCTCCATGAAAGGGAATCCTCTTGAAGCTCCCCAAGCACGTTGCACTGACCAGCGTGGCGCTGGCCGGCGCCCTGGCGCTGACCGCCTGTGGCTCGGACAACAACAGCGGCGAGGGTGACACCGGCTCTGACACGGGCAGCTCGGTCAGCGGCACCCTGAACGGCGAGGGCTCCTCGGCCCAGAAGAACGCCATCGACGAGGCCATCGCCAGCTTCAGCGCGAACAACCCGGACGCGACGGTCAACTACAACGCCACCGGCTCCGGCGACGGCGTGAAGAACTTCATCGCCAAGCAGGTCGACTTCGCCGGTTCCGACTCCGCGCTCAAGGACGAGGCCGTCGACGGCGTCGTCGAGACCGACCAGGCCGCCGAGCGTTGCGCCGGCAACCCGGCCTGGAACCTCCCGCTGGTGGCCGGCCCGATCGCGATCGCCTACAACCTGCCGGGCGTCGAGGGCCTCACCCTCGACCCGACCGTGCTGTCCGAGGTCATGCTCGGCAAGATCAAGAACTGGAACGACCCGAAGATCGCCGCCCTCAACGAGGGTGTCGAGCTGCCCAGCACCGCCATCTCGGTGTTCTTCCGTTCGGACGAGTCGGGCACCACCGACAACTTCCAGAAGTACCTGTCCGGTTCCGCCCCGGAGGCCTGGACCGCCGAGCCGTCGAAGGTGTGGCCGGGTACCGCCGGTGAGGGCCGGACCAAGTCCGACGGTGTCGCCCAGGGCGTGAAGAACGTCGAGGGTGGCATCACCTACGTCGAGTGGAGCTACGCCACCGACAACCAACTGGGTGTCGCCCAGATCGACAACGGCGCCGGTGCCGTCGAGCTGACCGGTGAGTCCGCGGGTAAGGCGCTGGCCGCCGCCGAGGTCGCCGGTGAGGGCAACGACCTCAAGCTGTCGCTGGACTACGCCACCAAGGAAGCGGGCACCTACCCGATCGTCATGGTGACGTACGAAATCGTCTGCTCCAAGGGCCTCGACGCCGACAAGACCACGCTGGTCAAGTCGTTCCTGAAGCACTTCGCCAGCGACGAGACCCAGGGCACCCTGGAGGAGGCCGGCTTCGCGCCGATCCCGGCCGAGATCGCCACCAAGGTCAACACGGCGATCGACGCGATCTCCTGAACCTGAGCTCCCAGCGTCACGTAGCACCACAGTAAGGACTGACGCCCCACGCCTCCGGTTCCGCCCATTCGTGGGTGGACCGGGGACGTGGGGCTGACGTTCGTTCGGATCGGGCACCTCAGAGCCGGTGGAAACGGCTTGGTACCGTCCCCCGTTCGTAAGCCCCCTAAACCCCCGAGGATCCGCGGATGTCCACCATCACCGGCCATTCCGAGCTAGACGCCGAACCTTCCGGCGACAAGGCCTCCACCGGTAGGCGGGGCGACCGCATCTTCGGCGGTCTCGCCACCGGTTCCGGCATCTTCGTCGTCGTCCTGGTCATCGCGGTCGGTGGCTTCCTGCTCAGCCAGGCCGTCCCCGCCCTGCTCAAGAACGATGCGAACTTCCTGTTCGACCGGGTCTGGGAGGTCAACGACAGCGGCATGCGCTTCGGTATCCCCGACCTGCTCTACGTCACCGTCGTCTCCTCACTGATGGCGATGATCATCGCCGTCCCGATCGCGGTCCTGGTGGCGCTGTTCCTGACCCAGTACGCACCGAAGCGTCTGGCCTCGCCGGCCGCCTACCTGGTCGACCTGCTGGCCGCAGTGCCCTCGATCGTGTACGGCATCTGGGGCTTCTACGTGTTCCGGCCGTACACCACGGGCTTCCAGGACTGGCTCGCCGAGCACTTCGGCTGGACCGTCCTGCTGGAGGGACCGGTCTCGCTCGGAACCGTGTTCCTGGCCTCGATCGTGCTGGCCATCATGATCCTGCCGATCATCACGGCGATCTCCCGTGAGGTCTTCGCCCAGACCCCTTCCACCCACAAGGAAGGTGCGCTGGCCCTCGGCGCCACCCGCTGGGAGATGATCCGCACCGCGGTGATCCCGTTCGGGACCCCCGGCGTGATCTCCGCCTCCATGCTCGGCCTGGGCCGGGCCCTGGGTGAGACCGTCGCGGTGATGATCATCGTCGGTACCAACCCGGGCATCTTCCGGTTCTCGCTCTTCGCCGGTGGCGAGACCTTCGCCTCGAAGATCGCGAACAACTCGGCCGAGTTCGGGTCCTCGTCCAAGGTGGGGGCCTTCATCGCGGCCGGTCTGATGCTGTTCATCCTCACCTTCCTGGTCAACGCCGCGGCCCGGGTCATCATCGAGCGCAGGAAGGCCTTCTCCGAGTGAGCACGCTGACGCAGGACACCGTGTCCCCCGCCCCGGCTTCGCCGATCGACAAGCCGAACACGATGCGGGCGGTCAAGGACAAGCTCGCCACCGTCGCGGTCTACACCGCGTTCCTGATCGCGGTCATCCCGCTGGTCTGGATCCTCTACACCGTGATCAGCAAGGGCGCCGGGGCGCTGCTGAACCCCGAGTGGTGGACCAACTCCCAGCGGGGGATCACCGCCCGCACCGTGGGTGGGGGTGCATACCACGCGATCATCGGCACGCTGATCCAGGCCGCCATCACCGCGGTGATCGCGGTGCCGATCGGGGTCTTCACCGCGATCTACCTGGTCGAGTACGGCCGGGGCAAACTGGCCCGCGCGGTCAGCTTCATGGTCGACATCCTGACCGGTGTGCCCTCGATCGTGGCCGCGCTGTTCATCTACACGCTGTGGGTGACCACCTTCGGCTTCGAGCGGGTCGCCTTCGCGGTCTGCCTGGCCCTGGTGCTGCTGATGATCCCGGTGGTCGTCCGCTCCACCGAGGAGATGCTCAAGCTGGTGCCGAACGAGCTGCGTGAGGCCTCCTACGCGCTCGGTGTGCCGAAGTGGAAGACGATCATGAAGGTGGTCCTGCCGACCGCCTTCAGCGGCATCGTCACCGGCGTCCTGCTCGGCCTGGCCCGGGTCATGGGTGAGACCGCCCCGCTGCTGATCCTCGGCCCGCCGTCCAAGGCGATCAACATGAACCCGTTCGAGGGGTTCATGGCGGCGCTGCCCACGATGATCAACGGTGAGCGCGACCAGGTGGTCCAGGCCGCCTACGACCGTTACTGGGGCGCTGCGCTGACGCTGATCATCCTGGTGATGGCGCTCAACATCGCCGGTCGCCTGATCTCCCGCTTCAACAAGGTCTCCCGCTAGGGCCACCGCCCCCTCCACGAGTTAGGAAGTGCATCTGATGGCCCAGCGCATCGATGTGAAGGACCTGAACGTCTACTACAGCGCGTTCAAGGCGGTCGAGGGCGTGTCGATGTCCGTCGACCCGCGCACCGTCACCGCGTTCATCGGCCCCTCGGGCTGCGGCAAGTCCACGTTCCTGCGCACCCTCAACCGCATGCACGAGGTCATCCCCGGCGGCCGGGTCGAGGGCAGCGTCCAGCTCAACGGCCGTGACCTGTACGGCAAGGACGTCGACCCGGTGGCCGTGCGGCGCACCGTGGGCATGGTGTTCCAGCGGCCGAACCCGTTCCCGACCATGTCGATCTTCGACAACGTGGCGGCCGGCATGCGGCTGAACGGCGAGAAGAACAAGAAGGTCCTGCAGGAGCGGGTGGAGAAGTCGCTGCGCGGCGCCAACCTCTGGAACGAGGTCAAGGACCGGCTGGCCAAGCCCGGTGCGGGCCTGTCCGGCGGTCAGCAGCAGCGTCTGTGCATCGCCCGGGCGATCGCCGTGCAGCCGCAGGTGCTGCTGATGGACGAGCCCTGCTCGGCCCTGGACCCGATCTCCACGATGGCCATCGAGGACCTGATCAACGAGCTCAAGACCGAGTTCACGATCGTCATCGTCACCCACAACATGCAGCAGGCCGCCCGGGTCAGCGACCGCACCGCGTTCTTCAACCTGGCCGCCACCGGCAAGCCGGGCAAGCTGATCGAGATCAACGACACCGACAAGATCTTCAGCAACCCGGCCGAGAAGGCGACCGAGGACTACATCTCGGGTCGCTTCGGCTGATCGGCGTCCCTGGCGCGCTGCTCGTCAGGAAAGATCACCAGCAACGGACGGTGCCGGCCCCTCGGGAGGGGACGGCACCGTCCGTCGTTTGCGGTTTAGGCGACGGGTGTCGTCCAAAGTCCTGTCCAGGGGGTGGAGGATCCGGGGCAGTGGCGGTGCAGCAGGAAATGCCAAAAGACTCCATTCTAAACAGCCGCTAACACCCGGCTGCATCGACTCCCGTGACCGTTAGTAATTCGTCGACCGCGTATAGACATCGAAATTCCCGTGAAGATCGATGAAATGTCGCCTTTGCCTTTGGGTATGACAGAACGTATTGCACAGTTGACCTTGTGTTGCTCCATTTGGGCACTTGCGAGCAAGGTGGGCGCGCCTTTACCGTGCTACAACAAATACTCCATTCGCGGCCTGCTGCGACCCTTTCGGTGGTATTTATCCATCTGAAGCTTGAGCTCTGCCCCGCGCCCGCCGAATCCCGTGCCCGGCCGCAAATGCTTGCTTCGGACAGTTCAGGTGACGCCGTTCCGATCAGGGAGTAGCGAAGATGCGAGGGCAGTTCGGTGGCTAGCGACATCATGGGCCGCCGTCAGATCATGCAGCAGCGGCTGGACCGGGTCCGGGATCTCGAGCTGGCCATCCGCGAGCAGGTCGCGATCATTGCCGACAGTGCCGGGATGACGGTCGAGCAGCTCGATTTCGACGGGTCCTTCCGCGCCTCACTGGCCTCGCTCGCCTCCCTGGCGGCGCGACGGCCCACGTTCGACGTCGTCCTCGCGCTGCCCACCGCTCCGGCCGGCGTACGGATCCAGCAGCTGCACAACCAGGTCCGGGTCCAGGTCATCGCGCACGAGGACGGCCCCTACCGGCCTGCCGAGGCCCCGCCCCAGCCCCCGGTGTCGATGACGATGCCGGCCCCGCAGAACCCGGTCTCACCGGTCAACGGCACACCGGTGCCGCCCGCCCCCGGCGCTCCCGGTCTGTTCGACACCGCCCCGGTCTCGATCACCCAGATCGCGGCCGCGACGACGCTGCCGCCCTCTCCTGCCGGTGAACCGGAAGAGGAGGACCTGGTGGCGTCCGACCTGGCGGCCCTGCTCTGGGAAGGCTTCTCCGACCCGCCGTACGACGAACGGGTCTGATCCACCCCGCTCCCGCACCTCCCCGTCCCCTGCCCGGGTCCACCCCCGCCCGGGCACCCATGCAACGCCCGATCCCGGCGCCTACCGGCGCAACAGGAGTTCATCGATGAAGATCGCACAGAAGCTCGGCCTACTGGTCGGTGCGCTCCTGGCGGCGGTTCTGGTCACGATCCTCGTACTGTCGGCCCAGCTGGCGTCGACCTCCAAGGAGTACCAGGACCTGATCGACGGCAACATCGAACAGCGTGAGGCCTCCCGCACCATGCTGGTCGAGTTCGGCAAGCAGGTGTCGGCCTTCCAGCAGATCCTGCTGCAGGCGCGTACCAAGGCCGACTACGACCGGCTGCGGGCCACCTACGACGAGCAGGTCGAGGAGGTCTCCCGCCTCAACGACGAGCTGCTGGCCAACGTCGAGGCCGAGGACCCGCGTCTGCGCACCATGCTGGTGCAGTTCCAGAGCACCCACGACGCCGTCAACACCCAGTACCGGGCCGCCTTGGACGCCTTCGTGCAGTCCGACTACCAGCGCAGCGAGCAGATCAGCACCTCGGTCGAGGGCCTGGACCAGTTCCCCAACGACCTGGTCAACGTCATCGCCGACTACCGGACCCGTTCCGCCGCCGAGCTGATCGCCGACCAGAACGCCTCCACCGACGCCCGGCTGACCCAGATCTACATCGGTGGGGTCCTGGTCTTCCTGCTCGCCACCGTCACCGCCTTCCTGATGGTGCGGGGCATCACCCGCCCGGTCCGCTACCTGACCGAGGCCGCCCTGGGCGCCGCCAACGAACGTCTGCCGCAGGCCGTGGCCGAGATCGGCAGCATGCCCGCCGACTCCCCGGCCCCCGAGCTGCCCAAGTTCAAGGTCACCACCCGCGACGAGCTGGCCACCCTGGCCAGCGCCCTGAACACGCTGCAGGACAGCGCCGTCGACCTGGCCCTGGAGCAGCGGCGTAACGAGCAGGCCAACGCCGAGACCCTGGTCAACCTGGGCCGCCGGAACCAGAGCCTGATGACCCGCATGCTCGGCTACGTGACCGAGCTGGAGCGTGACGAGTCCAACCCGAACGCCCTGGACAAGCTGTTCCGCCTGGACCACCTGACCACCCGTATCCGGCGTAACGCCGAGTCGCTGCTGGTTCTGGCCGGTGCCAAGCAGACCCGTACCTGGTCGCACCCGATCGCCATGCAGGACGTGCTGCGCGCCTCGCTCTCCGAGATCGAGGAGTACAACCGGGTCACCGTGCACCACATGGACCACGCCAAGGTCTCCGGCTCGGTCGCGGCCGACCTCACCCACATGCTGGCCGAGCTGCTGGAGAACGCCACCCGCTTCTCCCCGCGCGAGCGCCAGGTCCAGGTGGTCGGCCGGCTGATCCCGGGCGGCTACCAGTTCGACGTGATCGACGCCGGCCTGGGGATGAACGACGAGGACCTGCAGGAGGCCAACGACCGGATCTCGCAGGCCGGTCAGCGCCGTCCGGACGCCAAGGTCCTGGGCCTGCACGTGGTCGGCCGGATCGCCGGCCGCCGCGAGATGGTGGTCCGGCTGCTGCCCTCCGACCAGGTCGGCCTGACCGCGCAGGTGCTGGTGCCGGCCGCGGTGATCAGCGACGCCAAGCTGCCGGCCACGTTCCACGACGTGACCGAGGTGCCGATGCTCACCTCGGCGCCCGCCCCGGCCGCCAGCCCCGCCTCCGCCGCCCCGGCCTCGATGGCGCCCACGCCGCGGCGTAACGCGCCGGCCGCCGGCAGCCGCTCCGGGCAGAACCTTCCCGCGGTGCCGAGCCTGCCCGGCTCCGGCAACTCCTACCCCGAGCAGCCTGCGGCTGGGGTGGTTGCGCCCTTTCCCGCCGCTGCTGCAGCCGGATCAGCGCACAGTCCGGGAATGCCGCCCGTAAGCCCGGCGGCCGGCCCGAGCCGGCGGGTGCGCGGCGCCCAGCTCGGCGACCTGGCCCCGAACGCGGCCGACCAGGCCCCGCGCCCGGTCGACCCGAACCTGGTGCGCTCGCAGATGTCCTCGCTGCAGTCCGGCCAGGCCGCCGCCCGCCGCAGCCCCGCTCCGGCCACCGGCCCGATGCAGATGCCCGAGCTGCCGGCCCGGCCCTCGTCCGTGTCCCAGTCCGTGTCGCCGATGAAGCCGACGGGGCAGCAGAACCCGGGTCCGGTCCGCCGGGTCCGTGGGGCGCAGCTCGGAGACCTCGGTCCCGCCTCGGCGGACCAGGGTGCTCAGTCCGTCGATCCGAATCGCGTGAGGTCACAGATGTCTTCTCTTCAGTCCGGAGTGGAAGCCGCCCGCCGGGGGCCCGCCACCGAGGCTGAGGTCGCGCCGCAGCACCAGCAGCAGCACGCACCACAGGCACAACCGCAGAACCCGTCCGCCCCGGCGCCGGTCCGCCGGGTGCGCGGCGCACAGCTCCACGAGATCGAGACCGACACCGGCGGGGCCTTCCGGGGTCTTCCCCGCGACGCCCAGGGCATCGGCCGCCAGCTGTCCAACCTGCAGGCCGCCACCAACCGGGCCACGCAGGAGACCGGCCGGATCCACGCCACTGACGAAGACACCACTGGGAGCTACTGATGAGCCCGAACGGATACGGGGCCACGACGATGCTGAGTCCTGCCGCGCAGAACGTGAGCTGGATGCTCGACAACTTCGTCCGCGAGACCGCGGGCGTCGAGCAGATCATCGGGGTCTCCTCCGACGGTCTGCTGATGGCGATGTCGGTCCGGATGGAGCGGGGTGACGCCGACAAGCTGGGCGCCACCGTCTCCGGCCTGACCACGCTGGCCCAGAGCGCCAGCCGGCTGCTGAACAAGGGCGGCCTGACCCAGGTCATCATCGAGTTCTCCGGCGGTTACCTGCTCTGCTCGATGATCAACGGCCGGGCCTGCCTGGGCGTGGTCACCGCCCAGCAGTGCGACCTGGGCCTGGTCGGCTACGAGACCGCGATGCTGGTCGAGCGGGTCGGCGTGCTGCTGACCCCGGAGCTGATCACCGAGCTCAAGGCGAACCTGGCGCTGTGAGCGGTTACGACGACTACGAGGACGAGCCGCAGGAGAGTTTCGGCCGTCCCTTCCTCGGCCGGGAGATCCGCCTCGAGAGCGAGGAGCGGTTCCACAACACCGCTGACGACACCCCGGGCGGGCACAACCGGCCGTACCTGATCACCGGCGGCCGGACCGGGGGCGGCGCCGCCAACATCGGCATCGAGACCCTGCTGATCTACGAACGTCAGGTTCAGCCGGACCGCACCTGGTCCACCGAGATGATGATGATCGTGCGCGCCTGCGACCGCCCGGTCGCCTGCGCCGAGGTGGCGGCCCGGATCGGGCTGCCGATCGGGGTCGTCCAGGTTCTGGCCGGTGACCTGGTCGCCGCGGGGGTTCTTCAGCAGTCGGCGTCCTCGGCCTCGCTGGCCGACGACGTGGCCTTCATCGAGAGGTTGATTCACGGTGTCTCTGCACTCTGACGCCAGGCCGATGGGCCAGCCCCCGGCCAAGCGGCCGCCGATCCCGGTCAAGATCCTGATCTCCGGCGGCTTCGGCGTGGGTAAGACCACCACGGTCGGTGCGCTGTCCGAGATCGACCCGCTGAGCACCGAGGCGCCGATGACCTCGGCCTCGGTCGGGATCGACGACGCGGGCGTGGCCAGCCAGAAGACCACCACCACGGTGGCCATGGACTTCGGCCGGGTGACGATCGACGAGAGCATCATCCTCTACATGTTCGGCACGCCCGGGCAGGACCGCTTCGGCTTCATGTGGAACGACCTGGCCGACGGTGCCCTGGGCGGCGTGGTCCTGGTCGACCCGAGCCGGCTGGAGGACTGCTTCGTCGCGCTCGACTACTTCGAGAGCATCAAGCTCCCGTACGTGGTGGCGGTGAACTCGTTCGCGGGCCGCCCCACGATGACCCTCGACCAGGTGCGGCACGCGGTCAACGTCGATCCCGACGTCCCGGTCGTGGCCGTCGACGCGCGTGACCGCGAGCAGGTCAAGGCCGTGGTCCTGACCCTGCTGCGCCGGATCCTGGCCCGGGCCAAGGCCCGTAGCCAGCGCTGAGACCAGGAGACGAAGCAGTGCGGAAGATTCTCGCGGGCATGGTGAGCGCCGGTCTGGCGCTCGCCCTCACCGCCTGCGGCTCGGACGAGATCCCGGCCGACAGCGTGTACGCCAACCAGGGCGCCACCATCGGCATCTCGATGCCGACCACCACCTCGCCGCGCTGGGTCGCCGACAGCGACGCGATGATCGAGCAGTTCGAGGCGATGGGCTACAACACCGAGCGGGAGTACGCCGAGAACAAGCCCGAGGACCAGGCCAAACAGATCCAGGGGATGATCGACCGGGGCGACAAGCTGCTGGTGATCGCCGCGGTCGACGGTTCGGCGCTGACCGAGCAGCTGAAGGCCGCCGAGGCCAAGGGCATCCAGGTGATCGCCTACGACCGGCTGCTCACCGGTGAGTCGGAAGTGGACTACCAGGCCACCTTCGACAACGTCCGGGTCGGCCAGATGCAGGCCCAGTTGCTGGTGGACCGGCTGGATCTGGACGCGGACGACGACAAGACGTACAACATCGAGTGGTTCGCCGGTTCGTCGACCGACAACAACGCCCAGGACTTCTACGACGGCAACAAGGCGATCCTGCAGCCGTACCTGAGGTCCGGCAAGATCAAGATCGTCAGTGGTGAGCGCAGGTTCAACCAGATGACGACCAAGGACTACCTGCGGGAGGTCGCGCAGGAGCGGATGACCCGGCTCCTCGACGAGAACTACCAGAACCAGCAGGTCGACGCGGTCCTGTCGCCCTACGACGGTATGTCGCTGGGCATCATCGACGCCCTGAAGGAAGCCGGCTACGGCACCGACGACAAGCCGCTGCCGGTGGTCTCCGGCCAGGACGCCGAGCTCGACTCGGTGAAGTCGATCATCGCCGGTGAGCAGGCCGGGACGATCTTCAAGGACACCCGTGAGCTCGCCAAGGTGGCGGTGGAGCAGGGCAACGCGATGCTGACCGGCACCAAGCCGATCGTCAACGAGGAAGAGTTCTTCGAGAACGAGCTGGGCAAGGTACCCACGTACCTGCTGTACCCGGTCGCGATCGAGGCCTCGAACTACAAGACGCTGCTGGTCGACAGCGGCTACTACGAGGCCGAAGCCCTGATGTCCTAACCGGTCTCGGCCCGCAGTCGCTCCACCGCGACGATCTCGGCCGTCCCCTCCTCGGCCCCGGCGATGTGCGCGATCAGCGCCTCGCCGGTGCCGAGCCAGGGGTTGGCCGCGGGCAGGTCCTCCCGGGCGGCCGGGCTGCAGGCCTCGGCCAGCGTCCCGACCACCGACTCCAGCACCGGCCGGTGGGTGCAGATCAGCCAGCTCCCGGCCTGCCGGAAGATGATGTCCCGCAGCAGTTCCGGCACCCGCTCCGGATCGTTGCGCAGGCCCTGCTCGGACAGCAGCGGCAGCACCTCCACCCCCTGGTAGGGATCCGCCGCGGGATTTCGCACGCGCAGGTAGGGCAGCAGCGTCATCATGCATCGCGCCCAGGGCGAGCTCAGCACGTTGTCCGCGTTCCAGGCGGCCAGCAGCCCGGGCAGAGCGTTCGCCTGGGACCGGCCGACCGAGGTCAGCGGCCGGTCTCCTTCGGTACCGGGCCAGTTCGCCCTCGACCGGGCCTTGGCGTGGCGCAGGATGATCAGCGCCCGGGTGTCCAGCTCCCCGGCCACCGAGTACTGCAGCAGCGATTCCAGCGGGGGCAGGTCACTCGGCCGGGTCAGTCGTTTGCGGGCATCGGCCACCGGCAGCCAGGCGACCTCGGCGATCTCGTCGGCGTCGGCCGTCCGCACCGAGGTGTGCAGCACCTGCGCGGCCCAGTACGCCACCGTCTTGTCCCGCCCGTCCGGCAGGACGTAGCCGACCGAGGGCAAAGGACGTCCGAGCAACGGACGCACGCCGGTCTCCTCCTCGACCTCCCGCACGGCACACTCGGGCAGCGTCTCGCCGGGCTCGATCTTGCCCTTCGGCCACGACCAGTCGCCCCAGCGGGCGCTGCGGACCACGAGCACCTCGAGGACCCCCTCCCGGCGGCGCCAGCACAGGGCGCCGGCCGAGACCACCGCCGCGGGGGCCGGGGGAGCCGGAGAGGACGGGCGGCGGCTGCGGCGGGGGGCATGGGCCGGCTTGTGCGCCTTCCTCTTGCCCTTCGCCGAGCGGGGTGACGAGCGGGTGGGGCGGCGACTCACCCTGTGACTATGGCAGATCATCCCGGGCGGGGCGCGTCGGCCCCGGAGGCCGAAGATCACGGGGGCGCAGAGCGTTTCGGACCTATACGGAGGGGTCTGAACGGAAGGAGACCGGAACCTGTGCGGGCAGGCTCACATTGGGCAAACCTTGTTCAAAGTCGCGCATCGGCACAAAAAGTTGCGCAGATGGCTATGGTGGCGGATCGTGCGCAGGTTAGGTTCCGGGGCAGTTCTGCTGTCGGCCGGTGTAGCAGTCGGTGTCGTGGTCAGCGGTGGATTCCCCGCGGGGAACGGCTCCGCTGCAGTGGCAGCGCCACCCGCCGTCACCATCACCTCACCCGCACCGGCCACGCCCGCCGCGAGCGAGCCCGGCTTCTCATCGGCTGAAGCCGCGCCCACTCAGACCGGGACAGGCACCATCCCCGCCGAAGCCACCCCTGGCGAGACGCTGGAAGGCACCACTGCCGCCATCGGCGAGAAGGCCCGCCAGGCGGCCGAGCGCGCGGCCTCCACCGACAGCGGTGTCATCACCTTCGGCGGGCAGAGCCTGCCCGACCTGATCGTCGCCCCACCGGAGCGCACCGACGGCCCGCTCCGGCTCACCGTGGGCCTCGGCGACTCGATCACCTACCGGGCCGGTTCCTGGTTCCGCCGGGTCTGCGGCGCCGGTGTGCTGCACACCTGCCGCGACGCGGGCATCCGCGGCGACACCACGGCCGGCATGCTGGAACGCCTAGACACCGACGTGCTGGCGCTGAAGCCGCAGGTGGTCACCGTGATGGCGGGCACCAACGACATGAACTACGGCACCAGCACGGCCGAGACCATGAGCAACCTCGACCAGCTGGTCACTCGGATCGCCGACAGCGGCGCCCAGGTGGTGCTGTGCACGGTCGCGCCCCGGCACCGGACTCCGAAGCAGGCCCTGGCGCTGAACACCGCGATCCGCAAGTACGCCAAGGCCCACCGCGTGCCCCTGCTGGACACCTACACCGTGCTCGGCACCGCCCAGGGCCGCTTCAAGAAGGGCCTGACCAAGGACGGCGTGCACCCCAACGCTGCCGGCATGGCCGCGATGGCCACCTACGCCGAGGCCCGCCTGCCGAAACTGCTGGCCGCTCAGTCCTGAAGCCGCAGGCCCGATTTCCTCTGCTCGAGCAGCTGCAGCTCTTCGGCCGAGAACCGCGCCGCATCGTCCAGCTCGTCGGGCGCATAGATCCCGATCCCGCTCTCGACCGCGTTGACGATCACGCCGTCGTACGGCAGGAACTCCAGAACGACAGCGGCTTCCGGGGGCTGCTCGTCCTCCGGGATCCCGCTCGTCCGGACGAACTGCCCCGGCCTCAGCCAAGGCGGTGCCGGGTTGCGCGCCCAGGAGATCTCCGCCGCGGTCTTGCCGGTCAGCAACGTGGCCAGCGAATCAGCGGTGCGCCCGGTCTCTTCCATCTTGGCGAACGGCTCGCTGACCAGCGTCCGCCCCCGCGCACTCACCACCACCTGGTACTGCCGGTCGGCGGTGTAGCGGAACTCGGCCCTGATCCCGGTCATCAGTACTGGATCTGGCCGAACGGCACCCGGTCGTCGAAACGCTGGGAAAGCCGTCCGGCGTTGCGCCACAGCCGGGCCACGTAGTCCTTGTCCTCTTCCAGGACCAGGTTGCCCATCACCCGCAGCGCGATCGTCATCAGGTAGTTCGAGCGCATCCCGACCGGCCCGCCGAACTTCAGCACCCCGGGCACGGTGAGCAGCGTGGCCAGCCGGCGGGCGATCGAGAACGAGGTGCCGTAGTGCTCCTGCAGCGTGGCCGGCCAGGCCTTGTTCAGGTCGGCGTAGCTGCGCCCCGTACCCCGCCCGGTGCCGGCCCCGGCCGCGAACAGCTCGGCCACCAGCCGGCCGGTCTCCAGGCCGTAGTCGATACCCTCACCGTTCAGCGGGTTCACGCAGCCCGCGGCATCGCCGATCAGCGCCCAGTTGGACCCGGCCACACCACTCACCGCGCCACCCATCGGCAGCATCGCCGAGCGCACCGCCCGCGGCTCGCCCTCGAGTTCCCAGTCGTCGCGGCGCAGTCCGGCGTAGACGCCGATCAGGTCCTTGAGATGCACGTCGGCGGGCCGCTTTTCGGTGGCCAGCGCACCCACTCCGATGTTGACCTCGCCGTCGCCCAGCGGGAACACCCAGCCGTAGCCGGGCAGGAGCTCGTTCTGCGCCCCCCGCAGTTCCAGGTGCGAGGTGATCCACTCGTCCTCGCTGCGGCCGGACTTGATGTACGCCCGGGCGGCCACCCCGAAAGCGGTGTTCTGGTGCCATTCCCGGCCCAGCACCCGGCCCAGCTGGGAACGCACGCCGTCGGCCACCACCAGGCGGCGGCAGCCGATGGTGAAGTTGGGCTTGTCCTTCCCGCCGGCGAAGACCACGCCGATCACCCGGTTTCCGTCGCGCAGCACGTCGATCGCGCGGGCGTTCTCCACCCCGCGGGCGCCGGAGGCCAGGGCCTCTTCGCGGATCCGGTTGTCCAGAACGGTGCGCGGCACCGCCGAGCCCCGGCCCGGCAGCGATCCGCCCGGCCAGGGCAGCTGCAGCTCCTGGCCGAAACCGCAGGCGCGCAGGCCGCGGTTCACCGGGAAATCGGCCAGCCATTCGGACAGCCCGAGCCGGTCCAGCTCGGCGATCGCGCGGGGGGTCAGGCCGTCCCCACAGGTCTTGTCGCGGGGGAACGTCTCCTTGTCGGCCAGCACCACGTTGAGCCCTGAGCGGGCGGCCCAGGCCGCTGCGGCCGAACCAGCCGGGCCGGCCCCGACGACGAGCAGATCGGTGGACGTCGGCAGCTGGTCAGTCATGCCCTAAGTGTGCCCCCAACGCAGGCGTGAGCCTGCGTCGGGGGCACCCCGGTCAAGACAGACATAGGCGACGGTTCAAACGTCCCCAGTTGGCCCTTGACGTGACCTCAGCGGCGGCGCCCGGAACGCTTGGGCGGACGGCTGGCGATGATGTACGACTGCAGGTCGCGCAGCGGCTTGCCCTCGGCGTCGTGGTGATGCCGGGTCCACACGCCCTCGGCGTCCAGGTGCCAGGAGGCCGTCCCCGGGTCCATCGAGAGGATGAGCAGCTCGTCCAGCTCGGCGATGTCGCGCGGGTCGCGCAGCCGCAGCATCGCCTCGACCCGGCGATCCAGGTTGCGGTGCATCATGTCCGCGCTGCCGATGTAGACCACCGGCTCCCCGCCGCCGGCGAACCAGAACACCCGGGAGTGCTCCAGGAACCGGCCCAGGATGCTGCGCACCCGGATGTTCTCGCTCAGCCCGGGAACCCCCGGCCGGATCGCGCAGATGCCCCGGACCACCACGTCCACGTCCACCCCGGCCTGCGAGGCCCGGTAGAGCGCGTCGATGATCACCTCGTCGACGATCGAGTTGACCTTGACCTTCACCCCGGCCGGGCGCCCGGCCTCGTGGTTGGCGATCTCCCGCTCGATCCGGTCGACCAGACCGGTGCGCAGCGAGCGCGGTGCCACCAGCAGCCGCCGGTAGGCGGTCTTCGGGGCGTAGCCGGAGAGCTGGTTGAACAGCCGGCTGAGGTCCTCGCCGACCTGCGGATCACAGGTCAGCATGCCCAGGTCCTCGTACAGCCGGGCGGTCTTCGGGTTGTAGTTGCCCGTGCCCACGTGGCAGTAACGGTGCAGGCCGTCGGACTCCTGCCGGACCACCAGGCTGAGCTTGGCGTGCGTCTTCAGCCCGACGATCCCGTAGACCACGTGCACCCCGGCGCGCTCCAGCTTGCGCGCCCAGGAGATGTTGGCCTCCTCGTCGAACCGGGCCTTGATCTCGACCACGGCCAGCACCTGCTTGCCCGCCTGGGCCGCGTCGATCAGCGCGTCCACGATCGGCGAGTCACCCGAGGTGCGGTACAGCGTCTGCTTGATCGCCAGCACCCCCGGGTCGTCGGCGGCCTGTTCCAGGAACGCCTGCACGGTGGTGGAGAACGAGTCGTACGGGTGGTGCAGCAGCACGTCGCGGCGCTTGATCGCGTCGAAGATGTTGGTCGGCTTGGAGCTCTCGACCTCGGAGAGCTGGCGCGGGGTGGCGGCCACGTACTTGGGGTAGCGCAGTTCGGGGCGGTCCAGGTCGGCGACCAGGTTCAGCCCGCGCAGGTCCAGCGGCTCCGGCAGCGGGAACACCTCGGACTCGCTGACCCCCATCTCGCGCACCAGCAGGTCACGCATGTGAGGTCCGATGTCCTCGGCCACCTCGAGCCGGACCGGCGGGCCGAACTTGCGCCGCAGCAGCTCCTTCTCCAGCGCCTTGAGCAGGTTCTCGACGTCGTCCTCCTCGACCTCGAGATCCTCCTGGCGGGTCACCCGGAAGGTGTGGTGCTCCAGCACCTCCATGCCCGGGAACAGCTGGTCCAGGTGCGAGGCGATGATGTCTTCCAGCGGCACGAACCGGGCCCGCGGGAACTCCTCACCGTTCGGCTCGGAGTCGGCGTCCACGTTGACCAGGCGCGGCAGCAGCTGCGGCACCTTTACCCGGGCGAACATCTCCTTCTCGCTGACCGGGTTGCGCAGCACCACGGCCAGGTTCAGCGAGAGCCCGGAGATGTAGGGGAACGGGTGGGCCGGGTCGACCGCCAGCGGGGTCAGTACCGGGAACACCTGCTCGCGGAAGAACGTGTGCAGCCGGGCCTGTTCGGGCTCGGCCAGCTGTTCCCAGCGCACGATGGTGATGTTGGCCTCGGCCAGCGCCGGGGCGATCTCGGCGGCGAACACCTTGGCGTGCATGGCCTGCAGCTCGTGCGCCCGGGTGCGGATCCGGCCCAGCAGGTCGCGAGGCTCCAGCCCGCTGGCCGCGCGCACGGCCAGCCCGGTGGCGATCCGGCGCTTCAGCCCGGCCACCCGGACCATGAAGAACTCGTCCAGGTTGCTGGCGAAAATGGCCAGGAAACGGGCTCGTTCGAGCAGCGGCAGGTCCGGGTCCTGGGCGAGTTCCAGCACCCGCTCGTTGAACGCCAGCCAGCTCAGCTCGCGGTCCAGGAAGCGGCGCACCTGCGGCTGGTCGGCCTCGCGGATCAGTGAGGCCAGCCGGTCCTGGGTGTCCTGCGCGGCCGCCACCAGGGCGTTCGCCGAGGCGGAGCGGTTCTGTTCGGCGGTGGCGGTGAGATCTGGGGGAGTCACGTCGTCCTTACTGGCCACCACCTCGGCGGGGGCGATGGGTTCGTCGGGGGTCACCAGAGCATCGGGAAGATCAACAATTATGGACGTTTGCGGCCCGGAAAGCTCGCCGGTCACGTTGGTTCCGGCGAACCTCGGAGTCGGTGGTGCGGTCTCGTCGCTGGTGTAAATCTTTCCCGCAGCGTCCGTTTCGCCGTGAAGGGTCGCCGCGGTCGAGTCGGCCCCCTCGGTCGGGAGAGCGCTCTGCGGCGGCAGGGTTTCCTCTGTCGGGAGTGGTTCCTGCGCCGCGAGACTCTTCCTGGCCAGGGGTGTCTTCTTCACCGGCAGAGCTTTCTTCGCCGGTAGAGCCTTCTTTGCCGGCGGAGACTTCTTCACTGGCAGAGCCTTTTTGGCCGTGGCCTTCTTCGCGGTGGGGCGGCCGGCCGGTGCTGTCTTCTTGGCCGCGGTGCTCGTGGTGGCCGTGTTTGTGGTGGCGGTCTTCGTGGGGGAGGCCTTGACCGGGGTGGTCCCGGACTGTGCGGTCTTGATCGGTGTGGCTCGGGACGGTGTGGCCTTGCGCGGCTGACTGCTGCCCGCGACGGAGCCGTTCTCGACCAGACCGTTCTCGACCAGACCGTTCCCGACTGAGTTGTTTCCGGCGGAGCTGTCCTCGACCGGGCCGTTCTCGACCGAGTTGTTTCCGGCGGAGCTGTCCTCAACCGAGCTGTTCCCGACGGAGCCATTCCCGACGGAGCCGTTCGCGACTGAGATGTTCTCGACGGAGCCGTTCGCGACTGAGGTGTTCTCGACGGAGCCGTTCGCGACCGAGCTGTTCTCGACGGAGCCGTTCCTGACTGAGGTGTTCTCGACCGAGCCGTTCTCAACCGAGCCATTCCCGACTGAGCTGTTCTCGACGGAGCCGATCTCAACCAGACCGATTCCAACCGAGTTGTTCTCAGCCTGGCCGCTGTCCGCCCGACTGCTCTCGGTCGCCGACGTCTCGACCGACGCCGGACCGCCCACAGCACCCCCGCGAGCCGACGCGGCCTTCTTGGCCGCCGCCCGTTTCACCGGCGTGCCCGTGACCGGTTTCGCCGCAGCGCCGGTCGCCCGCTTCACCGGAGCACTCGCCGCGCGCTTCACAGCGGGACTCGAGGCCGAACCCTTGATCGCAGGACGTGAGGCCGGACCTTTGACCGTGGGACGTGAGGCTGAGCCTTTGACCGCAGGGCGTGAGGCTGAATCCTTGACCGCAGGGCGTGAGGCTGAGCCTTTGACCGCAGGGCGTGAGGTTGAGCCTTTGATCGCGGGACGTGAGGCTGAGCCTTTGACCGCAGGGCGTGAGGCTGAATCCTTGGCCGCAGGGCGTGAGGCTGAGCCTTTGATCGCGGGACGTGAGGCTGAGCCCTTGACCGCAGGGCGTGAGGCTGAACCCTTGACCGCGGGACCTGAGGCTGAACCCTTGACCGCGGGGCTCGAGGCAGTCGCCTTCTTCACCGCGGCCTTCTTCGCCGCGGGACCGGTGGCTGCCCGTTGACCGGCAGCGCCTGAAGTCGCAGTCTTCTTCGTCGCGGTGCCTGGTCCGGCAACCTTCTTCACCGCAGCTTTTCGCGGTGCCGCAGCCTTCTGCACCGGAGCACCGGCCGCCGCGTTCGCCCGGACCGCCGAAGCAGCCCTCGTGCCCGTGCTCTTGCCGGCTCCCTTCTCGGGAGCCGCAGCATCCTTGGCCGTCACCGGCTTGCGCAGGGTGGCCTCGGCCGAGCTCGCCAGGTCGGCGTTCCGACCAGCCCGGTTCTGACCGGCCCGGCTCTGACTGGCCTGACCATCTCGTCCACCTGGTCCGGCCGACGCCGCACCCGCGTCGGACTTCTTGGCGTCCTTCTTGCCGGAAGCCTTTCCAGAAGCCTTCCCCGACGTCTTGCCCGACCCGGTGGACACCGTGGCCGTCGCCTTACGGTCACCCTTGGCCGCAGCCACCCGCTTGACCGGAGCTCGCTCCGGCTCCGAGCCGCCGGCCGGTACCTGGGAACTCAGATCCGCCGAAGCGCCTGAGTCCACCGAAACACCCGAGTCCACCGAAACACCCGAGCCCTCGGACCCGGCGTCGGCGACCGCACGCGTCTCCAATTCTGGTTTGTCACGGGTGCTTGCGGTGGCCGGGGACGAGGTGGACGAGGGGGACGAGGCGGATTTCCGGGTGCGCGAACTGGCCGCGCTGGTCTTCCGGGTGGCCGCCGGTGAGGAGGAAGGGCCCGCCGAGCTGGTCATGTCCGCCATGCTCTCACTGTCCTGGTCTCGCGCTCGGTGTCCCGGTCTCGGCCAGTTTGCTGGCGAACGGCCGCCGGTACTGGTCAGGTGGTGCGATGAAACGGTGGTGCTGAGCGAAAGTCCACCCGCCTGCCTTGATTCGGCGTTGCGGGCCGGTAACTTCAGTGCTGGGCGCTCGCCGGGTAGGGGCCCTCGTGCACCACGTCGATGGCGAACTGCCCGAATCCGAGCCGGTGGTAAACCTTCAGCGCCGCCGCGTTGTCGGCCTCGACGTACAGCGTCACCGCCGGCAGCCCCAGCCCGGCCAGGTGCCGCAGCCCGGCCAGGGTCAGCGCGGTGCCCAGCCCGCCGCCGTGCCGGTCCGGATCCACGCCCACCACGTAGACCTCGCCGTGCCCTTCGGGATGCACCTTGGTCCAGTGGAAGCCGATCACCTCGCCGTCGGCCTCGGCCAGGAAGAACCCGGCCGGGTCGAACCAGGGCTCGGCCTTGCGGGCGTCCAGGTCGGCCTGGGTCATCCGGCCCTGCTCCGGGTGCCAGCTGAAGGCCCGGGAGTTCACCCGCAGCCAGGCCGCGTCGTCCGCGCCGGGCCGGAAGGTGCGCAGCTGCACGCCCTCGGGCAGGACCGGGTCGGGCAGACCGTCGAGCCCGTTGGTCGGCCGGCGCAGCTGCAGCAGTTCCCGCACCACCCGGTAACCCAGCTGGGCGCCGAGCGCACGGGCCGCGGGGTGGTCTCCGTGCGACCAGATCCGGGCCAGCGTGCTGCCCTCGGTGATCTTCTCGAGCAGTTCGCGTCCGATGCCCTGACCCCGATGTTCCGGTGCGATCACCGCTTCGGCGCCGACAACCGTCCTCTGCTCCTCGGGCTCTGCATCCTCGGTGTGGGCGTACCCGATCACCGCGCCGGACTCCTCGCGCACCACCAGATGCCGCCCGCCCGGGACGGCTGCGCCCATCGCCAGCAGCACCTGCTCGGAGACCGGGGCGACGGCGTCGGCGGCGGTGGCCGCATCCAGCACGGCGTGCACCGCCTGGGCGTCGGTCTCGGAAAGCTGGTCGAGGACGTCGATCTTCACGCGGGAGGTCACCGTTCGCAGCATAGGCGCTGGCCCTGAGACAGCACCCGGGCGATCAGGCCGCTCAGGCGTCGACGGTCTCCTCGACCCCGACCCGCTCGCGGCCGGGCGGGACGAACCGGTAACCGACGTTGCGGACCGTGCCGATCAGCGCGTCGTGCTCCGGGCCGAGCTTGGCCCGTAGCCGCCGCACGTGCACGTCCACCGTGCGGGTACCGCCGAAGTAGTCGTAGCCCCAGACCTCCTGCAGCAGCTGGGCGCGGGTGAAGACCCGGCCCGGGTGCTGGGCCAGGAACTTCAGCAGCTCGAACTCCTTGTAGGTGAGGTCGAGCGCGCGCCCACGGACCCGGGCGCTGTAGGTGACCTCGTCCACGATCAGGTCGCCGGCCCGGATCTCCGGCGTCTCCTCGGACTGCTGCGCCTCGGCCAGGCGACTGCGACCGGCAGCCAGCCGCAACCGGGCCTCGACCTCGGCCGGGCCGGCGGAGTCGAGCAGCACGTCGTCGGCGCCCCAGTCGGCCACCACCGCGGCCATCCCGCCCTCGGTGAGCACGAGCAGCAGCGGGGAGGACAGGCCGGTGGTGCGCAGGAGGCGGCACAGCGAGCGAGCGCCGGCCAGGTCACGGCGGCCGTCCACGATCACGGCATCGGCGGGGGGCGCGTCGACCAGGACAGCGGCCTCGGCGGGCAGCACCCGGATCTGGTGCGGCAGCAGGCCGAGCGCGGGAAGTACTTCTGCGGACGGGGCCAGGGCATTCGTCAGGAGAAGGAGTGATGCCATCTGTTGAACCTCCGCGTCGTCCGACCGACCGTGCAGGTGGCGAGCCCCCGTGTTGCCGCGTCTTTGCGGAGTGCAACCCGCTCAGGGTATGTGACGAGGCGTTGTTGTCACAGGGGTCATCCGGAATTTGTCACCACGCAACGTCACAGTTCAGCGACGTGCGCCCGAATCCGAACGTGAACGCGGCCTCACCGGGACGTTTCCGGGCGGTGTCTGCAGTGAATCCGGTTCGGCCGGGTCCCGCCAAGAGGGGTGAGATGTGACTCTCACGGCATCTTCGCCCTGCTCGGGCGGGCAGAAGAGGCGCTCGGAGGCGGGCTCTGGCCGGGGATCTGTCAGGATGCGGGCGTGACCGCCCCGCTTCCCGCCGGCCTGGCCCTCGTGGCCGCCGCCGTCCTCGCCGTGGCCGGTTACGCCGGAGGAACGGTGCTCGCGGCCGCTGCCGGCCTGACGGTTCTGGGCCTGGCGATCGGCTGGGGCGAGCTGCTGCGGCTGCCGCACCGGGCCGGCACCACCGTACTCGTTCTGGTACTCGGAGTAACCGGGTTGGTGGCCGGCGTCGTGGCGATCTCGCCCGAGGTCGACGTGGACCAGCCGCTGTCGGTGTTCTCCGGGGTGATGGCCGGGGCAGTGCTCAGCACCTTCGCCCACGAGCTGTTCCGCCGCGACGGCCGGCACAACCTGGTCGAGTCCGTCACCGGCACCCTGGCCGGCCAGTTCGTGGCCGTGCTGGCGGCCGGCTGGATCCTGGTCGGCGACACCCAGGCCGGATCGGCTGCGGTGGTGGTGGCAGCGGCCGGGACCGCGGTGGGCCGCCTGGTCCTGACCCTTCCGCTCGCCGCCTCGATGCTCACCTGGGTGGGGATGGGCGCCGGCCTGGTCGCCTCGGTGGTCGCGGCCGTGGTGGTGGGCGAGGTGCCGCTGGGTACTGCGGCCGCGGTCGGGCTCGCGGTCTCGGGCGTCGGCATCGCGGTGGATCGGCTGGTGGATGCGGAAGGTGCCTCGGCCGGCCTGCAACCGGCCACCCTGGCCCGGGCGGCCGCCCCGGTCGCCGCCGCCGGGACCGCGGCCTACGCCATCCTGCGCATCGGCATCGGCTGACGTCGTCTACTGAGGCCTCAGTACACGACGACCTGGGTACCGTCCCGCAGGATCCGCTCCACGTAGCTGGCCGCCCCGCCGATGGTGATCGGCTCGATCAGGTCGTCCAGCGAGATCCCGCGCCGGGTGGCCGCCTGCGTGCACACCCGGACCCGGCCCACCTCCAGCACGATCTCGAGCAGCTCGCTCAGCGGGGTGGTGTGATCGAGGGTGAGTTCGCCGGCCCGCCCGGGCAGACCCAGCCAGGCGGCCTCACCGCTCAGCCACACCTCGACCGGCACCCCACCGGCGCAGGCGGCGGCCGCCACGGTGAAGGCCTGGTTGCAGCGTTCCGGAGCGTCCGCCCCGACGGTGACCTCGATGACGAGCGAGTCGGCCATGCCCGGGACGCTACCGTCCGGCGAGCGCATACGATCGTGTCGTGGCGTTCCAACTAGACATCGACCTGCCCCCCGCGCTCGCCCCTGTGGCCTGGCTGATCGGCCGCTGGGAGGGTGCGGGCGTGATCGGCTACCCGACCATGGACGAGGCGCAGTTCGGCCAGGAGATCGAGTTCTCCCACGACGGCCGGCCCTTCCTGACCTACACCTCGCGGATGTGGCGGCTGGACGACGAGGGCAACCAGGTCGAGCCGCTGGCCACCGAGAGCGGCTTCTGGCGCCCGGTGCCCCCGCCGGCCGACGCCGAGGACGAGCCGGAGGACAACACCCCCTCCACCGACCTCGAGGTGCTGATCGTGCACCCGACCGGCATCTCGGAGATCTACCTGGGCCGGGCCAAGGGCCCTCGGATCGACCTGCAGACCGACCTGGTCGCCCGCACGGTCACGGCCAAGGAGTACACGGCCGCCACCCGGCTGTACGGCCTGGTGGAGTCCGACCTGCTCTGGGCCCTGGACATGGCCGCCGAGGGGCACCCGCTGCAGTCGCACGCCTCGGCCCGGCTCAAGCGGGTCTGAGCCGGATGGGGCAGGTGAGCGCCGAAGCACTGGACGCGGCCCTGCGCGAGCGTGGCCTACGGGCCACTCCGCAGCGCCGCTCCGTGCTCCGGGCGGTCACCGAACTCGGCCACGCCACCCCGGAGCAGGTCTGCGACTTCGTCCAGCAGTCGGGCTCCGAGGCCGGCGCGGTCAACCTCTCCACGGTCTACCGGGCCCTGGAGCTGATGGAGAAGATCGGCGTGGTCAGCCACACCCATCTGACCCACGGTTCGCCGACCTACCAGGTCGCCGACCACGTCAATCATCTGCACCTGGTCTGCCGGGACTGCGGAGCGATCACCGAGGCCGACCTGGAGCTGGCCCGGCCGCTGGCCGAGGCGGTGCGCGCCCGGTCCGGTTTCGACACCGACCTGGCCCACCTCTCGCTGCACGGCCGGTGCGCCGACTGCCTGGCCCGAGGGGAACAACAACCGTGAGCGAACCGCTGCAGACCAGCATGAGCGAATACCGCAGCCCCCTGCTGCAGCGCCCGGGCGCGGTCCCCGCCGAAGGCATCGACGAGGGCCTGGCCTGGCACTTCGGCAACCCGGTGGCGGAGCAGCGGCGGCTGGAGGCCGGTACCGCCAAGGCCGACCTGTCCAACCGCGGGGTGGTCCGGATCGAGGGCCCGGACCGGCTCACCTGGCTGCACTCGATGACCACGCAGCACCTGTCCGGCCTGGCCCCGTACACCTCCACCGAGGCGCTGCTGCTCACCCCGAACGGGCACGTCGAGCACGACCTGCACCTGGTGGACGACGGCACCGCCACCTGGATCACGCTGGAGCCGGGCGGCGCCCCGCAGTTGACTGCGTTCCTCAAGAAGATGCAGTTCATGCTGCGGGTCGAGGTCACCGACGTGAGCGCCGAGTGGGCAGTGATCGGTGAGCCGGCCGACCGCGAGGGCTCGGCCGAGGAAGGGCTGGCCTGGCGCGACCCGTGGCCCGAGGTGGCCAGCGGCGGCGCGCTCTACACGGCGGCCGAGATCGAGGTGGCCGGGCATCCGCGGTGGGCCTGGCGCGAGGTGCTGATCCCGCGCGCGGAGTTCGAGAAGCGGGTGGCCGAGGGCGAGTTCGACGACGCGGCGGGCACCTGGGCGGTGGACGCGCTGCGGGTGGCCGCCTGGCGTCCGCGGCAGGGGTTCGAGACCGACCACCGCACCATCCCGCACGAGCTCGACTGGCTGCGCACCGCCGTCCACCTGAACAAGGGCTGCTACCGCGGGCAGGAGACCATCGCCCGGGTGCACAACCTCGGTCGCCCGCCCCGCCGGCTGGTGATGCTGCACCTGGACGGCTCGATGAGCGAGCTGCCCGAGTCCGGCGCCCCGGTGCTGAACGGCTCGCGTGAGGTCGGCCGGGTCACCACCGCCGCCCGCCACCACGAACTCGGCCCGATCGCTCTGGCCGTGCTCAAGCGTTCCACCCCGGTGGATGTGCAGTTGCTGGCCGGAGGGGTCGAGGCGGCGCAGGAGATCGTGGTGGACGCGGCTGCGGGCCCGGCCGCGGACGTCCCCAAAATGCGTCGCCTTCCGCAGAGTTAGCCGCAAACTTTCCAGCAGAGGACGGGTGTCGGTGGCCGATTCTCCGGCCACCAGTCACGATGGCGGGATGAGCCGGACGCTGATCACCGTCGCTCCCACCGGCGCCGAGGTCGACAAGGCGAGCTGGCCACAGCTGCCGACCACCCTGACCGAACTGGTGGCCGAGGCCAAGGCCTGCGAGTCGGCGGGCGCGGCGATGATCCATGTGCACATCCGGGACGACGAACACCGCCCCACGCTGGACCTGGGCCGACTGCGCGAGACCGTTGCCGCGCTGCGGGAGAACACCGGGCTGATCGTGCAGCTGTCCACCGGCGGCAGCGTGCACGATCCGCTGGACGCCCGGCTGGCGGTGCTCGACGCCGCGCCCGACTCCTGCTCACTGACCTGCGGCACGGTCAATTTCGGGGACGACGTGTTCAGCAACCCCTGGCCGTTCATCACCGAGCTGTACCGCCGCACCCAGTTCGAGAAGGTGGTGCCGGAGTTCGAGCTGTTCGACCTCGGGCACGTGGCCACCCTGGAACGCCTGCTGGACAAATACGGCCTGCCCGCCGGCGGAAAGGTCCACGCCGACCTGGTTCTGGGCGTGCCCGGCGGCCTCCCGGCAACCGTCCCGGCCCTGGTCAACGCCGTGCAGGCGCTGCCCGAGGCGGTCACCTCCTGGTCCGCCACCGGGATCGGGCGCGGCCATCTGCCGATCCTCGCCGCCAGCCTGGCGATGGGCGGCCACGTGCGGGTCGGCCTGGAGGACAACCTGTTCTTCGCCCCGCGCCGGCCAGCCACCGCGAACGCCGAGCTGGTGGCCCGCGCCGCCGCGCTGGCCAACCATCTGCAGCGCCCGGCAATGAGCCCGGCCCAGGCCCGGGAACTCATCGGCCTGTGACCTGACTCATCGGGAACTCGCCGGAACAGGACCTACGGCAGCTTGCAAAGTGCTAACTGGAGCAAGCACAGTGGGCGGGTGGCAACCCTCAAAGTGCCCGACCGGGTGACCGACCTCGGGGCGTACGTCAAGGAGCAGCGCGAGAACGCGAAGCTGTCGCTGCGCCAGCTCGCCAACGTCGCCGGGGTGAGCAATCCCTACCTCAGCCAGATCGAGCGGGGGCTGCGCAAACCCTCGGCCGAAGTGCTCACCCAGATCGCCAAGGGCCTGCAGATCTCCGCCGAGGCGCTGTTCCAGCGGGCCGGCCTGCTGGAGGAGTCGGTCGGGGTCGAGGTCGAGGTGGCGATCCAGAGCGACGTGCGCCTGACCGCCCGGCAGAAGCGGGTCCTGCTCGACATCTACTCCACCTTCCGCGCCGAGAACGCCCGCGACGACGCGGACAGCGAGGCCCAGGCCGATGCCGTGGCCGCCGCGGTGGAGGGCACCGTGGTCCCGCTGATCGCCAAGAGCAAGGCCAAGAACGGCCTCAAGTCCCGCCGGCGCAGCACCGAGTCGTCAACCGCGTCGGCTTCACCGGCGGCGCAGGCCGAGTCGGTGGATGCGCACCCGGCCGGCACCGGGCGCCCGGGGGCAGCCCGGCGCAACGCCCGTAAGCGGGTCGGCGGCCAGCGTTCGGCGTCGCTACGCCAGGTCCGGACCGAGGACCAGAGCACCGACTGACATTCCAGCCGTCCGGCAGCGCCGCCGGGGGTTCGCCAGGAAGCACGAACGAACCGGCCCGCATCAGGAGGACACGATGACCACCACCGATCAGGAAAAGCGTCCCTCACTGCCCACCACCCCGCTGTTCGCGGTGGTCGGCGCCACCGACCTGGCCGTGCAGCAGGTGCGCGCCGCCGCGGCCGGGGCCTCGCAGGTGCAGCAGCGTTTCCAGTCCGACATCGAGGCCCGGCTGGCCGGTGTGGAGAAGCGGATCGGCGAGTTCGACCCGAAGACGCTGCGCAGCCAGGCCGAGGCCGCCTACGAGGAGCTGGCCCGCCGCGGCAAGGACCTGTTCGACCGGGTCTACACCCAGCCCGACAGTCAGGCCTTCGTCAGCCAGGCCGGCAACACCCTGAACAAGGGCAAGGCCGCTGTCACGGTCGCCCGCCGGGCCGCCGACGACACTGCCTCGGCGATCCGCGGCACCCTTTCCCTGGGCCGCGCCGAGGCCGGCAAGGCCGCCGAAGAGGAGCTCCGGCTCGACCAGGAAGCCGTGCAGAAGGCGGTGGAGGTCGGCGACGGGGGTAACCAGGTTCCCGGCGAGCCCACCGATCAGGCAGTCGCCCGCACCCGTACCTCGGCCCGCAAGACCGCTACTACGGCCCGCAAGAATGCCGCCGCCACCAAGACCGCGGCCAAGGGCACCCGCACCAGCGCCCGCAAGACCACCGCGGCCGGTACCCGGGCGGCCCGGTCGGCGGCCAAGAAGGTCGGCGAGTAGCGACCCGGCTCGTGATCAGGCTGCCCGGTTCGCCTGGTCACGAGGGGCTGGTCACGAGGAGCTGGGCCGGGCGGGCGAAGCCGCGTCCGCCCGGTGGCCCTGATCCTGAACCGCCTCTTGTGCCTGGCCAGGGCGACAGGGGAACCTACTCGCGTCCCAATCGTTGTCATCTCAGACCATCCTCCGGGGGGACCGGGGGCAACCTCGAGGCCCTAAGGTAGACGTATGAGCGCGCTGGGTAGTTTTCAGAACCTGCTGTCGCTGACCATCGGCGTCCTGGCTCTCGGCGTGATGGCCTTCGCCCTGGTCGACGCGTTGCGGCAGCGCACCGACGCCTTCACCGCGGCGGGCAAGCTGACCAAGCCGATCTGGCTGGCCATCCTCGGTGTCGCCACGGCGATCGGCGTGATCTTCGTCGGCTACCCGTTCAACGTGTTCAACCTGATCGCCTTCGTGGCCGCCGGTGTCTACCTGGCCGACGTGCGCCCGGCGATCAAGTCGATCACCGGCGGCGGCAACAGCGGGCCCTACGGCCGCTGGTAAGGCTCTCTGACAGCGCGACCTGAAAGCGCGACTCGTTGCGGAACGCGGTCGCGTGGTCACGCAAAGGCATCATCGAGCCGCTAGGCTCGCAGTAGTCACCGCGCTCGCCCGGCGGTGCGCATCCACGCAGATGGTGCCTGAGCAGCGCCGCTGAATGCCGGCGGGACAGGGAGGGCCGATGGCCGAGTACATGCCCGGAGGGCGCCGCCGGATCGACCGGGTGCTCGCTCCCGGTTATCTGGAGGGCATCGACGTCCTGGATCTCGAGGAGATCCGGGTGCGCCGCGCCGAGGCCGACCAGGAAGAGGTCGACCTCTCCTACGCTCGCCGGCTGCTGCAGGGCCGGATCGACCTGCTGCGCGCCGAGCAGAACCGGCGCAGCGGCGAGGGCTCCGACCAGCCGGTCTTCGGCAACCGCACCGACGAGGCGATCGCCGAGACGCTCAAGCGCATTCTCGGCGCCGAGAAGCGCACCGACCGGGGGCTGGGCCGGCACATGGCGGCCACCCCGAGCCGGGTCGGCGAACACCGCCGCGAGGCCGAGCGTGCAGTCTCCGACGTGGGCGTCTCCGACCTGGACATGCCCGACGCCGAGCTGAGCGCGGCGATCGAGAAGCTGGTCGGGATCGAGAGCAAGGTCTCTCGCTCGCGCAAGCAGGTGCAGCAGGTGGTCGACACCCTGACCGCCGAGGTGGCCCGGCGCTACCAGCTCGATCAGGTGAGCCTGGCCGACCGCTTCTGAAAAGCCCTACACCTAGGGACGGGGACCTCACCTTTGAAAGGTGAGGTCCCCGTCCCTAGTTGGTTGGCTTGGCACGTAGGGCCTGTCCTGTGGATCTTTGCCTAGTGCGGGGCCCCCGGGGCACCTCCTCGCTACGGCCCTGATCCACAGGACAGGCCCTAGGATCGGGCGCCGTGAGAGCAGTGGTGCAGCGAGCGTCCTCCGGCCGGGTCAGCGTGGACGGCGAGGTGGTCGGCGCGCTCGACGGGCCCGGCCTGGTCGTGCTGGTCGGGATCACCCACACCGACGGGCCGGATCAGGTCGCCACGATCGCCAAGAAGATCGCGACCCTGCGCATCCTGCACGACGAGAAGGCCGCGGTCGACGTCGCCGCCGGAGTGCTGCTGATCAGCCAGTTCACCCTCTACGCGGATACCGCCAAGGGCCGTCGCCCGTCCTGGAACCAGGCCGCCCCCGGCCCGGTGGCCGAACCGCTGATGGAGGCGCTCGCCGAGGCGGTGCGCGGTCACGGGCTGAAGGTCGAGACCGGCCGGTTCGGCGCGAACATGCAGGTCGAGCTGGTCAACGACGGGCCGGTCACGATCCTGCTCGAGGCCTGACGCTCTCCCAGGCCACGGTGATCTCGCCCAGCCGCCAGCGGGCCGAGGTGTCCAGCACCGGCCAGCCCTCCTGCTTCAGCGCCGCCACCGTGGCCAGCCAGCGCTGCCGAGCCCCGAACGAGCTCAGCGGCGAGTTCCGGGCCCAGGCCGCATCGAGCGCGTTCAGGTAGTCGTGCACCCGCTCACCAGGCACGTTGCGGTGGATCAGGGCCTTCGGCAGTCGCTCCGCCACGTCTGAGGGCTTGTCCATCCCGCCCAGCCGCAGCGAGATGCTCAGGCTGACCGGCCCTTCTTGCGCGCCGACCGCCACCCACGTCGAGCGCCGGCCGATCTCGTCGCACGTGCCGTCGACCAGCAACCCCTGCGGGGCCAGCCGCTGTTGCACCAACTGCCAGGCCGGGGGTACCTCGTCCTCCGCGTACTGCCGAAGCACGTTGAACGCCCGGACGATCACCGGCCGACGTCCGTCCAGCGGCAGCTCGAACCCGCCCACCCGAAAGCTCAGACCCGGCTTCTCCAGGGGCTTGGCCACCGCCACCCGGGCCGGGTCGATCTCGATGCCGACCACCTCGACGTCGGCCCGGACCACGCTCAGCCGATGATGCAGCTCCACCGCCGTGATCGGGCTGGCCCCGTACCCCAGGTCCACCACCAGCGGATCGGCCGCCTGCCGCAGCCGGGCGGCGGCCGGCCCGGCGAGCCAGCGGTCGACCCTGCGCAGACGATTGGGGTTGGTCGTGCCCCGGGTGATGGTGCCCTGCACGGCACCGCGGCGGGGCGGAGTCACGGGCTGCAGCCTAGCCAGCCGTTCCCGCGCTGCTGGTTGTCGCACCTGGCGGCTGGTTGTCGCAGTTGGCGGCCGCTGGTAGCAAATTGCAGCGCTGCAAGCCCCCTTTTCTGCGACTTACGGCCGCCAACTGCGACATCGGGCGAGGCTGCCCGGGCTGGGCGTGAACCCACGCCTGAACCCCGCCGCCAACCGCGACTTACCGCCGCCAGTTGTGACACCGGGCGAGGCGCCAGAGACGGGCGTGAACCCAGGCCGGGCCGGGCAGCGTGACAGGACCGTACGTCGACGTGACCGCGTGGTGACGATCACCCCGGCCAAAGTCGGGAAGAGCGGCCTGGGTCGGTGAGTTAGCTTCTTTCGGGGGTTTTTCAGGACCCTGCCGGAACCGAGCAAGGAGGACGCATGGGGCTGAGGCCGGACGGAACGCCCGGACGAGTCGCGATGGTCTCCGTGCACACCTCGCCGCTGGAGCAGCCGGGCACCGGTGATGCCGGGGGTCTCAACGTGTACGTGGTGGAGACCGCCAAGCGGCTGGCCCGCGCCGGCACCGAGGTGGAGATCTTCACCCGGGCCACGGCCGGAGACCTGCCCCCGGTGACCGAGATGCTGCCCGGCGTCCTGGTCCGCAACATCGTCGCCGGCCCCTACGACGGTCTGTCCAAGCACGATCTGCCCGGTCAGCTGTGTGCCTTCAGCGCCGGCGTGCTGCGCACCGAGGCTCGCCTGGCGGCCGGCTGGTACGACCTGATCCACTCGCACTACTGGCTCTCCGGGCAGGTCGGTTACCTGGCCGCGGAGCGCTGGAACGTGCCCCTGCTGCACACCATGCACACCATGGCCAAGGTGAAGAATCTGTCGCTGGCGGCGGACGACAAGCCCGAGCCGGCCGGCCGGGTGATCGGCGAGGAACAGGTGGTGGCCGCGGCCGACCGGCTGATCGCGAACACCGACCTGGAGGCGCGCGACCTGATCGGCCTGTACGACGCCGACCCGGAGCTGGTCACGGTGATCCCGCCGGGGGTAGACCTCGACACCTTCACTCCGGACGAGAAAGCGGGGGCGAGGCAGCGGCTGGGGTTGTCCCAGGACGCCGAGATCATTCTGTTCGTCGGCCGGATCCAGCCGCTGAAGGCCCCGGATGTTCTGCTCCGGGCGGTCGCCGAGCTGATCCGCCAGAACCCCGGCCGACGGGAGAACCTGGTCGTGGCCGTGCTGGGCGGGCCCAGCGGGTCCGGGCTGGAACGGCCGGAGGAGCTGCAGAAGCTGGCGGTGGAGGAGGGTATCGGCGACCTGGTGCAGTTCCACCCGCCGGTCGAGCGCCCGGTGCTGGCCGACTGGTACCGCGCCGCCGATCTGGTGGCGGTGCCGTCCTACAGCGAGTCCTTCGGGCTGGTCGCAGTAGAGGCTCAGGCCTGCGGTACCCCGGTGATCGCGGCACGGGTGGGCGGCCTGGCCACGGCGGTGCGCGACGGTCGTACCGGGCTCCTGGTCACCGGGCACGAGCCGAGCACCTGGGCCCAGGCACTGGACGACCTGTTGCGCGCGCCGCACGTACGGGCGCGGATGAGCCGGGCGGCGGTGCGGCACGCGAACATGTTCAGCTGGGACCACACCGTAGATGCCACCCTCGAGACGTACGCGGCCGCCTGTGCCGCTCACGCACGTCCCAAATTGGTGGTTGCCGCAGGCTGATCAGGGGTAGGGGCTTTGAAGCAAGAACGTAAGGACGCGGAACTCGCCGTCCGTAGTTGGCTCGCCGAGGCAGGGGTCGAGTCGGTACCGGGAACCCGGGCCGGCGAGTACGTGGTCGAACTGCCAGGGGAGGCGAAACTCCGTACCGGGGTCTCGATCCTGGTCACCGACCGCGCGCTCAGCGTCTCCGCGTTCGTGGTGCGCCGCCCGGACGAGAACCACGAGGCGTTCTACCGCTGGCTCCTGCAGCGCAACACCCGCCTGCCGGGCATCGCCTTCGCCCTGGACTCGCTCGGCGACGTCTACCTCACCGGCCGGATGCCGCTGGCCGGTGTGAACACCGACACCATCGACGACCTGCTGGGCGCGGTGCTGTCCGCCTCCGACGGCTCGTTCAACGAGCTGCTCGCGCTCGGATTTCTCAGCTCGATGCGCCGGGAATGGGCGTGGCGTACCGATCGTGGCGAGTCCACCCGCAACCTGGAGGCCTTTCGTCACCTCCTGGATGACGAACGGGCCGGGTGACCAGGAACAAGAGTCCACTAGTCTGCGAGGTATGGCGTACACCCTCGTGCTGCTCCGCCACGGCGAGAGCGAATGGAACGCGAAGAACCTCTTCACCGGCTGGGTCGACGTGGCCCTCTCGGAGAAGGGCCGCGAGGAGGCCGCGAAGGGCGGGCAGCTGCTCGTCGACGCCGGCGTGCTGCCCGACGTGGTGCACACGTCGCTGCTGCGCCGCGCGATCACCACGGCCCACCTGGCGCTGGACGCGGCGAACCGGCACTGGATCCCGGTCAAGCGCAACTGGCGGCTGAACGAGCGTCACTACGGCGCTCTGCAGGGCAAGGACAAGAAGCAGACGCTGGCCGAGTTCGGCGAGGAGCAGTTCATGCTCTGGCGTCGCTCCTACGCCACGCCCCCGCCGCCGATCGAGGAGAAGAACGAGTTCTCCCAGGCCGGCGACGCGCGCTACGCGGACCTGGGCGACGACATGCCGGCCACCGAGTGCCTGCAGGACGTCGTGGCCCGGATGCTCCCGTACTGGGAGAGCGACGTGAAGCCCGACCTGGTGGCCGGTAAGACGGTTCTCCTGGCCGCGCACGGCAACTCGATCCGCGCCCTGGTCAAGCACCTGGACGGGATCTCCGACGACGACATCGCCGGGCTGAACATCCCGACCGGCATCCCGCTGGTCTACGAGCTCGACGACGAGTTCAAGCCGGTCGTCAAGGGCGGCAAGTACCTCGACCCGGACGCTGCCGCGGCCGCGGTGGCAGCGGTCGCCAACCAGGGCCGCTGAGTCTTCCTACAAACAACGGACGGTGTGGTCACCAGCGCTGGTGACCACACCGTCCCTTGTTTGGGGCTTTCAGAGCTGGTCGCTCACCGGCTCACCGTGGGCGGCCGCGTGGTCGCCGGTGACCAGGAAGACCACCCGGCGGCAGACCCCCACGGCGTGGTCGCCGTAGCGCTCGTAGTACCGGCTCAGCAGGGTGATGTCGACCGCCGTCTCCACCCCGTGCTTCCAGTCCGGGGCGAGCAGCTTGGCGAACATCTCGCGATGGATCCGGTCCATCTCGTCGTCGTCGGCCTCGAGTTCCTCGGCCGCCTTCAGATCCCGGTTGGCGATGATCGTGCCGGTCTTGAGCACCAGCCGCTCGGCGATGTGCCCCATCTCGACGATGTACGAGCGCAGCTCGGCCGGCACCGCCGAGTTCGGGTAGCGCAGCCGGGCCAGCTTGGACACGTGCCGGGCCAGGTCGCCCATCCGCTCCAGGTCGGCGCTCATCCGCAGCGCGGCGATCAGGGTGCGCAGGTCGGTGGCGACCGGGGACTGGCGGGCGATCAGCACCAGCGCCCGCTCCTCCAGGTCGTGGTGCAGCGCGTCGACCTGCTCGTCGGCCGCGATCACACTCTCGGCCAGGGGAAGGTCGGCGTCGAGCAGGGCGGTGGTGGAACGGGCCATGGCCGATCCGACCAGACGGGTCATCTCGACCAGCTGGTCGTCGATCGACTGCAGGTCGATCTCGAATTGCTCGCGGATTCCGCCGCTCACGGTCACTCCTGGGGGCTGAGGCCTGTATCGGGCCGGGCTGACTTCACCTCGAACGGCATACTTCTTCACCGCAAGTGACTGATCAACGGCGAATCGTGGCCCACCGTCGCAGTGACCCATGAATAGATGCCGATCTGAAGGTGAACACGCGCCGAAGGGTTGGCCCGGTGAGTACCCTCCGGCGCATAACTGCCCGGGAGGCAGCTTACGCTGACATGGTGAGCACGCCCCTGGCCTTTGCCATCGCCATCGGGATCGGCCTGGTCGTCGGGTTGGTCCTCGGTGTGCTGAGTGCGGCCGGGCGCGGTCGCCGGGCCCCCCAGCCGCTCACCACCCCCGTCCTGGCCGGCCCGCTGCCCGAGGGCGCCGCCGACGTGCTGAACGTGCTGGCCTCCGCCTCGGTCGTGCTCGGCACCGACGGCCGGCTGATCAAGTCCAGCCCCGCCGCGCACGCCTTCGGCCTGGTCCGCGGCCGTGAGCTGGTGCACGCCGAGCTGCGCGAGATGGCCGCCGAGGCCGGCACCCTGGGCCTGGTCCGCGAGCGTGAGCTGGAGCTGCCCCGGGGCCCGCTCGGCCGGGGTCGGCTGATCGTCTACGCCCGGGTCGCCCCGTTGCGGCCCGACCTGGTCCTGGTCCTGGTCGAGGACCGGACCGAGGCCAAACGGGTGGACGAGGTCCGGCGCGACTTCGTGGCCAACGTCAGTCACGAGCTGAAGACCCCGATCGGTGCGCTCAGCCTGCTGGCCGAGGCGGTGGCCGACGCCGCCGACGACGCCGACGCGGTGCGCCACTTCTCCGGCCAGATGCAGCGGGAGTCGGTCCGGCTGACCAAGCTGGTGCAGGAGATCATCGACCTGTCCCGGCTGCAGGTGGCCGACGCCCTGCACCCGCCCGAGCCGGTCGGGATCGACGACGCGGTCTCCGACGCGGTGGACCGCTGCGCCATGGCCTCCCGGGCGAAGAACATCGAGGTGGTGGTCGGCGGCGACCACGGTGCGGTGGTCTACGGCGACCACAACCTGCTGGTCACCGCCATCCGCAACCTGGTCGACAACGCGATCTCCTACTCGCCCGAGAACACCCGGGTCGGGGTCGGGGTGCGCCGGGTCGGCGGGATCGTCGAGATCGTGGTCAGCGACCAGGGGATCGGCATCTCCGGGGCCGACCAGGACCGGATCTTCGAGCGCTTCTACCGGGTCGACCCGGCCCGTTCCCGGGTCACCGGGGGCACCGGCCTGGGCCTGAGCATCGTCAAGCACGTGGCCGCCAACCACGGCGGCGAGGTGATGCTCTGGAGCCGCCAGGGCCAGGGCTCCACCTTCACCCTGCGCCTGCCCGAGTCGGTGCAGCCGGCCGGTTCGCACGCCGAGCACGCGGCGGCCGAGACCTGGGTCGAGAACCCGACCCACCCGAGGACCGGCGAACTGCCGCCGGCCTCGCCCCCGACCGCACCACCCGGCTCGGCCGCCCCTGGGGCCGCCGAGCCGCACGGCCCGGCTACCGGGCCTGCTGACACAGGACTCCCGCAGGACGCGGGGTCCGAGCTGAAAGGAGCAACCCCGTGACCCGCATCCTGGTGGTGGAGGACGAGGAGTCGATCAGCGACCCGCTGTCCTATCTGCTGCGCCGAGAGGGCTACGAGGTCGCGGTCGCCGGCGACGGGCCGGCGGCCCTGGACGAGTTCGACCGCAACGGCGCCGACCTGGTCCTGCTCGACCTGATGCTTCCCGACCTGCCCGGCACCGAGGTCTGCCGCCAGCTGCGCACCCGCAGCAAGGTGCCGGTGATCATGCTGACCGCCAAGGACAGCGAGATCGACAAGGTGGTCGGCCTGGAGCTGGGCGCCGACGACTACGTCACCAAGCCGTACTCCTCCCGCGAGCTGGTCGCCCGGATCCGCGCGGTGCTGCGCCGGGGCACCGAGCCGGAAGCGGTCGAGGGCGCCACGGTCGAGGCCGGCCCGGTCCGGATGGACGTGGAGCGGCACGTGGTCACGGTCAACGGCGACGCCGTGCCGATGCCGCTGAAGGAGTTCGAGCTGCTGGAGCTGCTGCTGCGCAACGCCGGGCGGGTGCTCACCCGGATGCAGCTGATCGACCGGGTCTGGGGCTCGGACTACGTGGGTGACACCAAGACCCTCGACGTCCACGTCAAGCGCCTGCGCGGCAAGCTGGAGCCCGACCCGGCCAGCCCCCGCTACCTGGTGACGGTGCGCGGCCTGGGCTACAAGTTCGAGGCCTGAGAACGACGCAAACGACGTAGAGGGCGGCTTCCCCGGTGGGGAAGCCGCCCTCTACTGTGTTGTGGTCCTAGTTGGCCGACTCTTCCTCGGCCGCAGTCTCGTCCTCAGACTGGTTCTGCTTGCGCTTGCTGTTGTTGGTGGACGTCGGCGTGGACTCCTCGCCGGCCTCCTCGGTGGCCGTCTCGTCGCCGGTGGCCGCCTCGTCCTCGGTGGCCGTCTCGCCCTGGCCGGCGGTGGCGTCCTCGGTGGCGCCTGCGCTGCCGGTCGGGCTGGCGGCCGGCGTGACCGAGGCGTAGTCGCCCTCGGGCGGCAGCACCGGAACATTGAGGTCGATGCGGCCCCCGCTGGAGGTGGAGGCGGTCAGGCCGGTGATGTTGCCCGGGGGCACGGCCAGCGCGCTGATCGAGACCGGGGTCTGGTTGCTGCCCGGTCCGAACTGCACGGCCTGGCCGGCGGCCACGGCCACGGTGGTCTGGCTGGGCTGGCCGGTCTCCCCGACGGCGGCCTGGATGCTCACCCGGGCGTCCTCGGTGCCGTTGTTGATCACGGAGCCGATCAGTTCGGCCTCGGCGCCCTGCTCAGCACCGATCACGATCAGGTTGCGCAGCAGCACCTGGGTGCCGGGAAGATCGGCGTCGATGCCGTCGGACGCCGGGTACGGGTCCTTGATCACGGCTGGGTTGGTCACCGAGCAGCCGGTCAGGCCGAGGGCGACGACGCCGGCGGCAAGGGCGGTCTTGGCGGCGACAACACGGGTGCGCTTCACGGCGCTGGCCTCCTGCGGATTCGTAAGTGCGGTCGAAGCCTATCGGGCGCCGGTGAGCCGTCTGAGGCACCCCACGCCAACCGGCGTCCGGATACTTCTTCGGCCGGAGCGGGCCCGGCCCGGAGCCCGCCGACCGGTGGTCCTGACCCGTGCGGAGACCCGCGAAGGCAACTCAGAGTGATCGGACGAAACCACGCTGTGTTGCTTCCTTTCCTCCTGTCGTATCATTGCTATGCCTCTGACCTGCGAAAATACTGAAGTTCCTCTGGTCCCTGCCTGGCTGGACGTGGTAGTCTGTAGTTGGGAAAGGGGATACTTACACATGGCTTTCACGGTCGGCGAGACTGTCGTTTACCCCCATCACGGGGCGGCGCTCATCGAGGAGATCAAGACCCGCACGATTAAAGGCGAGGAGCGTCAGTACCTCGTCCTGAAGGTTGCTCAGGGAGATCTGACCATCGAGGTGCCGGCGATGAATGTCGACCTCGTCGGTGTCCGGGACGTCGTGGGCCAGGAAGGCCTCGACCGGGTGTTCGAGGTGCTGCGCGCCCCCTACGCCGAAGAGCCCACCAACTGGTCCCGGCGGTACAAGGCCAACCTGGAGAAGCTCGCCTCGGGCGACGTCGTCCGGGTCGCCGAGGTCGTCCGCGACCTCTGGCGCCGAGACCAGGATCGTGGCCTTTCCGCAGGTGAGAAGCGCATGCTGGCCAAGGCGCGGCAGATCCTGGTGTCGGAACTGGCGCTGGCCGAGCACACCAACGAGGACAAGGCCGAGGCCCTGCTCAACGAGGTCCTCGCCTCCTGAAACACCTAGGCCGCTGCACTCCGGCGGCCGACGGGCCGGCCGGCCCGGCAGATCTTGGTAAGGCATTGAATCCGGCGTCCTCGCCGAAATCGGATCTCCTTGGTTCTGCGTGGAACCGGATCCGGTCTTCGACGAGAGCGCCGGATTTGTTTTGCCCATTTCACGATCCGGTAAGGTGCGCTGCGAATTGATCCGGCATTCGGATCGGGAAGATCGTGGACCCGTCCGGGTGAATAACCGCCGAAACTCCCACCGAATCCCCTCCGCCGTGATTTCGAAGATCATCGCCCGCAGAATTTTCCCCCTTCCCGCAGAGGTGCCCGTCCGATGCCCACGGCATTTGTCGCAGTGATCCAAACCGGCCGGATTCCCGACGATCTTTCCGGCGCGACGGCCGTGCACACCCTGCGCGACCTGGCCGCCTGCCCCCAGCCCGACGACGCCCCGGCTGTGCTGCTGGACCCCGCCTCCGACCAGTCCGCCCAGGTCACAGCGCTGCTACAGACCCTGGAAACGGTAGACGCGGGTGATGCGGCGGGCGGACTGGTAGTCACCAGCGTGCGCCCGGTCACCGACACCCTGAAGCGAGTAGGAGCAGGCGGCGCCCTCGCCGGTACGGCCGACCGCGAGAACCACCGCTTCGTCACCGCCCCGATCGCCACCCGCCTCGGGCTGCTGCGCGCCGCTGTGGAACGGCAACCCCAGGCCAGCACCGCCGGCGAGATCCTCGCGTCCCTGGTCGCCGTCGGCGCGACCGTGGTGACCAAGGGCGCCTAGGCCGCTTTTCAGGCGTCGTGCCTACTGCTGGGCACCCGGGGGGCCTGGACCGCGCCGTTGGAACGGCCACGCAGAACACCGCTACATGGGCGTTCCGACGGCTCGCCAGGTGACCATCGGGCACTTCCTCGTTACGGCTGCGACTCCCAGAACGCTCCCCAACGGCAGCCAGTCACTCAGGCGGTGAGACGACTAGGCGCCAACGAGGGCAGAAGATCAGTTGGGCAGGCGGCCGGGCGGGCGGATGAACAGTTGGTAGGCGCGGTCCAGATGGCCGCCCAAGCCGACTGCCTGCCCACCCATGCTGGCTGTTCACTCGTCTCACGCCTCTGCGCCCACGGCGTGCGAGGGCACCTTTGAGCACCGCTGTCGCATCGCTCGACTGTCTGCCGCCGCCCCATCGCTGCCGGCCGCGTCTCCTTCCCGCCGGCTTGTGGCCGCATCGGCCGCTACAGTCCCAGGCGCCCGGCCGAGGAGTGCCGAAGTGTGTGCATCCGGTACATGAGGGCCCGTGTGTACACATAATCGAGGTACGGCTAGCGGCGGCGGACCTGACCGAGTCGAATCAGTAGCGCGGCCCGTGCGCGGACGAGCAAGCGCCCAGAGCGTCGCTGCCGACGATCAGCCAAGTGCGAGGCCCACGCTTGCCACCTCGGAGCAACGCTGATCGGGCAGACAAAGCGACGTCATAGCGTGCTTTGTCTGCCCGATCAGCCCAGTCGAAGTGGACCCGTCTACGTCGGGGACCGCACGACGGGTGAGGGGAGCGCGGGAGGTGCGCACCCCGTCTCTAGTTAAAAGTCAGCGCGGCAGGAGCGATTCGGCGCGGCTCATGTCCTCGGCGAAGGTGACCTTGAGGTTCTCGTGGCTGCCGGGCACGGCCACCACGCGGACGCCAGGACGGCCCTCCATGGCGGCGGAGGTGTCGGTGCCCTCGGTGCCGTCGCGCAGGGCCTGGGCGTAGGCCTCGAGCAGCGGGGTAGCGCGGAAGGCCTGGGGCGTCTGGACGCGGTGCAGCGTTTCGCCGGCCGGGGGAGGGCTCAGGCGACCGGCCTCGTCGACTGCCCAGGCGTCGGTCTCGGGCAGCGTAGGTACGGCGCCACCGTTGACCGCGGCGGCCTGGATGACGGTGCGCAGCAGATCGGGGCCGGCCAGGGGGCGAGCGCCGTCGTGGATGGCCACCACCTGGAGCGAGCCTGCGCAGATCGGCCAGGACAGGTGGTCGAGCGCGTTCTGCTCGGAGGCGTGACGGGTGACGCCGCCGTGGATGATCTCGACGGGGAGCCGGATGCCGGCCGCGGCCACTGCTTCCTTGGCCTGGGCCTCGTCCTGCGGGCGGATCACCAGGATCACGCGGCCGACCTCGGCCACCGCATCGGCCCAGGACAGTGCCCAGGAGACGACCGGGCGGCCACCGAGCGGCAGGTAGACCTTGTTCTGGCCGGCGCCCACCCGGGTACCACTGCCTCCGGCCAGCACCACGAATGCCGCGGCGCCAGGGGGGCACTCAGACCCGGCGGGAAGGGTGGTTACGGGCTCGGTCACGGTTCTCGATTCTAGATGGTCCACACTTGCGCCCGTGAGTGAACCTTCAGCCAACGACCGGTTCGGCCCCCCGGGACCGGGGCCGAACGCCCCTGCAGCGGTGCTGCCGCGTACCGGTCTGGGCGTGGACGTACACGGTTATGCGCCGCCGGAGTCGCCGCGAGTGCTGTGGCTGGCCGGGCTGGAATGGCCTGGGGAAAGGGCTTTGGACGGGCACTCGGACGCCGACGTGGCCGCCCACGCCGCCTGCGACGCGCTGCTGTCCGCGGCCGGGCTGGGCGATCTGGGCTCGCAGTTCGGTACGTCACAGCCGGAGTGGGCCGGGGCGGCGGGAACCACTTTGCTGGCCGAGACCGCGCGCCGGCTGGGCGAGGCCGGGTGGCTGATCGGCAACGTGGCGATCCAGGTGGTGGGCAACCGGCCCAAACTCGGCCCGCGGCGTCAGGAGGCCCAGGCGGTGCTCTCCCAGGCCTGCGGGGCACCGGTCACGGTCTCGGCGACGACCACCGACGGCCTGGGTCTGACCGGGCGTGGGGAAGGGGTTGCGGCGATCGCAACCGCACTGGTCGTCCCGCGGGGTTGAGAGCCCGGTAACCTTGACAGGTGAGCCTCAGACTGTATGACTCGGCAACCCGGCAGGTACGGGACTTCGTCCCCGTCGTCCCCGGCAAGGCGGGCATCTACGTCTGCGGCCCCACCCCGCAGAGCGCACCCCACATCGGGCACGTCCGGGCCCAGGTGAATTTCGACGTCCTGCGCCGCTGGCTGATCCACCAGGGTCTGGAAGTCAGCTATGTGCGCAACGTCACCGACATCGACGACAAGATCCTGGCCAAGTCGGCCGAGGCCGGGCAGCCGTGGTGGGCCCACGCGTTCCGCTTCGAGCAGGAGTTCACCGCCGCCTACGACACGCTGAACGTGCTGCGCCCGACCATCGAGCCCCGGGCCACCGGGCACATCACCGAGATGCTCGAGCTGATCGAGCGGCTGATCGCGGCCGGGCACGCCTACCCCGCGGCCGACGGCTCCGGCGACGTGTACTTCGACGTGCGCTCGTTCGCCGCGTACGGCTCGCTGACCCGGCAGAAGGTGGACGACATGGAGGCCGCGGCCGACGCGGACCCCAACGCCCGCAAGAAGGACCCGCGCGACTTCGCCCTGTGGAAGAGCACCAAGCCGGCCGAGCCCGCCACCGCGTCCTGGCCCTCGCCCTGGGGCCGGGGCCGGCCGGGCTGGCACCTGGAGTGCTCGGCGATGGCCACCCGCTACCTGGGGGCCGAGTTCGACATCCACGGCGGTGGGCTGGACCTGCGCTTCCCGCACCACGAGAACGAGCTGGCGCAGTCGGCGGCCGCCGGTGACCCCTTCGCCCGCTACTGGTTGCACAACGCCTGGGTGACCATGTCCGGCGAGAAGATGAGCAAGTCGCTGGGCAACACCATGACCATCGCCGCGCTCACCGAGAAGGTGCGCCCGGTGGTGCTGCGCTACGTGCTGGCCACCCCCCACTACCGTTCGAACATCGAGGTCAGCGAGGAGTCGCTGGCTGATGCCACGGCCGCCTACGAGCGGATCGAGAACTTCGTGCACCGGGCCGCCGAGCGCTTCGGGCCGAACTTCCTGGTCGGCCTCGAGGTGCCGGCGGCCTTCGCCGCCGCGATGGACGACGACCTGGGGGTACCGGCCGCCGTGGCGGTGCTGCACGAGACCGTCCGCGAGGGCAACAAGGCTCTGGCCGACGGCGACACCGAGCGGCTGAAACAGGCCTGGGCCGAGGTCCTGGGGATGACCGACGTGCTGGGCCTGAGTCCGCTGGACGAGGCCTGGAAGAGCGCGGGGGCGGCCGGTAGCCGGGAGTCGCAGGCACTGGACGTGCTGGTGCGGGCCGAGCTGGACGCCCGCGCGACCGCCCGGAAAGAAAGAGATTTCGCCACCGCGGATGCCATCCGCAACCGGCTCACCGAAGCTGGAGTGGTAGTCGAGGACACGCCGGAAGGCGCCCGCTGGAGTCTGGAGGCCGGCAGTGCCGGGTAATTCATCGCGCAAGGGGGCCACACGAAGGCCCGGATCCAAGAAGGGCGCGGTTGTCGGCTCCGGCGGGCAGTCCCGAAAGCGCTTGGAAGGCAAGGGGCCGACGCCGAAGGCAGTCGACCGGGACCACCATCCGGCGGCGCGCCGGGCTCGGGCTGCGGCCAAGCAGACCGGGTCGTCGCGGCCTTCGACCGGAGGCAACCGCTCCAACGCCAAGCGCTCGTCCAACACCGCCGAGATGGTCGCCGGGCGTAACCCGGTGGTCGAGGCGCTGCGGGCCGGGGTGCCGGCCAAGGCGCTGTACGTGGCGGCCCGGATCGACAGCGACGAGCGGGTCCGCGAGGCGATCAAAACGGCTGCGGACGCTGGTCTTCCGCTGCTCGAGGCCTCCCGTACCGACCTGGACCGGCTGACCAACGGCGCGGTCCACCAGGGTCTGGTGCTGCAGGTCAACGCCTACGAGTACGCCCACCCGGACGACCTGCTCGAGCTCGCCGCGCAGAGCGGAAGGCCGCCCCTGCTGGTGGTTCTCGACGGGGTGACCGACCCGCGCAACCTCGGTGCGGTGGTGCGTTCGGTGGCCGCGTTCGGTGGTCACGGCGTGATCGTGCCCGAGCGTCGGGCGGCCGGGATGACCGCAACCGCCTGGAAGACGTCGGCCGGTGCGGCGGCGCGGACTCCGGTGGCCCGGGTCTCGAACGTCAACCGGGCGATCGAGTCGCTCAAGGCCGCAGGCTGTTTCGTGGTCGGCCTGGACGCCGGCGGCGACGTCCAGCTGCCCGGGCTGGATCTGGCCACCGGGCCGCTGGTGCTGGTCGCCGGGGCCGAGGGCAAGGGCCTGTCCCGGCTGGTCCGGGAGAACTGCGACGCGATCGCCTCGATCCCGATGATCGGCGGCACCGAGTCGCTCAACGCCAGTGTGGCGATGGGGGTCTCGCTGTACGAGGTCTCGCGTCTGCGGGCCGAGTAGACCAAAACTGATGAGAGTCCCCCGGCCCTAAAGGGCCGGGGGTGCCCCCAGCCCGTGGTCACCACGGGCGTCCCTCATTCTGTTCTCAGGGCAGCGGGTCCACCACGACCGGCATCTCCTGGGTGTCCACACCCAGCACCGCCTGCTCGTCCGGCCGGTGCACCAGCACGTTGCGGATGTAGCTGGCCACCGCCTCGTCCAGACCGGCGTCCCGTCCGCTGTTCTCGGACAGGTACCAGCCGTGCTCCAGCACCTCGTGGAAGATCTCGGCCGGGGCCAGTTTTCCGCGCATCTCCAGCGGCACCGCGCGGACCACCGGCTCGAACCGGCGGGCCAGCCACTCGTGCGAGATCACGTCCTCGTCCACGCCCTGCCGGTCGGTCGCGGCCCGGTAGGTGTCCAGGTCGTTCAGCAGCCGCCGGGCCTGGTTCTCCTCCACGTCCAGCCCGGTCAGCCGCAGCAGCCGGCGCCGGTGGTGGCCGGCGTCGACCACCTTGGGCTGGATCTCCAGTGAGGTGCCGGTGACGTCGGTGTTGATGTTCAGCTCGCCGACGTCGAAGCCCAGGTCGTTGAGCCGGCGGATCCGGGCGTCCACCCGCCAGCGGTCTCCGGTGCCGAAGGCCTCCTTGGCGGTCAGCTCGGCCCACAGGGTGCGGTAGCGCTCGATGAACGCGTCGCTGGTGCGCACCGGGTCCAGGCTCTCGTCGAGCAGGCCGCCGGCCTCCAGGTCCATCAGTTCACCGGCGATGTTGGTGCGGGCCAGGTCCAGGTCGTGCTCACGCTGGCCGCGCGAGAGGGTGTCGTACAGGTCGCCGGTCTCGGCGTCCACCAGGTAGGCCGCGAAAGCGCCTGCGTCCCGCCGGAACAGGGTGTTCGACAGCGAGACGTCGCCCCAGTAGAAGCCGCTCAGGTGCAGCCGGACCATCAGCACGGCCAGCGCGTCGATCAGCCGCATGGCCGGCTCGGGGCCCATGGTCTGCGAGAACACCGCGCGGTAGGGCAGCGAGAACTGCAGGTGCCGGGTGAGCAGCACCGGGTCCAGGTCCTGGCCGTCGGCGTCGGTGCGGCCGGTGATGATGCCCAGCGGCTCGACCGCGGGCAGGCCCAGGCGGCGCAGCAGCCGCAGCAGCCCGTACTCGCGCCGGGCGAACTCCTCGGTGATCTCCTTGGCGGCGATCACGTTGCCGGAGAGCTGGACGAAACGTACGACGTGCCGCGATATACCCCGCGGCAGGGTGGCCAGCCGGTTGGCCGGCCAGTCCTCCAGCGGTACGTCCCAGGGCAGATCCAGCAGAGCCGGATCCGGTGCCGCGGAAGTGATCTGGAGCGTTCGTGTGACAGTCATCAGTCCCAACCCCCGCTCGGGCGCCGTCCGGCCGGTTCGGCCGGGACCGCAGTGGATCCCGGCCGAACCGGTTCAGTCGTGCTGAGCAGTGCTCGAGATCAGGCCTCGATGCGCTCGCCCGACTCGGTGTTGAACAGGTGCGTGTGGCCTTCCTTGGCCTTGAGGTGGACCGTCTGGCCCTTCTCCGGGGGACGGCGGCCGTCGACGCGGGCGATGACCGGCAGGTCGGTGCCCTCGCTCTTGAGCGTGCCGTGCAGGTAGGCGTCGGCCCCCAGCACCTCGACCAGCTCGACCTGGACCGGCAGACCGTGCTCGGCCAGCGAGAGGTCCTCCGGGCGCACGCCCAGGGTGACCTGCTTGCCGCCGGTGCTCAGCGCCTCCCGGGAGATCGGGTAGGTGGTGTCACCGAAGACCACGCCGCCCTCGGAGACCGGCAGGTTGAGCAGGTTCATCGCGGGCGAGCCGATGAAGCCGGCCACGAACGCGTTGTTCGGGTGGTCGTACAGCTCACGGGGCGAGCCGACCTGCTGGAGCAGACCGTCCTTGAGCACCGCGACCCGGTCACCCATGGTCATGGCCTCGGTCTGGTCGTGGGTGACGTAGACCGTGGTGACGCCCAGGCGGCGCTGCAGCGACGCGATCTGGGTACGGGTCTGGACGCGCAGCTTGGCGTCCAGGTTGGACAGCGGCTCGTCCATCAGGAAGACCTGGGGCTGGCGGACGATCGCCCGGCCCATCGCGACCCGCTGCCGCTGGCCACCGGAGAGGGCCTTCGGCTTGCGGTCGAGGTATTCGGTCAGGTCGAGGATCTTGGCGGCCTCGGCCACCCGCTGCTGGATCTCGGACTTGCTGACACCCGCGATCTTCAGGGCGAAGCCCATGTTCTCGCCGACGGTCATGTGCGGGTAGAGCGCGTAGCTCTGGAACACCATCGCGATGTCGCGGTCCTTCGGCGGCATCTGCGTGACGTCGCGGTCACCGATGAGGATGCGGCCCTCGTTCACGTCTTCCAGACCCGCGAGCATCCGCAGGGAGGTCGACTTACCGCAACCAGAAGGTCCGACCAGGACCAGGAACTCGCCGTCCTCGATGTGGAGGTTGAGCTTGTCCACGGACGGCTTGGTGGCACCCGGGTAGACGCGGGTTGCCTGATCAAATGTGACGGTGGCCACTTTGCCACTTCCCTTCACCGGCAGGAACGTGCCGGACGATCCGAGTGGAGGGTCGACCTGCCGGCGGCAGGTCTTACCGGTTGTGCCGGACCCGCATGGGTCCGGATGGAGCTATGACCAGGCGACGCGGGGGCGCCGTCGGCCACGGAGTACATCTAAGACTGTCGAACGGCCCGGCGCATAGGGGTAGTTGGTGTCATCTGCATCCCACTCGATCAGGGGTCCGTCGTCCGTGCGGGGACGGTGGCGACTGCGGCACAGTGGGTCAGCGTCCGGAACGGGGCGCGTTATGACACAAATGTCTGTTCTCATGTAACCCCGACCGCGGATCCGCAGGAGACCGGCCTATGGCGACAGCCCCCCGCGCCCGACTCGCCGACATCGCCGTGCAGGCGGGGGTCAGCGAGGCCACCGTCAGCCGGGTGCTGAACGGCCGTTCCGGCGTCGCCGAAGCCACCCGGGAGGCCGTGCTGACCGCGCTGGACGTGCTCGGCTACGAGCGCCCGGTCCGGCTGCGCCAGCACTCGGCCGGGCTGATCGGGCTGATCGTGCCCGAGCTGGACAACCCGATCTTCCCGGCCTTCGCCCAGGTGATCGAGTCGGCCCTGGCGCACCACGGCTACACCCCGGTGCTGTGCACGCAGACCCCCGGCGGGGTGCGCGAGGACGAGTACACCCAGATGCTCACCGAACGCGGGGTGGCCGGGATCATCTTCGTCTCCGGCCTGCACGCCGACACCTCGGCCGACCCGGGCCGCTACGCCGCGCTGCGCCGCCGGGGCCTGCCGATCGTGCTGGTCAACGGCTATGTCGAGGGCCTGGACGCGCCGTTCGTCAGCAACGACGACGTGACCTCGATGGACCTGGCGGTGAACCATCTGGTGGCCCAGGGGCACCGGCGGATCGGCCTGGCCCTGGGCCCGCCGCAGTACGTGCCGGTGATCCGCAAGATCGACGGATTCCGCCAGGCGATGCGCCGCCACCTCGGCCGGACCGATCTCGACGGGGCGATCGAGTGCTCGCTGTTCAGCGTGGAGGGCGGGGCGGCGGCCGCGCACCGGCTGATCGACGCCGGGTGCACCGCGGTGGTCTGCGGCAGCGACCTGATGGCACTGGGGGCGATCCGGGCGGTGCGCGAGCGCGGTCTGGACGTGCCCGCCGACGTCTCGGTGATCGGGTACGACGACTCGCCGCTCATCGCATTCACCGATCCGCCGCTGACCACCGTGCGGCAGTCGGTCCAGGCGATGGGGGCGGCCGCGGTCCGGGCCCTGCTGGACGACATCCACGGCGGCTCGCGCGGTGCGCACGCCACGTTCGCCCAGCGCACCGAGTACCTGTTCCGCCCCGAGCTGGTGGTGCGCGGTTCGACCGGATCTGTCGCCCAGAGGCCTGCTCCGGGGGAGTGAGGGTGTGATCCCGGACACGTCCGGGGGTTCCCCTTCGGGCAGTGCTCACCTACCCTGAGTGAAGATTCCGGCTGCCTCGGGTGTGCCGCGTCCGCCCCGGAGGCATCCCCCGACATCCGGGAGGTACTGCGCATGCGGATCAGTGATCTTCTCCGCCGGAAAGGCAGTCTGGTCGTCACGATCAGGCCCGACCAGAGCGTCACCGAACTGCTCGACGCACTGGCCACCAACGGGGTCGGCGCCCTGGTGGTGTCGGCCGACGGCGAGCGCATCGACGGCATCGTCAGTGAGCGTGACGTGGTGCGCAGACTCCAGCGCTTCGGTCCGGACCTGCTCACCGAGCCGGTCAGCGAGATCATGAGCAAGCACGTGCGCACCTGCCGGCCGGACACCGAGCTGGACGAGCTGATGCGGATGATGACCAAGGGCCGGTTCCGGCACGTCCCGGTCCTCGACGGAGACCGGCTGACCGGCATCGTCAGCATCGGCGACGTGGTCAAGCACCGGATCGACGAACTCGAGGGCGAGCGCGATCAGCTGCAGGCCTACATCACAAGCTGATCTCAACCTGAGCCCAGCTGATTCCCGGCCTCGTGCAACGGCTACGAGTTGTCGTGCGTTTGGCCTACCGTGGTCATCATGCCGCGCGATGCAACCGCCCGTGCCGCTGGAGAGGGGCGGATCGGTCAGTACCGCCTTGTCCAGCGCCTGGGCGAAGGCGGGATGGGCGTTGTCCATCTCGGACTCGACGCCAACGGTAAGGCCGTCGCCGTCAAGGTGCTGCGCCCGCACGTGGCCGGAGACCCGGATGCCCGGCGTCGTCTGGCCCGTGAGGTCGCCACCCTGCGGCGGGTCCGTCATCCCCGGGTGGCCGGGGTGCTGGACGCCGACGTGGAGTCGGACGTGCCCTACATCGTCACCAGCTTCGTGCCGGGCAAGACCCTGGAGAAGCACGTGCGCGACCACGGGCCGCTGCCCCGCGGCCACGTGGCCCGGATCGGCAAGGTGATGGCCGACGCGCTGCGCACCGTGCACAGCGCCGGGGTGGTCCACCGCGACGTCAAGCCGGCCAACGTGATGCTGCTGGACGGCGAGCCGGTGCTGATCGACTTCGGCATCGCGCACGCCGCCGACGAGTCCCGGATCACCCATACGGGCCTGGTCATGGGCACCCCCGGCTACCTGTCGCCGGAGATCATCGGCGGCGACCCGGTCAGCGCGGCCACCGACTGGTGGGGCTGGGGCGCCACCCTGGCCTACGCCGCCACCGGCCGCCCGCCCTTCGGCACCGGCCCGATCGAGGTCGTCCTGGACCGGGTCCGGCGCGGCGCCACCGACCTGGACGGGGTGGACGAGGGGCTGCGCGCCACGCTGACCTCGGCGCTGTCGGTCGACCCGCGCACCCGGCCTACTCCGGAAGCGCTGATCGCCGGCCTGGCCGCGCCCGCTCCGGCCCGGCCGACCACCGGCCCGCAGCCGCAGATCCCGGCCTGGGGCACCAGTGGGGTCTACGTCAGCCCGGACGAGGAGACGGTGCGTACTCCGGGGCCCGGCGAGGAGATCCGCAAGCAGGTCAAGCCGACCGACTCCACCGAGATCCGGATCCCCGGGCCCGACGAGATGGCGACCATGCGCACGCCTCCGCCGAGCTTCGCCGACGCCCAGACCTCGGTGATCCCGCCGACCGGCGGCGGCAGCAACGACCCCACGTCGGTGCTGCCCCCCTCGGGCCGGGGCAATGCCCGTACCTCGGTGATCCAGCCCAACGCGACGGGCGGTAACAACGACCCGACCTCGGTGATCCCGCCGTACCACCAGGGCGGCGGCAGCAACGCGGCCACCTCGGTGATCCCGCCGGCCGACGGCCCCAAGGCCACCCGGCGGTTCGACCACCCGGGCCAGAACGGACCGAACCAGCCGAACCAGCAGCAGAACCAGGGCCCCGGGCACGGTTACCAGCACCAGCCCCAGAACGGTTTCGAGAACCGTCCGGGGCAGCGCGGCCCGGTCCTGGCCAAGGGCCGGCCGATCGGCGACGACCCGGACCACCCGCAGGAGCACTACGACCACGACGAGCACCGCGAGAGCGTGCTCGACCGGCTGCCGCTGGGCTCCATGCCGCTGTTCCTGGTCGGCCTGCTCGCGGCGCTGGCCGGGATGGCCGCGGTCGCCCCCTACGGCGCGGTGCTGGTCGCCGCGGTCGGCATGGTCGCCGCCCGCGTGGTCGACCGCACCAACACGGCGCTGCTGATGCGCCGCGACGTGCACGGCCCCCGGGCCAGCGACGGCATGGTCACCGTGCTGTCCATGCCCTGGCGGATTCTCGGCGCGGTGATGTCCACCGTGTTCTCGATGATCCTGCCGCTGCTGATCGGCGTCAGCGTGGCCTTCATCGCGGCCGCTGCGCAGAGCGGCGGCACCCCGTCGGCGGCCATCCCCGGTGCTCCGATCCCGCTCGCCGCGGGCATGGTGGCGCTGGTCCTGACCGGTTGGTGGGGCCCGGGCGGGGGTCCGGTGCGGCGCGGTACCGAGAAGGCGGTCGCCTCGATCACCAGCAACGCGCAGATCCGGCTGGTCGCCTGGGCGGTGCTCGTCCTGCTGCTGCTGAGCTGCTTCATGATCCTGCGTAACCCCGATCACGATCCGGACTGGGGCCCGCTGAAGGGCAGCCGCCTGGTCAACCAGCTCACCACCTGAGCCGGACCACTGCGAAGAACCCACCAGAGGACGTCCTCTGGTGGGTTTTTCGTTTACACCGGCTGAAGTTCGTAGCGCGGGCTGGGCTTGCCGAACAGGTACCCCTGGGCGTGCCGCACCCCGATCCCGGCCAGCCACGCGCTCTGCTGCTCGGTCTCCACCCCTTCGACGATCACGTCGATGCCCAGCCCGTTGCCCAGCCCGATCAGCGCCTCCACGATCCGGTCGCACTGCTGGTCCTCGCCCAGGCCGGAGGTGAAGCTGCGGTCCACCTTGATACCGGAGACCGGCAGGTCCCGCAGGTAGGACAGGGCCGAGAAGCCGGTGCCGAAGTCGTCCACCACGATCCGCACGCCCAGGTTGTGCAGCTGCTCGATCTCCTGCCGGGCCGCCGGGGCCGAGCTCAGCATCACCGACTCGGTCAGCTCCACCACCAGCTGCGAGGCCGGCAGCCCGGATTCGGCCAGCACCTTCTCCACCTCGTCGGAAAAGCCCGGCCGGATCATCTGGTTCGGCGAGACGTTCACCGCCACGTACCCCGGATCGGCGCTGGAGGCGGCGGCCCGCACGGCATCGCGCAGCACCCAGGCGCCGAGTTCGACGATCAGCCCGGACTCTTCGGCCACCGGCAGGAAGGTGATCGGCGGCATCAGCCCCCGGTCCGGATGCCGCCAGCGCACCAGCGCCTCCCGGCCGATCACGTCGCGCCCGTCCAGGCCCACGATCGGCTGGAAGTGCAGTTCCAGCTCGCCGTCGGTGATCGCCGCGCGCAGCTGGTGCTCCAGGTCCAGGCGCTCGGTGGCAGCCTTGCGCTGGAAGCTGTCTACCGTGTCCCAGCGATCCCTACCCCGGCTCTTGGCTTGGTAGGTGGCCATTTCCGCGTCCCGAAGGAGCAGGAGCGGATCGCCCATCGGATCGCCGGACAGGGCGATGCCGACGCTGACCGTAGGCCGCAGCGTGCGACCGCCGAGAACAAGCGGCTCGTTCACGGCTGCGCGCACCCGGTCGGCCACCACGCCGGCCTCGTCCTCGTCGGCGACGTCGTCGCAGACCACCACGAACTCGTCGCCGCCCAGCCGTCCGGCGGTGTCTCCGGGGCGTACCGCGGCGGCCACCCGCCGGCCGATCTCGGCCAGGACCTCGTCACCGTCCTCGTAGCCGGCGTTGTCGTTGACCACCCGGAAATGGTCCACGTCGCACTGCAGCACGGCCACCCGCAGCCCGCTGAGCCGGGTCCGGTCCAGCGCCGCCTGGATCCGGTCGAGCACCAGCGGCCGGCTCGGCAGCCCGGTCAGCCGGTCGTGCAGCGTCATGTGGGTCATCAGGCCCTGGGCCTGGTACAGGTCGCTGCGGTCCTCGACCTGGACGATCAGCTGCACCGGGTGCGAGGCGGAGTCACGGATCGGGGTGAGCACCAGCGTGCCCCACAGATGCATGCCGCCGTGCCCGACGAAACGTCGCTCCAGCCGCAGCGCGTCCTCGTCCCCGCTGACCAGCCCGGCCAGCCGGGCCCGCAGCACGTCCACGTCCTTGGGGTGCACCACGTCGGCCAGGGTCAGGGCCTGCAGCTCGTCGGCGCGGTAGCCGAGCATCCGGCACAGCGTCCGGTTCACCCGCAGGAAGCGGCCGTTCAGCGCGGTGACCGCGATCCCGATCGGGCTGTGCTGCATGGTCCGGCGGAACAGGTCCTCGCCCCCGGCGGGTAGCGGCGGCGGGTCGAGGACCGGGGCCGGGCTGATCGAGCTGGCCACCGCCCGGGCCCGGCCGTCGTCGCTGAGCAGCGGGATCGCGGTGACCTGAAGCCGGCGCGGCCGGCCGTCGATCAGCACCGGATCGGTCAGGCCACTCTGCATCTGTCCGGTCCGCACCGCCGCCGCGCTGATCCGGTCCACCTCCGCGACCAGGGCCGGGCGGGCCTGGGTGAGGTCGATCGTGACGGTCTCGTCGGTGCGCCGCGGGGCCGGGATGCTCGGGCGGGAGTCCGCCGGCAGGGTCAGGCCGAGCAGCTGCCCGGCCCGGGGGTTGGCCAGCAGAACGGTGCCGTCGGCGTCCTGGAGCAGGACCCCGTCCGGGAGCGCGCCGAGCAGGACCCGGTAACGGGCCTGCGATTCGGCGACGGAAACGCCGTCCGGATGGCGCCGGGCGCGCCGGGACTGGCGAACATCTCCTCGCGGCATGTCTCTCCTCATCGCCTCCCGCCGCCTCGCAAACTGCGGGCCCGGCGTGGTTCACCGGCAGTGTATGAACCCTCACCCCACGTCCTCAGGGGCGACACGGGCCGGGTCCGAGGAGATGACACTTTCTGATGTCTACCTCGTCATGCTTTCGCCCCGGCCTTGCCAGGTGTTGCCAAAAGTCCTGTCCGGAGCATGTTCCCGGGTAGTGGCCGGTTGATCCCTGAGCGGTGGTTCCGGTCCGGCTTGGGCGTTTCCCCTAGCTCGGATGGGGGTGCGGACCAGGGGATTCCCGGATCCCTCGGGACGGGGTGCTGCGCATACTCAGGAGGCGTCGGGGCATGGGGGACATGCCGACCTGGGGACATCGGAGCCGTGATGAAGAGCATCGCCACGTCCGTCGTGAGACATCGCTGGTGGGTGATCGGCTTCTGGCTGGTCGCCCTGGTCGCCGGGGGAGCGGCCGCCTCCGCAGTGCCCGATCGGCTGACCTACGACTTCTCGCTGCCCGGTCAGGAAGGCTGGGAGACGTCGCTGGAACTGCAGGAGGCGTACGGCATCAGTGGCGAGCTGAGCTACGTCCCCGTCTACACCGCACCTGAGGGCGAGGGCATCGCCGAGCACCGGGACGACCTGGCCGGGATCGATCGGGCGCTGGAACAGTTGCCGGGCGCTCAGGTGGTCGGTTACGCCGGCACCGGGGACGAGCGATTCCTGACCGACGACGGCCGGAGCGCCTTCAGTCTGCTGATCCGGCCCACGCCAGAGGGTTTCGAGGATCCGCTGGCCGCGCAGATGGAGCAGATCCTGACCCGGAGCGCCGAGCAGACCGGCCTGGGCGTGGAAATCACCGGCTACCAGCAACTTGCGGCCGACTCGGCGCAGGACTCCGAGGGCCCGAGCGTGCTGGCCGAGACCCTGATCGGTGGTTTCGGTGCCCTGATCGTGCTGCTGTTCGTCTTCGCCTCGTTCCTGGCCTTCGTGCCGTTGCTGGTGGCCGCCGTGGCGATTCTGTCCACCTTCCTGGTCGTGCTCGGCCTGACCTACGTCACCGACGTCTCGTTCGTGGTGCAGTTCCTGATCGCGTTGATCGGGCTGGGCGTGGCTATCGACTACTCGCTGCTGGTGGTCTCCCGTTGGCGAGAGGAGCGGGCGCACGGCGCGGGGAATGACGAGGCGGTGATCACCGCGGTTCGCACGGCTGGGCACGCCGTGCTCGCCTCCGGCGTCACCGTCGCGATCAGCCTGATCGCGCTGGTCGTGGTGCCGGTGCCGATGCTGCGCAGCATGGGTTTCGGCGGCATGCTGATTCCGCTGATCAGCACCCTGGTCGTGCTCACCCTTTTGCCCGCGCTGCTCAGTCTGGCCGGTCCCCGGGTGGACTGGCCGCGCATCCGTAAGGAGAACCACGCCTCCTCGGGCTGGGCGGCCTGGGCCCGCGGGGTGGTCCGATACCGCTGGATCGCCGCCGGAGTGGGGTCGGCCGCCCTGGCCCTGGCCATCGTCCCGGTCTTCGGTCTGCAGTTCGGCCTGACCAGCTCGGAGTCGTTGTCGGACTCCGGCCAGGCGCACGACACCTTGGTGACCCTGGAGGAGCAGGGCGTCGGTAGCGGCGTGCTCTCGCCGATCACCGCCGTGGTGGACTCCGCGCAGGATGTCCCGGCCCTGGTGGCCGCCGCCGAAAAGGTCGACGGGGTAAGGATGGCGGTCCCGTTGGAGCCGTCGCCGTCCGGGGCGACCGGGGTGGTTGTGGTGCCCGAACTTGAGACGGTGGACAACAGTTCGGTGGCGATCGCGGACGATCTGCGTGAAGCGGTTGCGGAACTACCGGGCTACGTGGGGCTGGCGGGGGCCGGACCGACCGTTCAGGACTACCAGGCAGCGGTTTTCGACCGGTTCCCGTACGTACTGGCGCTGATCGCGGTGATCACCTTCGTGCTGCTGGTGCGCACCTTCCGGTCGGTGCTGCTGCCGTTGAAGGCGGTGCTGCTCAACCTGTTCAGTCTGGCCGCGGTGTTCGGGCTGGCCACCTGGTTCTGGCAGGAGGGCAACGGGTCCGAGGCGATCTTCGGGGTGGGCGCCACCGGGGCCATGGAATTCTGGTTACCGGTACTGATTTTCGCCTTCCTGTTCGGACTTTCGATGGACTACGAGGTCTTCCTGCTGGCCCGGATGCGAGAGGAGTACGACCGCACCGGATCCACCGACCGCGCCATCGAAGAGGGCCTGGGCCGCACCGGGCGGCTGATCACCTCGGCCGCGCTGATCCTGTTCTTCGCCTTCGCCGCCCTGGCCGCCACCCCCGACACGGCGATCAAGGTGGCGGCCACCGCCCTGGGTGTGGGCATCCTGCTCGACGCCACCGTGGTGCGCATGCTGCTGGTGCCGGCCCTGGTCTCGCTGTTCGGCAGGTACAACTGGTGGCTGCCGGCCGGGCTGGCCCGGATCCTCATGGTCGAGCCCTCACCGTTGCGGCCCGAAAAGCTTCAGGGCACAACTGAGGACGATCGTCGGCCCGCCCGGGTAGGCCAGTAGGAAGATCAGTCCACGCGTTCGAGGCCGGCCTGACGGGCGGCCTCGATCGCGGTGCTCAGGCCGAAGGCGCTGACCGGACCGATCGCCCCGGCGATGGTGGGCTCGCAGTTCGGCACCGCCGCGGCGTGGTGGGCCAGCAGCCGCGCGGTCAGGTCGTAGGGGTTCGGGCCGGTCAGGGTAACCCGGGCCAGGGTGTTGCCCCCGGCGTCCTGCGCCTCGGCGATCACCATGCTCACCATCGCGGTGCGGCCCAGCGAGTCCGGGCCGTCGTCGGCGGCGCGCACCATCTGCCGGTGCTTGCGCTTGGTCAGCGCCCGGCCGATCGACAGCCGGGCGCCGCCGGTGGCCGACTTGGGCAGCAGCGACTGGCCGTTCGGGTCGGGGCGCAGCCAGCCGATGTACACGTCCACGTCGCGCACCCGGGGCTGGAACTGGGCCAGGGTGAAGTGTTCCGGCCCGCCGATGCTGGTGGCGATCCGCTCCACCCCGTCGATCGTGTAGCTGCGCTCGCGCAGGCCGGGCATCTCGGACTCCACCACGCCACCGCGGCGCACCAGGCCCGGCTGGAAGAGCGCCCCGGTGATCGAGTCCAGCACCCCGGCGCTGAACGAGCCCTGCTCGAAGTCGCCCAGCACGAAGTAGCCGATCTGGACCTTGGTGGCCTGCGGCCCGGCCTCCTGCAGGGCGGCCGCCCCGGCGATGCTGCCCGGGCTGAAGCTGAAGCCGACCGAGGGCATCACCACCACGCCGGCCTCCCGGGCGGGGCGGCCCCACTTCTGGAACACCTGCTGGATGAACGGCGGCTCGATGGCCACGTCCAGATAGTGCGCGCGACGGGTGACAGCGGCCCGCACCACGGATTCGCCCGCGGTCCGGAACGGGGCGATCGTGCTGATCACCACGTCGCCCGGGCTGATCAGGGCGGCCAGCGAGCTGCGGTCGGCGGCGTCGGCGATCCGGAAGTCGAGCCCTCCGAGCTCGGTCGCCAGCTGCGACAGCTCGCCGCCGTTGCGGCCCGCCAGGACCGGGAAAATGCCTCGCTCCACCAAGGCCCGGGCCGTCACCCGGCCCAGATAGCCGTTGGCGCCGAGAAGTACTGTGCGCGCTCCATCTGTCACACGGCGAAAGCTAGACACTTGCGTCGCTAATGCACCAGTCGAAAGCCGGGGCGGCTAGGCCTTTTGCGGTCCGGAGTGAGGTAAGTCATAAGAAGGAAAAGGACTTTCGGAACACGGCACGCAGAACGGGCGCGCAATGTTATTGCAGAGTCATCTACTTCTGTCTCTGAGTGCCAGGCAATTCCGGACGCCTGTCCAGTTTCCGGATCGAAAGCCTGCTCGGCAGTGGTGATCTTGAGCCGATCGTCCGGCATTACTGCCACTTGCTCGTGTCGGCTCAGATGCCGACCGGCGTCAATTCCGGAATGCGCAATACCGGCAAGTCGGGCTTCGGTTATGCTCCGGTAATACCCGCCCAATTCACCCGGAGAAGACAGCGATGTCTCGGAAGCTGGTGCTGATCCTGTGGGCCGCGCTCGCGG